>NZ_CP168020.1:0-4800000 GCF_047302525.1 Paenibacillus taichungensis | reverse complement strand
GGAAGTGGAGTTACGTTCTTTTGTGAGTTGGGCGCATAGCAAAAATTTGCAGGTGCATGCGTTAATTGCAGGCGGCACTACGCCGGCTTATATGGGCGCTTACGAGAAATATCACCATCATGCTGTGCAGGAAATGGAGCAGGTGATCAATTACAACCTTGCAGCGGGGGATACGGAGAAGTTTGACGGTATCAATGTGGATATTGAGCCTTATATCTCTCCCGACTTTAAAGACTCAAGTCATTTCTTGCAGAAGGAATACCTGGATGGCTTGCAAAAGATGATTGGTCGCCGGGATACCGCAGGTATTCGGCTTCCGTTCGGCCCTGCTGTGCCCAAGTGGTATGACACATCGGACCAAGCAGCGAATATCGTGTGGAATGGCTCCAGCAAATGGCTGTCTGAGCATGTTCAGGATATATCAGACTATATCTCCATTATGGATTACCGGGATACGGCGGATGGCTCCGCTGGCATTATTGCCGGGGCTACTGGAGAGCTGGCTTATGCGGATCAGATCGGCAAGCCGAATTCCGTGGTGATTGGTGTGGAAACGCTGGATATCGCCAATAGCGGAGACCCGGAGACCATTACCTTCTGGGAGGAGGGTCGTATCCACATGGAAGCCGAGCTGGATAAGGTATATGCAGCTTACGGGCAGAGCAGCGCCTTTGGCGGTATTGCTGTCCATCACTATGATTCCTACCGGGCACTTCCTTCTTATTGGGGGCCAGGCGGTGTAGTTTGGACAGCGCCGGATGACCAGGAAGCTCCTTCCGCCCTTTCAGGGATTCCTTCCATTGAGGCCACTGATTATCAGACTGTACATCTGAATTATGGAATGGCCTCGGATAACATGGAAGTGGAACGCTATGTGATATATCGGAGCACCGTGCAGGGTTTCACACCTGCCGCTGTAGATATCGTCGGATTCGCCCGCGCCCTGAATTACCAGGACAAGGGACTGCTGCCGGATACGACATATTACTACCGTATTGCAGCCCGCGATTTGCGTGGCAATATCGGGCCACTCACCGATGAAGTGTCTGCGACAACCGGTAGTACCACATTGAAGCCAATGATTGTAACGGACATGAATCTGGTCTATGGCGGATCAGGAGTATCCATCACTCTGAAGGTCAGAGATTATGATACAGGCGCGGTACTTGCGGGGGCGAAAGTCGAGGGGAGATTTACTTATGCGGCGGGGCGTTACACTAGCGGGACAACTGGAGTGGATGGAAGCGTGACGCTTGTCTCGGAAGCGGTAGGAACGGACAGACAGGTTGGTTTTGAACCACGCAGAATCCGTTACAACGGCTATTACTACGCAGTAGGTCATGATTCGCCGCATACAACGCTGCTGATGCTAAATATCAGCAATTGAACAAGCAGGCGAGAAATGGTCTGAAGGAGGAGGAAGCACATGAACGTGAATGACTTGGTGGAACCGCTCAAGACTCATATCGTTGAGCATATGTCTGTACAGGTTTATGCCGATCGGGATCAGATGGGGGCAGCGGCTGCGGCTGCGGTTGGGGCCAGATTAAGACAGCTGCTTCAGGATTCGGAGCGCCAGGTTCGCATGGTGTTCGCTGCTGCTCCTTCGCAAAACGAATTGTATGAAGGTCTGGTACGGGAGCAAGGTATCGATTGGTCAAGGGTCTATGCCTTTCATATGGATGAATATATGGGTCTGGCGGATACGGCTCCCCAGCGTTTTGGACGATATCTAACGGATCGGCTGTTCAGTCGAGTGCAGCCTGGACGGGTGGAGCTGTTGAATGGGCTACATGATGTGGATCAGGAGTGTAAGAGATATGGAGATCTGTTGCGTGCGGCTCCTATTGATATCATCTGCCTAGGGATCGGAGAAAATGGGCACATTGCCTTCAATGATCCGCCTGTTGCCGATTTTAAAGATTCGCGGATCGTCAAAGCGGTGAAACTGGACGAAGCCTGTCGCCGTCAGCAGGTGAACGATGGGTGCTTTGCCCAACTGGATGACGTGCCTGCGGAGGCGCTGACCCTGACTGTGCCAACGTTGATGGCTGGAAGGGAGCTGTTCGCGATTGTGCCAGGGGCATCCAAGCGGAGTGCGCTTGCGGCAGCTTTATATGATCCGATCAGCACAGCATGTCCTGCCACCATCCTGCGTACACATCCCGGAATCACGATGTTCACAGACCGGGAAGCCTACGGCCTGTGAGCGTGCCAATGATCGGGAAGCACTACAGAACGGGGATGCCCATTGAGGTGAAGGTCAGAGAGGGACGTATCACTGCTGTTACTGAACTTGAAATGTCGCCTCCCGTAGATTGCCTGCCCTGGCTTGCGCCCGGACTGGTGGATTTACAGGTGAACGGCGGATGGGGGCTGGATTTGAACACAGCCCCGCTATGTCCAGATACGGTATTGCAGCTGACTCGGAAGCTGCAAAGCCAAGGTGTTACAAGCTATTGCCCGACGTTGATTACGAACAGTTCCGTACGGCTGGCTGAGGCAGCCTCCGTCATTGCAAAAGCCGTTTGGCTGAACCCGGATGCGGCCGAGGGAATTGTTGGCATTCATCTGGAAGGCCCATTCCTCTCGCCGGAGGATGGCCCACGCGGCGCCCACCCAAGGCAGCATATTGTTCCGCCTGATTGGGAGGCGCTCAGCCGTTGGCAGGATGCCGCCGATGGGTTGATTCGCATCATTACCCTTTCCCCGGAGTGGCCTGGTTCAGCTTCATTTATTGCCCGGTGCTGCGAATCCGGCATTCTTGTCTCGATTGGACATACGGCAGCAACGCCAGAGCAGATCAGGGAAGCGGTCTCCGTAGGAGCAGTGATGTCTACACATCTTGGCAACGGCGCGCACCTGATGCTTCCGCGTCATCCCAACTACCTGTGGGAACAGCTGGCGGCCGATGAGCTGTATGGGTGCATGATAGCGGATGGTCATCATCTTCCGCTGTCCGTGCTGGCCGTAATTCTCCGGATGAAACGAAATCGCGCCATTTTGGTCAGCGATGCCGTCTCGCTGAGCGGTATGTCACCAGGTTCCTACCACCTGCATATCGGCGGAGATGTGGTATTGACGGCGGAAGGTCGGCTGCACATTGCTGGCCAGCCGGAGCTGTTGGCTGGCTCGGCGATGATGCTGCCGGATCAGGTGGGTTATCTTGTGGAAGCGGGGTTGTCCGGGCTTCCCGATGCCTGGGACTGTGCATCGGTGCATCCGGCCCGGCTGCTTGGGCTTGAACAGGCTGCAGGAATTGAGGTCGGGGCACCCGCCGATATCGTTAGCTTCAACATGGATGGTGGAAAGTTGAGTGTTTTGCAGTGTTGGAAGAATGGCCGGATCAGTCCACAGAGCTGAGAATAGGAGGAGAGCGATGCAGAGCTTGATACCACAACCGAAGCAGATTGCAGCGAGCGAAGGAGAAGCCTTGCGGCTGAATGGCGAGGAAAGATGGAGTCTTTTCTTGGAACAGGATGATCCCAGATTGGAAATTCATTGTCGCCGGGCATTTCCAGGGATGGAATATACATGCTCCAGGATAGAAAAGGGTTATTTGTTAGTATTCGAACGTCTCTCAGGGCAGGAAACGCAGCAGGTAGTCGATGAGGAACATGGAGCTCATGCAGTTCATGAAGTCCTGGGAGCGCAACGGAAGAGCCCGGTCATCCCTGGTGTCAGTTCGTTCACTCAACAAAACAGAACGGATCTGACTGGGCTGGACGGACCTCCACAAGGGTATAAGCTGGAGGTGTCAGCCGAAAGGGCTGAAGTCTACGCACTGGATGCGGCGGGTCTATTTTATGGATTGCAGACACTGGTACAACTGCATGGACCGGATGGTGTCATCCCGGCGGTGTCCATAACCGACTGGCCGGATACACCTTTGCGGGTAATGAACTTTGACCTGCGTCAGACGTTCTCAAAGCCGGAACTGCTGACGGAATATCTGGCTGAATTCGCTCGTTATAAGACGAACGCGATTTTGATTGAATACGAGGATAAGTTCCCATTTCGGTCGCATCCCGAGTTCGCACATCCACAGCATGCGTTAAGTCGCTCACAACTGGAAGAACTGAAGCGGAACGCCTATGAGCACTTTATAGAGATTATTCCGCTCCAGCAGAGCTTTGGACATCTTGAATATGTATTGCGCCACGAGGGTTGGCGGCATCTTCGCGAGACAGAGCAGTCCACCGGGGAGATCTGCCCATCGCATTCAGAGACCTATGAGTTGATAACTACCTTACTCCAGGAGATGATCGATGCTCATCCGGATTCTCGTTATATCCACCTCGGGTGTGACGAGGTCTATAGCCTATGCGAATGCGAACGCTGCAAAATCGAGTTTGGAGGCGTGCGGGAACGAGCTTTTATCGCCTTTTTGAATCGTCTGATTGCATTTACGGCAGAACGGGGGAAACAGCCGATTTTCTGGCATGACATGCTGGATAAATGCCCGCCAGAGGAACTGGCTAAGCTGGATCAGCGAAGTGTCGCCATGATCTGGATCTACAACGGGCGCAATATCGAAGCGGAGGTTACTTCGCATGCCAATAAATTCAGGGCGCTCGGCATTGAAATTATGGGAGCACCAGCAGTCCGCAGCTTTGACTGGGCTGAGCACCAGAATTATCCGGTACTGCTGAACAGGACAGACAACTTGCTTCAGTGGGCAGAGACGGCCGACAAGCTGAATCTTGGCTGTGTGGTTGCTACCAACTGGACGGGGCCTTTCAGCCTCGGTGTTCCATATGGTATTTTCGAAACAACCTGGTACCCCATGCTGCTGCATGCGGATTTGGCCTGGAACCGCAAGGTGGATACCGCAACCTTCATCGACCGGTTTCTGGAACGGTTTCATGGCATTGATCCTGTTACCGGACACAACCTTCTCGGCAATTACAGGGTGGAGGATTATTATGATGTGATCTGGAAGCTGATGGACGAAGTGCGCGAGCACAAGGAAGAAGCGGAACTGATTGCGATCATGCATGATTTTGAGGTGGCGACAGATCGTTCACGGGCAATCCATAAGTATGCTTACCGCTGGGAGCTGTATCCCGGAGACGATGCGGAGTGGCGCTCACTCCATAACAATTATACGAGAAACCGCCGTGGACGTGAGGGTGTCCTCCCTCGGATGAAGGCTGCGCTGGAGCGTTACCAGCCTTATGATATGGCGGAGCATTTTGTGAAATCAAGGTTCTATCTGCATGATTATCTGGAGCGCACGCTTTATCACGAACTGGGTCTGGACGCAATCCATCCAGAAGCCGATCTGACGGTAATGAGCCTGGAAGACAAAATAGCCCTGATGTGCGTAGTAGGCACACCATCGACTCGGGCCGAGCCGGAGTTTCGCGGCAGAATGGCACAGCACCGATTCGGGGGAATCGGCATCTTTCCCCATAATATTGAGAGCGAGCAGCAGACACATGCGCTGCTTGCAGAAGTAAAGAACATAGCCGGAGAGAGTGGCAGCCCTCTGCCTTATTATGTTTCGGTAGATGAAGAGGGCGGCACCTTGTCCAAGTTTAAGTCCTTTTTTCCCTATATCCCTGGCAACCGGGCAGTGGGGTTAAGTGAAGATCCAGAAGCCGCCCGTTTGCTCGGTAAAATCATCGGCAGTGAACTGCATTCCCTTGGTATTCCTATGAACTGGGCACCTGTGCTGGATGTGAACACGAATATAGATAATCCGGTTGTGGGTGTTCGTTCCTTTGGAGAGGATCCGCAGCTGGTGGCACAGTTCGGTCGAGGCTATATTCAAGGGATGCATGAAGCAGGTGTAGCCGTGACAGCGAAGCATTTTCCCGGTCATGGGCAAGTAAGCGGTGACTCACATATCGTTCTGCCGGAATGTGAGCTGACGATTGAACAACTCAGGGAAGGTCCTCTGCTTCCCTTCGTGGAGGCGATTGAAGCCGGGGCGGATTCAATCATGATGGGGCATCTAGTGTTTCCCAACATTCCGGAATCCCGCGGACTTCCGGCCTCACTCAGTCCTTTTTTTGCCATGGAACTGCTGCGGAAGCAGTTGGGCTTTACGGGGGTGATCTGTACCGATGACATAGAAATGGGGGCAATTCGCAAAAATTTCAGCCCGGAAGACGTGGGGGTTCTGGCCGTTCAGGCGGGGAACGATATGATCCTGATGTGCCATACGCCGGAGTTTCAGAGCCGGGTCATCGCGGGTATTCAGGCTGCTGTACGGGATGGGCGCATCAACGAGGGACGAATCGACGAATCGGTTCTTCGTATTCGGCAGTTGTATGACCAATTCCAGCAGTACCAGGCGGCTGCACAGCCGATTCCCAGAGAGCAGTGGGCGGAGGCGGCTCTGAAGCTGGCTCGTATGACCGTGAAAGTTAGCCGGGATCCGCAGGGTCTGCTGCCACTCAAGGATTCGCTGAAATATTTGCTGATACTGCCGCAGCAGGAGCAGTTGACCCAGGCCGATAATAGTAGTTCTGCGGAGATCAGGTTAGCCTCTCTATTAAAAGATGAAGGCTTGGCTGTGGAGACCCGCTACTGCGCAATGAAGCCTGATGCGGAGGAGATAGAGTCCCTGGTACAGCAAGCTGCTGATGCGGATGTCGTTATCCAGGGCACCCTTAATGCCCATCTATTCACAGCTCAGCTGGCACTGGCTGAGGCCTTGGCTTCGGTTAAGCCGCTGCTGAATCTGGTGCTGCGCAATCCGTATGATGACGAGATACTGCCGCAGACGACCGGAAGCGTACTGCTGTGTTCGACCTCCGATTATTCACTGCGGGCACTGGTGGAATGCATGACAGACTCAAAGTGACTTGTCAGTAATGGGCTGTTCAACAGGGCAATGAAATTATCCAAAAGCTCAAAAGCTCAAAAGCTCAAAAGCTCAAAAGCTCGCATGCAGTTGTAAAATTACATTCTTTAAAATGATTTAGCCTGAGATTATATGACAAGAAAGCCCGCTATTGTGCGGGCTTTTTGCTGATTTTGATTTGTGTATTTTCTCTTGATCAACTTGAGAATTCTTTATAATCCCGTTGGAATTTTGTTTAAGCGTTCAAATCCGTAATTGCCGGCATATTAATTTCTTTTACACAGGCTGCATTGGACAGGCTGACGATGCATTTTACGATAGAAACCATATCCTGAAGAGGGATGCGTGTACCATTATATTCGGAAAGAGCACGGTCAATGCCATCTGTATAAGGAACTTCGGCTGCGAGTTCTCCCGGGTTGATACACGTAACCGCGATCCGGTCTTTTCTTGTATGTTCTCTCAAGGCTTCTGTAACCCCACGAATGGCAAATTTGGAGGCCACAAAAGATACCTGAGTACTGTTTGCATTGCTCAGGCCCGCAGTCGAGCCAATAAGAATGATTTTGCCTGCTGTTGATTGCCTGAGGTGGGGCAATAATGCCTGAATGCACACAATAGCGGATGTTATATTCACATGAATCAGATTACTGATGTCGGAGGGGGTGTCCTTATCGAACGTATAGTGGTCCTCGAAACCCTCTTTTTCCCAAATGCCCACATTGTAAATGAGAACATCCAACGTTTCGTTCTGAAGCACATCGCAGATCTGTTTGGATGCATGGAGCTCAGACAGATCTGCCTGTATCCATATGCGCTCTACCCCATCGTCCAGCTTCAAGTTATCAGGTTTCGTGCGAGACACGACCCAGACTTTATCGCCTTGCTCAGGCACACCCCTGACAAATGCATCTCCTAATCCTTTGCTAGCACCAAATACAAGATAGTTTTTCAATTTAAGTGCTCCTTCTTTTCAAAGTGTCCCGTCTATGGGTACCAGCTCAAAAAGCAGGCTCTTTATTTTCCAATAGTAGAATGTCTTCTCCTTGTTGTTGCCTTAATGCTATATTTTCCCGTCCCCATGTACACATCACATCCACGATCTTGTTGGCGGTGACTCCATACGCTGTGAGGCTGTATTCGACTTTGGGCGGCATCTGTTGGTAAACATGTCTTCTGACAAGGCCGTCCTTCTCAAGCTCGCGTAATTGCTGGATCAGGACCTTTTGCGAGATACCGTCTATACTGCGCTGTAATTCGCCTGTCCTTTTCACGCCAGACATTAATAAACATATGATTAGCGCTTTCCATTTGCCGCCCATAATTTCGAGGGTCGCTTCGATTCCCAGGTTATATTGCTTCATGACATATCACCTCGTTCATGTTACATCTTGTTGATGTGGTATAACTACTCATTTTCTCACAATATGGCTGATGAAGTCCATACACACTTTGAAGTAACCATCTTACTTTCGGGTGTGTATTTTCTTTTTTTCAGGCTTATATGATAATGGCCATATTCGAAAAAGAAGTCTGAAACTGAACCTTATAAATTGAACAAAACATTTACACGAGAACGGAGAGGACAGAAATAACCTGAAGAAGCGGAGCGTTCGCCTTTATCCCCGGATTTTTCCCTTTTGAAAAGGGAATCAAAAAAATCTGGGGATAACAGTGATCGGAAGGTTGTTCTGTCATCGGAGTGGCAAGTGTAAATATTCTTTAGTTCAATTTATATAGAAAGGAATGTTAATCATGAAAACACTCGTCATTCTGGCGCATCCCAATATAGAGGTTTCAAGAGTAAATCAACGCTGGAAAGATGAGCTGCTGCAATACTCCGATGTTACAATCCATGAGATTTATAAAGCCTATCCTGATTGGAACATCGATGTGTCCAGAGAACAGAATTTACTCGAAGCATATGATCATATTATTTTGCAGTTTCCGTTATATTGGTACAGCTATCCACCTTTGTTGAAAAAGTGGTTAGATGATGTTTTTACTTACGGATGGGCGTACGGATCAACAGGTAACAAGCTTCATGGGAAAAAGATGGGCTTGGCTATATCCATTGGCGACAAGAAGGAAAGTTACACAAGGGATGGTTCAGTGTCCTTTACCGTAGATGAGGTGGTTACGCCTTTCAAAGCCAGTATAAATCATGTTGGCGCCGTAGCGTTACCGTATTTTGCAGTCTTTGGTGCCTCATTTCAAGCTACTGATGAAGAAATTAACCAAAGTGCACATGATTATATCCGTTATATCAATGAGTATCAGAGCCTAAAAAGCGATGCAATCGATGAAATAACGTCTCTGTGAATCGTTACATTTCGGAACGGTACGAATGGGAACGAATAACGTGTGCCAGCTTCATTAGACCAAAATAATCATGAAAAGGGCTGTTCCAAAAGTCATGAGCATGACTTATGGGACAGCCTTTTTCCTATTCGTATATAACCCCTTGCGAATACATTTGAATTCCAGCATTTTCAACTGCTTTCATAGAAGCTGTATTATCAAGTTTAAAATGTATTTCTATGTTTTTAAATGTTTAAACGCAACATTAAGAAATTCATATATTGCTTCTTGCGGTAACCTTATATGTCTTATGAATAATGGTGAATTGACGCCTGTCTTTTGTCCACACCGTTGGTTTAATGTTTGAATATTACTATTCATGTGAGCTTAAGAGAGTAAGAGGTTCATAAAAAGGTGGGATGGGGAAGATGGTTATTTTATCAACTGGGCCGATCGAAAACAATCCGGTTTCTGGTGTTAGACCGACACAACAGGTAACGATTAGATTGGTAAGTCGAACTGCTGTAGACTCTGTAACAGTATCCGTTCAGGGGTATGTGCTAAGCACAACAAGAACGCTGTATGTGAGCGAAATGATCAGTATTGCACCTAACGAAGCACTGACCAGAAATTATTTTGCAGACTTAGATGCTTTTGAGTTTGTTTTTGAAACCAGTACGGAAGGTGCGGAAGAAGTAGGAATTTCAGTATGGGGCAAACAAGCGTCGGGACAATTGGTAGATGCACACCGGGTGGTGGAACACGAAAAAACAGTTAAAAACATCTAGCAGATAAAATCTACTCAAAAGAAAGGGGAGAGTAACGATGAGCTTTTTATCAACAGGGCCGATAGAAAATAATTCTGTTAGTGGTATTAGACCGACTCAGTCAGTTACCGTCAGAATGGATAACCGCAGCGATGTGACAGCCTCAACCATACAGCTACAAGGGTATTACATGAGTGGTGGATTGAGGATTCTGTATGTCAGTGAGTCTCTTGACATCGCACCAAATCAAGTAATAACCAACAACTATTATGCCAATTTTGATGCCTTCGAGTTTACTTTCACAACAACAGCGATGGTTGATGATCCTGTTCAAGTATCAGTATGGGGTAAGAGCAGCACAGGCTCTTTGGTAACAGCCCATCGTTTAGTTTCTTCAGAATTACTGGGTGAAATCCCAAGCAGCACTGGAGCAACAGGGGCAACCGGGACTACGGGAGCGACAGGCACACTAGGTGCAACCGGAGTAACGGGAGCGATAGGTACAGCAGGCACAACCGGAGTAACGGGAGCGACAGGCACAGCAGGGATAACCGGAGCTACGGGAGCAACAGGTACAGCAGGCACAACCGGAGTGACGGGAGCAACAGGAACAGCAGGCACAACCGGAGTAACGGGGGCAACAGGCACACCAGGGACAACCGGAGTAACGGGGGCAACAGGCACACCAGGGACAACCGGAGTAACGGGAGCGACAGGCACAGATGGCACAACCGGAGCTACGGGAGCAACAGGGGCAGCAGGGGCAGCAGGTTCTGGAGCACTCATCCCTTACGCATCAGGACTTCCTGTTGCGTTGACTACGGTATTAGGCGGACTTTTGAATACCTCCAGTTTAGTTGGATTTGGCAACAATGCTACAGGAATAAGTGTTAACGGAGGGATTATTGATCTCACAGGCGCTGCAGGCACCTTGCTTAACTTCGCTTTCTCGGCATCGCGTGCAGGAACGATTACTTCACTGGCCGCTTATTTCAGTACAACAGCTGGGCTTAGCTTGGTTGGATCTACAGTAACCTTAACTGCACAACTATACCATTCGACTACACCTAATAACTCCTTTACGGCTGTACCGGGTGCAGTGGTAACCTTGGCTCCACCACTGACCGGCATTTTGTCATTGGGCACAATATCCAGCGGATTGACTACAGGGCTGAGTATTCCAGTAGCCGCCGGCGACCGCCTGCTTATGGTCTTCTCAGCATCAGTAACAGCCGGAATTGATGTGGCTTCAACCATAGCTGGATATGCAAGCGGAAGTCTTACCATCACTTAATTTCGCTTTATATCAAGTCCAGGAACAGGGACCCTTGCCGATCATGGCGGAGAGGTCCCTGTCTATGTGTGAGCGTACCACTAGAGAATAGCACTATTAGTTCAAATCGCAGGTTTCGTCTGGTATACAGTGTGCATCCTGTCCGTCCTATTTCGTATTACAGTCAATTGGATAGAAACGACAGTGGCTGAAATTGCGGCATTATTTGCTAGAACAGTTGATTTACCTCAAGTTAGTCCTCGTCAGCAGGAACCGGATTCTCCTTAGAACTATTCGAGTCGCTCCAGCTCCGCTCATATGTTATAACGTCTGATTATCATAACGCCTATGTTACAATAGGGTGAAAAAGGAGGAGTCATTATTGATTAAACAAAAAATTGTGATTATCGGTGCAGGGATTGTCGGGGCGTCCATGGCCTATCATCTGGCCAAACGAAATCAAGATGTAACCGTTATTGAACGGCATCCTGCAGCGGCGCGTGAAGTCACGGATAAATCTTTTGCCTGGATACATACGACTCATAGGGTGGCTCCCGATTACTGGCATTTGTACGATGCAGCTTTGGAAGAATATCATACGCTTCAGCAAGAGTTACCCGAACTGAAAATTCATTGGCATGGAGCGCTAACTTGGGACACTCCGCCCCTAAGGGAGCAACCCCACTTTCAAAAATTAAACCGGGAGCAGATTGAAGCATTGGAGCCGAATCTGCTGGACTATCCGGACGAAGCGATGTATGTCAGCGAAGAAGGTGCGGTAGACCCCATAGAGATAACGGAGCTGTTGTTGAACAAAGCACGGGAGTATGGAGCAAAGGTTCAGTTCGATACCAACGTTACACAGCTTCAGCAAGAAGATTCCCGTTTGGTCGGCGTGCATACGTCCAACGGTTTTCTGGAGTCGGATGTCGTAGTATTGGCCGCAGGTACAGGCGTCCCCGAACTTTGCAACCCGTTAGGTTGCCCAGTGCCAGTAACGTCGTCGCCTTCCATTCTGATTCGGATGAAAACTGCGAATAAACTGATCCATACATTAATCTCCAATGCGCAATTTGAAGCGCGTCAACTGACAGAATATACGTTGCTGGCTGCGGAAGATTATATCGACGAGTCGGAGGAAAACGGACCAGAGGCGGTTGGTAAGCGAGCGTTCGACACGTTGCGTCGCAGTCTGAAAGATGGGAATCAACTGGAACTGGAAAGCATAAAGGTCGGCTTGAGACCTATGCCTGAAGACGGCTATCCGATTGTGGGCTTTCAAGATCACGTAAAGGGACTTTATCTGACGGTGATGCATTCTGCGATTACGCTGGCGCCGTTGATTGCGCGTCTAGCTGCAAGTGAAATCATCGATCGGGAATCAAGAATTGAATTAGAACCTTGTCGACTCTCCCGATTTTAGAACCATACGAAAAATAAAAGAGTACATCGCCACATGACCGATGTACTCTAAATTACATATTATATATCTGCATAAGCCTTCTATTCTTCTCCAGTCGCAATAGAATTGTCACTGTAAGAAATCCAATCGCTCCAGCTTCCCGCATACTACTTCACGTTCGAATATCCTGCTTCTTCCAGCGCTTTGGCACCACACCAGCACCCCTCTGAATCCAACACGTCTTTCCAAAAGTAGTTCACCGCACCTGGAATATGTCCTATCTTGGTATTGATCGGTTCTTTCATGCCTGCGTAGCGAGAGTAAAATTTGATACTTCAATATATCTATAAATTCTGTACCATGTAATCAGTTTGAAGGTACAACCTAGTTGATGGGCTGTTATGATGATCGAGATAAGCGCTCATCACGCATGATGCAAAGATTTTGCAATCCATAATGGATACTTCATGATAGAATAAGACGAAATATAGAATCATGGAATGATCCAGTAGTTTGAAAAATCAGATGGGGGAATTGAAGACTTGGCGCAGGCAGACAGAATGACCCTAAAGGAATGGCTGGATGAGACCCCGGTACTCGTTCAGACGTTTTTACATATGGCTATATCTATTACGGAACAAGTTCATGCGGCACATAAGCGAGGCTCTGACCTGGGGAATTTGAATCCCGCTCATATACGGATCGATTTGGAAACCCGCTCAGCTGTGGTTCAAGAAAATCATGAGACGAATTATGTCTATATCTCACCAGAGCAAACGGGGAGACTGCACCGTTGGCCGGATGAGCGAAGTGATTTATATGTGTTGGGCATGATCTATTATGAAATGCTCACAGGGAAAGTACCGTTTCAGGCCGAGAGTGCTGAAGATTACATATATGCCCATCTAGCTATTGTTCCCACAGCGCTGAGAGAGCTGCGTCCGGAGCTTTCCGAATCGCTGGAAGCGATCATTATGAAGCTGCTGTCAAAGTCGACAGAGGCGAGGTATCAGAGCACGTATGGGCTGTTAGTGGATCTGAAAACATGTCTTTCTTTACTCATGAAAGAAGGTCATATCTCATTTTTTGAAATTTCGCGTGCAGATGAAGCAAGCCGTTTTCGGCTGCCAAGAACACTTTTTGGCCGTGAAAGGGAAGAAGAGAAGCTTCGCGAGGCACATGATCAGGTTCGTTCTGGAGAATCGGTGTTGATGTTGGTTAGCGGTCAAGCGGGAAATGGGAAAACGGCACTCATCCGACAATTTCAAATGCAAGAAATACAAGAATGTGGTCTGTTCATGGAGGCGAAATGTGAACCGAAGAATCACGATGTTCCCTTCTCACCCATGCTTCAGGTGCTTCAAAAGTTGATTAAGCACACGTTGGGTGAAACACCGGAGCGACTGAACATGGTGAAGACCAGATTAGCAAAAGTACTAGGGCAGGGCGCAGGTGTTCTTGCAGCACTCCTTCCGGAAGTACAAACCCTACTTGGAGAGACTCCTGCTGCGGAAGCCCTACCACCTGCTGAGGCAACGATTCGACTCCACCGTCTGCTTCCTATATTTATAAAAGCATTTATAGACAGAGAACATTCACTTGTTCTATTTCTGGATGATCTCCAATGGGCCGATTCAGCTACTTTGGAAGTCCTTCGTACCATTGTACATGATAAGGTATTGCAGGGTTTATTCATCATAGGGACTTTCCGTGACGAAGCCATGCCAGAAGGAATAAGTAGCGCAGATCCCGAAGCTGCAGCAACCGTATGGATTGAAAACGTTCTTGCCTTGAAAGGAAGTTATACTCCGATTTCGTTCCAGCATATTGCATTATCCCCCCTGTCCTATAATGAGGTTAGACGATTTGTATCACAGACATTGAATGAAAACACGGTTAGGATTCGCTTGCTTGGGGAGTCGTTATATCATCGAACGGGTGGGAACCCTTTATTTTTACACCGTCTACTAGATAGCCTGTATAGGGAAAGAAAGATCTATTTCGATGAGGAATCATCCATGTGGACTTGGGAAGAAGCTATAGTAACACAGATACCTTCAGACCCGGGTGTTCTTCATTTCATTGGTGAACGTATACGGAAGCTACCGACAGACCAGATGGAGTTGCTTGTTATTGCAGCGGCTATTGGTCATCGCTTTCCTCCTTCAACGCTCGCTCTGGTAAGTGGCCGTTCCGTTACCTATACACGACAGTGCTTACAATTTTTCGAGGAAGAGGGTTTATTGTACCGAGAGTATGATGCCCATGAAACGGAAGAAAGTTATTATAGGTTTCTACATGACAGGGTACAGCAGGCTGCTTATATGTCTGTTCCAAAATCAGCGAAAGCAGCCCTGCATCTGAAGATTGGACGCGTGCTGCGTACTAATTCATCGGCCCAACAGGAAGATGCTATTTTCGATATGGTGTACCATTTAAATCTAGGTATGGACGATATGGTGGAGGAGTCAGAGAGAAACGAATTGGCTGAATACAATCTTCAGGCAGGTCTGAAATCGAAAGCTGCGACTGCATATGCAGCCGCCCTGCACTATTTCGAAGTGGGATTACGACTTGTGAAGGATGACGAGAAGAGAACAGATTCACTGGTCTATCGTTTGCTGCTGGAGATGCCAGAATGTGAATATATGTGCGGTCGCCAGGCTGCTGCGGAAGAATTGCTCAACCGGTTAATGCACTGTACAACAGACTTGGTTGAACGCTCGCAGATCTATCTGATACGGATTGGTATGTATAGTTATCTGAAGAAAAATGATATGGCCGTACAGATCGGGCGGCAAGCGCTGGAGGAATTCGGTTGGAAACTACCGCTCAAACCTCAAAAAGCAGTAATTGTCAAAGAAGTGATGCTGACGCAAATAGCGTTGCATAACAACCGTAAAAATCTTGCTCACTTACCCATAAATCGTGACCCACATTATAAAGCGCTCTCTAACCTCATCATGGCGATATCAACGTCCGTCTTTATTACAAGTCTGGAGCTAACTGCCATGTTATTCTCAAGATTTATTCGGTATGGTCTGAGGCATGGGAACAACGAAGCTTTTGCATTTATACTCGCTGGATATGGTTTAGTCATTCTTAGAAATAAAATTTCTCTATCTCGTAGCGGGCTTCATTATATTGATACGGCAATCCTCCTTTCTGGCTCATTTAATAGTATGGACTTACGATGCCGACTGAACTATATCCGAGGGCTTGCCAGACTTCAACCGAATCCGGAAGAAGGCTTCAAGCATTTGGAGAAGTCGATGCACTATGGGATGGAATCTGCCAATCTGACTTATGTAAGTATTTCGATGTTGACGAGTGTGACAACGCATATCGGTGATTTGTATGCATTGACTGCACGTATTTCGATGTATGAAGAAATTTCTCAGATGCTTGTAGATGAGGAAACTCACAGCATATTCCGGATCGCAAGGTGGTATATCGCGAAATTACAGGGGGAGGTTGAAGAAAGCGATAAAGTCGTTTTGCCTTTAAAGAATAGCCGTTCAGACGAGACACTGAATAATGACGTGTATTATCTCTGTACCTGCCAGATTGAAATTGCTTATTTGGAAGGACGGTATCATGACGCGCTTGACTGGGTAGAGGAAGGGCGGTTCAACACGTTTAGGCAGACACGGATGCAAGTTCGCAAGCAGCACATCTATCACTCGTTAACTCTTGCTGCTATGTATGATGATTCGCCGGAAGAGGAGCGTGAACATATCCGTTCCAAGCTTACTAAACTGTTGCATTCAATGAAGAATTGGACGGGGTATTATGGGAATCAATCTTCAGCTTATCTACTCGTCACTGCCGAACTCAAGCGGATTAATGGGCATCGGGCAGCTGCGACGAAAGGCTATGATGAAGCGATTCGTACTGCACGATTAGAGAGTCATTCTTTAATGGAGGGTATTTCGTTAGAACGGGCTGCGATTTTCTATAGAGAAGCGGGCAGTTCAATTGGAGCAAATACCCTCATGGCAGATGCTTGTGCTGCTTATTCAAGCTGGGGGGCTATTGCCAAGGTCAGAGAACTGAAAGAGTCGTACCGCGAGTGGGGATCAGTATCAAGTGTACCGGTAACACCGTACAGGATGATGGTGAAAGAAGTTGGCGTTACATTGAAGATGGAAAGGACACCCATTATCGCAAGCGAGAGGACGCTATTGCAGCAAATCTCCGAATGGTCCAGTACAGAGATCAACGAAACGGTACTCCGTCGTTTCCTCGAAACCGTAATTAGACATTCAGGCGCGGTGAAAGGGTATATACTGAACAGCAATGAAGGACGCTTTTCCATTACGGATCAGGCAGGTGGGTCGCTGCACGCTCAAGAAGCTATTGTCTACGCGGAGTCTATTGCTCGATATGTGATCAAAACGGGCGAAGCGGTTATGCTTGCAGATGCTTCGCGCAGCTTCTATGCAGCGGATTCTTATATTCGTCGGGTTGAGTCAAAATCGGCTCTATGTATGCCCATTCTTGTTCCAGGTAAACCATTGCTATCGGTTCTTTATTTGGAAAATAACTTCATTTCCGGTGTGTTTACCAAGGAGGTAATGGACATGCTGGATCTGATGATCACTCGGATGGTATACCTCAAATCACTGGAGGAATCCCATATACTTACAATCGCTTCCGGTGATGCAGAGCCTCCTCTTGCAGCCACATTGACGGAGGATCGGACGGAGTTGCTTGAGCAATTTACGAAACGAGAAAAAGAGATTTTGCACGTTCTGATGGATGGTTTTTCTAACAAGGAAATTGCTAATCAACTGGGATTAACTGAAGGAACCGTTAAAAGTTATGTTTATCGTATATATGGAAAATTAGGAGTGAACCGTCGCGCTCATGCGATTGCACGAGCAAGAGAACTACTTTAAGAAGATGCAATGTATGGAATAGAGTGATGTAGAAGCCGATCATTAACGTCGTAAGGGGCGCTGATATTGGCTTTTTCGACTTTTTTTGCGTCATACTCACTTTAGTGAGTATTCTTTTTCAAACCCTAATAATATGATAGGCCTTTACAAAGTGCTATGACAAATATCATGAAATGGGAGTGAAAGAAATTCTATGGTACAGAGGGCAGGAACAGGTAGATCAAGAAAGACTGGTTTAATCGGAGTGCTGTGTTTGGTCATGATGATTTCATTATTCGGACCTATGGTGAATCCTTCGCAGGTATTTGCGGCGACAGGCTTTAGTGGCGGAACGGGAACGGCAGGTGACCCCTATATCATTACAACACCTGAGCAGTTAAATAGCATTCGCAGTTATGGTAGTAGCTACTTTAAGCTCGGGGATAATATTGATTTAACGGACTACCTTTCTCCAACGGGTGCAGGATATAATGGTGGTCAATATTGGACACCTATTTCTTATTTTTCAGGCACTTTGGATGGTGATGGTTACACGATCAAGGGACTGAAAATAAAAAATAATAATAATTTTATCGGTCTCTTTGGAGACTTGGCTTCGGGTTCTTATATAAAAAATATTGGATTGGAAAATGTGGATATCATTAGTAGCGGGATGTTTGTAGGTGGTATAGCAGGTGCCCAAAGGAGTCAGTCAACAATATCAAACAGTTATGTGACTGGTGACGTTAAAGGAGCTAACTATGTAGGGGGCCTGATCGGATATCAAGATACAGGTGTGGTTGTAAACAGCTATTCTACAGCTAAAGTTCATGCTTCATCTCAACAAGCAGGTGGTTTAATAGGGCTTGAATATCAAAGTTCGACCAAAAATAGTTATGCTGCAGGTAGCATTACTGGCAGCAACACTACCGGTGGGTTGGTGGGCGGTACTTATCCA
The DNA here is from genome assembly GCF_047302525.1 of Paenibacillus taichungensis. Taxonomy (GTDB): domain Bacteria; phylum Bacillota; class Bacilli; order Paenibacillales; family Paenibacillaceae; genus Paenibacillus; species Paenibacillus taichungensis_B. The sequence continues at coordinate 4,781,605 of NZ_CP168020.1, read as the reverse complement.
GCTCCTAACGCTAGCGTACACGTGGATACCTATTATGATCGAGAAGTTTCAGGGCAATGGGATAATTCAGGGAAAGGTGTACCTAAGACAACTGCGGAGATGAAAACGATTTCCACATTTTCGACTTGGGATTTTGACAATGAGTGGTTTATCAAAGAGGGGCATTATCCTCAACTGCAAGTGTTCCTGGCTGACACGCCTAGAGCAGATATTGAAGGTGGGCTTGTCGCGTGGAAATCACAGATCGCGCTTAGCAGCGGGACGACGAACGCATCTATCTATTATACAACGAACGGCGATGAACCAACGCTGAACAGTACACTATACGTCTCACCAATCGTGGTGACGGAAGATATGACGATTAAGGCGATTGCTGTTAAAGGAACGACATATAATGAAGTGATGACCGAAAGCTATACGGTTATAGGAAAAGCAGCAGCACCCGCAACGGGAAGTTTGTTGCCAGGGACAGATTTTGACACCACGCAATTAAATGGTGTTACGGATGAAATGGAGTACAAAGTAAATAACGGGAATTACAATGCAGTTACAGCGGATGATAGTTCAGTTGATAACATTAGTGTACATGCAGGAGATACAATCTCTGTCCGTATAACGGCAGAACCAAGTGTTCCAGCATCCGAAGCTCAAGTATTGACGGTTGGTATCGCAGATATTCATACCAGAAGCACAGAGTCCGCGTTAACCTCAACCATTGGAACGGTGAGCACAGGTGGCACATTGAATGAAACGATTACGAACATTCCATACGGAACAACGTTAGCTGCGTTGAAGGCAGCGATTACACCAGCAACCAATGCGATTTTTGAAGTCTATGAGGCGAATGGAATAGACTTAGCTACCACATTAGAGACGGGGAACAAAGTCATTGTTACAGCACAGGATACAACTACGAAGACTACGTACACCGTAACGATGCAAGCAGGTGCTCCAGCGGTACATTTGTCACCTGGGACAAACGGTGGCACAACGCTTTTGGATGGTGTTACTGATGCGATGGAATACAAAGTGAATAGCGAGAATTACGTTACCATTGCAACAGGCGATACCTCAGTGGATAACATTAGCGTACAAGCAGGAGATACAATCACTGTACGTACAGCAGCTACACTGGATACACTGCCATCCGTGGAACAAGTGTTGACTGTTGATTTAACAGACATCAAGCCCAAAAGCACAGAGTCCACGTTAACTTCGACCATTGGATTGGTGAGCACAGGTGGCACACCGAATGAAACGATCACGAATATTGCTTACGGAACAACTTTAGCCACGTTTAAGGCAGCAATCACACTCGCAGCTGGTGCAACATTTGAAGTCTATGAGGCGGACGGAATCAATCCAGCGGTCACCTTAGCGACAGGAGATAAGGTCATTGTTACAGCACAGGATACAACCACGAAGACCACGTACACTGTAACGATGCAAGAAGATCCACCAGCTTCAGTATATTTATCACCAGGAACCAACGTGGATACAACGCGTTTGAATGGTGTTACGGATGCGATGGAGTACAACGTAAATTACGAGAGTTATGTTGCCATTGCAACGGATGATACTTCAGTAGATAACATTAGTGTACAAGCAGGGGATGAGATCATTGTACGTACAGCGGCCACACTGGATACACCGGCATCTGCTGAGCAAGTATTGACGGTTGATCCAGCGGACATAAAGGCCAAGAGCAGAGTTTCCACGTTAACCTCAACCATTGGAACGGTGAGCACAGGTGGCACATTGAATGAAACGATTACGAACATTCCATACGGAACAACGTTAGCTGCGTTGAAGGTAGCGATTACACCAGCAGCCGATGCGACATTTGAAGTATATGAGGCGGACGGAATAACTCCAGCGGTTACATTAGCAACGGGGAACAAGGTTATTGTTACGGCACAGGATACAACCACGAAGACTATTTATGTCGTGAGAGTGGAATCAGCAACAACACCAACAACACCAACGACACCAACGACACCAACAACACCAGCACCAACGCCGGCACCAACGGTACCAACACCAGCACCAACGGTACCAACGCCGACACCTACTGAACCAACGCCAGTACCAACGGAACCAGCGCCAACACTTGTCGTAAGTAAACCTGTTTACAGTGACAAAGTGGATAAAAAGGTAGTAGCTGAAATTAAACTAAAGGCCGAATTAGCAAGTCCAACAACCTTTAGCGATGTGAAAATGACTTCTTGGAGTTATGCTGACATTGATTACGCTACACGAGCTGGAATCATAAAGGGATATACAGACGGTACATTCCGAGGTGAGGCCAAAGTAACTCGTGGGGAATTTGCACAAATGCTTGTAAAAGCACTTGGACTTACAGCTACAGGAACTGAAGTTGTTACAGATGCAACGGGTCATTTTGCTGAAAATGCGATTCGAACCCTGCTAGAAAAAGGAATCATGACTGGATATGCAGATGGAAGTTTCGGACCTAATCGTGACATTACACGAGCTGAAATCGCAGCATTACTAGCTAGAGTACTTGATGTAACCCTGCTAGATACCAACTCTAAATTTGGGGATATTGATGGTAGCTGGGCAAAAGATCAAATTAACGCATTAGGTAATGCCGGAATTATAAATGGTAAGAAGGTACATGAATTCACGCCTAATGCCAACGCTACCCGAGCAGAATCAGTCGCGTTGATCGTTCGACTTCTTAAGTTGGTACCTACGGAATAAATAGTAAAGCAATACAATCGTCGCTTAGCATAAACAATTCAAAAAGAACGACTTCTGGGAGCCTGATTCTAGAAAGTAATACTTTAGGGGGATTATAGTTTATGTGATTTGTAACTGTTCTCGCCTTTCCTCAGAGTGATTCCGTGTTGATTTCTGCTCTCATTGGCGATGTATGAACCAGAAATTGGCGTATTTGCAGAAATGTCTATAACAAATCAAAGCCCGCGACATTCGCGGGCTTTCTCTTGATCTATTACACGTTATTCCTCTCCGGTAGCCACCGGATTCTCCTCATAACTGATCCAGTCGCTCCAGCTTCCAGAATACAACTTCACATTAGAATATCCCGCTTCTTCCAGCGCAATCACATTTGGGCAAGCGGAGACACCGGAACCGCAATACACGATAATCGCACCATCTTTGTCCAGCTTGTTAAAGCGTTTCTCCGCATCTTGTTCGCTCGTCCAGCGTCCTTCCGAATCCAGCACATCTTTCCAAAAATAATTCAGTGCGCCAGGAATATGCCCAGCCTTAGCATCAATGGGTTCCTCCAGTCCAGCATAGCGGCGGGCATCGCGTGAGTCGATCAACACGGCGCTGCCACTTGCAGAGACTTGTTGCACATCCTGCACACTTGCAAGCATCTGAGGCTGTAAGTTCACCTCAAACGAAGCCGGAATCTGAATCGGCACATCCGTTGTCACTGGAAACTTGGCATTTTGCCAGGCAGAGAAGCCTTCATCCATGACATACACCTGTTCATGTCCCAGATAACGAAGCAACCACCACAATCGCGAGGCGTTCATACCGCCTTGGTCATCGTAGGCAATAATACGTGCATTCGAGCCGATGCCAGCTTTGGAGAGGCGATTTGCCAGAGCAGCCGCATCTGGAAGCGGGTGACGCCCTCCGTGGGTAGATACAGGAGCGGACAGATCCTTTTCCAGATCGAGATAAACGGCACCTGGAATATGTCCAGCCTCGTAAGCTTGTCTTCCGGCATCCGGTTGACCGAGCAGGAATCGGCAATCGGCAATGACGACATCTGGTTCATACATTCTGGCGAGCAGCCAGCGCATGGATACAATATTTTTCATGAAAACACACCGCCTTATATGTAGTGGGATGGATTCAACCGGAATCTGCGTGATGCAGTTTCCAGTTGTTTTTTACAAATATCCTAATACAAACGCAAGTTACACCACTGTAGGTTCGACAGGCCCTTTTCCAGCTATAGGAGCATCTGAGGGAATGGGCTGTGGTTTGGTTTTGCCATACCGAATGAAGATCCATACCCCGAAAATAATGACAACCCCGGCAGACATCTGAAGCCCGTTGAGGGATTCACCGAGTAGCATCCAGGCCAACAGGGAGGAAAATACAGGTTCCCCCAGTACCCCCATCGATACTGTCGTAGCATTCATATATTGAAGCAGCCAGTTGAAGAGATAATGTCCAAAGATCGTTGGCACGATTGCGAGCAACAGGAAAATTCCCCACTCGGAAGCCGCATAACCGCCAAACGGGTGACCATTAACCAAATTATATACCGCAAGCGTACAGGCAGCTACGAAAAATACCCAGAAGTTATAGGAGAAGGCACTTAGTCCGGCACGTAAAAACTGTCCAAGCAGCATGTGTACCGCCACAGCGATCGTTCCGAGCAAAGAAAGAATATCCCCTCGCAGCGCTGTGCCTGCCAACTGGAAATCTCCAGCTCCAATAGCGATCGATCCAAGCAGGGCAACGCCCATACCGATGATCATCATGCGGTTGATTTTGGCTTTGAACAGCCAGACGGAACCGGCGAGAATCAATATAGGCTCCAAAGCGAGAATGACCGTTGAACTGGCTACACTCGTAAGCCGAAGCGATCCCATCCAGAGCAGGAAGTGCAGTGCAAGCATCACGCCGGATGCGAGGAGTAAAGCCCACTGTCTGAAGTTTAAACGCATCATCTCGTGCCGGTATTTCCACACAAAAGGCAGCATTAGCAGATTGGTGAGGAACAGTCGGTACATCGCAATGACGGCGACGTCGGCTGTGGACCAACGTACAAAGATGGAAGAAAACGAAATGGCAATAATGCCGACAAAGAATAGCAGAAAGATCGATCTGCCGGCACGGTTCAAGCTAGTCATGGATGTGGCTCCTTCTTGAAGTCAAATGGCGTAAATCAATTTATTATACAGGACATGATGCCCACAGGAAAAGTATAAGAGAAAAAATAGATAAGTAGATTGTAACCGGGCTTGTAACTATTCTGTCATTCTCCAGGACCATTTTTCTATTAATCTTCTATATAGAGACATGAAACGATATAATGTACCAATAATCGGGAAAAAATGAAAGTAAGGAAGTGGCCTGGAAGTGAGAGTTCAACAACAGAGAGCGGGAGAGAGTGGCGGCATTCCGCATAGAACAAGCCGAACCAAGACGCATGGAAGAAGAAAAATCCGGTATGGGAGACTGAGTGCTGCGCTGGCGCTTCTGGCACTGCTCATTATCGGTTTAACATATGTATTCATTGGCATGACGCACTGGATCAAGGAATATGTAGCACCTCCGCCAGTAGCTGCGATTGAACAGCCAACCAACCTTGGCATGATTGAAATGACACCGGAGTCCAAAGAGGAGCCTGCGCGGTTCCAGGGTCAGGTGCGCAAGCTGGCATACATAACGTTTGATGATGGACCAAGTGTATATACCGATCAACTGCTGGATATTTTGAAGCAGCATGAGGCAAAGGCAACCTTTTTCATGATTGGACGTCAGTTGAATCAACACAAGGAAGCAGTGGAACGGCTTGTCAAAGAGGGCAGTTATCCGGGGCTTCACAGCATGACACATAACTATAACAAATTGTATAAGAGCGGAAACTCCTCTAATTTTGTGAAGGAGTTCAAAAAGGAGCAGAAGATGGTCAAGGATCTGATCGGTTTTACGCCGCATCTGATTCGTGCTCCGTACGGCAGCAGTCCCCAGATCGGAGAATCCTTCAGGGGTGATATTGCTGCGGCCGGATTCAAAATGTGGGATTGGACCACCGACTCCCTTGACTGGAATCTTCCAGGTCAGCCGGACAAAATCGTGGAGCGGGTTAGCAGCAGTGTGCATCGGGATAAGGAAGTGATTTTGATGCATGAGCGCGAGCAAACGGTTCAGGCACTGCCACGCATTTTGAAACTGCTTGAAGATCGGGGTTATGAGTTTGAGGTCTACGATCCGAATGCACATTGGGTAGCGAATTTTAGCGCAGACACCCGCTTGTAATAACAACATAGCAGTTGCAAGAGAGGAGGCACCCCGAGGTGCTTAGAAGAAAAAAGATAGCTCTGGCCGGGGTCAGCATATTGCTGGCTCTGCTTGTCAGTGCTTGCGGTCAGCCGCAGGTACCTGCGGCAAATCAAGTCAATCAACTGATTCTTACCGATCAGGAGATGAACCAGAGCCTGAAGGAGCTTGTTCATCATGAACGGGAAGACATGGAGTTGTATACATCGATTTTGAACAAAGGAAAGAACAAGAACAGTAATCTGGAGGCCTTGCTCGATCAGGCAGAGGAACATATTGCCAAGCGAAGCACACTGCTGGAACAAGCTGAAGCGGTGATGAGCAGGACTAAAGAACAGATGGAAGAACTGCGAACTTCGCTGGATCAGTTATCCTTTGAGAAGGAAGAGAACCTGGCTCAGGCCCACACGGTATTGGATCAGTATGAGCAAAGAGCTGCGTCGCTTGCAGCCTTTGTTGCCTCCTACAGGCAGAGCCTTGATGCGGACGAGCAGTTATATGCATTAATGAGAGGCAATGTGGAGCCTAATCTGGTCAAGATCAAACGTGCGATTCGGGAACGGAACAGCCAATATGCCAAAGTTGCCGAGTTAAGACAGCAGTTCAACAAGCAGACAAAAGCTTTTAACGGAGCCAACGCGAAGCTTGTACAAATGGAGCAAGCTGGCTGACTATTTATGGTGTCAAAGGAGCATTGAACACTTTCGATGATTGAGCGACGGGTCAGCCGTGTAAGTAATACTAAGCTGTCAAGTTAACAAGTCAGGCAACATGGACAAACATCATTGCGTATAAGCTAACGGAGGTGTTCATATGCGAAATACTATGAATATTAGTGCATCATTCCTTGTTTTGGTTATGGGATTCTCTCTTGTGGCCTGCGGCAACAGTAGCCCGACTGCTCAGCCACCCGCGAATAATACAGAAGAACAGACACCGGCACCAGGGAAGCAGCCAGAGGAAAGTGCTGTGATTGAAGCCGAAGGCATTTTGACCGGATGGGCAGACCCGCACACGGTTGAAATTCGTGTGAAAGAGGAGCCGATGTCTTTCCAGGTGGGTGAAGATCTGCAGAAATCTTTGGATGACATTGATGATGAGGATTCCGTTCAATTCAAATATGTAGAGAAAGCCATTGAAGGCGATACAACGACCAAACAGCTGGTGCTTACGAAAATCGCCAAGGTCGAGTCCGATGACAGTAACGGTACGAATGCGGGTGGTAATGTTACATCGGATCGTGCCAAAACATCCGAGCTGGAAGTGACCGTGGAAGGCATGACCGAAAAGCGCCCGGTTACACTGGCTCAAGGCAAAGGATACTCATTATATGTGTTTGAACCGATGGTTTACGATGCTGATGATCATGAACTGACTATGAAGATTGATCCGGATTACGAGGTAGAGATTGAAAAGCTGCCTTTGGATTATAATCTGAATGAACTGAAGGCGGATGCAAAGAAAGAACTGTCAGAAAACGGAGCGGTCAAGCAAATAAGCGAGGAAAAGCTTAGCAATGGCCCGATGAAAGAGGCAAAATTGTTCATGATGTCTCAAAATAATAAGAAAACAGAGTATTTCATCGTGAAAGAGCTGGATGGCAATGGCTTCGCTTTCCATATCCATGCACCGGTTGGCGAACCTTCCGAGGGCTTCCTGCCTATGGTTTATGCCTCCATTAATTCCATCATGAACGAGTAATTGTGCTTCGATATTAAATATGTATGCCGTGAGTTTGAAAAGAGCCGGAAGGAACGATGCGATAAGCATAGGTTCCTCCCGGCTTTTTGGCCGTATGTCTATTCAGTTGCTGAATCAAACCTTTAGTCCCATCTTTAATCAGGTTAAAATGGTTGATTCCTGTCGCCCTTTGAGCTCTTCATAACGGGCAACGGCATGCTGATGAACGGGATGTTCGTCGGGAATTCCCATGCGCTCACGAATGAAGGCAGAGACGCCATCTTCGCGAATCAGGTGTTGGAGCTTCATGGCTTCCTCGTCGTGTTCATGATTGAACAGCATCGCGGCTGCCATAGCGGAAGTTAAATGAGGAATGTCAATTCCGAATTCGCTGGCCTGCATCGCTGGGCGAACAAGCCGGTCGTAAGGCGATAACTTGCGAAGGGGTGAACGTCCGACCCGGGTTACCTGATCCGTCAGGTTCGGGTTGGCAAAACGTTCGAGAATCGTATCGATATATTTGCTGTGTTTCTGTGGATTAAAACCGTGTTTGGCGATGAGCACGGCTCCGGTTTCTTCCATTACGCTGCGTACCTTGGCACGGAGCGGTGCATGGCCCATTGCTTGCCGGATCGTCTTGAATCCTTCAAGATATCCGAAGTATGCGGCAACGCAGTGACCGGTATTTACCGTAAACATTTTGCGCTCAATATAAGGTTCAAGAGAGTCCACGTAGTGCACACCTTCAATTTCCTTAAATCCTTCCAGCAGTGCAGGGCGATGAATCACCCATTCATAGAAAGGTTCAACGGTAACTTGTAGCGGGTCTTTATGGTTCTGAGCGGGGACAATGCGGTCTACCGCTGCATTGGGGAATGAGACACAACGTTCCGCTTTTTCCCGGGTCTCTTCATCCAGAAACGGATATACCCGTTTTTTCAACCGAGTGCTGCCTCCGATGGCATTTTCACAAGCGATAATGTGGAGTGGTGCAGAATTGTTATTTTTCATACGCAGATAGATGCCTTTGGCGATGGGTTCAGCGATATCTTCCAGCGCCGATACACCGACGGCTGTTGTGATCAGATCTGCTGAAGCAATCTCTTCAGCAACGCGATCCTGTTCGCTGACATTAATGGCGGTTACGTTATTCACAATCGTTGTATCCTGATCCGCATTTGCGAGGGTAATGGGATACTCCTGCCTCTTTTGAAGCATGGCGATTTTCTTCGGGTTACGTGCGACAAAGCAGACTTCATAATCGGAAGCGGACAACATATGACCGATAAATCCGCGGCCAATATTGCCCGCACCAAAATGTACAGCTTTCATGTGTGAACTCCCCCTTTAAAATTTGAAATGCGAAATTCGTTCCGTCCTTAGACCGTAGTGACGAGTGGTTTCGAAATCAAATCGTTAAATTCGAGGTCGGTCAGGCATGACAGCCGTTGGTGAGGCATATCGAAATCAAGTGTCCCGGTAATGGTATTCGAGATGACAACGCAGTGAATACCAGCCGCAGCAGCTGCACGCGCGCCGTTAGGTGAATCCTCAATCGCTACGGCTTCGTCTGCAGTTACTCCAAGGGCTTCAAGTGCTTGATTGTACAATGCAGGATCAGGCTTCACATGGGCAACGTCATCTGCGGTGCGAATGACTTCAAAGTAATCCTTTAGCTTGAGCTGTTCCAGATGCTGTTCAACCCATTCTCGTTTGGAGCTTGAAGCGACAGCCAGTTTCAATCCAGCTTTGCGTGCAGCTTCAAGGTAATTCTGGATACCGGGTCTTACCTGTTCTTTGTTCATTAATGCTGCATGATGCAGCTGAACGGATTCCCTGAACGCTTCCCGATCGATCGGAAGATTCAAATCTGTGATGAGGTACTCATAAGGATTAAATGTTTTCAGACTGGTACCGATGCATTGCGAGTACATCTCCAGGGTTAAGTCTACGCCGTGTTCCTTGTAGGCATCACGAAAAGCAACATACCATGCTGTCTCCGTATCAATAATCGTTCCATCGAAATCAAAAACCAGTGCCTTAATCATAAATTTGTTCCTCCTGTTTCAGAATTAGTTTTAGGATAAAGCTAAATCATTTTCTCTGCTAATACACACCGTAATCATTTAAACTTGCGGTATATTAGTTGACATGAAAGCTAAGATTTCAATATTGATTTGGGGGAAACAGGTGTATAAGCTAATAAAACCGTAACATAGGACAAATAGAAGGGTCAAGCACGTTATGATTGTTTACATGGAAAATTTGCACATGGATGATGTGTTTTCTGAAAATGATAAAAGTGGAAAAACGTTATACCCTTTGCGTGTAAGCGGTGTACTGGAAAACCTGTATTTTCAGTTTAAACGTATCAAACTTTTTTTAAGAAATTTGGATAATTCAACCGTTCAACAGCTTTCGACACTTTTATAATAGAAGAAAGACAACTCAGCATATGGTTAAAGTTAATTTGCAATCGAACTAACATATTAAAATTCTTTACGCCATATCAAGCCATGTGGGAGAATGGAAGAAGTTATTGAGAGTTAAATCGCGGAGGAGGGATCGACGATGCTGCTAAAGGATCGTTTCCAAGGTTGTTTCATTGGGCTTGCCGCGGGAGATGCACTGGGAACCACAGTGGAATTCAGCAGTCCTGGCACATTTGAGCCTGTTACCGATATTGTGGGCGGAGGGGTATTCGATCTGACGCCTGGACAATGGACGGATGATACGTCGATGGCCCTGTGTCTGGCAGAAAGCTTGGTGAGAAAAGAGAACTTTGATCCCGAGGACCAGATGCGCAGATATACGAATTGGTATCAGGTGGGTTATATGAGCAGTACGGGAACCTGTTTTGATATTGGCGGGGCTACTCGCAATGCCCTTGAACGGTTTGCAGCAACCGGTGAAGCGTATAGTGGTTCAACTAACCCGATGACCGCGGGGAATGGTTCAATCATGCGGCTCGCACCTATTGCCATGGCATATGCCAACCAGCCGGATCAAGCAGTACGGTATGCTGGGTTGAGTTCCAGAACGACACATGCGGCTGTTGAAAGTGTGGAAGCATGCGAAGTGCTGGCGGCGATAATGGTTGCAGGACTTCGTGGAGCGGACAAAGACGTCATGTTACGTCCTGATACCTGCCGTCAGTGGAGGGAAGAGAAATCTTTTTCATCAGCGATTGAAGAAATTGTCCAAGGATCATACCGGGATAAAGTACCGCCTGATATTCAGGGGAGCGGCTATGTTGTTCGTTCACTTGAAGCAGCGTTATGGGCATTCCATCATTCATCGACTTTCGAAGAGGGTGCGCTGCTGGCAGTGAATCTGGGTGATGATGCGGACACCACGGGAGCGGTATATGGGCAAATCGCCGGAGCGTATTATGGATTGAGCGGCATTCCGGCACACTGGCGAGAGAAGTTGGCCATGCAAGATACGCTGGGTGAATTGACAGAGGCATTGTGGTCAAAGGCGGAAGCTAGATAGAAGAGATAGGAGAAGAGAACATCATATGCGTAAGACAGAATCAACTCAACCGGAATTGGAAGTTCCGAAATCTGCTAAACGAGGGGCGTTCCCCTTATCCCTGTTATGCCTGACGGTAGGGGCTTTTGCCATTGGTATGACGGAGTTTATTATTATGGGCCTTCTGCCGAATGTGGCGGCGGATTTGAATGTGAGCATCCCTCAAGCAGGGCAGTTAATCACAGGTTACGCGCTTGGTGTGGCGGTGGGTGCACCTATACTTACTGTATTCACTCACAAGATTCAGCAGAAAAAACTGCTGGTGCTGCTGATGTGTATTTTTATCATCGGTAACGCGTTGTCGGTTATTGCTCCAACTTACGGGCTGCTCATCTCGGCACGTATTCTGACGGCATTTGCTCACGGCACGTTTCTGGGTGTAGGCTCGCTGATGGCAACACGATTGGTTGCACCGGAGAGAAGGGCAGGGGCGGTATCCGTCGTTCTGGCTGGATTAACGATTGCCAATATTATCGGTGTGCCTTTTGGTACCTTCATTGGGCAACAGCTAGGATGGCGGTCATCGTTCGGAGCCATTACCATTCTGGGTATCATCTCATTGATTGGTATCATTCGTTTCATTCCGGTGATCCAGCAGGGACCACCAGCAAACTTGGGTCAGCAATTCAGGAATCTGGTTCGCCCCCAAGTGTTATTAATATTACTCATTGGTGCGCTGGGCTGTGGAAGTCTGTTCACTGTGTTTACCTATATAACACCAATGCTTGTCGATATTAGTGGTTTTGCCGAGCGGAGCGTGACCTGGATTCTGGTGCTGTTCGGTGTCGGCGTTACATTGGGTAATATGCTTGGCGGCCGTCTGGCAGACTGGAAGCTGATGCCTTCCCTGATGGTTAACTTTGGTATACTGGCAGTTCTGTTGGCGGCCTTAACGTTGACGCTGGACAATCCGTATCTCGCGGTAATCACCATATTCTGCTGGGGTGTTGCGGCTTTTGGCATTATGCCAGGGTTGCAAATTCGAATTATGAATATGACCCGCGAAGCGCCGCTGCTAGCGACAACGTCGAGTCACTCGGCCTTCAATCTGGGCAACGCAGGTGGTGCTTATTTGGGCGGGTTTGCAATTACGCATACGGGGCTCATCTCGGTACCGTTGTATGCAGCAGTTATTGCGGCACTTGGACTTGTGGGATTATTCATTAGCGTGACAATGGAACGCAAAACAAGGTTGCCGGAAATCGCAGACGCTGTGGAGACAGCACCAGTGAATTAAATATAGATAGGTAGATGCAGCCTTCACTCCGCATTAACGTGTGGAATGGAGGCTGTTCTATGGATGGATTACAGTTTCAACTAGAAAAAGACAAACTAGCCAAGTTAAAGTATTATTGCTATATCATAATAATTGGAAAGGTTGATTTCAATTTGAAAAAATCATTTGCTATGTTAATAAGCTTCTTATTGGTGTTTCTATTTATAATCCCAACAAGTGATGCGAATGCAGCCGGGTCGAGCACAGTAACGACAAAAATTTACTCGTATAAAGGGCAAAAGTATGTTCAAATTATTGGCGGCGAACAAAAGGTCAGGGATAAAATTAATAAGACACTCAAAATCCATGCCGTAAATGCCGCTATACAGAATACATATCTAAAAAAACAGCAAGATTACTTTTACTGGAATACCACTGCACAGACTAAATACAATCAAAACAACCTACTATCTATTGTATATACAGATTATAATTTCAGAGGCGGCGCGCACGGGTATGAAGAAGTAACGACTTATAATTATGATCTAACAACAGGAAAGCGCCTCTACTTGAACCAAGTGGTTCAAACCAATAAACAAGCTGCCAATCTAGCTGAGGGTATTGAATCAGGCCTAAAGAGTAATGAGAATGTTTTCCCGGAGAGTTTTTATAACTTTCCCTTGTCTAATATATCTAGCTTTTACTACCAAAACACAGGAATTGTCATGGTATTTAATCCATATGAAGTTGGGCCTTATGCGGCGGGATTTATAGAGGTGAAAGTTCCTTTCTCCAAAATTCAGTCTGAACCGAGCAGGCTATTTTTTGATTTAAATAAAAACTCCATTCAAGAGTTGAAGAGTGGGAGAATACCGGGGTTTGAAAATATAAGTTTTGGACAAACGAAAGCAGACGTATCGAAAGCGCTGAAAAGTTCAGAAAGTGAATCCTATTATGAGCCGGAAATGGGAGGACTTTTCCGGATATTTGAAGGGGTAGAGTATGCTTCCTTTAATTTTGGGGAGGGGGACACAGACCGTCTTGACCATATTTATTTGAGTTGGAAAACCCTCCCAATGAAAACCTTCAGTGACATTGAGAAGATATTGGGAAAAGGTCAAAAAGGTGAGAACCCTGATATTCAAGGAGAATATTTACTCTCCTATCGTTTTGGGGACACCCGAGTCCATTTCGCCTCCAATTCAACCGAAGGAATCATTCACGGCATTACAATCTCACATTACTAGGAAAAAATGTTGATTTTGTAGTCTCCAAGTGTCGGGGCGGAAACATTGTACCATAGGAAGTCGCTAATCTAGCGGCTTTTTTACTTTCGTTGTAGGAGTTGCTATATATTATTTCCTGTTTCCACTCGGACTTGAAAGGATCGTTATTGTGAGGAAAATAATTAATTATATTCTGATCTTGCTGATCATTTGGGTAGCGCTACTGTATCCTATTCGTTCTGCATGGTTTAAAGGTGTAAATCAGATTCCTGAAGATCTTCATGGTATTTATTTACTTTTCTTGTTCTTTGGATATCTTATTTGTTCATCTGGTATGGGGCTTATGCTTTACAAGATGTGTTTTAAACGAAAAGAATAGTAATTCATTTTTCCCAAGGAGAAGGTGACAACTTGTACTACTATAAAGGTGCGTTCAGAGAAACGGACAATTTTATCTATTTCAAAAGCGATGTTCAATTAGCTGAGAATGATGTCGTGATATTTGGCGAGAAGAAGTATTTTATCGAAAGTGTCGAGAAAGAATTCCTCATCCTTCAGAAGGTGGGCTCTATTGTCTCAGTGAGTGTATGAAATCTTCGCAGAAACATCTCCTTTTTCAAGTGTACGTGCACTTCTGGGCACACGCCTACATACAATAAATCGACCCTGTTCCCACATGTGCTCAGGCCAGATCGTTGTAAAACTGCAGGAGGTGTCATCTGTGCCCGGATTGTTTACCGCAATTGCCCTGTTCATTAAAGAGTTAACGTTACTCGTCTCGTATGTCAAAAATAATGCATTTCCCCAGCCACTGGCTGAGGATGATGAAGCCAAACATTTACGCCTTATGGCTGAAGGCAACGCACATTCGCGTAATTTGCTTATCGAACACAATCTGCGCCTCGTCGCGCATATCGTCAAGAAATTTGACAATACTGGCGAAGACCAGGAAGACTTGATTTCGATTGGAACGATTGGTTTGATTAAGGCGATCGAAAGTTTTCAACAAGGCAAAGGGACCAAACTGGCTACGTTTGCAGCCCGTTGTATCGAAAACGAAATACTTATGCATTTGCGCTCCCTGAAGAAAACACGCAAAGACGTTTCCCTTCATGATCCAATCGGAACGGACAAAGAGGGCAATGAAATTACATTAATCGATATTCTCGGAACAGAAGCCGACGACGTTGTAGATAAGGTGCAACTCAAGATTGAAAAAAGCAAGATTTACCGCAATCTCGATATCTTGGATGATCGGGAGAAGGAAGTTGTTATTGGCCGATTCGGCTTGGAGGCAGGCGGGGAAGAGCGCACCCAACGCGAGATAGCCAAGGAACTTGGCATCTCACGCTCCTATGTATCACGGATTGAGAAGCGGGCGCTAATGAAGCTGTATCATGAATTTTATAAGCAAAAGAGCTAGAAATCTAGAACTCTCATTAACCCGGAAATGTATCCAGCTTTATTCCACAATAGAGCCAATTAAAAAATAAGAAGCTTCCCTGGACAATCTTGTCCAAGGGAAGCTTCTTTGGCTAAAGACCAGCTAAACGCAGGTATGGATTAATGGCAATTATGGCAGTTATCATGGGCACCCGAACCACTTCATGTAAGCTTTAAGCTGCATTGCAGTTGTCATTTGTCCAAGATATTTACCGGTATTGCTTTTCGAAGTTACGTTAACTCTTCAGCCAATGAAGGATTCGCTCGACTACTTCCATATACCGCTGGCCGACGAGCAATCCGGTATGGGTTGTATCCCGCAGCCCTGCATATTCAGCGCCTAGCTGTTCTGCAGTCAGTTGACCTCTTCGCTCTTCATCATCGGATTCTATGGCTTTGATGACCAGACTCGGACATGTAATTAAATCGCCGTTGATGGATACACCGCCGCTTGACCCGAATGCTGCTGAGAACGTGAGAAATGCCTTCGATGACTCCATCTGCAGATATTTACGCTGAAATGCAATATCCTCCGCAGATTCGTCAATACTACTATGCTCTTCACGGGCCGGGGGAGGGTTGACAATGTCAGGTGTAATTTGATGGCTCTCAGGATAGGGAATCAATTGATGAACTTCCTGGCTTAGACTGGAATCAATCACGACCAATCCAGCTAAAGCAATCGTCTCGGCAATCTTCTGACTGAGTATTCCGCCCATGCTGAAGCCGATGAGAATAGGGGGCTCGTCGCACTGTGCCAGAACTTCGTGGATATCCTCCAAATAATCCTCAAACGTAATTTTCGTCATGTCCATTACCCGGCTTTTGTAATGACTTCTGAGGTTCATAACGTAGCAGGTCCAGCCTTGTTCAACGAAGTGGGGGATATACTTGCTCCACATCCAGCTGCCTGTATATGCGCCATGAACAAACAAGAGGGGCGGCCTTTTTACTGAATTTACAATAAGTGGAGCCGTTTCAGCATCATATATTTCAAGGTACAAATCATGTTTTCCTATCGTTTTGACTTCATGTTCAGGTAGCAATTGAGTAAAATCAATCATTAGGACATACCTCCAAAAATTAGTTTTATATCAAACTATTAATCCGAAAAAAATTAGAAGTTGCCGTGAATTTTCATCAAAATTCGAAGCAGTTCCTTTTTCTCCGCTTCAGTAACATCCGCATAAAACGCGTCCAGCATCCGCCGTGAAATATGTTCAAATACAGGTTTAAGTTGTTCTCCTTTTGCAGTCAATGTCACATGGACAATCCGTGAATCTGTTGCATCACGTTCTTTGGCGACATAACCGTTGCGCACCAATTTGTCGACAAGCGCTGTGACCGTGGATTTATCCTTGCCAATTTTTTTGGCGATTTCAGCCATAGTCATTCGGGAATTGTTGTACAGGGCGTAGATAATATCCCCATGGGATGTAGCCAGATCCTGGATTCCCTGCTCAGCCATCTCGGATAAAATAAAGCGGTTGACCTTATCTTTAATTTTGGATATGAGTGATATAGCGTCTGTCGTTTTCATATGTGTAATATAGTTTGTTATCAAACTAATGTCAAGCCCGGATTTCAATATTGGTTTTATTCGAATGTCCCTTTTTTTGTATATTTATAATTGACAAAGATAATCATTCTCAATTATAATCCGAGAAAATGCTTTGTAAATAGCTACATTTTTATTATTCAAATTCAAGTGAAATTGATGGGGGAAGAGATGGCACAGACGGCTCAGATTCAGAAGCAGCGCATGGGAAAAAGGGAGTCCCTGATTCACAGCAAATCCGGTTTTGCAGTATTGATTGCCGCTTTAATCATCGTCATGGTTGTTTCGGTTGGGATTGCCGTATCCATTGGACAGGTGAGCATTCCTCTCGCCGAGTCTTATCGCATTCTATTGTACAAATTAACCGGATTTCAATTCGGCTCTACGCCGCTTGAGGCGGGGTCTTTTACGGATATCATCTGGCAGATTCGCTTTCCTCGTGTACTGATGGCCATGTTTATCGGTGCCGGGTTAGCTTTGTGTGGTGCAGTTATGCAGGCTGCCGTGCAGAATCCACTTGCAGATCCGTATATACTGGGTATTTCCTCAGGAGCTTCGCTCGGGGCCACGTTTGCCATTCTGATCGGATTCGGCGCGATTGGCTGGCTTGGTCAGACCGGGGTGGCCTTCTGGGCATTTGCCGGTGCGATGGGGGCGTCCTTGCTGGTCCTGGCTCTCGCAGGTATTCGGGGGAAAATGACATCGGTCAAGCTGGTGCTTGCCGGGATGGTCATTAATGCACTGTGCAGTGCCTTTTCAAACTTTATCATTTATTTTGCCAACAATGCCGAAGGCATCAAGACGGTAACATTCTGGACCATGGGCAGTCTTGCCTCATCAGGATGGAACAAGCTTCCGCTGATTAGCATCGTTGTGCTCGTAGCCATTTTGTTCTTCCTGTTGCAGTCCCGTGTTCTCAACACGATGCTGCTGGGTGACGAAGCCGCGGTTACACTCGGGATTAATCTCAGTGTATATCGCAGATTGTATATGCTGTTAACGGCTCTCGTAACCGGCGTAATGGTAGCAAGCTGCGGTATGATCGGTTTTGTCGGATTGATTATTCCGCATATTGTGAGAGGGCTGGTTGGATCGGACCATCGTAAAGTGATGCCTGTATCCGTACTATTCGGTGCCATCTTCCTGATCTGGACGGATGTTATTGCAAGATCACTGATTTCCAGCGTTGAATTGCCGATCGGGATCATTACAGCGATGATTGGTGCGCCGATGTTTATGTATATGTTAGTCAAAAAAGGCTACGGTTTTGGAGGGAAATAAACATGAAACTGAATGTAGAAAATGTATCCATATCGGTGCTGAACACGGATATTATCCGGGACATTTCTTTACAGGTAAAAGGCAAGCAATTCGTCGGGCTGATTGGCCCGAATGGTTGTGGCAAATCAACGCTGCTCAAGAGCATCTATAAAGTGATCAAACCACAGCAAGGCAAAGTATTTCTCGATGATACGGACATTCTGAAATCCAGTCCCAAGGTCGTGTCCCGCCATATGGGCGTTGTGGGTCAGTTTAACGAATTGAGCTTTGATTTTACTGTGCGTGAAATGGTCATGATGGGTCGCACTCCTCACAAGAAGCTGCTGGAGACGGATAATGAACGGGATTATGAAATCGTGGAGCAGGCGTTGGAAAAGGTACATCTGACCGGACATGCGGACCGCAATTACGTGTCCCTGTCCGGAGGGGAGAAGCAGCGTGTGGTCCTCGCCCGAGTGCTTGCGCAGCAGCCGGAATTTCTGATATTGGACGAGCCTACCAATCATCTGGATATCAAATATCAGCTTCAGATTCTCAACATTGTGCGGAGTTTGGACATCGGCATATTGGCTGCGCTCCATGATCTCGAACTCGCCGCAGAGTATTGCGATTACCTCTATGTCGTCAAGCAGGGACAGATTGTGGTTCATGGCAAACCCGCCGATATCCTGACCCGTGAAATGATTGGAGAAGTATTCGATGTGGAATGTGAAATCTACGAAAATCCGGTTACCGGTGGCTTGGGTATTGCCTATTTGAGTACACGGTGATAAGAAGAACTGTCTTTAAGCGGAATATATGCTTAAATGACAGTTCTTTTTGTTCTAGCGTCAAGTATCACATGTCACGTGTATTCAGATGCTGTGCATCACCTTTTTTGAAGGTGGGGCTACTCCCTCTAAACCAATGCTCCCATCGCTTTATATGTTCCTAACAGGGCAATGCGGGTTAATTGAAGAGCCATATGATGAGGTGAGTTTACCTTACTGTCAGCAAGCCATTTGTGAATAATTCCAATGGTGGAGTAGCTGATATGATCCAGCAAAATATCGAGAGGCACTTCTTTTTGCACCATGCCTAATTGGGAAATCCGATCAAAAAACATCTCTCTAATCACTTCATTCAACCGGCTGTTGAAATTCCCAGCAGGATTGATCAGTACCATCACCCGATAGAATTCATCATGCTCCAATATATGCTCGAACAATACTGCAAAAATGGGATCTGGATCGTTAAATGAAGGTAGGCTCCCAAGGTGAGCATTCCGTTCCGCCAGTAGCTGCTCAAGCAGTTGAAATTTCTCATTCACCATGCTATCCAATAAATCATCCTTGTCCAGAAAGTGGGCGTAAAAGGTAGATCGATTGATATTCGCTTGTTCGGCGATGTCCACGACACTAATTTCGGTAAAGGCTTTCTGTGGCAGAATTTTCAGAAGAGCTTTGGAAATCATCACACGGGTTCGTAAAATTCTTCGATCCACTCCACGGGATTCATTCACTTCTCATCACCTCGAAAACAACGGATTGATCAACTTTGTTGAGCCTTCAAATGGTTTGGGAATTTAGATTAATAAGACATTTCGCAACACATCGGTCAAATGCGTTGTTTAACCGTCAGATTCTGCCTAATTGATCGTTGATATCCAACGGATAATAGCTATCATAATAAATAAAACATACCAAATCAATCGGAAAAATAAAATATAAAAAATAGGAATGAGGTCATACCTATGGAACTGTTTTGGTTTATTCCCACACACGGGGATGGCAGGTATCTTGGAACAAAAGAAGGAGCCCGGGCGGTCAGTTATCATTACTGCAAGCAGGTGGCACAAGCCGCGGATGAACTTGGATATGCCGGTGTTTTGTTACCTACGGGAAAGTCGTGTGAAGATGCGTGGATTGTTGCTTCATCGCTGATTTCTTCCACGGACAGGCTCAAGTTTCTTGTCGCTGCGCGTCCAGGTCTGATGATGCCAACCACAGCTGCACGCATGGCCGCAACACTGGATCGTTTCTCCAAAGGAAGACTGCTGATCAATGTGGTGGCTGGTGGAGATCCAATTGAGCTTGAAGGAGAAGGGCTGTTCCTGGACCACGATGAGCGCTATGCGTTAGCCGATGAATTTCTGACCATTTGGCGCAAGGAATTGGAGGGAGAGGCGGTTGACTATGAAGGCAAATATCTGAAGGTTAAGGGTGGCTCCGTCCTGTATCCGACCATCCAAAAACCACATCCCCCACTCTATTTTGGAGGTTCCTCAGAAGCCGCAATGGAAGTGGCAGCAGACCATGTCGATGTGTATTTAACATGGGGTGAGCCTCCAGGTCAGGTACAAGCCAAAATTCATCAAATGCGGGAGCTGGCTGCGAGAAAAGGAAGAAGCATTCGTTTTGGCATACGTATGCATGTTATTGTGCGTCCGACAGCAGAAGAAGCATGGAAGGCCGCAAATGAACTGATCTCTCACCTGGATGAGGAGACGATAGCCGCTGCCCAGAAGATCTATGCTCGCATGGATTCCGTAGGACAGCAGAGAATGGCCAAGCTGCATAATGGTGATCGTTCCAACCTAGAGATTAGCCCCAATCTGTGGGCGGGTATCGGCTTGGTTAGGGGTGGTGCCGGAACCGCACTTGTCGGTGATCCCGATCAGGTCGCAGCCAGAATCAGAGAGTATGAAGAACTGGGGATCGAGACCTTCATTTTATCCGGTTATCCGCATCTGGAAGAGTGTTATCGTACCGCGGAGCTGTTATTTCCAAAGCTTCAGTACTCGCAACATGGAGAAAGCGGCGATCATTCCTTTGTTGGTCCATTTGGAGAAATCATTGCCAATAACAACATTCCGGACCACATGGTCAAAACAGAAGTTTCCTCCAAGTCCTAATTTCATAACGGATTGCGGATTAAGGCAACTGAAAGACACCCGAATGAATCCTTCGGGTGTCTTTTTCATTTACTGTATCTTGGAGTCAATTGGACGCGAGTGTCCATCCTGGATGACCTCCTGGAACAGTTCCTTGGATTCCGTGGCCCACGTACCTTGCTTCAGGAGTGCTTCCAAATCGCCTATGGTTGCTGGGCGTGCGTGCCGTTTGAGCACGTAACCGAGTTGCCCGTTTGGTTCCATCGTGGCTGTTTCCAGATCGGCAATACTTGTAATCCCTTTTTCCCGCAACTGCATCTCTAATTGGTCCACGGAAAAGCGCATGCGTTTCAAATTCGGCAGATTCAACTTCCCATCTTCCACAACAACCTTCGATTTTCCGCTCATCAGTTTTTCAAACCAATTAAACTTCAATTGCAATTGTTCAACAAACAGAAGTTGAGGATAAATACCGCCGCTGACCCGATCGCTTTACCTAACTCATGATTTGCAATTGGCTGCACGATCGTTGTTCCGATTGAGATAATAATGACCGTCGTGGCTACGCTCATTTGCGAAATGGATTTACGTCCAGCAATCCGCAGCAGAATCATGGCAATCAGTACAAGCAAGATGGATTTCCATATCCAGTCCATTGGTTTTATTCCTTTCTGTACCAAATCATGTCTCGTATTTCTTAGCCTGTTCTTGATCTGGTTGAAATATACAATTGCTTAGGACAAGAGATGTGGATAAGGAAAATAGTCCCGACATTATAAGGACCATTATACTACATCCTAAAATAAGGAAATGACCGATATTATTATGGAGAGCTTTCTTCTAACAAAATGAGGAGTGATACTACGGACAATGTATACAAACATGATACAAAAGCATCTTTCCCAAGGAGATATTGAAGGCGTTGTTAAACAAGTAGCATATATTGGTGAAAAAAAGGATACAACTCAATTCGTTTTCTTGATTGAACTCCTAAAATCTACTGACAACGCCATACTACGCAACACAATTGCTATCGCTTTATCTGACATTGGAGATGATCGAGCAGTCGAACCGTTAATTGAAGTCATTACAGACTCCAAGACATCAGGAAGCAGAGGCACGTTGCTATACGCTCTTGAAAACTTGAATTACATAGTACATATAGAGAACATTATTCCATTTATCGGCGATTCCAGTCTGGAAGTGAGCGCGCAGTCATTCATGTTGCTAGAGCAAATGATGGATAAGTTATCGGATTTACAAAACCTTAGGTGTCAACAAATTATTGAAATGCAAATCTCACATAACCAAAGCAAGCTTCTGGAAGTAGCATTAGATATGTTGAAGAAATGGAGGTATCAACTGTAGGAATGAGATAAACACGCTTCTTTCAATCTGACGTCCCTATCGTTTACAATAAGGAATTGAATGCAGCAAACGAAGGGGCGGGTCATATTGGCAAAGCAGAAATACTATGTCGTCTGGGCAGGAAAGCAGCCTGGCGTATACAGCACATGGGCGGAATGCAAAGCACAGACGGATCATTTTACCGGAGCAAAATATAAATCGTATGAATCGAAAGCTGCCGCCGAAGAGGCATATCGTGCAGGATGGAAAGGAAACTGGGGTACTGGTGCCAGTAGTTCAGGCGCTTCTTCGAAGACGAAGTCTGGCAGTAGCGGAAGAAGCGCGGGCATGGAGACCTCGGCAGAAATTGACTATGACAGCATCTCGGTTGATGTTGGTACGCGTGGGAATCCAGGGCCGGTGGAATATAAAGGCGTAGATACCCGCACGGGTGAGATTATTTTCTCCGTTGGGCCAATCTCCAAAGGTACAAACAACCTCGGGGAATTTCTGGCAATTGTACATGCCTTGGCGTATCTCAAAAAAGAGGGCAGTAGCAAGACGGTTTACACGGACTCCGTCAATGCGATGAAATGGTTGAAGCAAAAAGCGGTGTCCACCACACTCGCAAGGGATGCTTCCACCGAAGAGATCTGGCTGATGATTGACCGTGCAGAGCAGTGGCTGCGTACGAATACGTACAGCAATAAAGTGCTAAAATGGCAGACCAAGCAGTGGGGCGAAATCAAGGCAGATTACGGCCGAAAATAGCCCTATTTCTCTACAATTTCTGTATTATTAATTTTCTATGAGAAACGATGTTTACAATTTCCAGTTTCCATTCTATAATCAGTTCATTATGATAAGTTACACATATGAAGGAGCCTGTCATCAGCGGGCTCTTTTATATTTATGGACCTTAAAATCCATAAAATGTTGAAAGAGTATACTTTGCAGGAGGCAGACATGAGTTCCATTTATAGAAGTGAAGAAGGCAAGAGCAGCATACTTGAGGAATACGAAGCGTATGTTGAGCAATTGGGCGAAGGTTTTACACGAGAGTACGTCGAGACACGTTTTGGACAAACGCATGTTTTATTAACAGGTCCAGAAGACGGTAAGCCGCTATTTATTCTCCAGGGCGGAAATTGTGTGAATCCGATGACGTTGTCATGGTTCTCTTCTCTTTTCAAAGATTACCGGATTATCGCGCCGGATACGATCGGTCATCCAGGCTACAGTGAAGAAACACGAATTTCGGCAAGGTTTGATAGTTTGGCTTTGTGGATTTCTGATTTGCTGGATCACTACAAGATCGAAAAAAGTGCGTTTATCGGTCCTTCCTTTGGAGGCGGAATTATCCTAAGACTGGCAACTTACATTCCGGACCGAATTGCATGTTCTGTTCTGGTAGCACCCGCTGGACTGGCCGTGGGATCCAAAATTAAGATGGCTCAGGATATCGTGTTGCCACTCGTAACGTACAAAATGACTTCTTCTCCAACTTCTTTGCAAAAGATCGCGGATATCATGTCATGCAGTTGTATGAAAGAAATAGATAAAAATATAATCGGGAAAATTTTCAAATACGTCAGTCTGGAGCAGGATATGCCCAAGCTTACGGAGCAGGAGGAATTGGTGAATTATACATCGCCAACACTGCTGCTGGTGGGAGAAAAGGATGTCTTTTTCCCGGCAGATAAGGTCATTGAAAGAGCTCAGAAGATTATTTCGAACGTCAAAGCAATCAAATACGACACAGGTCATTTCCCATCTCAAGACGTGTTGATCCAGATGAACCAAGAAATTCAGCATTTCCTACAGAAGAATTATTAAATTTAGAAATTTTTCAATATTTCCGCATGGTTGTGATTCAAATTGCATCATTTGGTTTATATAGAGGGTTGGCGATGAAACGCCTGTCTGGTTGGACTGAATGATGCAACATGCGGCAAGTCTCCCGATCGACAAGGTTGAAAAGAGGGTCTGTTATGAAAAAGGACAATTGCAAAATGGCATTGCAACGCAATGTAATTTTAAATGATACATATCAGGTAAGACATCTCATGGCTAGCAGTGAGCTGGCTATTGTATATGCAGGAAGAGATCGGAATACAGGTGCGAAGGTAGCGATCAAGGAGTTTTTCCCGCAGAGGCTGGCAGCACGTCAGGCTGACAAACGGGGAGTGTTCTGTTCTTCACGAGGGTTCAGTGGTCAGTATCAGGAACTTCTTGCTGCATTTTTGGTAGAAGGAGAGCTGTTATCCACGTTAAATCATCCTCATATTGTTCCGTATGTGGATCATTTCGAAGAAAATGACACAGGGTATCTAGTTATGGAATACTGCACAGGGGTAACCCTGACCGAATATTTGATTGAGCGAAATCATGCGCTGGACGCGGTATTTATTACGGAGACATTGCTTCCGCTGGTAGATACACTGGACTATATTCATAAGCAGGGAATTCTTCATCGTGATGTGAAGCCATCCAATATTATGGTGATGGAAGACGGTACGCCTAAACTACTGGACTTCGGTTCAGCAGCTCGTTGGCCTGTACAATCCGGGGAAAAACAGGCGATCTTTACCTCAGCAGGGTACTCGCCACTTGAGTTCTACTCGGAGAAATCCAGTCAGGGACCGATGTCAGACATATATAGCCTGGCAGCTTTGCTTCATTATTGGACATGCGGGCAGCCCCCTATGGATGTAAAACAGCGACTGTTCCGCGATGAATTGCCATCTGTACGTTCTCATAATGAGTATGTGAACCGGTGGCTAGCACGCGTTATTCACTGGGGATTATCGGTTCGTTCCGAGCAACGTTGTGCGTCCCTCGCATGGGTTAAGAGATCACTTCAAGTACAGGCCTGGATGTGGAAAATACGCAAACCTGGCACGGTAGAATGGGTTTTGGCTGAAAATGAACATACCCAAGTCTACGAAGCAGAGCCGAAGAAACAGCATGAGACGGCTTGATTGCAGCCTTGTCTTATACATATAGTCGTAACAAATAAGCCAGTTTGGTCCTTTCACGGATCGAACTGGCTTGTTTTTTGTGTTTTTTAGCCTAAAAGAAAAATTATTTCTTTTTTTAATTTATTTCTGGAAGAATACTTCATTCTAACTCCAGGGTCTGCATATACTCCATTGGAAAGATGGAGTAATTAGCCAGGAAATCTGACGTAAGCGCCGGCTCCCGTCTTATACCAAACTGAGGGGGAATGTTGTGTGACCACCAACAGAAAGGGCTTCACAGTATCTTTGCTGCTAGTCGTTATGATGTCTATGCTGCTTGCCGCCTGCGGAGGAAATGACAATACGGCTGGTACGCCGAGTCCGGGAAGCACTGGGGAGACGGGTACGGAAGCTGGAAAGCCGGTGACGCTTGAGTTTTGGACGATTGCTTTACAGCCAACGTTCAACGATTACTTCAATGAATTGATTGCCAAGTATGAGAGCAGTCATCCTGGCGTGAAGGTCGAGTGGAAGGACTATCCATATGATGCCATTTCACAGCGTTTATTGACCAGTACGGCCAGTGGCAAAAGCCCTGATGTTGTGAACCTCAATACCGAATTCGCCAGTCAATTGGGAAGTAAGGGAGCGCTGCTGAATCTGAATGAATACCTGACAGATGAGGAAGCGAAGAGTTACTTTGAAGGCATTTATAATTCTACTGTTTTGGATGGCAAAGCTTACGCGCTTCCTTGGTACACAGGTACCGAAGTACTGTTCATGAATACCAAGCTGGTAAAGGAGGCAGGCCTTGATCCGGCAAATCCGCCGCAGACCCGAGAGGAACTCGTGGAGTGGGCCCGTCAGGTCCATGAAAAGACTGGAGTGGCCGGTTATGCGCAGCAGCTTGTCTCCAAGCTGTTTCCAATCGACGGCATCCCGATTCTAAATGAGGACAAAACGGCCGCGGCCTTCAATACGTCGGAAGCAGAGGCGATGATCACTCAAATGCGTGATCTGATGGCCGAAGGCGTGGTGCTGAAGGAGGATGCGGAATTCAGCAAGCAGATCCAGTATTTTTCTGGAGAGCAGGTCGCTTTCCAATTGTCGGGTCCAACCTTTATCAACTTTATCAAGAAATCAGCACCGGATGTTTACAAGAATACGATTGCGGTAACGCTCCCAACGGGCAAAGCGAACCTGCGACTCTCCAATTCCATGGATCTCGTCGTGCCACAGAAATCCAAAAACCCCGAGCAAGCGGTGGAATTTGCCGCCTTTATTACCAATGCAGAGAATCAGACCGCCTTCTCCAAGGTAGCCAACACGCTGCCGTCGAGCAAAGCCTCCATTGAAGATTCGTTCTTTACGCAATCCGACGGATCGCTGGAAGCTGAAGCCAAGGTAGCTTCCTCCCAAAGTCTCGACAAAGCCACTGATTACATGGTCGGCGTACCGAATGCAGGAGATATCAACTCCGCATTGGCACGAGGCTTGCAGGAAATTTTGATGAACGGGGCAGATATTAAAGAAACGTTGAACGCAGTGGAGAAGGAAGTTAACCAAATTCTTAACCAGGATTCCTGAACTTGTGCGGTACAGTCTGATGAGGGGGAGTACTCCCCCTCGATTCTAGAGGAGAGGGAGGCGTAGCCGTGTACAAGGCGATTCGATCCGAATCTTTTGCTGCATGGGCGTTTATGGCACCGGGATTGTTGTTTCTGGCGGTTTTTACCTTTTGGCCGATTATTTACGGGATACCCCTCTCATTAACGGATTATTCTGTCATTACGGAGACACATTTCGTTGGACTGGATAACTTTACCCGGGCCTTTCAAGATCACAATTTCCTGATTTCGCTGTGGAATTCGTTGGTGTATGTGCTGGTTGTGCCGGTGATTCAAATCATCTCGATCCTGATGGCCATTCTGGTTAACAGCCGGATTCCGGGTGTCAAAATGTTCAGGGCTGCCTACTACATACCGGTTGTAACTTCCATGGTCGCAGTGGCGCTGATCTGGAGCTGGCTGTTGGGCAATAACGGCGTAGTCAATTACCTGCT
Source organism: Paenibacillus taichungensis (assembly GCF_047302525.1). Taxonomy (GTDB): domain Bacteria; phylum Bacillota; class Bacilli; order Paenibacillales; family Paenibacillaceae; genus Paenibacillus; species Paenibacillus taichungensis_B. The sequence continues at coordinate 4,754,408 of NZ_CP168020.1, read as the reverse complement.
GCTGAAGGTTGGCATTCTTAGTGAGCAGGTCTCCTGGCTTTCCACGAGCAGTACGGCGCTGTATGTGCTGATGTTCATCACCATGTGGAAGGGTCTCGGCTATTATATGATGCTCTATCTGGCTGGGCTTCAGGGAATTCCGGCAGATCTATACGAAGCCGCCAGAGTGGATGGAGCAGGACCACTGAGACTGATTATTCATGTGACGCTTCCGTTGCTGCGGCCGCATATTCTCTTTTGCACCGTAATTTCGGTGATGGGTGCCGTTCGTGTATTCGATGAGGTCTATATTCTCACCAAGGGCGGGCCGGGAACGTCGACGCTGACCTCGAGCGTATATATTTTTCAAAAAGGGCTGGAGCAATTCAATTTCGGGTATGCCTCGGCGCTTGGGCTTATCGTCAGTGTGATGGTAGCGGCGCTCAGTGTGTTGGTGTTCCGGCTGAACCGGAGAGGCGGGGTGAATACCTATTGATTCGGCATACGCTTTCGTCTAAAAAAATGAAAAAAGCCCTTCGTCATTTGATCATTTATGTACTGTTGATTTTGCTCGCCCTGTTTATGATGGGTCCTTTTCTGTGGTTGCTCAGCGTATCGCTGATGCCTGGTCGTAATGTGTTCGCGAATCCACCAGCAATTCTACCTACCTTCATCGCTTTCGATAACTACGTGCAGGTGTGGGAGTTCATGGATTTTCCACGCTACATCATAAATACGGTGGTGATTACGCTCCTTGGGGTAGTGTTTAACATCTTCTTGTCCTGCCTAACGGCGTATCCACTCGCGACCTTTCGGTTCAGGGGACGTAATCTGGTGTTCACGCTGCTGATCTCGACCATGATTATTCCTTCGGCAACGGCGATGATTGTGCATTATTTAACCATTCAGGCCTTTCACTTGGGCAATACGTTTCTTGGTGTTGTGCTTCCGGCCGCGGTGTCGGTATTTAACATCTTTCTGATGCGACAAACGTTTCTGGGCATACCGACAGATATTCGGGATTCTGGCAAAATGGATGGAGCCTCCGAATTCCGTATCTTCGTGCAGCTTGTCATGCCATTGGTGAAACCAGGGGTTGCCGTCATTGGCTTGCTTGAAGTTATGGCATTCTGGAACAATTTCCTGTGGCCGATTGTGGTGCTGGATGATCCGCAGAAATATCCACTGGCTGCGGCCCTGACATATCTGAACGGTCAGTTCTCGTATAACTTCGGCTGGATTGCCGCCGGCACCATGATCTCGGTGCTGCCGATTATCATTGTGTTCCTTTTCACCCAAAAATACTATATGGAAGGCATCGCCGGAGCGATTAAAGGATAAAAAAACACAGAAAGGGTGAACGCATTCATGCCGAAGCAGTATAAGCTAACCTTTGTTCCGTTAGATGAACGGCCTTGCAATTATGAGTTTCCTTATTTGTTGGCACAGGGAACGGAATTCACAGTGGAGCGTCCCCCACTTGAAATCATGGGCCTGAAAAAGCGTCCGGGCGATGTGGAACAGTTATGGACCTGGTTTGAGGAGAGCTGTGCAGGGGCAGATGGAGCAATCGTTGCCTTGGATACGTTGCTCTACGGCGGGATTATTCCTTCCCGGCTGCATCAGTTGGAGCCAGATGAACTGTCGTCCCGTCTGGAGCGCCTTCGGGGGATCAAGCAGCAGTACCCGCAGCTAACCCTGTATGCGTTTCAACTGATTATGCGCTGCCCGCAATATTCCCTGTCCGATGAGGAGCCGGATTATTACGCCGACTGGGGGCGGGAGATTTTTCGCAAAGGTTTCATCAGCCATCGGCTGGAGCTGGGGATTGCGACTGACGAGGAGATCCGCGAGCTGGCCGATATCGATAACCGTCTACCAATTGAAGTGCTGGAAGATTACCTGGGACGCAGGGCCGTAAATATTGAAGCAAACAAGCAAGTGATGGCCCTGGCCAAGGAAGGAATTATCGAGTTCATGATTGTGCCGCAGGATGATTCGGCACCTTATGGACATACAGCCAAGGATCAGGAGAAAGTCCGAGCAAGTATTACGGACCTTGATCTGGAACTTAAAGTCTACATGTATCCTGGTGCGGACGAAGTTGGTTGTGTACTACTCACCAGAATGATGAACAAGGCTCGCGGACGGATGCCGCTGGTGTATCCGCGATTATCATCTGTTCAGGGGGCGTTTGTTACCCCGCTATTCGAGGATCGATTTTTCTATGAGACGCTCAAATATCAGATTTTGGCTGCAGGTGGGTTAATTGCATCCAGTGAGACTGAAGCAGATCTGGTGCTGTTGATTAGTACACCTGGAGAGACGATGGCGGAAGCGGTGTCGCAGCAGCATTCTTTTTACAGCTATGATGTATACCGAAACCTGATGGAACTGGTGGTATATGGGCACTTTCTACTTAGGAGCAAGAAAAAGCCGGTGGCTGTAGCGGATGTGGGATATGCCAATGGTGGGGATCAGAAGCTGGTCAAGATGCTGCGGCAAAAAGACATGTTATTTGATCTGGCTGGATACGCGGCTTGGAATACCAGCTCCAATTCGCTGGGAACCGTCATTTCACAGGCTATGATCTATCTGCTCTATGGTCGTACGCAGTCACATCTTGATTTCCTGGCCCTCCGCTATGCTGAGGATGTCTGCTATTGTTCAGTCGTCCGGGGAGAACTTAGCAATGGCCCGGTGCAGGAGATGGGCTATGGCAAATATTTGCTGGATGGGTCTCGCGGTCGTGTTGCCGCCCGAGTAGAGGAAAGGCTGCGTCAAGAGCTTACTATGCGGATCGATAATGCAGCGGGGAGTATCCAGATTACCGATTGTTATATGCCGTGGAACCGGATGTTTGAAGTGGGCTTGTCTGTACGATTCGTACCATCCAACCCTGGTAAGGAAAGCAGAATATAAGAGAGAGGGTGAGAACCCTGACAAAGGTAGTGCTGGAGAAACTGCATTTGGGGCTGATTGTGTCCTGCCAGGCGCTGGCTGACGAACCGCTGCATGGCGTGGCGATGATGGCCCGCATGGCGGCGGCTGCGGAGGAAGGAGGAGCCGCGGGTATTCGGGCGAATGGGGCAGCAGATGTGCGCGCGATCAAGCAGACCGTCTCATTGCCGGTTATTGGCATCGTGAAGCGCAATTACCCGGATTCTGCTGTATATATCACGCCAACCCTCAGAGAAATTGACGAGCTGCTGGAGGCCGGAGCGGATATCATTGCATTTGATGCGACTCGCCAGAGTAGGCCGGGAAATCATACATTGGAGCAAATCACCTCCTATCTGAACGAAAGTGGGGTGGCTTCCATGGCGGACATCTCCATTCTGGAGGAAGCTTTATATGCTGAGTCACTTGGAGTCAGCTGTGTTTCGACTACCCTATCGGGTTATACACCGTATTCCCGGCAGCAGGAAGGGCCAAATTTGGAACTGCTGGGGATGTCCGCACAGCGGTTGAAGATTCCGGTCATTGCCGAAGGCAGGATTAGTAAGCCCTCTCAGGTAGAAGAGGCGCTTGATCTGGGGGCTTACGCTGTTGTGGTGGGCTCCGCGATAACTCGGCCACAGCTAATTACCCGACAGTTCGCAGCAGTGACCAAAAAAGCGAGGATGAAGAGTAATGGAGATGAATGACCGAATTAATACGTATTATCCTTCCATGACCAAGTCGGAGCAGAAGGTGGCCCGGTGCGTGCGGGACAATCCGGATAATATAATCTATTTTTCTGTGACTGAGCTGGCTGATTTTGCTGGTACTGGAGAGACCACGGTGATGCGATTCTGCCGTAAAATCGGGTTTAAAGGCTATCAGGATTTCAAGCTGATGCTGGCTCAAGGGCTGCCGAAACGGCAGAACCAGCCAGACAGCGAGCAGGGAGAGGACGATTACGCCGACCATTTATATGCCTCGATGGTGGGGGTGCTGCAATCCAGCTTGGGTATGCTGGATCGCAGCCAGTTGGAGCAGGCGGTGAAGTGTCTGGACGGCGCACGACATGTGCAATTCTTCGGCGTGGGCTCGTCAGGCATTACCGCTATGGATGCCAAGAACCGATTTCTGCGTATCGGGCGGCGTGCGGAAGCGAATTCCGACAGTCATATCCAGTCCATGATGGCGGTAACGATGGGAGAAGGTGATGTGGCTTTTGGCATCAGCGTATCCGGCAGTACGTTGGATACCAACGATATGCTGATGAAGGCCAAACAAAACGGGGCTAATGTGATTGCCATGACTAACTATGCCAAATCCCCCATTGCTTCTATTGCGGATATCTTGCTCTTGACCGCGGGGAAGGAGTCTCCCCTTGAAGGCGGTTCTGTAGGAGCTAAAATCTCTCAGCTGTTTATTATCGACTTGCTCTGCCAGGGACTGGAGCGCGAGCATGGCGAAGAGACTAAAAAGATGAAGGAATTAACGGCCAGGGCCGTTATCGACCGTATTTATTGAAGGGCTTGTGTGAATAGGGGGAAAGCAAATGCCACAGGTCATTGGCGTGGATGTAGGTGGCACAGGCATTAAAGGGCTTGTAGTCAATGAAGCCGGAGTCGTTCTGGTGGAGGCTACGTGTGCAACAGAGGCCCGGTTGGGTCGGAAGGCCATACTTGGCCAGCTGCGCGGGTTAATAAGTGAACTGTTGTCTAGATGTGGAGATGTTAAGGCACTGGGTATTGCCTCGGCAGGAAGGGTGAATGTGGAAACGGGTGAAGTGATCCACGCAACGAATAATTTACCTGGCTGGCAGGGAATGCCACTGACACAGTGGGCAACTGCGGAATTTGGCCTGCCTTCAACTGCCGATAACGACGCCAATGCTGCACTGCTCGGCGAGGCGTGGCTTGGTACTGGCCCCGGTAAGCAGAACCTGGTTATGCTGACACTCGGAACTGGGGTCGGTGGGGCCAATATGGCATTTGGCAGGATGTTACGGGGAGTAGACTGGCGCGGTGGGGACTGGGGGCACTGTGTGCTGGTGCCTGACGGTCGGCCTTGCAATTGTGGCAAACGCGGCTGCGTGGAGCAATACATTTCCGGTAGTGCACTGATGCGGCTGGCGCGGGAACTGAAGGGCAACACGTATACTCACGGCCGAGAGATTATGACCGCTGCAAGCCAGGGAGAAGCAATAGCGTTGTACATTCTAGAGCGTTACATATCTGATTTAGCCTCGGTTATTGCGAATATATCTGCCTCGATAGATCCGGAATTGATTATTCTTGGTGGCGGTGTAACCCATGATCAGGCTATATGGTGGCCGATGCTTACCGCTAAGTTATCCAGTGTCGGGTTGGCAGACCGGGTTGCAGTGGCTGAACTCGGTAACTGGGCAGGCTGTATCGGGGCGGCGCAGCTGGCCTTGGAACGCCTGCGTAAGGACGGCGTTGGCTGGCCTGAAGGCAGTGACAGGGAGGAGACAAAGCATGGGGATTGAACAGGAGAAACACAGTGATATCGTAGTTATTGGCGGTGGTCTTGGCGGGACTGCAGCTGCGCTGGCTGCAGCCAACGCAGGGCTACGGGTACTTTTGACGGAAGAGACGGACTGGCTTGGCGGTCAATTGACCTCACAGGCAGTACCGCCAGATGAGCACCGCTGGATTGAACAATCTGGTAGTACAGCATCGTATCGTGAGTTCCGCAGCCGAGTCAGAGATTACTACAGACGGAACTACCCGCTTACGGATGTCGCCAAGAGCGATCCTATTCTTAACCCCGGTAATGGCTGGGTGAGTCGCTTGGCGCATGAGCCGAAGGTCGCGCTTGCCGTTTTGCATGAGATGCTTGCGCCTTACGTGAACACCGGTCGAATCGAGGTGCTCTATCATACCGTGCCAGTTCAGGTAGATACAGCAGGTGACCGGGTGACTGGCGTGACTGTGCGTGAAGAGCCAAGTGGGGGATTAATTAAACTCCGGGGTGCCTATTATCTGGATGCCACAGAATGCAGCGATCTGCTTCCCCTCGCCGGAGTAGAGCATGTAAGTGGAGCGGAATCTCGGCGGGAAACGGGTGAACCACATGCCCTGGATGAAGCGGACCCGCTAGACATGCAGTCGATTACCCATGTGGCGGCAGTAGATTATGTGGCGGGTGGAGACTTCACGATACATCGTCCGAGGGACTATGATTACTGGCGTCAGTATGTTCCCTCGTTCTCACTGTATCCGATCCTGAGCTGGTACGCTTCGGATGCCAATGATACATCCAAGCTGAAAGAGTTCACGATGTTCCCGAATGATCAGGGCATCACCTCCCTGTGGGATTATCGGCGGATCGTTGACCCGGCTATATGGACAGAGTCACTGAATGATGGTGAAGTCACGCTGCTCAACTGGGCACTGAACGATTATTACGCCGGGCCAATCATTGGCGTATCGCCGGAGGAACGAGAGCGGCATCTGGAAGGGGCGAGGCAACTAACCCTTTCCTTGGTATACTGGCTTCAGACGGCAGCTCCCCGCCTGGACGGCGGACAGGGTTATCCGGGCATAAGGCTGCGTGGAGATATGCTCGGTACGGAAGACGGTCTCGCAAAAGCACCGTATATTCGGGAATCACGGCGAATCCGAGGCGTATATACCATTACCGAGCAGGATGTGAGCAAGGAATTGCGCGGAGCAGAGGGAGCCAAACGTTACGAGGATAGTGTGGGTGTCGGCAGTTATCATCTGGATCTCCATCCAACAACCGTGAGTCAGCGGACTTTTTATATACCGAACCATCCCTATGAGATTCCGCTGGGTGCACTCATCCCGGTGCGAGTCAAGAACTTGCTCCCAGCTTGCAAAAATATCTCCATGACCCAGATTGCGAATGGTTGTTACCGTCTGCATCCCACCGAATGGAATATTGGCGAGGCTGCCGGAACCCTTGCCGCTTATGCCATTGCACAGCAAGTTGAACCAGCACAGGTGAGGGCTTCGACGGAGCATCTTCATGCCTATCAGGCACAGCTGATTCGCCAGGGTGTTCAGCTTCATTGGACAGATGCGGAGCTGGCAGGGGAGTGTTAGATAGACTTTTAAGAGAACGTTGCTATCTTCACAACTCATAGGCACTAGATACCAAAGGGATAAAAAAATGATTCCTGTTCTGAACAGGAATCATTTTCTATAAGTAGGTTAACTCTCTTTGTGCATCTGTTTTTACAATAGTGCCATTGCAGGTGATAATTCTCTTCAACACTGCGATGATTATCCCATGGCCTGCTGTGGGTCTTTCTTTTGTCCTACATAGATATTAGTACTTGGTTTGATGGCTTTGTATCGAATTTCAATCTCCGTGACACCATCCTCAAACGTAATATACAACTTTTCATTATACTCCAGAGCTTCTGTATGTCTGGGCTTCACTGGTGTTCGTCCCCGGACGACTGTGCAGTTAGTGTCATGCCGTACCAATAACGTTTCTTTTTTACCAGCTTCCAGCCAGATTCGTCCTGACTCCGGTACCTTGACCCCAATGTCCATCCGATTAAATAGTTCACTGAGACTCACTTTTCTTCGCTCCAATGAAGTCAGTGGCCAATTCGTTACGGGGATATCTTCTCCGTTCGCAGTGGCCAAGAAGTATCCTTCCAGTCTTCCGCGAAATACAGGTTTTGGTTTCAGCACAAACCAATACAGTGCGAAGATACCACCAGCTGCGAGGAGGCCGAGTCCCGTATATAGAAGTATCTTTTCACGTAAAGAATGAATTTTCAACTGGATGTCTGCGGTTACACTCGCGCCTTCAGAATCCGTGGCGGTCACCTTGATGGATGAACTACCGGTGTGGAGCGAAGACCAACGCAGTATATTACCTTCAATGATAGCGTCTCCGAGTTTGCGCTCACTCCCACCTTCTGCGAGGGCATACGTTAATGGATCATTATTGGCATCCTTAAAATAGTTGCTTAGGTCAACCTCTGTATTGCTATCGTCTTTGGATAACACCATGGACTCCCCAGTTGCTACGGGGGCCTGATTCGTAATATCTACTTCAACGGGAGTGATCTCCCGATAAAAGTCAGGACCATCAATTCGAAGACCCCATGTGTATAGATCCGATTTTGGAAAAGTGTATTTTCCCGTAAATCCGCTGCCTGTATTGGTCAAAGGGATACGTTCTGTTTTCCCATCAGACGGGGTCACAATGAGTTCTGCTTCAAGTCCCTTGTAAACATTCAAATCCTGAATGGGTTTAGGGTCCACAGCCTGATCGTAGAGAGAGGCTTCAAATGTGATGCTTTTCCCCTTTACTGGCTGTTCCGTTGCCATATGTGCAACCGCAGACACGTTGTAGTTGCCAAGTAGGTTGATCTTCACTAAATCTCCGCTGCGCCCCTTGAATTTCAGCTTGAACTGTCCTTTAACCGGACGAATGATCTTCATTAGAGCATATTTATCAGATCGGATGAAGCTGACATTGCTAGACTGATAATACAGCTGAGCTTCAGAGACAGCATGATCAGAGAGCATGATAATGTTGGCATCCGCCATGCTTGAATTGGGGATGTCCACAGTTACCTCCTGCATTGCCCCTGTTGCTGTTACAGCGGCTACAGATACAAGAACAGATTGAATCTGATCTGCAAAAATCCGGTTAAAAATTTCAGGCAAGTCGTCTGCACTTCCTGTGATAAAGGAAGATCCACCCGTCTCCTGAGCTATCCGCTCCAGTTCAGCGGGGTTAACCGTACCATCGCGGTTTAGTCCAACAGTATAAATGGGATAATCAGCTTTTTGTGCCATCTCAATCACCTTGTCCACATCTTTGGATGAATCAGCTGGTGTTCTGCTCGACGAACCACGCAAATCCGTTTCCCCGTCAGAAAGCAAAATCATAAATGGCTTTCGTTTGTCCGTCTGGGACTGTTCAAGCAAGCTCGCACCTCGGCGCAAGCCAAGTCCAAGATCTGTATAACCTGAGCGTTTTAAGCCATCAACACGACTACGAAGGTTATTGCGTGCCCCAGAGGATGATATATCCGTTAGAGGTACGGATGAAGTGATTTGATCATTATAAGCTACGAATCCCAATCGGGTCTTAGGTCCACTACTCATATCCATAAACATATGTATAACTTCTTCGGCGATGCGATCTTTGTCGGTCTCATTCATGGAGTAGCTAACATCCAGGACAAACATGGCATCGAGCCCTTCATACGCGTGGGTCTTGACAGATGATTCCGCGTACACGCTCCCCATGTCCCATGCTGGAATTAAAACGCTAATCACCAATAGGGAGAGCAGTATGTTTTTGTATTTAATTAATATCATGTGAGGCTTCGAATCTCCTTTCTGCTTTAAAAACTGCGGCCCATATTTTGGACGTGATCAAATTTTTTTGAGAATCTTTTGCTTATACACGATATGACCCCGTTATGCGTAGTTTTCATTAGTTGAGAATAATGCAACACCGCATACTTTAAGTCTTTTTACTCTTGATTAGGGGGAAAACCCCACTAGTCTTAAATCATTGAACATCATCCAAATTATAGGATATTCTATATCATCGGCATGATTCGTAAGGAAGTGAAGCGAATTCCAAAAATTAGTTCTATAGGTATATCGAAGGTTGTGAAATGAGCTTTTAGACCTATAGTGGGTAATATTGACAAAACATATCGCTGATGATTAAGATGAATTCCATAAATCTCCAAAGCAAACGGCATAATCTGGTACATAAGTTCCAGTCGTATGTTGACAGCTCGTTCTATTGGTCTTGTGTTTGCTGGGAGCATTGATTCTCCTGAATCATGACCGAAGGCCGATAGAGACGTGCGGAGTGTCAAAAATTGATGGAGGGGGGGAAGCATTCGCCCGAATGGATCATCATCTTGGCGGATGTTGCCTGAATGGACATTATTAATCAAACGAACCGAACGATGCTTTTTGAAGAAATTAATCCCGAGAAGTTGGACTTGATCACCATTGTCGGTGATGTTAAGGGCATCGACAGTCTGAGTGACGATAAGATCAAGGAGATTAACGAACATTTGCTTGTTCGTAGCTTCGATGAGTTCCTGGACAAGTTCTCACCTAGCGTGTACTCCTTTTTCAATGCGGTAAACCAGAAAGTCATGTATACGCTTAAAAAGCCGGAAGGTATCCCGGACGAGGCTATCTCGGAGATCAAGATCGACCATAGTAACGACTTTCTGAGAATGCTGTTCACCCTGATTGATACCAAGCGCAGTCAAGGTATTACGAACGTTGATTTCAAGTTTGAAAATCTGCTCGATATGATCTCACCGAAAAAAGTTATGGATGACATTCGTCAGGTCCGGAAGGAAATCCATTACATGTATGGTCAGCATGAGAAGCTGGATGACGGCGATCCGAAGAAGCTGGATATTGGGGATAAGCTGAATGTCATGTTTGAAGATGCAAGCCGGAACTATAACAATGTCATGGCCATGCTTCCACTCGCCATTGAAGATATTAAGACCCGTTTGTTGCTGGGCCGCGCACAAGAAGAAACTTCTTCAGAAGCGATTCAGGTTGGGCAACTTACGATTGGTGAGAGCGGAGAATTGAAAATTATCGAAGCTCCGAAGAGTGATAACAACGAGCTGATGCTTCTTGATGAAGCGACAAGCACCGATTTGACGCAAGTATTTGCCGAAGATTACGATTCACTTTCCGAGACACCTTCGCCGTATGTACAGGATCTGGTGGTCCGCACATTCTGCCCGCTTCCTGCGGTACAGTCTGAAGTGGATACTGCTGTTGAAGTGCAGAATTACAATACATACCTGGAGTTTTACAAAAACGCCAAGGATGATTTTGTGAAAACGGTAAAACCGCTGGTCGAGAAAATATTGGGTGTCAAAATGTTCTTTGACCAATATGCGATTAAGAACAAAGGCATGCTTCCTTCCATGCTGATCTCAAATGCCAAACTGGATATGCTCGTCAAGAGCAGTAATATTCCGCGGCTTGAGACATATCTCAACACTGTCAACGCGAAGAATGATTTTACCGATACGATCTGGTTCGGTATCGTTCCTTCCGTAGAACTGGAAAATACAGGTCAAGTCAAAGTCAGCCGTGCCCGTTTCCGTGGTAACGAGAAAGTGGTTAAACAAGACGGAAACAGCATGGAATCTCTGGCAATGCTTCTTCAGGTCGTTAAGGATTACAAGGTGCAGGTGTTCTTCAGCTTTGAATCCGGGGAAGAAACCACGTTCAGCAGTATGGCTACCGCAGGCATTGATAAGTATATCGATAAATGTTCGGTGTTGACCCGTAAGGAATACAGCGAGTTTGCCATTCCGAGTGCTCCAAACTTCACGATTATTCCCAAGGAGAAATCGGGTGTCGTTATCGACAGTCGCATGCTTCAGACGGAGAATGGTGTGGAACTTTCCAAGGAGAAGGAAGACATTCTGAAACTGTGGATTGAAGGCGTGTATGTTGGCGCGTCCTATGTATCTGCAGGGATTGTTGCTGCGTATCAGTGTCCGGAATACCTGAAAGGGGCTTTCAAGAACGTCAACCGTGATTATCCAGGTGTGCGTTTTGACATTGAGGCAGGGGACAACAGCTTGCGTGTTGTAACAACGATGACCAAAGAAATTTCCGGATTTACAAATACCATCAAGGATTTGATTAACCGAAAAAACTTTGGATTTATTTTCTCATCGGAAAATGCCCAAATCCAGGATAGCGACATCAAACGGATCACGGTCTATAAAGCGAGAAGCATGGCGATGTCCGAAGATGGTTTTGATTCCTTGTACAAAACACTTGTAAGTACTTACATTGAGCGCTTGCTCCGTTTCCAAACCGGTGATTTCAAGCATGAAAATATCGTCAAATTCTTCAGCAACAATCCGAGCAGTCAGAAGAGCCGGTGGCTGGGAACTCGAGGGTCGATCAATTCGATCATTCAGGAAGGCGACGACATGAGCTTTATCATCGATGAAAAGAGCAACATGTGCCATATTGACCTGGTATTTAACGGCAACGTGAAGAACCTGGAGGTCATGATTACCAAAGGCACCAGTGCGATGAAAGTGTAAGACAACCATTGGAACAAGTCTGATTATTAAATATGATTCATCAAACAACGTATTATAGACATTTATTTTGGTGTTAGAGGCAGACTTCATCGTCTTGCCTTTATACATATATTCCGGTACCTCTCCCGAGATGGGGAGCATACCGGGCACATTTTTTCCTAATCTTAAGGAGGTTTTTATTAATGGGTTTTGTATTGAAAGTAGAAGGCGCAGAAACAATCGAATTGGGAATGGATAATATCCGTACAGTTGTGTATGACACGGATACACCAGATGATTCCAACGCTAGATCCACAGATGTAGGCGCAACACTTCGCATCAGCGGCAAAATTATCACTGCAACCGACGGTGACAATGCAGATGACACGATGAAACTTGCTTTGTGGTCCCTCGTGCCTGCGGAAAAAGCGGATTGCTACCGCAAAGTAACCCTTGAAGTGGTTGCAGCAGATCAAGTGGTACGCAAAATTTACTTGCCTAACGCATTTGTTGTGGATTACACAGAGCGCTTCGGTGATACCGAAGGCGTAGGTGAATTCAGCCTGTTCATCAAACAGAAAAAAGACAAAACTGAATTCACTAAAATTGAAGGCGGCTTCCCTGTATAAAAGGGAACAACTGTTGTCTCGGGCCAGTTAGGACTGATCCTGAACAACGCTGTCATGTTAAGGGGCCCTGGTGCCCCTTAATCTTTATTTATGCCCGAATACGGCAGGGAGGCAGGAAAGAATACCATGAAAGATTATTATGCCGTGCTTGGTATAGAACGTGAAGCTTCTCCGGAGCAGATCAAGAAGGCTTACCGTCAATTGGCGAAGAAATTTCACCCGGATGTCAATGGGGGAGATGCACAGGCAGAAGCGCGTTTCAAGCAAGTACATGAGGCATACAGTACACTCGGAAATTCCGAGCTTAGAGCAGCATATGATCAGCAGCTTCGCACTGGACGTAATACAGGTCAAGCGAAGGGTTCGGCATCCGATACAGCCAGATCCAGTAAAGGCAATGCGAAGTCCGGGAGTGCAAATGCCGAGAAGGTATGGTCGGATCCATCGCGGATGCAGGAACAGTTCGAACAATTTTTTGGCTATCACCCCAAAGGCAAGGAAAGTCCAAACGGTGGCAAAGCCGGTCCCAATAAAGGAATGGATATGTCCGCCATGTTTGACCGATATTTCGGAGTTCGAAAAAAGTAGACCGGTAGCTCGTTATGGATCATGCCGGTTCAGGCGGAGGTTATGGAAGTGAAACGAGGAAGGTCGGTATTGACGATGGGGCTTGACGCTTGCGTCGCCATGATTTCGTTAGCCGTGCTGTATTACATATTTATCATCAACCGGGATATGAGTGCCCAGTGGGTAACTGGAATTATCGTGGTCCTCTCTGGAGGAGCATACCTGTATTTTAAATACATGCCAGCCACCAAGGTGGAAAAGAAGAAATTGTCTTCGCGTGTCGTGAAGCTCGTCCTCCTGGACGACGACGGCACAAGTGTGAAGGAATGGTATATTCAGGGCGAAACGAGTGTTTTGATCGGGAAAAGTTCGAAGAACAGTGAGGCTGACATCGATCTCTCCGACACACCATATGCGTCTCTCATTAGCTCGCAACACGCGGTATTGAACAAAGCCTCGGGTCAATGGTTTATCGAGGATATCGACTCGGCCAGTGGGGTAGGCGTACGTAAAGGAAATCAAAGCAGAGCATCCAAATTGGAAATCGAAGAACCCAGCCTGATTGAGGCAGGGGACTTAATTTATATTGCCAATACCCGCATTTTGGTGAAATAACGTTGGCGTACATCATACAAGCTTACGGGGGAATGAAACGAAATGAGTCTGACTAGATGTGGAAACGGACATATGTTCAGCACGAGACGGCACGGCAATACGTGTCCATATTGCAATCTGGCCGTTGAATCGCCAGTTACCAGTAATGGTGAGGCAGCGGGTGCAGTCCCACGCGCACCTCGTACGGCAGAGGATGACAGAACGATGCCATACCTGGGCGAAACGACAGGAATTGAACCGGTAACGGGTTGGATGGTGTGCATCGAGGGTCCGCAGATGGGCCAGGATTATCGAATAATGGCTGAAAAGAACTTTATTGGACGTTCGGAAGAGATGCATGTTCGTATCCTCGGGGATAACACCATTTCTCGGCGTAATCACGCGGTGATTGTGTACGATCCCAAAAAGCGGAATTTCTATTTGCTGCCCGGCGATGCTTCTGGCCTCGCATATCACAACAATGAAGCGGTCTATTCTCCGGTGGAACTGGCTGCCTACGATGTTATTCAATTGGGACGAAGCAAATTCATTTTCATTCCATTGTGCGGTGTGCACTTTGAATGGGAGCAACAGTGAACACCTTCATGATTTTGTGGAACGACAAGGAGCTAACGCCCTACTGGGTACTTGCGGGTGGCTGTTTGTTGATCTGGTTGCTGTTATTCGTACGAAGCCGGATTCCGGTAAGGCAGCGTGACGATAGACCGGTTGGAGTTCAGATTGGGAATGGACAGACCATTGGTGCTCGCAATGAACAGGACGATTATTTTGCCTGTGCCGTGCAGCCGCATGGTGTACTTGCTGTACTTGCCGATGGAATCAGTGGATTGTCCGGTGGAAAAGTGGCCAGTACGACTGCCGTGGAAACATTTATTCGGGAGTTTGAAGAGCTGGAGCGGTTTCCTGATCCGGAAGAGTTTTGGGATGCTTCTTCGCATACTGCGAATCAGGCCATTCTTCGGAATTTGCTGGGCGTTCCCGGAGGGACAACATTGGTGTCTGCCATGATCAAGGGCAGGGATCTGTATTGGGGTGCGGTAGGAGACAGTATATTGGCCGTGTTTCGCAATGGAGAGCTGCTTGTCATCAATCACAAGCACACACTGGAAAGCCAACTTGAAGAACAGTATATGTCTGGAGAGATCTCGGAGCAGGAGGCACTTGACAATCCGCAGCGCAAAAGGCTGGTCAACTATTTGGGGTACGACCATTTTAAACAAATGGAAATCGCGGACGAGCCGTTTGCACTGCAGCCGGCGGACAAGATTGTGTTATGCAGTGACGGGGTATACAACTCCCTCACTGAGATGGAACTGGAGACCATTCTGGCGCAAGATATTCCGCCATTTGATGCAGCCCAGGCCATCATTGATTTAATTGAAGAAAAACAGCTCGTGCATCAGGATAACGCCACGATTATCATTTTGGAGCAAGGATGGTAACAGATCAGGCAGCGCACAGGGACGGGAAATGGGGAGACGGATGAGGAAGGAGAACAGTGAATTCAAGACGGCTTTTGTCTCAGAGGCGGGGTCTTTCCTGAAAAATCGGGATTTCTACGGCTGCGTTGAACTGGAAGACTGGGCTTGTTATGTCATTGCAGATGGTCTGGACACCGATACGGAAGTGAATAGTGCACAGATCACAGTACAGACCATTCTGGAATCCTTTTTGGAAAAGCCAACCATGTCCAAACGCAGACTGACGGAATATATCAAGATCGCACATGAATGGTTGCAGTATGAAAGCCGCCGGGTCAGGCTCAAAGCAGGATTCGTTATTGTTGTAACGGATTATACACGCATGGTGTGGGCATCGGCCGGACATAGCCGCTTGTATCATTTCCGGGGAAATAGGCTTGCACTAAAAAGCAAGGATCATAGTGTAGCTGCCCAACTGGCAGCGGAAGGCCAGATTGCAGAGGATCGTGTGGATCAGCA
Organism: Paenibacillus taichungensis; assembly: GCF_047302525.1. Lineage (GTDB taxonomy): Bacteria > Bacillota > Bacilli > Paenibacillales > Paenibacillaceae > Paenibacillus > Paenibacillus taichungensis_B. The sequence continues at coordinate 4,738,680 of NZ_CP168020.1, read as the reverse complement.
TGATGAACGCGGTAATCTGAATGAATATGCGGGCAAACCTGGCATGATCAAACCGTATGTATCCGATAAGATCAAGCTTGCCGATGGTGATGTGCTTGTTCTATGCACCCCTGGATTATGGGAAGGCGTGCAGGATGCCGAGATGATTGATGCAGTGGAAGGTGCCAATGACCCGCAGGCGCTGGCCGACACGTTGGAAGAAGTGATGCTCAGCAAGCAACGTTCACGAATCGAGAATTATAGTGCGGCAGCCATCTATGTGAACAAGATTTTTCATGAAGAACCCAAGAACCGTAAGAAGTGGATTAAACGGATTGCCATCATGTTGATTATGCTCCTGATTTTTGGCGGAGCCGGCATATTCTACGCGGTGAAAAGCGCAGCCAAAAAAGCCGAGCTGGTCGTAGATATGCTGCAATACGAACAGAACGCTGACCAGTACGTGAAGGAACAGGAGTACGCCAAGGCCGTCTCAGATTACAGTCTTGCTCGCAACAATTCGATCAAAGTAAAGGACCCTGTGCACAAAAAGTTGCTGACTTCGAAGATGGCTGCTGCTCAGACATTGGTTGACGGCGAGGCTCATCTGAAAGAAGGGGATATTCCCAAGGCAACCGCCAGTTACACCAAAGCACTAGAATTGTCTGAGTCCTACAATATGTTTAACCGTGAAGTCATTCAGGAACGTTTGGAACAGATGACCACCTTTCAGCAAGTACAAGACTGGATCACCGAGGGCGATCTGAAACTCCAGAACGGAGACTACAGTGGAGCGATCATTTTGTATAAAAGGGCCAGAACAGCGGCTACGGAAACAGCATATAAGGAAGCGCTGAAGGAAGTTGCCACCAAACTGGAGACAGCCGAAACCAAACGGGCGGATATCAAGCGCCAATCCAGACAGCTTCAGGCTGATACGCTGGAACAGAAGGGTGACCGCTTCAATGAAGCCGGAGATTATAGTGGCGCCATGGATGCCTATGCTTCGGCACAGGAAATTTATCAGGAGATCGATATGTTGGAACGCGTGCTGGCTATGGAGCGGAAAATAAATAAGCTGGATGAGAAACTGAATCCACCTGTACCGGCGGTTGATCTTACTCAGGATGCGGCAGGGTTAGGAACAACAGATACGTCTGGTTTGAACTCGGATTGGACCGGGAATACGGGAGGAATGAGCGCAGGCAATTCAGTGGGAAGTACTTCTTCCACGGGTAATTCCTCTTCGGCCGGAAGTGGGACTGCGGATGCTTCTGGCTCCGGGTCTTCTTCAGGAAAAACGACAAGCAATGCTAGCATTAATTCCGCCTCAAAGGCTAAAGGAAGCACCGACACCACCGAGGCTGAAGCGAATGAACAGGAAGCAACGGAAGGAGGAGATTCGTGATGAAAGATATTATTCGTGACCGTCTAAACAAGATGGAGGATCTGGAACAACGTCGCATGCTCAAAGATCTCATGACAGGCGTTTTTCTTAATCTGGTCGAGTATCAGGAGACGCTAAACAAACAGATCGAGCAACGGGTGTTTGACGAGGTGGTACCGCTGGAGGAACGCCACGATGTATATGTCACATTATGTCCGCGGGAAGATTTGGACCCCATTCATGAATTTCTGTATCCGATTCTTCCGGAGGATGCTGCACCACAGACTGTTTATTTGAGCGAGGCTTCAGAAGCGCTGGCACGTAAGGAAGAGATGAATTTATTCACGTTCTACATGGAATGTGGGCAACAGGAGCTCCAATCCCTGCTGAAAAGTAATCGGACATTCCGCGGGGAGATTGTAACGAGTGAAGGCAGACATGCCATAACGGTTCGGTTGAAATCAAGTACTGCGTATATCTCCAAAATTGAAGAACTGTACCGGGTCTTTCGTAAAAACAGCCTACCATGGAAATCGATTAATGCACCCTATGTGTTCAAATTCGTTGATTGTGTTCTAGTGGGTTCAGACGATGGAGATGCATGGGACAAACAGCATGTGGTCAAAGAACTTTCAATCCATCTGGAGGAGTTTGAGTCATATAAAAGAACGAACATGATCCCCCTTTGGAATATTCAGAAGCTTGATATGAAAACAGGTGGATTCCCTGTCCCGGCTTCGGACCGCATCAATTATGAACATGTGTTACCGCTCCGCAAAACAGGGACTGAGCACGGATATTTAGTGGATGGAGACGAATCGCATATTCGATATATCAAAAGATCGGAAGAAGATATCACCATCGTATCTCCGCTGGAGAAATCCGATTCATGGACGGTACTGAAAATAGCCGGTCCCGTTACAACCCGAATCGGTAGAATGGACTTTCCGCTCTTTTCCAACAACAAACGGGAAGGGTTTGCCGGTAAATATGCGCGTCAGGAAGGACGCTCTGTGCGATCCAAAGGGGAGATTGCCCGTATGGTTCATGCTTTCCAGGCAGCAGAGGGCTTGGAACTGGATGATGTGAAAGTGGTGGCACCTGGGCCAACCTTGGGCATCACGTACCCGCTTAATGGATTTGTTAGCGATCATGTCCGTGTTGAGGCAGATAAACATCGAATGATTTTAAGGTTCAGCAAACACGGAATTCAGCCAGAACAGGCTATTTTTCTGGATGATTTGCTGAGCTTTCTGGTATCCGAGATCCAGTTGGCTTTCCCTGAATATCGCTGCGAAGGGGAATGGATGTGAGCTTAACATGAATTATATATGGGATCTGATTATTCGCGCCAAGCGTAATGGAACTGATCTGAGAGACGTAACTTTTGTTCCTGCACGTGTATATTCGCCATATATGGAATTAAGTCATACGAACCTGAATGCTTCAGACGTGGAACGTACGATTGAAGTCAATCCGTATTATCGTTTTTTTGATATTTTCAGGGATTTGTTCGATATCAATAACGAAGAGCAGGTGGAATTGCGGGAGACGCTCTTTGATTTGGTCATTCATTTTCTGGCGGATATGGATTTGATGCAGGGGATGAATAAAAGGGAGTATTACATTCGCTTCATTTTGAATGATATGCATTCGGGTGTATACGGGAAACGGATACGGCGGCGACTGGAGTTGTTCGGACGAGAGGAACAGGAAGTGATCGCCTGCAATATGCTCCGTCTGTACGATACGGGAGAGGCCGTTCATCTGCTAAGGGATACTCTTGTCCGGATGTTCCCGCGTTCAACCCTTTATGCCAATTGTGAGGAGAAGGATGAATTGCTCTTATATATTGGTCAGGTAGAACGGACGGAAGCGAAGGAGAAGCTGGAATTGATTCTTGAACTCTTCCTGCCGGTTCGTTTTGACACGGAAATATACTGGGGTCATCATTTTGGCATTCTGGATGTGGACTATACGATGATACAGGACGGTATTGCCCTATATTAAGCAGCATCAGCAGTTGTAAGGAGGAAGTATAGATGAACGGCTATTCATACCGATTGTATCCCGATGCCACGGGCAGGGAACGGGCCAGAGGAACCATGCGTTATACGCGCGAAGAGTTGATGGACATGACCACATTTCAATTACGGAATATTTGTTACAAGGAGCGACTGGTTGAGGGATTGGGGCCCCGCACGGAGCGTGAAGAACTGATTCGGATTATTCTGAAATTTTTGGGAGCGGACGATGTATTGTGGATCGATCAGTCTGTTGAAGGCGGATTCGAGCGCATACAAAAGGCCATTTCTCGTCATATGACGGCTCCTATGAGCAGCGATGGAGGTATTAGTGTGCCCGCGCGGCTGATTCTGTACGAAGGATTGAAAGTGGACAAGCTGGATCAGTATGTTGTCACGGCACCGGGTGGTTTAACCGAATCCAACGTACTTTTGGTCAATGAGAGTATGGAGCTGTGTGGCATCTTTAATCTGGTTAAGGACGAGTCCATATCCGGAACCTTTTATTTGACGGCAGGAAGTGGATCGACCTGGAAACGATCGGGCAACAGACAGTACAGTCTTCTCTTTTTCCGTAAACGCGATTCGGAATATCTATATCAGACCTATTACTCTAGCAGGCCTCTTCCTCCGGTTCATATTCAATATACTCAAATTCCACTGGCCGATCTGAACATCCGGGAACTCGAACCGACAGACGCTGTACTTGCAATTGACTTTGGCACCTCCAACACGACGGCAGGCGCCTATTTGCATAATGGTTATATTCAGGCACCAAGCAGCCAGGATTTGCTGAATGGGCGGGTTCGTATGGATGCCATTAACTATGTGGCTTTTCCCGACCCTACATACAAAGACACGGACTGGATCGAGGTCCTACCTACGGCCATCGGTGTGGCGGAGTGCTCGGATCCAGCGAACATTCGCTACGAGTTCGGCTATGAAGCGCTGCGAAGCATGCGTCGGGGAGGGTACAGCAGCCGGGCGAGTGTCTTCCGCAGCATGAAGCGCTGGGTGAACAACTACAACAAAATGGAAGAGATCGTCGATGTTCATGGCAATGCGGCCATGGTTTCTCGTATGGATCTGCTGCGTGCGTACATGAATTACATCATCCGAACAGCAGAGCATCAGTTCAAGTGCAAGTTTCGCCATGTGCATTTTACCAGTCCCGTGAAGATGAAAACACAGTTTTTGCAGATGTTTGGAGAGATGCTTCCGGATTATCGGATTGAACAGACGTATGCACTGGATGAGGGAATGGCTGTGCTCTATAACACCCTTGCCGACGGGATGGAACGCGGTGCTTTCATGGAAGGGCAGACGTATCATGCGCTCGTGATTGATTGTGGCGGTGGAACAACTGACTTGTCATCTTGTGCATTTACGATCGAGGACGGACATATGGCGTACAAGCTGGATATCCATACCACTTACGAAAATGGGGATACCAACTTCGGAGGTCACAACATTACCTATCGTATTATGCAGTTCATGAAGATCGTATTCGCAGACTACTACAGCGGACGCCGTCAGGTGACGGATATCGATAGCCTGATCGAGGCACCCGGTGCGGATGTGTTCCGCCAGGTGGACGAAGAAGGTGTGAAATCCGTCTATCAGAAGCTGGAACAACGCTATGAGGAGGCAGAACATATCATCCCGACTGCGTTTGCGCGTCGAGAGAATCGTTCACGGGATGAGTATCTGCGGGTGAGAGGCAACTTCTACTTTCTGTGGGAAATCGCAGAAGAGATGAAGCAGCAATTTTTTCGCAAAACCGGCATCTTGCGTAACCGATTCCACTCGGAGATGGAGGACGATGGGGATAGTGACCTGCAGATCACGACCATGGAACGTTGGTTTCTATCTGTGGAACGTAGTGGTGAACTGAAAGATGAATATGAGTTCCCCGATGTGGTGTTTAATATCAAGGAAATTACTCAGCTGATTAAGGCTGATATCTACGAGGTGGTCCGCAAGTTTTTGGATGATTTCTATCGGCAAGGGCGGATGAGCCAATATTCGATTATCAAGTTGACAGGTCAGTCCTGCCGCATTGATGTATTTCGGGAAGCACTGAAAGAGTTCGTTCCAGGCAGAAGCATTGAGTTTCGGCAAAAACCTGCGGAAGGGCGTGTGCCTGATCTTAAACTTGCCTGCCTTCGAGGGGCGATTCGTTATCTGAGTGCCCGCAAAACAGGAAGCGTTCAAGCCGACATCACGCATGATGCCGCTGTAATTCCTTATACCGTAAGTGCCTACACGCATAATGGACGTGAAAAAATGCTGATCAGCAGTCTGGATCGGAGTGACGGCATTCCGGGCAGCATTTCCCGTCCATTCGAGACGGCAGAAGTGGAGTTGTACCTTAGCGGAAGTGATGGTCAACTGAGACAGAAATTCGTCTATGCCAACCGTCCGGATGCCTATAAAGAGGTGCTCTACGAAGACATCAGGGATCAGTACGGAGATAAAATCCCGCAGGATGATACGGACTCTATTGTGAATGGAGAAACGAAGTTTTTTGTTTTTCCCGATGACCGTCATTGGGGGTTTCATGTATTGCCGGTTGCCCGCAGGAATGAACGATTGTATCTGGGGCCTCAGAAGCTGCTTCCGTTTGAAACAGACTTGTCTGAACTCGACTTCTTTGACGGAATGAAGTGAGGACCAAGAGCAGAAAGGAGGGACACCGCTCATGTTCACATATTCGTATCCGCATTTTAACAAGGGAAGAATTCTGAAAACATCCATGTTGGAGGGACTACGCGATTTCCCCAGAGACTACATCGAACTGTACTATCGCGGTTATGCAGATGGCATTCTTGCAGGTACAGAGGTAGAAGTGTTCCCGGACAAGTTGGTCGTCTCCCCTGGGATGGTGCTGCATAAAGGAAGGCTTTACATGCTGACAGAGCCTATGGAACTGGCATACCACGCTACGGGCCGGATCAATGTGCTGAAGCTTCGGTTTACTGCGGAGGAGACCGTGAGTGACATGACGATAAGCCATTCGGAACTGCTCTTGGATGAAGAGACAACATGCACATCTGGAGAGTTGGAGCTGGCTCGATTCAAGCTGAAGGAAGGGGCCCGGCTGCGGCGGGACTACCAGACCTTTGCTGACTTGGCAACGGAGTTCAACACACTGCATGTCATTCATGTCCCTTATGCAGCCGAGGGGGCAAGCACCTTATCCCCTGTTGTCATGAAGGATTATGCCGAGAGATTGCTTCGAACGGGCACCTCTGATCCCCAGGATCTGGTCTTCGCCATGATGTGTCTTAATGAAGGAACGGTTGCGCGCAGCGTCATTTTGCATCACATTGCCAGTCGATTGGGGCTGGAGTACAGAGAATACGATAATGCGCAGATTCATCGATATCTGGATCGTATACTGGCGAATGCAGGTCGGGGAACGGGACGTTCGGGGCACCCGATAGGTGGACCACATCGCATGATTGTGGATTGAAATTTTCAAGAGAATGGGAGGATGGAAACGATGAAGCATTGGGATGAAAAAATTGTTGCAATGATGAACGGCATGACAACGGATGCCCCTGATGATGGATATGGACATATTCCGGAAGAACAAGACCTGGACTTAACGGCTGCTTTTTTACAAATTGGTGGTGAGCCCTATTCATTTCAAGAAACGGAGCTGCTTGAAGGAAAGGCCCGGATTATGCTGCCACGGACCTTCAAGCCTATGTCTGAGCACATGATGAATCTAAAGTATCCTTCACAGCACAGACCCGGTACGATCTACACGAATGCAGAAGGCACGATTAATATCGCCGTGAATCACACGGTTAACCCACTGCCAGAGGAGGATCTGCCCTTGTTTAAACAGAGCATGATTCAGATTTTGCGGCGAACGCAGAAGCTTACCAAATGGTATGGGGACGGTGATCGCACCGTGGGAGAACGTGCTGCGGCAACTTGCGAATTTTTGACTCCTGTCGTGAATGCGAATCTGTATCATCTCATGCTGTTCACTTCGTTGGATGAACGGGCACTGATCTTTACCTTCAACTGCACAGATCTGGAACTGGACGATTGGAAACGTGTGGCTTCCGCGATGATGAACTCCATCCGATTTGAGGTCGATGAGGAAAGGGGCGATGTAATGTGAGTATTGAAGCCTTGTCTTACAAAAATGTGAGAGTAAGCCCGTTCGAACTGGTCAGTCTGCATGAACTGGTTATTACCAAACAAATGAATGAGCACGCATGTGTGAAGTTCACGGGAATTGTAGATGAAGAAAAAAAGGATACATACGTGCGTCTAAGCGGTTCGGATACGCTAGTCGAGATCAGTCAGATCGATGAGGAAGGCAGTACATCTGTACTGTTCAGCGGCTTGATTCTAAATGTTGGGGTAATGGTGACCGGTGGCGTCTATATGCTCGAAGTGGAGGGCATCTCTCATACCCATGAACTGGATATCCGTAGGAAAAGCCGTTCGTTCCAAAATCATGGAATGACGTATCCACAGTTGTTAGACCAAGTTGCGGCTGACTATCCCAACATCGATATCATGGATGCTGCAACAGATGGGGCAGCCATTGGAAAGTTCACCCTTCAATATGAGGAAACGGACTGGCAGTTTCTGAAGCGTATTGCATCCCGTCTTCGAACGGGTTTGATGCCTGCATCCGTATTTGATACTCCAAAATTCTATTTTGGTGTGTTTGATACGTCATCCAAGGGAAGGCTGGAGGATTTCAATTACAGAGTTCGCAAACGGATGGATAAGTTCCGTTACACCTCGCAGAACACCAAGGTTGAGGTTGGCGAAGAGGATTACGTGTATTACGAAGTGGAGACAAATCGCGTACTGGATCTGGGGAATGCCATCGAATTCAAGGGCAAGCTCCTGTATGTATATGAGGCATTTACCGAAATGAAAAATGGTCTGCTCAAGCATCGTTATACACTAAGTACACATCGGGGACTACGGCAAAATACATTCCATAACGATAAAATTATCGGAGTTTCGCTGCAAGGTGTCGTCATTGGCATCGACAAGGATCGCTTGAAAGTGCATCTGCACATTGATCCAGCGCAAAACGAGGGTGAGGCGCATGCTTTTCCCTATCAGTCCGTGTATACGGCGGAAGGAAACAGTGGTTGGTACGTGATGCCCGAAAAAGGGGATCATGTGCGGGTTTATTTTCCCGGCAACAAGGAAGAAGAAGGGGTAGCTACGAGCTCGGTACGCCAGAACTCGGACGAAGGCGAGAGCAACAAGCTGAGTAACCCGGATCATAAATACTTCCGTACCGCCGCTGGTAAGGAATTGAAGATGACACCCGAAGAGGTGATTGTTACGGGCAAAGACGGGGAGATTTTTATTCGGCTGAGTGAAGGCGGAGGTATCGAAATTATTAGCAGTCAGCAGATCACGATTTCCGCCAAGGAAGATATCATGATGAATGCTGAGAAAAGTATTGTTTTTTCTGCAAAAGAAGAAATCAGCCTGAGCTGTAAAGAGAGCAACATCAAAATGGACGGAACAACCTCATTGGTGGGCACAGAACTGAAAACCAATTAAAAGTGACTAGAGTTCTACTACAAATCAACTTCTGGATTGTTCATATAACAGTGAATTGGTGATATTTAAAAAGGAGAAAGGAGGAATGCTTGTGACTACTGCGCTTGTGCAGTTCAAGCAAGAGATCGTAATTCCACTACGCAACCAAGTGATGATCCGCTTCGAGCAGGTGTACCAGCAGAATCGCGAACGTTTGAAAGAAGAGTTTCTCCGTCATTTTGCTAAGCAGTGTGAGTGTGTCCTGGATGCGCAGAAGATCGGTGAACATGGAGCAGTGGGGCATTTTACATATTCCATGCTTCGAACACGACTAATGGATGGGCAGGCCCTGTATTTGACCGAAATGGCTGACGAAACGTGGTTATTTGATCCCTCTCCCATTGAAGGAGAATATGATGCTTCCTGGGCATTTGGTTATCTGGATGTGATGCTGGCTTGTTGGGAAGAAGAATTGCAACGGCCGGGTTCGCTCTATGCAGGCTCCATTTCACGACCAGATCTGGAACATTTACTCCTGAAGGAAACTGAACACGGACACGCCTATGTGACGAATCTGATTCATCTGGCAATGCCGGAGGCTGTGCAATGTGAATCGTTTATTCATCTGGAGAAGTGCCCGTCCTTTGAAGTTCGGGTAGGTGAATATCTGGATGTGAGCGAATCCGTGTACAAAACGAATGGTGATCCAGGCGATGAATCAGAGATGCGAAAATGGCTTGCTGAAAGAATCGAGGGAGCCTACGGATATGCGGCTTTGGAACATCTGGACCTGGCTGGAGGAGATTATAGTGGGATGGATTTCCGTTACACGGCTTTTCGCGATGTGGCGTTTGGAGGGGCCCAATTCGAAGCCAACAACCTGTTGAATACCGTCTGGGAGCAATGTGACTTGACGGATACCCGATGGAATAGCAGCCAGATGTATGGTGCTCGTTTCCGAAGATGCAGGATGGTAGGGGCCATATTTCATGGGATCGAGGCGAAGCAGGGGTTGGTTGATCCTGAGATCTGGGAAATCCCGGGATTTCATCCGATATCCTTTGCAGGGACGGATCTGAGAGAGGCAGACTTTGTACTGGCGGATCTTCAAGGAGCGGATTTTACGGGAGCGTTGCTAGAAGGCACTGTGTTTGGCGTATGCAACTTGGCTGATGCGGATTTCCGTGGAACGGATGTGTCCAGCGTCGATTTTACAGGTTCGCGTTTGGAGGGGGCACAGATGGATACGGGAGCTTCCTGCCCCATCCAGGGTCGTCCCGCAGCCCGGAAACGAAAGGGCCTGGAGCATATCGATAGGACGATCGAGGACCAGTTAGCCTACTTTATGGAGCGGAACTTACAGCAGAAGGGGCGGATGGCATGAGAAACGACTGGTTCCGGATCATGCAGGATATGCGTGTAACAGGGGCTCTTGAACCGATTGGTGTCAAAGGAATTATTCAGCCCGAGTGGATTAGAGGCAAGCAATTGAATGAACTGGAACAAGCGAATTTGCAGTTTACGATTCGCCCTAATCGAAATCCTGTTCCTGTGGATCTGATCGAGCGGCCGTATCCGTTATGGTCCGATGAGCTTAAACGTTTGCTGAGTACATTCGCTCCACGCCTGATGTTCAGGTTGGCTGGGCTGATGGATATGGAGAGACAGCAGTTACACCCTTACTGGTTCATGGTGCCGCCACAGCTGGCAGCACTATCCATGGACAGTACATTTGACAGCAGTGGCAAGTTGAACGTACTTCAGGTTGATGGCGAACGATTGAGCAGCACAAACTGGCCAATTATTCAGTTGACGGACGAACGATTGAAGGAAACCGTGATCTTGGTGAATTTGGCATTGGCTGAAGCGATTTTACGCCGGGACTATACCGGACTGCGCCTGCAACGCGTGGATCAGGTTTAGAGGCAGAACCGTTAACGGAACTATTAAAAATAATCTGGGCGAAAGGCCAAAGAGGAGGAAAAACAATGGCTGAAGCTATTGGTGCTACAAGACCCGATGTTGTGGATGAAGGTGCCGGGGGCCCAACGTATGTTGTGGCAGGAGCGATATTAAGCTGTTCTTGCGGTACGCAGTTAAATCGATTGAAAATCCCTTACAGCCACGGCGTTCATTTGAAGGAAAAAGCACAACTGAATGTGGCCGATGCAACACCCATGATCCACATCATGCCTTTTGGAAATTGCACAAGTCAGTTGAATCCTGTCGTGCAGACCGGCGAATTCGACATTGAGGGCGTTCAGAAAGCACCCTGTATTCCGTCCGTGTCTACACCGTGGATGGATGGCAAAACCGATGTGCTCATCGAAAATGAACCAGCCCTATTAAGCACCTGCATGAACATGTGCCTCTATGGAGGCTACATCCAGATTGAAGATGATGGTCAAGAGCTTGGCGGATCTTCCATAGGCGGCACAACAGGGTTCGGCGGTAACATCAGGTAACGTACATCTTAGAATATAGCTGAGTCCTTTTTTCCGTGTGCTGACATTGCTAGAGGAAAGAAGTGAGACAATGAGTGTAGTGGAAGCGGCTGTGGGTATGGGGAATATCCGATGTATATCTCCATACACGCTGCAGCATATACAAGATTTGCGTATCGAGCGCAAAGCAGGGGATCATGCCCGCCTGTATCTACAAGGCATCATCCCGGAAGAACATCAAGATCGGGATCTGAACATCCTGGCTCAGGATGAAACGGTGTCCCTGGTGGAGATTGGGGATCAGGGGCAGGAAGTACGCAAACTGTTCCAGGGACTCGTGCAGGATGTCAGCATCCGCCGAGTTCAGGGGATATACATATTGGAACTGGAGGCCGTGTCCTATTCCTATTTGCTGGACATTGAACCTCGTATTCGTTCGTTCCAGAACAAGGATCAGGACTGCGAAGATGTCATTCGGCAGGTACTGAAAGCTTACCCGAAATCGGATGTCATTGATTATGTGAGTGGAAGTTCGAAGCTTGGGGCCTTGACCCTCCAATATCGGGAGACGGATTGGCAATTTCTACGCAGATTAGCATCCCGGTTCGGCGCAGCGATCATTCCCGAAATATCGGCTGATTCTCCCAAACTGTATATTGGTGTACCGGATGGGCGATATACAGAATTGCCGGAACAGGCGTATACGCTAAGACGGGATATGAGAGCTTTAAAAGAAGCCTGGTCTGTGGGAGCCTCTGATGTATCGGAGAAAGACTTTACGAGTTACGTGCTGGATACCCATCGCTGGTTGGCGCTCGGAGATACCGTTCTCTTCCACGAAGAAGAACTGAAGGTCGCCGCTTGTACCAGTCGAACGGTAAGGGGCATGCTTCGGCATACCGTCACACTTAGTCCGGAAAGTGGCATTCGGCAAAATGAAATTCGGAACGATGACATTGCAGGGGTCGCACTGGAAGGGAAGATCATCGGGGTTACCAAAGATACGGTGAAAGTTCATCTGGATGTGGATGCTGACCAATCCGAATCGGAAGCAAGCTGGATGCCGTATTCTGCGGTATATGCCGGAGATGGCGGCGGGTTTTACAGTATGCCGGAAGCGGGCTCCGCTGTTCAGGTGTATTTCTCCAGTGGGCAAGAGAGTGATGCATTTGCGATGGGCTCCGTCCGTCGTGGTAGTCAGCCTTCCCCGAAGACCGCTGATCCAGCCACCAAGAGCTGGGGAACCAACTACGGCAAAGAAATGAAGATGACCGATTCAGAAATGTCCCTGATCGCGACGGAAGGAAGTCTGTTCATCACGCTGGACGGCGGCGGGGTCATGATTCAGAGCGATAGCGGAATTGTAGCATCCGGCGGGCAGGAGATTTCACTGGAGAGCGAGAAAAAGATAGGGATCGAGGCTCAGGAGACGATCTTCCTTCAGTGCGGAGACAGCAGTATGATTCTGGACGGCATGACGGATCTGAAGGGCAGCGAAGTGCTACTGGACGGATTGATCAAAATGCCCGTAACCGTGGAGGATCTGGAGCCGGTACCAGAAGCACCGTTTGTGTCCGAGGTGCAGATGGAAGAGGAACCGGAAGAGGAGAAAAAAGGCTTCTGGGGTAAAGTGCTGGATGTGACTCAGACCGTGCTGGACGTCGCCGGTATGATTCCGGTCATTGGTGAAGTCGCCGATTTGGCGAACGCGGGCATCTATGCCGCTCGAGGAGATTATACCAACGCGGCATTATCCGCCGCAGCTGCAATTCCGTTTGTGGGCTGGGCAGCTACGGGTGCCAAGTTTGCGGTCAAGGGTGCCAAGTTAATCAAAAAAGCTGGCAAAGTGATTGACAGTGTTGTAGGTGTAGCAACAAAGATTGCGGATAAAGCCGGTCAGGTAGCGAAGGCGATCGGCGATCTGGCGAACAAAGCCGGAGATGCCATTTCTGGTGCACTAGGCAAGGTCATGACCAAGGCGAAGGGGCTTATGAGCAACTTTAGTCCAGCGGATCTGGCGAATAAGCTGAAAAGCAAGCTAAACGATCTGATGATGAAGTCGCCGAAGCTGGCGAACGGACTCAAGACGGCGGGCGGTATGGCTACCGGATTCATGCAGAACTTGCTGATCAGTGAGGCGATGAATTATGGCTTAGAACAACTAAGTCAATATGTGGATTCGGATACAATTACCAAAGCAATGATTCTATTAAGTATGTTGAATAGTAAGTATAAGAAGAATCAGAATCAGGGAATCACCACAAACAATAAAAGCTCTGGGGATTCAGGAAGTTCTAAATCCTCTGGGGATAATAAAGACGGTAAGAAGGATACAAAAGATGGAGAATCTTCAAAAAATGAACCTGGTAAGTTAAATAAGAATGGATTAACAAGTGAGCAAGAGAAGCACTACCGTAACAAAATTGATGAAGCTGAAAAACGTGGTGACAAAAAAGAAGCTAATGATGCAAGATATGAACGTTACGTTGAAAGAAAGAAAAACGAAGGAAAAGCTCCTAAACCGCGTAACCAATGGGACCAAGATAATCAAAGAGCTGAAAATAATAGAAAGAAAGGTGCTGAAGCAGAAGATAAAGGAAGGAAGGCTCTAGCTGAACACTTTCCTGGGAAAGAAGTAATAGATAATAATGGTCCAGATCACAGAACTCATGAGAAAAATGGGAAAGTAACGCGTCCTGATAGCATTGGGTACAATAATAATAACCAAATTGATCTAGTTCACGATCATAAACATAAGACTGGCGGTAAGGAACAAGTCATTCATAATGATAAACAAATGGAAGCACAGAGAGATATGCTAGAAGACAAAGTAAACGGCAAGCATGTTGTTACAATTTCAAGTGATAAACCAAATTTAAGTGGATCACCTCCTCAACCTCGACCAAGTAAACCACTCGGTGAAAAGAGTGAAATATATTATATGGATATAACAAGTGGACAAATAAAATATAAATGGATTTCAAACCCTAAGTTTCCTGGGGGAGGAAAATGGATTCCATACAAAAAGTGAAACAGTCTTGGAGGGCAAAGTCATGAATAAAAAAATGAGTCTTCTCAGTACAATCATGTATCCCGCAATTAATCAGAACAAACTTGAGATTGCCAATAAATTGCTATCTTTGTTTGAGGATAATGAAGTCTTTCATCCCTTGTTGTGGGGGGACACGGACATGCTTAAACTTGAATACAGTCGGGAAGAGATACTGCATAGATTGGAGGACGGGTTATCTTCAGATATTTATATCTATGGGGATAAAAAAATTAAGTTAAGTGGAGAGTTTGATTTTTCATTTAATGTGCGATCTACTTTTAGTATGTCTGTGGGAAAAGCGTTTCCTCAAAAAAAATGGCCTGATTTTTTCGAACTGTCGGATGAAATAGCTAGGATATGCCGACCTACATTTGGAGTATCCCATTTGTTCTGGCATTCCAATCTTACTTGGGCTAATGAATTGGAAAAAGTTCAACATTGGATGGATACAGCCGCAGATCCAGTAACTGTAAAGTTTTTGCCGAACGGACCACTGGGGCTTGGAATGTATACGTATTTTGACGGGTTTGTTCTTGATATGTTTGGTAGGGACTTCCTGATGAAGGCTCCTTGTCTTGTTAAAGAACTTGATTGGGGGGCTATTCGCCTGGATCTAATGGATAAACCGTGGGATGCGAATCTAGGAGAACTGTTATCAAACTGGATGAAAGTTATGGAATATCTAAATTTATCCAATAATCTGGCAATCCCTATTTTCAGTGAAGATAATGATTGGATTGATTTTAGGCCTTCTGAAAATTGGGATTTATATTTAAAAAACAATTGATGGGTGGGATACATATTGGAGAATTCTTTGGAAGAAATTAAAAAGGAGATCCAAATTGCAATTTTGAATGAAGAGATTTTGGATGGATTAGAAATTGGAGAAATGGATCTATCATTCTCAGATTTTTCGTATTTAAAAGCTGATCGAATAATGGCAGTAAAGACGAATTTTCGTGCTTCTAACTTAAATGGGATCTCAATAAGAGATTGTGATTGGCAACAAAGTAATTTGGAACAAGTCAGCTTAGAGGAGGCAGATATCGCAGATTGTTTTTTTAATGAAGCAAACTTTATAAAGGCTAATTTGTGCAGAGCTCAAATAAAAATAAGTTCTTGTATCAAAGGATGCTTTGACGAAGTGGATTTTACGGAGGGAAACCTTACAGGTACGTCTTTTACTTTGTCTACATTTAAGCGTGCAAATCTTACCAGTGTTCAAGCAGATGAAGCTGTTTTTGATGAGACTGATTTAACTGAAGCGATATTAATTGAAGGTGATTTTTCGAATTCGGATTTTATTCAAGCCAACCTATCTAAAGTTGTTGCTATTAATGGGAATTTTAGTGGTGCAAATCTTAGTGAAGCAAACTTATCTTCTGGTAATTTCACAGATGCGAACTTTGAAGGTGCAAATTTAAAAAATGTACAATGGAAAGGTGCAGTTATTGAAAATGCAACGTTTGATGCAGGGGTAAAAAAAGATGTAGAGAAATTGTTACTTTAGTTTATCGTAACAGGCCTGTTTTTCATAGAAAATAGTTTTCTATTTTCAGTGTCCACTACCGTTTAAATAATCCTAGCGGTGGTGGACATTTTTTTGTATGTGACGGAATGTATATTATGAATTACGACACAACATTCAAGGCTGAACGATAACTAGCAATGTGTTTTTGTAAGTATACAATGATTAATGAGCAGGGGATGCATCTCTGGTGCGGTAGGAAAGGTGATGACCAAGACTAAGAGACTTACGAGCAACTTCAGTCAAATAGATTTGGTTTACAAGCTGAAAATAAGCTGAACGATTGCTGAACCTCGTCCTATAAAATATCTATATCATTCGAAGTGGCGGAGTATGTTATGACATGGAAACTGATTGGGCCAACGCTCTTAAAGAAGATCCACCTAGAAAAGTTACAGTGCAAATTAAACCAATCTATTCGGGCAATTCAATGAGACCAGATGCTTTCGAAGTAGTTTATGAAATTGAAGGCGATGATATGATAAAGAAAGTAATTAAAAACCAAGCAGGGGGATAGTCAAATGGATTTATTGCTAAATGAGTTGTACAATGAGATAGCTATAACTGTTGATAAAATGATTCCAGAAAATTGGAGTGAATTTTCATTCTACGCACAAGTATCAAATGATGGGGGAGGCACATATTTCTTTTATAGTCCAGTTAATTCCCCCGAGATATACGAATATAGTTTGAAAATACCTCAAAAATTTCAGATTGATCAAAGAGAGTTCGAAGAAAGCGAAATGAAGTTACTTAATCTAGCTGAGAAAATACGTAAAGTTTTTGATGACAATGATCAAGAATTATGGTATTCATTTACTCTAAGTTTAGATAGCACAGGTAAATTCAATATAAACTTTGATTATACGAATTGGTATAAGACTGATTACGGTTTTAGTGATCAACTAAAGATCTGGAAGTACAAATATTTGAATATAATGCCAAATGATGAGCGAGGTCAATTTTTAATAAATCGATATTTAGAGGATTATCCTAATAATCCGATTTGAGTAAATCACTTCAAATAAGGGATATCTACATTTCTTTTATTAATTGTTCAATAAATAAGTTGAATGAAGTGAAAAATGGAGTGGCTGGAAGAAATGTCCTTAAGTCTATTTTATAGACGCCATTCGAAACAAAGATTATAAAACGGTATGGGAAAACATCCATCCTATGCCGCTTTTTTTGTACAAGCAAGGAAAAAAGGTGAAGAGTTTTTTTAAAAGTCCCAGAGTAGCAGAAACTGTATTTGGGATGGTTCCAGTCGTCTGTTAGATCGCGGATTTAGCGAATAGAACCGGAGAAGCTATTCTCTGGTGCGCTAGGCAAGGTCATGACCAAGGCGAAGGGACTCGCGAGCAATTTCAGTCCAATGGATCTAGCGAACAAGCTAAAAGGTAAGCTGAACGATCTGCTGATGAAGTCGCCGAAGCTGGCGAATGCCCTTAACAAAGCAACTGATTTCACGCATGGCCTGATGGCGGACGTGATGTCCGATGCTATGTTCACTGCCGCAATGGATATGCTCGGTAATTATGCGGATTCAAATATTTTGATGTCCGCAATGTTGATTATGAGCAGCTCCGGAGGCGGAAAGAAAAAGAAACCACAAGGGAAAACTCAGAAACAAATCAAAAAAGAAGTTGAAGATTTAGATAGAGAAATAAAGAAACGCGAAAAAGAAGGGGCAAGTAAAGAAGAACTTAAGAAATTAAGGCGTGAACGGAGTAAGTTGGCCAATAAGCTGGATACACCAGATGATATTAGTCATAATTACGATGTATCCAATGTAGAAGGGTATGAGCGGAAAATAGATAATTCAAAATATTATCATCATGATAAAGGTGACTTTGGAGAGGAAGTAGCCAAACAAATAGCTAAGGATAACAACTTAGGCAAAGATATTTCGGATTCTTTCCAAGTCGGCTGAAATGGTGTAGATCGAACGTTTTTATCCAAAGGTCCACCATCTAAATTAACGATGATTGACCTGTTTATTGTTATCTTCGCTTTCTATGCGGTTGAATAATGCCATTATGGTAAGACGCAAAGGTAATATACTATCTAGTTATGACAGTATAACAAGTACAAATTCAGGATGAACAAGTGGAGAGTCAGTTAACCCCACCCTTAAACTTTTTCCGGAAGAAGAACTGAGTAACTTAGGGAAAAGGGATATTATAAGAATAATTTTCGCTAGGTTAAAAAAGCTCACATGTCTCGTTCTATTTAGAACATTGGTGTGAGCTTTTTTACGTTTTTTTTCAGATATTTTATATTGAACCTAATAAAAAAATAACATAAAAAGTAATTTTCTATTAAAAATACTCTTCATTTTCGAAAGTGTTTTTAGGTCTAGAGATACTTGTTTGTTGAAAGAAGTTGCAAAAATAAAGGTGTCAGCCTGGTTTTGTAAAGTAAAGTCTCTAAATTAGATAATTCGGTCTACTTATATGTAAATTTTTTTGAAGGATATCAGAATGATTCAATCTATTTACATACACAATTACCCCAATTTACATTCCATACGCTGCGGAATACGATGATCCTAATCTAATAGGAAACCGCAGGAGGTATGAAATGAAACGAAAATCAGCCCGATTGTTATCCGGTTTTATAGCAACAGGAGTCTTGTTATCTTCTATGTTTTCCGTGCCTGCTTATGCAGCGCCTGCCTATGGCGCTCTCCAGCAGAGTGGAAGCACTAAGTCCATTCTGCAATCTCTAACGAAGGAAGAAAGACAAGCTCTAAACCAGCTTCAAGTGATGGATGGAGAAGTTATTGACGCCAAGGTGAATACTAAAAGTACAGATTTGATAAAAGTGATTGTCCAATTCAAAAGTGAACCCGCTGCAGTCGCCTTGAAACGAGCTGCTTTGAACAATGAGAAGATGTCAGAGCTTACGGCGACAAGCAAAGTGAAACAAAATCATCTGCAATTCGAGCAATACATGAAGTCCTTGCAACAAAAGAGAGATCTATCTTATGATGCTGCCTCGATCCAAATTACTCAAGAGTATGAAACCGCACTAAATGGTGTTGCTCTAACCATTCCCGGCGTAGCCGTAGAAGATTTGATGAAATCCGGGGTAGTGAAAAAAGTATGGACTGACCAGGAAGTGGCTCTTGATCTACCAGAGACAGACACGCAAAGTGAATTTGCCACGGGAGGTGGAATGCAACCTCGAATGGCTGATAGTGTGCCTTATCTTGGCATCGACAAACTTCATGAAGAGGGCATTACAGGTAAGGGAATTAAGGTCGGTGTATTGGATACGGGGATTGATTATAATCATCCGGATCTAACCGGAGCGTATAAAGGATATCGTGCCCATGCGGGTGAGGATCCAAAACAAGTGGATCCGACTACAGTTAAAGGTTGGGACTTTGTCGATAACGATGCTGACCCCATGGAGACAACTTACGAAGATTGGGAAAATTCGGGTTATAAAGAACAAGGTGTATTAGCAGAAGAATATTATACTTCCCATGGAACACATGTATCGGGAACGATCGCTGGGCAGGCCAAAAATGACGTGGGGTATGCTGTAAAAGGGGTTGCTCCAGACGCAGATTTGTATGTATACCGTGTACTGGGTCCTGGTGGAAGTGGTGAGACGAGTGGCATTATTGCTGGGATTGAAAAAGCGATTAAAGATGGAATTGATGTTATCAATCTATCTTTAGGGGCTGCTACGAATGATCCGCTAGATCCTTCTTCAATTGCACTGAACAATGCTATGCTGCAAGGTATTGTGAGTATGGTTGCGGCAGGTAACGATGGTCCAAATGAAGGTACATTAGGTTCACCGGGAGCCAGCGCGTTGGCGATTACGATCGGTGCATCCGACGTTCCAATAACCCTTCCTACGGCTACTGTGACTCTGGATGTATACAACAATTCAGGTGCGGGAGAGACAGTTGAAGAAGCACCCGTAGAGGAAGATGGAACATCTATAGTGGATGAAGAAGCATCCGCAGGGGAGGAAGAAACGCCTGCAGCAGAAGCAGCAGCGGATGCGCCAACGGCAGTAGGAGAAACACCTGCAGTTGAAGAAGAAGCGCCAACGGCAGCAGGAGGAACACCTGCAGTAGAAGAAGAAGCGCCAACAGCAGCAGAAGCAGCTGAAGTAGAAGAGGAAGCACCAGCAGCAGAAGAAACACCTTCTACAACTTATACTGAGGAGTTATCTTTGTTTGGTAAGGACTTCACAGACGATCTAACTACTCTCGAAGGAAAAACATATGATGTAGTATTTGCAGGTCTTGGTGATGTTTCTGATTTTCAAGGTATTGATGTGCAAGGCAAAGTGGCTCTTATCGCTCGGGGGGATATTGCACTCGATTCCAAAATTGTCAATGCAAGAAAAGCAGGGGCAGCAGCCGCAATTATTTATAATAATGTTGAAGGAACAATCCCTAATTATTTGGGTGATATGAACGGATATATTCCTACATTCCAAATGATGAAAGAGCTTGGAGAAAAACTTAAGGGTACGAACGGCGTGAAGATTACTTTTGGCACAACGGGCGAAACCGTTACGGAAGGCAATAAACTGGCTGATTTCAGTTCGAGAGGTCCAGCCGCCGTCAATAATGATATTAAGCCGGATATCGTAGCCCCGGGCGTAGCTGTATTTTCGACCTACCCTGTATTTGTGAACGATCACACAGGTGCGAATGATGATATTGCCTATGCACGAATTTCAGGTACATCCATGGCAACGCCGCATATGGCGGGTATTGGCGCACTTATGCTGCAGGCACACGGAGATTATTCGCCTTTTGATGTGAAGACAGCTCTTATGAATACAGCCGTCGATCTGAATGGTGATTATTCCGTATATGAAGTAGGTGCAGGTCGTGTAGACCCTTATCGAGCAGTCCACACATCCGTATTTGCCAAAGTACAGGATAAAACCATTCACTTCTCGAATGAGGAATCCATTCTGATTGATGAAATTACAGGTTCAATCGTATTTGACAGTGCATACCTGGAAGAAAATGGCCGAGAGATCTTATCTGACAGCCGAATAGTTGAGATCGAGAATAAAGGAGACAGTGCTAGAACATATAACACTTCCATGAAGCTGTTAAACGATATGAATTTAAATGTTCATCTTCCAGAATCGATTACTGTAAGTGGTGGAAGCACCGAAGAGATGACCGTCTCTGTTGATATACCTCAGGACACGCCGAGCGGCCGATATGAAGGATATGTATATCTGGATACGGAAAATGCGGCGGATCATATTCAGATCCCGTTCTCGATCCGCATCACCGAAAAGGGCATTACTTCAGTGGAATTGATTCCACCATCCATCACAAACGATACTCCTTTCCATCAGTTCCTGAATCGTATTACACTGAGTGCTATTAAATTAGGAAGCCCTATGAATTCGGTGGATGTATTGCTGAAGGATCGCGAAACCGGCGAAGAATTAGGGTTTTTAGGTACATTGAATTCAGAGTCAATGCTTCCGGGAGTAGAATACCTAATGATGAACGTTTTTAGAGGTTATGTATTCCCTATTGAACATGGGAAGATCTCCAGCGTCGAACGATTTGTCCCTGAGGGTAATTATACACTTGAATTCATTGCAACGGATTTAGACCAGAAGCAGTATGCATACGAAACATTGGTTGTTGTAGACAATACACCACCAGAGATTGATTTGGGTATTGAACCGGGCGTATATGAACTAAATGATAGTATGCTGTCTGAAAGAGAAGGCCAAAAAGGCGTTTGGTATGATGGAACAGTCATCGATCCCACGATCCAAACATTCGTTGACAATGGGATAACTGCCTATGATCAATCTTCAAATCGTGTCATTTTCTATGAATATGATAGTCCTTTCTATTCGGGCGAGTTACTCGTTTCAAAAGAAGGGGAAATATCTTTTGGTATCACTGAAGAAGAATATGAACAAGGTTACGAACTTCGTCTGTTCGGAATGGATGCAGCTACAGCGGCAGATACCGTTAAGGATCATCGCTATGGCTTTATTGCCGAAGGGAAACCCTACGTGACCAGTAAATATGACAAGGACGAGGTGCGTAAAGGAGATACCGTTACTCAGACCATTCAGCTGAATAATGTGGAGAAATTAAACCATATTTCTTTTAACCTGGAAACTTGGGATGACTATTATAAGATTAACCGAATTGAGCCAACCCCTGAACTGCAGGCATTGCTTAATACAACAGGTGCTACTGTGAAATTTAGTAATCCTGTGGTAGAACAAGGCTATATCAAATTTGAGGCATCCATAGCTGGTGGGTCCTTTGAAGGAATTACAGGTGATCTTGATGTATTCAATGTAGTCATTGATCTACCTAGTGATGATTTCTATTACAAGAAAAGTGACTTACCATTACGTGAAGTACAGTATACTACGGTTGACATGGAAGAAAACGAAGAGAAATTAACCTTAACCACGTTTAATACAGCCAACTTTGAAGTGATCTCCAAATCGTCAAGAACGTATGGTTATGTGCTTCCTGAAGCTTTTATGGTCGATGGGGAGTTTTTGGATCAATCAAAAGACTACTCAACCATGGATATCGAAGTTTATGCAGAAACCGCTTCTGGGGAGAAATATGAGGGGGCCGTGCAGGAATCTGGCGAGTTTCTCATTGATGGTATTCCGGCAACAGGCGAGATTATTACCATCTACACACGAGTTCCAGGCCATTTACCTTCCAAGCAAGAAGTGATTTTGAGCAAAATGATAAATGGCGAGTATTATGGCGTCAATAAAGGCAGCGGTTCAGATTATACCTATGCTGGAGACATCAATGGGGACGGAGCCATTGATATTTATGATATGGAGCTTGTAACGAAATATTATCAAACGTCGGATGGAATAGCCGACATTGACCAGGATGGTTATGTAGGAGACACCGAAGTTACCTATATTATGAATAATTTTGGGAAGACCACTAACCATTCTACCAAGGAGCCCGTCTTGCAAATTGGTGACAAAGACTTAGGGTACTTCCTTAATAAAATTCAGGAAATGAACAATGGCGGTTCTGGTAATAACGGCGGCGGTTCCGGCAATAATGGTGGCGGCGGATCTTCTGCGACCCCTGCACCTGTCCCAACACCTGCACCAACCACAGAACCAGATCCAAGCCAAAATCAGGTCATTACAGAAAAAGATTTGAAAGCTGCGACAAACGGTTTAGCGAATGTGAATATCACGGCCGGTAAGAAGATTGAGTTGCCTGTCAATGCTGGAGACTTGTTGGGTACGAATTCACTTAAATTGTCTGAGCCAGGTGTACTTTCACTCACCATTCCATCTAGCATATTAAAAGAACTGCAATCAAAAGGAGGTTCTGGTGCTGCTGGTGGCAAGATCATTTTGGATATAAAAAAACAAGATGTACAAGCACCAGAAACGAAACAAGGCCTAACGTGGACAATTGCAGGTACGGCTTACGAGTTCGAACTGTACCTTCAGGTTTCAAATGAGAAGTTATCTTTGTCCACACTTCCGGAAGATGTTACGCTGACACTCAATTACAATAGGGATCTTAATGGTAATCTCATTGGAATGTACAATGAAAATTCAACTATTAATAATTGGGACTATGCCGGTGGGGTTGTAGATCCACAGCAAGGTACTGTCACTTCCAAAGTGTCTCATTTCGGCACGTTTGCACCATTTCTTTACGATAAATCGTTCGTAGACGTGGCTTCAACGCATTGGGCAAGTGAAGCAATCAAATCGCTTTCGGCGAAACATGTGCTGACGGGCAAAACAGAGACTGCGTTTGATCCACAAGGTCAAACGACTCGTGCCGAATTCGCCGCTTTAATCGTAAGATCCCTTGGCTTAGAGGCAAAAGGTAACGAATTGCCATTCGGTGATGTGAGTAAGGATGCCTGGTACGCAGATAGCGTGGCTGCTGCATATCAAGCAGGTTTGGTTCAGGGAATAGCTAATGATAAGTATGCTCCGACCCAAACCATTTCTCGTGTAGAGATGGCAGTGCTCATGATGAGAGCATACGAATACCAAACCCAATCAAACCATACCAAGTCGGCTAAAGCCGGTTATACGGATGAAGCAAACATTGCATCTTGGGCAAAAGAAGCTGTGAATAAAGCTTCTGAGCTCGGTGTAATGAAAGGTTCTACGGGTGGCGAATTTAAACCAAAAAATAATGCGACACGTGCCGAAACGGCCCAAACGGTTCACAATTTACTTTCGTTGCTCAAATAAGATGTACAAGTATAAGGGGTTCCTCCAGCATGGGGGGGAGCCTCTTATTTTGTCATGATTGCACCTTGTTGTTCTCCTGAAATTCTCTTCCCAAGTACGCCAGACTCCAATATATAACTGGTAGAGTCCATATTCGATCCCTATAATTAGGAATAAAACGATGGATAAAAAGAGGTGTAGTGATGATTGAAGGGAAGATTATTAAATTTTACCGGGAGAAAAATAGACGAACTCAAGGGGAACTGGTGAAAGGGATCTGTTCGGTCACACATCTGAGCAAAATTGAGCGGGGAATGACAGAGTATTCACAGGAAATTATGGATATGCTCTGTGAGCGATTATACATTGATATGGCAACGGAAGTAACAAGATATCATCAGATGAACGATGTCCTGGATTCATGGCAAGAGGCCATTATTATGCAAAGAACAGCTGAAGCTATTCGTCTCAAAGACAAGTTGGAAGAAGAACCGTTAAAAGGTATACCTGACTTGCGTTTATCTTATGACTTGCTGCAGATCCGATTTTACTTGTTTATGAATGATATCGATGAAGCAGAAAGACTTATTGCCGAGATGGAGATTCCGGATGAATCGGAGCATTCGTATGAGCATTATTTTTATCACCATGTGATGGGGATTTACTATTTCCTCACAGGGCATTATACCAAATCAATCCAGACCCTAACTTCAATAAATCATTCCAAATATACGAATCATGAGTACTTTTATCATTTGTCTCTGGCCTATCACTCGATATATTCGAATATTACGTCTTACTATTACGCTGAGAAAGCTATCCAGCATTTTCGGAAAACACTTAATATGGTGCGGATCATTGATACCGAAACCATTATGCTGGTTCAGCTCAATTCTCGTGAGTATCATGATTTTCCTGAGACGAAACGCAGATATGAAAATCTCATTCGGATTTGTGATGATTGTGGTTTTATCGACCGAAAGGCCAAGCTGCTGAACAATCTGGGTTATGAATATAACCGGCGAAATCAATATGAGGATGCTGCCTACTGGTATAGACAAGCGCTTGATATTATACCGGAGAAACAACCGTTATACCTGATGGTGCTCAATAATTACATAGAAACGAGTAGACTGGGTAATCTCATTCCTGCAAACAAGTTATTGGATATGTCTCTGAAAGCCTTGCACAACTCTAAACTTGTTGCAGACGCAAGTTATATGGAACTGGAACTCCAATGTGTCATTTTACAAGGGCAGGAAAAAGCGTATTATGAAATGATAGAAGAGCGGATTCTTCCTTATTATCGTGAACTTGGTTCCCAGTTTCTCGCCGAACGTTATGAAGAGATATTGTTTGAGTACTATTTGAAACATGGTGAAAAGGATAAGGCACTCAGGCTCGCAAAAAATCGTTTCAAATCGCAAGCGACTTTACTTATATAAGGGTAATAGAAGAGTAAGAGAAGTGTCGACGACATATGGGTGATTTGAAACGAATACCCCAACTCCGATACAATGTTTTCATAGAGTCTAAGAGAATGGATCAAATACGGAGCAGAAATGGAGAAATACAATATGACTGAATTTATCAATGCTGACGATATTAATGACGTAATTTTGGCTGCGGCGGCTTCGGAGCTGGAGCAGATGGTGGGCAAAATATGTGAACTGATCGGCACGCCTTTGGAACAGACAACGGAACTGGAGCGTCAGGTGATTGCTGCTTTTGGATTTGGCGCTGTATATGGCATAACCCATCGGGATCAACTCGCGGAGCCGCAGGCTCATGCACTGAGCATCCGTATGCTGATTAAGCCGTTTAACTATAGTGAGCAGCAGGCGGTGGATTTTGCCGATGATCTGATCCGGGTGGCTTCAGACCGTGAGGTGCATCCTGTGATGAACACGATTATTCATCGTGGGATTGACGGACATCGTCAATTTAACCAGGAAGACGATGAAGGGTTGAGCCGCAACATTCAGGAGATTTTAGCGGCGGTACAACCGGAGAGAACCTGAAGAAGCAGAGCGTTCACCCTTTCATGTAGTGGTACAGACAGTATATGTCTAATGAATTGTTAACTTAATTGGGAGATGATCGCAATGGATCTGATGAAATTAAGCAAGGAACTTTCCTACGCCTTGCGTCACGCCCCCTGGGAGTATGAGCTAGAGCTGGACGAAAAGGGTTGGGTGGAGATTTCGCAATTGCTGGTGGCTTTACATGAGAGTCCACAGTGGAAGGACGTCACGGAAGCGGATCTGGAGCAGATGATCCAAGCCTCGGAGAAAAAGAGACATGAGATCCGTTCTGGCCGCATCCGCGCATTATATGGTCATTCGACTCCGCAAAAGATATCCAATACACCTGCCGATCCACCGGAGATACTCTATCATGGCACGCCAGTGCGGTCGGTTGCTTCCATTATGAAGGAAGGTTTGAAGCCTCGGCAGAGACAGTATGTTCATCTGTCTGCAGATATGGATACCGCCAATCAGGTGGGACGAAGACGTGATGACCAGCCAGTAATACTGAAAATTAACGCGGCTCAAGCGGCCAAGGATGGAATTCTTTTCTATCATGGAAACGAAAATATTTGGCTGGCTGATCACATTCCGGCACGGTATATCGAGCAATGACCAATGTAACGTTGATGGAGACTACCGATATCTACATCGAATTTATATCACAATTGAACTAGTTTACTATAAATAGTACGTTCAACTGCTATATCTTTTTATAGATCGCTGTTACACCAAAAGGGACACATCCAACATTCGTTGGTGTGTCCCTTTTTGATTCCCATTCTATTATCTTCTATTTAAACTTACTTGCCCAAAATCGCTTTAACACCCTCACGCAATGGTTGAGCCGGACGGCCAAGCAATTTCTCCAATGTATCACTTTCTACAGCCAGTGCACCTTCACGGATGGCACTTTGCATATCAACGAGCATGGAGACTACAAAGTCAGGCAGACCTGCACCCTTCATAATGTCCGCATATGCGGCATCGTCCACATTTTGCACGTTGATGTCCTGTCCAAGTACTTCCCCAACAATAGCGGCGAGCTCAGCTTGAGTACGAAGTTTACCAGACAACTCATATACTGAATTCTCATGTCCCTCACCTGTAAGTACTGCAGCGGCAGCATGCGCATAATCACTGCGAGTAGCCCAGCCCACTTGGCTGGCGTTAGTTGCATGCACCCAAGGTGCGCCCTGAGAAGCTGCTTGAACGCTGCCTGCTTCATTTTCCAGGTACCAGTTGTTGCGCAGGAAGGAATAAGGAATGCCAGATTCGCGGATAGCCTGTTCTGTGGCACGATGTACTTCAGCCAGTGAAAGGGTGTTTTTCTCCGCATTCACAACGCTGGTATAAGCGATGAATCCAACGCCTGCTTTCTTGGCAGCGTCCACGGCAGCTTGATGTTGGCGAATACGCGTTTCATTGTCACCGTCAGTAGAGATAAGCAGCAGCCGATCTACCCCTGCAAATGCTTTTTCCAGCGTTTCCGGTTGATCGAAATCACCTTGACGAACGTCAACACCTTGAGCACGCAATGCTTCCGCTTTCTCCGGGTTGCGCACACTTACAGCCAAATCCCCAGCAGATATCGTTTTTAACAGAGCCTCTACGACCAGTGAACCCAAGTGACCTGTTGCTCCAGTAACTAAAATTTTCATTGTATTTTCCTCCTATAAAGTATGTTTTGTGTCGACACTAATGTGAAATGTCAATCTACATGAATGGATGTAATCGTATGTGTTATAACAGGTGTGATTACAACGAAAGGTTTAAAAAAAGCTCGTAATGAGCTTTTTTTATTCAGAGACGTGAACCTGATCCATCATCTGTTGTATCGTTACACGTTTCAAACGCTGCTCCATGGCTATTTGAGCCTCAATAAGTTCGGCACGCAAGGTTTGTTCGATCATGCTGCCAACCGGACAATTTGGGTTTGGATGCTTGTGGAAGTTAAACAACTCGCCATCCTCCACAACCTCAAGTGCACGATATATATCCAAAAGGGTAATGTCCGCGGGGTCCTTTAACAAAGAAGCACCGCCGACACCGGGTCTGACCTCAATCAGGCCGGCCTGTTTCAGTTTGGACATAATGCGCCGAATAATGACGGGATTGGTATTCACGCTTTTGGCGATAAAATCTCCCGTGCACTCATTGGGCACAACAGCGACCAGGGACAGCGTATGAACCGCAATGGAAAAGCGACTGCTGATTTGTTTCATGCATGATCACCACCGTTGTAACTATAATAGTTACAAATAAACGCGATGTCAATGATGAATTTCAAAGTAGCCCGGTGTATTGAATTATCATTTTGGATACATCTCAACCCTTAACCGCCCCTGAAGTCAGACCACCCACAATATATTTTTGCCCAATCAGGAACACAATCAATACAGGTAGGGACGTAAGTACAATATCCGCACTGACCAGATTCCACTGAGCACTGAATTGTCCGAAGAAGTTATAGACAGCGAGCGTCATCGGCCACATCTCGACGGTATTGAGCATGTAGAGCGGGGCAGTAAACTCATTCCAGACACTCAGGAAATTAAGAACAAATACCGTAACCAGTACAGAGGTTAACAAAGGCACAATAATTCTGAGAAACAGCTTAATCCCGTTGCATCCGTCCATGATAGCTGCTTCATCCAGTTCTTTCGGAATATTGGATACAAACGCATATGTGATGAATAGCGAGATTGGAATACCCATCGCCGTATAGAGCAGAATCATGCCCACATGCGAATTAATCATGCCCAGCGACTTCATGACCTCCATTAATGGAATGTAGTTTAATGGCAGCGTAATGCCCAGAATGAGAAAGAAGTACAAGAACTTGCTTAGCTTTGAATAATTACGCGACAGGGTGAAGGCCGAGAACGCCACAACAAATACCAGCAGCAGGGAAGAGGCTGTCGAATGCAGCAGACTGTTAAAAAAGGAACCACCCAAGTGTCCCTGCTCATAGACTATTTTATAATTTTCAAAGATAAACTTCTCGGGTAGGGTCAGTTTCAACACTTTGGCTTCGGCATCGGACTTGAATGAATTCAGAACAATGACGACAAAAGGAATCAGGACCACCAGGCTAAGCAGCCAGGCAAGTACATTTAATCCGATGGAAACCAGCCGTTTTTTCACTCGCATCTAGTATTCCACCTTTCGGTTCATCAAGCGGATGATGAAGAAGGAGATGATCGCCATAATGACAAACAGAATCGTGGACAATGCACTGCCAAGTCCCCAATACCCTTTAGCAAAAGAGGAATACACCGCTGTGTTAATCACATCCGTCGCGTTGCCCGGTCCACCATTGGTCAGTACATATACCGCATCAAATACCCGCAGCCCATACGTAATATTGAGCACCGTAGCGATGGTGATCGTCGGCATCAGCATCGGAATGGTGATTCGAAACAGCTTCTGCCAGAAGCCGGCACCGTCAATCGATGCCGCTTCATAATAATCACGAGGAATGGCGAGCAGTCCGGCAATGAACAGCACCATAATGTACCCCATGCCTTTCCACGTATCCACCGCCATAATAGATGGCATTGCCCAGGTAAGGGAGCCCAGCCAGTTCTGGGCCAGAACGTCCAGACCCAGCGAACGCAGCGTCACGTTAACGAAACCGTTGTTGGGATCGAGCAGGCTTTTGAAGACCAGGCCGACAATCAGGAATGAAAGTACTTGGGGTGAAAATATGATCATCCGATGCAGATTGGCGGCTTTCACACCGCTGACGAGTAACAGAGCTAGGAATAGGCCCAGAACCGTCTTGGCAATCGAAGTAATCAGAGTGAAAAGGACTGTATTCTTAATAAAAAGTAAATACGTTGGATCACCCGCCAGAATGGTTCGGAAATGCTCCAGACCAATAAAGTTTTTCTCCGAACTGTAGCTGTTCCAATCAGTGAAGGAATAATAGATGCCCAGCAGGGCGGGAGCGACGATGAACAGCAGATACAGCACAATCGCTCCGGATGAGAAATACCAAGGATAAATCTTGTTCACATTCATAACTTGTAACACCTT
The DNA here is from genome assembly GCF_047302525.1 of Paenibacillus taichungensis. Taxonomy (GTDB): domain Bacteria; phylum Bacillota; class Bacilli; order Paenibacillales; family Paenibacillaceae; genus Paenibacillus; species Paenibacillus taichungensis_B. The sequence continues at coordinate 4,708,440 of NZ_CP168020.1, read as the reverse complement.
TCCTTCCTGCCAAAATACATGAGCGGGCAAGGCCCGCTGCATGTAACGCTGTTCATTGTTTAAGTTTACCTGATATATTGCGCTATTATTGCCACGCCTCATCCTTCAGCACTTTGGCTTGTTCAGCCCGGCGTTTATCAATATTTTGCAGAATCTGATCAGGGGTCATCGCTCCGGCGAACATACCGGAAAGATCTTTACCGATATCCATCCATTGCGGATCAATGTACTTCACAGCTGCCTGCATGACCGTGCCTTTCTCATGATTTTTCTCATAATCGATGTAATCCTGTGTCAGCTTCGGTTCGATTTCGGGCCAGCAGATGGTCAGATTGCCTTCACCACCATCGAATACACGCTGCAGATGATCATGCTCCGTAATCCACCGGAAAAAATTCAGTACCTCTTCCGGGTGCTTGCTGTTTTTGTTGCCAAACATCGCAGCCGAACCGCCCGGATTCACACCAATCGTCTGGTTATCGCCCCATGGCATCACGAAAAATCCCATGTTGTCCTTCATGTCCGGATAGGCCTCAGACACTTTCTTTTCGGTGCCCGGGACTCGAAGCAACATCGCTGCTTTCTCCTGACCAAAGGCTTCAATGCCAGCCTCGACCGTATTGGACAGAAAATCCTTGCCGAAGTAACCAAGATCCGCAAATTCCTTCAATTGTTCAATGACCGTCTTGAGCTGCGTCAAATCCGCGACCTTCATCTCATTGTTGTTCAGCTTCTCGTACGTTCCCGGCGTAGCTTGCTCATAGTTTGGACCGGTTTCGAATAAAGGCAGTACCTGATACCATCCGCTGGCAGGCGCCTGATAGAACGGAATGATGTCCTTATCCTTGATTTTCTGGCTGATCGCCTTGAACTCGGCGTAGGACGTTGGCGGCTGGATGCCGAGCTGTTCAAAGATGCGTTTGTTATAGTACACATACCATATTTTCGATGGTGCAAAAGAAACCCCATACACCTTCTCTTTATAGCTAACCGTTGGTAAAATCTCTTCGGACATGCGTCCTGTAAATTCCTCAGTGGTCAGATCAATTGCATTTTCCTCAGGTCTTACGTTGGCAGGCATGCTAAGTGGATCCACATCGACATTGAAAATATCAGGAGCCTCACCGGAGGCGAGCTTCACCTTAATCAAGTCACGCCACTGGGCATCAGGGACCACCTGAAAGTCAATTTTCACACCCGTTTCCTGCTCATATTCTTTAGCCATCGTTTGCATGATACCCGTACGTGGAATGCCGCTCTGGCTTGTTCCGAACGTTAGTGTTACCCTGCCTGAACCTTTGGAACTTTCACCGGAGTTGCACCCGGCAAGAAGCAGGCTGGACAGCAACAGCGCACCTACGAAGGATAATAGAAATCGTTTTCTCATCAATGAACCTCCCATGGAATAAAGAATAATAGCTCTTGCCGAAACGCTTCATGTAAGCGTATTCTTATGTGGATAACTTTACGCGGAACGAAGAATGCGCTCAATAGACAAAAGCGTTCTGTTGGGTGGACATTTTCGAGTAAGTTGCAAGACATCATCCGATAACGAGGTGTGAGATGGTTAAGTACCGATTCAGAACGCTTCAGCAAAGCCTGTTTGCCTACTACTCTGCGGTATTTATTGTTTTTTCATTGATTGTGGCCAGCCTCTTGTATGTTTTTCTTGCCAATGACATTCGTAGTCGAAGTGCCGAACAGCAGAAACAGATGGGGAACTCGATGGTGAGCAATCTGGATCAGGAAATCGTCAAAATGAATAATTTCTCCATGAACATCGTATATTCCAATCTGGTCAAGGAGCACTTCAGTCACTATTTATCTCCAGCGGAGGACAATGAACAGACGTTGGCGAGTGACCCGGCGTTTTACAAAGATACAACAACGCTGATTGATGTCATTCTGGCGATCATTAGCAGCTCCAACACAGCCAAACAAGCCAATATCTATGATGTGAACGGTAAAATGCTGGGTGCCGGTGCGTTCAATGGCCAGTTGTCCGTAGATCTGACCCAAAGACCGTGGTACGAGGAAACGTGGGCGCGCAATGGCTGGCGTGTCATAAGTTTACTCGATGGTGGGGCATTACCGATGCCAACAGGGCAGGGGGAATCAGGCCAACAATATCTCTCCCTTACCCGGGTGTATAAGGATGGAAATTATGTCTCCCAAGGAGTGGTGGAAATTTTGCAGGATGCCGGAACCCTGTTCCAGCATTTGAACGATGTGCAAGCGGGGAACGAAGATCTGAGCGTCTATGTATTGAATGAACGTAATGAGCTTTTATATCCTTTTTTGTCCAATGAACATCCGCTAACAGCAATCCATTCTGACGTTGTTAACTTGATTCGAAACGATCACTATCCACCAGGAACGATGCAAGAAGTTGTAGATCCCGATGGAAATTCGAAGCAAATGATGACCTACACGAGCTCGCAGGAGACAGGATGGACGGTTATCGTGATGCAGTCGAAACAATCTCTGTTTGCGAATCTGAATCGCATGGCTCTTCTATTCATGGGGGCTACTTTAGCTACCTTGATTCTTATTCTGCTCCTCTCATACCTGATCTCCAAACGTGTTACTTTACCGCTCCATCGTTTGCAGCGCATTATTCAGAAAACTGGCGTCCACGATCTGACTACGGGTCAGGACTCTGGTCAGTTGTTCAAGTTGGAATATCCGGGTTCCATCCGTGAGATGGATGAGTTGAATGATACCTTTATCCAGTTGAATCAACAGCTAGTTCAGTCCTTCCAGGACATGCTGGCGATCAAATCTCAGGAAACGGATGCCAGGTTGTTGGCTTTGTAGTCCCAGATGAACCCTCACTTTCTTTATAACAACATTACGAACATCAGCATTATGGCAGAGGAGGGCATGAATGAACAGATCGTTGCGTTCTGTGGTCACATTGCATCCATGCTGCGTTACATCTCGGCTCCGAACAAAAGCGGTGTTCCATTGGAAAAAGAAATCGACTACTGTGAGCGGTATTTGGAGTGTATGAAAATTCGGTTCGAAGATGATCTGCTTTATGAATTCCATGTTCCTGACTCGATGAAAAATCTTCAGGTCCCCATGCTGCTAATTCAGCCTTTGCTGGAAAATGTCATGAAATATGGACTACGTGATACACCACCCTGGAAGCTGCATATCATTGGAGAGCTGGACACCTTGCAGGAGACCTGGGAAATGACAGTCGAAGACAACGGACCTGGCATGGAACCCGAGGCGCTCGCGCTCATCCAACAGTACATACAACAATCACAGGAATGGGAGCGTATGCCAGAACTTGAGATCAACGGGATGGGTTTGAAAAACATCTGGATCAGACTCAAATTATGGTATGGTTCCGCGGCACATATGCATATTTCGAATAAACCTTCTGGCGGCGTCAGTATTTCGATTGGCGGTTCCATTCGAAAGGAGCACAGTTAAAACTCATGGTGATGACATATAGAACCATTATTGTGGAAGATGAGGCGTTAATTCGCCGCAACGTATCCCGGAAATTCAGCGAGCTGGGCACAAGGTTTGAGGTTATAGGTGAAGCTAGAAATGGACAGGAAGCATTGGAACTGATTGAACATACGGTGCCTGATCTGGTCGTTACCGATATTCAGATGCCCGTCATGAATGGATTGGAACTGGCGAAACATCTGTATTTTGCCTATCCCCATGTCAAGATTGTGATCCTGAGCGGTCACCACGAGTTTGAATATGCCCGTCAGGCCATCAGTTATAAAGTGGAGGATTATCTGCTCAAACCACTAACTGAACAACAGCTTCAGACGCTGCTGGATGCGATGGAATTAAAGCTCGGCCATGCAGGGGATTCGCTGGCACATGTCAGTGCGGTACTGGATGAACAGGTGAAGTCGGAGGATATTGCAGAGGCAGTCAAGTTGTATCTGAAACAGAACTATATGCATGAAATCACGTTGCAGGACATGGCAGGACAGATGCATTTTAGTGTAGATTACCTGGGGAAGTGTTTCAAAAAAGTGACGGGTGAAACCCCGCTCAAATACATGACAGGGCTTCGAATCAACGAAGCAAAACGCATGCTCGTGGCTTTTGAAGATATGGATATCAAGACAATAGGTAAAGCGGTGGGATATAGTGATTCCCATTATTTCAGCCGTATTTTCAAAAACAAGACAGGACTGTATCCTAGCGAGTATCGCCAAAGGTTACAATAACGAAAAAAAGCCCTGTCCCTGGATCATGAGAACCAAGCTGACTTGAGCTGATTATTGGGCCAATGCCTCTTCTGTTATTTTGCGGATATCAAACGGGGAGCGAATGCCTTCCTCGATCATGTCGGGGAGAATGTGCTGGAGGAAGTAGTGTACACAATGGAGGTCAATCTTTTTAATTTTGATCAGAGCATAACGGTACATGACGATAAATTCCTTCTCCGTATTGCCACGTTGCAGTTCAGCAAATGCTTCATATACTTGATCCATTTTGTCAGCCACTTCCAGAATGAGTCCTTCGACGGAGTTATCTTTGCCTTCACGCAGCTGTCTGCGGAAAATGTCCTTGAATTCTTTCGGGATATTCTCGTTGATAAAATGTTCAACCATGCCTTCTTCCACCTGTTGCAGCATGGACCGCAGCTCAAGCGAATGATGTTTGACTGGTGTTTTGATATCCCCGATGAAAATCTCGCCATAATCATGGCTGCTGGTGATTTCATATAACTTCTTCCAATCGATGATAACTCCGTTCTGTTCCTCGATATCGGCGAGTGTTTTGGCGTACTGAACCACTTTCCAGGAATGGGCAGATACGCAGTGTTCTTCGAACTTGAATTTGCCAGGGGTCCGAATAATGCGTTCAAGATCATTCAGTGACCTAAAGTACGTGTGAATTCCCATATAAGCGATCATCCTTTGTTGGTTGGGTATGAACCGACTATACACCATTGATGTTAACACAGGATTAACGCCGTATGAGGTAAAGGTAAAATCAGTTCAGATGTTAGTCTGCCCAGAGATCCGATGGTAATTACATGGTTTGGAGTAAGTAAATTAAGAAATGCGAACTATTGTTCTTATATTGTTTTCGTTGTAATATCTGGAGTGGACGGTTTATGTTCCCTATTTCTTCGAAAGGAAGTTTTTGCACCATGATGGGAAGATCCCACCTGATTATCGGGACTACTGTATCCCTCTCTGTTTTGCAATTGGCTGGCATGCCCGTGACTGCACCGGCGGTTACCGTGGCCCTGATCGGTTCGCTGCTGCCAGACATTGATGAACCGAATTCGCTATTGGTATCCAAGGCATTGCCGAACAGCCTCATTCGGCTATTACAGACAATCCTGCTGCCTGTCGCCGTATTTGTGTACTTCTATGTTCAGGCGAAACCATGGAATCTGCTGCTCGCCATTCTGATTGCGATGGTATCATTCCTACCATCCCGTTCCCTGCGCAAAGTGTTGATGTTTGCGATCGGATTGGGACTTGTATTCTATGGGCATGCATTTGCACCATGGAATCTAATTGCTGGCAGTCTGTTAATGCTGTGTACCACGTTAACCCACAGGGGATTGACACACACATTATATGGAACCGCCGTATGGACTGGGTTGCTCTACAGTACAACTCATTCGCAGGGGCCAGAGATCTGGGTAGCCGGAGGTACAGCCTATGTCATGCATCTATTGGCAGATTCGTTGACGAATCGCGGCATTCGTCCATTGCCGCCACTCAAGTGGCGTATAAGGATCAATCTCATGAGTACGGGCACGAAACATGGGGCCGTTGTGGAAAATGTGTGCATTGTGCTGGCTCTTATTTTGGCCTGGTTTGCGTTCTCCCCTTTATTTCTGTAAACCAAATCATGCCAGCTTCTGCTTATGCAGAGGCTGGCATTTTGCAATTCATCACTACATCTCCATTTCCCCTTATCTTTAGGACGAATTCCAGTGTTTTGAACATCAAAAAAGATGCCCTGAAAATCAGGACATCTCTTTATAGAAGAAGTTACGCGTTTCCGATAATCGTGTTCAGTGTTGTCTGATCCAAACCCTTAACCAGTTTCACGAGCAACTCTTTTGCCGCATCATAGTCATCCGTATGAATAATGGAAGAAGAAGTATGAATGTAGCGGGCGCAGATGCCAATTACCGTTGAAGGCACACCAATACCACTCAAATGAACCGCTCCGGCATCCGTACCACCAGGAGAGATGAAATATTGCATTTTGATCTGATTTGTTGATGCTGTGTCCTGAACATATTCAACAATACCGCGATGGGTAAACATGCCCGGGTCGAAGATACGTAGTAAAGCGCCTTGTCCAATATGTCCGAATGATTGTTTGTCTCCTGTCATATCATTCGCGGCACTGCAGTCCAGTGCAAAGAAAATATCCGGTTCAATCAGATTGGCAGCCGTGCGTGCACCACGAAGTCCCAGTTCCTCTTGGACTGTTGCACCGCAATATAGGGTGTTTGGCAATTTTTCTTTATGCAATGCTTCAACCAGCTCAAGTGCAAGTCCGACACCGTAACGATTATCCCATGCTTTTGCCATAATTTTCTTCGGATTGGCCATCGGTGTGAACTCACAGATCGGCACGATCTGCATGCCTGGATGAATGCCCCAAGACTCTGCTTCTGCACGGTTATCCGCACCAATATCCAAGTACATATGGTTAAGATCAACCGGTTTATTGCGCTGGGATTCATCGAGAAGATGAGTAGGTGTTGAACCGACAACCCCTGGAATCCGGCGATCCGGAGTGATGAGTTCCAGACGTTGGGACAGTACAGCCTGACTCCACCATCCACCTAGTGGGCGGAATTTGATCATGCCTGTTTCCGTAATACCTGTGGTCATGAAGCCAACTTCGTCGAAGTGACCTGCAACCATGACTTTGGGTCCAGACTCCTCTCCTCGCAATACACCAAAAAGGCTACCCAGGCGATCCTGGACAAATTCATCCGTATAAGGAGACATTTGTTCTTTCATCCATCCGCGAAGCTCGCGCTCAAACCCTGAAACGGAAGGGAATTCCGTTAACGTACGAAACATTTCCAACGTTTTTTGATTCATGTGTCGACAACTCCTCTGCTTGTATGTAGATCAGGTCTCAGCAGAACGGCTGCCGGACTGTTGTTCTTCGGAAGAGAAGAACGTTTTATTTAACCACTGGTCACACTACAGTATGAACCTTGCGCAAGTAATTGTCCATGGTTATGTCACGTATCTCAGGCATAAATGCTTGCTCGTTTGATGATTCATCGGGCCATTAAATCCGCACCAAGCACAGTCGCCAGGCAGCTGCATTGAATATGCATATAGTAAGGAACCGTTTTGCTTAACCAGTATTCCATAAGGTATCCAATGAGCCACTTATTTCACTTGCCTGACAACAGGAAGGAGCTGCGACAATAGATGACGCCACCCGATGAAGGCAATGAAACCATCCTTTGTATCGTCCTTTTTATTTTGCTCGTGATCATTCTGCTTTATTTATAAATTTCACAGACCTCTGATCCGGCGCTGAGCGACTCATCTCATTCGGCAGCTTCATCGTGCTGGAAACATATGCTGTCTTTCGCCGGATACATAACTTTCCCAACCTTAACAAACAATGAATACAGGATTACACACAGTACATGCAGTCACATCTGTTGACTCATTTTCATTACAAGGGAGGTTCTGTATCTTGCCAGCTCAAACTAAGGGTAGTAGTAAAAAATCATCATCATCCCTGTCCATCAGTGAACAGGAATATAAAAAAGTCGCCAAAAAACATGAGCCTGCCCGTCCAATCTGGACGAACTGTATTAAGGCATTCTTCGTCGGCGGATTCATCTGCGTCATTGGACAGGCTATCCAGGAAGCGTTTATGGCCGGGTTTGACATGACTTCGAAAGAAGCTGCCAGTCCAACCGTTGCGGTCATGATCCTCATTTCAGTCATCCTGACTTGTCTCGGTGTCTACGATAAAATGGCGCAATGGGCGGGTGCAGGGACGGCTGTACCTGTCACCGGGTTTGCCAACTCCATGTGTTCGGCAGCACTGGAGCATCGTGCCGAGGGACTGGTGCTTGGGGTTGGTGCCAACATGTTCAAACTGGCAGGCTCGGTCATCGTGTTTGGTGTCGTGGCTGCCTTTATCGTGGGAATCGTATACGCCATTCTCGGCTTCGGAGGTGGACATTTATGAAACGCTTGGGCCAACAAACCTGGCAATTTGAGAACCGTCCACGGATTATTGGCAAATCGGCAGTCGTTGGGCCAGATGAAGGCCAAGGGCCTCTGGTATCTGACTTCGATTATGTATATGACAATTTGGAGATTGGGGAGAAGACTTGGGAAAAGGCAGAGCGTAAGCTTCTCGAACAGGCTTCTCAAATGGCATTAATCAATGCGAATATCACGAAGGAAGAGCTGCAGTTCTTTGTTGGCGGGGATCTGATGAATCAGATTATCAGTAGTTCCTTTTCGGCCCGTAAGCTGGGTGTACCTTATCTGGGGGTATTTGGTGCTTGTTCAACTTCTATGGAAACGTTGGCTTTAGCCTCACTTATTGTGGATTCGGGTGCAGGGGATTATGTACTGGCAGGTACGGTGAGTCACAACTGTACGGTGGAAAAGCAATTTCGTTATCCAACAGAGTATGGTTCCCAGAAGCCGCCATATGCACAGTATACGGTCACCGGTTCTGGTTGTGGTGTCATCTCCCGTACTGGTGAGGGCCCGGTAGTCACCAAAGCGACCATTGGCCGAATTATGGATTTGGGTATCAAAGATCCGTTTAACATGGGGGCTGCGATGGCTCCTGCGGCAGCGGATACCATTGTTTCGCATTTCCGGGATACAGGCCTGGAACCGGGTTATTATGATCTGATCGTTACAGGTGATTTGGCTTCGGTTGGGTTGCCCATCGTTAAAGAGCTTTTGCATAAAGAGGGTGTTCCGATGGAACAAACTGTCTTCAATGATTGTGGCCTGATGATATATAACCTGGAAAAGCAGCCTCAGGTTGTGGCTGGAGGAAGCGGCTGTGGATGTTCAGCGACCGTGACTTACGGTCACATTTTGAACCGGATGCAAAAGGGTGAACTCAATAAGGTATTGGTGGTCGCTACCGGTGCATTGTTGTCTCCACTTTCATACCAGCAGGGCGAGAGCATTCCTTGTATTGCGCATGCCGTAGCCATAGAAAAGGAGGGATAAAAGGATGCAGTTTTTATGGGCATTTATTGTTGGCGGGTTGATATGTGTCGTGGGACAACTTCTGATGGATGGTGTCAAACTGACTCCTGCACATACGATGAGTACACTTGTTGTGGCTGGTGCGGTTGCGGATGCGTTTGGGCTGTATGATCCACTCGTCAAATTTGCAGGGGCAGGAGCTTCCATCCCCATTACCAGTTTTGGTAACTCCCTCGTGCACGGGGCATTGACGGAACTGGAGAAAGAGGGATGGATCGGTGTCATTACGGGGATATTTGATTTGACCGCGGCGGGTATTTCCTCAGCGATTATCTTTTCTTTTCTCGCGGCATTGGTGGTTCGGCCCAAAGGGTAACAGAGCATGGCAGAGCTAACCATTATATATGGAATCAGTAGAGGCTTCGGATAACTTCTATCCGAGCCTCTTTTTGTCGTAATCATGCGATAACTGCGGTGAATCTGACGGCTGGAAACAAATTATGAGTTCCTTCGAGTGTACTCGCGCCCTTGGATCATGTACAATAAAAGGAAATCTGTATGCTTTTTTAGGAGGTTAGACCACATGCCTGTGCGCAAAGAGTCGATCCAAATCATATCAGCAGTTCGTTCTAATCTGGAATCATGCATAATGGGAAAATCCTTTGAAATTCAACTTTTGCTCACAGCTTTGCTTGCAGGCGGACACGTTCTGATTGAAGACGTACCAGGAACAGGCAAGACGCAGTTGGTTAAAGCGTTATCGAAATCCATGCGCGGAGAGTACCGCCGCATTCAATGTAATCCTGATATTTTACCAAGTGATATCACTGGGGTATCAGTGTTCCATCCACGTGACGAGCGCTTTTACTTCCGTCCCGGTCCGGTCATGACCAACATTTTGCTGGCAGACGAGATTAACCGGGCAACAACGAAAACGCAGTCCGCTTTGCTGGAAGTCATGGAAGAACGCAGTGTGACGGTAGATGGCGATACGTATGATCTGCCTCATCCATTTATGCTCTGTGCAACCCAGAATCCAATCGATTTTGAAGGAACGTACACATTGCCGGAAGCGCAACTGGACCGGTTTATGTTGAAAATAAGTCTGGGTTATCCCGACAAGGATATCGAGAAAACGCTGCTGAAGCAGCATCAGTCAGGTCAGCCTGTTGATCGGCTTGAATCCGTAACCCATATGGATCAGATATCAGCCATTCAGCAGGAAATCAAGGAAGTATTCATCGGTGATCCGGTCATGGATTATCTGCTTGATGTGGTTCGCAAAACTCGCTCCCACCCATCCGTATTGCTGGGCGCCAGCCCGCGGGCAGCTATTTCATTTATGATGGCCGTGAAGGCTTTTGCCTTTTTGCAGGAACGTGACTACGTGCTTCCGGATGACGTGAAAACGATGGCGCCTTATGTCATCTCCCATCGGATTGTGCTGCGTCCCGAATCGAGACTGGACAGCATGAGCTCCGAGGCTGTATTGAATTCCGTACTTCAGCAGGTTCGTGTGCCCGTCTCCATGGGGCAATAATTGATGAAGCCGCTTTTGAGTACAGTCAGAAGGGGAATACGCCACCCCCGCGTATGGAGCATCGCGGCGGTGTGGATGTGCTGTTTGGCGTATGTTTTGTTCCAGGGCGGGAAGACCTCCCTGATGTTGCTGTCGATGGTGACTCTGCTTTGTGTTTACCTTGCGATTGCTGGTTTTAGCGGTGTACGGCGTACTCATGGCGTGCGCAAGCTTTCTTCCGGTCTGGATCATGAAGAGCTGCTGCATGCCGGTGACCAGGTACAGGTGCAGTTAAGTCTGAACATCCCGGGATTTTTGCCGCTTCCTTATGTGGTTGTGCGCGAAATGCTGCATCGGCATAACGGTGAATCCTGGTCTTTCAAAGAAAGCCTCATTCCGAGCATGCGAGGGTATGGTGAGTTGTCATTTCAGACCCCACCGCTGGAGCGGGGAAAGTATGTCTTTTCAGAAACGGAATGTGCCAGCGAGGACATCTTTGGTCTCATCGAGCATCGGGGAACATTCAAAGCTAAAGGGGAATTCCGAGTGCTGCCGCGGACGGTATTTATACCGTACTGGCAGCTGTATGATCGCAAATCACGGTTATCCGGTCCACAGACGGCCTTGACCCGCTCACGCAGGGAAACGACCCAGATTAACGGCGTGCGTGACTACGTTTATGGCGATCGCCTTTCCCGCATTCACTGGAATGCAACGGCTAAGACGGGAACGTGGAAGTCCAAGGAATTTGAACATGAGTCGGTGCCGAAAACGATTCTGGTGCTGGATGCGCTGTCAGGCAGCTATGAGCATGGTGAGGCCTTTGAACTGGCTGTGTCCACGGCTGCCTCCCTGCTGGAGTATGGCACAAGAGAACGAATGGGTATGGGGCTGCTGACACTGTCGGAGATGACATCATTTTTTGCTCCCAGCGAAAGTCCGATGGAACGGCAGAAGATGATTCATCATTTGGTAGATATCCAATATAACGGCCAAGAGAATCGGCTGCTGCCCGGTGTTGAGAAGATGTCACGTCAGTTTCCTCAAGGCGCGTATTTTGTAGTGATTTCTCCCCAGAAGGATGAAAAAGTTCTCGAACTGCTCCGATGGGCTGACACACGGGGGATGACCCCTTGTCATATTCTGATTGAACCCACTGATTCCCGCCGGAGTTCCGAGTGGAATGCGATGCTGCGTGGAAGAGGTACAAGATCCTTTACCGTTTCCCATTTGCAGGAGCTTCCAACGGTTATGGGGGGAGGTAGTGTATGAGTACTAAAGGCAAAGAGCTGACAGCAGGGAGAAGATCCTGGTATCATGCAGCTTCGTTGCTCTGGATTTTCCTGATTGGCATGCAGTGGATATCATTTACACAGGAATCCTGGTATACCGAGACCACTTCATTGGTGCTGTGGACGCTCGCAGCGGTCAGTATTCTGGAAGTGATTCTGCCTTTCAAAATAATGATTCGAACTATAATCAAGGCGGTTGTCCTTGTATATATTTTGCATAAGACATTAATCGATTACACCGTTTATATTCCTTACGGCACGTTAATGGAGCGTACAGAGCAATTTGTGCTGCACCTGACACCTTACATCTGGTTCTCCCTGTGCGCGTGGGTGATGCTTGAAGCTGCCCTGCGCCTGGTGACTACAACACGTCGAATTCTCGTTTTTCTGGGCATTAACATTATCTCGATGGGAATTCTCGACTCCTTTACCCAGTTTCCACTCTGGATTGAAATGGCCTGGGTCATGTTTGCGGGAATGGGATGGCTGGTTTGTCAGCACTTCCGTAATTTCCAACTGCAATATCCACAAGGCTGGAAGCGTATTATCCGATATCCCTATAAAATTCTGGCGAACATTGCAATTATATTCTCTTTGATTATCGTAGCCAGTGTGAATATGCCGGAAGTTCCTCCTACCTTAACGGACCCGTATACCGCGTGGCGTAACTACACCGGAAGTTCGGGGAGTCAGACAGGCAACGGCACACTGGACATTCCGGCAGCTACCGAGTCGGGATACAGCAGGGAAGATAACCAGCTCGGCGGAGGATTTAACTTCGACTATACACCTGTCATGTCTGTCACTACCAATGAGCGCAGTTACTGGCGTGGTGAGACGCGCGCAGAGTATACGGGAACAGGCTGGGATGATCGCGGACGAGTTGCGACAGAGGATGTTGAGGCGGGACAAGCTCTGGAGAATGACGAATCCGGAAATGTAACCACCAAGCAAGTCACTCAGAAAGTGACGATGTTGAATGACAACGTGTATCCGATCCTCTTTGGAGCCTATTCCATCTCGGAAGTCACATCTGTCAATGGTGAGGCGAATTCGGACCGGATGTTATGGAATCCAGAGCAGGCAGAACTTCATGTCGTAACAGACCGTCAGCAACCGCAATATCCGAAGACGTATACGATTGTATCCGAAGCGCCAGTTATTGTGGAAGATGAACTTCGTACCAAATCTTTTGATGATCTGTATACGAGTAATCCGGCAGATGATATGTACCTGCAGCTGCCATCCAGGTTCCCAGATCGGGTGACGGACCTGGCCGCTGAAATTACAGCATCGGCAAATACGCCGTATGAAAAAGTGGCATTACTGCAAAACTATTTACAACAAAATTTTGATTACACAAACAATCCGGATTTATCCCGAAAAGTAAGCAGTGACTTTGTTGAAGGGTTTTTATTTGACATTCGTGAAGGGTATTGTGATTACTTCTCAACTGCGCTGGTTATGATGGCGCGATCCGAAGGGATTCCCGCTCGTTGGGTGAAAGGGTACGCACCTGGACAGCTGTCGCTGAATTCAGATATGCAGGCCCCGCGCCAACCTGGGGCTGAGATCGAGACAACTTACACTGTAACGAATGCAGATGCGCATTCTTGGGCTGAAGTTTATTTTGGCGAGTATGGATGGATTCCGGTTGAAGCGACGCCGGGCTTTGACATGCCGTTACTCACGGAACAACCAGATGTACAGCCGGTAGACGAGCCTGAAGAACAACCTGAAGAGGAACCGGTAAAAGAGGAAGAGCAGACTCCTGCGCCTGAGCAGGCTTCATCTAGCATCCCGGCTTTTGTAATCTGGGCTGCTGGTGCCATCATCGTATTGTGGGTGGCTTATATGTTCTGGCGAAATCGCCTCTCGCTTCGATTCTTCGTGCTTCGTCTGCGGACAGGTGGACCGCTAACCCCTGAACAAAAGGTAGTGGCAGAGACCGAACGTTGGATTCGTTATGCGAAACGCAAAGGATTGACCCGAAGCGGGGACGAGACACTTCGTGAATCGGTAACCCGCTGGAGCCAGGCAAAACCAGCTGCAGCAGTGACTTTGCATGAACTTCTAGCCAAGTTTGAACAGACTCGCTATAGTCCAGCGTCTGTAACTGCAGACGACTGGAAGGCTGTCTATCAGACTGCCTCGAAGCTGCGTAAGGAACTTAAAGCGGAACGGGCGTAATGTCGCCCGTCCCGTTTTTCCTTTTTTCCTATGCCGTGAGGCGCTGTATGCATTTTCAGGAAAGACGGATTTGTGATATAGTGTGTCGTATGAAACTGAGGTGACTTCTTTGTTTGAAATGTTAATGCCCAAGCTGCGTGTAGACACGGTTTTTGACATTAATCTGGAAGAGCTATACGCTCAAGGCTACCGTGGAATTATAACTGATCTGGACAATACACTCGTTGGGGCGAAAGCTCCTGATGCCACGCCCGAACTGATTGAGTGGTTCGCACGTGTCAAAGAGGCTGGTTTCCAGCTCATGATTGTGTCCAATAACAATTTGAATCGTGTATCCCTGTTTGCGACGCCACTGGATATCCAGTTTGTGCATAGTGCACGCAAACCATCGAATGTTCCGTTTCGTAGAGCAATGAAGATGATGGAGTTAACTCCTGAAAAAACGATTGTGGTAGGCGATCAGATGCTTACAGATGTCTATGGAGGGAATCGACTGGGACTCTATACGGTTCTGGTATTGCCGATCTCCATTGGGGATGAAGGCTTCATGACCCGCTTCAATCGGCGCGTGGAACGGATTGCTCTAACGAGTTTGCGCAAGAAAGGCTTATGGCTTAAGGAGGAAAAGAAGAAATGACAGAACCGCATAACGGCAATATTGCCGTAAGGTGCAGCGGATGCGGAGTGCATCTGCAAACGGAAAACCCGGAATTACCAGGATTCATCCCCGAAAAAGCGTTGGATCGTGAACCCGTCATTTGCCAGCGTTGTTTCCGTATTAAAAATTACAATGAGTCATCATCCGTTACAGTGGATCAGGACGAGTTCTTGGCCCTGCTCAGCAAAATCGGGGATAAGGATGCACTTGTCATCCATATCGTTGATCTGTTTGACTTTGATGGCAGTATCATCTCTGGTTTGCAGCGTTTTGTAGGCAACAATCCGGTATTGCTTGCCGTGAACAAAACGGACTTGCTTCCAAAAGTAACCAACTGGAACAAGGTTCGCAACTGGGTGCAAAAACAGGCCAAAGAACAAGGTTTGCGTACGGTAGATGTCGTTCTGTGCAGTGCGAAGCAAAATCAGGGCTTCGACCGACTGCTTGAGCTTGTAGGGACGTATCGCGGAGATCGTGACGTATATGTGGTTGGTGGTACTAATGTGGGCAAATCCACACTGATTAACCGTCTGATTCGTGATTACAGTGATCTCGAGCAGGAACTCACAACATCCCGTTATCCGGGGACGACGCTGGATATGGTTAATATTCCACTCGACGATGGAAAAGCTATTATTGATACACCGGGAATTGTATACCCTTGGCGTTTCAGTGAGATTGTATCCCGTAAAGATCTGGCTGCCATTATGCCAGAAAAACCGCTTAAACCGGCCGTTTATCAATTGAATTCTGGTCAGACGCTGTTCTTCGGCGGCATGGCTCGTTTTGACTTTGTAGAGGGAGATCGTCAGTCCTTCACTTGTTTTATCAGCACTGCGCTGGATATTCACCGGACGAAGCTGGAACGTGCAGACGACTTGTATCGTGACCATCTGGGTGAATTGCTGTCTCCACCAACACGTGAAGATGCAGCGGATATGCCTGAATGGACCAGACATGAATTCCGTATCAAACGTGGCAGCCAGTCGGATGTATTCATTTCCGGACTGGGCTGGATTAAGGTTAACGGTGAGAATGGGGCGCTTGTAGCTGTTCATGCTCCAAAAGGTATTCGTGTACTGATCCGCCCATCCTTGATCTAATGTAATTACAGCAGCATTTTCACCAGATCGGAGGCGGAAGTATGTCGGAACAGAAAAAAACAAATCCTTCACTCCCTGTCCTGCTTGGCGTCATGGGTGATCCCATTGCACATTCCAAATCGCCTGCTATGCATAATGCAGCTCTGCAGGCTGCAGGAGTGAATGGAATGTATATGCCACTGCATGTTCGTCCCGAGCAGCTGGAATCAGCCATTCGAGGCATTGTGGCGCTGGGATATCGCGGTGTGAATGTAACCATTCCGCACAAAGAACAGGTGATGCAGTATCTTGATGTCATTGATGAAAGTGCACGCCTGATTGGCGCGGTGAACACCATTGTCAATGAAGAAGGCAAGCTGACAGGGTATAATACGGATGGCATCGGTTATGTGCGTTCCTTGAAGGAAGAAGCTGTTCCGGAACTCGCAGGTAAACGTATCGCTGTTCTGGGAGCTGGCGGAGCAGCAAGAGGTGTGATATACGCTCTTGCTTTGGAGAAGCCTGAACGGATTAGTATTCTTAACCGTACAGCCGACAGAGCCGTTGCCCTTGCTTCAGATCTGCGCGCTCATGGACTGGGTGACATCACAGGTAGTGGAATGGAAGAGGCTGCTGCGGTACTGGCTTCGGCTGATATCGTGATTAACACGACAGCCGCAGGCATGCATCCGCATGTAGATGACGTGCCTGTTGACCCTGCACTCATTCGAGCAGGCGCAGCAGTAAGCGACCTTATCTACAATCCGCTGGAAACACGCCTGCTTCGCGAGTCAAGGCAGCGTGGATGTACTGTGCATGGTGGTCTTGGTATGTTTATATACCAGGGCGCTGTAGCATTCGAGCATTGGCTCGGCATCCCGGCTCCTGTGGAGAAGATGCGGCGAGCTGTGTTAGACAGTTTTTAATATGCAAAAATATAATTGAACGGTCAAGCCTAGGACAGATATTGTGCTGTTGCTGAGGCTTGCTCACCATAAGGAGTATGGAGTATTCATGTTAAACGGTAAACAAAAGCGCTTTTTGCGTTCACAAGCACATCATCTGACCCCTGTATTTCAAATCGGCAAAGGGGGAACGAATGAGCATCTGTTCCGTCATATCGAAGATGCAATCGAGAAGCGCGAATTGATGAAAGTGCAAGTGCTGAACAACAATCTGGATGACAAAAATGAGATTGCCGAAGAGATTGCCCATGAAACAGGCAGCGAACTGGTGCAAATCATCGGAAGTACAATCATTCTGTACAAAGAATCACGTGACAACAAACAAATCGAACTACCTAGGTAAGGGAGAGTGACGCGGGTGAAGATCGGCATCATGGGTGGTACGTTTGATCCGATCCACATGGGGCATCTGCTGGCAGCCGAAGCGGCCAGGGATTCGCATGCACTGGATGAGATCTGGTTCATGCCTTCCCATGTCCCTCCTCACAAACGCGGAGCCGGAGCGTCGGGACAGCAACGTCTCGAAATGACGGAAGCGGCTGTGAAAGAAGTACAGCATTATGAGGTGCTTGGCATCGAGATGGAACTTGGCGGTGTGTCCTATACCATTGATACGATGAAGGAGCTTTGGCGCCGCTATCCGCAGCATGAATTTTACTTCATTGTTGGAGCGGATATGGTGAACTATCTTCCCAAATGGGAACAGATCGAAGAACTCGCTGAACGCTTAACCTTCATCGGTGTGGGACGACCGGGATTCCAGTTACATCTGGATGACCTGCCAGACGCGTTACAGGATCGGGTATTGTTGGCTGAGATGCCCTTGGTGGACATATCATCCACGGCAGTACGCAGACGTTTTGCCAAAGGGCATTCCGTGCGCTTTATGATTCCTGATGCCGTCCATCAATATATTGTAAGGAGCGGTTTATATGGAACTAAGCCGTGACGAACTGATCCGCGCAGTTTCCGGTCAAATGCCAGAGAAGCGTTGGAAGCACACCCTGGGTGTCATGGAGTCGGCAGTGTTATTGGCCGAAAAATATGGTGCTGATCCTGTAAAAGCGGATTTGGCAGCAATACTGCATGATGTGGCCAAGTATTGGCCCGTATCCGAGATGGAAGCGGTCATCCGTGACAATGGATTGAACGAAGAACTTTTGCAGCATGACAAGCAGCTCTGGCATTCCGAAGTGGGAGCCTTTGTTGCCGAGCGTGACTACGGCATCGATGATGCCGAAATTATTAATGCCATTCGCTGGCATACCTCGGGTCGAGTGGGCATGAGCCTGCTGGATAAAGTGGTATGTCTTGCGGATTATATTGAACCGGGAAGAGACTTCCCGGGAGTAAATCATATTCGCGAACAGGCTGGACATAGTCTGGAGGAAGGTTTAATTGCCGGTTTCGACTCGACGATCAGCTTGTTGATCTCGCAGCGCCGTGTCATTTATCCTTTGACCATGTTGTCGCGGAATGACTTGATTGCACATTTATAGATTATGGAGGTTGGTTCATGACAGTATCATCGAAAGAACTTATGAATATGGCGGTTGCTGCCGCTGACGATAAAAAGGCATCCAACATTGTAGCACTGGATCTGATTAACATCTCGCTGGTAGCGGACTATTTTGTTATCTGTCACGGGAATTCCGATACTCAGGTACAAGCGATTGCAACAGAGATTCGCAAACAGGCGCATGCAGCCGGAGTAAACATCAAAGGCATTGAAGGTATGGATTCAGCACGTTGGGTATTGATGGATATGGGTGATGTGGTTGTTCATATCTTCCACCGCGACGAGCGTGAGTATTACAACATTGAACGACTGTGGTCTGATGCCAAAGTGGTGGAAACGGTATGAGTTTGATCGCAGGAACAGTCGTCAACTTGCCGGTTTCACGTGAAGTGTCTCCATTTGGCTACTTTTTGACGACAGGATCGGAAGATGTACTGCTTCACTATACGGAACTCACACGGGACATTAAAATTGGAGAATCGCTGGAGGTCTTTCTGTTCTTTGATACAGAAGATCGCCTGGCGGCAACCATGAAAAAACCATATCTCACACTCGGTGAAATGGGACGACTGGTTGTGGCCGATATTCATCCACGCCTCGGCTGTTTCCTCGAGATGGGGCTTGGGCGGCAATTGCTGCTCCCGATTCGTGAATTACCTGAGTTGGAAGAATTACGTCCCCATGTAGGCGATGAAGTATTTGTCCTTATGGAGCATGACAAGCAAGGACGTTTGCGAGCGAAATTAGCTGGGGAACGTGAGCTTGCACCATTGTCCTTCCATGCGCCAACCTCTTGGGTCAATGAATGGGTTGAAGCAACGGTGTACAAGCCACTTCAGATGGGTACTTTTGTACTTGTTGACGGTGGTGTGCTGGGCTTTGGCGCTATTGGCATGATTCATTCCTCGGAACGAAATCGTATGCTGCGTCTAGGTGAAAAGGTGAAATGCCGGGTAACCATGGTACGGGAAGATGGACGTGTCAATCTGGCGATGTCTCCTCTCAAAGAGGTCGGTCGCAATGAAGATGCAGACAAACTGCTCGCTTTCATGAAAGAGCGCCCTACGGGCGGTATGCCGTATTCGGATGCAACCCCGCCGGACATCATTAAGCAGCGCTTTGGTATTAGTAAATCCGCTTTCAAGCGGGCTTTGGGCAAACTGATGAAGGATGGTCTGGTAACTCAAAGGGAAAACTGGACCTATCTGACAGAGTCTGCACCCCAGGATCAGAACGAGGACAAGTAACAAACGGGTATCATGGATCAAGCATGCGCTTGAATCCACAAGTAAAGGCAGGGCAAGGCTGGGTGAACTCCGGACGCCCCTGCTTTTTCTTTTGTTCAAAAGAGATTCGAAAATGAAATTGAAAGTGCGGTGCCTGACATGTCTTACCGGAAATTTGCCTATGTGTACGATGAATTAATGGAGGATATGCCTTATCCGGACTGGATAAGGTTTGCGAGAACGGCTTGGGAACGGCATGGCATGCCGAAAAGTGTGGCTGAACTGGGCTGTGGAACCGGCTCAATTACGATTCCACTGGTGAACTCCGGCTTTGAAGTTACAGGTATTGACCTGTCGGCAGACATGTTGTCTGTTGCACGCAGTAAAATGGAGGCAACGCCTCAAGGACACCGCTTATATCGGGAAGGCAGTGTCCGTTGGGTACAGCAGGATATGCGAGACTGGAGAGTACCGGATCCTGTGGAATCGGTGATATCGTTCTGTGATTGCGTGAATTATTTGCTTGAAAAAGAGGATGTCGTTCGTACATTTCAGCGTACTTATGAGATGTTGAAGCCGGAGGGCACGTTCCTGTTCGATGTACATCATCCGAATACCCTTATTCGATACGAAGAGGAGCAACCTTTTGTGTTGGACGAACGTTCCGTATCGTATATTTGGACCTGTGATATGGATCATGATCGGTGTGAGATTGAGCATCATCTGAGTATCTTTTCGCGTGTGGCTGAGAGCGGTAAGGATATGTACCAGCGGTTTGAAGAGGTTCATGTTCAGCGTGCGTATGATCCGGACTGGATGAAGCTGGAGCTGACGAAGGCCGGTTTCAGAGATGTACGTGTATATGCTGATTTTGAGTGGAAAGAAGCGGGAGAAGGCGCACAGCGTCTGTTTTATGTAGCCGTGAAATAGGATTATGATGTAGAGCTGTCCTTATGATGCATAAGGGCAGTTTTTTATGTAAAAGAATGTTTTTTTATATAACGGATTGTCAAACCAAGTGCGACAGTTCCTTTATGAAAGATTCGTGAGCGGTTTTCCAGCCCAGACATTTTCGGGGGCGATGGTTGATTAAGTGAAGCGAACGCTCCAATGTTGCATCTGATATTTGCTTAAAGTCCGTGCCCTTGGGAAAGAACTCTCGAAGTAAGCCGTTCGCATTCTCATTCGAACCGCGTTGCCAGGAAGAGTAAGGGTCAGCAAAATAAATCTGTACGTCGTGTGTTTGTTCCAGGTTCGCGTAGCAGGCGAACTCCTTGCCACGGTCTGCCGTAGCGGTTCGAAAAGCCTTAGTAGGATACTGAGCAGCGGCTACGCCAAAGGCGATCTCCATCGACAAAGCCGTCCGATCGGGCATTTGAATCGCGGTGTACAGACGTGTTTTCCGTTCAATGAAGGTTGCTACACAACCCTTGCTCTTTCCACGTCCCGAAACCACCGTGTCCAGTTCCCAATGCCCAAATGTTTCCCGAGAGCGAACGTCCTTCGGACGCTCGGAAATGGGTCTGCCTACAGCAAACTTACCGCGTGTTTCCGCAGGTTTCTGACGTTTACCTTTGTGCCGGAGTACATGCAAAGCACCTTTGGTTAGACGACCTGCATAGATCCAGCGGTAGATCGTTTTAAAACATACGGTGGGTCGATTTTCAGTTTTAAAGCGCTCCACGATCTGTTCAGGGGACCATGTGGCGTGCAACTTCTCTTCCAGCTCTTCAGCATGTGCTTTCGTCCATCTACCCTTGGATACGGAAGCTTTGCGGCGCTGCACATAAGCTTGTTGTGATCTTTCTGCCTGATAAGATTGTAGTTGAACATTCCGGCTGATCTCCCGGCAAATGGTCGTATGATGCCGACCAAGTTCCTCGGCGATGGCTCTTGCACTTTTCCCTTGTCGATGTAGGATTTCTAGCTTGCTGCGTTCGATTATGCTAAGATGTGAATAACTCATGGACTGATTCTCCTTGTGTGAATGCTGGTGTGGTAACTTTCATTCTACACGAATCAGGCTATGAGCCATTTTTTATTTCCAGTAGGTGTCGCACTTCATATTACAATCCGTCATATGTAATAAAAGCTATTGCCAGCGGGGTTAGAGAAAGCCATACTAGTTGAATGGAAACCGTTTTCTTAAATAGTAGAATCCTGAAAATTAAAATTCTGGGTGGGTGCAGAATGGAAAGTACATACAAAACAAGGCTGACTTCCAAACAGTTAGACGGAATTGTGCAGCAGCATTTTAACACAGGTATCCAAGAATACAAAGAGATGATCGACGGCTGGGCAAACCACGCTTACTTTATCACTAAGGACGACGGACAGAAGGTTGTACTCAAAATAGCTCCTTCTAATGGAATTAAGCTGATGCGCTGTGAACAGCATGTCATGGTTGCTGAGGTTGAGGCACTACGACTCGCAGCAGAGCTTCAGGATGTACCCGTTCCCCGGGTATTGGCCTATGATCCATCGCTCACCCTGGTTCCGGCAGAATATTTTATTATGGAGTATATGCCAGGGACGCCTTATAACAAAGTCAAGGATCAGTACAGTGCAGAAGAGCAGGAATCCATTGAGCAGCAACTGGGTGCATACAATCGTCGGATCAATGAAATTAAAGGGGAGAAATATGGTTACTTTTCCTCAAAGAAACCGCATCATGCGACGTGGAAAGAAGCTTTCCTGAGCCTGATGGATGATATGCTCGCAGATGGCAAAGAAGCGGGAGTGGAATTTTCGATCCGTTATGAGGAACTGGAGCGTTTGATTCAAGAAAAATCGGATATGCTGGATGACGTCAAAGAGCCTGTGCTTGTGCATTGGGATTTATGGGATGGGAATTTATTTGTGGAGGCGGGGGAAATCACAGCCATTATCGATTTCGAACGATCCCTCTGGGCAGATCCTCTAATGGAGCACTACTTCAGTCATTTTAATAATACACCAGGATTCCTCAAAGGATATGGAAGAGCAGCTACAACAGATAGTGAACGAAAAAGAAGAATTTTATATGATCTGTACTTTGATCTGGCGCTGAGAATCGAGTGTACTTATCGTCAATACGATAACAAGGAACATATTCAGTGGACGATTGATAACCTAGAAGAAGGAATCAAGCGATTCCAGTCGTTCTGATGTGCATGCTGATGCATAGCATCGTTTATAGGCAACAGATCGTATTATATTGACTTTAGTGTTACTTTTTTATATAATGGTGCGGATCATATCGTATACATATTTCGATGATAAGGATCAGTAGTGAGTCCTGTACATGACAGAGAGCCGGCGGTTGGTGCAAGCCGGTTGACAGTATTTCACGAACTCGCCTTGGAGAAATGCGGTGATTACACCATCTTGCAAACGACCGAAGTAACACTCGGGCTCAGGAATGGAAATCCGCATCGGTTAACCGCCGTTACAGGTCCAAAGGGAGTGGATGACGAAGCACGTTCGTCCGCTAACTAGGGTGGTACCACGGGAATTCAACCTCTCGTCCCTAGCGCTGCAAACGCTACGGGATGCTGAGGTTTTTTTGTTGCAATAAAAGCGAATAACCAAGAGGAGGAACAATAGATGAGTGAGAACCAACAGCCGAAACACGGCTACCAACCACAAGTCATGGAGAAAAGTTGGCAGCAATACTGGGATGACAATAAAACGTTTAAAACGGGTGAAGACCCGGTTAAACCAAAGTTCTATGCATTGGATATGTTCCCGTATCCATCCGGTTCGGGCCTGCACGTAGGTCACCCAGAAGGATACACGGCAACGGATATTGTTTCCCGTTACAAACGTATGCGCGGTTACAATGTATTGCATCCAATGGGTTGGGACGCTTTTGGTCTGCCTGCTGAGCAGCATGCATTGGATACAGGTGAACATCCACGGCATATTACATTCCGCAATATTGACAATTTCCGTCGCCAGATCAAGTCACTCGGTTTCTCATATGACTGGGATCGGGAGATCAGCACAACAGACCCTGAATACTATAAATGGACGC
This sequence comes from Paenibacillus taichungensis, assembly GCF_047302525.1. Taxonomy (GTDB): domain Bacteria; phylum Bacillota; class Bacilli; order Paenibacillales; family Paenibacillaceae; genus Paenibacillus; species Paenibacillus taichungensis_B. The sequence goes on along the minus strand of NZ_CP168020.1, from coordinate 4,684,789 downwards.
AATGGATTTTCATCCAGTTGTACAATAAAGGCTTGGCTTATGTCGATGAAGTGGCAGTAAACTGGTGTGAAGCTTTGGGTACGGTACTGGCGAACGAAGAGGTTATCGACGGTAAGAGTGAGCGTGGTGGACATCCGGTCGTTCGTAAACCGATGCGCCAATGGGTATTGAGAATTACGGAATATGCAGAGCGTTTGCTGGAAGACCTGGAAGAGCTTGACTGGTCGGAAAGCATCAAGGATATGCAGCGCAACTGGATCGGCAAATCGACCGGGGCGGAAGTTACTTTTGCCATTGAGGGTCATGAAGAAGTCATTAAGGTATTTACGACACGTGCAGATACGTTGTTCGGCGCAAGTTATGCTGTATTGGCACCTGAGCATGAACTGGTGGAAGTCATTACAACGACAGAACAGCGTGAAGCAATCAAGGCATATCAGGAACAAGCTGCTCGCAAGAGCGATCTGGAACGCACCGATTTGGCTAAAGACAAAACCGGTGTGTTCACAGGAACTTATGCAATCAATCCGGTAAACGGAGCGAAGGTGCCAATCTGGATCGCCGATTATGTTCTGGCTGGATATGGCACAGGGGCAATCATGGCCGTTCCGGGACATGACGCTCGTGACTGGGAGTTTGCGAAACAGTTTGGTCTGGACATCATTGAGGTTGTACAGGGTGGCGACGTGACACAAGAAGCGTATTCCGGAGACGGACCGCATGTGAACTCCGATTTCCTGAACGGATTGAACAACGAAGAAGCGATTGCGAAGATGATTGCCTGGTTGGAAGAGAACGGTAAGGGACAAGGCAAAACGACCTACCGTCTGCGTGACTGGTTGTTCAGCCGTCAGCGTTACTGGGGTGAGCCAATCCCGATTCTGCATCTGGAAGATGGAACGATGAAGACGGTGCCGGAAGATCAACTGCCTTTGCTGTTGCCAGATATTGACCAGATCAAACCTTCGGGTACTGGAGAATCACCACTGGCGAATGTTACGGAATGGGTTAACACCGTAGATCCGGAAACGGGAATGAAAGCACGTCGCGAGACGAACACGATGCCACAATGGGCCGGTAGCTGCTGGTATTACCTGCGCTTTATCGATCCGCACAATGTCAAGGAACTGATCTCTCAGGAGAAACAGCAGCAGTGGCTTCCGGTTGATCTGTACATCGGGGGAGCAGAGCACGCTGTGCTTCACTTGCTGTACGCTCGTTTCTGGCATAAAGTGCTGTATGATCTGGGTGTGGTGCATACCAAAGAGCCGTTCCACAAACTGGTCAACCAAGGTATGATCCTGGGAACCAACAATGAGAAGATGAGTAAATCTCGTGGTAATGTTATTAACCCGGATGAGATCGTCAATGAATTCGGTGCAGATACATTGCGTCTGTATGAAATGTTCATGGGGCCTTTGGAAGCGACAAAACCGTGGAACGCTAACGGGGTTGAGGGCATGCACCGCTTCCTGTCACGTGTATGGCGTCTGTTCATCAATGAAGATACAGGTGCAATCCATGACAAGATCACAGCAGATGGTGGAACCGATGAGTTCCAGCGGACAGCACACAAGACGATCAAAAAGGTTACAGAGGATCTGGAACATCTGCGTTTCAACACAGCAATCAGCCAGTTGATGATTTTCATCAACGATGCGTACAAAGCAGATACGCTGCCGCGTAAAGCAATGGAGAACTTTGTACAGCTCTTGTCACCGCTGGCACCGCATATGGCAGAGGAGCTGTGGAGCCGTCTCGGTCATGAAGGTGGAATCTCTTACGTAGCTTGGCCTGAGTATGATGAGTCCATGACGGTGGACGCTGAAGTGGAGATTGTTGTTCAAGTGAATGGCAAAATTGTAACCCGTGCTACGATCGCGAAGGATCTGGACGCACAGGGCATGCAGGACTTTACAATGGAACTTGCACCTGTGAAACAGGCACTGGAAGGCAAGACCATTCGCAAGGTCATTGCCGTTCCAGGCAAACTCGTTAATATTGTTGCCGGTTAATCTCACCGGCTTTGAATAGTTCATCCAGCTTCAACAAATCTTCATCATATTTGTCATGAGTCGTCTGGATCAGACTGTCAAAAACACCATTCAGACTCACCTTTAGCAGGGCAAGTGCCTGTGCGGTGATGCCGCCAGGTACAGCCACGCGAGCCTGAAGTTCTTGCGGGGTGTATCCTCCTTCGGTGAGCAGCTTGCCTGTTCCCAGGAGCATCTCGCCGGCAAGAGCGCAGGCGTCGGCTCGTTTGATGCCTGTAAGCTTAACGGCACTTTCGATCCATTGCTCCAGAAAGAACGATATGAATGCAGGTCCGCAGCTGGAGAAGTCGGATGTGATCCGGGTGCAGGCTTCATCCACTTGATAGGGTCTGCCGATATGACTGAGCAGCCCTTCCAGCACAGCGCGGTCTTCGGTAGTCATTCGTTCACCGTGTATACACAGGGACGCTCCGCTGCCGACCTGGTGCGTAACGCTGGGGATAACTTTGGAGACTTTGCAAGGAAGTGAAGATTCCAGATGGCGCAGCTGCACGGGACTGGTGATCGAGACGATTATATGATTGGGATTCACGACAGGCAGGATGTCGTCAATGACATGTTTGAATTCAAGTGGCTTCACGCACAAAAAGATGATATTGCTGCGGATGACGGTTTCCCGGTTGCTCTGTGATTCATGCAGACCGGGGTAACGGAGGGATAACTGCCGTACTTTGGAAGGGGTTCTATTGCTGGCGGCGATCTGCCGTGGCTCAAGTGCACCGGATTGAATCAAGGCATAGATCAGCAGGCTGCCCATGCTGCCGGTTCCGATAAATCCAACCTTCATTGTTCAGGCCTCCTTTCATGCTTTAAGGTAATGGCGCAGTTCTTTCCCTCTAGTGTATGCGTCAGGACCTGCTTCACATGACATGAAAATAATACAGCTTGGTTTACCAGGCAAGTCCAACGGTTCGGAAGCACCGCCCGTGTTCAGAATAGATTTATTTTGAATCCAGGGAGAGGTGTAGAAGAAATGAGATGGAACAAGGGGATGACCATTGCTGCTGCGGTGGTCGGATGTATACTGATATTATGGTCGGGCAAAAGTGAACAGCCGCCTTCTGGCTGGGAACCTATGCAGCTCGCCACCGAGAAGCCGACAATAGAGCAGGAAACCCCTGCTGTACAGTCGGCTACTTTGGTTCAGGAACAAACGAAGGCTTCCGATTCAGAACAGAGACCGTCAACAACAGAGGCCCCTGCAGAGACTAATCAGGTTGATGCCACAGCAGGGAAAGTGGCTGATCAGACAGTTGCAGTTAAGCAAACGGATACTTCTACTGATGGGACACAAACGAAATCCGAGGCAGCGGTTGTTTCACCAGACAATAACCAAGCTTTGGTGAGCAATGAAGCTGTCGACAATGGCAAAATTGATGTCAATACAGCTCCGGCAGCGAAGCTTATGGACCTTCCTGGAATTGGGGAGAAAAAGGCGCAAGCCATTATTGATTATCGTAATTCCCATGGTCCTTTTACCAAAGTCAGCGATCTGACCAAGGTGAAAGGAATCGGAATGAAGATGCTGGAGAAAATGGCTCCTTATGTTCAGATCAGGTAATCACGCAATATTAAATATTAGGATATAAGTTGAATTGGAAATGACATAAGAACGAAGGATGGGTTCAACTTGTATCCGATGGGAGGGAAACGGTTATGAGCACGGCAGACGTACGCAAAGACTGGGATACGTATTTCATGGACATCGCATATATGGTCTCTACCCGTTCCCGCTGTTCACGCCGTCATGTTGGGGCTGTACTTGTGCAGGGGAAGAAACTGCTTGGAACAGCCTATAACGGTGCGCCCATGGGGGTTCCGGACTGCTCTGAAGCAGGATGCATGATCTCGGAAGAATATGAGCTGGTGGTAACCGACGGTCAGGAGGAAATGGTTAAAAAGCAGCGCTGCATTCGTACCATTCATGCGGAGCAGAATTTGCTTTTGTTCACCGATCGAATTGACCGCGAAGGCTCTTCTGTATATGTCACGGATGAACCTTGCTGGACTTGTTCCAATATGCTTGCGAATAGCGGTATTACAGAAATCGTGTTTCATCGCCCATATCCCAAGGATACAGGCAAGGTTACAAACATGATGAAGCAGAAAGGCATTACGTTTCGTCAGCTGGGAAATTACCAGCCTCCACGTGAGACGATGATGACGGTAAGTGATTAGAACCAATATAATATTCGAATTTGCGGGGAAGAACCTCCGGTTGCTGTATCAGCTGCCGGGGGTTTTTCTGCGTTCATACGGGTGACACAAAGGAGGGGGAGAAAATGAAAGGCAGGCCTTTACTGGTATTTACCGTCTGCTGGTTATGCGGTAGTGGGATGGCATGTGCATTATCGGGTTGGTCCTTGATCGTGGGAATGATCGGGGCATTCGTTTGTCTGCCACTTTTACTACGATGGATTGATATACGTGGTTGGTCCATCTTGTTACTGATCGGAGCACTCGTTGGCGGTGCTGTGCACTGGGAATGGAATGATGCGCGGAATCGGAGCAGTCTGCCCGATATCACACATATGGCTGCGGAGGATTTGGACGGTTATGCAGCTACCTTTGAAGGTAAGCTTATGTCTGATGTACGCATAGATGGGGATCGGGCCGATTTTGAAATGCAGGTCACGTCGATGCTTTCACTATCCGATGGACTCTCGACAGTAGTGTCAGAAGCGCGAACAGCGCCTAACGTGAGAGAACGTCTAATGGTCCAGGTTCGCCTGGCTGAGGAAGAAGAACAGCAAGAAGCAGCAGGGTGGCAGCGAGGGGATACGATAACGTTGACGGGTTCGCTTGCGCTTCCCGGCGAAGCCAGAAATTTTGGTGGGTTTGACTATCGAAATTACCTAAGGACTCTTCATATTAATTGGTTGTTTAAAGTGAAGGGGGCCAGCTCGGTAACCACCGTTCCGCCCGAAGGGCTGGGGAAACTCAATATCCTCCGGTGGAATGACATCGTCAGGCATAAGCTTGGCGCAGCGGTAGAACAGATATTTCCCGAACCTCATGCGGGCTATATGAAAGGCTTGATTATCGGAATGGCTAATGATATCGATCCGGATACATATGGACAATTTTCACAGCTTGGTTTAACTCATATATTGGCGATCTCCGGAACACATGTCGCGGTGTATGTCGCATCGTTGCTGCTCCTTTTATCCTGGCTTAGGTTAACCCGAGAAACATCGCTCACCATTGTGTTGTTGCTAATACCTGCATATGTACTGTTGTCTGGCGGTTCGCCATCGGTCGTTCGTGCGGGTATCATGTCCATGATTGGTTTGTATATGGCGCGGCGCGGGCTTGCGAGGGATGGATTGCAGATGATCAGTGCAGCAGCGTTGTTGATGATGTGGTGGAATCCGTATTTTTTACTAAGCGTGAGCTTTCAGCTATCTTTTCTGGTAACAGCCGGACTGATGATTTATATGCCACTGATTAATCGGATATTTAGCAGTTGGCCCAAAGGACTTGCAGCAACAGCTTCTGTGACGGTAACAGCACAGCTCATTTCTTTTCCGGTCACGATTCTGTATTTCAACCAGTTTTCACTGCTTTCATTTGTCGCAAACTTCCTGCTTGTATCTTTGATCAGTGCCATTGTACTTCCTCTTGGAACGGTTGCCCTGATTTTATCGTTTCTTTGGATGCCTCTGGCTAAACCATTGGCGTGGATTGCTATTATGCTGAACAAATTGACCTTTGTAAGTGTGGAATGGATGAACAGTTTACCTGGATTTGTGCTGATCTGGGCTACCCCATCGCTACTGTGGATTGCAGCATATTATGCCGTTCTCTATGCACTTTTGCGGGTCCTTAATCGCGGCCGAGGTGACCAGCCTGTTGTTCAGGGCACAGAAGAGGATACGGCTCCACTAGATCGCCGATTTGTTGGAGGAACGCCTGAAAGGGCTCTGGGGCTGTCTGGGTTGTCTAATGTATCATCACAAGGATTAAACAAAGGTCGACGTGAGGTTAGTCCTGGTTCGATGACAACATTAAGTGCAAGTATTGCCTGGCCGGAATATACAAGTGCATTTGCTGCGCGAGGGGCGGGTTTTTACTCTGGTGAACGGATGAACGTCTTCCACAAATGGATGTGTGCGCTGCTGGCTCTCAGCTTTGTGGTGGGATTATGGTGGGCGTACCAGACACCGCAACCTGCGGGGACAGGAGTGGTGCAGTTTTTGGATATCGGACAAGGAGACAGTACACTAATTACAACACCTGAAGGTAAACATATATTGGTCGATGGTGGAGGTACAGTCCAGTTCGGGAAGTCTGAACAATCCTGGAAGACACGACGTGATCCATACGAAGTAGGGGCCAAGGTGGTCGTTCCTTTATTGAAAAAGCGGGGGATTCATCGGTTGGACGCCGTAATCGTAACCCATGCCGATCAGGATCATGCTGGGGGATTACAGGCAGTGCTCGAACAGATCCCGGTGGAACGATTCATGTTCAATGGGACAACCAGCGGTACAGCCAATTTCGAGAAATTGCTGGATACCGTTATAGACAAGCGGATTCCGTTGTATGCCATTCGCCAAGGGATGTCCTACGCTCCTGATGGAGAGACCAGACTACATTTTATATATCCGGATCTTGAGAAAGGGATGAATACAGGAGAAAGATTGCCCGTCTCGGAACATCAGAATCATGATTCGGTTGTCTTTATGCTGGAAATGGCAGGCGCATCCTTATTGTTCACGGGAGACATGGATGCTGCAGCCGAGCAGGATCTGCTCTATATGATTCAGGATGGATCGCTCGCAGCCTCGTTTGGGCAATACGGTGCAGATGCTACATTAGCAGATGTTTCCGTTCAGGAGATGTTTACACGTCATTCGGGGGAGAATCATGAGGAGGTTCCTGTCACCATAGATGTATTAAAAGTTGCACACCACGGTAGCAAAACATCGTCAACGGAAGCTTGGTTACAGTACTGGAATGCATCCGCATCTGTGATATCTGCTGGGTCCAACAATACATATGGACATCCCAATCCTGGGGTGCTTGAACGTCTTGTAGATTCGGGTACAGCCATCTATCGAACAGATCAAATGGGGGAGATTCAGATGAAGATCAAAGATGGGAAGATTGATGTGCGCTATAAGTTGGTTCCAAACAGCCCATAATGAATTTTTTTATAGTGCAGGATAATGGTTATTTTTACCGAATAATAGTTCGGCTCAGCTTTGAGGAGAGCTAGAGAGATACCTGGTGATCGTTGTAGGTCACCACACAAATTGATAATAGCTCCACAGTAAATGATAAAAAAAACAGCGCAAAGCCTTGTAAATCAAGGGGGATTCCCACAAGAAAAGATAAAACTATGATTTAAGAACGAATGTTCTTGTTTCAGGACAATTGCCGTGAGTCCCCATTAGGACGATTTATGATAATTAAATCTAGACAGCCGGCAATTAATCAGCTGTCTTTTTCATTAAACTAACGGGCAGGTTAGTTTGATAAATTTGAGTATCCTCTTAACTGGACTGGCACATGTCACGCTCTCACAAGCGTATATTAGCTCTAAGCTTGATAGCTCCAAGTAGCCTTACTACCTGGAGTTGAGTTTGCCGCTAGTTGGAAGGCATTTGCGAGGGGAAAAGAGGAGTTCGGATGGAGGATCAAAAGCAATTGGAAGAAATGAAAGATATCTTATATCGTTTTTTTTGTTTTAAGCAACTAAGTGCTCTAATCTAGGCTGAGGATAAGAATTTTTTTTCATTTTTTCTACATACGAGCACTTATTAGTAAGCGGACGATTTGTTATTTACCGTCACAATGTGACTACACAGCATAGAAGGTGTAAAGACCTACTTAGAAGAATTATTCAAATAAACACTAGTGACTAATTGGTATCCTGGAGTGGACTTTCGATTTTTTTTAAAACTTTCAACTTTACTTGTCGATTATGATGTTTGGCATTCGTCGTTATGTTGAGAGCCTGAGAAATGAATCTTACAGCATCTATTAAGAAGGAGGAGACGAAAACATGAAATTTATGATGATTGTCAAAGCAACAAAGGATTCTGAGGCTGGGAACCCGCCTAGCCCCGAACTATTCGAAGCAATGATGCGGTTTAATGAAGAGTTGGCTAAAGCAGGGGTGTTGGTGGCCGCAGATGGACTGCATCCAAGTTCTGGAGCGATCCAGATTTCTTACCCGGAACCTGGAGGAAAACCTACGATTGTGGATGGTCCATTTACAGAATCCAAGGAAGTGATTGCTGGATATACACTAATTGAGGTGAGATCACGGGAAGAGGCGATAGAGTGGGCGCTGAAAATGCCTGACCCACACGGAATGGGAGAGGGACAGATTGAGTTAAGGCAGGTATTCGAAGGAACTGATCTGACGAATGATGCCAAAATGCTAGCCGCCCATGAAGTACTGACTGCACAATTAAAGCAACGTAATCAGCCATGATGGAGAGTAATGTCCATCGCAAGGTCGATGCAATCTGGCGAATGGAATCGCCGAAGATCATTGCCGTATTAACCCGAATGGTGCGTGATATCGAACTCGCTGAAGATCTTGCCCAAGACGTAATGCTCATTGCGCTACAAAAGTGGCCAGAAATGGGCATTCCTGATAATCCTGGTGCTTGGCTGATGGCTGCAGCCAAAAGACGTGCCATTGACATGATGCGAAGAAACAAGGTACAACAGCGAAAATATGAAGAGGTCGGCCGCAGTTCGGACATGTTTGATGAACAAGAGATAAGTGCATCGGATGGAGCAGTGGGGGATGATCTTCTGCGATTGATCTTCATGACGTGTCATCCGATATTGACTCGTGAAGCTCGCCTCTCGTTAACCCTTCGTTTGCTCTGTGGACTGACGACCGATGAAATTGCCCGTGCCCTGTTCGCTGCCGAACCGACCATTGCCCAGCGGATCGTGCGTGCAAAACGGACATTGCGCGATGGCAGGGCAGAATTTCAGATTCCGGAAGGAATCGAACTCAAGGAACGCCTCAAAACCGTAATGGAAGTGATCTATCTTTTATTCAATGAAGGATATGCCGCGACAACGGGTACTTCCTGGATACGTCCGTTATTATGCCAAGAAGCGCTGAGGATGGGACGAATCTTAGCAGAGCTTGCAAAGGAAGAACCAGAAGTCCATGGATTGGTCGCGTTAATGGAACTTCAATCATCTCGTTTTAGGACCCGAGTAAATTCTTCAGGTGAGCCGATCCTTTTGCAGGACCAAAATCGGGGATTATGGGACCATCTATTAATTCGTCGAGGGATGACAGCGCTTGAGCGTGCAAAATCGTTCGGTCCCCCACTTGGTCCTTATACGTTGCAGGCCTCCATTTCCGCATGCCATGCTGAGGCACGTACTGCCGAGAACACCGACTGGATCAAGATCGCCGCGTTGTATGAAGCCTTATCTCGGGTTCTTCCCTCACCAGTCGTTGAGTTAAACCGGGCAGTAGCTATCGCAATGGCGTTTGGCGTGGAATTTGGCCTCCAGCTTGTAGAGCAATTGGAAACAGTAAAAGCGTTGCGAGAATATCATCTGCTGCCCAGCGTGAAAGGAGATTTCCTCGAAAAGCTCGGACGAAACAACGAGGCATATCAGGCATATCAATACGCAGCCTCACTCGCACAAAATGATCAGGAACGGGTGTTGTTGCTTAAACGTGCTGCAAGATGCAAACCAGCGTTTCACGGGGAAGGGGAAGAAGCATGAGATATGTTCTGTTAACCAAAGCAAGTCGGCATTCTGAAGCTGGCATCCATGCAAGTCAAGAGAGTCGTGCAGCGTTGGAAATGTTTCTTCAAGAACTTGATACGGCGGGTATTCTGCTCACATATGAAATGTTATATCCAAGCAATAACGGGTTGCAATTAACGTTTCCTGATCCGAATGGCCAACCGGCTATGAAATCAGGTCCGCTGAATAACGCACAGGAACTCATAGCGGGATATACGGTCATTCAAGTGGAATCTGAAGAAGAGGCTATTGCTTGGGCTAGACGGATGCCTGACCCGAACGGGTATGGAGAAGGGAGCATCGAACTGCGTCGAATCCAAGACCCCGTCGTTAATAATAGTCATGCATTGGCTTACGGAATGGAAAACGAATTGAAAAATCAACTGGGCCTGTAATGGAACAACATTAGTGTGTCCGCAAAGGAGAATACAACCATGAACCACGTAGTTACAGAATACATCGAATCCATTGAAAGAACCTTGGCAACGCCAGTTATGTAACGAACTGCGAGAACTTGTACAATCCGTCATTCCTGATGCACAGGAACGGATACAATATAACATTTTCTGAAAGACGGGAAATATGTTGGCGTCATTTCCGCTTCGAAGGATGCAGTGAGTTTCACCATATTTAATACCGCAGCACTGACATTCCCAGAAGGTTTCGATGGACCAGCGGAACGAAAAACGAATAAATTGCGTGAGGGCCAAGAATGGAGCAAGAAATTATTAACTTCCTTGTTGAATCAGGCTGCTTCGACGTTGGAATAAAATTTTTATACAGCTGCCAACTGGGTTGGCGGCTTTTTCATTGTCGTGGATACAACAGTACAGGGAAGATGAAATAAAAATTTTTAGTAATGTCGATTTCGATAAAGAGTGTTCGTCGTGTAAGTATAGATGCATAAGATTGCATATTTCATCACCTCAAATTCTAATGTTAAAGGAGATTTAAACATGAATATCATCATTTCTAAAGACGGGACTAAAATCGCATACGACAAAATCGGGCAAGGACCAGCGCTGATTCTCGTGGCAGGAGCTTTCAGCTACCGAAAGTTTCCTGGCCAGGTGCAGTTAGCTAAGGAATTGTCCGATCAGTTCACGGTATATAATTACGATCGGCGTGGCAGAGGGGACAGTGGAGACGGAGAACATTATTCCATCGAGAGAGAAATTGAGGATCTAGAGGCCCTTATTGAAGAAGCCGGAGGGAAAGCGTACGTATGGGGGCTATCATCCGGGGCGGTTCTGGCTATGAACGCTGCGGAGAAGGGTGCTAAAATCACCAAATTAGCTCTGCATGAGCCTCCGTTCATCGTAAAAGCGACTGATCGTACACCACCTGAGGATTTCCTGGATCAGGTGACTCGATTGATCGAGGAAGAAAAACGGGCAGAAGCCATCAAGTACTTTATGACGCAAGGCATGGGTGCTCCTGCATTGATCGTATCCATGATGCGTATCATGCCTGGCGTATGGGCTAATCTCATGTCTGTTGCCCATACGCTTCCATACGATGCTCGATTGATGCAAGGCTATATGTCTGGCACGCCTTTACCCACTCAGTTGGGAAAAGGGATTACCCAACCATCTCTCGTTTTGGAAGGTGTCGAAAGTCCGCCTTCACTACGTAGTGGGGCACAAGCACTTGCAAGCATACTCCCCAACGCAGAGTTACTAAGCAAAAAAGGGCTCGGGCATACAAAAAAACTAAATGCCAAACTTATTGGATCGGAGTTAACAGCCTTTTTTTTGTTAAAGATCATAGATTAATTACTCTCTGTCAGCCAGTTATATGATTTAAACATAGCATGTTTTCCTCAGTCTAAGATTTTGGTTTTCAATTTGAGTTACACTAAATGATATGTACAGAAATTGGAGAGCTAAAAGAACAGATGCTCTTAATGACATGTTAAATGTACTTATTCCAGGTATCAGTGTATAAATTACCTGGTGCAACGGTGTGGATAATAAGTAAAATTAATGATGATTCCCTGGGGTTTCTTACGAGACTCTGGGACTCAACATGTAAAGAAATTTTTTAAAAAATTTTTCCTTTGTCGATTTCATCAATGTATGTTCGTCGTAATTATAGAAGGACAAATTAAAATTGAAAGGTTGTTGAAAAAATGGGAGCACATTTAAACTCTTATCTAATGTCGGAGGATGCAAGAAGCCAGGCGGATTTTTACGTAAAGTCACTCGGTGGGGAAATTCTATCACTTAAAACATTTGCTGAGGCACCAGGAACTCAAGAAATGATGAAGGATAAAGTTATGCATCTGTCTTTGATGTTAGCTGGAGAAAATATGTTAATGATCTCCGATTCCTTTGAACCGGTATCCAGCAACCGCAGCATCAGTCTTGCTTTAACCTATGACAATGAGTCTGAAGCTAGAGAGGCATACGCCAAGCTGGGTGAGGGTGGAGAAAACAAGTATCCTTTTGCTTTGCAACCATGGGGTGCATACTATGGTGAAGTTATAGATAAATTCGGTGTTACGTGGATGATTACCAAACCTTAAACCTAGTTTCACGAACTTTTTTTGCTGACGATCTTGAGCTTTCTGAAAGCATGTTTGATGGTCCACCAGAAAGAAAAACATTGAAGCATTGTCGAGGGACAAGAACTTGTACCGATTACCGTATTTGACAAGAACATGTTCCCATTAACGATTAGGCATGTATCACGTCATATATCGGTAGCTAATTCATTAAGCTCCCTAACGGGAAATTCTAGTTTAGGAAAATTCAGGATCAGTTTGCCACCAAGATTTCTCCTCCTTATATTTAGGGAGAAATTTTTCAATATGTTTGTAATTGGGAATCAATCTTGGTGATTTTCGAGGAGGGGAGCAATATGAAACGTGTTATTATTACCCTGTTTGGAATTCTTGTGATCAGTTTTGTTTTATTATTGGGGGTTCGGTTCATAGGCTTCCCTGTACCCATAGTTATTGAGCATTCAAAGATTCCCGCAGAGAATGAATTAAAGTATCATGAGGGAGGTAACTCGAAGGCTCAAATAATCTGGTGGGGAGAATAGCCGATATATTCAGAGGGCAAGCGGCAGCTAATATTATGGCTGCTGTTTTCAACTGGTGTCGTTGGCTTTTTTTCAGCAGTTATGCAGAATTCCATTATCATTACCTTGGAATGATAATGGTCTCAAAACAGGCTCGTTTGGCCTGGGGAGATCCAACAAGTATAACCCAGGAGATGAGTTCAAAGGGTGAGATTGAAGTGTGGGTATATAGGTAGCTCGGCAGGTATACGTGCATTAGGTTTTGTCGGTGGAAAACTAATTGTCATTTATTAATTTTATGTATGAAGTACATCATTTGCTCGTAGAATGAAACCAAAAGCCCGCTTTCCGGTATACTCCTCGGGGAGAATACCGGAAAGCGGGCTAATTTTGGAATGACTTATAACAATGAATTATTCAACGCCATCTTTGAAGTGTTTACTCCAATGTTTGTCGCCTTTGTGCAACAGATCTTCTACGGTTTTCTCAAGCGTCAGCAAGAGCTGTGCTCGTACATCAAGCACGGTTTCTCTGTACAAGCGTTCTTCCGATCCGACGATTTTATCGCCGTATAATGCCTGTGCAGCGGTGTATTTCCGATGTTCCTCAACCAGGGTATCAATAGACTGCAACGCATGTTCCACAAAATGGGATATGCTTTGATATTCTTTGGGCATTTGTTCTTTTAACGCTTGAATTTTTGCAAGAGCTGGCATGCTCATCACCTCGTGTTATGAATGTAAATTTACAATACACTGTTTTCATGAAAATTACATTAAAATGAGCTTAAATTTGTACGAAATTTGAACTTTTTTATTTTCAATGCTATAAGTGTGGTTAGCTATAATGTATGCCATTGTAATTAAATTGAGTCGTGTAAGTACTGGAATGACTTTTGAGCTAGCTTGATGACTCGTTATGCAATTTCTGTTATTCTAAGAGAAGATTTCAGCGGCCCCAATACATAAGCCGTTATTTTGTTATGGCAATATAAGATAAACGTCTATCGACGCACCTCAGGGAAAGCAGACCGCGTTTAGTGGAAGTTTTTCTTGCGGTATCCGGATGCGGAATCTCCGAAGTTTTACTTTATGATATCTAAAAAAAATACTTAACTTTGCAACAATTTTATTGATGGTCACGTCTGTAAGGTTGCAGGGAGAGGGGGATCCTTTGTGGTAGAGCCGGAACTCATCAGAGCCGCTCAATCGGGCGATCGCGACGCTCTAATTACCCTATTGCGGGACAGTGAACAGCATGTTTATCGGACCGCATATTACATTCTAAATAATGAACAAGACGCTTTGGATGCTGCTCAGGAAGCGTTGATCCGAATTTACACCAAGATTAATTCATATGAGGAAAAGGCCCAGTTTAAGACATGGGTTCAGCGCATCGTCACGAATATCTGTATTGACAAATTCAGAAGAACCAAGCCCTCCGTCTCCATTGACGAGCATGATATGGTTTTTCAGGACAATCAGGATGTGGAATTCGAAGTGATGTCCACATATGTGGCAAAGGATATTCAGGATGCCATTAACAAGCTACCTGAGCATCATCGTACCGTTATTGTTCTAAGATATTTGCAGGACTTATCCTATAACGAAATTGCGGATTGCCTCGATCTTCCGTTGAATACGGTTAAATCTTATTTATTTAGAGCCAGACAGCAATTACAGAATCTACTACAGGAGTATCAGAAAGGTGGTGTGACAGGATGAAATGCGAAGAGGTGGTGGAATGGATGCACCGGTATCTGGATCATGATCTGGGTGAGGCGGAAACTGCGCAGATGCTACAGCATGTGGCCCAATGCGCGGAGTGCGCCGAAAATTTTAGTTTGCTCAGAGCTCTCTCCAGAGAACTGGAATATTTGCCCCAGGTAACCCCGAGATTCAGTCTGGTTGATGCCATTATGCCGCAACTGGATGCAATCGACGAAGCGAAGAGGGAACAAAGCAGTACAATACAGGAAATGAGTCCTGTCCCTGCTGCGTTTGAGAATTTACAGCGTTCAAGTGAGCGGAAACCGAAGCAAAAATGGTTGAATTCTATGGCAGGCCGGATGTCCATGGGCGCAGCAGCAGCTGTTGTACTGGGCGTTGCCATTTTCGGATATCAGCCAGAGAAGATTGAAAATGCAGAAATGATAATGAGTACTGGCAGTACTCAAGAAGGCGGGAATGAGGATCAAAATCCACTGAGCAGAGAGATCAATAATGAAGATTCATCCTCCTCTCTACAGAGCGATAACAGCGTGTGGGTTGACACTTCGGAAAGTCAGCCATCCGCTCAAGATAAACAAGCTCAAGAGGTAGGTCCTAAAGAAGACGGTTCAGAGAAGGTGCAGGAACCTGAATTGAAGGAAGACCAAACTCCTAAACAGCCGGATACGGGGTCAGAATTGAACAAGAGTGATGCAACGAAAAACACCCCTTCCAGTTCCAATCCTGCTGATAGTACCCAGAGTATGGATCAGCAAAAAAGTCAGGATTCAGGATCTGCTACCGGACCTTCGGCAGGCTCTACTGAGAGTGGAGCAACGGAGCCTGAAAATGGGGACGCGCAATCATTAACTTCTCAGGATATGCCTGATGTTAAGGTAGAAGAGCCGACAGAGGGCGTTACGAGTCCTGATTCCGAGACAGGCATGGATGCATCGGGAGGCAATAAAGGATTGGTTGCCACGGATTCAGGTGCACTTGCCACCACGACTCCAAAAGAATGGAAGTCACCCGATGGCTCCTATCTGGTCATGCTGCTCGGCGATCAGATCAGCATCTACTCTAAACCTGCCGCTGACCCGGATGTGCTTAATCTGGTCGAGCAACGTAATGTGGAGGGTACACTAAAATCTGCGAGCTGGTCCAAGGATAGCACTATATTCAATTACGAGACAGATCAAGATGGGACAACAGTGAAGAAATCATTTAACGTGTCCACTGCCTCAAGCGGAACCTCTGCCAAATAGGCTGTAAATTACACGTTTGGCCTCAAGACTTGCTGAACATTTCTGTTGTATCAAGAATATATTGAAAGTAACAACAACGTCCTATCTCAGTTGGAATAACTGACGTCGTATGACCGCGCACCAGCCTTTTCTAGAATTGTTGGTGTCAGCGTTTATATAGATTTAGGACAGGGGCCTTCATCCGTTAACCGGATGCAAGGCCCCTTTGTTGTCTGTCACGTTTTCTGGTAGGATAAAAGGGATAAGGGGGCACCGTGATGGATGTAAAGAGTGCGACAAAGGCAATACGTAATGGAGAAACGGCTCCGGTATATGTGCTGTACGGAACGGAGAAGTACCAGATACAGCAATTTACGGATATGTTAAAACAACAGGTAATTGAAGAAGAGCACCGAGAATTTGCGATCATACCATATGATCTCTCTGAAACACCTGTGGAAGTGGTCATTGAAGAAGCGGAGACGGTTCCATTTCTTGTTCCACGTAAACTCATTATCGTTCGCGATGCTAATTTGTTTACAGCAGGCAAGGATTCCAAAATTGATCACCAGATTGATCGGCTGCTTACATATATGGACAATCCGGCAGATTATAGTACTATTGTGTTTCTGGCCCAAGGGGATAAGCTGGATGAGCGTAAAAAACTAGTCAAGGCAGCCAAGAAACAAGCCGTAGTCCTTGTATTTGCTCCGCTAAGTGGTGAAGAGCTGCTGGGTTGGATTGTAAAGCTGGCGAAGCAACGGGATGTATCTTTTGAGACTGGAGCAGCAGACACGCTTGTGAATTATGCAGGAACAGGCTTGCAGACATTATCTGCGGAAGTGGACAAATTGTGTTTGTTCGCTGGTAACGGAGGCACGATCAAACGCGCGGATATCGAATCACTGGTGGCGCGAAGCACCGAGCAGAATGTGTTCGCTTTGGTGGAGGAGCTTGCTAACTTGCGGCTGGAGAAAGCGTTGGGTCTTTTTTATGAGTTGCTGAAGCAGCGTGAAGAACCGATCAAAATTGCAGCGTTGATTGCCCGTCAATTCCGAATTATGATCCAGGTAAAAGAGTTAGGGCAGCAGAGTTACTCCCAACAGCAGATTGCCAGCCAGCTTGGTCTGCATCCATATGCTGTCAAAATTGCTGGTGAACAGGCTCGCAAGTTTCAGGCAGAACGTTTGAGGCTAATTCTGAGTCATCTCAGTGAACTGGATTATCAGATGAAGACCGGGGCAGTGGATAAAGTGCTCGGACTGGAGCTTTTCTTGTTAAGGCTCGGAGCTTAAACTTAGATAAAACTGTAACACAAAGCGGCCTTTATTTCGTTGATGGTGAGATCATCGGAATAAAGGCCGCTTCGTTTAAATGAGTGCTTATAGAATCAGATACTAAAAAATCCTGAAAGCTCTTGCTGTTCAGGATTTTTCCATTAGATCGTATAAGTAACGCTTCTTACGCTTGTGCGGAAAGAGCGTTCAGTTTTTTCGCCAAGCGAGACTTTTTGCGGGCTGCAGCATTTTTATGAACCAGACCTTTAGTTACAGCCTTGTCCAGCTTTTTGGAAGCAGCTTGAATCGCAGCTTTTGCAGTATCAACTTCGTTACTTACCAGAGCAGCATCAGCAGCTTTAACAGCTGTACGGAGTGCAGATTTCTGAGAAGCGTTGAGTGCGCGGCGCTTGTCGCTCGTTTTTACGCGTTTAACAGCGGATTTGATGTTTGGCATTACATTCACCTCCTGTAAGGCATTTGCATGAATACAAACGTTTCACAACTTAAAATATTCTAGCACGCTGGCATGCAAATTGCAACAGATTTTCCTATGATGTTCGATAGTGCTGCATAAAGCACACCATTTTCCCACACAATATGCTCAAATGCGGTAAGGGAGGCAGGGACAGATGACACTGGATTTGCAAAATTATGCAGTTCGTACCGACTTGGCAATTGACTCCAAGGAGATGGCTCAGGGGGGGCAGAAACAGACGATTCCCGGGCTGCGGGAGGATGTGGATGAGAAAGACGGTATCAAAATCACACGTATTGATGTGCTTGATGATGCAGCCGCTTCAGCAATTGGGCGTGTGAAGGGGCACTATGTCACTTTGGAGGTTCCATCGCTTCGTAACGGGGATACCGATCTTCAGGAGCGGGTGGCGGCAGAATTCACGCGAGAGATGGAAGATTTTTTGGCCAAAGCGGGAATTAACAAGACGTCCAAGGTGCTGATTGTGGGTTTGGGCAACCTGAACGTCACGCCTGATTCACTTGGTCCACTGGTAGTGGAGAATCTGATGGTTACCCGTCAGTATTTTGAACTGGTACCGGATCAGGTTGCACCCGGTTATCGGGAGGTCAGTGCCATTGCGCCGGGTGTGCTGGGTACAACAGGTATTGAATCCAGTGACATCGTGCAAGCGATTGTGGATCGAACGAAACCGGATGCGATCATTGCGATTGATGCGCTGGCTTCACGCTCCCTCGAACGTGTTAATACAACGATTCAAGTGGCAGACATCGGCATTCATCCTGGCTCAGGCATTGGGAACAAGCGACGTGGACTTACACGTGAAATTTTGGGTGTTCCCTGCATTGCCATCGGTGTGCCTACCGTATGTTATGCGTCGACCATCGTGAATAACGTCATCGAAATGATGCGTACTCATTTTCGGCAAGAGACCGATCAGACGAAACAGATTATGGGCATGCTGGACGATATCGGCGAAAATGACCGTCTTAGTTTGGTAAAAGAGGTACTGGAGCCACTAGGTCATGATCTGATCGTTACCCCCAAAGAAATCGATGAATTTGTCGAAGATATTGCCAATATTATTGCAACAGGTCTAAATGCAGCGCTCCATGATGCGGTAAATGCTGAGAATGTAGCCGCCTACACCCATTAATTAACATTTGAAATTTAAATGCTTGAGACTCCTGTGAAGAAGGTCCGAATCTATCGGACTTTCTTTTTTGTGTGCAATCTTCTTTTTCCTGTTCTATCAAATCTGGCAGGCTCATAGAGTTGAAGTATAAGCGTTGTCCAGCAGGGAAGGAGACAGAAGCAATGAACAAAATATTGGCCTGGAATATTGGTAAATGGAAAAAGAGATGTTTGCACGTGCTGGCCATGGGCCGTACGTTGTTGTTGCTTATGATTATATCTGCCTTGTTTTTTGTTGTACTCGGTCTAGGGGGCATGGCAGAGAAGCATTTGAATAGCTCACCCGTTTCTTCTATGAAAGGATTTGCGGGAGCCGTATCAAGTAGCTTTTTTGTGGACATGCTCGGCATGGAAATGCCGCATCTAACTCAGAAGGAACAGGCTTCAGCATTTTCTGGTGAGAATCTGACTTCGTTTGTATTCCAACTGCTGACGAATGTGAATCCGCAAGACCCCAAAAGTCTAATCGCTAGAGAAATGCCTGGCATGGGTTCCAATCAACCCGTACTGCTGCGACCAGGGTCGGGAAATGAAAAAGCTGAAGCTCCAGAAGATTATCAGCCGGGTCCTGGACTCATCGATACGGCATCAGCAGGCGGAGGAAAGTCAGGTGGCGAGCAGCATGTCCCACCAGGTCAGGATAATCCAGATCCATCTGATCCGCAGGATTCGGGTGATGGCGAAGTAAAGGGTGATCCCCCACCGAAGAGTGGAGGTAAAGATGAACCGAGCAAACCAACGACAGGAAAAAAAGCGATTCTTGTCTACCATTCCCATCCACGTGAAGGATACAATCCTCTCTTGGGCACGAAGAGTGACAATCCTTCCTCTGGTAAATCGACTGGTAATGTTTTTCAAGTGGGAACCTACTTGTCCGACAGCTTGGAGAAGCTGGGGATTGGGGTGGAACATGCGCAGGAGGATTACCCAACCAAGGTCAAGGATTACAACTGGAATTATTCCTATAAATACTCCCGTCAGACGGTGAAAACTGCACTCGCTCAAAATGATGATCTTACGTATCTTATCGATATTCATCGTGACTCACAGCGTCATAACAAAACAACGACGACCATTAATAATCTGGGTTATGCCAAAGTATATTTTATTATAGGACATGAAAATCCAAACTGGCAGCAGAATGAAGCCTTTGCGGCCAAAATTCATAAGAAGCTGGAAGCGAAATATCCTGGGGTATCTCGGGGCGTCTGGGGCAAGGACGGCGGAGGGGCCAACAATGGTGAATACAACCAGACGCTTTCTCCCAACAGTATATTGATTGAGATTGGCGGCATCGACAATACGGCTGCTGAACTGGAGCGGACTTCCAAAGTACTCGCCGACATGATTGCAGAGGTGTACTGGAATGATCAGAAGGTGGACAAAGCGAGTGCGGAAAAGACATCACAAGGTGGCTAGTATTCCTGATATGGAAGAATAGAAGAATCGAAGATATAACAGGAGGCGAGGAATGTGTCCAGATTCGGCAAAAGATTGTTTTCCATCTGTGTATTAATGTTGCTGGGTGTACTGTTTGGAATGCAGCTGGCAGGCAGCAACTTTAATAGGGGCGATGATTCGACTGGCAACCCTGCAGTGGTGAAAACGGAGCCGGTGTCACCGGCTGCCGAGTCTGTTCCGACCGCGGCGGTACAACAGGAGGTCAAAGAACCCCCAGCCGTACCTGTTCTGTCACCGAGTCAGGTGCTTGGCGCAGAGCAGAGCAAAGCACCGGTCGACGTGCTGGCTGACAAAACGGCAGGTCTTCTTCAAAATCTGTCCCATAACGGAATGAAGTGGGTAGTATCCTTATTTAGCGGAGTCGCTGAATAAAAGGTTATGAAATATAGGCAAAATATACCCTTGGGAGTTCGCAATTGTGACGATAAATATAAAGTTGAGGCAACGCGGGATTGATGCACCCTGCATCAACTGTTATAATGAAGTGATTGACACTAGGCTGTTTCTGGGGGTAAGGAATGACTGACATTCGGGCAAGACAACGTAAAATTCGTAACTTTTCAATTATTGCACATATAGATCACGGCAAATCAACACTTGCGGACCGGATCTTGGAGTACACAGGTGCGCTAACTACACGTGAAATGCAAGAACAAGTATTGGACCAAATGGAACTTGAACGCGAACGTGGAATTACGATCAAGCTGCAGGCGGTAGCGCTGACTTACAAAGCCGATGACGGCGAAGAGTATCTGTTGAATCTGATTGATACGCCTGGACACGTAGACTTCACGTATGAAGTATCACGCAGCCTTGCTGCATGTGAAGGTGCTTTGCTGGTTGTGGATGCGGCTCAGGGTATTGAAGCCCAGACGCTGGCTAACGTGTACCTGGCATTAGATAATGATCTTGAAATTTTACCGGTAATCAACAAAATTGACCTTCCAAGTGCTGACCCGGATCGGGTTAAACAGGAAGTGGAAGATGTCATTGGATTGGATACAAGTAATGCGGTTTTGGCTTCAGCCAAAGCGGGAATTGGTATCAAAGAAATTCTGGAGCAAGTAGTGCTAAGTGTTCCAGCTCCACAAGGTGATCCTGACCAGCCTTTGAAAGCGCTGATTTTTGACTCTCACTATGACCCGTACAAAGGCGTAATTGTATACGTGCGTGTTATCGACGGCAAGATTAAATCAGGTTCCAAAATCAAAATGATGGCAACAGGTAAATCCTTTGAAGTTATTGAAGTTGGAGCTTTCAAACCGCGTATGACGATCGTGGACGAGCTGAACGTGGGCGATGTAGGGTTTATCGTTGCAGGTATTCGGCATGTAGGCGATACTCAAGTCGGGGATACGGTAACAGATGCCAAAAATCCAACACTTGAAGCTTTGCCGGGCTACCGCAAAATTAATCCAATGGTTTACTGCGGTCTCTATCCGATTGAAACATCGGATTATATTGATCTGCGTGAAGCACTGGAGAAATTGCAGTTGAACGATGCGTCGCTCAGCTTTGAGCCTGAGACTTCCAGTGCACTCGGTTTTGGATTCCGTTGCGGATTCCTTGGTTTGCTACACATGGATGTTATCCAGGAGCGGATCGAGCGTGAATTCAACATTCCGTTGATCACAACCGCACCAAGTGTAATCTACCACGTGACCTTGACGAATGGTGAAGTGATGAAAATTGACAATCCATCCAACTATCCTGAGGTAGGGCGGATTGATTATGTCGAAGAACCGTACGTTAAGGCAGCCATTATCGTACCGAATGATTATGTAGGTACTATTATGGAGCTGTGCCAGAATAAACGCGGCGAATATGTGAATATGGAATATTTGGACACAACCCGGGTTACCATTACGTATGAGATCCCGTTGTCCGAGATTGTATATGACTTCTTCGACCAGTTGAAATCAAGCACCAAAGGTTATGCATCCTTGGATTACGAGTTGTCTGGTTACCGTCAGTCCAATCTGGCGAAAATGGACATTGTGCTCAATGGCGAACAGGTCGATGCCCTGTCCTTCATCGTTCACCGTGACCGTGCGTATAACCGCGGACGCATTATCTGTGAGAAGCTGCGCGAGCTGATTCCACGGCAAATGTTCGAGGTACCGATCCAGGCATCTGTGGGTACCAAGGTTGTAGCTCGTGAAACGGTAAAAGCAATGCGTAAAAACGTACTTGCCAAGTGTTATGGCGGTGACATCTCGCGGAAACGGAAACTGCTTGAGAAGCAGAAGGAAGGTAAGAAGCGGATGAAGCAGGTTGGTAACGTAGAGGTGCCGCAAGAAGCATTCATGGCGGTGCTGAAAATTGATGATTAAAGACGTTTGCTTGCAAACGTCACGTGAACCCTTTCGGTACATCAATAATTTGTGTATGAAAGGATAAACGATATTTTGTCTCGGGTACAACACAGAATTCAAATTAGATTAATAATTCATTTTTGGGTACAACACTGAGTGTGTGTATCAAAATTGAATTGTAAAGACGTTTGCTCGCACACACACAGAATAACCAATAAACCAAGCTGAAAGGGAAGCCGGATGGCTTTCCTTTTTTCAAATAGAGGGGGACTTGCCATGACATTGGCAGCACACAGCCGGAAAACAGGTGCACCCCAAGCGGTGTATCTTCACATTCCCTTTTGCACAAATAAATGTTTCTACTGCGATTTTAACTCCTATGTATTGAAGGACCAGCCTGTTATGCAATACCTTGAAGCGCTGGAACGGGAGATGGAACATACGGTTAAAGCGAATCCGCCGGGAGAAATCAAAACTATATTTGTGGGCGGCGGTACGCCGACTGCACTGAAACCGGACGAAATGGCCGTATTCCTGAAGTCCGTTAAGACCTATTTCCCGAACTGGGCAGATGATATTGAGTTTTCAATGGAAGCTAACCCGGGCACGACCGATGCAGAGAAGCTCGCAGTTATGAAAGAAGGCGGAGTGAACCGCGTCAGCTTTGGAGTACAGGCTTTTCAAAATGATCTGTTGACAGGTATTGGCCGGATTCATAATACAGATGATGTATACCGCAGTTTGGAAAATGCCCGAGCAGCTGGATTGCATAACTTGTCCATTGACCTCATGTTTGGTTTACCAAACCAGACCGTCGAGATGCTGAACGAGAGTATCGACAAAGCGCTGGAACTGGATCTGCCGCATTACTCCATATACAGCCTGAAGGTGGAAGAGAATACTCTTTTCCATACGTTGTATCAGAAGAACCAGCTACCGCTTCCTCATGAAGACGACGAGTTGCAAATGTATCTTCTATTAATGAAGCGTATGAAAGAAGCAGGTTACGGACAATACGAGATCAGTAACTTTGCCAAACCCGGCTTCGAGAGCCGTCACAATATCACGTACTGGCGTAATGAGGACTATTACGGTCTGGGTGCAGGTGCACATGGATACGTAGGCCGCGAACGCCATATGAATATAAAAGGTATAAACCCGTATGTTGAAGCTTCCAAAGGAGGTCTGCCGCGTCTCGACCATTTTGAGATCAGCCGCGCCGAGGCAATGGAAGATTATCTGATGGTTGGGTTGAGAATGCTGGAAGGTGCTTCATCCTCACGGTTTAGTGATCAGTTCGGGGAGCCTATGGAGGAAGTGTTTGCGAAGCCTTTGGGCAAAATGTTGAATGCAGGACTGCTGGAGAAGACGTCAGACGGCTTCCGGCTTAGTGAGCAGGGCATCCTGTTCGGAAATGACGTTTTTGCCGAGTTTATCGGGTCCATATCGCTGAATTCGTAGCTTGAAATTCTATACGCTCTGTTGTATATTTATTCATATTGATTTTACAGAGCGTGTGATTTATACAACTACGAAGTCGGCTTTCCTCTGGAAAGCTTCTTATAGGAGGAGAGCTGGATGTCGGCCATATGCAGAAAAGCCGTACCGGAAGATGTTGAACCATTATTTGAAATGATTAAGGGCTATGCAGAGCGTGGGATCATGCTTCCGCGTTCACGGGAAGTACTGCAACGGCAGCTGGAGCACTTTGTTGTAGCAGAAGTGAATGGTCAGGTTGTGGGCTGTGGATCTCTCTGCCGTTTGGGGAATGATCTGGTGGAAGTCAGATCGCTTGGTATCTCCGAAGGTCACAAAGGCATGGGCATTGGCTCACTGCTACTGGACCGGCTGGTAGAGGAAGCGGAGAAACAGCAAATTCCCAAGGTCATGGCGTTGACATATGAGGTTTCCTTTTTTCTCAAAAACGGTTTTGCCGTTGTGAACAAGGAGATTTTCCCGGAGAAAGTATGGACCGACTGTGTTCATTGCAGCAAACAGGATTGCTGTGATGAGATTGCTGTATTGAAAGAGTTGAATATTTCAGCCTGATAAATGGATGAACCGTATGGATTGAGCCGAGTATACTCTATCTCACCTGCGGTTCTTTTTAATTCATGAGATGTACAGTAAAGTTGTTATGTCTTGAAGACATTGGTCTATACTATAAATAGATGAGCGTACTCATCAAACTGACTTGACAATGCTCACGTCATTTTGGTATTTTTGTATTACCGCTTAGCACTCATCTAACCGGAGTGCTAACGACATGGGACAGTACAGTCAGAAGGAGGGAATACTCACCATGTTAACAGAGCGTCAACGAATGATTCTGAACGCTATAGTGGATGACTATATCCGTTCAGCTGAGCCCGTAGGGTCCCGGAGCATTTCCAAAAGGGGAGATGTTGGATACAGTCCGGCGACGATCCGTAATGAAATGGCGGACCTTGAAGATATGGGCTTTCTGGAACAGCCGCATACATCGGCTGGTCGCATACCTTCGCACAAAGGCTATCGATATTATGTCGATCATTTGGTTCCCTGGAATCAGGTGGAGCCGCAAGAGCTGGACGACCTGAAATCATTTTTCGCAGAAAAGCTGAACGTGATGGAACAAGTTATTCAGCATGCCTCAGTCATTTTGTCACATATGACGAATTATACTTCGATCCTGCTCGGACCGGAAGTTTTTCACACGTCACTTCGTCATTTTCAACTGCTTCCGCTTAATGAAAATGAGGCTGTAGCCATCATCGTAACGAATACGGGTCAGGTAGAGAACAAGACAGTTCAGATTCCACCTGAAATTTCGGTAGCGGAGATGGAGAACGTAGTTCGTTTATTAAACAGCAAGCTGGTCGGCGTGCCGATTTACAAATTAAAGTCTCGTCTCTACACCGAGCTTGGGCAAGAGATGGAACGGCATATTACACGTTATGAGGAAGTCATGCAGGTGCTGAACAGTGCCTTTGACAACGAGCATGACAATCGTCTGTTCCTTAGTGGTGCCACCAATATGTTGACCCAGCCAGAGTTTAAAGATATTGAAAAGGTAAAAGATATTCTTGACCTGCTGGATGAGACACCAACACTCATGAAATTGATGATGCCCGTGCAGGGTGGATCTGGTATTCAGGTGCGAATAGGCACTGAGAATGATCATGAAGCCTTCGCCAATTGCAGCCTGATAACGGCATCCTATTCATTGGATGGAGAGGCTTTGGGCTCCATCGGAATTTTGGGACCTACGCGAATGGATTACGCACGTGTCATTCATATTTTAAATACATTATCCCGTGATTTGACGGCCATGCTAACGCATCGCTTCAAATAAGGGAATGAACCATTTCATTCTTATAAGGAGGTGAACATCTTGAAAGAGGAGCAATCATTCGCAGCAGAAGAACAGGAACAGCAAGCAACTACAGCAGCGGAGCAGGAGCCTGTCAACGAAGCCGGAGCTGCAGAAGCACAGGCGGAAGAGATGACAGATCAGGAGCAAGATGAGATCGCTCGCTTGAAGGCGGAAGCTGAGGAACATCAACAACGTTTTGTCCGTGCGCAAGCTGATTTTGATAACTTCCGTCGTCGTACACAGAAGGAAAAAGAAGAACTGGCGAAATACGCTTCGATGAAGCTGGTCACCGAACTGGTGCCGGTCATTGATAACTTCGAGCGTGCCATGGCTACTGTACCGGAAGGTACTGAAGTCGAGTCCTTCTCCAAAGGCATCCAAATGATCTTCCGTCAGCTGGAAACTGTGCTGAACAATGAAGGTCTGACGTCAATGGATACGGTAGGACAACCGTTTAATCCCGAATTCCACCAGGCGATCATGTCAGTGGAGAGCGACGACTATGAAGAAGGTACCGTTGTCGAGGAAGTCCAAAAAGGCTATATGCTGAAGGATAAAGTACTTCGTCCGGCTATGGTTAAAGTTAGCTCATAATTTCTATTAAAGAATGAAATGAGTTCACTCTTGATTGTACGATGCCACCGAAGTTTAATATAAAGGTTAGTACACACATAGAGCACGATTAGGAACAACAAATACAAATAAGGATCAATCTGATCCATTTAAATTGTCGAGGGAGGAAATTTTCCGATGAGCAAAGTAATCGGTATTGACTTAGGAACAACAAACTCATGCGTAGCAGTTATGGAAGGCGGCGAGGCTGTCGTTATTCCAAATCCGGAAGGCGCACGTACAACCCCATCCGTAGTGGGTTTCAAAAAAGACGGAGAACGCGTTGTCGGTGAAACGGCTAAACGTCAAGCGATCACGAATCCGGATCGTACAATCATGTCGATTAAACGTCATATGGGTACATCCCACAAAGAAACAATCGATAGCAAAGACTACTCCCCACAAGAGATCTCTGCAATCATTCTTCAAAAACTGAAATCCGATGCTGAAGCTTATCTGGGTCAAACGGTAACTCAAGCGGTTATCACGGTACCAGCTTACTTCAATGACAGCCAGCGTCAAGCAACAAAGGATGCAGGTAAAATCGCAGGTCTGGAAGTTCTGCGTATCGTCAACGAGCCAACAGCAGCAGCTTTGGCATACGGTATGGAGAAATCTGAAGACCAAACGATTCTCGTATATGACTTGGGTGGCGGTACATTCGACGTATCCATCCTTGAACTGGGTGACGGCTTCTTCGAAGTTAAAGCGACTAGTGGTGATAACCAACTGGGTGGCGATGACTTCGACCAAGTAATCATTGATTATCTCGTTAGTGAGTTCAAAAAAGATCAAGGCATTGACTTGAGTAAAGATAAAGCAGCGGTTCAACGTTTGAAAGATGCAGCGGAAAAAGCGAAAAAAGAACTTTCCGGCGTATTGACTACAACAATTTCCCTGCCGTTTATTACTGTGGTTGATGGGGTTCCTCAACATTTGGAGTTGAACCTGAGTCGCGCGAAATTCGAAGAAATTTCTGCTGGTCTGGTTGAGCGTACGCTTGAACCAACTCGTCGTGCCCTGAGCGATGCTGGAATGACGGCTAACGATATCGACAAAATCGTATTGGTTGGTGGTTCCACACGTATTCCTGCAGTACAGGAAGCAATCAAAAAACTGACAGGTAAAGAGCCTCACAAAGGTGTTAACCCGGATGAAGTTGTAGCTTTGGGTGCTGCTGTACAAGCGGGCGTACTGACAGGTGACGTGAAAGACGTTGTATTGCTTGACGTAACTCCATTGTCCCTGGGTATTGAAACTGCGGGTGGCGTATTCACTAAGATGATCGAGCGCAATACAACGATCCCTACAAGCAAATCCCAAGTATTCTCCACTTACGCAGACAACCAACCGAGCGTTGAGATTCACGTCCTGCAAGGGGAGCGCGAAATGGCAGCGGGTAACAAATCCCTTGGTCGTTTCATGCTGGGTGATATTCCTCCAGCTCCACGTGGCGTTCCACAAATCGAAGTTAGCTTCGATATTGATGCCAATGGTATCGTTAACGTATCTGCAACAGACAAAGGTACAAACAAAACTCAAAAAATCACCATCACTTCTTCCAGCGGTCTGAGCGATGCTGAAGTTGAGCAAATGATGAAAGATGCTGAGTTGCATGCTGAAGAAGATAAAAAACGCAAAGAACTCGTTGAAGCGAAAAACAGTGCAGATCAACTGATCTACTCTGTTGACAAAACGATCAAAGATCTTGGCGAAAAAGCAGATGCTGGTGAAGTTGAAAAAGCGAATGCTGCAAAAGAAAAACTGCAAGGTGTTCTGGCTTCCGACAATCTGGAAGACATCAAAGCCGCTACAGAAGAACTGACAGAGATTGTTCAACAACTGTCCGTAAAACTGTATGAGCAAGCACAAGCTCAAGAGCAAGCAGCTCAAGGGGCTGAAGAGCAACAAGGTTCTGCAAAACGTGACAACGTCGTAGACGCTGATTACGAAGTTGTGGATGAAGATAAAAAACAAAACTAATTCACGATTCTTAGTGAATTAATCATCGGTGACGTTCGGATCGAAGGGAAAGTCATAGCCGGGGCTCCCGTGCTTTGGCTTTCCTTTTGTCACGATGTGCGATATGGTGAATGATATGGGGGTGGAAGAGTGGCTGAGAAACGTGATTATTATGAGGTACTCGGCGTCGGCAAAAATGCCAGCGACGAGGAAATCAAAAAGGCATACCGCAAGCTTGCCCGTCAGTATCACCCTGACGTAAACAAGGCTGCTGACGCGGAAGCCAAGTTTAAGGAAGTTAAAGAAGCTTATGATGTAGTCAGTGACGGCCAGAAGCGAGCACAGTATGATCAATACGGTCATATTGATCCAAATCAGGGCGGATTCGGCGGCGGTGGCGATTTTGGCGGCGGCGGCTTTGGCGACATCTTCGATATGTTCTTTGGCGGTGGCGGTGGACGACGTGATCCAAATGCTCCGCAACGGGGGAACGATCTGCAATACACCATGACGATTGAGTTCAAAGAAGCGGTATTTGGTAAGGAAACCGACATTACCATTCCGCGTACCGAAGGCTGTGATACTTGTCATGGCTCAGGTGCGAAACCAGGAACCAAACCGGAAACCTGTTCCGTCTGCCAAGGTAGCGGTCAACAGGAAGTGGTTCAAAATACACCGTTTGGCCGTATGGTCAATCGTCGTGCTTGTTCGAACTGTAACGGTTCGGGACAAATTATCAAGGAAAAATGTACAACGTGCAGCGGCAGCGGTAAAGTACGCAAACAACGCAAAATTCATGTTCGCATTCCAGCGGGTGTAGATGACGGCGCTCAATTGCGTATGACTGGTGAAGGTGAAGGTGGTCTGCGCGGAGGACCAGCAGGAGATCTGTATATTGTTATCCGTGTGAAATCACATGATTTCTTCGAGCGTGAAGGCGATGATATCTATTGCGAAATTCCGCTCACCTTTGCTCAGGCCGCATTGGGGGATGAGATTGAAATTCCAACGCTGTCCGAGAAAGTGAAGCTGAAAGTACCTGCCGGTACACAGACAGGAACGTATTTCCGTCTCAAAGGCAAAGGCGTACCACGCCTGCGCGGTATGGGGCAAGGGGATCAGCATGTGAAAGTCGTTGTAGTTACGCCTAGCAAGCTGAATGACGAGCAGAAAGACCTGCTTCGCCAAATTGCTGCGCTGGATGGAGAACAAACTCATGAGCATGAGCAATCCTTCTTTGACCGGGTGAAACGGGCTTTCCGTGGAGACTGAGTCTTAATTATTAATTTAAAAAGGACACCACAGCGGTTTTTCCGCAGGGTGTCCTTTTTTGCATAATATGGGCGCTGTTGCGGAAAGATACCAGACATGAGCATTCAGGGGTTTACTGATGTGCCGAAACTAGGGAAGCAGGTGAACCGGATGACCGAAAAAAATATTTTGGCTTATTTCCATAGCCCGGAGCAAGCGGAAGGGGCAGCCAAAAAACTGGAGGCATTACGAGTGGAAGACCTGTCTATCAATCGATTCAGTCGTTATGCGGGTGTCGGGCCAAGCGGAGCATCCTATACGCCAGGCGTATCAGGCAGTTTTTCTTCCTGGGTACCGGGTGCTCTAGGCACAAATGCCAGCGCGGGAATCATGGCTGCAGCAGATCCTTCTGCGAGCGGTATGAGCGATGGCGGACAAGAGGGTCCGACAGGCAGAGATGTATTACTGACCGTCGTTGTTGACGAGGCAGTACATCATCGTGCCCTATCCATTATCGAACAAGCCGGCGGAATGATCTAGGTTTTCAAACTCTATACACTGAGTAAGTTTCAACCTAAACATTTACACGATAACGGAGAGGACAGAAAAAACCTAGAGAAGCGAAGCGTTCGCCTTTATCCCTGGATTTTCCCTTTTAAGAAAGGGAATCAAAAAAATCTGGGGATAACAGCGATCGGAAGGTTGTTCTGTCATCGGAGTGTCAGTGTAAATACTCTTTAGTTAAACTTATACAATTTGAAGGAGGAGCATAACGATGGCAGAACATGAACGTCCAGGCAAGATTTTGACGAAAACGGAAAAGATGAAGCGAATGCAGTCCGCCAAAAATGAGGATGTGGAATTCAGTGCTGAAGCTGCGGATCAGGAAGATATAGAGGCTTTGCGTCGCAGTGAAGCCGCCGATCGTCGTCAGGGCCGGGAGATTCATGACTGAAGATCGCTCTGCAGTGATTATCGAAGCGGTGTTTACAAGCTGGTCCGAGGCTGAATCTGCACGCAGAGCTCTGGAATTGTTGCACCCAAACCAGTTGAGTATCGAGAGTCTGAATGACTCATCATCTTCAGTGGATTCTGGAGTGCCTGAGGGTACGGATAACTCGAATATGGCTGTGATTGGGGGATTCAGTGGTGAGCTGAATGTACTTTCCCTCATTAGCGATGAGACCGAGGTGTTGTCGGGTGGACAAGTGTATGACGCTCCGGATGCAGGCTCTGAAGGCAGGTCCAAGCAAGAAATCTTGCTGACCGTATCCGTCTCCAGTGACTCTCTCCCGCAAGCTGCAGAGATGATTACCCAGAACGGTGGACGCTTTTGCTAACAAGTTAACGAGTTTAGACATAATTAAAACAGGGTATTCGAGCAGTCAGGCTGCGGGTATCCTGTTTTTGTTGTTTCTTTACTGCCGCGGTTTTGTACTCCTGCTCGCTTGTGTAGTACAATAGTTGGGATGTTTGAAAAATGAGGAGGAAAAACGAAGTATGTTATGGCATGAACTAACAATACATACCACAGAAGAAGCTGTGGAGATGATTTCGAATTTTTTACATGAAGCGGGTGCTGGAGGGGTCTCGATTGAAGAGTCCGGTACTTTAAATAAAAAACGGGATACGACGTATGGCGAGTTGTACGAGTCTCCTTTGAATGATATTCCTGAAGGCTTTGCGGTCATTAAAGGATACTTCTCCGAAGGTACGGACATGGATGCATTGCAATCTGAAGTAAGTCCACGCATTGAGCAACTTTCCGAATTCGATATCCAAACGGGTGAGGTTCGTTTTGAGACTCGAACAGTGGATGAAAATGACTGGGCGAATGCCTGGAAACAATATTTCAAGCCAGTACGTGTCTCGGAACGTCTAACCATTAAACCGACATGGGAAGAGTATACGCCGGAAGGCCCGAATGAGAAAATTATTGAGCTCGATCCAGGCATGGCGTTTGGTACAGGAACACATCCAACCACTTCGCTTTGTCTGCGTACACTGGAATCGGTAATTCAGGGTGGCGAGGAAGTCATTGACGTAGGTACAGGCTCTGGTATTTTGGCCATTGGAGCTGTGCATCTCGGAGCAAAACATGTGCTTGCGCTGGACCTCGATCCGGTTGCGGTAGCAAGTGCCAAAGAAAATGTGGAACTGAATGGGCTGGGACAACAAATTACGGTTAAAGAGAGTGATTTGCTGTCTGTTCTGGGAAGTCAGGACCCTGCGCTGGGCGTGAAGCTTCCGGTGAAAGTTATCGTTGCCAACATTTTAGCTGAGATTATTATGCTGTTTGTGGATGATGTCTATCATGCGCTTGAGTCTGGTGGCGTTTATATTACTTCAGGCATTTGGAAAAATAAAGAGCAGCTCGTCCATGACGCGCTCGTTGCTTCCGGATTCGAAATAAGTTCGGTTCATCGCGATGAGGACTGGATCGCGTTTGTGGCCAGAAAGAGGTAACCGATGGACTTAAACTCGTTCTTTCGTTATCCACTGGATCAACTACCGTTTTTCCTGTTGACCATCCTGATTGCTTTTACGGTGCATGAATTTTCTCATGCGTATTTTGCCAACAAATTCGGCGATCCGACAGCCAAGCTGCTGGGCCGGGTTACGCTGAATCCGGTCGTACATTTTGACTTGTTTGGTGTGTTGTTGCTCCTTATAGCTGGTTTTGGTTGGGCACGTCCTGTTCCAGTGAATCGGGCAAATTTCGACAAACCGAGATTAATGGGTGTCATTGTATCCGTAGCAGGCCCTTTGAGCAACTTGCTGCTCGCGATCATCGGTACGATCATCTATGCATCCTTGGTTGGTTCGGGAGCACTGGGTGGTATTGAAAATGAGCGTTTGTTAACGGCGATCTCGACCTTCTTTTACATGTTTAACCTGACGAACTTTTTCCTATTTTTGTTTAACCTTATTCCATTGCCGCCGCTGGACGGTTATCGAATTCTTGAGGATTTACTGCCCCCTTCAATTAGCCGCAAGCTGCAGGGAGTTGAGCAATGGTCCGTATTTATTTTCCTGCTGATTCTTGTAATCCCACCGTTGCAAAGAGCAACGATTCAGCCTTTATACCAATTGGCGTATGATATGTATGTAGATTTTTCATATTTGATTTTGAAACTGTTTTAAGAGGAAGAATTAGGAGCGTTTTTGGACTGGAATACTGGTCAGAAGGACATAAAAGTTGTATGATCATCTGTGGCGATTGGATTCATGCCTGCCATCAGGCGGGATGAATTCCAGTCATAACAGGATAGAATGGGTGGACAGACTAATGCAGCGTTATTTTGTATCTGCAGAACAGTTTAATGAACATTCCGTGGTCATCACGGGTGATGATGCGCGCCATATCGGCAAAGTGATGCGTGGTAAACCTGGAGATAAACTGATTGTCAGTGACGGAAACTCCAAAGAAGCTTTGGTGGAGATTGAAAGCATCGAAGCCCAGCAAGTAACAGCGAATATTGTGGAACCTCTCGAAATGGACCATGAAGCACGGATACGTGTAACCGTGGCTCAAAGCTTGCCAAAAGGCGATAAGATGGAGACGGTCATCCAAAGATGTACAGAGATCGGAGCGGTTTCCTTTGTTCCTTTCCTGTCTGAGCGTACGATTGTGCAATATGATGCCAAAAAAGAAGGCAAACGGTTGGAGCGGTGGCGGAAAATCGCCAAGGAAGCCGCTGAGCAAAGCCATCGGAACCGCATTCCATCCGTCGAGCAGCCACTTTCCTGGAAAGGGCTGCTATCTTCTTTTGAGGGCTACAGTCTGGTATGTTATTGTTATGAAAAGGAAAACGGCAAGCAGTTAAGAGACGCATTGAAGCCGTTTGTGGAGCAGCTTGCACCTGGTGCGAGTGCTGAAGTGTTGATCGTTGTTGGACCTGAGGGCGGATTCTCGGAGAGGGAAACGATTGAAGCCGATCAGGCGGGTGCTGTATCCGTTGGACTGGGCAAACGCATCTTGCGGGCCGAGACAGCCGGAATGGCGGCGCTAACTTGTGTCTTATATGAATCCGGAGAAATGGGGGGAATGTAATTATGCCATCCGTGGCGTTTTACACCTTAGGCTGCAAAGTTAATTTTTATGATACAGAGGCGATTTGGCAATTGTTCAAAAACGAAGGATACGATCAGGTAGACTTTGACGAACAGACAGCGGATGTATACTTGATTAATACTTGTACAGTAACCAATACCGGCGACAAAAAGAGCCGCCAGATTATCCGTCGTGCCATTCGGCGCAACCCGGATGCGATTGTAGCCGTTACAGGCTGTTATGCGCAAACTTCTCCGGCAGAGATTCTGGACATCCCTGGTGTGGATCTTGTTATCGGTACACAGGATCGGGACAAAATCTTGCCATATGTCAATGAAATTCAGGAATCACGTCAGCCCGTCAATGCTGTGCGAAACATCATGAAAACGCGGGTATTTGAAGAGATGGACGTACCGGATTTTGCCGATCGTACCCGTGCATTTCTGAAAATTCAGGATGGCTGCAATAACTTCTGTACGTTCTGCATTATTCCGTGGTCGCGTGGACTTTCCCGCAGCCGGGAAGCAAACAGCATCATCCAACAGGCTCATCAACTGGTGCACGCTGGATACAAGGAAATTGTCCTGACAGGCATTCATACCGGTGGATACGGGGATGACATGGAGAATTACGATCTGACGGATCTGCTGTGGGACTTGGATAAAGTAGAGGGCCTGGAGCGTATTCGGATCAGTTCGATTGAAGCGAGCCAGATTGACGACCGGATGCTGGATGTGATCAAACGTTCAGACAAACTTGTGCGCCACTTCCACATTCCGCTGCAAGCGGGCGATGATACCGTACTGAAACGTATGCGCCGTAAATATACGACCGAAGAGTTTTACAATAAAATGCTTCGCATTCGGGAAGCGATGCCGGATGTAGCGATTACAACCGACGTTATTGTAGGGTTCCCGGGTGAGACCGATGAGATGTTCCGTAACGGATACGAGCTGATGAAGAAAATCGGTTTTTCCGAAATGCACGTGTTCCCATATTCCAAGCGGACCGGAACACCGGCAGCACGTATGGAGGATCAGGTGGATGAGGAAGTCAAAAATGCACGCGTGCATGAACTGATTGATCTTTCCGAGCAAATGCAACTGGCATACGCCAAGCAGTTTGTGGGGCAAGTACTGGATGTCATTCCTGAAGGTGAAGCCAAGGGCCGTGCAGGCAGTGGTAAACTGCACGGTTACAGTGACAATTACATTCAGCTGGTCTTTGATGGTTCCATGGATATGGTCGGCAAAGTATGCCGTGTCAAAGTGACCGAAGCGGGTGTGAATGAAAGCCAGGCTACGCTGGTTCGTGTGTTGGAAGAAAATCTCAAGTCCGCAGCGATGTAATCGAGGCGTCAGAAACAAGGATTTCATTTCCTTGGGGAGTGTACCCGTGGAGATGAGGTCCTTCTTTTTCCAAAAAAAGATGCAGACAATTCCGTAATGGGGGAGAGCAACATGAACAGAAAAGAAATTTCGGCAGGCGGAGTCGTCTACCGCACGGGAGAAGACGGAAAGCTTCAAATTCAACTGATTGTAGATCGGTACGGCAAAACGACCCTCGCCAAGGGCAAAATGGAAGATGGAGAAACGGTGGAACAGACCGCACTGCGTGAGATTCTGGAAGAGACAGGCATGGTCGGTCGAATTGTAGAACCCGTCGATATCATCGCCTATACGTATCAGCATGCAGAGTTTGGTCCGGTGGACAAGGAAGTTCATTACTATCTCGTTGAAGCGGAAAGCGGCGATCTGCAGCCTCAGATTGAAGAAATCAAAGGTGTGGATTGGTACGCTCCTGAAGAAGCTTGGTCCAGACAGCAGCATAGTGGATACGATAATAACGATGACATTTTACGTGTGGCGCTGAACAAATTAGGCATTAACGTATAGCTGTTTTGTTTTCTTTTGAGTGACGTATCGCTACTGTTTGTCGAAAGAGTGCTGAACATCAGGCCACGGGTGACTTCGCCACTGGGGTGGAGACCGGTGGTTTTTTGTGCCAAATCGGCAAGTAGCAGAATGGCAAGGCAAGCAGTGAACTGGTGACGTTAAAAAGGGTCTGGGCATGCGCAATCTGTGCCCCGTTATCCGCTGACAGCCAGGCCGAAGCTGCATGCAGCTGGCTGATCAGCGGCATAAATAGCAGCGCTCCCGCAATGTTTAATACGACATGGGAGGCTGCGACAAATTTGCCTGCGGATGCTCCGCCAGCGGCTGCAATCACGGCGGTGATACAGGTCCCCACGTTTGATCCGATCACAATGGCGATGCCGATCTCCACAGGCAGTACTCCTGTGGCTGCAAGCGTAATCGCCATGCTGATGACGGCTGCACTACTATGAATGAGAGCCGTCAGACAGGCACCAGCCAGAAAGCCCCACCACAAGCTGTCGGCTGATCGATCCAGAAACCACTGAAATACGCCCATACTACGCAGGGGCACGGCAATGGATTGCATCACTTGAATGCCTGTCATGACGAGTGCAAATCCGGCTGACGTGAGAAAGCTGTATTGTATGGTAAACAGTGTCCGGCGTGTGCGTTCAGGAGCGAACTGATTTCGTTCACCAAGCACAACAAAGACGGCCCAGCCTGTCAGGGACAAGGCAAGCAGAGGCAGGGAAACCCGTCCGATCTGCAGCCCGACCAGCTCGGTGGTTAGACACGTCCCGATGTTGGTGCCGAGAATAATACCAAGTGTGCGTCCGTAGGTAATTAATCTGGCGTTCGCCAGTCCAATGGTTAGTACGGTAACGGCGGTACTGCTTTGCAGCAGGGCTGTAGCGCCCGCGCTGAAAGCCATGCCTTTCCAGGGAGCAGAGGTAGCCCGGCTCAGCCATCCAGCCAGCATGGGCCCGGCCATCCGCTGTAAGGCTGTTTCCATCAGCTTCATCCCACCAAAAAAGATAAGAAGCCCATATAATAGGGGCAGCACAACATCTCTGAACATGAGTTAACATCATTCCTTCCGTGCATATCCTTATTTTCATCCTATGAGTAAATAAGGACAACCATGACAGGCTAACGGGATTCTGGAGTCAATAGCATTTGAAAGATCGGTAAGTCACCATAACGGTCACCCAAATTATCGCCCCCAATTCAAAAGATACGGAGATTCTGCAAACGCAGCGGAGGGGATGGAATTGGAATTGGAACTGAAGAAGCGAAGCGTTTACGGTCATAGAGTTGATCTAAAGATTCACACGATAACGAAGAGGGCAGAAAAAACCTGAAGAAGCGAAGCGCTCGCCTTTATCCTCGGATTTTTCCTATAGTGAAAAAGGAATCAAAAAAATCTGAGGGTAACAGCGATCGGAAGGTTGTTCTGTCATCGCAGTGGCAAGTGTGGAATTTGAGATTCATCTGTACAACGACGTAACAGCGATCGAAAGTCCAATCCATCCCCGAAGCGGTCACCTTTGCACCAAGCCTATCTTTTCAACTAACTATGAAAGAAGTGGATCTATCTTGCCATCAGTTACACTGGAACGCAGCCGCAAAAAGCGGCTTGAACATGCACATCCATGGATATATAACAATGAAATTGCCTCTGTTGAAGGAAACCCCGAGCCGGGAGATCTGGTCAACGTATTGAATCACCAAGGTCGCTATCTCGCGACGGGTTACTATAATCCTGCATCTCAAATCACAGTTAGAGTCGTGGCATATCAACCTTTGGAGTTTGAACAGATGGACACCGCGTTTTTTGCAGCGCGATTCCGCGATTGCTTGCGCCACCGGGAACGTTTTATTCAGGATGGAGAGGCATACCGTCTTGTTTATGGGGAAGCTGATTTCCTGCCAGGACTGATCGTTGACCGTTTTGGCAGCATCCTTGTTGTTCAGTTGCTCACATTGGGCATGGACCGTTGCCGCGAAGCGATCGTACAAGCTCTAATTGAAGTGATGCAGCCGGAAGGCATCTACGAACGCAGTGATGTGTCCATTCGTGAACTGGAAGGACTGGAGCAGACGAAAGGACCATTATATGGGGATTGCCCGCGTCATGTCACGGTAACGGAGAATGGATTGCTCATTAAGGTGGATATCGTGGAAGGCCAGAAGACAGGGTACTTCTTTGACCAACGCGAGAATCGTGCAGCCATCGAACCGCTTATGAAGGGTTGGGGTTACAAGAGTGGTATTACGCTCCAACAGACTGAGCAGGATGGTACGCAGCAGTTGCTTCCTGTGAATAAAAGTGGCAAGGTTGTGACGTTCCCTTATTGGGATGGGGCCACTGTGCTGGAATGTTTCTCCCACACAGGCAGCTTCACATTGAACGCCTGCAAATATGGAGCCAAAAAAGTAACATGTCTTGATATCTCAGAGCATGCGATTGAAAGTGCACGTACCAACGTAGAGCTGAACGGTTTCACTGACCGGGTCGAATTTGTCGTTGCGGATGCATTCCAATACTTGCGTGAGCAGGTGAAAGGCCTCGATGATCGTAACGTACGTGCGCGTGCCGGTGAACAGAAAGTGGATACTTCCAAAGCACTTGCATCCGGTGGTAAAACATTTGATGTAGTTATCCTCGATCCGCCAGCCTTTGCCAAAACGAAATCAGCAGTTAAAGGCGCATGCCGTGGATATAAGGACATCAATTTGCAAGGAATGAAGCTGGTGAATGAGGGCGGGTATCTGGTAACCGCAAGCTGTTCATACCACATGCGTCCGGATCTCTTCCTGGAAACCATTGCAGATGCAGCCGAAGATGCGGGCAAAGTGCTTCGTCTAATCGACTGGAAAGCAGCTGGTAAGGATCACCCGCAAATTTTGGGCGTAGACGAAGGTCATTACCTGAAATTTGCCATCTTCGAAGTGCGCAGCAAAAAGAATTAATCGAACGATTTCCACTTAAATCGAACATACATTTACGCAAAGAGTCCACAGTTTTCATAAGCTGCGGGCTTTTTGCTATGCTCGCGCAAAAGCTCTCTGGAATTGCCGGATAGTGGCAAACGTATGTTCCGAACCAAGTCAGATATGTTATACTGGGAATTAAAATCTTGTTCGTGATGGTTTGGAGGATTAAACATGTCCGTACGCTTTGTTATTGGCCGGGCAGGCAGCGGTAAGAGTGCGCTGATTACCCGGGAAATCACATCCCTGCTTCAAAAGGAACCGCAAGGTAAACCACTGATTCTGCTGGTCCCGGAACAGAGTTCGTTTCGAACCGAACAGTCACTGGTATCTTCAGGGGCTATTAAAGGTACCATGCGTGCTGAAGTGCTTGGTTTTCGAAGATTGGCCTATCGGGTAATGCAGGAGGCAGGTGGTTCTGCTCGTATTCCCATTGGAGCTGAAGGGAAAAAAATGCTGCTCTACAAAGTGCTCCAGCGTCGTAAGGAAGAATTGAAGCTGTTTGGAGCATCGGGCAGTCAGCTGGGATTTATAGGAGACTTAAATGATTTATACAGTGAGTTTAAACGTTATGAACTTGACCCCACTTCACTGCAAGAAGGACTTTCCGCATGGAATACTTCCTCTTCTGCACCGATTCTGGGAGACAAGCTGCATGACTTGCTTCTTATATACCGTGATTATGAAAAGGAATTAACCGAACTATATATCGATGATGAAGACACGTTGACTGAACTAACAGAGCGGTTGCCGGAGAGCACGTTGCTGCAAGATGCACAGATCTGGATCGATGGATTTCAGGGATTTACCCCGCAGGAAATGAGTGTCATTGGAAGACTGATGCTGCAAGCTTCTTCCGTCACAATTGCATTGACGTTGGATCGAGCTTACGACCACGGCACACTTCCAGGAGAATTGGAGCTATTCCATCCCACAGCGAGTGCATATGCACGTCTCAAAGGCATGGCTGAGGATCTGGGTGTCCTTAATGAGACAACCGTGCTTCAACCGGAAGTTTTTCCAAGATATGAAGGCAGTCCTGGACTGGCGCATTTGGAGGCTGGCTTTGATCGCAGAGTTCGCTGGAAGAGTGAGGGGCGCGATGTGGGTGTCCGACTTTACGCCGCTGAGAACCGCCGGGCTGAGATGGAAGGAGCACTTCGTGAGATGCGTCGTCTGGCGCAAGATGAAGGTGCGCGTTACCGAGATATGGCAGTGCTCGTTCGTCAGTTGGATACATATGCCGACATTGCTGAGCCCCTATTCAGGGATTATGGCGTGCCTGTCTTTCTGGATCGGAGAAGAAATGAACTACATCATCCATTATCGGAATTTATTCGTTCAGCACTCGATATCGTTCGCCGTCGCTGGCGTTATGAGGATGTGTTTCGCTGTGTCAAAACAGATCTGCTGCTTCCACGGGACGGTTCCATCACGCGTGAAGATATGGACCAGCTTGAAAATTATATATTGGCTTGTGGAATTCACGGATACCGCTGGACAGATGGCAAGCCATGGAAGTATGTACCTAGCCTGTCCCTGGAAGACAACGATCAGGATGTCCGCAGCCGGGGCCGGGAACAAATGCTGTCCTTAATGGAAAAATGCCGAACGGTGATTGTTGATCCACTGGGTGCTTTTGAGAAACGAATGAGCAAGGCAAAGACAGCTAAAGACCAATGTGCAGCGCTTTACAGATTACTGGAAGATGCCGAGATTCCTTGGAAGCTGGATCAGATGTCAGCAGAAGCCAAGGTCCAGGGTGATCCGGAACGTTCGAGAGAACATCGGCAAATGTGGGGTGCTGTCCTTGATCTGTTAGATCAGATGGTTGATATGATGGGTGCCGAACGGCTGGATATCGATCTATTTGCCGGGCTGATGGAGACCGGATTAACCGAACTGAAGCTGGGACTTGTTCCTCCAGCGCTTGATCAAGTGTTGGTTGGATCGATGGACCGTACACGTCTTCAGGATATTAAGTACGTATTTATTCTGGGTGCTGTAGACGGAGAACTGCCTGCTGTGCCTCAGGATGATGGTGTATTAACCGAGCAGGAACGGCTGTTGTTGACAGAGAGAGGTTTGGGGCTTGGGCCGGGAGCAACAAGACAAATGCTGGACGAACGCTTTTTGATCTATACAGCCCTGACAGCGGCGAGCAAGCAGTTATGGCTGAGTTATCCCGTTGCAGATGATGAAGGGAAAACATTACTACCCTCAGAAATTGTACGACATGTACGGAAGATGTTCGGTCTGCATGAGCAGCCATTACTTGCCCAGCCGCCGGTTACGGATTCAGAAGAGATTCACTGGTCTTACGTTATTCATCCTGGTCAAAGCCTCTCTTATCTCATCGGACAGTTGCGCAGATGGCGTCGTGGAGAAGATATTCCTGAAATGTGGTGGGCGATCTATAACTGGCATGTCTCTCGGGAGACGAGCAGACCTCAGCTGGAGCAATTACTTGGATCGGTCTTTTATCGCAATCGGGCGTTACCTCTGCGTACGGCTACCAGCCGCAGATTATATGGTACAGAGGTAAGGACGAGTGTCTCTCGAATGGAGCGTTTTGTGGCATGTGCGTTCTCCCATTTTGCTTCTCATGGGCTGCGGCTGAAAGAGCGCCAGTTGTACCGCTTGCAAGCCCCTGATATTGGACAATTGTTCCATGCTGCCTTGAGTCAGCTTGCAATACGTTTGCGTGAGCAGAATCGCAGCTGGGGCAGTCTGTCTCCGGAAGAATGCCGGAAGGAAGCGGAGCACACCGTGGAGCAGATTGCCCCACAATTGCAGGGAGAGATTTTGCTAAGCACGAAACGGTATGGTTACATCTTCCGCAAGCTGAAGGATATCGTTAGCAGGGCGTCGGTTATTCTGGGTGAACAGTCCAGACGGGGAAGCTTTGAACCGATTGGGTTGGAGCTTGATTTTGGACCAGGTAAACCCCTGCCGCCGCTTCGTTTTGAATTGGAAAATGGCTGTGTGATGGAGATTGTGGGTCGGATCGACCGCGTGGATGTGGCTGAAGGAGAAAACGGCTTGCTGCTGCGAGTCATTGATTACAAATCCAGCCAGACCGATCTTAAACTGCATGAGGTGTATTATGGCCTGTCATTACAGATGCTTACGTACCTGGAGGTACTGCTTAGTGCTGCCGAGGAATGGCTTGGAGAATCGGCGATGCCTGGAGGAACACTCTATTTCCATGTGCATAACCCCTTGCTTCAATCCGCGAACGGCATGACATCTGAGCAGGCAGGACAAGAACTGCTGAAACGGTTCAAAATGAAAGGCTTGCTGCTGGCGGATCGGGATGCGATCGCTCAAATGGATAATACCCTGGACAAGGGCTATTCAGCTATTATTCCAGTTGCCCTTAAGGCGGATGGCAGCTTTTATAGTAGCGCTGCTGTAGCTACGCCAGAGCAATGGGATACCTTGCTGGCTTCAGTTCGCAGCAATATACGTGAGATTGGCACCCGGATTACGGAAGGGGATGTCGCGATTGAACCTTACCGTATCCAGCAGGAGGTTGCATGCACCTTTTGTCCGTACAAGCCAGTCTGTCAATTTGATGAAAATATCGAAGGTAATGAATATAATCTGTTGTCCAAACCGGGCAAACAGCAAATCTGGGACATGCTGTCTCAGGGCAAGGGAGGGGAAACATCATGACGAATATGCCAAAACCGGAGGGAAGCTTCTGGAGTGATGACCAATGGAGTGCCATCTCACAGAGTGGAGAAGACATTCTGGTTGCTGCTGCAGCGGGTTCCGGGAAGACGGCTGTATTGGTTGAACGG
Organism: Paenibacillus taichungensis; assembly: GCF_047302525.1. Taxonomy (GTDB): domain Bacteria; phylum Bacillota; class Bacilli; order Paenibacillales; family Paenibacillaceae; genus Paenibacillus; species Paenibacillus taichungensis_B. The sequence goes on along the minus strand of NZ_CP168020.1, from coordinate 4,642,376 downwards.
ATTATTCGCAAGATTGCAGACCCTTCCCGCGGATTCAGCGTAGATCGTTTGCTGGTTGCGACATTTACGAAAGCTGCTGCTGCCGAGATGAAGCAGCGGATACGTGAAGCACTGGAACGTGCACTTGAAGAGCAGCCTGCGGAAGAACATCTGCGCAAACAACTGTCATTGCTCGGGCGAGCATCCATTACGACACTGCATTCATTCTGTATGGAAGTCATTCGTCGCTATTATCAGCAAATACCGCTAAACCCGGCTTTCCGGATTCTGAATGAAAATGAAGCAGAAATCATGCGGCAGGAATTATTGGAGCAGTTGTTTGAAGAAAAGTATGGGGAAGAAGACGAAGGCAGTACATTCCGCGAATTGGTGGATTGGTTCAGTGGGGAACGAAACGATGATGCCATGCATCGACTTGTGCAGCGTTTGTATGATTTCTCACGCAGTCATTCCTGGCCGGATCATTGGCTTGCGGAGATGGCATCTGCTTTTCAGGTGGAAAGTGTCGAAGCACTTGGGCATTCTGCATGGGTTCAGAGTATTTTGCGCGATGCCGCTCTTGCTTTGGGTGGTGCTGCTGGCCTGCTGCGCCAAGGGATCAGTATATCGATACAGCCGGAAGGTCCGAAACCTTATGCGGATACATTAAAAGAAGATTTGGCAATGGTCGAAGAGCTTCTGTCAGCTGTTGAGGTCATGCCGTGGGAGAGATTGCCTGAAGTGTTTCAGCCAGCAGCTTTTGGCAAGCTGAAGCCTTGCAAAAAGGACCAGACGGACCCGGGGTTACAAGAACAGGTTAAAGAACTGCGTGAGGCTGCGAAAAAAGCCGTGACGGACCTGAAAGGGTCGTTGTTTGGAAGAAGTGCATTTTCTTTCTGGCAGGAGCTGGAGCAGGCGGCACCACTAATGCAGGAACTGTCCAACCTGGTCAGTACATTTGGAGAGCGATATCGACAGGCCAAACAGGAGCGCGGTCAGGTCGATTTCAGTGACCTGGAGCATTACTGTCTTCATATTTTGCGCCATGAAGATTCAACCCCTGAGCTGTCCATGCCTTCGGATGCAGCAATGGAATATCGGGCACGTTTCGATGAAGTGCTGCTGGATGAATATCAGGATACCAATACAGTGCAGGAAGATATCGTCAGACTGATTTCCAGAGAAAATCCAGGAAACCGATTCATGGTTGGTGATGTAAAACAGAGTATTTACCGTTTTCGTCTGGCTGAACCCGGTCTGTTTCTGAACAAGTACCGTCAATACGCAGCGAATTCGGATATGGAAGTGGACGGAGAGAGAGATTCATTGCATGCAGGAAGACGTATTGATCTTGCTCGTAACTTCCGCAGTCGTGCAGAAGTTGTCCATTCGGTCAACATGTTATTCAAGCAGCTCATGAACGAAGGGGTAGCCGAGATTGCCTATGATGAACGAGCGCAGCTAGCTTATGGTGCTACTTTCCCGGCAGAGACGCTTGGAGATGAGGCTTACACACCTGAACTCATGTTGATCGATCGTCAAGGCGGAGGACCAGATCTTACGGAAAGCACGGACGAGAATGGGGATGCGCTACCTTCTGCTGAGCTGGAGAGTGCCGAGCTCGAAACCGCCCAGCTGGAGGCTCGGGCCATGGCTCGCCGTATTCGCGAAATGGTCGGAGATACGGATAAGCCAGCCCTGAATGTTTATGATAAAGCCCTTCAATCCATGCGCCCTGCGCGTTATGGAGACATTGTCATTTTGCTGCGTTCTGCCCTGATGTGGGCTCCACTCATGATTGAAGAATTCAGACAGCAGGGTATTCCTGCCGGAGGGGAGCAAAGCAAAGGCTATTTTCAGGCGACGGAAGTGGAAGTGATGTTGTCCTTGCTGCAGATTGTGGATAATCCAAGGCAGGATATCCCACTTGCTTCAGTGCTTCGTTCGCCGATTGTCGGATTGGATGAAGAGGAATTGGCTCAGATTCGTCTTGGGGACAAGAGACAGTCTTTTTATGATGCTGTTGTATCTGCTACAGGATCATTCACTAGTTCGTCGAATGTTTCGAAACAGCATGGCGTGCAAGCTTTGAATCCCAATTCATCTGCAATCCAGCTGCAATGGCCGGAAGCCTGGTCGGAAATGGAACAGGGGCAGCAGGAATCGGCTGTATCCGCCGAGGCAGACGTTATGGAAGGCGTACAAGAATCCTATGTACATGCTGATACAGATGAGGTTATGAATGCTGGTATAGATGCAAGTAATGGTGGACGTATAAGCGAAGATACGAATAGGGAGAACGGTACCAGCTCAGAGCTGCAACAAAAGTTAATTCGCTTTATGCGTCAGTTGGAACAATGGCGGCTTGAAGCCAGACAAGGCAGCCTGAGTGAACTCATTTGGCGCATGTATCGGGAAACGGGTTATCTGGACTGGGTTGGCGGCCTACCGGGAGGCATGCAGCGTCAAAGTAATTTGAAGGCTCTGTATGATCGCGCTCGGCAATATGAGCAGGCAACGGCCAATCGTGGATTGTTCCGCTTCCTGACCTATGTATCCAGACTACGTGAGAACGGGGGAGATCTCGGCACCGTAGCAGGTGGTTCTGGTGAACAGGACAATGCAGTACGCATCATGACGATTCACCGGAGTAAGGGCTTGGAATTCCCTATTGTTTTTGTCGGGGGCATATCCAAAATGTTCAATCAGCAGGATCTGAACTCGCCGTTTCTGATGCATAAGGAGTTGGGGTTTGGCCCGAGGTTTGTAGATCGTGAGAATCGGGTTGCCTATCCAACCTTGGCTAATCTGGCGATTCGTCGTCGGGCCCAGTTTGAGCTGCTTGCGGAAGAGATGCGGGTGCTCTATGTGGCTCTGACCCGTCCAAAAGAGAAAATGATTTTGGTCGGTACTGTGAAAGATGTTGTTAAAAAGGCAGTGGCCTGGTCTCAGATTAAGGACAGTCCGGAACGGGTACTGCCTGACTATCTGCTTGCAGCCGGACGGAGCTATCTGGATTGGATCGGTCCATCCCTGATGAGACATCCGGACGCCGCTTTGCTGCGTGAACTTGCGGGAGGTACTGATTCATATGCTGCTTGCCTTGTGGATGATGAATCACGTTGGGGCATTTCCGTAATTTCTGCTGATCAAGTATCCCGAGAAATATTTGTGGATCAGAGACTTGGTGAAGAAGACGGTATGACAGAAGTTCGGAAACATCACATTGCTGCCCTGAAAGCAGTTCAGCCTGTGGTGCTATTTTCTTCCTCAACTGAAGAAGAGACGGTTGAGGATGCACAAGATGCAACCCCACGAGACATCAGAGAGGAAGATGTACTTACAGTAGGTGTGCAAGAGGGTGTACAGCTGCTTCGCGAGGTAGATAAACGGCTCTCATGGACATACCCTCATCAAGCAGCAACTCAAGTGGCTGCCAGCACATCGGTTACCGAGCTGAAAACATTGCTAGCCATGCAAGACCATCAGTCGTTACAGATGATGGAGGAAATTGAAGAACAATCTGAGGCTTCTGTGGATTCTGAGAAACGTGGAGTGAAGGATGGAGGATCGTCCTTTAAATTGCATCTGCGTCGTCCCAAATTCATGGAGGAGAAACAATTGACTGGAGCCGAGCGGGGAACGGTGTATCATACGTTGATGCAGCATCTTCCTGTGGATGGCTCACCCGTTGATTCGCAAATCGTTGAGCAGACACTTTTGCGGTTAGTTGAGCTCCAGATTTTGCTTCCCCATCAGGCAGAGGTGATTGAGTCTGATCAACTGGCTGGATTTTTCAATACAGAGCCTGGTACAGAATTGTTGCGTGCGGAGTGGGTGAAACGGGAGATTCCATTTATTTATGGACTTCCGGCACATCATTCTCCTGCCGAATGGCTTCAAAATCTGTCACCAGATGCAGGTATGCAAACGTTGGAGGAAGACGGTAACATGCAGGCATCACTAGAAAATGAAACGGTGCTGGTACAGGGGATTATTGACTGTCTGTATGAGGTGGATGGCGAACTTGTTTTGCTCGATTACAAGACAGATCGGGTGTTGGAGCATCGGGGCGGACTGGACAAACTGACGGAAAACTATCGTTTCCAGCTGGAGCTCTATGGCCGGGCCATTGAAGATATCCTGGGTCGGAAAGTCGATCGGAAGTGGCTGTACTTTTTTGATGGCGGACATGCTATGAAACTATAAAGTGAAATTTTAAAACGACCGGATGATTCAAATTCGTATCATTGGATTTTGCATGAGAGAGGGGTTGAACGGACGATGCGTATTTTGCACACAGGGGACTGGCATCTGGGGAAAACGCTGGAGGGACGGAGCCGGCTGCGAGAGCAGGAGGATTTTGTGGATGAGCTTGTTAAACTCGCGGATGAGCAGCAAGCAGATGTCATATTGATGGCTGGCGACGTGTACGATTCTGTAAATCCGCCTGCATCGGCGGAACAGCTTTTTTATGAGGCTGCGGCGCGTCTGACAGAACAAGGGAGACCACTTGTGGTGATTGCCGGAAACCATGATCAGCCGGAGCGAGTGGCTTCAGTGACCCCGCTTGTGAACAGACAGGGAATTACACTTGTAGGTATGCCTACTTCAGAAGCAGTTACTATCCATGCAAAGCGAACTGGAGAGACTGCCCAGATTGCTGCATTGCCATATCCCTCTGAAGCGCGACTGAACGAACTGCTGACAACGGATGGGGACGAGAATGTGCTTCGCCAGGCATACAGTCGCCGTGTTGGCATGTTAATGCAGCGTCTGGCTGCTTCTTTTCGTCCGGATACGGTGAATTTGGCGATGAGTCATATTTATGTTCTGGGCGGAGTGGAAAGTGATTCGGAACGTCCCATTCAGGTAGGGGGGGCCTATACGGTTGACCCTTCTGCATTGGCGACAGGTGCGCAATATACAGCACTAGGGCATCTCCATCGTGCGCAGGCAGTTAAAGGAGAAGGTGTGATTCGGTATAGTGGCTCTCCACTGGCCTACAGTTTCTCCGAAGCGGGACAGAGCAAGTCCGTCACAATGGTTGATCTGGCACCAGGGGGAGCCGCAAACGTGGAAGAAGTGCTGTTGACCTCCGGACGTCCACTTGTGCGCTGGAAGGCGCGTGGCGGTCTGGCTGAGGTTTATCGGTGGCTGGACGAGGGGCGTGATCCTCAGGCTTTTATTGATATGGAAGTATGGCTGGATGACGCCATGTCTCTGAAAGAAATCCAGCAGCTCCGTAAGTCGCATGACGGGATCATCCATATCCGTCCGGTGTATCCCGAGATGGCAGCGGCAGGGCTTTTGGAGCAACGGTCCGAGCTTCCGGTACATGAGCTTTTTCGCAAATTTTATCAGCGTCAGACAGGTGGGGCATTACCTGAAGACAGTCTGGTTCAACTGTTCCTGGAACTCGTCGATGAGGACGAGCCGGGTGTGCGTGAGGAGGTCGAGGGAAATTGAAGCCGATTTTATTGAAAGTTGCAGGTCTGCAAAGTTATCGGGAGATTCAGGAGATTGATTTTACCGTATTAACGGAAACGGGACTGTTCGGCATTTTTGGTCCTACAGGCAGCGGGAAATCTTCTTTGCTCGACGCAATTACGCTGGCGATGTACGGAAAAGTGGAACGTGCTGTTAATGGTACCCAGGGAATCATGAACCACGCTGAGGATTCGTTGTCCGTTGCTTTTACATTTGAACTTGTATCGGCAGAAGGCACAAGAAGATTTCGGGTGGAACGACGCTTCAAACGAAACAATGAGGTATCGGTAAGCAACACAATAAGCAAATTCATTGAGACCGTTAACGGAGAGGAACAGGTGCTGGCTGATAAACTGGCAGACGTGAACCGCTGCGTTGAAGATGTCATTGGGTTGAAAATGGATGATTTTACGCGAGCCGTTGTGCTTCCACAAGGTAAATTCGCTGAGTTTCTGTCGCTGAAAGGCAGTGAAAGACGCCAGATGCTGCAACGTTTATTCCATCTGGAGAAGTATGGAGATCAGCTTGCCATCAAGCTCAGCCGGCGGGTGAAAGACAATGATATGGTTCATCAGTCATTGGCCGCGGAGCAGCAGGGGCTTGGGAATGCCAGCAAAGAGACGTTGGCAGAAACGGAGCTTCTTCTTCAAGCTGCTGTGAAACAGTCTGAATTGTCACGCAAAACGCTTGATGAAGCGATGAAGGAAGCCGAGCAGCTCGGCAAAGTTCGTGAGTTAAGCCATGAACGTCAGGCTCGTATGGAGGAACACGAAAAGCTGAAAGCACGTGCACCACAGATCGAAGCTGGGGAACAACGGCTGAAACTGGCCGGGGCGGCAGACGCGATACTCCCTTCATTGCAGACGATGCGTGACGCAGCAGCACAGCAGAAGTTACGTGAGAATGCAGCCGGTATTGCTCACCAGCAAGCGGTGGAACATGAACGGCTGTCTGTACTGGAAGCCGAGAAGGCCGAAACGGCCCGTGTACAGATGGCTGAGGAAGAACCCAAGCTGCTGCTTCGATTGGAACAGCTGGAACAGGCCAAGGAGTTGCAACGGGAACGGGACGGGCTACGAGAGGATCGTACCCGTCTTAAGCAGCTTTTGGACAAAGGACAGGCTGAACAGAGCGTCATCGGACAACAGCTGGAGAAGGAAAAAGAACTAAAGCAGCGTGGCCGCAAACGGCGGGAAGAATTACAGGAAAGCCTGAAGCCGAATGAAGTGAAGTCCGAAGAACGCAGACAGCTGCAGGCTGCACTGGAATTGAAGCATCGTTTGGATACTGCGGCGGAGCAATTGCGCCAGAACAAGGCTGAGATGGAAGCCAATAAGCAGTCGGCTGAACAGGGGGCAGAAAGGCTGAAGCTGGCTGCCCAGGAAGAGAGTCGTCTGAGTGAACAGCGTCAGCGTCTGATCGAACAGGCGGCAACGGGTCTTGAGGCCTTGCTTGCCTGTGAGCAGGACATTGGCCGCGAACAGAGCCTGCTGGCCAGGGCGGAGGAGCAGCTGCGCGGAACAATGCGCGAGCAGGAGCTGCACCGGCTCTCCTCCGCCTTGCGCGCCGAGCTGCGCGACGGCGAGCCATGCCCGGTGTGCGGCTCCGCACACCACCCGCTCCCGGCTGCGCCGCCGGGAGAAGGTCCGCTCGCAGGCGATGCGGACCTGGAACTGTTGCGCAGCCTGCACGCGGAGCTGCAGGAGCTGCGCTTTGGGCTGCGCCAGCAGCTGCACGAACGTCGCAGCCTGCTGACGCAGCTTGGCGCTGCGGCCGGCGAAGCCCCGGCCACAGCCGAGGCCGCGCCTGCGGCTGCAGAGCCGGAGCCCGCCGGTTCGCCCGTACACGGGCGCTCCCCGGCGGACTGGGCGGAGCGTGCCGCCGCACTGCGCGAAGCCGCAGCGCCGCTGCAAGCGGAAGCCGCCGCGTTGCAGCAGGCGGCTGTAGGCGCGCAGCAGCGCCGCATGGAAGCGGCTGCTGCGCAGGAGGCCGGCCAAGCCGGGCTCGCCCAGGCGGAGCGCCGGCTGGCCGAGAGTGAAGCCGCCGCAGCCGCATTGCACGGCCGCTGGGCCGCGGAATTGCCAGGCATCGCTCAAGAGGAGGCCATGGCCCTTCACCAGGCGATGCAGGAGCGCGACGCGCGCGCAGAAGACATCAAGGAACGGCTGAACAAGAGCGTGACGTTCCTTGAAGAAAAGGAACAGCTGGTACAGTCCCTCCAGCAGAAGCTGGTTGAGTTGGACAAACAGCTGATTCAGTGGCAGACGGAATGGCAAGGAAACAGCAAACAGCTTGCCGAGAAGGAAGAACGTCTGCGCCAATGGGTTGGCGAGCAGCGGGTTGAGGATTTGATTGCTGCGGCCCAGACTCGACTGGATGGGCTGCGGAAAATTGCTGCTGATTCAGCACAGCGTTTCAAGGAAGCGGATGTGTTGAAACAGGAATCGGCCAAGAAGGATGTCATGGCTCATCAAGCAGCAACCTCGGCAGCAGAGCATTTGCAGCAGGCACAGGAACGTTGGAAGCAATTGCTGGATCAATCGCCATTTGATTCGGAGAATGCTGTTGTGGAGGCAGCCCTCCCTTCCCAAGAAGCAGAGCGGCTTGCCGATGAAATTCAGCAGCATCGGGAGCGTGATCGTGAACTTGTTTCTCAATTGCGTGAGCTGGAACAAAAACTGGGCGGAGCTGTTGTATCCGAGGAACAATGGTTGGCATGCACAGAGCGACTGCAACTGTCTCGTGCAGAGGATGAAGCGGCTCTTAGAGCCAAGGCACGTGCAGAACGTGATCTGGAAGATGTGCAGCAGCGACACGTTCGCTGGACCGAGTTGGAGAACAAACGGGTGGAAGTGAGCCGACAAGGTGAAATGCTTAGCAAACTGCAAGCAGCTTTCAGAGGTAATGCGTTTGTCGAGTATATTGCAGAAGAACAGCTGATGCAGGTTAGTCAGGCTGCTTCACAGCGTCTGCGCTTCCTGACCAAACAGCGCTATTCACTTGAGGTGGATTCAGGCGGCGGCTTTGTCATCTGTGACGATGCAAACGGTGGAGTTAAACGTCCGGTGTCCACCTTGTCCGGTGGAGAGACGTTCCTGACCTCATTGTCACTGGCCCTGGCTCTGTCTGCCCAGATTCAGTTGCGTGGTCAGTACCCGCTGCAGTTCTTCTTCCTGGATGAAGGGTTTGGCACATTGGACCCTGAACTGCTGGATACTGTGATTACGTCGTTAGAAAAACTGCATGATGACCGTCTTGCCGTTGGTATTATCAGCCATGTTCCGGAGCTTCGAGCACGCTTGCCACGCAAACTGGTGGTGATTCCAGCAGGTGAAGCCGGAGCAGGCTCTCGTGTAGTATTGGAAACATTATAGGGGCTTAAACACAGAACACATACGTTTGAATGAGTCCAAATTGAGATTGATTCTTCTCATAAACCAATTTTTAAAGTTTGATGCTAAGGGGAAGCTCCTGATTGATTGAGGTTTGTAAGTTTGAATCTCATTAATATACTCGTTGTGACAGTTGAGTGAGATAGCTCACAGATACAGGTTCATCCTGTTGTTATACTACAGTTAAGCCGACAAACTTATGTTAAGCACCCCGGCGGACGTCTGATCAGGAATAATCCTGGTTAGACGTCCGCGACAGCAGACTTCCGCATGGAAACTGCAACGGGGTGCTTCTTTTTTTCGTTTTTTTTAATTCACAAGGTACAACTTCTATACGGATATCACTCCTTAGGCACTTATCTTGAAACTCTTGTCATTCACAGTGTCATTTCGCCCAGATCTGAATACCATGAAAGGGTGATGAAGAGCAGAACAGATCCGGGAGGCGATCGAACGTGGAAAAGGTAGAAGCGAAGAAACTATGTAAGGAACACATGCATCGCTATGTGTGTGTACAAATGCATGACGGTGCCCATTATGATGGCATTGTGGAAAATGTGGATGATGACATGATTTATTTGGCTGTTCCCGTGGGGCATGAAGCTGTGGTTAATCATGCGAACGCAAACTGGGGACCCAATATGATGCCGGTTACTTATCCTGCTCATGCACGGGGATTCTTCCCAGGCTATGGCTATCCATACCCTTACTATGGTTATGGTCGCAGACGTTTTAATAGGCTGGTACTTCCTCTGATTGGCCTCACTGCCTTATCCTTATTGCCTTATTATTAATAGAGTTGCGTGATGGAGTAATGCGTGTGATGCAAATAATGACCTTTTTCATCTGTGGTGAACGCTCAGTAGTCCACTAAGATGTGAAAGGTTTTTTTGTTGGAAATTCCGATCTTAGTCACATAGCTGAACAGGCTAAATTGGACGTGAGTTTTCAGTTCCGGTATGATAGTAGGGTATACATAATTTTTAAATCGAAGGAGGGTATGAACAATGGATTGCTTGTTTTGCAAAATTGTAGAGGGCAGCATTCCCTCCAATAAGGTACTGGAGAATGACCATGTCATCGTCTTTCATGACATCCAGCCCGCTGCACCGACCCATGTACTCGTTATTCCCAAGAAACATATTGCTTCCATGAATGAAGTAACGGCGGAAGACTTGCCGTTGATCGGTGAGATTCATTTGGCTGCGCAGGAAGCGGCCAAGCGCCTCGGCGTGGAAGAAACAGGTTATCGACTGATTAATAACTGCGGTAAGGATGGAGAACAGACCGTTCATCATCTGCACTATCATTTGCTTGGTGGGACCCGACTTGGCGTGTTGACAAGTTTGTCAGACTCACACAAATAAACGATCCAAGTTACTCTAAATCAGGACTGATTCATATATGCATAAAAGGCATGAATATGGAGCTGAAGTTCACATAAAATAAATGATCATTACGTTAAGGTTGACACCTTTATTACCTTTCGCCTATAATGAAAGGTGATGAACCGTGTTATTGCTCTTGGACGGTCTGGTCGGAGGGAGGGAAAACTGGTGTCTGAAACTAAAGTTCGCAAAAACGAGACTATTGATGCTGCACTTCGTCGCTTTAAACGTTCCATCGCAAAAGATGGCGTATTGGCTGAGGTGAAGAAACGTAAGCATTATGAGAAGCCAAGCGTAAAGCGCAAGAAAAAGTCCGAGGCTGCTCGTAAGAGAAAGTTTTAGGAGGATTTTAACTACATGAATCTTAGCGAACGATTGAACGAAGATATGAAGCAAGCGATGAAGAGCAAGGACAAGTTCAAGCTCTCCAACATTCGGTTGATTCGTTCGACGATCAAGAATCTTGAAATAGATTTGAAAAGAGATTTGGATGATAACGAAGTGCTTGATATTCTGAGTCGTGAAATCAAACAGCGCAAAGATGCCCTCCAAGAATTTGACAAAGCGGGCCGTGAGGACCTCGCGGCAAATGCAAAAGCGGAAATTGAATTACTCAGTCAGTACCTTCCCGCACAGCTTACCGAAGAAGAAATTAAAGTTATTGTACAGCAGACCATCCAGGAAACCGGTGCTTCTTCGAAAGCCGAGATGGGGAAAGTCATGTCTGCCCTTATGCCGAAAGTCAAAGGCAAAGCGGATGGCAAACTGGTAAATCAAGCAGTTCAACAATTTCTGCAATAAAGCAAATCAATAAACACCTCCTGACTTGTCAGGGGGTGTTTTTTCCGTTTTACATCATTGATACGGTGCTCAGTTCCCAGAAGGAATTTGAAACGTGAGTAGTAATCGTTCATTTGTCAAAGAAATTCACAAATATTGCTTTTAAATGGATAATATATATGATTATGGATTTGAAATGTTGCAATTGCTTCCGGTTTCAAATATAATTTTAAGATTTTGAAACGAAATGTTGCATTGTACGTAATAAATACCATAAGCTGGACAGTATAACATTAATGGAAAAGGGGGGACTATTTGTGAAGGGAAAGCACCGGAAGAAGCTTACGGGGCCATTGATGCTCATGATGCTACTGACGCTGCTGCTTCCTGTCTGGATTGGATCACCGTCAGCGCATGCAGCTGAGAAAAGTGGCGCCGTATATATCATTCCGGTGGATAAACCAATCGAGCAGGGACTTGGCAAGTTTATGGAACGCGGGTTCAAGGAAGCAGAAGAGATGAATGCTGGCCTGATCGTTCTGGATATCAATACGCCGGGAGGGCGTGTCGACACGGCAGAAGAACTGGGTAACTTAATTAAGCAAAGTCCAGTTGAAACCGTTGCATTTGTCCGTGGAGATGCTGCCTCGGCCGGAAGTTTTCTGGCTTTGAATGCAGATAAGATCGTAATGTCGCCAGGCAGCATGATAGGTGCGGCAGCGATGGTGGACAGCACAGGTAAACATGTCGATGATCCGAAGCTGGTTGCATTCTGGAAGAGCAAGATGCAGGGCGCGGCTGAGAAAAGTGGCCGTGACGGCAAAATTGCAGCTGGAATGACGGATGTTAACATGGTCGTGGAGATGCCTGAGATTAATAAAACCAAGGAAAAAGGTGAAATTATTGCTCTCTCGGCCGAAGAAGCGCTGAAAGTGGGTTATGCGGACCATATCAGCAACACGCCGGAAGAAGCCGCAGCCTGGCTTGGTTACAGTCAGGATGATGTGTTCACCGTTCAGAGAACAGCCGCAGAGAACATATCCACTTTTCTTACCAATCCTGTCGTCATGACGGTATTGCTATTCCTCGGAATAGCCGGTGTGATCATTGAGTTGATTGTACCTGGGTTCGGAGTGCCTGGTATTGTTGGTATCGTGTGCTTTGTGCTTTATTTCTCAGGGAACTACATTGCCGGTTTTGCCGGAGCGGAGACATGGGTGTTATTCACTGTCGGACTCATCATGATGATTCTGGAGATGTTTATACCGAGCTTCGGTATTCTGGGCATTTTGGGATCGATTGCGCTTGTCGCTGGTGTCGTGCGAGCCGCCTATGATACAAGTGATGCATTTATATCGTTAGGTATTGCTTTTGGAGCAGCGCTGGTAGTCATTGCAATCGTTGTTATTCTGTTTAAGGATCGAGGCATATGGAACCGATTCATATTAAGTGACAGGCTGTCTGCTGATCAAGGATACTCTTCGGCGACAGAACGCAAAGAGTTGATCGGTTTGCAGGGCATCAGTTTGACTCCACTTCGTCCCTCGGGAACAGCGATATTTAACGGAGAGCGTGTCGATGTGGTGTCGGATGGAGATTTCATTCCGATTGATACACCAATTATTGTGATCAAAGCGGAAGGTACCCGGATTGTCGTTCAACAAGCTTTACCGGTGTAACCCGCTCTGTTGCCGGAGTTGATTAAAGCTTCGGCAGTGTACATAACCATTCTACGGAGGCTGCTAGTGGAGTGGTGTAAATCAATGCACAGCAGCAAAGTTCCACACCGTTTTTATCATGTTTCTTACAAAAATTAAAATTGCAAATGGAGGAATTTTGACTATGGAACCAACCTTGATTACGGTTTTGCTCATTGCGGTAGTTGCGATTATCGTATTGAGCGTATTCTTCAGCTTTTTCCCGGTTATGCTCTGGATCTCAGCCCTTGCATCGGGCGTACGCGTGGGGATTATCACGCTGGTAGCGATGAGACTAAGACGTGTAACACCTAGCCGGATCGTAAATCCACTGATTAAAGCAACCAAAGCTGGACTTCAATTGACAATGAATCAACTGGAGAGCCACTTCCTAGCCGGTGGTAACGTAGACCGAGTTGTCAACGCCCTGATTGCTGCACAACGTGCGAACATTCCACTCGAATTTGAACGTGCTGCTGCGATCGACCTTGCAGGTCGTGATGTATTGCAAGCCGTACAGATGAGTGTAAACCCACGTGTTATTGAAACGCCGATTGTTTCTGCGGTAGCCAAAGATGGTATCGAAGTTAAAGTAAGAGCGCGGGTTACGGTTCGTGCCAATATTGACCGCCTCGTCGGTGGTGCGGGTGAAGAGACGATTATTGCCCGTGTCGGCGAAGGTATCGTAAGTACGAACGGTTCCTCGAATTCCCATAAAGACGTTCTGGAAAATCCGGATCTGATCTCCCGTACCGTATTGTCCAAAGGCTTGGATGCAGGTACCGCTTTTGAGATCCTGTCTATTGATATCGCGGACGTGGATGTAGGTAAAAACATTGGTGCCTTCCTACAAACGGAGCAGGCAGAGGCTGACAAACGTATTGCACAGGCAAAAGCGGAAGAGCGCCGCGCAATGGCCGTAGCCCAAGAACAAGAGATGAAAGCGCGCGTAGTGGAAATGAGAGCGCGTGTAGTTGAATCCGAATCCCAAGTACCTCTTGCTATGGCTGAAGCACTCCGTAGCGGTAAAATTGGTGTAATGGACTACATGAACCTGAAAAACATTGAAGCAGATACTCAAATGCGCAACACATTAGGAAAACCTGTTGAAAATACAAACTCCAACGATCATGGTGATTCCAAAAACGGAAGATAGGCGGTGAGTGCATATGGGCCTATTTGAATGGATTTTTAACAATCTGTATATTGTAGCAGTCATCGCTTTTGCACTCTTTTCCTTCCTTGGAAAAGCAGCCAAGTCGGCTGATCCGAACAAAAAGCGTGCAAATAACGGGATGCCTACGTTTGGAGGGAGTGGTGATTCGGACCGGAATGATCGCTCGCGGGGAAATACCGCACCGCAGCAGTCATCGGGTCCTTCAGATCCCCGCTATGATGAGCAGTATGACGAAAGATACGATGAGCGGTATGATGACGATCAGTATGATGATCGATATGATCAAACCTATTCGCAGCCGGCAACGACATCTGCCCGTCCCGTGAATGACGACTTTGGAGGACAGGGTTCTCTGGGTGGAATGGCAAACTCGCTTGAAGAACAAATGAAAGTGATGGAGCAACGACAACGTGAAATTCGGGAGCGACTAGATCGTATTTCTACTGCAAATACACCGGTTGTGTCTGACTCCAGTTGGGATGAAGTTCCATCCAGTGAGTCTGGACCGTCCCAGCTTCGCCGGGAAGACATTCGTACTGGTGTGTTGTGGGCAGAAGTTCTCGGTTCTCCGCGCTCTAAACAACCCTTTGGAACACGAGGCAAACTATAACTTCATATTGTTTTAATAACTGAAAAGCCGTCTCTGGTGAGCATAATTCCAGACGACGGCTTTTTTTCTGTCTCGGCCTCTTTTTATTTTCACATCTAACACGGTCCGTAGTTTTCATAATTTCAAGAATCTGCGCATAAGTTGAACTGTAGAGGAAGGGGGAAGACCTTCGAATGACCCGGATCAGCCGCAAGCTGCGCAGATGGACCAGTGAAGTTCTGGATCTGCCGCAGGACGTGCTTTACGATATGCCACGGTTAACCCTGATCGGCACAAAGCAATTGTATATAGAGAATCATCGTGGTGTCATTCATTTTACACCGGATCGCATCGTTCTTGCTCTCTCACAGGGTCAGCTGGAGATCAAAGGAACTGAACTGATGATTCGCAATATTTTGCCGGATGAAGTGGCTGTTGAAGGAACAATTCTGGATATTCATATGAATGGAGCGGAGGGGAACGGATGAAGCAGCCCAGTCTGTACAAACTGCGCGGAGCAGTCCGAATCACGGTCACTGGGGGGGATATTGAAGCATTAATCAATACGGTGGCAGAGCAGGGACTGGAAGTATGGGACCTGCGTGCCCATGACGGACGCAAGGCAGAGATGAATATTCTGCTACCGCATTTTTTCAGGCTGCGTCCTTTGCTGAAACGGACAGGCTGCCGGGTAAAGGTGACACACCGGAGTGGATTTCCTTTTTTTGCAGCCCGTTTGTTGAGAAGGAAGTTCTTTCTGGGCGGCATGCTGTTTTTTATAGCAGCTCTGTTTGCGTTGTCATCGATGGTTTGGAATGTAGAAGTGAAAGGCAATGTGAAGATTCCCACGGATGAGGTGCTCGCGGCAGCAAAGAAAGAAGGCATCTATCCCTTCCAGTGGGGATTTCGGCTGCAAAGCCAGGACAAGCTCTCCAGGCAGCTCGCGCTGGCTCTGCCAGATGTAACCTGGATTGGGGTGAGCAAAGAAGGGACAACCATCACCATCCAGGTTGTGGAGTCAGCACAGCCCAAGCGTGAACCACTGCTGAACCCGAGACATCTGGTCAGTAAAACAGACGCTGTAATCACTCAAATTTACGCGGAGCAGGGACGCCCTGTTGTGCAGAAGGACATGCGTGTCAAGAAGGGACAGGTACTGATATCCGGTATTTTGGGAGATGAAGAGAATACAAAGACCATTGTAGCCAAAGGGGAAGTGCGCGGACTGGTATGGCGTGAATATCAGGTCGAAGTTCCTCTTGTGCAGAAACATAATACGATGACTGGAGAGAGTAAGGAACGTTTTTACATTGTGCTGGGGAAATGGGCGGTACAACTCTGGGGATACGGGAATACGCCTTTCACCACATTTGATACCGAAAGTGATCATAAGCCTCTGACCTGGAGATCCTTCACACTTCCCATGGGATGGCTGACAGAGAAAGATCTGGAAACTCAGGAACAAGAGGAGCAGCACACGATTGAATGGGCTAGAACGAAAGGATTGGAAGGAGCAAGAAACGATATTATCGCCAAAAATGGCAAAGGAACGAAAATTTTAAGCGAAAAAATTTTGCATGAGAAGAAAGAGAATGGTAAAGTTTATATGAAAGTATTATTTGAAGTGGAAGAAAGCATTGCGGAAGAACTTCCGTTAGTCCATAGTCAAGGAGAATGAGGCTATTTGTCAGAGCAAACACGCAGCATACGAATCTCCCTCCAAAGTGCGGGAGAGGGTCAATCTCTTTTTGGACCCCAAGATATTTTTCTGAAACTGATTGAATCCGAGATTCCTGCCCAGATCGCATCCCGTGAAGCGGAGATTGTGATCCATGGCAACATTCAGAATGTGGAATCGCTTGAACAATTATTTGATGTGTTGTTGCAATTGGTACGTAACGGATATGTGTTAACCGAAAGGGATGTTCAGTATGCCATTGAACTTGCAAAGGAACTGCGTGCAGACCAGCTTCTGGATCTGTTCAAAGGCGAGATTACAACGACGTACCGTGGTAAGCCGATCCGGGTTAAAACGATTGGACAGAAACACTATGTAACTACAATTAAAAAACGTGATGTTGTATTTGGTATCGGTCCCGCCGGTACAGGTAAAACGTATCTTGCTGTTGTCCTGGCTGTGGCAGCAATTAAGGAAGGAAGCGTCAAGCGGATCGTGCTCACAAGACCTGCTGTTGAAGCGGGAGAGAGTCTTGGTTTCTTGCCTGGTGATCTTCAGGAAAAAGTTGATCCTTATTTACGGCCGCTGTACGATGCTTTGTACGATGTTATGGGACAAGAGCAGACTGCGAAGGCACTGGAGCGCGGTTTGATCGAAATTGCACCTCTTGCCTATATGCGGGGACGTACACTGGATGATTCGTTTATTATCCTGGATGAAGCTCAGAATACGACACCGGAGCAGATGAAAATGTTTCTGACTCGTCTCGGTTTTGGTTCCAAAATGGTTATTACCGGTGACGTGACACAAATTGATTTACCGCGCGGCAAAAAGTCGGGGCTTGTGGAAGCAAATGCAATACTGGGCCAAGTGGAAGAGATTGGATTTGTCTATTTTGCCGAGCAAGACGTTGTACGGCACTCCCTCGTCCAGAAAATCATCGTCGCCTATAACCACGCCGCAGAAAATCAAGAATAGAAAGGGATTGTCTCGATGACCTCGAAGGAACTGTCAAAAGGCAAATCTTTTCAAAATAGAGCTACAGGATGGAAGTATAGCGTGTGGGCACGCTATCTTCTGTTTTTGTTTCTGGTGATCCTCTTCTACGTGAGTCTTGCTTCCAAGCTGCTCCCAGAGCGGTATGATATTCAGGAAGGCACACGAAGTGAAGTGAATATTGCTGCGCCCATGCAGATCCCGAATACCAAGGCTACACTGAAAGCACAAGAAGAAGCCGCTGAACGTGTACAGCCGATGTTTCAGATCGTGCAGATGCGGAACGAAAATCTGATGACGACTCTGCTTGATCGTATTGATCGACTTAATCAGGATGATCAGATTTCCAGTCAGGACAAGATTGATATCTATCGTGATGAAATACCACAGCGTCAGAAAGACTTTGTTTCCAATTTTATCAACAACAACCGGAAAGCGGGTACATACTCCGAAACTCTCTTGGAAGAGATCAGAAATGTGGTACAGGAGCAAAGCTACCGCATCCCGGAAGAGACATATATCAAAATTTCACGTCTGACTTCGGATGATATTCAGGAGATGAAGGCCGTTGCTCGGGATATCGTCTCCAGATTAATGACCGACCAGATTAGTGAGGCTACAACAGCTCGTGCCAAAGTGGCCGAGATGGTGAGTGTGAGCTCTCTAAGCAAGCGTACGCAGCGTGAAGTTGTACAGGAGCTTGCTCGTCTTGTAGTGACGTCGAACCGCTTCTACGATGAAGAGGGTACAAAAGAAGCTAAAGTACAGGCTCGTGAGAACACTCAAACGGTCTTCATTAAGCAAGGAGATACGCTTGTTGCCAAGGGTGAGATGATTACCCCAGAGATGTACACCCTTCTGGGCGAGAACGATTTGCTGAAAAACGAAGTGAACTATTGGCCTCAGCTTGGACTGCTTATGCTGTCCTGTCTGTTGTCTGCAGCGATTCTCATGTATATTCAGCAATTCAGCGGAACGCATTTCAAATATAACAATGCTCAGCTGCTGATGCTTGTTCTCATATTTATTATTACGATTGTGGTTATGCATGTTACTGCGATACTCCAGACCAGTGAGAATTCATACGTAGGCTTTCTTGCCCCTGTTGCCGTAGGAGCAATGTTAATTGCGTTGCTGCTGGATACATCGCTTGCCTTTGTCTGCTCGATTATTATCGGCATGCTGTCGAGCATTATTTTGAATACGCATCAGGGTCAGATTTTTGACTTTGAACTTGGATTCTTCGCGGTGTTGGTATCGTTTGTTGCGATCTTCGCCACCCATCGGGCAAGTCAGCGGTCTACGATCCTAAAAGGCGCCATTATGGTCTGTCTGTTTGGATCGATCGCAGTCTTCACACTGGCTCTGATTGACTCAAGTGACTGGAACCGGACGACAACGCTGTATGGCATTGGTTTTGCGTTTGCTGGAGGCGTACTGACCGCCATATTGGTCATTGGGCTGATGCCGTTTTTCGAAACCTCATTTGGCATCTTGTCTGCGTTGAAACTGGTTGAATTGTCTAATCCCAATCATCCGCTATTGCGCAAACTGCTAACAGAGACACCAGGCACGTATCACCACAGTGTGATGGTAGGAAACCTGTCAGAAGCCGCCGCGGAGGCGATCGGTGCCAACGGGTTGTTATGTCGGGTCGGCTCGTATTACCATGATATTGGCAAGACCAAGAGACCGATTTATTTTATTGAAAATCAAAACAATATGGAAAACCCGCATGATTCGATTGATCCAAAGCTGAGCAAGTCCATTATCGTTGCTCACGCACGGGATGGTGTGGAAATGCAGAAGGACTACAAGCTGCCGAGGCCGATTCGGGACATTGCTGAGCAGCATCATGGAACAACCTTCCTGCATTACTTCTATCACAAAGCACTGCGTCAGGCTGAGGAAGCAGGAGTGGAACCTGATTTCACGGAAGATGATTTCCGTTATCCGGGTCCCAAGGCTCAGTCCAAAGAGTCTGCGATTGTTGGCATTGCTGACAGCGTGGAAGCTGCGGTCCGTTCCTTGCGGAAGCCTACTGTGGAACAAGTGGAGTCCATGATCGAAAAAATTATTAAAGGTCGGCTGGACGATCATCAGTTTAACGACTGTGATCTGACGATGCGGGAACTGGATATCGTCGCCAAGACCCTTAAGGAAACCGTCATGGGCATATTCCACTCCAGGATCGAATATCCGGAAGAAATGAAGAAACCGAAGCCAACCTCGCCTGAAGCGGGTTGATTCGCTAATATGACAAGACAGGAGTATGGAAGAATGAGTCTTAACCTAGCATGGAATAATGAACAACAGGATAAAGAAATCACCGAACCGATGATCGCAATGCTGGAGCAGCTGCTGAACCTTGCAGGGGAAGCAGAGGGCGTTGCGGACGGGGAAGTGGCCCTGACTTTTGTAGATGATGAGCAGATTCATGAGCTGAACCGTGACTATCGCGGCATTGATCGTCCAACAGATGTACTATCGTTTGCGATGAATGAGACTGTGGATGAAGAACTGGATATCATCTACGAACTGGATGAAGATGAAGAAATGGAAGAAATGCCGGATGTTCTGGGGGATATTATTATTTCTGTTCCACGGACGATTCTGCAGAGTGAAGAATATGGGCATTCATTTGAACGTGAGCTCGGGTTCCTGTTTGTTCATGGCTTCTTGCACCTGCTTGGTTATGATCATCAGGATGAAGCCAGCGAAGCCGAAATGATGGGCAAACAGGAAGCAGTACTCGCCCAAGCCGGGTTGACACGATAATGAAAAGGCGCTCCTGGGGGATGGTATTCCGCAATGCTGCGGAAGGAATCGTATACGGGCTGCGGACTCAGCGGAATGTAAGAGTTCATACAGGAGTCGCCATTTTGATGTGTGCAGCCGGCTTTTTTTTCGGGATTTCCAGAACGGACTGGATGTTTGTACTGACAGCCGTCTTTCTGGTTCTTGTGACGGAGCTGATGAATACAGCAGTGGAAGCTGCGGTAGATCTGGCGCATCCGCATATACATCCGCTGGCAAAAGCGGCGAAGGACACCGCGGCCGGTGCAGTTTTGCTGGCTGCGGTGTTCGCCGTCATCATCGGGTGTATCGTTTTCATTAAGCCGGTGATGAGCTGGTTGGGTTTGTTCTGATTTTAATATTACACACTAATTGTAAAGTTGGACTCATTTTTAAGTTGAACTTCTGGTTTGCACAATAACGGAGATGTCAGAAATAACCTGTAGAAGCGAAGCGTTCGCCTTTATCACCGGATTTTCACTTTGGAAAAGGGAATTAATAAAATCCGGGGATAACAGCGATCGTAAGGTTGTTCTGACAGCGGAGAGGCCAGTGCAAATATTTTTAAGTTGAACTTAACTCATTGAGTGCAACTTTATAGTACACCCTAAGGGAGAGATTAATTATGGATAATGGTTTGTTGATGCAAGAAGCAATTAAGGCACGTACGAAAGCGTATACCCCTTATTCTCATTTTGGTGTAGGTGCAGCTTTGCTTGACAGTGAGGGACATGTGCATCATGGTTGTAATATTGAGAATGCTGCTTATACGCCAGGTAACTGTGCTGAGCGTACAGCCATGTTCAGTGCGATTGCAGGAGGTAAGCAACCACGCAGTTTCAAAGCCATTGCCATTGTAGGAGATACAGACGGCCCGATTGCTCCATGCGGCGTATGTCGTCAAGTGATGTATGAACTGTGTGAACCAGATATGAAAGTTATTCTGGGTAACATGAAAGGTGATCTGCAGGAGACTACAGTTGCCGAACTATTGCCATGGGCTTTTGGACCATCTGATCTGAACTCTGCTAAAAAGTAAAAACCAATACATTCCAGGCCTAGGCGCCTGAGGAGGAACATATGAAAAAACAAGCATTCAAATCCGGCTTTGTAGCCATTATTGGACGTCCCAATGTAGGTAAATCCACACTGATGAACCAAGTCATTGGACAGAAGATTGCAATCATGTCGGACAAGCCACAAACGACGCGTAATAAGATTCATGGTGTATATACATCCGAACATCAGCAAATCGTTTTCCTTGACACGCCGGGTATTCACAAACGTCAATCCAAGCTGGGCGATTACATGAACCAGACCGCTTTGAACACGCTCGGAGAAGTCGAAGCTGCTCTGTTCCTGATCGATGCTTCTGAAGGCATGGGCGGTGGTGACCGTTATATTGCTGAGCAGTTGAAAAATATTCGCACGCCTGTCATTCTTGTTATGAACAAAATTGATAAAATTGAGCCGGAAGCTCTGCTGCCACTCATTGAAGAATATCGCAAGCTGCACAATTTTGCCGAGATCGTCCCGGTATCAGCCAAGCTCGGTAGTAATGTCAGCACATTGCTGGAGCAGCTCGGCAAGTATTTGCCAGAAGGTCCACAGTACTATCCGGAAGACCAGGTTACAGACCATCCGGAGCAGTTCGTTTGTGCTGAGTTGATTCGGGAGAAAATTTTGCAAATGACGCGTGAAGAAGTGCCTCACTCCATTGCGGTCACGATTGAGGATATGAAAGTACAGGACAACGGCGTCGTTTATATTTCTGCCGTCATTTTTGTGGAGCGTGATTCGCAAAAAGGGATCATTATCGGTAAACAGGGTGCCTTGCTTAAAGAAGTGGGGAAACGTGCCCGCCATGATATTCAAAACCTGTTAGGTTCCAAAATCTTCATGGATCTGTGGGTTAAAGTGAAAAAAGACTGGAGAAATCAGGATCGAGTTCTGCGTGACCTTGGCTTTGGCCGCGACTAATCGTCGGAATTGTATCCAGTAATTGCAACACATAGTTTACCTTGCAAGACTCCATCCTATCTGGTAGAAGCAGACGTCATTTCCGAAGAGAGGATGAAATTCCGATGCGAGATTTTTCGTGGAAGGTTTTTGCGATGACGGGGGATGTGGAATCCTATCTGTTGTATGCCGAGGCATGTAGCTCGGTGGGACAGGAGTCGGAACCTGCAAGGGAAGTGATTGAAGATGAAGAAGCCGAAGGTTAATTGGCTAATTCGGGAATGGTTAGGTGACGAGGCATGCTATACAGGGTGGAAGGGATTGTCATCCGCAGCATGGACTACGGCGAGGGGAACAAAATCATTACGCTTTGCACCGAAAGCGGCGGGAAAGTAGGGGTACTCGTCCGCGGTGCCAAAAAGCCCAAAAGCCGACATGCTGCACTGGTGCAGCCATTTACGTACGGTCAATATGTATATTTTCGTAACACCGGTCTGGGAACCCTAAACGCAGGTGAGATCATCGAATCTTATCATGAGCTGCGTGAGGATCTGATTAAGGCCTCCTATGCATCTTATGCTTGTGAACTGTTGGATCGTGTGTTGCAGGATGAAGAGACAGGTACGTTCTGGTTCAAACAGTTGAAAGCCTGTCTTCAGGCGTTGAAGGAAGAGAAAGATCCGGTCGTCATCACAAGCCTGTATGAAATGAAAATATTACAGGCAGCCGGGTACGGACCTCAGCTTGATGATTGCATTTCTTGTGGTCACGAGCGTCCGGATGAACAATTATTTGTTAGTCCAAGGCTTGGAGGCGTTCTGTGCCGTGCTTGCAAACACTTTGATCCTCCGGCGATGTCCGTGAGTCCGAAGGCGTTGAAACTCTTACGTCTGTTTGCGCAGCTGGATCTGCAAAGGCTTGGTAATATATCGGTTAGCGAAGGCACCCGCGATGAGATCAAAAAGATCATGCGGGCCTTTATGGATCATCAGCTTGGCTTGAATCTAAAATCCCGTTCTTTTCTTGATCAAATGGAAAAGTACGGGATTTGAGTCGTCTTGATGTGAAATAAGTAATATATCTTGACTTCGTACTTATTTTTATATATTATGAACTATAATTTCTCTTTTGGAGACATGCATTGAACGAGAAAGTAGGAGACTTGATTTATACATTCAGGAGCAGAAGAGGTCGGTTGACCTTACTAATCTTGTGTGAGCGAGCCGGGGATGGTGGGAGCCGGGTTGAATCGGTCTGTGAAACGGCACTCGGGAGCATGAATGACACGGAAAAGTGGGCTTGAATGAACAGGATCTCTGTTTATATCTAAGCCAAGTAGGGTGGAACCGCGGGAATAGCTCTCGTCCCTATGTCTGTATAACAGGCGTAGGACGAGGGCTATTTATTGTCTGTACCGTTCTAGGCTTGTTCATCACAAACCATCGAAAAGGAGCATGATTATGAATTTTCAGCAGATGATTCTCACGCTGCAACAATTCTGGGCCGCGCACAACTGTATTATTGTTCAACCATATGATACGGAAAAAGGGGCAGGTACGATGAACCCGATGACCTTTTTGCGTTCGCTTGGACCCGAGCCTTGGAAAGTAGCTTATGTAGAGCCGTCCCGCCGTCCTTCGGATGGTCGTTATGGAGAAAATCCAAACCGTCTCTATCAGCATCATCAATTCCAGGTTATTATCAAGCCTTCGCCGGACAATATTCAGGAAATTTACCTGGAAAGTCTGAAACAGTTGGGCATTGATCCGCTCAAACATGATATTCGGTTTGTTGAAGACAACTGGGAGAACCCTTCCCTCGGCTGTGCTGGTCTTGGCTGGGAAGTCTGGCTGGACGGTATGGAAATCACCCAATTTACGTATTTCCAACAAGTCGGTGGAATCGAGACGAATCCGGTAGCAGTTGAAATTACGTATGGAATGGAGCGTCTTGCTTCGTACATTCAGGAAAAAGAAAATGTGTTTGAGTTGGAATGGGTAGACGGCATTACATATGGTGATGTGTTCCGTCAGCCTGAATTCGAACACTCCAAATATACGTTTGAAGTATCTGATGTCAAAATGCTGTTTACGCTCTTCAACATGCATGAAGAGGAAGCGAACAAGGCTATGGCACAAAATCTAGTTTTCCCGGCATATGACTATGTGTTGAAATGTTCGCATACGTTCAACCTGTTGGATGCGCGCGGAGCAATCAGTGTAACGGAGCGTACTGGGTACATTACCCGTGTCCGTAATCTGGCTCGTCAAGTGGCTGCAACATATGTGGAAGAGCGTGAGAAGCTCGGCTTCCCGCTGATCAAGAAAGGGGGAGCTGAGCATGTCTAAGGATCTGTTATTTGAAATTGGTCTGGAAGAAGTGCCTGCACGCTTCATGCGAGCAGCAATTGAACAGCTGCAGGATCGTGTCGTGAAATGGCTGGATGCATCCCGCATTGCTTATGGTGAAGTGAATGCCTATGCCACACCGCGCCGACTGGCTGTTTTGATCAAGGATGTTGCCGAGAAACAGGAGGACGTGGAGGAAGAAGTAAAAGGACCTTCCCGTAAAATAGCACTCGACGACAGTGGTAACTGGAGTAAAGCTGCACTCGGATTTGCCCGTAGTCAGGGTGTTGAACCGGATCAGTTTACATTCAAGGAACTGAGCGGCGTGGAATATATCTACGCTACCAAGAGCAGTAAAGGCGTTGAAACCTCATCTGTGATCGGTCAGGGTTTGCTGGCTATATTGCATGCTATGACGTTCCCGAAATTCATGCGTTGGGCTTCGTATGATTTCAAATTTGTACGTCCGATTCGCTGGATTGTCGCTCTGCTGGGCAGTGATGTTATTGAGTTGGAAGTTGCAGGAGTAAAGTCTGGCAATGTAACACGTGGACATCGTTTCCTCGGGAAAGAGGCGGTTATTTCGGATCCCGCTTCGTATGTGGAATTGCTTCGTTCCGAGCACGTCATTGCGGATATCAAAGAACGTGAGCAGATGATTGTATCCCAGATCCAGGCACTGGCTGCCGAGAAGAAATGGGATATTGCGATCAAGGAAGATTTGCTGGAAGAGGTCCTGTTCCTGGTTGAGACACCAACGGTGCTGTTCGGAACATTCGAATCTTCATTTTTGAATATTCCACAAGAGGTACTGATTACTTCGATGCGTGAGCATCAACGTTATTTCCCGGTGCTTGATAATGATGGACAATTGTTGCCATACTTCGTTACGGTTCGCAACGGCGGCAGCGATTCACTGGATGTCATTGCGAAAGGAAACGAGAAGGTACTTCGTGCACGTCTGTCTGATGCCAAGTTCTTCTACGAGGAAGACCAAAAGCTGGAGATTAAGGATGCATTGTCGAAACTGGAAAGTATCGTCTTCCAGGAAGAGCTTGGAACGGTTGGAGATAAAGTTCGCCGTATTCGCAAAATTGCGGATGGTCTGGCTAGCAAGCTGCAAGTACCAGCCGATGTAGCCGAAGCGGTGAGTCGTTCTGCGGATATCTGCAAATTCGACCTTGTTACACTTATGGTGGGAGAATTCCCTGAACTGCAAGGTGTGATGGGTGAGGATTATGCCCGTAAAGCTGGTGAAAAAGAAGAAGTGGCCAAAGCGGTATTTGAGCACTATCTGCCACGCTTCGCTGGGGATCAATCTCCTGCTTCACTCGTTGGTGCCATTGTGAGTGCTGCGGATAAAATGGATACGATTGTAGGCTGCTTCTCGATAAATATCATTCCAACAGGATCTCAAGATCCGTACGCGCTGCGCCGTCAGGCAGCAGGTATCGTACAAATTTTGCTGGATCACAATCTTCCGTTGACATTGTCCGATGTGTTCGGAGTTGCACTTCAAGTGCATGCTCAGATGAACCTGTTGAAACGTGCGGATGAAGAGGTTCGTAAAGATTTGCAGGACTTCTTTGGTCTTCGTGTGAAGAAACTGTTGTCGGAAACGGTTCGTTATGATGTTGTGGACGCAGTGATTTCTTCCGGATTTGATGATATCAGCGCGGTAGTCCCAAAAGGTGAGGCACTTATGGCAGCTGTCCAAACGGGAGATGCCTTCAAAACAACTGTGGAATCCTTCAACCGTGTAGGTAATCTGGCTGCCAAAGCATCCAATGCTTCGGTACATTCAGAGCTTTTCACAGAAGAAGGAGAGCGTCAGCTGCATGAGGCATGGAGCAAGACCAATGAAGAATATCGTCAGGTATTGTCTCAGCATGCTGCTGCTGAAGCGCTCGCGATTTCATCGGCTTGGAAGGAAGCTATCACCGTGTTCTTCGATTCGGTTATGGTTATGGCTGAAGACGAAGCTGTGCGGGCGAATCGTCTGGCCCTGCTTGCAGCCATTGACCGTGATCTGAAAGCTTTTGCTGATTTCTCCAAACTGGTCTGGTAGTTGGGTCCGTTTTTGCTCCGGGAGGACAGTTCTGCGGCAAAGCATAAATTCAGTATTAAAGAAGGATATATGAGGGTATAAATATACGGAACGGATTGTGAAAAATTTATATTTACAGCCGTTCCGTATTTTAGCCTTTGATTTCCATAGACCGGTCAGAAGGATTTTGACTGGCTGGGGTCGTATATTACAATAAGCAGCTATTTTATGAAACCGGGTGGTCTGGGTTTGAGTGAGTTGAATGTACGCCACATTGTTGTGGATGGTGATGCTTGCCCGGTCAAGGCTGAGATCGCAGAAACAGCTCTCCGATTCAAAGTTCCTGTATTGATGGTTTCTTCTTTTGATCATTTTCTTCAGGGCGGAGAAGGAGTGCGTACCGTTCAAGTAGATCGAAGTGATCAGAGTGCAGACCTGTACATTGCCAATCACATCAAGCCATACGATGTGGTCATTACACAGGATTATGGACTGGCGGCACTCGCACTTGGCAAACGTTGTTATGTTTTATCATTTCGTGGTCGTGAGTTTAATGATCGTGACATTGATTTCATGCTGGATTCCCGTCATACTGCGGCCAAAGCACGAAAAAGAGGGCATTATGGAAAAGGCCCTAAGCCTTTCACAGAGCAGGATCGGGAAATTTTTCAACATAAACTGACAAAACTTTTGAAAGATTTGCAGGAGAATGTGTAAGTTTATCGAATAATATTTACGTGTTAAAGAGATGAAGGTGGACCAAGATGAGTACCGGACAAGGCGGTATACCCGAAAGCATTATTGAATCGGTGTTACAGCAGCATGATATCGTCGATACGGTGAGCCGATTTGTACATCTGACCAAACAGGGGAAATATATGAAAGGCCTCTGTCCTTTTCATTCTGAGAAGACGCCTTCGTTTACAGTTACGCCTGAGAAACAAATTTTCTATTGCTACGGTTGCGGCACGGGTGGAAATGCCATCAAATTCAGGATGGAAATCGAAGGGTTATCCTTTCCCGAGGCTGTCAAGACGATGGCAGAAGAAAGCCACATTTCAATGGGGGACTGGCAAGGGCGTGAATCGGCTCATGTTAATCCAGAGACTGAACGTTTATTGGAAGCATATGAGCTTACCGCGAAGCTGTATCATTTCTTATTGAAAAATACAGAGCACGGTAAAGTGGCTATGGAATATTTACGCTCACGGGGGTTTAGCGACAAACTCATTGACCAATTCCAGATTGGTTATGCGCCTAATCGCTGGGATACCTTGGTACAATTTCTGGAAAAGCGCGAATTTCCGCTTGAAGAGATGGAAAAGGGTGGTTTACTGTCACAGCGAAACGAAGGTCAAGGGTATGTGGACCGTTTTCGAGACAGGGTCATGTTTCCGATTAATGGCAGGAGCGGAAAGCCGATTGCATTTGCAGGTCGCATTTTGGGAGACGGGCAACCGAAGTACCTAAATTCACCGGAAACCCGGTTATTTAACAAAAGCCGCGTTCTCTACAATCTGCATCATGCCAAAAATGCAATTCGCAAACAAAGGCAGGCCATATTGTTCGAAGGGTATGGCGATGTTATCTCCGCTTGGGATCAGGATATCCAGAATGGTGTAGCGGCAATGGGTACCGCGCTCACTGAAAACCAGGCACTAATGCTTAAAGGCATGTGTGATGAAGTCATTGTATGTTATGACGGTGATCGAGCTGGACAGGCTGCGGCGCTCAAAAACTTTCCTATACTCGAGGAAGCTGGGTTGCAGGTCAAAATTGCTCTGATTCCGGATGGACTCGACCCGGATGATTTTATCCGCAAGCATGGTGGCGAACGGTTCCGAAACCAGATTGTGGACGGCGCCGTAACGACTACAAAATTTAAGCTTATAAACCTTAAAAAAAACCATATACTGCTAGAAGGCGGCGGACAAATCGCTTACTCCAAGGAAGCGGTGAAACTTATTGCTCCATTGTCTTCTCCTACAGAACGGGAAGTATATCTTCGGGAACTAGCTGCGGAAGTGGACGTATCATATGAAACACTGAAGCAGGAGTGTAATGAAGAACGGGAGGCCATGAAAAATAACCTCCAGTATGGGGATAATAACCCGAAAAGGTGGAATAATGGTAGGCAACAAAATAGGCAGGTGCCTACACCCAATCTGTTGCCGGCTTATCACGCTGCTGAACGCAAGCTGCTTGCCTGGATGCTCCAAGATGATGAGGCTGCCCAGTACGTGAATGAGCATCTTGGTGAAGCTTTTAACTTGGATGATCATGCAGCTATTGCTGCTTATCTATATGCCTATTATGCGCAAGGCAAACCGTCGGATACAAGCCGTTTTATGTCTTCACTTCATGACGACCGACTGGAAAAGACGGTCAGTTCAATCTCAATGATGGATGGTCCAGGTGAATGGAGTATTCAAGCACTTGATGATTGCATCAGGGAAGTGCTGAAGTATCCGCGTAAGAAAGAGTACGATCTGAAAAAAGAAGAAATGATTGCTGCAGAGCGGGCAGGTGATTCTGTACGCGCGGCACAAATTGTACTTGAAATGATTGCCCTAGAGAGACAGTGAACATCTGAATGTTGGATGTTTCTAGGGAGGAGGGAGTCGAGTTATGGCGAATGATCAGCATACTGAACTAGAAACAGAATTGACGCTGGATCAGGTTAAAGATCAATTGATTGAATCAGGTAAGAAAAGAGCTTCGTTGAACTACAAGGAAATTATAGAAAAACTCTCCCCATTTGAGCAAGACGCAGAGCAGATGGATGAGTTCTATGAACAACTGAGTGACCTAGGTATTGATGTTGTGAACGAAAATGATGAAGAGGTAACCCTTCGCCCTAGTGAAGATTCCGAGAACAACACCAGAGAGGGAGAAGATGAATTCCACTTTGATGATGATCTGAGCCTTCCACCAGGAATCAAAATCAACGACCCTGTTCGGATGTATCTCAAAGAAATCGGTCGTGTACCTTTGTTGTCTGCAGATGACGAAGTACAACTGGCTAAACGGATTGAAAACGGGGATGAGGAAGCGAAACGTCGTTTGGCTGAAGCTAACCTTCGTCTCGTGGTAAGTATCGCCAAGCGTTATGTTGGACGTGGAATGTTGTTCCTGGATCTGATTCAGGAAGGTAACATGGGTCTGATCAAAGCGGTTGAAAAATTCGACCACAAAAAGGGTTATAAATTCAGTACGTATGCGACATGGTGGATTCGCCAAGCGATCACCCGTGCGATTGCGGACCAGGCGCGTACTATTCGTATCCCTGTGCACATGGTGGAGACGATTAATAAGCTGATCCGGGTATCCCGTCAGCTGTTGCAGGAACTTGGGCGTGAACCGACACCGGAAGAAATCGCTGCCGAGATGGACCTGAGTGTGGAGAAAGTTCGTGAGATTACGAAGATTGCTCAGGAACCGGTTTCCTTGGAAACACCGATTGGTGAAGAAGATGATTCCCATCTGGGTGATTTCATCGAGGATCAGGAAGCATTGGCTCCGGCGGATGCTGCTGCTTATGAGTTGCTGAAAGAACAGCTCGAAGATGTCCTGGATACATTGACTGAACGTGAAGAGAACGTGCTTCGTCTGCGTTTCGGTCTGGACGATGGACGTACTAGAACGCTGGAAGAAGTGGGCAAGGTATTTGGTGTTACGCGTGAGCGTATTCGTCAAATTGAAGCCAAGGCTCTTCGTAAATTGCGTCACCCTAGCCGCAGTAAACGGCTTAAAGATTTCCTCGAATAACATCACTATGGGAGACTTTCCGCAAGACGCTTAAGCGGCGGCGGGGTCTCCTTTATTTTTAAATTGAACATCTAAATTTCTTGGTTTTGGTAAATCATCCTTGAAATGTTTTATTGGATTTCATTTTATCGCTTTTCGTTGTTCAATGCAAATCAATAAATTAAATGAATGGTGTAGGTGCTTCATGAAACTTTCGAATCGATTACAGCGAATACATGATCAAATTCCCGAAGGCAGCCGCTTGGCTGACATTGGCTCAGACCACGCTTTGCTCCCGGTAGCGGCAGTACGCAGTGGGAAAGCAGCGGGTGCAGTAGCCGGAGAAGTCAACCCCGGTCCTTATGAAGCTGCACGCAAGCAAGTCAGCGATGCAGGCCTGAAGGAACGAATTACAGTACGTCGTGGAGATGGCTTGGATGTCATCTCTGCAGGAGAAGTGGATGTTATCACCATTGCCGGTATGGGAGGAGCACTAATTGCCTCCATTCTGGATCGTGGCCTCTCCAAACTTGAGGAGGTCAAGCTTCTCATTTTGCAGCCTAATGTTGGTGAGGATATTCTCAGACGTTGGTTGTTGGAGCATCACTGGGTGGTGGTTGCAGAACAGCTGTTTGAGGAAGATGGAAAAGTGTACGAGATTATTACAGCAATGCCGCAAGAACTCAGTCCGATCGCCAATGAGGAAGTGTATCGCGCACGTCCGCTTGAAGGCGGAGTGGAATTGACATCAGATTTGCTGCTGCGCATGGGGCCTTATTTAACAGACCGTCCAACGGATGTGTTTTTTGCCAAATGGGAGAGTGAAATCGTCAAGCTGCAAAGTGTAGTGCAGTCCATCTCCAAATCCGATCAGGAGTCTTCACGGGACAAGGCGGCTGAGATGGAGAGTCATATTGTGAACTTGAAGGAGGTACTTTCATGTTTGCCAAAGGTCAAACTGTAATTCAATTGATGGAGCAGCTTGCTCCCAAACATCTGGCCGTGCCGGACGATCGGATCGGTCTTCAACTTGGCAGTTTGCAAAAGGAAATTATGCACGTTCTTATCGCACTTGATGTTACGAACGAAGTTGTCGACGAGGCCATTCAGATTGGAGCCAATCTGATTATTGCGCACCATGCCATCATTTTCCGCCCGGTCAAATCGTTGAATACGGACACACCCATGGGGAAATTGTACGAGAAGCTGATCAAGCATGATATTGCGGTGTACATTAGTCATACCAATCTGGATGTGGCTGAAGGCGGCATGAATGACTGGATGGCCGAGGCCATTGGAATTGAGAGCAAGGAATCACTTGAGGATGTACATACAGATCATTTGTTCAAACTGGCTGTATTTGTACCCCGCACCCATCATGAGCAGGTGCTCCAGGCGATCCTCGAAGCCGGCGCTGGCAGTATTGGTCAGTACAACAAGTGCAGCTTCAATACAGAAGGCACAGGTACTTTTGTACCGGGTGAGGGGACACAGCCTTTCATCGGTACAGAGGGACAGATGGAGCATGTAGAGGAAATGCGGATTGAGACCATCGTACCGCAGAGTCTGCGCAGCAAAGTTGTACAAGCGATGCTTAAGGCTCATCCGTATGAGGAAGTTGCCTATGACCTGTATGCAATGGATTTAAAAGGCCGTACACTGGGTCTGGGGCGCTTGGGACAACTCAAACAACCAAAGACACTCGGTGAGCTGGTAGAGGTCGTGAAGGCCCAGCTGGATGTGCCATACGTTAGGGTAGTAGGCGATCTCAATCGGCAGATCAAAAAAGCAGCAGTACTTGGCGGCTCAGGCAGCCGTTATACCCTTCCTGCACGGTTCAAAGGTGCCGATGTCATCGTAACTGGAGACATTGATTATCATACGGCTCACGATGCGCTGATGGCAGGTATGTGTATCATCGACGCCGGGCATAATGCCGAAAAAATCATGAAACCGAAAACTGCGGATTGGCTTCGTTCACGTTTAGAAGACAAACGTTATGACACGCAAGTAACTGCATCCGAGGTAAACACGGAAGTATTCCAGTTTATCTAAAAGCACCCGGGCTCATTGCTTCCAGTAAGATTAAGCTTGTTTGTAAACTCAAATGCCTGTATACTATGTAATGTTGTTCGGAAAGTTTGACAGACAATCGCTGGTGGCCTTCGTTGCCACGAGAGGAAAGTCCGGGCTCCACAGGGCAGGATGCTGGATAACGTCCAGTCAGCGCGAGTTGAAGGATAGTGCCACAGAAATGGACCGCCGATGGCCGGATTTTCCGGCACAGGCAAGGATGGAACCGAGGTGTAAGAGACCCCGAGGAACGCTGGTGACTTCGTTCCTGGTAAACCCCATCTGGAGCAAGACCTAATGGGACACAGTCGACTCTTCGGAGAAGGCAGCCTTAGCCCGAGGTGTGTCTAGGTTGGTCGCTTGAGCTGTGCAGCAATGTATGGCCTAGATAGATGATTGTCGCTTGTGGTGGGAGGGTAGTTCCCGTCTGAACCACGAAGAGCACAGAACCCGGCTTACGGTAAGCTTTCCTAACTACAACACAACAGTAACAAGTGTAGTCCACTATCAGTCAAGGGCAAACAGAACGATTGTACCTGATGTGCCTGACTGATCAGAAGGACGCGATTAAACTTCAAAAGAATCCTGCTCTTGCAGGTCATATAAATAAGGCGTCAGACTTCGAGCTTTCTCGGGTCTGACGCCTTATTTTTGTTGTTATTCGTTGGAATGAGAAATTGTTCCTAATGATACAGTTGATGACAGTTCGTTACAGTGTAACTACGCTGTCCGACTGCAATGATGCATGCCAGCGTTGAATGGCACGATCCATACGCTCTACAGCCTCGGGAAGCAGATCTGGATCAGTATGAGTAAAGTTGATCCGCATACGGTTCAGCTCCGGTGTACCTGCATAGAAGGAATCTCCTGGTACAATGCATACTTTCTCCTGAATTCCATAGGTAAACAGATTGCTGGCCAGCATACCCTCAGGTAGTTGCAGCCATAGGAACATGCCGCCCTGCGGCGAGTTCCAGGAGATACCTTCCCACGATTTTGCAGCCATGAGAGTGGTCATTTTTTTCATCCGTTGTTCATAATCCTGTGAGATATTGCGAATATGCCCGTCCAGATCGAAAGACTCCAGTAGTGCGTGAAGTGCTCTTTGGTCGATGCTGCTGGAATGCAAATCTGCACCTTGTTTGGCGCGGGCAGCTATTTGGATAACATCCGGAGCAGCCAATATCCAGCCAGTGCGGAGGCCTGGAGCTACTGTTTTGGAAAATGTGCTGGTGTAGATGACATTGGATGGACCCTCATAGGATGCTGCATCCAGCTGCGCTAATGCAGGGGCATCCAGTTGTTCCGGTTTAAAGCGGATTTCACCATAGGGATCGTCTTCTAAGATCAGTACGCCATATTTCCGGCACAGATCCACGGCTTGTTGCCGTCTGGCGCGACTCCATACTTTGCCCGACGGGTTGGAGAACGTAGGGTTAATGTAGACGAGCTTGGGACGATGCAATTGGAGCTGTTCCTCCAGTGATTCAGGCAACATTCCGTCATCGTCACAGGCAACACCGTGCGCCTCAGCCTGATAAGAATGAATGACTTGAAGGGCAGCCAGATAGGTTGGTGATTCAACCAGTACGCTGTCGCCTGGATCGAGCAAAATTCGGCACACCAGGTCAATGGATTGCTGAGATCCGGTAGTCAGAAGCATATGATCAGGTGAAGCGGGAATGCCCTTGGATTCAAGACGTTCGGCAATTTTGGCACGTAATGGTCGGAAACCTTCCGTCTCTGCATATTGAAGAGCCGCTGAACCACCCATGAATACCTTTTCGTATGCGTCACGGATGGCTTCAAGCGGGAATGATGTCTGGGCAGGTAAACCTCCGGCAAGAGAAATCATTCCAGGTGCCTGGGCAGCCTGTAACATGTCGCGAACGACAGAGGACGGGGTATTTTGTGCCATTTTGGACCAAGGGATATTCATATTATTCTCATCTCCTGTTATTCACTGTTATACTGATATTATAAACTATAATAGACGGAATGCAGTATAACAGTAAAATGCTGATCATAACAGTTGGGAGAGTGCATGTGTGCATATTGAATTGAAACGGGGAAGCAGCACCAAATTGTATGTTCAGATTGCCCTTACACTTGCTGACCGAATAAGGTCTGGACTAATCGAGCCTGGAACCCGTCTGCCGTCGGTTCGTAAAATGACCACAGATCTGGGCGTCAGCCTGGTCACCGTGTCCAAAGCCTATGCCGAGCTCGAAGCCATACAGCTAATTACATGTTCCCAGGGGAAGGGTTGTTATGTACGAGGGGCTCAAGAGCTGGAGAAAACGGAGGATATGGAAAAGACTCACCGTACTCAAGCAAAGAATGAATCCAGCACACCATGGAACTGGCAGATGGCCCTTGTGGATTATTTGCCCCGAGCTCAGCTCTGGAGACATTTTGATGCATCTCCACAAGTTAAATATGAGCTGCATATGTCGGCAATCCAGCCTGAATTGTTGCCAACGCGTGAGATTATCGACAGTGCATACCGGCTTTCCTCGGATCATCCAGAGCGCATGGCTGCCTACGGGTCTTTTCAGGGAGATCGGGAACTGCGTCAGACGTTTTCCGGGCATTTTGCGGAAAGAGGATTGCGGGTAATGCCCGAACGGATGCTGATTACGAGCGGTACCCAGCAGGGAATCGATCTTGTCGCGCGTACGTTTGTTGGTCCTGGTGACGTCGTATACATGGAAGCACCGAGCTATACGGGAGCCATTGATGTGTTCACAAGCAGAGGAGCGAAGATCATTACGGTGCCGATGGATGACGATGGTATGCGTATTGATTTGTTAACCCGGTTATGTGATACATACCCGCCCAAGTTGATATATACCATTCCTACGTTTCACAATCCTACAGGCATTACGATGAGTGCTAAACGGCGTGCGCAACTGCTTAATCTTGCTCAGAGTTATCATTGTCTCATCCTGGAGGATGATCCGTTCGCCGATTTGTATTTCCGTGATTCGCCCCCTTCTTCCATTAAATCCATGGATGGGACGGGCCATGTGATATATATCAAAAGCTTCAGCAAAGTATTATCCCCCGGCTGTCGTGTGGCGTGTGCAGTTGCAGACGGAAGTGTGCTCACACGACTTGTTGCAGCCAAATCCACTGCGGATCTCGGGAGTCCGCTGCTTACACAAAAGGCCTTGCAATCGTTCATACAGCATCAATACAGTGCGTATACAGCGCGATTGAGGGATGAATTATATTCCCGGCTGCTTGCCGCATCAACGGTACTGGAGGAACATGGTTCTCCCGGGATGTACTGGACTTTGCCTGATGGTGGACTAAACTTGTGGCTGCAATTGCCGGATGGTTTGGATATGCGTGAGCTACACCGCCAGTCGCTTGCCGCAGGTGTTTCCTTTTTGCCGGGTTCAGCCTGTTATGTGGGGGAAACGGATACGGCGAGTCTGCGGATCTGCTTCACGGTTACGAATCAGGAGCTGTTATGTGAAGGACTGCGGGTATTATGCAGGGTTATAAAGAACATTACACCGCAACAGGGGGGGGCAACGGCGGACAGGCTCCCGCTTATTTAATTTTTTCGAACACGGACATACATCCAATCCAGATTGGACCCAGTGCAATACGTTATAGTATCACTTGAAAGGGAGTTGGTTTGAAATGAACCATTTCTGTCCACCGCTTTGTCCGATTGTATGTGACCCAATCCAGGTTGTTGAAGATTACTACATCCCACAAATCGTACCCGTAATTCATCCGATCGAAGTCATCAAAAAACATCACTGTGTGCCAATCCATCATCACATGTATCCTGTCGTGGTCAAAGAAGAAGATCCTTGTTATGTTTCAAGCCACAACGGCAAGAAAAAATCGGTGAAAAAATCAGGCAAATCCCGCACAACTTCTCGCAAACGCTAGTCGCAGCGGGTGCCCCGGGGGAATAGGTGAACATACCAAAGAGCAGCATACGCCCCGGGGCGCAGCTGCTTTTGTTTTTTTTATATCCAGTGTACGGTTATTGTTTGATGTACTTTTTCATTGTATTGTCCATTTGCTGTCTCACATGTTGCGGCCAAAACTGAAGTGGGGCACTGTTGCCAGAGGCCGCCTCCAATGCTTTAAATACATCGATTTGACCATAACCGAAATACTTGTCATGACCTGGGTCACCGAGATCTATGACGCTTTGACGCATGAGATCCATGACTTCTGTGTTGGTCAGATCAGGATTCAGCGAGCGAATCAAGCCTGCAAGTGCCGCTACATGGGGGCTTGCCATGGACGTTCCGGACAAGGCTGCATATTGGTTGTTCGGATACGTACTTGCAATGCTGGACCCTGGGGCCGTCACATCCACGTAATCCCCGTAGTTGGAATAGGAAGCTTTGTTCATGTCCGCATCCGTAGCGGATACCGCAAATACTTCCGGATAGGCTGCAGGGTATCCCGGACGCTCCGTATTGTCGTTACCGGTTGCTGCAATTAATACGATGTCGCGATCAAAAGCGTATTTAATGGCATCATGAAGAAATTGAGCATCTGCGTAGTTACCCAGACTCATGTTGATGACCTTGGCTCCATGATCAGCTGCCCAAATGATGCCTTCGGCCACAGCGTAGGTTGTGCCTGAACCCGAATTGTCCAGCACTTTAACAGGTAATACCTTGTTATACCAGCTCATGCCTGCTACACCTTCGTTGTTATTCACAACAGCGCCTATGATACCTGCTACATGTGTACCATGGCCTACGTCATCAAGAGGTTTGCTCGCTGGATCAACAACGTTATAACCTTTCAGCAGCTTGCCCTTCAAATCGGGATGGGTCAGATCGACGCCCGTATCTACCACGGCAACGATAACATCCTTGTTTCCCTTCGTAATATTCCAGCCACGGTTAGTCTCAATGGCGGGCAGGTTCCACTGGTAGTCGGAGAACAAAATATCATTGGGCACGGTTACATCTTTTTGTTCAGGTACGGTTTCATTGGTTAAATACATGTAGTGGGGTTCCATATACAGCGGATTCCATTTACGTTCGAAATAAGCATGTAATTGCTCATAATTCATATGTTCTGACCGAAAAACATACGTGTAACCCAGCTTGCGTGCCGATTGAGTCCGCAGGTCGGATTTAATGATGCGCATATCGCGTTCACCTGGATCCTGACGGAAACGGATGACGATTTCATTTTCGTAAAAATGGCTGGCATTGGCATTATCATGCCCTGTTTTTACAGTGATTTCTTTAAGGGTGTCGGGGTGCACAGACTCGATTTTGAATTTACCTTCACGCGGATAAGGGATCATGCGCAAATTTTTGCGCTGATGCTGTTCCACGGCATTCAGTACATTTTGGCTAAAAAGAGCGATGACGGCACGTTCTCCATCCTTGGAGGGTTGCGCCATAACAAAAAACTTTTCCTTGCCCAGAGGAAAGGAAGAAGATTCGAAGCTTTGACGTTTGCTCACAGCTTTTTTGGCTAGGGCGAGGGAATGTTCCAGCTTTTGCTGTTCCATCTTGCTTCCTTTTGCTGCTGTTTTGTCAAAGTGCCGACTGCGAGATCCCTTGGTATTCATTACATCAACAGACCGTATATGATCATGTGTTTGTTGTAGCTCTTTAACGTATTGACTTATTTGCACATCGTTCATTTTGGAGGTCTTCTCAAGCATGATGTTAAGGTGCTGTTTGGCATCCGCACGGGTCAGCAGATCGGTTGACTTTACATCCTGAACTTTAAGACGTTGTTTGCTCGCATGCTCCTCGTGTGGAGAATCGGGCATGGCACTTGGAGCCGGAACAGGGCGATTGGACGTCGGAAGCAAAAGCGTCAAGGCAAGTGCGCCCGCACCCGCGGCAATGGCCCAGTTAACCCATTTCGGTCTG
This sequence comes from Paenibacillus taichungensis, assembly GCF_047302525.1. Lineage (GTDB taxonomy): Bacteria > Bacillota > Bacilli > Paenibacillales > Paenibacillaceae > Paenibacillus > Paenibacillus taichungensis_B. The sequence continues at coordinate 4,604,358 of NZ_CP168020.1, read as the reverse complement.
GACATAGGGGATGGAACCTCCTCGTTTATTTTGACAATCATCTTACAGTGCTCTGATTTCATCGTTGTCACTGGATATATCTATCGTTAGGAAAAGCGGTTATTTTTATGCAGGTGAACATCAGGTCAGCTGTGTGTAATGGGCATCTTTAGTAACAGAAAGGGAAAGCCTGATTAAGGGATACCGCTCGTCATCTTTTTATGGTAGGATAGTACCTGAGAATTCAAGGTCAGGGGAGAACCTCCCGTTGGCCGATCTATATGTAAGGACTTATTTAAGGGGGAGCTACCTTTATGTCAGCAGCCAATGTACAGAAAACATGTGAGTCAACTAGGGAAAAGTTAAAACCGGCTATCGATCGGATCGAAAAATTTTTGAATGAAAATGCCTTGCCTGAACTGGATCAGAATCAGACGGAGGAGTCATCAGCCTTCTACAAAGGATTTCTTTCGGATCTCCGTCATTTGCTCGTTTTTTCTGAAGTTTCTTACGAAAAACTTGGCGTTGTGCTGCGTCGTGCCAATTTTGATGTCGATTTTGCCGAAAAGGCTCTCTATAACACATACCATCAAAGCATAAACAGCTTTTTTTATCCTAAAAATGAATGTTACTCCGAAGATGGAAGATATGCTTACACTGGTCAGGATGCAATCCGTTTCCGTGATAAGCCAATTCGTGCAGTACGGGATGTCATTCTTGAGATATCGAAAACGTACGAAGAATTGCGCGATGATCTGGCCTTTTATGAAAGTGACTACCTAACGCAGCGTCGGATGCAAAACCAACGCAATCACGCGTAATTACATTTTCAACTTATATACGAATTGGACAAAACCGCCCTTGTGGCGGTTTTTTTGCGTTTTTTTTAACTAGCATTGCGGATAAAGGATCATGTCATCATCTGGCATTTCGTCGGAGAATAGCCGATTTACGGTGCGGAGACAATAGATGTCGAGGTGATAAAAATGAGCCAAGAGAAGCCGATCGTCAAATGCAGTGTTGCTAACTGCCACTTTTGGGGAGAAAACAATTTCTGCCAGGCTGATGCCATCATGATTGACATTGACCAGCATGCCACCCGTCGCTTACATGAGGAATTTGCCGGAGAGACCTTTGATTCCGATCATCATGATCATGCCCGTACTTCATCTGCGACTTGCTGCCACACATTCAAACCGAAATGAGCAGTCATTCCCATTTATATGGAGGTGCTTTGCATTGAATAATGACCGTAAAGATGATAACCAGTTCCAACGTCCAGAAACGACTCCGTTAGATGAAAAGCAGCGTCAGCGTGTAGACTATCCAAGACGTAGCCACAGGGAAGAGTATGGCGCAGAGGTAGCGCCCCCAACAGGTTCTATTCGAACAGAACCTACGGAAAGAAAAGATCATACCCCAGTGAAGCGTGAAGATGACGGTGTCATGAAATCTACTGGCCGTATCTCCGGATATATGGGTCTGGCCTTTGGTATCGCATCCTTATTTATGTGGTCCATTGTCCTTGGTCCGGCTGCAGCAGTACTTGGTTATTATGCTTACGTCAATGGCCGGAAAACGGCGGGGGCATGGTCCATTGGACTTGGCGCAGTGGCAACACTCAGCTATTTCTTCATGATTCCATTCGCCCGTTAATAAAGCAAAAACATGATCTAATAAGGAATACACAAGTGCTTAACTGAACAGGATATGAGCTGATTATTTGCAGCCTTCTGCTTCCACCTTATTAAAGGGGGATTGCAGAAGGTTTCTTCGCATTTGCGTAATGAAGTTGTATAATCGGTCTATTTTTTTGAAAACAATGGAACCTCCCTGTAAAATAATGTAGAATAAAGTCATAATCTACGTTTACATTATACGGGAGTGAATATAACTCATGCAGATTGATCCGCGCGCGTCGCGGCAGTTGCTGGAACTGCAATTGTCCAATAGTCTCAACGAAACAAATGCATCGGATGGAAATTCCGGTTCAACAGTGGATTTTGCCAGTATGATGGACGGGCTGCTCGGGACGAACTCAAATTCATTAAACAATACCGGAGGAGAAGACGTAAATTCTACTGCTATCTCCAAACGATCCAGTGACGGTCTGTTGTGGCTGCAACTGGGCAGCATGTATAACCCGGATGCAAGTTCTGTTTCTTCCTCGAACAGTAATGTGGTTTCTTTATCTTCCCTGTTAAATACTGGAGCAGTGGATTCGGATGCATCTGTACCTACAGATTTTGAATCTTTGATTGCCTCAGCGAGCGCAAAATATGGGGTGCCTGAATCTTTGATCAAGGCGGTTATTGATACTGAATCAGGTTTCAATCCGAATGTAGTTTCTTCCGCAGGTGCCAAAGGACTAATGCAGTTGATGGATGGGACGGCAGCAGGGTTGGGAGTAAGCAACGCTTACGATCCCGCTCAGAATATAGATGGTGGAACCAAATACCTGTCTCTTCAGCTCCAGCGTTTTGGGGGCGAGGTGAAGATGGCACTTGCTGCTTATAATGCCGGACCGGGACGGGTTTCGAGTCTGGGTGTATCGAGTGACGCTGAACTGATGAGTGTACTTAACCGCCTCCCTTCGGAAACACAGGCTTATATCTCCAAAGTGGAAAAAGCACAGTCTAAATATATGGTATAAATGGTATAGACCAAAGAAATGGCAACACAACAGTACGTCCAGGAAGAGATCAAACGCGGGAACAGCAGCCTTAAATGTGCTTAGTTCCTGTTTGGTCTTTTTGTGTTGAGCGGGGATCGTGTTACAATGCTCACTGTAGATTCCACAACGAAGAGACAAGGAGGGGAACCTCATTTGAAATATTTTGATTATGCAGCAACGACGCCTCCTCATCCCGATGTCGTTCGGACAATCGCCGAGATTATGGAGGCGCAATATGGGAATCCGTCATCGATACATGGATATGGTGAGCGAGCCCATCAACTTTTGCGCCGAGCGCGATCTGGTTGTGCCGCCGCAATTGATGTGAAACCAGAAGAAATCGTATTCACCTCAGGCGCAACTGAGAGCAACAATCTTGCCATTAAAGGGGCGGCATTACAGTATCAGTCTCGGGGCAAACACATCATTACAACTGCAACGGAACATGCTTCGGTATACGAGAGTTTTGTGCAGCTACAGCAGTGGGGATGGGAGGTCACTTGGCTTCCCGTGGATTCCGATGGTCTGGTTAGCGCCCAGCAGGTAATGGATGCCATAAGATCGGATACGGTGCTTGTGAGTCTGATGCATGTGAACAATGAAACAGGAGCGATACATCCAATTGCTGAAATCGGTGCACGACTGAAAAAGGAAGCACCAAAGGTGCTTTTTCATGTAGATGGTGTGCAGGGTTTTGGCAAGATGGAAGCTAAACCTGCGGCATGGGGCGCGGATCTGTACAGTTTGTCTGCTCACAAGATTCGTGGTCCCAAAGGAGCTGGTCTTCTCTACGTACGAAGTGGGGTGGAGCTTACGCCTTTACTGTCAGGGGGTTCCCAAGAGCAGGGACTAAGAGCGGGTACTGAAAATGTACCTTTGCTTGTGGGTATGGCGAAGGCGATGCGTCTCGCTGCGGAACGTCAGGCTGACTTTGCGCAGCGTACAACCATTTTGCGAGACCGTATTATGGAGGTCATAAATATAATTCCCGGACTTGTGCTAAATAGTCGTAAAGAGGGTGCACCGCACATTGTTCATTTTTCCTATCCTGGAATGAAGGCAGAAGTGGCGCTGCATACCCTTGAACAACTTGGAGTAACTGTTTCTACACAATCTGCCTGCTCTTCGCGATCGGCTGAACCCAGCAGGGTATTGCTTGCCATGGGCAGGGATAATGCTTGTGCTGCTGGTGGATTACGTATTAGTCTTGGAGATGAACATACAGAAGAAGATGTGGCTCTGCTGGAGCAGGCTTTACATCAGATGGTGGCGCAGCTGCGCCCGTTGGAAAGGCGGATGTGATTTAGATGAAATATGATATGCTGCTTCTCCGTTTCGGAGAGTTTATGTTAAAAGGAAAAAACCGTGCCCGGTTCGAAAAAACAATCATCACCCAGGTACGTTCCCTGCTCAAACCTTATCCAGGTGCAAGTCTGCGTAAGGAGTTTGGACGATTGTATGTCGATCTGGGTGGAGAATCTCATACAGAACTGATTGCTGTGCTGAAACGAGTATTCGGCGTAATGTCGATCAGTCCCGTTAAAGTGACCCCATCTGAAACTGACCAAATCGTGGAGACAGCCATTGCTTTTATGGATGAGAGAGAGTCTGAATTCAAAGACGGTACCACATTCAAAGTTAATGCACGGCGTGTATGGAAAGAGTTTCCCAATTCTTCGCATGAAATGAACCATCTGGTGGGTTCTCCGATTCTTCGGAAATTCCAGCAGTTAAGCGTTGACGTGCGTCAACCTGACATTGAACTGCGCGTGGAAATTCGGGATCAGGGCACGTATATCTTCAGTGAGGTGATTCCAGCCGTAGGCGGATTCCCCTTGGGTACAAATGGAAAAGCGATGCTGTTATTATCGGGTGGCATAGACAGTCCTGTAGCGGCATGGTCTTCGATGCGCAGAGGCTTGGAAGTGGAATGCGTACACTTTTACAGTTATCCGTTCACAAGCCAGCGTGCCAAAGAAAAGGTCATTGATTTGGCGCGTGCGCTTGCAGATCATGCAGGTACAATTAAGCTGCATCTGGTTCCTTTTACGGAAATTCAAACTGCATTTACCCAACTGGGACAGGATAACTTGATCATCACACTGATGCGCCGCTCCATGTTACGTATTGCAACCAAGCTGGCTGAACGTGAACGTGCGCTTGCACTGATTACCGGAGATAGTCTGGGTCAGGTAGCGAGCCAGACCCTGCCAAGCATGAATGTCATCGGGCGTGCGACGGATTTGCCGTTGCTGCGACCTCTTGTCATGATGGACAAACAGGAAATTATTACATTATCTAAACAGATCGGAACGTACGATATATCGATTCTGCCCTATGAGGATTGTTGTACTCTTTTTGTACCAAAATCCCCATCCACCAATCCGAATCTTCGAATTGTGGACAAGATTGAATCGACCATGAGTCAACTGCCGGAATGGGTGGAGCAGGCGGTGCAGCAGACAGAAACAATTACGCTACATGCAGGTGAAAACTTTATGGTAACCAATCAGCAGGATGAAGTTAATGACATGAAAGAAGAGTGGTTCTGAGGACCCTCATTCTGTATTGAATGACATAATAAGGACTATGTTATCTTCATAAAGAAAAAGGACTGGCCGATGATATCGGTCAGTCCTTCTTTTATGTGCCTGTGGTTGATGAGAGCATCATTTATTAAAAGCTTAGGAATAGGAATGCTGCCGCTCTCCACCTGGTTTATTGCTGCTTGCACGTTTGCGATACCCGGCAAACACGACACCAGCAGTGACTATAACGATAAATAAGATTCTAAGTGCAGGATGCTCAGTGAAGAAAGGCACGAGACGCTGTTCCTCTGTAATCATGTTAGAAGCCGTATACCCCAGCACGATGGCTCCAAGATAAATGATCCAAGGGAAACGGTTAATTAATTTGATAAACAACGTACTGCCCCACACGATAATAGGTACACTGATCAGTAGTCCGAGTATAACAAGTACCAAGTGCTGCTGTGCTGCACCAGCAACAGCGATGACGTTATCCAGTCCCATGGCAGCGTCTGCGATGACAATCGTTCGCACGGCTACCCAGAGAGAACTGCCGGCCTTGATATCCGAATGCTCTTCCCCTTGATCTGCTAATAGCTTGTACGCAATCCAGATCAGGAGTAATCCCCCAACAAGGAGTAGCCATGGCACTTTAAGCAGCCAGAGCACAATCACGGTGGCTACAATACGAATCAAAAGTGCGCCGCCTGTTCCGTAAAGAATCGCCCTTTTCTGCACAGAAGGGTGCAAATTTCGAGCTGCGAGACCAATCACGATGGCATTATCGCCAGCCAAAATTAGATCAATAAATACAACGTTCAACAACGCTAGCCAAAAAGCGGGGCTAAACAGCTCCATACGATGTCACTCCTTCTATATATCCAAACCTGAGAAAGCTTGTTCAACGTTTAAGAATAGCATGGACAACTTTGACATACAAGTTAGAGTGGGGGGATGAGAAGCATGGATACGCTATGGCTGTTGACCGAAATATTAATGATCAATCTGGTTCTAAGTGGAGATAATGCGGTTGTTATTGCACTTGCAAGCAAGGATTTGCCGGCGAGACAGCGCAAACAGGCGGTATGGTGGGGGGCTTTCGGCGCTGTTGTTTTGCGCTGTTTGTTAACCTTTGCAGCTGTGCTGCTGTTGGGCATTCCTTTTATTCAGGCGGCTGGCGGTTTGCTGTTGCTCTGGATCGCTGTCAAGCTGCTGCTTCAGAATGAAGATGAAGTACATATTCGTAAGGCGTCGACGACCTGGAAAGCAATCCAAACGATTTTGATTGCTGACTTTGTCATGAGTCTGGATAACGTTCTAGCGATTGCTGCTCTGGCGGATGGGGACTTGGCGCTCACGGTCATCGGGATTGCCATAAGTATTCCGATTGTGGTGTGGGGCAGCGGATTAATTGTCGGTTTGTTGAAGCGATTTCCGATTCTGGTGTTTGCCGGTTCAGGTATTCTGGCCTTCACAGCAGGTGAGATGGTGATGAATGATCCAAAGCTGGGACAGTGGCTCGGTGGCTTGGCAGCTGAGGCGCATACACTACTGCCTATAGCTATGGCTTGTCTTGTAATCGCGGTTGGAGGAGCGCACAAGTTTGTTCGTCGAAACGTGTAAAATGATTTTGAACAAAAGGAAATGTAAATTTTTCTGGCTAACTGCCCTTTTTAGGGCGGTTTTTTGCTATATTTATTTGTTCTGAAGGAATGGGCGAACTTGAATAAGTCATAGACCGATCATTTTAGGGTAATACAGGATAATGGAGAGAGGCGAAGTACGACATAAAGTGTAGTTTTTTGCATACACATCGGCTACACTAGAAGAAGGCTGGGAACAGTCAGTCATCATGGTATGCTTATAGTTTATCTTACGGGGTACATAGCCAAATGTTATAAGAGGTGATTGTAGATGAGAATGAGAAATGAAAAAGCAATTGGACTATTTATTGCGGTTGCGGGTTTAATTATTTTACTCGGCAAATTTGGTGTGTTTGGCTTTATTGGACGGCACTTCTGGCCTTTGCTCATCTTGTTGCCTGGTATTGCTCTTCATGCATTATATTATGCAAGGCTTACACCATCTTGGTCACTCGTTCCAGCAGGTACGTTAACCGTCTATGGTCTGTTGTTCGGGATCACGAATACATGGGGCAGCGGATTGATGAGCAACCTGTGGCCTGCATTTTTGCTGGGGATTGCCGTTGGTTTGCTTGAATATGCACTGGCCGATCACCGAAGACCTGCAATGGTACTACCAGTTGCATTGGGCGTGGGCATCCTTTCAATTATTTTATTCGGATTTACACTGCTTCACACCGGTATTATCTACGTTCTGGCGGTACTTTTAATTGTAGGCGGGATGTGGTTACTGTTTGGCCGAGGACGCCAAGGGAGAGGCTGGTAACATTCCCAGCGGTCTTTCGAGCGAAATATCTTGATTTTTACCTATGATCAACTATAATATAAGGGATATAGGCATGCGTCGGGATATCACCGACGCTTATTTTGGGTGAGTAACCTGCGAATTTGCGGGAAGTTTAGTAGATAAGAATTGAAATTGGAAAGGATATGGATACAAACCATGCATTCAAGAGAACACATTCGCAATATTGCGATTATTGCCCACGTCGACCACGGGAAAACAACGCTCGTCGACAAGTTGCTCCAGCAATCCGGTACTTTCCGTGATCACGAAACGGTACAGGAGCGCGCAATGGACTCCAACGATTTGGAGCGTGAACGCGGTATTACGATTCTGGCCAAAAACACAGCTATTACCTATAAAGATTACCTGATCAATATTGTGGATACACCAGGACACGCCGACTTTGGTGGTGAAGTGGAACGTATCATGAAAATGGTTGACGGCGTATTGCTCGTTGTTGATGCTTACGAAGGCTGCATGCCACAAACAAAATTCGTATTGCGTAAAGCACTGGAGCACAACCTGACACCTATCGTTGTTGTAAACAAAATTGACCGTCCAGCGGCTCGTCCGACTGAGGTAATTGATGAAGTATTGGACCTGTTCATTGAACTAGGTGCCAATGATCAACAACTTGAATTCCCTGTTGTATATGCTTCCGCATTGAACGGAACATCCAGCATGGAAAATGATCCTGCTAAACAGGATGACAACATGATGGCGATCTACAATACGATCGTTAGTCATATCCCTCACCCAACAGAGAATGTTGAAGAGCCGCTTCAATTCCTCGTAACTTTGATGGACTACAATGAATACCTTGGCCGTATTGCCATTGGTCGTGTTAACCGCGGTGTGATCCGTCAAGGACAAACTGTAACGGTTATTATGCGTGATGGTAAGAGCAAAACTGCACGTATCGAAAAACTGTTTGGTTTCCAAGGTCTCAAACGTGTTGAGACAGAAGAAGCAGGAGCAGGCGACATCGTTGCGATTGCAGGAATCAAGGACATCAACATTGGTGAAACCATTGCTGATCCGAACAACCCAGAAGCACTTCCAGTTTTGAAAATTGATGAGCCTACACTGCAAATGACGTTCCTCGTGAACAACAGTCCATTCGCAGGTCGTGAAGGTAAATGGGTAACTTCCCGTAAACTTCGTGAGCGTTTGTTCAAAGAGTTGGAAACTGACGTATCCCTTCGTGTTGAAGAAACAGAGAGCCCAGATGCATTTATCGTTTCCGGACGTGGTGAGCTTCACTTGGGTATCCTGATTGAAAATATGCGTCGTGAAGGATATGAGCTTCAAGTATCCAAACCGGAAGTTATCGTTAAAGAAGTTGACGGTAAGAAAATGGAACCTCTTGAGCGCTTGTTGATTGATATCCCTGAAGAGAGCATGGGTTCCGTAATGGAGAGCCTGGGCGCACGTAAAGCAGAGATGGTTAACATGATTAACACAGGTAGTGGTCAAGTACGTCTGGAGTTCCTGATCCCAGCACGGGGTCTGATCGGATATAGCACAAACTTCCTGACATTGACTCGTGGTTACGGTGTAATGAACCATGCATTTGACAGCTACGCTCCAGTAGTATCCGGTCAAGTGGGTGGACGTCACCAAGGCGTACTGATCTCAACTGAAAATGGTACGTCTACGTTCTATGGCATGATGGGCGTTGAGGATCGCGGTACTCTCTTCTTGGAGCCAGGTACTGAAATCTACGAAGGTATGATTGTTGGTGAACATACACGTGACAATGATATCGTTGTTAACATCTGCAAAGAAAAACAACTGACTAACGTTCGTTCTTCAGGTAAAGATGATACGGTTAAAATTAAAACTCCGATTATCTTCTCGTTGGAACAGGCGCTTGAATATCTGAATGAAGATGAATATTGTGAGATTACACCGAAATCTATTCGTCTTCGTAAGAAGATCCTGAATAAATCAGAGCGTGAGCGTGCAGAGAAACAACGTAAAATGGCTACAAAATAACGCCTAACTACAACTAAAATAAATGATATAAGTTAATGTTTGAGGGTACACGGAAAGTAACGAAAGGTTTGTACAGCAAAGTAGTGAAGGGATCGGAATCGATTCTGAAGAAGCGAAGCGCTCGCCTTTGTCTCCAAATTTTAACCTTTGAAGATTCGTTCAAGAAAATTTGGAGACAACAGCGATCGAAAGAACGATCCGAAACCGAAACGGTCACTACGGATGCACTTCTCTTGAGTTATCGAAAGGGTATCATCAACAATAGACTTATATCTAGCATGAACACGAAAGGAGCTAGCTGTGTATGCAAGCATGGTTCGCATCAAACCCGATCGTAGCCTACATCGTCATCTTTGTATTGATTACTTACGTATATAACAAGGTGTTTCGGGTACGTCAGAAATTACCGCTTGGTAAGGAAATCGTTCTCTATATATTGATGGCGATGGGCACATTCATGCTTCTTGTTTTTCAAATCGACAAGTTGCCAATTATTCAATGTTTGCTGGTGGCTGTTGGTTTGATGCTGTTAGTGCGAGTGCGCTATTTTATTGAAGGTCGTCAAAAGAAAAAAGCGGAAGCTGCCGCTCGAAACTCATAAATTCTGTATAGTATAGACCATCCGTTTTCCTTAGGGAAAGCGGTTGTCTTATATATAGGCCAAAACAGATGTGATAAAGGTGTTGAAGATATGAACTCGAATTCGAACGGACTGCCTCCACGGAAACAGGCACCGACTCAATCCGGCGCTTCTGGATCGAAGAACGGCAAGGGCAAGCAACCAAAGAAGAAGAAACGGATGCGAACCTTTGGCAGACTGATTTTAAGTTTATTGGTTATTGCAATTGTGGTAGGCGGTGGATATCTGTATTGGGTATACAATCAGGTAGCTGATACGGGCATTGACAAGCCAGTACCAGCTGGAATGTCAGCGAAAACCAAACCCATTACGATGTTGCTGCTAGGTACGGATAACCGTCCCGAAACAGGTACGTATCTCTCGGATGTGGTTATGGTAGCTTCTCTGAATCCGGAGACCAAGACGGCAACCATTGTATCTTTACCTCGGGACACCCGTATTCAGTTGGATGGATATAAGGCGAATAAATTGAATTCCTATTATCCTAAATTTAAAGCGCAAGAAAAAACCTCTGGTAAAAATGCAGAGGATCAAATGAAAGAAATGATGGGCAAATATCTGAATGTGGATATCAATTATACAACGGTACTGAATTTTCAAGCGTTCCGTGATGCGGTTAATGCTGTAGGTGGCGTGGATGTGACAGTGGATAAAAACATGTGTTACAAAGATACGGCCGATGGCACGGATATTAACCTGGTAGCTGGTGCACAGCATTTGGATGGCAAAGAAGCACTTGATTTTGTTCGTTACCGTAAATCGAACTGTAAGCCGAAGACAGATGAATCCAACGACTTTGACCGAAATAAACGTCAGAATCAAGTGTTGAATTCCATGTTGGATCAGTTAAAATCACTGGGAGGCGTAACGAAGATTGGTAAAGTGATAGGCGCTGTTGACGATAACATGACAACAGATGTGGAATCGGAGCAAATGAAGAACTTCATTTCAACCTATTGGAATATTTCCAAATCGGATGTGCACTACACACCTGTAACCGGAGAGTGGAGAAGTCCATATGTATATATCAACGAAACTGAATTGGCTAATGCAAAACAGGCGTTGCAGGATACACTTTCAGGTAAAGTAACAGCATCTCCAACAGCCGAGTAACATTCATTCTTTTAGGATTGGAAGCGAGTTTGATGGTATGCTATAATATCATCAACAACGAATTAAGAATTGCATAAAGAAGATTAGGGGGCTGGTTGGATGTCCGAAGCCGTCACACAATTGACTGAATCTCTTTTACAGCAATTCAAGAACGAAACCTTTGTGCTCTTGAGCACCGTGGACATTGAATCTGGAGGTCCGACATCAACAGCAATTTCCTGGATTTATGCGGAGAATGCTTCTACCCTTCGTGTGGCGATTGATCATCGTTCACGTCTCGTGAACAATATGATCGAGAATCCGGTCATTACCGTCACTATTTTTGGAGAAGAGATGGTCTATGCGGTAAACGGACGTGCTTCCGTACGACAAAATCCGTTACAGGATGTACCGTTTAACATGTGCTGTTTCGACATTTCCATTGAAGCGGTAAGGAATGCCCTTTTTTATGGAGCCCAACTGTCCTCTGTGCCTCAATATGTCAAAATATATGATCAGCGTGCTGCTGAGAAATTAGATGAGCAGGTTTTTACTGCAATGAAAAAAGCCTAGTGAGAGATCACTGGGCTTTTTGTTGTCTTTTGTCAGAAGAATGCAGCTGCTGCATTTGTTGTTCACGTTCAACATGTTCATCCGGATTTTGACGGACTTTGACATCTTTGGGTAGTTGGGGAATGATCCGGCCCACCATGTCAGCGAGTTCTGAAGCGAAACCGGATATTGGATGACCTTGACGAATATGCTCACCAATTTCCTTAATGCGTTCAGTGACATCAGCATCTGCGGTAACAATGGAATCCACACCTTCTGGATCTTTACGAAGAGCTTCGGCAACAGAGTATTTAATTGTACCTACTCGTGCACGTTCCAGATCACCATCAACATCAATGCCAACTACGGCTGTATTGCCAAGAATGACACAGTTGGCATCTTTGACACCTTCCACTTGCTTGGCAAGTGTTTTGAGGTGGGTGACCCTTTTTTCGTTTGGCATCCGATCGGCCTTGGTGTTGTCCATGACGTTTTTCTCATGAACCTCGCCTGTATTTTCGGTCAGATGGTCCACAGCTGAAGGGTGCAACCGATCTTCCTGAGTATTGAGCATGTGAGATCCTTTCCTTTGGTCTTGCTGAGTTGTAACATTTCCTCCGTAACCTTTGGCATGCTGACCTTGTTGCTGCGAGGCATTACGTGTAGAACTGTTGCAGCCTGTAAGTATAAAGATCAGAAGCAGCGTGCAAACCCAATATTTCATAAATGTTCATCCTTTCCTGGAGTTTTTCAGAATGGTTGACAATTATTTTGTCCTAGTCGAATACATTTATGTATGGGAGCATGATTGTCCATGTCGCTGCTGAAAGATCACACTTATCCATGCCTTTAACGACGCCGCTTTGGAGGGGATTGAATGAAAAAGATTTTTGTATTGGATACGAACGTGCTTCTGCATGACCCCAATGCCATATTTGCCTTTGAGGAACATGAGGTAATCATTCCCGCGGTTGTACTGGAGGAGATCGACTCCAAAAAAAGAAATGCCGATGAAATTGGGCGTAATGCCCGTAATGTATCGAGACTTCTTGATGGGTTGCGTGAATTGGGACATCTGCACAGTGGCGTCCCTTTAGCTAATGGAGGCAATCTGAAAGTGGAACTGAATCATCGTAGTTTTGTGAAAGTACAGGAAATGTTTGGAGAAGTGTCCAACGATAATCGGATTTTGGCCGTCGCCCTGAATTATCAGATTGAGGAAAATGAGAAAGAGGTCGTTGAGCGACAAGTGGTTCTGGTCAGCAAGGATGTGCTTGTTCGTATCAAAGCGGATGTACTCGGTCTTTTCACACAGGATTACTTATCAGATCGAACGGCAGGTCTTAGTGAATTATATCCAGGGTATACTGCCCTGAAGGTTCATCCTTCGGTCATTGATGAGTTTTACACATATCGCTTTCTACCGATCAAACCGTTACAATTGTCTTATTCGCTTTACCCGAATGAATTTGTAATTCTCAAGGATGAGATGGGAACCAATAAATCGGCTTTGCTCAAAGTAAATACAGAGGGAACGAAGCTGGAACCACTTTTCCTGAGTAATGATAATGTTTGGGGCATCAGTGCACGTAACGCGCAACAGCGTATGGCCCTAGAACTGCTCCTGAATGATGACATTCCACTTGTCACGATTACAGGAAAGGCGGGTACGGGGAAAACCTTGTTGGCGCTTGCTGCAGGTTTGCTTAAAGTGGAGGATGATCATAAGTACAAAAAATTATTGATCGCCCGTCCGGTTGTGCCAATGGGGAAAGATATCGGTTATCTCCCTGGTGAGAAAGAAGAAAAACTAAGACCATGGATGCAGCCGATTTATGATAACTTGGAATTTTTGTTTGATACCAAAAAAGCAGGCGACATTGATAAAATTTTGATGGGTCTTGGCAGTATTCAGGTTGAGGCACTCACTTATATTCGTGGACGGTCTATACCAGGACAGTTTATCATTATCGATGAAGCGCAGAACCTGTCTCGACATGAAGTGAAGACCATTGTATCGAGGGTAGGAGAAGGCAGTAAAATTATTTTGATGGGTGACCCTGAGCAAATAGACCACCCTTATCTGGATTCAGCAAGTAATGGTTTGACGTATATTGTGGAGCGATTCAAGCAAGAGGGAATCAGCGGACATATTATGCTGGAAAAAGGAGAACGTTCCAAGTTGGCTCAGCTTGCAGCGGATTTATTGTAAGGTAACGGGAAGTTTATTTCCCGGAAAATGTTTCTATTGAACCGGCTCTTAGGGCCGGTTTTTTGCTGAAAAAATAAAAATCAGTTATTGCACAGAACTCGATATGCTCGAGGTATGCAAAATATCGGAAAACTGTTTTTTGGCAGGATAGGACAAGAGCACTACTTATTTGTTACAATGAGTGTTGCAGGAAAAAATTAGGTGAGCAAGGAGGGGAAGTTAATGAAGCGTGGACACCAGGTTGTTTTGTTCGCAGTGCTACTGCTTTCGTTAACGATTCTGTCTCCCAGTTTTGATTTTAGAGGTTCACAGCTTAATCAGGAACGAGATCAGGAAAAAGATGCATTTCCCAACACGTCATCGCGCAGCGAAGACCAACATGCTCCACTAGAGATTGTAGTCTCGATGTCTAAGACCGACTTTAAGTCGTTTAAAAAAATGGCTAATGAAGTAGCAACTTCTCAACATGTGGAAATCAGTCTTCGGAATTTGGAGTCAGATACATATAAGCGAGTGCTTGATAATAAATTTTCGGTAGGGGAGAGCGGAGATATTATTCTTCTGGATAGCGCGGAAGTTCAATATCATGCCAAAAAAGGACATCTGTATCCGTTAAACGGTACAACGCTGTCCAAGTCTTTGGGAGAAACTGTGGTTGGCTTGCGGGAAATGACAGAGTGGAATGGTTACCAATGGGGGATGCCGTTTGATTTTGACGCCTATGTACTCGCAGCTCGCTCTTCATTCCTGGACGAAGCCGGTTTGGCAGGTTTACCCGAAAATAAGGAACAGTGGAACAAACTTGTACAACAAGCAACGCAAGATGAAACGGATTTGATAAGTGTAAACTTAAATGACCTTCACGCGGTAAGTGCGTGGTTGAATCAGTTTGAGCCAGGCATGGCCCCCGACAAAATTAAGAAAGCGCAAACTTCCTCGCAAACGGAGGCGTACCAACAGAGCATACAGCTGCTGGATCAGATTCAGTCGCATATTACGGTCGAATCCATAAATCCGACGATCTCTGCTTCTGGTGAGCAAACGGGGGCTCCTATGGTAGTAACATTGCTATCACGTTTGTTGAGTGGAGATCAAGGCGTGGCAGGCGAACAGGGTTCATCAGAGAAGATAGCTTTCAGTGCGTTAGAACCGCTGAGATCAAGAAGTCTTGTTATCGCAGCTGGATCACTTGAGGCGGAAGAGGCAAGCCGCTGGATTGAAGGAATGACTTCCTCTGCCGTGCAATCGGAGTGGTACCAACAGGCTAACTATTTACCAGCAAAGCAGCAAGAACTAGAACTTGAGTCACAGAAACTAATAAAGAAGTATGATGCGACGGATGTAAAATCCTGGTTTCCAGCTGAATCTTCACAAGCCGTAATGACGGAAAGTCCTATATTAACTTCTGCCTTTCAAAAGAAGATCCAACAACTTCTCGCGGGAGAGATCACGGCTAATCAGTACGTCAAAAGCATTATTGCCTTGCAAAGCTCGTCAAAATGAAATGGCGAGCTTTACTTCAAGTATGCCTTCGCTTGTGGATACCTCTGTGGCTTTGACAAACGACAGAATTTTCTGTGGGTAAAATCCGAGATCGAATTCCCGTTCCAACATACGACGTGTGGTATCAGGTAGTTCTAACTGATTAAACACAAGTTTATCGACATGAAAACGAATTGAATTCTGCGGTTCACTCTCAACCGTATAATGTCCTTCAATGCTTAATTGCAACTGATCACGCTGCCCAGAAGCAGTAATTCGATCTTTGTCGAACTGAAAGGCGAAGTCTTCAAAGATCGGATTCTGCGAACGTAGAAACGTATTTAACTCATCTTGTCCGATTCGAATGGTGTACGATGTTCCGGTAGTGGAGATTCCTCCGTTTTGTTCCTGGATAAATTGTGGCAGGTTCTGCATGGCTGATGCCAATGCTTTGAAATATCGCTTGACCTCGTAAATGCCGATGTTCTCCCAATAGATGGTCAACTCGTCCATCAATTTCTGCATGGCTGCAGCATCCCCGCTGGCAGCTACTTTTCCGTCCACTTCTTTCTGTAATGCAAGTACTCGTTCACGTTGATTTTGAAGATTGTTTTTAAGTTCAGACAGTTCTACAGAGGTCTGATTAATCTGGGCAGACGTTTGCTGCATAGTGCGATATCGATCCTGATACTTGTCCAGAACAGCCTGATCCCTGCCAATAATAATCTGATAGTAATCGTATAGAATGAACAGGTCTTTCATGGATCTTGCACCCAGAACCGTCATCAAGAGACTATCACGCTCCCCGGTATAGTAGGATCTCACAACTGCACCCGCACGGTCTTGCTGAGTATGTATCTGTTCTTCCTGTTCCTGAAGCTGAATGGATAACGTCTGACGCTGTTCGTCCAGCTGTTTTTGTCTTGTTGCAATACGTTCGATTTCATGATCGATTTCGACGATGGATAGGCTTTGTTGCAATATTTCGCGTGTATCCTCAGATGAAGGCTCTCCATAGGCATAAGTCCAAGGTAGCTGGATCAAAAATATAATACATGCGATGAAGCCAGGAATGCCGTATCGACGTTTCACCCATCATTCTCCTTTCCATATCTACATATGATGCGAACTGGCTTATCTCTTCCAGACAATATATGAAATAGATACGTGAAATATCCGTAGTGGTTACATAACACAAAGAATAGTCATTTAATCTGAAAACCACAAAAAAGCAATCCGACTGTAGCCGGATCGCTTTGATGCTGCTGGCGGATTAGAGCGGCAAATCCATTTGGAATACGGTCCAGTAGCTGAACCCTGTGAATGTCACGATCATATAACCCCAGAAGAGCAATATGTACGTACGTTCGGTAAATTTCAAATATCCCAAAATGACAAAAAACGCAGTCTGCAGGAAAAAAAGCAAAGCCATTTCGACCAGGTCTCCCGCAAAAGCCATCAGGCCAATCGCTAGCGTGAAGAACCCGAGTACCCGAAACATGCGCGCCACGGTAAGTCCTCCTCTCCTATGTATGTTCATAGATTGTCTACACAACATTATACCGGGAAAGGAAAAAGGTGTAAACAAAATTGGATATGAAAGCGAATTCTTTTTTGGCCGAAAAGAGTTAATGTATGGTTTGTTTTGCATATGTAACGTATGAGCACACATAAATGTGGAAATACATTTTAGTATGAAATCAATTCTATGAACTCTATGAGAGGCATAAGAATGAATGAAGCAGCTTTTATACCTAATTCACATGCCGGGAAATCCGGTTATGGGGACGGTTATTTTAGGATGTTGTTAGGAGGGTATTATAGCATGACTGCAGTGAGACAGGATGCTTGGAGTACAGAGGACGATTTGATTTTGGCTGAGGTTACTTTGCGTCATATTCGGGAAGGAAGTACACAATTGGCCGCTTTTGAAGAGGTTGGCGAAAAAATAGGCAGAACTTCTGCCGCTTGCGGTTTTCGCTGGAACAGCTGTGTGCGTAAGAAGTATGAGTCTGCTATTAGCAATGCTAAGGCTCAACGACAAAAACGAAGTTATCTCCGCAAACAACCGGCTTTGCTTGGACCACAGGTAGCAGCTTTGTCCACACTCGATACAGAAGAAAATCTGTACAAAGCGGATGGTATTTCGGAAGACTCTCTATCCATTGATGCAGTTATACGATTCCTGCGGCAATGGAAGGGAACTGTGCAGGAAAACGGTCGCCAGCTCAAGATGCTTGAGAAAGAGCTTCGTGAAAAAGAGGATGAACTTCATGAACTGCGTTGCGAGAATGATCGTCTCTCTAAGGAAGTGAATGAAGTACAGACCGATTATCGTGTTGTAAATGACGATTATAAAGCACTGATTCAGATTATGGATCGTGCTCGTAGACTCGCATTTCTGACAGAAGAAGAAGAAGAACTCAAAACGAGATTCAAAATGGACGCCAACGGGAATCTGGAACGAATTGAATAAAAGCAAAATGTGTTTGATGATCAGCATTAGATTAGAGCCCGTCACACCTCCGTTACATAACGGCGGGTATGATGGGTTTTTTGTTTGCTGTTTTTGTTCTATTATAGATAAAAGTAACTATTGGAGTAGAGGTAGGGATGCAGCATGATCATTGACGTTGTAGGATCAGGGTCACTGGGTCTTTTGTATGGAGGAAAGCTTCAGGACGCAGGCAACGAGGTTCGATTTTGGACCAGAACGGCTGAACAGGCGAATAAACTGAGTATAGAAGGATTTAAGGTCATTGAAAGGGAGAAAACCATTCAGATTACGCCTAACCATATCCAGGTCAAGCCGATTACGGATTTAACCCGAGTATGGGAACAATCACCTGGAGATTGGCTACTATTAATGGTGAAGCAGACAGCGATACATGATGTTATACGTGAAATTGATTCATTGAAGACGCGAGTGATGAACATCGCATGTTTCCAAAACGGGGTTGGACATCTGGATGATGTACAATCCAATATGCCACATTCCAATATATACAGCGTCATAACCACAGAAGGGGCGAAACGTCAGCAAGATGGAGTCATCCGTGCAGGTATAGGAGAGACCTGGTTGGGCAAAAGTGCAGATGTACGTATCTCATCTCTAACGCCAATGGATCCAAATGAACCCATTCGGTTACAGGGACTTTTGCAGCAGGCAGGATTTGGCTGTACAGTGTCGAATGAAATCGATAAGCTGATTTATAGGAAGTTGTTAATCAATGCTGTCATTAACCCTCTTACCGCGATATGGCGTATTCCTAACGGTGAATTAATTACAAAGGAAGAGCGAATCATGTTTATGCGTCAGCTGTACGACGAGGCATTGGCGGTATACAAAGCAAGCGGAATACTTCTTGATGTGGATGTGTGGGAACAAATCCTCTCCGTCTGTCGTTCCACCGCCTCGAATACATCTTCCATGCTGTCGGACGTTCTGCATGGACAACAAACGGAGGTGCAATCCATTAACGGGCAAATCGTAAGCATGGCGTGTCGGTGTGGCCTGTCTGCTCCGATGCATGAAGTACTGCTTCATCTGATTGAAGGTATGCAACCGGAAGGAGTGAGTTAATGGGATTTTTTATTATGCTGAGCATACTGCCGTTCTTTCCGTTTTTTCTTGTGTATTGGATCATTTATGGATGGAAAAAAGATAAGCGTGTGGCGCTGCGCTCGGCAATGGATGTAACAACCTTATTCCTTATATTCTCTGTATCGGCGTTATTCAACTTAACATTTGATTCGAATTTTGGATTTTATTTAACACTAATACTCATACTAATAGCGCTTGGATTCATCGGAGGTGCACAAAATCGGCTCAAAGGTAAGGTCGATGGGGGTCGAATGTTCCGGGCCGTTTGGCGCATGGCTTTTGTTATCATGAGTTTTGGGTATGTTTTGTTTACTATATTTGGATTATTTAGATACTTCATGAAACAGATGTGAGGATACATAACGCAAAAGGGCTAAAAAATGTGTCGATTTTGTCGAAAACTGAAAAAAACATTACTTTCTGAAAAAGTAATGTAGATTTTTTTGACCGGTGGTTGTATAATCTATAAACATATACCACATCAATTTAGGGGGAAAGTGTTAGATGAAAAGGAAAAGTCTATTAGTCCTTTTGACGCTGATTTTGGCGTTCGGTACCGTACTTGCAGCGTGCGGATCGAAAAACGAAGGCACAGGTAACACCGATACTGGTTCTGCAACCGAAGGAAATGGTCTTGCTAAAGATCAAGTCCTGAAAATTAACCTGTCAGCTGAACCTCCTACGTTAGACCCGGCTCAAGCAAAAGACAGCCAAACCAACACTGTACTGAAATTCTTGTATGAAGGTCTTGTGCGTATCGACCCTGATGGCAAAGAAGCTCCAGGTGTTGCTAAAGACTGGACAATTTCCGAAGATGGTCTGAAATATGTTTTCAACCTGAACCCGGATGCTAAATGGAGCAACGGTGATGCAATCACTGCCGAAGACTTTGTACGTTCTTGGGAACGCGCTTTGAAACCGGAAACAGCTTCTCCATATGCTTACCAATTGTATTACATCAAAGGTGCTGAGGGTTACAACCTGAGCAAAGACGAAACATATAAAGGTACTAAAATCACAGACTTCTCTCAAGTAGGTGTTAAAGCTACTGATGAGCACACGTTGGAAGTAACGTTGGAAAACCCAACACCTTACTTCTTGGGTCTGACAGCATTCTACACGTACTACCCAGTACACAAGTCTGCTGACACGAATGACAAATTCTTCACAGACTACAAAAACATGATCGTTAACGGACCATTCACAATGGATCAATACGCTAAAGGTCAAAAAATCGTCGTGAAGAAAAACGAAAGCTACCATGCAGCTTCTGACATCAAATTGTCTGAAATTAACATGTCCCTGACAAACAGCAGTGCTTCCGAACTGCAAGCTTACAAGTCTGGACAATTGGACTACACAGGCGCACCTAACGGTGAAATTCCTTCCGACCAAATTCCTTCTGTAAAAGCGGAATTGCCGGACGAGTTTAAAGCTACTGGTATTGCAAGTACGTACTACTACCAGTTCAACGTTAATGAAGCTCCATTTAACAACGTTAAAATCCGTAAAGCTTTTGCAATGTCAATTGAGCGTCAATTGATCGTTGACAAAGTAACACAAGGTGGACAAATTCCGGCTTTCGGCTTTGTACCTCCAGGTATCCGCGGTGAAAACGGCGAATTCCGTGATGAGCACAAAGATGACTTCTTCACTGAAAACGTAGAAGAAGCTAAGAAATTGCTTGCTGAGGGTATGAAAGAAGAAGGCTACACAACATTGCCAGCAGTAACTTTGATCTACAATACTAGTGACGGTCACGCGAAAATCGCTCTTGCTGTTGCTGATATGTGGAAGAAAAACCTTGGTGTTGACGTGAAAACGGAAAACCAAGAGTGGGGCGTATTCCTTGAGAACCGTCAAAACCAAAACTTCCAAATCGCTCGTGCGGGCTGGTCTGCTGACTACAACGATCCGTACAACTTCTTGGAAATGTGGACTACTGGAAACACAAACAATGATTCCAAATTCAGCAACGAACAGTATGACAAAGATGTTAAAGAGACTGTAAAATCTGCAGATCCAGCTACTCGTATGGCTGCTTTTGCTGACGCTGAGAAAATCCTGATTCAAGATGAAATGGGCGTATTGCCGATCTATTACTACACTAACGTATCTTTGACTAAGCCTTACCTGAAAGGCGTACAACTTGATTTCAGTGGAGCTATTGACTTCACTCGTGCATATCTGGAAGAGAAATAAGTTGTTCTGAAGTCTATATGATTACTTCGGGATATATATGTGGAATTCCATATATATCCCGATTTTTTTGTATGTGCACCGATTTTCCTTATAATTCTTGAAATTTCCGATAAATGGATTGGACATTATTCATGTCTAATTCTACAATCGATTTGTATACAAAATATTGTTTGTGGAGGTGTGCAAGGGTTGGTTAAGTACGTGCTGAAAAAACTGCTATTTATGCTGCTATCGCTTTTCATACTCGCATCAGCAACCTTCTTCCTGATGAAGGCCATTCCGGGTGACCCTTTTACATCCGAGAAAAAAGTATCACCTGAAATCCGGGCACTTTTGGAAGTGAAGTATGGTTTGGACAAACCGATGTATGAACAATACCTGAAGTATATGGGTGGAATCATCAAAGGTGATTTCGGGGTTTCTATGAAATACCTGAATCAAGATGTAACTGGTATGATCACTCAAACGTTTACAGCATCGCTGAAGCTAGGAATCTTTGCGATTATTATCTCAATTGTTGTGGGTGTCTTGTTGGGGCTTATTGCCGCAGTGTACCATCGCAAGTTGATTGATGATATTACAATGATTCTGGCTGTTATCGGGATTGCTGTACCGAGTTTCTTGCTCGCATCCCTGGTGCAATATGTTTTTGCATTCAAACTCGGCTGGTTTAATGTTATGGGCTTCGATGGCCCGCTCGACTATGTGCTTCCGGTTGCCGCACTGTCGGCATCTCCAATTGCCTTTATCGCTCGTTTGACGCGTTCAAGCATGTTGGAAGTGTTGCATGCAGATTACATCAAGACAGCCAAAGCCAAAGGCTTGAAATGGCCGGCTATTATGTTTAGACACGTTTTACGGAACGGTATTCTGCCAGTCGTTACTTATGTTGGTCCAATGACAGCGAACATTATTACAGGTTCCGTTGTTATTGAACAGATCTTTAATATTGGTGGGATTGGTAAAGTATTCGTAGAAAGTATTACGAATCGTGATTATACGATGATTATGGGGATCACAATCTTCTATGGTATTCTCTTGATGCTTGCACGTTTCCTTACGGATATTGCTTACGTGCTGATCGATCCTAGAATTAAGCTAGAAAGCCGGAAGGGGGCATAACGTTGTCTGGCACGAATAACAACAATAATGAA
The DNA here is from genome assembly GCF_047302525.1 of Paenibacillus taichungensis. Taxonomy (GTDB): domain Bacteria; phylum Bacillota; class Bacilli; order Paenibacillales; family Paenibacillaceae; genus Paenibacillus; species Paenibacillus taichungensis_B. The sequence continues at coordinate 4,581,811 of NZ_CP168020.1, read as the reverse complement.
ACGGTGAACACAGGCCTGGATAGTCAGGCAGCGTTGAAATCGCAAGAGAGTGTATCACTATTCAAAGACGCTATGTATAGACTTGCAACCAACAAGGCCGCTATGATTAGTTTGGCTGTTCTAGTCCTTGTTGTCATTTTCTCTATGATTGGTCCAACTTCTTTGTTCTCAAGTTATAATTATTATTCCAATGATTTGTTGAATGCCAATGCTGCACCGAGTGCAGCACACTGGTTCGGAACAGATGAACTGGGTCGTGATGTATGGGTAAGAACCTGGGTAGGTGCACGTGTGTCTCTTACTGTAGGTTTAGCTGCTGCTTTAATTGACCTTGTCATTGGGGTAATTTATGGAGCAATTATGGGCTTCTACGGTGGGCGTGTTGACGGCATCATGAACAAGTTCTCCGAGATCCTGTACTCCCTGCCTTACATGCTCGTTGTTATCTTGTTGCTGGTTGTATTGGAGCCAAGTCTGACAACGATTATCATTGCACTTACCATCACAGGCTGGATCAGTATGTCTTGGATTGTGCGTGGTGAGATTATGCAACTCAAAAACAGAGACTTTATCCTTGCTGCTCGTTCCATGGGCGCAAGCACGGGACGTCAACTCTTCCGTCATTTGTTGCCAAATGCTGTCGGACCAATTCTCGTTACATTGACGTTGTCCATCCCAAATGCCATCTTCGCAGAAGCATTTTTGAGCTTCCTCGGATTGGGTGTATCTGCCCCTAAATCCTCTCTTGGATCTATGATCAATGATGCACTTACAGGCTGGACGCTGTATCCTTGGCGGATGTGGTTCCCTGCAGGTTTGATGGTTATGACAATGCTCGCATTTAACTTGCTTGGTGACGGTTTGCGCGACGCGCTTGATCCGAAATTACGTAAATAGAAATAGGAGGTGGGATTATGGAGCCGATTTTAACAGTCAAAGACCTGAGTGTGTCATTTACGACGCGTTCTGGTGAATTTGATGCCGTTAAAAATGTGAGTTTTGAACTTGGCAAAGGAGAGACGCTGGGGATCGTAGGTGAATCTGGTAGTGGTAAAAGTGTTACTGCCCAAACCATCATGAAATTGATTCCCTCCCCGCCTTCGAAGGTTAAAAGCGGAGAAATTACTTTTCACGGGCAGGACCTGCTGAATAAGACAGATAAACAGATGGAAGCCATCCGTGGTAAAGATATCGGCATGATCTTCCAGGATCCAATGACTTCTTTGAATCCTACCATCAAAATTGGTAAGCAAATTACCGAGGTGCTGCGCAAGCATCAGAATATGTCCAAAAAAGAAGCGGAAAAAAGCGCATTGGAAATGCTCGAACTTGTAGGCATCAAAAATGCGGATGTGCGTATGAACCATTACCCACACCAATTTTCCGGTGGTATGCGCCAGCGTGCTATGATTGCGATTGCCTTGGCATGCCGTCCATCCCTTCTGATTGCGGATGAACCAACAACTGCACTCGACGTAACGATTCAGGCACAAATCTTGGATGTTATGAAGGACATGCAGCAAAAGCTTGGAACTTCGATCATGCTTATCACGCATGACCTTGGAGTAGTCGCAGGAATGTGTGATCGTGTTGTCGTTATGAAGGAAGGCGAAGTTGTTGAAACAGGAACAACTGCTGAAATCTTCAGTAATCCTCAACATCCATACACGATTAAATTGCTGAATGCTCTGCCTCGTCTGGACGAGCCTAAAAAAGAAAAGCCTACTCCAGTTGGTATTATCAAAGGTGCCAACAAGCCGCTGGTTCAAGTGAAGAACCTGAAACAATACTTCAATTTGGGCAAAGGGAACATTCTAAAAGCGGTTAATGATGTTAGCTTTGATATTTTTGAAGGCGAAACACTTGGAGTTGTAGGGGAGTCTGGCTGTGGTAAATCCACAACTGGCCGTACAATTCTGCGCCTTTATGAGCCAACAGGCGGAAATGTTAACTTTAATGGAACGGATATCTACAAGCTGTCCCCGCGCAAAATGAAAGAAATGCGTAAAGATATGCAGATGATTTTCCAGGATCCTTATGCATCCTTGAACCCACGTTTTAACGTTATGGATATCATCGGTGAATCTCTTGATATTCATGGTCTGGCATCAAGTCGGACAGAGCGGAAGAGACGCGTTGAAGAACTACTAGACCTGGTAGGTCTGAATCCTAGCCATGCACTCCGTTATCCACATGAATTCTCAGGTGGTCAAAGACAACGGATAGGGATTGCCCGTGCATTGGCCGTAGACCCTAAATTCATCATCTGTGATGAGCCATTGTCAGCATTGGACGTGTCCATTCAGGCTCAGGTCGTTAATTTGCTTGAAGAACTTCAGCAACGCCTCGGCTTGACATATCTGTTTATTGCGCATGACTTGTCCATGGTTAAACATATCAGTGACCGTGTAGCTGTAATGTACATGGGTAAAGTGGTTGAGTTGGCAGAAAGTGAAGAACTTTATGCTAATCCTATTCACCCTTACACCAAAACATTGCTGTCCGCGATCCCTGTACCTGATCCGGAAGTAGAAGCGAGCAAACGTCGCATTTTGCTGCCGGAAGAACAAGCGCTTAAGAATGGATCTGGTGGTCCTGCAAATGATCCATACAACCTGGAGAATGCTCAATTGATTGAGGTATCCAAAGGTCACTGGGTTGCAGAACCTTACGTATAAAAAGTACATTTTTCATTTGGACTTATCCATGAATATCAAACCGTCGACTTTGTTCGGCGGTTTTTTATTTTTTTGATGCACTTTCTTTTGACGAAGAGGGCTCTCATTCGGTACAATCAAGAAAGGCTCTTTGAAGCAGAATAGGAGGCAGACCTCATGAAAGGTATTACCGAGGCACTCCGCAGCGGAACGCGACTTGCAGAAGACTATGTCTGTTCAAGGGATGCTGCGCGTGGCCTTTACGAGTATGACATTCGCTGGGAATCGGGGCTTCATACGCGTGCCGAGTGGTTGGACCAATCGGAGAACACACGTATTCCTCGTCAACGTCTGGCAGAGTATCTACGTATATATAATAAACGGGTGAACGATCATGGTGCAGTCCATGAATCCATCACACGTCTCGCGGAACAAGATGCGTTGGTTGTTACGGGAGGGCAGCAAAGCGGCCTGCTTACAGGTCCGTTGTTTGTAATTTACAAAGCAGCAAGTGTAGTTGCAGCTGCGAGGGAAGCGGAGAACAGGCTACAGCGGCCGGTCGTTCCCGTTTTTTGGATTGCAGGTGAAGACCATGACTGGGATGAAGTCAACCACACATACTTGCCTGACGCCAGCGGGGACATGACGAAGATCAAGTTACAAGGGCGGTTTGCAGGCAGGGATTCTGTGAGTTATGTCCATGTGGAAACGGAACAATGGATGACCGTGCTGGAGCAGGTGGAGCATCTGTTACCGGATACGGTGCACAAACCAGGATTAATGAAGCTGGTTACGGAGATCCATCAGTCTAGTTCGAACCTGAGTGATGCGTTTGCACGGTTAATCTCAGCGTTGTTTGCCAGCAGTGGACTTATTCTGATGGATGCTGCAGATCCAGACTTGCGCAGACTTGAGCAGCCTATATTTGAGCGTTTGATTCGTGAAAATGGGACATTACGCCAAGCATATGCACAAGGTGCCTCCGCATTGGAACAAGCCGGATATGCCATGCCTGCTGAAGTCGCGGAAGATGGGGCCAATCTGTTTTACATACATGAAGGGGCACGGTTGCTTCTGATGTTGAAAGACGGCTTGTACAGCGACCGTAAAGGTCTGGTTTCATTTACAGAAAAGCGACTGCTTCAGGAACTGGCTGAACACCCCGAGCGGTTTAGCAACAATGTATTGACCAGGCCATTGATGCAAGATTCCATTTTACCTGTAGCGGCTGTTATCTTGGGTCAAGGTGAGATCGCGTATTGGGGATTGACACGTGAAGCGTTTGGCCGGTTCGGGTTGCAGATGCCTATCTTGCTTCCACGTCTGTCCTTTACCATTATGGAAGATGTTCATCACAAACATATGAAGCAGTACGGTCTTTCTTTCCAGGACGTTCAATATCATATGGAAGAAAAGAAGGAACAATGGCTGGCACAGCAGGAGACCTTCCAGGTCGATGAACAATTCGAGCGCGTTCAGCAAGCATTTGCTGATCTATATCGTCCATTGCTTGATCAGATCGCAGAGATTCATCCTGGTCTGGACCGAATTGGAGATACCAATGTAGGCAAGATCAGCGAACAGATGCAGTATCTGCAACAGCAGACCCACAAAGCCATCAAAGATAAGCACAATGTGAGTCTAAGGCACTGGAACGGGATGCAAAACTCACTCTTTCCCATGAACAAACCACAGGAACGAGTGCATAACGCACTCTTTTACCTGAACCGTTATGGAACCGAGTGGATTGGACAACTGATTGAAAGTCAGAACGAATTCCGTGGACAACACCAAGTGATCACATTGTAGTGACCTTTTATAATAGAAGGAATAGATAATCAAGGAGGATGAGGAATGACTACCCCTGCATTACAAAACAGTATCGTTAAGGATATGGGACTCGCTTCGGAAGGGCATCTGAAAATTGATTGGGTAGAAGCACATATGCCGGTGTTGAACCGCATTCGTCGCCAATTTGAACAGGATCTGCCGTTTAAAGGTTTGAAAGTAGCTATTTGCCTTCATCTTGAGGCCAAAACGGCTTATCTGGCGAAAGTCATCCAAGCTGGTGGTGCAGAAGTGACGATTACACACAGCAATCCATTGTCAACACAGGACGATGTTTGTGCTGCTCTAGTGGAAGACGGCGTTACCGTGTATGCCAAACATAATCCGGACCCTGTAGAGTTCAAAGAGCTGCAACTCCGTGCACTTGAAGTGAAACCTGATCTGATTATTGATGACGGTGGAGACTTTGCCACTATTATTGCATCTGAACGTCCTGATCTAGCTGCCACGATTCGTGGCGGAGCAGAGGAAACGACAACGGGCATCATTCGTCTGAAAGCTTTGGCGAAAGAAGGACAATTGCGTTTCCCAATGGTTGCAGTCAATGACGCTTATTGCAAATACTTGTTTGATAACCGTTACGGTACAGGTCAGTCTGCATTCGATGGTATCATCCGTACAACCAATCTGGTCGTTGCAGGAAAGAACGTAGTTGTAGCGGGTTATGGATGGTGTGGTAAAGGTGTAGCGATGCGTGCCAAAGGGCTCGGAGCAAATGTTATCGTAACTGAAATTGATCCTATTAAAGCCGTAGAAGCACATATGGACGGATTCCGTGTCATGACGATGGTGGAAGCTGCAAAATTGGGTGATTTCTTCATCGCTGTTACCGGCAATAAAGATGTGATCACCGGAGAGCATTACGATGTGATGAAGGATGGAGCAATTCTTAGCAATGCGGGTCACTTTGACGTGGAAGTAAACAAACCTGAACTTGCTAAACGTTCCGATTCGATTCGTACCGTACGCCGCAACATTGAAGAATATCGCTTCAAAGATGGCCGTAAGATGTATTTGCTGGCTGAAGGACGTCTCGTAAACCTGGGTGCAGCCGATGGACACCCTGCCGAGATTATGGATACAACGTTTGCATTGCAAGCGCTGGGTCTGCGTTATGTGAGCGAGAACTATGCGGAACTGGGTAAAACCGTTGTTAATGTACCTTATGACATTGACCAACAGGTTGCCAGCTACAAACTGGAAAGCCTTAATATTGCCATCGACTCCTTGTCCGCCGAGCAGGAAAGATATCTGGACAGCTGGAGATTCTAAGGGGCATCCATTAATTACAAGCTGATTAAGTGCTTCAAAGGGTTTAAAATGGTTTATTAATGATATGGCTCATATGCGGGTGTACGTGCGATTGCCCGTAAACGGGAAACGTCTTTGATCCTGAGTGACAGGATCAAAGACGTTTTTTTGCGATTATTAAATTAAAAAAAATAAAGCCAGTAAGAAGGGTTTTGATTTTTTTGTGCGAATCTATTATGCTTAGGTGGTGGAAAGTGGGGCAAAGTGGGAGAAACGGGTGAGGAGTGAGTGGGCCAATGTTTATGGGGGAGTTCCAACATAGCATTGATGACAAGGGTCGGGTTATTATTCCGGCTAAATTCCGCGAATCTCTGGGACCGTCTTTCGTTGTCACACGGGGTTTGGACCAGTGTCTTTTCGTGTACCCCATGGAGGAGTGGGGGGGCATGGAACAGAAGCTCAAAGCACTGCCATTGATGAAATCCGATGCACGTGCGTTTACCCGGTTTTTTTTCTCGGGTGCCACCGAATGTGAATTGGACAAACAGGGCAGGGTAAATTTGCCGGGCAATCTTAGAGAGTATGCCAAGCTGGACAAGGATTGCGTTGTTCTTGGCGTGTCGAACCGGGTGGAGATTTGGAGCAAAGGCATATGGGAGAGTTATTTCAATCAATCCGAAGAAGCATTCAACGACATTGCCGAAAAGCTGGTCGATTTTAATTTTGATCTATAAAGTCAGGAGGGGTGCAGGTTGTTTCACCACATAACCGTACTCAAAGAAGAGGCAACAGAGGGTTTAAACATCAAGCAGGACGGTATATACGTGGACTGCACTTTAGGCGGTGGCGGACATAGCTCCGTGATTGCATCCAAGCTCGGTCCAGGGGGGCGTCTGATCGCACTTGACCAGGATGATTGGGCTTTGGATAACGCGCGTGAAAAATTGGCTCCGTATGGAGAGCGGATTACATTGGTCAAAACCAATTTCCGTGATCTGGAACAGGTACTGAAAGAACTGGATGTTCCGATGAGAGATGGCGTGCCGCAGGTAGATGGTATTTTGTACGACTTGGGGGTATCATCGCCGCAATTCGATGAAGGAGAACGTGGATTTAGCTACAATCACGACGCTCCACTCGATATGCGCATGGATCAGGACGCATCCCTTACCGCCAAAGAGATTGTTAACGAATGGCCGGAAGAGGAGATAGCCCGCATTTTGTATCGCTATGGTGAAGAGAAATTCTCAAGAAGAATTGCTCGTGTCATTGTTGAAAAACGAAAGCAGTCCACAATTGAGACTACGGGCGAACTGGTGGAGTTGATCAAAGAAGGGATTCCAGCGGCGGCTCGTCGTACCGGAGGACATCCTGCAAAACGCAGCTTTCAGGCATTGCGAATTGCCGTTAATGATGAGCTAGGCGCGTTCGAAGAAGCGTTACATCAGGCCGTTCGGTGCTTGGCACCAGGCGGACGTGTATCTGTTATTACTTTTCACTCACTTGAGGACCGAATTTGCAAACAGATTTTTAGCAGTTATCTGGAGAAATGTACATGCCCTCCCGATTTCCCGTTGTGTGTTTGCGGAGGTACGGGTGTCATGCGTTTAGTGAACAGAAAGCCGCTGATTCCAACGGAAACGGAACTGGCCGAAAACTCCCGTGCTCGTTCAGCGAAGCTGCGCGTAGCCGAGAAACTGTAAATCAAGAGCGGAGGAGAGAGTCGGAGTATGGCATATACACGTGGTAATCTGGCAGTGAAAGAAAAGGCGTCCCAAGAACGTGTGACCCAGCAGCGGTACAAGGAAACCACCAAAGTGGTAACCCGTCGTACCGGTCTTCCGGCACGCGAGAAATTTTTGTATCTGATTACTCTGGTTGCAGTCATTGTTGTGGGTGGTGTTATGATGTCGCGTTACGCTCACATCTATGATCTGAATAAGCAGGCACAGACGACGTTGTCTGACGTGAGAGAAGCAGAGAAAACTATTGCAGATCTGCAAGTGGAAAAAGAAAAACTGAACAATCTGGTCATCGAGAATGCTCGCAAACTTGGTTACGTTGAGGCTTCCGGTAAGGATGTCATTTTTGTACCTCGCTCAACAAGTACAACGAACTCGACAGGTACTGAATCGTCCTCGGATACAGCAAATAAGTAGAACATTTTGTATCAAGCCATACAAAATGCTGAAGCAAAAGAGGTGTACCGATGGTAAAAAGAATAAAGATGCGCACGTTGCTTATAGGGGGATGTATTACCCTCTTTTTTCTTGTATTGATAACCCGCATATTTTTTATTCAGGTTGTTAATGGAGGTATTTGGCAGGAGCGAGCGGCTGGTTTGGTCGAACGCGAACAAACCATCAAGGCCAGTCGCGGGACAATCACAGACCGCAATGGTAACATTCTGGCCACGGATGCGCCTGCTTACACGGTGTCTGTAAACCCAAAGATAATTAATCAACTTGGGATTGAAGATGTGGTTATTGACAAATTATCTAGTTTATTGGGTAAAAGCGAGAGTGAAATGCGCGCACTTGTAACAGCGAAAAAGCAAGATGGGACATTCTTTCAACAACGTGAAGTGCGAAGTGAAGGGTATAAAATTAACCCTGATTTGGCTGCTAAAGTAGAAGAATTTCGCAAAGAACTGAAAGATAACTACAAGGGTCAAAACGCGATTGTCATGACACAGGAGTCGAAGCGATATTATCCGGAAGAAACGCTCGCCTCTCATTTGCTGGGATACATGAGCCGTGATGGCAAGGCTGTTAACGGACTTGAAGTCTCCTATGATGAACAGCTTACAGGTACAGATGGCTATCTGAACTATCAGAAGGATGCAAAAGGTATTAAGCTTCCTGATTCCCAGGATAATTATCTTCCTCCGCAAAACGGGAACAATCTGAAGCTGACGATTGATGATACAATTCAGTACTACATCGAAGATGCAATGAAAGAAGCGGTAGCCCAGTACAATCCACTGAGCATGACTGTCATTGCAGCAGATCCTAACACGATGGAAATCTTAGGAATGGCCAATTGGCCGACCTTTAATCCTAATACGTATGCGGAAACGCCGGATCAGAAAAATTTTATCAACCATGCGATACAATCCATCTATGAACCAGGGTCTACTTTTAAAATTGTTACTCTGGCGGGTGCGGTTGAAGAGAAGCTGTTTGATCCGAATGCTACGTTTGAATCCAAGAGAATCTATATCGGTGGCTATCCAATCAGTGATAACGGTCACGCCTATGGCCGGATCTCCTACTTGGAAGGTGTCAAACGTTCAAGTAACATTGCGTTTGTTAATCTGGGATATAACATGCTTGGCGGTGAACGTTTGCGTCATTACATAGACCAATTCGGTTTTGGTAAAAAGACGGGCATTGATCTGCCGAGTGAATCGGCTTCACCAATCAAGCCGCTGGTTTATAAATCGGAAATTGCCACAGCAGCATACGGTCATGGTCTTGTACAAGTAACGCCAATCCAGCAGGTAGCAGCCATTTCGGCCATTGCCAACGGCGGCAAACTTATGGAACCGCATCTGGTTAAGGAAATTATTAATCCGAATGACGGTACATCAGAAGTAATCAAGCCGAAGGTTGTTCGTCAGGTCATTTCCAAGGAGTCTTCCAAACTGGTGAGCGGGTATCTGGAACAGGTTGTAGCTGACCAAACGATTGGTACAGGGCGCAATGCTTATATCGAAGGATACCGTGTGGCAGGTAAAACGGGTACTGCTAGAAAAGTAGTGAACGGGGAATACAGTAAATCCAAAGACGTCGTTTCGTTTATTGGATTTGCACCCGTTAATAATCCCAAAATCGCGATGTTGATTGTAATTGACCAGCCAGATGGTTCCAATATTGGCGGAGGTACTGCAGCTGCTCCGGTATTCAAGAAGATTGTGAGCCAGACTCTTCAGTACATGGGAGTTCCCAAAGATACAGTAAAGACCACTGACAAAAAGTCAAAAACAACGCCGGTCGTTCAAGCTAAAGCTCCTGATCTGTCAGGTAAGACAGCCAAACAGGCTAGAAGCCAACTATTGAACGCAGGAATTGCCTATGAGACGCTTGGTCAGGGTGAAAATGTTATTCGCCAGTATCCTGTGGCGGGTGCAGCCATGAATCCTGGCCAACGAATCTACCTGTTGACCGAAGAGAGCAGCAAAATGAAGATCCCTGATCTGACTGGCGAATCTCTACGAGATGCACTTGAAGTGCTCTCCCTCATGAAAGTGGGCGTGACCGTTAAAGGTGAAGGATATGTGGTGAAGCAAACGGAGCAGGTGGCAGGCGAACAGAGAACGGTTGAGCTTGTGCTGCAGACGGCCAAAGCGGCAGTTACCGGTATAGCAGATGAAGCTCCCGAGTCTTCTGATCCAGCATTAGGGGACGAGACTATCAATCAGGGAGCAGCTGATGGAACGGGTAACACCGAAGAAACGGGCAAAACGGATACTACAAATCCACCTTTAAATGAGACAAAATCGTCTGATAACACATCGGACGGGGCTTCGCTTCCATAGAGATCACAGACAGCTTGTTCTAACCCCCGGTTGTCCTGAATATTCATGAATTGAACACAATCATGATTTTGGGACGAGTGGGGGGATCTTTTCGTGAAGGGGTCAAGCGTAAATCTGCGGCGCAGGTTGTTATGGAGTTTAGTGATTTTAGTTCTGTTATTCTCAGCCTTGGTGATCAGGCTTGCTTATGTACAGTTAGGGAAAGGACCGGAACTATCTGCGAAAGCGGAAGAGTCTTGGCGGCGGAATATTCCTTATTCAGCCAAACGGGGAGAGATCCTGGATCGAAATGGAACCTCTCTCGCCTACAATATAACCACACCAACCATTATGGCGATTCCTGCCCAGGTGAAGGAAGCGGAGACAACAGCAAGAGCACTGGCTCCTTTGCTGGGTATGACCGAAGAGAAAGTGCTGGCAACCATCAAGAAAAGAGAACTAATTGTACGACTACAACCCGGTGGCCGCAAAATTACGATGGAGAAGGCTCAGCACATCCGTGATTTGAAGCTTCCGGGTATCGTTGTTGCTGAGGATAATAAACGCTTTTATCCTTATGATGATCTGGCGGCTCATATTCTTGGTTTTACAGGCATTGATAATCAGGGCTTAACGGGTGTAGAGAAAAAGTATGATGATAAACTGAACGGTTTGAATGGCAGTGTGTCCTACTTGTCCGATGCGGCCGGAAGGCTTATGCCGGGCTCATCTGAGAAGTATGTGGAACCAAAGGATGGTCTGAACCTGAAGCTGACTATTGATAAATCGATTCAGTCCATCATGGAACGCGAGCTGGATCAGGCTATGGTCAAGTTCCAGGCTAACTCGGCGCTTGCCATTGCAATGAACCCTAAGACGGGTGAAATCCTTGGCATGGCCAGTAGACCCGGATACGAACCAGCCGATTATCAGCAATATCCGGCCGATGTATACAACCGGAATTTACCGATCTGGATGACGTACGAACCAGGTTCAACGTTTAAAATTATTACACTCGCAGCAGCACTTGAAGAGAAAAAAGTAAATCTGACGCAGGATCAGTTCTATGATCCCGGATTTGTTGAAGTAGGAGGCGCACGCCTGCGTTGCTGGAAAAAGGGCGGCCATGGAAGTCAGACCTTCCTCCAAGTTGTGGAGAACTCCTGCAACCCTGGATTTGTTGCACTGGGTCAGAGACTGGGCAAAGAATCATTATTCTCCTATATTAAAGACTTCGGATTCGGCACCAAAACAGGCATCGATCTGAGCGGTGAGGCCAGCGGAATTCTGTTCAAACTGTCACGGGTCGGACCTGTGGAGCTTGCGACCACTGCTTTTGGTCAAGGGGTATCCGTTACACCGATTCAGCAAGTAGCGGCTGTGTCGGCAGCTATTAATGGTGGTAAACTATACAAGCCTTATGTTACGAAGGCATGGGTTCATCCGGAAACGGGTGAAGTGATGGAAGAGGCCAAGCCGGAACTAGTTCGTCAAGTCATCTCGGAAGATACGTCCAAGCAAGTGCGAGAAGCACTAGAGAGTGTCGTTGCCAAGGGTACGGGACGTCCGGCGTTTATTGATGGATACCGGGTTGGCGGCAAAACGGGTACAGCCCAGAAGGTAATCAATGGACGTTATTCCTCTACCGAGCATATTGTATCCTTTATCGGTTTTGCTCCTGCGGATGATCCGCAGATTGTTGTGTATACTGCGGTGGATAACCCGAAAGGGATTCAGTTCGGCGGCGTGGTTGCCGCACCGATCGTACAGAACATTCTGGAGGATGCGTTGCATTATATGAATGTTCCGGTTCGGAAGGATCAGGTAGCCAAAGAATACAAGTATGGAGAAACCAAAATCGTGACGGTTCCCGATCTGACTGGAGCTACGGTCGAAGACCTGTATGAGGATCTGAATATGAACTTTATGTTGGCCAAATCCGGCAGTGGGAAATATGTCATTAACCAGGCTCCAAAGCCAGGAGCACGGGTTGATCAGGGTTCTACTATACGCATCTATATGGGTGATGTTCTGAATGATATTCATGATCATACCAAGGAGGAAGGACAAGAGCCCTGATGGGGCTCTTGATCCCCACCGCAACAAAATGCACTGAGTTGCGTTTCATTAATTGGCTGTATTGACGATAATAATGAATACAGAGATATGTTGAAATTGAAGTAAACTTGGAAAAAGTGAGGTTATTCATGTGCTTTTAAAACAAATTTCATCAATGCTGACAACCGCCCGTGTCATTGGCGAACCAAATACAGAATGTCAAAACCTACAGACAGATTCTCGCCAGGTACAACCGGGAGATCTGTTTATCTGTCTTCCAGGACATACGGTTGACGGACATGACTATGCTGAGAAGGCAGTAAATGCTGGAGCTGTCGCTCTGGTTGTGGAACGAGAGCTGGATGTGCCTGTTCCACAGCTGCTCGTAAAAGACAGTCGTTTCGCTATGGCTGTACTGGCGGATTCCTTTTTTGACTCACCAAGCCGCAAGATGAATATGATTGGTGTAACGGGAACCAACGGAAAAACAACGACTACCTATTTAATTGAAAAAATCATGAGTGACTTTGGTCAAAAAACAGGATTAATCGGGACTATTCAAATGCGCTATGACGGGCGCACGTACCCGATGTCAGGTACTACACCGGAAGCACTTGATCTACAGCGCAGTCTGAATGATATGGTCCAAGCGGGCACGGACTGTTGTGTTATGGAAGTTTCCTCCCACGCTTTGGAGCAAGGTCGGGTGAAGGGGACGGAATTCCGTACGGCGGTATTTACCAATCTGACGCAGGATCATCTGGATTACCATCATTCCATGGAAGAATATCGCGGAGCCAAAGGACTGTTCTTTGCACGGTTGGGTAACGGATATACTACGGATGCTTCCAAGCGCAAATTTGCAGTGATCAACGCAGATGATCCCGCTGCAGCCTATTTTATATCTGTAACGGCAGCTGAAGTAATTACATATGGCATGGAGGAAAATGCGGATGTACGCGCATCCCAGATTTCAATCACCTCACAAGGTACTTCCTTCCATGTAGACACATTTAGAGGCAGCACCGATATTCGTTTACGCATGGTAGGCAAATTCAATGTGTACAACGCAATGGCTGCCATCGCTGCTGCTCTGGTTGAAGACATTCCGCTGGAGGAGATCAAACGTAGCTTGGAGACGGTACCCGGCGTAGATGGACGTGTTGAGGCTGTTGACGAAGGACAGTCGTTTGCTGTCATTGTTGACTACGCTCATACCCCAGATGGCCTGGAGAACGTATTGCGGACGGTGAAGGAATTTGCTGAAGGCCGTGTGATCTGCGTATTTGGATGTGGTGGTGACCGAGATCGTACGAAGCGGCCTCTAATGGGCAAAATTGCAGCGAAGTATAGCGATATCGTATTTGTTACTTCCGATAATCCGCGGACAGAAGATCCCGATCTGATTCTCAAGGATATTGAACAGGGCCTGATTGAAGATGCTATTCAATCGGACCGTTATACGATGATTGTGGACCGGCGCCAGGCGATTCATGAAGCTATTGAAATGGCAAGCCCTGCCGATGTAGTATTGATTGCGGGCAAGGGGCATGAGACCTATCAAATTATCGGCACAACCAAGACGGACTTTGACGATCGGATCATAGCGAAAGAAGCGATAAGGGGCAAATCCAATTGATAAAAAGAACATTGGCACAATTGGCCGAGATGTGTGGAGGAACACTAACTGACGTTGCTGCCTATGGTGATGTTGGTGTTGAAGGTGTATTTACAGATTCGCGTAAGCCCGTTCGAGGTAGTCTCTTTATCCCGCTTGTGGGCGAAAGGTTTGACGGACATGAATTTGTGCAAACCTGTGTAGAGAAGGGCGCTGCCGGGGCATTATGGCAAAAGGATCACGGAACTGCACCTCAAGGTGCTGTGATTATTGTGGAGGATACCCTGGTTGCATTGCAGGAGCTTGCGTCCTCCTATTTAAGAGAAAACAAAGCTTCCGTTGTAGGCATTACAGGCAGCAATGGTAAAACAACAACAAAGGACATTGTGGATGCCATTCTGTCTACAACGTTCAAAGTGCATAAGACCCAAGGCAACTTCAATAACCATATTGGTTTGCCGCTTACCGTACTTAGTATGGAACCGGACACTGAGATCGTAATTCTGGAGATGGGCATGAGCGGCCGAGGGGAGATTGAAGAATTATCTTTAATTGCCCAGCCGGATGTCGCAATCATCACGAATATTGGAGAATCCCATCTACTTCAACTGGGATCTCGATTGGAGATTGCTCGGGCAAAAGTTGAAATTGCTGCTGGCATGAAACCAGGCGGGTTACTAATCTACAACGGAGACGAACCGTTGATTGAGCAGGTTCTGGCAGAGCCAGCCACTAAGCTGCCTGAAGGACTTCAGCGGTATACATTTGGCTTGCAGACGGATAATGATGATTATCCTACCGGCATTATGAATGCACAGAGCGGGGTCGCGTTTACAACCAAGCAGTCTGGAGAGGGTGCTCTTACACTGCCATTATTGGGAACACATAATGTGGTCAACTGTCTTGCTGCATTAGCGGTTGCCCGTCATTTTGGAGTGGCTGCTGAACAGATTGTAGCAGGACTGTCACGTTTGAAATTAACCGGCATGCGTATCGAGATTATTAACGGTGTCAGTGGTTTGACCATGCTCAATGATGCTTACAACGCTAGTCCAACCTCCATGAAAGCCGCTGTGGATGTGCTGGAGGGCCTCAAGGGGTATCGGATCAAAGTAGCCGTGCTCGGTGATATGCTAGAACTGGGGCCTCAGGAGCATGAGCTCCATAGGGGAATCGGTGAATATATCACACCCGACAAAATGAATATGGTGCTGGCTTATGGCCCTTTATCTGCGAGTATCGCAGAAGGAGCAAGACAAAACATGCCAGCAGAAGCCGTACACACTTTTGAGAGCAAGGAAGAATTGACCCTATATCTACTGGAGAATCTCCAATCCAGAGATGTTGTCTTGTTTAAGGCCTCCCGGGGCATGAAGCTGGAAGATGTGGTCGAAGCGCTAAAAATAGCTCCATTACAGAATAGAGTAGACTAGAGGGGTGAACCCATGGATTTTCAGGTATTACTGTTAACAATCGGTGTTTCATTTATTTTGGCGGTGATTGCCGCACCGCTCTTGATTCCATTGCTGCGTCGAATGAAGTTCGGACAGCAGGTTCGGGAAGATGGGCCACAGAGCCATCTGAAAAAAAGCGGAACACCTACAATGGGCGGAGTAGTTATTTTACTCGCGTTCACATTGGCCTTTTTGAAATTTTCAGCGGTCAAAAATACGGACTTTTACGTCCTACTGGTGGCTACACTCGGCTTCGGTCTGATTGGTTTCCTGGATGACTACATCAAGATTGTATTTAAACGATCACTGGGGCTGACGGCTAGACAAAAGATGATTGGTCAGTTGTTCTTCAGTGCAGTGATGTGCTACTTGCTGATCCAGAATGGACACAGTACAGCCATATCGATTCCAGGTACATCAGTCTCCTTTGACTGGACGGGATGGTTCTACTATCCGTTTGTGGTATTCATGATGCTTGCCATCACGAATGCAGTTAACTTTACCGATGGTCTGGACGGCTTGCTGTCCGGCGTGAGCGCCATCGCATTTGGGGCATTTGCCATTGTGGCGATGCAGGCAACATCCATGCCAGCAGCGGTATGTGCGGCGGCGATGATTGGTGCGGTGCTTGGTTTCCTGGTATATAACGCACACCCGGCCAAAGTGTTTATGGGAGATACAGGTTCGCTCGGAATTGGTGGTGCGATTGGTGCCGTTGCGATTGTGACGAAGACAGAACTTCTTTTTGTCATCATTGGCGGTATTTTCGTCATCGAAATCCTGTCCGTTATTATTCAAGTAGTATCTTTCAAAACTCGTGGCAAACGCGTATTCAAAATGAGCCCGATTCATCATCACTTTGAACTGAGTGGCTGGTCGGAATGGCGAGTTGTCATTACTTTTTGGGCGGTAGGTGCCATTTTGGCCGCTCTTGGACTTTATCTCAACAAGGGGTTGTAAACAATGAATCATCCTGAATCATATCGTGGGCAACAAGTGGTTGTGCTTGGACTGGCCAAAAGCGGCGTGCAGGTTGCCAAAGTGCTGGATCGTGCCGGCGCAATAGTTACAGTTAATGATAAAAAAGAGAGAGAACAGTGTCCCGAAGCATCCGAATTGGAGGCTTTGGGAATTTCTGTTGTATGCGGGGGACATCCGGACGATCTGATTCATAGTGATGTGAAGCTTGTAGTCAAAAATCCGGGCATTCCTTATCAGGCGCCTCCTGTGCAACAGGCACTTGCCTTAGGCATAGAAGTGGTGACTGAGGTGGAGGTAGCTTACCATCTATGTGCTGCGCCTATGATCGGGATCACTGGCTCTAACGGAAAAACGACCACAACAACGTGGGTAGGCAACATGTTAGAGCTTGCCGGTTTGAAACCTATCGTTGCCGGTAATATTGGAACGCCATTGTGTGAGGCGGCAGAGCAGGCTTCTGCGGATAACTGGATGGTGGTGGAGCTTAGCAGTTTCCAACTGAAAGGCACATCCGATTTCCGTCCGCGCATTGCCAGTTTGCTAAACGTGGCGGAGACTCATTTGGATTACCATGGGGACATGGATGATTATGTGGCTTCCAAAGCCAAATTATTCTCCAACCAACAACCGGAGGATGTAGCTATCCTGAACTGGGATGATCCGGTATGCCGCGGACTGGTTCCTTATATCAAAGCAAGACTGCTCCCATTCTCGCTGACAGAAAAGCTTGAAGCAGGGGTATATGCTGATCCTCCATACGTGGATGGGGAAGAGGATGATGTGAAGCGTCAGGTGATCTACGCAGACGGTCAGGGCAACCATTACGTCATTATTGATGTGGAAGACATTGGACTCCCAGGACGATTTAATGTGGGAAATGCATTGGCAGCAGTAGCTATTGCTGTGTCCGCTGGAGCCGACCCATCTGTGCTTGCTGCGCCTCTGGCTGACTTCAAGGGGGTTGAACACCGTCTTGAGTATGTACTTGAACATAATGGAGCTAACTATTACAACAATTCCAAAGCGACTAACTCCAAAGCAACCGTAATGGCGCTGAACTCATTCAAGGAACCGGTTGTGCTCATTGCCGGAGGACTGGATCGTGGATCAGACATGATGGAATTGCTGCCATTGTTCCAAGAGCGGGTGAAAGCTGTGGTTGCTATTGGAGAGACACGAGAGAAAATTGCAAAGGTCGCGGAACTGGCGGGATTAAAGCAAATTAAGGTCGTCGATAATGAGGAGGACGCTGCCCGGACGTTAACCGCTGCCGTGCAGGAAGCTTCACAGTTTGCAGCTCCAGGTGATGTGGTCTTGTTATCACCGGCGTGTGCAAGCTGGGACATGTTTGCTTCCTATGAAGAGCGGGGACGCATTTTTAAAGAGGCGGCGCATAACTTGTAAGTAGGGGGGTGGAAAAGCCCCTACTTCCATGCAAGGGGTGGCCTCCTGATGAAACAGACGCGACCGGCGCCGGATTTCTGGCTCCTAATTTGTATTCTGGCATTGCTTGCCATCGGCATTATTATGGTATACAGTGCGGGCTCGGTGCTTGCTTTTCATGACTATGGTGATTCATTTTACTTTGTCAAAAGACAGCTGCTGTTCGCCGGACTTGGACTTGCTGCCATGTTTGTTACGGCAAATGTGGACTACCGGGTCTGGAGAAAGTATGCAAAGCCTATACTGATTGCCTGTTTTATAATGCTGATTGGGGTGCTGATTCCTGGCATCGGAGTGGTTCGGGGAGGGGCACGAAGCTGGTTGGGCATTGGCTCATTCGGCATACAACCTTCAGAATTCATGAAACTGGGTATGATCTTGTTTCTGGCTCACTGGTTAAGCAAGGAACCCGGCAAAATCAAAACGTTCACGACGGGGCTTCTGCCACCGCTCGGCTTGATTGGTTTGGCCTTTGGCATTATTATGCTTCAGCCCGATTTGGGGACAGGCACCGTGATGATGGGTGCATCGATGCTGATTATTTTCACAGCAGGAGCACGGATGAAACATCTATCACTGCTTGCCCTCGGCGGTATAGCAGGGTTTGCCGGACTGATTGCGGCAGCTCCTTACAGATTGCAGCGAATAACGGCTTTTTTGGACCCGTGGTCTGATCCACTTGGTGCCGGATATCAGATTATTCAATCTTTATATGCGATCGGCCCGGGAGGACTTGCGGGCTTGGGGCTGGGTATGAGTCGACAAAAATACAGCTACGTACCCGAGCCGCAAACGGATTTTATTTTTTCCATTTTGGCAGAAGAGCTTGGCTTTATTGGTGGAATGATTGTATTATTGCTGTTTCTGGTCTTGGTGTGGAGAGGGATGCGCGTAGCGATGACGGTACCGGATGCTTTTGGCAGTCTGTTGGGCGTAGGCATTGTGGGTATGGTGGCCGTGCAGGTCATTATCAACATTGGCGTTGTGATCGGGCTTATGCCGGTTACGGGGATTACACTCCCACTCATCAGTTATGGCGGTTCATCTCTGACTTTGATGTTGACAGCGTTAGGCATTTTATTGAACTTATCCCGTTATGCGAGGTGAATGTACGATGCGAGTCGTTCTAAGTGGCGGCGGTACCGGTGGGCATATCTATCCGGCCGTTGCTATAGCAAGGCAATGTGAGGCGGAGAATCCCGACTCGACATTTTTATATATCGGTGGTACCCGTGGACTGGAAAGCAAACTGGTGCCACAAGAGAATATTCCGTTTCAATCGATTGATATTACAGGTTTTCGCCGGAAATTGTCCTTTGACAACGTGAAGACTGTGATGAGATTTCTGCAAGGTGTACGCAAAGCCAAGAAAATGCTCAAGGAATTCAAACCCGATGTTGTCATCGGTACGGGGGGCTATGTGTGTGGGCCTGTCGTTTATGCAGCAGCCAAACTTGGTATTCCAAGTGTTATTCACGAGCAGAATGCCATTCCCGGGTTAACTAACAAGTTCCTTACCCGGTATGTGGACACGGTAGCTGTTAGTTTTGAGGGTTCGGAGAAAGCATTCTCTGGAGCCAAAAGGGTTGTGTATACCGGGAATCCAAGGGCTACAACGGTAGCTCAAGCTAGCCGCGATCGTGGTTTTGCGACATTGGGTGTACCCATGGACAGCCGAGTTGTTCTTGTGGTTGGTGGTAGCCGTGGTGCGAAAGCAATCAATAAAGCCATGGTGGATATGGCACCGATGCTGGCCAAGCTTGAAGATGTGCACGTGGTCTATGTGACTGGTGATTCATATTTTGATGAAACGCGTGAAGCGATCCGGAGTTCCCTTGGAACGATGCCAAATCATCTGCATGTGCTGCCTTATGTACACAACATGCCTGAGGTTCTTGCATGCACGTCGCTAATCGTAAATCGTGCAGGGGCATCATTCCTTGCCGAGATTACATCTCTAGGTATTCCATCCATTCTGATTCCGTCACCTAACGTGACGAATAATCATCAGGAGGCGAATGCTCGTACGCTTGAGGGTGGCGGTGCATCGCTTACGATGCTGGAGAAGGATCTGACAGGCCAGGCGCTATATAAAGCGATTGCTGGAATTATGAATGACGAAGCGGCGCGCAAAAGGATGGCGGAAGCCTCCAGGGAACTGGGGAAACCTGATGCAGCCGAGGTACTTGTGAGCGAGATTCGGCGTCTTGCTGCAGGGCGTTAAAGTGCGTTTTGGGCGATTGTCACACACACGGCGGGACTGACATAAGATACCCTATAAATCGTGACAATCGTTCCATGGCGCCGCAACACGGCTTGCAGCAACGAAAATTGCCGTGCTCATCGGTTTTGAAGTAAAGGAGGATGTTAATATGCAGCAGTGGATATCGTTACTATCCCAGAACAATGTCGGCAAAGTTCTTGAAAACGAGCCGCTAGCCAAATACACCACATGGAAGATCGGCGGTCCTGCAGATGCGCTGGTCATACCGGAAAACAAGGAGCAGATGGTCAATCTCATCCAATTGCTGCACAAACATCAGATCCCATGGATGCAGCTTGGACGGGGTTCAAACATGTTGGTGTCTGACAAGGGAATACGCGGAGTTGTCGTGAAACCGGGAGAAGGCTTTGATTATGCCGAGTTTCACGAGGGCGGGGTAACTGCCGGAGCGGCACATTCCTTTGTTAAACTCAGTGTTGTTGCTGCAAAGAAAGAGTGGACCGGTTTGGAATTTGGCAGCGGCATCCCCGGAACAGTCGGCGGAGCCGTATATATGAATGCTGGTGCCCATGGATCGGATGTGTCACGGATATTTCAATCCGCTGAGATTGTACTGGAGACAGGGGAATTGGTACGTTACAGCAAGGAGGACATGGAATTTGCCTATCGCCACTCTGTTCTGCATGACCGGAGAGGCATCGTGCTGGAGGCTACATTTGCACTCCAGCAGGGAGAACGCAAAGTCATTTCGGAATCGATGGCGGCTTATAAAGACCGTAGACGCCGTACACAGCCACTGCAGATGGCGTGTGCTGGCAGCGTGTTCCGAAATCCTCCTGGTGATCATGCCGCCCGCCTGATTGAAGCAGCGGGGCTAAAGGGTATGACTCAAGGAGGCGCACAGGTATCCACCATGCATGCCAATTTCATTGTCAATACAGGCCAAGCAACAGCAGAGGACGTTATCACCCTAATGCAGCAGATTCAGAACACTATATCATCTCAAAACGGTATTAACCTGGTACCGGAAGTCTTCGTAGTGGGTGAACGGTAAACCCCGGAGGTGATACATTGGACAAATTGGTGATTGAAGGCGGGAAACCCCTCTCAGGATCCATACGCATCCATGGAGCAAAAAATGCCGCTTTACCGATCATGGCCGCAAGTTTGTTGGCAGACGGAGAAGTTACGCTGCACAACGTTCCACACTTGCTGGACATTGAAGTGATGCTGTATATCCTGGAACGACTTGGATGCACGTGTCGGCATGAACAGGGAACAGTGACGATAGATACATCGTCCATCCGGTCATATGATGTGCCTGAGGATCTCATGAAGCAGATGCGTTCTTCCATTTTTTTGATGGGACCATTGCTGGCTAAGTTTGGGCAAGTATCCGTGTACCAGCCAGGTGGCTGTGCCATTGGGGAACGTAAAATTGATCTTCACCTTCGGGGCCTTGAGACGCTCGGAGCTTCGATTGAAGAGTTGGATCAGCAGATCATATGCCGCGGGCGCAAGCTGGTGGGTACAGACATTCATCTGGATTTCCCCAGTGTAGGAGCCACAGAAAATATTATGATGGCTGCTGTTACGGCTGAGGGTACAACAACGATATTTAATGCAGCCAGAGAACCTGAGATACAGGATTTGCAACATTTTCTGAATGCTATGGGTGCACGGATTATCGGTGCTGGAACGGATACGATTACCATTAATGGTGTGGAGAAACTCAAGCCTTGTTCTTACGAAATTATACCTGATCGGATCGTTGCAGGAACGGTGATGATTGCAGCCGCAGCAACGAGAGGGAATGTAACGCTTACACACTGCAATCCGGCCCATCTTACTTCCCTTATACATGTGTTGAAGCGTACTGGTGTTCAAATCACAGTCTGCAATGATATAATGACGGTGAGCTGTATGAGCCGTCCCAAATCAGTTGACCGCATTGTGACTTCTCCGTATCCTTCATTTCCAACAGACCTGCAGTCGCAAATTATGGTGCTGCTCAGTCTGGCAGACGGCTTCAGTGTGATGAAGGAAACGGTATTCGAGGGTCGGTTCAAACATGTGGATGAGCTGAATGTCATGGGAGCCGACATTTCGGTAGACCTGAATGCAGCATTTATCCGTGGCGTTCCCCGTTTGTACGGGGCTACAGTGGAAGCAACCGATCTGCGTGCAGGTGCAGCACTAGTCATTGCTGGCCTTGCTGCCCAGGGAAAAACGGTTGTGGAGCAAGTGCATCATATTGATAGAGGGTACGATCGTATCGAGAAGCTCTTTCAGAGCCTTGGAGCTTCGGTTGAGCGACAGTCCCCCGTTTCGAAGCAGCTGGATTTTGCCAATTAACGTCCTTTGAGTCCCCTTCTTAAGGGAAGGGGGCCGGAGGCTTTGTGGAGCGCGACCTATGCCTAAAAGTCAAATTCCGGTTCTGAAGAAGAATCGGCCTAAACGAAACACAAGCCGTAAAATTGTTTTTATTCTTTTACTTCTTTTTATTGTATTACTTGCTGTACTTTTTTTTCGTTCTTCGATGAGTCGGATTTCGGCAATTGAGATTACGGGTAATGTATACACAACAACTTCGGAACTGCTGGAGAAAAGCGGTCTGAAGGAGGGCGAACAGTTTTTTGGGACAACCTCTGCTGATGTGATTGAGCGACTGAAAACGATCAAGGCTATATCAACCGTAACTGTGGATAAACAATTTCCCGGGACTATTCTTATCAAGGTGCAGGAATATCCAACGGTTGCGTATGAACTTGGTTCTGACGGTACGCTAAAAGCCATACTGGCAAGCGGGACAAGCTTAACGGTTCCTGCCACCATTGGAGTTGCCGTAGAGAAACCGATTTTGACCCAGTGGAAGGCGGATGATCCGCTCAAGGCCAAGCTGAGTGAAACGTTGGCCAAGATCCCGAATGAATTAACGACGGATATTTCAGAGATTATTCCGAATCCTACACCTTCATTCCCGGATCAGATTCGGATGTATACCAAGTCACAGTTTGAAGTGATTACAACCGTTTCTCTATTGTCCAATAAGGTAGAGTATCTCAACCAGGTCATTGAGACGGAACGGCCAGGGAAAATCACGATGCTGGAGGCTGATACGTACGTGCCTTTCATTCCGGATAACCCGGAAGAAGATGCTGAACCAGGAGCAACTCCCTGATTTCCACCTTTTATTCGGTTGAGAAGTAATCAAAACCAGGCGGGATCGGGGTTTAGCCCCTTTTATCCACTGAAAGTTGTTCTTTCTGAGACGAAGAAAAAATGATACACTTGAACTTATGGCACTTGAGTTGCCTCCTTCTTTTTTCTTCAAGGTTTTATGTCTCGCAACCAGATCTTGGCACCCAAAAAAATTGTAGAAAAAAGAGGGAAAGCCTAAAGTGTGTTGAATATATTTTAAGAGTGTTTAAACCCGAACGTATTTTACTATTTGGAGTCAGGAGGTGCCACAGACTTGAGCAACAATGACATCATTGTTAGTTTGGACATCGGTACATCCAAAATTCGCGCTATTATTGGGGAAATGAATAATGGAACCTTTAATATTATTGGAGTTGGATCTGCCGACTCGGAGGGAATTCGCAAAGGTGTAATCGTAGATATCGATCAAACGGTGCAATCGATCCGTAATGCAGTGGATCATGCAGAACGTATGGTAGGTATTCAAATATCCGAAGTATATGTTGGAATCTCGGGAAATCATATCGGACTGATGAGCAGTCACGGCGTCGTGGCAGTGTCTAACGAGGATCGTGAAATCGGAGAAGAAGACATGGAGCGGGTGTTGAAAGCAGCCGAAGTGATTGCGGTTCCACCGGAACGGGAAATTATTGATGTTGTAGCCAAGCAGTATGTTGTAGATGGCTTGGAGGGCATACAGGACCCCCGTGGTATGATTGGTGTTCGTCTGGAAGTAGAGGCGACCATCATTACGGGTGCAAAAACCGCGATACATAATCTTTTGCGCTGCGTGGAAAAAGCGGGTCTGAAAGTAAGTGATTTGGTACTCATGTCACTTGGAGCAGGTCAGCTGGCATTGTCCAAGGATGAAAAAACGATGGGTTCCGTGCTTGTTGATATCGGAGCAGGGGCTACAACCATTGCCATCTTTGAAGAAGACAGTCTCGTCGCAACTTCAACGCTGCCTATCGGTGGGGAGTTTGTAACTAATGACATTGCCTATGGTCTGCGTACATTAACAGATCAAGCCGAAAAGGTGAAACTGAAATATGGCTGCGCATGGCTGGATGATGCTGCTGCGGATGTCATGTTCAAAGTAACACGGATCGGCAGCAACGTAGACAAGGAATTCTCTCAAGAGGATCTGGCGGCTATTATCGAACCGAGGGTTCAAGAAATATTCCAGATGATTTCTCAAGAAGTGAAGCGTCTTGGTTACAATGATCTTCCTGGAGGTTATATACTAACGGGAGGTACGGTCTCTATGCCGGGTGTTCTGCAGGTAGCTCAGCATGAGCTTGCTGCTTCGGTACGAGTTGCGGTGCCGGATTATATCGGTGTGCGTGACCCTGGCTTCACGAGCGGAGTCGGCATTTTGCACAGTGTAATCCGCAGTTTGCGTATTCGTCCCTCGATCAACAACGGCGGTGGAAACAACAACAACAATAATAACAACAAAAAACCGACCAACCGTCCTAAGCCGAATGCGGCCCAGGAATCGGAGCAAAAACCAGGTCTGTTCGAACGGCTGAAAAATATGTTCAGCGAATTTATATAACAGGTTGAATCCATTTCATACAATTCTTGAAGCCGTTTGAATGCGCTGGTTCTAAAATAAACGCTTTCGTTCGTCGATATATGAAATTGATTCGGTTCAATCAAAAATTGGACGGGCCATCCATGCACATTGAGGGGGAGATGGAATAATATGTTGGAATTTGATTTCGAGATGGAGAGCTTGGCTCAAATTAAAGTCATCGGTGTAGGCGGCGGCGGAAGCAATGCAGTCAACCGTATGATCGAAAACGGTGTACAAGGTGTAGAATTTATTACGGTAAATACGGACGCTCAGGCGTTGCACCTCGCGAAATCCGAGCATAAATTGCAAATCGGTGATAAATTAACCCGTGGTCTTGGCGCTGGCGCCAACCCGGATGTAGGTAAAAAAGCAGCGGAAGAATCCCGCGATTTGATCATGAACACCTTGAAAGGTGCAGACATGGTATTTGTTACAGCGGGTATGGGCGGCGGTACAGGTACAGGTGCGGCTCCGGTTATTGCCGAAATCGCCAAAGAGTGCGGCGCACTTACCGTGGGTGTTGTAACACGCCCGTTCACGTTTGAAGGGCGCAAGCGTTCCAGCCATGCAGAACAAGGGATCGAAGCACTCAAGGAAAAAGTGGATACACTGATTGTGATCCCGAATGACCGTTTGCTTGAGATTGTTGACAAAAAGACACCGATGCTGGAAGCATTCCGCCAAGCGGATAACGTGCTTCGTCAAGCGGTACAAGGTATCTCCGATCTGATTGCAGTACCGGGTCTGATCAACCTTGACTTTGCAGACGTCAAAACGATTATGCACGAGCGTGGATCTGCGCTGATGGGTATCGGTGAATCGACTGGCGAGAACCGTGCAGCAGAAGCGGCACGCAAAGCCATCATGAGTCCTTTGCTTGAAACATCCATCGAAGGTGCACGTGGGGTTATCATGAACATTACGGGTGGCATTAACCTGTCCCTGTATGAAGTCAATGAAGCAGCGGAGATCGTTACATCCGCTTCCGATCCGGAAGTGAACATGATCTTTGGTGCCATCATTGATGAGGATTTGAAGGAGGAGATCAAAGTGACGGTCATTGCAACCGGCTTTGAAGATAAACCTGCTCCACCCCCACCAGGACGTAAACCTGCTCCAGCAAGTGAGCCTGCGGATAACCGTTCTCCGAACCTGCGTCCGTTCGGAAATCAGCCGAGCAATGATCAGCTGGATATTCCGACATTTTTGCGCAATCGTTCACGCAATAATAACAACGATTAATACTCCAATAGATTTCAATGAAGACCCGGTACTCCTGATGGGAGTAACCGGGTCTTTTTGTTTTTTTATTATCCTATCACATCGTATTGAACAAATTCTGAACAACGGGTCTGAGCAATTCCGACAAAAAAAGTTGGAACGATCCCCCCATGATTAGACAGACTTTGAAAAGTGAGCTCCTTATACTTGTGAATATGCTCATGAATATCGGGATAACGTTATTTCGATATGTTGCGCGCAGGCAGGTGAAGAATGTGGTTGTATATGTGGATCTTATTTTTTTGACGAACCTGTGTATTGACGGTGCACTCATCGGACTGACGGCCTGGATGCGCAAAACGAAGCTGGTCTGGTGGAGATGGTTGCTGTCCGCGATCGTGGGTGCGCTGTACGTGGTCATGATGTTTGTACCGGAGTTTGATTTTATGTTCACCTTTTTGATCAAGTTTGGATTGTCTCTGGTGATGCTGAGTATTGCATTTGGGTTTAAGGGTCTTCAGGCATTTATGAGGACCTTGGGTACCTTCTATGTAATCAATTTTGTCGCCGCAGGGGGAATTCTGGGTGTGCACTACATGCTGCAAAGCTCTGGGGAATTGTTCAACGGCATTTGGTTTACGGCATCAGGTGGAATGTCTTTTGATTTGAAAATTGCCTTCTGGTTCACGTTTGTCGTCTTTTTTGCCGTGCTTTTTCTATTCAAAGCCGTGCAGAGCTCAAAACGAAAAACAGACCGAATGACAACGTACTTGGGTAAAGTGGAGGTTTTTATTGATGATGTGACTATTTCTTGTACAGGCCTTCTGGATACAGGAAATCAACTCACAGACCCCCTTTCACGTATGCCCGTCATGGTAATGGAGGTGTCGTTATGGCAAGACATGCTGCCTGCTGCATGGAAGGGCAGGTTGAAGGATGAGGCGCCGGACAACCTTATCATGGAGCTCGATCAGGTGGATTTCCACTGGCAGGATCGTTTAAGGCTTGTACCCTATCGAGGCATTAACAAAGGAACTGCGTTTATGCTTGCGATGAAGCCAGACCGGGTGAAGGTAACGATGGATGAGATGTGTTATGAGACGACAAAGGTATTAATAGGGTTGGACGGGGGCGTACTGTCATCCGATGGAAAATACCAGGCCGTGATTCACCCTGAGCTTGTGCAAGACGCTGCTTCTGCGCAGTCTACGGCTATCTCTGCGGGAGCAACAGAAAAGCCGCTGAATGTGGTATAGGAGGAACGTACATGCTTGTAAAATGGAAACTGGTGGCGCAGCTACAGTACTATCGTTTATTATTTCTGCTTGGTTTGAAAAGTGAAGAGATTTATTATATCGGAGGCAGTGAGGCGCTACCGCCCCCATTAACACGTGAAGAAGAAGAATTTTTGTTGCAAAAGTTGTCTTCAGGGGATTCGGCGATCCGTGCCATGCTGATTGAACGGAACCTGCGACTGGTGGTATACATCGCACGTAAATTCGAAAATACAGGTATCAATATCGAGGACCTGGTCTCCATCGGTGCAATCGGTTTGATTAAAGCCGTTAATACGTTTGACCCGGAAAAGAAAATTAAGCTGGCAACCTATGCTTCCCGTTGTATCGAAAATGAAATATTGATGTACCTGAGACGCAACAGTAAAATTCGTACAGAAGTTTCTTTTGATGAACCACTCAATATTGATTGGGATGGAAATGAACTACTATTATCCGATGTACTCGGTACAGAGAACGATACAATCTATCGGAATATCGAAGAACAGGTAGACCGGAAGCTTTTGCATAAAGCATTGGAAAAATTAACCGAGCGAGAGCGAATGATTATGGAGCTTCGCTTTGGCTTGACGGATGGTGAGGAAAAGACACAAAAAGATGTCGCCGATCTGCTTGGAATCTCCCAATCCTATATCTCTCGTCTCGAAAAAAGAATCATTAAAAGACTCCGCAAGGAGTTCAACAAGATGGTCTGAACAGGAGCATTTTTCATAATGGGTATTAATGGGAAGGATGCCAAGTGCGAATAAAAAAGCCTGCCCCGGAGATAATGTACATTAATGTTTCTCCTTGGGAGGTAAATCACGATGACCCGAAACAAAGTCGAGATTTGTGGCGTGGACACCGCAAAATTGCCTGTCCTCACCAACACAGAAATGCGGGAATTGTTTCATTCCCTTCAGCAACACCATGATCGCTCAGCAAGGGAGAAATTAGTGAATGGCAACCTACGTCTTGTGCTCAGTGTCATTCAGCGCTTTAACAATCGGGGAGAGTTTGTCGATGATCTGTTCCAGGTTGGATGTATTGGCCTGATGAAAGCCATTGATAATTTTGATTTATCCCAGAATGTCAAATTTTCAACCTACGCGGTGCCGATGATTATCGGTGAAATCCGTCGATACCTGCGCGATAATAACCCAATTCGGGTATCTCGCTCCTTGCGGGACATTGCTTATAAAGCACTTCAGGTGCGTGACAGCCTGACGAATAAAAATTCCCGTGAACCGACGATATTCGAAATTTCTGAGGTACTGAATGTGCCGAAGGAAGATGTGGTTTTTGCATTGGATGCCATTCAGGACCCGGTTTCGCTCTTCGAACCGATCTATCATGATGGTGGAGATCCGATCTATGTGATGGATCAGATCAGCGATGACAAAAACAAGGATGTGTCCTGGATTGAGGAAATTGCACTGCGTGAAGCGATGCACCGTCTCGGTCAAAGGGAGAAAATGATTCTGTCGATGCGGTTTTTCGAAGGGAAAACCCAGATGGAAGTGGCTGATGAAATTGGCATTTCCCAGGCGCAGGTATCCCGTCTGGAGAAATCAGCGATACAACAAATGCAGAAACATGTGAAGTCGTAACAAGGGGTAAGCCAGAAGGCGATCAAAGGGATGAAATATTCCTTTGATCGTCTTTTTGCTTTTTGGATTTCGACATCAGAGGGATTTGGAATTGTTCCATTGCCTTTCCTCGAAAAAGAGGACATTTTTCGCGTATGAAACATATATTGTATAGAAGCGGAGAACGGGCAGAAGCGGATTAATCGGGGGGCGGGACCAAATGAAAGTGAATACAGGTGAACCGGTGGGCAGCGGGATGAAAATTTCGGATTTTCAAACCAAAGATGTTATTAACATTACAGATGGCAAACGTCTGGGTCAGATTAGCGATTTGGAGCTGGATCTGAAGCAGGGACGAATTGAAGCGATTGTTGTGCCAGGTTACAGTCGTTTTATGGGGCTATTCGGCGGGGGAACGGATCTAATCATCCCTTGGAGAAACATTGTGAAGATCGGTTCGGATGTGATTTTGGTTAAAATGGATGAAATGAAGGAAAATAACTACGATGAGCGCGATCGTGAAGCCCGCTTGTATGACGAGCAGAACGGCCCGATGGACCGGGTGGAACGTATTGAACGGTTGGATCGGAACCAGCGCCGAACGATATAACCGAGACAGAACGGGGTTCATTTGGTACACTGGAAGTTGTGAGGTGAGAAGATGGAACCGTTTATTTTAGATAAGGAAATACGGTCGGGAAGCCAGAACTCAAATTGGGGTCCTGACCCGTTGTTACTATATGTGGAGCCGTGGAAATTGCAGTTTAAGCATATGAAAGCCGGTTTTACGACAAGGCAGGGTGGTGTCGGAAGCACACCGTATGCCAGTCTCAACTGTGCCTATCATGTGGGTGATGATCCGGCTGACGTGCTGAATAATCGCAAACTTGTGGCTGAAAAGCTGGGTTTCCCTTTGGAATCCTGGACTTGTGGAGAACAGGTACATGGTAAACATGTTGCTGTAATCACAGCTGAAGAGCGGGGTAAAGGTTTGCTGGATCGACAGTCTGCATTACAGGATACGGATGGTTTGGTCACCAATGTGCCTGGTGTGCTGCTGACTTCCTTTTATGCAGATTGTGTACCCCTTTACTTCTATGACCCCGTACAACAAGCGGTGGGACTTGCTCATGCCGGATGGAAAGGTACAGTTGCCGGTATAGCCGAATCAATGGTCGAAAAGATGGAGCAGGAATACGGAAGCCGCAGACAGGATATCCATGCTGCAATAGGTCCCTCCATTGGGGATTGCTGTTATGAAGTGGATGAAGCGGTTATGCAGCATGTACGGGTTTGGCTGGACCACTCCTCGGGTAATGATGAATACAAGAACTCTGCATCTAATCAAGTATATCGGCCTGCCGCAAATGGCAAAACGATGTTAAACTTGAAAGAATGCAATCGACACATTATGATGAAAGCAGGAATATTGCCGGATCATATCGAATGTACAACTTGGTGTACAAGCTGCAATCCCGAGCTATTTTTCTCGTATCGTAAAGAAAATGGCATTACCGGGAGAATGGCGAGCTGGATTGGGCTGGAAGAGAGGTGACCCTCTGTGTCATTGGAGGAGCGTATACAACTGGTAAATCAGAAGATCGAAGCCGCGTGTCAGCGCAGTGGCCGTCAACGTGAAGATGTGAATGTGATTGCTGTCACGAAATATGTCTCACTTGAAACAACGGGAGCTGTGCTGGACCACGGTCTTGAGCATATTGGCGAAAACCGCTGGCAGGATGCACAAGCGAAATGGGAAGCATTCGGTCAGCAGGGAACCTGGCATTTTATCGGTCATTTACAGACGAATAAGGTGAAGGACGTCATCGGTAAATTCCGTTACATACATTCACTGGATCGTTTGTCCCTGGCCAAGGAGTTGGATAAAAAGGCGGCGTCTCTTGGCATCCAGGTGGAAACACTATTGCAGGTGAATATTTCGGGTGAAGAAAGCAAGTATGGCTTGCAGCCTGAACAGGCGAGTTCCTTTTTGCGTGAAATCAGTTCGTTCAACAACCTGAAGGTCATCGGCCTGATGACCATGGCACCCCATGAGGAAGATCCGGAGCTTACACGTCCCGTATTTCGCGGACTGCGTGAGCTTAGAGACCATTTGAATGGACAAGCTTTGACAGCGGAGCCATTGACCGAGTTGTCGATGGGCATGTCCAATGATTTTGAAGTGGCGATTGAAGAAGGGGCAACCTGGGTTCGGCTTGGATCGATTCTCGTAGGAAAAGAGGAGGGTTCGCAATGGGCGTAATGAATAAGTTTATGAATTTCCTCGGGCTTCAGGAAGAGGAAGAGATTGTGGAACGTGAACGTATGGCGGCACAAGAGGAACATGATCCTGATCAACAGGAAGCTGAAACCTCAAGTCTCGATAAACGTAGAAACCAAAGGGGTAATAATGTGGTGAGCATTCATTCCCAGAAAAATGTTAAAGTCGTCCTTTATGAACCGCGTTCTTATGACGAAGCACAGGAGATTGCTGACCATCTGCGCTCCCATCGTACAGTTGTAGTTAACCTGCAGCGGGTGCGTCAGGATCAGGCACTGCGCGTCATTGATTTCTTGAGTGGCACAGTGTATGCACTGGGCGGCGGTATTTCAAAAATTGGCGGCAACATTTTTCTCTGTACGCCAGATACGGTTGAAATTCAGGGTTCAATTACGGAAATACTGGCTGACAGCGAGCAAGATTATAACAGAATGAGGTGAGCCACTTTTGTATCAGATTGAAAGCGTGTTGTACACGTTATACCAGATTTACTTTTACATGGTCATTGTCTACATATTGATGTCATGGCTTCCCAACGCACGGGAGAGCTTCATCGGTGAATGGCTAGGTAAGTTTGTGGAACCATATTTAAGACCTTTCCGCCGATTTATTCCGCCTTTGTTCGGTGTGTTGGATATTTCACCGATTGTGGCGTTGATCGTTCTTCAACTCGCGCTTAATGGGCTGATCTCCATCCTCCGATACTTTGTATATTAAGGTAGGGTGAACATAGATGAGCGGTGAAATTTACGAGCATTTTAGTCATGACGAGCGGGATTTTGTGGATAAAGCCTCAGACTGGGTTGAACGCGCAGGTAAGTATCATGACTTGAAGCTAACTGACTTTCTTGATCCCAGACAGGCCTTTATTTTACAAACGCTTGTGAACCGTCGAGATGATGTACAGATTCGTCTGGATGGTGGTTATGAAACAGCTGAACGTAAGCGTGCGCTGATTGCACCGGATTATCGGTATCTGGACGATGAAGATATGAGTATGCAGGTCATGAGCATTACGTCTGACGATCAGAAAATCAAAGAGCTGGAGCATGGGGACTATATGGGTGCCCTGCTCGGGCTTGGCATGAAACGTGGCAAGATCGGTGATATTCAAGTGCTGGAGGACGGGTGCCATACTGTGGTGGCGTCGGAAACCGGCGCTTTTTTATCGCTTCAACTGAATCAGGTGCACCGGGTACATGTGTTTACGGAGTTGTTGGCACTGGATCAACTGAAATGGTCCGAGAGCAAACTGGAGACGATGGACATTACCGTGGCTTCCCTGCGTTTGGATGGCATCTGTGCAGATGTGTATCGGCTTAGTCGCAGTAAAGTTCTGGTTCCGATCAAGGCTGGCCGCTGTCGTGTGAATTGGAAAGTGGAGGAAGATCCGTCCAAAACGCTGAAGGCGGGAGATGTGGTATCCATTCAAGGATTTGGTCGATTCAAGGTGATGGAACAGGATGGTATGACCAAAAAGGGACGCTGCCGCGTAAAAATCGGCAAATTTGCCTAAGTGTGTTGCAGGAAAACCCGCTTTCTTGTCGAAATGTTTAAGGTAAAGGTGCAAAAAACATTCGGTGTTTCCGATATACATTAAAGTGCAAAGGTTGATATGACCCTCCAAAGGATCAGAGTCTGATCCTGCATTCCGTATTCGTGCCAGGATTGGGCATCACATATACGGCCCCTTGGGTGGAACCCATATGCTGCAAACCTTCTCAGTCCGGGAAGGAACTTTTACAGGAGGTGGACAGCATGCCATTAACGCCGCTGGACATACACAACAAGGAATTTTCCCGACGCTTGCGCGGGTATGACGAGGATGAGGTCAATGAATTCCTGGATCAAGTCATCAAAGATTACGAAGGCGTCATTCGCGAAAACAAAGAGCTGAGCAATCAGTTGCTGTCCGTTCAGGAGAAGCTTGATCATTTTGCAACGATTGAAGAGACGCTGAGTAAAACGATCATCATTGCTCAGGAAGCTGCGGATGATGTGAAGAACAATGCGAAAAAAGAAGCACAGTTGATCGTGAAGGAAGCCGAGAAAAATGCGGACCGGATCGTAAACGAATCTTTGTCTAAATCACGCAAAATTGCTTTGGAAGTCGAAGAGCTGAAAAAGCAGGCGTCTATCTATCGTGCCCGTTTCCGTACACTTGTGGAAGCACAGCTTGAACTGTTGACTCAGGATGGTTGGGAAGCGCTGGAGAGCCGGGAGCAGGAAGTCCGTGACCGTGAGCGGGAAATGAAGGAAATTTATTAGTCTATCCGCCTGGTTGACTTTTGCCTGTAAAGAGGCTATAACTATATTCATAATGAATAGTGATTCCATGACGGGTTCAGTACGTTATGATCTCATCCCTCAGAGAGTTGGCGTTTGGTGCAAGCCAATGGATGAGTTATAGCCGAATATCTCCCCGGAGAAGTGACGCTGAAGCGGTGAAGGATTGGCCGTGTGTAAGCGAAACCGTGAGCCGAACGTTATATCGGCACCCTGCTGTAGTTAAGCGGGGCATAAGCGCTGTTGATGACAGAGCATACCCAATTATATTGGATGTGGTTTGTGATGAACAGAATTAGGGTGGTAACGCGAGCATAACCTCGTCCCTTTCCAGGGATGAGGTTTTTTTGTGTCCAAAAAAAGTAGCGAACGTGCATGAGGCCCGAAGGGACCTCAAGGAGAGAGCCAATCGCCGGGGGAGCGAAGCGTCCGGCAGCGGGGTTCCACCAAGGCGAACGTGCATGAGGCCCGAAGGGACCTCAAGAAGAGAGCCAGCGCCGGAGGAGCGAAGCGTCCGGCACTGGGGTTCGCTAAGGCGAACGTACATGAGGCCCGAAGGGACCTCAAGGAGAGAGCCAACCGCCGGAGGAGCGAAGCGTCCGGCAACTCCCTGCGGCGTTCCCGAAGGGGACAGCCGCAAGAGGGCCGACTCCAACATACACACCCTCGCCAACGCCGCCGCAGTTCCCGCCAAAGACAACCCATTCCGGGTGTCCAGAGGGCGGAGCGCCTATGGGGTCCCCCTTGGTAAGGGGGATTTAGGGGGATTGAAACGCTTTTTGTGGACGGTCCACAATCCATACTTGAAAGGAAGATTATCATGCAACGAGTTGACGTCAAAGAGAAAGCACGTGCCAGAGAACTACGTGTGTTAAACAAATGGAAAACAGAGAATACATTCAAAAGATCCATCGAAAACCGGGAAGGCAAGCCGAACTTCGTATTTTATGAGGGACCGCCTACAGCCAATGGTAAACCACATATCGGTCACGTACTGGGCCGAGTAATCAAGGATTTCGTGGGACGTTATAACACGATGAAGGGTTACCGCGTCGTTCGTAAAGCAGGCTGGGATACACATGGTCTGCCTGTAGAACTGGGTGTTCAGAAAAAGCTGGGTATCTCTCACAAGTGGGAAATTGAAGATTATGGCGTGGAAAAATTCATTAACGAATGTAAAGCTAGCGTGTTCGAATACGAACAACAATGGCGCGATCTGACCGAAGGTATCGGTTACTGGACAGACATGAATAATCCATATATCACACTCGACAACAATTACATCGAAAGTGTGTGGAACATTCTGGCGACGATTCATGAAAAAGGCCTGCTGTACCGTGGTCACCGTGTGAGTCCTTACTGTCCGTCTTGCCAGACTACACTTAGCTCCCATGAGGTAGCGCAAGGGTATAAAGACGTGAAAGACCTCAGTGCTACAGCCAAATTCAAGCTGGAGGACAGCGGCGAATTCGTGCTTGCCTGGACAACGACCCCTTGGACATTGCCTTCACACGTTGCGCTTGCCGTGAACCCTGATATGGACTACTCCCGTGTTCGTCAGGACAACGAAGTGTACATCATGGCGACCAATCTCGTTGAGAAAGTCATGAAGGATGCCAAAGGTGAGTATGAAATCATCGGTGCCCTGAAAGGTTCTGACCTGGTTGGCAAAACATATGATCCTCCGTTCAACTACGTACAGGCTGAGAAAGCAAACATCATCCTGGGCGCAGGTTTTGTAACCGATGCAAGTGGTACAGGGATTGTACACATGGCACCTGCACATGGTGAAGATGACTATCGTGTATGTCGTGAGAATGGCATCAGTTTTGTGAACATGGTGGACCTGGAAGGCAAGTTTGTGCCACAGGTAACTGATTTTGCCGGACGTTTTGTCAAGGATTGCGATATTGATATCGTAAGATACCTGTCGGAAAAAGGACGTTTGTTCAGCAAAGAAAAATATGAGCACAGCTATCCGTTCTGCTGGCGTTGTGATACACCACTTCTGTACTATGCGATGGACAGCTGGTTTATCCAAACAACTGCAATCAAGGATCAGTTGATCGCCAACAACAGTGAAGTGGACTGGTACCCGGGCCACGTTCGTGACGGGCGATTCGGGAAGTTCCTTGAAGATCTAGTAGACTGGAATATCAGCCGTGACCGTTATTGGGGAACGCCACTGAACATCTGGGTATGTGAAGAGACGGGTGAACAATTCGCACCGCATAGCATCGCTGAACTGCGTGCTCGTGCCATTGGGGACGTGCCTGAGAATCTGGAGCTGCATAAGCCGTATGTAGATGACGTCAAAGTCATGAGCTCTTGTGGCAAATATGAAATGAAACGTACACCGGAAGTGATCGATGTCTGGTTCGACAGCGGCTCCATGCCGTTTGCTCAGCAGCACTATCCATTTGAAAATAAAGAAATCTTCGAACAGCAATATCCGGCAGACATGATCTGTGAAGGAATTGACCAAACACGCGGCTGGTTCTACAGCTTGCTGGCCGTATCTACACTTTTGACAGGCAAAGCGCCTTATAAAGCGGTTATGGCAACAGGCCACGTGCT
The DNA here is from genome assembly GCF_047302525.1 of Paenibacillus taichungensis. Taxonomy (GTDB): domain Bacteria; phylum Bacillota; class Bacilli; order Paenibacillales; family Paenibacillaceae; genus Paenibacillus; species Paenibacillus taichungensis_B. The sequence goes on along the minus strand of NZ_CP168020.1, from coordinate 4,545,750 downwards.
CGATGAGAACGGACAAAAGATGTCCAAATCGAAAGGTAACGTTATCGATCCTTGGGAAGTTATCGAAGAATACGGTACAGATGCATTCCGCTGGGCTTTGCTGTCTGACAGCGCACCGTGGAACAGCAAACGTTTCTCCAAAGGCATTGTGGGCGAAGCGAAATCCAAAATGGTGGATACGCTGGTCAACACCCATGCATTCCTGACGCTGTATGCTACGATTGATGGATTTGATCCACAGGAGCATCCGTTCAAGTTGTCTTCACACAACCTGGACCGCTGGATTTTGTCAAGACTGAACAGCCTGATTCTCGTTGTAGAAAAAGCGCTGGCTGTTAACGACTATCTGAACTCTTCCAAAGCCATTGAAGCGTTTGTAGATGAACTCAGTAACTGGTACATCCGTCGTTCCCGTGACCGTTTCTGGGGTAGCGGATTGACAGAAGATAAACTGGACGCTTACCGTACACTTACCGAAGTGCTGGTGACTACAGCCAAGCTGGTAGCTCCATTCACACCGATGCTTGCAGAAGATATCTATCTGAACCTGACTACCGGTGAGAGTGTGCACATGGATGATTATCCGGTTGCTAATGAAACGTTGATTGACTTGGATCTGGAGCAGGATATGGAGACAGCACGCCGAATCGTTGAACTTGCCCGTAACGTCCGTAACGAAACAGGTATCAAGACACGTCAACCGTTGTCTGAACTGATCGTTTCCCTGGATAAAGGCTTCGATCTGGCAAGTTATGAAGAGATCATCAAGGATGAGATCAATGTCAAAACTATTCGTACCGAGCATGATGATGCGGATTTCGTTGATTTCACTTTGAAGCTAAACCTGAAAGTGGCGGGTAAAAAATACGGTAAAAACGTAGGCTTCCTGCAGAATTTCTTCAAGGGAATGTCAGCAGATGAGACGCGTAAAGTGGTGACAGAAGATGTTCTGAACGTCGTTTCTCCGGAAGGCGAAGAGCTGCAAGTGACGGGTGAAGAACTGCTGGTGGAGAAACAAGCCAAGTCCGGTTTTGCCTCGGCATCCGGCTATGGTTTGACGGTAGCTCTCAATACGGAGATTACAGCAGAACTCGAACAGGAAGGCTGGGTTCGTGAAGTCATTCGTGCAGTTCAAGACACACGGAAGAAGCTGGATCTGCCGATTGAGAAAAGAGTACGTTTGACGCTGGATGTGGACTCTGCTCTTCAAGAAGCGATCCAGGCCTTTGATCATGTGCTGCGTGAGAATGTCCTCGTAACCGAAGTTACCTTCGGAACGAACGAGTCGATGCAACGCATTGAAGCCGGAGGTAAAACCTTCGGTGTATATATCGAGGGGTAAAACAGTAGTTTTCACGTAAGGCGGTTCTGAAGAAAGGATAGCTTTGTCAGACTTTAACGTGGACAGAGTAACTCTATTTCAAATAGGACAGTATATAGAGACAGACATGCCAACGAGCCTCAGATGCAGGAGAACAATCCTGTGTCCTGGCTCGTTTGGTTTTTCAGCAAATGGGCAATGATTTCTATTGTGCAGACATTCTATATACATCAAAGGAACTGAGTAAATTATGAACGAACAGGATACCCAATCGCCGTCTAATTCAGAAACCACGCATTCCAAGAATGCGGAGGACAAGATTGAAGAACTTCACAAGCTCACTAACCGGCTCGCGAATGAACTCGAACGTTCACGAATCGCACAGTATACGGAATTGCTGAACCGACCGTGGAAGCTGATCGGACTTAATTTGTTGTCTGGCGCCGCAAGGGGCGTGGGGATCGCCATCGGTTTTACTTTTTTTGCAGCAACCATCATTTACGTGTTACAAGTGCTAGGCGCGCTTAATCTCCCCATCGTGGGTGATTACATCGCAGATATTGTACGGATTGTGCAGCGACAGCTGGAATTGAACACTTATTAGGTAATTGTAGGTTTAATACGAGTCGTCTGACTCGATATCCGGTTCTAACAAACCATCACCTTCACGGTTCTCCAGATACTGTCGATATTGCCGATTGCGTACGATGGACACGTCATGACCGTAGATATCGGTTGCGACAAAGCTCTCATATGCCTCAACGCAGCCCTCCACTTCGTCAGTGGCTTCAATCGCCATAACGTCATAACTGTCGATGTCGCGTCCCTCAGCCATGGCCGGCGTGTTGGAGGTGCCCCAACTTTCAACAATCTGCCATGCATCTTCGCCGTCGAAGCCGTTCTGGTCATCACGTTCATCCAGGCTTGTGCGGCCAAAGGCAGGAGCGAGGAACTCTTCCTCGACAGGGCGATTTTCGGAGACAACGGTTTCCGGTTGATGCTTTTTGCAGTATTTGGTGTAAGGAACAGCTTGCATGCGTTCATATGGGATAGGTTGCTGACACACGGCGCAAGTTCCATAATGCCCTTCTTCGATGGAATGCAGAGCAGAATCGATGCGCTCCAGTTGAAATTCATCATGCTCCAGTAGGGAAATATCCTTTTCGCGCTCATACATCTCGGTAGCTACATCACCCGGATGGTTGTCAATCGGTGATAATTCACCTGTCTGCAGCTTCATGGAGTCACCAAGACCATAATGTTCGTTCTGCTCCAGTCTATGTTCAATATCGCTCTTTTCGGTTATCAGTTGGGAACGTAACGATTGCAGTTGTTTGGCAGTGAAATGTGACATCATTTTCCCCTTTCTGTTCCGTATGAACTCCGGATTTTAACTCTGTTGTAGGATGTACCATTTGGTGCTGAATTACAGAAGGGAAATGTTATCGTTTTTGCCATCCAGGCTGCGGCTAACCGCGTCGTGGACGATTTCCAAACAGCTGTGCTACAATGAACAAGTCTGGCGTAAAGCCTGGTATCGTTTGGAAAAGACAAGAACGGAGTGACAAACAAACGTGGTGTATTATATCCTCGCTTTTATCGTATTTTTAGTCGATCAGGGAACGAAGTTCCTAATTGCAACCCGGATGGAACTTAGAGATGAAATTCCGGTGATTGGCAATTTCTTTGTCATCACATCACATCGTAACTCAGGTGCAGCTTTTGGTATTCTACAGGATCAACGCTGGTTCTTTATTGTGGTTACACTAGTTGTCGTGGTGGCTTTGGTTTGGTATTTGCAAAAGGTAAAAGATACTCCGCACAAATTGCTGCCTGTGGCGCTTAGTTTGGTGCTTGGGGGAGCTATTGGTAACTTCCTGGATCGGGCTTTGACCGGAGAAGTTGTCGATTTTATCCAGCTTAATTTTGGTAGCTATACGTTTCCCATTTTCAACATAGCCGACTCAGCGATCTGTATCGGTGTGGTATTGATTATTGTGGAAACGTTGCTTGAAGGACGGCGCGAGAAAGCAGCCGCAAAGGTCGAAGGGAATGAACATCATGAGTAAATCGCAAAATGAAGAACAGACTAACGGAGACACGTCAACGCATGACGATGAACTCTTGAATGGCAATGATCGTATGGAATGGACGGTTGCCGCTGAACATAATAAAGAACGAATTGACAAATATATTACAGAATCCATGGATAACGTATCGCGCTCCCAAGTTCAATTGTGGATCGGAGACGGATTCGTAACAGTGAACGGGGCTAAAGTCAAAGCTAACGCCAAATTATCTGAAGGCGATCTGGTAGAGCTTCTGATCCCTGAACCGACGACTGTAGAGATTATTGCTGAAGATATTCCACTTGAAGTGGTGTATGAAGATAGTGATTTGATTGTTATCAACAAACAGCGTGGCCTTGTTGTACATCCAGCACCAGGACATACGTCAGGAACACTTGTTAATGCACTGATGTATCACTGTAAAGATCTCTCAGGCATTAACGGCGAGCTGCGTCCCGGTATTGTGCATCGGATCGATAAGGACACATCAGGTCTAATTATGGCTGCCAAAAATGATCGTGCTCACGCCTCGCTGGCCGCTCAGCTCAAAGAGCATAGTGTGAATAGACGATATATTGCACTCGTTCATGGGCATCTTAGCCATGATCAGGGTACGATTGATGCACCGATTGGTCGAGATACCAATGATCGCAAAATGTACACCGTTACAGAGCGTAACAGTAAACATGCGGTCACGCATTTTACCGTCACCGAGCGTATCAATGACTACACGTTGTTGGAACTGAAACTGGAGACAGGACGTACCCACCAGATTCGTGTTCACATGAAGTTCATTGGTCATCCGCTTGTTGGAGATCCGACGTATGGTCGTAACAAAGGGATCAAAATGCAGGGACAAGCCCTTCATGCGGCAATTCTCGGTTTTGTACATCCAACGACCGGAGAATACCTTGAATTTACAGCTCCGCTTCCGCAAGATATGGAAGATGTTCTAGCCTCACTGCGTAGCCGCTGACAGCTCGAGAAAGTACAAATGTTCGGATAATTTGTCCATGGTTTTGAACGCGCAAATGCTTCATATTAAAGTGTAGAAATTTGCGTCAAATGAGGAGATGAACAAAATCATGAGTATCGATAAATATCAGGAAACGTACATTCAGACTAATTTTGCCGACCGTATTGGCGGCTCCAACTATGGTAAAGACACCAACATCTATAAATTCGAGAAAATCAAACGTGCCAAAGCTTCGGCTAAAAAAGATTTTCCCAATGTAGAATTGATTGACCTCGGCGTAGGTGAACCAGACGAGATGGCAGATGCAGGCATCGTAGCTGCATTGGCGGAGCAAGCCTCCAAACCCGAAAACCGTGGATACGCGGATAACGGTATTCCTGAATTCAAGGAAGCGGCAGCTGCTTACCTGAAAAATGTATTTAATGTTGAAGGTATCGATGCATCAACTGAAATCGTTCATTCCATCGGCTCCAAGCCAGCTTTGGCGATGATGCCTTCTTGCTTCATCAATCCAGGTGATGTAACAATTATGACGGTGCCAGGGTATCCGGTTATGGGTACACACACCAAATACCTGGGTGGTGAAGTGTTCAACATCCAGTTGACCAAGGAGAACAACTTCCTGCCAGATCTGTCGGCTATTCCAGAAGAGATTGCGAAACGTGCGAAGTTGCTCTATCTGAACTATCCGAATAACCCGACGGGCGCTAGTGCTACCGTAGAGTTCTTTACGGAAGTGGTTGAATGGGCGAAGAAATACAGCGTGGTCGTTGTACATGATGCTCCATACGCAGCACTGACATATGACGGCAAAAAACCGTTCAGCTTCCTGTCTGTACCAGGTGCGAAGGATGTGGGTGTGGAATTGCACTCCCTGTCCAAGTCCTACAACATGACAGGCTGGAGAATTGGTTTTGTTGCAGGTAACCCGCTTGTTGTCAAAGCATTCAGCGACGTGAAAGACAACAATGACTCCGGTCAGTTCATCGCGATCCAAAAGGCTGCTGCTTATGGATTGAACCACCCGGAAATCACGGAAAAAATCGCTGAGAAATATTCCCGTCGTCACGACCTGCTGGTAGCTGCACTGAACGAGCTGGGCTTCCAGGCTGAGAAACCTAAAGGCTCCTTCTTCCTTTATGTTGAAGCTCCAAAAGGTATTGCTGGAGGCCGCCGCTTTGAATCAGGTGAAGACTTCTCCCAGTTCCTGATCCGTGAGAAACTGATCTCTTCGGTGCCTTGGGATGATGCCGGTAACTTTGTTCGTTTCTCCGTTACCTTTGAAGCTAAAGGGGAAGAGGAAGAGAAACGTGTTATCGCTGAAATTAAACGCCGCCTGAGCGACGTGCAATTCGAATTTTAATTGAGTTCACATAATCATAATGATGTAGAGAAAAAAGAGACCGGAAACGGTCTCTTTTTTATGCGAAAAAATATAAATTCTTCCTGTAATCCCTTTACAAAATTATACAAGCAACATATGATTAGATCTTTACGTTATTTATATAAGTCAGAAGTTGCTTTTGAAGGGAGTTATGGAAATTGTTATCATCACGTACCAGTACCGTGTCTACACCTGCTGCAGGGACAGGTAATACCATTTCAGGATTGCTTAAATTATTGAGACCAAAACAATGGACCAAAAATTTGCTGTTGTTTGCCGCGCTGCTTTTTTCATTTGAGGAAATTCGGACTGAGACCATTATATCGACTTTGCTAGGTTTTATTTTATTTAGCCTGGTTGCAGGCTGCGTTTATATTTTAAACGATTATGTAGATCGAGACAGAGATCGTCAGCATCCGATGAAGATGTTCCGTCCCCTTGCTTCTGGACAGGTCAACCCGGCTCACGCCTTGCTGTTCGGAATTCTGTTATTGATTCTTTCCGTCGGGACAGCCTTCGTGATGAACCCGTTATTCGGAGTGTTATGTATTGTTTATTTCCTTTTGAATGTGTCGTACTCATTTGTACTGAAACATCTCGTTATTTTGGATATGATGACCATTGCGGCTGGATTTGTGCTTCGTGCGATTGCGGGCGGTGTGCTGATCCATGTACCATTTACGCCGTGGTTTCTCATTTGTACGATGCTGCTGTCCCTGTTCCTGGCTATCGGCAAACGGAGGAATGAACTTACCCTGCTTGAGGGAAATACCGGTTCGCATCGTAAAGTATTGGATAACTATTCAATTACGTTATTGGATCAGTTCAATACCATTGTCACAACGGCGACCATTATCAGCTATTCGCTCTTCACATTCACATCCGATCGCACCATTCATTTAATGTGGACAATTCCTTTGGTCATATACGGCATGTTCCGTTATTTGTATCTGATTCATATGAAGAACCAAGGTGGTTCGCCTGATCGAGTTCTGTTTGAGGACAAGCCCATCTTGATTACGGTCATTTTGTATGTCATAAGTGTTATTTCGATTTTTGCTATTTTTGAATAAAAGTTAGAGTCTGGAAGGTAGAGGGGGATCAAAGTGAAAAGCACGAAAGTCGCCATCTTTGATATTGATAAAACAATTATACGCAGAGATTCCATGTTTCAGTTTGTACATTACGGCGTTCGGCGTTACCCATGGCAGGTATGGAGATTGCCTGTAATTGCATATCATACCGCGCTGTTCAAGGCAGGTCTAATGTCCGTTGAACGTGTCAAACGTTCCTATTTCAAAAGCATTGAGCGCATGTCCGAAAAAGATCTGGAGCATTTTTTTGATACACGATTGCGTACTGCCATTTTTGCGGAGGCAAGTGTAGAGATGCAGCACCGTAAGGAAGCAGGCTATCATGTATTGCTGGTGACCGCATCTCCGCATGCCTATATGAAATATTTTAAAAACTTTCCCTGGGTGGATCATGTCATTGGTACCGATTTGGTTCGTCACTCGAATGGCTATACCTGTAGGATCGAAGGCAGCAATTGCAAAGGGGATGAGAAGGTTCGCCGAATTCAGGCCTATCTGGATGAGAAAAAAATGGTGATTGATTATGATCAATCCTGCTCCTACTCCGACTCCTTATCCGATCTTCCAGTGATGCAGTTGGTGAGTCAGCGATACTTTATTAACAAGCGCGTGCCAGAGATGGAGGCATTGTCGTGGGGGAGATAAAAGGGCGCCATACAGGCAAGCTGTTAATGCTGGTCTCCGCTTTTCTTACAGCAACGGGCCAATTGTTCTGGAAGTGGGGGCTAACTGAGTGGGTCTATCTGGGCATCGGCTTTCTCTGTTATGGACTGGGTGCCATTTTGATGATCAAGGCTTTTGCTTTGGAAAAGCTGTCTGTAGCCTACCCTTTGATGTGTGCCAGCTATGTGTTTGCGCTGATCTATGGACACTTTTTGCTAGGAGAAGAAATTACGGTGCAGAAGCTGGCCGCTGTTGTGCTGCTTGGAATTGGGGTGACGTTGACCAGTGTTGACCGATAGCTGGATGATTGCTGTGCTAATTGCAATGACCCTGTGTGGAGCGATGGGGGGAGCGGGTTTGAAAGCCTACGCCACCAGCCGCAAAAAGCTGCATGTTCTAATGGGGCTAGGATTCTATGGTACAGGTGCGCTGCTGAACATTGTATTGTTGAAATTCCTTCCCTTAACGGTTGTGCTGCCAGCCAATGCGTTAACGTATGTGTGGACGCTCATTATAGCGCGGTTTGCCTTTAAGGAAACAGTAGGTCCTTTGCGCTGGATAGGTGTCGCTTGTATTATGGGCGGGTTGTGTTTATTGGTTTTCTAGAATAATGAAACTGGATGTGAACGCATGAAATTTTTGGACTACATATTTTATAATCGCAGAACCAATTGGACGGCATTTTGCCTGTTTGCGGGTTTTGCTCTTTTTTACGCTCTCATGAATGGACCTTACGTGACGTACATTGCGAATCACACAGAGCTTCTTGGGTCATACACGCCATTTAGTACGACGCAGTTTCCACTTAATTTATTTAACTTCGATCCTTCCATGTATTACGGAGACAACAGTTCTTCGGTTATTCATCCGTTAATTTCATTTCTAGCGGTCACGCTTGAAGCAGGTGCTCAATTGCTGGGCGGGAATTGGTTCTTTCTTGTCCTGCAGTCCCTTGTGAATGCGGGTTCGGTTGTGCTGGTGTTTCTGTTTTTGAATCAAAAAGATAAACAAAGCACTACACCGATACTTTTCGCTTTATTGTTCGGTTTCAGCTCCTATCTGATGTTTACTGCGTTGATTCCGGATTCCTATCCGTATGTACAGTTTGTTATCCTGTTCTCTGTGCTGTATATGCAATACAACCGTGAACGCAAAGATGTCCGCTACATCCCGAATGCGCTGCTGGCATCCATCAACTTCGGACTGACGTCGACCAACATTGTGCCGTTTGCGGCCGCCATATTTATCAATTTGCGTACGTGGCGTAGCAAGTCTGGTTGGAAAAAGTACATCGGGATTATGGCACTGGCCGTTGCTTTCATCATAGTATTGACAGGGATCCAGTACATCGCGTTTGGAGGTCGCAGTTGGGTCAGCAATTGGTTGCTTGGCATTCAAAATGGGGGGACAAGCTATGCCACTCCATTTCAGTTCGCAGTTCATTGGAAAGCTCTAAGCTTGCTAACGATTAATCCGATGCTGTCACCGAAAGTGCATTTGCTGGACCCGGGCATGGTCGCGTTTGTAACGGATCTGTCCCGTTCCAATCCGATCTATATTCAGCTCACGGGTATTTTTATTCTGCTGCTGGCGCTCACTGGGTTTATCAAGGGCATCCGTGAACGGGAAGTGTGGACTCTTGTGCCATACATTCTGTTTGCATTTTTACTTCATATCGTTGTTGGTTTCGGGCTGGCGGTATTTCAATACGATATGTACCTGTATGCAGGACACTATCTGTTTGCGTTTTTCCTCCTCGGTGGGGGCTTCGTCATCGGTCTTCGTCCGGGGATGGGCAAAAAAGTGCTAATAGGCTTGATCATGCTGTGTATTCTCGTCACTGCAGGGAACAACATCTATCGTCATGTAGAAACTTTAACAACTATTAAACAGTCCTATAATCAGTTGGAACAGGAACGTACAGTGAAATAATCAGACATTTTAATTATCCTATACAACGAGACAAGGCCATTGGATTAACAGTCCAATGGCCTTGTCTTGTTTAGAGTCAAACAAATGATTTAAGCAATAATTTTGGTCTTCTTGGCATTCTCGGCTGAACGTTTGGTGAGACTGCTGAGTGGACGTTTCAAAGCGAGAGCAACGATGAGACTCAGCGCAATGAACATGCACAACCATAGAATATCCTTGATGGCAGTCGACCACAAGATGCCGCCGACCGACTCACGCAGCAGACTGATCGCATACGTGAAGGGCATGAACGGATTCAATGCCTGGAAAAAGGGGGATGTCATGCTGATCGGAAACGTACCGCCGGAGCTGGAGAACTGGAACACCATGAAGATGATCGCGATCCCTTTTCCGATATTCCCAAAAACGGACAGCAGGGTGTACGTTATGGTAACAAATACGGCACTCACCAGCATGGCAAACAGGACAAACCACAGTTTATCTGCGACGTAGGTTCCGAGGATCAAGATATCTCCCAGGCTGACACAGACCGCTTGAAGCAATCCAATGGTCAGAAAAGTGGCGAGACGCCCAAGATACAACTCGTACCCCCTGAACTTGCCCTCTGGATTCTCAGCTTCGGCACGAAGCAGAGAAATCAGCAGCGTTGAGCCGACCCACAAGGACAGCACGCCATAAAATGGTGACATTGCCGATCCATAATTCGGAATTGGGTAAAGCTGTTGTTCCTTGATTTGCACCGGACTTGCAAGGAAAGCACTTTCTTCTTCAATGTCGCCGCGCAAAAGCTTGGCGAGTTCGGCAAACTGGTTATTGCCTTCGACTTCCCTAAGTTTGTCTGCAGCCTTGCTGATGGCACTTTCCAATGCTGGCAGATCATCACGTACAAGCGCGGCAACACGATGTACTCCTTTTTCGACCTCCGGAAGCTGGTTCTGTACAAAATCGGATGCCTTACCTATCTGTTTCTCGGCATTAGGCAGATCGTTCCGAACAAAATCAGCTGCTTCGTTCAACTTGGTCCCCAGCTTGGGCAGATCGTTTCGAATTAATGAAGACACTGTGTTCAAAGCTTGGATAAAGCCTTCACTTTTGTTCGCGAGTGTCTCTGATATCTCATGGATCTTAGATTGTATTTGAGGCAGTTCGCTCTGGATTTTTGTCAATTCAGTCTGCCCAAACGTAATCCCTTCTTTGGCTGATGCAAGAATATCCGCAATATCCGGAATTCGATCCCTTGCTCCCTGTAGTGCATCTGCTGAAGTGGAAAGGATAGACCTCAGCTTATCCGCACCAGCCGCAAGAGCCGGCGATATTTCGCTCTCGTAGGTGTTCATGATATTACCAATGCCGCTGCTAATGTCCTTGGACAGAGCATTTAACTGGGCGATGACGTCTGCGGGCGGAGTTGTATTGCGACGCAGAGCATCACTGATAATCCCAGCCAGGCGGATTTGCAACTGAAGTTTATCTGAAATGGTGTTCAATTGCGTAATTTTATCGGCAAGTGGATGGCTTGGAAGCAAGTTGTCGATTTTGCCCAGTAGTTCTGCCATACTGTCGACGAGTTTTACCGCAATCCCTAAGCGGGCAGCGATCCGGTCCAGATCTTCTGCTGTCGGCAGGTTATTAAGATCCGTATTTTGCAATTGCCCAAATACGTCTGACGCAGCGTTTGCGATTTGTTGCACCAGCAGCAGGTTTTGCCGGATCGCCGGGCCTATAGCCTGAAACGCTTCTTCACTGGAATCTACAAATTGATTCAAGCCTTCGGCCAGCTCAATCCCGTTACCAGCGAGTTGTGATACTTTGTCCAGATCTTGCTCTGCGGCCGTTACGATGGACAGAGCCTTGTCGGTTTTATCGAGGGCCGTTTGGATGACACCTGATACCTGACCAAAGTTTGCATCCACTTCTTGAATACGTTCTACGGCTTTTTGAATATCGGGAATCCGCCCCTGAATAGCCAACACCTCGGAAGCCGCATCATTAATTTGTGGCCAATACTCCTGTACCTTGAGCACATATTGTGTGGCTTCATTGATTTCGGGCAGTTTTTTTTCGATCTCGACGATCTTTTGAGCATCTTTTACAATACCAGGCATGGCTTTTTCCACTTCCAGTACCTTTTGACCTGCAGCTTGTATCGCCGGAAGATTTTTCTCCAGCGTGAAAATGCCATTCTCCATCTTGCGCAAAGTTGGGAGCTGGGCATTGATCTCAACTCCGGCTTCCTTCAATTTGGTTAGAACAGCCTGACTGACGGCTTCAGTGAAATTTTCATTGATTTGTGTTGTTATCGCAGATACACCGGAACCTGTGATTTTTGGAGCGATGGCATTAACCTTCTCATTAACGGTATAGATTACCTCTGGGCGCTCCAGCTTCCCGTCAACGATGCCTGTAATTTTGGATGAAAAGTCCCCGGGAATGAGTAGGCTTGCATAATACTCTCCTGTTTGCACACCACGATCAGCCTCAGCCTGGTCCACAAAAGTCCATCCCAGTTTTTCGTTCTCTTTCAGGCTGGTTACCAGTTCGTCTCCGATATTGACGTTAGTTCCTGCAACAGTTGCACCCTTGTCTTGGGTTGTCACCGCAATTTTGATCCCCTGGGTGTTACTGTACGGGTCCCATACGGATTTCACGTTGACCCAGTCATACACCCCGGGCAGTAAAATAATAGCCACAATTAGAAATATACCTGTGGGAACCTTCAAAATATGCAACCAGTCTGTTTTGTAAACATGCCAAATGTGACGCATAACTTCCTCCTAAATGTAAATAATTGTAGGTCTTATCTTATTTCTATGTCGCATATTTGTAAATCCTTATGTATATCGGCTTTATTACAGCTTCAATGAATTGTTTCATGTTTATAAACTTTACCCATTTCACTGGGTACTAATGCAGAGCCTTCATGTATTCTGTGTTTCTGGACGTTGAACTCTAAAATTAGAAGAGATGGATCATATTAAAAATGCCTTCAAAACTTAAGGCAGATAATACGAAACTCACTGCATGTTCCAAAGGGGAAGGGCTCTGTCTTAACGTTGAATATAGTCAGAGGATTATTTTGGCTGTAAGTTTCTCCGCAATTTCCTATGGATAAATATACAGAATTATTGTATAATTATGAATAACGAATGAAATGTGATGTGTTTGGATGTTTTTCAGCCGAACTGCTGATTCTAAAGGGAATACAGTAGAGGAATTTCGCCTGTGATGTTGAGGTGTTGACAGTGGGTTGTCTTTCTGTCATAATTCATGAAGACAAACGGACATATTGAGTATAGAACCCTGTGAGGTCCTTCAATATGAACGACATGAATAGCACCTTTAAATCAGTCCCGTGAGACTGGCAAGGTAACGTGAACGATACATCGTTTTTTGCTGCGGCAAATGAAGCGATGCATCCCGAGAGTAAACTTTCTTCAGAGCGGTCTGAAGTTCGGAGACTCCTTGCCAATAAACACGGCAAGGAGTCTTTTTTGTTCTCCTCGTCACGGGGCCATGATCTGAAAGGTAAATCCTGAGGAGGCTGAACGCATGAGCACAGAGACACATGTCATTATGGATGAAACCGCGATCCGCCGCGCATTAACACGGATTGCCCATGAGATTTTGGAGAAAAACAAAGGTATTGAGGGCTGTGTACTGATCGGAATTCGAACACGGGGTGTATACCTCGCAGAACGGATCGCCGCCAAGATTGAAGAAATCGAAGGTACACCGATCCCTTGGGGAGAGCTCGATGTGACCCCTTATCGCGATGATCGCTTGGATGAGAATAAAGCGAATCGCAAGGAACTGTTGACGATGACACCTGAATCACTTTTGATTCATAACAAAAAAGTGATTTTGTTCGATGATGTGCTTTATACCGGACGTACGATTCGCGCAGCGATGGATGCCCTGATGGACTGTGGAAGACCACAGAACATTCAGCTGGCGGTTCTCGCAGATCGCGGACACCGGGAACTTCCGATTCGACCTGATTTTATCGGCAAGAATGTGCCGACTTCCAAATCAGAGGAGATCGAGGTTGCGCTCATGGAAACGGACGGACAGGACGAAGTCAAGATCATTCAGGACCGGGGGGAACAGGCATGATGATTACACAACCAGCATTGAAGGACCGGAGCTTGCTTGGCCTTAAGGACCTTAGTCGCGATGAGATCGAATCCATTCTGAACAGAGCAGCACACTGGGAAGCACAGAAGGAGAAACTGGTTCCTGTACTGGAATCCCATTTCGTAGCCAACATGTTCTTCGAGAACAGCACGCGTACTCGCTTCTCATTTGAGATGGCAGAAAAACGTCTGGGTGCACAAGTACTGAACTTCACGGCGGCTGCATCAAGCGTGGAGAAAGGTGAATCCATCTATGATACGGTACGCACACTGGAGTCCATGGGCATTGACGCAGGAGTGATCCGGTTGAAACCTTCGGGTGTTCTGCAACAACTGGCTCAGAAAGTGAATGTTCCACTAGTGAATGCCGGAGACGGGAATAACGAGCACCCTACCCAGGCGCTGCTGGATCTCTACACGATGCGGAAGGCTTTCGGTGAGCTGAAAGGTTTGCGTGTGTCGATCATCGGAGACATCCTGCACAGCCGGGTAGCTCGCTCCAATCTGTGGGCACTGCAAAAGTTTGGTGCGGATGTGCGCTTCTGCGCACCGCAAACGATGCAGGCACCGGAGCTCGCAGAACACGCGCCTTATGTAGGTCTGGAAGAAGCACTCGATGCGGATGTAGTCATGATGCTCCGAGTTCAACTGGAACGTCATAAACATGGCCTGATTACTTCGGCTGAGGATTATCGCGAACACTACGGATTGACGGAAGAACGGGCATCACGCCTGAAACCAAGCACAATCATTATGCACCCTGCTCCTGTGAACCGCAATGTCGAGGTAGATGACGCGGTAGTGGAGAGCGCAGCATCACGGATCTTCCCGCAGATGGCAAACGGTGTTCCAATCCGCATGGCGGTTATGGAACGTGCGATGAAACTGTAACAGGGTCTGGCTGTGGGTCTTAGGCTGACGGGACGGAAGTTCTTATAGAGCAATGTGAGGGTACACGATAAAGAAAATCATCCGACTTGTCTGGCAAGTCGGACAGAACCGAAGCGGAGGGCAATTATGCTACAGATTATAAAGAACGCGAACATCTTGAATCAACAAGGGGAACTTGAACGGAAAACGATCATTATAGATGAAGGAAAAATTCAAAAGATCGCTGGAGTGGAAGACGAAGCGGTATTGAAAGCAGAGCAATCAGCGCATAGCGTAACCGATGCTTCAGGCAAACTGGTCATTCCCGGTTTGATTGATATGCACGTGCATCTGCGTGAACCTGGATTCGAGCATAAAGAGACGATCGAGACGGGTGCCCGTTCGGCAGCGCAAGGTGGGTTTACAACGATTGCCTGCATGCCGAACACAAGACCGGTAACAGACAGCGCGGATGTCGTTAAGTTGGTTTTGGATAAAGCCAAAGAAGCCGACCTGGTTAAAGTACTGCCTTATGCAGCTATTACGAAGAACGAGCTTGGACGTGAACTTACGGATTTTGCTGCTTTGAAAGAAGCAGGTGCGATTGGATTCACGGATGATGGCGTGGGCGTACAAAACGCTCAAATGATGAAAGATGCTATGAGCCTCGCAGCAAGCATGGATATGCCAGTCATCGCTCACTGCGAAGACGACTCATTGGTAGTTGGTGGATATGTGACAGAAGGCGAGTTTTCGAAGCGTCACGGTATCAAAGGTATCCCTAATGAATCTGAGGCCATCCACGTAGGCCGGGATATCCTGCTTGCAGAAGCAACGGGAGTTCACTACCACGTCTGCCACGTAAGTACGGAGCAGTCGGTTCGCTTGATTCGCCTGGCGAAGTCCATCGGTATTAAAGTAACTGCCGAGGTATGTCCTCACCATCTGGTGTTGTCGGATGAAGATATCCCTGGCATGGATGCCAACTGGAAGATGAACCCGCCTCTTCGCTCACCACGCGACGTGCAAGCTTGTATCGAAGGTTTGCTGGACGGAACGCTGGACATGATCGTTACCGATCACGCGCCTCATAGCGAAGAAGAGAAAGCAAAAGGCATGGAGCTGGCACCGTTCGGTATCGTTGGATTCGAGACAGCTTTCCCGCTGCTGTACACGAAGTTTGTGGAAACAGGGCTTTGGAGCCTGGACTTCCTCGTTAAACGCATGACAGCTGATCCGGCACGGGTATTCCGACTGGATACTGGCAAGCTGGAAGAGGGTGCACCTGCGGACATCACGATGATTGACCTGAACCAGGAACAAGCAGTTGATCCTGCAACTTTTGCTACCAAAGGAAGAAACACACCATTCACAGGCTGGAAGCTAAAAGGATGGCCGGTACAGACATGGGTGGACGGCAAAAGCGTGTGGAATAACACGGTACAACAATAAATCGCTACACAAATGAATCATTAACTCTTTAATTCAATAACATCTTTACAACTAACTCGAGGCAGACCAATGCCGAGAGTCCAATATACGAAACAAAGAAAAGTTGAATAATGCTTTTGAACATGGACACCAACGTAACTGCGGAGTGGGCAGAAAGAACCCGAAGAAGCAAAGCGTTCGCCTTTATCACCGGATTACTCCATTTGAAGAATGGGATCAAAGTAATCCGGGGATAACAGCGATCAAAGGGTTTTCTGCCCACGGAGCCGCACCAAACGTAACGTCCCCCATGTTCAACTCAAAGTATTCAACTTTGATAAACACAGAGGAGTGAAATGGGATGCAGGCACAGGCAAGATTATTGTTGGAAGACGGCACACTGTTCACCGGGAAAGCATTCGGTGCTGAAGGTGAAACAACTGGTGAGGTCGTTTTTAATACGGGAATTACAGGCTATCAAGAGGTGCTTTCGGATCCTTCTTATTGCGGTCAAATCGTAACCATGACGTACCCACTGATTGGTAACTACGGCATTACGCGGGACGACTTCGAGTCGATTCGTCCGTTCGTACACGGTTTTGTGGTACGCCGTCATGAGCCGACACCAAGTAACTGGCGTGCGGAATACAGCGTAGACGATTTGCTTAAAGAGTATGGCATCGTTGGGATCAGCGAGATTGATACACGGATGCTGACTCGCCGGATTCGTCACCACGGCACAATGAAAGGAATTCTCACAACAGGATCGAAACCTGTGGAAGAGTTACTGGAGATGATGGGAGACACCAGCATCGCTGAGCTGCGTAACCAGGTTCCTATGACTTCTACTCAACATGTCTACAACAGCCCGGGAACGGCTGAACGTATTGTATTGGTTGACTACGGTGCAAAAACAGGAATTTTGCGTGAACTCAGCAAACGCAACTGTGACGTTGTTGTAGTTCCGCATGATGTAACAGCGGACGAAATTCGCCGCATGAACCCGGATGGCATTCAGCTGTCCAACGGCCCTGGGGACCCGAAAGACGTACCTCACGCGGTTAAAATGATCAGTGAACTGCTCGGCGAATATCCGATCTTCGGAATCTGCCTGGGTCACCAACTGTTTGCACTTGCGGCAGGAGCCGATACAGAGAAACTCAAGTTTGGACACCGCGGCGGAAACCACCCGGTCAAAGAACTGGAGAGCGGACGTTGCTTCATCACATCTCAGAACCACGGTTACACCGTAAACGAAGAATCTGTGAAAAATACAGAGCTTGAAGTGACACATATCAACAATAACGATAAGACCATTGAAGGTCTGAAACATAAAACATTCCCGGCGTTTTCCGTTCAGTATCACCCGGAAGCAGCTCCAGGACCGTATGATAACAGCTATCTGTTCGACCGCTTCATCGAGATGATTCGGGAGCACAAGATTACTCACCCGCAACAGCCGCGTCAAGCCGTACTGGCAGCCGCAGTGAAAGGAGCACAATAACATGCCGATTAACAAAGATCTCAAAAAAATCCTGGTGATTGGTTCAGGTCCAATCGTCATCGGTCAAGCGGCCGAGTTCGACTATGCCGGTACACAAGCATGCCAGGCACTGAAAGAAGAAGGCGTGGAAGTTGTACTCATCAACAGCAACCCGGCTACGATTATGACGGATACCAACATGGCTGACAAAGTGTACATTGAGCCGATTACACTGGATTTTGTAACGCAAATCATTCGTCAGGAACGTCCAGACGGTTTGCTGCCAACCCTTGGCGGTCAAACGGGTCTGAACATGGCTGTGGAACTGGCACGTGCTGGCGTCCTTGAGCGTGAGAATGTCAAACTGCTCGGAACACAACTCACATCCATTGAGAAAGCGGAAGACCGTGATTTGTTCCGTGATCTGATGCGCGAACTGGAGCAGCCTGTGCCTGAGAGTGTAATCGTAACAACACTTGAGGAATCACTTGATTTTGCGAATGAGATTGGTTATCCAATCATCGTCCGTCCAGCATACACGCTTGGCGGAACAGGCGGCGGGATCTGTGCGAACGAAGAAGAACTACGTGAAACCGTAGCAGCAGGAATTCGTTACAGCCCGATCGGGCAATGTCTGGTGGAGAAAAGCATTGCTGGCATGAAAGAAGTCGAGTATGAGGTTATGCGGGACAAAAACGATAACTGTATCGTAGTCTGCAACATGGAAAACTTTGACCCGGTAGGTGTTCATACAGGTGATAGTATCGTTGTGGCGCCAAGCCAGACGTTGTCTGACCGTGAATATCAAATGCTGCGCTCAGCTTCCCTGAAAATCATCCGTGCCCTCAACATCGAAGGTGGATGTAACGTACAGTTTGCGCTTGATCCGCACAGCTTCCAATACTATGTTATCGAAGTTAACCCACGGGTAAGCCGTTCTTCGGCACTAGCTTCCAAAGCAACGGGCTATCCGATTGCTAAGATGGCTGCCAAAATTGCCATGGGTTACACACTGGACGAAATCGTGAACCCGGTAACGGGCCAAACATATGCATGCTTTGAGCCAACACTGGACTATATCGTGAGCAAAATCCCACGCTGGCCGTTCGACAAGTTCATCTCGGCGAACCGCAAACTGGGTACACAGATGAAAGCGACAGGCGAAGTTATGGCGATTGGCCGTACATTCGAAGAGTCGTTTCATAAAGCTGTTCGTTCCCTGGAAATCGGCGTACACCGTCTGTATCTGAAAGATGCCGAAACACTTGATGAAGCAACGCTGAACGAGCGTTTGGTCAAAGCCGACGATGAGCGTATCTTCCTGATCGCTGAAGCATTCCGCAGAGGTTATACATTGCAACAGCTTCAAGATCTGACGAAGATTGACTGGTGGTTCCTGGATAAACTCGAAGGGCTGATTAGCTTCGAAGATCGCATTCGCGAGGAATCCGAATTGTCCTCCGAAACCTTATATCAAGCGAAGCGTCTTGGCTTCACAGACCGTGCCATTGCTGAGCTGCGTGCTGAAGGTCAACCAGGAGGTACGCTAACGAAAGAAGCTGAAATCAGAGCACGCCGTGAAGAGGAAAACCTTCGCCCAGTCTACAAAATGGTAGATACGTGCGCAGCTGAATTTGAAGCAACAACGCCATATTACTACTCTACTTACGAAACTGAGAATGAAGTCATTCCTTCAGATAAGAAAAAAGTAGTCGTACTTGGTTCTGGTCCAATCCGGATCGGTCAAGGGATTGAGTTTGACTACTCAACAGTACACGCGGTATGGGCTCTGCAAAAAGCAGGCTATGAAGCAGTTATCATCAATAACAACCCGGAGACGGTGTCTACGGACTTTAATACATCGGATCGCTTGTACTTTGAACCCCTGTTCTTCGAAGATGTAATGAACGTTATCGAACAGGAACAGCCAGTAGGTGTTATCGTACAGTTTGGTGGTCAAACGGCAATCAACCTGGCAGCACCACTACGTGCCGCTGGTGTAACGATTCTCGGAACAGATCTGGAAAACATTGATGAGGCAGAGGATCGCAAGAAGTTTGAGCGTTTGCTCTCCCGTCTGGAAATTGCACAACCAAAAGGTAAAACGGTCATTTCGGTAGATGATGCGGTTGAAACGGCTCAAAGTCTGGGTTACCCGGTACTGGTTCGTCCTTCCTATGTACTCGGCGGTCGTGCGATGGAGATTGTATACTCCGATGCTGAATTGCTGACATATATGGAACAGGCGGTTAAAATCAATCCGGAGCATCCGGTCCTGATCGACCGTTACATGATGGGTAAAGAGGTTGAGGTTGACGCGATCTGTGATGGTGAAACGGTATTGATTCCGGGTATCATGGAGCATATCGAGCGCGCAGGGGTTCACTCCGGTGACTCTATCGCGGTCTATCCGCCACAGCACCTGTCCCAGGATCTCAAAGAGAAAATTGTAGAGATTACAATCAAGATTGCAAAAGAACTGAAAACGATCGGTTTGGTTAACATCCAGTTTGTTATCCATAAGGGTCAAGTGTACATCATCGAGGTGAACCCGCGTTCATCCCGTACAGTACCTTTCCTGAGCAAAGTAACCAACATTCCGATGGCGAACCTGGCAACACAAGCCATTCTGGGCGTGAAGCTGAAAGACCTCGGTTATGTCGATGGTCTATGGCCTGAGTCGGATCATGTTTCCGTAAAAGTTCCGGTCTTCTCCTTCGCGAAGCTGCGTCGTGTGGAACCAACGCTTGGACCTGAGATGAAATCCACAGGTGAGGTTATGGGTCGTGACCCGAATTACGCTAAAGCGTTGTTCAAAGGTCTTATCGGTGCAGGCATGAAGATCCCGGCCACCGGAGCAATCGTGGTAACGGTAGCGGATAAAGACAAAGAGGAAGCTGTTCCACTGCTTGAAGGTTTCTATAGACTGGGATACAAAATCATGGCTACCGGAGGTACGGCGGCTGCGCTTGAAGCAGCGAACATTCCGGTGACGACGGTGAACAAATTAAGTGAAGGTTCGCCGAACATTCTCGATATGATTCGTAGCGGCGAAGCAAACTTTGTGTTCAACACGCTGACCAAAGGCAAAACCCCGCAGCGTGACGGATTCCGTATTCGTCGTGAGGCGGTAGAGAACGGCATTGTATGTATGACTTCACTGGATACGATCCGTGCCCTGTTGATCATGCTGCAAACGATCAACTTTTCCTCTGAGGCTATGCCAGCTCTTGTACAATAAATAAGACGATTTGTCACTGATCAAGGACATCAGTCAGCCTTCGGGCTGGCGGGATGTCCTTTATATCGGGCAAAAACGGAAAAATCAAGCTTTTGGAAGGAGCGCTGGAATATGAATCACCCGAATTTCAACGAAATGGCTGGCCGTCTGATGGTAGCACTCGATTATCCCGGAGCGGAGCAGGCGCAGGAATTGGTACAGGCCCTCGAAGGTATTCCCTGTTATCTGAAGGTGGGCATGCAGCTCTTTTACGCCGCTGGCCCGGACTTTATTCGGGAGCTGAAGTCGAAGGGGTACTCGGTATTCCTTGATGTGAAGATGCATGATATTCCAAACACGGTTCGTGGGGGTGCTGAAAGCATAACCCGTCTGGGAGTGGATATGTTCAATGTGCATGCAGCTGGAGGTACAAGCATGATGCGTGCCGCACGTGAAGGTGCAGAGGCCGCTCTGGCTGCTGATCCTTCTCTTCGCAGACCTGAGATTATTGCGGTTACCCAGCTGACTAGTACCAGTCAGGAAACGATGAATACCGAGATTGGCATCCAGGGCAACGTTGAGGCAGCAGTAGTCCGTTATGCAGGACTGGCCCATGAGGCAGGTCTCGATGGCGTCGTTGCTTCCCCGCTGGAAGTACCGGCGATCCGCGCAGCCTGTGGCAGTGATTTTCACACGGTCACACCAGGCATCCGCCCAGCGGGAAGTGGCCTCGGAGACCAGACTCGTGTCCTGACGCCAGGTGAAGCCATTGCCAGAGGCAGCCATTACATTGTTGTAGGCAGACCAATTACGGGCGCTCCCAATCCACGTGAAGCGGCAGAAACCATTTTGAAGGAGATGTTGAACGCATGATCGAACTTACTGAGATTCCTAACCATATTGCTTCCCAACTGTTGAAAATTAAAGCGGTGGCGTTGCGTCCGCAGCAGCCATTTACCTGGACATCCGGCATCAAATCACCAATCTATTGTGATAACCGTCTAACGATGTCTTATCCCGAGATTCGTAACGACATTGCTGAAGCCTTTGCTGCGATCATTCGTGATCAATATCCCGATGCAGAAGTCATCGCAGGTACAGCAACCGCGGGTATCCCACATGCTGCCTGGGTGGCGCAAAAGCTGAATCTGCCTATGGCTTACATTCGTGATAAAGCCAAAGGACATGGCAAAGAGAACCTGATTGAAGGACTGATCACTGAGGGGCAGAAGGTTGTTGTCATTGAAGACCTGATCTCGACTGGTGGCAGTTCAATTAAAGCCGCTGAAGCGGTACGTGTAGCCGGGGCGACTCCACTGGCAGTACTGGCGATTTTCAGCTATCAGCTCGACAAAGGCATTAAGGCTTTTGAAGAAGCGGGAATTCCGCTGCAAACTCTGTCTAATTATACCGCTTTGATGGATGTGGCTTTGGCTGAGGGGACAATCCAGGAAAGTGATTTTGAACTGCTCAAATCCTGGCGTGAAGATCCTTCTTCATTTGGTAAATAATATCATTCACATCCGACTGAACAGTTTGATTGTGAACGGTATCAAAATTGTAATGATTGCCGCCATAGAGGCAAATTCATCGAATATTCAAGAGGCATCCCGCACTTTGGGGTGCTTTTTTCGTTTGTTCATCAAAATATTAACTTTTTCACGGGAACGTTGTAAAAAGCTTGTAACTTTTAGTTGTGATCCGTCGTTTATAATGCAGTGTAGTATGGAATAGATTTCTATTTTTAGTGTCTTGATGAAGTGAACGGGATATGAAGAAAGGATGAGCGTGATTGCTGGCATGAAGAATTTATTTTCCAAAATCAGACCTGCCAAGAGCCAGTCAGGCGAGGACAGTGCAGTCGGACAAAGGGAGCAGCAGGAACCAGTCGGGCAGGAGGAATCGGCATACATAAGTGAACCGCAGAATACATCCATCGACCCGCACGACATAACCAGTGAAACAAGCCAAGAGGAGGTTGCGGTTGCAGCAGCTGAACCTGAAGTGAAGTCCAAGTCCTCCAAGAAGGATCTGTTGCCTCCATATGACGGACCTGTGCTGGAGGTTCGCAATGTTCATCGCAGTTTCCAGACGGGTAGCCGTATTATTCATGTGCTCAAAGGCATCGATATGGAAGTGAACCCGCAACAGCTGGTGATGTTGAAAGGGCGTTCAGGCTCAGGGAAAACGACGCTGCTCAATATGCTGGGTGGGCTGGATCAGCCATCCAGTGGAGACATTCTGTTCTCCGGCCAGCCTCTTCAGGATTGGGGTGACCGGCGGCGGACCGCTTTGCGGCGCAGAGAAATTGGTTTTATATTTCAGGCGTATGCGCTGATGCCCTTGTTGTCTGCCTGGGAAAATGTAGAGCTGTCGCTGCGCATGGCGGACGTGCCGCGTTCGGAATGGAAGGACCGGGTAGGTCATTGTCTGGATCTGGTTGGACTAACCAAACGAGTCAAGCACCGTCCATTCGAGATGTCCGGGGGAGAGCAGCAGCGGGTGGCTATCGCCAAGGCGATAGCCCACAGACCGAGATTATTGCTCGCGGATGAGCCGACAGCTGAACTTGATTCCAAAATGGGGGCACAGGTTATGGCTGTATTTCGCAATATTATTGAAGTTGAACAAGTAACGATTTGTATGACTACACACGATCCTACGATTTTGGAGGTTGCGGACCATGTTTATGAAATGGCGGACGGCAGATTTATCAAGTAAAGGGGCCGCTCCGAAGAGGGGGAAACGCGCAGCGCTTTTTGTGCTTAGTGCGATAGTGGCTGCAACGATGTCCGGCTGCTCTTTGCTGCCGGCAGAAACAGAGGAAGAAGTACTTCCGCCAATTACACCGCCAACGATCTCCAAGAAGCCGGAATATGAAGTTCGGACAGAGACGCTGGAGAAGAAAGTAAGCGGAAGCGGCAAAATGATGAGCCAGCGGGAAGAAAAGGTCTATTTTACGCTGGACGGTATGCATATCAAAGAGTTGAATGTAAAACCAGGGGATAAAGTGAAAAAAGGTCAACTCCTCGCTGTTCTTGATGTAGAGAGCGTGGAGAAGGAAATTCGGGCCAAAAACCTACAGATTCGCAAATCGGAAGTCCAAATGAAGGAAACGCTTCGCAAACGGGATGAGATGGACCCGGTAGAGTTCGAAGAGTCCACGATTGCCTTTGAAGAGCTTCGTCAGGAACTCGCCGATCTGGAGGATCAGTTGGGTAAAGCCACTTTGACCGCTCCATTCGGTGGAACAATCATTGCCGTGCAGGTGGAGAAGGGCGCGGCTGTCAAAGCCTATGACCCGATTGCGACCATAGCAGATACATCCAACCTGGTTGTCGCAGCTACGTTTGCCAAGGAAGATCTGGAAAAGTTCTCGGCTGGCATGAAGGCGGATGTGGACATTAATGGCGCAGGCAAAGTGGCTGGCAAAGTTAAAGTGATGCCTGTAGCCCAAGCGTCGGGAAGTGGAAGTGGTAACGGCGGAGGTTCGGGGGAAGGCGGAACGCCTCCAGCGAAAGAAAGCCTGGATCAATATGTTATCGTCTCGCTGGCGAAAATGCCCAAAGGGGTTGAACGCGGTACACCTCTAACGGTGTCGATTGTCACGCAGCGTACAGAGAATGCGATTGTCATTCCTGTATCCGCTCTGCGCTCCATCGGTTCAAGAACGTACGTGCAAGTGCTGGAGAGTGATGGAAGCAAGCGTGAAGTGGACGTAGAAGTTGGGCAGCAGACATCCACGGATGTGGAGATTCTTAAAGGTCTGACCGTTGGACAGAAAGTAGTGGGCCGCTAATGGGGCTGCCATTGCTTCGACTGTTGTTCCGCAAAATGTGGAACACTCGCTGGATGACGTTCAGCACACTGATCGGACTGATTGTGGCGGTAGCGTTCACCGTTAGTATTCCGATGTATGCCGATGGTGCGCTGAAGCGGGTCGTGGCCCAGACGCTGCAGGATAACAGTGAGGGACTGCCAGCCGGCTCGTTGCTCATGAGTTACCAGGCACCTGGTGGTGTTAAGACAGACACACGTGGTCTGGAAGAGGTGGATCGATATATTCGCGAGGATGTGCCCCGTGACATCGGTTTTCCTTTTCATACGTATGTGAACTCCCGTTCCATCCGCAGCACAGAGGTGAACCCGGAAGACCCAACCAAAGTGGATGCCAGCCGGGTCCGGAGCATGAGTCTGGGTACGATGACAGGCCTGGATGCACAGGTTAATTATTCTGCGGGAGTGAAGCCGGGCAACCAGGTCAAGGACGATACTATTGAAGCGGTCATGCTGGAAGAGGGCATGTATCGTAACGATCTGCATATCGGAGATGTTCTGGAATATCCGATTTACAGCGGTCTCGATATTACGTTGCGTGTGAAGATTATAGGTTCTTTCAAAGCGGATGATCCTAGCAGCCCGTATTGGGTACAGGGATTTGACGGTATGATGAACGGACTATATGTGGATGAATCGGTATTTAATAATGTTTTGTTAAAGGAAAAAGGGATCCCTCTTCAGAATTCACGTTGGTATTATGCATTTGATCTGAAAGAGATTCAAACAAGCCAGCTCTCGGGACTGACCTCTGTGCTGGAAAGGCTGGATATCGATCTGTATCAGCGGTTGAAGGATACGAAAGTGGACATCACCTTCGGGGATCTGCTGAAACAATTCCGCAGTCAGAGTCTGCAATTGCAGACCATGCTGTTCACACTGGCAGCACCGATGATTGCGATGGTCTTTTATTTTATTGCCATGAATGCCAGACAGTCGTTACAGAAGCAGGCAAGTGACATCGCAGTTCTGCGCAGTCGTGGAGCTTCTGCCCGGCAGATATTCTCTCTTTATCTGCTTGAAGGTATATTCCTGGGAGCGATTGCTCTTGTCATCGGACCGTTTCTTGGATGGTTTATGGCGAAAAGCATCGGTTCAGCGAGCGGATTTCTGTCGTTCGTGGATCGTAAATCCATTCCAATTGGAATATCAAAAGAAGCTATCCTGCTTGGCCTTATCGCCGTGTTGGTGGCAATTATAGCCTCGCTCATTCCGGCAGTAACCTATGCGCGGGCCACGATTGTGTCGGCTAAGCGGCGGCAAGCACGTACAGATCGTGCGCCGGTATGGCAGCGCTGGTTCCTGGATATCGCGCTGTTGGGGCTCGCCGGATATGGATACTACTTGTTCTATGAACGGCAAATGTTGACGTTCCAGACCGGAATGACGACAGATCAGCTTCAGGTGCAGCCGTTTCTGTTCTTTGTACCGGCACTCGCCATCTTTGCACTGGGACTGTTCTTCTTACGGTTGTTCCCGTGGATTTTGAAGCTCATTCAGCTGATTGGACGAAAGTTTCTCCCGGTTCCATTGTATCTGACACTGACACAGCTTTCGCGTTCATCATCTTCTTATTATCCTTTGATGATCCTGCTTGTATTGACACTCGGACTTGGTGTGTATAACTCGGCAGCGGCTCGTACTATTGATCTGAACTCGACTGAGCGTACGTTATACCGATATGGTTCGGATGTTATTATGCAGACGGTATGGGAGGGCACACCTGAGGTTAAACCAACGGGTTCCGGACAAAGCGGAGGTTCAGGCGGTGGACAGCAAGGTGGAGGAAACGGTAGCGGTGGTTCTGGAGGTGGTGGTAACGGCGGCGGAGGTGGATCAGGTGGGGGCGGTGGTTCTTCACAACCCACGAAGATGATCTATTCCGAGCCACCTTTTGAAGTGTTCCGCAGCCTGAATGGTGTCGAACATGCAGCGAGAGTGCTGCAGACGAAAGGCAATATTATTGTCTCTGGCAAATCAGGTGGACAGGGAATGCTGGTGGGGATCGACAATGTGGATTTTGCCCAAGTGGCGTGGTTCCGCAACGATCTGTTCCCGGCTCATCCTTATAAGTACCTTGACTTGCTTGGAAAATATGAAGGGGCCGTATTGATCTCTTCCAAATTTGCAGACAAATTCAAGCTCAAAACCGGAGACCTCGTCTCCATTGGTGTACAGGGCCAGGCGATTGAATTTGTGGTCTTTGGCATTATACCGTACTGGCCTGCCCAGTACCCGGATCAAATGCCGTTCTTCATTGCCAATCTGGATTACATCTATGATCAGGTGCCTCTAATTCCATATGAGGTCTGGCTGAAGATGGAGCCGGATGCCAAAGTCGCTCCTTTGATGGAGAAACTTGCAGCAGAAGGCATTGAATTATCGTCTGTACGCGATGTGCGTACAGAGCTGGTATCCCAGGGCAAACATCCATCAAGGGGCGGGGTGTTCGGCATACTGAGTCTCGGATTCCTTGTGTCGGTGATTATTTCCCTGATCGGATACATTCTGTACTGGTTCTTCAATCTATCCGGGCGTGTAGTACAGTTCGGTGTCCTGCGGGCGATGGGGTTATCCCGGGCGCAACTGAGCGGTATGTTGCTGTTAGAGCAGGTGTTCACGGCGGGTCTGTCCATCATTCTCGGTATTGGCATTGGTCAGGTATCCAGTCGTCTGTTCCTGCCCTTCCTGCAAACGACAGATAATGTGTCCGCACAGGTACCTCCGTTCCGAATTGTATTTGAAGAGAAAGATATGCTGCAACTGTACGGCGTGACCGTGGTCATGCTGGTCATTGGAGCAACGATGCTGCTGTGGCAAATCCGCAGGCTGCGGGTTCACCAGGCAGTCAAAATGGGAGAGGAGAGGTAAACGTGATCCAATGCGAAGGACTTGTCAAAATTTTTAAATCCAGCGATGTGGAAGTCGTTGCCCTTCAAGGTCTCAATCTGACTGTCAATCAAGGTGAAATGATGGCCATTATCGGTAACAGTGGTAGTGGTAAATCCACATTGCTCAACATTCTGGGTGGACTTGATCGTCCAACAGCCGGTACAGCCGTTGTCGGGGATTGGGATTTGCTGAAAATGACAGACGCCCAACTGGTCGAGTACAAACGTCATACCGTAGGGTTCATTTGGCAAAATAACGGCCGTAACCTGCTGCCATACCTCACAGCACTTGAAAACGTGGAAACACCCATGATTTTGGGAGGCAAGCGCGATCGCGCCTATGCCATGCAGCTGCTGGAGTGGGTTGGACTGAAGGATCGGATGCACAACAAGCTGCATCAATTGTCCGGTGGGGAGCAGCAGCGGGTGGCGATTGCCATCTCGCTATCGAATCGCCCCAAGCTGCTGCTTGCCGATGAGCCAACAGGTTCGGTGGATTCAGAGACATGTGATACCATCATGGGCATTTTTCGCAAAATGAACAAGGAGCTCGGGGTCACGATTGTGATTGTTACTCATGATCTAACCCTCGCTGGCAAGGTGGACCGGATCGTGGCGATTCGGGACGGCTTGACCAGCACCGAGTTTGTGAAACGCAATCCGAATCTGGATGACGAACATGGCTTATCGGAGGCAGGAGCCCCGGATATTCATGAAGCTTTTGTCATTATTGACCGTGCGGGACGACTTCAGGTGCCCAAGGAGTATCTGGAGGCGCTGTCCATTGATAATCGTGCCACATTGGAATTTGACGGTGAACGTATTGTCATTACACCGCCAAGATAATTTTAGAGGGGGAATTGGGAGATGAAGAACAGGTTTTGGGGAAAACGGGTGCTAGCCGTGCTGGCTACAGCCAGTCTGGCTTTGCCGCTGCTTGCGGGTTGTACAGCGAGTGAGTCCAAGGATAACGAGCAGCGTGTACTGCGTGTAGCGACGTTATGGGGGGGACAGGATGACAGTTATTTCCGTCAGCAGTTTACCGATGCTTTTGAATTGACACATCCAAATATAACGATTGAAGTTGTACCTGCGGTAGATCAGGGCAGCATGTATGGGTATGGTAACCAGGAAGAACAGCAGGACATTCCGGATACGATGGAAAGCTTGAAGAAGATTATGACAGGGGATAACCCGGTAGACGTCATCGTGGCGGATACGGCGACAGTCAAGTCGTTAATTCAGGAAAACATGGTGAAACAACTGGACCCACTGATGCAGGAAGATAAGTTTGATACTACGGATATTGTGCCAAGTGTTCTCGAAGGAATCAAGGATTTGGGAGATCAGAGCATCTACGCTTTGACGCCAACGTTCTCCTCTTCTGCTTTGTTCTATAACAAGGGTATGTTTGAGAAAGCAGGCGTGGAGCCTCCAACGGATAACATGACTTGGGATGATATTTTCAACTTGGGTACACGCCTTACCAAAGGTGAAGGAAAAGACCATGTATTTGGTTTCTCTTTCAGTACCTATCAAGGTGGTTCTCCATATTATTCAATGCAGCAGTATTATAATTCTCTACAGTTGAAAGTTTTTGATGACAAAGCAGAGAAAATGACTGTAGATTCTCCACAATGGGAGAAAGTATGGAGCACCATAAGCAAGCTTGCCCTGGATAAAGTCATTCCTAAAGGAGACGAACCGCAGGATCAGGATGACAGTGGACGTTATAATCCGCTTCAGAATGATATGTTCCTGAATGGCAAAACAGCGATGGTAATCGGAGATTACAGCTACATTAATCAATTGATCGATGCCAATAAAAATGCGGATAAAATGAAAGACTTTACGAAGGTAGACTGGGATGTTGTGACACCTCCGGTTCATCCGGAGGCTCCTGAAATCGGAGGCAATATTTATCTTAGTAACCTCATGGCCATTAATAGTTCAGCTCAGAACCCTGATGATGCATGGGAATTGATCAAGTATATGAACAGTGAAGATTGGGCGAAGATCAAAGCGCGCAGCAGTTATGAGATGGTTTCTCGGAAGAGCTTCATTAAACCGAAGGATGGTTTGGATTACAACATTCAGGCATTCTATACTTTGAAACCTGTACCTCCGACCAATACGAACTTGGATAAAATGTATCAAAAAATGCCGAATCTGTGGCAAGTAAATGATAAGGGCATGGAATTCTTCAATCAAGTGCTTGAAAACAAAAAAACACCAAAAGAAGCGCTTGGTGAATGGGCAGCCAAAGGGAACGAGATGTTAGAGAAGTTGAAAAAGAACCCTAAAGCCACGTTTCAATAAAAGTTAGATGATCTTGTAATAAAATCATAGATGTAGCCGCTGGAGATTTATATCTTCGGCGGCTATTTTTATGGAATTGGGGTATTCTACAAAAGCAGGGATAAATGATGACTTCAAGAAAGGACGAGTGGAATGCACTGGGTATATTTCAGCAAATTGTATGCAACCAAATTTCAGGCAGGGTGTCTTGCAAAACGGATGGAGCAGGATGGTTGGATTTACGGTCATAACGAGCCAGCAGAAGTGGAAGTATATCGTTCAAAAAAGGGGCGGTATGGCGTTCGCTTCATTCCCTAACATTACCCCTTGACATATGGGATAGGGATGGTGTATATTAATTAAGTCGCTGTTTTAATATTTCTTACTGACGCGGGGTGGAGCAGCCCGGTAGCTCGTCGGGCTCATAACCCGAAGGCCGCAGGTTCAAATCCTGCCCCCGCAATTTAGTTTTACTGGATGATTCACAGCCATCATCTGAACGTTATACACTTTTGTTCAGGGCCCTTAGCTCAGTTGGTTAGAGCGGTCGGCTCATAACCGATTGGTCACAGGTTCGAGTCCTGTAGGGCCCATTCTCTCAAAACCCTTGCATAGCAAGGGTTTTTTTCTGTCTTCATACATATGCAATGTAGATAGAGGAGTAAGGATTATGTTATTTATAATAATTCCAATAATTGCTAATATTATGTTATTATAATAAAAAAACATGAGGGAAGGGTGACAATTTAAAGTTATGAATGGTGCTAGTGCTGTGGGTTTTGTAGGGATTTTAACTATATTTATTTTCATTGGTTTGGTAGGTCTGATTTTATATGCTGTGTTCTCAATGGCAATAAAAAGATCTGGTTTAAGGGAGGAAATCTCAGGTTTGAAGCAAGAGATTCGATTATTAAAAGAGAGAATGGAGAAAAACGAACATAACCTCGATTAAGCCATTCTAAAAAGAAGAATATTCAATATTTAATTGCAAATTTGCAAGCTAAACGAGAGAGGCACTGCCGTAGCAATACGGGCAGTGTCCTTTTCATATGCCCTTTTTCCAAAAATCATTGTCTGTCTGTGCCATATCTCAAATCTCAGATATACTATCATATCCCTATTAATAGTAGGTAGATTCCATGAGTTTCTTGATGCGAGTTTGGCCAACTCTATTGCTATCCCGTTCCTCGTAATCAATACACCTCAACTGTTTGGTCAGATTGGCCTGCAAACCGCCAGGAGCAAACCCACTGGTTCAATTCAAAGGAAGTGTTTCAGTGTAGCTTCCATTAGCCCTCGTAGGTGTAACGATAACAATTGTCAGAGGAACCTTGGCAACGGATCCATTATCTATTCTGCGACGTCTACGCTCAGCTTGAGCATTCTGGCTCCTTAGGTTATTACGTTCTATGCGAATGGTTTCAATCCATCAATAACAACTCAGATGACGTACACTGCATTTATCAGCGCTCTAACTTGCTCGGTACGATCCGTGTAGGAGAACTTTGATGGAGCGGTATATTCGGACTAACGTTGAGCGCCTTCATTTGCTCAGGCATCGTTTATGATATAATGCGTTAGAGATTAAGGGAACGGTCTATGAGAGCATGGAATTGAAAGTCCGAGAAGTCGATGAAATTATGAATGGAAAGCAGGTTTTCAACCAATGATGCAAAACGAAGGACAACGATTCCGCTTCAGTGAAGCTCCGGTATGGGACTGGCAGCGGGCATATTATGAACAGAAAGGGCTGCACGCTTGGACCGAGAATCAGGTTCCGCAATATATTACGAGTAACCCCATGATTGCAATGGCGTATGCCGAGATGATTTTTGGTTTTCTTCAAGATCTCGCCAGCAAAGGAAAGACGGCCGAGACAGTGACCATTCTGGAACTTGGAGCGGGCGTAGGCCGCTTGGCGCACCAAATTCTGTTCAAACTGACAGAGTTGAAAGATTTTGCAGGCGTGGAGCTGCCAGCTTTTCGATATGTAATGACCGATCTGGTCGAAGATAATGTATTGGGCTGGAGAGAGCATCTGTCCATGCAATCCTTTATTGACCAAGGAATACTGGATTTCGCACGTTTTGACGCGATACAGGACACCGAGTTGAATCTGGTAGTGGCGGATACAGTTATTCGACCAGGCGATCTGAAGCAACCTTTGCTGTTGATTGCCAATTACTTTTTTGACAGCATTCCACAGGAATTAATTTATGTCGGTGAGGGTGAGATATATGAGTGTGACGTACTGGTCCAATCTCCAGAATCTCCTCTTCATTCGGAGCCTGCCGAGTTGCTGCAAAACATGATACTGAGTTATGAATACCGCCGTGCACCTGAGTACAGTGCAGAAGACTATCCATATCAAGAGCTTATCGCTCTGTACAAGGAAGAGTTGGAGGATTCGCACATTATGTTCCCGGCAGTCGGTTTGTCCTGTCTCGAACGATTGAACAAGTTATCAGAGTCAGGATATGTGTTGATTACTGCGGATAAAGGGGACCATCGACTGGACAACTGGAAGTTCGCCGATCCGCCTGAATTCGTACTTCATGGAAGTTTTTCTTTAACGGCAAATTATCATGCCATTCAATATGTATTGGAACAGCAAGGAGCCCACACTCGTTTCACAACACATCATTATAAAGACCTGAACGTTGGATGTATGTTGATGGTGGACGAACCACTGGGGTACATAAACACTCGACTTGCGTATCACCGATTTGTTGAACGTTTTGGACCCGATGATTTCTTTAGTATGAAAGAATGGATGGATCATCAGGTAGAGCGGATGGAACTGAAGCAAATTATACCGTTCTGGCGTCTGGGCGGATATGATGCTGAGTTTTTGATTCTTAGTGCCAACCGGATTTCGAACCTTCTACCGGATGCAAGCGATGAGGAAATGCTTGATATTCAGTCTGGAATCCACATCATGTGGTCTTCATATTATGTAATGGAGCGGCTAGGGGATGTGGCGTTTCTTGTAGGTCAGCTGTTATATGGGATGTATATGTATGAGGACGCCAAGCGATTTCTGGAGCTGTCGTTAGATGCTGATTGGAGAAAACAGAACTCAGCTGTGCTGTACGACTTGGCTGTGTGTTGTTATGAACTTGAACTGGAAGAAGAAACGCTGGCTTACACGCGGAAAGTACTGGCTTTGGAACCTGATCATGAGGAAGCAATAGATTTGTTGAAAAGCTTCGAGTGTCTATAAAGATTGAAACTTACTTCTCTTCATCGTATTATTAGGATGATCACACAAAAATTTCCTGTATACGGAAGAGGAGATGAGTACATGAAGAAGGTTCTGACCATTCTATTCTATCCATTTTTGGCAGTTCTGGGAGTACTGGGTGCGAATTCAGCTGCGACCGCTGATGTTATACTGTTGACTAAGGATATAACTACAGATGGAGGTTATGACGGGCAGGAGATTTATGATAGAATTGAACACAGAAATTCCTAACTACATATCATTTAAACTGTAAAAGTAATTGTTAGACGTAACGATATGCCAAAGACAATTACTCTTGAAGCGAAGTGCGATGAGCAGGAATCCTGCCTGTACAACCTTTAAGCCGGTTTCGTACCTGATACAGGTATGAACCGGCTTTTATTCATGAATGGGGGATAAACGTTGAAGATTATTATTGGACAACCCAGATTGGAACAACAATTGCTGCAGCTGGAAGCGGAATTGAAACAACATCCAGAAGCGGATGTGTTGTTCTTTCCTGAAGGCTACCTGAATCAGAACGTGGAAGAGGCCAGACGTCTGGCGGCTGTATATGGAACGATGATTGTGTCAGGTCATCGCAGGTTGAATGAACGTCCCAAGGACCGTTCGATCATCATTAACAAGGCCGGAGAGATTGTATTGGAGAAAGCGAAGTATACCGCTGCTGAGGTAGTTAAGGAACAGGGGTGGACCATAAGCACCTTGTTATGTGACGAGCTGGTGCTGCAAGGTTTTCGCAACGAGAGTATTGGCAGAGTGGATATGATTATGCATTCCATTGGTGTGGGGATGTTCAGTGAAGAGCAGTATACAGAGTGGATTGAAGAAGCACGGCAGATGGCGATACAAAATCAATGCATTGTTATGGGGACCAGCCATGCGGACGGTTCGTATCGTGACAGTGAAATTTCAATTCCAATCGCCTATTGTATTGCCCCGGATGGGCGAGTGGTCTTCGCGTCCAGAAACGATACACGTACTCGTTTGATTGTCTTGGAGAAGCAAAATACAGCGGACCTCTATCGTGAAGTACCAGGAAATGATGTGAACATCCAAATCATTCCTTCGGCATAATTCAACTAACAGAATACAAAATGATTGGGCCGGTTAGCTTGCCGTATAGCCCGGTCATTCATGTTAGAATCGACATATGTTATGGCATACCTTGAAATTCAAAGGAGGCCAATCAAATGAGTGAAGTTGGATACGGTTGTGGCGGCAATGTTGGTGGATTTGGCGGATGGACTTCCACAAGCGCAATTCTCGTACTCTTCATCCTGCTCGTAATTATCACTAAATCTTTCTGGCTGTAAGCCGCTGTAGAACAAGGTGAGACCCTGGTTACGTGTATGCTCCGCTGAGACCTCAGCGGGGCTTTTCTGCGTTTCTATGAAAAAATGATATGATGAAAGAGATTTGACAACCGAAAACAATGTGCTTAAAATCACATAAGAGACTAATAATAGAGATTGAAGGGATAGCAATGCCGTTTATTCGTTTTAAAGGATTCACAGGACCCCAACTGGAGGAAGTTGTACCCCGCATCACGGAGCAATTTGCGTTGATTACCAATATTCCGCGGGAGAGAATGAAGGCAGAACGTCATGACGTACAAGCCCTTACTCCTTCTCCGGCTTCAGTAGAGATCCTGATGTTCCAACGTGATCAGGAGATTCATAATCGGATTGCTTCCTCAATGCAGGTTATTTTGGAAGAAGCGGATTTGCCTGATGTGCATATTTTCTTCAATATACTGTCACCAGCGCTGTATTATAAACAAGGCAAGCCGTTGACAGATTACCGATTAGATTGAGAATAAAATGGCTGCACCGATGATGTTCGGATGCAGCGGAGACGAGCAGATGTGTGCTCGTCTTTTTTTGATTTAATCATTTTGCTCTTTAATTCGATTTAACCGGAAAGAGCACAGGGAGGATACGATGAATAAGGCACCGCCAATCAAATATACCAGCCGAATCCCCATTTGATCAGCAATCAGACCGAAGATTACCGTAGATATGCTCATGGCAGCTGAGAGAATAATTCCATGTGCTGCGTATACCTTGGACAGGGATTCGATGGGCACACTGGTCTGAAAAGCCGTCTGCTGAGCAATATCGCGGATCTGATAAGCAGGACCCATAAGCATACACAATACCAGAGCAAGCCAAGGAAGGCTGTTTAAACCGTATGCGATGG
The DNA here is from genome assembly GCF_047302525.1 of Paenibacillus taichungensis. GTDB lineage: Bacteria > Bacillota > Bacilli > Paenibacillales > Paenibacillaceae > Paenibacillus > Paenibacillus taichungensis_B. The sequence goes on along the minus strand of NZ_CP168020.1, from coordinate 4,510,702 downwards.
TCAGCAAGCTGAAGAGAAGAGAACCTATGGCCATACTGGAGATCAAGTGCTTCTGTATGCGAGTGGCCAAGGTGATGGCCAGAATTCCCCCAAGAATGGTGCCGGCAGAATAGCTGGAGTTGATAAGTCCCCACCAACCTTCCTCTTGGCCCAAAGCTTCTTTCACAAAAGCAAGCGTGATAGCGCCGATCCAGATGGAGCCAGCAAGACCTTCAACCAGATCCATGAACGTTATCAGGCGCAACGACCGATTTTTCCAAAGGATAAGCCAACCTTCCCTTAATACATCCCATCTGGAAGTGGACTTCTCGACTTTTTCTCGAATATCGCGGGTAAGTGAGCTGATCGTAATCATCAGAAGCAGGACAGCCCAGGATAAGCTTGTAGCTGCCCAAAATGTTTGTGAAGCACCCCAGTGCATAACAATGAATCCTGTCATCGCATATCCAATGATCGTCACGGTCTGAGTAGAGAACGAGAGAAAACTATTCGCCTTCACCAGATCTTCTCCTTGAACCAATCGTGGGGTTAATGTGCTTATTAATGGAGACTCCCATCCGTCCAGGAACGAGAGGATCGCTATTCCCACAAGCAGAAGAGGAATGTGAGCAGTGAGATCGGTAAATGCGATGGCGATTCCGGTAATCATCAATGTTTTGGCTAAAGGAATGCTAATAATCAGCCTGGAGAATGCGAAACGGTTCACAAGCAGTGGTGCAGTAAATCCTGCCACGATACGCGCTGACATTTGAATGAATGGAAACAACGCAGCGTAAAGGACAGACCCGGTCTGACCGTAAATAAACGTCGTGATAACCATGATATATATAACATTAATGAGAGAAAGCAGCGTTTTGGCAGCCCAATATGGATAAAATGCGATGTTCATGCTAAGGTGTCCTTTCCACAACGATAATTATATATTACGGGTATCGTTGCAAACGCACCACAAACAAAGTTGTCATTTTCCCGTCATTGAAGCAGCAAAAAAGCAGCTGTCCCAAGGGACAGCTGCCGTTCTGGTTTCTATAATTCAAGCCACAACGAGCGTAAAAGCGATAAGCAGCATCAACAGACTGGTCATTCTGGTCATCGCCATATAAGGTCTGCTGGGCTCAGCCTCTCCCCGGGAAATCCAGCCATAACGCAAGTACCAGCCAAATTTCGGGAAGCACAAATTAATGATACAAAGTGTCATGAATATAAAAAAGAGGGTTCTCATGCCCGATCTTCCTTCCTCATTTTACATGACCGGCTCAAAATTAACGTTTACGTCTGGAGAAGAAGAAAACAAGCAAAATAATAATAATGACGATTAATAAAAATTTCATGAGTGATCCTCCTGATGACATGATAAGTTTTTGTGACTGTATTAATCAGATATTACCCAAGGAACACATGGCTTGAATAACTATGTTACAATTAATTATATTGTTTTTATATAATCACATACCATCGGGTTATCGATAGCTTCATTATGAGCATGAACACAACACAACAAAGTTTGGTGAGATGAAGGAGGAAGCATGACTAAATACAATCAACTCGCTATACAATGGGAATTTATTATCTCTAAGATTAAATCTTCCGTGACCGTAGTCGATGCTACCTTGCCTGATTTTCCGCTAATGTATGTAAATGAATATTTTAGTGAATTAACCGGATATAGTGCAGAAGAGTCGATGGGACAGAATTGTCGGTTCCTGCAAGGGCCGGATACGGACCCGGAAACCGTACAGAAAATTCGCGAAGCGTTGAAGAAGCAGCAGTCGATCAAGACAGAGATTCTGAACTATACGAAGCATGGACAGAAATTCTGGAATGAACTGAATATCGATCCTATTTTCGATGATTCAGGGGAATGTCTGTTTTTTGTAGGGATTCAATACGATATTTCGGAGCGGAAATATGGTGAGCAGCAGTTGCGGATGGCAGCTTCGCTAACAGAAATGAACAGTAGGGGAGAGCTGGAGTTCATTGGGAAGCTGAACCATGAACTTCGCACGCCGCTGAACGGGATTATGGGCATGATCGAACTTGTCGGCATGGGTGACAACAGTGAGGAGCAGAAAGAGTACTTGGAGCTTGCGCGCCAGTCAGGGGAAGCTCTTCTGAATATTGTCAACAATAGTCTTGATATGGCCAAGCTGGGCAGAGGGAAAATGAGAGTGGAGCAAATTGAGTTTCAGCCGTTGAAGCTGATTCAACAGATTATTAAGACACATGAACTCGCGGCGCAGAATAAACAAATTCGCTTGCTCTGTCATGCGGATCTGGCTACTCCTGATGTACTCACGGGAGATCCTCTGCGTCTCCGACAAGTGCTGGATAACCTACTCAGCAACGCTATTAAATTCACGGAACAAGGTGAAGTGCAATTACAGATGGATATTCAGGAGCAGCGAGGGAATACCGTTATCCTGGTATTCACTGTACACGACACGGGAATTGGCATTCCAGATAATAAAATTAATCAATTGTTTGAAGCATTCACGCAGACGGACGTCTCCCACGCACGCAAATTTGGCGGCAGCGGACTTGGACTCACCATCTGCAAAGAGTTGCTCGAATTGATGAATGGTCAAATATCGGTGGAGAGTATCGAGGGAAAAGGAACGAAGTTTCAGGTTACCTTGCCTTTACTTCGACAACAGGCGATTCCTAACGTGGGGTAGTCTATGCAGAACAGCCGGGAAATGTCGGCTGTTTTTTTATATTGTTTAGCGAACTGGCGTTCTGGTATAATGCAAGTGTTGAATGGGGGAGAAACAGCATGAGTAAAAGACGCAGAAGTAGAAAGAGCAAGGGCAAGCAACGATTTAAAAAGCAGATATTGACGCTGGTGGCAATGTTAATGGTAGCTCTCTATGCATGGGTTGGGGGAGAATGGTCTCTGGATATACCGTCCCAATTTGGGGGAAGCAAGGGGGGCGTAGATCATACTATCACATTCCCAGCCGAGCGATATCCCGAAACGGCCAATCATATCAAGACGGCCATCAAAGCAGGACATTCGGATGTATGCACCATTGATCGCAGTGGAGCTGAAGGTAATCGGGATTTGTCACTCAAAGGTGTTCCGGTCAAAAAGGGGAAAGACCGGGATGAATGGCCAATGGCGATGTGTGCGGAAGGCGGTGCGGGTGCGGATATCCAATATATTAGTCCCAAAGATAATCGTGGTGCAGGCTCATGGGTGGGAAACCAACTAAGTACATATCCGGATGGAACACGAGTAAAGTTTGTGGTGAAATAACGACGGACTATGAATGAGAAAGTAATTGATGCAGAAATGCCTTGGCTTTGAAAAATTGTGGCATAGCGTAAAAGGCAAAAATAAAACCAGACGTCGAAGCGTCTGGTTTATTTTATGAAGGACGAAATAAACACGTCTAGTTCACGTATAAATACATGAAGTACTTGTTCCCTGTTTACAGATCAGCCGTACACAACTGCATTCCACTTAAATGATGAGAGCGAATGCTTAACAGACGTGTGACTTGTTCCACTTCGTCGAATGGAATCCACAGGCTTCCATGGACTGTCCGTAAGGAAAGAATGGAAGCATCGGCTGTACGTTCCGGAAATCCAGCTACCGTTTGTCCACTTGTATTACGAACGATGATTTGTTGTTTGCGTCGAATGGCAATTTCTACCTCTTTTTTCATATGTCATTGCTCCTGGTTATGGAATAGTAATTCGATATGTCAATAATTTCAATGGTTAATTTGTCTTCTTTATCTAGTCTATCAGAACTAGGTATAGATTTCCAGATCAGAAATTAAATTTTACATAGGTGAAAGGACTTATTACATGTGATCCGTTTTTGAAGAAGCAACAAGGGTTATATAAGGGTAAAAGGAGGGGGAATAAATGACACAATTGCTGATTGGAATTGTACGCACGGAGAATGAAGCCATTATCATGCTGAATAACTTAAAAGAAGAAGGTATAGCAGATAAATATTTGGGTGCGGTAGCCAAAGAACAGGTTAATCTCGAAATGGTAAGCGAGAAGACTGGTTTGCCTATGCCTCTGAAGGGCGCAGGAACAGACGGTGCACTAGGCGTGCTTAAAGGGGTGCTTGCTGGTCTGGGCAAGCGGATGGATCAGACGATGTCCATCGGAAAAGCGGTACGTAAACTCGCAGGCAACGAGATTGGAAATGACACGGATGATCTGGTGCTTACCTTGACAGAAGCAGGGGTCTCCGAAGAAGATGCTAATTATTATGAAGATTGGCTGGTGCAGGGGCATATCTTGGTGGTTGTGGAATGCAGCGAGGAAGAGGCGGCCCGAATTGCACCTATTCTTCTTTTTTAGTTTAATTTAAGCCTGATTTTAGGTTTTTTTAATGTTGGGGAGGTATTCTTATTTCACACCTCCCTTAATATAGATGGTTTAAAGAAAGTTCGGGACCGCAACTCGAACTTTCTAGGCACTGCTCGCTAACGCTGGCAGTGCCTGTTTCATTTTTTTTGGATTATTTTATATTAAGGTGTTGCAAAGTGATAAATTTTATGGTAAGATATTTCTTGTCGCCTGAAGTGATGAAGCAATACATACATATGCCGGGGTGGCGGAATTGGCAGACGCACAGGACTTAAAATCCTGCGGTAGGTGACTACCGTACCGGTTCGATCCCGGTCCTCGGCATCCTAAGAAAAGATCGCATGACGCTTGTTAAACAAGTTGTTCATGCGATCTTTTTTTGTTTGAAAATTTTGTTATTCTTTGCCGTGCCATTCAGGTTCATAAACATTAAAAAATGATAATACATATCAGATGACGCCTGTGGGGCTGCCCATTATGAATTACCAGGATCGATGGTGTATACTATCCGTAGGCATAAATTACCTTTATCTTTGAACTTGAAGAACTCAAGGTTGCATAACAAAATAAACAATTTTATGGACGGAGGACTCGACCCATGTTGAAACAGCTTAAGCCCTATAAGGTGCTGCAGGAACGCAGAATCGAAGAGTTGAAGTCAGATGCGTATCTCCTGGAACATCAGAAATCCGGAGCCAAAATTGTACTCTTATCTAATCAGGATGATAATAAAGTGTTCAGTATCGGTTTCCGTACTCCTCCGGAAGACAATACAGGTGTAGCTCACATTCTGGAACATTCCGTACTGTGTGGCTCCAAGAAATTTCCGGCCAAGGATTCCTTTGTTGAATTGCTGAAGGGTTCTCTTAATACATTTCTGAATGCGATGACATATCCCGATAAAACGATCTATCCGATTGCAAGTCGGAATGATCATGACTTCCATAACCTGATGGATATTTATTTGGATGCGGTACTCCACACGAATATTTATGATAATGAAAAAATATTTCTGCAGGAGGGTTGGAATTACAAGCTGACCTCAGCTGAAGATGAGTTAACTTATAACGGTGTTGTATATAACGAGATGAAGGGCGCATTTTCTTCACCGGAACGGATTGTGCGCAGAGAAGTCCTGAATTCACTTTTCCCGGATACTACATATTCTTGTGAATCAGGCGGATTTCCCGATGCAATTCCCGATCTGACCTATCAAGGCTTGCTGGATTTCCACTCCAGATACTATCATCCGTCCAACAGCTTCATTTATTTGTATGGGGATATGGATATGGAAGAGAAATTGCAGTGGTTAGATGAAAACTATCTGAGTGAGTATGATCGAATCGAGATTGATTCTGCCATTCAGCTCCAGCCTGCATTCGGACAAAGAGTGGACGCAGTTAAGACATATTCTGCCGGAAGTACCGAATCAGAAGTGGATAACAGCTTCTTGACCTATAATGCGGTCATTGGAACAAGTCTGGACAAGGAATTAAACATCTCGTTTCAAATTTTGCTGTACGCACTGCTTAACGCTCCAGGAGCGGTTCTGAAGCAGGCTTTGCTGGATAAGGGCATTGCGAAGGATGTATATGGTACGTATGATGACAGCCTGTATCAGCCTGTGTTCACCGTTGGATTGAAGAAGAGTAATCTGGCAAGCAAAGAAGATTTTCTGGGGACGGTAAAAGAGGTGCTGGAGCGTGTTGTGAAAGAAGGCTTTGATCCAAAAGCGCTGCTCGCAGGTATTAATTCCTATGAATTCAACCACCGTGAAGCCGATTATGGAAGAATGCCCAAAGGATTAATCTATGGTTTCTCCTCATTGCAAAGCTGGCTGTATGATGTCGAAGCTCCATTTACTCATTTGGAAGCGAATGACGTATTTGCTGAGCTGAGAACGAAGATGACCGAGGGTTACTTCGAGAAGTTGATTGAGACGTATTTACTGAAAAATACGCATACTTCTTTCGTTGCTGTCACCCCGGATAAAGGATTGAACGCACGTAAAGAGGAAGCGCTGAAAGCACATCTGAAATCAGTTCAGGCGGGACTGAGTCAGGAAGAGATTCAGCAACTCATTCAGAGAACTGAGGCTCTTGCCGAGTACCAGAATGCACCTTCAACCAAGGAACAACAACAGGTGATTCCAACGTTATCGATAGAGGATATTGAACCGAAAGCATCGACGCTGTATCAGACGGTAAATCAGGTCGAAGGTACAACCGTTCTGCACCATAACATCTATACCAATGGGATCGGTTATCTGAGACTGTTGTTCGATATTAAGGAAGTCCCACGGCGTTTGCTGCCGTATGTTGGATTGCTGAAAAGTGTGCTTGGTTACGTCGACACTCAGAATTTCTCATTTAATGAATTGTCGAATGAAATTCACATTCATTCCGGGGGCATTCATAGTGGCATCGGTACGTATGCAAACGCGCATGAGCACCGTGATTTCAAGGCTACGTATGAATTCAACGCCAAAGTGCTGTATGACAAGCTTGGATTTGCTTTTGACATGATCAAGGAAATTGTGTTTACGTCCAAATTTGATGATTCGAAGCGTTTATACGAAATTATTGCTCAGTTGAAAGGCAACTTGCAGCGCAATCTGATCAGCGGAGGGCATTCAGCGGGAATTGGCCGTTCTACCTCTAAACACTCGGCTGTTGCAGACTTCAGGGAAGCGGTTAGCGGCATCGCCTTTTACCAGTGGCTTGAGGAGCTTCAGGCGAACTTTGAGGCTAGAAAAGAAGAACTGTCGACCAGCCTTCAATCGTTGACTAGCTTTATTTTCAGACCAGAAAACTTGCTGGTAAGTTACACTGCGGATGATCAGGGATATACGGGCTTAGAGAAACAGGTATCCGATTTGAAAGCGAAGCTGTTCACCCAAGATGTTGCCAAAGAAAAAGAGGCATTTACACCTGTTCATCACAAAGAAGGATTCAGATCACCATCTGAAGTCCAATATGTTGTTCAAACAGGTAACTTTATTGATAAAGGGTATTCGTACACAGGCTCACTCCGTGTCTTGCAGGGGATTCTATCTCTGGATTACTTGTGGAACAATATCAGGGCCAAAGGCGGAGCATACGGCTGCATGTCAGGTTTCAGACGTAACGGAGACAGCTATGTAGCATCGTACCGCGACCCGAATCTCGAAAAAACATACAAAGTTTATGAAGAGATGCCGCAATACCTGAAGGATTTCAAAGCAGATACACGGGAAATGACGAGATATATCATTGGCGCCATCCAGGACCTCGATACACCAAGAACGCCTTATGGCGAAGGATCATTCTCTCTGGAATGTTATCTGTCTAATGTCACCGAAGCCGATCTTCAGAAAGAACGGGATGAAGTGCTAAGCACAACAGAAAGTGACATTATAGGTTTTGCGGAAGTGGTATCCGCCATATTGGAGCAGCAGCAACGCTGTGTTATCGGTAATGAAAACAAGATTGAGGACCAGAAGCAATTATTTGACGAAACCCTTGATTTAATCAAGAACTAATCGAATGATGCATCAAGTCGAAGCATGAAGCAATAAACATCTGATCCCAAAGGGCGCTTTTATGAGCTGTAATAGCTTATAACTGCCGCCCTTTTCTTGTTACCGGGTTTTCTTTTCCAATCTAATCTGATCAATCAGCAGCTTATGTTGAAGGTTTAGGTGACGGCGAGCATATTATAGATCTTTAACGTACGCAGATCTTCCTTAGAAATTTTCAGCTCGTTATATAACTCCTGATTCTCAGGCAAGGGCGTTCGAGAGAATAGCATTTTCAAAGCGATGGGCATAAAGGGGCGGAAGGAAACACCTGCCATCAATCCCCACTTTTTCTCGGACTCCTGAAAAGATGCTAAAATGTTAATATACAGATTCTCCAGCGGTGTAGCCTGATTTTTCAGAATCAGCGTGGTGAGTGTGTCGTAATGCTCGGTGTGGCCCCAATACATATTTTCGCATTCTTGATAATTCTCAAAATTCTTGACGTTCATATACATTACGGTTCGATAACGATTCGCGTCCGACTGTGCCATCATGTCAATGACACAACGGATGAGGCTATTGTTTCGCCCGTCATAAAAATACGAATAAAATCTTGTGGAATTTTTGAAAAAGCTGGACGGTACCGTATTCATAAGAGGAGAAGCTTGCTTGGGCTCGATATACAGCAGCTGCTCCACTTGAATGTTCAATGAATCAGCAATTTGATGCAGCGTGACTACATCAAGTGTAATATCTCCGCTCTCATACTTGGACAGAGTAGCTTTGCTTTTGTGAATCTGATCTGCCAGCTGCTGGACCGTTAACCCTTTCCATTTGCGAAAATTACGGATTTTCTTGCCGACTTCTTTGTTGATGGTGTTCATATCGGATCTCCTTCTGCTAAGTTTCTTAAGAATATGAGAAAAGGTGAAACCCATTGGTAAAATCAATCTATACGAAAAATATAACACTTTTTTCATGAAAATACCTATTCAGAAGAAACATTAAGATGGATTTGTTTCTTTTGAATAGATTGTATTGCGTTTGATGTCACTTCTAAGCCATGAAATAATGTGTCTAACAGAACCTCATCCCAGGATGGAGAACAGAGAGAAAGAGGCGCAGAAGGCTATGAAGTATGATTTTGATGAGATTATCGATCGCACAGGAACCAATGCCATGAATACGGATGGTTTCCGTCAATATATTTTTAATGCAACAGAAGATATGAAATTTCCCTTTAAGGATGAAGAATTTATTCGCATGTGGATTGCAGATATGGAGTTTGCCACACCTCCCGAAATACGGGAAGCAGTTAAGGAGCGTTTGGACCGGAAAATTATGGGGTACTCCCAGGTGTTCGATCCGGCATACTACGAAGCTGTCTCCAACTGGATGAACAGATACTACGACTGGTCTTTTCCCAAGGAGCATCTGGAGACATCGCATGGGATCATTCCTGCTCTATATGAATTAGTTGAATATATTTGCAAACCGAATGAAAAGGTGCTGATTGTGACACCCTCCTATGGTTTTTTCAAATCGGCTGCGGAGCATAATCATCTTGAACTAGTTTGCTCAGATCTGATCAACGAGCAGGGACATTATTCAATAGACTTTGCAGATTTTGAAGCCAAAGCCAGCGATGAACAAGTCACGTTATGTATTTTTTGCAATCCGCATAATCCGTCCGGACGGGTATGGTCAACAGAAGAGTTACAACGTGTGGGCGAGATTTGTCTGAACCATAACGTGTGGGTAATTTCGGATGAAATTCACTGTGATTTGCTGCGTACAGGAAAGAAGCATACACCGCTTGCCAAGCTGTTCCCGGATACGGATCGAATTGTTACCTGTATGTCGCCGAGCAAAACGTTCAACATGGCGGGCCTGATGTTCTCCAACGTAATTATTGCAAATGAAGGACTCCGAACGATCTGGCAAACACGGCATTATGGATTCAAAAATCCGCTGAGCATTGCTGCGACTCAAGCTGCTTATGAACATGGCGACGAATGGTTGAAACAGTTGAAAACGTATCTCGATGACAATTTTTCCTTTGTGGATCAATATGTGAAACGTTATCTGCCACAGGCGATCTTTCATATTCCGGAATCTACGTATCTGGCATGGATTGATATTACGGCATACGTCCCCCAAAATGTAAACCTGCCTTTATTTTTCGCTGAACAAGCGGGGGTATTACTTGAAGATGGGCATATGTTTGTAGCTAATGGAGGCGGGTGTATCCGTCTGAACCTGGCATGTCCGCGTTCGGTTCTTGAAGAGGGGCTCAGAAGAATAAGCACTGTGTTGGTCAATAAAGATGAGGGTGTACCCGTTCAAGTCTGAATTCAATTAACTATAAACAAGGTACAGAATTGCTTTAACGCTGAAGTACAGATTCAGAACGCATCAATTCACAGCGATAGCCATTCCGTGGTAAGTCTGAAGTAACGTTAGTTATACAGGCAACCTATTCCCCTGATGTACACTTCTGGTCTGCTGTCCCCGGTTATGTTAAAATGGTGGATAGTCTATGAGTCGTAGGATACGGCTCACGCAGGTGGCAGTTCGTTATGTGGACTGCACGGATATGTATTCATCAGGGAAAGGAGCCTTTACATATGTTTGGAAATGATTGGGACACGGTACTTCAGGAAGAGACTGAAGCCGAGTATTTCAACAACATTCGTTATGCACTCGCCGCCGAGTATAAAACACAGACCATCTTTCCACCCAAGGAAGATTTGTTCTCGGCTCTTAAACTGACCCCGTATCATAAGGTCAAGGCTGTTATTATCGGTCAGGATCCTTATCACGGAGCAGGTCAGGCTCAAGGATTAAGTTTCTCTGTCAGACCGGGGGTGCGCATTCCTCCTTCTTTGAAAAATATATATAAGGAGCTTCACGCGGATCTAGGTCTGCCGATTCCGAATCACGGATCGCTGGTTCATTGGGCAGAGCAGGGTGTGCTGTTGCTTAATGCGGTTCTGACGGTACGGGAAGGGCAGCCGAACTCCCATCAGGGACTGGGATGGCAGACGTTTACAGACGCTGTCATCCGGGCATTGAATGAACGTTCAGAACCGATGGTATTTATGCTTTGGGGCAGTCATGCCCAGAAGAAAGGGGCATTCATTAACCGGGATAAACACCTGGTGTTGGAGTCTACGCATCCAAGTCCGCTTGCAGCACATCGTGGCTTCCTGGGCAGTCGTCCTTTTTCCAAAGCCAATGAATTTTTGACCTCCAAAGGTATTGAACCGATTGATTGGACGATACCGGAAAACTAGACAAACGGGGGGCGAAGGCATTGCGACATTGGGTAGGACGGAAAGTAGCCGTATATCGTGCAACCGGCATACGAGAGCCACTGAAAGGAACGCTGGTCGAGTGGGATGAAGAAGCGGATTGTGTACGAATCGGACCCAAGCGGATCAAGGTATCGTTCGACAATATCGCAATGATCCGGCCTCTGCCTGAAGAAAGCCTTCCCTTGAAAAAAGCGCGTTCCGAGGTGCATAAGGTTGGATATGTGATGAAAAAGGCGGTACAATTTGAAAATGCCATCTATTTCAAATCACAGGTTATGATTTGGCGTCGGGCCAAAATTGTAGCATTATCCACAACGATTATACGTCATGATGATGATCAGGTTGAGCTTGCAGACGGCCGGATTCTTCGCAAGGACAAGCATATGTTTGTGGTGCGCTCACGGCGTGGGATACGATAAGTCCACTGATATTTAATATTCATTTCATGCAAAGATCATATGGATTTAATGTTCGGCCTTTATAGTAAACAGTAACAACCCCTTCTAAAAGATGTGTACTAATTATGGGAGCCCGGCCGGCTGCAAACGGTCGGGTGTTTTTTTTATTCACTTGTGTATGATGAGTGATGTAACATAGTATTTACACTCATGTTATACACTAATGAAATAGATAATGAGAAGGAGTGAAACCCATTGAAACGTATATGTGTTTTTGCAGGCTCCAACCCGGGAAATCACCCCGATTACACACAGCAGGCTATTAAATTGGGTAAACAGATCGCCGATAGCGGGTACGCTCTCGTCTATGGCGGTTCATGTATGGGATTAATGGGTGCGGTCGCCGATGCTGCTCTGGAACAGGGTGGAGAAGTGATTGGTGTCATGCCGACTGGTTTATTCCGCGGAGAGGTCGTACATGGTGGTCTTACGCAGCTGATTGAAGTGGGAACGATGCATGAACGCAAGGCAACGATGGCCGAGCTGTCCGACGGATTTGTAGCGCTTCCTGGTGGTATGGGGACATTCGAAGAATTATTCGAGGTTCTTTGCTGGGCACAAATTGGCATTCATCGTAAACCCGTCGGTTTGTTAAATGTAAACGGATATTACGAGCCGCTGATGAAAATGGTTGAGCACAGCGTGCATGAAGGATTTTCCAATACCTCACATCTCAGTCTATGGAGTCTGGAGTCTGACCCGGCTGAACTGTTGAACCGGATGTCATCCTATATTCCGGCACAGTTGACCCAGAAGTGGTCACAGCTTCATGATAAATAACTACCCGCTCCAGCGGAAAACTTTCCGATGTGCCCAAGCAAGTTCCCTCCCCAAACATAGTCTATAGTGTACTTTCTTAAAAAGAGGGGAGTGTCACTCATGAGCGAAATCAAAGGCACAGGATACGGTTACGGAGGTTTTGGCGGTGGAGCATGGACATCAACAGGCGCAATTCTGGTGTTATTCATCCTGCTCGTTATCATCTCTCGTACATTCGTTCTGTAAATCGATCAGCCATTCCGGGACGGTGACGTAGTCGCCGGGACAACGCCCGATGAAGAAATGGCCTTTCCAAGAGACGCCGGTACGGCCGGTGTCTCAGGGGAACGGTTTTTTTTCTGTCTGCAAAAAAAAGAACTCCGCCTCCATGGTAAAGAGAGACAGAGTGGGGCGAGGGGAGTTAGACCGTTACCACAGTATCACCAGGCAAACTGAGTGTTTTCCAGGCAATGTATAGTCCAATTGCGGCTGCAATAAGAGCAAGGATGGCAGCGATAAAAGCCAACTTATCCAGTTGACTCTGTTCATTAATAATAGATGATTGATTACTCGTTTTGTCGGGAACAGCCAGACCCCGAACGGATGCCTTTTTCATGTGTTGGCGTGGTCCGGGTGGAGTTCGGGTTTTACAGCTGGGTTTGCTGGATCTGCTTTTTGCAGAAATTCTGGGTAAGGGAGCTTTTTTGGAGGAAGATTTGGGAGATACCGATTTCTTCTTCGTTAGGGGTTTCAAAGGGCGACCTCCTTACAGCGGAGTGCAGTTGTCTATGACTGATACTATATTATGTCTGCTTTACAGATTGAGTTCACAAAATGAGTGAATCCCCAGCCTTCCAAGATGTTGCCCTATACACGGACGAAGCATACAATTAAACGCTCTGTTAATACAGGTATGACAAACTGCGTTTATAGTGAGAATCATAGAGTTAATGTTGAACTCAGGAGGCGCTGGAATGAAAAGAATTGAAAATATTGCCCATAGGGGAGCATCCGCCGTATGTCCCGAGAATACGATGGTTGCATTTGAACGCAGCTTGCAGCTTGGAGCGACAGGCATTGAAACGGATGTGCAGCTGTCCAGTGATGGTAGACTTGTACTGATACATGATGAGACGTTAAGCCGCACTGCCGGAGCAGAAGGCTGGGTCAAGGATAAATTATATGAGGAGTTGCGTATTCTTGACGCAGGAACTTGGTTCCATGCCGATTTTGCTGGAGAACGCATTCCATCTTTGGATGAATTATTCGATCTGGTTCGGGGGAAAGACATTTTACTTAACCTTGAATTGAAAAATGGTATTATCAGTTATAAGGGAATGGAAGAAAAGATGCTACAAGCGATTCGGGATTGGGGCATGGAACAACAGGTCATTCTTTCCAGCTTCAATCATGCCTCATTAGTGAGGTGCAAACGTCTTGCCCCGGAAATTCGTACAGCACTTCTATATATGGAAAAGCTGTACCGCCCATATGATTATGCTGCCAAACTGGAAGCTTCTGCTCTGCATCCCTACAAGCTGGCTGTAACACGAGAAGAAGTTGCTGCTGCGCTGGCTCAGGGAATTGCAACACATCCGTTCACGGTGAATGATCCTGCCGAAATGCAGGAACTGATCGACATGGGTGTGCAGGGAATCATTACAGATGTGCCTGATGTACTGGCAGCATTGACTGCTGTACATAGTCGTTAATTCATATTTAAAACCAAGGTGCTGCATTGGAGTTCTTATACTCCATGCAGCTTTTTTAGTACAAAAATTCATTTATGCAATAAACATGTCCCATTTGTCCATTGCCAGAGACAGTTAGTTGACATACAATGGTCTATGGGAATGAGAATCAATATCAATATCAGTTTTGTATTAATAGAGAGGTGAATGTTATGTACATAGGATCTGTCTACATCACTCATAACAAGGGTGGGGGCATATGAGTTCGAAAGTTTCATCGGCAAGTCAACCTGCGGAATCACCGACAGCCAAAATACACACTCGTCCCTGGGCTGCCACATTGATCCTGACAGGGGGGATTCTGCTGCTCGCGCTGGGTATGGCGTTGTCCATTTCGTTTGGGGCCGCAGATATCAAGCTGGGCGTTGTATGGGAGGCGATTTTTAACTTTAATCCTGAACTGACTCCGCATCAGATTATATGGGAGATTCGGTTACCGCGTATTCTTGGCGGAGCGATGGTGGGTGCCTGCTTCGCAGTAGCCGGTGCCATTATGCAGGGGATGACCCGTAACCCGCTGGCAGATTCCGGGTTGCTCGGACTGAATGCTGGCGCAGGATTTGCGCTCGCTGTCTGCTTTGCCTTTTTCCCGGGCATGCCATATATGTATATTATTCTGTACTCCTTCGTGGGGGCAGGACTTGGGGTTCTGTTGGTCTATGGTTTCGGTGCAGCGTCCAAATCCGGACTTACACCTCTCCGGCTCGTTCTGGCGGGGGCGGCAGTGTCTGCGATGCTGTCAGCACTCAGTGAAGGGATTGCACTGTATTTCAAAATTGGACAAGACCTCGCTTTCTGGACAGCTGGCGGTGTAGCCGGGACAAAGTGGTCCCAGTTGGAAGTCATGTTTCCTTGGGTTTTAGCTGCGCTTATTGCAGGGATTATTATCTCCCGTTCCATTACGCTGCTTAGCTTGGGAGAAGACATCGCCGTTGGATTGGGTCAACGTACTGGCTTGATTAAGCTGGTTGGTCTGATTGTTGTACTGATCCTCGCAGGTACAGCGGTATCCGTGGTTGGTGCTGTTGGTTTTGTAGGGCTTATCATCCCCCATCTCACACGTAAATTAGTTGGGGTCGATTATCGCTGGATTATTCCATGTTCCGCAGTGATGGGCAGTCTGCTGCTCGTATTCGCGGATCTGGCTGCACGTATGATTAACCCGCCATATGAGACGCCAATTGGCGCCTTGGTTGCCCTAATTGGGGTACCTTTCTTCCTCTATCTGGCGCGTAAAGAAAGGAGGACTCTGTAACGATGGAATCCTCAACTCTGGTTGGAGCAGAACGCAAAAAGAGAACAAAAAGCACCATTGTCATGATTGTGCTTGGTGCGTTGATTATTACGGCTTTTATTATCAGTATGAATACAGGCTTCACTCGGCTTTCTCCACTTGAGGTTATGCGGACCTTGTTTGGCGGTGGGACAGCTAAGCAGGAACTGATCCTGTTTGAATTCCGTTTGCCGCGTATCGTCATTTCGGTTATGGTCGGTGCGGGACTTGCACTATCCGGTTGTATTTTGCAGGGGGTATCCCGAAATCCTCTGGCTGATCCAGGGATTCTCGGTATCAACGCTGGAGCCGGATTGGTTGTTATGTTGTTTGTTTCCTTCTTCCCGACAACGACGGCTGCTCCAGTATTTTTGCTGCCAATCCTGGCCCTGATCGGTGCAACTTTTGCTGCATTTCTGATTTATGTGCTCTCTTACAAAAAGGGAGAGGGTCTCATGCCTACTCGCATGTTGCTTACAGGGATTGGGGTAGCAGCAGGGATCAGCTCAGCCATGATCGTGCTAACACTTCGGCTCAGTCCGGAGAAGTATCAATTTGTAGCGACCTGGATGGCAGGTAGCATCTGGGGTTCCAATTGGAAATTCGTAACGGCGCTGCTGCCGTTTCTCATAGTCCTTGTACCGCTTGTTCTGTATAAAGCCCGTGTGCTCAATGTACTGAACCTTGGTGATCAAACAGCAAGTGGTCTCGGCGCTCCGGTAGAACGCGAAAGACTGATCCTGCTGGCTGCTGCCGTGGGACTAGCCGGATCATGCGTATCCGTCAGTGGCGGCATTGGTTTTGTGGGTCTAATCGGTCCACATTTGGCACGTCGTCTCGTGGGACCAAAACATCAGTTCCTTTTGCCTGCATCCGCATTGGTCGGATCATTGCTTGTACTTGTTGCAGATACGCTTGGACGTGTAATTTTGCAGCCTTCAGAGATTCCAGCAGGTATTCTGGTTGCCATCATTGGTGCCCCATACTTCCTGTATCTCTTGAGCAAAACGAAATAGAAAGGCAATCATGTTGTATGGTTGCTATAAGGAGGGCTTAAGTCCATGCTTCGCCGTTTCTTTGCCTATTACAGGCCTTACAAAAAGCTGTTCATTCTGGACTTTAGCTGCGCGATTTTCGTAGCTCTGCTGGAACTGGCCTTCCCGCTGGCAGTCAATAGAGTCGTGGATGACCTTTTGCCAGGGGGACGCTGGGACTGGATATTATGGGCATGTCTTGCGCTGCTCGCGATCTATCTATTAAACTCATTCCTCAACTTTGTTGTTACATACTGGGGACATAAGCTTGGCATTAACATCGAGACCGATATGCGTAAAGCTCTTTTCAATCATGTACAGAAGCTATCATTCCGTTTCTTTGACAATACCAAAACCGGACACCTGGTCTCTCGTATGACCAATGATCTGATGGATATCGGCGAGATTGCCCATCATGGTCCGGAGGATGTATTTATCGCAGTCATGACGTTGATTGGTGCATTCAGCATCATGATGAGCATTAACGGAAATCTGGCCGTGTTAACATTTATCATCGTGCCGCTCATTATTTATCTATCCTTGTATTTTGGCAGCAAGATGTCCAAGGCATTTAGCCGAATGTTCGGGGATATAGCGGATTTCAACGCACGTGTAGAAAACAATGTAAGTGGTATTCGCGTGGTTCAGGCTTTTGCTAATGAAGAGCATGAAAAAGCACAATTCGCTGTAAACAACAGCCGTTTCCGTCAGACCAAACTGATCGCATACAAAATTATGGCCTGGAACTCTTCCATCAGTTACATGCTGATGAAGCTGGTATCCCTCTTTGTACTGGTATGCGGCACATGGTTTGTTATTCAAGGCAGTATGAGCTATGGTCAATTTATTGCATTTATTATGTTGTCCAATGTGTTTCTTACACCCATTCAGAAGATCAACTCCGTTATTGAGACGTATCCAAAAGGGATTGCAGGTTTCAAACGTTATACGGAATTGCTCGATATGGAGCCGGACGTTGAAGATCGACCGGGTGCCACTACGGTATCTCATCTGCGTGGAGATATCCGATATGAGCAGGTGACTTTTGGCTATTCGGATCAGGAGCCTGTTCTTAAAGGGATTGATCTGAATATTCACGCCGGCGAAACAGTGGCCCTTGTAGGACCATCCGGTGCAGGGAAAACAACGTTGTGCAGTCTGCTGCCTCGTTTCTATGATGTGCTGGAAGGTCGCATCACGATCGATGGTCAGGAGATTCAAGACATGACGCTGGATTCATTGCGCAGTCAGATCGGAATTGTTCAGCAGGACGTGTTCCTGTTCGATGGAACAGTTCGTGAGAATATCGCGTATGGCAAGCTGGATGCAACAGAAGAAGAAATCTGGATGGCAGCTCGTCGTGCACAGATGGAAACACTGATCACTTCCATGCCGGAAGGAATGGACACGTTAATTGGTGAACGCGGTGTGAAACTGTCCGGCGGACAGAAACAGCGCTTGTCCATTGCGCGTATGTTCCTGAAGAATCCTCCAATTCTAATTTTGGACGAAGCTACATCTGCACTGGATACTGAGACAGAAGCAGCAATCCAGCAATCCCTTGCGGAATTGTCCGAAGGACGGACTACATTAGTCATTGCCCACAGATTGGCTACGATCAAAAATGCGAATCGCATTATTGTTGTTGCCGAGCAAGGGATTACAGAGCAGGGAAGACACGAAGAATTGCTTGAAGCAGGTGGAGTATACAGCCGTCTGCATTATGCACAGTTTGGTGCCTGAACGTAACAGAGCGTTTGTGAACGTAATATAAGAAAACTGTATAAGAATTAAAAAATAACGCCTTCGTCTACTCATTATCCTGAGTAAGCGAAGGCGTCTTTTTCTACTTTTTAATTTCAAGTTGTGCCTGTTGGCAAGAGAAGAGAATCACGCATCTAAGTCAGAGGATGTTTTAAAATACGTGGCATGACTTGAGCAAACGATCTCTTAGTTTCACTTTGTTCGGACTCCGCTTGAGTTGAGGTGGTGGATTCACCTGATTCTGCTTCAGCGGTCGTTGTGGATGGTTATGCTTTGCTACCACAGGCTGATAACAACGCGCCAATCAGGGTAATCATGAGTATAAGGGGACCGAGCTTGCGTGTTGCTTTCATCGTTATAGTTCCTCCCGCATAGGTTACTTATTTTATAATGATAATCATTATCAATTTAGTTCGAATGTGATCAGTTTATCGAAAGCGGGGTAGGTTGTACAATGGACAAACAGGCGGAAATCCTTTGTACAAAAATAAAACAATTCTAAATGGAGGAGGCGAACGTTATGAACACTATGCTGGTAATTCTCATGACCTGGCTGATATTGATTTTGATTCTGGTCATCTTGGTGCAAGGTATTCGAAAGAATTCGAAGGCAGGAGCCAAATCCGTCTTCAGACGTTGGGGTGGATTATTGATCGGATTATTTGTTGTGGGGACTGTGCCTTTGGGCTTTGCGCTGTATACAGAGTGGGGTGTGGAGCGGCTGGATGCCAACATTGGATTGGGACTGGCTTTGTTTTTTACCTGGGCATACTGTGCCCTCTTGTTATGCGTGGCATTAGTGATCTGGGGAAGGTATGGGTATAAGCATTACAGAAAGAAGTGATTTTGTTGCCCTCATGTTTATGATAAACATATGTTTGCATGCAACAATAACCATATATGGAACGTTGAAATTAGAAATAGGTTTTAATAAAGGGGGATTTACATATGTCCCATCTTCGTCGAGTTCTGATATCGCTCCCGATCCTGATCGTATGCCTTACCGGATGTTCGGGATATAACGATTGTAATTCAGTGCAAACTCAAGCGAATACACCAAGTGAAGATGGATTCACTGGTTATGTGGTTGACCGCGAAGGCGATTCCATTCTAGTGGTTGATCCTGCATATGAAGACTTCGGTGCTAACGGAGGAGAAAGTCGGTATTATCCGGCAAAATGGTTCTCCAATGCGCCTAATCCAGAGGTTGGCTCCTATGTTGAAGTCTGGACGGATGGCAGCCCCGAAAACGAGCCTTACCCTGGACAAGCCAGAGCGGAAACGATTGCTGTAGCTTGCCCGGCCACTCCAGATGGTGCTCATATGAGTGAGGAGGATGCCATCCGGGCTGGATTGTACTCATCAGACGGAGAGCAAGTACGTATTCCTGTAATTGAGAATGTCGATTTCGATGAGGATATAGGAACATGGACCATTCGTATACGAGATGCAATGTCAACGACGGATACTCAGGATCAGATAGAAGTGAAAGTAGAAGACATTGAGCCAGTAGGGGAGCAGGAGTAAGGATGTAGAATTTCATTGTTGGATGAACAGAGGAGATAGGTATGAATGTTAGAGAATGGCTTCCCCGCGACAAGCATGATACTGAAGCGGTGCGTAAGTTAAGTGAATTAGGTAATGAAGAGTTGAGAGATATCATTCCTGAGCTTATGGAGTGGTTGCAAGATGGGAATTGGCCCATTGCCAGATCCGTAGAAGATTTACTTTTAAGATTCGGAGAAGAACTTATTCCTTATATTCAAAATGTATTTAAAACAAAAGATTCACAGTGGGAATATTTTATGCTGACGGGACTAATTAGTAGATTGCCTTCGCGATATCTAATAGTATTGAAGAATGATTTGGAAAGAATTTTGAAAAATCCTACAAAAAGTGAGATCCTTGAAGAATTGGATGAGGTTATAGTACCACTACTGAATAAAATACAATAACAAGCAATTTAAGAAGCGTATTTTTCATTTTGTGATTCAGAAAAGTTCATACTAAGGAGCAGTGCAAAACAACCTTGAACGGCATAGCCTTTCAGGGTTGCCAAGAAATCAAGGAGCAACGTGAGTCCCTCGAAGAACAGCGCTACTTTCTATCCCGCAATCACTACGAATGAGCTGACTGCATAAATATCCTAACATGTGCAGAACGCTCATCAAGTCGAGGCAATTTCTGCAGATTGTAGTGTAGGAATGATTTGATGATGTAGAAGTTTATTGAAAAAAGAAGGTGTGATTTTGATTTTGTATCAAGGAAAGTCAAGAAAATTCATTATTGTATTGTTATCGTTATATACTTGTTTAACATTTTATTTCTTATTCCTGGGCTTCGATAGAAGCTCGTCCAGTCTTGATCAGGGCTTGCGATACAGCTTATCTCCTCAAGGAATTCCTTTACATTCTCCAATGGGGAGAGATTTTAAGATTTGGTTTTTTGAAATGGGGAACTTTATAGCTTTCATCCCCTTCGGGGTGATCATTCCGCTCCTCTTTCGCTGTGGGTTTATTCGCTTTATCAGCATTTTCATTCTCTGTATTACGATGTTAGAGACATTGCAAATGATCTCCCGTTTAGGTGCGTTTGATATAGACGATATCCTGATTAATACTTTAGGGGCTGCCGTGGGATATGGAGCACAGCGGATAGTAAAGCATCATCGGACTACATTAAAAGGATTTATTCGAATCTTCCTGACAGCGATTATTTTTTCAATTGGAATGGTCACTATTGTTGGAGGCCTCAATCATTATTTAGATAACGTTGACGGAAAAAGTGTTGCACTGAATGAACTTGTTTCGAGTGACGGGGCTGTAGTATGGGATGAAGAACTCTCCGGTTTTACAGTAGGCCAGACAAATGTTGAGCCTCAAATCAATCTGTACAGTAGAAAAAAACAAAAAACGAATGAGTTTTCATATCTCTTAAATAGAAAATACAAAAATATGACAGGTTGTTTCGCTATACCGGACGATGTTGTCCGCACAACAAGCAATGAGAGTATTACAGTAAGCTTTATCGCCGATGGAACAGAAATTTATTCTTTGGTTGTATCAGCGAACAGCGGGGAGAACCAGCTTGACTCTTTTCAAACTCCGTTAAAGGGAGTTAATGAACTGACTATAAAAGTAATGAATGGTAGTTCAAATCTGATGACAAATATAGTGATGTGGGACATTACACTGACGGAAGCAAACACAGGGCAAAAGTTCATCAACAGCATTAAATCCATGTTTTAATATATCAATGATAAAGCCCTCGATCCTGCCACTGAAGCAGCAAGATCTGAGGGCTCAATCCATTTCATGCTATATCAACAACAACTAATACCTCCACTACATAACGCTACCTTAATCCGCAATATTTCCCGCCATCTTCAGACGTCGTGCAATTTCCTGGAAGTCTTCCTGCGAAATACCTGGTGCGAATTCTTCTTCCACCGCAGGAGCTTCTGGGATCGGGAAACCTTCAGGCACGCCTTGAATGACTTCCAGCGGTTGTCCATCTTCGGGGTGTGTCCCTTTCCAGATCTGACTGATCGCATTAAAGTCTTTATCACTATAGGTATACAGCTTTGTGTGTAGGCCTTTTTCTTCGTATTTCCACGCCTCGTTAAAGGATTTATTGCTCAGGGATGGAATCGGCACCAATTTGGTTACATTCACACCGGTTGCGATCTCAAGCGCTTTAGCATAAGCGACCACATGCACGCCGCCGCGTACCAGCAAATAGCCAACAACTGCCCGGGCTGCGGGGTGATCGGTCATTTCGTAAACTTTCATTTTGTGAGTACGTGCTCCGCATTCGAGGAAAAAGTTATGCAATAGATCTTCGACCAGATTCCCACTGTTGAAAACATGGGCGCCTGTCCATGGATTACCCATGGAGTCGAAAGGCATTGCTCCCTGTGCACCAGCCAGGAAATGATAGGACAGACGCGCATCCTTCACGGAACCAAGTGGTGTATCGTCAGGCTCTTTGTATTCGGTGGAACCTCTGAGGCATTTGTTAATGCCATGAGACACAAGCTCTACATGACCTAATTCTTCGGCGGTGATACTCATCACCAGATCGTAGAAGGGTTTCAATTTTTCCTTGGAACGAAAATTAAAGGATTGATAGAGGTAATTGTTCAACGTTGACATCTCTCCGAATTTACCACCCAGCAATTCTTGTATCGCTGCCGCTGCATTCGGGTCCGGTCTCTCGACATTGGGGATTTCAATTGCGATTTCATCCATACGTTTGAACATTCGGGTGTAACCTCCTTGAAATGAGTGTTAAGAATAATGAAGTGATGCTGTCATGGCCTATTACACGTTTATCGAATACGCTAAACCCATAATTATGCAAATGAGGCTTAAGGCGTATGTAGCTGAGTCTACATTTGTTATTTCCAATCCCGTATTATTTATGTACAATCAGGACGAATGAAGTTAAGTATGGTTGTCATTATCTGATTTAAATGAAGGAGAAACTGAGAGTGCGCAAAAGTTGGATTATGGTAGGATGGGGTGTGCTGCTGCTTGCCGTTTTTAGATGTAGCGATGTTACGGCAGCATATGCAGATTATTCGAGTGAGCTGGATCAACAAAGAAAAAATGAGCTCATAGAAAAGTACGGTTTGGAAAAGCCGGAAGATCCACCACCGCGAAATCTTTTATTGGAGGGTGACTGGGGGATAAGCATCAATTCACCAATCGAACGGTATAAGATGGCGATAAGTACGGTTCAATCGCTCCAGCAACCGATTACGTTTATCATTCGTCTACTGGTGTAAAATAAACTTCTACAGGGCAGGCTAACGTAAACATTGCCCCGAGGAGTGAATGATATGAGAATGCTCATCGTAGTCCTGATGACGGTGATACTAAGTTTAAGTGGACTAGCAACAAGTTCAGCAACTGCGATTCCGGATTATGCGAAGTGGGGAATCATTGCAGTGAAGGAAACGCAAACCAAGTACAACGTGGACATTTTGGATTACAAACACATCGGCCGCACCTCACTAACAGCAGACCAATCCCGTGAACAGTTCAAGCTATGGGTACGTAACAAAGACGGTAAACAATTTGCTGTATTTGTAAATGTTGATTTTAACCCGTCGACCCAGCAGCTGAAAAAAGTACAATTCACGGAATCGGATCGACGTTGAACTGAACATGAACTGGACAGCAAGGCAGGACAGGAACCAGACTTCCCTATGAAAGGGAGTGAGTCTGGTTTTTTTATTTCAAAAAAATCCTTTTTTTAGTTGTTGAATAAAGAACTTACGTTCGCATATAATAATAAAACAAACACATGTTCTTATTGGAGGGATGATTATGCTAGGGAAATATATTGGTCAGATGGTGGAGCTCGTCTACATGGATCGTGCAGGGCATATTACACAGCGGCAGATTCGAATCAACAGTGTACGGGAAGGGAAGATTAGAGCATCCGCAGGGAAAGAGGGGGCACCCCGAACATTTCTGGAACAAGGTATTCTGGCATGGCGTCCCGTACTCCATAAGGAAGGGAAGGAAGAAATATGCTGAATGATTTTGAACGCAAAATTTTGCGTATTATTGTTAATTATGCAGGCCAGCGCCGCCGATTGCCACGAATGGATGAGCTGGAGAATAAGACGGGAAGAAGCAAGGCGTTCATTCATGAGTCACTGCTTGAGCTTGAGCGCAGGCAACATATTGTGTGGGAGAACAAGTCTACGCTGGAAGGTATACTAATTCTGCAAGCATGGGAGCAGGAACCACAACCCACTCGCAAAAGCCAGCCTGCTGGCGATGCCGTGAAATATTTTACCGAATATTAAAAACGCAAAAAACGCCAACCCGGAAAGCCGGATAGGCGCCTTGTTAGGCAGCATACATCTATTAGAAGATAGGAAGTTGATCAAGGTTATTGGTGGGGTCGCCGTCTGCGTCACCGCGAATGTACATTTCGCCATCTTTGCCTTTAAAGACGTTCACACCTGCAATTGATCCTGCTTTTACTTCTGCCAGTGCTTGTTGGTAATCCAGCACACGTCCGGATGAAGTTTGAAACGCCGTCAGATCGCCGTCACCATTTTTTTGTACTGCTGTGAAGCTTTCGCGTGTCGTTTGATCCATGATGTCACACTCTCCTTATCTGACCAAATAGGAATCTGGTTACCTCTTTAGCCTGTCCGGATCAAAAAAAAGTATGCACAACATAGGTTCATATCGCACGCAGAGGTTTATTTATAGGCTCTTTTGCATACGAACATGCAGAATGTCTGCATCATAAAAAGGCTCTTCAGAGATTACTTCATATCCGAGCTTCTCATAGAACTTCTGCGCCTGGCATTGTGCGTCCAAAACAGAGTAGGCCAATCCCAATTCACGTGCCCGTTCTTCCATGGCTAACAGAAGCACACGTCCGTACCC
Organism: Paenibacillus taichungensis; assembly: GCF_047302525.1. Classification (GTDB taxonomy): domain Bacteria; phylum Bacillota; class Bacilli; order Paenibacillales; family Paenibacillaceae; genus Paenibacillus; species Paenibacillus taichungensis_B. The sequence continues at coordinate 4,486,099 of NZ_CP168020.1, read as the reverse complement.
AAATGCACGATGAGATTTGAGTACAGCGATACGCTGCATTTTGGCGGTATCCTTGGTGTAATAGATCAGGCGCCCTGTGGCTACAGCCTGTCCATCTTTACTCAACAATACGTGATGCACATCAGGACTGATGATATCATATTGATCAATCTCAATGTCAGCAGGCACCTGCTGCTCGATTACAAAAACATGATTGCGAATATCCAGTGCTTCCTCGAGTTGTTCTTCAGTCGTTACATAACTAATCTCAGCTGCCAATTCCATTCCTTCTTTCTGCTCTACGCTATCAGAGTGAATTATACAAAAAAATGCTTTTCCTGTATAGTTAAGTCTGGAACATACTGGGAGAGGAGGTGCGAACCATGGGCATGGCAGGAGTGATGGCAATCACCCTTTTGATGGCGGCCGGAATGATTGCTTTGTTGTATTATGTGACCAAGAAGGCGTATTCCAAAAAGTGGGACGAAGACGAGTGAAATGCGACATAAAGTTCCTCAAGGTAAGACTTCAACATTGCCTTGTGGGGAGTAAACGTCATGCACAACAGACTTGGAATATACATCCAGCCAAACGGGCAGGTCATCATTAACCTCATTGGGCACTTTCAACTGTTGGAATTGTACGGTATGTTCATCCCGTTCCAAACTACAACCGGCAGAAACGTATATTAATGCAACAAGCGCAATCAAACAGGCTAAGTTTTTGGCTGTGATAAATAAACGCAGCTTACGTTCTTTCATGTTCCTCATATGGAAGTCACCTCGTCATCAAAATGGTAATCATTCCTTTATTGTGCACCAATTCGAATAAAATATTACCAATAAAACGATTGACAATGAACACGGTTACTTGATATGATACTGTTACTTGATTGGAAAACAATTAGATATCATGATCTGTTAGCTCAGCTGGGAGAGCACTATCTTGACAGGGTAGGGGTCAGTGGTTCGAGCCCACTACAGATCATAACAAAAAGTCCTTGCGCAGCAAGGGCTTTTTTCTTTTGTCTAGTTTTAGAACAAGGCATTATGAAAGTCTTGGGGGACAATTGGGGGACGGAAATTAAAAGAAATACATCCTTCGCAGCAATGCAATAAGATCACTAATTCTTTTGCAAATCAGCAAGATTCTGCTTTCCCCAATTACAGAGAACCTCAAGCACAGGCATCAGCGTTAATCCTTCACGAGACAAAGAGTATTCTACTTTGGGTGGTAATTGTAGGTACTCTGTACGGATAATTAATTGATCGGCCTCTAATTCCTTCAGTTGAGAGCTTAGCATTTTATGCGTAATCCCTCCCAAGGCTCTTTTCAATTCTCCATATCGCAATGTTTCTTTTTTCCATAACCAAAACAAGATATGCATTTTCCATTTTCCACCGATCAACGACATGGCATGTGAAAAGGGTTTAACGTTTACTTCCTCCGCAGTTTCCATATTCCACTCTCCTTTTAGATAGTATCTACCTTTTAAGTGCATACTATACTCACATATCACACTACTATACAATAACTCATGAAACAGAGACAAGGGCGAACAAGCCTAATAAAAGGAGAGAATATATATGGAGAATAGTAATCGTAATTTCTTGCAGCCTTATACATTTGCGAATGGTTTTACGTTGAAAAATAGAGTGGTCATGGCGCCAATGACAACAATGTCCAGTTTCTTCGACGGTTCCATCACCAATGATGAAGTCGATTATTATGCCGAACGGGCTGGTGGCCCTGGAATGATCATTACAGGTGTCGCGTACGTAACCGATGGAGGAAAAGGCTTTGAAGGTGAGCTTTCCATCGCAAGTGATTCTACAATCAAAGGACTGTCCAAAATTGCAAGAGCCATTCAGAAAGACGGAACGAAAGCCATTGTGCAAATCTTTCATGCAGGGCGCAAAACGAACTCCAAAACGCTAAGAGGTGTACAACCCACCAGTGCGAGTGCAATCGCTGCCGCTCATCCAATCGGCTCGGAGACGCCGCGTGAATTAACACCTGAGGAAATCGAAAGCATTATTAAGGACTTCGGCAGAGCAACCTTACGGGCTATTCAAGCTGGTTTTGACGGGGTAGAGCTTCACGGGGCCAACACATATCTGTTGCAGCAATTTTTCTCCGTCAATTCCAATCAACGGTCAGATCAGTGGGGTGGTAGTTTTGAAAATCGTATGCGATTTCCGCTGGCAGTCATTCAGGAGGTTGCATCGGTGATCGATGCCCATGCGGATAAACCCTTTATCCTCGGTTACCGGATTTCACCGGAAGAAATTCATATGCCGGGCATCCAGCTCGAAGACTCCTTGGCTTTTGCCCAGGCTCTGACAGACACTCGGATTGATTACATTCATCTGTCGATGGGAAGTTACAAACGAACCTCTTTAAACCAACCCGATGACAAGGAGCCGATCTTAACTAAATTCGTCCGGGTTTTGGATCACAAAAAACCTCTGATCGGTATCGGATCGATTGAGCGGCCGGAGGACGCAGAAGAAGTTATCAACGCCGGGGTAACTTTGGCTGCACTCGGACGGGAATTGATTCGCGAGCCGAAATGGGTACAGAAAGTGAAAGCAGGAGACCTTGGCAGCATTCGTTACCAAATATCCCCGTCGGATATGGATGAATTGCGCATTCCATTGGCCATGCAGACTTATCTGGAAGGTTCGTTTCGGGAGGTCATGCACTTTACTACCGACAGTCAGGAAGGGACTGACTACCAGAATTCGCTTGCACCGATGGAGGGCTTTGAGAAGAAAATGTAAAAGCTAATATATATTAGGTAGATTCAACTTTTGGATCAGTAATAGATATTTATCAATTACGGAGCAACCATTTCCTGCTATTACAAGAGGGAATGGTTGTTTTTAATTTTATAATAATGATTTACAAACACAATTAAATTGTGTACAATCTAATTGTAATCAAAACAAAAGAGAAATCATCTTTACAAAAATAAAATCTAAACATACAGAGGAGCCAATACTCATGAAAACATTATATGAAACTACAGTTATCAATACAGGTGGACGTCAAGGGATTGTGCAATCGCCAGATAACATATTTATGCTTGATGTCGCTGCCCCACCTGAACTGGGAGGCAAAGTGACGACAGCTACGAATCCAGAGCAATTGTTTGCAGCAGGCTACAGTGCTTGCTTTAATTCAGCGCTGGAGTTTCAGTTGAAGAAACACAAAGTCGAAATTGAGAGAAGCACAGTATCGGCTACGGTTATGCTCGTGACAGACCCTACGGATAATGGTGTGAAGCTGGAAGTGGAACTTGAAGTTAAAATTGAGGGTCTGGATGAGGAGACAGCACAGAAATTTGTCAAACTTGCTCATGACTACTGCCCATATTCCAAAGGCATCAAAGGGAACGTTAATGTTACCGTGGGGCTAGCCTAATCATTGAGCCAAGTCGATTGAACGGTCTCGTTTTGGACTTCATTGTTGAAGTCTGAAGCATGTACCATAAATACTGAAGGCCTCCGAGAAATCGGAGGTTTTTTGATATGTTTTTTAATTCTTTAGCGATATCAATAATAGATAAAGAAATAAATCACGATTGAAATATACCCGTACGGGGTATATTATAAGAGTAGAACTCGAAAGTCCAAAGGAGTGCAACTCATGAAAAAGTATGCAATGGTATTACTGACTACGGTGATCACGGGCAGTCTGATGTTAAGTGGATGTGGCAAGAATGCTGAGCAGGATAATAGCAGTAGTGATAGTCATACAGCGAGCACAGGAGAGATGCACCACTCGGATTCGGGAGAAATACCGGAAGGGCTTCAGGAAAAGAAAAATCCTACATATCCAGTGGGCAGCCATGTCGTGTTGAGTACGGACCATATGGCTGGAATGAAGGGTGCAGAAGCGACCATTGTGGGAGCCTATGAGACGACAGCGTATGCAGTCTCGTATACACCAACCACAGGGGGAGACACTGTGAAAAATCATAAATGGGTCATCCAAGAGGAAATTCAGGACCATTCGGATCAACCGTATGCAGCAGGAGCAGAGGTTGTGCTGAACGCTGACCACATGCCAGGAATGAAAGGGGCTAAGGCAACGATTGACTCCGCTGAGCAAACGACGGTATATATGGTTGATTATACCCCGACCACAGGCGGAGATCCGGTGAAGAATCATAAATGGGTCACGGAAGAAGAATTGTCTGCTAAATGAGAGAGCTTGAAGTAATAGCCTGAAGTAATAGTTGTTAAGCCTCACATCCATGCGTATAACTTGTGTTAGTCATTATGTGAATACCAAAACCACCCTTTTCACTTTTTAAGTGAAAAGGGTGGTTTTATATATATCAACGCAAAACTATCTTTTGAAAATCTCCAGTTACCAGATAATCGTTTCTGGAGTAACACCAACCGGGAATGTTTCCTCAGCTTTATTTTTCTCCACATACATCTCATACCAAGCGTCAGCAATGTATTTAGGATCTGTTGGTGTATCCGGCTTGATGAATATACCCAGGGAGAGGTGACCCACATAAATGCCCTTCGGAGCGAGGTCCGTATGCAGATTGTTGGCATAGTTTCGTAATCCGCCCAAAGCGATTCCCACGTTACCCATCATCGGAATTGGATATATAGCAGAAAGTCCGGTAGTGAACAGAATCGCTCCAGTCTGACGTTCCAGCATAGCCGGTAATACCTGTTGCACACTATGAATTGCACCAAGTACCAGACCCTGGAACTGATCCAGTGCATTATCCGCAGTAACATTCATGGCAGGTGTCGGAGGAAACTGTCCAACGGTAGGACTGAATTCCAGCACATCAATAAAACCGTACTTCTCTTTGATTTGGTCAAAAGCTTGTGTCAATTGTTCCGGGTTATATAAATCGGCTGCGAAGCCTGATGCTTCAATACCTTCTGATTTTAACTGGGCTGCCAGGTTATCGAGTTTGTCTTGGTTTCGTGATACCAGAGCTACCTGAAATCCGTTTTGTCCAAATTTCTGTCCTATAGCCATCCCGAGTCCGGGGCCTGCGCCAACAATGACGATGGTTTTCATATCATGTTTCTCCTTTTCATTCTATGATTGTAAATAGACTAGACAACTAGAGTAATGTAAACAACGATTGTTGTTAAGTATGCTATACTAATCCAATCAGGCTTACAATCAGCAAAAATGCAGAATCGTTGCGTAGACAACAGTTCCTATATTTTTGTTGTGAACATTTTGCAAAAGGCGAGGAGACGTTCGAATGACGATCAAAAATAACCAGGATCCTCGTGTCATACGGACACGTCAGCTACTGCAGGATGCGTTCCTATCCCTTTTGCAGCATCAGGACTTTGATTCTCTGACCGTGGGGGATATTACCGAAAAAGCTACGGTGAATCGAGCCACATTTTATGCACACTTCACCGATAAATTTGCCATTCTGGATTCGACCGTTACTTATTCATTCATGGAGAAATTGAATGATCGAATGGATCAGGATGATACATTTAATGAAGAAGTCTTGAGAAAAATATTAACAGCTCTGTGTGAATTTCATGCTGAAGTCAGTACTCGCTGCGAACGAAGTTACAGGTCACTGGGACCCGTACTGGAACTTCAGATTAGAGAAAAAATACAGATTATTATTTTGCAACTGCTGAATCGTCAGAAAACCTCCAACCCGGAGCAAAACTCTCGTAAAGAGACAGCAGCAGTCCTTTTAAGCTGGGGGATGTATGGCGCGGCTTATCAATGGAACCTGCAGGGGCGGAACGAGCCTATGGAACAATGGATCAATGACACGCTTCCTCTCTTGTTGTATGGAAATAGCCTCTTTTTTGAGAATTAATAAATTTCTGCTCATTTATGGGTTATAATGGAACGATAAGATTAAAGCTGCTGGAAAGGGGAATGTATATGATGGACTTCAGCAAGCCGCCCCATGCCTCCGAATCACATACACACAAACAGCGCCATGAAGAAAATGAACAACAGCTTTTAGCCGGAGGGAAAAGCATTTGGTGGGAAATCAGCAACTGGCTGATTCTCGGTGGGATACTTGCGGTGATCTTCGTATTGTTTAAATTTGTTTTTTAGAAAAAGAGAAACATTAAAACTTTGGATAAGGGCCATATTAAATGGGCTCTTTTTTTTACGCTCGTACATATAAAACCATCAAGCGAATAACAAATGACAGAAATAAATATTTGTCATTTGTTATTCGCTGTGTTAATCTAATTTCAACGGAGGTGACTTGAGGATGGTGTAACCATCTTAATCATATGGATAAGGACAAAACTTCTGAATTTTTAACCAAGGAACAAATTATCGCAGCAACGCAGGAAACTCTCCGGCGCTTCGGTGTTGCCAAAACATCTGTTACGGATGTCGCTAAATTGCTTGGGGTTAGTCACGGTACGATTTACAGGCACTATAAAAGCAAGAAAGAATTACTTGAAGGTGTGACCGCACAATGGCTCGAAGATGAGATTATCGCGCCTTTGACGGCAATAACTAAGGATCAGAGTTACACCGGAGAGGGAACAAGTCATCTGAAAGTATATATAGAAGCATTAATCGCTCGTAAACGTCATTATGCCGAATCCGATGCAGAGTTGTTTGAGATGTACGCACGGGTAACCCAGGAATCCGCAGATATTATTGATAAACATGTGCAACATCTTGTACGTCATTTGAGTGAGATCATCCAGCAGGAGAACCAGTTCCAATTTAACAACCCAGATGTGGTTGCAACGGCGATCCTTCAAGCTACAGCTCGTTTTCATCATCCTGCACACGCCTATGAATGGCAGAGTCCTACAATTGATGCGGAATTTGCACAGGTATGGTTGTTAATAGAAAAGGGATTATTACATTTGGAACAAGAGAGGGAGTAATCGTAAATGAAAAAGTTAACAGGTAAAGTGGCCATTGTAACTGGCTCATCCAGGGGGATCGGACGTGCTATAGCAGAGCAACTCGCTGAATTGGGCGCAGATGTCGTCATTAACTATGCGAGCAGCCCCGACAAAGCAGAACAGGTGGCAGATATTGCTCGCCAAAAAGGAGTGCTTGCCATTACCGTTCAGGCCGACCTTGCCCGGAAGGAAGATGTGGAGCGTTTATTTTCCGAAACGATTAGCCAGCTTGGAAAAGTTGATATTCTGATTAACAATGCAGGCATTATGAAGACAACGCCTTTGGCAGATGTGACTGAGGAAGAATTCGATCAGCAGTTTGCTATTAATGTAAAAGGTACATTTTTTGCTTGTCAGCAAGCGTTGAAACACATGGAGGCCCAGGGCCGAATCGTTAACTTCTCCACTTCTGTAACTGGACAGATGTTTCCGGGATACAGCGTGTACGCGGGAACCAAAGGAGCAGTTGAACAGATTACTCGTCAGCTTGCAAAAGAATTTGGCTCCAGACAAATCACTATTAATGCTGTTGCACCAGGTCCGGTGAATACAGAATTGTTTTCTGTCGGAAAGACGGAGCAACAGCTCGAAGGGCTGCGTAAAATGAATGCCTTTGGTCGTCTGGGTGAACCGGAAGACATTGCAAATGTAATCTCTTTCCTCGTCAGTGAAGAGTCGCAATGGGTTACAGGACAGACGCTGCGTGCAAACGGCGGCTTCATTTAACCATATCACGCACGAAGTTTATTGCTTTTGACACACAACCGGGCGAATCCCCATATGATGCATTACATCAGCAAGCAATTGGGGAAATGGGGAATTCGGGATGGCAAAAGCAAAGGGAAAAAAGGCTCCCGCGTTAAAGAGTGACAAACTTCGTGTATCCATGAAATTGGTTACTTCGGATGTATGTGAGCGTTGCAAGACCCCCTGTACACGAGGAATGGATTATGCAGCACGGATGCGAACCGATGGAGCTGTAGGCAAGGGTGTACCTTGTATATTGACTCGTCATACTTCGTAGTCAGCAGCATAATAAGTTTGACCTACAAGAAGTTCGTATAATTACGTATTGTCAACAACTATACTATAGGGGCGTCCTTTAACAGGGAACGCCTCTTTTTGATCGTTCCAAGGGGTGGAAAATATTCTGGATAAAAAATGAAAAATGATGAAAAACAGCGCAACTTTGTGGATGAACCTGCAGTATAAATGTACAACAGCTAGCAGCAGGGGAGGGAATATTGACGGAATGAAATGGAAAAGAATTTTGCTGTGTGTCACGGTATTCTCCTTGCTCGGCGGGTCTTTATTGTTTGCAGATTCAGTGAACGAGAAGATTCGGGTTCTCATTAACGGCAAGGAAGCAGCTGACGGTGGTTATCTGATTGACGGAACGACCTATGTACCTGTAAGGGAAGCGGGCGGAATCGCCAGATGGGATAGCACAAACAAGAGAGTAACGGTTATCAAACCGAATGTACATATTTTTCTCTTCAAGGGAGATACCGTGTTTGGCAACGTGAACGTGGGTAAGTTGAAATTTAATGTGTTCTCACAAGTCGACAGTTTGACAACGGATATAGCTGCCGTGAAGGTGACGATTACCAATCCAAGTGGTGAGGTTAAGGATATTCAGTCCCAGGAGCTTAAGACACAGAAGGATAACTTCTGGTTCCGGACGTACGATTTTACGTATGATTTCAGCCGTGCTGGCAAGTACCAAGTCGGTTTTTATATTAAAGAAAATGCAAATAGTAATTATGTGCTGGCAGCCGAGAAAATCATTACCGCGCTGAACGATTGAAGCAAAAATAACCTTGGCGGTTAAATTGACCTGAACCATTGAACATGTTACGATATGCAAGGTTACACAATTTCTATTTATAAAGCGAGGTATATCAATGAGCGATCACACACATGAACACGGCGATGCCTGCGGATGCGGTCAAGACCACGACCACGACCACGAGCATGAAGAAGTTCTTCTGACACTGACAGACGAGAACGGAAATGACGTGGAGATGGTTTTGGTGGAGACGTTTGACGTGGAGAAGCATGTTTATGCGCTCCTGCTGGAACGTAACAATCCTGAAGCTGACGGCATCATTCTGCGTATGGAAGAAGAAGACGAGGAAATGGTGCTCTACAATATTGAAGACGAAGAAGAGTGGACCCGTGTTGAAGCGGCGTACAACGAACTCGTTGCAAGCCAAGAATAGTCATCCTTTTGGAATAAAGCAAGAAGGCTCCTTGATCACAGGGGGCCTTTTGTTTGCTTTTTATTAGGTGTATATGCTGTTTTTTCTTGCGATAGAGACAGTGGAATAGGTGGGAAAATGCAAACGATACAGAGATCATAAGCCCAAGGCAGGACAAGTCTGCGTGGAGAAAAAATAAAAAAGACCAAGCATCCCGCTTGGTCCTTAGAGATCGATCAACCTCATGCAGAGGTGGATGTTCTAGAATATTGCATCTGCTTCCACGATGACTTTCACGTTGGTTACGCTACGGTCTTCGGGTCCTTTTACAGGAAGTCCAACTTCAACATGATCAATGATGTAATCAATGTTTTCCTGAGTGATAACCTCACCTGGCAGCAAAATCGGAATTCCTGGTGGATATACGTAGATGAATTCCGAAATAATCCGGCCTGCGGATTCCTTGAAAGGAATGACTTCGGTATCACCATAGAACGCATCACGTGGAGTCAGCATCAGCTGTGGTACATCTGGAACCTTAACCACCAGCTCATGGGCTGGATTCACTTGATAATACGTACGGGATAGATCTTGCAGGGCGTTCAGCAAGATTTCTACGGAGTCATCCGTATCTCCCGGCGTGATGAGGCACAGAATATTATACATATCACTGAGCTCCACCTCGATGTTGTAATGCTCACGTAGCCAGTTCTCTGTTTCGTAGCCTGTAATTCCAAGGTGGCGAACATGAATGGTTACTTTGGTTGGGTCGTAATTAAAGGTAGCCTCTGTGCCCAGCAGCTCTCTGCCGAAGCAATATAGTCCGTCCATATCATTAATGGAGCGTCTTGCAAACTCAGCCAAATCAATGGCTTTCTGTGCCATCTGATGGCCATTCAGAGCCAGATTACGTCTCGACGTGTCGAGCGAAGCCAGCAGGATGTATGAAGTCGACGTTGAAGTCAACATACTCAGAATGGTTTGTACACGTTGCGGATTCACATATCCATTCTTCGTGTTCAGGTTAAGTACAGAACTCTGGGTCATCGAACCACCCAGCTTGTGTACACTCGTTGCAGCCATATCAGCCCCGGCGGCCATGGCTGAGAGCGGCAGATCTTCATGGAAATGAATGAGTACGCCATGCGCTTCATCCACAAGTACTGGAACCTGATAGCTATGCGCCAGTTCAACAATTTCTTTTAGATCGGTACATACGCCGAAGTACGTTGGGTTAATGACGAGCAATGCCTTGGCATCGGGATGACGCTCAAGAGCACGTCGGATCGCGCCTGTAGTGACACCGTGATCGATCCCTAGATTGGCATCCTGCGCAGGAGAGACGAACACGGGTTTCGCTCCTGAGAAAATGATGGCAGACATGACCGATTTATGCACATTACGGGGCACAATAATCTTGTCACCCGGTTCACATACCGACAGAATCATGGTCATGATGGCACTGCTTGTGCCTTGTACACTAAAATAGGTATAATCGGCTCCGAAGGCATCGGCTGCCAGAATCTGCGCTTCCTCAATGACACCGGTTGGCTGATGCAAATCATCTAGCGGTGCGATGTTAATCAAATCTATGGAGAGGGCATTATCGCCGATAAATTCACGAAATTCGGTATCCGTTCCCAATCCTTTTTTATGTCCCGGAATATGAAATTGCACCGGATTGAGTGCCGCGTGATTTTTTAAAGCGGTAAACAGCGGCGTACGGCGGTGATCCATCAGTGCTGTCACAACCTTTCCTAATTATAATTTGTAAGAAAAACGTCTTTCGACGTAAATTCTATGAAGACAGACCGCATGTAGCGGATGTTTTTCTTGCGATCACGGATTTAGTTCAGCTTCGCTGAAAACTTATCATTTTGTAATCTCAAACAAATTTGAGTATAGCAAATTAAGAACCGAATGCAAGCAGTATTGCTTGACAATTTTCCGAATTGCTGAGATTTGGACACATCCCCGAGGGTTACAGTAAGGATAGGAGATGGGCAAGCAAGCATCGAAAGGGGAAAAAGAATGCAAACCAATACAAAACCAGCCAAAATCCTGCGATCACCTTTCTTTATCGCCATGTGGCTAACGCTTTTTCTAGTTGAAATTATTAAAGGTGCCCTGCTGGTCGCTATTTTGCCCGTGTATATGGACAATATTCTGGGCCTGTCCGCTGGTGTGATTGGTGTGGCCTTTGCCCTTCAATATTTGGGAGATAATCTGTTCCGGGCTCCCTCTGGCTGGGCAGCAGAACGAATCGGGTTCCGGGCAACAATGGTGACGGCGCTAATTTGTACATTAGTTGCTGTAATCATGATTATATTTTTCAAAAGTGCATTTGGCCTTGCCATGGCTTGTCTCATTCTTGGAGTTGGTACGTCACCCCTTTGGCCTTGCGCCATGACGGGCGTGACCGCGATGTCGGGGCCGCAGAACAAGAACGGTACAGCCATGGGTGCGCTGGAGATGGCGGCACTTGGAGGGACTGGACTTGGGCCGATCGGAATGAACTGGTTATTGGAACGGACGCATCACGATTATCGCACCATTTTCCTGGTGTTGATGGGTGTTGCAATTCTAGTCATTCTGGTGGCCTTGATTCTACCCGGACGTGTAGTTGTTGAGGGGGAGCATGCGGAAAGTGAAACCAAGCGGGCAGATATGAAATATCCGGCTAAACCGAATATTCTTACGCCTTTCATCCGACTCAAAAACAGTGTCCAGGGCACATTGCAACGGGTACGCAGCACCCTTAATGTGAATCCGCTCGTATATCCTGCACTGTTCATGCAGTCCTTTGTTATTGGTCTTCTCAGTCCCGTGATTACCCTATACACTCGCACAGACCTGCACATCTCGCCCAACCTGTACAGCTTGTTGCTGATAGCGGGTGGTGGCATTACGGTCATTGCACTGTTGCCTGTAGGGAAAATGGTAGACCGGTTTGGAACGGCACCGTTCCTGAACATCGGTTTTTTGATGGCAGCAGTGAGCTTGTTTGCTTTTTCTTCCATTACGTCTATTCCTGTTGTGTTCGGTATCGTGATGCTGGTTGGCGTCAGCTATGCGATGATTCTCCCGGCTTGGAATGCGTTTGTAGCCACATTGATTCCCAAAGGAGAACGCGGAGCGATCTGGGGTTTCTTCCTGACCCTTCAGGGTTCAGGCATGGTCGTAGGACCGATTGTATCCGGACTGCTGTGGGATCACATTAGTCATCCGGCTCCATTTATCGGAAGTGCTGTCGTTATGGCTGGACTTGCTGTTGTGCACTATGTGTTATCCCGTAAACCGTATCGTACAGCTCCTGCCAAATGATGCTATTGAAGTCTGATAAGGTTGATCCAATAAGAAAAGGGAGTTCCAACAACCGTAGAGGTTGTGGAACTCCCTTTTTATGTAGCATGGTGCATCCATTGCATCCATTCAGCTAACGACGGGAAGATTATTCTGCCCGCCGGTGATCAACTCCGGGAACTAATCGTTCACCGTACTCCATGTCTACTTAAGACAAAGACATCTTGTAGAGCGGCAGCAGCGTTTTGAACGTTGAACGAACCGTTTTCAGGAACTTTTCTCCATCCGCAACAAGCGGATCATCGCGATCAATTCGCAGACCGCACATGACCTCTGCTTTTTTCACTGTCTTCAGCTTGGTGATGATTTTGTCATAATCTTCATCCTGCATGTCCTTTTGCAGTGTACCGTGAGGAGCCATATGATCCATGGACCAATAGTACTGACCAGGCAGATTGCTGCGCACTTCATCCAACTGTCGTTCGAGCCCTTCGGCGAATGCAGCCTTGTTCGGACTTTCGTAGATGATGGCGAAAATGACAAAAACATGTGTATCGAACATGCCCACTTCAAAGTGAGGCAGTGCTTTGTATCCACGTTTGGAAGATGCCCAGGCGACCCACGTATCCTTTGGAGGATTGACGGTACGCCGTGCGTGTTTGGCGACATGGACAAACATCTCTTCCCCGCATAAATCTGTCAGGTAAGGCGTAAGTTCAGTACCAAGCTCTTCCAGCTTCGGACGAACACGTTCAATCAGCATTTCCATACGCGGTTCCAGCCCAGGAATCTGAAATACATCAAAATCGCTGCTGTTAAAACCTGAGAAAGTCATACTGTATACCTCCATTTCGCGTCCATTATATCATGAAAAACGGGGGCTTGCCCCTGTGCATCTGCGGAAAGCTGCGATCCTCCGGATCAATTGGTGAAAAATAGTCAAATAACCAAGTACCCTTACATAAAATGAAGTATAAAATAGGGTAAGCCGATTGAGTAGAAGCGATTGAAGAAGATGGCCGGAGCATCTCCGGTACAGATGGAGGGAGTGCCGTGAATAAGAGTTATGAAGTTGAATATTGCAATCTGGAGCTGCGGTTCAACCGTCGGCATATCCAAAATTTGATCAAAGACCTTATTCGTGAGGGGTATTCACTATATTGGAGCGAGGACGAAACCTTTTTTATTCTGTCAGTCCGCACCGGACGCAAACTGGTAAAGCTCCGTTTTCAACAGACGCGCAGTGGGAATTACAAGATGACCGGAGATTATATTATCAAGGACGCAAAGCTTGCGGAATGGTTGGAGAAGCTGATTGGGGATACACGCGGGCATGCTGTTGTGAAACGATTTAAGGATCAGCAGATGACCGTGGAGAATATTTTGTTTGGTGAAGTCATTCGTCTCGTTGAAGTATCCGGGTTCAAACAGCGAGTTATTTTTCAAAAGGAACCTGCGCCGACGGCGGAAGAAATGGAAGAAATGTTTCTCTCGCATGAAGGCGAGGAGCGACTCATGCTGCTGCGCATGGAAGTGGACGATGAACTGGAGCGTCTGCATGCCGCCATTCAGATGGATAATATCGAAAAAGCAAATACCTGTCGTAAAGTCTTAATGCAGTTGTCACGGCACATGTTGATGCTGGAAGGCTGAAATATAACGCTGTATTTATGAAAATACGATGAACACCTCAGGTAATTGGGGTGTTTTCTCGCTGTGCGACCATGGTCCGGGGTTCACTTCTATGCGTAAAACCGTTAAAATGGGGGTATTGTTGAGAGTTCATTTCAATAAAATTAATTGGAGCAAAGGATGGAGGACCAGATGGCGAAACAACAGATCGGTGTCATTGGACTTGCAGTAATGGGCAAAAATTTGGCCCTTAACATTGAAAGCAGAGGTTTCACGGTGTCGGTATTTAACCGTTCCCCGGAGAAAACCAACGATCTTCTGAAAGAAGCCGAAGGTAAAAACCTGACAGGCACATTCTCCATTGAAGAGTTTGTGGCATCCCTGGAATCCCCGCGCAAAATCCTGATCATGGTACAAGCTGGTTATGCAACCGACGCAACCATCGAACAACTGCTTCCTCATTTGGATGAGGGCGACATCATCATTGATGGCGGTAACGCATACTTCCCTGACACCCAACGTCGCAGCAAAGAGCTGGAAGACAAAGGCATTCGCTTCATCGGTACAGGTGTATCCGGTGGGGAAGAAGGCGCTCTGAAAGGCCCAGCAATTATGCCAGGTGGACAAGAGAGTGCGTACAAGCTGGTTGAACCGATCCTGACAGCCATTTCGGCCAAAGTCGGTGACGATCCTTGTTGTACATATATCGGACCAGATGGTGCCGGACACTATGTGAAAATGGTGCATAACGGTATCGAATACGGAGATATGCAGCTGATTGGTGAAGCTTACCATCTGCTCAAATCCGTGTTGAATGTATCCGTTGAGGAGCTTCATGCCATCTTTACAGAATGGAATCAGGGAGAGCTGGATAGCTACCTGATCGAAATCACGGCAGACATCTTCTCCAAATATGATCCGGAAACAGGCAAACCAATGGTTGATGTCATTCTGGATGCAGCTGGACAAAAAGGAACAGGAAAATGGACAAGCCAAAGCGCGCTGGATCTCGGCGTACCATTGTCCATGATTACGGAATCCGTATTCTCCCGCTTCCTGTCTGCGATGAAAGACGAGCGTGTGGCAGCGAGCAAAATCTTGAACGGACCTGCGGTTGAAGCATTCTCCGGTGACAAAAAAGCGTTCATCGAGAATGTGCGCAAAGCGCTGTTTGCAAGTAAAATCGTATCCTACGCACAAGGCTTTGCCCAAATGCGCGCAGCATCTGACGAATACGGTTGGGATCTGAAATACGGCAACATCGCCATGATCTTCCGTGGTGGTTGCATCATCCGTTCGCAGTTCCTGCAAAACATTAAAGAAGCGTATGACAAAGATGCAGCATTGAAAAACCTGCTTCTGGATCCATACTTCCAAAACATTGTAGAATCCTACCAAGGTGCGTGGCGTGAAGTTGTAGCTGCTGCGGTAACTCAAGGCGTTCCGGTTCCTGGGTTCTCCAGTGCATTATCCTACTACGATAGCTACCGTACAGAGCGTTTGCCTGCGAACCTGTTGCAAGCACAACGTGACTACTTTGGTGCTCATACGTTCAAACGTCTGGACAAAGAAGGTAGCTTCCACCACAACTGGATGGAATAATAACGTATACGCAAGTCCATGAGATTTGGCTAAAGTGTCCTGAATCAGGAGCCTTGGCTGAAAGAAAGGCATGGACAGAATCTTGAAAAGGGGACTTGGAGAGTCGGTTCATACCGATGAGCTCCAGGTCTCTTTATTTTACCGTATGTGTAAGCTGGTCCTACATCTTACGAACCTGAGATGCTCTATTTCGTGGATATTAACCTTTTCTATTCTCTAACGAACTCAGAAGATGATCCTATTTAGAACATTTAGAGCGAAATTGCGCTGTTTTGAGGGTGTTCTTGTGAAATAAGTTTTCTGAGATTCGTTAGAATTTTAAAATCGCCTATAATTTAAAAATAAACTTATCTGAGTTCGTTAAAATCGTTTGGAGTACATGGACATGCTTCGATATGCTCTGGAAGTGCTTGCGGATGCTTGGAGGGAAGTCGTCATACTATGGCCTTCCCCCGTCCGCAGGGCTGTGTTATGATAGGACAAAAGTGCTCACGAATTGCTTGAATTAAAGGAGTGTACACCTTGAGCAAGTCTAACAATATTATTCTCATCGGCATGATGGGAACTGGCAAATCAACCGTTGCTGACATGCTCGCACGCGAGCTTGGTTACCGACTGATTGATGTAGACGCCGCGGTGGAAAAAGAGGAAGGCTGTACGATTCCTGAGTTGTTCACAGGCAAGGGAGAGACGTATTTCCGCGACGCCGAGAGTCGCATGTTGTGCTCGGTGTTAGAGAAAAAGGCGCAAGTGATTGCAACCGGAGGCGGTGTGGTTCTGCGTTCGGACAACTGTGATGTCATGTCGAAGAACGGCTGGGTGGTTGCCCTGACTGCTGATCCGGCAGTGATAGTAGAACGCGTCAGCGGCTGCGAGAACCGTCCGCTCTTGGCAGGTAATGCCGAGGAACGCATTCAGACCATTATGCAGGAACGGAAGGACGCATACCGGTTTGCGCATTACACGGTGGATACAACCGAGTTATCCGCTTCTGAAGTGACTCGTTTAATTTTAGCGCATTACCGCGTCTAAGCTTGTAATTATTTCATTTTCTCGTCAGTGAGTTTAGGGATAGACACTACACATGAGTGCAGGTCGATGCATGAGAGGGATACATTTACATTTCGCATTCGGAAGAAGATATGCCGAAGGATTTAAAGTGGGAATGGAGCCATGTGATCGCGTTAGAATGATGTGAAAAACGGGCCGATTGGCCCGTTTGACTGACTTAAGGATCAGGATGCACAGTGGTTACCGAGAACTGCTGATTGCAGTTATCCTAACTTTCGCCCCCGATCCTGATGCTATTTAGTCTTCCTCTTGCCATTGCAACATGCCGCCAACCATATTGGTGCAGCCATCATATCCGAGCTGCTGCAAGTACTCACAAGCACGCTCGCTACGGTATCCACTGCGGCAGATCAGAACAATCTCACCAGACTTTTGGATTTCGGACAGTCTGTCCGGAATCTGTCCAAGCGGGATGTGTTTCGCTCCCTCGATCATGCCTTGTGCGACTTCATCGTCCTCACGGACGTCTATCATCTGCAGCTTCTCTCCCGCCTGCAAACGGCGGCGCAGCTCAGAAGTTTCAATTTCAGCAATTTGTGTCATATTCAGGTCCTCTTTTCTGTATGGACTTAACGCCTATAATGATACCCAAGCGATGTATGGAATGTCAATTTGGCAGTACAGCATCACCGCATGTATCCTGAACCAAATACGTAACAGGATCATCTAACGAAGCACATTATAATCAATGAAGGAGAATTTCATCCATGGACGTTATCGTTAAACCGACACCATCCCTGAACGGGGAAATTGGAGCTTTGTCTTCCAAAAACTACACCACACGCTACTTGCTAGCTGCTGCGCTGGCAGAAGGCACGAGTACGATCCATTACCCGGCTCACAGTGAAGATAGTGACGCTATGCGCAGATGTATTCGTGATCTTGGAGCGGTGCTTGAAGAAGATGACAGCAAAATCGTCATTAAGGGCTTTGGCAGCCATCCACGTGATGTGCGTGAATTGAATGTAGGCAATGCGGGTGCAGTGCTGCGTTTCCTGATGGGGGTAACGGCACTTTGTCCTGAGGTTACGTTTGTAAATACGTACCCGGATTCTCTTGGTAAACGTCCACATGATGACCTGATCGATGCGCTTGGTCAGCTCGGTGTTGAGGTACAGCACGAACAAGGGCGCTTGCCAATCACGATCAAAGGGGGGCAGGCTAAGGGTGGACATATCCGTGTATCCGGTTCCGTCAGCTCCCAGTATTTGAGCGCGTTACTGTTTGTAACTCCGCTTCTGGCCGAAGACAGCACGATTGAAGTATTGAACGACTTGAAATCTAAAGTGGTCATTGGTCAGACGCTGGAAGTACTGGAACAGGCGGGTATCGTCATTCATGCAAGTGATGATTACATGTCCTTCCGCGTACCTGGCGGCCAAGCCTATAAACCGCAAACATATACGGTTCAAGGAGACTATCCGGGTTCAGCAGCTGTCCTCGCGGCCGCGGCTGTCACCCAATCAGATGTTAAAATTTTGCGATTGATGGAACAGAGCAAACAAGGTGAGCGTGCTATTGTTGACGTTCTGCGTATGATGGAAGTGCCGTTGACTCATGAGAACGATGTGGTACATGTGCAAGGTAACGGTACATTGAAAGCGGTGGAATTCGATGGAGATGCCGCTACAGACGCGGTTTTGGCCATGGTAGCGGCGGCAGTGTTTGCGGAAGGAACCTCACGGTTCTATAATGTAGAGAACTTACGTTACAAGGAATGTGACCGAATTACAGATTATTTGAACGAACTGCGGAAGGCAGGAGCCAACGTAGAAGAACGTCAGGCCGAGATTATCGTACATGGTCGTCCGGAAGGCGTCGAAGGTGGCGTTGAGATTAACGCTCACTACGATCATCGGGTAATTATGGCACTGACCGTTGTCGGTCTGCGTTCCAAAGAACCGCTTCGTATTCGGGATGCACACCATGTAGCCAAGTCTTATCCGCAATATTTCGATCATTTGCAGGCGCTTGGCGCCTCGGTTCAATGGGTAAAAGAGTAAATAACTGAAAACCTGTCTTTTGAACACGCACTTTAATCAGAAAAGGATGGTGCTTGAACATGGAATTTAACAATCCTACTCGTGAAGAAATTGGACAACTTTTACGCAAGGCAGGCAACATCGCAGTCGTCGGCTTATCGGACAAATCAGATCGCACTTCCTATATGGTAGCGGAAGCCATGCAAAGCAGAGGTTATCGCATCATCCCGGTAAATCCACAGGTACAAGGTGAGATTCTCGGTGAGACGGTATATGCGACCCTGGCGGATATCCCTGAGCCGGTAGATATCGTGAACGTATTCCGCCGTGATGAATATTGCGCGGATGTCGCTCGTGAAGCTGCGGCGATCAAAGCAAATGTATTGTGGCTTCAGCTTGGTATCCACAGTGATGAAGCCGTACAGATTGCTGCTGAGAACGGTATGACAGCGGTAACGAATCGTTGTATCAAGGTAGAGGATTCCATCGTTCTGCGCGGTGCTGGACGCGGTTAAATCTCGATCACTAAAAATCCCGTTAACCTCGAGTTGACGGGATTTTTTCTGTTGTATAATTGGAATATAAAATATACTTTGCAGATTAGAGGATCGAATGAAGTTAAATTTAAGCGGTATTCCGCTCTATTTAATCATTGGGGGACCAAAGAAATACCCTCCTTTTGTCATGCCTGGCGGGAGAGTAATACAAATTGTCAATAGGTTACTGTTTTGCTTTGACAAAACGTTGCGTAAAGCTTACCATCTAGGATAGAAAGGAGAGGTCGCCATGAATTGGCTCGGATCCTTGCAGCAGCTCGGACGAGCGGTAATGCTGCCTACAATGGTCCTGCCCGCCGCCGCAATTTTGCTGAGTGTTGGCAGTTTGCCCTGGGACGCCTGGGGATTGAAAGTTGTTGGTGAAGTGTCTACCGTGGCCGGACACGGTATTTTTTATTTTTTGCCGTATTTGTTCGCTGTCGGTGTAGCGCTGGGACTCTCCAACCAGGCCGGACAAGCGGGACTCGCTGCTCTGGCTGGTATTGTGATATATGATCAGGTGACTCGCAATTTCGGGGATGGCACCGTTCAACCTGCTTCCTTAATCGGAATTATTCTCGGCGCACTTGCCGGGGTGACGCATAATCGGTTCAAAAGCATTAAGCTGCCTGAAATCTTACAGTTTTTTGGCGGTTCAAGGTTTGTTTTGCTCATAGTAGGGCTGTGCTCGGCACTGTTCTCCTTCTTTATGTTATGGATCGCACCCATTCTGCAACATGCATTGAACGCCATCGCCACCTGGGAATACAGTCTCGGCGGTTTTGGGCTGTTTATATATGGGGTCTTGTACAGGGTGCTGGTGGCCTTCGGACTGCATCATCTGCTTAACAATGTGTTCTGGTTCCAACTGGGGACGTATGAAACAGCAGACGGCAATATTGTACAAGGGGATTTGCCGCGATTTTTTGCGGGTGATCCAACAGCAGGGTATTTTATGGCCGGGTTATTCCCGATCATGATGTTTGCGATTCCAGCGATTGCCTTTGCGATTATTCAGGAGGCAAGGGAAGACCTGAAGCCGAAAATCAAAAAAACTTTTCTCACTTCCGCACTCGTTTGTTTTCTGACAGGGGTATCGGAGCAGATTGAGTTTGCCTTTTTGTTTGCGGCACCTTATCTGTTCATCGTGCATGCAGTCATGTCAGGACTTGCAATGTGGATCAGTTACTGGCTTGATATACGCCATGGTTTCTCCTACTCGGCTGGCATTATTGACTACATACTCAATTTCCATCTATCGGAGAATGCTTGGAAGCTCATACCGATTGGCATACTATATGGGTTAGTCTATTATTTCCTGTTTAGGTGGGCGATTCGCACGTTCAAGATTCCAACTCCAGGACGCGAAGAGGGGTCCATGCTGGAAGATTGGGTAGGTAACATTCCTTATCAAGCTCCTCTTATTTTGGAAGCATTGGGCGGGAAAGAAAACATTGTGCAGGTTGAGGCATGTATTACACGACTTCGACTCACAGTGCATAATGATCGGTTAATCGATACAGGTGCAATGAAGAGTATGGGGTCTGCTGGGCTCATCAAGCTGGGTGGCGGTAACGTACAAGTGGTATTTGGCACCTATTCGGAATTAATCCGGGAAGAGATTGCGAAGCTGCTCGAACGGGATCTGCAACAAGTTCTGTTCTGTGCTCCTGTGCAGGGCAAAATGCTGCCGATTGAAGAGGTGCCGGATCAGATTTTTGCAGCCAAGCTTGTGGGCGATGGTGTAGCCTTTGTCCCGGAAAAGGGAGAGCTGGTCTCACCCGTGTACGGAACGATTATGCACATGTATCCAACGATGCATGCCTTGGGCATCTCCACCAGGGAAGGACTTGAGGTCCTGTTGCATATCGGTATTGACACATCCCAACTGAAAGGCCACTTTGAAGCCTTTGTTCAGGAAGGGGATACGGTGGAGCCCGGTCAGTTGTTAATCAAGTTTGACCTGGCTGTATTGCGAGCCGAGGCGGCATCGCTGACGACACCGATGGTCATCACGAATCCCGATCGTGTCAAATCATGGAGCTTTGCTCCATTTAAGCAAGTTAAGAAAGGTCAGGCATCCGTTATGTCCGTGGTGCTCTATGACAGGAACGTTGGAGGGGTAGAATGAAGATACAAGGCATCAACGGCGCTGCAGGCATAGCCATCGGCAAAGCATTTGTCCTGCCCAGTTGGGAATGGGATCTGCCGGATCAGAAGATGGATTCGGTGGATCTCGCCCAAGAGTTCGAACGGCTGTACGAGGGCATACGGACATCGAAGGATGAGATTGAATATATCAAGAATGAGTTCAAGGAAGTCGTCGGTCCTGAAGAGTCCAGCATCTTTGATGCGCATCTGGCCATTCTGGAAGATCCGGTGTTCATGAACGAAATTCGCGGCATTATTGAACGGCAGTACAAAGCTGCAGAAGTAGCCGTCAAAGAGGCCATTGATCATTTTGTCACCATGTTTGATCTGCTCGAAGACGAGTATATGAAGGAGCGGGCCATCGACATCAAGGACGTGGGTAACCGTTTGTTAAAGCATCTGCTGGGCGCACCGGAAATTACGCTTCCATCGGATACCCAGCCTTATATACTCGTGGCCAAAGAGCTGTCTCCCTCTCAATTAGCGCACTTGAATCCAAGCCACGTGCTGGGCATTGTGACACTTATCGGAGGCAAAACGTCACATTCGGCAATTATGGCTCGTGCCCTTGGCATTCCTCTCGTTTCCGGTCTGGAAGCGAGTCTTGGCATGCCGGTGGAGACCGGAGATATGCTGGTTGTTGATGGAGATAATGGCCTCGTATTTACGGAGCCGGATCGCAAGACAATTGAACGTTACACAATGATTCGCAGCAAACAATTGAAGAAAAAAGAGCAGTTGCAGGTACTTGCAACAGTAGATGCCGTAACCAAAGACGGTTCCGTTCTGCATCTGGCTTCTAACATCAGTTCCGTCAAGGAACTGGATATGGCACTGAAACATGGGGCGAAGGGCGTGGGGTTGTTCCGGACAGAGTTCCTATACATGGACCGTGCTACGTTCCCGGGTGAGCAGGAACAGTATGAGGTCTATCGTCTTGTCGCTGAGAAAACTGCAGGACAGTCTGTCGTTATTCGTACGCTCGACATTGGTGGTGACAAGCAGCTAGACTACTTTGAACTGCCAGAAGAAGATAATCCATTTCTCGGATATCGTGCGATTCGGATCAGTCTGGACCGCAAAGATCTGTTCAAAACACAGCTCACAGCCATTCTGCGGGCCAGTGCTGCGGGCAATGTCAAAATTATGTACCCGATGATCTCTTCGGTAGAAGAACTTCAGGAGGCCAATGAAATCCTGCGTGAAGCGATGTCTGATCTGGACGAGCGCGAATTGCCGTACGATCCGCATATTCAGGTGGGCATCATGATTGAGGTTCCGGCAGCGGTGATGATAGCCGATTTGCTTGCCGAAGAAGCTGATTTCTTCAGTATCGGTACGAATGATCTCGTGCAATATGTACTGGCTGTAGACCGAATGAATGAGCAGATTGCACATATGTATCATCCGTATCACCCGGCTGTACTGCGCATGCTTCGCGCAACAGTCGATGCGGCTCATACTGGAGGGATTGATGTCAGTGTTTGCGGAGAGATGGCAGGAGACGAACGTTCGATTCCCCTATGGCTGGAGCTGGGGATCAGCAATCTGAGCATGTCTCCACAATCCTTGCTGCGTGTGAAGCACAGGGTATTGAATACAACGGCTGCTGCTGCCAAAGAGGCAGCCCATGATTGCTTCAGCCTGCGGACAAGTGCAGACATCGAAGAGCGCCTACAGGTCTTCAATGATTCGATGGGCAGTCCGGATGAACAGAGTGGATCGAATGCATCTTGAATGGGATATTTTCAAATAAATACCTTTAAGTGAAAATATTAACTTTTGTACAATTTTGGAAAATAGTCTTTTTTTAACGATAAAGCCCCACGCCATATGGCGCGGGGCTTTGTTTTATTTTTCAGCAAGTGCATCGCAAAATGCTTTGCCATACGGCGGAAGATCAGGTGGACGGCGAGCTGAAATGATGTGTCCATCCACAACAACGGCTTCATCTTTCCAGATGGCTCCGGCATTTTCCATGTCATCCCGGATACCCGGTGTAGATGTGACCGTAACCCCGTCCAGTATTTTGGCGGATATCAGTACCCAGCCTGCGTGACAGATCTGTCCAATCGGCTTACGATCCGCATGCATTTCCTTGACGAGCTCAAGTACTTTGGGATAGCGACGAAGCTTGTCCGGTGCCCAGCCCCCGGGTACAAGAATACCATCATATTGTGAACTATCCAGTTCATCAAAACTGTATTCCGCCTCGGCGGGAACACCATATTTACCAATGTAGGTTTTGCCTTTTTTCTCTCCGGCGAGATGCACCTCAGCGCCTTCTTCATGAACACGATGTACCGGATACCACAGTTCCAGATCTTCGAATTCTTCATCGACCAGGGCGATGACTTTTTTGCCTGTTAATCTCATCATCATCATCTCTCCTTTTGCGGTAATTAGCACATAGCGTCTTTATTGTAACAGATTCTCATGGTGACTTCATCGTCATGCAATCTCGCCATTGGGGAAGCGATTACAACTCAATGAACGCCTACATTCGACAACCTTCATCTGGAGACAGTGGTAATTTGTGCAACCTCTGGTTTATAGCAGGATTTGAGCGGAAATAGGTCGAATGGTATCTATATAAGAGTATAGAACGAATGAGGTGATGACTGTGCGTAAGACGTGCAGATGCGGACATGTAATGGAACTGGAATTAAGAACGGTGGTATATGCCAAAAAGGTAGAGATTCGTAACGTACCTGTATTTGCTTGTACAGACTGCGTTTCCTATGAAGTGCTTCAACCGGTCAAGCCGGATTTGAAAGAGTGCATCAGTACACTCGGTGAACAGCCAACAAAACAGGATGTATCGTTTGGAGAGCGAAATGAACTTGCGGACCTCTTCCATGAACAACTGCTGGCTTGGCCGGATGCAACGGATCGTGAGATGGAGCATCGAATGCAACATGCTGTGGAGGAGAGAATTAACCTGCTGCTGGATATTATGGGTTACGCCCAAGAGTCTAATGATGAAGAATGGATCGAAATAACACAGCGCAGATTAGGTCAATTATCCGGCTTTGTATGGCAGGCGCACTTCTCGAATGCTGTCTAATTTGACGTGCAAAATGCTTGTTTTCATGAAAATTGGCTTTTTCGCCCGCTTTTTGTTAAGATATCGTAGAGTGAAAACGCTCAACATAGCGGTAATCCTGGTAAAGGGGGATGTATATCAAATGGCTGACATGACTAAAATGACAAGTATTGAACAGCTAAACTCCGCAGTGGAGGCTACCGAGGATCAACCCTTGCTTCTGTTTAAGCACAGTACACGCTGCCCGATCAGCGCGAACGCCTATCAGGAGATGAACGATTATTTGCAAAATAGTCCAAGTGAACAAGTGAAATACGGTATCATTTATGTAGTGGAAGATCGCCCTGTGTCCAATGAAGCAGCGGACAAGCTGGGTGTTAAGCACGAATCTCCGCAGGCGATTCTAGTCAAAAAGGGAATTCCTGTATGGCATACTTCCCACTCGAATATTACTTCAACCACAATCACGAAAGCACTGCGTGAGTCCTAAAGCCTATTTTAATTGATTAATGCATAAATTTGTCGTAATATAAATCTTAATGAAAATGGTATGAAAATTTACTGGTAATGGAGAGAAGTACTGTGACGGTAACCATTTATGATGTGGCACGTGAGGCCGGTGTCTCTATGGCAACGGTATCACGGGTTGTTAATAATAACCCTAATGTTAAGCCACAGACACGCAAAAAAGTATATGAAGCCATCGATCGGTTGGGATATCGTCCGAATGCGGTAGCCAGAGGCTTGGCGAGCAAGAAGACTACCACGGTCGGGGTCGTTATTCCGGACATTTCGAACTCAACCTTTGCAGAGATTGCCCGCGGAATTGAAGATATTGCGAATATGTATCACTACAACATTATTTTGTGTAACGCGGATAAGAAGAAAGAAAAAGAAATTCGTGTAATTAACACGTTGTTGGAGAAACAAGTGGACGGTCTGCTATTCATGGGTGGAACTGTGACGGACGAGCATATTCAGGCGTTCCAATCAGCGGCTGTGCCGATTGTTCTCTGTGCAACAAGTGACGAGAAGGGCACATACCCTTCTGTAGATATCGATCATGAAGCAGCGGCATTTGACGCTGTAAATACGTTGATCCGTCATGGACACAAGGAAATCGCAATGATCAGTGGTACACTGCAAGATCCTGCCAACGGTTATGCCCGTTTCCAAGGGTACAAGAAAGCGCTTGAAGCAGCAGGTATGGAATATCAGGAGGATCTCGTACGCATTGGTAACTATCGTTATGAGTCCGGTGTAGAAGCGATGAAGTATTTCCTCGGATTGAAGAAAAAACCATCGGCAATCTTCGCTGCAACAGATGAGATGGCAATTGGTGCTATTCACAGCATTCAGGATGAAGGTCTGAAAGTACCGGATGACTTCTCCATCATCAGTGTGGATAACATTCGTATGGCTTCCATGGTCCGTCCTCAGTTGACTACTGTAGCTCAACCGATGTATGACTTGGGCGCTGTAGCGATGCGTTTGCTGACCAAGCTGATGAAGAAAGAAAATGTGGAAAACCCACGGGTTATTTTGCCGCATGAAACGATTCTTCGTCTGTCTGTAAGCCATGCAGACGTAGTTTAAATACAGGCTTGGATGGTTCATCGTCATTTCTGATTGAAATGGCAATGGTTTAAGAAAGGGAGAAGGCATTCTCTCTACATAGTGGAATGACGGAAGCTCCGGAAACGGAGCTTTTGTGCTGAATGGGGCTCTGAACCTAGACGGAAAAACATACTTGGAGGGAAACATGTCCAGGTTAACATGCAAAATGTATACAGGAGGTTAGAACATGCGAGAATCAATCGGTATCATTGGTGCAATGGATGAGGAAGTAGAACTTCTCTTGGCTGGTATGAAGCAACTAGAGACAGTAAAACAAACCGGTATTACCTATGTTGCAGGCGAATGGCTGGGTAAGCAGATTGTGGTCTGCAAATCAGGCGTGGGTAAAGTAAATGCGGCTGTGACGACACAGATTTTGATTGATCGTTTTCAGGTTAACCGTATTATTTTCACAGGTGTCGCGGGTGCAGTTAATCCAGAGTTGAATATTGGAGATATGGTCATCTCGTCCGAATGTGTACAGCATGATATGGATGTAACCCCACTTGGATTTGAGCGCGGGGTTATTCCTTACCAGGAGACGTCCGCCTTTCCAGCGGAAGCATCACTTATCGAGTTAGCTGAAGAAGCCTGCAAAGCGCAGGAAGCGAACTATCTGATCGGCAAAGTGCTGTCAGGAGATCAATTCATTGCAAGCAAGGATACGGTGAAAATGCTGTATACCGAAATGAATGGGGCATGTGCGGAAATGGAGGGAGCTGCCGTAGCGCAAGTGAGCTTCATGAACCGTGTACCGTTCGTTATACTTCGCGCAATGTCAGACAAAGCAGATGGATCAGCACATGTGAACTTTGCCGAGTTTACTGTGGAGTCTTCCCAGCGCTCTCACCGTATTGTTGAACATATGCTGGAACATATGTAACCCCATAAGGTATACGCATGTTGAGCATGATAAAGGCTTAAAAAGCAACAAAAACCGCTTCTTCGTTGCAGATCATCCATGATGAACCTGTTCGCGGAGAGGCGGTTTTTCTATGTATACGTATTCGGAATCATCCATGTGAATTCGTGATTAGTACATAAAACGATGGCGGAATCGCACGCGGTCGAACTGTTCTTCCGATTCCAGGGGTACTTGGCTTCCAATGCGGACCATGAGGCAGTTTGCCGGATGTGAACAAATCTCGGGATCATCGGTGGCGTACCAGGTCATGTCTACGGTTTGCATCAATTTTTCCATCATCTTGCGGTAATCCCATACGGAAAGGCCACTGCCCTTCAAATCCCAGTGCCAATAATATTCCGTTGTGAATATGATATATTTCTCCATCTGTCCATTTTCAAACGCAGTGAGCAGCATTTCGCGCCCAATCCCGAGAGAGCGATAGGAACCCGCAACCTCAATGGCGCCCAGCTCAATTAGATCAGTCATATTGCCTTCCGACCAACGCTCGCATTCATCTGCATAATGGAAAGTCACATAACCGACAATGGTCTCATTTTCCCGCGCTATTATGATTCGACCTTCGGGTAATGCGGCAATTTCGGCCAATGCCTCCTGTTGTTCCGAAGGGCGCCGGAAGGCATCCAGATCGGAATGAAATTCAAGCTGCGTAATCGTCGCGGCCTGAACTGGTCCCTCAATGATGATTCGGTGGCCGGACTTGAAGATGGAACGCATATGATGCTCCTTAATATGCTCCATAGTTCATGCTCCTCTCTCCCCCTACTTATAGCAAAAAACCAAAAATTTGAAAAGCCATAGACGATGATTGAAAAGATTTGCTATAATTGCGTAGACAAAAAATGTTCACAATTCAACTGCAGTTTGGGTTCATCGGTTTGGCCTGGCAAGTACATGATGAGAAGTTCTCTCTACTAATGTAAGCGCTAACTGGAAGTTCAGTCAACACAAAGGCAATCAGAAGTGACCCATATTGGGAATCGAAATGTCGAGTTGAAGGAGGCTGGCAAGCATGAGTCAAGCACATGGTGAGATGCTGCAAACGGTTGTGTCTGAATCTAATCTGGGCGATTACACGGAGGCCCGAAGCCAATTTGATTGGGAAACGGTTGAAAGGCACTTTACGTGGCACGCCAGCGGGAAAGTCAACATGGCGCATGAAGCGATAGATCGTCATGTGCTGGAAGGAAGAGGCGGAAGAACGGCGCTATTATACAGTGATGCTTCTCGTGAAGAGGCATACACGTTTGCTGACTTGAGTGAGCAGTCGAGTCGCTTCGGTAACGTTCTGCGCAAATATGGTATTGCTAAGAGTGATCGTGTATTTATTTTTATGCCTCGCAGTCCTGAGCTCTATTTTAGTCTGTTGGGCATATTGAAGGTTGGGGCTGTTGCAGGTCCGCTATTTGAAGCCTTCATGGAAACTGCGGTGAAGGACCGGCTGGAGGATAGCGGAGCTGTGGCACTGGTGACGACCCCTCAATTGCTGGGACGAATCAAACGTTCCGAATTGCCTGAACTGAAGCATATTTTTGTTGTGGGTGGCGGTCCGCAGACGGAAGAAGGACTCATCGACTTTGATGCAGAGATGTCCGCAGCTTCGGATGATATGGAAGTGGAGTGGCTGACTCGCGAAGACGGTCTGCTGATTCACTATACTTCCGGCTCTACAGGCAAACCGAAAGGTGTATATCATGTGCAGAATGCGATGATTCAGCATTATTACACCGGCAAGGTTGTACTCGATTTGCGTGAGGATGACGTATACTGGTGCACAGCCGATCCAGGTTGGGTAACAGGTACCTCCTACGGAATTTTTGCACCGTGGTTGAATGGTGTGACCAACGTTATTCGTGGAGGACGTTTCAGTCCGCAAGACTGGTACAGCACCATTGAGAAAAATAAAGTTAGCGTATGGTACAGTGCGCCGACGGCTTTCCGCATGTTGATGGGAGCAGGCGAAGAGACCATTGCCCAGCATGATCTGAGCAGTCTCCGTCACGTTATGTCTGTGGGTGAGCCACTTAATCCCGAAGTTGTCCGTTGGGGCTGGAAAGCCTATGGACAGCGAATTCATGATACCTGGTGGATGACGGAGACGGGTGGACAATTAATCTGTAACTACCCGGGCATGCCAATTAAACCAGGTTCCATGGGTCGTCCATTACCAGGAATTGAAGCCGCCATTATTGACGATCAAGGACAGGAACTGCCGCCATACAGTATGGGTAACCTGGCTATTCGTACTTCCTGGCCGTCCATGATGGCGAAGATCTGGAATAACCCGGCCAAATACGAGGAGTACTTCCGACTTTCTGGCTGGTATGTATCCGGTGATTCCGCTTATATGGACGAAGATGGCTACTTTTGGTTCCAGGGCCGGATTGATGATGTCATTAACTCTTCAGGCGAACGCATTGGCCCCTTTGAGGTGGAGAGCAAGCTCGTAGAGCACCCTGCGGTAGCAGAGGCGGGCGTTATCGGCAAACCGGATGTAACCCGCGGAGAGATCATTAAGGCCTTTGTGGCACTGCGTGAGGGGTATGAGCCGACACCTGAACTGAAGGAAGAGATCTATCGGTTTGTAAAAGAAGGCTTGTCTGCCCACGCCGCTCCGCGTGAGATTGAGTTTAAGGATAAACTGCCCAAGACTCGCTCCGGCAAGATTATGCGCCGTGTGTTGAAAGCTTGGGAGTTGGACCTGCCGACAGGTGATCTATCGACCATTGAAGACTAAAGAGTAAACCAGCGGATACAACGTGCCTGCATGTCCCATGATTCCAATTCAAAGCCTGATCCGTATCTCATTGCGGATCAGGCTTTTACTTTTGGGTATCAATGAATAACAAAACCCCATCCTCATGATGCGAGAATGGGGTTAAGAGTGGAGTCATGATAACTCTGTATTACGGTTGGAAATGCACGGCTCCTGACGGCTCAGATTCGCCTATGCTGTTGCTAGCGGATACCTTGAACCATCCACTGGTAGATGCAGGTACTCCGTAGTCCATGGAGGTACCTGAAGTTGTGCCAATTTTGGTGTAAGGGGCTGCCCCTGTCTCACTAAAATATACAGCATAACTTTGAACGCCATCCGATTCCGGATTGGAGGCCCACTGAATACGCAGTCCTTGGGAAAGCGCCGACACGCTCACTTGGCCAGGTGTAGCCGGAGCCGTAGTTGCGGCGTTCTCATTCTGGGAATCTTCCGGTGTAACGACTGTACCTGGAACATTAATCGGTTCATTTATTTCTTCATCTGAAGGAGGCTCTACTATTCCTGCACTGCTAACTGCTGCGCTAGGAGCAGACTCACGACCAGCTACATCCACTGCTGTAACGTAGAACGCAAAGTTTCCACCTTGTGCATATGCAGTAAATGATCTGGACTCACCTGTCAGGACAACCTGCCCCTGATTCTGGAATCCGGCGCCATTTACTGAGCGATACAGGCGATAACCAACCACGTCACTTTCCGGTGTTGCATTAAACGTAATCACGGCGTTCCCATTGGCGACGGAAATTCTCACATTGCCTGGTGCATCTGGTGCTTTGCCGTTATCCGTTCTTGGATCGACCTGTGTCGGCATGTCTGAATCGGCATCTTCCGGCAGGTAATACGCAAGTGATTCGTGACGACTCATACGTGAGAATGCACTTTGCAGTTCCTTGATGAGATCAGAGATCGGTTTCTTACGCTTGACGACGGTTTTCTCTTTCGTCATGTCTCCAGGCGTTTCATCACGCGGAATGTAGTTCACACCATTGTAAGTGATATATTTGGCTTTTGCGACGCCATCATCGCTATCCTTCGGCACAAACTTGCTATTGAAAATATCAGTGACAAATCTGTCAGTCAGAGATGTTGGCAATTTGCCGCTATAAGCGGATACGGTTCGTGTCTCGATTCCGGATGGTTTTTTGAACGAATCGGTTACAAACATTTCTTTATCTGTAGCGATGACTTGATTCATAATTTGCGTCCACAGCTGCTGTGCACGTTTTTTCTGTGATCTTGTCTCCAGCGTGTTTATCGGCTGTTTGTATCCAACCCATACACCCAATGTGACATCCGGCGTATAGCCTTCAAACCAGACATCGGCATAGTTTTGGGTTGAACCCGTTTTGCCTACGATAGGCACACTCTTGGAGTACTTATAATTTTCACGAACTTTATCTGCTGTACCTTCCGTAATAACGGTGCGAAGCATATCTGTCATCAGGTATGCCGTCTGTTCTGAGAAAGCTTGAACAGGTTCTGCATCATGTTTATATACGATATTCCCTTTTGAGTCTACAATTTTGCTAATCATATAGGAATCATTGTACACACCATTGTTGGCAATGGCTCCATAGGCATTGGTAAGCTCTTCAACGGTAACACCGTACTGAAGTCCTCCAAGAACACCAGTCTGGGCTTGGTAGTCAATCGGTTGGATGGTGGTAATCCCAAGCTTCTTGGCGAAAGCCCATGATTTGTCGATACCAACATCTTCGTTGAACAGCTTCAGCGCAGGAACATTCAGTGAGTAGTTGAGTGCTCTACGGGCAGTCACAAGTCCCTGGTAGCGATTGTTGGCATTTTTCGGAATATGGAATCCGGTCTGGCCGTCCTTCAGAATTATCGGTGAATCATCAATAATGGAAGCCGGTTGAACCAGTCCTTCATCCAGTGCAGGCAGATAAGCAGCAATGGGTTTCATAGTTGAACCAGGCTGACGCACCATCTGGGTTGCATAGTTCATCTGTTCATCCTGGAAATCACGGCCTTCAATCATGCCGAGAATGGCGCCTGTTTTGTGATTGATCAACATGGCAGCAGTCTGTTCTTTTCCCTTCACGGGATCGTCAGCAGCGAAATTACTGTCATCTTCGGCAATGGTACGCATCGTTTTGTAGATACTCTTGTTGATAGTCGTGTAGATACGATATCCGCCTGTACGCAATTGCTGCTGAGCTTCTTCCAGCAGAGCACTGTTTTCTTTTTGCGGTGTATCGGCATCCGTATCCTTGGCTGTATCCGCATTGGCATCAGTGCCGTCAGCTTTATCCGAATTCAGTTGCTTCATTAAAATCTGTGCAGCTTGTCGTTCCGTTTCCATCATAAGGTATGGATAAGTATTGTAAGCTTTGATGGTTTTGGGTGCGAGTGAACTCTTGATGTCAAAAGCAAGAGCTTCGTCATACTCGGATTGATTAATTTTGCCCAGTTCCAGCATACGGCGCAAGACCAGATGCTGACGATTGATTGCACGCTCAAAATTGTCCTCAACAAAGTCGCCTTTTCCATTAAAGGCAGAGTAAGAGGAGGGGAGCTGAGGCAATCCTGCAAGATAAGCAGCCTGAGCTGTGTTTAATTTGCTCAAATCATTAATATTGAACAGTCCTTTGGCAGCTGCCTTGACTCCATATACATTATATCCACTGGAGCCGTTACCAAAAGGAACCTTGTTCAGATACGCTGTCATAATTTCGTCTTTGGTCAGGAAACGTTCGAGTCGGAGCGAAAGTAATATTTCTTTCACTTTCCGATCCTCGGTTCGATCCAGATTGAGGAATACACGCCGAGCCAATTGTTGAGTCAGTGTGCTTCCGCCGGTTTGAACAGATTCTTTCAGCACTTTCTGTTTCACGGCACGGAGCGTTCCGCTCATGTCTACACCTTTATGTTCGTAAAAATGATTGTCTTCAATCGAAATGACTGCATCAATAACCTTCTGCGGGATCTGGTCAAAGGTGACCGGACGCCTATCTTCTTCTGTTCGTAATTGACCGATCGGGCTGCCGTCGGCAAAGTAAGCAAAGCCTGTGATGGAGTTTTCGCTGACTTTTTGTTCAATCAGCGCCCTTGAACGGACAGGTTCGTCTTTTACAATGGAACTGACGTATCCCATCAGAGCACCGCCTACAAATAGTACCCCCATGAATCCCAGGACAACCATCCATTTGACGAAACTACCCAGTCTGCGGGCAAAACTGCGCTTGCGGGCAGGCTGTTCATCGGGTTGTTTCTTATTAACATCAACCATTCAGTGTCTTCCTCCTTTTAACAGCACTTATTATAGCATAAAAAGGCTGGTTTGCATGCCTGAGAAATACAAGCAATGGTCGAAAATTGCCATTCTTTCTTGGATTATAATATATATCATGCGGAATTGAATTACATATCATGAGAAGTCGTGGAGAATTTCAGTAAAACGTGGAAGCATTGAGTGTCCGAGAGTGGACGTAAATAGATGTACTATGTATAGGAAGGAGGCCATATCCATACATTAGATGCAGGTACGACCTCCTTTTTTGCTCTTTGTTTCTCTTGAAATAAAAAAACAGCTGCCGAGAAAATCTCGGACAGCTGTTTGGTGTGAAGCTTAATGAAATTCCAACGATTAACGGTTGTAGAATTCGACGATTTGTTTTTCGTCGATGTCTTGGGACAATTCCGAACGCTCAGGCAAACGGATAAATTTGCCTTCCAGAGCAGTATCGTTGAATTCTACGTATGCCGGAAGATGCGGACGGTTTTCCAAAGCTTCCTTAACGGAAGAAAGACCGCGGCTTTTTTCACGCAGGCTGATAACGTCGCCAGTGCTTACTTGGTAAGAAGCGATGTCAACTTTTTTGCCGTTTACAGTTACGTGACCGTGGGATACCAACTGACGCGAACCAGCGCGGGAGTTAGCGAATCCAAGGCGGTATACGAGGTTATCAAGGCGGCTCTCAAGCAAGAACATGAAGTTTTCACCTGCGATACCTTGCATTTTTTGCGCTTTAGCAAAGAGAGTGCGGAATTGCTTCTCGCCCAAACCGTACATGTGACGCAGTTTTTGTTTTTCTTGCAATTGCATACCGTAGTTGCTGATTTTTCTCCGTTGGTTAGCTCCGTGCTGACCTGGAGGGAAAGGACGTTTCAATTCTTTGCCTGTTCCGCTCAGGGAAATGCCGAGGCGACGGCTCAATTTAAATTTAGGACCAGTGTAACGTGCCATGTTTAAAGTAGCTCCTTTTTAGTTAAAGTTCATATAGGGCTCTGTTTGCGCTCCAATTTGTTGATGCGGGCTAAGCCACGCATAGAACGATCAGGAAAGTTCAGCCGCTGTCCTGAAAGCAACAAAAAGAATGAGGGTGACACAACCGGTAATGCCCAAATTTAAAGACCCATTAGTAGTCTTCATCAACAATTTATTTTACAGTTTACTAGAACCAAAGTCAAGCCTGTGATAAAAGCAAAAAAACGTCTAAATTTGTCGATAGGTCCTTAGGCCCAAAATAATGGGACAATTTTCTGAAATATGGATGCAAAAATGCTTTAAAGAGAGTAAAATAGATTGTATCTTAACTTTAAATGATCTTGTACATTAAGGTTATCGCATAGAATTTGCAGGTTTGCGATAACGTCTGCAGATTAATGCATCCGAGTGGATGCAAAAACGGTGCAAAGGAGCGCCTGACATGTTAGAACATCTAAGAAGTAAACCAGCCAGCTTGAATTCGCGAAGTTCGGGCGATTCCGCATCTTCTGCCGCTCCTCACGAAGCGCATGTATTCTGGATGCAAAAAATGGACATCACACCTTTTGATTTTTCATATTTGGGAAGCCTGCTGCAACAAGCATACACCGACTGGCATTTCCAACGGCGGCCACACTCAGACAGATCATCGATAATATACAACGTATGGAATACAGAAGGGATCTGTATGGGGCAAGGGATTGAAGGGGCTCCATTGCTCGATGTACATTCGACTGTGATGCAATGCCTTGAAACGGGACAGGCTCAGTCGTTACGTGGAACCACTGAAAATGGAGAGTACCATCTAATGGCTGAACCTCTCTTCTCCAGGACAAACAAGGATATGTTTGCTGTCTTCACTGCTGTAACCTACGAGCAAAATCGAGATGACACGTCTGAAGCCGTTGTTCGATCGGAGGCATTGCATTATCGTACCTGCTTTTACCGAAGATTTGAATACATATTTATGACGGATCTATTACATGCTCATGAACAAACGGCCCGTGAAGAGCACCGAAGGTCGATTCTGTTCCAAATCGTTCAACGGATGCATGACAAAATGGATGTGGACGCCATATTGGATGAAGTGTTTGACAGTATTGACTACTTATATCCAACAACCCGAATGACATTGTATATGTCTCAGGATCAGAGCAGTCTCAACCCTCGCATTAAACCGTTGCTTGTTCATGAACGTGGAGAAGACATCTGTGTACAATCGTTTATGGAAGGAAAGCTCATTGTTGTTCGATCGGATGAAGGTGAACATCGTATTCTGGAGGTTGGCCTTCCTCTAAAAGGTAAACAAGGGATCTATGGTGTATTTCATATTGAGATGAATGAGGAGTTAATGGAAGATTCCGATCTGCAACTCATTACGATGATGGCGGATACAGCAGGAACTGCTTTTGAAAATGCCAAGCTGCACGAGCAATCGAATATGTTGATCCAGGAACTTCGTCTAATCAACGATCTGACACAACGTTTGAACAAGAGCCTGCAGCTAATGGAGATCTATCAATTCTCCGAGCAGGAGTTGAAGGACATCTTTCAGGCTGAATCATGTTGTATTCTTCAACTGAATGACAGTACGGATCACTTCGAAGTGATGTCATCCAATGTGAATGAGATATGTCGCAAATCGTTTCCAATTGATTATGGAATAGCAGGGTTGCTGTATCAAACCGAAGAACCGCTCATCCTATCCAATTATGCGAAATACGATAGAGTGTCATCGGTCTTCATGGATCTTACCGGCTCGATGTCATTGATCGCTTCACCTGTTCGGGTGAATGGTGAAGTGAAGGGTGCCATTTTGCTGGGGCATCCGAAAAAGCAGTATTTTTCGTACGATAATTACCGTTTGCTGCAGATGCTGTCCATTCATATTGGACTTGCTCTCTCCAATGCAACGCTTCACGCCGAGGTACGACGTTTGGCAAACCTGGATATGCTGACGGGACTATATGTGAGGCATTACCTGGATAGTGTGATCCATGAACGTCAGGCTCATGAATTCTGTGGCTCACTGGTTGTTGTGGATATTGACCAGTTTAAGCAGGTGAATGACACGTTTGGGCACCAAACAGGTGATCAGGTATTGAAACAGGTAAGCGACATTGTAACAAGTTCCGTCCGGCCTGAGGACATCTGCGCCAGATGGGGCGGGGAAGAGCTGGCCATCTATATGCCTCAGATTGGTGCTCGTCAGGCACTGGAATATGCGGAAATCATTCGCACCAGGGTTGCTGAAGAAACAAGGCCTTCCGTAACCGTATCCAGCGGTATTGCCGAATGGAACTGGATGGATGAGAAGGTTAGTGTGGAATCGTTATTTTACCGGGCTGATATGGCCTTGTATGATGCGAAGCATGGTGGTCGAAATCGGATCGTCATGGAAGAACAGGAAGTTACACGTTAAGAGAGGACTATTCCGATTGCGGAGTCGTCCTCTCTTTATTTTTTTGAAGAGGCGATGCCAAAGGAAGGAAGTATAAGCAAATAAGGGAGGGGCAGGCTATGGAGAAAGTTTGATGGAAAGGTGGAATAGAACATGTTGAACCGTCGGTATATACGTGGGCTATTGTTGATTCTGAGCATTGTTGTGTTGTGTGCTCCTGGTTGTGGATTGTTAGAGCGAGATCGAACTCCTGAGGAATTATTTTCACTGGCTTTATCAGGAATTGCAGGTAAAGAAAAGCTGAGTTTTGATGGGGAAGCGGGATTACGACGCGAAAGCAACGGGCTGTTCGAAAATCAGTTTAAATTTGAGGGCAAGCTGGAGGATCATGACCGCTTGACCTTGCAAACGAGGCTGCCTGGAGCTGTGACTGCTGCCGGAACGGGAGTAAAAGGAGTAAATGCCGCCGCTGTTAACAATAACGGGCAACCGAGTGGATTCAGTGCAACTTTTGAACGCAAACAAGGACAATGGATGGCTTTAACTGCCCAACATGAGCCCCTGCGCGGATCGCTGTCCCGTTTTAATCCCATCGCTCAAATGGAAAGTATCGATCGGTTGAACAAAACGATAAAGTCAGAGTACGGTTCAGGCCGTCGAACGAAAATACTGCGAATTGAACTCGCACCAAAAGACGCCAAAACGTGGGCACTCGCGCAGCTTGACGACGAGATGAATGCGATTCGGGCAGAGTATATGCATAAGGCAACTACGGTTAAGGGAGGTAGTCAGGAGAAGCTGGAGAAGGATTTGAACAAAGTGTGGGAGCAAGGGGAAACATCGATGCAAGAGATGATGAAACAGGCCGAGGTACAGACGGTGTATCATCTAACTGTAGATCGGAAAACTAGCTTGCCCTTGCGACTTTCCTCGGAAAGCCAGGTGAGCTATAAGGACATGAACAGCAAAAGGAACAAAGAAGCTCTTGTCACGGATGTAAACTTCAGGGCTTATGAATAGATAAGTTGCGGGGCTGCCTGCTGACGGGATCGTTGTAGCGTGCTACAATAGTATCGTAATTTACCGTTGTTCAATTCAGGAATAGCGGATGACAGGAGGAGTTTACACGATGAAGGATCCAAGAATTCAGAAGCTCGCAGCCAATCTGGTGGGCTACTCTGTAGATGTACAGCCCGGCGAGAATGTGCTGGTTGAGATGATCGGCACGGAGCGTGATCTGATTAATGCAATTATTGAAGAAGTAGGCAAAAAAGGCGGTAACGTCTTTGTACAGCTGACTGACAAAACAGTACAGCGTGCCATGCTCAAAAATGCGACAGAAGAAATGATGAAAACCTGGGCAGAGATCGATCTGAACCGGATGAAACAAATGGATTGTTACATTGGTATCCGTGCAGGGGAGAATGTGAATGATCTGTCCGATGTACCGGAAGAGAAAATGAAAATGTACAATTCACTTTATTCCCATCCGGTACATAGCGAGCAACGGGTAAAACATACAAAATGGGTTGTGCTTCGTTACCCGAATGCAAGTATGGCACAGCTGGCGAATACAAGCACAGAAGCGTTTGAAGATTTCTACTTCGACGTTTGTAACCTGGATTACGCTAAAATGGACAAAGCACAAGATTCATTGGCTAATCTGATGAAACGCACGGACAAAGTGCGTATCACTGGACCAGGAACAGACCTGAGCTTCTCCATTAAAGATATCGGTGCAGAGAAATGTTCTGGCCAAAAAAATATTCCGGATGGAGAAGTGTACAGTGCCCCTGTACGTAATTCAGTGAACGGAACGATTAGTTATAACGCGCCAACGCTGTATAACGGCATTACTTTTGAAAATATTAAATTCACCTTCAAAGAAGGTAAAATTGTTGAAGCAACAAGCAACGATACAGACCGCATCAATGAAATTCTGAATTCAGATGATGGCGCGCGTCATATCGGTGAATTCGCAATTGGATTTAATCCACATATCCTGCACCCGATGAAGGACATTCTGTTTGATGAAAAAATTGCAGGCAGCTTGCACTTTACGCCAGGCCAAGCATATGAAGAAACAGATAACGGAAATCGTTCCTCCATTCACTGGGATCTGGTGTTGATCCAGCGTCCAGACTACGGTGGTGGCGAAATTTATTTTGATGATGTATTGATCCGTAAAGACGGTATTTTCGTTATTCCTGAGCTGGAATGCCTCAATCCGGATCGTCTGAAGTAGGAACAGTATTTTGCTGTTGCTAGGAAAGCGGATTCACGGTATCATGTAGTGGTAATTAATAGATGATACCAAAAGTGAAAAGACGGAGGGATTCCTATGTCGAGTAATAACGCAGCGGTAGTTGAAATTGCTCAAACAGCGAGCAAATTTACTTCTTCAATCGTACTTCATTCAGAGAACAAGTATATCGATGTAAAAAGTATTCTCGGACTGTTTACAACGCTGATCAGCACGCACAGCTATGAACTGCACGTTCATGGCCCGGATGCAGCTGAAGCCAAAGCAGCTATGTCAGAAGTATTTGCCAAACATGGACTGAATGTAAGTATCGCATCCGAGTAATGGCACTAAGAAGCATCTCTGCCTATTATGGCAGAGGTGCTTTTTTTTGCATGAGATAATTCAGGTGTACGGCAAGACCTCCGTAAAATAGGGGGATTAGGCAGGAATAAAGCTCTTCATAATCTATGGTTATTTTGGTCAGGTTCTTGTATTAGCTCCTGATTTCGTCTAATATTAGAGGTAGAACGTCTTTACGCGATTTTTGGGACATAGGGGGGAAAAATGCATGACTTCATCTGATCTGCAGGACCAGTTGCACTTGAAAGCGATCAGTCTTCTTCAAGAAGATGCAGATAAAATACAGAAGCTTATTGAAGTACAGATGGAGAATCTGGCTACCCGCTACTGCCCTCTCTATGAGGAAGTATTGGATACACAGATGTATGGGTTCTCCAAGGAAGTCGATTTTGCTGTTCGTGCAGGGCTTCTTCCAGAAGGTGCTGGTAAGCAGCTGGTAAGCGCGCTTGAGCGGAATCTGGCGATTCTATATGAAGCTTTGAACAAGAAGAATGAGCAATAGCCTGCAATAGCGTGGGTCAGAATAGAAGGCATGCAGGTGTTTGCATGCTTTTTTTGTGCGCCTGAATTGGAACAGCTCGTCTGATGTGGTTCAGGCAGAGGGAAAAAAGAAAAAACAGCCTGGAAATGCGATTTCCAGGCTGCCTTTTACGCGCTATTTTTTGTCTATCATTTAGGATCATGGGAGTACCGTTATACCAGGAAGAAAGATACACCCAAAATAACATACACGACCATTAGGAGCAGACCTTCGTACCAGTTCGTTGAACCGTCCTGGGTGATGGACTTGGCGATAAATACGGCTACACCAATGGCGACCAGCTCAATCGTTGTAAACACAATGTCCATCGTTCTGCCTGTAAAGTAGCTGACAAAAACGAGCACAGGGGCAACGAAGAGTGCGATTTGCAAACTGCTGCCGACTGCGATCTCCACGGCGGCACCAATTTTGTTTTTCATGGCAAGCATGATGGCTGCACTATGTTCCGCGGCGTTACCGATAATGGCAACGAGGAACGCACCGACGAACAGTTCGCTGAGTCCGAATTGTTCAGTAAACACCTCAAGGGTGCCAACGAGCCATTCACTGACGAAGGCAACCATGACGGTTGCAAGAACAAGATAGAGAATTGATTTTTTCTTAGACCACTCGGGTGCATGTTCATGCGGCAATTCTTCATCTTCATCCACAGTGACATCTGCGAGATAGTTCTTGTGTGTAACCATGGAGAACACTAGCCACGCTATGTAGGCAAGGATCAGCAAGCCTGCGACAATGAGACTGAGTGTATTCGTATCCTTCTGTGTGATGGAATGGGTATTCAGGAAGACGGCTGGAATAAACAGGGCAATGATGGCTACAATCATCAGAGAGCCGTTTAGACCGGCAAGGGATACATTATAATTCTGAATTTTGAACTTGAGTCCTCCGGCAAAGATACTTAGACCAAGCACCAGCAGCAGGTTACCGATAATGGAGCCTGTCAAACTGGCCTTAACCATGTCGAACAATCCTTCTTTGACGAGGAAAATGGCGATGATCAATTCGGCGGCATTGCCGAATGTAGCATTCAAAAATCCGCCTAACCGCTGTCCGGCATAATGGGCTACATTTTCGGTGGCTTTGCCTAAAAAACCGGCCACAAAAATAACCGAAATGGCTGAAATG
Organism: Paenibacillus taichungensis; assembly: GCF_047302525.1. GTDB lineage: Bacteria > Bacillota > Bacilli > Paenibacillales > Paenibacillaceae > Paenibacillus > Paenibacillus taichungensis_B. Next base: position 4,445,464 of record NZ_CP168020.1, on the reverse strand, counting down.
ACGAATTGCAGAATCGAATCCCATTTCAAGTAGTGGGCGACGGCGCTGAGTGCAAAGGTGGCAATCAGCAAAATGGATGAAATTCGGTTTCTCACAACAAACACCTCGGTAACTTATTATTTTGTTTTAAACGATATTACTAAACACTTATGAGATTATTTTCATATTTCAATATAACCAAATCATGGTAGGTTGTAAACGCATCTTTTTGAGTTTAATTTGCTTTTTGGGGTCGAAAGGATTTAAAATACGAGTAACGAAGTGAAGGAGGATGTGGCATGGCAGAACAACTTCAACTAGAGGGCGGAAACATCCGGATTGCCGATGACGTAGTGGCGAAAATTGCCGGAATGGCTGCGATGGAGACACCCGGAATTGCCGCAATGTCTGGAGGATTGTCAGAGGGCTGGGCCAAGCGCCTGAGCGGTAAAAACGTACAGAAAGGCGTAGGCGTGGAGGTCGGCCAGCTGGAAGCAGCCATTGATCTGCGCATCATCGTTCTGTACGAGACACCGATTCATGAAGTTTCCCGCATGCTCCAGCAGAATGTAAGAGAAGCGGTAGAGACCATGACCGGGTTACGTGTTGTTGAAGTCAATGTAAAGGTAGAAGGCGTATCTTTCAGAGGCGACGATCTGTAAAATTTAGCAATCCGTGATGGAAGAACAGCGGTATATTGACCTGGTTCTTCATCTAGATAGACAACACCAAAAAGACTTCGCATCGAATTCGATGCGAAGTCTTTTTCTGTTTCCAATACATTACCGAATTCGGCGAATGGATTCACGTGAACGAAGTGCGGGAGAGGTACGGGATGTCTGAACCGTCACCGACTTCGTTTTCTCTTCCTTGATGACGTCCAAATTATTGGTGCGCGAGATGCTGAGCAGGATTCCCATGGCCACCATCATCACAAAGAGTGAGGTACCGCCGTAACTGATGAACGGAAGGGTAACCCCTGTCACCGGAATGGTCTGAGTTACGCCCCCAATGTTAATAAAGGCCTGGATCGCAATTAATCCCATAATACCAATACCAACCAGCGTCCCAAATGGATCGGGACAGCGAAGGGAGACGATAATGCCTCGCCAGATGAAGTAGAGGTAGACCAACAGAAACAGAGCAGTTCCAACAAAGCCGAGCTCTTCTCCAATTACGGAGAAAATAAAGTCGTTATAGGCATTTGGCAAATAATGCAGCTTCATTGTACCTTGTCCGATTCCGGAGCCGGTTATGCCTCCATCCCCGATTGCAACAAGGGAGCGATAGAGGTTAAGGCTTCCACCTGTTTTGTCGGATAAAGGATCAAGGAATGCCTGAATGCGCCCGATTTTATAGTTCTGTGCAGCTTCCGTAGTAGTGGTGCTATCTGCAGTATCTGAAGAAGACATGGAAGAAAACAAGGCGTTCGCTCCAAGCGCCAATGCTGCTCCCAACACTACCAATAAAATGGAACCCATAATGTGTTTCATACTTGCTCCACCCGCATAAATGACCAGTCCGCACGTAGAAACCAGAATGAAGCAGGTACCAAAATCAGGTTGCAGCATAATCAGTCCTGCAATGAACCCGACAATGACCAGCACGGGAATATATCCTGTCCTAAGATCCCTGAACCGTTCACCTTTTTTGGTGATCAGCGCTGCAAGGTACAAAACAATGGCGATTTTGGCAAATTCTGCAGGTTGAATACTGAAGCCGACAATTTCAATCCAGCTTCGGGCACCGTTTACCTTCTTGCCTGCAACCAATACAATTAGTAGCAGTACCGTGGTGAGTAAGAAAAATGGTGCATAAAGTTTTTTGTATTTGTTAAATCGGATATTCATGGCAAAAAACATGCCCACTAAACCGATAACCGCCCACATAAGTTGTTTTTTCGTGAAGAACAGGGCATCATTGTTAAAACTTTTGTTTGCAATTGCAATGCTGGAACTGGAGCTGAACACCATCACCAGTCCGAAGCCCACCAACAATAAAGTGAGGATTAGCAGTTGAAAATCCGGCGTGCCTCTCTTCGTTTTCGTTTGGGCCGTTTGTTGTTTCATGGTTCGGCCCAGCCTATGCTTCCAGCAGTTCTTTAAGCTGCTGTAGTTTTTGGGCCGCCAGCTTCACGACTGGCTGCGGTACGGTAGAGTCATAATCCAGACCATGTGGAAAGGTTGCTTTTCCAAGATAAACAGCTTCAACTGCGAGAACCGTATCCGGTTTTTCGAGTTTGCCATCTATCGCACGGGTATTAATACGTACAAAGTATTCCGCTTTGGTTTGTTCATCTTCAATTTTGTAGTCATATGTAGCACGATAATATTCCCATTGCCACCGGACAAATCCGACTTTCTCGGCGCTCTCATCCAGGTATGCCAAGTCGCTCTTCAAGCCATCCAAGCCTGTATTCTCAAAAATCATAAGCGTCTGATCCTCCTCATAAGCTTCCGAGAGTATAAATCTCGTTCTTTTCTCTAGTTTATGATAGTATGTTTCCCCTTCCCGTGCAAGCTTTCAAGCGGTCATTCGTATCGGTTTTCTTCCAATTCTGCTACAATATACAGCAATAGGTTTCAAGAGGAAGGTTCGGGCTTGATGAAAGTCCCGTATAGAGAGCGAAAGGATGGAGAGACATGACAAATAATATATGGTGGAATGACCTGCAAATCCACATGGTAGAATGGCGTCGTCATCTTCATCGGAATCCTGAGGTTTCCTTTCATGAGGAGAAGACATCCTCTTTTGTAGCGGGTATGCTGGAGAGCTTTGGCGTTGAAGTGAAACGGCACGTTGGCGGACACGGGGTTATAGGTACCCTTCGTGGGGACAAGCCAGGGCCTGTCGTAATGCTTCGTGCAGACATGGATGCACTTCCGATCCAGGATGAGAAGGACGTTGAATATGCGTCACAACAAGCAGGAGCCATGCATGCCTGCGGCCATGATGGTCACATGTCCATTTTGCTAGGCACGGCACTGTATTTCAGTCGCCATAAACATGAAATCAAGGGTGAGATTCGCTTTTTGTTTCAACCTGCAGAAGAGTTGCTTCCAGGTGGTGCGCTCAAGGTCATAGCTGACGGCGGTCTTGAAGGGGTAGATGTCATCTATGGTATTCATCTATGGACCCCGCTTCCAGTAGGCGTAGCTGCGAGCACACCAGGACCGATGATGGCAGCGGCAGATGACTTTTATATTGAGATCAAAGGAAAAGGTGGACATGGCGGCATGCCGCAATCCACGGTGGACAGCCTCGTGGCTGGTTCAGCCCTTGTGATGCAATTGCAGACGGTTGTCAGTCGCTCGGTGGATCCTTTGCGTCCCGCAGTGTTGACGATTGGCACAATGCAGGCGGGCTCAGCACAGAATATCATTGCCGAGTTATGTAAAATGACGGGTACAGTGAGAACCTTCGATGAAGAGACGCGCAGTATCATGAAGGAACGTGTGCATACGATCGTGGCTCAGACCGGAGAGATCTATGGTGCCGAGACGAAGTTGAACTATATTATGGGATATCCTCCTGTCGTGAATGATGAGCAGGAAACGGAACGATTCTTCAAGGAAGCGGTAGATGTATTTGGTGCAGAACATGTACAGAAGTCACCGATGTTGATGCCAGCTGAAGATTTCGCTTATTACCTACAACAGATTCCTGGCTGCTTTATGTTTGTAGGAGCAGGCAACCCGGAGAAGAATGCCATCTATCCGCATCATCATCCCAAGTTTGACTTTGATGAGGATGCCATGCAAAATGCTGTGAAACTATTTATAGCAATGGCTAAAGGATATACAGCCGAATGATCTGAGTATAGTTGGGCATCCTATTCATACCAAGGTATGAGCAGGGTGCTTTTTTTGTTAGGTCTTTATAAAGCTTAAGTTAAGGTCGAACTGTTGTATTATACAGGTTCAATTTCGGAAGAAACCGGAACTGGACTTTTTGTGATGCCTGTTATTCGGAAAAACATATAACTCATTTTCAAATTAGGGAGGAAGCGGAATGGAGAAAACGGACGCCTGTATTGTCCAGCGTGATTTTACAGTATTGCTTGAAGTGGGACATCCTGGATTTGACCAGGCCAGAGCTCAACTAGGAATGTATGCCGAACTGGTGAAGACACCTGCAGCTTTTCATACATATCGCATCACTGCGTTATCACTGTGGAATGCCGCTGCACTCGGATGGAGTGCTGATCAAGTGATAGCAAGTCTGGAATCAGTGTCTCGTTGGAATGTTCCTGCCGCCCTGATTCAAGATATCCAAAGAATTATCCATCAATATGGGAAGCTGCAATTGAAGCCACAGGCAGATCATGGGAGAATGCGTCTCGTGAGTGAAGATGAACGATTGCTGGATGAATTAAGCAGTATGAAGACCATCTCGGCTTTTCGGATGGAACGTGTCGATCCCCATGAGCTCATACTTGGCGGTGAGCAACGCGGATTGCTGAAGCGTGAACTGACTCGTTTGGGTTATCCGGTGCTGGATTACGCGGGATATCGAGAAGGAACAAGTCTTCCGTTTGAATGGCAAGCGAATACTCAAAGTGACAGTTCAGAAGGATTCAGGTTACGCCCTTACCAGCGAGATGCAGTGGATGCATTTGAAGGTAGCGAAGGCATGGGAGGAAGTGGTCTGCTTGTTCTTCCCTGCGGTGCAGGCAAAACGGTTATTGGGATGGCGGTATTGGAACGTTTGCAATGTGAGTGCCTTATCTTAACATCGAACACCACATCCGTGCGGCAATGGATTCAGGAATTACAGGACAAAACAACGATAAAGAGTGAACAGATTGGTGAGTATTCTGGTCAGAAAAAACAGGTGAAACCTGTGACTGTGGCTACTTATCAGATTCTTACACATAGAAAATCCAAAGATGCTGATTTTACCCATATCAAATTGCTCAGTGAACGTCAGTGGGGACTCATCATTTATGATGAGGTCCATCTGCTGCCAGCACCTGTATTTCGGGCTACTGCAGATATTCAGGCTACAAGAAGACTGGGGTTGACAGCAACATTGGTGCGTGAGGATGGCTGTGAACAGGATGTATTTTCGCTAATTGGTCCGAAACTATATGACATGCCGTGGAAAGAATTAGAGCAGCAAGGCTGGATTGCGAATGTACAGTGCCAGGAAATACGCATCCCGTTCACTCCTGAACTACGATCAAACTATTTGGAAGCGGAGGTGAAGCATCAATTTCGCCTTGCAGCCGAAAATCCGGCCAAATTAGCTGTGATCAGACGGATATTGGACCATCATGAGGGGACGCCAGCGCTTGTCATCGGACAGTATTTGGATCAGCTTGAGAGCATTGCCCGGGAAATTGCAGCGCCGCTCATATCGGGTTCGATGTCCCAACAAGAGCGAGTGAAATGGTTTGCAGCGTTCCGGCGTGGTGAGATCAAAACGATTGTAGTATCCAAGGTTGCCAATTTTGCCGTAGATTTGCCGGATGCTGCTGTGGCACTTGAGATATCTGGAAGTTTCGGTTCAAGGCAGGAAGAAGCCCAGCGATTGGGTCGGATCTTAAGGCCGAAGTCTGGAGAAAATAAAGCTTATTTCTATGCCCTTGTATCCGAGGATAGTAAGGAACAGGAGTTTGCATTACGTCGTCAGATGTTTCTGGTCGAACAAGGATATGAGTACAAAATTGTTCATGAATTGCAATGAAAAGGCGGGTTACATCTCTACTTAAAAATAATGGGAAAGGCCTGAGAAGCAATGCATACACAAGGTAATCTGGATGTGAATTCATTAAAAGAGCTTTCATGCGTTGAAAGAACGGTACTTGGTGTGATTTTTTGCAAATATGCCGGACAACCCTTTTCCAACATGCTGACATCAGCAGAGTGGGCTACAGATGGTCTTAGCAGAGCTGAAGCGGTGATGGCGTTTATAGCGCTTCGGCATAAAGGCTGGATCAAAGCTGTGCGCAAGTCTTGGGGAGAACGTCTGTATTACATACCGGAATCACTACTTTCTTTGTTAACCATTGCTTATGCAGCACGGGTTGGTCAGTTCGCTCAGCAGAAGTTGAATGTATTACAGGATGAAATGAAAATAGATAAGTCCATATCCAGTAATGAAGTCCAGAAAGTGAAGATTGTTCGAGAGGGAAAGCCGGATATTGCTGCAGAGCTTCTTCATGTATTGGCTTGGATGGTAAGAGAAAGTCAAGCTCAAGGAGGACTCCCATTAACAAGTAAAGGAACTATCCACAAGAAAATGGTGCAGAGATTAAGTCGGATGACGGTTTTGGGCCCTGAAGACTTCACCGAACTAGGTATTCGCTACGATCATGCGGATGTGTATCCAGTCCATGTGGCACTTGTTATTGATTTGCTGCTCAGTCTGGGTTTGATTGAAAAGGTGCATAATCGGATGCATGTGTCATTTGATCGTCTTTATCACTGGTTAACGTTGTCGTGGTCTTCAATGCACCGAGAAATCTATAGCGTATGTATGGACCGATATGGTATAGCGGAGCCTAAACTTCAACATTTTCGTCATCAATTGCTGATGTTTGCTTCACAGGAAAATGAATGGTTGAGTATTCCAGTAGGAACTATAGACCATGACGATCTGGAAGAATCAATGGAAAGTAGAGAGAGTGGAGGTTCTTCAGGATCCTTCTTAACACATATCCGGGGTTGGCTCGATGTTCTGGCAGGTTTGGGATATGGTGAGGTTGGTGAGTCAGTGGCGGGAGAGCTTCTATATCGCTGGCAGATTGACCCGGGAGTTTTATTGAACTTTGTGGATCATGTGGAAGAACATGCGGGAAAGAATACCATTTTTGTACAGCCTGACTTTGAAATTATGGTTCCGCCAGATGTAACTCCCCAAGTCCGCTGGAATCTGGACATTGGTGCAGAGCTTGTGAGTCGAGATCGAATGTCCATATATCGCATAACAAAGGAACGAATCATCGCTGCATCAGAGATCGGTCTTACAGCTGATGTAATGATAAACTTCCTTAGACGGTATGCCGGTTCGGGAGTGCCTGAACATGTGGAGCTAGCGATCCAGCAGTGGGGGCAGGATGCAGACAGACTTGGCATGGATGCTGGGCAGAATGTTGATCAGGATGAATCGGTGGATAAAGTTAAGAAAAAGGATATATGGATATATGAATCGAGAAGTGAATTACCTGAGGAGTTGAACGGGATAGAGTCGAAGGCAATTGCAGATGAGTCCATTGTCGGAGCAGATGAGTTCAAAGACGGACTTGAGGTGCAGAAGGAACTCTTTTATATTCGTGGAAGGGTAGGGCTCATTCAAGGTGACTCCAAACTTCACACGTATGAACAGGATCATTCCATCACGGAGCAGTCGGGTCTGTTTCCCGGATACGGAGAGATCCCTGAGATGTGGCATAACGAGTGGCGAGGGTATCATGTATCCACAGCTCGTCAGATTGCTGCGAAAGCCATTGAATGGCAGACAAAACTGGGTCTGAAGCTGGACAGCAATATCGTTTATGTTATCCCCGATCAGATTCAAGGTCATGAAGATTGGACACTAACAGGCTGGTCCATATCGGAGGATGATACAGATCCCGCAGAACGCCGTACTTTTTCGCCTAACGAATGGAACCAGATACGCTTGATTATTCCGGACCATGCATAAACTTGATCGACTTTGCCAAAGCAGATCGCCTGTTCCCTTTATTTCTATTTGCAGGAAAAACTCTTCTTAACTTTTCGGGGATATGATATGATGAAGTAGTCTACGTTAAGTAGAACTTTATATATAGATAGGATGAATTTCATGAGCGTAGCGGAAATGAACACGGTCGATATGGCCCAAGTGTTAACGGGCGCATATGAACTGGGCGACATGATTAACCAATCAGCCGAAGTATCGGATTATTTATATTGGAAGCAGCAAGTGGAGACGAACCCTGAAATTCAGGCGGGAATACGCAAGCTGGACGCCAAAAAGGAACTATTTGAAGAAACCCAGCGTTTTGGGCATTTTCACCCGGACTATCACGCCGCAAAAGATCAGGTTCAGGCTTTAGAGCTTGAATTGGAACATTTCGAGGCGGTAGCCCGCTTCAAACAGGCGGAGAAGGCATTGGACGATATGTTGTTCCAGATGTCGGAGACGATTGCATTCGCCGTGTCAACGACCATCAAGGTACCGAGCAATGATCCGAATCCGAAGGGCGGCTGCGGTAGCGGAGGCAAGTGTGGTTGTAGCTAAGATTTGATAAGAAAATAAATTCATGACAGACCGGACCTTTCCGAGGATCCGGTCTCCATTATAGAAAGGCGGGGAAAATGATGTTTGCGGAAAGGACAGGATTCATTATATGGGTCAGTGATTTGAAAGCGGCTCGTAATCTCGAAAAGTATGGTACCGTTCATTACATCTCCCGCCGTATGCATTATGTCGTCATGTATGTTAATGCAGAGCGGGCTGAAGATACGATGAAAAATGTGAACAGACTTTCCTATGTGCGCAAGGTCGAACGTTCCTACCGGAATGAGATTAAAACAGAGTATGCTAGCAAAACGATGGACAAAACGAGTTTTTACGGGATATAACAAAAATGGTTTGCGAATGTGCAGTGAACTTGTTGCACTGAACATTTCGAAACGATTAACCAGAGGGGCCCTTCGGGGCCGCTCTTTTATTGAATTAGGCATAAACTGGATTTTGTGAAAAAATCTGAACTTACGCCTTGAGGTTGCGGGACTTATGTTGTAATATATTGGGTAAATAAATAGATAGAAAGTCCTATCTGGTGGAGAGTGATTCCCATGCGTGATAAGGTGATGCAACGTTGGAGCACGTACGAGCCTTTTTTCGTGGCTCTTGGAGACAAAAAAGTGGCCGACATCGTCATTACCAATCATGCCAAGATGCGGTATGCAGACCGTATTGAGCCGGCACGTAATGATGATGACCATATTGCGGCATGGTTATGGGAGTGTCTGAAGCAGGACCGTATTACACCATACTACCGTAATGAGCAGGATGTTTACCTGATCGACGAAGATCTGGTCGTGGTTGCTGAATTTTCCGAACTTGAAGGGGAATATGACATTGCTGGCAATCCGCTTCATAAGATGATTGTTGTTACGTTTCTGGGGAAAATGTCCGAGACGATTGAACTGCGGGATTTAAAATCGTATTATTCTTGGCTAAGACATTCAAGACGAATGACTCTTGTCAAGAACAGTCGCAAGCATAAGTAAGTTTGGAATAATCCATATTTTCGAATTGATAGATTCAGGCTACATCGCATGCAGACAAGCTGCATGCTTTTTTTGTTGGAATTCAGGAAATCGGCTACAATGGGGAAAGCGTACAGAAGAGGGGCGAAGATATGAATTTTCATCAATTGCATATTTTTTATACCGTAGCAGAGAAGGGAAGTTTTTCAGCGGCTGCGCAAGCACTACATATGACACAACCTGCGGTGACGATGCAGATTCAATCACTTGAGGATTATTTTGGGACCAAGCTGCTGCTTCGTTCTACCAAGAAAATAGAATTATCCGAGGCGGGGCGGACATTACTGCCTCATGCCAAACGCAGTGTAGAGTTGGTCAGACAGACAGATGAGGCGATGTCCGCGTTTACACAGATGCTTCAAGGGAGATTGCAGCTCGGGGCAAGTTTGACGATTGGTGAGTATGTGTTGCCACGAATGCTGGGTCCTTTTGCTCGTCAATACCCTGATATCTCGATCGTTATGAAAGTGATGAATACTACGCAAATTATGGACGATATCTTGAAACATCAGCTTAACTTTGGACTGATTGAAGCGCCAGTAAACCACCCGGATATGATTGTAGAGCCGGTCATGCAGGATGAATTGAAGCTGATTGTTCCGGCAGGGCATGCTCTGGCAGACCGTGGAAAAGTAGAGCTTGAAGATGTGCTGAACTACGCATTTGTGTTGCGGGAAAAAGGCTCGGGTACCCGTCAGGTGATGGAAGATCAGTTGCAGAAGAGAAATATTGATCCGCAGGACATGAATGTGGTGATGGAACTTGGCAGTACAGGGGCTGTAAAATCCGCCGTGGAAGCGGGTGTGGGTATCACGATGTTATCCCCGTCGTCGGTTCAGCATGAACTGGCCCTTGGACTGGTTCATATCGTGGATATTCGTGGACTTGAGTTCAAACGACAGTTCTACGCCATACATCTGAAATCTTCATTGCTTCCCTTATCAGCAGTAGCTTTCCTGAATTATTTACGTCAGCATGAGAAGACAACATCAGAAGGACGAGCGGAATAAGAGGGTCATATTTATTTTAAATCCGTGCTGCTAATCATTTGATATAAAAAGGAGCTGTTGTTCATGCATCAAATTAACGGACGTTGTGATCTTCATACCCATAGCCAAGCGTCGGACGGAATGCAGCCACCTGCCGAGAATGTGAAGCTCGCCAAACAAAGAGGACTGTCTGCGGTTGCGCTGACAGATCACGATACAGTAGCAGGTGTAGCCGAGGCACAGCGGGCTGGCCGTGAGTATGGGATTGACGTTGTGGCAGGGGTAGAGATCAGTACCCGCGCGGGTGGCAAGGATATTCATGTGCTGGGGTATTTTGTGAATACAGAAGATGAGCAATTTCTGGAGCGACTGCGCGGGCTTCGGGAAGCGAGGGAAGAACGTAATCATCTGATCATTGCCAAGCTGCAGGAGCTTGGACTTGAAATCAGCTGGCAGGAGGTCATTGATGGCCTTGGCCGACCGCTGGAACCGGATGAAAGCATCGGTAGACCTCATATGGCCGATGTGTTGGTACGGAAAGGATATGCTGCTGATATGAGGGATGCGTTCAATCGTTATCTGGCTGAAGGCCAACCGGGCTTTGTGTCGGTCCCCCGAGTTGCACCGGAAGATGCATGCCAGTGGATTAAAGATGCGGGTGGTGCTGCTGTTATTGCCCATCCTGGTTTATACGGAGACGATGAATTGGTTCGTCGCATTCTGGTGGACTCCCATCCTGACGGTATTGAAGTGGTTCATTCGGATCATGGACCAGAAGAAGAGCTCAGATATGCGGAGTTGGCACGGGAATTTGGGCTCATTCAAACAGGTGGTTCGGATTACCATGGTGTAAGACAAGGGGTAGTTTTCCACGGGGATCTGGGTAGCAAAACCGTAACCATTGATGTACTCGATAAACTCCGGGCTGCAGCCGGAAAGTCTTGATTCGGTGCAAAACGGAACGGGGAAATAATGAAAGGACATAGAAATGGGATGAGCGTTAGTCGCTAGCCATGTCTCTATGTCCTTTTTAATTGCATATAAATTAGGCTAGGTGATGGAATAATTCACCCAAGTGCCACGAGCAGCTCCAAGACGTTCAAATAATTGCTGTGCCCGCTCGTTGGTTGCTGCTGTGATCCAGGACATGTAAGCACATCCGTGTTCACGTGTATACTGCTGACAGTGTTCAAACAGTTTGGCCTCGGCTTCGCCTTCTCTCCAAGCTTCCGTCACAAACAAGTCATTCATAATGGAAACGCGGTTTGCCTTCATCGTGCTATAGGTAAAGTAGAGTGTAGCGAACCCGATGAGCTCACCGTCCTGCTCTGCAACGAATTGAACACCTATCTGCTGATCAAGCAGGTTTTTGATCAAAAGCTCGATTGCCTGATCACCAGGCCAGGGGTTATTATAAAACCCGACGACATACTCGTGCATTAATGCACTCAGCGGCAGTACATCATTAGGCTGAGTTGGTCTGATATGTAGAGTCACGGGACACATCCTTAGAAGATTATTTATAAATTTCAATTGAATTATTATACACTTAAATGAATTTATATTCAAAATAATAAAGTGAATCAACAGCGTTAAGTCAACTTTTAAACAAAGAAAATCCCCCGAACAGTCTTTTGTTCCGGGGGATTTTATGTTGCCTAACAAGATTGAAAAGCAAGCATCTTATCCATTTTTGATCGTGGATGGCAAACTTTTAACCAGTTCTTCGTTCGGCGTCACAAACAGGGTCTTCTGGTGGTCGTAAATGACAAAGCCTGGTTTGGAGCCACTTGGTTTGCGTACATGTCGGATAAAGGTGTAATCCACCGGCACGCTGCTGGATTCTTTGGCTTGACTGAAGTAAGCCGCGAGTTGTGCAGCTTCCTCCAGGGTTGCTTCGCCAAAGTCGGTGCTGCGAATGACGACATGTGAACCAGGGATGTCTTTGGTATGCAACCAAGTGTCATTGGAAGAAGCCAAACGGTTGGTGACGTACTCATTTTGCAGGTTGTTTTTGCCTACGAGAAGTTCAATTCCCTCTGAAGAAGTAAATTGATGCACTGTAGGGCGGTCGTTTTTCTTTTTCTTTTTGCCTTTTTTGTTGCGGTCACGAAGATAACCCTGTTGCACAAGCTCATCGCGAATTTCCTCAATGTCGTTCATGGATGCGATAGACAGTTGCTGGAGCAGATTGTCGAGATAGTCGATCTCGTCTTTCGTTTTTCCAAGTTGCTCATGAATAACAGCCAGACTGTTCTTATATTTGTTATATCGTTTGAAATAACGTTGTGCGTTGTCAGACGGCGTAAGTAATGGGTCAAGCTGAATGGTTATGTTGGCTTGATCTTCATCATAGAAGTTCACAAGCTCCACACTCTTGTCCCCTTTACTAACCTGATGCAGGGAGGCAAACAGCAGCTCACCCCATAATCTGAATTTATCCGCATCGTCGGCTTCCAGCAGATCCTTGTTCAGGTTGTCCAGCTTTTTGATGTTTTTGCTACGCTCATTTTGCAGAAAACGCAGAAGATCGCTCACTCTTTGCTTGACCGTATCCCGCTCGGCCTTGTCTCCGTAATAATCCTCCATACACTTGCTCATCGTGTCATAGGTTTTCTCTGCGTCCTGAATGCTCTGAAGCTGAACGGCCGAGAAAATCATTTTGCCTTTGGCATTCAGCCCGGTCACAGGCGTATAACTATTATCTCTTACTGGCCCCATGACGGACTCAAAAGCAGTCCACAGCGCATCGGATTCGATTCGAGCTTCTTCACCTTCGCTTGCAGCTTGATCGTCACCTTGATCGGCAGATACCCGAGAGGCAATCTCTCCAGCGATCAGCGGACTAAGACCGCTGAATGAATTCACCAGCCAGCGAGAGGCATCTTCTTCAGCAGCAGTATAGCTATTTTCGAATTCAGTGCTGCTCACTTCCAGCGGATTGCTTTTATGCTGCTCTGGTGGTTCGGTGTACGAAAAGCCAGGCATAATGACCCGGTAACTGCTGATGGACGGCGTTACGTGATGAATCCCATCCAGAATCGTTCCCGTAATCGGATCGACCAAAACAATATTACTGTGACGCCCCATCAGTTCAATGATGATCCGTTTGACCGAAACATCACCCAGTTCATCGCGCTGACGCACGTCGATATGAATAATCCGCTCCATGCCAACCTGACGAATCTCCTCGATGATCGCTCCCTCACAGTGCTTGCGCAGCAGCATGCAGAACATGGGAGCTTCAGTAGGGTTAACAAACGTTTTTTCGGTAAAGTGCACACGCGGATATGTCGGGCTGGCCGAAATAAGCAATTTGCTATTTCCGCGCTGAGCACGGAGGGTCAGTACAACATCATGGCCGTTAGGTTGATGTATTTTGCTGATGCGTCCGCCCTTGCAGCCTTGCAGTTCATGTACGATAGCTCGTGTTACGATGCCGTCCAATGCCATTTTTTTCAACGTCCTCTCTATCTATAACTGAAATGAACACCGGGATATGTAAAAAAGAACCCGTTGCAGATTCGTATTCGTTTGCATAGCAAAAAATCGGATTGCCACTGCGTGTATGACCGCAGACCTTTATTTTAGCTTATTCTGTCCATCAGGGAAAGGATTCGCCATCGGGTGCTAATTAGGGTCCTGTCCGAATACATATAGAGCAGGTAGTTTGTCCGGCATCGCGTACAACCTGTTGATTAGCATAGCCGGTGAAGTAAGTGTGACGTTTTACAGAGGAAATACAGACTGGGAGGGAATTTTGAAGCATGGAACATACCAAGTGGCACCAACTAAGCGTTGAAGAGCTTCGTAACACTCTTGGCGTCAGTCTTGAGGAAGGATTAACCGAAGAGACTGCAACAGAGAAAAGGAAGGCCGCCGGTTCGAATGAGCTGAGCGAAGGAAAGCGCATATCTCCAATTACATTATTGCTTAATCAATTTAAGGATTTCATGGTTCTGGTGTTGATGGGAGCCACGCTGGTGTCCGGATTGCTTGGAGAATACTTGGATGCTGTAACGATTGTTGCCATCATCGTACTTAATGCCATTCTTGGTTTTGTACAGGAATTCCGGGCGGAGCGTTCCCTTCGTGCATTGAAACAATTGTCTGCTCCATTGGCCAAAGTGCTCAGGTCGGGTCAGGAAGTCCATCTTGCAGCCAAACTTCTGGTACCGGGGGATATCGTGCTTGTGGAGAGCGGTGATCGCATACCTGCCGATGTGCGCTGGCTGTCCACGAACAGCCTCGATGTGGAGGAATCAGCACTTACTGGGGAATCGGTTCCTGTAAGCAAACATTGCCTTCCCATAGCTGCAGATGACGTGCCACTCGGAGATCAGAAGAACATTGGATTCATGGGAACGATGGTCACACGTGGTACCGCAAAGGCTGTTGTGATTCGGACGGGCATGGATACCGAGATGGGCAAAATCGCCGATCTGATCCAGAATACGGAGGAACAGGAAACACCACTGCAGCACAGACTGGAACAGCTGGGTAAAATTTTGATTTTTGTGGCGCTCGGATTAACCGTCATGGTTGTTGTTGCAGGTATTCTGCATGGACAACCGGCAGTAGGCATGTTTCTGGCAGGGGTCAGCCTCGCAGTGGCCGCCATACCAGAGGGGTTGCCAGCGATTGTAACGATTGCGCTAGCTCTGGGCGTACAGCGTATGATCAAACGAAAAGCGATTGTGCGCAAGCTTCCCTCCGTCGAAACCCTAGGTTGTGCCTCGGTCATCTGTTCGGATAAAACGGGTACGTTGACCCAGAACAAGATGACGGTTACGGACGTGTGGCTGGAGGGACGCAGCATCAAGGTCACCGGGGATGGTTATGCACCGGAAGGACAGATGATTGAGAATGGTCGTACCTTGGAACTGAAGAGTGACCAGACATTGCGGAGAATGCTTCAGATTAGCGCACTATGTAACAATGCCAGTATTATCGAGAGTGTTGCGGATGAGATGCGGAATAAAAAGAAAGGCAAAGAGACAAATAAGGATAGTAAGAAAGAAGCGAAGAAAGGTACAAAGAAAGATCATGTTAATGAAACGGTCAAGGAAGACAGCGTCGTATGGGAGCTGAAAGGCGACCCTACGGAAGGCGCACTCGTAACACTGGCCTCCAAAATGGGGCTTACCCCCGCTGGCCTCAAAGAGTTATATGCACGTGAGCAGGAATTTCCGTTCGATTCTGATCGGAAACGGATGTCGGTCCTGGTTCACCATCAGGGTGGGCGCATGATTTATACCAAAGGTGCACCTGATGTTCTGATCGGGCAATGCAGCTACATTTTGTGGGAAGGCAATGTTGTGCCATTCACGGGTACTCTGCGGCAGAAAGTTATGGCGGCGAACGAGAGTATGGCAGGGGCTGCACTGCGTGTTCTCGGGATGGCTTACCGTGAAGTAAGACCGGAAGAAAAGGTGGATAATGAACATGCTGCCGAGAACCAGCTCGTCTTTGTCGGACTTGCAGGTATGATTGATCCACCGCGGCGTGAAGCACGGGATGCAATTGCGACTTGTCGCAGAGCAGGCATACGTACCGTTATGATCACTGGCGATCATGGCACGACGGCAGAGGCTATCGCCCAGCAGTTGAGTATCCTTCCACGGGGTGGGGCTTCACTTAGCGGCCAGCAATTGGCGGGCATGACGGACGAGCAACTGGATAAACAGGTGGAGGGCATTTACGTGTTCTCACGAGTATCGCCTGAGCACAAACTGCGTATTGTAAAATCATTGCAGCGCAAAGGACATGTCGTAGCGATGACCGGAGATGGCGTGAATGACGCACCGGCTATCAAAGCGGCAGATATCGGTATTGCGATGGGAATTACAGGCACGGATGTGACGAAGGAAGCATCGGCGTTAATCCTGAGTGATGATAATTTTTCTACTATAGTATCTGCAATTGAAGAAGGGCGTAATATTTATGAGAACATCCGCAAGTTTATCCGCTATTTGCTGGCATCCAATGTTGGCGAGATTTTAACGATGTTTTTCGCGATGATGATGGGCTTGCCTTTGCCACTCGTGCCGATCCAGATTCTGTGGGTCAACCTGGTGACGGATGGATTGCCAGCGATGGCGCTCGGTGTGGATCAGCCGGAAAAAGATCTGATGGAACACAAGCCGCGTGGCGCCAAGGAAAATATTTTTGCCAGACGACTGGGTTGGAAAATCGTCAGTCGGGGTGTATTGATCGGGCTTTGTACACTCGGGGCGTTCTGGCTTACCCTACAGGCCGCGCCAGATGAACCGGGTCAGCTCATTAAAGCTCAATCTGTTGCCTTTGCTACTCTCGTTTTGGCACAGCTCATTCATGTATTTGACTGCCGTAGTTCCCGCTCCATTTTCCACCGGAATCCATTGCAGAACAAGTATCTGGTGTTTGCAGTTATTTCATCCATCGTGCTGATGCTGGCGGTCATGTATGTAGAGGCGTTGCAGCCTATTTTCAAAACAGTACCACTGGGTATGCGCGAATGGGCCATTTCCATCGTTGCCGCAGGTATTCCAACCTTCCTTATGGGAGTGGGCAGCGTGTGGGGAGGTCGTCGCAACCGTCGCCGAATGGGCCCTGGGCGCTTCGTACCGAAAAGTACAAAGTTTTCGGCATAAAATCAATAGCAATTGCTTACCGTTTTCGTTATGCTATCCTCAAAATGATTCGAGGCGAGATCCCTCGGCATTTTGCAGGATAGCTTTTTTTATTGGGAATGTTGGATATGAATTTCCGGGGGTATCCTGTAGAGAAGCAAGAATAACGCTTTGGCAGCAGACTGCCAAAAGGAGTGGGCAAGCTTATGGAATTTACAAAAATGCATGGACTCGGCAACGATTTTATTGTTGTGTTTGGAGAACAACAGCTTCCGGCTGATGCAGCAGAATTAGCTGTGAAATGGTGCAACCGTTTCTTCGGCATCGGCGCGGATGGCCTGGTTTATATACTGCCTTCAGAGAAGGCGGATTTTCAGATGCGCATCATGAACTCGGACGGTTCGGAAGCAGAGCAATGTGGCAATGCCATACGCTGTGTATCCAAATATGTATATGATCACGGTCATGTGACCCAAGAACAGATTACGATTGAAACCATTGGTGCGGGTGTACAACCAGTAAGCTTGAACATTCGTGATGGTAAAGTGGAAACCGTTCGAGTGGATATGGGAGAACCTATCCTGAATGGACTTCAGGTTCCAACCACTGTCGATGCTAATCCGGTGGTGGATCATTCCATTGAAGCAAATGGACAAGAGTTCAAATTTACGGCTGTCTCCATGGGTAATCCTCATGCAGTCATCTATGTGGATGATGCTGTGAATTTCGATCTATCGACATGGGGGCCACTTCTTGAGGTTCATCCCATGTTCCCGAAAAAAATCAATGTAGAGTTCGCAACAGTTCGCGATCGCGGATATGTGGACATGCGTGTGTGGGAACGCGGTGCTGGACCAACACTGGCCTGTGGAACCGGAGCTTGCGCAACACTGGTATCATCCGTTCTGAACGGACATACGGATCGCACAGCGGTGATCAGTCTCAAGGGCGGGGATCTTCATATTGAGTGGAACGAAGCAGACAATCACGTCTACATGACTGGACCTGCTGAAGTTGTTTTCAAGGGAGTCACTTCGTAAAGAATACGTTTAAATGAGGAGGCCTTAGGGCCTCTTTTTTTGCAGTTATATGAATTCATACTTGTTCAGATGGTTATGGAGACTGAATTTCACGAAAAACCTGTGTTTTTCTTCGTTTTCAGATGTTTTTTGTGTTACATTAGTATGAAATGATCAGTCAGGCGGGGGGAAAAGGGATGAAGGCGGATTTACGCAGTGTAATGCAGGAACGGGTCCTCATAGGGGATGGGGCGATGGGAACTTTCCTGTATCAGATGGGATTCCCGGTAGGGATTTCTTATGAAGAGTTGAACTTGATTTCACCTGAAGTGGTGGCAGATGTGCATCGTCGTTATCGCGATGCGGGTACGGAAATTCATGAAACCAATACGTACTCTGCCAATTACGATAAGTTATCCAAGTTTGGTCTGGAGTCCAAGGTCGAGGATGTCAACCGTGCAGGTGTGCGTATCGCCAAAGAAGTAGCTGGCGCAAACGGTTATGTTCTGGGCGCGGTTGGCTCCATTCGTGGAGGAAAGCGGACGAACGTATCAACAAGTGAGTTGAAGCGTTTCTATCAGCAACAGATTTTTGCACTGCTCGATGAAGGAGTGGACGGCATTCTGCTCGAAACCTTCTATGATATCGAGGAGATGGATATCGCCCTTCTACAGGCGCGCAAGCTGAGTGATCTTCCGGTAATTGGACAGTTCGCTGTTGAGGATGTAGGGCACACACTGGATGGATATACGATGCCTGAAGCTTTCCGAATCATGCGTGAGCAAGGGGCTGACGTCATTGGTTTCAACTGCCGTTCCGGTCCAAACGGAATTATGCGGGCGATGGAAACGGTATCAGGTCGTATCGGTATCCCAATGTCTGTTTACCCGAATGCGGGTGCAGCTGACTACGTCGACGGTCAGTTCCGTTACGGAGCGTCTCCGGAGTACTTCGGACAGACCGCAGTGCAATTCGCTGATCTGGGCGCACGTATCATCGGAGGCTGCTGTGGTACAACACCTGATCATATCGCGGCAATTGCTCAGGCTCTTGTTGAATACACACCTGTTCCAATACTGGAACCTGATCCATCCGAGTCGAAACCACGTATTATTCTGCATGAGAATGTAGATGAACGGTCTGGACGGGGTGGGCAGCCCACGATTGTGGATCTGGTCAAACAACGCCATACGGTCATCGTCGAACTTGACCCGCCGCGTGATCTAGACATTGCGAAGTTCATGAAAGGTGCCGAGACATTGAAAGCGGCTGGTGCAGACGCGTTAACATTGGCTGATAACTCTCTAGCGGTTACCCGGATGAGTAATATGGCTCTCGGCCATCTTGTTCAGGATCGTACAGGATTGCGCCCACTGGTGCATATTGCATGTCGTGACCGGAATCTGATCGGGACACAGTCGCACATGATGGGATTTGATGCTCTAGGCATTAATCATGTACTTGCTGTAACAGGTGACCCTGCACGATTTGGAGACTTACCCGGATCAAGCTCGGTATACGATCTGACTTCTTTTGAAATTATACGTATGATCAAGCAGTTGAACGACGGCGTGTCCTTCTCCGGTAAACCGCTCAAACAGAAGGCGGGTTTTGTTATCGGTGCCGCATTTAACCCGAATGTGAAACATCTGGATAAAGCTGTACAGCGGCTTGAGAAAAAGATTGCTTCCGGGGCCGATTATATTATGACGCAGCCGGTATACGATCCCGAACTAATCGTAGCCATGCATGAAGCGACCAAACATCTGGATGTGCCGATCTTTGTAGGGGTGATGCCGTTAGCGAGCGGCCGAAATGCAGAGTATCTGCATAATGAGGTTCCGGGTATTCAGCTGTCTGATGAAGTGCGCTCCCGGATGGCTGGCCTCGAAGGCGAAGAAGGTCGAGCAATGGGTGTGAAGATAGCCAAGGAGCTTCTGGATGTAGCAACAAAACATTTCAAAGGAATCTATTTAATGACTCCATTTATGTTCTATAGTATGACGGCCGAACTGACCCAATATGTGTGGGAGAAGTCGGAGCATCAATGTCCTACTTGTTTCAACCCTAATAATCAATTACAATAGTGTAACGGATGTGATGCCGATGTCATTCAGTATGACCGGATACGGTCAATCCGCCTTTCATTTTGGAGGCTATAAGGTACAATTGGAAATCAAGTCTGTCAATCATCGTTATTGCGAAGTGATGATGCGTCTCCCGAGAGAGTGGACGTGTTATGAAGACGGATTGAGGAAAAAGGTACAGAGCCGCTTAAAACGTGGGCGGATTGATGTTTATGTGATGAAAGAAAAAGATGAAGACCAGGCTCTTCCCGCTGTTCTGAATGAGCAGGCGGTCAGGGCCTATCTTCAGGCCGCAGAGCAATTGGAGAGCCGCTATGGTATGCAGGGCAAACCGAGCATTATGGATATGCTGGCACTTCCAGAGGTCATGGTTCATTCGGATGGGACGAGTTCGCTTCCGGAAGAGCAGAAGGACGAATGGGAGCGTGTCCTGCAGCAGGGGTTGGAAGAGGCTTTATCCGGTCTGGAGCAGATGCGCGCCCGCGAGGGTCTTCATTTGGCCAGTGATCTGGAACGACGTGTCTGTCGTCTGGAATCACTGCATACCGAGATGCTTGCTCTTGCGCCGACTGTGGTGAGTGATCATCGCAACAAGTTAAGACAAAGGCTTACGGAAATGCAGGAAGAAGGCTCTTTCCCTTTTGACGAGCATAAATTGGGTATGGAAATTGCTATGTTTGCCGATCGTTCTAACATAGAGGAAGAGCTTACGCGTCTACTGAGTCACTTTGGACAGAGCAGGGAACTGCTGAAAAGTGATGAGCCAGTAGGCCGCAAGTTGGACTTTCTTATTCAGGAGATGAATAGGGAAGTCAATACGATTGGATCAAAAGCCAACCATTTGGCTCTGGTGAACCGTGTTGTCGAGATGAAGGCGGAACTGGAGAAAATTCGTGAGCAAACGGCGAATATCGAATGAACGGTCATATTTCGGCAAAAGAGTCGCATGTATAGGGGGAAGAACCTGATTATGGCAATCAAACTCATTAACATTGGATTCGGTAACATCGTATCGGCGAACCGGATTATATCCATCGTGAGTCCGGAATCGGCGCCGATCAAGAGAATTATACAAGAGGCAAGAGACCGTCATATGCTGATAGACGCAACGTACGGAAGACGTACTCGTGCCGTTATTATTACGGATAGCGATCATGTCATTCTGTCTGCGGTTCAGCCAGAAACGGTCGCCCATCGTCTTTCTTCGAAAGATGATGACAACGACGAATAAAATGGAGTGTAATATGTCTAAGGGATTACTGGTAGTGTTGTCTGGCCCATCAGGGGTCGGGAAGGGTACAGTATGCAGCGCTTTGCGCAAACGGGTGCCGGAATTGATTTATTCTGTATCGGCAACGACTCGTCAGCCACGTCTGGGTGAGGAACATGGCGTCAATTATTTCTTCAGAAGCCATGATGAATTCCTGAACATGATTGCTGAAGATCAATTGTTGGAACACGCAGAATATGTAGGGAACTATTACGGAACACCGCGTGATTTTGTGGAGAAAACGATTAACGAAGGCCGAGACATCATTCTTGAGATTGAAGTTCAAGGCGCGTTGAAAGTGAAAGAAAAGTTCCCGGAAGGGATCTTTGTATTTCTGTTGCCTCCTTCATTGGACGAGCTTAAAGATCGCATTCAGGGCCGTGGTACGGAAAGTCAGGCGACGATTGATCATCGGATGTCCGTCGCGGTAGATGAGATCAGTCTGCTGGAGCAGTACGATTACGCTGTCGTTAATGATGAAATTGATTTGGCGTGTAAACGAATAGAAAGCATCATTATCGCCGAACATTGTAAGATCAATAAATAATCCATTTGCCGCCGCAAAATGCGATAATCAATGGAGCTGCTGTCATAGGATATATGAGAGTAGCTCCAGTCTGGTTAACGTATCCAGCGGTGCACCATGATTCCGTCAGGCGGCGAATTGTGATTATACTAATGCAAAGAGGTGTTTTGTAAATATGCTGTATCCTTCTATTGATGAAATGATGAACAAAGTCGACAGCAAGTATTCCCTTGTTGTTGCCGCTTCCCGCCGGGCAAGACAGCTTCGTGAAGGTGAGAAAACGGATTTGAGAAATGCCAGATCCCATAAACAGGTTGGCGTTGCACTTGAAGAAATTTATGGTGATCTGCTCGTTGTCATCAAAGGACAGGACGAAGAGGAAGAAGAGTAAGCCGCCTGCGGCTGCTCTTCAACTGCATACGGCGCAAGCCGGATTTATTTGACAACCGCGAGGTTGTTATTTTTTTCTCTATTCATCCTTTTAATTGCGTGTTCAAAAAGTCTGTTTTTCAAAACCGAGAAGATGGAATGAAGCTAGAAATGGAGTAGCGGAGCGTAGAGAAAACTACGTGAGCAACGGACATTTCGGCTGAATTTCATATTCGATGCTGATGATGCCGCTAGGCATGATTCGTAATCAAAAGCGGACTTTTTGAACAACCTCTATAAACGTCGTATATATCGGGGGGATAACCATGTTGAACGGTAAAAAAATCGTGCTTGGTGTGACTGGCGGCATAGCCGCATACAAAGCGGCTACATTATGCAGCAGGCTGGTGCAAAAAGGAGCGGACGTTCATGTCATTATGACGGATTCCGCCAAACAGTTTATTACCGAATTAACGCTGCAAACCTTGACCCGAAATGTGGTATATAGTGATACATTTGATGAGCGGGAGCCTTCGGTCGTCTCGCATATCCATCTGGCTGATATGGCCGATCTTGTGTTGGTTGCTCCGGCAACAGCCAATGTGATTGCCAAAATGGCAAATGGCATGGCAGATGATATGCTCTCAACAACCTTGCTTGCAACCACTGCTCCGGTGATGATTGCGCCAGCGATGAATGTACATATGTATGATCATCCGGCGGTAAAACATAATATGTGCCTGTTAACTGAGCGCGGAACCATGATGATTGAACCGGGTGAAGGACAACTGGCGTGCGGGTATGTGGGCAAAGGGCGTTTGGAAGAGCCAGAGACGATTGTCGATGTGGTGGAACGCTTTTTTGAGCAGCAGGAGTCTGCAAAACGGGAACGTAATAAACAGCTTTCTTTGTTGAGCGGGAAGAAGGTTGTGGTCACTGCAGGAGGAACCATTGAACGCATTGATCCGGTAAGATATATTACCAATGATTCCTCAGGAAAAATGGGTTTTGCCATTGCAGCGGCAGCGCGTGATCTGGGGGCAGATGTGACCTTGGTTATGGGAAATACCCAGGTTCAGCCACCAGCCAATGTACATGTGATCCCGGTACAGTCTGCGCAGGATATGTATGATGCGGTAGCAGGCCAATGGGATGATGCAGATATCGTGGTTAAGGCCGCAGCTGTTGCGGATTATCGTCCCAAGGAAGTGTACACGGAGAAAATCAAGAAGAAAGGCGATACATTATCGCTTGAACTTATTAAAAATATAGATATTCTTGAAACGCTGGGTAAGCAGAAGAGTCATCAATTTTTGATTGGTTTTGCTGCCGAGACAAATTCATTAGAAATGTATGCACGTGAGAAACTGGAACGGAAAAACTGTGATCTGATCGTAGCCAATGATGTCACCCAGGCGGGTGCCGGATTTGGAACAGATACCAACGCGGTGCACATCTATGACCGTGAAGGTTTAGTGGAAGAGCTTCAGGTGGTGGCCAAGGATGAGGTGGCCCGCCGGTTGCTTTCAATTGCGGCGGAGCGCATTGCCGGGAGGAATTAATATGGAGATCGCCAAGGTTATTGTCGATGTTCCTGTGAAGCAGACGGACCGGCCTTTTGATTATCTGGTGCCGGAATCCATGCGTGAATGGATTGAGATTGGCAGCAGGGTAGGTGTACCTTTTGGTCATCGGACGGTGCAGGGATTCGTGATTGATCTGGTGCCTCGCACGGGTACGGAGACTTTCAAACTCAAACCGATTCAGGAGCTGTTGGATATCGTTCCACCGTTGTCTGAAGATTTGGTTGAATTAGCGGAATGGATGAGTGAGCGATATGCCAGCAACCGTATTTTGTCTTTGCAGGTGATGATACCGACCGCGCTGAAAGGGAAAGCAGAACGTTATATCTCACTTGGAGATGCCCTGGATGGACAAATGGAAGGTTCGGCGTCAGGTGAAGAAGTTCTTTTTGTGTGGGGAGAAGAATCGACTTCAGAAAAAGTGCAGCAAGATATTATTCGTTTTGTGAAGAGTCGTGGGCAGGTTCCCCTCCAACAATTGAGTCGTAAATACCCCAATCATGCTGCGCTGATCAAGAAGTTGTTGCTCAGTGGTATCTTGCTGGAAAGCCAGGCGATTAAGGACAAGCTGAATAAAAAAACGATGAAATCCATTGATCTAGCTGTGGATGTAACGGCTGCGGAAGAGGCATTGAATTCATTCCCGGCAAAGGCACAACGGCAGAAGGAAGTTTTGGCTTTCTTGCTGGAAATGAAAGAACTGTTGCCGATGGCGATGAAAGAATTGCTGTCTACACTTCAGGTATCAGCGGCTACAGTCAAAGGGCTTGAGGAGAAAGGGTTGGTTGTGACGGAGGACGTCGAAGTCTTTCGTGACCCTTATCAGGGACGTAAGTTTCGTGCGACCGAGCCACTGAATCTGACCGACGAGCAGCAGCTTGTCTATAACAATATCAATGGTCGATTACAGGAAAGGCGCCATGGCGTCTTTTTGCTTCATGGTGTAACAGGCAGCGGCAAGACGGAAGTATACCTCCAGACCATTCAGCGCTGTATTGAACAGGATCGACAGGCAATTGTGCTTGTACCCGAGATTGCATTGACACCGCAGATGGTTGAGCGTTTTAAAGGACGTTTTGGTGATCAGGTTGCCGTGATGCACAGTCGGTTGTCTGGTGGAGAGCGTTATGATGAGTGGCGCAAAATTCGGGAAGGTCAGGTGAAAGTTGCCATTGGCGCCCGTTCAGCAGTCTTTGCTCCGTTCAGTCGTCTTGGTTTGATCATTATGGACGAGGAGCACGAGACTTCATATAAACAGGAAGAAACCCCGAAATATCATGCCCGTGATGTGGCGGTAAAAAGAGCACAGCAGCACCAGGCGGTCGTTGTACTGGGTTCAGCGACACCTTCGCTGGAAAGTTACTATGCTGCTCGTTCACAGAGCAATGATGATTTTGCACCACTGTTGTTGGAGATGCCTACCCGCGCACTTGGTAATAAGCTGCCGGAGGTACGGATTGTTGATATGCGTGAAGAGTTGAAGGATGGAAATCGCTCGATGTTCAGCCGTGCCTTGCACAAAGGGCTCGAAGAACGGCTGGAACGTGGGGAACAGACCGTGCTTCTGCTGAATCGACGCGGATATTCCACCTTTGTGATGTGTCGCAGTTGTGGATACGTCGCAGGCTGTCCCGAGTGTGATATTTCATTAACCTATCATCAGCGCTCCAACAATCTTCGTTGTCACTATTGTGGATATGCGGAAGCGGCACCAGAAGTGTGCCCGGATTGCGGTAGCGAGCATATTCGATATTTCGGTACTGGTACGCAGCGGGTAGAGGAAGAATTGGCGAAGCTGTTCCCGGGTATTCGCGTCATTCGGATGGACGTGGATACAACGAGCGAAAAAGGTTCGCATGAGAAGCTATTGAAGCAGTTTCGCGAGAAAAAGGCAGACGTATTGCTGGGTACCCAGATGGTTGCCAAAGGGCTTGATTTTCCTGATGTCACCCTGGTTGGTGTCATCACAGCAGACTCGGCACTCAATTTGCCAGATTTCCGGGCTGCCGAAAAAACATTTCAGCTGCTCACCCAGGTGGCGGGCCGTGCAGGTCGACATCAACTTCCAGGCGAGGTGTTCGTTCAGTCCTATACACCAGAGCATTATTCGATTGGGCATGCGAGCCAGCATGACTATGTTTCGTTTGTCCGTGAGGAATTATTGCATCGGCGCAATTTGCAGTACCCACCTTACTGTCGCCTGATTTTGGTTACTTTCTCACATGAGCAGCTTCCGGTACTGATTCGGCTGGCTGAGAACTATACACGAATACTGAAAGAAAAGGCAAATGCTGCTGGCTGGTTAGGCAGTTTGGATCGTTTCAGCAATGATGCCTTTGACGTGCTTGGCCCGGTAGCATCACCGATTCCTCGGATCAAGAATAGATACAGATTCCAATGTATGATAAAATGGCGGGGGGATGTCGACGCCATTGGACTGGCGCTCGCGACGGCCCGGCGCATGGACGACGACGTTCAGGCGCAAAAACTGCAAATTAGTCTGGATGTAGACCCGCAAATGTTAATGTGAGCATTTGTAGTAAAATGCGGATGTAAACAAGCGGTATAAACATAGATTAAAAACAACATGAATGATGGCTCGATCTTAAAATCAGTTTTTGATACCTGCTACATAGCAGAAAATCAGTACTATTTTTGAAAAGAGCCTGATGTCCTGAAATTATGATGAGGATTAGGAAGGTGCTTACAACATGTCGATTCGTATTATCGTGAAAGAACCGGATGAGGTACTACACAAAAGAGCTAAAGAAGTAACTAAAGTCACACCCAATGTACAGAAACTGCTGGATGATATGGCAGATACGATGTATGACGCAGAAGGCGTAGGTCTGGCTGCACCACAGGTTGGTATTTTAAAACGCCTTATTGTGATCGATTGCGGAGATGAGCAGGGCCTGATCAAGATGATCAATCCGGAGATTATTTCGAGCGAGGGAGAGCAATTTGGACCCGAAGGATGCTTGAGTATTCCTGGCATTAACGGTGATGTGCATCGTTTTGAGACGGTTACAGTCAAAGGGCTGGACCGCGAAGGCAAGGAACTGATTATTACGGGTAGCGGATTGTTGTCTCGCGCATTCCAACATGAGATTGACCATTTGGATGGCGTACTCTTTACGGATATTGCTGAAAAGGTATACGAAATTGCAGCCGATCAAACCGGGCCGCGTCGTAACTAAGGAGTGATCGATTTGAATATTGTTTTTATGGGAACACCTGAATTTGCAGTTCCGTCTCTCGATATGCTTATTGCCGAGGGATATAACGTGGTTGGGGTAGTGACACAGCCGGATAAACCACAGGGCCGTAAAAAGGTGCTTACGCCAACACCAGTCAAGGCTGCGGCAGAACGCCACGGCCTGCCTGTATTTCAACCAGTGAAACTGCGTGCTCCAGAAGCGGTGGCCCGATTGGCTGAATGGAAACCGGATCTGATTGTGACTGCGGCTTTTGGGCAAATTCTGCCCAAAGCGGTGCTGGATATGCCCGTTCGTGGTTGTGTGAACGTGCATGGCTCTCTTTTACCAAAATATCGCGGTGGTGCCCCGATTCAACGTTCCATTATCAATGGAGAGTCGGTGACGGGAGTTACACTGATGTTTATGGCGGAAGGCTTGGATACGGGAGATATGATCTCACGTGTGGAAGTGGCGATTACGGATGAAGATACATCAGGGTCCATGTTTGTAAAGCTCAGTGAAGCGGGTTCCAAATTGCTTCAGGAAGAAATGCCGCGGCTGGTTGCAGGCGAAACAACGGCTGTCCCACAGGATGAAGCTGAAGCTTCGTATGCACGTAATCTGACTCGGGATGACGAGAAGATGGACTGGAATCGCACGTCGCGTGAATTGTTCAATCAGATTCGCGGTCTTGTGCCATTTTCGGGTGCATTTACGATGTGGGATGAGCAGGTCTTCAAGGTCTGGGCAGCAGCAAATCCGGAGCAGGCGGATGTGCTCACGTCTTCGGATGCTGGACAAGCTGAGCCGGGAACGGTGTTACAATTGGGCAAAAACGGCATTGAAGTTCGCACAGGTGACGGTTCTCTCTGGCTTACTGAGGTTCAGCCCGCAGGCAAAAAAGTAATGCAAGCTGCTGACTTTGCTCGCGGTGGTACCCTGAAACCAGGAACGGTGCTGCAATGAGCGGAAATACACCGGGCCGTCCATCAGGAAATGGTCATAAAGTCGCAGGAAATGCCTCCGGGCGCGGAGGAAACCAACGTCGTCCGAACTCGGGAAAATCGGGTCGTGCAGGAAATTCATCTGCATCCCCAGCTTCGGGCAATGGTGCATCACGCTCGGAGCGGCCCAAAACATCTGCTCGTGCACTCGCCGTAAAGGTACTCAGCGCCGTTGAGCAAGAAGGAGCATACAGCAACCTTGAGCTGAACCGGCGTCTGAAAGAGGCCGAACTAAGTCCGGCAGATGCTGGACTAGCTACAGAGTTGGTCTATGGTACGATCGCAAGACGGAATACCCTTGATTATTTTCTGGAACGCTATGTAGCCAAAGGTGTATCCAAGCTGCAACCTTGGGTTCGCAGCCTGCTGCGCATCAGCGTGTACCAAATGTTATATCTGGACCGTATTCCGGAACACGCGGTGGTGAGTGAAGCCGTTAATTTGGCTAAGAAATTGGGTCATCAGGGCATCTCCGGTATGGTGAATGGCGTTCTGCGAAACATGATTCGTAATCGTGATGAACTGCACATTCCCGAACATTTGCCTGCAGCTGAACGTATCTCACTGGAGCATTCACACCCGCTGTGGATGGTCGAACGCTGGATCAGCCAATATGGCGAAGAGACAGCGGAAGCGATCTGTCGTGCAAATAATGAACCGCCTGCGGTTAGTGTTCGTGTGAACACGACAATGACTACACGTGAGAAACTGATGCAAGAGATGGAGAGCACGGGGGCGATCGTGGAACCTTCCCGGCTTAGTCCGGACGGTATTCTCGTTCGTAGTGGTGGCAACATGGCACTTACGTCCTGGTATCGGGATGGCCTGCTGTCCGTTCAAGATGAAAGTTCCATGCTTGTAGCCGAGGCAGTTCGGCCTGAAGAAGGTCAGACTGTACTGGACTGCTGTGCAGCTCCCGGCGGAAAGACAGCCCATATGGCGGAGAAAATGCAGGACCGTGGACGGATTGTGGCCAATGATGTACATGCTCACAAACGTCAGTTGATCATGGATCAGGCAGATCGTCTGGGACTCAGCTGCATTGATGCTGTGACAGGTGATGCGCTTGATCTGGATGAGCGTTATCCGGAGGCATCATTTGACCGCATTCTGCTGGATGCGCCATGTTCCGGTCTGGGTGTTATTCGCCGCAAGCCGGATGTCAAATGGACCAAAACTGCGGAAGATATCCACGATATCTCCAATCTGCAACGTGAACTGCTGGATCGGGTTGCACCGTTATTAAAGCCGGGTGGTATTCTGGTGTATAGTACGTGTACAATCGAGCCGGCGGAGAACGAGCATAGGGTCGCTGACTTCTTGGATCGGCATCCCGAATACAAGGCGGCTGAAGACTCTGCCTGGTCTGGTATGGAAACAGCCGATTGGAAGGTTGTGAACGGTGGTGTGCAGATCTTGCCACAGTACGCTCACAGTGATGGCTTTTTCATTGCCAGGTTGACAAGGATAGCCGATTAACAGTTTAATAGAGCACTGAAGGATAGCCGCCGAGGGGAACTTCGGCGGATTTCTTTGTGATTAGCCTCGCGGTCAAACATCAGTAAAAAGTGATGATAGGATGCGATGCAGGCACTGAGGTGTTATAATGCATGAAGTACAGGCATCAAGGGTATACATGGATGTAAAGTGGTCTTTGTGATAGAATAGGAAGAATGAAAAGAAAAGAAGGAATAGGTGTTGACAACAAAATGAAACCTTTTATATATGATTATTCCCTGGAGGAGCTGCAACAGTGGGCTGTTGAGAACGGGGAGCCGGCTTTTCGCGGTGGTCAGATCTTCGACTGGATTTATGTGAAACGTGTGAATGATTTCAGTGAAATGACGAACCTGTCCAAAGCGCTGCGTGAAAAGCTGACTGAACAATTTGAATTCGTTACACTTACTGAAATTACGAAGTTTGAATCCAAGGATGGAACGGTGAAATTCCTGTTTGGTCTGCATGATGATCATGCGATCGAAACAGTTATCATGAAGCACAACTATGGTAACAGCATCTGTGTAACAACACAGGTTGGATGCCGGATTGGTTGCACGTTCTGTGCATCCACGCTTGGTGGACTCAAACGTAACCTTACAGCTGGCGAAATTGTTGCTCAGGTTGTGCAAGCCCAGAAAATTTTGGATGAACGCGGTGAGCGGGTCAGCAGCATCGTAATCATGGGTTCAGGTGAGCCTTTTGAGAACTATGAAGCAACAATGACGTTCCTGCGTATTATGATTCACGAAAAAGGGCTGAATATCGGTCAGCGCCATATCACGGTGTCCACAAGTGGAATCGTACCGAACATCTACAAGTTTGCTGATGAAGATACGCAGATTAACCTGGCGATCTCCATCCATGCGCCAAATGATGCATTGCGTTCCAAATTGATGCCGGTAAACCGCCGTTTTCCTTTTGAGGATGTAATGGAGTCGTTGCGTTATTATTTGGCTAAAACGGGTCGCAGAATTACGTTTGAGTACGCACTTATCGGTGGTGTGAATGATCAGCCGGAACATGCGGCAGAACTGGCAGGCGTGCTTAAGAACATGCTGTGCCACGTGAACTTGATTCCGGTCAACCATGTACCTGAGCGCAAGTACGTAAGAACATCCAGAAGCGACATTTTTAATTTTCAGAAGATTCTCTCGGAGCAGGGTGTTAATGTAACCATTCGTCGTGAACAGGGACATGATATTGCTGCCGCTTGCGGTCAGCTTCGTGCAAAGCATATGGAGTTGAGGTGAGAACGTTTTGATCAAAACAGTTCATGTGAGCCATATCGGACGGGTGCGTTCGGTGAATGAAGATTCAGCCTGGATTCGAAATCTCGATACAGGTTATATTCTGGGTATTGTTGCCGATGGTATGGGCGGACATCTTGCAGGAGATACAGCGAGCCGCCTGGCGGTAGAGACGTTGGTGCAGGATCTGGGAACGCTTGAGCCGGGTCTTTCACATGCGTCTTTGTCAGCCGCATTGAGCGATGCTATTTTGCATGCCAACGAAGTGATCTTCCGTACTGCCTCCTCGGATGATAATTACCATAACATGGGAACCACCGTGGTTGCGGCATTATTGAATGATACGGAAGGCGTTATTGGTCACATCGGTGACAGCAGAGCATACAAAATTGCAAACAAACATGTCATCCAGTTGACCGAGGACCATACATTGGTCAATGAATTGTTCAAAAATGGTCAGATCAGCAAAGAAGATGTCTCTCATCATCCGCGTCGCAATGTGCTGACACGTGCACTTGGGACAGACGCTGAAGTGAAGGTCGATCTGGATACCGTCAAGTTGGAAGAAGGCGAAGTTCTTCTCCTGTGCAGTGATGGGCTTAGTAATCTGGTCAGCAATGAGCAGATCATTCAGGTCGCAGGTAATCTGGAACTGGCATTGGAAGATCGGGCTGATCGCTTGCTTCAGCTAGCTTTGCTTGCTGGAGGAGATGATAATATCACGGTGGCATTATTCGAACTGCAAAAGGAAGGTTCCGTGATATCGGAAACGGGGTGTGAGTCATGATTGGGCACCAGCTAGGCGGACGCTATGAAGTGATCGAACGTGTCGGCGGTGGCGGCATGGCTCTTGTGTATAAGGCCCAGGATCTGTTGCTCAACCGGAACGTTGCCATCAAAGTGTTACGGCAGCAATTTGTGCATGACGAAGAGTTTATTCGCCGTTTCCGCAGAGAAGCACAATCAGCAGCTTCGCTGTCACATCCTAACGTAGTTAGTGTTTATGATGTAGGACAGGAAGATGAAGTTCATTATATTGTCATGGAGTATGTTGAAGGCAAAAACCTGAATGAAATTATTAAAGAACGGGCGCCTCTGCAGGTGGACGAGGCCGTTCGAATCGCCTCCCAGATTGCAGATGCTCTCGATCATGCACATCATAATCAGATCATTCATCGGGATATCAAACCCCATAATATATTGATTGGTCGTAATGGCCGTGTGAAAGTAACGGATTTCGGGATTGCCCGTGCGGTTACGTCCACAACGATTACACAGACCGGCTCGGTGGTCGGTTCCGTACATTACTTCTCCCCTGAGCATGCCAAAGGCATCGTGACTGGCGAGAAGTCGGACTTATATTCTCTTGGTATTGTACTCTATCAAATGCTGACTGGGCAGCTTCCGTTCCTGGGAGAGAGTCCAATTAGCGTTGCTTTGAAGCATTTGCAGGAAGAGTTTGATGAACCGCGCAAATTCAATCCGCTTATCCCGCAAAGCGTGGAGAACGTTATTCTGAAATCCATGCGCAAAAACCCGCAGGAGCGTTATCAATCCGCTAAAGAAATGCAGACGGATCTGGAAACCTGCCTGATGCCGGAAAGACGTAATGAATCGAAGATTGATTTTCCGGATGAGGATGATATCGATCAGACCCGTGTTATGCCGGCGATTAAGCCGGAGCCACGTGGAGTTACATCCACAGGTGCTATACCCGTGATGGAGTCTGACGAAGATAACAACAAGGGCAAACCAAAAACAAAGAACTGGAAGAAGCCAGCGCTGCTGATCTCGTTGACAGTGCTTATTCTTATCGCCATGGTTGGAGTTGTGTGGTACGTGAAAGGCATGCTTGTTGTGCCTGATGTGAAGGTGCCCAATGTTGTGAGTCAGACCGAAGAAAAGGCACGTCAAATGTTGCAGGACAACGGGCTTGTTGTCAGTGATAATGTCATCCGGGAGTACAAGGAAGGCGTTGATCCGGGCATTGTGTTCGATCAGAGCAGGAATGAAGGCGATATCGTCAAAGAAGGCTCTGAGGTCCAGCTGAGTGTTGGGGCGGAAAAAGCACTGTCGAAGATGATTGATCTCAAAGATCTTTCATACGATGAGGCGGTCAAACAACTCACCGGACTGGATATCAAAGAGGATCAGATTCAGCGTAAAGAAGAGTTCTCGAATGATAAATCTGCGGGGACGGTTCTATCCCAAACTCCTGGGGTGAATGTAGAATACGATCCGGCAGAGGTTCAGATTGTTCTGACAGTGAGCAAAGGCTCCGAAACAATAAAAATGCCGGACTTGAAAAACCGTACTCGAAGTGAGGCGGAGAGTATGCTCAAATCCGCCGGGCTAATCCTTGCTCAGGTTCAGGAAGAGTCGAGTTACACCGTAGATAAAGGCAAAGTGACACAGCAATGGCCTGTGGAAGCCGGTACAGACGTGAATCCGGGTGATAAAATTACCATTTTCATTAGTACAGGATATCCGCCAGAGGCATTGAACTACGCCTATAACATTAACGTTTCGCCAAAAGAAGAAGGAAAGAGCAGCAAAATTCGAATTACTTTCGAGGATGCTCGTGGCAAAAGTCAGGAATGGGGAACCCGGACAATCAAGTCTGCCCAAATGCTGACGATTCCGCTTATTCTGGCTCCAAACGTCGATGGTGTTGTCTCTGTTTACCGGGATGGACAATTCCTGGATACGTATCTGGTGTCCTACAGTGATGCCAAAAATGGAACGGTAGTTGTGCCTACCATTGAGCCCGAGAAGGGTGCAGAGCCGCCTCCAACAACGGAGGAGCCTGAACAAGGCGGTGGTGGTGATGAAGGCACCGTGGATACACAACAGGAAGGTGAACCGGATACACCTGTTGAGGGTGAAGGGGAAAATGGCGAGGCAGATACTTCTGCGATGAAGAACGGAAATGGTCTCGCCAAGGGAAAAGATAAGAAAAAGGAAGTCGTTAACGCATCAAGCCGTCCATAAGGGCGGCTTATTGCCGACGTTCAAGGTAAATGTACTGTAAATTAAAGGAGGGCGACGGAGCTATGCCAGAAGGTATCATCGTTAAAGCGCTAAGCGGTTACTATTATGTCATGCCACTGGAAGACAGCGGGGTGCCTTCGGTTGAAGGCTCCGCCGTTCAATGCCGGGCCAGAGGCATCTTCAGAAAACGGGGTACCTCACCGCTTGTGGGTGACCGAGTCGGCTATATGCTGACAGAGAACGGGGAAGGAACAGTAGATGAGATTCGAAAACGTGAGACGGAGTTAATTCGTCCACCTGTTGCCAATGTAAGTCTGGCTGTTCTGTTATTTTCCGTTAAGGAACCGGACATGAATCTCAATCTGTTAGACAAATTCCTGGTACATATCGAACAAGCCGGACTGGATGCACTGATTGTGCTCACGAAGCAGGACCTGGCTGATCCAGAAAACGATGCCCGGGATACAGTGGCTGAAGTAAAGGCTTTGTACGAGCAAATTGGATATGAAGTTATCTCTACCAGTTCACGAACTGGTGAAGGTAATGAACTGCTCAAGGAGCGTCTTGCCGGCAAGATTAGCGTATTCTCCGGGCAATCCGGTGTGGGTAAATCTTCGATGCTGAATGCCTTGATGCCAGGTCTGACCCTGGAGACCAGTGCAATCAGCATGCGCCTTGGCCGAGGGAAACACACCACCAGGCACGTGGAGCTCATACCGCTGGATAATGGTGGCTTTGTCGCCGATACGCCGGGATTCAGCCAACTGGACTTTCTGGAGATTGGTGTGGAGGAACTATCCACTTGTTTCCGGGAGTTCGCTCAATATGCGGATCAGTGTAAGTTCCGAGGCTGTACCCATACGCACGAACCAGGTTGCCGGGTGCTTGCAGCCAAGGCGGAGGGAATGATCTCCGAAAGCCGTTATAAGCATTACGAACAATTCCTTACAGAAATGAAAGACAAAAAGCGGAGGTATTAATATGATTAAAATTGCCCCATCTATTTTATCTGCGGATTTTGCCCGTCTCGGCGCGGAAGTGGCGGAAGCCCAAGCTGCTGGCGGAGACTGGATTCATGTTGATGTCATGGACGGTCATTTCGTCCCTAATATTACGCTTGGACCTGCGATTGTAAAAGCGATCGCTCCACATACAAGCTTGCCACTTGATGTGCATTTGATGATTGAGAACCCAGAACGTTATGTGGAGGAATTTGCGAAAGCTGGCGCGGCTGTTATTACGGTTCATGCCGAGGCTTGTGTGCATCTGCACCGGGTTATTCATCTGATCAAGGAACAGGGAGTTAAGGCAGGGGTTGCTCTTAATCCGGGAACTCCCGCGAGTGCTATTCAGGAAGTGCTGGACGATGTGGATATGGTGCTTGTCATGACCGTAAATCCCGGTTTTGGTGGACAGGCTTTCATCTCTGGCACGATGAACAAAATCAAGCAAATTCGTAGCTGGTTGAACGAAAAAGGACGTCATGACGTGCATATTGAAGTGGATGGCGGTATTGCTGCCGACACGGCTCCGCTTGTGGTTGAAGCTGGAGCGGATGTGCTCGTTGCGGGAAGTGCTGTATTTGGACGTGAAGATCGCGCTGCCGCGATTGCCGAAATTCGCAGTAGTTACGGAGGCTGAGCATGAGCCTCAAGGAAACGCTGTGGACAATGGCTGCGAGTCTCGTTACGGGACTGGTGCTTGCTTTGTTTGCGGTTATTCAATCCCCATACAATGCGATTACGTCATTGATCGGGGTTGGTGTTGTCATTATGTACTTCCGCAAATTTGACCGTACAGGACTTCGGGTTACTTTTGTGATATTCAGCATACTGTATTACTTATTGAGTGTATTCATGATCGCTGTCTATCAATATATTCCTACCCAAACCTAAATGACCTGATAACCAGGCTCGTCATTGTGGAATAGGGACAAAGGGTTCCGCATAAATATGGTTACATGAGCAGGTTTCTCATGTAGCCTTTTTTGTCGTGTTTAAGGCAAGGAAGGCCTGGAGCATAGGATACGGCGGATGCATGAGCATGATGGGGAGGGTGAAGTATGAAATTTTACACATTCAAACTGCCGAAGTTTTTGGGAGGGTTTGTAAAGGCGATTCTTAATACGTTTCAAAAGAACTGACATGATTAAAAGGTTCCATTGGCGAATACCGCCGCTTTGGCTACAGGATCATCTGGAATTCGGACCTGCGAAGCGCCATGCGGCGGCCATTCACATGCTGATGTGTGTATTCATGATTTTATTTCTGAATACCAAAAAAGCACCTGCAAGGAACAAGGTGCTTTTTGCTTACCCGATTTATAGTAGCTTTGCGTGATTATACGCGAGTCACTTTACCGGCTTTCAGTGCACGGGTGCTTACGTATACACGTTTTGGTTTACCGTTCACGAGAATGCGGACCTTCTGAACGTTTACGCCCCAAGAACGACGGTTACGGTTGTTAGCGTGGGATACGTGGTTACCGGTGCCCGGTTTCTTACCTGTCACATAACATTTGCGAGACATAGATTACACCTCCTATCCTAAAATAACCAGTTGCCCTAAGGAGACACGAATGTCATTCCAGACGGGCTAAATTGTTCTTCCTGACCGCTGTGGTCAGGTTCCAGTAGCTAATGGCGTTGTTCAAGCCGGCATAGCCGGATTATTTCCATTACTAAACCTGCATAAAACAATACTTGAATATAATATCATATTGAAAAAAGCTTCGTCAACTGATCCAAAAACTTTATTTATTTCTCCTGTCTAATATAGTACAATGTTGAATAGTCCATAATACAGTGGTGAACAGGCTGTTGCCGCGGGGAAGCCGGAGAAAAAACCGGCCTTAAAGGTCGGTGGTCTGCTTTTTTGGCAACGCTGTGAGCTGCGGCATTCCATCATTGGCACCAGTCTCCATGCGGCATTCATGCCGGCTCTTGATACCGGTGCATATCCGTATGCCCCGAATTAGGGGTTACAGAGCAATTGCAGGATATCGGTTGCCCGGCCGCCCAGACCGTTAATCCGGCTGACATTATGTATTATATGCCTGTGCCGGACAAGGTATGGACGAAGAATAACGCGATAAGCGTTTGCGCATGAACAGACCAGATAACATCTTGGTGCAAGATGTTCGTGTATCAAGCTAGGAAGGGGAATTCTCACTTGAGTATACGTTCTTTAAATGGAACAGATTTCACCGCAATGGTACTTGCCGGAGCGGAACAACTTGGACAGCATGCAGAGCACGTCAATTCCCTGAATGTTTTCCCTGTGCCGGATGGCGACACGGGAACGAACATGAATTTGACAATGAGTGCAGGAGTCGCAGAGATTAAACGCAAGAGTTCTGCCTCCATCGGAGAAGCTGCCGGTATTTTATCAAAAGGCCTGCTTATGGGCGCACGGGGGAATTCCGGAGTAATATTATCGCAATTGTTCCGCGGATTCAGTCGTTCAGCTGCTCCTTATGAGGAACTGAATACACTCCAGTTCGCCGCAGCCCTGCAGAACGGTGTGGACGCAGCTTATAAAGCCGTAGTGAAACCCGTTGAAGGGACCATTCTTACCGTAGCCAAGGAAGCGGCGAAACATGCCAGCTACTACGCAAGACGGACGAATGATATAACTGAATTAATGAATGAAGTATTGTTAAAAGCAAAAGAAGCACTGGCAATGACTCCGGAATTGCTGCCTGTATTGAAACAGGTCGGTGTTGTGGATTCAGGCGGTCAGGGGCTTGTATATATTTACGAAGGCTTTATGGACGTTCTGTTGCAAACGGACGGGGCAAGTCGTACATCCTTCCAGAGAGACGTACAACCAACCGTAGCGGCATCTGCATTGAAACCGGCTGCACCGTCAGAAGTGGTTTCTGCGAAGCCTGCACAGCAGGTAATCGTGCCGGAGATGCCAATGTCTGCCCAAGCGCGATTGGAAACGGAAGATATTGAGTTTCTATATGACATGGAGTTCTTTATTAACCGCGAGCTTGGAGAGAACGCAGGTGTTGCATTTGATGATGAAGCATTCCGGAAAGCGTTGTCAGTTAACGGGGATTCCATCATTATAATTGCTGATGATGAAGTAATTAAGGTTCACGTGCATTCCAAGACACCTGGGGATGTATTAAACCTGGCTCTCCGTTATGGAGAAATTACACAAATTCACATTCTGAATATGCGTGAGCAGCATCGTGATCTGCTGACTGCAGGCATGGACATTGCACCTTCGCCTGAGCTGTTCGCAGAGATTCCGCCTGAAGCGGTGCGTAGCGTGGAAAAAGCTGTGCTCCCAGCAGATGAGATGGCACCATATGGTTTTATCGCGGTATCTTCCGGTGACGGTATTGCGGAGATTTTCCAGAGTCTCGGCGTGGATGTTGTTCTGTCTGGTGGACAGACGATGAATCCGAGCACGGAAGATTTTGTGAAAGCGGTGCGTTCGATCGCGGCAGAACAGGTATTTATTTTGCCGAACAACTCCAATATTGTACTTGCTGCCGAACAGGCTCGGGAGCTGCTTGAAGATGAGCGTCGAATTATTGTGATTCCGAGCAAGACGATCCCTCAGGGCATGGCAGCGGCTTTTGCTTTCCAGGAGGATGAGTCTGCGGAAACTAATCGTGACCATATGCTTGAAGCGATTAGTCGGGTACAGTCCGGTCAAGTGACTCATGCGGTCAGAGATACACAATATGATGAGCTTGATATCAAAGCGGGACACTACATCGGTATCCACAACTCCAAGATCGTAGCAACGGACGAAAGCATGCTGCACGCATGTGAAGGCCTGCTGCAACAGATGATGGAGAGCGGAGATGAAGTGGTGACCATCCTTGAAGGGGACGAGGCTACCCCTGAGATTACCGCTGCGCTTGTCGCATGGCTTGAAGAACAATATCCTGATGCTGAGGTAGAGGTGCATCTTGGAGGACAGCCGGTTTATTATTATTTGTTCTCTGTAGAGTCCTGAAGCACTTAAGCAAAGAGGAGGGGATCTCATGAGCCACAAGGTTGCGATCGTAACCGATAGCACGGCAGATATACCGGAAGAACTGATCCGTAAATACGGGATTCATGTTGTTCCACTACGTGTTTTGTTCGGGGAAGAAGCTTATGCAGACGGCGTTGATCTGACTTCGGAACAGTTCTATGCAAAATTGGAGAAAGTATCTGTGCTGCCTACAACCTCACAGCCTTCTCCTACCGACTTTATGAGTATCTATAACACACTGTTGGATGAGGACCCGGAACGGTCCATTGTATCGATTCATTTGTCTTCCGGCATGAGTGGTACCTATCAATCGGCACTGCTCGGCAAATCGTTGCTGGAACGCGAGGGTGATATAACGGTACTGGATTCGAAGTCTGCATCCTATGGATATGGTTTATTGGTCGTACAGGCTGCCGAGCTTGCCGAACAAGGCAAATCCGCTGCGGAGATCGCTGCGGCTGTAGCAGCCATGCAGCAGAGCCGCAAGCTGTTCTTTCTCGTAGATACATTGGAGTATTTGCAGAAAGGCGGTCGGATTGGCAAGGCTGCGGCCATTTTGGGGACACTGCTGAATATCAAACCGATCTTGTCCATTGATGAGGAAGGCGTTATTTACGCAGTGGAGAAAGTCAGAGGTCACAAAAAAGCCATGGCACGCATTATTGAGCTGTTTCAGCAGGATCTGGCGGGTCAACGTGTTAATCTCGCGGTAGGTCATACCGCAGACCCCGGATCAGCGATCGCTTGTGCAGAGCAATTACGCGGGCATTTTACACTGAATGAAGTGGTATATACCAATATTGGGGCCGTCGTTGGCAGCCATGTTGGGCCTGGCGTAATTGCCATCTTTATGTGGCCTGTTCCGGAATGAGGGATTAGACATGAAATGGGAAGAAATATCGGTTAAACAAATTAGCGGCGTGAGTGCTCTCAAAGAGGGAGAGCTTCACGCCTTTGGCATCTCTACTGTAAAAGACCTGCTTGAATACTATCCGTTCCGTTACGAGGATTATCGCCTGCGTTCGCTTAGCGAAGTGAAGGATGGGGATAAAATCACTGTACAGGGTAAAGTGATGGGTATCCCGGTTTTGCAGCGTTATGGCAAAAAGTCACGCCTCACCTGTAAGGTGATGACGGAAGAATGGATGATTTCAGCTACCTGGTTCAATCGGCATTTTCTGAAGGAGCAGCTTACGCCCAACCGGGAGATTGTCATTACGGGGAAATGGGAACAGAAACGTATGCAGATGACCGTAACGGATTCGGAATTCCCGGATAAAGGGGAAGGACGATCGGGCACGCTGCAGCCTGTGTATTCGGTAACCGGTAAGCTTACGCAGTCCTGGATGCGCAAAACGATTAATCAGGGGTTAGTCCAATTCGGGGAAATGATCCCCGAAATTCTGCCTCAGTCACTAATGAAGAAATATGGATTCATGCCTCGCAAACAGGCGATTGCCGGGATTCATCGTCCGCAGGATAACCGGGAAGGCCAGCAGGCCAGACAGCGGATGGTGTATGAGGAACTATTTTTGTTTCAACTCAAGATGCAGGCTTATCGAGCATTGAATCGGGATCGCATGGATGGTGTAGTGCACACAACGGATAATACGACGATTCGGGAGTTTGTTCGCAGTTTGCCATTTGAACTGACGGATGCACAGAAGAAAGTAGAGCTTGAAATTCTGCATGATATGCGTTCACCGTATTCGATGAATCGGTTGCTGCAGGGAGATGTGGGCTCAGGTAAAACGGTTATTGCGGCGATTGCCCTGTATACGACAGTTCGTTCCGGTTTTCAGGGTGCTCTGATGGTCCCTACGGAGATTCTGGCAGAACAGCATATGCGATCACTGCAAAAGCTGTTTGAACCTTTTGGCGTAACTGTGGGGCTGTTAACGGGCAGTGTGAATGGACGCAAGCGCAAAGATCTGATTGCATCCTTGCAGATGGGCATGATCGATATCGTCGTGGGTACACACGCTCTGATACAGGAGGATGTATTTTTCCGCGATCTGGGTCTTGTCGTTACGGATGAACAGCATCGCTTCGGTGTAAATCAGCGCAGCATTTTGCGGCGTAAAGGGTACAACCCGGACGTGTTAACGATGACGGCGACACCCATTCCACGAACACTAGCCATTACGGCTTTTGGTGATATTGAAGTATCCACCATCTCGGAACGTCCAAAGGGACGAATTCCAATCTCGACGTACTGGGTCAAGCATGACATGATGGACCGAGTACTTGGATTTATTTCGCGAGAAGTGGACCAGAGACGCCAAGCTTATCTGATCTGCCCGCTCATTGAAGAGTCGGAGAAGCTGGATGTACAGAATGCAATTGACCTGCATATCCAGATGCAGCAGAACTTTCCGAAGTACCGTGTAGGTCTGCTGCATGGACGGATGACGGCTGGCGAGAAGGAAGAGATGATGCGTGACTTTTACAGCAACGATATTCAGCTTCTGGTCTCTACAACGGTTGTGGAGGTCGGGGTCGATGTACCTAACGCAACGCTGATGGTCATTATGGATGCGGACCGGTTCGGTCTGTCGCAACTGCATCAGCTTCGTGGCCGGGTTGGTCGAGGCGCTCATGCATCCTATTGTGTGCTGATTGCTGACCCCAAGACGGAGGTTGGGCAGGAGCGTATGAAGGTCATGACGGAAACCGAAGATGGGTTCGAAGTATCCCGTCGAGATCTGGATCTGCGGGGACCGGGAGATTTCTTTGGCACCAAGCAAAGTGGATTACCCGAGTTCCGTCTTGCCGACATGGTTGCGGATTTTGCCATATTGGAGCAGGCGCGAGATGACGTCTCCAGCCTTATTGCGGAAGCGAGTTTCTGGACGTCTGTCGACTACGCCCCTTTACGTGACTTTTTACAGCAGCAGCAAGTATTCCAGGGTGATTTGATCGATTGATTGGGGCTGTGGATGTGTGGTTTTCCACATTTTCCGTGGGAAAATGTCAAGTGTACAGGCCCTCCTGTCATATGAATAAGAAGTGAGTTCATTATTCAGGAGGTGCTGTACGTTTTGGGTTACCAACAATATGGAATCAGTCCGCAGCTGGTGGAGCGGATCAAAACGAAGATGAAAAATCCCGCTGTCAAAGAGCGTATCAAAAAGTTGATAGATGGGGTCACCAAGTCCGATTTGCAGGATAAGGCCAAGGTGAGAAGGCTGGTCAAGTCGTCGTCGGTCATTTTGAATGAGAATTTTTCTGCGGCTCAGGAGGAACAATTCGTTGCTTTTGTTCTCGCGCAGAAGATCGATCCGAACAATACGTTTCATTTGATTAAGCTGTGGGGCATGTTTAGGTAGGGATTCAATGTCTGTTGGGTGGTATAAAATGAAACAGTTTCATTTACACGGGGCACTACGATGACAGAACAACCTTCCGAGCGCTGTTATCCCCGGATTTTTTTGAATTCCCTTTATCAAAGGGTAAAATCCGGGGATAAAGGCGCACGCTTCGCTTCTTCAGGTTTTTTCTGTCCTCTCCGTTACTGTGTAACTGGGAGTTCACTTTATAAAAAACCAAATTACATCGAATGTGTATGAAGTAATTTTAGTGGATGGGGCGGTCCATAAGTCAGGAAGATGACTTATGGACCGCCCTTTTAGTTGTTTGAGTCAAGAAAAAGTGGGATTTAATCTATATTTTCAATACCCCACTCACCTTTTTCGTTTTTAGTAAAGAAGTAGGTAATGCCTTGATTCTCAATACTCCCGTCTGAGGACTTTCTTACAAAGCGCACGCCTACTCTAATTTGTTCTGGATGATCGAGTTTTTCTAAAAGGTCCAACTCATAGAACATGAATTGGTCGGCTGTGTTTTTGTAATAAAAGCCTTCTCTGATGGATTCCAAAGACTGTTTATTCAGATTCTGTTTAAACTTTTCTTCGTTGTTCTCTACAACCGCTTCGAGATTGTTACTTAACTTGGAGATAATCTTTTCGTCAAAGAAGCTGCTTTTATATTTGTCGAAATTAATATTGACGCCTTTCTTAAATTCGGCCGCTGTGATGTCCTTAATTTCTTCAATCTCTGCTGGCCCAATCAGACTTTCAATGTTTGTTGGTGTAATGTTGGTTGAAGGGGCTTTGCTTGTTGTATTGCTTGGTTTTTCGCTATTAGAAAGGGTGTTATAGTCGTCTGATTTTCCGCATGCAGAAAGAAGTAAGGCTCCAATTAAACATAGAGATAAAATACCACAAGAGAGATTTTTCATTAAAGAAGTTCCTCCTTGGAATACGAGTTAAACGAAGCATGTTGATTATAAGGCAGTTCTAATAGGAGAGAACTCTTGATAAGTTCATTATAATTTCGCAAGTATAGCTAAACAGAAAATTAGTCTCATCACTCTTTATTCTTAACAAAAAAAGGGCTCGTAGCTATTAATGATGCAATAAATACTAAAATTAAAATGGTATTAGACGGTACTGTTTCGTATATGTAGTTTTCAACAACTAGTACGAGGATCGAAATACTTAAAATCACTCTCAGCACATGAGCAGACGAGCGCTTGGGGTTTTTGGTACGTTTCGAGATAAAGTAAATGATGTACCACAAACCACTAAAAAGCAGGAGTGATCCTATCAGTAGCATTACAAACATTTAAATACACCTTTCTTAAATAAATTACGTTGAACCAATTAGCATAATGTTCCAAATAATTATAACACAGTGGATTTCTGGAAGTGGAGTTTTATGTAGATCAACAGTGAGCACAGCTATTCGCTGCATCCTTGTGCATCTCATTTTCACAGGATTGACTTTGCTTTCCTCCTGATGGAGCGGTAAACTGTTGCATACGAGCAATACATGGATTTCAAGGTGAGAGAAGCGCTGCTGCGATAATGGGCGTTTATTTTTGACGGATGTGGAGGAAGTAAGTTGACGGAGATGTTTACGATGCTGCTGGGTTTGTTTGAACGGGCGGCACTGCTGATTATATTTTTATTCTTTCTGTCGAGGATACCGCGGTTTAGACAGATTTTGCAAAAGGGAAAATTGAGATGGCAGGAGTACATTGCGGTTACGTTGTTATTCTGTGCATTTGCCATCTTTGGTACCTATACCGGTATTAATGTAGAAGGATCGCTGGTGAATGTGCGCATTATTGCGATCATGTCTGGTGGTATTCTGTTTGGAGCGCCTGTGGGGATCATTACCGGGATTGTGTCCGGGGTGCATCGGTACTTGATTGATATGGATGGGGTCACGGCGATCCCGTGCCTGATCACGAGTATCCTTGCAGGTCTGGTCTCCGGGTATATACATAAGTATACGCCTAAGTCGAAGCGCTGGATGATCGGTATTGCGGCCGGAATGATCTGTGAGGCGCTTACGATGCTGCTTATCCTGCTGTATTCCTATCCCGATCCACTGGGGGCCGACATTGTCTCGAAGATTGCGCTGCCGATGATATTAGGTGAGGTGAATATTGGGCTAATCGTACTGCTGGTGCAGAGTGTGGAAGGGGAAAAGGAAATGATTGCAGCTCGTCAGGCGAAGCTGGCGCTGGAGATTGCCAACAAGACCTTGCCATACTTCCGTTCCATTGATGAGGATTCCTTGCGGAAGATCTGCCGGATTATTCAGGAGGATATTCAGGCTGATGCGGTTGCGATTACGGATACCCGAAATGTACTGGCTTATGTGGGATTTG
Source organism: Paenibacillus taichungensis (assembly GCF_047302525.1). Classification (GTDB taxonomy): domain Bacteria; phylum Bacillota; class Bacilli; order Paenibacillales; family Paenibacillaceae; genus Paenibacillus; species Paenibacillus taichungensis_B. Next base: position 4,401,146 of record NZ_CP168020.1, on the reverse strand, counting down.
GTGAGGAACGATATCACATCGGTAATGAAATTATTAGTGAGATGACGAAGAAGACGATCTCTAGCGGAGAGATTACGATCAGCAATGATGTAATTGACGAAAAAACGCCAGATATCCACTCCCTGCTCATCATTCCGCTCAAAGAGCTAGGCGAAGTGACGGGTGCCTTGAAAATCTATTACCGAAAAGCGTACAAGATTACGTATCCGTTGCAAACGATGGCTGTGGGCCTGTCCCAGATTATTTCAACTCAGATGGAAGTATCTCGTGTGGAGGAGATCAAGGCTGCGGCCAATAAGGCGGAGCTGCGTGCATTGCAGACCACGATTCATCCTCATTTTCTATTCAACGCGCTAAACGCCATTGCTTCATCCATTCGTACCAAGCCGGATCGGGCGCGTGAGCTGATTGTGAATCTGTCTGGATATATGCGCTATAACCTGGAGCTGTCGGATGAGCTTATTGATATTCACAAGGAGTTGGAGCAGGTCCGTAATTATGTGGAAATCGAGAAGGCGCGCTTCGGTAGCAGGCTTAACGTCATCTATGATATTGATGAGGTGGCTGTGCATATTCCAAGTCTGGTCATCCAGCCGCTTGTGGAAAATGCCATTATCCACGGTATTCTCAAGGTGAAAGGACCCGGGACGGTACGGATTCGGGTACAGGACTATCCTGACTTTGTGCGAATTGGGGTCAGTGACACAGGAGCAGGCATTGGAGCCGACATTATTGAGCGTGTATACCATGACCGGATGCCTGCCAACCAGATCGGGTTGTACAACGTGCATCGTCGGGTGAAGCTCATTTATGGACAAGGGTTAACGATTACACGGCTGGAGCAAGGAACCGATATTTTATTTGATGTACCCAAAGGAGATGTAGTGACAAAGGTGATGAACGGTTAATGAGAGCTCTTATTGTTGAAGATGAAATTCCGGCAAGTGAGGAACTGAATTACTTGATACAGGAACATAGCCAAATTGAAGTGGTAGAATGTCTGGAAGATGGACTGGATGTGCTGAAGTTTCTGCAGGAGCAGGAAGTCGATGTTATTTTTCTGGATATAAATATCCCTTCGCTGGATGGCATGATGCTGGCACATCATATTGGGAAGTTTGCGAGCAAGCCATATATCGTATTCACAACGGCGTACAAGGAACATGCCGCTGAAGCGTTTGAGCTGGAGGCGTTTGACTATATTCTGAAGCCCTATGATGAGAAACGAATTGCCACGATGCTGAATAAACTCGAAACGGCATTCAGACGGGATCATGAGCAGGAGAAACGTGAACATGGCAGCGATGATGGACAGGTTCACAATACGGCTCAAGCAAACGATGAATGGTCTGCATCAAATATGCAGGCGCGGGAATCCAATGCCCAGACGGGACGACGCATCAATCTGCTGCGCAATGACAATATTATTGTTACGGATACGGCAGATATCTACTATGCGGAAGCGCAAGAGAAAGTGACGAAGGTATATACCAAAAATGGTGAGTTCACCATGCCAGTGAGCATATCGGATTTTCACAGCCGTCTGCCGCAGGACACGTTCTTTCGCTGCCACCGTTCGTACGTCGTAAATCTGTCGCAAATCCGTGAAATAGTGCCCTGGTTTAACAATACGTACCTGCTTCGTTTGCGTGATCTGGAGGCTGAAGTACCCGTTAGCCGGGGTAAAGTCAAAGAATTCAGGCAGCTCATGCGCATCTAGAGGCATTTCATTCCGTATCTGATGCAACTCATGCTCAAATCGGTGTAATGAATCCCCTTTCATGTATGATTAGCTTGTGAACGCATTCATATATATGACATCGGCAAAGGGGAGATCACGATGAAAGCAGCTATTTCATCCGCACCTAATTCAGCATCTACAACTATGAAAATGAACCGCTGGCTTATTGTACTGGGAACCATCATTGTACAAATGGGTCTCGGAACCATCTACACCTGGAGTTTATTTAATCAACCGTTGTCTGATCGTTTCGGATGGGACGTCAGCTCGGTCGCGATAACTTTTTCGATTACCAGCTTTGCTTTGGCATTTGCCACACTATTTGCAGGCCGACTGCAAGAACGATGGGGACTTCGTCGCCTGATTCGGGTAGCCGGAGTTGTGCTTGGTCTGGGACTCGTGCTCAGTTCTCAAGTGAGTTCGTTGACACTGCTCTACATCCTGGCCGGATTTGTGGTTGGATTCGCGGATGGTACGGCGTACATTACTTCCCTGTCCAACCTGATCAAGTGGTTCCCTGAGCGAAAAGGTCTGATCTCAGGTATTTCGGTTGGGGCCTTTGGTACAGGCAGTCTGTTGTTCAAATACGTGAACTCGGCATTAATCGGTGCCGTTGGTCCTGCTCAAGCCTTTATGTACTGGGGCATTATTGTGTTGGTATTGATTGTGGGCGGCTCGTTCCTGATCCGTGAAGCGGTTGTTCGTGAACAAGCTCCAGCAAGCAGCATTGAAGGTGCGAAGCAACAAGAAACACGTCATGATTATACGGTCAAAGAAATGCTGCGTACGAAAGAAGCGTATATGCTGTTCGTTATTTTCTTCACGGCATGTATGAGTGGATTGTATCTGATTGGTATTGTGAAAGACATCGGTGTGCAGCTGGCAGGACTTAACGTGGCTACGGCTGCCAATGCGGTGGCGATGGTTGCCATCTTTAACACCGCTGGACGTATCATTCTGGGGGCGCTGTCGGATAAAGTAGGACGGATGAAAGTTATTGCCGGAGCACTGCTGGTTACGGCTGTTGCCGTAATGACGCTGAGCCTGGTACCGCTGAGCTTTGGCATCTTCTTCGCCTGTGTAGCCGCTATCGCATTCTGTTTCGGTGGCAATATCACGGTCTTCCCGGCGATTGTAGCAGATTACTTTGGACTGAAAAATCAGAGCAAAAACTACGGCGTCATCTATCAGGGATTTGGATTTGGTGCCTTAGCTGGATCGTTTATCAGCGCCCTGCTGGGCGGATTCCATCTTACCTTTATTGTGATCGCTGTACTGTGTGCCATCTCGCTCTTGCTTGCGTTGATTATTACGCCTCCGGGTCAAGGACGTCGTACACGTCAACGTGAACAGCAGATGAATCTTAACCCTTCATCCCGGGCAAGCTGATCGTAGTCGGGACGAAGTTCTATTTTATAAAAAGCAAGCTGGGCGGTCTCCTACGGAGGCCGCTTTTTTGGTACCAGCTCGATCGGAGAAGAATGAGACTTCTGTACATGAAGCGGTTGTGTGCAATGCATACTTGGCTTCTGGTATACTCTAGGTGAATTAAAAAGAGCAAGTCCTTGTTAGCCATTTGGAGGAGGTATGTTCGTCATGAATTTCTTGAAATATGCACCATCTGATTTTGCTGATTATTATGCTCTTGTGTCTAATATTGAAGTCATGCAGCAGATTACCGAACGTGCTCTGCCTGAGCATGAAGCTACAGCGGAATTTGAATCCATGATGAATTATAATCTCGGCAACAATTGTGGCTATTATCGGATATCTGGTGAAGATGGGGTAGGAATGGCCTACGCCAAACTGATCCCGGATGAATCCGATCCGTCCCGAGCGGAAGTGGGTTACATGATTCTGCCGGAGCATTGGGGGAGAGGACACGGAACTTCCATCGCAGCTCGGCTGATTATTCAGGCACAGGCTGCGGGAATTGCTGTACTCTATGCGGTTATCGATCCGTCCAATGCGGCATCCCGTCGAATATTGCTCAGACAGAACTTTGTATCCACATGGGTTGGGGACTATCATGGGTTACCCGGTGAGATTCTGGAGCTGAATCTTCAGGTGAAGCGATAAGGGATCAGGCTCGCGGGTAATACATACTATACCGGGCATTTTGCATCACTTCGATTGGAACTTATCGTTCGGATGCGTGCGAAATGCTCATACAGAGATTTGGAGGAGATGGAGATGAGCAATGCTGCAATGGAGCGTCTGAACCAGTTGTTACCGGAATGGCTGGAGACCAGCCGTCTGCACACTGGACAGGGGAAAGTCGCTTCTTATATTCCCGAGTTGTTCAAGGCCTCACAGGACGAACTGGGTATACATATCATGAACGCCGAAGGCAATCAGGTGTCAGCCGGAGATTGTGGTGTCCCGTTTACGATGCAAAGTATCTCCAAGGTATTTACACTCATTCTGGCCCTGATGGATCATGGGGAGGAAGCGGTCTTTTTTAATGTAGGAAAAGAACCTACCGGGGATGATTATGACTCCATGATCAAGCTCGAACTGGTCGAACCGGGCATTCCGTTTAATCCATTGATCAATGCGGGCGCAATTACGGTATCGTCCCTGATTGCCGGAGATTGTAAAGAGGAGAAGTCACGGCGCATTTTGGAATTTTTCCGCAAGCTGGCGAATAATGATCGGCTGGACCATAACGAGGCGGTATATCGGTCTGAATCGGAAACAGGCCATCTGAACCGCTCGCTTGGTTATTTTCTGAAGCACAATGGTGTGCTCAAGGATGACGTCGAAGATGTGCTTGCCGTCTATTTCCGTCATTGCTCCATAGAGGTGACTTGTGCGGACCTGGCCCGTATGGCACTGGTGCTTGCTTATGACGGGACAGATCCCATCACTGGGAATGAGCTTATTCCTCGTCGTTATGTACAGATCGCCAAAACGTTCATGACTACCTGCGGTATGTATAATGCATCAGGCGAATTTGCGATTCAGGTCGGGCTGCCTGCCAAGAGTGGAGTATCGGGTGGAATTCTGACCCTGGTTCCAGGCCAGTTTGGCATCGGTCTTGTAGGTCCGGCTCTGAATCGGAAAGGAAACAGCATTGCAGGCGTACATCTGCTTGAGCGTCTTTCCAAGGAATTTGACTGGAGTTTGTTCTAACGAAGTCATCCCCTTACCCTCCTGAGTAGCCGATGAATCACCAATTCGTCCTTTTGCTTCTTTGGAACGAATTGGTCCGGTATGAATGTGGCTTGTCGGCTGCTTCAGTCTGGTTCAGAACTGTAGGAAAACGGTCCTGCATAGCAAAGGCCATGCTTCATCTATTCCGGTATACCCGCAACGCTGGGGTGAATTCGGGATGCACCTTTTCTATCACGTCCATTCGCCTCGGGGACAAAATACGATGAATCGGAAAATAAGCTGCTCCGTAAGATATGGTTCATATTGACGAGTCAAATGCCCGGGAAAGTAAGATTGTCTGACGGCTGGGTCTTTGGCTCGCATCATTCATTCGCCAGTACCACATCCGTAATGAGATTCATCTGAATGTCCCGGGTCCCACTCTCCATCAGCAGCTTAAGGGTACGGGCAGGGGAGTCTAGTCGAAGCACCTGTCCGGTAAAGCGGATATCGTCATGTTCATGGAACAGGGTGATGGTGACTGCATCCCCAAGCACCATCGAGTTACTGAGCAAACGGGACATTTCTTCTGCTGCCTGGGCATCCAGGGATGGACGGGTACGGGGAGCGAGCTGCTCCTGATGAATGATATAGGCTTCCCGGTGTTCGGGAAGCATCATGCGCGACGACTCAAAAATCCCGTTTTGCTGCAATTTTTTACTCATTTATAGTGACCCCCAATTTTATGAGAACGGTCCTGTGCCTGCGCGGACGAGCAGAGCGAGGAGGCCCGCATGATCGCGGTTTCTCCGAACTTGCGCTTGATGTCATCCGTGGCACGTTCCAGTTCTCTTTTGCGTTCACGGTCATCGAACCAGGACAGCTGTACTTCGGAATCGGGTACGAGTCCGGTCAATGACACGCTGATGCGGCGAATGGGTAATCCGTCCCAATGGCGCAGAAACAGAGCTGCTGCCGCATCGTATACTTCATCAGTGATGTTGGTAGGTTCATTCACCTTCATCTGGCGGGAGAAGCCGGTTGGACGATCGTAATCCTGCCCCCGACATCCTACAGAGACGACATTACCCATGAGCGATTTGTCCCGGGAACGCCGGCTGACCAGCTCCGCCAGTTCGAGCAGCACCACCTTGATGTCTGCCCACGATTCATAGTCCCGAGGCAATGTCATCTGATGTCCAATGCCCTGCTGCTGGTGAGCATATGTCCCGGGTTTTACCGGGGAATCATCGATCCCGCGGGCAATACGCCACAGTACCTCACCATTTACACCCCAACGCTCTCTCAGCCGGGACAATGGAGTCTGGGCTAGATCACCGATCGTATGAATCCCCATCTTATAGAGATGCTGCCCCATCCGGGAACCGACCATAAACATGTCTCGAACAGGCTCTTTCCACAACGTTTTCTGCATGTCCTTGCGGGGCAGTGTATAGATGCCTCCTGGGACTTTTTTGGCATACAGATCACAGGCCATCTTGCTGACAACCTTGGTGTCGCTGATGCCGACGCGGATATAGACGCCAGTCTCTTCCATGACCCTGTCCTGAATGCTACGGGCAATCGTTTCAGGACTGCCGAACAGGTCCAAACTTCCGGTGACATCCAGAAACTGTTCGTCAATGCTATACGGTTCAACCAGATCGGTATAGGACTGAAGGATACGGGTAATGTGTAGGGAAACACGAATATATTCGGCCATCCGGGGACGAATGACGACAACATCGGGGCATTTGGCAAGAGCCTCACCCAGCCGTTCTGCTGTAGTAATTCCATAGGACTTGGCGAGTGGGCAGGCTGCCAGAATAATGCCTGAACGGCGTGCAGGATCTCCCGCAACAACAAGCGGACGGTCTCTGTATTCGGGGTGTGCAGACTTCTCCACACTGGCATAAAATGACTGGCAATCGGCCAGCATAATGACACGTCCGTCTTTGCGGGGCATAGTACTTCTCTCCTTTTATTCATGATTCGGCTGCTTCTGTACAGCGATGGGGTTCATTCAGCCAACGTTATTTTACAGTTTATTTACAGTATGGAACAAGTGTTCCTGTTTTATAAGCATATCCGACAATGTCAGATGCGGCAACCGGAATTATTTTGCAATTTGGACACAATTATTGAACGGACCTAATAGAGTCAAAATTTAGGAAATAAGATGTATTTTTTTACATTTCATGTAAGGAATCCGTGACTTCCGGGTGATGACCGAGTGTTCATTCGGCTTTATGTAAAAGTTATATAAATGGGCACAGTCCTATAGGGGGGGACTGATGTCCTTTTTTCATTTTCTGCACTTTTCAGAAAACCTTGATAGGGCGCGGGTTTTCAAGGATACGTTATCGGACTATAGTATCAATTTTGTAATCTTTATGGTTAATACTGTAAAAATGTCCGCAACTTTAAAATATCATTAGCGTTTAATGGGGTAAGCGTTCAAGCGGAAACAGATCTCGCAATCCGCGTTGCATATAACAATAACGGGTAGAGATGTGCAGGCTGGAAGAACCTCAAACGGACGGTTAAAGTAGCATATATTCGTGTCCATCGAACATAAGAGCAAGAAGGACTCCTGGATGCTAGTTGATGGCGCATTTTACGAATTATGGGCAGAATGTTGCAGTTCATGTTTGCTTCCATCAGCCTAGTTACAAATGCAGAGGCTTAGAGCTATAGTGAGAACTACACCGCTGACATCTCTACCCAAAGCGGACATCCGATGCGGGATTTCCCGCAGACCTTCATGTTGTTTAAGATCCGCAGGTGAAGCAGGATGCATACTAGAGAGGTGAGCAATCAAGAGCCATGAGCAGACGAAGACGAAGACGCTGGTTGCTAACGATGCTGACAGGAGCGGCCGTAGTGACGGGCGGAATATTTGCCGGCTGGCATTATATGCAACCCCAACTCGTTACGTACACAGCGGATAATGGCACGGAGATGAAATTCAAGACCGATGGAGACCGGTTCATGGAATATGGACCTGATGGCACATGGCGGGAGATGTTCGTGAAAGGTGTGAACCTGGGCGCCACATCACCAGGACATTACCCGGGTGAATTTCCGTTGACCGAAGAGGATTACTTGAAGTGGTTCCAGCAGATTGAGGATCTGGGGGCCAATGTCATCCGGGTGTACACGGTACATGAGCCGATTTTTTACACCACATTGGTTGAGTATAACCGTGGCCGGGAGCAACCGTTATATTTTATACAGGGCATATGGTCGCCGGAAGAAGAGTTGATCGAGAAGCAGGATGCCTATGCTGACCATATTGAGCAGACGTTCAAGCAGGAGATTGAAAAGGCGGTATCGGCTGTATATGGGGATGCGGACATTCCCGATAAACCGGGAGAGTCAAGCGGCAAATACAAGACGAATGCCGGGAAGTACCTGATGGCATGGCATGTGGGTACCGAGTGGGACCCTTCGATGGTGAACAACACGAATGAGAGCCATCCCGATGTGCCGCAGTACAAAGGCGTTCATTTTTCCGGGACGCAGGATGCATCACCGTTCGAGAATTGGCTGGCAGAGCTGCTGGACTATACCGCCGTGTTGGAGAAGAAATACGGGTGGGAGCATCCAATGACCTTCACCAACTGGGTAACAACCGATGTGTTGGATCATCCGGGCGAGCCGCTGTTCGAAGAGGATTTGGTCAGTGTGGATGCGCGTCATATTCAACCGGAAGGGTGGCAGGGCGGATATTTTGCAGCGTACCATGTGTATCCTTATTACCCGGACTTGTTCCATACGGACCAGACACTCCAGACGATCAAGGATGAGAACGGCGAGTACAACACGTACAAAAGTTATCTGCGCAAGCTCAAAGCCGAGTTTTCCGATATGCCTGTAATGATTACAGAGTATGGTGTACCGTCTTCGCTTGGGATCTCCCATTTGGGTATGGGAGGTCGGGATCAGGGCGGACATAACGAGGCCGAGCAGGGCGAGATCGACGCATCGCTGACCCAGGATATTTATGATGAAGGGTATGCGGGAGCGATTTTGTTCATGTGGCAGGATGAGTGGTTCAAGAAAACCTGGAACACGATGCCGTTGGAAATTCCAGCTGATCGGCGGTCCTATTGGCTGAATGTGCTGACAAATGAGAAGATGTTCGGTCTGCTCGCCATGGACCCCGGTAAGCAGGAACAGCTAACCATCGACGGGAAACTGGATGACTGGAATGCGCTGAAGAAGGAAGAGGTCACCGTCTGGCAAGGCAAGGTGGATGGCATCAAGGAAATGAAGATGACCCATGATGAAGCCTACCTGTACATTGGCATGACGTTGGATCAACCTTTTGACCCGGACCAGACCTTGCTGCGCATCGGCACGGATACGCTGGATGGTGGTAATCAGCCGGGCACGAGACTTCCAAATCGAACGCTCAGTGATGGGCTCGAAACGGTGATTACACTGGGGCAGGATGATGAATCACAAGTGGAGATCGCCAAAGACTATGACTTTAACCAGCGCCTCTATGGCAAGGAAGGTTACGGGATGCTGCCCGAGGAGCAAGAGAATGCGGCAGATCCATTCCATCCATGGAATCTGGCTGTCAGCCTGCGGATGACCCCACCGGATACCCGGTCCGCCCAACCGTTCATGAATGAGAAGGTCGGTACATTGAAGCGGGGAACGACAGCTCCAGGTCAGTCTGAGACCGATTCGTTAACTGCCTGGCAATATAACGGTAATCAGGTTGAGATGCGTATTCCATGGATGCTGCTTGGATTTGGTGACCCAAGTTCACTGCAGGCGATCAAGTATGGAGCGCTGAAAGGTGGACGGGAATTCGAAACTGTCGCAGTCAAGGGTGTCACCCTGGTTCCTTGGCTAATGGATCGTTCTACTGGAAATATCTCTTGGCCTGGTGGTGAACAGAAGACACTGGATGTGAAGACATTGCCTATGTACAGCTGGCAGCCCTGGGAGCAGGTACAGTACAGTGAACGACTGAAACTGAGCTACGAGGAAATGAAGAAACGGTATGAACAAATTCCAAGTTTTCAGACCGAATAAATGAGTATAAAGGAGGACCTTTTCACATGTTTCCGAATTTGGCTTTGGCTTATCTATTTCTATACATCTGTACGGCGCTCGTCGCTGTGGGTGTAATCCTGCTGTTTGCCATGAAAATGTCCCACAACGGCAAACGGCGCAAGATTGAGTTTTATAAGTTAAAGCAGCGTGATTACTTTACGTATCTGCAGACGGCACTGACCGAGGACAGTCCCCTGAGATTGCCACCTGGGAAGCTGGCCCCACTTGAGCGTCGGGTTATCCAGAGCAAGCTTATTGAATGGATTGATCAGTTCAAGGGGGAGTATCGCAACAAATTGATTGTACTCTGCCGTGAAGCCGGATTTGTAGAGCATGATCTGAAGGAACTGAGTCGTATTCGTTACGGACGCCAGATTGATGCGGCTTATCGATTAGGCGGCATGCGTTGTCCAGAGGCCGTTCCAGGCTTGATGGAATTGCTTAAGGATGAGAAGCCTGGCCCGATGGCGATCATGATTGGTCGTTCGATCGCAAGATGCACCACCCGTCAGGGTGAACTGAAAGACATGCTCGCGCTGCTGTTAACCAAAGGAAAATCGATTCATCATCTGGCAGCAGATATTTTGCTCGAAACCAGTCTGGATACAAGCAGAATTCTGATTGAATTGCTGGAAGATCGCAATCCTGACTTTGTCAAAGTGGGATTGGTTGCGATGTGGGGACAGGCTGTGCCAGAAGTGATGCCTGCACTCGACAGACTCGTTGGCGCAGAACACCAGGGTGTACGGGCAGAAGCGGTGAAGCTGTATCTTAGCGCAAGTCCGGCACTTAAGGACGAGACCATTCTGAAGCTCATGCAGGATTCGGACCCGGAGGTGCGTGCCGAAGTGGTGCAGGCGCTCGGTTCGAAACATGCGGCAGGCAGCATTCCACTGCTGCGCAAAGCGCTGCGTGATGAAGATTGGGGAGTACGCTATAACAGTGCGGAGAGCCTGGGCAAGCTGGGTGAACCGGGATTTGAGGCCTTGTGTCAGGCCGCTGTGGAGGGCACAGGTGCTGAACGGGAAATTGCAATGCAGCAGATTGAGAGTACGATGCAGCACTCAGGAACAGACCACAAAGCCGTTGACCAGATGATTGCACATAACAAAAAAAGGCTGCTGTATGATCGGTACTTCGGTCCCGTACGTGGGAACCGGACAACAAGCAAGAAACGTACAGGTGTGGCTGCGGTAGGAGGGGATTACACTGCTTAGAGATCTACTATTAATCTACGGCATGGTCGCAATCTATTATGTCGTCGCCGTAAATACGCTTTACTTTTCCATTTTGGCCTTATCATTCCGTAACATTTGGACGATCTTCAGGCGATCGCATTATTCCAAATACAATACGTTGTCAGGCTCGGAGTTGGTACCATCGGTTTCCTTGCTGGTGCCCGCATATAACGAGGAACTGACGATTATTGAAAATGTGAACTGCCTGATGACGTTGAATTATCCAACGTATGAAGTCATCGTGGTGAATGATGGTTCGAGCGATACCACCTTAAAGGTGTTGCTGAAAGAATATCGTCTGAAGCTGGTACCCAACACGAAGATTCGTGGCAAGATTTCCTGTCAGAAAATTCGCGGGATCTACCACAATCCGGAATTCCCCGACCTGTATGTCATTGACAAGGAAAACGGTGGGAAGGCCGATTCCCTTAATGCCGGAATCAACCTGTCTCATTATCCGTTGATTTCTTCCATTGATGCCGACTCTTTGCTGGAGAAAGATGCCCTGATTCGTATGGCTCGCATGTATATGGAGAATCCGGAAGAGACGGTTGCTATTGGTGGGGATGTACGGATAGCCAACGGCTGCAAAATCGAGAATGGGGCAGTGCAGGACGTTTCACTGCCTCGCAAGATTTGGCCTATGTTCCAGTCCATCGAGTATCTTAAAGCCTTTCTCGGCGGACGGATCGGTTGGAGTCATATGAATGGTCTGATCATCGTTTCGGGTGCCTTCGGCATGTTCCGCAAGGATGCGGTTATTGCGGTTGGGGGATACCGGGACGGTTATCCAGGTGAAGACATGAACATTATTATCAAGCTTCACCGTTATATGCTGGAAAATAAATTGAAATACCGTGTAGCCTTCTGTCCTGAAGCTGTGTGCTGGACACAGGCGCCGGATTCCTACCGGATCTTGTCCAGTCAGCGCAAGCGCTGGGGACGTGGAAATCTGAAGAACATGCTCGAGAACCGCGGCATGTTGTTCAACCCGAAATATAAAGTCATGGGCATGCTGACCATGCCGTACAACATCCTTTTTGAAGCGCTGAACCCGTATTTCCGAATTACCGGACTTCTCGCTCTCACGGGATATGTACTGATGGATATGACCCAGTGGCCGATACTTGTGCTCTTTGGATCGCTCAACATTGTGAGTGGTTATCTGCTCAGTGTGGGAGCCCTTGTGCTCGAGGAAATTGCATTTAAGCGGTATAACAAGCTGTCCGATCTGGTCAAAATGCTGTTCTACTCCGCTCTGAAATTCGTCGGCTATCATCAGCTCGGCGTGCTGTGGAGATTGCAGGGGCATATCCAGTTCATGCAAAACAACAACTCATGGGGTACCATGACACGCCAGAGCTGGTCCGAGGAAGAGAAGACAAGCGAGGCGGCCTAAGCACAGCGTAATCAAAGTAATACAGCAGAAACAATATAGATAACCGAGGGAGAAGGGTGGAAAAGAACATGCCAAATACGGCGACATTGCAGCGTGAGGCTGCCGTTAATGTGTACCGCAGTGTAGAACAGGGATTGAAAGAAACGGGTGCCGAAACATGCGGCTTAATGTTCATCCATTGTGCAGGGCAGTCTCAGCCGGAGCAGCAGGTCAGGACACATCTGGAGCAGACCAGCGAGTCTGCCTTCCAGGTCTGGGAGGATGGAGCCACACAGGCAATTGCTGTCCTGCTGCCAGGGTTGACACTGGATGAGGTTCATTATGAGGGGCTTCGCATCAAGCATGAATTGCAGGAGACGGTACCTGGTGCCGATCCACAAATCACGCTGGCAAGTTTCCCGGCAGGTGAGCGTCCTTCAAAGGCAACCATTCAACATATGGCTGAGTCCGCCAAGCTGGTAGACCCGTCGGAAATTCATATCTACACGCTGGACCAGACGGCAGACGAGCCGGAACGAATTTTGATTGTGGATAACGATCCGACGGTACGCGAGTTTCTGCAATTGCGTCTGAAGATGCAGGGGTACGAAACCTATGAAGCGGTGGATGGACTGGCTGCACTGGAACTGATTGAGAAAATTACACCTGACCTGGTGCTGACCGAATTGAATCTGTATGGCATTGATGGCCTGCCGTTCATTCAACATATCCAGAACCTGGATGTGGCACAACCGCCCAAAATCGTCGTATTGACGGAACAGCGTGTGGAACAGACAATCAGCCAATGCTTCCGCAGCGGGGTCGATGATTATATGACCAAACCGTTCTCACCTGTGGAGCTGGATGCCCGAATCAGGCGTTGTCTGCATTAAACACAACCACATAGCAAAGCCAAGAGAAACAGATAGACTTCATTAATTTTTATCAGCCAAACAAGTACATTTACAGACAAACATCTATCAAATGGATTCGTCAATCAACCAAACAAATACACTGTTGGAGGGAATATCATGGAGAATCAACAATTCCACACATTACTGAATGCTATTGAAAATAAAGAAGCGGTGCTCGGCGTGGTCGGGCTCGGTTACGTAGGATTACCACTTGCGGTGGAAATGGTCAATCAGGGTTTCACGGTAATCGGGATTGATCTGGATGCATCCAAAGTGGAGAGCATTTATCAGGGAGATTCCTATATTCACGATATTTCGTCCGAGGAATTGAAAAAAGTGATGCAAAGCGGCCGCTTCCAGCCTACAACGGATTACAGTATGCTGCGCGTGATCGACGCGTTGAGCATCTGCGTACCTACACCGCTCAGTGAAAATCAGGACCCGGATACGTCTTATATCGAGACGGTTGTGGATCAGATTAAACTGCACATGAAACCAGGCATGCTGATTACGCTGGAGAGCACCACTTATCCGGGTACAACCGAAGAACTGATCCAGGATGAGTTGGACAAGATCGGACATGAAGCAGGCAAAGACTACTTCCTGTGCTTCTCGCCTGAACGTGTGGACCCGTCCAACGGACGATTCACTACTTTTAATACACCAAAAGTAATCGGGGGAACAACTGAAGCTTGCCTCAAACTGGGAACAGCGTTGTATAGCAAATACGTTGAAACAGTTGTACCTGTATCTTCGCCAAAAGTGGCTGAAATGTCCAAACTGCTGGAAAATACGTTCCGCAGCGTAAACATTGCCTTTGTTAATGAAATGGCAATGATGTGTGACCGTATGGGCATCGATATCTGGGAAGTTATCGACGCAGCTGCGACGAAGCCGTTTGGCTTCATGCCTTTCTATCCGGGCCCTGGCATCGGTGGTCACTGCATCCCGCTTGATCCGATGTACCTGTCCTGGAAGGCTAAAGGATTCCGTTTCTACAGCAAGTTCATTGAGCTGGCGCAATCCACCAATGACAATATGCCATATTATGTACTGAACAAAACATCGACCATCCTGAACGAGTACGCGAAATCGGTACGTAAATCCAACATTCTGTTGCTTGGTATGTCGTACAAGCCAAATATTGCCGATTTACGTGAATCTCCAGGACTGGAAATCTATGAACAGTTCAAGGAAGGTGGAGCCAATGTCAGCTATTATGATCCACATGCTGAATCATTCCTGGACAAGCATGGCGAGACGGTATATAGCGAAGTGTTCAACTTGGAACAGTTCAAGAAGTACGACTGCATCGTGCTGATCACCAACCACAGCGATTTGCCTTACTTTGATATTGCCGAGATGGGTGTGCCGATTCTGGATACACGTAATGCGTTCAAAACGTATAAACATCCGCATATTTACAAGATTGGTCATTCGGTACAGCACCCTGTGCTTGAGCCAAGTGAAGCGTTGCTCGTCTGAGGAATATAACGAACAAGTGGGGCAAACTGTCGGTGAAGGCAAAATGGGCCATCTTGGCCCTGCTGTTCTGCCTGCTTCTTCTGCCCTGGCTACTCAAATGGTTTTCACATGAGGAACACAAAGCGACCTGGCTGTGGGACGCTTCCATTATTGCAGAGCAGACGCCTGAGATTATTTCCTTCTCCAAAGCACAGGGCGTGGATACCATTTTCCTGCAAATTCAGGATGAGGTACCCGATACGACATACCGCAAATTCATCGCGGCTGCGCGGCAGGCTGAGATCGAAGTACATGCCCTTAACGGTCATGCAGACTGGGCCTATACGGAGAAGCGGGAAGAGGGACTTGCGTTTATTGAAAAAGTACGAGCATATAATACAGCTTCGGCCAAAAATGAACGCTTTGAGGGAATTCAGCTGGATGTTGAGCCTTATCAGCTAAAACGCTGGGAGAACGAGCAGAATAGCGTTATTGCGGAGTGGAGCGACAACATGAAGGCGTGGACCAAAGCTGGTGATGATGCCGGACTCTACATGAGCGCCGCGATCCCTTTCTGGCTGGATGCACGCGAGTCGGCAGAAGGCGGAGGAACACTCAGCCGCTGGGTGATTGATCACTTTGATGCGGTAGCCATTATGGCCTATCGGGATAGTGGTCAGCAGATGTATGATCTGTCCAAGGAAGAGCTGGACGAAGCGGATGAGCTTGGCAAGAAGGTATGGGTTGGAGCCGAACTGGCCGATACGCTTGAGGGCGATCATCTAACCTTTTTCAGCAAATCCATTACTAACATGGACGAAGAAATGAAGAAGGTGTTTGATCTCGGCGCTTCTCATTCCTCTTTTGCAGGTGTGGCGGTGCATCATTATGAAGCATGGTATGCAAAGGAAAACGGAATTCCGCTGGCTCGAAAGAGCGAGGAGAAGAAGTAGCGGATGTATGTAGTTTATAGAAAGATCGTTGTAAGTTGTAAGCAGGAAAAGGCAAGTCTCCGGTCAAGGAGACTTGCCTTTTTTGCTATTCATAGCGTGCAGCTTGGCGATAAATCAGCTTTTATTGTTCTCGGCCGTTCGATATCGGTTGGGTGGCAGACCCACCTGCTTTTTGAACGCTTTGGAGAAGGAGAACAGGTCGGGGTAACCCACGGAATGCGCTACTTCAGTTAACGTTAATGGGGTCTGAACGAGCAGCCGTTTGGCCTGATTCATTTTGAGACGTTGAATATACTGGACAGGAGACAGGCCGTAGGCTTTGCGGAATTGTTTGGCAAAATGGGTCCGATCCACGCCTGCGTGTGAAGATACACCTTCCACAGTAATGCCGCCAGCAAAGTGAATATCCATATACTCCTTGCCCTTTTGCAGCCATGGTGTGGCAGAGTCTGGTTGAAGCACTCGGGTAGCGGGCGATTTGGCAATCCGGTCAAACAATCCGAGAAAACGGGTAAGTCGTCCCAGGTCGCTTGCGCCTCCCTGAGGTTTGCGAACCTCTTCCATAAAAGCACGCATGCCACTTGCCGTCTCCGGCGTGAGTACACCTGAACGATGCGGCGCGTCCGGGGTAAGCCCGATTCGTGCCAAAAGTTCAGCTGCATGTTTTCCATCAAAGGCAATGAAAATTTTGTGCAAAGATTCCTTCGGGTCAGACCAGTACTCATGGGTAACCTGTGGATACAGGCAGAAAGCATCACGGGCACGCAGGGAATAACAATGTCCGTTCTGGATGAAAGTTCCCTCGCCCTCCAGAACAAAAATCAAATAATGAAAAGGCGTAGTTCGAGGGCCAATATGATAATTGCTCTTGGCTATATTACGGCCAATTCGAATCGGCCATGCTCCACCGGCTTTCTCGAATTCAGACGGAGTAAAAAAAATAATATCCAAAAACTCGTGGTGGTCCTCCTTCATGCTCTCGATCATCAGGAACACCTCTTTAATATAAGTATAGTGTGTAATCTCTGAAAGTTTTCTTATAACCTATTATACAGGTGGGTTTTGTTAATATTCAAGATCGAGAAGACCTATTCCTGTGAATTCACCACAAAATGACAAAATAAAATGGCCGCGAAATGACATTGATCACAGACAGATCAATTGTTATGATGTCCATACCTATTAAACCAAGTTAATTAATCGGCATTTGGAAGTGTTCATACTTATAAATTCAACTTTAAGAATTACACGGCAACGTAGGGGACAGAAAAGACCTGAAGAAGCGAAGCGTGCGCCTTTGTCACCGGATTTTCCCTTGAAAAGGGAATTAAAAGAAATCTGGGGACAAGAGTGATCGAAAGGTTTTCTGTAACCGAAGTGCTTGAGTGGAACTATTCATTAGATCAATTTATGACCAGAAGGGAATGATTTGCGTGAGCGAACAGGAAGAGATGAAGTTTGGTTGGTTTTTGCCTACAGCAGGAGACGGAAAATATGTAGGGGTTGCCCCGGAGCGGGAACCGAGCCTGGATTATTTGATTCAAGTGGCGCAGACAGCGGAGACGGCAGGTTTTGAATTTGTATTGATTCCGACAGGGGGAGCCTGTCTGGATGCGTGGGTTGTGGGTTCGGCTGTCATGAGTCACACGAAAACACTGCGTCCACTTGTAGCCATTCGTCCAGGTCTGGTCACTCCTGTATTGGCGGCACGTATGGGAGCTGCACTAGATCAACTGTCTGGCGGTCGTGCCATGATCAATGTGGTGACAGGCAGTTCGGTTCGGGATTTGGAGGAACTGGGAGATCCACTGGCTCATGCCCATGATGAACGTTATGAACGGGCGAGCGAGTACATGGAAGTGATGAAACGCTCATGGACCCAATCGACCGGGCTTAATCTGACCGAGTTTGCCGGAAGCGGTGCTCAGTCGAATCAGGAAGCATCCGAAGACAATTCGGAGTTTAACGGTAAGTATTACAATTTCAAAGGTCCGGTAGGTATGCCTGAAACGGTGCAAAATCCGTATCCGCCGTTCTACTTGGGTGGCAGTTCACCGATTGCAAAACGGGTAGCTGTTGAACACGCAGATACATTCCTCATGTGGGGAGAGCCGCATGACTGGATTCAGGAGCAGATCGAAGAAATTGAAGTCATTCGCGAACAGATCAAAGAGGAAACGGGACAAGATCGCCAGTTGCGTTACGGCATGCGGGCACAGGTACTCATTCGGGATACGGAAGAAGAAGCATGGGCGGCGGCTTGGGAGATTATTAGCAAAGTACCACCTGAAGCAATCGAGAAAGCCAAGGCAATCTTTGCGGAGACGGATGCGACCAACCAACGCAGACAGAATGAGCTGCGGGAATTATCCGAGAAGCAGCAGTTCGTCGTAGGTCCCAACCTGTGGACAGGTTTGTCTGTTGTACGTTCCGGCGGAGCGATTCTCATTGTCGGTACAGCGGAACAGGTTGCAGAACGATTGATGGAATATGGTGATCTGGGCGTGACCACATTTATATTGTCGGGATATCCTCATTTGGAAGAAGCCGAAATTTTCGGCCGGACCGTGATGCCCATCATTCGCGAAAAATGGAGCACCAGACAGAAACAGCATTCAGTTACCACCAATTAAGTGAGGTACCCCTTTTTTTACACTTTAACGGAGAGAGCAGAACCGATCTGAAGAAGCGAAGCTAAAAGCTTTCTGAAAGAAAGCTACTTCGTAAGCATCATCTCGCCTTTATCACCGGATTTTCCCATTTGAAAGGAATAATTCAAAAAATCCGGGGATAACAGCGATCGGAAGATGGTACTGCACTCGGAGTGCCCAGTTTAAAAACATTCGTGCAACTCACATTAATCATCCTTCAGGAGGTCTTCTTTCATGAGAAAAAAACAAAAATATATCCTGCCCCTTGTCAGCATGCTGGTGATGTCCATCCTGCTGTCTGCCTGCGGCGGAGAGGATAACGCGGCATCAGGAGGGGACGACTCCTCTGGTCCGGGCAAAGTAACAATCAGCTTCATGCACTGGCGTGGAGAGGATGTGGAAGCACTGAACAAGACGATTGATGCGTTTGAAAAGGAAAATCCGAACATCCATGTGGAAATGCAGACTCTTCCTTCGGACCAATATCAATCCACTGTACAATCCAAAATCAGTGATGGTTCGGTAGGGGATGTATTTGCTTCCTTCCCTGGTGCACAGTTCGAAGCCTTCGCCAAAGCCGGATTGTTTACGGATCTGACTGGATCGTCGTTTCTGTCGGCCTACAATCCAAAGCTGATTGAAGCAGGCCAGCACGATGGCAAGCAATATGCAATTCCGTATCAACTCGTATACAACGATCCAATCTACAATGTGAAGCTATTTGAAAAATACGGACTGACCCCGCCGACGGATTGGGAAGGCTTCCTGGCGCTTTGCCAGACACTGAAAGACAACGGCATTATTCCGATTGCATTTGCTGGAGCGGACATTGGTCCGGGCCAATTCATGAATACCATGGTGATGAACAATGCACCGAGTGACGACATTTTTACCAAAGTGGAAGCCGGAGAAGCCAAACTGACAGATGAGTTTTGGGTGAAAACATTAACTCAGATCAAAGAACTGAACGACAAAGGATACTTCCAGCAGGACGCACTGGGAACGAAAGACCCGGCAGCGGGAGCACTCTTTATCCAGGAGAAAGCAGCCATGCTGGCAAGCGGATCGTATCAGTTGGCACAGAACAAGCTGCAAAATCCGAATCTGGAGCAGAAGCTACTTGCACCCATTACCGTAAGTGCAGATCAGGCGAAGTATGAAGGTGTTCATACCACGACATTTATGCTTGCGGTGAACAGCAAGTCCAAACACCCGGAAGAAGCGAAGAAGTTCATCGAATTCCTGAGCAGTCCGGAAGTGGCTGGCGAGTATGCCAACCAGACGGGACAGAATGTAACTGTGAATGATGTGAAGTACGATACACCTGAGCTCCAGGTTGCCGGAGATTGGGCGAGCAAAAAGACCGTGTTCCAGCCACGGTTCACCATCCTGAACGGAGATAATCAGAAGGCCGTAACCAACTCTATTCAGGCTGTACTGAGCGGCACTTCTCCTGAAGAGGCAGCGCAGCAGGCACAGGCGATCATTGATCAGCATATTGGGAAATAAACGATGAAAAATCGTATTCAGCTATCCCTGTTTTTGTTACCCGGGTTGCTGCTGTACGTTGCACTGTTCGTATTTCCTACATTGACGGGGCTGTTCTACTCCTTTACGGATTGGGACGGGGTATCCCCGTCGTATGCATTTGTAGGGCTGGATAATTACAAGGACAGTCTCAGCAGCATCGTATTTCGCAAAGCCTTTGGCAACAACGTTGAGTTCATGTTGACGGTTGTTATTGCGCAAACCTTTATTTCACTTGTTCTGGCGCTGCTCCTGGTACGCAACACAAAGACACGCATCGCGCTCCGGGCGCTGTATTTTCTGCCTGCGATTCTGTCCTCCGTATCGGTGGGTCTGATCTGGGCATTTATGTATGATCCTTCAATCGGGCTCATTAACTATGGATTGAATGAGGCCGGTATGGGAAGCATTGCCCACAACTGGATTGGTGATCCGAAGATCGCAATCTACTCGATTGCCGCGGTACAAGTCTGGGCACATGCCGGGCAGATGATGATCGTGTTTATCGCAGGTCTGCAAGGCATTCCAGCGGAGCTGTATGAAGCAGCACGTATGGATGGCGGCAGCAAATGGCAGGTATTCCGTACCGTGACCTGGCCGCTGCTTGCACCTTCGGCAACGATTGTCGTGGCCTATACCACGATTCAATCCTTCAAGGCATTTGATCTTATTTTCACCATGACGGACGGAGGTCCGAACTATGCTACTGAAATTTTGACGACATACATCTATCATACCGCCTTTGGCAGCTACTCATTTGGCCTCGCTTCTGCGGGTTCGATGATTTTCCTGGTTCTGCTCGCTTTGCTGACGTTATTGCAGTTCAAAGCGCTGCGTGCTGACCGGGTAAGCTATTGATATTGTTGCTGGAGCATTTATCCTGCACAAGAGGCAGAAGGGAGTTCACATGTTTCTAAAGTGGTTCAACCGCCTAATTTTATTGGTGTACGCGCTGCTAATTATCGTGCCGTTGTACTTTGTATTTGTGTCATCGTTCAAAACGAGCAGCAATTTCTTCATCAGTCCATTTAGCTGGCCGGACCCGTTTACATGGGACAATCTAACTGGCATGTTCCGCAACCAGCCGATGTGGCAGTATTTCGGGAACAGTCTGGTCGTAACGCTGGGTACGGTTGCGATTGAGTTATTGCTCAGCAGCATGATTGCTTATGCCATTGTTCGCTGGGGTGGCAGCGTGGGTAAAATTGTGTTTGCTTTGTTCGTTGCAGGTCTGATCGTTCCTTCCCAAGTGAGCATGCTGCCGATCTATTCCCTGACACGTACGCTCGGATGGTCGGACAGTCTGACAGGACTCATTGTAGTATCAGCCGCGATGTTAATGCCGGTCTCCGTATTTATGCTGACAGGCTTCATGCGTATGCTGAATGCCGAAATACTGGAAGCGGGCAGTATGGATGGAGCAAGCGAGTGGAGGCTCTACACACGAATTGCGTTGCCGCTGGCTGCACCTTCTCTGGCAGCTACAGCTACGTTCCTGCTCGTAATGGTGTGGAATGATCTGCTCATTCCGATGCTGATGCTGAGCAGTAAGTCCAAGCTGACATTACCACTCGCACTCATGCAGTTCCGCGGGGAATACGTGACTAACTATCCGATGATGCTCACGGGTGTGCTGGTAACAGCCATTCCGATGATCGTGCTGTTCATTCTGCTCCAGCGTTATTTTGTCGCAGGTCTGACAGCGGGTTCACTCAAGGGGTAAGGTATGGGAAGAAGATCAACGGATATGCGTATTTTACATTGATTTCTGGATCATTCTGCATAATAATGGTTTAGTGTCAGAATGACTACATAGAGATCAAGGGAGCTATAAGACATGAGCAAACTGGAAGTATTGCGGAATCCCAAGCAGCGCAAGCTGCTGTTCAGTGCCGGCATGAGCTGGCTGTTTGATGCAATGGAAGTCGGCATGATTTCCTTCATCGTGGCTGCACTCGCCAAGGAATGGAGTCTCAGCCCTGGACAAGTCGGGGTGCTTACGAGTATCAACTCCATCGGTATGGCGCTCGGTGCATTGCTTGCGGGGGCACTTGCGGACCGTTTCGGCCGAAAGGCCATTTTGATGTGGACCCTACTGATCTTTACGATTGCGAGCGGTCTATCAGCCTTGGCCACCGGATTCGCTGTATTGTGTGTACTGCGTCTGATTGCAGGTATCGGCCTCGGCGGAGAGCTGCCCGTTGCATCTACGTTGGTATCGGAGTCCATGCCTACGGCAGAACGTGGACGTGCAGTTGTACTGCTGGAGAGCTTCTGGGCAGGTGGCTGGATTGTATCGGCACTCATTGCCAACTTTGTTATCCCGGAATATGGCTGGAGAATTGCTTTTGCCATTGGTGCCGTTCCGGCGTTCTACGCGCTTTATCTGCGCCGTGCTATTCAGGACCCGCCTCGTTACAAGAACAATACCAAGATTAAGAAAATCACGTTCCGCGAAAAGGTTGCGACGGTATGGTCAGCACCTCATCGCCGTACAACGTTGATGCTCTGGATCTTGTGGTTTACCGTCATTTTCTCTTATTATGGTATGTTCCTGTGGTTGCCGTCGGTTGTTATGGCAAAAGGCTTTACGCTGGTCAAAAGCTTCCAGTACGTGCTGATTATGACGATCGCACAGCTGCCAGGTTACTTCACAGCGGCGTACTTTATTGAGCGGTTTGGGCGCAAATTTGTACTTGTCGTTTATCTTACATTGACAGCAGTAAGTGCGATAGCTTTTGGACTGGCAACAACAGAAGCGACGATCCTGACCGCAGGTATCTGTCTTTCCTTCTTCAATCTGGGGGCTTGGGGCGGTCTGTATGCGTATAGTCCGGAATTGTACCCCACTTCCGTTCGTTCAACAGGTGTGGGTCTTGCTACATCGGTAGGCCGGATTGGGGGCGTGCTTGCTCCATTAATGGTTGGTATGCTGGTTCAGCGTGAAGTCGCAATCAGCCTAATTTTCACGATTTTCTTCGTGACCATCCTCATTGGCGCTGCGGCTGTGCTGTTCCTGGGCCGGGAAACCAAGGGTCTGGAACTGGCCGAATAAATGTCAATAAATACAACGCAACTTTTGTGCGGGTCTGCCTGCCTACGACTATAACGGTGGGGATAAGCGGCAGAAGGTTGATACAAGAAGAGGCATGACTATGGCGTGACCATGGGCTCATGCCTCTTTTTGCTGTGTTTCGAGTGGATTTTCGCCTGCGCCATCGGTCCGATAGACGTCACTTTTTCTATATCCTATAATGACACTCGGGATGTCCAACCGTGAGGATTCAGGGGGAAGAAGTGGGATCTGGATTCAGAAAAGTGGAGGTTAATGGAATGATGAAGAACAATATTGAAATGGATCAAACGTGTGAAATGATTGAAAAGAATATGATGAACGAGAAGAATAAAATGAATGAAAAGCAAATGATAAGTGGACATAATAGCGTGTGTGAGTGTGAACTGATACGTGTGATTGAGAATGTCGGTATGAATGTGATGTACAGCTATAATGGCAACGATAGGATGAGTGAGATAAACGGGAGATTTGATGTGATTGAGCTTACTCCAGTTAAAGAGATGAGAGAAATGAAACAGATGAAGATGACGAGCTATATCTACAGCCTTGATGAAGAGTTTAGATTAGATAGCGGGGATGAGAGGTTTAATCTGCATGATTTGCACACAAGCACTGACCACATGGAACCTATTACCGTCAGTCGGAAAGTCACCCATCGCAGGGGGAAAAAGGCTGGCAAAAGAGCAGGACGAGTCAGTGTGCTTCTCGGTGCCTTTGCGATGGCTCTGGGACTGACAATGGCAGCTCCTTCTGCCGGAGCACAGAAATTGGAGCAGGGCGTTCGCGGTGAACATGTACTGCAATTGCAGGAGCAATTAAACGAACTGGGGTATTTCAAAGCTGGATTGACCGGATATTACGGTTCTATTACCAAAGGCGCTGTCCGTAAGTTCCAGCAGGCTCAGGGGCTGAGTGCGGATGGGATTGCAGGTCCAGCAACACTGAACAGACTGAACAAGAAGGCTGCTGCCCAAGGTAACACGCTGCGCCAGTTGGCAAAGCTGATTCATGGGGAAGCGCGTGGAGAATCCTTCGAAGGACAGGTTGCTGTAGGCGCGGTCGTCTTGAATCGAGTGCATTCCAATGCATTCCCGTCATCGATCCCGAAAGTGATTTTCCAAAAAGGGCAGTTCACGGCCATAGACGATGGACAGTTTAATACAAAGCCAACCCAGACTTCCTATCAGGCAGCTCGTAAAGCTTTGAATGGCACTGATCCGACACACGGAGCACTCTATTATTACAATCCGAAGATTGCGACATCGTTGTGGAGCAAGAGCAGACCAACGTTGCTGACGATTGGGCAGCATGATTTTACGCGGTGAGTTAGGTTAAGAGATATAAGTAATAATTAAAATAATGGTGAACCCCGGTTGTGCACTGCTGAATGCAGACGTGCTGCCGGGGTTCTGTTGGTTCTTAGGGAGTTACGGGGATTTTCTCCTTGCCTTTAAGTCATTGACAATGATTATCGTTATCGAATATCATCAAGTGAATTACAAAGGGATTTATTACTGAATATTAGGTTCAGTATGCGGTCAAACGGGGGAGAAAAATAGTGAACTGGGAAGAGTATATTCAAATGTGGGACCATTCATCGATTCAGCTGGTGGATATTCGCCAAATTGTAATAAGTAGCGGGGGAAAGCAGCAATATCATCTCCCAGTCAGTGGTTTTATATATATCGTGCAAGGACAAGGCTCTCTTTGGTTGGATGAGGATATACATATATTTAAACGGTTTTATCTACTGCATGCAGGAAAGGGAAGCAGGATCAGGTTTGAGGTTGGACAAGATGAGGTCACGTACTATTACATTTTATATAGAGGTAGTATGTCCCCCAAAGCTAGCAAAGAAATCCAGAAGAACTATCTCATGAACAACCCTTTTCAGCTACCCTATGCTTACCAGCCTCTTGCTCCGGTTAATCTGTACCGTCATGTCGATTCGATGTATGAGGAATGGAACCGAAGACAGATTTTTGAACGTTTTCATGTGAAAATCTGTTTTTACCAGTTCGTATATACACTTGTCCAGCAACTGAAGCTTCAAGGAGTTACTTCAAAGGAAAAGGATATGGTAGAACAGATCATCCAGTATATTCACGAACATTTCAATGATTCTATTTCTCTTGAGTCCTTGGCAGAACAATGGAATTACAGCATTCAATATTTATCGAAACAGTTCAAACTCCGTACGGGGAGAAGCCCTATCGAATATGTGATTCAGGCGCGGATGGCTAAAGCAAAAGAATTAATGATTCGGACAGATGCCACTGCACAGGAGATTGCTTCAAGTGTGGGATATAGTGATGTTTTTTATTTTACACGTCTGTTCAAGAAGCAGGTCGGGATGACGCCAGGGCAATATAAAAAGAAAATGAAGGAGAGCTTAGGTGATTCAGATAGTCCATGGGAAGGGTTCGTATCCTCTATGGGCAAACATTCTTCTACTTGTTATGTTATTGATGATAATCATTATCAATACAAAACAGAAGGGGATAGACAGATGTACAAAGGAACAAGATCGAAAATGGTATTAACACTTATGTTATGTTTTACATTGATGCTTGCAGCGTGCTCGAATGGGAACCCCAGTCAAAATAATACCCAGGGATCAGCAGGTGGAAATTCAAAACAGAGTGCAGAGTCTACTCAAAATATGCCTACCAATGAGGCTAAAGAAGATACGAGCATGCGGAAAGTATCAACGGTCATGGGAGAAGTTAGTGTTCCGGCACATCCCAAACGTGTTGTTGTTGACTGGGATTTAGGGCCAGTCTTGGCTGTAGGGGTAACGCCTGTTGGAGCGTCCAGTACACAAATGAACTTTGCAAAGTTTCTAAAACCTTATTTACCTGACACGGTTCAAGATATTGGTTTGGAGGGGAGCATCTCTTTAGAGAAGGTATTGGATTTGACTCCAGATATCATTATTACTTGGAATACCGCGGCCTATGAAAGTTACTCCAAAATTGCACCGACCGTCGTGTTTGAGACAAGCAAGTACTCCACGATTCAGGAAGAAATCACAGCCATGGGCGATATCCTGGGTCGACAAGAAGAAGCTAAAAAGTGGAATGAAGATTTTGAAAAACGTACGGAAGCTGCCCGCAATAAAATCAGAAATGTAATTCCTAAAGATGCAACGATCTCCATTGTGGATTATATTACTGTAGACAAATTCTTGATGGTAATTGGCAATGCAGGCGAGCGTGGGGGCAGAGCTACATACGATATTTTGGGTCTGAACCCAACGCCCAAAGTAAAAAGTGAAATCATCGACAAAAAAGAGGACCGTATTGAAGTGTCATGGGAGACTGTGAACGATTATGTAGGCGACTACGTCATTGTGCTTAAAGTTGAAGGTAAAGAGCCACCCAAGCTCCCAGTGACGTGGACATCCTTAGATGCTGTCAAAAATCATCATGTGATTGAGATTGAAATGGAGAAATATTTTGCGGCGGATTCATTCTCATCTCTTTTACAAGCAGAAGATATTGCCGACAAGATCACGAAAATGGCTGCCAGTGCTAAATGATTAAATGCTCCAATTGGATTTAGGCTTTCAATGGCAAACTTGAAACAACGCACACCGATTGAACATCAATGCCTATCGTAGCTTAACTATTTTAGTTAGAGGGTACCATCAAAGTCGCCTACATGGCGGCTTTTTTTGTGACAGTAGGACAGTCACCTACAGAGAAGAGCAAGGGCGACAACTCACTCCTGATTCATAATATCCAGATGAAATGATGATCACTTTCTTGATAGGGGTAACCGGGTAATCGACGTCTCTCACTCACCATTTTCTTCTATACTTTACCTAATGGTAGTTCAAGCACTGGATATCATTGAAACCGAATACGAATTTACAAAGTATATATAAAGGAGGATATAATTAGTTGCTATTTATAAATTTGTACTCGGTTACATCCATAGAGGGGAGGACGAATATGCCATTTATTGGGGGAATAATTTTAATCTTTATCCTAGCATTTATTCTATGGTCATTAATGTTCCCGCTATTCAATAAAATAGGTAGTAGAGTGTTGAAGAAATACAATAAATTCAAACAAGAGGAGAATGTAGATGGAAAATTCAAAGACGTTTAAAGTAGGGGCTATTGCGGTTGCAGTAGTTATTATTGTGGGAGTGTTACTGGTGACCTTTTTTTTAACACGAATTCCTAATGGATATGTTGGGGTCGTTTATTCACCAAATGGAGGCGTAAAAGATAGTACACTGAGTCAAGGGTGGAAACTAGTTGGAGCGTTTGATAAAGTAACGAAATATCCGATCCGAATTCAAACGGTTGAATACAGAGATATTCAGATTGCTACTTCTGACGGGAAAAACATCACAATCGATTTTGCATACAACTACCAAGTAGAACCAAGTAAAGTATCTTCTATATTCAATACATTTGGGCCAATTAGCATTCAAGAAATTGAGGATACATATCTCAAAACACGTTTCCGTGACGCAGCTCGTAAAGGTATTTCTAAGTTTACAGTCATTGATGTTTATGGTGAAAAGTCATCCGAAGCAGGAGTGGATGTCCAACAACGTTTTTCTGATGACGTTAAAGAGTTAGGCTTTATTGTATCCAACGTTACTGTAGGTGTTCCTCAACCTGACGCTAAGACTCAGGAGGCAATCGATAAGCGTGTCGAAGCTTCACAAGAACTGGAACGTAAAACGACTGAACTTGAGATCGCTAAGAAAGAAGCAGATCGTAAGCGCGTGGAAGCGCAAGGTAATGCAGACAAACTATTGATCGAAGCAGAAGGTCAGGCTAAAGCGAATAAAGAGCTTCAACAATCACTATCGAGTCAACTCGTTGAATATGAAACCATCAAGAAATGGGATGGAGCCCTTCCATATGTAAGTGGGTCAAATACTCCAATGATTCAATTGCCGACTACAAAAACAGAGCAAAATAGCAGCGCGGGGAGCGTATCTCCCTAATTAGCGGTTTGAAATGCACGCCTTACTTTTTCAACAATTTAATGTGTTGAATTCTAATGAACAAGCCGGTCCAATCGTGGGCTGACTTGTTCATTTTTGAGTCATTTCAAAGGCACAATGAAGGATTTAGTTAAGCCTAGATATTGGATTCACCTAGCCAATCCTGTACAATGAATAACGACAAAAACAACGGTAGATTAAGGATGGATTAGCACGATGAGAATTATCATATCACCCGCCAAAAAGATGAAGATCGATACCGATCTTATGGCTATTGCGCAGATGCCGCAATTTATAAACGAGTCAGAACAGCTGTTGAGTCTGCTTCAAAAGTTATCCTATGACGAACTCAAAGCGATGTGGAAGTGTAACGATGCAATCGCCGAACAGAACGTGGAGCGGATTCGGAATATGAATATAAAAGCAAATCTTACGCCAGCCATCTATGCCTATGAGGGCATTCAGTATCAGTATATGTCGCCAGGTGTGTTGCAAAAGGAGGAACTGGCGTATCTTCAGCAGCATTTACGCATATTATCCGGTTTTTATGGCATGTTACGGCCTTTGGATGGGGTTACACCTTATCGGTTGGAGATGCAGGGCAAGCTGCAAGGTCCAGGTTTCAAATCGCTCTATCAATTCTGGGGGAGCAAATTGGCAGATCAGCTTCAATCTGAAAGCAACTGCATCCTGAATTTAGCTTCCAAAGAGTATAGCAAAAACATCACGCCTTTTCTGAGCGAGGAAACCCGATTTATCACTTGTGTATTTGGACAAATGGTCGAGGGCAAAGTCATTGAAAAGGCAACCCGGGCCAAAATGGCTAGAGGTGAGATGGTACGATATATGGCAGAGCGGAAAATTACAGATGTGAGGGATGTCAGAAGCTTTGATCGGTTAAACTTTGGTTTTTCAGAAGAGTTATCGGATAAGAGTATGTATGTCTTCTTGTATTCAGAGGGGAAATAGCCAGTTTTACAGCGATGGATTTGATGTACATCTTGCAGTTGTCAGATGAGTAACTCTACGTAACAAAAAATCTGGATAAATTGTTAATTTCACCCCTGTAGTCACTAAAAGCGATTATAATTAAATTTATGTTCAAGTCGATTACCTATCCTAAGTTAATAGGATAATCATACGCAAAAGGCATAGTGATGATTCGCCTATGCTATAAGGGTTATAGAGTTTTCGAATACACACTTATGTATAAGAGGAGGCGAATGATATGACGATAATGCCTGTTATGGTAATGATCTTTGTATTTGTACCTACCATTG
Organism: Paenibacillus taichungensis; assembly: GCF_047302525.1. GTDB lineage: Bacteria > Bacillota > Bacilli > Paenibacillales > Paenibacillaceae > Paenibacillus > Paenibacillus taichungensis_B. The sequence goes on along the minus strand of NZ_CP168020.1, from coordinate 4,371,784 downwards.
TACTCATGGTAAGCATGCCTTATTTAACAAGAGAGACGATTAGTTTTGGGGTCACCGTCAGCGCTGTACAATTCCACAGTGAGCCTCTGCGCCAGATGCGGAAGTCATATGCTAGGATTAGTGCTACCTTGCATACCATCCTATTCATTGTTTGTATCATCTGCCTAATATACGGTGATGAACATTCCAAGCAACAAAGTTGGATCATTGTCACTTATTCACTCGCCATGGTCGTAATCTCCCTAGTCATAAACATTAGCTATCATTTCAAAATGAAAAGTTTACTACCTATGCTGCCTATTGCTCCGGAACCATCGATCATGGCAGTGGACACTGAATTTCGGAAAAGAAACATTGGCTTGTCTAGTAATTGGTTCCTCATTCATTTTTTAATTATTGGTGTTAGTATTCTAACTGTGCTACGCAACTACGATCTTATTCCTGATCAGATTCCGATCCATTTCAACAGCAGTTGGAACGTAGACCGCTATGCAGCTAAATCTTATAGTTCTGTGTTTATGCCTACGATAATGCAAGTGTTCATAACACTTTTGTTCATATTTGAGAATTGGAGTATTCGCAGAGTGAAGCATCAAGTTCAACCCACTGATCCTAACCGTTCCATCAGACAAGACGTAACATTCCGCCGTACTTGGTCATATTTTATGATTACAGCAAGCTTCTTAATAGTTATCCTGTTTTCCGTCGTGCAACTAAACATGATATCTCTGCTTAACATCAATTTCGCAATCCCCATTATCCTAATCATAATAGCCTTTATCATCCTATACGCCTTCGCCTTATCGTTCTGGGCTGGTCAGGGTGGAAGCCGCTTAGAGCGATCTGCCGATTGCTCCAATGTCAGACCTGTCCATGATGATGATAAATGGCTATTAGGTATGATTTATTTCAATCGCAAAGATCCAAACCTAATGGTCGAGAAAAGGTTCGGAGTCGGCTGGGGATTAAATTTCGGTCACCCAGTAAGCTGGCTGATTTGTCTCGGAATTATAGTACTGTTAGTTGTGGTGCGGTAACAAGGCTTGGAGGTTAATAATCACCGGAGTACTAGGAGCTTCATAAACCCAGGAATGGGCCCAAGCATCATCTACGATACGATCACCGTCCAAATCAATAGCCTCAGTCCAGTTGTTTGTCATTGTATTGCCTGCGAGTGTACCGTAGTGAGAACTGTCATAACCGAAGGATCTCCATATATTTGGGATCGGAGGGATCTTATGGGACCATATTACGGATGAAAATCATTCTGAGCGTGGATTCATGAAGTGAAATCAGGAAGATAGCAGGATGTATTGTGATAATACTTCTGCTAACATAGGTTGATCATATCTTAGATGAGCGGTGAAAACGGATGAGTACAATCAAAGTTACACCTGAGCAACTACATCACGTATCCAATCAGGCGGATCGGGCGAGACAACAATTGGAGCATATCCGCAGTGAACTGACACGACAGATCATGTCTATTCAAATGATGTGGACGGGAGCGACGCAGGAGCGATTCTATTATGAGTTTGAGCAGTCGCGCCCTGTACTTGATAAAGCACTGGAAAGTATGGTGAAAACCTCTAAGGAACTGAAGGATATTGCCACGCGTTTTGAGGATGCTGATGCTCAGAAGGTTAGTCTGGGTAGTGCTGCTGGCGCTGTGGGTGTGGGAGCAATGATGAAGGCCTTGGGAAATGATGCAGGTTCGGAGGATAAAGGCTACCGGATGGCACAAGTCAATGTGTATGGGAAGCTGATGTGGATGCCTGTGAACGAGAATGGCGTTACGGATCAGGCAGCCCTGCAGGCATATAAGAAGGATCAGGGGCATTTGGATTTTAATCGGATGCAAGCTACGAATGCTGAAGCGCCAGGGGAAGATATTCATGCGATGCAGATCAAAGCCTTTGAAAATGGAATTCATCCCTTCACAGGCGAGCCTGTATCTGATAAGTATGCTCAAATCATGTTGACTTCTCTGAAGTTCAGCCAGCTATTTATGGCATTTCAGATGGTTCGCGGGAGTATGCCGGGTGGCAAAGGGCCGTTTCGCTTACCTTCTTCTCATCCAGCTGTGGCGAAGATTAAAAAGAATTTGGAAGCGGCTGAAGCGAAGAAAGCGAATGGGCAAAAGAAGGGTTCTGAGGTCACAGGGCAAGCTTCTAATAACGGTAGTATAGTTAAAGAAGGAAATAAAACGACATACACCAATCCAGTCGGTAATATGCTGCATTGGGATGATCAGCATCCCAAAAATATTAATCGAGACATTGATCAATTGTTAAACAGCAAGGACTCAGGAAAAGCAACTGAAGCTAAAGCTGCTTACGCTGTTAGAGAGAGTAAGGAAGTTACAGCGTTTAGCCAGAAAATTCAAAGGGCCGACGGCAATCCTGCGGGGGATTTTGACGTAGTAACTAAACATGAAATTATTGAAGTTAAAAAATCATTAAAAGCCGTCACAGATGTGGAACAGTTTGATAAATACGTTAATGTAAAACACCAAGATTTCTTTAACTATGATCAGAAAAAAGTTATTTTATATATTGACAAGCTGTTGACTAATCCACATCCGAATGATTTGATAAAATTGGAATTAATCAAATCTAAAGGTGTTACTGTTGTGAACTCTTTAGATGAACTCAAGGGGGTATTGAAGTAAAACATGGGGACTTCAGCTGTTATTTTAAAAAAGAAAGATAAATATTCTCCAGAGCAGCTTCTAGCTGATACTATTGTTGCAGCTTTTCATTCGGATGCAGCTCTTTATTTTTATAACAATAAGACGTATACAAATGAAGGAGAGTTCCTGTATACAACGTTGAATATTAATCATAAGTCATTTACAGGGGACAATGAATCCTCATTGATTTTCCATATTCACAGCATTAGTAGCCCAAGTACTGAATTTTATTATCACGAAGATTTAGGTTTAGATCCTAACATATCACTATGCCAAGTCGGGCACATTGAGGATATCTATGGTAATCAAGTGTTAATACTTCATTTTATTTATGAATATCTCAAGCAGAATCCTGATGATTATTTTTGGATTGCAGACAATGATTGGGTATACAGCCAGAAGGACATACAAAAACTGAAATCTTTACCGTACGACCCGGATTGGTGTTATAAAAATCCCAAAGACTAACTTCTAAATGATGACAAAGGGAACATAAAGAATGTTGATTCTGCATTTCGGATTAGTATTAAGGAAGAGATAATTGATGTACAAAATACTGACAACAAAAACTGAAATAGATAAATTAGTCGAATCTTATTTTTGGATGCATTAAAATACCTTGGAGACCATGAGAGACATGGTTGTGGTTCAGGTCCACTAGAAGTACAATTGTCATCCTATCATTTGTTAGAAGAGAAAGAGTACATTGGCGATCAGAAAGTGTGTTTTATTGGGGAGCCTCCAGTATATGATGAAGATGTAATGGCAGTCATGGAATATGATGAATTTTATAACTATTTGATGATTTACAGTGAGAAGTACGTGGAGGAGCACCCAGAAGCTAAACAGGAGATTTATAATTTATTAGATATGGTAAAAAAAGATTGGGTTTAAATTCTTAATTACTTGATTCTGAAAAATAAATCATTAGCGATGTTGTTATCCCATTCTATTTACAAATATCTGAAGTGGAATACTGACTTACTTCTGAATTGCAGACGTTGATTGGTGTACAGTTGGGGAAATATGCAAGAACTTAAATCGTTACCATATGACCCCGAGTGATGTTATAAAAATCCGAAGCTCTTTCCAAACTAAACATTGTGAGGATTGGGCTTTTATACATGTGAAAAATAAACAAAAAAGCTGAGAAGATGAAGATACTGAATAAATTATTGTTGGCTCATTGATTGTACTCCCTGAACATCCATCTAATAGATCTAGATTTACAGGAACTCTGAAGATCTAGGGAACATACAAATTCTTAACACGAGAAAAGATCCGTTATAGTGGATATCATTGAAGAACGTAGTTCGATAGGTGTATAACGATGTGATCAGATCATAGAATAAATTCTTTAAACGAATATAATTATGCTTCAGAAAATTTTTTGTTGATTTTTATAGTTCTAAAAACCTATGATTTGAGTAAATTTGGATTTTTAAAGAGGAATTAGTCTTAATATGTAGAAAGTAAGTATGTAGTAGATTAATTTACAGCAATTTACTTCAAATATATAACTTATCATGCGTTTACAAGGGGTCAATATTATGGCGAAAAAAAAGTCAGTTCAGGAACAAACAGCCGCGGAGTCTAAATCTATCGGTTTTGATTATCAGTATTACTATTTTTTGTTTTTAATGCTGCAATTAGAATCTGATCAAGCTGTTGGGTACGAGGCAAAAGACGATGTTCATATCGATAAGCCTGATGGTAAACAAATTTTCTTTCAACTAAAGCATTCTATTGAAACAAAATCAGATGCTACGATAGTGAATTTAACAGAAAAAGATGAAGACATTTGGAAAACAATTTCAAATTGGGTGAAAATAATTAATGATGAGGTTGCAAATAGAACAACTTTAGATATGCAAATTGAGTTCATAAATAAAACTGATTTTCACTTAATAACTAATAAATCGGAATCTAATGAAAATGAGTTTTTGAAGAAAATCACATATTTTCAAAAAAGTCAGATTACTGTACAACAAATTAAAGAATATCTATTAACGATCAGTACTCCTGCTCCTAGGAAGACTGCATCTGTAGTGGACACTTATATAATGCTACTAATTAAACAGAAGCCAAGCTGGTTAAAAGCTTTTTTTTCTAAATTAATTGTTGAACATAACAAAGATGATTTGATAGAAAATATTAAAGTTAAAATTAAAGAGAAAAATGTAAAGGATACTCGAATTGATGATGTTTTCTCTTCTGTGGATAGCCACTTGAGAAGAATGATGTACGATAATATTAAAGCACGGAAGAAAATTGTAATTACCTTTGAGGACTACTATAAAAATTTCACTAGATATTTTGAATTAGGTAGAAATAGAAAATTACCTATCAGATTAGAGACGAAAAAGGCATCTATACCAGTAAATGCACAAACTCATATCTCTATTAGGCAATTAATTGATGCAGAAATTTTAAGTGGAATGGATGATGATTTTGAGGAAACATTAGTTAATATTTTTACAAGTAAGTATGAATTAAATAACAATCTTATTAAGTGGATTCAAGATAGCGATATCTCGGAAGATGATAGAAAGGCTTTTGACAAAGAAAGTCTTGACCGCTGGGTAGTTATATTTAAGAGTGTTTATTCAAAGATGCTGAGGAAACTACGTACAACACCCATTGATGCAATTGATCCCGAAGAACTAATTGAGCTTGCATCTAAATGTTATTATAAAACGCTTGAGTTACAACTCACATTAGATGAAACTGAACTTACAACCAATATGAGTAACGGTCAGTTTTATCTTTTATCTGATAAGCCTATCCTTGGATGGTATTTTGATTGGAAAGAAAGGTATAAACCATGAGTGATTTAGGAGCTATGATCGAAAGCATAGGTAATGATTTAACTGTCAATCAAACTAACATATTCAATAATGAAATGATAGGTAGCGTAGCTATGTATTCGGTTATTAGACACTTGGGATCGTTAAGTACTGCCAAAGCAATGTTGATTCTCCCAATAGCATTTCATAATCAGATTGTTAGCTATATAGGTAGAGCTAATACGGAGGTCAAAAGTATTGAACAACTCCTTATAAGAAAGCCGGATCTTTTAGCAAATTTTAATGGGCGTTTTTACTCACTTTTAGAGGTTTCAGTGAATTGTATTGCAATATTAGCAGCCCTTAAATTTGTGAGTATAAGTTCTGAAGGAACAATTAATATTATAAAGGATAAGAATTTTATACCTAGTAGTGAGAAAAAGCTTATCGGTAGTAGAGCTAGTCGTATTATAAATTCAGCATCCCAAATTGCTAGACTTTTTGATGATAATGTTGAAAATTTATATCTCCAGTTGAGGGTGAAATTATGAGATTCCATATCATGAAACTTATTCTTTGGCTAAGAAATGGGAAGATGCGCGAATTGGAATTTAAAAACAATAAAGTGAATGTTATTACGGGTGAGAGTGAGACAGGGAAATCAGAAATAATAAGTATTATTGATTATTGTTTCTATGCAAGTGAAATTGATATAACCGAGGAAAAAATAAATGAAAATGTTGAATGGTATGGCATCAAATTCAGTATTAATAACAAAATATACACTATAGCGCGTGGAAGAATAAAAGAAAGAAGATTGTCTAAGGAATATTATTTTTCACCTGTGGGTATTGTTCCAAACATTCCAAAAACGAACATAGAAGAAATCGATGTTAAAAAAGTAATTGAAAAAGAGTTTAGTATCTCAGATAAAACAGTGTTTACATATGGGAGTAAGAACATAATGTTAGGTAGTAAAATATCTCCTAGATATTTTTTTATGTTTAATACTCAATCGGAAAATATAATAATCAATACTGAAGTTTTCTTTGATAAGCAAAATAAAGATAATTACAGGGACGCGTTAACAAGAATTTTTGACTTAGCAGTTGGTATTGAATCTGAAGAGAATCTTTTACTTAAAGCAAAAATAAATGAATTAAATAAAGAAATTAATTCGCTGAATAGAAAAAAGTTAGTATTTGACAGGGCTACTAACGTCTTTCTAGAAGATCTAAAATCTTTATCTGAAAGAGCTCAAACATTTAATTTAATCGATTATGAGGTATTTAATGTTGATGTAGTTTTACCTAAGTTAAAAGCTACAGTTACAAGTTATAAAGAAGAAAATATAACGATTAATTTAGATAAGTTAAATAAACTAAAAAGAGAAAAAAACTCCCTAATAAGAAAAATTAAAAATCTTAAAAGCTTCAAAAATGAGTATGAAGAGTACAGAAAACTTGAGGCAGTTAATTTAGATAGTTTAAAGCCTGTTGTTGCTATCAAGAACGCTTACTATAAACTTTTTGGTTTGCCGGACCTTGATTTGATTATGAATGTGTTGAATGAAGAATACCATGAAATAAAGAAAAATATTGCGGGCAAGCCACCTTTTGATTTTAACGTTGATGAAAAAATTAGCAAATACGAATTGGATGTTGATAAGTTAAATATGCAGATCATTAACATTCCTATTAATGACGCACAGACTAGAAATGAGATGGATAAATTAATATTTATAGGGGAGTTAAAAGCTAAGATTGCAATTTATGAAGGAAGCGGTAACGAAGCAGGGATAAAGAGTGAAATTACGAATGATTTAAATGGGAAAGTTGAAATTCGAAATGAACTGGAAAAATATGTGGTAGACTATACTGAACAAAAAGATTCAGTTTTGCGACTGTTAGATGAACTAGTTCAAAATTATTTAGAACAAAGTGAGGATGCAATACCAACATATAAGGGATACAAATCTGCTTTTCAGTACAAGGAAAAGAGGTTGAAGTTAAGGGAGCCGAAGGCCATAATACCAACTAAAGTAGGAAGTAGTTCAAACCATCTTTTCTTACATTTGTGTCTCTTTTTAGGGTTACAAGAGCTTATAGTAAGACAGAATTCTCCGTATGTTCCGAACTGGTTAATATTAGATCAGCCTAGTAGGCCATATTTTGGAGAGGAGGAAGAAGTAAAGGCAAAGGAACAAAAAGAATGGGAAGATGTCTCGAAAACAGATAGAGCAAAAATTAAAATCGCTATGCGACTATTAAATGATTTTATTACTTACGTAAATAATGACTTAAAGAAGGATTTTCAGATAATCGTCTTAGAGCACATACCAAAATCAATTTGGCAAGAAGCTAAATTGGATAATTTTTTTCAGGTAGATGAAGACTTTAAATATGGTAATGCTCTTATTCGATTTGATATTAATGGAGAGCCATATTAAGAATTAAACTTGTTGTTAGATATATTCTATAATTTTGAAAGGATGGTATATATGGTTGATTTCGGGAGACTGTTAGATGATTCTGAGGAGGAAATACTTATAGAACCTAAAGCTATTTTTGATACTTCTATTAGAGATCCGAAATTCTCATATTTAAGAGGAGATCAACAAGAGGTTTTATCAAAATGGTTTGATACAAGGACACAACGAGATAATATCATTAAAATGAACACGGGAGCGGGAAAAACAATAGTTGGATTGTTGATGCTTCAATCTTCAATAAATGAGGGAGCTGGGCCTGCACTTTATTTGTGCTTAGATAATCAACTCCTAGATCAAATCATGGAAGATGCAGAAAAGTTAGGAGTTAAATGCGTTACTTTTGGTTCAGATAATGTTATTCCAATAGATTTTATTAATGGAGATGCAATTCTAGTGACAACGTTTCAAAAGTTATTTAATGCTAAGTCAGTTTTTGGTATTCAAGGGGATGTAACTAGAAGGGTGGCTGAAGTAGGAACTGTTGTTATTGACGATGCACATGCAGCACTAGCTAAAGCAAGAGAAGTTTTTACATTATCATTTAAGCGAGACCACTTATTATTTGGAGAACTCATAGGTATGTTTCAAGAAAGCCTTAAATTGCAAGCACCTGGAACTGCAACAGATATTATTGAGGGTAGTGACAAATACAGTTTATTAATGGTTCCTTATTGGTCATGGATAGAAAAAGTTGATATTGTGACTCAAAAGATTTCAGCTTATGGTAGAGAAAATAATGCAGATGAACTGAAATTTAAATGGGCAATTGTAAGGGATTACTTAAAGCACTATTTTATGCTTGTATCGGCTGACAAAATTGAACTAACGCCGAAATCTTTGCCTATTCAAAAAATCCCTTCTTTTTTTAATTCTAGAAGACGTATATTTATGTCAGCAACTTTGAACGATGATTCGGCACTTATAAAAGATATGCAGGTTTCAAAAGAAGCAATACTTAGTCCACTTTCACCTGAAAGTACGAGTGATATCGGAGAAAGAATGATATTGTCACCGTTTTTAATTGACTCTGCCTTAAATACTCAAGAAATAGCAAATAGCCTAGGATCGGTACCACAAGTAAATATTATTAGTCTTGTTGCATCGGATAATAAGGCCAAGCTTTGGGAAAAAAATAATTTCATTAAACCAAGTCCTCAAAATATTAAGGCTACTCTAAAGTCACTGAAGTCTTCAGTTGGAAATCATCTTGTATTATCAAATAGGTATGATGGTGTCGATTTACCTGATGATATGTGCAGAATACTTATAATACATGATCTACCAAATGCAACAACATTGTTTGAGCAGTTCAGTTTATATGCTAGACCGGGATCGAAATTACTTAAAATAGCTCAAGCTCAAAAAATAGAGCAAGGTTTAGGAAGATCAGTACGTTCTGTTAATGACTATTGCGTTGTTCTCCTATGCGGTTCCGATTTGGTTTCCTTTGTTTCAACAAATGAGTTTGAAACCTTGGTCTCACCCCAAACTGTGGTGCAAATCAAATTAGGTACACAAATTGTGAAGTTGATGAAAGAAGAAAGTGGAGAACCGTTTAAAATCTTGTATGACACAATGAATAAGAGTATTACAAGAGACGAGAAGTGGGTTAAACTTCACAAACAAAAAATTGCAAAGTCAAACAAACCACATGTATATGTTCAATTTGTAGATTCAGCAATTGTAGAAAGGCAGGCATTTGATTATGCATGTTCTGGTCAATTAACGCAAGCGGGAGAGCTTATAATTAAAAGTCTAAATGAAAATCCTGACTTAGAAGAATCAGATAAGAGCTGGTACTTACAATTGGCAGCCTCGTATTTATATGAAGATAACAGAGAAAGAGCAATGGAAGTTCAATTGTCTGCACACAGAAGTAACACATACTTATTGAAGCCGCCTCATGGAATTCAATATTCAAAAATAACTAATCGTGACACTGTTCAAGCATCACGTATAAAAGAATTTATATCTGAATTTAATGAACCGAATGGAATTATTCTCCATGTAAATAATTTGCTGGATAAACTTGTGTTTGCACCAGGAACTTCTAAGCAATTTGAGAGTGCTTTTGCTGATTTTGGACGTCTTTTAGGATTTGAAACTCAAGAACCTGAAAGGGAATATGGAGTTGGTAGTGATGTACTATGGAATCTATATGAGGATGATTATCTAGTAATAGAAGCAAAAAATGAAGTGGAAGTTTCAAGATTAGAAATATACAAGTCCGAGACGGAGCAAATAAGCAATAGTATGAATTGGTTTAGTGAAACTTATGTTGGTAAAAATGGAACTCCTATTTTAGTACATCCTAGTTCCAATACACATCGTGAGGCATATGCACCTTCAAATACAATGGTTCTATTACCAGTTGGATTAGCACAATTAATAGAAAATACAAAAGGTTTTTTTAGATATGTCGCTGGCCAACAGTCCTCTCAAGTTACGTTGTCTGATATTGCTAATCAATTAACTCAGTACAGACTAAATAAAAAATCAATAACGAGTTATCTCACTTCTGTTCAATAATATGAAAAAAAACGGAAATGGAAACTTCAGCTCAAAATCAGCTGGTTGTCTGATTTTGGACGCAATGCATATTTACCTTTATTATTTGAAGCAAATTTATTCAAAGAATTCTTATCAGAGTAACGCTTGAGAACTGTCAACCACTAGCTATAAAATAGAGCCAAAAATTCTAATTTCCTTTTAGTATCACAGATTGCTCGTACCTTATGGTATGGGTTTTTTGTTTAATTGGGGGGGGACTCTATATGTGAAATAATATTCAATCTTTATATTACGTGTGTAACCAAAGTGACAACCACACAATGATCAGTTATTTTTCCACTACGGGAAATGCTCTCAATATTAAGCATTCAGTCGTGTGTTTTATAAAAAAACTTATAGTTGCTTAATTTAAGGATATGGCCTTCTTACATCCGTCCGATTCAAAAGATAATCTGTGCTGGTCTGATGATAATCAGCTAGCTTTATCAATATAGCCGTTGGAATATCCAACTCGCCTCGTTCATAGTTGCTATAAACACGTTGACTACAGCCAAGATAAGAGGCCATTTGTGTTTGGGATAAATCTTTGTCTTCACGCAAATTGCGTATACGAGCGTACATTATTATCACCTCACCAACATCATACTTTAGCGTGTTATCCGCTATTGATTTTTAGCGGAAAATCCGCTAAAGTATAGTGAGAATAGTTGGTAAAAAGACTAGGTGGGGATAACATGTCAAACCTGATCGAAGAGTTGTTTCACGGAAACCTACGGTTGGACGAATCGATTCACCCTGAGAATGCTGAGTATCAGGAGATCAATCGCCAGATATCGGACCTCATGCAGGAATACAAAATACAGCTTACTGAGAGAGAGTATGATGATTTGGAGCAATTAGTAGACCTGATCGGACAGTCCACATCTATGTATGTTGAAGCAGCTTTTGAGCAAGGTTTTCGCACAGGTGGTAAACTCATCATTGAGGTTTTATACAAATCATGAGTATCTATCAATCCATAGGTCAGCAGGGGTATGCACAGCAACTCAAAATCCCCTTCCCCAAAACCAGCAATTCGACTGGCATAGGGAAGGGGATTTCATGTTTAATCCGTTTCTTTTACTCTGCATGTGCACTCAACACACATGTCTTACTCTAACTCCAAACCACACTACAACCTATCTCGCCCCAATATTCGTACCCGATGGCGTACCCGATCCAATCAGATCACTGCCGTTCGCAAGCTTGAGGAAATTGCCCAGGACAGGCGTTCCATCCGCGCTGCGTGTCACCGAAGGTACGAGGGAGACAAAGTCGGCTGCGCTGGCGAGCAGGCCTTTGGCGTTCTCGCTTTTTTTGTTTTTCCACCAGACGTTGGTGCTGCTAACGTCGGTTCCGCTGGTTTTGTCGCTGGCGCCGCCTTCGAAGGACAGGTTGTTGGTGAAGATATGTGTGCCTACATCAAAGGCAAAGTTGCTTTGACCATTTTGCCAGGACGTATTGTTTTTCATCTGGATTGAACCGGGATTGCTGTTATAGGTGAAGCCGTGCTTTTTATTTTGAAAAGCAATGCTGTTCTCCACGATGTGATTCACCGCGATTTTCTCGCCGCCCAGCTTGAAGCCGTTACCGTCACTATTGGAGGTGGATGTACCATCCGAAGTCTGCCCGTTGTGATGGGAGATGCTGTTGCGGATCGTCACGACGCCGATGGCGCCCGTATCTGTTTTGCTATAGAGATCCCAGCCATCGTCTACATTATAGGCAGCGATACAACCATCGAACAGGTTGCCAGGGCCTACCGTCAATTTGGCAGCAAAACCGTCGGCATCCTCGCCGTCATCCGGGTCATAGTTGTCATGGGAATAGGAGCGAATAATCTCGTTATAGGCAGGCCATTCGCTGTTTGAAGCAGTCGAAGCATAACGTCCGAGCTGGATGCCAGTATCCCGGTTATGATGAGCTTCGATCTGTTCCAGGCGGTTGTAGCTGCCCCCGATAAAGATACCGTTGTCGCCCGCGCCCTTCACTTCAAGTCCTTTGACGAACCAGTAGTCTCCGAACATTTGCAGCCCGCGATTGGTGGAGGCGAAGGCTTGTGCCGAGAAATCAAAGACAGGCTTTTCCGATCCATATGCCACTAGATTCTTGCGTTGTCCCGATGTACCACTGTTGCCTCGCTCAATCGTAACCGTTTCCGAGAAACTGTAGGTGCCACCGCGCAAATATATCGTTTTGCCCGGTGCGATCTGGGTCAGCGCGTTAGCCAGTGACGTAGGACTCGCGAGGGTTCCCGGATTGCTGGCCGATCCGCCAGGAGCGACATATAGATCACCTGCAGCGAGTGCGATACTGGAGGCAGCCACAGAATCAGAGGGATTTTGCAGTCCGCTATCGATCAGCTCCGCCGCACCAGCCGATCCACCGCTGAGCAATAATAGAGGGAACGCGGCACTTAGGCAGATGTGAGTCATTTTCGATTTCAGCGAACGTTGAGATGATGCATGAACAGAAGTAATTGGGAATAATTTCATTAAGCAAACCTCCTTAGTAATTGGGAAATGAAGTCCTAGAGGACACAGGTTCATGGTAAATGTTGTAAACGTTATCATCAATAATCATTTGATCAGATGGATTCAACCTGCTGACAAGCCTCGTATAACTGGTCGGAAATGGAAATTCATGTGAGCAGCGCATAATCCTGAGCTCAGTTCATGTCCCTCATTTAACAGGGGATCATCTGAAATTAACGTAGAAAAAGCCCCTTTTCCTAGCAAACATCATGATCCATACCTCCGATCCGCCGAAATCAACTTTATAAATATTTAAAATAGAAGGGGTCCACATGATCAGCTCACAGTCTGCACAGGTTGAAACGCCAAATACCCTCGATAGCAGCTGCTTAAGCAGTCTTTGCTACCGGGGGTTATGAAACGAACCTATACGTTGCTATATAACATGTCCTTTACCTTAAAATACGCCTTAACTAAACCAGCCAGTGCTTAATATGGATCTGCTTCATGACTGCGCTTGGCAGCCTGTTCCACTGTGGGCTCATGCTTGGGCTGAACCGTGGCACTGTCATCCGTTGAGACGGAGGATAATCCTTCCGCTACCCGGCGTCCATAATCGGCATCCGCTTGTGTGAAATGGGAGATCATGCGCTCGCGGATATCCGGTTTGCATGTGGCTAAAGCATCTACCAGATTACTGATCAGCTCGTCTCGTTCCCAATCTTCAAATGAACGGTAGGTATCCCCGGCTTGTCCGAAGTCATTGGTACGTTCAATTTTTTCACGAACAAGACGACCCTCAATATGAGGTTCATGCTCCTTGCCGCGTGGGGCTGCCTCCTTCAAGCCACCCAACGAGGAAGGTTCATAATTGACGTGTGGATTCTGACCCGGTGCACGATCGACCTGATATTGCATCTGCCCGCCGCTCTGATTGGTGGCAACCCGATTTTTGGGTGCATTAACTGGCAGTTGCAGATAGTTGGCACCGACCCGGTGACGCTGGGTATCCGAGTAGGAGAAGGTGCGTCCTTGCAGCAGTTTGTCATCCGAGAAATCCAGTCCATCCACCAGTACACCTGTGCCAAACGCTGCTTGTTCCACTTCATTGAAGTAGTCTTCGGGATTGCGGTTTAGCGTCATTTTCCCAACGGGTAAAAACGGAAACTGCTCTGGCGGCCACAGCTTGGTCGGGTCCAGCGGATCGAAATCCAGTTCGGGATGCTCGCCGTCCTCCATAACCTGAACGCACAGCTCCCATTCCGGATAGTCTCCTTGTTCGATGGCGTGATACAGGTCGAGTGTGGCATGGTTAAAGTTCTGCCCCTGAATATCGCTGGCGTCCTTCTGGAGCAGGTTGCGTATGCCTTGATTAAGTGGTTCCCAGTGATATTTAATGAGCACGCCAGTGCCTTCCTGATTCACCCATTTGTATGTATTGACGCCCGACCCCTGCATTTGTCGATAGTTGGCCGGAATTCCCCAAGGGGAGAAGAGAAATGTAATCATATGGGTGGCTTCAGGACTGAGCGAAACGAAATCGAAAAACCGTTCCATATCCTGTGCATTGGTCAGCGGATCTGGCTTGAAGGCATGCACCATATCCGGGAATTTGAGTGGGTCACGAATGAAAAAGATTTTCAGATTGTTGCCCACCAGATCCCAGTTGCCGTCCTCGGTGTAGAATTTCACGGCAAATCCGCGCGGGTCCCGAAGCGTCTCCGGTGAATGTCCACCATGAATAACCGTGGAGAAGCGAACGAATACGGGCGTTTCTTTGCCTTTTTCCTGAAACAGACGTGCGCGTGTATACTTTGATACCGGTTCATCCCCGGCCGTTCCATACGCCTGAAATACGCCATGGGCGCCAGCGCCGCGGGCATGGACAACCCGTTCTGGAATACGTTCGCGGTCAAAATGAGTGATCTTTTCGAGAAAATGATAGTTCTCCAGCGTAGTCGGTCCCCGGCTGCCCACGGTTCGAACATTCTGATTGTCCGTGATGGGATGGCCTTGCCGATCCGTTAATGTCTCAGGTGCCTTGTCTGAGGAATGCTCAGGTTGTGAAGACTGATGATTCATGGAGCACCGCCTTTCCTTATGATGGATTCGAATATATATTTTCCCTGCAAGCCGGTTCTATACATCGTTTCCATTAAAAAAAGCTTGTCACCCACCTCATGGCGTGGGATAATTAACTTTTGCCCAGCGGCCTTTTTGGAACGGAAAATGAAATTTGGACCGCTTGTCTAAGAATGGAGGCTGACCTAGGATTGTCTACACAACGTTATCCTTTTGCATATGATCCGGCAGAGCCCTTTGTATCCCGTTTAGGGGAATGGGTTGCCGATGTTTTTTACGATATTTTGCCTGAGTCCGGCTTCGAGGTACGGGATGAACAGATTTTTATGGCGTACCAGCTAGAACGGGCCTATGGAGATAAAAAGACCATTATGGCTGAGGCTGGTGTGGGAACAGGCAAGACATTAGTCTATCTGCTCTACGCGGTCTGTTATGCTCGTTATACGGGTAAACCGGCGGTAATCGCCTGTGCCGATGAGTCATTGATTGAACAACTGGTGAAGCCGGGCGGAGATATTGCGAAGCTGGCTGCACATCTGGATTTGGAAGTGGATGCACGTCTGGGCAAGTCACCTGACCAATACGTCTGTCTGAACAAATTAAGTGCGGTGAGATTTGCGGATGAGGATGCGCTTGTCATTGAAGAAGTGCATGAGAGCCTTCCGGATTTTGTGAATACGCCGGGTACGCTTCAGGCATTCCATCCGTATGGTGATCGCAAACAGTATCCACATCTGAATGATCGTCAGTGGAATAAAATTAACTGGGACCCGTTCCAGGATTGCTTCGTTTGTCCCAAACGTCAACGCTGCGGCCTGACGCTGTCGCGTGACCATTATCGTCGTTCCAAGGACATCATTATCTGTTCCCATGATTACTACATGGAGCATGTGTGGACCTATGAAGCGCGCAAACGCGAGGGACAATTGCCATTGCTGCCAGATCACAGCTCGGTTGTATTTGATGAAGGACATTTGCTGGAAGAAGCAGCCCTGAACGCACTGAGCTACAAATTGAAACACCGCATCTTCGAGGAACTCGTCACTCGCCTGCTTGAAGGTGAGATTCGTGAATCCCTCGCCGAGCGTGTGGATGAAGCGATTGAGAGCAGTGAACGACTGTTCGCGCTGCTGGATACGTATACGGTAGCAATTCCCGGATCGGAACGGAAAGAAGTGCGGGTAGAACCGCCGCTTCTGCGTGAGATTGAACGACTGACCAGCGTATTGGATGCGATCGGCGAAGAATTGGTATTTGAGAGCGGATTGTTCTCGCTGGATGGCTATCAGATGCGTGTAGTGGAAGAACATCTGGACATGATTCAGTCTGCACTTGCGTTGTTCCGTAAGGAAGATGGGTACATCTGCTGGGCGGAAGAGAGTGAAGACGAGACGACCTTATCAATCATGCCGCGTACGGTGAAGGAAATGCTGAACGAGCGTGTGTTCAACACAGGCATTCCAATCGTGTTCTCCTCTGCAACGCTATCTGTGGATAGTTCATTCCGTTATGTGGCGGACAGCCTGGGGATTGAAGACTTTGTATCCTTCTCGGTCGCTTCGCCATATGATTACGCGGACAAAATGCGGATGAAGATTACGAATGAGGCCCTCCCAGGCCACCCGGAGAACGAAAATCGCATGCGGGATGCTGTGTCTTTACTTCAGGAGAGTGGGGGCCGTGCACTAATCCTGTTCCGTACGATGGAGGAATTGCGTGCATTCAAGCAGGACATCGTTCATGTACCTGAAGCAGAAGGTTTGCGCTTTATGTATGAGGGCGACCGGGAGATCAGTGATCTGATTGCGGCGTTCCAGCAGGATGAGGAAAGTGTGCTGTGCTCCGTTAATCTGTGGGAAGGGCTGGACGTTCCGGGTCCGTCATTATCCAACGTGATGATCTGGTCGCTTCCGTATCCACCACAGGACCCTGTATTTAATGCAAAACGTACAGCCTCAGCGGCACCTTATGAAGAGATCGATCTTCCATACATGCTGCTGCGTGTGAAGCAAGGTCTGGGACGTTTGATTCGGACCAGCAGTGATTCGGGTACCGCCGCGATTCTCGATGAATCGTTATACAGCAAAAAGGAAGCCAAAGACCGCATTGCGGCTCTGCTTCCCGAAGGTGTAGAATGGACAACCCTGACTCACTAGTTCACATTCATATTTAGAATATTTAACTTAACTGGCTCCCTTTCCAGAAGTAAGTACTTGTACGCTGCGGCTTCAACGTCCGGCTGTGATCAAGCGCTCATTTTGGAGGGGGCCTTTGACTTGTGCAAGAGTTTTCTTTGTTAAAAAATACCCATGCTCAAATACCGTTCCCCGGTATCGGGCGCAATGCAGAGCACCCGGTGTCCCGGCCCCAGTTCCTTCGCGATGCGAAGGGAGGCCCACACCGAAGCGCCAGAGGAAGGGCCGAGCAGCAGCCCTTCCCGGGCAGCAAGCTGCCGCATCGTATCCAGTGCATCCTCATCGGACACCTGGATAATGGCATCCCACACGTCGGTATTCAGAATGTCCGGAATGAATCCCGGACTTGTACCGACGAGCTTGTGGGGTCCGGGCTCGCCACCGGACAGCACAGGTGAACCTTTCGGCTCTACCGCATAGATACGAATGTCCGGCAGCTGCTTGCGCAGTTCTTCTCCCGTTCCGGTGATCGTACCACCTGTTCCCGCCGTGGCAATGAAGGCGTCCAGCTTGCCTTCCATCTGTTGCATAATTTCGGGAGCCGTGGTGATCCGGTGGATGTCCGGGTTCGCCTGATTCTCGAATTGCTGGGGAATGAAACTTCCCGGAATGTCGGCCTGAAGTTCTTTGGCCTTGCGAATCGCGCCAGGCATCCGTTCCGCAGCAGGTGTAAGTACGACATCTGCGCCATAGGCTTTCAGAATGTTGATGCGTTCCTTGGACATGTTGTCCGGCATGATCAGAATGGCCTTATATCCCTTGGCAGCAGCATTCATCGCAAGACCAATGCCGGTATTGCCGCTGGTCGGTTCGATAATGGTTGCGCCGGGAAGCAGCAGTCCTGCCCGTTCAGCCTGAACGATCAGGTTATAGGCGGCACGGTCTTTGACGCTGCCGCTGGGGTTGAAATATTCCAGCTTGACGAATACGTCAGCGGAGTCGCTGCCTGTGAGTCGGTTTAGTCTGACGGCAGGTGTCTGGCCGATCAGTTCGGTAACATCTGCGGCAATGCCTGTATGTGCGGGTGTTTGATTATTAATTAAACGCGAATTCAAGTCCATGAAGTACAACTCCTTGATTGATAAGACGTTGAAAGTAATTCCAATGAACAAGTCTGTCCGCCGTTAATGGCTGGCAGGCTTGTTTGCTTATAGGAATCAATTTTCATTGCAAGTCTGAACGGAATGTACAGACATGTCTATTCCATCTTAATGAACGCAGCCTTCCGGGGTCAACCTGTTTCGATTTAGGCAGAAGGGTGAGGAGTCTGAGGAGTAAGCGAACTAAGTGGACTAAAGAAATGTGAATTCAAACGATGACGGGTACATTAAGCAGATGAATCAGCTATAACGGCTGGGTCAAGTCCATATCCAAATGCCGACTAAGCTCTTTTTTGACTTCATTCCTTGCGAACGTCCACAGCATATAGAAACGCTGCAAATATCCTCTGCACAGATACTGGGTTTCGATTCCATCAACTTGCCGTTTCTCCTCCAGAACCTTGACACCACGAGTTCTCATCTGTTTGCGAAGCGTCAGCATTTCCTTAAGTACATCATTCTGAATGCGGGTTAGAGACAGAATGTAGACCTCTGGCATTTTCAGCTGCAACGTATCCAGTGTGCGAATATCCCGTTCAAGCACATCCAGCAGCAGGGTGCGTACAACCATGCTTTTAATCAATCGGTGGTCTTCATCCGCAGGGGATGGGGCGGAAGGGGATGATGACATACTTTCACTTCCTTAACCTTGAATTCGGACATGTTCTTATTTACAGAACGTATGTTCTTATATTATAATCAATATATGCAATGATGATACACAATACAACCGAGAAATATTGGAAGTAGCCCATATGCGATTCATGCTGAGGTTGTAGGCGGTGAAATAGGGACAGGCCTTCTCCAAAATAAGGTATAATTTTTGGGTTTTGCAGGAAACCTAAGGGCATAAAGAAAACAACTTGATGTAACAGAGGAATGGATGAAGAGCTTTTGGTTGGTACTAGCGAAGGTTAGTAAGAGTTGTCAAAGTGTTGCAACAAAAAAGCCCCTGCCTTGGGCGGCGGGGCCAGATGATCTGCCGAACCAGACGGCAGAGTTGTATATGAGCATAAAGCGGTTAAGCCAGATACTGAGGCTTCTCGTAAAGAGCCTCTTTTTCCAGAATCACTTTGTAAGGTCTTTCCTTACCCTTCAGCGAAGGGCCAATCGTAGTTAGCGGTACGGCCGGTTTGTGGAAACGATCTTCTTCTTTGGGTTCCGGAACCGGTCGTGATGATTCGGGCGCAGAACTGAGGCGTACCTTTTTCTCGCTGCCCCAGCGCTTGCTTATTTTTTTCGTTTCCGGTTTCATTCCGGTTCGCCTCCTAACAAATCGTTGATGGCGTTGAACAGATGACGGTTCTCCAAATCCATCTGCTGAAATATCGCCTCATCCGCTTCAATATGTCCAATAATATGGACCGTGATTACATACCTCTTGGCTACAGGATAGCATAGCAGATACTCTTTCTCAAGGTAGTCGTCGTAGAGATTGATCTTGATTTTGTTCTCCCGGTAAGAATCAATAACCAGAATTCGCTTCGGATCATCAGGCTGTTTGTCGTCGTTGGCGGACAAGTTATATTTTCTCCCCGGTTCCCCAACATTACCACATAATTGTTCAATATGACCACTGTCATCTGTACGGTATATGGCAGTCCCACGCACGGCAAATGGAGGAAGGGATACAAATGCACTTCGAAGTGCATCGCTCATTCGCTCCAACATAACCGAATCTGCTTTGCGGGTACGCAGTAACTCCCTGAAGAATCGCAGCAGCTTGAGCAACTGTAACCGGGCTTCGCCCTCAGACCTCTTGTGTTTCTCAATGATTTTTTCCACTTCGGGATCGCTCCATCGTCCCTGTTCTTCAATGCTGTCTGCGATTTTGGAACAGGCCACCGAGACGGCTGGCGCCCATTTCCCGTCTGAACGAATTTCATAAACCAGAGGATTTAAACCCAGCAGGTCTGTAGGCATGCGTAAACCTTCGATCTTGGAAGCGTCTTTGATGTCCGTAATATCTTCAGGGAGAATGAAAAAAATACGCTTTCGTCCTAGCCGACCCATAAACAAACCCATTTCCAGCATTGTATTATCACGGACAGAGGCATAGTACTTCCCGCGAATTTTCGATATATCATCCGGATGAAAAATAAAAATGGCAAAGTCAGTCGTACGAACTTCTGTTTCCAGATCGTCCATGGTATAACTGCTTGGATTAAAAACTCCGGAGTACCAAGGGGTAACTTCGGCCGAGAAACGCAAGTTTTCGTGTACTGCGGCTGCAATCGGCTTCGCTTCCAGCGAGCAGCCAATAAAGACTCTTGGCTTTAACGTTTTCATCAATCCGCCTCGCTTAAACGGTAGTGGGAATCAATTGTTATATTATACCATAAACAGCAGAGTAAGTCTGGAAACGTTTAGCTGGACCCAAGATAAGCCGATTACATTTGCTATAGTGTATGTGCAAGAGGCAAATGATTCCTTTAAAATCCGCGGAAAAATAAAAAATGGACCCAAATTGTCACAGTTGGGTGACTGGACAGTTATATTTGGAAGCTTCAGTCATAGAATGAAGGAGCAGGTAGCACCATTAGTTAGAGAAGCTTGTCCTGGTGTGGCTGTTTGGCGGCTCAAGCAGGCCAGAGTGTGCTTTTTGCGCATATTTGAAGGGTCTGCTGTTTCGACCCAATCACATCGGTGTTATATAATAGAAGAACAAGCAAGTTAGCTTTGGTGTTTAAGCAGAATGAACGATTACACGTTTTGAATCATGTTGAACTTACATTCACACAGGAACGAAGAGTGCAGAACCCGTCTGTAGAAGCGAAGCGTTCGCCTTTATCAACGAATTTTCCTATTTGAAATATGGGATCAGAAAAATTCGTGGATAACAGCGATCGAAAGAGGGTACTGCAATCGAAGTGGGTTAAGTGTGATATCAGACGTTCGACTTTGTGCATAGTGTGATATTTCAATTCGTTTAACCAAGCACAGCTAACCACCAACAGACAGAAAGGATCAGGATACCATGAGTTCCCGAAGGATAATTTCCCCAAGGACGATCTGGAAACGTTACGATCTCTCTTACACTTAGCGCCCCTTGTAGAGTACACCACCGTAAAGAAAAAAACGGCTGACTCTGCGAAAGAGGGGATTGGAATGAATAATATTCGAAGGACAATTACGATGATTTCTTCCAGGCTTGCCTTTTGCAGGGTACGGTCGGTGCAAACCAACCTTTACAAACTGCGAGGGAACTTGAATGAAGAGAACATCGTTAACCTTACAACAAGTTAAGACAGAGGCGGGAAAGTTCGCCATTATGCTGCTCGGAACATTTATCTTGGCATTTGCCTACTATCACATTAATTTTCAGAATCATTTATCGGAGGGCGGATTTGTCGGTCTGGCCCTGCTTGGAAAGTACGCGACAGGCTTATCACCTGCTATCGGCATGCTGCTGCTGGATATTCCAGTCATGATTCTGGCCTGGTTCCTCAAGGGCTGGAAGTTCATGATTCAGGCGCTGCTGGGTGTGGCCGCATTCTCATTGTTCTATGACGGGTTTGAGCGGTACTCCACCCTCGTCATTCCGTTTCACGGTAATCTGTGGGTTCCGGCAGTCCTGTCCGGTGTTATCACCGGCGTGGGAGCTGGCATGGTGCTTCGATTCGGAGGAGCGACAGGCGGAGATGACATTTTGGCGGTGCTCATTAGCCGTTGGAAGGGCTGGAAGCTGGGAACGGTTTTCTTTGTCAGCGATGCGTTTGTACTCGGATTGTCGCTTTTCTTTCTACCGGTAAAAGAAACTTTATATACCATTCTGGCCGTATGGATTGCCAGTAAAGTGATTACGTACATGGTCAGTTTCCCGGCTCGCCGGACGGTTACGACCTCAGCTGTGAAACTGCCCGTGTCGACTGCAGCCAAAGTAGTCAGCGGTGCTTCACAACGAGCTCCAGTGGCTAGAGGGGTTTCGCATTAAACGAAACGACCACCCTATTCGAAATGAATGTTGTTCGGATAAGGTGGGCTTGCCTCATACCAAACACAAAGCCCTTTTGCATGCTTGATGGGAATCATTCCATTAGCGGCGAAAGGGCTTTTTTGCTTGCCTTCAGTAAAAATATTAACGTAATACATTCACGATATATCCTATTTTAGAACAGATTCACTCAAGGCTTGATGGAAGAGGCAATTTGACCATCTTCATTATGGATAATAGCCCGAATGTTCTGTTTTTCACTCTTTTCTTTGGCAACATCCACAGCTTCGGCTTTGGTTCGGAACGTAGCCAGAGATTTAGATTGACCTTCTTCCTTGATGGCCCAGCCAGAGTCGGTAGGAACAACATGAATATTATCATGGCTTTTGGAAGAAGAGACAGGTTCGGAATGACGGCGTGGAGATGAAGATTTTCCCTGCTCCGATTTGCTGTCTGATGAAGAATGTTTTGTAGCCTGCTTCGAATGCTTCGATGTGGGATGATTCTCATCCCATTCTTCTGCCTTTGCAGTAGCGATCGCAATGGAGCGTCCTTCCTCGTAACCGTCATCCAGCAGTGCATTGGCAATCTCGATGGCCTTATGTCTGACACGAGGCTCCAGATTTTTCATGGAAACGGGATAATCCTGTTTGTTCCACGGCATATTGATTCCCTCCTGTACAATATAAGTTATTTGTATATTACCCTGTACACGGATGAATAAACGATTATTGTGGAGAACCTCGAACCGTTTACTGTAGTTTTTTTGCATTATACCGTTCAACTTCTTAACGCTTTTCTATACTTTTATGTGGATGAGGAGTATAATACTTCCATGATTAAAAGTATAATAGAAGCACATTAGGAAAGATAAGGAGATATACATATGTTTAGTTTGAGCTTAGCCATTCCTATGTTGTTTACCATGCTTATTCATGCAGCTGACAGTCTGTCCTATGCACTGCGCCTTGGGGGATTGCGTACTCGCAGAATAGCGCTGGCCTTGTCCCTGTCCGGAATTTTGCTGCTGGTGTCACGTACCTCCAATATGGCCCAAGGGCCGATGGTAGGCAGTCTGGTGGATACTGCGACGAATGGAGGGAATCCACACTTTGCAGCGCAACTGCACTGGCTGATGGGTGCGGCTACGGTAGGAACGGCCTTGGCTATTATAAGTTTTCCAACCATGGTCAAACTCGCTTCGCGAATGGTCGTTCATTTTGAGGCGGCAGGGTCGATTCCTTCCATGGTTCGAGGCCTGCTGAAACGCAGTAAGATTAAGAATGCGATGTATTACATTACTCCACCATCATGGAAAATGGCAAAGTTATTAGTACACAACGGAATGCCCAGACGTCTAATGACGTTGAACATAGCGGTGACAGCAATCTATACGACTGGAGTCCTGTCCAGTCTTTACGCTGCGTATCTTTATCCGGGGCAGGCTGTAGCTGCTTCGCAATCCACCGGACTCATTAATGGAGTAGCGACCATTTTGTTAACCATCCTGATTGATCCTCGTATTTCGTTGCTCAGCGACAAATCTCTGCGCGGTGAAATCCGGCTGGATCGAATGAATCAAATCTATGGCTGTATGCTTGTATCCCGTTTATTTGGCACATTGTTGGCTCAGTTGTTATTGATTCCATTTGCCTATTGGATCGGCTGGATTGTGAGTATGATGTAAGCCAACTTCAATCTATATACAAAAAAACAAAATAAAAAGGGGACTTCCATACGTCATGAAAGATGACGGGAAGCCCCTTTTTAGTCTTAATTAATGTCTAACGAACTGAGTATAAGCTATTAGCTCCAATTCCTTCAGGTCTGCGGTTTAACGAATCGTAGAGACGTTATTTCGTCGATTTGCATGTTCTGCAGCAGGTGTTCCCTAGATTTCATCGGAACAACGTGACTGAAGTTCGTTAAAATTAGCATTCCACGTGAATTGTCCTTTTAAGGTGCTGTCGATTCGCTAGCGCTTCATTAAATTCCGTTACTTCATTGAACCATTACTTAATTAAACAGTACGGCGTATTCGCTGTATCCTTCTTTTTCCAGGTCTTCTTTGGGTACAAAACGAAGGGCTGCGGAATTGATGCAATAACGCATTCCACCAGCTTCGGCAGGGCCGTCGTTGAACAGGTGACCCAAATGGGAATCCCCTTCACGACTTCTCACTTCGGTACGAATCATGAAGTGGCTGAGATCCGTTTTTTCCTTCACATTGTAGTCCCGCAGTGGACGGGTGAAACTTGGCCAGCCGCAGCCGGAATCGTATTTGTCAGTGGAGCTGAACAGTGGTTCACCGGATACGATGTCCACGTAAATTCCGTCACCGTGGTGATCCCAAAACTCGTTATGGAACGCTGGTTCGGTTGCGTTGTTCTGGGTAACTTCGAACTGCAGCGGCGTCAGACGCTCTTTCAGGCCGTCTTTATCCACTTTGCCGGACCAGTTGCGTTCGATAAAGTCTTCGCGTCCGGAACCTTTACGGTACCGTTTGTAGTGCGCAGGGTTTTTGTGATGGTAACCTTGGTGATGCTCCTCTGCTTCATAGAACGTTTTCGCTGGCAAAATCGGTGTGAAGATTGGTTTGTCAAAACGTCCGCTTTCTGCCAAAGCTGCTTTGGAAGCTTCTGCGATCTGGCGTTGTTCTTCACTGTGATAGAAGATGGCCGTCTGATAAGATGATCCACGGTCATGGAATTGTCCACCCGTATCCGTTGGGTCGATCTGTTGCCAGAACAATTCAACGAGCTTCTCATATGGGAAGATGGCCGGGTCGAACGTAATTTGAACGGCCTCTACGTGACCTGTCGTTTCCGAGCAGACCTCCTCATATGTTGGGTTCTCAGTATGTCCTCCTGTATAACCCGATACAATCTTATGAATGCCGGGTAGTTCCTCGAAGGGGGATACCATACACCAGAAGCACCCGCCTGCAAAAGTTGCTTTTTCACTTGTATGTTGTTCCATGCTATAGTCACTCCATTTCTGATGAAGAATAATATTTTGGCTTACTCTTCTATTATATCCCGAATTGGCAAGCCAACCAAGCAGGATCGTAAAGAGGATGAATCTGAAATGTTTCTGACTGTTCCCACTTAGACTTTTTTACGAGAGCGTAAGCGAAACAAGAGCAATATTATCGTCATGAACACCAGATAACCGGCAAGGATTAGCAGGCTCACCCAGATTGATGTTTCTGCTTGTGCACCCGCATAGGCAAAAACAAAAATCGCAGGCAGTTTGCCAATCGCCGTCGCAACCATGAAGATCCAAAATGGGGTGTAGGTAATGCCCGCATAGATATTAACCGCCATTTGGGGAACGATGGGCAGCAGTCGCATAGACACGATACCCATGAAGGGATGAGCCTCCATCCATGTTGTAAACCGATTCAAACCCCGAATGCGTTCGAGATAGGATCTGGCCTGATTTCGGAATATCGTCCTTGCTCCGGTGTATACCAGCAGTGCAGCGAGCGTAGTGCCAAGCCAGCATATCCAGGCTGCTGTTGCAGTACCATAACTGTAGCCAAAGGCAATAATGACGATTTTGTACGGAATTACGGGTACAAGAGCAAACAACGTCGCCATAGCGAGTAGAATTGGAATGGACTGATGCAGATCGGTCCAGGCCAGTAGTTCATATCTGTAAATAAACGTGACTCCGGCAAGTAAAACATATAAGAGGAGCCATACCCATTTTCGCAAAATCCCAAACGCTCCTTTCAGACCAGGAAGGTCTTACTGTATCCCAATCCGTATTGCTTTCTCTCTAAAGTTTACCACGTTCAACCAAAGGATGGACAATTCGTGCCGGTTCTAGCTGCAATCACTGGCATGTTGCTGTCTGAAGGGTTACACTATAGGACGTAGAAATATAGAACTCATCTGAAGGTGGAATGATCATAATGGAAACAACCAAGCAAACCCGTGCTGCGATCATCGGACTCGGGGATATTGCACGTAAAGTATATTTGCCGCTGTTGACTGCCCACTCGAACGTGGAAATTGCGGGGATTATGAACCGTTCTCCCGAGCCGGTGAAGGAAATACAGCATACCTATAGATTGAACAATGGAACAACGGATATGAAAGAATTGTTGTCCTGGGATCTGGATGCGGTGTTTGTACATACAGTGACAGAAGCTCATTTTGACATCGTTATGCAATGTTTGGAGCGCGGGCTGGCAGTATACGTGGACAAACCGCTGTCCTATACGTTACGGGAGTCGGAAGAAATGACCGCATTTGCGGAAGCACAGGGTCTTCTTTTGGCGGTAGGTTTTAACCGGAGATTTGCACCGTTGTATCAAAATGCGAAAGAATGGATGCAGGCTGGACAGGGTTTTGAATCGCTGACAGTTACTAAGCATCGGACTGGTATTCAGGATCGTCCTGCTGCGGAAACCATCTATGATGATCTGATTCATATTCTTGACCTGATGTTATGGTATTCGGATCACAATGTGCAGTTGCTCCATCAATGGATACGTAAAAATGACTTGGACCGACTGTTGCATGCGGCTGGATCAGCCAAGCTGGGCAGAACGGCATTTGGCAGATTCGATATGGTACGCCAAGCAGGAGCGGATTTGGAGAAGCTTGAGCTGTATGGTGGAGGAAGATCGGTAGAAGTGCTGAACATGGAAATAGCGAAGTATGAGGAACGCGGTGCACAGGAACGCAAGGAAACCTTTGGCAGCTGGGAAAGTATTTTGACCCGAAGAGGATTCACGGGAGCGATTGATCAATTTTTGGAAAATCTTGAAACCCCGGATGACTGTGCCATAAGTGCAAGTCACGTCATGGACAGTCATGACCTGGCCGAACAGCTTATTCGCGGTTAATCTTGCAGAAGGTCGTGCGGGAGTGTAAATGAAGCCTTCCGCACCAATGATTCATTAAACGATATTGGAGGAAGAATAATACCATGGATGAATATGAAAAAGAACGGAACAAACAAATTGAGGAAGCTGTAATTGAGACGTATAAACAGGAAGAGGAAATGATGATTCTGGTATTTGCCCAGTGGTGTGTCAATCATGGACTGGATCCGGAAGAGATGTACCGGCAAGCCTACCCGGAACAACTGAGCAATGAGCGTTTGCAGCAGGTGCTGAAGCTAGTTGTATCCAAGGAGGAAGCCGGTGACATTCCTGACGACACTGTATTGGGTGTGCTATCCATGTTTGGTAATGAAGACCTGGCTATGGTTGTATCCGAGGCGATTGCCGCGCGCAAATAAGTTTCGGTTACGAATAATACGTATACGTATTAATGAAGCGATTACATCTGTTCCCGGTGAATGACGCGGAATTCTTTGGGCGACATGCCGAACCGGGAGCGGAATACCCGGTGGAAATACGTATAATTGTTAAAGCCGGAAGATTCGGCTACATGTTCAAGTGTCATTGGACTGAAAATGATCCGTTCCCTGGCCATGTTCAGTCGTACATCCAGTGTATATTGCATAATACTTTTACCGAACGCTTCTTTGAAGAGATGAACTCCCCGTGAGACACTGATTCCAATATGGGTAGCTATATCTTCAAGCTTGAATAGAGAAGAAGCGTTCTCCTCGATGTAACTTTTAATCTCATATGCCACATAGTTGGTATTGGTATTCGTCGGATGCTCCGAGAGCATACGATCCACTTCAAGACAAAGAATTCGCATATAATAACTGGCGATTTCAGGGTAAGGATTGGAAATACGGCGCTGCTCCAGTACGAGCTGTCGAAACAGGGTGAGCAGGCTTTCGGTTAGCTGCACCTTGATCCGGTTCGGCCGCTTGTGATGTTTCCACCACTCATCCACCCAGTCCCCATTGAAGAAAATATGGTAATCACCACTCTCCACAAGTCGTTCACCCATCGGATTTTGCTCTTTGTCTATTCTCAGTTCATACGGCTCATCTGGACTAAAAAGAAGCAGATCACCCGCATCAACAAGCGACATGGCGCCGTCTACACGAGCTCGGCAACGTCCGTCCGTCTGGAGCCTCATCAGGTAATTCTTTACTCCCTCAGGATGCAAGCCTATATAAGGTTTGCGATGAAACGAGAAGCCTGCTGTAAGAACCTGGCAGGAATAATCAGTCGGCATTGGCATACTCCTTGCAATTTGAAAATTATGACCAGATAGTTCATGTTTCGATCATATTATTCATTTTAATTGAAGCCGAAACGGAATACCATAGTATTAAATTCAAGTGCAACAATTAAGCGCAAAACCTTCAATTACAAATATGCAAGTTACAGGTTCTCACCACTCATAAGGAGATGAACACCACTGTGGAGAAAATGAAAGCGGGCATTATTGGTTGCGGTAACATTAGCGCCATTTATCTGGAAAATTTCAAAGATAATCCTCTCATTGAAGTGGTGGCTGTTGCGGATTTGATCCGTGAACGGGCACAAGAACGAGCTGATGAATTCAATATCGCAAACGTTTACAATGTAGATGAGTTGCTGCGAGATAACGAGATTGAGCTTGTGCTAAACCTCACGGTTCCTGGCAGTCATGCCATGACTGATCTGGCTGTGCTTGAAGCAGGCAAACATGTGTATGCCGAGAAACCACTGGCAATCTCTCTTGAGGATGGTCGCAAGGTAATTGAACTGGCTGAGGAAAAAGGGTTGTATGTCGGTTCAGCACCGGATACGTTCCTTGGATCGGGCATTCAGACTGCGCGCAAGGCCATTGAAGAAGGACAGATCGGCAAGCCGATTGCAGCAACTTCATTCTTTATGGGTGGAGGGCCGGAGGCTTGGCATCCGAATCCGGAGTTCTTTTATGTCGCTGGTGGCGGACCGATGTTCGATATGGGCCCTTACTATTTGACAGCTCTGATTACCCTCCTTGGACCGATTCGCAGAATTAGTTCCTCAGCAGGTGTACAGATCACAGATCGCGTTATTGGTTCCGGACCGAAGGAAGGTACACCTCTTGAGGTACAGACACCAACACATCTGGCAGGAACGATTGATTTTGAGGAAGGTGCCATTGCAACAATGATCACCAGCTTCGATATCCGGGGCGCTTCGGATTTGCCACGAATTGAAATTTACGGTACCGAAGGCACATTGAGTATACCGGACCCGAACTTTTTTAATGGGGAAGTGAAGCTGCGCAGATTCGGTCAGGACACATGGGAGACTGTGACGCCTGCTTTTGAAAGCAGACAGAACGAGCGTGGAATCGGCGTTACCGAAATGGTTGAATCCATTCGAGCCGGACGCGAACACAAGGCCAGCGGTAAGCTCGCCTACCATGTGCTTGAAGCTATGCATGCGTTCCAGCGCTCCTCGCTTGAGGGCAAACACATCCAGCTGGAGAGCACTTATCAAGCAGGAGCAGAAAACAATACAGATGAAAATCAGTCAGAGGCTGTACAGTCACACTAATTGATTTCGGATGAGGTGAACCGGTAAATGTTGAAGGTTGGATTACAGCTATATACGGTACGTGATGAACTGGAGCGCGATTTCAAAGGTACACTCGCCAAGGTTGCAGAGCTTGGATATCAAGGCGTAGAGTTCCACAACTTTTACGGGCATAGCCCGGAAGAAGTAAGGGCCATTCTGGATGAATTCGGTCTGGAGATCGTGGGTACCCATGTTCAGTACAATAGTCTGCTTGAGGATCTCGATGGCGTGATCGCTTATCACAAAGCCATCGGAAACAAAAACCTGATTGTCCCTTATCTGTCGGAAGAACAACGGCAATGGGATAACGTATTTGCTTCCCTGAATGAGATTGGTGAGAAATGTGCAGCGCAGGACATGGTGTTAATGTATCACAATCATGATTTTGAATTTACAGAGCAGGTTGAGGGTCAGCCGGCGTTATACGCGATGTATGATACCGTAACCGCTTCCCACCTGCAAGTGGAGCTGGATTCGTGTTGGGCTCACGCCGCAGGATACCCGCCAACTGAAGTCATCGCGAAGTATGCGGGACGTCTGCCACTGGTCCACTGGAAAGACATGCGTCGTTCAGAAGGTCAAGTCCTGACAGTGGAATTTGGCCAAGGCGAGGTAGATCTGGGGGCTGTAGCTACAGCGTCAGATCAGGCGGGAGCCGAGTGGCTTGTTGTGGAACAGGATGTATGTCAGAATCCTCCACTGCAAAGCATCGAGAGCAGTATGAACTGGATTAGAAAATATGCCGCTAATGGAGGACTTGTTCATGTCTAAAGTACTTAATATCGCCATCGTAGGTTGTGGCGGAATCGCCAAAGGTAAACATATGCCCAGCCTGTCCAAACAATCTCAGGGCCGTATGGTCGCTTTCTGTGACATTGTGAAAGAACGTGCGGAGGAGGCAGCAGCCGAATTCGGTGCTGAAGGAGCCAAAGTATATACGGATTATCACGAGATGCTGAAGGATGAGAGCATTGATGTGGTGCACGTGTGTACACCAAACGACTCCCATTCCGTGATTACGGTCGCTTCTCTTGAGGCGGGCAAACATGTAATGTGTGAAAAGCCAATGGCGAAGACGTCTGCACAAGCGCAGGCTATGCTGGAAGCCGCACAACGTACAGGCAAAAAGTTATCCATTGCGTATCAGAACCGATTCCGCAATGACAGCCAATACCTGAAACAAATGTGTGAAGAAGGCGAGCTGGGCGATATTTATTTTGGTAAGGCGATTGCACTTCGCCGCCGTGCTGTACCTACCTGGGGTGTGTTTCTTGATGAGGAAAAGCAGGGCGGAGGACCGTTGATTGATATCGGTACACATGCGCTGGACCTGACTCTTTGGCTGATGGATAATTACAAGCCGAAGAGTGTTATGGGCTCAACTTTCCACAAGCTGGGTCAACGTGAGAATGCGGCCAATGCTTTTGGTCCGTGGGACCCGGAACAATTCAAGGTAGAGGATTCTGCATTCGGCTTTGTGACGATGGAAAATGGGGCTACAATTATCATCGAGTCCAGCTGGGCGCTGAACGTAGCTGAGTTCGGCGAAGCGAAATCACTGCTTTGCGGAACAGAAGGTGGCGCGGATATGAAAGATGGTCTGCGTATCAATGGCGAGAAACGCAGCCGTCTGTTTGAAACTAAGGTAGATCTGGACGCAGGCGGGGTTGCTTTTTATTCCGGTAGTGCAGAAAATGAAGCGGATCGTGAAGCTAGAATGTGGCTTGAAGCGATCATTGAAGACAAAGATCCAGTTGTAAAACCTGAACAAGCCATCGTGGTTACTCAGATCCTTGAAGCAATCTACGAGTCTGCTCAGACAGGCAAAGCGGTTTATTTCGACTAAACCGACCGGATGTCATTTCCAATGAAATAACCAGTATTCTTACGTTTATTTTCAGGATAGAAAAGCTCTTGATTTTCCACAATAACGATACAATCATGTGATCTGAACGGTATATTTATGCAGTTCATGGTTCATAAAACCAGCAATTAATATGATATTTAATCTAGGGAGGAATCGCACTTGAAACTCGGCGTATTTTTGGTACTATTCGGAGGACGTAAATTGGAGGATGCACTCGACTATGTTGCATCCAAAGGCTTGAAAGCAGTAGAAATCGGAACTGGTGGACATCCAGGGAATGCTCATTGTAAACCGGATGAGCTTCTGAGTAATCCGACAGCATTGAAAAACTTCAAAAATGCAGTAGAATCACGTGGCCTGACTATCAGCGCATTGAGCTGCCACGGTAACCCGCTCCATCCACAAAAGGATATTGCGAAAGGATTCCACGATGATTTTGTTAAGACGGTAGAACTGGCTGAGAAACTGGAAGTGCCTGTTGTAAATACATTCTCCGGTTGTCCAGGAGACCATGAGGATGCCAAATATCCAAACTGGCCTGTTGCACCATGGCCGAATGACTTCCAAGAAGTTCTTAAATGGCAATGGGACAACAAAGTTATCCCTTACTGGACAGAGTGGGGCAAGTTCGCTGCAGATCACAATGTGAAAGTGGGACTGGAGCTGCACGGTGGATTCTCGGTGCATACACCAGCTACCTTGCTGAGACTGCGTGAAGCAGCAGGCGAAGTGATTGGCGCCAACCTTGACCCAAGCCACATGTGGTGGCAAGGTATTGATCCGGTACAAGCGATCCACATTTTGGGACGTGAAGGCGCGATTCATCACTTCCATGCGAAAGATACAACTATTGATCCAATTAACGTGAACAAATATGGTGTAACAGATATGCAGGATTATACAAACATGCTTGATCGTGCTTGGCAATTCCGCTCGGTCGGTTATGGTCACGATAACAAGACTTGGGCTGATATTATTAGCGCTCTGCGTCTGGTTGGATATGATTATGTCGTAAGTATTGAACACGAAGATGGTCTGATGTCGGTAGAAGAAGGATTCTCTAAAGCTGTGCAAAATCTCCAACAAGTATTGATTGAAGAGCCGCTGGGAGATATGTGGTGGGTTTAGAGTTACACTAGGGGGAAATTGAATATGATTAACGTCACCATTTGGAATGAATTTGTCCATGAGAAAATTCACGATGAAGTAAAAGAAGTCTACCCAGACGGTTTGCACATGGCGTTGGCAAACGGACTGGGAGGCGAAGGCTTTGCCATTCGCACTGCAACACTGGATCAGCCTGAGCATGGATTAAGTGATGAGGTGCTGAATTCTACAGATGTGCTTATATGGTGGGGACATATGGCGCATGATCGCGTGAGCGACGAGATTTCACAGAAGGTTGCACAGCGGGTCCTGGATGGTATGGGGTTGATTGTGCTGCACTCCGGTCACTTCTCCAAGCCATTCAAAGCGCTGATGGGCACAAGTTGTGATCTGAAATGGCGTGAAGCTAATGAGCAGGAGATTATCTGGTGTGTGAATCCATCCCATCCGATTGCCGAGGGCATCAATAGCAAGATTATTCTGGAAAAAGAAGAAATGTACGGGGAATTCTTCGATATTCCAGTGCCGGATGAGCTGGTGTTTGTAAGCAACTTCCAAGGCGGAGAGGTATTCCGGAGCGGATGTACGTTCCTCCGCGGTTCAGGCAAAATCTTCTATTTCCGTCCAGGTCATGAAACATACCCGACCTTCTACAATCCGGAAATTTTAAAAGTGATCAGCAATGGAGTGAAGTGGGCATATCCTACGCGCAACGTTAAGCCGGAATTTGGCTTCAGCGAACCTGTAAGATCACTTGGTAACGTGCTGGTTTAAGCTGCAAATTGGCTGTGTGAACGCATAAAATAAGCGATATACCAGAGAACCCTTCTCCAAGTCAAGTATGACTGTGGCAGATGGGTTCTTTTTGGGTAAGATAGCTACATGGGAGTTAGACGATATTTTCCCATGGTTCCGTTGTCCCATGTGATGTATACTGAGTTGTATCATCGAAGTTGAGTTATGCCTCTAAAATTTTAACTTTTTAGCGGCAGACGTTTTCTTTGAGACTTAAATATGTTATTATGAAATATACTAACTAAACGTAAGTTGGATCTCTAAAGAGGTGATTAATGTGGAAGGCCAAGATCTGCGGATGTGTCCGCGCTTTGAGACGGCGTTTTCTTTTCTGGGTAAGCGCTGGAACGGTCTGATTATTCAAACGTTGATGAGTGGTTCGAAGCGATTCAAGGATATCTCGAACCTGATTCCATCGATGAGTGATAAGATGTTGTCAGAACGGATGAAAGATCTGGAAAGCGAAGGAATTCTGATCCGTCATGTCTATCCGGAGACGCCAGTTCGTATTGAATATGAACTGACAGAGAAAGGCAAGGCGCTACAGCCCGTTATGAATCAAATTCAAGACTGGGCAGAGCAGTGGGTTGAGTAGTAACAGCTTCCCCGGCTCAAACTAAGTGAACTGATGGGATAAAGGCTCTTGATTTCCAGTGGAAATCAGGAGTTTTTGTCTTAAGGGTCCTGCACATGTTGTCGCGAGTTGTAGTATAATTGTAAATAAAATGGCCGCAGGCGGCCGGAGCGAGGAGGCCACTTGTCATGAGAGAAGAAAGCTTATCCCGTGAAGTACGCTACGGCAAGCAAGATATTGCAGAACTTGAGAGCGCATCCATCCAGGTACATTTAATCTACAAAAAAGCTGCGGAGCTATTTAAACGAACCTCATATTCCCCGTCGGTTAAGGATGATGTTGCAGGAGAGAAGACTCATTCCACGAATAGCAATGGTCAGGTAATGGCTCCGGCGGTACTGCAAAAATGGATTCAGACAGCAAGAGGCTGGAAATGTATTGGATGTGAACTGAGACAACCCGATTCCATCGGGGTTCAGGCCGAAGCCAACTTTCATGAAGAACGTGTGTATCTGGATGTGGGCGAAGGGCGTTTTGTTAAAGCGGAGATGCTGATTCAGGCGATTGTATGGTCACAATATGAGAAGATCCGCATGCTCGCGCCTTGGCTGGGTGATGACACCTTCTACACTGTACAGGAGCTGGATGTGATTGCCCGTTATATTGTACCTACCTATTTCTCTGAACGGCCGCTGCACGAGCAGGGCAAGGTATCCAAGGTACACCATTCATCTGGTCAAATTCCGCTCTACCAGGAATATGTGGATGCACCTTCGTTCTGTGTACAGGTGGACGGTGGATTACTTGAAGGGCGTTTGCTGACAGGCGTTTATGTGTCGGAGGAACAGTTCTTTGGGCTCAACCCGTATCTGAAGGATGGAGACGGAGGCCGTACCTACATGCAGGCTTGTGTTCAGTAACCATGCTACTCAATAGACCTTAATGATAATTAGGAGCCAAAGGGCCTGCTTGCAGGCTCTTTGTGTTGTACAAACCAGTTATGGACGCTGCTGGATGAAAAGTAACGGCATTGACACTTTTTTTGCATGAATTTTGTGCCATAATAGAGGTTATGGACAACAGGGTGAATGATTTTACGCAGGGTGGTGTTACCTACATGAAGAAGAGAATCCCCGGTTACATAGGTATATGTCTGCTTATTCTGGTTATATTAGCCGGGTGTAGTGAGACACAGCCTTCCGAACAGCCAATCGTCAAAGAGACCGAATCGCAGAATACTATTACTGTGGCAGTGGATGGTAGCACTTTTTTGCCTGACGCAACGAAGTCCATTAAGAGAGATTTTAGTGAAGGTCTGACGCTCAAGAAAGCACTATTGAACAGTGGACTTGTCGATTTTACAGCAGATGGCAAGCGGATCCAATCCGTGGGGGAAGTTTCTCTGGACTCCTCACTTAGCTGGGCGGTCAAACTGAATGGCAAGGATATTGACCCGGAAAATTGGGACATGGAGCTTCATGTCAAAGATGAAGTGATCATATATGTAAAAGCCGCTGACAGTGGGGGAGACGATGTTGTTTACCAAACAACATTACTCAAGGTGAGCGGTGGAAATATTATGCCAAATCTCAATCGTCAATATGCCGGGGTGTATGTACAGGAATGTACTGTGCGTGATGTATTGAAGTCCAGTGGGATTGTAAGAATGTCGGAGAACAACAAATTCGTTGTTTCCGTTGAAAATGTAATTCCCCGGATGAACCAACGCTGGATGATTATGGTGAATGACAAGGAACTGATGGAAAACGGTTTGGACATGAAGTTGAATCCACGTGATGCAGTAAAGCTCGAGTTGACTACTGTATCTTAAATAATAAAAGCCCAATCTTCATTACAGAAGATGGGCTTTTTCATTTGCATTTTAAGTGATTACAAGACTGGGAAAGCGTCAGATTCGGCAAATCTCGTTAGGACACAATTCGCAGTGGCAGATGCCCTGCAGCATGTGCAGATCCTTGATGACAATCATGCCGTTATCGTATTCAATGGCGTCTTTTTTACGCAGATCGCTTAACATTCGGTTGACACTTTCACGGGTCGCTCCAATCATATTGGACAGATCCGTGTGCGTTATTTTTTTATGAATCATGACATGCTCTCCATGAGGCTCGCCATAGGAATTGGACAATCGAATTAACGTGGAGCAGAGTGCGCCTGGTTTGCCATATAACATCAGATCACGGAATTTGGTCTGGGTCAAACGGTGATGGATACCCATCCATTTCATAAAGTCGATCGCAAAGTCACAATGTTGGCAGATCAGCATCTCCAGGTCTTTATGCTCCAGTACACCGATTTCACTATCCTCCAGCACTTCCGCCGAAAAGCTGTGTTTCGATCCGAAGAACGGATCAGCCTGCCCAATCATATCACCGGATTGATACATGTACATGATCAGTTCCTTGCCTTCATCCGTGGATTTGGTGATCTGGGCACGGCCTCGTTTCATATAATAAAGTTTGTCTGAGACATCTCCTTCCCAATACAGATGGGTTCCCTCCGGATAGGTTCTGTCCTTCATCGTTACGAGCAGATGGTTGAAATTCGCTTCCGAGAAACAGTTGGTATTTCCGCGTTTTTCCAGTACACTTAGTTGTTCTCTCATAAGTCTATCTCCCCTTTGTGTCCATCGGACGGCCTTCTGCAGCTTGGACTGGCCCCCGTGGTTCGCCGCAAACCGTTGCCGTCCTGATCAGGGTCATCTCTCGGCCGGGAAGGACGGTACAAATTGCGGTGGTTCAATTTTTAAGTTCAGTATATACCTTATCTTGCCGTTTGAGGGGCGTGGAAAGGGGGCAAAAATGGCGAAATTTCAAACATTGTGATTAAATTCACTTTCAAAAGGGGAGGATGAATCTGACAGCCCTATATTTTAAATAGGAAGTGTAAATGGCTAAGTGAGGGACATTAAAAAACTTAAATTAAATTTGTTATACTTTGTGAAAAAAATCACATAATTAACTCTTTCCCCATGGTACGATGTGAATGTAAAGAAGAGAGACAAACCAATACGAACCTTTAGGAGGATGAGGGAGATGGCTGTAAAGAACGAAGTCGCCCCAGTAAAAGAACCGACAGCAGGTCAGTATATTCAAACGTTAATTGACAAAGCGAATAAAGCACATGCAGCATTCATGTCCATGGATCAGAAACAGATTGACCGCATCGTGCAAGCGATGGCGCTGGCAGGTCTGGACAAACATATGATGCTCGCCAAGATGGCCGTAGAAGAAACAGGCCGGGGTGTGTATGAGGATAAAATCACCAAAAATATATTTGCAACAGAATATGTATATCATAGCATCAAATATGATAAAACAGTAGGTGTTATTGAAGATAATGAGTACGAAAGCTTCCAGAAAATTGCGGAGCCTGTCGGTATCATCATGGGGATTACCCCTGTAACGAATCCGACATCCACCACGATGTTCAAAGCACTGATTTCCATCAAAACGCGTAACCCAATCATCTTCGGTTTCCACCCATCTGCACAGAACTGTAGCCGGGAAGCTGCCAAAATCCTGCTTGATGCTGCAGTGAAACATGGTGCTCCAGCGGATTGTATCCAGTGGATTGATGATCCTTCCATGGATCGCACGAACGCACTGATGAATCATAACGATGTGGCGCTCATTCTGGCAACAGGCGGATCAGGCATGGTGCGGGCCGCTTACAGCTGTGGTAAACCGGCACTGGGCGTAGGGCCAGGGAACGTACCTTGCTTTATTGAGAAAAGTGCAGATATCAACCAAGCAGTAACGGATCTGATTTTGTCCAAATCGTTCGATAACGGCATGATTTGTGCTTCCGAGCAAGCAGTCATCATCGAAGAACCGATCTTCGATCAGGTGAAAAAGAAAATGATCGCGAACGGCTGTTACTTCGTCAACAAGGATGAGGCAGCCAAACTGACCGCAGGTGCGATTAACGCTGAGAAATGTGCGGTGAACCCGGCAATTGTTGGTCAATCTGCAGTCAGCATTGCGCAAATGTGCGGTATCGAGGTCCCTGCTGGTACCAAAATTCTCGTAGCCGAGATTGAAGGGGTAGGTACAAAATTCCCGTTGTCGGCTGAAAAACTAAGCCCGGTACTGGCTTGTTACAAAGTGAAAACGGCAGCTGAAGGGATTGAGCGTGCAGCAGAAGTGGTTGCTTTTGGCGGCATGGGTCACTCCTCCGTTATTCATTCGACGAACGAAGAAGTCATTGGCAAATTCGCAGATCGCCTGCAAACCGGACGGATTATCGTGAATTCGCCATCCACACACGGCGCTATCGGTGACATCTACAACACCAACATGCCGTCACTGACATTGGGCTGCGGATCGTATGGACGTAACTCGACTTCTTCCAACGTAACCGCTGTAAACTTAATCAACGTGAAAAGGGTGGCTCGCCGTACCGTGAATATGCAGTGGTTCAAAGTGCCGAACAAAGTCTATTTCGAAAAAGGTGCAACACAGTATCTTGCCAAAATGCCGGACATCACACGCGTAGCCATTATTACAGATGCGATGATGGTCAAACTCGGTTATGTGGAAAAAGTAGAGCACTATCTGCGTCAACGCCAAATGCCGGTAGCCATTGAAGTGTTCTCTGATGTAGAACCCGATCCGTCCACAACAACGGTAGACCGCGGTACGGAAATGATGCGCCGCTTCCAGCCAGACTGCATTATCGCACTGGGCGGGGGTTCACCGATGGATGCTGCCAAAGCGATGTGGTTATTCTACGAATATCCGGACACAGACTTTAACGACTTGAAGCAAAAATTCATGGATATCCGCAAACGGATCTACAAATATCCACGTCTCGGCGTGAAAGCGAAATTCGTAGCCATCCCGACAACTTCGGGCACAGGTTCGGAAGTAACATCGTTCGCAGTTATTACAGATAAAAATCAAGGCAATACGAAATATCCACTGGCAGACTACGAGCTGACACCAGACGTAGCGATCGTTGACCCAGAGTTTGTATACACTCTGCCTAAAACGGCTGTCGCAGACACAGGCATGGACGTATTGACTCACGCCATCGAAGCGTATGTATCCGTTATGGCGAATGATTACACGGATGGTCTGGCGATCAAAGCGATTCAACTGGTATTCCAATACCTCGAGCAATCGGCGCTGCAAGGTGACAAATTGGCTCGAGAGAAAATGCATAACGCTTCGACGATTGCCGGTATGGCTTTTGCCAACGCATTCCTGGGCATTAACCACAGCTTGGCACATAAATGGGGCGGTCAGTACCACACCGCACATGGACGTACCAATGCGATCCTGATGCCGCACGTCATTCGCTACAATGCGAAAAAACCGACCAAGTTTGCATCGTTCCCGAAATATTCGCACTTTGTTGCAGATGAGCGTTATGCCGAAATTGCCCGCATTCTGGGATTGCCTGCACGTACGACAGAAGAAGGGGTTACTAGCCTCATCAATGCCATTCGCAAACTGAACAAAACATTGGGTATTGAAGAGTCGTTCCAGGAAATCGGATTCGATGCCAAAGACTTTGAGGCACATGTCGATTATCTGGCAGACCGTGCATTCGAGGACCAATGTACAACAGCTAATCCAAAACTGCCGCTGGTGACTGAGCTGGCAGACGTGTATCGCAATGCATTCTACGGCAAGTTTGAATAACAACTAAAGCAACAGCAGGATTTAGGCAGATATAGTCAGGGTTCCCCGTGAGGGGAGCCCCGATTGCCGTCCTTCCTGTAAAAAAAGGTATAACGGAATCCTTGCAGTAGCCGTTTGAACCAGGTATTTACACAATAACGGAGAGGGCAGAAAAATTGGAGTAGGGAAGCATCCACGTTTTAAGTGTTATTCCATTTTCGCATTTCAAGTGTTATTCAATTAATTTAAGTTAGGGTCAATAGGTTCAGGGTTCACCCAGATGGAAAGGCCCAGTTACCTTTTTTA
Source organism: Paenibacillus taichungensis (assembly GCF_047302525.1). Taxonomy (GTDB): domain Bacteria; phylum Bacillota; class Bacilli; order Paenibacillales; family Paenibacillaceae; genus Paenibacillus; species Paenibacillus taichungensis_B. The sequence continues at coordinate 4,331,745 of NZ_CP168020.1, read as the reverse complement.
AAAGAGGTTACACGGAATCCGTGATGTTACTTTTGGAACCAAGTATTCACACAATAACGGAGGGGGCAGAAAAAACTGAAGAAGCGAAGCGTTCGCCTTTATCCCCGTATTTTACCCTTTAAAAAATAGAATCAAAAAATCCGGGGATAACAGCGATCGGAAGTTGTTCTGTCCGCGCAGTGGCTAAATGTGAATAGTTATAAGGTTCACTTTGACACAGCAAAGGTGAAGTGAGGATGGTCACAAACTTTGTGATAAAAATCACAGATGATGAAAGAGCGAAGACGTATACTGAAAATGTAAGAAAAACATTCATCCGCGGTTCCGGTTCCCAAGTAGAGAGAACATGTTCCGGCTTACATGTGAAATTTATCACATTAATCGCGGCTCTGGGCACAGATGAGACGAGTGAAGCATCCTGTCATGTGTCCGGAAATCCAAATTTGTGGAGGGATTACTATGTCGGTGATCGAAAAAGATGTCAAACAACAAACAGGCTGGAGAAACTTTACCAAAGGAACATGGACGAAATCCGTAGATGTGAATGATTTTCTGGCACGCAACTTATCACCTTATTATGGCGACGAAGCATTTCTTGCAGGTGCAACTCAGAATACGAAAGAGTTATGGGATATCGTATCCGATCTGACCAAAAAAGAGCGCGATAACGGCGGGGTACTTGATGTTGACGTAAACACGCCAGCAACGATTGTTTCCCACCAACCAGGTTATCTGGATAAATCCAAAGAACAGATTGTTGGTGTTCAAACGGATGCTCCATTCAAACGTTCCATTCAGCCATTCGGTGGAATTCGCATGATGATTGATGCTTGTGAAGCTTATGGTTTTGAAATGCCTCAAGGCGTCATTGATATATTTACGAACATCCGTAAAACACATAACCAGGGCGTATTTGATGCTTATACATCTGAAATGCGTGCAGCACGTAAAGCAGGGATTATTACTGGTCTGCCTGATGCTTATGGCCGTGGCCGGATCATCGGTGACTATCGCCGGGTAGCTCTGTATGGCGTGGACTTCCTGATTCGAAATAAAAAAGGCGAACTGAATGCACTTGAAGTCGATGTGATTGATGAAGATGTCATTCGCCTGCGTGAAGAACTGTCCGAACAGATTCGTGCATTGCAAGAGTTGAAACAACTGGGTGAAATGCATGGTTTCGATATTTCCTTGCCAGCCACAACCGCGAAAGAAGCGTTCCAATGGCTCTACTTCGGTTACCTGGCTGCGATCAAAGAGCAAAATGGTGCGGCGATGTCGCTGGGACGTGTTTCTACTTTCCTTGATATTTACATTGAACGTGATTTGCAAGAAGGCTTGCTAACTGAGGAACAGGCTCAAGAATTGGTTGACCATTTTGTTATGAAACTGCGGATCGTCAAATTCCTGCGTACGCCGGATTATAATGAATTGTTCAGTGGTGACCCAACATGGGTAACTGAATCCATCGGAGGCATGTCCGTAAATGGAGAAACCCGTGTTACGAAAAACAGCTTCCGTTTCCTACACACCCTGAACAACCTTGGTCCTGCACCTGAGCCGAACCTTACTGTACTTTGGTCCACCAAGCTTCCGGAAGCTTTCAAACAATACTGTACGAAAGTATCCATCGAAACGAGCTCCATCCAGTATGAAAATGATGATCTGATGCGTCCGATCTATGGAGACGATTATGGTATTGCTTGCTGCGTATCTGCGATGAAGATCGGGAAACAAATGCAGTTCTTTGGCGCTCGTGCCAACCTCGCAAAAGCATTGCTGTATGCAATCAACGGCGGTCGTGACGAGAAATCGGGAGCACAAGTTGGACCTGAATATCCGGCGATCACAAGCGAAGTGCTGGAGTACAATGAAGTTATGAAACGTTTCAAACCGATGATGGAATGGCTTGCCAAACTGTATATGAACTCACTCAACGTCATTCACTACATGCATGACAAATACAGCTATGAGCGTATTGAAATGGCCCTGCATGACCGCGATATCGTACGTACGATGGCTTGTGGTATTGCTGGCCTCTCGGTTGCAGCAGATTCCCTGAGTGCAATCAAGTATGCCAAAGTTAAACCGATCCGCAACGAACAAGGCATCGCAATTGATTTTGAAATTGAAGGCGACTTCCCTTGTTACGGTAACAATGAAGACAGTGTCGATAGCATCGCAGTTGAACTGGTGGAAAGCTTCATGGGCATGATTCGCAAACACAAAGCGTATCGTAATGCGATTCCAACACAGTCTGTACTCACTATCACATCCAACGTGGTGTACGGCAAGAAAACAGGTACAACACCGGATGGCCGTAAAGCAGGCGAACCGTTTGCTCCAGGGGCGAACCCAATGCATGGTCGGGACAAAAAAGGTGCACTGGCATCCCTGGGTTCAGTAGCCAAACTGCCATATGAACACAGCCTTGATGGGATCTCTAACACATTCTCCATCGTGCCTAAAGCACTCGGAAAAGAGTCAGACACACGCAAATCTAATCTGGTTGCTATGATGGACGGTTATTTTGATCAAGGGGCACACCATCTGAACGTGAACGTATTTGATCGCCAGCAGTTGATTGACGCGATGGATCACCCGGAAAACTATCCGCAGCTGACTGTACGGGTATCCGGTTACGCGGTTAACTTCATCAAACTGACACGTGAGCAACAACTCGATGTCATTAACCGGACCTTCCACGGTTCGATGTAACACGGGCTTAACTCAACAGTTCATAGGAGATAGGAGTAGTACCTCCATATTAAACGCACAGCGGATGCGATACAGAAAGGAAGAGGCAGCATGGTTAATGGACATATTCATTCACTCGAAACTTTCGGGACGGTTGACGGCCCAGGCATCCGCTTCGTGCTTTTTATGCAGGGATGTCTGCTCAAATGCCAGTATTGTCACAATCCGGATACATGGGCACTGGATGGTGGCAGGGAAATGAGCGTGGAGGAGGTACTGGCTGAAATCGAGCCGTACTTGTCCTACTATCGCAGTTCCGGCGGCGGACTTACGGTATCCGGCGGGGAGCCAACATTACAGGCTCATTTTGTAGCTGAAGTTTTCAAAGAAGCGAAACGCCGCTGGGGATTGCATACTACGCTGGACAGCAACGGTTTCAATGAACCGGATCGGATTCATGATTTGTTAGATAACACGGACCTGGTTTTGTTGGATCTGAAGCACATCAATGATGAGAAACATATCAAGCTGACAGGCAAATCCAACGAGAGAACATTGCGCACCGCACAGTGGTTATCGGACAATGGACGAAAAATGTGGATTCGCCACGTGTATGTGCCAGGGATTCACAATGAGGAAGAAGACTTGCTCAATCTGGGGCGGTTTATTGGAACGCTAAATGGAGTGGAGAAGTTCGAAATCCTGCCTTATCATCAGATGGGTATTTACAAATGGCAGGCGCTGGGGAAGGCTTATCCGCTCGATGGAGTTCCTTCACCAAGTGATGAGGAAGTAGAGCGGGCGTATCGTCTGATTGAACAAGGTCGTACGGAAACAGCGGGCGTGGCTTGTTCCAATAAGTAACTACAGTTATATACAGGACCTATATAATTTGAACTAACTATTTACACGAGAACGTAGAGGACAGAAATAAGCTGGAGAAGCGGAGCGTTCGCCTTTATCCCCAGATTTTCACCTTTGTAAAAGTGAATTAAAAAAAATCGGGGGATAACAGCGATCGGAAGGTTGTTCTGTCATCGGAGTGGCAAGTGTAATTATTCTTAAGTTCAACTTATATACCAACCAAACAGTCTTTGCGAACATGTTTCGCAGGGGCTGTTTTTTTTGCTGTTATCCATTGTAAATGCAAGATTATTTGTCCAGTGAAGGATTTTATCCCTCCATTGATGAATTGTCATCCTTACGATGTAAGCTACAACTTTTTATAATCAGAGTGTAAAGCCAAATGCTCAATATCTTGAGGGGGGTCATACGAATGAAAAAAGGAATGACATTACTGCTTTCATTATTACTTATCACATCATGGACATTGGCAGGTTGTTCGAGCTCAACTAACGAACCACAAAAGGGAGCAGGCAATGCGCCTGCGGAGACAAGCAAGGAACCGGTTGAGATGCTTCTCCGTCACACTCAGGTGGGTGCCGACAAACAAAAAAGGCTGGCCATTCTGCAGGACGTTGTGGCCAAAGTGGAGAGCGAAGTACCCAACCTGACCTTTACACTGGACGGAGTTGAATCCGATGTAAACCGTAAGGAGAAACTTCGTGGAGAGATGGCAGCGGGCAATCCGCCGGATATCTTCGAATTGTTCGGTAGCCCGGACTCCAAAGTATATGCCAAAGAAGGCATGTTGTTGGATCTCACACCGATCTTGCAAGAGCTGGGTATTCAGGACCAATTTTCATCGCTTGAACCATTCACCTATGAAGGCAAAGTGTACGGACTGCCTATTGGGGGATCGGGTGAAGGATTCTTCTACAATAAAGAGTACTTTACGCAAAAAGGTTGGAAAGCGCCTTCAACAATGGCTGAGCTGGATAATATGCTCGCTGAGATCAAGGCTGATGGAAAGGTGCCACTTGCTTCTGCTTCCAAAGCAGGCTGGGTTCCACTCATGTTAACGAACCATCTGTGGTCCCGTTACGCTGGACCTGATATTACGGCGAAGTTTGCTACAGGCGAAGCCAAGTGGACTGATCCAGGCGTTGTCGCAGGATTCGCGAAGCATAAGGAATGGGTGGATAAAGGTTACTTCAAAAAAGGCGAGCTTGGTTATGAATATGCTGAATATACGACTCAATTTACGAGCGGTGAAGCGATTCTGATGTATGACGGAACGTGGAAATCGTCTGTATTCAAGGAAGGACAGAGCGGGGAGTCGCTCATTGGCAAAGTTGGTTTCTTCAATATGCCTCCGGTAGAGAACGGTGTAGGAGATCAGACAGCCCTGATGCGTGACGTCAATAATGGATACGGTTTCTCTGCAGCGGCTGCGGATGACCCGCAGAAACTGGCGGCTGTTAAAGCCTTTATCAAAAACTTCTACAACGAAGATATGCAAGTACGTGGGCTCGTAGAAGACGGTGTGTTACCAGCGATGAAACTGGATGAAAAAGTGCTGACTGACAGCATCACCGACGATTTGATGAAAGAAATCGTAGCTGTTCTGAATGCATCGCAGACTTCGTTCCCGGCATTTGATGCACTCGTTCAAGCTGATGTTACGACAGAGATCGGCAACCTGCAAATTCAGAAGCTGGTTGGTGGACAGACGACACCAGAGAAAATGGCCGAAGAATTGCAAAAGGTTCAGGAAGAGGCTAATGCTTCAGTAGAATAACGATCTTTCAAGCAAAGAAGAGTACCTGCTAACACCATGCTGGTTTACCCCGGTTGGAACACTGCCGGGGTAAAACCCTTGGTCCTATCTAAAGAATTACACTGCTGAGGAATCTGCTCTATATATGAGCATAAGAAGTTGAAGTCACTGAAGGAGGTAGATCATGAATACTTCACTCCGCAGCCCGCTGATCTATACGTTGTTTGTGTTGCCGGCACTGATCTTGTTTATCATGTTTTTCCTGTATCCTATCGGCAGTTCACTCTATTACAGTCTGACCAGTTGGAACGGTGTATCCGCAGAGCCCCGTTTTGTGGGACTGTCCAATTATACTAAGGCATTGACAGATGAACGTTTTTGGATTTCTACTCGCAATAACGGTTTCTTTATCGCATTTTCCGTTTTGATCCAGGTACCTCTCATTGTGCTGTTTTCCCTGCTCATTGCGAACGTAAAGAAATTGAAGGGATTGTACAAAACAGCCGTCTTTTTGCCGTCCATTATGTCAACGGCCGTCATCGGTATTCTGTGGGGATTCATCTACGAGCCTAACATTGGCCTGTTGAATCAGTTACTTGAAACCGTAGGTATCTCGCCGGTCTATTGGCTGTCCGATAATCGGTTCGCAATGATATCCATTCTCGTAACCAATGCTTGGCAGTGGACGGGATTCTATATTGTCATGGTTTTGGCGGCCATTCTGGCTATTCCCAAGGATCTGGATGAAGCGGCAGCCATTGATGGAGCAACAGCCGTACAAAGAGCATTCAAAATTACATTGCCACTAATCAGACCTATCATTTCCGTCGTCATCATGTTGTCCATTGCCGGTGCGATGAAGGCAGCAGATATTGTTCTGGTTATGACCAAAGGTGGACCCGCAGGCTCTACCGAAGTGCTTGCCACGTATATGATCAAATATGCGATTACCAATTTTAAATACGGTTATGGCAATACGATTGCGGTTCTGATCTTTGCTCTGACGCTTGTGCTCACCGCGGTATATCAGTTGCTGGTGGCGAGACGCAACGAAAGGGTGGAATATTGATGGCAAAGAACATAAAAGGCAGTATACCTCATGTTTTGTTGATGTTGTATCTACTTGCGATTCTGTTTCCCTTTTTATTCGTAATCTTTTCTTCATTTAAGCAGGATAACAACGAGATTGCACTGAATCCGTTCGGTCTGCCTTCCACTTGGGTGTTTAATAACTACGTGGAGGCCTGGGTAAATGCCAAGATTGGAACGTATTTCTGGAATAGTATGTACATTTCGGTCTTGTCCTCAGTCGGAACCATTGTGCTTGGTGCCATGTTTGCCTTTGCTATAACACGGATGAGACACCGCAAATGGAGCATGTTGCTGTACAGTCTCATTCTGGCGGGAATGCTGATTCCAAACAATGCGCTCATGCTGCCGATTTATTTACTTGTCCGCAAGCTTGGCATTTTGGATACTCATTTGGCGCTGATCATTCCTTATGTTGCGAATGCAATTCCGTTCACGATTATTATTTTGGCTGCTTTTATGCGGTCGCTCCCTGGAGAAATTGAGGAAGCCGCGGTTATGGATGGGTTGAGGGCTCCGGGTATCTTTGCTAGAATAGTGATACCCCTTACAGTTCCAGCCATTGTTACGGTGTTTATCGTAAATTTCCTCGGTAACTGGAACGAATTTTTACTCGCCAATTATTTCTTATCCACCGATAAACTGCGTACACTGCCTGTCGGCATGGTCCAGTTTCGTGATCAGTATCAAATGAATTATGCCCAGATGTCAGCAGGTATTGTATACAGTGTTGTACCGGTTGTTGTAATCTACGCCATATTGCAGGAGAAAATCATTGAAGGCGTAACAGCAGGTAGTGTTAAAGGTTAATTAACGATGCGTTATATAGGGAGAACGGGAAATGAACTTGCGGATGAAGCTGGCCATGGCATTTCTGTTGCTCATCATTGTACCGATGTGCACGCTTGGAATCGGCATGTTCTTGGTCACATCACATACGATTGAGAAAAAATACAATCAGCAGTCTGAATATGCACTCCAGGCGATTAGCTATAATATCGAGAATGTTTTTCAGCAGATCAACAATGTCACGGACAATGGCATTGCCACATCGGTATTCCAGATGGCTTTGAACGCCAAAGATCCGAGCAAACAGGATCTTGGAATCGGTAATCAATTGTCGCTGAATGCCAGCCAGCGTAATTTCCGTTCCCTTTTATACAACTACCCGTTCATTAGTTATGCCTTCTTGTATGATTTGCGTCCGCGTTCGTCTCAGGATAACCAGATTGTTTCTATATTTACGAAAGAAAATTTTCAAGCGCTTCCTTTTCAACAATTTAAAGTTCATCCAATATTCAAAGAAATCAAGGAACTCAACGGCGTGCCCAAATGGCTGGCTCCTCTAGAATATCCTGAACTGACGGGGGGAGAGCCTGTCTTTACTCAGATTCGGTTAGTTAAGGAACTCAGTTATTTTCAGAATATTGGGGTCCTTGTCGTTCAGATTAAAAAAGGGGAGATGGACCGCATCTTCCGCCATCTGCAGATAAGTGATCCTGCACAGGATACTTCGTTCCTGCTGATCAATGAAGAGGGTCTGATCGTATACGATCCTTCCGGACGCTACAGCGGAGAGAAGATGGAGAATCTGGGGGTGCGTTCTGGAATTTACGGACCAGGGTTCAGCAGCACCAGAGCAGTGTTCGATGGCAGTGAAAGCATCATTTCACAATATCATCTGAAAAACTATAACTGGAGTCTGGTCAGTGTCGCTTCATGGGAAGCGTTATCGGCAGAGACGAATGTGTTCGCAGGCTGGTCGATTATTATCATTCTGCTGTGTCTGCTTGCTGCGATGGTTTTCAATGTGTTCTTCATGAACCGGATTACCGGCAATATCGCGGTGCTCGTACGATTCATGAGGCGTGTAGATGACGGGGATTTTAATGCCCGGGTCGAAGGAAGTGGCTTTGACGAGATGCAATTACTCGCCCAAGGGTTCAATGAATTGCTGGATCGGATCGGAGGTCTGTTCCGACGTGTGCGTGCTGAGCAGGAACAGAAGGCCAAGGCAGAACTGCGTGTGCTTCAAGCCCAGATCAAACCTCATTTTCTATTTAATACGCTGGAATCCATTAACGGACTAGCCATGAGGGGAGAAGGGCGTAAAGTAAGTGAAATGGTGACACGTCTTGGCAATATGCTGCGCATCAGTATTCAGGATCAGGAGGAGATTTCGCTCAGTGAGGAGTTAAGGCACTTGCAGAGTTATCTTGAGATCCAGCATTACAGGTTCAGTGATTTGTTCCGGTATGAGATCGATATTCCATCTCATCTGTACACCTCATCTATGCTCAAGCTTACCCTCCAACCTCTTGTGGAAAATAGTATTCAGCACGGGTTCGAGGGAATTGAATATCAGGGTGTACTTCGGATCAGTGCATTTGTGGAACGGAATAACCTGGTGCTGCGAGTTGAGGATAATGGGATCGGTATTCCCCAGGAAATGTTGGCCCGATTCGAATACATGGCAGAAGACCCACCTGAATACATCATGGCTGAGGGAACGAAGCCACTGTCTTCAATGGCAGAGCGTCGAGGGCTGGGTTTAAGAAGTGTTGCAGATCGGATAAGGATTCAATATGGGGCCGGATACGGGGTGTTTATATGTTCATCTCCGGGACATGGCACCATCATTCAATGTATTATTCCACAATATGAGCAGGGGGAAGATGAATGAATCTAACCGCGTTGCTGGTTGACGATGAGCTGCCGATTTTGGAGAATTTGAGTTTTATTTTGCCATGGGAAGACATGGGCATTGAAATTGTGGGTACGGCTAGAAGTGGGTCAGAAGCACTGGATAAAGTTGCAGAATGCCACCCTGACATCATGTTATGTGATATTCGTATGCCCTCCATGGATGGTCTGGAACTGATACGAATATTGCGGGAACAAGGTGAAACTTGTGAGATTATTTTGCTGACAGGATATCAGCAGTTCGAGTATGCCCGTACGGCCATCCGTTACAATGTCCATGAATACATATGCAAGCCAATCGATTACCTGGATCTGGAATATAAATTGCGTGAGCTTGCTAGTCAGATTCAGAAGAAACGGTTGGAAGTGGAGGCTGAACGCCACCGCAAATCGGAGATGGAAGTATGGGTGAAGCACAAACATATCATTGACCTGATGCGAAAAGAGGAAGACTCATTATTTTCTTTTCCTCCTTCTTCCCCGGAACAACATGCATCCTCGTTACGGTATATCCTGCTGCTTATCGATGTGTCGGGATATTTCAAACATTCGATCGGATGGTCTGGGACCCGGCACCAAAGCTGGCATGGAATGATCCGTTCCAGACTTAGGGAGATTACAGACCGGATCTGTGAAGGAACTCTGCTGATTTCGGCCCGTAAGGGAGAATGGTGCATGTTGGTGGAGGCATCAGATGAATGGAGACTGCGGGCAAATGCATTGGCTCAACAGGTTCAGATGGAATTAGATGCGACATTTGAACTGGGTTCAGGTATGAAGACAAGGGTCATTCAGGATGTTATGCCTGTGAAACTGGATGATCAGATGGCTGAGCGATACCGGCACTGTCAGCGATTGCTGATCATGAATGATTCTAATCAGCGCAGCGATGAGCTGGGAAAAGATTCTGCTGATCACTTAATAGAGTCATCTAAAGAACCTTCCAGAAGGGCAACGATGTGGATTACAAAAGAGGATTTGGACTTGATCACCCGCTGGATCAGACAGGGAAATAAACAGGGATTGATTGACCTGCTCGTTATGCTCAAACTTCGGATGAGCGAGCATAAGAGTGCGCTGGATGGCGTAGCCGAAAACAGCCTGCGTTTTCTGCTTGTACATATGCTTCGTGAATTGCGCGAAGTACATGTCATGGCTGAACAAGACGAAATGCACTTCTGGAGTGCATTGCACTCAGCAACCTCCATCAAGGAATTAATCGAACTGGCGGAGGCACTTGCTTATGTTTGTCATGATAAGAAAAGTGTGCCTCGCCCTTCTGTGTCTGAGCTGATCAGTTCTGCGTGCGAGTATATGAACGCCAGACTGGAATGTGATCTGGGTATTGATGAGGTAGCTGATTGGCTGGGCATCAGTCCGGGTTACTTTTGTCAGCTGTTCAAAAACCAGATGGGCGTAACCTTTGTTGAATATATGACCCATAAGCGGATGGAGAGCGCAGCCTTATTATTAAGTACAACGGAATGGAGTATTACAGCCATTGGAGAAGCGACGGGGTACAAGGAGCGGCGATATTTCTCCAAAGTGTTCCATAAACATTTTCACATGAAACCATCAGAATTCAGGTCAAACCAAAGAGCAGGTTCATAATGGGGAGGAAAGCATGCGTATGAATTCGATCGATCAGCTTTCGTTGGAACAGCGGGTAGGACAGATGTTTATGTGTGGATTCCATGGACAGCATGCGGATGATCAGGTCAATCGACTGATCCGTGATTATCATGTTGGAGGCGTCATTTATTTCAGACGGAATGTGGAAAGTGTAGACCAGATCAATCGACTGTCTGCCGACTTGCAAGCAATTGCCGCTGAAGCCGGGGATTCACCTCTGATGATCTCCGTGGATCAGGAGGGCGGGATGGTGGCCCGGATTGACAAAGAGGGAGTGACCCAGGTACCTGGAAACATGGCGCTTGGAGCAACGGGTAATCCGGACTATACCCTTGAATGCGCACAGATTCTAGGTCAAGAGTTAAAAAGCATCGGTATCGATATGAACCTCGCTCCAGTGTTGGATGTGAATAACAACGTTCTTAACCCGGTCATCGGCGTGCGCTCCTATGGCGAGAATGCGGAGAGCGTAGCTGCTCATGGTGCAGCAGCCATCAAAGGATATCAATCCCGAGGCGTTGCTGCGACAGCCAAACACTTTCCCGGACATGGAGATACAGCGGTGGATTCACATCTCGGTATGGTCACTGTACCTCATGAACGTAACAGGCTGGATCAGGTGGAACTTCTGCCGTTCCGTCGCGCTATTGAGGCCGGAGTGGATGCCATCATGACTGCTCACGTCATCTTCCCGGCGATTGAACCTGAGCCGATTCCAGCTACATTGTCTCGTAAAGTATTGACGGGCCTGTTACGCGAAGAAATGGGCTTTGACGGCATTATTATTACAGACTGTCTGGAAATGCATGCGATATCCAAGCCATATGGTGTGGCCGAAGCAGCCATTCGTGCCGTGGAGGCAGGTGCTGATCTAATTCTGGTCAGTCACACATTGCAAGATCAAGTCTCTGCTGTGGAAGCCGTTGTGGAAGCCGTTCGCACTGGGCGAGTTGAAGAAGCTACCATTAACCAGGCATTGGAACGTATTATTTCATGGAAGACAGCGCGTTGTGGTCAGTGGGAGCATACGTTTGTTTCCATGGAAGAGGATGATGCTGTACCTGATGGATCTGATGAGGATGGGAGCACTTTCCCAACAAAAGAGAAGGATGAGTCATCAAGGTCGCTGACCTCCATCGAATCCAGGTTGGATGAGATCGCCTCCAATAGCATTACTGTGGTTCATAATGATGGATTGCTTCCCTTAGACCCTGAGAAGAATGTGTATGTCATTTGGCCTGAAGTTGTGCAACGGACAGAAGTGGATGAACCATGGTCTCACACAGATTCACTTGGCGTGGCGTTATCGCAGTTGAGAGGCGGAGTTCGGGAGCGCAAAATAACGACACAGCCGTCTTATGATGAAGCGGACGAGATACTGAAGAATGTGTCGGAGGAAGATCAAATCATCGTATGTACTTACACTTCCGCAGGCCATCTTCCGAAAGGGCAACATCATTTGGTTCAAAAACTTAGTAAGAAGTATTCCCTGATTGTAGTCGCTCTGCGTAATCCATATGATCTATTGGAGATTCCGACGCCGGGAAGTTATATATGTACGTACGAGAACACTCCTGCAGTGGTTCGTGCATTGTCCCTCGTCTTAACAGGTGAATTGCAGCCGACAGGAAGCTTACCCATCAGTTTGCGTTAGCCAAATTCGAAATCTCTAAATCTCTCTGTGGCATGGTGCTTATTCAACCATGTCCTGGAGGGATTTTTTTATTGCAATTTGTGGCGGGTTTTAATACAGATTGCACTCCAAGTCGAACGTGTAATAGATAACTATTTTCATAGTATTTTCGCTCTATTAAATGTTTACAATTCTTATCAAATATTTTTAGCAACTTTTCCCGGTAGCAAGCGTCTAATAGTATGACTTTTTGAGGGGGATATTTATAAAATGGGAGCAGAAGGAGCCAAAGACAAAGAATGAATTTGAAGAAGAAATTATCCATACTTACCGCTTTAGCTGTATTCCAAGCGTTTGCAGCGATTCCAGCGAATGCACTAGCAGCCGATCAAAGTGATACAACAACAACAAATACAGCCAATGTTAAATCCGTGGAGGTTGTGAAGAAAGAACAAATGATCGCGGAATCGGATGTAAAGTCCGGGTCAGATACAAAACAGCCTGATAATAATGCAGTCGAAGGAACAAACCCGGTGACGAATGAACCTACGGGTACAGATGTTACTCCGGTTGACCCTGTTACAGACCCTGCTGATGAAGAGGATGCGGGAGAGGAAACAACAGTTCCAACGGTTCCAGTTGAGGTTGAGCAACCATCTACAAGCGGTCAATCTGTAGCCGGAAGTAAAGGCGGAGATCTGACACTTTACATGAACAGCAACAAAATGGTGCAAGACGGCAAAACATATCTTGCCGGACAGCCGATGGCTGTTAAAAATGGCGTATCTTATGTAGCGATCCGCGCACTGGTTGATCGGGTTGGTTATGAAGTGAAATATGACAATACAACCAAAGAAACCATTATTATTAGTGGCGAAGATGAGCTTCGCTTCAAAACGAATAGTAGCATTTACACTGTTAACGGTGAGTCCAGAACGATGAAGGGCCCTGCCTATCAACAAAAAAATACGTTCATGGTGCCACTGACGTCGATTACTCAGGCACTCAACATTACTTATAAAGTTAATCAGTCTGCCAAGACTGTTGTACTTAACCTGAATTCCAAACCGGTAGCCAGCTTCACGGTGCAAAAAGAGATTTTTGCAGGAGACACGGTGACATACAACACTAAATCGAGCTCTCCCAAGGGACTGGACATCGTAGACGAGCGCTGGACTGGCCGTCAGGATTCGTTTGGCCAACCAGGTACATATACGGTAACGTATGCTGTCCAGGATTCGAGCGGACAATGGAGTGACCCTTACGCTGTAACGATTCAGGTACAAAAACTAAATCTTCCTCCTGTAGCGATGTTTACGACAGACAAGGAAGAGTACAAAATGGGTGAAAAGATCACATACATTGATCAAAGCACCGATGATGAAAATGCCATTGTGAAAACTGAATGGGAAAACAATGCTCTGGCTTTCTTTGTTCCGGGACCTAAGAGTGTAACAATTACCGTTACGGACAAACATGGTGCTAGTAACAGCTATACCAAGACGGTTAACATCACAGGTGAAACGCTGTACACCATGTCTGATTTTAATCAGTTGTTTACACCGGTAGGTGAGAAGTTCAGCTTCGATGGTAGCGGAGTACCATCGATGGAGAAAATACCTTTCACTTATTACGACGAGCCAAGTTTGCTGATTCGTAGTAACAGCCCTGAAACGGTTAATACAGAAGGTATTGTTTATAAGGAATCTTCCTTTGGACAAACACGTTTCATGATTCACCATGTGAACAACACAGGTAAAAGCGTGAAAATGTATGTTGTTGCGACAAACAACAATGCGTATACAGCATCCATTGAGCAGCAAAATATGGGCTTTGCAGGTCCGTCACCAATAGCAACTGCGGCAGGTAAATTGTCCATTGATCGTTGGTTCCAGTCCATACAGAACGGTACAGGACAGAAGAAAGTGTACATCCAACCTGGTGAGAGCAAGCTAATTCTGACCGAATTGAGTGTTCTTCCTATGAAACAGGGTCAAGTCATCTCCTTGTACTCGGATGTATTCAGCGACTATGAACTAGATTACAATATCATTATGATTGATGAGAATAAAGATCCGATGACGGTATGGTCCACACTGCCTGTTCTGGATCGTGATGGTGTGCATAACCGGGGAACATACCCGAATGCAACCCGTATCATTACGTACGACCAAGAAGTAGGTTCGAAGCCTGCTCGTTTGCCGCTCGGGGATAATGCAAGCGACCCGAATCTAGTCGGAACAGATCCAATGGCGTACACAGATGCTTCTAACGCGGGTAACTTCGGCGTACTGTACAAAATTACACTGAACAATGTGGCTCCTCGCACATTGATCTCGTTCAATCCTCGTGGTGGTAAATACTCGGGTGTAGCGCTCGTTAATGGAGAAGTTGTACAGATTTCAAACGGCAAATCCGTAAGCGCACCAAACGAACAAAGTGTACTCTATCGTACAGGTTCATATGGTCAAAGTGTAACGATTCTTTTCTCCGCAGCACCGGGAAGCAATTTGCCGGTTAACCTGCTGTTTACACCGCTCCCGGCAGAGAAGTAATCGCTTCTCATGTCACCAGGAACGGACGGTTTGGAGTGAAAGATTATATGCTATATATCCTGTCACCCCAAAAGTCGCCCGAAGGATTGATCATCTAAACCGTCAGGAAAGGACTCCATGTTCATGGAGTCCTTTTTAATTGTGACTGTAGCAGCAGTGGGCTGAGGTTCGTTCGTTGACTATGAACTTCATTTGAGGCATTATTAGTAGTATATAAATCAAGCATAAGTATCAGCATTTTGCATAATTTGATCCACAGGCTAAGGGGTACAATACCTAGACGAATAAAACCATTTCGATCTAAGTATTGCTGAATTGAAGTCGCTCTTTGGAATTTATGCAGAATGCTCGAATGACAGGAGGTGCTTTAGATCATGCTGTCGACAGAACAGATTATTACTACCATGTCCTCGCAGGGGCTCCGCATTACGGATCAGCGGAAGACACTGGCCCGGTTATTTGCCGAATCCCCTGGGTATTTGACACCCAAGGACGTCTATGAATATATGGGTAAGACTTACAGCGGACTGAGTTTTGACACGGTGTACCGGAATTTGCGTGTCATGCAAGAATTGGGTGTGCTGGAGCAGGTCATCTTTGAAGATGGGGTGAAGTTCAGAGCACATTGCAGCGAGGATCACCATCACCATCATATGATTTGTCTGAAATGCCAGAAGACATATCCAATCGTTTTTTGCCCAATGCAGCTTGCAGATGCGCCTGAGCAATTCCAGGTCGTCGATCATAAATTTGAAGTTTTCGGGTACTGTAAGGACTGTGCCGAACATGTGCCAGCCAAAGTGTCATCCGGACATCAGCACACTCACGGGAAGCACTGACGATGAAGTTATCTCGCAGACTGGTTCAGGCTCCCATTCGGGTGTATCGCAGCTACATCTCTCCATTGAAGCCGCCAACATGTCGTTTCTATCCTACATGCTCGGCGTATGCGATGGAGGCGATTGAGGTGCACGGTGCGTTCAAAGGATCGCTGCTTGCGGCAAAACGTATTGCGAAATGCCATCCGTTTCATCCAGGCGGAGTGGATCTGGTGCCACCGAAGGCTGAAAAGTCTGTCATGGTATCCGATTAACGATCCAATGGTCGTTTTTGCTGGTTTGAGTTGATTTAAGATTGCTGTCCACTTGACAAAGGAGGCAGTATTTCAGTATATTTTTCGTATAATGATTTCCAGTGAAGGGATAAGTACAGACACACCCCCAGTGCAGAGAGCCGGATGAGCTGAGAACCGGTCTGGGAGGAGGATGGAATATGGTCCCGGAGGAACCTCTTTCGAGCGTGCAGACGTTGATTAGAACGGCTGTCGTAAGGCTGAGGCGTGATCCAGCGTTAATGGGCGGTCGAAGGACCGGCAGAGCCTGTGGTTTGTGAAAAGCACGGGGAATTTGGGTGGTAACACGTGAGAGCAACTCTCGTCCCATATAGGGACGGGAGTTTTTTGTGTTCTTTTTTAGGCAAATGAAATGAAAAAGCACGACTATATGAAGGAGGAGAAGTCATTTATGGCTGATCAAAAAACATTTTATCTGACAACACCGATTTATTATCCGAGTGACAAACTGCATATCGGGCACGCGTATACGACTGTGGCGGGTGACGCCATGGTTCGTTACAAACGTCTGCGTGGTTATGCTGCTCACTATCTGACAGGAACCGATGAACATGGGCAGAAGATTGAGCGCAAGGCACAAGAGAGAGGGCAGTCACCGCAAGCCTTTATAGACGACATCGTTGTTGGCATCAAGGAACTGTGGAACAAGCTGGATATTTCCAATGACGACTTCATTCGTACGACGGAGGAGCGCCACAAAACAGTGGTTCAGGATATCTTTGACCGTTTGCTGAAACAAGGGGATATCTACAAGGGTGAGTACGAAGGCTGGTACAGTATCCCGGATGAGACGTATTACACAGAAACCCAACTGGTTGATGTGGAGAAGAATGACAAAGGCGAGATTATCTCGGCCAAAAGTCCGGATAGCGGGCATCCGGTGGAACTGGTAAAAGAAGAATCCTACTTCTTCCGGATGAGCAAGTATGCCGATCGTTTGCTGAAATATTATGAAGAGAATCCGGGTTTTATTCAGCCGGAGTCCCGCAAGAATGAAATGATCAACAACTTTATCAAGCCAGGTCTGGAAGATTTGGCCGTATCACGGACAACTTTCGAATGGGGCGTCAAAGTTAAAGGCGATCCGAAACACGTCGTATACGTATGGATCGATGCATTATCCAACTATATTACAGCTCTGGGCTACGGTTCGTCCGATGCATCTCTTTATAACAAGTTCTGGCCAGCAGACGTGCATCTGGTAGGGAAAGAAATTGTTCGTTTCCATACGATTTACTGGCCGATTATGCTGATGGCATTGGACCTGCCTTTACCGAAGAAAGTGTTTGCTCACGGTTGGCTGTTGATGAAAGACGGCAAAATGTCAAAATCAAAGGGCAATGTCGTTGACCCGGTAACCCTGATTGACCGTTATGGTCTGGATGCACTGCGTTACTACCTGCTGCGTGAAGTTCCATTTGGTTCAGATGGTACCTTTACTCCAGAAAGCTTTGTAGAACGTGTGAACTCCGATCTGGCAAATGACCTTGGAAACCTGTTGAACCGTACGGTAGCCATGGTGGACAAATATTTCGAAGGCAGAGCGCCTGAGTTCACTTCCGGTGTGACCGAATTTGATGCATCTCTTGAAGAAGCGGGTCTTGCTGCTGTGGAGAAAGTGGAGCAGGCGATGGAAAATCTGCAATTTTCCGTTGCGTTGACAGCGATCAGTCAGTTTGTTAGCCGCAGTAACAAATACATTGACGAGACTCAGCCTTGGGCTCTGGCTCGTGATGAAGCGAAACGCAATGAACTGGCATCGGTAATGTCGCATCTGATTGAAAGCTTGCGGATTGCTTCCATCCTCTTGCAACCGTTCCTAACACGTGCTCCGCGCAAAATCTGGGAACAACTCGGCATTCAGGAAGGTGAACTGACTGCTTGGGATTCAGCGAAGCAATGGGGTGTTATTCCGGCTGGCAATGCTTTGCAGAAGGGTGATCCGATCTTCCCACGTCTGGACTCTGAACAGGAGATTGCTTATATTGCTGAAGCGATGACTGGGGGCAAAAAAGCTGAAGCGCAGCCTGAGGCAGCTCAAGCTGATGCTGGAGGCTCTTCTGAAGCCGCTCAACCCGTCACAGCACCAGAAGGCAAAGAAGAGATCGGTATTGACGATTTCGCCAAAGTGGAACTGCGTGTCGCTCAAGTTATTGCCTGTGAACCGGTCAAGAAAGCCGATAAATTGCTGAAGTTGCAGCTGGATCTGGGCTATGAACAACGTCAAGTTGTATCGGGAATCGCGAAGTTTTATTCACCTGAAGATATGGTTGGACGCAAAGTCATCTGTGTGACTAACCTCAAGCCTGTGAAATTGCGCGGTGAACTGTCCCAGGGAATGATCCTGGCAGCATCCCATGGCGACCAGCTTACACTGGCAACGGTACCGGATAATATGCCTAATGGTGCACAAGTGAAATAAGACTTTGAACGTGCAACCAAGGATTTGATTTATATAGTTGTAATAGAAGGTGGCTCGATGAGAATCGGGTCACTTTTATTTTGGGATGAAATCTGATCTGATGCGAAGAAAACAAGCATATATTGTTATGAACTCCGTGCTCAAGGAAAGAATGAATAGGACAGAGTGGCTTGACAAGTTCGAGCAGGTTACCTATAATTCTTTCAGTAATGTTTACGATTAAGAGATGCGGAGTGAATACTAGTGAAACTTTATAATGGAAGAAATCTAGACCAGGTAAACCGGACTCTAGCGACAAGTAGAAGAAGGCATATGAAATTGTTGCTAAGCGGTCTGCTTGTTCTTAGTTTGCTCATATTGTCGGCATGCGGTCAGAATAATTCGGAGAGTGCCAAGCTGGTGGAAGGCAAAGTGAATGTGATTACGAGCTTCTATCCTGTCTATGCTTTTACTTCGACAATTGGCGGGGAAGATGCGAATGTCATTAATTTGCTGCCAACAGGTGTTGAACCACATGACTGGACGCCGAAGAGCCAAGATATTGTGAATACATCCAAAGCGCAGTTGTTTCTATACAATGGTGCAGGTCTGGAAGGATGGGTCCCCAACTTCCTGAAGTCACTGAATAGTGATACCAAGGTGAAGTCGGTTGCAGTAAGCGAAGGGGTTACTCTATTGACTGCTGAAGGTGATGATGGACACGGTCATGGTGAAGAACAGGTGGATGAACATAGCGACGAACATGCAGATGAAGCTAACGTAGAGGACATCGCAGACCATCATGTGGACCCTCATACGTGGGTAAGTCCAAAATCGGCAATGGTAATGGCTGAGAATATCAAAAACAGTCTGGTTGAAGTAGACCCTGCACATAAAGAAGGATATGAACAACGTTACGAAGAGCTGCGGACCAAGCTGGAAACACTGGATCAGCACTTTACAGATGAATTGTCCAACGTACCCAACAAGGAAATTGTCGTATCACACCAAGCCTTTGGGTACCTTGCACGTGATTATGGGTTGACCCAGCATGCTATTATGGGACTTTCTCCAGATGCGGAGCCTACAGGTCAAGATATTGTGAAGTTGGCCAAGTTGGTGAAGGATGAAGGGATTAAATACATCTTCTTCGAAGAGCTGGTATCTGACAAACTGGCGAAAACCCTTGCCAATGAGGCGGGTGTAGAGACTATGGTCCTGAATCCGGTAGAAGGTTTAACCAAAGAACAGGCTACCAACGGGGATGATTATTTCACCCTGATGGAGAAAAATTTGCAAAATCTGCTGATCGCATTAAAATAAGATAGACTGAAGGATTCGTTTGCAATCCTTATATATAATGAAGGGCGGCTTTGCCATGCAGCAAATCATGCCATTGTGTCATGATCCAATCATAGAGATCGAGAAACTATCATTTTCCTACGGTGACCAGCGAGTAATTGAAAATCTCGATTTTATGGTCCAGGAAAGGGATTTTGTCGGAATTATCGGTTCAAACGGGGCGGGCAAAACGACATTGCTGCGGATGTTGGTTGGACTCTTGCCTCCAGCCGAGGGAGATATCAAGCTATTCGGACAATCGATCCGCCGATTCAAGGATTGGGAACGGATTGGTTATGTTCCGCAAAAAAATGCGTTTAACCCATTGTTCCCTGCGACGGTACGGGAAGTCGTGATGTCCGGCTTGTACAATAACAAGAATATGTTCCGCCGAATGTCTCGTAAATGTCAGCAGCAGTGCACAGATGCCCTACAAGTGATGCGGATTGAGGATCTGGCGAACAAACGGATCGGACAACTGTCCGGCGGACAGCAACAGCGTGTGTTTTTGGCACGGGCGCTTATTAATCACCCTGATCTGTTGATTCTGGATGAACCGACGGTGGGTATCGACGCTGAATCCCAGGCCAGTTTTTTCGAACTGATTACCCATATGCATGAACACCACCGGATGACATTCCTGATGGTATCACATGATATGGACCGGATGGAGAGTTATCTCGGTTCCAAAGCAGCGGTGACAAACGGAAAAATTCATTTCCATGTCCGTCATTCCCATGAGGTGGAAGATTGTGCCGAGACTAATTTGCAGCATACCACCACCCAGGTACGTTAGACGCGAGTGCGCAACCAGATTAGAGCAAGGCCGAAGGAGTCGTGTGTGTTTTGGAAATTTTAATGAGTGATTTTTTTCAGCGGGCGCTGGCGGGGGGATTACTAATCGGCATCACCGCACCGTTGATCGGATTGTTTCTGGTGCTGCGCCGTTTATCCATGATCGGGGATACCCTGTCTCATGTGACTATTGCCGGGGTTGCACTCGGATTCCTGATTGAAGTTTATCCGATTGCGGTGGGGCTTATTTTCGCCGTGCTCGCATCATTTGCGATAGAGAAATTACGTAAGGCGTACAAGAGTTACGCCGAGTTATCGATCGCGATCATCATGTCCGGTGGAGTAGCGCTGGCTTCGTTGTTCTTTACGCTGGGCAAAGGATATAATACAGATGTTATGAGTTACCTGTTCGGCAGTATTTATACACTGGACTCTACGGATTTGAAGCTGGTTGGTGTGGTCACGTTGATCGTGGTCATCGTTGTAGCGCTGTTACATAAGGAGTTTTTCCTGCTCAGCTTTGAAGAGGATGCCGCAGCGGTTACAGGGTTGCCTGTGAAATTGCTTAACATGCTGATTACGGTGATGACAGCCCTTGTCATTAGTACGGCGATCAAAATCGTGGGCGCATTGCTGGTATCGGCATTGCTTACCATTCCGGTAGCTGTAAGCTTGCTGATGGCACGAAGTTTCAAATCGGCGATTATATTGTCCGTGGTGATTGGCGAAATTGCCGTGGTCATTGGACTGGTTGTGGCCGGGATATGGAACCTTGCACCAGGAGCAACAATTGTACTTTTGCTTATCATGATGCTGATTCTTACGATGATTGGAAAAAAAGGGTTCCGAGCCTAAGTCTGAACGTGAGCAAGTGAGCCCCCAGGGAAGGGAGACATCCGCTTCATGCCTGATGTTAATGTTTGGCTGGCCTTTGTAGCAGGATTAGCTTCGTTTATATCACCATGCTGTCTTCCGCTGTATCCTTCGTATCTTTCCTACATTACGGGGATGACGGTACAACGGTTGAAGGATGAACGCAATCAGCGTGAAGTTCGCTTCAAGACATTGACTCATACGCTGGCGTTTATTTTGGGCTTCTCGGCTGTGTTTTATTCGCTCGGGCTGGGAGCCGGATTGTTTGGCCAATTTTTCAATGATAACCGTGATCTCATTCGTCAATTATCCGCGATCTTGATTATGTTAATGGGTTTATTCTTGCTTGGTTTGTTCAAACCTCAGTTTCTGATGAAAGAGCGCAAGATGGATATGAAATGGAAACCAGCGGGTTACTTGGGCTCATTTATTTTTGGTATTGGTTTCTCGGCAGGTTGGTCGCCTTGTATTGGACCGATTTTGACAGCCATCATCGCGATGGCTGCGAGCGAACCAACAACCTGGTTGGCTTTGATTACGGGCTACACGGCCGGATTTGCGTTACCGTTTTTCATTCTGGCCTTTTTTATCGGTTCTACACGATGGATTTTACGTTATTCCAATATCATGATGAAAGCTGGGGGCGCATTAATGTTGTTCCTCGGAGTGCTGTTATTCACAGATCAAATGACGAAAATTACGATCTGGCTGCAGCAAATTACACCAGACTGGATGATTATATAGCACAGCAACGAAGCTTTTTGTTTTACTCAAGGGTTATTTTAAATAAGAACAAAGCAGGCTACATGGAAACCAGAATGATTCTGGGCTCATGTAACCTGCTTTTTTAATCAATGGCTCTTTAATATAAGGTGTCATCCCTACGCTTAAGTGAAGTAATCAATGTTGGCTAGTGGGAAATGCTCAAAAATGCGCTCAGTAATAAACTCGCGCAGGGCATCCTGCTGATCATCCTTATACACATATTTGTACTGGCCCCAGCGGCCCCATTTCATTTTCCGCTTTTCGATATCCATCTCCAGCTTGGTTTTGGGGTAGCGCTTCTCAATGGTGGCTTTTGCCGTTTTGGTAAAACGGTGCTGGATCATCTCAAAGGTTAGATTCTTGGTTGCTTCTTCAGGAAGTGTATCGGCAAGCTTGTGTAAAAGCTCGCTATATCCTTCTTCCCATCCGTCGTACCACATAATTGGGGCAATAATGAATCCGAGCGGATATCCGGCATGAGCTATTTTGCCTGCGGCTTCAATACGCTCTTCAAACCGTGAGGTGGCTGGCTCAAAATTTTTGATCACATAATCGGAATTCACGCTGAAACGGATACGAGTGTGTCCGTTATGCTTGATGTTTAATAAAGGATCTACATGATGGTATTTGGTAACAAAGCGAAGTCGTCCGTGCTCCTCATCCGCCATAAAACGAATTAGGTCACCGAGATTTCCTGTAATATGCTCCAGACCTACGGGATCAGATGTACAGGCTGCTTCAAAACGGGTAAGTTCAGGTGCACGTTCCTCAATGTATCCCTTGGCGGCCTGAATGATTTCTTCGGTGTTTACATATACACGGACATAAGGCTTGGCCCCAAGTGTCGTTTGAAGATAACAATAATGACAGTGGCCCATACAGCCCGTGGAGATAGGAATGGCATATTCGGCCGAAGGCTTCGATTGGTCAAACTTGAGTGTTTTACGCACGCCGACGACAAGGGTACGCTTGGCCATTCGGTATTTTTCCTGTTCTGTTTCACCAGGGAGATTGGTGATTCGATTATGGGATGTCGTCATCTGATATGGAATATCCCTAGAGGTAACCCATTCCATAATCTGTTTACCTTTCTCATATTCCAACGCACCGGGTTCAAAATACACCAAATCGGGAATAAAAGGTTTAGTGCCTTTTGCTTTGCGAACGGGTGGATGTGCGACACTTGTACTCACGTAATCACTCCTTTCATACGGAACCATGCTTAGTTTGCCTCGTTTCGGGATAAGTCACCATTGCCAATACTTGCGTAATGGAAATGGTATTTGAGCCCGGAGAAGTGTTTTATGGAGAGTAAATAGTGAATGAATTGTGCAGGACTTGCCAATGCGTATTGATAACATGTATCATTATAAGATAGGGATCAGGCAAGAATATTGCCGGTCAGAGAGAAGAGAGGGAAGCAGATGCCAACGCCCAGTATGGAAGATTATTTGGAGCGTATATACAAATTAATTGATGAAAAGGGCTATGCTCGTGTGTCTGATATAGCTGAAGGTTTGGAAGTACATCCTTCATCGGTGACGAAGATGATCCAAAAGCTGGACAAAGACGAGTACCTGATCTATGAAAAGTACCGCGGGCTGGTGCTTACGCCAAAAGGCAAAAAGATGGGCAAACGATTGATGGAGCGCCATCATCTGCTTGAACAATTTTTGACGACGATTGGTGTTCAGGAAGAAAATATTTACCAGGATGTTGAAGGGATTGAACACCATTTGAGCTGGGATTCCATTACCTGCATCGAATCTTTGGTTGAATATTTCCGCCAGGATGAGAATCGATTGCGTGATCTTAAAAGTATTCAAGATGTCATGAGCAATACAGAATCTTAAGTTTTCAAAGCCAGACTCACCTGAAAAATTACAATGAATATCCATTCAAAATCAGAGGATGCACCTGCCGCTAAAACGGTAGGGAGCGTCCTTTTTCTTTTTTTGACCAAAATTTGGCGATTATTCGCAACTTAACAATCATTAGGAGCGTCTATTAAACTAGCAGAATTTGCCGCGAATTTATAATTATTTTGGAGGATTGCACTGATGAAGCTTCGTAAAGGGTTCATCCTGCTGCTCATTTTTGTTCTGGGTTTACAAACATCAGGACTGACGGCGCAGGCAGCTAGTCAAAAGGAAATTGTTATTTATTTGGATGGTCAGCTTTTGGAGTCGGATGTTTCACCTTACATTTTGCCCAAAGTAAATGTAACGATGGTCCCTCTACGTGTCATTAGCGAAGGACTGGGTGCATCTGTGCTTTGGTCACAGGCTACCCGCACAGTTACAATCAAGAAGTCCGATTCAGTCATTACGATGACAAGTGGACGTCAGCAGGCAACTGTGGATAGTGCCGTGGTTGATCTTGATGCATCGGTAGAACTGAAGCAAGGCCGTGTCATGGTACCGATTCGATTCGTCAGTGAGAACTTGGGTATCCAGGTCACCTGGAACCAGTCTGAGCAGACGATTAATCTGACCACTGGTAATGCCCCTAATCCTACTCCAGTGACACCAGCAGAACCTGGAGGAACGGGAACTACGCCAAATACGGATGAGATGCGAGGAGCCTGGATTTCGACCGTAAACGGAGACTGGCCTTCATCTAGTGCCAAAGGAAATGTAGAAAAACAAAAGTTGGAGTTCATTCAGCAGCTTGATACGTTGAAGGATATGGGTATCAACGCCGTATTTGTTCAAGTGCGAGCCAGCGGTGATGCAATCTATCCATCAGGTCTTGTACCGTGGAATAGTGTGCTGACAGGTACACAGGGGAAAGATCCCGGGTATGATCCACTTGCATTTATGATCGAGGAAGCTCACAAACGTGGCCTTGAGTTCCATGCCTGGTTCAACCCGTTCCGGGCTACCAATTCGGCAACTACAACCGGGCTTGCAGCCAATCATGTATCCAAGCTTCATCCGGACTGGATTGTTAATGCATCAGGCAAACTGTATATTAATCCAGGCATTCCGGAAGCGAGACAGCATATTATTGATTCCATCATGGAAGTGGTTAATCAGTATGATGTTGATGGGGTACATTTGGATGATTACTTCTATCCTTCCAATGTAACGTTTAATGATGATGCGGCTTTCAAAGCATACAATACGTTGAATACGAGTGACCGTGCAGAATGGCGCCGGGACAACATCAATCAATTCGTCAAGCAGCTCGGAGAGAGCATCCACAAGGTAAAAGCTGGCGTTCAATATGGCATTAGCCCATTTGGTGTATGGCGTAACAAATCGGTTGATATGACAGGTTCTGATACAAAAGCCGGAGTAACCGCTTATGACAGCATGAATGCGGATGTGCGGACGTGGATCAAGCAGGAGTGGATTGACTATGTTGCACCCCAAGTGTACTGGAGCATGACACTAAGCGCAGCACGATATGACAAGGTGGTTGACTGGTGGGCCAATGAAGTGGCTAATACTGATGTGAAATTGTACATTGGTCACTCGCCTTATAAGCTTGGCACACCGGAAATTGGGTGGCAGACATCCCAGGAGATCATTGATCAGCTTATATATAATGAGAAATATGATACGGTGAAAGGGGATATTTTCTTCAGCTCACAATACCTGACGAAAAACCCGCTTGGCTTGATTGCCAAATTAAAAGCCTATTATGGACTGTAAAACATTTTAACGTAATATGACCAACCCCTGTTCTCATACAGTGGCAGTAGTAGCATGGACTGCCTGGAGAACGGGGGTTTTATTGTGTTGATTAATGGAGTATTTGAAGGTGGCGGCGTAAAGGGAATTTCGCTTGCTGGCGCCGTAAAGGGTGCAGAGGATCACGGTGTTGAGTTCAATCGCGTGGCAGGCACGTCATCGGGTTCCATCGTAGCTGCTTTGCTGGCCGCGGGCTATTCGGCGGAAGAGATGAAAGGCATTATCGAGAATACGCCATTTGCTTCGTTGCTGCGACGTTCTCCCATATTTGATACCAAGTGGATTGGACCCGCAGCAAGGCTATTTTTGAAGAAAGGACTATATTCCGGGGAAGCGCTGGAATGCTGGATTCGGGATATGCTGAAAAAAAAAGGGGTGCGGACGTTTGCTGATCTGCCTCCAGGTAAGTTGCTAATCATTGCATCCGACATTTCCAATGGCACCATTTTGGTGCTTCCAGACGATATCAAACGATTCGGAATTGATCCTTCGAAACTGGAAGTAGCCAAGGCCGTACGTATGAGTTGCAGTATCCCCTATTTCTTCGACCCGGTTGCCATTCGCAAATCCCCGATCCTGTCCAAAGGATTACGTTTTGCGGACCAGTTTGTTTACATCGTCGATGGAGCATTGCTGAGCAATTTTCCGCTCTGGTTGTTTGATGGAGAGCGTACAGAACGTGGAGGAGATCTCATCCCTGTAGTCGGTTTTAAAATGGTTGGAAAAACCGAAGGAGAGCCAGCTAGAATCAGAGGGCCTCTAAGTATGCTTCAGGCATTGGTTGAAACGATGCTTACTGCTCATGATGAGCGATATATCGAACAGGTTAATCGATTCCGTACTGTGAAAATTCCTACCCTTGGAATTAAACCTACAGAATTTCACCTTTCCGTACAGGACAGTACAGCTTTATATCAATCTGGGGTAACCGCCGGTACTGAATTTTTCAGTGGATGGAATACCAAGATATATGGTGAGCAGCTGGACAAACAGAGACGAGAACTGAGAAAGAAACAAGCGGAAACACCACCTCTGACTCCTGTATAAAAATGAAAAAGCAATTCTCCGAATGTTTGGAGAATTGCTTTTCTGTGTGTTTCGCCGATATCAGCGCTTTAGTGATACTTAGGTACGTCTTCATCACTTTTACCCTTTTGTCCCTGAATCACTTGGAAAGGATAATCTTTGCGTTTTTTGGAAGAACCGCTACTTTTTCGGGCACCAGACTGTGCATTAACTTTAGCCATGGTTTTAGCCGATGGTTTAATCTTCGGTGATGATGTCTTGCGTGCCCAACGGCGGGGCGGATATTTATAGAGCAGGAACACAACTCCGAACACGACGAGGGGGATGATAATTTGGGATAAACCTCCACTTCCCAGCCTAGTCAAGATTCCAATAGCAGCGAGTGCGATGAACGTCCAAAATAGGATTGCCTGCTTCTTCATATCATTCACCCTTTCACAGGATCAAGTGTTGCAACAGGAACTTCCGACGTGGCCGAAACGTTTGCGAGTTTGGCATCCAATTCACGCATACGGTTAAACGAAGCAATGGATACTTCTACCTGTTCATTCGTTGGCTCTTTGGTTGTCAGCAATTGCAGCCACAACCCTGGGTATCCGAGATAACGAAGTACAGGGATGTCACGTACCGAGTTGGTCATCTTCAACAATTCGAATGAAATACCGAGTACTACTGGCAACAACAGTAACCGCTGTCCCATACGTTCCCAGAGGTTATCGTATGTGAAGAGCGAGTACAAAAATATGCCGATAATGACAGTCAGCATAATAAAACTGCTTCCGCAACGGTAATGCAGACGGCTATACTTCTGCACATTCTCTGGTGTAAGTTCTTCTCCGGCTTCATGAGCACTAATGACTTTATGTTCTGCACCGTGGTATTGGAACAGCCGTTTAATCATCGGTGTCTGGGAAATCAGCCACAGATAGGCAAGCAACAGAATCAGCTTAATTCCGCCTTCCAGTAAATTATGCAAAAACTGATTGTCGAATGCATTTTTGAATAGAAAATTCTCAATAACAACCGGCAACAATGTAAGCACAATTTTACCAAAGAGGAACGAAAGGATAGCTACTGCGGTGACGCCGATAATCATGCTAAGGCTCCAACCTGAGCCTTCTTTTTCTTTTTGCTTTGTTTTTTCTTCGGGTTCCAGTTCATCATCAGCATATGCGTCAGCAGAATAATTGAGATGTTTGCTTCCTTTGACGCTCGAATCTATAATGCTGACAATCCCGCGCAGTAGTGGAATCCGCCGCAATTTCATGACCCAGGACTTGTCTTGCTTGGGAACTTCCAGATACGTAATTTCGCCGTCTTTTCTTCGCACAGCTGTAACGTTGACATGTTTACCGCCGAACATTACGCCCTCAATGACAGCTTGCCCCCCGTAGCTGACAGGCTTGGATTGTTGAGGCAAATTATTCACCTTCCTATTCTGTTCTAGGCCTTCATGGTCGAAGGCAGTTTAATAACCCTATTGTATCGAATTTTGAGAGCAATTTCTAGTTTACGAGTCGATCCAAGGGCGATGTTGTTAACTTTGTCCTGATTTGTACATACTACCCGGTAGAGTTAGGACGAAAATGGAGATTTATTCGCAGTTTTGCAAACTGAACGTGAAGGAGAATATCGATGACAGAGCACACGAGTGAACGCACATCCCATAAGGAAAATCAGCGTGCTGACAAAGGAGAGCAAAAGGAGCGGGGTAGACGTCCTACCCAGCGACAAGGCCAGGCACATTATTTCACCAAGCCGTTCCCTTTTGCAGTGGAGCTAGGTTTTTTCGCAGGTTTTATCTGGGGAGGTTTGCATTGGCTGTTCTATCTGCTTCATTTTACGATTGTGCCATTGGGATTTTTAGCTGAACCGTTTTTTAAACATAATTTCATCTATAGTGCAGCAGGGCATTTGACTGGCTGGTTGTTTTTTATAGTCTTTTCGGTCCTCGCCTCCCTGATTTACACGTTCACTTTGAAAAAATGGGAAGGCCCGCTTCCAGGCATGGGTTACGGGATTTTTTGGTGGCTCATTATCTTTGTCCTGGTAGGTCCCAAACTGGATATGGTGAAGCCCTTAAACCGCTTAACATGGGATTCAATCATTACAGAAGTTTGTTTCTTTTTGCTGTGGGGACTGTTTATTGGCTACACCGTAGCCATGGAGTTCACGGATGAACGGAAACGTGAGCCAGAGCAAGCGGGAGCATAGCCGCAAAAAAGCTTCTCAATCCGGCAATAGCTGTGTTAAAATAGCAGATGGTTATTTGCAGAAAGGGTGGAGCAGCTATGAAACGGATTGTTGTAATCAATGGCCCGAACCTGAACATGCTCGGAGTACGTGAACCCGGCATCTATGGAACGCTTAGTCTGAAGGATATTGAGGACAAAATTCGCAGACAGGCGGAGGAGCTGGGCGTCTCCATCGCTTTTTATCAATCCAATCACGAAGGGGACATCATTGATCGAATTCATGCAGCGATGGGCGATGCAGACGGAATCATGCTGAATGCCGGAGCGCTTACCCATTACAGCTATGCTGTGCGTGATGCCATCAATGCCGTAAAAGTTCCTACAGTAGAAGTACATCTATCCAACATTCATGCACGCGAAGCGTTCAGACATCATTCAGTAATTGCTGCAGAAACAATCGGGCAGATTGCCGGATTTGGCGAAGTAAGCTACGAACTGGGGCTGCTGGCTCTCGTGCGTCATCTGGACAAACAAACCTGAGCCGGGGACCCGGGAATGTGAGAGAAAGAAGGGTTACCGATGGAAAACAAACGAGTAAATAAGTTGCGTGAGGCCATGCATGAACATGAACTCACGGCTATGCTGATTACAAATCCGATTAACCGTCGTTATATGACGGGCTTTACAGGTTCTGCAGGATATGTGCTGATTACGGAACAGGAAGCTTATTTGCTTACCGATTTCCGTTACATGACACAGGCGCCGCAACAAGCCAAAGGATTTACCGTTGTGGAACATGGACCAAAACCGTTGGAATCCGTACGCGAATTGCTTGCATCGGCGAATATCAAACAGGTTGGCTTTGAGCAGGATCATGTCACTTATGGCACGCATACTGCTTATGCTGAAGCACTTCAGTCTATTGAATTGAAAGCTGTATCCGGTATAGTGGAGCAACTTCGCATGTTCAAGGACGAAGATGAGATCGCTGTAATGCAAAGAGCTGCGGATCTGGCAGATGCAACATTCAGTCACGTTTTGCAATTCGCAAAAGCGGGTATGACTGAACGTGAAGTGGATTTGGAGATGGAGTTCTTCATGCGCAAACATGGAGCAACTTCCTCTTCGTTCGACACCATTGTGGCATCGGGTGAACGTTCTGCTATGCCTCACGGTGTAGCAAGTGGCAAAGTCATCGGACAAAATGAGTTAATTACATTTGACTTTGGTGCGCTTTTGGATGGATACTGTTCAGATCTGACACGTACCATCGCAACAGGCACACCTGTACCTGAACTGCGTAAAATTTACGATATCGTACTGGAAGCCCAGTTACATACGCTGGCGAACCTGAAACCGGGCATGACCGGACGGGAAGCAGATGCATTGGCACGTGATATCATTGCAGGGCACGGATACGGAGAGCAATTCGGACACAGCACGGGTCACGGTCTGGGTATGGAAGTCCATGAGGCTCCTCGTTTGTCCAAGCTTAGCGACGATGTATTGAAACCGGGCATGGTGGTAACCGTTGAACCGGGTATCTACATTGACGGTCTTGGCGGCGTGCGTATCGAGGATGACGTTGTGATTACCGAGACGGGTATTCACATTTTAACGAAATCGGACAAGAAGTTCACCGTAATCGGCTAAATTACAGCCAACGGTGATATAAGGCGATTTTTAATTTATAGGTACAGGTTATTGCTGATTGTTCTGGACCATTGCAAAAGTAGTGAAGGGAGCGGAATCGATTCTGAAGAAGCGGAGGAACGATCCGAACCGGTAACGGTCACGTCGCACATGGTCATCAATTCAGAATGAACCCACCTTTAAATTAAGGCATCGTCTTATATCACCTACTTTTCAACCATATCAGGAGGGATTTTTTGTGATTTCAGTAAACGATTTTAAAACAGGCTTAACCGTACAAGTGGACAACGACATTTTCACTGTAATTGATTTCCAACATGTTAAACCAGGTAAAGGCGCTGCCTTCGTACGTTCCAAACTGAAAAACCTGCGCAACGGTAACACAGTTGAGAAAACATTCCGTGCAGGTGAAACCATTGGCCGTGCCATCATCGAAAACCGTGGCGTGTCCTACCTGTATGCTAGTGGTACAGAGCACACATTTATGGACAACGAAACATATGATCAGTTCACACTGACAAGCGACCAACTGGAGTGGGAATTGAACTTCCTCAAAGAAAACATGAACGTAAAAATCGTTAGCTACCAAGGTGAAATCCTCGGAATTGACTTGCCTACAAGCGTTGAGTTGAAAGTTATCGAGACAGAGCCAAGCGTAAAAGGTAACACAGCACAAGGCGCTACTAAAAACGCTAAAGTTGAAACAGGTTTAAATGTACAAGTGCCATTATTCATCAACGAAGGCGATGTTCTGCTGATCGATACTCGTGAAGGTAAATACTCTTCCCGTGCGTAACGTTCACATGGTGTAAGCTAAATAAAGCGTTAATTCAACCCTTTGCCATTTCTATGGCAAAGGGTTTTTTTCGAAAAAAGATTAGCCTATCAGGCGCTTTCGTAATATACTGGGTTAAAGTCATTTTTCGGAGAGAATAATGACGGTGGACATCAATTATGCATACTGCACAAGGTAGGGAGTGGATTTGCGTTGTCATTGTACGTCATGAAATTTGGGGGCAGCTCGGTCGGAGATACAGAGCGCATGAAGCGTGTAGCCGGACGTGTTGTAGAAAAAGCGGATGAAGGACATCAGTGTGTAGTCGTGGTTTCGGCCATGGGAGATACCACGGATGATTTGATTGATCAGGCGAAACAGCTGAACAGTGAACTGCCTGCACGTGAGATGGATATGCTTTTGACTACGGGAGAACAGATCTCGATTTCATTGTTATCCATGGCGATACAGGCGCTGGGACGCAAAGCCATTTCATTTACAGGCTGGCAAGCGGGATTCCGGACAGAGCCGGTACACGGCAAAGCGCGGATTAACGATATTCATCCGGAACGGGTGAATCAGGCGTTGGCAGAAGGCAACATCGTAATCGTTGCTGGCTTCCAGGGAATGACTGAAGAAGGCGAGATTACGACACTTGGCCGCGGCGGATCTGATACAACGGCAGTAGCCCTGGCAGCGGCTATCAAGGCGGACGCTTGCGAGATTTACACGGATGTAGACGGGATCTATTCCACCGACCCGCGAATCGTGAAGGTTGCACGCAAGCTTAAGGGAATTTCGTACGATGAGATGCTGGAACTGGCTAACCTGGGAGCAGCGGTATTGCATCCGCGTGCAGTTGAATACGCGAAGCATTCCGGTGTGCCTTTGATTGTAAGATCCAGCTTTAACCATAATGAAGGAACGGTTGTGAAGGAGGAAGCAACAATGGAACAAGGCGTGGTAGTTAGTGGAATTGCCTATGACAAAAATGTGGCTCGTATCAGTATTCTGGGTGTACCAGACGAACCGGGGGTTCTCGCTGAAGTATTTGGTGCCCTTGCATCAGAACAGCTGGATGTTGACATTATCGTTCAGAGCGGTGTGATGGACGGTAAAGCAGATTTCTCGTTCTCTGTTGCGCTGACTGATCGGGAGAACGCACTGCGTGTCATTGAAGCCCTTCATAGCCGCCTGCCTTACCGTGAAGTTACTTCCGAAGAAAACCTTGTTAAAGTCTCGATCGTTGGTGCAGGCATGGTTAGCCATCCGGGTGTTGCTGCGAAGATGTTCAAAGTCATCTCGGGCGAAGGCGTTAGCATTAAGATGGTCAGCACTTCCGAAATCAAGGTATCTTGTGTAATTGATGGAGAGAAGCTTCATGATGTAATCAAGGCTCTGCATACAGCGTATGATCTGGATACTGCTGAGCAGGCAGTCATTGGCGGACCGCAAGTTCGCAGATAAAAAACGATATAGTGTAAAGACACACCAAAGGTGTACTGTGTATTCCCATTCGGGATCGCAGTACACCTTTTTAGATTGTTCACAGCAATTTAAACAGCGGTTCCTTACGCGTTCCTCTGAATGGTTGCATCCGGTTCCCTTCACCCATCTCCGGAACGCAGTCCAGCAAGTTCAATTGGGTACAATACGTTACGTCATGCATCCTCCCTAACCTCTCCAGCCTTCGGCCACCAGCGGATACTCTAACCAGATCGGGTAATTTGTCCTCGGCATGAGTGGCAGCCTGATGGAGCGCCAGGCCCAGATCGTTCAGCATGATTGGGAAAGGGGATTGTCGGTACAGCTCCTCGATAATGCTGCCTGCACATAAACCATCTTCCAGCGCGAACTCATCCTGATCCCCGGCGCATAACAATAAGATATCCCGGCGCAGCTCGCACAGAACAGCCGCCACAGCTTTCACATTGAGGAATGAGCCTGCAAACACATGTCTAGCCTTGGATGCCTTGATCAGGGCGCGTGTTCCATCTGTTGTAGTCAGAATAATGGTTTTCCCCGCAACATTCGGAGTCATATATTCATAGGGGGAATTGCCCACCTCGAATCCTGTAATTTTTTTATCAAAACGCTCCCCGCCACGAATGGCATCCTTCACGTTCAATTGTTTCGCTTGAGGAACAGTTTCTACAGCAATGACGTCTGCTGCATCGTATGCCAGTGCCGTAACAATCGTACTGGTTGTTCGCAACACATCGATTACAACCACACATCGTCCTGCAATATCCATTCTTCGAACTTCATTCACATTGCCTACCACATCGACTCGCACTCCCTACAACTCCTTTCTATATTTGAGGATAGTTGTTTCTGTCTTTTTTTATCCCGGAATGAATATCACCTGTCTGCAAGCACTATATGCACTTGGATCTAGACGGGTGCCTAGAACTGGAACAGTTGACTGATCTATGATTTTTAACTCTCATCCCTATTTT
Organism: Paenibacillus taichungensis; assembly: GCF_047302525.1. GTDB lineage: Bacteria > Bacillota > Bacilli > Paenibacillales > Paenibacillaceae > Paenibacillus > Paenibacillus taichungensis_B. The sequence goes on along the minus strand of NZ_CP168020.1, from coordinate 4,297,703 downwards.
GAAGAAAATGATAGATTTCAGCGTCATAAAATCAATGTACACACATAAACTTGAGATATGAACAAGCACCAGGAACGCAACAAAACCGAATTCAAGGTTGGAGGGGCCTATTCATGATGGTGAACTGGAAGGATATCTTTCCGGAACCGATTCGAACCATTCTGGGAAGAATGCCGCCCGCTTTATTAGATAAAGTGGAGGAAGTACGTATCCGTGAAGGAAGACCGCTGGAAATCAATGCAGGAGACACCTATCACTTCCTCACACCCCAGGGCAGTCCGACTTCGAAGCCTGATGAAGCCTATATTCCCTTAAAAGAGGTAACACACAGGCTGCTGGATCTGATCAGCAATCATTCGCTTTATACATTGGAAGAGGAACTGCGTAAAGGGTTCATCACTATTCCTGGCGGGCATCGAATCGGACTGGCTGGCCGGACGGTGTTAAGTGGAGGCCGCGTCGAATACTTGCGCGACATTAATGGATTTAATGTCAGGGTAGCCAGAGAGATTCACGGAGTCGCTGATCGGATTCTGCCTTATCTGCTGGACATGAAAAGTGGACAGGTCATGCACACCTTAATTCTTTCACCTCCGCAGCAAGGCAAGACCACATTACTGAGGGATCTGGCAAGACAGATTAGTAGTGGAAGCAAACTTACGGGTGTCAATGAACTTGTTCAGGGCATACGTCCACGTCTAAAGGTTGGCATCGTTGATGAGCGGTCCGAAATCGCTGGAAGTTACAAGGGCGTACCTGGATTTGACGTAGGACCTCGCACCGATGTCATGGACGGTTGTCCAAAGGCTGAGGGCATGATGATGATGCTTCGCTCCATGTCTCCCGATGTCCTGATCGTGGACGAGATAGGCCGACCGGAAGATGCGGAGGCGGTGATGGAAGCACTTCACGCAGGCGTATCTGTCATCGCTACTGCGCATGGTCGTGATTTGGCTGAGCTTTCTTCCAGACCTGCGCTGAGAACCCTGATCGTCGAGCAGATGTTCCAACGCTATGTACAGCTGCAACGGACGAGCCGGGGCATGACCTTTCGATTGGCCGATGGCAAAATGCGTGGTCTCCAGCAGACAGAAGTGGGAGGTGAGGCATTTGGTTAACATGCTCGGTGCAGTCATCATTCTGCTGGCCAGTACCCTCGCCGGATTCTACAAGGCAAGGCAGTATGCCTTGAGGCCAAGACAACTGCGAGAATTAATCGCCGCTCTCCAGCGGTTGATGACAGAGATTAACTACGGGCTGACTCCGTTACCTGATGCCATGGAGAAAATGGGAGCCCAGACAAAAGAGCCTGTTCGGACGCTGTTCCTCCACGCAGCCAGGCAAATGGAACCACCTCATGGACATACTGCTCGTGAGAGTCTTCAGTCTGGTATAGAAGAGGCGTGGGGAAGATCAGCCATGAAGGCGGACGAGCGGGAAGTCATGCTGCAATTGAGCTTCAGCCTTGGCACCAGCGATCGTCAGGATCAGACCAAGCACATCTCGTTAGCCATTCAGCAACTTATGCATGAGGAATCCCGTGCCCAAGCCGATCAAATGAAATATGAACGAATGTGCCGCAGTCTCGGGATGCTTGTCGGAGCGTTAATCGTCATTCTGATCTTCTGAAATAGCCGGGATAGTGAGGTGCCAAGGTCATGAATTTAGAAGTGAACGCAATCTTTCAAATTGCGGGCATCGGAATCATCATTGCAATGATTCATACGGTGCTGAAACAAATGGGAAAGGAAGATATGGCTCACTGGGTGACCGTGATCGGATTTGTCGTTGTATTGTTCATGGTGGTCCGAATGCTGGACAGCCTGCTGCAAGAGATCAAATCGATATTTCTTTTTCAATGAAAACGGTCATGAAGCCGGGATGGTGGTGACCTGTGGAAATTATCCAAGTTGTAGGTCTGGCGCTCATCGCAACGGTTCTCATTCTAGTTATCAAAGAACAGAAGCCCATGTTCGCTTTTCTGATTGCTGCTGCCACCGGCATCGTGATCTTCATGCTGCTGATTGGCAAGATTGGCGCGGTGATCGAAGTGTTGAAACGGCTTGCCGAAAATTCAGGCATGGAGAGCATTTATCTGAAAACCGTACTGAAAATTATAGGCATAGCGTACATTGCTGAATTCGGAGCACAGATTGTAAGGGATGCAGGCCAGGAGAGCATTGCTTCCAAAATTGAACTTGCTGGCAAGGTGCTGATCCTTGTACTCGCGATACCAATCATCAGCATTATTATCGAAACCGTCATGAAGCTGATGCCGGTGTAGAGGGAGGCGTGCGGACTTCATATGAAAATGATGCATCACAAGCCGCAGTGGCGCCTTACCTTCGTGCTGACGCTGTGTTTTCTGTTTGCGATCATGGGACAGGTCGCCGCTGGTTCTCCCTCAGGAGAGTGGATGCAGCAGCAGGCTGACCAACTTCCCAAGGATCAGGTAGAAAAATATTGGGACCAACTCATGCAACAATACGGCGGTTTTTTCCCGGAAGGAAAAACGCCTTCCTTTATGGATATGTTAATCCCCGGCAATGAAGGGTTCAGCCTGAAGTCGGTGTTTATAGCGATTGGAACCTTCATGCTGCATGAAATTTTATATAACGGCAAACTTCTGGTCACGATTGTGATGCTGAGTGTGCTGAGCATGATTCTGGAGACGTTGCAGACCGCTTTTGAGAAAAACAATATTAGCAAAATCGCTTACTCCATCTGTTACATGGTCATTATCATCATCGCCATAAACAGCTTTAGTGTGGCGATTGGATACGCCAAGGATGCCATAGCCAGCATGATCAACTTTATGATGGCCATGGTGCCCCTGTTGTTTACACTACTGGCTTCAATGGGAAATGTCATAACCGTTTCTGTGACCCATCCGCTCATCATTTTCATGATTCATCTGGTCGGTACATTGATCCACATGCTGGTGTTTCCGCTACTCTTTTTCTCAGCCGTATTACATCTCGTCAGTTCCTTATCCGACAAGTACAAGCTTACACAGCTGGCAGATCTCTTACGGAACATTAGTGTTGCTCTGCTCGGTATACTGCTTACGATGTTCCTGGGCGTAATTTCGGTGCAGGGGGCATCGGGCTCTGTGGCAGATGGTGTCAGTCTGAAAGCGGCGAAGTACATCGCAGGCAACTTTGTCCCCATTGTCGGCAGAACGTTTGCGGATGCAACCGACACGGTTATCACAGCGTCACTGCTGGTGAAAAATGCAATCGGACTAACGGGTGTCATCATCATCTTGTTTTTATGCGCTTTTCCCGCACTTAAAATTCTGACGCTAGCCCTGATCTACAACATAACTGGCGCGATCATGCAACCGCTAGGGGATACGCCGATTGTGGGATGTCTGCAGGCGATAGGCAAAAGCATGATTTACGTATTTGCGGCACTGGCTGCCGTTGGACTGATGTTTTTTCTGGCAATCACGATCCTGCTAACCGCAGGCAATCTGACCGTCATGATGAGATGAGGGGATGCTCGAGAGAAAGGGGCTGGAAGGATGGGGTGGCTGAGCAGCTGGCTCCGGGAATTAATCATGATCGTTCTGCTGGCGACTTTCGTGGATATGCTGTTGCCCAATCGATCCATGGAACGCTATGTCAAGCTTGTGCTGAGCCTTCTTATCCTGCTGACCCTGTTATCGCCCATAACGAAGCTCTTGAAAAGTGATCCGGTTGGCGAGCTTAAGCGAGCGATGACCGCCATGGATTCGCCATCTGATGGAAATGCAACACTTGAACAGATTTTGGCTCAGGGCAAGCGGCTACAATCCAATGAACAGGAACAATCGCTGCAATGGACAGCCAAAGAACTGGCTAACGTAATGAAAGGTCAAATTGAAGAAACAACCGGGGAGCGAGTGCAGTCTGTTGAGGTAAAGCTCGTCATGGATACAAGCAAGCCGGAGACGGATTTGGCCTCTTCGGTGGAACTTCCGGTGATCCAGTATGTTTTGGTGGAGATGGCAGGTGAGACAGCAGCCGGGAAAGTCAACTCCAATACAGCTCAACAGGAAGCAACGGCAACTACAAAACCGATATTCGACTCTGACCTTGAATCCGAAGCCACTGAATCTCCTCCAGTACAGGAGCCAATCCAGATTGATCAGATTGATGTCCCGGATGTACAGATTGAGGTGAACAGCGGCAGTAATCGTGAAAGTAGCGTGGGTAAGGGTAACTCTGGCGAACCGAAAAATGGACAGGAAGTTGACTCCATACCTGTGTCGGGTGAGCAGGCAGAGACAAACTCTCAGCAAGGACAGACGTCCTCCCGATCTGAACGTGCAGTACAAATTATTACGCTATTGACAGAGAAGTGGGATATTGATGCAAACAAAGTACAGGTGAAAGAAAAGAAAAGCGCTTCGGCGCTTTAAGAAGGAGGGTATCCGATGAGGCAATGGCTCAAAAAGATGGAAAGCTGGCTCGGCGGAGGAGAAGGTGGGCAACGGCGCAGTCAAACCTTTCGCTGGCTGATTATCCTTGGTTTGATCGGAGTCGGAATCATGTTGTTCAACTCCTTCGTCAATGTCAAAAAGATTGATTCCGAAAATATCGGTCGTGAGCCTCCTGATCCAGCTACATCGATGGCATCCATACAGACGGATCCGACGGATCAGAATCCATTTCAGGCGATAGAAATCGCATTTGAGGACAAGATCAAGGGTGTGCTGGAAAATATCGTAGGTGTTGGAACTGTTGATGTGATGGTTACCGTGGATTCTACAGAGGAGCTTGTTGTACAGCGTAATGTGAAGGATTCGCAGCAGCTCACCGAAGAAACGGATGCAAACGGGGGTAAGCGACATATGACGCAATATACCCGGGATGGTGAGATTATTACGTATGAAATATCAGGGGATCAGACACCGATTGTCACGAAAAAGCTCAAACCGCAGATCCGGGGCGTGCTTGTCGTTGCCAGAGGTGCAGAGAACAAGGTTGTGAAGGACCTGATTACAGATGCTGTGGAAAAAGGGCTGAATGTTGCGGCCTACCGAATTTCGGTTGTTCCGCGCAAGCAGGATTAGTCCGGAACCATGAATCACAAGATTTGATTGTCATAAGAATGAAGCCAATTCGAGGAGGAAGTTCTAATGAATAACAAACGTCAAACGGTATGGCTCGTATCCATGCTGAGTCTGATGGTCATTTTGTCCGCCTATTACCTGTTCACTGAAGATTCCGGTCCGGTTAATACGCCTGTAGCTGAGAGCACGCAGGTGGATGGTATGAAGCAGGGAGATGCGAAGGAAACGGCTGGAATCCTTGATCCGACAGAAGGTCTGGTTGTGAATGAAGTGGTCAATGGCGGTGAAGTTACAGGGACTGAAGGAGAGCAAGCGGCAACTGATTCTGTTGATAATCCTGCAGTTGTAGACGGTAAAGAAGCTGGAGACACCGAGAAATCACCGGCTGCGGAATCGGGAGAGAAACAAGGTGAAGCGGGTAAAGGCAGCGAGAAAGGGACAGACAAAGGCGCAGCAACCACTCCTGAGACAAATGCCGAAACAGAAGGCAGTGCAACGAAAACCGATGAGGACGTTCTCAAGGAAATGGAAGAGCAGAATACGGCGGCGTCCGCGAGCAGCCAGTTCCAGAACTACCAGTGGCAGCGTGAAGAGAGCAACAATCGCAAGTATGAAGAACTCATGACCGTTGCGGGCGATCTGAGCAAAACGCCAGAAGAAAATGCCAAAGCAACAGAGCAGCTTCGTACGCTGGAAGAAAAAGAAGCCAAAATCAATGGCATTGAAGAAACTTTGTCGCAGCAGTTTGCTAATGCCATCGTTCAAGAGGATGCCGACAAGTATAAAGTCGTTGTTCTCAGTGATAAACTGGATGTAAAACAGGCGGTTTCCATTGTGGATCTGGTTATGAAAGAATTGGCTGTATCGCAAAATAAAATCAGCGTGCAATACGTGACAGAACAGTAATCTAAAATATGGAAAAGTAGCCCCGAGAGCTGGATTAGATCTCGGGCTCTTTCCATTTTTAACGATTATGATATAATACATAAAGCCATATGACCGTCCTAGTGAGACTGGCATGATGCCGAAGGAGTGAATAATGGAAATGTTTAAATTGAGTGAGATCAAAGAGCTGATCAAACTGGTAGATGAAAGTTCCGTTCAAGAGTTGGAAATTGAAAACGAAGGATCACGGTTGTCGATTCGCAAACCGGGTAAAACCGAGTATGTTCAGGCAGCTGCTATTCAACCGCAAATGATTGCTGCACCACAGGTGCAACCGGCTGCAGTTGTAGCTGAGGCTGCTCCGCAAGTCGATACTACAAGTCATTTACATAAAATTGTATCTCCGATGGTGGGTACTTTTTACAGAGCTTCCTCGCCGGAAGTAGGTCCTTTTGTAAGCGCTGGTGATAAAGTTGTTGAGAAAACAACGGTATGTATCATTGAGGCGATGAAGCTGATGAACGAGCTTGATGCTGACATCAAGGGAGAAATCGTTGAAGTGCTGGTTGAGAACGGACAGCTGGTTGAGTATGGACAACCCCTGTTCCTGGTGAAACCGGAATAACGGTTATAACCGCATAACGGCAACTGCATGAGCTTCGAAGGAGGACAATAACGAAATGAAATTTCAAAAAATACTGATTGCGAACCGTGGCGAAATTGCGGTACGTATTATTCGTGCCTGTCGTGAAATTGGCATTTCGACGGTAGCAGTCTATTCGGAAGCGGATAAAGACTCTCTGCATGTTCGTCTTGCAGATGAAGCGTATTGTATCGGGCCTACGCTTTCGAAAGACAGTTATCTTAACTTCACCAATCTGATGAGTGTAGCTACACTGACGGAATGTGATGCGATCCACCCAGGCTACGGATTTCTGGCAGAGAACGCTGATTTTGCAGAAATCTGTGGTTCCTGCAATATTACGTTCATCGGCCCATCTCCGGAAGCCATTACCAAAATGGGTGACAAGGCTGTTGCCAAGCAAACGATGAAGGATGCAGGTGTACCTGTAATTCCGGGCTCCGACGGTTTGGTTGAAAATATGAATGAAGCCATTATGATTGCTAGAGATATTGGATATCCTGTCATTATCAAAGCTACTGCTGGTGGTGGAGGTAAAGGGATTCGTATTGCTGAAGATGAAGAGACGCTGATCAAGCAAATTACAGCTGCCCAGCAGGAAGCACAGAAAGCTTTTGGCAATGCCGGAGTATATCTGGAGAAATTCCTGACAGGCATGAAGCACGTGGAGATTCAGATCATTGCAGACAAACATGGAAATGCAGTGCATCTGGGCGAGCGTGATTGTTCCGTTCAGCGTCGACGTCAAAAGCTGGTGGAAGAAGCGCCTTGTCCAATCATCTCTGAAGATGTGCGTACATTGATGGGAGATGCCGCAGTACGGGCAGCGCTTGCCGTGAATTACTCGGGAGCAGGTACACTTGAGTTCTTGCTCAGCCCTAACGGTGAATTCTATTTCATGGAAATGAATACACGTATTCAGGTGGAGCACCCTGTAACGGAAATGGTTACAGGAGTGGATCTGATCCGCGAAATGATCTCGGTAGCTGAAGGCAATCCGCTTTCTTTCCGTCAGGAAGATGTTGTGATCAATGGCTGGTCCATTGAGTGCCGTATCAACGCAGAAGATCCGGACCGTAACTTTATGCCGTCACCAGGTAAAATTGGTTTCTACCTTGCACCAGGAGGACCGGGTGTACGTGTAGATAGTGCAGCTTATCCGGGCTACACGATCTCTCCTTATTACGACTCCATGATCGCTAAATTGATCGTATGGGGAGCAAACCGGGAAGAGGCCATCGCGAAGATGAAGCGTGCATTGGCTGAGTTTGCGATTGAAGGCATCTCCACAACAATTCCTTTTCATCAGAAATTGCTGGAGCATCCAACGTTCGTTCGGGGTGACTTTGATATCAAATTTCTTGAGGAAAATGAGATTTAAAAGGTATATTGGGCTTGTTTGTCATAATGTAGCCCAAATGATATAGTATGTAATAATAAGAGCGCATGTCTCCTGCAGAGGATAAGCCGCCGCACATACGCGGATGAAGGTTGCAGGAGTTCCGGTAAAGCCGGACCGGAAGGGTTCTGAAGGTCAGATTGGCCTGAATACCAGTGCCCTGACGGATGGCCGCAAACTTATTTCGCGAAAGGTGTGTTGAACAGTTATGAGTACACTGCCGACAGAATTTGAACGAACGGATATCGGTGAAATCCAGATCGCACCTGAAGTTATTGAAGTGATCGCTGGACTGGCTACAGTTGAAGTGAAAGGTGTTGCAGGCATGAGCGGCGGATTCGCTGGTGGATTTGCTGAATTGCTTGGTCGCAAAAACCTTTCCAAAGGCGTTAAGGTTGAAGTAGGTCAGCGTGAAGCTGCAGTGGATGTTTCCGTTATTATTGAATATGGTTACCGTCTGCCACAGGTGGCTACCGAAATTCAACAGAACGTGAAGCGCTCCATCGAGAACATGACAGGATTGAATGTGAATGAAGTTAATGTGCACATTCATGACGTTCAGTTCAAGAGCACCGAGAAAGTTGAAGAAATCGATCTGAACAGTCAGCGCGTAAAATAAAAGAAGACAGATTCCCCCGGCATCACTGCCGGGGGTTATCCCGTCTTGGACAGGTCTTCATAAAAGCGGAAGCTTGCACCTGAGGATCACTTTTTGCCAATGGGCAGGTTAAGCAATGTTAGTGAGCAAGGGAGGCTGTGCAGTTCGTGGCTAAAATACTGGATCGGCTTCTGTTGTTTATATACAGCATAAGCGTTGGAGCAATATCGGCAGCAGTCATACTTCTTATTAGTGGTGTGCTGCCTTACGAATTGAATTACCAGCAGGAGCAAAACGTCATTATTGCGGCGGTTGTTGCAGCAGCAATTTTGTTTATCCTGAGTTTGCGATTTTTCTACATCTCGGTTCGGCGTGATCGTGCTTCATTGCCGTCTGTAGATCAGCGTACCGAGTATGGTGATGTGCAGATTTCGATGGAAACGATTGAAAATCTCTGTCTCAAAGCAACTTCCCGTTTCCGGGGAGTACGTGATGTCAAAGCTCGTATTCGTGTGGTTGAATCCGGACTGGAGATTATGATCCGTGCAGTAGTGGATGGCGAGACGCCAATCCCGACGCTGACAGCCGATCTACAGAAGGCAATACATGATCATGTACAGGAGATTACGGGTATCCCGGTTTCTTTTGTCACCGTGTATATTGCCAACGTTACCCAGTCGCCTAACTACAAGAGTCGAGTGGAATGAGGTGAGTTTCACTGATGCTGTGGAGAGAGATTTGGGATAGTCACAGAGGCCGAATTACCGGAATTGTCGGCGGCATCTTTTTTGGATTTCTTTATGTATGGATCGGTTTTTGGGATATGTTGTTCTTTGCACTCTTGGTGTTCATCGGTTATACGTTAGGTAGACGAAGCGACTCGAAGCTGGGCTCGTTCATTCCCTGGAGGGAATGGGGGCAATGGCTCGGCGATCGCTGGCGTCCCTTTAAGTGAGCCACCTGAACCCTGCAATATGTTTCTTCCGAAAATAGAGCTGTAGTTTAGGTTGCCCGTTTTTTGGAGGAAACGATTGCAGGTTTTTTTGTGAAAAGGGATAACAATATAATAAGATCTCTGATTCCATCAAAGATTTTATATTTTAAAATAAGCATGATGACGCTCCACAGGGAGCGCTGCAGGAGGCAGGACATGAAAAGACGTTTGGCAAGGGAAATTGCAGTACAAAGTCTGTATCAGATGGAAATGAATGAAGTGGGCGCAGCTGAAGCCGTGAATATGTTGATCAATGAAGCCGCTGAAGACAATGAAACCGAAGTGGTTATTCATGATGCAGATGTAATGCGTACCTACGTGACCGAAATGGTACAGGGCGCATGGAACAATAAAGAAGCGATTGACGGATTACTCGTCGATTATTTGAAAGGTTGGCAGATTAGCCGTCTGTCGCGTGTAGACCGCCAGATCCTACGGCTTTCAACGTATGAAATGGTGTTCCGTGATGATATTCCGGCAAAAGTATCTGTCAATGAAGCGATTGAATTGTCCAAGTATTTTGGTACAGATGAATCCGGTAAGTTCGTTAACGGCGTACTTGGGCGCATGATTCAGGAAGTCAGCACCATCAAAGCAAAACTGTCTTAATTTTGTGAGTCACTTAATTATATGTTCACATAAGGGAGAGAGAGTACAATGACAGCATCTATTATTAACGGTAAAGAAGTATCCCAAGAGATCCGCGCAAGCATGACGACAGAAGTAAAACAGCTTAGCGAACAGGGGGTAGTACCTGGTCTGGCTGTTGTGCTCGTCGGGGAAGATCCGGCATCCCAAGTATATGTGCGTAATAAAGAAAAAGCATGTCACGACCTCGGTTTCTATTCCGAAGTTCATCGTCTGGATGCAAGCACCTCCCAAGAGGATCTGCTCGCGCTGGTGGACAAGCTGAACAAACAGGAATCCATTAACGGCATTTTGGTTCAGCTCCCATTACCGAAGCATATCGAAGAGAAAGCGGTTATCGATGCGATCGCTGTGGACAAAGACGTGGATGGATTCCATCCGGTTAACGTGGGTAATCTCGTCATTGGTGACGATAGTCTGTTGCCATGCACCCCTGCGGGCGTGATCGAGCTGATCAAGCGTACCGGTCTTGAAATGTCAGGCAAACATGCCGTAGTTATCGGACGTAGCAATATTGTCGGTAAACCGGTATCCTTGCTGCTACAACGTGAGAACGCAACGGTAACGATGTGTCATTCCCGTACAGCGAACATGAAAGAGATCACGCGTCAGGCAGACATTCTTGTGGTTGCAATCGGACGTGCAAACTTTGTGGATGCCGATTTCGTCAAACCTGGTGCCGTTGTAATCGATGTGGGGATGAACCGTCTGGATAACGGAAAACTGGCAGGAGATGTAGATTTCGAGAGCGTGAAGACGGTATCTGGCCCAATTACTCCGGTTCCTGGAGGCGTTGGCCCAATGACAATCACTATGTTAATGCAAAATACACTGATCGCGGCCAAACGCGCTCACGGATTGGCCTAGGTAACTGTCTGTGGCAGATCAAAAAATTTACTCCATCAAAGACCTGAACCGATACATTCGGATGAAACTGGAATCGGATCAGGTACTGTCGGATGTATGGCTGCGCGGAGAGATCTCCAATTTTACACATCACTCCAGCGGTCATATGTATTTTACATTGAAGGACAAGGACAGCCGAATTAAGTCCATTATGTTTGCTTCCCATAATCAACGATTGCCCTTTGTACCGAAGGAGGGTGCAAGGGTTATTGCTCGTGGTAATGTCTCGGTGTATGAGCGGGATGGACAATATCAATTCTACGCTACACACATGCAACCGGACGGTATTGGAAGTCTGTATTTGGCCTATGAGCAGCTGAAAAAAAAGCTGGAGGACGAGGGACTGTTCTCTACATCACGGAAAAGGCAGATTCCCCGTTTTCCACAGACGATTGGTGTGGTCACTTCACCTACAGGTGCAGCGGTAAGGGATATCATGATTACATTGCAACGCAGATATCCTTCTGCCCAAGTGATTCTGTATCCTGTACTCGTTCAAGGAAAAGGTGCGGCTCCTTCCATTGTGAAGGCCATCAACAACCTGAACCGAATGGGCGAAGCCGATGTGCTGATTGTCGGACGAGGCGGCGGATCACTGGAGGAGTTATGGGCTTTCAATGAGGAGATCGTGGCAAGAGCGATTGTGGGTTCGGCCATTCCTGTGATTTCAGCGGTTGGGCATGAAACGGATTTTACGATTGCCGATTTTGCTGCTGATCTGCGTGCGGCAACGCCTACGGCTGCTGCCGAACTGGCAGTACCCAATCGAGCTGAGCTGCTTGATCAGATCGCTCAGCGCCAGCGTCAACTGCAGCACAGTTTACGTCAGCGTGCTGTTCATAATCGGGAGCGACTGGCCAGATTGCAACGCTCACCTGTGCTTGTGCATCCCAGACGAACCTTAATGCAGCATACGGAGCGACTGGATATGCTGCAACAGCGTCTTCTGCGAACTGTAGATACACGTATGAAATGGACAACCGAGAAACAGGAGCGTTTGCGTGCAGCGCTGCAACGATTCAATCCTCGTGAACAGGTGAATGCAGCAAGACGGGAGAATGCATCAGCCCGGCGTCAACTGGAGGTTGCAATCCGATCTATTACGAGAGCGAAGCAGCAGCAGTGGAAATCAACTGTGCGACATCTGGATGCGCTTAGCCCGCTCAAAGTCATGTCACGCGGATACAGCCTTGTCTATGACGAACAGGAACAACGATTGATCAAATCGATGAAGGATGTACAGCCTGGAGATTCGATAAAGATTAAATTAACAGACGGACAGCTAGACTGTCAGGTTTGGGGAATGAAGGAGGACGATAATACCCATGGCGAATGAACCGGAATTGAATTTTGAAGAGGCAATGGCGGCATTGGAAGACATCGTAGGTCAGCTTGAACATGGTGATGTTCCACTGGAACAGGCTATCGATTTGTTTCAGCGCGGAATGAAGCTTTCCCAACTTTGTGGTTTGAAGCTGGAGCAAGTGGAACGTAAGATCGAGATGATCGTAGAAGAGGATGGGGAACTTCGCAAAAAACCGTTCGGCGCTGCCGTCGACGAAAGCGGTGAAGTCAATGAGTGATCGTCCTTCGTTTGAAACATATCTTGAGGAAGTCACAGCTGAAGTGACGGGAGAGTTGAAGCAGACTCTTCCTGTTCACTGGGATGTGCCTCAGTCACTGGCTGACGCGATGCAGTATTCACTTATGGCCGGGGGCAAACGCCTTCGTCCACTTCTGGTCGTTGCTGCGGCGGAAGCCTTCGGTGCACAGCGTACAGCTGCATTGCCGGTAGCCTGCGCCGTGGAGATGGTTCATACGTATTCGTTGATCCACGATGACCTACCCGCCATGGATAATGACGACTATCGCAGGGGAAAATTAACGAACCACAAAGTATTTGGTGAAGCGACAGCAATATTGGCTGGCGATGCACTGTTAACGCATGCTTTTTATAGTATTGTCCAGTCAGGTCGTCGCAGCGGTGTGTCTGCAGATGCAGTGTTGTCCATTGTGGAGGAGTTGTCCGAACTGGCTGGAGCAAGAGGCATGGTTGGCGGACAAGTAGCTGATATGGAAGGCGAGCAGGGCATGACAGATCTTGCCCAATTGCAATACATTCATCTGCACAAGACCGGAGATTTAATTGTGTTTTCCCTCATTGCCGGCGCTCGTATTGGTGGTGCGACAGAAGGACAGTTGGAGGCGCTGCGCGTATTTGGTAGAGACCTGGGGCTGGCTTTCCAGATTCAGGATGATATTCTGGATTTGACGGGTGACGAGCAGAAAATGGGCAAGAAGACGCAAAGTGATGTGAATCAGCAAAAGGTCACATACCCTTATTTTATTGGTATGGATGCATCTCTTCAAGAGGTGAAGTCCCTTACGCAATCTGCGAAAGATGCACTCGGCAGAGCTGAGTTACCTGACCCTTCCAGACTGATGGAGATCGCAGATTATCTGATGAGTCGAGATCATTAGTTCCGGGTGCGCTTCGCTGTTTCAAATCACTCAAAATTGTGTAATCAATTTAATGTGCTTTTTCTGGGCTTTATGAAGAGAGTCTGTTCCAAGTGGGTTTGGGAATACATATTGAGGAAGATCATACGAACCTTGCTGGCGAAAATGCTCGTTATCTGGAGTATAGTGCCGTAAATTATGATTCTTGTTCTTTTATGTTATAATGTTTTAATGTCATTTAATAAACTATGTATATATGGATTACACCAAATCAAACAATCTAGGAAAGCGGGGAGATTCTCGTGCTGCTTCCACAAATTAAACAACCCAGTGATCTAAAGTCGATGTCTCAGGATGATCTCGTTCTTTTGTCGGCAGAGATCCGGCAGTTTCTGATTGAGAAGCTGTCCGTTACAGGGGGCCATCTCGCACCCAACTTAGGAGTGGTTGAGCTCACGGTAGCCCTGCATTATTGCTATAACAGTCCGGTGGACAAAATGATTTTCGATGTAGGGCATCAGGCTTATGTGCACAAGGTTCTTACGGGGCGGATGGATCGCTTCGATACACTTCGTCAGCATAATGGCTTGTGTGGATTTGTTAAACGTAACGAGAGTGAACATGATGTATGGGAGGCCGGTCATAGCAGTACATCGTTATCTGCTGCGATGGGCATGGCGCTTGCCCGTGATCTCAAGGGTGAAGACAATCAGGTTATCGCGATGATCGGGGATGGAGCGCTTACAGGTGGTATGGCCTTTGAAGCTCTCAATCACATCGGTCATGAACAGAAAAAGCTGATGGTTATCCTTAATGATAATGAAATGTCCATTGCTCCGAATGTCGGGGCTATGCATAAATATTTGAGCAAAATACGTTCGGATCGCCATTATTTGAAAGCCAAGGATGACGTGGAAGGAATGCTCAAAAAAATTCCTGCCATAGGGGATCGCTTGGCCAAATCGGCGAGCTGGATTAAAGATAGTGTCAAATACATGATGGTTCCAGGAGTTCTGTTCGAAGAGCTGGGTTTCACTTATTTGGGACCCATTGATGGACACGACATTCCTAAATTGATTGAAACGTTCAAACAGGCGGATAACGTGGATGGTCCTGTAATGGTTCATGTACTGACAACCAAAGGTAAAGGCTATCAGCCAGCTGAGGCCGATTCACACAAATGGCACGGAATTTCTCCGTACAAGATCGAATCAGGTCAAGTGCTTAAAGCTGTAGGCAAACCGATGTATACGGAAGTGTTTGGTAAAACGTTGATTGATCTTGCCAAGCAGGATAAACGAATTGTAGCGGTAACACCAGCCATGCCAACTGGTTCAGGTCTCATTCCTTTCAGTAAGGAATTCCCTGATCGCATGATTGACGTGGGTATTGCCGAACAGCATGCAGCAACCATGTGTGCAGCACTGGCAATGGAAGGGTTGAAGCCGGTATTTGCCGTCTATTCGACATTTATGCAACGTGCGTATGATCAGATTGTACATGATATTTGTCGTCATAACGCCAATGTCATGTTCGCCATTGACCGTGCCGGATTTGTTGGTCCAGATGGTGAAACGCATCAAGGTGTGTACGATGTGGCGTTTATGCGTCATATTCCGAATATCGTTTTGATGATGCCTAAGGATGAGAATGAACTGCGCCATATGATGAAGACAGCGCTTGAATATAATGAAGGCCCTATTGCTTATCGTTATCCACGAAACAATGTTGTAGGCGTGCCTCTTGACGAGGAACTCATTCCGATTCCAATCGGTGCATGGGAACAACTTCGTCCATCTGAAGGTTATGCTATCATCGCTTCAGGATCGATGGTACAGCTTGCTGAAGAAGCTGCAGAGACTGTTAAAAGAGAAGGTATTACGGTTGGCGTAATTAACGCCCGTTTCCTTAAACCGCTTGATGAGCAGATGCTGCGCGATCTCGCAGTTCGAGGCACGAAGTTAATTGTGCTTGAAGAAGCATCACAAGCAGGCAGTATGGGCAGTGCAGTTCTGGAGTTTTACGCAGAACAAGGGCTGCATGATGTTCATGTGCAACTGATGGGCATTCCGGATCGATTCATTGAACATGGCAGTATTGAGGAACAAAGAGCTGAAGTAGGACTCACGGTTGAGAATGTGAGCTCGGAGCTGCGCAGTATGGCAGCCCAATCTTCATATGGTATGTCCAGAACTCGGTTCCCTTCATAACTGGAACAATCAGAGAAACTGGAACACATTATTAATTAATTAATTAGGATTACTACATGATAGGAGAAAGACATGTCACTCCCGAAAGAACGAATTGATGTTCTGCTGGTTGAGCAGGGATATTACGAAAGTCGTGAGAAGGCAAAAGCTGCAATCATGGCTGGACTGGTATATGCCAACAATGAGCGGATTGAAAAAGCGGGCATGAAGATTCCACGGGAAGCCGAACTAAAAGTAAAGGGTTCAGTACATCCCTATGTTGGTAGAGGCGGATTAAAGCTTGAAAAAGCGATCCGTCACTTCGATCTCGATATGAATGGACTTGTGATGCTCGATATCGGTTCATCCACTGGCGGTTTTACCGATTGTGCCCTACAACATGGTGCATCTCATGTATATGCCATCGATGTAGGTTATAACCAGCTGGATTGGTCCCTTCGTAATGATGAACGGGTTACTGTAATGGAAAGAACCAATTTCCGTTATGTGACTCCGGAAGATCTACATGGACCTGTGCCGAATTTTGCCAGTATCGATGTATCCTTTATTTCGCTGAGAATTATTTTGCCGCCGTTGCTGGCACTTCTGAAGCAACCGGCAGACATTGTAGCGTTAATTAAACCTCAGTTTGAAGCAGGCCGTGAGAAAGTCGGCAAGTCTGGCGTCGTTCGTGATACTAAGGTTCACAAGGACGTTTTACAGACAATGCTTCGTTTCGCCAATGAGCTTGGATTAAAGCTAAAAGGTTTAACATTCTCGCCGATTACAGGCGGAGAAGGAAATATCGAATTTCTCGCTCACTGGCGTCTGGAAGAACCAGAAGCAACACAACATGAGAACGTTCAGGCTTCACTTGATGCACTTGCAGATCAAGTTGCAATGGAAGCTGCCCATACTTTTACAGGAAACTCATCATAGGATGGGTTTCTTTTCGCTGGAAAGGTGACATTCTAAAAGGAAATCGGTTGTCGAATCTCGAATATGTCTTCGAGGTGAGCGATGATGGATGGGCAATATGACACAATTGTTATTGGTGTACTTGCTGTCTGCTTGATTTTATGGCTGTTCTTTGGCTTTCGGAATTGGGTTAATCGTCCGATTCCAGTAAGCTTGTCGGGTATACAACTGAATTTAGAAATTCAGGATTCACCGGCAGTGGATCTGCTTGAAGCTGAAGGATATGAAGTCATCGGAGGTAAAATGAAAATTCCTTTAGCCTTTGAAGCGGATGAATCCGTTTATTACAGCAGGCTGTTCATTGATTATGTAGCAGAGCGTGATGATGAGAGGTATCTGGTGAAAACGTCCCGTCGCAGGCAACCTCTTGAACTTACTGGGCCATCCCTGCGAGATCGCTTCCTGTATTATTTATTGTTATATCCCGGTTGTGAAGGATTGCTGTATGTGGATATGGAGGAATCGGATATCAAGGTAATCAGGCTCATGGACTATCAGGAAGACGTGTACGATGGAGATGATCTGGACTAAGGGTATTTATGAAACGTGAAAGTTGTTTATATAACGAATGAACGAATTGCAGGATGGCAAACGTTATGGAAATTAGAATTTGCCGTTTTATTGCAATACATTGAACTTTTAACTGGAGGCATGTATGAAAGGACAACGACACATTAAGATACGTGAAATCATAAGTCAAAACGAAATTGAAACCCAGGATGATCTGGTTGAAGCTTTGCGTAAATCCGGATTTCAGGTGACTCAGGCCACTGTATCACGGGATATTAAGGAGCTTCTTTTAATCAAGATCCCCATGGACGATGGACGATATAAGTATTCTTTACCTACAGACCAACGATATAATCCGATTCAGAAACTGAAACGTGCCCTCGTGGACAACTTCTTACACATCGATCATACAAACAATCTGGTCGTGATGAAGTGTTTGCCTGGCACTGCTAACTCCATTGCTGCCTTACTCGATAATATTGAGTGGACGGAAGTGATGGGCACCATCTGTGGAGATGATACCATACTCATCATCTGCCGGACGGAAAGTAACAGCGTGACCGTAATCGAGCGGATTATGGGTTATATTTCCTAGAATATAATGGTTCAAAAACATAATTTCTGAGTGAGTCATCCGGAGGTGTTTTTGCAGATGTTAGTTACATTATCGATTCGTAATCTGGCTGTTGTAGAAGAAGTTGATGTTGTTTTCCACCCGGGATTCCATGTCTTGTCTGGTGAAACAGGAGCGGGTAAATCGATCATTATTGATGCCTTGGGTCTGATTGCTGGTGGACGAAGCTCGGCCGATCTGATCCGCTATGGATGTGAGAAGGCCGAGATGGAGGCTCTGTTTGAAATGGAGCCAAGCCATCCGGTATGGGAAACGCTGGAGAAGCTTGGCATCCATTGTGAGCCGGAGGAGCATCTGGTGATTCGCCGTGAACTGAATACCCAAGGTAAAAGTACATCTCGTATTAACGGCCAATTGGTCAATTTGACGATGCTCCGTGAAGTCGGAGAAAAATTAATTAATATTCACGGCCAGCATGAACATCAAAGTTTGTTGCGCGCAGAAAGTCATCTGGGGCTTCTGGATACATACGGGGCAGCAATCATCGGTCCAGTCAAAACGGAATATCAGGAACGCTACAGTAACTTTATTACGGCGGAAAAAGAACTGCGTGCACTTCAGGAGTCAAGTCAACGTGCGTATCAATTGCTGGACATGTATCGCTTTCAACTTGAAGAGATTGCAGCTGCTTCTCTAACGCAGGGCGAAGATGAATTACTCGGAGAAGAACGGGTCAAACTATCCCATAGCGAGAAAATGATGGACAGTGTTGCTGGTGCATATGATTTGCTTAGCGGTCAACGTGGGTTAGAAGCTGTAAGTATCGCGCTGTCACGAATTGAAGATATATCGGGATATGACAGCAAAGGGCTGCAGCCTATTGTTGAACAGCTGCAGTCTGCATTTTATCAGCTGGAAGACGCGACGTTTCAGTTGCGTGATTATCGGGAGAAGATCGAATTTAACCCGGCGAGATTGGAAGAAGTGGAACAGCGACTGAATCTTATTTCTGGCCTCAGACGGAAATACGGCGACAGTGTGGAACTTATTTTGAATTATTATGAACAAATTAGCCATGAAACCGACCAGTTGGAGAACAAGGATGAACGTCTGGAGAAATTGCGTAATGAACGTGACAAATTGCTCAAATTAGTCATGGAGTCTGCCGAGGAACTCAGCCGCGTTCGTAAACAATGTGCAGAGGAACTTGCAGCACAGGTGGAAAGTGAGCTGAAGGATCTCCAGATGGAGAGAACGACGTTAAGAGTTCAGATTACTCCTTTTGAAGATTCAAAAGGGATTGAATGGAATGGGCGTCGCATTCGTCTTACGCGTCAGGGTGCAGATAATGCGGAATTCCTGATTTCTCCGAACCCAGGTGAGCCTTTACGTCCGCTCGGCAAAATTGCTTCCGGTGGTGAGTTGTCCCGAATGATGCTCGCGATGAAGAGTATATTCGCACGTCATGACCGGATTCCGGTGTTGATTTTTGACGAGGTGGATACGGGGGTAAGCGGAAGAGCAGCACAATCCATTGCGGAGAAATTATATCGTCTGTCCTCCACTTGCCAAGTTTTCTCTATTACTCACTTACCACAGGTTGCTTGTATGGCTGATCATCAGTATCTCATCGAAAAGCATGTTTATGACGGGCGCACGATGACACAAGTGGAATCGCTGTCAGACGAAGGCAGAGTGAAGGAATTGGCACGTATGCTGGGCGGTGTGGAAATTACAGAAAAAACACTGCATCATGCACAGGAAATGCTGAATTTGGCGGAAGCCAAAAAAGGGTGAAACGAGCGGCTGGCGTAATGATTGACAGTAATAAAAGCCTGGGGGCGAGGTTATCTTATAGGTACGCAATTGGCGACCACCTTTCGTCAAGCGAAAGAAGCAAAGGGAGTGTGACAGCCATTGAATTCCCCCCTCAGGAAGAAATTGCTAGGTCTTTTATTTGCCTTCTTTCTATGTGTGATCAGCCAGGCCATTCAGCCTGTGCAAAGTTATGCTTCATTGCCTGATGAACTCCAGGTATTTGCAGGCAGGCAGGCTGACGTTCATCTCGCTGTACCGGCTGCTTCAAGCGCTGTTGTGGATCGTCCTGACATCGTTGGTTTTGATGGAAAGGAAACTGCGGTCCAAGTAACGAAGCAACAACCTTTGCATCTTCATCCCCAACAAACGGGACATGCCAAATTAACGTTGAAGTTGTGGGGCAAAATTCCGGTAAAAACGGTTAACGTAAACGTGATTCCGGATTTGCGTGTAGTACCCGGGGGTCAAACCATTGGCGTCAAAGTAAAATCTGCAGGCATTCTGGTTGTAGGGCACCATCTGGTTCGTTCTGGACAAGATGAACGTGTATCCCCTGGAGAATCAGCAGGCATCAAGCTTGGGGATCTGATTACCCATATGGACGGTAAACGCCTTGATGGTGTAACGGGTGTAGCTGAAGCTGTTGAGCATGCAGGCAAGAGCAAAAAAGGAATAGATGTTGTATTAAAACGAGGCAAAGAAACAGTTAAGACGCGTTTGACACCGGCTTATGATGCGGAAGATAAAGCCTGGAGGCTTGGATTGTACATTCGTGACTCCGCTGCAGGTGTAGGGACATTAACCTTCTACGCTCCGGACCAGGGCGTATATGGCGCACTGGGCCATGTCATTACGGATATGAACACGCAGACCTCCATCGTCGTAGGCAGTGGTCAGATCGTTCAGTCCAATGTAACATCGATCTCCAAGAGTGAATCCGGTGATCCGGGTGAAAAACGAGCTCATTTTCTGAAAGAAAGCAAAATTTTGGGCAATATTGAACGTAATACGGCTTTTGGTATCTTTGGTAAAATGTCCGGTAATCCTGAACATAGTTTGTATTCAAAAGGCATTCCCGTTGCGTTCTCCCATGAAGTAAAAGAAGGTCCTGCAGAAATTCTCACAGTCGTTGAGGGCCAGCAAGTGGAACGTTTCTCGATTGATATTGTTCACGTAGCAGATCAATCCGAACCAGCAACCAAAGGTCTGGTGCTTCGTATCACAGATCCGAAGCTTCTGGATAAGACCGGAGGCATTGTACAAGGCATGAGTGGCAGCCCCATTGTGCAAAATGGAAAACTGATTGGTGCCGTGACCCATGTGTTCGTCAATGATCCGAAATCAGGTTATGGCTGCTTCATTGAATGGATGTTACAGGATGCAGGAGTCATGATGAAAAAGGATAATGCAAAAAACCTTAAGGCGGGTTAACCTCCTTAAGGTTTTTTTGTCGAATGGAAACATATAATATCGGATAATGAAATAAATTATTTATTATATAGCAACGCGAAAAAAAAATAAAGAAAAATAATTTTCGACAGAAGGAATTTCCTCCCCTGTGTCGAAAATTTAACCTGTAAGGAAATGTACGAAACGATGTTTAAATTAAAGGAGGATACCGTTTTGCAAAAAATTGAGGTATTGCTGGCCGATGATAATCGTGAATTTACGAATTTGCTTGCCGAATATATATCCGAACAGGAAGATATGGAAGTAACCGGAATTGCTTACAATGGAGAAGAAGTGCTGCAGTTGCTGGAGCAGACTCGCGATGTACCGGATGTACTCATTCTGGATATTATTATGCCTCACCTGGATGGACTGGGTGTACTGGAGCGCCTGCGCAACCTGAATCTGTCTCCACAGCCCAAAGTCATTATGCTTACGGCTTTCGGACAAGAGAATATCACGCAGCGTGCCGTGCAACTCGGGGCTTCTTATTACATCCTGAAACCGTTTGACATGGAAGTGCTCGCGAATCGTGTACGTCAACTGGTTGGCACGCAAACCACGATCTCCACAGGTGGTGGCGGAGGTTCATCGATGTTTATGAACAAGTCCAACGTGGTGCCGATGGGTAAACACAAAAATTTGGATGCAAGCATTACGTCCATCATACATGAAATCGGCGTTCCTGCGCATATTAAAGGATATCAGTATTTACGCGAAGCCATCACGATGGTGTATAACAATATCGAAATTTTGGGTGCTATCACGAAAACCTTGTACCCAGCGATTGCCGAAAAGTTCAAAACAACGCCGTCTCGAGTCGAACGAGCCATTCGTCATGCTATCGAAGTGGCTTGGACACGTGGTAACATCGACAGCATCAGCCACCTGTTTGGTTATACCATCAACATTAGCAAGTCGAAACCGACGAACTCGGAATTCATCGCGATGGTTGCTGACAAGCTGAGAATTGAGAATAAGGTGTCCTGAAAGGATCAGAAGTGATATAGAACAATTCTTACTTATGTATGAGCAGATTGAACTTTATGATTTAACATAAATAATGCAACCTAAAAAACCGTTACAAACGGGCTTAAATAGCCTTTTTGTAACGGTTTTTTATACATGTAGGAGGCGTTTACAACCTCTACTCCTGTTATAATGAAATAAATTTTTATGCTTAAAAGAAGTGCAAAGGAGATAGAATCTACTGAATAAAACTGAAATTTCACAACTAATCTTTTCTAAGTATCTTGAAGCAGAAAATTTGGTCAAGAAATAATTCATATTGATAATTTAAAAAAATATTCAGATGAACAATGGTTAAGTTAGAGTGAAGAAGTACTAACTTTTGATTTTGATGGCTGGTCAGCGAATGTCACTTTTACTAAAAACGGTTCTTATCATAGTGACAGCTTAGATTTCTTCTTTTCTACAAATGATCTGCAGCGCTTCATTCTTAGCAGTGGAATAAGTGTGCCAATTTGTTTCCGAGAATGAGTTCGTATTTTTGTTCAAGAGCCCAGCCAGTGCTCATTATTTGTTGCAGAATGATCGTTATGTGCTTCGAAAGCTGTCGGGAACTTTTTTAGATTATGCTCAGACATATATGCCTACTATAAAAAAATATATGTTGAATCAACATCCATTTTTTAATATGATCTGAAATTACATCACCTCTGTCATCTGGTCAAACCCGGATGTCAAGAGAAGTGCTGGATGGAGCAGAGGAAGCATTTGCTTGAATTCCTTGAATTTTTCCTGGGTCTTTATCATTCTGCATAACATTGGAAATCTTCGATTTGTTTTCAGCCTTATTTTCTTTATTCACTTCCTGATCTTCATCAGCATGAGATGGTGGAGTCGGATGGGAAGCTTCTGTTGGTACCAGTTGGTTAATCTCTTTTAATTTTTCCCCGATAGACTGATCAACCTTACGAATTTGAGAATCAATCTCTTGGACCATCTCACGTTTCATTTGAAAAACAGTTTGTTCTGCGTTCTCCAGCATCATCGACTTGCCCATGTCATTTCCTGCGTCATTATCAAGAACGATCCGGTCGAAGCGGGTTTCTCCTTCTAGTGTTTGAATGGACCCGTGCATGCGATCACGCAAACCAACCAGTTTGCCTAACTGATCATAAGTCTGGCTATGTTTGATTAGATGACCCATTGCCGGAGCCTGATTTTCGTCAGTGAGCTCAGAGGGTTGAGGCTGTTGTTGCTTGGGTTGCTCAGACTGTTTCAATTTATTTTTTTCTTGAATCTCCTCACTTTTGATTTGAGCGATTTGATTATCGACCTGTTGGATGAAACTCGTTATAGATTTAACTCGTTCTGCCTTAATTTTGGAGTCCAACTGATCATTAGATTTGACAGATTGCAGTTCTTCATTAAGCCTGATTTTTTGTTTCATAAGTCCCTGAATTTCCTTATCTCTGCTGGAGACTTGGCTCCCGGGGGCGAAGCTGCTTTTGGAGGCAGGTGAAATTGAATTCATGGTCTTTTCCCCTTCTTCGTTATATCGTGGATATACTTACATATATCGGATGTTATGAGAAGCAAATGAAGATACGTTGGCTAATAAGTTCACTTTCACTTGTGTGTTGCTTACTTGCTGATAATAATTGATAATGGTTATCAATGAGTGAGGACTGTTTAGTCAATCTATTTAGACGGAGTTGGGTTAGTGAAATGTGGAATAATTATTACATACTCTGGAACTATGCTGCTGTGAGTATTGCGGATATACGTTATATGGAGTTAGGTCCATGTGAGGAGCTAACATATAAATTTCCTGCGAGCACGTTTGTGTTCACCATCCAGGGTAAAGCCTATGTAACCATACACGACCAGAAGCATGAAGTGAGTCGTTTTTATGTTCTCCATGGTGGAAAGGGGAATGTGCTGCATATTCAAGCTGGACAATCCGGATTGAACCTGTTTTACCTTATGTACAAATCAAGCTTGCCAAGTGGAGGAAGAACCGATTTGGCTAACATGATGGAGCATATGAATCCATTTCAGCTAACCTATGGTTTTGCCCCCAAGTCACCAGTTGTGCTGTATGAGCAAGTAAAACAGATACACGCTTTATGGAATCAAAAGAACCCCATACATCATTTTCAGGCAAAAAGCCTGTTTTATCCTTTCGTAGAGCAAGTATCAGCACAGATTCCTCATGCTGCAACTCGCTATTCCTTTACGAATCAAGTCAGCGAAGTCATCGAAATTGTGGAATCCTCTTATGCTGAGCCCCTAACGTTGCATGTTTTGGCAGAGAAGGTCGGCAGCAGTCCCAGAAGTTTATCCCGCAAGTTCAAACACGCAACGGGTTATAGTCCAATCGACTATCTGATTCAGTTTCGTTTGTTCAAGGCCAAGGAGATGCTGCTGCATACCGACGCTACATTGGATGAGATTGCAGCAGGCATTGGTTATCCGGACGGATATTATCTGGGACGTATGTTTAAAAAACATACAGGCGTTTCTCCGCTTCAGTTCAAGGAGAAAACATCTGGACCTCTAAAATGGCCTGATCTGACATCGGCCCTGGCGCGAAATGACATTTCGAGTGGCAGAGCCGGAAGGTATGTTTATAACGATGGTGATAATCATTATCAATATAAACACGGAGGGTCATTGTACATGAATAGACAGACAAGAACGGGAATGCTGCTTAGTATTTTATTAAGTCTCACTTTACTGCTGAGTGCCTGCTCGCCAGGGGCAACTAGTAATGCTGGGGGAGAAACAGCGGGAAGCAAAGGGACTTCGAGTGCCACCAGCACAGTAACGGCCGATACCCAATCAAACAATTCGAAGCCTCGGATCATCTCGACGGTCAAGGGAGATATCACGGTCCCGGCTGAACCCAAGCGAATTGTGGTTGATTTATATTTGGGAAGCCTGATTGCTTTGGGAATCAAGCCAGTAGGGACACCAGAAATGAACCTGAAAAATCCCTATTTTATCAAATCACTTGAGGGCGTAGAGAATATTGGTGAATACGAAACCATTTCTCTTGAAAAGGTGTTGGAACTTCAACCAGATCTGATTGTCACAGGTGACCCTGATTTGTTTGATTCTTTTAGTAAAATTGCTCCTACTCTTGTTGTTCCTTATGGAGAGTTGAAAAACACCCATGAAGAGATCGCTTATTTCGGTAAAGCGTTGAACAAAGAAAAAGAGGCTGAGTCATGGTTGGCCGATTACGACGGACGAATTGCGGACGCCAAGAAGCGTGTAAGTGAAGCAATCGATGCAGATGCAGAAGTATCAGTTATGCAATTTTACGATAAAGCACCTTTAGCCTTTGGTGATAATTTTGGGCGTGGAGGTCAGGCTGTGTATAGTGCTCTCGGATTGAATCCTCCAGCAGACAAAAAAGAGATACTAATGAAAGATCAGCTTGTTGAAGTCTCGTCCGAATCCATACCCGAATTTGCCGGTGATTACATTATTCTTACGGCAGACAACCTGACTGTAGAGGAATTGAAGTCCAAGCCGGTATGGAGTTCGCTTGATGCCGTCAAGAATGACCATGTGTTTATTTGGAGTCCGGATCGTTCATGGTATTTTGACCCCATTGCAACGTTGGATCAGACCGAGGAATTGGCAGCTTGGTTCACGAAGACAGCAGATCAAAAGTAAATCTTTCAGATCATTAGTTGGTGAAATTGAATCCTGGTCAAAATACAGTTGATAATGAAAATTATTATCATTTATAATGAAGGAATAATAGTGAACCACTATAACGTTTCGGTTAGAGGATGGTTTGCAGAATAATGACCTGTACAAGGTCTATGTTCCTGGTGAGACTGGGATTGGAGAGTAATCGATGCAATTAAACGAACAGATGCAATGCTGGAATCACGCGGCTATTAAAATTCTGGATATACGTCGGATCGTCATGGAGGCAGGAGAGATACAGGAATCCTATTTGCTTCCGGCAAACGCTTTTATATACAGCATTCGGGGTGCAGCTCAATTTAAATTGGATGGAAAAACACATGAAGCACAGCGATTCTGTATTCTGCATGGTGGTAAAGGATCATCACTGGATATTCGGGTGAGCGAAAAGTTTGAATATTATTTGCTGTTCTACAGGGCATTCCTTGCGTTCCCAACTCATCGTAAAACATGGCGGTTGTCACAACCTCCTCAGGTTGCTCCGTTCTCTTTGCAATATGGGTTTACGCCGAGTGATCCTCTTGCTTTATTGCGCTATTTTGGTGAACTGGAGAAAGCGTGGGATCAGGCGAGCAGACTGGACTTGCTGCAAGTAAAAAGTTTGTTCTACCAATTTATTCATGAGCTGTTGTTTCAATTGGCAGAGCAGGAGATCAGAACAGTGCTTCCAGACCCTATTGAGCAAACACTTCGCTACATACAGGAACATTATAGGGAACAGGTGACTCTGGATTTTCTGGCTGAACAATTCAACTACAGCTCCCGTCATTTATCCATGCAATTTAAACGAAAGACAGGACACAGTCCGATTGATTATCTCATTCAAACGAGACTGACCAAGGCCCGGAATCTGCTTGTGCGATCCGATGCAACCCTGCGCGAAATCGCGGCAGAAGTGGGATACACGGATGTGTATTATTTCAGCCGTATTTTCAAAAAACATGTGGGCCTGTCCCCCACACTCTATCAGCGGAAAATAAGAGACCAGACCCTTGCAGAGGATCGTCCATTACAATTCTCCGAATCGTCCATTGGCTGGAGATGGATGCGAGGATATATTGATTATGAGAATCATTATCAATATATAGACGGAGGGTCTACATCAATGAAAAGAAGAAAAACAAGCTCCAGCATGATTTTGGTTGCACTTTTAAGCATCACAATGCTTTTATCGGCATGCTCCGCTGGCTCTGCAACAACAACAGCTACGGGGGAAGGCACGAATACGAACTCATCTACGAGCACAGCCGCATCTTCATCATCAGATTCAGGTAGTCAAACGAACAACGAAAATGGAACACGCACGGTCTCCACGGTTAAAGGTGATGTTGTTGTCCCGGCAAATCCTAAACGGGTTGTTGTACTTTATCTTCAAGGAGATGTTGTAGCGCTTGGAATTAAGCCTATTGCGACGTCTGACGTATTTGATGGGGCTGCATATAAGAATGAGCTTGAAGGTGTAAATTCACTGGGCACCTGGTTTGAACCAAATCCTGAGGCTGTTATTGATCTTGACCCGGATTTGATCATTGTTCCTTCAGAAGAGACCTACACGCTATTAAAAGATATTGCACCAACTGTTTATGTCCCATATGAGAAATTGACAACGGAAGAAAGACTTCATAGTATAGCTAGCATTTTCGGCAAAGAACAGGAAGCAGACGTTTTAATCGACAATCTTAACAGCAAAGTCGAAGAGAGCAAGAAAACACTTGCTGATGCAGGCATACTGGACAAAACGGCCTCCATCGTCGAGGGTGGGCTGAAAGAGATGGTCATTGTAGAAAGTAAGCAATACGGCAGAGGATCTCAGGCTATATACGAGTACTTGGAAATGAAAGCACCTGAAGCGGTCCAGAAAAAAATTGACGTCGTTTCCGACGCGGCAGGTTCGACCTTGTCCATGGAAGTTCTTCCTGAGTATATGGGAGACTACGTGTTTCGTTCGGTATATGAAGGGGCAGATAACCTTAACGATAATCCAATCTGGAATAGCATACCCGCTATCAAAGAAGGCCGTCTAATCGAGATTGATTTTGATTTCTTCTATTACTCGGATATCTATTCCATCAACAAGCAAATCGATTTCGTTGTCGAGCATCTACTGGCAGCTCCCAAAGTTAAGTAATCAACAAATAAATAACGATGTAGTTTTGTATAAGAAATGTTTGAATTTTAGCCATTGTAATTTGATAAGTTTCCCATTAGACTAGGGAAAGAGTGATAATGAGAATCGATATCAAATAGTCGAGCGCTTTGGATCGAACTGATGGAGGTAACTAAATGGATCAGCATTTGGAATTATATGATGTAACAATTATCGGCGGGGGACCTGCCGGCATGTATTCTGCATTTTACAGCGGGATGCGTGATATGAAGACCAAGTTGATTGAGGCGCGGGATAAATTGGGTGGTCGCATGCTCTTTTATCCAGAGAAAATGATCTGGGACGTTGGCGGCGTCACCCCGATTCTGTGTGAAAATTTGATTAAACAGCTGGAAGAACAGGCGAGAACATTTGAGCCAACGATTGTGTTTGAACAGCAAATTGAAGGATTCGAGCGTCAGCCTGATGGCACGATTCTGCTGACATCGAATACAGGAGAACAACACTGGACACGTACCGTCATATTGGCGATCGGGTATGGTATATATAAAATGGCCAAGCTGGAGCTTGAAGGTGCTGACCGTTATGAGGTAACGAACCTTCACTACACAGTACAGGAGCTGGAACCTTTCCGTGGTAAACGGGTACTGATTTCTGGTGGAGGTGACTCCGCCGTGGATTGGGCTAATGAGCTTGAAGCACTGGCAGAGCAAGTGACGGTTGTGCATCGTCGTGACCGCTTTGGCGGATTGGAGCGCAATGTACTGCGGATGAGAGAATCCTCAGTGGATATTCGTACACCATACGCCGTTGATACTCTGCATAGTCAAAGTGGGGAGATCATCGAACAAGTGACGATATCCCATGTTGAGACAGGTGAGAGTGAAGTCCTTGATGTGGATGCGATTATCGTCAACCACGGCATGAAGAGTGATTTTGGCCCCCTCCGGGACTGGGGACTTGATCTTGGTGAATGGCATGTCAGCACAACAGAGAAGTTGCAAACGAATATTCCAGGCGTCTTCGCTGCAGGAGACTTTGTAGATTACGGAAGTAAACTGTATCTGATTGCTGGTACATTTACGGATGCAGCCCTCGCGGTAAACAGTGCAAAACTGTATATGGACCCTGAGGCGGAGAAAGTGGCCTATGTGTCTTCCCATAACAGCCGTTTTAAGGAGAAAAATAAAGCACTTGGTGTTGTGGAAGAATAGAAATCTCTTCATATTAACTTCAACTCCAATTGTTCAAATCAAACGAAGTAGTTCTGGCTAATGCCGGAGCTACTTTTTTAGTTTCCATTTTCGGTATGAACCTCCTCGAATTGCACAACATAGAACAGGCACCGGAATTGAACATGCATCATCAACTGTCTATAATGAGCCTTAGAAGTGAGGAAAAACATCAAGAAACGTCAAACAGATTAGAGTGGAGTGCAGAATATGAAAAAAGAATCTCAACGTATATCCACATTCATTCATCGGTGGTTCAAAGGCCCTGAGAAAAAACGTATCAAATGGTCGGAAGTCTATCTCGCTGTTGCTGGTAAAATGCACCGTCTACTGGTGGAAGGCCGACGCGCACGTTCAGCGGCCAGAAGACTGCATCAGGATTTACCTATTATCGCTTTAGGCCAGATGAAGCTGGAACCGGGAGATATTTTATATACGCCAAGTTCGGAATCGACCTATTACGCCGGGCATATGGGGATTATTGGACTCGACGGTAAAGTGTATCACGTACACCCTTACGGACCTGTGTTTGCCGATTCCTTGGATTGGTACATCACCCGCTTTTATGAGGGAGATCGTTTCATTGTATTTCGCTCCCGTTTGAATCAGGCTGGTGTGAAGGCAGCACAGTGGGTACAAGATCATTATAAGCAGGTGAAA
This sequence comes from Paenibacillus taichungensis, assembly GCF_047302525.1. GTDB lineage: Bacteria > Bacillota > Bacilli > Paenibacillales > Paenibacillaceae > Paenibacillus > Paenibacillus taichungensis_B. The sequence continues at coordinate 4,267,902 of NZ_CP168020.1, read as the reverse complement.
TTCTATCGATTACAGACGAATCTGCGCAGCATCGAACGAAACTATTGTTCCAAATTTATATATCAGGCATACCAATTTACATCTGGAGTTGATCTGTGGAGTCGCAAGTTTGTGAAGCTGAATCAGGGATATATCTATCCGTTTCGAATTGAGCGCTCACCCGCGCTGGAGGTTCTTGGAACGTTTTATAAATAAGGCAAGTTAACCGACGGAAGTTCCTTTCTTTTACAAGAGGTTGGGACAGATTCTGTCGGTTTTTTTGTATGTGTAGAGATTAAAAACAGGAAAAAGGCTCAAAACGTCGAATAGATTATGAGATAGGCATGCACAACTTGGAATCGTATACATAACCAATGCAGGATCAATTTTTGCCCAAGCATAAGCAATTCACCCCTTAGAAGGCAAACAAGGAAGAGAGAGAAAGAGATGAAATGGCTGAACTTTGTGCGCAGGTTCAAATCAAACTCAAACGTAGTAAACCTATCCGATTACACTCCCAGGAAGGAAAGGAGGCAATATTGTTCCATCTGTAGTAAAAAAGTGAAGTCCATCGTGCATTATGCGTCTTCTCAGGGAAATGTTTCAGGTGTATGCAGTTCTTGTAAATCAGTGGCGGAACATCGAGGAATGTTACCCATTTAATAAGGAAGAGATACGCTCAGGAAATAACATTGCTTTGATTTATGAGCGTTTTTGTAGTACATTAGCAAATGTATTCGAAGGAGGATTCTAATGTACTCAGGTAGACAAGACGATACTTTATACATCATGACCTACACCTTAAACAGCGGTATCAAGGGTACGGTTCCACTGTCAAATAAGCAGATTATTGAGTGGCTGGATTGCTACAGAAATGAGAAGCGCTTCGTGACCGAAATCGGCAAGGAGTTTTTTGGATTGAATGCAGGATTGGTAGCAGATTTCAAAGTTCAGAATCATTTATCGGATTATCAGCAGACAATTATGCCTACACAGCAGCAGGATAACATGGAACGCTTGTCCAGCGCATATAAATCAACCGAGTTGTTAATGAAGATTGATTGCAAATGTGGTACGGCATATGTGACGGAATCTCCATATAAGCGCACCAAATGGTACTGCACCAAGTGCAAAGAGATCGTATTTTTGGATGCCAAAAAAGGAATGGTAGAAACGTCGCGTGGCGACGCTTACTACATGACCAACAAATATTTTGTTTCCCGGGACTAGCGGGAGATGACGAATGGGAAGCATCGCTGTGAGGCGGTGCTTTTTTGTTATGGCTTTAGCCAGTTGAGTGCGTGAAACGCGCGAAACAAAAAACCACCCGCTATGCGGGTGGAGGGATCGAGGGTTTGACCGCCAAGACCATTCCAATAAAATTGAGATGTTCAGGCTCAAAAGAAAGGAATGGTCATTGATGGCAAACAAGAGCTACAGCCTAGCTCACACAAAGTGGATGTGTAAATACCACATTGTGTTTACCCCGAAGTATAGACGGAAAGAAATCTATAATCAAGTAAGGAAAGATTTAATCGAAATTTTCAAACGTTTGTGTAAGTACAAAGGTGTAGAGATTATAGAAGGTCACATGATGCCCGATCATGTCCACATGTTGGTAGCGATTCCACCGAAAATTGCAGTCTCAACGTTCATGGGATATCTAAAGGGAAAAAGTTCGCTCATGATATTCGAAAAACATGCTAAGTTGAAGTATAAATACGGTAATCGAAAGTTTTGGGCAGAAGGGTACTATGTGAGCACAGTGGGTCTAAACGAAGCAACGGTAAGAAAGTATATTCGTGAGCAAGAAGCACATGATCAAGCGGTAGATAAGCTGAGTATAAAAGAATACGAAGATCCATTTAGCAGTAATAGGAGCAAAAAGAAGTAAAACCAGTTTAACTGGTAAGTGAAAGCGGCAAATAACACTGAGCCTGAACAGATTTGCTGTCAGGCTAGCGTCTTTAGGCGCAGTTTGGCAACAGGGGGTTATACCCCAAGAGCAAACCACCCGTTGGACGGGTGGTCATGATTTGCACAGAAAGAGCTAATGACGAAGATAAGAAGAGGTATATTAAGGGCATGCTGGTAAAAAGGAGTTATAATAAAAAAAGCCCTCAGGGGCTTTTTTTGAAATCTCAGGAAAACTGTAGCAGCAGATACCGCCGATCAGAACCTATAGATTAATCATTGAAAAGCTGAGTCAGCTCAGCATTCAACTTTGTGAGGAGGAATGAAGCAGCAGCGACAGCGCGGCTCATAAGCTTCTGAATCGCCAATCATGACGACAGGTCCAAGCGTCACAGGCTCTCCATTAACGATACGCTGGGTGAAAGCCGCATCCGGGCTTCCGCATACGGCACAGAATGCTGACAGTTTCTCAATGTCATCCGCCATAGCGAGCAAACCGCCTACATATCCAAATTCCTTGCCACGGTAATCCATATTTAGTCCATCCACAATGACATGTTTGCCACAGTAGGCAAGCTCGGAGACCAGTTCCATGATGGCACTGCTGAAAAATTGTACTTCATCAAATGCAACAATATCAGCATCTTTAGTCTGAGTCAGGATCATCTCTACGGATTCCGGGGTCAATTGCCGGGGAATGGAATGGGCAGGCAGACGATAGCCGATACGGCTAACAATCTCGTCTTGGGCAAACCGATCATCTTCAGCAGGTTTGTAGGCAACGACCTTTTTACGGCCAAATTGAATTAATTTCTGACAACGGCGAATGAGTTCACCGGATTTTTCACTAAACATAGGTCCTGTAATTACGGTAATTCGTCCTGTTTGCACAGTTCTGCTACTCCTCTCACATACGGGATTCAACAAAAAAAAGCGACCATTACAGAGTACCACAAAATCTTTAGTAAGAGCCAGAACTAATCTGAGCAGCTTTGTGTTACTATATGGATTGTTAAGCTGTTGGTTACGGCAGTGTAGTGCATAAGCCAGGAGCGATTGAAAAGAGGTGTTAACGATGAGTGAAGCATTATCCGAATTACAAGAGCGATATGAACGTTTGAAAGGACAGTCAGTCCTTGACGAAGCTGCGCAGGCGTTGTTTGCAGACTTGTTCGCTGAAGCGGAGCGGCTGCAAGCCAGTAATCTGACGTTGCGCAGAACGATTCTGAAGTCCTCTTCCAAAGAGTCACGCATGTCTACCAAGCTGCGGGATGCATTATACGAATAACCCGGAGACTACTCCGGGTTCTCTTCTGTCTGCAATTTGCGGGGAAATAGAATACCTGCTGTAATTCTGGCAATCATGGCGAAGGTGAGGCCGATACCTGCAAACATATAGATGACCGTAAATGCCTTGCCGAATCCGGTCGATGGTACAAAATCCGGATGCCCCACCGTGGTTAGAGTTACTGCGCAGAAGTAGAGGGCATCAATCCAGTGCAGACCTTCAACGCGAGTATAGAATAACGTGCCCGAGAGAAGTGTCGCCGCAGTTAATACAAACAGAGCCAGGAACTTCTGGTCCTTGAAGGCATGGAAAATGCCTTTAAGCAATCTTTTTAACGTAATGATAAACGAGACCATGTTGAACCATCCTGTCTATGGAAGAGTGGGCATTGTGCATATTCAAGATGCTAACTCTGAATTTATGCAAAATACGTGTTTGAATAAATAAGCATTATACCTGATCGAGTACTGTATATATAGGCAGATGTAAGGTTCGGATGTTGAAATTATGCGGAGACAGAAAAATGACAAAAAGCCCGGACTCAGGAAGTCGTACCGGGCGTCTCTGCTTTGTCGGCTGAGGGTGCGCTTTTTGAACGAAAACGGGGTCCTACATAATTACGCTTGCGGTCACGGAACAGAATCCAGCCTCCCAGAAAACTCATGCCTGCGGCGAACAGGACAAGTCCTCCACCAAAGGAGAGCCATTGAAAACCTGGTGAGATCTGCTCGTTCCCATGCTCGGCATAATACAGGAAAAGGGCGTCCTTCATCATTAGAAAACCCTTCATTGCCATTAACCCGGGAATGACCAGAACAATAATCGCCACAAATCGTGCAAAGATCAGTCTAGTATTCATCACCATTAAACTCCTTCTGCCTGAGGTTGACGTAAAATAAAGGTTGCGCTTACAGGTCATACCTGATTCCATCATAGCTTGGTTTTCAGAAGCTGTCCATGCGTTTCAGGGTCAAATTTTGAGTTGACTGCTCAAGGGGAGTACAATGGAATATAGATAACGTCTATGAAAAAGAGAATCATTCGAATCATCATCTTACAAATATATTGAAATTGTATTGAAATTATATGGATAGAGGAGAACATTAAAGATGCCAATTACATGTGATGTTGCCATTCTTGGAGGAGGAACAGGAGGGTACGTTGCTGCCATCCGTGCCGCACAGTTAGGAAAACAGGTTGTTATTATCGAGAAGGATAAGCTGGGAGGCACCTGTTTGCATCGTGGCTGTATTCCGAGTAAGGCATTGCTGCGAAGTGCGGAAGTATACGCAGAGATACAAGAGAGCGAAATGTATGGGATTGAAACAGCTGGAGCAACACTTGTATTTCCGAAGGTTCAGGCGCGCAAGGATGCAATTGTGGAGCAGCTTCATCAAGGTGTGCAGTATTTAATGAAAAAAAATAAAATTCAGGTCGTACACGCCAAAGGGCGAGTGATCGGACCTTCTATTTTCTCTCCACAGAGCGGGGCAGTGGCTGTCGAATTTGAAGATGGCGAGATGGATACGGTTGTGCCAACCAACCTTATTATTGCTACCGGATCTCGCCCACGGGTGCTGCCAGGTCTTGAGCCAGACGGCCGGTACATCATGAGCAGTGATGAGGCTTTGCGAATGGACGAATTACCGGCATCCCTGATCATTGTTGGTGGTGGCGTGATTGGCCTCGAATGGGCCTCCATGCTGAATGATTTTGGCGTCGAAATTACAGTTGTTGAAGCCGCTGCTCATGTATTGCCAGCAGAGGATGAAGATGTAGCGAAAGAAATGCAGAGATTGCTTGGGAAACGCGGTGTTCGCTTCCTGACAAGCGCCAGCGTTCTGACAGAGACATATAGCAAACAGAAAGACGGTATTCAGATTGATGTCAAGCTGGGGGACGAGAAGCAAGAGACCCTGAAAGCGGACAAGATGCTGGTGTCAGTTGGTCGTCAGGCCAATGTGGAAAATATCGGACTTGAAAATACAGATATCAAACTTGAACGCAGATTTATCGCCGTGAATCAACATTTGCAAACCGGTGAGGGACATATCTATGCAATCGGCGATGTCATCGGCGGATTACAGCTGGCGCATGCAGCGAGTCATGAAGGCATTTTGGCAGTAAATCATCTGGCGGGTGAAACGGTACATGCCGTCGAATCACATCGAATCCCACGCTGTGTCTATACTCGTCCGGAAGCAGCGAGTATCGGATTTACGGAGCGCGAGGCCAAAGAGCGTGGTTATGAAGTGAAGACAGGTAAGTTCCCGTTTCAGGCCATTGGAAAATCTTTGGTTCATGGAAGTCGGGATGGATTCGTGAAGGTAATCGCGGATGCCAAGACGAATGATATATTGGGAGTACATATGATCGGTACCCATGTGACGGAACTGATCGCTGAGGCCTCCTTGGCTCAGATGCTGGATGCCACACCTTGGGAAGTGGGACAGACGATCCATCCTCACCCTTCTTTATCAGAAATCATGGGTGAAGCCATGTTGGCAGTAGACGGAAAATCGATTGGAATGTAAGCCGGACAGGCTTATGAGAAAGGTCCTTTCCTTTTTTGGGCAAATGGGATTATAATAAGGTTAAGCCAAGTCTTAGTACCAGGTTATAAGATCGGGTAGTAAGACAGGCACAAGGCTCTGATTAAAAGGAGGTACCTCATATGAGTTCAAAAGGTACTGCAGACGCGGTCCATCGGCATGAACAGCTGGGACTTAGCGATGGTGAAGTATTGGATATGTACAAATACATGCTGCTCGCACGCAAGTTTGACGAGCGTTGCTTGCTCTTACAGCGGGCCGGCAAAATTAACTTTCACGTATCTGGTGTAGGACAGGAAGCTGCGCAAGTAGGCGCTGCATTTGGTCTGGACCGGGATCACGATTATTATTTACCGTATTATCGCGATTATGGCTTTGTACTGGCGGTCGGCATGACTCCACGTGAGCTGATGCTGTCTGCTTTTGCGAAGGCGGAAGATCCGAATAGTGGCGGCCGGCAAATGCCGGGTCACTTCGGTCACAAAAAGCTGCGGATTGTAACGGGCTCCAGCCCGGTTACCACACAGGTTCCGCACGCTGTAGGATTTGCACTGGCTGCCAAAATGAAGAAGAAAGAATTCGTTTCTTTTGTAACTTTTGGCGAAGGGTCAAGCAATCAGGGCGATTTCCACGAAGGTGCCAATTTCGCAGGTGTTCATAAACTTCCTGTGATCATTATGTGTGAGAACAATCAGTATGCGATTTCTGTACCAATTCACAAACAGTTGAGCGGCAAAATATCCGATCGTGCACAGGGATACGGGTTCCCCGGACTGCGTGTAGATGGTAACGATGCATTAGAAGTATACGCTGCGGTGAAGGAAGCGCGTCGCCGCGCCATAGCCGGGGAAGGCCCGACACTTATTGAAGCGATGATGTATCGGTTGTCACCTCATTCCACTTCCGACAATGATCTGGCTTACCGGACCAAAGAAGAAGTTGAGGAGAACTGGAAGAAAGATGGCGTCCCTCGCATGAAAAACTATTTGATCGATTGTGGCATCTGGGACGAAGCCCGGGATGCGGATTTGGCTTCCCAGCTTGCGCTGGAAATGAAAGAAGCAACTGAATATGCAGACAACGCGCCATATCCGAAACCTGAGGACACTCTGACGCACGTTTATGCGGACAGCGAAGAAGGGGGACGGTAAACATGGCGGTTATGGAATATATTGATGCAATCCGTCTCGCGATGAAAGAAGAGATGGAGCGGGATGAAAATGTTTTTATCCTTGGTGAAGATGTTGGAGTCAAAGGCGGCGTGTTCACTACAACCAAAGGGTTGCAGGATCAGTTCGGCGAAATGCGTGTCATGGACACACCTTTGTCCGAATCAGCCATTGCAGGTGTAGCCATTGGCGCTGCGATGTATGGCATGAAACCTATTGCCGAGATGCAATATTCGGATTTCATGCTGCCTGCAACGAATCAGATTATTAGTGAAGCGGCCAAAATTCGCTATCGCTCAAACAATGACTGGAGTTGCCCGATTGTTATTCGTGCGCCGATTGGCGGCGGTATTTTTGGTGGGCTGTATCACTCCCAATGTCCAGAATCGATCTTTTTTGGCACACCAGGTCTGAAAATTATAGCTCCATACTCAGCATACGATGCGAAGGGACTGCTCAAAGCAGCCATTCGCGACCCGGACCCGGTTCTCTTTTTTGAAAATAAAAAATGTTACAAGCTGATCAAAGAAGATGTGCCAGAGGATGATTACATCGTTCCAATCGGTAAAGCTAACGTGCTTCGCGAAGGAGCAGATATTACGGTTATCGGTTATAGCCAGCCACTTCATTTTGTCATGCAGGCTGCTGAGGAGCTGGAGCGTGAAGAAGGCATTACTGCCCACGTTCTGGATCTGCGCACATTGCAGCCACTTGATCGCGAAGCCATCATTGCATCCGCTCGTCTGACAGGCAAAGTGCTGATCGTGCATGAAGACAATAAAACTGGTGGTGTAGGAGCGGAAGTTGCGGCTATCATCAGTGAAGAATGTCTGTTCGAACTGGATGCGCCGATTCAGCGTCTCTGCGGACCGGATGTACCAGCAATGCCGATTAGCCCAACATTGGAGAAATTCTATATGCTGAGCAAGGATAAAGCCAAGGAAGCGATGCGTACACTCGCCGAGTATTAATTTATTAAAATAGTATAAGTATCTTTTGTGGAATTGATTTTTTATAAAAAATCTAGAATTACACGATAACGGAGAGTGCAGGACCAATCTGAAGAAGCGAAGTTAAAAGCTTTCTGGAAGAAAGCTGCTTCGTAAGCAAATGCTTCGCCTTTATCACCGGATTTTACCTTTAATTAAAGGGGATTGAAAAAATCTGGGGATAACAGCGATCGGAAGATGGTGCTGCAATCGTAGTTGTAGAGTGTTATTTCGTTAGTTGTTTTTATAAGTAAATCCCCATAAAAGGTTAAAAGCAAAGTTTGGAGTGATATAACCAATGAGTATGAAATGGATCGAGGTCATTATGCCGCAGCTGGCGGAATCGCTGGTCTCGGCTACCATTGCCAAATGGTTGAAAAAACCGGGTGACCGGGTTGAACAATACGAACCGATCTGTGAAGTAATTACGGATAAAGTCAACGCAGAGATTCCATCAACCGTTGATGGAATTATGGGTGACCTGTTGGTCGAAGAAGGTACGACCATTGCGGTTGGCGAAGCCATCTGTCGCATGCAGGTTGCTGCTTCTGATGAGGAAGCAGCAGAGCAAGTAACACAAGCTTCGCAGCAACAGAATGGTGATCATGTGCATGTGCAACAAAGTGCGAATTACGCATCTGCTGCTGGTGCAGCGAGTACAACAGGCCATGATCCCAATCAGCCGATGCGTAACCGCTATTCTCCTGCGGTTCAATCCCTTGCAGCCGAACATGGTCTGAACTTGCAGAGCATTCAGGGCACTGGAGCAGGGGGACGGATTACACGTAAGGATGTACTGGCAGTGATTGCACAGGGTGGAAACGCGGGCGCAGCGTCTGCACAGTCTTCTACTGTAGCAGGACAGCATGCCTCTTCGGGAGTACCTTCAGGTTCTCCTTTCAGCGGATTGAATCGGGGGAATGCAGACTTGGGCGCATCTGCGGGAGAAACAGTTCCAGCAGCCGACGCAGGCGTTCCTGTGAGACATTCAGGCATACATCTGACCGAAAGTCCGAAAATCCCGCAAATCGAAGTAGAGGGCGGCGGACAGGGAAGATCCGAATACTTCATCGACGTTACTCCTGTTCGCAATGCCATTGCTCGTAATATGCGTCAAAGCGTATCGGAAATCCCTCACGCGTGGACGATGATTGAAGTGGACGTGACAAATCTGGTGATGCTGCGCAACAAACTCAAGGATGAGTTCAAGCGCAAAGAAGGCATCAACCTGACGTACCTGTCCTTCATGATGAAGGGTGTCGTCAATGCCATTAAAGACTATCCAATCATGAACTCCGTCTGGGCTGTCGATAAAATTATTGTCAAACGGGATATCAACCTGTCCATGGCAGTGGGTACAGAAGACTCTGTACTGACACCGGTGATCAAACATGCCGATCAGCGAAATATTGCAGGTCTGGCCCGGGAAGTGGATGAACTGGCACGTAAAACACGTGAAGGTACTCTGAAGCTGGACCATATGCAGGGCGGAACGTTCACGGTCAACAATACGGGGTCATTTGGTTCGATTCTGTCGCAACCTATTATTAACTACCCGCAGGCGGCGATTCTTACATTTGAGTCGATCGTTAAGAAACCCGTGGTCATCAATGACATGATTGCTGTCCGTTCCATGGCGAATCTCTGTCTTTCCCTGGATCATCGTATTCTGGATGGGGTCATCAGCGGACGTTTCCTGCAACGTGTAAAAGAGAATCTTGAAGGATACACGATGGAATCGAAAGTGTATTAAGAGAGCAAGTGCATCATTTCAATGAGGTACTAATGATGCCAAGCGCTGAATAGATGGATAATGGGAAAGTGTATGTGCCAATGGCCGTGCACTTTTCCCGTTTTCTTCAATGAATGCTCATCATACAATGAACATTGAAACAGAAAGGTGTGGGGGAATCATGAGCAAGCCGCTGGATGTTATGTACATACCGATGCTTGATTATGAAGAGGCTTGGAACCGCCAGAAAGCGATTGTGCAGCAACTGGATGAGGGAGAAGGAGCGGAGCAGATGCTGTTGCTCCAGCATCCGCCGACGTATACGATCGGTTCACAGAATCACCCGGAGCACCTGCTTCTCAGTGAAGACGAACTGCGGGAGCAAGGCATCTCCTTGTTTCAAATTGACCGCGGCGGTGATATTACTTATCATGGCCCTGGCCAGTTGGTAGGGTACCCGTTACTTGTGCTTGGACGAGATGAAGCCTTGGATTTACATGGCTATTTACGTTGTCTGGAGCAGATGATTATTGATTATTTGGCTGATCAGGGTATTGAAGCGGGACGCAAAGAGGCTTACACGGGTGTATGGATCGGAGATCTGAAAATTGCTGCCATAGGCGTAAAGTTCAATCGGTGTAAACACCGGCGCGGCTTCGTGACGAGTCACGGATTTGCTTTTAATATCACCTCCGGCATTCAGCACGCGGGTTTTCAGGGGATTATTCCTTGCGGAATTGAACAGTATGGTGTGACCTCGCTGGAGGATATTACAGGCAAGACCTACACTGTGGAACAGGTTGCGCAGGAGATCATTCCATACTTTAACCGGATTTTCCCGTATGAGATTACCTGGATTACAGAAAAAGAAGCCCTTCCCCGTCTGTGAATCAGACAGTCAAAAGGCTTCAGGTTTCTATCCGAACAATAAAGGTTCGAGCGCAATGAAAAGGGTGGACCCAATCATGGCGAGCAGCATGAGATAGATAATGATGCGGAACCATTTCTTTTTTTGCATGATGAGAGAACTCCTTTCAACAAATGAATAAACAGACCATAGTAATTGTATTGTACCGTATCGATGAAAGGTAGGAAAGTCCTATGATAAAACAGCAGCGTGTTATTGATCAATTTATGGAACTAGTGCAGATTGATAGTGAAACAACCCATGAACAGAATATATCAAAAGTGTTAAAAGAACAGTTTACTCAGCTGGGCCTCAGCGTATATGAGGACGACACGATGGAAAAAACCGGACATGGCGCTGGTAATCTCGTGATTACCTGGGAAGCCGAGGGTGCGGAAGAAGCGGCGCCAATCTTTTTCACATGTCATATGGATACCGTAACGCCTGGACAGGGGATTAAGCCTGAGCTGGGTGAAGACGGCTGGATCCGCAGTGATGGCACGACGATTCTGGGTGCAGATGACAAGGCGGGGATTGCCGCTTTGTTTGAAGCGATTCGAGCTATTCAAGAAAACAACATACCTCATGGGAAAATTCAATTTGTGATTACCGTAGGTGAAGAGTCGGGTCTGGTTGGTGCACGTGCAATGAATCCGAACGATATTGAAGCCGAGTTCGGTTATGCCCTGGATTCCAACGGGGCTGTGGGTACAATCTGTGTAGCAGCACCGGCGAGAGCAGAAATTCAAATGAACATCTATGGGAAATCCGCACATGCGGGCGTGAATCCGGAAGACGGCATCAGTGCCATTCAAGTGGCGGCCAAAGCAATTGCGGCGATGAAGCTGGGACGAATTGACGATGAGACTACGGCGAACATCGGCAAATTCCAGGGCGGATCAGCACTGAACGTCGTCTGCGATTTTGTGCAGATTGAGGCTGAGGCCCGCAGTATTGTGCAGGAGAAGGTAGAGCTTCAAGTGGCCCAGATGCGTGAAGCACTGGAAACGACATGCCGCAAATATGGTGCAACCGCTGAATTCCGCAGTGAGATTCTATATCCTGCATTTGGCTTCCATGATGAACACGAGGTTGTTCAGCTTGCACAGCGTGCCATTCGGAGCCTGGGGCTGGAGACTAGCACGTTTGCCTCTGGTGGTGGCAGTGATGCCAACATCTTCAATGGGTTTAACATTCCTACGGTCAACTTGGCTGTAGGCTATGAGGACATCCATACGACGAAAGAACGCATCCGCGCCGAAGATATTGTGAAACTATCTGAAGTGGTTGTGGCTATTATTCAGGAAACGGCTGCAAGTAAAAAGTAATCCAAAGAGACTGAGGGTGAAACTTCCCCATGCTTCAACTGAAAAGTCCGAATCCGGTACAAACCGAGTTCGGACTTTTTGGCAAAACCATGTTATATTTCATGGGTATTGCAGACCAAGAACAGAATCATTTACGTCCAGCGAGCATATCGATTAATTTGGCATCTGGACCCCACTCACGTACCCATTGTTTGAGTATGAGCTGGACTTGTCTGGCTTGTCCGACCACGTGTACGGATTGCGGTGTTAAATAACTGTTCATTGGTTGTCCCCCTGATTCGCTATATTTATTTGAAATCGCTATAAGCTCACCATATGCCAAAAAACAGAGGTTTATACGTATAGAGAGAACCAAAATTCGAAGAAGTGGAGTTGAAGAACAGATGAACCCAACCAATCATAAGCATCCTGCCAATCCAAAACTTGACGAAGAGACGATATCTACAAATCCCATCTTCGAGGGCAAAGTCATTTCTCTTCAGGTGGACACGGTCAAGCTGCCTAACGGTCAGACCGCTACCCGTGAGATCATCCGTCACCCTGGAGCGGTAGCTGTCCTCGCGCTGAATGGCGATCGTATGCTGGTCGTTGATCAGTATCGTCAGGCCATGGGACGAACAGAAGTCGAGATTCCGGCAGGCAAACTGGACCCGGGAGAAGAGCCTGAATTGGCAGCAGCGCGTGAATTGCGCGAAGAGACCGGTTATGTAGCTAAATCACTGCGGCATCTGCGTTCGTTTTACACTTCGCCAGGATTTGCGGATGAGATCATCCATTTATATATCGCCGAGGAGCTCCAAGCAGGGGACATGTCTTTGGACGAAGATGAATTTCTTGAAGTGTCTGAGATTACAATTGAAGAGGCTTATCAGTTAATGGATCAGAATCGGATCAGTGATGCCAAAACGATGATGGCAGTGTATGCATGGGATCTTTACAGAACGACAGGACGGTTTTAATGATGAATGAGCAACAGGCAGCGTCTGCAGGGTGTGAGCCTTGTTATGCAGACCTTCATATTCACATTGGACGAACTTCGCGCGGTGAAGCTGTTAAAATCAGTGGCAGCCGTGATCTGACATTCGAGAACATTGCTAGAGAAGCTTCGGATCGCAAAGGAATTCATCTACTCGGCGTCATTGATTGCCACTCTCCGGCTGTGCAGATGGATATTGAACAGCTGCTCGAGAACGGCACGATGTCCGAGCTTGATGGAGGGGGCATTGCGTATCAGGACACAACCATCGTGCTGGGTACGGAATTGGAGCTGCGCGAGCCAGGGATGCGGGAGTTCCATATGCTGGCCTACTTCCGTGATCTGAAAACCATGAAGTCCTTCACGGACTGGATGAAACGTTATATGAAAAATGTGAACCTGAGCTCACAGCGGGTGTATGTACCCGCGCTTGAGATGCAGGCCGAGATAAAGGCGCGTGGCGGGCTTATTGTGCCAGCGCATGCGTTTACCCCGCATAAAGGCATATATGGCAGCACGGCCCCTCGTATGGCTGATGTGCTGGATACTAGCCTGATCGATGCCGTTGAGCTTGGGCTAAGCTCCGATTCATCCATGGCCAGTTATATTCGGGAACTGGATCAAGTTCCTTTTCTGACCAACTCGGATGCTCATTCTCTGGGCAAGATTGGACGAGAGTACAACGAGTTGCACCTCGCGAAGCCTTCCTTTGATGAATTCAACATGGCACTTAAAGGACAGGCAGGCAGAAGCATTTCGGCTAATTACGGTTTGAATCCAAGACTTGGCAAATACCACCGTACCTATTGTGCATCCTGTGGAAGCATTATGGACGAATATGCGATGTCGGCAGAACGTTGTCCATACTGTGGCAGTGTGAAGCTTGTGCAGGGTGTACTCGATCGCATACTGGCAATCGCGGATCGGGAGAGTCCGCATGTTCCAGCAAACCGACCTGCTTATCACTATCAGGTACCGTTGGAATTCATCCCGGGTTTGGGAAAAGCCAAACTGCGCCAGTTGCTGGACCGCTTTGGTACGGAAATGAACGTGTTACATCGTACTAGCGAGGAGGAACTTGCAGGGGTCGTTGGACCGGTTCTCGCAGGCCTTATCGTTGCGGCGCGGAATGGTCAACTGGAATTGTCATCTGGTGGTGGTGGCACTTACGGAAAGGTGTCCAGCAAGGAAAGATCAGAGTAGAGAAGTTTGCGGTATGCGAATAAAGTGAGTTAGCATCATTTGGTGCGGGAATGGCTACTTGTCATGGTGAAGGAATTGGAATCTGGACAAGAAGTCATACGTATGCATTCCGGTTCATAAGAATGACTATAAGGATTTCACTCGATATCCTTGCAGCATGATAACCGGAAAGGGGACCCGTACCTGTATGCGTTCTGCCTACTTCACATTCAAAGGCCAAACCTCTTTATATGTATTCGTGGCTGTCTTGTTTCTAGTGGGTGTCATTTTTGGCGCCCTGATGGTTAATGCCCTATCCCTTGAACAGCGCCAGGATCTGGAGGGATACCTCGGTAACTTTTTCATGACGGTACAGCACAGCGGACAAGTGATTGAGACCGGAACCTATTGGGACATTGCCATGCTTCATCTAAAGTGGGTTGGCCTGATCTTCATTCTGGGCTTATCGGTCATCGGCCTGCCGGGCATATTGGTTCTGGATTTTCTGAAAGGTGTGCTCATTGGTTTTACAGTGGGTTACCTTGTGGGACAATATTCATGGAAAGGGCTGTTGTTTGCCCTGGTTTCCGTTGCGCCTCATAATTTATTCGTGATTCCGGTACTGCTCATTTGCAGTGTGTCGGCCATGACCTTTTCCTTATACATTATTCGGAACCGTGTTCTGATGCAGCGGACGCCAGGCCGTCAGAAGCCTTTTGCTTCATATATGGTGTTAACTCTCGTTATGGCAGCGCTGCTGTTAGGTGTTGCGTCATTTGAAACATGGGTTACACCTGCGATGATGCGCTGGGTCACACCGATGCTACTACCCGCTTAGCTTTGCGCGTGATAGTGTAAAATGTTGACTTTAATTATGTACTCCCCCTATAATGAAAGAAGTGGGTTAAGTTGCAGTGTGCAGTGATTTCCTAGGGGGAGGGAGAAAATGGAAGCACGGATCGATAAAATTAAGCAGCAACTACAGTCCCAAGGATATAAATTAACGCCCCAGCGGGAAGCAACCTTAAGAGTACTTCTTGAGAATGAAGAAGATCATCTGAGCGCAGAAGACGTATTCATGCTCGTGAAAGAAAAGGCTCCCGAAATCGGTCTCGCAACCGTGTACCGTACCCTCGAACTGCTGAGTGAGCTGCATGTTGTAGAGAAAATCAACTTCGGCGACGGTGTAGCGCGTTATGATCTACGCGGAGATACATCCAAGCATCACCATCATCACTTAATCTGTGTTCAATGCGGAAGTATGGATGAAATACGTGAAGACTGGCTTGGACCGCTTGAAGAGCGACTGGAGCGGGAATTTAACTTTTCGGTAGTAGATCACCGACTGGATTTCCATGGGATTTGTTACCGTTGCAAAGCTAAAAATGACCAGAAGCCCAAAGATGAAGAATAACATAGCATATCTTCAAGCTCTCACCGGCGGTTTTGACGGGAGAGCTTTTTTGGTCCAGCGTGTGATGTGAGGTTTACCCTGAATGTCATATTCCTGCGTTCGTTAACATACCCTGATTCTAGACGAGTCGGATTCGAACCAGAAAGGGGTACAACCCATGATTATATCGCTGCGGAGAGGACTCCGTTTTATTCGATTTATCGTATTTTTTGCTGCATTAGTTTATCTGTTCTATCATGTCCTGGATTTGTTCAACGGATGGATCTCACCTGTGGACCAATATCAGATGCCAACAGGAAATGCGGTTAAAGTATTTCAGGAAACGGTTTGGCCAAGTAACGGGGAAGGACGTCCTACAATGGCAGAGCGTCTCCGTTTATTCTATTGGTACGGAGAGTAGCTGGACTAGCCAGGGATGCAAATACGGAAGCAGGTTGCCCATGTGGCAATTCTGTCAGATGAGGAGCGTTGTGCATGAAGCAGACGATACACGCCTATGCCTTATACTTGGAAGAGGACAAAGGGATGTCGAGCAGCACGCTGGAATCGTATCTTCGGGACGTGGACAAGTTCATCGAATTTGCGGATAAAGAATACGGTATCCGGGAAGCGGAGCAGGTGCGCCGGACGCATGTTATCCTGTTTGTAGGTCAGCAGAAACAGGCAGGACGTGCGAATGCAACCATCGCCCGCAGCGTCGTATCCCTGCGCTCCTATTTTCATTTTTTGATGCGGCGTGGTGAGATATTACAGGACCCCACATTTGACGTGGAGGCTCCAAAAGCAGACAAGACACCACCGCAGGTGTTAACCATTCAAGAGATTGAATTGCTGCTCGCGTCCCCTGATACCCGTTCACCGCAAGGGGTGCGTGACCGGGCCATGCTGGAACTATTGTATGCGACAGGCATTCGTGTATCCGAACTGATTGCGCTGGATGTTCGTGATGTACAGCCAGGCATGCGCTTTATCCGCTGTGGAGGTGCCGGTAAAGAACGGATTTTGCCAATAGGTGCGCCTGCAGCAGAGTGGGCAAGTGTTTATGTGAACGAGTATCGCAACCTGCTAATTAAAAATGACATGGACGAGCAGGCTCTCTTTGTCAACGTATCAGGCAGACGATTAACCCGGCAGGGCTTCTGGAAGCTGCTCAAAAAAGCAGCGATGGATGCGGGAATTTCGGGCGAAATCACACCACATACGCTGCGTCATTCCTTTGCCGCTCACCTGATTGCCAGTGGGGCAGATACGCGCGCGGTGCAGGACATGCTTGGTCATGTGGAGCAGCCTGGGCAACAGTATGGACATCATGGTCGCAAAACGATGAAAGAGATTTATGAATCTCATCATCCGCGGGCTAAATAGTTTGTATATGCGTAAAATCTGCAAAAAAAAGCGGAACAATAGTCCGATTTAGGATAAAATAAATTGAACACATTTAAACGCCGTTATACATAAGCAAATGAATTATTTCAGCGTGTAGTTTTGATTGATTCCATTTGCGGATACAGACGGATCGTTTCAACTCAAGGGGGAACATCTTAATGACAGCATTAAACCAACAGATGATTTTGGAAGCGGCATCTTACATCCAAAGCAAAAGTACCATTAAACCGGAAGTCGGTTTGATTTTAGGTTCAGGACTTGGCATTTTGGCAGAATTGATTGAAGATGGCGTGAGCATCGCCTATCAGGATATTCCGCATTTTCCGGTGTCCACAGTAGAGGGACATGAGGGCGAATTGCTGGTGGGAACCATCAAAGGCCGTCCGGTCGTTATGATGAAAGGTCGTTTCCACATGTACGAAGGATATGGTCCGGAACTGACTGCCTTCCCGGTACGTGTTATGAAAGAGCTGGGCGTAACTTCCCTGCTCGTAACGAACGCAGCAGGTGGCGTGAATACCTCTTATGAGGCAGGTGACCTGATGCTGATCTCGGATCATCTGAATCTCACGGGCAAGAATCCTTTAATCGGACCGAATGACTCCGCGCTTGGTGTGCGCTTCCCGGATCTCTCCGAAGCGTATAGCCGCCGTCTGCGTGCGCTGGCGAAGGATACGGCCGCTTCACAAGGTTTTGATGTACGTGAAGGTGTTTACGCAGGTATGCTTGGTCCAAACTATGAGACACCGGCTGAGATCGTGATGCTGCGTACGTTGGGTGCGGATGCTGTCGGCATGTCTACCGTTTCTGAAGTAATCGTGGCACGCCACGCTGGCCTGGAAGTACTTGGTATCTCCTGTATCAGCAACATGGCTGCCGGCATTCTGGACCAGCCGTTGTCGCATGATGAGGTTATGGAGACGACAGAGCGTGTTCGTGAATCATTCCTGGCCCTTGTGCTGGCTGTTATTCCACAAATGTAACTGATCAATAAGAAGAGGCGATCTACCCTAATGTGATTCATTGGGGCAGGTTGTCTTTTTTTTATTTTCCTTAACGGGCCGCTCACTCATCCAGTAGTTCAGGCTCGTTTTTTGGTGTTTCACACGGATTACATAAAAAGTTCGGGAAATCATTCTTTACATGGAATAATTTACTTCAATCGGGCCGACAATGATTAGCAGTACATGCATGGAACATGCAGTAAGCAAGTCATTTGAGGAGGTAACCCTAGTGAAGAAACGAATAATGGCATCGTTCATGACCCTTTGTATCCTGCTGCCCCTGATGGCATCAACCGCGCTGGCTGAAGAAACTCCCAAAGCAGCGGGAGGAACAGATTTGGCCCCGTCGGCACGCTCCGCTATTTTGATGGATGCTGATACGGGCACCGTCATTTTTGAGAAAAACAGTCATGATCAGCTGCCTCCGGCGAGCATTACGAAGATTATGACCATGCTGCTCACCATTGAAGCGGTCGACTCTGGCAAGTTGAAGCTAACGGATAAAGTGAGAACGAGTGAATATGCCGCATCCATGGGTGGATCACAGATTTTTCTGGAACCTGGGGAAGAGATGACGGTCGACGATATGTTAAAAGGGATTGCTATGGCTTCCGGTAATGATGCTTCTGTAGCAATGGCTGAGAAAATTGCCGGTTCGGAGGAAGCCTTTGTGCAACTGATGAATGAGCGGGCGAAGGAGCTTGGCATGAAGGATACTCATTTTGCCAACTGTAACGGCCTTCCGGTAGATAACCATTATTCTTCCGCCTATGACATTGCAGTCATGAGCCGTGAACTGCTAAAGCATCCCGGGATTACGAAATATACCGGTGCATACCAGGACTACCTTCGTAAAGATAGCGAGAAGCCATTCTGGCTGGTGAATACGAACAAATTAGTTCGTTTCTACTCCGGTGCGGATGGGTTGAAAACAGGATATACTTCCGAAGCCAAGTTTTGTCTCTCGGCTACAGCGATGAAGGATGGTCTGCGTACGGTCGCGGTAGTACTCGGAGAACCAAATACCAAAACACGGAACAGCGAAGTGTCCTCGATGTTTGACTATGCTTTTGGACAATACACGATGAAAGCTCTGTACAAGTCAGGAGACCTGCTGGGCAGTCTGAAAATTGAAAAAGGTGAAGTTGCTGAATTGCCGCTGAATGCAACACAAAATTATAGTGTGTTGATGCGCAAAGGTGCGAAATCGGATGAGATCCGTCATGAATTACTGATGGCAAAAGAAGTGAAAGCTCCGGTTAAAGCAGGTCAAAGTGTAGGTAAGCTAGTCGTCTACCAAGGCAATGAAGTCATCAAGGAATTCGACATTCAGGCTCCGCAGGATGTGGACAAGGCTGGCTGGTGGAAGCTGTTCAAACGCACAACCTCCAAACTGTTCGATTAAACGGCGATTTATGCAGGTTGCGTACATTCTTTGAACGTATTTTGTAGTTAAATAGGGGTTTTCTTCTAGTTTTGTCGGGGGGCAGGAAAAGCCTTCGGGAACGTAGAAATCCTTGTTCAAGACAGGGAGGAGAGTGAGCAAACGTGAACTTGCATGTGGAAATGGAACATCACCGCGGGATTCTGATTGTGCGATTATCCGGGGAGCTGGATCACCATACAGCTGACATGGTACGGATGCAGATGGATGAAGCTATCCAGCGCAGACAATGCGAGCACCTGGTACTTAGCCTGAAAGATCTGCAATTCATGGATAGTTCGGGTCTGGGTGTCATTTTGGGAAGATACAAGCTCATTAAGAATAAAGGCGGCAAGATGGTTGTCTGTGATGTCAATCCGCCAGTGTATCGTTTGCTGGAAATGTCAGGTTTGTTCAAGATTATGCCGATTTACGAAAATGAGGGAACTGCTCTCTCGGGTCTGGAGGTCGTCTCATGAATGAAGGAACGGGGACAAATTTCATGAATCTGCAATTCGCGGCCAAGTCGGAGAACGAATCGTTCGCACGGGTGACGGTTGCTGCCTTCATCTCCCAGCTTGATCCTACGATGGACGAGCTTAGCGATCTGAAGACGGTCATCTCGGAAGCCGTAACGAACAGCATCATCCACGGTTACAACAACAATGCGGAAGGTGTCGTGTCCATTCAAGCCGAGATTCGGGATGACATGATTACTATCATTGTGGAAGACCGTGGTGAAGGCATCGAAGATCTTGAACTTGCCAAACAGCCGCTGTATACGTCCAAACCCGAACTTGAGCGCTCGGGCATGGGCTTCACCATTATGGAAAACTTCATGGATGAATTCGAAGTCAGCAGTGAGCCCGGCAGAGGCACCTCCATCAAGATGAAGAAAAGGATTGAATCCAAGAAAGCATTGTATAATTAGGGGTTGGTGGTCTTATGGATGCTGAAGTGAAACAGTCTTCACAGACCTATTTGGACGATGCCGAGGTCAAACGGCTGATTGCGCTCAGTCAGTCGGGTGACCATGTCGCACGGGATACGCTGGTGAACTGCAACATCAGACTCGTCTGGTCCGTCGTACAACGTTTTATGAACAGGGGATATGAGCCGGAAGATCTGTTCCAGATTGGTTGTATCGGGCTGCTCAAATCGGTGGATAAATTCGATCTCAGTTATGATGTGAAATTCTCCACCTATGCTGTCCCAATGATTATCGGAGAAATTCAGCGCTTCCTGCGGGATGACGGCACGCTTAAGGTCAGTCGTTCACTCAAGGAAATGGCGAATAAAGTCCGCAAAAAAAGGGATGAACTCTCCAAACACCTCGATCGTCTTCCAACGATTAAGGAAGTAGCCGCGGAGTTGGGGGTAACCCCGGAGGAAGTTGTATTTGCTCAGGAAGCCAACAAACCGCCGACCTCCATACATGAGACGGTGTTTGAGAATGACGGCGATCCGATTACACTTATGGACCAGATTGCCGACGAGTCTCAGGAACGGTGGTTCGACAAACTGGCGCTAAACGAAGCGATTGGCGGTCTCAGTGAACGGGAACGGCTGATTGTGTACCTCCGGTATTATCGGGATCAGACCCAGTCCGAGGTCGCCAGCAGGCTGGGCATATCCCAGGTGCAGGTGTCACGGCTGGAGAAAAAAATACTTCAATCCATTCGTGACCAGATCGCACAGTGATTTTGGATTGCAGACAACAATATTGGTGCTAAACCAACAATATACGACAACTAACAACCTTCTATCGCGCCTTAATATGCGAAGAAGGTTATTTGTCGTTAACCTGGATGGGTTTGGGGCGATTCGACTGCAACAATAATATCAATCCAATGATACACGCGGTTCCCAGCCATTGAAATAAACCAAAGGGTTCATGCAACCAGATAACAGTGGTGCCAACGGCAGCAAGAGGCTCCGCACTTCCCATTAGACTCGTTTCCTTTGCTGTCAGGCTTTTTAAACTTTCGATATAGAACCAGAATGCAATCATCGTCCCTAAAATAATGGTAAATGCCAAATATCCGTAGGTTTCCAAACGCAAGCTGGCAAAGTCCATTTTCCATGGTGGGTGGATGATACTCAGTGCAGCCCCTCCGATAATCATTGCCCAACCTACTACAACGAGTGAATCATTATTCTCAATCAGTTTCACGGCGTAAAGGGTATAGAAGGCAGCGGCAACTCCGGATAACAGCCCCCACAATACTGCGGGTAACGCCACAGACAATTGGGAGAGGGAACCATTTGTAAGCAAGAGAAAACACCCGCTCAGAGCCAAAATTGCCGATGTAACATCCTTTCTGGTCAGAACAGCCTGTTTTCGCCAGATCATATAGACCATGATCATGACTGGTGAAAGATATTGAAGTAGTGTGGCTACCGCGGAGTTGCCATGTTGAATGGACGCCATGTACGTATACTGAACAGCCAGCATCCCGAATAGTCCGAAAATGATTAGTTGCAAGGCTGTTTTTTTGCTCTTCCATATATCAAAAATTTGCGAGCGCCTTGTTGTGAAGGATTGCACTCCAAGAAGCAGTATGCCGGCAATCAGCAATCGTACCGTTACAAACCAGTTGACTTCGATTCCGTATTGTTGAAACAGTTTTTGTGAAACCGTTCCGCCAATGCCCCAGCATATCGCTCCTGTAAGAACGAAGAATATGCCTGATTTTCTAGATCTTTGAATAGATGTTTTCATGGATAGCGGCCCTCACCTTAAATATAAGAATAGTGCTATATTAAAATGAAATAGGCTATAATAATATCAATATCGCACAGATAAATATAATTATATTGAGATGTGAAAATATGCTTAAGACAGAATTTAGGATTGATCAAAACGGGAGGGAACTGACGGAGCATCGTACGGTTACATTACCTATTGCTTGTTATGAAACCACAATTGTACGCAATGTTCATGGGCATATTCCTTTACACTGGCATGATGAATTGCAGTTTGTTTTGGTTATCCAGGGAGAAGCTCTTTTTCATGTGAATGATCTAAAGGTCGTTGTGCCACAAGGTGACGGGTTGTTTATCAACAGTGGTTGCATGCATATGGCGGAGGAACAGGGTAAGAACGATAATTGTATTTATCTCTGTCTGAATATCTCTCCTCATTTTGTTGTGCCTTCCGAGTTATATTTAAAGTATGTTCATCCCTATATCTCAGCGACCAATTTACCTTATCTTCATATCAAAGGGGAAATTTCCTGGGGAGCTCAAGTCCTTGACGCCATCCGGCATGTTAAAAAGGATCTGGATGAGCAGCCTCCATTTTACGAAGTGAATGTGGCTTCAAGCCTTTTGACGATATGGAAACAACTGATTACAAGCGGATACGCGCTGGAATATGATCCATCAGAAATCATCAGAAGCAGGCGAATGAAGGACATGGTCGAATGGATTCACCTGCACTTTGCTGAACCAATCAAATTGGAGGACATTGCAAGGGCCGGTCAGTTAAGTCGATCAGAGACCTGCCGTTATTTCAAGCAAATGTTGAAGACAACACCCATGCAGTATGTTATCGATTATCGCATCCAAAAGAGTGTGGATCTGTTGCAACTCCAGGAACGCAGCATTACCGAGATTGCTTATGAAGTTGGTTTTAATAGTACGAGTTATTTTATTAATCAGTTTCGCAAAACCATGCAAATTACCCCGCTAAAGTTCAGAAGAGAAATGGAGTTCAGGAATAAGGAGGGTATTGAACATTGAACAAAAAAATGAAGGTATTGGTATCCGTCCTGCTGATGATCACCGCTTTTGTTTTTGTGTACATGCGTTATTTCCATCCGTTCTCCAAAGATACCTAATCCCCAAGTTACTTACCAGTCAATCCATAAGATTTTCTCTTCTCAATAAGTCGCTATATTAGCGGCTTTTTTTGTTTTTGTGCATTAGTCATAAAAGAAATGTAATAGAGAAAAAGCTGTAATTAAGCCAGCTATTAAATCTCCTACTACCGCCTCCCTGCACATTTATTGCAGGCCTTTGGAAAAAAGGGACCCGTGCAGCGGAGGGATGGAATCGGACAAAGGAGCGAAGCGTTCGCCTTTATCCCCGGATTTCCTCCTTGATAAAGGAGATTCAAGAAATCCGGGGATAACAGCGACCGATGGCCGATCCATCCCGAAGCGCCAGCAGGGCCCACACAACCTTTTTCCAACCATAATGTAATAAATTTGCACATTCTTCAAATACTAACCTAAATTACGCAGTAAAGGAGTGTTTCGGATGTCCCTGACACCCACTCCAACGGTCTATGTTCGTTTGCGCAGCCGTATTCGTATCCAAAGGGGCCGAAGTGTCAAGCTTGGGGATGTAGCTCACTTGCTCACCTCTCCCGAGGAACAGGAAGGCAGGTTGCTTGAGCTTGAATTGCTGCGCCCCGGACCGGAGGACGGCAATCTGATCCTCGTTGATATATTGCAGATCATTCCCCAGATCCGTCGGGCCTTGCCAGGTGTCACTGTTGAATTGATCGGATCGGGTCACACGCTTGTTGAGGTGGTTGTGGGAAGTGGCAAGCCTTCCAAATCTCTGTTCATCCTGGTGTGGCTGCTGCTTTTCTTTGGATCAGCATTGACCATTATGAATTTTCATGCGGACGTAAACATGCAGGAAGTTCAGATTCGAATTGTTGAGATGATTACAGGTCGCCGGGATGAGCATCCGTATCTGTTTCAGGTGGCGTATTCCATCGGGATCGGGTTTGGCATGGCCGTGTTCTTCAATCATTTATTCAAGAAAAAGTGGAATGAAGAACCTACCCCTTTGGAAGTGGAAATGTTCCTATATCAGCAAAATGTAGACAAGTATGTGGTGATAGAAGAAACCGAACGTATGCATGAAGAGGAACGCAGGGAGATGAATGCGGATGAGCGTTCTTAACGGAGCAATCAGCATTGTGCTGGGCATTGCGGGGGGAATCGCCGTTGGAAGCGGTGTGATTGCGCTTATTCTCGTGCTTGATATGATTCCCAGACTAGCTCAGCTTACGCGAACCTATGACAAAACACATTGGTATGAAGGGGCATTGATCGGAGGTTCGCTGCTCGGTACCGTTGCGGATTTTTGGCACTGGAAAGTGCATGGAGTGCTGTTGCTCAGCCCGATCATCGGACTGTTTTGCGGTGTGTTCATCGGTCTGCTTGCTGCGGCACTGACTGAAGTGCTGAATGTACTGCCAGTGCTGGCGAAACGACTTGGAATGAAATCTTATTTATTTGGATTGCTGCTTGCCATGATTTTGGGGAAGATGACAGGCTCTCTGTTTGACTTCTTTGTATACCAGCGTTAAAACGTTAGGCCTAAGGAGGATGGAAATGGACGTAAGATCGGACAACGACGGGCATGAATCCAGCGAAGCAACATCCGAAGAGATGATGCATAAATCTCCTTATGAGATTCAGGAGGAAGAAGAAAAGAAGGCTTACGAAAAAAAGAAGCAAAATGAAATGTCTGACAGTATTGAGGAATCGGTAGAATATTGGCAGGAAAACGACGATATATCCCCTCGCATGAGTGATAACAAATATACGCTTCAGCAAGTGTTGGGACTTGGGGAGTCCTTTGATGTGAATATGAGGGAGATGGTCTTGGGCGGCAAACACGTTGGATTGTTGCTGCTAACTGGATTTGCCAAGGATGAGATTCTGCTTGAAGTGTTAAAAAGGTTAACCTATCTTACACCGGAGCAAGTGTCCGGACATGCGTTGAAGTCGTATTTCGAATGTTACATTCCTCATATTCAAGTTGAGCGAGTGGAGAAAATGAGCGCCGTTATCAACAAGGTCCTCACAGGCATGAGTGCCATGTTTGTCGAAGGGGATCGTTCCGTTATTATTATGGATACCCGTAGCTATCCGGTACGTTCCCCAGAGGAACCTTCGCTGGAGAGAGTGGTGCGTGGTTCAAGAGACGGATTCACGGAGACACTTCTGACCAACGTGGCGTTAGTGCGCCGAAGAATACGGGACCCAGGATTAAAGTTTGAAATTATGCAGGTCGGACGGAGATCTCAAACGGATGTCTGTGTTGTATACATTGACGATATCGTGGACAAGGTTCAGGTGGATTCCGTTCGTGAAAAAATTAAACGAGTAAATATCGACGGTATCCCTGCTGCCGATAAGCAGCTTGAAGAAGCGATTATTAACAAGGGCTGGCACCCATATCCGTTGGTTCGTTATTCGGAACGACCGGATGTGACAGCTTCCCATCTGATGGACGGACGGGTTGTTGTTTTTGTAGACACTTCACCCAGTGTGATGATTCTGCCCACGACCTTTTTTGATCTGTGTGAGCATGCGGAAGAGAACAGACAGACCGCCTTTATGGGAACCTATCTGCGCTGGGTACGATTTGGGGGTATTCTGATTTCGCTTTTCCTGTTGCCGCTGTGGTTGTTGATGGTTATTGACCCTGCCATTAAGCCAGCAGGAATGGAGTTCATCGGTCCTCACGAGAATGCCCAGCTTCCGCTGATTCTGCAGTTCCTGCTTATTGAATTCGGGGTCGATTTATTGCGGATGGCAGCAGTCCATACTCCGACGCCACTCGCTTCGGCCATGGGTTTGATTGCAGCCATTTTGGTCGGGGATATCGCCGTGAAAACAGGCTATTTTGTGAATGAAGTTGTACTTTACATGGCGATTGCCGCGATTGGTATGTTTGCAACACCCAGTTATGAGCTTGGTTTGGCGAATCGATTGGTCAGGTTGTTTTTGTTGGTTGCTGTGGCGATATTCAAGGTTCCCGGCTTCGTTGTTGGGACGACGTTCATTATAGTGGCGCTTACCTTGCATCGCTCCTACAACTCTTCGTATCTCTGGCCATTCATACCGTTTAATGCAAAGGCTTTGGGTAACTTTTTGTTCCGTTTGCCACTGTTGGAAAATAAAAAACGTCCTTCGATCAACAAAACGCGTGACAATACCAAAATGGATGAAGACCCGGATGGTGAACTGCAAAAAAGTAAAAAACACAAATGATCTGCCGAAAAATCCATTCTTCTCATTTTCTAATTTGATATACTGGTGTAAAATCATTGGAATAACAGTTGTTCCAGTATATAAAAAAGTGAGGAATGCAGATTATGTATTTACATGGTACAAGTAAAATAAATGCACAGGGACATCTGGAAATTGGCGGAGTCGATACAACCGACTTGAAAGAACAATTTGGAACTCCCCTGTATGTTGTGGACGAGCAATTGGTTCGTGAGCGCTGCAGAGAGTACATGGAAGCGTTCCGTGCTTCAGGCCTGGGTTTCCAGGTTGCTTATGCAAGTAAAGCATTCTGCGTAATGGCCATGTGTGCCCTTGCTGCGGAAGAAGGACTTTCCCTGGATGTTGTATCCGATGGTGAATTGTTCACGGCACTGCAAGCCGGGTTCCCGGCAGAGCGTATTCATTTCCACGGCAACAACAAAACGCTGGAAGAGATCGAAATGGCGCTTGATGCAGAGATTGGCTGCTTTGTTGTGGATAACTTCAATGAATTGCACTTGCTGCAAGCTGTAGCCGCAGACAAAAATCGCAAAGTTAACATTTTGCTGCGTGTGACGCCTGGTGTTGAAGCGCATACGCATGAATATATCTCGACAGGACAAACGGATTCCAAATTTGGATTCGATATCGGAAACGGAACGGCATTTGAAGCCATTGAATTGGCTTCCAAGCAGTCGAACTTAGTTTTACTCGGTGTGCATTCACACATCGGATCACAAATTTTTGAAGTTGAAGGATTCCAAATGGCAGTTCAACGCGTTGCTGAGTTTGCAGCAGATGTGTATGAGCGTCTTAACGTGGCATTCAAAGTGGTTAATCTGGGCGGTGGCTTCGGTATCCGCTATATTGATGGAGATACACCGCTTGAAGTTTCACAATACGTGAAAGCCATCACGGATGCGGTGAAAAATCACTTTGCTCAAATCGGCTATGCTGTGCCTGAGATCTGGGTTGAACCAGGCCGCAGCATCGTAGGTGAAGCAGGAACAACGCTCTACACTGTTGGAACAAGCAAAGATATTCCAGGAGTTCGTAAATACGTAGCTGTGGATGGTGGAATGACAGACAATCCGCGTCCAGCACTGTATGAGTCGAAATATGAAGCTGTATTGGCAAACCGTGCAAATGAGGCTGCTCAGGAAACGGTATCTGTTGCTGGTAAATGCTGTGAGAGCGGCGATATGCTGATTTGGGATCTGGACCTGCCTAAAGTGCAAAGCGGCGATCTGCTCGCAGTAGCTTGCACAGGCGCGTACAACTACTCCATGGCAAGCAACTACAACCGGATTCGTCGTCCGGCAGTTGTATTTGTCAAAGACGGTCAAGGGGATGTTGTCGTACGCCGTGAGACGTATCAGGACATTATCCAGAATGATCTGGTGCCTGAACGCATTGCTAAACAGCCGGTTACCCGTTAATTTAAGGACATCTAGCTGAGCTCTATATGAAGAAGACAAAAAAGGACACTCCTTTTTTGTCTTCTTTTGCATCTTTAGGGCTGGATTTTGAAAAAATCTTGCTGATTATTTTGCGATCAATCCATTTTCGGTGTACACTAAGAAAAGTGCTATAAAGCTTGGCCCAGGGTCATGCGTTCTGGCACCATTAACGATGGTCAATACGAAAGGAGTCATTTACATATGGCGAAACAAGCGAAAATCAAAATGGCAAACGGCGGAGAAGTTGTAATCGATTTGTTCGATCAAGAAGCTCCAAACACAGTAGCAAACTTTGAGAAACTGGCTAACTCCGGTTTCTACAACGGTCTTGTATTCCACCGTGTTATTCCGGGCTTTGTAGCTCAAGGCGGATGCCCTAACGGTTCCGGTGCAGGCGGTCCTGGTTACACAATCAACTGTGAAATCAACCCGAACAAACATGAGCGTGGAACATTGGCTATGGCACATGCAGGCCGTAACACAGGCGGAAGCCAGTTCTACATCTGCTACCAACCGCAACCACATTTGGATGGACAACATACTGTATTTGGTAAAGTAACCAAAGGTATGGAGTTCGTGGACGCTTTCGAAGGTAAAGACAAAATGGAGACTGTTGAAGTTGTAGAAGCTTAATCAGTAACCGTATGTAAACCGTTTCGCAATTAGCGAAGCGGTTTTTTATTACACTTAAGCTTATTAAAAGTTAGTATGTGACAAAAAGGAACAAAAAACAATTGATTTTTTGGCATTAAAGTGCTAACATCCAATTAATAACGCAACGAATCCTTCAGGGCAGGGTGTAATTCCCTACCGGCGGTGATGCAGTATGTGAGGATATCTATCCAGCATTGATGCAAAGTCCGTGACCCGTCTGCCTGTGGCAGATGGCTGATCTGGTGTAATTCCAGAACCGACAGTATAGTCTGGATGGGAGAAGGAGAGGGTGCAGTCCTTAGGGGCCGCATTCCGCAGTAGTGTTGCTGTACAGTTTTTGACGAATTCATTTCCTGTGCAGGGAGAAATCCGGTTACTTCCGGCAATCTTCATACATATGCCACATCATAGAAGCTCTTTACCTGTAATTGAAGTTCATTAAGGTATGTGTCTGCTTTCACTTGCCTGAAATGAAGTTTTGGGCGATGTGTTGTTGGCAATGTATCAATAGTACTGCTGGTGACACATGTCTCTCATCATCCCCATCGAACGGTTTGTTCGACGGGGATTTTTTATTGGATATGGAACATGCCTCTCTGTTGGAAGGGAGGTATATAACTAAGATTTTAACCGTGGGGTGAACGGACTTGGAAATGATTAATGATGAATTTTATATGGCGCTGGCACTGGATATGGCAGAGCGGGCACAAGGACAGACCGGAATCAATCCGGTAGTAGGTTGTGTCGTGGTAAAAGAAGGACGTATCGTGGGCCTCGGAAGTCATCTCAAACGTGGAACCGGTCATGCAGAGGTTCATGCGCTGAACATGGCAGGCAGTGATGCTGAAGGCAGTACAGTGTACGTTACGCTCGAACCCTGTAGTCATTATGGAAAGACCCCACCATGCAGCGAACGTCTCATTCATGAGAAAGTGAAACGTGTCGTCGTATGCTGCGAAGATCCGAATCCGCAAGTCTCCGGCAGAGGTATCAGCATGCTGCGTCAACAAGGGATCGAAGTTGAGGTTGGAGTGTTGCGCGAGCGCGGAAGACGGATGAACGAGAAATTCATTAAATACATCACAACAGGTCTCCCCTTTGTAACTTTAAAGACGGCCTCTACACTGGATGGCAAAATCGCTACGCGTAGCGGTGACAGCAAATGGATCTCTAACGAGTCAGCTCGCGAGATCGTACACGCGCTTCGCCATCGCCATCAAGGAATTATGGTTGGTGTGGAAACGGTCATTGCAGACAATCCCGAACTCACGACTCGCTTGCAAGTGGAAGGGATCAGCCCGGTACGAATCGTGGTCGATTCCAAGCTACGTCTGCCTGTAGGCGCCAAAATGGTCAAGGATGGCCTTGCCCCAACCTGGGTGCTTACAACGGATGAGGCGAGCCCTGAAGCGGCTGAGCGGCTAGAAGCCTATGGGGTGGAGATTATACGTTGTGGTCCAGGACCACGTGTTGATCTACTGAGTGCACTCAGCAAGCTCGGTGAGCGTGAGATTGGTTCGATTCTGCTTGAAGGTGGGGGCACACTGAATGGGTCCATGCTGGAAGCACGGTTGGTAGATCGGCTGCTCATGTTCATTGCTCCGAAAATTGTCGGAGGATACGAAACACCAGGCAGTTTCCGCTTTGAGGGTGTAGAGCGCATGAGTCAGGCGATTCAATTACATCAGCTGGAAATTGAGCAAGTTGGAGATAATATCAGCATTGGCGGAATTCCGGTTTGGCCTGAATAAATGAATTAACGATAACGAAATAAATAAAGGAGGCGGTAGCATGTTTACCGGTTTGGTGGAAGAAGTCGGTCAGATCCGGCGGATAGGTCGGAAAGGCGAAGCGATGGTCCTGAATATCGGAGCTTCCGCCATCATGAACGACTTGAAGATTGGCGATAGTGTGGCTGTAAACGGGGTATGCTTAACTGCGACAACCCTGGAGGGTGGCGGATTTACTGCCGATGTGATGCCCGAGACATATCGACATACCAATCTTAGTCAATTGCAATCCGGCAGTAAAGTTAATCTGGAGCGAGCCATGCTGTCAGGTGGACGTTTTGGCGGGCATATCGTTCAGGGCCATGTCGATGGCACTGGGGTCATTGGCAGCATTACACGTGACCAGAATGCAATTGTTTTCGAGATCAAACCTGATGATACGCAGCTGTTCAAATATCTGATACCCAAAGGGTCTGTAACCCTGGACGGAATTAGTCTGACCGTTGTGCATTCTTCACAGACCGCATTTACTGTATCCATTATTCCACATACCATTGGTGAGACCGTATTAAATGTGAAAAAGACGGGAGATACCATCAATATTGAGTGTGATATTTTGGGCAAATATGTGGATCATCTGCTGCACTATGGTAAAGGACATCAGGAGACCGGTGCGGGCAAGCCGAGAAGTATCAGTGAGGATTTCCTCGCTAATCACGGATTTGCTTAACTAATTGAATAACCATAAATATAAATTGAAATGGAAACTGGAGGGGGACCTATGTCAGCAGAGCAATCCATTCTGAATCCTATTGAGGAAGCCATCTACGATCTTATGCAGGGTAAACCCGTCATTGTGGTGGATGATGAGGATCGGGAGAATGAAGGCGACTTTATCGCTTTGGCGGAAAAGGCTACACCTGAAGTGATCAATTTCATGATTACCGAAGGCAGAGGTCTGGTATGTGTTCCCATTACGCAGCAACGTGCCGATGAACTCAACCTGAAACCTATGGTTCAGCAAAATACGGACTTTCATGGGACGGCCTTTACCGTCTCTGTAGATCATAAAGATACCACAACGGGCATCTCGGCTCATGAACGCTCCATTACAGTTAAGGGTCTAATCGATCCCGAAGCGAAAAGCGGAGATTTCCGCAAGCCGGGCCACATGTTCCCACTTATCGCTAAAGATGGCGGTGTGCTACGACGCGCGGGCCACACGGAAGCGGCTGTAGATCTCGCTATTATGTGCGGTTCCTATCCGGCAGGTGTAATCTGTGAAGTGATTAAGGAAGATGGCACGATGGCCAGACTTCCGGATCTGCAGGAGATTGCCCGCAAGCATGATCTGAAGCTGATCAGCATTCAGGACATGATTCGGTACCGGAATGAGAAGGAACAGTTGGTTAAACGCGAAGTAGCTGTACGTATGCCAACGGACTTTGGTGAATTCCAGGCGGTGGCATACACAAATGCAGTGGACAACAAGGAGCATGTCGCTTTGGTTAAAGGCGAAATTGACGGATCGAAGCCTGTATTGGTCCGCGTACACTCCGAATGTCTCACAGGGGATGTATTCCATTCTCATCGATGCGACTGTGGTCCACAATTCGATGCAGCATTGAAACAGATCCATGACGAAGGCAATGGCGTCCTGCTCTATATGAGACAGGAAGGACGAGGCATTGGACTGATCAACAAGCTAAAAGCCTACAAACTGCAAGAGGAAGGTCTGGACACCGTGGATGCCAATCTGAAGCTTGGGTTTGCTGCCGATCTTCGAGATTACGGCATTGGTGCCCAAATTCTCAAAGATCTTGGCGTTCGTCAAATCCGGTTGTTAACCAATAATCCACGCAAAATTAAAGGGCTTGAAGGCTACGGACTTGAAGTGGTGGAACGAGTTCCGATTCAGATGGAAGAGAACGAGGATAATACGGTCTACTTGCACACGAAGCAGGCGAAGCTCGGCCATATGTTAAAGTTCGACGATATCGAGCAGAATGAAGAAAAAAACTGAGTAGCTTTTCTGAGGTTGAACAGGATGATATATTCGCCGAAGATCAGCTGCGTACATCATATAATACAATTAGGGAGATGACTTGAATGCCACACTTTTTTGAAGGACATTTGGTATCAGAAGGATTAAAATATGGAGTGGTTGTAGGACGTTTTAACGAATTCATTACAAGTAAATTGCTCAGCGGAGCACTGGATGCGTTCAAACGTCACGGTGTACAAGATAATGAAGTGGATGTAGCCTGGGTTCCAGGAGCCTTTGAGATCCCGTTGATTGCCCAAAAAATGGCTGAAAGTGGAAAATACGATGCTGTCATTACGTTGGGGACGGTTATCCGTGGTTCAACAACACATTATGATTATGTGTGTAATGAGATGGCTAAGGGTGTAGCCGCAATTAACCTTAAAACAGGCGTACCTACAATCTTCGGCCTGGTTACTACAGAGAATATTGAACAGGCTATTGAGCGTGCTGGAACAAAGGCAGGAAACAAAGGCTGGGATGCAGCTACTGCCGCTATTGAAATGGCGAACTTGACGAAACAGCTAAAATAGTGCTTATTTAATATAGTGCCCTGCTCAGCGCAGACGAAAACGGGAGACCGGATTCGGCGGCTTAGCGGGGGTTTTTATTTTTCTGGCGGGAGGATTCGTCTAGTGACGGTAGTTACATACAAACTGGAGACTTTTGAAGGGCCTTTGGATCTGCTGCTTCATCTGATCGATAAGGCAGAGATTCATATCCAGGATATTCCCATCAGCGATATTACCGATCAATATATGGCGTATCTGCATTCGATGCAGGAGCTGGAGCTGGATATTACAAGTGAATTTCTGGTAATGGCGGCAACACTTCTGTCGATCAAGAGCAAACTATTACTGCCCAAACCACCGGTAATCGAGGATTTTGAGGATTATGCATATATGGAAGATGAAGATTATGATCCACGTGCAGAACTGATTGCACGTCTGATTGAATATCGCAAATACAAAGGAATTGCGCGTCACTTACACGAACGGGAGTGGGAACGCAGCCTTATTTTCTCTAAAGAGCCCGAGGATTTACGACCGTATATGCCTGTAGAAGCACAATCGAATCCGGTCGAAGGATTGCATACCTCGGATCTGATTGCTGCCTTCCAGAAGGCGCTGCGCAAGGCGGAGAAGCGGACAACCGTAACTCGGATCCAGCGGGATGAAATCTCGGTTAAGGATCGTATTCGCGATGTCATCGGCGCGTTGGAAAGTATGGGACCGGGAGGCAGGCTGTTATTCTCCAAGCTGCTTGATAACCAAATTTATCGGCACGAGATTGTTGTAACTTTTCTGGCGGTGCTGGAGCTGATGAAGATGAAGCAGATTGTTTGTTATCAGGAGCGGATGTTTGAGGATATCGTTATGGAGTGGAGAGGGGAAACAAAGAATCATGGATTTTCCGAAATTGAAATCGATTATTGAAGGCCTGCTGTTTTTGTCCGGAGAAGAAGGTCTGAGCATCAAACAAATCGCCGAAATCTTGGATCAGCGAACCGAACTGGTGTCGGATGCGATTGAGGAAATGATCGCTGAATTTGCCAAGCAGGGACGAGGCGTACAAATTCTTAAAATTGCGGGGGTAGTCCAACTGGGTACCTTGCCGGAACATGCGGCTTATTTTGAGAAATTGGCTTATTCACCAGCACGGACCTCTTTATCCCAGGCGGCTCTGGAGACACTCGCTATTGTGGCGTATCGTCAGCCCATCACGCGGGTGGAGATTGAGGAGATCCGTGGCGTAAAGTCTGAACGTGCCCTCCATACGCTTGTGAATAAGGATCTCATTCAGGAAGTGGGACGAGCTGAGGCGATTGGACGCCCAATTCTATATGGGACTACCAAGTCTTTCTTGGACTACTTTGGTCTGGCTTCGCTCAAAGATCTGCCTGAGCCAGGGTTGTTTGAAGATTCCGAAAACCTGGAGGAAGAAACACAGTTGCTCTTTGAAAAATTGGATGTGCAACATGTGGACCTGGACCTGGACGTTACAAATCTCGAAGACGATGCAAATGCAAACGATATAAATAATGAAGATGATCCTTTGAATTCATAACTTTGGAGTCTGGATCGATCCCAAACCGGTACCCCGTCAGGGTGCCGGTTTTTTGACGTCGTAGCAGAATGGATTGCAATGGAGTGGTCCAAAGATTAAATGGAATTTTCAGGTCAGACGTGAATTTTTTCCTATATAGAGTGCCATACTAGACGAGAAAAGAATTGAGGGCTTGGAGGTAAGGCCTGTGTGGATTTGGCTTGGAGGAATCGGCTTGTTGATCGCACTGCTTCTTGTCGCAGTCCTCATCTCGTATGTTCATGTGCATTTTACATTCAGGAAACAAAATCATGATGATTATGCCAAGATTACGGTTCGGCTGCTATATGGCATTGTGCGTATTAACTATGAAATTCCTAGTATTGTCTTTCGTAATATAAAGGAAGGTTTTCTGGTGAAAACGGAGCAGCGAATGAATCATTCGAGGGGAGAAGCCCAGAGCAGCGAGCGTGTTAACAAACGTAAAGTCAAAAAATGGGCTAAGGATGTAAAAATCATGCTCAGGGCAACGGAAGCATTAAAGCTCTGGATCAAGCAAACACTCACTCGTATACATATGACTCATTTGTCCTGGTCTACCCGTGTTGGCGTAGGCGACGCGGCGTATACGGCTGTTCTCATCGGCTGGGTGTGGAGTATCAAGTCGATCATTGTTGGATATCTTTCTTATCAGATCCATCTTGAACGAACGCCTGTCCTGCAAGTTGTGCCGGTGTGGGAAGACGAGATGGAGTTCCAAACCGAGCTGGATTGGAAAATAAAAATCCGGACTACAGCAGTCATGGTTGCAGGATTTATGTTGTTAACACGTGTGCTCCAAGTAGAGGGAGGATGGCGGATGTGGTTCAAACTCTTACAAGAACAACGGCGCAGACGCAAGCTAAAGCTCAAGAAACAACACAGTAAATCGCAAATATAAGTGTATGTATTGTCCCCATGTTATATTGATTTCATGAAGATGACTGCGGGTGGCGGGTGGAACTATGCGCCTTACCTGGATCTATTCGGTAATTAAGAAGACACCGAGTATACGGGGATTTTCTACAGTTTTTTTGCAACTGCGGGTTTTATTTTGCCAAGTCAGCGGTTTGAAGTATTGAGGTTTAGTTAAATGGCTGGCTTACATAAGTCCCTTCAAGTTTGGGGATGATATGGTTAGATCAAACCTAGCTTAAAATGAAACTGGAGGGAATATAAATGTCAGATCATCCAATTCAAGGCTTAATGGAAACCGCAATGGAAAATATCAAGGCCATGGTGGATGTCAATACAATCGTAGGCGATGCGGTTGAAACACCTGATGGTACCGTGATTTTGCCGATCAGTAAAGTGGGATTCGGATTCGCTGCGGGTGGCAGTGATTTTCATGTAAGTGATGGAAGCAGCAAAGGTGGAAGCGGCGGAAGTAGTACCACTGAACATGCCAGCTCCTCATCGGTTGCTTCACCATTTGGAGGCGGAAGCGGGGGCGGCGTATCCATTCGTCCTATCGCGTTCCTGGTAGTTGGCAAACAGGGTGTTCACATCGTGCCGCTTGACAACTCAACTCATCTTTTCGAGAAATTGATTGATTCCACACCGTATGTGATGGATAGAATCCAGGACATGTTCCGCAATCGTAATACAGCACAACCTGCGGAGTCCGGCATTCCTGTTACACCTGATCCTTCTACGTACAGCTAAATGATTCGGTTAAATCCCTTCCGCAGTGCACATGCGAGAGGGATTTTTGCTGTTTTCTAACACTGGGACATACTTCGGGTTGTCCTGTCATAAGCTAGTACAAGATTCCAAGTGACCCGGAGGAATGAATCGATGCGAAAATTAATGAAATTTATGGCATGTATGCTTGTACCTTTGTTTCTATTCCCCTCATTTGGGCTTGCTGAAGCCCAGGGAACCATACCTGGCCCCTCAACCCATGCGCAAAGCGCTGCTCTCATTGATGTGACGTCGGGCCGAATATTGTACAGCAAAGATGGGGATAAGGAACTGAGAATTGCCAGCTTGACCAAAATCATGACGGCGATTGTAGCGATTGAACACAGTAAACTGGACGACAAAGTAAAGGTAACTTCTTCGGCTTTTGCCAAAGAAGGCTCGTCCATCTATCTCAAACTGGGTGAAGAAATGACGCTGGAAAACATGCTGTATGGACTGATGTTGCGATCAGGCAACGATGCGGCCTCAGCGATTGCTGAACATGTCGGTGGATCTGAAGAAGGTTTTGTCCTGTTAATGAACAAAAAGGCAGAGCAAATTGGTCTGACCCATTCCCATTTTATGAATCCCCATGGACTTGACGCAGACGGTCATTACTCCACCGCCAATGATCTGGCACGCTTAACCGCGTACGCGCTCAAGAATCCGGTATTCAAACGTATTGTAGCTACAGAGAACAAGTCGGCTCCAAATCCGAATGAGAGCTGGGAGTACTCCTGGCAAAACAAAAATAAAATGCTGCGGTTGTACGAGGGAGCCGATGGCGTGAAGACCGGATATACCAAAAAGGCGTTCCGTTGTCTGGTCAGCTCTGCTACTCGCAATGGGCAACAGCTTGCTGCAGTAACCCTGAATGACGGCGATGACTGGAATGACCATGCACGTATGCTGGATTTCGGTTTTGAAAACTTCCCTTTGGTGGAAATTGCAAAAAAAGAACAGCTTGTACAAAACACGGATGTGGTCACAGGCCGCGGGTTCACCTATCCACTGGCGAAGAGTGAGACATCCTCGTTGACGAAAAAGCTGATTTTACTCGAAAACCGTGCACAGGAGAATACAGAGGGAGATGCAAAAAAGACAGATCCTTCTTTTGGACTGGCCGGCCGAATTGATATGCAGCTTGACGGGAAACTTGTGGGTTCAATTCCTGTGTATCGCAAAGGAAGTTATATTCCGCCAGATCCGAAGACAGAGGATGCAACTCTGGGAGGGATCGGTGAAATTTCTACCTGGGCTTCCGCATGGCGCGCAGTATTAAGCCATTTGTTATCTCCATAATGAGGGGAGGGTTATCCTTTGATCAATTTAATCTGGCTTCTCATGATCGTAACCGGATTTGCTTTTGCAGCAGCACAAGGCAAAATTGAAGTCGTTACGCAAGCGGCTTTTGATGGAGCAGCAACCGGAGTAACGGTATGTTTTGGGCTGATCAGTGTGCTCGTGTTTTGGATGGGTATGATGAAAATGGCTGAGGATGCCGGGCTGCTGGGACGAATCGCGAAGCTGCTGGGTCCGGTTGTTGGCTTTTTGTTCCCGGATGTTCCGCGGAATCATCCAGCCATGGGCTACATTTTATCGAACATGAGTGCCAATCTGCTCGGCCTAGGCAACGCGGCAACCCCAATGGGGATCAAAGCCATGCAGCAACTGCAAGAGCTGAATCCGGATAAACAAACTGCGTCCCCTGCCATGTGCACTTTGCTGGCTCTGAATACAGCGAGTATCACCATTATTCCGACAACCCTGATAGCCATTCGACTTAATTATCATTCCGCGAATGCCACGGAAATTGTAGGCACAACACTAATGGCAACCATTATTGCGACATTTGCAGCCATCGTAGCCGATCGCTGGTACCGAAACAGGGCACTTCACAGGCCGCCGCGTGTACATAAAAGTGACAATCCCGGTATGAAAGGATGAGCAGCGTTGTTAACCTTCATCAACTGGATTTCCGTCTGGGCCATTCCGGTTATTATCGCGTTTGTTCCATTATATGCGTTTACCAAAAAGGTCCCAGTCTACGAATCCTTTGTTGATGGGGCCAAAGATGGATTCTCCACGGCAATCAGCATTATTCCTCATCTGGTTGGCATGATGGTAGCGATCAGTGTATTCCGTGCTTCCGGTGCATTGGATTATGTGATCAGTCTATTCGCACCACTCGTGTCCTGGATGGGGGTTCCGGGAGAAGTATTGCCACTCGGTATTTTGCGTCCTTTGACCGGGACAGGCTCGCTTGCCTTTACGACTGACCTAATCAAAACCTATGGTCCCGACTCGATGATTGGCCGCATGGCTTCCACGATTCAAGGAAGTACGGATACAACCCTATATGTATTGACTGTTTATTTTGGAGCGGTAGGTATACGTAATGGTCGATATGCGCTCAAAGTGGGGTTGTTTTCCGATGTGGTTGGTTTCGTTGCTGCCTTGGTCATTTGTTTAATTGTATTTGGTTAAAAATATGCCCTCTCCTTCCGATATACGAATTATGCTAGAATGATAGCGGAGGAGAGTGAGAACCATGCAAAAGAGTTGGAAAAGAATGCTCCGCTTTGGTATGTCAGGTATGCTTGCCATTGCGTTGCTTGCAGGACAGACGGGACTGGCTGCGGCTCAAGCCATTAATACGATTCATTTTACGGGTTATTTCGATAAACAACTACGTGCTCAGTTGGCCGTTACAGCGGATTCTTTTCCAGTTGTGAACGTACGTCTTGTCAAACAGGATGAACCCGATACAGTATATTATGATGTAGGTACATCCATACTGATCGCCAAGGATGAGGTGCTAACCAACTATCATGTCGTTCAGGATTATGCTGAACTGTCTGATGGGGATGAAGGCACACTTACTGTAGCAAGCCCAGGTCATCTGGACAAGCCGGTTAAAGCGAAAATCGTTAAAACAGATCCGGTGACAGATATGGCATTGCTGAAGCTGGACAAAGAAATCGACGCACAACCGGTGACGTTTGCAAATGCGAAAGATAATCAAATCGTCTATACCATCGGTTTTCCTAAAAATTCCGCCGGGGAACTTGTGCTGTTGGACGAAGATTTCCCTTCAACTTATAATACAATCGCCAAGAGCCGAGTATTTAATTCACAAGATTCTGATGTTCCAGGCAAGAAGGGCATTGGCAGTATCGTAAAATCAGTGGCACAAGGCAATTCAGGTGGCCCTGTTCTGGACCAGAACAATCGGGTTATTGGCATGATGACCTTTGTATACGGAGGACGTACTTATTATATTACTTCCAAAACGTTGCAATCCTTCATTAAAGAAAGTGCAACCCCTACGAAAAAACAGGTCGTTGTTGCTGGTAAAGTAGCCAATTAAACTTATTCATGTTGCAGTGGTTACATATGGTTGAAATTGAACGGCTCACCTTAACGCTCCTGTCGCATACCGGCATTGAGAGGGTGAGCTTTTTTGGTCTAAATTCATAGATAAATGCAGCTCAAAAGGTGTTTACAACCTCTGCGTTAACAAAATCGATGGATTATCCTTGTGATTTCCGGCCTTGATGGGTATCATTAGTGTGAGGTGACATGACAAACATGGAAAGATTACAAAAAATTATCGCACAGGCAGGCATTGCATCCCGCCGCAAGAGCGAGGAACTGATCCTGTCCGGCAAAGTAGAAGTTAACGGGGAGGTCGTAACCGAACTGGGTACGAAAGCGAACCCCGAAGAGGATATGATTACGGTTAATGGTAAACCGATCCGCAGTGAAAAGAAAGTGTACATGATGTTGAACAAACCGAAGGGTGTTATCACAAGTGCTTCAGACCCGGAAGGTCGGAAAATTGTATCCGACTATCTTAAAGGTGTCAAGGAACGGGTATACCCAGTGGGTCGTCTGGATTATGACACAGAAGGATTGCTCATTCTGACCAATGATGGCGAGTTTGCGCATTTGTTGACGCATCCGAAGCATCACGTACCCAAAACGTATCAAGCAACCGTTAAAGGTGTTCCACATGGTACGGCTCTGGAGAAATTAAAGACTGGCATTATGCTGGACGACGGTATGACAGCTCCGGCAGAGATTGAGTACAAAGATGTGGATACTGCAGCAAATGAATCTGTTATCTCTATTACGATTTACGAAGGGCGTAACCGTCAGGTTAGACGTATGTTCGAAGCGATTAACCATCCGGTAACACGTCTGAAACGGATTTCGTTTGGTGGTATTTTGCTTCAAAACCTGAAACGGGGACTCACACGCAATCTAACCAAAGAAGAAGTCAACAACCTGATTACGCTCGCAAAATCAGAACCCGCCAAAAAAATGAAAAAAAGGTAATGTGAGGACACATAATTTTCATAAAAGCGCCGCAGTTTTGTGACGAAATTCGCTATAATTGTTCATAGGATGTTCACAGTTGTCCAAGACCGTTATATGCGAATGCTAGTCACTTAAAAGGGGAGCAGCAC
This sequence comes from Paenibacillus taichungensis, assembly GCF_047302525.1. Taxonomy (GTDB): domain Bacteria; phylum Bacillota; class Bacilli; order Paenibacillales; family Paenibacillaceae; genus Paenibacillus; species Paenibacillus taichungensis_B. The sequence goes on along the minus strand of NZ_CP168020.1, from coordinate 4,227,512 downwards.
ATGGGGAAATCAAGAAGAGCGGTGCAAATCGTCATTTTGTTATTGATCCTGGTGTTGGGCGGATATGCGATTACTACATCGGTATCCGGCTCGAATGGCAAGCCAAAAGAAGGGGACAAGGCTCCTTCTTTTGAACTGCTGGGCCTGGATGGACAAGTTCATACGTCTGAGGAATACAAAGGCAAAGCCATGGTGATCAACTTCTGGGGAACATGGTGTGAGCCTTGTGTCAAAGAGATGCCTGCGCTACAAGCGCAAGCAGACAAATGGAAGGACCAGGGTGTGCAATTTGTAGGTATCAATGTTGGGGAAGACCAGATGACCGTGGAAAATTTTGTTCGACAAGTGGGCGTTACGTTTCCGATTATGCTCGACCGTGACAAAAACTCGATCCGGGATTTTGGCATATCTCCGATGCCAACGACATTTTTTGTCTCCGATACGGGCAAAATCTCCACCATTCATATCGGTCAACTTGATTTGGACACACTTGACGCTCAAATTTCACAACTGGCGAAACAGCCCTGACAGGAGGTCTAGTCGTGTTCCAAAATACGAAGTGTGAGTGCGGACACCAGAATCCGGTGGGCACTGTGCTGTGTGAAGCATGCGGCAAGCCGCTGCTGGAGGCCGAGGTCAAATCGGATGAAGTATTGGAAATGCGTTATGATGGCATGGCGCGTCGTTCGCAGCGTTTGAATCCCAAAATTATTGACCGCATATGGAACTTTTTCTCATCGGTCAAAATTGCTGTTTACATGATTGTGTTTACACTTGTAGGTTCCATGTTGGGCACGATCTATCCACAAGAAAGTACATTTCTGAATATTGATCCATCCGTATATTACAAGGACACATACGGTCAATTGGGTCACATCTATTATCTGCTGGGTCTGTCCCATACATACGAATCCTGGTGGTTTATTTTGCTACTGGTGCTGATCGGTGCCTCACTGGTCATATGCAGTCTTGACCGGGTACTTCCACTATACAAAGCGCTGAATAAACAGAAAATACGCAAACACATGCAGTTTCTTACACGCCAGCGACTGGTGTACCAAGGTTCCATAGCTGAGGCATCAGAAGACTGGATTAAGAAAGCGGTTACGCCGCTTAAAAAGAAAGGTTATCGCGTGCATACCGAGGGTACTGCATTGCTGGCTGAGAAACATCGATTCAGTCGCTGGGGGCCATATGTTATCCATATCGGATTGATTATCTTTCTGCTCGCAGTACTTGCTCGAGGACTTCCCGGGCTGAATCTGGATGAGCATGTTGCTTTTCCCCAAGGGGAAATCAAAAAAATACCGAATACCTCCATGTATTTGAAAAATGAACGGTTTAATGTTGAATTTTACAATGAAGATGAGGTTCCAGAACAGTTCCGTAATTTGAACAAAACCGTTCCAAAACTATTTGAAACCAAAGTGGTATTGTACGAATGTACGGCAGATTGCTCGGATCCTTCGAAAAAACCTCAATTGACCGAGGTGGACCGACATGATGTTCGAGTGAACCATCCACTGAATTACCACGGATTAAAAGCATATCAATTTGATTATGATCTGACACCAACGATTCGTTCGGTAACGCCTGATTTGGTCAATGCCCAGACGGGTGAGAAGTATGGAGCAATCCAAATTGCTATGGTGGATACGCAGCGAACGTTTGAAGCTGGACCCTATAGTCTGAGTGTTAAAGAAAAATATATGGATTTTGGGCTGGATGAAAATGGAGAACCCAAATCAAAATCTCCTTCACCGAATGCGCCTGCCTTTCTTTTTAACATCAAGGGACCCAATTTACCTGAAGCGGGAATGCAGTATTTGTATTTTGCGAAGCAGATAGATAAACAGCGTTTTCAACAGGACGCAATTAACAAACAGCTGAATGGAGGAGAAATTCCTTTGCAGCTAGAGGTTGACAGCATGGATAAGGTGGACATCATTCAATCCGTGAGTTACCTCAATATCCGTATTGATAAGGCCATGCCTTTTGTATGGGTTGGTGCAGGAATCGTTATGTTGGGTCTGGTTATGGGCTTTTACTGGCACCACCGACGTATTTGGATTCGAATTGATGATGGACAGCTCACCCTAGGCGGCCATACGAACAAAAACTGGTTTGGTTTTAGGCGTGAGATTGCAGCTGTGTTAAAACATATGAATGTGGAAGTGGATGAGAAGTCGTTGGATAACGGGGGGAACCAAACATGAGTTTATTGGATTTCAGCAGCGACGCATTTATCGTATCTTTTTTTCTATATTGTGCTGCATTTATGTTATATGGCGTTGCCGTCATGGGCAAGAAATGGAGTAATCGTGACCCGCAAGCTCATGTAGAACGATGGGGGAAACGAGCCTTTATTGCATCAACTGTTGCACTAGCTGCACATCTCATCTTTTTTGGTACACGTTGGGCTGGAGCAGGCCATATACCAGTAAGTAATATGTATGAGTTTATGAGTTTTCTTTCCATGATGATTATGGTGGCATTTATTGTAGTTTACGCCATATATCGCAAGTCGTTGCTAGGACTATTTGCATTGCCACTAACCATCATTATTATGGCATATGCAGCCGTATTTCCTCAGGAAGTACAGCCGCTGATCCCTGCTCTGCAATCGATATGGCTCAAAATCCACGTGACGTTGGCTGCACTTGGCGAGGCATTCTTCGCCGTAGGCTTTGCGGCGGGATTCATGTACTTGCTACGCACAGTCGATTTCAGTGGCAAGGATAAGTCATCCAGACGCCAGCGCGGATGGGTTGAGTTTACATTAATCACTATCGTCGTTGTGGTTGGGTTTATCGGGTCGGTTTTTGCCTTCCGTGCATCCGGATATGAGGCGGTTTTTGTTCATAAAATCGCTAGCATTGACACAGAGGTACAGGAAAATAGTACAATAGAGAAAGTGATTTATCGCATGCCTCCTATATTTGCACCTTATAATAGCGAAGTGGAGAGCATAAAACCGTTTCTTGGCATGAAGGAACCTTTGCTTGAGACACCTTCCTGGATGAACGGAGTTAATGCTGGACGTAAACTGAATACGGTAGTCTGGTCTTTGATTGTAGGGTTGATCTTATATGGACTTATTCGTTTAATTGTAAGAAGACCGCTTGGACAAGCTCTGCAACCAATGCTGGATGGCATTGATGCCGATGATCTCGATGAGATTAGTTATCGGGCAATTGCTATCGGATTTCCTATATTTACATTGGGAGCATTAATTTTCGCTATGATCTGGGCCCAGATTGCCTGGAGCCGCTTCTGGGGATGGGACCCCAAAGAGGTGTGGGCTTTGATAACATGGTTATATTATAGTGTGTACCTGCATTTGCGTTTGTCCAGAGGCTGGCAAGGCCGCAAGTCTGCATGGCTTGCAGTACTTGGATTTTTGGTCGTTATGTTTACGCTCGTTGGTGTGAATTTGATCATTGCCGGGTTGCATTCTTACGCAGGGGCAGACTAGGATAGGTAGTTTCGTGAAGTTCCCGAGAGAAATCCATGAAACACATACGTAAGCCCCTACGTCCAATGGGGCATTCAAATATTGTTCGCCAGATCGAACATAATAGAAGTGATGAGGAGTTATTGCAAAGGGGCTGGAGTGGAATGGCTGAACATGAGAACCGTATACTAGTCGTGGATGACGAGGAAAGAATCCGACGGCTTTTGAAAATGTATCTCGAAAAAGAAGGTTATGAAATCGATGAAGCAGAGGATGGGGAAACTGCGCTGCGAAAAGCAACTGCAGGTGACTATGGTCTGATTTTGCTTGATGTGATGTTGCCGGGCATGGACGGCGTTGAAGTATGTACCCGTTTGCGTCAGGTGAAATCAACTCCGGTTTTGATGCTTACTGCAAAAGGCGAAGAAATTAACCGCGTTCAGGGCTTTGAAGTTGGAGCAGATGACTATGTCGTTAAACCGTTCAGTCCACGTGAAGTGATTTACCGGGTGAAGGCGATTCTGCGCCGTTCTTCTGCGACAGCGTATCTGTCCAAGGAGAGTAATTCAAGCAACAATATCGTATTCCCTCATTTGGTCATCGAACATGATGCTCACCGTGTAACCGCAGGTGGGGAAGAAATCAGTTTAACACCGAAAGAATATGAACTGTTGCATTATCTCGCGACATCTCCAGATAAAGTTTTCTCAAGAGAAGAGCTGCTGAAGGATGTATGGAATTATGAATTCTTTGGTGATCTTCGTACTGTGGATACACATGTGAAGCGTCTTCGCGAGAAGTTAAACAAGGTTTCGCCAGAATCAGCGGCGATGATTACGACGGTGTGGGGTGTGGGTTATAAACTGGAAGTACCGAAGTAGTTTTAGTTTCTGGAGATCGCTGGTCGGGAAGTTATGGATTACGATTATTTGCCTTGTGGGCTGTGTACTCATAGCATTGGGTCTTTTTTTGCTGCCGTATATTGATACGAATTTTGCGGAGTCTGAGTCAAGAGATATCAAACGTTTGTTCACGTATGTTTGTATTATCGGATTCAGTTTGACGACCTTTTTTGCGCTGTTTCTTTTTACGAAAATTACGCAGCCGATGCAGCAGTTAATTCAGGCAGCCAATGCGATTCGGAAAGGAAACTACGGTACGCGTCTCTCCCTTGTAACGAGCGATGAGATTGGAGAATTAGGTAATACATTTAACCATATGGCTGCACAGCTGGAAGATAACATTCGCAACCTTAACCATGAGAAAGAACATTTGGCGAGCGTGCTCCGAAGCATGACTGATGCGGTAGTTACATTCGACGGTGAGGGGAAAGTTATTTTGACGAACCCCCCTGGAGAGAAAATCATGCAGGCTTGGTGTGATTTGGACTGGGCACAGATGGGCGAGGGACAGGATTCAGAGAGTTCAGTGAGTTCTTCACGAGATGTGCCGGAACCACTCGTTCCTTTGTTCAAAATGGTGATGGAGCAAGGCGGCGATCAGAACTCTAACGTGCATGTGCAGCAGGGAGTCTGGTCTGTTCAGATGGCGCCTTTATACGCAGATAGTGTCGTACGGGGTGCTGTAGCTGTGCTTCGTGACGTAACGGAGGAAGTACGACTGGAGAAGATGCGTCGTGATTTTGTCGCAAACGTCTCTCACGAAATACGTACTCCGCTATCCATGATGCAAGGGTATAGTGAAGCTCTTTTGGATGGGATGGCGGCTTCTCCAGAAGAAAGTGAAGAATTAATTCAAGTGATTCATGATGAGTCTTTGCGTATGGGCAGATTGGTTAAAGATCTGCTTGATCTTGCCCGAATGGAAGCGGGTCATACGGATATGGCTGTGAAGGAAGTGGACCTTGTTGAACTATTGGAACGAGTATACAGAAAGTTCTCGGTACGTTCCAAAGAACAGGGTATCCACCTTCGGTTTGAGTGCAGACAGACTTCGATTGAACTTCACCAGGCTGATGAGGACCGGCTTGAACAGGTATTTACAAATTTGCTGGATAATGCGTTTCGGCACACTCCATCAGGCAAAAATGTTGTCATATTGGCAGAGCTGTTAACCGATATCCGGACACCTGTAGCTAAAGTGACTGTAAAAGATGAGGGCGTAGGCATTCCGTCTTCTGATTTGCCTTTCATCTTTGAACGATTCTACAAAGCAGATAAGGCTCGCGTTAGGGGTGAAAGTGTCGGTACAGGACTTGGGCTCGCAATTGTAAAAAATATTGTTGATGCCCATCATGGTACCATTATCGTTAATAGTGTACTTGGCGAAGGTACAGAGTTTATTTTACAATTTCCTGTGGATTCTTCGAAATAGCCCGATTTCATACAAAAAGTGCGAAAGCACCCTCATGCTGAGGGTGCTTTTTTTGTTGAACAGTACCGTTTAATCTTGTTCAACGTGGAACAGTATGTTCACATTTTTTGCATCAAATAATGTGTCCAAGATAATTTTGCCTCTCATGAAACATAAGCTTGAAAAGCGAAGAGGTTAAAGGAGGAGTGGATTAGGCATGTCTGATGAAAGAAAACGGGTCAATATTAAGGCCTTTCTGGAAGGAAGATCTTTTCGAGCGGGATCACCGTTTATTCCAATAACATCAAGTGAAGTGGAGCAGTTTCAGTCTACTTTGAACTCTCTCGCAGTGACTATTCCCGCAGCAGTCAGCCAGCCTACTGCGGCCAATATTTTGGCTTTGCAAAACAGTTTACGGAATTTACTCCATTTCGTTAATACTTCCGGTTTCCGAGCTGGGGTGAAAGCAGAACTGCAAGGGGTTCTGGAGCTAACCATTGCCGGATCTGAGGTTGTGCCTACGGCCTTAATTAATTTGGCGGGAAATCTGCAAAACTTACTGGATGATTTGTTAAGTGTGACATTGCTTTTGGAGGTTCCACCACCAGAAAAAGATAAACTTATAGGGTTGATTCGATCCATATCCGTATCATTGAGTCGAGCTACAAGTTCGTTCGGTACATCGGGAACTCCAGGCCCTCCAGGCCCCCCGGGAGTACCAGGGGTTCCGGGTGTACCCGGAGTGCCAGGTCCAGCCGGGCCAGGAGGAGCAGTTGGGCCAGTAGGTCCAGTAGGTCCTCTAGGTCCAGTAGGTCCTCTAGGGCCTCTAGGGCCCCAAGGCGTACAAGGCCCGCAGGGGGTGCCGGGAGTTGGACTGAATGATATTTCCGTTTTTGATCCCACTCAGGCACCTAGCTATGTGCAAGGTCAAGTAGTTTCGTATAACGGCAGTCTTTATGTTGTTAATGTGAATGGAGCCACGGGTGTACCGGGGAGTTCTCCAGACTACACGTTGTTTTTGTCAGGCGGAACAACCGGAGTAACAGGGGCAGGTTTAACGGGCTCTGTTCCATTCGATCCGGCGCTTGCACCAGGTTATCCGGCAGGACAAATTATAACATTTGGCGGTAGTACCTACATTACTAATGTGGCATCGCCAACGGGAACACCTGGTAGTTCACCGGATTATACTTTGCTAGCAGCGGCCGGAGCCACCGGAATAGGTTTAAGTGGAATATTACCGTTTGATCCGACGGTAGCACCAACCTATCCAGCGGGTCAAGTTGTGACATTTGACGGTAGTACCTATATTACCAATGTAGCTTCACCCACTGGAACCCCAGGTACATCACCAGACTACACCTTGCTTGCTGGTGCAGGAGCTACCGGTGCAACCGGAGCAACAGGCGTGGGCTTGAATGGAGCAGTTCCATTTGACCCAGCAGTGGCCCCAACATACCCGGCCGGTCAAGTCGTAACTTTCGATGGCAGTACGTATATTACAAATGTGGCATCGCCAACGGGAACGCCGGGAACATCCCCGGATTATACATTGCTTGCAGGCGCAGGACCAACGGGACCTACGGGTGTAACGGGAGCGACTGGAGTAGGTTTGAGTGGGATCGTCCCATTCAATCCAGCGGTAGCACCAACGTATCCAGCGGGTCAAGTGGTGACGTTTGACGGCAGCACGTATATTGCGAATGTGGCATCACCAACGGGAACACCAGGTACTTCACCAGACTACACTTTGCTTGCGGGTGCAGGTGTTACAGGTGCAACCGGAGCAACAGGCGTGGGCTTGAATGGAGCAGTTCCGTTTGACCCAGCAGTAGCACCAACGTATCCGGCTGGTCAGGTCGTGACATTTAACGGAAGTACTTATATAACAAATGTGGCATCGCCAACGGGAACGCCGGGAACATCTCCGGATTATACATTGCTTGCAGGCGCAGGACCAACAGGGTCTACGGGTGTAACGGGAGCGACTGGAGTAGGTTTAAGTGGGATTGTACCATTCGATCCAGCGGTAGCACCAACGTATCCAGCGGGTCAAGTGGTGACGTTTGACGGCAGTACGTATATTGCGAATGTCGCATCACCAACGGGAACACCAGGCACATCCCCGGATTATACGTTGTTGGCAGGCGCGGGAGCCACGGGTGCAGGCCTGACGGGCGTCGTCCCATTCGATCCGGCAGTAGCCCCAACATACCCAGCGGGTCAAGTCGTTACGTTTGATGGCAGCACGTATATTGCAAATGTGGCATCACCAACAGGCACCCCAGGCACGTCACCGGATTACACGTTGTTGGCTGGCGCGGGAGCCACGGGAGCAACAGGCGCAGGCCTGAGTGGGATTGTACCGTTCGATCCAGCGGTAGCGCCAACGTATCCAGCGGGTCAAGTGGTGACGTTTGGAGGCAGTACGTATATAGCGAACGTGGCATCGCCAACAGGAACGCCGGGAACATCCCCGGATTACACATTATTGGCAGGTGCAGGAGCTACGGGAGCAACAGGAGAAACAGGAGCAACCGGAGTTGGTGTAACTGGAAGTACCGGAGCCACCGGAGATACAGGAGTTACCGGTGCCACGGGTGTCAGTGTAACGGGAAGTACCGGAGCGACAGGTGATACGGGTGTAACGGGAGTCACTGGGGTTACCGGCGATACAGGAGCTGCGGGAGTAACTGGAGCCACGGGTGTCAGTATAACGGGAAGTACCGGAGCGACAGGTGATACGGGTGTAACGGGAGTCACTGGGGTTACCGGCGATACAGGAGCTGCGGGAGTAACTGGAGCCACGGGTGTCAGTATAACGGGAAGTACCGGAGCGACAGGTGATACGGGTGTAACGGGAGTCACTGGGGTTACCGGCGATACAGGAGCTGCAGGAGTAACTGGAGCCACGGGTGTCAGTGTCACCGGTGCAACAGGAGAAACCGGAATAACAGGAGTGACGGGAGAGACAGGAATAACTGGGGCCACAGGGATCGGTGTTACAGGATCGACAGGGGCCACCGGAATAACGGGAGTCACCGGAGCGACGGGAATAACCGGGGTCACCGGGGTTACGGGATTAACGGGAGCCACAGGGATCGGTGTTACAGGATCGACAGGGGCCACCGGAATAACGGGATTCACCGGAGCGACAGGAATAACTGGGGCCACCGGGGTTACGGGATTAACTGGAGCCACAGGGATCGGTGTTACAGGATCGACAGGGGCCACCGGAATAACGGGATTCACCGGAGCGACGGGAATAACTGGGGCCACCGGGGTTACGGGATTAACGGGAGCCACAGGGATCGGTGTTACAGGATCGACAGGGGCCACCGGAATAACTGGAGTCACCGGAGCGACGGGAATAACCGGGGTCACCGGGGTTACGGGATTAACGGGAGCCACAGGGATCGGTGTTACAGGATCGACAGGGGCCACCGGAATAACGGGATTCACCGGAGCGACAGGAATAACTGGGGCCACCGGGGTTACGGGATTAACTGGAGCCACAGGGATCGGTGTTACAGGATCGACAGGGGCCACCGGAATAACGGGATTCACCGGAGCGACGGGAATAACTGGGGTCACCGGGGTTACGGGATTAACGGGAGCCACAGGGATCGGTGTTACAGGATCGACAGGGGCCACCGGAATAACTGGAGTCACCGGAGCGACGGGAATAACCGGGGTCACCGGGGTTACGGGATTAACTGGAGCCACAGGGATCGGTGTTACAGGATCGACAGGGGCCACCGGAATAACGGGATTCACCGGAGCGACGGGAATAACCGGAACAACCGGGGTTACGGGAGTAACTGGAGCAACAGGAATAACTGGGGCCACCGGTGTCACTGGAGTAACGGGTGAAACCGGAATCGGAGTCACTGGAACAACGGGAGCCACCGGAATAACGGGAGCAACGGGAATAACTGGAAGCACCGGGGTTACAGGAATAATAGGTGCAACAGGAGTCGGTGTCACTGGATCAACAGGAGCTACCGGAATAACGGGTGCAACGGGCGTAGCAATTGGAATCACCGGAGCCACGGGTGTGACGGGAATTACAGGGACTACGGGAGCAAGCGGAACAACTGGGGTTACCGGGGCAACAGGAGTTACTGGAGCAAGCGGGGCAACTGGAGTAACGGGTGCCACTGGGGTGAGCATTACAGGAGCAACAGGCGTGACAGGAGTCACCGGGGGTACAGGTGCAACGGGTGCAACAGGAACCTCTGTAACATCTAACTCGGCTTACGGTGAGAACACAAGTGGAACCATCGTTGTTATTTTGGGCGGAACACTAATTCCATTGCCAAATAACCAAAATATAGGCACAGGCATAACCATCAATGGAACGAATGACACCTTCACTCTAGCCAATGCAGGGCGTTACTATATCTCTTACAAAATAAATCTGACAGCCGCACTTGCTATTCAATCCCGTATTTTACTTAACGGAACAGCAATTCCGGCGAGTGTAGTTTCACCATTACTTTCCCTCAGTCAGTTGCAGTCTGACTTTATTGTGACGGTAACTGCTGGATCAACAATCCAGTTCCAATTATTTGGGCTTGTTGCTACAGCTGTCCTTTCTCCACCAGGCGCTACAATAAACATTATTCAATTAGCTTAATGCATGAATTACGCTATTAAAAAGGAATTTTGATTTTATAAAAAAAGAGACGAATCCGATAAGGGTTCGCCTCTTTTTATCTTATAAGTGATTAGTCCGTCAGTTAATTCAATACAATTTCAACGGCTGTATTTATTTCTTGAAGAGCTGCGAGTTGCACAAGCACATCTTTTGGAACTTCTTTGTCAACAGTCAGAATCATGATAGCTGCTCCACCAATGATTTTACGTCCAACCTGCATAGAGGCGATGTTAACTTCGTTCTCTCCAAGCAAAGTCCCAACACGTCCGATAATACCCGGTTTATCATTATGAGAAATCAGAACTTGGTGACTTTCTGGAGCAATATCCACTGGGAATTTGTCCAGACGCACGATCCGCTCTCCATAACCTGCAAGCAGTGTGCCCGCAACACGACGTTCCTCGGCATCCTGAGTCGTCACAAGTGTGACGGTAATCAGATTTGTAAATCCTTTAGTGGCCGATGTTTGGCTAACCACTACGTTGAGATCCCGCACTTTAGCCAAATGCATGGAGTTGACAATATTGGCTTCTCCGCCTAAATGTCTTGCCAGAATACCCTTTACAATGTAACGAGTCAAAGGAGAAGTATCCACTTCAGACAGATCTCCAGCGTAGTCGATCCGAATTTCCTGAACTGCATTTTGAGTAATCTGAGCTGCAAAGCTACCCAGTGTTTCACCCAGTTTAAAGTACGGCTGCAATTTGTTCATTACAGTTGGGGCTACTGCAGGCATGTTAACTGCGTTTTTGAACGGTTCATTGCGCAGAATATGCAGGACTTGCTCGGATACGTCGATCGCTACATTTTCTTGTGCTTCTACTGTGGATGCACCAAGATGAGGCGTTACAATAATGCTAGGATGATTCAGGAACGGGTGATCAGCAGCTGGTGGTTCGCTCTCGAATACGTCAAATGCTGCACCAGCAACGATACCTTCATCAATTGCTTCTACAAGTGCCATTTCGTCAACGACTCCACCGCGGGCACAGTTGATAATACGCATGCCTTTTTTCATCACTTCGAATTGTGGACGGGAAATCATATGGCGTGTCTCAGGTGTTAATGGTGTATGAACGGTCATGAAGTCGGCATTGCGAATGATGTCATCCACACTAGCCAGCTTAACTTGAAGTTTTTCTGCTCGATCTTGAGTGAGGAACGGGTCATAAGCTAGAATATCCATTCCGAATGCTTTGGCACGTTTAGCTACTTCGCTACCGATTCGTCCCATACCGAGCACACCCAGCGTTTTATTTCTTAACTCCACACCCAGGAAGGTTTTACGATCCCAAGTACCTTGAATCGTTTTGGCATATGCCTGAGGAATATGTCGTGCCAGTGCCATCATCATGGCAAATGTATGCTCACATGTCGTAATCGTGTTACCGTCAGGGGCGTTAATAACGATGATACCGCGTTGGGTAGCAGCTTCCAAATCAATGTTATCTACGCCTACGCCAGCACGTCCGATGACTTTAAGGTTTGTACCTGCCTTCATAATACGATCCGTTACACGAGTCTGACTTCGAACTAGAAGGGCATCATAATCGCCGATAATTGCAACAAGCTCATCTTCGCTAAGACCTGTTTTCTTCTCAACTACAACATCATTTGCATCCACCAGTTGCTGGATTCCCAGATCACTAATGGGGTCCGACACTAACACTTTGTACATGGTTTCTTCCTCCTTAGGTATGTGTATCTATATCGTCAAGGTCTCACCTCACGAAAGAGGCATTCCTTAAAACCGTTGAAACTCTTCCTCCCAACAACGCGGTGTCGCAGCAGAGGAGGAGGGTGTAACAAATAGGGCGATTCCCACGTTTGTACTCTAAAATAAATCAAAAAACTCTCAATCCACATACTGCTTGCGCAATAAGGGACGAGAGTTGTCGTGGTACCACCCTAATTCACCGCCGTTTCGCAACGACAGTCTTAGCGGTCAATGAAGACCGAAGAGGATAACGGGTCTAAACCGATTGCACCTACTCCAATTTCAATGCAATAACTCAGGAGCGCTCAAGATCATCTGCCTGCCACCGATTTACACCATCCATCGGCTCTCTGTAAGACAAAGCAACATCTTTTTTCCATCATCGTGTTTAACGTGACTAATTTTTTCATAATGTATCATGGCTGACATGAGCATGTCAATAGGCTTAAATGTTTTAATTCGATTTACTAATGTCATTTTCTTCAGTGGAGGAGAAGGCGTATAGATGTTAAGAATTGACTTCCTTGATCAATTAAAATAGCTCGATTACAAGCTGTTTTGTGAACTGGATTTTAACACATTAATGAACTAATTCATTGGATATGGCTTCGCTGAAAAACCGGGACTTGGGGCAGGCCTTGAACCTATTTGGTTTTTTGGCTATCATTTAGTATACTATCCGATTGGAGAACGAACTTGTTATCCATCAAATATAAGTCAAGAGGACAGACACAGGCGATGAAAAAATTAAAGTTTCCCAAGTTCAAGATTCAGAAGGCTGAACCACAGCAACTTACCGAGCGTTTGCTTCTGATCAATCTATACTTTACACAAGGGTTAACTTTGATCATTGGGGTTGTATGGATTTTATTGCAGAAGAGAAATCTTTTTGATGTGCTTGCGTGGCCTGACAGTTACCAGTTTATTTGGTGGGGGCTTGGTCTTGCTGGCATTATGCTTGTTATGGACTTGGTTCTTTCTTATGTTATTCCTCAAGAAAGCATGGACGATGGGGGAATTAACGAGATGCTGTTTCGCAAGCGTCCAATCTGGCACATTGTATGCATAGCAGCCATCGTTGCTGTTTGTGAAGAATTGTTATTTCGTGGAGCCATACAGCATGCGTTAGGTCCTTACTGGACAAGTATTTTATTTGCGGTCATCCATATACGCTATTTGCGGCACTGGATTCCGACTGGTTGGGTATTTGTTTCGAGCTATGGATTGGGTTGGATTTATATGCAATCCGGCACATTATGGGCGCCTATATTATGTCATTTTATTATTGATTTGGTGTCTGGATTAGCGATACGTTTTCGGAGGGGATCATGAATCAGCAATTAAGTAGAATGAAGACATACGGCAGTCAGCGCCATCGTCACTCGGATAAGACAGAGACATCTGAGCGTCCTGAAACTTCTCAAGTAAATCTGGTTGTTGAACCAGCTGCTGCCTCAGAGGTGGGAGGACTCACACCAATTACCTCTGTCTCCATACCAAGATCACAACGCAAGTCTTTTACATCATCGCTAGAAAGTCCGGTACTTCCCCGGCGGGCTCCAGCACGTGCCAATAAAGCAGAAAAGTCAGCCGAAGAATCCGTTTCCGAAGCGGGCACACTCCCTACGCGGACTGAGCTTCATCCTTCTCGCCGTTTACGTCTAAGTAAACGATTTGTTAATTCGCTCATTTTTATATTTGTTTTGCTCACAATCAGTCTGGTTTGGTGGGGAATAAAAGGAGCGCCTCCTCTGGATACTTTCCTTCCATGGCCATGGTAATACTGGCCTGGTTCGTTGCCGTTATTTTGGCCGGGATTGCCTTGCTGGTTCATATGTGGCGTGAGGCGCATCTCCATCACATTGTTTCAGAAGAGGTTGAAGTTCCGAATTTGCCCTCTTCTTTTGATGGCAGCAAAATCCTGTATTTATCTGATATCCATAAACGCAAGCTGAAAAAGAATGATCTGGAACATCTTCGAAATCAGGTGGACTGGGTTATCATTGGGGGAGATGTGGCGGAAAAAGGAATTTCATGGCCCATCGTCAGACATAATATGAGCTTATTATCGTATATTGCACCTACCTTTACGGTGTACGGTAACCATGATAAAAGAGCAGGGACTGTGCATCTCGAACGTATATTCCGAGATACGGGCGTTCAACTTTTACAGGATTCTACCGCCTACCTTCGTAAAGGCAAAAGCAAATTGTGTCTGGTCGGAGTTGATTATCGTTCACGGCGAGGGGATTCGCTGCTTGCAGAATTGAACACCAAAGATTGCAAGATTGCCATCGTGCACGATCCCTTAGAGGCTCTTCACTTGAATGAACCTGTTGATCTGATATTGAGTGGTCACACCCACGGTGGACAATTGGTATTTCCGGGCTTCGGCCCCGTCTTTCTTAACAAAGCGTACCGCTCCGTGTCTAGCGGGTGGTTCTCTCTGAAAAAGGATGGTAATGATACCGAGCAAGAAGGCAAAATGCTGGTTAGCAAAGGATACGGAACAAATCATTTGCCGTTCAGACTTTGTTGTCCCGCGGAAATGCATATCATCACTTTGCGAATGCTCTAAAACAAACAGCCTTGATCCTATTCGGATCAAGGCTGTTTGTTTTAACTTTGTGTGTTCTTTTATGTCAATTCCAACTCATCAATTATTGAGATTAAGCCGAATATCAGGAAAATAATGAAATTTCAACGTGCATCTAGTTCAATGGAGCGAGGGTCGACAAATGTGTAGCCTTTCTTTTCGAGTTTGGTTAATAACTCATCCAACGCTTCAACCGTCCATGGCAACTCATGCATCAAAATATTACTACCGGGATTTAATTGATCTAGCACATTCTGAATAACTTTATCCGGTTTGTTTTTGGTGCTCTTATCCCAATCCAGAGAGCCATTGGACCATGTCATATATAACATGCCGTTTTTCTTGACTGTGGCCTTTAGTGCATCATTTCCAGAACCGAACGGCGGGCGGAAGAACTGAGGTTCCACGCCAATCGTGTCTTTCACAATCTTTTGCACATCGGTTACCTGTTTGGCGGCTGCCGTGGTGGACATTTTTTTCAGATCTTCATGATCCCACGCATGATTTCCTACCACCTGACCACGTTCATGGATGATCTTGAGCAACTCGGGATGACTTTTCACGCGGTATCCGTTAACAAAAAAAATCGCTTTCGCGTCATGTTTGTCCAAGGTGTCGATTAATCCGTTAATCATTTTTTCTTCTTTGGGCCCATCATCAAATGTCAACAAAACAACATTGCTTTCGCTTGTTTTATCGTTGGGTTTGATGTAGTAATTGGCGTTCATATGATAAGTTTTTTCAATATTAACTTCGGCTGCTTGTGACCCGGAAGTGATATCAGTTTCTTCTTTTTCTGTCGAAGATGTTTCGTCATCACTTGGTGATTCTTGATCCGAATTCGAGTCCGTTGAGGATGGGGATTCCGTGGTTTGCTTTTCGCTTGTGCCAGTGGAAGTTGGCTCGTTCTGCTGCTCCTGCGTTGAAGTATCCGATTCATTGCTGGACTTCGTGGATTCAGGTGTTGTTTCGACCTTGGTTCCACAAGCTGACAACAGCATGCATGCGATCATAATTAAGGCGGTGGTGTGTCTAATCATGCTTTCAACTCGCTTTCCTGTATTTATGCGGAATGAGATGAGGCACTCCCGCAAACACTAGTTGTGATTTTAACATTAAAAGGAGGTTGGTGTAATGAAGGCGTCATCCTTTTTCTGGGGTGTTGTAATTGGCGTAGCAGCCAGTTCTTGGCTGTCCAAAGGTAAAATGTCAATGCTGTCTTCCGGTTCATCCCGCAACATGATGAATCAGGCCAAACACAAAATGATGGAGATGACGTTCCCAGGCATGGACGGATTCAGCTCCAAGCCAAACGAACAGAGCGGAGATTCCCACAAAAGCACGCATAAAAAAAATGCAAAGCCGATCACTCCGCAGGAAAAAGAAGAGAATATGAACATGCTCAAAGATTTTATTCGCACCAATCCGGATGTTAAACATGAAGTTGAGCAAATTTTAACTCAAACAAACACAACAGTACCGGGTTTATAAACACAAACTCCCCATTAGAATCATCCACAGTCCTGTTTGATGTGGAATGATTCTTTTTTTGTCGATTTTACTTCGTGCATTTGCAGGTATAAAATGATAACATAACTACATAGATTTATTTTCAGCACATATTGTTTTGTGCTTCATAATCTGTTATAAGACTTGCTTATAAAGGGGAGATCCTGTATGAAAATAGAACGATTAAGTCACGATAAGATACGGATTTTCCTGACCTTTGACGATCTGAGCGAGCGCGGAATACAAAAAGAAGATATGTGGCAGGAAATACCTAGAGTTCATGAACTGTTCACTGAAATGATGGACCAGGCCTATTCCGAACTTGGATTTGATGCTACAGGTCCACTTGCTGTCGAAGTATTCGCACTTCCCGCTCAAGGGATGGTTGTCATTGTCACCCGGGGGAAATATGATCCGCAACAATATGGTTCAGGTAATGAGGATGATCTGCCTGAAGAAGTATATGAGATGGAAGTTACACTTGAGCAAAGCGATTCCATTGTCTATGCATTCAAAGATTTTGAAGTGCTAATTGAGGCTGCACATATGTTGCGTCAGCACGTAACGGATGCTGGAAGACTCTATTCCTATAAAGACAAGTGGTTTTTGCATTTTGAACCGGATGACTTGGATTCCACCAAACATGCAGCATTGATTGCGTTGCTTGCTGAATTCGGTGAAGGATCTTCGGTTACCCCTGCCGTCATGGAAGAGTACGGAAAGGTTGTTATGCCTGAGCAAGCGGTTGAGGTTATTTGCACCCACTTCAAGCGTCAGGAGTAAGCTCTAGTTGTAATCGCGCCTTTAGTCAGAGGAGGGAATTTCGGTGCTTTTGTTTTCGGTTTTAGCGGCAGCAGTAGCTCCGGGTCTCGCCTTGTTAACATACTTTTATCTGAAAGACCGTTATGACTCTGAACCTCTTCACATGGTATTTCGAGTCTTCCTCATGGGGATTCTGATGGTATTGCCTGTGATGATTATTCAGCGTGGCATGATGATCTGGCTTGGAGATAATCCTTATGTTGAAGCCATCCTGATTTCAGGTGGGGTTGAAGAGTTCGTCAAATGGTTTGTGATATACCATATTATCTATAACCATACCGAATTTGACGAACCTTATGATGGGATTCTATACTCCGTTGCTGTTTCACTCGGATTTGCTACGGTTGAGAATGTGTTGTATGCCTTTGCGGGGAACGCTTCTGTCTCAGCTATGTTCATTCGTGCTTTGCTTCCTGTATCGGGTCACGCCATGTTTGCAGTAATTATGGGTTATTACATGGGGCGGGCCAAGTTCACAGATGGCAAGAAAAAACGTTGGTTTCTTACGCTTTCACTCGTTTTGCCGTTCTTCTGGCATGCACTTTACGATGTCATTATGAATACCATGGTGAATCATTGGTTATGGTTCATTGCGCCGTTAATGGCAGGATTATGGTACGGAGCGATGGGCAAGATTACAAGGGCCAACAATCGTTCTCCTTTTCGTTTTGTGAAGCGTGAGGAAGAGATTAAATTATAAAAATACGGACACACTGGTGGACATGGAGCGCGACCTGCGCCTGATGCCCCGGTGTGTTTTTTTTGTTGCAACAATAAAAATTCCCGGGGAAAGACAAATAGAAACGGGGAAAGCGTGATGAGAATCAAAATTAAAATCAGATGCAAACAATGTGGAGAACGTTTTACGCTGCGAGGCAAGAAGGAACGAGGGAGAATTGAGACTGGTTTTAAACAGTGTTTGTGTGATAACCGGGATCAGTTCGAAATTGAGGAAGATGGCGGCACAACCTGGGTGCAATTGAATTAAACAAGCGATTTGGACCATGCCTGATAAGCCCGTCATTGGACAGACTGGAAATCGCATGCATAAGAGGTCTTTCTTCGATCCACAATAGAGGTAGTGGCTTAGAAGAAAGGAGACTCAACCGATGTATAAACGTTTAAGTTCAGTTATGTTTCCGATATTTGCAGTTCTGCTAGTCGGTGCTCTCGTATGGGGATACCAAGAGAACCAGGAGAAAAATGCCATTCTGATCAAGGCAGAGAATCAATATCAGCGTGCTTTTCACGATTTATCTTTTCATATGGACAAATTGCACTCGGAGATTGGGAATACACTGGCAGTTCATGCTACGTCCCAAGGGATGCATCGCAAAGGTCTGATGAATGTATGGCGACTTACCAGTGAAGCGCAGAATGAAATTAACCAATTGCCGCTTACGATGCTGCCCTTCAATGAGACGGAAGATTTTCTCTCCCGCATCTCCAACTTTGCTTATCAGGCGTCCATGCGTGATCTGACGAACGAACCTTTAAGTGAAAAAGAAATGGGCAACTTGAAAAAACTGTATGCGAATTCATCCGAGATCACTAAAAATCTGCAGGATGTACAGCAGAAAGTCATTTCTGACCGTTTACGCTGGATGGATGCCGAGTCAGCTATGGCAACGGAAGAGCAAACGATGGACAACACCATCGTGGATGGATTCCGTACAGTCAACAAAAAAGTACAGGAATACCCTGAACTTGACTGGGGTCCTTCAGTCTCCAGTATTTATGCCAAACGTTCGGTGAAAAAGCTGGATGGCTTACCGATGACCAAAGACCAGATCCAAACTAAAGCTGCAAAGTTTTCCAATGCTGAACACGGCAAGATTCAAATACAGGAAAATGGTAAAGGTACAGATTGGGAATCGTACACAGCCACGATTGATCAATCCAAAGACAGTAAATTGAGTATGGACTTCACCCGTAATGGCGGTCTGCTCATCTCTTACAGTGACACTCGCCCAATCGGGACGAAGAAAGTAACACGTAAGGAAGCCATGTCAAAAGCGGATCGATTCCTTTCCAATAAGGGTTACAAAGATATGAAGGCAGTCAATTATGATGAGTTTGGCAATCTCGGTAACCTGACCTATGTGCGCAAACAAGGCGATACACTGATTTATCCAGAAAAAATGTCTGTTCGAGTGGGCCTCGATAATGGGGATGTTACCGGCTTCCAGGCAAGTGATTTTGTATATGAGCATCAAAAGAAGCGGGAGATTCCAAAAGCTGCGCTCACTGTTGAACAGGCCCGCAAAAAGCTGAATCCGGAATTCAAGGAGAGCTATGCTCGCAAATCACTCATTAAGAATGATTACAGCAAAGAAGTTCTGTGTTACGAATTCGGTGGACGCATCAATGGTGCAAAATATAAAATTTACATCAACGCCGATACAGGTATGGAAGAAGCCGTTGAGGAAATCAAACCGGTGAATGAGACCACATAACATCAAGAAACCGGTAGGCTGTTAAATTGCAAATAGTTAACTGAACAGGCCACGCAGTGGTCTGTTTTTTGTTGTCCACTATGAGAAAGGTCATGGTATAATAGTCCTTGTACATACGATACGAAGATAAAAAGCTAAGGTGGCGGTGAACAGCTTGTTTCCCAAAATAAATGAAGTTTTATACATCCAGATTGCCTCTGCAGATGAAAAAGAGGAAAGCAAAGAATATAAATCACGCATAGCGGATGTGGATGACAATAGTTTCCTGATCGAAGTTCCGATGCAACAGGGAAGCAGTCGGTTGAAAAGGTTGTTTTTTGGTGAGGAATTGTCCATTTCTTATATTACGGAAGACGGGGTTCGTCATTATTTCAACACGTATGTGACCGGATTTGAAGAAGATGTAGTTCGGCTTGTACGAATTCGCAAGCCCTTGCCGGACGACATTACCAAAATCCAGCGTCGCAGTTTTCTGCGTGTTCATGCAAACCTTGAAATGGCCATCCAGGGTGAAGATTTGACCCGTGCTGTGGGCTTGACTGAAGATATTGGCGGCGGGGGATTGTCCATTTATGGGGAACCCAGTTTTGCTATTGCGGAAGGACAGAAGCTGAAATGCTGGTTGCTTATTCCTTATCGGAATGCAGCGATTGAACATGCGAATTTTGAAGCTGAAGTGGTACGGATCAAAACACTGGAAACAGGCAGACAGCTATGCATGTTAAAGTTTGTGCAGATTACGGATTCGGAACGACAGAAGATCATCAAGTTTTGTTTTGAAAGGCAATTGGATTATCGAACGAAATAAAGATGGTGATTGTCTGGGATAGAAAGGGACAATGGTGGGCACTGTAATGGAAAAACGGAGGTTTAGGTTGTGAACAATCGCCATGCATCCCGCAGATACGAGCGACTATATTATGTTTTATCCAAGCGAATGGAAAGAAGAGCTTTGATGCTGATTACAGTTCTTCTTATTCTGCTTGTGACCTATCAGTTATTACTTCTTGTACCTGATATGAAAAAGAATATGACCTTCATTGATCGTCTGGAAGGAACACCAATTCAGATGCAAACGGTACACGAACAATAGCATCACTGATTTGTCTGTTTTTGCATCCATGTGTATAGTGTGGTATAATTTTGACGATGCAGGCAATGCCTGTTTTTTTATTGAGGCTTATCGTTTGAGGAGGAATGCCCCGTTGGCAAGCCAGAACACATCAGAGAACGGGAAGATGAACGTCGCAATTGACGGACCTGCCGGTGCCGGGAAAAGCACGGTGGCCCGATTGGTTGCAGAGGCGCTCGCGTATATATACGTCGATACAGGCGCAATGTACCGTGCGGTAACCTTGCATATGCTTCGAAAAGGTATTTCACCGGAAGATGTGCCAGAGGTGCTTCAGGAAACCCAAAAGCTGGTCATTGATTTACAACCGGATCCCGACGGACAGAAAGTGTTCTGTAATGGGGAAGATGTAACCTCGGAAATCCGCTCCCGTGAAGTGACGGGAATCGTGTCCCGATATGCGCAAATCGAGGGGCTGCGTACGCAATTGGTGGATACACAGCGGCAAATGGCTTTGCGCAAGGGCGTCGTCATGGATGGACGCGATATCGGAACGACAGTATTGCCCGACGCGGAAGTGAAAATCTTCATGACTGCCAGTGTGGAAGAGCGTGCACTTCGCCGCTTCAAAGAACTGGACCCCTCAGAAGGACTGACGTTGCAGCAACTTGAGCGAGACATTGCCACCCGTGACAAACTGGATGAAAGTCGGGAAATATCCCCGCTTCGTTGTGCTGAGGACGCTACTGTGCTCGATACAACCGAGATGAGCATCCATGAAGTGGTTGACAAAATCGTGTCTTATTGCACAATGGTCAGAGGAGAGATCGGTCTATGATTTACACATTTTGCAGCACATTACTGCGGATCATTTACACCATTCTTTTCCGCCTGGAGGCAGTTGGACGGGAGAACATCCCGAAAGAAGGCGGCGTACTTTTATGTTCTAATCATATCAGTAACTTTGATCCTCCAACGGTTGGTATCAAGATTCGTCGTCAGGTGCGTTTCATGGCCAAAAGCGAATTGTTTGATATTCCGGTCTTAGGCCGAATTATCAAAGCCGTAGGCGCTTTCCCCGTTAAACGTGGAGGCGTCAGCAAGGAATCCATCAAGACCTCACTCAACATTTTGCGTGGTGGTGAAGTGCTTGGCATTTTTCCTTCGGGAAGCCGACACAATGATGGTGGCATCGGCAAAAAAGGAGCAGCGAGCTTCGCTCTCCGAAGTGGTGCTACAGTTATTCCTACTGCTATTATCGGTAACTACAAGGTTTTTCGTAAGATGAAAGTTGTGTATGGAGCACCAGTGAATTTGGACGAATTCAAGGAAGATCCTTCCGGCGATGCGCTGGAAAGAGCGACGGAGAAGATTATGTCCAAAATTAATGAAATGGTGCAAACAGGCGTACCGAGCAAGTGAGTAAGGTGGCGTCGGACAACTGAGTGCATGTTTCCATTTTTTTGAGGGAAGCTAAGCTATGCATTCAGTTCTGAAAGTGTTTTGAACTCTGCTACAGGCAGGTTTGAATATAATGGGGTTTTTGAATTGAGGAGGGTATTTGACATGTCGGAAGAAATGAAAAATCAAGAAGCAACCCAAGATGAGTTGGATCAATTCGTTTCCTTGAAAAAAGGAGATACCGTAAAAGGAACCATCGTCAAATTGGAAGATAACCAAGCCTATGTGAGCATTGGATATAAATATGACGGTGTAATTCCAATTCGTGAACTGTCTTCCCTACACGTAGACAGCGCGTCTGATGCAGTTGAAGTTGGACAAGAAGTTGAAGCTAAAGTACTTAGCATCGACGACGAGAAAGAAAAACTCGTTCTGTCCAAACGTGCAATCGACAGCGAAAACGCTTGGGATCAATTGCAAAAGCATTTTGAAGACCAAGACGTATTCGAAGTTGTTGTAGCTGACGTTGTTAAAGGCGGTCTGGTAGCAGACGTGGGCGTACGCGGATTTATCCCGGCTTCCATGGTAGAGCGCCATTTCGTTGAAGATTTCAACGATTACAAAGGACGCACATTGCGTGTTAAAGTGAAAGAGATCGACCGTGAGAACAACAAAGTGATCCTTTCCCAAAAAGACGTACTTGAGCAAGAATTCGAAGCAAACAAAGCTACTGTTATGGCTGGTTTGCAAGAAGGTCAAGTCATCGAAGGTACGGTACAACGCTTGACTCAATTCGGTGCTTTCGTTGATGTAGGCGGAGTAGACGGATTGGTTCACGTATCTGAGCTGGCTTGGACACACGTTGACAAACCATCGGACGTTCTGTCTGAAGGCGATAAAGTAAACGTAAAAGTGCTGAAAGTTGATCCTGAAAAAGGTAAAATCAGCTTGAGCATGAAAGCTGTTCAACCAGGTCCTTGGGAAACAGCTGGCGACAAATTCAACTCTAGCGATATCGTAACAGGTGTTGTAAAACGTCTGGTTGACTTCGGTGCTTTTGTTGAAATCGCTCCTGGTGTTGAGGGACTTGTGCATATCTCGCAAATCTCACACAAACATATTGGCACTCCGCACGAAGTGTTGAAAGAAGGACAAGAAGTTCAAGTTAAAATCTTGGACATGAATCCTTCTGAGCAACGTGTAAGCCTGAGCATCAAGGAAACTGAAGAAGCTCCTGCTCAAGCGCCAAAATCAGAAAGACCTGCAAGAAACAATGCTCCACGTGAAGAAATCAACAACCCGAACGTTTCCTTGAGCAATCAAGGTCTGAGCATCACGCTCGGCGAGCGCTTCGGTGACAAACTCAGCAAATTCAAATAAGTTATACATGCATGGTTCTTAGTTATATACTGCATATTTTGCTGAACAATAAAAGCAAGATCGGCGAGCCCCAGCGGGTTCGCCGATTGTTTTTATTGCGAGTATAACGGCATGAAACGTTAGCCAAGACAGGCGTTTTTTGCTATGATGAGTATCGTAAGTATGGACAGGAGGAGTGGAATGTATGGCAAGACCCGTTGTGGCAATTGTCGGGCGACCGAATGTGGGCAAATCCACCATTTTTAATCGGATCATCGGCGACAGATTGGCCATTGTGGAAGACAAGCCGGGCATTACCCGTGACCGTATCTACGGAATCGGCGAATGGAACGGTAAACCATTTAGCATTATCGATACAGGTGGTATCGAAATCGACGGCGAGGACGTCATTTTAAAATCAATCCGGATGCAGGCAGAGCTCGCCATTGAAGAAGCGGATGTTATTGTATTCATGTGTGATGCAAAAGCAGGGATTACGCAATCTGATGAAGAAGTCGCAGAGATGTTGTACCGCTCAGGTAAGCCTATCGTTGTAGCCGTTAACAAAGTGGATAATATCGGGCGCAGTGAGCTCATTTATGAGTTTTATGGATTTGGATTTGGTGATCCAATCGGAGTATCGGGAAGTCATGGTACAGGTGTAGGTGATTTGCTCGATGCCATCGTAGAGAAATTGCCTGAACTTGAGGAAGAGACTTACGATGACGATGTCATTCGTGTAGCTCTGATCGGACGTCCTAACGTGGGTAAATCTTCATTGGTGAACGCCATTTTGGGCGAGGAACGTGTTATTGTCAGTGATGTTGCTGGTACGACGCGGGATGCAATCGATACACCGTTTGAAAAAGACGGTCAGCGCTATGTGCTGATTGATACAGCAGGTATGCGTAAACGTGGTAAAGTCTATGAAACCACGGAGAAATACAGCGTAATGCGTGCGATGCGTGCCATTGAGCGTGCAGATGTTGTTCTGATTGTAATTAATGGCGAAGAAGGCATTATTGAGCAGGACAAGCATATTGCAGGTTATGCATTCGAAGCAGGTAAAGCTTCCATGTTTGTTGTGAACAAATGGGACGTTGTAGAGAAGTCTGATAAAACAATGAATGAGTTTGAGAAAAAAATTCGGGATCATTTCCTGTTTATGACTTACGCTCCGGTTGTATTTTTGTCAGCCAAGACAAAACAACGCTTACAAAAATTATTGCCTGTTGTGCAACGTGTAGCACAGCAGCATACTATGCGTGTTCAGACGCATCTGCTTAACGATGTAGTATCTGATGCAGTCGCGATTAATCCGCCACCAACGGATAAAGGGCGCAGAATGCGAATCAACTATGTGACTCAGGTTGCAGTTAAACCTCCGACCATGGTTATTTTTGTGAACGATCCGGAATTGATGCACTTTTCTTATGAACGTTACCTGGAGAATAAAATCCGTGCAGCGTTTGATTTTGAAGGGACGCCAATTCGCATATTTACTCGGAGGAAGTCCGACGAAGGTTAGGGGAGAAGTTTGTGATTTTACAAATCGCAGCGATTGTACTGAGCTATCTGCTCGGTTCAATCAGCTTTAGTGTCCTCCTTGCAAAAGCACTACGGGGGATTGATATCCGTCAACACGGAAGCGGAAATGCAGGAGCTACCAATACTTTGCGGATATTGGGTAAAGGACCGGCAATTCTGGTACTGCTGTTGGATGTACTCAAAGGTATTGCGGCCGTTTGGATTGGGGTTTGGTTCAGCAATGGTTCCGATTGGATTCCTGCACTTAGTGGTATAGCTGCCATTGCAGGACATAACTGGCCGCTGTACTTCCGTTTCCGTGGAGGAAAAGGAATTGCTACAGCGATCGGTGTGCTCGTAACTCTTGCACTTATTCCTGCGCTATGCGCCGGAGTATTTGCCATCCTGTCCATCGTATTGACACGATATGTTTCATTGGGTTCCCTTATTTTTGTAGCTTTGACACCGCTCTTCATCCTTGTGTTACCCGGATATTCGATGAGTATCTTCTGGGGAAGTCTGATTATTTGTCTGTTTGCGTTCTGGAGACATCGTACCAATATTGCGAAGCTCGCCAAAGGACAGGAAAATAAATTGGGATCGAAAAACCCTGGAGGGGGAAAACGCGTTGTCTAAAAAAGTTGCTGTTCTGGTTGCAGGTAGTTGGGGGACTGCACTCGCCAGTGTATTGGCTGCCAATCAGCTGGATGTGATCATGTGGACACGTGGTGAAGACCAGGCCGCAGAGATCAATAATAAACATACAAACCAACGCTTTCTTCCCGATGCAGAACTGTCACCCCGTATCCAGGCAACAACGGATATGGCAACGGCAGTTGAAGGGGTTTCAGCTGTGTTAATTGTTGCTCCTTCATCGGCGATGCGTTCGGTTGCTCATCAGCTTAAGGCCTATTACAAACCGGAAATGTTAATCATTCATGCAACCAAGGGATTTGAGACAGAAAGCCTGAAACGCATGTCCACGGTCATTTCGGAAGAACTTGATTGTGAAGAAGGACATATCGTTGTACTTTCTGGTCCAAGCCATGCGGAAGAAGTGGTTAAGCGTTGCCCAACAACGGTTGTTGTGGCATCACTGGATAAAGCTTCTGCCGAGGCAGCCCAAGGTTTATTTATGAATGCTTATTTCCGTGTGTACACGAATCGAGATATGATCGGTGTAGAACTGGCGGGAGCGTTCAAAAATATTATCGCGCTGGGAGCAGGTATGTCAGACGGGCTTAACTTTGGTGACAATGCCAAAGCAGCGTTGCTAACACGTGGGCTGGCCGAGATCACACGCATAGGTGTGGAGATGGGAGCGAATCCGCTCACGTTCTCCGGACTTGCAGGGATCGGCGATTTGGTCGTGACCGCGACTAGTCAGCACAGCCGTAACTGGAGAGCCGGTTCCTTGCTGGGCAAAGGACAGAAGCTGGACGATGTTTTGAATTCCATGGGCATGGTTGTGGAAGGAATTCGGACCACGCAGGCTGCCCACTTTATTTCTCAGAAATACGGTGTGCAAATGCCGATTGCAGATCAGCTTTATCATGTTCTTTTTCAGGAGAGACAGCCGCGGGATGCGGTTGAAGCCTTGATGGGACGTGATCCCAAGACCGAAATGGAAGTCATGACGCTTGAAACTTGGGAACAATGGCATTCCTGATGGTAGCGTAGGCAGCTTTCCCGAAATGAGAAGCTTATTCACCTTTTTTGCGGTGCACTCATATTATACACATGAGTATTGCCGGAGGAGGGGAGACAAATGGCTAACAACATTTCCAAGGAAGCGCTGAAAGCGATCAACAAAAAAGCAGGGAAATCGATTACGGAAGGTGCCGTCAAGAAATTGGCGAGTACAGTAAAACCGTCCACCATGCAGAATGAAGCTCAGTTGCGCCAACTGATCAAGCAAGTATCCGCCATGGCAAAAGTGCCGGTATCTGAGGATACAGTTCAGGATATCGTGAGTGCCGTCAAAAAAAGCGGATTAAACCCAAACAGTATGGAATCATTAATGAAAATGATGATGAAAAAATAATAGATCGCGCCTGCTATGCAGGCGATCGAGCAAGACAAAAAGTCGAGTCGGCATCTGCCGGCTTGCTTTTTGTCTTTTTTTTTGGAAATCTGAGCGATGTTTCGTGTTATAATAGTTGCAATTGTCACAGTGTCAGTGATGAATAACGGACTGAAGGGGAGAACTCTGGATTATGAACGCGATGGACAAGATGTGGCTTTCATTGGTCGCAATCCTCATTATGGGACTATCTGTATTCCTGATTACGTTTGCTCGATCCAAAACGAAAGGTATTGTACGTGGGATTCTTTCTTTAATTGCTTTTCTCATTATGCTGATTGGCTTTTTCGGCGGAATAGCTTCTCTGACCTGATCTTTCTCGCCTGAGAGATAACATCCGCATAAACACATCATAAGAACTGACACAACGAAAACGGATGAAGGGAAGGTGAGCCGATGAGGCCGCATGAAACGGAGGATCGTACAGAGCGCTATCCGGAATTACACGCGGCTTTGCTGGAAACGGCGAAAGCCTGGGATACAGAGCCTTATACGTGGTTGCTTGGGGGAAGCTGTGGGTTGTTGCTACAACAGGTGGAATTACAGCAGGCTCCCAGAGATATTGACATTTACGCTGATATCACCGCTGCGAAGTTGCTGCATAAATCTGCGCCTGGAATGGTGCTGGACGAGCCTGTCGTAGATAAGACTGGACCTTATGCCTCGCTACTCAGTCATTATCAGGTAGGGACTTGTGCCTTGGAACTGGTTGGGGGTTTCGAAGTATGGTCACGTAAAAGTTGGTACCGCATTGAAATTGAGCATGTATTGGCCGAGTATGCACCTGAAGCCAAAGTAGGTTCTTACACATTACGTCTAATGCCGCTTGCTCATGAGCTGTTGTTCAATCTGATGAGAGGCCGTGCCGATCGTTATGAACCCATTGCAAGACAGATTCGGCAGATGCCCGAAGTACATCAACCTCTAATGACTTTATTGGGGCAGCAAAATATATGGACAAGCCGATTCAGAGCAGAAGTGGAAGAGCTTGTTGGCTTCGACTGGCCTCAGTAGGTTGGGAGGAAGAGTTATGGATTACAATATTACATTTTTACCGCAAAATAAAACGATTCGGCTAAAGCCAGGGGTAACGCTGTTAAACGCTGCACGCCGTGCAGGGGTGAAGATAGCAACGCGATGTGATGGAAAGGCAGCCTGCCTGATGTGTAAGGTGAAAGTAGATTCGGAACATTTAGCAGCGCTGCATCCACCAACAGATGCCGAGAAGCACAAACTAGGTTCACTGCTGGATGCAGGCACTCGACTGTCATGTCAGGCGAAGGTGCGGGGATCGGTGACGGTTCATGTTCCGGAGGACCCTCTGAAAGCAGCGATTCGTAAACAATTGGAGCGTCAGCAGCAGGAAGAGGACGATTGGTTCTAAGTGGTTCTAAGAATACCTGAGTGGAACGATTCAAGGAGGATACGGATGAACGTGAATATGACGAAGAACGTGAAACCAAGAAGGCAGAGGCGTCACTTGCAGAAGATGTCCTGTCTACTCTTATTCCTATTGTTTGCTATTACAGCAACGGGGTGTATGTATCAATCCCAGAGTAATCCCGATCCCAAAATAGCTTATAGGGAAAGCGTAAGCCGTATTCAAACTGCGGTAGAAGCATTCCAACAGGATCAGGGGATTTTGCCCATGGTCAATGCAGATATGGAAACACCTAAATATGAAAAATTCAGAGTCGATCTGTCCAAGCTGAAACAGCAGGGGTATCTGGATGAAATACCGGGCACTGCGTTTGAGAGTGGTGGGAGCGCTTACTTTCTCATTCAGGATGAAGAAGTGAACCCAACTGTCAAAGTCATGGATCTTCAAACCGTGCAGAAAGTAAATGATGTTCAGCGAATGGTCAACCAGTACAAGTCCGTACATAACAATCAGCTGCCAAGTGGGGAAGAACTGTATCCAGGTCTATACGCGGTAGATATGGAACAAGCCGCACAGGCTGGTGCCCCATCGGTTACACTGAATAGTGTATATTCGGGTCAGGAGCTGCCGTTCATGATGGATGACGAGGGCAATGTCTATGTGGATTATGCTTTTGACATTATGCAGGCTATAGAGAAGTCAGATAGTCTTCCAACGAAAATGGAAGATATGCGTGAATTCTTGCTGGAGCATTCTTACTTTGTCCCTGTAAAATCGGTCGCCTACACCTGGCAGAATAACACCCCAGTTGCAAAAAGTAATAATGAGAGTTAATTCGATCGAGTGTTACGCAATACAATGATTGGCCTTAAGATTAAAAAAGAGATATTCCGCATCATGGGATATCTCTTTCTTGTATATTGGTTTATAGTCACATCATATGGTCCATAAGCTACATTTAGATTACTTTGTTTAGACCTCCACTTTATAACTCAAGTCAAGTTCATCGCCGCGTAATCCCCGAATTCCCCAATGATTGCGAGGTGTTTCAAATATGGTAATTTCCACATCATTGGGCGACAATTTCAATTGTTCATTCATTCGTGTGAATAATTGCTGAATGAGTTCTTTCTTGACTTGATCTGTTCGGCCTTCGAACATGCTGATTTCAATAATGGTATAACCAGCTGAACGATCGGAGGGAAAGAGAAAATCATCCGTGTCCATGGGAAAGTAACGATGAAACTTCTTGTTCTCCGGTAATCCCACAACATCCACCATAACGGAGTGTATGACTTGTGAAAGCTGCGCTTTCAATGGGCTCAGATGCTCACCTAGTCCATATACTTTAATCTGTGCCATGCTCATCTCACCTTTCTCAGCTCGTTATCTCTGCTCTTCTCTGCTAAAAAAATGCCTTACCCTCACAGTATACCTCCTGCATGGCTTGAACGGTACCACGAAAACCAAATCAACGAACCGGCATAAAAGCTTCAGCACGCTCATAAAGTAGATTGAAATAAAGACGCGCAGTCCGAGAGCGGGGCGATTCTCTTAAGGCAACTACCTTGAGAAAAAAACAAAAAATACGCGTCATAATGCTGCATACGGATACATAAGATGATACTAGTCCAATTGCATGTACGAGTTAACGCCGCTTTCGCCGGTTTCATCAGAATGCAACGTTCGGCGGCGGACGACTTCCGGGCACTCACAAAGGCGGCTCTACCGTTGCAGGGATTTCAGTCTTCTGATTGAAAAAACGAAGCGGATGCTCTTTAGCATTTTTCCTTCGGAGTAATTTAGGGAGGGGATTTCATTGGAGAAAGTGGACATTTTTAAGGACATTGCCGAGCGGACCGGAGGGGATATCTATCTCGGGGTTGTCGGCGCAGTCCGGACAGGTAAATCAACATTTATCAAACGTTTCATGGAAACAATCGTCTTGCCGAACATTACAAATGAGGCAGACCGTGCGCGGGCAGTGGATGAACTCCCGCAAAGTGCGGCAGGCAAAACGATCATGACTACGGAACCGAAATTCGTACCCAATAACGCGGTTCAAATCAAGGTTGCCGAGGGACTGGATGTCAATGTGCGCCTTGTGGATTGTGTAGGTTACGCGGTGGAAGGAGCGAAGGGATACGAGGACGAGAATGGTCCACGTATGATCTCCACACCATGGTTCGAAGAACCCATTCCGTTCCAGGAAGCAGCCGAGATTGGCACACGCAAAGTCATTCAGGAGCATTCCACGCTGGGCGTTGTGGTCACAACTGACGGTACGATTGCGGAGATTGCCCGGAGTTCCTATGTTGAATCAGAGGAACGTGTCATTGCCGAACTGAAGGAAGTAGGCAAACCGTTTGTACTAGTGATCAACTCGACTCGCCCTCGCAGTGAAGAAGCGCTGCAGTTGCGCAGTGAGCTTGCTGCCAAGTATGACATTCCAGTTATGACACTCAGTGCAGCTACAATGACAGAAGATGATGTGACAGGTGTGCTTCGCGAAGTGCTGTATGAGTTCCCTGTACATGAAGTGAATGTGAATCTGCCGAGCTGGGTGATGGTTCTGAATGAAAACCACTGGCTGCGCAGCAACTACGAAAATTCCGTTCGCGACACGGTTAAGGATATTCGCAGGCTGCGTGACGTGGATCGGGTTGTTGCTCAGTTCATGGAATACGAATTCATCGACCGAGCCGGTCTGAGTGGTATGAACATGGGGCAGGGTGTGGCAGAAATCGATCTGTATGCACCGGATGAATTATACGATCAGATCCTCGTGGAAGTTGTTGGTATTGAAATTCGAGGCAAGGATCATCTGCTGCAGTTGATGCAGGAATTCTCCCATGCGAAGAGGGAGTACGATCGCTTCGCTGAGGCGCTGGAGATGGTCAAAACGACCGGCTACGGTATCGCAGCTCCATCCCTCGCCGAGATGGCACTGGATGAGCCAGAACTCATCCGGCAGGGTACCAAATTCGGCGTCCGTTTGAAAGCAACCGCACCATCCATTCACATGATCCGGGTCGATGTGGAATCGGAGTTTGCACCGATTATCGGAACGGAAAAACAGAGTGAGGAACTGGTGAGGTACTTGATGCAGGACTTCGAGAACGATCCGATCAAGGTATGGGATTCAGATATGTTCGGTCGTTCGCTGCATTCCATCGTGAGAGAAGGAATTCAGGGTAAAATTGCGATGATGCCAGATAACGCACGATACAAATTGCAAGAGACACTAGGACGTATCATTAACGAAGGTTCAGGTGGATTAATCGCCATAATTCTGTAAGTCCAAAAG
Organism: Paenibacillus taichungensis; assembly: GCF_047302525.1. Lineage (GTDB taxonomy): Bacteria > Bacillota > Bacilli > Paenibacillales > Paenibacillaceae > Paenibacillus > Paenibacillus taichungensis_B. The sequence goes on along the minus strand of NZ_CP168020.1, from coordinate 4,195,855 downwards.
GCCGTAGGGGTACCCCTCGCGGTCTTTTTCTTATTTTATTTTCATGATTCTGGATGAACTGGATAAGATACTTTAGTTTCAAATAAAAACTTAGCGAGTTTTAGCTTTAAATTACTAAAACCCATTTACATACTAGGGATTAGCCGTTATATTAATATTCAACTATTGTGATCGAGATCACAGAGAGTGTGAACAGGGGGAGAAAGAGATGAGAGGGAAAAATACAAAATGGGTATGGTTGAGTGTGTTGCTTGTATTTACACTAGCGCTGTCTGCTTGCGGAATTAAAAAAGAACCTGCTTCAACTGCAACTTCCGGCGCAGCAGAGGACAAGCCTCAAACCGAAGCAGTAACAGGTCCACTTAGCGGAAAACGAATTGCACTGATTATGGAATTTAACACAGGTACGTTCTCACAACAATACGTGCAAGGGGTTAAAGAAGAAATCGAAAAATTCGGTGGACAACTGACTACGTTTGTCGCCGATAATGATAAAGCCAAAATGGTATCGTTGCTCGATAGCGCAATTAACCAGAAATTCGATGCCATTCTAACGGATCATGGGGATTCCTTGCTGACGCCGGGCGTGAAAAAGGCAGTAAAACAAAACATTCCGGTTGTTGTGTTCGATGCAGACATTAGTGTTCCGGGAGCAACAGTGTTGTCCCAGGATGATCAAAAGATGGCTGAACTTACGCTGGAGCAAATGAAAAAAGATATTAACGGACAAGGAAATATCGTAAAAGTATGGGTTGCCGGCTTTGCACCAATGGAACGTCGTCAGGTTGCTTATGGCAAGTTCCTGAAAGAGAACCCGGACATTAAGGAGATTGCAACGTTTGGTTCAGCACAGAACCCGGCGCTGGATACACAAGCCAAAATGGAAGCGATTCTGAAGCAATATCCAAAAGGTGAAATTACAGCGGTATGGACTGCATGGGATGAGTTCGCTAAAGGTGCAGCACGTGCCATTCAGCAAGCAGGACGTGACGAGATCAAGGTATATGGTATTGACATGAGTGATGAAGACTTGCAGATGATCCAAGATCCGAAAAACCCTTGGGTAGCTTCTGCAGCGGTTGATCCAACAGACATTGGGCGTGTTCAAGTTCGTTATGCATACCAGAAGCTGAATGGGGATGAGACAGAGGATCAAGTGGTTCTCAACCCGGTTTATGTACAGCGTGATGCGCTGCCTGACAAACAAATCTCTACTTCAGAGCTGTCCGAGTATGTGGAGGGATGGGGAGGAAGTACACAGGGAATCAAGGATTGGATGTCTGAATACGGAGTTACTGCTAAATAAAACAGCGTAACGGAGGCGCGCCGCAAGGCGCGCTTTTTCCAACCATGATGGAATATAACTATATGAGAATAGTGATACTCCCGGAGGGGAGCGATTGGAGGTTGGCGTCATGAGTACTGCACCGATTCTGCTTCAAATGGTACATATCCACAAGCAGTTTGCAGGCATTCCTGCACTGAAAGACGTGGAGTTCTCCGTCAAAGGCGGGGAAATTCATGCACTGCTTGGTGCGAATGGTGCCGGCAAGAGCACATTGATGAAAATTCTGTCTGGTGCCTATCAACTGGATCAGGGCAACATCCAATTAAGTGGGCAAACGCTTCATCTGAATTCACCAGGCGATGCCAAAGCGAGTGGTATTCACTGTGTATACCAGGAGGTGGATGCTGCGCTGGTTCCCCAATTGACAGCTGCCGAGAACATTATGCTGGATCAATTGGCATCGCCTGGCGGAGGTTGGTGGAAAAGTCCGCGGAAACTGCAACAGCGTGCGGCTGAAGCTTTGCAGCAATTAGGAGCGAGTATATCCGTTCACAAAAAAGTAGCTGACCTGACGCTTGCGGAGAAGCAGATGATTCTGCTTGCACGTATTCTGATCCAGGATGCCAAGGTCATTATTTTTGATGAACCAACTGCACCGCTGAGCCAGGAAGAATCGGACGCTTTTTTCCGAATCGTTCATTTGCTGAAGGAACGCGGAGTGGCATGTATTTTCATTACGCACCGTCTTCCTGAAGTTACAAGTCACTGTGACCGCGTTACCGTGATGAGAGATGGACAACATGTGTTTACGGGTGAAGCAAAAGAGCTTACGATCAATGATCTGGTGACGCAGATGCTCGGAAAACCGTTTGAGGAAGAGTTCCCCAAGACAGAAGCACCGGTAGGTGAAGTGTTGCTGGAAGCGAGAGGACTTCGGCGTGGAGTCCGAGTCAAGGGGGTAGACCTGTCTGTTCATCGAGGAGAAGTACTTGCTGTGGTGGGTCTTGTAGGTGCGGGGAAAACGGAATGTTCCCGCTTGTTGATTGGTGCAGATCGGCTGGAGAGTGGAGAGATTCGGCTTAACAATCGAGAACTTCACCTTTCCCAACCTGCTGATGCTGCTGCTCTGGGCATTGTCTCAGTGCCTGAGGAACGGCGGAAACAGGGGATTCTGATTGAGGAAAACGTGGAACGCAATTTGAGCCTGCCTTTGCTTGGACGTCTTAGTAGATTAGGTTTTGTAAGTCGAAAGCGAGAGCGTGAGAATGCGGAATCTTTAGTGCAGCAACTGGGTATCAAAACATCGTCAGTGCGGCAGGAAGTGAAGTATTTAAGCGGTGGCAATCAGCAAAAGGTGGCCATTGGCAAATGGCTGAATGCGGACGCAGACGTCTTTATCTTTGATGAGCCGACAAAAGGTGTGGATATCGGAGCCAAAAGTGACATTTTTCGCATCATTAACGAACTGGCTTTGGCGGGTAAAGCTGTTATCTACTTCACATGTGAACTGGATGAAGGATTGGGCATTGGTGACCGGATTGCAGTCATGTGTGAAGGGACTATCGTTAAGGAATTCAAACGGGGCGAGACTAACCAAGAACAGCTGCTATACTATGCAAGCGGTGGACAAGAGGTGGAAGCATGAAGGATAAATCATTGGATTTTGCGTTCCGTTATGGGGCGATTATCGTTATTATTGGTGTTATAGCATTTTTCGGTATTAAATTGCCTTATTTCTTCACGTACAGTAACTTGACCGATATTTTGGGTTCAATCTCTATCGTGACATTTGTGGCGATTGGTGTTACCTTATCTCTCATTGTCGATGGATTTGACCTTTCGGTGGGGGCAACGGTCTCACTAACTACTGTCGTTACCGCTTCATTAATGATTTGGTATCAGCAGCCGCTGGCAGTTGTCATTATCGTTCCGCTGATTATTGGGGCTGTGATTGGTTGGCTTAATGCCTTGCTGATCGTGAAACTCCGTATCCCGGATCTGCTCGCTACACTTGCCACGATGTACATTATCGGTGGAATTCACAAAACGTATGCTCAAGGGTACACGATCTATAACCATATGCAGTTTCCAGACGGAAGCAAGGCTGCCGGAGAGATGGACTCCACATTTCTGCAGCTTGGGCAAGGAAAATGGCTGGGAATGCCGATTTCGGTCATCCTGCTGCTCATTGCGGTTATCGGTGTGCATATCTTTTTGACGTATACGAAGTATGGGCGCCAGATGTACGTTACTGGGGGGAATGAGGAGGCGGCACGTCTATCCGGAATCAAGGTAAAAAAGGTGCGTACACTCGCCTATGTAGCTGCTGGAGTGTTTGCTGCAATCGGCGGTATTATCTATGCATCCAAAGTGGGTTCTGGACAAATTGATGCGGGTTCTCCGTTGTTAATGGAATCCGTGGCCGCTGTATTTGTCGGATTCTCCGTATTTGGTGCAGGTAAACCAAACGTGATTGGAACATTCATTGGCTCGGTTCTGATTGGTGTACTGGTGAACGGTTTGACTATGATGAATGTTCAATATTTCACACATGATATTGTAAAAGGCGGGGTGCTCGTGCTTGCCCTGGCGGTTACATTTTACGTGTTAAACCGCAACCGCACTTGAAATTGTGTGCTGTCTGTATTAGTATAAAATTTGTTCGGCGTCTGAAACAACCTTTGTTTCAGGCGACATTCTGCCAGAAATGACTGTTGACCGCAGGCCGAGATTTCTGTTCATCACGCTCAAGATGTACGTAGATTTTTTGTGTATGAACGTATATTTCGCTATAAAACGGAAACACAGTATAACATTCAGGACATTGATTCAGGAGGTGAAAAAACAAATGAACAAATCAGACTTGATTACAAACGTGTCTGAAGCGACTGAATTGTCCAAAAAGGATGTAACGAAAGCGGTTGATGCCGTATTCGAAGCAATCTCTGAGGCTCTTCAAAGCGGAGACAAAGTACAATTGGTTGGTTTTGGGAACTTCGAAGTTCGCGAGCGCTCTGCACGTAAAGGACGCAACCCGCAAACAGGTGAAGAAATCGAAATTCCTGCGAGCAAAATTCCTGCATTCAAACCAGGTAAAGCGCTCAAAGACGGAATTAAATAAGATTTCTACATATTCCATATGTCGACAAAAAGACCGTGACTTGTTCACGGCCTTTTCTTTTGTCCTTTAATCATTTTTCTTCCTGCCATCTAGCGACTCCGGGTCATCCGGTTGCTGCGCATAGGCAATCAGAATAAGTTCTTCTCCAGCGGCTGAGGACAGATGCTGTTCGGTTTCTTTTAACTGGTGAATATGCTCGTCTGTCAGTGCTGCGGGAATGTACTTCATAAAGACTCTCCTTTCTGTGGCTGGATAACTTGTAGTATGACCTGGGAGTAACAGATTATTGCGCTCCATTCACATAAGGGCTGGTTGACAAATGAAACAATCTTTATCATCATTAACGCTATTGAACAAGGAGAGGGGATGTGCGTGATGGATCATCCAACCGGCAGTGATTATATCGTAATTAAGGCGGAGGAAAATGGTGTTCAGGTGATCGGCCTTACTCGAGGTCAGGATACCCGTTTCCACCATACGGAGAAGCTGGATAAGGGAGAAGTCATGTTTGCCCAATTTACCAATCATACTTCCGCCATTAAAATCCGTGGAAAAGCCACGCTGATTACTAAGCATGGACAGATTCAGTCGGAATAATGAAAATTGCAGGCATAGCCTGCTTTTTTTCATTGTACAATGAGGTATGAGCCTTTACCGGACAGACTACACTAACAGGTAAGGGCAGGGAGGCATTTATGAAACCGCGGATGATCGTGACTGCTTCACTGCTGGCAACGGTTGCGGCGGTCCTTCTGCTTGTTGCCATACAAACCTTACATATGCGTACCTGGGGCGGTGAAAACGTACAGCCCGTTTCTGCGACGCAGCATCCAGTTCAGCTAACGGAAGACAATCTGGTGGACGTGCTGAGCACCATGAAATTATCGACACCCATTGCCAGGGTGGAGTGGAAACAATCCATTTTGACGCTCGATCTAAAGGTTACCGGAACCAGCACAAGTTACACTGAAATCTATGGTAATATGGCTGCTGTGGCAGATCTGGGATTTCGAAGTCTGGATAACGTGGAACGGGTGATGCTGCGTGTTATGGCAGAGGACGAATGGCTTCACAAAAGACATTTATTGCTCGCTGCCGATTTTCGACGTGGGGAATGGCCGATGTATGCAATCGAAACGCTTCGAGACTGGAACAGTCCGATCCTCTCGAACGAATTAAAGGACTGGTTTCACATGATGGAGACCGAACTTTGGAAGAAGCAATTCGAAATGTCAAGTCAGAGGTAATAGAATAGCATGATTCAGTGCGTGTCCGATAAACATATGCTATAATATATAAGATTGTAGTGCAGAAATGGTTTAACAATGTAAAGGCTCGGAGGCTGAGAATGAATTCATATCGCGTACCCCAACTAGCAAAGAAATATACGGATTACGACATGATTCGACAACATACGGAAATCCCATCATTTCCGGATAGCCGGGCTCGTCTGCTGCAGGTATTTGTGGGCCGCACAGACGAAAAGGTGCATGATGAGCTATACGCTCTCGCAACCTCGCTCGTTCAGTTGGCCATGGATACGCATGATCGAATCGATACGATATCCGGAGAGCGTAGAGAACTGGAGATGCGTTCACGCCAGCTGAACGTGCTTGCCGGAGATTATTTCAGTAGCCGTTTCTATCAGTTGCTTGCCCATGCAGGCAAAATTGAAATGATCGGTAAACTTAGTGGTGCTGTTTCCGAAGTGAATGCACGAAAGATGACGCTGTATGAACGGATGAAAAAGCTTCTCGTTTCGGCTGAAGAATACTTGCGTGAAACAGTACAGCTGAAGATGCAGCTGTTTCTTTCTTTTACAGGCATGATCCGCGATAACGAAGCATCGCTATGGAACGACCTGTTGGCCGAATTCAGCTATTGCGAGGCAATTATGGAAGAGCTGCATCGGATGAATGACGAACAGAATTTTTATCACAGTTATGCTTTCTGGCATATTTACGAGTACGGTAATGACGATGAGCGGAATATGCTGCGTCAGCCGGAGCCGGATACAAGAGCATGGAGTGGTATGGTGCTGAAGTATCGGATCGGTGAGTTTTTGCTGGACAAGCTTCGTGAGTGTACACGCCGTATACAACTGTTGCTGCATGACGAGGAAGATCAACTGGGCCTGCATGAGATCAGTGCAATCCTGGAGCCTTACCTGACGTATTTGCAGCCTTCACATGCGGCAGTAAGGGAAGATTGAGGGGGAGACAGACGAATGGGGAGCGGAGAGACCAAACCTAAAGAAGAATTTGTCCATTCTGTTTTTCAGAGTATAGCCGGTAAATATGACGTCATGAATGATATTCTGAGTTTCCGCAGGCACAAGGCTTGGCGTAAATTTACCATGAAGAAGATGAATATGTCCAAAGGCGATACCGGTCTCGATTTGTGCTGCGGCACGTGTGACTGGACACTCGCCATGGCCCAAGCAAGTGAAACGGGTCACATGCATGGACTTGATTTTAGCAGCAATATGCTGGAAGTTGGACAGACCAAGGTTGATGCTGTAAACCGTCAGAAACAGATCACGCTGATTCAAGGCAATGCGATGTCACTTCCCTTTGAAGACAATTCATTTGATTATGTCACGATTGGATTTGGACTGCGCAATGTACCGGATCTCAGACAGGTTCTGTCAGAGATGAAGCGTGTAGTGAAACCGGGAGGCATGGTAGTTTGTCTGGAGTTGTCTAAGCCGACATGGCAACCATTTAAAGCTATTTATTATTTTTATTTCGAACAATTATTACCGAACATTGCCAAATTGTTTGCCAAACGTTATGAGCAGTATAAATGGCTGCCGGACTCACTGGCACTTTTTCCAGGAAGGAAGGAACTGGCCGACATTTTCGCAGAAACCGGATTGCAGCAAGTGCAGGCCTACCCTCTGACCGGAGGCATCGCGGCACTGCATATTGGAACCAAGGAGAATCAGCATGTTTAGGAAAATTCGCATCTTTTTAGAAATGATCAAGATTGAACATACGCTTTTCGCATTACCTTTTGCATTTATGGGAGCTATCCTCGGTTCCATGGTAGTGAAAGATACATTCCCTACATGGATGCAGATTATGTGGGTATTACTTGCGATGATTGGTGCACGGAGTGCGGCATTTGGTTTGAACCGCATGATTGACCAAGCAATAGATAAGAAAAATCCACGTACTGCAATGAGAGCAATCCCTGCCGGTTTGTTAAAAAACGGTGAGGTCGTTATTTTTGTCGTGGTATCATTTGTATTGTTGTTCTGGGCCTCTTCTAACCTTAATGTGTTATCCATGCAGCTGTTGCCGATAGCTGTATTTATGCTGGTATTGTATTCATATACCAAACGTTTCACCTGGTTGTGCCACGTAGTGCTCGGTATGACCATTGGTCTGGCTCCACTTGGGGGTTGGGTAGCGGTAACGGGTACGATGGATTGGACAGCGATTGTACTGTACGTTACGATTGTGTTCTGGACTGCAGGGTTCGATATCATCTATGCATGTCAGGATCTGGATTTTGATCAGGGCGAGGGTCTTCATTCCATACCTTCCCGTTTTGGTCTTAACAAATCATTGCAGATCGCAAAGTTCTTCCACGTGATTACCGCAATCGGTTTTCTTGCTTTGTTATTGTTGACCGATCTGAGTTGGTGGTATGGTGCCGGAATGCTGATTACTTATGGTATTCTCTTCTATGAGCACTATATTGTATCGCCAAATGACATGAGCCGGGTGCAGACCGCATTCTTTACAATGAACAGTGTGCTCAGCCTGGTTGTATTTACGTTTACTTTAATTGATCTGGCGGTGAAATAAAGATGCAGCAGCCGGACAATAAACGACTAGTTGTCGGAATTACCGGGGCCAGTGGAAGTATATATGGCATCAGATTAATTGAAACGCTGCTTGATCTTGAATACACCGTGCATCTGGTGATCTCCAATGCCGGGTGGCGTGTATTAAAAGAAGAAATGGACTGGGATGTTACGAATCGCGACCGTGTGCTGGAAGAAAAATTCGACGGCCGTGCGGGTTCCCTGATCTATCATCCCGTTAGTGATATTGGTGCCTCCATCGCAAGTGGTTCTTTCCTGGCAGAAGGCATGATTATAATGCCATGCTCCATGGGTACTCTTTCATCCATTGCACAAGGGTCGTCGGACAATCTGATGTCCCGGGCTGCTGATGTCATGATAAAAGAGGGGAGAACGCTGATTTTGGTGCCACGTGAGACGCCACTGCATGCAATCCATCTGGAAAACATGCTGAAGCTCTCACGGCTTGGTGTCCGAATGATACCGGCTATGCCTGCTTTTTATTACAAACCCCAAACGATGGACGAGTTGATTCTATTTCTGGTGGGTAAAGTGCTCGATAGTCTGCGCATCCCGCATCAACTGTTTACAAGATGGGGAGAACCGGATGAACGGGGATAGCTTCTTAGCTTCCTGCAATTTTGAATCTGCTATCCGAATTGCAGGTACAACTTGCTGTCCCCCAATCCCGGGGTATTGGTGAGCGCTGATGGTGATGTTTGAATGGAACCACAGCCTTGACCCATGCTCCGGCAACTTCTGTACTTATGTTTCAGAACAAGTCGCAGAGTTTAATTCCCGGATGTCGGCCTTGACATTCGAAGAAGATTAGTACGTCTCAGAAGAACACAAGCAGGAAAGGCAAGCCCTGGTTTTTCGTTATGCCTGCAGGCCCGACTTGCTGGAGGGGAAGGTAAGCATGGATTTATGGACTGACAATACGCTGACACGGGTGAACGAATGAAACTATTGGATATTTTCGGGTTGTTAAAAAAAGACATGGACTACATTGAAAAAGAGTTGTATCGCAGTGTTCAGGGAGAACAGAAGCTGCTAAGCGAAACGTCACTTCACCTGCTCAAGGCAGGGGGTAAGCGTTTGCGTCCGGTATTTGTGTTACTCGGCGGGAAATTTGGTACATACGACATTGAACGTCTGAAGCTGGTAGCGGTTCCGTTGGAACTGATTCATTCGGCTTCTCTGGTTCACGATGATGTTATTGATAATGCCGCGACACGCAGAGGTAAACCAACGGTGAAGTCCAAATGGGATAATCGGATTGCCATGTACACCGGAGATTACATTTACGGCAAGGCGCTTGAGATGACTGCGGGCCTGTCCGATCCGGCGATACACCGTATTCTGGCCAAAGCGATGGTGCAGATGTCCATTGGTGAAATGGAGCAAATTCGTGACTTTTTCAATACGGGACAAAGTGTACGTAACTATCTCTTGCGAATTCGTCGCAAAACGGCGCTTCTTATTGCTGTCAGCTGCCAGCTGGGGGCGCTTGCTACTCGTGCGCCGGAACATGTATCTTCGTTGCTGTACACCTACGGTTACAACGTGGGTATGGCGTTCCAGATTCAAGACGATGTACTTGATCTGGTTGGCACCGAGAAACAACTGGGTAAGCCTCCAGGCAGTGATATGAAGCAGGGGAATATTACGCTGCCTGTACTTTATGCATTGCAGGAACCTAACTTGCGTGAACCTTTGCTGGAGGAGATAACCCGCGTCCAGCACGAGGAGGGACGGGCGAGTGCATCAGATGCGATTGGAATGATTCGCCAAAGTCAAGGAATTGCTAAAGCAGAAGCCCTGGCTGACCGATATATGAAGAAAGCGCTCGATGCTCTGGATCAACTGCCTAACATCAAGACCACCAAAAACTTGCGTGATATCGCCCATTTTGTGGTCAAACGTACGCATTAATATGTTTGAACATTACTCTGCTATGAACGGGAATCTTTTCATCAATGCAGTTCCTTGTTTAGCTGTTCTCACTCAAGAAATAACGTTCATGTGATATTCCTCATTGGGAGGATTTGGACATGTATGTTACAATCGAAGGGATTGCGTTTACATAATGAAATAACTTTGAACCGTGAGTGAGGAGTGAGCCTATGGATCGTACATTTTTGATGGTGAAGCCGGATGGTGTGCAGCGTGGTTTGATAGGGCGTATCGTTAGCCGTCTGGAAGACAAAGGATTTAAGTTGGTGGCAGGCAAGCTGGTGCAGATGTCTGAAGATCAGGCCAAACGCCACTATGCTGAACATGAGGGGAAACCGTTCTTCGATGATCTGGTTCGTTTTATCACATCTGGACCTGTATTTGCTATGGTCTGGGAAGGTGACGACATCGTGGCGCTTGCGCGCATCGTAATCGGGAAAACCAATGTAAAGGAAGCGGCTCCGGGCACAATTCGCGGAGATTTCGCCAGCCACACACCGCATAATCTGATTCATGGGGCGGATTCACCGGAAAGCGCCACTCGTGAAGCAGCAAACTTCTTTGCTCCGGATGAGCTGGTAACGTACGACAAGAGCATCGCAGCCTGGTTGTAATTTTTAGCCAGAAGGGTGATACGATGCTGGAGCAGGAACAACTACTAGACCCGGATTACGCCGGATTTATTCGGAAAATCAAAGAGAGCACAGGCATTGATCTTGCTCAATACAAGGAAGGCCAGATGAAAAGAAGGCTGACCACACTTCGTAACAAAAACGGATTTCATACGTTTTCTATCTTTTTTGATGCCATGCAAAAGGACAAGTCCTTGTTTTATGAGTTTCTGGATCGCATGACCATTAACGTCTCGGAATTTTGGCGTAACCCTAATCGCTGGGAAGTACTGCGGGATGAAATCCTGCCTGAGTTGCTGGGTCCGAAGCGTGGCGTTAAAGTGTGGAGTGCCGCTTGTTCCACAGGCGAAGAACCTTACACTCTGGCGATGATTCTGGATACGATGGGCATTCTTAAGGGAAGCTCCATTACGGCAAGTGACTTGGATGAAGGTGCTCTTGCCAAAGCCAAGGAAGGTCGTTATATGGAACGCTCGCTAAAAGATGTACCGAAGGAAACAGCAAATCGATACTTCAAGCAGGATGGCTTGGTGTACCGTATTGATGAACAATTGAAAAGTTCGGTCAAGTTCATGAAGCAAAATCTGTTGCTGGATCGTTTTGACGAGGGGTATGATCTGATTGTATGCCGAAATGTCATGATCTATTTTACCGAGGAAGCCAAAAACCTGTTGTATCACAAGTTTGCAACAAGTTTGCGTCCAGGCGGTATTTTGTTCGTGGGTAGTACGGAACAGATTTTTTCCCCGGGACAATATGGTCTCGAGACAGCGGAAACATTCTTTTATCGCAAAAAATAATTTCAATTATTTTATAACCGTCTGGCGTGCACATGTATATGTGTCCAGGCGGTTATTTGCATAATGGATGAATGGATATTTCTCACACATGTCGGAATCTCAATCAATCACCACTCGAGTCCAATCCATTTTAGGACAAGAAACGACCGACTTTCTTGTCAAAGCCGGTCAGCTATACTATAATAAGCAAAGAAATTATGGGATTTTAGCAATGTGAAGTTTAACAGTTTAAAGGGGGAACGTATTATGAGTTTACGCTATTTAACCGCAGGGGAGACGCACGGACCCCAATTAACCGCAATTATTGAAGGATTGCCAAGCAATCTGAATATTGACTTTGAAGAGCTGAATTTTCAGCTTCACCGCCGCCAGAAGGGATATGGCCGTGGACGTCGCATGCAAATTGAGAAGGATCAGGCCAATTTCGTTGGTGGTATCCGTCACGGATATACAACAGGTGCTCCTGTAGCATTGGTTGTTCAAAATAATGACTGGAAACACTGGCAGAATATTATGAATATTGAGCCGATTGAAGGCAGTGACGAAGAGAAACGTCGCGTTCATCGTCCACGTCCGGGACATGCCGACTTGAATGGTGGGCTCAAATATAACTTGAAAGATTTGCGTAATGTACTGGAGCGTTCAAGTGCCCGTGAGACAACGGTGCGTGTAGCATGTGGTGCTATTGCACGTCAATTCCTTGCTGAATTCGGAATCAAAGTAGCTGGACGTGTGTTGCGTATCGGAGAAATCGAAGCTCCTTATCAAGATCTGCCGATCGATGAACTGATCGAAGTGACAGAAGCTTCCTCCGTTCGTGTAACCGATGCAGAAACCGAGAAGAAGATGGAAGCCTACATCGACCAGATCAAACAGGAAGGCGACTCCATCGGTGGAATCGTTGAATGTATCGTTGAAGGTGTGCCTGTTGGTCTTGGTAGCCACGTACAGTATGACCGCAAACTGGATGCACGAATCGCACAGGGTGTAATGTCTATTAACGCATTCAAGGGTGTGGAAATTGGTATTGGGTTCGAAGCCGGAACGATTCGTGGTTCTCAGGTGCATGATGAGATCGTGCATAGTGAAGAGCGTGGTTACCACCGAGCTACCAACCGTTTGGGCGGATTCGAGGGCGGAATGACTAACGGCATGCCAGTTGTGGTACGTGGAGTTATGAAACCTATTCCTACGTTGTACAAACCACTTCAAAGTGTGGATATCGATACAAAAGAAGCATTTACAGCTCAGGTTGAGCGTTCTGATGCATGTGCTGTTCCGGCAGCTAGTGTCGTTATGGAGCATGTGGTAGCCTGGGAAATTGCAAAAGCTTTCCTCGAGAAATTTGGCGGAGATTCTATGGAGGAAATCCGCGCGAACTTTGCCAACTACAATAATCAACTGGAGAATTACTAAGATGCGCCAGCTGACAGTGCAGTTGGAGGAACGCTCTTATCCAATTCTGATTGGCAGCGGCCTGTTGGCTCAAGCGCCTCAATATTTTGAGCAATATGGCTTAACCAAAAAAAGCCCCTTACTCATTATTACTGATGATCATGTGGCACCCAAATACTTGTCCGATCTGGAACAAACACTGCGTACGGCTGGTTTTACAGTCGTCTCCGCAGTTGTTCCATCTGGTGAAACATCGAAATCCCTTTCGGTATATCAGGATATGATGACTGTCGCCATCGAAGGCAAACTGGATCGCAGTTCGGCAATTGTTGCTTTAGGCGGCGGTGTAGTAGGGGATCTGGCGGGTTTTGTTGCTGCTACATATATGCGTGGAATCAAGTTTGTGCAGGTGCCTACGACGATTCTGGCGCATGACAGCAGTGTTGGCGGTAAGGTAGCTGTCAATCATCCGCTGGCTAAAAATATGATCGGTGCATTCCATCAGCCAGAGCTGGTGCTCTATGATGTGGATACTCTTCAAACCTTGCCGCCACGCGATGTCTCAGCTGGTTTATCAGAGATGCTGAAGCATGGACTGATTCGGGACGAAGCTTTTGCATACTGGTGTGAGGAGCATGCGGATGAACTGCTTGCCCTTGATCCGGAGGCTTTGGGATATGGCTTGGAACGAGGCTGTGGTATCAAGGCAGAGATTGTATCGCGTGACGAACGTGAAAATGGAGAACGTGCATTGTTAAACCTGGGTCATACGATTGGTCATGCCATTGAAGCGATTGCCGGTTACGGCGAATTTCTGCATGGTGAAGCCATCTCGATTGGTATGGCGGGCTCGGCATTGCTCGGCGAGAAGTTGGGAGCCCCAGCAGGCCTCTATGACGATACGGTTCGCATGTTGCGTTCATTGCGCCTGCCGGTGACGATGCCAAAACATTTGGATACGGATGCATTAATAGATGCAATGATGCACGACAAAAAGTTCCGTGAGGGCCATATGGTCTTCATTATTCCTGACCGGATCGGCGCTGCCAGAATTGTGAAGGATGTACCGGTATCGGCAGTGCGCGACGTCATTGAAATGCTCAAGAAGGGAGATTAAAAGCGATGGTTACTCGGGGAATTCGCGGGGCTACTACGGTCACGCATAATAACGAAGAACATATTTTGAAAGAAACGGCTGTACTATTGCAGGAAATCGTGGATCGTAACGAGATTCAACCCGAAGATATTTGCAGTGTGTGGATTACGATGACTGGAGATCTGGATGCAGCTTTCCCAGCAAAGGCAATTCGCCAGTTGGATGGCTGGGAGCTTGTACCTTTGATGTGTGCGCTGGAAGTTCCGGTTGCAGGTGCCTTGCCACAATGCATCCGTTTTATGGTACATGTTAACACTGCAAAAGGTCAGAATGAAATTAACCATGTGTATCTTAACGGTGCACAGTCTCTGCGTCCCGATTTGGCGGCACCTTCCAATTCGTAAGATTAGAGTGGTTGTCAAATCATTCGGAATGATGTATAGTGAGAACCAGTTGAGTAGAGTAGAGATTGAGCTGAGAGCAGCTGAGATGAGTGGAGTATATAGCAGAGTCCAGCGGGTGGTAACCGGAGCAACAGAAGCCGGTCAACTGATTCGCGGTACGTCGTGCTACGGAATTATTTGAAACAGGATGAAGGAATGCAAACGTGTCTAGCGACATCGTTTTGTTTAGGTATAACACGACCGATACCCTCATGCACATGCATTTCATGATGAATGAGTGCTATGGGTGAGAATTAGTGTATGCCGGTACAATTCCTTTGTAATTGATGAATTTATAATTCATCCATACAACAGCCTGTGTGATAATTCGGTAAGGATGCATGTATAGGGACTTGTTATTTATGAAGCAGCAACCTGTTGAAACAGCTTATAACCAAACCTCTACCTGATGGTAGAGGTTTTTTTGTTGTATATTTTACTTTTTCGTCTACCTAATTTGAAAGGACGTGATCTGATGATAACGCCAAACGTTAATCAAGTACTGAAAATGTCGAATGAATATAATCTGATTCCGGTAGTCAAACGGATTCTGGCAGACATGGAGACCCCGATTCGAATTTTCCGCCGTTATGCTGACAACGACCGGGCATTTCTGCTGGAAAGTGTGGAGGGTGGAATTCAATGGGCGAGATATTCCTTCATCGGTACAGATCCGTTCCTGATGATCTCCGCCAAAAAAGGCCGGATCGTGGTAGAAGAAGCGGGACAGATTCGAGAACTGCCAGGCAAGCCGATTGAAGAACTCAAAGCGCTCCTACGTAAGTATCGCAGTCCGAAAGATGAAGAACTGCCGCCATTTACAGGTGGGGCCATTGGTTTCTTTGGATACGATCTGCTGCAATATTATGAGAAGCTTCCGGCTCACGCGCTGGATGATCTGAAAATGGATGATATTCGCTTCATGTTCTGCGACCAGATTATCGTGTTTGACCATGTGAAGCAGCAGATGCTGCTCGTGGGCAATGTACACGTGAAAGACGGTGCAACGGATGATGATATCCGTCAAGCCTATGCTTTAACTTCTGAGAAGCTGGAACAGGCGGCTGAACGCTTGCAGCAGCAAGGACCGGGGGAGAACCTGAACCCGCGTTCCATTCCAGGAGACGTGGAACTGGGGGATATTCGATCCAATCTCACGAAGGAACAGTTTATCGGGAATGTAGAACAGGCCAAAGAGTACATTCGGGCAGGAGATATTTTTCAAGTGGTATTATCCCAACGTTTCCATATTGATACCGAAGTTTCTCCGCTGCATGTATATCGCGTGCTTCGGACGTTGAATCCATCACCCTACATGTATTATCTGAAGATGGACGATGAAATTATTGTGGGCACTTCACCGGAAGCTTTGGTAAAAGTGGATGGAAACCGCGTAGAGACACGGCCGATTGCGGGAACTCGTCCAAGAGGAGCTACGGAAGCAGAAGATCGTGCATTGGCCGCAGATCTGCTGCAGGATGAGAAGGAACGTGCGGAACATCTGATGCTTGTCGATCTGGGACGTAATGATCTGGGACGTGTGTCTAACTTCGGAAGTGTGAAATGTGACATGTTCATGGAGATTGAACGATATTCCCACGTCATGCACATGGTGTCCAACGTTACAGGTGAGCTTAGAGAAGACAAGGATTTCTTTGATGCATTTCTTTCATGTTTACCAGCGGGTACGGTATCCGGTGCGCCGAAGCTGCGTGCGATGGAGATTATCGCGGAACTGGAAAAAGAAGCACGGGGTGCTTATGCAGGTGCTATCGGTTATCTAGGTTTCTCGGGAAACATGGACTCCTGTATTACAATCCGAACGATTATTTTCAAAAAAGGAAAAGCTTATGTGCAGGCTGGAGCCGGAATCGTATGGGATTCGGTGCCTGAGAATGAATATGAAGAAACAGTAAATAAAGCCAAAGCGTTGCTAAAGGCGATTCGTACAGCAGAAGCGATGTTTCCTGCCAAAGAGAAGGATCACACCTTGAAACTTGCCAACGCCGATTATTTTGTTACCCCAGCCACGGCTGCACAAAACTGAGAGAGGAGAGACCGGAAATGAATATGAACCCAGTCATGAATGAAGAATCCAAGCGATCCGCAAATGAAGTTAGTCATGCGGAAGGCATGAAGAATGGCCTTGCCAAAATTTTGGAGGGAAGCCATCTGGAGCAGGCAGAAGCGCGCGACTTGATGTACTCCATCATGAGAGGTGAGGCCACTCCGGCTCAAATCGGAGGTTTGCTTATGGGCTTGCGGATGAAGGGGGAAACGGTGGATGAAATCACGGGGTTTGCCGAAGCCATGCGTGGACAGGGCGGACGGATCCTGACCGACGGCAATGGACTGCTGGACACCTGTGGAACAGGTGGTTCAGGTATTCATAAGTTCAACATTTCAACGGCATCGGCCATCATTGCTTCAGCAGTTTCTGTCCGGGTGGCGAAGCATGGCAATCGCTCTGCCTCAGGTAAGGCGGGCAGTGCGGATGTACTTGAAGCATTGGGCGTGAATATTCATCTGGACGGAGAGCAGGCGAGACAATGTCTCGATGAGATCGGAATCTGTTTTTGTTTTGCTCAGGTGTACCACCCTTCTATGAAACATGCTGCTGCACCAAGAAAAGAGCTGGGTGTGCGTACGATCTTTAACATGCTCGGACCTCTAACTAATCCTGCGGGAGCGGATCGACAATTGCTTGGTTTATATGACCGTAGCCGGACACCGATGATCGCTGAAGTGCTTAATCGTCTGGGGCTGAAAAGAGCTTTGGTCGTAGCGAGTCATGATGGACTGGATGAAATCAGCATCTCCGCACCTACACAAGTATCCGAACTGCGTAATGGCGAAGTGCATACGTATGACATTGATCCACGTGATATGGGATTATCGCTACATCCACTGGAATCGGTTCTTGGAGGAGATGCGGCTCAGAATGCCGAAATTATTAAAAGGATCTTCCAGGGAGAACGGAGCGCATACCGCGATGTCGTTCTGTTGAATGCCGGGGCTTGCATCTATGTATCCGGTCTAGCGAATACCATTGCAGAAGGTGTGTTGATGGCGACAGAAGCTGTAGACTCTGGCAAGGCTGCCGGGAAGCTGGAACAGTTAATTCATACAACGGAGGCGTACAGTCATGTATCTTGATCGAATCGTAGCAACCAAACATAAAGAAGTTGAAGTTCTCGCACAAACATTTCAGATGGACGATGCGCTGAAAAAGATAGAGACATTACCCAATACTCGTGGATTCGAACGTGCTTTATCAGAGAGACGTAACCGTAAGCTGGGTCTCATTGCCGAAGTGAAGAAGGCTTCTCCGTCCAAAGGACTGATTCGTCCTGATTTTCATCCGGTAGAAATTGCTTCCGCATACGAACGGGCTGGAGCAGATTGTATATCCGTATTGACCGACGTTTCTTATTTCCAGGGAAATAGCGAATACTTGCAGGCCATTCATGAAGCTGTGAACATACCGCTACTGCGCAAGGATTTTATTATAGATGAACGACAGATTGCCGAGGCGAGGCTGCTTGGCGCGGATGCCGTTTTGCTGATTGCGAGTATTCTGACACCCGAACAGATGCGTCAATATCTGACATTTGCTAAAAGTCTGGGCCTTGATGCATTAATTGAAGTCCATGACCGAGCTGAACTGGAGCAAGTACTCGATATTCCGCAGGCAACACTTGTGGGCATCAACAACCGCAATCTGAAAACGTTCGAAACGAGTCTGAACACCACGTTAGATTTGATGAACTTGATTCCGGATGGTGTAACATTAATCAGTGAAAGTGGAATTGACGGTCCTCAGCCATTGGAATCTCTTATTGAGGCAGGTGTGCATGGTATCCTTGTTGGGGAGCATCTGATGCGCAAGGACGATGTTGAGGCTGCGGTATATGAACTAATGGGACCAAAAGCATGAATGCAATCAATCATGACGGCACAAGCAGCAGAGACGTGAATCTGCGAAACCGGCCGGCAGCGGCTATAAAAATATGTGGACTTCAGGACGTTGAAGTGCTAAAATCGATGATAAACTTGCCTGTGGATTACATTGGAGTTGTTTTTGCCCCATCCCGTCGCCGTATTACACCTGAACAGGGTGCCGAGCTAAGAACGGTTCTCTTGGACTGGACGATGTTCGATCGGCCGAAGCTGGCGGGTGTTTTCGTGAATCCTACGCTCGAAGAGCTGGAAAGCATCATGCAGATTTCACGCCTGGATGTCATTCAGCTGCATGGACAGGAATCGCCGGAATTTTGTGAACAGGTGAAGCAGCACTTCGGTAGCGAAGTGTTCAAGGCTTTCTCTTTTCCCAAAGATGAAACAGGTTCATTAGCTGACGATACTGCCTTGCTGGCACTTGATCCATATAAAAATGTGGTGGACGCCATATTGCTCGATACGTTTGACCCGCTCTATGGAGGGGGCTCCGGTAAAACCTTTGCCTGGGAACGAATTCCTTTCTATGCCGAATGGGCAAGAAAACATGGAATCGCGTTGTTCGTGGCAGGAGGTTTACAGCCGGATAATGTGCAACAATTGATACAGACATATACACCGGATGGCGTCGATGTATCCAGCGGCGTAGAGTCCGAAGGTGTGAAGGATATTGCAAAAATTACAGCATTTGTAGAAAGGGTGAAGCAGGCATGACACATCAATTGCCGGATCAACACGGGCGTTTCGGTCCCTTCGGAGGCCGCTTTGTACCTGAGACACTAATGAACGCTCTGATCGAACTGGAGGAAGCGTATAGCCACTTCTCCGAAGACGAGGAATTCAACAAGGAACTGAATTACCTGCTAAGCGAGTATTCTGGACGGGAAACGCCTTTATACCATGCAGAGCAATTGTCCCGCCGCTTGGGTGGACCCAAAATTTATCTGAAACGTGAAGACCTGAACCATACGGGAGCGCACAAGATTAATAACGCTATTGGACAGGGATTGCTAGCCAAACGGATGGGGAAAAAGAAAGTCATCGCCGAAACGGGTGCAGGACAGCATGGCGTTGCCACGGCAACAGTTGCTGCATTGCTGGGGCTTGAATGTAAAGTGTTTATGGGTGAAGAAGATACGCAGCGACAACAGTTGAACGTATTTCGGATGAAGCTGCTTGGGGCGGAAGTCATTCCGGTGACATCTGGCACGAGGACATTGAAAGATGCAGGTAACGAGGCGCTCCGCTACTGGGTTAGTAATGTGGAAGATACCTTCTATGTGCTTGGATCGGTAGTCGGTCCTCATCCGTATCCAATGATGGTACGTAACTTCCAGCGAGTGATCGGTGATGAGACACGGCGCCAGATTCAGGAGATTGAAGGACGGCTGCCGGATGTGATTGTTGCAGCTGTAGGCGGCGGAAGTAATGCAATCGGCATGTTCTATCCGTTTATTGGCGATCAGGATGTGAAGCTTGTTGGTGTTGAAGCAGCAGGTAAAGGGGTGGACACCGAGTTCCATGCGGCTACGATGAGCAAAGGCACACATGGTGTATTCCAGGGTTCGATGAGTTATCTACTGCAAGATGAATATGGACAGGTTCAGCCAGCTCATTCCATTTCAGCGGGACTTGATTATCCGGGTGTTGGTCCCGAGCATTCCTATCTCAAAGATATTAAACGTGCAAAATATGTTCCGATTACGGACCAGGAGGCATTGGATGCCTTGCAGTTGCTGAGCCGGACAGAAGGCATTATTCCCGCTTTGGAGTCAGCCCATGCTGTTGCGCAGGTCGTCAAGCTTGCGCCTGAACTCAGCGCTGATGATATCGTTGTGATCTGTCTTTCCGGTCGTGGTGACAAAGACGTTGAATCCATTATGAAATATACAGGAGGGGACTTGGCATGAACCTGATGGACCAGACCTTCCAGCAATTGAAAGAACAGAACCGAACAGCCCTTATTCCATTCCTCACGGTTGGAGATCCAGATGTGGACACCACGGTGGAAATCATTAAGGAATTGGAACAGGCGGGGGCAGACATATTGGAACTCGGTGTTCCCTATTCTGATCCGCTCGCAGATGGACCGGTAATCCAGCGTGCTTCCGAGCGTGCATTGAAAAGTCAGATCACGATTCGGACTTGTATGGAGACAGCAGCAAGAGCGCGTGCGGAGGGTGTGAAAATGCCTTTTGTACTGTTCACCTACTATAATCCAGTATTACAGACGGGACTGGATGTATTTTTTGACGAGTTGGTCAAACATGAGATCAGCGGCATGATCATCCCGGATCTTCCGATTGAGGAAGCTGAGGATATGCGACGCCGTGCGGATGCTGCAGGTGTGCATTTGGTTCCGCTTGTAGCCCCTACGTCCAACGCGAGAATCGAGCGTATTGTCACGGGAGCACGTGGTTTCATTTATTGTGTCTCCTCTCTGGGTGTTACGGGAGAGCGAGCTTCCTTTTTCGATGGGGTAGAGAGCTTCATTGAAACTGTAAAGAGCCTGACAGATCTTCCGGTCGCTGTTGGCTTCGGCATTTCCAGTCACGAGCAGGTAGCTCGTTTCTCCCGTATCTGTGATGGTGTTGTTGTAGGTAGTGCTATCGTTCGTCAGGTGGAAGAAGCTATACCTCTTCTTGGAAACCCGGATACGCGTCAGGCGGGACTGTTGCAAATTCGCAACTTTGTGGCACAATTAAAAGGATAGGGATTCAATGATGTTACATCCCCGGGGCATGCTCAGCACAGGCTGAGGCATGTCCATAACTATTTTAATAACAGGAGGCGGTCGGGTTGAAACCGAAGTCCCAGATTGTCAATCTGCCTGTATATAAACCGGGCAAACCGATTGAAGAAGTGAAACGTGAACTGGGTTTGGAGCAAGTGATCAAGCTGGCCTCCAACGAAAATCCATATGGAAGTTCGCCTGCTGCGCTTGAAGCGATCACCAGAGAACTGGTCAATGTAAGCATATATCCGGATGGCAGTTCCAAGGAACTGACTGAAGTGCTGGCGAAGCATCTGGGAGTGGAACGGAATAATCTGATCTTTGGTTGTGGATCGGATGAGATCATTGCGTTGATCACTCGTGCATTCTTCCTCCCGGGAGACGAGAACATCATGGCAGACCAGACGTTCTCTGTATACAAAAGTAACGCTGACATCGAAGGTGCTGTCAGCATTGAAGTGCCACTTAAAGATGGAACTCATGACCTGACTTCCATGATGGCGCAAATCAATGATAAGACTAAGGCGGTCTGGGTGTGTAACCCCAATAACCCAACGGGTACAATCATCTCTGAGCAGGAATTGACGGCTTTTATGGATCGTGTACCTTCTCATGTCATGGTTGTGCTGGATGAAGCCTATTATGAATTTGTAACGGATGAAGCCTACCCGCAAAGTGTCCCTATGATTGAGCGTTATCCTAACCTGGTCATTTTGCGGACATTCTCCAAAATCTATGGTCTCGCTTCATTACGTATTGGATACGGTATTGCACGCCCGGAAGTGATCGATCTTATCAACCGCGTGCGTGAGCCGTTCAACACTTCACGTTTCGGTCAGGCTGCGGCGAAGGCTGCGCTTGAGGATCAGGCTTTTGTCCAACAGTGCGCGGAACGTAATGCGGTAGAACGAGAATATTTGCAAAATGAATTCACGCGGTTAGCACTGCCGTTTTTCCCTTCACAGGGTAACTTCATCATGGTTGATCTGGACATGCCTTCTGCAACGGCGTTCCAGTCACTATTGAAACAAGGCATTATTGTTCGTCCTGGATTCCATGTATATCCAACATACATACGTGTGTCCGTCGGAACATCAGAACAGAATCGTGCGTTTGTCACGGCACTGGAGAACACGCTGGCTGAGAAGGCGGTAGCACGCCCTTAAATCTGGCGATGAAAAGAGTGAGGACCCATGAAACTAAAAATTGCAATGATCGGTGTAGGGCTCATCGGCGGTTCACTGGCGCTTTGCTTCAAAGGCAAGCCTGGTGTAACGGTGATGGGCTATGCCCATCTGCCTGAACTGAAGGACAAGTACATAGCGAGTGGTGTAGTGGATGATGCTACGCTCTCTCTGGAGGAAGCGGTACAGGATGCCGACTTTATTTTTTTGTGCGTACCTGTTGGGCTGCTCGAATCCTATTTTGGACAATTGGCCAAGCTTCCCTTGAAAAAGGGATGTATTATTACGGATGTAGGAAGCACTAAGGCGTCCATCGCAGCCTGTGCTGAGCATGTCCGCATGAGTGATGCATACTTTATCGGCGGTCATCCGATGGCCGGATCTGAGCGTGCTGGTGTGGATGCAGCCTCGGCTGTGTTATTCGAGAATGCATACTATGTCTTGACCCCTTCAGAACAGGTACCTGAGGAAGCTTATGACAGGTTATCTGATCTTCTTGCGTATACACGTGCCCAGATTGTTCGTGTAGAGCCGCTGCTGCACGATGACATTGTGGGGGCGATTAGTCACTTGCCACATGTAATTGCAGTTGCGCTGGTGAACCAGGTACGCGAATATAATGAATCGAACCCTTTGTATAAAATGCTGGCTGCAGGCGGTTTTCGGGATATTACCCGGATTGCCTCCAGTGATGCCATTGTATGGAGAGATATCCTGCTGAGCAACCGTGAGGTGCTGCTGGGCTTGCTGAAGGATTGGAACGGTCAGATGACGGCTTTCACTGAAATGCTGGAGCAACAAAATGGTGAGGGCATTGAGGAGGCGTTCCGTCAGGCACGGGAGTTCCGTAGTGTGCTGCCAGAACGACGGAAAGGCATGATCTCGTCGTTGTATGATCTTTATACGGATGTGCAGGATGCGCCGGGGATGATCGGCAAGATTGCCACTGAGCTTGGGGCGAATGATATTAACTTAAGCAACATGGAGATTATTGAAAACCGGGTCGATGTACCGGGTATTATGCGTTTGTCGTTCCGGCAGGAAGAAGAAATGGAACGTGCCAAAACGTTGCTGGATTCCCTGGGGTATCAAGTGTGGGTTTAGGCTTTTGGAAGAGGGCGAAAGCCCTCTTTCTTTGTGTTGAAAACCAGTTGTTACAGTACATAACCTAAAAAAGGACAAAAAAAAAGACCGCTTACATAAGCGGCCATTGCTCACGTGGAGCAATACAGTTATTGGATAGGAGTGGAGAGAAACCATACTGTACTTTTATTATATGTATACGTTTTCATTTTGTCAACACTTTGAGTAAAATTGTTTAAAATAATTATAACATTCGTAAATTAAGGAAATATAATCCTTGCATAAAGTGGGATAGATCTTCATTTGGACAATTGCTTGATGATCGGAAATAAGGTTGAATGGTGCAATTGAGAAAAATATATTATAACGAAATTCTTCTGAAATTTTAAATTAATTCTTTAATCACACAAACTTTTTGAGGCCTTCGTTCGTCCAATATAAGAGTGGCTTCACAAAAGGGATCAAATTGAAGTCATGGACGAGAAAATAGCCGCATAATAATGACTGGTCGGGCTTCAATGGAAGCCATGGATTTGCCAGGATGATGCAGACCGTTGTACAATAAATACTGTTAATGTAGAAACGTTGGGGAAATTGCCATTACATAGGGGAATTTGGCGGGAAGGCCTGTTTTGGCGCTGAACGCTGTTTTATGCGGTGAAAACCGCAACTTTTTTGTGCCTGTTCGGTAATACATGGATAGAGTCGAACGGGGAGAAGCACATGGATGGGCGAGGAGGGGTCGCACTCAAATGACGGATTCCCAGTTGATTCGAGAGATCAAGGAAGGTAACCTGGAGTTATATTCCGAGCTGATGAGTCGTTATCAGCGTAAAATACTGGCTTTCGTATATCATATGTTGAAAAGTTCTAATATGGAGCTGCTTGCGGAAGATCTCTGTTCTGAGACTTTCTATAAGGCGTTCCGCAGTCTGCACTCATTCCGAGAGGTGGATGCCTCGTTCTCAACCTGGTTATATACCATTGCGAGAAATACGGTACTGAGTGAGCTTCGCAAACAGCGTACTGGGAGTGTTCCACTTGAAGAGAGCGGTTTTGTACCCATTGCTCCTTCTGAGAATGCGCCAGAGCATGCTGTTTTGCGCAGTGAGCGGGTGATGCTGGTTAGGGATGCAATTAACAATTTACCGGAGAAGCAGCGTTCTGCCATTATACTCCGAGAGTATGATCAACTAGATTACCAGGAGATTGCAAATATTCTTGGGCAGAGCGTCAGTTCTGTAAAATCGTTATTGTTCAGAGCAAGGTCAAGCGTAAAAACTCAATTGGAACCTTATTTCTTCGAACCGGTCTACGAGCCATATGAAGGGATGAAGAACAGATGAATTGCAATGAAGCCCAGGAACTGTTTGCACTGGTCTGGGACTTACCGGAAGCTCATCCTCAGCGAATTGCATTTCATGCTCATCTCGCTGGTTGTGAAGATTGCTCGCAGCAATTTGAGGTTTGGGAAGAAGCTCAAATTCTGCTGCACAGCATACCGGTCCCAGTGACAGAACAACAGGCAGAGAAAGTGAACCGTAATGTTATGGACCGGATCTATGCGGAGTCTCCATGGCTATTGCCGGAAGAGGCAAAGGTTAATCGTTTCTCTGCTGTGATCCGCAAGCATATGTCTTTGTGGATTGCTGCGTTCCTGGCAATTTTCTTATGCAGCTTTCTGTACATGGCGATGTTTAAGCCAGATGTATCAGAAGCTGAGCAGACCAGCGTGGTCTCTACGGGTATTTTGGAGACAGGGGTAGCGGGCAGTGAGCCTTCTTCCTCCGGATTGTACAAGTACAACATGACGGGAGCGGACAGAGGGAGTATTATTGAGCCCTTTGTTGTGAGCATGGGCCCAGCGTATCCTCAGTACTGGATGGCGTTGTCATTGCTTGCAATAGGTATGGCTCTGTTCTCTCTTGGACGTATGCATCGTACAACGAACAAACGCAAACAAGGTGCACGTGCTTAGGTAAAGCTTTCGTTCACCGTATAGAGAAATGAGGGATGAGATGCGGATTGGGCTTATTCGTCACGGTCTAACCGACTGGAATGCGGCAGGACGTATTCAGGGACAGACAGACATACCTCTGAATGCGGAAGGTCGTGAGCAAGCTGAGCGCCTGGGTAGACGTTTGCTTACCGAAGAGTATCGCTGGGACCACATCATTACGAGCGGGCTGTCCAGGGCTCAGGAGACGGGAGAGATTATCTCCGGGCTATTGAATGTTCCTTTGCTGAAGCCGGATGCACGCTTGAAGGAGCGTGCCTTTGGTCAAATTGAAGGTCTGACATCCGAAGAGCGTGTTGCTCGTTGGGGCGCTTCCTGGGAGACGCTTGATTTGGGACAGGAACAGATTGCTGATATTCAGACACGTGCTTTGGGCTTTCTGGAGGATTTATGGGAGGCTCATCAGGACCAAAATGTGCTGATTGTGTCCCATGGCGCCTTTCTAGCCAATCTGCTGTCAGCTTTGTATAAAGACCGCTATACGGAACGAATTGGAAACCTGTCGCTTACGATCCTGGAGAAGGAACGTGAAGATTGGAGACCATTGCTATATAACTGTACACGACACCTTTTATTGGATCTGGCGAAACAACCTGAGTAATTAACTCAGGTTGTTTTTTTTGCGTTATAGCAATGTCTATAGAGATTGAAATAAACATTTAGACAAGAACGGAGAGGACAGAAATAACCTGAGGAAGCGGAGCGTTCGCCTTTATCCCCGGATTTTCCCCTTTGAAAAAAGGGGATCCAAAAAATCTGGGGATAACAGCGATTAGAAGGTTGTTCTGTCATTGAAGTGGCAAGTGTAAATATTCTTTAGTTCAATTTCTATATGATTTTGAACCTCTCATTCTTCTTCTGAGCAGGCAACTTCGGGCATAGTATGGTTAAAACATAAAAGATTTGCAAAAAAAGAGGTTTAGATCATGGGAATTCCGTCAACGATGTTTACAAAACCAAACTACTCCAGGCCCCGAATCAACAGCCAAAAAGTAGTCAAGGGCGAGGCGATGACCCATGAATCTAGCGGATATGCTTACTTTTGCCGATATCGGCCAGCTTAATCGAATAGCAGACTATTACCAGTGCGAGTGTAAGCCCAATTCCAAACATGAACTCATCCAGAGTATTCTAACTACATTGGGCAGCAGACCTTTTTTTGAGCAGCAGGTTCGCGAACTAAACCAGGTAGATCTGCGATTTTTGAACAACTTGCTGTTTGATGCCCGCCAATACTTCGGTATGGAGGAACTTGTCGCCATTGCTCGTCAATCGATGGATAAAAAAGATAGCGAGGCTGGAGCCAGTCCACGTGATCTTATCGTACGCTTCACGAAGAGTGGATGGTTGTTCAATGGCACAACTCAACAGACCAGATACCTGTATCAGGTACCCCAGGATTTGCAAATGAGATTTCGGGATGTGTTATCCACTCACCTGAAGGCAGGCATTGCACAGACAAGCGAGCCTCCCGTTTACAGGGATGAATACCATCTACTCGCTGATGATCTGAAACTGTTTCTACAATTTGTCCAGCAGCATGAAATAGCACTAAACGCAGAAGGCATGATGTATCGTCGTTCTCAGCAGCAGATCATGGAGCATTTGCATGTGAGTGAGGCGCTGGTGGGTAAGGCAGGATGGAGATTTGGTTATGGTCGTTCGTTCAAAGACTACCCCGACCGATTTGCGTTCATCTATGACTACGCTTTTCATCATCGTCTGGTCCGCGAGGAGCAGGGCACGCTGAAATTGTCACCTTCCGGTGAAGACAAGCTGGGGGCAGAGAAAACAGCCGAGATGATACAGCTATTTCGGTTTTGGTTAAGACTTTATAAAGGTGCTATTCCCAATCTGTCCTCCATTGTGTACTGGACAGGGGAATGTGCAGCTGGCTGGTCCACAGCAGAGTCTTTGTTCCGACAGATTGGTCCCTACATTCAGCCGTTCTATTATGACACTGCAGAGACGATTTATGACAACAGGATACTCAAAATGATGCTGCATCTGGGCATGCTTCGCATTGGAGAGAATGCAGATGGGCGTACAGTACAAATGACAGCATGGGGTTCACGCCTTGCGTCATCCTGTCGCTCGCTGTCCGGGGACATTACTCCCGTTATGTTTGACAAGTGAAGGACAAGTTGCTAAAATCACTCCCAAATTAAGGAGTGATACTTATGATAATTCCATACAAAGGTATGCATCCACAGTTACACCCTTCGGTATATATGGCTGAAGGCGCCAAACTTATAGGTGATCTGACAATGGGTGAAGAATCTACGATCTGGTTCAATGCTGTGCTGCGAGCCGATCTGGCACCCATTGTGATTGGACGGCGCTGTAATATACAGGATAATGCTGTTGGACACCTCAATACGGATCAACCTTTGATTTTGGACGACGATGTATCGGTAGGGCATTCTGCGATTATCCATGGATGTCGTATCGGAACAGGTTCGCTGATTGGTATGGGCGCTATCCTTCTCAATGGAGCCGAAATTGGTGAATATACGCTGATCGGGGCCGGTTCTGTTGTTACTGAAAATACTAAAATTCCGCCCTATACCCTTGCTTTGGGCACACCAGCCAAAGTGATACGTGAGTTGACTGATGCAGATCTTGAGCGGATGTCGAGAACTACACTAGGTTATGTTGCCAAAGGAAAGGAGTATAGGAGCTCTTAAATCCGTTTTGGAGGTGCATCCTATTGGATAAAATGAAAGTTACGTATGAAGTCATGTTGGGGCTGGCTGCTGAGATGGTGTGGGACGACGCGCTTCGTAAACAGCGCAGCGAGAAGCTGTATATGGAAATCGATAAGGCATTGGCTACCGGAGACGAAGTAGCTTTCCGGAATCTGACGGATGAACTGAAGGCCATAAACTGATGAGCATGTAAAATAAATATATAAGTCAGGAAATGCGTGAAACACGCATTTCTTTTTTGCGTTCACGACCATTCCTACACGGAAAAAGTATGAATCTCTGGATTTATAATATAAGCTCATATATAATATGGGAATAAAATGGATAGAGAGGGGAATTAGGGAATTGAAATTCAGTGAGATGACTCAAGACAGCTGGGCGGAACTGCAACTCTATCTGGATACATGCCTTATTCCATATACAGCCCTAACGGGCAAGCAGTCCCCGGTTGAAGCAACTGAGGCGTTGGAGCGGCTTAGAGATTTTTTGGATCTGGTGGAGATTCCTTTTAAAGGACGTATCATGACTTACCCTGCATTCCATTATGCATGTCCGGATATGTCAATGGCATTAAATACCTTATCCGAACAACTCAAATCTTCCGGTTTCAAATATGTGGTTATAATGTCATCTGATGGTGTGTTGGAACAGACCCAAATTACTTCTGCAGATTTGGTATTAAGTCGTTCTATTTTAATTCAAGAGGTTGGAGAAGAAGGGATTTCGCGTTTTGTCGGGGAAAAAATCCGAGAGTTATGGAAAAGATGACCTACCTGTGACAAATGTGACAATTTACCAACACTTTTTTAATAACGCTTACAAATGAACCTTAAAAATGTGTGACAAATTCTTGACGGTGTTCTAGGGCTACTATATGATTATGTATGTTCTAGTAAGTCGTGGAATTTCTGATAATGAAAACGATTGAGAGAGTTGGCTGAAAAAGGGGGTTGGAGACAGTATGAGCAGTGAGCATGACCAGCACGAAGCTTCGATGAAATTGCCAAGCCGCATGGAAATGTCACGCAGGCAGTTTTTGACGTACACGCTTGGTGGAGCTACAGCCTACATGGCCGCCGGTGCAATACTCCCCATGGTCCGTTTTGCGGTGGACCCGATTTTGCAGCACAAGGGAGAAGGCACCTCTGTCAAAGTAGCGGAAATCAGCAAAATTACGAATGAACCTCAAGAATTTACGTTTGAAGTGAAACAGCAAGACGGTTGGTATTTGAGCAATGCTTCGTTAATCGCCTGGATCAGGAAAGATGAACAGGGCAAAATCTATGCGCTTTCACCCATTTGTAAACATTTGGGATGTACCGTAGGTTGGAACAGTGATAAGCAGTATCCCGACGAATATCATTGTCCGTGCCATGGTGCGCATTATACCAAAGAAGGCAAGAATCTTGCCGTAGCCCCGAAGCCGCTGGATGAGTATGTGGTTAAGGAAGATCAGGGTTGGGTTTATCTGGGCGACATTGTTCCGAACACCCGAGTCAAATAGGAGGCGTGAACGCAGATGTTTAAAAATGTCTATGACTGGATTGACGAGCGTCTCGATATCACGCCAATCTGGAGGGACGTTGCGGATCATGAAGTTCCAGAGCACGTAAACCCGGCTCATCACTTTTCCGCATTCGTGTACTGTTTTGGTGGATTGACGTTCTTTATCACTGTTATTCAAATTTTGTCAGGGATGTTCCTGACCATGTATTATGTGCCTGATATTATTAATGCTTACGCCAGTGTCGAGTATTTGCAGACCAAAGTAGCCTTCGGCCAAATTGTACGCGGGATGCACCATTGGGGAGCCAGTTTGGTTATCGTTATGATGTTCTTACATACGATGCGTGTATTCTTTACCGGCTCTTACAAAGCACCACGTGAGATGAACTGGGTTGTCGGCATGCTGATCTTTTTTGTCATGCTGGGTCTCGGGCTTACCGGGTACCTGTTGCCATGGGATAACAAAGCATACTTTGCAACCAAGGTTACTCTGGAGATTGCGAATACGGTTCCTTGGCTGGGGCCGATCATTAAGGAATTCCTGCAAGGCGGAACTATTGTAGGTGCGCAGACGTTAACACGGTTCTTTGCCCTGCACGTCTTCTTCCTTCCGGCTGTGCTTCTGGTGCTTCTGGTCGGTCACTTTATTATGATCCGCAGACAGGGCATTTCGGGACCACTATAATCTGAGAAGGGAGGAATCGACATGGCTCACGGACACAAGTCAGATGACCAGGAAAAGATTATCTTCGTCGGGGACTCACGCGTCCGTAAAGGAGCGGGGTTTATCACTCCACCGGATTACACGGCGTATCCCGGCAAATCAGAGGCTTTTATTCCTAACTTCTTGCTGAAGGAATGGATGGTTGGTGTTGTTGTACTGGTTGGTATTCTGGTATTAACGATTTCGGAACCTGCACCATTGGGCTATCCGGCCAATCCAAGTGCATCGGTTATCCCGATGCCAGACTGGTACTTCCTTTTTCTGTATCAGTATTTGAAATACCCATATGCCTCAGGTGATTATGTCCTGCTCGGGGTACTTGGAGTCAGCGGAGTTGCTTTCGGCGCTTTGTTACTGGCCCCTTTTCTGGATACAGGCAAGGAGCGGCGTTTCTACAAACGTCCGATTGCATCATCACTTATGATTCTATCGGTGATGGCCGTTTTCTACCTGACCAATGTTGCATGGACACACTACGCGCATGAGTTGGAAGCAAGTGGCCAGAAGCCGGAACATATTCAGCGTGAGGAAGAAGCGCGTGAGAAACACGCGCAGGGTCTTCCTACGTCGAATGCGCCAGGTCAAAAAGAAGAAGTGGCGATCGTTGAGAAGGATGACCCTGCAATGGATACCTTCAAAAAGGCCGGATGTATCGGATGTCATGCGGCAGATATGAAGGGAGCAGGAGGGCCTTCGCTTCGGGGTGTGGGTGACAAACACAGCCAGGAAGAAATCCTGACGATTATCAAAGAAGGTTATAACAGTATGCCTGCTCAGTATGACAACGCCATTGCCCAAGGGCTGACAGATGATGACATCAATCACTTGGCGGAATGGCTTGCGAAACAGAAGGCAGAACAGTAAAATCGAACTAAGCAATGAAACCTGATCGTTTATGCGGTCAGGTTTTTTTGAGGCGTTTTTCGCAAAACCTATCTTTGGAACGTAGAACACATATGATGGAAGGGGCAGAGCCTGTGGCTTTATCGTATTTTTGGAGCCGGGAATTTCTAACGAACCGTTATTTCCTGTGGCTTCTTTTTTGGTGTAACGCATTAGGAACAGTATATGGATACATATGGTACGGGGATCAATTGGAATATACGCTGGCACAGCAACCACTATGGCAAATTGTGTTTGTGCCGGACAGTCCGACGGCGAGTCTGTTTTTTACACTATCCTTGTTGTGGATTTTGTACAAGCCGAAATCGATGCTTCTGAATCGGATTGGACATGTCATACAGGCGCTTGCTGTGGTTACTTCGGTAAAATACGGCGTTTGGGCAGTCTCCATCATTTTTGCAGGCTGGATGCAGGGGGGCGCACAGAACTGGCAGGATTGGATGTTAATTGCATCGCATAGCGCCATGGCTATTGAGGCTCTGCTGTATGTGCGGTTCTTTGGGTTCCGTTGGGGTGCTCTGGTGATCGCTGCCTTGTGGACGCTGTTAAACGATACGATGGATTATACCTATGACATTTTCCCATGGCTGCCCGCATCGCTGATGGACCATCTGGATGGTGTACGCAACTTCACAGTGGGACTGACGCTAGTAAGCATTCTCTGTGCGTGGCTTGCATTGAGACAGGCTAAACGGACCTGATTTCATAATGTAAGCTTGTTCTAAGGAACTCTCCCCTGCCATACATTGATGGTGGGAGGGATGTCCATGAAGAGAACGTTCAGGATTAAAACTGGATTTATGGTGGTGTCGTTCATGACTCTACTGTTCTGGACGAACTTGTCATACAGCGTATCAGCGGAAAGTACAGGTGCGAACGGAAAGACAGATCAGCAAGTATCAGCCAAAAATTCAATTCAGCAATTAAATGAAGAAGCGGCCCTGCTGTATCGACATGCCTTGGAGAATGATATTGAAGAGGTTAGAGGCAGTATTTTGCGAATCAGTAAAGGTCTGGAGCATATATCCTTTGAGGGTCAGACGACAGTAGAAGGCATTCATGCCCTATCCGAGACCATTGTTGAAGTGAAAGAAGCTGCGGTCAGGGTGAAAAGTGATGATGCATCTCTCCAGCAGGCCTCTGCCAAACTTCGACTTGCGGCAGACAGTCTCGCCAACCCGGCCAAACCTTTATGGCTCCAGTATTATAAAATCGTAAAAAATGATATTGATGCGCTATCAACCGCGGCAGATCAGCAGTTAAGTTCGGCGATAATAGCAAGCCGCTACGCCTTGCTGGAGGAGCATTACGAGACGATCCGGCCTGCGGCGATGATCCGCCGTGAACCTTACGAGATCGCCCAACTGGACGCATGGTTGTCTCATACCAAGGGTCTGACTGCGGCCAAGCAGACTGACATAGCACAATTGAAGAGTATGGTAGCCCATGGTGAAGAGTTGGTGAACCAGTTGTTTGGTCGGGAAAAGGACGAAAGTGCCTTCGTACCGTTTGTTCAGGGTCCCAATCGCAGGGCAGCCGGATTGCTCATTACTTCCATAATCATAGCAACGCTAAGTTATGCGGGTTATCGTAAATATCGAGCACAGCAACAAGGGATTTTTCCTTTTCGGCGTTAAGCCATTACTGTTATCACGATATGATAAAGACCTCTGTCTACAAGGAAGGCCAACCGGTGGCTCTTCTCTTGGCGAGAGAGGTTTTTTCTTTTTGTACAAGTAAAAGGTCAACTTTCCTTAAATCCTTCTCCATGTACATCATGCACATCGCTAATAATAACAAAAGCTCTAGGGTCAACCGAACGCACAATCGTCTGCAAACGTCGGAATTCCTGCCTGGAGATGACACAGTAAGCAACGTGTTTGGCTTGTTTTGAATACGCACCAATGGCTGGAATGAGCGTTACACCGCGGTCCATATCACGGGTAATCAAATCTGCAATCTCAGGTGCATGATCACTGATGATCATAAATGCGCGGGCCGAATAGGCTCCTTCCTGAATGAAGTCGATCACTTTAGAAGCGATAAACACAGCTACAAGGGTATACAGTATTTTTTCTTTGGGAATGTAGACGAGGGAGATACCAATAATGATGAAATCGATACCTAATAGTACACGTCCCATACTCCAGCCATATTTTCGATTAAGAATGCGGGCAATGATGTCAGAGCCGCCTGTCGTTCCGCCCCAGCGGAATACGATTCCAAGGCCTGCCCCCAGTGTAACTCCAGCGTAAAGCGCCGCAAGTAAAAGGTCATTCTGGGTATGTAGCGGTTCAATCCAGCCTAGATGAATCATTTTTTCAAATAACCACAGGAACACCGTAAGCGCTCCAATACCCACGCCTGTATAGATCATCTGTCTGCCGCCCAAAATCTTGAGCCCCACCAGAAAGAGTGGAATATTAACAACCAAGGTTGTAAGTGAAGGAGAGATGTTGAATGCATAATTCAGCAGGACTGTAATCCCTGTTACGCCGCCTTCCATGAGCTGGTTGGGGATGATGAAGTACAGAAGTCCAAAGGCATATAATGCCGTACCCAATAGGATGGGGAGAATCAATTTGAATTGAACCCAGGTTTTGGAAGTGCTCATAAGTTCCCTCTCCATTTTACAAATTAGAATGAGAAAGCAATCATTCCCATCTTAGTATACCTGTTTATTGATTCTTTAAAAATGATTTGTCGTTTATGATGGTGGAAGTGAATCTAAATAACTGATATATTAGGAACAAATACGACATAATTTCAAAAGGAGAATCCGTTCTCATGGAGAAAAGCATTGCAGAAATGCAGCGTGAGGTTGATCTGTATATTTCCCAGTTCAAAGAAGGATACTTCAGCCCGCTGGCCATGCTCGCCCGTATGTCTGAAGAGGTGGGAGAGCTTGCAAGGGAAGTGAATCACGAGTTCGGTGAAAAACCGAAAAAATCTTCCGAAGCAGACAATTCCATTGAGCTTGAGCTCGGGGACATTTTATTTATCACGATTTGTTTTGCTAACTCTCTCGGGATCGACCTGGCAGAGGCGCACGACAAAGTCATGCATAAATTTAACACACGCGATGCAAATCGGTGGACGCCAAAAAACACCGATTAGGCGTAGATTACATATGCTGTACCATCACCTCAATGGGGGAGGGACAGCTTTGATGATGAAACCGGAAGAGTATATGCAGCATGCTTACCGCTGTATTTTGCAAAATGATTTTGAGCAGGCGATTCGTTGGTTCGAATCTGCCATTGATGCTCACCCGGAACATGCGGAGCTCTATTATCGTTGTTCCATTACACATGCCCGCAGTCAACACTTGGCTCCAGCGCTTGAATATGCGCGTAAGGCTGTTGAACTGTCACAGGGGATAGAGGAATATGTTTTGCATTTACAGACCCTGGAAGCCAAACAGATAAGCCTTCAGGCCAAGGTGTTGCTTGAGCAGGCCGGAGACGGAACGCATGAACGATATGTGCAGGCGGCCGATCTGCTGAAACAGGCAGTAAAACTTGACCCGTTATATGTGGAAGCGCATATCATGCTTGCTCTTGCTTACAGTGATCTGAATGAATTCGACCTTGCAACCCGTTCCGTTCGTGACGCATTGTTGCTGGACCCGCAGAATGATCAACTGCATCTATTGTTACAGGAAATTAAGCTGCGTATGAAATCCATTCAATAAGATGCCATTTCATAACGGGATGGAAATCGTTTGAAATGGATTCAACCAAATGAACCAACATAGTGAGGAGATGCAGTCAAGATGAGTGAAGTAATAAGAGTTGCCGTAATCGGAGCGGCTGGCCGGATGGGCCGTGAAGTAGTGAAACTGGTGCTTCAAGATCCTGAACTGGAGCTCGCCGCAGCGGTCAACCGCTCCGGAGTAGGCACGGATGCTGGAACACTTGTCGGTCTGCCCGAATGTGGGGTGCTTTTGACCGATGATATCGAGATGGCTTTTGCAGAGACTAAACCACAGGTTATGGTGGACTTTACAGTCCCTCAATATGCCTTCGCCCATACAGAGATTGCGATCCGTCATGGAGTCAGACCTGTTATGGGTGTTACCGGCTTTACGCCGGAGCAGATTGAACAGCTGGACAAGCAGTGTCAGGACAAAGGCATTGGAGGGTTGATTGCCCCGAACTTCTCAATCGGTGCTATTCTGATGATGAGATTTGCCGCACAGGCTGCCAAACATATGCCGAACGTGGAGATCATCGAATATCACGGGGATCAGAAGCTGGATGCTCCTTCAGGTACAGCAATCAAAACAGCTGAGCTAATTGCAGCAAACCGCGAGGAACTTCGTCAGGGTAATCCGAATGAAGAAGAGACGATCGAAGGATCGCGTGGCGGATATTATAATGGATTCCGAATTCATAGTGTACGGTTGCCGGGGGTTTTCGCCCAGCAAGAAGTGGTATTTGGAGACTATGGCCAATCCCTCAAAATTCGTCATGATTCCTATGAGCGTGCAGGTTACATGCCTGGTGTTAAGATTGGTGTACAGAAGGTTATGGAATATACAGGACTTATCTACGGATTTGATCACTTTATCGACTAAAGGGGATTGTCATGTTGAAAATTGCATTTATTGCCCATGATCGCAAAAAAGAAGAGATGGTTAACTTCGTGACAGCCTACGAAAATGTATTTACAGACCATCAACTATACTCGACAGGTACAACAGGTCTTCGCATTATGGAAGGAACCTCATTACAGATCCATCGGTTTGAATCCGGTCCACTGGGCGGGGATCAACAGATCGGAGCCTTGGTTGCACAAAATGAGATGGATCTGATTATTTTTCTGCGTGATCCATTGATGGCACAGCCTCATGAACCAGATATTAACGCTTTGCTGCGTCTGTGCGATGTACAGGGGATTCCGCTTGCTACGAATATTGCAACTGCAGAGATTCTCGTTAAAGCGCTCGATCGCGGTGATTTTGGCTGGAGAGAGCTTGTACATAAATACAAGCCTGAGGGTGGATTGAATTCGGGTGATGCTCAATGAGTCTGGATATTCTCATATTTGGCGCACACGCGGATGATGCAGAGATTGGGATGGCAGGAACGATTGCCAAACATACTGCAGCCGGACTGAAAGTAGGCGTGTGTGATCTGACCCGGGCGGAGATGTCTTCCAACGGGACGGTAGAGCGCAGAGCCGAGGAAGCGGAGCAAGCCTCCCGCGTCCTCGGTCTTTCGTGTCGAAGCAATCTCGGTTTGCCTGATCGGGGGCTGTATATTACTCCTGAACACATCGAGGCTGTGACAGCCGAGATACGGCGTCATGCCCCTCGAATTGTGTTTGCGCCATATTGGGAGGATCGTCACCCGGATCATGTGATGTGCAGCAAGCTGGTGCAGGAGGCTGTCTTTAATGCCAAGCTTAGAAACTATAAGCCGGACATGCCCGCAGTTCAGGTGAAAGAATTGTATTTTTACTTCATTAACGATATCGGACCAACGGATTTGATTGTGGATATTACGGAACACTATGAGCAGAAGGAAAATTCATTGCTTAGTTATCGTTCCCAGTTCGAATTGGGAGAAGGCGCAGTTGCCACTCCATTGACTCAAGGATATATTGAACGGGTGAAATCCCGGGATTCTTTGCTCGGACAGCGGAGCCTCATTCCTTTTGCAGAAGGATTCGCTAGCATTACACCTTATGTAGTTCATCAATTTGGCCAAGCAGCCAAGTCATAAAACGATCGAACTTGCTCGTATAAATCATTTATCAATTGCATTTCCGTTGCATTACATCAACCTGCACACGCGGGAGATTAAAGGAGCGTCCACCGGATGGATCAAAAGCTAAAAATTGGTATTACCTGTTATCCGTCCCTCGGAGGGTCTGGCGTTGTCGCAACGGAGCTGGGCAAATTGCTTGCCGAACAGGGTCACCAGGTTCACTTTATTGCTAATAGTATCCCGTTTAGACTGGGTAAATTTCAGAAAAATATTTTTTATCATGAAGTTGAGGTCAACGATTACTACGTCTTCCGTTATCCACCGTATGACCTGTCATTGGCCACGAAAATGGCGCAAGTAGCCAAAGCACAGCAACTGGATCTGCTACATGTACATTATGCAGTGCCACATGCGGTGTGTGCCTTTTTGGCCAAACAAATGGTTGGTGAGGATTTAAAGGTGGTTACAACGTTACACGGAACAGATATTACTGTACTGGCACAGGATGAGTCGTTGAAGGATTTGATTCGACTTGCCATCAACGAGAGTGATGCGGTTACGGCCGTATCCCAGGATTTGATTCGTGAAACGGTTGATTTGCTGGATATTAGGCGCCCAATCGATCTAACCTATAACTTTATTGATAAAAGAATCTATTATCCACGTGATTCAGCAAGTCTGCGTAGAGACTTCGCAGCACCTCACGAAAAAATACTGATGCATATCTCCAACTTCCGTCCTGTGAAGAGAACACAGGATGTGGTAGAGGTGTTCCGTCAGGTACAGGAGCAAGTACCTGCCAAACTGTTATTTGTTGGAGAAGGACCGGATTTGCCGAAGATTCAATGGAAGATTAATGAGCTTGGACTGAATGACAAGGTTCATTTCCTAGGTAAGCAGGATGATGTTGCTCAAGTCATTTCGATGGCTGATGTGCTTATGCTGCCTTCGGAGAAGGAAAGCTTTGGACTGGTGGCACTCGAAGCCATGGCTTGTGGTGTACCTACTATTGGATCACAGGCAGGGGGTATTCCTGAACTGGTATTGCACGGCAAGACCGGATTTTTGTCTCCAATCGGTGACACGCAATCGATGGCGGAGAACACGATTCGTTTGTTGACTGACGACCGTTTGACAGCAGACTTCAGAGAGGCATGTTTGAGACGGGCCCATCATGATTTCTGTAATGATGCCATTCGGCATGAATATGAACAAATATACTACCGGGTGCTGGGACGTGAAGTTCCGAATCTGAAGCCGGTTTGTGGCTGATTGTCAGATAGGATTGTTCCATTACGGAAATATATCTGTGTAAGCCACACCAAGCAACACGTAGTTATGGGGTGAGAGTAAGTGGTTCAATGGACACAGGTAGATCATGAAATGGCAAGACAAAGTGAACAGGTGCTGCGAACATTAAATGAAAAAGGGTACGAAGCTTATTGGGTCGGTGGTTGTGTGCGTGATGAACTGCTGGAACGTGGCGTGGATGATATGGATATCACCACGTCCGCTTCCCCTGAGCAAGTCATGGAACTGTTCGCGGATTGCATCCCTACGGGCCTCCAACATGGAACGGTTACTGTTCGTTCAGGAGGCTTTTACTTTGAAGTTACGACTTTTCGAACTGAATCTGAATATAAGGATAATCGAAGACCCACTGCTGTTCAATTTGTGCAGGATGTCAAAGAAGATTTGCAGCGGCGTGACTTCACAATGAATGCTCTCGCTATGGATCGTGACGGAAATATCGTTGATCCTTTTGGTGGACAATCGGATATTCAGGATGGACGGGTCAGATGTGTGGGTTCGGCTGGAGAACGCTTTGGTGAAGATGCGCTGCGGATGCTTCGCTGTGTTCGCTTTGCTTCGGTATTTGATTTCAAAATTGCCTACAACACCTGGAAGGGATTAGTTCGGCAAAAGGATCTGCTTCAACATATCGCCATGGAAAGAGTACGTACCGAAATGGTGAAAATGATGGCAGGCCCTCATCCACTGCGCGGCCTGGAATTGCTGTTTCGAAGCCAGGCACTGGAGCATGTGAAGGCACCAATCTCCATGGAGCGATTCAATAAAGCCCTCATGTCCAATATGGAACAATTGAAGGAGGAAAACGTTTTATTGCGCTGGTCCATGATGCTGATTGCAGGTCATTATACCAGGGATGAAGCAGATGCTTTACTTCGAAAATGGACGTTTTCTAATGACGATCGTTCCCGCATTAATGGAGTTCTCCAGGTCGAACAGTTGATCCAGACTGTCGTACAAGAGCAGAAGGATGAAGAGACACTTCGATCAGAGTGGATCGTAACTGTGCTGTCTTGTGGACGTCAGGCAACAGAGGACTGGCTCATCATTCAACGACTGCTTCCAACAGGTTGGAGAGATCAAGAGGTTCTGCACGAAGAACAGATGGTGGTAATAGAATCCCAAGGTGCTGGATGGAGTCAATCCATGAAGGTGCATGAACTGAAAGATTTGCATATTACGGGTGAGAACGTATTGCAGCTTCTTGGGCGCAAGGGTGGACCATGGCTGGGACAACTGATGAAATATCTTTTAAGAGAGACTGCGATCGGAAATTTAGCGAATCAGCATGACATGCTGACCAACGAAGTAAAGCGGGTGGCTGCAGATGACAAAGCATGAGGAACTGTTACATATGTTGCTGAATGCCGAAGGAGAGTTTGTGTCTGGTGAAGAGATTAGTCGCAACCTTTCCATTAGCCGAACGGCCGTGTGGAAGCACGTAAACAAACTGCGTGACATGGGTTATGAGTTTGAAGCCGTATCTCGCAAAGGGTATCGCTTGGTCACGAAACCGGACAGTATCGATGCCACAGCGCTTCAGCTGGCACTAGAAACGACGGTATTTGGTCGGAAGGCGGTCATTCTGAATTCCACATTGTCCACCCAAGGTGATGTACAGCACATGGCTGAACAGGGGCAGGGCGAAGGGGCTGTGGTTTTGGCGGAAGAACAGACGGGTGGACGAGGCCGCTTTGGACGTAAATGGTTCTCACCACCTGGAAGAGGCATCTGGATGAGTGTTCTAATGCGTCCGGAGCTTGCACTGCAAAATACACCACAGCTTACCTTATTAACGGGTGTGGCCGTGTGTCGTGCCATTCGGTCATATACAGGTGCTGATGCTGGAATCAAATGGCCTAATGATCTTTTGATTGATGGTCGCAAGGTATGCGGGATTCTGCTTGAATCAACCGTTGAAGACCACGAATTACGTTACTGTATCGCAGGCATAGGCGTAGATGTGAACTTCGATCCCAAGGATTATCCCGAGGATCTGATAACAATCGCAACTTCACTTAAGATGGAGACCGGACAAACCATAGACCGAACAAAACTTGCAGCGGCCATTCTCTCGGAATTGGAGCGTTTGTATTTTTTGTATCAAAAAGAAGGTTTCGGCGTGATCTCTTCGCTCTGGGAAGCTTTGTCCGTATCCATGAATCGCGAAATTAAGGTGGCTAATCCGCAGGGGATCATCGAAGGTACAGCCGTAGGCATTGATCCTTCTGGGGCATTGATTGTGGTGAAGAAAAACGGTGAGCGTGTATCGGTTTATTCCGGTGAAGTTTCATTGGTGAATTAAACAATTTGTCGAATTTACACCGTTAAAATGAACATAAGACGTGAACTTTGGGCAGAACTTTGGTATACTGTGTTCGTGAGGCGATATCGGCTAATGCAGACCGAATTGCACTCCGGCAATAGTATGCTTTGTTCTGCTTTTAAAATGTTGTAGTGACAAGGCAGGA
Organism: Paenibacillus taichungensis; assembly: GCF_047302525.1. GTDB lineage: Bacteria > Bacillota > Bacilli > Paenibacillales > Paenibacillaceae > Paenibacillus > Paenibacillus taichungensis_B. The sequence goes on along the minus strand of NZ_CP168020.1, from coordinate 4,154,998 downwards.
ATGGTAGTAAAGTGAGTTGTTGGATTCTGCTCTGAGCCGAAGAGGACCGAGACAGAAGGGACGATCGCAAGTGACTCTTTTTTGACTTTTCGGGACTTTTTAGTGGAAACTAAAAGGTTTTTTTGTTGCGTTTAAATTGAAAAGGTGAGAGGAGCCATGACAAAAATGGCAAACAAACAAGCATTGAATATTGTGAAAATGAAAAAATATAAGCAGGACGGCGTGCCGCTTAGTATGATTACAGCTTACGATTATCCGACAGCCCAATTGGCCGAGGAAGCAGGTATCGATCTAATTTTGGTTGGTGATTCACTGGGAAACGTGGTGTTGGGTTATAACTCCACCTTGCCTGTTACGATCGACGATATGGTGTACCATACACGCTCTGTAGTACGTGGGGCGGGAAATACGTTTATCGTGGCTGATATGCCCTTCATGACGTACCATGGCAGCGTGGACGAGACTCTTAAAGGTGTCCGTCGCCTGATGCAGGAAGGTCATGCACATGCGGTCAAGATGGAGGGCGGTCTCGAAATCGCAGATACGGTAAAGGCGGTTGTGCAAGCCGGTGTACCTGTACTTGGACATATCGGGCTTACACCGCAATCCGTGAATCAAATTGGCGGTTATCGTATTCAGGGCAAGGATGCTGCAGATGCCAAACGGCTGATGGACGAAGCTAAGGCGCTTGAAGCAGCCGGAGCTTTCGGCATTGTACTCGAACTGGTCACTGAAGAAGTGGCAAGAGCGATATCAGAAGAATTGTCTATTCCTACGATTGGTATTGGCGCAGGTAGAGGGTGTGATGGTCAGGTATTGGTATTCCATGATGTGGTTCAGTATGCTTCCCCATACACGCCAAAACGTTTTGTCAAATCGTATGGAGACGTAGGTACACTGATTCGCAATAGCATTGAGTCCTATGTGAAAGAAGTCAAGGACCGCTCATTCCCGGCAGAAGAGCATGTATTTACCGCCGCTGACGGCGTTCTGGATCAACTGTACGGACATCGTAAAGAAAAGGTGGAGACCAACGCATGAAAGTGATACGGACAATCGCAGAATTAAGACAAGAACTTAGCTTGGAACGTCAGTCGATTCAGTCCAGAGAGTCCGTTGTAGGACTCGTGCCTACGATGGGATTTCTTCATGAAGGCCATGCAAGTTTGATGCAAGCGGCCAAACAACAGAGTGATATCGTGGTTTTGAGCATATTTGTAAATCCCATTCAATTCGGTCCGAATGAAGACTTTGACAGTTACCCTAGGGATGAAGCCAGAGATGTGGAAACTGCACGAGCAAATGGGGTGGATATCGTATTTATTCCCTCTGTTGAAGAGATGTATCCACAGCCTACACAAACGGCCGTATCGGTTTCTCGTCTAACGGATCGCTTATGCGGTGCATCACGTCCAGGGCATTTTGACGGAGTGACTACGGTCGTGTCGAAGCTGTTTAACATTGTACAACCGCAACGTGCATTTTTTGGCATGAAGGACGCACAGCAGGTAGCTGTGATCCAGCAGATGGTTAACGATTTGAACATGGCAGTTGAGGTTGTACCTTGTCCTATCGTTCGTGAAAGTGATGGCTTGGCGCTTAGTTCGCGCAACGTGTACCTCAGCGCAGAACAGCGTCAGGAAGCTCTTGTTCTGTCCAAGGCACTGCGTGAGGCTCAGGAAGCTGTAGATGCAGGGACGGCGATGACAGCAGCGGATATCCGCGGTATATTGCGTCAGAACATTGAACGTTCACCAATGGCTGTGATTGATTATGCTGAAATTCAGGCTTTTCCAAGCCTGGAACCTCTTGCAAATCAGGAAAAAGTTCATGGTCGTGACGATCTGTTGATCGCACTTGCAGTAAAATTCGGCAAAACAAGATTGATTGACAATATAAGGCTGCAAAAATCGGAGGTGCTGTCCCATGTTTAGAACACTAATGAAATCCAAAATTCACCGGGCAACCGTTACGGAAGCAAACCTGAACTATGTGGGTAGCATTACCATTGATGAAGATCTAATGGAAACTTCCGATCTGATGGAAAATGAAAAAGTGCAAATTGTGAATAACAACAATGGTGCACGTCTGGAAACCTATGTCATTCCAGGTCCACGTGGAAGTGGAGTTATCTGTTTGAATGGAGCAGCAGCTCGTCTGGTACAGCCTGGGGATACCGTCATTATCATTTCATATGCGATGATGTCTCAAGAAGAGGCAAATAATCACAAGCCTACCGTTGTATTTGTGGATGGACAGAATAAACCTGTGCAAACGATGAAGCAAGAAGTTCATGCGACGATTATGTAATCGACTGGTAAGGGGAATGAAATCGACCCATTCTACAAAAAATGAGTACAGGTCACTGCACTAATCCATTTTTTTAAGGGTGGGGATGCATCGATGTTCCAGCATGTTTTCGCAGAAATGAACGACATGTTAGATGAAATTATCAAGCGCTACCCTTCTGCTGAAGGCCTAAGCAAACAGGAATTGCTGCAAAAGTGGAATTTGCTGAAGCGGATGAGTGACGGGATGATTGACGAGTGGCTGATGTTTGAAGAAAAAATGAGCCAGGTGAGGGAAAGGGATATGGATAAGCCTGCTTCCCTCGAACCTGAACAGGAAGCTGTTACCGCATTGCCAGAACTGCATCTGGAGTGTTTCAGTCGCGGTCAGGGATATTTCAAACTGCAAATGTACCCGCAGGCGATTATGCAATTTTCTAGGGTTGTGACCGACTATCCGGAAAGTGCATTGACTCGTTTTTACCTGGCTCTTGCTCATCTTAACCTGGAACAAACCGAGGAAGCAGGAATACACTTGCAGCGGATTATGCATTTGAATGGTTCGCCGAGATTGAAAGGACTGGTATGTAACGTCCTGGGCTGTATCGAGGCCAAGCTTGCGAACCCTGATGGAGCATGTTCACTATTTGCACAGGCGCTTCAGTATGACCCAACGTTGACCGAACCGCTGTATAACATGGAAGCCTGTCGTTTAAACAGCGGAAAATTGCAATATGCAAATCAGCTGACTGCCTTAAATTAAGGGCTACTCGGCGGCATAAAGACGGTGTTCCCTCCTCTGGCATAGCGGCGGGGACACCGCCTTTTTTGTCAGTTAATTTTCAAACGCCCTTTTTTTTGCTATGCTGTAACATAGACTGGAATGGAAGGGACCGTACATTGCAATGAAATTTGCCGTATTGGATTTCGAAACAACCGGCACGCAGTCCGACGGTGAGATTATACAAGCCGGACTTGCCATCATAGACCATGATTACAGCATAACTCAAATATATAGTTCTTATGTGAACCCAGGTGTACCGATTCCTCCGTTTATTACGGGGTTAACCGGTATTACTGATGAAGATGTGGCGGATGCTCCCTCATTGGAAGAGATGATGATGGAGATGGTTCCGCTGCTTGACGATGTGGTTCTTGTTGGACACAACGTTGCTTTTGATTTCCATTTTCTTCAAAATGCACTCGATCGCTGCGGCTATCTACCGTTTACCGGACGGATTCTGGATACGATTGATTTCCTGAAGATCACGTTCCCGTCACTGGGTTCTTATCAACTCGGTTACGTGTCTTCAGAATTCGGATTTCAGCATGACCGCCCTCATCAGGCAGACAGTGATGCCCTTGCAACAGCTTTTGTATTACTGAAGTGTCTCGATGAGCTGCGTGCATTGCCTCTGATCACGATTCAGCGCCTCAGTGACCTGTTTGCACCCGAAGACAGTGACTTGGGTTGGTTCTTCGATGGAATGCGTACTGAGAAGGAAGCAGAGCCGATTCAGGATCTGGATGGTCATACGTATTACCGCCAGCTTGCCCTGAACGTGAGTGACTGGACCGATATAGGCTCACCACGTGAGGAGCGAGAGGGTAATCCGCTGGAAGGCGTAAGTTTTGAGCAGTTTATGGATCAGGTTAGAGATAACCTGAAGGAGACGCTGGACCATTATGAGGAGCGTGAGGCTCAAACTCAGATGTTCAGCAGTGTACGACAAGCTTTGGATGAAGAGAAACATCTATTGATTGAAGCTGGAACAGGTACAGGTAAATCACTTGGTTATTTGTTGCCTGCCATCTATGAAAGTGTGAAACAGGAACAGAAAGTCATGGTCAGCACACATACCATCAACTTGCAGGAGCAATTGAGAGAGCGGGATATTCCTATGCTGACCCAAGTGGTTCCGTTCCCGTTCAAGGCAGCGGTGTTCAAAGGACGTGGGCACTATCTGTGTCTGCGTAAGTTTGAGCATAAAATCAATAAACGTGAATTTGCTACACCGAAAGAGGATTATTTTACAGCGGCTCAGATGATTGTCTGGCTTACTCAGACGGAGACTGGAGACGACGAGGAGCTTAATCTAAGCGGGCGCGGAGGAGACTTCTGGGAGACGGTACAGAGTGAGTCTGAATCCTGTCTTGGACGTTCCTGTCCTTGGTTCCGCAAATGTTTCTATCACCGGGCCAAACATGAAGCGGGGCTGTCCGATATCGTTATTACGAATCATTCGAAATTGTTTACGGATGTCAAAGCAGCGCATCAGTTGCTGCCAGCCTACGAAAGTCTCGTCATCGATGAAGCACATCATCTGGAGGATGTAGCGGGTAAACACCTTGGTCTTCATATGAAATATTTCACGTTGGTTCATACACTGACCCGACTGTTTAAAGATAGCCGTAATGGCCAACTGCCTATGCTTCGTTCTCAATTGTCGGGTCATGAAAATTCGGTACAGTGGGGCTCCATGATTGATCAGATGTTCCCGCTTGCCGTCGAAGTCAAGGAGACATGGGATCGACTAAGTGATACACTATTCAGCCTGTTGCCTGAACGTAGCGATGCTTCTCCAGGCGAGACAGGACAATTCTCTCTTAGACTGAAACCTTCACAAAAACCAGCTAAATGGCAGGAATTGCAGGATGTTGAAAACCAAATCTATGTAACTCTAGGCGATTTGATTCGTAAAGGAGACAAGCTGCTGCTTGAAGTGAAAGAAGATCAGGACGATTACCAGTCCGATAGTCTGATTACGGATATCTCAGGTCTGCTCAAGGACTTGGCAACGATCAAGGATAATCTGCGTTTCTTCATGCGGATGGATGATGCCAATACCGTGTACTGGATGGAGGCCAGCGGCCAGTTCCGCAGTAAATCACTGCAACTCTATGCTGTTCCTGTCGATGTCAGTGCACAATTGAAGGATATGTTCTTTGATAAAAAGAAAAGCGTTGTGCTTACATCGGCTACGCTCTCCGTTGACAAGTCATTCCAATTCATGATCGAACAGCTGGGCTTGCAGGAAGCTGCCGAGAATAACCGCTTGTTAACGTCCATGCTGCCGTCACCGTTCAACTATCGCGAACAGGCTCTGCTTGTCATTCCACGTGATTTCCCAAGCGTGAAGGGCAGTGTAGGCGATGCCCACTTTGTGGATATGCTCGTGCACTCGCTCGCGGAAACGGCTATCGCGACTCGTGGACGCATGATGGTGTTGTTCACCTCCTACCGCATGCTGCGTCAGGTCTATGACCCGCTTAAGGAGGCCTTGTCAGGCAATGATATCTCTTTACTTGGGCAAGGGGTGGACAGCGGCAGTCGTTCTAAGCTTACACGCCGCTTCCAAGATGCGAAAGCAACGGTGCTTCTTGGCACAAGCAGTTTCTGGGAAGGAGTGGACATTCCGGGAGAGGCTCTGACCTGTCTTGCGATTGTCAGACTGCCGTTCCAGCCACCGAATCATCCATTAGTCGAAGCGAAGAGCGAGCTTTTGCAACAGCAGAAGAAAAACCCGTTTATGAAGCTGTCAGTGCCACAAGCAGTCATTCGTTTCAAGCAGGGATTTGGCAGACTGGTTCGTACAGGTAAAGACAGAGGCATAGTGATTGTATACGATACACGCGTCATTGAAGCGTATTATGGCAAGTACTTTTTATATTCATTACCTGGTCCCAAAATGGAGCACATGCTCACCGAGCAGATGGTTCCACGCATTTCGGAATGGCTCGAGAGACCAACCGATGAACAACAATAACAGATATGCTCTGTACCTTGCATTATTGCATGACGCCACTGATTGGCGGTAAAATTGAGTAATATCATTTATTCGTTTCATGGATATGCGAGTAAAATGATTAAAGAAATAATTTAAGCAATTATCCATTATATAACAAGGAGCATCCTGTTTAATTCAGTAATCATTTTTGCATCGTTTTAGACAGGGTGCTCATCTTTTGATCTATCTATCGTGGCCTTGGTAAGGGGGAGCAATGAATGAAATCAGATAAAATTTCGGAAGCCGTGGTGCGTAGATTGCCTGTTTACTTGCGTTATTTGAATGAACTGCATCAGCGCGAAGTCAATACGGTTTCTTCACAAGAACTTGGACTGAGGCTGGATTTGAATCCTGCCCAGATTCGTAAAGACCTGGCTTACTTCGGTGATTTTGGTCGTAAAGGGATCGGGTATGACGTTTCATATCTCATCGAGAAAATTCGCCATATTTTAAAAATAGACCAGCAGATCAATGTGGCTCTTGTTGGAGCAGGTAATTTGGGACATGCTTTGTCCAATTACAATGCCTACCTCAAAGACAACATGAAAATAGTCGCTGTATTTGATGCCTACGGTCCGAAGATTGGGAGTCAAATCAACAGTCTGACGGTGCAGCCGATGAATGAATTAACGGATTCGGTCAAAAAAGATAACATTCGTATAGGTATTATCACGGTTCCGGATACGGAAGCTCAAAATGTTGCAGATCAGCTGATTGAGTCAGGAATTGAAGCGATCCTGAATTTTGCGCCAACGATCCTAAAGACCCCGCCGCATATTCGCATTCATCATGCCGATTTTACGACGGATCTGCTAAGCCTTGCTTATTACTTGGAGAATGGAAAGGACGACGAGGAAGATGACGACAAATAGATGGGTAATTCACAACGGCAAATTTGCCGTGAGTGAGGGTACGAATTGGAAAGTGGTTCAAGGTTTTATGGTTGTCGAGAATGACAAGATTGTGCATATTGGTGAGACATTGCCGGAAGGAGACGAAAGTCTGACAAAGGTGGACGGAAAAGGACTGTTCTTCTTGCCGGGTCTGATCAATACGCATGGTCACGCGGCCATGTCGCTTCTGAGAGGCCATGGAGACGATCTGGCGTTACAAGTATGGTTGCAGGAGAAAATGTGGCCAATGGAAGCCAAAATGACGTCTGAAGACGTATATTGGGGCACATCACTTTCCGTGCTTGAAATGTTGAAGGGCGGAACAACAGCGTTCCTGGATATGTATGATCATATGGATCAGGTGGCGAAAGTGGTGGAACAATCTGGCGTTCGGGCTGCTCTGGCACGTGGGGTAATCGGACTTTGCTCAGAAGAAGAACAACTACGCAAGCTGGAAGAATCCGCAGCATTTGCCCGTCAATGGAATGGACAAGCAGACGGAAGAATTACAACCGTAATCTCTCCACACGCCCCTTACACTTGCCCTCCGGATTACATAGAGAAGCTGGTACAGGTTGCTCATGACCTGAATCTGCCTTTGCATACGCATATGTCTGAAACGCTTCGCGAAGTGGAGCAGAACGTGGCTGATTACGGACTGCGTCCGGTCGCGCATTTGGAGAAGCTAGGATTTTTCTCCCGTCCATCTCTGGTTGCGCATGCGGTACATCTGAATGATGAGGAGATCGAGATTCTCGCAAAGCATGATGTAGCGGTTTCCCACAATCCAGGCAGTAACCTGAAATTGGCTTCGGGTGTTGCACGTGTACCTGATCTGCTGAAAGCAGGCGTGACCGTATCCTTGGGAACAGACGGACCAGCAAGTAACAATAATCTGGATATGTTTGAAGAAATGAGACTGGCTGCGTTGATTCACAAAGGGGTATCCGGTGATCCTACTGCAGTGCCGGCAGGGGAAGCGCTTCTGCTTGGAACTTCGTATGGTGCCAAATCCATATTCCTGAACAATACAGGCGCTCTGCAAGTTGGCATGAAGGCCGACTTCATCGCGTTGAACATCGAACAAGCCCATTTCTATCCTCATACCGATCTGATTTCCCATACGGTCTACTCGGCATCGGCCAAAGATGTGGAGCATGTGTGGGTGGATGGTAAACAAGTGGTTAAACATGGCGAATGTCTTTCGATGGATGAAGAGCGCATTCTGCGTGAGTCTCAACTGGCATTTGACAGTCTTCTGGCCCGTTAATTACAAGGACAGGAGCGTCATAGGGAAAGGAAGTTCGGCTTTTGAAGAAAAAAAAGAAGTGGATATGGATATCGCTGCTGCTCCTGGTTCTGATTCTGTTTGGACTTCAGCGTTATTATGTCTATGTTACCCAGGATCAGCGCAAGGAAGAGGCGTTGGCCATACAGGCGGCCCAGGAACAGCTGGGGATTACGTCCCACGAAGAGCTGCGTAAGTATGTCTGGGGGCAGAAAGACGGCGGAGACAACATATACTGGACCCTGATCGGCAAAAATAAGGATAACCAGGATGTCATGGTGTGGATCAAGTTTGATGAGAATAACAAACCTGTGACGGGAACCAATGCGGTTCACGGTGAACTGTTGAAGAACGGCATGTCTGAAGCTCAGATACGAAATCGGTTCAGCTCTGAAGTTCCCGGTGGAGAGATCAAGCGAATCATGCCAGGCGTTGTGAATGGAATCTATGTATGGCAAGTGTATTATAACGATGATACTCATAACTATTATCGGTTTTACCGCTTCAGTAACGGGGAACAGGTGGACTTGGTCTATACGATTCCAAACAGCTAGAATTAGCAGAGGTACTATCGTTTGAAAAGAATACATTAAAGAACCGGCAGACGGAAACCCGACTGGACCGGTTCTTTGACGTACTTTCCTGATCATTTTGGATTTGAATAGTTAAAATTCATATTTTCGCCTTAGATATTGTATATACGATGTGATATACTCAGATATGTATTCAAGGATACATCATACACAAATAAATCCTGTTAGGCACATCACGGGATATTACGTACACATATTCATATTCTTGCCTACAAGCTATAGGATGGGCCAAAATTTAGGAGGGGTAACTCACTTGAAGATAAAAGTATTGCCTATTGCTCTGACTGCCGTCATTTCAGCCGTTGTGTTGTTTGGAGGTTGGTTTGTGTATCGTCATGTGGCTGTGCAAAGCCCAATTGAAAAGATGGTTACCCAGTACGATGGAGTCAATGATGTTCAATTAACTATTAACCGCAATGATGTACAGTTGAAACTTGATCTGCAGCCGGATGTTGATCTGGGCAGGTTGGTACAATATATTCACAAAGAAGGACAGACCTTGATTGGCACTCGTTCGTTGAAGCTGGATGTCGTGGATCATTCCAACGAAGCGCTAGAGAGCTGGTGGGGAAGCGCGATGTTTACCGTAGCTCAAGCGATGGAGAACAAGCAATACACCGAGATTACACCGACTTTGTCTAAAATGGCTACGAATGGGATCAAGGTAAACACAGCCATGGATGACAATAATGTATATGTCAGTCTCAGAGATGGAGATGCCAGCAAGTTTATTATTCTGCCGCGTGTGCCCGGTCAGATAGGAGTGTGGCCTAATGCCTAAATGGACGAAAGAAATTGCCATTGGATTTGTACCCGTATTGATTATCTTTCTCGCTTTTATCGGTGTAAACATGATTCCCATTCTGATCGCTGCAATGCTTGTGGGTGCTCTGCTGCTCATGATGCAAATGCGTGGTGGGATTACGGTGGGGGCAGGTCAGGAACGTAAACGCAAGAAAAAAGGACCTTCCAAGCTGACTTTTGAAGAAATCGGTGGTCAGGAGAGTGCCAAGCAGGAACTGCGGGAAGCACTTGATTTTCTCATTCGACATGAAGAAATTCAGAAGTTTGGTATTCGTCCTTTGAAAGGTATCCTGCTTACTGGCCCTCCAGGAACAGGTAAAACCTTGATGGCCAAAGCTGCTGCTCATTATACCGACTCTGTTTTTGTAGCTGCTTCAGGCAGTGAGTTTGTTGAGATGTATGTTGGTGTAGGCGCAGGCAGAATACGGGATTTGTTCCGTGATGCAAGAACACGTGCCGCTAAAGAAAATAAGGAAAATGCTATTATATTTATCGATGAAATTGATGTGATAGGTGGAAAACGCGAAGGTGGACAACAGCGTGAATATGATCAGACGCTGAATCAGCTGTTGACGGAAATGGATGGCATTTACTCTTCCGAAACACCACGTATACTCGTGATCGCCGCTACGAACCGAAAAGAAATGCTGGATAGCGCGCTGACGCGTCCAGGTCGTTTTGACCGTCATATTCAGGTGGATTTGCCGGATAAGAAAGGCAGAAAACACATACTGGAGCTGCATGCAGTCAATAAACCTCTTTTGGAAGGGGTGAGCCTTGAGAAGACAGCAGAAGAATCCTATGGTTTCTCTGGAGCACAGCTGGAAAGCGTGATGAACGAAGCTGCAATTTACGCGATGAGAGACGCGCTGCCCAACATTGAACAGCGCCATCTGTCCCTTGCGATTGATAAAGTAATGATGGGTGAGAAGACAGACCGCGAATCCAGCGTGGAAGAGAAGAAAAGAGTGGCTATTCATGAATTGGGACATGCCATCATGGCTGAACTGGTTCGTCCTGGCAGTGTGAGTCAGGTTGCACTCAGCCCTCGTGGACAGGCCTTGGGTTATGTACGTCATAACCCGCAACAAGAGCAATTTCTGTACACGAAGCGTTTCCTTGAAGAGCAAATCATGATTGCTCTCGGAGGTGCAGCAGCGGAGGAAATGTATTACGGTGGACGCAGTACAGGATCACGCAATGACTTTGAACAAGCAACGAATGTGGTACAAACGATGATGGCTTCCGGGCTCACGACGTTGGGTATTGTTAACATGGATATGGTAACTACGGAAGAATTAATGCGGGAGAACAAATTGATCCTGCAAGACCTGATGGAACAGACCAAACGATTGCTTGAAGAACAGCGGACAATTTTCGACAATTCCCTCGACACGTTGCTCAGGGAAGAAGTATTGTCTGGCGATCAATTTCGTTGTCAATTTCGTGACAGCGCCCTTCTACCGGCATAATTTATTTATGTCGGTTATTTTTTTTTACATTTCACTCGTGCTAAGATATTATTATATGTTGGGTCGAAATTTGTAATTTTCGGCGAACAGGGTACAATAGAGAATAGAGAACCGAAAGGATGGAGCAGAACCATGTTTTTCAAAAAGATAGGAGTTGTCGGCGGCGGCACGATGGGGCAAGGTATTTCCCAGATGCTTGCAGCCAAAGGACTTGATGTGCTTCTGGTGGAACACACAACGGAGAAGCTTGATCATGCATATAACATGATTGAGACTAACCTCGATAAACAACTGGAGAAATGGGCTATAACGAAGGCTGAGAAGAAATTGATTCTCTCCCGTATTACCAAAGTTGCTCATTTGGCTGAACTCGGAACTTGCGATATGGTTATTGAGACTATTTCTGAAGATCTGGACGCGAAAAAAGCGGTATTTAGTCAACTTGACCAAGTTTGCCCAAGCAACGTAATTCTTGCAAGTAATACATCCACGCTGAGTTTGACTGAGCTTGCAAGCTCAACCAAATACCCAGAGCGTGTTATTGGTATGCACTTTATTCACCCGGTTTCCCGGGTTGATCTTGTAGAGATTATTCGTGGTCTTAAAACATCCGATAGCACTTTTGCAGAAACTAGACGTTTTGTGGAAGAAGTAGCGGACAAAAAAGGCGTTATGATCTATGAATCGCCTGGATTTGTTACGTCCAGACTGATCTGTCTTCTGATCAACGAAGCGCTACATGTACTGCAGGAAGGTGTCGCTTCCGCTGAAGATATTGATGACGCTATGCGTATCGGATACAATTTCCAGCACGGACCGCTTGAGATGGCAGACCGTTTCGGATTGGATTCAGTAGAAGCTGCACTCGAAAGAATGTTCCGTGAATTCGGTGAATTGAAATATCGTCCTTCCACAGTCCTGAAGAAAATGGTGCGTGCAGGACACCTGGGTGTTAAAACAGGCGAAGGATTCTTCAAGTACGACAAGGATGGTGACCGGCTGTGAAAGTACTCGTAATTAATGCGGGGAGTTCCTCGCTCAAATATCAATTGTATAACATGACGGATGAATCCGTATTGGCAAAAGGTCTGGTAGAGCGGATCGGCATGGACTCTTCCATTCTGACTCATAAACCAACGGGCCGCGAGGATGTTACGGAAGTTAGCGAAATTCTCGAACATACTACAGCGATTCGTAAAGTTATTGACATCCTGACAGACAAAGAAAACGGTGTGCTTGGTTCCGTTGATGAAATTCAGGCTGTTGGACATCGTGTAGTTCACGGTGGTGAAGCATTTAAGGAATCGACATTGGTTGATGATGCTGCCAAAGCAGAAATCCGCCGTCTGTTCGATCTGGCTCCACTGCATAACCCTGCAGCAATGATGGGTATTCGTGCGGCTGAATCTAATATGCCAGGGGTACCACAGGTAATGGTCTTTGATACGGCTTTCCATCAAACGATGCCGGAAAAAGCATATCTGTATGCCATTCCACGTGTGCTTTACAAAAAGTATAAAGTGCGTCGTTATGGAGCACATGGTACTTCCCATGATTACGTAAGCAAGGCAGCAGCTGAATATCTGGATCGTCCATTGGAAGATCTGAAGGTCATCACATGTCATGTTGGTAATGGTGGTAGCGTAACGGCTGTACAAGGCGGCGTATCCGTGGACACGTCCATGGGCATGACTCCACTCGAAGGATTGATGATGGGAACACGTAGTGGTGACCTGGATCCGGCAATTGTACCTTATGTTATGAACAAGGAAGAACTGAGCGTTAGCGAAGTGAACTCCATGTTGAACAAACATAGTGGACTTCTAGCAATCTCCGGCATCAGCAGCGACATGCGTGAAATCACGGAAGGTATGGAGGCTGGCGATGCTAACTCCACGCTTGCATTTGAAATGTACGAATACCGTCTACGTAAATACATCGGTTCTTATGCAGCAGCAATGAATGGTGTAGATGTGATCGTATTTACGGCTGGTGTAGGTGAGAACTCCGTTGTTCTTCGCCAAAAAGTATGTGAGCAACTCACGTACCTGGGTGTTGAACTGGATGAAGCGTTGAATGCAATTCGCTCTGGAGAACCACGCCGCATCACAACAGCGAATTCCAAAGTGGACGTTCTCGTAGTTCCTACGAACGAAGAATTGGTGATTGCAAGAGATACACACCGAATCGTATTGAATTCTCTGTAATCTAATTGTAAAGTGAATATAGTATGACAAGTAAGTGCAGGGGACAGGCATATGCCTGCCCGCTGCATTTTCAAATTCAGGATTCCAAGGAGAGATATGTGCATGAGTACGGATTGTGTAATTCGTAATGTGAGTGAGCATTTGGGCGAGACTGTTAAGATCGGTGCCTGGATTAACAACAAACGTTCCAGCGGCAAAATTCAATTTTTGCAACTACGTGATGGAACCGGATATATTCAAGGGGTAGTGGTTAAGAGTGAAGTCAGCGAAGATATCTGGAATGCTGCCAAGAGCTTGACTCAAGAAAGTTCATTGTATGTAACAGGTATTATCCGCGAAGAACCACGTAGTGCGTCCGGTTATGAGATGACGGTTACTGGCGTGGAAATTATCCATCTTACTGAAAACTATCCAATCACTCCGAAAGAGCATGGGGTAGACTTCCTGATGGATCATCGCCATCTGTGGCTTCGTTCGACAAAACAACGTGCGATTATGGTCATTCGTGCTGAGATCATCCGCGCTGTTCAGCAGTTCTTTGATGGTAACGGATTCACACAAGTTGATCCTCCGATTCTTACACCTTCATCTGCTGAAGGAACGACGAACTTGTTCCACATCAAATACTTTGATGAAGATGCCTATCTGACACAAAGTGGACAGTTGTATATGGAAGCTGCAGCAATGGCGCTGGGCAAAGTGTACTCCTTCGGTCCTACGTTCCGTGCCGAGAAATCCAAAACACGTCGTCACCTGATCGAGTTCTGGATGATTGAGCCGGAAATGGCGTTTGTGGATCACGAGGAAAGCCTTCGAGTGCAAGAGAAGTTTATTGCTCACGTGGTTCAAACGGTTCTGAAAAACTGCCGTGCTGAACTGGAGTCCATCGGACGTGATGTATCCAAGCTTGAAAACATTGTAGCTCCATTCCCGCGTATTACGTATGATGAAGCGATTGAGTTCTTGAATGGACAAGGCTTCGATATTCCTTGGGGAGAAGACTTTGGTGCTCCACACGAAACGGCGATTGCCGAGAAATACGAAACACCGGTGTTTATTACCCATTATCCGGCTGGAATCAAGGCATTCTACATGAAACCTGATCCAAATCGTCCTGAAGTTGTCCTCTGTGCAGATATGATCGCACCAGAAGGATACGGAGAGATCATTGGCGGTTCCCAGCGTATTGATGATCCGGAACTGATGCAGCAGCGCTTTGATGAGCATCAGTTGTCGGAAGAGGCATATCAGTGGTATCTGGACTTGCGTAAATACGGATCGGTTCCTCACTCCGGCTTCGGTCTGGGATTGGAGCGGACGGTAGCATGGATCTGTGGATTGGATCACGTACGTGAGACGATTGCATTCCCACGTATGCTCTATCGTCTGTACCCTTAATGCTTAACCGCGAGTCCATGGAAGAAACCGGCTCCAAAGCCTGGTTGAATGGAGCAGCTTACGGTATGGCATCAGGGACAGCGCAGCTCCCATATGCTTTATTGCGCTATTATCATCAGTTGGGGTTAAGTGACGCAGAGGTGCTTCTGCTGATTCAATTGTTTGGTTTCCGGCAAGTCGAATTCAATGAGTTCCCAACGCTTGAAGAGCTTGCTACCCGTATGGGTCTTGCTCCTGAAGGCATCGCCAGAATGCTGCAACGTCTTATGAGAGACGGGTACATTCATATTGACGAGCATCGGGATGAAGAGCGTGACATTCAGTATGAACGTTATGATTTGCATGGATTATATGCGAAGCTGGCAGGATGTACAGCAGAGGAATTGGCCGTTGCTCGTAAGCAGCAGCAGGACAGTAATGCATTGCGCCCGGATTCGAACAGTGTTCAAAAAGAAGAGGAAGAACGAAATATGTTCTCAATTTTTGAAAAAGAATTTGGCCGCCCGCTTTCCCCGATGGAATGCGAGACTATATCCAGCTGGTTGGATCAGGATCGCTATCAGGAGGAACTGATTCTCATGGCATTGAAGGAAGCGGTGTTTGCTGGTAAAGTGCACTTCCGGTATATCGACCGGATTCTGCTTGAATGGAGCCGTAACCGCGTGAAGAATGTGCAGGACGCCAAGGCATATACGCAGCGGTTTCGTAACGGAGGACGTTAACACCAATGTTAGATTAGGCAACAACTTCATTCAGAATAAACCAAAAACAGGCCAGAAGATATTCTGAGCCTGTTTTTTTAGATTATAAAGACTGTTAAGTTAGACACGTTAAGTTCCCGGTGGAACTGACTTTTCAGGCAATGTGTAACCTTTTTATAAAAAAACGAACGAATACGCAGGGGTCAACAAACAAGTTGTCGTCTATTGTAGTGGAGAGGAGGGGAGAGTCATTGATGAAGCGCGCTTAATCGAACAAATCCGTCAAGGCGATACATCCCAGATGCGCTTGTTGATCGAAAAGTACAGCCAGCATGTATATCATGTGGCCTACTCCGTATTGCGGAACGATCAGGATGCACAGGATGCAGCGCAGGAGGCGTTCATTCAGATGGTTAAATCTCTCCCCGATTACCGATCCGAAGGTTTCAAAACGTGGTTAACCCGAATTGCCTTTCACAAAGCAATTGATGCCAAACGCAAGCTGGGCAGACGAAGCGCTGAGGATCTGGGCGGAGAAGAAAAAATAATGAACATGCCCGGTCGTGAAGAAGATGTTCTTGCCCGCCTCGTGCGTGAAGAGCGTCACGAGAAGTTGCGCGAGCGAATCAATCAGCTGCCTGCCCAGCATAGGGACATTATTACTGCGTATTACTTAAGTGAAAAAAATTATGAGCAGATTGCCCGTGATGCACAGGTGGCAGTGAAAACCGTGGAGTCCCGTCTGTATCGTGCCCGGCAGTGGATTCGAAATCATTGGAAGGAGGATGAGTGGCGTGAGGATTAAAAGGATGTATACCGTCCAGGAATGGACTGATTATATTGAAGGCCGAATGACTGCAAACCAGGCAAGTATGATGGAACAGGTGCTTATGGACGTTCCGGAAGCGATGGACAACTATCTCGAAGCACTCGGCATTCATCGGGAGTTGCCACAACTGAAGGACCCGGTAGGCTTCGCCGATTCGGTCATGAACCAAATTACGGAAATGCAATCCTCCAAGCCAAAGCGCAAATCGCGTTCCGGACGAAGACGTCTCTGGCTGGATCACAAAGTGTTTCACTATGCTGTAGCGGCTTGTCTGACGTTAATCTTCCTCTCCTCGGGACTGTTTGACAAGGTAGCGCCTTATCATAAGTTCCAGGAAGGTGATCACAGGGGGTCTTTTACGGAAAAATGGACGGAGGCAGCCACTTCATGGCTGGATCACTTTAAGCCTGGACCATAAATTTATTCGCATTGCCTGAAAAGAAAGGATGAAGACTGTGCAATCAGACCGTAACAAATTACTTGCATTTTTATTAAACCTGATTCCGGGTCTGGGTTTTCTCTATTGGGGTCGGCCTGCCAGAGCTGTAATCTATCCATTACTCTTTTTTGGGACAGTTGTTGGTTCGTTTATGCTGGCAATTCTGGTGAGTGAGAGGGAATTAATGATTCTTGGAGCCTTGGGGGCCATATTCTTCTGGTGTGTCAGCATGCTGGATATGATTATCGTTCTGCTGCGTGCCCCATCTCCTAATGATGCCCGATACCATGGATATGGCGCACATTACAGTGGACAGCATCAGGGAGCATACGCTGGTCAGGAAGGTCATCTGGGACAGATGGAGATGGACCAGGAGGGAATACATCAGCATCAGGGTGGTGAGTATGGTAACCCCGAAGGGGCTTACGGTCAACCGATCTATCGGAAAGGTAGTGAAAGCGAACGATTTTTTACAATTTTGCTTTCCTTTGTTCCAGGTCTGGGACATCTTCATCTCGGACTGTTACATCGCGGTTTATCATTCCTGATCGCGTTCTTCGGTTCATTTGCCATGATGGTTTTTGTAGCTTCCATTACGAATGAATCCGTATTTCTGATGTTCTTGCTCATTCTGCCTGTCATTTGGGTATACTGCATGTTTGATGCCGTCCAGCACGTGCATCGCAAGCAGGCCGGTGAGGTATTGCAGGATCGGACCTTGTTCGAGGAACTGGAGATGGGCAGGGCTTCAGGACGGCGAAGCAAAGTGCTGGCAACCTTGTTATCAGCCTTTCCGGGGGCGGGTCATCTGTATCTGGGACTGCAAAAAAGAGGCATGCAACTCATGTTCCTGTTCCTAGGCAGCATCTACATTCTGGACCTGCTTCATTTATCGGTGTTCCTGTTCATGATTCCGTTGATCTGGTTCTACAGCTTCTTTGACGGACTTCAGTGTTCAAGCCGGTATGGCCGAGAACCGTTAACAGATCAACCCATTTTCAAGGATTGGGCTCGTCACCAGCGCCTGATTGGATTCGGAATTGCTGCATTGGGATTGTACTATCTGTTTATCCGCTTGGTCATTCCGCAGCTGAATGAGATGTTCCCGGATGCATTTATGACGTACGAGATTCGTTCGTATGTGAACACCGTCATTGTGTCCTTGCTGCTCATTTTTGGCGGTCTAAAGCTGCTGTTTGGCAAGCAGAGGGGGACGGGGGTCCATAGTGCGGTTCATCGAAATGATGAGGGAGCAGACAGTCTCTTTTTATTCAAGGATCGGGATGATCGATTGTAGAGTGAACTAAAGAATAGTTACACTGACACTACGATGACAGAACAACCTTCCGATCGCTGTTATCCCCTAGATGTTATCGATTCCTTTTCCATAGGGGAACAAAAAAATCATAGAAAGCAAGGAATTCCCCAAACATAAAAACACGCCAAGGGCTATGTATATCAGCCTTGGCGTGTTTTTGGTTTTGGAGCTTTGATTTCGAATAAATGATTGCTATTTCGTAGCACCCTTCAGCAGAAGTTGACGGTACATCACTTCGAACAGGAACTCGAACGCTTCCAGGTGACGTTTCGCTTCAAAAGCATCCTTGCCCCATGCATAAATACCGTGATTACGCAGCAAAATTCCCGGTACTTTGGCGTCAAGTACACCTGGTACCAATTCAGCAATGGATGGAATATCCGCGAAGTTAGGCAGAACCGGTACACGAATCTCCGCATTTTCTTCCCAGATGTTGAAAGCCTTGATCAACTCGATGCCTTGAATCGGTACGTGTCCATCTGCTCCAAAAAACTCGCTGATCAGGTTGTTAAATACGGTATGCACATGGAACACGGCGCCACAGCCGGTTAAACGATAGATCTCGCAGTGAATCAACGTTTCAGCGCTCGGTTTCAAGGTCGTAGTCTCAATGGCCGTACCATGCTTGTCCACAAACAGAAAGTCTTCCGGTGTACGGAGAGATTTGTCTTTGCCTGATGCAGTAACTGCAAAGTAGAATTGCTCCGGATCGAAGTCGCCCACACGCATCGACAGGTTGCCACTTGTACCAGGGAACCAGTTACGGCTGGCAAACAGCGCTTTGATATCAGCCAGTTCTTCAAGCACCTGGCGTTTATGTTCTAATGTAATCTTTTCAAAACCCATCTTTACAGCACTCCTTGTGTTTGCTTCTGTTTCATATCTTCCATAATATCGTAGAAGGTTGTGAATGGGACATGATCCACACCCAGCTCTATACACTTATCCGTCAGGATGGAACGGGAGTAGACAAGATCAGCGATTTTGGCACCTTCAAAATCCGTTAGACTGTCTCCAATGAGGATACGATTATATTGTTCTTCCGGGAATGTACGAATAACCGTCGTTTTACACATGCCGCAGCCGTTCTCACAAGGAGGCTGACATGGATTAGGCCACTCAATACGTATGAATTCATCTGTAAAATCCGCCCCATTGCAATAAACGTGATCCTGTGGAATATCGAATGGAGCGAGCAAAGGCTCGATAAAAAAGTCCATTCCGCCACTGGTGACATTGAATTCAATGCCCTCGTCCCGAACGTATGCAAGAAATTCGCTGAACCCTTCTCGGATGCCAGCCTGTCCAAGTACAAATTCCACAATTTCATCTTTCTGCGAAGAAGGCAACAGAGCGAACATCGCTCCAACACCTTCTCGGAGCGAGATTCGCTGTTCAATCGTGTCTTTCATAATCACTTTAATACCTTCGGGTTTAAAATGTTTCATAATCGCTACAATATTGTCCGAAAGGGTGATCGTGCCATCAAAATCACAGAAAATGACCGTTTTTTTATCACTTCTCATCGTTCGCCACCCCATAGATCCAGTGCACTTTTCAGCTCAGGATGTTCAACTGCATATTCTGCCAGTGGAATGGAACGCTGGGCTGCCTCAATTGCCTGCAAGAATGCCCGTCCGCCTGCCTCAGTGCCCATGGGATGTCCATGGATACCTCCGCCGGCATTAACGATGACATCGGTGCCGAAGTCACGCAGAATAAGTGGTACAAGCCCAGGGTGTATACCTGCTGAAGGCACAGGCATACTGGTTCTGACCGGAAGTTCAGGTGACAGCAATTGTTCTGTAATGGCCATATTTTCCTCCTTCGGCATCGTTACCGATCCGTAAGGGGAAGGGAAGAGCACCAGATCCGCTCCGGCAAGTCGCATCAGCTGACCCAGCAGAACGGATGCCGAGATACCATAATGTGGTGAAGGATACACTGCACCTGCAAGCGCAGGGTGAGCCATGATTGGCACGTTGATGTCCGGATCACTGCTAAGTTCGTGCAGCACGTCATATCCGTAGGACAAGACATTGAACAACAGCGCATTTGCTCCTGCATCTATCGCTCGTTCAGCCTGTTGTTTCAGGCGTGAAGTAGGTCCAGTCAAATTCGCGGCATAAAGAAGTTTCTTACCCGTCTCCTTGCGTGCCTGTTCTGCAGCTTTCATGCAGACCTCGACTCTTTTCTCAATCGGAGTCAGTTTGTTCTCAAACAGAATTTCATCGTCCTTAATTAAGTCCACTCCACCAAGAGCCTGGCGAATAAACTGTTCCCTCAATTCGTCTGCATCCAGTCCAATGACTGATTTAAAGATACTCATTAACAATGGACGATCATGTACACCTAGCAGATCACGAACACCGTTCAGTCCAAACTTGGGACCGGGGAATGCGCTGAGGAAGCCGTCCGAGAATCCAAGCCGTGTTAGTTTGATGCGTCCATCCATTGAGATCTTGCCAAAGACCGTCACGAGCAGTGCAGGAATATCACGGCTGAAATTTACATCCGGATAACCGATGGTAATATCGGCGTAACGCTCACCTGGGGCCATGCCCTCAGGTTCATGCACCTCAACGCTGATGACCTCACCCAGATGTTTCTGCATCGCCTCACGCTTGGCCTGAGGTAATTCAGTCCAACTGCCAACAGTCATGCCGACAGCAATGGACTCAGCCTTCTTGCGGAAGTCTGCACGATCATCATGCAGACGATATGTGGCTGTGCACATATTATTCATTTTAAATCTCCTTCCAAAGAAGCTCCCATCTCCCGTGAGCGCTCTGCACAGCGGTTGACGGCTGCGATTACATTTTCAAAGAAATCTCCCTCGTCCAGCGTTTTTAATGCTGCCTGAGTTGCGCCTCCCGGGGAGGTCACATCACTACGGAGTTTCATTGGCTCTAAGCCAGTCTGTTGTACCATGCGTGAAGCACCCAGCACGGTCTGAACAGTCAGATCGCGGGATTGTTGGCTGGACAAGCCGCCACGAATACCTGCGGCAATCATGGCTTCCATCAAATAGTATACATAAGCCGGACCACTTCCGGAAATACCTGTGAGCACTTCGAGTTTATCTTCTGGTACGATGGTCACGATTCCAACAGCTTCGAACATCGTCATGACTGTACTGCGCTGTTCATCCGTAATCTCTTCAGAGAAGGCAAGTCCGGTTGCGCCGAGCCCGATTGTACTGGACGTATTCGGCATGGTGCGGGCGATCGGTTGCTTGCGTCCCAGTAGGGATTGCATCGTACGGATCGATAATCCGGCGATAACGGAGACGATTAATTGATCGGGGGACAGGAGCGGCCCAAGTTCACGCAGCGCTGCGGCAGCATCCTTCGGTTTCATGCAGAGTACAATAACCGGAGAAGCGGCGAGATGATCCAGCGATTGTGCAGCAGTTCCGGTATGTACGGCATAACGGGTACTGAGCTCCTCCTGACGTTTCTGGTTGCTGCGGTTCAGCATCGTAATATCCTGAGGACGAACGACAAGGCGGGAAATTAATCCGCGCACGATGGCTTCAGCCATCGCACCTGCTCCGTGAAAAGTAATCTTCTGTTGTAATAACGTCTGTTGTTCTTGACTCATATTTATCGTTCCTCCTATATAACTGTAGCTGCGATATTATTGCCGGATTTGTCCATTTCCAGTGATACGGTATTTGGTTGACGTCAATGCAGGCAGACCCATAGGTCCACGAGCATGCAGCTTCTGGGTACTGATCCCAATTTCGGCTCCATAACCGAATTCAAACCCGTCTGTGAAACGAGTAGAAGCATTATGGTATACAGCGGCTGCATCTACATCATGTAAAAAACGTTCTGCATTGCTGGTATCCTTGGTGACGATACACTCTGAATGCTTCGTGCCATAACATGCGATATGCTCCATCGCTTCATCCAGGTTCTGAACTACACGGATGTTTAAAATATAATCATTGTACTCTGTCGCATAATCTTCTTCCGTCACAGGAAGGGCAGAGGGAACCAGACGGCGAACCGTGTCACACCCCTTCAACAGGACATTCGCCTCACGGAGTTGTTCGGCCAGAGTCTGCAGATTCTCCTCCGCGTAAACGGCGTGCAGCAACAAGGTTTCCATGGAGTTGCAAACGGATGGACGTTGTGCCTTGGCATTAACAGCAATCTCCGCTGCCATGACCGGATCGGCAGATGCATCCACATAGGTATGACAGATACCTGCGCCAGTTTCGATCACAGGCACTGTTGCATTGGCAACCACATTGCGAATCAGTGAGGCTCCGCCGCGTGGGATGATGACATCGAGCAGTCCATTTAACTTGAGCATTTCGTCCACGGAGGAACGGTCTGCATCCTCAACAAGCTGCAAGGCATCAGCTGGCATGACTGTTGTTGCCAGTGCCTGATGGAGTACCTCCACAATTTTGCGATTGGAGGAGAGGGCAGAGGAGCCGCCTCGCAGTAGTACAGCGTTGCCTGTTTTGAGGCATAGTCCGGCTGCGTCTACTGTAACATTAGGACGGGCCTCATAGATAATGCCGATCAGACCGATGGGCACTCTCAATTTTTCAACATGCAATCCGTTCGGACGAGTGAATGTCTCCAGCACTTCGCCCACAGGGTCCTGTAACTCCACGATCTGACGCAGTCCTTCAGCGATGCCGGCGATACGCTCCTTATTCAAAGCGAGGCGATCCAGCATCGATTCCGGAGTGCCTTGCTGTCTGCCACGTTCCAGATCCTCAGCGTTTGCTGCTATAATGGAATCCGCTTGGGCAATCAATGCGTCCGCCATGACCAGCAATGCGTTATTTTTTTGTTCTGTACTCAGTCGATTCAGTTGTGGAACCACGGCTTGGGCCTTACTCGCTTTTTCCCTGACTTCACTCATCATAAATTCCTCCCATATATAAAGTGGAAACGAAAGATTATTTAATGGCTATATCATATGATCCTGAGCAGTACACTCGGTAGGATTATAGGTTTTCTATTTTAAAGTAATCCACTCGTCCCGATGAATAACCTCAAGTCGATGGATGCTGTTCAACTGCTTCATCACTTCGCCACTTGGCAGTCCTGCGATGAGCCGTAGCTGGTCATCATCATAATTGACAATACCACGACCGAGCAAGGTATCATCCATACCCAGTACCTCTACAACATCTCCGGCATGGAAAGTACCCAACACGCGTTTGACGCCTACAGGCAAGAGACTATGACCACCATGGACCAGTGCTTCTTCGGCACCATTATCCACAACGACGGTACCGAGCGGGGTAGACATGAAGCCAAGCCATTGCTTTTTACGAGAGAGAGCGGCAAGGCGAGTCTCGAAATACGTTCCTTTTCCGGTGCCATCAACCGCTCTTTGCATATCCCCAGGTTCCTTCACACTTCCCACAAAAACAGGCACGCCTCCACGCGTTGCCACTTTGGCTGCATCTACCTTGGATCGCATGCCGCCGGTACCTACGGATGATCCAGAACCGCCAGCATAGGCGTAAATTTCTGCTGTAATTTCGGGGATGCGGTCATAACGAAACGCAGACGGATCTTTTCGTGGATCGGCCGTGTACAGACCGTTGGTATCTGTAAGAATGACCAAATGCTGTGCCTTGACCAGATTCGCTACCAGAGCAGACAGGAGATCGTTATCTCCGAACTTCAATTCATCGACAGATACGGTATCATTCTCGTTAAAAATCGGAATGACGCGCTGTTTGAGCAGTTCTTCCACGGTCATGCCCGCATTGCCCATACGTTTCCGGCTGTGAAAGTCGGTACGGGTGAGCAGAATTTGTGCTGTAGTAACGCGGTGCGCTGCAAAAGCCTGTTGATATGCCTGCATCAGCAAAGCTTGCCCAACAGCCGCTGCGGCTTGTTTTTCATGCAACTGCTTGGGACGCTGGGGGTAACCGATCTCTCGGAATCCGGCAGCTACTGCTCCCGAAGTGACCAGAAGAACCTCATGGCCTTGTTCGGCCAAGGCAGCAATTTCTCCAGCAAAAAAAGTAATGGCACTTCGATCAAGCCCGCCTTCTTCCGTAGTAAGCGAACTGCTTCCGATCTTAACTACAATACGTGAGGTCATGTTTTCACTTCCTTAAACAATATTAATGATTGACCCTGGAGCAGACCGTTGGGTACAAAAAAAACTCCCGCCCTTTTGGTTAAAAAGGACGAAAGTTCGTTACTTCCGCGGTACCACCTTTATTGATGATTGGATCATCCGGCTTCATGCCCTGTAACAGAAGGCACTGTCCTGTGCATCACAGGCCGCTCAGGGGTAGGTTTCGGAGAGAAGCCGCGGTAAATTCTTGCAGCCCGATGGAATTTACTCTCTGGGCGCGGCTGATCCTCTCGTACTGGTCCCGTCATCACGTTTCGTTCAATATTTCCTTATAACATACCATGGAAACTTGGCAGATGCAAAGGGGATATGCACCTGTAAATTACTTGAATAAATTCAACTTGCCAATCCGCTCCGCAGCTTCGCTTAATCGTTCTTCATCACTTAGCAGTCCTGCGCGCACGTAACCCTCACCATGTGAACCGAAACCAATACCTGGTGCTACCGCGACCTTTGCTTCACGCAGTAACACGTCAGCAAAGGAAGAAGAAGTAAATCCTGCAGGTACAGGCAGCCAGCTAAAGAAGGAACCTCCCGGTTTAGAGGCCTGCCAGCCGATGGATGAAAGTGCATCATAGAAAGCGTCGCGACGTGATTCATAGCGTGCAACCAGTGAAGTGACACATTCTTGGGAAGATGTCAGTGCGGCCGCAGCAGCGGCCTGAATGCCTCCGAAGAGGCTCACGTAGATATGATCCTGTAGCAGATTGATTTTGGAGATGATGTCTGCATTGCCCAGGGCAAATCCGACACGCCAACCCGCCATATTGTAGGTTTTGGATAATGTGTAGAACTCAATGCCCACTTCTTTGGCACCTGGTGCCTGCAAAAAGCTCACTGGACGATGTCCATCGAATCCGATTGCACCATAGGCGAAGTCACTGGCTACGACGATTTTATTTTGAATGGCGAACTCTACCGTATCTTCATAGAAGGAAAGCGGGGCGGTTGCCGATGTTGGATTGTTAGGATAGTTCAGGAACATCAGCTTGGCCTTTTCCCGATCCTCGGTAGAGATTGCTTCATAGTCAGGCAGGAATGCATTGGACTCCAGCAGTGGCATAAAAGACATGCGCGCTTTCGCCAGTGCCACTCCGGACCAATAATCGGGATAACCTGGATCAGGGACGAGACATACGTCGCCGGGATTGAGCAATACCTGAGGTAACTGGACCAAGCCCGTTTTTCCGCCAAACAAAATCGCAACTTCCGTTTCGGGGTCCAGGTCCACGTTGTAATCTTCCTTGTAACGTTTTGCAACGGCTTCCTTCAGGAAAGCATGCCCGCTAAAAGGCGAATATTTGTGATAGAGCGGGTTCTCTGCAGATTCTTGCAATGTTTTAACAATGTGGGGCGGTGTAGGTGTATCCGGGTTACCCTGCCCTAGGTTAATCACGTCGTGACCACTTGCGATTTCGCGGTTTACATTTTGAACAAGGGTAGCAAAAAATTGCGTTGGAAGCTGTGTCATTACATCGGATGTAGGTATGGTAAAGGCTGAACGACCCGATGCTTTAGGCTGATTAGTCATGCTATACATCACTCCGGTTATTAAAGATGGCAATATAGTACTCATTAATTTATCACGTCAATCCCGAGCTGTATAGGGGGAAAACACTTCATGAATACTTGAATGGAACCATTATTTGAGTTTTTGTACAAAACTGAAATGAGGTATTTCGTTTTGTCCATTGAGATTAGGGGAAAGCATGTTTTATGATAATATCCGATAATGATAATCAATATCATTGATAAATAGGAACGAAGCACTTATTAGGGGGAGAAATAGAAATGAAAAAGGGTATACGAAATACGGCAGTATTATTGACGGTTACATGGTTGTCCATTCTTCTGCTGGCTTGCGGAAATCAGGCTTCAACTCCATCTGCCGGAACGGATGATTCCAAAACGGTCAATGAAACACAGACAGATGGGGATCAGTCCAATCAGGAACAGACGGCATCCGCGGATAACAGTGAGGGTGAAACCCGGATGTTCAAGGACTGGACAGGCCATGAAGTTGAGGTTCCGGTTACGCCAAAGCGTGTGATTTATCATGGTGAAGTTACAGGAGATCTGCTAGCGCTGGGCGTTGTACCTGTAGGTATTCTTCGCCAGGATGGAACAGTATATGATGATCAGGTGGCCCAAGCGGAAGATGTGGGTTTCCCGATGAGTGTTGAAAAGGCGCTTACCTTGAATCCTGATTTGATCATTTTCTCGAATAGCGATGAGGCACAATATGATCAAATCTCAAAGATGGCGCCAACGGTTACCTTTGACTCGTTTGCCTCACTGGAAGACCGCATGCGTACTCTTGGCGATCTGTTGAACAAAAAGCCAGAAGCGGAAGCTTGGATCACAGCCCATCAAAAAGCAACGGAAGAGATGTGGAAGCAGCTTCATGAGAATGGACTGAAAGAAGGGGAAACGGCTTCGGTATTCACCATGTATCCTGGTAATCGACTGTTTG
This sequence comes from Paenibacillus taichungensis, assembly GCF_047302525.1. Lineage (GTDB taxonomy): Bacteria > Bacillota > Bacilli > Paenibacillales > Paenibacillaceae > Paenibacillus > Paenibacillus taichungensis_B. The sequence goes on along the minus strand of NZ_CP168020.1, from coordinate 4,128,381 downwards.
TAATGGCCGGAGCAGGATTGCCACAGTTGTTATATGGAGCCAATGGGATGAAGCCAACCGCGGAAATTCAGAAAGTATTAGATGAAGGAATGGGCTTTGCAGAGATTTCTACTGAAAAGCTTCCTGAAATTGCAGGTGACCGCGTATTTATACTTGATCCAGTAACGGATGATGCGAAGCAGTCTACCAAAGAATTGCTGGATAGCCCGATTTGGAAGAACTTGCCCGCTGTAAAAGAAGGAAAAGTATATCGTTTTGATCTGGTCAAGGCTTCAAGTGATGCAACTTCAAGAGAATGGCTTTTGAAAGAGTTGCCGAAACAGATGATTCAATAGTCGTTGATGGATTATAAGTCATAATATTTTACTGGAATAGAACGAAAATGCCGACTAAAAAAGAGCCTTCAACATTTCGTTGAAAGCTCTTTTTTTGTGCTGAGTACAGCCAGATCTGGATTAATGACAAAAGCTCGCTTATAATCAGTTCATAGGATTAATTGATAATAATTCTCATTTAAAAAACGAGGTGAACCATCATGCAGGCTTTGAATGCCGGTGCGGGAGGGTTATATTTTTCAGCATTCATGTTTCGGCTGGATCATCTGGAACAACGAGTTGAACAACCTGAACAGGTGATGCTGGAAGTAACATGCGACAAACATACATTCTTGATCTGCGAAGAAGGGGAAGGTCGCTTATATATAGGGTATGAACAGTTTCCCTTTACCACCGGATGTGTGTACCCGCTTTCTCCGGGTGAGGGGTACCAGATTGAACATGGGAACCGATTGGAATTGAAATATATGGTGATATCTTTTGATGTTATTCATGTGTTGACGGGAGATCCGGAACAGTATACGCGCCCTGTATTTGAACATAAAAATCAATTGAACGGCTATCCTTATGCCCCATTAAGTGGGCTGCTGGAGCAATTGTATGCCATTCGGGATTATCAAACAGATGCCGAATATAGCCATTTGAATGCACAGTTTCAGAGATGGATGGAGATGATCATCACCCGGTACACTTCACCAAAAACGGAGCAGAGCATAGAATCCAGACTACACAGTACGATTCAGTATGTAGAAGACCATTACGCTGAAGAAATCACAGTACAGAAACTGGCACGTCTTGCAGATATCCGCCCCGTGCAATATACAACCTTGTTCAGACAATTAACAGGCCACAGGCCGCTTGATTATGTGAACCATGTACGAATTAAACATGCCAAGGATTGGCTGCGCAAGTCCGATGAGCCACTTCGGGATATAGCAACCCGGGTGGGCTTTAAGGATGAGTATTATTTTAGCAGGCGGTTTCGTCAAATGACCGGATTATCACCTCGTCAATATGACCGATCTGTTCAGCAACAAACACTGGTTCAGGATTGGTTAGGTCATGATGTGAATATTCCGGCACAGCCTGAGCGAATTATGTATTATGGTGATTCCGGTGGAGATCTGCAAGTGTTAGGCATTGGTTTATTAGGAGATCAGGTATATGATGCGGTTGCCCCGGTTAATGTGGAAGAGGCAGTCCGGATGAGACCAGACCTGATCATTTTCGATAGCACTAACGAACAACAATATGAACAATTTTCCCGAATAGCACCCACACTGGCATATAACTCTCATGCAACGCTGGAAGATCGGATTTGCAGGGTGGGAAGCTGGTTTGGCAAGCAATCAGAGGCTGGACAATGGCTATCCTCCTATCAGCAACGTATGGAAAAGATGTGGATGAAGATTCATGCTTCAATTGAACCGGGGGAAACGGCATCCGTATTCACATACCATCGGGGTGCCCGATTATTTGTCATGGGCAATATTGGTCTGGCCGCGCTCTTGTATCATCCGATGGGATTCAGACCCGTTACGAAAGTGAAGGAGGCGCTTGTCGCGGGCAGAGCGTATAAGGAAATTTCGTCAGAAGCGATTCGTCAGTATGCGGGTGACCATATATTTGTCTTGCTTACTGAAGAGGTTATTGCAAGACAGGCCACAGAGAAGTTGATGCAGAGTCCAAGCTGGCGAGCACTTCCAGCCGTGCAGAAGGGACAGGTGTACGGAGTGGAGGAAACAACATGGAATTTGGGCGATGCACTGACTAGCAACCGTTTGTTAACTTTGCTGCCCGAGTTATTATGTAGGAGTTCAGAACGAAAACAGGTTGCAGATGTTTGAATGATCAAGCTATGATTACAGGTATTACGGTTCAGAGGAGTGCTTGTCATGACAGAAAAACAACAAGGGGAAATGCGTGTGGCCCTGATTCAGGGCAATATTCAGCTCGGAGACCCTGAGGCCAACCATAAACATATGCAGTCTTTGCTCGAACAAGCGGTAGAACAGTATCCCGATCTGGGATTGGCTGTGCTGCCCGAGATGTGGAATACGGGCTATGCTTTGGAACAAATTCATGAGCTTGCTGACCCGGAGGGCCAGAAATCAAGAGAGTGGCTCGCGGCTTTTGCCCAAAAACATCGAATTTCCATCGTTGGCGGTTCCATTGCGGAGAAACGTGACGGCCAAATCTACAATACTATGTACGCCTATAATAGTGAAGGAACTCAGGTGACACGTTACGATAAATTACATTTGTTCCGCCTGATGGATGAAGAAAAGTATTTGCAACCTGGTGCAGAACCAGAAATATTCGAACTGGAGAACGGCCTTACCGCTGGAGCTTCGATCTGTTATGATATCCGTTTTCCTGAGCTTGCTCGCACGCTTGCTTTGAACGGGGCCAAAGCATTAATCGTCCCCGCTGAATGGCCGAACCCGCGCTTGCACCATTGGCGCACACTGCTTACAGCAAGGGCCATCGAGAATCAGATGTACGTTATTGCCTGCAACCGCGTAGGGAAAGGCGGAGATACCGAATTTTTCGGACATTCCCTCATTATTGATCCTTGGGGTGAAATTGTGGCTGAAGGCGGAGAAGCAGAAGAGATCGTGACCGGAGTTATCCGTCCTTCGCTTGTGGATGAGGTTCGTGGCCGTATTCCAGTGTTCGAAGACCGCAGACCTGGCATTTATTTTGGCAGCAAATAAAAATATGTAATTCCCCAGTAAAGTGTTTATTCTTCCGGGATGCGGGTAATGATAACTATCCCGTCACCAAGGAGGATGATCAATCAATGGACAACCATGTGAAAGATACGCTCAGGAGACTGGAACAGGAAAACACTAGGGTAGATCACTTGAGGCCATTCTTAGAGAATGGGGCAGGAGGGCTATCACCCCCTGAACAATCTGTTCAGGACGAAGGCCGCCTTGTGAATCAGCAGAACAGGCTGACAAGTGAACGTAATTTGCGAAAATAAACCGCCAAACTTGAAATTCTCATATGCACGTTTCTACGTTAACAATTCAATGATGATATCAGCAACATTGTACTGTAACGATGTACTGCTAATACCATGTAAGAACTTTATCCTGCGGATGCGGGAGACGAGTATAGAACAAAGGCTTGGCCCTTATGGGCCAAGCCTTTGTTTATTTTATTGCCATGTATGGCGTGGCTAATACGCTGATCGTCCGATTATTCTCCTTGAGAGAGCTCTGCAACGGTTTGTTGAAACGTATGGATGAATGCCTCCGCGGCTTTGGAAAGAACCCGTCCTTGGCGGTATGCAACTACAAGGGTACGACTGGGGGTTGGCTCGGCCAGCGGTACATAAACAGGAACAAATTCACTGCGGGGCGCGCGGGCAATAAAGCGCGGAACCAGCGTAATCCCCATACCTGTAGCTACCAGTGACTGCACCGTCTCGATGTTCGTACTCTCAAACACCACATTGGGGTCAAATCCGGCTTCCTCACACAGATCAAATGTAAGTTTGCGGAAGCCCTGTCCTTTCTTCAGTACAACAAAGGGTTCATCGCGAAGCTCTTCCATCCGTACTGGAACCGGATGTTCCGGATCTCCTCTGCGTGCCAGAGGGTGATTTGGGGGAACAGCCAGATCAATTCGCTCTTCACCAATCGTTACATAAGATAGGCTTGGCTCCTGCAATGGGAGGGAGAGCAGGCTTAAGTCAGCCTTGCCACTGGCCGTCAACTTTTCAAGCGTCAGCCCGGAGTCTTCCAGCAAGGTTACTTCTATCTCGGGATAGGCCTGCTGAAATGCGGGAAGCACATGCGGAAGCAGGTGCGAGCCAGTAATCGGCATGCTGCCTACAACGACTTTACCTTTACGAAGCTGGGAAATGTCCGACATTTCCTGTCTGAGCAGCTCGACTGCATCAATAATTTTCTGAGCTTGCTCTACAAAAGTCACCCCTGCATGAGTCAACTCCACGGTGCTGGTATTACGCTGGAATAACAGTACACCCAGTTCCTTTTCAAGTTTGGATAGCTGCTGACTTAAAGAAGGCTGGGCAATGTGCAGCTTCTCGGCTGCCCGGGAGAAGTTCCGCTCTGCCGCGATTTGCAGCGTATATTGAAGTTGTCTGAATTCCATATCCACACGTCATTCCTTTCGTTATGCCATCATTATATCACTACAAATAAGAAATGATTAGTTTAACTGAAACGCTTAAACTGCTTAAAAGAGTTGATACACTGTTTGTGATAACGTTTAATGATTGATGAATGAGTATATGAGGTGATCTCACTAACCGGAATGTTAATATTCTATCGTTATCTGACTCTAATGATGAGTATTTCAGTGATTTTGCTATTAAGACTTAAATTGTTTGCGGAAGCAGAGTGGCGAGATGCCCATCATTAATTTGAAGGTTCTTCCAAAATGGGAGGTGTTATCAAACCCAACCATTCCAGCAATTTCAGTAACATTAAAAGAAGAGCCAACCAGCAAATCACGAGCTTCTTTTATACGGATATTATTGATATATTCAATGAAGCTGAACCCGGTGGATTCTTTAAAAGTTCGGCAAAGGTAGGAAGAGCTTATGTCGAATTGCCGTGAAATCTCACAGAGCTTAAGCGGTTCCATATAATGTTGATTTACATAATTAACGATGTCTAGGACTTTCTTGTGTGTACGATTGGATTCCACCAATGGAGCGACAAGGCTGTCAAATAGTTTACGATTAAGATAGAGGAGCAACTCTACCAATAATATTTGTTGGTACTGTTCATATCCGCGGGCTTGCTTTTTCCCTTCCTGGATCATCTTCTGAAAAAGCTGTTCGATAAAATGCTGATCCTTTCCGGTCATCTTCAAAGCACGGTAATCACTTTTGAACAATTCGAGCAGTTCCTCACATTGACCGCGGGTGCAGAAATGCTGCAGGAATTCTTTCTTAAATAGCAGTGTAACTCGTTCATACATATTGCAGCCGGAATTAACCAGTTTGTGCCTTTCGTGAATATCCATAAATAGCAGTGTTCCGCCCGCAACCTGGTAGGTTCTGTCCCCTATATAATAATAAAAATCCCCGGATATTAAATACAGAATCTCATATGCATCATGATAGTGTCTTGAAGACATGCTGGTGTATACCTGTTTCTTGCGGCTAATGTCAAAAAGAGTAGACTCATAAAATACCGGCTTCATTCAGCACCTCCTAAGAGGATTGTAGACTTGATCTAAGGTTGATAGCAATATATGTATTAAAATTTAATAATTACAAGAAAATACGTGCTGTATAGATAAATTTTTTGAGATAAGCTTGAATGGAATTTACCAATCGTTGAAAAAAAAGGAGGGGTGTCATGCTTGGATAGGTTTGGGTATAGAGTTCCTGCTGCTAAAAGTTAAAGCGCTTATACTATTTAACTAAGGGAGAGATTGCGGTGCTTAATTCAACGAACAGTAAGGTTTTCAAGAAGATGAAATTTTCATTGATGATCCTGCTCAGTTTTTCAATGATTTTTTCTTATGGCTCTCTGTCCAATGCGTCTCAACAGAAAAGTTATGCGGCAGGGAACCCTAATTCTAATTTCTCACCGGCAACACTTCAATTCTTGCGTGTCAACACAGGTCTGGATGGTGAGCAGTGGAACAATATTATGATGCTTGTCAACAAACCGGAGCAGGACGATCTGAACTGGACCAAGTTTTACGGATATTGTGAAGATATTGATGATAACCGCGGGTACACGATTGGAATATTCGGTGCGACTACAGGCGGCTCCAATGATACTGGTCCCGACGGTCCGGATCTGTTCAAGGAATATGACGCTGCCAAAGGCGCGAGTAATCCTTCGGTTAAGGGAGCATTGGCCCGGATCGGTGTCAAGGGTTCGATGAAAGGGAAGATCCTCGAAATCAATGAAAGCGAAAAGAGTTTCTGCAAAAAGATCGGCAATTTGCAAAATGATCCCGAGTGGAGAGAGGCTATGTGGAAAACGTTCTACAATGTCTATATTAAGTACAGTGTGGATCAGGCCCGCAAACGCGGCTTTAACTCGGCATTAACGATTGGTTCCTTCGTGGACGCAGCGCTGAACCATGGAGCTACCGGCGGCTCTGAGACCCTTCAAGGGCTTTTGGGTAAATCAGGAAGCAGCACGGATGAGAAGACTTTCATGACCAAATTCTATAAAGAACGGACCAAGATTGTGGATACTAATGACTACAACTCTCCGCCTAACGGGAAGAATCGTGTGAAGCAGTGGAGCAATTTGCTGAACATGGGAGAGACAGACCTGAAAAGCGCAGATTCGGCAGTACTTCAAGTCACCAACTGGGAACTTAAATAACAGGAGGGAGATGGGCCGAATGGACAACAACCAATCTTATCTCAAGAGCAGATTTTCCAAGGTAATCAGTCTAATGGCTATAGGTTTGCTGCTTGCCATGGAATTGACCGGTTTTGTCTCAGCAGGAAGGGAAGGAAATGAGGAAGATCTTGCAAGCGAAGCAACTGCAGTTCAGGAAACGATTGCCCAGTGGATTTTTAAAGACAAAGGTGAGAACGGAGTATTTCCGGCTACCGGCGGGGTATATCAAACGGCTTCATCCATTCGTGATGTAGGAACAAATACGGATGCATACACCTATGAGTCAGGTGAGAACAGCGTACGCAACCAGGGCTGGCATGAAGGAACGGGCATTAAATACTGGTTTGCCACGCTTTCGACCAAAGGCTTCGAAGGTATCGTCCTCTCTTCACAGCAAACTTCTTCAAGCACAGGACCTAGGGATTTTAAGGTGCAATACAGTACAAATCAGCAGGAATGGACAGATATTTCGGGCGGCAAAATTGTTCTTGCCCAGAACAATTTTAATTGTTCCAATAATTCCTGCAAATTAACGAACCTCGCATTGCCTGCGGAAACAAAAAATCAAGATGTACTCTATATCCGCTGGGTGGTAAACTCTGCGAAAAGCGTAAGCGGGGGAACGGTGTCCAGCTCAGGCTCAAGCAGAATCAAAGATGTGGTAATTAAAGGAACACGCATCAGCGGCGAACCCGGGAACACTCCCACACTTGAGGTGAGCAAAACTCCCGCTTCAGGGGCGGCAGATGTTTCCGTTAACGCAGAGATCACAGTGAAGTTTAATAAAGCCATTAGTCTCGTTAGTGGTCATCAAGTTGTAATCACGGAAAACAATGCCCCTCTTACTAACATCTCTGCCTCGCTCCTCGGTCAAGACACGGTTAAAGTCAGCCATCCTAATTTTACTGCCGGCAAAACTTACAAGGTGACCATCCCTAAAGAACTTGTTAAGGGGACTGGGGACGGCCGGACACCGGACAACGATATTACCTGGAGCTTTAAGACGAAGTCTCCAGATACCGGCAACAAAACACCAACGCTGCTGAACATGACTTTTAATGGGGACCCAAAGACAAGTATCGCCTTTAACTGGTATACGGCCGAAACCGTAAGAAGTACAGTAGTGCAAGTGGTGGAGGCCTCGAATGCTGGAGGAAGCGAGTTCCCGGAACAACTGGCAACTTCTTATGAGGGTAGTTCAACAGTTATTGAAACCTTAATGACGTCAGGAGACAGAAGTTCCAAGAAGTATAAGAAGTTCGCCAGCCACAAGGTTATTGCAACCGGTCTTATGCCTGGAACCAAGTATATGTATCGCGCCGGTAACGGTGATGCGGACGGCTGGAGCGAGACGGGTTCTTTTACCACAGACAAGGCGGATAATCAGGATTTCCATTTCCTCTATGTAACCGACACCCAAGGCTCAAGTAAATCCAATTTCGATCTGTGGCAGGATACTTTTAAGAGAGCTATTGAGAAAACGGTAGATCCCAAGTTTGTTCTTCTTACAGGGGATCTAACGGATGACGGTGATCTGGAGCAGCTGTGGCAGTGGTTCTTGGGTGTGCCGAAAAAAGAATTTGCCAATGTGCCATTTGCTCCGATAATCGGCAACCATGAGATCGAGGATTATCCGAATAATAATTTTTATAACCATTTTAATCTTCCAAAAGATGTGGGGACTGGTGCTCATGACGGGTCGGTGTATGCTTTCGAATACGGCGATGCCCTGTTTATGCAAATCAATTCCCAGTACGAAGGAGAGGTCAAGCCGTACAAAGCAGATATTCAGTTCACGAAGCAATTGGAATGGATGCGGAATCAGGTGGCAAAGACCGACAAAAAGTGGAAATTCGTCTCTATGCATAAGGGAGCTTATTCTTCAGGGGATAATGCTTCGGCAGAAAGCGAACGGGTAGAATTTTACCGGAAATATCTGATTCCTGTATTTGATGAGCTGGGTGTGGATATGGTGTTTGAGGGACATGACCATATGTATATGAGATCTTTTCAAATGCTGAATAACGTTCCGATTAAGAATGTCATTACCGATGAGCAAGGAAATGTACTGAATCCCAAAGGGACCGTATATCTAATGGGCAACTCGGCTGCTTCGAAATTCTATGCTCTTAATCCAGACGCAGACACGTTTTTTGCAGCAAAAAACGATCAGCCCAACAAGAAAATGTTCTTGGATGTTTCCATTACAAGCGATGTGCTAAAAGTTACATCCTACACAGCAGTTAAAGATAAACCCCTTGCCGTCTATGATGCTTACAGTATTAAACGGACTGACGTCAAACCCGGCACAGTGGAAAATCCAAGCGCAGTCAGACAGTCAGCGAACCGTGCAGTTCTTTCGTGGAAAGCGCCAGCAACTAGCTCTGAGCCGGTGCGAGGTTACCGGATTTACGAGAAGAATGATAAAGTCAGCACGAATTGGAGCGTGTATGTGCCGGCGGTAAGCGGTCAGACGAGTTACAGCTATACATTAAACGGCATAGATTCTTCAAAAGTCTACAATTTCGTTATTAAAGCAGTGGGGATAAGAAGTAATTCACTTCCAGCAGAGGCAGGAATGCAATGAATGGATAGATGTGGGGAATACCGGAGGTAGCTAGTTATTGATTCACACATACCTTTCATTAATGGGATGTTAGGGCAGGGATCAATCCGCTGATTTCGTTGTCTCATTTGTTTCATTAAGTTATTTATATGTCGTTTGTACTGAGTGTGGACGGGGATTGTTTTGAGCAGATGAGATTTAGTCATAGCAGTTCTGAATTCAGGACTGCTTTTTTCTGTTTTATATAAAAAGCATTGACAGCGAAGAAGCTGGAACGTAGTATAAGACTTATATGATAATGATAATTGTTATCAATTGAAACCTCTGCATATAGCAGTGGTTTATTTTGCTTTTCTCTCATTATAGGTTAAACCTATTACATCTATAGATATTATATCTTGGAACAATGAAGGACAGGGTGATATATTTATGTCATTCAAGAGCTTCACTTTTAGAGGAACGTATGAGGCTCTTCCAAGGACCGAACTTATGATGAGGTGAAAATGATGAGTAAAAAAACGATGTTTGAGAAAATTTGGGAAAACCACGTGATTCATCAGGAAGAAGGCAAACCAAGCATTTTGTATATCGATCTGCATCTGGTGCATGAAGTAACATCCCCACAGGCGTTTGAAGGTCTGCGTCTGAGCGGCCGTAAAGTCCGTCGCCCTGAGCTGACGTTCGCAACAATGGATCACAACGTTCCAACGAAGGATCGTTTCAACATTACGGATCCAATCTCCAAACAACAAATCGACACACTTTCACAAAACTGCCGTGAATTCGGCGTAAAACTGTATGACCTGGATACAATCGATCAAGGTGTCGTACACGTTATGGGCCCTGAGCTCGGTTTGACTCATCCAGGTAAAACGATTGTATGTGGCGACAGCCACACGTCCACACACGGTGCATTTGGCGCACTGGCATTCGGGATCGGAACGAGTGAAGTAGAGCATGTTATGGCAACCCAATGTTTGCAGCAAGCCAAAGCCAAAACAATGGAAGTTCGTTTTGTCGGCAAACGTAACCCGGGTGTAACGGCGAAGGATATGATTCTCGCAGTTATCGCCAAATACGGTACAGACTTTGCTACTGGATATGTTATTGAATATACAGGTGAATCGATCCGTGAACTGAGCATGGAAGAGCGTATGACCGTATGCAACATGTCCATCGAGGGTGGAGCAAGAGCGGGCATGATTGCTCCGGATGAAACGACATTTGAATATCTGCGTGGACGTGAATACGTACCTGCCGATGGCAAATTCGATGAAGCGGTTGCTGCCTGGAAAGAGCTTGTAACCGACGAAGGTGCTGAATTCGACCATATGGTTGAAATCGATGTGGAAACATTGATTCCGCAAGTGACTTGGGGTACTAGCCCAGGTATGGGAACCGACATTTCTTCGAAAGTTCCTGTTCCGGCTGAACTGCCAACTGAAAACGAACGTAAAGCAGCTGAAAAAGCGCTTGAATATATGGGCTTGGAACCTGGAACACCGATCTCCGAAATTCCGGTTGATTATGTATTTATCGGTTCATGCACCAATGGTCGGATTGAAGATTTGCGTGCTGCTGCACAGGTAGCCAAAGGTCACACCGTATCCAGTAATGTTACAGCGATCGTTGTTCCAGGCTCGGGACGTGTTAAAATTCAGGCGGAAAAAGAAGGTCTGGATAAAGTCTTTACTGAGGCTGGATTTGAATGGCGTGATGCAGGATGCAGTATGTGTCTGGCAATGAACCCGGATGTATTGAAGCCAGGACAACGTTGTGCTTCGACATCCAACCGTAACTTCGAAGGACGTCAGGGACGCGGAGGACGTACTCACCTCGTATCTCCTGCAATGGCGGCTGCAGCAGCGGTTAAGGGACACTTCGTTGACGTACGTGACTGGAATTTCAAAACGGAAGCAACTATCTAACAACGAACGGATTGAAGGGAGAACGAATGATATGGAAGAATTCAAAACACTGCAAGGCATCGTTGCACCGGTAGACCGGGTCAATGTAGATACAGATGCAATCATTCCAAAACAATTTTTGAAACGGATTGAACGGACCGGATTTGGACAATTTTTGTTCTACGAGTGGCGTTTTGACGAAGAGGGTAACAACAATCCTTCTTTTGAAATGAATAAACCTCGCTACGAAGGGGCATCCATTCTGATCTCACGCGCAAACTTTGGTTGTGGATCTTCTCGTGAGCACGCACCATGGGCGATAATGGACTACGGATTCCGTTGTGTAATTGCACCATCGTATGCAGACATCTTCTATAATAACTGTTTCAAGAACGGGATCTTGCCGATCAAACTGTCGGAAGAGCAGGTTGAAGATCTGTTTCAGCGTACAGCGACACATGAAGGTTATGAGATGAATGTGAATCTGGAAAACAAAACGATTACAGATGCATACGGACTGCATATCGATTTTGATCTGGATGAACACCGTCGTCAGTTCTTGTTGCAGGGACTGGATGATATCGGCCTGACACTCCAGCATGATGATGAAATTACAGCTTATGAAGAGCGCCACTCGGCTAAATTGTTTGGACAAACGGCCTCAGTCTAATCTTTCATCTGTAGTTCGTATATCAAACCTCCAATCGTGCAGGGAACTTCACCGTTCCTTGTTCGAATTGGAGGTTTTTTTGCATTTGGCAATGATGCAATTATGTCTTCGAATTGCAGGGTATTCCGACTAAATATGACAACGTTGTAACCGGATGAAGTGACAATATCTGATAAACTGATTAGTAGATTATGGAAGAGTAGATAGAGTCGAGTGTTGCATCACAGCGAATCAGGTCGAAGGTTCAAAAGACAAACAGAATGGTGGTTAATGTATGAAGAAATGGTCGGCAGCAGTCTTTGTTTTTCTGTTCCTGTGTTTATTTCCTGTCATGGCAAATGCCGATTCGTCTCCCTCGATTGTGTTGGACGGTGTGACCATTAATCAGCAGTCGGGAGCTCCGGCCGAAAATACTGGCAAAACCGTGATGGTGCCCATTCGGATCGTCTCTGAAAACCTCGGTTATCAGGTGAAATGGGAGAAAGTCACCCAGACCGTTCGTATTCTCAAAGGCAACAGCAGTATCCAGATGACGGCAGGCGAAGATGCTGCGACCGTGAATGGAAATCGGGTGAGTCTCGATTCTCCGCCTCTAATTAAACAGGGGACTACACTGGTTCCGTTACGTTTTGTCGGTGAAGGCATGGGTCTTCGTGTGGGATGGGACAATGGGACCAAGACAGTAAGCCTATTTAGCATTCCTCCTGTAGCAGGTACCGAAAATGAAAATGACCCGGTGGAAGCTACTGAACCGGAAGGTCTGTCAGAGCTTCAAAGTATCAGCTTCGGTGGGGATCGTCTGATCTTGGCGACGAACGGGAAAATCACACCGAAGGTTTCCAGTCTCAGCGGACCTGATCGTATCATCGTAGATTTGCCCGGCACCACATTTGCCAAGGAGTTCATCCAGGGACAGGCCTCCAATCCGGATGGCAGCGGAACTATTCTGGTTACGGATTCATCGCTGGTTTCCAAGGTGCGATATGCAATGTTCAGCCAAACGCCTTCAACAGTGCGTGTGGTCCTTGATCTGAGTCAGGTGGCGACTGCCAAATGGTCACTGGGCGAGAACAACGTGTTGCTTGTTGACCTTGCGGCGAGTAATGGAGAACCAACAAGTCAGCCTGCTGTGCCAACCAATGATGGCAAAAAGGTTGTCATTATTGATCCAGGACATGGTGGACGACAGTCGGGGGCCGTCAGTGTGACAGGCGCCTATGAGAAGGACTTTAATTTGGCTGTGGGGCTCAAAGTTCAGGCACTTCTGCAACAACATACGGAGATTCAGACGGTGATTACAAGGCAGGATGATACGGAATTATCCCTGCAGCAACGTGTAGATATTGCACAACTGAATCAGGCGGATATTTTTGTGTCGATCCATGGAAACAAGTTTACAACTCCTGTTCCTAATGGAATTGAAACGTTGTACAGTCGTAAAGATAGCAAGGATTTAGCCGACATTTTGCACAAGCATGTGTTGCAGATTACGGGATTTAAGGATCGAGGAGTCAAAACGGCAAGTCTGCATGTAACCCGTGAAACAACGATGCCCGCAGTTCTGCTTGAACTCGGATTTCTAAGTAATCCAGCTGATGAAGCAATGATGCTGACTGAAGATTATCAGAACAAATGTGCACAGGCCATCGTAGACGGAATTGTAGAATATTTGGGTCTTTAATGTGGGTTGTGCGCAAATATGAAGGTCAGGGTAGTGCGTTGTTTCGAGATGCATAATTGATAATTAAGGAAAAATACAGACAATAAAATGTAGAAAAAGCTTGATTTGACAACGTTTTTTTTCTGTTATGTTGGAATATATTCGCAACTTTTGAGAGTACGAGGCGTCTAATAGGTGTCTGGTAATGCCTCAGTGGTCAGTCGAAGCTGAAGGTTCACAACATGCGGCAAAAAAATATGAGAATGGTAGGGGTGAAGGATGAAGAAGTTCGGTTTTTTGGTACTGTTATTTGTCTTTGGGCTCGTTTTCCCGGGCTATAGTCATGCAGCAGCAGATACGCACATTATCCTAGATGGGAAAGAAATTGTGCAGCCTTCGGATGCCAAAGCGGAAATCATCAATAGCAAAGTGATGGTTCCGATTCGGGTTATTTCGGAGAGCCTGGGATATGGTGTGGACTGGAAACAGGCAACAAGCACCGTGACTATTAGCAAAGACAACACTGCCATGCAGATGATTGTTGGACAGAAGACGGCAACGGTGAACGGCAGTAACGTGAACCTGGATGCACCGCCACTCGTGAAAAATGGAACCACACTTGTGCCTTTAAGGTTCATTGGTGAGCAAATGGGTCTTAAGGTGGGTTGGAACAATACAACGAAGACGGTAACATTAGTTACCCAGAATTCAGGTTCCGGAAACGGGACAACCACTCCTCCGAACTCTGGTAATGATGGTGGAGGATCGGATCAGGATGGTCTTGTACTGGTGAACGGCATCAGCTTCAGTGACAACCGCTTTTTGATTGCAACAAGCGGAAATACGAAGCCGAACGTCTTCACGATGACAGGACCGGATCGAATCGTTATAGACTTGCCAAATACTGCATTCGCTGACTCTTTTAGTGAAGGACAGGCTCTGGACAGCAACCAGAATGGACAGCTTGTAGTGAGTGGATATCCGGATGTGTCGAAGATTCGTTATTCCTTGTACAGCAATAGTCCTTCGACTCTTCGTTTTGTCATTGATCTGAGCAATGCCAAAGGTTATGACGTGCAAAGTGACTCCGGTCTGGTTATGATTGATCTGAACAAAGAAGGCACTACAACACCGCAGCCTCCTGTTGGAAACAACGGCAAAAAAGTTGTTGTTGTAGACGCTGGACATGGTAATCAGGACCCGGGAGCCATCGGTGTAACCGGCAAGAAGGAAAAAGACTTCAATCTAGCAATGGCTCTGAAAGTGGAAGCATTGCTGAAAAAAGAATCTAACATTGACGTTGTGCTGACGCGCAGCGATGATACATTTTTGGCTTTGAGTGAACGAGTAAAGATCGCAGAAAAATTGAAGGCGGATATCTTTATTTCCATTCATGCGAACAGCGGGTCTGCAGCGGCAAACGGTGTGGAGACGTATTACACCCGTTCGAATAGCAAGGCATTGGCTACGGTGATGCACAAGTATCTCTTGCAATCATCTGGCCTGAAGGACCGCGGAGTAAAAACGGCAAGTCTCCACGTAACCCGTGAAACAACGATGCCGGCTGTTTTGCTGGAAGCCGGTTTCCTGAGCAACAAGAGCGATGAAGCCGCATTGTTCACTGAAAGTTTCCAGAACAGTGTAGCCAAAGGGATTGTTGCGGGGATCAAAGAGTATCTGGGAATTAAATAAGGGTTAACCCTTATGATCAGGAGGCGGAGTTAGAATGAACAAAAAATTATGGATTGCAGCGCTGCTGGTAACGGTTATGACAGTTGCTGCTGGATGTGGAAGCAAGCCAACAGCTGCTCCAGCTCCAAATCAGACTCAAGGTGCGGGAACGGAGAATAATGCGTCTGAGGATCAGAATGAGACGGATATTACTGAACCTGTAACCGTGGATCCGGAGGATACAACGACAACGACACCGGGTACCACAGAAGGCAGTACGGAGGGTACAACGACTCCATCGGGTGGAACTACTTCGGAGAAGCCTGGAACTTCCGAAAGCAATGAGAAGAAGACCATTGATGTGTACTACACAGATCTGGAAGAGTTGGAATTGCACAAAGCATCGGCAGATATTTCTTACGCTACAGATGATGCCAAATACAAGGCAGCATTTGCAGCGCTGCAACAAAGCAAGGACGACAAACTCGTTCCGCTTTGGGCGAAAGAAATTGAATTAAAATCTGTTCAGTTCAAAGACGGTGCGCTTACCCTGGATATCCACATGCCGGATACAGCACGTCTTGGTGCAGGTGGCGAAGTGTTTGCCATTGATGCTTTGAAGCAAACATTCTTCCAGTTTGATGAAGTCAAATCACTTGATCTGCTGGTAGATGGCCAGCAATCCGAGAGTTTGATGGGCCATGTGGATCTGGAGCATCCAATGACACGATCCGAATAGGTTGTACAGCATGTTGTTTTACCGTGAATCTGCGGAATATCGGCCGTTTTACATGAGAGAGGGGAATCACAGGTGACTTTTAAATATAACAATCCATCACACTCTAAAAAAGTAGTTTCAGCCGTGCTTGCAGGCATGATGGCCCTTAGCGCCGGCGGAGCTGCCATGGCAGCAGAATCAACAGATACGGGGCAAGGCCAGACTGCAACTGTAAGCAATACAGCTGCACCAACCGGTTTGTTCAGTGATATCAAGGTCGGATACTGGGCCGAGAAACATGTGTACAAACTGGCCTATCAAGGCATTCTTCTCGGTAACAACGGCCTGTTCCGTCCAGGAGACGCGGTAACGCAGCAGGAAGCTGTGACGATGGCGATCCGTTTTATGAACAAGGAGAACCAGTTGAACGACAGCACGGCTACGGCATTACCGACAAATATGGAAGTGGGAAACTATTTCAAGCCATATGTCGCTTTGGCGCTTCAACTGGGACTGATTGATAAAACCGAAGAATCTACAGTGGATGTGTCCAAAACATCCTGGGGGCAGAAACAGGCATCACGTGAATGGATTACGAAATTGCTGATCCGTTCGTTGAACAAAGATGCTGAAGCGAAGGCGCAAAACAATCAATCTACCGGATTTGCTGATAATGATAGCATTTCCGAAAGTGGCAAAGGTTACATCAATCTGGCTGTAAGCCTGGATCTGGCCAAAGGTGTAGAAGGCAACAAATTTAATCCAACTGGCTCTGTAACTCGTGCTCAACTCGCTACATTCTTCAGCCGTGGCGAAACGTTAACGGATACGAAGTATGCGAACACTTCCACAGGTTATGTAACAGGATTAAAAGATGGGCAGATCACGCTTGTTGTGGACGGAAAAGCTGTCAACTTCGCAGTGAACAGCAGTACGCCTTACTTTACAAAAGACAGTGAATCCCGTGCATCGTCTGCGGATGTGAAGCTGTATACAAAAGTTCAGGTTGTAGGTACTACCGGTACGGCTTCCTATGTGGAAGTGGTTGATGCTACACCGCAGGTAGAAAGCGTTGAAGGTACTTTTGCTCGTTCATTATCAGGTAATAAAATTGGCTTGTTTGTAGGCGAGAATTATGAAACGTACGGCTATGATGAGGCAACAGCATTTATCGATCAAAACGGAAATGCAATCAAACTGTCTGATATTACAACAGACAGCACCATTGAAGTACAGCGTGAGACGTTCTCGGCTGACAAAAAGACAGTCGTTATTCGTGTGAAGTCCGGTATTGTCAACAAAAGTGATAGTGGTGTCGTTGCTGAAGTAACGACTTCTGCCAAAACGATTAAGCTTACCAATGCAGCCGGAACTACAGAGCAATACACCTACAACGATAATCTGATCATTCGTTACCAGGACCGAATCCTTTCCCTGGCTGAGCTCAAAGCGGGAAGTGCAGTGAAGTATACGGTGAAAGAGAGCATCCTGCAAACGATCGAATTGTCGCAAGGTGTAGAGCAGTCTTTACGCGGTACACTGGTGGAGATCGGTGGTAACCAATCCACACTGACGTTTAAACGTGAAGGTGGATCGCTGGAAGCGAAGCTGCTGGTAGAAAAGCCGGAAGTAGTCATTAACGGAATCCAGGATGCAACGCTGAATGATCTGATTACAGACGCAACCAATGGAGATCAGGTTGAGCTTACGCTAAACTCTGAAGATCGCGTGACACGCATTCAAGTGGTAGGACGTCAAATGGAGCCGATGAACGGCGTATCTGTTGTATCTTACAACAGTAAAACAAAAGTATTGACGGTTCTGGACAGCAATAAAAAACCGTTTGTGTTCACGCTGGATGACAAAACGAAGCTGGACTACAACACAACGAAGCCTACACTTGCTGGATTGGAGTCTTTGTTAAATGATGGTCGCAAATTGGATCTGACGTATGTGGGAACTCGTGCGTTATCCGTTAAAGTGATCTACAAATACGAAGGCACAATCAGCAGCATTGATACTTCGGGCAGAAAAATCAGTTTGTTGTCTGGAAACCAAACGATTACGGTGCCGTACTCTACGGTTCCAACAATCGAGATCTACAACAAATCTGGGGCAAGCCTGAGTGATCTGAAGATCGGTGATAGTGTCACAGTTACGCTGGGTTCGAATCAGGACAACGTGCAGAAAGTGGCTTTGAACACCGTGGCTCAATTTGAAGTAGTCTCTGTAGAGACCAATGGACGTGTTCGTGTGAAATCGGATTCGCTGACAAGTCAGTTTTATGTCGATCAAGCGGTTTTGACAGGAGAAAGTGGTCAGACTATTACGGCGTCACAATTGACAGCGGGCAACCTGATTAATGTTACATTTGAGGGAACTACGCCTAAAGCGGTTCAAGTCGTTAAACGTACGCTTGCGGAGGTTACATCTGTTGACGCTTCGTCAGTTACACTGAAACTGTTCAATGGTCAAAGTGAGACGGTTCCTGTTAGTGGTTCTGTAAAAGTGGTCAAATCGGGATCTACGTTAACCACTCTTGGCAGTCTTACTGTAGGTGATCGTGTTGAAATGACGAAGGATACGGATAATTCCACCCGTTTCAGAGTGTTGACGGTCATGAGCAAACAGTTCTGGTCTTATGATGGAGTAGGTAACCAAATTTTGGTTAAACGTGAGTCCACATCTGACACGAATTATCGTTTTGCACTGGGTACAGGCGCATTTGTTCACCAGGGTGACAACACTTTAAGCGTGCAATCTCTCAAAGATAATGATAATATTGTATTGTATCTCCTGAACAACGTTGTACTGGAGATCCAAAAACAGTAATCGTTTCTTTTCGAGGATCAAAAGAATGACCGTCTTGATGCGGGATCTTTCCCGTATCAGGACGTTTTTTTTGCAAGATTTTTGGGGTCCCCGCAAAGTACTCGAAAGAAGCTTCGAAGTAAGGCTCCACGGCGTGGAGTCATTTTGTGGGAGGTAGCTCTTCATGAATGCAGCCACTGTTAGGCATATACTCGATACAATGGAAGCGATGTTTCCTGACGCACATTGCGAATTAAATCACAGCAATGCGTTTGAATTGACTGTAGCCGTCCTGTTGTCTGCCCAGTGCACCGACGAAACGGTAAACAAGGTAACCGCAGACTTGTTCAAAAAGTACACCAGCCCTGCCGATTATCTGGCAGTTCCGCTCGAAGAGTTGGAACAGGATATCCGGCGTATCGGTTTGTACCGAAACAAGGCCAAGCATATTCAGAACATGTGCCGAATTTTAATAGAGCAGTATGGCGGTGATGTACCGCAGGAACATGATCAGCTTGTGACGCTCCCTGGTGTCGGGCGGAAAACTGCAAATGTCGTTGTATCTAATGCATTTGGAGTCCCGGCAATTGCGGTGGATACGCATGTTGAACGTGTATCCAAAAGGTTGGCACTGGCAGGTTGGGATGACTCGGTACTTGAAGTCGAGAAAAAACTGATGAAGCGCGTACCCCGGGATGAGTGGACTTTAACTCATCATCGGTTCATATTTTTTGGACGCTACCATTGCAAGGCACAAAACCCTCAATGTCATGTCTGTCCATTGCTGGACATATGCAGAGAAGGTAAAAAGCGTATGAAAACGTCCCAAATCAGGAAAGATAAGGAACGTGTCACAACCCCAAAACGAAAAATAAATTAATGAGCAGAAGAGGATGAGTAATCATGAAATGCATTTCCGTGTACACTGACAATTTTGAGGCCTTCTCCGATATTTTCGAACAAATCGTTGAACAGGAAATGGCTGAAAACGAAGAAAAAGAAGTAGAAGGCATCACTGTAAGCCATTCTGGCGATGTGCCTGAACATTATCTGGAGCGTATGTCCACGAAACCAGAAGTGGTTGTCATGAGAGACAAAGGTCGTGACATTACGATTTTGCAGCATGGACAAGTATTTGAAATTTTGCTGCCTTCGATGGAGAACGCTGTTTCTTAAGAGATTTGGAATAATAAGATATGCTGCTTCTATGTCGCAGGGTTATCCTTTGAAAGGTGATCCAATTGGGCATGGACGCAGCATGCTTTTTATGGAATACAATCGTTTCACAGATAAAACCGACAGGATCGGTTTTATTTTTTTATGTGGAGAATTGCTATGTGAAATTTTCTTTGTCAGCCATCTTGCATTCAAACCGTTCAATTTCAAACTTGATAATGGTAAAATAAATGAATTATAAGATAAAGACATCGGACCAGATGTCAAATTAGAGGAGCCAGGGGGAAGGCCAGTCATGTCCAGAACAGATTACCCAGTAGAGATGGCCAAACCTCTGCTTCCACTGCGAGAAGCGATGGAGCAGACAGGGGACCATACAGCTGTACAGGCTTTAACGGATTTGATCAGTAAGGCGGAAATGAAACAGTTAACGATTGCGTTTTGTGGACACTTCTCGGCAGGCAAATCGAGTCTAATCAATAGTTTATGTGGCAAGCGGGTTTTGCCTTCGAGTCCTGTACCTACAAGTGCGAATGTTGTATCCATCCGTAACGGTGAGCCGAGAGCACTTATTTATACGTCGTCGAACGTAAGCGCTGACAATTCAGCGGGAGTTCTTGAGGTTTCTCCAGAACAATTGGAAGAGTATTGCAAGAATGGTGGGGCATACACCTCCATTGAAGTATGGGATGACATTCCCCTACTGAAAGATGATGCCGTATTACTTGATACGCCAGGCGTGGATTCGACCGATCAGGGGCACAGCCTAGCAACACATTCAGCACTTCATCTTGCCGATGTGGTGTTTTATGTGATGGATTATAACCATGTGCAATCGGAAAGCAATCTTTCTTTTGCCAAAAGTCTATCCGATTGGGGCAAACCGTTGTTTCTCATCGTAAACCAGATTGATAAACATCGGGAACAGGAGCTTTCGTTTGACCAATATGTTGAAGGTGTAGAAGCTATTTTTGCAGCTTGGGAAGTCCGGTATGATGGTCTGCTGTTTACTTCGCTTCGGGACAAGGAGCATCGTTACAGCCAGTGGAAGCAGCTTCCTCAACTGATTGAACATATGATGAATGTAAAGGAAGGGTTAATCAAGCACAGCCTTGCAAGCTCAGCGAGCCATGTGACTGAACAGCACCTGACTAGACGTGCCGAAGAACGCGAAGAGGAAGAGACAGCGCTCTTGGAGGAAGTTGGGGGCAAGGAAGGTATTGAACGTCTGGAACGTGAACTGGGTCTCCTGGATCAAAAGGAAGCAGAACTTCGTTCCAAACCATCACGTGAACGGGAGAAGTTTCGGGCGGAGTTGGAACCCCTTCTGGCAAATGCGAACCTGACCCCTGCCGATATTCGTACCTCTGCCGCGGCCTATTTGGAGAGCCGTAAACCCGGTTTCCGGGTAGGCTTATTGTTCTCTGGTGGTAAGACCGAGCAGGAGAAACTGCGTCGTGCCGCTGAGCTTGTAAGACTTTTGCAAGATCAGGCCTCGGGGCAAGTAGAGGTGCATATCCGTACCATGCTTAGACAGTTGGGTGAAGTTCATCAGCTGTGGGGCGCTGAGTGGGAGCAGGCGCTGAACGCGGAGCTGCCTGCGGTAGATGAAGCACTGCTGGAGATGAAACGGAGCGCCAGTGCAGAGGTATCTCCCGAGTATGTGCTTCAATTCAGCAAAGATATACGGGGCGAGATTGAGGCACGTTACCGCAGGTCGGCCATGATGCTGGCCGACCGCTTGCTTGAAGCGCTGGGCGCGCAGGGCGAAACCGCGCTCCAGGCGTTGGACGCCAGCCGCACAGCGCTGCTGGCGCAATCCGCGTCGGCGGCGCGCTACACGGCGCTACAGCGCGCCGCCGACGCCGAGGCAGCAGGGCTGCGCAGCCTGCTGCCTCCTGCGGGCCCCCTCACCTCCGGGCTGTTGCCGGAGGTGCAGTGCCCGCCCGTGGCCGCGCACGAGCCGGGTGAAGCACCCGGCCCGCACACGGGCACGGCAGAGTCTGTGGCTGCGCAGCCACAGACTCCAGGGACACCGCCGCCGCGCAAAGCGGCGGTGCATGGGCAACCGGCGGCTGGCGCACAGCGCCGCCGGCGCCTGGATGCAGCGGCGGCACGGCTAGAAGCCGCCGCTGCGCTGGTAGAGCCGTACCCCGCCATGGGGTCGGCGGTACGGGATCTGCGTGCACGCGCGGCTTCGCTTGCGGGGGGCACGTTTACGCTGGCGCTGTTCGGAGCGTTCAGCGCCGGCAAGTCCTCCTTCGCCAACGCGTTGCTGGGCGAAGCCGTGTTACCGGTCTCGCCGCATCCAACGACAGCGGCAATTAACCGGATCATGGCTCCGTCCGGTGGCGCGGAGCATGGAACAGCCCGGGTCCGGATGAAGACCCCGGACGCCTTCCAGGAGGATCTCGCGTATTCCTTCCGTTTGCTTGGACTGGGCGAGCCTGGGGCAGACTGGCAAAAACGGGTCAAAGCCCTTTCGCCACAGGATGTGCATCCGGCGGGACGTCCGCATTACAGCTTTCTGCAGGCAGCCGCAGCAGGCTGGGAGGATACCGCAGATCAACTCGGCCAGGATGTGCTGGTGGATCTGAACGGATATCGTAACTTTGTCGCTAATGAGAAGAAGTCTTGCTTTGTCGACAGTATTGACTTGTACTACAGTTGTGATGTGACAGAACAAGGGATTGTCCTTGTAGATACGCCAGGGGCTGACTCCGTGAATGCCCGTCATACGGGCGTCACATTCAATTATATGAAGAATGCGGATGCACTCATTTTCGTAACGTACTACAATCATGCCTTCTCTCAAGGAGACCGACAGTTCCTGAATCAATTGGGACGAGTCAAAGACAGCTCGGCGATGGATCAAATGTTCTTTGTGGTTAATGCGAGTGATTTGTCTTCCTCAGAAGAGGAGTTGGAGCAGGTTCTTGACCATGTGAGCACACAGCTGCGCAGTAATGGCATTCGGGCACCACGTCTCTTTCCTGTATCCAGCATGTTAGCAATGGAAGGCAAGACAGCCAACGATGCGAAGTTACTGGAGCAATCCGGCTTCATTCAGTTCGAGGAAGAATTTAACCGGTTTGCAGGAAGAGAACTTGCGGATCTTGCGGTCGGTGGGGCTTCTGAAGAGATCGCACGGGTTATAAAACGACTGAAGACACGTGCCGAGGATGCGACCCAGGGGGAAGAGGTTCTACAGCGACGTCGGGATGAGCTTGGCTCAATCCAGGAACAGTCACTTCAGAGTGTACATTTGCTCGCGGAACGGTCCATGAAGGCAGAACTGGCTCAGGAAACGGCTGAACTTCTGTTCCATGTGCGGCAGCGCCTGGGTTACCGTTTTGGTCTGTTCATGGCAGAAGCGTTCCATCCTTCAGTCCTTCGCGAGGATCGCGGGAATCTGAAAGCAGCCTTCGCAGCCTGCGGTCGCGAACTGCTGCGCATGATTGCCATCGAACTGGAACAGGAACTGCTCGCAACCACACTCAGACTCGAACAGGCGGGTCAGACTTGGCTGCACAAGCAAGTGACCGAATGTGTAGATGAACTGAAACGATTGTCCGGGGGCATGGATCTGTCGTTGCCACTGAACGAACGCTGGAGCACGCCTGTTCTGGAAGAGGTGCGTTTGGAAGAACCTTCGGGTTGGAAAGCATATCTGAGTTATTTCCGTAATCCGAAACAGTTCTTCGAAGGAGATGGACGACAACGGCTGCAGGAGGCACTTGATCCTGTTATTAAACAAATGGTGATTGATGTTCTGCCTGCTGCGGAGAATAAGCTGGTTCAATTCTATGACAACCAGCTTGAGCAGTCTTTGCAGCATCAATCCCGTCAATTGGAAGAGAGACTTGAGGAGGCCGTTGGTGCCCTTCATGAGACACTGACCAGTGGAATTCCTGCCGAAGAATGGGAGAGTCTGTCTGTACAACTGGGGCAGATTGAACGTGAATAAAAGGTATTCAAATCCATGTCTGTATGGAAACGGTTTTAAAACAAAATGAGTTATACAGCGATATGTTGAAATGTTGTCGTTGTACCAAAAAAGGCCCCTGCCTCTAAAGGTATACAGGGAGCCTTTTTTGGTACGAACAACCTGAAAGGAAGAGAATATTCAAACATTTGATTGATAGGAGGGTATCTACCTCCCTTAATGCCGCATTAAGGTGAAAGTAGCCTGAATATGGTCGCTTATTCGCTTTGCCGCGAAGGGGGGACGGTGATAAACTTCATAAATGTTCATACTGTTTTTGAACGATATAAGAGGAGGAGAGACATGGATGTTCTCAGGCAATTGCAGATCTTTTTCTGGGAGAAGCGCACGTATTTATTTTTATCGATCTTATGCCTCGCCATAGCGACCGCGCTTGGACTGGTGTATCCGAACCTGCTAAGGATACTGATTGATGACGTCATCACTCCGCGCAATTTTGAAGACGTTCCCAAACTTGCTTTAACGGTATTAGGTGTCGTTATTTTGAAAGCGGGAATGCAATTTTTACACGGTCTTTTTGGAGGGCGTCTCGGAAACTTCTTGGCGTACCGACTTCGTAACGCTTGTTACGAAAAGCTTCAATTTTTATCCTTCCGGTATTACGATACGGCCAAAACGGGAGACTTGATGTCCCGCCTCACGGGAGATCTCGAAGCGATCCGCAACTTTATCGGATTTGGCTTCGCTCAAATTCTCAACATGGTTCTGATGGTCATATTCGGCGCAATCATGATGATGACCATGAGTTGGAAGCTTACCTTGCTAACGCTCATATGTATTCCTCTGCTTGCCTTCGTGGCGCTGAGATTCGAATCCCGAATTCACCCTGCGTTCCAAGAAATGCGGCTGGCACTCAGCTCTTTGACTACAGCAGTACAGGAGAATATTACAGGTGTGCGTACTGTAAAGTCATTTGCACGTGAGCCTCACGAAGTGGAGAAGTTTTCCGTTCGCAACGAGCGTTACAAAACAAATCAGATTCATGCAGCAACATTGTGGAGCCACTATTTTCCGATCATGGAGATTCTCGCTTCTGTCAGCGTAGTCCTGCTGCTCCTGGTTGGTGGAAACATGGTTATTCAAAAATCGTTAACACTCGGTCAACTCGTTGCCTTTTTCAGTTTGATCTGGTACATAATTGGTCCAATGTGGAACCTTGGTTTCCATATCAACAACTATACGCAATCCAAAGCATCGGGTGAACGGGTGTTAGAACTGTTGAATACGCCGGTAGATGTGCAAGAGACAGAAGATCCAGTCATTGTGGAGGCTGATCAAGTTAATGGGCATGTGACCTTTGAATCGGTTACCTTTGCCTACGGCAATAAAATGCCGGCAGTAACCGATATTAATTTTGATGCGCCACCTGGTTCCGTGATTGGCTTCCTGGGAGGAACAGGTTCGGGTAAATCAACCATTATTCAGCTTCTGATGCGGGCGTACAATGTGAACTCGGGTACCATTAAGCTGGATGGAAAAAATATTAAGGATATTGGGATTCGCAGCCTTCGGAGCCAGATAGCTTCTGTGTTCCAGGAAACGTTCCTGTTCTCTTCCAGCATTCGCAACAACATTTCTTATGGACTTAAGAATGTCACGATGGATGAAATTATCCGCGCAGCCAAACTGGCCAAAGCCCATGAGTTCATCATGGAATTCCCTGAAGGATACGATACGGTCGTAGGGGAGCGGGGAATGGGGTTGTCGGGAGGACAAAAACAGCGGATTGCAATTGCTAGAGCTCTGCTGAAAAACCCGAAAATTCTCGTTTTGGATGATGCAACCAGTGCAGTCGACATGGAGACCGAACATGAAATTCAATCCGGATTCCAGGAAGTCATGCGTGGAAGAACGACGTTTATCATTGCGCATCGGATCTCTTCCTTGCGTCACGCAGATGAGATTTTGGTACTGGATGAAGGACGTGTCGTTCAACGTGGCACACACAAACGTCTCATTGAAGAGCCTGGGCCTTACCGGGACGTATATGAGATTCAATACGCAGATTATATTGCCCGCGGTAAGCGGGAGGCTGGGGAGCAGGTGAATTCATGAGTGCCGAAACGGTAGCCGATAGGCGCGAGGTCAAAGAGACCTCTGACAAGAAAATGAATGAACGTTTTGTATATCAGGACGACGAAATAATTGAAAAACCGTTTAACTGGCGTGAGTTCGGACGTTTGTTCTCTTACATGAAACCTTATGCAAGACAACTCTTGCCACTCATTATTCTAATGATGATTTTGGGTACCATTACGAAATTGTCCGTTCCATTTTTGATCAGTTTGGCGATTGATAAAGCAATTGCACCTGCAACGGGTTTGCCAAGCTTGACGATGCTTTATATTATTGCTGGTTCTGTGCTTGTGTTGTATCTGATTCAATGGGCGGCTAATACGTACCGAATCAAATTGACGAACATTATCGGACAACGGGTCATTTATGATCTTCGCGCGGATCTGTTCAAACATATCCAGAAGCTGTCCTTTAACTTTTTTGACAAAAGACCTGCGGGTTCGGTACTGGTGCGTGTCACCAATGATATCAACTCCCTGCAGGATCTGTTCACTAACGGTGCGGTCAACGTCATGATTGACTGTGTGCAGCTGTTGGGAATTATCGTCATATTGCTGCTGATCAATTGGAAACTCGGTCTTGCGGTCATTATTACGGTTCCACTCATGTTTATCATTTCGACCAAACTGCGCGTGTTGATCCGCCGTGCCTGGCAGGATGTACGTATGAAGAACTCACGTATCAACTCCCATTTGAATGAATCCATTCAGGGGATTCGTGTGACTCAGGCCTATACGCAGGAAAAAGAAAACATGAAGTATTTTGACAACATGAATCTGTCGAGCAAAAAATCATGGGATAGAGCATCGGCCATGAACCAAGGATTTGGTCCTCTGATTGAAATTACAGGCGGCTTCGGAACGTTAATCCTGTTCTGGTTTGGTGCTTATTTGATTCAAGAGGGGCAGCTGACAATCGGATTACTCGTAGCTTTTGCCAACTATGTCGGCAACTTCTGGGATCCGATTAACCGTCTGGGACAGATGTACAATCAGTTGCTCGTTGCCATGGCTTCCTCCGAACGGATCTTCGAGTTTATGGATGAGGAGCCGAGTATTGCAGATAAACCTGGAGCCAAGCCGCTTGCTTCTATTAAAGGAGATATTGTATTCGACAATGTGGTGTTTGAATATGAGAAGGGCAGACAGGCGCTGAAGGGAATCAGTTTCTCTGCAGATGCCGGACAATCGATTGCCCTTGTAGGTCATACGGGTTCAGGTAAAAGTACCATTATCAATCTCATCAGCCGATTCTATGACATATCAGGCGGACGTCTCACCATTGATGGTCAGGATGTAAGGGATGTAACGGTTGAAAGTCTACGCAGCCAGATCAGTATTGTGTTGCAGGATACGTTTATCTTCTCTGGCACCATTCGCGATAATATTCGTTTTGGACGGCTTGATGCAACCAATGAAGAAGTGGAAGAAGCTGCGAAGGCAGTTAATGCCCATGAATTTATTATGAAGCTGCCGGGTGGATACGATACGGAAGTCGAAGAACGCGGGAACGTATTATCCATGGGACAACGGCAATTGTTATCCTTTGCACGTGCCTTGCTGGCTGACCCTCGAATCTTGATTTTGGATGAAGCGACTGCCAGCATCGACACCGAAACGGAGCTCAAAATTCAGGAGGCTTTGAAAGTGCTGCTGCAAGGAAGAACTTCCTTTATGGTGGCCCACCGTCTCTCGACGATCCGTAATGCGGATAACATTATCGTGCTGGATCATGGTGAAATCAAGGAAGAAGGAAACCATGAGCAACTTATCCAGAAACAAGGAGTTTATAATGGATTAATAGAAGCTCAATACAGATTTTTGTAAAAATTGATCGAAAAAACACAAAAAATCTTGTAAAATTCACAAGAAAAATAGGGAGCACTCTTGCATTCTTTAACCAAAACCCCGAAAATAGAGAGATAGATATAGAAGATTTCTCTTTGGGAGGATTGGAAAGAACATGTGGGGTGCTCCATTTTCGGCTCAAGCCAAAAAAATGCTGCTATTGGGCAGCGGAGAATTGGGAAAAGAGGTCGTTATTGAGGCCCAACGACTGGGAGTAGAGACGATCGCTGTTGATCGTTACGAAAACGCACCTGCCATGCAGGTTGCGCATCGGTCTTACTGCATCGACATGTTAAATGCCGAAGCTCTGAAACAATTGATCCGAAAGGAACAACCTCATTACATCGTACCTGAGATTGAAGCAATCGCAACAGAAGCTTTACTCGAGCTTGAGGAAGAAGGATTTTGTGTCGTTCCTACGGCCCGTGCTGCCCGTTTAACGATGGATCGCGAAGGCATCCGCCGTCTGGCAGCCGAACAATTGAACCTTCCGACAGCGGCCTATCTTTTTGCGGACAATCTGGAACAACTTCAGGAAGCTGTTCGTGAATTGGGTACACCATGCGTCATCAAACCACTAATGAGTTCTTCCGGTAAAGGGCAGAGTGTATGCCGTACATCGGATGACGTAGAGGATTGCTGGAACATTGCTCTTTCGGGAGCACGTGGCAAATCCGTACGTGTCATTGTGGAAAGCTTTGTGAAGTTTGACAGCGAAATTACGC
Organism: Paenibacillus taichungensis; assembly: GCF_047302525.1. Lineage (GTDB taxonomy): Bacteria > Bacillota > Bacilli > Paenibacillales > Paenibacillaceae > Paenibacillus > Paenibacillus taichungensis_B. The sequence goes on along the minus strand of NZ_CP168020.1, from coordinate 4,099,857 downwards.
TGCTCACTGTTAGATCTGTCTCAGGGACTGTATTTTGTCCTCCGATCGGTCATATTCAGAAAGATGGGGATTATGTCGAATCGTGGCAGCCTCATGCGATGACACCGGAGCAATGGGAACAAGCTTGTCATATTGCCAAGTCTGTTACGGATGAACTCGGTGGTTATGGACTGTTCGGGGTCGAATTATTCCTGACATCAGATGGAGTTGTGTTCAGCGAGGTATCGCCTCGTCCGCATGATACAGGCATGGTTACTATGGTAACGCAAGATAGTTCCGAGTTTGCGCTGCATGTGCGTGCAATTCTTGGTTTTCCGGTCACAGGTGTACATTTACTGACACCGGGAGCTTCAGCAACGCTGAAGGCTAATGATGAATCATCTGACTTTACTGTAGGCGGGATTGAAGAAGCACTGGCGCTTCCTCGTACTCAGGTTCGTGTATTTGGCAAACCTGAGACCAAAGTGGGACGCCGAATGGCCGTAGCATTAAGTGCCGGCCAAGATGTGGAAGAAGCTCGTAAAACAGCGGTACAAGCCGCTAATATGCTGAAAGTGGAGGTAAATCATGTCCAATAATGTTGAGGCCCCTGTACTGATGATCCGAGAGTGTGAACTGCGAGATGCTGAAGCGGTAACGGGACTGATGCGAGAGGTCAGCTATCCCACAACAGCCAATGTCATGAAAGAGCGCATTGAATGTTTGGAAAGTAATCCAAACGCATGCATGCTTGTTGCCGAAGTGGATGAACAAATTATTGGTGTGATTGGCTTGCAATGTGTGCAAAGTCATGCCTATCCTGAACCTGCCGCACAAATTACGTCCTTGATTGTAGGGCAAGACCATCGTGGGGGCGGAATTGGCCGTCGTCTGATGGCTCGTGCCGAGGATTGGGGCAGACAGCAAGGTGGGAAACAATTGTTTGTCACCGGAGCGAACCGTGAAGTGACTTCAACAACCTATTCTTTCTACGAGCATATTGGTTTCCAGAAGAGAGGCTATCGTTTCAGTAAAGTCCTTCTATAGAAAAAGAGTTTATTATATCGCGATCTTCACGTTTTTGGTGTGGTGAATGATAAATAGAAGATAAGTGGCATTCGGCGAGCATTTTTGTCCGGATGCCATTTTTTTATGCCGTATTTTAAGTTTATCTATTGGATTTTAGTTGATATGTCAGTGTTTTAAGAACAGGTTGCACGATATGGTGCAATGTACTATAAACTGTTCACACCCATTTGAAACAGGTTGCAAAAATGACAAAAAAGTTACTTTTCCATATTTTATGGGTTCACATTCTACTATTCAATTGATATACTCCTAGAGTATTAATTACAAAGTTGTCATAACTAATATTTCTAAGGAGATGAATGAATTTGAAGAAGAAATGGATGAAAACCGTGGTAACCAGCAGTCTGACAGCCGTACTCGCCGTAGGGGTTATGCTCCCTGCTTCCGCTTCTGCTGCAGATGCATCATATAAAACGACTACTAAAACTACAACGTATAAAATTACGAGTACGGAAAGCTTAAAAGCGTACATTGAACAATGGTTGAAAGATAATGGTTACACTGTATCCACTGGCGAGGGGCAAGCAACAGTAGAGAAGCCTGCAACACAGCCTGATCAAACTACTAAGCCAGCTCAACCGACAACACCTGCAAAACCGGTAACACCTGCAAAACCAACTCAAGAAGAGAAACCAGCAACTACACCAGCCAAAGATCCTTCAAATAGTGGAACTGGAACTGGAACGTCTACAGGCAATACAGGAAATACAAGCAACAGTGGCAGCGAGAGCACACAATCGGATTTTGCAGCTCAAGTAGTAAAACTTGTGAACGCTGAACGTGCCAAAGCTGGCCTGAGCGCATTGGCTTCTGATGCTCTTTTGGACAAAGTGGCTGTAGCCAAAGTTAAAGATATGAGCAACAACAATTATTTTGATCACCAATCACCGACCTATGGTTCTCCGTTTGACATGATGAAACAATTCGGAGTAACTTACAGCTATGCTGGCGAGAATATCGCGAAAGGGCAAAAAACACCTCAAGAGGTTGTTACAGCCTGGATGAATAGCGAAGGCCACCGTGCGAATATCCTGAGCAAAAACTTTACGAAAATCGGTGTTGGATACTACAACGGATACTGGGCTCAAGAATTTATCGGCAATTAATTAATTTTATTGAAGAATATTCTGATTTTAGTTCAAAAAAAGGTTATGTCATCACAGCTCGAAGCTGTGCGCGACATAGCTTTTTTTTGTAAAAGCATATTTGAAACTGAATTCTGTTTAATACAGCGGCAAAATTTGCAAATTAACGACAGAACATTTATGTTATTTAGAAAAAGCGTCATCTTAATGTAAAATCATTTTAAATTTTAAGCACCCGGCCAGGTGTACATGAGCGGAGATGTGATGGATGAAAAAAAGAAATCTTGATTCAGCGCCATGGATCTGGAGAACCATTAGCACAGTATCCATATTGACAACATTGCTGCTGTTATTTGGATTTGGATACGCCATTAAAGACGTTATTTTTCCTGAGGGAGATGTCCAATTAGGTACAGGACAGCAGACAACGACACCTGCCAAGGATAGCGGGCAATCAACACCTGCGGTGAATGATGGCAAAATTCGAATGGCTGTGGTTGGTGATTCCCTGGCAAGAGGTACGGGGGATGACGAAGGGCTTGGTTTTGTAAGACGGGCAGGTAATTTGCTCAAGGATCAAGGATATGATGTGCAAGTGCTGAACAATATGGGTGTGAACGGTTTGAGAACAGATGCATTGTTGAACAAACTAGATGAACAGGGTGTACGTTATGTTTTACAACAATCCAACTTTATTCTGTTGTCGATCGGAGCCAATGATCTATTCCAGGGTGGACAGGTTCTACAGGGAGAAGACGCGCCAACGGCAGAGACACTTGCTGCGGCATTACCGGAGACGTCGAATCGTTTGCAGGAGATCTTGAAGAAAGTGAAAGAAATTAACCCTGATGCACAGATTGCCTACATAGGGCTATACAATCCGTTTGGGGATGTGAAAGAACTCAAAGAGCCAGGAAATGCGGTTGTAGCTGCATGGAACGATGCTGCAATGAAGGTTCTGAACAACGAGGACAAGATGACACTCGTGCCTACATTTGATCTGTTTGAAAATCATCTGGGACAGTATCTGTCGTCAGATCATTTTCATCCAAATGGAGAAGGCTACGAGCAAATTGCGGTTCGGATTGTACAGGAATATCAGGCAGAGACCCCAGCAGAAGGGAGCGGGAAATAAATGGCACAAGAACAGACTGATTCCGTATTGTCCGTACAGCATCTGAAGAAAAAGATTGGACGCAAGTGGATCATTAAGGATGTTACTTTTGACGTTAAACCAGGCGAAATTTTCGGTTTTCTGGGTCCCAATGGTGCCGGGAAGACAACAACCATCCGGATGTTAGTAGATCTGATTAAACCGACGGAAGGTAAAATTCAAGTCTGTGGGTATGATGTCAATCGTGATCCTGAACGGGCCCTGAAATACGTCGGTTCCATTGTTGAAAACCCGGAAGTGTACACGTATTTGACCGGATGGGAAAATCTTGAGCATTTTGCCCGTATGCAGCCTGGCGTGGATAATGACCGTATTCAGGAAGTTGTGGATATTGTACGCCTCGATCAGCGGATTCATGATAAAGTAAGAACCTACTCTCTGGGGATGCGTCAACGGCTTGGTATTGCACAGGCATTGCTTGGACGCCCGCGGCTGCTGATTCTGGATGAGCCAACGAACGGACTTGATCCCAAAGGGATTAAGGAACTTCGCGTCTTTATCAAACAGCTTGCAAGTGAAGGCATGGCTGTATTCGTTAGCAGTCATTTGCTCAGCGAGATCCAGCTTCTCTGTGACAGGGTGGCGATTATCAGTGCTGGGCGCGTGTTGGCAGTTGGCAGCGTCAGTGAACTGATTGAAGACCATTCCAAATTGGCGATATGGCATGTTACTCCGCTGGAAGAAGGTAAAAAAATGCTGCTGGATGCAGGTGTTTCCCTGGTGGATCGGCCTGCTGATGTTATGGATGATACCATTGTTGCAGGGCTTGGTCCAAATGCTGTCGTTGCTGAAATGCATGAAGATCGGATTCCAGCCCTCGTGCAGCAAATGGTGCAAGCCGGAATTCAGGTTGAAGGTGTGCAGCGGATTCAGCCTACGCTGGAACAGCTATTCTTAAAAATGACAGAAGGTGAATCCATTGAGTAACATCATGCCGCTGATCCGAAACGAAACGATTAAGATGGTAAAGAAAAAACGTCTTTATATTATTTTTATCGTACTCGTGGTCCTGGTTCCGATGTTTACGTATGCCCAGATGAAATCTGCTGAAAATAATCGTGACAAGTTTGGCGGCGACTGGCGGCTTGAACTGCAACAAGCCATTACGGATAATCAGAACTCGCTTGGCAGTGACCGGGTACCTGAAGAATACAAAAAGTACAGGACTGTGTACATTCAGCAAATGCAATACTATCTGGAGAATGACATCAATCCAAAGGAACCTGGCGGTGTAACTTTTACGCGGGAATTCATGAATAACGCCGTTGGATTGTTTATACCACTGCTCATTATGGCGATTGCTTCGGATCTGGTATCCGGTGAGCGCACCACAGGTACGATTAAAATGCTGCTGACCCGTCCGGTCAAACGTTGGAAAGTGTTGCTGAGTAAGCTCATCACGTTGATTATGTTCGTGTCGATTATTGTGGTGTCGGCGTACGTTATCTGTTATGTCATTTCGGGAGCGGTATTCGGATATAAAGGTTTCGGTATGCCGATCTTTACCGGATTCAAGGTTGTGGGTACAGATGTCGATATGTCTGCAGTCCATGCTGTGGACCAGTGGCTGTATATGCTAATGCAGGCAGGGCTCATCTGGTTCGTCAGTATAATTGTGGCGATGCTTGCCTTCATGGTCTCTGTGCTAGTGCGAAGTACAGCAGCAAGTATTGTCATCATGATGGCAGCACTCATAGCAGGAACTATTCTCACCAGTATGGCCGCATCCTGGCAGTCAGCCAAATATTTGTTCATGGTTAACCTCGAACTTCCGAATTATTTGTCTGGCGGATTGCCACCAATCGAAGGGATGAATTTAGGTTTTTCCCTTATTGTGCTTAGTGTTTGGGGCATTGCTTCACTCTTTGTGTCATTCATTGTCTTTACGAAACGGGATATCTTGAATTAAAATGGACAAGGATAAGAAAACATCTGTTTGCATTTTAGGCATTTTTTTAGTTGCAAGTTAAGAAGGGGGAGCATGAATGGTCGAGCAAATCGATATGTCGGCAGGTTCGACAGGCGGAGGACAAGGGTCTTCAGGCTACGACGCGGACGACATTCAAGTACTTGAAGGACTGGTAGCGGTACGGAAACGGCCGGGGATGTACATCGGCAGCACCAGTACTTCGGGTCTACATCATTTGGTATGGGAAATCGTGGATAACGCTGTCGACGAACATCTCGCCAAATTCTGCTCCAAAATCGATATCACGCTGCATAAGGACGGTTCTATTACGGTTCAGGATAACGGAAGGGGAATTCCGACAGGTATACATAAAACAGGGATTCCTACTCCCCAGGTCGTGTTTACGATTTTGCACGCAGGCGGAAAGTTCGGTGGATCAGGATACAAAAAATCAGGCGGTTTGCACGGTGTAGGTGCGTCAGTTACGAACGCATTGTCCGAATGGCTTGAAGTCGAGATTTTCCGTGATGGCAAGATTCATCGTCAACGATTCGAGTATTGGCAGGACAAAAAAGGCGTTGAGCATGTCGGAGAACCGGTGTCTGGTCTCGAAGTGTTGGGCAATACCAATCGAACGGGAACAAAAGTTACGTTTAAACCGGATATTCGCGTGTTCCAGAGCGGCATTCAATTTAATTATGATACACTGGCAGAACGTCTTCAGGAGATTGCTTTCCTGAACTCGGGTCTGAGAATTATGCTCAAGGACGAACGTTCAGGCAATCAGGATGAGTACATGTACGAAGGCGGAGCAAGCCAGTTTGTTGCTTTTCTTAACGAAAATAAAGATGTGCTGCATGATGTCATTCACTTCTATGCGGAGAAGGATGACATTGAGGTCGAAGTGGCGATCCAGTATAACGCGGGTTATACGGAAACTCTGGCGTCGTTCGTCAACTCGATTTCTACTAGGGGCGGCGGTACACATGAGACCGGATTCAGAGCAGCTTATACACGTGTGATGAATGATTACGCACGGCGTACCAGCATGATTAAGGAAAAAGATAAAAACCTTGAAGGTAATGATTTGCGTGAAGGCATGATGGCTGTTATCAGTGTCAAAATGTCGGAGGTTGAATTCGTAGGACAAACGAAGGATCAACTCGGTAGCGCTTCCGCGCGAAGCGCAGTGGATTCTGTCGTGTCCGAGAATATCCAGCGGTTTTTGGAAGAAAACCCGCAGGTTGCGCAAACGTTGATTCGCAAAGCGGTTCAGGCCTCCAGAGCCAGAGAAGCTGCACGCAAAGCACGTGATGAGATGCGGACGGGCAAAAAACGCAGCGAAAGCTCCAACCTCAATGGCAAGTTGACTCCGGCACAATCAAAGGATTTTACCCGGAATGAACTGTTTATCGTCGAAGGGGATTCCGCAGGCGGTTCAGCCAAACAGGGGCGTGACTCCAAGATCCAGGCGATACTCCCGCTTAAGGGGAAACCGCTCAATCCGGAAAAAGCAAAGTTGGCTGATATCCTCAAAAACGAAGAATACCGCGCCATTACATCGGCGATCGGGGCGGGTATTGGAACCGAATTCGCAGTTGAAGACAGCAATTATTCCAAAATCATAATTATGACGGATGCTGATACGGATGGTGCACATATTCAGGTACTATTGCTGACTTTCTTTTACCGCTACATGAAACCGTTAATTGATGCAGGGAAAATATATATCGCTCAGCCGCCGCTTTACAAACTCACGCGCAAATCCGGCAAAATGGCAAGTGTACGTTATGCCTGGACCGATGAAGAGCTGGCGAATTACATGAAAGAATTTGGAACCAATGTGGAGCTCCAACGTTATAAAGGACTTGGCGAGATGAATCCGGATCAACTGTGGGAGACTACAATGAACCCGGAAACACGTGCATTGCTCAAGGTACAGATCGTTGATGCAGCGAAAGCGGAGCGACGAGTATCTACGCTTATGGGTGATAAAGTTGATCCGCGTAAACGCTGGATTGTAGAGAACGTCGACTTTACAGAGTACGAAGAATAGAAGGTGCTTGGAATGAGCCTATCAGAACAATTTATGCCGGCCTTTCTCGAAGAGGTCGTAGGTGACCGTTTCGGTCGCTACTCCAAATACATTATTCAGGATCGGGCCATTCCCGATGTACGGGATGGTTTGAAGCCTGTGCAGCGGCGTATTCTGTACGCCATGTACGATTCAGGAAATACGCCGGAGAAACCATATCGGAAGTCAGCCAAAACCGTTGGGGACGTCATGGGTAACTACCATCCTCACGGGGACTCCTCCATCTATGAAGGTATGGTGCGGATGGCACAGCCATGGAAAATGGGCCATATGCTCGTGGACGGTCATGGTAACTGGGGATCACAGGATGATGATCCGGCTGCAGCGATGCGTTATACAGAGGCCCGTTTGTCGTCCATCGCTATGGAGATGCTTCGCGACATCGAGAAACGGACTGTTCTGTTTAAGGATAATTTTGACAATACGGCCAAAGAACCGGTTGTATTGCCGTCTCGTTATCCGAATTTGCTGGTCAACGGTGTAAGTGGTATTTCCTCCGGGTTTGCAACGGAGATTCCTCCGCACAACTTGCGTGAAACTATTGATGCCTGCATTGCCATTATGGAGAAGCCATCGATTGAACTGGACGAGATCATGATGTTCATGAAGGGTCCCGATTTTCCGACTGGCGGATTGATTATGGGCGGGGACGGTATTCTGGATGCTTACCGAACTGGTAAAGGGCGGATTTATATCCGGTCCAAAACGGATATCGAGAATATGCGCGGTGGCAAACAGCAAATCGTCATTACTGAGATTCCTTATCAGGTCGTAAAATCCCGTCTGGTTACTGCGATGGAGAACATTCGGCTGGAGAAAAAGGTTGAAGGAATCGCCGAAGTACGGGATGAGAGTGGGCGTGAAGGCCTGCGAATCGTGGTTGAGCTGAAAAAAGAAGCGGATGCACAAGGTATTTTGGCTTATTTGCTGAAGAAAACCGACTTGCAGGTCACTTATAACTTCAACATGGTTGCGATTGTAAACAAAGCCCCTCAACAATTGGGATTGAAATCAATCCTCGAGGCTTATATTGCCCATCAGCGTGAAGTTGTGACGTTCCGTACCCGCTTTGAGCTGGAGAAGGCGGAAGACCGTGCACATGTCTTGGAAGGTCTGGTAAAAGCTCTTAACATCCTAGATGAGGTCATTGCGGCTATTAAAGCCTCGAAGAACCGTCAGGATGCTCAAAATAACCTGATGTGGATGTTTGGTTTCTCGGAACGGCAAGCGGATTCCATTCTGACTTTACAATTGTACCGTTTGACTAATCTGGAGATTTCTTCTCTGGAAAAGGAACTCGGCGAACTGATGAAAAAGATTGCGCAGTTACGCTCTATTCTTGATAGTGATCGCAAGCTGATCGGTGTCATTCGCAAAGAATTGATGGAGATTCGTGAGAAATACGGAATTGACCGTCGCTCTGCCATCCAGGGCGAAGTGGAAGAACTGAAGGTTAATCTGGAAGTGCTGGTGAACGCCGAAGATGTATTTGTCACATTGTCCAAAGAGGGATACATCAAGCGTACAGGCATGCAATCATTCACACGATCCGGCGGGGAACGTAACGCAAGTGGTGTGAAGGAAGGCGATTATATCGCTCAGGTCCTTGAAGTGAACACGCTTGAGAATCTGCTGGTATTTACGAAGAAAGGCCAGTATTTCCTGTTGCCTGTGCATCAGGTACCAGAATTCAAGTGGAAAGATCCGGGGACGGCGATCGTCAACGTCATTCCTCTGGCAAAAGACGATCGGATCTCAAGTGTGCTTGCCGTTAAATCCTTCGAAGAGCCGGATCACAGTCTGGTCTTTGTCACTCGCAAAGGACAGGTTAAACGTACCGAACTGAAGGAATACGTCACCAAGCGTTCCGGCGCAGTAGCCGCTTGCAAAGTCGGCAAGGATGATGAGGTGTTATCCGTTCATCTAAGTACAGGTGGCAAGGACATCATGCTGATCACCAAAGAAGCCATGGCCATCCGTTTCCGTGAGGATGAAGTAAATCCGATGGGTCGTGTGTCTGGAGGCGTACGTGGTATTCAGTTAAAAGAAACGGATGAAGTCGTATCTGTTCTGTGGGTGGAAGGCGATGAAGGCGAGGTTGCTATATTGTCTGACTTGGGTTATGGCAAACGCTCGTTACTGCTGGATTATGCTCTGCAGAGCCGTGGCGGCAAGGGACTGGCAACATTTGAATTCAAGGAAGGCAAACGGGTGAAACCGAACGGTAGCCGAATTGCCGGAGCGTTCTATTGTCGGGAACAACGAAAGGTAACGGTGATGACCAAGGAAGGTCAATCACATCACATTTCTTCCGAAGCTGTACCTATTACTGAACGGAAACATATTGGTAAATTGCTTGTGCATGTGGATAAACAGGATGAAATTGTGGAGCTTATTATGGATCTCGCAGAGAATCAGGCAGCTTCTTCCTCCTAATAAGGATTCAATAAAGACTCTTTGCAGAGCAGGGAAACCTGTCATGTGAGGAGTCTTATTTTGTTGTTCAAACGCGGATTAAAAGAGGACCTCCATGCGAAGTTTAACAACCTTCGTCGATTACGGTCGATCGCTAGGAAATTGAAAAAAGGCAGCAGGAATGCGGCTTTGAAGGGCGAAAACTTAAGCAGGTGAAGTGATAACCGGTTGCAGAGAGGAGCGATTCAAGATGTATAATTCCGATTTTGCCAAGTGCTGGTCGAGGCTGACCAAGGACTACAAGCTGCATATGGATCATGAGCTGGCACCCTCGTTAACAGAGGCGCAGCTGGCCGTACTGGAGGTTCTTGAGGATCACGAGAAGATGAAACCATCCGATCTGATTCCTTTTCTGGCCACAACACCCGCAGCAGTAACGATGTTGTTGGATCGTATGGAGAAAAACGGTCTGATTCGCCGGGATCGGGATGATCAGGATCGACGAATTGTATGGGTATCCCTATCTGATAAGGGACGCATGGAGACTGAACGGGGAATCACGATTCGCAATGAATTTATGAATTCGGTTCTCAGCAACATTTCAATGCACAACCAGCAGTTGCTGATTTATCTGCTAGGCAAAATGACGACACCAAAAACAAAAGAGCATGCCTTGTCCACATCTTAATGACGATGGACGCACGAATAATAGTAACCATGGAACTCTTGCTGAAAATGCAGGAGGGCTGTGGTTATTTTTTATTTATGAAATAGTTAAGAGTTTTGCCTTCATTGGATGACTAAGAATAATTTCTAAAATTTTATATGTAAAGAGTTGACTATGTAAATATTTTTGTTATAATAAGTAATTGTTCCCCTGATATTTCGTGTACGAAATATTATATTCCATAAGTAAAAAGGGTGAATTAATGTCTGACACATACGAAGTATTCTACATTATTAATTCGTTTCGGCAGGTCAATCAACTGCTCTTCCGGGCATTCTGGAATGAAAACAAGGAAATTGAGCTCACTTCGATTCAATTTATGGTGTTATCCATTTTGAAGGAGCGTCCTTCTATCGGTATCAATGAAGTGGCTGAACTCTGTCATATGGGCAGCAGTTCCATGAGTGCTGTAGTGGAGCGTCTGGTCAAGGGTGAGTACATTGTTCGAACGCGTTCCGACTCGGACCGCCGATCCGTAAAGCTTCAGATTACGGACAAAGGGGAACTGGCTCAGCAGGAAACACACCATTTGTGGATGGAGCGAGTGTCACCTATCCTAGATATCCCGAAGGAAGACCTTGAGCATCTGCTAAGAATTCATAATCAAATGATTGAAAAGTTAGAAGGAAGAGAGATGAACAACCAATGAGTACTACTGCAGCAGCAGCGCCATCCTCAGCGATGGACAACATTAAGAAAGGCCCGATTGTGGCCGCATTGTTAATCGGTGCATTCGTCGCCTTCCTGAACCAAACTTTGATGAACGTAGCTCTTCCTAAAATTATGGAGGACCTCGGCATCGGAGCGAATAAAGCCCAATGGCTGACTACGGGTTACATGCTCGTCAATGGTGTGTTGATTCCGGTTACGGCGTATCTGATCGCCAAATTCTCGACACGTCAAATTTTTATTACAGCCATGACGCTATTTACATTAGGAACCTTGGTCTGTGGTTTAAGTCCGAACTTTGGTATCCTGATGGTAGGTCGTGTTATTCAAGCGGCAGGCGCAGGTATCCTGATGCCTCTGATGACGGTTGTATTCTTGACGATCTTCCCGATTGAGAAGCGTGGTCAGGCTATGGGTACGATGGGGATCGCGATGATTCTCGCTCCGGCCATTGGACCGACGTTGTCGGGTTATGTGGTTGAACATTATTCTTGGAGACTGTTGTTCTATATCATTTTGCCATTCTCCGTTATTGCAACTGCAATCGGTATTGCTTTTGTCAAAAATGTAACACGTCAATCCAAACCTAAATTGGACTATCCAGGTGTTATTTTATCCACACTCGGTTTTGGTAGCTTGTTGTACGGCTTCAGTGATGCGGGTACAGACGGATGGGGCAGTGCAATTGTTATTGCTTGTCTGGTCGTAGGGGCCATATCCCTGATTCTGTTCGTTATTAGACAGATGACAACAGATCATCCGCTTTTGGAGTTCCGTATTTTCAAATACAACATGTATACTTTAACAACGATCATTAACATGCTCGTTACGATGGCGATGTTTGCCGGTATGATTCTGCTTCCGATTTTCCTGCAAAATATTCGTGGATTCTCACCGATTGAATCTGGTTTGCTGATGATGCCAGGCGCTATCCTGATGGGGATTATGTCTCCTATCACAGGTCGCATCTTCGATAAAGTGGGAGCACGCTGGTTGTCCGTTGCCGGTCTTGCAATTACCGCCATCACAACTTGGGGGCTCAGCCGCCTGTCGATCGACACAACTTATGGTTACATGATGTTTATCTACACAGCTCGTATGTTTGGTATGTCGATGTTGATGATGCCAATTCAAACGGCAGGTCTCAATCAGCTTCCACAGCGCCTGAACGCGCATGGTACTGCGATGTCCAATACACTGCGTACAGTTGCAGGTGCGATTGGTACAGCGATTCTCGTTACAATTATGAGCAGTAAGCTGAAATCCCATCTGGCAGATACCCTGGCTACAGGCCAAATCGCTACAGATGATAAGGCTGCAATGCTCCGTGCTACCGCAGATGCAACCATCTACGGGGTAAACTATGCTTTTATTATAGCGACCGCAATGACAGTCGTTGCTTTGTTCCTGGCGTTCTTTATCCGTAAAACAAAACCGGCTACTGAACCTGTAACGGTTGAGCAGCAAAAAGTGAATGCAACAGCTTAAACCGTACTTAGGTTAATGTTCTTATTCATTCAATAAAGGCTTTTAATATACAAAAGAGATTTCAGGCAGATCACACTGCTTGAAATCTCTTTTTGCTATGCCTTGTTTTGGCTTTATTTTTCATCGGTCGATGGATCAAGAAGGAATGTAGGACCAGGATCATGACCGAAGAGTCTGAGGTTAATGCTCCCATCCATTTGAAATTCAACGCCCTCGCTAATAAGCTCCGTCTCCTGCATCAGACGTGAATGCTCGTCGGGAATGGAGATCAGACCTTTGGCGTTGACGACGCGGTGCCAGGGAAGGCGTTCCTTCCGGCTCATGGAGTGCAGAATACGTACAACCTGTCTGGCAGCTCTTGGGCTGCCTGCATGAGCGGCAATCTGTCCATAGGTCATGACTTTTCCCTCAGGGATTGCTGCGATGATGGCGACGACCTGTTTCGTAAAAGGTGTCATAATAGTGGGTCTTCCTTTCCATTTGAGTAAACCAATATGGGTCTAAGTATTGTGGTAATTCCTTAAAAATAGTTTATCATATCACTTGAATGGAAAGAGATCAAAAAAACCGTGCCATTCAGATAAGGAATCTGGATGACACGGTTTATGGTCAGATTTGACCTGACCCTGTGAATATGATTGATTTATTAAACGTAATGACTAGTAATCCGCTTTAAATGCTTTATCATACACTGCAGTCGGCCACTCTGCCCATGGGAATTCACGAGGAGGCAGGGACTGCAGGACAATTTCCTCCTTCGTTACCGGGTGGGGAAAAGCAGCGATGGCAGACCAGAGAGCAATTTGTTGTCCGGGCTTATTCACACCTGCACCGTACTTTTGATCTCCGAACAGTGGGCAGCCAATTTCTTTCATTTGGACCCGAATCTGATGAGATCTGCCTGTGTGCAGCTCGATGTGAACCAGACTATAACGGTCGGTTTCGCCGATAACCTGGTAATCCAAAACAGCATCTTTACCACCAGCTGCACCCTTAGGCACAACAGTGACGGTATTCGTACGCGCATCTTTCAGCAGCGTGTGTTTTAACGTACCTTGCTGTGCAGGCAGCTTGCCATGTACAACAGCCGCATATATTTTACGGAAATGACGTCCCCGAACTGTCTCGGATAATCTTGAAGCAGCCTTCGATGTTTTGGCAAAAATCATCGCACCACCAACGGGGCGGTCAAGACGATGCACTAATCCGAGATAAACGTTACCAGGTTTGTTATACCGCTCTTTCAAATCCTGTTTCAGCAGTGTAAGCAAATCCGGATCACCTGATGCATCTTCCTGTGTAGGTACATTAACCGGTTTCGTAATGCCTAGGAGGTGGTTGTCCTCAAACAGAATCGGAATATTACCGGTTGTTTGCGAATGTTCGGACATAATCAGGACTCCCAGCGGCCCAAGATGCCGCATGGCAGATCCAGACCACTACGGGTAATTGGAAGACCAATTTCACCTGCTGTAATTTGACCGCCGTATTGGGCAGACATCGTCATTGTCAGCATGTTGCGCAGAACGGTAGAGGAAATACCGGTTGTATAGGAATTGACCAGCATGAATAATGGGTTATCCGACAAAATTTCCATACACGATTTCAGGAAAGGATAGAGGTTCTCTTCCAGCTTCCATGTCTCTCCGTTAGGGCCGCGGCCATAGGAAGGCGGGTCCATAATAATCGCGTCATACCGATTGCCGCGACGTTGTTCGCGCTGTACGAATTTGAATACATCATCTGTAATGAAACGAACAGGACGATCCGCGAGGCCAGATAATTGAACATTTTCTTTCGCCCACTGTACCATGCCTTTAGCTGCATCCACGTGGACAACTGAAGCTCCGGCATAAGCAGCAGCAACTGTTGCACCGCCTGTATACGCAAACAGGTTTAGTACAGAGATGGGACGGCCTGCCCCAGCAATTTTATCCATCATCCAGCTCCAGTTGGCCGCTTGTTCAGGGAACAGGCCGGTATGCTTGAAGCTGGTTGGTTTAATATGAAATTTCAGGTTCTCGTATCCGATGGTCCAGCGTTCCGGGATCGGTTTTTTCATGTCCCAGCTGCCGCCGCCCGAAGAACTGCGGTGATAATGGCCGTGAACCTGGCGCCATTCATTGGTTTCTTTTTCAAGGGGCCAAATGATCTGTGGATCGGGTCTGCGCAAAATCACATCGCCCCAACGCTCGAGCTTTTCGCCGCCTCCTGTATCGATTACTTCATAGTCCTTCCAGTTCTTTGCTACGTACATAATGATTTATCCATCCTTCAAAAGTCATTTGGATACTATTGTACAACAAAAAAGGGCCTGTACGCCAGTTGTGGTGGGCGCCTGAAAGGGTGCAGTGCTGAATATGGTGTTGAATTTGGTTCATCACCATATACTGAAATGGAAAGCGAGTGAAAATTTAATTTGACAATGATAATCATTATCACATATGATTTTGATAAATTCAAATGTTACTTCTTCAGGAACAGTATGACATGATCAATAAAAAGTGAGGGAAAAATAGATGGCTAAATTGTTAGTGGCTTATGCGAGTATGACAGGAAATACGGAAGAGATTGCGGAACTGATCGTCGAAGGAATTAAACAAGGTGGGCATGAAGTGGATCTCAAGTCCGTAACGGATTGCAATGCAGCTGATGTGCTTGATTATGACGGATTTCTCATTGGAGTATACACGTGGGGAGACGGTGAACTGCCGGATGAATTCCTCGATTTTTACGAAGAGCTGGATGAGCTTGATCTGAGTGGCAAACGGGCAGCGGTGTTCGGAAGCGGGGATACTTCTTACGAGCAGTACTGCGGAGCCGTAGATCTCGCGGCAGCGAAGCTGGTGGAACGTGGGGCGGAGGTATCTCCAGAGATGCTGAAGATTGAATACAGTCCGATGGAGCAGGAGAAGGATACGTGCCGTGACTTTGGCAAACGTTTTGCTGCTGCCGGATTACAGGTGTCCTAAGAATTCATGTTAAGACATAATGTTCAGGCAGCTCTGCAGCCGGGTATGTCAGACGCCCCTGTACGGCTCCTTGAAGATTACAGATTGGAAGAGATGTTGCGCAGCCCGCATCGGTTCATCCGCCCGGAACCGGAGGCTGAACAGCGCTCTCCGCTGCAATGGAGACACCGTGTACAATATGCAGTTAGCCATGCAGTTAATGCTTTTTACAGTTTGGACCCGGAAGTACGCAAAGAGGTGCCTGTACAGTATTTACTCGAAAAGTGGTGGCCTAGAAAGGCAACCGGTTTCGAATCGGTACTTCATTACTGGGATGTAAAAAACAAAATTACGGATGAATTATCCCTTGCAATTGCCATGAACGATGATCTGAAGCATCCGACCATTCTATTTGAACA
Source organism: Paenibacillus taichungensis (assembly GCF_047302525.1). Classification (GTDB taxonomy): domain Bacteria; phylum Bacillota; class Bacilli; order Paenibacillales; family Paenibacillaceae; genus Paenibacillus; species Paenibacillus taichungensis_B. The sequence goes on along the minus strand of NZ_CP168020.1, from coordinate 4,083,857 downwards.
ATGGCGAACGGAGCTTCCTACCTTATCGATGCATCTGTCCATGATCTTCCAGGCGGCTTGGCAGCCAGAGGGCTGGGATTCACTGCTCATCCAAAAATATATGGTTGTCCATGATCCAAACGTCGTTGAGGCGTTCCAGCATATGGTGAGCGCGTTCTGCTGGGAAGCATTTGGCAAGTTGCCAGGCATGATCGAAATCTATTGTTTGCTTGAAGGTCGCAAGATTCGATATATCCCGGGACGTCAATCGCTTGTCCGTTCGATGGATTATATTCGACTGATTCGGGATAGCATTCCGAGCGCAGAGAAGGTGGAATCTGACCAATTTACGGTTCGGGACAAAGCCAGAGTGCATGAAGAGGTCGATCGGTGGAGAAGTGAGACTGAACCGAAAAAAAACTGGTTGATGTGAAGAATGACAAGGGATGTTGTGATATATCGTGCAGATTAAGGAGGGATGAGCCATGTCTACCGGTTTGAGACAAGATGCAGTAAGCGGCAAGAAACGTACAGGAACTTGTGAATTCAGCCCGTTGCCTGTACCACAGTCGGTTATAAGACGTTTGCTGGATGAAGCAGATCCATCTTTATATGTGATGAGTTCAGAGCCTTGGCGATTTATGTTGTTCGCCAGGGAAGGACGTCAACTGTATCTGGAGGCGGTCAGACAGAGTTACCCACCACATTTGGCAGATCGTTACGGGGACTGGGCTACATATCAATATACAGAAGCTATTCCGGCACATCTGGTTGTTGTCGCCCCTTCAAGTGCCAGGGAGGACCATTTATTGCCTGCAAAAGCCTGGAGCAAACGTTTTTGCATCCTAGCGGCGGAACAAGGTTTGAATGCCGTCTGGAAGATCAATGATTATCAACAGCATCCCGTGTTTATGAATTTGATGGGTTTAACGCGTGAGGAAAAGGTATTGGGTGTATTCCACATCGGTTACGGAGACCAGTCTGCACTTCGGGACACCGACGCAGGCAGACCAGCCTCTGAACTGATGACGGTCTATGACCATCTGGTTTAAACGAGGGAATCATCCCTCATTCTTATTTGCCGGTCTTGGCAATAAAATTACGAACGAGCTGACGATACGATTGATCTGCAGAAGAGGCAGAGTACAAGCGGTTTGACACGGTGATCGAGTTGCCAAAAAAGAACCGTTCGAACTGGGTCTGTCTTCCGCCAAATGATCCTGCCCCAAGTTCCCAGATCAGACGGAACAAAGCTGTGCGCTCCTGCGATGCCATGTCAGTTCCTCTCAGATAAGTATCCAGATGTGGAGCGATATCTGAGCGGAACTCTTCTTCCTGAGGTACCATAATTACGCCGCTGGAACCCAAAAGCTGCAATATTTCAATCATTTCAGGATACAGCTTGGGGTACATCAGGTTTGCTGCCAGTAATGGTTTGGGGGCAGGTAACACAAATCCACGTTCGTCCGTTATGGCACCAGCTTCTGCCGCCACGGCCAGTGCTTTTAACGATTCAAGGCCAGCAAGTACCCGGGCTGTTTTCTCTACCACATGAGTTTCGGTAGCCTGGTCGAGCGTATCAGCGAGTAACTGGATCGTGCCGAGGACAAATTCCGTTTTGGCAATATATCGGCATATGACCTGATGTCCTACGTGAATGTGAAAATGGCTTCCGCTAAAGAGGCGACCGGACATTTCTTCATTACCGGCGAAGAATATCCGTTCATGAGGAACAAGCACATGATCGAAAATGACGATGTTGTCCATCTCTTCATACCTGGAGCTGAGTGGATAGTTGAAATTGGATTCGGCTGCGTAGGTATCCCGGCAGATCAGGCTAATTCCAGGCAGGTCATTCGGCACAGCAAACGCAAAAGCGAACGGATTTTCATCGTCGAATGGTGCCGGTGAAGGCGAAGGATACACCAGGATTTCATCTGACGTTGCAGCCTGGGTAGCCATCATAAACGCACCACTGATGATTAGACCTTCATTAGTACGTTCGACCACCTTAGCCGCAATCGCATCTTCGGTCACGTCCAACTGTCCCGAAATTTTACTGGCATGAGGCTGGATAAAGGCATGGGAGAGGGTAATATCATTATCCCGGCAGTAGGCATAGTAGTTTCTCAAATTTTCGGCGTATTGTGGCGATACTTCTTCAAGAATATCTGCTCCAGTATAAAAGGCCATAATTGCTGTGTTCATATAATCGGGTGATCGTCCCAGAAAACCATGGTGAGTCCCTGACCAAATATTCATTGCTTCTCGACGTCTGCGCAAGTCATCCACACTGGTTGGAGGCAGAAAGGACATACCTACTGGTTTTCCGTCAGCAGGAGATGCATAAGTCATCGTATCGATTAAATGTGGATCGGACTGAAGATCGTACAACTTCGCTTGTGTTTCCATCAAACCTGCAAACGCAAAATGTTCAGAACGTTTTCCGGTAATAAGCTCCCCTTTGTACCAGCAGGGGACTGTCTGGGCATCGATACGTTCGATATACTGTTTGCCACTTTTTACGGGCATCGTTACTCACCTCTATGATCTATTCGTTCATGGGCAGTTTGACTGCTCTCGTAGTGTACGTTAATAGGCAGTCCAATGTGCATGAAGAGAGGGGAGTTCAGTTTTTGCAGAAAAGAGCTTGATAATAATTATCATTCTTGTTACAATAGAAAAAGAAAAAGGAACCGCGAAGGCTCCTTTAACTTGTACAAACTGAATTTTTATTTTACTTCAAATGTTTTGCAATCCGTTTCAGCGGATTCACTTACTTTTTTGGAACTGTGACTCACGATGTAGATTGAAGATGCGTTGCATTTGTTCTCTTGAGCCCAGTGACGACAGGAATTAACCTCACATAATACGTCTTTTGCCATGATTGATAACCTCGCTTTGATTGGAGTACATTCGTTGGTATAAAAGAACATCCGGAAATGGCAAGTTGCCGCTTGCAAATCCGGAAAAATTTTGTGCTCTCTCAAGTAAATAGAGGGCTTTTTTGCGTTATACACAACGATGCATATTTAGAATAGCAAATTTTGCTGTCGCTTGCAACAAATTGGACGGGGCCTTACGCAAAATGATGGACAAGTCATGGAACTTTGCAAAGAGGCCGTCTTATGTTATGATTTAATAGTAATAATTACGATTAAAAGATCGTTAAATATGAATGAGAATGAATCGATAGTATTTAACTTGGATGATTCCCTGAGACATAGAAGAAGGAGAACGAACAACGATGAGCAAAACCAACCATATAAACCGGATACCCCGAGCGAAAGGCATTGATATGGCCGCTTTTTATTCACCAAAAGAGTGTGGTCGCAAGGCAAAGCATATTGTATTCTCCGCAGACAATGAACGGGTTGTTGAGGAGTTTATTACCATTCTCGGTATGAAAGATCAGTTTGCAGAACATGATGTACCGATGCCTAACAAAATGGTGATGTTTGGTCCTCCGGGCACAGGCAAAACATTAACTGCTTTCCATCTTGCACACCGACTGCAGCTTCCGCTGGTCCTTGTAAGACTCGATGCCATTATTCATAGCCACCTTGGAGAGACGGGAAGCAATGTCCGTAAACTATTTGAATATGCACGGGCTAATCCCTGTGTGCTATTTCTTGATGAATTTGATGCCGTAGGTCGTACGCGTGAAAGTAATGATGAGGTTAAAGAGATGGCTCGTGTCGTCAATACATTGTTGCAGTGTCTTGATGAATTCGATGGAGACAGCATTCTGGTTGCCGCTACGAATCTGGAGACCCAGCTGGATCATGCGATATGGCGGCGATTTGATACCAAAATGACCTATGGGATGCCGGATAAATCAAGCCGTAGATTATATATTAGCAAGCTGATGGGGCAGTTTGAGCAGGAGAGCCGACTGGAAGAATTCACGTGTGAACGCCTCACAGGATGCAGTTATGCGGATGTAGAGCAGATTGTTTTAAAAGCTAAGCGGAAAGCCATTATTGCTAACAGCCCATTACATGAGCAATTAATTAATGACGCGTATGCAGAATATATGCCGCGGGTACTGGCCACATAGCTTGTATATAAATATCAGTAACTACTGTCACATAATGAATAGCCCGGCTCCTATGAAGGAATGTAGGGCTATTCGATATTTCAGCAAGTTACATGGGTCGTTTGTTCTTGGTTCTTTGGCAGATGAAGAAAGCCCATTTATGACATGCATGCATTGAATTAGGCGTTAGCCGTTGCGCGGTAAGATGGTTCTGTTTCTGGTTTTTCAGGACCAGACCATCGTGGCAAAGTTAAGGTGAAAAGGCTGCCTTCAGGACTGCTGGAGGTCAGGGATAAATCCCCTCCCTGAGCTCGAGCAAGCAAGCGGCTATAGGTCAGTCCCAGACCTAGCCCGCGGGTACGGCGTTTTTTGATCTCGCCACGGTAAAAACGTTCGAAGATCTTGGGTTGATCTTCTTTAGTGATACCCGTACCGTTATCCTGCACATCAACAAACAAGTTTTCCGCCTCAGCGCGCAAACGGATATGAAAGACGGCAGCTTGGTCGGAAGCGGCTGCTTGCAGTCCGTTATTGAGCAGGTTGACAATAATCTGCTGAATGCGAAGGGCATCACCGATGGTATAGAGCGTACCCGAAGGTGTATGCAATTCAATCTCGGGAGACTTGTCCTCATAAGCGATTTTCCACTGATAGATAATCTCACCCACCAGCAAATTCAAATCTATGCGTTCCCGACGAACAGCGACACTTCCAGCGCTCATCGCATTGTAATCCAGCAGGTCAGCGACCATGCGTTCCATACGTTCGGATTCTTTGAGTGCGATGTCCAGAAATTCCTTCGCTTCCTCCGGACTAACGATATCATCCCGGACAGCCATCACAAGTCCTTTAATGGACGTTACCGGCGTTTTCAATTCATGGGTTACCCCAGCAAGTGACAGGGCACGCCATTCCTCCAATTGCTGCAAACGAATGGACATCTCGCGAAAAGATTCAACGAGTTCATTCATCTCCCTTTCCCGTGTGTTCAGATCCAAATTGACTTCATAGTTTCCGTTTCGAATCTGCTCCGCGGCGTGGGCGACCTGGCGAATAGGCCTGGAGAGCTTGCGGGACAGGAGGTAGATTGTAAACCAACCACACAGAATTAAAGCAACGAACAGGATGCACACCACCAGCATCGTTTCCGGATTGTATGCAATGGACTTTTTGGATTGCATGACCCACACTTTACCGAGCGTCTGATCGTCATCTGTGACGTTGACCGTTACCCCGGCGAATTTTTTGTTTCTTGGTTCGCGTAGGTCGTCAGACAGCCTATTATACACATCTTGCTGTGTCATTTTCGGTTTCGAATAGATCAATTGATTATTGTTGTCGAGCACCATAATACAAAAGTAATTATCTGTATTGAAAAGCTTGGTACGTTTGTCCATGAGCCTGTCGAGATCCGGGGGAATATGCAGTTTGTTTTCCGCTCCCGTTACCTTTTCGGCGATTTCCAACCCCAGCAGCTGGGCCGTTTTGAGACCTTTCTCAATGGAAGTGGTTCTGATCCAGTAGAGTGCCCCTGCAACAATAATGGTGAAACCGATGCAGAGGATTAGAAAATATCGAAGCGTCCAGTAGGACAGAATGGATGTTTTACGTTTGGTTGTATTTCGTTTTAGTTGGCGATCCAAAATTGATACCCCATTCCCCGTAAAGTCCGAATTTCTCCCGTTTCCGGCAGCCAGTGGGATAACGCCTGACGCAGCCGTTTGATCGACAGGTCCACAGCCCGGTCACTTCCGTCATAATCCATGCCCCATACCTGTTCAATGAGATGGTCCCGGGTAAATGTGCGGTTGGGGTATTCCGATAGAAACAGAAGAAGTGACAAATCACGTGGTGTGAGTGCAACCTCGGCACCGTTCAAAAGTACCTGTTTGGCAGCCAGATCAATGACCAGATTACCAAAATAACGTTTGCCCTCACCTTCAGCTGTCCAGTGTGGATTGCGGCGAAGCACAGCATTGACCCTGGCGACCACTTCCTCGGGCACAAAAGGTTTGCTCATATAATCGTCAGCACCGGCATTCAGCCCATTCAGGCGGTCCTGAATATCATCCAGTGCGGTTAACATAATGACGGGACAAGCACTTTTTTCGCGGATGATTCGCAGCAGATCCCAACCGTCCATTCCGGGCAGCATGACATCCAGCAAAACCAAGGAAGGCACATCCGAATCAAATAGAGTTAGGGCAGTGGGTCCATCCGCTGCATGACGAACGTCGAATCCCGCTTTTCGAAGATAGGCAGCCAGCACACGTGCAATGGCTTGTTCATCTTCGACGATGAGTATGGATTTCAAGAAGGTGTCTCCTTTCACGTCAGAAGCTTGTGTACTGATTTTACATGAGTGGCAGCACAATGCCAATGAGGCAATTATTTTCAGAAAAAAATGCGTTGTACATCATTTCTTGACGTCATCCTGACACATTGGGCTGGTAAGATGCTGATAAATAACCAACTTATACAGTTACCCATTGGAGGGAAATAGAGATGAATAAAAAGACAAAAACATGGATGATCTCAGGTGCGGCAGCAATCGTTATTCTTGGGGGCGGAGGGTACTATTTCGCGAACAATTACCTGGGGAACAACGTTGAGATTGAACAGGTGCTTCCTGCCAGCACTGCAGCGTCCACAACGGAAGCCGGATCGGACAGTGGCACAAGCGTGTCCAACGTTGCAGCGGGAGCAGAGCAATTGAATGGAGACTGGAGCATCAGCGAAGGTTCAAAAGTATATTTCTCGGTAACGACATCACAGGAGACCGTCAATTTTGCGGACGAGCAGGTTAGTGGTAACCTGACCCTTAATGTAGACGATGCTTCCCAGGTGAAAGCGGATGGACAGATCGAGATAAGTGCAATAGACTCGGGCAACAGTCAGCGGGATAATCATGTGAAGGGGGCTGATTTCTTCGATGCAAGCACTTATCCAGAAGCTACATTTAAGGCTACCTCATTTGAAGGTGTACCCACGGAATGGCCAGCAGGGCAAACTGTAGATTTTAAAATGAACGGAACCCTAACGGTAAAAGGGATTGAAAAAGAGGTAATGTTTGACGTAAAAGCTGCTTACGAAAATGACCAGGTGTTGTTGTCCGCCACAACGATGGTTACCTTTGAAGATTTTGGTATGGAGAATCCACATTCGGTGGTCCTTTCTACTGAAAATGACATTCAGGTTCAACTGGAGCTGAAGCTCAGCAAGTAAGCATATAGTAAGGCTAAAATCTGTTCCAATCTGCCTAATGAGGCAGAGGGACAGATTTTTTTTGTTAGGAATGGGAATCGATCCACAGTGAGCAAGGAATTACCATTCGATGTGTTAAAATAACTGCTGTTTCCTTGGCATAATACCGTGTCCTCGTTTGGTGTAAAGCGCTTACAATGATAATGATTTACAACATTCATTGTTCAAAGTTGAACCAGACAAATGATAAGGGGGAGATCAAGCGTGCACAAAAGATACATAAGCGGCTGTCTCGTATTACTGATGTTGTTCTGTGATCTGGGTCTAGTAGTTCGGCCCGCAGCGGCAGCGGCGAAAGTAAACGTTTCGCTGAATAAGGCGGTTACGGTCAGCTCAGAGGATCTACAGTGGGGAGGAAATAAGGAACATGCGGTGGATGGCAAAGGAGATACGAATTGGAGCGCGAACAGTGCAACCTCAGTGGATCAGCCGCATTGGCTGACGGTAAACTTGGGAGCTTCATACAACCTTTCCGGTGCGGAACTAACGTGGAAGGATGCAAACGAAGTTGTGAAGTTTTTGGTTGAAGTTTCTGAGGACGGAAATACATGGACACCTGTGGCGGATCACTCTGCGAACGATAAAGCGGAGTCGCTGGTCAAGCTGGATTTCGAGGCGGATGTGGTTCAGTATGTTAAGATCACCATTCCTTATTATGCGGGTACCGACTGGTGGCCTGGCATTTCCGAGCTTCAAATCTGGGGAGAGGAAGAGGTACGGAACCCAGCAGACATCGTGGATTATGATGAAGTCAACGTGTCTACCGTAAGTCGTACTGCTCCTGTTCTGCCAGCAGAAGTCACGGCGCATTACCAGAACGGGAAATCGGGCCTTGTCCCGGTTGCATGGGAGGAAGTTGCCCCTTCACAATATGCATCAGCAGGCAGCTTTACCGTTACAGGTGATGTATATGGAGCTCCCGTTCAACCTGTAGCTACCGTTACGGTAGAAGGATATCGCAGTGATTTTGTCAGAGGGGTGGATATTTCCACGTTAACAGCCATTGAGGATAATGGAGGTTACTATCTGGACAGTAATGGCGCAGAACGCGATCTGCTCGATATTCTCAAAGATCGTGGTGTGAATTATGTACGGCTTCGTCTGTGGAATGATCCACAGAAATCCAATGGGTACAACGACAAGGAAGATGTGATTCGTCTGGCCCAGCGGGTAAAAGAGAAAGGCATGAAGATCCTGCTCGACTTCCATTATTCCGATGAATGGGCACATCCCGGTCAACAGCTTCGTCCCAAGGTTTGGGAAAATCTCTCGTTCGAAGACTTGAAGACGGCGGTGTATGATTACACGCGTGAAGTGGTAGGCGAGATGAAGGATGCGGGCGCGATGCCCGACATGGTACAGATCGGTAACGAAATCAACAGTGGCGTGTTAAACGGATTGAAGAGTAACGTCAACTTTGATGAAAACGTTGCCTTCCTTCAGCGAGGAGTGGATGGCGTTCGCGCGATCCAAGGCGGAGATCAGGTTCAAATCATGATCCATCTGGCTGAAGGGGGCAAAGCCGATACATTTGACTGGTACTTCGGCGAATTGCAGAAAAAGGGGCTGCAGTACGATATCATCGGGCTTTCCTATTATCCATTCTGGCACGGAACATTCGCAGATGTGCGCAAAACGATGAATGAAGTATCTGCGAAATATGGAAAAGAAGTCATTATTGCTGAGACGTCATATCCATTCTCGTATAAAAACGGGGACGCTCACGGCAATATTATCGGCAACCCGGAAACGCTGAATGTGGGAGGTGCTACCTTCCCGGCAACCGTGCAGGGACAATACGATGCCATTGCAGGCATCATGGACATGATCTCACAAGTTCGGGATCAGAAGGGAGCGGGTTTCTTCTATTGGGAGCCTGCATGGATTGCGGCCAATGTAGGCTGGATTGCTTCCGAGGGAGACGCATGGGAAAATCACGCCATGTTCGATTATGACGAATATCCGGCGAATGGCGGTTACTCGTATGAAGGGCGTGCCCTACCATCGCTGGATGTGTACAAACGCGGCCTGGACATTCTTCCCGCAGATCGGAAAGAGCTGTCGGCAGCGATTACACGTGCAAAGGCGCTGGTATCCAGTGATTTTACACCTGAAAGCTGGAGCACACTCGCTCCAGCCATTGCGGCAGCCGAGCATACGTACAATTTGGCTTATACATCTGGTGTGACACAACAGGATACAGACGCTGCGACTACCGCTCTTCATGAGGTTATGCAGCAGCTTGATGTTATAGCGGCGAATCGGAACGCTCTCGAAGCGATCATTGCCGAAGCCAAAGCATATAAACAAGCGGATTGGTCTGCTGCAACATGGGCTGTTCTGACCAAGGCTCTTACTCGTGCAGAACAGGTTATGACAGACCCAAGAGCCACCCAGACTGAGGTGAATACAGCAGCAAATCAAGTGGAAGCAGCAATTCATGGGTTGTCCAATGTAGACAAAACTGAGCTGATACACTTCATCGGTGAAACACAGCAGTTGACCGAGTCGTCATATACACAGCGAAGCTGGGCAAACCTGAAAGCGGCATTGTTATCGGCAATCACGGTCAGAGATAAGCAGGATGCCATACAATCCGAAGTGCAGGAGGCACTGACTGCACTTCAAAAAGCGAATAACAACCTTGTTTTGCTGGATGCATTAACAACAGGCAAAACAGCTACCGCATCAAGCAGTGCAGGTACAGGTGGTGGAAAAACCAACTCGCCTGAGGGAGCGATTGACAGTGATCCCAATACTTCATGGGGGACCGATCAGAGCGTAGGTAGTTGGTGGCAAGTGGATCTGGGAGCAACCGCTGTGATCCGCAAGCTGGAAATGTCCATGTGGAGTGGAGGCATTAAATACAAGATCGAAGTATCCAACGATAACGAGAACTTTGTCAAAGTCGTGGATACAACAAGTGATGTGGTTGTATCCACCAGTCCAAGACATATCCTGCCCGCAGGTACGGAGGCGCGTTATATTCGACTTACAGTAACGGCAGGTTCTGAGTGGGTAGGCTTTATGGATTTTGAAGCGTACGGGGTGTTCCCGGCGGACAAATCTGCCCTGGAGACTATAGTAAATTCCGCTGCGAAGCTGCATCAAAGTAATTACACGGCCGCAAGCTGGAATGGGTTTGCACAGGCACTGTCGTTTGCTCGTGTGCTTATGGATGATGCAGAGGCCAGTGTACAGGAAATCGGTGCTGCGGATAACGCATTGAAAGAGGCGGTTAGTCAGCTTGTACGGCAAGAGTCGCCCCCGGGTCAGCCGTCACAGCCCGGTCAACCTGCGCAGCCTTCCACGCCTGGATCATCCCAGAATCCCGGCAATCCTCCTGTAACGCCACCTGTTGAATCCGGTAATCCAGGAGAAAGTGGTTCCATTACATTCAAAGGGACAAGTACCGGAGCGGGCACCTATGTGATTCAACCTGAGATGAAACAATTGTCTCAAATGATTGACGGAATGGGAGCAGGGAGCAAAAAGCTAACCTTGATTGCAGATGTTCCTAAGGATACAAAGGCTGTGACCTTTCGGCTCAATGCAAATCAACTTCAGGAATGGGCACGTACTCAGGCATTACAGTCGCTGGAGCTGACCATGAAACAGACATCTGCCCGCATCCCATTAAGTTTATTGAAGGATGCTCGTAGTGAAGATGGGGATACAATGGATGTCATTCTGGCCGAAGACTCCACAGCGAATCTGTCTGAAGCGCAAAAGAAAGCCATCGGTAACCGCAACGTGGTCAGCGTGGATCTGTTGTTAAACGGACAGCCGTTACAGTGGACTGATAGATCCATTGAAATTGCGATGTCGAATGTTCAAAATTCAAATGCAGAAGACGTTGTGCTGGTTATCCAATCCCTTTTGCCAAATGGTGAAATGAAACCAGTAACCTTTACTCAATATGATGAAATGACCCAAAGCCTGGCTTTCAAGCCGCTTCAATCAGGCCGTTTCGTGATTACTGAAGTGCAGGTACCGTTGAATGATTTGCAATCCTACTCCTGGGCTATAAAAGAGGTTCAGAGTCTGTATGGAAAAGGAATCATTTCAGGCATGACAGATACAAGATTCAGTCCGCAAGGAGAACTGACACGAGCACAATTTTTGCAAATGATCATGAAGGGCATTGGCGAATCACGTTTGCCGGATACATCCATTTCAGCTCCAATGGATGTGAAGAATGATCAGTGGTATTCAGATTCCGTACGTCTTGGTCTGGAGATGGAAATCGTGCAAGGCCGAGCAGACGGATCATTCGCAGCAAATGAACGTATTACCCGCGAGGACATGGCGGTGATGTTAAACCGTGCGATACAGGTCATGAAGCAGAACACCAGTGCAGCCGTTGATTCTTCATCAGGTAGTATCGGATTCAATGACAATGCAGATATCGCTGAATATGCAAAACAAGCTGTTGCAGCCATGCAGGAGCAAGGCCTGCTTAGAGGAAAGGCAGATGGCTCGTTTGCGCCTAAACAGCATGCCAACCGTGCACAGGGGGCAGTAGCTGTAGCCAGAATGATGGAGCAGATCTATTCATTCTAAGTGTATACATGAAATAGGGATCGGGTCTTTCTGGCTCGATCTCTATATTTGTGTATTCAACTAAAAATGTAGACATTAAGGAACCCATTCTGCTATGATTTCAATGATAATGATTACCATTATCACAAAAAGCATTGAATTATAGGGGGCCATCATGTTTATGTTTAAATCCAAATCAATTCTTTCCATTTGCACGTTATTTATTGTGTTTACGCTTGTTCTTGCGGGCTGCGGAAATACAGGAAAGGCAACGGATGAAACGGGGAGCGGATCAGGACAGACGACTGAGAATCAGGAATCCACTGGAACCGATATAGCTCAGAATGAATCAACGGAAAGTGAAACACGCGATTATGAGACGGATAAAGGGACTGTTACCATTCCTGCACATCCAAAACGCATCGTGACCGATTACTATGGGGGCGAAATTCTGTCTGTAGGCGGTAATCTGATTGGTGTGGAGCCAAGTGCCTTTGATAATCCGTTTATTAAGGACAAGCTAAAAGACACTACAGACGTGGGTTATCCGGTTAACGTGGAGAAGACGCTGGAATTACAGCCTGACTTGATCGTTGTGATGTATGATGATAATTACGAGGAACTTTCCAAAATTGCACCAACTGTGCATATCCCATATGGTACAGCCACAGATATCTACAAGACAGTTGAGCTGTTTGGTGATTTGATTGGTCAACCTGATCAGGCGAAGGCGTTCATTGCCGATTATGAGAAAAAGGCGGCAGAAGGACGCGAGAAGCTGAAAGGCATCGTGGACGAAAATACAACCGTTGGGTTATACGAGTTGACGGACAAAGGAGATCTGTGGATCTTTGGCGACAACGCAGGCCGGGGCGGACAAGTTGTATACAATGCTTTGAAGCTGAAAATGCCGAGCAAGGTGAGCAAAGACAATCAGACTGTGCAGCTATCGCTCGAAGTACTGCCGGAATACGCTACCGATTACATGTTCATGACGGTGTATGATCCTGAGAAAAAAGGCGAAACGCTGAAGGAATTCAAACAGTCCAAAGTATGGAACGGTCTGGATGCGGTGAAGAATTACCGATTCTTCGAGAATGATTTTGACACATTCTATCGATATGATCCGATCGCCATTACAGCCCAGATTGATTTGTTTGTTGATCTGATCTTGAAGAGCGCTGAACAAAACAAATAAATGATGAACAACGTGATGGCTCCTAATGTTAGGCTAGCGCCTCGCCTAACCCATTATGAGTTGTCATTACTGACTATAATTATAGAAAATCGACCTGCCTTATGGTTTCTGCCTAAGGTAGGTCTTTTTTTATGTCATAAGCAAAAAAAAGTTGTTAATGTCATATTGACAATATCAAATTCATTTGTTATCATTTCGACAATATCAAAATGACAATATTAAGAAATGGGGAATGAGCGATGTTTGGATTCCAATTCGTGAAGTTTCAACCCAGTGAGTACGTAATGAAAGTGAAAAATGGGCAGGTGCAGCGTCAAGGTGTAGGTTTATCCTTTTATTATTATGAGCCGACGACATCGGTGGTAGTTCTGCCTGTATCTTCGGTGGATGTACCCTTTATGTTCGAAGAAATAACAGCCGATTATCAAACAGTTACGGTTCAGGGTCAACTGAGCTATCGTATCGTTGATTATATGAAAATCACCCAAAGCTTGAACTACACGTACAATTTGCGCAAAAACAGATATATCTCCGACGATCCTGGCAAGTTGGATCAACGTGTGATTACGACCGCCAAAGTGCTGACCAAAAAACATCTGGAGCAAATGCCCCTGAAGGAAGCCATTCAATCGAGTGAACGGCTGGCCAGCAGCATGAAACGGGAAGTGGTGCAGAGTGAGGAACTGGAGAAATTGGGCGTAGAGCTGATGAGTCTGTCCATTCTGGCCATTTTGCCCAATAAAGAGACGATGCGTGCACTGGAAGCACAAGCGCGGGAAGAGATTTTACGCCAAGCCGACGAAGCGCTGTATGTACGTCGCAATGCATCCATTGAACAGGAGCGGAAAGTGAAGGAGAACGAACTGAACACGGAAATTGCCGTTGAGACGAAGAAACAGCAGATTCGAGAAACGCAATTACATGCTGAGCGTTCGGTGAAACAGAAACAGAATGAGATGGAACAGGAACAGCTCCAATTCAATACGGTGATGGAGGAACGGAAACAACAGTTTATTGAATTAACGATTGCCAATCAGAATGCTGAAGCTGATGCCAAAGCCTATGAAATTGCAGCCGTGATGAACTCGTTACAACAGGTGGAACCTAGCGTGCTACAGGCGATGGCTAACATGGGTATGAACTCGGATAAACTGATTGCCCTTGCATTCCAGGAGCTGGCTGAGAATGCCGGGAAAATTGGACAGCTTAACATTTCGCCGGATCTGCTGCAAGGATTGATGAACCCACCGACAAGAGAGCAGGGAGGTCGCGCACGATGAGACTTGGGAAGGCAAGTCAGACTGTAGCCGCACACATTACTGAAGGAGAACCAATGACCGAATACAAGTTGATTCTGGTCAAACGCAGAACGAGGCTGGAAGAATTGGTGGTCCGCTACAACACGGTCCAACAAGCCCAGTTCTATATTGAACGCCTGGGAGCAGACTTCAGTGATTACCTGGAGGAGGACAGACGTTATCATCATTCCGTGCAGCAGGCCCAGCAGCAGCTCAGCCAACTGGGCCGGGTTCAGACTATTGATCGGGAACATGTGCCCAACTTTATTTTTGGAGCACAGGACATTGTGGTAGTAATCGGACAAGATGGACTTGTTGCCAATACGCTCAAGTATGTAACCGAGCAGCCGCTCATTGGTGTGAATCCTGACCCAATGCGTTGGGATGGGGTATTGCTGCCATTTACGGTAGAGGATCTGAGCTTGATAATTCCTGATGTTATTCGTAAACGCCGCTCCCTGAAAGAAGTGACTCTGGCCAAAGTGGAGCTGAATGATGGGCAGTATCTTTATGGCGTCAACGATCTGTTCATTGGCCGCAAGACGCATGTATCTGCTCGTTATGAAGTTCGCATGGGTTCATCGGTAGAACAACAATCCTCCAGCGGAGTGATTGTATCCACGGGAATGGGATCGACGGGCTGGTTCAAAAGTGTGCTGGCAGGTGCTGCTGGAGTCGTGGGCTCGGAAGCGTGGCAGCACATCCAATCGGGCGAATCGTTCATCCACGATAGAGACAGCAGAAGCTCTCATTCAGGCTCGAGGCCTAGAGGGAATGGTTATTCAGAAGCACATATCGCTGCGACAGTATCTGCACAGGCAAGCATGAGCGGCATGAATCACTTCGGCTGGGATGCGCCTTATCTGTATTTTACAGTACGTGAACCCTTTCCCAGCCGAACGACTGCGACCAATCTGGTGTTTGGACAGATTCATCCGAAACAGCCTTTGCAGATTGTCTCCCAGATGCCGGAGGACGGCGTTATTTTCAGTGACGGGGTAGAACAGGACTTTCTCGAATTTAATTCCGGAGTGGAAGCGACTATTGGCTTGGCAGAGAAACGTGGACGTTTGGTGGTCTAATCCTTTATTTCCAATCCGTTTTTGACTAGAATGGTAAACTAGATGTAGAAGATATGTCAGGGAACGGAAAGAAGGTTGACGATGCAATCGATAATGCTGGTTGAAGATGATGCCAAGCTCGCAGGATTGCTGGGTGAATATCTGATCCGAAATGGTTTTCAAGTGCAGATTGTGGCAGATTTCCGTCATGTTCTGGATGAATTCGTGCAGATCGGCCCGGATTTGGTATTGATGGATGTAAATCTGCCTCAATTTGATGGTTACTACTGGTGTAGACAGATCCGTTCGCATTCCATATGTCCCATTCTATTTATTTCGGCTCGTGACAGTGGCATGGATCAGGTTATGGCGCTGGAACATGGGGCGGATGATTATATTACGAAGCCTTTTCAATATGAGGTCGTACTTGCTAAAGTTCGTAGTCACCTGCGTAGAGCATATGGGATGTATGCAGCTTTTCAACCAGAAATGAAAGTGAAAAATGGCTCTATGCTACTGTACCCCGAAAGATATGTACTGGAGTTCGATGGTCTTTCCGTGGAGCTGACTCAGAAGGAATCCATATTGGTCGAAGCGCTGATGGCCAAGGCCGGTCGGGTGGTGGGCCGGGAACGTTTGCTCGAACTGATGTGGGAAGATCAGCATTTTATTGATGATAATACGTTGAATGTGTACATTACACGTGTTCGCCGCAAGCTGAAGGATCTGGGGGCTGAAGAAGTTTTGGAAACCGTTCGCGGAGCGGGCTACCGATTGCTTGATTTGGGGTCACCTGTCCAAGAGGACCGACAATGAAACTGTTCTTAAGAGATCAGCTACCCCTCATCGGATTTTATTTGCTGCAAATGCTGCTTGTCCCATGTGTATATTGGCTCTCAGGTGAGGGACGCCCCATGAGAATTGTCCTTTATGGCATGTTACTGAGTACAGTGGTATTGATCGTGTATCTGACCGTGCGTTATTTTCAGCTCCATCCATATTACCGCGTGCTCCAGCAACCACAACGGTTAGTACAGGAGCCTTTCCAATCACTTGGCAATGCCCCTGTGGCTGATTCATTACAGGAATTAATGCGTGAACTGGAGTGTAACCGTCAGGATGAGATTGGTCAATTGCGCAGTCATAATGAGCAGCAGGTTGTATTCATGAATCGTTGGGTGCATCAGATGAAGACCCCCTTGTCCATTATTCAGTTGACCCTGGAAGATTTGGATGATGATAAAACTGCAGGCAGCATACAGGATGAGCTGGATAAAATGCGCAAAGGGTTGGAAATGGTACTTCATTCTTCACGTCTGGAGCAGTTCGAGGGGGATTTTCGTGTAGAGCTTCTATCTCTACCCGAGGTGGTTCGAAGCAGCGTAGCTGAGAATCGACGTTTGTTTATTCGCAGAGGAATTACGCCGGATATCCGAATGGACAACGACCTTCAAGTCTACAGTGACTCCAAATGGCTGCGGTTCATGTTTACACAAATTTTGACCAATGCTGTCAATTACTCAGATAGCAAAGCAGGTAAAAAAGTCATGATTACCGCCTATATTGAGGAAGAACGAATTGTATTAGATATTCAGGATCAGGGTATCGGCATATCGGCTGAAGATATTCAACGTGTGTTTAATCCTTACTTCACCGGAGAGCGGGGAAGACAGTATCATGAATCTACGGGCATGGGACTGTATCTGGTCCGTGAGATCAGTACACGTTTGGGTAACCAGATAGAATTGTTCTCCAAACCCGATGAAGGAACATTGGTCCGATTCAGCTGGATGAATCGAAAATAGAGGTGCTTTGCCTATCGGCGAGGTGCTTTTTTTTATGGAATAGGAAGAAGGGGGAACATAACCTTAAACGCTGTGTAAGGAAAGTTTAAGGTAAATCGATAGCAGGGTTGTAGGAGGTAGTTTAGGATAAGGATATGAAAAGAAAGCATAGTTTAGTTGGAGGGGAAACACCATGGAAATGTTGCAAGTTTCGGCACTAAACAAAGTGTATCAGGGCAAAGTGCAGACTCAAGCCCTTAGTGATATTCATCTGACCATCAAGCAGGGTGAATTTGTAGGGATTATGGGGCCATCGGGCAGTGGGAAAACGACTTTGCTCAATATGGTTTCGACCATTGATGAGCCAAGTTCAGGCAAGGTGCTGATTAATGGCATGAATCCGTTTGATATGAAAAAGAAAGAACTCGCCATGTTCCGACGCCGGGAACTCGGGTTTGTATTTCAGGATTTTAATCTGCTCGATACCTTGACCGTTGCTGAAAATATAGTACTCCCATTGACGTTGGACAAGGTCAAGCTGAAGGAGATGGAGAGCAGACTCGATCGGATTACCGCTCAGCTTGGAATTAATCACATTTTGGATAAACGCGTGTATGAAATTTCGGGCGGACAGCGGCAACGTACAGCCATTGCCAGAGCCATGATTAATATGCCATCTATTGTACTGGCCGATGAACCGACTGGTGCATTGGACTCCACGTCATCTCAAGCGGTAATGGAATCACTTGAACAGATCAACCAGCAAGAGAAAACAACCATTATGCTGGTCACACATGATCCGCTTGCCGCAAGTTACTGCCATCGAATTGTATTTATCAAGGATGGCAAGCTCGCAGCCGAGGTGCATCGTGGCGATAACCGCCAGACGTTCTTTCAACGGATTATTGATACATTATCCTTCTGGGGAGGGAATTCGCATGAGCTTTCCTCAGTTCGCCTTTAACAACATTCGCCGAAACGTACGAGCGTACATCGCCTTTTTCCTAAGCAGTGCATTCATGGTCATGATTTTCTTCGCGTATGCGATGTTTATCTACCACCCGTTTGTTGAGAAATTGCCGATTGGCAAGACCACGGCAGCGGGAATGCAGGTTGCCTCCGTCATCGTATACGTTTTCGCGATCTTCTTTGTTATGTATTCTATTAGTGCATTTCTGAAATCACGGAACAAGGAATTCGGTATTCTAACCATCTTGGGCGCAGAACCGGGACAGATCCGAAGACTGGTCATTCTGGAAAATATGTTTATCGGATGTCTGTCCATTGTGGCTGGAATAGGTGGAGGCATGTTATTATCCAAGCTGTTCCTGATGTTAACCACCCGATTTATCGGTATGGAAGACCTGCCTTTTTATTTCCCGGTAAAGGCCATGTTGATTACAGTGATTGCTTTTTTAGTATTGTTTTTTTGTATTTCCCTGTTCACACTGATCTTTATCGGAAATAAGCGGGCATTGGAGCTGCTAACGGGCACGAGCAAACCCAAAAAGGAACCTAAAGCATCATGGGTATTCTCTATTCTTGGGCTTGCGTTTCTGGCTACGGGATTCATTGCGCTATACGGCAGTTTGTCGAGTGAGAGTATTCTGATCGCTGCTGTGACAGGCATTGCAGGTACGTATTTTTTCTACTCGCAGCTTTCCGTGCTGGCCATTCGTCTGTTGAAACGTAACCGCAAACGGGTGTGGCATGGTACACGCTTGCTGTGGATTTCGGAGATGAGTTACAAAATAAAAGATAACGCACGCATGCTGTTTATGGTGACAGTGGTTATTGCGATTGCTTCCATGAGTGCAGTGGTCATTTTGTCGCTGGATCAACAGAATCGACAAGTGTTTAGAGACAATCATTTTCCGATTCGTTATAACGTGTACAGTGCATCGGAAAAGCCTAACATGGCACCAGTCAATGAGGTTCTTGATGCTGCCGGTCTTCAATATCAGGATGCTTATCTGGAATATTTTTGGGCAAGTACAGATGACAGTGGCATCAGTGTGATGTCTCTAAGTGATTTCAACCAGTTCAACACAATCCAGAACAAACCGACCTATACGCTCGCATCCCATACCGGCATATTCATTGATTCTCGCGTTTTGGATAAGCCTCGTCATCAGGAAAGATTTCGTGCCTATGCCAAGGGGGATCAGTTAACGCTGGCTATGAATTCAGGGCCTGTTTCACTCGATATTAAATACACTGAAAATGAACCGGAATTCAACGGGCTTCTGTATACATCAGCCCTAGTTATTGTAAGTGATGAAGAGTTTAAGGCTCTTGCCGGACAATTGGACAAAGATGCTGTTTCCGGTAAGTATCTTTATCATATCCCTTCATGGGGTGGATCGGTGCCCGATCGGCAATCATCCGAAGCGATGGTGAGCGATCGGCTGGAGGGCATGGATGAGATCATTAGAAATAACTCTAATGATAAAGGCTTTTCCGGCTTTTTCACGACCCGCTATGGAGACTTTGAAAACTTTAGACAGACGACGGCACTCTTTACCTTTTTGGGGATATTCATTGGACTGATCTTCTCGATCTCCTCAGCCAGCTTTCTCTATTTCAGACTGCACACGGATCTTGAGGCAGATGGCAAAATGGTGCATTCCTTGTCTAAAATGGGTCTCAGTTTTCAGGAGATGAAACGATCATCCACAATTCAGATCGCGGTTCTCTTTTTCTTACCAATCCTGATCTCAATTGTTGAAACGCTCGTTGTGGTAAAACCGTTCCTGAAGGAATTCGGTATCACGGAATATTCGGTGCCTGTGTTAACTGTGTTTGGCGCGTTTCTACTGGCACAGACCTTCTATTTCTTCGTCATTCGTTCAAGATATATATCTTCACTACGGAAAATGATGGTTTAGTATTTGCGGTTTTTTATTAACCTGGTCATGTCCCCTGTTTTTGTTCTCTATGCTCCGGTTAATGGAGTGATAGATCATATATGAACATGAGAGGGGTCATCCCGGATGTGGACTGCATTCATGTGGGGCGCCATCTCCGCCTCGGCTGTTGTCATTGGAGCACTTGCTGCGCTTTTCCTGAAAATCCCCAAACGAGTTATAGGCTGGATCATGGCTTTTGGTACAGGTTCCTGGAGCAGCTTCCTGATGAGATGGCCGCGGCTATTGGGGGATTTGCCGGAGGAGGCATTATTGCGATGATCTGCTCCACCATGATGCCAGAAGCGTTCGAAGAAGGCGGGCCCGTGGTAGGCTTTATTGCTTCGATGGGACTGCTTGTATCTCTTTTGCTTGACCTTTGATTCCTTGAGTTAAATGGGGGAGAAGAGTACCTTTCAGATGATGATCTGGAGTAAGGTACTCTTTTTTTTACGTTGTGTTTTCTTGTGCTAAGCACTGGAGTTACATATAATTTTAGGTAGAACAATTGGGAAATGTTGAGTGATTGCTTTTAGCGATTGTCATCATGCAGGGGAAAGGCGGGGATTGAAAATGAAACGTTTCGAGGATGAAGGGGCTTATAAATATAGCTTCTACGCTGTTCTTCGCCGGGGAGAGCAGGTCGATGTGAAATGTAAACCATGCGGCGGGCACGCCTTTATTGTCATAGAAGATGACCATCTGGCGTGGAAATGTTCGCAATGTTACGCTCATGGAATGCTAGAGACGGAATATCAGTACAATGCCAAGGACAATTGCGCCCAATGTGAGCGCTGGTTCAATGTTGAAGTGACGGATGAGAAAAAGATAACTCACAAATCGTCACATATCGAATGCCCGCACTGCGGGACTGTTAATCATGTCGAATTACATAAAAAGCTTGCTTGTAGAGGGTACTACCCCGATATTCGAGATGGGCGCGATCCTACTTTTGATATGGAATTGTATTTTCTGGACTATGTCAGAGGCAAAGTGATGTGGGCTGTTAATCGGGAGCATTTAAACTATCTGATCTCATATATTTCGGCTGATTTGCGCGTGAAACCTGGAAATGTACCTTTGAAGACGGCTTCACATTCCATCCCCGTTTATATCAAGAACGCCAAGAACAGGGAGCTGGTTGTCCGCACATTGACCAAACTTCAACATAAGACTGGATAAACCAGCAGAACGCGAGTCGTTAAGGAGGTCGATCATGAAATTCCGTTTAAAGATTACGATATTTGCAGTGATTATAGGCGTATTACTCATTCCAGTCTATTTCATTTTACAGACGTATGGTGTGTTTCAAAAAGAGAAGGTACTCTCTGACTATGCTCTTGCTGTAGACGTGAATGGCAAATCCTATGAAGCCTGGGCCGCTCATCAACAGTTTCGCTGCCATGGACAAGGAGGAAGACAACAGGCAGTTATATTATCGGGTAGATATGAATCATATCCAATACCTTTTTCACATCGCTTATCAGGAGTTTGATGTTCGACCCAGTGAAGATAATCCCTATCTGGCGGGTACAGTGAGCTATCGATCCACAGAAAATGAATATGTAAAATCCGAAAAGCAATATACCAATGCCAAAGATTTTACAACAGTATTGAATTTTTATAATAAGGACAAAGAGGTGATTTATACTTATCAAAATACTGGAAAAGGGGATGGACAGCTGGTCCAATCCATCATCCATCAGGGAATGAGTCGTTCTAGCAATGGAGCCAGCGAAGCTGCTCGTGATCCTTATATCAACGTTACGGCTTTGTTCAATGATAAGTTAGACATCGGTGTGAAGCTGGATGTGGATGAAGAACATAAAGTCGTAACCATTCGAATGAATAAAGCGGAGGCGAGATGATGAATTTATTTGGTGTACATAAAGGACCTACATATTTGGAAGGTTTGGTTCGGGAGATTTCGGATGTTCAGACTCATGAAGTCGAATGGAAAGGCAAATTGCAAACGAGCGATGGACACGACAAGTTCCATATTTTTTATTATGGTGACTTAACCGAAGATGATCTGATAACCTGGCATGATTCGACACCACTCATCGTATATGCAGAGCATACCGTAACAGGAGAACGTTACTTACTCATCGATTCAGCCAAGCACGGTTATGATGCCATGTTGTGTGAGATATATCCGGAGGAAGACCTGAATAACAGGCCGGTACGGCCCTACTTGGACGTCGAAGGAGAAGACATATTTGAAGTAAAGCTATCTGCCTTCTACAATGTGCCGTGGGATGAAGAGTTCGGGGAAGATGTGGATGAAGATGGAACCTACGAATTAATTACGGGAGAGCGCATGGATTTTGAGCAGGTGAAACGTGACGGTTATGATGCATTTGCTATTAGCATTGTAAACCGCAAGGGTGTACTAACCGAGATTGTGCAGGAAGAACTGGCTTAGTCTTTAACCTGGTTGAATTGCTGATCGACTGAGTGAACTGTCGTGATTGAACGAAACGATCGTAGGGAGATGTTGTGAATGTATATAGTAACTCGTGCGTTGAAGCCCGTACCGGCTAAGGAACTGGATCATTTTGAAGAACAGCATTCCCTCTCATTACCTGCGTCATATCGCCAATGGCTGGAACAATACGGGGAAGGGACGTATACGGGCTGGATGAATGTGCAGCGGCCGGATCAGGAGGTACTGAAACCTTTTGCTGAGTATGATTTTTGGATGCACACGGAGGATACACCAGTTACTCAGGATCAGCTTCAGGAGTGCATCAGTATCGGCAGTTCGGTGGATGGTGATTTCCTGGCGATTCATCCAGAGGTGAAGGGATTGTTGTGGCTCCCGCGTCATGATGAGCATATTATCTTGTGGACGTGCTCTGAAGTTGACTTTGGAGAGACATTGGACCGGATCTATTGCGGATATTACCATCAGGATAAACCGCTGATCCCAGCGTATTTCGAACCGTGGAATGAGCTGCGAAACCATACGTTCTACCACTTGGTTAACGTTGAGCGTGAAGGATCCATGAAAGAACTGGCCGATTTGTGTAAGAGTAAATTCAAGTGGGATACAGTGATGGAAAATGAGCACACATGTAAGCTTTTTATGGTCTCCATGGGTGGATATTTACGTTTTAATTATGCGAACGGCAGGGAAATTGCGCTTTTCTATGAAGAGATGCACGGGACGGAAGGTGCAAGGGATCACGATCTGGATCAATTTTTGCTGGCACATCATTGTACAGTCGTCAATAGAGGCGGAGTGGAGGAATAACAATTGAATTGGTTGAAAGAAAATATTGCAGAAACGTGGCGAAGTGAAGGCAAACGATACGCAAAAGATGTCAATGCATTTGTACGCAGAGGCATGGCAGGAGAGCAAGTGAAAGAATCGGAGCTGGAGGCGGATGGCAGAGCCTCGATTAGTACTGAAGTGTGGAATATGGTGAAGCAAGCCAATCTTCAAGGGGATTTGGAACGGCTTCGGCTTGAACTGCCTGCTGCAACATGGCCAATGAACGAAAATTTTCAATCTTCCATGCAGGCCGTTCGGGTGGTAGGTTATCTGAACACAGAAACAATAGTATTCACAACCGGCTCCTTCACGGAGAATGGCTGTGTATATACGGCTGATCAACATGGATGGTTGCCATTCTCTCAGTATACCTTCGCAGGTTGTTCGCCAGACGGTGTAGACTATGCGCTGGCCGGATCAGAAGGTATTCGCATCATCAGGAAACCAGATCGCGATCTGGGAGGACAAGAGCTTGCGGTGTATCGCTGGGAAGATATTCAATCCAGTATTCAGAAGGCTTTGCCACGCATTGAATCCCTTGCTGACTGTGAGCATCCGGAACGCACACTTGAAGGACTTATTCCATTTAATGATGGGAAATCCGTTCTTATCTTCTCCAATTATGGAATCTACCTGGTAGACCAAGAGCAGGTATCCCTGCTGCACCCGGATCCTGCAGAGATCGAAGAATATGAGTTGGAAGATACACAGATTGATATGGGTCATGCAGCAGTCTCACGTGACGGTCGCTGGATTGCCTACGGCAGCCAGGTAAGTAACCATATGGTTCTGGATCGCGAACAGAATAAGACGTATTCGCTTTATCCTGAATCCAGCTATCCTCATTATGCGGTATTCACCGCAGACAGCTTGAAGGTATGGTTTAATGCATGTCACTTTTATAACGGAGCTACTATCCAAGTTCAGCTGGAAACGATCGATGGTAATGAGAGTAAGGAAGATTGGCCTGTAATGGATGAGAATGCTCGTGTTTACGCTGCAGCGGAATTGGATGCAGGCATGGTGCTTGGTGACGCATACGGATATTTATATTGTGTGAATGGTGAGGGGAAGGAAGTTTGGAGACATTTTGTAGGTAGCACCATCTATTCCTTGGCGAGCTCTCCTGACCAGTCCAAGCTTGCAGTGGGTACGTTCGGTGGCATGCTGCATATTCTTAATCTGCACTCTGATCAGATGGATGAGTATGGTATAGGCACAGGCACCCTCCGTGAAATTGAGCGCTACGTGTTATGGCGTGGAGAAGAACCTGTGCGCTGGTAAACCCCAAAGATTGAAGATGGAGACTGAAGAGAAGAGTTGAAATAAGGAGGGATGTGTCATGACCCCTGAGGCTAATGCAAAATGGAATGAATTGTTCGATGCGCTGAATGAGCTCCTGAACGAAAAAATCCAAGATGACGAAATTCGGCAGTTATATGACGAATACCAGCATCGGGAGGGTGCTTCTAAGCACAGTCTAACCACATTTGAAACGGAATATGGCGTCCGGCTGCCGGAGGATTTTCGTGCCTTCTATAAGCGTAAGGACGGTAGTGGTTATGCATTTCATATCTTGTATCCGGGTGATGCGGAGGCAGAGGAATGTAACCCGTTTTATCTGATGTCATTGAAGGAAATTCGAGAAACCAAACAATACTTCTGTGAAGTGGATGAGAAGCTAGACGAGTACTATTCCGCGGAAGAGATCAGCAAACTGGACCCCGAGATTAAGCCCTATTTATTCCATAAAGCGTGGATACCTTTTGCAACGATGGCGGGAGGCTCCCTTTATTTGATGCTTGATTTTGATCCGGCAGAGAAGGGGACTTACGGACAGATTATTATGTATGTGCATGATCCGGATTTTGTTTATTATGTGTCTGAGACGTTTAGAGACTTGCTGGAATTGTCCAACCGTAATCTGAAGATTATGGATGAGATTGAGTATTGAGCAGGCAGTAAGCCGTTCAAAAGAAGGGAATCATGAGGTGTTTTAAAAGAAAGTTGAACAAGGACAGGAGCTGCCGGTAGCAGCTCCTGCATTGCTATTTTACCATTGAAAGAAACGATGGCCGTGGAAACCTCCGCCAGGTCCACCAGGACCCCCTGGTCCTCCAGGCCCTCCTCCATGAGGTCCTCCGCCATGAGGACCGCCAGGATAGCCACCTCCAGGGAATGGACCGTGTGGTCCGCCTGGGTAGCCACCACCCGGATAGCCACCGTGCCACCAAGGACCACCGATCGGAAATGGCAGTGGAAACGGGACGAAGGGCGGGTAAGGATATGGATAAGGGTAGGGATAAGGTGGTGGTGGATAATAAGGGTAAGGATAACCCGCTGGTTGCGGGGATGAAACAGAACTAGGGCCGTACGCCATGTTGCATGCCTCCAATGACTCAATTGATGATATTAGCCTATGCCACGATGTAAACAGATGACACAACGGATTTTACATAACGAATCAAGCGCAGAGGGGGAGATGAGTGTTGACCGTTTCTTTTCATACTGATCCAAGAGGCACTGCCTATGAACAGTTGATTGACAAATTGATCGAGAAGACTGATCGTTTTTTACTAGTTGACAGAGGACGGTACAATGAAGACGAACCACCAGGGGTTTCAAAAGTATTGCGAAGACTCCAGCCTTACCTTATTGAAAGCTGTACGATGGAAGAAATGATGATGCAAAGTGGTGCCATGTATTCAGAGGGGATCTATTACATATATCGCTGTACACAGGAATCAGGGCAGATACTTAAGGAAGAAGCAAAACGTTTTCATGACTGGTTGTACCCATCACTGCCGGATGATCTTTGTTTTTTGAAAGAGGATGGAAGTGATTATTTCTTTAGTGTTGCTCATGAGAATATATATGGAATGCATATTACCCAAGAAGAGGCTAGCGAGTTGATGGAGCGAATACCTGGCTTGTTTTTTAGGTTGGACAGGCATCGTGAATTTGAACGTTATCTGGATGATGCGATCAGACATCAGTCCGATATTCTCCAGATCAGCTCCCATCATTTGACTGAGGTTCCTGAACGGATTCGGGAACTAACGCATGTGAAGAGGTTTGAGATTTTTGAGCAGGATATATTTAAGCTTCCTCCGGCTTTGTTTGAACTAACAACACTTGAAGAACTGGAGATTATGACTGCGGATTTGGAAGGCATTCCGAAAGGGATCAGTCATTTAAAGCAGTTACAACGACTTACGATTTATTGTGGAAGCTCCCACCATGTGGTGCCGGGATGGAAACCGAAGCCCAAGTCAGAGCTCAGTTTTGATTCTATTCCTGTGGAGATAGGAGAACTGACCGAATTAGTGAGTTTAAACATTGGGTATTCTGGCATACGTGAGCTTCCTCCTGAGCTGGAGAAGTTGAAGAATCTGCGTTATCTGGGTGTGACGAATAGCTTAATTGAAGAGACTCCTGAAGTCGTTTCGCGGATGATTTGGTTGCAACATGTGGAATTGTCCAATACACGAGTGGGCATCAGTTTGGAAGAGATTTTGGCGGGAAAAGAAGATTTATAACGAACAAGCCCTAATCATGCTTTCAGCGCCAGGGTTTGTTTAGATAAACGAGCCTTGGGCATAAATGGGCTCACGCATAGAAGCCCAGAGCATAAGCTGGCGTATAGGTTATGACCTAAACCGAGAGCGAAGGGCAGGCGTTTTATTTTGGCAACTTCCTATATGGACTACACCTTACCAACCACCCAATTTACATTTGACGTGAACCAGAATCCTTTCTTCAAAAAAGACGGAAATAACTATATTAACTTTCTCTCCATTCATCAACTAAACACATTGGGAAACGTGTCCTTGCTGGACATTTTTCTTAGCACGGGCAATGTGGTTGAACCTCATATTCATCAGAATGCATCCGAGCTGGTGTATTGTATCAGTGGTTCAGCCGTCGTTTCCCTCATCAATCCATTTACCAATGAGTTGTTAAACTTTACGATTACCCCGGGTCAAGTAGCGAATGTTCCGCAAGGCTGGTGGCACTATGAAATTGCAACGGTAGATCAGACCCATCTGCTGGCTATCTTCGATGCCCCGGTTCCTGAAGCTATATTTGGCTCGGACATTTTACGACTGACACCTGCGAGTGTTCTGGCCCACACGTATTGTCTGGATGAGAACAAGGTGAAGGAAACGCTTGCTCCAATTCAAAAAACGGTAATCGTTGGACCGCCTGTGGACTGTGTTACTCAAGTTTCCCCAGCCACAAACATGCCACACCCGAATAGCCAGCCTAACGCACAGCCGTATGTGAATCGCCTTCCATATTGGGGAACATGGGTTGATCCCCGTATTATTCACGAACCAGGCTGTCCGTATTATACAGAACTTCCTGTAAGCACGAGTAATCAAGGGTAAGTCACACAGATAGGCATATCATAAGTGGGATCAACCCCAGTACATTGTCACGAGCGAAAGTGTAGCAATTATAGAAAAAGAAGCGTTCGTATGAACACTTCTTTTTTTGTTCATTTTTGTTCAATTTATGATGTGTAATTTCGTCCCAAACCAAGTTCTGTCAATAACTGACGATAAGCGATAGAGGTACGGTCTGCGGGAATGTGCGCTTCTGCATGCAGATCCAGCGGCAAATCCTCTGGCTTTTGAGATTCCACCATTTCACGATCTTCCTCAAACACCTGCAAGTTAAACTTGATTGTATCTTCTATCGGAGCATCCTTGTCAAAGTTACGGGTAATCAGACAGAACAACCGCGTAAAACGTGCTGAGATGGGAGAGGCACAGTTCAGAATGTTCAGCTTGTCGTTCTCCGGGAAGTGAACGGTAAGTGATGCGGCGAATGGCGGAAATACGCGGAATTCACGCAGCCACTGAAAACCTTCGGGTGCCACATTATCCTGACCTTTGCCATAGTTGCTAACGGAACTCCAGTATTCGGCAAGCAGTTCATTGCCTTCGCGTTTTACTTTGTATTGGGGCACTTCCGTGTTGTTTCGGTCCCCGAACGTCTCGGTATGCACGTAGGCAAAATGGGATACATCCAGAAATCCTTCCATTTGACGCCCAGCAGAACCTGCGATATCAAAGTTAGGGGGCAGGATGTTGATATAATCCGGATCATCCCATCCCGGGAATGCAGGAATCTGCTCGTCGGTACCTGCGAGTGAAGTCCAGATCAGGCCATAACGTTCGACCGCAGGATATACGATAAGTTTCAGTTTGGGAGATATTTTGGAGCTTGGGTGTGCAGGAACTACGGTACATTTACCCTCACAGTTGTAACGGAAACCATGATAAGGGCAGACGATTTCTCCATTTTCTACCCAACCTTTACTGAGCGGAGCACCACGGTGAAAACAAAGATCCTTGGCAACTACAACTTTGTCGTTGCTGCGATACAGTACCAAGCGGACATCAAGCAATTGAGCGGCCAGTGGTTTATCTGTCACTTCGCTTGCCTGGGCAATCGGATACCAATATTGAGATAATACATGCCAGTCTTCAGCGGAGAACGTGCAGCCGCGAGGCAGTTCGGATGTAAGTTGAGGATTGGAATTGGAAGTTATCATGGAAGTCACTCCTTGCTAGGATAATGAATCGTTCATTTTTTTATGTTAGGAAAGTTTACTTTGTAGCCGTATGTTACTACTCTTTTGTTTCGTGTATCAATATGTATAATCATTATTTGTTCAAAATCACAAACAAAACATCAAACAGCTAACATAAATACGGAATTATCAGTTTATACATAACGCTTTATGTGAAATATATTCATGCCGGGCAAGCTCCACGCAGATTAATCATCTTAACTTTTTTAAGCTAAATCTGTGCCCGAATATGCTGAAGAAATTTTTTATAGAAAAAATGTCACAGATGTGAGCCTTGATTTGTCTTAAGGTTGTAGACCAAAATACGGAGGCGAATGCAATGAGTTTAAGAGTAAACTATAGAGTGGCTAATCCAGGGGCTTTCAAAGCAATGATGGCTATGGAGCAGCATGTTTCGGGTCAGTTTGAAGATAAAGTGTTATATGAGCTGTTGAAAATCCGTGTATCGCAAATCAATGGCTGTGCGTTTTGTCTCGATATGCATGCCAAAGATCTGTTGAAGCTTGGAGATTACGCCGATCACATTTTGCTGTTGAGTGTGTGGCGTGAGGTACCTTTGTTTACGGAAAAAGAACGTGTTATGCTGGAACTGGCTGAAGCCGTAACCCTTATTTCGGATCAAGGCGTGCCACTTGAATTGTATGAAAAAGTTAAAGAACATTTCAGTGATGCCGAACTGTTGGATCTGATTCTGGCAATCAACACCATTAATAACTGGAACCGGATTGCGATTACAACAGGGATGTATCCTGGCTGCTTTAATTAAGTAAACATTCGATCATCTGCCAGAGGAGGCCATTCTCATGAAATCCAATTCCCTCACCAATGAGCAAGAAGTGTCTTCTCTGGAAGTTGGTGAATTGTATATTCGTTACAAAGCCTATGCCTTTTCCATTGCTTATCGCATGCTCGGCAGTGTTGTGGAGGCTGAAGATATTGTGCAGGATTGTTTTGCAGAGCTGCAGAGCAAGCCCCTTAATGACATCCGTAATCCCAAGTCCTATATTGCAAGACTGGTCGTAAACCGAAGTTTGAATCTGCTAAACTCTGCCCGCAATCAAAGGGAAAGTTATGTTGGGGAATGGCTTCCTGAGCCAATGAGTGTCGGTGAAATAGCGAACATTCCGGAGGAAACCATGCAGCAGAAGGAGATGATTTCCTACGCTTATCTGGTTATGCTGGAGCAGCTGTCCTCCATGGAGCGTGCCGTTTTTGTACTTCGTGAGGCATTCCAGTATGAATATACGGAAATAGCGGATTGGCTGGGTAAATCAGAGAGCAACTGTCGTCAGATCTTTAGTCGGGCCAGACGCAAACTGCCTGATAGACTTCCACCGATGGAACAGAGTTCTGATAATTATGCTGCAAAAGAGCAATTGCTTGCCCGTTTTACAACGGCTTTTCTAAATTATGATGTCTCCGAGATGCTGGATTTGTTGGCCGAACAACCTGTATTTACTGCAGATGGTGGTGGGCGTGTGCATACGGTCATGAGAACGATGAGAGTTCGCAAGGGCGTACTGGCTTTGTTGACCTCTCGTCGGGTGCTTACCCGATTGCGAGAACGAGAGTGGGTGCCCACAGTTATCAACGGAGAGTCTCACTTTGCGTTATTGGAGAACGGGCGGTTGTCCGAAGTGCTGTGTCTGGAGCTGGACTCTCTCGGAGAACGGATTGAGGGATTCTATCTCGTTGTGAATCCAGACAAACTTACATCAGTATCGACGACATAGTACAATATTGGAACGGAATGGAATAAGAAGTCATAAAGGCAAGCAAAAGCGGCACACCTGTAAAGAGGGTGCCGCTTTTTTTACTTTGGACCGGTTACACTCATTAATCATTGGCAAACAGGCTTTCAACATGGTCAGTGATTTCTTTAATTTCCGGGGTAAGTTCGTCATTGTTCTCATCGAGAAGATGTAAAATCTTCTCCACTGTATCCAGAAGGACACTCTTCGTATTGGGCTCCCTATTTGCCACAGCCTTCTGGTATGCTTTTTTCACTTCTGGATCG
The DNA here is from genome assembly GCF_047302525.1 of Paenibacillus taichungensis. Lineage (GTDB taxonomy): Bacteria > Bacillota > Bacilli > Paenibacillales > Paenibacillaceae > Paenibacillus > Paenibacillus taichungensis_B. The sequence goes on along the minus strand of NZ_CP168020.1, from coordinate 4,052,890 downwards.
ATAGTACGAATTTCTTCTTCCGTGTACCAATCATAGGCGGGAGAGTTATCACTTCCATAAAACAGGTAACCAACGTACAGTGAATTCTTGACTGCTGACGCACGATTAGAGCTTGGAAAGTTATTCAGGAAAGCCTCCTTCTCTAGAGTACGCCGGATGAGTTCATCCCAGCTTATGATAAAGGCCGCATCGGAAGTCGTGGACTGGTTGGATACCGCAGCCATAATATCAATGTAAGCAACAATGTCAGGTTTCACGTAGGGCTGAAACTTTTTGTACATCTCATAATTGATAATGGGATAGTACAGACCTTCACTGGTTTCCAGTTTGAATCCCAGATCGGAAGCTTCCTGCAAGAGTTTGCGAACCATCGGATCTTTAATCACTTTGAGCAGACTGCTATATGTAAGCTTTTGTTCATAACCTATGTTGGAATGCGCTTCGTAAAGAACTTTTTGAAACAATTCTGTATACATTTTTTGATCCAAGTCAGCCAGTCTGATCTTTTGCAAATTTTCCAGTTGAAGGGTCATCAAAGTGGACTGCCAAGGGCCGACTTCATCGATATGATTCAATAGATATTTACGTGCCTGAACCAGGCTGGGCGTGGATTTCACTGCATTTTTTGAATAGATTTGAAATTGATGATATACCGCTTTGGAAGCTGGAACAGGCGCAGCCAACGTGGTTGGGGATGATGTCAATGTCGCACCAATAGCCGTAAAGCTTAGGGTAATGGCTAGAAAACCGAGCTTAATAGATGGCTTCAATCGCATTCAAGTACCTCCTCTGTTACATAATGAGTAGTTGTGATCACATATGTATTTATATTGTTATGAGCGGAATTAGAGCATGATGCAGGTATTAGAGATGTTATGGATCGGTCATAGATGTACAGGTTTTATTTGATTAAACCAGTTTCTGGTAATCGGATCAAGTATGATTCCCTTAAAAATGTGTTATCCAAGGTTTGCTTCAAAAATCAGGTGATTCATGAAAAAACAAAGAACAGCATCTTACAACCCTGGGTGGGTTGAAGATGCTGCTCCTTATTCACCACACAATTTAAATTAATGAAGATGCGATTTATTGTTCTTTGGCATCTGAGGTGCACCGTTTGCTGCAACGTATGCCTGAAGCATCTGTGTGGTATCATTTGCATCCAGTTGAGGAACTTGATAATAGGCGTGTTGATTTTGATACATAAAAATTTCGTAGGCCATCTCGACAAACTCTTGCACCTGCGAAGCGATGACTCGGCGTACGGCTCCATTTGTAATTTCAGGAGCAGACATGGCCAGTAGGGAGGCATGTGATTTGATCAACCCCAGCATATGACCACTGATTCCGGCATCTTTGACATCGGAAAGGGATTGATTCGGCTTTTTCGGTGCGGACGGCTTAAGGCCATATATAGGAGGAACGATATTTGGAATCATGTAGGTTGCCGTCTCCTGATGCGGTTTTTGTCCAGTTGAGAAACATTCTGCAGTCAGATTATATTGGGACAACATGAAGTTGTATTGACGATCAAGAATACTAAGAAGTTCAGTGTCTTGTACAAATGTCCTGAAGATCATGTATTGATCCAACACGTTGATGGCTCCTGACAGAATTTCATGCATATCGAACATTTCATGTCCGCCATGGTTCATCTGAGGGGTGAGACCTGGATTTGCATTAGTTGTAGGTTGCATTTGGTTTTGGGGTTGCATTGAATTTGGATTCATTGTGAATTTGATTCTCCTTTGGGAAGTGGTATGATCCTAGTATGGTCTTCAACAGTAAATTTATGTAATGTGTGTAGGTTATAAACGAAAATAGAGACAGGTATGGTGGTGGTTGGATGGAAACCGATTGGAGTGTTCCCAAAGGGTTATTCGTTAAACATTATGGGAGCGCTATTCAAATGCATCATGGTGGTGTTTATGCGGAATATAAACAATGGGATGTGCCGCAAGAGCTGGAGCAGTCATGGATGGAAGAAAGGATACATCAGTTAACTTCTGAATTATCCATCATGAACTGGGGCGCAGTTGATGAGCTTACGTCGATTGCCAGATATCATGCGAATCCGCTGATTATCGCTGCAATTACAGCCTTCGCATCAAGACAACTGACGAGTGCGGACAGTATGGTGCGTCTGGTGTATGCGGAACGTCTGATTGAGTTGATTAAGCGGTATGAATCCATTATTCCGGTGGATAAGCTTCGTGAAGCCTATCAACTGACAATGAACTTGTTGGAGGATGTAGCAACCAAACCGTTGGTGCTTGATCCGGAACATGAACTAAAGCAATATGGGTTAAAGGATAAACGTGGACTGAATCTACGTGTGGAAAAGAACAAGGAAGAGATTATCCGCTATTTTCGGAACTGAATGTATTTCATTGGATCAAGTGAGGTAAATATCATTGAGAAAACTGAATTATATCAAAATATTTATTTTCCTTAGTGTGGTCACGATGGTGACCCTTGGTTTGTATTACGCGGCTGCAGATTGGCTGGATCAGCGCTATTTTCGCTTCCTCATCTGGAACCTGTTCTTGGGCTGGATACCTTTTGTATTCTCATATGTGGCCTATGGCTTTAGCCATGTAAAATGGAAAGGGGCAGCATGGCTTGGCGTTGCGAGCGGACTGCTATGGCTATTGTTCTTTCCCAACTCTTCCTACATTGTAACGGATCTTGTTCACCTGACGGCACGCAGTTCCCGTTATTATGGCGGAGGCAATGGATTGGACTACAAGTACTGGTATGACTTAATCGTGGTCTTAATGTTCGTTTGGACGGGCTTGTTGCTCGGATTCCTGTCGATGTATCAGCTTCAGGAAGTGATCCATTACAAAATGGGACGTTGGGTTTCATGGATCTTTGTGCTTGGGGGTTGTGCTCTGGGTAGTTACGGTGTTCTGCTGGGACGTGTATATCGCCTGAACAGCTGGGATGCGTTAACCAATCGCGAGATGCTAGTTGAACTTATGCATGAGAGCGTAAGTCGTCCGTCACTTGCTTTTTGTATGTTTTTTGGCACATTTATTCTTACGATCTACGTAACGCTGTATTATTTAATAAATACACATCGTAGGAAGACGGAGCTTGGAAGTTCCGAGGCGGATCTGCAAGGCTTGCGGTAATGGACTGTTTAACATTGGAACAATAACGTGATTGAACAGCATCTGAGCATGGAAATTGAATTAGAAGAAGTTAGGTGAACGATGAATGAAGCGTATAACGGATCTAACTCGCAGAATAACAGAAGTGATGGAGAACGTTGATTTTTCGGGCGTAGTTTTGATAAAACAAAACGGGCATACACTATTAAGTACGACTCGTGCATATGCCAATCGAAGTGATGAACGTTTGAATCAGCCAGATACACGGTTTGCCATTGCATCTGGATGCAAGATTTTTACGGCAGTGAGTATATGCCAATTGATTGAACAAGGGAAATTATCGTATGATTCCAGATTGGCAGATGTCTTGAGCATTAAGTTTCCTCTATGGGATCAAGGAGTTACAATTCAGCAGCTGTTAACACATACTTCAGGCATCCCGGACTATTTTGATGAAGAAGTGATGGAGGATTTCGCTGAGTTGTGGAAGGAACGGCCCGTCTATTCGATGCGGCAATTGAATGATTTTCTGCCGATGTTTCAGCATCAGCACATGAAATCAGCTCCGGGTGAACGGTTCCATTATAATAATGCGGCATTTATCGTATTGGGCCTCATTGTTGAAGAGCACACGGGGCAGTCGTTTACGGACTATGTAGAGCAATATATTTTTATAAAGTGCGGCATGTTGGATTCGGGTTACTTCGAGACAGATCGTCTTCCCCGTAATACTGCGATCGGATATATGGATCAGGAGGACGGCTCGTGGACAAGTAACATTTTTTCCATTCCTGTTAAGGGTGGGGCTGATGGTGGAGCTTATACAACAGCGCCGGATATGATTCGTTTCTGGAATGCGTTATTCAGTAATGAACTGTTGGGCGAAGAAACAACGGGAAAGTTAATCATGCCATATGTTCATGAGGATGATGAAACCTATTATGGGCAGGGGATCTGGATTGATCGGAGAGGGGAACAGTTATTTAAATATCATGTGATGGGTTTCGATCCTGGCGTGTCGTTCATGTCTTCCGTATATCCAGATCACAACGTGCAAGTTGTTGTCCTCTCAAACAAAGAATCGGGTCCTTATCCCATAACCTTTGCTGTGGAAGAGGTTCTGGTGAGATGACCTTGGTCTGAGGATTGATGTTAAGAAGTAATTGAATAACCCTATAGTTACCGGTGAATGCCGGGTAAACTATGGGGTTATTTTGTATGATCCACAACTTAAAGAAAAGGTCTATAAGAGTTTCGCCAATTGGGGTGCAATCCGTTTGGGGAACACATCCAGCGGCGGTTTTTCCTTCTTTCGTTTGTCATTGGTGAGCACGGCAACGAGTTCCAGATCCGGGACGATATATACAAATTGACCGCCAAATCCACGGGCGTAGTAATAATGGAGTATGGGAGTGGGCTGTTCCTGTTCCGCAACCTTAGCTTCTGAAGTTTCGTTGGTATAGGCATCCACCCACCAATGCCAAGCGTAACTACCATGATTGGGTGGAGTAACTGTAATGGCAGGTTTTGTAGAGCGACTAACCAGATCAATTGAAATTAGCGACTGCCCGTTCCACATGCCTTGTTGCAAAAACAGTTGCCCGAATTTCAGCAAATCCTGAGGCAACATCTTTAAGCCGAACCCCCCAGTATGCACACCCTGTGGGTCACTTTCCCATTCATAGTTTTGGATCCCCAAAGGACCAAATAGATAACGTTCCGCGAACTTGGCTACGGACATACCTGTACTTTGCATGAGGATGGCAGACAATATTTGTGATACCCCCGAATTGTATTCCATATATGTACCTGGCACATGACTTAATTGTTGTTCCAACGCAAATTTCACCCAGTGATCCGTACGTGTCATGCGCGGAAATGAATTCTGTCCTCCGAATTCGTCCCAGTTGAATCCGGCCGTCATCGTTAATAACTGCTCTAACGTAATCTCCGGTTTACGGGAGTCAGGGTCTGACACCAACTGCGGGAAAAAGGTGGAGATTGGAGTAGGAGCTTTGGACAGCCACCCGTGATCCATCGCAATACATATGAGTGCGGACAGCACACTTTTGGTACAGGAATTGATTTTTGCAATATGAGTTGCTGCTTGTTGATTGCGGTAGTGCTCGTATATAAGCTCACCACGTACGCTGACTAAGCAACTACGCAGATCCAGCGGCGGAATCATTGGTTGCAACAGGGATGGTATGGATGAAGGATTCATAGTGTCCTTTCTTATTTGGGTCTTATCCCATAAATTGATTGTTCTAGAAAAAGGTTTGAACCATTATCTTAGCATACCAATAAATAAGTTCTCAATCCATACACCTCAGACTCGGGAATTAGAAAGGACTGGACCGCAGACTGATTCAGAAGTTCATATTTATTGATACACTCAGGTCAGTAACATATGGGTATATTTTACAGGTGGGAAGGGCGTGTATATTGGTTCAGAGGGTTCGACATACATGGAAATAAATTACATATAGTGTACCTGATTATCCCCAAGTGGTGTTCGATGCAAAGGAGCTAGTGATTGTTTATGTTATTACGTATGTTGAGGAATGATCTGATCAGGAAAAAAGGAATCAACATCGCTTTATTCGTTTTTATTATGCTGGCTGCTTTGCTTGTTTCTTCAGGTACACGAATGATTATGGAGCTAACAAGTTCAATTCACTATTTATTTACGGAATCCAAGACGCCACATGTGGTGCAAATGCACGCAGGTGAGTTGGATGAACCAAAGGTGAATGAGTGGGCACAGGCCAATGAGATGGTAGATAAACACCAGATCGTAGAAATGATTAACATTGACGGTTCTCATTTGTTGTTTGGAGCGGAGGCCGAGAAAAACAGTATTATGGATATTGATTTTGTTGTACAAAATCAGGATTTTGATTTTCTGCTGAATCTGGATAGTGAGATTGTGCGGGTAAATGATGGAGAAATTGCGGTTCCCGTTTATTACTTGCAGCAGAAGGAATTGAGCATTGGTGACAGTATTCATATTAAAGACGGTTCTTTCAGCAGAACATACAAGATCGTGGAATTTGTACGTGATGCTCAAATGAATCCATCAATTATTCACTCCAAACGTTTTGTCATCAGTCAGGGTGAATTCCAAACCTTGAAACAAAATACGGGAGAGTCGGAGTATCTGATTGAATTTCGACTTAGAGATTCAAAGATGATCAGCGACTTTACCCAAGCCTATCAAAATACGAATTTGCCGAACGCTGGTCCTGTTGTGAACTACAATCTGTTTCAGTTGTTGAATGCGTTGACCGATGGGGTAGTCGCAGCTGTAGTCATTCTGGTCAGTTTGATCTTGATTGTGATCGCTGTACTCTGCATTCGTTTCACCATGCTCGCTACCATTGAAGAAGATTATCGAGAGATTAGCGTCATGAAAGCTATTGGCATATCCGAGCGTGATATTAAGAAACTCTACTTGAGCAAATATGTTGTTATGGCAGGACTGGGCTCCATCGCAGGCTTTCTTGCATCACTATGGGTTAACCGTTTCTTCATGTCCAATATGATGCTCTACATGGGGGCAGCTCCCAAAACATGGTTGCACTACGGCATAACATTGTTTGCGGCTGTCTTCATTTTTGCCATCGTTGTATTTTTCTGCAACCGTGTGCTTCGGCGTTTTGATCACATTTCAGCTGTTGAAGCATTACATTCAGGCGGTCTGGGTGAAACGAGAATGAGTCAAAACAGACTAAGCCTGTCCCAAAATCGATGGTTATCGGTTCCGGTTTTTCTGGGCTTAAAAGAAGTCATCCAACGACTGAAAGTGTTCCGTTTGCTGTTGTTAGTGTTTATTATAAGTTCATTTATTATGATCGTACCTATAAATTTCCTCCATACGTTACAAGCTCCTAGCTTCATTTCTTACATGGGTGTAGGTCAAAGCGATATGCGTATTGATATGAGGCACTCTGAAGATATCGAGCAGCGTTACGCAGAATTAATTGATTATGTTCAAAAGGATAAGAACGTACTTCGATACTCCCCCCTTGTCACAAGCCAATTCAAAGTGTTGAACAGTGAAGGTAGCTATGATCATTTAAGCGTAGAGACAGGTGATTTTGACGTTTTTCCTTTGTCTTACGTGAACGGCACGGCACCGAAAAATGAAAATGAAATTGCTTTGTCTGATGCGAACAGTAGTGACATGGAGAAGAAGACGGGAGATACCTTGGTACTGATCGTAAATGGACAGGAAAAAACAATGACCGTCAGTGGTGTATATCAGGATGTGACCAATGGTGGAAAGACTGCAAAATCACGGCTGCCCTATAACAAAGATCGTGTGCTCTGGTATGTCTTGAGTCTGGATTTGAAAGATGACGGTAGTAAGATCTCAGATAAAATTTCGGAATATGAGCAGGCATTCTCACCTGCAAAGGTGACCGATTTAAAAGGGTACTTATATCAAACGCTTGGAGGAACAATTCATCAGCTTAAGCTGGTTACGGTGTTGGCGCTTGTTGTGGCAGTATTGGTTACTATCCTGATCACATCATTATTCCTGAAAATGCTTGTCGCAAAGGACAGCAGTGATATCGCGATTTTCAGAAGTTTGGGATTTGCCATCTCCACAATTAAATTCAAATATGTATCGATGTCCCTTATTGTTTTGGGTGTTGGGGTCCTTGTAGGAACCTTGTTATCGAATACGGCAGGCGAGTGGTTGATCAGTGCAATAATGGCTTCTTTCGGAGCGTCCCATATTGTTTTTGTCATTGACCCGCTACAAGCGTACGTACTTTGTCCGCTACTGCTGGCAGCAACTATTATCTGTACCGCTCTAATCAGTATTCAATCCATCAAAGAAACCAGCATTTCCAAAATGATTGTCGAATAGGGGGACGACCATGACTATGATCCTGGAAGCCAAAAACGTGAACAAATCGTACAGTACTGGTGAGCGTGAGAAGCATCCTATTTTGAAGGATATTAGTTTTCAATTGAAGAAGGGCGAATTTGTCTCCATTATGGGTCCGTCGGGCTCAGGAAAATCAACCTTGCTATACAATGTCAGTGGCATGGATCAAGTAAGTAGCGGGAGTGTTTATTTTGCTGGCAAGAAAATTTCGGATTTCTCGGAGAAAGAATTGGCACAGCTTCGCTTGAACAAGATGGGATTTATATTTCAGAACATGCATCTGTTGAAAAATCTGAATCTACTCGACAATATCATTCTGTCTGCTTATCTGGCCAAAAAAAGCAGTAGAGATTCCATTAATAAACGAGCACTCAATTTGATGAAAAAAATGGGAATTAAAGAACTGGCCAACCACAATATTACTCAGGCATCGGGTGGGCAATTGCAACGGATCGCCATCTGCAGGGCACTGATCAATCAGCCTGATATTCTGTTTGGCGACGAACCCACAGGGGCACTGAATTCACGTTCAACCAATGAAATCATGGATATTCTTGGAGACATTAATGCTTCTGGAACAACGATATTAATCGTTACCCATGACGTCAAAGTCGCAGCTCGATCTGAACGGGTATTATTCATGATGGACGGCAAACTGGTGGCAGATCATAACATGGGCAAGTTTAACAAGCAGCATGACCTTAAGGCGAGAGAGAGCAGCTTAGGTAAGTGGCTAACGAATCACGGGTTCTAACACGGTTAATTGGAGAGGGGCTTATCCAATGAAACAGATGGAACACGGGTCATTTGGAAAATTTTTAATGGTATGGTTCGGACAGCTCATATCTACAATGGGGATCGGAATGACGGCATTCTCCCTTGGAGTGTACGCATTTGAGAAAACCCATATGGCGACAGCTGTGGCGCTGATTACACTGTTTACCTTTTTGCCTAATATCTTGTTGCGTCCTATAGGTGGAGTCCTTGCAGATCGTTTTGACCGGCGCACGATGATGGTCATAGGTGATCTTGGTTCTGCAGCTGGACTAATTTTTATTTTGACCATGATCTTGACGGGAAAAATTGGACTATGGCATCTCTATGCTGGTGTCGCTTTCAGTTCCGTGTTCTCGGCCATTCAAAGTCCGGCGTACAAGGCTTCAGCTACCGATTTGCTCGATAAAGATCAATATTCAAAGGGCAGCGGCTTGATGCAGCTTGCCGAATCATCCAAGTTTCTATTTTCGCCCATTATAGCGGGCATTCTGCTCGGTATAACAACCATTGAAGTCATTCTGGTCATTAATATGTTGACGTATCTGGTTGCGATCGTGGCGGTGCTTGTTATCCGTAAAAGCATTAAAGCAGCGCGAAGAGATGCTGAGAGGAACCACTGGCTTGCTGAGCTTAACGAAGGCTGGATTGAAGTCACGACGAATAAAGGCGTGCTTCTGCTTGTTATCATTATTTCGATCATCACGTTCTATCTGGGATTCCTTGAGACGCTCATTGGTCCTATGATCTTATCATTTTCGGATTCAAGGATGCTTGGCACGTTTCTATCTGTGAGCGCGATCGGTATGCTGATCAGCAGTCTGTGTATTGGCATGTTCACCCTAAGTAAAAAATATTCAAAAACACTTGTTTTGGGTCTGATCATGTCCGGATTGTCATTTTCCCTTTTGGGATTTTCAATAAATATTTATTTCATTATCTTTGCGGGTTTCCTTTTTCTGGCCTCCTTGCCCTTTGTCAACATGAGTGCAGAAGTATTGGTGCGCAATAACATATCCAACGAGAAGCAAGGCAGGGTGTGGGGCATCATCGGCATTTTATCGCAATTGGGTTTTATTGTATCCTATAGTCTCGCAGGATTTTTGGCAGACCGTGTCTTTAACCCGCTTTTGTTGGAAGGTGGAGCACTCGCTTCGACCGTAGGATCATATATCGGCGTTGGCCCGGGAAGAGGCATTGCGCTGTTGTTTATTATTGCAGGAGTATTTGTTATCGCTATTGCAGCCATCACTTCTCAACTTAAATCCATTAAGGGGTTAGAGAAGGGGGGTGATATTGTGCCAACAGACCCAACGAATTTAGCGCATGATTGATTGAGTTGGTGTGATGTGGTTTAAAGGATGATATTGGCCCCGGAACTATATGTTTCGGGGTTGGTTTGTATGAAAGGCTTTAGGACTGGAATCATGATTTTGGTAGAGGTTTGTACAAATGAAAAGGATAGCAGGTATACTAATAATAATGAGCATCAGGGGCTTTTAGTCATGAGATATTAACCAGAGGGAGGTTACACCTTTTGTTCAAAATCGGAAATCAAGGAACGTTTGAAACGTTGCCTGATCACGCCAAAGCGATTTACAAGGGAGATGTTATTGCTGTAGAAGAATTCATTAAACAGGGCATGGATCTCGAAAAAGAGATTACGCTCAGCAAATACATAGCATTGACGCCATTAGATATTGCTCTAATCACCAATCAACAGGCAGTGGTCAAGCTTTTGGTGGATAACGGAGTAAACTTGAATGTAAAGGATAATCCAGCGATCCTTAAGGCGGTCAGATATGGCGGGGAAGAGATCATCCGATATTTGCATCAGAAGGGTGCCAAATTGAGTGGTTTGAGCAAGGTGAAGTCGAATGCGTATGATGAAGCCTATTACGGTAACAAAAAGAACATCGCAGTGCTGAAGGACCTCGGACTGGATATTCGAAAATATGGTGGGGAAACGTTACGAAAAGCCGTTTCGAATCACGATATGAAGATGGTCCAGTATTTGCTGGACGAGGGCGTGGATGTGACCATTCAGGAGAAGGACGGGGAACGAGCATACACAATTGCGGTCAGTCAGAAGAACACAGAAATGGCTGAGTATTTGAAAAGCTCATGAGCCGCATGACTTTCACAATCTGAGCAATAAATTGCATGTGCTCAAAGCGTACAAGCTGCCTGGTGCACTAATCCGTTTTCTAACGGAAGGTCCGCGAAGAATCGACTTGCCGGACAATTCGTCCGGCGTGGGATACCTCGAATTCTTTCATCTGATCGATACCGTAGAGATGAAGCTGGGCAGACAGAAACTGCTGCGCATATCCTCTGACGTGGATCAGTACTCCCATATCCTGATCGTCTGGAATCCAAGCAAAAAAATGATTGGCTACGCAGATATTGAACATCAGGAGATTGGAACGATCTCCACGTTCGAAGCGTTCATGGCCGATCCCGCATCATATATGGATAATCTTCTGAATTAACCAGAGGGACTCCACTATCACAAGAACCTCTTGTATATTGTCGATATACAGGAGGTTTTTTAGTGTCTATACCATTCATCTATAGGAAAAATATCTCATGAAATATGAACTATACTAGTGCGAAAGGAGGTTATAAATGGTAAAATAGCAATGCCTAAACATGAAAAAACATTTTTGTTGAAAGATTAGCAGATAAATAAGATATTAAATGGTTTAACTTTAGATTGTTAGAAAGCGATTGTTAGTACGATTGTTTCAATGAAATTATAGTATTCTACTTATGGAGTGAGGAAGAGAAATGGCCATTATTGACGTAATCAAGTATGACGGTTCACCTGATGTATTTGCTTGGAAGCACCCTGAGAATGAATTGGGAACATGGACCCAGTTGATTGTGAATCAATCCCAACAGGCAATCCTCTTTAAGGATGGAAGGGCGCTTGATATGTTCGGCCCAGGAAGACATACGCTAAGTACGGCGAATATCCCGATCTTAAACCGACTCGTTAACCTTCCGTTCGGAGGTAAATCACCTTTTGCAGCAGAAGTGTGGTACGTCAACCAAGTAAGCGCACTAGACGTGAAATGGGGAACAGCAAATCCAATTCAGGTACAGGACCCAAAATATAATATTATCGTTCCCGTGAGAGCATTTGGACAGATGGGAATAAAAATAGCAGACTCTCGCAAATTTCTGGTCAAACTTGTGGGAACACTGCCTGAATTTAACCAGGCTGATATGGTCAATTACTTTCGCGGGCTAATTATTATGAACATTAACTCCATGCTGTCTTCCTATCTAATACATAGAAAAGTAAGTGTACTGGAAATCAATGCTTATATCGCAGAAATATCACGACATTTTGCTGATACGATTGCATCTGCTTTTGAAGAGTTTGGTATTGAGTTAATCAACCTGTATATCCACAATGTCAATCTGCCTGAAGAGGACCCTTCGGTCATACGATTGAGAGAAGCGTTGGCACGCAAAGCCGAAATGGATATTATCGGGTACACCTATCAACAGGAGCGTTCATTCGATACGCTTGAAGGTGCAGCCAAAAATGAAGGAAGCATGCAATCGGATATAATGGGTGCAGGGCTTGGTATGGGGATGGGTGTTGGACTGGGAGGATCATTCAGCAGCGAGATGTCCCAGATGTCCAAAGTGATGGCTACAACGGAAACGCCTGCTGTACGCATATGCAAACATTGCAGTCATCCGAACCAGGAGCATAGTTCTTTTTGCAGCAAGTGTGGCAATTCACTTGCCGAAAAATCAGCAACGACCGGTTGTAACAACTGTGGACATGCCTTGCAAAAAGGGACCAAATTTTGTCCCAATTGTGGTGACAAATATCATGCATGCCCATCCTGCGGGGCGGATAATGCGGAGAATGCTTTGGAATGTGTTCAGTGTCACGAACCGATGCCTAGCCCATGCCCCAAGTGCAATCATATGAATTCGGGTCAAACTAAATATTGCGGCAATTGCGGCTCCAGTCTGTCCTTGAAATGCAGTCAATGTCAACATGAAGTGAAGCCCGGTCAGAAGTTCTGTCTGGATTGCGGAAACAATCTGCAAGATGGAGGGCAGGCATAGTGATAATTAAACGGAGCAAACTTTTCATTTTGGATGCCATCTATCTGATCAGCATGCTGGTAGCCTCAGTCGTTTCTTTTACAGTGTTTAATCATGCCATTGTATCGCTTTCTTTCTGGATGAATCTTGTGGCTTCTTATGTCGCGATTACGGCGATTTGGATTTATATAAGGCATGTTATGCTACATATGGATCGCTTTAAAGAATTGGTTCCTGGTTACACAGCGTTAGGGATCGTGTTGGTGATGTATCTGATTTGTGTAATGATATATTCTCTGTTTACAGGTTTAGCAGATCATGGTCTCCGCTGGTTCGTTTTGTTACATACGGTAACTCTAGCCATCGCCCTCATTCTGTGTGGCATCATTTTGATCTTTATTCAAAGTACACGTCGTAATGAAGCCGTTGAGCAAACGAAATTGGTCAATCTACATTTGATTGAAAACGCTTTGGAGCAGCTGCTTCACACGATGGAGCGCCATTCCGTTCTGACTGCGGAAGAAGAGAGGAAGACCCTTCAAACATTAATAGAACTTGTAAAATATAGTGACCCGATCACTCCACATTCACTTGAATATAATGACCGCCAGATTTTGATGGATATTGAAAAGATGAACAGTGAGCTTTCAACTCATTACGAAGCAGGGGAACTGGTGAATAGCGAGCATCTTGCTTCACAACTATCCCGGTTAAAGTCCCGTTTGAAAGAGCGGAATCAACAGATCGTGACAAGCAAATCATAAATTCATAGGAGGAAAAGCTGTGAAGAAATTTTTTGGAATTATATTCATTATACTTTCATCTCTGACGATCTTATTATCTATATTATTAATATCCCAGGGAACCGAAATGGCTATTATTAGTACGATTATTCTTTTTATACCCGGCGTTATCGTACTTGTTACAGGAATTAAAATGTGTAGTCGACCTAAATTCCATCCCAAGGTTGATCATTATCACTACCATTATGACAATGAAGAGGAATATGATGATGAAGGGTATTATGAGGATGAGTACCACGATCATGAATACGAGGGACCGCAAGAACCTGTATCTGTGAATTGTTCGGGGTGTGGAGCCAAAGTAAAGGTATATCCGAATTTGTCTTCGGACTGTGAGTATTGCGGAACAACGATGAGGATCTCCTAGCTTAAATAATAGACATCTGACCATTTTGTTGATACGAGTTGTAACCACAGTTTGCTCTATTTGTTATTTGGAGGAATGAAGTTGAGAACGTTTTTTGGACTCTTTTTTATGTTCTTTGCAATTGCCATGCCGATCAGACTTCTTATGGAAGAGAATCTCATCGAAAGATTGGATATGGTTGTTGTCGTTGAATTTATTATTCTTGAATGTATTTTTTTGTATTTTGGTATTAAAATGCTGAGAAAAAAACGTGTCCCACAACGGAAATTTTATGGTGCAGACTATGGAAGTAATCTTGATCGCGAAAATGAAAATGTGCATGCTTATTCAAGTTACAATAGCAATACCGTTAGTTACACCAGTCACAATACAATCAACTATACAGAAATTAATACATCCGATGAGAAAGACACTGAAGAAAAGGTCGAGGAACCACAAAGGAAGGTTTCGGTGAGTTGTCCGGGATGTGGGGCGAAGGCGAAGGTATATCGGAAGCAATCCACGGATTGTGAGTATTTTGGAACAACTGTTGAAGCACTGTAAAATGGTTGAGAATGGATACGAAAAGGATAAAAGGCTGATTCCTACATGGAGTCAGCCTTTTATCTTTTAGCCCGTTTTGCGGATAAAAGTAAGAGAAAGAACCTCTTATCTCATTCATACTGAATCTAAAAAACTCTCCTGCGTTCAAACACTTCATCCAGCTCCTTGCGATTAACCTTAATAGCACTTGTCTGGTCAATTCCCGGTTGTGATTCCAGTTGATCCAACAATTCAACAAGGGCGTTATAAATTTCTTCACGTTCGATTGTATCAATAAAGTTGGCTTTGGCCTCCATTTGGTTAAACGTCTCGGTGTACACCTCCACTAATAACATCAGTTGTTTCTGTATAAGGTCCAAATCGCTCATATTTTGACTTATTTTTCGAATTTCCTTGAGGTGTTGTTTGTAGGTTTTAGCTGCTCTTTTGGCATGCGCTGCTTTGATGTGATCCCTTCCGTCCCAATCCCGAAAGGGATTGCTGAGATTTTCGGAAAGCCATTCCGGTTTGCGTGGTTTCCCAATCTCCAGATCGATTCGGGTTTGCGCCGCCTTTTTATAGTTTGCCTTAATGGATTTGGCGGCGTCTGAGGGAAGGCTGGTCAGCGAGAGTGTACTTAGTTCGGGAAACTGCTCGGGGCCAGGAAAATCTTCTCCTTTAAATCCAAAAAGATCGTTCAGGGATATGGTCTTCAAAGAGGTCAATTGCTGAATTAACTGTATATTGCTTACGTTGCCGGGTTTTCCCCACAATCTTAATTCAGTAAGCTCAGGATAAGTATGTACAACAGGCTGTAAATCAAGTTCCGTAATCTCTCGAACATGCAAACCTCCAAGCCGAGATAATGCTATAACCTGAGGCACAGTCGATGCTACACTCAACGTCATTCGTTGGCCATCTTCATAAGCATTCACATGCAAGTCAGGGGGCACGTCTCCCATGAAGCTCAGAAAGTCGATTCTGGAATGAAGAGTCAAGCTGTTCAAACGGTTCATATCCAGCACAAGTTTGGTTAGTTGTGTTTTGCTTAAATCCAGCGCGGATTGTCCGTGTTCATGAATATGAAGTTCATATATAAAGGGATTCTGCTCCAAAAAAGGAATGATGCCTTCCGTATATCCGTGCATTTCGATATGTGTAAGACAAGGAAACTGAACAAGTGCTGCGACATCCTCGGCAGACGTTGGTCTGAAGTTGCGCAAGATACTGGTATTTTTTCCCACCATTGCATCACCTAATGGAATTACACTATAGTCTTCGGCAGCTTGTTTGAAGTGTTCCCTTCGCGATTCATCGATGGCATCCCATTGACGTTGCCGGTATAGACTCTCTCCAATCTGCCACCCTGAGCTATAACTTCGGGTTTCTTCCGTTACGAGAGGAGCCCGATTACCAGCAAGAACATAATGCGGTGGAATCACAGCTTGCACGAAGCTGTGATCCCAATCGCCTTTCCAAAAATAGTAATTGCAGCTCAGTGGTTTCATATCCAGAAGTTCCGTTTCATCGGGCGGCTGATCTCCTGTCCAGTCCAATTGCAGGATTGCGGCAAGCTGGCGTGATCCCTTACTACCGGTTTCTTTCAGGCCAGTGACCTGGCAGGCAGCATATTGTTGTAAATTTCCGACGTATACACAGTAAATGTCTCCGACCGTTGGGACCATGTTGTGCTCCTTTCGTTATGCATGAATCAATGCTAAGCTTCTTGTAAACTAAGGATTTTGCAAAAAGATAATAAAAGAATTATATCAAAGGCGTTCAATCACATCCATTTTGGATAGAGCCGTATTTGAATCCATAGAGATCTAAACATTTAAGGGAGGTTATTTATGACTACAGGTATTAGCCGAAGTAAAACACTAGGTGAATTTTTGAAATCTCGGAGGAGCCGAATTCAACCAGAGCAAGTCGGGATCACCGGATCGTATGGACAGCGCAGAACGCCTGGATTAAGACGTGAGGAAGTCGCGGTACTTGCAGGTGTCAGTGCAACTTACTATACGTGGCTTGAGCAGGGGAGGGAGGTTAACGCGTCTCGAGAGGTAATGGAAAGTATAGCAAATGCACTCCAGTTAAGTGAGGAAGAGAAGGACCACCTATTTCGTTTATGGGACCCTAATGCAGAGCATGTATTCCCTGCCTCCTATTCACATCTCGAAGCGGGATGGCAGAGCATCATTAATCAACTTGCTTATCCTTCATTTATAACGAATGAGAGGTCTGAAGTACTTGCATGGAATGAGGCAGCGAATGAAAAGCTGTTCGACTTTTCCTCGATGAACGTGAACGACCGTGTGATGATGCGAATGTTATTTCTAGATGCAACGATCCGGGAACGTATGCATAATTGGGATGAATTTGCACGACATTCGGTAGCGGTGTTTCGTACGTACTATGACAAATATCCGGGCGAAGTTGAGTTTTCCAAAATAGTTCAACAGTTGAACGAGGATAGCACGGATTTTCAACACATTTGGAACCTGCACCAAATTAAACAGAAAAAGGTCAACCGGATCTTTCTCGAGAGAACAGATCGGACGGATGGCATTGCCCATGCCTATGATATCTTTTCCATGAGCAATCTCAACGAACAGTCAGGTATTCATTGTTGTGTGTACATCCCCGTTGTGGAGTGACAATAACGATCAGGGGTGGTAATTCTAGTACTAGCATAAACAGACTGTGGTTGGGTCTCTGTTCGTGAAATAGAATGAATACAAGTTCAATATCTTTCTATTTATTAACGAAAAGAGGGAACCACATGATCAAGACAAGAACGTTGGGAAGAGATAATTTGCAGGTATCCGGGCTTGGGTTGGGCGTGATGATGATGCCAGACAACCAAGAATCCGTTCATACAATCCAGGGTGCGCTGGATGCAGGAGTAACGATGTTCGATACAGCCGATCTGTACGGTGAATATGAAAAGCAGCGATTTGGAGGTAACGAAAAATTGCTTGGGCGAGCGCTCAAAGGGAGAAGAGCCGATGCTATTGTAGCGACCAAGTTCGGTATAACACATACCCAGGGCCCAAAGGGAGATCCGGCGTATATCAAAAAATCCGTGGATGCCAGTCTGTACAACCTGGGGATGGATTATATAGATCTCTATTATCAACATCGCCCTGATCCCAATACTCCAATTGAGGAAACGGTGGGAACACTTGCTGATCTGGTACAGCAGGGCAAGATTCGTTATATAGGTCTGTCTGAAGCGTCTGCAGAGACTATTCGTCGTGCGAATGCCGTTCATCCCATCACAGCACTCCAAACGGAGTATTCATTGTGGAGTCGTGAGCTCGAAGATGAGATATTGCCATTGCTCGGCGAGTTGAACATTGGGCTTGTACCCTACAGTCCATTGGGGCGCGGCTTCTTAACAGGTCAGATCCGATCGATAGACGACCTGCCGCAGGACGATTATCGTCGTCATTATCCACGTTTCCAGGGTGAGAATTTCGAGAAAAATTTAGAGGTGGTGCGCCTGATCCAAGAGCTGGCTATGCAAAAAGGATGCAGTGCTTCTCAGCTCGCACTCGCCTGGTTACTTGAAAAGGGAGAACATATCGTTCCGATTCCTGGTACTCGCAGTTTGGAGAGAGTTCACGAGAATCTTGGTGCTTTGCAGGTTTCTTTCACCAATGATGAATTGGCTGAGATTGAACGGATATCTCCCAAAGGATTCGCCGCAGGGGGAAGATACCCGGGGCTTGCTTAATATATTATGAAGTTACACAGGCGGTTAAAAATTGCAATGGAACCGTGTCCTCGGTATTATCTCCGCTAATTAGCGCATACAGTACAACAATGAGATGTATGCCTATAAGGAGGAAACAGCGGTATGACTAATCCGATTCTGCAAGCCCCGAATGTTCAGCTGGCGGCCGATTCGACAGCGGTGTTGAATTATCAGCGTGATTCGCGCAATTATATTACTCAGTTGTTTGGACCGCAGCTGCCTACGATCAAAAATGGTTTCTTCAATGTACACATGAGCAAAGGAATTATTGTGCAGCCACACTGGCATACAAATGTGACCGAGATGGTCGTTCTGATCAACGGGGAAATTACCACCTCTGTCTACGATCCGTTCAAGCGGGAGCGGATAAGTTATCACTTGAAGCCAGGTCAGGTTTCGATATTCCCTCAAGGATGGTTTCACTGGTTTGTGGCGGAGACCGATGATGTGCACTTGTTGACGATTTTTGACCAACCTACACCAGACATTGTGCTGGGGGCTGACTTCCTGGCTGCAACACCGCCTGAAGTTGCCCATCGTGCATACTGTATTGATGAGGAGGCGTACAGGACGGCAGTGGCATCCATCAAAAATGACGCTATTTTGGGACCGCCGATTGGTTGTGTAGATTCTGTTTCCGATCAGGCGATCAAAGCTTCTAAATCATCCAAAAACTCAAAGGGATAACGTTATCTCGTTCTCCTTTCAAATGACCGATTTCAGGCCCGTGACCGGAAAATTATCCGATTACGGGCTTAAATTTTGTTCCAATTAACACATTCCGAATTCTCTGTTAAGATAGGCATAACATTGGCTTGTTACAGTAGTAGCACTCAAAGAATGTGGAGGGACGATCCATGACCATGACTGAGCAGGAAATGCTGGAAACCGCGATGAGCTATGCACCTGTATTGATGTTTGATCGAAATGAACCCTTTTACCCGGATTTTGTAGGCGTTTCCATTCTGGATCAATCGGGACCTTCACCGTCATTTCAGCGGGAAATTCATTTTCCGGTGGAGGCAGTCCAATATGTGATTGAATTTTCGATTTGGTGGGATTATGAAATTGGGCATTTGTACGAAATGGAGCATGTTTGGATATATGTGGGCGATGACGGTGAAGTCGTGGATTGTGAAGCCAGCTTCCATGGCAGAGTACTTCGGGGATTGCTGAAGGATCGAGTTAATGTGGTTGGACGCCATGTGTGTCTATATTCGCAGCCAGGGAAGCATGCTTTTTCACCAATCCCTGTGGTGTTTGAACTGTTGCCAGATATGTATAGTGCAGCAGGCGCCAATGCGGGTTGTGACGGCCTGCTCGTGAACGAGATGTTCAGAGGTTATTTCGAAACCAATGAAGAAATTGACGCCAGCGTGCGGAGTTTTCTGCAGACCAAGGCGTTTGTTCCCTCAATGGAGTTTGAAGAGTTTTTGCTTGAGCCGAGTCTATTCATGCCCTGGGAGCAACTGTTTGCTATGATTCCTGAGCGAATTGAGAGCAGATTGAGAGAACTTGATTTAAGATGAGAAAAAGTGCTTCATCATCCTTTTGGGGTGAAGAGGCACTTTTTTTTGTAGACCTGTAGACCAACGAATCTAAACCGCCTTGAAAATGAGATCCATAAACCGGTTGGCTGCCAGGGAAATTGGCATATTACGCTTGGTCATGATGCCTACATGTGAAGGGGGCAAAGAAACATCCAACTGAATTTCGAAGAGAGAGCCTTCTTCCAGCTCTTTGGAAATAAATTCACGAGTGACATACGATATGCCCAATCCTCGCCGTGCAAATTCAATCAACAAATCCACACTGCCGACCTCGATCTCGGGTTTGAGTGTATAGCCATAGCTATTGAACAGTTCCGTAATTGCCATCCGAACCCGGCTGTTTCTGGAGAAAAGAATCAGTTGATGCTCCAGCAGCATTTCCAAAGTCATAACTTTATCCTTCAGTTGAGCATAACGTTCGCCCGCGACAAAGCAGTCTTTGAGCTGGATACTTTCCCTGACCTCAAGTTGCGGATCAACAATGGGCATCCGCACAACACCCAAATCAATTTTGCCTTCTTTCAAAAACGTGATGACTTCCGGCGTTGTCCCATGACTTAGATGTAGCTTGATGTTAGGGTAGAGCACATGAAATTCTTCCAGATAGGACAGCATGTAATGCTTGAACAGCGAATCACTGCCACCAATCCTTAGTTCTCCGTTGTCTAAACTCTTCAATGCAGCCATTTTCTCCTCGGCCAGCGAGATCAGAATCTGGGATTGTTCAATATAGGAATACAAACTTACACCTTCCTGTGTTAGAGCAACTCCTTTGGAATTCCGGTAAAACAACGTAAGACCAAAACTTTCCTCCAGCTGTTTGATGGCGTGACTGACACTAGGTTGAGTAATATATAGCGCTTTGGCGGCTTGGGTTAAACTGCCTGTTTTGGCAGCCCAGTAAAATACCTTATATAATTCATAATTTGTTGTCATAGATATCGTCTATAGCTCCTGTGAAATATATTAATTACTTGTATGGCTATGAAACGTATTATAGTGTAACTACAGCAAAGAAACCAGAGTTACTTGGAAGGAGAATAGTGAGATGGAACCAACGAGCATTATTTTATTTGGTGCGACTGGCGATTTAGCCAAAAGAAAAATATATCCAGCATTATATAATTTATACATTGAGAAGAAACTTCCGGAATCCTTCTCGCTGATTGGCTTGGGACGCAGAGAATGGTCTGATGAATTCTTTCAGGCACAAGTGGAAAAATCATTAAATGAATTTTCCAGACGCCCTGCTGATCCTGAAGTTGTGAAATCATTTGTGCAGGCTTTCCGTTACAGTGTATTGAATATAAGCCATAAGGAAGATTATATAGAGCTGTTAAATTTAGTGGAACAAAGAGAGGCTGAACTTGGCATTCCATCCAATCGTCTGTTCTACCTTTCGGTTGGTCCAGAATTCTTCGAACCCATTGCAGAGAACATTCAGGGTAGTGGACTTGGATCAACTGAGGGCTGGAAACGCCTTGTGATCGAAAAGCCATTTGGACATGATCTGCAATCGGCTCGTGACCTGAATCGCAAATTAAGCGAGGCGTTCACCGAAGAAGAAATTTATCGGATTGACCACTATTTGGGCAAACCGATGGTGCAGCGTCTTGAAACCTTGCATCAAAGTAATCCGATCATGAAGGCATTGTGGAACAACCGTTATATATCCAATGTGCAGATCACCGCTAATGAGACTGTTGGCGTGGAAGAACGGGCATCCTATTATGATCATGTAGGCGCCGTGCGTGACATGTTCCAGAATCATATGCTGCAATTGCTTATGATGATGGCGATCCAGCTTCCATATAATAGCACCACGGAAAAAGTCGGTTTGAAGAAAAAACACATCATGGAATCCATCCAGCCACTGCAAAAGCAAAACGTGGGTGCAAGTGTCATTCGCGGACAGTATGCTGCAGGAAACATTCAAGGCAAATCCGTTAACGGATATGCAGCTGAACCGGGTGTTGCCGAGAATACGATGAATGATACTTTTATTGCTGCCAAATTGCAGATTGATGACTTCTTCTGGCGCGGAGTACCTTTCTATATCCGTACCGGTAAACGAATGAAGGAAAAATCAACTCGCATTGTCATCGAATTCAAGGAACCATCCGGACAGGCTAACGTGGTTAACGGTTCCAAACCGAACCTGCTTGTGATTGAGATGAGTCCTGACCAGAGCATGACGCTGCAGCTGAATGCGAGCGACCCGCAAAACAAAGGGGAGTTCAAACCTGTTCATATCGATCTGTCACCAGATCGTGAGGATCTGGCCGAGGCTTATGAGAACTTGATTCATGACGCATTGCATGGTGATCCAACGTTCTTTGCCCATTGGGATGAAGTAGAACTGTCTTGGGCTTGGGTACAACCTATTCTGGATGCATTCCAGGAGAATTTGCTCCCACTTCATCTGTACCCGGCTGGAAGTTATGGACCAGCAGAGTCGGATGAGATGCTCGCTGCGGAAGGGCACCATTGGTGGTTTGACCAACCTGCCGATCAGCAGGCTGAAGATGATATTGAAGTTCCTTTGGCTGTTAATGCAAATCTGTAACAAAAAAAAAACAATAAAACATATCCCTTGGAGGTAATTGAATATGAAATTTTTCATCGATACAGCAAACTTGGTAGACATCAAAAAAGCATACAAAATCGGCGTCCTGTCTGGTGTAACAACGAATCCTTCTCTGGTAGCCAAAGAAGGCGTGAAATTCGAAGACCGCATTGAAGAAATTTTGCGTGAGGTACCTGAAGTTGAATCTGTATCTGCGGAAGTAACACCAGATGCAATCACAGCTGAAGAGATGATTGCTCAAGCAGACGAACTGATCAAAATCAATAACAACGACAAAAACATCACAATCAAGCTGCCAATGACACTTGCAGGACTGGAAGCTTGCCGTTACCTGACCAAAAAAGGTGTGAAAACCAACGTAACGTTGATCTTCACCGTGAACCAGGCGCTGCTTGCTGCTCGTGCCGGTGCAACATATGTATCCCCGTTCCTGGGACGTCTCGATGACATCTCCGAAGATGGCGTACAATTGGTTGCCAAAATTGCTGAGCTGTTCCGTACACATAACCTGGATGCACAAATTATTGCGGCTTCTGTAAGACATCCGGACCACGTTACACGTGTAGCAATGGCAGGAGCACATATTGCTACTGTTCCATTCTCCGTCATTGAACAAATCTCCAAACACCCGCTGACAGATCAAGGCATGGAGAAATTCGCAGCAGACTGGAAAAAAACAGTTCAGTAATAAAGGATTGTTGATCTCGAATTTTAACCTACTATATATAAAGAGTATTGGGAGGACATAATGAGTAAACAACAGATCGGTGTCATCGGACTTGCAGTAATGGGTAAGAACCTTGCCCTTAATATTGAAAGCAAAGGATTCTCGGTATCGGTATTTAACCGTTCCCCGGAGAAAACGAACGATCTTCTCAAAGAAGCCGAAGGCAAAAACCTGACAGGCGCATTTACGATTGAAGAGTTCGTAGCTTCCCTGGAATCCCCACGCAAAATCCTGATCATGGTTCAAGCAGGTAAAGCAACGGACGCTACTATTGAACAACTGCTGCCACACTTGGACCAAGGCGACATCATCATTGATGGAGGTAACGCATACTTCCCTGACACCCAACGCCGCAGCAAAGATCTGGAAGCCAAAGGTTTCCGCTTCATTGGTGCTGGTGTATCCGGTGGTGAAGAAGGCGCGTTGAAAGGCCCGGCAATCATGCCAGGCGGACAAGAAAGTGCGTATGCGCTCGTTGAACCCATTCTGACAGCCATTTCCGCTAAAGTAGGCGACGATGCTTGCAGCACATATATCGGACCAGATGGTGCCGGACACTATGTGAAAATGGTGCACAACGGTATCGAATACGGGGATATGCAGTTGATCGGAGAAGCGTATCATTTGCTCAAATCCGTGCTGAATGTTTCCGTTGAAGAATTGCATGCAATCTTCTCTGAATGGAACCAAGGCGAGCTGGATAGCTACCTGATTGAAATCACGGCAGACATCTTCTCCAAATACGATCCGGAAACCGGCAAACCAATGGTTGATGTCATTCTGGATGCAGCTGGACAAAAAGGGACAGGTAAATGGACAAGCCAAAGCGCGCTGGATCTCGGCGTACCATTGTCCATGATTACGGAATCCGTATTTTCCCGTTTCCTGTCTGCAATGAAAGATGAACGCGTAGCAGCAAGCAAAATTTTGAACGGACCAGCAACTGAAGCATTCTCTGGCGACAAAAAAGCGTTCATCGAAAATGTGCGCAAAGCGCTGTTTGCAAGTAAAATCGTATCTTACGCACAAGGTTTTGCTCAAATGCGTGCAGCTTCAGATGAATATGGCTGGGATCTGAAATACGGCAACATCGCCATGATATTCCGCGGTGGCTGCATCATCCGTTCGCAGTTCCTGCAAAACATCAAGGAAGCATATGATAAGGATGCAGCACTGAAAAACCTGCTTCTGGACCCATACTTCCAAAACATTGTTGAATCCTACCAAGGTGCATGGCGTGAAGTCGTTGCAGCTGCGGTAACTCAAGGAATTCCGGTTCCTGGATTCTCCAGCGCGTTGTCTTACTATGACAGCTACCGCACTGAGCGTTTGCCTGCAAACCTGTTGCAAGCACAACGTGACTACTTTGGCGCTCACACATTCAAACGTGTGGACAAAGAAGGTTCATTCCACTTCCAATGGATGGACACTAACGAGTAATATGTAATTCGAGATCATTCAGCATTCCTGTGCTCGTTCATGATGTTTTAGTCATGAGCGGACGCAGGAATGTTTTTTTATTCAAATGACAGGCTATGGATTGACGTATCGGCTGATATATAATGATTGGAATTTAAGTATCCCAAATTGTAATAAAATGTACGCATCTGAGGGATGGAAACAGATGTCCTGACCCCTTTAACTGCGTTATACTTGTTCAGATGGACTGGAATTCGTTTAAAGAGAAAATTCAGCAATCAACTTATTGACGTGGAGGTTAACGGAGGCATGTTCGTACTTGCAGGCATCTTGTTTTTGGTTGTGTACGGTTTATTAGTGTTTTACATAGGATGGAGCGGCTGGAGTTGGATGAAGCCTGTCGTATCTGCTAGATTTCGTTGGTTTTACATAGTCGCGCTTGTATTCCTCGCAGTTTCATTCATACTGGCACGGTTGTTTGGAAGTGTTTCCTTCCTTAGTGTAATTGGTTCTTACTGGCTTGCGATCTTTTCTTTGCTGTTATTGATTCTGCCAGTGGTTCATCTAACGTTATGGTTACTTAGACTAACCCGTATTCCAAGACATTACGCTCATAAATGGGCAGGTGTGGTCACCCTCGTGCTGTTGCTGTCCACGCTGGGCTATGGTATCTATAACGCCTATAGTCCAGTCGTAAGACAATACAACATTCAGATTGATAAAAAAGTGGAAGGTGTCGACAGCCTCAACATTGTTATGGCTGCAGATATGCACTTTGGTCTGTTGTCCGGTCCTGCTCATGCTAAACGCATGGTGGAAGAAATTAACGCACTGAAGCCGGATCTGGTGCTCTATCCTGGTGATATTATCGATGACAACCTGGATATGTATCTCAAGAGTGGGATTGCGGATATTATCAGCGGCATTCAGGCCCCTTATGGAGTGTACGCCTCACTGGGCAATCACGATAAGTATAATGGTCCGATCGAGGATCTGATTGCTGCTCTGGAGAAGAGTAATATGCAAGTTCTGTATGATGATAAAATTACATTGGATGACAAGATCACTCTAATTGGACGCAAAGACCGAACAGAGAAGGATCGGGCAGAAGTAGCAACATTGATGCAGAATACCGACTTGAGCAAGCCTGTGCTCATGATGGATCACCAGCCTTATGATTTGGATATTGCGGAGCAAAACCATGTAGATTTAGTAGTGTCTGGTCACACCCATCGTGGTCAGATCGCACCCGCTCAGTTTATTACACAGGCCATATACGAGAATGATTGGGGTTATCTTCAAAAAGGGTCCATGCACTCTATCGTGACCTCTGGTTTCGGCTTCTGGGGACCTCCGATTCGTACAAGCAGTCGATCCGAGATTGTACAGATTCATGTGACGTTCCAGCAATAATTAGCGATATTAGTAACAGTGAGCCCTTCGGAAGAAGGGCTTCTATTTGTGCTCAAGGCAGATGAGTTACCGTGAAAAGAAAACATTTCCATTTTGAGTAGAAGACTTCTCCAGTTTGTTTCTGTATCAACATGTACATATTAAGACTGCATACCTTCACTCGTGGAACTGTAGGGAAATATTTCTTGAAAGCAAGACAAAGTAAAATAGCAGTGGTAGCATTTTGGGTTGACACCGTTTTCAGGTTA
Organism: Paenibacillus taichungensis; assembly: GCF_047302525.1. Lineage (GTDB taxonomy): Bacteria > Bacillota > Bacilli > Paenibacillales > Paenibacillaceae > Paenibacillus > Paenibacillus taichungensis_B. The sequence continues at coordinate 4,026,630 of NZ_CP168020.1, read as the reverse complement.
TGATAAATTATATCCGAGGCTTGTTACCGGTAATGCGGGCAAAACCACTATGGAAATGATTTTATTATTTCTATTTTGGTTTTGCCCTTTTTTAATCCTCAAAAAAAACAGGTGGGTCCATAATGATTATTAAACAGATATTTAATAACAATATTGTCAGTACAGTGGATGACAAAAATCAGGAACTGCTGATCCTCGGCCGGGGTATCGGGTTTAAGTTCAAGGCAGGCGATGAGATTGATGAAGAACGGATTGAGAAAGTATTCCGTCTTCAGGATGCATCAATCTATGAGAAGTTCAAGTCCATTGTCACGGAAGTGCCGATTGAAATCCTGCAGGCGACAGATGATATTGTGACACTGGCACGTACGCAATTGAACAAAACCATCAGTGACGGGATTTATGTCTCACTGTCGGATCACATTCATTTTGCTGTCCAGCGTCTGGAAAAGGGAATGATTACACGAAATCCGCTCTCCTGGGAAGTGCAGCATTTCTACAAGGCCGAGTTCGACGTGGCCCGGGAAGCGCTCACCTTGCTGAAGGAAAGACTGGATGTGGAGTTTCCCAAGGATGAAATTTGCAACATAGCGCTGCATTTCATCAATGCGGAAGTCAATGATTCCATGAACGATGTTACTCATTTGATGCAGCTTCTTCAGGAGATCATGAACATTATCAAATATCACTTCAATGTCGAATTGGATGAAGATAGCGTCAACTATTTCCGTTTCATTACTCATTTGAAGTATTTCTGCCAACGGGTAATTACTCACTCGTCACATGACGATGCGGAGGAGTATTTATACGAGGTCGTACGGAAAAACTATCCCGAAACCTTCAAATGTATCGGCAAGATTGAGACTTTTATCCATAAGAACTATCAGTATGATATGACTCATTCAGAACAGTTGTATCTGACCCTTCATCTGGAGCGGTTAATGAAACCGAAGCGTGACCAATGAAATATCAGCACATGAACCAGAACCTAACTAAATATCAAATGGGCTTGTTACTGTTCAATCAGGCAATACCCGAATGAATGACACGTAGAAGACGTGGCTATTTGTTCGGGTATTTTTTATTGGAAAAATGAGGAGGAAATGATCATGAAACATCAGGAAACGGCACAGGAAATCATCAAAGCCGTTGGGGGAACAAACAATATCAACTCGGTGTATCATTGCGTCACACGACTGAGATTTGATTTGAAAAATAACGATAAAGTGGATAATAACTCACTCAAGAAACTGGATAAAGTCATGGGAACGAATATCTCAGGAGATCAATTCCAGGTGATTATCGGTAATGACGTGTCGAAAGTATTCGATGCTATGGTGAAGGAACATCCGGCAATACAGCAAAGTTCAGAAAATAAACAGCCTAAACCGGAAAAAAGTAAAAATGTGATTCTCAATATTTTTGAGACAATTGCAGGTGTCTTTGCACCAATGCTGCCAGCGATTACAGCTGCGGGTATGCTCAAAGGATTGCTTGCATTATTCGTATCCCTGGAGTGGATGTCAGCAGGTACTGACACGTACCGTATCCTTTCCGCTATTGGGGATGGAGTATTCTACTTCCTTCCATTGCTGATCGCGGTTAGTGCCGCTCGTAAATTCGGCAGTAATCCGTTTGTAGCCATTGCGCTAAGTACTGCGCTGATGTATCCCGATATGGGCGCATTGCTATCCAGCGGTGAATCGGTTGCCTTTATTGGCATTCCGGTAACAGCTGTTAGTTATGCGTCATCGGTTATTCCGATTTTGCTTGCCGTATGGTTAATGTCCTATGTTGAGAAATGGGTTGACCGCGTTATCCCGGCAGCATTGAAGCTTCTGCTTGTGCCACTGATTACCTTGCTTGTCATGGTTCCGGTAACGCTGATCGCAATCGGTCCACTGGGTACATTTGTAGGTAGCGGCTTGTCTGGCGGTATTAACTGGCTGCTGAACGAAGGCGGTTTAATTGCAGGGATTGTTCTGGGCGGCGCGATGGCGCTCATTATTATGACAGGTATGCACTATGCGCTTGTACCGATCATCCTGAGTAATATTGCTACATTAGGCTTTGATAAATTCTTGCCACTGACGTTCATCTCCAATATGGGGCAGGCCGGAGCGACGTTGGGCGTATTCTTCCGTGCAAAAGACAAAAAGCTCAAAACAGTTGCATTGTCCACCAGCTTCACAGCTCTGATGGGTGTAACCGAGCCAGCAATGTACGGCGTGAACATGAAATATAAAAAACCGTTTGCCGCTGCGATGATTGGTAGTGCAGTGGGTGGCGGATTCGCTCTTGCTTTTGGAGCCAAAGCTTATGTGCTTGCGGGTAACGGTGGTCTTCCTGGTCTACCATCCCTGATCGGACAAACCTTCTGGTATTCCTTTGGTGGTATGATTCTCGCCTTTGTAGTGGGTGCAATTATGTCTACTGTGTTCGGGATCAAGGAAGAAGAGGGCGACGCAGAGGCGTTGGCTCAATTCTCACCAGGCGCTTCTACAGCACCAGCGGCAGCACCTTCCAGCAATGCTGCAACCGTGAACGTGGACGATATGGGTGCTCCAACACCAACAAGTGATGCGGTAGCCGTTGCACCGATGACGGGTAAAGCGATCGCACTTAAAGAAGTTAATGATCCAACGTTTGGCGATGAATTGATGGGTAAAGGTGTGGCATTTGTTCCAACGGTGGGCGAACTGGTGTCACCAGTTACAGGTACCATCATGAATGTGTTCAAAACGAAACATGCGATCGTGGTCCGCAGTGATAACGGAATGGAGCTTCTGATCCATGTGGGGATCAACACCGTGAAACTGCGCGGTCAGTATTTTGAAGCCCATGTCGCTACGGGAGCACGAGTACAGGCTGGAGACAAGTTACTCACGTTTGAACTTGATCAAATCGCCAAGGAATATGACATTACAACGGCGATGGTCGTTACGAATACAGCAGATTACAAGCAGGTTCTACCTGTGAAATTGGGTGCAATTACGACAGGTGAAGAAGTCTTGAAAGCTGAAATTTAAAGTATAAAGACGAAATAAAGACGACATCAATAAGAAGAGGAGAGATACGCATGATCAATCGACAAGGGTTTCCAGAAGGTTTTCTGTGGGGCGGCGCAATTGCCGCCAACCAGGCTGAAGGTGGATTTGATGCAGGGGGCAAAGGCTGGTCCACGGCGGATATGGTTCCTTATTTTGAGAAGAAGGATTACACCAACCTTAGAGAACTGATGCACGTGACCAGTGCAACGGTTGAGAAAGCGATGGCTCACCACAGTGCGAAGGGATATCCGAAGCGTTACGGTATTGATTTCTATCATCGCTTCAAAGAGGACATTGCGTTATTCGCTGAGCTGGGTTTCAAGACATTCCGTCTTTCCATCAACTGGCCGCGTATTTTCCCGAACGGGTACGATGCGGAGCCGAATGAAGAAGGATTACGTTTCTATGATGAAGTATTCGACGAATTGCGGAAGCACAATATTGAACCTCTCGTGACGCTCTCTCACTATGAAATGCCAATGTCATTGGTGCTGAAGTACAATGGCTGGGCAGGACGGGAAGTTATCGGACATTTTGTAAGATACGCCGAGACCGTAATGAATCGCTACAAAGACAAGGTGAAATACTGGCTGACGTTTAATGAGATCAACACGACCATTATTGAGCCATTCACGGGTGGAGGCATCATTGAAGATCGTGTCGATAACGTGATGCAAGCTTCCTATCAAGCACTTCACCATCAGTTTGTTGCCAGCAGTCTGGTAACGCAGAAGGCGCGTCAGATTAACCCGGACTTCCAGATTGGCTGTATGCTTGCGCGCATGATTCACTACCCGGCAACGTCGAAGCCGGAGGATGTATTGCAAGCTCAGATCGATAATCAGCTGAATCTGCTGCATACCGATGTACAGGTGCGAGGCAGTTATCCAACCTTTATGGCTCGTTATTGGGCTGAGCATGGCATTTCCATTGCGATGGAACCTGAAGACGAAGCGATTATGAAAGAGCATACGGTTGATTTCATCTCGTTCAGTTATTATACATCGCTGGTATCCGCAGTGAATCCGGAGGAATATGGGGTAACTGGGGGCAACCTGTACAGTACGATTAAGAATCCGAATCTGGAGCGTACAGAATGGGGCTGGCAGCTTGATCCGATTGGACTTCGTGTGGCGTTGAAAGAGCTGTATGATCGTTATCAATTGCCATTGTTTGTCGTGGAAAACGGACTCGGTGCTAAGGATACGGTAGAGGCCGATGGTTCCATTAATGATGATTATCGGATTGATTATCTGAGAAAACATATTACACAAATGAAAGAAGCAGTCATGGATGGGGTAGACCTTATGGGTTATACCAACTGGGGTGCGATTGATATCATCAGTGCGTCCACTTCGGAAATGTCCAAGCGTTATGGCGTAATTTATGTCGATCAGGACGACAACGGACAAGGCACATTGGATCGCTATAAGAAAAAGAGCTTTGGTTGGTATCAAAAGGTTATCGCTACGAATGGCGAAGATTTGGGTTGATTTCGGGGGCAGTCCTTGCGCAGCAGTTATTGCGGCGCAGGGGCCGCTTTTTTTTGAGCTCAAAAAGGATAGCGCTGTTACAACGATGATGATATACTGTGATCCTATTGGAGGGGATAAAGATGAAGAAACCTATTATTGCTGTAGATATGGATGATACAATATGTCATCTGGTCAAGCGAGCCATCTATCATAACAACATCAACTTCCCAACCCATCCGCTGCGATATGAGGATATGATACATTGGGATACATCCCACATGCGCCATCCAGAATGTACGCATGATGTATTTTACGGTCGGCCAGGGCTGTTTGAGGAACTGGAGATTTACGATGAATATGTAGTAGAAGAGGTGGAAAAGCTCCATCAAGCCTATGATCTGCTGATCCTAACGGCGGCTGAGCCCAAAACGGTTGTGGAGAAGTGGAATTGGCTCCAGAAGCATATGCCCTACATATCTCCAGAACAGTTTATAACCTGTAAACGGAAAAACTTGATTAACTTCGATCTGTTAATTGATGATGGAGCACATAATCTGATACCCGCGATGAATGACGGAAAAAAAGTCATCTGTATCCCTCATCCATGGAATATAAACGAACGGGAGCAACATCAGTTTCCGTTGATGACCTCATGGAAAGGTGCAAAGTCTTATGTGGATCGTCTGCTTGAAACAGAAGCTGCAGAGAGCAAGTTTGATTCTGTAAAGAGATGAACCCTGAGAGAGGAACGGAAGGCAGAAACACTTAATTCAATGGTTCAGCTCTGAAGTTCCTGCGATAGCCCTGCGGGGTTTCTCCTGTAATTCGTTTAAAGACGGCGTAAAATGAATCTACATCCCGGTAACCTACAAGTTCAGCAATTAAACTGACTTTATGTTGTGAATTCTTTAGCAATTCACAGCTTTTTTGTATGCGCAAATGTTGCAGATAGGCACCAAACGACCGCCCGGTATGGGTCACAAACATCCGCCCAATATGTCTTTCGCTCCAACCAGAAATACTCACCAGTTCGCTTAGACGGATTCGTTCGTTAACATGTTGGTCCAGGTAATGAAGGATATGTTCCATATCAGTCGCATTTTCCTTCTCATTGCAGGTAGCTTGATGGATCTGCCTGTAAGTTGTCACGACGAGTTGACTAACAAGCGTGTACAGGATCGTGGAAGAGCCGATTCCCGGAACGGCAGATTCGCGGTACAGCTTTACCATTAATTCTTCCATCCGTTGGCTGTAATCTGTGATGGATACATAAGGAACCCGATTCTTTTCCAGATCTGTCAGATGGTTTCGAATCTCCTCCTCCTGAATAATAATGGACAGGGTGTGGATCAGTTCGGAATTGAACAGACAGTTATAGATAATGAGTGGATGCTCTGATACATTCGCTGTAACCGGGCGGAATACATGAGGAACGCCGACCGGAATGACAAATAACATCCCTTTGTGTACCGGAATAATATCTTCACCAATGTGGTGAAAGCCCTTTCCTTCAGCCACGTAACTATACTCAACAAATTCGTGTGTGTGAAAAGGAACCACAAAATCCTCGGAACATCGGTTCACGAACAGCTTCAGATTATTCTGGAAAAAGGATTCACTCTTGAACAGTTGTACGGTTGGATTCACGGAATAGCCTCCTTGGTTGGAATGACCAGATTACCGGGTTAAACTGTCCTCATTGCCGGGTATTTCCGATCACAGAATCGATATAATTATATCGTAACCTTGAATTGGAAACCACGATGGAAAGGGATGTTTCTCTGATGTTGACCGTAAGTCATCTGCGTTGTGAGTATAGAATAAATCCGATTGGACTAGATATCACGTCACCCAGATTAAGCTGGCATTTGCAATCCGATCACAGAAATTGTGTACAGTCAGATTATCAAATTCAGTTGTCACGGACGGAAGATTTTGCTCAGATTGAGTGGGATTCCGGCAAAAAAAGCTCTGATCAGTCCATTCATGTTGAACTGGAGCACTGGGTGCCCGAAGCACGAACCCGCTACTATTATCGCATTCGTGCCTGGGAACGTGCAGGAGATGAATCGGACTGGTCGGAGACAGCGTATTTCGAGACGGGATTCATGGGTAGTGAAGATGCCTGGCAGGCGGAGTGGATCACAGTCGATCCTTCCTCTCAGCAGGATGAGTCTTGCCCACGTCTGCGTACCTTGTTTGAACTGAAAAAGCCTGTAGCTTCGGCAAGAATATATGTGACTGCACTTGGATTGTACGAACTTCATCTGAATAACCAGCGAGTGGGCGAAGCATACTTCACCCCGGGCTGGACCAGTTATAGTAAGCGGTTGCAATATCAGGTTTATGATGTTACCGATCAGCTTCAGAATGGACAGAATATACTCGGTGCTTATCTGGGAGATGGCTGGTACAAAGGACATTTGGGATGGGAGAAAAAGCAGAAGATATACGGTACGAATGCAGGCTTGCTGCTGGAACTTCATATTCATTATACCGATGGTTCAGAAGAACATATTATTTCGGATCGAAACTGGAAGAGTTCCCCCAGCGCCATTCGCAGCTCGGACATTTATATGGGCGAAACGTATGATGCACGTATGGAATCTGAATGGCAGGATTCATCCTCAGTCCAATGGTCGGCGGTACGTGTGCTGGATTACTCGAAGGAGATTATTATTGCACAAGAGAACGTTCCCGTCACGCCATTAGAGCAAATTAAACCTATCGCCTTGCTTACAACTCCACTGGGTGAGCATGTGCTGGATATGGGACAGAATATGGTCGGTTGGGTGAGATTCAGTATTCAGGGTGAGACGGGGCATATGGTTGAGTTGCGGCATGCCGAGATATTGGATCATAAGGGTAATTTCTACACTGAAAACCTGCGTGGTGCAACGCAGTGCATTCGTTATACCCTAAAAGGCAGTGGAGTGGAGACATATGAGCCACGTTTCACATTTCAGGGATTCCGTTATGTGAAGTTGATTGGATTTCCGGACGAGATTCGGCTCGAGGATTTCACTGGTGTAGTTCTTCATTCCAATATGGAGCGAACCGGTGATTTTAAAAGCTCCAGTTCACTCGTGAATCAGCTTCATCACAATATATTGTGGGGGCAAAAAGGGAATTTCGTTGACGTACCGACAGATTGTCCGCAGCGTGATGAGCGGCTGGGCTGGACAGGAGACGCGCAGATGTTTATACGAACATCCTCATACCTGATGAACACGGCGCCTTTTTTCACCAAATGGCTGAGAGATTTGCAGGCGGATCAGGGGGAGGATGGAGGCATTCCTTTCTACGTTCCTGATTTGAGAAGTTCCACGTCAGACGGATGGGGGGACACGAATCATTCTTCTGCTGCCTGGGGGGATGCCGCAGTGATCTGTCCATGGACGATCTACGAGATGTACGGTGATGTCAGGCTGTTGGCCGAGCAATATGACAGCATGAAGCGCTGGATTAATTACATTCATGCTCAAGGAGAGAATCCTTACTTGTGGAATACTGGCTTCCACTTCGGGGATTGGCTCGGGCTGGATTCCAAGCCGGACAGCTATATTGGGGCTACAGATAAGGATTTCGTAGCAACTGCATTCTACGCCTATTCTGTTTCTCTAACACGGAAGGCTGCTGAGGTGTTAGGGCAGGCGGAAGATGTAGCTTATTATGATAATCTGCATGACAACATTGTTGCTGCCTTTCAAGATGAATTTGTGACACCTGCGGGCAAACTTGCAGTTCCCACTCAGACCGCGCATGTTCTTGCTTTGCATTTTGACCTATTGGATTCTGCAGCTCGGAAACGTACCATTGATCAATTGGGAAAACTGGTTGCGGACGCTGGAAACCACTTGACCACCGGATTTGTTGGAACACCTTATCTGAATCCGGTATTGAGTGATACAGGACATCATGATCTGGCCTATACGCTGCTCTTTCAGGAAGACTATCCATCCTGGTTATACCAAGTGACACAAGGTGCGACTACGGTTTGGGAGCATTGGGACGGAATCAGGGAGGATGGCAGTCTGTGGAGTGCAGACATGAATTCCTTCAACCATTATGCTTACGGCGCCATAGGGGAGTGGTTATATCGTTATGTTGCCGGAATTAACACAGATGAGCAACAGCCCGGGTTCCGCATCGTACACATCGAGCCCAAACCAGGACCAGGACTGGAGTGGGTCGAAGCGAGTTTCGAGACCATGTACGGTTCTGTCACATCCAACTGGTATCGCCGCGATAATAACGAGATGGAGGTTCGTGTGACCATTCCTGCCAATACGACGGGCACGGTCCTTCTTCCTGGAGCAGATGTGCAGACAGTTCTGGAGAACGGAAAAGCTGTGGACCAAGTAGCGGACATTCATGAAATTAAAACGCAGGGATCGGATGTACGAATTGCTCTGGGATCAGGAAGCTATCAATTCACATACAAGGTAATTAAAGCAGATCAGGAAGTGCACGCACAACAGGTAGAATCAGTATAACTGGTGTGCATTAGAGGAATCTGCAAACAGGATCGTGAACTAATATAATAGCGAAAGCTGGACCCGAGTAGAGGATCTGCACACGCAGGTTCTCTTTTTTTACTTGAATAGAGACACTTTTCTGCATTACGATACAAGGATTACAACTCATTAATGCAATGAAGGGAGAAGGAGGATAAATTTGACGACTGGAAAAATATTGGGTATTGCATACAATGTCATTCCTGTAAAAAATGTAGAGCAGTCAGCAGCATGGTTTGTGAACCATTTTGGATTTAATATTAGACAGCCAAGAGAAGGCTATATCAGCCTCTTTAGAGACAATAGGCCAATTCTCGATCTGATTGAAAGTGATCATGATTCCAGAGCCGTATTTCAAGTGAAGCAGAAAAAGAGATGGGTGATCACCTTTTTTACAGACAATATCGTTAAACTCCATACTGAACTCACTGCTGATCATGTCCGTGTTGGCAAAGTTAGTGATGAGGGCATATACAGAAAGTTTTTTACTTTTGAGGATTTGGACGGTAATTTGTTCGACGTCTGGGAGCATCATGACTGTGAATTAGTGTATTAGGGTGAAGTAGCATAGCAATATCTTAATATGAGTGAGGAGGACGTACTTAGAATGAGCAAAGAAAAAGTTAGACTGGTCAAACCTTCAGCAGAATATAAAGAAACGTATGTAGCATTTTATGAAGACTGGGTTGCAAGCGGAGAATCGATGGTACCGTGGGTCATTTCGAAAGAGCCCTTTCCTTTTGAAGAGATGTTAGCTTTTTTGGAACGCAGTGAACTAGGCATTGATATCCCGGAAGGCTGGGTTAGGGACAGTACATACTGGCTTGTGACGGAGAGTGATCGAGTTGTAGGAGCCGTAAATATACGACATGAATTGAATGAGAAGCTGTTCCATAGCGGAGGGCATATTGGTTATGGAATTCGTCCAGGCGAGCGTCAGAATGGATACGGTGCGGAGATCCTCAAGCTTTCCTTGGAAATTACCAAAGATCTCGGAATTACCAAAGTATTAGTCGTATGTGATGCCCATAATGAGGTATCCAGAAGAGTTATTCTTCGTAACGGTGGCATCCAGGATCAAGACTATGTAGAGCCTGACGGGAATATCGTTGAGCGGTTCTGGATAGGCAATTAGCTTATGTCGAATAATGATGAAAAATAATATAGATCATGATTGTATTACTTACGTCTGCTGATTAAAATAAAGGTTAGAATCTGGATTGCGGCCGGAAACTATCATCCTATCAGGCATAAGTGAGGTTTTATTATGAATCAACCGGTTAATCGGCCCCGGCGTATTGAGTATCTGGATCTCTATCGTGCTTTTGCAATTATGGCAGTGGTCGCCATTCATGCGACTTCAACAGCAGTTGCACATTATCCCAAGCACACGTTGGATCATAACTTTTATTATTTTTGGAACAGCTTTCTGCAATTTGCCGTACCTGCATTTCTGTTCCTGTCCTCATTGGTGTTGTTCTACAATTACAGCTCCAAGATGAAGGAAAAGGGCTGGATGCCTGCTTTTTATAAAAAGCGATTATTTTATGTTTTTGTGCCTTATCTGGCCTGGTCACTCATTTATTTTATTGTCAAACAATGGCTAGCAGGCAAAGAGCCTTTGGCACATGTGAAGCAGTTCTCGGAGCAATTGTTAACCGGTACTGCACACACGCATTTATATTTTTTTCTGATTATTTTGCAATTTTATGTGGTTTTTCCACTGCTTCTTTCGTTAACTCGTTATCGTTTATTTAATCGATATTTACCGTTGTTCTTTATTGCGGCGCAGGCTGTTTTTTACGCATTGCATTTGCAGTTTCATTTCTCACGGATGGGGAGTTTATTGCCCAGTTACCTAATTGTTATTGGATTCGGTGCATGGATTGGGTTGAACTTCGATGCGGCTTTGAAGAAATTGTTCTCGTACCGTTATGTGCTGATGGCTGCATTGTTAAGCGGAGGAGTAGTCTTTATTTATGGCAATACTTATGTGAAAACGGCTTTCGCCGCAACTCCGGCGCTAACCTATACGCTGCTATTTCTATTCCGTAATCTGTTTACCCTCTCGGCCTGCTTACTCTTGTTGATCGTATGTGAACGAATGGGTGCATGGAAACAGAATGGATCTAATCGGACAACTCGCATTCTAAACTCTTTGGGTACGGTGGCCTTTGGTGTATTCTTAATACATCCATTAGTGCTGTTGTTCTGGAGAAGAGAACTCACCGTGGAACTCGCCCCACACTTCAGCCTTGGCATTATGCTGTCTTATGTTGTGGCGATTTTACTCTCATGGATGATTGCCATGGGGCTTCGTCGAATGAAGTGGGGATGGGTTCTGATCGGACGTTAACGTTGGGCAGATTATGAAACGATGAATATAAAGTAAAACCGAAGAAGAGATTTCAAGCCCTGAACATTCAGCGGATGGCTTGAAATCTCTTTTTTATTTGTCCAATAGGCGTTATTATGGACTAATGTCCATAAAATTCAAGTAATGGGACACATATCGTTGATGTCAGGAGTGGTGGGATGAAGTTCATCATTATTTTTGGTCCACAGGCTGTGGGAAAAATGACGGTGGGTCAGGAATTGGAGAAGATCACCGATCTGAAATTGTTTCACAATCATATGACGATTGAACTCGTGTCCCCTTATTTTAGTTATGGTACATCTCAAGGAAAGAGGCTTGTTAATCTGTTCCGTCAGGAGATTTTTGAAGAAGTGGCGAAGAGCGAGCTGCCCGGTTTGATTTTTACATTTGTGTGGGCATTCGATATGAAAGAGGATTGGGAGTATATTCGCAAAGTCAGTGCGTTGTTTGAGTCCAGAGGTGCAGAGGTATGTTATGTTGAACTGGAGGCTGAGCCGACGGAACGACTGGAGCGTAACAAGAGTCCACATCGGCTGCTGCACAAAGCAACGAAGCGTAATGTCGAATGGTCAGAGCAGGATCTGCTTTCGAGTATGGAGAAATATCGATTGAACTCAGAGCCGGGAGAAATTACGCATGAGCATTATATTCGGATTAATAACACCGATAGGAGCCCGAAAGACGTGGCACAGCTGATCCAAGAACGATTCAATCTGTAAGTGAAAGTGGAGGGGAGAAGCATGTATATCATTTTGGCTTTAATAGTAGGATTTGTTCTGTGTCTTCTGATCCCATACGGTACGATTCTGGCAGGCGCGATTATATTTGCACTTGTTGCAGACAATTATCGTCAGACCATGAGTATGCGCGAGGATATTCGATCCATCAAGCATCATCTAGGACTGATGCACAAGGGTGAAGCGGAAGAGTACCAGATTGATAAACAGTTAACTGATATCGAACACTTGGATTCGGACCAGTTGAAGATCATTAATCGAAGAATCGAAGCAGAGCTGGAGAAGGAAAGCAAAAAGAATAAATCATGATCAAATGACTACACGAAAAGGGAGAAATAGGGCGCGAATGGATTCGAGATTCTACATCTCTATAAAGATGGGTATGGTACGCCGTTGACTGGAGAAAGTGTTGAGATGATATATGTCTGCAAAAAAGTGAGAAAAGCGTGACGAAATAATAATAATAAATTTTTTTGTATGCAATTTTTCATCATTCGGACACATAAAGTTCTTCTCTATGGAGGGCTTTTTTGTTTATTTATGATCCGAATTCAAGAGGATTTCAAGAAGCATATAAGCAAAAATATAGTGAATAAGTGCAAACACTTTTTGTCTGGAATGACGCGAAAATGTTCATGAACGTACCTATTAATTTTGGTTTATAAATGCATGAAGTGGAAGGCGAGTAGTAGGCTGTCTAATACAGATCTGATACAGACAGGTATTGATTTTCTGGATCTGGAGCTGTGGGTGCAAGTATAATTCTCTGGATAAGGCGTCATGCTAAGGGAGTGCTTTTTATGGGAAGGTAGATAGATACAGAATGATTATGCGCAAACAGAAAAAAATACAAAGCAGATAAACAGATTCATTTATGCATTCAAAAAGTGTTTTTTTAGGTGGAAAGTATAATCGATTTTTTTGTTGCACAATGTAGAAAAATGTAATACCATGAACGCACATATAGTTAACATTGAAGTGAAATGGGCAAGGCCAGTGACCTCGTGGAAGGTACGGTTTGCCTTTTTCTGTATATTGGAGTGGATAAAGTGAAGATCGAGAAGGTGTTAAACAATAATGCTGTAGTTGCGATTAAAGACGAACGTGAAGTCATCGTCATTGGCCGGGGAATTGCTTTTCAGAAGCGAGCCGGAGATGAGGTGTCCGAGCAGCATATTGATAAGATATTTACTTTACAGAATGAAAATATTCAGGAAAATTTCAAGGCATTAATCGCGAGCATACCACTGGAATACATGAAAGTGTCTGAGGAGATTATTGCCTATGCCAAGCTGAAGCTTGCTAAAAAGCTAAACGAGAGCATTTATCTGCATCTGACGGATCATATTCATTTTGCCATTGAACGTTACCGTAACAATCTGCCCATCCGTAATGGATTGCTCTGGGAGACTAAGCAGCTTTACAAGGATGAATATGAGGTTGGGCTGGAAGCGTTAAATATGATTTGTGATCAGTTTGGTGTGCTTCTGCCGGAAGATGAGGCGGGGTTTATGGCACTTCATTTTGTAAATGCAGCACTAAACGAAGAAATGCCTAACATCCGAAGCATGACTCAGGTCATGCAGGAGATTTTAACGATCATCAAATATCATTTCAAAATGGACTTTGACGAGAACTCACTGAATTATTATCGATTTGTGACCCATCTGAAGTTTTTCGCCCAACGTCTGGTGAAAGGCAAGCATTACAAGAGCAATAACGACGATGAGTTATTCGAAATGATTCAGAAAAAGTATCCTGAAGCGCACAAGTGCTCAGAGAAAATCAGAAAATTCATTGAAAATAACTACACGTATCAACTGACTAACGAAGAAATGATGTATTTAACCATTCATATTGAGCGAGTGGTGCATGCCACTTCAGAGTAACGATATTACAAAATAAAGATTCTTAAAAAAACGCTTGCAAAAGGTTAGAAGTTATTATATTATGAATCCATAAAGTAAGCGCATACATCAATCGGATTGTAACTGTTCAATCAGGCAATTCCGATACTTCCGACCACTCTGGGTCCGTAAAGATGGGTTGTAACTTACTTTAAGATGAAGTTGTTAATGCTACAACTGAATATCGCTGTGTACAGCCTTACAGGGTTGCAACCGTTAAGGGCAAAACCTGAATTGCTGAATATCACGACTTGTTTCCGGATTTTCCGGTGCGTTGTGTATGTTCAGTAGTTCAGGTTTTCTTTGTTTCACAAGCATCGGGAGTCTACTTAGAGAGGGAGAATTACTATGAACTACGATCAACTGGCCAAAGACATCTTGTCTGGTGTAGGCGGAGCTAAAAACGTAAACAGTGTATTCCATTGCGTAACCAGATTGCGCTTTAAACTCAAAGATGAAAGCGTTGCTAAAACGGAAGAACTTAAAAATCTGCCGGGTGTCATTACCGTCATGCAGAGTGGTGGACAGTATCAGGTCGTAATCGGCAATGAAGTGCCGGATGTATATAAAGCCGTTGTAAAGGCAGGTAATCTGCCTGCTGAGGGCCAGGTTCCAGAACAACAGGATAGTTCTGGTAACAAGGGGAGTTTGTTCGGTCGTTTTATCGATATGATTTCTGGTGTATTTACACCGCTGCTTGGTCTGCTGGCTGCAACAGGGATGATCAAAGGTTTTACAGCTATGTTTTTATCGTTCGGATGGATAGCGGACACATCAGGTACGTACCATCTGCTGAATGCAACGGGCGACTGTCTGTTCTACTTCTTCCCGGTATTCCTTGGTTATACGGCCATCAAAAAATTTGGCGGTTCACCGTTCCTCGGTATGGCGATTGGAGCTACACTCGTATATCCCACGCTGTCCGGTTTGACTGCGGGTGATCCGCTATATACCTTGTTCGCAGGTACATTATTTGAATCACCAATTCACATTACGTTCTTGGGTATTCCTGTAATCCTGATGAATTACTCATCATCGGTTATTCCGATCATTATCGCTACATTCTTTGCAGTGAAAATAGAGAAATTCTTCAAAAATGTTATTCCTAAAGTGGTTAGCACGTTCCTGGTTCCATTCTTCACACTGCTGGTTATCGTTCCTGCAACGTTCCTTGTGATTGGTCCAATATCCACATGGGCAGGTCAATTGATTGGTGCAGGAGCAACAGGCATCTATGAATTAAGCCCACTCGTTACAGGTTTGGTCATCGGCGGTTTGTGGCAAGTGTTTGTATTGTTTGGTCTTCACTGGGGACTCGTACCAGTCATGCTTCTTAACCTGAGTACGTCCGGATCTGACCCAGTGGTTGCGATGTCTTTCGCCGCTTCCTTTGCCCAAATTGGTGCAGTACTCGCCGTTATGTTAAAAACCAAGAATGCCAAATTGAAATCATTAAGTATTCCAGCCTTCATCTCGGGGATCTTCGGTGTAACTGAGCCAGCCATCTATGGTGTGACACTTCCACTGAAAAAACCATTTATCATGAGCTGTATCGCAGGTGGTATTGGAGGCGGAATTCTAGGATTATTCGGATCGAAAATGTACATGTTTGGCGGACTTGGCGTATTCGGCTATCCGACCTTCATCAACTCAAAAACAGGCGTTGATTCCGGATTCTACATGGCTCTTGTAGCTACAGCGGTTGCGTTCATCCTTGGTTTTGTTCTTACGTATGTTGTTGGTTTCAAAGACAAGGCAGATGCAGTTCCAGCGCCAACACCTGTACTTGATCCAAACCCGAACAACAGATATGAAATTTTCAGCCCAATGGCTGGTGAAGTGGTTGAACTGAAAGAAATCAATGACGTTACCTTTGCAGGAGAGCATATGGGTAAAGGGATTGCCATTCGTCCAACCAGCGGTAGAGTAGTATCTCCAATCACGGGTGTCGTACAAACGGTATATCGCACCAAACACGCGATTGGTCTTGTAACCGATGATGGTGTTGAGATGCTGATTCATATTGGACAGGATACGGTGCAATTGAAAGGTCAGCATTTCACAGCTCATGTAAAAGATGGCGACCGCGTTAATGTGGGCGATCTGATCATGGAATTTGATCTGCAAGCGATCAATGATGCCGGATATGAGACGGTTACACCGATTATTATTACGAACACGTCCAATTATCTGGATGTAGTGGGCACGAAGGATGCATCTGTGAAAGAGAAAGACAAATTGCTTACGGTGCTCGGCTAACTGAACGTTCATTATGGATAGGAGGCAGACGTGAATGTATGAAAAATTAACAGCCTTCCCGGAGAATTTTCTCTGGGGAGGAGCAACGGCAGCGAACCAGCTTGAGGGAGCCTATCTTGAAGGTGGCAAAGGGTTAACTACGGTTGACCTGATTCCCACAGGGGCTAATCGCTTCCCTATTGCTTTGGGAAATGTCGATTCATATGAGCCCAAAGATGGAGAGTTTTATCCTTCGCATGAAGCGATTGATTTTTATCATCGATACAAAGAAGATATCGCACTATTTGCGGAAATGGGATTCAAATGCTTCAGACTCTCTGTAGCCTGGGCACGGATTTTCCCTAATGGCGATGACGCTGAGCCGAACGAGGCAGGATTGCAGTTTTACGATGATGTCTTCGACGAATTGTTAAAATACAATATTGAACCTGTTGTCACAATCTGTCACTTTGATGTCCCTGTGCATCTGGTCGAAACGTATGGCGGATGGAAGAACCGTAAGATGATTGGTTTCTTTGAGACTTATGCAAAGACATTGTTCGATCGTTACAAGGACAAGGTCAAATACTGGATGACGTTTAATGAAATCAATATGCTGCTGCATCTTCCGTATATTGGAGCGGGTATTGTTCTTCAGGAAGGTGAGAATAAAGAGCAGGTTCTCTATCAGGCAGCGCATCATGAATTGGTTGCTAGTGCTCTGGCTGTGAAGGCCTGTCACGAAATTATTCCAGGTGCTCAGATTGGTTGTATGCTCGCAGCAGGCATGGTCTATCCTTACACTTCCAACCCGGATGATGTATGGAAAGCCATGGAGCAGGATCGGGAGTCGTTCTTCTTTATCGATGTTCAGTCCAAAGGAGCGTATCCTGGGTATACCAAGCGTTTCTTCAGAGAACACGAGATCGTGATTGATATGCAGCCGGAAGATGCAGATATTCTCATGCAGAATACAGTTGACTATATTGGATTCAGCTATTACGCTAGCCGCTGTACAAGCACTGATCCGAAAATTTTGAAGGATTCGACCGAAGGCAATGTGTTTGGTTCAGTGAAGAACCCGTATCTTCAAGCTTCCGAATGGGGCTGGACGATTGATCCGAAGGGTCTTCGAATTACCTGTAACCAGCTGTATGACCGCTATGGCAAACCATTGTTTATTGTGGAAAATGGACTTGGTGCAACGGATGCATTGCTGGACAATGACACCGTTGAAGACGATTACCGTATTGATTATCTGAATCGTCATTTTGCCGAGATGGCTGAAGCCATTCAGGACGGGGTTGAGCTTCTGGGTTACACGAGCTGGGGACCGATTGATCTGGTCAGCGCAGGTACCGGGGAGATGAAAAAACGGTACGGTTACATTTATGTAGACCGGAGCAATGATGGAAGCGGCACACTTCGCAGAGTGAAAAAGAAAAGTTTCCATTGGTACAAAGAGGTTATTGCCAATAATGGGGCGCAATATTTTTAACTCCAGGTGTAGTCCCTTTCGAATATACAAAGAGCAGTCTCGTTTACACGGGATTGCTCTTTGCTATGAAGGATGAATTTGACTCATAATTTGTTTCAAATATATAATGAAAAGATCAAGAGAATCTTGTCACTTAAGAAGGGAGGAGCATCCAATCATGAAGAAAAAATCACTTGCGTTTATATCTCCGGGATATGGATACTCCACTGCTGTCTTTTTCTAGAATCTATTCCAAGGGAGAAGTGTGCCCAAATTAGGAAGAAAACTAGGGAATACCGCAGAAAAATCTTAAGAATGACGAGGTAATCAACATGAAAACCGACAAAATTACTAGAAAAAATCCAGCTAATATGCCAGCTCCTGTAGGACAGTACACGCATATTACAAGAATTCCGAGGAATGCAGAGTTGTTCGTGACGTCGGGTCAAATTGGAGCAGATCGTAGCGGACACTTTCCGGACAGTCTGAATGAGCAAGTCACGAATACATTCAATAATATTAAAACAGTGCTCGAATCCGAGCGTTTAGATGCTGAACATATTATCAAAGTTAACGTATGGGCAACGGAGAAAATCGATTGGGATTTCTTATACGCTGAGTGGGGACAATTATTCAGTCATGATTATCCTGCGATGACAATTGGATATATTACGGAGTTAGGTCTACCCGAAATTAAAATTGAAATCGAAATTTGGGCAGCAAAAGTGTAGAACCAAATAAACTTATTCAAACCATGGGGCTTCGATAGAAGCCCCATGGTTTTTTTTATTTCTTTATTTGTTAGAAATGGAAATGGCGATGATCCATGCCATTATGAGTGAATGTAATTGTGTTATGGCACTTGCAGACTCTGATAGGCATTCAGTCGCCCATACGTCCAGTAAATACCAGAACCGGATACGGGATCGGATGCGAAGCATAAGGCATCGCGAATCTGCGCATTGGTTTTCCCGCGGGCAGCCAGTAATGCAGCCACTCCCGCTACATGGGGAGCCGCCATGGACGTTCCGCTTAGATAGGCATAAGAGCCGCCCAGGTATGTGGACAGAATGGTATCACCCGGTGCAGCCATATCTACCCATGATCCATAGTTTGAGAAATTCGATTTGAGGTCGGAAGGATTGGTTGAAGCAACCGCAATGACGTTGGGGTAAGATGCAGGTACAATCGGATAAGAAGTATTATCATTACCTGCTGCCGCGATGATGACAGCGCCCCGATCCCATGCATATTGCACAGCTGCCTGAAGAAAAGCCTCTCCCGTTGGTCCACCGAGACTCAGGTTAACGACTTGAATACCGTTGTTGGCCGCGTAAACAAGTCCGTTTCCGACGTTGCCCGTTGTACCTTGTCCATTGTTGTCCAATACACGTAGCGGGACAATCGAAGCGAGTGGTGCCGTACCTGCAATGCCAACTCCGTTATTTGTTATAGAAGCCGCAATTCCAGCTACATGGGTGCCGTGCCCGTTACCGTCTTCGGGAATACTATCATAATCAACGTAATCGTATCCGGGAAGGAGCTTGCCAGCAAGCTCAGGGTGGTTTAACTGCACGCCAGTGTCAATGATCGCTATTTTAACCGAGCTGTTACTCTGGGAAATATCCCAGGCAGCAGGAGCATTAATTTTTTGCAGGTTGTATTGGTAAGGGAAAAAAGGGTCATTTGGTGTAAACGATGCCTGAAGGTAGTAGTTCGGTTCAGCGTGCTCGATGAGCACATGGTCCTTGTAGTGCTTTAACATACGTTGCATTTTCTTTCTTGATTCCATGCGATACCAGCCCAGATCTTCATACGTTTCGGCTACGTTGCATTTTGCTTTTTTATGCAGGGTGTGCATCTCGTCGGCTGTCGTACCTTCCTTGAACTTGATTAACAGCTGCTTGGGTGCGTGGGGATGAAACTTTTTGGCTGCAAGTTTATCTTCCACATAACGATAGGCGAAACCCAATGCCAGCAGGGCTGCAGCAGAGATTCCTAGCGATAACCACATATGTTCTTCCCCCTCGAATTTGATTGATGACACGCCTTATAGTATGCGATCTCTATCAAATCGCGCGGGCTTTCTTCTATTTTGGTTAGTAGTTTAGATAGATTGATAGGAAGAGCTTATTTCGGTAGAATTGTAAGCAGAGAGCGAACTTGCGCTTAGTTGGGTTCGTATACGGAGCTGAAAAGGCTCGAATCTAAGGATAAGGAATGTGGATTTTGTGACACATCTTCAGGCCGTACCGAGAGTGATAGCTATTCAGGAGCACCAAATGAATGATGCAATTGATTTTGCCATGCGTGTCCGCAAAGAAGTATTTCCAATGCTGGATCATGAGGAATTACCTGTAGATCTGGAGCAATTCAAAGAACGTTATCTGGATTCAGCCGATGCTGTCTTTCTGGTTGCGGTCACGGAAGACAAAGAGATTGTGGGTTCAATTGGCATCCTGCCTTATGATGGGCGCATCGAAGTTGTGAATGGGCGATACCCTGAGCAGTCTGCCGCCGAAATTGTGAAATGTTATGTGGATTCAAAATATCGCAGATACGGCATCGGTTCACTCCTCGTAAGAGAACTGGAGAACGTGGTGGCAGAGCTGCGCTATACAACGTTGTATTTACATACGCATCGCTTTTTGCCTGGAGCCGTCGATTTCTGGAAACGGCAGGGATATGTGGTTGTTGTTGAGCAGGACGATGATTGGCAGACGGTGCATATGGACAAGTTGGCATGTAAGTGACCATTGGAATTATTGGAGTATGGGAAGCGTCAAGCCAAACAAAGAGACTGTAACTGGAAAAGGACAAACCTAGAACGTTGAGATAGGAGAGGTGTATCTATGTATACAAGTCTGATCCGTGATGCATTTGGATTACTTTAATGGGGAACCTGAAGTGTATGCGGACTCCTTTGCTGGCTTTTTGGAAAAATTGATTGATCAGCGAACACCTCGTAATTAATAATTTTGAATGTCAGGATCACGTGCAAATGATGATTGGTGGAGGAGCCGGAGAGTATGTTGTTACCGTTGAAAGTGATGTTGAGATTCGCAATCTGATTGATTCTGGCCAGGATGAAGAAGATTTTACAGAACTTACGGTGGGCGGGCAGGCCTGCGAATATCCGACGACATATCTGGTTAATCTTGAGATGGTGAAAATGGCGATAATGGAGATATTTTTTGAAACTTCCGCACAATTGAATTGGGGAATTATAGTGAAATAGGTATCTGGAATAGAATGAATACTATAACAGGTAAGATACATGATGGGGGCAAATGCAGATGAGTACAACGAATCGAAAGATTGTTTTTATAGATATTGATGGCACATTGGTAGATGATGATGGCAACATTCCGTTGTCTGCACAACAGGCGTGCAAACAGGCACGTGAAAAAGGACATCTGCTTTATTTATGTACAGGACGATCGAAGGCGGAAATCTATGATTCTATTTGGAATGTAGGATTTGACGGTCTGATCGGTGCCGGTGGTGGATATGTTGAGTTCGGTCAGGATGTGCTGTATCACAAAAGGGTAACGGCTGAAGATGTACGGCATATGGTCGATTTCTTCAATGAACACCAGATTGACTTCTATTTGGAATCCAATTCGGCTTTGTACGCCAGCGTCAATCTTCAATCTCATCTGGAACGCCGCATCTATGGTGATGTAGAGAATGATCCCAATGCCAGAGCGAAAAAAGAACAAAAGCCACATCCGTTTATTGCTGGTTTGACGTATGGTGAAGCCGATCTATACAAGGATGATGTAAATAAGGTTTGTTTTCTGGAAAGCTCTACGATTCCGTTCAATCGAATCAAGCAGGAGTTCGAAGGCAAATTCGAAGTCATTCAGTGCACGGTGCCCATCTTCGGTGAAGGAAGCGGTGAACTGATGATCCCGGGCATTCATAAAGCCATTGCTATTGCCGATTTGCTGGAACACCTGGGCATGTCACGTGAAGATACACTCGCCATTGGGGACGGCATGAATGATGCCGAGATGCTGGAGTATTGTGCTGTAGGGATTGCGATGGGCAATGCCAAGCCTGGTCTCAAAGCCATTGCAGATGATATAACTGGAACTATCGAAGAAGATGGTTTGTACCACAGTTTTGTGAAATATGGATTGATTGAGTCCTAATCAACCCCAAACGAGTGGAAGAGGTGAAACCAATGTCGGAAGGAATAAAAGTTGAGCTAGAAATTAGTGCATTCGGTCAGGAAACAGTACCATCGTACGACGATTCTTTTCGTAAACATGAGATCGCAAGAACTCGTATTTTACCTAAAGAAACAACATTAGCGCAACTTGAAGAGTTGGTAAAGGAAATGATGGCAGAGATCAAAGAGGATTTTCAGCAACCTGAACAGTTATTAGCCAAAGTAACCCTGAGAGCGAAGGAAACAGATGGGGTATTGAAATATTTGGGTTAGGGCGAATGTTAAGCTTTTGAACATGAAGGAGAGAATTACATATTTTCTCCCATCTGACCGATATAAAATAGGTATGCTTATTGACCAGAAAACGAAAGGAGTGCAGAACATGGATATTGCAGCATTATCAATGGCTATGAGTCAAGTCTCAGTGTCACAGTCGGCGAGCTTGCAAGTCATGTCAATGTCGAAAGACATGGCAGAGCAGCAAGGTCAGCAACTAACAGAAATGTTAAAGTCGGTTCAGGCTCCTCATCCCAATCTGGGTGGAAGTCTGGATATTTCGGTCTAGACGATATTCGAGTTTGCGTCCTCGCGTTAAATTTGCAGCAAGCAAAACCCAAACGGCTCCAATTCCAAGGAATTGAAGCCGTTTGGGTTATTTATTTTATCTTAGTTCATCTCCGACAAGCTTGGAGATCGGCTTTCCAATGGAAGTGTATCTTTCAGCGTCCATAACTCATCGTAACTGGAAATCTGAAGATCGGCTTTGGATAAGTCCTGGTCACCTGATCCTGGATTACGGTATCCGATGCAGCGCATGCCTGCACTTTTGGCGGCCTGAACGCCATTGCGCGAATCCTCAATGACAAGACAGTTCGAAGGGGATGCTCCAATCATTTCAGATGTAGTCAGGAAAATATCCGGAGCCGGTTTGCCGTTCGAAACTTCCTCACCTGTCATTCGGACCTCAAAGTATTTTCCAAGTCCGGTCTTGTCCATGATCAGATCGATCAGTGCACGTGGAGATGAAGAAGCAACGGCTATCGGAATGTGCTGCTCATGCAGCCAGCTTAACCAGCGTTCTACGGAAGGCATGGCCGTCAGCTTCGGGTGAGCCAGCATCGTCTGCATCACATTATGTTGATGGTAGGCGAGGGCTTCTTCCACGGTAGCGGTCAACTGGTGCTTGTCCAACACTTGCCGCCACATCGATTCCAGCGTAACTCCAACATAGGTGTGATGTTCCGCCTCCGTCATCTTTGCTCCAAAATGGGCAAAAGAGCTGCGTTCAATCTCGAAATAAATCGGTTCGCTGTCAATCAGTACGCCATCCATGTCAAAAATGACCGCCTGAATGCTGTCATCCTTCGACTCTCCCAGCCCGTCAAACTCCTTGTTTGCTACCATGTTGTATTCCTCCTCCAGGATTCTGTAAGCAATTATCTCTAATTTATCTCAATCATGATTAACTTGCTACATTAGATACTGGAGCCGCTGGATTGCAGCACCACTTTGATGGCATGTGAAGAAGCTTGAAGTGTGCGTCCCTGTATATCGCAGCCGAGCGTGCGGAATGCCTCTTCGTAATCCTCCAACGGGAACGAGTGGGTGATAATTTTTTTCGCCGGGATAATCTGTTGCTCAATCATGTAATGTGCTGTTGCGAATGTGCCCAGGGAGTCGATGGAACCAATGATTTTCAGACTGCGGTCCACAACTTCCTTGGGATTGAACGATGTGTTTCCATCTCTCAGACCAACCAGCATGAGATAACCGCCGCTGGCGAGCTGGGAAAGCACTTGTGTGCCCACGACGCCTGTCGTATCCACAATCATATCAACCTGATTGGTTGTGGGTGCCAGCGACTCTATCGCATTTTCAAAGGATGAATGAACCTCCCAGCGGTCCGGTGCAATCGAACCTGCAATAGCCAAGCGTTCTTCGGAGATATCGACGAGACAGCCAGTGACACCTTTGGAAGCGAGTGCGTAGCTGTATAGAATGCCAATCGGGCCCGCACCGAGGATAATTGTTCTAAAATTCGGCAATAGATGGATCTGATTAATACCTGTAAGCATGCAGCTCAGTGGTTCAGTCAGGGTCGCTTCCTCATAGCTCACATGGTCCTTCAACTTATACAAAAAGCGGTCCTCGGTTACATAATAATCCGTAAATGTACCGTCAGCACTCACACCTGTCTCCGTAACCGACTTATGTGTGCAGTGATTTTGTCTGCCTGTTCTGCACATGTCGCATTGCCCGCAATAATAGGTAGGATCGATGACAACCCGGTCGCCCGGTTGCAGTGTCGTTACAGCAGAGCCCACGGCAATGACTTCCCCGGCAGATTCATGACCAAGAATGACGGAAGGAACCGCATGGTATTTACCGCTAACAATACCGAGGTCGGTACCGCATACACCCGTTGCCCGGATTCGAACCAACACCTGATTATCTCTCGTGATTTCCGGAACAGGCCGTTCCTCAAGCGCTACATCCCAAGCCGATTTGTATACCAATGCTAACATGATAAAACCTCCTTATAATAATATAAAATGTAATTCAGATTACACGATAACGAAGAGAACAGAACAAACATGGAGAAGCGGAGCGTTCGCCTTTATCACCGGATTTTCCCCTGAAAAAGGGAATCAAAAAAATCTGGGGATAACAGCGATCGAAAGGCTGTTCTGTTAGCGTAGTGTCCGAGTGTAATTTGAATTACGTATTAATGAACGCTGGCAAGCACCGAATCGAGTCGCTCTACAATTTCGACCAACTCATCTTCTGTTGTAGTTAGCGATGGTCTGACCTTAACTACGTTCCCGAAGCCGTAACGTGATCCTCTTAAAATCAGATGCTCATCCGTAAAGGCACGGTCGATAATGGCGTTAGTTTTATCCGTATCCGGTTCATTATTGTCACCCACCATTTCCAATCCCCACATCAGCCCGACTCCGCGTGCTTCACCGATGCTTGGATATTTCATGGCCAAATCTTGCAGTAATCCACCTAAAATTTCACCTTTACGTTTCACGTCATCCAGGAATCCGGGTTCGGATACAACCTCCAAGGTAGATTTGGCAGCGGTTACGGAGATCAAATTGCTTCCTGAGGTGAAGGAATGTTCATGTTTTTCCAGTACGTTCAATCGGGACTGCATCAATACCGCAGCAACAGGTACACCAATTCCGCCGAGACCTTTGGCAAGAGTAATCATGTCAGGCTGGATATCGAACAGTTCGCTGGCGAACATGTACCCGGTACGTCCGATTCCCGTCTGCACTTCGTCGGCAATAAGAATGATGTTGTACTCATCACACAGCTTACGCAGGCGCTTGAAATATCCTGCAGGAGGAATGATATTGCCGCCATTGCCGAGAATTGGTTCAATAATCATGCAGGCGACTGAGCCGGAGCTCGCATATTCTATGGCATCGGAGATAGCTTCAACACATTGATATCCGCAGTCTCCGCTTGAAGATTTGAATGGGCAACGATAGCAGTATGGTGCAGGTACATGTACGGAGTTGGCAACAGCTGAGTTGGGAAACCGTTTCCGCCGGAAGGCATTTCCCGAAATCCCGGTTGCAAATTGGGTCTGCCCATGATGGGACAGGTACAGGCTGATAATGTCTGTGGATTGCGTGTATTTCTGTGCAATTTTGGTGGCACATTCATTGGCGGTTGAGCCCGTAATATCCCGCATCCAACCGGCATTAATGTCGTTTGGAGCATATTCAATGAGATGATCGAGCACTTCATCCACATACGGTTCTGTGAAGGAGGAAGACATATGCGTCAGATTGCCGACTTGTTCCTGAATTTTGCTCACGACATGTGGGTGATTGTAGCCCAGTGACAGGTTGAACGTACCGGATACACCATCCAGATATTCAACGCCTGCATCGTCAATCAACTTAATCCCTTGTCCGGTTCTGAAACGGTTTTTGGTTAAGGTTTGCATATGATTCCCTCCATAAATGTAATGTTCTAGCCTGAACGAAGATCAAAAATTCCGGTTTACGCAGGCATCACCCCTCTCAAGAAGCAACGTTTAAATCTCTTTACTTTGATGTGCGAGAGTTCCACTTACGGTGCTGTTCCTTACGTTCCAGAGATAAGAGAGTACGAGAGTGAGGAGCAGAATCAGACAAAATCCGGCCAAAATCCAGATCGTGTTTACTACAGGCCACGCACTCATGCTCCATCCGGTTACATACTGCAGGATGGCGCCACCGATACCGCCTGATGCAATCAGAATGCTGGTTGTGCGCTCAGTCATGCCCGGAATCAGAATGTTGGCATAGACCAGTGCGATACAGAACAGTCCTGACATGAACAATCCGGTTCCGAAGATTAGCAGGTATGTTGCCCATTGGCCTGTTACGAATACCATGGCAACGGCGAACAAAAGTGTACCTACCGTACTCCAGATCAGGAAAGGCATGTAGTTGACGGCTTCAGCAATTTTTCCGGAAAAAAGACGACCGATAATCATAGCAATCCATAGGATAGATACGCTGAGTGAAGCGACAGACTCCTGTAACTGCAATCGTTCGACCAGGATGGAAGGCAGGAAGTTCATCAGGCCTAACTCCAGACCCATGTAAACGAAGAAAAAGATAACGAAGATCGTGAGCAGCCCCAGATGTTTTCTGGAATACTGGGCCCTGCCTGTTGCATGTCCAACTGTATTTTCACCAGCTTGTTTCAAATAAGAAGCGGCGGAGGAGGGCATGGTCACCCATAGCAGCATGAGAATAAGGGATAACGCGGAAACGGTATAAAACGTAAGATGCCAAAGATCCAGCCAAATGTATAAGGCAGCGACTGCCGGAATGAGAAGTGCTCCAAGGGCAAAGTACACATCAAGCTTGGACATTGCGACTGCTTTCTGATTTTCCGTAAATTCTATCGTAAACGCACCAACGGAGGGCTCAATGATGCCAGACCCAAACCCGACAATAATGGTTAGAAGAAGAACGATTGTCCAGGATGGCAAGAATCCGAGAACGGCATAGGCGGCCACAATACAGATCAATGCGATGGTTAACATGGATTTTCTGCCGATGCGGGCAGTCATGGAAGGAGCAACGAGCACCCCGACAAGAAAACCGAGGAACTGCAAAAACAACAAAAATCCGCCATCACTATAACCACGCTCATAATGTGTCAATAAAACGGGTAGAAGTGCACCGAGTACAACGCTGGTTATGCCGATTAACAGATAAAAACCGCAGCTTAAAGCGAAAATTCTTCTCATAAGTTGTCCTCCTAAGATGGATATAAATTTTATATTATGTAAATAATGTTTCTTTCGTATATAACTTATACCATAATTATGCAATTGTACATGCTTTTTATTGTAAAATAATGTTAACTTTTGACGAATGGATGATCTTTCTCACACAATGTTCAACCTAAAACGATTTCGTGTCGAAGCAAAAAAAGTTTCCTTGTCTGTAATAGACAGGAAACTTCTTGATGTTCGGGAACATTAATCCGAATATGATTTAACTTAAGCTGTCGTCCCACACTAAGCAGTCTGCACAAAGAAAATTCCTTCCAAGGGTGCCTGAGCAGACGCAGGGCCAGTTCGTAATAACAAATATCCATTAGCATCGGAAAGTCCCAGTTATATCCTGATAGGGATCGGGGAAATCCTGTTCCTCTATCTCTATTTCCGTCAATCCTACTCCGCATAGAGGAATGGATTGAATGGGACATACGGAAGTTAGCGGCTCTGAAGATACGGATACGTATGTACATCCAGCGAGAATATTCTCCTTCCATTCCAACTCATCCCCCGTATAGGTTACCTGATCCAAAAAGTATTCCGAAGCGGAATAGGTGGAAAAGACCGAAATGTACTTCCCGGGTGGCAACGAAGGGACATGCAGCTGTTGTAAAAGTGTATTGCAATCAATGGAGAACAGATGCAACAAGGGTTGGCTCTCCTGATTAAGCGGCCAATCTGTAACATATGCGATTTCTCCGCCAATCCATATGCCAGTACCCTGGTTCAGAACATCAGGGTCAATTGAAAGCTGGTTAACTTTGTGCATGGTAAACTTCTCTTTGTATCTGGATTAAGCTGTTTGAAAGAACAATATATTAATTTATAACGGGCTAGCCGTTCACTCTTTGACTTGAATCACGTGTCTAAACAGCTTGCGCACTTTGTCCCAATCGACGCCAAGTTTACCTTGCCAGCCCGCCAAAGGCATCTCCATATCAGAGCGGCCTTTGGTATTATTAAGCAGCAACTCACCGTTCAGGATATGCTCGTTGTTGGTCCAATGGTCTGTACTGAGGGAGAGAACCTGATTGGGCAGTACACCTACCCTGGACAGCGCTTGAAGAATACTTCGGCGAATCCCGGCGTGTCCTTTGACCAATTTCTCTGCAGTGAGTCGTTTCTCAAATTTCCCCGGAGACTCTTCGTCTTCAGCCTGATCCAGCATATAAAGCAGTTGATTGAATATGGTGATATCCTCGGGAGTCGGTTTAATAGGTTCCTTCTCAAGTAAGTTGATGAATTCTGTCAGATCGGCGTATGCACCTACGCTTGACCCACTGTAATCATAACCCTGGTGAAGGGCATAACGGATATTGGATAGATTCTTCCAGCCCTCATCGCTATGACTGAAACCGCAAACTCTGCAAGCAAGGAACTGTTCAGTCTCCTCATAAGCATGCATCTGCGAGTGAATCATCATATGGTAGCTTGCGAGCGTAGATATGCCTCGTGGATAACTGCCCCCGACACCTGCAATAAATGCTTGGGTAATCGTGGACCAGGAAAGACGTTCATTCTGCTGGAAAGCGATTAGTTGTTGAAGGATATCATCATGGTGGATCAGCTCGAGATCATTAGCCACCCAGCCCTGTGCAGTCAATAGCTCCTGTTCTGCTGCAGTTAGTGTATCCGTTTGATAGATCATTACTTCTCGTGCTCTGTCATAATCACCATTGGCGTGTAAATATAACTTTTTAAGCACTCTCATACACTTTTTGTCCATGGTTAACTCCTTTCCTCAGTTTATTTTGGATTTCCTATGTACCTCCGTATAACAATTCATTTGCTTCGTTTCATTATAAGTGAGATGATGTGGGATGAAAATCAGTACAAGGTACTAACCTATTGAACGAAGTGGATGAACTGACGACATGAACTCGCTAATGAACCAGCGGCAATATTACAGATGAGAAGTGGTGGAGCATGCGAATTAACAAATACATAAGTGAAACGGGATACTGCTCCCGCAGGGAAACGAACCGATTAATTGCAGCCGGGCGCATCACGATTAATGGTAAAGTGTGTGAAAAAGGTGCGGACGTAGAGCCCGAGGATATCGTACTGATTGATGGTGAGGAGATTCCTTTCAATGATCGCGAGCCTGTTTACCTTGCTCTGAATAAACCCATCGGCATTGTCTGCACCGCAGCAGAACAGGTGGAGGGAAACATTATTCAATATGTGAATTATTCCTCGCGTATCTTTGCGATTGGCAGGCTGGATAAGGCGTCCGAGGGTTTGATTTTTCTGACGAATGACGGAGATATTGTGAACAAGATGATGCGTTCGGAGCATAACCACGACAAGGAATATGTAGTAACTGTAGACAAACCAGTGACAGACGAATTCGTACGGGCGATGTCGCAAGGGGTTGAGATTATGAATGTGGTGACGAAGCCGTGTGAAGTGTATAAGCAAAGTGAGAACGTATTTCGTATCATTTTGACTCAGGGGCTTAATCTGCAAATCCGCAGAATGTGCAAAGCGCTGGGGTACAGAGTGCTCAAGCTGGAGCGCATCCGAATTATGAATGTTACGCTGGAAGGACTGGAGCGTGGGCAATGGAGACATCTGGAGAAGCAGGAGTTGGAGAACCTACTATTCATGTTGAATTAGAGAAAGGCATCGAAGCAATGTCCCCGGCAAAATGAAGAGAGGACTAATCCTTTATGGATTAAAGCCTCTTTTTTTGAGTTATGGACGATGAAACCATATATTATTGAAGTTTCGGCAACGTATTACGAATTCTTTTTCTTTGTACTTTCTTCTCTGAAATAAATGATCCGAGCAACGTTAAAAGAGCTCCAAGCAGCGTTATCCAGGTAATCCGTTCATGTAGAATC
The DNA here is from genome assembly GCF_047302525.1 of Paenibacillus taichungensis. GTDB lineage: Bacteria > Bacillota > Bacilli > Paenibacillales > Paenibacillaceae > Paenibacillus > Paenibacillus taichungensis_B. The sequence goes on along the minus strand of NZ_CP168020.1, from coordinate 3,996,533 downwards.
AGTGCAGAAGCGACGACGGTAATGACAGGTACCAAATAAATGTACACACTTGTTTTAACGGCTCCCAGCAGACTCACTGCCCGGTTCCAGGTTACAAAACATAAGGCTGAGGCACCCAGTCCGAGAAAGAGAAGGTTCGAAAGGTTGGCCATGTTGGCGAAGCGCCCAAGATCGAAGTGGAATTCGAATAGGAACAAAGCCGGAAGCATGAATAATAGTCCGTAAAAGAATACTTTGCGTGTAGCACCAATGGTGTGATAGGGAAGTTCACCTATTTTGCGCATGAGTACAGAGTAGACCGCCCACACAGCAGGTGCCACGAAAGCGAGCAGATCCCCCAGCGGATTCAGTTGCAGAATGAAACTGCCGTTGAGTCCAATGAGGATGATGCCAGTCAAGGCAATGGCGAAGCCCACGATAAACCGCTTGTGCAATCTTTCTCCATCCAGGAAGAAATGTGCAAGGACTGCAGTAAAGAATGGGGCAATTGAAACAATAACACCTACATTGGAAGCGAGGGTGTACACCAGTGCAATATTTTCAATTAGAAAATATAACGTAACCCCGCATAATCCAGCACCGATAAACAGCATTTCTTCTCGGAGTGAGGTAATTCGCATCAAACGCGGATGGATCAGGAGGAGCACTACATAGCCAATTACGAAACGGAAAAAGAGAATTTCCACCGGGGTGAAATCGATCAGCAATACCTTGGTGGAGATAAACGTTGTTCCCCAGATCAGGATCGTAAGTAAGGCCAGCAGGTGTCCATTGGAGACTTTGTTCTGACCTGTCATGACAGGTCATCCGCTGTACGCTGCTTGGAATCCACTTCATGGTTGAAGATGCGTCTGTATTGCTTGGGCGTCAAGCCAATTAGCTTTTTGAAAAAATTCGTAAAGTGACTCTGGTCACTGAAACCTGTCTGCGCGGCGACCTCAATCGGAAGCTGGCCGTGTTCCAATAGCCGTTTGGCCTGATTGATGCGAATCGTTTCCAGGTAGCGGTAGGGAGATATCCCTTTTTGACGAGTGAACAAACGCAATAGATGGTACTTGCTCAGCCCTGTTAACTCGACTAATTGGTTCAGCGTAATGCTCTCCATATAATGAGTCTCTATGTACTCGCATATGAGTCTGATCTCGATGGTGACATCCTGGGCGGAAATGGGCGGTTCGGCATCGGCATATTCTCTCATCAGCTGTTCCAGCAGAAAGAGCAGCAGTTCTTCTTTGTGAAAGTCAGCCTGCTCTTCCAAAATTATCTGATGCAGCTCATGTAAGGAAGTAACATGTTCGCTTTGATAGAGAACAGGGGAAGTAAACCGTGGCAAATAATCTTGTCCAGTAACTTCCTGTACATATTGGCGCATGACCTCAGGTTGAATGTTGATGCAGCGATAATCCAGGGTTCTGCCGTCCACCTGTTCGCAGGCATGGGGATCATGCGGATTAAAAATAATCATGTCTCCAGTGTTCAGGATATATTCTTCGTTATTACATACGAGATGGCGCTTGCCTTGCTCAATAAATCCAATGACGTAATAGTCATGAAAATGATTGGGGAATTTCTGCATAATGCCTTCGAATTGATAGGCTTCTAGCTGTAGATCGGTATCGAACACGACGGTTCGCACTTCGCGAGTCACCTGTTGCACCTTCTTTCTGGTAAGTTAATGTCATTATAATATGAAAAGAAGGAACGTTCTTGGACGATATTGCTCGCTCTGTTTTGTTCAAACATATAAAAAACCAAAATACCCGCTGCCCCTCACTAAGGGGATGACGAGTATTTTGGTTCAATTATTGCTCATTCAACGGATAACAATATTAACTTACACCTAAATTATTCTTATAGCAACGTAGCAAGCGCTTCTGGCGAAAAGGCCTGAATTTCATTCACACGGCCATCGCGGATTTTCACAGCCCATGCCGGATCCGCAAGAAGTGCACGTCCAACTGCAACCAGATCAAATTCCTGCTGATCCAAACGATGGAGAAGATCATCCAGATCTTTATGTCCTGCACCTTTACCTTCCGTATAGAGACTGGTAAATTCATCATCCAGACCGACAGAGCCCACGGCTATCGTTGGTTTGCCTGTCAGTTTTTTCACCCAGCCGGCAAATCCAAGTTCCGAACCTTCATATTCCGGCTCCCAGAAACGTCGTGTTGAGCAGTGGAATATATCTACGCCGGCCTCTACCAGCACATTCAGGAATAGCTCCAGTTTTTCCGGTGTGTCCAGCGGTTTGACGTAATAATCACTCATTTTCCACTGCGACAAACGAACGGCAATCGGGTAATCGGGACCCACGGCAGCGCGAATGGCCTGAATAAGTTCGGTGGCGAAATGCGTACGCTTGATAAGATCACCGCCGTAGCGATCTGTTCGTGTATTTGTTCTGTCCCAGAAGAATTGGTCAACCAGGTAACCATGTGCTCCTTGAATTTCAATGCCGTCAAACCCAAGGCGTTTGGCATGCACTGCTGCGTCCACAAAGGCTTGAATGATGTTGGCGATTTCTTCCTCGGTCATTGGTTCACCCGTCAGTTTTCCCTCCAGATCAATACCCGACGGCCCAATGGAAGGAGCTTCCGGATGAGGCTGTGATCCCGCTGGACGAGCCATACCCATATGCCAGAGCTGAGGAAAAATCTTGCCCCCGGCTTCATGAACTTGTCTGACGACTTCTGCCCAGCCGTTCAATGCTTCCTCACCATGAAAACGGGGCACACGCGGTTCGCTGGTTGCCGCCGGATGGTCAATAGTTACACCTTCGGTAATGATAAGTCCGACGCCATTTTCGGCACGTCTGCGATAATAAGCCGCTACATCGGTACCCGGTACACCATCCGGTGAGAAAGCCCGACCCATAGCGGGCATAACGATACGAGACTGCAGGGTTAAATTATGAATTGTATAAGGTTGAAACAGATTTTCCGTCGATTGAACTTGTTGCTGCTGATGATTACTTAAGTCAAACACCTCCATAATAGTGCACCTCCAAGCGGGGTACGAGTGCAATATTATCAATGGAGAGTGCCTGCATCAACCGACGATTTAACCAATGTGTTGCTTAAGCAAAGCGACCATAATAATGTTGGTTTAACCCTGGATTACTTGTTGACCTAACGGGAGCTATTTATAATAGAAGCATTGAGAAGTTTGATTACAAGATCGATTAAAAGGGGTACTTTATATATGTCAGGTGAGTTTTCTCCAAATCCCAATGATCCACGGGTGATCCGAACCCGTCAATTAATTCAGGATGCGTTTTTTTATCATTTGAATAAAAAGGATTTCTCAGCTATCACGGTTCAGGATATTACGCAAAAGGCGACGATTAACCGGGCCACATTTTATGCCCATTTTGCAGACAAATATGAACTGCTTGAATCCGTTTTGTCTTTCGCTTTTCAAGAATATGTGCTTAAACAAATTGATGTAGAGGCACATCTGACAGAAGAGACCCTGAAGCAACTGGTGATTTCGTTATGTAATTATCATGACTCAAGCAACCAATGTATTAAGAAATATGAGTCCGTAGCGCCAATCTTTGAAGAAAACATTAAGTCCCAGTTAGAGAAGCTTGTTCTAGAGCTTGCCATGAGTCAAACGGAGGGTGCAGAGCCACCCAAAACATTGGCGTATTTGGCAACTATGCTAAGCTGGTCTATCTATGGGGTGACGTATCGCTGGAATTTGGAGGAAAGACAGGAATCCCCGGCTGAATTAGCTGAGCGAGTGGTGCCGTTTATGATGAATGGAACAGGTTTGCTGAAGTAACGAAGGGTAAAGAGAAAGAGCAGATGAGATCTGCTCTTTTTGTTTTGATTTTATCCATCGAAAATATAGCGAAGATTATCAATTCATAAATGAATTTACGTCAGATGGATTTACGTATATAGCTTCAGCGGAAGGCTTGTTAAAGATTGTCCGGCCGCAGAAGCGGTCAGGTTTTCCTCCAGATTGAATCCTTCCACGGGTTCAATTCTGGTGAAGGTGTTTAGAAATGTGGTCAGTACAATTTTGGCCTCCAGACGCGCCAGGGGAGCCCCCAGACAGAAGTGAGTGCCAAAACCAAATGCAAGCTGTTTATTATTGTTCGATCGATGAATATTCAAGGTGAACGGATCTTCGAACATGTTCTCATCCATATTGGCTGCACTCATCCACGCCACGATAGCGTCTCCCTTTTTCAGTTTAACACCAAGCAGATCGTTATCCTCTTTGACCATCCGGTCCATTTTGCTGATGTGAAAGCGATATCTCAGCATTTCCTCTACCGCGGCTGGAACAAGATCAAGGTTATCCCTGAGTTCGGCATACAATTCCGGTTGATCATACAGAAGGGCATAGAACGAGTTGGCCAGCAGGTTGCTTGTTGTTTCTATGCCAGCGCCCAGAATAAACATGGTGGTTCGCACAATCTCTTCATCCGTAAAGTGCTCGCCATCCACTTCCACCTGGATCAGGTCGGATATGATATCTTCTCCCAGATTGGATCTTTTGGACACAACGAAGGGATACAAGTATTTAAAATATTCTTCGCCGGCAATCTTTTTCATTTCATTAATTTGATCAAAGGTGGCATCGGTAGTGGGCATAAACATGGTGTCCACCCAACCCTTGAACAAATGACGATCTTTGGAGGGAACGCCAAGCAGATCAGACATGATAATGACAGGAAACATGCTCGTATAAGCTTCAACAATGTCTACTTCTGATTGATGCTCAAATTCTCTAATTAGCTCTTCGGCCACAGCCTCTATTCTCGGTTCCCAAAGCTTGAGACTTCTCGGTGTAAACGCACTTGCCAGCAATGATCTCCGCTTGCGATGATCCGGCGGATCTACATTGTGAATATCCAGCTTGTCCGGCATGTGATGCTCGCTGTCCGCCCCTTTTTCTTCACTTGAATATCCCACGTTCACAATTGATCTTTTTCTCACACTGGAGAAGTGCTCGTGATCATTAAGCACGGTTTTGACAAGATCATACTTGAATACATGCCAGGAATCGGTCTCTTCATTGTAGATGACAGGTTCCTGATTCAACATGCTGCGATACCAACGGTAGGGACTGAATTCTTCTTCTTTCGATTGGAAATTCGTGATTTCTGACAGAGAAATAATAGAGCTCTTCGTCATTCGTTTCGCCTCCTTGGTTGGTCTCATTGACAAATATAACAAATAAGAGTACTTTAATTCAAGTAGTTTAAATTAAAACAACAAGGTGGAGTAGAGAGTGAAGAACATACTGAAGCACGGCGGAGTCAAGGCAGGCATATTCATGATCGTTTTTTATCAAATTGTAATGTTGACCGTTTTTATGTCGGGATATAGCGCAATCCCCAAAAATGTAACCAATCTTACGGTCGCCATTGTCAACGAGGACCAGCAATCCGGTACTGAATTTGTACAAAAATTGCAAGAACAATTGCCATTTAAGGTAGTAACCAACGAATCATTGCAACAGGCAAAGACAGGGCTTGAAGATCGGGATATTCATATGATCATACGTATACCGGGTGATTTTACGGAGAAACTGTCTGAACAGGGCGGTAAAGCTCAGCTCCAGTACCTGATTAATGAATCGAACCCAACAACGATCACCAGTTCAATGAAAAATGTAGCTGCTCAAATCACTGCGCAGATCGGTGCTCAGGTTCAGGCACAGAGCTTCGAGGGTGTGCTGAGCAGTATGCAGGTTCCTGCGGAGCAATCGAAACAGATTGTGGAATCGACCATGGGCAAAGTATCATCCGACATCGTTCTGAGCAACCCGCAACCAGCAGGCATGCAAAATCAGATGGCACCGATGTTTATCACAATGGCGCTCTATGTTGGAGCCATGATCTATGCGATGCAAAGCATTGGCGGAATGAAACAACTGCAAGGGCAGATGGGTAAATGGAAAGCATTCTTTGCAATGCGAGGAGTCAACCTGCTTGTTTCCATCCTTGCTCCACTTGTAGGGATAGGCATTTATTTTATGGTGCAAGGGTATGGGGTGGAAGCGTTTTTGAAACTGTGGATGGTGCATGGTTTGCAGTTGTTTGTGTCGATTGAGTTCACAAGTATCTTTATCATGCTTCTGGGTCAAGGCGGAATGCTGATCAATATGATATTCGTACTCAGCCAATCCATTGCAAACGGGACGTCCATGTCACCGGAGATGATGCCAGGATATTTCAAATTCGTAAGTCAGATTACACCGATGTTCTATTCAACGCATCTGGATTACAATATTCTCTTCGGTGGGGGAAGAACGGTGCATTATGCCGTTGGGCTGGCATTGGTTGGTGTGGGAGCCTTTGTTATCAATACAGCCATTCATCATTTCAAAAAAGCCAAGCAAACTAGTACCACACAGGAGTCTGTACAACAGCCCGTTATGATATAAAATAGAAGATATGAGGGTAGGCGATTAAGAAGAAGCTATGCCCTTGGATTAGCAGAATGGGGGCAGTCACATGTCGATTCAAATATTTATACTCGGTGCACTAAGTGAAGGGAATTATTATCCCTATGATATTAAGAAGCGAATTGGTAAACATCTGGATCAAACGGATGCCAAGATTACGGAAGGCACCATTTATTATAATTTTGAAGTGTTGCTGAAGAAGGGTCTTATTGAGAAGGTAGAAACGATTCAGAGTGAAAATCGACCAGACAAAACGACATATGGAATTACCGAAAAAGGGCGTCAGTCCCTTGAACAGAGCATATATAAGGTGTTCCAGAAGTTTACGAATGTACAGTCCTTATACGCTGCGTTGGTCCATTTGGATAAGGTGGATAATCAGAAGATCGCGTATTTGATTGAGGATATTATTCAGAAGATGAATAAGAGGCTGGAATATATTGATTCTCATACACCTCAGGAGATTGATGTGCAGGAGGATCTGAAAGATGCACTGTTGTTGATGCGAGATCATGCATATCACTCTATTCAAAGCGATGTTATATGGCTTCAGAAACTTCTGCATCATGTTCAGAACAGAGTATTAAAAAGCTAAATAACTCGTTAAAGGAATGAGGATGAGAAGATAATGTATGAACATTTGGTCGCATTCAAATTGAACGATAAAATCACTACGGTCAAACAGCAGGAATTGGTGGCTCAATTGCTCGCGTTACAGGAACAGATTCCTGGAATTGTGGATCTCACCGCAGGCATTAATGTAACAGAGGAGACGGATCATATTCAGGGCTTCACACTTGGCCTGAGAGTGACGTTTGAAGATCAGGAAGCGCTGCGTGCTTATGGCCCGCATCCTGCACATCAGGCATTTGTAGCCTCTCTGAATGAGTGGCTGGAGAATGTGATTGTGGTCGATTATTCGATCTGAGTCTTCATATTGTCCATAATATATTATGCATAAGAAGTCGCCATGGCGGTGGCTCTCAGATGATTAGGTTAGCCAGAATTTTCTGGCTGACCTTTTTATGTTTTTCGATTGGGATGGAGTGAGGAGAGGCAAAGGTGTTCCAGGATTTTCATGTGAGATAATATAACAAGAAAAGAAGGTGTTTTCGTTCTTTTTTTGTACAAAACGCCCAATATACTGAGTTCACTTTATAACCTGCAACAATTCTATGTTGTGAATCATGGAACTTCCCGCAATTGTTTATATAATGTGAATCAACATAACATGATTTTTGCAGCGGTAAAGTGATTCTAAATTACAGGGGGCAGGTAGGGATGAGAGAAACCAAGAGAATGAGGATTTTTTCACTGGGAATTCAGCACGTATTGGCGATGTATGCCGGGGCCATTTTGGTTCCGCTGCTTGTGGGAAGGGCGTTAAACCTGACTGCAGAACAATTGGCGTACTTGGTATCGATTGACCTGTTAACCTGTGGTATCGCGACATGGCTTCAAGCACGTAAAGGGAAGTATTTGGGGATAGGCTTGCCAGCGGTTCTTGGAAGCTCATTTGTTGCTGTGACTCCCATGATTGCGATTGGATCACAATATGGAATTCCGGCCATTTACGGTTCCATCATTGCAGCAGGAATATTCATCGTTATATGTGCTGTCTTCTTTAGTAAAATCGTCAAACTGTTTCCTCCCGTTGTGATTGGAACAGTCGTAACCATTATTGGTCTGGCGTTAATTCCAACGGGCATCAAAAACATGGCAGGTGGAGCAAACAGTGAGAATTTCGGAAGCCTGGACAATCTGGCTCTCTCATTCGGGGTATTGCTCTTCATTCTGGTGCTGAATCGATATGCTCGCGGCTTTGTCAAATCCCTCGCAGTTCTCCTCGGTATTATTGTGGGTACACTCGTCGCTGCCCTCATGGGGAAAGTGAATTTCAACTCTGTACAGGAAGCTTCCTGGTTCCACTTGCCACAGCCCTTTTATTTTGGATGGCCCACCTTCGAAATCGGTCCTATCATTACCATGATTATTGTCGGTACGGTTGTCATTATTGAGTCTACAGGTGTGTTTATGGCCTTGAGCAAAATCTGTGATCAACCGATTAACGAAAAGGATCTGGCACGAGGATATCGCGCAGAAGGTCTGGCGTTTGTGCTTGGTGGAATCTTCAATGCTTTTCCTTATAACACTTTTGCCCAGAATGTCGGTTTGGTTCAGCTCTCCAAGGTGAAAACGACCAATGTGGTTGTTGCAGCCGGAGGTATTCTGATTTTTCTCGGACTCATCCCCAAAGTTGCGGCATTCGCAACGATTATCCCCAGCGCGGTACTCGGCGGGGCAACGGTTGTTCTGTTCGGCATGGTGGTCTCATCCGGGATTAAAATGCTGCAACATGTGGATTTCAGTAAGCAATCCAATTTGTTGATCGTTGCTTGTTCGGTTTCACTCGGTCTTGGCGTCACGGCTGTGCCCGATCTGTTTGCCCAGCTGCCTCAAAGTATCCGCATTATTGTTGGTGATGGTATTATCACAGGAAGTCTGTGCGCCATTCTGCTCAATATCTTCTTTAACCTCGGATTTAAAAAGGAGAGTCTGCCCGTACAGCCCGTACAGGCTCAAGAGGCACATACGTAATGATTATTTTGTAGGCATGTAATCTGAATAAATGGAACAGACCCAAGATGGTGTTGAGTGGGGTGGGATGATCGGAATGATTCCCCTCGCCAATTAACCTCTTGGGTTTTTATGTTGTGTTAACTGATGAGTACCAGTGGATTGTTTTACTCAACATACCCCGGAAGCTTTTCACCTGTGATAAGTTCGAAAAGTTTTGCAGATTTCTTCTTAGTTAATTGAACATAAGTAGGCTTGCTTTCAATGATGATCTCAACCTGATCCTGATGGGGACTGATCCAGAGATTATAGATGACACTTTTATCTGAGGATGATTTGTTATTCTCAAAAAAGAATTTATAATCTGGAGGCCGCACCATATCCGCTATAGTATTGTTCGATGGGATAGAGGCGGTGATGTTCCTGATGGCTTGCACCTGAGTCGGGTCGGTAATTTCTCTAAGAAGGGTGTATTTATTTGATTCATCGACCGACTGTTGAATGATAACCTGATCTCCTTTCGATTGTATTTCGCCCATTGAACAACCGGTAAGGCACATAAACAAAAGCGTCATACAGCCAATCACATAGATATATTTTCTCAGTTTGATCCCCCCTTGAAACTTAAACGGTGCCCCGGGTATGAAAGTTACAGCAGGATGAATGCAAAAGGGATATAAATATGCTAAAGTTTCATCATGAACATGTTACATGTTCTTTCCGTTGAATTTCCATGCGACTACATAAATGAGCATTGGTTCACAAGGCTAAAATAAAACGAAGGGATATCCTGATATCGCTTGGTTACAGAAAAGGAGTTGTGATCACATGCAACAAGAAACGCTGAAAAAAGGCTGGCACTTCGACAACAGTTATGGACGTTTGCCACAGACCTTTTATACAAATCAGGGTGCGTTACCTGTTCAATCACCGAAGTTGATCATCTTCAATACATCGCTTGCAGCCAGCCTGGGGCTGAATGCTGAGGCTCTTAACAGTGATGAAGGAGCTGAGGTGTTTGCAGGTAACCTGATTCCGGAAGGTGCCGAGCCTCTGTCTCAGGCCTATGCGGGTCATCAATTCGGTAATTTTAACATGCTTGGTGATGGACGGGCTTTGCTGCTGGGAGAACAGATCACGCCACAAGGCGAGCGAGTGGATATCCAGCTGAAAGGTTCCGGAAGAACCCCATATTCTCGCGGAGGTGATGGACGTGCTGCTGTTGGGCCAATGCTGCGTGAATACATTATTAGTGAAGCGATGTATGCACTCGGCATTCCAACAACGCGAAGTCTGGCGGTTGTTTCTACTGGAGAAAACATTACACGCGAAACAGAGCGACCTGGTGCTATCCTGACTCGAGTAGCTTCAAGTCATTTACGTGTAGCAACCTTCCAATACGCAGCCAGATGGGGATCGATTGATGAGCTCAGAGCATTGGCTAACTATACACTGAAACGGCATTTTCCCGATATTGCGGAAGCCGATAATCGCTATCTGCTGTTGCTTCAGGAAGTCATTCAGCGGCAGGCTTCACTTATCGCTAAGTGGCAACAGGTTGGTTTCATTCATGGCGTAATGAATACAGATAATATGGCCATCAGTGGTGAAACCATCGATTATGGGCCGTGTGCGTTTATGGATGCCTACAATCCAGCGACGGTATTTAGCTCCATTGACACGCAAGGTCGGTATGCCTATGGAAATCAACCGTATATTGGCGGCTGGAATCTGGCTCGGTTTGCCGAGACGCTTCTGCCACTGCTGCATGAGGATGAAGAACAGGCTGTACAAATCGCCCAGGATGCGATTGCACAATTCTCTGAATTGTATCATCACCACTGGCTCTCGGGAATGCGGAGCAAGCTGGGCTTGTTTAATGAAGAGGCTGAGGATGAAGCGTTAATCAGAGATCTTCTTGAATTGATGGAGAAGCATAGTGCAGATTACACAAATACGTTCCTCGCACTGACCTTTGATACGCTCAACGGAGCTCCTTTATTCGATACTTCAGAGTTTGCGGAGTGGAATGAGCGTCGCCAGGCAAGATTAGGCAGACAGCAGGAAGGGAAAGAAGAATCGCAGCAATTGATGAAGTCTAGCAACCCGGCGGTGATTCCTCGTAATCATCGGGTGGAAGAAGCACTGGACCGAGCAGAGAATCACGGAGATCTTAGTGTGATGGAGAAGCTTCTTGCTGTTCTTTCAAACCCGTTTGCACATTCTCCCGAACAGGCTGAGTACGCGAAACTGCCTGCGCAGTGCGATGCCTCCTACCGGACTTTCTGTGGAACCTGATTGAAAACTTGTTATGAAGAGGCTGCCAATGGCAGCTTTTTCATTATCATGCCCACAGGAACTTGAACAGCTGGATACGCTGGATCAGCAATTTTGGAACAATGAAGATCAGATTGCAGACAAGGCTTATGCATATTACCACGAGAAGTTGAACATGATGTCTTTATAAACTTTGGCGCAGGCACTCATCTGTTGTTCTATCTAAAGATAAATACTTGACCTTGCAATGATATTAACGTTCGGCTATACTGGCTATAAATTGAATACATGAATTACGTTGATAGAGCGCAGTAGCGGCTTTGTCCCTGTTACAGAAAGTCAGGGGTTGATGGAACCTGATACATACAAGGGCTGCGAATTACACTCTGGAGTACTTGGGTAATGCCAAGCGGAATGGCAAACGATATTTTGCTGAAAGCGGTATGGACAGCGTGTGAGTTGTTGTCTGTGCAAGTTGGGTGGTACCACGGTTATGATAATCGTCCCTATGTCTATTGATGACAAGGCGGCGATTTTTTTGTGTCCAAAAAAGCCTCGCCCGGCTTAGCTCCTTGTGAATTAACGTAGATCATGGCCTAATACCAATGCATAGAGAAGGGGTTGTTTGTTTTGAATATTATTGATGAACTGGAATGGCGCGACGCTATTAACCAACAGACGGATGCGGAGGGTCTGCGTGAGCTGACCGAGACCACGTCGGTTTCCTTGTACTGCGGGGTTGACCCTACAGGAGACAGCATGCACATTGGACATTTGATTCCGTTCATGATGCTGAAACGTTTCCAACTCGCTGGCCACCGTCCGGTTATTCTGATTGGTGGGGCAACAGGAACTATTGGTGATCCAAGTGGTCGTCAATCGGAACGTTCTCTTCAAACGTTGGAAGAGGTACAGGCCAATGTGGATGCTCTGACTGCACAAATGAAAAAGCTTTTTGTAACGGATGGCGACAATCAGGTACGTATGGTCAACAACTACGACTGGACACACAAAATCAATGTGATTGAATTTTTGCGTGACTACGGTAAAAACTTTAACCTCAACACGATGCTGGCCAAAGATGTGGTTGCGAGCAGACTGGAAGACGGAATTTCGTTTACCGAGTTTTCCTACCAGATTCTCCAATCGCTCGATTACCTGCATCTGTTCCAACATGAGGATGTACAGCTGCAAATCGGCGGTTCCGATCAATGGGGCAACATTACAAGCGGTCTGGACCTGATCCGTAAAAAAGAAGGGCCAGAAGCAAAAGCTTACGGTCTGACGATTCCGCTTATGCTCAAATCCGACGGAACGAAATTCGGTAAATCCGCAGGCGGGTCCATCTGGCTGGATGCGAATAAGACGACTCCATTCGAATTCTACCAGTTCTGGGCGAACACGGATGACCGTGATGTAATCAAATACCTGAAATACTTCACATTCCTAAGCAAAGAAGAAATTGAAGCTTTGGCTGAAAAGGTAGAAACGGAGCCCCACAAGCGTGAAGCACAAAAGGCACTCGCTGAAGAAATGACGAAATTTGTTCACGGCGACGACATGCTGGAGCAGGCGAAACGCATTACCGCAGCACTCTTCAGCGGAGACATTCGTTCCCTTACAGCTGACGAAATCGAGCAGGGCTTTAAAGAAATGCCGACCTTCGAAACCGATGGTGAAGCAAAAAATATTGTAGACTGGCTCGTGGATCTTGGCCTGGAGCCATCCAAACGTCAGGCGCGTGAGGATGTCACCAAAGGGGCCATTTCCATGAATGGTGAGAAAGTTACGGAACTGGAATTCACGGTCTCTGCAGAGCACGCAATTGGCGGTAAATTCATCATTATCCGCAAAGGCAAGAAAAACTACAGTCTGGTGAAATTGAAGTAGCCATAGGATTACAGTAGTATGAATCTTGGGAAGGTAGATGCAGAGGTTTCATCTTCCCAAGGAACACAAAAAAAAGGACCATCTCCAATTATGTCAATGACATCATGGAGATGGTCCTTTTACATACCATCCGCAAATGGCTTAATTAGTTATTAATTTATTGATTCACAATCGCTGTGATCTCTTCATCCAGATCAAGTCTTACATTCTCACGGTAAGCCCGAATGTCGTATTCACTGTGCAGGTAGCGCAGGATCGCTTCAATCATGTTGGATTCGACCAGATACTGACTGCGGCCTTGAATCCAGACTTCTGCGGAATATCCCGTATCTTCTTCCCAGCTCAGTTCCACATTGACATCGGTTGGGCGAATACCCTTGCGTTCAGCCATGTGAATACAGATCGCGTTGACAATTTCATCCATGCTCAGAACCATAGAGATTAGTACCGTCCGTTTCTGTTACGGTCATCATCATCACGATCATTTTTGCGGTCATAACGACCATCTGCTGCTGGTTTACGGCGATTCGTAATGGCTCTGAACAGGGCCATCGCGAGCATCACGATCAGCATAATTGCGGCTACGTTTACGAGCAATCCAAGAATGTTACCCAGAGCGCCCATTCCACCGAACAATCCGCCGAACATCATACCAGCAAGACCGCCCAGCATCATACCTTTCATAAATCCACCGCCACCGCCGAAGAATCCGCCACGGTTCGTTGTAGCTGCTCCATTGGAGTTATTATTCGTATTCGATTTGCTCACATTGCTGTTGGAATCGGATTTCTTAGGTGTGTTGGTATAGCTTTTTGTTCCCGATTTGAAACCGCCACCACGTCTAGCATCAGCAGAATCCGGATTCGCGACTCCGACTGTTGCAAACAGTAATGTAAAGGCCATGAAAACCATCATGAGATGTTTAATTCCGAATTTTTTCTTCATTGTAAAGATCGTAACCCCCCGATTAATTTGTTTGATTCGCCCAAAAATGGGCCTTACTCAAGTAATACGGTCAACTTACAGGAACGTTTCAAATTTTGTTTATTTTTCTGAAATACTTGGACAAGGGTCCTGAATTGCCGCCTGACCATCGAGTAATTGGGTTACCCAGTTACACCATTCGATGCCCGTTTGTGCGTTCATTAACCCTTTTTGTACCAGAATGTAACTTCCGAATTCCCGACTGCCTACTCGCAAATTATCCTGAGGGATACGGGACTTCAAATCCTCGAAATAACGGATGCGTTCCATGAACCAGTTTTTGCGCTCATTCAGAATGCGTCTCATGCTTCCGTCTTCTGCAATGCCGACACATAAAATGCGCAGATTGAACTCGTCACGCGTAACCGGAGCGGTAACGGGAGTGATCATCCATCCCAGCAGTTTTTCAATACCTTTCTCCGTGACTGCATACATTTTCTTGTCTGGTTTGTCAGACTGTTGCACCCAGCGGGAGGCTAAAAGCTCATCGTTTTCCATTTTGGAGAGGAGGGGATAGATCTGACTGTGCTTAGCCTGCCAATGCGGCTGGATCTTCAGCATTAGATCATAACCTGATGACTCCTCGCGGGTAAGAAGCCCGAGCAATCCGTAGGAAAGTATGTTCATGCACATGTCTCCTTAATATTAGGGCTGGGCCAGCAAAAACAATAAAAATTGCTTTCTTTGACCGCTTTCATAAAAGTGTACACTGAAACTGTATGGTTTGACAACCTGACAGAACAACTGCCTCAATTTAGACAAAAAAAGAGTGCGGACCTCGAGGTCCGCACCCAAAACCATTTAGAGAGATGTCTGTTGCCCATACCCCTCTGCGACAAGATCAAGTTCACCTGTGTAGGAGTCTATGACCATGCCGTGGACGGGTACATTAGGCGGAAGCAATGGATGTTTCTTGATCACTTCCACAGTATGTTTTACCCCTTCTTCAACGCTGTCAAACCCGCGTAGCCACTTTTGTAAACGTATGCCCGAGTTCTCCAGTGTACTCATGACTTCCTCGGATACACCCCGTTCGACCATATGTCCAATCATGGTCTCTGCGTGTAGGGAAGCCATACCGCATTCCGTGTGTCCAACAACCAGTACCTCGTCGGCACCAAGCTCATAGATGGCGACAAGAACACTACGCATAACAGACCCAAAAGGTTGAGAGATGATTGCGCCAGCGTTTTTGATAATTTTCACATCGCCATTCTTCAGGTTCATGGCCTTGGGCAGCATTTCCACGAGACGGGTATCCATACAAGTGATGATAACCATCTTTTTGGTTGGAAACTTGCCAGCCGTATACTTTTCGTATTCTTTGGTCTCGACAAATGTCTTGTTGTAAGCCAGAATCTCTTGAATGTTGTTCATGTCCATTGCCTCCTGTTATCCAATACGATGAGCACAGCCACTTACATCAAATGCAGCTTGTCCTACGCCCTTTGGGTTCATTTATTATACCACGGTCAGCAAATTGCATTATTCCTCGGTTTGGAGGAATAATGCAATTTGCATCTGTTAAAAGTTGATTATACGCATTGCAAAAAGTATCATCAATAGGGAAAACAACATTTTTTTGAAGAGGTGAACGTTAACAATGGAACAACAAACACAGCAACAGCTGGAATCCTTCCGTAATCTGGCTCGCAAAATTAAGAGTTATCATGAAGCCATTGGTTTGCTTCACTGGGATCTGCGCACAGGTGCGCCCAAAAAAGGTGTCCCGACACGTTCGGAAACACTTGGGATGCTGTCAACCGAAGCATTCAAACTGCAAACCTCAGCTGAGATGAAATCCTACCTGGATACATTAACAAATCCAGCGGTGCTAGAACAGCTGGAAGATATCGACCGCCGTCAGGTGGAAGATTGCCAGAAAGAATATAATCGCAGTCAGTCCGTACCACCAGAAAAAGTACAAGCGTATACCGTACTTACCGCCAAATCAGAAACGGCTTGGGAAGATGCCAAGCATAACAGCGATTTTGCTGGTTTTTCGCCCTACCTCACCGATATTGTGAAGCTCAAACAAGAGTTCATTAATTACTGGGGTGTGAAAGATACTCGTTATGATACCCTTCTGGACATGTATGAGCCGGAACTGACTGTAGAAAAGGTGGATGCGGTATTTGCCCGTCTCAAAGCCCGTTTGGTTCCGCTGCAAGAGAAGATCAATGCTTCGGCGAACAAGCCGAACACGGAGTTCTTGAACCAGCTGTTTGACAAGGATCAACAGGAGAAATTCAGTCTGTTTATTCTGGGACAAATGGGTTATGACTTTGAAGCCGGAAGACTCGATGAGAGCGTTCACCCGTTTGCAACGGGCCTGAATCCAGGTGATGTGCGGATCACGACAAACTATTTGCAGGATGATGTGACGAGTGCGGTCTTCAGTTCACTACACGAAGGCGGACACGCCTTGTATGAGCAAAATATTGACGACAGCCTGGCTGGTACTCTTCTTGCCGAAGGAACGTCCATGGGTATCCACGAATCCCAGTCGCGTCTTTGGGAAAATATGATTGGCCGTAGTCTTCCATTCTGGACGCGTTATTATAAAGATTTGCAACAGCACTTCCCTCAATTAAACGAGGTTGGGCTGGAAGACTTTTACCGGGCAATTAACCGGGTTGAAAGCTCTCTAATCCGGATTGAAGCAGATGAGCTGACGTACAATTTGCACATCATCATTCGTTATGAAATTGAAAAAATGCTGTTTAACGAAGGTCTGGAAGTCAAGGACCTGCCGGAGACCTGGAATGCAAAATACAAGGAATATCTTGGCGTTGTGCCGCCGAATGATGGTATGGGTGTGCTTCAGGATGTTCACTGGTCGGGTGGTGACTTTGGTTACTTTGCTTCTTACTCGCTCGGCAATATGTATGCTGCACAGATTCTACATACACTGCGCAAAGAGATGCCGGAGTTCGATGCCCATATTGCCGAAGGTAACCTGATTCCCATCAAGGAATGGTTGACTGACAAAATTTATCGTTATGGCAAAAGCCGTACACCTTCCGAACTGATTGTGGCCGTAACGGGTGAAGAGTTGAACCCAGACTATTTGGCTGATTATCTGGAAGCGAAATATGCCGAGATTTACAAGCTGTAGACAGCTATAACATCATCATCAAATTCTTGAAGAGCGGGGCAGGATTGCCCGGCTCTTCTTTTGCATGCAAGTTCTTAACCTTTTGCTGGGCATCAGCATATCAATAATAGAGAGAACAGCTGAAACCAGTGAAGGAGGGAAATATCATGAAATACACGCCCTGGTTCATCCGGGCCATCGTCATTTTGCTCATTATCATAGTGGCTCTCACCAGCTGCAATAAAGATAAGGATGAAACCAAAATTACGATTGGTGAGGTCACACGTTCTGTGTTTTACGCACCTGAGTATGTGGCCGTGGCCCAAGGTTTTTTTGAGGAGCAGGGGCTTGAAGTGGACATTCAGACGACGGCTGGCGGAGACAAAACGATGGCTGCATTGCTTGCAGGCTCAGTAGATATCGCATTGGTCGGAGCAGAGACGTCTATTTATGTCTATCAACAAGGCGCAGAAGATCCGGTCATTAACTTTGCCCAGCTTACACAGACGGACGGAACGTTTCTGTTTGCCCGCAATCCCGAAGGCGACTTCAATTGGGATCAACTGAAACAGAGTACATTCCTCGGACAAAGAAAAGGCGGCATGCCTCAAATGGCAGGCGAATTCACGCTGAAAAAACATGGCATTGATCCGCAGAATGATCTGGAATTGATTCAAAATGTGGATTTTGCCAACATCGCTTCTGCATTTGCTTCAGGTACGGGGGATTATGTGCAGCTGTTTGAACCTCAGGCGTCCATCTTTGAGAAAGAGGGGCGCGGCAAAGTTGTAGCCTCGTTCGGTACGGAAAGTGGCCATCTGCCTTATACGGTCTTCATGACCAAACAAAGCTATATCAGCGACAACAAGGACATCGTTCAGAAGTTCACTAACGGCTTGCACAAGGCACAAGCTTGGGTGGATTCCCACACCGCTGAAGAGATCGCTGAAGTCATCAAACCTTATTTTAAAGATATCGATCCAGCAATTCTGGTAAGCAGTGTGAACCGTTACAAAGAACAGGGCACATATGCAACCGATCCAATTATTGATGAGGACGAATGGAATAACTTGCTGGACGTCATGAGTGCTGCGGGAGAATTGAAACAGCGTGTCGATTCTCAAACGATTGTCGATAATTCCTATTCAGAAAAAGCAGCATCAGCGAAGTAACCAGGTATTCAGGAAAGGACGTGAGCATGTATGCCTGAATCCGAAACGGTGATCAGACTGGAAGGGATTTCGCAAGTCTATGTCAGCGAGCGTGAAGCATCACTGGTTATCGAAAATTTGAATCTTCAGGTCGAGCAAGGAGAATTCGTTAGTCTTGTTGGCCCAAGCGGATGTGGTAAAACTACATTGCTGTCGATCATCGCCGGGCTGCTCACACCGACCGCAGGCGAGGTTAAGGTAAAAGGAAAACGCATCGAAGGTCCGTCTGCCCAGATTGGCTATATGCTGCAACAGGATTATCTGTTTCCGTGGCGTACCATTTTGGATAATGCCTTGATCGGACTTGAACTGACAGGTGCGCTCAATGAACTGAGTCGTGAGCGTACGCGTGAGCTGCTGGCAGGTATGGGTCTGGCTGGCACCGAAAGCCAGTATCCTTCCGAGCTATCCGGGGGCATGAGGCAGCGGGTGGCTTTGGTTCGTACACTGGCTACGGATCCGGGAATACTGTTGCTGGATGAACCCTTTTCCGCACTTGATTATCAAACCAAGCTGCAACTGGAGGATCTGGTCTCGGACACATTGAAGAAATCCGGCAAAACTTCGGTGCTTGTTACCCATGATCTGTCCGAAGCTATCGCCGTCAGTGACCGCGTCATTGTGCTTGATCGCAATCCGGGTCGCATTCGGCGGGAGTTTATCATTCCCGAAGATCTGCGGAACGCACAGCCTTTTCACGCGAGGGAGCAGCCAGGGTTCAATGAGCTGTTTCAGGCGTTATGGAGTGAACTGGATCAGTCCGGAGGAGGTGAGAAGAACGGGTGAATCAGACGAACCAGAAGCAGGAAATGCGTGATGATTGGATGAGACAGCTGCACCAAAGTCATATTCAGCAGGTTGCCAGATGGCGACATAAAGTGCTGGCGGTGCAGCTGTCCATGTTGGTGTTAATGTTTTTGCTGTGGGAACTGGCGGGAAGGCTACGCTGGATTGATGTGCTCTTGTTCAGTTATCCCAGCAAAATTTTCAATCAGATCTGGAAGGACATCGTCAGTGGAGAACTATGGGCGCATGTTGGGGTAACCGTAGGGGAAACGGCAGTCGGCTTTTTGCTGGGGACACTCGTCGGAACACTGCTTGCGGTTCTGATCTGGTGGTCTCCTTTTTTGTCCAAAGTGCTTGATCCCTATATGGTTGTGTTCAACAGCATGCCCAAAGTAGCGCTGGGTCCAATCTTTATCGTCATGTTTGGT
Organism: Paenibacillus taichungensis; assembly: GCF_047302525.1. Lineage (GTDB taxonomy): Bacteria > Bacillota > Bacilli > Paenibacillales > Paenibacillaceae > Paenibacillus > Paenibacillus taichungensis_B. The sequence continues at coordinate 3,976,854 of NZ_CP168020.1, read as the reverse complement.
GCAGGATTTACAGCCATTGTCATGACGACTTTGTCAATCACAGTCATTATAACTACACTTGTTGTGTATAACAGTTTTAATGAAGTAGATCAGAACTATATTAAGGTTATCCGTACGTTTGGTGGCGACCGCTCCGAGATTTTCAGCAAAGTCGTATTACCCGCTTCCTTTCCTGCGATTGTCTCTACCTTAAAAGTAAACGTGGGCATGGCCTGGGTCGGTGTGATCGTGGGTGAATTTCTGGTCGCCAAGCAGGGATTGGGCTATCTGATCATCTACGGATTTCAAGTGTTCAACTTTACCCTTGTTTTCTCGAGCCTGTTGATTATTGCCGCTGTAGCTACAGCGATGTACCAGCTCGTTGTATATGTAGAACGCAAGCTGCTGGCAGGACGTAGGTAATTCTTCAAAGCGTGCATGCAAAATAGAATGCTTCATGATATGTATACAATTTCACAAGAGGTGTCACGTTGCCCGAACCCGTAAAATCAAGTACCATACTAATACGAATATTCCGCGCAGTCCGGAATGAATGCGACGATTGGAGAAGAGGGCCTAGAGGCTTCCGTCGCATCAATCAAATTGCCAGCGTCCCTCATCCGGGGCGCGTTATTGTGACCGACATGCATATGCATGTCGGTTGATGCCGTTTATGAGTGTAGCAGCGAAATCGATATACGGTTCTTCCAGAATGATTCTTTTGATTAGATAAGAAATGGTTTTTGGCAGGATGTGTAATACTAGGGATATGATATATGACGATACACGCTGTCAGGCATTGGACAAGCGCTCACCTGGGTAGGTATGGCTCGCTGGCTTTGACATTTTTGCAGCTTAGAGGAGAGGGAGTTAGATGGGTTTTAGGGTAATTAAAACCGCAATAGCCGCGCTGATGGCCGTGCTGATTGCGGACTGGTGCGGCTTGCCCGGACCAACATCGGCGGGCTTGTTAGCCATACTCGGCGTTGATGTAACACGAAAAAGAAGTATTCGCACCATATCTGCGAGATTTTTCGCTTCCGTAGTGGGGCTTTTATTTGCAAGTGTACTTTTTCACTTTCTTGGCTTCCATTATTGGGTGCTGGCGGTCTACATACTGATTGCATTTCCGGTTATAGTTCGGGCCGGATTCAAGGAAGGCATTGTGACGGGTTCTGTCGTGGTGTTCCGGGTATTTGGCGGCGGTGAAATGGACGTACATGTGGTTTTGGTCCAAATTGGGCTGTTGCTGATTGGTCTCGGTTCCGCGATGGTTGTCAATCTGGCCTATATGCCGGCAGCGGACCCGCAGATGCTTCGTATTCGCAAAAGAATTGATGAGTTATTCTCAGTTATCTTCAAGGAGTTTGCCGCCACGCTACGCAATCCGAATGAAGTGTGGGCAGGGAAAGAGCTGATCGAAGCCGACAAGGCTGTACTGGGCGGCATTGAAGCGGCCAAACGTTCATTGGAGAATCAGGTCATCCACCCGAACGAGGGATGGAGTGTTTACTTTTATATGCGCAAAACGCAATTGGATTCCATCCAGCATATGATGCATCTGGTATCCCAGATCTATCAGAAGATGCCGCATGCGGAAATGGTATCGGAGCTGTTCGACCAGCTCAGTCAGGATGTGCTCACTGAATCTTACACCGGACGTACAGAAAAACTTCTCGCAGATGTGCAAGAAGAATTCAAGCGAATGGAGTTGCCGGATACAAGGGAAGAATTCGAGATTCGTTCCGCGATTCTCCAGCTGTGCCGGGAACTCGCGCTGTATCTGAAAATAGCCAAGAAGGACAAAGCACCGTCTCCAGTATCGGACCGGTCCCAATCTACAAATGAATAATAGAAAATAGTTGTCACCCTAGACGGATGCCCTGCATACACTTGTAAAGAATGATTGTATGGAGGAGGTTTAAAGATGTCATTGAGTCATAAACATCAATGTAGAGAGATCATCACGAAGGCGATCTGCGGCAAAGGTCGTAAGTTCTCTACCGTAACACATACCGTGACTCCGCCACATGGTCCGACCAGTATTTTGGGGGCTTGGATTATCAACCACCAATATGAAGCCGTATCAGCGGGGGACGGAATTGAAGTTATTGGTACTTACGATATCAACATTTGGTATTCCTATGACAAAAATTCACAGACGGATGTAGCCAAAGAAACGGTGTCGTATGTAGAACATGTACCTTTGTCCTATCTGGACCCGAAACACCGGGCCGCCACTGTAGAGGTATCTGCGGATGCAACGCAGGAACCGAGCTGTGTGGAAGCCACGGTGTCGGCAGGTGGAGGCAGCGTAATTATCCGGGTAGAACGGGAATTCGCTGTTGAACTGGTCGCCGAGACCAAAGTATGTGTGAAAGTGTGCACGGATGGCTGTGGAGATTACGAAGACAAGGATTATGACTACGGCAGTGGCGATGGAGATTATGACGATCTCGATCCCGACCTGCTTGACGATGAGCTGTAAGCTCAGCGATCCGGATTCATAAACTTAAGGTATCATATGCGCCGCAAGCGGCAATGAAGAGGGCGTAAGCCCTCTTTTTTCATTTTGGGCGAGTATCGGGAGGTGGGACAGGATGAATGTGATAGATGAGGCCGAGGAGGCGGTGCGCCGATATGAACGCATGCTCCCTCGTGAACGAGCAGATCGCCTCAAACGATCCGGGATTGAAGTGCTAGCATCGCAGGGCAGGCGTGACCGGGAGTTGGGTCTGCGTGTGCGTTACGATGTTGAGATATGCTGTCTGCAAGCGATTCGCATCAAACGTAGGGACACCAGTGGCATGGGTGGAGCGCAAGAAAGTGTGCTGGATCGTGAAGCGGCATCAACGTTATTCAAACGCATTGAACGGCTTGCCACCAAAACATTGTATACGGTTGGACTGGATCACGGCGCTGTAAGACTGGAAGCGTCAGGAAAGTGCGGTTGTTCTGTCATCTCAATTGACCCAAGGCCATGGAAGGGCATGACAGATCTCTCTGCCATGTACCGTGCAGGCTGGAAACAGCTTCAGTCCGAACTGGATGAAGAGCGGCATCGTAATGCAGCCCCCATACTTGGAATGGACCCTGAGTTCCTACTTGTGCAAATGCCAGAATCCAAAATCGTGCCCGCCTCCAGATTTCTCGAACGAACAGGTGTAGCCGGCTGTGATTCCGTGACGATCGGTGGACGACGAATATATCCTGTAGCCGAACTGCGACCCGCCCCCAGCTCTGAGCCGCGCGAACTGCTGGCTCATCTGATGAGAGCCTTTGCGGCCGCATCCCGCAGTATTAGTGATCACTCGCTGATCTGGCAGGCAGGGGGAATGCCCCAGCGCGGCTTGCCGCTCGGCGGACATGTTCATTTCAGTGGCGTTACACTAAACGGGGAGCTGCTGCGTGCACTTGACAATTATTTGGCATTGCCGCTTGCCGTTCTTCAGGACCCACGAGGTTCAGGCCGGCGTCCACGTTATGGGGCATTGGGTGATTTCCGACTGAAATCATACGGTGGATTCGAATACCGCACGTTACCCAGTTTTCTGGTATCTCCTCTGGTTGCCAAAGGTGTTGTTGCTCTAGCTGGTCTTATCGCGAGAGGCTATCATCAGCTGCGTCAACGTCCTTTGGCGAAGGCGGCTGTTCATACTGCTTTTTATGAAGGAAACCGTGAGGTAATGCAGGCGCATATTCCGGCACTGCTGGATGATCTGACGCAAATGGACGGTTATGAGCGTTATGAACGTTACGCCGCTCCATTAATTAGCCAGCTAAGACAGGGTAGAACATGGGACGAGAGTCGGGATATACGTAAACTCTGGAATATTCGAGCAGGTTCATGAAGAGTGGGCACTTTTTTGGTATAATGAGAAATAAGTCGATTTTGATCATCGTTACGGAAGAAATGGAACAGCAACCTGTGAGGGAAGCGGCGGATGCCGAAACATGAGGCGGTGGCACGAATAAGGTGCCTGACCGCCTTATTGCTCCTTCCGGGACAGCTTCTCTTCCTGACAACATTGGAACGGATGGAGGATACTCATGGCTCAGTATACGCCAATGATTCAACAATATTTGCAAGTGAAGGCCGAAGCGCAGGACGCTTTTCTTTTTTTTAGATTAGGTGATTTCTATGAGTTGTTCTTTGAGGATGCGGTTAATGCTTCCCGTGAGCTAGAGATTACATTAACAGCACGCGCAGGAGGGGGAGAAGATAAGATCCCGATGTGCGGTGTGCCTTATCATTCGGCTGACAATTACATACAGCGCTTGATTGAAAAAGGATACAAAGTAGCCATCTGCGAACAGATGGAAGATCCAACGGTAACCAAAGGCATGGTGCGGCGTGAAATTGTACGAGTTATTACACCCGGAACGGTAATGGAAGGCAAGACATTAGGGGACAAGTCCAACAACTATATGGTTTGCCTGACAGGGAATCAGAACACACTTGCACTGGCTGCCTGTGACTTGTCCACAGGGGAGCTCTACGTGACCTCTGTTCCATACTCACAAGAGTGGCTCAAGGATGAGATCGGGATCTATGAACCTTCGGAACTGGTGGGGGATGCTGCGTTGCTGGATACGGTGGCTACCCAGGCATCTCCAATTGGTCGACCTGTAGTATACACACCATGGACGAAGAGCAAGGAAGATTTGGTGCGTCAGCAATTCGGCGAAGCGGTATGGGCACGTCTGGAGTCTGAACGTCAAGCCTGTATAGCGCGTCTTTTCTCCTATTTAAGTGAGACACAGAAGCGTTCGCTTGGACAATTGACACAGATTTCAACGTATGAGCCGGATCACTTTATGATTCTGGACCCCTTTACTCGGCGTAACCTGGAACTGGTGGAAACCGTACGTGAACGTTCGAAAAAAGGTTCGCTGCTCTGGCTCCTGGACCGCACAGAGACGTCCATGGGGGCCCGCATGCTGCGTCGCTGGGTCGATAAACCCTTGCTGCAAAAAGGAAAAATCAATGAACGTCTGGAAGCAGTAGATACGCTGTATAACCAGTTTATATTGCGGGAAGATCTGCGTGCAGAACTCAAAGACATCTACGATCTGGAACGTCTGGTGGGTCGAATTGCCTTTGGTAATGCCAACGGTAGGGATCTGAATGCGCTGAAGCTGTCACTGGACAAAATTCCGGGGCTACGTCAGTATTGTGCAGGTTCGCCTTCCACGACGCTACAGCACATTGCTGGCATTATGGATGATTGTAGTGATTTGCGAGATGCAATCGGTCAGGCTATCGTTGATGAGCCGCCCGTGTCGGTGCGAGATGGCGGCTTAATCCGTGAGGGGTACCACGAGCGGCTGGATGAGCTTCGGGAAGCCTCGGTGAATGGCAAGCAATGGATTGCTGAACTGGAGGCCAGAGAACGTGAAGCGACTGGCATTCGCTCGCTGAAAATTGGTTACAACAAAGTATTTGGGTACTATATTGAAATTACCAAGTCGAACCTGGCTTCTCTGCCAGAAGGCCGTTACGAGCGGAAACAAACCCTTGCCAATGCTGAGCGTTATATTACACCGGAGCTGAAAGAAAAAGAGACGCTAATTCTGGAAGCTCAGGACAAGATGGTCGATATTGAGTACGGCTTGTTCGCGGAATTGCGGGAACGGCTTAATCAGGAGATCGCCAGGCTGCAAAAACTGGCTGAGCTGGTCGCGGAGATTGATGTGTATCAATCCTTTGCCGTCATAAGTGCAGAGCGTAATTTCGTACGGCCTACATTGACCGATGGTTACGATCTGGTCTTGGAACAGGGGCGCCATCCGGTGGTTGAAGCAGTGATGCGAGATGGAGCTTTCATTGCCAACAATACTGCGATGCAGAAGGAAGAGGCCCGAATTCTACTGATTACCGGCCCGAATATGGCAGGGAAAAGTACGTATATGCGGCAGGTGGCGCTGATTTCGATTCTGGCGCAGATTGGCTGTTTTGTGCCGGCAGGACAAGCTGAAGTACCGATTATGGATCGCATTTTCACACGGATTGGTGCGGCAGACGATCTCATCGGCGGGCAAAGTACGTTTATGGTAGAGATGGCCGACATTCAGGTCATGACGGATAAAGCAACACCACGCAGTCTGATTATTATCGATGAATTGGGTCGGGGAACGTCTACCAGTGAGGGAATGGCGATTGCGCAGTCCGTCATTGAATATGTGCACGATATCATTGGGTGCAAAGCGCTTGTATCAACTCATTTCCATGAGCTTGCTCATCTGGAAGAGAGTTTGGACAAGTTGGCGAATTACTCCATGGCTGTTCAGGAGAGCGGGGACAAGGTTAATTTCCTGCGTAAATTGATTGCCGGGGCTGCCAGCAGTAGCTACGGGATCTATTGTGCACGGCTTGCAGGGCTACCGGACAGCATCATTGAACGGGCAAATGGCTTGCTGCACGGTTTCGAGCATGCGGCGGCTCAGGTTGCGGTTGGAAGTGAACTTGCCGGGAATGACAAGCAGCAATCGGGTGATCATGCTCGAGTTGGTGCAGAGTTCCAGGCAACTGATCATTCGTCATTGATTCGGGAGCAGGAATCTACGGAACCTGTCGAACTCACTGTTGCGACTGAAGATCCAGCACGGAAACAACATGACAAGAAACAAAACGGTAAGCAGCAGTCAGACTCCAAACATACTGATGTGGTTCAACTGTCCATCTTTGGGGATGAAGAGCCAAGTGTAACTCCGAAAACGGAGGTGGTTGCCCTTGACAAGCCTGCCCGGGAGTTTATTCGTAATATGAAAGATATTGATGTAATGAACATGACGCCACTTCAGGCGATGCAAATACTGAATGATCTCAAATTGAAGGCACAGCAATTATCCTGAGTATAGGGGAGGGGAAAACCTGTGGCGAAAATTCATGTGCTTGATGAACATATTGCCAACCAGATTGCGGCAGGTGAGGTGGTCGAACGGCCTGCTTCAGTTGTCAAGGAGCTGCTCGAAAACTCGGTGGATGCAGGCGCCTCCAAAATTGAAGTTACGGTGGAAGAGGGCGGCCTGCTCCGTATCCGAGTCAAAGACAATGGTGCTGGTATCGAGCCAGAGGATATGGAAACAGCCTTCTATCGTCATGCAACCAGTAAAATAGCTCATGGCCGCGATCTGTTCCAGATTACAAGTCTTGGATTCCGGGGGGAGGCCTTGGCGAGTATAGCCGCTGTCTCTAAAGTGGAAGTGTTATCGGCCAGCGGGAATGACGGGCGAGGGCGCCGAATCGTGATTGAGGGCGGCAAACTTCTCTCACATGAGGATGAAACCTCACCGCAAGGCACTGACTTTGAGGTGAAAGAACTATTTTTCAATACGCCAGCCAGGCTTAAATATATGAAAACGATCCAGACCGAGCTGGGACATATCTCGGATGTTCTCTATCGTATGGCAATGTCTCATCCTAACATCTCGTTCACGCTGCGACATAATGAAAATACGCTGCTTCAGACGCTGGGCAATGGGGATCTGCTGCAAGTGGTTGCAGCGATATATGGAACTAGTGCCGCCAAAGCTATGCTTCCCATTCAGGGAGAAAGTCTGGACTACCGTTTGAGCGGGCTGATCAGTTTGCCGGAATGGACTCGTGCCAATCGTGGCGGCATGTCGACCATTGTGAATGGACGATTTATTCGGAATTACGGGCTCAACCAGGCTATTCTGAAGGCGTATCATACGTTGCTGCCCATTAATCGGTTCCCACTTGTCGTGGTGCAATTGGAAATGCATCCATCCCTGGTCGATGTGAACGTGCATCCGGCGAAGCTGGAGGTTCGTTTCAGCAAGGAAGCGGAGCTGTACGAGTTTGTGGAAACGACACTACGTGGAATCTTGCGGAAGGAAGTGCTCATTCCACAGGTAACCAAGCAGCAAATCAGACGTGGAGATAACAGTTCCTTTATCCAGGAACAGTTCCTGTTCCCCAGAGGTCCTCTAAAGGACAAAACGGAATCCGCAGGGTATGGGCAACAAGGTCCATTAGGGAAAAATGCAGGACTCGCTAAAATGACTTCAGAGGACGATGATCTGGATGCTCCAGCTGATGTGGCTCCGGTTGATGTGCAATCAGGTCCTGATGGAAACGGTGAGGGTCAGACGCTGCCGTTGCCTGAAGCTCCACCCGAGATTCCACCATCCTATGATCCATTCGGGATGTTGAGCGGGGACTCAGGATCTAATGTTCTGAAGCATAATTTTAGTCATGACGAAAATTCCCATAGCGATCCAGCTTCTGCTGTGAGTGGAAGTACCGGTGCTACTACAGATCGTGCTGCGGAAGATGCCTTACCTTCAACTGAGGATAAGGGGTTATCTACTTCACAGGCTCCGGCTTCTGCGTATCGTTCCAATTCGGTGAATTCTCCGGTTAGAGAAGGTCGTTCATCTTATAATCCATCTGCGGCGGGTGCAAAAGGAGAGCGAAGCTGGAAGGCTCCAAGTTTACCGGACCCAGCAAGGCTGGCATCTGCCGTTAAATCGGATGTTTCCATGCCTGCGTTTCCTGAACTAAGTCTGATTGGGCAGCATCACGGGACGTACTTGATTGCACAAAATCAAGATGGTCTATATCTGATTGATCAGCATGCAGCCCATGAACGGGTGAATTATGAGTATTATTACGAGCAGTTTGGCAATCCGGCTCAGGCTTCGCAGGAGTTGCTGCTGCCCATTACACTGGAGTTCACACCATCCGAGACCGAAAAGCTCAAAACAAGACTGGCTTGGTTCGAGCAGGCGGGTGTGTACTTGGAACATTTCGGCGGGCAAACTTTCCGGGTGCGTTCCCACCCGTTCTGGTTCCCCAAGGGGGATGAGAAAGACATTATTGAAGAGATGTCGGAATGGGTTCTGAGTGAACGTAGTATTGATGTTGCCAAGATGCGAGAAGCGGCCTCCATTATGTGCTCTTGCAAAGCGTCCATTAAAGCCAATCAGAAATTGACGGATCAGGAGGCGGAAGTGCTGATTCAGCGTCTTGGTTCTTGCCGTCAACCGTATACTTGTCCACACGGGAGACCGATTGTGGTGTCATTTTCAACCTATGATCTGGAGAAATTGTTCAAACGGGTCATGTAGCTATTTAGGAGGAAATTATGTATATTACAACCGGTGAAAAGGAAGCAGGCCACCTTGTGGAACGTGCACGAAACCTTGCGGAAACAACGGGAGGAACCTATGTATCACGCAAAAGAATGTCTTTACCTGCAATGATTGCACATTATGGGATTGATGAGATTATAGTTGTGCTTCAGGGTAAAGTTCGTTTGTTTCGTCCGGATTCACCGCTGCTCGAGTTTCACCCCAGTATGGGATTTGTTCGCGCCAAACGTGTATTAAGGGGAGAGGCAGACCCAATGCTGGAAGCGGGCGCCGTATTAGAAGGGGATAGCATTATCGATTGTACAGCCGGACTGGGCACCGATGCTTTGGTATTTTCGGTGGCAGTAGGCGAAAGCGGTCGGGTAATCGCATGTGAAAGCTCCCTTCCGCTGTACACGCTATTGGTAGAGGGCATGTCTCAATATGAGAGCATTAAGCCTGCGGTAAACGAAGCTTTCCGGCGCATTGATCTGCGTCATGCGAATCATCTCGATTTGCTGCGTTCCTTGCCAGACCGAAGTTGTGACACGATCTATTTCGATCCGATGTTCCGTGAACCGATGCTCGATTCAAGCGCCATCCAGCCTTTGCGAGATTATGCGAATCCAAGTGCACTGGATGAACAGAGTATTATTGAAGCGAAAAGAGTTGCCCGCAAGCGGGTAGTTATGAAAGAGAAGCGCGGCAGCGCGGAGTTTACAAGACTCGGTTTTGAAGTACATGACCGGGGAAATGCAAAAACACTGTACGGAGTGATTAATGTTGAAAGCTGAAGTTAAACCGAAGCTGCTTGTGCTGGTCGGACCAACAGCTGTGGGCAAAACAAGAATGAGTATTGAACTTGCACAGGCGTTTAATTGTGAGATTATTTCGGGGGACTCCATGCAGGTATATCGCGAAATGGATATCGGTACGGCCAAAATTACTCGCGATGAAATGAAGGGTGTTCCCCATCACCTCATCGACATCCATGAACCGGAATACCCCTATTCCGTGGCGGAATTTCAGGAGAGCTGCACACGTCTGATTGGGGAAATCCATGAGCGCGGCAAGTTGCCTTTTATTGTTGGTGGCACCGGTCTGTATGTGGAATCGGTATGTTACGGCTTTCAATTCTCTGACAGCGGCTCGGATGAAGCGTTCCGGGATGAACAGTTCCGTTATGCAGAGCAACATGGCCCGCAGGCGTTACATGATAAGCTGAGGGTCATTGATCCGGTTAGTGCAGAACGACTGCATCCGAATGACCAGCGCCGAATTGTTCGTGCACTGGAGATCTATCACCTCACAGGTGAGAAGTTGTCCGAGCAGCTGGCTTCCCAGAAGAAAGAGTCTCCATATGACCTGCTTATTGTGGGTTTGACAATGGATCGTCAGAAGCTGTATGCCCGAGTGGAAGAGCGAATTGATCTTATGATCGAGCAGGGCCTGGTAGAGGAGGTTAAGTCTTTACTGGAGCGCGGCGTAGCGAGAGGACATATCTCCATGCAGGGGCTCGGCTATAAGGAAATTGCGGCTTATCTTCAGGGTGAAGTAAGCTGGGAGGCTGCTGTAGAGTGGCTGAAAAGGGATACGCGCCGTTTTGCCAAGCGGCAATTGTCCTGGTTCCGTCATATGAAGGACATTGAATGGGTGGATATGACGGATACCGAAGATTTTGCAGGGAATTATGCCCATGTATGTGAGATGATCAAACGCAAGTTTGAATGAATATAGAAGGTGAATGTTGCACCCGATATTTAGGACTTTAGAACCTCTATCTTTTAGAAATAAAAGGTAGAGGTTCTTTACTTTTTTATATAAAATGACGTCATTTAAAGAGGGAATAATCGGTCGCGTATACAGATTTGAGCAGAAAAACTCATTGTAAAAAAATAACATAAATATTAAAATGAATTCACATGACGGTTTATGGTTTATTTGATTTTGTTCCTAAGGTGAAGGGGGGGAGATTTTATGAGTGCAGAACCGAGCGGAGTGGCGAGTTTATATCTCTTTTTCTCAGGATTATTTGGAATTGGTTTTGCCATTGGAGGTCTTATCGCCTTAATTTGGTTAATTATCGTTCTAATCAATACCAATACATACCTGAAACTCTTAATCAATGATAGAAAAAATCGGCAAAATATTACGTTAGCCAGAGAAGAAGGGAAACCGTACACAGATCCGGAAAAGTAGAAGGGAAACGTGGGAAAAGGTAGAATTTGTCCCTCTTTTGCAATTCTGACAAGCGGTGTATAATGGATAAGTCTTCTAGTTGCAAGCGAAGCTCAGGCATAGGTGCAAAATAGCAGGCAAGGGGTTTTTGTGGATTATATGAATCCGTTCATGATATAATAGCACGAAAGCTACTCAGCGATATTGAATATTACTTATAACACGAATTCAAATGAACCAATGGGGGTACGGCTAATGAACAAGTCCATCAACATCCAAGATACGTTCTTGAACCAACTGCGGAAAGAAAACATTCCTGCTACGGTCTATCTAACCAATGGCTTTCAAATCCGCGGAACGATCAAGGCATTTGACAATTTTACGATCGTCATTGACAGCGACGGACGCCAGCAAATGGTCTACAAGCACGCCATCTCCACGTTCACGCCGCAACGCAGCGTATCGCTGATGCAGCAAGATAATAGCGGCGAAGCTTAAAAAATTACGAAACCTTTTTATCAACCATTTCGTCTACAAGTATAGGAATTGAAACAGAGCAACCTGAATAAGGGTTGTTCTTTTCATTCCGGGCAAAATAAGCTCAATAGGAGCTTGAGCCAGCAGACGAATAGAAATTATGCAACCGAAAGGGAGTCAGGAGGTAACATGCCAAACGATCCGTTGTCGAGGTCTAACAATCGCAACAGCAATAACAAGTCAACCAAAAAAGCGAAGCCAAAGACCTCTAAAAAGAAAAAAATTACGGGTAAACGCGTTGGGTGGACACTGTTTTTCACCATGGCAATCGCCATATTCTGTGCACTGGGTGGATATTTATTTATTATGGTGAGTGGCGAAAATCTGCTCAAAGCCAACAAGGACAAAACAACAATCAATGAAACTTCAAAAGTATATGATCGTAACGGACAGTTAATGGGCGAGTTGTCCATTCAAAAGCTGGAGCCGGTCAACGAAGAAGATATTCCGGACTTAGTAAAGAAAGCTTTTGTTGCTACGGAGGACAAACGATTCTACGAGCATCAGGGCGTGGATATCTGGTCCATCGGACGGGCGGCAGTTAAAGACGTCATGGCCCGCTCCATGGTGGAGGGTGGCAGTACGCTGACTCAGCAACTTGCGAAAAATATGTTCTTGTCCCGTGACAAGACCTTCTTCCGTAAAGCAACGGAGGTTTCCATTGCAATGGCATTGGAGCGCAAGTACTCAAAAGACGAAATTCTGACGATGTATCTGAACCGGATTTTCTTTGGTCATCAGCGTTATGGAATTAAAGCTGCGTCCGAATTTTATTTTGGGGTATCTGACCTTAACAAATTAGAAATTTGGCAAATTGCTACACTGGCAGCGATGCCTAAAGGGCCTTCTGCCTATAACCCGCTGAGCAATCCCAACGACTCCAAAGCACGTCGTGCTGTGGTATTGCAACTGATGTATGAGCAAGGTTATATTACCAAGGCGGAAATGGATGAAGCCAAAGAAGTAGATTATGACTATACACCGCCTGAGAAAGATCAGAAGTATCAAGCCTTTATCGACTATGTTCTTCGTGAAGCGGAGAAAGTGACTGGTAAAACGGAGGATGATCTGAATATCGGCGGGTACAAAATTTACACGACGATGGATGCTCAGGCTCAAACAGCCATGGAGAGTGCCTTCTCGGATGATAGTTTGTTTGAGTCAAGCAAAGATGATCAGCCAGTTCAAGGCTCCATGGTAATCATGAACCATGAAAATGGCAGTCTTGTCGCCTTGATGGGCGGACGGGATTATCAAACGAAGGGCTACAGCCGGGTAACACAGAGCCGCAGACAGCCTGGATCGGCATTTAAACCGATTGTGACTTATGCACCGGCTCTTGAATCAGGTAATTACAATGCAAACTCAGCTCTCAGTAATGAAAAGCAATGCTTCGGCAATTACTGTCCGGGTAACTTGCATGGGTATTCTTCAACCATTAGCATGACAGATGCCATTACAAAATCGGAGAACATCCCGGCAGTATGGCTCCTAAACAAAATTGGTGTAAATACAGGTGTTCAGTTTGCAAAAAGCGTAGGTATCCAACTTACGGATGAAGACAAAAACCTAGCGATTGCGCTGGGTGGTCTTAGCAAAGGTACGAATACGCTGGAAATGGCGCAAGCCTATAGCGCATTCGCCAATCTGGGTGAGTACCAGCAGGCGTATTCCATTAAGGAAATTAAGGATAGCGCGGGGAAAACGACCTATAAACACGATAAATCGGAAACAACACGTGTTATGAGTGAGCAAAATGCTTATTCCCTGACTCAAATGCTGCAAAATGTCGTGAATGACGGTACAGGTCGTTCAGCACGTCTGGATCGACCAGTTGCTGGTAAGACGGGAACCGTTCAAAGTGGTATTTCCGGCAACAGTGCCAACCGTGATGTTTGGTTCGTCGGATACACGCCAGAATGGACTGCTGCAGTATGGATGGGTTACGACAATCCTGATGCAACCCATATGCTCAAGAATAGCAGTAAGCTGTCAGCGGCGTTCTTTGCCAAAGTTATGGGGGACGCGTTGAAAGGAGTTCCTGTGAAGGACTTCAAAGCTCCAGCAGGAGCCCAGACACCTCCGCCGGAAAAAGAACCAGAGCAACCAACGCTTTCAGTGAGTGGTTTGAATGGTGCTTATGATCCATCTACACAAACTGTATCGTTGAATTGGACTGCAACGGGGGATTCCTCGACACAGTATCGGATTTACAGAAAAGAAACATCTGAGGGTCAGTTCACCCACCTCATTGATGCGGTTGGATCGACCAGTGCGCAGGATCTAAGTGCGCTCCCTGGTCTCACTTATGAGTATTATGTGACAGCCTATGATCTGGCTTCCGGACAGGAGACGAATCCGTCCAACATCATTTCGCTCATGATTGAAGCGGAGGAATTGGAACCGGAACAGCCAGATACGGGCACGGAGCCAGGAACGGAACCGGGTACAGAACAGCCAGGAACAGAAAATCCGGACAACGGTTCGCCGGGGAATGGAAGTTCTGAGGGTAACAATGGCAACGGTAATGAAAATGGCAACAATGGTAACGGGAATAATGGAAACAATGGCGGGACAGGTCAAGGGAACGGACATACTGGAGAAGGAAACACACCGCCTGGGCAGGGAACAACAGAACCTGGAGGTACGGGTGAGGGTTCCAATGATGGGGCTGTAACGACACCGGGCGAAGTAGTCACGCCACCTGATAGTGGCAACAATAGTAATACTGGAGAAACGGATGCACCGACAGATTCTCAAGCTGGAACTGGCGGTTAACGAGAATAAGCCGGATTAAAAAATTACAACCTAAAACCTGCTCCCTGATGTTAGGGAAGCAGGTTTTTTGGTTTGTGTAACGTTTGGCGTGGAACCAGAGCTCTCCAATAGATGGGGCAAAGCTTGATTTTGAGTGTATAACTTAAATATGGTAAGCTGTAACTATTCGTAATACGTTGTGCAAAGCGGATTCAGGCACTTGTGGAATCGACAATGCGGACGTTATTCGCTGTTCACCAATATCAGCAGGTCACGGACCTGTGGTCGGCAAAGAGGGGTTCGTATGAAACGGAAATTCGGGGACCGCGCGAACTGGCGCCGGATTACGAACCGACAATTTACATGCCGGTTCGTTCAATCCAAAATTTTTACTGGTTACATTACGTTGTATACAATACAAGATTTGAAAGAGCCTTTGTGGAAAACCTATGGAGGAAGTACCTTCTGCATTGCGGACAAAGGTTATTCCTGGTTGCAGTATTATCCGAAAGGCGAGCACTTTGTTGTTACGGCCATGTTTGACGATCAGGAGCGGATCGTTGAATGGTACATTGACACATGCCGCAGCCAGGGCATAACCGATCAGGGTGTTCCGTGGTTTGATGATCTGTATCTGGATGTCGTTGTCCTGAAGGATGGAGAAATATTTTTGCTGGACGAGGATGAACTTGAAGATGCTCTTTCACGTAAGCACATCACGACGGGGGATTATGATCTGGCTAACCGGACAGCAAAGGAATTGTTGCATGCTATTGATGCACATGTGTTTCCTTATTTCCAACTGTCTCTGAAGCATAGACAGACCCTGTTTGAGAATGGAGAGTTCAAAAAAAATATTCAGATTTGAGTCATGGAAAAGTCGCAGAATTCTTCACCATCCTTCTAATATTAGAGCACCTGATAGAATACATTAATAATCAGGAGAGTTCAGCCCGATAAAATAGAGGTGATGGCGAATGAACGGACGGGTCATGGCTGCAGGAGGGCAACCGGGAGGCAGACCATCCAGACAAATTAATGTTGTTTTGCGTAACCAGGAACCTCAGATGCTGGTCAAAGAAGAAGAGACAGCAATACAAGCAGCAAAAGGCTTAGCCAAACATGCGCATTTTCAAGAGATTCAAGGTGAATTAGAGCAACTGGTTGGACTTGAAAATATCAAGGATTTAGTATTTGAAATCTATGCTTTCTTACAGATTGCCCAGATGCGTACCGAAGCTGGACTGATAAGTGGGGCGCACGTGTATCATATGATTTTTAAAGGCAATCCGGGAACTGGAAAAACAACGGTAGCACGAATTGTTGCGAAGCTGTTTCAGAAGATGGGTGTACTGAGTAAGGGTCATTTGATTGAAGTGGAACGTGCAGACTTGGTCGGGGAATACATTGGGCATACGGCACAGAAAACGAGGGATTTGGTCAAGAAGGCATTGGGTGGAATCTTGTTTATTGACGAGGCGTACAGTCTGGCTCGCGGGGGCGAGAAGGATTTTGGGAAGGAAGCTATCGACACACTTGTAAAGTCAATGGAAGATAATAAGAATCAGTTTATCCTCATCCTGGCGGGTTACTCGGAAGAGATTGATTTTTTTCTGCAGACGAATCCCGGATTACCTTCCCGTTTCCCGATCCAGGTTGAATTTCCAGACTATAGCATTGATCAATTGATTCAAATCTCCGAGATTATGGCCAAGGAACGTGACTATATTCTCATGCCACAGACCATACTCAAATTAAAGCAGCATCTGCTTCAGGAAAAAAATGAGTCTCTTCATGCGTTCAGCAACGCCCGATATGTCCGAAATGCCATTGAACGATCGATTCGTCATCAGGCAGTTCGACTATTGGAACAGTATACCCAGGGGAATCCGGGAAAACTGGAGCTGATGACCATTCGCACAGAGGATTTGAAGTTTGAGTAAAAGTAAGCGATAATATAATTTTTGAAGCAGCCGGCCGGGTTAACCGGTTCGGCTTAAAGCATGCCATGGAACCATGGTGGCACAGAATATATGCGGAAACGTAATAGAAGGAGTGAATATACACGATGACAAATGGCACACATGATACAGATATGGTGAAGAAGGATCGCGCCGTGTTGGTGAGTCTGGTTACCGATGAGGTCAAACGTTCGGGTATTAACCCGGAGTACTCCCTTGAGGAGTTGGTAAAACTCGCCGAGACGGCAGGCGTGGAAGTGCTGAGTGTATTGTCACAGAACCTGAAAACCCGGGACACCAAATGGTTCATTGGTAAGGGAAAAGTGGAAGAACTTCGTGCAGTGGCTGAGGAAATGGGAGCAACAACAGCTATTTTTGACCAGGAGCTGTCCGGTGCTCAAGTTCGTAACCTGGAAGAAGCGTTGGATCTCAAAATTATTGACCGCACCCAGCTGATTTTGGATATCTTCGCACAACGCGCCAACACAAGAGAAGGTATTATCCAGGTTGAGTTGGCTCAGTTGAGCTATTTGCTGCCACGTTTGTCGGGTCACGGAAAGAATTTGTCCAGACTTGGGGGCGGAATTGGAACGCGGGGTCCAGGTGAAAGTAAACTGGAGACGGATCGTCGACATATTCGTGGACGCATTGATGACTTGAAGCGTCATTTGGAAGAAGTGACACGTCACCGCAAGCTGCACCGGGAGCGACGCAAAAAGACGGGGATCGTTCAAGTAGCCCTTGTAGGTTATACAAATGCGGGTAAATCAACCTTGCTTAAACAATTAACAGCGGCAGATGTTTACATTCAAGATCAGCTGTTTGCCACACTGGATCCAACCTCACGGACGATGGAACTGCCAAGTGGTAAAGAAATCGTACTCACAGATACGGTTGGTTTTATACAGAACCTTCCTCATGATCTGATTGCGGCTTTCCGGGCAACACTGGAGGAAGTGAATGAAGCGGACCTTATATTACATGTGGTCGATGCATCGTCTGCAATGCGTGAAGACCAGATGAAAACGGTACACACGATTTTGCAGCAACTGGGTTCAGGGGACAAGCCTCAATTGGTATTGTATAACAAGAAGGATGCTTGTACACCGGAGCAGCTTGAAATGCTTCCTTTGGATAAAGAACATATCAAAGTGAGCGCTCTGGATGCAGATGACTTGCTGAAAATTCGGGAGCTTATCCAGGCTGAATTGACTGGCGCTACCAAACGGTTCCGTATTCCGGCTGAGCGTGGCGATCTTACATCTGTACTGTACAAAATAGGCGATGTTGTTGAGACCACATTTGAAGATAATGATGTAATTTATGAAGTGGAATTGCAAAAAGGCGAATATGAGAAATTCGGTTATTTACTTGAAGATTTCATACAACTGTAACATCGATGACATATTTGTATGATAAGTTGACACGATAATTGATGTTTGACGTCAGATTCGTGCTATGAAGGGGAATGGAGCAAGATGGCAAGCTTTGATTCAGAGATTATTGAACTTCAACAACAGGTTGAACGTCAGATTGAGGGGCAATTGCAACAAATTGACCGTATCACTGATCACAACCAATGGAAAGTAATCAATGCTTTTCAGCGTAGAAAAGTCAGCGATTTTCACTTTGCGGGTTCAACGGGTTACGCTTATAACGATCGTGGGCGTGAGGTACTTGATGAAGTATATGCCGATGTGTTCGGTGCAGAGGCGGCACTGGTGCGTCCTCATTTTGCATCAGGTACACATACTATTGCTACAGCTTTGTTCGGTGTACTCCGTCCAGGCGACGAGTTGTTGTACATTACGGGTAAGCCCTATGACACATTGCATAAGGTCATAGGCAAGCCTGGTGATGGAACAGGATCGTTACGGGATTTTGGCATTGGCTATCAAGAGACGGCTCTGTTGGAAGATGGCGGAGTAGATTGGGCAACAGTAGAGAAAAGTATCAATGCAGCGACAAAAGTCATTGGTATTCAACGCTCCAGAGGATATGATTGGAGATCTTCCTTCTGTATCGATGAAATCGCTGATATGGTTGCACGTGTAAAGGCAATTAAGGAAGATGTCATCGTATTTGTGGATAACTGTTATGGCGAATTTACGGAGGAACGTGAACCAACAGAAACCGGGGTAGACCTGATGGCAGGTTCACTGATTAAAAATCCCGGTGGAGGTCTGGCGGAAACCGGAGGATACATATGCGGGAAGGAAAAGTACGTACAATTGGCAGCCTATCGTTTGACTGCTCCTGGAATTGGCGGTGAGGTTGGTGCGATGTTAGGAACGACTCGTGGCATCTACCAAGGACTTTACATGGCTCCGACAATTGTAGGACAAGCCATTAAAGGGAGCACATTCGCTGCGGCGATGTTTGCCGCATCCGGATTTGTAACCAAACCAGCATGGAACGAGATGCGTACAGATCTGATTCAGGCTGTTCAATTCAGTTCGGCAGAGCATTTAATTGCCTTTGTTCAAGGGATACAGCGGGCTGCTGCAGTAGATAGCCATGTTGTTCCTGAACCGTGGGACATGCCGGGTTACGAGCATCCTGTCATCATGGCGGCAGGTACGTTTATACAGGGTGGGAGCCTTGAATTGTCTGCAGATGCGCCTATCCGTGAGCCTTATATTGGCTATATGCAAGGCGGTTTAACGTACTCTCATGTTAAATATGGCGTTTTGATGGCATTACAGACCATGAAAGAACGTAAATTATTGTGAGTTTATCTAACACATCATTGACACTTAGTAATAACTAAATGTACAATAGAGTGAAGAATAGATGACTGGAAGGTTGATGAATGATGGGTGACGAAATTCGCAGAAATATGGCCTTATTCCCGATAGGTATTGTAATGAAACTTACGGATCTGTCCGCGCGTCAGATTCGTTATTATGAGCAGCACAGTTTGATTGTTCCTGCGAGAACGTCAGGTAATCAGCGTTTGTTCTCTTTCAATGACGTAGAACGATTGCTGGAAATCAAGGCTCTGATTGAAAAAGGAGTTAACATCGCGGGCATTAAACAAGTGATGAATCCTGTATCCAAAGAGTCAGAAGAAGCGACTGTTATTACACCCGATACGGAAGTGAAACGTAGAGAGCTGTCGGATTCCCAACTGCATCGTCTGCTTAAACAACAACTGGTGTCAGGTAAGAGACCTGGACAAGTATCTCTCATCCAGGGAGAGCTTTCCCGTTTCTTTAATAAAAAATAAGTTCGTATAACCTCGTAGGTCAGGGGAAATCCTGCTTTTGGGTAGGAGGACTCCTTGACCCATGCAATATTCTAATGTACAAATATAACAGGCAAGCCAAATACGCAGAGAAGAAAGGGAGAGGGTATCGTGAGTTTTACTAAAGAAGACATACTACGCATCTCAAAAGAAGAAAATGTACGATTCGTTCGTTTGCAATTTACCGATTTGCTTGGAGCAATCAAAAACGTTGAAATCCCTGTGAGCCAACTTACCAAGGCTCTGGATAATAAAATGATGTTTGATGGATCTTCCATTGAAGGTTATGTACGTATTGAAGAGTCCGACATGTACCTCTATCCGGATCTCGATTCTTGGCTGATTTTCCCTTGGGTAGCCGAGAACCGTGTTGCTCGACTGATTTGCGACGTATATCTTCCGGATGGTAATCCGTTTCCAGGAGATCCGCGTGGCATCTTGAAACGAAACCTGAAAGAAGCCGAAGAAATGGGATTCACTTCCTTCAACGTCGGTCCTGAACCAGAGTTCTTCTTGTTCAAAACAGACGAAAAAGGAAACCCGACTAACGAACTGAATGACCAAGGTGGATATTTCGACCTAGCGCCTACGGATCTTGGTGAAAACTGTCGTCGTGACATCGTTATCACACTTGAAGAAATGGGCTTTGAGATCGAAGCTTCCCACCATGAAGTAGCTCCAGGTCAGCATGAGATCGACTTTAAATATGCTGATGCTCTAAAAGCAGCAGACCAGATCCAAACGTTCAAACTCGTTGTTAAAACGATTGCACGTCAGCATGGTCTACATGCTACCTTTATGCCAAAACCGCTGTTTGGTATGAACGGTTCCGGTATGCACTGTAACCAATCCTTGTTCCAAGGCAAAGTGAACGCATTCGTAGACGAGTCGGACGAGCTGGGTCTGAGCAAAACTGCACGTCACTTCATGGCTGGAACTTTGAAGCATGCGCGTGCGTTTGCAGCAATTACGAACCCAACTGTGAACTCATACAAACGTCTTGTACCAGGTTATGAAGCCCCTTGTTATGTAGCATGGTCCGCCAGTAACCGTAGCCCAATGATCCGCATTCCAGCTTCCCGTGGTCTGAGTACACGTGTTGAGGTTCGTAATCCGGATCCGGCTGCTAACCCTTACTTGGCTTTGGCTGTTTTATTGAAAGCAGGTCTGGACGGAATCAAACGTGAGCTTTCCTTACCAGCTCCGATTGACCGTAACATCTACATCATGTCAGAAGAAGAGCGTGTGGAAGAAGGCATTCCAAGCTTGCCAGCTGACCTGAAAGAAGCATTGAACGAATTGATCCGCAGCGAAGTCATCTGTGATGCTCTCGGCGACCACGCCCTGGCTCACTTCTATGAGCTGAAAGAAATTGAGTGGGACATGTACCGTACACAAGTCCACCAATGGGAACGCGATCAATATATCACGTTGTACTAATAGCTGAATCCCTTGGCGCTCTAGCGCTGAGGGGTTTTTCTTTTTGTGGACGGGGGATATAAAAAAGCTAGGTAGAATATTATTCTACCTAGCTTTATATCTATAGGAACTCAGTCCTTAATTTCTGATAAGTAGTGCTCATATAACTCGTTAATAGAAGAACTGGAAAGTAAGTGAGTGACTTCTTCAATCGATTCTCTCTTCCAATCAAACCAGCGCATTTCTTTTAACTTCATGATTTCTTCTTCTGAGAAACGCTTCTTTACCTCTTTTGCAGGATTTCCACCTACTATCGTGTAAGGGGCGACATCTTTTGTTACAACTGAGCCTGCTGCAACAATTGCACCTTCACCAATGGTAACACCCGGCATAATCATTGCATTCATGCCGATCCATGCATCGCTTTCTATAATGGTATCTCCTTTGGTTGAGAAGGAACGGCTAATTTGATCAGCAAACGGATAAACAGTGATCCACTCCGCATGATGATTGTTATTTCCTCCCATAAGAATAACGACACCGGCTGCGATACATACATAATTACCAATAATTAATCGATCTATTTGCCAACCAAATTCCTCAATGGGGTTGAATAAGCTCCTCGATTTTTCATCTCCCCATAAATATCTCACGCATCCATCTTCAAAGGAAGAATTGTTATCGTAATAACCAGAGTAATAGGAGTAATCGCCGACTTCGATTAATGGATTGGTTACAATATCCTTTAAATACTTAATTTCAGACCAGTGATTAAATTGGTTTATATTCATTTTAATTTCCTCGCTTCTAAGTTATATTTCTGAGTAACTTAGAAGCGTGATGCGGTAGCTACATTCTTTAGTTTTTTTAGACGACGAATCATCTGAATCATCCTTCCTTTTGATATGAGGGCCATTGTAGCAATCACTTCTTTTATTGTCAATCCTATTCTGATAAAGAGATGTCAGTAAGTATCCTCCCTCAAAGTGTATATAATGAAGAAAAAATTCAGGAAGAGAAAATATAGACAGAACACGTGTCCACCATTTGGAAGGTCGGATACATCACGTTGGAGTTATACAGGAACGGAAATAAGAATGTAAAGAGGAAGCTAGTATTCGTAGAATAAGTCTTAGCATATTAGTGTTAAGGCTTTTTATGTAGTCAATAAGAAATAGAATGGTTAATTAAATTATGATCATATCGTTGAAGCGAGAGTACGTTTTAATTGTTTGCTCTATTTTTACAGTATCTATATGTTGATAGTTTCATATAATTGCGTTATAATTCATTTATGTTTTTAGAAATTAAATTTTGAACAATTAATTGGAGATGTTAATATGGAACAAGAGAAGCAACTGGTTGCTGCACAGCGGACATTTTTTTATACAGGTCAAACTAAGTCTATTGAGTACCGTATTCGTGCTCTTCAGCAATTAAGACAGGGAATTGAGAAGTATCAGCAACGTATTCTTGACGCACTTCGTGCGGATCTAAATAAATCTGAAACAGAGGCTTATGGCTCTGAGATTCGGATCGTGTTGGGTGAACTGGATTTTGCATTGGAACATTTGGAGGAATGGGCTACACCAAAATCTGTGCCTACAAATTCTGCTATACCTGATGGCACAAGCTTAATTTATCCTGAACCTTATGGAGTTGCTCTTATTATTGCACCATGGAACTATCCGTTCCAATTAGCTTTCGGCCCTCTAATTGGAGCCATTGCTGCGGGTAACTGTGCCATTATTAAGCCGTCTGAATTAACCCCAGCCGTATCACGTCTGACTTATGATTTGGTTCATAAGATATTTCCTAGTGAGTACCTGGCAGTTATGGAAGGGGAAGTCGAGACCAGCACAGCATTGTTGAAAGAAAAGTTTGATTATATTTTCTTTACAGGCAGTACAGGTGTTGGCCGCATTGTTATGAAGGCAGCAGCTGAGCATTTGACTCCAGTTACGTTGGAACTAGGTGGTAAGAGTCCGGTCATTGTTCATCAGGATGCGGATTTGAAGCTGGCAGCTCAGCGCATTGTTCGCGGTAAATTTCTGAATGCAGGGCAAACCTGTGTCGCTCCGGACTACTTGCTTATACACGAGGACGTACATGACAAATTATTGGAATTAATCGGCGTAGAAATTCAGGATAAATTTGGAGACGATGTGATGAAAAATGCTGATTTTCCGCACGTTGTCAACGCACGTAACTTTGATCGTTTATCGGTTTTGCTCCAAGATGGCAAAGCAATGATCGGTGGACGTTCTGAACGTGATCAGCTGCTCATTGAACCAACAGTTTTGGGGGAAGTTGATTGGAAATCCCCAGTGATGCAAGAAGAGATCTTTGGTCCAATCCTTCCTGTATTTAAGTATACCGACCTCAATCCCATGCTAGATGAGGTTGTTCGCCGTCCCAAACCACTGGCATTATATCTCTTCACTCAGGATGAGGATCTGCAGAATCAGGTTCTGAATCAAGTATCTTTTGGTGGTGGTTGTATTAATGACACATTGTCTCATATGACATCACATTATCTCCCGTTTGGCGGCGTAGGAGAAAGTGGAATGGGTTCCTACCATGGCCAACAGAGTTTTGATGTGTTTTCTCATCATAAAAGCATTCTTAAACGCAGCGAATAGTCGGCTAATGTAGAACAATATAAGTAGTATGAGAAAAAAGAGGTTGTCCCGTTTAACGGGACAACCTCTTTAAGTATCTTATTGTGAAACATCTGAACAACTTCAATACATATTAGTGAATATCACGGAAAAGGCCAATGACTTTGCCCAGGATGCTAACGTGTTTCAAACGCAACGGTTCAAAAGTCGAATTTTCCGGTTGAAGACGAATATGATCTTTCTCTTTGTAGAACGTTTTTACCGTTGCTTCATCGTCTTCAGTCATGGCTACTACGATATCGCCGTTATCTGCAGTTTGCTGCTGACGTACGATAACATAGTCTCCGTTAACAATGCCTGCTTCAACCATACTGTCTCCCACGACCGAAAGCATAAATACTTTCTGTTCGCCTACATAATGCGTAGGAAGAGGGAAGTAATCTTCGATATTTTCTGTTGCTGTGATCGGAACCCCTGCAGTAACTTTACCCACGACAGGAATGCGAGCAACGCTGTGAGCAAACTGATGTGAATGCTCTGACTCTTCCTGGCTGAGAAGTTCAATGGCTCTTGGTTTGGTTGGGTCACGTCTAATTAGACCTTTCTTCTCCAAACGATCCAGATGTCCATGTACTGTAGAGCTGGAAGCCAATCCAACAGCTTCACCAATTTCGCGTACGGAAGGAGGATACCCCTTCAACCGGACTTCATTGCGTATAAACTCCAGAATAGCCTGTTGCCTGCTGGATATCTTCGACATACCGTATCAACCCCATTTTAGTAACGTTTGGGAAAATTATAACATAGAACCTCCGTTCGTACAAACATAAGTTCTAAATAAAATGCCATAAAATCAATGTTTTTTTGCAAATAAAGATGAAAATTTTCTTTGAGTCTAATCAAATACTGCAAATGACAGTTTCTATACAATAGAAGAAAGATAATAGAATGTAGGATGCAACAAAAAAAAGCGAACAATTGTTCTAAAAAGTTATTGTACAAAACAAGTGTTCGTGTTATATTGATTTCAACGGATAGGAACAAACGTTTGGAGGTCGATATTTAATGAGATATTCTACTTATCAAAGTATTTACGAACCGGTGCATTCAGAAGTGGTCGAAACTAACATAAGGAATTTTAAGAAGGTTTTTGCAAAAGGTAATGTCCCAACTTGGGTCTTGAAATTAATAATCGTAAGCTTAATCATACTCGTTGGTTGCAGTACAGTATTGACTGTGTTCGCTGGCAATGAGAACGATCTGTTGCCTGGGGGGAAGATGGCAGTTTCACAAGGAGATACGCTATGGAGTATATCATTGGATCACAAACCTGAAACAATGGATACACGTGTATATATAGAAGCAATCAAGAAAGTGAATCAACTTCATTCAACTTCAATACAGGTGGGGCAAGTCTTAATACTGCCTCAATTCACAGAATAAAGCTGCATATCCAAACGCGCTAATGCGTGTCAGCTTGACAAGCTGCCCTTATCATGTCAAAGTTAATGTGACTTTGTATTTTTGGAGGGGACAAGCTTGGATATAGATAGTCTGGTAGCACGTATTAATGAATTGGCCCGTAAGCAAAAATCCACTGGATTGACAGAGGAAGAGCTCGCAGAACGTGCCAAGCTTAGAGAAATTTATTTGAATAACATTCGAAGCAATTTCAGACAACAACTGGATACGATTGAAATTGTAGATGATGAGAACGATCAAGGCCACCAAGGCAAACTCAAACATTAAGGAAACCTAATGATATCATTATGATATTTAGGTTTCTTCCTGTTATCTAGAGGTTGCAAATTATAGGGGGAAATGTTGGTTTGCAGTTATGTAAGCCGATACAAAGAACATCTAAGGGGGATTCTCATGTCGCGTTCGTTCGAGAGAACGGTTCGGAAAAATTCTAAGCAGTTGAATCAGCAACGTAAAAAAAGCGGTAAACCGGTTTCCGGTACACCAGGTGAGGACGTATTTAAAGGACGCAGTCTTCTGTTTCCTATTTTTCTGATCGGACTAGCATTCCTGTACCTCTTTATGAGTACATTTCTTGTCAAAGCTCCGATGACCACTTGGGACTGGGTGACCTTGTTGCTGTATGTATTTTTGGCAGTCATCTTCATGCTCCGTCGTCCTTATGTCAAAATAGGAAGTAACCGGATTTTGACGACAAAAGGGAACCGTGAGCGTTCAATTGGAGTCGACGATATCGTGAAATTCAGAATTGAGCCAGGTTCGGTTGTGATTGAGCATAATGCACGAGGTAAGAGATGGGTATTTACCAAACTACTCAATCGTTATGATACTGATGCAATTACTGAACGTCTTCTGAAATTCGCCAAAGCACATCAGATCACCGTGGAAACATACGAGAAAAAGTAATTTTGCATAAAGGGGAAGATGACCGAAATGGCGTTAAAAGCGATTTTGTTCGACCTAGATGATACTTTACTGTGGGATGAGCGCAGTGTTCGAGAGGCCTTTCATGAGACTTGCTTGATCGCAGCTCAAGAGACTGGCGTTAAACCCGAAGACCTTGAAGAAGCTGTTCGTAATGAGGCACGTAATCTGTATGAGTCTTATGAAACTTTTTCGTTTACCAAAATGATTGGGATTAACCCGTTTGAAGGTCTTTGGGCTAACTTCACGGGTGGGGATCAGCCGGAGTTTCGCCAGTTGGAGCAGCTTGCACCCGCATATCGTAAAGAGTCATGGCGTCAAGGCTTGTTAAAGCTGGGTGTTGATCGTGAAGATCTGGCGGAACAACTCGCCTCACAATTTGGGGCTGAGCGGAGATCAAGACCCCATGTCTATGAAGAAACGATGGAAACGTTGAGTCATCTACAAGGGAAGTTCAAGCTTTTGCTTTTAACCAACGGCTGTCCTGCTTTACAACAAGAGAAACTTGATGGCGTTCCTGAATTGGCTCCTTTTTTTGACGAAATTATTATCTCGGGTTCGTTTGGTAAAGGGAAACCTGATCCTTCGATCTTCGAGCACGCATTGAGTAAGCTGGGAGTGCAACCTGAGGAGAGCATGATGGTTGGAGATAAGCTTACGACTGATATTCGTGGAGCATTGTCTGCAGGCATTCAGTCTGTTTGGATTAACCGTGAGAATAAAGAGAATACCGAATCGTATGTGCCTGACCATCAAATCAAGCATTTATCCGAATTGGAACGAATCATTGCTGAATTCAGTGCATCATAAATCGTATTTTTAGTGTACTACTCAAGCATTGTTAGGTTTTATGAGATGTATTTTATCCATAAAACCTAACAATGTTTTTTTGTTTTGGGAATGCTTGAACTATACCGTAATAACAAAAGATAAAATTTTTTATTAAAAGTTATTGAAATTATAGAACTGCTGATTTAGAATATAACTAACATACTAGTATGACTAGTATGCGAATGAATGCAGCGAATATCTTTTGACTTACTCGAATGAAGTGAAAGCCGGAGTTATTCGCTATTATTTTCATATCCATTGTAAGCGCTTTACATAATCGGAGGAAACCATTTAATCCTGGAAATACAACATGAAGTGGTTTGTAAGAAAATGAGGGTAAGCGTCTTAATCGATATGTATCTCTAGTGATTCACATAATTGATATCGCTTACATTTTCTGTTTTGTTTATTCTGCAGTGGGGGTGAAGTTCATCTGATTACTTGTCTTCTACCAAAAGAAGAGATGATAAGAATTGATCGAAAACGCTTTTATTTTATCAAGCTAAGGATCGGAGTGAAATAACATATGGACTCGGGAACCGCTAAAACCACGCTAACGATGACATCTTTACGTAAAGAAAGCAGGTTAAGAACAGCTGCAGCTCTGCTTCGCAAAGACTGGCAGCTGTACTCACTGTTAATTCTTCCAATTATCTATCTTATTATTTTCAAATACGGGCCGATGCTCGGTAATGTAATCGCCTTTAGACGTTTTGTACCGGGTGGCAGTATTTTTGGAGAGACGTGGGTTGGATTCAGGTATTTTCAGATGTTCATTCAAGACCCAACCTTTTGGAAAGTATTTGGAAACACACTTATGCTCGGTGGACTTGCGTTACTTTTCACCTTCCCAGTTCCGATCATTTTTGCATTGCTACTGAATGAAGTGAAAAGCAAACGTTTCAAAAAGTTTGTGCAGACCGCATCTTATCTTCCGCACTTCTTGTCCATCGTCATCGTTGCCGGAATGATTCTGCAATTAACGGCAGTTAATGGCTCGATTAACGGAATGGTTTCATTTTTTACCGGAGACAGTATTCCTTTCATGCAGCGAGCGGAATGGTTCAGAACAATCTATATCACCTCTGAGGTTTGGCAAGGTATGGGGTGGGGAGCCATTTTATATTTGGCTGCATTGACAACAATTGATGATTCTTTGTATGAGGCTGCACGGATTGATGGTGCGAACCGTTGGAAGCAAACCCTCCATATAACCATACCGGGCATTCTCCCAACTATCGTTACATTGCTGATTTTGAACATGGGTAATTTCCTTGCGGTTGGATTTGAGAAAATCTTGCTCCTTTACAATCCGCTGATCTACGAGACATCTGACGTGATTTCTACTTATTTGTACCGGGTAGGTTTGCAGTCGAGCAATTTCAGCTATGCTACCGCCATTGGTTTGTTCGAATCCATTATTGGACTGATCCTGGTATTCTCGGTTAATGCAATATCACGCAGACTGACACAACGAAGCTTGTGGTAAAGGAGGAGCAATATGCTGGAATCAAAATCATACAAAGTATTTAAAGTTTTCAATGCCATCTTTTTGCTACTTGTGGTGTTCATTACGCTCTATCCGTTTCTGAATGTCGTGGCCCAATCATTCAGTAGCGAGGCTTATATCAATTCAGGCAAGGTAAGTATTATCCCGAGAGGATTTAATGTAGAAACCTACAAGACCATCTCTCGCGATAGCATGTTCTGGACCAACTATAAAAACACAATTATATATACCGTTGTAGGTACGTTGATTTCCATGTTCATGACGACCATTTTCGCTTATGCCTTATCCAAGAAAAGATTGATGGGACGTAAATTTTTGACGATGTTCGCAGTGTTCACGATGTTTTTTAGTGGCGGCTTGATTCCTAACTATGTCCTGATTAACTCTCTGGGCTTCAATAATACGATGTGGGCATTGGTTGTGCCTGGTGCAATCAGCATTTATAACATGTTAATTATGAAATCATTTTTCGAAAACATGCCTGAAGAGCTTGAGGAAGCGGCAGCTATTGACGGTTTGAATACGTATGGCATTTTGTTACGGATCATTCTACCGCTGAGTAAAGCTGTCATGGCAACGATGGTTCTGTTTTACGCTGTGGGACACTGGAACTCCTGGTTTCCTGCCTTCCTGTATCTCGACAAAAAGGAACTGTTTCCCGTTACGATCTACTTGCGCAACATGATTGCAGGTGCAACTGGTGGTGTTTCGGCTGGTGCTTCAGCGGATAATCTGACTCAAATTTCTGCAAATATCAAATCGGTCACCATGGTACTCACCATTTTGCCTATTTTAACGATTTATCCATTTGTCCAAAGGTACTTTGTAACCGGTATCATGTTGGGATCTGTTAAACAGTAATCCTAACCCGATATAGTTCAACATCTTGATTGTAAGGCCAATCTAAACCACATGCAGGGGGAGAATTGAATGAAACAGAGACCACGAAAGCTGGTAGGCAAGATGGTATTGGCAACAATGATGAGTGTCGTTCTGGCAGCATGTAGCAGCGGAGCTGGTGGAGAGAAAGTCGAACCGGAATCCAAGGGAGCCATGGAATCCTATGGTGTAGGGGAGACCTTCAAAGCAGCTGAACCGTTTAATTTATCTATTCTGTACAGTGACCAACCAGCATACCCGTACAAGAAGGATTGGCTCCTGTTCCAAAAAATCACGGAAAAAACAGGAGTCACGCTCGATCCTACCATCGTTCCAATGAGTGACTATTCCCAGAAAAGATCCCTTCTGATCAGCTCTGGAGATGCCCCACTGGTTATTCCAAAAACCTATCCGGGTGAAGAGGCGGCTTTTGTATCCTCTGGTGCGATTTTGCCAGTGAGTGACTATGTTGATTTGATGCCCAATTTCAAGGATAAGGTAGAGAAATGGGGACTTCAGGATGAGTTGGAGGGCCTTCGACAAGAAGATGGAAAATATTATGTGCTTCCAGGTTTGCACGAAGAGGTATGGCCAGACTATACCCTTATTGTGAGAACTGATATTTTTGAGAAAAATAACATTGCCATTCCAAAGACATGGGACGAATTGTATGATGCAGCCAAAAAGCTGAAAGAAATCTATCCAGATTCAGTTCCGTTCTCAGATCGTTTCCAATTTAACAGTACATTGAATATTGCTGCTACCAGTTTTGGAACGAAAGCTGGGTGGGGATTTGGCAATGGTTTAACGTATAAAGAAGATAAGGATGAATTTGTATACACATCGACTACGCCTGAATACAAGGAAATGTTAACTTTCTTTAACAAGCTTGTATCGGAGGGATTGCTGGATAAAGAAAGCTTTACCCAGGATGATGACCAGGCTATTCAAAAATTTGTTTCTGGAAAATCCTTCATTATCAATGGTAACTCGCAAACAGTAGTACTTCATCGTAACGACATGAACAAAACGTTGGGAGAAGGGAATTTCTCCATCGCCAAAATTACAGTTCCTGGTGGTCCAAAAGGTCAATTGATGTCTGGCTCCAGACTTGAAAACGGTGTCATGATTTCCGGGAAAATTAAAGACAACGAGAATTTCAAAGCAACCATGCAATTTATTGACTGGTTATACTATAGTGATGAAGGTCAGGAATTTGCCAAATGGGGCGTAGAAGGCGAAACATTCACCAAACAAGATGGCGTCCGTAAGTTGGCCGAAGATGTAAACTATAACGGATTGAATCCAAAAGGCACGAAGGACTTGCGCATCGATTACGGATTCTCCGGTGGTGTGTTTGCCTATGGAGGAACGACAGATTTGTTGCACTCCATGTTTAGTGAGGAAGAACTGAAATTCCAGCAAGACATGAAAGATATCAAAGAAGTGGTTCCTGCCGAGCCGCCAATTCCTTACTCGGATATCGATCGTGAACAGGTGACGCTGCTTAGCACACCGCTTAAGGATTTTTCGGATCAAAATACGCTTAAATTCATTTTGGGAGAACGTAAACTTTCTGAGTTTGACGCATTTGTAAAAGAGCTGGAGAGCCAAGGCTTGCCTCAGTATATGCAGCTTTCCAATGACACATATAAGAAGTACAAAGAAAACAAGCAACAATAGTTGTAAACTGAAATTTGCCCATTGCCGCTTCACTGAGGGAATTTTAGTGGGGCGGCAAATTGTGCTAAGATGGATGAATACGGCTGAGAGGAAGAGGTTAAGGAATGTCACTTAATCAAAAGATTAGAGGTTCGACCCGGGCTTATTCATACAATCTGATAAAGGAACGCATTCTGCACCTTGAACTTGAGCCTGGTACCAAGATTTCCGAGAAGGAAATTGCGGATGAATTGCAAGTAAGCAGAACGCCAGTACGTGAAGCATTCATGAAGCTTGCTGAAGAAGAATTACTGGATATCATTCCACAGAGTGGAACCATTGTCTCCCATATTAATTTGGAGCATGTTGAAGAAGGCCGGTTTATGAGAGAGAAGATGGAGAAGGAAATTGTCACTCTGGCTTGTGCTTCTTTTCCGGAAGAATTCAGATTCAGGCTTGAAACCAATATCGCCATGCAGGAAGTATGTATAGGGAAAAATAATTTCTATCGACTTTTTGAACTGGATGAAGAGTTTCATCAGATATTGTTTCAAGGCACAGGAAAAATGAGAACTTGGAAAATGCTGCAGCAGCTCAATATTCCCTTTAATCGCCTTCGTTTATTACGCTTGTCTGAAGATTCCGATGCAGAGGTTATTATTTCACAACATAAAGAAATATACCGACTTATCACGGAACGTGAAACCGAGCGAGCTGTTGAAGTTATGGAAGCTCATCTCAGACTAGTTGTTGTTGAACAAGAGAAGATGAAGGCAAAATATCCACATTATTTTATCTAAAACATCTAATGTTGTATACTATCTGAATATGCAGAAACCCCTGTTCGAATTGAACAGGGGTTTGTTGAGCAAATAATATAATTTGCTTATTATGCTTGTTTGATAAACGTTGGATCCGGGTAAGGATCTGCGATCCAGCCATCTTTTTCAATAAACAGACGTACGGCAATAATTTGTTTGTTCTCCATTAAAGTGAAGAAGTGTGGGGTGTTCTCAGGTACCGAGATAACGTCTCCAGGAGACAATTCTACATTAAAGTAACCTACATCATCTGTAGCTTTGATGACAAAGATCCCTTTGCCGGCTACTATAGCACGGATTTCATCTTCAGCATGAGTGTGAATCTCTTCAAATTTAGCAAGCTTCTCTTCAATATCTGGTGTTTGTTCAGACAGCGTAATGACATCCCAGATTTGGTACCCGCGTCGCGCAGCCAAGTCTCTGATTTCATAGTCATATGTTTTTAGTACTTCTTCTTTTTGTTCATCGGTGAGTCCAAAGTTGTTTTGCAGATCCGTTTTTAATTTGGACGCATCCCATTTTTCAAATAATACTTCATATTTGTTTAAGAAATTTCGAACATTTTCGTCTCCAGTGATACGTTCGTTCGTATTTCGGATTACAATTTCAGCCATGTTCTTTCCCTCTTTTCCACTTGGTTTAATCGCTATTATATCGGATTCCGCTATTTTTGTCGATTCACAAATTCATTCGACCTTCATAAAAGCCGCCAGGGGACTGATCAAACCCGATCTTTCACATTAAGTTAGTTTCTGTTAAACTAAGATTTAACGTTTTGCGGAGGTGACGATATTGGATAAGCTTAGCCTACACGATGCATTAAAACAACGAATATTGATCCTCGACGGTGCAATGGGGACCATGATTCAACAAGTTGATCTCACAGGCGCAGATTTTGGCGGAGAAGACCTGGATGGATGTAATGAAATGCTTGTACTTACACGTCCAGAGCTAATCCAGCGTATTCATGAGGAATATCTGGAAGCCGGTGCTGACTTAATTGAAACAAATACGTTTGGTGCAACTTCTGTTGTACTTGCTGAATATGACATTCAGGACCGTGCACGTGAAATTAATCTCGAAGCAGCCAGAATTGCAAAAGCGGCCGTGGATCGATTTTCGACACCGGAGTCTCCACGTTATGTGGTAGGCGCCATGGGACCTACAACCAAAACGCTGTCAGTAACAGGTGGAGTTACTTTTCAAGAGCTCATCGACAGTTATTTTGAGCAAGCGCTTGCTTTAATTGAGGGAGGCGTTGATGCGCTGCTGCTTGAAACCTCACAAGATACGCTCAATGTAAAAGCAGGTAGCATTGGAATTCAACAGGCATTCGAGCAAAGTGGTATCAAGCTTCCTCTGATGATCTCAGGAACGATCGAACCGATGGGTACAACCCTCGCTGGTCAGAACATTGAGTCTTTTTATATATCCCTAGAACACCTTAACCCAATTTCAGTTGGACTAAACTGTGCTACAGGTCCGGAATTCATGCGTGACCATATTCGCTCGCTTTCCGGGATGGCTTCAGTTGCGGTAAGTTGTTATCCAAATGCAGGGCTTCCAGATGAAAACGGTAATTACCATGAATCGCCTGATTCGCTTGCTCAGAAGATCGGTGCTTTTGCCGAACAGGGCTGGTTGAACATCGCAGGTGGCTGTTGTGGAACAACACCTGCACATATTCGGGCAATGCGGGATACACTTGCCAAGTACCCTCCAAGAGAAATGAACGGAACACATCCACCAGCGTTGTCGGGAATAGATCCAGTCTACGTTGAACAGGACAATCGCCCTTACATGGTTGGGGAACGTACGAACGTACTTGGATCACGGAAATTCAAGCGCCTTATTGTTGAAGGGAAATATGAAGAAGCTTCAGAAATTGCTCGAGCTCAGGTAAAAAATGGGGCACATGTTGTCGACGTTTGTGTTCAAGACCCGGACCGTGAAGAAGCCGAAGACATAGAGAAATTCCTTGAACTTGTTGTCAAAAAAGTAAAGGTGCCACTTATGATCGATACGACAGATGCAGCCGTCATCGACCTTGCACTGCAATACTCTCAGGGTAAAGCGATAATTAACTCCATTAACCTTGAGGACGGCGAGGAAAAGTTCGAGCTGGTCACTCCGTTGTTGCATAAATACGGCGGTGCTGTCGTTGTCGGAACGATTGATGAACGCGGTCAAGCAATTAGTCGTGAGGACAAGCTGGAGGTAGCCAAGCGGTCTTACGATTTGCTGGTGAACAAATATGGATTAAAAGCCGAAGACCTGATTTTTGATACCCTGGTGTTTCCAGTAGGTACGGGCGATGAACAATATATCGGTTCGGCCAAAGAAACAATCGAAGGTATTCGTGTCATTAAAGAAGCGATGCCTGAATGTCATACGATACTGGGGATCAGTAACATTTCATTTGGATTGCCTGAAGCAGGGCGTGAAGTGCTGAACTCTGTATTTTTATATGAGTGTACCAAAGCGGGTCTCGATTATGCCATCGTTAACACAGAGAAGCTAGAGCGTTATGCATCCATTCCGGAAGAAGAGCGCAGACTCTCGGAAGAGCTGTTATACAATACGAATGACGAAACACTGGCTGCTTTCGTAGCGGCGTTCCGTAACAAAAAGGTTGAGAAAAAAGAAAAGATTTCAAACCTGTCGTTGGAGGAACGTCTCGCATCGTATGTTGTTGAAGGAAGCAAAGAAGGTTTGCTGCCCGATCTGGAGCAGGCACTCGCCAAATATACAGCCCTTGAAGTAATCAATGGCCCGTTGATGCGGGGCATGGAAGAAGTAGGGCGACTGTTTAACAATAATGAGCTGATCGTAGCAGAAGTGCTTCAGAGCGCGGAAGTTATGAAGGCTTCGGTAGGTTATTTGGAACAGTTCATGGAGAAGAATGAGACGTCAGTTAAAGGAAAGATTATTCTAGCGACGGTCAAGGGCGATGTGCACGACATCGGCAAAAACCTGGTGGAGATCATCCTTTCCAATAACGGTTACCGGATCATTAATTTGGGTATAAAAGTACCACCAGAGCGAATTATCGAGGCGTACAGAGAAGAAAAAGTCGATGCGATCGGTCTATCCGGTCTGTTGGTAAAGTCGGCGCAACAGATGATTCTTACCGCTCAGGACTTACGCACAGCAGGTATTGATGTGCCTATTATGGTTGGTGGAGCGGCATTGACACGCAAATTCACCAAGAACCGTATACGCCCGGAATATAACGGAATGGTTGTATATGCAAAAGATGCGATGGACGGCCTGGATTTGGCCAACAAGCTGATGAACCCAAGCACTCGCGAAGTGATGCAGTTGGAGATGGACGCTGAAAAAGAGGCGGACGCAGCTGGCGCAGAAACTGTTAAATCCCTTCCCGAGCTAACTCGGGTAGAGCGTTCG
The DNA here is from genome assembly GCF_047302525.1 of Paenibacillus taichungensis. Lineage (GTDB taxonomy): Bacteria > Bacillota > Bacilli > Paenibacillales > Paenibacillaceae > Paenibacillus > Paenibacillus taichungensis_B. The sequence goes on along the minus strand of NZ_CP168020.1, from coordinate 3,941,539 downwards.
GATATCGCAATAGACAACCCGGTTCTCGTTCCACCGGATCTGGAACGACATGTTATGCGGAACTATCCGCTATCACACATATTACCGTATGTGAACATGCAGATGTTGCTCGGGCATCATCTTGGTTTGCGCGGCTCGGTAGAGCAGCTGCTTGCTTCGGGTGACCGGAAAGCCACTGACCTGAAAGCGGTAGTGGATGATATTATGCAGGAGGCTGTTCGTGACGGGATTATTCAGGCGCACGCGATGTATCGTTTCTTCCCGGCTCAGTCCAGTGGTAACAGCGTCATCATCTATGACCCTGAGAATACAAGCAATATCTTGCATACATTCACGTTCCCTCGTCAAAAAGTCGAACCATTCCTGTGCCTTTCCGATTTCTTGAAGCCAGTGGAATCCGGACAAATGGATTACGTTGGTTTCATGGTCGTAACTGCTGGGCACGGTGTACGGGAGTTATCGACAGCTTGGAAGGAGCAAGGTGATTATCTTCGTTCACATGCTCTGCAATCCGTAGCGCTTGAAGTAGCAGAGGGATTAGCTGAGCGGGTTCATCATATGATGAGAGATATCTGGGGATTCCCGGATCCAGCACAGATGACCATGAAGCAACGTCATGGAGCACGCTATCAGGGAATCAGGGTATCATTCGGATATCCGGCCTGTCCCGATTTGGAAGACCAAGGGCCACTGTTTAAGTTGTTACAGCCTGAGGATATTGGTGTGGAACTGACTGAAGGTTTCATGATGGAACCTGAAGCATCCGTATCGGCGATGGTATTCAGCCATCCGCAAGCGAAGTATTTTAACGTGGAGAAGGCTTAAAAGTAAAAGGTCAGGCAAAGCCCTCCGCATTGTCGGAGGCTTTTTGCTGGCAGCAGAAAGAGGTGCGATCCAGAGTGGAACTATACTTCCTGGGAACTAACGCTGGTGTACCTACGCTTCAGCGGAATGTAACTTCCATAGGGCTGCGCATGTTGGATGAGCGCAGAGCATTGTGGTTGTTTGACTGCGGGGAAGGAACCCAGCATCAGATTTTAAGTTCTCCGCTTAAATTGAGCAAATTGGAGAAAATATTTATCACCCATTTACATGGAGATCATGTATTTGGACTTCCAGGTCTGCTCTCCAGCAGAGCATATCAGGGTGGCACTACACCGTTAACGGTGTATGGTCCGCCAGGAACTGAACGAATGATCATGACAACCATGGAGCTGAGTCAGTCACGTCTAAACTATGATCTAAGCATTGTAGAACATACAGGCGGAGTGCTTTTCGAAGATGAGAGCTTCATTGTGGAATCTGCGTTGCTGGAACATCGTATCGACAGTTACGGGTATCGGATTACCGAAAAGGATCGTCCAGGCAGTCTGGACCCTGCGAAACTGGCTGAGTATGGCTTGAAGCCAGGGCCGCTGTTTGGTCGCTTGAAGCGGGGTGAAACGATTACCCTCGACAACGGGGACTTCCTTCGCCCAGAAGATGTGTTGGGTGCACCCAAGCGAGGGATGGTCATTACCATCTTGGGAGATACGCGCCCATGTGACAATGTACAGCCACTTGCTATAAATGCGGATGTTCTTGTACACGAAGCTACGTTTCTGCATGATTTGGCTGATACGGCGCATGAGTACTATCATAGTACTTCGAAGCAAGCGGCTGAGGCGGCGAGAGCGGCAGGTGCAGGACAGCTGATCATGACCCATTTTAGCTCTCGCTACAAAGATGAGGATCAGTTGCAGCCACTTCTGGAGGAAGCTCAATCGATATTCCCGAATACGAAACTTGCGATTGAACACGAGCTTATTCCAGTTGTTCACCGTAAGAGCGAATCCTAATGGTGGATGTGCGAAACAGTACAGCCAAACACGACGGGAGAACAAGCCGTTAATTGCACGGGACTGAGGGGAAGTTACTCCCGAGGTCCCTTTTGCAATCTGGCCGGAAAGCGTGTAGGATGGGCAATATGAGCAGGGAAATGATTCAATTATTTTCCGGGAAAGCGCAGGAAATGACAAGCTTGTACAGAAGACGCGCGGGGCCAGACGTCCGTGTTCGATTCGGTTCGACGTGTTGCGTGCAGATGCGAGCAAGCCATTTTTATGTACTGTATACATAGGTTAGCATTGAAGTTCGATGCAAATGGTTAAGGACATGAAATGTTAATGGAATAAAGAAAGGAAGTGCTGTATATGATTAAGGCCTATCTGATCGACCTGGATGGTACGCTCTATCATGGCAGACATCGTATCGAAGGAGCCGATAAGCTTATTCAGACATTGAATGAACAAGGCATGCCTTATTTGTTTGTGACTAATAATTCTTCTCGTACACCGCAAGGTGTGGCAGATCATCTGAACGGGATGGGTATCCCCGCCGATGCATCTCAGGTATGCACTTCTGCGGTGGCGGCTGCGGAATACGTGGCCCAAGAGTCTCCGGGTGCGAAAGTGGCTTGTATTGGAGAAGAAGGGCTGTTGCAAGCGATAGAAGCTGCAGGGCTTACACTAACGGATGATGAACCTGATTACGTTATACAAGGAATTGATCGTGAATTTTCCTATCATAAATTGACCAAAGCGCTTCGCTGGATCAATGGCGGCTCTAAATCTGTCATGACCAATCCTGATTTGCAGCTACCTTCTGATGATGGGCTTACGCCGGGAGCGGGGACGATTGGGGCAGCGATAGAAGCAGCAACCGGAGTTCATCCTACCGTCATTGGCAAACCGTCAAGTATTATTATGAAGTCGGCTATTAGCCGATTGAACTTAAAGTCTGATGAAGTTGCTGTAATCGGAGACAATATGCGTACAGATATTGCGGCAGGAGCAGCTGCGGGATGCGAGACCCTGCTGGTTCTTACTGGAATAACGACACGGGACAATATGGATAGCCACATCCAGGCGACCAAGGTTCGTCCTGATCATGTGTTTGAAGATCTGCATAAACTGATTGAGTGGCTGTCGCAGACGACAAGCCAAGCATCCAAGAAGGGGTAGATGTACGATGCCGGAATTGCCGGAAATGGAAAACTACCGGACCTTGCTGTCCGAGAAAATACTCGATTTGCCGATTACAGGTGTGGTGGTTAACCGTGAAAAGTCGATTAATACGGATCCTGATGTGTTCACCCGTGAACTGACAGGCAATCGTATCATATTTGTAGAGCGGCGGGCCAAACATTTGATTTTTCATCTGGCTAATGGTAAGCGGCTTGTGCTGCACCTTATGCTGGGCGGAATGATTTTCTGGGGCACAGAAGCTGAACGTCCTGATCGTTCCACTCAAGTGGAAATTCAGTTTGGAGAATATACTTTATTCTTTATTGGGCTCCGTTTAGGATTTCTGCATCTACTTACTTCCAAAGAGACGGAAGAGGCCATGTCTGACCTTGGACCTGAACCTCTTGATCGGCGCATGAATGCAGAACGTTTTGCTGCCCTGTTGAAAGGACGCCGGGGTACACTCAAAACTACACTGGTCAATCAACACATTATTGCAGGCATCGGAAATTGTTATTCGGATGAGATTGCATTTGCAGCAGGCCTGAGACCAAGCTCCAAGACGCAAAATATTGCTGCTTCGTCTGAACTCACAGCACGTTTGTATCATTCTGTGCAATCCGTGTTGCGGGAAGCTGCCTCGGAAGGCGGTTATATGGAAATGCCGTTGATGCAGGGAGATACCAAGACGGGAAGTTTTGACGAGCAGTGCCGAGTGTATGATCGTGAAGGGGAAACTTGCCCTCGTTGTGGGGGAACGATAGCGCGCGTGGAAATTACGGGCAAGAAGGCTTTCTTCTGTCCGGATTGCCAGCATGAGGCTTAAAAGCGGAATCGGGGCACATGTCAGCACCAGAGGTGGATTTCTTCAGGCAGCCAAGCGAGCATATGAGATGGGGGCTACGGCATTTCAATATTTTCCGAAGAACCCGCGGAGCCTTGGCTTGAAAGAACTGGACCTCAAAGATGCTGAACAGTGTCGGGATTGGTGTGAGAAGCAGGGGATATCTTCCATTGCCCACTCACCCTATCCCACGAATCCGGCTTTGGGCAAAACCCGAGGAGAGGCGGGTTTTCATGCAACCATCGCATCGATACAAAATGATCTGCATATTGCAGATGCCTGCGGTTCAGTAGGGACTGTAGTCCATTTTGGACATCTCAAGAGCAATGAACCACTTGAAGGATATCGGAATCTCATATCCTGTCTGGATACCGCTTTAGCAGATTGGGATGGACAGGCTAAGGTTCTGCTTGAAAATCAGGCTGGGGATCATGGTCCCATGGGTACGACGATGGAAGAGTTGATACAGATTCGTAAGCTAAGCCGGTATCCTGAACATATTGCTTTTTGTTTTGACACGTGTCATGCTTTTGCTTCAGGCATGTGGACGTCAGGTAATGAGGCATCGATGCTGGAGAAAGGCAGACTGCTGGGATACTGGGATGCTCTTGCTGCTGTTCACTTTAATGATTCGAAATATCCTTCCGGTTCATGCAAGGACAGACATGCACGGATTGGACAGGGTTATATAGGGGAAAAAGCGATGCAGGAACTGTTATGTGCGCCTGAATTTCAGCAAGCGGTAGTTGTGCTGGAAACCGAATCAGGCGAAGATGGAACACACCGTGGTGACATTGAGCTCATGCGTTCCTGGCTTTAAATGGGGAGAGGAGCGATTGTAATGCATGTTTTTTTGGATGATTACCGGGCATGTCCGAAAGGGTTTGTTCTGGCTACCAATGCAGAAGAATGCCTGATGCTGCTTAGAGAAGGTGACGTGGACACTCTATCCCTGGATTTTGAACTGGGTCCAGATTCACCGAATGGCGGAGAAGTTGCTGCTTCGATCGTCCGGGAAGGTTTGTTTCCACGCCAGATCTATTTGCACACGTCCAGCATGTATGGCAAACGTCAGATGTACGAATTGTTGTACAGCAATAAACCAGACTCTGTTACCGTCCATAATGGTCCGATGTCCGGTGAGGTTATGCTGCGTGTTGCTGCGGGAGAAGAAAGCTGATGAAGCCAATTACGACCAAAATGTTAATGCGTGGCGTATGGGAAGGCATGCCTCAGGCTGTATTTATCTATACCCCGCTATGCGGAACTTGCGCAGCAGCACGTCGAATGCTTGAGATCGCCGAACATTTGCTGCCTGAAGGGATTTTGACCGAGATGAATATTCACGATATCCCGGAACTTGTGCAGCAGTTTCAGATTTCGAGCGTGCCTGCGGTTATGCTGTTTGATGGAGAACATGATGTGCCCAGAATGGTTTATCGGATGAACTCTGTTGAGCATCTGTTAGGGGAAATCCGAAAGGCGGTGCTAAAATGAGTGTAATCTCGATGGAGCATGTCTCTCTTAGACGCGAAGACAATCAGATTCTGGATGACGTCCATCTGCATGTTAAAGAAGGCGAGCATTGGGTGATTCTTGGGCGTAATGGTTCAGGTAAAACAACGCTGCTGGAAATGATGAATGGATATATGTTTCCAAGTCAGGGGCGCATTGAAGTATTGGGAAATCTGTATGGTCAATGTGACGTGCGGGAGGTTCGAAAAGAAATTGGTTATATCAGTCAGACATTGATTGAGAAACTGACACCTCGAGATCCGGTGTGGGAAGTTGTCGCAACAGGAGCTTATGCTTTTTTGCGTTTCTATCAAACGATCCCGGATGATGTGAAGGCCAAAGCATTGAACCTGCTTGATGAAATGGGCTTTACAAAACTGGCTAATCATCCGCTCGGCACCCTTTCTCAAGGGGAGCGCAAAAAAGTAATGCTGGCTCGTTCATTGATGGCAGATCCCAAATTGCTGATTATGGACGAGCCTTGTGCCGGACTCGATCTGTATGAACGCGAGAAAATGTTGGCCGAAATTGATCGACTGCGTAAGCGAAATATCACTGTCGTTTATGTGACTCATCACGTCGAAGAGATCGTACCTTTGTTCACACACGTGGCCTTGATCCGCGATGGACGTATTGCTGCGGCAGGGCCCAAACATGAAGTTTTAACACAAGATACAATTAAGCATACGTACGATGTTCCGGTTGATATCCAGTGGGAAGATGGACGTCCCTGGATTCGCGTACGTTCTGGAGGGTAACACATTTTGAGTACACAGTCATCTTGGGGTGAAGGAGACTTCTCCCGTTTTATTTGCACAGCCAATCATGGTTTTGCGCCCTATGCTCAGGAGGAATTGCGCCGTACGTTTGGGGCAGTAAAGAGCACGGTACTCGTACCAGGTGAAATTCTGCTTGCCGGTCTTCCGATTGCGGAAGAAGAGGTAGCGATCAAGCTTTTGGAAGATAGCCCGACGTTTTTACGTCATATTCAACCTGTTCAATTTCAGGAAAATACGGAAGATTCAGCGCAAGCAATGGAAAAATTGATTTCATTTGTGTTGAACCATACAGAGTTAACAGGCACTAAAGTTGCATTACAAGTTCGTAAAGCCGAAGGTGCCTTCTGGCAGGAGAACGCTGCTTCTCTGAAACAGCTCTTGACCGAGAAGCTGGATGACCTTGGCTGTGAGTGGGTTGTCCGTGATGCGGATCATGTTATATCTGTCTTCGTTGCGGATGATATGTTATATGCCGGTGTATCCAGACCTGATCAAAATCTGTCGGACTGGAGCGGCGGAGCAGTTCGTTTTCAAAAGGAAGAGGGCCAAATCTCTCGGGCCAAATTCAAATTGCTTGAAGCGGAGCAGACATTTGGCATCGACTTTACTTCTTTTCACAAAGCATTGGACATCGGTGCTGCACCAGGTGGATGGACCTCTTTCCTGCTAGAGCGCGGGCTTGAAGTTACAGCTGTTGATCCGGCCAAGATGGATGCGACCCTGCTGCAATCACCCAAACTGACCTTTTTGAAAAAAAATGCCGGTGATGTACGTTTCCGCGAAGGGGAATTCGATCTGCTCGTATGTGATATGAGCTGGAGCCCCAAGCTGATGAGCCGTCTTATATCGGATCTGTTATACAGTCTTCAATCTGGGGGAACAGCGGTTGTAACGGTGAAGTTATTGCATAAGAAGCCGCTCGCTTTGATTAAAGAAGTCATCGATACATTTGAGCGCTCCCGGATGCAGATTCAGCGTTCCAAACAGTTGTTTCACAACCGTGAAGAAATCACGCTATATATGATTAAGTATTAAGTTATTAAAGGCATTAAATTTTATGCTTTACAATACCTTATTGCCTATACTATAATGATACCAATATTAACCATAACAAGTTGAGGGAAAGCATCCCGAAGTGAAGAGTCCGGATATCCGGTCTGTTCCGCTTCGGTGAAGCTTTCCCTTTTTTGTTATGCACACAAGGAGGAGTCTATATGAGACATCCGGCCAGGCTCGAGCGTGGAAGCCTGCTGGGGGGAAGGTACCGTATCGTGTCCATTCTCGGTTCGGGTGGAATGAGTCATGTATATGAAGCAGAGGATTTGAAGTTGCCAGGCAAAACCTGGGCGATCAAAGAAAGCGTGACGGCGATGCCATACGAAGGCAGTATGGAGTCAGAAGCTGCTCTTCTTACATCTCTGAGGCATCCCAGATTACCGCAAATCGTAGATTTTTTTGTACCGGATGAGCGGGGGTATACCTATCTTGTTATGGAGTACATTGAGGGATTGACACTTAGTGACTATTTCAAGCAATGTCGGGGGAAGATTCCGCTTGAACATATGACGGAGTTTGTGCTTCAGCTGCTGGATGTATTAAGTTATTTGCACAGTCTGGACCCACCTGTCATCTATCGGGATTTGAAACCATCCAACATTATGATTACACCGGAACATGAAGTCAGACTGATTGATTTTGGGATAGCGCGGAGCTATAAAGCACAAAGAGTCGATGATACGGTTAAATTGGGAACGGCCGGCTTCGCTGCACCAGAACAATATGGTTCAGGACAGACTGATGCGCGTTCTGACCTGTACGGGCTTGGAGCATTGTTGCTCTATCTCATGACTTGTGGAACTTATACGGAATGGATTCAGGGAGTTGAGAGCTCCATTCGCAGTGATGTTCCACGTACCTATATTCCTGTTGCGAGAAGGTTGTTGCGACTGAATCCGAATGAGCGCTTTCAATCGGCTGATGAAGTTCGTAAGGAGCTGCTGCGCAGACCGGGAATAGCGGCTGGTGGTTCAGAAACGACGGTGACGATAAGCGGAGGGACAAGAGTGATCGCTTTGACGGGGGCATCATCCGGAGTTGGGGTTACGCATACGGCCATAGCCATCAGTCACTATCTGGAGCGGCAGAACTTCAAAGTGGCCTTAATCGAGATGTCGCCACGTTCCCAATCGTTTGCACGGATTCAACAAGTGGCGCATGCAGGTAAACCCGTGCCAGCAGGCAGACAGTTTGCAGTGGATGGTGTACATTACTGGAAACAATCGGGACGTGCAGACATCCTGTCTTTATTGGGAGGCAGCTATCAGTTCATTGTGATGGATCTGGGCAGTGGTCAGGATCAGAACCGGCTTGAAGAGTTTCTCAGAGCTGACTTGCCGATTGTTATAGGTTCCGGTGCCGAATGGAGACAAGCTGAGATTGGATCTTTTGTCCGTTCACACAACCGGTACCCGAGAGACAAATGGATCTACTGCCTGCCACTCGCAGCAGCTGACGCCGTTCAGCGCATGCGCAAAACGTTGGACACTTCCAGTGTCTACGGTCTGCCTTTACATATCGATCCCTTTGATCGGGAACCGCAGATGGATAAGGTTTTTACTCATATTCTGACTCATATGATGGGGCAGCTTCCCAAGAAACGTTCATTCTTTGCAAGAAAAAGAGTACATGATTAGAAGAGATTGCGAAAGGAGAGCCTCTTTTGTCTAAATTAAGAAAACAAAGCCGTCAACTGATTTATGCTGGACTGACGGGAGCGGGAGCAATTGGTTTGTTATTTGGGGCATATGTCATTTACAATGTCAAAACCATGAGTGATACGAGGTCTGAAGTGGAGGCCCGATACTCATCAGCCTACGAACAAAAAGAAGCTGAATTGATGCAACAATGGAACTCAGGGGCACAGGGATGGGTGACCATACGGGATGTTGAAGCAGGAGAGCCGATATTGCCCGAGGATATCAAACTCATAGCCGTTCCGGATGCACAGGCACCAAGGAATCTGTGGTCCAGCACCAAGCAGATGGATGGTCAAGTGGCGAAAATAGAATTAAAAAAGGGAACAGCTATTACAACTGAAATGGTGTATGAGGATACCCCCGCACCGCCGGATTTAAGGAACCGTGAACTACAGGTTGTGTTATTACCTTCTTCACTCGTGAAGGGTGATAACATTGATATTCGTATTCAGTTTCCAACGGGGCAAGACTACATTCTCCTGTCCAAAAAGAAAGTCGAAAGATTAAATGCAGCTACGCTATGGATTACGATGACGGAGGAGGAGATCCTGTCCCTTTCAAGTGCAATTGTAGATGCCTATTTACATAAAGCTTCAATCTATGCCCTAACCTATGTAGAACCACAGTTCCAGACACCAGCAATCCCGACATACCCTGCCAATAATGAGGTGTTAAAACTGCTGGAGAGTGATCCTAATCTTGTGCGCCGGGCTGAGGTGGAGTTGGCACGGCAGGTACGGAGTTCGTTAGAAAGCTCACTCGCCGCATCCATGTCAGCGCCATCCCAAGGTGTGGAGCAGGACGTTGCGCACTCCTCCGTTTCATACAATAATCGCCCCGGAGCGAATAACTCTTCATCTGCCGATGGTGTTATCTGGAATGACGGTTCAGGTAGCGGTGGAGCGACTGGTACAGGGAGCAATGATTCTTCTGCATCAACTTCGAGTACAGATGAGCAGAGAAGATTGCTGACGGGCGGAGAGTAAAATGCAGGAGAAACAATTTATTATTCATGTAACAACGTTTAAAAGAAATTAAAAGGGGCTTTGATAGCTATGCATACATGGATCTTTGCCGGGTTATGCGAGAAGAATGACCTGATGCTGTACCTTTGCAAAATACTGGCGTCCTCCGGTAAACGTGTCTTGCTTGTTGATGGAACATTGCAACAGAAATATGGATACGGCGTTGGGGAAAGTCAGCAATCTCTGCGTATTACAGAATTTGAAGGTTTTGATATTGCTTGTCAGTTCGTAACTTCAACAGCGGTTGAGAGTCATCTTGAAGCGAGTGGCGAGAAATTGCAGACCTATGATTACGTCCTTTACGACATGGAGACATCACACTTTGCATCACGTGATCTATGGCTTACGGCAGATATCCGTGTCTGGGTCAGTGATTATGAACGTTACAACCTGGAACGGGGCAAAGGCTGGCTCAAGCGGCTGCTTGAAGAACAATCCCTGCCAGCAGAACTGCCATTTCAGCGTATTTTGATCAATGCCGTTGATTGCAAACTGGAAGCTCGATATTTGTGGGCGTATCTGGAAGGCAGTCCGTTTGTATGGACAGGGGAATCGCTGATGTTGCCATGGGATGAACTGACTGCAGCAGTCAAACTGGAAAACGAGCATCATCGTAGGATACGTCTGGGGCCGTTATCACGGAACTATAAAAAATCGCTATGCAGGTTAGTGGAGCAGTTGACCGGATGGGAAAATGTCCAGAGTCGCCGGGCCATTAAAGAAGCTGAAAGGATGAGGGCATGAGCACCATTACGTTTTGGAGTCCTTTTGCAGGAACAGGTAGCACCTCAAGTGCGTTAATCGGCGCCTATGCGATGGCACTTCAATATAGGACAAGAATTTTGCTTGTAAATACAGGTCCAGTCGGGAGCAGCACAGAAGCTGCCCTTCCACCTAAAGAAATAGAGGACACGGGATCAGCATTTACATTCGAGGAGGGGGGATGGGATGCTGTGGAACGGCTGCATATCAGCGGGAGTTTGAACAAGCATAATTTGAGGGATTATACCAAGCCGCTCCTCAATGACCGTCTGGATTTGTTGACTGGCAGAATCAACCGATTGGAACGTTCAACAGAAGAGCATGTGGAGACATTAAAAAGGCTGCTGCACGTAGCCAATGAATATTATGATCTGGTTCTTCTCGATGCAGATCGCGCAGGCACTAGTGACCAGGTTCTGCTGGATCAAGCGGACTATGTTGTGGTGAACCTGAATCAAAATATGAGGGATCTGGAGTATTTTTTTGAAAAAATCAGACCCGAGAGCATGGGTGATCAGAAACTGCACATCGTGCTGAATAAGTATGATCCTCATTCACGCGCAACCACCACCAATATTCGTCGGCGTTTTCGATACAAAGGCTCGATATCAGTGTTGCCTTATACCACCGGATTTCTGGATGCCTTCAATCGTCGTGATGCGGCTGCGTACTTGCAATTGGAAGGTCTGAGCAACAATAAAGATATTCGTAAAGGGAGCTTTGCCGCAAGTATGGCTGAACTCGCTCGTCTTATTATGGATGGGGCAGGGATGCGTACCGTACTAAAAAGACTGGAAAGGGGAGCCTGAACATCTGATGCTCTGGAATACCCTATGGTTAATTTTAATTTTGCTGTTATGTCTTGCGTATGTTTGGTTCAAATATAGAGCTTCCCATCGTGAAAAAAATAACCGTGCTCCTGAGCGCGAATCCTTCACGATTGAAGTGCTGACAGAGAAAGTAAAGAACTCGCTTCATGAGCTTAGTCATAGTCAACTTGCTGATGCAGGATTGCATGAAGAAGAATATCGCCGAAGAATCAATCAGCGTGCCGAGATGCGCAAGGCGCTTAAAGGTTGTGTATCAGGAAGCATTAGTGACAAAACGTATGTCAAAAATCTGATAGGTGATCTGCTTACTCGCAGTATAGGACTGAATAAGTCAAATATCGATGAGGTCATATATTTTGGAGAAGCTGAGTTGCTGACGGTTCAGGATCAATTCGAAATCGTGTTTTATCTATACCGGCAGCAATTTGGTGTCGATGCCTTGTCACGCATGATTGACACTTATGATCTTGGCAGATTGAGGCTGAGTGAAGGTGCAGACGACGGAGGAAGTTACTATATCTCCGAGGAGGACATCCGATATGTGTTTGAGTGTGAGTATAGAGAGCTTGGATTCAGAGAAAAAACAGATATCATCGTTCAACGTATCTACCAGCATTACAAAGGTTTCTCGGTGGTTGATGAAATAAGAGATCAACGAATAGATGGCGTTAGTGGTGGTGTGAGCGGTATGCTGGATGCCCTTCAGGATATGGGGCTACGGCAGCCAGCTTCGTGGAATGATCTGCTCGCGGATGGACTTGAAGATGCTCCCTTCGAAGAACCACTTAGTGGAATGGAAAGTGTCTGGATTTTCTATAAAGGTAAGTCCATTCATCTGTCCTTCCTGTCATTTGGCAATATCCGTGAACTGAAGAGGGTATGTCAGAATATTTATAAATACAACTATCCGGGACAGCTTTCGGAGGCGAATGGATACAAGGTGAACGAGATGAAGGATGGATCGCGTGTCGTTGTTGTACGTCCCCCCTTTGCCGAATCATGGGCATTCTTTGTTCGGAAATTCGATATTCCCAATGCTTCACTAGAACAGTTGATTACTGGTAACAATGCAGATCTGCCAATCACTTTGCTGCAATATTTGATGAAAGGCAGTCGAATCACAGCTGTAACAGGAGCACAGGGATCGGGTAAAACGACACTACTTATGGCAATGGTGAAGCATATTTACGCTTCGTATACCCTGCGTGTACAGGAGATGGCTTTCGAGTTACAGCTTCGGCGTATATACAGTCGGCGTAACATACTAAGTTTCCGGGAGACGGAGCACATCTCAGGTCAACAGGGACTGGACTTACAGAAAAAGACGGATGGTACTGTAAATATTCTCGGTGAGGTCGCAAGTGACGAAGTAGCCGCATGGATGATTCAGATGTCCCAGGTTGCCAGTCTGTTCACCCTGTTTACCCATCATGCCAAAACGTTTCGTGATCTGGTTTTCTCCCTCCGTAATTCACTGCTCAAAACAGGTATGTTCCAACATGAACATATTGCCGAGGAGCAAGTAGTAAGTGTCATTAATTTCGATGTACATATGAAAAAGGACGCAGAGGGACGAAGATATATCGAACGAATTACGGAGTGTCTGCCACGTGCGAATAAAGGGGATAGCGTGGAGGAACGGGCGGGATTTACGTTTCGCAATGTGATCGAGTACAGGGATGGCAATTACGTCGTCACAGCTCCGATCTCCATAGGGAGTATCACGGATATGCGGGATCAGATGACACTACAGGACGCGGCGCTGTTCGAACAGTTCATCAAGCAACATTGGGGTGATACCGATGACCGTTAAGTTTGTTCTTCTTTTGGTGCTTGGGATATGTGCAAGTGGCCTGATAATCACGCTACTTGTACTGAACCTGTTACGTCACAGAGGAGGAGACTATGCAAGTAAATCTATCGGGATCGCTACGCTAAACGGAACTCGTACGCTGCGGTGGGGATCGGTCCTGTTACAGTCTTATCGCTGGGGCATGAAAGTGCCGCTGCTCTCTGCTTATATTTTGCAAGTACAGAAACGAATCTCATTCCGGCATGTCGGCGACGAACCAGCATTAAGACGAATGACTATGAGCGTGGTTCTAATTATCTTTGGAGGATACGGGAGTATCAGTGTAATCCTTTTCCTTATGCAGCCGGGTATCGCCTTTGTCATATTGTCGGTACTTTGCGCTGTTGTTCTGAACAGCCTTGTGCTGGATATGTGTCTGAATCGTATGGAGAAGCGACTGTTGGTACAGATGCTGGACCTGTTTGCCGACGTGAGACATCGGTATCATCAGCATGGAATGGTAGAGGAGGCACTTTATGAAGCGGCGGAAGCAGGTAAAGGAGAGGCTGCCGAGCAAGTGCTGTTGATCTATGAAGCATTGACTTCTCCGGATCCTAACGAAGCTTTGGAACGGTACTATGAGATTGCGCCAAATCGCTTTCTTAAAGGTTTTGCCGGTATTTCATATATGGTGATGGAGTTCGGGGATAAAGACAGAGCACAGGGTTCGATTTACTTGAAAGGCCTGGGGAATCTGACGCAGGAAATTCATCTGGAGATTTTGCGGCGGGACAAATTGGACTATCTGTTAAAAGGGTTGAATATCATCGCCCTGGCCCCCGTTCTATTCACAGCTCCAATCGAACGTTGGGCCAGAGGAAGTTTTCCAACTATGGATGAATTTTATCGCAGCAAAATCGGGTTTGTAACCAAAATATCGATCTACGTCATTATCATACTTGCCTACCTGCTTTTGCAAAGACTTCAGCAATATGATGAAACTCGTTATCGGACAGGGCGCAAACATTCCAGGATCGATCAGTTCCTATACAAGCAGATGTTCATTCGTAAAGTCGCGATGTTGTTCGTGGCCAAACCTGGCAGTACCCATTACAGTCAAACCGTAAGACTGATGAGGGAAAGTAGCTCGGAACTGAAATATGAATGGCTGGCTATACGAAGGCTGATGTTATTTGCAAGTTGTTTTGTACTGACCATTGGCTGTGTCTTTCTACTGCATCAGGTTGAACGAAATCACATCTTACATGATCCCGTCAGAGATGACCGGATGTTTGGCGCGATGGGAGAGGCGGAGTTGAAGCAGGCTACAGAAAAGACAAGCTTGGATCAAGCTGTACTCGAGCGCATTGAAATGAAGCGAGGAGCAACTTTTGATGAGATCTCCATTGCATTGCAGTCCGTGAATCCCGTTCAACTGGATCATGATACACAGAATGAAACTATTGCACGCATCCTTCAGAAGCTGGAAGGTTACAACAAGCAATACCTTCACTGGTGGGAGTTAATTATTGCAATGATGATAGGTATAGCGGGTTATCACATGCCGATCTGGCTAATGATGTTCCAGCGCAAGATGAGAAGTATGGACATGAGGCATGAAATCTATCAGTTTCAGACGGTTATATCGATCTTGCGGGAGATGGATCGTATGTCTGTAGAGGAGATATTGGAATGGCTCAATCGCTTTGCAGTTATTTTCAAAAGACCACTGCAAAAATGTCTGTTGCACTTTGAACATGGGCCGGAGCATGCACTTGAACAATTGAAAGAAGATGCAGGCCTGCCTGAATTTCAGCGTTTGGTTGAAAAACTGCAACTTGCACTTGGGAAAATTTCGATTCGAGAAGCATTTGATGATCTGGATAGTATGATGGCCTTTTATTTTGAACAACGGAAGCAGGAATACACCAAGATGATTGATGTTAAAGCATCATGGGGAAGAATGATCGGGTTTACACCGATGTATGCCCTGATCTTTCTCTACCTGGTCATTCCGCTGGTAGGCATGAGTTTCCTGCAAATGAACATTTATTATGAACAGATTCAGAAACTGTAACGAACATGTACGTCACAGTCTGAAATAAATTAAAAACGATATAGGAGGATTTATCATGAACAATGCATCAAGCGCTTTAAAGGTGGCAGCCGGCATCTTTCTGACCATCGCCCTTATTACGATTGTGGTTCTATTGTTTATTTCGGCTCAGGAGGCGACCAAAACGGCACAGAACAATTTTGCCGATATCCAGACCGAGTTGTCCCAAGCTGCATTTACAGTTTATGACGGAACAACCATTAGCGGATCACAGGTCACAAACGCGTTGCGTAAATATGCGGACAAGGATCAGTTCGGTATTCAAGTTATTACAGGTAAAAACAAGGGAGGTCAATGGTATGGCAATCAGTTGAATATATCCCAGGATCTCAATAACGCAGATTACGGTTCAGTTATTTCTCCAGATGATAAAGTAGGCATTATTAATCAAACTATGAGTGAAAAAGACAACCAATATGTCAATCCAAGTGGTAAATTCAAAGCAATTATCGTAAAAGACAGATCCAATGTGGTAAGAGGGCTTATTTTCCAGCAATCCTGACAGGAGTTGGTTTAACATGTCCCAGAATACACAGCAGCTCATGTTGTTCTGTACGGCGGTTGTCCTATTTGTGACAGCCTGCCTGTACGGGCAGCAGAATGTTAGGGTTCTATCAGACGCTTTGAATCATTTGGTGCAGACGACAGAAGACATGGAAGGACGGCTGAATACCACTCTGCGTATAAGCGAGCCAATCCGTTATAGTGGTGCTGAAGTCTTACACACTGTGAGGCAAATGACAGGAACAGCGGTCAGTGTGGAGGTGAACGGGAATGCATATGTCATTGATCCCCTTGTAAACAGAAGAGGAACCATACCTGTCCAGCTTGCTGCTTCGTATAGACCCGAGTTCATAAGAAGTGAGGCTGGCGAACTGCTGAAGATTGCATTTTGGAAGGAGGCCAGTACCCCTTGATTAATGCTGCATCCAAGCTGCTTGCTGTTTTGCTGGCAGTGATTTTACTTTATGTATACCCGGCAGCAGAGACTGCTGATCGACAGGATGACATGGCACGTATGACCGTTGTTCAGACGGTTACCCGTTTTGTTGATGCGGTCAGAACAAAGGGATACATTTCCCCTGCCATGTATGCAGAGTTCGAAGAACAGATGGCCCGAACGGGGAACGCCTATGAGATTTCCATGGAGCATTTGCACAAAAAATATGTTCCTCATTACTCAGATCCGATGGATCAAAGCACATTCTCTGGTACCTATGAAACTGTGCAAGATGGATATTATTCAGCCCAAATTAAAGCAAAGCTGTTTCCTTCGTCCGGTGTGCTAGCTTTAGACGATCCTGGGCGCAGATATACACTGGCAATGGGGGATTTCTTCACAGTAACCGTCAAAAATACCAATCGCACACCTGCCATGTTGATTCGTGAGTGGTTGAACGGGTCTGCGCAGGCTGCAGCCGTGTTTACCACATATGGGGGTATGGTGCTCAATGAAGATTACTGATCTTTCTATTGTGTTTGTGCTTATCTTTTTACCTATATTCTGGGTTATTTCTCACAATACAGACAATGCCCAAGAGGCACAATATTTAAGCAATCGATATAAGATGGCACTTCAGACGGCTGTACTGGATGCAGGGGCCGTGATGCATCAAAATGAGAAGCAAAACGATGAAGCAGGGTATGATTCGACCAAATTTGTAAAAGCGGACAAAGAGCTTGCCTTAACTACGTTTACCCAAACAATGGCTCTAAATATGGGGATTCAGGATGATCCTGCTGCAATACGGGCCATGTTTAATTACATTCCTGCAATGGTCGTGCTGGATTATGATGGTTACTATATTTTGGCGAACGAAACAGAGATGACTGGTGATCTTGAAGATTCATTCCGGCAGGTTTGGAGTCCCAAAAAGCCCTATACATATTCTGATTCAAATGGTAGCAGTATTAACTTCACACTTGATGGGTATGTGTATGCCTATGATGCAGGCTTGGGCATGTGGGTTGAGGGTTTCCAGAAAGAACTGGCCTCCAGCACACAAATCCCTCTGCTTCAGAATGCAGAGACGTTTGAGCAGATCAGACGAAGTCGGATCGTGACAAGTGTGCAGGAAGATTTGGCAGATGTTATTAACCGGCATAATGAGTTTGCCAGAAGGAATGGTGTTTCCTACACCTTTACCATGCCTTTGATTTCTCAGGAAGATTGGTACAATTCGATTAATGATACGGGGCTGATGGCGTTTATTCAGGGAATACCTGTAGGTAACCAAAAGATTAACAATTATGCCATTGGTGGTGGCAGACTGGTGAAGAAAACAGCGATCGTTGGCGGAGTTGATCCGGTAAATGGAATTAAATACTATTACCCTTCCACATGTAGAAATGGTTACAGAGCCGAAGAAGTGTTTACAAATGCCAAACAAGCGGCAGCACAAGGTTATTTTGAGTATAACTGTTCCATAAATTAAAGGCAGTTTGTTTGTAATATAAAAGCGAGGTTGCATGAGATGTTTACATTACTTTCAGAAAAGGCGACACCTGTGCTAAAATAGGGTTTCGGAACGATAGTAATGTCCAATAGATAGGAGCAACCTCATCTTATGAGTTTATTGTCAGTAGAGAACGTGAGTCACAATTTTGGAGACCGCACGTTATTTAAAAATGTATCTTTTCGTTTACTTGCCGGAGAGCGTGTAGGTCTTGTTGGTGCAAATGGTGTGGGTAAGTCCACACTGATGAACATCCTTACCGGGAAATTGTTAAAGGACGAAGGGAAGGTCGAATGGACCCCCAAAGTTCGTTATGGATATCTGGATCAGCATACCAAGCTCACGCCTGGAAAAACGATTCGTGATGTGCTTAAGGATGCGTTCCTGCCCTTGCTTGAGTTGGAAAAAGAAATGATGTCCATCACGGATCAGATGGCAGACGCCGATCCGGACAAGCTCGAATTGTTGCTGGAAGAAATGGGTGACATTCAGGAGCAATTGGAGCAAGGTGATTTTTATCTGATTGATGTGAAAGTGGAAGAGATGGCAAATGGACTTGGCTTGTCCGCCATCGGTTTGGATCGTGATGTGGCCGCGCTTAGTGGTGGTCAGCGTACGAAGGTATTGCTTGCCAAGCTTTTACTGGAGAAACCCACAGCTCTTTTGTTGGATGAGCCGACGAACTATCTCGATGTGGAACACATTGAATGGCTGACGCGTTACCTGAAGGATTACCCGTATGCGTTTATTCTGATTTCGCATGATACAGAGTTTATGAATGAGGTCGTTAACGTTATTTATCATCTGGAATTTGCCAAGTTGACGCGTTATGCAGCGAACTATAACAAATTCCTTGAAATGGCCGACATGAATAAGGCGCAACATATTGATGCTTATGAGAAACAGCAGGAGTTTATCAAGAAGCAGGAAGATTTCATTCAGCGGAACAAAGCCCGCGCTTCCACTTCCGGTCGTGCCAAGAGCCGTGAGAAGCAGCTCGGCAAGATTGAACGGATTGATCGTCCAGACGAAGCGGCCAAACCCACATTCAAATTCAAGGATGCCCGGGCGAGTAGTAAAACCGTCTTTGAGGGTATTGATTTTGAAATCGGATATTCATATGCATTATTGCCTAAAATGACGATGACGATTGAGCGTGGCGAGAAAATTGCCATTGTTGGATGTAACGGTGTAGGTAAATCCACACTTCTCAAGACTATCTTGGGGAAAATCCCACCAATTAGCGGTAAGACTTTCTTGGGGGACTATCTGGAAACAGCCTATTTCGAACAGGAAGTACGTGCAGGTAATATTACCCCGATCGAAGATGTGTGGAATGAATTTTCTCATCTGACACAGAATGAAGTCCGGGGCCATCTCGCACGTTGTGGATTAAAAAATGAGCATATCACCCGCCCGCTTAACGCGCTTAGTGGTGGTGAACAAGCCAAGGTTCGTTTATGTAAGCTTCTGATGCGTGAAAGTAACTGGATTTTGTTCGATGAGCCTACAAACCATTTGGATGTGACGGCCAAAGCAGAGCTAAAACGTGCCTTGCAAGAATTCAAGGGTACCGTGCTGCTCGTATCCCATGAACCTGAATTTTATGAAGGTTGGGTTACCAAAACGTGGGATGTTGAAGCTTGGTCCGATAAACAATAGTTTCTTCGAACCATTCTTTGCACCAGAACAGCAACTTTGATAACTACATTGTCATTAACAATGGATGTAGCACGTAATAAATGGAAATGTACGGTGACAAAAAAAGGTGTCTATGGTAACATAGGCTACAGCTTCATATGAACACTAGGGGGGCCGCACGATGCGGCTGAGATGGAAGAATGCGATTCCGGACCCTTTGTACCTGATCTGGATCATACCAGCGTAGGGAAGTGGCGCGTTTCAGCTAATGACAAAGAGCTTTATCGTTGACTTTGCGATATGGCCTGCAAGATGAATCATGCAGTTCTATGTATACAGCGTTGCGACTATGGATGGTTTCTATAGTTGTTATGCGTTATGTATAGAGAAATTGCATGAACAGTCATTCAGTTGATCCATGAATTTTAAATTCGTGGCCACTCCCCTACGGGAGTGGCTTTTTTTGTTGTTTTATATAGTTTTAATCTCGCAAGAGGAGGGCGAACAGGACGGTAATCTTCCACGAACATGTAATAACAAGATCATTCGAACTGCATGTGGTTTCACCAGCTACAGGAGACTTAGACTCTTTTCTAAATATTGCTAAGGATATATGGCAGTGGGTTGATTATATCCACATTCGGAAAAAAAAGCTGACCCTTGAACAACAGATGTATTGGGCGCAAAGTCTGAAAGCACAAGGTGTTCCATCTAACCGAATCATTATGAATGTCTCAGATCAGCTGGATCAACATGCTTCAATTGGTGGTGTGCATTGGGGTCAAGCAGTTATTCGCAGCTATGATAAGGATGAGTTGAGGAGAGTCGATCGGCTGCGCGTAGGCATATCGGTTCATTCTCTGGAAGAAGCAAAAGTTGCAGAAGAACAGGGAGCGGATTATCTCTTTTATGGGCATGTCTATGCTTCAAATAGTAAACCGAATTGCGAACCCAGAGGGCTAAGTGCGTTGGCTGAGGTATGCTCTAATGTTTCGATTCCCGTGATCGCGATTGGCGGGATAAGACCTGAAAATATTGCTGCCATTCGAACTGCTGGTGCTAGAGGAGCCGCTGTAATTTCAACGATTTGGACGACCGATAAGCCGGAAGTGGCTGCCGCTTCATTGCGACAGGCGATCACGGATTCAGAAAAGTACGCCGAACCAAGGAGATGAGATCTTGAGAGAGGAAGCAAGAAGTCGAAGCAGGAATCGTTCAGGCTATCATCTAGGAATAGTTTCGGGAAGTAAAGTTGGAGCGGAAGTTCGAGGCAAGCTTCATGCAGAAACCATTATTGTAGGTGGAGGAGTTATCGGATGTGCCATCGCATGTGAACTCGCTACTCGAGGCCATGACGTTCTTCTGGTTGAACGGGCGCGGATCGCTGGGGGAACTTCCTGTGCAGCCGCAGGCATGCTTGCTGCTGATAGTGAGGAATTCACTCATGCTGTAATGGCAAAGCTTGCAAGGCAGAGCAGAGCTTTGCTTCATGAGCAGAAGGAACGGATCAGTTCGCTTAGCGGAGTGGAAATGGGGCTGCAACAGCATGGATTTATTACTCCTTTTCGTTCATACAGTGAGGTCAGCAGTTACAAGAATAATCGTCGATCGTCTACCTTATCTACAGAACATATTTGGTGGGATCGTGTTGCTGTCCAACAGGAAGCTTCATGGTTAAACAGGGATACGTATGGAGCATTTTACAGACCTTCCGAGAGCGAGGTTCTTCCTGTCAACTTAACGCAGGCTTATGTCAGATCTGCTCAAGCCATGGGTGCAAGGGTGATGGAAGGTGTACAGGATGTCCGTTTGCATACGGATGTGAATGGAGTGCAAGGGATCGAGACTTCAATAGGAACGATGACATCGAGAAATGTCATTATTGCTACAGGGTTACATGGTGAAGAATTGATGAGCCATGTGGGTCTGAAATCGCCTGTTTTACCAGTAAAGGGGGAGATTGCAGCCGTGCAGTTTTCTCCCCACCATGCTGGGTACAGGCCAGACAAAACGGTGTATGCAGAGGATATATATATTGTTCCCAAAGCCAATGGAGAAGTATGGATCGGTGCAACAAGCCTTCCTGGAAGAACAGACATGAAAGTTTCGGTACAAGGCATTCAGAAGCTGCTTGCAGCTGCAACAAACTGGGTGCCTGGCATGAAGGAAGCACATTTTATCCGAGCGTGGGCTGGTGTCCGTCCTTCGACTCCAGATGGATTGCCTTATGTAGGGGCTTGTGAAAGTGTTCCGGGTTTATTCGCTGCTTTTGGACATTATCGTAACGGCATATTGCTTAGTGCAATTACAGCCAGCCTTATGGCTGACTTGATTTGTGGCAAAACCTCGGAAGAACTGGGGATTCAGGACCTTTGTCCAGAACGTTTGAACATAAAGGAGATGTTGCAGTGAACATCATTGTCAACGGACAAACCATGCAAATTGAAGATAGCTTAAATCGTGTAGATAAATTGCTCCATTCATTTAATTTGCAAGTAAAAACCGTCGTGGTTGAATTGAATCGGCAAATTTTAACGCGGGAATATCATGAAACGACGGCGTTAAGAGACGGAGACCGAATTGAAATTGTACATTTTGTGGGAGGCGGTTGAATTATGTTGAGGATTGGAAATTATACGTTTGAGTCTAGATTGCTGCTGGGTACAGGCAAATTTTCGGACTTGGAAGTGCAGAGCCAGGCGGTTGAAGCCTCCGGTACGGAAGTATTAACGTTCGCGGTTCGGCGTTTGAATCTGGAAGATCGGAACAAACAGCACTTTCTGGACACACTGGACTTGAAAAGGTATACCCTGCTTCCCAATACAGCGGGTGCTGCAACAGCAGAGGAAGCTGTGCGAATCGCTGAACTAGCTCGGGCTTCAGGACTTTGTGATATGATAAAAGTAGAAGTTATCGGCGATGGAATCACATTGCTTCCTGACCCAATTGAAACCTATAAAGCTTGCGTGATCTTGCTTGAAAAGGGCTTTACGGTACTGCCTTATATCTCAGACGATGTTATTCTGGCCAAGCGATTGCAACTACTCGGCGTACATGCTGTTATGCCTGGGGCTTCACCCATAGGGGCGGGGAGAGGAATTATTAATCCCTATAATCTGGAGATTATTATTGAACAAGCCGTCGTTCCTGTTATTGTGGATGCAGGACTTCGAGCTCCTAAAGATGCTGCTCATGCGATGGAGCTGGGAGCTAACGGTGTATTGTTGAATACGGCTGTCTCCGGATCCGGAGATCCGGTGAAGATGGCGAAGGCAATGCGAATAGGGGTTGAAGCAGGCAGACTGGCTTATGAGGCAGGCATGATTCCCGTTAAGCGTTATGCAGCAGCGAGTAGTCCGGCGGAAGGAATGGTTCATACATGACTAATCAGACACGATCTTCTGAACAGGGAGACCGCTATTCCAGACAGGAACGGTATGCACCTATCGGTAAGGAAGGTCAGCATAGATTGAATAACAGCAAAGTATTAATTGTTGGAGCGGGCGCGCTTGGTACGGGCATTGCTGAAACACTGGTACGTTCAGGTATTGGCCATATAACCATTGCAGATCGTGATTATGTGGAATGGAGCAACCTACAGCGACAGCAGTTATATATAGAGCAAGACGCGATTCAGCGAATGCCCAAAGCGATGGCAGCGAAGAAGCGCCTATCTGACATTAATTCTACCGTTGAGGTTGTAGGTAAAGTGATGGACGTCAGGGTGGACGAACTTGAGGAATTGGTTCAGAACGCAGACTTGATTATGGATGCAACAGATAATTTTGATACTCGGCTATTAATAAATGATATGTCTCAGAAGTATCGTATCCCCTGGATTTATGGCGGATGTGTAGGCAGTTATGGAATTACCTACACGTTTCTGCCTGGAGAAACGCCTTGTTTAAACTGTTTGTTGGGTGAGGTTCCGTTAGGTGGGGACACCTGTGATACGTCAGGCATTATCCCTCAGGCGGTTCAGATGGTTACGGCTAATCAGACTGCGGAAGCGATGAAGTTACTTAGTGGTAATTCAAGTGCGCTGAGACGCAAGTTGTTATCATTCGATGTGTGGAGAAATGAATACATATCCATTAATGTCGACGGTGCCCGAAAAGAAGATTGTCCTTCCTGCGGAGTAAAGGCTAACTATCCGTACCTCTCTGCCTCAAACCTGGAAAAAACAGACGTATTATGTGGTAGGGATACGGTACAGATTCGTCCTTCCCGGCGAATG
The DNA here is from genome assembly GCF_047302525.1 of Paenibacillus taichungensis. Lineage (GTDB taxonomy): Bacteria > Bacillota > Bacilli > Paenibacillales > Paenibacillaceae > Paenibacillus > Paenibacillus taichungensis_B. The sequence goes on along the minus strand of NZ_CP168020.1, from coordinate 3,917,781 downwards.
AATCTAGATTTACAGCATACGGCTGATCGCCTTGGCAAGCTGGATGAAGGCAAAGTGGAGGCTAATCCATTTTTGGTTTCTTTTACAACAGGAGCGCACAGGATGGTCATTTTTCAGGATGGTCGCGTTCTGGTTCATGGAACAAAAGACACGGCAGAGGCGCGTACGCTGGTTCATCGTTACTTTGGTTAGAGAAGAAAAAATAAATGAATGTTCCAAGTCCGTTCCTTCCGGGAATGGACTTTTTCATTTTACGGCATGATAAACATACAACAATGCTGCGATGCACAGTGGTCACAAGGATGTGGGCCCAGTGTAATTGAAACCAATCAATGTAGCAGCGTATTAGACAGGCCGGGTGAAAAAATGAAAACATCCATATTACTGGTTGGCAGGGGCGATCTGGTTTCTTTTATTCAAGGCATATTGTGTGCTGAAGGGTACCAAGTTGAGCAAATGGAATGGACGGATCTGAACCGTCTTTCTGAACTAACGCTCACGAATCTCAATATGATCATATTAATAAATGAAGGATGTCATGAAGATACCCTGAAAAGTGGACTAGAGTCTTTCGTGCACATAGGAGTCACATCTCCATTGCTTGTGATAACTCCCAAGATATCGCCTGAATTGATTGTGGAATTGCTCGATTACGGCGCTAATGATGTGATGGAAGCACCTATTCACGGTAATGTGATGATGGCCAGAATACGAAATCTTTTACGTGTATTCTCGCATGCTTCACAGGAAGATGAAGAAGTCATTGTAGTACATGATCTCAAGGTCAATCTGCGTTCACGTCGTGTAAGTCGTGCAGGCGAATATCTGGTATTGACTCCGAAAGAATACGAATTGCTGGAGTTTCTGGCCCGTCATGTGAACGAAGCGTGTCCCCGGAGCGTTATTTTAAGGGAAGTATGGGGGTATGATTTTGCAATGGATACCAATGTAGTGGATGTGTATATCAAACATTTACGGGTGAAGGTGGATAAGGGGAGGAGTATCAAATTAATTCATACCGTTCGTGGCATCGGTTATATGCTTCATACCCAATAAAAGAGGTCGTCTCGCCGAACATAGTTCCTGTTTACCACATTGGAGAGAGAACTTCACTGGGTAAATAGAAAAGGACCGGATCATTAGATCCGGCCCCACTCGCTTCGTTATTTTCTGAAATATGAGCTACAGTACGCGGCGAGCTTTAATATATGTTTTTTTCCAGTTCCCCGAGTTCAAGTCGGAGAGAGTAACACCTGGCGATCCATACGTGTGCAGAACTTTTCCGTCTCCTGCATATACGCCTACGTGAGTAATATTGGAGCCTGTAGAGCGACTACCGCTGGAGAAGAAGACCAGATCTCCCACTTGCAGATTAGCTTTGGAAACAGCTACACCTTCTTGGGATTGCTTAACGGATGTACGTGGCAGGTCTACACCATACTTTTTGAAAATGTATTTCATAAAAGAAGAGCAGTCAAAATTTTTGGTTGTAGAAGTTGACGCACCAAATTTATATGGAGTTCCTGTAAAGGTTTTACCATAGTTCACGATTTGTTGTCCTGTGGATACAGAAGCGCTTGCTGCCTGTGCGACAGGTGCATTAGTCATTAATACAGCTCCAAAACCTAGTGTAGCGCACAACCCGACGGTTACGGCCTTTTGGACAAAGATGTTTGTTTTCATGTGAGTACCTCCAAAATTCGTTTTCGTTTAGTTGCTAGAGCGAGTATAACAGCTTTGTAACAGCCTAGAAATTGGATGGAACCTGATTATCCCTAGGGCCGCAACGGTTTGGGTTTGTTTATTAAAATACCATTAAAAATGTCAAAAAATTAATCATTGACGAACCTCGAATGTTACAAACATAGAAAAGACCCTTGATATATCAAGGGTCTTCGTTGTTTTATACGATTATTTTTAATCTAAATCATAGGTTACAAAAACGTAATAAGTAAGGCGGAAGGTTAATCTTTGCTCTGAATAATAAGTAATAACCCACTATCGATTGAGACGGTGCCAGACTTTCCGAGCAGTTTGTTGCTAATCCCCAAAGATTGTCCCATACGTATAGTAGCTTGATCTAGCGGGTACATGAAACCTTCCAGTGTAATACCTGTTACTTCATTAGTAAGTGGGAGCAGGGAGATGTACTCATATCCACGGTCTTCCACAAAAGCTTCGGAGGTCGTTAGCATCATATAATTGTGTTCATCCTTCAGAGTACAGGAAATATGATGCTGCATAGCGCGGACCATAATATGTACGTTAGCCAGTGTATGATCCATGCGTGTGCCCGTTGCGCCCAACATAAGAATGTCAGTAGGCTCAAGCTCCAATGCTGTTTCAAATGCCATCTCGGTATCGGTCAAATCCTTATGCACAGGATCGCAGGTGATTATCCGTTCGCTGTTATCTCGTACACTCTCCCGTTCCTGCTCGGTAATGGAATCAAAATCTCCTACTGCGATATGTGGCTGAATTCCGTTCTCTATTAAGAATAACGCCCCACGATCGGCTGCGATAATGATGTCATCCTTACCGATTTCATTTAGAAATTGAGGAGAGAGGTTTCCGCCTGTAAAAATAACAATTCGTTTCTTAGTCATTCTATTTCATCCTTCCTAATCAATAAAGAAACAATTCACTTCTAATTAAAGTGTTAGTATGATGCAAAAATCATTCACAAAACCAGTATAATCCACAAAATGTGGTTGCACAATTTCAGCATGCGCGGATACAATGGGTAGAGCAACATGGAGATGACTTGAAAAGTGAGGTTTGAACAGGTTGGACTTGCACATTTTTGAAGTATTCAGCATTATAGGTACCATTGCATTTGCAATGTCCGGAGCTTTCGTGGCAATGGAAGAGGAATATGATATCTTGGGCGTGCTGGTACTGGGACTCGTAACCGCATTTGGAGGCGGAGTCATTCGTAATGTTCTCATTGGTGTACCCGTAACGATGCTGTGGAGCCAGGGAATGCTGATTATGCTCGCCCTAATATCTGTAGCGATTGCTTTTGTACTACCTCTTAAGTGGATTGGTCACTGGAAGCGGACAGAAGCGTTGTTTGATGCGATTGGACTTGCAGCCTTTGCGATTCAAGGGGCGCTGTACGCGGCCAATATGGGACATCCCATTAGTGCCGTTATTGTAGCTGCAGTGATGACTGGTATAGGCGGAGGGATCATTCGTGATCTGCTGGCAGGCAGGAAGCCATTGGTACTGCGCGATGAAATTTATGCCGTGTGGGCAATTACAGCTGGTTTTGCCATAGGTATGGGATGGTTTACAACGAACGTTGGGCTGTTAATATGTTTCGCCGCAGTTGTGTTCTTCCGGATGTGTTCTGTTCATTATAAATGGAAGCTGCCCCGTCGTTCTCTGGTACAAACGGAGAGTGTGAAACCTCAGACAGCACCAGCGCCACTAAACCGCACCTTGAGTAAGGGGGAATAACATGATTAACGTTTTGTTTGTATGTTTGGGCAACATATGCCGCTCACCGATGGCTGAGGCTGTCCTCCGTCATAAAGTGAGTGAAAGAGGACTTGATCAGCAGATTTCAGTAGACTCAGCAGGTACAGGAGACTGGCATGTTGGCAAACCTCCGCATGAGGGGACTCGAGCATTGCTGGATTCATATCAAATTTCTTATGCCAATATGGCGGCAAGACAATTTGGGAGTACGGACTTCACACATTTTAATTACATTATATGCATGGATGATTCCAACGCAGCTAACGTAAGAAGTGTAACAGGTGGTGAGGATGTGGAAATTATCAAGATGATGGATCTGCTGCCTGACGAGACGCTCCGAGAAGTACCCGACCCGTATTATACGGGGAATTTTGAAGAAGTGTACAGGCTGGTAGATGCAGGCTGCGACGTGTTGCTAGATCGGATTGAAAAGGAACATTCTTTGATATAACAATCGGTGATGTTTTCTAGGAATGACACGTGTGATACAAAAGAAGAAGCCGGAACGGACAAGCAGATGAAAACCTGCTTCTTTTTTGAGTGTTAATGTAAGCGGTATCATATGATTGTGAAACAAAAGCGGCATTTCAGCCGCCTGTTCAATGATCGAATTAATTTTCTTGAAGAAAGTAAAGCAATGCTTCCGGCAGCTCGTTCTGCCAGAATCCCCATTGGTGATGCCCGTCTTTCTCCTGATAGGAGACGAGAGCACCTCGTTTTTCCAGCAAATCACGGGTATCCCGGTTTAATTGAACAAAATCATATGTGCCGGTGTCGGCTTCAAAGGCAGTCTCTTGCAAACCAACAATCATCCAGATCGATAACCAGGACAAATCTTCAGCTGCAGCGTAGATTTCCTGGGAAGCAGAGTAGTAAGCTCCAGACAAGCTGATGACACGTGTGAACAGGTCTGGATAGAGTAGAGCAAGATGAAGCGAAACGCTGCCACCCAGTGAGTCTCCGGCAAGAACACGTTCCTGCGGAGAGCGGCGCACAGGATATTTCTCTTCTACATAGGGAATAATCTCTTCAGCGAAGCATGAGGTATACGCCTTGAACCGCTCGCCGAAAGGGGCGTATTCCTGAGTTCTTACAGACACGTCAACCTGAACTCCTACTATAATGAAAGGTTCGGCTCCCTCGTCGAGAATGATGCGGTTGGCAGTGGTGGCGATACGTCCAAAGTTGAAAAATTCTTCACCGTCCTGACAATAAACGACAGGGTAGGATAACAATTCGTTATAGCCTGGGGGAAGATAAATTCGTAGTGTGCGCTTCTCTCCGAGATAGCGGCTCTCAATCTCTTCCTTCACAATCGTGCGTTTCAAATAGCGGGAATCCGTCATAAAACGTCACCTTTCTCGGTTAATTTTTGCATTCGACCGCGCAATACGGTAAGATTAACCTTGTGCGGGGATAGGTCAAATACGCAAACATGTATTATGCTGTTATACCAATATTAAGCCCCTGTTATACATACAATCCGGAAGGAAACATAAAAAAATTACGGATATCTTTGACGTATGCAATGAAACAGGTGTATAATAATATTATAACAGCGGAACTTGATATTCAAATTTTTTGTTGAGGTGAAGAAAAAAATGAGCAAGGTTCCTTATGAAGTATATACGGAGGATGTAGAAGCTCTGTCCGTGCTGTCTCCTGACGGCGAAATCGTTAACAAAGACATGATGCCTAAGCTTTCCGACGATCAATTAAAAGAAATTATGTACCGCATGGTATTTACCCGTACTTGGGATGACCGTGCAGTAAACCTGGGCCGTCAAGGTCGTCTTGGTTTCTATGCTCCAGTATCTGGTCAAGAAGCTACAATGGTTGGTAGTGAATTTGCAATTGAAAAAGAAGACTTTGTATGTCCTGGCTATCGTGACATTCCGCAACTCGTGTGGCATGGACTTCCTCTTTATCAAGCGTTCTTGTACTCCCGTGGACACCAACATGGTGGACAAATTCCGGATGGCGTTAATGTATTGATGCCGCAAATCATCATTGGTGCACAAATCCTGCACGCAATGGGTATTGCTATGGGTTACAAATTGAAGAAACAAAAACAAGTTGTAATTACGTACACAGGTGATGGTGGTTCTTCAGAAGGTGACTTCTATGAAGGTCTGAACTACGCTGGTGTTTACAAATTGCCTGTTATTTTCTTTGTACAAAATAATGGTTATGCCATCACAACTCCTTTTGCCAAACAAACGGCAGCTCTGTCCATCGCTCACAAAGCGGTAGCAGCAGGTATCAAAGGTGTTAAAATTGATGGTATGGACATCTTCGCAGTTATCAAAGCGGTTCAGGAAGCTGCTGAACGTGGTCGTAACGGCGAAGGCGCAACTCTGATCGAAGCAGTTACTTACCGTTTCCGTCCTCACTCCCTTTCTGACGATGCTTCCAAGTATCGTACAAAAGAAGAAGAGGCTGAATGGAATGCTAAAGATCCAATCGCGCGTTTTGCTAAATATCTGGAGAAAAAAGGTCTGTGGACTGAAGAAGATACAGCACGTGTGAAAGAAGAAGCAAAAGCAAAAGTGAACGAAGAGATCAAAAAAGCGGAAAAAACCGAGAAAATGACGATTTCAGGCTTGATCGACAGCATGTTCGAACAAACGCCTAAGCACTTGGAAGAGCAAAAAGCTGATTTCCAATAAGTTTTTTCCGATAAAGCATAAACATCCGGGACGGGTTCCGGTGTCCCGGTATACATGTATGAATTCAAATGTGAACTGTCAATGTTTAAGGAGGAAATGAAGCAAATGGCACAAATGAACATGAAAGAAGCAATCCGTGATGCGCTTCGCGTTGAGTTGAAACGTGATCCTAACGTTCTGCTTTTCGGTGAAGACGTAGGTAATGTAGGCGGCGTTTTCCGTGTAACGGAAGGTCTGCAAAAAGAGTTTGGCGAAGAGCGTGTATTTGATACTCCACTCGCTGAGTCCGCTATTGGCGGTTTGGCTGTTGGTTTGGGTGTTCAAGGTTTCCGTCCGGTTGCCGAGATCCAATTCGTTGGTTTTATCTTCGAAGCCCTTGACCAAATGGTAGTTCAAGCAGCTCGTATGCGTTTCCGCTCCGGCGGTAAATATAATTCTCCAATCGTATTCCGTACACCATTCGGTGGCGGTGTAAAAGCGGCAGAATTGCACACAGATTCCCTTGAAGGTTTGCTTACGCAAACTCCGGGTATTAAAGTGGTAGTACCTTCTAACCCTTACGATGCAAAAGGTCTGATGATCGCTTCTATTCGCGACAACGACCCTGTATTCTTCATGGAGCACTTGAACTTGTACCATGCATTCCGTGCAGAAGTACCTGAAGAAGATTACACAGTTGAGCTGGGCAAAGCGAACGTTGTTCGTGAAGGTTCTGATGTAACTATCATTACTTACGGTATGATGGTTCACACTTCTGTGAAAGCAGCAGAAGAGCTCGAAAAACAAGGAATCAAAGTTGAAGTTATCGACCTTCGTACGGTTAGCCCGATCGACATCGATACTATCGTTGCTTCCATTAAGAAAACAAACCGTGCAATTGTTGTACAGGAAGCTCAAAAGAGCGCAGGTGTTGCAGCTGAAGTCATTGCACAAATCAATGAAAAAGCAATCCTGCACTTGGAAGCACCGGTTCTGCGTGTAGCTGGTCCGGATACTGTATATCCATTTGCACAAATCGAAGATACATGGCTTCCTAACCCAGCACGTATCGTTGCTGCGGTTAACAAAGTCGTAAATTTCTAATTTAATCATCTGACATGCCGCAAGGCGCAGTATGGTGATCAACACCGCAGCGCAAGCTGCACTGTAAACAGCCATTAGCCCCTTGAGTAACAGTTTATTGCATTAGCAGTAACGGTTGTTTCTTGGAGTTAAGGGTTGTTTTCAGGATTGAGACATAATCAAGGAGGTTTTTCAGTTGGCTAAATTTGAATACAAATTCCCTGAACTGGGCGAAGGCCTTCACGAAGGCGAAATCATCAAGATGCACATCAAAGTCGGTGACAAAGTAACTGACGACGACATCATCATGGAAGTACAGAATGACAAAGCGGTCGTTGAAGTACCTTGTCCGGTTAACGGCACAGTAACAGAAGTATTCGCAAAAGATGGCCAAGTTTGCCACGTTGGCGAAGTTGTTGCAATCATCGACGCTGAAGGTGAGCTTCCAGAGCAAGACGACGCTCCTGCAGGCGAGCAAGAAAAAGATGCAGCTCAAGGCGGAGCTGACACTAGCGGTTCTTCCGCAGCAGCTTCCAGCTCGGATGCAGCTAAAGAAGGCGGAAACAACAGCGTTCCGGCAGTACCTGCCAAAGACGTTCTGGCAACACCAAGCGTGCGTAAATTTGCTCGCGAACAAGGCGTAGACATCGCTCAAGTTAACGGTACTGGCAACAACGGTAAAGTTACCAAAGAAGATGTTGAATCCTTCAAAAACGGTGGCGGTTCTTCCGAAGCGGCATCTTCCGAAGCTCCGGCTCAAGAAGAGAAAAAATCCGCAGCACCAGCAGCTGCTGCAGCTGATCAACGTGTGGAAGAAGAGCGCGTACCATTCAAAGGTATCCGTAAAGCGATCTCCAATGCGATGGTTAAATCGGCTTACACAGCACCTCACGTTACAATCATGGACGAAGTGGACGTAACTGAACTGGTTGCTTTCCGTACTCGCATGAAACCTATCGCTGAGAAAAAAGGTACAAAAGTAACTTATCTGCCTTTCATCGTTAAAGCTCTGGTTGCAGCTTCCCGTGAGTTCCCAGCATTGAACGCTATGATCGATGAAGAAGCTAATGAAATTGTATACAAAAAATACTACAACATCGGTATCGCTACAGATACAGACAACGGCTTGATCGTTCCTGTTATCAAAGATGCTGACCGTAAATCCATCTGGATGATCGCTGATTCCATTCGTGATCTGGCAGCTCGTGGCCGCGACGGCAAATTGAGCGCGAACGAAATGAGAGGAAGCACTATCTCCATCAGTAACATCGGTTCTGCTGGCGGTATGTTCTTCACTCCGATCATCAACTTCCCTGAAGTTGCAATTCTCGGAACTGGACGCATAAGCGAAAAAGCCGTTATCAAAAATGGCGAAGTTGTTGCAGCACCTGTAATGGCTCTTTCCCTGAGCTTTGACCACCGTATCATCGATGGCGCAACAGCACAAAACTTTATGAACTACATTAAACAGCTGCTCGCTAACCCTGAGCTGCTTGTTATGGAGGTGTAAGATATGGTAGTAGGCGACGCTTCTCTCAATATCGACACATTAGTAATTGGTGCGGGTCCTGGTGGCTATGTAGCTGCCATCCGTGCTGCTCAACTGGGCCAAAGCGTATTGATCGTAGACAAATCCGAACTAGGTGGCGTTTGTTTGAACCGCGGATGTATTCCATCCAAAGCCCTGATCTCGGCTGCACACCAATATGAGTCTGCATTGCACGGCGAAGCTTTTGGTATCTCTGCTGAGAACGTAAAAGTGGACTTCAGCAAAACTCAAGAATTCAAAAACGGCGTTGTTAAGAAAATGACTGGCGGCGTAGCTGGTTTGCTCAAAGGCAACAAAGTTGAAGTTTTCAACGGTGAGTGCATGTTCATCAACGAAAACGAAGCTCGTGTATTCAATGATCACGAGTCTCCACGTTACAAATTCAAAAATGCAATCATTGCAACAGGTTCCCGTCCAATCGAGCTGAAACCTTTCCCGTTTGGCGGACGCATTCTGTCTTCAACAGAAGCTCTGAACTTGCCTGAAGTTCCAAAAAGCATGATCGTTATCGGTGGCGGTTATATCGGTGCTGAGCTTGGTCAAATGTACTCCAAATTCGGTGCTAAAGTAACAATCATCGAAGGTTTGGATACTGTACTGCCAGGTTTCGATAAAGACATGACTAGCCTCGTAGCTAAAAACATGAAGAAAACAGGCATCGAAATCGTAACGGGTGCAAAAGCTGAAAGTGCTGAGCAAACGGATAAAGATGTAACTGTTAAATATTCTGTAAATGGTGAATCCAAAGAAGTAACTGCAGATTATCTGCTCGTTACTGTTGGACGTCGTCCAAATACAGACGGAGAGCTTGGTCTGGACCTGATTGGCGTAGACGTTGACGAGCGTGGATTCGTTAAAGTTGATCACCAAGGCCGTACTAGCATTCCTCACATCTTTGCAATCGGTGATATTGTATCTGGTCTGGCACTTGCCCACAAAGCTTCTTATGAAGGTAAAGTGGCTGCTGAAGCGATCGCAGGGCAACCATCTGTAGTTGACTACAAATGTATGCCGGCAGTTGTGTTCACAGATCCTGAGTGCTCTAGCGTAGGTTACACTGAGAAAGAAGCTAAAGAAAAAGGCTACAAAGTAAAAGCTGGCAAATTCCCTTATGCGGGTAATGGCCGTGCTGTATCTTTGAACCACGCTGAAGGCTTCGTGAAAATCGTAGCTGACGAAGAAACAGGTCTTGTACTGGGTACCCAAATCGTAGGTCTGGAAGCTTCCAACCTGATTGCTGAGCTTGGCCTCGCAATTGAAATGGGTGCTACTTTGGAAGATTTGGCGCTGACTATTCACGCTCACCCTACTTTGGGCGAAATCGTGATGGAAGCTGCGGAACTGGTTATGGGTCACCCGATCCACATCATTTCCCGCTAATATCGTCTAAGCTTCGGATTCGTCCGGCATTATACGTAAATCAAGAAGGGATGGATAACGTGTTACAGCGTTGTCTGTCCCTTTTTTTATGTGAACTCCTAAGATAGAGCCTGTTAATGACATGAATTAATGAGGTTCAGTAGCACTTAAATCAATTAAGCACCATGCAATCGGAAGCTTAATGTGGTACACTGTAACAACCAATATGACAGCGGAGGGCTTAGGTCGATGCTGTATTCAAATAAGGCAAATTGGAACAAACACCAACTGTGTGAATGTTCTTGTTTGTTTTTATTGCTATGAAATTAGAAGTGCGAGGGGAATATAATTTGAAAAACTATCTTGATTTATTACAGGATATTCTGGATACAGGCGTGCATAAGGGAGATCGCACCGGAACTGGAACACAGTCGGTATTTGGCAGACAGCTCCGATACGACCTATCCGAAGGGTTTCCGCTGGTAACAACCAAGCGAATTCATCTGAAATCAGTCATTCATGAGTTGTTGTGGTTTTTGAGCGGGGATACGAATATATCCTATCTGAAGGAAAATGGTGTAAAGATCTGGGACGATTGGGCTGACGAAAATGGTGATTTGGGTCCGGTATATGGATCACAATGGCGTACTTGGGAAGCGCCTAACGGGGAGAAGATCGATCAAATTGCTGCTGTTATTGATTCGATTAAAAATAATCCGGATTCGCGGCGTCACCTCGTTAGCGCCTGGAATGTGGCGGAGATTAACAACATGAAATTGCCTCCTTGTCATTTCGCGTTTCAGTTCTACGTGGCTGAGGGTAAACTATCGTGTATGCTAACAATGCGTTCTGTAGATACGTTCCTTGGGCTGCCATTTAACATTGCCAGCTATGCGCTGCTGACACATATGATTGCCCAGCAGTGTGATCTTGAAGTTGGGGAGTTTATTTGGTCCGGTGGGGATGTACACATCTACTCAAACCATGTGGAACAAGTGAAAACCCAGTTGGAGCGTGAGCCATTCGCGTTGCCTAAGTTGGTTATCAAGCGTAAGCCGGATTCCATTTTCGATTATACGTTTGATGATTTTGAGTTTGAGAACTACCAGCATCATCCGGGTATTAAAGCCCCGATTGCGGTATAACACGGATTGAAGGAGTGTGTATTCTTTGAGCATTGAACTTGTATGGGCGATGGGCGAGAATGGCGTTATTGGATTAAATAATTCCATTCCGTGGCGTTTGCCTAAAGATATGGCCTTTTTCAAGCAACGTACGTTAAATAAAACGATTATTATGGGACGCAATACATGGGAGTCCTTTGGAGGCAAGCCGCTTCCGCAACGTCGAAATATTGTTGTAACAAGAGATCTTAACTATCAAGCGAATCAGGCTGAAGTGGTGCATACGATTGAAGAGGGTCTGGAAGTTACAAAAGGCGAAGAGCTTTGCGTCATTGGCGGTTCTCAGGTCTATCGTGAGTTTTTGCCGCTCGCAGATCGTCTGGTGGTAACCAAAATCCATGAGGATTTTGAGGGAGATACCTTTTTCCCAGAAGTGGATTGGTCGGAGTGGGAGCTAACAGAACAGATCGAAGGCGAGCAAGATGAAAAAAATGTTTATGCGTATACGTTTGAGTTCTACGAACGAAAACGGTAAGAGGGACATAAGATGAAGTAGAAGAGCCCAAACTTACGCTATAAACGAAATATAAGGGCGCTGATTTACGAAATATTCGTGAACAGCGTCTTTTCTTTTAAAAATAAAATGAAATAAATACGAAATCACATAAAGATGACATAAATATAACGTTTAATTAACGAAGAAAATGATTGTAATACATAGCCTCTAATCTCTCTTTAGTAAAAAAGTATAAAAAATGTGGGGTTTCACCGTTGTAAAGCCCTAAAATCAGATATTGTTCGGATTTGGTAGCCTAAAACAGCGAAAAATGTTGTTTTCAATGATAAATTACCTTACATTTAAATAACGTTTCTACCGTTTTTTCATTAATTAAACGCCTAATTTCTTATAGCCACACTTTAGAAATAACCAATTTAAGGGTATTGACCATGTGTAGACTAGGACGATATGATGTATAAAATACAAATAATTATTCGGATAATCCATTTAATATTCAGCATGCAAAGTGCTACTATAATTGAAATATCTTCGAGAAGATTTTGTGATACAATATACAAAAACTCAAACATGAGTAATCCATTTCATATAGAACCATGCAGATGAAAGGATTAAGACAAGAACGGATGGGGGAAAACGTAAGATGTCTACACCTACTGGATTTATGGAATACAAACGGCAGCTGCCTGCGGACCGTAAGCCGGCGGAGCGGGTTAAGGATTGGGAAGAGTTTCATAAACATATGGCTGAAGAAGAGCTCAGAACACAAGGTGCACGATGCATGGATTGTGGTACCCCGTATTGCCATACAGGTATAGATATGACTGGCGGAACGTCGGGCTGCCCTGTGCATAACCTGATTCCAGAATGGAATAATCTGGTGTATCGTGGTTTGTGGAGAGAAGCACTTGATCGTCTGCACAAAACGAATAATTTCCCTGAGTTTACAGGTCGTGTCTGTCCTGCTCCTTGTGAAGGGTCATGTACAGTGGGACTTATCGGTGAACCTGTAACCATCAAAACGATTGAAGAAGCGATTATTGAAAAGGGTTTTGAAGAAGGATGGGTGGTTCCCCAGCCTCCGGAGAAACGTACGGGTAAACGTGTAGCAGTTGTAGGTTCAGGTCCTGCAGGACTGGCTACGGCAGCTCAGTTGAACAAAGCAGGTCACTCGGTAACCGTATACGAGCGCTCCGATCGTGTCGGTGGTTTACTGATGTATGGTATCCCTACGATGAAATTGGACAAAAACGTCGTTCAGCGTCGTGTTGATTTGCTGGAAGCAGAAGGCATTCAATTTGTAACAAACACGGAGATCGGTAAAGATATTGCTGCGCAACAACTGGTGGATGAGTATGATGCGGTTGTCCTGTGCGGAGGTGCAACCAAACCGCGTGAGTTCAACATTGAAGGCAGTGATCTGAAAGGCGTGCACTACGCCATGGATTTCCTGAATGGCAGCATCAAAAGTTACCTGGACTCCAACCTGGAGGATGGTAACTACCTGTCAGCACAGGACAAGGATGTTATCGTCATCGGTGGCGGGGATACAGGTTCCGACTGTGTAGCTACATCGCTTCGTCATGGTTGTCGAAGCATTACTCAATTTGGTACACATACTCAAGCTCCTATGGAACGTGATCGCATTAACAACCCTTGGCCGCAATTTCCGAACGTATATACTCTTGATTATGCACAGGAAGAAGCGAAAGCACTGTTCGGTGACGACCCGCGTGAGTTCTCCATCATGACGACCAAATTTGTGGGTGACGATGAGGGTAATCTCAAAGAACTTCACACCGTTCAAATCGAGCGTATTGTAGATGAGACGGGACGTAAAATCTATCAGCCGATTCCGGGTACAGAACGTATCTTCCCAGCTCAAATGGCAATGATTGCTATCGGTTTTGACGGACCGGAACAGACTTTGGTGGAACAACTTGGACTTGCAACAGACCGTCGTACCAACGTTAAGGCGCGTTACGGCAAATACAATACCAATGTGGATAAAGTATTTGCAGCAGGTGACATGCGTCGTGGTCAAAGTCTGGTTGTATGGGCAATTAATGAAGGCCGTGAAGCTGCCCGTGAAGTGGACAAATACTTGATGGGTGCTACAGTTCTCGTATAACGAGTTAATGAGCCGCATATGGATATGGATTTGCAATTTTTGAATAAAATATATAAATGATACAACAAAACTCTCGCAATTAGCGGGGGTTTTTTGTTATTTTTTATGATAACTTGAGACGTTCAGCTACAATTATTTTAGGCAACTGTGAGGTATAGCATTGCTTTTTATCTCATAAAGATTTATTATTACATTATAATGATTATAAATAAGAAACGTAATGACACTTAATTGAAAACTACACGAATTGTGAAATTATAATATCCGGAGGTGCAATCTTTATGGCAAGTAACCGGGACAAATCCATTTCAGAACAGATTGATGACATTAAAAAACAGTTGGTTGCAAAAGGGTATAAGCTGACACAGCAACGAGAAGTTACGGTACGTGTATTACTTGAACATGAGAAGGATCATTTTAGCGCAGAGGAAGTATTTCTGCTGGTCAAGGAGCAATTCCCCGAGATTGGCTTGGCTACCGTATATCGTACGCTTGAACTGCTTAGTGACCTTCAGGTCGTAGAAAAGATTAACTTTGGTGACGGTGCTGCGCGCTTCGACCTGCGAAGTACGGATGGCTCACATCACCATCATCATTTGATTTGCACAGAGTGTGGCACTGTAGAAGAGATCATGGAGGATGGTTTGCTTCGTCTGGAACAACAAATCGAGCGTCAGTACGGCTTTGCCGTTACAGACCATCGGCTTGATTTTCAGGGCGTATGCAAAGAGTGCAGAGCGAAGCAGGCTTTGAATGAACAAGCAGCAGGGTAAATCCAATGGGGAGGATGCTCCCGCAACCAAAATCTGATATAATAAGTTTCAGAAGCAAGGGGCTTCCGTGGGCGGAAGGCCCCTTTTTGCCGTCATCTGGACGGTGAAGGAGGAGAGATGGACGGATGAAGACACTGGTTATTGCGGAAAAGCCCGACATGGGCCGAACCATTGCCGCCGTCATAGAACCAAGAGCCAAGAACAATCGCAATTATTTGGAAGGTGAGCATTACATTATCACCTGGGCGATTGGTCATCTATTGGGACTTGCTGAACCGGATGCCTATGATTCAAAGTATAAACGCTGGAATATCGGCGACCTGCCGATCATTCCGGATCAGTTCAAGATTGTGCCCAATCCCAGAACGAAAGATCAACTGAAAATGATCGGAGAACTTGCGAAAAGGGCATCGGCCATCGTTAATGCTTGTGATGCAGGGCGAGAGGGACAGTATATTTTTGCCTTAATTCAACAACAGTTGAAGCTGCGTCAGCCTGTCAAACGTCTGTGGATATCGGATTTGACCGCTGAGAGTATTAAACGTGGTTTTGACGGTTTGAAAGATGCCTCGGAATTTGAGAATTTGACCCATGCTGCCAGGGCTCGTAGTGAAGCGGATTGGCTGATTGGCATGAATGCATCCCGGGCTTTCACCACCCGACACAATGCCTTACTCTCTGTAGGCCGGGTGCAGACTCCGGTACTGGCCTTGATCTATGATCGGGAAATCGAGATTGAAGCGTTCCAGTCCCAGACCTTTTATGAAGTAGCCGCTTGGTTTCGTCAAGAAGGAGTGGAGTACAGGGGCTTACGTCAAGGGGACAAGCTGACCGACCCCGCCGTTGCTGAATCGATTGCTACCAGTGTGAAGGGGAAGACGGGACAGATTACCAAGTACGAAGCTAAACAGACCAAGGAGTATCCATACCGGTTGTATGATCTGACCCTTTTGCAGCGTGAAGCAAATGCCAAGTATGGATATGGAGCTAAGAAAACGTTGGATATTGCACAGGCGCTTTACGAGAAACATAAGGTGATCTCTTATCCACGGACAAATTCAAACTATGTTACGGAACAGAATATTGAAGGTATGCACAAAACGCTGAATCTGCTTAAAAATGGACCCTATAGTGAGCTGGCGCAAGGAGCGAAACCTGAACTCGTTCATAAGAAAAACAAGGGTGTATGTAACCCGTCCAGAGTTGAGGATCACCATGCGATTTTGCCTACATTGAAGCGACCGGGTACGTTATCCAAAGATGAGCAGAATATCTACGATCTAATCGTAAGACGTTTCTTATCCCATTTCTATCCGCCAGCAGAGTATAAGCAGCATACCGTGCTCACTGACGTTGAGAAGCACCAGTTCAAGACATCTGTGAAAGAACTGCTGTCACTGGGGTGGAAGGTGGTACTGGGATCTTCAGATCAGGAGCAGACAGGCAAGAAAAAGACAAAGAAAAACAGCAATGAAGAAGAGGAAGCAGAGGAATGGACAGACAAGGCATTTGCTGTTCAACCTGAATTGCCTGTTCAATGTACCAAGAGTGAATTCAAGGAGAAGGCGACACAGCCTCCCAAGAGTTATACTGAGGGAACGTTGCTAAAAGCAATGGAGAGTGCAGGGAAACAGATCGAGAATGAAGAGCTGCGTGATGCAATGAAAGACAGTGGACTGGGTACACCAGCGACTCGTGCGGCAACGATAGAACGACTTAAAAACGTGGGTTACATTACGATGCAGGGTAAAAAGATGCAACTGACGTTGAAGGGTCGGACAGCCATCGAATTGATCCGCAAGGCAGGCGTAGATCTGTTAACTTCGCCTGAAATGACGGGCCAATGGGAAAGAAGATTGTACCAAATTTCCAAAGGTGAAGCGGGCCAGGACAAGTTTATGGAGAACGTCAAAAAATTTACGATGTCCATCATTGATAAAGTACGTGTGCAGGCACCGGCACCAGCGGATGCTTTTGGGGAAGATACACGTGGGGGGCGGGGTAAAGGCAAGGGAGCCAAAGCCCAGAGATCCAGCACCAGAACAACTTCTGCCAAGATATCAAGTGCAGGCGCAGGTACCAGTGTAGGTTCGAAGACTTCACGTCAAACGTCGGGAGCTTCATCCAGAACTGCCAGTGTCGCGAACGCGACGGCGCAAACGCGATCTTCGACTTCCAGTCATTCTGGCGTTCGTGAAATGCTGGCATCCTGTCCATCACCGGGTTGCACCGGTCAGATTATTGAAGGCAAGAAAGGCTATGGCTGTACACGTTTCAAAGAAGGCTGCGGGTTTGTCATTTGGAAAGAGTACGTCGGCAAGAAAATTACCAGTACGATGTTGAAAGCGTTGATTGAGAAGGGGAGTACTCAGGTACTGGCTTTTAAACGAAAAGACGGAAGTACGGTGAAGGCGCGTATTATTTTGCAAGATAAGGCAACAGGCAAACTATCTGCTGAAAAGCAGGATGCATAAGTTTATTGGATGTAAAGGCTGTAATAAGAACGGGAAGCCTGATGTGCCAGCGTCAAATTCAATTGTTAATTAAACAAAAAATAAAAGGACCCTTATCCAAGGGTCCTTTTTTGTTGCTGCTGTTGTATGTTTTCATGGATGACCTTCGGTACCTCTTCCAGGGCAGTGATGGTATACATCGATGTCTCGGGATTAGGTTGAAGCTCCACCATGTTGTATTGCCATTCGTTCGGCTGTTTGATATATATGCTATGGATGCCGGCCGTCACTGCTGGCATGATGTCTGTGCGCAGTGAGTTTCCAATCATCCAAGTTGCACGACGCTCAAACGGGCCAGTAGAGAGAATACCTTCAAGCGCTTCAACATTCTTATGTTGCCGAATGTAGATCCGGTCATCGAAATAAGCCGAGAGCTTCATCTGGTCAATCTTCCGCTGCTGAATTACGGTTTCTCCACCCGTGTACAGGTAGAGGGCATGTCCAGCTGATTTAAGATTCTCAAGCGTTTCAACCATATGAGGATAAGGCTCAACCTCTTGGTCATATACACTCATTCCCAATTTGGTGAGGTAAGACTCTTCTTGGTGAGAGGTGGGCTTTACGAACTTCTGGGAGAAGTAACGGTAGGTATCAATAAGGGATTGCGGGAAATGGTGACTTGCAAATCCCAGTTTATTGACCCCGGTTACATCAATCTCCAGCTGTTTTTCCCTAATTTGTTGAACCGTTAGGGCATGTCCATCAAACCACTCCTGCATGTTCTCGAAGAATTCACCAAGCACCAGGTTGAAATATTTATTGCAGTACACGAGTGTATCATCGAGATCAAACAAAATATGTTGTTTTATTATTTTCATATCCAATTCACTCCTTGCAGCAGCAGCAGCACAGTTGTTCATATTTTATATGCGAATATAAGATTCCAGGAACATGTTCAATTCAGATACGCCATCTGGTCGAATACTGTATTTCTCTTTGCGATTACTGCCGAGCAGATGGGTTCGTAGCAGTCCGGCGATGCGCAATGCCATAACCTGATCTTTAACCATATCCTCGTCTTTGCCCAACTCCTCACACATCTCAGCGAGCGACTTCGGTTCACCTGAAACGTAGCGGAGCAGACGGAGTCTTTCCGGATCAGCCAGGGCATGTGTGAAACGAAGCAGACAGGTTGGTGGTTGGTCTTCATCCTCTTCGGGTGCATCTACAGGATACTGCATGATCATCATGCCCTCATAGAAGCAGTACATATTAATGGGTCGATTGTGAACGGTTGGAAACAGGATTACTTCATCCAGTCCAGGCATCGGTTCAACCAGAACACCCGCAGTAGCGTATTCAATAAGAAGTTCAGGCCCCATTTTATCAAGCAGTACGCGTTTCTCTTCAGCGTCTTCTTCGAGCCAGGTACGATAATCTTCACTCATATTCTGGCAGTAATGCTGATCCCAGAGTCGCAAAAGTGGCACATAGCTATCCCGAATACGTGTAGATTCTTCTATTGTAAGATGGGGCAGCAAAACAGATACGCGTGCGAACAGCTCTTCGGCTGTTAGTCCAGCAAGCATATCCAGAAAATCAATATTCTCATTAGAAGCGTTCCGATAGGCCGCCCATGCAAACAAAACATCAAAGTCATCAAAAGGCCAGGTGGCAGCAGGTGCGAGCGCTGCTCGAACATTGGAACTTAGTTTGCCTTCCACCTCAATGATCCATTCGGGGCCAACATCCAGATGTTGAATCCACTTCTTCGTTACATATACCAAAAAGCTGTTGAGCATTTCATATATCGGTGAAACATCGATTTTAACATGATAAGCCATATGATGCAGAATCCTCCCGTCACATCTAAATGTACGCAGCGACTTAAGTACTATTATGGCTTGTTTTGCAGGGCGTTGTCCACTATAATGTTCAAGTCCAGGGCAAAACCCCTGGCGTAACCATGCATGATCAATAGAATAGTTATAACATGCGAAAGGTCGTCAGTGATGGCGATTTTTCTTTGTATGCTTGCAGGAGGAATGATTTTTGTGTCATCTATACCCACCCCCAAATTATCACATTCTACATCAAACTATCTCATTCTGATTACCGTTATTGTTGTGGCGGGGATCAGCCAGGGACTTTTATTGCCGGTGCTCTCCATTTTCTTGGAGCAAAAAGGAGTCTCACCGGGTTTGAACGGAATGAATGCAGCCGCATTGTACGTTGGCTCTTTTGCCATGACCTTGGTGGCGGAACGACTGCTGGGAGCTATTGGTTTCAAAAAGCTGATTATCGGTGGACTGTTATTTGTCATGATTCCCCTGATTCTGTTTCCTTATTTTCCGGATATCAAAATTTGGTTTATTTTGCGTCTCGTCGTCGGAATCGGTGATAGTGCACTCCATTATTCTGCCCAGTTATGGGTACTACTGGTGACCGCACCCGAAAAACGCGGACGTTACATCTCTTTATATGGCATGTCCTATGGTTTAGGATTCAGTATTGGCCCACTGGGAATCAAGCTGCTCGGGTTTGGGGATGCCGTACCATTCTGGGTATTGTTTGTTTGTATGGCTGCTGTACTTATCCTTGTATTAATGAAGCTTCCCGATACGAAGCCGGAAAAGGCTGAACATGGACAACTGCCTGAACGCCGTTTCCGTCGCAGTCTGGCCTGGGCATGGTACGCACTGTTACCTGCGTTATTGTACGGGTATATGGAAGCCGGAATGAACAGCAATTTTCCCGTATACGGACTGCGTATTGGTTTGGATGCCAATCAGATATCGTCCTTGCTACCTTTTGTCGGAATTGGTGGTTTGTTTCTGCAATTGCCTCTAGGCATGTTGAGTGACCGTTATGGTCGAAAGCAAACGTTAATGTTTGCCGGCATTACTGGCGGTATCATCTTCATGCTGGTTCCTATGGCCGGTACACATTTCTGGTGGACGCTTGTGCTGTTGACCATAGCAGGAGGTCTGGTAGGTTCATTTTTCTCGCTTGGCCTGGCCTATGCCGCAGATATTTTGCCAAAAGCGCTGCTGCCTGCAGCGAACGTTGTGGCCTCATTTCATTTTACAATTGGAAGCATCATTGGACCAAATCTGGGTGGGCAAGTGATCAACTGGATTTCACCAGGAAGCATGTTTATTTTGCTTGGATTCATGTATCTTCTTTTTGGTGCAGCAGGTGTATTATTTCGTCGTAAACCTTTGCTCGAATCTGTGGTAAAATAGAAGCTGGTGTTCGCATGGAAATTGATGTCCATTTCCGAGTACACTAGTAGTAGGGAAAAACATGGACAAGAGGAGACATCGCGATGATCAGAGTTGAGGGTTTAAGCAAATCCGTTGGAGCGGACCGGGTTCCGGTTCTGCGGGATATACGATTCGATATGCAACAGGGAGAAATGATTGGTGTAGTGGGCTCGAGTGGCAGCGGAAAAAGCATGCTGCTTAAATGCCTTGCTATGATGGAAAAATGGGACAGTGGTCGATTTACGGTGGACGGCGCCGAGATTATAAAAGAAGGTTGGTCCGGAAAACGGAAAATTAAACGGGAATGGGCATACTTGGAACAGAATCCGCAATTGTATCCGAGACGTACAGCTTTGAAAAATGTATTGATCGGTCGGTCTGGTCAAACCCCTTTGTGGAGAATGGTAACAGGTATGGTTCGTTCCGATGATTATATGGGTGCGATGGATTATCTGGAAGGGCTGGGATTGCTGGATAAAGCGCACCAGACTGCAGAGAAGCTTAGTGGTGGCGAGAAGCAGCGTGTTGCGATTGCCAGAGCGCTTGCGCATGGTGCCAAAGTTGTTTTGGCGGATGAGCCTGTAATCGGACTTGATCCTCATACAGCAGATACGGTGCTGGAAACACTGCGCAAATTGTGCGAAGAGGAACGGGCTACCGTGATTGCGGTATTGCCTATTGAAATGGCAGAGAAACATGCGACCCGCATCTGGGGTCTTGCGGAAGGCAAGATTGCTTTTGATATACGTGGACGTCGGTTGACACAGCAAGAAAAAAATATGATTTAAACTATTGAAAAGAGTGATGAATTTGCTTAATTCACGGTGGGGGCGCCTGTTAGCGGGGGGAGCAGCTATGATTGTACTTGGCTCCGTTCTTAGCGGATGCACTGTCCTGAGTGATCCCAAGCTTTTAATGAAACAACCCATGATGTCGATGGACAAGGAGAGACTTCTTACAATTGTACAGAAAGAACAACCTCCTGAAAGCCAATTAATTCGGCCCAAAGACTTGAACAATACAAGCATGATACGGGTGGCAGATTTGGATGGGGATGGAACCCGAGAAGCCATTGTTTTCTACGAAACTCCGAGTGAAAATGTGCGGATTCATGGCATGCTTCTCGAAGAGCAGGGTGATACCTGGGTGAAAAAACTTACTTTTGATGTTCCGGGAAATACCTTGCAATCCTTTAAACTGCTGGACATCACGAACGATGGTAATCCTGATATTGTTCTTGGAGTGAGCCTCGAAGCACAGAAAGCTTTAATGGCCTATTCCTACAAAGGAGGGGCCCTTGAACAGGTGATGGGCGGAGTACCGTATAATGAGTTAATTATTGATGATTTACAAGGGAATCCTTTGGATCTAAACGGGGACAAAAAAAATGATTTTGCTATCGTTTCGCTCAATACCAGCGGATTTTCCTCCATTGCCCTATATCAATATGATGATGGAAGCTTCAAGGAAGTGGACCGTATACAGACGGACTATACAGTAAAAGAATTTTATAATGCACTTGGTGGTCAAATTGCCAAAGATAAAGTGGGCTTCGTATTGGATGCCGAATTGGACGACCGAAGTACCTTTACACAGATTGTTTATGTAAAGGACAACAAATTGGTGTATGCATTCAATTCCCCTGATCAAACCTATAGAGATGACAAAATTTTAAGCGGTGATTTTAATAATGATGGTATTATTGAATTTGGATTGAAGGAAACACCCAGAGGCTGGGAACATTACGTATTTGATGCTCGAATGTGGTTCTATACTTTCTATCAATGGAATGGTAAGGATGGCAAAGATTTTGTATCCTTCCAATATCGTGATGATGCGAATGCATTCCATCTTAACCTGAAAACGGATTGGTACGGAAAAGTTACAATAGATACCAAATCGGAAAAGGGAAAATATATTCGTTTCAAAATGATTGATACGGATGAAACGGTGGGTGAAATTAAATATTTCACACTTACGCAATGGGAACAAGACAAAGGTAAAGGGTGGAAAGAAATCACCAAATCGAACGATCGAGTGATTGCTTATCGTGGCGCGCAATCTGCGAATAACGATGGTGGATTACTGGACAATATGTCGCATCTGAATAGAAAGGAAGAACTTAATGAGTAAAGTACTTATTCTTGAGGATGAAGAATCCATCCGCAGCTTTATTGTTATTAATTTGAAGAGAAACGGGTTCGAAGTGCTTGAAGCGGGAGACGGACATGAAGCGCTTCGTATTCTGCAATCCGTACCAGATATTGACTTAGCTTTGCTAGATGTTATGGTTCCTGGAATTGACGGATTCGAAGTGTGTCGTCGTATTCGTGAAACGAATGAACGTTTGGGAATTATTTTCCTCACAGCCAAAGTACAGGAGCAGGACAAGGTATATGCGCTATCAGTTGGAGCAGACGATCACGTAAGTAAGCCGTTTAGTCCAACCGAGCTAATTGCACGTATACAATCTTTATTGCGCCGGGTCAATGTTCACCGGGAGACAGCTGCAAAGGTAACGTTCCAATCAGGACCATTCTCGTTGGATCTGATCTCCAAGCAATTTAAGAAACAAAATGAATTAATTGAGTTAACACCAACCGAATTTTCCTTGATTCAATTTTTCTTAGAAAAAGAAAACACACCGCTTAGTCGTGATGTGCTGCTCGACCACGTCTGGGGTAAGGAGTATATGGGCGATCCGAAAATCGTGGACGTAAACATTCGCCGCTTGCGCCAGAAAATTGAGAACAATCCTTCCGAACCTGAATACCTGCAGACTGTATGGGGTCACGGGTACAAATGGAAGGGCCGGGATCAATGATCAAAAAAGGCATTACACGGCAGATCGTACTACATTACTTCATTGTAGTTTTCCTGGCTCTGCTGTTGGTGGAATTCGTATTTTTGATTGCAGTACAAAGGTATTATTACGAGAGTATTTATAATACGATTAATCAGCAGATTACATCGACGAATGATTTTAAAGAAACGTTATCTCGTACGGATGAAGCTAATAATTTATCGTATTTGCTCGCTAATTTACAATTGGGTAGTACCGAGCTGCAAATCCTTGATATGGATGGCCGAGTCTTGGCTAGTTCAACTGCTTTTGAGTCCGAGCATGCCGTTCTTCAAACGAGCGATATATCACAGGCCATGAACGGAAGCATTGGCCGTTGGGTGGGAAGACAACCCCTTACGGGTGAGCAAGTCATGGCGGTATCCCACAAGCTAGATTTGGGTGGCGAAAATACTTATATTGTGAGGTACCTCACCTCGCTGGATATGGTTAATTCCAAGCTTCTGGTTATGGGGCTGCTTGCTGTTGCTGTAGGTGTGGCCGTTCTAGTCATTGTATTAATTATAAGTATCGGAATGGCGAATTCAATTGTGCGGCCCCTCAATAACATTACAGCCGTTTCAGCTCAAATGGCCAGGGGACGTCTGGATGTCAGAGTTAAAGGTAATTACAAGCACGAGCTTGGTGAACTGGCATCTACATTGAATTTCATGGCACATGAGATTGTACGCAGTAACCAGATTAAAGACGACTTTATTTCATCTATTTCGCATGAATTGCGTACACCTCTGACCAGCATTAAAGGCTGGAGCGAAACCCTGGATTCAGGTGGGTACGATCCCGATGAGACGAGAATTGGAATGAGTATTATCTCCAAAGAAACCGAGCGCTTGATC
Organism: Paenibacillus taichungensis; assembly: GCF_047302525.1. Lineage (GTDB taxonomy): Bacteria > Bacillota > Bacilli > Paenibacillales > Paenibacillaceae > Paenibacillus > Paenibacillus taichungensis_B. The sequence continues at coordinate 3,893,696 of NZ_CP168020.1, read as the reverse complement.
GGTCTTGTTGAAGAAATGCTCGATTTCTCCAAATTGCAGCAAAATCAGATGAAGCTTGTAAAAGGCTCGGTCAGCATTCGAGAAATTGTTCAGGAAACGATGTTGAACGTCTGGGCCAAAGCGGAGCAAAAGCAAGTACATCTCAAGCTGGACACGGATGAGACCCGTGCATTTAACGTATTTGGAGACGGCAATAGGCTGAAACAAGTCTTTCTTAATCTGGTTGACAATGCGATTAAATTTTCTCATGAGAATTCGTGGATTTTCCTTTCTGTTAAAGAAGAGAAGGGGCAGATCATAGCTGCTGTTCAGGATACCGGTATCGGAATCAGTGAAGAACATCTCATAAAAGTACGTGACCGTTTCTTCCAAGTGAATCACCAAAACGGGGGAACAGGACTGGGTCTTGCCATTACGCAGGAACTTGTGGAACTGCATGAAGGTACGATCACGATACAGAGTGAGCTTGGGTCGGGAACCACGGTTACTGTTTCTTTGCCAGCATTGCCTGAGGAAGAGGCTGTGATAAGTGAAGCTCCTAAGCATAACAGTGACTCTGAAGAAGTGCAGGAGACAACACAGGCCCAGCAGACAAACACCGATAAGGAAGAAACATAATCCCTAATTACAAAGTTAAGGCAACGTATATTGTATTGTTTAAAATATCGTTTGGATTTAACGCACCAAAAAGGCGAGCCATATATGGCTCGCCTTTTCTTAATGCTTATGAAGAAAGCTCTCCAGCGCGCAGACGCCCGCTTTTTTCATAAACATCTTTCAGCATGCGTACAGGTTGTGTGCGCACAGCCGGTTTGGCCGAGACAATCTCATTCGGTCCGACAACCACGATTTCATCCGCGGTGCCTTTGACAATGGCACCGTCTTTGATAATGGCACCTTCACCAATGATGGCGCGCTCGATATGAACACCACGACCTACCCGTGCATTTGGCATTATCACGCTGTCTTTAACTTCAGAACCTTTACCAACTTCGGCTCCGCAGAAAATAACAGAACGTTCAGCACGGCCATCCATGTTGCAGGATTCATGGATCATGGACTGAAGGAGCTCAGCACGCGTATGACGTGCTTTGTATGCACTCGGTTTAGTTCTCCAGTCACGAGTAAACATCGGCCAGTCTTCTTTTTGCAGGCTCCAGTCATCATCGTTATGAAGCAGATCCATGTGCGCATCCCATAAACTCTTCACGGTACCCACGTCTTTCCAATAACCATTGAAGTTATATACGAAGAGAGGGGTATTCTCATTCAACATTTGAGGAATCACATCTTTACCGAAGTCATGGCTGGATTCCGGATTAGCGGCATCTTCGAGAAGGTGGCGCTTCAGGTATTCCCATTTGAACATGTAAATACCCATGGAAGCCAGATTACTTTTCGGTTCGGCCGGTTTCTCGGCAAACTCCGTTACTTTCAGATTCTCATCAGCTGCCATAATGCCGAAGCGATGGGCTTCCTCCCAAGGAACCTCCATAACGGAAATCGTCGCTACCGCTTCATTAGCTGTATGAGCTTCCAGCATTTCACGATAATTCATATGATAAATATGGTCACCCGACAAAATTAGAACATTTTCGGGGTTTTGTTGGTCAATATAGTCTATATTTTTATAAATAGCATCCGCGGTTCCCAAGTATTCGTCATTTCCTGTATGATAAGATGGAAGTAAGGAAATTCCTGCCTTACTTGAAGTACCATGTCCCCAAGGTTCTCCGCCACCAATGTGATCATGCAATGAATCAGCTTGGTACTGCGTCAAAACACCTACAGTATCTATGCCTGAGTTTACGCAGTTGCTGAGGGGAAAATCGATAATCCGGTAGTGCCCGCCAAACGGTACAGCGGGTTTTGCGATACTTGAGGTTAAAGGGGCTAATCTTTTCCCTTCTCCTCCCGCCAACAGCATAGCGATGCAATCTTTATTAAACATAATCGTTTCCCTCCCAAGATATTTGTCCAGTGTAGTACATACATAAACGCAATGCGGAGCTATTGAAACGATGTATACTGTAAAAATCCTGAAAAATTACAACATTTTTTTAGACACCGCATTTTTCCTTTCAACTTGGCTAGAATGGGGTAATGGTTACTGTTACATCTATTTTCTGGAGAAGAAGGTGATCTCTTGGCCATTCAACCATTGGCAAACCCGGAAATATCGCCGGAGCATATTTATTTGTTTCATGAAGGAAACCTTCATCACAGTTATCGAATATTGGGCGCACAGCCTGCGATCGAAGATCATCGTCAGGGATATCGCTTTACCGTGTGGGCTCCTAATGCCAAAGAAGTAGGTCTAGCGCTTGATCGCAATGATTGGAAAGGTGAACAGGAACCATTATATAAGATACCCGATTCTGGATTTTGGACTCGTTTTTTTCCGGAAATCAGTGAAGGAACTTTATACAAATTCCGTATATTAACGGAAGAGGGGACCGAATTGCTTAAAGCTGACCCTTATGCTTTCCAGGCTGAAGTTCGTCCGCGTACGGCATCTGTCACCAGCTCCATTGAAGGTTACAAATGGAATGATGGCGCGTGGAGACGCAAACAACGAGGCGTGTATAACAAACCTCTACATATTTATGAAATGCATGCTGGAACCTGGAAACGAAAAGAGGACGGTACTCTATACAGTTATCGTGAACTTGCGGACTTGCTTGTTCCTTATTTATTGGAGATGAAATATACCCATGTTGAGATGATGCCCCTGAGTGAACATCCTTACGACCTTTCGTGGGGGTATCAGAACACAGGATTTTTTGCGCCAACAAGCCGTTACGGGCAGCCTAAAGATCTGATGTATCTGGTTGATACTCTACATCAGGCAGGCATAGGCGTATTGCTCGATTGGGTCCCCGCACATTTTGCCAAGGATGCTCATGGCTTGCGTTTGTTTGATGGAACGCCTTTGTATGAATATGCAGATCCACTGTTAGCAGAGAGACCAGGCTGGGGCACCCTCAGCTTTGACTACTCTAAACCCGAGATTCGTTCTTTCTTGATCTCTAATGCGTTGTACTGGATGGAGATGTACCATTTCGACGGACTTCGGGTCGATGCGGTAACCAGTATGCTTAAGTTGGATTTCGAAAAGCAGCCAGGACAATACCGAACGAATAACGAAGGTGGCCTGGAAAACAAGGAAGCTGTTGCTTTTTTGCAGCAGTTGAATGAAACGGTCTTTAAGTACTTTCCCTATGCGCTGATGATGGCAGAAGAATCCAGTGCATGGCCGATGGTTACTTCACCAGTAGATCAGGGTGGGTTAGGGTTCAACTACAAATGGAACATGGGTTGGATGAACGATACACTTGATTACATGGAATCGGATTTTCACGAACGTCCTTCCAAACATCATTTGCTGACATTCCCGGTCGTATACTCCTTTACTGAAAATTACGTGCTTCCTCTGTCTCATGACGAGGTCGTTCATGGCAAAAAGTCGCTCCTAGACAAGATGCCAGGAACATACGAGCAGAAATTTGCCGGCATGCGTGCCTTCATGGGGTACTTTATGACATTCCCAGGCAAAAAACTGCTGTTTATGGGTGGAGAATTTGGCCAGTTTATCGAATGGAAAGATGAAGATCAACTGGACTGGTTTTTGCTGAACTACGACAGTCACCGTAAACTCCACAAGTTTGAACGGGATCTGTCCGAGCTATACTTGGGCGAAAAAGCTTTGTGGGAGCTTGATCATTCCTTTGAGGGTTATGAATGGATCACTCCGGATGATCAGGACCAAAGTGTCATTTCATATGTGCGCAAAGGAAAAAAATCTGCGGATACACTCCTTGTGCTCATTAACTTTCAGCCAGTCAAGCGGGAGCGTTACCGGATTGGTGTCATGCGTCCCGGTATGTATACCGAAGTTCTGAACAGTGATCATTCCGATTACGGCGGATCAGGCATTATCAATGATATGCAGCTTACTACAGAAAAGATTCCTTTTCATGGGCAACCACATAGTCTGGAAGTTGTTTTGCCACCGCTAAGTGTAGTTATTTTAAAAAAGAGCACACGTCGGAAAACGGATGCATTGCCCCTTGAAGTTCAATCCGTCAGAGCAAAAGTCAGTACCACTAAAACCAGTAAAACAAAAGACAGCACTACAGTTAAACCTAAAAGGAGGACGAAGGCATGAATATTCTATTTGCTGCTGCTGAAGTACATCCATTTATCAAAACAGGAGGCCTTGCTGACGTCATCGGCGCATTACCACAGGCACTAAAGAAGAGTGGGGCAGATGTTCGTGTCATTTTACCCAAATACAAGGACATTCCTGATGAGTATAAAGAGGCGATGGAGCCTGTCATCACAACAGATGTTCCTCTTGGCTGGCGCAGACCGTATTGTGGAATAGAGATGCTGGTCCATGACGGGATTCCTGTCTACTTTGTGGACAATGAATACTATTTTGGACGGGATGGCGTGTATGGGTATATGGATGACGGGGAGCGTTTTGCCTTCTTCAATCGTGCTGTTCTCGAGGTGTTGCCGCAAATTGAATTCAAGCCGGATGTGCTACACAGTCACGATTGGCACGCGGGTATGATTCCTTTACTACTGGAGGCTCACTTTGCTCATGATCCCTTTTATAGTGAGATGAAAACCGTTTTTACGATACATAACCTGTTATATCAAGGTGTGTTTCCACATGATTTATTCAGTGATTTGCTTGAGCTGGATGATCGGTATTTCACGGTGGACGGGGCAGAATATTATGGCAATGTCAATTTCCTGAAAGCAGGAGTCGTTTTTGCGGATCATGTAACAACCGTCAGCCCTACCTACGCCAAGGAAGTACAAACCTCCTACTATGGTTATGGTCTGGATGGATTGCTCAGTTCATTGGGCGATCGTTTCAGTGGGATTGTCAACGGTATTGATACTAAGAGTTACAACCCGGCAGCGGACAATAAAATTGCGGTTAAATACAGAACTAGCCTGTCCAAGAAAATCGAGAACAAGATCGAGCTGCAAAAGGAATTAGGATTGCCTGTACGTCCGGATGCTCCACTTATGGTGATGGTTACAAGACTTGTGGATTCCAAAGGTTTGGATCTGGTATGTCGTGTACTGGATGAATTATTGTACTATGACGACATTCAATTCGCAGTATTGGGTACCGGGGATCCGGCTTATGAGCACTGGTTCCGTGAGGCAGCTAATCGTTATCCGCTGAAAATGTCTGCTCAGATTACCTTCAATGATGGGTTATCCCGCCGTTTCTATGCCGGCAGTGATCTGTTCTTGATGCCATCAAGGTTCGAGCCATGTGGCATTAGCCAGCTGCTTGCACTCCGTTATGGCAGCGTACCACTTGTCCGGGAAACAGGGGGTCTGAACGATACGGTGCAGGCATACAATGAATTCAGCGGTGAGGGGAATGGATTCTCCTTCACCAGCTTTAACGCCCATGACATGATGAACACCATTCGCCGTGCTGAAGAATTTTACCGTCAGCCAGAGCACTGGAAAAAGATCGTGAAAAATGCAATGAGCGGAGACTACAGCTGGAACGTCTCAGCTGAAGAGTATATGGATATTTATCGCCGCATAACGCTTGAATCTGTGAAATAGATTTGCACAAATGAGCCGCAGTATATCGTACTGTGGCTTTTTTGTACGATCATAAGGAGGAGGCGAATTTAAAATGAACAACTACATTAATTTTACCTCTACTTACAATCCTAATTTGCAGGCTTTAAGCAGTGCCGATGGGTATAATGCCGTCAAAATGAATGAAATATTTAGCCAGATCATGGGTAATATCGCCGCTGTGCAATCCACGCTGACAGGCAATATTATTGATGTTAGGAGTTTTGCTCCGGGAGATGGAAGCGATCAGACAGTCCAGATCAAAGCTTTTTTTGACGCGGCACAGGAAGGTGATGTTTTATTATTTACGCCAGGGCACTATAAAGTTGTCAAGATGGGCTGGTTCTATATGTTTAGTGGAAGATCTGTCATCATCAAGGCGTTGCCAGGAGCAATATTGGAGGTCTCGGATCAGGGAATCCGAATTGAAGGAAGCAATCATGTAGAGATTAGTGGCGTGACTTTGGTTCGTACGACTCAAGCAGCTTGGAGTAAAAACAAGACAGGTTTATACATCGAGAATTCAAGCAATGTATTGTTGCAAAATAACGATATTAGTAAATTTACCGATGGGATTGGAGTCAATGGTTCCAGCAGTCAAGACAATCCCGCCCGAAATGTCGTGATAAGAAACAATAAACTTCATCACTTGGGAGAAGAACCGATTGCAGTTCGGAGTCATTTGGTTTTTGTGGTGATTCGTGAGAATGACTGTTACCGATATCTTGGGGATGGCATACTGGTCAAGGGAACTTGGCATGTTTCGATCACCGATAACTTTCTGCACACTCCTGTATTATCCAGTGATTCAGATTATGCTGCTTTTTCAGGCGGACAACAAGTGAGTAATATGCCTGCAGTCGGCGGTGGGATTACCTGTAACAATGAGGGAGGCGAGACTGGAGCCAAAAATCTGCATATACATGGCAATAGCCTGATTGGAACAGCTTTTGGTGTGGGGCTTATCGGTTTCGAAGGCGCCTTTGTAACCTCCAATGTCTTTAAGGATATCAAAATCACTTCTGTCATTTCGGTATCTTTCTTTCCCTCCAGATACAATCCCAACGGTCTAAGCAACCATCTGTTTGTAATCCAGGGCAACCTGATCGACACCATCTCTAGGTCAAGTGCTACTGCTGCCATTGAAGCGAAAACCAGTATAGGTGCAGAAGGCATGGACATCGGAATTATCTCAGAGAACATCATCATTCCAAGAGGAAAACACTGGGGAATTGTCGCGGATGGTCATATCATCGTAAAAGGCAATTACATTGCACAAGCGGGCATAGCCATGGATATTGCCAATGGAGTGATTGCATCGAGCAACATCATTGAGCCCGGCTTTGAAACTGCTAATCCTGACCGAATGGTCAGTTTGCATAATGATTGTACCTTTTCTCATAATTCAGTTGCAGGAAAAGGTACATGTATTCAATTACGTGGCTCCAATAATATCGTAACTGGAAATCGCTTAAAATATGAGGGAACATGGTGGGCAGTGCATCTGGACATTGTTAATAACACGGTGGAAGGCAACATCATAAGAGATAATATGCTGATAGTTGCGGCAAGTGCGACGGGACGTTATCTCTTTGGCGCAAGTCCCTTTACAAATGGGAAAAACGTAGTCGTTGATCTGGTTAAAGATAATAATGGAACGTTATATCAATTAGTAAACGAAATTGTCATGCTTGGTCCAAATTCTACGCGGTGGAGAATAACCATAGATGCAAAAGGGGATTTGAAAACGGCGAAGTTATAGCTTTAGTTCAGCTCTTCGTCAGAAAACTCCTGAAGCATCTGATGATTATTATAGGGTCATTCATTATTTCAGGAGTTTCCTGGCAGGTATTAGCTCGGTTCTAATTGTCTATACAAAATACGGTATCCGTAAGGATCAAGTTTAATATTCATCATTCCATTGGTGGGAACAACAGCATCTTCGGTTAGGGCATCCTTCCAGTCCTTGGTTTCCATCGGATGTGACAGGGTACGTTCTTGCGGAGTATTGTTCATCCACACCGTAAAGTGAAGAGTGTCATCCATACGTTCATAAATGATGCATGGATCATTGTGATCGGCTTTCAAAAAACGGAAGCGGCCTTTGCGCAGAGCTTCATTACTTTTCCGCAAATCAATCATCAGGCGGTAGAAGTCATAAAGCTCCTGATCTTGCTTGGCAGGATCCCATTGCATGCATTTACGGCAATCTGGATCACCTTCTCCGCGTATACCAACCTCATCCCCATAGAATATACAGGGCGTACCAATATAAGTGAAAAGAAACACAACCGACAATTTTAATCTGCGTTTGTCTTCTCCAGCCCGAGTAAGAAGACGTGGGGTGTCATGACTGCATAGCATGTTGAAGATGACTTCATTCGTCTGCTGCGGGTAACGCATAATGAGTGATCCCATCTCGTTAGCGAAGTTATAACCATCCATAGAGCCACAGAAGAATTCAAGCACCTTGTCAGCAAAAGGGTAGTTCATTACGGAATCAAATTGATCTCCCATAAGCCATGTCAGGGAATCACTCCAAACTTCGCCTACAATATAGGCTTCCGGATTGGCGGTTTTGACTACTTTGCGGAAATCGCGCCAGAAATGGTTATCCACTTCATTCGCAACATCGAGTCGCCAACCGTCGAGTTTAATCTCCTTGATCCAGTATTCAGCCACATCAAGCAAATAGTCTTTTACTTCGGGATTAGCGGTATTGAACTTGGGCATATTGCCATAAAACCCAAAGGTATCGTAGGTTGGTATACCATCCTTGATCTGCACCGGATATTCATTGATATGAAACCAGTCTGCATATTTGGAGTTTTTGCCGTTCTTCAGGACATCCTGAAAAGGAGGGAAGTCTTCGCTGCAATGGTTAAAAACTGCATCTAGCATGACACGGATTCCGCGGCGATGACATTGTTCTGCTACTTTTTTGAGCATTTCATTGTCCCCGAATTGAGGGTCTACTTTTTTATAATCAATGGTATCGTATTTATGGTAGGAGTTTGCTTGGAACAATGGAGTAAAGTAAATGGCATTAACACCGAGTTTAGTCAGATCATCCAGGTGATTGAGCACACCTTGCAGGTCTCCGCCAAAGTAGTTATCCAGTTCAGGTCGGCCACCCCATTCCTGGATTCCTTCCGGGTTCAGGTCGGGATTTCCATTGGCAAACCTTTCGGTCATGATTTGGTAGAACACGGCTTCTTTGGCCCATTCGGGAACCTTAAATACATCAATTTCATGAATGTAGGAAAATTCATAATATCCTCCTGTAGGGTACGGGGGAGCATAATGAATTCCGTTATCAGCCAAATATATATTTTCGGTACCAGCGGTAATACGGAAGATGTAAGTCAGACGCTTAAATTTGGGCTTAACTGCAGTTTCCCAATAATCAAACATACTGTCTGAAGCCGCTTTTTCCAATTGAATTTCCTTATAGGTTCCATTCCAATCGTATTTATCACCAGTCAGTGCAGTCACATATTGTACATCGTCTCTCTTCGTTCGTACGCGCAGGTGAATCGTCGAGGGATTATAAGCATAAGCCCATTTATCGCGGGGAACGTGATACATCGCTTCGAGCAGCATGACAACACCTCCTGAACTCAAGATAAAGTTATAGCTATAAATAACCAAGTTAGACAGCATGTGAACCATTAGTTCAGCCGCTAAATGTAAGTATTTCAACATTTTTCAACGTTTTCTTTTCACAGCATTTCCAGCTTGTGTCCGTATATACGTATTTATGATAAACAAAAAAGGTGTTCTGTAAGACCTGAAATGCAGGTCCTGCAGAACACCCTGCTGTTAATACGCAGCAGTTTACGAAAAATTTAGCGACTTGCTTGCTTAAATTCTGTTTGAATGGTTTGCAGCAGTTCAGGCTGTGTAAGAACATCATAAGCAGTTGCAGCAAGTGCCTTGGCTCCAAGGATCATACCATCCAGGGCCCGTTCCTGAAGCGCCAGATCACGGAATTCAATGGAATGAAGCGTATGAACTTCGTCCACCACACGGATATAAGGATGGATCGCAGGACAACGCAAGGATACGTTACCAATATCCATGGAACCATGGTCGTTACCACTCACGATCTCTTCTTGAGAAATGCCGAGTTCAAGCAGATTAGCACTAAAAGCAGCAGATAACGATTCATTCGTGACCATCTCATCATAGGAAGTCTCATAATTGGATGTAACAAGCCGGCATCCGGTTTGCAGAGCAGAACCTTCCGCGATCTGAATTACGCGTTGAGTGAGAATATTCAACTCTTTTCTCGTCGAGGCACGCACATAGAATTGGGCAGAAGCGTAGTCAGGTATGATGTTCGCTGCCTGTCCTCCGCTATTGATAACCCCATGAATACGAACTGTGCTTTTCACTTGTTGACGGAACGCATTAATGCCGTTAAACGTCTGGATAACCGCATCCAGGGCATTAATGCCTTCATGTGGACTTGCAGCAGCATGTGAAGATTTCCCATGGAATTCAAATTGTACGGCATCAATAGCCAGGGAACTGCCAGATTTCTCATAGGCGTAGTAAGGGTGAGCCATTAGCGCGACATCACAGTCGTCAAATAACCCTGCTTCAGCCATAGGCACTTTAGCGCCGCGCGTTTCTTCCGCTGGTGTACCGAACACTTTTAATGTTCCGCCGACTTCATCCAGTATGGACTTCAGACCTACTGCAGCTCCGAGGCTCATCATACAGATTAGATGGTGCCCACAAGCATGACCGATTTCCGGTAGTGCGTCGTATTCACATAACAGGGCAATAGTCGGACCTGGCTTGGAAGCTGCATACGTTCCGATGAATGCGGTGTCCAAGCCAAGGACAGGAGCTTCTACGGAAAAACCATGGTAGGCTAGTTCTTCTTTTAACCGAGCAGAGGCGAGGTATTCTTCGTTACCAAGTTCGGGATTGGCACCAATGTATGATGAAATCTCCTTAAAACGGGAAGCATATTGATCAATTACAGTTGAAATTTGTGTTTTGGTATGTGTCATGGTGGACTCCTTAAGCAAAAATGAAAATAATTCAATAATTATATCATAGTTGCGGTTATTTTTCAGAAACTAGTCAGGATTTGTAATGTCGAAATGCATTGCATAATCATGCATTCTACTTTATAATGACTCAGGCATCAACAACAGAAAGCATACAAAGTATTATAAGGGGAGAACAGGGTTGAAATTGATTAGTCGTTACACCATGATGCTGCTAGCTCTTGTGGTCTTGCTAACTACGGTTGCACCTGTTGCGTCGGCAGCGGGAACTACAGGCAGTTCAGGCAGTTCAGGCAGTAAAAAGCTGGTGCTCGGTACAAGTGCCGATTTTGCACCATATGAATTCCATAAAGTGATTGATGGTAAAGACCAAATAGTCGGATTTGATATTTCGATTGCTAAAGAAATTGCTGCCGATTTAGGCGCAGAGCTTGTAATAGAGGATATGGGTTTTGACGGACTTCTTCCTGCGTTACAGAGTGGTCGTGTGGATATGGTCATCTCGGGAATGACACCAACGGATGAGCGTAGACAAAGCATTGACTTCTCCGATACCTATTATAAATCAAAGCAAGTCATCATGATTCGCAATGCGGATAAAGATAAATATCCAACCATGGCTGATCTGGAAAATGAAAAAATAGGTGTCCAAAAAGGCTCCATTCAGGAAACGATTGGCCAGGGAATCCCAGGCGCAAAACTGACAGCGCTTGATAAAATATCCGATATCGTGCTGCAATTGCAGACTAATCGTGTAAATGCTGCAATCGTTGAGGATACGGTAGCTGCCGGTTATCTAGATGATGTTATTGGACTAGCTCCCGCTATTCCGGATGAGGAGCAGGCCGAAGCGGCAATCGGGATTCGTAAGGGCAATACGGAATTGCTGAATGCAGTGAACGGAACGCTCGAACGTCTGAAAAGCGAAAATAAAATCGATCAATTGGTTACGGAAGCAAGCCAGATGATGGCAGAGAAGAGTAAACAAAATATTTTTGAAGTATTTTGGCAATACAAAAGCTTTTATGCCACGGGATTAGGGTACACATTGCTGCTTTCTGCACTTGGTGTATTTTTCGGTGTTATCATCGGTCTAATCATCTGTTTGTTCCGTCTGCATGACATCGCCATTTTGCGCTGGATCGGAACAGCTTATGTTGAGCTCATTCGTGGGACGCCAATGCTGGTGCAATTGATGATTATCTATTACGGTGTTTCATTGACCTTTGGAATTAATTTCTCTGCTCTTCAGGCGGGGATTATCACTCTATCCATTAACAGCGGTGCCTATCTTGCTGAGATTTTCCGCGCAGGTATACAGGGTGTGGATCGCGGCCAACTGGAAGCAGCTCGTTCCCTGGGGATGGGCAGAGGTGCGGCAATGCGCTTCATCGTGCTCCCACAAGCGTTCAAAGCGGTGTTGCCGGCGATCGGTAATGAGTTCGTGACCATTATCAAGGAATCCTCCATTATCTCCGTTATCGGTATGGTGGACATTATGTACCAAGCAAGTGTGGTCAAAAATATTACGTATCAAGGGATGAATCCATTCCTGATTGCGGCAGCCATCTACTTTGTGCTGACGTTCATTTTGTCCAAGCTGCTGGGTCGACTGGAAAGGAAGTTGAGTGCAAGTGATAGACGTTAGACAATTATATAAATCCTATGATAAGAACGAAGTGCTTAAGGGCATTAACGTAACGATTGGCAAAGGTGAGGTTGTCGTGGTCATCGGTCCGTCCGGATCGGGGAAAAGTACCTTTTTACGTTGTCTGAACTTACTGGAGCAGCCTACTTCCGGTGAGATTGACTTTGAGGGAGTTTCGATCACTGACCCCAAACATAACATTAATGCAACTCGTGAAAAAATGGGGATGGTATTCCAGCATTTCAATCTGTTCCCGCACAAAACGGTGCAGCAGAACATTACGATTGCTCCCATTAAAGTGAAAAAACAGTCTGCACACGAAGCGGAACAAATCTGCGCAGACTTGCTCAAGACGGTTGGCCTGTCTGACAAAAAGGACGCCTTTCCAAATCAGCTGTCCGGTGGACAAAAACAACGGATAGCCATTGCAAGAGCTCTTGCGATGCAGCCGCATGTCATGCTGTTTGACGAGCCTACTTCTGCACTGGACCCTGAAATGGTCGGTGAAGTACTGGATGTCATGAAGCGGCTTGCAGAGGGTGGCATGACTATGGTTATTGTAACGCATGAGATGGGCTTCGCACGCGAAGTGGGTGATCGCATCCTGTTTATGGATGGTGGGGTTATTGTAGAAGAAGGAACGCCTAATGAAGTGTTTGGTGAGCCTAAGCATGCACGTACACGTGACTTCCTCGCTAAAGTGCTCTAATACATCCAAGTCATTAAGGATGAAGATCAAGATGAAAATACAAAATCTATACTGCGGATGAGAATTTCATCCCCTAAACAATCCCTGTCGACGATTAGTCAATAGGGATTGTTTTGTTATGTAAGGATACGCACGGATTTACATAAAAAGTAACGTTTCTGTCATCAACGATATAAGCCCAAACAGAAATTTTTTTGAAAAAGTCGCTAGAATTCAGCATAAATGTTGAAGTGAATTAGCCAGATGGTAACATTTACTACGACTCTTGGTTACAAAATTGTGATATATTTGTTCCTGCCGAAACTTCCGGAGTTGGGAGTGTGGGGGATGTAACGATGCAAGGTGTGCTTGGGGAAGAATCATTTGCACACGGCTTGGGGTGAATTAGGGCTACATAAATTTTTAATGTAATTGAACCTATAGGGTGGTTTCCTCCATCCGAATCCGACAACTAACTTCGCAGGCATAATGAGGGAGGAAGACCATGATTAACAAGAAACGTATAGCCAAAACAGCAACAGCTTTGCTGACAGCAGCAATGCTCATTCAGGCCGTTCCGGCTCATGCTGACTCAGTTCATATGGCCAAAGAGGGGGATACCTTCTACACCTTATCCAAACAATATGGAGTTGGACTTAACGCTCTTATTAAAGCTAACAATGATATCTCAGCTTACAACATTTATGGCGGTTTGAAAATTACGATTCCTGGTAAAACAACGAACACAGCTTCTGCTGCAGCAGCTAAAACGGTAACTGCCGCAAGTCTTGACGTTAACGCGGACAGTAAGGTTGTTCAAGCCTGGGGGAAAACGTTTGATTACAGCAAAGCTGTCGACGTCAAAGCAACAGCATACTCCGCGGATGCTTCCGAAAATGGAGGATGGGGTGCTGTGGATTACTTCGGTAATCCGCTTGAATTGGGTACCATTGCAGTAGACCCAAGTATCATTCCATTGGGTACAAAGGTACTGGTGACAGGTCATACACATCCAGGACTGCCAAAACAGGCATTTGTCGCTACGGCTCGTGATGTGGGCAGTGCCATTAAAGGTCACAAGATCGATATCTTTATTCCTGGCAGCAAGCAATCCGTGAGTACATTTGGTATTCAGGATGTTGAACTTTACATTTTGAAATAAAATCAAAGCGAACTTCACATCATCATATGTGACTCCAACTAAATCTAAATTAAACAGTAAAGGGTGTTCTCCAATCACGATAATGTGATTGAAGGACACCCTTTTGAATATCCGATTGCCGTAATCTAAACCTATTTACCCTTTGGCAGTTCCAGCATTTCGTCCAAAGTCACCAGCTCGTACCCGCGGTTTCGTAATTCCTCGATAACTTCAGGCAACGCCTCAATGGTACCACTCAGCTTTGATCCTACACCGCCTCCTGCATGCTGCAGAACAATCGAGCCCGGTTTGACGGCGGACAGGATGTTTTGCTTGACTTCCTCTTTGGAGAGGCCCTTCCAGTCCAGAGAATCGACGTTCCAGTTCACAATGCTGTAATGTTGTTTGGCTGCCCATTGCAGCTGTTGCTCGTTAATGTCGCCATAGGGTGGACGAATCATTTTGGGAGTGTAACCCGCCAGATTTCGAATAATATCCCCGGTATGTAAGATTTGTTTGCGAAATGCATTCATGGATAACTTACTGAACTCCGGGTGATTGTAGCTGTGGTTGCCCACAATATGCCCTTCCTTCACCATGCGTTTCACTAAATCCGGATGTTTCTCAGCGCGATTTCCCACAATGAAAAACGTAGCCCGCACCTTGTATTTTTTTAGAATATCCAGTACCTGCGGTGTGAACCTTGGATCAGGTACGTCATCAAAAGTCAGAGCGACCTTTTTTGTTGAGGGGCCATTGGTTTTGAACGTATCCGCATATTTCTGTCTGAGTTGTCCCAGAGTTAACTGTTCTTCTTCAGGAGAATCAGACTTCGAAGCAGGTTCGGCTTGCGGGCTTGAAGAAGCCCATAACTGAGCAGGAGCATAACTTCCTCCCAGAAGAATGACCATGATGGATAACATTATGAGGCGTATACGCATGTTCGTGCCTCCTTTTCCAAAATTGCGTTCTCTTTGGTATGCCCGGGGCCATCCGTATTTATGCATGATGTGAGATGTTTCATTGCTGATTCGCTAAATCGGAGCCATAATTCCACCATATATATAGAAAAGGACAGGTGGAGCAGGATGAGTACATACGACTTAAACTCCGTTCGTTTACAGGTGATTGAGGCAGGGGAAGACAAAGTGTTTATGGTAACTGGAGGAAGATCACATATTGGAGCAGTAGCAACATTTTATCCAGACCGTGAACGAGTGAGTGGGGCTACGGTGCATATTCCAGGGCATAAAGAACAAGAGTTGTGTGAAAGGCTCGCACGTAAGGCTGCCCTTCATTTAAAGGTAACCGTAACCGTAATAATGGGGATTCACTTTGATGCAATTACGCGGATGCAGATTGATGAGATTGTGCAGACTGCAGAGAAGCTGCTTGATGAAGAGCTGTGCCAAACGGGTCGATTGATTCAATAGTTCCATATAGGCTAAGCAGGCTAAAATCGTTTTTTATGATTTTTTTTGTTAAAATTGAAACGAGTAGAACATTGCCACGTATGTATGATTATATACAAGGATGAACTATCGACTAGGAGGAATACCATAATGTCCATTTTCAAACGATTGCGCGATTTAACGATGTCTAACATTAACTCTATTATTGACAAGGCAGAAGATCCGATCAAGATGACGGATCAATATATCCGAGATATGCAGGAAGATCTGGAAGACGCGGAGAAAGCTGTTGCTGCACAGATCGCCATTGAGAAGAAATTCAAGCAGCTGTTCGAAGAACAGGAAGCTCTCGTGAAGAAACGTGAGGAGCAAGCACATACAGCAGCACGTGCACAGAATATGGATTTGGCTCGTCGGGCACTGGAAGAGAAAAAAGTCGCTGAAGAGAAGATGGCCGAATACAAAACAAGCTATGATCAAAACAAGGCTTCTGCCGATAACCTTCGTGGCAAGCTGGACGAAATGCGTAAACAATTGACCCAAATGAAAAATAAACGTGAAACATTGGTTGCGCGCTACAACGCTGCAAAAGCTCAAACCGAAATCAACAAGGCGCTGAACGGATTTGGCTCCGATACTGCAAGTGCCGGCATGAAGCGTATGGAAGAAAAAATGATGCAGATGGAAGCTCAGGCTGAGGCCAGCAATGAAATGTCGTCCAAAGGAAAATCGCTGGATGATGAGTTTGAGAAGCTTGGCAAGGATCAGGCTGTTGAGGATGAACTGGCAGCATTGATGAAGCAATACGAAAATAAGAACTAAACCTTGTAAGCAAGCAGGGGTACCAGCGGAGGAGAGACCAGCGTTTCTCCTTCGCTTTTAATTGCGGTTCATGTTGAAATGTGGGGGCTATGTAAATGGATTTGAACATTTTGGCAATGCTGGTCTGGACGTTATCGGGTTCGGTTTTGCTGTTTGTTTTAATGTATGTGGATTCTTTGTTCACGAAGTATAAGGATTTTGCCGAAGTGAAGGCGGGCAATATGGCCGTTACGACTCGTATGGTTATGAAGCTGTTTGCTCAGGGATATGTACTCGCCACCTCCATTTCGACAGCGGGTCATCTTGGAGAAGCGTTGTTGGTATCCGTTGTTTCATTTATCATTTTGCTGATTCTGGAGAGTGTGGTTCACTTTATGATTCGGAGATGGGCCAATCTGGATCTGGATACGGGAATACAGCAGGGCAAGACAGGTTACGGTTTGTTCTCGGGTGCACTACATATCGTGGGCGCATTAATTATTGCAGCTTGTTTATAAGATAAAGAACAGGAGTAATGGGCATGAGTGTGTGGAAACGGATTAAAGGTATACTAGCCAAACCTGAACCGCCCCAGGCAGAGAAAACAATGCTTCAGCTGGCACCTGGTGATATCTGTGAGGTTTCGCTGGTCACCTATGAAGTTGTTGGGCGGGTACATCATCGAGCACGGAATGCGGCTGTCCTCACGTTGCAGGATGGTACGGCAATCCGACATTTGCATATTGAAGAACGGGAAATGACCCGGTATGCCCTCTATACACCAATTGATGGCCGTCTTGATGCACCAGACGAGGTGCCTACGTTGCTGGATCTGGATGGACGTGCGTATCATCTGGAGGAAGAATACGGAGGAATGGTAACCACTGCAGGCAGGACACCCTATGGTCAGGCTGGGGAACAATTAGTATGGCAATATCAGTCTGATGATAACATGCTTTTGCGTGTGGAGTGGCAAGACAGAAGATTTACG
The DNA here is from genome assembly GCF_047302525.1 of Paenibacillus taichungensis. GTDB lineage: Bacteria > Bacillota > Bacilli > Paenibacillales > Paenibacillaceae > Paenibacillus > Paenibacillus taichungensis_B. The sequence goes on along the minus strand of NZ_CP168020.1, from coordinate 3,876,366 downwards.
CTGTATGAGGGTGAGTCCATTCTTCCTGCGGATATCAAAGTGATTCGTTCGAGCTAGGAGAGGTTCCAATGAAAAAGCGCTTGGCACATGGATTAAAATTAATGCTGGTCCTCAGCCTTGTGATGTCGCTGCTGTCCGCGTGCGGAGCACCTTCCGTTCAGGACACATATCCGCTTGAATCGGTCAGTGGCAGTGGTAACACGACATCCTATGTGTACCGAGCTGCCGATCGTACCGTTCCAGAGGTTGCTCAGGAATTATCTGAACAGCGGAAGCCGGATCAGATCTCGGCGGAAAATACAGAGCGGATGTTCCTGGTGTATCAGGACCAGTATTATCATTTGCAGCAAGACCCGAATAAAGCGGAAGACACCTTGGTTGAGGTGGATTCCAAGGAATATGTTCGGCAGAATTATGATTCGTCCTTTTTGCAAGGTTACTTAACTGCAACATTAATCGGTAATTTGTTTGATTCGTTTGGGGGTAGAGGGTCCGGTACGTATCGGGGTTATACGAACAAGGACACGTACAAACCAAGTGAAGGTTCCTATCGGACACCGACGAGTAAAGATAAAAAGGTTGCTCCGCCGATTACCGTTGACCGGAAAGGGTCAATTACCCGGCGTGGTAGCGATAAGGATTCCAGCGTAGGCTCCGGTGGAGGATTATTCAGCCGAAATAAGGAACAAAGCAAAGGCACAATTGATCGTAATAAAAGTAGTGGCGGCCTTGGAGGATTATTTGATTCACCGAAGAGCTCTTATAAAAAGCCCAAAACGAGGGTTGGCGGTGGCCGAATCATGAGGCGTAGGTAGCACTTCTCATGAATGGGGCCCGCAATATCAAATCATTCGCAGAAGAACAGTGAAAAGGTAAGGTGGAGCGAGCTATGCCACTGAAAATGACCTTGGACGCTGTTCTTTTTGTTTTACGATTTGCGGACATGATGGGACTTTCGAACACGAGGAATGGTTGTGGCAGGTTGTTTGCGAATCCAGCGGATATAAGGAGCGATGCGCTTATCTTGCCTTAGTGCCTGTATCTCAGTTAAACCTAAGGTTATAATATGGCGATTGGTATACAGAGAATGAATTTGTTTGTGGCAAGGGATACAGAGATCGGCAGTAGGCATGTGCGTTCCACCCATTTCTTTCGGTGTCAGGTGATGGACTGTTGTCTCGACAGGCTCCCTTCCACATAATTCGCATCGTTGGTTCATAAAAGTCAGCTCCTTTTCTCTTACATATTATAGTCTGTCAATTCGTCTTTCATGTGAATGGTATGTTGGAGAGTACTTGTCATGACCTAGCTTTCGGGCTACACTTTTTAATATGAACAAATGACCCAGGGAGGTTCTATCACCATTGAAAATAAATTCACATTCAACGGATATGACGACTGCGAAATTTATCCGTAAAGCTATACAAGTACCGGATGCGCAGGCGAAAGTTGCTGCTCATGTCAGTTCGGGTTCAATAGAAAAAGTAACACTTGAGCAAGCACATGGTCGAACGCTTGCTGAGACAATTCATGCTCCCCATCCTTACCCATTCTTTCGTCGTTCCGGAATGGATGGGTTCGCGATTCTAAGTTCGGATACGATTGGAGCATCCAGCGAGCAGCAGATTTGGTTCCGTGTCATTGATGAAATTCCATGCGGGTATACATCGGATCTTACGATTACATCTGGTACAGCTGCTCGGATCATGACAGGAGCTCAAGTACCGGAAGGTGCAGATGCTGTTGTTATGATGGAGATGACTGAAAGTAAAGAAGAGCACGGGGAACAATGGATTGCCCTGAAGCGTCATATTCAGCCTGATGCTAACATTACGCCAATTGGATTGGAAGTTCATGAGGGCCAATTGCTGCTGGAAGCAGGAACGATTATTCAGGCAGGTGAACAATCCGTGCTGGCGACTTTCGGCGTAGGTCAAGTGCCTGTATATAAACGCCCAAAGGTAGCTATTTTTGCAACAGGTACAGAATTATTGGAAGTGGACGAGCCATTGCAACCAGGGCGTATCCGAAACAGTAACAGCTATATGCTTCGTTCTCTGGTCGTTGAGGCGGGAGGCGAACCGGTTATGTATGGTTCAATCGCTGATGATGTGGATACCGCACGTACGAAGCTTGCAGAAGCGCTTGAACATAATGATATGGTGGTCACAACAGGTGGGGTATCCGTAGGAGATTATGATATTATGGGTGACCTGGTTCGGGAAGGGAATATGGAGATGCTGTTTAACAAAGTGACTATGCGTCCCGGTAGTGTTACGACGGCTGCTGTGGTTAATGACAAGCTCCTATTTGCGCTTTCGGGCAATCCTGGAGCTTGTTTTGTCGGCTTTGGGTTGTTTGTTCGGCCAACGATTCGCACGATGCAGGCCGATGCTCATCCTTATTTGGAGGAATGGACAGCTATTTTGGATGATGACTATACAAAGGTCAACAATTTCACACGATTTGTACGCGGACGGACAGAGATACGTAACGGAATGGTGTATGCTAAACCTTCTGCCTCGCGTGTGGACGAATCCAGTGTCATGATTACTATTAAAGATAGCGATTGCCTGATCGTTGTTCCGCCCGAGAAAAAGGGCATTCCTGCTGGTGAACAGGTTCGAATTCTCAGACTTCCCACGGGTCATGTCAGGTAGGTCATACATGTCTGAAATAAGCAGCACTTCACCACATATCATGCAGATTGTTGGATATAAAAACACAGGCAAAAGCACCTTAATTGCTGCACTTACCCGATACCTTACTTCTGCTGGACGAAGAGTGGCTGTAATTAAACATGATGGACATGATCATTTTGAGATGGATCACGAAGGAACAGATTCCTACAGCTTTGCTCAGGCGGGGGCCGATGCAGTCGTTGTCATGTCGGATAAACGTACTGCACTCATTGAAAGACAAGCAACTCCGTTGGAAGACATGATAAACTATCTGTCAGCGTACGACTGGATTCTCATTGAGGGATACAAACAAGCGCCTTACCCCAAATTGGTCATGGTCCGTGAAGTGAAGGACCTTTCTCTAATCGAGACGTTACAGGATGTAGTTGGTATTGTTTCATGGCTGACGGATGAAAGGAGAGAATGTGTGGAGGCAAGAGGGAGCCTCGTTTGGCATTCTATTCATGAGACAGAGGATATAGCAAGATGGCTGGTCTCGCTTGAGCGTCATGAAGAGAAAAGAAAATTATGACGAAATAATTATTATGTAAACTTAATGGTATGAAATGTAAGGAAAAGAGTATGTTTTCATTAATTTTGCGAGTGAATAAAAATAAAAAAAGCGAACCTTGCAGGAACATTTTCCTGGAAGAATCGCTTTTTTAAGTTAGCTTGATATTTTGTAAGGAATCGAATCATACTTGAGCTGTAAAAATAGACTAAATCCCGTCATCAGTGCGGCGTTCAATTGCTTCAGACATCGTTTTATCCGTGAGGTGCGCGTAAATTTCGGTTGTTTCTGTAGAAGCGTGTCCAAGCTGTTCCTTCGTTTTATAGATATCATTTTGCAAATAATAGTCAGTCGCAAAAGAATGGCGCAATTTATGCACAGTTAGATACGGCTTGCCGAATTGTTTGGCGTACTTCATGATCATGGCCTGTATGGCCCGTTTGGTCATCCGACTTCCTTCGGAATCTCCATTGCGAAGAGCGATAAACAAGCCTTTTTCCCGTTTGGGTGTGCGGTAACGTGACTGGCGCAGATTGATATAGGTTGCGAGTTCATCCTTGGCTTGTTCTCTAAAATACACGGGTGTCTTAAACGTCTCATCATTATTACCTTTGCGATATACATATAGAAGTTTATTGTTCAGATCCAGATCATCCACGTTAAGGTTCACCACTTCTGATACACGCAAACCCGAATTCAGAATGAGGCTGGCGATGCAGGCATCCCGTTCTTTGTTTAGCTCATGTGAGTAGATTGCCTGTTTGTTCTTTTCCATATCCACGGCATATCCTTCAAGGATGTATCCGATAAACTCCAGCAACTCTTCTTCTTCCAGAAGTTTACCCTTTAGTTTGGCTGCTGTATCTTTGGGTTTATGGGTACGTTTGATCTCAATCTTCGCCATAATGTTTCGTTTCAGCAGTGGATAGAAATCTTCGTCTTCCGCAATCTGACTTAAATAATGAAAGAGCGAACGCAGAGAAGAAAGTTTGCGGGAAACCGTGATTCTGGAGTTGGCTCCTTCACGCTTGGTGGCCAAAAATAATCGATATGATGTCACTGATTCCATTCGAAGGACTTCCAGTTCAAGCAATGTAACTTCCTTATTAGAGCTTGCTTCGGACAATCCTTCTGCGCGTAACCAGCCAAAGAAGGCTTCATAATCCCTTAAATATTCAAGCAAAGTAGAAGGAGATAAATCAGGTAATTTATAGTCAATGAATTGCTGAACGAACCAAGGCATGGAAGGCAGTTTGTCATCCAGCTTGCGTCGGTCAATCTCTTTTTGCACATTGGTCAAGTTCGGCACCCCCATGTTAAAATAATTTCTAAAATATGCTATATCCTAGTTTACCATATTTAGATCGTCACAGCCTGTTCACGGAACCGGAATAAGCAGATTCATGCTTCCTTGCCCTTGGCGGTGTAAAGCTTTAAAGTATGAGTTATAAGTAGAGCAGAGGAGGTGAACCGGATGAATATAAAAATAGAGCTGGTTCCCCGGGAACGCAGTCAGGTGATTCGGCACTTAATGCAATTTTATCTGTATGATTTTACTAAATATTTGAATATTGATGTGGATAGTAACGGTATTTTCCCGGAGTATCCCGGATTGGACGCTTTTTGGTCAGAGGAAGACCGTAAGTTTCCTTTTTTGATTACGAGTGATGAGGCACCAGCAGGGTTTGCATTAGTAGAGCGTTGTGAACCAGGCAGCAAAGATAATGACTACTATTTGACCGAGTTTTTTGTAATGCAGAAATACCGGCGTAGTGGAGTGGGTACTCGGGCAGCTTATGAGCTGTTTGAACGTTTTCCGGGAAGATGGAAAGTAACCCAGGTGCGCAACAATGTCATTGCTCAGGCGTTCTGGCGAAAAATCATAGGGGAATACACGGGAGGCCGCTTTCGTGAGAAATTTCATCCTGAACTGGGGAACCCGAGTCAGTTCTTCGTAACCTGATTCAACGGATGTATCCGTGTTGGAGGAAATAAAGTAAGATGAACAAGTGGGTGTAATACCCAACATAAGGGTAATACATACCGAAGACTACTTTGTACTATATGAACTTTCATTATCTGTAACCAAATTCACGAAGCTTGGAGGAAATGATCCATGGAACTACGTAATTACGGAAACACTGGCATGAAAGTAAGTACACTTGGGTTTGGTGGAGCGGAGATCGGCAAGAACGTATCCAAAGCAGATGTAGAAACATTGCTTAACAGTGCGTTGGATGCAGGGTTAAACGTCATTGACACGGCTGAATGTTATGGGGATAGTGAAGAGTTAATTGGAGATGTGCTATCACATCGCAGAGACGATTATTATTTGTTTACCAAATGTGGACATGCCGCTGGGGTAGATGGCCCAGATTGGGACGCCAAAGTATTAGAGCAAACGATTGACCGTAGTCTTAGAAGACTAAAAACGGAATACGTTGATGTAATCCATCTTCATAGTTGCTCTGAAGAAGTACTTCGGCAAGGAGCGGTCATTGAAGTGCTGCAACGAGCCAAGGAAGCTGGGAAAACAAGATTTATTGGATATAGTGGCGATACGACAGATGCACTTTATGCGATTCAGACAGGTGTGTTCGACAGCTTTGAAACCTCGCTGAACATTGCCGATCAGGAAGCCATCGATCTGACGTTGCCAGAAGCGAGAAAGAGGAATATGGGGGTTATTGCCAAACGTCCCATTGCCAATGCGGCATGGACGTATGACTCGCTTCCGGAAGAAGCATATCCCTTTGTATACTGGAAGCGCTTGAATGAACTTGGTTATGGATTTCTGGGCGAAGATGCACAAGCAGCCGTTGAAACGGCATTACGTTTTACGCTCAGTACAGAAGGGGTAGACACGGCGATTGTGGGTACAGCCAAACCTAACCGTTGGCAGCAAAATGCCGATCTTGTCGCCAAAGGAGCTCTGAGTAAGGAACTATATGACGAGATTAGAGAACGTTGGAAAGAAATAGCGGGAGCTGACTGGACTGGACGAACTTGATTCTTTCAGCTATAAAAATAGCATGATAATCACAAAGTCGCCTTAAAGGCGGCTTTTTTATTGGCAACAACCTTATATTTTCACTATATGAAAAATTCACAACAACAAAAGCGTACTGGCTATGTCCATAGGAATGGGGTTGCTTTCGCCAGATTTCCATCCAAAAATTAAGGGGGAATTTAATCGTGTAGCTTCAAATGTTAACTCACCTGCATCTTTCTTCGTACACTATATTATTATTTCAACATATGAAAAATTCATAATAGTAAGATCAATTGACGCTCCCCAGTTCATATCTGCATCACCACTACATCATCTCACCAGCTTGTTATAACGAACTGCTTTATCCTAAGCTCAATGTCAACACTGATTTGTAATTAATATTGCAAGATTTAGAGGTTAAATGGGATGGCTGAAATAAATGCAAAACAAATCTACGGATAAGCAGAAAGAAATCCCTACGCGGGGCTGTGCGCCCTGCGTAGGGATTTGGTAGGCTAATATGCTTAGAGCGATTTATAGTCATGAATAATGACATCTATGACACGCTTTCCCCAATTCGAGGCTTCCGAGCCTTGTTCATTCCAATCGTAGGAGATGAGTGCTTTCCACAAAGCCCAGCCACGGGCACGATCAACCGTATCTTGGTCAACTTTCATGCAGCTTAGGAATATCTCACGACTTACATCATCAAAAAAATTCCATGCCATCACAAGATCACTTGAAGGATCGCCCACGCCCATAGTTCCAAAATCAATGACCCCGCACAGTCGTCCATCTTGCACGAGCAGATTGCCTACTGCAACATCACCATGCAGCCATAACGGTGACGCTTGATATTTCGTTGCCAGGGCAAGCTCCCATATTTCAGTCATGAGTTTTGGATCGTATTGGCCGGATACCTTTTCAATGACGGTCCTTGTATCTGTATCGTAAACCGCTAAGTTCCCCCCGCGATGAAAATTTTGAATGCCTGCGGGTATGCCGTGACTAGCATCAATGGCTTCTAGTTCTCTCAGAAATTTAGCGAGGTCTTCGGCAAATGCGCCTAGATCGAGTACATTGGCAGGCGAGACGGTCTCACCTTTAATCCATCGGTTGATCGACCAGGGAAGGGGATATTCGTCCGAAGGTTCACCTTTTGCAATGGGAGCTGGAACGGGCAATGATAGCAGAGGTTTGAAAACAGGAAGCCACTTCAGTTCTTTTTCTACAGCAGAGGCGTAACGTTCGTGACTCGGTAAACGAATTGTCATTTCGTCTCCAAATCGATAGGTGCGGTTATCGTGCCCGCTTTTTTCTACGGGTGTTATCGTTAAGCCTTTCCACTTCGGAAATTGACTATCGATTAATTGACGAACCAGTTCAATCGTAATTTCAATCATATCCTCGCCTCGTTTTCTCTAAAATGGATGGCTTTAACCGTTAGTACATAAATTTTATCAATTTGTCTTGATCTTATCAAAGGGAGAAAATCGTCTAAAACGAGATGAGGAGGGCCGACCCTGGGAAGCCGCCAAAATAGCGGTTTTTTAGTGGCTAGAAGCCTTGTTGTGAGTAGAATATCATAGGTTTTTATCCCTTGACATAAAATGTCATTATAAAGATAATAATTGTAACTTTGGAAGAGGGAGGAGAAAAACAAAACCCAAACGAGGTTTGTTTTGAATGGCATATGTAAGCGCAATAATTTCGGTTGTACCTCACACAATTATCACTTTAAAGGAGTGTAGTCATGTACGATAAAATCGTAGATATTTTGTGCGCTATTAAAGAAGACCAACCGGAACTACGCCAATCCCTGTCCCCAGCAACGGAACTGAATAACGATATTGGTCTCGATTCTCTGCAAATGATCCAGTTTATGCTCAAAGTCGAGGATCAGTTAAACGTAATCATTGACTATGACGAATTCGATTATGAACATCTCCAGTCGATCGACACATTTATAACATTTCTGAAAAGCTGCCAGTCTCAAGAGCAATCATTGTACGAAGATGTCCAGAAGTGAGGCCGGGGTAATTCCAACGATCGTTATGGGGACGTTTGATCCTGAAACGCGATGGAGGGATCCGGACTTATCCAAGCTACCTGCTATGCCTGATAAGGACAGAGAATCCATTGTCCTATGTATGGACGAGCTGTTATTTCCATTTTGCGGGCCAGACGATATCCTCTACACCCGCTGCAAAATCGATCCAAAGCTGTACGAGTATCTGAACGGGTTAGGTTTTTCCTTTCGTAGCCGTTACCACTTTGATTTGAACGATGTGGAGAGTTCCTTACCCGAACCGGACGTTTTCAAGCAGTGCATGTTCAGTCTTGCTTCAGACGATCAACAGCGTGAAGCGATGTTGACCCACAACGTAAAACATCTCTCTCCTTATGCCATTACGGCTGATACGGAGGAGTACCTGCATGCCGAAGGATCGTTGGGTTCTTTGCCCGACCTTGAGACGGTTAAGCATGTAAATTCCAAATTTTACTCCAACCGACTCCTGACCAGGATCGGAGAGAAGTGTTATGGTACGGAAGTGAACAGTGTAGTAGAAGTGCAGGCTGTCGGAAATACGCTGCTGAAGCGAGGGGCGTATTTACTGAAAGATCCATTCGGTGTTTCCGGCAAGGGCAATATGCTCATTGAAAATGAAGCCATGCAACGAAGAATAGCAGAGCACCTGGACAAGCAGGAGAGAAGAGGATTGCGCTCGCAATTCCTGCTGGAACCACTGCTGAGAAAAGAGATCGATTTCAGCTCACATTGGTTCATTCATAAGAGCGGTGAGAGGGATTTCCTATCGGTTCAGCGTATGCTGAATCAGCAGCAGAATTACGGCGGGTCTATTAGAGCAGATGAGGCTTTGCTCCTTCTGCTGGAGAACGCGGGTTATTTTGATACGATAGAAAGGGCACTTCGGGTATTATTCGAGGACGGATACCATGGCTTCGTGTGCTTCGACTCCATGATTCTGAAGGACGGAGATGTCGTACCCATTGTAGAAATTAACGCGCGCAAGTCCATGGGTCTCATTAATGCATATCTTGATAAAGGCTGGGAAACGTACGGCTATAGTGGACTGCTTACCTTTCTGTCTCTCGGTCTACCTGAAGGCTTTACGTTTGAAAGTTTGCTGGACGCTTTGCATGGATCCGGTCTTCTATTCAGAGGGCAAGGTGAGTACGGAATTATGCCTATTTCATCTAACACCATAATGGTGAACGAAATTCTGACCTCTCGGCGTATATCCGAGGGAATCCAGAGTCATCGTGGTATGCCGAAGGGACGGTTGTATATATCGGTGGTGGGCCGTGACGACGAACATCGCAGTGAACTGATCGTGAGTCTGAGGCAGGTACTCGCTGACTTGTCCATTAAAGTGTACAACTAAATTCTGGAATGCGGAGGCTGCGCATGAATTCATCTTCGGTTACCCTGCTTGCGTCAGGCAATTCGCTTGGGGCATACATTCCGGCTATGCATCTGAACACGTACCTGCAAGATAGAGGTGTTAGAACGGACGTTCACGTTCTGGAGAACCTGTATCAAGAAGAAATCAGGTGCAAGATTAATTCCACCAAAAAAGCATTTCATGCTGATTTCTCTGTTGCCCTTATGGGGCATAAACTGGCCAAGCCTGTAGACTCTTCCCTGAATGAAGAGGAAGTCCAGTTCCTTTTGGACGCATGGATACGTGATGGTGTGTCTCATTTTGCTGTGTTTACCGGTTTTTGGCTCCCGATCCTGGAGCGCTACAAAGCCATTGCGGACAAGCCTCTGGATATTCAAATAATCCGCTTGGATGCCTGCGATACGCCATCGTTTAAAGTACACAAGTCCTTGTATCCGGACTACGATAACGTTTGGCTTTACGAGCCTTCAAGGTTGTCTCCAAACTGCTATATTGCCTCAGATGAAAAGGTACTCCTGCCATATGCACAGCGTGAAGGACGCATTCTGATCCATGGCGGCGGCTGGGGGATCGGAACGTACGTGTCAACGATTGCAGAGCTTCGTCAACTCGGTTATTTGCTGGATGTGATCGTCTACGATTCTTCCGAGGTGGAGGAGGACGATGGGAGCACACGCTACTTCGGAACAGAGGCTTCATGGAATCCATGGAGTCGGGATGCCCAGGGGCGGCATTCATTTCCGCCAATGAACCAATATGTGCGTGAAGAGGGCATTCTTCGGGCAACTCCGCTCCGTGATTACTCTGCTTATACGGACCTGATGCGCAATTGTGCTGCCATTATCAGCAAGCCGGGAGGAGCGACACTGAACGATTCGTTGTCCTATGGAATACCTTTTGTCATGTTAGAGCCGTTTGGTGACCATGAGCTTCAGAATTCAAACTATTGGAAGTCCTGTGGTTTCGGTATCCGATTCGCGGAATGGAAAGCCATGGATTACTCGGAACAACATCTTGAAGAAATGTACAGACGTTTGCTAAAGCAGCGATCAAAAATCAAGCATTTGGGGAGGAAAACACATGCAGCCGAAAACAGCAGTTACGTTTGATAAGCTGACATTCCAAAATATGAAAAGAACCCTCGTTCCGCTCGCAGAAACGGGAAGGAAACGTCGGGAGGACCCGACGTATGCCGCACCCGTGCCTTATGAGATCGGAATCAAGCTTAATAACGGCTGTAACCTGCGGTGCAAGCATTGCTTTGAATGGAATCCAGATGGCTTCCATCACGGCTTTGCCAGTGAAGTGAAGAGAGACGAAATCGAGATTCCCGTCGTGGAAAAACTGTTGGCCGAAACGAGAGAACGCAAATCACGTGTGTTCCTGTGGGGCGGAGAACCGCTATTTTACTCCAAGTTCGATGAACTGGCAGAACTGCTGGCTAAGGAAGATCGGCATACGACCATTTGTACAAACGCGATTCTCATTGAACAAAAGCTGGATTCTATTTTGAAAATGTCTAAGAATTTAGTCATGCTGGTCAGCCTGGAAGGATTCGAGAAGGAGAACGACGCGATCCGGGGCAAAGGCACGTTCAAAAAAGTGATTCACGCCATACAGTTGTTGTTGGATCTGCAAAAGCAGGGCTTGTACAAAGGAAAAGTGTCCGTAGCTCTGACAGTAAATGACCAGATGGTCGATCAGCTTTATAGCTTGATGGAATTCTTTGAAGGGTTGGGCGTTGATTCCGTGTACTTCTGCTTCCCATGGTACATCCCTTCCGATACGGCGGAAAAAATGGACACCTACTTTGATGCGCACTTTCCGCACCTTGCCTCCCGCTTTGCGAGCGACCACAAGAATAGCTGGCACTCTTTCACGTTTCACATCTCACCGGATCGTTTCGACACATTAATCGAGGAATTTAAACGAGTCAATTCACGAGTGTGGAATGTACGTATCCGCTATCAGCCTGCGCTGGAGCCCGAAGAGGTAGAAGGTTTTATTCGGGGTAGCGAAAAGCCGGCCATGAATCGGACCAAGTGTTTCTCGATCTCGAACCGGATGGACGTGATGCCAGACGGTAAGGTCAATCCATGCAAATTTTTTCCGGAATTCAGTGTCGGTAATTTATACGAAGAAAGTGTGGCCGATATTTTCCACGGTGAGGATCTGCGAAAACAACGCGAGATTCTGGCCTGCGGTCTGACACCGATTTGCTCCAAATGCGTGCTTCTGTATAACAACGGAGTTTAATCGCTTTAACTTTAAGCCGCCAATAAGGGAAAACATGCAATTATTCAGGAGGAGCGGGGATGGACTTTATCCGTGTACGGGAACTGCACAAATCGTTCGTATATTACCGGAAAGAAGCAGGACTCAAACATTCACTGAAAAACTTATTTGCTCGCAAATCACTTGTGAAGGAAGCGGTTAAATCCGTTTCCTTTGATATCGGCCCCGGAGAGTGCGTTGGATTTCTGGGTCCGAACGGAGCAGGTAAAACCACAACGCTCAAAATGTTGTCAGGCATTCTATATCCCACAAGCGGAGAAGCCGACGTACTTGGCTATGTGCCTTGGGAACGAAAGAACGAATTCAAACGGCTGTTCTCCATTGTAATGGGTCAGAAAAATCAACTTTGGTGGGACCTTCCCGCCAGCGATTCGATTTATTTGAACAAATGTATATATGACGTCGAGGATGATCTCTATCGTCGAAGTCTTGCCGAACTATCGGAAATGCTTGATGTACAAGATCTCCTGGATGTACAGGTCCGAAGGTTGTCCTTGGGTGAACGTATGAAAATGGAGCTGATCGCCGCTCTGATCCACCGACCAAAGCTGCTGTATCTCGATGAGCCGACGATTGGCCTGGATTTCCCCTCTCAGAAGAGGGTGCGGGAATTTCTGAAATACTATAATGAGCAGTTTGGCGCCACGATCCTGCTGACGAGCCACTACATGAAGGACGTGGAGGACCTGTGCAAGCGAACGATCATCATTAACGAAGGAAGTCTTCTGTATGACGGAGATCTTCATAAGATTAACGATCTTTTTGGCGAGCACAAAATTGTAAAGTTGCAGTTCTCGGAGCCGGTTGCCGAGCAGCGGCTGGCCAAATTCGGAAAAATGATCAGTGCAGACGACTACAGCGTTGTTCTGGAGCTGCCCAAACACCGGCTAAAAGAAGTGTCGCGTGCTATGCTCGATTCGTTTCCGATTGTTGACTGGACGATTGAGGACGTGCCGATCGAGGAGAGTATCTCAATGCTCTACCAAAAGGAATCCGTCGGATGAACGGACGCAAATTGTACACGGCTGTTTTTTCGATGGGTGTGCAGCAATCGATGGAATACCGATTTCACTTCTTTCTCGGTCTTCTCGGAGCCGCGTTTCCGATTCTTGTCCAGTATTTTATATGGACAGCGGTGTACCAACATTCCGGCGAATCGGCGCTATTCTCGTATTCATATAATCAAATTATTTTGTATACGATCTTGGCGGGTTTGGTATCCAAACTAATCGCTACCCAGTTCGAGCACCAGATCGTCGACGATATCAAGAACGGCGGCCTCAACAAGTATTTGATCAAACCGGTTAGTTACTTCGGATATCGGCTAGTATCTTTTTTCGGACAGAAAGCGATCTATTACGGCGTTACAGCTGTGCTGCTTGTCGGGATTATCTGGATCTCATCTGCCGGTGGTGTGCTTGAGTTCCAGGTCATACGGATGATCTTGTTCGTCGTCACGCTGTCGGGGGCGCTATTGCTCAATTTCTTGATCTCTTACTGCATCTGTGCAAGTGCTTTTTATCTAAATGAAATCTCTTATTTTTTCGTCATTACGAGTCTGCTCGTGAATATTCTGAGCGGAGGTATGTTTCCGTTGGAGATTTTCGGGGATTCAATTGTGGAGGCACTCCAATACACGCCGTTTCCATATACCATTTATTTTCCAGTCAATGTGCTCAGCGGCAAAACAGAAGTGGTGGCGATGTACCAAGGGCTGCTCATCCAGTGCGGGTGGATACTCCTGTTCTTATGGCTATCCCGTCTAACGTGGCGGATATCCATGAAGAAATATTCAGCGGTTGGGGGGTAGCGGATATTCCATATGTTTAGAGTCCTGAGAAAATACGCACATTTGTATGGCATGTTCATCAAAAATTGTCTCATTGCTCAGATGGAGTTTCGAGGTAATTTCATGATGAGCCTGCTCGTGGAATCCGTCTACCTGCTTGCCAAACTGTTATATGTGCTCGTTGTGTTCCGCACCGATCTTCACGTCGACGGCATACCGCCCGAAGGGCTGCTTCTATTTATAGGCATGCACACCGTAGTGACAGGAATATATGTCGGGCTGTTTTTTACAAATTTCACGAAAATTCCGGAATATATTAAGGACGGCTCGCTTGATCTAATGCTAACGAAGCCGGTTTCTCTTCAATTCATGGCTTCTTTGCGTTATGTCGATCTGGCGCTGCCAATCCCTGATATTTTAGTTGGTTTCGTCATGATTGGCATTGGCTGGCATGCCATGGACATACCCCTGACGTTTCTCCAGCTAGCCGGGTTTATGCTGCTGTTATTCGTGTCCGTTATCATCACATACTGTCTAATGATTATCCCTGCATTGCTGTCATTTCGGTTCGTTCAGACGGGTTCTGCATCGGAGATCGCCCATTCCGCCTGGGATGCCAACAATTTTCCAATGGCAATATACCCAACTTGGGTCCGGCGCATCGGTACCTTTGTCATTCCGTTGTTCCTGATTACCAATTTCGGGCCGATGTTCCTGCTAGGACAGCTCAGCTGGCTCTATACAGGTCTGGCGCTGGTCGCTTCGCTTATACTCTTCACAGTTATACGATTGCTCTGGAAACAGGCTGTGAAGGGATATAGTAGTGCAAGTAGTTAAGGGGGAGAAAGAATGAATGCTGTTCAGCTACCCGTGTTAAATCCGCCGCTTAAAGGATTTCTGCGGTGGGCTTACACGCTTTCGATTACCAGTGCACATGAGGAAACGATTCCTTGGTATTACAGCAATTTCATTCAGTTGTCCTGCAAGAAAACCTTTCTGGAGGATGGCAGACAGTTTTATATCGATTTTTTCCGGGGCAAACCCAACGAATTGAATTTCAATAATCCCTTTCTACTCACATGCTCTGTGAATTATACGATTCTGGAGCATTTGGCGCTGGACGCCTGGCCCCAATTTTTTGCGGATCAGATTCGCAACGGCTATTATTGTGTCGTGTTTTTGGACGAAGCTAAGCTACCGCCAGCGGCGGCCTATCAGAAAGAACCGTTTCCGCATCATCTTTTTCTATACGGTTTCCATTGGGAGAGACGTGTTTTTGATGCTTCCATGTTCGACCATACGGGAGTTTACCGCAATGTACAGATTCCGTTCACGGAGTTTCTGGATGCTATCCATTCCATGAGACATCTGCTCAGAGAGGGACTCACCGCGGATCATCACACTTATTTTTACAAATACGAGCCGCATTCTCCTTATCCTTTCGATAGAATCGTAGCACTCGACCAACTGTATGATTACCTGAACGGAGAGACCCATCTGAACCGCATTAATTACAATCCTGACGATGAACAGGCTTTCGGAATTAATGTCTACGACTATCTGCAAATGTACTATGATGCCGTAGAGAGCAACGATCCTCGCCTTGGTGACCGCAACGATGTGAGGCATCTTCATGTGCTCTGGGAGCACAAAAAAATGATGAGTGAACGGATTGCCTACTTGATAGATGAGAGGACGATCCCATACGACGAAGAACTCGTGAATGGTTATCAGGATATAACCACCAGGGCAATGAAGCTAAGGGATCAATACATCCGTCATGAAATTCGTGAAGACAAGGCAGTGTTTGCGAAGGTAAGGCTCCGGTTGGAGCAATTCCGAAAGGAAGAGCCTGCTCTGCTGCAAAGACTGATTTCATTGCTCGAAAAGTAAATAAAGAAGGCTATTCCTCTAGGAGGAACAGCCTTCTTTATTTATATTCATAGGCTACACGTTAGCCTTATTATGACTCTTAATAACTTACTCAAACTTGAAATCATCATCAGTCAGGGGTTCTACATTCAGAGTACGAATATACCCATTGCCTTTTTTAGAGAAAAAGTCATGCTGTTTGGTATGTGTACTGATTCCATTTAACACAATCGGGTTGACTTCCTCGTCATCAAATAATGGCTCAAAACCGAGGTTCATCATAGCTTTGTTAGCGTTATAACGAAGGAAGGCTTCTACTTCTTCGGTCAAATGAATAGGGGTATATAATTCCTCCGTATATTTCAACTCATTTTCATGAAGAAGCTGTACTAGATCAACCAAACCTTGATACACATCGTTCCGCTGCGTTTCATCAAAGCTCGCGTATATTTCCTGGGCCAACACGCCCACATATACACCGTGAATACTTTCATCCCGCAGAATCAGATCAATGATCTCACCACTGCATGTGAGTTTGCCTTGTCCGGCTAAATAGAGTGGATAGAAAAATCCGCTGTAAAACAAATAACTTTCCAAAAGAACGGAGGCAGCCATCGCCATATACAGATCTTTTGAAGTTTCAATGTTCATGTAATACTGACGTATAACCGTCGCTTTGGTTTGCAGATATGGATTTTCTTCCACCCATTTAAATACACTGTCAATTTCTTCGGTTGATGCCAACGTGGTAAAAATACTACTGTATGATTTCGCATGAATTTGTTCCATCATTGCCATAAAACTAAGTACGGCCTTGCGTTGCAGTCCATCCACATGTTCCATAATCTGTGGCATACCTACACCGCCCTGGATCGTATCCAGAAGGGTTAAGCCTCCCAAAACTTTCATATAAGCGTCTTTTTCTATCTCACTGAGCATGCCCCAGGTCATTTTATCATCGGATAAAGGAATCTCGTCATCGGTCCAAAATTGCATAATATTCTGATTCCAGAACATCAGTGTGAAATCATCATCCGCCCGATTCCAGTTCACAGCTTGAATTGCCGGCATGGTATATCAAACTCCAATCGTAATACCCTAAAGGGAAATTATTTATATTGAACAAGCAATGCATTCTTCCATCGTCAGCTTGTTGGTTCTTGTATAATACAGAGATTTCAACCCTTTATGAGCAGCATACAGGTAGCAGCGAGCCAACTCCCGCGTGGATACATCACTGTTTACATGAAGAATGGTTGAGATGCCTTGGTCCACATGCGGCTGAATCTCCGCAATCAAATCAATCACCTTGAATTGATCCATTTGATACGCTGATTTGTAATAGAAGACGTTATCCTTTTGCAAATAGGGCATCGGATAATACGTGGTTGAATTGGCATAGGTCCGTGTCTCAATTTGTTCCACGATGGGCATTACACTGGATGTTGCGTTTTGGATATAAGAGATGCTGGCCGTTGGAGCAATAGCCATACGATAGGCATGATAGAGACCATTTGTCATCACTTTAGACTTAAGTAGGTTCCAATCTTCGGGAGACGGAACAGCAATTCCGTTGAACAATTCTTGTGCTTTCGATGTGGTGGGACGGTAATCCGTAGTCACATAACGATCAAAATATACCCCAGACGCATAATCCGATTGCTCAAATCCATAGAACCGTTTACCCGTTTGCTCTGCAAACTCCATACTTTTCTCAAGAGAATGATAATTCATGGTCATAAAAAAGGTACGTACAAAATCCTTGGCTTCCGAGCTTTCATAAGCAATCCTGTTTTTGGCTAAGTAACCGTGCAGATTCATGGCACCCAAGCCAACGGAATGCATTTCGGAATTGGCTTTTGCCACACCGGGAGCATTGGCAACATGCGTCATGTCGCTGACGGAGGTTAGTGCGATCATGCCCTCATGAACGGATTCCTTGATCTTGCCACTCTCCATAACATTAACAATATTGAGGGAGGCCAGGTTGCAGCTGATATCTTTGCGGATAATATCCGGTTGACCATAGTCTGTAATTTCAGAAGTTTCTTGGAGCTGGAAGATCTCTGTGCAGAGGTTCGACATTTTGACTTGTCCTACGTTTTTCAAGGCATGTGCTTGATTGGCATTGGTTTTATTAATGATGTAAGGATAGCCGGATTCAAGTTGAGTCATCGCTATCTTGGTCAGCATATCCCGTGCGCTGAGCGATTTTTTCTTCTTCACACGATCGTCAGCTAGCAAGGTATCATACATTACGTCCAGATCCATATCATCCAAATGTGTTCCATACGCCTTATAAACACTATAAGGTGCGAAGAGGTACAGGGGCTCATTATCTTGAGCCAGCTTATAAAAACGATTGGGAACAATAAGTCCGATAGAGAGAGTTTTCAACCGGATTTTCTCATCCGCATTAATCTTTTTGCTATCCAGCAGTTCCATAACGTCCCAACCGAAAATATTATAGTATGCTGCGCCAGAACCTTTACGTTGACCCATCTGATCGGCGTAGGAGAAGCCGTCTTCCATCAGCTTAAGAACAGGCGTGATGCCTTTAGCAGCACCTTCAACCCCTTTAATGACTTCACCACGAGCACGTAACTTCGAAAGGTTGACAGCCACTCCACCACCGATTTTGGATAACTGCATACAAGTGTTTAGTACATAGTTTATGGAGTTCAGTGAATCATCCATTTCAAGCAGGAAGCAGGAAACCAATTCACCGCGCCGACTTTTTCCCGCATTCAGGAAAGTGGGGGTTGCGGGTTGAAGACGCTGCTCCATCATCGAACGAGACAGCAAACAAGCCGTATCAAAGTGTCCTTGACCCAAGTGAAGAGCTACGGCTGCTACCCGATCTGCATATTGCTCGAGGTATGTTTTGCGGTCATATGTTCTCAATGCATAATCAGTATAGAATTTAGACGCTGCCATATAGGAAGGAAAGTTATACTGATAGCCACGCGTAATTTCAAATACTGTTCTAACTTCATCGGTTGTATAGGAAGCATAGAAATCCTCGTAATAATCATGATCAATCATGAATTTGACTTGATCATCAATGTTGGCAAAAGCCATACTTTTATCTTTGATTTCTTTCATAAACTCCTCTACAGCCTCTTTATCCTTATGTAACTGGAAAAAGCCATCAGAGTCGCGCTTTAACAACATGTTATTTAATTCAATATGACGCAATGCGGCTCACCTCCTGTTCAAAATACTCCACATCTCTTTTGGAACCCGATAATTCAAATTTACTAATAACAGGGACATTATAAGATGCAGATATCAAATCAGCACTTTTGGCAAAACGCTCACCCCAGTTTCGGTTACCGCTGGCGGCCACGCCAATCAGGTATTCAGAGTTTTTTTGCAAAAAAGAAGACACCTTATCAGGTATCTGTCCAAAACCTGTTGTATATGTCACAAGTACGTACGGTTCATCAATCGTCATTTGATTCTGAATCTGAACTGTCGGCAGTTGAAGCTTGGAAATAAACCTCTTAACATTCCCGGTTATAGAATCATACACAATTAGCACTATCATATCCTCCTTGACAAATGAAAGGTGATCAAAAACAAACACTATATATAGACCTATTTCTTAATTTTATATCAATATATAGCTTTGTCAAATGCTTATCGGTATCAATTTTGTGAAAAACCGGATGAATGGGCTCTATTACTAGGTTTAAAAAATTTGTGGCTTAGTAGATATCCATATTCGAAGACACGATATTTGGTGCATGAGAGAATTATGATTGACATTGAGAATTGTTATCATTTAGAATTTTGAAGAAGATTCGAAAAGAGGGATGCGCTATGATGACACAATTACAACAAAATCACCCGCAGGGTGAAGGACAGACAGCAGCAGATCTCGCATGGTATGGATTAAAGAACGTATTCAAGGATTCGGTCGACAAGGCCTACCGTTTGATATACGAAGAAACACCAGATCATGTCATTCTTGTTGCTGCAAATCGTCACGGCAAAATCGTCATTGATGGCATACCTCATCCGTTCGTTCCAAATAGTGCCCATTTAGTATTACCAGGCCAACGGGTCGAGACCGTTTATTTAACGGATGGAGAGCAGATCGTATACCGGATTCATATCGGCATCATTCCATATGATGGACAGAAGGTGTCCTCTGAGTGTTTGTTAACGGAGCTTGGTGGGTCAATCACGGTTCCAGATGCACAGGTGCAGCAACTTTGCGAAAAAATCGTCGGTTACTGGCATACGGGGGATTCAACAGATCGTTTCGCAAGTCAAGCAGGTTTCCAGGACCTGCTGCATCTGTTGTTCAAGAAGCAGAACCAACACGAGAACGCACTTGAGAGAGCACGGGAATACATGCTGCATCACTATCAGGATACAATCACAGTCGAGGACCTGGCCGATGAGGCGGGCATGAGCCGCTATTATTTCATGAGATCATTCAAAGAGAAATTCGGTCAGAGTTCGATGGACTATCTGGCAGAGATTCGTACTAACGAAGCCAAACGTCTGATGGAAGCAGGACAACCACTGAAAGACATTGCTCTATTGGCGGGTTTCAAGGACCAACACTATTTCAGCAGCCAGTTTAAAAAGCAGGTCGGATTACCGCCTCGTACATATATGGCAAACAGGAAATGCAAAACAGCTGCGTACAGCTGGCCCAATATTGGGCATTTGCTGACCCTGCAAATCATCCCTTTCGCAGCGCCCATTGATCAGTTTTGGACAGATGATTACCGTCGGAAATATCGTTATGATGTCAAGGTAGCACTCAGCCACGACTATGATTTCAACCTCAAAGCATTGATGCGGGCCAGGCCAGACCGGATTGTTGCATTGGACGAGATGATCCCCGAAGAGGAGAAAGAGAAGCTGCGGCACATCGCACCGGTGTTGTTTCTAAGTTGGCACGGAGAGGATTGGCGGCAACATCTGCGGCGAACGGCCCGTTTTTTGGACCGGGAGAATGAAAGTGAAAGATGGCTTCTTCGATATGAGGAAAAGGTGGAAACGGTTCTTCATCATATTCCTGATTCGTTTCAACAAGGTAAGCTAATCGCATTAAGTGTGTCTCCCCGGGGCATTCAGATCTGGGGCAGAAGAGCAGGAACTGTATTTTATGACGATTTGAAGATTGCCGCGGCTTCAGGTGTGGATCAGATCGAATTTACCAGATACGTGGAAGCCGAACAGCTTGCTGCATTCGATGCGGACGTCATCATCGTTAGTGTTATGAAGGACCATCATTCCCAGATGGTGTGGGAGAGACTTCAACATGCGGAAAGCTGGAAGCAGCTGCATGCCGTACGAAACCGGCACGTCTATCTGACACAGGGAGGCCATTGGTTAAGCGAACCGATCCTGGAACATACAGCCAATCGGCATGAACTTCTGCTTCAGGAAGTAAACTTGCTATTTAGTGCCCGGTAATGGGCGAAAGTAGACATCTTCTTCTATTTTCTTCGCTGAGGAACATCTGTATAATCATCATGTGATAATCATTCTCAATACAGAAATGCGGAGGGGAACTCATGTCTCACACAGAAAATAATGATCTCTTTAGACGAGGTCGTTCAAAAAAGGCTACACTTGGAAGGAAACGCGGATTTGCAGGATTGATGCTCCTGCTGTTGGTTCTTTCACTTATGGTCGTAGCCTGCGGAAATAGAACAAATACAGCAGGGGAGCAAGCCACAACAGAAACGACCAAGACAAACGCAAGCGCAGCGACTCAAACTGCCGAAGAGCCTCAGACGCAGGTCATCGAACATGCCATGGGCAAAACGGAAGTTCCGCTGCATCCAAAACGTGTTGCCGTATTTGGTCTTGAGGATCTTACATTGTCCCTGGGCGTACCGATGGTCTATGCATACGACTTTGATGGCTACTACTTGGATGACCAACTCAAAGCACTGAACATTCCGCTCTCTGGAAATGCAGATTTCAATCCGAATCTGGAAGCCATCCTGGCAACCCAGCCGGATCTTATCGTGGTTCAGCGAAACGCCATTGACGACAAAGCTTATGAGGAACTGAGCAAGATTGCGCCAACCATTGCTTATTCACCGGATGATTGGGAGACAACCATTGTGGAACTTGGCAAGGCAACGGGTCTGGAAGATAAAGCACAAGAGGTGCTTCAGGCGAACACTGACAAACTGAAACAGGCCAAGGAAGATATCATTTCGGCTGTGGGCCCGGACAAAACAGTTGTCTTCATGCGTCCATCGGACAAGGATCTGCAGGTGTTCTTCCCGAGCTTTGCACCACTCATCTACACTGAATTGGGGTTGAATCCAGACGAAAGCGTTACAGCATTCCAGAAGGATACTACGGACGATTGGGGAGTCACGACATCTCTAGAGAAGCTGCCCTCCATTGGAGCTGATTATGTGTTTGCCATCTACGGAGGATCGATTAGCACGGAAGAAGAGTTCAATGAGAACAGTGTCGTTGCAACGGAAGTCGAGAAACTTCATGTATGGAAAACGATGCCTGCTGTGAAGGACAACCATGTGTTCAAAGTGTCAGCCAGACATTGGATGATGTCCGGCCCAATTGCAGACGGCAAGGTGGCCGACGATGTCGTAGCAGCCGTCACCGGCAAGAAATAAGCATGGACATAATCGTTCATACATTGTCTACAATTCAGAGATAGATTATTAAAGGCATGGCTCTATGGAGTCATGCCTTTTGTGTACGTTGAAGGTATGCTGATTACATCAAGCTCACTCACTGGCTTGAGGATTTACAATGAGAAACTAAGAAAATGACCCGAATATTGCAAAGATTTGGAGGTATGACATGAACGGGACCCTGCAGCAAAATAGAATATTGATTGTAGATGATGATGAACGGGTCCGAAGACTTCTTCGCATGTATTTGGAGAAAGAACAATTTATCGTTGAGGAGGCTTCGCTAGGCTGGCAAGCCCTTGGGCAGCTTCATCACGGTTCTTATGCCTTGATCATTCTCGATTGGATTCTCCCTGATATTAAGGGGATTGAAATATGCCATTATCTTAGGACCAACTTAAGCATACCCATCATGTTTCTGACAGCCAAGTCAGAAGAGACTGATCGGCTTGAAGCTTTCAAAGCAGGGGCGGATGACTTTGTGATGAAACCATTCAGTCCGAGGGAAGTTGTGCTCCGCATTAAAACTATGATGGCTCGTTATAACGGATTAATCGAACCTGCGCCAAAAGATCATTCAGCGAGCGAGGTGTTGATTTCCTCCATTCTAATCAATCCAACTTCCCGAAGAGTTACAGTAGAACAAGAGGAGATTCATATGACCCCCAAAGAATTTGATTTGCTTTATCATCTGGCGACACACTCGGAAATAGCATTCTCCAGGCAGGATTTGCTGAGAATTGTTTGGAAAGTGGAGCATGAGGAAGATCTGGATTATCGGACTGTAGATACCCATGTGAAGCGGTTGCGTGACAAACTATCCGAGTATGTGCCAAATCGGGAGGATCTGATTCAAACCCTGTGGGGGTTCGGTTATATTCTTCGTTTGCCTCACTGATTCTTATCTTGCAGTTCAGGAGGAGAATATGTCTTACAAACAAATCAAGTGGATGATCTTGCTCATTCCCACCTTGACCGTTGGACTGTGGGAGTATGTACGACATCAGTTTCTGCTCCCCTATATATCGATGGATTTGGGCAACTGGCTTACGCCTGTCATTGTATATGTAGTGAGTATAACGTTGTTAACTCGCCTGTTTCTCATGTTGGAACGTATTCAGGAAGAGCTGGAGCATGAGCGTGAAGCCAAAGCCGCATTGGAATCTCGTGAAAAGATGGCCAAGGAACTCCATGATGGAATCGCGCAATCCCTTTTTTTATTATCGGTAAAAGTGGGGCGTTTAGAGGAACAAGCCAAGCAGGATCAACAGCTGGACGATGTGTATTCGATCAAAAAAACGGTTCATGAAGTCAATCGTTATGTACGTCAGGCCATTGCAGATTTGCGTTATGATCCTAACGCTAATTATGCCTTAGCTATGAACGAATCGGCCACACTACTTGGTCAAGTTCGAAGAATTGCCAAAGATATCCCTGTCCGAATCGAATTGGATTGGAGCATCCCGGATGATGCTTTTACTGACAAAGAGAAAGTAGAACTGCTCGCTTGTATTCGGGAAGCTCTTTTTAATATTCAAAAGCACGCATCTGCTTCCCAAGGATGGATTCAGGGAAATGGGCACAAGAAGTGCTGGAATATCACGATTCGAGATAATGGAATAGGGTTCGAGATGAATCCTTTTGAACGGAAGGATCGATATGGACTAAAAATCATGAGAGAGCGGATGAATGAACTGAACTTTAACATGCAATTCCGAAGGGAACAGCAGCTTACTGTTGTCGAATTTTCAAAGGATGGTGAGATGTTATGAGCCATACTCGCGTACTTGTTGTAGACGATCACGCTCATGCGAGAGAAGCCATATGTGAAATTTTATCCATGGATCCCGGCTTCGAAGTGATTGGCGTCGTATCGGACGGTCAACAGGCGATTGACTATACAGAACAGTGGCTTCCTGATCTAATCCTCATGGACATTCAGATGCCGATTATGAACGGTCTTGAAGCAACACAGCGGATCAAATTGTCCTTTCCTTATGTGAAAATTGTCATGATTACCGTCTCGGATGATGTACTACACCTTCTGGAAGCGTTGAAGCGGGGAGCTCAGGGTTACCTGCTCAAAAACCTGGAACCGTCCATGTGGCTGGAATATCTTCATTCCATCGTTACAGAAGAAGCTCCATTGAGCCGCGAAGTGGCTTACCAAATCCTGAAGGATGTCTCACTCACGGAGAAAAAAGAACCTGACGTTCCACTAACGACAAGGGAAAAGGATATTCTGTATGGCGTGGCTGCAGGGTGGACCAACAAAGAAATCGCTGTGAATTATAAAATTTCAGAGTATACGGTCAAGAATCATTTAAAAAACATTTTGCAAAAACTGCAGGTTCAAAATCGTGTTCAACTGACACGTTACGCATTGGAGCAAGGGCTTATTACAGACCATAATCGTCTGTAATAAGCTTTTTTACTATATCCGTGTGTTCTTTCTATTTTCATGTTAAGTGGATGTAATTTTTCTACTTTTGCCACAATGACCTCACAATTTGGACACAAAACGTCCAGCTCTATAGCTAGCTTGAGCTATATGGTAAAAATTTGTTTTTATGTACACTATGAGCAGTGTGTTTCATGAAGGAGGTTATGATGTTTCGCGAACGGATTGTCCTGGGCATGTTGCTGTTTATAGGGCTACTGTTGATCCCACTATCTTACCCGCTTGACACTGCAAACGCTGCTCCTGAAGCCAAAGATGCCATTCCACTCCAGCCAATCATTGATGGTTCTAGACCTGGAGAAGTGCTTGTGCTTGAGCCGGGTATATATTCTGGTCCCATAAGTATAGACAAGAATATATCCATTCGAGGGGACTCATCCGTAATGGTATTGAATAGGGAAGCTGAATCCACGATTACCATTCGTTCAGATGGAGTGACATTGCAGGGTTTCACGGTACGACACTTAACAAATGAACCCACTGCTGCGATTCAGGTTGAAGGAGATCGAGTAGAGATCACGGGCCTGGATATTCAGAGTCAAAGTTTTGGAATCGTGCTGCGGGGTTCCGTCGACGGGCTCATACATAGCAATACTATTTTATGGGCTGGACCGGAGTCTGCTTCCAGTGGTCAAAAGGGGAATGGCATTGATCTGTACAATTCCCATCGTACCCACATCGAAGACAACAAAATTACGGGTATGCGGGACGGTATCTACCTGGAGAACAGTCGCAATCTTACGGTTAAGGCTAACACGCTCTTACATACCAGGTATGGCATTCATTGTATGTATATCGATGGTTCTTCTGTTGTGGACAATGTGGGGGAGAACAACAGTACCGGAGCCATGGTCATGGGCGTCAAGAATACAGTTGTATCGGGAAATTCCTTTCGCAAACAGAGCGAAAATGTGCATTCACAAGGGATTTTGTTGTATGACGTACAGCAATCCTCGATTCATAACAATGTTGTGGAAGGAAATCGTGTTGGCATGAACATTGCTGAATCCTCAGGAAATGAAATTCGCGGCAATGCGGTGCTCCGGAATTTCATCGGAATTCAGCTCGTGCTTACGGAGGATAATCAGTTTACCAGAAACCAATTTGTTTCGAATGTGATTGAAGCTTCAGCGATGGACAGCCGGAACAATGAGATAAAGGAAAATTACTGGGATTCCTTTCAGGGTCTTGACCTGAACGAGGATGGAATTAGTGAACTCTCCTATGGGATTAACCCTTTTTATGAGCAAGTGGTCAACCGAAATTCGGCCTATCAGCTTTTCTTTCAATCTCCAGGCATGATCTTTATGAGCAACTTGTTTACGGAAGGCAAGGCAGAGTGGACAAGCGACAGATCGCCATTAATGAGTATGGAAGCGGAATCACAGACGACGAAGACAGGTACACAAGCGGTCAAAGATACAACCGGGGTTTGGATCATCGGATGCATTCTGCTGTGTCTGGCCACTTTTATTATGATCAATATGGGGGTATTACGAAAATGAGAATAAAAACACATTGGAAAACAGTTATGGTGCTTCTCTTTGGGGTGCTGTTATTAACAGCTTGCGGAAAAAAATACGAGGCATTGCCCATCAATGAAGACGTGGATATCTGTGCCATTTGCAAAATGCAGGTGAAAGATGATGCCTATGCCACGCAGCTTACCACGAAAGACGGTAAAAATTATAAATTTGATGACATTGGTTGTATGCACCAGTGGAAAGAAGAGAACGGAACAGATAACATCGGGATGGATTTTGTTCGTGATTATAATGACAAGGAATGGATTGAGTACAGCAAAGCCACTTATGTATATGATGCTTCACTGCGTACACCGATGGCTTATGGCATCCTCAATTTCAAGGATAAACCATCTGCCGAAGCATTTGTTGCCGAGCAGGGTGTGGGAACGATCATGACCGCTGAAGACCTCGCATCCCACGATTGGAAACAAAACACAGAGACGATGGATATGATGGGTGAGCATGGGCATTCCGAAGAGGGTATGGGTGAAGGCATGCATGAAGAAACACATGGGGAAAGCGAATCAACGGAAGAATCAGGCCACAAGTAATGACCAATGAAGATGGTGATGCATGATGGGAGATATGGTACAAGTCGTTCGACGAGAAATGAAAATGGGATTTCGCAACCCATGGTCATATTCATTTTTGATTCTTTTCTGCGTGTTTAGTCTGAGTTTGTTAATCATCAATTCTCAGAATTTTGTAGCAGGATACTCTGGCACTACAGGTTCCATGTTAAATCTTATTCTTTATCTGTTGCCGCTGATGACCCTCTTTCTGGGCTCGTTCTCGTTGACTTCTGAAAAGGAAGAGGGCAGCTGGCAGCTGTTGTCCACTTACCCCATCGGCACGATGTCTTTTATTGTTGGCAAATATCTGGGGCTGTCGGTTGTATTAATGACGATAGTTACATTCGGATATGGCCTGATGGGACTTCTTAGCGGATGGGTGGGTAGCCCTTTAGATGTTAAGACATACCTTTTGTTTCTGATATTCTCCTGCGGACTGGTGTTGCTATTTCTGACTATTGCACTGTTCATCGGTTCGTTATCCAAAAATCGGTGGCAAGCGTTAACGATATCGGTATCCGTTTGGTTTTTTGCTGTGATCGGGTGGCCCACGCTTCTAATTTCCGTGCTGGGACTCATGCCGTATCAGTGGGTAAAACCCTTACTCACCGTTCTAACCTTCATCAATCCGGCTGAGTTGGTACGTTTGTTTGTGGTGATCAAACTTGGCGGGGGCTCGATACTGGGACCTGAATATTATCAGTGGGTAGATTGGGTACATCCATCGAGCGGGAGCTGGATCTTTATGGGGATATGTATGCTGTGGATTACATGTTCTATCGTGGCAGTATACGGGATATGGGAAAGGGGACGTTCCCATGGATAACGTGGAAACAGAGATTGTTGGACTGTGTAAATCCATAAAAAAACAACAGATTGTTGAAGATATATCCTTTCGCGTTTCTTCCGGTCATGTGCTTGCCTTATGCGGCGGAAATGGTGCCGGAAAAAGCACCGTTCTGCGTATGCTTGCAGGTATTCTTCAACCTACCTCGGGTGAAATCATTGTAAACAAGATGCGCTGGTCCAAAGAACGAAAGCAATATTCGGAACAGATCGGATATATGCCGGATGATTATCATTTCAACCAGGGTTTGACGGCAGAGGAAGTGCTCCAGTTCTGGGCAGCACTTAGGAAAGTGCCCAAAGAGCGAGTAACGGAAGTGCTGACTATGGTAGGCTTGGCCGATCAAAAAAAGAAACGGGTCACGACCTTTTCCAAAGGTATGCGGCAGCGTGTTTTATTTGCCCAGGCTCTGCTGTCCAAGCCTCCGCTGCTGATCATGGATGAGCCAACGAATGGACTGGACCCCTTTTGGATGCAGGAGTTTGCAAATCTGATAAAACAGATCAAGGAAGAGGGGCATATGGTCGTGTTCTCCACCCACCAGCTTGAGATCGCAGATGATGTTGCCGATCAGATTGTTTTTATGAACCAAGGACGTAATGTGGGAAATGGCTCTACTGAAGACTTTCGTCAACAGTTCGGGTCGCTTCATGCTGCTTTTCATCATAGTCTTGGCTTAAAATGAAGGTGAATCGATTGGAAATAAAGAGTAAAAAAATGAGTGCGAAAATGAGACGTTTGATTACTTTCCTGATTGGAATGGCTGCTTTACTGGCCGCTGCGTGGGCAATTTACCAGGGGACTTCATCATCCGAGCCCAAAAGAACCGGTGCCATTGAAGCCGGTGCAATCGTTCCTGAATTCACTGCGATTAATTCAGCCGGAGAACAGGTGAAGCTCTCCGATTATCGGGGCAAAGTCGTCATGATTAACTTCTGGGCTTCATGGTGCACGCCCTGTGTGAGGGAAATGCCAATGATTAATCAGATCGCTCAGACATATCAAAACGATGTAGAGACCCTGTTTGTCAACGTGGGGGAAGCGAAGGGCACCATTCGTGAATTTATGGAGAAACAGCAATTCGATTTTCCTGTTATCATTGATGTGACCGGAAAGATCTCCAGCAAGTATCGCATCACCGGGTTGCCAGCGACCATGATCATAGATCAGGAAGGCATATTCAGTCACATTCTGCTCGGTGAGTTGACCAAGGATATTCCTTTGCAGCAATGGCTGGAGGAGACCGTACAGCAAAAGAATTGAAGCTATGCAGACTTATGAACAAAAGAAGTCGAGAAGTCGCTCACTATACGAGCGGCTTCTTTTGTTTTATTTGTAAGCTGCTATAAGAATCCAGGCAACCGCGAACGGTTTTCCCGAACATCTTGCACGCATAGTGGAATTGAAATTGCAATACCACGGTTGTGCCCAAAGAATCAATAGCTCCTTTGGGTACTTTTTACGCTTTTCACCGAGTTGTCAGAAAGAGTTGATCCTTTCTTGAACATTTAGGGACGAAGACGTGTCAGTGATTGAATTGCTAATTCACAAAGATATAATAATTTTAACTATTAGGTCCCGTTAAGTACTTTGGCCCTTCAGTATCAGGTAAAACAAGCCTTGCCAACTCATGCTTATTCCAGTAACTAATTGTAGCAGCGCACAATGAAGTTGTGGCAAAGCTCCTTCGTCTCTTACTTTGTGAAAAAATTCTCTTTGTACATACAACGATGGAGGAACGGTTTGAAGATAAACTCTGACTCAGTCTAGTGGGGGTTCTATCAACCTGATAAAGAACGCAGTCCAAGGGCTGACTGACCTAATAATTAAAAGATTCAAGTCATTACGAAAATCGAACAGAGTTTGAAAGGAGGCAGTAAAGTATGGCAATCGATACGGTAATGTGGAGCAAGCTAGTGACAGGCATGACGCTGGGCTTCCACGCTATTTTTGCGACACTTGGCGTAGGTATACCTCTAATGATCGCAATTGCAGAATTCATGGGGATTCGCAAGAAGGACCCCCATTACACACTGATGGCGAAGAGGTGGTCAAGAGGTTTTGTCATTTCTGTGGCGGTTGGTGTGGTGACCGGTACAGCGATTTCACTTCAACTGGCCCTGGTATGGCCGAATTTTATGAAACTGGCAGGCAATGTCATCGCACTTCCGTTATTCATGGAAGTGTTTGCGTTCTTTTTTGAAGCGATCTTCCTGGGCATTTATTTGTATACGTGGGATCGATTCAAAAATCCGTACATTCACTGGCTGCTGACGATTCCAATCGTCACCGGGGCAGGCATGTCGGCTGTGTTTATTACGACGGTGAACGGCTTTATGAACCAGCCTGGAGGCTTTGTCATGGAAGCAGGCCAATTCACAGCGGTTAACCCAGTGGAGGCGATGCTGAATACGGCGACGTTTTCCAAGGTGTTTCATGTATTAAGCTCAGCCTATTTAACAGGAGCTGCCCTGTTAGCCGGAATTGCAGCCTTTGCGCTGCTGAGAAAAGGGGCATCTGCATACCACAAAAAAGCCTTGAACCTCATGATGGCGGTGGTTCTGCTGTTCGGCTTACTGAACACGTTAGCGGGAGATGTGTCCGCCAAGTTTTTGGCCGAGCATCAGCCGGAGAAACTTGCAGCAGCAGAATGGCATTTTGAGACGGAAAGCGGAGCAGATTTGATTTTATTGGGATGGCTGAATGCGGAGCATGAAATTATAGGAGCTCTTCACCTGCCGAAACTGCTCAGCTTCCTGGCCTTTAGTGACTTTAATGCAGAGGTAACCGGACTGGAGGAGTTTCCGAAGGACGAATGGCCGCCGCTGCTCGTTCACTACCTGTTTGATTTAATGGCCGGAATCGGATTTACGCTGCTGGCTATTTCAGTTCTGTATTTCCTGTTTGTATTCTGGAAAAAGCGCAATGAGCTGAATAAGTGGCTGCTTGGGATCATAGCGCTAGGCGCACCGATGGCTTTTCTCGGAGTTGAGCTGGGCTGGTTCTATGCTGAACTGGGACGACAGCCGTGGATTATCCGAGGATATATGCGTGTGGAGGAAGCAGCCACTTCATCACCCAACATAAGAATGATCTTTTTCTTCTTCCTGCTTCTCTACATCGTTCTGGGAGTTATGTGTGTTCTTGTGTTAAGACGTTTGTTCAACAATAATCCAGCAGAAGTCGAGATGGAGAAATGGATGAAGGAGGAGCACAATCAGTCTATAGAAAAGGGTGAGCGTGCATGAGTTACGAACTGATTGGCATTTCGGTACTCTGGCTGTTCTTGTATGGCTATTTAATTGTTGCCTCCATTGATTTCGGGGCGGGTTTCTTTGCCTTTTATGCACGCTTGACGAAACAGGATCACCTGATTAATCGTCTGATCTCCCGTTATTTATCACCGGTATGGGAGATTACGAATGTATTTTTTGTCTTTTTCTATATTGGCATCGTTGGATTCTTTCCGGATACGGCGTATTATTACGGATCAGCACTGCTCGTACCAGGGAGTATTGCCGTCATTTTGCTCGCCATTCGTGGGTCGTTTTATGCCTTTGAGAACTATGGTTCCAAAAATAACATCGTGTATCTGTTTCTATATGGAGCTTCGGGGTTGCTTATTCCCGCTTCGCTATCAGTGGCGTTAACCCTGTCTGAAGGTGGCTTTATCGTGAAGCAGGGTTCGACGGTTTCGCTGGATTACTGGACGCTGTTTACCAATCCGTTATCATGGAGCATTGTTGGACTGGCGATTGTGTCCGTATTGTTCATTAGCAGCTCATTTCTAGCCTTTTATGCATCGCGGGCAGAGGATCACTCTGCATTGAAGCTAGTACGGACCTATGCCCTGTTCTGGAGCACACCGACGATTATCATCGCACTGACTGCATTTATTTATTTGGGACAGCACAATGAGCGACATTTTCAAAATATGATGGATTTATGGTGGCTGCTTGCACTTTCCGTTGCATTCTTCATGATTGCGATGTGGCTGATCTATAACGGACGCCGCTACGGATTAGCGTTTATATGTATCATGCTGCAATTTTTCTGTGCCTTTTTCGCTTACGGAATTGGTCAATATCCTTATATCCTTGATCCGTTCATTACAATTCAAAACAGTGTAACCTCACCAGCGATGGGCTTCGCACTGGTTGTTGTGTTTATCGGTGGCATGTGTATGTTGATTCCTTCCTTGATTCTGGTTTTCAAACTGTTTCTGTTTGATGCGGATTATGTAAAAGGAAAAAAATAAATTGAATTCAGTAAGTGATGTAAGGGAGTAATCTCACAGGTTCATAGAAAGGAGGAGAGCTTACATGAAGAAAAAAACAAGCCTGATCTCTCAACAAATGTCTGGCCAGCGAAAACGTCTTGTGCTCCTTGCAGTCATTTCACTTGCGCTGGGTGCAGCGATTGTAAGTCAGGCTGCGTTGCTTGCTGAAGCTGTGCAACGCATTTTCGTGGAGAAGGCTTCCCTTTCGTCGGTCGTCATGCTGCTGGGGATACTCCTGGCTGTCATGGTCGTACGTACAGGGTTGTCTTATGGGAACGGAAAAGTTGGTTTGCATATGGCTTCCAGTGCGAAGACGAATATGCGGGCAGCCGTGCTGCAACATTTGACCCATGCGTCGATGCCATCAACCCTTCGTGGACAAACAGGCGGTAAGGTCAGTGTTGCTCTGGATGCTGTGGATGAGGCTGACAGTTATTTCAGTCTGTATATGCCGCGTATGATGGAGGCTGCCATCATTCCGATTCTGATTTTGGTGGTAACGTTTATGCAGCATGCCAATTCAGGCTTCATTATGCTGTTTACGGCCCCGTTTATCCCCTTGTTCATGATTTTGGTGGGACTGAAGACGAAGAACAAATCAGAGGAGAAATATGCGCAGCTGGCCGAGTTTTCCGGTACATTCCTGGACTCTCTTCAAGGGCTGGTTTCGTTGAAAATATTTGGACGGGCTCACCGTCAGCAGCAGGAGATTGAACGCACCAGCCTGGGTTACCGCGATGCCACGATGGGCATTTTGCGGATTGCGTTTACCAATACGTTCATGCTGGAATCGATTGTAATGCTTAGCATCGGTATCGTCGCTCTTGAACTTGCAATCCAGCTGCTTGTATTCAAATCGATGTCGTTCCACACCGCGTTTCTCGTGCTGCTGCTCGTTCCCGAGTTTTACAGTCTGTTGAAAAATACGGGAACGGCTTTTCACAGCGGAAGAACAAGTATGGGAGCGGTTCGTAAGGTAGAGCAGATGCTTGAGGAAACGGCTGGTGGGAGCACGTCGGTAGATGGAAAAGAAGGATTAGGTACATCCGATGGGATTGACGAGGTCGATAACATGGATCGGATGGAAAGGGAGAACAGGATAGGGACATTGCAAATGGACCGTTCCAATGACAGTTCCATGCCGCCATCCATGATATTAAACCATCTCCGATTTCGATACGCGCCTGAATCATTCGAACTTGAGACTGGCCGGGTCCAGCTTGATCCGGGAGAACATATTGCCATTGTCGGCAAAAGTGGCTCAGGGAAAACGACGTTGCTCCATCTCATTGCGGGTTTGCTGAAGCCAGCATCAGGAGAAGTTATGGTAAATGGACAACCGCTATCCAAATATGATGAGGCTTCATGGTTCGAACAGGTTAGCTACATTACACAGCATCCGTATATTTTTGCAGGTACATTTGCTGAGAACATTGCGATTGGTGCGGGTCGGAACGTGTCCAGGACTGAAATTGAGCAGGCGGCAGAGGATGCCGGGCTTGCCGAAGTTGCTGCCCAATTGGAGCATGGCTTCGATACCTTGGTTGGCGAAGGAGGACGGGGGCTGTCTGGTGGGGAAAAGCAACGACTTGCCTTGGCACGCGCTTTTTTGAAGCGGCCTTCCATCATATTATTTGATGAACCTACGGTGGGACTGGATTTGCACACGGAGCAGATACTGCAACATTCCATTGCCACATTGGCAGATACCGCGACGATGATTACAGTGGCTCACCGATTATATACCATTCAACATGCCGACCGCATATTGTTTATGGACCAAGGTGTGTTAGTGGATACGGGACGCCATGAAGAGCTTATGGCGCGCCTACCCCAGTATGCCGAGATGATTGATGTTCAACGAAAGGGGGGCTTAGCATGAATGAGCTAGCGATTTTGTCCAAAGCCATGATTCAGGAGCGCAAGGATATCATCCTTTCCATTCTAGGTGGGTTTATTGCCGGGATAGCAGGAGTGGCCCTCTTCTCGGCGAGCGGATATCTGATTTCGCAAACAGTCTTTGCGCCACCGCTGTACACCTTAATTGTACTCACCTCGCTGGTCAAGCTGCTTGGACTGCTTCGGGCGGCGAGTCGTTACGGAGAGCGTTTGTATTCCCACCGGGCGACGTTCTCCATGCTTAGCCGTTTACGTACCTCCTTTTTTGCGAGGCTCATTCCTTTAACGCCGGGTATATTGAACAAAAAGCGAAGCGGGGACCTGCTTGCGCGCATTGTTGGGGACGTGGAGAGCCTGCAACATTATTTTTTGCGCGTCGCTTACCCACCGATCATTGTTGTTATGGTCTTTTTGGCGACAGTGTTGTTTACTTCTGCTTTTTCATTCTGGATTGCGGGGCTGTTTGTATTAGGTATGCTCATAACGGCGTTGGTTGTACCCGGACTGGTTTTGCTTGGGCAGCGGAAAATACATGGACACGTTCGCGAGCAACGGGCGCTGCTTTCCACGGAAGTTACCGAAGTATTGTATGGATTCCGGGATTTGAAAGTGTACGGACAACTGGCTCAGCGGGAGCAGCAGCTGCAGCAGGCTTCTGCTGCGTTGACGGTCCAGCAGCAACGGGCTGCCGGACACCTACTGCGCGGGCAATCCATGCATGCTTTGGTTACGTTCCTTATTTCCTGGGGCGTGCTGACACTTGGTGCTTATCTAATTATCGATGGAGCGCTTGCTGGCGTGTTTCTTGCTATGCTGGTCATGGCCTCACTAACCGTATTCGAAGAAGCTGCGGCAATGGCGACATTACCTTTGTATAAGCAGGATAGCGAACACGCAGCCAAGCGACTGACGGAAACCATACAGACCTCCGATAGGCAGTCTGTGTCTACGCAGCCCAAAGGCGCGCTATCTGGCAATCAGGCTGTTTCGCTTGATCTCTCCAATGTTACGTTTCAATATGAAGGGGAGTGGAGACCGGCGTTAAAGGACATTTCGCTGCATATTTTACCCGGCTCCAAAACGGCGATTGTCGGACCGAGCGGATCAGGCAAATCAACGATTATTGAACTGCTGCTTAAACTGCGAACACCTACGACTGGGGAGATTCGACTAAATGACATTTCGGTGAAGGAACTGGATGAGGCGAGCATTTGGCAAACGGCCAATGTTGTCTTGCAGCAAAGTCATTTCTTCCGGGGAACGATCCGGGATAATCTGCTGTTGAATGATGAAGGACATTCGGACGAGCAACTATTGGATGTGCTAGCAAAAGTGCAACTGCCCAATACATCATTGACTGATGTAATCTATGAAAAAGGGGAAAACCTGTCGGACGGTGAGAAGCAGAGGCTGGCTCTGGCACGGGCCATGCTTCGCAAGGGACGGTTATGGCTTCTCGACGAACCTACTTCCTCACTGGATTACGTTACAGAAGAACGTGTGATGAAACATCTCTATTCACAAGCAGCCGAGGATACGCTTCTACTGGTCTGTCATCGGCTTACTGGCCTGGAAGAGATGGATCGGATTGTGGTGATGGAACAGGGAAGGGTAGTGGAAGCAGGCTCCTATACGGAATTAATGGAGCAAAAAGGTTATTTTTATGAGATGAAGAAGATTGAGCGGCAAATGATCGGAGAAGTTGGAGTGTAAGAGAGTAACCTATACGTGAATTGCTCATTTGGAGACAAAAATTTTCAAACAACAAACAGAGCTCGTTAATTCTGAGCTCTGTTTGTTGTGGTTAGTGCAAGAATTACAGTACATATTATCCTTTTATTCGCATTTTTAGATGCGTTTTTTATCTAATTAAACTTGGGATCTTACCCATTTTCGAAGCTGTTCCAGAGAAATAATTCATCTCTGCAACGGAAATGGGTTTTATGTTCGTTTTCTCGTCGCGTTCTTCTAGAACGTTGTCTAAACTTTGATCGGAGCAGTCTGGCTGTGGCCTACCTTCCTCCAACTTGATATCAATAAAATCAACGATTTGCTGAAGGGATGAGATTTGCCCGAGAATATTATTCCTTTGGCTCCTTAATTCCTCGACCAACTCATCGTATTCTTTGGGGTCAGCATTAGTGGAGAGCTTCAAGAATGGCTTCATGGCCTCCAGAGAAATACCCGTTTTTTTAAGGCAGCCTATCAATTTGATCGTATGGATGTCCTGCTGGTGGTAGACGCGATGCCCATTGTCCTTCCTGTCCGCCTGACGAAGCAATTGAATCTTTTCGTAATAACGAATCGTGTCCTCGGAAAATCCAGTTAGCTCCGCGGTTTGTTTTATCGTGAACGTTTGCTCGGTTATCATTCCGCACCTCCGGAAATTGAGACTTGGGGGTATTGTACATCTTGGAGTCGGCTCCAAGTCAAGTCTTTAACCTTAGTAAAACGACATTTGAATTCATGTCTTGACTTTGAGCCGACTTCAACAAATAACATATGTCCTACAAGGGAAGGAGGAGACAGCAGCAAACACGAACGAATGTGAAATTATAAAACTAACTAAGGAGTGGAACTATGAACTCAAAATATCAACCGATAATGGAGTCGTTTCTTTTCAAGAATGGAGTCGAAGTAAAGAACCGTGTCGTTCTTGCACCAATGACGATTTCTTACTCTCAGCAAGACGGTACGCTGTCTGAGGCGATGCTCGCGTATTACGAAAGTCGTTCGAAATGTGTTGGCATGGCTGTCACCGGGAGTACATTAGTCGCACCTAATGGCACGGTATTTGGTGGGGAACTGGCGGCAGATCGTGATGAGATGATCCCAAGCCTACGACGCCTGGCAACTGCAATTAAGAAGGGCGGAGCAAAAGCTATTCTGCAAATCTTTCATGGGGGGCGTGAAAGTCTGCCTGAAGTGGTCGCGAATGGTGAGATCGTAAGTGCGAGCGCCGTTGCTAAAGAAGGGTTGAGTGTGATGCCCAGAGCACTTGAGGAGCAGGAGATTTTAGAGATGATTCATGCGTTTGGGGCTAGCACACGCAGAGCAATCGAGGCTGGTTATGACGGGGTAGAGATTCACGGGGCCAATCGATTTCTTATTCAACAATTTTTTTCACCATACACGAACCGACGTGATGATCGTTGGGGAGGAAGTGTGGACAAACGAATGGCGTTTCCGCTCGCTATTGTAGATGAAGTAAAAAAAGTGGTGAATCAACACGCCAAACGGCCGTTTCTTGTCGGATATCGCTGTTCACCAGAAGAAGAAATGACACCTGGTATTACGATGGCCGATACACTAGAATTGGTGGATGCACTCGCCAATAAAAATTTGGATTATTTGCATGTTTCTTTAATGGACTTTTGGTCAAAGCCCAGACGGGGAGTAGAGGACAATCGCTCCAGAATGGAAATCATTTATGAGCTCGTGAGCCAAAGAGTGCCTGTGATCGGTGTAGGTGGAATCAAAACACCGGACGAGGCCCTTAGAGCGTTACAATCTGGTGCCCCATTTATAGCACTTGGCCGAGAACTCATTATCGATCCGAATTGGGTTAGAAAAATAGCACAAGGCAGGGAAAGTGAAATTCGTACGGAGATAACTTTAAATGATCAGGGCCAATTAGGAATTTCTGATCATTTGTGGAAAAAAATAATCAGTACTCCAGGATGGTTTCCGATCAAAAATTAAATTTGTAATGAACGATTTGGACTATGAAACCTTTAGATTTAGGCGTTTCAACATGGCATTCTGAGGCGAAAGATTCGCCACAATAATCAAGTATGTTTATGAGCGAAATGTGTGTTCCAATATGATGAAATAATTATTTTTTAGTGATTGCTTGATTTTTTTCAATGTATCTGATATTGTAAGACCTGTGATTTTGGAAAGCAGATATATCAACATAAATCAGGTCTTTCCAGCAGATAATTTTTGACCACTTCTCTTAAGGAAGTTAAGGCCATACGGACAGCCGGGTCAAACGCCGATTGGCAACTTATGTTGCCTTATTGATTGAGTTAAAAGCTCAAATTTTATAAGTTGGTTACTTTACAACCAGTGCATCTGCACATCAACTTGTGAAACGGTCAATAAGAGTGGTAAAGGCGAATTATTTGCTATATAGACTCTGATCTGATATTGATATACATGAAGAAGCTTTCCGCTAGAGGAGTTCTTTTGAACTTTTTTAGTTATGGGAACTTTGCGTCTTTTTAATGATGTATATCGACAAGCAAGTGTGATGATGCGCGTTTGGGGCATTTTTCACCTTGCTTTTTTTGTTGGTTCAAAACGGGCGAAAAGTTGAAAAATGAGAAAAATAATGAAGTTAATTTTAAAAAAATTCATATTGGGTTAGGAGAATGGAAAATGGGAAAAGCACTAATCATCGGCGCCGGCGGCGTAGCTTCAGTAGCAGTTCATAAATGCGTTCAAAACAGCGAAGTATTCGAGGAAATCTGCATCGCAAGTCGTACGAAATCCAAATGTGACGATCTTAAAGCCAAGCTGGACGGCGGCAAAACAAAAATAACGACAGCTCAAGTGGATGCCGACAACGTTGACGAACTGATCGCCCTCATCAACGAAGTTAAACCGGATCTTGTCATGAACCTGGCATTGCCTTACCAAGACCTGACAATCATGGATGCTTGCCTTGCAACTAAAACTAATTACATGGATACAGCCAACTATGAGCCGGAAGATACGGCAAAATTCGAATACAAATGGCAATGGGATTACAAAGAGCGCTTTGAAAAAGCGGGAATTACAGCTCTGCTTGGCAGTGGATTTGACCCAGGTGTTACCGGTGTATTCTCTGCGTATGCCCTGAAACATTACTTTGACGAGATTGAATATATTGACATTCTCGACTGCAATGGTGGGGATCACGGCTATCCGTTTGCAACCAACTTCAACCCTGAAATCAACATCCGCGAAGTTTCGGCTAACGGAAGATACTGGGAAAAAGGTGAATGGATCGAAACGAAACCAATGGAAATTAAACGTGTCTATGACTTCAAAGAAGTTGGCGAGAAAGACATGTACCTGCTTTATCATGAAGAGCTGGAGTCCCTGGCTAAAAACATGCCTGGTCTGAAACGCATTCGTTTCTTCATGACATTTGGTCAAAGCTACCTTACGCACTTGAAAGCACTTGAAAATGTAGGCATGACTTCGATCGAACCTATCGAATACGAAGGCAAACAAATCATTCCGCTGCAATTCCTGAAGGCGGTACTGCCAGATCCGGCGTCCCTTGGACCACGTACTGTGGGCAAAACGAACATCGGCTGCATTTTCAAAGGTAAAAAAGACGGCAAAGACAAAACGTACTACGTTTATAACATTTGCGATCACCAAGAATGCTACAAAGAAGTGGGTTCCCAAGCCATCTCTTACACAACAGGTGTTCCAGCCATGATTGGTGCAGCAATGGTGATGACTGGTAAATGGAACAAACCAGGCGTATACAACGTTGAAGAGTTCAACCCAGATCCATTCATGGAAGAGTTGAACAAATGGGGTCTCCCTTGGGTTGAAGATTTCAATCCAGTACTCGTTGACGAACTGCCAGAAGAAGTCAAAGAATCGGAGCTTGTTCGTTAAGATGCGGTTTGAGCAATTACCGACGCCATGTTTTGTTGTTGACGAAGGACTTATCGAAAGAAATCTCAAAATCCTGAACGGTGTCATGCAACGTACAGGAGCCAAAATCGTGCTGGCTCAGAAAGCATTTTCCATGACCACGATGTATCCGCTCATTGGAGAATATCTGAGCGGTGCAACGGCAAGCGGGCTGTATGAAGCCCGCCTCGGTCATGAGGAGATGGGCAAAGAGAACCATGTCTTTGCCCCGGCCTATCGCGAAGATGAGATTGATGAAATCCTTTCGATTTCTGATCATATTATCTTCAATTCATTCTCCCAACTGGAGAAATTCAAGGGCAAAGCGCTTCAGGCTGGCCGCAAAGTGGGCCTGCGTATTAACCCTGAATGCTCAACCCAGGAGGGTCATGAGATTTACGATCCATGTGCTCCTGGTTCCCGTTTTGGTGCCAAACAAGAGGATTTCCGTGCGGAGCTCTTGGAAGGAGTCTCCGGACTGCATTTTCATACTTTGTGCCAGCAAAATTCAGACGATCTGGAAACGACGCTGAATGCGGTAGAAGAGAAGTTTGGACAATGGCTGCCACAAATGGAATGGATCAACTTCGGCGGTGGACACCACATCACACGCGAGGATTACGACATTCCAAGACTGGAAGCTTGTATCAAACGCATGCAGGAGAAATATGACCTGGAAGTATATCTGGAGCCGGGCGAAGCGGTTGCGCTGAATGCGGGTTTCCTGGTGACTTCTGTGCTCGATTTCCACAAGAACGGTATGGACATTGCCATTCTGGATACCTCGGCCACATGCCACATGCCGGACGTGCTGGAAATGCCGTATCGCCCACCGCTTATCGGTTCGGGAGAAGCGGGAGAAAAACCTCACCTGTATCGTCTGGGTGGACAAACTTGCCTGTCGGGTGATGTGATCGGCGATTATTCGTTTGACCAACCACTCAAAACGGGTGACAGATTGGTATTTGAGGACATGGCGATCTATTCCATGGTCAAAACCAATACATTTAACGGCATGCCGCTGCCAGCCATTGCAGTGAAAAGAAAAGATGGCGATTGCGAAGTGGTTCGCGAGTTCGGCTATCAGGACTTCAAAATGAGATTGGCTTAACTTAATCATTTCTTACTTTATACTTCGTTT
Organism: Paenibacillus taichungensis; assembly: GCF_047302525.1. Classification (GTDB taxonomy): domain Bacteria; phylum Bacillota; class Bacilli; order Paenibacillales; family Paenibacillaceae; genus Paenibacillus; species Paenibacillus taichungensis_B. The sequence continues at coordinate 3,835,789 of NZ_CP168020.1, read as the reverse complement.
TCAGACAGAGTGGTCTATTTTATAATAAATCCGTTTCTGTTAGGAAATGATCGAATATAAGACGCTTCCTTTACCAATCCAATTTGGTACTAGGAGCGTCTTTTTTATATTGACTTGATGTATATTTTTCCTGACTGAAAGGACAACTGTTACATTTTTCTTTACATAAAATAGGTTTTGTGGACTAACTTTGATGTAGATTTCAGTGGAATGCATATCGTCTCCAATAATCGTCATAATAAGGAAAAGTTGCTGGAAGAAGGGAGGCTAGGGTAGTGGATGAACAATCTGCCATGAACAGGAAAGAAGAAAGCATCACCAAAAGTTTGGACGAATCCATCCGTAGAATTGAAGAAATCTTTACGGATACTCCCGATCTGATCATTCGAAAGCTATGCATAAAACAAACTGGAGAACAAGCTACCATCATCTATATGGAAGAATTGACAGACAAAACGTCGCTTAATCATGATGTTCTTGCTCCGCTTCAGCTCGAAACCGGAAACCCCTCCGGAGACTTCATAACAACGGTTGGATATATGAAGCCGTATTCCAAGTGGGATGATCTCAAACTTTCCATTATCCTCGGCTATAGCGTGCTGTTTATCGAAGGAAGAAGTGTTGCCTATGCACTAGATACAAAAGGTTTTCCGCAGCGAGCGATTGAGGATCCTCAGCAGGAGCCATCACTGAAAGGGGCCCATCAAGGATTTATTGAAACCGGTTCTCAAAATATAGCCATGATCCGCCGTTATATCGCGGACAAAGAGTTAAAGCTCAAGCGGTATATCGTTGGGAAGCGAGGCCAAACGGAAGTATCCTTGCTTTATTTGGAAGATGTGGCGAAACCGGAGATGATTAAAGTACTCGAAGAACGGATTCAATCCATAGATGTGGATGCCATTATTAACACTGGGGAATTAGCTGAATTTATTGAAGACCAACCGCTTGCCTTGCTACCCCAAATCATTACGACAGAGAGGCCGGATACGGCCGCTTCTCAAATACTGCAAGGCCGATGTGTCGTTGTGGTCGACGGTTCGCCCAGTGTGTTGGTAGCACCTGTTACCTTCATGTCCTTTTTTCAGACGGTTGATGATTACAGTTCCAGATGGTCCATTTCGTCATTTCTTAGAATTTTACGTATCTTTGCCTTTTTCATCGCGATTTTTTTGCCTGGATTTTTTATATCAGTCATTTCATTTCATTTTGAGATTATACCGATGAAGCTGTTATTAACGCTTGGTGAATCAAGGGGGCAAGTTCCATTCCCCCCATTCGTTGAGGCAATCATTATGGAAATCACGCTTGAGATGCTAAGGGAAGCGGGGGTTCGGCTTCCAGCTCCGGTAGGGCAGACCGTAGGGATTGTCGGAGGTATTGTCATTGGGCAGGCGATTGTTCAGGCTGGGCTGATCAGCAATGTAATGGTTATCGTCGTTGCTTTTACAGCTATCTCATCTTTTATTATTCCCAATCAAGACATGATGGCAGCTGTACGCATCATGCGGTTCATGATGATGGTACTCGCTACCTGGTTTGGGTTCATCGGACTGGTCGTGGGCATGATGACCATCGTCGGCCGATTAATAACATTAAACTCCCTCAATACCTCCTATAGCACACCTATAGCTCCATTTAGGGCCGCGGATTGGAAGGATACCTTATTAAGGGTACCGTTGTGGATGATGAACAACCGTCCCGTAAGCACGCAATCACGTCAGTCAAGACGCCAGGGGAAAAGCAGAGGATGGAAGGAGAAAAACTAGCACATGAAGACTTTTCGTCCGGTAACTATGCTTCAATTCATTCTTATTATTTCTACTTTCCAAATCAGCGTTGCTTTTTTGTCTCTTCCAAGAGAGCTCGCAAGGCATGCGGGGACGGATGGTTGGCTGGTGGTTATCTTGGGCTGGGGACTGGCGACGTTGGCCTCCGTACCGATCGTCAAGGTAATGAAATATAATCCCAACAGCTCAATACTCGAATTGATTCAGCGTTATATCGGCGTGTGGGCAGCAAAAGTGGCTGCTTTTATATTTTTGGCCTATTATTTGCTTCTGGCATATGACGGTTATATGATTGCCTCACTTGTCATTAAATTATGGTTATTGCCAAGCACATATATCTATATTCTAGTCCTGCTGCTGCTCATCCCCACGTTTCAGATTGCGCAGCATGGCTTTCAGGCGATTGGGCGGTACAGTGAAATTGTCACGATGCTCTCCATATGGATTCCGTTCATTTATGTATCTACGCTGAGTCATGCCCATTGGCTCTATTTACTGCCCATCTTTAAAGAGGGATGGTTTCCAGTTCTTTCATCCATAAAATTTATGATCTATCCAATGCTCGGCATCGGTTTAGTTTTGTTTCTCTATCCCCATCTAGTTAACAAAGAAAAGGCATTGCCTGCCATGGTGATATCAAACACGCTCACTTGCATGGTTTACTTGGGAATCACCCTGATTTGTTACGTGTATTTTAGCCCTGATGAGATCGGGGAGTATAACGACCCGGTGATTAGCATTATGAAGTCCATTGAATTCCAGTTTATTGAGCGGGTGGAAGTGCTATTCATTGCATTTTATCTGTTTGTGTTCTCATGCATATGGATTCCCTCCATGTATCTTGTATCGAGGTGCTCAGCGTCGCTGGTAGGAAAAGGTCAGGAAAGATACCACCTTGCAGTGTGGTGTATTGTCATTGAAATTAGCTTTTTCCTCTATCGTCCTAGCTTTATCGAATCTGCCCAAATAAACTACGCACTCAATTACATTGGATTTATGATGGAGTTTGCTCTGCCTGCGGGCGTTCTTCTGTATGTAGCGATCCGCAAAAAGATGGGAGGGGGGCTACGCACATGAGATGGGGTGGGAAATTCATTATCTCGAGTGTGTCCTGCATTTTATTGGCAGCGCTCGCAGGTTGCGCCAATGACAAAACCAATTTAGAAGATGCAACGGTTCCTTTGGCTCTTGGTTTGGATGTCATAGATAAAAAGCTCCATTATTATATATCTGCACCTGTATTCAGTAAAGACATTCAAAAGAAAAGCCGCGAGGGGGGAGGAATAGCAGAAGGTTTAAGACAGTCGAGGAATCAGCAGGATGCCCAATTTCCGGGTTCGCTTGCGGGACGTAATTTTCAAGTCATTATTGTAGGAAAACAATTGCTTCAATATAAGGATTGGTTTAAAGTGCTTGATGTCACGTTCCGCGATCCTCGCAATACGATTACCGATCGCATCGTTGCTTTTGATGGTTCTATTGCGGATATTTTTCAGTTTCAACCAAAAGATCAACCGCCGTTACCTTTATTTGTAAAAGCGATTGTCGATTCAGGCAGTAGAAGTTCAGCTACTGTAAAAACAACCGCGCAGGAGCTACATAGACAATTGTATGACCGAGCGATGACGCCATCCATCTCGGAAATCAAGATCGAAAATAACAAGATCATGCTAAAAGGGACGACTCTTTTATCTCAAAAAGGGCAATACAGAACTTCTCTGAGCTATCAGGAAACGACACTTCTTCACATTTTGAAAAATGAAGCTGAGCCAGGGGTCAGTCTCACTTTTCAGGTTGATGATCTACAACAATCATTGCCATTTAACATCGACAAAGTGAGTTTTTCTTTAGGTGACATTTCCGTAAAAACTAAATCCTTTCATGAAAATGGCAGATTTCAATACAAAATTAAAGTGAAGTCGATCGTCAGTATAACTGAAAAATTCCTTGAGTTTGAACTTTTGGGAAATTCCGAGGAAATGGAAAATAAATTGAGTAAGGAAATGAAAAAAAGCATTGAGGCGCTCATCAAAAAGTGCCAGGACTATGATATCGATCCTTTCGGGTTTGGGTTTTATGCCAGGGCATATCACTACCCCTTATACAAGGAAGCACAGGCAAACTGGGGGGAAGAACTATCCCAAGCCCATTTTGATGTAGAAGTTGATCTTCGAATCGGCGCCACTGGAGCTGTGGAGTAATTGATACAATCAACAGAAGCAGTCTTGCTAATAAAGATTATTAATTTGCCAAAATAGTGATATTTATTATAGACTATTTTTTATCGGTTAATTGTCCAAGGGGGAAAAGGAATGAATCAAAGGAACGTGCAAAAATCTAACAAACTGAAAATCATCTCCAAAGTATTATTGATTATGATCGGGGCTTTTATCACCTCATATGGTCTGGAAGCCATATTAATTCCAAACAATGTCTCAGACGGTGGTGTGACAGGTCTTAGTATCGTTGGCTCACAACTGTTTGGTTTACCGTTAGGGATGCTGATTGGTATCATCAACATTCCATTTGTATGGTTAGGCTACAAACAAATAGGTAAAAGCTTTGCTATTTACTCCATTATCGGTATTGCCTCGCTAGCTGTCGGTACAAGCCTTATGCACCATGTGCCAACAATTATTCAAGGGGATACATTGTTAATTACCGTTGTGGGCGGGATTATCATCGGTTTTGGTATGGGTTTGGCGCTGCGTAATGGTGGGGCATTGGATGGAATTGATATGTTGGCTGTCCTGCTTTCACGAAAATTACCTTTTGGAACCAGTGATCTAATCTTATTCTTGAACATGTTTGTCTTTATTGTCGTATCCACTGTATTTGGTCTTCAAGGGGCGATCCTATCTGCACTTGCTTATTACATCGCTTCCAAAGTGATACATATCGTTGAAGAAGGTTTGAGCGGCTCCAAAACCTTTAAAATTATCACCAATCAACCTGAGATCATGGTCGAAACCATTCGTGACCGGTTAGGTCGTGGAGCAACCTATACCGATGCTTACGGTGGTTATTCCAATGAACAATTCAAAGAGATTACCTGCGTAATCAACCGTATGGAAGAAAGCAAAATCAAGGATATCATTCACGAAATTGATCCCAATGCTTTTATTGTAGTTTACGATGTAGCCGAAGTTAAGGGCGGCAATTTCAAAAAGAAAGATATTCACTAATTACTACAGTGAGCAGGAGTTTTACTGTCGGGGAGAAAAGGATTTAACATACAAAAAGTCGCTAATATAGCGGCTTTTTGTATGTTAAGGGTAGAAGTTATGGTATCAAGTCGTATCCAATAACTTCTACCTTTAGGAGTTTATCATTCTTTGCAAATCCGCAACTGTATTTCGGTCAGAAATTGCTCGGTAATGATTGTATCACGATTATCAATTTCATAAATTTCAAAAGGATCACCCATTACACGGACCCCTTTTTCACTCGCATAAGCAACGACCTCAAGCATTTTTTCATGACTTTGACGGTAGTTACCCCGATAAAAGAGCGACAGATAATCACCAGCTGGCAGGCTGTAATCATAATCGATCCTCTCGGCATCGCCAGGATTAAAGATAAAGAAGACAGAGTTAAAAACATCTCTCACGCCATGTTTTAATTCCTCTAGCGACACAGATGCACCATACAATTGGTTACCGAAGTCCGGAATGTGACTTTTATGCTTTTGATGCAGCTTCTTAATGGCATAATCCATCTCCTCATCCCTAGTTATGCGTGTATTGAGCTGCAGACACAGCCGGTCAGGATATGTTTTGATGGAGAAAACCCCAGTCTGAATTTTGCTTGCATCAGTCAATACCTTGATTCTGCCCTGAATAATACGCTGCGTAGTTTCGAGCTTTGCAATTTGTTCCTTAATTAGTTCCTGTTCAGTGAATAACAATTCAAGCGTATTTTCGACACTTTGCTGATCCAAATAAGCTTTGATCTGTTGCATGGTAAAATCCAACTGGCGCAGGTCCCGGATGATATTCAGCTTATACATATCCTGGAGGCTATACAGACGATACCCGTTTCCGTCTCGCCGGGGCTCCAGCAGCCCTAATTTTTCGTAATAACGCAGTGCATCAACACCTATTCCGTAAAGCTTCGAGATTTCATTGATTTTATAATCATTTTTCATTGGTTTTCTTCCTCATTTGCACTTAGCTATTATATGCGTGCGCGTATGCTGAAGTCGCGCCATACACTTCCTTATACAGCAATTTTCTCACCATTTCAAATTGTGTCGGGGTCAACTTTTCCGGATAACTCATGATCTGTAAAGATAAGGTTTGCTGCCTTACAGCACGAAGGGGCGGCTGAACATAAGAATGGTCCCCCAGGCAGAATCCCAGGCGCTCATAAAATCCGATCCTTCTCCGCTTCAGCTCATCTTCTGGTAATTCAACTTCCAATATAACCGCCTTGGTGGACTGCTTCATGAAACGCTCCATTAACCGCTTGCCTATGCCGCCTCCACGAATGTTCGGGGAAACAGCCAAATGCTCAACATATCTGAACGACTCGAACTCCCATCCTGTGAGAAAGCCAATCACTTCATTTTGCTCATTTTCCTCTGTAAGAAGGCGATAGCATGAATGGGACAGCAGCTTCTTCTGTTCTGAATATTCCCGATATTCGGCTTCGGGAAACGATTGCTTCATAATTTCAAACACTTGGTCAAACTGTTTTTGCAACATCATCTTCATCCACTCCTGATTCGTAAAGCCATATTTGTTATACATCACGATAAACCCTGGTACGATACCAGAGTCAAGCAATATGGCGGAAAAGGTGGGGCAGACCGAAGTGGAGAGGAGCATTGTGAGTGGATAAAGGGGGCAATTCACAATATCTAAAAGTTTACTTATCGCAACTTTTTTTGGCCGAGGTCAAACTCTTTCGTTGTGCAGACATTGTTTTACTTGGTTCAAAACGTTTCTCTAGACCCACACAACATCGTGATGATACTATCGTACAAGTCTAGAAAACAGGTGGAATCAGGGGGATTACGTTAGTGGAGCAAATAAAGTACGACAACTTAAAATTGGGTGAAAAGGGAGCAATCATCAGTATTATTGCTTATATTTGTTTGACTGCAATCAAAATGATTATCGGTTATATGTCTAACTCCGAAGCTTTGAAAGCCGACGGGTTAAACAATGCTACCGATATTATAGCTTCGATCACGGTTCTTATCGGTCTGAGACTTGCTCAACGACCTGCTGATAAAGATCATACATACGGACATTGGAAAGCAGAGACCGTTGCCTCACTGGTTGCGTCTTTCATAATGATGGTAGTTGGGCTACAAGTGCTTTACGGAGCGATTACATCCGTATTCCAGGGGAAAAGCGAATCTCCGGACATCATCGCAGCATGGACAGGCATTTTCTGTGCCGCTGTGATGTATCTGGTTTACCGATATAACAAAAGACTTGCTTTGAAGATCAAGAGCCAGGCAGTTATGGCAGCTGCAAAAGACAATATCTCTGATGCTTGGGTTAGTATAGGGACAGTTATAGGGATTATTGGTTCCCAATTCGGCCTACCATGGCTCGACCCATTAACAGCTGTAGCGGTGGGCTTTCTAATATGTAAAACCGCTTGGGACATTTTTCGTGAAGCAACACACCATCTTACAGATGGATTTGACGAAGAGCTAATCAAGGAATACAGGAGTACAATTGCCAACGTAGATGGCGTAGAGGCGGTTAAAGATTTAAGAGCCCGGAATTACGGTAATAATGCCGTTGTCGATGTGGTAATTCTTGTACGATCGGATTTGGATCTTCAGAAAGCTCATGATATTTCAACAAATGTAGAAGACGAATTGTTAAAGGAACATGAGGTATACACTGTTCATGTTCATGTTGAACCAGACTCGGATGAAGCCCCTAATGAAGCACTTCAATTATAAAACATGAGTGGCAAATATAAGGACTTGCCAGTAAAAAAGGACATACTCTTATTGACGTATGACAAAACAGGAACAGGTAGCCGGAGGGCTACCTGTTTTTTAGTTGGAAGGGTCACCGAACATGTCCTTCTGATTTCTTTTGCGGAAACTTCTCGGAGATTCACCGACCGTTTTGGTAAATAGAATCGTAAAGTAGTTCGGATTCTCGTACCCGACCAACTTGGAGATTTCCCATACTTTTTTCTTGGTCGAAACCAACAATCGGGTCGCTTCTCCCATTCTTCGCTGAATGAGGTAATGATAGGGGGAGGTACCGTAGCAATTTTTATACATATGGATCAAGTAGTAGAAGTCGATATGGAATTGGTCCGCCAAGTCCTTCAGCTTAATATTTTGACGATAGTTCGTATCCAAATAGTCTTTGATGCTTTCAGCGAGGGTATTGCTCCGAACGATCTCATTTGCTGTGCGCTGATGGTGAGACATGCGATCGATAATCAGCAGAACGGCATTCAGTAGATGATGGGAAATAGAGTTGTATCCTTCTTCCCGGATTGAAAATTCATTGAACATGGTCTGCATTAACGAACGGATCTCTTCCGAATAACGATTGGCACGAACGACTGGCTCGCTACCGGGAGGAACAACCCAATCATTGTTGGCACGGGTACCCTCTTTGAAACGAAAGCCGCAATAAAAGGTGGATAAAGGGAACTCGGGGTCCGATTTTTCCTCGTGAAGTGTTCCTTTGTTATAAATAAGAAGATCTCCCGTTTGAGCTGAGTGCTTTGTCCCATCAATCGTGAACGAACCCTGACCCTCATTAACGTAAATAATCTCATGCAAATCGTCATGCTTGTGGGTCGGAAAACTCCAATGTGGATTGTCTGCCAACTTCCCTACATAAATAATAATGCAATCTTGATCTTCATGCAGTCGGTCGGGCTCATGGCGTGTATTCATTAATGTCTTCCCTTCAAGATTCTGTGGTGAAATGACAATATACATAATGTTTTGGATGAAGATCACAACAACCTTGATTGTCGCCTAGCATGTCAGACAGTACAATTTCACTATTCAATAATATGTACTATATATCGAATTGAAGGGATGTGAAAGCAAAATTTGTTAAGAATAGGATCCATTTGAGAAAATGAAACGCTTGCAACATTAGAGAGAATTGTGAGGGCTTATTTGTGACTAGAAAAAGAGAAAATTTACTTATTTTAACACTTACATTAGTTAGCTTTGTATTGGGAACAACCGAATACGTGATTGTGGGCGTATTGAAGGAAATCGAAACCTATATGAAAGTATCGCTGGCTGCCGCAGGCGCGCTCGTATCCGGCTTCGCCATTGCCTATGCGATCGGAACACCGTTTGCCGTTGCTTTCTTGGCCAAAATTCCCCGAAGAAACTCCATTTTAATCGGGTTTGCAGTCGTGCTTGCCTTGAACGTACTTACCATTTTCTCAACAACGTTCTATTCCTTGATGGTTATTCGGATCGTTTCAGCCGTAGCATGCGGACTTACGATATCGCTTTCGATCTCGATTGCAAGCGACGCAGTTAACCGGGAACGAAGAGGGGAAGCGATTGCCTGGATACTGGGTGGCTTTTCCATCGCCAATGTGCTTGGTGTACCGCTCGGCACCTTCATCGGACAGCATCTGAACTGGTCCATGACGTTTGTTGTTACAGCATGCATCGGGGTGGTGCCATTCATATTCATGTTCCGGATTCTTCCGCGACAAACGATGACCATTGCCGGTTCATTCAGTGATCAGATGGCGCTATTTATGAAGCCGCGCATATTGCTGGCCTGTTTGATTCCGGTTCTTGGAAACAGTTGTATTTTTGTAATCTTTACGTATATTACCCCGTTGCTCGGGCAGTCCATGGATGTACCTGCACGTTGGATTAGTGCTGTACTCCTCATCTACGGTGCCTGCAGCATACTGAGCAACTGGATCGGTGCCAAAATAGCCAAAGGAGATTTCTTGCCCAAGCTTAAATGGCTTTTCGTCATTCAAGCTGCTATCTTTCTGGGACTCAGCTTCACCGTGTCTCACCTGTGGCTGGGCTTGGCGTTCCTGTTCCTGATCGGTTGCCTGTCATCATCCATGAGCGCAGCGTCCCAGCTCTATCTGTTCGACGTCTCCGGAGCGATCGCGCCGAATTCCAGAACGTTTGCGTCCACATTGCTACCCGTGGCAGCAAACGTGGGGATAGCACTCGGCTCCGGAATTGGCGGGCTTGCTGTCAATTTAGGTGGGGTGAAGTGGGTGCCACCAGTAGCTGTGATACTAGCTCTGATGGCTTTTGTGATCACAGCGATCTGCCAGCGGTCCATTCAATTGAAGCCGGAGGGAGCCACCGCTCCTAAAGTAGACTATTCGATTCCAAGTCCCAATTAGTTGCCCTGAAGTCTGCTCTCTGGTCCACAAGTGTGACTATTTATTGAGTAAGCAAAATTGAACCGACATAATCATACATGTTCGAGCACGGAAAGCCGCTATTTTAGCGGCTTTTTTTGTTTTTTTGGATACATTTCTACCACAAAAAATATTGTGAAAATAAGCTAACAGCACCTGTTTCCCATGGATCACTTTTTTGTTCAAAAACAGAAGTAAAAAGGAAGCATTCAAAAAAACGGTTGACGAAGGAAGATATCCTGTATAAAATAAAGCCGTGATTTAGTAAATTAGTAAATTAGTAATTTACTAAATAAAAAAGTGGAGAATAGGAGGGGGGAATGAAAGAAGCCGTTGCTTTAAGATGAAATGAATAGTGAACGGGTGCGCACGTTAGCAAAAAACTTAAAGGATATGGGGTATTAACATGTTTGCCAATCCATATGTTCGAACAATTATCCTCTCCCGGGTGCTCTTGCAACTCGGAATTTGGATCCGGAATTATGCCGTTCTTCTTTATGTTTCCGAATTGACGCATAATAATCCGGTTGATATATCACTGATTTCGGTAGCGGAATTTTCACCGATCTTTATATTTGGCCTGATTGGCGGTACCTTTGCCGATCGATGGCGGCCGAAAAAAACAATGGTATGGAGCGATTTGTTATCAGGTTTGTCCGTGGGCGTTGTGTTGCTTGCGGTCATGAATGGTGGATGGATTGCACTTCTGATTGGATCTTTCGTTTCTGCCAGCTTGTCACAGTTTTCTCAACCTTCCGCGATGAAACTGTACAAACGTCATGTACCAGCCGAACAATTGCAGGGCGTTATGGCAATGTCCCAAACGCTTGTTGCTGTCTTTATGGTTTTGGGGCCGGTCATCGGCACGTTTATTTTCATTAAGTTTGGCATTAGCGTATCGCTCATCCTGACAGCTGTTATGTTTCTGGGCTCTTCGCTCGTATTATCATGGCTTCCCCGGGATGTAGATGAAGCAAGATCAGGGAATACCGGTGGCTTCGTCAAAGAACTGACGGATGGCCTGCGTTATATCAGGGCGAATAAATCCTTGAGAACACTTGGATTAACCTTCTCGGCAGTTGGTTTGGCATCAGGACTGACTCAGCCGCTTCAGCTCTTTCTTGTCATTGAAAATTTAGGTCAGGATAAAGAATTCTTACAATGGCTCGTAATGGCAAATGGGGCGGCCATGTTGGTCGGAGGTGCTGTAATTATGACGATCGCTAAAAAAGTAAAGCCACAGTTATTGCTTTTAGTCGGCTTACTTGTTAGTGCCAACTGTACGGTTGGAATGGGCGCATCAACACAAATTTGGTTAACCATTATTTTCCTCGTAATCAGCGGTTTGTTCTTCCCTTGTATCCAAGGTGGAATTCAGACGCTTCTTGTGCGGAATACGGAAGGGGCATTTATTGGCCGGGTATCCGGAACGATCATGCCGATTTTTATGGGAATGATGGTGATTGGCATGCTTACCTCCGGATATCTCAAGGATACATTTTCCCTGCTTAGTGTATTTATAGCGAGTGGTGTTTTTGTGATGATCGGTGCGCTACTATTGCTCCCTATTGTCATTGAAAGAAGAAATAAGTTCATTAGCAACAATAAGGAGAGAGAGAGACATGGATATGAATAAGCGCAGGGAGCTGCTGGAGGAATACAAGCAGATCAAGACGTATATGGGCGTAGCCCAAATTAAAAACAAAGTAAACGGAAAAATCTATATCGACAGCTATCCCAACTTGAAAAACAAATGGTTTACTCTGCAGATGCAACTGGATCAAGGAAGATTTGCGAATGCCCAGTTGCAAAAAGAATGGAGAGAATTCGGAGAAGATACATTCACTTATGAGGTTCTGGAGCAGAAGGAAATCGATAAGGTGACGGATATTCGTTGGGAACAAAAACAAATCCTGAAGCCGTGGCTTCAGAAGTTACAGCCCTACGGAGACAAAGGCTATAATAGACCTCCAAAGAATTAAATAATGTCACAGGAAACGGATTTGACTAACAGTGAAAATCAAGATAAGATGAAACCGTCGTTTAGTAAATTAGTAAAAAGGTAAACGGAATGAGGGAATAAATTGAAAATACCTACAACGTTAAAACATAAACCTGTTGTCGTATCGGATAATTATGAAAAGGTTGACGGCCGAATGGCCGGAAACACGGACGCAAAAGGTCTTTCCCTGGGATTGGCCCAGTGGAACGATAGAGGAAAAGTTGATATTTCAGCGAAAGTATGGAGATACACTGGAGAAAAGTGGTCCAGACAATCTGAGGAACTGCCTCTCCATCGCGTGCTGGATTTGTCCATTCTGATCTGTCGGTCTTTGGAACATTTTCGCGAGGCCTATAGATATGAGAATTTATATGACCCAGAGCAGCCTGTCATCGATCGTGTTGGCCTACAAGGGGATGCAATGTCCGTGGAGATCTGTACGGATAATGAGAGAATTAATGAAGATATTAAACTTTTCAGCCAAGCTCTGAGTGATGACGATGAAATGATTGGTGAGCGTTTGCGTACATTATCCAAAATATTAAAGGATATGGGTTATTAACAATATAACGTCACGCAAAAGTGGATTGAGCAAAAAGAGCCTAAACGTCTATAGACGTTTAGGCTCTTTGTTGTGAGTTAAATATAACGCTTTTAGTTAGCAATGAAGTTCCCCATTCGATTGCTTTTATGAATCTCTTCCGTTCCAGCATCGAGAGCAGTCCTGTAATATGCACGTTTATGTTCAATAACTTCCATGGTCTTTCTAAGTTCTTCCATTTGCGCTTCTACACTCGCCTTGCGTTCCGTGAACATGTCATATCGCTCCTGCAAGGTGGAGTCACCCTCGGAACACCATGCAATAAAATCTTTGATATCCTTGATCGGCATCCCGGTAGATTTCAGACATTGAATGATCTTCAAAAAATCGATGTCTGATTCTTTGAAGTTTCGAGCTCCGCCAGGGGTACGTTCTACAAAAGGCATGAGTCCTTCCTTGTCGTAGTAACGCAATGTATATACGGTTAGTTTCAATTCTTTAGCAACTTCGCTAATTGAATATGTCATTTATTTTCCCCTTTTCGTACTAATATAGACTTCGAGCTAACTCTAGTTTATTTTGGGATTCTACCACGCATATTGTAGGATGTCAAAATTTCAAAAGACATTTGACCTAGAGTTAACTAGAGGGATTAAGATAATTTTGCAAGGGAAAAGGAAGAATGACAATCTTAGGAGGTTTTATTATGATAACTGCTAAAGCACGAGCTGTTGACGGTCCGGACCAATCGTTCCGGGCGGCTGAGATTAAACGACGCGATCTTGATTTGCACGATGTCCTGATCGAGATTAAATATGCTGGCATATGCCACTCTGATATCCATACTGCTCACGGCGAATGGGGCCCCGTAAACTATCCGCTCGTACCTGGACATGAGATCGCAGGAATTGTCACCGATGTAGGATCCGAAGTTTCAAAGTACAAAGTTGGTGACCGAGTAGGGGTCGGATGCATGGTTGACTCCTGTGGCGAATGTGAAAACTGCCGCCAAGGAGAAGAGCAGTACTGTCTCAAAGGAAATGTTCCTACCTACGCGGGTGTTGATAAGTACGGCGAACCTACACAAGGCGGGTACTCCACCCACATCGTCGTAACCGAGGAGTTCATCGTTCGTATTCCGGATAACATCGAGCTGGATGTCGCTGCACCTCTACTATGTGCAGGTATTACAACATACTCGCCGCTAAATCATTGGGGAGCGGGACCAGGTAAAAAAGTAGCGGTTGTAGGTCTGGGTGGACTGGGTCATATGGCTGTCAAAATTGCACATGCCATGGGCGCAGAAGTAACTGTTCTATCACAATCATTGAAGAAAAAAGAGGATGGTTTGCAATTCGGGGCAGATCATTACTATGCCACAAGTGAACCTGATACGTTCGCAAAACTCGCCGGGTCTTTTGATCTGATTATTAACACGGTAAGTGCAAATATCGACATCAATGCTTACTTCTCACTGCTCACTCTGGATGGCACGCTGGTTAATGTGGGTGCTCCTGGGGAGCCTTTGGCAGTAAACGTGATGTCCCTTATCGGTCACCGTCGTTCATTTGCAGGTTCAATGATCGGTGGCATCCGTGAGACTCAGGAAATGCTTGATTTCTGTGCAGAACATAGTATCGTCCCTATGATCGAAGTCATTTCAGCTGACCAAATTGACGAAGCATACAAACGCGTATTAGCTTCAGATGTGAAGTACAGATTCGTAATTGACACTAGCACAATTTAAGTCACAAAGTAGTAGGTAAAGATTTTCACCATTTGATCTATAAATAGAAATTAGAAAATCCAATCGCTCATAACATTGCGATTGGATTTTCTTCTTTTATGATGAAGGAGACTGAAAGAAAGAACTAGAAAGACGAGCTGTTGTATTAATCTGAAACGATGAATCCATCAAAGTTCTCAGGACCTACACGGATTGTACCCAGCAAGTTGGAGCTTACGAATGCAGTGTATGTCAATTGAGGGGTAATTGGCGGATTGAAATCATCCGCAGAGAACGTAATAATTTGAGGCGCCAAAACACTCAAATTAAAAGTGGAAGTTGCTGAGTATATTACAGGGTCAGTGGACAGTGTTCCTCTTACAATGGTAATCGTTATTCCAGCAAGAGCTAACGGTACTTGAACAGAAATCGTTCCTTTAAATTGAACTCTGGGGTTAGTACCTGCACCTACTGTCTGAAGACCAAGTTGTCCAAACAATTGCGGTGTGTTGATTACCAAGATCGGAATAGCAATCGAGTTAGCCAAACTTGCGTTTTGCGATGTTCTCGCATCAATAAACGTTGTCATTGAATCTACCTCCTAATCAGTGGAATAGAATAGTATATTCAAAGGTTACTAGTATGCTTGGACTTCTTGATATAATTTTTAAAAAGGCATCTTACTTGAACTAACGGGCAGAATCGTTTTAAGTATCATAAAACATGACCAATTGAGGGGGATTGGAAATGAAAGATTCCGTTCTAGAGCATTGTTGCGAGAAGATATTAACAACGTATTAAGTTCGACTGGTTTCACAGATTTGGAGTGGCATTTCCCTGCGGATACAAGCTATTACAGCCTTAAGGTGACAGCTCGAAAATTTTAAGCTTATCTATGTAAAAAGGAACGAAGCAGCCTAAAAAATAAGCTTGCATTCGTTCCTTTTTTTCGTAAATCAATACTATTATCCCACTTGAACCGTTGGACGAATGATCATTTCGTTAATCGCTACATCTGATGGTTGCTCAATTGCAAATGCGATTGCACGTGCGATGTTATCGGCATCGATAGCCGTTTTGTAGAACTCATCTAAACCTGCTTTGGACTCAGGATCACTTGTCGTTTCCAGTAACTCGCTGCTGACAGCGCCTGGAGAAATATTGGTGACTCTGATATTTGTGCCGCTCATGGCTTCTTCCTGGCGCAAGCCTTCGGAGATTGCTGTAACGGCATGCTTCGTTCCACAGTATACAGTTCCACCCGGATAAATGTTATGTCCTGCAACGGAGGAAAGGTTCAAAATATGACCCGATTTCTGTTCTCTCATGGTCGGAAGAACTGCTGCAATAGCATAGAGGACACCTTTAATGTTTACATCGATCATGTTGTCCCATTCATCAATTTTTTTCTTGAAGAGAAAGGCTTGAGGCATGATTCCTGCATTGTTGATTAGAACATCGATTTTACCAAATTCGCTTAGTGCATATTCAGCCAAATCTTCCATTTGAGTTTGCGAAGTCACATCTGTTGGTTTGACAATAGCGTGACCGCCATTATTCTGAATTTCTTTTTGCAATTGTACTAAACGCTCTTCCCGACGAGCTGCCAATACCAGTTTGGCCCCTTTTGAAGCAAGAACTTTCGCGGTAGCTTCTCCAATTCCACTGGATGCTCCCGTAAGAATTACAACTTTACCCTCAATATTAGACATATTCAGTTCATTCCTTTCATTTGGATCAGATTCTTTCCTTAGAGCGCGTTGTACCACTCATCATTCACAGGTTCTAACCATTCGGTTTGTCCAGGTGTCATAGCCAAATGCACAAACCAACTATCGGCTGTTGCCCCATGCCAGTGCTTCACATTAGGAGCAATATTTACAACATCTCCGGTTTTAAGCATTCGTGAGGGTTTACCTTCTTCCTGGTACCAGCCTTCACCACCTGTAACGAGTAGCACTTGGCCTACCACATGTGAGTGCCAATTATTGCGTGCTCCTGGCGCGAAAGTGACATTTCCAATGCTTGTATTAAGTGGAGTTTCATCTGTAAAGACCATTTCCAGATATGCGTCTCCAATAAAATTGGCTTCTACTTTCTTTCCCAGTGGGAAGATGGTGCTGTTACTCAAATGTTCGTTTGTCATAATGAATCCCTGCTTTCTTTTTTATTTATAAATATCTTTTGCAATATTGAACGCAGACCATGCCTTCGGCCAGCCCACATAGAAGGAAAGGTGAGTAATCATTTCAGCCACTTCATTACGAGTTACTCCATTTTCCTTTGCTTTGTGAAGGTGTGGGGTTAATTGTTCGAAATTCCCACCGGCAATAAGTGCAGAGACGGTAATCATACTGCGATCACGACTAGATAATTCTTCTACTCTTGACCATACCTCGCCAAACAGAATATCATCATTCAACTCTGCAAATTTGGGGGCGAAGTCACCCAATATATCTCTTCCAGCAGTTTGTTTTTTTTCCATAGCTATGTGATCCTCCATTCGTTGTACATTTAAGAATTATTTAGAATTTCCTTCTACTCGATAAGTCATCCACAATCCGTTATGTTCCATCTGTTCGACTCTTATCAATTCAAAATGAACGGGGAAGGTTTCTTTGGAACTCGAACCATTCTCAATGATGGTCAAAGCCGGAGAGCTTGCCTCTGCAAAAGGAACGAATACGAGACTTAACTCATCGATCAAACCTTCATTCAGGAAAGAGCCGTTTAAGACACCGCCGCCTTCAAGCAATAATCGATCAATGGAGAACAATGCTTTCAGTTTTTTTACAACCGTCACAACGTTAAGCTCTTTCGTTCCACCAAAGATATAAGAGATGCCCAATTCCTGTAGATATGCGAGATAAGCATCGGGTACTTCTTCAGTCAGTACCTCAATGATGTGATCCTTAGTTCTGTTGCCATTCTCTTCGGATATATAGTTATGGGTCCAAGCCAATTTGCCGTGTGGATCTACGGCGATGGCATAAGTTTCAACGTCTTTCTGCGCAATATAATCCGTTCGAGGAATCGGGGACTGCTTGTCTTGATTGGATGGAGGAATATATTCATGTGCAAAATGTTCTTGCATCGTGACTCGTCCGCACATCCAAGCATCACATCCGTAGCGGTCATGAATATGTTCATACTCATTAATGAAGTAGGTTGACCGATCATCTTCCAAAAAATCCCCGATAATTTTGCCATCTATTGAACTAAGCATATGACAAATCATATAGGGTCTGTCCATCGTAGCATCTCCTTTCTATATGAATGGATTGCAGGGGGAAAGTAACATCATCCATTACTGTAGGATGTAATTTAAATTTACATACATACAATAATGAACATCTATCTATTATTATATAAGAGAGTATCGTATAATCAATTGTTAGATTCATTGAATTTGTTCATTAATAAACATAGATGTGTGTATTGTAAATAAACGTCAAGAGGGCATGAACAAAAAACGCTTTCGAGAGTTGCCTCCCAAAAGCGTCCTAATTTTATTTCTATTTAAATACTAATGGTCACCCTTTGACTGCTCCCGCAGTAAGTCCGCTAACGATATATTTCTGTCCAAACAAGTAGAGAATAAACACAGGAAGTGAAGTCAGTACAAGATTAGCAAAAATCAAATTCCAGTCTCGGCTGTATTTGCCGTAAAAATTATAGATCGAAAGCGGCATCGTCCATGTTGAACTATTCGTTAGGAAGTATACCGGAATCGTGATATCGTTCCATACCGACATAAACACCATGATCGCTACCGTTGCGTTAACGGGCAGGATGAGCGGTGTAACAATACGGAAAAACACACCGAATACGCTGGCACCTTCCAGAAATGCAACTTCGTCCAGTGCTTTCGGAATGGTTTTGATAAATCCGCTGTATAAAAATACGCTAAAAGCGGTATTAAGCGCAGCGTAAATCAGGATGACGCTTGATATGCTGCCGTAAAAACCCAACCCCTGCACGACCCGGATCGTCGTAATGATCGACATCGGTGCAATCAGTCCCATGAAAAAATACATATATATTGTGTTTGAAAGTTTTGTGTCCCGGCGTGCCAGAATGAAGGACGCTGCTGAGGAAGCCACAATGTTGATGATTGACGAGATCCCCGTAATCCAGATGCTGTTCAGGAATGCTCGGGACAGACCGCCTTCTTCAAATACCCGGACATAGTTTGAAAATTGCCATTTATCCGGCAGACTTAAGGAAAAGCTGAGCACTTCAGCGCTCGTTTTGAACGAACCCAGAATTAGAATCACCAGAGGCAACAGTATGAGTAGAGAGGCGAGGAGCAAAAATCCTTCAACAACATAGTTGCGAATAGCGAGTTTGCGTGTATATCCCATGTTATTCCGTAACCTCCTTGCGCCGCATGAAAATCAATAGCGGTATAGCAATAATCGTGACAACCACAAACAGAAGCGTGTTGACTGCGGTACCAAGTCCCCAGTTTCCTTCGCCGAAGGAGCGGAGAATGATTGTACCCACAACTTGTGAAGCGTTGCCTGGACCTCCGCCGGTCATGACATACACTTCCGAGAATACTTTAAGCCCGCCAATCAGCGTCAACATCAGATTAATATTGATGGCTGGCAACAAAAGGGGCAGAGTGATTTTGAAAAAACTTTTCCAGGAGCTTGCTCCGTCAATCGTAGCGGCTTCATAATATTCTTGAGAAATGGATTGTAAACCAGCCAGATAGATGGCCATTTGGAATCCCGCGCTTTGCCAGATGGATACTATGGCAATCGTCCAGATGACAAGGGAAGGATTGGTCAACCAAGCCTGACTCAATGAATGTAATCCGACTGCTTCCAATACGTGATTAATCGTACCCTCCGTACGCAGCATTGGTGTGAACAGGATGCTAATGACCAGAATGCTCAGTATGGAAGGGGAGTAGAAAATAGCGCGCAACAGGTTCTTCGTTTTTAATCTCATATTTAGGGCCACGGCTAATAGCAGACCAATAATATTTTTGCCAGCAACCGTAACAACGGCAAAAATCGCCGTATTTTTAAGCGCCAAAATAAGCGTTTTGTCTGAGAAAATTTTCTCGAAATTGTCCCATCCGATAAACTTCAGATCAATACGATCCAGACGCCAATCCGTGAAGGAGTAGTAGAAAGCAGCAAGTGCCGGAATAACAAAAAAGATAGAGTAGATGAGTAGTGCCGGAAATACCATGTAATATGAATATAAATTTTTAGCCCTTTTCATGTCTCACACTCCGTTATGGCTAGGCAGCACATCATTCAGGAATGACATGGTGCCCTGTATTTCATTTCTTAGAAACCGGAAACGCCTTTATCTTGCATCAATTGACTGAACTTCTCATCCCAAGATTTCAGCACTTCCTCCGGAGTCAAACCACCAGCGAATTGATCCTGTAACAGTCTGTATAGCTCACTGCGATCTACCAGCATGTAAGCATCCGTTGTCAACACAGTTTTCTTGGGCAGGATGTAATTGTCGACGATATCCTGTTTGTAAGCAGGCAACTCTGGTGTAGTAACATCGCTAAAATTGGATACATAGCCCTTGGAATCGACGATCTGTTGTGCAATTTCCTTGGAGGCGATAAAGTCCAGGAACTGTTTGGCTTCGTCCAAATGCTTAGCCTTTTTCGGAATGAACAGCTGTCCTCCAAGCGGACTTGCACCCAGTTTGGCATCATCGGAAGACGGAATTGGGAATACGCCGAGTTCCATGCTTGGATCCTGTTCTGCTACGCCTTCGATTAACCAATCTCCCATAAACATCATGGCGACTTCTTTGTTCAGGAATTTGCCAACCGCCATGTCATAGCTATCGCTCAGCACATCCGTATTGGTATACCCCTTGGTGTAGACTTCGTATTGCTGCTGCAAAAATGTTTTGAACTCGGGAATATCGGACCATTTTTTCTTGTTGCTGTTGAGCTCATCGAAAAAAGAAGGATCGTTTTTGGCTACAAAATCGGCAAATGCTGCCGCAGGCCAGATGTTCGCAGCCCATGCATCTTTATAGGGCATGAATACCGGAGTAATGCCGCCAGCTTTAATTTTTTCACAAATAGCCAAAAATTGTTCGTAACTTGTAGGGATGGACAGACCCAGGTCAGCAAAAATCTGTTTGTTGTACACGACGCCTTGCATGCCCGTGTCCTGGCTGACATGGAAGCTGTAGATATGGCCGGCAGCGGAGAGTACGTCTTTGTTTACAATTCTGCTGGCCCAGGACTCGTTATCCAGAATTTCGAAATTGCGTTCAAGATTCAGATCCGTAATCGCGCTGGCCAAATTGTACTGGATGATGTCGGGCGTTTCATCTACAGCCAGCTTGGTTTGCAGCACGGTCGTTGTTTGCTCAGCCGGAATGAGCTGCAGATTAACAGAAATATGGGTTTGTTTTTCAAACTCATCGAGAATATCCTGCTGTATAAAGGCAGAATCCTGTGAACTCTTTGAAATGGCCAATTCCAGTGTGACCTTGCTGTTCTTATTGCCATTGCTTGCAGACGTATCAGAATCAGTACCTCCTGATCCGCAAGCGGTCAGTGAAATGGACAACAAGCTTGCCAGTAAAATGGATGCTGCTTTTTTTCTTTTATGCATGTTCAACGCAAATCCCCCTCTGAAACATGTGATGAATCCGTTTACAAATCCAATTATAAAATCCTCTGTTACTTCGGTACATGTCTGTGCTTGAATATTTATGTGTAAAATCCTGAACTTGAAATCGCTATCATTTCATTCAAACCCATGCTACATTAAGACATGATCCAGACGAGTTTCACAGCATGACAGGACAGGAGGCTTCGCGAAGCATGGCTAAATTTATACATAGAGCCACACAATTCAGCTTGCAGACAAAAGTACTTTTGACATTTCTGGCCCTTCTTTTGTTCGTGCTGGGTTGCTTTATCGTTTATGTGAACCTTGTCGTTATCCGCCCGCTCACACAAAAAACGGAGGAGGATACGCTGGTCACTGCCACAAAGGTACGAGAACAAGTTGACCTATATGTAGAGCAGCAAAACCAGATGTCCCAGCGCATATTGTCCAATAAGGACATCTTTGCAACGATGGACAAGAGTTCTTTAGCCCCAAGCAATTATGAAAGACTAAAGCAGATTCGGAAACTAAAAGATATCATGTTTCAGGCTATTGGCCCCAGCATGAACATCAAGGACATGTCCATTTATGATAAACAAGGTGTGCTGCTCACATCGTATCTGGGTTCAGGGCATCCTCCAACAATCCTAAGTACCCTAACGGAAAAAAGCAGGAGTGGACGAGAGTGGACCGGGAACGGTTTTATTCTGCTTCGAGAGGCTGACACCATCTCATTTGTCCGTACGGTCAACGATCAGAATGGCAAGCTATATGGATATCTTAGTATTCAAATGGATCAAGCATACATTCAAAACCTTACGGAAGGAATTACAGCAGGAGATGTATTCATTTTGAACAAGCAAGGTGAGCAAATGACTGGCTCGGAAGCGAGAAAGAACGCATTGGTGTGGAAAGAGCCATTATCCGACGAGGGACTGGCAGTTGATGAACAAAATAATTACGTTACGCATTCTACATCTCACCATACGGGTTGGATTACTTTTATAATAACGCCGAAAAATTCGGTTTTAGGCTCGATCCGTTCTGTACAAAGCATGTCCGTTCTACTGATTACTGTCTTAATGCTCATTTCTTTCGTGTATATTTTCTTCTCCACACGCAACCTGTTGCTTCCCATTCGTAAGCTTCGCAGCCAGATTTGGCGCATCAACTACAGCAATATGAAGCTGAAAGTCGATGATCGACCCAAAAATAACGACCTGATTCTGCTGAATGAAGCTTTTCAGGACTTGATGGAACGATTACAGCAGTCCATTGACCGTGAGAAGAAGGCATTACATGAAGAAGTCACTGCGCGGAATTCCGCATTGCAAGCCCAGATTGCTCCCCATTTCCTTCATAACGTCCTTTATTTGATCAGCATTGCTGCTCAAGAGGGGAGAACCCAAGTCGTGTCCGATATGTGCAAACATCTGTCAGGCAGTTTACGTTATATTGTTTCATCTCCTTATGCACATGTGACGATGACGGATGAGCTTGAGCATACAAGACATTATTTGTCGTTGGTACAACAAAAGTATGAAGAAGATTTGGAGTGGAACATCGATGCTGATGAACTGACGAGTGAAATCCGGCTGCCGCGGCTGGTCATTCAGCCTTTCGTTGAAAACTGTATTGAGCACGCTTTCTTTAATACCACACCTCCCTGGCGTATCCAAATTACCGTGAAGCAGTATAACGGATTATGGGCGTTGGAGATCAAAGATAACGGAGAAGGCTTCCAACCAAACAAAATAGAAGAGATTTTGTCCAATATTCAGAAGTCCGGCTCCGGAATGAATCAAACCCCCGATCGCCAGACAGCTCTTGGCAACATGGGGATCGTCAATAGCGTCAATCGGCTTAAACTGATGTATAGCAATCGGCTTTTATTTAACATTTACAACAATCATTCAGACAATGAAAAAGGAGCAACCATTCAAATCATCGGATCGATGACGAGGGATTTTTACTGAACACAGGAGGGATAGACCATGTACAATATCATGATCGTTGAGGATAGCAAACCTATATTGCGCAATATTAAAATGCTGATGGATAAGCTGGATTTTCCCATTCACGTGGCAGTTACGGCCACAAATGGGGAAGAGGCGTTAGTAGCACTTCAGAAGCAGCCAATTGATCTCCTGTTGACAGACATACGGATGCCCAAGATGGATGGCTTATCACTAATTGAGCAGGCGAAATTAGCCCAGCCTGAGTTGAAGGTCATTCTAATTAGCGGGTATAGTGATTTTGAATATACACGAAAAGCATTGAATTTGCAGGTGTTCGACTATTTGCTGAAGCCCGTCGAACCTGAGGCGCTGGAGGAAGTCATGGGCAGAGTTATTAAACAGCTCGATCAATCGAGGTCTAGGAACTTCCATGAGTTGCAGGAGATCGTTGATCCCCATAGTTATGCTGAACTTAAGCCAGGAGAACATGCTGCTTTTTTGGCCCAAATGATGATCATTCTGCGCAGACAGCCTTTCACCTCGGAACGGGAACGCTGGGGACAAAAGACGTTACAGGCTTCTTTAGAAGATTTTTTTGCTCCTCGTCCATGTAAAGTTTTTCTAAGTCAAACTCCGCAGCAATTCATCGTTTTTGTAAACAGGGGGATTCTTGATTTGTATTCTTCTGTACATGAATGTCTCGAATCGTTGCGGCGTCATTTAGTTGTACAAGGTAAGGACACTACAATCGCTGGGCAGCTAGTATGGTCGGAATCCGCTAATCTGTCGGAGCTTTATCACCAAATATCGTCCATTTTATCGATGCATCAGCGATTGAACAATGGATTGGTGCTGGATAGCGGAAATCCCGTCTCCATAACAAGAACTGAAGCAGGTTGTCTGGATTCCACATTGGAATCTGCTTTTGTCCACATGATACAAGCTCGTCAGAAGGAGCATCTTACCCTTAAGCTGTCCGAGTTGATGAATCGATGGACGGAGGATAACGTACATGTAAAGGAATTGGAACGATTTATCAATTTAGTGGTGGATACATTCGCACATTTGGTTGAAGAGCAAGGGGCGGGAATTAGGCTTGGTCTGGAGCTTAGAGCAAAAAAACTATTTGATAAAGAAACATATGGTGATTTCTGCAGTGAATTAACGGAATGGATTGGACAATGTTTTGAAATGCTTCAATCCCATGGTCGGAAAAGCAGAGAAGATCTGTTTGTGCAAATGGATGAGTACATCAAACGGAACAAGTATACCCAAATATCGATCAATGACATTGCAATGAAGTTTCACGTCAGCCCCTCTTACGTTAGCAGAGTCATTAAAAACGTAACGCAAGTCACGTTTGTGCAGTATTATACAAAGCTTAGGATTAAGGAAGCATGCAGACTGATGGAATGTCAACCGGATATGAAGTTTAAGGAGTTATCGGATCTGTTATCGTTCAGTGATCAGCATTATTTCTCCAAGGTGTTTAAGGAATATACGGGACTCAGTCCGACAGAATATAAAGAAATACTGCTTAAATAGTCTGACCGAGGAAAACATATTAAAAATTCCGAAAACGTTTGCTATGTATTTTAATCTGCCTGGTCTCATTATTTTATGTTGCAAACTATACAAATTTAGAGTAGATTAAGAGTGTGATTAATGTTGTATTTGCAACAAAAAAACCGAACTGTTTTAAACAAGTAATTGATTTATAGAAGGAGAGATTCATCAGAATGACAGTGGAAATTAGAGCATGCAGTCACGAGGATTTAAAAATACTACAAGAAATAAGTATAGAAACATTCAACGATACATTTAAAGATCAGAATTCTCCTGATAATATGAGAGCCTATCTGGAAAGAGCATTTAACGCTAAACAGTTGGAAGCTGAACTGTCCAATAGCTGTTCATACATCTTTTTCGTCTACTACAATGATGAACTTGCCGGATATCTAAAAGTGAACAGAGATGGCGCCCAATCCGAACAAATGAGTGATGTTTCACTTGAAATTGAGAGAATTTATATTAGGAAAAAATTCCAAAAGCATGGACTAGGTAAATATCTGCTAAATAAATCCATGGAGACCGCATTGGAACACAAAAAGAAGGAAATCTGGCTCGGAGTATGGGAAAAGAATGACAATGCCATTGCTTTTTACAAGAAGATGGGATTTGTGCAAACTGGCTCACACTCATTTTATATGGGGGACGAGGAACAAATCGATTTTATTATGGTCAAGACACTCTAGTAATCTTATCGCTCCTAAAAAATTGTACAGATTGTTTAAAAGTTGCTTTCTATTAGATATGGTCAACGCACGTGAATGGTCGTATATTAATACTATGTGGGTCTGGGTATGATACAGATCCACATTGTGTTACGATAAACGATTCTACATAGAAGGACGGGGAAATATGGACTTTAAACCGCTTGCTTCATTTATTGACCGTATTACATCATGGAGAATTCCGTGGGCAGAGGTCCTTGTGATGCATCAAAATGATACCGTTTTCCGTTACCGGAATGGTTATGCTAATCTGGAGGAACAAACGCCCATCGGCGATGGGGCGATCTTTAATCTCTACTCCATGACGAAAATCATGAGCTGTGTGGCAGCGCTTCAACTTGTAGAGAGAGGGCAAATGCTGCTGAGCGATCCGGTATCCGACTATCTGCCTGAATATGCCGAGATGACGGTGAAGAAAACATTATCGAGCGGCGAGGTCAGATTGGAAAAAGCGACAAAGGCGATTACAGTACGTGACTTGTTTACGATGACTGCCGGGTTCTCCTATGATATTGGCTCGCCAAGCATTCAGGAAGCTGTGCAGAGCACCAACGGAACATTATCGACACGAGACTTCGCGAAAGCGCTCGCCAAGGAACCGCTTCTGTTTGAGCCAGGTACGCATTGGAACTATAGCATGTGTCACGATGTGCTCGGAGCTTTGGTGGAGGTTGTGAGTGGTAGACGTTTTGGTAAATATCTGCAAGAAGAAATTATCGGACCGCTAGGTATGAACGATACGACATTCGACCTGAACGAGGAACAGCAGACCCGCCTGATTCCGCAGTATGCTTACAATGATGAGCTTGAAAAACCCGTCCGAATGGACGGAAACGGATTCCGGGTAGGCACGGATTTGGAGAGCGGCGGTGCCGGACTATTGTCCACCGTTAGCGACTATGCACTGTTCCTTAGCGCGCTGACGGGAAAAGGAACAAGTCCAAAAGGCGTTCGCATTCTGTCACAGGCTTCAGTTGAACTGATGCGCACAGACCATCTGAACGATCTGACCCGTGGTGATTACTCCTGGGATCATATGGGAGGGTATGGTTATGGGCTGGGTGTACGTACGCATATCTCCAAAGCCGGCAGCGGTTCGTTAAGCCCACTTGGTGAATTTGGATGGAGTGGTGCTGCCGGCTGCATGGCCATCATTGATCCGGATTCTGAACTCACGGTCATGTATGCGCAGCATCTGCTGAACAATCAGGAGCCTTATGTTCATCGCCGCTTGCGTAATGTTGTTTATTCCTGTTTGTAAAGCGGGAGTGGAATCTGACGAGGCATTTTGCTTAATTCAACGACTTGATGTTGAGTATTCGTACAATTGGAAACAAACAGGGACGCGAGCAATGTCGCGCCCCTGTTATTATTTTTTCCTTTTCTTTTTGAACTAAGGTTCGAGGGTATTTGAGAACTTTCGAGAGGTTACTCTATTGACCATATAAATACCGATTGATACAAACAGCAATGCGATTAGGTTTTTAAATTCCAAAATCGTTTCTCCCAAAAACAACGCCGATAGCAATGCACCAAAGACAGGGATAAGGAAGTTATACACAGATACTTTCCCCACTTTGTTGTATTTCAGAAGCAGATTCCACAAGCAGAATGCGGCTGATGAAAGTGAAACTAAATAAATCAGGATACCCGTTGATTCAAGTGTAAAATGTGTAACCCGGCCGCCAAGCAGGAGTCCCAGTATGGTGAGTGCCAGTCCGCCGACAAACAGGCTAACTCCGGTAATAACCAGCACGTCGATGGAGCCTGTTAAGTGCTTTGCATAGATGGCCGTAATGGAAAAAATAAGAGCCGCCATAATAACGAAACCTTCACCTGTGAGAGAGAAGGAGAATTCCAGCAGATTGGAGTGGAAATTAACAATAATTACGCCAATAAATCCTAGTAAACAGCCGACTATTTTATTTTTGCTCAGTTTATCATTTTTATATAAAAAATGAGCTAGAACAACACTGAAAAAGGTCGTTGTCGCATTCATAATCGAACCTTTGACACCTGTTGTATTGGCTACACCCACATAAAAAAACATATACTGCAGACCCGTTTGGAACATGCCAAGCAATATTAAACTTGAAAATTGTCGTCCAGACAGTTCAAATTTCCGTTTACTAATGACACGAAACAGGAATAGAAGCAGTAATCCTGCTAAAATAAATCGATAACCCGCAAATACAAATTTGGATGGAATATCTTCTGCCAGGATGTCAAAAGCACTATATCCTAGCTTAATAAACGGGTAGGCACTCCCCCATAACAAGCAACATAAACTTGCAACTAGTGTCACAAATAAAGGATCACTAAACTTATTCGGGTTCTCCAATGCTTTTATTTCATTCACTTTCAATCTTCTCCTCGCATGATATGTAAATGTGTACGGGCTGATCGCACCTCACTGACCATATCACAAACTGCTAGTAGCTGTAACAAAAAAATGAAATTCCGTTTCATAACAAGACTAAGAGGCTATAATTAACGTTGTGAAAAATGATTGAGGGGATGAAGGCATGTTTAAATCTAAAGAACTAATAGATAGTATACTTGCTAACTTTAATAATATAGAGATTACGAACGTCATTGAAGAAAAGCATAATAGAGAATACGAAGGAATGATTATCTATATTGGAGATTATAAATATCGAAGTCGCCTCGCCAAATTAACTCCAAAGAAAAAAGGATTTTTTGTTGTGTTTTGGAAAAAAGACGAAAAAAATCAAAATCAACCGTATTCCTTTTTCGAAAGTCCAGACAAACTAATAATCTCAATTATAAATGGAAATATGAAGGGACAGTTTGTTTTTCCAAAATCTAAATTACTCGAAAAAGGAATTTTGAAAAACGAGGACACTAAAGGGAAGATGGCTATTAGAGTTTACCCCTCTGGGGAAAAAGAGTTAAATAAATCAGCTGCGCAAACACAAAAGTGGCAACAAGAATATTTTATTGATTTATCTGATGAAATAGATGACCAAAAATTAATAGACTTATATTTTGGTTAGGTTTTTATACACTATGAATTTATGTATAGTCGCTTTTGGCGCAGAGCCAACCTGAAAGGTTAGCTCCGCCGTGTTATGAACAATGATCCTATAAGTACTACTTTCTTTCCAGGTTGAAGCCCTCTTTCTCCAGCAATGGCACCACACCTTGATCTCCAAGCATATGCAGCATTCCAACGACCACCATATACGTTTCTTTTTTATCGCTGTTCAGATAGCCTTTAATCTTCTCAGCCATTTCTACATTGCGGTCAGTGAGCAGGGCTTTGTGATATTCAGCATCCCAATCAGAAGAATTAGTATATGCATTCAAGGCATTATCATCGCCCTCTGTCCACATTTTAGAAAGATCATCGAGTCCACCACTTGGAGCAAGGGTGACCGGAGCAGATGGGTCCACGGTTTGCAGCAACAGCTTTTCCTGCAGAGCGTCGGAGTAGTTGTTGTTCGTTTGGAACTGGGAATCAAGAGTTTCCAGCGAAATAACCGGTTTGTTTGCTTGATTGGCTTTATCGATCAGGTACTGGTCTATCCCTATCTCTGACTGATAACCTTCATTTCCAACGATAATGCCCAGAATATTTTGTTGAGCAAACCATGGTTTGAAGCTATCAAAGCTGTTTTCCGGCAGCCCATTGGCTTTCAATAATGTGGTAACCTTGGTATACGTATCAGCGGATATATGATCTTTCAGTGTGGTTCCGTCTTTATAAACCCCAAGGTCCAATATATGTTTTTGCAATTCTTCGGGAGCGATCTTGGACAAGTCAACCTCCACGCCCAAGTAATCCGCAGCTTTTAACGCATTTTCAATCTCTGGACGAAGAGGGTACATGCCTTCCTGTACATAATGAATTGAACCGAGAAGATATACCGTGTTGCCTTTATGCTCTACTTTCCACAGAAAGCCTCGGCTTTCATCGGATTGATGCTTAGAAGTAAGGGAAACTTGGCGCAGCGATTGATCCCAGGCCACTTGATAACCTGCAGTTTCAGCGACAAAGCGGAGCGGCACATACGTTACATTCCGAATTTGCTTTGGTGCTGCATCCAAATTGACTGCTTTGCCGTTTGCAATGGCATTCGTACTGCCGAGCTTCAGGGATAAGGAGAGGCCATCTTTGACACCCGTGACGGTATGGTTCGCTTCATCCCATTTCACATGGACATTCATCTTCTCCAGAAGGAGACGTAATGGGACAAGGGTTACACCTTTATCTACAACCGCTGAGGATTGATTGAACTGGATCGGCTCGCCATTTAGCGATACGGATATAGCTTTTTCTGTAGCATGAACGGAGGAAAGTCCAGAGGTAAGTAAACATAGGGACAGAATTGAAGCGGTGATTTTTTTCATTTGCATGTAAGCTCCTTATAGTGAATTAATAATAACTGCCGTTCCGCTGACAGCAACCATGAGCATACCTTGACGAACAACTTCGTAATTCAGATCGACACCGATTAAGGCATTGGCTCCCATCTGTGAGGCTTGCTGGGTCATCTCTTCAAAGGCAGCGTCTCTTGCTTCCTTTAGCTTGTTCTCATAGGTACGAGAACGCCCACCTACAAGATCTCTGAATGAAGCGAGAAAGTCCCTCCCGACATTGGCAGCGATAATGACTTCACCGGTTGCAACGCCGATATACTGTCTGACGGGGGAACCTTCAACAATTGCTGTTGTTGTAATAATCAAATGTTTTCCTCCTAAAATAAAATAGATTTGTCGGAATCAGGTTCTCATTTCCTATGCTAACAGTGTTATTGAAACAGAGCCTTAACGAGTTGATGAACAATCGTTTAAGTTTGCACAGGCCGTTTAGGTTCTGTTAATGTGAGTATGCTACTATGAAATGGGTGAAAATGATGACCAATCAAACGGATATTAAAATCGCAATCGTCGACGACGAACCCTCAATAGTCACCATGCTGCAAATGGTGCTTCGCAGGGCAGGGTTTCATCAGCTGTACGATGCTTCCACCTGTGCGGAAGCTCTCAATCTGGTACAGCGGGTTTCCCCGGATATCGTCCTGCTCGACATCACGCTCCCAGACGGGAGTGGTCTGGAGCTCTGCTCCAAGCTTCGTGAATACGGAAATCCGCATATTTTGTTTCTGACGGCTAAGGCATCCGATCTCGATGTGCTGAGGGGATTCGCCATGGGCGGGGACGATTATATTACCAAGCCCTTCAATCCTTTGGAGGTAGCTGCAAGAATTCAGGCACGCATACGCCGTTTGGAGCCGGAAGCTCCAACTGTGAGTCAGGTGAAACGTCCTGAACCAGGGATTTACCAATTCGGCCGCTTCACCGTGAATGAGGCGGAGGGCGAGTTAATCGTGGAGGGACAGCCCGTCCCTTGCCCTGCACAGGTTTTCCATCTGCTGCTGCACTTCTGCAAGTTTCCGGGGATCGTATTTTCCAAAACACAGCTCTACGATCAGGTGTGGGGGATCAATGGACAGGGAGATGACTCGACGGTAATGGTGCATATTCGGCGCATACGAGAGAAGAT
The DNA here is from genome assembly GCF_047302525.1 of Paenibacillus taichungensis. Taxonomy (GTDB): domain Bacteria; phylum Bacillota; class Bacilli; order Paenibacillales; family Paenibacillaceae; genus Paenibacillus; species Paenibacillus taichungensis_B. Next base: position 3,804,973 of record NZ_CP168020.1, on the reverse strand, counting down.
CGAGATCGATCCAGGAAATCCAAAGCTGCTGCTGACCGTACGTGGGCTCGGCTACAAGCTGTCAAAGGAGTTTCAGGAGCAATGAAGATACAACAGCGCATGTCATTCCACTTCACGTATCAATTGATCTTTTATGCCCTGATCATTCTGGCCATTACCCTCATTGCTTGCATTATATTCTTTCAAAACACGACAAATAGTGAGTTGCGCCGGAACTTTCCGGTGGGCGCCTTGCAACTGATTGCTCAAGAAGCTTCTTCAAAGGACGGGACGATTCAGATCTCCCCTAAGTGGGATAAGCTCATTGAGGAAAAAGGAATGTGGATGCAGGTTGTAAATGCCGAAGGTGAGGTCATCTACGAAGTAAATACAAATTCGCATGATGGGCTGTCGCCATCGTACTCTATCACCAAGTTACTTGATATTCAGGAGACGCGGACACTTGGGACGTATGCCGTTCAAACTCATCTGAACTTTGCTTTTAATGTGCCGGTTCTGTACATCCTTGGCTACCAAAGTTCTGACCTTGACCAGCTCATGGCCTGGTTTGACGAATACGGGCAGCAGGGCATGGTATCTAGCGAAAAGGTATCCTTTCTGGATCAGCGACTGCGTGAAACAGGCAGTTATCTGCAGGTAATCAACTCCACGGGTCATATCGAACAAGCCATCGGCGATGGAACGTATTTACAGAAGGGGTACCGTCCACTGGACATTCTGGCAATCCAGCAATCGCCCAGCAACTACGATACGAATATTGTCGCCCATCGGGACCAGCTCAGTGGAATGACCTGGATCCTTTATACGCCCAATCCAACGGGAGGTCCTTTGAAACATCCGGCGATGGATACGGCAACGCGCGGACTTATGTGGTTTGCAGGCCTAGCTCTTCTCTTGGCAGTACCCTTATCGATCTGGCATGGCTACCGTTACGGTCAGCCGCTGATTTTGTTCGCAGGCTGGTTCGAACGTATGGGGCGTGGGCAGTACGATCAGGTACTAACCGCCAAGGACAAGCGCAAGATATTCCGTTCCAATGGAACGATGCGAAACCGCTACAGGCTCTATAAGGAAGTCATTGAATCCTTCTATCAAATGGCTGATCAATTGGCCCAAACCGAGAAGGAGCGCGAGCGGCTGGAGAAAGATCAAAGAGAGTGGATGTCAGGAATTTCACATGATCTGCGTACGCCGCTGTCCACAATTCAAGGTTATGGATATATGCTGGAGAGTTTACCGGAACAATGGAGCCAAGAAGAGATGCGTACCATGGGGGCGACGATCCGGGAAAAAGGGGATTATATGCTCGAGCTGATCTCTGACTTTTCCATGATCCATCAGCTCAAGCAAGGCGATTCGATTATGGAGCTTCAGAAAATCGATTTGGTTGAGCTGGTGCGCTGCTCCGTGCTGAAGTATGTCAATGACGCTACGCTGTCTGAATACCAGTTTCACTATATTGGGGAGGAGCATCCCTTGTGGGTACAGGCTGATGAAACCTGGATGCTGCGGTTAATGGATAACTTGCTGTCCAACGCCGTGAAGCATAACCCGCCAGGCGTGAACGTCACCGTCTCCATCGGCAGAATGAACAATAAGGCATGTATTCGCGTATTCGATAATGGGAAAGGGATGGACGAGGAAACGCTGCAGCATTTGTTCAATCGTTATTATCGGGGAACAAATACAGAGGAATCGACGGCTGGCTCTGGACTCGGGATGAGCATTGCCAAAACGATCGTGGAAGCACACGGCGGAGAAATTCATGTACAATCCAAAGTGCGACAAGGTACGAAGATTGAGATTTTTTTACCTTGTTGAAATGTTTACTGTCTTGGGAAAATGTCTTTACTGGAAAAAGCAACCAACCTCATTTGAGGGCAGGTTGCTTTTTTTGTTGGCTTCTACATCTGTAATACAGAACATGCTGCACGACTGTAATCTGGTTGAGGAGAGGCATGTTTTTATAGGATTAATATTATTTAAAATCAAAAAAAGAACCTGGGTGATTATCCCCGGTTCTTCAATATTGTATATAAACAAACACAATGATATAATCAGATTACAGTTTCCTGAGATACTTAGACATAAATATCTTATCTTATATTTAAATCTTATCATGGCGGTAAACTCTTTGTCAAATGTTTTTTTCTCAATTTATTGGTTAGGGGAGATACGGAATGAGTTCTTTGGTTATCAGGTTTCAGGAAATGGAAAAATTGCAGCTTGCGCTCGTTGGTGGAAAAGGATTAAATCTAGCGAAGTTATCAAAGGTTGAAGGAGTACAGGTCCCCGATGGATTTTGTGTTACAACCGTCGGATATCAAAAAGCCATTGAACAAAATGAAACGTATCATGCTTTGCTGGATCAATTAACCTTGTTGAAAGTAGAAGAACGAGAGCAAATTGGTGAAATCAGCAGGAAGATAAGGGAACTTATTATAGGCGTAGAAATCCCTTCCGATGTTGAAAAAGAAGTTGCTCACCATCTCTCCAAGTTTGGAGAGGAGCATGCGTATGCAGTGCGTTCCAGTGCGACCGCTGAAGATTTACCACATGCCTCTTTTGCGGGTCAACAAGACACCTACTTAAATATCATTGGGAAAGAAGCAATCATGCAGCATATCAGCAAATGTTGGGCTTCCCTGTTTACGGATCGCGCAGTAATCTACCGTATTCAAAATGGATTTGACCATGTTCAAGTTCATTTGTCCGTTATCGTTCAAAAGATGGTTTCCCCAACGGCCTCAGGGATTTTATTTACGGCTGATCCGATTACATCCAACCGGAAACTGCTTTCCATCGACGCCAGTTTTGGACTTGGTGAGGCGCTGGTGTCCGGCTTGGTATCTGCCGATTGTTATAAAGTACGGGAAGGTGAAATTGTCGATAAGAGGATAGCTGCCAAAACGTTGGCTATCTATGGACGCAAAGATGGTGGAACGTATACTCATCAGATCGATCCCATTCTGCAAAAGACGCAAACACTTACTGATCAACAAATTTTAGAACTGGCACGTATAGGAAGACAGATCGAAGCTCATTTTGGTTTTCCGCAAGATATCGAATGGTGTTTGGCGGATGATACGTTTTATATAGTCCAAAGTCGGCCAATCACAACGTTATACCCGATTCCTGAAGCGAGTGACCTAGAAAATCATGTGTACCTATCTGTGGGTCATCAACAAATGATGACTGATCCCATGAAACCGCTGGGCTTATCTTTCTTTCTATTAACGACTCCGGCACCCATGCGTATAGCTGGTGGAAGATTGTTTGTTGATATTACGCCTAGGCTGGCTTCGCCTGTCATGAGAGAAAACTTCATAAATACCATGGGACAATCCGATCCGCTCCTTAAGGACGCACTTACAACTGTAATCGAGCGCGGGAATTTCATAAAATCGTTACCTATTGATCAGCCAGCACCAACTCCACGTACTAACAATCTACAGAGCACGTCTGAGGGTTTTCAAGCACATATTGAAAATGAATCGACCATCGTCTCTGATTTGATTAAGAGCAATCAAGCCTCAGTAGAGATGTTAAAAAGGAGTATCCAAAACAAATCTGGATTGGATTTGTTTGAATTTATCCTTGAAGATCTGCAAGAATTGAAGAAATTTCTATCTGACCCACAAAGCTCAAATGTATTTATGACCGCCATGAATGCTTCAGCATGGATCAATGAAAACATGAAAGAGTGGTTGGGTGAGAAAAATGCAGCAGATACGCTGTCTCAATCTGTACCTAACAATATCACTTCGGAAATGGGTCTGGCATTACTGGATGTTGCAGATGTAATTCGTCCCTATCCTGAAGTCATTGCTTATTTACAGCATGTGAAAGAGGATGACTTTATGGATGAACTGGTTAAGGTTGAGGGTGGACAGGAAACAAGGGACGCAATCCAAGATTATCTGGACAAATACGGAATGCGATGTGCCGGAGAAATCGATCTGACCAGAACCCGTTGGATGGAAAAACCCATTACACTTGTACCGTTGATTCTGGGTAACATCAAAAACTTTGAGCCTAATGCAAGCAAACGGAAATTTGAGCAGGGACGACAGGAAGCGTTGAAGAAAGAACAGGAAATATTGGATCGATTGAAGCTATTGCCTGATGGTGAACAAAAAGCCAAGGAAACGAAACGAATGATTGACCTGGTTCGCAACTTCATCGGTTATCGGGAATATCCCAAATACGGCATGATCAATCGTTACTTCGTATATAAACAGGCTTTATTGAAAGAAGCCGAACGACTTGCACAAGCGGGCGTTATTGCCGAAAAAGAAGATATATACCTTCTCACTTTTGAAGAACTTCGTGAAGTTGTACGCACCAATAAACTGGATGGGAAGATCATTACCCAACGGAAAGACGATTACAAAATCTATGAAAAGCTAACTCCACCTCGCGTGCTCACGTCTGATGGTGAAATCATTACAGGTCAGTATAAACGTGAAAATATGTCAGCCGAAGCCATTGTCGGCCTGCCTGTTTCTTCCGGAGTGATAGAGGGCCGTGCACGTGTTATCTTCAATATTGAAGATGCTGATCTGGAAGATGGAGATATACTAGTGACTCCCTATACTGATCCGAGCTGGACACCATTATTTGTTTCTATAAAAGGCCTAGTTACCGAAGTGGGTGGACTGATGACCCATGGAGCTGTGATTGCGCGTGAATATGGATTGCCAGCCATTGTCGGAGTGGAGAATGCTACCCAACGAATAAAAGATGGGCAGCGAATTCGGGTACATGGGACAGAAGGATATATCGAAATATTGTAAATGATACACGAATTGAGATTGTACAGTAGTGATCGCGCATCAGACCTGATGTGCGATCGTTTTTGTTTTCAAAGTCAACAACGGAAACGAATTGTACAAATTCAATTACTAATCAGAGCACTTAATTCTGCCTGAAAGACCTTCTCATTATTTTGGTTAAAAGTAGTAAGCAGCACGGTGACAATTCCACCACTGCTCCTTCTTGGAGCCAATTCAATCACTTCTGATAGAACACTAATTTCATCATCTGGAAACACAGGTTTGATAAACTTTATGTTATTCATACCGGTTCCTGCGACAACATCTTCTCCATATATCCCGAGTTCCACCCAAAGTTTGAAAGATGTGCTCATCGTCTGCATACCCGAAGCAATGAGGCTGCCGAAGCGGCCTTCTTTGGCTTTTGCCTCATCTATATGCATATATTGAGGGTCATAAATTTTTGCAAAATCAATAATATCCTTCTTTGACAATTGAATAGACTCTGTTCTATAGGTCTCGCCTATAACATACTCGTTAAATTTCAATGATGTACACCTCCAATAGCTACTCTAAAGGATAAGTCGAATTTAAGGCAAGTAGGATCACCTAGAACATGGATCTTAGGTTCTATTATACCCATGCAGAGGTTGCACAAAAACTATTGAATTCTTTAGTGCCCAAAATGAGTACTAAGCAAATTTAAACATGGATCAACTGGGCAAACATTTGATTATACTTCATATATCCTCTTGTTGAAATTTAGGACTTTCACGGAAGATTTAAATCCTATAGCTATGTATTAATAATGTCAGTAATCAACATAGCCCGTACAGGTAGTATACTTCTATACCCATTGCTAAGTCTCCCTGTATTTTTGCGTTAATGAAAACATTTTCAAGCATGATTTAGATAATTATACATATCGCATTCGGGATTTGTGTATTTTCATTTGTAGGAGTAATTGCTACACTGTGTATATCGATAATGAGAATCATTATTAGTGGACTGGAAGCAACATTATTTTATGGAGAAGGGTGGGTAGAGGAGATACATAACAGAACTAAAGGAGTGTAAATAATGCAAGCTTCTACAGCCACATCTGGAGCTGGATTTAAAGCAGCCAAGAAAGACATTAAAGTATTTCCCATCGTTCTTGCTTTTTTGATGAGTGGGTTCATCGGTCTGTTCGGTGAAACGGCGTTAAACGTCGCGCTTACCGATTTGATGCAGATATTCAACATTGGATCGGCCACCATTCAATGGCTGACAACAGGATATTTACTGACAATGGGGGTTCTAGTTCCGTTATCAGGCCTATTAATTCAGCGTTTTACAACAAGACAGCTGTTTGTGACATCACTTTTATTTTCATGTCTCGGTGCTTTGATTGGAGCAGTTGCTTCAAGCTTCGGGGTGTTGATGGTTTCGCGCATTATTCAAGCAGTAGGAACTGCGCTTTTACTACCGCTTATGTTCAATACGATACTGCTCATTTTCCCGATCGAAAAGCGCGGTGCAGCAATGGGCCTAGTTGGGCTCGTTATCATGTTCGCCCCTGCGGTCGGACCGACAATTGCCGGACTGCTCATTGAAGCCCTGAACTGGCATTATATCTTTTGGCTTTCATTCGTTTTTCTTGCTATCGCCCTGATCATTGGGATTATCACGATGCAAAATGTTTCCGAAACGACCAGGCCGCGCATTGATTTACTATCCATGTTACTGTCGACCCTCGGCTTTGGAGGTATCGTCTATGGTTTCAGTAGCGCTGGTGAAGGAGATGGGGGATGGACCAGTTCTACTGTCGTAATATCTCTTGCAATCGGTCTTGTTGCTCTTATTCTTTTCACAATTCGCCAGTTGAAAATATCCAATCCATTGCTTGACCTGCGCGCATTTAAGTACCCGATGTTTGCAATCGGCGCTCTTATGGTGGCACTTTGCATGATGGTCATATTATCTTCGATGCTCGTGCTGCCAATGTACCTGCAAGTAGGGCTTGCCTTCTCCACGCTTAGCGCAGGTCTGATCCTGCTGCCCGCGAGTGCATTGAACGGACTTTTGGCTCCAATTATGGGCAAGCTGTTCGACAAATATGGACCCAAATGGATCGTCCTTCCAGGGATTGTCTTAGTAGCTGTGGCACTTTGGTTATTCTCTGGAGTTACGCTGGCTTCCTCGGTCGCCTTTATTATCACGGTTCATGCTATTATGATGATTGGCGTTTCAATGATCATGATGCCTGCCCAAACGAATGGTCTCAACCAGCTTCCACCGCAGCTTTATCCGCACGGAACGGCAATTATTAACACGATGCAGCAGGTATTTGGTGCGATTGGTACAGCTGTTGCGGTCAGCGTAATGAGTAATGGGCAAGCGAAATATATGAGTCAAGCCACGAATCCAAACGACCCTTCACTTATCCCGTTTTCCTTGACTGCCGGTGTACAGGATGCGTTCATATTCGGCATGATCGTTGCCCTCGTTGGGTTTGTACTCTCCCTTTTCATCAAAAGAGTAGTGGTCAATCGCCTGCACTAACATGGACAAAACAATGACCCTTTAAAAAAAGTCGCTAATTTAGCGGCTTTTTTTTAAAAGTTCATGTCCAGAGTTGAAAAGATTAGCTCATTTCAGTTCGATTTCCGAAAACACCGATCCCCTAGAAGAAGAATCCCCTATAATCGGTTTGCTTATTCCAGATCCGCAACTTCTCAGCCATGAGATGGTGTACCCCAAGACACCTGAGTCAGTCCCCCCGGATTAGGCGATAATCTAGCCAATAACCTGAGTTCCAACGGATGGAACTCGTTTAATTTGCTTGAATATATTGATCTGTTCATGATGATGCTATGGCATAATGTTACAGCTGTAAACAGGTCTCTATCAGATAACTTGGATAAATTTCCAGTAACAAAAGGATTGTCAAACTAAAAAAAATATGATATTTTCATATCTGTAACCGGTTACACATAGGAGTGAACGTTCATGACAACAATAAAAGATGTAGCTAATTTGGCTGGCGTTTCAGTAGCCACCGTATCAAGGGTCATTAATGAAAGAGGTTATGTTCATGCGGACACTCGCAAGAAAGTGGAGGAAGCGGTCAAGCAACTTAACTTCTCTCCCAATGAAGTGGCCCGCTCTTTATACAAGCGTAAGTCCAAATTGATTGGCCTGCTGCTACCGGATATTGCAAACCCTTACTTTCCGCAGCTTGCACGCGGCGTAGAGGACCGGATGCAGGAGCAGGATTTCAGATTGATTTTCGGAAATAGTGATGAGGATGAACAGAAGGAAAAGGATTATATCCAGACTTTTATCCAGAATAATGTAGTCGGCGTAATCTCTTCAACGAATTACCCTCATTCTTCAATATATGAGAACTTGAAAATTCCCGTGGTGTTTCTTGACAGAACACCTCTGGACAGTCCTTCCGTATATGCGGATGGCAGAGAGGGTGGACGTCTGGCTGCACGGGAGATCATCAAGCGCGGAAGCCGCCGAATTACAGTTATGCAGGGACCGGCACATATCAAACCTGCACAGGACCGTTTTGAAGGCGCAATCGAGAGCATACGTCAGGCGGGTCTGGATTACCGCGTAATCCAAACGACATCATTTTCCTTTAACGATGTTGGGTTATGGGCCGATGAGCTTTTCAGCAAGTATGGCGATACGGACGGAGTCATTGCAAGTAATGACATCGCAGCTATGGCAGTACTGCACGAGGCACTGCGAATTGGAAAAAAAGTTCCGGAGGATATGCAGATTATCGGCTTCGACGATATCCCGATGAGCAGCTTGCTATCTCCTGCATTGTCGACCATTCGCCAACCGGCATACGAGATGGGAAGGGAAGCTGCCGGTTTGCTTATCAAACTTGTGGAACAAGCTCCAATCGAAAACAAACACATACAGCTTCCGGTCAGTTTCATTGAACGGGGCACAACAAGAAAGGTGAATTCAGATGGCTAAAATATGCGTAATTGGCAGCAGCTCCATGGATTTGGTTGTCACTTCCTCAAGACGGCCGGGGGCGGGTGAAACCGTCCTTGGCGACAGTTTCAAAACAGTTCCGGGCGGCAAAGGAGCAAATCAGGCAGTCGCTGCGGCAAGGCTGGGGGCCGACGTTTCCATGATCGGCCGGGTGGGCGATGACGCTTTCGGTACGGCTATTTTAAATAATTTCAAAGCAAACGCTGTAAATATGCAGAATGTGAAACCGGTTACACATATGGAGAGCGGTACGGCTCATATCGTGCTGGCTGAAGGTGATAATAGTATCGTGGTGGTTGAAGCGGCAAATCGCGAAGTTACACCAGCCTATGTCGATGAAGCGGCAGAAGTGATCCAACGTGCCGATATTGTATTGATTCAGCAGGAAATTCCGGAGGAAACCGTTGTTCGTGTCAGCGAGATTTGCGCCCAAAGCGGAACTCCGCTGTTATTGAATCCAGCGCCAGCGAGAAAAGTACCCGATGAGGTCATCGACAAAGCTGCTTATATCACGCCGAACGAGCATGAGGCCGAGATTTTGTTTCAGGGCATGACTCCAGCTGAGGCGCTGCGCAAATATCCAAACAAGTTGTTTATTACGGAGGGCAGCAACGGAGTTCGATACTTTGACGGGGAGCAGGAAATTGTTGTACCTACTTACAAGGTGGAACCAGTGGATACAACCGGAGCGGGTGATACGTTTAACGGCGCATTTGCGGTTGCTCTGGCGGAAGGCAAACCGCTACAAGACAGCATTAGATTCGCCAACCGGGCTGCATCGCTATCTGTGACCAAGTTCGGGGCGCAAGGAGGCATGCCGACACGGGATGAAGTGGAGGAAAGCCTGAAATGAAGAAGCAGGGAATATTGAACAGTCATATCTCCAAGGTGCTGTCTGATCTGGGTCATACGGACACGATTGTCATCGCGGATGCTGGCCTTCCGGTTCCGGAAGGGGTACCCAAAATCGATTTGTCCCTGAAACTGGGGACACCGAGTTTTCAAGAGGTCGTGGAGCTTATTGCGGACGATATGGTCGTCGAGAGAGTCATTTTAGCAACAGAGATCAAGGCAGGGAATCCAAAGGCTTTGCAATTTATTACCGATAAATTTGGCGATGAAGCCATTGACGTTTCCATCAGTCATGAACAATTTAAGGCATTGACCCGGAATGCCAAAGTAGTCATTCGTACGGGAGAAGCTACGCCGTATGCCAATTGCATCTTACAATCGGGCGTCATTTTCGGTTAAAGGGGGACGGTATCATGCATATTCAGATGCAAGACATATATAAAGCGTTTGGTACAAACCAAGTGCTAAGCGGGGTGAATTTCGATCTGAAAGAAGGCGAGGTTCATGCCCTGATGGGAGAGAACGGGGCTGGAAAATCCACGTTAATGAACATTTTGATTGGTCTTCATGGGCGGGATCAGGGAACCATCTTGATTGACGGCAAAGAAACCTATTTTGCCAATCCGAAGGAAGCTGAGAAGATGGGGCTTGCTTTTATCCACCAAGAGTTGAATGTTTGGCCGGAAATGACAGTGCTTGATAATCTCTTCATAGGTAAGGAAATAACTTCGTCTTTTGGATTGCTGAACACAAGACAAATGAAAGCGCTTGCCACTGAGCAGTTTGCCAAGCTTTCCGTGCAGATCCCGCTGGACCGTCCTGCCGGGGAATGTTCTGTCGGTCAGCAGCAAATGATTGAAATTGCCAAGGCACTGATGACCGATGCCAAAGTCATCATTATGGATGAGCCAACCGCAGCGCTTACGGAGCGGGAGATCCAGAAGTTGTTCGGCGTGATCGCTTCTCTTAAGAAAAACGGTGTCTCCATCGTATATATCTCGCACCGGATGGAGGAGATTTTCACAATTTGCGACCGGATTACGATCATGCGTGACGGCAAAACGGTAGACACCAAGGCGATCCCGGAGACGAGTTTTGACGAAGTGGTGCGGAAGATGGTCGGGCGGGAGCTAACGGAACGTTATCCGGCACGAAATCCTTCGTACGGTGAAGTGGTCCTGGAAGTACGGGACGCAAGCAGCAAAGAATTGTTCCAGAATATCAGCTTTACGGTAAGAGCAGGCGAGATCCTCGGATTCTCCGGGCTGATGGGCTCGGGACGGACAGAGATCATGCGGGCAATCTTCGGTTTGGAACCTTTGGACGGTGGCGAAATTATGATTCGAGGCAAAAAGGCTCATATTCGGAAGCCTGCCGACGCGGTTAGACATGGAATTGGATTTATTACCGAAGACCGGAAGGATGAAGGTTTGGTATTAGATTTCTCCATTCGTGAGAATATGGCCTTACCCAATCTGTTCAGCTTCTCAAGTAAGGGGTTCATCTCGACTCAGAAAGAACAGGAATTCGTCGATACGCTCATCAAACGTTTGCAAATCAAGACGCAATCATCCGAAACGGCGGTACGAAACCTGTCAGGGGGCAACCAACAGAAGGTGGTTATCGCCAAATGGGTCGGCATTGGACCGAGTGTGCTCATCCTGGATGAGCCGACACGTGGCGTGGATGTTGGAGCCAAGAGAGAGATTTATCAGTTGATGAACGAGCTGACAGACCGCGGAGTTGCCATCATTATGGTATCTTCCGAGCTGCCCGAAGTGCTCGGCATGAGCGATCGAATCGCGGTTGTGCATGAGGGCCGTATTAGCGGTGAACTGGCAAAAGAAGAGGCAACACAGGAAAACATTATGACATTGGCTACAGGGGGACAATGATATGACAACTTTGCAGGAAAACCAACCCGCCAAAAGCGGTTTCCGCTTGACGAATCTAACACAGAAATTAGGTCCGTTGCTCGGACTGATCATTCTGATTATCATCGTATCGGTATTGAATCCAAGCTTTTTGGAACCGCTTAACATATTGAATCTATTGCGTCAGGTTTCGATTAACGCGCTGATTGCCTTTGGCATGACATTTGTCATTCTGACAGGCGGCATCGACTTGTCGGTGGGCTCCATTCTGGCTTTATCTAGCGCCTTTGTAGCCAATATGATGCTGTCTGGCCTGGACCCGATTCTGTCGATCATTATTGGGGTTGCGCTCGGCGGTGTCATGGGTATGGTGAACGGGCTGATGATTACGAAGGGCAAGATGGCTCCGTTTATTGCTACATTGGCGACGATGACGGTGTTCCGGGGATTGACTCTGGTGTATACGAACGGTAATCCGATTACTGGATTGGGCGACAGCCTGTTGTTCCAACTGTTCGGTCGTGGTTATCTGCTTGGTATACCGGTGCCAGCGATCACAATGCTGATTACTTTTGCGATTCTGTGGATGATTTTGCACAAAACGGCTTTCGGCCGTAAAACGTACGCGCTTGGTGGCAATGAGAAAGCGTCCATTATCTCAGGTATTAAAGTGCATCGCGTGAAAATCATGATTTACTCTCTGGTAGGTATGCTGTCAGCGCTGGCAGGCGCGATTCTGACCTCCCGTCTGAATTCTGCGCAGCCAACAGCAGGTACTTCATATGAACTGGACGCTATTGCTGCTGTTGTTCTGGGCGGAACAAGCCTGTCAGGCGGTAGAGGACGGATCGTCGGTACATTGATTGGGGTCCTGATTATCGGCGTGTTGAACAATGGTTTGAACCTGCTCGGAGTGAACTCGTTTTATCAAATGGTTGTGAAAGGCGTCGTTATTGCCATCGCTGTCCTGCTGGACCGCAAGAAAACGGCTTAAGGAGAGAAGCGAACATGAAAAAACTAACCCTATTGCTTGTAAGCGTAATGATGATCGTTCTGGCAGGATGCTCTCTGGAGCCTCCGGGTTGGGCCAAGCCCGACTCTGCCGGAAGTAATGGACAGAAAAAAATCGGCCTGTCGGTTTCCACGTTGAATAATCCCTTCTTTGTTTCCCTCAAAGACGGGGTAGTTGCAGAAGCTAAAAAACAAGGAATTCAGGTCATCGTGGTTGATGCACAAAATGATTCAGCCAAACAAACCAATGATGTAGATGACCTTATTCAACAGGGGGTAGAAGCCCTGCTGATTAACCCTGCGGATTCAGCGGCGATCTCCACGGCCGTTCAATCTGCCAATAGTGTGGGTATTCCTGTGATTACACTTGACCGTTCGGCCGACAAAGGCGACGTGGCAGCGTTGGTCGCATCGGATAACGTCAAAGGTGGACAAATGGCGGCGGAATATTTCGTAGAACATCTTGGCGAGGGAGCAAAGGTGATTGAACTTGAGGGTGTACCCGGAGCTTCCGCAACAAGAGAGCGGGGGAAAGGTTTCCATGAGGTTGCCGACCAAAAACTCAATGTGGTTGCCAAACAGTCTGCCGATTTCGATCGCTCCAAAGGTTTGAATGTGATGGAGAATCTGCTGCAAGGGAATCCTGACGTGCAGGCGGTATTTGCCCATAACGACGAGATGGCACTGGGCGCGATCGAAGCGATCCAAAGCTCCGGTAAAGACATTCCTGTGATTGGATTTGACGGCAACGATGATGCGATCAAATCCATTCAGGATGGAAAGTTAACGGCAACGGTCGCTCAGCAGCCAGTACTGATTGGCCAGCTGGCGGTGCAAGCTGCTCTGGACGTGCTGGACGGCAAGCAGGTAGAGAAATCGATTCCGGCTGAATTGAAGCTGGTGACCAAGGAAAACGCAAACAACTAAATATCCTTGTATATCCCGTTCTGGACAAAACTCCAGAGCGGGATTTTCGCTTTGTATTCACCCGCTTCGGACGGGACCACAGTTACAGAATTACAACTTTACATTGCTGACTTTCACACCTATTATGTAACAGAGCGAAAGAGTGAGCGGAATAAGAATCTCAGATATAAAGAGAGGTCTGCAATACATGGAAAACGTATCAACTGAAGTTAAAATGGAATCATTTCAAGCCTTTCAATCGACAATCCGCAAATCGGAAAACGCCCTGGCTAATATGTCTCAGAAAGGTAGTAACACTACCTTATTAGATAAACGCCTCAACGCTTTGTACATCGGCTTAGCCATGCTGGAAACTGCTTGGAATCTAAAACCTCATCACTACACCGAGGAAGATTTAACTGAAGCTCGCAATGTTTTGGCTGGTTTATTACCATTACTTGATAACATGTATGATAAGTCAAAAACCGGTAGCCCTCAAAAAACGCTTATAGAAAGAAGAATTAAAGCATTTGAACTGGCTGTTCAGGCCATGGATGACGTTGTGGAAAAATAAATTGCCCTTGAAGCTTGATTATGAACAAAATTTGGTTTCATTGGAAGTCGCTAAAGATATATTGATAGCAATAATTGAATATAAGCTTAAGTGAAAGCTGAAGGATCAGGTTTTGTTGAAAGAGAGCAATCGTGGACAATGGGTATACTACTCGCTGAGTGTGGAGAAATCAAATTAAAAAGATCCCAAAAAACCATCTCAATAATTGAGATGGTTTAATTTATTTTCATAATATGGTTCAAACATATTGACTCAATCATCAGAATAAACGGTTGCATTGAAACTTTCAGGCCCCAAGCGTACGTTACTCACATTGTAAATTGGATTATAGGAGAATGTGGCGTACGCTGAGTAGACGAGCTGTCCATTGCCAGGGGGTGGGACATTGTACTCCGAACCGGTAAAGCTTAAAATGCAAGGACTGAAAAAAGGGTTGGCCAATACAGTTGTAGTGGCCCGATATACAAGCTGTTGCGAACCGCCTAACCCCCTGTATACTTCTATGACAAGATTCCCGTTAACAGGCAACTGACTTGCCGTAACTTCGACTATCCCCGAAAAAAAAGTCCGGATCCACATACCCGGGTTGCTGATCTGCAATCCAACCTGGGCAAACAATAGCGGGACACCATTCGTGAAGCTGGGAGTTAAAACATGCTGCCCATTGGAGCCTTGGGAAGTCCGTGCATCTAACGTTTTAACCATGAAAATTCCTCCTTCCGTATTTTCATAGAGTCCTATTAGCAATGAGTTAATCGTCGCTGTATGCAACCGCATTGAAGCATTCTGGTCCAACGCGGCTGGCTTGCTCTGATGGGGATGCCGGAACAAATGTCACAAAACAAGAATAGATAAGCTGCCCTGAAGGAGGAGGAGGCACATTGTAATCAGAACCATCGAAGCTTGCCAGTATGCTTCCCACAGAAGGAAATATGGGTTGGGAAACGACATAAATTGGCGTGCCTGTATAGGTCGAGCCTCTGAAAATTTCAAATCGAATTGAAGAAGGTTGTGAGGACAAATTTGCTACCGAAATCCGATAGGTTCCGTTAAACTGAGTGCGAATAACTAATCCTGGATTGACAATGTTTAGACCAAGGACACCCACCAGAGTAGGCGTATTTGGAGCGAGTGGGACATTAAACGGAGCAACACCGTTAGACCCGAGCGAAGTACGGGCGTCATGCGTACGAACCATAGCAATTCCTCCAATCTATAATTTTGTTATATCTTATGTAGCTAGTTTCAAAGAGTTGTCAGCTAAATGGTAATGATTTTCTATGATTCTGAAAACAACCCAACTATTATGGCTATTGGAAAAATACGAATCGAGGGACATGATGCTATTGTTCCTTCGAAATTAACCTTATAGCTCTGCAACAAGGCGAGTTTCCCAATCGTGCACTTAAATGTATAATAATTATTCGAGGTGATGATGATGGCAAGATCAAAAGAGTTTGAAGTTAATGAAGTATTAGATAAAGCAATACACTTGTTTTGGACCCAAGGATATGAGAAAACCTCAATGCAAGATTTGGTTGAATTTATGGGCATTCACCGCAGAAGTATCTATGATACGTTTGGGGATAAGCACGCTCTATTTATGAAAGCTCTTGAACGATATGAAACGAAGCAGACCAACAAAATGAGCTTTTTAGTTGATACACAAAAACCAATCAAAGAGATCATTCGGGCTTTGTTTGATTCAACAATAAGAAATGAAGGACAACCTTTAGGATGTTTTCTTGTAAACTCAGGCGTGGAACTGGGCGTATTGGATCCTGAAGTTGCATCCTTGGTTAATGAGAGTTATTTGCGAACGGAGGAATTGTTGAGAAACCTTGTTTTGGAAGGCCAACAAACGGGTGAAATCAAGGCTGACGTTGACCCTGTAGTTATTTCACATTATTTAATGAATGCTTGGGTGGGGATACGAACGTTGGTTAAGACCACAACGGATCAGCAAAAATTAAAAAATATTATGGAAATGACACTATCCATTTTAGATTGAAAGTGGAGTTATAATATGGCAGGCAAAGAGGGAGTTGTCTCCATGAAGGCTGGTTTGTTTTAGTGATACAGGTTCTTATCCTGTTAACATTATAAAGAACTTGTATCGCATGTCTGGAAAAACGCATAGTTCCCTGTTCCAACATCATTATAGAGTAGTCAGAAAATAATTCTTTACTGTTCGTTCTAGAAATGATATTCTAAATAGCAAGTTAGATCTAACTGTTTTTTTTACACAATTAAGAACGATCGTTCTTAATTAATATTGAAAGCTTATCTATACTAAAATACATGTTGAGAAGGAGAAAATATGATGAAATATACAGTTATCACGGGTGCAAGTTCAGGGATTGGATATGAGACAGCATTGGCGTTTGCTGCACGAGGCAAAAACTTAATCTTGGTAGCTAGAAGATTGGACAAATTAAAAGAACTCAAATCAGCAATTCAGAATATTGATCCTGCTGTACATGTTATTGCTCATACAAGTGATCTATCGGATACAAGTCAGGTATACACACTTTATAACACTCTTAAGGAATACCAAATTGAGACTTGGATTAACAATGCGGGGCTCGGTGAAGGTTCTTTTGTAGCAGAACAGAATCTGGAGAAAGTTGAAACCATGCTGCGTGTGAACATTGAGTCCCTAACGATCCTTTCCACACTCTATGTGCGAGATTATGCAGATGTAGAGGGAGCTCAGTTAATTAACGTCGCATCTGCACTTGGATATGCCATTGCTGTTGGAAGTGTTGCGTATTCAGCAACGAAATTTTACGTTAGTGCCTTCACAGAAGGGCTTGCCAAAGAACTTGAAATAAAAGGTGCAAATCTAAAAGCAAAGGTCCTAGCTCCAGCTATAACGGAAACGGAATTCGTGAAGAAATCATTAGATACAGAAGATTTTGATTACAAAGCAAACATGTCTAAATACCACACTGCCAAAGAAATGGCAGGTTTCATGTTAGATCTATATGATAACAGCGAAGTAGTAGGGATTGTAGACCTGAACTACAATTTCAATCTGAGAAGCCCAATCTATCCAATCATAGGAGCACTGCATTAATATTTCATTAAACATGGCGTACAACTAAACATTGTGCGCCATGTTTTTAATCTGATCCTAGAGGTTGGCTTCCTTAATAGAAAAGAAATTCCCGCACTCTCCCTGGAAAGGAATATACCTGCTCAGATCCAAACGATGTTTCAATTTTTAGATAACCCACAGAAAACAACGATTATTGATTGATTTTTCCCAGCGATGTGTACCAGTCGTTCACCTCTTCAGTTATCTCATCGCCACCTAGCTCGTGCCATCTAACGACGACGAGATCGAAGCTTGACAGCGGCTCCTGCCCATATACGATTTTGAGCATCGCGTCATGCAGTAACTCGTCAAGGGCGTCACCGATCTTTTCCATCGTAGGCGTCGGAGCTCCGGTGAAGGCATCTGTCTTATAGACGGAGGGATTGCTTTCTACGATTTGCCAGCCCCTCAGCTCCTGAGGTGTACGGAGCAGCTTATTTTTGATGTCATATGACGTCTGATCGGATGCACCACTGTTGATGCGAGCAATCGATTCACTGAGCAAGTTAGGGACCGAGGGGAGAGACAGGCTTAAGAGATACTTCTGGGGGTCTGCAAAGCCACCCGGAACCTGGCTTTCCAGGAATGTCACCTTGCCATCCTCATAGCCGTAGTCGTAGCCTTCAGCGATTCCCCAGCGATACGGTGAGCCAGCAGGAGGATCAATGAAGTTGTCATAAACAAAGTTCATATAGTTGAAAAAAATCTCGGGATTCGCCATATCTGCGTTGATAGCAATTGCGCCATATTCTGGCGGCGTGCCACGCGTACCGGATAAGCCGCTCGGCCCGAGGGGGATCGGGTACGCCTCGAACCGGGCGTCCGGCTCGTTCGCAGTCACGTTCCCTAACGGCCATCCGGCCGCCCACAGCGGCGCCACAATCATGCCTGCCTTGCCAAGCTTCCATGATTCCGTCGCTTGAACCTCATCGAGAATCTCAGCATCTTTCGGTATGTAGCCTCGCTCCATCCAGCGTTTTAACGTCGTTAGACCTTGCCGAACACTTGGTTGGACCGAGCCGTAAGACAGCATCCCGTCCGCGTCTGTGCTCCAGACGTCCGGCATTTCCCCGTAAGCCCCAAACACGAAGCCCGCATCCGACATCCAGGTGAAAAACGAATTTTTCAAGCTGATGCTAAGTCCATAGGTGTCGTCTTTACCATTGCCGTCCGGGTCAAGATGAACGAACGCATCCATGACGGACTCCATCTCTTCCAGGGTGGTGGGCGCCTTCAAACCAAGCTTATCAAGCCAATCCTGACGGATGTACAATACCTCATTCGAATTCATCTTGCCGTCGAGGATCGGTATTGCCATTTTTTTGCCGTTGATTATGTACCGGTCCCACGACTCGGGTGCCTGCGCCATGGCTGCCTTCCACTTGGGTGAGGCATACTGCTCGAACAACTCTCCTACGTCGCGGAAGGCACCGGAGCGCAGCAACGGATACATATTTTGTCCACCCTTGAATGTGACGATGTCGGGAAGGGACTGACCGGTCGCGATCAAGGTGTTCAGTTTATTGGTGTAGACGTCCTCATCACCAGTCGTCGTCCAGAGGTAATTCACCTTGATGCCGAGCTTGTCCTCAAACAGTCGGCTCAGTACGTTGTTTTGCAGATCCTCACCGTTTTTGAACTCGATGTCCGGGTACAAATGCCCAACGGTCGTCAAGACCACAGGAGACTCATATTTTCCATCGATGAACGAAGGGGCAGGTCCTACAGACCTGTTCTCTTTCTCCTCTAGTTGGGAGGGTCCCGTTGGATCTTCCCAAAAGATGAACGAAAAAATCATGACGACGAGGAACAAGATGATTGCGAGGCCAAATAGCCCTGTCTGCTTCAACCATTTCCAGCTTCTCATATCTCTGTTGCCTCCTGTTCACGGACGACTTTCCAGCGAAACGTCACCTGAAGTCCGCCCAGTTCTCCGTTAGCCAGCTCCATATCGGCCTCCGAGCCGAGCAACGCTCTCATCCGCTCATATACATTGTGAAGCGCCCACGCAGTATTGGCGTCCGTGCCGTAGTAGATTGCATTACGAAGCGTGTCGAGTTGACCGGGCTCGACACCACAGCCGTTATCCGCCACAATCAGCTCACAATATTCTCCGTTGGAATAGCCACTAATTCGGATGTCCCCAACCATGCGCAGCGACTCAATGCCGTGCAGAATGGCATTTTCCGCGAGAGGTTGTAGAAGCAGCCGCGGCACCTGTATATCGAGGAGCTGCTCCTCGACATCAATGGTGAAAACGAAGCGGTCCATCTGAAGGCTTTGGATCGTCAGGTATAACCGGACGAGCTCAAGCTCGTCCCGCACCGTTGTATACGTGTTCTCGAACTTGATCGTTTGCCGGAAATAACGGCTTAAGCTTATAGACATATCAATGACGGCCTGCTTCTCGTCTAATTCGGTCATACTCTTGATAAACGCAAGCGAGTTGTACAGGAAGTGCGGCTGGATCTGGGAGTGGAGCTGCCGTAGTTTTGCCTCCTTGGAGCGGATCTGTTCCATGTAAACCCTTTCAATTAATTCTTTGATTTCTTTGGACATTTCGTTGAAGCGCTCAAACAAATACATGAATTCGTCATTACTCTCCTGGTGGAGCGTGATGGAATATTGACCGGATGTGATCTTCCTGACGCCCCAGAGCAGTTTACGTATCGGAATCTGCACGTCCCGGTATAACAGCAGGGCGAGCAGGATGCTGAACAGAAGCAGGAAAACGCTAGAGAAGTAGTAGAGACGCTGATTGGCATAGATCGGATTGAGTACCTCACTTATCGGGGTATAGTCCGCAATGTACCAATCTTTAAAGTTACTCAGAGCAGTGAAATTAACGAGGTATTGCTCACCGTTCAGTTTAATAAGTCGGTTACCACTCACTTCTTTACCAACCTCAAGTTGGCTTGTCAATTCACGGATGAAAGGAAGCTTCTCTGTGTCGCTTGCCAGCACATCCCCGGCCGCAGACAACAAGATTGCGCTGTTGTCGTTCGTTCCCTTGGCACGGTCCAAGTAGGCGAGTACATTTTTGGTGTCGATCTTGGCCCTGACGACATAAGACACTTCCTCCGGATCAAAGCGGAAGGTGTACGGATGCGCCAAATAATACGTTAAATACGTGCCATCGCCCGTCTGCTCATACTGCCAGAACGGACGGAAGTGCGTCTCCAGGTACAGTTCGCTTAATTTTGACGAAGAGGACGTTGAGGAGAAAGATGAACTATCCTCATCGTAAATCACCATGAATTCGGCGTTCCAGTTGTTAAGGGCATGCAAAAGGTTCAACTTGTCCGATACCCGCAGCTTCAACTTGTTCAGCTCAAAATCTCCTTCCAGAAAGGAAGGAGTCGCAAGCAGTCGCACATCTTTGTCGAGTACGAGAAAATCGCTAAAGGACGATACTTTGGACAGATTGTTGTCGATGTCTCCGGCCAGGAAAGTAAGCTCATTCAACTTCACTCTTTGAATTTCCTGCTTAATGAGCCGCACGCTGGAGCGATTGGTCAGGTAGTACAGAAGCAGGGTAGAGACGAGCAGTAGAAAGATGACAAGCACAATTTTTGTGAAAATGGTTAGTTTCATTATAATGTCCCCGTTCGGTCAGGAGGATTGATGACGGAAGTCTTGCGGTGTCAGTCCAAAATGCTCTTTGAACAACTTGATGAAGTACTGCGGCTTATGGTAGCCGATTGCCGTCGCAACGTCGCTAACCTTGAGTTCTGGTTGCTCGATAAGGATTTCCCGCGCGCGCTGCATGCGCACTTTGTACAAATATTCGCTAATATTCTCGCTTGCCTTACTTTTGAACAGAGCGGACAGGTACGCGGGATGCAGGCCGACGTGATCCGCTGCCGTCTGCAGCGTGGCGTCCGCGAGATGCGCGGTGATGAACTGCTGGACCTTACGGATGAGCGCTACTTGCTCATTGTTCCATTCGCTTTTGGTCATCTCCCGCAATCGGTCGAGCGTGAGTACTATCCAATCCTGAAGCTGGTACATATGGCGGAAACGGTTGGCTTCAGTGGCCTTGTCAAGCTCTGGAGGGATGATCTCAAGCAGGCTGAGTCCGTTTTTGTGGGCAAAAAAGCTGAAGGCTCCCATCGCATGATAATAGAGCTCAAGTAGCGTTTCCCGTGAATCCATTCGTTTGTTTGTCACCTCAAGGAAAATGGCGTCCCACTTGGCAGAGATCGCCTCCCATTGGTAAATTTCAAACAACTGGATCATCGTGGGAGACTCGTAAAGGCTGTGGACGCGGTAGGGCTTTTCGGGCACTAAGGCGTCCTGTAGGCGGATTAAGAGGTCTGTCTCACCGCCAAGATGGCGGGTGAGTATAGCCAGTGAGTCCTGGTAAGTCTCACGCAGGCCGTGAGCCATGACCTGCCAGTGGCTCACGACGATTGAAATGCTGCTTTTGAGAAAGTGCCTGACGTGCTGCTGCAGCCTGGCCGCCAAATGTTCGAGGGACCGCTGTCGATTAAGCTCCGGTTCCTTCTCCCGCGCTAGCCACGACTCTTCCCGTACCTTGAGAACAAAGACTTCATGCTC
This sequence comes from Paenibacillus taichungensis, assembly GCF_047302525.1. Taxonomy (GTDB): domain Bacteria; phylum Bacillota; class Bacilli; order Paenibacillales; family Paenibacillaceae; genus Paenibacillus; species Paenibacillus taichungensis_B. The sequence continues at coordinate 3,783,319 of NZ_CP168020.1, read as the reverse complement.
GTACGCATCACGCCCGTGCCAGACATGGAACAATTCCGAGAAGGTTTCCTCAGCGATATTTGCGACGGCCGAGGAGAGCAGGGACTGGTCCTTCCAGTTCAACTCCTCAGCAGACGATTCAATGCGGAGGAGGCATATTGCAGTTTCGTCGCTCGGACAGAACGGCAGCCGATAATAAGCCATTTTTTCTTCGAGCAGTTTGGGAGGAAGCTTTCTACCTTGAAGCAGATCCATAAGCAGCTTTTCTCGAAACAATGGCATATGTTCGCTGAGCATGCTCATTGCCTTCACCTGTTTTCCCCGTTCGTCCCATTCCAGATGAAGCGCTTCCGTAAGTTGGCGCAGCATGTCGGCCAGCTCTCTTTGGTCGACTGGCTTGAGCAGATAACCATCCACCTGTTGTCTGATCGCCTCCTGTGCGTAGTCCCATTCGCCGTAGCCGGATAGCAGGATGCTTTTGAAGTGTTTGTCGTATTTTTTTATATGCTCGATCAGCTCCAGGCCGGAGATTCCGGGCATTCGAATATCGGTGATGATAATATCGACGGGATAGCTCTTGCAATGTTCGAGTGCCTCTTCGCCAGAGAAAGCCTTGTGAACCTTGCCAATGCCGAGAGCTTCCCACGGCATGGTGCGTTCGAGACTGTCCACGAGATGAGCATGATCATCAACAATTAGTAGCTCATACATGCTTAAATCCCCCAGTCAGTTTTCGCTTGTTACGGTTGAGGTATCTTCAACCTTTTTATTATCTGAGCAGAACTGTTCCTTTGTCAATTGCAGGCTGAAGACGCCAGAATCGTTGCCTTGAATTCGCTCATCTCGACGACTAATCCCTGCCTCAGCCTTGACGCCTCGGCAGCGAATGCCATCAGATGGCTGTCCAGCGAGGCCTGAGCGGAGGTGAGTGTGCCACTATGATTTCCCTCGCGCAGATCGGCCAGGAACCGACTCATAATACCCTCGTCACCGCCTTGGTGTCCAGCTGCACCAGCGGACGTGGTGATGATACTGCGCTTCCCACTGGAGAATTCAAACAGATCGATCTCCTCCTTCAGCAGATCGCCGCGAATCTCTCCCCCAGTGCCCATAATTTGGACAATGCGGTTGATGTCGCGCGTGAAGCCACACATACTGAACATCACCGTGGAACCACCTGCGAACTCCATGTTAACGATCTGATGATCAACGACGTTGTTGTCCGTCCGGTACACACATCGCCCATAGGGCCCGTGAAGAATAGCGTTCATTCGATTCGTCTCTGTGGGAGGAGTCGCGATGAGTGCTGCGAAGCCATTGTCTTCGAGCGGCTGCATGTAGAAACGGGGGGCGGAGTAAGGACAGCTGGCTTCCACCGCGCAGCCGTCCGTGCACCGTTCCGTCGATCCTTCAGGTGCCTCGCTGATCTGAAAGTGTTTCAGCGAACCGAATGAGCTGAGGCGTACACACTCGTCGTCAATCAGCCACCGGATCAGATCCATATCGTGACAGGATTTCGCCAATATCATTGGGCTGGCCAACTGATCGTTGCGCCAGTTGCCTCTGACGAAGCTGTGTGCGTAGTGGAGGTAGCCTACGTTCTCATTGTGCTGAATCGACACGATCTCGCCAATTGCACCGCCTGCCAATAAATGTTTGAGTCTCTGCCAGAAGGAAGCATAACGAGAGACATGGCAGATGGTGAGTAGAAGTCCCGCTTGATCGGCCGCCTCCGCCATCTTTAAGCATTCCAGAGGATCATTTGACATTGGTTTTTCAAGGAGTATATGATAGCCCCGGTCCAGTGCCGCCATGGTTGGCCCGTAGTGCATACGATCCTGCGTGCAGATGAGGACGGCATCGCAGAGTTTTGGCTGTGCCAGCAGATGCTCCCATGACTCGTAAAGTTGAGACGATGCCAAGCCGAATTGCTTCGCAGCTTCGTTCCGCCTGGCCGCGTCCGGCTCGGCGACCGCTACGAATTCGGCCTCGTCCGAATGGGCGAGTACATAGGGAGCATAGCTAAGCAGCCCTCGGGCGCCTGCTCCAATCAGGGCAAGCTTTATTTTTTTCATGGAGATATACCTCCTATTGGATTTTGCGATACCAAGGCAGACGTGAGAGGGGCGCATCAACTTGCAGTTCGGTTGGCCCGTTGATGATATTCCCATCCTCGTCCTGCCATTGACCTTCAGGAAAAACCACGTTTCTGGATGTCAGTCCCTTGACGACGACTGGCGCAACGAGCAGATTCTGTCCGAGGAGAAACTGGTCATTTACGAGCTCGTAGCCGCAGTCGGGATATTCGAACTCCAGGCTGCGCAGTATCGGTAAACCGTCTGCAGCGGCCTGGCGAGCAAGCGTGAGCAGCTCGGGGCCGAGCTCGGATCTTAACCTTACGGCGTCAAGGCACCAGGTTAGCTCCTCACCTTTCAGCACGCGCCAGGGTGCCATGGAAAACTGCATCACAGGGAACAGCGCGGCACATTGGGTGTACCTTACGAACAACTCGCTGTCAAAGTGAAATTCCGGGGAGTTGATATCGCCGTCCATACCGCCGCCGATCATATCGGGGCAGTTAAATGCGTAGCCAAGCAGTCCCTGAGCAATCGCGTTGGGTATGAGTCCGCTGAGCCCAGTGGCGTCCCACGTATGTGTCTTGTCCCGCTGGCGCTGGATGAGTCCCTGGCCACCGAGCTTCCAACACATCCGCAGCTCAACCAGCGAATAGCCAACTCCGAGGTTGGCGTAAGCTTCGCAGTCTTCAAGCTGACGCAGGGGACGAGTCCATGCAATGGGCTGGGTCGTGTCCGCTCCGCCCGGCAAGAACGGCTCGCCGGCGTCAAGCTTAAAACCATCAACACCGTAATCAGTGATCAGACGATCCATCTGCCGCTTGAACCAGGCCGCACCTTCCTCCTTCGTATAATCCACAACTGCGCTGTAACCATTCCACCAATGTCGGATGATTGGCGCCTTGTCCACGCCTGTCAGAAGCAGATCACCCGCCCGTAATTCCTTAAACATGGTGCAGTCCGCACTTACGTATGGGCACATCCAGAGCATCACCTTGAACCCCATGCCGTGAAGCGTATCAATCATCTCCCGCGGATTCGGGAACCTGTACTTGTCAAAGTCCCACATGCCATAATCCATCATCCAATTGTCGTCGATAATGAGGACGCCGGGCGGTAGCCCGTTCGCTAGAATCGATTCTGCATAACGGATAATTCTGTCCTGCGTGGGGTTATAGAACATCTCGACCCAGGTACAGTACTGCGGGGCTGTGAAGACGAGGGCGTCGGGCATTTGCTTGGAAGGAGGGAAGTGTGTGCCGGCAGCATGACGGTATGCGCCCTGCAGTGAGCTATGTTCATCTTCCACGACGACTTCACCAGCGTTATCAAAGACGGAAAGTCCATTCTCGTCCACATGGAAAGCAAACGGCTCCTCGCTCCAAATATATCTGCCCTTATTGGAGAGCAGCAAAGGCGAGGCCTGATTGTCATCCGTCACACGCAAATCCCTTGTATATGCTGTCTGGCCAAATGGCATGGAGCTGCCATCGTTGATTACACCGCCCCACCAGTATTCGCCAGGCAGCCGGGCGATTGAGATATTATTCATGGGAGAATTCTCCTTTGGAATTGCGGACAAAATCTTGTGGATGATTTGTCCCAATCATTTGAATTTTGATACGGGTTTTATTATGCAGAGATCATCCGCAATTGGGAAGGGGATCTTAAATATGTGGTTTGAATCTTAAAATCTGGGCATTTAAACCGAATTTTTCCTGATTTATGATGAGAACGTCAAGAGCTCACGACGATCGACTAGCGGAAAAAACGCGCATTTTTTCCGTTCTCCAGCTTTTGGAGCATGATTGCTGGACGTAAGAATACAATTTTCTTTTTTAAGAAAAGTCGAGGGGAGTATGACGATGAATATAAGAAAAAAAATGGCGGCAGGGATCGCCAGCTTACTGCTTGTCTCGTTGATGGCGGGCTGTAATAGTTCTAATGACGGGGGCGGGGCTACCGACAGTGGTGCCCAGAAGAGCGTTACGATTTCTTATACGATCTGGGACAAAAACCAGCAGCCGGCGATGGAGGCGATCGCCGATGCGTTCACTGAGCAGCATCCGAATATCAAGGTAAAAGTTGATGCTATTCCTTGGGGCGAATATTGGACGAAGATGTCCGCTGCAGCGCCAGCGGGAATGCTGCCCGATGTATTCTGGATGCATGGTGGTCAGTTTATGAAGTACGCAGAAGGGCAGTTCCTCGAGCCGATCACAGACAAGGTGCAGGCCAATGAAATCGATCTGAACAACTACGCGTCCAACCTCGTCTCCATCTATACGCTGGACGGGCAAAACTACGGTATTCCAAAGGACTTCGATACCATTGGTCTGGCCTACAACAAGGAACTGTTCGATCAGGCGAACATTCCTTATCCAGACGACACATGGGATTATGCCAAGCTTGCTGAAGTCGCCAAACAGCTAAGTCAGCCAGACAAGGGTATTTACGGTTTTGGCGCAAAGCTGGACACCCAAGCAGGCTACTGGAACGACATGTTAGCGAACGGTGGTTTTATTTTAAATGACGACATGACCAAATCCGGCTACGACGAATTGGCATCGATTGAGGCGCTAAAGGCCCGTTACCAGATGATTCTTGACAAGGCTTCGCCGACGCACCAGCAGATGACCGACACGGATTCGGTCGAAATGTTCAAGTCCGGCAAGCTCGCGATGATTTTCGATGGATCTTGGGACAACGGCAATCTGGCGAGTAGTGAAATTATCAAAGGAAAGTACGATTGGGCACCCCTGCCTAAGGGGAAGGTCAAGCGCGGCAATATCATTAATGGCATCGGCAACGTCATGTCCACTAAGGGTAAGCACAAGGAGGAAGCATGGCAGTTCCTGAAATTCCTCGGCTCGAAGGAGGCGGCTGAGATCACGGCCCAGATGGGTGCGGCGATTCCGGCGTTCAATAACACGCAAGACGCATGGGTGAAGAACACTCCCGATTTGAACCTGCAGGTATTCATTGATCAGGCGGCTGACGCGACTCCGTACCCGAGTGGTTCAAAATCATACCCTGTCTGGTTCTCGAAAGAGGCAGAGATCATGTCACAGGCATGGGGCGGCGCGATTTCAATCGAAGAAGGCGCCAAGAAAGTGGCTGAAATGATGAATCAGGCGATTGAGGACGCAAAGTAAGCGCCCTACGCCAGGCAAAATTGTCGATGGTATTCCGGTTAACGGAATACCTATGGCACAAATGAGGTGAAGGCAATGCATTCGAAAAGCAGATATATATGGGCTTATATGATGATCGCTCCGACGTTGATCGGAACGCTCGTTTTCTGGAGCTGGCCAGCCGTGTATTCCATCTATCTGAGCTTCCTGAAGTCCGAAAACTTCGGCCTTGTCAACCACTGGGTCGGTTGGGCCAACTACGAGAGATTATTTATGGACGAGGAGTTCTGGCAAAATCTACGTAATACGATACTTTATGTCGTGCTGTTTGTACCTACGACGATTATACTGTCGACGTTCTTCGCCGTACTGCTGAACGCGAAGATCAAGGGCCAGTCTGTCTATCGGGTCATTTATTTTCTACCGCAGGTTACGATGGCGGCCGCGGCTGCTATGGTGTGGGTCATTATTTTCGCGCAGGATTACGGACTACTAAACTCCGTACTTGGTACCCACATCGCGTGGATCTCTGACAAGCGGTTCGCCATGTATGCTCTTGTCATGGTCGGTGTTTGGGGAGCGATTGGCTTTAACATGTTGCTGATCCTAGCCGGGCTTCAAGGAATTCCACGCACTCTGTATGAGGCGGCTGAGATTGATGGCGCTGTCGGATTTCGCAAGTTTCGCTCCATTACGCTCCCGCTATTAACACCAACGCTATTTTTTACGTCGATCGTGCTCGTGATCGGTGCCACACAAATTTTTGACAGTATCTATCTGATTATCGGTAAAACGAACGTTGCGCTACCGGCCGTGCGTTCTCTCGTATACGCTTATTACCAAAATTCATTTATCTACTACGATCAGAACTATGGAGCAGCCATCGTCAACATTCTGCTAGTGATCAACCTGGTTTTGACGGGTATCCAGTTCATGCTGCAAAAAAAATGGGTGATTTACGATTGAGGAGGTACGAAAGTGAGCAGAGTTGTCTCTTCGAAGCATAGAAACAACCTTATTATTCATTTGGTTCTGATCGCTGGGGCAGCCGTCATGGTGCTCCCATTTCTCTGGATGATCCTTACGTCGCTCAAGACAACGACGGAGGCAACCCAGATTCCGATTACGATATTACCTGCCGAGCCGAGCTTGCGAGGCTATGTAGACGCTCTCAGGCAATCGGCCTTCCTGCATTACTATGCGAATACGCTGATGGCTGCGTTCATGAAGACGTTATTCCCTGTCGTCTTCAGCGCTATGGCGGCCTTTGCATTCGCTCGCATTAGCTTTCCGGGTAGAGGGCTGTGTTTTTTTCTGATCATTTCGGTCATGATGATTCCCAACCCGGTGTTCTATACGCCTCAATATTTGATGATGAGCAAACTCGGATTGGTGAATACGACGACCGCACTTTGGATCACGTCGCTCGTCAGCCCATTTGCGACCTTTTTGCTGCGCCAGTTTTTCCTCGGCATCTCCAAAGAGTTGGAGGAGGCAGCAGTGCTCGACGGATGCAATCCGTTCCAAATCTTTCGCTATATCATGCTGCCGCTTGTCAAGTCAGCACTGGTTGCAGTCGTCATTATCCAATTGCTCTGGTCATGGAATGAACTACAGTGGCCACTTATCATCAACAGTTCACCTGAAAAATTGACCCTGTCGGCAGGCCTTGCCACACTTGTCTCCATGTTCGGTACGGATTATCCTGTATTGATGGCTGGTGCGTTCATGGCCGTCATTCCAATGCTCATACTGTTTTTCATTTTCCAACGGCGGTTCATTGAGGGTGTCGCCTTTAGTGCCAGTAAGGGATGATCTTTTGAATTACCCCGATGTAATCTGTGAAAATGGACTGAGCGTAACACCACGTTTACTAAGCTATCTGCTTTAAGTAGTGACGAGGTGTGTTCTCATTAATGCGTAGAGTTCAGAGCTGGAGAGGAGGTGAGTAAGGCTGGCGAGCAAGTTCGTTGCCATATTTAATAGTTAATCTCATGCGAACAGGAGTGAACGATGCAATGTCGAATGCAAGATTTGCAAGGCTAGGATTGATGATGGTCGTCTTTTGTCTACTTGGCTCTATAATGTTTATAAACTTCAAGCCCAACCATGCATATGCGTCAGGGGAGTGGCAGGCCCAAACCTATGACCCAAACAAAGCGGGGCTGGAACTAAACCCACTGAAGGGCTTTTTACCCTTCTCCAAGCTTCCCTCGGAAAGTGTTGATCCGAACAACAGTTTTCCGCACAGCATGGAATGGTTCTACGTTTCGCTTCGTGACCTGATGACGGATTGGAACACATACAACTGGGCACCGCTGGATGCCTATCTTAATGATATCGCTAGTCGGGGCAACCAGGCGGCTTTCCGCGTTTACGTTGACTACCCGGGACGTACAAGCGGTATTCCGCAGTTTCTAATTAACGGCGGGCTTATGACCCGGGATTATGATCAGAACGGCAACCACGATACATCTACCCACAGTCTTGCCCCAGACTGGAACGACGCAAATTTAAATCAGGCGTTGCGGCAGTTCGTCAGCGCACTTGGGACCCGCTATGATGGCGATCCTCGGATTGGCTTTCTGACGACAGGATTATACGGATTTTGGGGAGAGTGGCACACATGGCCCTATAATACCGACCCAACGAATTGGGAGATGAACCAGAGTAACCGTGATGGGTTACTTTCGGCATTCAAGGGTGCATTCCAGAAGACCCAGGTACTGGCCAGGTACCCTTATTCGGCGAGTACAGCAGATTTGAAAAACGCTTTCGGCTACCATGATGATTCTTTTTCGTACGAAACGTTGTTCGCAAATGATTGGGGATTTTGGAATTTGATAACGCAAAACGGCCTGCAGGACATCTGGAAGACTCATCCGATTGGTGGCGAATTATATCCACCCCTCCAGCAGGATACGAGTTTTTGGCAGCACTGGCCCAACCAAAACGGTGAAGATTTCCAGACCTCAGTCGAAACGACACATGCCTCTTGGCTAATGTATGATCGTGTGTACAAAAATTCTTTACCTGACGAGACGGCTAAGCTTAATGCGCTGCGAGCTCATAAAATGCTTGGTTATACGCTGTACAATTCATCGGTGCAGCTGAGTGATTCATCGGCGTCCTCACTGCAAGTCAACGTCAAACTCCAGAACAAGGGCGTAGCTCCGTTATACTACAATTGGGAGGTCGAGTTCGGCGTATTGAATTCCTCTGACACATGGGTTAAGTCGCTTGGCACGAAATCATGGAATCTGAAAAGCATATTGCCTGGAGACACGGACTATTCTTTCTCATATAGTGCGAATCATAACCTTCCCGCCGGGGATTACAGGCTGGTCATGCGGATTGTCAATCCACTCACCGGCGGCAAAACCATTCGTTTTGCGAACACACGTCAGGATGCAAACCGAGACGGCTGGCTGACACTGTCCGGTTTCCACGTTTCTGCGAGTGCTACAACTTCTACTTTACTGGCTGACCCGCCCGTGACGCCAGTCACACCTCCGAATTCAGGTGTTAGCGCCTATGAGGCAGAGGCAGTGGGAAACACGTTAGCAGGTTCAGCGGTTATTGCGAACTGCACGACTTGCTCAGGTGGTGCAAAGGTGGGTTATCTAGGCAACGGCAGCGGCACGCTTAAGTTCAATAATGTAACAGTGCCGTCAGCAGGTAACTACAAATTGACGATCCAGTACTTGAATGGTGAAGCAAGCCGCTCCGCCATATTAAGTGTGAATGGAGCGACTGGCACATCGCTCAACTTCCCAAGTTCCGGCGCTTGGACAACAGTGGCTTCTCAGGAGACGACAGTACATCTGCAGGCGGGGTTCAATACGTTGCTGTTCTCACAGCCGACGGGTTATGCCCCAGATATCGACCGCATCTTAGTGAGTGTGAACCCTACCGGTTCGGGAGGGTAAAGAAGGTCAGCCATCCCCTTCCAGTTAGACAGTTAAGAGAATGACTCTTACTGTTGAGTGAAGTGCACCCCTTAGAATGGACATTGGAAAAACCACTGGGTTTAACCGATGAAATTCTAGGGGGTGCATTTTTGTATGGCTCAAAAAGAGGCTTTTCGTCTACATATTGTTGAGGGGTGGACTTACCGTTTGTATGGACGTATTCAGATGTAAGCGTGTACAATATGTGAATATATATCATTCCGTTTTAAAAAAATTGGGGGCTGGATATGAGGAAAACGTTATTTAATCGATTGCTGTTTTCTTATATGCCGATTTTTATTGTCGTGATCACGTTTACGTTTTTTGTTTTTTTTCAGATATTAAGCGAACAAAGCCGTAAGGAGGCGCTTAACGCCAACAAAATGCTGTCATTACAGGCGATGCGTCTGATCGATACTTCCCTGAAGGCGATAGACAATATGATAATGTCGGAAACCATAAATAATAAGCAGTTGATTGATTTCTTCAATAATGAAGAGAAGAATAACATTTTCATCAACATAAGCGCAGTTAAAAAAATGCAGGATATGATATCCTATTACCCCATGATTGATTCGATCTATATTGTGCGTTATGAAGACAATTTCGTGCTCAGTAATTCGACAAGTGATCAACTTAGCAACTTCAGGGATGAGCCATTTATTAAAAAGGCTATGGATCCGCTCGCATCCAAGCAATGGTCGGACGTAAGAAGCTTCGAGCAGTTTTCTACAAAAGGGAGTAAGCCTGTCGTTAGTTTGGTACGGGGAGCGCCATTTATTACAGGCGAGAAAGGCATGGTCGTCGTCAATGTGGCAACTGATTCGTTGCAGAACAGTATCGCAGACCTATACGATTCAAAAACAAGCTTTATCGGAATTCGGGACGCCGCGGGAAACGATTTGTTTAGTGAATTGCATTCTAAAGAACAATCAAAGATTTTCTCCAATTATGTATCGAGCTATACCGGATGGTCCTACCAAAGCGGACTTGTAAATGGAAAGTTGTTCCATGTGATCTCTTCATTATATAATGTCTGGTTTATCATCGGTATCGTGACGATCGGGGGTGGTTTTGTATGGCTGCTCTATGTTACCAGACGCAATTCAAGACCGCTGGAACAGATTGTGGCGCGAATCCGCGGTTACCGTCTCCCTTTGTCCAAGGAGTTGGGAGATGAATTTTCCTTCATCGAATCGGCCTTGTCCAATATTATTGAGCAATCGAATCAGTATCAGCAAAAGCACGATGAAGATCTGCATCTGCGAAAAAGGTACTTGTTCCACCAACTCATTGAAGGTGACATGGGTTTAACCCATGAGGAATGGATAGGAGAAACAAACAGTCTTCAGCTTCCATACTCGTTTAATAAACAAGTCGTACTTGTGATCGAAATGGATAAATACAGTGATTTTTGCTGCCAATACTCCCGCAGAGACCAAAACCTTCTTAAATTCGCGCTACGCAGTGTTATTCAGGAGCTTGCTCCAAAATATGAGCTCGCGCTTTGGTCCGAGTGGACTTCGGCATTTCAGCTAAGCGTCATGGTATTTGTGGACAGTGATGAGGAAGCAGATACTTCCATAACACTCAAACTTTTCGAGAGCGTTCGTGTGTGGGTGCAGGAAAATCTGAAGTTTACGGTAACGGTAGGTATCGGTGAGCAGGTCGCAGAGCTTTCCAGCGTCGCAAATTCTTATAAAGAGGCACTTAGGGCGCTTAAATATAAAATAGTGTTAGGAGAAAACAGGCTCATTACTAGCGAACACATCGCAAATCACGGTCAGGTTGAGGTGTTCTCACAATTAAACGTAATTCGATCCATCATCCAGTCTTTCAGACTTCTTGAGGACGAATGGAAGACGAAGTACGATAAACTCATGAATGAAATGAAGCTAGGGTTGTTAACGAAAGATGAAATTACAAACCTGATGAACTATTTAATTTACTATTTGGGATTGGAAATCTCCGGGATGACAAAAGAGGTCCAAGGAATATGGATGCGAGATGGGTTACCGAGACTCAGTAAAATCATAGATGAGTGCCATTCACTCGAGCAAATGTGGGAAGAATCTTTGATCGTGTTGAACAGCTTTTTCACAGATTTGAAGGAAGCGCAAAACAGGCGTCTGCATGCAGCTACCATTCGAGATATGCGGAAAATGATCGAAGAGGAGTATGCCAATCCGAACATGTCGCTTGAATATCTCAGTTCAATCTTTAACATTAATGGAAAATATGTAAGCAAGCTGTTCAGGGAAGAGACCGGACAGAAATTCGTCGACTTCTTGATTGACATCCGCCTGCAGGCCGCAAAGCGCTTGCTCACGGAAACGCAAGGTTCCATGCAGGAGGTAGCTGAGAAGGTAGGTTATACAAGCGCGATCTCATTCAGCCGTGTGTTTAAGAAAGTGGTAGGCTACTCCCCAAGCGAATTCCGCGAAGAAGCAGCGCGCAGACAGATCGGTTGAATTTGGTTAACCGGTTGAAAATGGTTTGCTACGCCTGCTTACCCAGCAGTTTCATAATGTATTTCATGCAGCAGCTCCGGCTAAACACCGGAGCTGCTGCGCATTTTTAGGCCATGCGAAGACGGTTAAGTTAACGATTATTGTTTCTTGCTGCACCTCGTTATCCTACTTTATTATGTAGAATGTAAGCGCGAACAATTAGATCGAACGAAAGGAGAAGGAGCATATGTCAAGCATGCAAAAGAGAATCAGGAAACCCGAAACTTCAATGCAAGGCCAGCCACATGAACCTGCATTGCCTGACAGCAAATCATCATTACGCTTCATTGGGAAAAAAATGAAGCGTCACTGGCAGTTATACTTGGTCGTATTTCTGCCGCTGCTGTATTTGGTCATTTTCAAGTATATACCTATGTCTGGCGTTGTCATTGCTTTCAAAGAGTACAACGTCATCCAAGGTATTTGGGGTAGCCCATGGGTCGGACTGAAATATTTCGAACAATTTTTTGAATCACCAAACTTTTGGCTGTATTTGAAGAACACGCTTGGCATTAATATGTACGGTTTGCTTGTTGGTTTTCCTGCTCCGATTCTATTGGCACTTGCATTAAATGAAATTCGTAACGGTTTTTTCAAAAGCAGTGTACAGATGATCACTTACGCGCCTTACTTTATTTCAACGGTTATCATGGTTTCTATTCTCATCGTAACTTTGTCGCCAAGTGTTGGGATTATTAGCAAGTTCACACAACTACTCGGGATTGAAAATACAAATTTCATGGGAATTCCGAGCTTGTTCAAATCGATTTATGTCTGGTCGGATGTATGGCAATTTTCAGGTTATGGTGCCATTATCTACATTGCAGCATTGGCAGGAGTCAACCCTGAACTGTATGAATCGGCAAAAGTGGATGGTGCGTCCCGGATGCAGAAAATTATCAATATTGACTTACCGAGCCTTATCCCTGTATCTGTCATTCTGCTCATATTGAATTTAGGGAATTTCATGAAGGTTGGATTCGAAAAAGTGTATTTGATGCAAAATCCCCTAAACATCAGCACTTCTGAGGTCATTTCTACCTATGTGTATAAGGTGGGACTGCTCAGCTCCAGCTTCAGCTTTTCGACTGCAATCGGTTTCTTCAACTCGATCATCAATCTGATTCTTCTTGTGAGCGTTAACTACATTGCCCAGAAGTTATCCAATTCGAGTTTATGGTAACAGCAAATCAGCAGAAAGGAGGAACAAATATGTTCAAAGCGTCAAGGATTCGGGAATCGTATGGTGACCGTCTGTTTCTGCTCGGTGTCTATGCTTTTTTGATCGTAGTGACGATTGTCGTCCTTTTTCCGCTCATCTTTATCATTTCATCATCATTTAGCTCACCGCAAGCCGTCGTATCCGGCAAGGTGTGGCTGTTGCCCGTCGACTTTACGCTGGAAGGCTATAAAGCGGTGTTTCGAAATCCACAAATCGTTTTCGGTTACTTGAACTCGCTCTATTATACAGTCATCGGTACAGCAGTCAACGTTGCTTTGACTGTTATGCTTGCTTATCCGCTCGCCAGAAAAACGTTCTACGGCCGTAATTTCATCATGGTCCTTCTGGTCATAACGATGATGTTCGAAGGCGGACTTATCCCCTTATATCTCGTAGTAAAAAACCTTCATATCCTCGATACACGTTGGGCGATGATTTTGCCGGGAGCCATGGCGGTATTTCAAGTGATTGTCGCCCGAACCTTTTTTCAGACCACGATTCCCGAGGAAATTGCGGAAGCTGCCGAACTCGATGGCTGTAGTGACATCCGGTTCATTACCAGTATGGTAATTCCGCTCTCCAAACCCATTTTGGCTGTGCTGACGCTGATGTATGCTGTGGGCCACTGGAACGCTTACTTCGATGCATTGATTTTCCTGAAATCTCCAGATTTGTTCCCGTTACAGATCGTGTTGCGTAACATTCTTATTCTGAACTCGATAGATCCGACCATGGTGACCAATGTTGATCAGATGTTGGCGCAGCAAGGATTGAAAGACTTGCTAAAATATTCGCTTATCGTTGTCGCAAGCGCACCTGTCCTGATCATTTATCCGTTCGTGCAGAAGCACTTTGTTAAAGGTGTCATGATCGGTTCATTAAAAGGATAGTGAAGGGGAGGTAGCTCAACCAGCATTTAAGGAGGTGAGGGGTTGAAGACCAGATAGAATGCTTCCGTAATTGAAATTGTAATGTTCGATAAATGGGAGGAGTCATAACTATGAAAACATGGAAAAAGTCATTCTCTTGCGTCCTCGGAGCTGCACTCTGTTTATCACTCGTCTTGAGCGCCTGTAGCGGGGATTCGAGCACAACTACGAATACACCTTCTGCCAGTGCACCAGAAGCAAGCGACGTATTTACGCCCGTTGGAGAATATCCGATTGTCAATACGCCTATGACGATCAAAATGTTTGCTCCGCAGTACGCCGTCATAGAGAATATGGAAACCAATACATTCACGAAATACCTCCAGGACAAGACGAATATTCAAATAAAATGGGATCTCGTACCTGAAAAAGCGCTAAACGACCGCAAACAATTGATGCTGGCAAGCGGTGATTATCCTGAAGTAATTTTGCATGGGAGCTTAACCAAAGAAGAGCAGATGAAGTACGGCAAAGAGGGTGTGTTTATTCCACTGAACGACTTGATTGATAAATATGCGCCTAACTTCAAAAAAGCAATGGCTGAACTGCCGTACCTGGAAAGCTCTATCACTTCACCGGACGGCAACATTTATGCACTTCCGCAAGTGAACGAGTGCTATCACTGCAACTATGCACAGAAGCTATGGATCAATCAGTCTTGGCTGGATAAGCTTGGGTTGAAAATGCCGTCAACAACGGACGAGTTTTATGAAGTACTAAAAGCTTTTAAAGAAAATGATCCGAACGGTAATGGTATAAAAGACGAAATTCCGCTTACTGGCGCTGACGACATGTGGGCAGGGAACGTCGCTTCCTTCTTGATGAATTCGTTCATCATCGACGATCAGGTGGACAAAGACAACGGGACTTTTCTCCAGGTGAAGGACGGCAAAGTGGATTTCGTCGCCAATAAGGAAGAATGGAAGCAAGGATTATTGTACCTGAAAAAGCTCTACACGGAAGGCCTGATCGATCCAGCATCATTCACACAAAACTCCGATGCCATCCAGCAGTTGGGCAACCGTCAAGACGCGAATGTGATTGGCGGCATTACAACTGCTCTAATCAGTTACGCCCACAGCCCAGATGACAAACACCCACGGCATAAAGAGTATGTCACCGTGCCTCCCCTTAAAGGACCGAACGGTGTGCAGCAAGCTGGGTACTTTGCGGGAGTAAGTGTATCGCAGATGGCCATTACGAACAAAGCGACCGATGAACAGAAAATCGCCGCAATCCGTTTGGCTGACTACTTGTACACAGAAGAAGCCATTGTGAACCAAGAGCATGGTCCAGAAGGCGAAGGATGGCGTAAAGCAGAGGAAGGCGAGCTGGGTATGGACGGCAAACCGGCAACTTATGCAATTATTTCTGATGGTGAAACCAAAATTACCTATAACGACCGCTGGGATCAGCTTGGACCGTCCCTCCGCACATACCAATATCGCGACTCATGGGCAGCTCTGCAGGATCCGCTTGCTGAAGGCGCTTACGAGGTTCGTCTGAAGCGTGAATCAGCCAAATATGAGCCGTTCCAATCGAAGGAGAATTATCCGTCCAGCGTATTCATCGCATTGGAAGACACGCAGGTTGCGGCTCAACTGAAAACATCAATCCGAGATTACGTCAAGTCGAACATGGCTCAGTTCATTACGGGCAGCAAGGATATCGAGAAAGAATGGGATTCTTATGTAAAAGGTCTGGATGGCCTGCAGCTTGGCCAGTATATAGAAATTTACCAGAAGGCCATTGATACGAAATAATTCGAAATTCCCTAACTAATTCTACCTTCGAGTCTGATCTGGAGGTTGGAGCTGGGGGATTTCAGAACAGACTCGGAGGTGCAGTTTAAAGTGAACTGTGGTTTGCAGAACTTGTTCTATAAGTATGTGTGGTCGTCCAATTGGTGGAATCAGGGACGTGAAGACACGCAGTTGAAACACTTGGAACTTCGCTGCTGTAAAAATGACAGCGCCGCCTTCCAGGCATTGGTCAGCTCAGATCAAGAGGATATGCTGGTTACGATTAACCGGGATGCATTGTTATGGAAAGGCGGACCGATCAAAATCGTGCGCTGCGAGGTGGAAACGGATGCTCCCTGCAAGATCGATCTTCAGCTTATCGGGTTGATAGAGGACGATAATCGCGTTATGACTTCAGATGTTCTGCTGGATGATCCCTATCAATGGCTTAGGAAGCGTCAGATCCAACCTTTGTGGGTGGAGCTTCATGCCGATGATTCCGTTGTAAGCGGTCAATATGAAGGCAAGCTGAAATTCTACACACATACGATGTTCGAGGATGAGGTTTTGGAGAAAGAACTGACGTTTCGTTTAACGATTAGTGAACAAGTGCTGCCAGAGCCTCAAAATTATACTTTCGTTTTGGACTTGTGGCAGCACAACTGTAATATTGCAAGAAAATATGATGTTTCCTATTGGTCCGATGAACATTTCACGCTTCTTGATTCGTATCTTCACAGCTTGTCTCAGCTCGGACAAAAGGCGTTGACGCTTGTTGTTTCAGAGGAGCCATGGAGCGGACAACGATCATTTATCGATGCTGAGCCATCCGACTTGAATGAATACAGTATCGTTCAAATTGTGAGACGGAGCGACGGTCGATTTGACTATGATTTTACGCACTTGGATCGGTATGTTGAGATAGGAGAGAAGCACGGAATATGCAAAGAAATAGAAGTATTCGGCTTGATCAATATTTGGAAGCATGAGGATGAAGGGTTCGGGGGAGTTGTGGACGATTACCCCGATGCCATTCGCGTCCGCTATTATGATGAAGAAACCGGGAGCTATAAGTTTATCCGGAATAAATCAGATCTTAGCGCTTATATAGTGGCGCTAGAGCAGCACTTTATCTCAAAAAATTGGATTGACCGTGTTCGCGTTGTTGCTGATGAACCGGCTGATATCTGCTTATTTGAGGAAAGTTTAGCATGCTTGCGCGACATGGCGCCATCATTCCGCTATAAAGCAGCGATCAATCATACCGAGTTCATTCGTAAACATATCAAAGGAATCGTTGATTATGTGCCTGTTCTTGACTGTGCGGCGGAGGAGTTTGAACAGCTAAAACAGCTTAGAGAGGACGTGAAGGGGACATTTACGTTTTACGTTTGCTGCTCGCCGGAGAAACCGAACACTTTTCTCAGTTCACCGTCGATTGAGTCTAGGGTGATCCCTTGGCTCGCAGAGAAGCTGAAATTGGATGGCTTTTTACGGTGGAATTATACCGTGTGGCCCGACAAACCTCTGGAGAAACTTTCCTATCGTCCTTCGATTTGGAAGGCTGGGGATACGAATTTCGTTTACCCGGGAAAAAGGGGCAAACCGCTACTTTCACTGCGTTATAAGTGGCTGCAGCGAGGCATCCGCGATTACGAATATATGCAGATAGCAAAGCAGAATGGACAGGAAGAGCAGGTTGAAAAGATTCTCCAGCAAGTATTCCGATTCGATCATCCGAGAGAGCTTGCTCCTTCCTCTGGCAAAACGGCGATGCAGTTATACAGTTTTAATATTGAGGACTACGATCGATTATATGAGGTTTAGAACGGACAAACAGAATGAACAGCTGTATTAAACAATGGGAAGAGAAAGGTGTGATCATATGAATCTTGTTCAAAAATTAACGCCATCAGCCAAACAACTTGCTTTTCAAAATTGGGAGTTTGGGTTGTTTCTTCATTTCGGACTGCGCACCTTTTATGAAGGATATGTCGATTTCGATGAAAGGCAAATGGACCCGGCTGCTTTCAATCCTGTTGACTTAGACTGTGAGCAGTGGATCCGATCGGCCAAAGAAGCCGGAATGAGCTATGCTGTGTTAACTGCGAAGCACCATGACGGCTTTTCTAATTGGCCTTCCAACTACAGTCGATTTAGTGTGGCGGCTTCTCAGTGGAAGGATGGGCAAGGAGATATTATAAGCGAATTTGTTGATGCTTGTCGAAAATATGATGTGAAACCAGGCTTGTACTATTCCCCGTATGATGGTTCAGCTGACTTTTACACCCAAGATGCGAAGGCGTACGACGATTATTTCGTCAATCAAATAACAGAATTGCTCACACAATATGGTGACATCGATATCCTGTGGTTTGACGGTTGTGGCTCTGAAGGACATTCGTATGATTGGAAACGTATTATTGGTGAAATTCGCCGCTTGCAGCCTCATATTTTAATTTTCAATATGGGTGACCCCGATTTTCGGTGGGTTGGGAACGAGGATGGTATTGCACCTATTCCATGCTGGAATGAAGTGGACTCAACCGAATTTTCAATTTTAACGGAAAAGAAAGAGCAATTGGGTGAACAACTATGGCTGCCAGCGGAATGTGACGTCCAAATGCGGGGAAATTGGTTTTATAGCGATAGCGATGAACATACCCTGAAAAGCACGGAAGAACTTATGGGCATTTATTATCATTCCGTTGGCCGGGGTGCAAACTTGCTCCTGAATATTGGACCGGATCGCAACGGTCTGCTTCCGGAGAAAGATGTAGAGAGACTGTTGGAATTCGGTTCGGAAATTCGCCGTTTCGAACGTCCATTTGCAACAATTGAGCAATGTAGAAGAATTGAAAAATCGTGGGTTTACGAGACAGAGGTGCCCCAGTTGCTCGACCACGTTATCATCCAAGAGGATCTTACATCTGGTGAAAATATACGAAGCTTCAAGATTGACATCATTACTCAAAAGTCAAGACGACCTGTGACCATTTATGCAGGGCAGCATATAGGTCATAAGGCAATTATTCGTATCCCTGCGATCAAAATCCGGGGTGTTATTGTTGAAATCACCGAAAGTGACCAAGAGGCAGTACTTCAGGAACTAAGCTTCCATCATGTTGGTAGCGGGAAACGTGAATGAAATCATTAAAGACAATAGGATCACGGTGATAAGGACGGATGCTACTATTAAACTGGAGGTTAATGTATCCGGATCGCTCGGCAAAACGCATAAAATCAAGTTTGATATACAACATGATTTGCATATGTATTCTCCGTAAAAGACCTATAGCATGATTGGAGCCAGCGGGATACGTGTGAGGCTACTGCTTAATGGTCAAACCCTAAATAAAATCATGCCAAAACGCACTCCGATTTCTGGGGGCACTGAAATGAACTAATGACAAACATAAACCAGAAACGACATTTCACTTGTTGTTTCTGGTTATTTATTTTTAAGTAGTATAATCATCCCATAGAACAAATATCATTGATATCACTTTGTGGAAATGGTAAAAGAAGTTCAAATTTAGATTTTAACGGGTAGTTGCAATTAAGTTGTATTTAGATAGGGTTGATAACTAATGAAACGAGGTGTGGTTAATGGAGTACGTTAGGGATTACGCTATGTATGCATCCGTATTTGGCATGTTTAGTTTCATTTGGTTCGGTTGGGCACAAGAAAGTCCCAGACCAAGTTGGCGATTATATATTGGCATAGCATCCTGTATTGCTCTTTTAGTATGCTTAATGGGTGTCTATTTAAGTGTAACGAACTGGGGTGCACCATCGGCTTTGAGGGAAGCGTCCGCCTTCCGAAATTATTTGATTTCCTTTTATGCCGAATTTATTTTGGCTGGTGCTGGTGCATTTGTACTAATCAGATTGAAGCGCAAAGATTATATCGCCCCTTGGATCGCTTTTATCGTTGGTATTCATTTTATTAGCCTCAAAAGCGTATTTAATGATCCTAGCTTATGGATTCTAGCAGCGCTTATGGTCGCCATCTCAATTATTGCCGTATATTTATCCACCAAGCTTCAAGTAGCGAACAGTGCGATTACGGGTATTGGTGCTGGCACGGTTTTATTTGGCTTTGCCCTGTTAGGTTTGATACGTTTTATCACAGTTTAGTGACGATGTTGGGTTAGATCAATACCATTTAAAACGCGACATAGGTGGAGGTTTGCTATGAAAAATATGATTACCATTGGAGAGAAAAAAACGGGTCCCATTGAACTGTTACCATGGATATATTCAGGGAAATAGCAGCAGTGTTGTTTGGAATAAACTGAGCACTGTTTACAATGACGCACGTTCCTTCTTGGAACTCCAGATCCATTAAGCTAAAGAAATATGACAAAAGACAAGAAACAGCAGTCAGTAAGTAGCTGCTGTTTCTTGTCTTAATATCCAAACGAAAAGTCAAATTATAATAATATGCCACATCAAGACTTGTGATGTTCGTTATCTTTAGCATTGAGTGAAGCAATCAGTTTCTCGCCTTCGACATCAAGGTTCGGCAGAATACGGTCCAGCCATTTCGGAAGCGCCCACGCTTTATTCCCGAAAATAGCCATGATGGCTGGGACCAATCCCATTCGAATAATGAAGGCATCGATCAAGATTCCTACAGCTAACGTAAAACCAATTTGTTTGATCATGACATCATCCGTGAAAATAAACCCTGCAAAAACAGAAACCATAATTACAGCGGCTCCTACTACGACACGACTCACCTGTTTGTACCCGTGAACGACGGATTCAGTCCCCCGATGACCATGAACATACGATTCCCGCATGGAGCTGACAAGGAAAACCTGATAATCCATTGCCAGTCCATAAAGGATACCCGTGACAATGATCGGCATAAAGCTTAGCAGCGGACCACCTGTATCGAAGCCGAAGAGAGAGTGGAGCCAGCCCCACTGAAACACAGCTGTCGTGATTCCGAACGTAGCAAGAATACTAAGAAGAAAGCCGATGGTTGCTTTGATTGGCACGATGATTGAACGAAATACCAAGAGTAGAATGATAAGGGACAACAGAATAATAATTCCTACATATATAGGGAACACCTCAGCCAGCTTGGTCGACATATCGATATTTACGGCCGTGAATCCGGTAACTCCAAGTTTAACGTCATACGTCTGTGCAATACTCGACTCAGAAGAACGTAAATCATTTACCAGATTTTTGGTGGTTTTATCGTTAGGGCCAGTTTCAGGAATCAGACTAAAAATAGCCATATCCTCAGTCATGCCTAAAGGTGAAACCTGCGCAACATTCTTTTGACTTTGAAGTTCTTTCACAAGATTGCCTAAGAGTTCTGGAGAGACCTGTGTTGAAGAATCCTTGGGCTCAGCGACCAGAATAAGTGGTCCGTTAAAGCCTTCTCCAAAGCCTTCGGAAATTGCTTCATAACTTTGTCTTGCCGTTGTGTCCAGATTCGCTGAGGCAGCTCCAGGAATGCCCATCTCCATTTTCGTAATCGGAATTGCTGCAACACCAAGAAGTACGATGATGGCGACAATTGTGGCCCAACGATATTTGATAACGAATTTAACCCATCTGTCAGCTACGCCACGACCACCCGCTTTGTTAGACTTGGCGCTTTTCTCACGAGCTTTAGGCGAACAGATACGCTCACCCACCAACCCGAGCAGCGCCGGTAAAAGGGTTAAGGCAACGAATACGTTGATGAGCACGGTTGCAGCAGCTACCAACGCCATCGTTGATAAGAACGTAAGACCGATTACTAACATACCGCATAGAGCTACGATAACCGTCAAACCTGCAAAAAATACAGCACTGCCCGATGTACCAATTGCTCTGGCAGCAGCTTCTTGTGCACTCAGACGTTGATCGATAATCATTCGGCGTTGACGATTTACAATGAATAGAGCGTAATCGATTCCAACTGCTAGTCCAACCATAAGAGCCAAAACCGAAGTGACACTAGGCATTTCAATGAATTTGGAAATGGAAAATGCTCCGCCCACTCCGATGCCGACACCAAGAAGTGCAGTTACAAGAGGCAGTCCTGCCGCTACAACGGATCCAAGTGTGGCCAGCAAAACAAGCGCGGCAATGACAAGTCCAACGATTTCGGCTGATCCTACACCGATGGATACGGTTTTTAGTGTTTCGCCTGGTAGGACAGTAATATTGGTTCCTTTCTCAACAGTCATGACGGAATCTATCACGGAGTCAAAAACATCCTGCGTGATAGCAGACTGCTCAATGGTAAACTGAAATTGGAACAAAGCAATTCTGCCGTCGGGAGAGAGAAGAACACCAGATACTGGAACACCATCCACCATCAGAGGACCATAGGAGGGAGCAGCCACTGTTGCAGACTGCTCCGTATTGATAGCCTGAGCCATCTCAGCAGTTGCGCCGCTGGCTTCAGCAGCATAATCTGCAGGGTTAATCACATCTTTTATCCCGTAAACATCATTAACACCCTTTGTGATTGCTGCCAATCGTTCTGGCGTATCTAGACGCTCGTTTGGAGGTGCTTCAAACACAACACTCCCTTGACCGCCTGAGGCCGCAGGTAATTCTTTGGCTAACTGGTCCAGAACTTTTTGAGATTCTGTGCCTTCAATCTTCATTTCGGAACTGATATGCACACCATTCACACCGATCATCGAGACGACAATTCCTAAAATTAAAATCCATCCGAGTATAAAGTACCCCGGTTTGCGAAAAGCGGTTTTCCCCACTCTATATAATAATGTAGACATATCTATGTTTTACACTCCCTCTATGGTGAATATGGATTGCTACTGTATTAGAATCCTTTGCGCAAATGACCAAACATGTTTTCTAAAAACTCATCGAACGATACAGCCCCAGTTCTTTGGTGGTCACTTATGTTTTGTCCTGGTAACAGCACATTAAGTCTTCCGTCAATTAATGGAAGAATGGTTCCGTAGGCCGCGTTTATAAGTAGATAAGTATATACCTCGTCATCATTCCCGTTTGATAAGTCTAATAAGGTCTCTTGAGCAGTCGTCTGCATTTGGTGTACTACTCCAAGGAAATGCGGTTCGAGAACAGGATATTTTTGGGAAAGTAACAGAAGTTCACGCAATCTTCCAATAAGATCTGTTGTAAGTTGCATCTGGATAAGTTGATACAGAACATCAAGCAAGGAGGCATCTGATGGGATTTTGGTGAGCAAATTTTCAAACTCACTAGTGTTATTAACTGATGTGGCTCCCCTTGCTACTGCTTCTTCCTTGCATGTGAAGTAGTTTGCGAAAGTTCTTCTGGAATAACCGGCTTTTTGCACGATATCTTCGACAACAAAACCATCTAAACCATGTTCAAGTGCAAGTTCAAATGCTGCGCTCGCTAGCGCTTTTTCAGTGGCTTCTTTTTTTAAATGTCGCAGGGTCTGCTTGGCCATCAGATGCGTACACCTCCACATGCATGCTTCTGGAGAAAATAACTCTCTCGATAGTAGATTGTTTTCATTTGGTATTCACTCAACTCCTTTTCTGCTGCTTACAAGTGTTTTTCCATAATATTGAAAACGAAAATTGTTAACTTTGTGAGCAAGCATTTACTCGAAATTATCATAACTTTAATTTGCCCATTGTGCAAATTTACTCAAGAGGCAAATTTATTGATATGGTAGATTGAGAAAGTAAATACCAAATAAATTCGATAAGCAAAAGAGAAAAAAAGACAAAGAATGGAGAATAAGATTCCCCTTCTTTGTCTCTAATGAAATTCAACTAATCTACTGGTATAACTAACAATAAATCAATTGCTGACCTTGAATGAAAATAATCCATAAATGACATCATAAAGAAGTGGTATAACTCTAATTTTCCAGAGGAGGGGATCTTTTATGGCTCGCCAGAAGAAAAGGCAGGAAGCTGCTTGGAAGTCACGAAAGCAAGAACAGCATCCTCATGGTAAAATCAAATCGCTTAAACAATTATCAAGCGAATATGATGAGAAGCATACTACGATTTAAATTAATGACTGCCTGTGATATTTGCGGGCAGTCGTCACCACAATTGCCGCACATATTACCATATAAAGTCGCTACTTTAGCGGCTATTTTTGTTTTAATTTATCCGAATTCCATTAAATTTAAAAGTTCATCGGTGTTATCAATCCAACTTGTTCCCTACATAATGAAAAGAATGAATATGCGTTTTTGACAGTTCGATCACATTCTTGATAAACACCTCGCGTGATTCGCGAAAACCGCTTAATATCCAATTGTTCAAAATTCCAAAAAAGCCGTAAGCTGTATAGTACTTAAAATACTCCATGTTAACAGGGAAATCGTTGATCGTCTCGAAGATAAACTGCTCCTCATAGATTTTCAGGATTGTCTGAGGAAAACCTGTATGCAGACCAGGTAACGTGTCATCATATCGAATCAGTTCGAAGAAGTCTCGGTTTTCATAGATATAATCGATGATTTGAAAGGATTCAAAATTAAGCTTGTTGGTGTAGACCTTTTGGCCATGCGAATATGGCTTGCCTACGGCGAGTCTTAGACCTTCGAGCTTCGTATTCAACAATTCTTCGGCGAGCACGAATTTATCTTGGTAGTGTAAGTAAAAAGTACTGCGATTATAACCTGCCTGATCAACGATGTCTTTGACAGAGATGGCATGATAGCCTTTTTTCTTAATGAGTTGGATCAGAGCGCTTTTAAGATGCTCTTCTGTTCGATTGCGCTGTTGAGATTTCAAAATTTGTTCATCATTCATACATAAAAACTCCTATAAAAATAGACATTGTTTCACCAAGTGTCTATGTAGTAGACATATCATCGTATCTTAATGATTGGATTGTTACAATTTTAAGCATACAATTATGTTTGTAAACGTCATATAGCACATATGCAAATAGGTGCTATTCAAAATAGTATACTGGAGGATTTAATCATGGGCAAACTTCAAGACAAAGTGGCAATTATTACGGGGGGGGCATCCGGAATCGGCGCAGCGACAGCACGCTTATTCGTTTCAGAAGGAGCCAAAGTGGTCTTGGTGGACCTGAATGAAGAAAAAGGTAAGGCGTTTGAGCAAGAACTGAAAGCGCTTAAAGCTGACGCTCTTTTTATTAAAGCGAACATCACGAGTGAACAAGAGGTTGCTGAGATTTTCAAAAAAACCGTAGAGGTTTTCGGTAAAGTGGATATCGTATTTAACAATGCAGGAATCGGGCGTGTTCATCCTTCGCATGAGCTTGAATATGCTGAATGGCGCAATACGGTGAATGTAGATCTGGACGGCGTATTCTTGGTCGCGCGTGAAGCGATCCGAGAAATGCTCAAAATTGGCGGTGGGACTATCGTCAACACGGCTTCCATGTACGGATGGGTTGGTTCACCTGGTTCTGCAGCCTACAATGCAGCAAAAGGTGGCGTTGTGAATCTGACTCGTTCACTCGCGCTGGAGTATGCTGAGAAAAATATTCGGGTGAACGCACTTTGCCCAGGCTTCATCGATACACCGATTATTCCAGAAGAGAGCAAGCAGGCTCTTTCTTCGGCAACACCAATGAAGCGGCTCGGTCAAGCAGATGAAATGGCCAAAGCCGTACTGTTCCTAGCTAGCGACGATTCATCCTATATGACAGGAAATAGTCTAATCGTGGATGGTGGATACACCGCCCAATAAGAGGATTAAATTTTCCGAAAATGAATGGATGAACATATTGAAAGCCGCAAATTGCGGCTTTTTTTGTCCATATATTTGCAAAAATTGATACATATGCTATGTTTACAATGAAAGCGCCATCATGAGTGAACAGAGGGATTATTCTTTATCATATTTTAAAATGGGAAGGAAGATGATGATGAAGATTTTGCTCAAAAAGACAGGCGTATTAATGCTGGCATTGACTCTGCTTCTTGGATTGATGACAGTACCCGTTCATGCAGATTCACCACTTTTCACGATCGAAAGCGAAAACGCTTTACTTTCCTCCGATCTTCAAGTGACGACAGAAATTTACGGACAACCCAAGCCTGGATTTTCTGGAAGTGGATTTGTCTGGATGCAGAATTCTGGCACGATAACCTTCACTGTGACTGTCCCGGAAACGGGCATGTATGCAATCTCCACCCGATACATGCAGGAGCTAAGTGCTGATGGCAGACTTCAATATCTATCCGTTAATGGTGTTACCAAGGGCTCGTATATGCTGCCATACACAACAACATGGTCTGATTTCAATTTTGGTTTTCAGAAGCTGAATCAGGGAAGTAACACGATTCAATTGAAGGCTGGTTGGGGATTCGCTTATTTCGACACCTTCACTGTGGACTATGCCAATCTTGATCCCCTGGATGTTCAGCCTGTCCTTACTGATTCCCAAGCCACACCGGAAAGTCAACTTCTGATGAATTATTTAACGGAGGTTTATGGCAATCATATTATCTCTGGCCAACAAGAGATTTACGGTGGTGGAAACGATGGCAATACGGAGCTGGAATTTGATTGGATTCATAATTTAACCGGGAAGTATCCAGCTATCCGCGGATTTGATTTTATGAACTATAATCCGCTCTACGGATGGGAAGACGGTACAACCGATCGAATGATCGATTGGGTGAATAACCGGGATGGAATTGCGACAGCTTCCTGGCATATCAATGTGCCCCGAAATTTCACAACCTACCAGCTTGGGGATCATGTGGATTGGAAAGAGGCTACTTATAAACCAACAGAAACTAATTTTAATACAGCCAACGCCGTAATTCCTGGTACGAAAGAATATCAATACGTAATGAGTACGATTGATGATCTGGCGGAACAACTGTTGATTCTTCAAGATAACAATGTGCCCGTTCTTTTCCGTCCTTATCATGAGGCGGAGGGCAACGGTGGGTTGAATGGGGAAGGCGCCTGGTTCTGGTGGGCTTCTGCAGGTGCGGATGTGTACAAACAACTGTGGGATATGCTCTACACTGAACTTACAGAGACATACGGTTTGCACAACTTGATTTGGACTTACAACAGCTACGTATATAACACTTCTCCTGCATGGTACCCTGGCGACGATCAGGTAGATATTGTCGGTTATGATAAATACAATACGATCTACAACCGCAATGACGGTTTGTCCGGCGTACCGAATGAGGATGCCATTACCTCGATCTTCTATCAACTGGTTGATTTAACGGACGGCAAGAAAATGGTGGCCATGACAGAGAACGACACCGTTCCAAGTGTACAGAATCTGACAGAGGAAAAATCGGGATGGCTCTACTTCTGCCCGTGGTATGGAGAGCATCTCATGAGTTCAGCCTTTAATTATCCGGCAACTCTGAAAACGCTTTATCAAAGTGATTATGTCATTACGCTGGATGAACTGCCTAATTTGAAGGCTAACAATCCAACACCAAACGCGTCCCTCACACCTACAACCGTTGAATTTGACAAACACACGCCCAATCCAAGCGACAAAGCCATAACCGTGAATTTTAACAGTAATACGTTAACCGCTCTCCGGGTAGGTACCACTCTATTGACAGCAAATCAGGATTATACGTTAAGCGGAAGTACGTTGCTGCTGAAAAAAGAATTCCTGACATCGCTGCCGGTTGGCGAACATTCCATCGTTTTTGATTTTAATCAAGGGCAAGATCCTGTATTAAAAGTTAAAATTGTTGATTCAACGCCAAGCACAAGCGCTGTAATTTCGCCCGTGAATGCAGCATTTGATAAAGCAGCGAATCTGGCGCAGGATGTTTCCTTGTCCCTTACCTTAAACGGAAAACAGCTTACAAGCATAACGAATGGAAATTATACACTTGTATCGGGCCAGGATTATACGGCATCAAGCACTGCAATCGTTCTGCGCAAATCCTACCTTTCAACGCTACCGCTAAGTCAGAATACGATAACCTTTCATTTTAACGGAGGGAATAACGCGGTTCTTACAGTAAACGTAGTGGACAGCAGTGTTTCTGTACCCTCTGGGGATTTGACGATCCAAGCCTTTAACGGCAATACAAGTGCGTCCACCAACGGAATCTCACCTAAATTCAAAGTGGTCAATACCGGTAATTCGGCGATTCAGTTGAGTGATGTAAAACTCCGTTATTACTATACGATTGACGGGGAGGAAGCGCAGAGTTTCTGGTCTGACTGGGCCAGTATCGGGAGTGCAAATGTAACCAGCAAATTCGTTAAATTGGCAACGCCAGTTGCCGGAGCGGATTATTATTTGGAAGTTGGTTTTACGAGTTCTGCCGGAACGCTTAATGCCGGACAAAGCGCAGAAATTCAAGCACGTTTCTCCAAAAATAACTGGTCCAATTACAACCAGGCTAACGATTACTCGTTTAAGGCATCGAGTACCCAGTTCGCAAACCATGAACAGGTTACTGGGTATATCAACGGACAACTGGTGTGGGGGATTGAGCCGTAAGCAGGCAAGAATAATAAAGGTTGGAGCGGGAGTATCCTCTGCTCCAGCCTCTTTATTTTGGGGATGTTGGAAAGCCGCGAGAAAAGAATATAAGGAGGAGTATACAAAAGGAACATGTTATGATGGGGAGGATGCTAATTTTTCAGAAGGAGATCAAAATCAATGGTTGTAAAAAAATGGTTAGGTGCTTTACTTTTTATTCTGGCGACCCTCCTGTTTACAGGCTGCTCACTCGAAACGGTTTCATTAAATGGTTCATCTCAAGAGAGTGCAGCTCTCACGCAATTTGATGAAGTGGCCAAGTATATTTCGGAGCATAATGAACTTCCGGAAAATTATATAACCAAGAAAGAGGCTAGAGAATTAGGATGGGAGCCTAGCAAAGGTAATTTGGAAAAAGTGGCACCAGGCAAAAGCATTGGCGGTGACGTATTTCAAAATCGAGAAGGGCTATTGCCCAAGAAAAAAGGAAGAACTTGGTACGAAGTAGACATTAACTATTCGGGAGGAACGCGGGGGAGTGATCGGATTTTATACTCCAATGATGGATTAATCTATAAAACAACCGATCATTACCGTACGTTTGAGCAAATCGAATAAGGAAAGGGTGATCATATGAAGACAGTTGTCATCAATGGAAAGGACATTCATGGAAAAGAAGAATTACATGACGTCCTTCAGACCAGTCTTGAACTAGGTCAAACTTATGGTCGAAATTTGGATGCATTATGGGATTGCTTAACTGGATTGATCGCCATGCCACTTACCATTCAGTGGACTGATTTTGATGCAACCAGGATGTCCCTTGGAGAGTACGCAGATCATTTGTTGGATCTGATGCATGAAGCTGAAAAAGAGTTGGAAGGATTTACATTTGAATCAAGAAATTGAACCAATTTTTCAATTGCATCATGGTCCGTAAAACAACAAAGACGTGATTGAATTTGAAAATCCATATTTTTAAAACCATTTAACTTTTAAGAGTTAAATGGTTTTTTTTATTTGTTTAAAAAATGCTTTTACAGAAGGACTTGCAAAAGAACGAACCTAATATAGGTCACTTTCAGCATTATTCTGAAGCAATTGGTAAATAATATAATTTAAAACAAAGGGAGAATAACTGGCATGCATCGTAAGCAAAATTTAAAGATGAAAAAGGTGGATTTATCACATTTAGAACAATATAGTCAACTGTTACGCTATGTATTTCAGGTCACTCATAATGATCTTCACAAACATGGTTGGAAAGAAAGCGAAATTCTCCATGAAAAGTCACCTGTCTTACAACAAGCAGATGTACTTGGATGGTTCGATGGAGAAAAACTGATTTCTCAGGTATCGATATATCCATTTGAGGTTCGGATATTTAACCAAACATACGCTATGGGTGGCGTCACTGGTGTGGGTACTTTCCCTGAATATTCCGGTCAAGGCTTAATGAATAAACTGCTGTTGCAAGCTCTCACCAATATGCGTGAAAAGAAACAATCCATTTCGTACTTGTATCCTTACTCCATACCGTATTATCGCCGTAAAGGGTGGGAGATCATTTCTGATAAAATCGTGTTTGAGGTTCAAGACTTCCAATTACCCAAAAACAAACCCGTTCCTGGTGATGTGGCACGTGTAGAACCCGAAAGCGAAGATGTGAAGGTGGCTTATGAACGCTTTTCAATGCAAACCCATGGAGCCATGCTGCGGAAAGAACTTGCGTGGAGTGAGTACTGGCGGTGGGATTCAGATGATTTAACTGCAGCTGTCTATTATGGTGAAGACGGACAACCGGATGGCTACATTTTATATTGGATTGAAGAAGAAGTGTTTCACGTCAAAGATATGATCTTCATTCACGAGGAGGCACGAAGTGGACTGTGGAATTTCATTAGTGCGCATTTTTCAATGATATCCAAAGTGGTAGGCAATATTCATACCGATGAACAGCTTGCCTTTTTGCTGGAAGATGCTGATATTAAGGAAACCATTTCGCCTTACTTTATGGCACGGATCGTGGACATTGAGCAATTCATCTCAAAATATCCGTTCAAACCCGCAGCGATGGATAGAGAGTGGACCTTTACTTTGCAAGACCCGTTGCTGTCATGGAATCAAGGCACATTTACTCTACAAATTGAACCGAATGGAAGCGGAAGAGTGACTCGTAGTCAAAGTCGACGTAGTGAAGATAGCATAAGTATCCAAACCATGACGACGATGTTGTTAGGCTATAAGCGTCCTGAGTATTTGCATAAGATTGGCCGTATTAAATGTGATCCAGAAACGCTTGATTTGTTAGAAGATGCTATTGAGCAGCAGGCGCCTTACTTTTCGGATTACTTTTAATAATCAAAGTAGTGATCAGCATTCCCTGATGAATAGTGAAATTGCAATATCTAGTTCTCCATCTGGAGATCTGTGCTTAAAGTTAAAACAACCAGTATTGATGAATCAATACTGGTTGTTTTTTTATTTCCAATCTATGATGTCTCAATTTATCAGACTGGATGTATTCATAAATCGTAGCAAGATATGCGCATGTTTAAGAAGGTACGACCATCTCTGCGAGTGTATCCGACAACCTTTGTTTTGCTTTTTCCGATGCGGCAGTCAGCGGCAGACGCAGTTTTGCAGTGGCGATCAGCTGTTGCTGAGCAAGCCACCATTTGATCGAGGCTGGAGCAGGTTCTGCAAACACGTCACTAATCAGCGGCTGCAGTTGCTTAAAGCTGTCTCTTGACGCATTCACGTCACCAGATGTAAAGCGTTGATACACGTCCACATACCGTTGGGTATGAATATTGGCAGAGGCCACCATCCCGCCTGCGGCACCTTGACACAGCATCGCATGGAAATACGCATCCTCGCCGCAAAGTACAGGCTTTGTCTCATATTGGGTTAGAGCCAGCAGCAGATCCAAACCGCCAGTGCTGTCCTTCAGGCCAATAACCCCATCCAGATCCATGACTTTTCTCATCGTATCCAAGGTCATGCGACTACCGGTTCGAGCCGGAATCTCATAGACTAGAATCGGCAATCCTGTCCTGGACGCGTTGGAGAAATGCTCTAGAATTCCTTCTTGCGTCGGTCTATTGTAATAAGGAGTGACCACCAGGGCAGCATCTGCTCCTAATTCAGCGGCCATTTCAGTCCGATGAACCGTCGAATAGGTATCATTTGTTCCTGTTCCCACGACGAGGGGGATGGTTTTGTTCAGACTTATCAAAATTTCTTTCGTTACTTCCACCATCTGCTTTACTTCATCCCAGGAGACAGTCGGAGATTCTCCTGTCGTACCGTTTACGACCAATCCCTGAATGTCATGTTTGGCAAGATGGGTAACATATTTGCGATACGATTCAATGTCGAGCTTGTTGTCATCCGAAAAAGGGGCAATTACCGGTATATAAATTCCTTGAACATGTTGTTCATTCATCATAATCAACTACCTCTTCCCGTTATATTGAAACTAATGTAACATAGGAACCAGCATCACAGTTACCTATAACAAATGATAGTTGTCATCAATATTTTCGATGAGGTGAGCAAGTTGGATTTAATCTATCTTCAGACGTTCAGGGAAGTTGCAATTCGTGAGAGCTTCACCAGAGCTGCAGAGGTGCTGGGTTATGCACAATCCAGTGTTACTACGCAAATTCAGAAGCTGGAAAAAGCATATCAAGTCAAACTGTTTGAACGCTACAGCAATAACAAGATTCGTCTGACTTCTGCCGGGGAGGAGCTGTTCAAGCTTGCTGGACAGATGTTGGAATTGTTTGAGCAGTCCAAGGAAAAAATGGCGAAGCAGGGCGGTGGCTCCTTAACGATCGGTACGATGGATTCTATCGCTTCTTACTTTTTACCTCCATATATGCAAGCCACCCGTAAGGAATACCCGGATCTGAACATACGACTGCATACGAACCGTGAGGGGTTAATTTTGCATCAGGTCAGGGAAGGTGAAGCCGATATCGGACTTATTCTCGCAGATGATTCGAGCGATCCGGCTTTGCAGTGGATTACCATTCGCCAAGAACCGCTTTTGCTGATCGTCCATCCGCAGCATCCGCTGATCGCT
Source organism: Paenibacillus taichungensis (assembly GCF_047302525.1). Lineage (GTDB taxonomy): Bacteria > Bacillota > Bacilli > Paenibacillales > Paenibacillaceae > Paenibacillus > Paenibacillus taichungensis_B. The sequence continues at coordinate 3,751,283 of NZ_CP168020.1, read as the reverse complement.
AAAACGCAGATTGAATTGAATGATCTAAAGGATATGGAATGGATTATGCCTGAGGATACCTGCAATTACAGGCAGCTGCTTGAAAGAGTGCTTCGCGCAAATTCAATCCCTTATCGGATCGGTCTGGAACTTGGCAATCCGGAAGCGATCAAAAGAAGTATTAAGTCAGGGGAGGGTATTTCGATTCTGCCGCAAATGGCTGTAATGGAAGAAATCGAGCGGGGGGAGCTGAAAGCCTTACCCCTTGAACATGCAGAGCTTCAACTCGAGATTCAGCTCGTTCTTCATCCGAAGAAGTGGGTATCCAACGCACTGCACGATTTTATGGAAAGCTTGAAAAAGTAAAGAAATGAAGGTTGTTTAGCCGTTGATTTAAACTTTCTTTTAAATTCTGATTATTCATACTGGAGCTAATTTAATATGGTGAAAAGCCGCGTATAGCGGCTTTTTTGTTTTAATGGGACAAGCTCATTTAATCGAAATAGTCCGCGTTAGTAGTCCACCGACTTGTGTGGCGACTTGTTCAGTAGTGCCATTTAATTGATCCAATACAAATGACTCCATAATCCCTAATACGGCCATGCCTAAAAATTTCAGAAGGATTTCGTCATCATTTTCAGAATCACTCTTATCGATTTTATAACTTAGTTGATTCATCATAAAATCCAGCAGTCGTTCCCTGAAGGATACGGTACTTCTACTTGTAAATAAGGCCGAGAAAAACACTTTATGTTTCTCAAAATATTGGAACCAAATTACGGTTCCTTCCACAAAGCCTTTTTCCTTTTTTTGCTCACAAATTTCTTCTAATTCTTCTAACTGCTCATTAACAATTTCATCCAGCAGGTCATATTTATCTACATAGTGCAAATAAAATGTCTTTCTGCTTATATCAGCTTTTTCTGTAATTTATTTAACCGAGATTTCATCAAATCCAACTTCAACCAGCATGGTTAAAAAAGCTGTTGAGAAATTGGGTGCTTTCTACAACGCTACGCTTTAAAAATCATACATCTATAATGTTGCAGTTATCTCATTAGCCAACTACAGGATAAATATGTTAATATAAGAGCCCCTAAAATCAGCGAGCCACATCAAACGGGCTTGCTGATTTATATTAGAACGCAAATAAAGGAGGCGCCACATGAGTTCAATTCTAAACGTTATAGAAAAGCTGAAGTTGAATGTCTTGAATATTGAAAATGTTCCGGAATCATTTAGTTCTGATGTATATAAACTTACTCTTGTTAGTGGAGAAGACGTATATGTAAAGATTCCATTTAACAAGGATAAGCTGTTTCGCGAATTTCAGATGCTTGAAATATTGAAGGACGTCATACCTGTTCCTAAGGTATTGGACATTTGGTATGGGGATGATAGTAATACTGGAGCATTGCTTCTCTCCGCAATTCAAGGGGTGCCTTGTACAGAAAATATGGATGAAAAGCTATCTTTTCAAATGGGTGTGTATCATGCGATGCTCCATGAGGTAAAAACTCCAGGATACGGTTACCATTCAACCGATGGGTTTAATATTCTTGACCAGAATAATTGGAGACTACATATCAAAAACAATTTTGAAAAGTGGAAAGAGCCCTGCAAAGAGCTCCTCGAACCAGCATTGTATGAACGATGTATTCTTCATTTTGATGGTGTGTTCTCTGCTTTACCTGATCCTGACGGACCCTGTTTTGTACATATGGATTTTCGACCTGGCAATATATTGGTGAATGGTAACAAGGTTACTGGCATTATTGATTTTGAGAGTGCCCGGGGTGGCTCCTCTGAAATAGACTTTACTAAAATCAATAGATATATTTGGGAAGTGAACCCGAGAACGAAGTCCCCGTACTTCGAAGGTTATCAAACCATTCGGACCATGTTAAATCTCGAAATCGTATTGCCGTTTTATAATTTCTATGATGCTTTCAGTGCCGTTGTTTGGTGTAAAAACAGAGGAGTTGAAAGAAATCAATCTTTCCTTCAGGAAAGTATAGAAGTTTTGAAGAAATCAGTCAGTTACTGATTACTAATGGATTTTTCCAAACAGAATGAATCCATTCGGAAATGTCATTGATCACGTTCTTATCTACATGTTGTGCAACTTTGTACTCTTTTTTCATTTTTAATATCTCTCCATAAACAGCTGGCATAAATAAATGATTTAAGTTGGGATAAAGTTTAAACGTTACATTTGGCTTTTCACCCAATAAGTCTTTGTAAACCTTAAAATCTTTGTCTACGGATACATGGAAATCTTGATCTCCTTGCAAAATGAGTACGGGTTTATCTAATACGTTAAGGTAACTAATGGATGGATGTTCTCCCATCTCTTTGAAGTAGAAGGCTCTAGAATATTTACCCAAAATCACAGTTGATTTTGCTTCTGCATCACTTAACTTATAAATTTTATCAAATTTGGATGATAATGCTGCTATTTGTTTCTTCGCAATCATTTTCAAAAACATATTTAATGAGTCTAAAACATCGTTGTTTTGATCCATCAAAATCTCTTCTAACTTCCGTGGGGACCCACCCATAATAATGATACCAGCAAAATGCCCACCTTCTGCATCAATACGTGGAGCTAACATCCCTCCTAAACTATGACCTATAATAAATATTTGGTTTGTATCAATACGTGGGTCTTTGCGTAATAAATCTGCTGCGAGGATAGCATCTTCAATCGTTTCTTCTTTAACGGATAAGCCGGTATCGTTTTTCATTTCTTTTCCATAGACGAGTGTTCTTTTGTCATATCGCAGCACGGCAATTCCTTTGTCGGACAACTCTTCTGCAAGGTCTTTAAAAGGGAAGTTATTTCCCACCTTTTCATCCATATCCGCAGGGCCAGAGCCATGTACTAGTACTACTGCCGGAACTTTTGATGAGCAATCCTCCGGCAGTGACAAAATTCCATTAAGAGGATATTTCGTTCCTTTGCCAATGATTAGTTTTTCGTTCATTCCCATAACCTCCGATCAGCATGTTTATTCTATAAACCTATTCATTTTTTGAACTAGTCGTTGATATTCGGGTACTTCACGTAACGAATTGAACGCTGGATTCATCAGAACATCCCTCATCATGCTATTCTTTATAACCTGCTCGCTGCGTGGGGCGGAGACGTCGAAATCTTTCAGCCACGGATCAATCAGGTCAAAAAAGGAATCTCCACGAAGCTCAAAAGGAAAGAATCCTTCCACGCAGGTATCCACATATTTTTCAAGAAATTCAATCGATTTCTCAGGGGATTTGTTCACGCAATATAGATGAGCGCCTAGTGCGTAAAGCAGAACGACATTGTTTGGATTCAGCCGTTTCATATCAAAAATCCGTGCAAAATCGAACGCTCTCAGAAAGGCTTCTTCGGCTTTTTCGATATGTTCAATATTTAATTGCAGGACGTTCAGCAACCCTTGAAAGACTGCCATTACGTGCTGATACAGTTCAGCCTGCAAGGTTTCTTTGGCTTTGTCGATGTTGCCCATAAGCTGATATGCCTGTGAAATTAATACGCCCTTTGGCATCATGGGCCGGACGGTCTCCCCAAGTAAATCTAAGACCCGCTGCGGGTCCCTTAGTGCCAGACAACAAACCGACTGATACAAAATCGCATCGTTGGAAAGCTGCATATCGCCACTTTCGCCCTGAATCCGCTCACACAGCGTTACGGTTTCGTTAAGAAGAGTCTCTTTTTGCTCTTGTGTTCTCGCCAGCGTGAAGTGATTGGTGTACAGCCTGACCATTTGCAATAAAAGTGGAAAGCAGGCGTAATATTTTTTGATGATCGCCGTACATTCAGCGATTACCTCATCAAAAGGAAGGGCAGCAAAATCATTGGCCAGTCGGGTGTAAAGTTTTGCGATGTCCGAGTGCTCCATTTGCGGGGAATAACCCATCAACTCATCAATGCTGATGTTAAAATAGGCCGCAAGCCGCGGCAGAAATGTGATGTCGGGATAGCTTTGCCCCGTTTCCCACTTGGAAACTGACGCTTTGGAAACACCGATAAATGCAGCAATCGCGTCCTGGGTTAATCCTTTTTTTCTGCGTTTTGCAACAAGGACCGATGCAAGATTAATTTCGTTCATCAACGTCACCTCTGCTTATGATTATACGGTTTATAAAATCAACTCCCAAGCGACTTATCGTTGACTTATGTTAAAAAAATCAACTATTGGGAAACTTGATAGGTAAGGGTAAAATCTCGCTAAGGAGCAGAACAAATGAGGAGAGTATTGAACATCTTTGTTAGTTGTACTATTTTTTGTATTCTAATGCTAAATCTAAGCGGTCTAGCCTATGCAGAGCCTAACACAGTGAATAAGGAGGAGTTTAAACCTTTATCTTTAACGTTACTTAATCCGTCCATACAGCTGGCGATTACTCAGTATTATCAAAAAATTCAGAAGCCGCAGCCAAGTTATGGTTTATATGATATGAAGGTTCTAGAACTACAAAGGAAATCGCCTGGGTCTTATGCCTTTCGAATAGTTGTAGAAGTCAGCACCTACTATGGTCCACACAATCCTCCAAATGCGAAGGAGTTTATTACATTCGACATCGATACACGTAAGGTTAAGTTAATCAAATATATCCATAGGAGCGACTAACTATTGTTCATGAGATGGTCCGAAGTAATTAGAAATATGCTATACTGGCAACGTAAAAGGGAGGTGCTTTACTGATGGAGAATCTGTTAAGATTGTCTGTGACTTGCTTCACTTGTGCAAAGCCAGTATTGGAGAAGCGTTACTTTGCATGGGGCTAAATCTTTTCTAACGCTAAATAAGCTTTTCTAATATTTTGGCTTTGCACCTTATTTTCAAAAATAAGGAGTGAAGCAAAGTGAAATATACAAACGCTAAAAAAATATTGCCCGAAAAGTTAATTATAATGATTCAAGAGTATGTCCAGGGAGAGACGATTTACATTCCGAAACAGGAAAAGGAATATAATCATTGGGGAAGTTTGAGTGGCGGAAGGCAATGGTTAGATCACCGAAATGCCACTATTAGACAAGCCTTTAAGAGTAATAGCAGCGTTGAGCAGCTTGCTAAGGACTACTTTCTCTCTATCGAAACCATTAAGAAAATTGTTTATTCCAAAAAATAAGTAGTACACGGCACTGATGAAGAAATTCATCAGTGTTTTTTATGTCAAAAACGATTCTAACTTATTGTTTTCATTTAAATAGCTTATTGCACTCTTTACAATAGAATTAGGCAGAAGAGGAGTCGATACAGTGAGAGAAAATGTAACTTTTGATCTGGATTCAAATCGGGAATACTGGACCATTGGAGAGAGCAGCACTTCATTGGACATAATTAAGAGAGCGAGGAAACGGTAAATATGAATGAACCAAAAAGCAGAAGCAGACATCTGATCGATCAGGAGATAATAAGTGCGATTGATTTAATACCAGCCACCGATCTTTCCGCTGCCACACTAATGGAAGCACGGAAAAGTCAAACAAAAATGATGCAGCAAATCGATGTAACGCAGCTGTTTCCAGTCACATTCGAAGAAAGGGCGGTGCCAAGTTATTTTGGTGGTCCTGATATTCGTATCGAAATTATTAAACCCCGCCAACCAAAGAACAGTAAGTTGCCGTTATATTATTCGATTCACGGTGGGGGAATGGTTATGGGCAGTCCAGTCGGTGAACGCCAAGGCAATGCGGCACTGGCTGCGCAACATGGTTTTTGCTGTGTATCTGTTTACTATCGGCTAGCACCAGAACATATTCAGCCAAGTCAATTGCAGGATTGTTATTCCGGCCTGAAATGGTGCATCGAGCATGCCGAGGAATTAGGGATAGATACCGAGAAAGTCGCTCTTGCAGGCAGCAGCGCCGGTAGTGGATTAGCGGCGGGGTTAGCCCTGTACATTCGCGACCAGAAGGAATTCGACATCCATCATCTAAGACTGCGCAGCCCCATGCTCGATGACCGTACGAGTATTTTGCCAGATCATCCATATGCCGGCGAGTTTGTTTGGACCAAAAAAAGCAATTATTTCGGCTGGAAATCTGTCTTAGGTCACGAACCCGGACAAGAGGAAACAAGTGAATATTACGTGCCAGCGCGTGCAAAATCTCTTGCCGGTTTACCACCCACTTATATGAGCATAGGCAGCATTGATCTGTTCATAGATGAAACCTTATTATTTGCCAAACAACTTGCCTTTGACGGTGTTTTGATCGAATTGCAAGTACTTCCTGGATATCATCATTTGGCTCCAATGTTTCCGAATGCACATTTTTCTCAAATAGGTGCCACCTCTAGTGAGTATGCCTTGTTGAAAGCTCTGGAGTTACTTTGATTATAAGACTAATTTAGAGGTCGAATTGGAACCGAGACAATAGGGTGGAAGCAGTACAAATGACACATGTTAGAGTGTTGAAAGAAAAAAGTCGCATTGATGCGGCTTTTTTTGTTTTGTCGTGGGGCAAGAACCAGACTTTTTACCGTACAATCATAGTTTAGATAATTGTGCATATCGAATTTGTAACTTGTGTATTTAAATTTGCTTGAATCCTTGCTAAACTTTGTTTTGATAATGAGAATCATTATTATTGAAAGTGACTCGATTTTGAGCGGGAGGGCTTTCTAGGAGCAAAACAATGATAAGAACTAAGAAAGGTTGGTAGAAATGACTTCAAACAGACAACTATGTATTGGATTGTCCTTAAATGCAACATGGAATAAAGGTGACGGTTGGCGGCACCCGGATAGCGGAGTGGAGCAGACAGGAAACATTGACTATTATATTCATTGGGCAAAAATGGCGGAGAACTCTAAGCTGGATTTTCTTTTCAGAGCTGATTATCTGTATATTAGCCCGCAGATGTTAGGCGATTCTTCTAGTTTCGGCAGCCCGGATCCTACTTTGTTTTTTGCAGCAATAGCTCGTGAAACCAATCGGATCGGACTCGTTACGACCATTTCCACCACGTTTAATCCGCCTTATGTTGTTGCCCGGCAGCTACAATCCTTGAACTGGCTAAGCAATGGACGTGCCGGATGGAATATTGTCACTTCTATTGAAGGCGCCGATAATTTCGGGAATTCACCAATGCCATCACCGGAAGAACGGTATGCGAAGGCAATCGAATTTACGGATGTGGTATGCAAGCTTTGGGATAGTTTTCCGAATGAGGCTATTGTTATTGATCGTGAGTCAGGCATGTTTTCTGATAAGGAAAAAGTGACTGCTATTCATCATTCCGGTGAATTTTTCAATGTAAAAGGGCCACTTACTTTACCTTCTCATCCATCGGGAAGCATTCCTCTGTTTCAAGCCGGTGCTTCGGATATTGGACGGAACTTTGCCTCTTCCGTAGCGGATGCTATTTTTGCAGCGATGCCGGATCTTGAATCGGGTGTGGAATTACGAAGTGATTTGAGAGAAAGAGCTGCAGAACATGGGCGCGACACGATTAAAGTTTTGCCGGGTTTATATTTTTTCCTGGCTGATACGCACGAAGAAGCGCTTGAATTACATAAGGCTGCTCATGCCCATTTAAGTCTTGAGCGCAGACATACCTCTTTGCAATCGTTGATGGGGCTTGATTTAAGCAGTTTCCCCTTGGATCAACGCGTAACCGAGGATATGCTGCCTGATCCTGATCATGCTGTTCGCAGCCGCACACATGCTGAACTGTTGCGCCGATATATTACAAAATACCAGCCTACAGTGAAAGATATTCTGAATCGGCCAGAGGTTGTCGGATCTGCCCATTGGGTATCTGTGGGAACAGTCGAGACCGTAATGAATGATATTATTGAGCGGGTTGAGGCTGGTGCTATTGATGGATTCATCGCCCTGCCAGGCGGTTCAGAAAAATCGATGGAAATATTTTTTGAAAAGCTGATTCCGAAGTTGGTTGAAAGAGGACTATTCAGAAGTGAATATACCGGGGAAACCTTGCGCGATCATTTAGGGAATTCATAAAACATTGTATACACAGTAATTGGGGAGGACATATGAAAAGACTAACTGGATTGATTTTATCTGTAATTATACTTGCAGGGGGGATACTGGCTGGATGCTCCGAAAAGCCCGTTGCAGTTACTCCTGAGGCCAGCAAGATCGAGGGTGAAGCATGGCTAAGAACCATTAAGGATGCCAGCGATAATGAGGTGGTGCTTGAGAAACGGCCAGAGCGTATAGCGGTGCTGCATCCATTGTACTTAGATTACTTTTTTGCTCTGGATACTCCTCCAATCGCATCAATAAGCGCGGCGGAAGCTATGGAGAAGTTTGCTACTTTACAGCCTTACGCCGAGTCTGCTGATATTATTGATTTGGGTAGCGACTCAGCGAATTTGGAAAAGATTATTGAGGCCCAGCCTGATGTGATTGTAACCTTTAAGGGGTCTGTGGATACCATTTATGATGAGTTGAACAAGATTGCTCCAGTTATTTTGATCGACTACACCGATACCTGGGAAAACACAACGATGCTTCTCGCTGAGGTTGTTGGAAAAGAAGAGCTTGCAGAACAATTGATTAAGGAAACCCAAGAAATGATAGCACAAACGAAAGAACAGTTAGGTACTCTTGAGGATAAGACCTTTGCCTTGTTGCGGGTTGATGGAAAAGCCAATTTTAATGCCCAAGGATCTAAAAATACAATGTACTACAATCAAACTGCAGGCTTTGGATTGTTGGCACCGAAGGGATATCCTGAGGGTGGCGAGGCGCTCACGCTGGAGGGGCTATACGACATGAATCCCGATTATATTATTATCCAGCATGATATTGACGTTGCAAAGGCAGCCGTGAAGGAAAAGGAATCTTCGAAGGTATGGAACTCACTGGAAGCAGTAAAAAACAACCATGTTCTTATATTTGATAATTCCCTCAATAGTGCGAGTGTCCTGGCTGTCCGTTTGGCCTCAGCGTATTTTCTGAAAATGGCTGAACAATAATTGTTATACAAAAATCCGATTGCTGATACTGAGCGCAATCGGATTTTTTAATGTCAGAAGACAAGCATATAGCCACATTAGAAGTTACCTAGATGGCGGTTAATTTGAGCTCATTTTTTTGTCTGAAGACGGTAACCGCTTGGAGTTAGGCCACAACACCGGCGGAAATTTTGTGAGAAGTAGCTTTGAGAGGAAAAACCAGTGGATTCCGCAACTTGAGCAATGGAAAGATCTGTGGTTTCTAGCAGCTCCTTGCTCGCACGAATCCTGACTTCATTAAGATAATTTATAGGTGACAACCCGTAATATTTAGCGAAAGTGTGTGCCAGATAATATTTGCTGATATGCGCCTTTTCCGCAAGAGAGTGGAGCGAGATTTCCTCCGCATAGTTCGAGTCGATATGTCGCTTGATCCGGCTGCATATCTTGTCAGCCCTTTGCGTGGTTACGACAGAGAAGGGATGGCCAGATCTTCGCATTAAACTAATGATTACAATCTCAAGTAAGTTTTGACAGACGTCCTCATAGTTTTCATTCTTGTTTTCGGTTTCCGCAAGCATAGCGTTGAAATACAACAAGAGTTCATTTCTCTGTTTTGAATAATTGATAATTTCATGATTACGGGTTCCACTTTGCTTTCCAAAATCAAAACTCATCCCCTCAACCCCAAGCACTACATATTCCAAAGGGTCACTGCCAATGGATACTTCAGTATGCTCTACGTTCGGGTTCACGATGACAAGATCGTCCTGCTGCACCGAAAAAATCTCATCCTCTACGATGAAATTCCCTCGTCCACTTCGGACATAAAACAGCTCCGCGAAGTTATGTGAATGACGAATGCTGAACCAATCTCCTTCATAAATGGAAGAGCTAACATAGATTAACTTTGCGGGAATCTCTCCACGTCCCTTTCCGGGAAGCCAATAGCGTACATTTCCCATCTGCAGTCCATCCTTTCCTCAATCTCATTTAGTGAACCAATTTCAACGTTTTATGTTGTGAAAAAATTGTAAATTTATAAATTTATTATATTAGCAAGATATATAAAATCAACGACAACATGTATGTAGATATAAAGAGGCCGTTAAGATAAATTAAAAGGGCGAGAAAGAATGTAAGCGGTTACGTATGATCACTAAATATAGGGGGAATGGATTTATGAAAAAGATTCTTAGCCTTGCAATCACGGCAGCTTTGACTCTTAGCTTGGCAGCATGCGGCAGCTCTTCTGAAAATGGTTCTAATTCAACAAAGGATTCATCCAACACGAACTCGGCAACGTCTACGGAACAACGCACTCTTAAGCTAGCTGCTTTGGAAACCGCTTACGGGGCTGATGTATGGAAAGAAATCACGGCTGCTTTCGAAAGCGCCAACCCTGGCGTGAAAGTCGAAACGACGATTGACAAAAATATTGAAGATGTCATTGGACCCGGCATGAAATCTGGTGAGTTTCCTGATGTTATCCATTTGGCAACGGGTCAGCCGAAGGGCTTGACTGAAACCTTTGTCAAAGATAATAACCTAACTGACCTTTCAGATGTGCTGTCCATGACCATACCCGGCGAAAGTGTAACCGTCAAGGATAAGCTGATTCCAGGCTTCACTGATACAACGATCACGAATCCGTATAACGATGGAAAGACCTATCTCATGCCTATGTTCTACAGCCCTACCGGTTTGTTTTATAACGAGGGTTTGTTTGAACAAAAAGGTTGGAAAGTTCCTACGACTTGGGAAGAAATGTGGGCTCTAGGTGATCAAGCTAAAGCCGAGGGTATTTCACTATTTGCTTATCCGACGTCAGGTTACTTTGACTCTTTCTTCTATGCCTTGCTCAACGAGGTGGGCGGCGCGGATTTCTTCACTAAAGTGACGCATTACAACGAAGGCATTTGGCAAACCCCAGAAGCTCAACAAACGGTTGAACTGATCGGTAAACTGGCTACTTACACCGAAAAAACGGTTCCCGCAAATGCCAACAAAGATAACTTTACCAAAAACCAACAACTGATTCTGGACAATAAAGCACTCTTCATGCCTAACGGTACTTGGGTCGTTGGCGAAATGAGCAAAGCTCCGCGAGCAGAAGGCTTCAAATGGGGCTTCACAGCTCTTCCGGCAATAAAAGACGGTGGCGACCGTTATTCGTATACCTTCTTCGAACAAATTTGGATTCCTGCCAAAGCGGAAAACGCGGATCTGGCAAAACAATTTATTGCTTATCTTTATTCCGATGAGGCAGCAGCTATTTTTGCAAAGGTTGGCGCGATTCAACCGATCAAAGGTATGTCCGACAAATTGGATGGAGACAACAAGCTTTTCTACAGCATCTATGACAATGGGGCAAAGGCTGCTATGGGTGCATTTGCAACAACAGACCCTGTCGAAGGAGTGAATATATCGGATGCAGTGTTTGCTTCCATTGACTCCCTTGTCACAGGTGCTAAAACACAGCAACAGTGGGTTGAGGGAATCATTAAAGCAAGCGACGCCTTGCGGGGAGCATTGAAATAATAAAGAGGCCTGGGCCTTGATAATGTAACAGGATCATGGTGGGCGACCTGGGCTGACCACCATGATCTGACCTTTGGGAGGAGAGAGAAAGCCATGGATATGAAAAAAGGAAGAGGACGTTTTATCTTCTTCTGTCTAGCACCCGCCGTCCTCCTTTTTGCAATTTTCTTACTTATTCCTACAATCGATGTCTTTCGGATGTCATTGTACAAGTGGGGCGGCTATACCGATAACAAAACCTTCGTAGGTTTGCAGAATTTCAATAAGCTTTTTCATAGCGACAAGTTTTATCAGACCTTTCAAAACAGTGTATTGCTCATTGTTCTGGTTACAATCGTGACCTTTGCTCTGGCACTTCTGTTTGCATCTATGCTCACACGTGAAAAACTTAAAGGGCAAAACGTTTTACGCGTAATCTTCTATATTCCTAACATTCTGTCTGTGGTTGTCATCAGTGCGATTTTCTCAGCGATTTACGATCCGAATAGCGGGCTTTTGAATTCATTGCTAAAGCTGTTTCGAGGGTTACAAGCAGAGCCCGTTCTATGGCTAGGAGATCAGAAAGTGGTTATTTTCAGTCTTGCAGGCGCGATGATCTGGCAGGCGATCGGCTATTACATGGTAATGTACATGGCTAGTATGGCCAACATTCCAGAGAGCTTATATGAATCCGCAGGGCTTGAAGGGGCAGGGCGAATGGCTCAGTTTTTCCAGATCACCATTCCTTTAATCTGGACGAACATACGGACGACGCTCACCTTTTTCATTATCAGTACGATTAACATGAGTTTCTTGTTCGTGATGACGATGACCAGCGGCGGTCCCGACGGTGCCACCGAAGTGTTCCTCAGTTATATGTATAAAGAAGCTTATACTAATTCCTCTTATGGCTATGGGATGGCCATCGGTGTAATTGTGTTCCTGTTCTCGTTTGCGCTTGCTGGGATACTAAACGCAGTTACCAGACGAGAGCATTTGGAATTTTAGGAGGGAATAAGATGAATACAAACAACCGCTCACGGAGAGGTGTTAGCGACAAATTATACAAAGGCTTCATTTACGTTATACTGATCGCTTTAGCCATCCTCATCCTCATCCCTGTTCTATGGGCATTCATGGCCTCCATCAAACAAGACAGTGAGTTTTACGGCAGTCCCTGGGCACTACCCGCCGGGATGCATCTACAGAACTTTGCTGATGCATGGCTGAAGGCAAAAATGGGTTCTTTTATGCTCAATTCCGTATTGGTGACGGTAATCGCACTGGTGCTTCTACTTATTGTGGCATTGCCTGCGTCCTATGTACTTTCTCGTTTTAAATTTAGAGGGAATGGATTCTGGAATATGATGTTTATGGCGGGTTTGTTTATTAATGTCAACTATATCATTGTTCCTATCTTTCTGATGCTTAATAACGGCGACAAGATGCTCCGCGGCATTCTGGGGCACCCTGTATTGCTGAACAACCTGTTTATTCTTGCGGTGGTTTATGCTGCGATGGCACTGCCATTCACGATTTATCTCATGTCGGGATATTTTAAGTCGCTGCCCAAAGAATTTGAGGAAGCGGCCTCGGTGGACGGTGCTGGCTATTTCCGTACTATGGTGCAAGTCATCATGCCTATGGCCAAACCCAGCATCGTAACGGTTATTCTGTTCAATTTCCTGTCCTACTGGAACGAATATATCATCTCTATGACGCTCCTCACCAAACCAACCCTTAAGACATTACCTGTCGGCTTAATGAACCTGATGGCAGCGCAAAAATCCGCAGTTCAGTATGGTCAGATGTATGCAGGTCTGGTGCTGGTCATGCTTCCAACCTTGATTATATATATTCTGGTACAAAAAAAGCTAACCCAAGGCATGACGATGGGCGGGCTGAAAGGATAAGGTGCGATGATGGAAGACTTTACAAAGAATTATTTGCGTAATTTGTTGATGCTGATTTTTTTTATCGTCGGTATCGGATTGGTCATTGTCGGCCAAAAGAACATAGGAGCCCCCGGACTGGGTCTGATGTTGCTTGGGCTCGCTATGCTGATCGGTCTGCTATGGCTATATAACCGAAAATATAAATAGAGGAGTTTTCAACCATGAGTACAAAAAGAGGACGTGTAACGATCCCTACTGATTTAGATGTTATTCCGCAAACTCTGGAGATCATGAAACGCTGGGGAGCAGACGCTGTGCGCGATTGTGATGGAACTGACTTTCCCGCCGAGCTGCGGGATATCGATGCCAAGGTCTATTCCACTTATTATACAACCCGTAAGGATAACGTATGGGCTAATGCCAACCCTGAAGAGATTCAACAAATGTATTTGATGACTCCCATTCATACGGCTGAAGGCGAAAGCATTTCCATTTCCCTTATGAAGGGGATTTATCCCGACATGCTCAAAGTGAATTGTAGAGACGATATTCAGCGCTGGTGGGAAGTCATCGATCGTACAACCGGAGAGGTCGTTCCGACCGAACAATGGAGCTATGACGACAAAACCAGCGATGTCAATATCACAACCCAGCCGTTCCATGATTATACCGTTAGTTTTTTGGCTTATATTATGTGGGATCCGGTTCATATGTACAATGCGGTCACCAATGAATGGAAAGATGTCGAGCATCAAATTACCTTTGATGTTCGTCAACCGAAGACTCGTGAGTACACGATGGAGCGAATTCGCAAGTTCATCGAAGATCATCCTTATGTCAATGTGATTCGCTATACAACCTTCTTCCACCAATTCACCTTGGTTTTTGATGAGCTCGCTCGTGAAAAATATGTGGACTGGTACGGCTATTCTGCCTCAGTTAGCCCTTATATCCTCGAACAGTTTGAGGAAGAGATCGGGTACAGGTTCAGACCTGAATTTATTATCGACCAAGGTTACTATAACAACACCTATCGAATACCTACGAAGGAGTTCCGTGATTTTCAAGCATTCCAACGTCGTGAAGTGGCGAGGCTTGCCAAAGAAATGGTCGATATTACCCACGAATGCGGTAAGGAGGCCATGATGTTCCTGGGTGATCATTGGATCGGCACAGAACCATTCATGGAGGAATTTGCATCGATCGGTCTGGATGCCGTAGTCGGAAGTGTAGGTAACGGTTCAACACTAAGACTGATCAGCGACATCCCAGGCGTGCAATATACGGAAGGTCGTTTCTTACCTTACTTTTTCCCGGATACCTTTCATACAGGCGGGGACCCCGTAAAGGAAGCCAAAGTAAATTGGGTCACCGCACGACGTGCGATTCTCCGCAAACCGATCGATCGGATCGGCTACGGCGGATATCTTAAGCTCGCCCTTGATTTTCCCGAGTTTATTGAATATGTAGAAAGCGTTACGGATGAGTTCCGTACGCTCTATGACAATGTACAGGGAACCTCGCCGTATTGCGTCAAGTCAGTAGCCGTGCTCAACTGTTGGGGCAAAATGCGGGCCTGGGGGAACCATATGGTCCATCATGCACTTTATTACAAGCAAAATTACAGTTATGCCGGTATTATTGAAGCTCTCTCAGGTGCACCTTTTGAAGTGAAATTCATCAGCTTCGACGATATCAAAGAAAATCCTTCCGTCTTAGATGATATTGACGTCATATTAAACGTCGGCGATGCAGATACAGCCTATACGGGCGGAGAATGGTGGCTTGATACGGATATCGTTACCGCCGTAAAAAGGTTTGTTTATGAAGGCGGCGGATTTATCGGTGTTGGCGAACCCACAGCGCATCAGGCGAATGGGCGCTTTTTCCAACTGGCCAACATCCTCGGTGTAGAGGAAGAACGTGGCTTTACGCTGGGTTATGATAAATATAACTGGGATGAGCATGAACATTTCATTACGGCAGATTGTAAAACCAATCCGGATGGAAGCAAGGAAATCAACTTTGGAGAAGGTAAAAAAAATATTTTTGCCCTTGACGGTACTACGATTCTCCGTCAAACGGACAAGGAAGTTCAACTCGCGGTGAACGAATTCGGCGACGGGCGAAGCGTATATATAAGCGGTTTACCATACAGCTTCGAGAATAGCCGCTTGCTGTACCGTGCGATCCTCTGGAGCGCCCACAGCGATCAGGAGCTGAACAGCTGGTTCAGTGAGAACTATAATGTTGAGGTTCATGCTTATGTGGAAAAGGGCAAATTCTGCGTGGTGAATAATACGTATGAGCCACAGGAAACGGTCGTTTACCGCGGTGATGGCTCCAGCTTTTCACTGAAGCTGGATGCAAATGAGATCAAGTGGTACGAAATATAAAAATCTAGCATTCTATTATAGGAGGAATGATTTGATGCGGAAAAAAAATAATAAAATGATATTCAAATTATGGATTTGGATGATGGTTTTATTGGTTGCTTCAAGTCAGTTGATGGTACTCCCTAGCAATACTGCTTATGCTACTTCAAAAGAATTTGGTGATTTGCCAATTGAGCCACAGGAAAAAACGATCGAGAGCATCCCTTCGATTAAGGTTGAAACATACGTTGATGAGCAGCCAGCAATTCCATCGGTAATACAGGCAGTATACAGTGACAGCACTACCGCAGAAGTCATGGTGAGCTGGGATTCAATCGAATCTTCTGATTATGCGCAGGTAGGGACATTTACCGTAAAGGGATCTGTAGAGGGAACGAGTATTAAAGCTGAAGCTGGAATCACGGTTCTTGAAAAGGATATGGAAACAACAGGAAATGTGGATATAGGTACATTCCTGGATGAACTAAAGAATAATGTTCCAAGTAACGAAGAGGTTGTTTCCTACACAAACAACTATCAGTCTATGGAACCGGAAGCCATGACTTTCGTCAAAGGAAATGGAACGACTTCAGTAAATAACGGATTGACAGTATCGATCAGTAATCTGGGAGGTAGTGGAGCTATAGCAACATGGGATAAGGCTCCTTGGCTCTCCGGAGGAATCATAGATACAACGATGCGTTATACCAGCACAAATCAAAGCAATATTGGATTTGTTCTAGGATCTAATGATAGTAACCAAGGCATGGCTATTCGTTATGATGCCGGCACATCCTGGGTTATTCAGAGTCCGGATGGTACAAGTAAGTGGGAAACATTTGACGGACCAGAACTAAAAATGGACACAGATTATCACATTCAGATCGGCTTTAATGGTACGAAGCTTTTGATCATTGTAGACGACGTGACTTATTACAATAAGAATACTGATTTATTGAGTTCTTTATCTGGATTAGGTCAAATTGGACTGTATAAGCGCTATGCTACAGGAGAGATTGCCATCAAGAGTGTGAGAATTGAAGGTGTGGGCACGAAGGAGAAACCTTCAAACATTGTTAATTATGTTCAAGATTACGAAGACACAAATTATATACCCCATTGGTCTGGGCTGAAAGCAACGGTCGTGACGGATATTACGGGCAATAAAGTTCTCTCCCTAAAAAAAGGATCTAGCGAACGAGGTGTGGATCTGGATTCGCCACAAATTCAACAAGGAACTCTTTCGTTAGATTTCAAACTGGTTAATCCGGACAAATTGGTTAGCGGACAAGGATTTGCTTTTGGTTTCAGAATGAATGATTCAGCAAGTATTTTCAATGAACTCGGGGTTGATCCGAGCAGCTGGATACCGGAGTCCAATACGGGCTGGGGAGATAAGCAAGAGATTCCTTATCCGATTCAAGGGCGTTGGAACAATCTCATGTTTAATTTTAATGGTAAGAAAATAACGGTTTTTTTGAATAAAAAGCGGATTGGCGATATTACTTTTGAACAGTATTCTGAAGCAGCTGGGCGTTTCGGGCTTCGGATTAGAAGCACTGTAGAGCTTCAAATCGACAATGTACAATATACGAATGAGATCATTGAACCCAAACAAATTGCACAATACAGTAATGATTTTGAGGATGGAATTAAAGGTACTTGGACTGGTGCTGATTCTACAATTATTACAGAAGGTAGTAATCGGGTATTGAGACTATCCAATATCAAAGACAATGTAATGAACTTGGATGCACCGTCCTTGCAAAGCGCCACATATATGTTGAATGTGAAGCCAGCAACAACGGATATCGGATTTGTTATAGGCGATGGTGCTATTGTGAAATATGAAGGCACGAAATGGGTATTGTTGAATAAGGATGGGACCAGCACTGACTTTGTCATTTCTGATGCGATGGAATTCAATCCTTTACCTAATACCTGGAACAAAGTTGGACTTCAATACTCTGATCATTCTGTGATCTTAAGTATTAATGGCGCTACATTGCAAGCAAACTTACCGACAGGGCAGCAACTCGGGGAAGGGTCTTTTGGGGTAGTTGCGCAGAATTACATTTATATTGATAATGTTGTTTTTACTGAAGAATTCCTTGATATGAATACGTCTTCATCCCATGTTGGCAAGCTGAGATATGAAGAGTACTATGAAGGTGATTCAATCGTAAATTGGGAAGGCTTCAAGGATACGCCGCAAGTTTCTAGTGGATATTTGCAAGGGATGTTGGATGCTGGAACGGCTGCTATCAATAAGGATGTAACACCAGTAGCCAACGGCATATATCAAGTGAAAATGCAGTCGGATGGAGCTACGGGGATTACACTTGGAAATATCGTGATTTACGAAGAAAGTCCGGGGAATTGGAAATACAAGCTGGAAGGCAGTAATGATGCCTTTGCGATTGGTGCTACTACTGCACTTGCTTCTGGCAAAGATTACACGCTACGTGTAGAAATGATCGAGAACGAGCTAGGCCTTTACGTGAATGGAATTAGGGCTGGCAGTGTGAATGTAACTGGATATACACCAGGTTCATTTGGCATCTACAATTCTGTGACCCATGCGATTCAAGCCAAGATAGACGCGATCACTGCAGAAGAGGTTCGGGTGTATGCACCAGATTATAATGCGCAGAACTGGGGTGCTCTTGATAACAGTAAACCAGAGGTTCTCGCCAATGGAGACAGCCAAATCCGATTGAACATGCCAGGGGTTTCATTAGCCGTGGATAAGGATAGCCCTAAATTCGCTGATCAGGTACTCACTTTTGATTTTAACACCAATGTTTCCGCTGGAGCAGATGGTGGCCGTTATGGTTTTATCGTGAGAGGTTCGGCAGCTGACAAATATGTAGGTGTCGTTCATGATATTAATGGGAAGTGGAAGGTCACAACAAGTAACGGGAATGAGATATCCTTTCCCAATACGTATCAGATGCAGGCCAATACAAATTATCATATTGAGCTTCGTTTGGTGGGAACAACGGTTAGTCTCAACATTACGGGTCCTGATGGCGTAGCTACGGATATGGGTTCAATATCTGAAGAATCGATGGCTGTTGTGCCAGGTTGGTTTGGTCTTCGTTCATGGTATGGAACCAAACAAATGACGGTGAGTAACCTCAAAATGATCGAACTTGAGTCGCTACCTAAGCTGAAGCTGGCGCAAGAGACAGATACGATTGGGAATGATGGTATGACCGTTACCGTATATAAAGATTTTCCAGGCATTGTAGAGTATCAAGTGGATCATCACACGCTACAGGCTGACGTGGAGCAAACGAATAGTGTGAAGATTAATAATAAGGATTATGTACCACGTACAGTGTCGAAGAAAGAGAGTGCTAGCACATATCAGTACACGATGACGTTTGATGAGATCGGTGTTGTGATTGATGGGCATCTCGAGGCAAAGGCGAACAATGTAGTTCGATTTGAAATTGATAAAATTTCCGACGGCCCGGATTTCTTAGTGCGTTCAATTCAAATGAACAACGCTCTGATCCATGTGAATAGTTCAATGAAAGATGCATCGTATGCATGGAGTAAGTCAAACGGGGAGTGGCACGGAGTCTCAGAGGAATTGGTTGACGATATGTCTCTTATGAAGCAAAGCGGTTCAACCGGTGTAACGATGGCTATGGTGAGTGGAGATGGCCTGGCAGCATCGGCAGAGGATAACGTCATGAGCGGTGGCAATAAATTGATAATCAACACAGAGAAAAAACCACTTGTCAATAAAATAACGGTGAAGCCAGGCAGTTGGACGTATCGACATCTTCAAAGTAGTGAAACTGAAGAGTTACCATGGTATGAAGTGGTCGTCACTGGGGAACGCAATAACGACGATAAGACAGATTGGCAGGATGCGGCTGTTGCTTACCGAACGGAAATTTACAATGAGCCATTTGGCGCGCAGGATATGAAGAACAATATGATGTACATTGCCTTCAACTTTGCTAGTCAAGCCAATGATCCGTTCTTGAACAGTTTGGATACGGGAAAAGTTCTATATAATTTTACAGACGGTTTTGGACAGATGATTCTGCATAAGGGTTATCAGGCGGAAGGGCATGATGATGATATTCCTTCCTACTCCAATATTGGTGTAAGACAAGGTGGATTGGATGATTTCAATTATTTGATCGATGAGGGGGATAAGTACAACCTTCACGTCGGCGTGCATCTGAATGCAACCGAATATCATCTTGATGCCAACGAATTGGATTACTCCAATTTAACTGGGGCTACAGCTAATGGACCTAAGACAGATAGACTCTCCAAAGGTTGGGATTGGATCGATACGGCTTATTATGTAGATCAAACGAAGGATGTCCTGAGCGGTGAACTGAAATCACGGTTAACCAATCTATATAATCTCACGAAGGACGCCAATAACCCTAAAGACCCTGCGTTGGATTTCTATTATGTAGACGTGTATACCGGCAATGACTACAATGCCTATAAATTGTTGCAATATGCCAATGGTCTTGGAGTCAAAGTAGGAACAGAATTCTCAGGTCCGATTGAACCGGGTGTGGATTTCGTTCACTGGGGTCCGGATTTGGGATATCCCAATAAAGGGAACAAGAGTATCCTTTCTAGAATGGTGAAGAACAATCTGGATATTTTTGTGGGGAACGCTTTATTTAAAGGACAAAAAATCCCTGGTGTGACCACTTGGGGGGATTCTAAGCCAGACGTACAACAGGGTGTAACGGTATTCTTCAATGAAGTATTGCCGACGAAGTATATGCAGCATTTCGGTGTGCTGAAATATGAAGAAGACCAAGTAACTTTTGATAATGATGTCGTCTCTAAGAGAAATAAATCCACTGGTATGATTGAGCTTACCAAGAATGCCAAGCTGATCTCTTCTTGGAAAGATACCGGAACGACTACCGATGAATCAGTGCGCCATACAGGTGAGGCTAACTCGTTAATTCCATGGGTTTGGGATATCAAAGCTAATCGAACCTTGGATGTTAACGATGGTGCGAAGTTGTACCACTGGAACACAACGGGTAACTCGACCACTTGGCAGTTGACGGATGAATTTAAAGATGTAAAGCAATTTAATATGTACGAATTGACCCAACAAGGTAAAGTTCTAGTGGATACTCTGGTTGCTCGGAATGAATCTCTTACGATTACTAAGGCAAAGAAAAATACGCCTTATGTATTGTATCCAGCATCTGCTGATGCCCTGACTTTGGTGCCTAATGCAGGGAATTGGGGAGAAGGCAGTTTGATCAAGGATTTTGCCTTCAATTCAGAGAAGTTCAATGTTCCAGATTCATGGACAGTCGATGATCCAGCAAACATTACAATTAAGACTGTTCAAGGGGATACAGAATACGATATTACTAAAGAAATGAATAAATCGAATTGGAACAGATACGCAGAGGTCGGCAGTAATTCAGGTGTAATCTCACAGGAGATTACCGGACTGCAGCCTGATCAGGATTACACCGTTGGAGTGTGGACACAGACTGAGAAGGGGAGAAAATCCTCGCTTCAGGTCACGGTTAATGGTAAAACTTATTCCAATAATGTGACAGGTCAAGATGGCATCCATAAATCATCCTTCAAGTTCGTGGACACCAAATGGCAAAGAATGAATGTTGAATTCAAGGTTCCGGCAGGGATTAATTCTGCAACAGTTAAGCTTGTAGCTGATCCAGGAGCGGGTACTGTTCAATTTGATGATGTGCGTATTTGGGAGCATACAACTGTAGAGAAGGACCCTACGAATAAGGGCTACGTTGTATATGAGGATTTTGAAAATGTGTACGAAGGCTGGGGGCCTTTTGAGTATGGTGGTGGGGATAGGAAAATTCATATTGCAACCGATCAAAGTAATAAACAGGATAACAACCCCGTAGTATCAGCATCTGAGAACAAGGTTGGTCCTGTAATGACCTGGGTTCTGGATGGGGAGAATTCGTTGAAAGTTAATGAAACCGATGTTGGTAAATTAATAAAAACGAATGAATCCAGCGTGAAAATGGAACCAAACACAGAATATGACTTAGGCTTTATTTATACCTTAGAAAAGTATGCTGGTTATGAGGTTTCTGTACAATCACGTTCTACAGGGGAAATCGTGCTGAAGGAAACACTGAGCACACTACCTAATCCGGGTAATAAAGCGGGTGAAGATGGGGGTTATACTCGCTTCCAGAAAAAATTCGCGACAGGTGATCAAAATGATTACCAAGTTATTTTCAAAATGGTATCCAAAGGAGCTGGAGGCCCTACTTCTGATTACGCCTTAATTCTGGATGATTTCTACATTAAAGAAAAATTAGCAGTTAACATCGTATCCATTGAGAATGTACAGGTTGAAACGGAAGCTGGTTCTACACCGATATTGCCTGCGCAAGTGACTGTGACATTGAGTAATGATACGACTGCGAATGCTGCCGTTGTATGGGAAACGATTGATCCTTCCCTTTATGCACAGGCAGGTACTTTTCAGGTGAAAGGTTCGGTCAATGGGACGGACATTAAAGCGATTGCGACTGTAAAGGTTAAGCCGAAGAACAGCAGCAATCCAGGTACGAATCCAGGAACGGGATCAAACCCAGATACCGGATCAAATCCAAGCACAGGTACGAAAACCGATACCCACCCTAATCCTGGTACAGGAACAAATAATGGGTCTGATCAGGATAACCAAACTGGAGCTAAGCCGGATACGGGCAACACCAAACCCAAAGCATTTCTGGATACGGTTGGTCACTGGGCAAACAAGGAAATTGAAGCTCTTGTGAGCAAAGGTATTATCAAGGGCATGAATGATCAGAAATTTGCTCCAGATCTGACTATAAACCGTTCTGAAATCGCAGCGATGTTAACTCGAGCATTTGGTCTTAAGGCTGATGGGTCATCATCATTTAAAGACGTAACAGAAGATAAGTGGTATAAGGATGATGTTCGTGCTGCGACGGATGCAGGTTTGTTTAAAGGCTATGCGGGTAATTTATTTGAACCTATGAAACCCTTAAGCCGTGAAGAAATGGCCGTTATTATAGTAAGAACGCTTGAGATGAAAGGGAGATTGCCAGAAGTCTCCAATACAACGCAAATGGTACTGTCTAAGTACAAAGATGCGGATAAGGCAGGAATCTGGTCCAAGGAAGCATTAGCAATTTGCATTGAGCTTGGTCTCATTCAAGGAACACCTGATCAAAAAATTAATCCGAAACGTAATCTGACCCGGGCTGAGGCAGCTGTTTTATTTAGCAGATTATTAACGTATTGCGAAAAGGGCATCATCTGATTTACCTAGTTGAAAAATATTCAAAAAGGCAGACCGACTTCCGGTTTGCCTTTTTGCTAAGCAAACGTATAATGAGAGCTTGAAGGGAGAGGAACGCCATGACCATCGAAGCCAGCTTCCGCCGGGCCAATCAAATATGCAATCGTTATATTACAAAAGTGGAGCAAACAGGGCTTTCATTGTCCATTTTGTATTGGGGATTCATGCCCGATCATTTCGACAATGCCTTCCACCGGCATTCCTTTTTTGAGGCTTGTTATGTGGTAGACGGTGAAGGAAGCTACATAGAACAAAACCAGCATTATGCTTTAAATAAAGGAACAGCATTTCTATCTCTTCCAGGCGTATGGCATCAAATCCGCAGCCAGACCGGACTGACACTTTCTTATGTGGCTTTCGAACTGGATGAAGCCCACACAGATGTTTATTATACTGAATCCTTCCGTCGTCTTGCCGAGCTTGGGCAAAGCGTAGCGCAGCAAGCGGACCTTACGCCAACTGGCCATTTATGGCAAGCGCTCATTACTTCTTTCGACCAGCCTGGGGCAACTCTTCCTCTTGCTGTAAAGCAAATTTCCGCTTCTCTGCTGTTATCCATAGCAGATTTGCACGTTCCGACTCGATCAGATTCGGCCGACATGGGAGAGCAGCCCGTGGAACCAAATACGTTGTTCCGACAGGCCAAACGGTACATTGATGATAATCTGATCAATGAGCTTACGCTTATGACGGTGTCAAGGCACCTCCACATTTCGTCCCGCCACCTGACCCGGTTGTTTCAGGAAAATCTGGGGCAGTCCTTTGTCCACTACATTCAGGAACGACGTGTGCAGCAAGCCGCTGGGCTCCTGTTAAATGAACAGACACCAATTAAAGATATCGCCATCCAGTGCGGGTTCCAATCCGTGCATTATTTTACCCGGATATTTACCCGCGAGCTTGGTGTTTCCCCGGCCAAATTCCGACGCAATCAGTTTGCCGAAGGCCGCTCTGGCAAAATGCATTACCCACCCCGAATGTCCTGATCGTACAAAAACACAGCTTGATCGTTTAAAGACAGCACCTCCAACTCCCTATACAATGATGAACATAAATCGATATAGAGTTGGAGGTTTAAACATGCCCCGAATAGCCCCTTTGGCCTTTCAAACCAACCCAGTCAATTTCATTCGGCTTCAGCCCGACCAAGAGGCAGAACCGGGGATCTGGAATGCGTATGAAGAATGGCTTGATCAAATTTGGACCGAATGTGTACAGAATGATTTGCTTCCTTTTTATATGGTCATTGACGGTACGCATGGTGCCGCATTCAGCGAATGTCTGGAAATACTTCGGTCGCGCTGCCACCTAGAGAGCAGGGTTTTAATTGAAATAGACAGCGCTGATTATTTAAAGTCTTCTGCAGATTTGCTTCAGCAGTTTCACCCTTATCTGACGGATAACCGTGCTTTTGGCGTTGTAGCCTCGGACGTCAGCGTTAAGGATTATTTCCGGCCACATGCACAGTCGGTCTGGCTCAGTGATGTAGACGATCAACTTCGGCTTTATCATTCCGCTGAACATGCAGAGGCCCAGTCGCCAAACGTAGATCAGTTAGCCCCCATCGTTGTGACCTTTGGGCCTGGCTCTGGTTTCCTTTCTACAGCATCAGGTTTAACGAACGTTTCTCTGTTTTGCGACTTATCCAGAGAAGCACAGCAGAAACTGCATCAGCAGGGGATGGGTTCTCTGGGGTTAGGTCCTTGCCGGGATACGGTCGAAACCTATAAACAGGCCTTGTTTCTGGAGTGGCCCGTCTGGGAGGAATATCGCAAACGCCACTTGTATGACTTTGACTACTACGTGGATACGAACAACCGGGAACGACCCGTTTTGGTCACCGTCCCCATGCTGCGCCGACTTTTGGCTTCAGCAGCCCAGCAGCCTTTTCGAGTAAAGCCATTTTTTGCACCGGGGATTTGGGGCGGACAGTATTTAAAAGAACTATGCGACCTGCCTAAGGATTGGAATAACTGCGCATGGGGGTTTGAACCTATCGCACCGGAGAACACGATATTAATCGGTTATCGGGATTTTATAGTGGAGCTTCCTTTCCCGCTGCTACTGTCCGCTCATCCAGAAGCAATTATGGGCGAGCGCAATGTCCAACTGTTTGGCGACTATTTTCCGATCCGGTTTGATTATCTCGATACGATCGACGGGGATCATCTGTCTTTGCAGGTCCACCCCCAGCAGGCTTACATCGAGCAGACCTTCAACGAAACGATGACGCAGCAGGAATCCTATTACATTATGGAACAGAAGGAGGGCGCCAAACCTTTTGTGGGACTGGGTTTCACAGAGGGCACAACCGGGGAGGATCTGCTTCAGGCGGTTGAATCTGCCCACACTTTGGGAAAACCGCTGAAGATCCCAGAATATGTGAACATTTGGGAAGCGAGTAAGGGTGACCTTTTTCTGATCCCGCCGGGAGCCGTACATTTTTCGGGCAAAAACAATCTGGTGCTGGAGATCTCTTCGACAACCTGGTGGTTTACCTTCAAAATATACGACCATTTGCGGCTAGACAGAGACGGACTGCCGCGTCCGATCAACGGCGATCATGCCAGAGCCAACATGCAGGAAGAGTTTGACACTGATTACGTTCAGAAGCATTTGATAGCGGTTCCAAAGGAAAGCCGGGTACAGGGAGACAGCAGGGAAGAGCTGCTGGGCGAACGGGAGGATCTGCTTTTTCAGATCAAAAGATTAAAACTGGACGGAGAGTGGATCGACGATACGGCTGGAGAGTTTGTTATGTTCAACCTCGTAGAAGGCGTCCGTGTGCGGCTGACTCCGCTGGATGATGAGGCAGCGGCCGTGGAGTGGGGGTACGCCGAAGCGTATATCGTTCCTGCCTCCGTCGGAGGTTTCCGTCTGGAGTCTCTGGGTGACCGATCGTGCACTCTAATCCGGGCACAGGTTTCGCCAGACTGGAAGATGCCTCTGCTTCCGCATCACTGGAAATCTGGTGAACCTTTATGAACCCTGACGTCACGATTGCCATTGATGCCGGGGGAACCTTTTTGAAGGGTGCCGTTGTACTGAGTGACGGGAATCTTCTACCACAACTTTATGTCAAAAGGTCATCACACTCCGACAGTAGCGCGTATGAAATCGCCTCCAATCTGGCTGGCGTGATCCAGGAGCTTGCCGCTGCATACGTCGCCTACATGGAGAGGCTAAGTACCGATAAAGGGACCCGGGCCACTTTTGCCAATTTTCACATCGGTTTTGCTTTCCCCGGACCTTTTGAATACGACACAGGCGTTTCCCGTATCCAGGGATTGAATAAATACGAGCAGCTTTATGAATTCAATCTAAAAACACTGCTGCGGTGTGAATTAACGGCGCTTGCAGCGGAGCGCACTGCTCCTACATGGATGACCCAGCTTGCCGCCGCAGATATTCGTTTTGGCAATGATGCTGCCCTGTTCGCTCTGGGGGTCAGCAGGCTTTTTCCACAGGACAGATTGCTTTGCCTTACATTGGGAACGGGCCTTGGCTCCGCTTTTGTTGAGAACCGGTCCATTGTCAGCGGAAAATGGGGAATTCCCGACTCAGGCATGTTGTATGCCGAGCAATACAACGGAGGAACCGTGGATGATCTGTTCGGAAGCCGAGGGATTTTGGCCTTGGCAGATAGCCATGATGCTCGAAGGCAGGGAGAGGACGTGTATCATCTGGCCATAGCGGCCAGACAGGGAAATTCCTCCGCCATCCGTGTATGGCAGCTTTACGGACAGCGGCTTGGGGAAATGCTGCGTCCGTACGTGGCAGAGTTTCGCCCCGCTCGTCTGATCCTGGGGGGACAAATTGCCGAAACCCATGATCTATTTGGCGGCGCGCTTTCGGAAGCGCTCTTGCCCGAGAAGATCCCTCTGCATAATGAGAAACAAATGCAGGAGCATGTGTTCCACGGGATTTTCCAACTCGTAAAAGGTACCTAATCCACCAATAAAGGAGAAAAAAAGATGACACTCGAACAACAAATCAAACAGGCCGTCATCCCGACGCTTGAACGGAAATGGAAAATATATGTAATTCACCATTCCCATACTGACATTGGTTATACCGACCGGCAGGAGAAGATTGAACAATATCATATCGATTTTATCCGTCAGGCGCTGCGTATTGTTAATGATGCTCATAACGGTGTAAACCCCGAGTGGAAAGGGTTCCGTTGGACCTGCGAGACCTTCTGGGCCGTGGAGCAATTCCTGAAGCAGGCCGGAGACGAAGAAAAAGGTGCATTTGCCGAAGCCGTGCGACGGGGCGATATCGAGCTGTCCGGCACGTATTTGAATATGACCGAGCTGCCCGACCTACAGTTGTTGAACAAAATACACAGTAAAGCTCAGACATATGCCGGACATATCGGTCACCCAATAGACAGTGCGATGACGGCGGATATCAACGGCTACAGCTGGGGATATGCCGACAGCCTGCTGAACAACGGAATCGGACATTTATTCAGCTGTATACATACCCATCACGGCATGTATGCGCTGGGCCGCAAGCAGGCCCCTTTCTGGTGGGAAGCTCCAAGTGGGGAACGCCTGCTGGTCTGGAATGGAGACCACTACATGCTTGGCAACGAGCTTGGCTTCTGCCCTGGTGCGCTTGGCAAATACATGATTCGTGATGAATTCGGCCACAGACTTGTGGAACCGGCGAACATTCATGATCAAATCGCCAATATTCGCATCCACCGGTACTTGGCCCAGCTTGAGGCGGAACAGTATCCATATGATTTCGTGCCGATGATGCTGTCCGGATTGCCCACAGACAACGGATCGCCCAATAGCGCAATCATGGAATGGATCGATGCATGGAACCGTCAAAACGGCGAGGGAATTTCCGTGGAGATGAGTACGTTGAGTGGCTTTTTTGCCCGCTTGAAGGAGGAAGGGACGGATGGTCTGCCTGTGCATAAAGGGGATTGGCCAGACTGGTGGTCGGATGGTGTAAGCTCCACACCGATGCACACTCAGATTTACCGTGACGCACAGCGGACGCTTCGCAAGGTGGAAAAGCTCGACCCTGAACAGAAAAGTGTTAGTCTCCAGGAAATCGAGGCTGTAGAGCAGGCGCTTACTCTTTATGCCGAACACACTTGGGGGTATCACTCCTCTGTCTATGAACCGTGGCACAAAAATGTGCAGATGCTTGAGGTTCGCAAGACAGCTCACGCTGCAGAGGCAAGCAGGCTTGCTTACCGCGCGCTAGATCAGGTGCTGCTTGCCGATAATGCCGCCACCTTGTACCCGGGGCGTCCTTATCGCTTCAAGGTAACGAATCTCTCGGAGCGGGAGGTAACCGAGTTGGTTCAGTTGAAGCTTGAAGGATGGGAACCGGATGAGCTATTGAACGGAGTAGAAGTAATCCGGGAGGACACGGGACAGGTGCTGATCCAGCAGTCAAGCCACCCACAGACGATTTTTGCGGAGCTTAAGCTCCAAGGCATGGAGAGCTGCATACTGATTCTGCGCCCACTCCTGGCAGCGCAGAAGAGTCTTTCTTCCTTAACGTCAACCTCCAATTCGAAGCTGATCGGCGCTGACCAGGTGTACGATATGGAGGATATGTATTCCTTAACGACAGGCGGACAGCAAGCGCCGATCTCCGTTTGCCAAACTGGGCTGGAGTCCCCTTTTGTACGCTTGACTTGGTCGAAAGAGCGCGGCATTGTGTCGTGGATCGATAAGGAGACAGGACGCGAACTGCTGAAAGCGGATGATCTGTATGGGGCGTTTACACCCATCTATGAGGTGACAAATCCAGCGAACCCTGCGGATGCTTCTCAGGTTTGGAGCGTCCGTTCCAAAATGGGACGCAACCGTAAAGGCTTGAACGTGGAGCGTTCGGTTGGTCAGCTTATCTCCGTGCGAGCGGTGGATAATGGACCGCTGTATGCTACCGTTGAGCTTGGTTATCAGCTCAAGGGTATCGCCTATTTTTCACTGCACTTGCGGATCTATACCCGTCAAAACCGGATGGATATTTCGGCTCGGTTCCATAAAGAGAGCATCTGGAATCCGGAGAACGTTTATCTGGCTCTGCCATTCACCCCAGGAGGCACTGGGCCGGTTACCCTGTTTGCCGACAAGCCAGGAGGCCTCGTTCGCCCCTGGAAGGATCAGATTCCAGGAACTTGCCTGGATTATTCAGCTGTACAGTCGGGCATTGCCTGGCAGGATAATGACCGCAGTCTGCTGCTTGCTGTCCCGGACACACCTCTCGTGCAATGGGGAACGCTGGATTACGAGACCAGAAAGGTCCACACCCAGCAAACGCCTGACGCTCAACCGGAAGCTTATGCCTGGCTGATGACGAATTATTGGGAAACGAATTTCAAAGCGACATTGGGCGGCTTCTATGAGTTTCAATATCATATTTCGGCTGGTGGCAGACTTTCGGTTGAAGATATGGCCGCAGCTCTGCAGGCGTTGAACGAGCCATTTGTAGTTACCCGGGTTAATGAAAAATAAACCGAGTGGAAAAAGCCCTAACTCATTTAAGATCAGGTCAGGCAGTAGATAACACGTAGCAGAGATAGCTTATAGACAATAAAAGAACAACCAGCAGGCTTCCATGTGGAGGTTTGCTGGTTGTTGGCGTTCGGTCTTTTAGTTCGTGTAAGATTTGGCGTTTTTGCTTAATGATGTTGTTAAAGCTGAAATGTATTTAAACCTACTCTTGAGCTGCCTCTAGCTCAGTAATTTGCGCTTTGTATTGCTTCAGAAGGTCGGCAAGGGAAGTCTTGATTGCAGCTTCATCCTTAGCTGTTACAGCATTATTCAAATTACTTTGTGCTAAGAAGAATGCACTGGCAGCTGTAGTACCGCTAAATTGAAGACTTTCAGCATTTGCTATAACCGCGCTTGTTGTTCCGGTTGATTTTTCGTCAAGATTCAGAGGGCTGAGGGCAATTGCCACTCCAGATTCTGCATTCTCAACTAATCCTTTCAGATCCGAACTGCTTGTGGTAATGGAGAAAGACAAGGTGTTCTTATTTTCGGAATTAGGTAATTTTTCGGCTTTTACACTCTCAACTGAGGTAAGTTTGCCTTCCTCAACCTTTAAGGCCTGCATTTCTTTGATCTCACCTGGTTTGGCGTTCTCGGAAACTTTCTTCCATTCGTCAGAGTCTACGTCAACAGCAACCAAAGTGGCCATTACTTGGGATGTATAGTTTTGTGAAAGCAGTTTATTGTAACGGGCCAGCGTTTTTTCCCATTCGCTTACTGTTTCTGGCGCGTACTTTTTGGCCTGCTCCACTGGATTAGCCAATGTAAAGGTCGCAATGGCGGATTTAGCTTCTTTCAAGGTAGCAGTTCCATTTGTAACAGCATTTGCGTTAGCGGCACTGTCGGCATTCGCGACAATCGGTGCGGAGATCGCAGTGAGCAGCAGGGCGGACAGGGCAACATTTCTGAATTTAAAACTGTAGTTCATTTCGTAACACTCCTTATGGTTTGGTTTGTCTTACAGTTATCAATTTACCGAAGGAGTGTGGCACAATATTGGTGTAATTGTGGAAAAACAATGGCAAAGCTCTTCCCATATATATACCTTTGGTATACTCACTATAGAGAAAAGTACAGGAGGCCCCGTTCATGAATAACGATTACCTCATCGCAGTTGTAGATGATGACGAGAATATACGCACACTGATTCAAGCTTATTTGCACAAAGAGAACTATCGAACGATAGGCCTTGCTAATGCCGAGGATGCCTGGTCTTTATATAGAATAAGTCCGCCGAGCATGTGGGTGATGGACATTATGCTGCCCGGAATGGATGGCTATGAATTGTGCAAACGCATCCGTAATGAAGGAGAGGTACCCATTATTATGATCTCGGCGAAGGATAATGAGGTGGACAAAATACTTGGCCTTGAGCTGGGCAGTGACGATTATTTGGTGAAGCCTTTCAGCCCCCGTGAGCTGGTAGCCCGCATCAAGCGGCAGCTGGAACGTTGGATTAGACTTACCGGTGCGGAAGAAAGAGCTGTTGTAAGCGAAGCGGCGACGCCACGAATCGATACGGGAGAGCTTCAATTAATGTTGGAAGAGAGGCGGGCCATATGGCGAGGGGAAGAAGTGGACCTGACAAGCAAAGAGTTCACCATGCTCAAGGTACTGGCTGAACATCCGAATCGTGCGTTTACGAGGGACGAGCTGCTCAGTTTTGTCTGGGGAGAAGATTATTTTGGCAGTGACCGTGCCGTGGATCATTTAATTAAGCGGATTCGTAAAAAAATTGAGGAACTTCCCGTCGAGTCGGTGTGGGGACACGGGTATCGTATGCGTACAGATCGGAGTGAAGTTTAATATGAAACTTGTTCATCAAATTAACCTTGCGTTCGGATTGTCACTGGTTCTGATCCTCTCCGTCACGGCCGTTTTACTTCATTATGTGCTGCTGGATCATTTCATTGGGACAGAGAAGAATGATCTCAAGACGTTAAGTGCGGCGATGTCCGCTTCTATAACGAAAGCAGGGGATATCACAATGAGTCCTGTACTTTCCACTGGAGCTGCGGTCACGATGCCTAATTCGAATATTACGGGTATGCAGTCCGTCCAGTTGGTAACGGGAGAAGTTACGAGTGCTCCTTCAACACTCATTCCTTCGGATGTTGAAGCCTTTGTCACTGATTTTAACGGAAATGTGCTGTCAGGGACTTTGTCTGTTAGTGGTACAACCGGAATGGCGAGCAGTGACACATTGACTGAAGCCGTACCAGCAAACTTGTCCAAATACACAGCGGTCACTTCGTCCAGCATCAAGGATCTATGGAAGGGAACGGATGGGCGTTATGTGATGGATGTCAGTCCCATCCCCCAAGGAACCCTGACTCTGTTGACTCCCATGAGCAAGATCAAAGCAATCGAACAGGCGCTTCTGGGGCGTCTCATCCTGGTGATCTGTATCGTTGGAGCCATTATGTTCCTGCTCAGTTTGTTTATTACGAAAAGGCTGATTCAGCCATTGATGAATCTGAAGCAGGAACTTAAGAAGGTCAAAGAACGTCATTTCACGGATGTGCAGCTGGTCAAGGCTGGCGGTGAGATTGGAGCTGTGGCACAGACGGTATACGAGATGGCTGGCGAACTGAACAGGTTCAATGAGGTGCAGAAGCAGTTTTTCCAGAATGCTTCTCATGAGCTGAAGACCCCTCTGATGTCCATTGCAGGCTATGCGGAGGGCATTCGAGATGGAATCTTTGAAGGTGAGAACGTTCGTAAAGGGCTGGACGTGATCTTGGGGGAGAGCGGCAGATTAGGAAAGATTGTCACCGAAATGACGCTGCTCGCGAAGCTGGATAGTGAAGAGGATATCTTCAAACCTTCTAAGGTAAGTCTGAACGAATTGTTGACGGAAACATCCGAACGTGTCAATCCGCTGCTTGTAAAGAAAGGACTTACACTCCATATCGTCTGCCCGGAGAATAAGGAGCTGTTCGTCATGGCTGACCAGGATAAACTGCTGCAGGCACTTCTCAACGTCGTGACCAATGCTGCAAGATACGCCAAAGAAGAAATTCACATCACTGCGAACTTGGAAAAAGGGAAGATCGCGCTATCCGTCTCGGATGACGGTCCCGGCTTTCCGCAGGAACTGCTGCCCACCTTATTCCACCGTTTTGTCAAAGGAAAAGACGGTGAGTCCGGACTGGGTCTGGCGATTGCCCGGGCCATTGTGGAACGCTGCGGCGGGCTGATTCAGGCTACCAACCGTAAGGAGGGAGGAGCTGTAATCTCGTTCGGCTTCCCTGCGGCTCAACGTGTCTGAAAGAAAAGGACGGCAACTATATCCTTCTAAGTTGCACCAAACCTCGAATTGAGAGAAATAGAGGAAATGCTCGAAGGGGTTCGTGTCGCCAATATAAATACTCCGCTTAAGGTGCTTTGTGTTTACTCTGCTCTCCCTGCATATAGGGAGAGTTTTTTTGAGTTTTTAGTACGGATATGATGGGAGGCTGTAGATTTCACCGCATGAATGCTTTGAATTCCCTATGGCAGCAGCGATACCTTATTCATTGTCGCGTTTTTACGGAAATCTAACGGGGCTTGATTATAGAATTTTTTGAACTGATGGTAGAAGTGGCTGACGTTCTCAAATCCCGCTTCAAGTGCAATCTCAAGCACGCGCAACTCAGTAGTGAGCAGCAAGTTTTTGGCTACATTCAGCCGAAGCTGATTAATATACTCTGTTGGTGTCTGATTCAGATATTGACGGAAGGCGCGGTTCACATGACCAACGCTTCGACCTGACAATTCATAGAGGGCATGAAGACCACGATTCATGTTCTCTTTCAGCTGCATTTTGGAGATCGCATGCTCAAACCATAGCGGGAGAATGGGTTGTTCAATGGTTTCCAGCGCAAAGAAATGCTGCGTCAAGATCTGAATAATCAGACCTTTTGCATATACGCGAGCTTTCTTCTTATCAACGGTGGAGAGCATCATAATCCGTTCAAAGCTTCGAATCATCTCTGTCATTTCTAACTGAGATAACATGGCGATCTGGGGAACGGGTGCCTGCAATAGTCCTTGTGCATACTTCTGTTCATTCAAGTAGGCAAAAGCTTCTTCTATTACTGCAGATCGACAAGGGCTATTCAGAAAACGGCAGTCCTGAGTGCCTTCCGGCTCATAACGGTGAATATCGTGCGGTCGAATAAAGACAAGGCAGCCCGGCCTTAAATGCTGGGTTGTTCCATTGACGATATGTTGGCACTGCCCTTCACTTAGAATGAAGAACTCGTAAAAGTCATGGGTATGCTCGGGTGATACTTTCGATAAGGAATCGACCCAGAATGGATCTACGAGCAGGTCGGGATGGATGTGAGTAGACGCTGTGTATTTGATCATGGCTCGAACCTCTCCAATTATTGTTAATGTCAAAATAGCACACGAATTCCGTGAACACAACATAAGAAAGTATGGAGGCCTCTTGATAGAATGAAATAGATTACAAAGACATCAGGAGGTATCGCAAATGTTGCTTATCGATCTCAATGGCAGGTGGCAAATGAAGAGAGTGGATCATGCCGAATGGCTTCCGGCGACGGTTCCAGGTTCGGTCTTTAATGATTTGCTTCAAGCTGGACAAATGGAAGACCCTTACTACCGCGAGCAAGAGCAGGCGGCACTTGAACTGTGTAATTATGATTATGAATACAAACACTCATTTGAAGTGAACGAAGCGGATCTCAAGCATGACCGGATCATCCTGTTATGTGAAGGGTTGGATACAATTGGTGAATTGTTTCTGAATGGAATGAATATCGCGAATGTAAGTAATATGCACAGTACTTATGAAATCGATATTACCTCCTTTATCAAACAAGGTGAAAATACCATACACATTATTCTTCGTTCCCCTGTGGAGTATGTACTGCGTAAACAAGCCGAGCGCCCGTTGATTAACTGCAGTGATGCAGTGGAAGGAATCTCCCATTTGCGTAAAGCACACTCCATGTTCGGTTGGGATTGGGGGCCACAATTACCTGATTTAGGAATCTGGAGGAATATCTCCATTCAAGGCTATGACCATGCCCGTATGGAAGATGTCTACATTACACAGATGCATAGCGAAGGCAAAGTGACCCTAGATGTTCGCGTAAGGGCATCTGGTTGGGTCGAAGAAGAGCGGGAGATCACGGTCACCTTAGATACTCCTTCCGGGGAGACATTGAAAGGATGCACGTCTGTCGTGAATGATGGGGATCATCATATCTGGATCGAAGTGGACCATCCCGAGTTATGGTGGCCGAATGGCCTGGGCAATCAGCCATTGTATCAGCTGAGCGTTGCGCTTATGGAACAAGGCGTGGAGCTGGATCGTGATGATAAGCGCATTGGACTGAGAACATTAACTGTTAAACAAGAGCAGGATCAGTGGGGTGAGTCCTTCGAATTCGAAGTGAACGGTGTATCCTTTTTCTCGATGGGTGCTGACTATATTCCGGAAGATAACATCTTGCCGCGTTGTAACCCAGATCGGACAGAACGATTGATCAAGAGCTGTGCGCAAGCCCATTTCAATACAATTCGTGTCTGGGGTGGCGGACATTATCCGGAGAACTACTTCTATGATTTGTGCGACGAATACGGCTTGATTGTATGGCAGGACTTGATGTATGCCTGCGGTGTATATGAATTGACTGAGGAATTCCAGCAATCGATTACAAAAGAGACCATCGATAACATGAAACGCTTGCGTCATCATGCCTCATTAGGAATCTGGTGTGGAAACAATGAGCAGGAGATGGCTTGGGTCGAATGGGACTGGGCGAAGAAAACATCCTTACAGTTACAAGCAGACTATATTAAGCAATACGAGGTATTACTTCCGGCTATTGCGAAGGAATATGATCCGAACACGTTCTACTGGTTAGCTTCGCCTTCATCCAAAGGCAGCTTTGACAATCCAAACGATGAAAATTACGGAGACATGCATTACTGGGATGTATGGCATGGCAAGAAACCTTTTACCGAATTCCGCACATTGTTTCCGCGCTACATGTCCGAATTCGGGTTGCAATCCTTTCCGAATCACAAGACCATAGAGACGTTTACGTTGCCGGAAGACCGCAATATCTTCTCACCGGTCATGGAATCTCATCAGAAGAATGGTACGGGAAATGAGAAAATTCTGTATTACATCGGGGAGACGTATCGCTTGCCAAAAGATTTCAGTTCCCTGTTATACGCTTCACAGCTCATTCAGGCTGAAGGTATCTCATGTGGGGTAGAGCATTGGCGCAGACATCGTGGACGCTGTATGGGTGCACTGTACTGGCAGTTGAATGATTGCTGGCCTGTTGCTTCCTGGTCCAGTATTGATTACTTTGGTCGCTGGAAAGCACTGCATTATGCAGCCAAACGCTTTTTCGCGCCTGTTCTTGTATCGGCTCGGGAAGATGGTTCGAAGGTAGAACTTCACGTATCGAATGAGAGTAGGAGTGCTGTAAAGGGAGAATTGATATGGAGGCTCATGG
The DNA here is from genome assembly GCF_047302525.1 of Paenibacillus taichungensis. Classification (GTDB taxonomy): domain Bacteria; phylum Bacillota; class Bacilli; order Paenibacillales; family Paenibacillaceae; genus Paenibacillus; species Paenibacillus taichungensis_B. Next base: position 3,715,218 of record NZ_CP168020.1, on the reverse strand, counting down.
ATTCGCAATCCAATGAAATCGTAGCTTCTTCAAAAGTAATCGATTTGAAAGCGTTATCAACATCATTATTCGAACAGCTTGATTTCACCGAAATGCTCGATACAACTGCTAAGAAACGGAATACGTATTTACAGTTTTCCTTTGTGGTGAATGGTGAAGTTGTCAGCGAAGGTACGGTGTTATTTGTGAAGCCAAAGCATTTTGGTTTTATTGATCCTGCAATTGAGACCATGATGACGGAAGAAGAGGAACGTTTTGTTATTACGGTTGATTCGAAAGCCTTTGCACGGTTTGTGGAACTGGATTTCAGTGAATTAGACGGTATTTTCAGTAACAATTATTTTGACTTGTCAGCAGGTGAAAGAAAGACCATTTCTCTGAGGAAAGATGATCTCAACAGATCGGCATCCCTGGAAGAACTGCAATCACAGCTAATCGTACGCAGCGTATTTGATTTGTAAGTTGTTACTTCGACTTTTCTGATATTGCCAATCCAATCGATAGAAATCCGATCGTTGTTATATGTTACCGCTTTCAATTGATCTCTATACTGATGGCTGAGGTGGTTAAATGATTGAACGACTGGCAAAATACCGTTGGCAATATGTAATGATTTTACCTGGTGCGATCCTGCTGCTTCTCTTCAGCTACATTCCGATGGTGGGCATCCAGGTGGCATTCAAGGATTTTCACATCGGCAGCACGATGTGGAGTAGTGAATGGGTTGGTTTGGAAAACTTCTCATTCTTGCAAGATGAACAGTTCTGGATTGTGGTGAAGAATACAATTTACATCGCGATTCTCAAGTTTGTATTCGGATTTCCAGCTCCTATTATTTTGGCATTGCTCATCAATGAGGTGAAAAACAACAAATACAAGCGGTTTGTTCAATCCGTTAGTTATCTTCCGCATTTCTTTTCGTGGATCGTGGTCGCTTATATTCTTCAATCCCTGCTGACGTTGGACGGCGGCTTGGTTAATCAGCTGATTGAGAAGCTGGGTGGAGATTCTGTCTTTTTCTTGGGATCCACGGAGTGGTTCCGGCCCATGATCGTAGTGAGCGGTTTATGGAAGGAGGTCGGCTGGAATACGATCTTGTATCTGGCGGCAATTACAACGATTGACCCGCAGCTCTATGAAGCCGCTAGGGTGGAAGGAGCAGGACGGCTCGCACAAATTCGCAACATTACGCTGCCGGGTATAATGCCGACCATCTCCATCGTGTTGATTCTCAGTATGCCTGGACTGATTGCAGTAGGTATGGATCAAATCTATCCTTTGATGAATCCGGCCAATCAGCCAGTCGCGGATGTGCTAGACACATATATTTTACGCAATGGCTTGCAGCAAGGTTATTTTGGAATGGCCACTGCAGTAGGTCTCCTTTCTTCGGTCATCAGTCTGGTGTTGGTACTGTGCACCAATCAGATGGCGCGAAAGTTCAACGGAGAGGGGCTTTGGTAATATGAGAACTTCTATGAGGGAACGGGTGGGCCAGACAATTATTGTGTTTCTATTGGCCCTTCTCTGTATCTCGGTAATCTATCCATTCACGTATATGCTCGCCGTTTCCTTAAACGTTGGCAGCGATGCGGCAAAAGGCGGAGTCTATCTGTGGCCTAGGGAGTTTACTTTGTACAATTATGAGGTTGTGCTTGGGAATTCGGTTATTCAACATGCCTACTTAATTACGATATCCCGTACGATTGTAGGAACTTTTGTCGGCTTACTCATCACACTTCTGGCGGCTTATGGCTTGTCCTATCGGCAGCTTCCTTTCAGGAAATCCCTCCTGGGATACGTGCTGATTACGATGCTGTTTAGTGGCGGATTAATCCCTTTGTACATCCAGCTTAATCACTTGTCATTATTAAACTCATTCTGGGTGTATATCATTCCGTCCGCTTTCTCGGCGTGGAATATGTTTGTAATGATGAAATTCATCCAGGGGATTCCGGAAGCACTGATCGAATCGGCTGAGATTGATGGCGCCAATCCTGTCCGCATTCTCTTCGTTATTATTATGCCGCTTTCGAAACCCATGCTTGCAGCCATTGGCCTTTTTACTGCAGTAGGGCACTGGAATGACTGGTTTTCTGGCGCATTTTATGTTTCAGATCAGAATCTGATTCCGGTTCAAACGTTTTTGCAACAACTGCTGTCTGCCCAGGATATCTCGACTGTCCTCGGATCCAACAATAATCAGGAAGCGCTTGCCCGGGGCACCATGCTCTCTAATGTTACACTCATGTCCATCAAAATGGCGACAGTCATGGTAAGCGCGCTTCCGATCTTGTGTGTGTACCCATTCCTGCAAAAGTATTTTGTGAAAGGTGTGCTTATCGGCTCAGTAAAAGGATAACCCAATGAAAAATGAAGCAACAGAATGGGTTTTCTAATCCTATACAATTTCAAAATAACCGAGGGGGACGCATGTGATGAGTTTACGTCAACAAAAGGGAAGAAAGCTGGCGCTATTATCCTTGGCTCTACTGATGTTGTTTGGGATAACGGCATGCTCAAGCAGCACGGAGAGTGGCAGCAGTTCTGCAGATTCTTTTAAGCTATGGCTAGGGTGGAACGCAACAATTAATAACCAAAGTATGGTCCAAATGTATTGGAAAGAAAAAGAACCGGGCATAGACGTTCGGCTGGAGGCTACGCAGGGCGATGTAATGACAGAGCTGAACCTGAAATTGAATACCGGTGGATTTGATGATGCCGCTTTGTTCTCACGTAGTGATGTCGTGACCACTGCGATGACACGTTCGGGCAGCGTTCTTCCGCTGGAGCAATACTTTAATATGCCGGATAAATATCCTGGGTTGGCCTCCATTCCGAAAATCTATCTGGATCAAATGAAAGCTTCGGACGGACATATCTATTCCATTCCGACATGGTTTGATCAAAATCCCGATGATCCTTGGCCCGGTTGGGCTTCCTACGGCTGGTTTGTCCGTACAGATGTACTGGAGAAAACCGGCATGACGATGGATGATCTGAAATCGTTGGACGGTATAGAGAAGTATTTGAGATTGTCGGCTAAGCAGAAAGATGAAAACGGGAAACCGTTGATTCCTCTTAGTTTTCTCTCTGACGCAAGCGATGAAAATGTCATCCTGAGTACATTTGGCGTTACAGTCAGCACAGCTGGCGGCGTCATTCCAGTAGAGAAGCAAGGTAATGACTATCAGTTTATCTATGACAATCCGCAATATAAAGCGGCTTACCAATGGATGAACCACATGTTCCGGGAAGGGCTTCTGGATCACGAAGCGATTACAGACAAGAAGGAGCGTTACAAAGAGAAAAACAAATCCGGACGTGTAGCCTTGAATGCAGGTGGGTTCTTTAATATGGACGCCCAGTTATGGGAGGTTCTCGACGGACCAACCGATCCGGCATGGTACTATGATGTCATTCCCTATCCGAAAGTGGATGGCGTGAGTGAGATTGGCGCTAATCAGATTATCAATCCTTATCCTGCTAATGACGTATTTATCAATAAAAATACTAAAAATCTCGATTCCATTCTTGCTTTCTTCGATTACACATTACAGCCCAAGCCCGAACAGCAGCAGGTTGTGAATGAAGGTCCGCCAGGGGAGTTCTGGGATTGGGTGGATAAACCGTTAGGAAAATGGGTGTACACAGACGAGAAATATAAAGCTTTGCATGACTCTGGAGATCAAGCGAAGAAGGCAAGCACGACGCCAGAGCTTTACGCGGCATCTTCCTATAGTAATGACTGGTATCCATGGTGGAATTATGGGGTTACTGATCCGAAAGGAAGATTCAAAACGATCGAATTCACCGAAAAGATTGGCAAAATGGGTGGGACCAGGGTTGCTGAAAACTACGATATGGTGAAGGCCAAACCGGGTGGCTTATGGGAGAAATATTTGCCTGAACTTGATAATGTGCGAAAAGAGTATAAAGCCAAGCTGATTATGGCTAAGGATGACTCACAATTTGAACAGGCTTGGAGTGATTTCCAGGCTGCACTGGAAAAACGAGCACATTGGAGTGAGCTCAAACAGGAATGGAATGAGGAGCTCCAAGGCAAGCAGTAATTAGGAGACGGGGACTGTCGAACGTGACAGTTCTCGTTTATTCCTGCTTCATCATAACGCTAATCATTCAATTTCCCGGTAATTCATTCACCAAGCCTTAACCTCCAGATGAAGATCCAACCCCTATACACTTAGGATTTAGGAGCGGATATAAATTTTTAATTTAATTGAATACCTCAATGCTTTAAAAGGAATCGGTGTGAATCATCTTGCATTCAACTTGAAATATGGAACACGTCCGGTTGACGAGGTGTTTCAAGAATTAGGGGAGGAAGTGGTTCCATATTTCCCGGCGTTAACTAATAAATAGGTGCAATGTATGCATTTCGGTGCTAGACTACCAGTAAGATTAATTGTAAAGAAGGAGAGGAAAAGGATGATTAAAAATTTAGGTCGCATTAATGAATTGGCGAAAAAGCAGCGTGAAGAAGGTTTGACCAATGCGGAACGAGTTGAACAACAAGTATTACGAGAAGACTATTTACGGGAAATTCGTGGGCAAGTTCTAAACACTTTTTCAGTGCTTACCATACTCGATCCAGATGGAAATGATGTAACACCGGACAAAGTACGAAATGAAAAGGGAATCAGTTTGTAGGGGAAATAAACTTTGTTGGAATAACGAAAAGCCTCCGAGTATTCATTGACAGAAATGGTGTGTATAAATACACTTGTTTTGTAGTTGATTTCGTAGGATGCTTTTTATACACTTTATAAATATTCATTATAAAGGTATTGTATAAAGTGTGTTTTATTATTAACCTTAGCAGTTTGGTTGATTCATGTATCGAAGTATTCATAACAGGAGTTGATAACATGACTGAAGAAGAACGAATTTTTAATGGGATCTTATTTAGTCCCGGCCATCCTGACCTTAAGGCTATTAAGCTTCGCTCTCACAATCTTAGTAGTCAATACAGTCGTACTTTTGAGGATCAAACGGAGGAACGCGAAGCATTACTCATGCAGATTCTGGGTCGAAAAGGAGAGCGTTGTTTTATACAAGGCCCCATTTTCTTTCATTATGGCGTTCACACAGAAATCGGTAACCATTTTTTTGCGAACTACAATTTGACCGTCCAGGATGATGCTAAGGTTACCATTGGTGATCACGTTAGCTTTGGACCTAATGTGACCATTGTTACACCGGTTCACCCATTCATTGCTTCAGAACGTCGACAAATGCTGGACCAAAACGGGGAACCAAAGTCGCTATGTTATGCTAAGCCTGTCACCATCGGAAATGATGTTTGGATCTCTGCTAACGTCACCGTATGCGGCGGTGTTACCATTGGCGACGGATGCGTCATTGGTGCAGGAAGTGTAGTGACCCAAGATATCCCTGAAGGCTCTTTTGCAGCGGGTGTACCCTGCAGAGTCATTCGTCCAATCACAGAATCGGACAGCATGCGTTATAAACCGGAAGTCCTGGCTGATTGCAGCGTAATTGAATAAAAGTGCTTAACGGTTTGTTTTTAGATGGGGAAAAATGATCTTATTGAAAGTCGCTAATTTAGCGGCTTTTTTGTTTTAACGTTCTAAGTTCTTGTCTCATTCCAGGACAAGGTCCTTGTAGCGATTCCCGATTCGATGAGTATTCACTCAGTGGCAGGATATAGATATATGTGGTAAAATATGAGTATGTATAATTGATTTAAGTAACCCAATTCAATGGAGTTGATATAAGATGGAGGACAAACAATTTAAGATTGGTCTTTCTAAGAAAGACGGTCAGCTCGGCTTCGTTTTTACACGTGGAGGGCCGCGTGAGGGGGCAGGAAGAAAGGGAATCGGCGTGACAAAGAAGGTTTCCTTAACTCTAACTGAAGATATCTGGGAAGAAGTTGATCGTGAGTGTGAAGATCTAGAGATCTCTCGGTCTTCATTTTTAAGGAATTTGATTGAGGCCTATTACGACGCTAATAAAAAAGGCAGGTGAATAAGTTGTTAGTGCACTTATCAAGAGATTTACTAGCTAAGTCTATTCAACATGTCTTTAAGGCTTTATCGAATAATAGTCAGGGTGTCTTGTCCGAGCTGTACATATATGCAGGAAGCAAAGAGGTCGTTTTTAGCGGTAGTAATGCAAGTCTAACGGTTCAACATAGGGCTTGTATTACTGATAATAACAAGATTCATATTGTTAAGGAGGGGAGCTTTGTCTGCCCAGCCAAGTATCTATATGAAATCATTCGTAAATTGAATGATGGAAATGTGGTCATGGAGGTGAACGAGCAACTTATACTAAGTATTACTTCTGGGAACACACGCGTTTGCCTGAGCGGAATGTCGCCTATTGAGTACCCATTTATCCCTAAAACATATCATCAATACACAGGTAAAAGCATAGATGTATCGTCCAGCTTATTAAAGTCTTTGATCAAACAGGTAGCCGGGGCAGTTTCAACATCTGAGGCGAAACCGATTTTGACGGGAGTATCGCTGGAGGTTCAAGGAAATCTGCTTACTATGATTGCTACAGACGGGGTTATAAGAATGGCCTCACGGTCAATCTGTATTGAGAACGGAAGGGAATTTTTCGGAAGTGCAGTGATTCCTGGTGTTAACTTAATGGAGATAGTCAAACTGCTGGACGATGAAGGCGACGGAATGGTAACCATACAACTTAGCCATCATGAGATTAGGTTTATAGCGCAAAATCAGATTATTGAATCGGTGTTAATCGAAGGTTTATACCCATCAACCAGAAATCTTGTTCCAACCACTTATGTCTCCGAGATTATCATGAATATCAAATCATTTAGGCAAGTGATTGACCGCGTATTTGTGTTGGCTGATCATCATTTAATTACGATACATGTTTCAGAGAAAAAGTTGGAGCTTATATCAAGTACGGCCGAAATTGGTGACGTAAGGGATGAGCTTCTTTTGGAAGATAAGAACGGAGAAAATTTTAGCATTACGATAAATGGGAAGTATCTTATAAGTACGTTACGGTGTATTGAATCAGATAGCATCCGAATTCGGTATGCTGGTACAAAAAGTCCCCTTCTTTTGCTTCCAGCTTCGGACAATAGCACATGGCTGTTCTTGTTAAATCCTGTTATGACAAGGATAAACGATAGATTTAAAAATATTATTTAAGTGATCACGTAAAGACCGCTTGGTCTTCTAGAGAATTACACTGAAGAAAATGAAAGCGTTGACATTTGTTGTAGAGCATGATAATTTCATATCTATAATCTTAATGCTTTGACAGGGATGTAACCTCAATAGGGCATAACCTGGTATGTGGTTGTGAAGAATGATAAGTTTATAACTAAAACTAAATACCTTTTACAGGGATGTAACCTTTGTAGGGCATAACCTGATCTGATATGAAGCGCACTGATTTTATTTGTGCTTTATTGGATCAGGTTTTTTTTTGAGATTGTGAGCGACTTCAGTAATTTAGAAGTCTTCATAATAAATATAAAAATCATAAATTGGGGGTAAGAAAATGAAAAAGAATCTTATTTTTAGCTTATTAATGATTATGATGGTGTTCAATTTTGCAGCTTGTGTAAGTTCAAATCAAAATGCAAGTGGAAATTCCGATGAGGATAATCAAGTAGCAGAAGAGCAAAAAGAACCAGGGAAAGTGACTATTTACCTTGTTCGTCATGGTAAAACCATTTTAAACAATACTGACCGGGCTCAAGGTTGGGCTGACGGCCCCCTTATTCCTGAAGGTGAAGAGTTAATCAAGAATGTAGGGAAAGGACTGAGTGAAATACCATTTACTGCTGCTTACTCAAGCGACAGTGGTAGAGCCATACAAACAGCAAACTTGATACTTGCTGAAAATCAAACCGATGCAAAAAACTTAGAGTTAATTCAAAAACAAGGAATTCGTGAAGGCTATTTTGGAAGTTATGAAGGAGAAAAGAATGAAGTTATGTGGGGAGATGCTGCTAAACATTTGGGTTTCGATAGCCAAGAAGAACTTTTAGCTAGCGGTGGCAATATTATCGAAAAGATAATGAATGCAGTTTCAGAAATTGATCCTTCTGGAGAAGCAGAAAGTTATGAGGAGTTAAACGAGAGAGCTTTCAGCGAATTTAAATCAATTGCAGATGAGGCCTATCAAAATGGTGGTGGGGACGTATTAGTGGTATCACATGGAATAACAATGGGAACAATACTTGCCCAAATTGATGTTAATAAAGTACCAGCCGGAGGTTTTGCTAATGGCAGTGTAACAAAGTTTGAGTACGACGGGAAAGATTTGAACGTCTTAGAAGTAAATGAATTGAAGTATGTAGAAGAAGGAAAATCTAAATAAACAATTAGTGCGGTCTTGGATCGCCATTCGTAATATAGAAAACGCCCAATTTTTTTAGAAAAGATTGGGCGTTTTTATTTTAATTTATAAATAACTAATACCGGAAGGTTAAGCCTGTGCGTGCGCTCTAAAGTACACTCAATCACCGTGCATGTTATTTTATATGTTATCTAATGTACTAGATTCTCTAAATCTGGCTGCAATTTGTTGCGCAGAATATACAGCATGATGGCTCCAACAAGGAACGCGACGACATCCGCAATGACGAGTGACCATACAACCCCGTGGAAGCCATTCAATCGGTTGGCGATATAAAGTACAGGAATCAGAGTAATTCCTTGAATGACTGACATAACAAACGCGGCGGTTCCTTGCGCTGTTGCTTGGAAGATCCCCACAAACAACGAGGTCATTCCTGTAATGAACAAGGATAGAAACGTCACATGCAAAATGTAGCTACCCATTTCAATTAATTGCGGGTCATTCGTAAATAAACCAATTAAGTGGTCGGAAATCAAATAGACGACAACGCCGAACACAACAGCTAACGCCAAAATCGCTTTGATCGTAAATCCAATAGTATGTTTCATACGTAATTTATTCGCTGTAAAAGAGAAGGCAATCAACGGCACAACTCCCTCGCATAAGCCCATCAGAATAAACTCAGGAAATTGCAACAAACGTGATGAAATTCCGTATCCCGCTATGGCCTGATCTCCATATTCGACAAGAAAATGGTTCAAAATGAGCGACATTGCACCCAAGAAGACACTCATTATAAAGACAGGAACTCCGATTTTGAAAACATTACTCATAATTTCCTTGGAAGCCTTGAACCATTTTACAGAGACAGTCAAGAATTGGCTTTTATATCCCATATGGTATGCGTAAAAAACACTGGCAACCAAGTTAGAAATGACCGTTGCAGAAGCAACGCCGATTACACCCCAATGGAAGATGAAGATGACAATCGCATCAAGAATAATATTTACAACCACGCTAAGAATCATTCCGATCATGGATGTGATTGCTGCACCCTCCGAGCGCACGATGTTCTCCAGCGTGAAGAATAATATGACGAATGGTGAACCGATAAGCATAATCGTGACATAGTCTTTTGTAAATCCGAAGGATTCAGGCGTTGCTCCCAGGCTATGAACAATTGGGTCAATAAGCGGGAGGCCGACGGCCATTACGATAAGACCAAGAACTAAACTGCTGTAAAAGGCGAATGAAGAAACATGTTTTAGATCATCATATCTTTTTTCTCCTAACAAACGGGAGATGAATGTACCGCTACCCATACCAATCAAGTTGCCGAGCGCCATAATTACCGCGAATAATGGCAAGGTTAGGGCGAGTGCGGTTAACATGGCAGTATTGCCTAATGTACCAAGGAAATAGGCGTTCAGGATAGAGTAGATGACACTCATCGACGTGCCTAACATCATCGGTACAGCGAAGTGAGCTACGGCTTTTGCGATCGGTGCTTTTTCAAAATAATGGAGGTTTTCTGCATCCATGTGTGAGTCACTACTTTCTTCATTTATTTTTTGAAATGATTTGGAATTCGAACGATATTCCAATTTCCAATCTAACAGTGTTAGTTTGTACCTTACAGTGTTAGATGTTATCATGAACTTATGAACCTGTAAAGCATAATCTTACACTGTTAGATAAAAGGGCGGATACGGATGAAAAAACAACAGCCTCAGATTTCGGAGGATAAGATTTTGGAAACCTCTTGGGAGCTTCTTGGGGATGAAGGCATTGAGAAATTCAGTATGAGGCGATTGGCCGATCGGCTGGGTATTCAAGCTCCTTCTCTGTACTGGTACTTTAAGAGCAAGCAGCATCTCTACCAGCATCTGGCCAACCAGATATCGAAAATGATCCTGAACGAATTCCAATCCGACGGGGACTGGAAGGTGCAAATGGAGGGCCTTGCGATATCGATACGGAGTGTACTCCGCCGGTATCCCTGCTCCACGCAGCTTATGATGCAGACCCTGCCCCATGAGCCGGACATGATTCGCTTCACCAACCGTATGCTGCTCTGCATGGAATCGACGCCACTTGAGCAAGAGCAGAAATTGCAGGCCGTACTTACGCTTGTGAACTATGTTTTCTTCTTCGTTCTGGATAATTATGAGCATCAACGCACGGTCTCCGTAATGATTAAGGACCAGGGAGAGCTTCCGGGCGGGGAGATGATCCAGCTACTGGACTCCATGAGCGAGACGGAAGCAGGACTGTTCCGGAGAATGCACAAGGGCGGGCTGTTTGAGATGATGGGGACCGACGGATCGTTTGAGTTCGGCTTGAAGCTGATTTTGTCGGGAATTGAGCAGGTGATAAAGGAACAAGAAAATTAGAATGTAAAAAAACCGTACATCTGGATATCGGATGTGCGGTTTTTGATAAAGCTTATTGTTAATCTTATATTGCACTGTTACGTTCAAAATCGACTTGATGACGCAGGGCTACTCAGCAACAATTGTTATGAGAAAAACATTTATAAACATATCCTTTTGAATTATTATTAGGATCTATAGAGAATGAACAGAAGAAATTTGCACAGGAAGTTTCTATGAAAACGGTTACAGGATATATATTGAATGCAACATATATAAGGAGGACAGCTAGCGTTCATGAGTTTATATCTGGAAATCCCGGAACTTGACAAAAGACTCCCATTTCGAAGCTTTATTCACAAAGGGGATGTGCTCTGTTATCCTCACTGGCATAAGGAAATTGAAATTATTTATGTTACCCAGGGAAGCCTGGATTTGGGATTGAATGACAAGGTAATCCGTCTGAAGCAGGGGGAAGTCCAATTCATTAATGGCGGTGACGTCCACTTTTTTTTGTCATCCCCTGATAGTGAGCGAATTGTTATTCAATTTGATCTGAGCCTGTTCCAAGACGTATCAACACTAATTTACGATGATCGGTCGCTTCGTGACATTTTTACTCAAATAGAGCAATCCAGCAGGAACTGGCCTCGTGAAACGGCAACCAAGCTTCTTCCTCTTCTTCAAAACATAAGCACAGAAGATTACGAGCGCAAAGAGGGCTATGCATATATGATCAAGGCTAAGCTTTATGAAATGTTGGCTTTTATTCTAAGAGAAGTGCCAAGGGGGAGTGAGGAACATCGACCCCAAATCTCGGAAAATATCCTGACTCCGACCAAAGAAATGCTTTTAAAGCTGGAACGAATTTTTGAATATGTAGAAAGCCATTACCAGGAATCAATTATACTAAAAGACGTAGCCGACTATATAGGGTTCAGCCCTTATTATTTCACTAAGTTTTTTAAGAAAAATACAGGAATGACCTTTGTAACTTTTCTAAACGAATATCGACTTAATAAAGCGAAATGGATTTTGCTCAATGAAAATTATTCGATTACCGAAATAGCAGAGCAGGCCGGATTCAATAGCGTTAAGACGTTTCATCACTTCTTCAAGGAAGCGACGGGGACATCGCCTTTAAAGTATCGCATGACAATATCCGGGAATAAAACAGCAAGAAAATAGGAAGATAGTCTTTTATGAGACTTGTATGATAAGGGTATTAAACAAGTTGAGGTGCTATACATCTTGCATAAATCAAGGTCGCAGCCACTCATCTTTTTTACATAAAGTTTGCTGTGAGAAGTCTATCATGTAGGCATATTCAAAAAGGGAAAGGACGATGAAGATGAATAACCGAATTTATAATATAGCAATTGTTGGCTTTGGGGGGATGGGCAGCTATCATTGCCAGTTAATTGAGCCTGTATCACAGATTTCCGTAATTGGGGTATACGATACTGTTGAATATCGGATGGAATTGGGAAAGGAAGCCGGCTATAAAACATACGCAAATCTGGATGCTGTTCTAACAGATGAGCTGGTGGATATCGTTTTGATTGCTACACCTAATGATGTTCACAAAGATATAGCAATTCAAGCTCTCCAGGCTGGTAAACATGTAATTTGCGAAAAACCGGTTACAATAACCAGCAAGGATTTTAATGATATCGTCAAGGTAGCGAACGAGGAGAAACGCGTGTTTACGGTCCATCAAAATCGTCGCTGGGATGAAGATTTCCGGATTGCCAAGGACATCATCGATAAAAAGACATTTGGTGAGCTGTTCCATTTGGAATCCCGGGTTCAAGGAGCCAACGGCATTCCCGGCGATTGGCGCCAGCTGAAGGATTATGGTGGAGGTATGCTGCTTGATTGGGGCGTGCATTTGCTGGACCAACTGCTACAGATTACAGATAGTCAAATTGAAAGTGTTGCGGCTAATTTAAGTTATATTTTGGGAACTGAAGTGGATGATGGTTTTACGAGTTATATAACGTTCAAAGATGGTCTGACAGCACTTATTGAAGTGGGAACGACCAATTATGTGAAGTTACCGAGATGGTATCTCAAAGGAACGGAAGGGACTGCAGTGATTAGGGACTGGGATTTAAGTGGAGAGATTATCACTCGAAATCCGGATGTTGCACATATAGAGCCCAAACCTATCAAAGCGGGGCAGGGATTGACCAAAACGATGGCACCGCCGTCCGAACAGTCCACACTAAAGTTTGCGATAGAAAAGCCGGATTTGAAGGAGCAAAGCTTCTATGAAAATTTCGTCTCTGTACTCGAAGGGGAATCTGAAATTGCAATTAAAAATGATGAAGTTCACAGAGTACTTGTACTGATTGAGACCATTTTTGAGGCAGCAGAGACCAAAAGTGTGATCCATAGAAGTATTTAACACGTTTTCTGTTATTGCTGTAACTACCATAGATGGGTTAAATCGTGTAAGCCGTCATAATGACGGCTTTTTGCCTGTCTAAATTTCAGTAAGCTTAATTTTTGCCAAAAGAAGCACCGCTCTATGATGAATCCCAATCGGATTTTAATCGTCAAAGTCGCTATTTTAGCGGCTTTTTATTGTTTTATCTTACAAATCCATATCCATCCTTGAAAGCAAGAGGTTGGTCTGGTCACTCGTTTGAAAAATATCTAAATATTAAATTTACAACAAAATGTGACCAAATTCCGTCCTTGAGAGTGTTAGAGATATAAAGGAGGGCAGAACAACCATGCAGCGATCAGTGCCCCAACGGGGAGATCATGTGATGAAAGTCTATGAGACTTACGCGGATACGCTGTTCCGGATTGCCATGGTGCACCTCGGCAGGCGAGAGGACGCGGAGGAAGCCACTCAGGATACCTTCATCAAGTTAATGGAAAAAGCCCCTACGTTCAACGATGCAGAACATCAGAAAGCATGGTTGATCCGGGTCATCACCAATCATTGTAAATCCTTATTAGGCAGAGGCTGGCGCAAACGGGAGGTCAAGCTGGAGGGAGAAGATCCCCTTACGACAGACGCCCCCGAAGATCAGGCACTGATCGAACTCGTGTTGTCACTGCCTGTCAAGTATAGATCGGTGGTTCATTTGTACTATTACGAAGATTATCCGATCCGGGAAATCGGCGAGATCCTGCAGATCAGCGAGTCTGCGGTGAAGATGCGATTGAAGCGGGGAAGACAGCTGTTAAAACTGGAGCTGGAAGGAGAAGAACCCCAATGAACGAGGAACAATTCAAACGTAACTATAAGAAAGCGGTGGACCATATGAAAACAAATGACCAAATGAAAAAGCGGATAGAAGAAACCTTGAACACACAACGCCATGAGCAAAAACGCCAGCGAAAACCTCTATATATTGCAGCAAGCGTCGTCATTGCTGCCAGTGTCGGACTCGCGGCGCCAAGCATATGGCAGCAAGTGAGCGGACCGACCGCGCCAGCGACGCAAGTGGCACAGGTCACTCCGGGTGCGTCATTCGACCCGGTGGTGATTCCGAAGACAGAGCTGCCTGATTCCAAGAATGGCGTGAAAGCCGATATGCTTCAACTGGTGGTCTATCAGGGGAATGTCTATACACAGTCTGCTACATCACTTGACGGTGCAGATGCGCTTGCCCTGCGAGGCGAGAAGCTCGGTACTACGACCGGGGGCATTCATGAGCTGAGCGACAAGGGGGAGTATACGGAGCTGGCCTCCAACATTGGAGAAGCGGACATCTATGCGGTCAACGGCTACGACACGAATTTCCGCATCATGTCTTACACCGAGATCGATGGTCAGGGGTATGCCCAACTGTTTGACCAGAGCAACGGCATCACTATCGGCAGCGGCGAAGACCTGATCGGCAAGCTTCATCTCAAAGCGAACGTCGCTTCGGCGCAGTGGGAGACCTTCGCCAGCTGGAACAACGGCTTGCAGCAGATGCAGCCGCTCGCAGCGGACAAAGCGCTGACAAGCTTTATCTTAGCGCTTTATGCTGCCAAACCGGTAGCAACTAGCCCTGAGCTGGAGGAGCGACTTTACGGGCAGGAAGATCGCAAGATCATCTACCTGACGCTCGAAGATAAGACGCAGGTCCAATTAGTCCTGTTTGGGGAAGGTCTGGTGCGTTACGGCAATGTACCGGTATTCTTCGAAATCGAGAAAGGCGCCTTCCAAGCATTCTGGAACAACCTGGGTGAATAAGGCGAAGCCAGCATTAAGATGAACATTCAGGATTAGGGAAATGACTTCATGCTGATTCAAAAGATTCCAAAGAAGATCGCCTAGCTGTCCGAATGAAATTAAGATCATAAAAGCCCACGTATTGCTCGAGTTGGAGCAGAACGTGGGCTTTGGGTTATTTGAATAATCCTGGAGTTTAAGTTTGATATGTTTCTTTTATAAACTGAATAAAGTGTGCAGTAGCTGAACTGAATATTTTATTCTTTTTCCAAGCGAGTACATGACTAGTGGTTCGTTCAGGTTCAAATGGAACAAAACAAGTATGACTACTTTCCCGGATCGTATAAGATCCACTCACACAAATGGCATATCCAAGTTTCCGTTCTACCAATAGCATAGCATTCGTCAGTAAATTATGTGATGCAAAAATAGACAGGCTATCATTCTCAACTCCAAGCCAGCTTGCAATCTCATTTTGTACAATTGTACGTCGAGGTGGAATTAAGGGTAAAGCAAGAATATCTTCAATACCAATAGATTTTTTCTGAGCAAGAGGATCATCACGTCTCATCAGAATCCCCCACTTTTCCTCATAGGGTAATCGAATAAATTCATACTTTGCAGCTTCAATTGGTTCCAAAAATATACCGATATCGATATTTCCTCGATCAAGTTTCTCTCTAATATCATCTCCGTCTGCGCTGTACAATTCATATTGTACCCTAGGGTGCCGATTGGAGAATTCCTCTAATAATTCTGGCAACGCTCTAGAAACGGTGGACTCAACACATCCAATAGAAACAACGCCACCGATCAAATCTTTTTGTTCTGCCAGATCTCTTTCTGTCTTATCTAGAAGGAAAATAATTTCTTTTACCCGTTGTTGAAAAAGTAGCCCGCTATCGGTCAGCGTGATTTGCCTCTTGCCCCGTATAAACAAGCGAGAACCCAGCTCTTCTTCAAGATCCATAAGCTGTCTGCTTAGTGTTGGCTGTGTAATGTGAAGAATCTCTGCTGCTTTTGTTATATTGCCCACATTAGCCACAGTTAAAAAATACTTCAAAACACGAATATCCATTTCTAATCCCCCTTCCATAAGTCCGTTAATGGATAACTTACAGATTATTATACGATACATATTAGGCATGATAAAACATTCATCATAGGTATTAGAAATCTTTCGCTTTGGAAACTACCATAGGAGTAGATACTCTTACACAAATTTATGAGCCTGATAAAAAATACGGTTAAGAAAGGAAAAGATGATGAAGAAAAGAATTTTGGGAATCAACGGTTTGGAAACCTCTGAAGTTGGATTTGGATGTATGGGGCTGAACTACCATCGGGGACCGGCAAAAGACCGGAGTGAAATGATGTCCGTTGTACACTCAGCTATTGATGCTGGCATCACGATGTTTGATACAGCGGAGGTTTATGGGCCTTACACCAATGAGGAGCTTGTAGGTGAGGCGCTCACAGGGCATCGGCATAAGGTACAGATTGCAACGAAAGGAGGCCATAAGATTGCTAGCACAACAAATGAACTGGACAGCCGACCAGAATCCATTATTCGTTCGGTTGAAGGATCATTAAAAAGATTAAAAACAGATTATATCGATTTATATTACATCCACCGTGTTGATCCAAAGGTTCCAATTGAAGATGTGGCGTTGACGATGCAAAAACTAAAAAAAGAAGGTAAGATTCTTCACTGGGGGTTGTCAGAGGCGAGCGCTACAACGATTCGTCGTGCGCATTCCGTTGAACCACTAACGGCAGTGGAAAGTGAATACTCGATGTGGTGGCGAGAGCTGGAAAGAGACATTTTTCCTGTACTCGATGAGTTGGGGATCGGTTTGGTAGCCTATAGTCCCCTTGGTCGTGGATTTCTTACCGGGAAATTAGACAAGAATGCTTCATTCACCGAGAACGACAACAGGGGCGAGCTTCCACGGTTTACAAAGGAAGCGATGGAAGCAAATCAGGTGGTTGTTCAGTATCTGAGTAAGCTGGCTGAGAAGAAAAATGTAACCACAGCGCAAATTGCACTAGCATGGATTCTTGCTCAGAAACCCTCTATTGTACCTATCCCAGGGACAACAAATGTCAGTAGAATCTCAGAAAATGTTGCAGCAACTGATATCGTCTTCACCGAGCAAGAATTGATGACAATTAATGATGAGATTAGCAAGATCCAAATTGTTGGTGACCGCTATCCCGAATCTGAGAAGAAAAAGACAGGCAATTAAAAGGTTAAACACCTCACCTTGAATATTCAAGGTGAGGTGTTTTGGGTGTAAAGGCGTCCGTTGTCATTCCAATTGCCATACATTTTATTTTGTTTGGTGTTTGTTATAAATTTATCTAATCTTTTGTTGAATAACTCAGGTTGATTTTTATAGCTTTGGATGGTGTCGATTCGAATTCTTTTATAAAGATCTGGAAATGCCGCAAAATTCTGATATACATCCGTTTCCTCTTTCAACCTCTGCTCAATAATAGGGTCAATTTTAAATGATTCGTAACTGAGATCAGGGAGAGCCTTTCGACCTTCATCTGTCATTAATCCCAACGATTCAAGGCGACGGGCCCGTTCTTTATTCAATTCAGTCCATGAACTTTTTTTGCTTCTAGGAGATAGCCTTTGAGCTAATTGAGTCTCGGAAATTTTCTTTTTTTGTCCATCAATCCATCCAAAACACAAGGCTTCTTCAACAGCATCCAGATACATCAACGTACTTGGTGTTGATTTCATACTCACAACGACCCAGCAAGAATTTTCAGTCAAACAATGTTCTTGAAACCAAGATCTCAATTCGCTTTTTGACTTTGCTGGAAGCAGTTCGTTAAGTGGCATTAGAAATTACGATATCGAGGAATGTATCAGCGTCGCTATTAAACTTCCAAACGATACCAAATTTATCAACCAACATTCCGAAGCAAGAAGACCAAGGCATTTCTGATAATGGCATGATCACATAGCCACCTACAGACAAATTAGAAAAGTAATTTTCCATTGCCTGTTTATCATCAATAATGATACTAATGATTACATTGTTACCTTTAACCAACTCACCCGTTACGTTCTTCATCGATGGAAGAAGATCCGACATCATTATTTTTCCACCAGCGAATTCTAACGATGATTCCATAATCATATTCAACTCATTTTCCGGCAAAGGGTAGTTTGGATCTTGTGAAAAATCCTTGAATTTCACTTTTTTTACCTCACTTGCGTTTAAAGCTTCTGAATAAAACGCGATAACCTGCTCTGTGTTCCCATCAAAATTTAAATATGCAATAACTGACATGATAAAACCTCCTTCTTGTAATACATGAAGTGTAAGCTATAATAGGTGACAGCTAGATTGTCACCTATTATAGCTTTGTTCAAAATTTATTTACCTAAAGAGGAATATCATGAACAAAATTGAAAGATTAATATCTATCATAATGATCTTGCTGCAAAAGAATGTGGTATCAGCCACCGAATTTGCTAAATTATTCAATGTATCAAAAAGAACGATTCTACGTGATATGGAAACACTCGGATTATCTAATATTCCTATTTATTCTATAAATGGAGTGAACGGTGGATACGGGATTATGGATGAATACAAAATAGACAAACGACTTTTAAGTAGCAAAGACTTAGAAAATATACTAACTGCACTGGGCGGATTAGGAAAAATTCTCTTTAGTGACGAAGTAGAATCAACGCTTAAAAAGATTGAATCGATGATAGGTTCAACGACTTCAGGAGGTACAATTCAACTGTCTTTTTATAATTGGGATGGTCGTCCTGAAATTGTCCAAATCTTAAAGACTTGTCAGGAAGCAATAGAGCAAGGAAGGTTACTTACATTCGATTATATAGATCAAAGTGGAGTCAAGTCGCAAAGACGGGTTGAGCCATACCAGCTTCATTTTAGTGAAATGAGTTGGTATTTGAAGGGGTTTTGTTTAGATCGAATGGAATATCGAACTTTTAAACTGTCCAGAACGGATAATCTGAACATCGATATTAAAACATTTGTTGCTAGAGATTATCTGACTGAACAGAAAACAGAGCAATATTATCAACCGAAACTAATTACAATTAAAACATTGATCTCACATCGAATAAAAGATCAATTTATTGAAAGATACGGTCAAAAAAGGATTGTAGCCTACAATTCTGAACTCCTTATAGCCGAAATAGATATGCCGCAAAACCACTTTGGATTTCGGTTCTTAGCTAGTTTCGGAACGGATTTGGAAATCGTAGAACCTAAAGCATATGTTGAAGAGTTTCGAGAGTTTCTAAATGCCATGATAAATAAATATGTCTAAGAACCCATTTCTTAAGGAGGTATTTAGTTATGGAAAAAGTGATCTACTTAATTACAGGCGTAATGGCTTCTGGTAAGTCAACAGTGTCGGAGTTGCTGGCTTCCAAGCTGGGAAAAGCCGTGCATCTGCGTGGCGATATATTCCGTAGCATGATTGTATCCGGACGCGAAGACATGTCCGCTGAACCGTCGGAAGAAGCAGTCCATCAATTATATTTGCGTTATCGGTTAGCCGCAAATGCCGCAAAAACCTATTATGAGAATGGTTTTTCTGTTGTTTTGCAGGATAATTACTACGGTGCGGAATTAGTCTATATGATGGAGCAGTTAAAGGATTACCCGGTTCAGTTAGTTGTACTGTCTCCGAAGGTAGAGGTGGTAAAAGAGCGTGAAAAATCAAGAGGGAAAGTTGGGTACACTGGCTTCACGGTAGAGAATTTGTATTCAGACTTCTTGAAGGAAACGCCTCAAATCGGATTTTGGCTCGATAGTTCGGATCAGTCCCCTGAGCAATCAGTAAATGATATTTTACAGCACTATAGATGAAAACCAATGACTAATTTCAAGTCGCAAAAAGTCACAGAATGCTCCGAATATGAGTTTTTCAAACTTTGTACAATGCGTAATGATCATTAAAATATGCAATAATAAAGTCCCGGAAATTTCTGGCCGAAGAAGATAAATGTCTATCCTTCACCCAAGATAGTCCTACTGGATAGGTGGGATTAATATCCGCGACTCTGACGTAATTCAAATCCAATTTTCTACAGACCGAAATAGGGAGCAACGCGATACCCTGATTGACCTTAATAATTTCCGCCAGTAAATGAGAATCTACCTCGAAAATATTCTTGGGAGTGAATCCTGCTTTTTTGCAAAGCTCGGTTGTAAAAAAGCTATATTCCTCATTATTAGCAAGGGAAATAAAAGATTCATCGGCCACTTTACTTAACGAAATTTCAGATTTTGTCGCAAACTTGTGAGTGGATGGTAAAACTAGCACGATATCTTCATTAATAAGGACACAACTTTCAATCTCATCGTCTGCTATAGGTGGACCTGCGATCCCCAAATCAATATCCCCTTTTTTTAAGCTTGCAAGGATGTCATTTCTAGCTCCGAGTCCCTGTTGTATATTGGTATCCGGCCACTGGGTAATGTACCTGCTGATCAATCCAGATAGGAACCTGGGATTTGAAATCGATATTTTGATGGTATGGTCAATTGCCATATCCTTCGTCTGTATTTCCATTCTTGCATTTTCAATTTCGGTGAAGATCCTGTTGACATGGTTCAAGAGGATTTTTCCGGATGCATTCAATTGTATATTTCTCCCTTTCCGATCAAATAAGGTTGTACCCAACTCATCCTCAAGTCTCTTTATCGTCAGGCTTAAAGAAGGCTGAGCAATATTTAATTGTTCGGCAGCCTTAGAAATATGTTCTGTATAAGCGACTGTCTGAAAGTATTTCAATTGAAGCAGCTCCACTATAGTGCACCCCTTATATTTATTAGAATAAATAAGTTTATATATTATCATGTATTATATTAAATGTAAATTGAGATGTAAAATGGGTTTTGTAATCATCATTTCGATAGAGAAATCAGACAACAGAATGAAGAAATTAGAGATCGGAAGGTGTCGTTCAGATGAGAAAGGAAGAAGTGGTTAAGCAATTTACAACTCCGCTGGATGCAGGGGCATTTCCTTTGGGACCATATCGTTTTTATAATCGCGAATACTTGAACATTTTATATAGAACTGATCTGGAACGCTTAAGAAAAATCGTTCCGGAGCCATTGGAGGTTACCTCTCCGCTTGTAAAGTTTGAGATTATGAAAATGCCGGATGTAACAGGCCTTGGTTCCTATACAGAATGTGGTCAGGTGATACCTGTGAGCTTTGAAGGGGAGGAAGGAGACTATCTCCACGCAATGTACGTAGACAGTTTTCCTGCAATCGCATCAGGCAGGGAAATAGGTGCCTATCCTAAAAAAATGGGCAAACCCAGTTTGTATGTAGATTCCGACACATTGGTTGGGCTTATGGATTATGGCTCTTTGAGAGTGGCTACCGCGACCATGGGATATAAGCATTTTCCACTCGATCATTCGGAGGCGCTACAAGAGATTGTTAAACCAAATTATATGCTGAAAAAGATGCCTGGTTATGACGGATATCCAAGAATCTGTGAATTGGTACGGAGCCAAATTACGGATATTAAAATACAGGGTGCCTGGTCAGGCCCTGCAAGACTGGAGCTATTCGCTCATGCTCTTGCGCCAATGGCAGATTTGCCTGTACTTGAGGTTGTTTCGGCTTCCCATATCATCACAGAGCTTTCGCTGCCTTCTCCAACAGTTATATATGATTATTTAGCTGATGAAAAATAAACGTCATTAAAAGCAATCAAAAAGAAAAGGTAGGGGAATTCCATATGAGAATTGCAATTTTAGGAGCAGGTTCCTTAGGAACCATCGCTGGTGCATATATTGCTGCCGGCGGACAAGATGTAGAGTTGATCGATGTCTATCAAGCACATGTTGACGCATTAAACCAGACAGGGGCCCAAATTACTGGCACTACGGATTTTCAGGCAAAGGTGAAGGCCATTACTCCTGACGACATGTCAGGAACATATGATTTAATCTTGCTTTTAACTAAACAGCTATATAACGAGTCCGTTCTAAAAGATCTGCTGCCGTATTTAGATGACCAAAGTGTTGTGCTTTCCTTGCAAAACGGTATCCCTGAAGAGAAGGTGGCTTCCATTGTTGGCCGGGAACGCGTAATTGCCGGATCTGTTGAATTTGGTGCTACGTTTATTGAACCGGGAGTATCAAGACTTACAACAGAGTTCAATCGCTTTAAGCAGTACGCTTTTCAAATTGGCGAATTAAATGGTGAAACAACCGAAAGAATTCAACAGATCAAATCTATACTTGACCTTGTGGGAGGAACACATATTTCCGATAACCTGGTGGGCACGAAGTGGTCTAAATTGCTTATTAACAATGCATTTAGCGGCCTATCTGCAGCACTTAATGTGGAGTATGGCGTTGTACTTGATCATGATATTAGTATTGTAAGTGCCGTTCGTATTGCTGATGAAACGATCAAAGTTGGACACGCAAATGGGGTGAAATTTGCCACGATGAGTGGCTTCGATATTGAATCTTTGGAAATACAAAGTGATAAGGATATCCCGGAACGAATTGAAACACTTCGGGTTCTCATGGAGTCCTCCAGACTGTTAAAAGCAAGCATGCTGCAGGATCTCGAAAAGCAACGGAAGACCGAAATTGATTATATTAATGGAGTAGTTCCACGGTCAGCTTCAGGCAAACAAATCTCAACACCTTATAATGATATGGTTGTAAGATTAGTTAAACAAGCTGAAGAATCTCAAACCGTGCCTGATTTCGATACTAATATTAAGTTCTTTGAAGAGCTTAACAATAACAGATGATATAAGCGAGTTGTAGATCGCCTGAAAACGTGTTGAGGAGATAATTCCTCAATGCGTTTTTTTTATCACTAAACGTTTCCTTAAAGCTTAGGGCAATTGGGATAATGTCCCATAGTAGATCTCAGTAGAAACAGCAGATAATAAAAGCACGGCATGCTCAAAGTTATTTGGTTTTAACTATCCACTACTTAGGGGCAATATAAGCTTAATCTCTCTTGTACACCTGCTAAGATCTCTTCTGGCATCTCCTTGACCTTGATATCTCCACCTAAGAAAAGCAACCAATTGGTTATTTCGGTTAACTCTTCTGCATGATGAACATTGATAAACGTCTTAATAACGGCTGTGGTTTGGTAAGGGTTCGTATAAGAAAGTGAAAGCTTTAAAGGATGGTATTTCTTAAACTGTGCAATCGCCTTTGGACCAAGTTCAAGGACAAGGTTGATCATTTCTTCCTGCTTACTTAATTTTTCTAAAATCTTTTTCTTACTTACCTTTTTTTTCGTAGGGAATGGTTCTATATGGGTAAGATTGTCGACAGGTAAAATCCGTCTTTTTTCTTCCTCTAAGTCAAAGCCTTCAATTAGCCATAGGCTTTTTTCACGATAAAGGTGCAAAAGATAAATGGGATACGACTTTATTTCCCTTTCTTCTTGGACAGTAACCAACAAATAGCTCTCTATAAGAAGAAGCTGGATGAGTTTTTCTAACATAGGATGGGGCAGGTCTGAAAGATCAAGCAAGTCGGGATTATGGGGGTTGGTCCCTTCAAAAAGCAATATTTGATTTAAAATAACAAGGGCATCTTGCTGATTTTCTGAGATGAGACCCAGTAACTTTTCTGTTAAAGACTGACGACTCTTTAGATAAGGAAGTTGTTGATTTCTAGTTGCCATAAAGGCAATAAAAAGAGCTTTGATTTCATTATCGGTAAAGCGGACCGTGGGCAGGACAGAGTTGTTCATGACAAAATAACCGCCATCCCTCCCGACTTCAGCGACAAGCGGCATACCCATAGCTTCAATTTCTCTGATATCTCGAATAGCGGTCGAACGAGAGATGTTAAATTCCCGCATGATTTCAGAAATGGTAAAGTGGGCGCGGTTGTTGATATACCGCATGATGATATTAATCCGTTCAACTTTTTTCATCGGATCCCCCTAAACAGTATCATAATTTGACATGATTTAAGGTTATTATAAACCCATCAAGTGAAAAGACAAATCGATTCATAAATTTAAAGAGGACGGTGTTACGAATGAGTAATTATAATTTTGAAGAAAAAGACAGCTTTATCGTTTTGGGTATTGGAACAGAGCTTAAGAGCGACTACACAGACTATGCTGGCATCAACAAAGAAAAGGCGGATTTTTGGTCGGCTGTGAAAGAAGATGGAAGTCTGGACAATTTAAAAGAAATAGCGACAAATGACTATATTTTTGCCGTGAACGAAGCGGTGAATAACAAGATGATGCATTATGCTGGCGTCATGACAGAAGAAACACTGCCAGAAGCAACCAGAGTGATCCAATTCCCTAAAGGAGAATACCTGGTCGTTAAGGGGGAAGGGACAACATCTGATGAATTAAGTAATAACCTTACTGGCGTTGCTTTTGGTCAAGTCCTACCAACGGAAACGAATTATGCTTATGTTGGTGGGCCAAATACTACGGTTGAGATGGGGCAACGAAACGGCTTGCTGTTTGGTGAAATATGGATTCCTGTAGTAAAGAAATAAACTTGAAGGAGAGATCGGAATGTCGTATATCGTTGATTTTAAAAATGTGTCTACGGTCGGATTAGAGTCCTCACCGGTAGCAGCAGCGCTTGCAGGTTTGCGTGCGAATGAAGCCCGTTATTTTATGAACAAATATAAGCATGAATTTACGGTTGTTTCCGCTAGCGAAAGTCAGGACACTCTGGATTACGTGAAGCGAATTTTGAAGGAAGAACGTGATATTGAGTTTGCGGCCAAGCCCTTGGAGACGTCTGCTTTTCAAGTAGAAAACATTCGATTTTCCTACGTCTTTTATGAAGATGGTCTTGGACTCAATGTCATGTATACGGTCGATGACCCTAAGAAGCGGGCCGTTGGTTTTAAGCTTTCTGAGGGGATGGAAGTTCCAGGGGAGTTAGAAGGGAAGTTTAAGTTTGCCAGACAGAAATCTAAGTTAGCTGGAACCATTCGGGGCTCGTATTTTGTAATAAAGAGAGAGTATTGAAGTGGGGAAAAGCACATGTGCAGGCAACAGAGCATAGTCCCATTGAAAGTCGCTATATTAGCGGCTTTTTTTGTTTTTTCGGTACAACTAGCTTTGAAGAATTTCTTTCTTAGTTTCATCTAAGAAAGCGGCTAGTGCCGGTGTAATGAGGGTTTCTTTTCGTTTAACAAACATGGTCGTTACTGAAGAGTACTTGTCTGGTAAGGAGTGGCAGGTTACCTTTCCACGAACTTCATAATCCGCAATGATGGAATAAGGCAGTAAAGTAATGCCCATGCCTGCACTAACACAAGCAATTATCGTTTCGAGGGTTCCAAATTCCATTAATTTCACAGGCAATAATCCTTCTTCTTGTAGGAGAGTGTTAAGCTTGGCTCGGTATGAACATCCTTTGGGAAAAACCAGCATCGTATGATTTTGTAAATCATGAATCGATTGTATCAGGGGATGTTTTGATGAAGTAACAAGAACAAGCCTCTCTTCAATGACTTTGTCTTGCGTGAGATCTGGGTGTTCTATAGGACCGGAAACAAAAGCCCCATGCAGTTCATAATGAAGGATTCCATGAAGTAGCTTTTCTGTGGGTCCTGTAACTAAAGAGAAATCTACATTCGGATATTTCAAATGATATTGCGCGAAAACGGAAGGAAGCCGGACTGCTGCTGTTGTTTCCATAGAACCGATTACCAGAGGACCTGAAGGAATGGAACTGCTTCCTACTGCGGCTTTAGCTTCGTTAATGGTATTTAGAATCTTTTCGGCGTAAGCTACTAAAACATGTCCAGAAGGAGTAAGTGTAACTCCTTTTTTGTGACGGTAAAATAATACGGTCTGAAGATCGGCCTCTAACTGTTGAATTTTGTGTGTAACATTGGATTGAGCATAATTTAGTTTTTTCGCTGTTTTGGAAATACTTCCTTCATGAGCGGTTTGAATGAAAATCTCCAACAAGTGAATATCCAAGTTAACCCTCCTTTAGAATTCAATCTATCTGAAATCATGATATATAACATCTGATTTACGGATTATACAAGATGGATAAACTCGATGTAAACTATAAAGAATGGAGTCTGAATTGATGGGGAGGGAACCTTGATGTCTATTCAATTAAACAGTAAGTTCTGTGAAAGCTTCAATATTCGTTATCCAATCGTTCTTGCGGGGATGGCCGGTATTGCAAACATGGCACCCCTAGTTGCTGCGGTTTCTAATGCAGGTGGTTTAGGTACGCTAGGCGCTGCGTATATGAGCCCTGAAGAACTAAGACATGCCATACACGAAATTAAAAAACGGACTCACGCATCGTTTGCCATAAATATTTTTGCTCATGTTGGACCGGATCACTATACGAATTTTGATGCGGTAAACGAAGAGTTGACCCCAATTCGAGAATCCTTGGGTGTGAAGCAGCGTGCTCAAGATGAAATACGTACACCCAATCATTTTGAAGAACAGTTTGCCATCTTGTTGGACGAAAAAGTTTCGATTATTAGTACGACGTTTGGATTGCTTTCCGAGTCTCATATGCAGAAAGCAAAATCATTAGGGATCAAAATTATGAGTAAGGTCACCACGGTAGAGGAAGCTATTCAAGCGGAGAAGCGCGGATGTGATGTCATTGTTGCACAAGGTAGTGAAGCAGGAGGGCATCGAGGAACTTTTGATGTATCATCTCAGCCCAGTGGAGCAAATATCGGAACCATGGCACTTGTCCCACAAATTGTAGATCATGTCCATATTCCAGTCCTTGCCGCCGGCGGAATTATGGATGGCAGAGGACTGGTGGCTTCACTCGCTTTGGGAGCACAAGGGGTGCAAATGGGGACTCGATTTTTGACATCCATAGAGTCTGGCGCACATGAGGTATATAAACGTGCATTGCTTGATAGCACAGAGGAAAGTACTGTAATTACAAATGCTTTTTCTGGACGGCCAGCGCGTGGCATCAAGAACGACTTTATACAACATTGGGAAGCATCCAGTATTAAGCCGCTAACCTTTCCTACCCAAAATACATTAACTCGAGAGATCAGGAATGCTTCTGCTGAGCAAAATAATCCCGAGTATATGGCCCTTTGGGCAGGTCAGGGAACCAGAATGTTAACAGATAACCAATCTGCAGGCGATATCATTAATCAAATTGTAGAAGAGGCCAGAAATATAATTTAGTTGTGATTATAATTTCATATCCAGCGAATAGCGATCGCGAAATACTGATAAATGGTGGAGCTCATGTCCAACCATAATAAAGGCGATCGATCGAGCCGAAGCAGGGTTATCACTGACGATCCCTCTGAAGAGCCAAGCTTCCGGCGTGAGGTGACGGAGCATAAGAATGGTTGAGCGGCGTGTGACCGCATATTCTTCGTTCAAATCGGCCACGGTATACGCATTGAAGGGATGGGTCTGCATAAGCACATCCTGATTGTAGCCGGGATGATTCGCTTTGTCGCCTCTGGCGATGCGAAGCAGTCGGCTACTCATGATGCGTTCGTTATCCAAAAGGTGGCCGATGACCTCCTTCACGCTCCATTTGCCTTCGGCATAACGATAGTTTGCTTGCTCCTCTGTCAATGAAGAAAGCAAAGTTTGTACGATGTTGGCTTGCAGCTCTAACCGTTCGATGATGTTCCCTTCAGGAACAAGCTGGATGTACCCTTCATAAAAAGCTGCATACTCCTCTGTAGTCGGTCTTTCAACCATGTAAATGCCTCCTTTGGGATTCGTAGCTCTGGAATATATTGTAGCATATATCTTACTTCCAGCATTGAAATTGGCCCCTCCGCTTTAAGGACGGAAGGGCCGTTTCATGTAATTTGAGCAGTTATATGGTTTGGTTGTTCCACTTTCACTCCGTACGTCGTATCCCTTTTTGTTGAACAAATTTCTCCAAAACCGAAAAATCCTCAGTCACTTCTTTGAATGGCAACGTGTCCAGCACCTGTTCCCGGTAATTCTTTTTTGCCGCAGCGCTGAGACGTGAGTCAAGTATGCTGAGTATGCCAAGGTCCGTTTCACTACGAATCAAGCGTCCAGTTCCTTGCCGTAACCGGAGAAGCATATCCGGTACAAACACTTCCATAAACGGATTCTTCGTTACAGATGCCTTATATTCATAAATAGGATCCGAAGGAACAGGGAAGGGCAGACGGAAAATAATGACCTGCGACAGGTCGGATCCCTCGATATTCACACCTTCCCAGAATACACCGGTACTTAGGAGTACACCTTTGCTTTTCCTGAATTCGGTGATGACACTGTCCTGGGAAGATCCCTCTTTTTGAACATGGACTGCCCATGTATACTCATTCGTCCTCGAAATCAACTTCTTATGAATGTACTTCATGTCCTCCTTTGCGGAGAAAAGGACGATTGTTCTTCCTTGTGTTAAATTACAGAGTTGAACCAATTCTTTGTAGGCTGCTTCAAGATAGTTTTCACGCTGATCATGGTGGTAATATGGAACTTTGTTGGAGATGTACATCATGGCATGGTTGGTGTAGTCAAAAGGGGAGGATTTGCGATCCATAAAATCACCCTTATAACCGAGGGAATTCGTCAAATAAGAGTATTGTTCCTCCGGCGTATGCCCACCTTGGCACAGCGTTGCCGACGTTAGGATAACAGGCGCCTTGCCATTAAATAAAGCGTACTTCAGAAATTGGCTTATATCTTTGGGACAGATGCTGATCGTGGCTACTCCCAGGGGACTGCTTGCCCATATGAGATAGTTATCCTCTATTTCAGCCAAGACATTGATGAGGGTTATAAGCCCGTTTATAGATTCAAAAGCATCATCAATCTCCCGTTCGTGGCGGGAGGTCAAAATGGAAAGGCGAAGACTGAGATCTTTCAAATCGTTTGAGACTTGGTTTAACGGTATTCCTTTGATCTCAGACACTTTTATACGGTCGCTATCCTGCTTGGCATGGTGGAGCAGATCTGCATTTACCTGTTTGAAGATTCGTTCAACACATTTTTTTATAAACTTGGATTGTGAAAAGAGACTTTTATCCCCGGACTGCTTCGTGAGAAGCTGCACTGTGTTATCCAGAATGCGGCAGATTCCCCGATAAGTGAACTCGAGCGTTCTGGCATCTCGAACTTTTGTTTCCAGATTATGCGCTTCATCAATGACGATCAGAGCAGGCTGTTCCGAGATGATACTCCTGGTTCCTTCTTTTTTCTTCATCAAATCCCGTATGAGTAGGTCCTGGTTCACAATAATAAAATCAATCTCGTGAGCCTTTGCATTTAATTTAGCTCTCATATCGTAAAACAAGCATGCATTTTTATGATGGCAACGTTCAAATTTGCAATCATTTACGGAAACGTTGGACCATTCGGCATCACTAATTCCAACTTTAATATCCGCTCTTTCATCAATTTCAAAATCTAAAATGCGCTGGGCAAGGGTAGACAGTGAGGAGTTCGGATCATCAGGCCTGATCCATTCCGCGGCCCTACTTCGGCAGGCATACTGGCCCATACCTTTCCCAACGACGGAGCGAACCGTTGTGAAGCCCAAACGGCTACCAATGACCCTTAAATCTTTATGTATCTGTTCCGAAAGCTGAATGGAGGATGTAGCTATAATGACCGGTTTCTGTGACATTTGATTCATGAGCAGGCTCGGTATCAGGTAGCCAAAAGACTTGCCGATTCCGACACCAGCTTCAATCATGGCGTGATGCCCATGGATATAAGCATCGGCTATATCGAGAGACATTTCTTGCTGCCCGATTCGCTCTCTAAGGCCAATTCGAGGAAACCGATCATAGATTCGGAAGATGGCGTTAACCAAAGATCGTTCGATTTCCTTTTTCGATTCCCGTTTATTTATCTTATAGAGATCATTTAACCAGTTCATAACGATCGCCCCCTTCCAAATGAATGATCCTCTTGTAAGGAATTTTTTAGTCAAACTGTAATTATCTTAGATGCTGCGACAACAGTCAAGTGTTCATAGGGGTCTATCATGTACCAGGGCGATAAGAGCAGCGACCAATCGCAACAAAATGTATATCAATAGCGTCTATTCTTCTTACAAAGAACAGCAACAGGAGTGAAACAGATGCAACTAAAAATGATGACAATATGCGGTGCCGTTCTCGGTTCTTTGCTCATATGGGCAGGAAGTGCAGATGCGAAAGAACGTTTTAATGATCTACAGCATTCAAAGTGGGCAGAAGATGGTATCGAGTATATGGCCAAACGAGGAACAGTCGCAGGATATGGAAATGGAATATTTAAGCCCCAAGGGCTGGTAACAAGGGCGCAAGCCGTCACGTTTATGGTGCGGGAGCTTTATCCTCAACAGCTAGAGAAATCGGTGGAAGATACGACTTATTCGGATGTTCCGACAACTCACCCCTT
This sequence comes from Paenibacillus taichungensis, assembly GCF_047302525.1. Classification (GTDB taxonomy): domain Bacteria; phylum Bacillota; class Bacilli; order Paenibacillales; family Paenibacillaceae; genus Paenibacillus; species Paenibacillus taichungensis_B. The sequence continues at coordinate 3,684,927 of NZ_CP168020.1, read as the reverse complement.
TTATCGGGAAATCGCGATAGCATCAAAAAACGGACTGGCCAGCGGATTTCCTGGCGGCTCCTTCCGTCCGGATGCACCGCTTAGCCGCGCCGAAACTGCGGCATTCCTTACGCGTGCGTATTCACTCTTAGAGGGCAAGCAACCAGCCAATTGGTCAGATACGAAACAACATTGGGCTGAAGCACCCATTCTTATCTTGAGCTCGAACGGCTTGGTCGGCGGATATTCGGATGGTACTTATCGTCCAGATCAAACGGTCACTCGTGCTGAATATGCCGTATTTATGTCACGAGTGATTCGGTTCGAACGCGAAGCAGCCATTCGTACACAAGATTGGGACAAGCTGATATCCTATATGACCGTAAGCGAGCAAGTCGGCCAGATGCTTATGCCGGACATTAGGCAATGGAACGGTAAAGTGACTACGACCGTTAATGAAGGACTGAAACGCAGCATTCATGATCAAGATTTGGGCGGGCTTATTCTTTTCGACAAAAACATTGTAGACATCAGGCAGCTTACAACGTTCACACATGATTTGCAAAGGGAAGTCGGCGACATTCCTTTATTTCTTAGCATCGACCAAGAAGGAGGCGTCGTTAAGCGGATACCGGGCGGGACGAATCTGCCGGGGCAAATGGCGCTTGGCGCAACGGGAGATACAGCACTGGCTGAAGCAGCTGGTCGGCTGACAGGGGAGGAGCTGAAGGCACTGGGGCTACAGGTCAACTTTGCGCCGGTGCTCGACATTAACAGCAATCCAGACAACCCAATCATTGGCATACGATCGTTTGGCTCAGACGCGGATTTGGTGATGCGGCTTGGCCTCGCAACGATAAAGGGCCTACAGCAATCAGGGGTGATCGCGGCAGTCAAGCATTTTCCGGGGCATGGGGATACCACCGTAGACTCCCATCTCGGTATGCCGGTGCTAACGCATAATCGCGCGCGACTTGATGCGGTAGAATTAAAACCATTTCGGGATGCGATTGAAAACGGGGTCGAGATGATCATGACTGCACACATTGCTTTCCCTGCCATTGATAACGAGCATGTCACTTCGCTCAAAGACGGAAAGAGTGTGCCCATACCTGCCACCTTATCCAAAAAGGTGCTGACCGGACTGCTTCGGGGGGAGCTGGGATACGAAGGTCTGATCATTTCTGACGCTTTTACCATGAATGCGATCGCGGAGCATTTTGGAGAGAACAAAGCCGTGGAACGTGCTGTTTCCGCAGGTGTTGATATCATCCTTATGCCAAAAGATTCGGCAGCTGCACATCAAACGCTGGTGAACGCAGTGAAGAGCGGGAAGATTCCGGACGAAACCATTCATGCTTCAGTGAAGCGAATTTTGGAGCTGAAAGCCAAATATGGTTTGTTTGAACGCAGCCAGACTCTAGCGCAACAGCTAAACGCGCTTAACGGTGTCATTGGATCGAAGCAGCATCGGGCGGTGGAGCAGGAAATCGCAGAGCGAGCGGTCACCGTATTGGCCAGCCGCGAGGGTATGCCTCCGGATCAAATTCAGCAAGGCGATCGGGTCGTCATTCTCGCAGCTGAACAGGAACAGGCAAAGCAGCTTGAAAAACAACTGATACAAGCTGCCAATAACCTATCCCTAAAGACAGACATTTCTCTTATGGGACAAGGGAAGACGAACGAAGCACTTCAGGCGATTGGACAAGCCGACTACGTCATTCTCGCTTCTTACCAGTTCCGTAACGTGGCCAGTGAGTTCAGTTGGTCCGATTATCAAACCTTGATTGATACGATGAACAGGCGTAATCAGCGATACTCCCTATTTTCGCTTGGCAACCCCTACGAGATGATTTATTTGCAGAATGTGCGATCAGGGCTTGCCGTGTATGGAAAGCAAGAGCCCAATACGACAGCAGGGATCAAAGTGCTGGTTGACCAACGGAAACCTGGGGGCAAGTTACCTGTGAGAACTGGAACGTAACCGGAAAGTTTTTTGAGGGAATGGTGCTCGATGGAGGAGCGGATACTCAGATTATCGCGAAACAGGGTGATCACACAAGAGCGAACAGGGCACACCAGTGCTTTGTTCGCTTTTCTTAATCAACGGTTGGAATAGATTAATTGAAATTCTTGTAATAAACCAAATGGTCTGTCCACTCATCGTTTTGTGTATAAATCCTTTGCGAACACATTCAAATTCCATGCCTACACGTTCTGCAAGTTTCATAGAAGGTGTATTATCCAAATTAATATGGGCTTCTACACGGTGGAATTTCAAATGTTCAAATGCAATATGAAAAGCTTCATGTACTGCTTCTTTGCCGTAGCCTTTTCTCCAATACGGATTCTGGATGGTATATCCGAAGCTTCCCCACTGAAAATCAGATCTTGCTAAGGTAGCAATATCAATCATACCCGGATGTGTATCATCTTCCTTTCTAAATACACCAAACACATAAACGGCATCTGTACGCGCTAACTCTTGGTTTATCATAGGATACCTTTGATGAGAACAACAATAAAAGAAACATTCATTTTATTAGCAACCACAGTTCGAAATAGGGCGGCTAGACACCTTTGCAACAATTGGTTTAATGGTAAAATAATTAAAATGGCACATGTTGGAGGATGCTCATGTATAAACTGATGATCGTAGATGATGAACTTCTAATGCGAGTTGGAATTCGTTCCATGCTGAATTGGGAAGAGCACAATTTCTATGTTGCTGGAGAAGCGGGAAACGGCAAGGAAGCATTGGAACTCGCACTAGAAGTGAGCCCTGATCTAATTATTACGGATATCAAGATGCCAATCATGGACGGGCTAGAGCTCATACATGAGGCATCTAGTTTACTGAAAGCCTGCAAATATGTCATCCTGAGTAATTTTGACGAATTCCATTATGTAAAAGAGGCGATGAAGCTTGGCGCTGTAGACTACTTGATTAAAAGTGAGATTACAGAAACCGCTCTAATCGATCTCCTATCCACCATTGAAGAGAAACTACAAAGTGAACGTGGCAGTCAGACCAACGTACGATTTATGACACCAGACTATTCCAAGAGCCTGAGACATCTAAAGGATAGCTTCTTCCAAGATATTGTAAGCGGATTCATAAATGAAAAGGATATGGTTTCCAAAGCTGAAGAAATGCATTTTCGTATACGATCAGACAAATTGGTCGTCATCCAGTTTATTGTGAACTATTACGAGGAAGCGAAGAGGAAATATGTCGAGAAGGGGGAAAAACTACTTCGATTCTCTATTCTGAATATTATGGAAGAGATCATTCCATCCAAATGGGAGAAAGAGATTTTCGTAGAAAGCTCATCTGCATATTGGGTTATTGTCAATGTTCTTCCTGGGAGTGAGTCTGTGCAAGCCGATCTAAACAAACTATGTAATAAGCTTCTGTCTTCAATTAAGGATTTTATGAATCTGTCACTCTCAGCGGGTGTAAGTACAATCGTTTCCGGTTTCCATGGTATAAGGAAGGCATGTCAAGAAGCGGAATTCTCCCTAAAACAAAGTTTCTTTCAAGGCAGTAACCAGATACTGTATTACGCGGACGTGATTCAAGCTCCAGCTCGGAAAGAAGTGAATGGAATGCTCAGTCCAGAGCAAGAACGAGATTTCCTCAAATTATGGGTGAGTAAAGACAACAAAAAGGCGGAGGAATTCCTTGAAGAAATTCGCTCTGATCTTGAGGTGCAACGAGCAGATGAGAGCAGTATTCGCAAGCAATATATCATGGTGATGGAAACCATACACTCCCATCTGTCACGAGCTACTGAAAGAGGTAAGCCTTCATTTACGCAGAGATCGCCTTATGAAGTCGTTTTGAAGGGAGAGTATTGGGAGGATATTCACCAAGATATGCTGGCTCATATCGCGTATTACTTTAAAACAGATTCCCTAATTATGCAGGAACGTTCCTACACAGACCTCGCTATTGAGCTGATGGACAAGTATTATGCCGAGGATATCTCGTTGCAAAGTATCGCTAGCCAAATCAGTGTCAATCCTTCATACCTCAGCCGATTGTTTAAGCAGGAAAAAGGAGAGAACTTTATCACGTACTTGACACGAGTCCGGATTGAACATGCCAAGGCTTACCTATTGAGCAAGGAACTGAGAGTATATGAAATCGCTAACAAGGTGGGCTACCATAATTACACGTACTTCAGTAAGATTTTTAAAAAATCGGTAGGATTCACTCCTGAGGAATATCGAGAACGACAGCAGGGATTAATGTAATCCGTGAATAGAGGTGCAGCATATGAAGCATGCCAGGCTCTTACGAATCAAGTACAAAATCATGGTGATATGCATTACAGTGATCATTCTTCCAGTACTTGTGATGACGATTAGTTCGTATTACTCCTCTGAGCGATTATTGGCACAAAATTACACAAATCTGCTCACCGATCTGGCCAAGCAGACGAATATTCGTATCGACGAGTTCCTAAAGGAGATTGAAAAAATCACGCTTCTTGCCGGTAATGGACTTAGCAACAATTTATCTGCAACCCATGAAGGAAGCTTTCCGATCCAGGATTTCCTGCGAGAGGGTGATGAACAAAATGAGATTGCCGCATACAATATTTTGATGAATTATATCATGATGAAGGATCGCGTATTCTCCATCTACCTCTACAATTTGAACGGGGGACAAGATTTGTTCGTCAGTCCTAACCAGCCTATTGACCCGGACTTCAAAGTGGCGAACGAGTTGTGGTTCAAAAAATTCATGCATGATAATGATCGAACCATCACGTTGACAACCCGAATAGATGAGCAATCGGAGAATAAAATTCTGGCGGTGTCACATGCTCGTAAAATTCATGATGTGGCTAGCGGGAAACTGCTTGGCGTGATCGTGGTCAGTATTGATATAAAGTTCATCGAAATCGTTAATCGTAACTTGCAGGAAGGGCTACGTTCCAGGTTCATGATTGTTGATGAGAATGACAAGATTGTATATAACGTGAATGACCGATTAATCGGTACATTGTTTCGGGACAACGTTCGTCCACCCGAATCATTGAATGTTGTGGTGACCAGTCCACTTAGTCAGCAGAAGTGGACAACTTACTTATATATGCCTTTGGATGAGCTGACTGCCGATGGCAAAATATTAGGACATAATCTGGTGACACTGGCCATTGTCCTGGTTCTTTTTGCTGCCATCCTTTCGATTTTTCTATCTCATGTCATCACCACCCCCATAAAGAAACTGCTGCGCAATATTGCCTTGGTCGAGAAGGGGCAGTTCGAACAAGTCGAATATATTCGTTCTCACGATGAGATTGGGCATTTATCGGTTCGATTTAACAAGATGTCACATGAATTGAAGCGTATGGTTGAGCGGATACAGCAGGAAGAAATAGAGAAAGCAAAGGCTGAGATGCGTGCGCTTCACGACCAGATCAAGCCTCATTTTCTGTATAATACACTGGGTTCAGTAAAATGGATCGCCTCCATGCAGCAGGCTGACAAAATCGTAGAAATGACAGATGCATTAATCTCGATGCTTCGTTATGCAACAAGATCCGATGGAACCCTTGTAACGATTCGTGAAGAAATCGATAATATAGCGAATTACGTGACGATCCAGAATGTCAGGTACTACGACTGTATTCAGATGAAGTATGAGATTGAGGATAGACTGCTCGATTATCATATGCCCAAAATGATTCTGCAACCCATTGTGGAGAATGCGATCTTTCACGGTCTGGCCGAACTTGAAGAAGACGGAGTCATTACCATTCGGATTCAACCACGGGGCAGAGATATTGTGATCGAAGTCTGCGATAATGGCATTGGTATGGATCAACATACGATCCAGAACTTTATGGAAGATAAGCTCGAAGCAGACAAAGGAACAGGAATCGGCCTGCATAATGTGCAGCGGCGTATTCAACTTCATTTTGGCAAGCCTTATGGAATACAGGTGGCTAGTCAGATTGGAGAAGGTACGACTTTTACCATTCTGCTACCTGCCATCATAGAAATAACGTAGTCATACATGGATTCTGCATACGTTTACCATAGTAGAATGATTCCAACTATGTTTCGTAGGGTGAACACACCAAAAGAGCTTGCAGGATTAACTGCAAGCTCTTTTAATTATCCTTTGACGCTACCGAGTACCAAACCCTTGGTAAAGTATTTCTGCAAGAACGGATAAACGAGCAAAATCGGAATGGCACCCAAGAACATTTGAGCAGCGCGTCCAGTTCTGGCGTTCATCATAGATAACAGTTGAGTATAATCGGATCCAGATTTTAGCATGATTTGCTCAAAGCTCTGCAGCAGGGTCTGCAGGTAGCTTTGTAATGGATAATTGGCTGGATTGTTCATATAGATAATGCCATCGAACCATGAATTCCAATGGCCGACGATACTGAACAAACCGACCGTTGCGAGAGCGGGCTTGAGTAGCGGTAGTAGAATACGAAGCAATACCTGTATAGGCCCGGCACCGTCGATAATCGCTGATTCTTCAATCTCCTCTGGCAAACCTCTAATGAAATTCATAAGAATAATCATACTAAATACGGGGAGAGCTCCGGGCAGGATCAGAGACCAAATCGAATCAATCAATCCCATTTTGACGACCACCAGATAGGTAGGAATTAATCCTCCACTAAATAACATGGTCACAATGAAAAATCCCATATAGATATTACGGCCCATCAATTTTTGTTTGGATTTGGAAAGTGGATAGGCGGTGAGCACGATCAGAACCAGATTCACAAACGTTCCGAGAACGGTTCGTTGGATCGCCACCCAGAGAGAGGAGAAAAATGACCCTCCAGTTAATGCAAATTCATAAGCCTTAGTCGTGAATTCGACTGGCCAGAAGGTAACACTGCCCGCGGATACAGCGGAACTGCTACTGAATGAAACAGCCAACAGGTTGATAAATGGGAGGATACAGAGTAGGGAGATTAGAAGCAATATCGTGTAGTTTAGGATATGGAACAAACGCCTGCTCATACCTTTATCATAGATCATAGTGATAGTTCCTCCTTAGAAGATACGATAGCCGGCTACCCTGTAAGCCAGGAAGTACGATACGGCAACCAGAACACTGGAAATGATGGATTTAAATAATCCGACAGCGGTACCGATCGAATACTGTGCCTGCTGAATTCCCAGACGGTATACATAGGTATCAATAATATCTCCCGTCTGATACACGACAGGGGAATACAGGTTATAGATTTGGTCAAATCCGGCATTGAGGACGTTACCAAGTGACAATACAGTCATTAAGACAATCGTTGGCATGAGAAGAGGTAAAGTGATGTAGATGGTCTGCTTCCATCGCTTGGCTCCATCAATTACCGCGGCCTCATATAGACCAGGGTCAATACTGGTTAGGGCTGCTAAATATACAACCGTGCCGAATCCGAAGCCTTTCCAGATATCACTCACGATCATGGTCCAAGGGAAGATGGACGGTGTGCCCAGAAAAGAGATAGGTGCAATCCCGAATACGCCTAGAAATGTGTTAATGATGCCATCGGAGCTAAGTATATCCAGCATGATGCCAGCCATAATGACCCAAGACAGAAAGTTCGGAATATAAACAAGGGTTTGAAATGTACGTTTGACACCACTGTTCAACACTTCGTTAAGCAGTAATGCGAAAATAACAGGCACGATAATGCCACCGATAATCTTGAAGACGGACATATACAGTGTATTCCAGATGGTTCTTACGAAGTTCGGCTGACTAAATACATGTGAAAAATTGTCCCATCCAACCCATGGAGAGTTAAAGCCGAGACCCGGATTGTATTTTTGAAATGCAATAATAAGCCCATAAAAAGGGATGTAGCTAAAGATGAAGACCAAGACTAGGCTCGGGATCAACATGAGATGGTAGGGACTCTGCTGCTTCCATTTTCTCAGCATTCATATTCCTCCGTTCTTGGCAACCGCATTATTATCTTCCATAGGCGTCATTGACTGCCTGGGTTACTTGATCGCCTCCAGCTGCTCGCCAATTCTGGACGACAACATCGAAATAATCGATACTTTCACTACCCATGATGATCTTGGTGAAGCCTTCTGTCAGGATATCATCCAGCGTTGTACCGTAACTCGACAGCACCTCCGGTGAAACACCCCATAGCGCCGTCTTTGTGTAGTTCTCGCTATCGAGTACTTTCTTAGCCAGACCATACGCATTCTTTGGAGCACCTTGTTGCAAATAATCACCGACTGCTCCCGGTGTTGCATTCTTCATAAACTCAACACTGTTGTTATATTTCTGCCACATTCCCGAAGTTGTGAGTCCACTGGTATCCTTGGATTGAAGAGCTGCTGATACAGCCTCGAACTGCTCGTAATCTGAATTCGGATTAAGTACACGGAACGCCCCGACCACATGGGCAATATCGTTGTCCAGCAAAGCGGATAGTGTTTCTTTGGACTCCTTGCCATTGCCTTCATCAACGATATAAGCATAGTCGTTCAAAATCTTAATCACTTCTTGAGGGCTTTTGAATCCCTTTTTCATGACAATATAATTGTTGTTGGCGAAAAAAATGGATTGTTTCGCTTCCTTACCATCAATGGTAGGGATGATATACGGATAAAAGATCGCGTCTTTACCCAGATTGGCTACTGTATCAACACCAGGATTATAACCCCACCACTGGTAATAAGGCTGTACGCCAACTTTGCCGGCTACGATATCCGCGTTCATCGCATTAAAGTCTTTGATTGCAAATTCCGGGTCAATGATACCTTGCTTGTACCATTCCGACCACTCAGCCAGTGCATTCTTCATCTCAGGCTGGACTGAGCCATACACTAATTTCCCACTGTTATCCTCCATCCACATATCTGGATGCGCATTCCATGCAATGGCGAGCAGGTTTAGGTAATCGAGTGATTGATCTACTGCTATGCCATATCCGCCGTGCTTTTCTATAAATTTCAGTGCAATGTTCTTGATGTCTTTCACAGATTTCGGATCTTGGAGACCCAGTTCTTCTTTCCAATCGTTTCGAATCCAGATGAAATCGGGTTGTTCAATTAATCCCCAGTGCATCTGCGGTAACCCGTACAGTTTGCCGTCCTTTTTACCAGATTCATAGCTATCCGCATCCGTTTCCATATAGCCTTTGAGACGTTCTGAAGCGTGTTGTTCAAAGACATCGGTAAGGTCCATTACCATATCTGCTTCGACTAGCTGCCTTAATTGTGATGGATTAACCCTAAACACGTCGGGGAGATCATTCGATGCTATAGCCAAATTCAATTTGGTATCATACTCATCGCTGACCCAGTCTGTTTTGACATCGATATTAAACTGCTCTTTGTATCGCTTAATCCACACATTGTTTGTGATATCATCGCCCTTTGGATATTTGGCAGAAGTATATTCTGACGTTACGGTGTGGATGGTTGTTATTCCGCCCTCGTTGGCATCCGAATCGGTATTGGATGTACTTTTCTCGGTGCTGCTTCCATTCGTACAGGCGGCGACCAATAAGGTCGACAGGCATAAAGACAACATCAAAGTTTTGGTTTTCTTGTTCATTTCCTTTCCCCCTTAAGCGTCATATTTGAATACGTTTTCTTGAAAATAGTCTAAACGAGAAAGGGAGAACGGGATATAAAGGTTATTGACGAGAACCCGCATATTTTTTTACTTTTGGGTTAAAGCGGAGAAATGATAAAAGTGGGTTGTGCACTTTTTTTACTTTTCACCAAATCTTTTTTTACTCATGGCCCAATGACAACGACCCAGATATTTTGATTCGGTATTATTACGTGGCAGCAGTGTTAACAAAAATAATAGAATAATCTGGAATTGTAGGATAAGATATATACATCTGAACAAAAAGGAGCGAATTTCAATGACTAACAAGGTGATTGTGCTTTAGGTTCACGGAAGGATATTTGCGGCATAGGGATTCCTTTTGTGGACATTGCAGTGCGGGAAACCGTCCCGACAATGTTTACTGGAGGAGATTATTATTAACTTTAACGAAGCTGTTAACATCAGCAATACGCATGTACTGGAATTAGTATCCGAGCTGTTTCATCTGGAGGGTTACAACATTCAGCTTATTCCGCCTCATGAGGGTGGGCGGAATGTCGTTTACACCTGTGAGCAAGAGGGGTGTGAATCGCTAATTCTCCGAATTTCATTCTTGCCTGACAGAAACCGCGAAGATTACATTGCCGAATTGGAATATGTCCAGTATCTGTTTGATCATGGAGCCAGCGTTTCGAATGTAGTGAGTTCCAAGAAAGGCAATCTGCTGGAAGAGATTACTTATGATCATCATACGTTCTTTGTCAGCCTGTTTAACAAGGCAAAGGGAAAGATGCTAGTAGAGAACAATTATCAGTATCGGGAAGGCGTTCCAATTACCGAGCACTATTATAATTGCGGTAAAGTCCTGGGGAAAATGCACCAAGTATCGAAAGAGTATAGTCCCGTCCATCGCCGGCATCATTTTTTTGACAATTACAAAGGTGAATATATCAATAACTTGATACCTGAATCATTCTCGCTGCTTAAGGAGAAGATGGTCGAACTGCTGAATACTTTAAAAGGTTTGGATACAAACCAGGAAACATTCGGGATGACCCATTTCGATTATAACGATGGGAATTACTCGATTGATTTTGATACCGGTCAAATCACGGTGTATGATTTCGATAATTCATGCTTCGGTTGGTATATGTATGATCTGGCAGATCTATGGACACACGGTGTGGGCTGGATACAATTTGAACCAGACGCCGGTAAACGCAAAGCGTTCATGCGTGATTATTTTGAAACCGCCCTCGCTGGTTATACTTCCGAAACCAAGATCGAAGATTCGATGTTGGAGAAGCTGCCTTTATTTATTCAAGTCACCCTCTTGGAGAATATTTTAGGTCAATTTGAGGAAATGCAGCATACTGGCGAAGAACCGGAAGATAACGAAGAAGTGTTGTATCTCATTAAATGTCTGGAAGAGGATATACCGTACAGGGGATTTTTCCATGACATGTATTCGAGTGAAGCACCCTTTACGTTATGAGGAACGCTGAAGGGACATACACCTGAAGCATGAATAACCAGTGACTAAACAAAGAGGCAGCCGGCATAGACCGGTTGCCTCTTCGTTTATCTACAGGACTCTATTCAAATTTGGAAGGAGGCACGTTGTAAAATTTTTTAAATGCTTTGGAGAAGGTGAAGGGATCGGGATAGCCCAGAAATCCGGCAATCTGCTGGACCGTATATTTTTTCTCGTACAGATAGTCCCGTGCCCGGTTCATCTTGATTTGATTGATGTACTGTCCCGGCGTAATACCCAGAATTTTCTTGAACAAAGAAATGAAATATTTCTCAGAGACACCGGCAATGGCTGCAAGTTCGTTAACTCGGATGACACGGTGCAGATTCGCATCCACGTATGGGAATACGTTCTGCAGAACCTCCAGACTTCCTTCCGTTTTCCTCGGTTTTTGGTCTTTTATAAATTCACCGTTATACAGACCTTGCCCGTGAAGCTCCAAAATTTTTGCAATGACGAGAAGCAGAGAAGCCTTCAAATAGAGTGGACTTCCGGAAGCGCCGCTATCCTGCTTGAACCTTCGATAGGACGAGGTGAACAGTGTTGATTCCTCCCGAACCAGGTTGCTAGGTACGATGCCCGGCAGTTGAAACTCGCCCAGAATTCGCTTTTGCTCAGCAATGCTGAAATCAAAGTGCATGTATATGAATCGGCACAGCTCTCCAGTCGTGGAAGCAATATAGGGCATATCCGGATAAAAAAACACTACGTCACCCGGGTCCGCCATATGTTCGATCCCATCGATGGTAATCTTGACGGAGCCTGCTGTAATAAACCACAGATCATAATCGGAATGTGACTTGTGCTCAATCCAATTGCTGTCGTGAGTTTGTTCCAAATAAGAGCTCATGCGAAGTGTGATATACTCCGAAAGTTCATCGATTATACTCATATTTACAGTCCTTGCATGCATCTAATTCATCTCCTTCATCTCCACTTTATGACATCCTTCGATTCTCACTAATATAACAAAGGGTTCATCTCTTGTTAATCATCGTACCATATGACATGTATTGAAAACTATCACACATTCCGATCTCAGACTACTCGCCTATAATGAACTTATATCGTTAAGAGGAGGGGTTCGTAATGAATGGTACAAACATACAGCACCCAAAGGTAGTCGTTATTGGAGCAGGCAGCCTGTTTTTCGGTCGTCAATCCATCTGGCAGATGGTTCACTCACCATACTTGAACCAGGGAACTTTGGCTTTAGTGGATACGGACGAGGAGCGGCTCTCGAAAATGGTAACACTGGCAGAGAGGGTCGCCCGGGAGAACAACGTATCCTTAAAGATTGAGGGCTCGGTGGACCGAAGACAAGTGCTTCCAGGAGCTGACTTCGTTGTGCTTAGCTTTGCAGAGCAATCAGTCAAATATCGGGGAATTGACTGCCAAGTCTCTCTAAAGTATGGCATTCGCATGTGTTCCGGAGATACGATTGGCCCGGGTGGGATCTTTAGGGCAATGAGAGAACTCCCGGTTATTATGGAATGCGCCAGAGACATTGAAGAGCTATGCCCTGATGCATGGGTAATTAATTATATTAATCCGTCTACCGTTCATGGCATCGCATTACATCGCTATGCGCCGAAGCTAAAATCGTTTGCCTTGTGCGATAGTCATCATATGCCGCATAAGAAAGCCTATTATGCTGTAAGAGCCGGAATCATCGAAAAGACAGACGAGTTCACCAATGAGATTGACCAGAAATTCGATTTCCGCATCGCTGGCGTCAATCATTTCACTTGGCTGCTTAAAGCGGAATTCGAAGGTAAAAATGTGATGCCCCTAATCGCGGAAGCCATGCGCAAAATGGCAGGTGATGAGAACAACGGCGGTGATCGCGGCGCAAAAGCTATTTTTAACGATGCTATTACCTACGAACTGTATGATATTTTCGGAATCATTCCCACTTGCACCGCGCATACGAAGGAATACGTTCGGTATTGGCAAGGTCTGGGCAAGACTACAGACGCAATTCCGCCATTATCCATCTGGGAGACAGAGGACAGGTATCAGCGTCACGATGAAATGTGGCGTCAGGTGGATGACTTTCTTGCGGGAAATATCCCGATTGCCGATTACATGAGCACCTTTGGCCCGGATCATGCGACTGATATCATTGAGAACATGGTAGGAAATTTGGGGAAGAAGTTTTTCATCAATACGCTTAATCAAGGCGCGGTAACCAATATGAATGCAGATTCGTTCCTGGAGGTGCTGTGCGACGTGGGCATGGATGGAGTGAAGCCAGTTCATGTAGGCGAGATGCCGCGCGGTGTAAGAGGTATGCAAGAACTTGTACTGGATACGCATGAGCTTACGGTCGAAGCTGTTCTGGAACAGAGCTACGAGAAGCTGAGAAGGGCGATGCTCACCGATCCACTCGTGAATTCCATCAGTGACGCGGACAAGATCATTCATGAATTATTGGAACTGGAGCGTGATATGATTCCCGACGTCTGGTACAAGGACAGACTGCAGTATAGCTAAGATATAGATAACGATAAAAGACCACGTAGTTTCCTTCAGAAGGGTTAACGTGGTCTTTGGTTTTATTAAGAAATCCTAGTGTCGAGCAATCCCGCTTCGTGGAAGTCGTTGCCAAGGAAGCCTACGAACGCGGATTGGGATCTCGCACGACGGCGAAGGGGTCTTATAATGACGCATATACGTACAAATTATTCAGATTGCTGAAGATGGCTGACCTCAATTTCGTTTCCAATCCTCTGGTCAACATTCACCTGCAAGGACGCTTCGACACGTATCCAAAAAGAAGAGGTCTGACACGTGTCAAAGAGCTGCAGGAAACTGGTCTTAACGTGTGCTTCGGTCATGATGACATTTTCGATCCATGGTATCCGCTAGGAACGGGCAACATGCTCCAAGTACTGCACATGGGTATTCATGCTTCGCAGTTGCTGGATTATGATCAAATCGTAAATTCGGTCGATCTCATTACGAAAAACAGCGCAAGAACGTTGCATATCGAGGATGTATACGGCATTGAAATGGGAAAACCTGCCAACTTCATTGTTCTTGAAGCAGAGAACGAATACGAGGCTGTTCGCAAACAGGCTGGTGTACTCTACTCGTATAGAGGTGGCCGCAAAATCGCGGAAACAAAACCGCGGGACACGTCGATCATTCTTGAAGGTGGTTCGGAGAAGGATACTTTCAATAAATAATCAAATGAAAAGTGCGATGCATCAACCAGAGTACTCGCATTAGCCAAAAAATCCCCTCAGGGTGGACAGGTCAATAGAGATTCCATGATTGTGGACTCTCACTGTACAAAAGAGCGGATTTTTGGTGTTCCGTTTTGAAAGTCGAGATAGAGACGAGAGAAAGTCCTCACAATGAAGCTGTGACGGCATTTTTTAATTTGGATACGCCTTCCTGTAGTTGAACATCTGACAAATGTGCAAATGATAAATAGATACCATACTTCGTACCGTCAGGCGTTGAACTGCTGACTTCTGAGTATACAACCCCTTCTGACCTAGCCGATGTCCGAAAGACTTCATAAGTGGACGCATCACCTCGCCACCAGCCAAACACGTGCAGACCCGCTTCATTTTCCACCCAATCAAACCAGATGGAGAGTTGCTGGTTCAAAAGTTTGAGTAACAGATGAAATTTGCGACTGTATAAACGATTCATCCTACGCAGATGACGCTCATATTGGCCGCTTGTCATAAATGCTGCTAATGCCCGCTGCTCGATCAGATTGACGGGTCTTGGCTCGTATAATGCCTGTGCTTTTCTAAAGGTGTCTGCCAAAGTGGGGGGGAGAACCACATAACCAAGCCGTACTTCTAAAGGCAAGGTTTTCGTGAAGCTGCCCAGGTAGATTACGCGTCCCGCTTTATCAAGTGTTTTCAGCGGTTCAACATGCATTCCGCGATATCGGAATTCACTATCATAATCATCCTCCACAATCATAGCATCATGACGATGTGCCCAGTCCAGCAATGTTTGTCTGCGTTCAAGGCTGAGCATTTCGCCAGTAGGAAATTGTCGTGATGGTGTGACAAACAACATACGTGCATCCCAGTTTTGGGGAACAACGCCTTGACCATCGAGATTGGCTTCAATCAACTTTGCACCTGCAGCCAAAATGGCTTGTGAAATTCCGATATAACAAGGACTTTCCGTCACTACATGATCCCCAGGATCTGCAAGTAATTGAGTGAGTAGAGCTATAGCTTGCATAGAACCTGCAGTCACTGCAATGTGATCTGCATCGACTTGAATCCCCCGCATCCGCCGTAGGTAGGCAGCAATGGCTTCTCGCAATTTCGGCTCCCCTGTTGAACTAACAAGAGCAGAGGTTGTTTCTATGTGATGCTCTCGATTTCGTATCTCAGCATACAATCGATTGTTCCATTCATCGTAAGGGAATTTGGAGAAATCAGGCTGGTATTTGCTAAAGTCAATAACTTCGTCGCCCTCTAGTCTGGAATCACTTTTTTGTGCAATTGTTTGTGAATTCCTTTGAGTTGTGTGCTGTTCAAACTGCTGAATACGATTCCCCCAGGCTGATAAGTGATGAGCGCAAGCTTTCACGGTGGACGCATCATTGCTTAAATCCAACTGATAAGCAACAAAGGTTCCTCTTCCATGCTCTGAATGAATGTAACCTTGAGCAGTCAACGTATCGTATACCTGATTCACTGTTCCTCGGGAAATGTGATACGTGGCAGCTAACTCTCTCGTAGATGGTAACTTCTCGCCATGCACCAGATTACCTTCATGAATAGCATCACGAATGGCATGGTAGAGAGCCTTCATCTTGGTATATTTTCGGTTCAAATATGAACTGTAAGCTACATGGAATTGCATATGCCCTCCAGAGGTTATTTTAGAAGTGGTACAATAAAAACCAAAAATATTGGATCTTTTTAGTTGTCCATTCTCATTTTATACTAAATCATAGGTTGAAGTGAAACAATAAAGTTAAATAGGAGGAATACAATCATGCAAACAGGTACAGATCGTGTAAAAAGAGGAATGGCTGAGATGCAAAAAGGCGGCGTCATCATGGACGTCATGAATGCAGAGCAAGCTAAAATCGCTGAAGCGGCAGGGGCAACAGCTGTTATGGCTCTTGAACGGGTACCCTCCGATATTCGCGCAGCTGGCGGTGTAGCTCGCATGGCAGATCCAACCATCGTGGAAGAGGTTATGAAGGTTGTATCTATTCCGGTTATGGCCAAGGCGCGTATCGGTCATTACATAGAAGCCAAAGTGCTTGAATCTCTAGGTGTGGACTATCTCGATGAAAGTGAAGTTCTTACGCCTGCAGACGAAGTGTTCCATATCGATAAACATGAGTTCACTGTACCATTAGTATGTGGAGCCAAAGATTTGGGAGAAGCTCTGCGTCGTATTGGCGAAGGCGCATCGATGATTCGTACAAAAGGTGAGCCTGGAACGGGCAACATTGTTGAGGCAGTTCGTCATATGCGTCTGATTAACAGCCAGATCCGCAAAGTGAAAAACATGTCCAAGGATGAGTTATACGCTGAAGCAAAAAATCTGGGCGTAGCTTATGAATTACTGCGCGATGTTCATGAAAATGGAAAACTTCCTGTCGTTAACTTTGCAGCAGGCGGTGTAGCCACTCCGGCAGACGCTGCACTAATGATGCATCTGGGAGCAGACGGTGTGTTTGTAGGATCCGGTATTTTCAAATCAGATAACCCTGAGAAATTCGCTCGTGCAATCGTTGAAGCTACAACACATTACACGGATTACAAACTGATTGCCGAAGTATCCAAAAACTTGGGTGCCCCTATGAAAGGCATTGAAATTTCTAAATTGGCTCCAGAAGAGCGCATGTCCAACCGCGGTTGGTAAGCTTAAATAGAACAGTAATTTTAAAGTATTGTTATGATTCTACACAACGCTGTATATGAGTATTGAGCCTGAATGAAGTAGGAATGGATATCAAGAAAAGCCGATCAATGGATAAAATTGATCGGCTTTGTTGTGCTTTAGGGTCTGAATCATGCGTTTCATCTTAATTTCGCCCTTAAACCTGTGATAAAATAGTATATTTGAGAGTGAAATTCAGCATCGATGTCGATGAAAGGCGGATGTTCAAACATGTTCAATGTAGCAATCTGTGATGACGAGGAGAAACAAAGAGAACTTGTAAAAACGATGCTTATCTCCTTATCTCTAAAAACGAATATTGATTTTCAAATTACATTATTTGCATCCGGTGAGCAGCTCGTCTCACATTATAAAAACGTTGGAGACGCGTTTCATATCCTCATCATGGATGTGGAAATGAGCGGAATGAACGGAATCCAGACAGCCCAAGAAATCAGGAATATGAAGTATCTGGATGTGCAAATCATGTTTCTGACAAGCTATCCAGAGTATATGGTGGAGAGCTTTGATGTGGTTACTTTTCAATATCTGATCAAACCAATCCTGCCGGATATCTTCGAGGAGAAGATGATTAAGCTGTGCAAATATTTTCAAGCGCTGGACAAAAAGTATGTACTGATTAAGTCAGATTATGAAGAACTTCTATTGAAATACGATGATATTCTCTGGATTGAGGTCATGAAGAGTTTGACTATCAAGAACAAATTAATATTTGTGACTCAGGAAAATTCGCATGAGAGCAAAGGCATCTTATCCGGTTATGCCACCGCCTTGAAAGATCATGGTTTCTTGCAAATTCATCGCTCGATTATCATCAACCTGATGCATGTTCAGAAGTTTGCGGGTACTCAAGTCGTCATGTTAAATGGTACGGAATTGCCTATAGGCCGCTCTAAAGTCAAGGAAGTCAAGGATGCTTATACCAAATATATGATCATGAGGATTCAGTGAAATGGATATGTATGTAATCTTGTCCATCTTCGTCGTCCCTTTACTTATGGCATTCCAGGTGAATTTTTATTTCAATTCCGTGCTGGGCAAGTCCAAACGAAAGCCATACAGAGTAATCTATTTCATTGTATTTATCGTACTAGGGTATTTCTATTTGGTATCTTCATTTTCACCTGTCGTTTCGTCCGCTTTTGCATTGTTATTCATCTTCAGCCTGGCACAATCCTATGAGGTGGAATTCATCAAAAAAATTGCATTTACCATCCTCTATGCAGTACTGCTCACAACGGTAAATTACATTGCCGTATATATTATGAGTGCGATCGATTCCACGGATTACAGCATATGGGATCATTTCAACGTGGATTATCACTGGGTGTTCTCCAAAGTGATGCTGCTTGGTTGCGGTATCATGTTCATTGTTATCCAGATTGTGCGTTTGATTGCCAAACGAAGAAGTTTCGCTATGCATTATCGTTATTATTTCTTGTTTCTGATCGTACCTACCATTACGATCTATCAGATCAATGTGGCCTCAACTTATAGTGAAAAAAACATATATTATGTCGTTTCCGTATTAGGCTCCCTTTTTCTTAATGTGTTCATTGTTTATCTATTCGATAATATGGTAGAAAAGGTTCAGCTCGCACATGAAAATGTTCAACTACAGCGTCAGATGGACTATCAGGATGCCAACTATGAGAAGACAGTGCACAGTTTCAAAAACGTGAAAAGCATCATCCATGATACCAATCAGCAGTTCCTGTACATTGAAGAGTGTATCAAGCAAAACAAGCTTGATGCCGCAGGTGAGCATATTAAACTCACATTGAATAAGATTGAAGGAGCGTACCAGCGGGTGAACTCCGGCAATCTTGTTATCGATGCCCTTGTTACAAATACCATCGCCGTGGGGCAGGCAAATGGGATCAAAGTCGACACCCGTATTCAACTCCATTCACAACATCTCCATATCGATCGTTATGATCTGTGCGTTGTGCTCGGTAATATGTTGGATAATGCCATCGAAGCTTCCAAGAAAGTTAGACATGCCGAAGACAGGTATATCCTGGTTGCAATTCACTCCACGGCGTCTGCACTTGTAATCCAGATTCTAAATCATGTGGAGCAAAAATTGACTCACTTCAAGAGTGAGAAGCCCAATCCCGAGTTCCATGGGATCGGCTTAACCAATATATCGAGAATGTGCGACAAGTATGGCGGACATATGAGTATCGAGAATCATCATCGGACATTTAATAACATGGTCGTTCTTCCTTTTGACATGAACAGTCTCTGAACATACCGTTCGGGGATTGTTTTTTTCCATTCAGGGTTCGTTATCGTTCTATATACTTCTTCCCCGATATGATGAATGTAATTATATGAGCAGTATCATAAGGGAGGAAGTTATTATCATGAAGAAACTAATCAGTATGCTATGTACGGCTGTACTTGTAGTCATTCCGATGACAGATGTCAGTGCAGAGACGAACAAGATGGGAGCGATTGAAGATCAGGCTGGGCGACTCGCCACAGAGATGGTGCAGAATTATGGTGTCACAGGTTTACAATATGCGATCATGGATGAAGGGAAGATCATTTTGTCCGACAGTGTTGGATTCCAGGACAAAGCATCCAAAACACCAGTCGACAAGGATACCATGTTTGGAATAGGTTCCGTTAGCAAAATGGTTGTCACGGCTGCCACCATGATGCTGGTGGATTCCGGTAAAGTGGATCTGGATCAGCCCCTCACTTCCTATATTAAAGATTTTGAAATGGCAGATGCCCGGTATACCCAAATAACCCCGCGAATGCTCATGAACCATTCCTCCGGGCTTTATGGTACCCATTATGGAAACAGTATGTTATTTGACGATACCGATACCCGCAATCATGATGAATTACTACTCAAACTAAAGTCAGAGAAATTGAAATCAAACCCGGGAGCCTATTCCGTCTATAGCAATGATGGCTTTCAATTGCTTGAGATATTGGTTGAACGTGTGAGTGGATTGAGCTACAGCGAATTTATTGCCAAGTTCATTAGTGAGCCGTTACAGCTGCAAGCAACCAAGACACCGCTTGATTCTTTTGATAGAAAACAATTATCCGAAACATATTGGCCTTCGTTTGAAACAAAACTGCCTGTTGAAAATGCCAATATCATCGGTGCAGGTGGAGTCTACTCGACTGCAGAAGAATTAAGCAAGTTCGCTGAAGTACTGATAGGAAACAAACCGGATATTCTATCCAAATCAGCAGCAGAGTCCATGCAAAATCATGAATATCGTCGGGGAATATGGGTGTCCGAAGAGAGAAATACCTTCAATTATGGTCTCGGATGGGATGCTGTAGCACTAGCACCGTTCAGCGATTATGGCATCACCGCACTTGCCAAAGGTGGAGACACCATGATGTATCATGCCTCGTTAATCACTATACCGGAACATGATATATCGATGGCGGTCCTTTCTTCGGGCGGGTCTTCTATCTATAATCAGATGTTTGCCACTAAAGTTCTGCTGGAGGTTCTTAAGGATCAAGGCATCATCGACGAGATAGAGCCTGATCAGACATTCTCACCACCTGTCAAAACGAAGATGCCCTTGGAATTGACGGCGTATTCGGGCCTCTATGGTACGGTAGGTTCAACCCTTGATATAGAGGTTAAGAATGGCGAGATCGCACTTCCGGCTATGCAGGGAGGACTTATCCCGGAGCAGAATTACGTGTACACAGGTGAAGGGGAATTTACGAGTAACGACGGAAGTGTGAAGGTCAGCTTCGAGAAAGAAAGCAACGACAAGGTATATTTTAAAGTTCAAGCGAATATCACGCTGCCTGGATTAGGCCAAACGGTGATGAACACATATGATTATCAAAAATTGGAAAATAATTCGCTAGATACAGCATCGAAAGAGAAATGGAAGGCTAGAAACGGCTCGAAATATTACGCGCTGGATGAAAAGATAACGTCGATCTTCTATCTGGTGCCATCGATGTTGATCAAAAACCTGTCCGTAGATGTGGAGAACGGATATGCGAATGGTACCCGTGTTGTTGATCCGGATAATGCAGAGAATGTCGCCCAGATTCCTGTGATGAACGGAAGAGATGCTTTCGATCTGCATTTCCGCACGAAGAACGAAGCGGAGTACTTAACTCAGGATGGACAGGAGTATATTGCAGAGAAAGCCATTACACCAATCTTCGGTGGGAAAACAGGCATCACCACCATCCCGTCAAATGGTCAGGCTCGGTGGTATGCCATCGATTCCAGCTCGGCGAACAAAACGTTAACCGTGGATTCTCCGGAGAGCGGAGGTTATGCGGTATATAACGCTAACGGTGAAGTGGTTCAATTCTCGAAAGCAACCAATCAACAATCAACGCTGCTTCCCAAAGGTGGTTTTATCGTCTTTGGTGGTGAAGCGGGAGATGTCTTCAAGCTTCAACTAAAGTGATTGCATAAGGAAAAATGATTTCACTCGAAAATATCGGATCTGAGCGTAGGTTGCTCGTGATCCGATATTTTTCTTTTTTATAAGCCCAAACACAACATGATTCTCCTTCATAGGTTATATGGAATCAGCCTAATTTGTTAATGAAAATTATGTGTTTTCATAACTAAGGAGTTGGATAGATACGTGATTTCAAAAGTTAAGCTTACAGGGCGAGTGGTGTTTAAAGGTGACCCTGGATATGAAGTGGCTCGGAAGAACTGGGATCCGCATACGGACAGATTCCCTAAAGTTTTTGTGTTCGCTCAAAAAACACAGGATGTAGCCAATGCGATAAGATGGGCGCGCCAAAATAAGGTACCTATTCGGCCGAGAAGTGGGAGGCATGCCTTAGAGCCCAACCTTTCACAAGTCAATGGTGGCATTGTCATCGACGTTAGCGAAATGAAGAGAATCAAGTTAAACAAAAAAAGCGGAACGGCCGTTGTTGAGACAGGTAATCGGGTAGGAAGAATCGTGGATACGTTGGCTCGACAAGGTTTTATGGCCCCATTTGGTGACAGTCCAACGGTTGGGATTGGTGGAATAACACCTGGTGGAGGAATTGGTCCACTGCAAAGGACAACGGGTCTCATCAGTGATAATCTAATCGAGCTCGAAATGGTTGACGCTAAAGGGCGGATTATTCGGGCGAACAAAAAGCAAAATTCCGATCTTTTGTGGGCTACACGTGGCGGCGGAGGCGGTAACTTCGGTGTATACACTAAATATAAATTCAAAGTGCGGCGCTCTCCAGCCAAAGCTACTGTATTTAGTATCACATGGCCATGGGAACAGTTCGAAAAAGTCGTGAAGAAATGGCAAGTATGGGCGCCTAAGGCCAGTAACAAGCTGGGAAGTGAATTAAGTGTTGGTCCCAAAAAAGGCGGAAATGTTAGCATGCTAGGGGTATACCTCGGTTCGAAGAGTGAAGCCCTCCGTCAGTTGGAACCCATTCTTAGCGTAGGAACGCCTACTAAAAAAAGCATTCTGTACCTGCCATACAGGGCAGCCACGAAGTTTTTGCTAGCCCCAGATCCTGTGCTCACTCAAAGGTACAGCAACCAGTTTTCCAGTGGCTTTGGTAAACAGCCATTCCCGGATAAAGCCTTCAAAGTCATGCGTGAGTTTCTGGAAAATGCAGAGGGAGGTACACCAGCAGGTTTCTATTTCCTTAACTGGGGCGGAGCTATAAGTCGAGTCGCTCCTCAAGCAACTGCGTTTTATTGGCGAAAAGCTGAATTTTATGTGGAATGGAACAGCTCATGGGTGAAGCCATCGCGTGCAGCTAAAAATATTGCTTTGACTCGGAACACAAGAAAGAAATTGCAACCTTATATTGTAGGGTCCTACATTAACGTACCAGACCAAGGTATTAAAAATCCAGGGCCGACCTATTATGGCAAGAACTATGCCAGATTGAGAAAAGTAAAAGCGAAATATGATCCGAAAAATGTGTTTAATAACCCGCAAAGTATTCCACCTGCTAAATTAAAATAGGGTACGATTTCAAGCCGTTAATTCTGAGAAGAGTTAACGGTTTTTTGACCTTTCTAATCCTTGTATTTACTATTTATTGTAGAGTAAGATGTAAAAAAATTATAATATCCTAACGGCATCTCGGGAATCAGGTACCCTTATTCTAAGGAGGTAAAACGTGGATTATACTTCGCCGATTGAAGCGGCGTTAAAGGTGAAGCGCCCTAAATATACCGCCATAGCGGCGGGGCGACGTCATACTATTGGTCTTAGATCGGACAGAACGGTGACGGCAGTGGGTGATAATAAAGTTGGCCAATGTGATGTAAGCGGCTGGCGCGATATTGTGGCGATAGCGGCTGGTAATGTTCATATGGCGACGAACACGGGTAATGCTCATACCATTGGCCTAACGTCTCAGGGCACTGTAGTGGCTGTGGGTTGGAATAAGCATGATCAATGCAATGTAGAGTACTGGCGCGATATTGTAACAATTGCCGCAGGGTGGCGTCGTACCGTAGGGCTTAAATCGGATGGCACAGTGATTGCTGTGGGACGAAATAATGAAGGTGAATGCGATGTAAGCAGCTGGCGTGATATGGTGGCGGTAGCGGCGGGTGACTGGCATACCGTCGGACTTAAATCAGACGGAACGGTGACGATTGTAGGCAATAATCAGTATGGCCAGTGCGATGTAAGCGACTGGAGCGACATTGTGGAAGTAGCGGCAGGGTATCTTCATACCGTGGGGCTTACATCGGACGGTAAGGCGGTTGCCGTGGGTAGGAATAAACATGGCCAATGCGATATAAGCGACTGGCGTGATATTACGGCGATAGCGGTAGGAAGTAAACATACCATTGGCCTTAAATCGGACGGTACGGTGGTTGCCGTGGGTTGGAATAAGCACGATCAATGCAATGTAGGTGACTGGAGTGATATTGTGGCGATTGCTGCGGGTTGTGCTCATACTCTTGGCATTAAATCAGACGGTACGGTGGTGGCTGTGGGGGATAATGAATATGGTCAATGTGATGTAAGCAGTTGGTGTGGCTAATCTATTGTTGGTATTCATTTATATCCATAACAATATAGCATGCTCCTTCTTTTTTTGATAACATAGATTAGGCTCTGTTCAACCGAGTCTATAGTCGGTTGAACAGAGCCATCATTTAATGAGTATGCATCATTTAATGAGTATGAGTAGACGGGGGAATTGAATTGAGACGGATTGCGGTATATTGTGGTGCAAGTAAAGGTAACAATGCCATTTACGAGAAAGCTGCCGTTCAGATAGGTAACTGGATTGTTGACCAGGAACATGAACTAGTCTATGGTGGCGGAAAAGCAGGATTAATGGGAGTGCTCGCTGATACTGTGATTCAACGTAGTGGTATTGTTACTGGGGTTATTCCTACCTTTTTGCAAGCGAGAGAACTGGCCCATGAGCAGCTTAACAAAATCATTATTGTGTCGAATATGCATGAGAGAAAAGCTAAAATGATTGAACTTGCAGATTGCTATATTGCAATTCCAGGTGGACCGGGGACACTTGAAGAAATTACAGAGGTCATTTCGTGGGGGAGAATTGGGCAGCACGTCAATCCATGCATCTTCTACAATGTGAACGGTTATTATGATCTGATCGGCCAATTTTATGACAAGATGGTCGAAGAAGGTTTTTTAACGAAAACAGATAGACAAAAGATACTTGTTACAGATTCTTTAGACGAAATTAACACTTTTATAAGTACTTATGTACCGCCTGATATCCGTCAATATAATTAATGTTAATATCAGCGGCAACGAATGAGTAGAAGGTTCGAAGACGGCACGTTCCGGTTGGGACAAGCGGTTAGGGCTCCACTGAAAGTCGCTATTGTAGCGGCTTTTTTTGTTTTATCGGGATTTGTTACTAGAACCGGACGGCCTCGAGGGAATGGATAGTTGATCGGTATTGGAAATTTCACCAATGGAATGTGGTTTTTTTATAAGTCGCAACTTCTTTAATATGATGATAATAGTTATCATTCTCATTTACGCGGTTCGACATTTGCTGTATACTGACAATGACTATGATACATAATGGCCAAAAGAAAAAGAAAAAGGAGAGATTTTGAATGTTTTTACCAGTAAAAAAAGGAGCAATCCTTTGTTTAATTACTGCACTTGTTTTTGTGCTTGCAGCTTGCTCCAGTAGTAATGGCAGCAGCAAAGATGCAAACATTAGCTCACAGGAAGCAGTGATGGATAGCGCTACGAATGCTTCAACAGATGAGCAAAAAACGGATACAGATGCTACAGGCGCAGCTCAAACAACGTACCCATTCGT
Organism: Paenibacillus taichungensis; assembly: GCF_047302525.1. Lineage (GTDB taxonomy): Bacteria > Bacillota > Bacilli > Paenibacillales > Paenibacillaceae > Paenibacillus > Paenibacillus taichungensis_B. The sequence continues at coordinate 3,659,674 of NZ_CP168020.1, read as the reverse complement.
TGTTTCAAACTATACAACTGAAAACGGCACCTGGGTGGCAAAGGAACAAACCTTTGATAAAGCACCTGAACGAGTGGTTGCCAATACACAAGGTGCAGCTGAGTTATTGATTCGTCTTGGTTTGACTGACAAGATTGTTGGAGTAGCAGCGCTGTTTGGCAATGTACCTGATGATATTGCTGAAGATTTCAAAAAAATTCCTGTGTTATCTGAAGGTTATGTAGGAAAAGAAGTAACCATAGGTGCTTCACCTGACCTGGTTATGGGGCGCGGGGGATTGTTTGAAGATGCTGATTGGGGCGTTGGCACTGTAAACAGTCTGAATGAGATGAGTATCAAAACATTTGTACAAAGTACCAGTGTTACTGATGCAAAATTAGATAATTTATATCAGGATATCACTGAGCTAGGTGAAATATTTAACGTACAAGCGAATGCAGCGGCATATATCGAACAGCTCAAAGCACGTGAGAAAGCGTTATCGGCTCGAGCAAGCGCTGAAACGATCAACTATGCATCTTTTTTTGATAATGGTGATGGAACCATTGGAGTGTACAACGGAAATGGAGACACATTTATTGAAAGTGCAATGTCATTAATCAATATGCATAATATGCTCTTTAACGAAGAAGGCACGCTCAGTTTGGAGAAGCTAATCGAGATCAATCCAGATGCCATGATTATTTCGAAATATGCTGGCGGTATTGATCCAGAACAAACGATTGAAAAGCTGCTAGCCAACAAGCAATTGCAAAGTATTAACGCGATTAAAAACAAGAAAATTTATGTTATTGATTTCAACAACTTCTGGGGTTATGGGGATTCTATCTTCACAGGAGTTGAAGCACTCGCAGATGATCTGAATTTATAAGAGCAGATGCGCTCGCTTGATCACCAAGTATCTAATAAATATCATGTTTATTTTAACGGCAGAACAGTAAATTACTGTGCTGTCGTTTTCATTTGAGCTGCGACTCATTATAGGCTGTTGCATGTCCTTTCACGTTTAACCATGTTAAAATGGAGGGATAATTGGACATTAGGCATGGAAAGAAGGCAGGGAGCAATCAATGAAACCTAAACTTAATGATGTTGCAGATTTAGCAGGAGTTTCACCAACGACGGTTTCTCGTGTGCTCAATAATCGAGGCTATATTAGTGAGGAAACGAAGAATCGAGTCCATGACGCGATGCAGCAGCTGAATTATTTTCCAAATGATGTAGCTCGGTCATTATTTAGTAAACGAACCAATCTCATTGGATTAATCATACCAACAACAAGCAACCCCTTTTTTGGAGAGTTGACTTTTCATATTGAGAATATTTGTGCCTCATCAGGCTTCAAACTACTGATTTGTAATAGCTTGAATCAGCTGGATAAAGAAGAATCATATGTGGATATGCTTATGCGCAATCAAGTTGACGGTATTATCGTAGGGACACATAACCGAGGAATTGTGAATTATGATCAGAAAAATATTGCGGTCGTTGCGATTGATCGCTTCTTATCGGATACGATTCCTGTCGTAGGATCGGATAATTATATGGGCGGAAAAATGGCTTCTGAACTGCTTATTGAGAAGGGATGTAAGCACATCCTGCATATTAATGGACCAGTCGAATTGGAAACTCCGGCAAGCCTAAGAAGAAAAGCATACGAAGATGTTATGGAACAGCATGGTCGCGAGGCGATCACTTATGAAGTATATGATCCATTCCATCAACAGAATCACGATGAACCGATTGGGCGTTTGCTTGATGAACATCCCGAAGTAGATGGATTGTTTGCGAGTAATGACTTGGTGGCAGCGTCATTCATTGCTAAAGCAAAACAACGTGGCAAACGTGTTCCTGAAGATATTCGTGTAATTGGTTATGACGGAACAGAAACGACTCGTAACTTGCTTCCTGAATTAACAACGATTCAGCAACCTATACAGGAAATTGCGAGGTCTGCTGTAGAGCTAGTTATTAAAGAAATTGAAGGTGAATTCAGTAAGGTGCCGCGAGAAACTTATCTGCCTGTTAAACTTATTGAAGCTGGTACAGTGTAATATAATTTTCATAGCTACAATTACTTTGAATACAAGACGGATGGAGCTAACCTTAGGATGCTGGGACTAAGGGAAGCTCCTTTTTCTTTCGAAAATATGTCAAGCGGTTGACATATGAAACCGGTTGACATATAATCGATTTTGCAAGCGCATTAAAGTGCTTACATTCACATTAAATGTTCAACTTAGAGGAGCGTTCGATATGAGATATTCAAAGAGCATGTACTGGAAACTAAGCGCCTATTTCTTCTTTTTCTTCTTTACATGGTCAGCAAGTTATTCATTGTTCTCCATCTGGCTGGGGCAAGAAATCAGTCTGAATGGTGCTGAGACTGGTATTATCTTTACTGTAAACGCTATCTTTGCATTATGTATGCAACCGCTTTATGGCTATATCTCCGATAAGATCGGATTGAAAAAGCATATTTTATTTTTAATCAGCGGTTTGCTCTTACTCGTTGGTCCGTTCTACATCTTTATCTACGGACCTTTACTTCAGTACAATGTATTTCTTGGCGCAGTTGTAGGTGGACTATACTTGGGTGTTTCGTTCTTGGCCGGAATTGGGGCTATTGAATCTTATGTCGAGAAAGTCAGCCGTAAATATGACTTTGAATATGGTAAATCTCGTATGTGGGGCTCGCTAGGTTGGGCGGCAGCAACATTCTTTGCCGGTCAGTTCTTTAATATCAACCCGAACATTAACTTCTGGATTGCATCCGTATCTGCTATCGTTCTGTTTATTATCATGATGACAATCAAGGTCGAGATGACAGAGTCGGAAATGGAACGGGCTGAATCTATTAATTTTAAGCAAGTCGGTAATTTGTTTGCAGATAAGCATTTTTGGTTCTTCATTTTATATGTGCTCGGTGTTACGTGTATATACAATGTGTATGACCAGCAATTCCCGATTTACTTCTCATCGACATTCTCAAGCACTGCATTAGGCAATCAAGTGTACGGTTACTTAAATTCGTTCCAAGTGTTCCTGGAAGCAGGCATGATGTTCTTAGCACCGTTTATCGTAAACAAAACTGGAGCTAAGAAGGGTCTCATATTGACAGGGTTCTTAATGGCATTCCGTATCATGGGCTCCGGCCTGGTTATTGGACCTTACGGTATTTCGGCTATGAAGTTGATTCATGCATTGGAACTGCCCATTATGCTAATCTCTGTATTCAAATATCTGGCTGCTAATTTCGACACGCGTCTGTCATCGATCTTGTATCTGGTAGGCTTCCAGTTTACGAGTCAGGTAGGAGCTTCGATCTTCTCACCAATCGCCGGTACGCTTTATGACATCAGAGGCTTCTCGAATACTTACGTGTTTATGGGTATATTCGTATTTGCCTTTACGACAATCTCAATCTTTACCTTAAAGAGAGATCCAAAAAATTTGAATAAGTTGGATCCTAAACCTAACTCGCATATTGAAACAGCATAGGAGGAAAATATATGAACACTTATCACAACAATACGAAGCAAGCTGAGGAAGTTTTGAAACAGGCAGAAGGAAAAATGAACAAGCGTTACCGCTTGGGGTATCATATTATGGCACCCGCAAACTGGATTAACGATCCAAATGGATTAATTCAGTATAAAGGCGAATACCACGCCTTCTATCAACATCATCCGTATGATGAGAACTGGGGACCCATGCACTGGGGGCACGTAAAAAGTAAAGATCTTGTGCATTGGGAGCATAGTCCGATTGCATTAGCTCCTGGAGATGCATGTGATCTGGATGGCTGCTTCTCAGGCAGCGCAGTAGATAATAACGGTGAACTGACATTGATCTATACTGGACATCACTACATTGATCAACCGAACAATATTTTCTTCCAAAATCAAAATGTTGCAGTAAGCACAGATGGTATTCATTTCACAAAATTACAACAGAATCCCGTGATTGCTGAGCCTCCGGCTGATAGCTCCCAGCATTTCCGTGATCCGAAGGTATGGAAGCATGAGGATACATGGTACATGATCCTGGGTAACAGCACCAAAGAAGATATACCGCGTGTTATTCTGTATTCATCTCCCGATCTTAGAGCTTGGAGCTATCAAGGTGTGCTTCTGCAGGGAGACAAAGATATGGGCTTCATGTGGGAGTGCCCGGATTTCTTTGAACTAGGCGGCAAGTATGTATTTATGTTCTCTCCTCAAGGCATTGATGCGGAAGGAGATCAGTACAATAATTTATTCCAGACCGGGTACTATGTTGGGGAATATGATTATGAAAAAAATGAATACAAGCATGGGGAGTTCATTGAGCTTGATAATGGTCATGACTTCTACGCGGTTCAAACTTTCTTAGATGATCAAGGTCGCCGGATTGCGATTGGCTGGATGGATATGTGGGAAGCAGATATGCCAACAAAAGCAGACGGTTGGTGCGGTGCGCTCACGATTCCACGTGTGCTTACATTGGGTGAGAATGACAAGGTACTGATGAATCCAGTAGACGAAATGAAGCTGCTTCGTCAAAGTGAACATGTTGTGTATCATGATCACGTGATTTCTGGAAGTTCCTTGAGGGAGGTTGAAGCGGATCTGCTAGAAGTGAAGGTTGTGTTCGACCTGACGAAGACAAGTGCGGAACGGGTAGGCTTGAAGCTTCGCGGTACAGGTCATGAGGAAACGGTGATCACTTTTTCCATTCCGGATCAGAAGCTTGTGCTTGATTGTTCCAAAACGGGGAAGAAGACGGATGGCGTTCGTCGTGCAGCCTTAAAAGCTGAGGGACAGCTGACATTACATGTATTTCTGGATCGTTCATCCATTGAAATGTTTGCAAATGAAGGGCAAGCTACGATGACAAGTCGTATCTACCCAAGTGAGAAGCTCTTAGGTATTGAGCTCATCACTGAGGGCGGAGAGGCTCAAGTGAAAGAGTTGTCATATTGGAAGCTGAACGATATCTGGCAAGCTAAATAAAGAGGAAAAAGACTGTTTTCTGAGCAATTACATTGACTCGGAAATAGTCTTTTTTTGTTGAGTAGATAAGGATACGGAAAGAATTCGCTTCGTATTCGGGAAGGGGAGGGCTTGGCTGCATTAATGCTTATAAAGAATGTTTTTATTGGCAGATGACCCGGATCATTGCGTTGCATCTTTCATATCGGCCACTTTTATCACGGGATATGTTTTAACTGCACGGTCCAGTGTCTGCTTCTCCATCAGTTTTCCATCCAAGACAACGGCGGAGATGCTTGTCGTATTTCGGATATCCTCTAGCGGGTTCTTGTCCAGCAGTACGAGATCGGCCAGTTTTCCTTTTTCTACGGTGCCCAGTTCCTGCTCTCTTTCCAAATATCGTGCCGGATTCAACGTTGCTGTCTGCAAGGCCTGGAGTGGGGAGAGGCCGCTTTTAACTAACATTTCAAGTTCATCATGTAAGGAAACGCCGTATATAAAGTTGGTCATTTCGAAACTGGAATCGGTACCTGCAAGCATAGGCACGCCAGCATCATTCAACTTTTTGACCATGCCTGGCGTGGTGGAATTAATGGCCGTCATCAATTCCGTTTGTTCGGGAGGCGTGGCGCGAATCACTTCAGCCCATTGCTTCTGCACGGCAGTCGGGACATATTTGGAACGCGAATCGATTTCGGTTTTGGCCATATTCAAATAGGTAACCATTGTCGGTACAGGCCAGACACCTTTTTCTTTGAACTTGCGGAATAGTTTGCTGGCCTTGACGGAATCGTAGGATTCAGAGGCCTCGATTTCTGCCAGTGAATAACCGAGCAAATCGCTCATGTCGGCATTTTTAAAAAGTTCATCCTCGATGCTCGAAGTGGCAATAAACAACCCGTGTAGGTGTTCTATGCTCTTAAATCCCAGTTGAATGGCTTCGCTGGCTCGTACCTCTACCGGTAAATGTCCGACCACTGGCAAACCGTACTTTTGGGCTTCATCCAAGACCGCCAAGAACAGAGGACGTGGCAACCAAGAGTATACCTTGATATGATCCGCGCCTTTTGCCACATTGAGACGTACGGCATCTCGTGCCTGTTCCTCTGTACTCAAGTAGAACATGTGGGGAGCCTCGTCAGCGGGACCTCCATTCAGGGTCGAACCCGCATAGACAAGACGTGGGGCAGGCATACCGGCTTGAATGCTCGTTTTCCATATATCGAGGTTTGTCAGTGCCGCGCCCATCTCCCTTACTCCGGTTACACCATTAGCCAGAAAGAGCGGGAAGGCGTCTTTATAGTTATCTTCCAGATGGACGTGCATGTCCCACAAACCGGGTATAACGTATTGGCCCTTAGCATCCCGTACTTGCGCGTAATCGGGGATGGCCGTTTGACTGCTGTTTCCAATATAACTGATCTTATTATCCTTAATGATAATCGTCTGATCGCTAGTTAACTTTCCGGACTTTACATCCACAATCGTCGCATGCTCAAGCACCAACGTTTGCCTCGCCGCAGGCTCGATACTCGCATAACCGGTACCTGTACCGCCTGCTAATGCAATCCATAATGCCATGAACCCTACTATGTACTTCCTGAAGCTGCGAATTTCCATCGTTAAACTCATTGTTGTCCTCCTCATAGAAATGAATGATATCAACCGATATATCTTCATTCTAGAGTGTAAATCCTGATTTTCTATTAATTAATTCTTACAAAAAGCTTACAGTTGAAAGGGAGGAGGAAGCAGTAGCCTTTTTTATTTTTAGCCTTGTCAAATTAACAAATCCTGAATAATCTAACACATACCACAAAAGAGGGGGAAGAAACATGAGCGAAGTTGGATATGGAAATGTAGGCGGACTTGGTGGAGGATATGGTGGCTTCACGTCCATTGGTGCAATTCTGGTATTGTTTATTCTGTTGGTTATCATCTCCAAAGCTTTCTTGGTTTAATACTAGCTTTTGAATTTCCGCTAGCTTTCGCTGGCGGTTTTTTTTTGTTATATAAAGATCAATAAAAAACAATTTTAATAGGGAACTTTGTGTCATGATTAACTGACATAAAGTTCCCTACTATGATCCTACATTTCTCGCTTATACTACGGTGATCGTTCCATAATACATGTACATGCCACAATTAAAGTTGTACGTTCCAGGTTTCAGATCTTTTAGGGTAATGAAGTTATCTCCTTTTTCAAGATACACATCTATTCCTAAATCTTTAGACTGAACGCTTCTTATACATGTATAACCTGTATGTTTTATAAAATTTATTTTTGTTGGAACGCCAGCTTTTACTTCAATATTTTCTTGACTGAAACCATCTGATTTTACATCGACAGAAACAATCTGATATCCCGAATTTTCTTGAATAGAATTGGCTTGCTCACTCTGAGATTCTTGTGATTTAATTGCCGATGTATCATTCGGTTGATATTGGTAAAATAACGTTGCACCCACAGCTATAATTCCAAAAACTACAGTAAGTATACCTCCAATAAACGGCATACCAATCCCACTTTTATTTGTTTTATCGCTAGTATCCGTTTCTTGATTCGACAATTGAAGAGCAACGCTCAAAATAAAAATGAATAGGATGTCAACAAATATCATCATGATATAGGAAGGACCAATCATTACCCCGAGCATTGCTCCCATCATGCCACCCATAATTCCTGCCAACATTCCATCCAAAGCTGCCAATATACTGATAGGTTTGCCTGTGAAATATCCAGCTCCTAAGCCGAACAATATAGCGGCAATTGATGGGACTGTTAAATCACGTGGAAACACAATGCCTAATTGTACACCAAGTACAAGGCTGGACATCATGCCAATGGTCATAGCGATCATCATGCCAGGCATACCTGTAAGTTTTTCTTTTCGCTTATACGTTTTAAGAACAATGAATGCTGTAAACAGTACGACCATAACTATACTTAATATCGCTAATAACACAATCTTATTCCTCCTAATATCCTTACAGTAATGATGGTAGGTATCTACTCATTAACATTACGATCAAGATCATTCATCTCGTGTATTAATATATCAGAATTATCATAAAAACATGACTATTGTCACAGACAAGTCAAAGGATTGTCGTAATAGTATGAAGATAAATTGACATTTTGTTGATATCTCTTTCTATAATCTATGTTTAGTTCGGACATGGTCTAACCTAAATATAAGTTTCAATCTATATCAAAAAAATCAAGTGTCATTTTGGCCATTTCTTCTTTTGACTCCGTACAACTGCGTATTATCCACTTTTTCAATATACTCCATAACCCCGCAGCCACCATCGTTCTCATATAATCTTTTTCTATTTCGCTCTGGTACTCACGCTTAGTACCTATGATATGCTCCATCGCTTCCAAGTAAAGAACGTATTGGTCGTTAAGAAGTCCAAATAATTGATTTTCGATTAAAATGTGCAGAAAAACTTTATGTTTCTCCCAAAATGTGAAATAGGCAAGGGGCATTTCATGAGGCCCTAAGTTTTGATCACTAATATATTCAAAAAAATCCTGAAACATTAAATCAATGATTTCGACGAGTACAGATTCCTTGGATGTGAAGTTGCGGTAAAAGGTTTTTCTAACTAGTCCGGCTTTATCACACATCTCTGTAATCGTGATTGCGCTATAGGGTTTTTCCTGTAAAAGTTCAATTAAAGCATCACATAACCATCTCTTTGATCGTTGAGCAATAGGATTAACGCGAGTAGACATGTCACAAATCACCTCTAATGTGTAACCTCTGTCACACGTATTGACTGCTTTATAGACATCCAATTATAATCGAACCCAACAAGTTACACAAGTGTGACACTAATGGGATGCGGAGGAATTTAGGATGAACAAGTTAGTGACTTTAGCACATACCAATGAAGATTACAAAAGATTAGGGATTACGAAAGAACCTGCCAATTGGGAAGATGGTATGAGAACAGATGGTCAAGCAGGTAGTTATGAGTGGTGGTATTTTGACGCCGAATTTACAGATGGAACTAAGATTGTTGTCGTGTTTTACACGAAGTATGAGTTCGACCTCAAAGGTGAAGCATGCCCAACAATAAGGTTTGATCTGACGATGCCGGATGGTAGAAACATTTCGAAAAAACTATCCGAAGAGAAAGGTAGTACGATCCGCGCTTCCAAAGAAACATGTGATGTGAAAATTGATAGAAGTAGTATCCAATACTCCAATGGGGATTATATAATCCATTTCGTTGACGATGACATTGAATATCGCTGTACCATGAGATCTATCGTGCCCATGTGGAGACCTAAAACAGGACATATATTTTTTGGAGAAAAACAAAAGGACTTCTTCGCATGGTTCGTTGCCCAGCCTTCTGCCGATCTGGAGGCCGTACTTACTGTAAATGGACAACGTCGTGAATTAGTTGGTAATGGATATCACGATCATAATTGGGGAAACGCAGAAATGAACAAACTCATCAACCATTGGTACTGGTGCCGTGCAAATATTGGACCTTATACCGTGATATCTTGCGATATCATTGCGGAGAAAAAGTATGGTTATACACGCATGCCTATCATCATGATTGCTAGAGACGGTGTGATTCTGGAAGATCGTGAGGAGAACACGAGGATAGAACGAATGGATACGATTAAGCATCCCTTTACGAAGAAATTCATGGATAACCAATTGAAGTTTATTCAGTCCTCTGGCAATAACACTTCTTATCAAATTGAGTACCATCGGGAAGCGGATATCGTTGCAAGTTCTTTATTGGAGGGCATGAAGCTTTCTTTACCGATGCGTGTGGCTGTAAAAGTCTTGAAAATAAATCCAACGTACGTTCGTAGTATAGGGACAGTTAAGTTGACCGTCAATGAGAATGGGAAGCAAGAGGTACATCAGCAGGAAGGTCTCTGGGAACAGATGTTCTTTAGTAACATCAAAGACGCTATTATTTGTGAATAACAGGAGGAAAAGAGTTCTATGAAAGTGCTTATTATATTTGACCATCCTTACACAGCTAATTCTTCTAAGAATGTTCCTCATCATAGAAGCTATTCTGCAGCATTATTGGCTTCGGTTACTAAAGGGCTACAATCCAGTGGACACAACGTAGATCTCATTGACTTGCACGCAGATGGATTTAATCCTGTGATGTCAGGGGAAGAACTCTCGGCGTGGAGACAAAAGAAAACCCTCGATCCTCTGGTAAAAGATTATCAAAAAAGATTGCTTGCAGCGGATCACATAATCTTTATTTTCCCAATATGGTGGGAATCGATGCCTGCATCAACGAAAGGCTTTTTGGATAAAGTGTTTGCCAAAGGAATCATTTATGAGGAACCTAAAAAAGGTAGGCCCTTTGTTAGCCAGTTAAAAAAGCTTAAGGGAGTATCGCTATTAACAGTAATGGCCACTCCAGGGTTCTTCTATAGATGGATATTTGGTAATCCCATAACTAAAATACTATTTCGTGGTACATTTCGGAAAATGGGGTTTCACAAGTTGAAATGGTATAACTATGCTGGTATGGATGGTCGTACACTAGAAGTTAGAACGAAAGCATTAGAAAAAACAGAGAAGCGCTTTGCATCATTCTAGTCGATAACTCAAAATTCATTTGCAAATTGCAAGTAATGCGGTTATAATGATGACCAAGAGGTGATCATGTTGTCAGATATTCAAAATCCCAGAGAGCCGCTACAAATCATGGTCCGTCGTTTCGGCTTACTGGATAAAAATTGTTGCACGGTTGGAGAGCATGAAATATCGCTGGTTCAGAGCCATATCCTATACGAAATTGAGCATCAACATGAGCCGTCCATGCAACAAATTGCCGAAACGCTCGCCATGGATATCACAACCTTCAGTCGTCAAGTGCAGACCCTAATCAAGAAAAATTTGGTTCAAAAAACACCACTGCCTGAGGATCGGAGAGTATACATTCTCAGTTTGACAGACGAAGGGGAGTTTGTAACAACGGCTATAGATCATCGGATGAATACTCATCTGGATGAGGTTTTTTCTTTCATGACGGATACAGAAAAGGAGACCGTCATTCAATCCATTAAACTGCTCAATGAGAGCATGCTAAAATCGAAAATGTGTTGTACGCCGCTGGGGTAATGGGCTTCATTACCCCGTTACATTGCTCAAACACTTGCAAAATGCAAGTATATTTAAACATACTGGAGGTACATTGATATGAAAAACGTTGAATTCAAACAAGTTGACTCTTGCTGTGCTCCCACTTTAGAGAAAAAGAAGGTTTCCCCTTCGGAATCTTTAATCCAAGGAGAGTTAACCCATTTACCTGTTGTTATCATTGGTGCAGGACCTATTGGTTTGGCTGCAGCAGCTCATCTGATTGAAGCGGGCCAATCGTTTATTATTCTTGAGGCGGGGACTAAAGTAGGTGAGAATATCTCCCAATGGGGCCATGTTCATCTTTTCTCACCATGGCAGTATAACGTAGATAAAGCGGCTGGACGGTTGTTATCCAAGAAGGGATGGATTGCCCCTGCTCCAGATGATTTACCGACAGGGCATGAACTGCGAGATCTGTATTTACTCCCGCTCGCAGAACTTCCGGAGATTCAGTCCAATCTTCATTTAAATTCACGTGTTGTGGGGATCAGTCGCAATAATACAGACAAAATGAAAACAGCAAGCAGAGAAAAACAACCCTTTATGATCTACGTTGAAGAAGAGGGTAAGGCCAAGCGGTATGAGGCGAGAGCTATCATTGATGCTTCAGGAACTTGGGGGCATGCTAACCCTGTACTCGCCAGCGGTGTGTTGACTCCTGGGGAACAAGCTCTTCGTAACCATATATTCTATGGCATTCCGGATGTGTTTGGAGTAGATCGAGAGCGCTATACAGATAGACATATCGCAGTAGTAGGAAGCGGTCACTCGGCCTTGAATACATTACTTGATCTTGCCAAGCTCCAAAAATTAAATTCCGGTATGACACTGACCTGGATTATGAGAAAAGACCACGTGGAGGAAGCATATGGTGGAGAAGCAAGTGATCAGCTCGAAGCTCGAGGAGAACTGGGACGTCGTATTCATGAACTGGTGGATTCCGGAAAAATTACTGTTGTTACACCGTTCCATATTCAGGAACTGAAACAGGAAGGGAAGCAGATTACCATAAGCGGAGAGCAACATGGCGAGTTACAGGTGATAGCACATATTGATGAGATCATCGTGAATGCCGGAAGTCGGCCTGACTTGTCCTTCCTCAGGGAGTTACGGCTAAGTATCGACCCAACCACAGAAAGTGTGGCAACCCTTGCTCCGTTAATCGATCCGAATGTTCATAGTTGCGGCACTGTTCGTCCTCATGGGGAGAAGGAATTGCGTCATATGGAACAAGGATTGTATATTGTTGGGATGAAAAGTTATGGGCGTGCGCCAACCTTCCTGATGGCTACCGGATATGAACAAGTTCGTTCGGTGGTTGCTTTTCTGGCAGGTGACCTGGATGCAGCTACAAAAGTAGAACTGGATCTACCTGAAACGGGTGTATGCAGTCTGAAACGTCCAAAAGTACAGGTAGCCGAGCAAACAAGTGATTGTAGTTCATCTTGTTCCAATTAATATAGAATAGGTCTGATGAACCTGAAAGTGTTGGTTCAACTGTAAACCAATACTTTCAGGTTCATTTGGAATTTAAAATTGACAATAAGACTTTTGCATTATAATATAAGCATGTGCTTATATAGAGAGAAGGAGGTAAGTGATATGGATTCTATTCAAGAAGCATCGGAAAAGTTAAAATTGCTGGGGGATAAGACTCGTCTGACGATACTTACACTCCTCAAAGAACGTGAATGGTGTGTGTGTGAGTTTGTAGACATTCTGGACATGTCACAACCTGGGGTGAGTCAGCATTTGCGCAAGTTAAAGGATCAAGGCTTGGTCAAAGAGAATAAACGTGGACAATGGGTATACTACTCTTTGAATGTAGAGGATACACCTTATATTAAATCTGTGTTGGAATTAATGCCAGATTCTGCAGCCATTCTTAAGTCTTTAAATAAAGAGAACATTTCATCCGTATGTAATTAATTTTTGGGCAATATATAAGTATATTGTTATATGATTATGTAAATGTAATTAATTTGATTGGAGGCGTATATGTTTGTTTTCTACTTTTCTTGCTTGCATTATCTTTTTGATAACGTTAGTGCTCGTCATCTGGCAGCCTAAAAACCTGTCCATAGGGTGGTCTGCTTGTGGCGGAGCAATTCTGGCGTTACTTGTAGGCGTAGTTCATTTCCAGGATGTTTGGGATGTTACGCAAATGGTATGGAACGCGACACTTGCTTTTGTGGCCATTATTATCATCTCATTGATTTTGGATCGTATCGGTTTCTTCGAATGGGCAGCTTTACATATGGCCAAGGCAGCTCATGGCAGAGGTGTTCGTATGTTTGTATATGTCTCAATCTTAGGAGCTGTAGTTTCTGCTTTCTTTGCCAATGACGGAGGAGCACTGATTCTGACCCCAATTGTTCTGGCTATGGTCCGCGCACTGAATTTTGATGAGAAAAAAGTGTTTCCCTTCATTATTGCCAGCGGATTTATTGCGGATACAACTTCATTGCCACTGGTTGTAAGTAACCTCGTAAACATCGTATCTGCCGATTTCTTCGGTATTACGTTCATGGAGTATGTAGGCAGAATGTTTATTCCTAATCTGTTTTCACTGGCTGCAAGTATCGGCGTGTTGTATCTCTTTTTCAGGAAAAGCATTCCCAAACGGTTTGATGCTAGTGAACTGAAAGCACCTGTAACAGCGATCAAAGATCTGAAGATGTTCAGGTTGTCATGGATTGTACTTGGCATCCTGCTCGTCGGTTACTTTGGCAGTGAATTTGTTGGTGTGCCTGTATCTATTGTGGCAGGAGTCGTGGCTATATTCTTCCTGATTATGGCTTCTCGAAGCTCTGCTGTACCGACTAAAGTAGTCGTTAAGGAAGCGCCTTGGGCAATCGTATTCTTCTCTATCGGTATGTATGTCGTGGTCTATGGCTTGCGTAACGTGGGTCTGACGGATCTGCTGGCCGTAGCCATCCAGGCCGTGGCAGATCAAGGATTGTTTGTCGCAACGATTGGTATGGGTTTTATTGCTGCGATCATTTCATCTCTGATGAACAATATGCCTACGGTTTTGATTGACGCACTCGCCATTGACGCAACAACTGCTACGGGAACCGTTCGGGAGGCGTTGATCTACGCCAATATTATTGGTTCCGATCTAGGTCCCAAGATTACACCGATTGGTTCACTGGCAACACTGCTCTGGCTTCATGTGCTCAGCACCAAAGGCGTCAAGATTTCATGGGGCACCTACTTTAAGACAGGTATCATTATCACAGTTCCGACTCTACTCATTACGCTAGTGGGTCTATATCTGTGGTTAAGCATTCTATAAATTCAAACAACAAGGAGAAGATGATGAACATGAGCAAAAAAACACTTTATTTCCTATGCACAGGCAACTCGTGTCGGAGCCAAATGGCTGAAGGTTGGGCCAAGAAATATCTGAGTGAGGACTGGAACATTTATAGCGCAGGAATCGAAGCACACGGTTTGAATCCAAAAGCAGTGGAAGCGATGAACGAAGTAGGTATCGATATTTCAAGCCAAACTTCGGACATCATTGACTCAGAGCTACTGAACAGTGCAGATTTCGTCGTCACATTATGCGGGGATGCGGCAGATAAATGTCCAATGACCCCTCCACAAGTGAAGCGAGAACACTGGGGATTCGATGATCCCGCGAAAGCGCAAGGTACAGAAGAAGAGAAATGGGCTGTATTCCAAAGAGTTCGTGACCAGATTGGGGAGCGCATAAAGACGTTCGCTGAAACTGGCAAATAACACAAAAAGCCGGGAGTATCTTTCCCGGTTTTCACATTTGAGAGGAGTGTTTGAAATGAAAACAATGGAGATCTATGATCCTGCCATGTGCTGTTCCTCAGGAGTATGCGGTCCAGGTGTTGATCCAGAACTTATTCGTGTATCTGCTGTCGTTCATAATTTGCAAAAGAAACAATTTCAGGTATCGCGTTACAACCTGACAAGTGAGCCAGATGCCTTTGTAACAAGTCCACTGGTTGGACAGCTTCTGGCTGAAAAGGGGCCCCAGGTGCTGCCTATTATCATTGTGGATGGCCAGGTCGTAAAGGAAAAAAGTTATCCTACCAATGAAGAATTAGTTGAATGGACAGGTCTGACTAAAGAAGAACTGGTAGCCAAACCGAGAATACGTCTCGAAGTGAACACCAAATCTGAACACTAGGAAAGAAGGGTCTCAACATGTTAAACCGATTTGAACCGAGATCCATCACTCTAACTCCGTATCTATTTTTTACTGGGAAAGGGGGCGTGGGCAAGACGTCAACGGCTTGTGCAACAGCCGTATCCCTTGCCGATTCGGGAAAGCGTGTTTTGCTGGTGAGCACGGATCCAGCGTCAAACTTACAGGATGTTTTCGGCATGGCTTTATCTAATCATCCCGTACCTGTAACTGGAATCAATAATTTGGATGCAGCCAATTTGGATCCCGAAATAGCTGCGGGAGAGTACAAAGCCGAAGTGGTTGATCCATATCGCGGTGTTTTGTCAGATGCGGTTATTGCAACAATGGAAGAGCAGTTATCGGGAGCGTGTACCGTGGAGATTGCTGCTTTTAACGAGTTTAGTTCCATGCTTACCAATAAGGAACTGCGCGAACGGTACGATCACATCTTGTTTGATACAGCACCAACAGGGCACACCCTTCGTTTATTGCAATTGCCCACCGCCTGGAGCGGATTTTTATCCGAAAGTACGCATGGGGCTTCCTGCCTGGGGCCACTTGCGGGTCTGGAAGCCAAAAAAAATCTATATCAGGAAGCTGTCAAAACGTTGTCTGATCGAAATGAAACGACACTTATCCTCGTCACTCGCCCGGATGATTCTCCGTTGAAAGAAGCTGCGCGGGCATCGGAAGAGCTTCGAGAGATTGGTATTCAAAACCAGATATTAGTCGTGAATGGGTTGCTTTCTTCCGTTGTGGAGCAGGATATGGTTTCTTCCGCTTTTTACGGTCGTCAGGTGGGTGCACTAGAGAAGCTTCCTGAAGCTGTCAAACAGCTTCCAACCTATCAAATTCCACTAGCGCCGTTTAACATCACCGGGATTGAACATTTGCGACGTTTCTTTGATACTCCAAAAATTCGGTTAGTTGAAGAGGAAATCATAAATACATCATCGGCTCTGCCTTTGCAACATCTGGTAGAAGATATGGAACGTAAGGGTATCCGAGTGATCTTCACTATGGGAAAAGGGGGAGTTGGCAAAACGACTGTCGCATCGGCCATCGCAGTAGGTCTGGCAGAGCGCGGTCACCAAGTACATTTAAGCACAACTGATCCCGCTTCCCATTTGGGTCATGTGTTGGAAAAAGAGACAGACAACATCAGCGTGAGCCGTATCGATCCGAAGATCGAGTTGGAGCGATATAAGCAAGAGGTTCTGGAGCAAAACAAGGATTCGTTAGATGAAGATGCTTTAGCCTACTTGGAAGAAGACTTAAGATCCCCTTGTACAGAAGAAATTGCAGTTTTCCGTGCGTTCGCCAATTTGGTTGAACGAAGCAGTGATGAGATTGTCGTAATTGATACGGCGCCAACTGGACACACCTTGCTTCTTCTGGATGCAACGGAAGAATACCATAAGGAGATCGCACGTTCAGCAGGTGCGATACCGGCTGCTGTTCAGAATTTGCTTCCACGTCTTCGGGATCCCAACGAAACGAGTGTTGTGATTGTCACACTGGCAGAAGCTACACCCTATTATGAGGCTACCCGTTTGGAGCAAGATCTGCAAAGGGCAAATATTTCTACCAAATGGTGGGCAATTAATCAGAGCTTTGCCGCAACGGACACAACAGATCCGATTCTGCGAGGTCGAGCAATAGCTGAGAGAGATTGGATCAAGAAGATCCAGAAAGCTTCTGATGACCATACCGTGATTATACCGTGGGAACCCAAAGAAGCCGTTGGTTATGACAGCTTGAAAAAGTGGACTGAAGTTTAGAGAACGATGTGTTGCAAGAAATTAACGCGATCCGTGTAGCCATTGATCCTGAACTAGCAGCTACGGTAGAGTCAATAACTCTAGAAGTGGAGCAATACGCTGATGGATTTGGACTCGTCATTAGTGGGGGTTCAAACTGCTGTTAAACATAACGCAAAAAGCAAAGGGTACCACCGCTGGTCTGAACAGATCAGCGGCTTTTTTTATTACAATTTGAATTCATTGGCAAGAATATGATGCATAGACCATAGCTAATGATGTGGTCTCATACGTTCCTCTCCAAATCAGTTAACTATGAGCCTGACGATAAGCTTTTGGCGTCATATTGTAAGTCACTCCGAATTTTTGATAAAACGAATTCAGGTTGCTGATTTGAACCTTCTCTGCAATTTCTTGAATCGATAATGAGGTATTAGCCAAGTAATAACAAGCTAACTTCAATTTCAAAGAAACCTGAAGTTCTTTGAAATTATTTCCGGATTTTTCCTTGATAAGATAAGAAAGGTATTTCGGATGATAACCAAACTGTTTGGATAATGATGTTAAAGTGCAGTTCAAATATTCCTTTTCAATGTAGCGCAGGATATCAACTATATTGCCTGAAGAATCGTTTGATAACTGAATTTTCTGATTTTCGGAATCATCCTGATATATACGCAGCAGTTCTGTAAAAATAATCACCAGATACGAATTGATAATCTCACTTGAGTACATACGCAAGTCATAATACTCACAAAGCAAATCGGCAAACAAGCGTTTAATTTTATGGTTTCCTTTTGTACGGAAGATCAGAAAGTTATCATGATTTTGACTGTTGGATATTGCTGAAAGGATTAGGTTGGATACAATGCTTTGTTTAGCTAATCGACTGAGGAAATTACTTGATAAAAATTGGTCACTCATACTGATATTGATGACAAGATCGTTTTCCCCGATCTTGTTCTTCATACGAATAACGTCTTTATCAAAAATACAAACATCACCCTCCTTTAAAGTTATGGTTTTATCATCCACCACATAGGTGCATTCTCCTGAGTATATATAGTTCATATTGACATTGGTATGAACGTAAAGAGGAACGCTAGTAAAGCGAGAGTCCTTACTTATGGCGATTCCGGTTTCAATGACATTTAGAGGTTTAAAGCGATAGACCATATGCCCCCGGACATCTACCTGAATCATATTTTGGTAGATCGGGCTTACCGCATCCGGATTAGCCAAATACTTTTTTTCACTATCGGTGTATGATTTTAGAAAAAAATCCAATTGGTTATAGTCCATATCACTCAACCTTACCTTTTGATATAGTATAGCTTTCTTTATGATATTGTTACCGCTTCCAAAGCCTTTTACAATTTAAGTGTATCACTGGTCATACATTTTCCGCAAATTGAAAAGTGATATTAAGTCAGGGAATAGGGGGAAGAAGATATGGACTACAAGCGTACAGGAAGTAACATCATAAAAGAAATCGGGGGCAGAGAGAATGTCAACCAGTTAACGCATTGCGCTACAAGATTACGTTTTACACTCCAAGATTCAGCTAAGGCAGATCAAGAGAAGATGAAGGCAATTCCTGGTGTCCTTGGTGTGGTTAACAGCGGTGGACAGTTCCAGGTTATCGTAGGACAAGAGGTGGCGCGAATATACAATGAGATCGTTCCATTGTTAAGCGATAACACTTCTGACCAGAAAGAGATCAAAACCGAAGATTCAAACGTCTCTGCAAGAAAAGAGTCTGTCATTTCGCGTTTGTTGGGTACGATTTCTGGGATTTTCACGCCCATACTGCCTGCTATCACTGGGGCTGCAATGCTCAAAACGCTTCTCATCATTTTAACGATGACTCATCTCATGTCTAAAGAAACACAAACCTATGCCATTCTTAACTTTGTTACAGATGCGGCTTTTTATTTCCTGCCAGTTATGCTGGCATTCTCAGCAGCAAACAAATTTAAGATGAATCCAATGATGGCTGTATCCTTAGGCGGCGTTCTATTACACCCGAGTTTTGTGGCTATGGTAGAAGCCAAAGACCCTGTTTACTTTTTGGGGATACCCGTATCCTTGGTAAGCTATGGTTCATCCGTTATCCCGATTATTTTGGTGATTTGGGCTGCTTCTTATGTTGAGCGGTTTGCGGATCGGGTAACCCCAAAATCAGTTCGTTTCTTCATGAAACCGTTAATCACATTACTTGTAATGGCACCAGTTGCCCTAATTTTTATAGCTCCACTAGGTAACATCGTCGGAACATATGTTGCAGTGGGAATCAATTTTTTGAATAACCATCTCGTGTGGATTTTACCATTCATTTTTGGTATTTTCGGGCCGGTATTTATCATGCTGGGTATGCATTACGCTGTTACCATACCCATTGTCATTCAATCCATTACAACCTATGGGTTCGATATGATTGGCGCCGGATTTCTGGTAGCTAACGTTGCACAAGGCGCAGCTGCATTTGCGGTGGGCAGACATGTCAAGAATGATCCGGATTTTAAAGTATTGGCTAACTCCGCAGCTTTTACCGCTCTCCTCGGCATAACAGAGCCTGCCATTTACGGGGTGAATCTCAAGCTGAAAAAACCATTTTATGCCGTACTGGTTGCCGGAGGAATTAGTGGTTTGTTTGTTGGCCTTATGGGAGTTAAGAGACTGGCTCTTGCTCCGACTGGATTACTGACTTTGCCCATTTTTGCAGATCCAAATCATGCGATGAATCTTGTGTATGCAATTATCGGCGCCATCATCAGTTTTGTACTGTCCTACTTCTTAACAACCGTGCTGTTGAAAAAATCTAAACATTAGACTTACAATCTTACTTTTTGTTATATTTATTTGATCTTTTGACATTGTTCGATCACCTTAAGTCTTTATATGATAAGGATGAGGGTTCTGGTTAAACCCCATTCAAAAATAGAAAAATGTAAATATTGATTGGAGGATATGAATATGAGAACAGGATTTTCGGAAGATTTCTTATGGGGTGGGGCAATTTCAGCATCCCAAGCGGACGGTGCCTATGACGTAGGCGGAAAAGGTTTGGATACCCAAGACTTGCGTTATTTTGACAGCAACTGGACCAAAGAGGAGCGTGACCATCATCGTAACATCAACATGACTGGTGAGCGGTTCAAGCAAGCATTATTGGACAAAGATATGACCCATTACCCATTTCGCTGGGGAATTGATTTTTACAGCAACTATAAAGAGGATTTAAGATTGATGGAAGAACTAGGATTAAAAATCTTCCGGACATCCATTAACTGGGCTCGAATCTTTCCTAACGGTGATGATGCAGAGCCGAATGAGACAGGTATACAGTTTTACATTGATTTGTTTGATGAATGTCGCAAAAGAGGAATGAAAGTCTTTGCCACAATCCTGCATTACAATATTCCGGTTAACTTGGTTACGAAATACGGCGGCTGGAAAAATCGGCAAACCATCGAATTTTATTTGCGATATGCCAGAGTGCTGTTCGAAAGACTGGGAGATCGGGTGGATTATTGGCTGCCATTCAATGAGATCAATGCCGGCAAGTTTAACCCCTATAACGGTGTGTGCTTGATAAAAGATCAGGAAGAAGACTATGAAAATGCAATTTACCAATGTCTACATCACCAATTCATAGCGAATGCCCTAACCGTTAAGCTGGCGCACGAGATCATCCCGGGCTCTAAGGTAGGCGGTATGATTGCCCGTTTCACGACGTACCCTGCGACCTGTAAGCCGGAAGACGTAATGCAGTCCATTTTAGACGAACAATATGCCAACTATTTTTATACAGATATTATGGCGCGAGGCAAGTATCCCGCTTATATGGAACGTTACTTTAATGACAACGACATAAATATCCATAAAGAAGCTGATGACGATAATATTTTGCGGGAATACACTGTTGATTTCCTGAGTTTTTCTTACTATATGTCCATGGTAGCGACAACCGATAAAAACTGGGATCGAACCGGTGGGAACCTAGTGACAGGAAACAAAAATCCGTATCTAAAAGCAAGTGATTGGGGCTGGCAAATTGACCCGATTGGTCTGAGGGTTTCTTTAAACCAAATGTACGATCGTTATCAACTGCCCATCTTCATTGCGGAAAATGGAATAGGTGCCCTTGATGAATTGAATGAAGGCGAGATTCATGATCCTTACCGGATTGACTATCTCAAGGAACATTTCAAACAAATGAAAGAGGCTATTATTGATGGAGTTGAATTAATCGGCTATACCATGTGGGGGATTATTGATATTGTTTCCTGCGGTACGATCGAAATGAGGAAGCGTTACGGTGTAATCTACGTTGATCGGGATGACCGCGGACAGGGTACGAATAAACGATATAAAAAGGATTCTTTTTATTGGTATCAGAATTGTATCAAAAGTAACGGTGAGCATTTAGAAGATTAAAGACAGTAATGGGATTAGAGGCAGACTTCTGCTAAGGAAAAGAGGAAACAACATGTTTGGATTTAAAAGAAAACAAGAACATACAATGGAGATTTTTTCCCCAATTCAAGGTACAACTCGTTCTTTGGATGAGGTAGAAGACGAAGCTTTTTCCAGCAGAGCGTTGGGCGACGGATTTGCAGTTGAACCTTCCGAAGGGAAAGTGACAGCGCCATTTTCGGGTAAGATTGCCCATATCATGGAGAAGAGCAAGCATGCACTCATTCTTGAGCACGATTCTGGTGTTCAAATTCTAATTCATGTCGGCATGAACACGGTATCTTTAAAAGGTGAAGGATTTACTTCTCATGTACAAACCGGAGATCGTGTCGTACAAGGTCAAGTGCTGCTTGAGTTTGATATTCCTTTAATCAAGACGGCCGGTTATGACCTATTGAGTCCTGTTATTGTTCCAAACGGCCAAGAAATGGTGAAAGGGGTACAGGTTTTAGGCAAGGGACCAGACTTGATGATTGAGGTTAAGTATTGAAACCCAAGAAAACTCTCTACAGGAATTATACTTTTTTAAGAAGTAATACTAACATTTTTTAAGATAAGCAACCTGTAGCCTATTAAACGGCTACAGGTTGCTTATCGTCTAGTGGTTAAATGATGTGGTTCTCAATAATACTAATAGGACAAGCACGGACGTAATGGAGCTCTTTAGGTAGAGGGGGAATGTAAGTTTTTATGTCATATTTCTAATGATCGTTCGGTTTTTCTTTCTCTTTCTCGGTATAATATAAAGCGTTCCATCCTCGCGATACTCCGCGTAAGCTATACCCTTAATATTGTCATATCCCTGTTTTTGCATTTCGATTCGTACCTTATCCGTATCAATTTCCTTTCCTCTCATCGACATTTTCAGTAATTCCCCTTTATCAATCACTGTAATAGCAAAACTATCGGAATGTGCTTCGAGGCCCAAATCTTGGGCAGAAGGTGGTTCATATTCAGGTTTGCGAAGGACGGACAGAGACCCGTCTGTTTCTAAGACGGCATGTTTGACCTCTTGAAGCGAAAAAACATTCTGTTTTCGAAGCATGGATAGCAATTGTTTAAACTCAATATCATATTTCTTGAGCAAGCTTTGATTTACCTCTCCATTATCAATTAAAAGAACAACCCGGCCTTCTGCTACATAGCCGAATTTTACAAATCGGGTTGTTACTTTCTCAAAAAGGTAAGAGAGGGCACTCCAGACTGCCAATGCATATATAAGTTGAGATATGTTGACCTGATCATCATAAAGCGTATTCCCTACAATTTCACTGAGTACTAATGAAGATAGGAAGTCTAGTGGTGTAAGTTGGCTGAGCGTTTTTCTACCAGTAATAAAAGTGATGGCCCATAGCCCAAAAAAGCTAATCACTAGTTTGATGGTTAATTCCATAAACATATTTATCTAACCTCCCAAATGAACAAATCATTGATGAATATTTACCCGGTCGATTAGATTGAAAACATACATAACATGAAAGTTTAGAGAAAGTAAAAATGGAGCCTACTATCCTTAAGATAGTAGGCTCCATTTTTATTTTTTTCTTTGATATTGTCTGTATTGTTTTTGATCAAATGCTTTTAATTAGTTTACTGCGGTTTTAGATTTAGTGTTACCCTGCTGATTTTTTAAAGCCTCGACAGGTTCATCACTTACTTCCGCACGTTTAATGAAGAAAACTAATATTAATGCAACAATATTAATGCCAAGTGCGATATAGAATGAATATTGGATTCCGGCTAATAACGCTTCTTGGGTTAATAAAGCTTTATTGGCTGCTGTCAAAGTTGTTGGATCAACACCAGTCATTAAATCTTCAGCTTTTGTTTTTGTCACCGAATTCATAATCGTAATCAGAATAGCCGTACCAATCGAACCGGACACTTGCTGAGCTGTATTGTTGACAGCTGTACCATGTGGATTTAAGCGTGTTGGCAATTGATTCAGGCCGTTTGTCATAATAGGCATCATCACCATTGCCATACCAAACATACGCAGAGTGTACACAAGGATAATATATGTGTGAGTCGAGTCGATTTGTAGGTTTGCCAACATGTACGTTGAGATAGCTGTAATCGTAAGCCCGATTACGCCAAGAACACGTGGACCATATTTATCAAATAGTCTACCTGTAATGGGTGACATAATCCCCATGATTATCGCACCAGGCAACATCATTAAACCTGAATCAAGTGGTGTAATACCTCTTACGTTTTGTACGTATGCCGGTGTTAAAATCATTCCGGAGAACATCGCCACTGCGTTTACAATCGCAATAACAGAGCCAAGGGCAAACATCGGATACTTGTAAACCCGTAAATCCAATAATGGTGTCTCCATTTTCAATTGACGGACAACGAAAGTGATCAGGGAAATAGCTCCAACGATTAAAGTGATTAAGACAACTTGATCTGTCCAGCCATCTGAACTTGCAGAACTGAACCCATATAACAAACCACCAAAACCGATGGAAGATAATATGATCGAGAAATAGTCCAGTGTTGCATTTTTGTTTTGCTCCATTACATTTTTGGATTTCCAAATCCCTAACAGTAAACTAATGACGGCTAACGGTAAAATCATTTCGAAAAGTAAACGCCAGTCATAATACTCTACAATAAAACCTGATAATGTTGGCCCGATTGCAGGGGCTGTAATCATAACTAATCCGAAAATACCCATTGCTGTTCCGCGTTTTTCGCGTGGGAAACTTACCAGCATAATATTCATTAACAGGGGTCCCATTACGGAAGAGCCTGCTGCTTGAACCATTCTTCCTGTAAGCAATATACCAAAGTTTGGTGCAACGGCTGCTATGGCCGTACCTAAAGTGAAAATGGTCATAGAAGTAATAAACAAGCTTCTATTTGAGAAACGTGTTAATAAAAATGCTGACGCCGGAATCAATATACCACTGACCAGCATATAGCCAGTAGAAAGCCACTGGATTGTGGAATAGTCTTTAATGTTCAAATCCACCATGATGGATGGCAGCGCTACATTTAAGAGCGAGTTATTTAGAAATGAAACAAATGCACCAATAAAAAGAATCGCAATCATTAAATAGGGTGGTTTTTTTTCTTGTAAAGCTGAATCCATATATGTCTTTTCTCCTTTTTTACACTTCATTTAATCCCTTAGTCGTTTAAATATTTGTGTATAAACATCTATTTATTAAATTTTTTTAAATCCTTTTTTTAGCAGTTCCATTTGCTCACCATAATTTTTTAAAGCTTCATCATAGGTTAAATCTTTTACGAATATTTGAATAAGGTTATCAAAGGTTACAGCTATAATGATTTTTAAAATATGCTGCAATTCTCGGTCCCCTTGTATATTTAAAGTTTCCGTATTCATTAACCCAATGATAGGTAAAAGATGGCTATCCCGATTTTCTTCATAAATGTTCTTCGTAAATGTTTTTTCCGTTTTATAATTCATATTTAAAAAGGCATTTCTAAAAAAGTTTTTGTGTTCTTGATTGGTGTGATTCTGAATCATAAATTGAAATGAATCGATAAAAGCTTCGAATATATCTCCGTTGTTCTCCTTTAAAGCTGCGATAAATCGGTCACTATTTTTTTGTGAGGACTGGTTCAACAGGTAATAATACAGATCCTCTTTTTCCTCAAAGTATTGATAAAAACTTCCTCTAGAGATCCCCGCGTCTTTGATGATATTGGCAATGGATGCTTCGTGTAATGGAACTCGAGAAAATTCCCTTTTGGCACATTGAATTAAAGTGTCCTGTTTATCTTTCGATAAGTGAAAAAATGTTTTTTTGGGCAAATATGATCCTCCAATCTTATTAAGTGACACTGTGTCACAATTGCTGATTAATGAATTATATATGACACTTGTGTCACAAGTCAACAATAAAAATGACACCGTGTCATATGAAGGAAAGGCAAAGAACCGAAAAATTTGTTCGGAAAAGTTAAATGAAATCTTAAACTTATATCAGAAATTAGCTCATATCTCAATGACCAATTTTTTACGCTTTGGCATAATTCAACCCTAAGTGATGAACTTGGTTAAGAAGCATCTCATAGTGCATGGGCTCGGAATCCAACGTTTCGTATAAAAATTCAACCTTGGAACTGGAAACACCGCAATAATCGGCAATTCCCACATTGAGCAGGAGTATGAGTTAACGGCTACGGGTGGGGATTAAAGCCCTCATTTCCGTGACAAGCGTGGATGCCTACGATTTCCCACTTTTTTAAAATTATAAAGGTATTTCAATAAAGTTGAAGAATACCCTATTAGAGATAGAATATAAATTTTAAAAGGGGGAATGAAATGAGTAAACGGCTTAATAAGAATATACCGATATGGTTTCTTTTTGTCGGGATAGTGGTGTTTATTCTACTGTGTATTAATTTTTTTGAAATGAATACTAGAATTAATATGCTTGCATTGGTAATTTTGAATATTGCTAATACAATTCGATTGTGGAAGAATGAACGTCAGTCAGCAATGATGTTTCTATTGCTGGGTGTTCTGTGTACGTTCTTTCTTATCAGGTCTTTAATTTTATATTGATTCCGAAGAACACGAATTATTCATTCATGATATAGGGGCAGTTAAAAAAGCCGATAAACACCACAGCTTCTGTGTGTTTATCGGCTTTTCTTAAAGGTCTTGGTATTACTGGGTCTAATATTATTTGATGCCACATTCTGCAGAATCTAAGTGGAAGTTAGATAGGGGGATGAAAATAATTTTGACATTCCAATTTAAATATCGTAATATTACGATATAACGATTCAGGAGGGGTATTTTTGAATACTGAAGCTTTTGATAGCACTAATTTAAAACAGTTCGATGAACCTGCTAATTTACTGAAAGCTTTATCTCATCCAATTCGCCTGTGCATTGTGCGCGGGTTGATGCGAAAAAAGAAATGTAATGTTTCATATATGCAGGAGTGTCTAGACCTTCCCCAATCAACAGTGTCCCAGCATTTGCAGAAGTTGCGTAGTGCAGGTATTGTAGCGACTGAGCGCAATGGCCTTGAAGTAAATTATGTGCTTGCCGACCAACGGATTGAACAGATGATACCTATTTTGTTTGGAGAGGAAGATTGTGAATCATGAGTAAAAAAGTACTGATTGTGGGCGGAGTAGCGGGTGGTGCATCAGCAGCTGCCCGTCTGCGCCGTCTGGATGAACATGCCGAAATTATCATATTTGAAAAAGGACCCTATATATCGTTTGCCAATTGCGGCTTACCTTATTATATTGGTGGCTCGATCGAGGATCGGGAGCGTCTGCTGGTACAAACTCCTAAAGGTATGGCTGATCGTTTTAATATTGATGTGCGTACACGAAGCGAGGTCGTCGCTATTGATCCGCACACTCGTACAGTTCAGGTGCAAAGCCAGGAGCGCGGTCAATATGAAGAAAGCTATGACGAGTTGATTTTGTCACCAGGTGCCAAGCCAATCATTCCCGATCTGCCGGGTACGGATAATCCACTGATTTATACAGTTCGTAGCATTCCAGATATTGATCGCATCAAGAAGCAAATAAGTTCATCTAACAACGTATCATCGATTGTTATAGGTGGAGGCTTTATTGGTGTTGAAATGGCAGAAAATTTAAAGGAAGCCGGATTGGATGTAACGTTGGTTGAGGGTAATGGTCAATTGCTCACTCCGTTTGATCCTGAACTGGCAGCAGCATTGGCACAGGAAATGGAGCAAAATGGAGTGAAATTGCTGTTTTCCCAGCGTGTACAGGGCTTTCAGGTACTTGAGCAGGGCATTGGTGTTGAGCTTGCTGATGGTCATGTTCTGACAGCTGACTTGGTTATTCTTGCGATAGGAGTAACTCCAGATACAGCTTTTCTGAGAAATAGCGGAGTTTCCCTGGGAACACGTGGACATATTATTGTCAACGAAGCGCTCGAGAGCAGTGTGCCACATATCTATGCTGTTGGCGATGCCATCGAAGTAACTGAAACCATTCATGGCACAAAGACAGCTATTCCGCTTGCTGGACCTGCCAACAAACAGGGACGAATTGTTGCAGATCGAATCGCCGGATTAAGTTCCATCTATAAAGGAACACAAGGGACAGCCATTATTAAAGTGTTTGGAATGACCGGAGCAACTACAGGCAGTAATGAGAAAACACTAAAGCGTCTCGGCATCGATTATCGAACTGTAATCGTGCATCCTGCCTCTCATGCATCGTATTATCCGGGTTCCAGCGCGATTACTCTTAAACTGCTGTTTACACCGGCAGGTAAAATTTTAGGCGCACAAGCAGTTGGTTATGACGGTGTAGATAAGCGGATTGATGACATTGCTGTGGCCATTCATTTTGGAGGTCACATCAGTGATTTGACAGAGCTCGAGTTGAGTTACGCGCCACCGTATTCCTCAGCGAAAGATCCAGTTAATATGGCTGGCTACGCAGCTGAAAATATTACGGCTGGACGTGTTGAAACGTTCACTTATGATCAGCTATCTGAACGCCAGCCGGAGCAGTCGATATTGCTGGATGTACGCAGTGAGCTGGAGCATCGCAATGGGAATATTCCGGACTCCATAAATATTTCAGTGGATGAGCTTCGTCAGCGGTTAGATGAATTAGACTCAACCAAAGATATCTGGGTATACTGCCAGGTTGGTCTGCGTGGATATACGGCTTCGCAGATTTTGCGTCAGCATGGCTTTAATGTGAAAAATCTGAGTGGAGGTTATAAAACCTACCGCCAAGCACAATTTAAGCCCGCTCCATTTTCTACCGAAAACCATGATAATAATGGCAGACAGGATCAGAGTAAGCCGATACATGCCTTAAAGGAAACGGAGCTCTCCAATCCAATCTCTGCAGAGCCACAGCGTATTGATAATGAGTTGAACGTGTGCGGTTTAAGTTGTCCCGGTCCGCTGATACAACTTAAGCAGAAAATGGATCAACTATCGAATGGAGAGACCCTGCGGGTGAAAGCTTCCGATCCAGGATTTTATGAAGATGTGAAAGCATGGGCAACGATGTCTGGCTCCTCACTTATACACTTGGAACGATCCAAAGGCGGTATTATTGAAGCTGTAATTGCGAAGAATACCATGCAGACCGCATCTTCAGCTATGGAAATTCCTAAAGAGGAGCCTGCCAGCACGTTGGTTGTCTTCAGTGGCGATCTAGATAAAGCGATTGCTTCTCTTATTATTGCAAATGGGGCAGCAGCAAGTGGACGTAAAGTAACAATGTTCTTCACATTCTGGGGATTAAATATTATTCGTAAGCATCAGCCGCAGCCTGTGTCCAAAACAATGATCGGCCGCATGTTTGACATAATGTTACCGCGCGGCAGCCACAAGCTAGGCATGTCCAAAATGAATATGCTCGGAGTTGGCCCAAAGATTATTCGTGGCATTATGAAGAATAATAATGTTGCTTCTCTGGAAGAATTGATGCAGACCGCAACTGCGCAGGGAGTTGAGTTTGTCGCTTGTCAGATGTCCATGGATTTAATGGGCATTCAGCGAGAAGAATTAATGGATTCGGTTAACATTGGTGGAGTGGGTTACTATCTGGGGCAGGCAGCTCATGCAAATCATAATCTATTTATTTAATTTTTAAGTCTAACAACGGTTTATCGACCGAATAAACGAGGAGGCAGCCGGAATAGATTGGCTGCCTTTCTCGTTAAAATTTGCGGGGGAAAGTTAACTCAATAAAAAACACAAGTTCCACGCACCATTGAAGGCTATTTATGCGGACTCAGTCCCGCGAGTGTTTCCTTCACTTTTAGGTTCCATCAACATGATATGACATTCCTTTTCGGCAGAGGGTTTGATCTCAAGACCCCTCGGGACAATAAACATCTCATCCTTAGAGATTCTCACCTGACCATCACGAAAATCAATGATCATCTCGCCTTCAATCACGAAAAATAACTTATCGGTTTCGGGATGAACGTGCCATTCATAATCCCCAGTAATCTTAACGATCTTAAATTGATAGTCATTCATTTCACCAATTAATTGGGGGGACCAATTATCGTTTGATTTAGATAGTTCCTCGCTTAGTTTAATCGCTTGATAATGGATAGTAATCCCTCCTTATTTTTCACCTTCAATATAATGCTGCATACGCAATTCAAGACATGATGATGTTTCCTTGGTCTGCCATAAGTATACTGATTTAATTTTCGCTTTAAAATGGATGCCTGTTGAAGTTAGCATGGATTATTGATGAACTTCCGTCGATATTCAGTAGGAGAAAATCCAAATTGTTTCTTGAACACTTTACTAAAATAAAAGGGGTCAGCAATTCCAACCGTTTGTGCAATTTGCTGTACTGGCACATCACTTGTAAATAGCATGTTTTGCGCCATGTTGAGACGGTGTTTTAATAGATATTCTGCAGGCCCCATGCCTGCATGTTTTCTAAATATGTAAGAAAGTCGATTTCGATTAACGTTATATTGTTCTGCGAGCGATGCTATGGTAAGGCTATGATAGTAGTATTCATGAATATAATTAGATACCCGTTCGAATAAAGCCTGTGATTCACTGCTCATTTGTCTATTCGCCACACTTATTAAGGCTTCGTTTAGTACATCACGAAACAGCATTTCAGTCTGAAACATCGAAATGCCACCACCTTGATTGTACACATGCCAAAGCTGCATAATTAATTCGATAAGACGAGGAGATTGTCCCGTTGATAATTCAAAATGCTGATGGGAAAAGCTTGACTCATCTAGTTCCGAGCTGCATATCCGGTATAAAACAAGGATATATTCCCAGTTGGAGTTATCAAACGTTTTTTCATCCAATTTCATTTTTGCACCACCATGCACCACTTTTCCTGGCGAAAGGATATAAGGCGTTCCATTAAATTGAAATTGTATCTTTCCTGTAAGGGGAAACACAAATCCGGGAAAAGAATCGGTATAATCAGCGTGAGGCACTCCTGGATTTGTAGCATATCGATATATTCCTTCTACTTGAAAAGGAATGTGTGCAAAATGTTCTGCTAACTGATTCACGTTTATTTTCACGTTGCGCGCCTCATTTCGATAGTAGGTTGCCGATGATTCTGAGATTAATTATTGTACAACTCACTCCACATTATTGATAACGATTATCATTGTCAACCTATAAAATAAAAAAACCGCACCTGAGCAATTTTAACCAGCGGGTGCGGCATCTTATAAACATCAATCAGCATTATCCCCGATTGACTTCATTCTTTTCATTTCCAATATATAAATCACCCTCGACTCGTCTTATAGCGGCCTGCTCGCGGTAAGCGGAAGGAGAGGCTCCGTATTTTTTTTTGAACAATGTGGAGAAGTAAGTGATGTTGTACATCCCGACCGCTTCGCTGATCTTGGCAGCTGTATCTTTGGTGGTAAGTAGTAGTTCCCGTGCCATCTCTAACCGCGTATGATTCAGATACTCGCTGAAGGATTGGCCGGTGGAGCCTTTGAACAACTTACCGAGATAGCTAGGCGACAGACCAGCAGAGCTGGAAACTAATTCAAGTGATAGATTCGGTTCCGGGTAATGGTCGCGGATATAGTATTGTACTTCCTCAATCACTTTGTTGTGTTTTTGTGCGTTGAGCCAGTGATTTTTCTCATCGATCAGAGCACATAATTTTGCACAATAGTCACTAAGGATGCGTTTAATTTCCTCCAGGGTCTCCGCGGCTTCGATATCTGTGATTGCATCTAGGTATTCGTTGAAATTGGTATCCGGCAAAGATTTCAGGTAGTCAAAATGCTTAAGCAGAGAAAGCAGCAATTGAATACTGTATGTAGTTACCTGATTGCTGGAACCAGAGGTGACTAGTTCGGTAAATTCCTCGATTCTTTCCTGTATAACGGACTGTTTCCTCATTTGAACCGCCTCAACTAGCTTTTTCTCAAAAGCAATGGGGTAGCTAAAGGTCGTCATGAAGTGATGACGTGTCATCGCGAAATCTAAAATGGACTCCTTCCCGTAGATCAGCCGGTACTTCACATATTGCTGGGCCGAGATGTAGGATTGCTGGATGTTCTTCCTGCCGTATACCATATCTCCGATTCCGATGGAAACCGTCAGTTTGAAATACCGCTTCAGGAAACCCTGCACGCTGCGTAAGGCTTCCTTCAAACCATCCGGGAGCTCATCTATTTCGTACTGACTGATCGCCACAACCTCATTTTCATCCGTAATCAACAGATCGCAGGCTCCGAATACCTCTAGAATTTCCTTTGCAATATTGCCGAGTGCAAACCGCAGAAGAGACTGCTGGTCGATACTTACCCTCTCTTTTACCGCTTCAATTTCGTCGATTTTGAATACCATTGTACAAAAATAAGGTCCGGGTAGCTGCTCATCAATGTCATTGACAATCTCTCTCGGAATGGCAATATTAAAGATATTTCCTTTCAGAAGTGCCTGCAAATAATGCTCACGGACTGTTTGCGAGGAGCGGTGCAGCACAAATTTCATCGAACGTTCCTTCTCCTCCAGCGTTGTGAATACCTCATTTAGAATTTTATATTCGTCTATGGAGTGAGAGTTAGGCATAGGTGGAGATTTCTGCTTGATTGTATCAAATAAGGATGACATTGGCTTATACATATTTTTGGTTAGAAAGATTGATATAAGAAGACCGGCCAACACCAGCGCCGCGGTTACAATTAAGGTAACGTTTCGCAGCTTGTGGATGTTGGAAATCAAGGTCTCGTAAGGGGCCACGCTTACAAAATACCAATCCATTTCTGCTGACTTTACATAGGTAACTAGATGTTTCTTTTTGAGAATTGCCGTTGTGAAGCTATGTTCTGACTTTCCTTCGCTAAGAATTCGCTGAACATATTCTTCTTGCGATAGATCCTTAAGAAACAGTTCGGAATCGGTATGGGACAGTACTTGTCCTTGGCTGTTCATGACAAACACGTTACTCATGGAATCAGCCCTGGCGATCTTGCGAATTGTTGTCAGTATCGACTGTTCCTCCACATTGATGGAAATAAGCGGATTGGCAGAGGAAAGAAATGAGTAGTCCGGATACAGTAAGAAGGTCAGAAATCGAAAGGGATTGTTATTATTGAATCCTGCCACGGTTAATTTTCGCGGATAGAATTCCATGTATTGCTTGGCACTTTTCGCATACAAAGACTTGTCGAACGAAAATCCGGAAGTTTCCACATTTGTATCGGTTGAAGAACGGTAGATCCCAATGCTGTGGATGAACGGATAGGCGCTTTTAATCTGCGAAAGTTGCTGCAAAATATGGTAATTTTCCGTTTTATCTTCTTTCTTACTGTTCAGAAATCCTTTAATTTTCGGGTCGTTTATGAGAGCGCTTCCAATTGTCATGACCTGATTGTAAACAACATCGGATGCATAGCTGACCTGGGACAGCATCGCCTTGGAATTGCGATCGATCTCTTTAACAGCGCTGTCTGAAAAAAGAGAAAAGAGAACACTGGAGAGTAGACTAATGGTGACCAAAATGAGTAGAAAGTACGAGCCCGTGAGCTTTTGGAATGTTTTATACCGGATGAGCCGGCTCAAGGTGGTTCGCATGTATTCATTCCTCCATTGCTGCTAAATTGCCTCTTAACTATAGGACATTACTTTAAAAAATGGTACTACTTGTTCTAAAAAATGAAAGCCCTTTATTGTTTTTGAAAGGCCGAAGCCGCATTATGAAACCTATTTCTGATATTTGAAATGGACACTGCGGATAGCCCCATCTACGATTAAGTAGAGACAGCCGATTACTTTGGATCCAGGCAGAAAGGGGAGTGAAGGGAATGAAAAATTCAAAAAGATGGGCTGACTTGCGTTAGCAGTTTTGTTTACGAAAGGCAGCAAGAAATGATTATCCGCATTGGGAGGATTTTAAATTGGAAAAGAAACTTCGCTGGCACAGCAGGATCGGGATCTTATCCGATATTCGAAGAAATGGAACTTCCTATCTGTTGATTTTGCCAGCCATGATCTACACTTTCATCTTCGGATATATGACCTATCCGTATATGCTGATCGCATTTCAACGGTTCAATTACGCAAAGGGGATTTTTAATAGTGAATGGGTCGGTATGCAAAATTTCGAGTTTTTCTTTCGATCCAACAAGGCCCTTATAGTTACCTTTAATACGATCTTTTTGAATCTCCTCTTTATTTTCTTTGGCACCTTGACGGCACTTGCTATTGCTTTGCTGCTGAACGAGTTGCGAAAAAAGCTTTTCATCAAGATCAGCCAATCGGTTATGTTGTTCCCAAATTTCATTTCCTGGATTGTTATCAGTTATGTGATTTATGCCTTTTTTTCCATGGATATGGGGATTGTAAACCAGCTCTTAAACAAGTTCGGACTTCCGTCTGTTAATTGGTATACGGAGGCTAAGGCCTGGCCAGCCATTTT
The DNA here is from genome assembly GCF_047302525.1 of Paenibacillus taichungensis. Taxonomy (GTDB): domain Bacteria; phylum Bacillota; class Bacilli; order Paenibacillales; family Paenibacillaceae; genus Paenibacillus; species Paenibacillus taichungensis_B. The sequence continues at coordinate 3,625,755 of NZ_CP168020.1, read as the reverse complement.
GACCCTAATGCACGTTTGGAAGGGAGCGGGGATGAGCGCCGTGATTTACCTGGCCACCATTACCGGGATTGACGACACATTGTATGAAGCGGCCCAGATCGATGGAGCGAACCGCTGGCAGATGTGCAAGAAGATTACGCTTCCACTCATGATGCCGACGGTCGTCATTCTGACACTGCTCTCTATCGGCAAGATCATGTACGGTGATTTCGGGATGATCTATGCGTTGATCGGCGACAATGGCACCTTGTACCAGACAACGGATATTATTGACACTTATGTATTCCGTTCATTGCGGCAGATTGGCGACCCATCCGAAGCGATGGCAGTCGGGCTGTTCCAATCTGTAGTGGGCTTTATTCTCGTCTTTGGTACCAATGCAATTACTCGTAGATTTTTCAAAGACGGAGCGCTTTATTAGAAGTCCGTTACGGACTTAGTTACCGCAAAATGTAATAGGAGGAATAGAAGTGAAAAAGGGTTTAATCAGCCAAACAATCATTTATACCTGCATTACCCTGTATTCCGCGATGTGTCTGCTTCCGATGATACTGGTCCTCATGATCTCGATTACAGACGAGGACGCGATTCTGAAGAACGGTTACAGTCTGTTTCCGGAGAAGTTCTCCTTGTATGCCTATAAACTGATCTTCACAGGTGGATCTCAGGTGTTACAAAGCTATATGATTTCGATTTTTGTCACAGTCATCGGCACGATTCTCGCTGTTCTAATTACCGCAATGGCTGGTTACACACTGGCCAATAAGAGCGTGAAATACCGTAACACACTGGCGCTCTATTTTTTCATCACCATGATCTTCTCTGCGGGAATCGTGCCTTGGTATTTAATGAACCGCTCACTGGGACTCACAAATAATATCTTTGCGTTAATCATTCCTTCGTTACTGTTCAGTCCATTTAATCTCTTTCTTGTGCGTAATTTTATGAATGGGGTTCCGGATTCGCTGAGAGAATCGGCAACCATTGACGGAGCAAACGATTTAACGATCGCCTTCCGTATCTATCTTCCGTTATGCACGCCAGTATTAGCCACCATCGCACTTTTTTACGGGCTGGACTATTGGAACAATTGGTGGAATGCGATCATGCTGATCGACAACAAAGATCTATATCCGCTGCAGTTCATGCTGCTACAAATGAAATCTGAGATCAGCATGCTCAATGAAATGACGATGTTGGGTGGCGCGAACGATGTTACACTACCCGCTGAATCGGTCAAAATGGCCACCGCGATCGTCACAATTGGTCCAATCATTTTTCTTTATCCGTATTTGCAGAAGTACTTTGTCAAAGGCCTGGTCATTGGGTCGGTCAAGGGATGATATAACTCCTTCGGGATTTATATAAAAATGTATAGTTAGGGAGGTCAATTTGGTATGAAAAAGATCGTTACATTGATGCTCGTGGCCATGCTTGCATGCATTACTTTGTTTGGATGCAGCGACAAGACAGCGAGCACGGGAGGCAATCAGGAGAATGAGAAGAAAGGGGGGATTGTCAAAATCAAATACGTGGTTCCTGGTACGGAACCGAAGGATTATAAAGAGGTGTTTGATAAGATAAATGAAAAGCTGGCCGCAGACGGCGTAGGCGTGGAAGTCGAGAAAATCTATATTCCAAGTGATGCCTGGGATCAGAAGCTAAATCTGATGCTGTCCACCGGCGAGGATTTTGACTTATTCCATATCATGCAGGATCGTACACCGTTCTCAAGCTATTACAATCGTGGGGCTCTGGCGGACATCAGCGGAGCAATTGAGCAGTACGGTCAAAATTTGAAAAAGTATATCCCGGGCGATATTTTTGACGGTGCAAAGATTGACGGGAAATACTATGCTGTTCCTTCTTATTGGGTGGAGATGGCAAGCGAAGGTGAGTTCAATATCCGGCGGGACATTCTTCGGCAGAACAACCTTGAGGAGCCGTCTACTCCGGAAGAATTGATTAGTAGTTGGGAGACAGTGATGAAGAACTGGAAGGGTGGGAAAAAGCCATATTTTTCAAATAAGGCAGACTTCGACCCTGTCAGCTTGCATACAACGGTTCTGCACCGTACTTACGATACGTTTCCGTTCACGGTCAAGGACAAGTTTTTCTATGTTAATCAGAACGGAGATGTTAAATCCTGGATTGAGACAGAAGAGTTTAAGAAGGATGCCGAATTTATGCGTCAGTTGTATACGAAGGGTCTGACAAGTCCTGATATTCTCGTCATGAAGGGGGAGCAGCTCAAAGCCCAGATCGACAGCGGTGACTGGTTTGTCAACCTAGGTACGGCGGGTAGTCTAAGCTCCCTTAAAAAGAACAATCCGGAAGCAACAGTCGAGGATGTTGGTGTGGTTTGGTTCAATCCAGAAAAAGAATACTTGCGACCGCTCACCTTCAAGAACGGTAATGCAGTACCGGTTAATAGCAAGCACCCTGAAGAAGCGGTTAAATTTATGGACTGGATGCTAGCCAGCCAAGAGAATTATGATCTTGTCCAGTACGGGCTCGAAGGTACGCATTACACCAAAGATGGCGATAAAGGCATGAAAGCCATTAATGATCCTGGTAACAACGATAAGCCAGGTTATAGAGGATCGGAATCTCAAAACGGCAACGTGAATTTTATGCGCTTCGATCTGGAGAACAGCATTCCGGAAAATAACAAGGTACTATTCGAAGCAAACCCGGAGGCAGTCAATAGCATTGCGGCAAACTTCGCATTTGATCCGACCAATGTAAGAACGGAATATACCAATATTGCGTCAGAAGCAGCCGCCAGTATCACGCCGATCTATATGGGGGTACAGGATTACGACAAGGCGTTCCCCGCTGCACTCGATAAAATGAAGAAAGCTGGGCTCGATATAGTGGTCGCCGAATATCAACGACAGTTCCAAGAATATCAAGCCAATCAAGGCAATTAATTGATAACTAATAGTGAAACGAATAGGAGTGAACGATATGACATTGCTGGATCAAAGAATTCAATTTGAAGAAAAGAAAAAGATTTATGATAGTTCCATACTGACCTTTAACGAGGTGGAGGGGTTCGATGTATATAATATCTCGATTCCTTTTGAACGGTCTGGTAAACGCTATCTTTTTGGACGAGTAGAACGACGTGAGGAATGGGCACGTTCCTGGGTTCGCCTCTTCGAGGAGACAGGGCATGATGAATGGACGTTGGTTCCAGGCAGCATGATTTACACTCTAGAAGACCCTTATATCAGTCTAATTGGAAATGAAATCGTGATGGGGGGGACCCATGTCCAATATGAAGCGGGTCGAGTGAAAACCTATTTTGGCTATTTCCATCGGGGGACCGAGTTTCTCAATCTATACTATTTTACCACCGGACCAAACAAAATGAAGGATATTCGCCTAGTCGAATTGTCGGACGGCAAAATCGGTGTTTTCTCTCGTCCGCGCGGAGCCGAAACGCGTGGAGAGTATGGCAGTGAGTCAATGATCGGCTTTACCATCATCGACTGTTTGGACCAACTGACGGCTGAAGTTATTGAAAATGCCCCTTATATTGATGGGATTTTCGGTGAGGGGGAATGGGGCGGTGTCAATCAAGCCTACCTACTGGACAGCGGGAAGATCGGCATCATTGGTCACAACTGCTACCGGGACCGGGATGCCGAGGGAGGGGAAGTCAAGGTGTATCTCAATATGGCCTTTGTTTTTGATCCAGTAACTAGGGAGGCTACCGATCTTCATGTAATTGGCAGTCGTACCTGTTATCCAGCGGGACCGTCAAAGACTCGACATCTGGTCGACTGTGCGTTTACTGCCGGCATTGTAACGAGACCCGATGGAAAAGCCGATCTATATAGCGGAATCGGAGATTGCCAGGCAGGCCGCATCACGATTGACTACCCGTTTGAGGGTCATGGGCAGCTTGTATAGCGGAGGAAGGCATGAATGACCGTGAATCTGACTGTATGGCATATTGATCATTTGGAGATCAGCATCCGCGTTGGAGTTTCCCTGCTCGTTGGCGGTATCATTGGCCTAGAGCGGGAACACGGTCAGCATCATGCTGGGTTTCGGACACATATTTTGGTCTGCCTTGGCTCCACGTTGATTACACTTATCTCGATTTATGGATTCAGCCAGTTTGCGGGCGAGCTGAATGTGCGAATGGATCCAGCGCGACTCACCGCTCAAATTATTAGCGGAATTGGCTTTCTTGGAGCTGGAACCATTCTGCGCAACGGTAACCGAATTTCCGGGTTGACCACGGCAGCATCCCTATGGGTTGTGGCCGCAATGGGGATTGGGGTTGGGGCAGGATTCTATTACGGTACTCTGCTTACCTTCGTTTCGGTACTGATTAGTTTGTTCGTCTTGCAGCGAGTTGAGAATCGCATAATCCCGCGCAACAAGACAACGACTTATTCGGTAACGGTAGGAAGGGATGGTGATCCGGGTATGTTTTTAAACTTTTTTCGCGATGAAGGGATCCGGGTGAAATCATTTAAAATGGAGAGCCTGGAGGAAGGAACTGTCCGTCTCGACTTTGTCCTGTTGAATAAAAATTCTGAGATAAAGCAGAAAATTTCGCAGTTTGCGATGCAAAGAGATTCTGAAGTGAAACAGATGGAAGTTAAAATGTAGGGAGGGAGCCTGTTGGCAAAATACAAGTTGCTCGCTCTCGATATGGACGGTACTGTTCTGAACAGCAACCATGAGATTTCCGAGCATACCTGTGAATGGATTCATCGGGCGATTCAAAATGGAGTCGCAGTCATGTTCGCTACCGGACGCGAGGTTCAGAGTATCGAGCCTTATGTGCAACAGCTGGGCTTGAAATCTCCTCTCGTCTCAGTCAATGGCAGCGAGGTTTGGCATGCGCCGGGCAATCTCATGGCCCGCCATTCGCTTGAGGAGGACTGGGTGAAGGAAATGCATGAATTAGCAGTGGAAAAGAAATGCCGCTACTGGGCTTATACCGTGAAGGATGTGTATACAACAGCGAATTGGCCGGAAAGGATTGAGCGGTTGCATGGCGATCCTTGGCTGAAATTCGGATTTCATTGTGACGATCCGGAGTGCCTGCTGGATGTTCACAGCACACTGGACGCAACCGGACGATATGAGCTGACCAATTCAAGCCCGCGGAACATTGAGGTCAATCCAAAGGGGATCAATAAGGCAAGCGGTCTTCGGGAAGTCTGCCAGCTGCTTGGCATTCGAATGGAAGAGGTCGTCGCCTGTGGCGACAGCTTGAATGACTTGGAGATGATCCGCGCCGCTGGCCTGGGCATCGCGATGGGCAATGCCCAGGATGCAGTGAAGCGTGCCGCGGACGGGGTGACGGGAACCAATGATGAGGACGGCGTAGCCCAGTTGATCCAAACTTACTTAGTGAATTCAATATAGTAAGTACAAATAGAAACAGACAAAAGAAGCTACGATAATCGTAGCTTCTTTTAATGGAACTTGATTCGACAGCGCTCGCGCGATGAATAGAGTGAACGGCTGATACCTGGATGGAGGTTTATTTATATCATGACAACTCAAACTCAAGAACAAGCGATACAGGCTTATGAGCAATGGCTGAGCAGCCAGGTAATTGACGAAGCGTCTAAGGACGAACTTCACGGAATCAGGAATAACGAGCATGAAATCGTAGACCGTTTCTATAAGGAACTGGAATTCGGAACCGGAGGACTTCGGGTCTACATACTAAACATTTCAAAAGGGAGTAGCGCCCCTAGAAGTACGCTCGAGAGTGAATTGTTTTCTCTTGCCCATAATCTGCTGAAGTAATCCACAGTAATAAAATCTACCGCTTTTAGAGGTAGAAGGGATTAAAACCTGCATTTTTATCAAAATTTAATAGTCTTAGCCGATTTTTATTAATGAGAAACTGCAATTTGGAAGGAAAGGTAGATTATTGAGATATACAGCGTTCAATTACTATTTTAGCCTGAAGAAGGTAACAAGATATGGATCTTTTTCGGATTCAAAGAGAGATTATCATAGTCAGGAAATCGAAGTACAAAGGAGGAGCAAAATTAAGTATGAGATTCGTTCTGCAGAAATTGGAAAGCCGTATCCGAGAACTGGCTGGACTAAGATATCGTGAAAGTCGGACATTGGGTGACGTCTACATCGTTCCGGATGTGAGAGATTTGCATGAAGCGCGTCAGCAATTGGAAGGTGGAGTAGCGGTTCATGTTGGTGACCGCTGGGGAGGTAGAGACCGATATGCCTGGTTTATTACAGACGTCGAATTCCCTCCATACTGGAAGGGACAGGATGTGATCGGTCTCATTAAGCTTGGGGAAACAAGCGGTGGTAACACCAGAGGGTATGAAGCACAGGTTTATCTGAAAGGGGAGCCGCTGCAGGCGTTGGACCGAAATCATGCGGAGCTATTTTTCCCGAAAGACGCAGTGGAGGAAGGCCGTGTGGAACTTGCTATTTATGCGTGGAGCGGACTGAAGGTGCCAGATGGGCGCACCCCGTTTGATCACCGAATCGATTTGCTAAGCATCGCGGTACTTGATGCGGCAGTGGATGACTTGTATTATACGTCCTTGCATATGCTTCAGACCGTGGAGCAGCTGGACGAACGCCAACTGGAAAGACATGAGCTTACGGACGCGCTGGAAGCGGCATTTCGCCAGTTGGACTGGAGCAGACCTGGTTCGGAAGTTTTTTACGCATCCGCGGTACAGGCCTGCCAAACGCTGCGAAAGCGGCTTGAAGCGGTCCCGCGCGGACCCCGTCCACAGATTACGGCAGTCGGACACTGCCACATCGACGTAGCCTGGCTTTGGCGCCTGCACCATACGCGCGAGAAGTCTGGACGCTCGTTCTCAACGGTGCTCATGCTGATGGAGCGTTTTCCGGAATATGTGTTCCTGCAATCACAGCCGCAGCTTTATGCCTACTTGAAGAAGGATTTTCCTGCGCTGTATGCCAAAATCAAGGATCGCGTGCAGAGTGGAAACTGGGAAGCTACCGGTGCCATGTGGCTGGAGTCGGACTGCAACATTCCGTCTGGCGAATCGCTGGTCCGTCAGCTTCTGATTGGCAAACGTTTTTTCCGCGATGAATTCGGCGTAGACAACAGGGTACTGTGGCTCCCGGACGTGTTCGGCTACAGCTGGGCGCTTCCACAGATTCTGAAGAAAAGTGGCGTTGATTATTTCATGACGACCAAAATCAGTTGGAGCCAATACAACCGTTTCCCTTACGATACGTTTACATGGAGGGGGATCGACGGAACAGAGATTCTGACACATTACATTACGACGCCTGATAATGGCGATAACTCGTACTATACGTACAATGGAAATGTGACCGGTGCTTCAGTTCAAGGTTTATGGAACAACTACCGCCAGAAGGATATGAATAATGAGCTGCTACTGGCCTATGGCTGGGGTGACGGGGGTGGAGGACCCACCCGTGATATGCTGGAGGCTGTACGGCGGTATGAGGATATGCCTGGTGCTCCTCAGGTTAAGACAGGGGGAGCGGAAGATTTTTTTGTGAAGCTTGAGAAACAGGTCAAGGATCAGCCGCAGCTTCACTTATGGGATGGCGAGTTGTATCTCGAATCCCATCGCGGAACGTACACCTCCCAGGCCTACAATAAGCGCATGAACCGCCGGATGGAGATGCTGTTGCATCACGCGGAATTCCTGAATATGTTCGCGCTTGTGCTGAATCCGGAGCATGCCTACCTGTCGGTTCAGCTGAATGACAGTTGGGAGATCGTGCTGCGTAACCAGTTTCATGACATTATTCCTGGATCTTCGATTTATGAGGTGTATGAGGACAGCAGAATCGAATACGAGGAATCGGAACGGCTCGCACTTGCTGCGATTGAACAAGGACTTGGCAGTTTTGGTTTGAATCGAACAATGGACTGCGAAGCGGGGGAAAAGGGGATACCTGTCCGCATCTTTAATGCACTTGGCTGGAAACGTTCATTCCATGCGGAAGTCGATATAAATGACGCAGTGAAGTATACATGGTATACAGCAGAGGGATTTAAGCTGGATGCTCAAATAGTAGCAAGTGAAACTGCTGATCTGACAGCTTTAAACAGGGTGCTTGTGGCAGTTCGGGATGTACCGGCTTACGGTTATACGACTATTTATGGACGGGACGAAGCAGAGCAGGAGCAGGAGGATTTGGCGTTGGATAACTGGTACGAGGCTCCAGTTCTTGAATCCTGGAGTATTAATGTCGATCACCTTGAGACCCCCTACTACAGCATTCGCCTGAACGATTTAGGTCAGATCGCTTCGCTCTATGATAAACAGGCGAGACGTGAGGTACTGAAGAAGGGACAGCCAGCTAACATACTGCAGGTATTCGAAGATAAGCCAATGGCGCATGACGCCTGGGATATTGACATTTACTATCAGGATAAAATGACCGTTGTGGACAGACTGCAGGAACTGACAGTGCTGGAAGATGGACCGCTGCGGGGAGTGCTGAAACTGCTGTACAGCTATGAGAGTTCTACGATCGAGCAATATTTGATCGTGTACCGCGATCACCCGCGTATTGATTTCAAAACCCAAGTGGATTGGCATGAGCATCAGCAGCTACTGAAAACAGCCTTCCCTGTGGATATCCGCTCGACCAAAGCGACGTATGAAATCCAGTTCGGCAATGTGGAGAGGCCGACACACTGGAACACGAGCTGGGATTATGCCCGTTTCGAATCAGTTGCTCAGCGGTGGGTAGATCTATCAGAAGGTGGATATGGGGTTAGTCTGCTGAACGACTGCAAATATGGGCATGACATTCGCAATCACGTTATACGTTTGAGTTTGATAAAATCCGCCATATACCCGGATAACAATGCCGATCAGGGATTGCATGAGTTCACTTACTCTCTGTTTCCGCACAATAGGGGATGGTATGAAGCAGGAACACATCAGACAGCGTGCGAACTGAATGCACCACTGATCGCAGCTGTTGTGCAAGGTAGCTCCCATACTCCAGAAGAGCTTGGAATGATAAAGACAGACGCCCGTAATGTCATGATCGACACGGTCAAAAAGGCTGAAGATGGCAAGACGTTGATTGTGCGCCTGTATGAATTCGGAGGGATCCGTACGAAAACGTCTGTAACGGTTGAACCGTACCTAGGTCAACTGTGCTCGGTAGAGGAAACCGATCTTATGGAGGAGCATCCAACTGCATTACCTTTCGATTGCCAGCAGATCGAATTGTCTTTGGCGCCTTATGAGATCAAGACGTTGAGCATTGCCATTTCTTAAAATGAAAGAGGGGGATATAGAAACGTCCCATTTTCAAAATTTGATAGCCGTAGCGGAATTTTAAAAGACAAAAAGCTGAAAAGTGCAAGGAAATGCAGCTTTTTGAAATTTACAGGTTCACGGCGGCTATTTTACCATGAAGGAGCAAGAGAAGATCTGAAAATGGGGAGGGTTAAAGATGAGGAAGAGGAAGAAATGGATGGTAATGATGATGTTAGGTGCTTGGATCGTCGGACTCGGAAGTGTAGTTGTTCCGTTAACGACGGCAAAAGCTGCGGCAGGTCCGCAGACAGCACAGCTGAAGTTAATGACATTTAATGTACGCAACCTGCATGGGGATGATGGCACTGTAAACTCTTGGGATAACCGCAAAGACAGGGCTGTGAATGTCATCAATTCATTTGGTCCCGATATTATCGGCATGCAGGAAGCCTATGCTGTGCAAATCGATTACTTTGTAAGTCATCTTAACGGAAACTACCAATCCGTGGGTACATCGAGATATGGAAACAAGACGGATGAGTACTCCAACATTGTATATCGAGCAGATAAATTTCAGGTGTTGGAGTCAGGTCAATTCTGGCTTAGTGAAACGCCCGATGTCGTCGGAAGTCGTAGTTCATATGATACGAAATGGCCTCGGATATGTACTTGGGCTAAATTCCAGGCCAAAGACGATCCGAGGACCGTCTTCTATTATTTCAATACCCACTTTTCTTTGAACAGCAGCGCCCGGGCACTATCGTCTCAGTTGATATTAAACAGGGTTTCGGAGTATGTCACCTCCCCGGATACGCCTGTATTTATTGGAGGAGATCTTAATTCGCCACAAACGGAGAGCGCTTACTCCATAATTGAGCAGTCGGATTTTAGCGATGTCTGGACCCAAAGCGGGCATAACTTCAACAATGCTTCTACCGTCAGCAACTACAACGGTAACACGACAGATCACCATATTGACTGGATTTTTCAGCGTGGTGCAGGAACTGTTGAATCAATGGAGATTAACCGCTATAACGAGAATGGATTATATCCATCGGATCACTATCCGGTACAGTTGACTATTCAAATCCCTCGCACAGGCAAAGCGCTCCCTAGTGGCTACGTTAATGTTGCAGCAAAGGGAACCGCCAGTGCGGATGGTTATGTGCAGGGAGAAGCACCCAATAAAGCTATTGACGGAACTGTTCTTGGTAACAGCAAATGGTGTTCAACCGGTCCCGAGCCGCATTGGCTGCAGATTGATCTCGGGAAGAAATATAATCTGTACCGGTTTGTAGTGAAGCATGCGGCAGCGGGAGGTGAGACGCCGAGCATCAATACCCGCGACTTCAAAATCCAGGTCAGCGATAATGGAAGTACATGGAGCGACGCGGCATCCGTGACGGGAAATACGCGGGATGTTACTCTGCATGATGTCAATACCTTCGGGAGATACATCCGCGTATATATTACGGACGCCGGGGTGCTCAGCACCGATACGTCGGCGCGGATCTATGAACTAGAGGCTTACGGACTGAATAAGGGTGCAGTGTTCTATAAGGATGGGAGCTATGGTGGATATGCGGTGACACTGGCGCCAGGAAGCTACACTCTTGCAGCGCTACGAGAAGCGGGCATCCAAAATGATGATATTACGTCGCTGCGCGTCTTCGGCGGAGTTACCGTGGAATTATATGAACATGACAACTTTCAGGGAGCCAAACTGGTCCGAACAGAGGATGATTCTTCTTTAACTCCAGAAGGATGGAGCGACAGAACTCCCTCAATCAAAATCAATTGAGGAAATGAACATAGTAGAACTGTTCAAGGATGTGTCAACATTATAAGTCGCGTAAAGCGGCTTGTTTTGTTTTTGTAGGAGTAACGGAAAGACGGGATAAGAGGTTTCTTGGCTACAAACGATGAACTACTTCTATTCGATACTTTGAAAAAGGTGGTCGTATCTCCGAAAATAGGCGCACCATTATTAGTAATAATAGCATCTAAATATGGTTGTGTAGGATCTGGATTAACCGTTGCTTCAGCGTTAATTGATATCGTTATCTGATAGATCCCACTTACCCCTACCACTAACCCGTTGCCTGAAGGGCTCACAGTAATGATTGGTACATAAGGCTTCATCGGCAGTTTTGAGGTTTTGAGTTTCCTTTTTCGTTTTGTATAGGAACATACTATCGCTGATATATAGTCTATCCGTCAGCATTAATATTAGTTTTCAACTAAGGGAAGCAAATCAACTTGTTGGAAATGAGTCCAGTTGGATCAAATTTTATTACAAAGCCTTCTCACCCTCGATAGCTTTATTCCGTTCATACTCTCATAAAAGATTTCATAAATTGATAATAAAATAATCATTATGTAACAAGTTAAAGGAAGCCACAGACTCTTTACATGAGAAATTCAAGAGAGGAGGGGCTATGTTGAAAGGTTATCCTATGTATCCCTACATCGGCTGGCGGACTAAGACCGTTATGGAGCCAGTGGCATTTCCGCCGCAGCACCAAGATCAGATACCCGGTTTGGAGTACTTGATGGAACCCAGGCCTATTTTTGATAATCCCGGTTATGTCGGCAGTGGTAAGCTAAGAGGAAAAACCGCCATCATTACCGGCGGTGATAGCGGATTCGGCCGCGCTATCGCGGTGGCATATGCCAAAGAAGGAGCCAATTTGACGCTCGTCTATTTGAATGAGCACAGGGATGCCGAAGAGACACAACGGTACGTTGAGCAATTCGGGGTTCGTTGCCTGATCCTGCCTCGCGATCTTCGCAATCCGGCTGCCTCGTCCGAAATTGTGGCGGAGACAATACACCATTATCAAAGGCTGGACATTTTGGTCAGCAACGCCGCCGTTCAGCCGTACACACCCAGCATTCTGGACGTTTCGGACGAACAACTGGAAAATACGTTTCGAACGAACGTCTTTCCTATGTTTTATTTGACGAAAGCTGCCATACCTTTTCTTAATCCGGCCAGCGCGATCATCTGTACGACTTCAAGGGTGGCCTATGAGGGTAACAAAAACGCCATTGACTATTCGGCGACCAAAGGAGCTATTGTATCCTTCATTCGTACGATGGCCATATCGCTCGCGGACAAGGGAATCAGGGTTAATGGAGTTGCTCCAGGGCCTGGCTGGACGCCTCTTACAGTGAGCTCTTGGCCTGCTGAGATGGTGAGTACATGGGGCGTCGACAGCCCGTTCGGTCGTGCAGTGCAGCCATTCGAGGTGGCGCCAGCCTACGTCTATTTGGCGGCCAGCGATTCCATGTTTGTGACCGGCCAAGTGTTGCACGTAAATGGAGGAGTGATTCGATATTCATAATCGTCACGGGGGGCTACCATTCAGATAGCCATTGCTATGGTTGAAAATTCACCATCCACTTGATAGATCAGATCTTGATTCGAGAAATTGATAACAGCAGGTAGCAACGATGTATCAACAGATAGGGCTAATCGATATATAAGTGAGGAAAAAGAAAAGGTTAATCAAACCTATCGACAGCAAATTCATTTAACGCCACCGATCGGCTGAATGAATGATCCAAACGGATTTGTTGCCATCAACGGTGAATTTCGTTTGCGAGTTTCATATCCCCAAAAGTCAGGATGAAAGTTTTCGATTAGGCAATGCTCATCACTAGCAAGTGGAAGTTTGGTATATTGCAGGTGAGCGGAAAGTCGTATTATCGAGAGAGCAGATAGGACATTGCATTCAGGGGCGTGAACCTGATTATCGGGAGTTTCGAGAGTTTCGAGAGTACATCCGCCTATCCTCCTTCTCCGAGAACATGGAAACGGAAAAGGGCAAGGTCTTCAGGACCTGCTCTTTTTCGTTTCCTTTTTGAATCCCTCTTTGATTCATATTTCCGAAAAATTGATAAAGTTTGAACGGGTTAGATTTCGATAATGGGACGGCGTTATTCCTTCGTTTGAGCGAAAAGCCTTACTGAAGTGGGCAGCAGAGGAATAGTGGAGCTTCTCCGCAATTTTTTCTATGGACAGAGTGGAGTTCTGAAGCTCGTTTTTGGCATGTCGCATTAGGGTTTTGGATAGATATTCCTTGGGTGAAATGCCATAAATGAGCTTGAAGCATTCACATAAATAAGATCTGGAAACACCCAGTTGTGAAGCAAGATCGTGAATCCTTACTCCATCTAGTGCCTGAAGTTCGAATTGATAGGCAGCGTTGTGGGCAATTTCGATTTGTGCAGGTGTTGCTATGGAAAGATGGTTCCAATTGCATTCCTGAAGGAAATACTCCGCAATCTGACCGATTAAATCCAAAACTTTGGATTGCATCCGTAACAGCGCGACGGAAGAGGTTAACCTGGTTTTGGTGACGGTGTCTTTTTCGCCAGCTTGCAGAAACAACTCTTTATATTCCTTCATAAATTGATCGACCCATTTCTCTAAAGAAACTGCCTGCAGCTGACCTGACCGAACAACTGGATCCTCAATCATTTGGAAAATGGAGCGAACTTGCTGATTGGTTAAATCGAAATGAAAAACGAACAATTCAGTTTCTTCTCCAAGGGGGGGAGTATGGTGTTGCAGACCTTGTTTAATAATCAGAAAATCGCCACGTTGTAGAGAATAGGTGGCTCCGTTAATCCATTGTACAATCGAGCCCTTGGCGCAATAAATAAATTCGTAGAAAAAATGCCTGCAATTAGAGTTGCTCCAGCCTTTCTCAAAGCAACCATAGTGGAAGGTATCAAGGAGAATATCGTTGTATAAGTTTGGGATATGGAATACATGCTGCATTAATTCGCCCCGCGTTATTTTGGAATGGTTTCGTTTCTGACATAAAGTATACTACAAAAGTATAAGTGGAGATCACTTTTTTGGGTGGTTGCTAGGTTGTAGACATGGTACGTTTGGATCAGGTTCAGAAAAGATCTTAAAGAAAGGGCTGACTCACTAAATGGATCGAAAGCTACAGCTTCAACAATCTCCGGAATGGACCGATGATTTAATCATCTATGAAATTCCAACGAAATCCTTCACTTCTCCCAATGGACCGGAAAGCGGGACCTTCGCCAGCTTGAAGGAAAAACTAGAATATTTGAAAGATCTCGGAATCACCGGAATTTGGCTCACAGGGCATTCACTTAGCCACCCTGATCATTTCTACAACATTTGGAACCAATATGCGGTGATTCAGCATGATAAGCTAGATCCTTCTTTGGGGGGAGAAGAAGAATTCCTAGCTTTGATTGAGGAAGCCCACCACAACGGGATCAAAGTGTTCCTGGACGTCATTACCCATGGGGTTATGAGTGACAGTCCGCTGATCGAGGCCCATCCGGAATGGTTCAAGGGCGGATCGTGGGGAATGACGGATTTCGATTGGTTTGGCGACCATGAAGATCTAGATGATTGGTGGGTGAAGGTGTGGGTTGACTATGTGCAGAAATTCGGTATCGATGGTTTCAGGCTGGACGTTGCCACATACCGTTTCGATCTCTGGGCACGAATCCGGAGCCAATGTTCGGCGCTTGGACATCCGATTGTCATTATTCCTGAGAAAGGACCCGCCGTGCAAGGAGTTACTGATTTTCTACAGCACGGCTTCCGAATCAGCAACAATCATTATGGTCTTCAGGAGCAGAGCCGAGTTTTGTCTGATTTGCCATCATATCTCCAACTGGTTAACCGTCTTCAACCGAATATGTTTCAGGTCAAGGTGCTGTATGAGGATGATTCGGAAGCTGGTAGCGGACCTGAACATGATTATGTACTTACCCTTGCAGTCGAAGGGAAAGAAACGAAACCAGTTCCATCTGACGGACGGCATGAGGGGTATGAAAGGGAATATTTCTTACTTTCGATACGAGGAATTGATCCGTCGAAGCAAATCAAGCAGTTGTTTGTGATGGATTATGATAGCAACGAGTGGCAGTTGGAGAATACTTTATTTCCTGATTACCGGATTCACCGGAGTGAGCGGCAGGGGGAAGTCATTCTACTGTCCCTTCCCATGCGCCTCCCAACGGGTCAGAAGATATCCTTCCAACTGAGCTGCCACGATGACGGATGGGAAGGATACCCTGAGGAGAAAACTCCTTACGTCGCCCAAGGCAAACGAAGTGTTTTTGGATATTCTTTCATCTTCGCTCCGGCTATCCCGGTGTTTATGGCTGGAGAGGAATTTGATGCACAATATCGGCCTCTCCCTCAGTTAAGTCCCCACTTGTTTGGTGGACAGGATGCGGGATGTGGCAAATGGCTCTATGGCAGTTGGATAGATTGGAGCCAGCTAGAACAAGAGAAGCACAGGGCCATGCTGGAAGATGTGAAGCAAATGATCAGGTTACGCAAGAAATATCGTTCGGTTATCAAGCCACTTCAACTCGGAAAGGATAACGGGAATAGCCAACCGCAATCTGCACAACACCAATCCCTCGATAATCTTCCTGTTCCTTACTATTATCAAACTCCAACAGGGTATTTACTTATTGCGAGTAATCCTTACCATGACAAGGACTCAGACATCTCGGTGACCATTCCGGATTTTTCGGACAATAGGATCTACAAGGTAACGGATGAGTGGAATGGTGTGTATAGTTTCCGTCTGACCGGTAAGCAAATAAAGGAACGCCAATGGAGGATCAAGAGAGATCAAACACCTCGGGGCGGGTTAATGGTTCTTTTCATAGAACCATTGGAGAGTGAAAGTGAGTCGAGAGCAGCGACCGAATAGCTAGCTACCCATTTACCAATTGAAAATAAGTGAATGCATATAATGGCCGGATTGTTGAACTAACGTAGAAACGATAGCTCAATAGAACCAAGAAGGCAGCCGATCAACGTGATCGACTGTCTTTTTGGTTTAACGTCTTCTTTGTACTGATGCTTATCTTAATAATTTTCTCCGCGATAGTAGCGCTCCAGTTTGTTATCCAAATGAACGAGCTGCGCTTTTTTCTCCTCGATATCTTCCAGCAGCTTTTGCCTTTGATCTTGAATCAGTTTGGTTCTTTCCGGTAGGGTTGAGGTTCCTTCATTTACCTTGTCATAATACGTTTTGATGTCCTCCACACTCATCCCGGTTTCGCGAAGACATTTGATAAAAACCAGCCAGTTCAGATCATCTTCCGTATAAAGACGGTTATTCTGCTCACTTCGCGCAGCAGGCTTCAACAGTCCCTTTCTTTCATAAAAACGGATCGCTCCGATAGTGATCTCGACTTTCTTCGCTACTTCTCCAATCGTTAACATGCTAACCCTCTTTTATCAAAATTAATTGTTGACCTACACTAAGTGTAGCATAGTAACTTATACATTGTTAATGAAATCAAATTAGAGAAAAGAGGATTCGCATGAAGAAGACCGCTTTTGTAACTGGAGGAAATAAAGGAATCGGATTCGAAATCGTTAAGCAGTTAGGTCAAGCCGGCTGGAAAGTCGTCCTTGGTGCACGCAGCGCCGAACGGGGCGAAGCGGCTGTTTCCGAGTTAACTTCGAAGGGGTTAGACATAGAATTTGTGCATATCGACATGAGTGACTTGAAAACCATCGAAAGGGCGGCCGATACGATTGCCAAGGATTATCCGGACTTAAAGCTTCTGATCAATAATGCGGGTATGCCCGGTGCTTTCTCCCGTTCTTTTACGGATACCAAAGAGGAGGATCTGAGGAACGCTTTCGAAGTCAACTTTTTCGGAACCTTCCGGCTGAACCAGCGTTTGTTCCCGTTAATCAAAGATAACGAAGGCACAATCGTTAATGTATCCACTGACATGGCTTCTCTGGATCATATGCAAAATGCTGGATTTGCTTTAAACGCATTCGACTATAACTCATCCAAAACAGCCAACAACGCCATGACAGTTTCGATGGCTTATGAACTGAAAAGCAGTAGGGCTCAAGTATTTGCGGTAACGCCTGGATTCACATCAACAGACCTTAACGGCAATGCTGAAGGCGGTAAATCAAAAGAAGCGGCCGCTGCGATTATCGTGGGTTATGCGACAGATGGCGAACATCATAACGGCGAATTCTTGAATGAGCAAGGCGTGTACGCCTGGTAATCCACATCTGTCAAAACACTGCAATTTCTACACACATTTCGAAATATACAAAGAGGCAACAACGTCAATAACTTCACTGACAGCCAGTTGTCAGTGAAGTTATTTTATAATAATGACTATCATTGATTATCTAGATGGATGATTGATCTCACTTGATAAATTTTGATCATTTAAAGGAGGAGCGATAGTAAGGGGACCGGTGATAAACTTTGTATCAGGTGATCGATGCGGAAGTATATTGGATCCTTTTGGAGTAAGATGGTCTATTATGACTCGGATTGAAGATTTGTCAGAAGAAGAAAATAGCCGGAGAGTCGCTGAATGGTCCAAAAGCTTTAGCGTAGAATAGATACAATAATCCTAAGTATGCAGCAACCCGCTAATATCTGAAATATGAAAGTATATGCCTCATGGAGCGGGTTAATTTTATTCATACTCGTTTTTTATATACTCTCATTGCTAAGATATATGCTACAAGCAAGATCCCCACACACCACGCAAGAGCGATCCATATATCATCGCCGACCGGCTGACCTAACATTAGTGCACGGATAGCTTCCACAATCGAGGTTACCGGTTGGTTTTCGGCAAAGGCGCGAACGACTGAAGGCATCGACTCGGTTGGCACAAATGCAGAGCTGATAAAAGGCAGGAATATAATAGGGTAGGAGAAGGCACTTGCGCCGTCAACGGATTTGGCGGACAGTCCGGCAATCACTGCGACCCAGGTTAATGCCAGCGTAAACAGAGCGAGTATACCCGCTACGCCAAGCCAAGAAAGTACCACTGCAGATGAACGAAAGCCCATGATCAACGCAACCAGTAGGATGACGACAACCGATATGACGTTAGAAACCAGCGAAGTCAGTACATGCCCCCACAGTAAGGTAGAACGTGAAATCGGCATGGAGTGAAACCGCTCGAATATGCCCCGCTGCACATCGATAAACAGACGGTAAGCCGTGTAGGATATACCGCTAGCAATAGCAATCAGCAGTATGCCGGGCAACAGGTAATTCACATAGTTGTCCGTTCCAGTTTGAATGGCACCGCCAAATACGTAAACGAACAGCAGCATAAATGCGATTGGCATAATGGTGACCGTAATGATGGTGTCCATACTGCGGAAAATATGGCGCAAGGAACGTCCAAGCATAACGCTCATGTCGCTAAAAAAGTGTTTTTTTACCGTTTCCATTTAGTTTTCCTCCTTTTTGCTAATGATTGCGAGGAATATATCCTCCAAAGTCGGCTGTTTTTCGATATACTCCACCTTTGCGGACGGGATCAACTTTTTAAGATCCGAGAGTGTTCCGCTGGCGATAATCCTGCCCTCATGCAGAATGGCAATTCGGTCGGCAAGCTGCTCAGCTTCCTCCAAATACTGCGTGGTCAGGAATACCGTCGTGCCACCATCGGCAAGCTCCTTTACAATCTTCCATACCTCGATACGTGCCTCGGGGTCAAGTCCGGTAGTTGGCTCGTCGAGGAAAATGATCTGCGGTTTTCCCACAAGGCTCAAGGCGATGTCGAGCCTGCGGCGCATACCACCAGAATAAGTCGACACCCTGCGGTCGGCGGCTTCTGTCAGGCCGAAGCGTTTGAGCAAATCGTCCGCAACCTGACGCGGATTTTGGAGGTATCGAAGTTTGGCAATCATGATCAGATTTTCTCGCCCGGTCAAAATTTCGTCTACGGCGGCAAATTGCCCTGTCAAGCTGATTGCCTGCCGCACATTGTCGGGTTTTGTTGCAACATCGAATCCGTTTACGGTGGCGGTTCCGCTGTCTTTTTGGAGCAGCGTGGTCAGGATTTTTACAACTGTTGTTTTGCCCGCACCATTGGAGCCGAGTAGGGCGAAGATACTACCTTTTTCCACCTCGAAGTCTACGCCCTTGAGGACGTGTAGTTGCTTGTAGGACTTCTGCAGATCAATCACTTGAATGGACTTGTTTGGCATGTTATCCCTCCTTATATAACCGTAACTTTTGACAAATTAGCATCCATGCCTTTAAGGGCGGCATAAGTCAGTTTATCCATCATCGCGCCGTCAAAGCAGACGGTTTTGATAATACGATAATATTTTTTAGACCATGCAGACGTTGGAAAAGATACATTTTTGAGGGTCGCGTTCTTAAACGAAACCTCGTTCAGTGCCACCTTGTCAAACTTGACGCCGATGAAGGTTTGCCCGTCAAAACACAACCCTCCCAGATCGGATGATTTGAACTCGACGCCATTAAAGATACAGTTTTCAAAAATTGTTTTTCGAAGATCAGTCAAGGAGAACGTGACGTCGGTCAGTCTTACAGCTGTGAATTTTGCTCGGTCCAGTCCCGACTTGCTGAAGGTAGTGCGTACAAGGATCGATTGATTGAAGCTTACATTTGAAAGGTCAAGTGTGGAGAGGATGCAATCAGTCAGGTTTGCACCGTCAAAATTGGCATCCCGCACATCGCTGCTTGCAAAAGAGCTGCCGGTTAAGTCCGCGTTCGTGAAATTAGAACCTCGCAACGCGCTAGACTTAAATTGTCCTTTATGCGCGATAACGCCAGCAAAGTCGCTCGTTGGCAGGTTACTCGCGCTAAAGTTTGTCACCACCTGCCGCTCCAGCGAGCGGGAGAGGTTGGCAACCTCCTGTACTGTTTGCTCAATATCGCCGATGCTCTCGATGGTCATCTCAAAAGCAGTCTCATCATCCTTGCCCTCGGCTTTGAGATCACGGAATCGCTCCAGCAAATCGGAGTGCAGGTCTGCTTTTAATTCAGTGACGCTTTTTACCCCATCGTACGGTGCGAAAACGCCGTTCAAATAGCTGGTCAATTTCTCATTCATAACCTCAACACTCCTTATAATAAGTTTTCAAGAACGCGCTTGGCGTACTCCCAGTTGTCTTTGTTGCTGTCATACGTTGTCTTACCCTTTTCGGTAATCCTAAAATATTTACGACGTCCACCTTGAGATTCATCGCCCCAATACCACTCGATATCGTCCTCCGCTTCAAGTCGCCGAACGCTGGAGTACATTGTGGCTTCTTTTAATTCGTACTCACCGCCCGAGCGCTCAGCAATCATTTTGACAATCTCGTATCCATATCTGTCAGCTTCGGATAAGAGCCGTAAAATCATCGTATCGGTATGTCCGCGTAGTAGGTCGGATGTAATTTTGTTCTGGCTCATTTAATCACCTCGCAACTGTATAATACGACACACTACCTTGACTGTCAAGGTACTTTTACAAGCAAATTACTTTGTTTGAAATTTTGATTTTTCAGAACGATATTTAAAGGGGATTCACTTTCCTGAATGAGCCGGAACTTCGCTTTAATTTTAGCAGGCGTATGCGGGTTTAATTGGTTAATTTTAGCGTTATCAAACTAAGACAAAATTCGCTGAAGTAATGTAAAGTTACTCTAACTAATTACAGCTGTGCTGGCGGAGGATAGGACGAAGTATGAGAAAGTTTTTGAGTGAGCAGTCATAAAAATGGAGGTATCGTTCATTTGCAAATTAAGCAAGTTCCCTTGTTCTTTGAAGGGAAGGCGAATGGTATTTTTGTTGCGGGCGGCGACGAGTGAGCCAGCATGGGTCAGGAAGATCGTTAATGTTGGACGATAGCATACAGATGAGATTTCTCGTTCCAGTTATGGAAATACTAAAGAGAGTATGACATCGGATTTGCTCAAGGATTATTCCTTAGTCATCCAAAACACAATGTTAACCATCAGCAATGATGAGCTTGCCTTGATAAGAAAATAAAAATCGTTCTGTCGTGGGTTGTTATTCGCAAGCCAATGCTTTATATTGACATAAGAGTAGGTCAAAAATAAAAGAGGTGAGCGGACGATATGACTCCACGCACGAAGGAACAAAACGAAGAGATCCGGCTGCGGCGTCTGGCGCAAATCCGTAAAGCCGCTGCCGATGTGTTTCTGAATAAAGGGCCTTTACTTGAAATTCGGGATGTGGCCGTTCAGGCGGGACTCGGGTATGGCACGGTATACCACTATTACAGCAATAAGGGCGATTTGCTCCACGATCTCCTGTGGGACGCTTTGGAGCGGGCCGGGGAATGGCCTGAGGCCCCGCGCACCTCGGCTTTGGGAGAGGAGCTAGCGGGCGGGCATTTCGACTTGGCTGCTGTGGATTCCCGAAGCCGAAGCCACGAAACGCCCGCTTCCGCAGAGCTTGGCACCGTCGCCGCAGCCAGCGTCCGGCTTCTGCAGCTTTGGGCGGAGGACCACGCCCTATACCTGCTGTATAAGCTGGCTCTTGAGGGCTTTGCCTCGCTACCTGAAGCACGCTCGACCAAGCTCACGGCTGCTTTTCAGGATGAGGTGCTCGCGCCGTTTGCTGCGCTGGTGGACACCGGGCGTGCGGCGGACGAGGATGCTGCTTTCGGCGGAAACGCGGCGGAGCAGCCGTATCGGCTACAGCGTGCGGAAATGCTGGTGGCCGCCTTGGTTGGCTGCGCCTCGCTTTCGCTGCGCCGCAAAAAGCTGCACGAAGAGGCAAGGGATATCGTCCGGTTTTTAAAATTATAGGATGCATAAGGAGTGAATGAACAAAAGATGATCATTATAAAATCACCTAGGGAAATCGAAGAGATGAAGCCGGCGAGCCAAATCGTTGCGGACTGCTACCGCAAGGTGACCAAACTGATTGAGCCTGGGATAACCACGCTAGAAATCAATGATTTTGTTGCCAGCCATATCACCAAGATGGGTGGCAAGCAGTTTACGAAAGGGTATAACGGTTTCCCCGCCGAAACCTGCATTTCCATTAACGATGTGGTGGCTCACGGGATTCCTTCGAACCGCGTACTCATGGACGGCGACTTGCTTAAACTCGACATCGTCGTGGAATACGGGGGATGGTTCGGCGATTCGTGCATGAGCTATGCGGTGGGCAATATTCGGCCGGAAGTGAAAAAATTAATGAAGGTGACAAAGGAATGCTTGGATCTGGGGATTGCCCGGGCTATACCCGGGGGGCGGCTCGGCGACATAACGTCGGCGATTCAACAGCATGCGGAAGCACACGGGTATTCGGTCGTACGCGATCTGCTGGCGCACGGGATCGGACGGAGCTTGCACGAGGAGCCGACCTATGAGCATATCGGCGTAGCCGGCAAAGGCATTCGATTAAAGGAAGGTATGGTGTTTACGATTGAACCGATGATTAACGAAGGTACGTTCCGTATCACGATAGACGACGATCGGTGGACGGCGAGAACGGCCGACGGCAAGTTGTCGGCGCAATATGAGCATACGATCGCAATCACGCTGGACGGACCGCTGATTTTAACGGCTCAGTAAGATTAAATGCGAACGGACGTTTTAGTAAATAGGTCGCCAACCTACCAGCTGATCCTGACGTAAATTCGTAAACGAAAACGACGAAAAAGAGTGGAGGCAGCTTGGGACCAGGGAAGTTTTTTTACAGGTTAGTAAATTTACGAATCTAAGAAAACCGCGTTGTTATGCGGTTTTTTTATTATGACTTGGATATCATCTCCAGGTTAGAGCAATTGTTAAGTGTTAGAATCATTAGTAATATAGGAGAATACTAGCCATACTTAATACTTAAGTTACATGGGGATTTCTTACAAGGAGGTAACTTACAATGCATTATGACGTAATTGTAATTGGAGCAGGTTCGATGGGGATGGCGGCTGGTTATTTTTTATCCAAGAGTGGGAAAAGTACATTATTAATAGATTCCTTTAACCCGCCCCATAACAAAGGCAGTCATCACGGAGAGACGAGAATCATTAGACACGCGTATGGTGAAGGTGAAAATTATGTTCCGTTGGCGCTCAAGGCTCAAGAATTATGGAATGACTTAGAGAAAGTGTCGGGAAAACAATTATTTCTCCCTACTGGGGTTCTAAACGTGGGTTACGAGAAAACAGATTTTATCCAAAATATCATTTCAAGCTCAAAAACCTATTCATTACCACTTGAGATTTTAGATTCCATTGAAGTAAATAAGCGTTGGCCAGGCATCACTTTACCGAACAACTACATTGGTTGCTACGAACCAACCTCAGGAGTGTTGAAATGTGAGGAATGCATTGAAGCATATCGAGAACTCACAGAGCAAAACGGAGCTACCATCATAACCAATAGTAAAGTAAAAGAAATCATGGTTCATGGTAAAAGAGTTACCATCAAGACCGATAATCAAACTTTTAGTGCTAATGCGTTAGTAGTTTCAGCAGGAGCCTGGTCAGGAAGTCTCCTTTCCATGTTGGATCTAAATCTTCCTCTTAATCCTATAAGAAAAACATTTGCTTGGTTTGATACTAATGAAGATTTATATAATCATAAGGAGTTCCCAGCCTTTTCGTTTGAGACATCTCACGGACATTATTATGGTTTTCCAAGCATCGATGGTTCTGGATTAAAAGTAGGCCGACATGATGGAGGAGATACAATCAATCCAGATGAAGCCATCCTGGGATTTGGTGAACTAGAGGAAGACACGACAGATCCAAAACAATTTTTACATCACTATATGCCCTCTGCACAAGATTTGAAGTTCGGTAAAACGTGTATGTATACAATGACTCCTGATGAAGATTTCATTATCGATACACATCCTAACTATCCTAACGTTGCCATTGCATCAGGTTTCTCAGGACATGGCTTTAAATTTAGTAGTGTAGTTGGACAGATTTTAAGTGAGTTGATTATATCAGGGAAAACGGAACATAATATTTCTCCATTTTCAATCAATCGGTTTTAATAAAAATTGTTAAACTATCAAGGTAACTATGGCTTAACAATTACGATAACTAACAAGGCTGCCGACATAAATCGGCAGCCTTGTTAGTTATCGGGCAGGATACTCCAAAACCCCTAATAAGAACCCATTAAAGAGAAACTTCATGTGTGAGCATTACGCTTTTCATCATCCACTATCTGATTAAAATCCAGCATATTAAAATTTGAATTGACAATATAGGGTAGGGGGCTATACTATGTAGTTGTCGGCAAGGGAAATTTTTGTAATAATTTTGATCTCGCTTTTGACGGCCGTCAGAGCAAAAAAAAGATATATACAAGGAGAGTATACTTATGATGAATCAAGCTCTTTCTCTGCCGGATCCAAGGCGTTGGAAAGCACTGGCTTTGTTATGCATTGCAAATTTTATGGTTATTATGGACACCTCAATTATTGGGGTTGCGCTGCCGGCAATCAAAGAAGCGCTCGGATATACACAGGCTAATTTGCAATGGGTATTTAATGCATATGTCATTTTCTTTGGCGGTTTGCTGTTACTCGGTGGGCGTTTGTCCGATCTGTTTGGGCAGCGGCGCATGTTCATGTGGGGATTTTCGATCCTAACGTTAGCTTCTTTGCTTGCAGGTGTGGCTTGGAACGAGGAGTCGCTTAACATCGGGCGTGCATTGCAAGGATTTGGTTCCGCATTAATTGCCCCCTCAGCATTAACCATAGTCATGATGTTGTTTAGTGGTAACCCCAAAGAGTTAGGTAAAGCATTAGGGTTTTGGGGTGCTTCTGCTGCTGCCGGCGGATCAGCTGGTGTATTTCTAGGAGGTGTCATAACCGAGTGGTTAAGCTGGGAATGGACATTTCTGATTAATGTACCGATCGGCATCGTCGCCATGCTTGTAGCCCCTAGAATTTTATCAAAAGGGGTTCGAAGAAAAGGAAGCATCGATGTTATCGGCTCTATCTCCGTAACAGCCTCATTGGTATTGGTGGTGTACGGCATTGTTACTGCTGAACACAATGGATGGAGCGCACCGACTACCGTATGGACACTAGTTTTGGGGGCCGTATTGTTTATTCTGTTCTTAATCATTCAGGCTGTAAAAAAAGAACCGCTTATTCCGCTCAGGATCTTTAAGGCGCCAAACTTGGCTGCAGGTAATATCGCACTCATTATGCTGTCCGCCGCTTGGATTCCGTTATGGTTTTTCCTTAATCTCTATTTGCAGCAAGTATTGAAGTTTTCTGCTTTCGCAGGTGGACTTGGTTTGCTACCTATGACCATACTTATTGCCATATGTATGATTTTCGTTTCCGGTAAATTGATCGGAAAAATTGGCGTGAAAGCCAATGTGGTTATCGGATTGATAGCCCTTGGAGGATCGTTATTACTCTTTGCAACAAACACGCCGGTTGATGGTAATTTCGCAACACATGTACTTCCAGCCTCACTGCTAGGCGCGCTTGGTATGTCGCTTGCTTATATTCCGGCTACCATGTCTGCCATGTCGGGAGCCAAGCCGGAAGAGTCAGGGCTCGCATCCGGGCTTGCCAATACAAGCTATCAGATCGGCTCAGCGATAAGTCTGGCCATCATGGTTGCGATTGCTGCATCAAGAACAGCTTCCCAAGCTGGTGCTGATCAGTTAATTGCGTTGAACGAAGGGTTTCAGCAAGCGTTCCTATGGTCAGGAATTATCGCTATCGCAGGTGCTATCCTGGCAATTCTGTTTATCCGCTCTCCCAAGTCGGGTAAACAAACGGGCGTATAGTTATAACTTTGTATAGGGTAATGGGTATAGATAATCTTTTATGAGGAGGTGAGCTATGTGCACATGGATACAGAAATGCTTGAACATGAAGGCGGAAATGATTCGAGTTGCTGCTCTGCTGATGGAACACCAAGAAAAAGTCATCATTCGGATAAAGTAAAAAAACAGTATACTAAGCCGATTGAATCGGATCGAGGGGCAAGTACGCGGCATTAAAGGACTCATTGAAAAAGATACGTATTGCGATGGCGTACTGACCCAAATCTCCTCGGTACAATCGGCTTTGAATGGGGTCGGAAAGCTCTTATTGGAGCATCATCTCAAAAGCTGTGTCGTCGAGCGGATCCAAGAAGGGGACTCCGAGGTGTTAACAGAGCTTATGGTAACCATGAATAAGTTAATAAAATAAACTTGGGATACTACTCACACCTTTTTCTTTTTTTTGTTAATATAGGGTATAGGGTAGATGGGTATGGTAAAAATATACTGACTCAATATAGGGTGGGTTGGTATACTAAAAATGCTTAAGAAGAGTTGGTGGATGATATTGGATACGAAGGAATCAATATATTCATTTCCTAAAAATCAAGAATCAAATTACCTGACTCTGAAGGATCGACTCTCCATCCAGATGAGATTGAATCGAATTGAAGGACAGGTTCGCGGAGTACAGAGGCAAATGGAACGGGATGATTATTGTGATCAAATCTTAAACCAGGTCGAGGCTATCCATTCCGCTTTGAGCGCAGTCGGTATATTGCTCATGTCGAATCATTTGAAGTCATACGCGGCAAGCGCCGACTCAAAGCATAGCGAATCCATCGCACAAGAAATGCTAAAAACAATGTCTATTTTGGTCAATCGAAAGGAAGAGGAAAAATAAAAAAACATTACACTTCAAAATATTAAAAATTACTATTGAACAGGAGAGAATATTCAAAATGCAAAGAAAAATGATGCTTATTTTAACAGTTGTTTTGGTCCTCGGTGTGCTGTCTGCATGCGGTACCTCCAAAAAAAATGAAAATTCAGCAACTCCAAGTACTGGCCATGGAGAGCACGGTGACCATGATACTAAGGAACAACCAGCAAATAGCCTTAAAGCGTCATTTTCATTTGCATCTGGAACAGTGAAAGCAACCGAAAATTCAGATTTGAATATTCAAATTATGGATTCCGATGGCAATTCAGTAAATGAGTTCGAATGGAGTCATGAAAAATTGATGCACCTTATTGTGGTTAGTAAAGACCTCTCTTACTTTAACCACATTCATCCTGATTATAATACAAATGGAAATTTTGCGATTAAAACATCGTTTCCAAATGGAGGTGAGTACAAAGTCTTTTCAGATTTTGTGCCAAAAGGTGGAGCGAGTACCACACTCAGTGAGTGGGTGGAAGTAGAGGGAGAAGAAAAAGTGCAGGAGCCTATAGAAGCTGATACAAAGCTTGTGAAAGTTGCTGATGGCAAAGAAGTTGAACTTACCTTAAGCAGCACAACGGCGAAAGACGAAGTCACACTTACGTTTAATATGGTTGACGCGCAAACGAAGAAAGACATTAGCGATCTAGAGCAATATCTGGGTGCTGTAGGACATGTCGTTATATTATCAGATGATGCGGAGCAATATCTCCATGTTCATCCAGTGGACGAAAAAGGGACTGGTCCGAAAGCAGAGTTTATGACTTCCTTTCCGAAAAGTGGAACCTATAAAATATGGGGTCAATTTCAGCATCAAGGGCAAGTTTTTACTGTACCTTTCGTAGTCGATATCGAGTGATTCGTTAAGTTTGAACTGAGGAGAGGAAGAATTGTGGTTGAAAAAATCAAAATTGCCATAAGCCCAGTGATTCAACTTGGCGGTAGCTTGTTCACGCCAAACCAACTTGTAAAAATTGGAAATAGCGTAGGAACAGATGCTAAAGTGGAAATGACCACTTTCAAACAGCTCTATGCAGAAGTGCCGATCGAGCAAAGAGAAACAATCAAGGAAGAACTTGAGCGTATTGGCCTTGAAGTGAATCCTGCGGGGTTTGTAACCAAAAGTCTAATTGCCTGCAATTTCTGTAAAGGTGCCGAAGAAGCTGGGCTTAAAACAGCAAAAACATTGAATAAAGCAATAGCTGGCATCGAGACACCTGCACCGCTAAAAATCGGCTATGCGGGTTGCGCGTTAGGTACCAGCGAACCGCTGATTAAGGATATCGGCGTTATCAAAATGCGCGATAAGTTTGATATTTACGTTGGCGGTGAATCGAAGGGACTTAAAACGTCCTTCGCCAAATTGCTTCGTTCAGAAATCACGGAAGATCAGCTTATTTGGGCTGTTACAGGCATCATTGATTTTTATAAAGAACAGGCAAAAGGCAAGGAAAAGTTCAGCAAATTCGTAAAACGGATTTCGCTTGAGCAGTTGCAACAGATTGCAGAGGAATCCATTGAAAGGAGGTGAAAACTATGAAAGAGGCAAGCCTTCAAGTACAAGGCATGACTTGCCGTTCTTGTGTTCCTAGAATTGAAAGTGCGATCAATGAAATCGGAGCTGAAGGGCAAGTGAATTTTGAGCAGGGCACGATAGATGTTCGGTTTGACGAAGAAAAAATTCAGATTTCCGAAATTGAGGAAGCCATTCGGAAAAAGGGTTATAACGTTCTGGTGTGACAGTGAGCATCCAAACCTGTGCTGCTATGACTATAATTTTGCCAAACGCCATTATAAAGTACAGTTTATCTGGATTTCATTGGTTTTGAGGATCTAACTGAAATTTGTGGTGTAATGAGCAAACCCGGTCGAAGCTCGACCGGGTTTGCTCAATTATACTAAATTTCACTGAATTAAATCATTCCGCTGTGAATGGAAAGGGTACGCTTTTGTATGAGCAGTAACTCAAAAGCTCATCATGGAGCGAGTTCAAGAGAGAGTGACGATGAAACAAAAGAGAAAGCATGTTGACTATTATAGGGTAGGGGGGTATACTATATTTAAGAAGGGCGTTAATAAATATATCAGAACGAAGGGATGAGGAAAAATGAAAAACATTACACTTCAAGTTGAAGGTATGAGCTGCCAACATTGCGTCAACTCCATTGAAGGCGCACTTAAAGAAATAGGGGCTAAAGGGAAGGTTGATCTTAAGAAGAACACAGTGGATGTGTCGTTTGATGAAATTCAAATAACAATCGATCGAATTAAGGAGACCGTAGAAGATCAGGGATACGACGTGGTGTAAGTCAATTGACAACGAGGGAGTGAATCTTTGTGGAATCAACAGCCGCTCAGAATAAGCAATCAACTTTGCAAATTACTGGTATGACTTGCGCCGCTTGCGCAAACCGAATTGAGAAAGGCCTCAATAAAATGGAAGGAGTCTCTTCAGCTAACGTAAACTTTGCGTTGGAAAAAGCAAATGTAACGTACGATCCGGTAAAAGTGGATAGGAATACTCTAGAGGAAACCATTAAAAAGCTTGGATACGGCACTGTTACGGAAGTTGCGCAGTTTAATCTCGAAGGCATGACGTGTGCTGCTTGTGCTAACAAAATCGAAAAGGGACTAAGCAAGTTGCCAGGCGTTACAAATGCGACTGTAAACTTCGCGATGGAAACGGCTCGCGTGGAGTATTCATCGGGCGATGTCACGATTGAGGATATGCAAAACAAAGTCAAAAAGCTTGGCTATAAAGCCATGATCAAGCAGGAGAATCAAAATGCGGATGACCACCGTCTTAATGAAATACGTCAGCAGAAACGGAAATTGTTAATTTCGGCGATTTTCTCCTTCCCGCTGTTATGGACGATGGTTGCTCACTTTTCGTTTACCTCATGGATGTACATGCCAGATTTTCTGATGAATCCTTGGGTTCAACTTATTTTGGCCACTCCGGTGCAATTTTATATTGGTAAACAGTTTTATGTAGGCGCATATAAGGCGCTGCGCAATCGCAGTGCGAATATGGACGTTCTGGTTTCACTTGGAACCTCCGCTGCTTATTTCTACAGCCTGTACTTGACCCTCGATTGGTATGCGATGGGTGACAGTATGCATCATGGACCGTCCTTGTACTACGAGACAAGTGCAGTTCTGATTACGTTGGTCATTATGGGGAAACTTTTCGAAGCAAACGCGAAAGGCCGGACCTCCGAAGCAATTAAATCCTTGATGGGATTACAAGCGAAAACGGCTTTGGTCATTCGCGATGGCAAAGAGCTGACGATTCCGGTGGATGAAGTCATCGTAGGGGATGTCGTTCTTGTCCGTCCAGGGGATAAACTGCCGGTGGATGGAGAAGTGCTTGAGGGCGTGTCGTCGGTAGACGAATCCATGCTTACGGGCGAAAGTCTCCCTGTGGAGAAGAAAGCCGGAGATGCGGTTATTGGAGCCACGATTAATAAAAACGGTATTCTTCGAATCAAAGCAACGAAAGTCGGCAAAGAAACGGCGCTTGCGCAAATTATCAAAGTTGTGGAAGAAGCACAAGGCTCCAAAGCACCAATTCAACGGGTAGCGGATATAATCTCGGGTATATTTGTTCCAATTGTTGTTGGCATCGCGGTCGTTGCTTTCCTGGTGTGGTATTTCCTCGTGACACCCAACGATTTCGCAGGAGCTTTGGAAAAAGCAATTGCCATACTGGTTATTGCTTGCCCATGTGCGCTTGGATTGGCAACTCCGACGTCAATCATGGCGGGATCGGGACGCGCGGCTGAACTTGGTATTTTGTTTAAGGGTGGAGAACATCTGGAACAGACCCATAAGATCGATGCGATCATTCTCGACAAAACCGGTACGGTAACAAAAGGCAAGCCCGAACTGACAGATGTATTAGCTGAAGGTAACGAGTCAGAATTCCTAAGACTGGTCGGCGCGGCGGAGAAAAATTCGGAGCATCCGCTTGCGGAAGCGATCGTGGTAGGCATCCAGGAAAGAAATATTGAGCTGCCGAGAACAGAATCGTTCGAAGCCATTCCAGGATTCGGAATCAAGGCCGTTGTAGAAGGGAAACAATTACTGATTGGTACACGCCGATTGATGGAAAAGTATAAAGTTAACGCGAAGGCAGCTTACGAACCGATGTCTCGTTTAGAGGAGTCAGGCAAGACAGCCATGCTGGTTGCGATTGATGATCGATATGCAGGTATGGTTGCTGTGGCGGATACAATTAAGGAAACGTCCAAAGCTGCAGTGAGTCGTCTAAAAGAGATGGGAATTCAGGTCATCATGATTACTGGCGACAATGAACGGACAGCTAAAGCCATCGCGGCTCAAGTGGGTATTGACCATGTACGGGCTGAGGTTTTGCCTGAAGGAAAAGCAGAAGAAGTGAAAAAACTACAAGCTCAAGGCAAAAAAGTGGCGATGGTCGGAGACGGTATCAATGATGCGCCGGCCCTTGCGACGGCAGACATTGGTATGGCAATTGGCACAGGGACAGATGTAGCCATGGAAGCTGCAGATGTTACCCTTATGCGCGGAGACCTGTCCAGCATTCCTGATGCGATTTACATGAGCCGTAAGACCATGAGAAATATTAAGCAAAACCTGTTTTGGGCGCTTGGTTATAACACACTAGGGATTCCAATTGCTGCGATTGGTTTGTTAGCACCGTGGGTTGCCGGTGCAGCGATGGCAATGAGTTCGGTTTCCGTTGTTCTTAACGCGCTTCGTTTGCAACGTGTGAAAATACGAAACTAAATAGGATCAGATTGGAGCGATATTTTTATGATAAGAAATATTCTTGCCTTCGGCGTACTGCCGCACTATGGAAATCCAAAGGAAAGTAATCATTCAGACGGCCATGGTGGCACCAGTCATAGTCACATCGGTCATGGTGATCACGATAGTAGCGTACAGACTGCAAGTAACCTTAAAGCTTCATTTACGTTTGCATCTGGAGTAGCAAAAACGAACACGGATGTGGAATTGAATATTCAAATTAAAGACAATGAGGGCAACTTGGTCAAAGAATTTGAACGAAGCCATGAGAAATTGCTCCATCTCATCGTTGTTAATAAAGACCTCTCCTACTTTAGCCACATTCACCCTGAGTACGATGGAAACGGCAATTTCAAAATCAATACAACGTTTCTGAATGGTGGAGGATACAAATTCTTTGCAGACATCCTTCCAAAAGGCGGATCGAGTACTACGCTCAGTGAATGGGTGAAAGTGGAGGGAGAAGAAAAAGCACTGGAGCCTATAGAAGCTGATACAAAGCTTGTGAAAGTTGTTGATGGTAAAGAAATTGAACTTACCATAAGCAACACAACGGCGAAAGATGAAATCACACTTACGTTTAATATTGTTGACGCACAAACAAAGAAAGGGATTAGCAACCTGGAGCAATATCTGGGTGCTGTAGGACATGTCGTTATATTATCAGATGATGCGGAGCAATATCTCCATGTTCATCCAATGGACGAAAAAGCGACCGGTCCGAAAGCGGAGTTTATGACTTCCTTTCCGAAAAGTGGGACTTATAAAATATGGGGCCAATTTCAGCACCAAGGAGAAGTTTTTACTGTACCTTTCGCAGTCGACATCAAATGATTCGATAAGGAGTGTATCGAGCATGGAAAAAACAATTAAAATCTATACGATTCCTACCTGTAGTGACTGCAGTTATGCTAAACGGTTTTTCAAAGAGAATGAGCTTCCCTATACAGACTTTGACTGCACAGAAAATCCAAAGTATCCAGAAGAAGTGTGGAATTTGACTGGAAAACAGATTGTGCCGACGATTGTGATTGGCGATAAGGTGTTTATCGGCTTCGCGGAGAATCTCAGTGAAATAAGCAAATTGTTGAATAAAGAGTAAGGTGACTTTCTGTTTATATGTAGTTCACGGAAAAAGCAGCTCACGCTTAAGTTGAGCTGCTTTTTCGATCAAAGGAAACTTACTAAAAGGAGCCTCACTTTACATAGGGGGGTGGGGGATGTTAATCTGAATAAAAGGAGTTGATTCAAATGGATAAAACAACACACGAGGCCACCTCAGTTGACCATACATCTTCTACAGAGCGGAAAAGTCATCATTCCGAAAAAACAAAGCTCAGTTTGATTCATCGGCTGAATCGTATCGAAGGGCAAGTACGCGGGGTAAAGGGACTGATCGAAAAAGACACGTACTGTGATGATGTGTTGCATCAAATCGCTTCAATACAATCCGCTCTTAATGGGTTAGGTAAACAGCTGTTTGAACACCATTTAAAGAGTTGTGTCATTGAACGGATTCAAGAAGGCGACCGCGAAGTTTTGGATGAACTGATGACTACCGTAAATAAGCTAATTAAATAACAGAAAGGGGGAGGGATCACATTGATTCTCCACCTTTTTTTTGCTTTCGGGCCGCCATTACGGCATGATTCCGCGCAGCTCGTTTTTTGCATCTGTTGCCCCTCGTATGCAGTGCGAAAACAATCTAGCGATAAAAAGATAAAATGGCCAGTCTTCTTTTAATAGAAGTCTGGTCTTTTTTGCATTTACAGAATATTAACACGATGCAGATACAGACCTGATTTTTTACCCGTAACATAAGTATTAGATGTGGGAACGGTCCCACATTCAGCAAGAAGTGCATAACGTAAGTCATGAAGATAACGGATTAATGAAAGGTGGTGCGGCGCAATGAAACTGCTGGATCTACAAGGATACGCATCTCCGGAGGATTCCCAAACACATATCCGCATTCCTTTTGAGTTGGACGAGGGCTGTGGGAAGCTGAACCTGCGATTACAATATACGCCGAAGACGCTCGAAAATCGGGAGAAGGCGCTACGGCTGCTCAAGGACAGTTACGATCTATACATTTTGCCGGACAATCGGGAATACGCGATTGCCAATGCTGACCGGCATCTCCCTCTGAAGAATCTGATGACACTCTCGCTGGACGATGCGCGGGGATACCGAGGGGCGTGCCACCGCCAAGACGAGGTGCAGGATCTATACGTATCGGAGAGAGAAGCTTCTCCCGGCCTTATGGCGGGCGAGCTGGTTCCGGGGCCCTGGAGCGTCACATTAAGCCTGCACTGCATCGTGACCGATACTTGCGATTATCAACTGGAAATCTGGACGACAGAGGAGGACTCGATATGAAGTGGTTCGCCTGTGAACTGCATACACATACGCTGCACAGCGATGGCAGTCAGTCGCTGGGAGAACTGGCAGCGGGAGCAGCAAATCTGGGCTTCGACGCCATCGCGCTGACCGATCACAACACGATGTCCGGCCTGAGTGGCAAAGAGGAAATCGAGCAGAGGTACGGACTGCGAATCATCCCCGGCATGGAGTGGACAACTTTTTACGGCCATATGGTGACGATAGGACTGAGCGCTTTTGCCGACTGGCGTCAAGCGGATCGGGATGGGATCGATGAGGGGATCGAGAACGTGCATCGCCTCGGTGGAATCGCTGGGCTTGCTCATCCCTTCCGAATCGGCAGTCCGGCCTGTACTGGTTGCTTCTGGGAATACGAGATTGGGAACTGGTCCGCTGTCGATTACATCGAAGTCTGGTCCGGTACGTTCCCTTCCATTCAGACGAACAATCGGCGGGCTTTTGATCTGTGGACATACAAGCTGAATGAAGGATATCGGATTGCGGCCACTTCAGGCAGGGACTGGCACGCGCAGGGCGAGACAGACGATCCGATCTCGGTTACTTACCTCGGCATCGAGGACGACGCAGTGGCGGGGAACGAGGACTCGACAGCCCTTTGGCTCCATGAAGAAACGCTTATCCAAGCGCTGCGGGAAGGGCGCGCGTCCGTAACGATAGGTCCTCTGCTGACCCTGACGCTGGAAGCTGGGGGTGCATTCTATGCAATAGGCTCTACGGTTCCAACAGTAGTCGAGAGACGGGAAGCTGCAGAGGAGCCGATCCGGGCGAACTTGACGCTGGACTTCTCGGTACGCACCGGACTGTGGTCGCTACCGAAGCAGGTCTGCAGATTGAAGCTGTGTTCCAATCTGGGCGAGGAGCTTAACCTTGAAATTCCGTCTTCATCGGACGAACAGATAATGCAATTTGAAGCCCAACTGAGGGAGTCCGCTCTAGATACCCCCCGTAGGTGGATTCGCGCCGAGCTGTGGGGAACCGTACGAGGGGTCCATGTGCTGATCGCCTTTACCAACGCCATCTATTTCGAAGAAGGAGGATACTCGCAATGAACAAATTTCCGCTGATCACAGCCCATACTGGCTGCATGGGCCATCCCGATCATTCTTTCGAGTCACTTCAGGCGGCTCTAAAGCTTGGCGTGGATATTTACGAAGACGATATTCGATCGACTCAGGACGGTGTGCCGGTGCTCGCCCACGATGACGATATCGTTTTGGCAGATGGAAGCCGAGGCAGTCTTGCAGAAATGACACTGAAGGAGTTGAACACCGCTAGATTAGCACCCATTCCGACGCTTCAGGATGTGCTTGAACAGATACGCCAAGCAGGTAAAATCATGAATCTTGATATCAAAACAGACAGCGCTCTGGGACCAGTCTCCGCCCTGGTTGATCGGATGGGTATGGAGGAGATGGTGTTTCTCAGTGGCTGCGAATACGGTTCAGCGGTTAAAGCTAGCCGGAACGCTCCAAGCATCCGCAGGCTGCTTAATGTGAACATGCAAAGCTTCGGGAGTCTGAGCTACGAAGAGGCAATGTTCCAGGCGTGTGCAAATGCTCGCGAAGCCGGCTGCTTTGGGATTAACGTGCCGTATCAGCTAGTTCAGCCAGAACTAATGGAAGCTGTGCAGCGGAGCGGTCTGGCTATCTACGTCTGGACGGTTTCCGAGGCGGACGACATGCGGCGACTTGCACAGTTGGGCGTCGATTCGATAACAACCCGTGATCCGGCGAAGCTGATTGCTGTCCGGGAAGAAACGGATTTTGCAAAGGAGAATAGGGATTGGACAATAAGCTGAATCATAGTTTGCGGGAGCTGGCCCAACTGGCCGGTGTATCGAAATCGACCGCTTCTCGGGTTATCTCCGGAAACGGATACGCGAGTCCCGAAGTCCGGGATCGCGTTCTCAAGGCGGTCAAGCAGCTTCGTTACAAGCCGAGCGCCGTCGCCCGGGCGATGGTCGCCAAGCGCACGTACAACATCGGAGTCATCGTTTTCCGTGACAGGCTTCCGATCGTGTCCCACACGCTGTACGGCAGAATCATTGACGAGATACTGATGTCCGCTGAAGAGATGGGCTACTCAATTTTCCTGAAGACCGACAGGGAAATGTCGCTACGCTCCACCGATTATATGCTGGAACAGCGGGTGGATGGACTCATCCTCGTCAGCCGGCTGCAGAAGAACGTCATCGATTACGTCAAAAACTTCAATATCCCTTATCTGATGGTGAACGGATCGACGGAAGATCCGGACGTTGTGCATCTCGTGAGCAACGATGAAGCCGGTGGAGAACGGGCGGCACAGCATTTATATGACTGCGGACACCGCAAATTCTTTATCATCGCCGGACCGGGCGAGCATCGGAGCCACTCACTGCGATTGGAGGGATTCCGAAAACGGCTGGAATCCCTCGGCGTTAGTTCTGAACAGGACGGGTTTACCGTCGTCGAGTCATCGGAATCGAGCTTCGATTCCGGTCGGAAGCTGATGGAGGAGCATTATGCGGCATTCCGGGAGGGACAATACAGCGCTCTGTTCAGTACAAATGACATGCTTGCACTGGGCGCGATGAAGGTGCTGCAGGAGCGCGGCGTCCGCGTTCCGGAGGAAGTATCCGTTATGGGTTACGACAATACTGAAGTGGCCGGCATGTACCACCCATCACTGACTACTGTCAGTGTGGATGCGTCTGGTATCGGCCGAGACGCGGTAACGGTTCTGGATCGCCTGATTAGCGGCGAGGGGAGCGTGCCGCGCCTGATTGAATACGAAAGCGAAGTGATTGTTCGTCAATCGACGAATGGAAGGGAGGACGGAACATGTCTTGGTACTGGAAACACGTAGGTCCGAGAAGAATAATCGAATTTGTGTTGCTGACCGTGTTCGCCGTTTTTTTCGCGGGTCCGCTGGTGAACCTGCTTGTGCTTGCCTTTAGTGAAAAGTGGAATTATCCGGACATTCTGCCCCAGGTATGGGGCTTCAAATGGTGGGAGTTTGTACTGGCGAAGGACGATATTGTCTCGTCGATCTCATTGTCCTTCCTCATTGCTACCCTGGTGACCCTGCTGTCCATCGTCGTCTGCATCCCAGCAGCGTACGCTTTCGCAAGACTCCAGTTTCCGCTGAAGCGGATGTTCCTGTTCTCGTTCCTGCTGACGCACGCCTTTCCGAAAATGGGGTTGTACGTCTCCATCGCGGTCCTTTTCTACCGGATTGGACTGATGAATACGCTGCTAGGCGTTGTGCTGATTCATATGATCAACGTGTTGATGTTCATGACCTGGATTCCGACCTCCGCCTTCCGCAACGTGCACCGGGCGCAGGAGGAATCGGCGCGGGACGTCGGGGCGAGCCCGTTCAAAGTGTTCCGTAGCATCACCCTGCCAATGGCGATGCCTGGCATCATGGTCGCTTCGATCTTCACGTTCCTCAATTCGCTCGACGAAGCGCAGGGGACGTTCCTGGTCGGCATCCCGGATTACAAAACGATGCCAATCGTCATGTACTCCATTATTTCCGACTTTCCGAGCAGCGCCGGAGCCGTATTCTCGATCATACTGACGCTGCCAACCATTATTCTGCTGGTGGCAGCCCAGCGGCTGGTGAGCGCGGACGTGCTGGCGAGCGGTTTTCAAATGAAATAAAAATGTGTTTCGTTCTATATTCCGAAGCAAAGGGAGGCAGAAGTATGCAGTTGTCTGTACGAGAGTTAGCCAAACGTTACAAAACCGGTGACGGTGTCAGCGGCATCAACATTGATATCGAAAAAGGCGAGCTGGTCACCCTTCTTGGTCCCTCCGGGTGCGGGAAAACTACCGTACTACGGAGCATCGGCGGGTTTCTCGAACCGGACTCCGGTGACATCTTGATCGAAGGCAAGAGTGTCATTCAACTGCCACCGGAGAAACGGCCGACCTCGATGGTGTTCCAGAGCTATAATTTGTGGTCACATATGTCGGTATACGACAATCTGGCGTTCGGCTTGAAGATCCGCAAAATGCCGAAGGCAGAGATCAGCACAGCGGTTGAAGATGCGCTCAAGCTGGTCCGACTGTCGGGTTTCGGGAAGAAGTATCCGGCCGAGCTTTCAGGTGGACAGCAGCAGCGAGTTGCACTGGCGCGGTCTCTGTTGCTGAATCCGGCGGTACTTCTGTTGGACGAGCCTTTCTCGGCGCTGGACGCTAAGTTGAGGCACGAAATGCGTGAGGAGCTGCGTGAGATCCAAATGAAGACCGGGCTGACAATGGTCTTTGTCACGCATGATCAGGAAGAAGCGCTATCGTTATCTGACCGCATTATCGTCATGAATCACGGGCGCATCGAGCAGATTGCTCCTCCGCAGCAGATTTACGATGAGCCCGCTTCATTATATGTCGCCGGTTTTATCGGCAAAATGAATTTCCTGAAGGGGGTGGCGGAAGGGGAGAACATCCGGATAGGACATCTTCGCCTGCCGAACGAGAAGGGGTTAAGCGGACAGGTGACGGCTGCGGTCCGACCAGAAGACGTACAGGTGAGCAGTACTGTGATGGGTGAAGGTACTTTGGTGGGCAAGGTCAAGCAGGTAATGATTCTTGGACATTACGCCGAAGTTACCGTGGAACTGGTGGAATTTGGCATTATACGTGCTTTTCTGAACAAGGAATTCGTTGAGCAACTGCAGGTAGGAAAAGACGTCGGCGTCTCGATCTCGAAAATGACCGGATTCCCGGTCGATGAATCGAACTGAGGAGGATGAATGATATGCGTATGAAAAAGCCATTTTTATCATTGTTGACTGTTGTGGGATTGTCAATGTCATTGCTGGCCGGGTGTGGAAACGGAAGCGAGATTAAAAGTACCTCAAACACCGAGGGGAACGCTGCTGCATCGAGCAATCCGGTATCTTTCAACTTCTATTTTACCGGCTCACAAAACGTCAAGGATCTGTGGGATTCGCTGGAGCCGATGTTCGAGAAACAGCATCCAGATATCGACGTGAACCTGGTCTATATCCCGTCCGGTACTGGCGCTGAGCCGACCTACGACCGGATCGTAGCCGCTAAGAAAGCAGGTAAGGGCTCAGGAGATATCGACCTGTACGAGGACGGCATCACCTCCGTCGCGCAGGGCACAAAGGATGGTATTTGGGAGCAACTGAACGAGAAAGACATTCCTAACCTAAGCAAAGTCAACACGGACACGATGAAGGATGTGGACAACTTCGCTGTTCCGTATCGTTCGTCCGCCGTGGTTCTGGCCTATGACAGCAGCAAAATCTCCAATCCGCCAACTACGCTGGACGAGCTGTTGCAGTGGATCAAAGCCAATCCCGAGCAGTTCGCTTACAATGACCCGTCAACGGGCGGTTCTGGCAGCTCGTTCGTCCAGACGATTGTCTACAAGGACCTGCCGGAAGAAGACATTCACAACTCCGATCCGGCGATCATGGAGAAGTGGGACGGCGGTTTCGACACGCTCAAAGAGATCGGACCATCTGTCTACGGGCAGGGCATCTATCCGAAGAAAAACCAGGGTACGCTGGATCTGTTAATGAATGGCGAAGTTTCCTTAATTCCGGCCTGGTCGGACATGGTGTTGCAGCAGCTGAACGAAGGTTTGTTGCCGGATACGATTAAGATGCAGCAGATCACGCCGGGCTTCAACGGCGGACCAACTTATCTGATGGTCAACCAGGAGTCGGACAAGAAGCAAGCGATCAATGAATTCCTGAATTTTGTCCTGTCCCCTGAAGCGCAGGAAGTGATCGTCGACAAAATGAATGGCTTCCCGGGCATTGAGCTTTCCAACATGTCGCAGGAAATGCAGGATAAGTTCGACGGTGTGGCCGAAGGCTTCCGCACGTTCAACATCGGGGATCTGGGCACGGAGATTAACAAACGCTGGCAGAGCGACGTTGCCGCGAAATGAGTAAGGAAGCCAGACAGTCGATCACAGGCCTGGCGATGGTGCTCCCCTCCTTCGCCATCCTGTTGATCGTCGTCATTATCCCGATTGTTCAATCCTTCATCATGAGCCTGAGCAATGGTTCGGGTGGATACGATCTGAGCCGCTATACGTATCTGTTCACTGATAAGGGGATGCGTAGCAATATCGTATTTACGCTTGGGGTGACTGCCATTACGTGCGTTGCCGTGATCTTGGTCAGCTATACGCTGGCGATCTACATGCGCTTCAACCAGGGGCCAATCGTTAATCTGATTCGTAAAACGTACATGATCCCGCTGTTCATCCCTGGTGTCATCGCAACTTACGGTCTAATCAACTTGCTTGGCAACCATGGCTGGCTCGCCCGCATGCTTGAGGTGGTCGGGATTACGCTGCCACGAATCATCTTTGACGAGAAAGGGATTATCATCGCCAACCTGTGGTTCAACATTCCATTTACGACTATGCTGCTCAGTTCCGCGCTGTCGGGCATTCCTTCATCGATCATTGAGAGTGCAAAGGACGTGGGTGTAGGCAGACTGACGCTGTTTACCCGGTTTATTTTCCCGCTGTCGTACAAGACATTTCTTGTTGCCCTGACCTTTGTCTTCATGGGGGTCATCGGCTCTTTCACTGCGCCCTATCTAATCGGGGCGAA
Source organism: Paenibacillus taichungensis (assembly GCF_047302525.1). Classification (GTDB taxonomy): domain Bacteria; phylum Bacillota; class Bacilli; order Paenibacillales; family Paenibacillaceae; genus Paenibacillus; species Paenibacillus taichungensis_B. Next base: position 3,585,232 of record NZ_CP168020.1, on the reverse strand, counting down.
CTCTCCGCAGATGCTTGGTGTCTCCATGCAGCAGGTATTCAGCGTTTTCCAGGAGCGTGAACAAGCCGCGGCGATTGCTTTCTTCTCATTCCTGCTCTGCTCGGTGCTGGGTGCTTTCTACATCCGGTCGATGGCGGAGGAGGAGAAGGCGAAGATTTAGACGGGTTTCAAAAAGCTGAAGTGCTCCTTTATAGGGAGCGCTTTTTTTTGATGGAAAAACAGGATCAGTACTTTCTCTTTTTTTACAAAGGTGAAAATTAACAACCCGTTTACATCACAATGATACATAACGAATACTTTAGCTTTAACATTTAAGAAGACAAACGAGGGAACGAGGACTGACACATGAAGAATTATCCGATCATAGCCTCCATCACGACAGATGAACAAATTTCACAAGCTATAGCAAGCGATGTACAGCGAGTTATTCTGATGACAGGAAACATTACTAATCTGGGTTCGATCATAGAGAGTCTGCATCGAAGTGGCAAACAAGCTTATGTGCATACGGAGATGGTATCCGGGATTGGACGAGATGTCTCAGCAATTCAATATCTTGCAGATGTGTTCAAAATCGACGGGATCGTGACGACAAAGAGCAACGCAGTTTCTGCGGCCAAGCAAGCGGGCATATTAAGCATTCAGCGCATATTCGCCATTGATACGGCAGCAATAACGACTGCGGTTCGTATGATTATGAGCTATAAGCCTGATGAGGTTGAACTGATGCCGGGATTAATGCCTCGAGTCATCCAAGAACTGAAAGAACGCATCTCGCAGCCATTGATTGTGGGTGGCCTTATCCGGTATGAGGAAGAAATACAACAAGCATTAAAGAGCGGGGCAGATTTTGTTTCAGTAGGCCATGAGAAATTCTGGAATTAATTAATATCATACATTTATCCTTGGGTGGAGACGACGAGAAAACCCGGTGGTAAGTAAATCAATACAACCTTGATGTTGAAGGAGGGTGATTTGCTGCTGGGTTTTTTGTGTTGTCCAAAAATATATAACGGGAGGTAATAGAGCATGATCATTCAAGCAGTTGCTCATCGCGGCTATCCAAGCAAGTATCCTGAAAATACGATGTCTTCCTTTTTAAAAGCGGTAGAGCTTGGGTTCACACATCTCGAACTGGATGTTCATCTCAGCAAGGATGGAATTCCAGTGGTGATTCATGACCATACGCTTGACCGCATGACAAATGGAACAGGCAGGGTGGCTGATTATACTGCTTCGGAGCTGCAATCTTTAAAAATCAAGCAAGATGAACATATTCCAACCCTTGAAGAGGTGCTGCGTGCTTTAAAGGGTAAGATTCAACTTAACATTGAGCTCAAGCAGATGGGAAGCTATTACCCTCATCTGGAGGAAAGGGTACTTGAAGTTATCGAGGAATTCAACATGCTGGATCAGGTGGTAATTACGTCATTTGATTTCGATGCCCTGGAGAAGATCAGGGAACGATCTGGCGATGTACGTATTGGTCTCATTACCTTTGGCTGTTCGAAAGCTATTCTGGACTGGTCATTAGAGATGGGGGCGACGTTCTTGTCCATACACCATGCTTTTGTGACCGAGCATTACATTCATAAATGCCAAGAATTAGGAATCCAATTGATGGCGTGGACAATCAACGAGACTTCCGTCATGAAGAAATTTCAGGAGTATCCGTCCGTATGGGTCTGCACTGACGAACTGGAATGCTTCATAGATGTATTGGAGTTGTCCAGCTCATTGTGAGCGGGCAGGAGTAATGTGATGGAAGATGTATATGCTTACGATGCTTATTGCTTTGATTTGGACGGGACCATCTATATTGGCCAGATGAGGCTCCCTGGCGTGAATAGCTTTATAAACAGCTTGCGTACACGAGGCAAGCGCCTGCTGTTCCTTACAAATACTCCCGTTCATACCAAGGAAGATTGCTACAAACGGCTGCTGAGTTTGGGCATTTCGTGCCAGCCTGATGAAATTCTGACTGCAGGTTACCTTTCGGGAATGTATTTTGCAGAGCATGCGCCGGACGCCAAGGTGCTGGTTGTAGGTGAGGAAGCTTTGCGGAGGGAGCTTCGGGCACTCGGGGTAGCAATTACCGAGGATCCATATCGATCAACACATGTGTTAGTCGGAATGGATCGGAAATTTAACTACGATAAGCTCCATCTGGCGGCAAAAGCAGTGCGCCATGGAGCGGCTCTGCTCGCAACTAATCCGGACAACTGCTGTCCCGTTCAAGGGGATATCATTCCGGATACCGGAGCTGTTCTAAGCTCGATTGAGGCGGCCAGTCAGCAGAAAGCATCGGTCGTGATTGGCAAGCCTTCCCGCTATTATGCAGAGAAGGCGCTTCAGCTATTGGATGTGGATCGCAGCAGATGCCTCATGATAGGTGATCGGCTGGAAACAGATATTTTATTTGGACAGCAAAATGGAATGAAGACTGCGCTCGTGCTTACGGGGATCTCTTCAAGAGAGGATATCGGAAAGACAAAAATCGTTCCGGATTATATATGGCCTTCATTCAACGAATTCATCATGGAGCAGCAGGCCCATCCAAAGCCTTCAAATGTGTTGCAGGTGGAGAAGGCTTGAACCGGAAGGTATCCAAAATAAAGATGGAGGTGGCGTTTATGCGTCTGGCGTTACTTGGTGATCTTCACTATTCAAGCATGAGTCACGGGACGGAAGAAATGAGGGCTGCAAGAGTCCGGGCATACGAGCATATGCTCAAGGCTTTTCTGAAGGAGGATGCGGACTATCATATCTCAATTGGTGATTTAACGCATGAAGGAACGGCTCAGGAACTTCGATCCATTTTCTCCATTCTTGCAAAAAGTGAACGGAAATTCATTCATGTGCTGGGTAATCATGATACGTATTCGCTGCCAAAGCATGAAATTTCCACGCTAACAGGTCAGGCACGCTATCGGGCCATAGATACGTCTCACGCCAGACTAATTTTTCTGGATACTACCCAGGAAATGAACCGTGAGGATTGGGGAGGGGAGCTAGACGAAGAGCAGCTGACATGGATTAAAGGCCAAATTGCCGATTCACATGAAAAGCAAGTGCTCGTCTTCGGGCATCATCCGGTATTCGATACGACTGCGCGCTCGACACTAGATAAGCTTTACATCCGTCCGCAGGATGAACTGAGGGATGTATTCAATAGTCGGCCAGGTGGAGGCATCTATTTTTGCGGGCATAATCACATGAATTCCATCGTTAAGCAAGGAGAATGGCATTACGTACAGACCGCAGCTTGTCTCGATGTGCCGGCATACCGCGTTATTGAAGTTGATGAGGGCGAAGTAGTAATCACTCACCAACGAATGCTGGGTGCTGTTCTCATGAATGATATTCAGAGTTTTTGTCATGATACGCCGGGCTTTGGACCTGTCGCTAATGCAGTGGGTGAAGAAAGCGACCTTATCTTATCCGTTCGAATAGCATCGGCCGCACAATAATGTGAAGAAAAAGGAGGGAATGTCGTGGCTCAAATTGTATTAAAGCAGATCGAAAAAAGCTTCAAGCAGGATAAAGTCATCGAGGGTCTCGATCTGACCATTGAGGATGGTTCCTTTACGGTATTGGTCGGCCCGTCCGGCTGTGGAAAATCGACGACACTCCGCATGATCGCAGGACTTGAGAAAGAAACGGGAGGTGAAATTTGGATTGGGGACCATCGTGTCAATGGAGTAGAGCCAGGCAAGCGTAATGTGGCGATGGTATTTCAAAACTATGCATTATATCCAATGATGACAGTCAAGGAGAACATTGAATTCGGATTAGTAAATCGCAAGGTGCCTCGGCCCGAGCGTGAGCGTCTTGTAAAGGAGATCACCGAGGTCGTCGGTCTGGCAGAGTATTTGCATAAAAAACCGCAAGCTCTGTCCGGAGGTCAACGCCAGCGGGTTGCCTTGGCTCGGGCCATGGTTAAAAGTCCCGCAGTCTTCCTGATGGACGAGCCCTTGTCGAATCTGGATGCCAAACTACGCCATCAGATGCGCACGGAACTGATTCAGCTTCACAAACGGCTGGGCGCAACCTTTGTTTTTGTAACTCATGACCAGGTTGAGGCCATGTCGATGGGAGATCGTATCGTCATCATGGATAAAGGGCGTATTCAACAAGCAGACAGTCCAATGAAAATCTACGATGATCCGGATAATGTTTTCACAGCGCAGTTTATCGGTACACCGCCGATGAATGTGATTGATCGTGAACGTATCCTGCCTTTTTTGAATGGGCAGCTTCATGATGATATTGGTCATATTGGCTTTCGTCCAGAGAAAGCAACGATGACGCTTGAGAACAGACCGCAGACCGGGCATATTCAGTTCTCGGCTCATATCATGACACGCGAGACACTGGGAGCAGAGATCATCTATCAACTGGATTCCGCGCTTGGACCTATCGCCGTAAAGAGCTTCTTGAAACCGTTGGAGTCAGCCTCCGAGGTAAACATCATCGTGTCTATGCAGGACCTGTACTATTTTGATCGGAACGGTGTGCGTGCTCGTCAGCATGAGCTGGCCGAAGCGGGAGAACTGATTGTCCTGGGAGGAGGATATTCATGACCGTCTGGTCCAAGCTCCGTCCCTATGTATTGGTGGCTCCCTCCATCACAATATTCTCCATTTTTTTCCTTTATCCGATCTTCTATATGATCTTCTTAAGCTTTTACAACTGGGATTTTATTAATCCGGTCAAGGAGTTCGTGGGATTCAACAACTTTGTTGAACTATTTAAGGATAGTGCATTTCTTCAGGTGTTAAGCAATTCCTTGAACTATACGCTTCTTTCGGTATCCTTATCCATTGTGATTTCGCTTCTGCTTGCGATCTGGCTGAATCGGGAAGGGGCATGGTACGGGTTTGTTCAGGGTGCGCTTTTCAGTCCGCATATTGTTTCACTTGTATCGGTATCCCTGGTGTGGATGTGGCTGATGGATCCCAAATTCGGTTTGCTTAACGGTTTGCTTGATATGGTTGGTTTGCCTAAGCTGGCATGGCTGAGTAGTCCCGACAGTTCATTACTGTCGCTTGTGCTTGTTTCGGTCTGGAAAGGCGTGGGCTATAACGCCCTCATCTTCATCGCGGGCCTCCAAAGCATTCCCAGGGATGTGTATGAAGCCTCAGCTCTGGACGAGGCCAATTGGTGGCGCAAATTCTACAAAATTACGCTTCCCATGCTTTCGCCGACACTATTTTTCTTAATAATCATCAATCTGATCAGTTCATTCCAGGTGTTTGAGACCATTGCCATTATGACCAACGGGGGTCCGATCAATTCAACCAACACGCTCGTCTTTTACATCTACGAGTATGGATTCCGCTACTTCAAGATCGGTTATGCATCGGCAGCGGGAGTTATACTGCTTGTTGTCGTTGGTTTGCTTACGCTAGTCTACTTTAAGTTGCTGAGCCGCAAGGTTCACTACCAATAGAGAGGAGAAGGGAAAATTTTATGGCAAGGAAGTCATTGCTGCGTATGCTCAATATTACTGCCACAATAGCACTGGTTGCGATTTTTGCTATCCCTTTTCTATGGATGATTTCAACATCTTTGAAGTCTTACCCGGAGACGGTGATTTTTCCACCCAAGTGGATTCCCTCCAAGGTGATGTGGAGCAATTTCCAAGCGGCGTGGGAATCGGGGCCTTTTTTGAAATATCTAATGAACAGCGTTGTTGTATCGGTCAGCATACTCGTTCTTCAATTCACGACGATAATATTGGCAGCCTATGCTTTTGCAAGATACTCCTTCAAAGGAGACAAGCTGTTATTCGGGATAACGATGGTGACCTTGATGATTCCTGGTCAGCTCATTTTCCTACCTGTGTATTTGTTGATGAGCAAGTGGGGACTCATTAACAATTTGCTGGCACTCATTTTGCCCTTCTCTTCCAGCGCCTTTGGCATATTCATGCTCAGGCAGTCATTCAAGCAAGTACAGGAAGAGCTTATTGAAGCGGCGCGACTCGACCAGGCGCCGGAATGGAAGATCATTCTTAAGATTATGGTGCCAATGGCCCGTCCAACGTTAGTAACATTTGCATTGTTCAGCTTCATTGCACACTGGAATGATTATTTCTGGCCGCTTGTGATGACAACTTCTGATGCAGCAAGAACGCTTCCGATTGGGATCTCTAAGCTGCGCGAGGTTGACGGAGGAGCTGCCTGGCATATTTTAATGGCTGGAAACATGATTTTGGTCGTTCCGATTCTTATCGTATTCTTATTTGGACAACGCCAAATTATTAAAGCATTTGTCTATTCGGGTGTTAAATAATCAGATTAACAGGAGGGTTTATTCATGAAAAAATTTGGATCTGTTTTGTTAGCGGCAACGCTTGCGCTTACTATTACGGCTTGTGGTGCTTCCAACTCCGATGGTTCAACCGGCGCTGCTTCTGGTAGCAATTCCAATGATACAGCCAAAAAACCAATAGAGATTACATATTGGTACTCTTGGGGGGACAAGATCGCCGAGAACAATGAGAACTTGGTAAAAATGTTTAATGAATCCCAAGATGAAGTGATCGTGAAGGCGGAATATCAAGGGACGTATGCAGATCAGCATTCTAAGGCACAGGCTGCTTTTGCAGCGGGCAATGCCCCCGAAGTATGGCAAAATGAAATTGCTTCAGTGGGTGTGTTTGCCGAGTCAGGTATGACGCAGGAGTTGACTTCTTTTGTTGAGAAGGATCAGCTTGATATGGAAGATTTCATTCAAGGGCTAATGGGAAATTCCTATGTGAATGGAAAACTATATGCTCTCCCGTATTTACGCAGCACACCTATCCTTTATTTGAATCGTACAATGCTGAAGGAGGCCAGCCTTGATCCTGCTGGACCTAAGAATTGGGCGGAATTTGAAGATTATGCACGCAAGCTAACGATTAAGGATCAGCGTTACGGTATCTCGATGCCTGTCGATATTTGGCTTTATGAGGCTTTTGTGAGGCAGAGTGGAGGAACGATGATCAGCGAGGACGGAAAAAGTGCGGCATTCGATAATGAAACCGGCATTGAACCTGTGAAGTTATGGCTCAAGATGAAGGATGAAGGTATTATGAGCATCGGTACGACCGATGATGCAGGTACGCAAGCAAAAACGGATTTCCACAATCAGCGTTCAGCGATGCTGTTCTCCTCAACTGCGGATCTGACCAATAATATGAAGGTTGCAGAAGAGCAGGGCTTTGAACTCGGAACGACATTTATGCCTGCAAATGATACGTATGGAGTGCCGACAGGCGGTGCCAACCTGGTTATGACTTCTGGCCTGTCGCCAGAAAAGCAGGAAGCGGCGTGGAAGTTTATCAAGTGGATGACCTCCAAAGAGCAAACGATTTATGCAAGTTCCTTCACGGGCTATTTGCCTAGCCGAATCAGTGCAGTGGAGAGCGATGAAATGAAGAAGCTTTATGAAGAAAAGCCGCTGTTCAAGGTGGCTGTAGACCAACTGGAATATGCGGGTCCACGTCCAATGCAGAAGGTTTATCCAGAGATTGGTGAGATTATCAAGAATGAGATTCTTCGTGCAGTTGTTGATTCTTCCGTTTCGGCAGAGGTCGCTGTAGCTGAAGCGGCGAAGAAGGCCAATGTCTTGCTGAATAAGTAGAGTTATGATTTAAAGAGACCAAGGAGCTAGGCGGCATATGTCCCGCTTAGCTCTTTAGTTTGGATGACAGAAAAAGTAATCCAGGTCTGAGAAAGACTTCTGTCAAAAATACAATAAAAATCATGATCTTTATAGTTTTCCAGTGGTATCACTTATTTTGATGAATTGACCTATAGCGAATACCACACGTATGTCTCATTCGCACAGGCAAGTAGTCCACTTCTCGCGTAAACTGAAGTAGATTCAGTAGAGCGAGGTGAAAATCCATGGCTAAAACCAACGAAATACGCCTAAAGGCAAAGCGGTATAAGGCCCGGCCCGTCTGCGTGACTCTTCATAGTGGTGAAACCTACATCGGTTACATTTCTGACGTGAATAACGGAGGCGTGGTGCTTACCGGGGGAGGAAAGATATCCCCCAAGGCAACAACAGGGGACAGTTCCCAACGTTCCAACCGAAAGGTCGTTTCACGCAGCAAGAGCGGTCGTTCTCAGAACCAGAAACGGGCGAATGGTACGCGCAAGCCTTCTACCCGTTCGCGCACAGTGTCGCGCGCGCAGGTTTCGTCCTTTCTACCGATGATGGGTTCGCTGTTTGGCGGGCTTGGCGGTGCGGCTTCGGCTGGCGGTATGCTTGGAGGCGGAATGCGGATATTCGGCATGATCCAGCAATTCATGCCGGTCATGAAAATGGGCTACGGCATGATCAAATCCATCCATCCGTTTATGGGTGCCGTCAAAGGTCTGATGGCCCCACCTAGTCAGGCCGAAGAGGAAGAGGTATAATCTGATATTCAGCCCCTTAGACTTAAGGGGCTTTTCTTTTTTAGTGTCAAGGTGTTATTGATAAATCGAGTCTTTTAAAAAATTCGTAAAATTCACTGGAGATCTGCCAATCAGGTTTTCCAAAGCGGTATGGGTTTGCGAAAATATGCCCAGTCGACTTGCCTGAAACATACCTGTAAGCATGCTGATCATCGCTTCTGGTAGGCCACGGGACGTCAAGTGATTCTGATATTCATCATCCGACACGACAATTCGCCGAATCGGTCGATCCAAGACTTTGGAAGCAATCGATGCGATTTTATCCATGTCGATCGCTTCGGAAGCCGTAAGGTGAGGAGTTATACCGTCATATCTCTGTTCTGTCAGGATTACCGCTGTGGCTTCAGCCAAGTCGGAATGGGTGGTCCAGGCAACAGGACCGTCTTCCGGAGCAATCAATTCCCCTGTGTTCAAGGCATCACCCATCCACATCATCGCCGATGCAGCATAGAAACCATTTCGGAGCGAAGTGAAAGGTACTCCTGAAGCTTTTAGCATCTCTTCTGTAGCCGCATGAACGTCCATGGGAGGAAAGTGCGATGTTGAAGATGAAAACATTTGGCTCGTGTACAGAAGTCGACTAACACCGGCTTTCTTTGCCGAGTCAATTGCGGTTTGATGTTGACCAATAGCAACTTCTCCCAAGGAATGGGACGAGATAATGAGAACTTGAGATGCTCCTTCAAAGGCATGAAGAAGACTCGCTGAATTATCGAAATGTCCTTGTCGAACACGAATCCCGCGTTCTTTTAGATCCTGTGCGGTGTTCACATCACGGACACTCACACCAACGTCCTCGGCAGGAACACGCTTGAGAAGTTCCTCTACGACCTTGCGACCTAATTTTCCATTCGCTCCTGTAACAACAATCATTTCTACACTCATCCTTTCGTTTGCAAATCCAATAAAGAGTTTCTTGTTATACAATTTTTTTTGTGCCATCATAATCGTATACATGCGTGTTGAAAAAGTCGCATAAGCAAAGGATATAAGGATTGAGTTGTGCGAACAACATGCAAAAGGCTGTTTTTGTTGTGTTCCCAACATTTTTGTCCTTTTGTCTGTTAGTGGATTACAAGAGAAAGAGGGAATGAAATGTCGGTTAATCCGCAGGATCCGCGTGTTAAAAGAACCCGTCAATTGTTCGTACAGGCTTTTAACGATTTGATTGGGAAAAAGAGAAACGTATATTCCATTTCTGTGCATGATATCACAAATCAAGCAACCGTAAATCGGACAACATTTTATGCGCACTTTCAGGATAAATATGACTTTCTAGAATATTGGATGACGGAAAAATTTCAAATGACGATAAGGGATAGACTCCCGGAAGAAGCAAGATGCAATGCGGAAAATCTGCGAATCCTTATGCAGAGCATATATGATTTTCTTTTGCAGTTTCAACAATGTAGTACACCAGGAGACAAGCAGTTTGAAGCCATGTTTGAAAATGCCATGCATCAGGATCTTCATCAACTCCTGCTTAAACGGATCAATGAAGTGCGCACACAGGGCTTTTCGCAAGAAAATTTAGAAGCCCTGGCACTCGTTGTCAGTTGGGGCATATTCGGATCGGCATTGCAGTGGAGCCGGAACCCCCAAGATCGCTCATTCGAAACGATGTTTGAACAAGTCATTGAGGTTTTATCCATCAATTTAGCCCCTCTTTGGGAGCAAACAACCCGCTAAAGAGAAGTTTTTTTCTCGACGCTTTACACCCGGCGATGTAGTCACCTCATGTTTCACAAAGCATACGTATAGGAACAACATGAGAAACGTCTTTCCTAACTAAAAAGTAGAGGGGGATACAGAGCATTTCATTAACCTGCCGACGTTTTAAAAAAAGTTGCGAAGTTTTGACCATTTGGATATGATTATTTAATTGGTTGTTTCAGCTTATACATTTAATTGATGATAAAAGATAGTGAGGTCAGAAAACAATGATTGCAAAAACAGAGGAAGACTTTAATGGTTTGAAGGAAATTGGCAGAATTGTTGCCTTTATCAGAGATGAATTGGTGCAAAGAACAGTTCCTGGCATAACGACGAAGGAACTTGATGATATAGCTGGAGAGCTTTTTGAGAAAGAAGGAGCAGTCTCAGCTCCAAAAAGTGCATATAATTTTCCTGGCTATACTTGCATTAGTGTTAATGAAGAAGTAGCACATGGTATTCCGGGGCAACGGGTTATTCAAGAAGGAGATCTAGTCAACATAGATGTCTCTGGCTCGAAGAACAGTTATTTCGCTGATACAGGAATCTCGTTTGTAGTAGGCGAAGGAGAAGAAGTGTTAACGAAAATATGCGACGTTGCTAAACTAGCATTTGAAGCAGGTCTTAAAAAAGCAAAACCTGGTTCCAAAAAAAGCGGCATCGGAAAAGCGGTATTCCTAACAGCAAAACAGCATGGATTAACCGTTATTAAAAACCTTACAGGACATGGTGTTGGACGTAACATACACGAAGCACCTGACCATATTTATAATTATAACGATACATCGGATGATGAGTTATTAAAAGAAGGCATGGTTATTGCATTCGAACCATTTATCTCAACTTTAGAAGAACAAGTGTATCAAAAAGAAGACGAATGGACCTTTGCTACAGAAAAAAGCTATGTAGCTCAAGTGGAACATACGATTATCCTTACTAAAAATGGCCCGATCATTGTCACACAATAATATCAAGAGCATGTCTAAGGTCGATTTCCCAACTGGGAAATCGGCTTTTTTTTGATGCCTTTTAACCAAACGGATCGAGGAAGGAGGGAATGAGCTATATGGAATGATGTACAATAATAATATTGAGGAACAAAAACTACAATTGGTAAATTGTGATGAGGAGCGGATGGAGTTTGAACAGAACAGTCATACTGGAGCGTCTTCAATCACAGCTGTACGAGGGAAATCACATCATCGGTGTCTCGACAGGCACGGGGATTACAGCCAAGTATGCAGCTCAGAGTGGAGCGGATTTTATATTAATGCTGAACTCCGGCAAGTTTCGCCAGATGGGGAGAAGCTCTCTAGCGGGCTTTTTGCCGTTTTGCAACAGTAATGATATGGTAATGGATTTTGCGTCAAGAGAAATTGTGCCACTCGTGAGGCATTCTCCCATACTCTTTGGACTGAATGCGAATGATCCAACCATAGAAATGGTTGATTATATAGAGGAAATCAAGAGGAGAGGGTTTTCGGGAGTCAACAACTATCCTACGGTCGGCTTAATAGACGGATTATTCAGAGAGGCTCTGGAGGACGACGGGATTAGTTATGACGTCGAGGTTGAGGCCATACGCCTGGCCCATCGACAGGATTTGTTTACGGTGGCGTTCGTATTTGATGAGCTTCAGGCGGCCCAGATGATTGAAGCGGGAGCAGATGTAATCTGTGCTCATCTCGGTCTGACCGAAGGCGGGTTATTGGGTGCACGGAAGGTTGTATCCTTGGAGGCCGCCAAATCAAAGGCACTGCGTATTTTTGATACCTGCAATCAGCTTAAGCCGGATTTGATCAAGATGATTTATGGCGGTCCGGTAAAGACGCCGGTCGATGTCCAGTACATGTATAGCGACAACACAGACATTATGGGCTATATTGGTGGGTCTGCTTTTGAACGAATTCCTTCCGAGAAGTCGATTACGACAATTACTCGCGATTTTAAACGCCTGGGTAAACTGGATGAGGACGATTTTATGGTCAAAATGCTGAAAGGTATCACCCAGCATTATGATTACGTTGAGTTTGTCAAAGAGTATGTGGCGCAAAACTACAGTAGTGAAATTGTTTTTTCGGATCTGGCCAAGGTTGCTCATGTTTCCCGCAGCTATTTGAGCAGTTTGTTTAAAAAGGAGGTTGGCTGCAGCTTTCAGACCTATCTGGTCAGCTTCCGCATAAATAAAGCCGTCACGCTTCTTCATGCGCCGCAGCTTCAATTATCCGAAGTAGCCGGGATGGTTGGGTATCCCAATTACGCACAATTCAGCAAAATGTTTAAAAAGCTTAAGGGCTGCTCTCCCAAAAAGTACAGATCTAACCTAAACACAAAAACATAGAACATAAAAGCGTTTTCATAAATAAACAGGACCAGTATGATGAAGCTATAGCGATCGTACTGGTTTTTCTGTTAGCGAAAAAAAATCAGCATGCTACCTGCGATCGAGCTTGGTTTCTAAAGAGTCATACGAGGAGGCCGTGGAATGAAAACCGTCGCAATCATTGGAACGTTTGATACGAAAGGTGATGAATACCTTTACATCAAGAGCATTGCAGAGGAGCTTGGGTTGGGGACATTGATGATTCATACAGGTGTATTCGAACCGTCATTTGTTCCGGATGTGTCCAATCAGGAAGTCGCCCACGCCGCAGGCATGGTCATAGAAGAACTTGCGACAAAGAAGGATCGGGCTTTGGCTACAGAGGTTTTGTCCATAGGATTGAAGAAGCTGGTGCCACAGTTGTACAAACAAGGTAAATTTGACGGAATCATTTCCTTTGGTGGCACTGGTGGAACCTCACTGGTCACACCTGCCATGAGAGCTCTGCCGATTGGTGTCCCTAAGGTGATGGTATCAACCGTTGCTTCTGGAAACACAGCTCCATACGTAAGCACGAGTGATATTGTCATGATTCCGTCTGTGGTGGATGTAGCCGGATTGAACTCAATTTCTACGAAAATATTTACTAATGCATTATTTGCGATGGCGGGCATGCTCAAGTTTGAGCATACGCACAAACCGGATAAGAAGCCGCTGGTTGCAGCCACGATGTTTGGAGTGACAACACCATGTGTGACAGCGGCAAGAAAATATTTGGAGGAGCGGGGCTACGAGGTGCTTGTGTTCCACGCCACGGGCATCGGAGGGCAGTCGATGGAGGCGTTGATTGAAGCAGGCTTCATTGAAGGGGTATTGGACTTGACGACGACGGAGTGGGCGGATGAAATCATCGGCGGTGTCTTAAATGCGGGGCCGAATCGCTTAGAGTCTGCAGGCCACAATCGCATTCCGCAGGTAGTCTCGGTGGGCGCCTTAGATATGTGCAATTTTGGACCGAACGATACTGTGCCGGAGAAATTCAAGGATCATAAGTTTTATCAGCATAATCCGACTGTAACCCTGATGAGAACCACGGTGGAAGAGAATGAACAGATCGGCAGGAAGCTTGCGGAGAAGCTGAATATGGCAAAGGAACGCACCGTGCTAATGCTACCGCTGAGAGGCATTTCCGCAATCGATGTGGAGGGGGAGCCTTTCTACGGACCGGAGGAGGATCGGATGTTGTTTGATACCCTGCGCCAGCATGTCGATCGCTCAATTGTTGAAGTGATTGAAATGGATTGCGCCATCAACGATCCAGCCTTTGCAGAGGCCGCAGCACAAAAGCTGATCGCTCTCATGACATCAAATTCCTAAACAATCCAATAAGGAGGATATACGACATGAATAAGCTGAACAGATCAGAAATTATGGACAAATTTAGGGGAGAGGTAAAGCAGGGTAAAATTCTACTAGGTGTCGGGGCAGGTACAGGCATTACGGCCAAGAGCAGTGAAGCGGGCGGAGCAGATATGTTAATCGTATACAATTCCGGTCGGTACAGAATGGCGGGCCGCGGCTCGCTGGCGGGCTTGCTCTCCTATGGGGACGCCAATCAAATCGTCGTTGAGATGGGAGCCGAGGTGCTGCCCGTCGTCAAACATACGCCTGTTCTGGCAGGGGTGTGCGGCACCGACCCTTTCCGAATAATGGAGGTATACCTGAAGCAGCTGAAGGAGCAGGGCTTCAGCGGAGTTCAAAACTTCCCAACAGTTGGTTTGATTGATGGGGTGTTTAGACAAAACCTGGAGGAAACCGGTATGGGGTACGACCTGGAGGTTGAAATGATCCGTATCGCCCATGAATTGGATTTGCTGACTACGCCGTATGTTTTTGATCCTGCTCAGGCAAAAGCCATGGCGGAGGCGGGGGCTGACATTTTGGTTGCGCATATGGGTTTGACGACCAAGGGCTCCATTGGTGCAAAAACAGCACTGACCCTGGACGACTGTGTACAACGAATTGAGGCTATTATTGAAGCCGGGCGGGCTGTGAACCCGGAGATCATGATTATTTGCCACGGTGGACCCATTGCAGAGCCGGAGGATGCGGCCTATGTCATTGAGAGAACGAAGGGCATCGATGGATTCTTCGGCGCATCCAGCATCGAGCGCTTTGCGGCAGAGAAAGGCATTACACAGCAGACGGAGTCCTTCAAGTCGATTCGGAAATAGCATCAACCTAACGACAGTCAATTATTTGGCTGTCGTTTTTTATCCAAAGGAAAGAGGAGACCAACTCCTCATATGAGGGCTTATAATTTACTGTTGCGATCAGCCATAATGTTCAGTAAATTGGGAGGTATACACCGATGGGAGGGTTGAGCAATAATCATGTTGACCAGATGGCTGCGAAGAATAACGCCGGGCACTTTTAAACACCGAATACTATTTTCATTTCTGTTATTCCTCCTGACGCCTATAGCCATATTATTCCTCTACAACTTCCGAGAAACGGAAGTTATGCTCCAGCGGGACGCTTCGGACATTAACGTCAAGCAACTCGAAGGCATCAAAGCCGATCTTATCGATTTGATGAGTCTTGTGATGAAGACTGGGATGCTGCTAGATCAGGATTCTGTCCTCCGCGAAGTGATGCAGAAGCCGGAATTATATGATGCCATCCATCGAAAGCGAATTGTGGAAAATAAATTCGCTAGTATTGAAAACAGCTTTTTCCTTACGGGAGCTACCGTATTCTACACATTGATCGATTTAAAAGGAAACGCTTACACCTCGTATACGCCGGAGAATTCTCTGAATTATGCCCACATCAGTTCCGAGCCCTGGGTACAGGAGCTGAAGAGAACTGAGGGACAGCGGTACGTATGGAAATCCAATGATTTGACGATCGGCGTTCGTGAGAGAAAAGGAAATCGGATGCTGAGCCTTTACGAAGTGCTGCGTGACGATGGACTAAAACCATTCGCTTATGGACGTTTTAGTATCGATTATGAAGCATGGTTTCAGGAAAAAACGGAGGAAAATACATTCGGTAGCGATAGGGAAGGAGCCTATTTTCTAATGGATGGATATGGGAATATTATGCTTCAATCCAAGTCGGGGGATAACGTACCCTCTACCGTGTCATCTGCCATTACAGCAGCAAGTCAGAGCCAGGGACAGGATACCTCCTCCCAATCCATTGTGAACAACCATATGATGTATACCTATAGCAAGATTCAAGAGCTTGACGGTTATCTTGTGAAAAAGATACCCCTGTCCTTGCTATTTGAAGAAGTGAACAAACAGAAGCTGAGGTTCTATACCGTATATGGGGCCATCCTGCTACTGTTTGTGCTGTTGACTTACTTCATTTCTTCAACCGTTACCGGTCCTTTAAAGCACCTTCAACGAAAGATGGAGACAACAGTAAAATTGAATTTGAAGACAAAGCTGCCGGAACAAGGCAGAGGTGAATTGCTGGCGCTAACCCGAAGCTTCAATTTCATGATCGCAGACATCAATAATCTGTTGGAACAGTTAAAGCTTGAGGAGCGGCAAAAGCAGTTTGTCCGATTTCAGGTGTTGCTTGGTCAGATGAATCCTCATTTTTTGCTAAATACGCTGAATACAATCAAGAGCATTGCACTGGATAAGGATGAAGATGAGATTTACGAGATTTGTGTATCGCTAGGAAAAATATTAGAAACTACGCTGAATTTGGAGGTTGATCTTATTCTTCTGAAGGAGGAGATTGTACTAATTGAATCCTACATGGATATCCAACGGAAACGGTTTGGACATGGCATCGAGCTCCATTATGATGTTTCCAGGGATCTGGAGTATGCGCTGGTTCCGAAATTTTGTCTGCAGCCGCTGGTAGAAAATTCGTTGATTCACGGGTTTGGACAAACACAGCTTGAGGGGCGGATCGACATTCGTGCATCAAGCCACCATTCGCTGCTTATTTTGGAGGTTGCGGATAATGGCATAGGAATTAAAAAATCCCAGGCAAATCAGTCCTACCGAAAACGAAAAAGCATAGGTGTACAAAACCTTCGCGAGAGCTTGGAGCTTATGTTTAAGAACCAGCCAACAGGACTTCGGATAGAGTCGACGGACGAAGGAACGCAGGTTATCATGCATTTCCCATTATTGTTATCCAAACCATATTTGAAGGAGGGGAGCACCTTTGTGGCGCACATTGATCGTTGAAGATGAACAGTACGCAAGAGCAAGCTTGCGTAAATTGTTTGCGAAGGCGAATATCCCGTTTGAAATTATCGGTGAGGCGGTAAATGGCGAGGAAGGTTTGAAGTTGATTCGGGAACTGCAGCCGGATGTTGTCATTTCCGACATTTTCATGCCGCTAATGGATGGCATCCGTTTACTCCAGCTCACGAGAAAGGAAGGACATGAATGCCGATTCGTTATGTTGACGGCAGTAAGTGAATTCGAGTATGCCAGACAAGCTGTGGAATACGGAGCTTCAGGTTATTTGATGAAACTTTCTCTGGATTTGAAGGAACTGAAGCAAACCATGGACAAAGTAGCCGGAGAGCTGACAAGAATGGATAAGCTTCGCCTGGCAGATAAATGGTTCCCAGATAAGACTGCCCAAGAACCAACAGATCATCCGGAACTGAACCGAATGATTACCTACATTGAGGAGCATTTCGCCGAGGATGTGACATTAAAGAGATTGGCTGAATATGTTCGCATGGATGCCAGTTATATTAGTGACTTATTTAAGAAAAAGATGGGGATCACGATGACGCATTTCATTCAGAACCGCCGCGTTCAAGCAGCGAAAATGCTGCTGACAGAGACGGAGAAAACGGTGAGTGAAATTGGCAGGTTGGTAGGCTTCGAGAACGACAATTATTTCATTAAAATATTCAAGCGGTGGTGCGGGTTGACTCCAAATGAATACCGGAAAGAACAAAAAAACGTTCTATGAATATCCAAACACCGTTCATACCCCCAATGTCAGGCTGGTGATAAAGTTAAAGACGTAGCAAGCAGCTTATCAACTCGATAAGGGGGACTGTAAATGAAATATAGAAACTGGTTAAAGGTAGCTTTGATTACGACTTTGATAGCTTCGATGCTCAGTGCGTGCGGAGGGTCTAACAACGAGGGAGCGAGTGCAGGATCGGCAAATCAAAATTCCGGTGAGACCATTAATCTCACGCTTTGGGGAGCTGTTCCTGCCGAGGCTGGACCTCAAGAAGTGATTGACAGCTGGAACAAAGAAAATCCTGACATTCAGGTCGAGTACTTCCGTTATGTAAATGATGACCCCGGCAACCTGAAGCTGGATACGGCGCTCATGACGGGTCAGGACGCGGACTTGTTCGTCAACTACACGATTAACCGTTTACAGAAACGTGTTGATGCAGGAGTCGCTTTGGATCTGAGCAGCAGAACAGATTACAACATCGACGAGCAAATGGGGGTAGACGCCGCTCAATGGAAAATTGAGGATAAGTATTATGGCATTCCGACAAAGAAAAACATGTTATTCATCTGGCTTAACAAAAGCATGCTGGATGAAGCAGGTCTTCCGATTCCTCCCGTTGATTGGACATGGGACGACTTGAGAGAATATGCGAAAGCGCTAACAAAATCGAATGTGTACGGTCTTATGCAGCATGATTCTGCCATTACGGCTGCAATTGACGGTACCATAGCGGGTCTTGGCGTAACCACGCCGGAAGGAACATCTAACTTCAATAATGAACTTTGGAAAAAGCAGCTTCAAATCGTGCATGACATGATGTTTGTGGACAAATCGACACCCGAATATGGAGAACAAGTAACAAGTAAGATGCCGGTAGACACAATGTTCCTCAAAGGGGAGGCAGCTATGTTAGCCGCAGGAGAATTTATTTTCCGCAACGCCAATAACCTGAAGGAATTTCCGCATGACTTCAAAATAGCATTCGCTACAATTCCGAAAGTATCTGCCGATCAGAAGGATTATAAATATGCTGGCGGTTTAGGTGATATGCTCTCCGTTAATGCAAAATCCAAGCATCAGGATGCGGCATGGAAATTCGCAAAGTGGTATGCGGACGGCGGAATGTTGCCGATGGCAAGCGGAGGACGCCTTCCATCCTCGAAGAGCGTTGATAACAAGCAGGCGATGGACCTGCTGCTCAAGGGTGTTGAAGACAAATACGATACAGAGTCGATGAATAGCGTTGTGTTCGGTGAGTTCCCATCATTCCAACTGAATGTACCGCAGCAAGCGCTGGATGCCCGCAAGGAAGAATACGAGAAATACTTCCTGAATGAGCAGGATATCGATACAACGCTTAAGAGTATGGCCAAACGCCATCAGGAATATATCAAATAATCGAATATTGACAATATCCTTAAGAGAGAAGAAGGATTCTTCGCTTCCGTCTTCTCTCTTTGCTGTATTTAAAAAGTTCCATACGAGAAGAAAGGCGGCGTTTTCTGTGAAAAGGAACAGCTGGATTCGGAAACAAGGCTGGGTAGGCTACGTATTTATTTTGCCTAATATGCTCGGTATCCTCGCATTTTTTATTCTGCCTGCCTTGTACTCCTTCTTTATGATGTTCACGGACTATCAATTCGCCAATCCGAATTGGACGTTCACCGGATTAGATAATATCAAACGCCTTTTTGGTGATGATCAGTTCTATGCTTCAATCAAATATACGATCATATTCCTGATGTCCGTTCCGATTTCATTGGCAATTGCATTTCTCGTTGCTCTTGTGCTTAACCGGAGCGTGTATTTGAAAGGATTGCTTAGAGGCATGTTCTTCCTGCCATATATCTCTAGCGGTGTTGCCGTTGCTTTTGTATGGATGCTGCTGTTCCAGCCGTCCCAGGGGCCGATTAATGAAGTACTTCGCTTTATCGGCATTGTATCGCCTCCGGGCTGGTTCGCCGATTCGAGTTCGGCGATGTATGCCATTGACGTCGTGCAAATATGGTTTATGTTAGGCTACAACATGATTATTTATCTGGCAGCCCTGCAGGAGATTTCGACGGAGCAACTTGAAGCGGCACGTATCGACGGTGCAGGGAAAGCGACTATTACATGGAGAATTGTATGGCCACTTGTTAGTCCAACGACATTTATGCTATTGATTACGGGGCTGATTATGACGGTCAAATCCTTTTCTCTCATCCAAGCGATTACGGGCGGCGGCCCAAGCGGAAGCACCACGATTCTGTCGCTGTTCGTCTACAAAACGGCATTTAGCTATTATGAGATGGGCTATGCGTCAACCATTTCCTGGTTTCTGTTTGCGGTTATTCTTGTCATTACCATTATCCAATGGGTCGGCCAAAAACGCTGGGTCCATTACTAGAGAGGAGCTGGCTGTATGCTTAGAACAACTAAGACACGCTCGGTTAAGCTTTCTGTCACGATCCTTATGCTGATTGCAGGTTTGTTTATGATTGTCCCTTTTTTATGGATGCTCAGTACTTCCTTCCAGACCCCGAGTGAAGTATTCCGCCAATGGCTTCCTTCGAAGCTGGACTGGACCAGCCATAAGCGAATCTGGACGGGAAACTATAATTTTCTCCCTTATTATTTGAACTCAATTAAGATTGCCGTGATTGGTACAGCTGGTGCCGTTTTTTTGTCGGCCTTTGCTGCTTATGGCTTCGCCCGTACGGAATTTAAAGGACGTAATACCCTCTTCATCGTGTATCTATCAATGATGATGATACCTCCTCAAGTCGTTTTTGTTCCGAAGTTTATCCTGTTTAACTGGCTTCATATTTATAACACGCATTGGGCATTAATTCTGCCAGCCATGTTCTCGATATTTGGCGTATTTATGCTCCGTCAATTCTTTCTCAGTATTCCGAACGAGATTACAGAATCTGCGTTACTCGATGGTGCCGGTCATTTTCGAATTTTCTTCAAGCTGGTGTTACCGTTAGCCAAACCAGCGCTTGCAACGTTTGCGATTATCGATTTTTCCTGGCAGTGGAATGATTATGAGAATGCTCTGGTTTTCCTGCAGAGTCCAAAGCTTTATACGATTCCGCTTGGTCTACAAAATTTCGTTCTGGAAAACAACGTTGATTATAACGGAATGATGGCAGCTTCTTCGGCAGCGATTATCCCCATGATTTTAATCTTTCTGCTTGGTCAGAAATATATTATTCAAGGCGTATCCAGTTCAGCTGTAAAAGGCTAATTCAAAGGAGGCATATATAATGAGACGCGAAAAATTATTATTCGATGTTACGGTCATTGGCGGAGGACTTTCGGGGATTTGTGCCGCTATTGCAGCGGCAAGATTAGGTCAAAAGGTTGCACTCGTGCATAATCGTCCTGTACTTGGCGGCAATTCCAGCTCCGAGGTACGTGTATGGGTATGCGGTGCAACTGGGCATGGCGTGAACCGTTATGCACGGGAGACCGGCATTATGGGTGAATTGTTCATTCAGAATCAACAACGGAATCCGGAAGGCAACCCCTATTTGTGGGACGTTACTTTGCTCGAGGCAGTAAGAGCCGAACCTAATCTGACTCTGTTTATGAATACAGATGTTAGAGAAGTAGAAGCAGACGGTGAGAAGGATGCAAGGATAATTCGTAGCGTGAAAGGCTGGATGATGGGCTCCGAGCGTGAAATTACGTTTGAAAGTGAGATATTCCTTGACTGTACAGGTGACGGACTCGTCGGATTTCTCGCTGGAGCAGCATACCGGATTGGCCGTGAAGCCCGTCATGAGTTTGGGGAAGAATGGGCACCGGAAGTTGCTGATGATATTACGCTAGGCAGCACACTGTTGTTCTATACGAAAGATACCGGAAAACCGGTACGGTTTGTAGCCCCATCGTTTGCTAAAGACATTACAACAACCCCAATTCCGCTAAAGCGTGTGATCCGCAGTGGAGATTCCGGCTGTCATTACTGGTGGATTGAATGGGGCGGCGAGCTGGATACGGTACATGAGAATGAGCAGATTCGGGATGAGTTATGGTCTGTTATTTATGGCGTCTGGGATTATATTAAGAACTCCGGCAAGTTTCAAGCCGAGGAGATGACGCTGGAATGGGTAGGCTCGATTCCAGGCAAACGCGAATACCGCCGTTTCCTTGGTGATACGATCCTGACGCAAAATGATGTCCTCTCTCAGCGCCCATTCGAAGACCGGGTCGCCTTTGGCGGTTGGTCCATCGACCTGCATCCCCCACAAGGGATGTATGCAGCTGAGAGCGGCTCCAAGCATCTGCATGCAGATGGCATTTATCATATTCCGTTTGGGTGCCTGTACTCCCGCAATGTCAGCAATCTGCTGTTTGCGGGACGTAATATCAGTGCATCGCATGTTGCATTCGGAACAACCCGCGTCATGGCAACATGTGCGGTATTGGGAGAAGCGGCAGGTGTAGCCGCTGCCTTGTCGGTAATCAAAGGCATCACGCCTCGTGAGCTGCGTGAGCAGCATTTGACCGAATTGCAACAAACGATGTTGCGGACCGATGCCTCAATTATAGGGCTGAGAAATATTGATTCTGCTGACCTTGCGAGAAAGGGGACCATCACGGCTTCAAGCACGATGACCCGAATTTTGATCAACGAACCTTCCGAGGAGTACCGGCTGGTTGCTGACGTTGGATGGCTGTTCCCGGCCGAGGGTGGAATTGAAGGATTTACTCTGTTGGTCTCTGCCCGTGAGGCCACAAGTCTGACTATAGAACTATGGGATACAGGTCGCCCTGAGAATTATGTACCGGCAAACTTCAAGCAAGCTTTGGATATCCAGATCGATGTAGGTAAAAATCAATGGTTGAATGTGCCAGCAGACAGTGCAATGTTTGGAGGCGATCCTTGTAATGTATTTATCATTGTTCGTGCGAATGAAGCAGTTAGTCTCTACACATCAGCTGTCCCGATCAGTGGTGTCCTCGCGTTTGAGCGGGGAGTCAAGCCAATAGTCAGCTCCGATCTGGAGGATCATCAGCCGAATCAGCCCATTATCGAATGGTCGATGAAGCGCCTTGTCCGAAAGCCATTCTGTTTTGCAGTTGAGACTGGCGCTTATTCACCTGATAAAGTCATCAACGGCTATGTCCGCCCGTTTGGCGGTCCACAGCTGTGGGTATCAGAACCCATCGCTAATGGCCGTGAAGAATGGATTGAAGTCAAACTTCCAGAACTGGTGGATATTAGGGAAATCCACCTTACCTTTAATGACGATGTTAATGAGGATTTGATCAATTTGCATCATCATGAAACACCGTTTCTGATCATTCCGGAGTTGGTTAAAAGCTATGAGGTGCATGCATACATTAATGGGAAGTGGGTAAGTTTTGCTGGTGATAGCCATAACCTTACACGCAAAAAGATTCATCGTCTTGAGAATCCGATACAATCAAAACGGATTAGGGTCATCATCAAGGAAACGCACGGTGGCGATCGGGCAGAAGTGTACGAAATTCGACTATATGATTCCCATAGATGATGGTCCCCTTTTGATCGAAATGAAGAAAATCTAACCCCCCTACTAGAGCAAAACTATAATTTGCTCTAGTAGGGGGTTATTGTTTTTAAGCGAACTTTGGTTTCCGATATGAAGCGGATAAGCGAATCCAGTGGTTAAGCCCAAACCCTTTTTTTAAAATATATGATTTGACTTACAGTTAACTCTATGTCTTATACTCCGAATAGGAAAGAAAAATAAGTGGCTTTTCTGGAGTAGGGCAGTTACAATTTGTTAGGATCAATAAGACGTGGGGTGTGAACGGGGGATAGGTAACGCTAAATGGATTGTAATGACGATTCAAATAAACTAAATTACGTAATGAATTGGAGATTTAATCAACAATGATAAAGAGTAAAAATTGGAATGTATTTGGCCTAGCATTGTTGCTGGGTTTATTTTCAACATTAGGTCCATTTACTATTGATATGTATTTACCGGCTTTTCCTGAGATTGCAAAGAATTTCAATACAAGCGCATCACTTGTTCAGTTTAGTCTTACTGCTTGTTTATTAGGTCTAGGTGTGGGGCAACTCGTTATGGGTCCTTTGAGTGATGCTCACGGTAGACGTAAACCGTTGTTAATCTCCATGGCAGCCTATATTATTTGCTCTTTGGCGTGCGCTTTTGCTCCTAATATCGGACTATTGATTTTGTTTCGCTTCACTCAAGGATTTGCGGCTTCAGCAGGAATTGTCATTTCTCGTGCGATAGCTAGGGACCTTTATAGTGGACATGAACTCACTAAATTTTTCTCTTTGCTGTTGCTTGTAGGGAATTTGGGGCCTTTGGCAGCACCGATCGCTGGAAGTGGCATTCTTTCATTCACGACATGGATTGGTGTATTTATCTCACTATCATTTTTGGGCGTTTTCTTATTAATAATGACAAAATGGGGTTTGAAGGAGTCAAACCCGCCTGAACGACGTATGGCTCCCAACTTCAAACAACAGTTAGGGAATTACAGAACGCTTCTACGTGACCGCAAGTTTGTTGGCTATATGCTTGCACAGGGAATTATGACGGCTGGGGTCTTTGCATATGTAGCAGGAACACCATTTATTTACCAAAATATTTATGGAGTCACACCGACTGTATTTGCTATTTTATTTGCTTCGAACGGGATCAGCTTGATAATCGGTTCCCAAATTGTGGGTCGGTTAGCACAACGTATACCTGAGCAGACTCTTCTATTATCTGGACTGTGGCTTGCTTTAGCGGCAAGTGTTGCAGCTTTGGTGGTAACCTTAGTTCATGGCCCGCTGTTCGCTTTGGTCATTCCATTGTTCTTCTTTGTTTGCTCCATAGGTATTACGTCTACTGCAGCATTTCCACTTGCGATGGAGAGCCAAGCCAAGATGGCTGGAAGTGCAGCAGCGCTGCTCGGAGTTGTTCCTTTTCTTTTAGGCGCCCTGGTTGCTCCTCTGGTTGGTATCGCAGGTGAAGACACTGCCGTCCCGCTTGGACTCACTTTATTAATGACCAGTCTCGTTGCGATTCTTACGTACTTCCTACTCGTTAAAAACATCTCGCATCACACATCTCAACATGCTCAGTCTGATTCTGACTTTTAATTGAGAATATGAGGGATTGATTCTATTAGATATAAAAAAACCGTTGAACTTTAATTTAAAGACTCAACGGTTTTTTATTGTGTTTAATGAAGGCGAGACAGCAAAGAACTTTCGAAAGGCTAGCCTTTCGGGATATTCCGGTAGCTGGAAGGGGAGAATCCCGAAATCTTCTTGAAGAGTCGGGAGAAATAATAGGGATCACTGATGCCCACTGTAGAGCTGACTTCCTTGATGCTCATTTCGGTAAGATCCAGAAGATGACCTGCCCGCTGAATTTTGAGCCGTAGGAAATATTCGATCGGAGCGACGCCCGTTTCAGAATTAAACAGAAAGATCAGATGCTGTTTCGACACCCCGACATGATTAGCCAACTCCGTAAGAGAAATAGAGCCACTCATATGTACATTCATGTATTGAATCGCCTGTTCCAGATAAGTTTCACGTTTCTTCTCTTGTGCCGATTTGACGGCATTTAAGCCAATCCCGGAGAGCAACTGTCTTGTAGTTTGGGCCACATGTACATGGGTAGTCAGGGCATACGTCCGCTCGGCCAGCATTTCATAGGTAGGTACGAACCATTCCATTAAACGGGCCTTGCCGCTTGGGGATAAAGCGAGCGATGCGTTAGACAAACCAAACATCTTCACCAATCTATTCGCATGGCTACCTTTGAAATGAAACCAGTAGATACTCCATGGATTCTCCTGCATTGCCCCGTAACGGTGTGCAGTTTCGGGCGGGATTATCATCATATTTCCTTGCTGCATGATTATTCGTTCTCCATAATTCAGCTCAACCCATCCTTCTCCCGCTTCGCAAAAGATGAAAATATGCGAGGGGCTGCCTTCCAGGCGCTCCCTGAAATGATACTGAGCGTTAGGGAAATAGCCGATGTCCGTAATAAATAAGGTAGAGGTTAGTTCTTCTTGTTCCAGTTCTTTCATCCAGTATTCCGGAAGTACATATAGCTTCTCCTCTACAAATCCTTCACGCTTGCGTATATGGTCAGGACCCATTCCAGTTACCCCCGTAATTAATAATCAGAATAAGAATATAATCCATCACTTCCCGCATTTCGTCAATTGGAACCTTCCTTGCCTGAATATACAGTATAACTATCAAGACAAGGGAGGCAGTTGTAACATGAAGCATGAAGCTGTGGATCATAAACTGGAGGCGGATCCAACCGGTTCCAGCCAGGTACAAGTGTGGGAGACGAGCGTGTTGATACCTACATATGAGGCGGGTGAAGCTGACCCGAATCCTATGTTTCTGGAGAAAAGAGTCTATCAGGGAAGCTCCGGCCGTGTGTATCCGCATCCGGTGATCGAGAGTATCTCGGATGTGAAGCATGATAAAAATTACAAATTGGTTATTCTGGAGAATCAATATATCCGTATTGAGATCATGCCGGAAATCGGCGGCAGAATCTATCGCGCGCTTGACAAGACGAACAATTATGATTTTGTCTATTATAACCGCGTCATTAAGCCTGCGCTGGTAGGCCTTGCTGGTCCTTGGATCTCCGGAGGAATTGAATTTAACTGGCCCCAGCATCACCGTCCTAATACATTTGGTCCAGTTGAATACAAATACGAAGCAACAAACGATGGCAGTGCTACAGTATGGGTAAGTGAGATTGACCGGATGTACGGCACAAAAGTCACTGTAGCCTTCAAGCTCTATCCGGACAAGGCCTATTTGGAAATCAATGCTCAATTATACAACCGGACACCTGAGCCGCAGACCTTCCTGTGGTGGGCAAATCCGGCCGTAGCGGTTAATGAATATACGCAATCCGTGTTTCCACCAGACGTAACGGCTGTATTTGATCATGGCAAAAGGGATGTCTCGCGTTTTCCTATCGCTACCGGAACTTATTACAAACAGGATTACTCGGAAGGCGTTGATATTTCCCGGTATAAGAACATTCCGGTTCCGACTTCGTACATGGCTTATAAATCCGATTATAATTTCGTCGGCGCATATGATCACGGCGTAGAGGCCGGATTGCTGCATGTGGCGAATCATCATATTTCTCCCGGCAAGAAACAATGGACCTGGGGGAATGGGGAGTTCGGTCAGGCGTGGGACCGTCAATTGACGGATGAAGATGGCCCATATATTGAACTTATGACTGGAGTGTACACAGACAATCAGCCTGACTTCACTTGGCTACAACCCTACGAGGAGAAGACCTTCACCCAGTATTTCATGCCTTACAAAAACATCGGTGTCGTAAAAAATGCCTCCATCGAAGCAGCCATCAATCTGGAAGTTGATGCTGAAGCCCGAGAGGCAGTGATCAAGGTATATGCAACATCTAAACTCGAACATGCCGTTGTGGAGTTGAGTGGGGCAGCAACCCGGTATTTGCAGGAAACGGTTGAATTGTCCCCGGTAGATGTATATCAGAAGGCTATACCGCTGGAGAGCGGGGAGCAGGAGCATGATCTGAAGCTTTTGGTCCGAAATAGGGAAGGCAGGCTGCTGATTTCCTATTCACCGAAACGTCCGGCTATTGAACAGATCCCTGAAGCTGCTAAACCACTGGTAGCACCAGAAGAACTGCGTTCGACCGAAGAACTGTATCTGGCAGGCCAGCATCTGGAGCAATATCGGCATGCTACGTTTGAGCCTGAAGCGTACTATCTGGAAGGATTGAAGCGGGATAACGGTGATATCCGGTTGAATGTAGCTTATGGAACTTTACTGCTTCGTCGTGGATTATATATAGACAGCGAACAGTATTTCCGCAAAGCGATTGAACGGTTGACCTGGCGCAATCCGAACCCATATGACAGCGAGGCCTACTATCAGCTGGGAGTAGCACTTCGTGGTCAAGGCCGTTTGGATGAAGCTTTTACTGCTTTTCACAAATCGGTATGGTCGGCAGCGTGGCAGGATGCAGGGTACCTCTCACTTGCTCAGATCTCCAGCTTGAAAGGCCAGTACACCGAGGCTCTGGAGCAAGTTGATCGTTCACTCATCCGCAATTCACGAAACTACAAAGCACGTAATCTGAAAGCCGCATTGCTGCGCAAGCTTGGTCTGATTGATAATGCAAAGGCCTGTGCGCTTGAAACCCTTGAATTGGATGTTGCGGATTTTGGAGCTTATAATGAGTGGGCTTTGGCTCATACAGCTATGGGAGACAAGGATGCTGCACAAGGTATTCAGACTGAATTGCAGCAATTGATGAGAAATGACGCTCACAACTATCTGAATGTCATCGCAGACTATATGGACAGCGGTTTCTATGAAGAAGCCATTGCAGTTGGGGAAAGGATGATGAATTCGGAGAATTCCGTCTATCCAATGCTGCATTATGCACTCGCTAAATTATATGAACGTATCGGACAACATGAACATGCTCAAGAAGCTCTTCGTAATGGACAAATGGCCAACCCCACCTATTGTTTCCCGAACACGTTGTTTGAACTTGAGCTGCTGGTAAGTGCAGTTCATGCTAATCCGCAGGATGACAAGGCTCATTACTATCTCGGAAACTTCTATTATGACAAGAAACGACCTATTGAGGCGATTGCGAGCTGGGAGAAATCCCGCGAACTGCGGGATGATTTTCCGACGGTACACCGAAACTTGGGGTTGGCCTACTATAACAAGCAGAACAATCCGCAAGCGGCCCTAGCTTCGCTTGAACAGGCATTTGCTTGTGCACCGGATGAGGGGCGTATTTTCTTTGAACTGGATCAGCTGCGTAAGAAGCTTGCGTGGTCAACAGACGAACGCCTCCATATCCTTGAAGAGCGGCGGGATCTGGTTGAGAAGCGGGATGATCTGTATGTGGAATACGTAACGCTGCTAAACAATCTTGAACGTTATCAAGAGGCAATCGCTGCCTTGTCTCTGCGCAATTTCCATCCGTGGGAAGGTGGAGAGGGGAAAGTGACGGGGCAATATAAGTTGGCTCATACCGAGCTTGGTAAACAAGCGCTGCAGAACGGTCATTATGAAGCAGCAGCTCAGTATTTACAACAAGCACTAGTGTATCCGCTGAATTTGGGTGAAGGTAAGTTGGAAGGAACTCAGGAGAATAATATTTATTATTATCTCGGCATGGCCTACGAAGGTCTGCAGCGGGAAACAGAAGCCATCTCCAGTTACACCATAGCTTCACAGGGTCTGGATGAGCCGACAAGTGCGTTGTTCTACAACGATCAGCCGCCAGAAATGATCTTCTACCAAGGGTTGGCTTGGTTGAAGCTCCGTAACGGGAAGGAAGCTAAGCGCAGTTTTAATAAACTGATTGATTATGCTGAAAAGCATATTTTTGACGACATCAAAATGGATTACTTTGCTGTATCCTTGCCGGACTTCCTAGTATTTGAGGATGACCTGAACCGGCGCAATGTAATCCATTGCCGGTACATGAGGGGCTTGGGACTTCTGGGGCTTGGCCGTGATGAAGAAGCTGGAACCGAACTTAAGTTGGCCCTGGAAATGGAGCCTAATCATCAAGGGGCGATGGTTCATAGACGGTATTCCCGGCAACTGCACGAAGGATTTCAACCTTGATACTCCATCATCAAAGAGATGTAGAGATATTGTCCATTGGCCGCTTTACAGAGAAGAAATCTGTATTGCTAAAAACAAAAAGAGGGTGTAATGATAATGGATGTAGTGCTTAGCAAATTGCCGCGTAAACTGACCATCACAATGTGGGATTTCTCCTGGTACACCATGACTTTACCTGGAGAACCGTACAGTGATCTTGAGGCTAGGTTTAAGGAAGCGGTGGAGAGAGGCTACAATACAATTCGAATCTGTGCGATGCCTTTCTTATTGTTCACGGCGGCCGGCAAGCGGCCGGGCCCGTTACACTTCGGCAGCCTTGGAGAGATCGGGCAGCGGACACGCTGGTACAACTGCCGGGGCGGCGCCCAGCTGGATGGGCATGCGCATTTGCTGGAGTTATTCAGACAGGCCAAGGCCCATGGCTGTTATATCATCCTGTCTTCGTGGGAATATCAGCAGAGCCCCAGCTTCCTGGCCTTTCCCGGGTTGCGTGACGAGCTGGCTGCCATAGCTCCGGAGGAGCGGTTTATGGCTATTGCGAGATCCATGGATCAGCTTATCCGGTATATAAAATCGGAAGGATACGACAAGCAGATCGTCTACGCGGAGCTGCATAATGAGGTGGAGTTCGGGCAACTGACCGACATTGGAACCGCTCAAGGCATTGCCCCGTCCAATGTGCCGGCTCTGGTGGAAACCATGCAGCCTTATATTGAAGAAGCTGTGGGATATCTTAGAAGTGTCCACCCGGATATCCTGATGACAGCAAGCTATACACTAAATGAAGCCTACCCCAAATCCTATGTGGCGGGAAATTTACAGGTTGCACATTTCCATCTGTATATCAAAGGGGTACTGAATGAACTAACCAAAGCGGCCGGACTTGATGATGAGCAGGCACCTTTTCCCGGCGCATTCGTCCAATCACTCCTGCGGGAGGATGCGCCTCCATTTGAAGAGTATACGCTACCGCGCGGCCAAGAATGGAGGATGGAAGGAAATCCAGTAGGGCTAAGATTGCTCTATCTGCATGACTGGGTGGAGCCAGATCAATGGGATCTTTTTTTATACGACAATTATAGTAAACATAAGCTGGCTATGCTGCAAAAGGCAGATATGCGTTTCGAGGAAGCTAACGAATGGGCCGCTCATTCCGGGTTACCGGTTGTTATAGGGGAAGGATATGTGGGCTATACGCCGCTGTTAGCCGGATTCGAGGAAGGGCCTGTCGGGAAATTTATTGCAGAGTACGCGCTGCGTAAAGGAATAGCACTTGGCTTCTGGGGAATGACTCTATGCTCTAACTGTGCACCGCATCATCCCTTCTGGGACGATGTCGCCTGGCAGCAGAAATGGAATCGATATATTCTTGAATCGCAATAGCTGTAGCTTTTTTAACGAAATGCCTAAGGAATAACAAAATATAAAAGACCTTGGTGCCCGCATAAACTACGGCGTTCTAAGGTCTTTTACCGTTTCTAAGCATCAGGTTCTAGCAAGCGTCATGCAGTGATATTAGCTGGAAGGTTCTAGAGTTTGATTTGGCGTTGGATCGGAGTGGCTACACCTTTTTCATGGTGAATCCGTTGCAATTTAAACGAGCTAATTCCTTGGATGCCGATTGAATAACGTGGTACTAGATGATAATGTGAAATAAGGGCGAGGCTTCCTCTTTGTGGGAATATACTATTTGAATCGAGGTTCTGAAAATGAGGATAAAACGAATTGTCACCAATATTAATACACAAAACGTTCCAGCAGCAAAAAGCTTTTACCAGGACGTGCTTGAACTTGATTTATTGATGAATCATGGTTGGATTGAAACATACGGATTACTTGGGGAGGAGAACGTTCAAATCAGTATCGCCACACAAGGTGGCTCCAATACACCTACACCTGATCTTTCGATTGAAGTCGATGATGTCGATGTAGTGTACGAACGCATGAAAAGCGCGGGTTATACAATAGAATATGAACTTACGGATGAACCTTGGGGAGTTCGTCGATTCTATGTACGTGATCCATTTGGTAAGCTAATCAATATTCTTGCTCATGATCATTAGATCAGGTCAGGGCGTGTATACAAGCAGCAAGGTTGTCAACATACTCGGAAGTTTTGTGAGCGCCTTCTAATATTCTTGTGAAGTTCTTTTCCCCCATTGTTTTTGTATTTCTTATAGAATAGCATACAAGTTACTGGTCAAATTAAAGCATTTTCTTTAAAAATCATTGTATATTGGCTTGAAGTATTGGCATTCTTTTCTCGGATGTTATGATTAAATAAAAGTCGTAAATTCGAGCAGTACAATGACAGATTGAATCAGAATGAATCATGTTTGTGTCCGAGGTAAAGACGCTTACTCATCACTATGGGGGGAAACAAGAATGATGAATGTTTTGTTAGTGGATGATGAGCCATGGGTACTGGAAGGTCTGCGAACAATGGTGAATTGGAACAAATACGGTTTTCAAATTTGTGGAGAAGCCGAGAACGGAAACGCCGCTTGGTCCATTATTGAGGACCTTCAGCCAGACCTGGTGTTTACAGATATTCATATGCCTTCTGTGAGCGGACTTGAACTGATTGACCGTTCAATACAAAAACTTGCCAAACCGCCGCGATTTGTCATATTAAGCGGATATGATAGCTTCGATTATGCGAAAACAGCGCTGGAACAGCGTGTGGAGGATTATTTACTCAAACCCATTGATGAGGTTGAGATTGAAAACGTATTAGAACAGATGAGTCGTAAAATTCAGAACGAGCTTGTCGCTGAGAAATTGCATCAACACGAGCGTACTTTATATGTAAATTGTTTGTTCAACCGCCTGTTTCAGGGTGAGGACAGCAGCGAACTGCAAGCCGAAGTGGAAAGTATATTGCAAATGGAGGGTCATGAGAACATGGCCTGTCTTTTAATTGAAACGGATACTTGCAATGAGGAGATAAAGTTACAGGTACAGCGTTTTGCTAGCGCTCATCACTACGAATTTTTTATGGATGCTGAAGGAAGAATGGGTGTGTTTGCTGCTGAAATTGAGGATTCTCTGAGTTGGGTTGAGAGGCTAGGAAGAACCTTGTTTGAGATGTACTCCGGTCATGGATCGATTATTGTGGCATTTGGATATCATTCAGGTGGAGTAGTCGCTATGCGGCCGGCATATGAAAAAGCATTTTCTGCTTTGAAATGGAAGCGTTATCAAAAAGGGAGCGGCATTATTCGCGATCAAGATTTGCCAAGGGATGGTAACATGGCGATTGTGAATCAAAAAGCTTTGACTAACCTGTTTAAAACCCTTTTAACGGGTGAAGAGGATGGGCTGGAGAGAGAGGTACATGAGCTGCTTACTAATCCAGATTCAGGGCTGCCTGTGTCAGATATAGAATATGTTCGGGTACAATTGCTTGCCCTTGAAATGGGAGTTCTCAAGCAACTGAAGGAGCTGGATGGGGATGTAGACAGGTTTGTGTTGCTGTTACAACATATGTTGGGCGGCTTAACCGACATTGATTCCTATCCTGCATTTCGGGAATATGCACTTATATTAAGTCTCAATGCTTTACGAGCTCTTCAGGAGCAGCGGAAAGAAAAAGAATGCAGTACGATTTTTCGCGTAGTGCAGTATGTTAACCTTGAGTTTCGGGAGAAGCTGCAGCTCCAGGAAATTTCACAGAAATTTCATATGAATGCCAACTACTTGGGGCAAGCCTTCAAACAGCAGACTGGAAAGTCTTTTCGGGAATATCTGAATGATAAACGGATCGAGGAGGCGAAGAGACTGTTGCGTCAGAGCTGTTGTAGCATAGCTGAAGTTGCGATCCATTCAGGATACCCCAATGCCGACTATTTTGTAAGTCAGTTCAAGCGAATGACAGGTATGGCTCCCTCCGCGTACCGAAAACAACCATAGATCCGATTCGAAAAGTAACGAAAGAAGGATGGCGATTGAAGACATGTTTAAGAAATTCCGATTTCGCGGCATCGTGAACGATATTCCTTTGAACTACAAGTTTATGCTGATCTACGTCATCGGTATTTTGCTTCCGATAATAGCAAGCAATTATTTGTTCATGGATCGTATGTCGGGGCTAATCAAGGAGCGGGAAGAGCAGAATCTGCAAATCTCGCTGGAGCGGGCCAGAAAGGACATTCACACCATGATTGACGGGGGGATCGCTGTCAGTCACGCCTTAATCACGGACAAGCTGTTGTCCGAATCCATGGATCGTGTATACAATGGCCAACTGGATTTCTACAATACGTTCGATGAACAGCTTCGCCATCGGGTGACTTCCTATATGCCCGTGAACAATCAGATCCAGCGAATCGGCATCTACACAGATAACCCAACGATTGTGTCTGGAGGTGATTATTATTATCTAGATAGCTCAAAGAACGCCAGTGCCTGGTTCAGAGAATGGGAAGCGGCAGGGGAATCACTAAATGTACTCGCTTATCGCGATCAGGCAGCGAATGATCGCGCGGCGACCGCGTCGTATTTTAGCGTGATTGAAAAAATGGACTATTACAACTCAGACAACTCTTACAAGAAGCTGGTGCGCATTGATTTTTATCTTAATCGATTCTATGACGTTATTGCGAGAGAGAAGAGTTCGCTGGATCTGTATTTGGTCAACGCCAAAAATCAGATTATCGTGTCCACAGATGACAAGTATCAGGGCGAGGTAGATAGTGATTATGCGTTGTTTGATACGAGCAAGGCTGCGGACAAGGACCTACATATCGTTCCGATTGGCAAGGCCAGCTATGTGAAAGGTTGGAAGCTCATTGGCGTGCCTCAGGAAACACGTGTCAAACAAGCGATGCTCTCCATGAAGCTCTATTTCGGCATGCTCGCCGGTATTATTACTTTGGTTACCTCCATCTTCATCTATGTCATGCTGCGTTCATACAATTATCGAGTGAAGCGTCTGTCCAGACATATGCAAAAAGTGGGGAACGAGAAATTTGATCTGATCA
The DNA here is from genome assembly GCF_047302525.1 of Paenibacillus taichungensis. Taxonomy (GTDB): domain Bacteria; phylum Bacillota; class Bacilli; order Paenibacillales; family Paenibacillaceae; genus Paenibacillus; species Paenibacillus taichungensis_B. The sequence continues at coordinate 3,551,152 of NZ_CP168020.1, read as the reverse complement.
ACATTGATGGTGGACAGGATGAGATAGGTCATCTGATTCGTAATTTCAATATGATGACGGCTCAGATCCATTCCTTGATCAATAATGTGTACAAGCTTGAAATTCAGCAACGGAGCCAGGAGGCTGAGCGCATTCGCGCTGAGCTGAATTTGCTGCAAAGCCAGATGAATCCTCATTTTTTATTTAATACGCTCAATGCGTTGCTGGTGGTAAGCACCAAAAACAATTATGTGGATGTCAAATATATTATCAAGGACCTATCCAAGTTGCTCCGCCGTTTGTTGAATTGGAAGGACGATGTGGTCACGCTGGAAGAGGAAATGAGTTTTACGGTCATGTATCTGGGGATTGAGAAATTCCGTTTTCGAGACAAGTTTGAATATTACATTGATATTAGCGATGAGGCGAGGCAGTATAGAATTCCAAAAATGAGTATCCAGCAATTGGCCGAGAATGCTTGTAAACATGGAATTCAGGCTATTGAGGGGCTCGGCTATGTGAAGATTAAAGCGGAAGTTGTGAGCGAGCGCCTGCGCGTCGTTGTATCCGATAATGGTAAGGGCATGGATAAGGAACGGCTGCAAGAGGTTCTGTATCATATGCGGAGCAAGGAGGAGAGCGGGGGGAGTAATATTGGCATACGCAACGTATATCGCCGTCTTGAATTGTATTATGACGATAAAGTGAATTTTAACCTGGTGAGCAGAATAGGTGAGGGGACAGAGGTCTCCTTCGAAATTCCATTGCAACTTCTAGAGCATCAGGGTGAAGAAGGAGGCAGGGACAATGGCATTCAAAGTGCTGCTGATTGATGACGAGCCATGGGCGCTAGAGGGTTTGCAGCTGTGGATTCCATGGGGAAGTCTTGGCTTTGAGGTATGCGCTATGTGTGGCAACGGTGCAGAAGGGTTGAAACGAATGGAAGAGCTAAAGCCGGATCTTGTCATGGTTGATATTCAAATGCCAATAATGAATGGACTAGAAATGATTGAAGAATGGCGACGTAGAGGAAACTGGTCGACCAAGTTCATTATTCTTACGGGGTACAGCGATTTCGAGTTTGCGCGAAAAGCGCTTAAATTCAAAGTTTCCGGTTATCTGTTAAAACCACTGGATGAGGAACAGGCGGAGTCCGAGATTCGCACGATGGGCATGGAACTGCTAAAGGAGCAAGAGCAGCTTTATATTGGACAGATTGCATTGAGAGAGCAGGAAATTTTGACGATGAAGCAGGCTTTATTAGGCAAAGTGCTATCTACAGAAGGAACTCAACTAATGCAGTCCCTGTCCCGGTCAGCTCAATCCTGGATTGTATGCCTGGTTCAGGTATCCGAGAAAGAGTTTGGCCGGTGGAGCAGTCTTGCTTCAGAGATTCTGAACGGACCACATGTCATTTATATCATTCGTATGCGAAATGATCTCGTATCCATTGTGTTCGGCGATGTTTCCCCCGGACCTACGAGAACGAGCGATAATTTAAGAAATCAAATAGAAACACTGGCTCGCCGTCTGGCGGGCTTTCGTACATATATGGCGATTGGCTCAACCGAATCCTCTCTTTATCACATCAGCAACTCCCGAATAACAGCGGAGAAGGCGTTGCTGCACGCCTTTTATGAAGCGGAAGGGAACAGCATATTGGATTATGCTGATATCCAGAACCATGATTTTCAAAGGCATAACAAACAGGTTGAACTGATCGAGCGAGTACTGGGAGCACTTCAGCTCATTGATTACGCCAACTACCAATCCGCTGTGGAGTTTATGGAGCAATCCTTTCGACAGATGCGGGTCCATCCGGATGAGGCCCGAAAATTTGTCATTTACCTTCTTCATGAAATTCGGGCTTACATGAGGGCGCAAATGGCAGAAAATTCAGAGAATTACCGTATGTTCGAAATTCCGGATCTGGATGAAGCACTGTTAACCTTTGATGATTTGATTGGCATGCTGCATTCGTGCGGAAGAGTCTGTTTTGAGTTTTTGCTCAAAGAGAGCGTCTTCGAAGCGCAGGGTATTGTACAGGATATCAACGATTATATTCATACGCATTTCCGGGAGGGATTGACCATTAAGTTGCTGTCGGAACGTTTCTTCCTGCATCCGGCCTACTTGGGACAACTGTTGATACGCAAAAATGGGATCGGCTTCAATGAACTGCTTCATAACCTGCGGGTTGAGGAGGCATGTCGGTTGCTACAGATGAATCAGCACAAAAATAGCGAGGTCTCGGAAAAGGTTGGATACGCCAATTACCATCATTTTTTAAAGCAATTTGAGAAACGCATGGGCATGTCTCCTAACGAATATAAGAAAAACGTCTAGCGATGTACCTTCAAAGAAGCCAGACCGCGTTTAGTAGAAGTTTTTCTTGAAATATCAGGAAGCATTGCTCTGAAGTTTAACCATTTCGATATTATAAGAAAACCTGAGCTTTTCTCGGAAAGAGCTATAATTCGAATATAGTTTCCATAGTGATGTAAATTTATAATTAAATTATTCAAATGAAAGGGCTTTCATATAGTGAGATCAAACTTTGGAGGTGCTTTATGGGGGACAGTAAAAAATCATTCTTCCGTATGGGGGCAACACTGTTATTGTCGTTGAGCGTTGTGCTAGCAGGATGCTCAGGTGGCAATTCAGGTAGCGGAGAAGAGAGCAGTAAAGGTAGTGAGGTGGGGGCTGACAATCCGTTAGAAATCTCGGTATTTCTGAACGAGGCCGGACAACAGCCAACCGCTGACAACAAAATCTACAAAAAAATCAAGGATGAGCTTGGCGTTACATTCAAATTTGAATTTTTGGCTGGCGACAAGAACCAAAAGCTTGGCGTCATGATTGCCGGAGGAGATTATCCGGATCTGATCTCTGCGGATACCAAGCTGACAGCAGCCGGTTCGGTCATTCCGTTGGAAGACCTGATCGAGGAGCATGCGCCTAATCTGAAGAAGCACTATGAGAAGTACTGGAACCAGATGAAGGACCCTAACGATGGACATATCTATTACTTGCCCAACTATGGTGCATACAACGGTGAGGTGTCGGATACCTACTACAGCGGACCAGCCTTCTGGATTCAGAAAGCCGTGTTGAAAGAGTTTGGTTATCCGACGCCAAAAACACTGGACGAATACTTCGACTTGATCGCGAAATACAAGGAGAAGTATCCCACGATCGACGGCAAGCCGACCATTGGCTTTGAAGTATTGAACTATGACTGGAAAAACTGGGGATTGCTAAACCCACCACAGCATTTGATCGGTCATCCGAATGATGGCGGTGTCGTTGTAAACGACGGCAAGGCAGAGATCTTTGCAGACAAGGATTACGCCAAAACGTACTATGAGAAGCTTAATGAAATTAACGGCCAAGGCTTGCTCGACAAGGAGGCTTTTGCCCAAAACTATGATCAGTACATGGCCAAATTGTCTAGCGGCGCAGTGCTCGGTATGTTCGACCAACACTGGAACTTCGGCAGCGCGGAAGATTCCTTGAGAACGCAGGACAAAATCGAACGCACGTATGTCGGCTTCCCGCTGGTATACGACAGCAGTACGAAGGACTACTATCGCGACCGCGCAGCGCTTAACCTCAACAATGGTTACGGCATCACTGTAAGTGCTAAGGACCCTGTGAAAATCATTAAAGCGCTCGACAAGCTCATGGAAGAAGATTGGCAAAAGACACTCACTTGGGGCATTCAAGATGAAGACTATTATGTCAACGACGAAGGCCGTTTCATGAAAACCCAAGAGCAGCGCGACAATTCTGCGGATGCCGCCTGGAAGCTGGCCAACAAAGCAGATGCCTTCTACGGCACTGGGCCGAAGATGGAAGGTTACTTCAGCGATGGCAACGCCACTTCGGCAAGCAATCAGCCAGAGGAATATCAGGCTAGCTTGAAACCGTTTGATAAAGAAGTTTTGGATGCATATGGATTCAATAGCTTCGTAGACTTCTTCAGTGATCCGCCAGAAAACCCGATCTATTACCCGGCTTGGTCCGTCGATCTGGTTGAGGGCTCTCCAGCCAAAATTGCCAATACGAAGCTGAACGAATTATCAACCAAATATTTGCCGAAAGCGATTTTGGCTAACACATCCGAATTCAGCAGTGTATGGAGCGAATACGTTTCCGAAATTCAAAAGCTGGATATCAAGGCTTTCGAAGGCCGCATCAATGAAGTATTGCAGTGGAGAATCGATAACTGGTCTGTGAAATAAGAAATTGCTGTCAGGAAGGAAGGCTATCTTCCTTCCTGATTTTTCAAAGAAACATGTCGCTGGACGCGGTCTGTCATTGTGGGAAATGTGTCGCTCGACGTTTTTCCTTTCATTATAAAGATGGATAGGGAGCTTGATATTATGGAGGAAATTGTAGTGGGTAACCAGCCGCTCAGCCCAAAGAAAAAACCGAAAATCCGACGGCTGACCTGGCAGAACATCAAAGCGCAGAGACAACTGATTTGGATGTCTGTTCCTCTGCTCGCGTATATTGTCACTTTTGCTTATGTACCTGTCTGGGGCTGGACGATGGCTTTTCAGGATTATAAGCCTGCGAGAAGCTTCTCCCAGCAAACCTGGGTAGGATTCAAGCATTTTCAATTTTTGTTCACGGATGATAACTTCCTGCGAGTGCTGCGAAATACGCTGGCCATGAGCGTCATCAATCTGATATTGGGATTTGTAACCGCTATTATTCTGGCCCTTTTGCTTAATGAGATCAAAAAGGTCATGTGGAAGCGGACGGTGCAAACCATCTCTTACCTGCCCCATTTTTTATCATGGATTATCGTTACTGGCATCGTGGCGACCTCGCTCGCTTCAGATGGTATTGTCAATGATATTTTAATGAAGTTACATCTCATCAATGAGCCTATTCTTTGGTTGACGGAAGGGAAATATTTCTGGGGTGTTGTTGCGGGTTCCCATGTCTGGAAGGAAGTCGGCTGGAACACGATTATTTATTTGGCAGCCATAGCCTCTATTGATCCGGCGTTGTACGAAGCTTCTGACATTGATGGAGCCAATCGCTATCAAAAAATGTGGAACATCACCTTGCCGGGAATCAAGCCTACCATTGTCATCCTGCTGATTATGTCGATAGGACATATTCTGGAAGCAGGTTTTGAGGTTCAATATTTGCTGGGCAACGGACTCGTTGTTGACTGGTCGGAAACGATTGATATCTTTGTACTCAAATACGGGATCGCCCAGGGCAACTATTCACTCGCTACTGCCGGTGGCATATTCAAAACGGTAGTCAGCATTACCATGTTGCTCATCGCGAATTGGACCGCCAAGCGGCTTGGGGAAGAGAGGCTGTTATAATGACGAAAAAAACACCATTGTCTGGTTCAGGAAATACAGCGGCACTTTCCGTTCGCCGCCCGGGTGGTAGGGGCATGGAACCGCTCCTGTTCAACACCTTCAATACGATTTTCATGATTTTGCTGGTCATTGTAACGTTGTACCCGTTTCTGAACACGATTGTCGTTTCGTTCAATGCAGGGAACGACACCATTCGGGGGGGACTATATTTATGGCCCCGCGATTTCACGATGCAGAATTACAAAGCCGTATTTGCGTCAGGCACGATCTATAACGCGTTTTTGGTTTCCGTGGCGCGTACGGTTCTGTCCACTGTATTGAATATATTCCTTACAACGATGCTTGCCTACACACTGAGCCGCCGGGAATATATTTTCCGCAAGCTGATTACGACCATTTTTGTACTCACCATGTATTTCAACGCAGGGCTTATTCCGGGGTACTTCTTGATGAAGGACCTGCACTTAATCAATTCATTTTGGGTGTATGTTTTACCATCGCTGATCAGTGCGTTCAACCTGATCGTTATTCGTACCTATATTTACACGATTCCCGAAAGCCTGATCGAATCAGCGAAAATCGACGGTGCCGGAGATTTCAGAATTTTCTGGAAAATCATTTTCCCACTATGCAAGCCTGTGCTGGCAACCATCGCGCTTTTCGTTGCAGTAGGTGCGTGGAACTCGTGGTTCGATGCTTTCCTGTACACCTCCTCCCGTCAAGAGCTAAGCACACTGCAATATGAATTGATGAAGTTATTGTCTTCCAGCATGAATGCGAATAGCAATCCTTCGGTAGCTAATGGCGTGGGCATGGAGCATTCAACCCAGGTTACACCGATTTCGATCCGAGCGGCGATTACAATTGTTGCTTCGGTACCGATTCTGCTGGTGTATCCGTTTATGCAAAAGTACTTTGTTGTTGGACTTAATGTAGGGAGTGTGAAGGAATAGATGGGGCTACTTCAAGCTAATACCATCTGTTATGCCAACCCGATCCTTCCTGGATTCTATCCAGATCCCAGCATCGTGAAGTCGGAAGAATATTTTCACCTCATTTCGAAGTCGGGATCTCATTCATTGGGAGCAGATTGGCAATGTATTGGATCGAGTTTAGAGGAGGGAAATCATGGGTTCGTTTCGAGAAGAGGCTCCACTGAAGGAATTGTACAAGGATGCGTTCCACATTGGAGCAGCAGTGAGTCCGAAGACGATTGAAAGTCAGCGTTCATTGCTTGCATATCACTTCAACAGCCTGACAGCAGAAAATGAAATGAAATTCTCCAGTGTGCATCCACAGCAGGAGCTGTATACGTTTGAGGATGCAGATGCCATCGCTTCCTTTGCCAGAGAGCAAGGTATGGCGCTGCGCGGGCATACGCTGGTCTGGCACAACCAGACTCCGGATTGGCTGTTCGAGAATGAAACTGGTGGGCTGGTGGAGCGCGGGGTATTGTTGGAGAGAATGAAGGCGCACATTCAGACCGTCGTTGGCAGATATAAGGACGTTATCTATGCATGGGATGTCGTGAACGAGGTTATTTCCGATGATGCAGATGACGAAAATGCATTACTGCGGCCATCCAAATGGCTGGATATCGCCGGAGAGGATTTTATTGCCAAAGCGTTCGAATTCGCCCATGAAGCAGATCCGCAGGCGTTGTTGTTCTATAACGATTATAACGAATCCAATCCGCATAAGAGGGAACGCATCTTTCGGCTCGTTCGTTCGTTACTGGATCAAGGTGTGCCGATTCATGGTGTCGGTCTGCAGGCACACTGGAATCTGTATGATCCGTCCCTGGATGATATGCGCGCCGCGATTGAGCGGTATGCGCAGCTTGGCCTGCAGCTCCAGCTCACTGAACTGGATGTATCAGTATTTCGCTTTGAAGACAAGCGTACGGATCTTGTTCGGCCTTCGCAAGAGATGCTGGAATTGCAAGCCGAGCGATACGAATCTATCTTCCGCCTGCTTCACGAATTTAAGGAACATATTAGCGCCGTGACATTCTGGGGGGCTGCCGACGATTACACCTGGCTTGACAATTTCCCTGTCCGAGGGCGGAAAAACTGGCCATTCCTGTTCGATGAGTCGCATCGTCCGAAGGAAGCCTATCAGCGTGTTGCGCGAATCGCTGTACCCAAGTGACGTGAACGGATCAATATCGTTTAACCCCTAGCAGTCTCGAAGAGATGTTCGAGGTTGCATATCTTTTGGAAGGAGCCATTTGTATGTCCAAATTTCCTAAACCGCATCAACCTATAGTTACGCATATATTCACTGCTGATCCCTCAGCTCATGTGTTCGAGGATCGCATTTATATTTATCCCTCCCATGATCTGGATCACGACGGTCCGGTGAATGACAACGGGGATCAGTACAAGATGGAGGATTATCATGTGCTGTCTATGGCGGACACAGATTCACCCGTGACGGATCATGGCGAGGTGCTGCACGTAAAGGATGTACCTTGGGCGTCCAGTCAGATGTGGGCCCCGGATGCTGCGTACAGAAACGGCAACTATTATTTGTTTTTCCCGGCTCGGGACCATGATGGCATTTTCCGCATCGGCGTGGCTACGTCGTCGTCTCCGGCAGGACCATTCAAGCCGGAAGAGCAATATATTCAGGGCAGCTTCAGCATTGATCCCGCTGTGTACGTGGACGAGGATCAGCAGGTCTATATGCTCTTTGGCGGGCTGTGGGGGGGACAGTTGGAAAAATGGCAGACAGGAAGCTATGTGGAACATACGGAGGGCCCTGCTCAGGATGCTCCGGCGATCGGACCAAGAGTTGCAAAGCTGAGTGAAGATATGCTATCGATGGTGTCGGAGCCGCTGGAGATATCCATTGTGGATCAGGAAGGAAAGCCGCTAACCGCTGGGGACGAGGATCGCAGATATTTTGAAGGACCATGGATGCACAAATATAATGAAAAATACTATTTGTCCTATTCCACAGGAACGACGCACAAGCTGGTGTACGCCATTGGCGACAATCCAATGGGACCGTTTACGTTCCAAGGGACCATCTTGCCGCCGGTCATGGGCTGGACAACGCATCATTCGATTGTACAATTCCGGGAGAAGTGGTATCTGTTTTATCATGATTGTTCCCTTTCCGGCGGCGTCGATTACAAGCGCTGCGTCAAGTTTGCTGAGTTAACATACAATCCGAATGGCACGATTCGCATGATTGATCCGTATCCAGAGAAGTGAAATGGATGTGAATGGGAACCGATGTCCTTTTCTCTGTAACCGTAGATCCTGAAAAGGAACAAATTCCAATATAACCTCTGGTATTATCCCCTCATGGTAGACAGTGAAAAAAGAGGACATGTTACAATGAACTCAAACACTGGATACCGAAGGGGATTTTTGTTATGTCAGCGGAGAAAGGCCACAAGCCAGAATCCAAAATGGGGAGAGTTTTGAGGATTACCGGGGACGTTGGACGAAGAAACATTGTAGTAGTGCAGAAGAAGAAAATGCTTAAAACTCCGTGCCAAAGCACGGAGTTTTCCAATATACGGGCAGATCGAATGGGATTAACCTAGTTGCTGCGAACCATTAAACCACACGGATTTGATCGACAAGGTATCCGAAATATTAGTTGTTGGATCACCGTCTACGAGAACGAGGTCAGCACGCGCACCTTCGGTAATACGGCCGCGATCGTGAAGACCAAAGCAACGGGCCGGTTTCGAAGTAGCCGACTGAAGAGCTTCGATCGGAGTGAATCCGGCTTTCACTAGCAACTGCATCTCGTGGTGGACACTTGCCCCATGAGCAAGGCCGCCGAGGTTTGGAACGGGAACCGGTGCGACATCTGTCCCTACCAGAATATCAACTCCAGCACGGTGAAGGTCCATCACATTCTTAAAGCTATTCTCCATATTGCCTTGAGGGAACGTATTGAAGCTTGAGTTCAAAATATCAATCCAATCAGGACTTAATTTGGAATGCACACGCGGATCATTCGCTAATTCGGATGCCGTATTTCCAATAATCGATGAATTCAACACCAAGCACGGAGTAACAAATGCGCCTGAACCTGCTATAGATTTCACTAACTCGGAGGTGTACTCGGGTCTGTCGATGAACAAGTGGCCCAAACCGTCGACTCCAAAATCGATGGCTTGTTGCGATGAAAGAGCCGTCAAGACGTGGGCGATGACCAGCTTACCGGACTTGTGGGCTTCTGTCACGGCTGTTTTTAGAATCTCGTCACTCAATACAGGCAGGCCAGGTGCACCCATGACCGTACCTTCTTCAATCATGATCTTAATATAGTCGGCCCCATTCTCGACTTGGGTATGCACATGTTTAATCGCTTCTTCGACCGTTGTCACTTGCGGTATTTCATCGTGATCGTGAGCGTATGCGGCTAACATTGCTTCCCGGTCTTCCTCCGATAATTTCTCTAGTTCCTTTAATACGAATTCAGGTATTTCATCTCCATCTGGCAATAGTTCATCCGGATGTCCGCCCGGAGCGGTGATTGCTGTGCCAGCAGAACGTACATCTGCGATGTCATTCACATTTTTCAACTGAATTTCGCGCCCTCGTTTAGTAAAATCACCGTTCATTTCGAGTTCAGTGGTAACGCCGAATTTTAGAGCATCTCGTAATCCGCCGATGGAAGTGTGGACATGTGCATCAATCAGACCAGGCATTAGAGTCGCATTTTCTCCATTGATAATCGTTGCATCGGCCGGAAGGTCTCCACCGACTGAAACAATAGACTCCCCTTTAATGACAACATGTCTAGGCGCAATGATTTGCTCCCCATCAAAGATACGTACATTTGTAATCGCTGTAACTTGTTCTATCGCAGCATTTTGAGTTACCTTCTCCATTTGACTTCCTCCCAAGTGTTTTTGTCTCGAACAATTCGAATAATAACTGTTAGTTGTCTAACTGTCAACAAACTAATGTTTTTTTGACAAGCCAATAGGATCGCTGTATAGTTTATTTACTTACAATTAGATTCCTAACAATCACAGGGGGGACGATTATGAAATCCCGAAAGGAAACACCTTATCTGGATTTATTTCAGATTATCGGTCTTAAGTTAAAGAAAAGAGCGGACGAGAGTATAAAGGAGCTGGGCTTAAACGCTCAACAAGGAAAAGTAATCGATTATATTTACGAAAACCAAAATAGTCATATTATTCAAATGGATCTTGCAGATCGGTTTCATCTAAGTCGGGCCAGCATTACAAGTATGCTTCAAGCTCTAGAGCAAAAAGGGTTAATCGAGCGTAAAATCCCGGCCAATAATGAACGGCAAAAAAATATATACGTACTGCCAAAAGCAGTTGAACTGATTGAAGACTTCCAAGACTCTTTCCAAAAGGTGGAGGAAGAAATCGTCCAAGTCCTTACTGACGAAGAGAAGCAAGTATTAAAGAAATTGTTGATCAAAATCAATGAGACGATATAAAGAAGAAAATTTCCTGTGAAATGATGGGGACAATTTTATTCCTTTGATAATAGGTTGTCCCGGATTTGCATGTGATTACGATTTAGAGAACCTGGGGGAATTCTTAAAAATGATTAAAGGTTTTAGTCCCATTGAAAGCCTAACTTCAAAAATCGCTTTAGATGACTATCTATAACAAGTGAATCCGCTTCGTTTGCACCGATTCCAAAGCAGTGTCCCCACTTGGATTCTATGGGTTGAAATACAGCATTCGGCATATGTTGAACGTCATACGCACTGTCCTCTGGAGTGAAAAACAAATCACTTGACCCCGGCATAACGAGTGCAGGAGAGGAGATTTTACGTAATGCCTGTTCGAAGTTGTAGCAGTCCACGTGATTATTGCTAATGTCTCCACTTATTCCTGTACGTAACATGGCAATCAAGTCATTAGCATCAAAGGACAAAAACACTTGATCCCAGTATTCTTCTACATATTGTTTCAATGAGCTGTATCCCTCGGATTGATACAATTTCTCCAAATAGTATGAATTTGAAAATCCCCAAGGGGCATAGACTCTCCCCATTGCTGCGAGACCGTCAACAGGTGGGTGCTTGTAAAGTCCTTTTTCCCATTTTGAATCCGCTTGTAATGCGGCGATCATACTCTGGAATACCATTTGTGCAAGAGGCCTCGTTTTCGCCGTTCCGCCAAATGGTGCAATACGTTCGACCATTTCAGGATAACTCGTTCCCCATTGAAAAACTTGCATTGCTCCCAGAGACCAGCCCACAACCAGCTTAATTTTGCTGATACCGAATTTTTCAGTAATGAGTTGATGTTGAAAACGTACATTGTCATACATAGAGATGAGTGGGAAATTGGACTTACCAAAAGGAGCGGGAGTATTACTAGGAGAGGACGATAATCCATTACCTAACATATTGGGCACAATGATAAAATATCGATTAGGATCTAGTGCCTTGTTCTCTCCAATTAACCATTCATTATCTGTGTGAAGACCAGCAAACCAAGTCGGATACACAATAGCATTGTCCTTTGCGGCATTTAAAGTTCCGTAGGTCTTATAAGCAATAAATGCTTGAGGGAGTTGCTGACCGGATTGAAGCGATATATCTCCAAGGGGATAAGTTTCATAATCATTCATTGATAGATGCTCCTTCATAACCAAATTAGTAATAACTTGATTTTCACTCTACAATACGCTTATCATCAAATCAACGAAACGTTTTTGAATATAACATTCAATTTTATTGAACAAAGAAGGTGTTCGATTAATGGAAATACGTCAACTAAAAACCTTTTGGACTCTTGCTTCTACGCGCAGCTTTAGTCGGACTGCTGAACTATTGAGCTATGTACCATTCACCATAACCATGCAAATCAAATCCTTGGAGGAAGAATTGGGCGTGAAATTGCTGGATCGATTAGGCAAGAATGTCATGTTAACGGATGCAGGCCAACAATTCTTGCCTTATGCTACTAAAATTTTGAACGATGTAGAAGAGGCCAAGTCTGTATCAAGTCAGCACGGGGAAACGACAGGAACCGTTACTATCGGAGCGGACGAAGTTCTTTGTGCATACTTTCTTCCTGCTTTGTTTAAATGTTTCCGTGAAGACTTCCCAGACGTTCGCCTTTTGTTTCGTCCCTTGTCCGGACAAGGGCTTAGAAATAGCCTAAGAGAAGGGCTTGCAGATGTGATATTTGTATTGGATGAATTCGTTGGAGCCAAAGACCTTCATTCAGAATTTTTGAAAGATGAGTATTTTAAAATGGTGGTTTCTCCAGATCATATGTTAGCAACTCGCTCTTCATTGATCATTGATGACTTTCACAAACAGCACTTTTTGTTGACTGAAAAAAACTGTTCTTATCGCACTCATTTTAACCAGTCCTTATTGAAAAAAGGCGCCGATGCTTTGACAGAACTGGAGTTTCATAGTGTAGAAGCAATTAAACAATGCGCTGTGGCTGGTCTTGGGATTGCTCTGTTGCCTAAGATGGCTTTGAAGGAAGAATTAAGAGAGGGTAGGCTAGTTGCTTTACCATGGGATTTATCGGATGTATCCTTTTCCGCACAGATGCTCTGGCATCGTGAGAAATGGATTTCTCCATCAATGGCTGCCTTCATCCATACAGCAAAGAGTGAGTTAAAAACGGAAGAAGTATCTGGCTCATAAGAGGGTGAACTCCAAAGACAACGCTCATGAAAGGAATCTAAGGAGAGGGTCATATCAGAACTACCAGATGAATTCGCCTATGCTAGACATCTGGGTGAACTTAAATGGTTATCTGATTTTGAAGTTGCTTTGATTAATAAAAAAGGTGATGAGAAGGTTTCGGTAACCCTAGAACAGATACGATCATAATGGGAAAAAAGATAAACGATGAGTGGAATAATGAATCTAAAAGAATTTTTATACTGTTAATATCCGTTATGTCGTGGGGCAAAAATAGGGTTCTCTTGAAAGTCGCTAAATTAGCGATTTTAGTTCCTTGGCTCCGTTCATTATTAAGGGCATGGTCTGTTTAACGAATGATTCCGCACTTGATGGACGCCCCTCATTGTTCCAAACGTAAGCCGCCCCATACATCCCCCAACTTAACATGATAGAAGCTGTATTTATTAGTAGGTGTGCGTTTGGACTCGATGGCATCTTGTCTTTGTCTATAAAGGAAAGAAGTATCGATTGGATTTTTTCCTTTATTTGAATTTCGAATACAGATCCAAGCGATGTATACCTTCTTTTACACATCGTGCTTAGACCCTCATGAAAATCGCACACACCTAGAAAAATACTCTGAATAGTTTCTTCATTTAACACTTCGTGACCGTCTATTCTACGATCTATGATTGTCATAAATGATTCCATTAGTTTGGTCTCAAGAATTTCAAACTTATCAACAAAGTGCGCATAAAAAGTCGCTCTGTTAACAGTAGCCCGCTCTGCTATATCCCTGACGGTGATCGATTCAAAATCTTTTTCTTGAATTAATGAAGCAAAAGCGTCTTGAAGGAGTCGCCGTGTACGTATCACACGAGGATCAGCTTCATTCTTTTTATTTGTCATCGTTAAAATCTCCCCTCATAAAACGACATTATAGAAGTGATGTTGTCTATCCAACAGTTTACGGTTATTGATGATTGCGCACCATTCGGTTGGTATTATAACATACAAATACAACAAGTGTTGTTCAAACTACTCATGTTGTATTGAAACCAAAGCAGAACGCTGCTTTTCCAAAAGGAGGAGAGAACCATGTCAGCTTCACAACCGTCACTAACGATGGAGCAACAACTTTTTTTTGATGTTATTGGAGAACGCCGGTCGGTTCGTAGTTATGATCCCGAGATCAAGATTTCGAGGGAGGAATTGACCGAAATATTGCGGCAAGCCACGTTGGCTCCTTCAGCCGCTAACCTGCAGCCGTCGCGTTTTCTCGTAATCGACTCGCCGGAGCTGAAGCAGAAGCTGCTTCCGATTGCATTCAATCAACAGCAAGTGGTCGAGGCTTCGGCTGTCATTGCGGTACTTGGAGATTTAGAATGTTATAAATTGGCCGAAAAAATATACGGAATGACGGTCGATGCGGGTTACATGCCTGCAGAGACGGCTAAATCGTTCGTGGACCGTTATACCGGGATGTATTCGAGCATGCCGCCCGAGGCTATCCGCGAAAAATTGTATACTGACGGCGGGCTAGTATCGATGCAACTCATGCTTGTCGCCCGGGCTAAAGGCTACGACACGGTATCGATGGGCGGCTACGATAAACAAAAGTTCATGGAAGCTTTCTGTATATCAGAACGCTACGTTCCGATTATGCTGATCGCTATCGGCAAGGCGGCGAAGCCCGGTCATCCGACGGTAAGGCTGGCAGTCGATGATGTAGCTTTTTTTAACGAAATGCCTAAGGAAGATCACGATGGATAACGTGTGAGCGTTGTTGAAGTCCTATATATTCTCATCATGCAGACAGTGGCGTTATTGTCTAGATAGCTAAATATTTTAAAGACTAATCTCAATCTTTTAACTAAGCCCGTGTATGGAGCCACTGATCAGTGGCTCCATACACGGGCTTTTGTTATCTTTAGTTGCTGTTTTGAAATACAGATTAAGAATGAACTACAAAGATTAATTTTATCTCATTTTTTACTGGAAATGTTTGCGCTACCATTGAGAATACAAACGGAAGTTGAGTAAGGGAGAGGTGAGAATAGGTGGGAGGCATTACTTTTGATCATGTATTTAAACGGTATAAAGGCGAATCCCGCCCAGCCGTCAACGACTTTCATTTAACGATTGATGAAGGGGAATTCCTCGTCCTGGTAGGACCATCTGGATGCGGAAAGTCAACAACGCTGCGTATGCTGGCCGGGTTAGAGGAAATCAGCAGCGGAGAGTTATACCTGGATGGGAAATTCATTAATTATGTCTCGCCAAAAGACCGGGACATAGCCATGGTCTTTCAGAATTATGCCCTCTATCCCAATCTGTCTGTACTGGAGAACATTGCACTTGGTCTGAAATTGCGCAAGACCGCGAAACATGAGATTGATACCCGTGTTAAACGGGTAGCCTCGATACTGGAAATCTCGCATCTATTGGACCGCAAACCAAGTCAGTTATCTGGAGGCCAAAAGCAGCGGGTGGCCCTTGGTAGAGCCATTGCAAGAGAACCACAAGTATTCTTGATGGATGAACCTCTATCCAATCTGGACGCCAAGCTTAGAGCACAGACACGTGCAGAGCTGATCAAGCTTCAGCAGGAACTAAGACGGACAACCGTTTATGTCACGCATGATCAGGTGGAAGCAATGACGATGGGATCACGTATTGTTGTGATGAAAGATGGGGTTATTCAACAAGTCGCCCCCCCAAGAAAGCTCTATGATGAACCTGCGAATGTTTTCGTAGCAGGCTTCATTGGTTCTCCCCAAATGAATTTCATTAAGGGCACGATCGAAGTGAGTGATGGGTTCTATTACTTCTCCAACAAACGGATGAGACTGCTTCTTCCAGAAAACGGTGTCTCTCGATTAGAACGGAAATCTGGAGCGGTTAGAAACGTCATTCTGGGCGTGAGGCCAGAACACATCTCACTTCGCCGTGGACGTATTGATGATCCTTCATTCCTACCAGGCATTGTACAGATGACTGAGGAGACTGGTGCCGATTCTTATGTCTACATCCAGCTTGGGCATATCAGGCTAATTGTTAGAACAGAACCAGTCACACGATATGAAACGGATGAGATCGTATCGGTTGGACTTCAAATGAACAAGATACATTTTTTTGATGAGACTACGGAACTTGTATTTGGGAGAGATGAAACATGAAGAAGCGTCCATTTCCCCGCTATCTTCGCATTCCGATACAAATACTGATCGTTGCTGCCTTGGTTGTTGGAGTTATCCGGTGGATGACATCCGAGGAACAGGTTGTTTACTCTGGTAGTGTCACAGCTGATCAGCTGCTTCAATTCCAGCCAGCAGGCGATAAAAACCCTTATGCCATCCTGATGCAGGGAGTAAGCGAACAAGAACGTTCTGGAGAAAAAGGGAATGAAATACGGATCAATCCTAGTCAATATGACACAGCAGCACCGATAACCAAACTCAGTCAATCGAAGGAAGACGGAAAAACGGTGCTCAACTGGCATAACGAAGCAGGGTCAGTAGATTGGACATTTCATGTAGCGAAAGCCGGCTGGTATGAACTTCATTTGGATTATAAGCCCTTGGCGGGCAGTAACAGTTCCGTGATCCGGGGAGTAATGATTGATGGCAGTTACCCCTTCGAGGAGTCGGAACGTGTTGAGTTGGAACGGATGTGGAAGGATGCTAAGTATCCGTATGACCGCAACGAACTAGGCATGCAGGTAAGACCACAACAGACGGAACTGAACGAATGGACAAGCAAAGCGGTATCAGATTATTCGGTTTCCTCCCGTCCGTTGTTGTTTCGGCTGGAGCGAGGGGAACACACGCTAAGACTAGTGGGCGAACGGGGTGGAGTTGCTTTGCAACAACTGTCATTCCAAAGTCAGGAGCATGTCAAACCGTATGAGGAATATAAGGGGGCATATCCTTCAGCATCGGATGCTTCCGACTGGTACATGGTGAGGGAAGCAGAGCAATTTGAACGCAAATCACATCTATCGATTCAGACTGATCATTGGGCAGAGCCCTACATATCACCGGATCCCAAGGGACGGATCACCTATAATGTGCTTGGTGGAACCCACTGGAACTTACCAGGTGAATGGGTGGAATGGGATATTGAAGTGCCAACAAACGGTTGGTACGAGATTGATCTCAAGAACTTCCAGAACTATCGTTCAGGATTTAAAGCTTATCGTACCATCTCCATTGACGGTAAAGTTCCTTTCAAGGAGATGCTGAACTACGCAATTGATTATCATAAGGAATTTGAAATTACGACCCTATCTAATATTTCCGGGGAACCCTTCAAATTCTATCTTGAACAAGGAAAGCACTCTATACGCATGACCGCGGATTCATCAAGTATGCAGCCAATATTGATTGCCCTTAAAGATACTTTGTTACAGATCGCCTCTTTTGACCGTGAGATGAGGTTGATTACCGGAAACTACAGCAAGAGCGCGTCCGATTCCAATATTGACTCAACCCGGACATGGGAGATGAAAAAGTACGATCCGGAAGTTGAGAACAAGCTTCAAGCCATTACAGACCGGTTGAATATGATTCGCCTCTATACGAATTCGGTCAATGAGAGGGATTCAGATCTATCACAGGCCATTAAAGCTTCGGTCACCATTCTGGAGGATATGCTGGGCGATGTGAACGAAATTCCTAGCAAAATCAAAGAATTCTCCACGATACAAGCCAATATTGGGACATGGATGTCGACTCTGACCAAGCAACCGTTGCTTCTCGATTATCTAGTTGTGCGGAAACCGGATGCTAAGACAGGCCTCAAAGAGCCTACTGCACTCTCGCGGATACCTTATTCCTTAGCGGACTTCTCACGTTCCTTCTATGTAGATTATGATCTCGGAGGGCCAGAAGAAGAAGGTGCGTTGACGATCTGGGTCGGACGAGGGCGGGATTATGTTGATTTATTGCGCGAACTGGTTAGCCAGGATTTCACGCCAAAGACAGGGATTGAAGTCAATATCAATCTTATGCCAAATCCCAACATGCTAATCCTTGGCAATGCAGCAGGAGAAGTTCCTGATATTGCACTAGGAGTCGGAGAATCGACACCGGCAGATTATGCCATGCGGAATGCTGTCGAGGATTTATCACAGTATCCGGGTTTTGATGACGTGATGAATCAGTTCATACCGGGTGTTACCAGAGCTCTGATGTATGATGGTGGAACTTATGGACTGCCAGAAGTACAGAATTTTCAATTGTTGTTCTACCGCTCGGACATACTTGAAAGACTGGATTTAGAAGTGCCAGATACCTGGGACGATGTGTTTGATATCCTACCCACTCTGCAAGAGAATGGGATGACCATGAACGTGCCAAAAGGTGACTATTCCACATTGTTTCTGGAACATGGTACCGACCCTTACACAAAAGACGGTCTGAAATCTAATATATTCAGCGACACTGGACAACAAGCATTTAAATTATGGACCGAGATGTTTACCAAATACAATTTGCCCATTGATATCCCGGCTTTCTTTCAGCACTTTCGGGATGGGGATATTCCGATTGGGATATCTGATTTTAACACCTATGTCCAGTTACAAGTAGCTGCTCCGGAAATTACAGGACATTGGAAGGTCGCTCCGTTACCTGGAATTAAGCAGGAAAATGGTGAGGTTGTGCGCTGGTCTCCTCAAGGCTTAACTGGCGCCATGATCATGAAAAAAAGCGAGCAGAAAGACAAAGCCTGGGAATTTCTGAAGTGGTGGACTTCAGGAGAAGTGCAATCTCGGTATGCTGCGGATATGGAATCATTTTATGGTATCGAATACCGCTGGAATACAGCCAACGTAAACGCGATGGAATCGCTAAACTGGCCTTCTGATGATTTGAAAGCTATTCGGGAACAAGCCAGTTGGGCATTGAACATGCCGAATGTACCGGGATACTATTTCTTGGGCAGGGAGATGGATTTTGCATGGAACCGAACAGTATTTGACGGCATACCAGCGGATGAATCATTGGAAGAAGCGCATTTGTCCCTGCAACGGGAGATGGACCGCAGACAGCGGAACTTCGGTATCATGGGCAGAAGTTTAAATATTCCACAGATTACAGAGCCCTACGTATGGGAGGACACAGAATCGTGAAAACAGAGGTTTTTCCCGTGTTACACCCAGCTAAGCGACCTTCACTTTTGGTGTCAAAGTGGATGCGTTTTCTGAGAGAGCTTAGAAAAGATGCTTTCTGTTATCTTTTTCTGGCACCGTTTCTGATCTGCTTTCTCGTATTTATCGTCATTCCCGTCGTGATGGCGGCCACACTCAGTTTTACATCTTATGATGGGTTTGGAAGTCTGAATTTTATCGGTTTTGACAATTTTATCGCATTATTTACGCAAGATATTATTTTCTTGACCAAAGCACTTCCGAATACATTTCTGTTTGCATTAATTGTTGGGCCGGGTGGCTATATTCTATCGTTCTTCTTCGCCTGGCTGATCCATCAGCTGCCTCTGCGGGTCAGGGATTACTATACATTAGTGTTCTATGCACCCTCTATGGCCGGTGGGGTAGCATTATCGGTCGTTTGGATCGCAGCGTTCAGCGGAGACAGGGTCGGGTATCTTAATAATTTTTTACTGCGAATGGGCTGGATTGACTCCCAAATCACCTGGCTGCAAGATCCCAAGTATTTGCTTCCTATTATGATTATGGTCTCCTTATGGATGAGTTTCAGCGTAGGCTTTCTGGCGATGCTTGCCGGATTGCAAACGGTCAATCGCGAGCTGTATGAGGCCGGTCGCATCGACGGCCTCTCCAATCGGCTCCAGGAAGTATTCTATATCACCATCCCATCGATGAAGCCACAGATGTTATTCAGTGCCGTCATGACCATCGTGTCTACACTGAAGGCAGGCAGTATTTCGACCCAGCTTACGGGTATGGCGGTGACTCCGCAGTATGCGGGTCATCTGATTATTAATCATGTCGACGATTATGCATTCATCCGGTTTGAACTTGGTTATGCTTCTGCAGTGTCGGTCATGCTGCTGTTGTTCAGCTATTTTGTGATGAGGTTTGCATATCGGCTGTTCAACTCGAAGGAGGAGCTGTAATTATGATAGCCAAATTACGCAAGCTCCGTTCAGTATCATCCTTCGATGTCATCCTGATCTTGTTGTTTACTTGCCTGGCAGTATTTATGTCTTTGCCCATTGTATTTATTTTCAATCATGCCTTTAAACCGCAAAATGAATTGTTTTTGTTTCCACCTCAATTCTTTGTACAACAGCCGACACTAAATAACTTTGAGACGTTGTTTCTTCATGCTTCCAATGCCATGGTACCGTTCACCCGTTACCTGTTTAACAGTATGATTGTTGTGTCATTTACACTGATCAGTGTAATCATGGTCAGTACAATGGCAGGTTATGTATTGGCAAAATATCAGTTCCATTTCAAGAAACTCATTATGGGAATGATCACGCTTTCCCTTATGTTCGCACCCGAAACTGTTTCCATTCCACGTTATCTGGTCATCAGCGCTCTTGGACTGAACAATACGTATTTCGGACACATCTTACCTTCGCTTGCATCACCGGTAGCGGTGTTCATGCTGGTCGGATTTATTTCTCAGATTCCAAATGATCTGATGGAGGCTGCTAAGATTGACGGAGCCAGTCATTTCGGCATATTCAGACGAATCATTCTCCCTTTATCCGTTCCAGCCATTGCAACGATATCCATTCTTACTTTTCAAAATGTGTGGGGCGATGTCGAGACCTCAACTTTGTTCATGCAAAAAGAGGCAATGCGTACATTACCGTTCTATGTGAATAGTCTGCTTAGCGGACTGCAGAACAATGTCGCAGGACAGAATATGGCAGCAGCAGCCGGACTGCTCATCTTCATTCCAAATTTGATCATCTTCCTGCTCTTCCAACGCAAGGTATTGGAGACAATGGTCCATTCCGGTATTAAGTAAAGTCATCAGTAAAGGAAGTAGAATCGCGATGAAAAAATGGTTATCAATGGCACTCATAGGCTTGATTGCGTTAACCGTTCTGCCGAGGGCAGCTTCGGCAAGTCTTCCATACTGGACGGCTTATTATGACAGTAACCAGTCTAACTGGTTCCAAATTCAGCCGATTTATAGACCAGCAGGCGCCTATTCCGCCGACTTCGGGGAACCGGTAGACCTTGACGTCGCCTCAGACGACAAGGTCTACATCGCAGATAAGAAGCAGAACCGAATCGTAGTGCTGGATCAGGATGGTAGCCTGCTGCGTACGATCGGTGAAGAAGAAGGATCAGGACAGTTGTCTTCACCGGAAGGTGTATTTGTGACACCGGAGCATGCAGTGTATGTTGCAGATTCAGGTAATCAGAGGATCGCGGTATTTGATCAAAACGGGGTGTTTCAGCGTGATTTCAAAAAACCGGATACACCATTAATGGGATCCGAGCACTTTGTGCCCGTCAAGTTGATCGTTGATCGTCGGGGTGTCATGTACATACAACTGAATTCATCTTATCAAGGACTTGTACGGTTAAATCCCCAAGGTGAATTCATGGGTTACTTCGGTGCTAATAAAGCTGATCAATCTATGCTCAACTGGTTGAAGAAACTGGTTCTGAATAAAGATCAATTGGCCAAGGAGAAGGCTGCGCTTCCTAAACCGATTACGAATGTCTCGCTAGACAAAGACGGCTTTATCTTTACCTCGACTGCTGGCGGTGAGGGGAAGGGAGCCATCCGCAAGTTGAATGCAGGTGGCGTGGACATATTCAAAAATAAGACGTTAGAGAACGGTCACGGTATTGTTGATGTTGCGATTGATGCTGATGCATTTCTTTACAATATTGACCTTGACTCTATGCACATCAATTTGTACGACCGTAATGGGGAAGCGATGTTTGAGTTTGGTCTTGTCAGTAAAGATACGCAGCAGTATGGCATATTGGGTTATCCGACAGGCATCGGGGTGGACAGCCATCATGCGATCTGGATCTCGGACAGCGGTACGAATACCGTCCACAAATATGTGCGTACTGATTTGGGGCGGGATGTCCTGAAAGCGCTAGCTTTGTATGCAGAAGGGAAATACGAGCAAAGCAAGCCTTACTGGGAAGCCGTGTACGCCCGTAACGATATGTATAACGGGACCTTTCAAGGATTAGGAAAAGTGCTTCTACATGAAGGACGGAACGATGATGCGTTGATGTTTATGAAGGCAGCCTTTGATACGGAAGGCTACTCCAAAGCATTCTGGAAGCTGAGGCTAGACTGGTTGCAGAACCACTTTATGATCCTGATATATAGCCTAATAGGGGGTGGACTCTTCCTCCATTTTGGTATACGCGGATTACGCGCATACCTTCGGAAGCAGCCGCTTTCCGAGCGCTGGCAGCAGCCTCTGGCTGATTTAAAAAATTTCAGTTATGTGATGTTTCATCCATATGAAGGATTCTACCGGATCAAGGAAGCGAGAATTGCACCATGGATTACGATAGCACTGCTGTTTCTCGTCCTGGCCATCAAATTGTGCACAATCTACTGGACTGGGTTCCTCTTTCATCCAGTAGAACTCTCAGAAGTTAATTTACTGAAAGAGATGGGGTTCTTCATCCTACCTTGGATCACCTGGATTGTTGCCAATTACTTAGTTTGCAGTGTTAAAGACGGTGAGGGTAAATTCCGGGAAGTAATTCAAGGAAGTGTGTATGCGCTCTCACCCTACGTATTCTTCTCGATTCCACTACTGTTATTGTCCAACATCGTCTCACTGGATGAAGCGATCATCATTCATGCGATGAATATGGTGATGGTACTGTGGCTTCTCTCAATGTTCTTTGTGATGACGCAAGTAATTCACAATTTTGAATTTGTGGAAACGATCAAAAACTCGGCCGTTACTGTGTTTGCGATTCTGACGATCTGGATGTTTGGCTTCATTATATTCGGATTGTCCTTTAATCTGTATGACTTTTTCTATGAGCTTTACAAAGAGGTGAACATCAATCTATAACACACTCAAACGAAAATGGAATAGGGCAGGGTGGTCCGCCATCATTGTGCTGGTGCTTGGCCTGATGCTGGTCATGTTGGTGATAAAACCATGGCAGCAGAGTACAACGGAGAGTTTTGCCGCTACTGGAATGCAAATGCTGCTGCCAGAGAAAGATCCCCTCTATCAAGGTGAAAGATGGGAGCCTGCTACACAAGCAGATGGTTATGCAATTGCGGTAGATAACGATCAGTACACTCTGTATGTGAATCCGCTCAATACTCAAATCTACGTTCTGGACAAAAGCAGTGGATACCGTTGGACCAGCAATCCGACTGAAGTTGAGCTCGCGGATGAGACCGTCAAGGGGCAACTGTTGGATAATTTGCAGTCCCCGTTTGTATTAACCCATGTACGTACGCAAGGGGCAGATCAAACGGTTAGGGAAACTTTGAACAGTAAAGCGCCCGGTTTAGAGACGACGATGATCCGTGGTATGAAAGGACTTCAAATTCAATACTGGTTTCCTGACAAACGCATCGGTTTTGCTATTCAATACGAATTGACGGAATCCGGATTAAAGGTCAAAGTGCCGGCAGCAGGCATCCGCGAAGAAGGAGATCACGTGTTGTTTTCACTGGATGTCCTGCCTCATTTCGGCGCTGCTATGGCTAGTGAAGATGGATATTTATTTGTGCCTGATGGTCCTGGCGGACTGATCCGCTATGATACGGCAAAGGCAAGCCTGTCCAGAGGGTATATCCATCAGGTGTATGGCCAGGAACTGACCAATGCAGGGAATATCAATTTAATGGTTCAGAACAGAGAGGATATCGCTTATCCGGTATTCGGGTTGAAACGGGGAGATCATGCTTATGTCGCTGTCATGAGGAAGGGCGAGGATTCTGCTAATGTAGTCGCAATGGCACCTGGACAACGCTCATCCTTCTACAATGTGTACTCGAGTCAAATATACCGAGAAGAGTATTTATACAGAATGAGCAGGTTGGCTACACCAAGCAAGGCCATTCAGAAGCAAAAATTGGACCTGGACCGTGAGGTAGAGTACCGCTTTCTGAATGGGGAGCAAGCTTCTTATGTCGGAATGGCGAATGCCTACCGAGATTATCTACAAGAATCCGGCCAGTTGGGAGAAGCTTTGCAACCGGTAGAGCATATACCCCTCTACCTGAAATTGATGGGCGGAAATTATGAGAAAGCTTTTGGAAGAGTGCAATATGTTGCTACCACTACGTTTGATCAAGCGACTGAGATTGCAGAGCGGCTGCAACAGCAGGGTGTCGCTTCGCTTAAGACGATATTTTATGGCTGGCAGAACGAGGGCGATTACAACATGGAGAAGCGTTTCCCAATTGAGAGTTCGCTCGGAGGGGAGGCTGGAGCTAAATCCTTCGTCGCTTCGATGAAGAAATCCGGTATTGATGTTGCTTTCCAAGAGGATTTCCTATGGGTGGATAGCGAGTCATCATTCTCTGGCAAAACAGATGCCATCCGCGGTATTGATGGCACGGCTTATAACATTGATGGGTGGTATCTTGCTAAACCAGTATACACCGCAGTAAGTGCAGCAAAGACCATCGACAAGCTAAAAGATATTGGAGTGCATGGGATCCATTACAGCGGATTGGGCGAGATTCTTGTGCATGATTATGAGTTGTCCGGCATCCGTACAAGAGAATATACGAAGACCGTATACAACGGTTTACTTGATTACACCCGCAAGGAGTTGGGATCGGCTAGCGTTGAACGCGGCAATGCTTATGTGCTTGGCAGCACTGATTTCATTGACGGAATGGCATCCTCCTCCAGTTATGATTTCATGATCGATGAGACCGTTCCGTTTTACCCAATCGCACTGCATGGCAACGTACCTTACACATTCGAAGCAGGAAATTTGCGCGATGATGAGGATACTGAATTTTTGAAGGCGATAGAATATGGAGCGCTGCCATCCTTTTTCGTCACTCATGATGACTCCCGGAAGCTGAAAAACACACCTGTATATGGGCTATACAGCAGCAGGTTCGACAAGTGGGAGAGCCGCATTGTGGAGGAATACGGACGATTTGATAGCTTAAGCGATCTTTATTCGCTTAGGATTGTTGATCACGAGCAAATAAGTGATGAGCGTTATATGACCACGTATGAGAATGGAACTCGCGTCATTGTGGATTATGCAGCCAAGAGCTTCAAGGTGGAGAAAGGGGCTGCCCAATGAGCAAGTTGCAAGAACACAAGAAGAAGGCGGTTCAGTACCACTTCAAGCGCTATGGCGTCGGCTTGCTTTTCATGCTGCCCTGGATGATCGGATTCAGTGTGTTCGTAGCCATACCCATCGGTTGGTCAATGTTCATGTCCTTGCACAAGGTGGCGGTGGTGCCAGGCGGATTTAAGTATGATTGGATCGGCATTCAAAATTACCGGGATGCTTTCCTAAAGGACAATGTGTTCCCGATCGAGATGATCACCTATTTTCAGCAAATGTTGTTGATGGTTCCGATTATCGTCATCTTCGCTTTGCTTATTTCGCTGCTGCTGAATCAGAAGTTTCCCGGAAGGTTCATCTATCGCGCTTTATTCTTTCTACCTGTCATCTTCGCCACTGGTCAGGTGTTGTCGGAGCTGTTTACGCAGGGGGCAGGCGATATCCCTTTTCTGGATCAATACAATCTGGAACCGTTAGTGAAGCAATATGTCGGAGGCGAAATGGCGAAGATGATCATGGAAGTGCTGGGGCGCGTTGTCCTAATTCTCTGGTATTCGGGGGTACAGATCTTGATCTTTATCGCCGGATTTCAGACGATATCGCCATCCATTTATGAAGCAGTACGGATTGATGGGGCATCGCCTTGGGACAGCTTCTGGAAAATAACGCTGCCTGCCAGCATTCCGTTCATAAGCCTTAATGTGCTGTATACCATCATAGACCTATTCACCTTCCCTCTCAATCCGGTGCTGAAGCATATTCGCGACAATATGTTCAAAGTGGATACCGGATACGGATATGCAAGTGCGTTGGCCTGGATCTATTTCGGATTCATCTTTGTCCTGATCGCGATAGTACTAGGAATGTTCAGCCATAGCATGCGCCAGAGGGGGAGAAGATCATGAAAGAAGAACTATGGTTCGATCGGGCCAAAAATTATGCAAGAGATCTGCTGTGGCGGAGAGAGTCGCAAAGGCTTAAAGCTCTGCTTATGGGCAGGAATTTGTCAGACGGATTGCTGGCTAAACTGATCATTTATGTGCTGCTGTCTATTGTGGCGTATTTGTATCTGCAGCCACTTCTCTACATGATCACCACGATGCTAAAGACGGTCAGCGACCTGTTGGACCCGTCTGTGAAATGGATCCCCCGCGTCGTTACATGGGAGAACATGACAAAGGCTTACGAGGGATTGCAATACCCGGAAGCGCTGCGGAATACGGCGGTGATTGCTCTTACTTGTTCACTTGTACAGGTGCTGATCTGTTCTATGACCGGATATGCACTTGCACGGCTAGCAATCCCCTTCAAAGGACTAATTACAGCACTGGTATTGTTGACCTTTCTTATACCTCCACAGGTCATCATTATTCCGCTGTATGTTATTTTCAGCAAGTTAGGACTACTAAATTCGTTGTTTGTATTCCTGGTACCAGCGATCTTCGGCCAGGGTTTAAAGGGAGCGCTGTTTATTCTCATATTCCGCCAGTTCTTCAAATCCCAGCCCCCTAGCCTTGAAGAAGCGGCGAAGCTTGACGGTGCATCTGCAGCCCGACTTTACTTCCGAATTATGCTGCCACTGGCTCAGTCCGCCTGTCTGGTCGTCTTTCTGTTCTCCTTCATCTGGTATTGGAACATGTATTATGAACCATCCATGTTTTTGGCCAAGGGATTTACACCCTTGTCGATACGTCTGGACAATCTGGAAGAAGTGTTGAATCCCTCTCTGCTCAGCAGCCAGGAGTCGGTTAATAACCCGGTTACGGAAGGGACCAAAATGGCAGCGGCATTCCTTATTATTTTCCCGCCAATGTTGATCTTCATGTTCCTTCAGCGCTGGTTCATCACCGGAATTGAACGAACTGGAATTGTAGAGTAGATCACTAATGGGGAGGTATAGCGATTATAACTTTGAATTCACTGGAAAGGGGGAATGCTGGCCGGTAGTGGCTGTGGGCGGTCTGTATCTCTGAAGGAATGATCACAAATAAGATCAAATGGGGAGGGAAAAGCTTGAAAAAGAAACGGTTAGGAACATCGATATTGGCTGCAGTCTTGTCTCTGACTTTTATGTTGGCGGGATGCAGCGGAAATTCAGGAACTAGCGGGAATAAGGAGAGTTCACCACCAGCGGGGAATGACACTGTAGTAACGGAGCCGGGTCAGGATGGGGACCGGGAGCCGGTTACGCTGAAGTTCATTTCCTGGAAAGAGGGCACTTATGACGATTTATATGAACTGTTCCATCAAAAATATCCTTGGATAACCATTGAGCAAATTCCGGTCAATAAGCAACCGATCATGGAAATCATTGCATCACTTGAAGCTGCCGGAACGCCGGCCGATGTGACCGAGATCGATACCGATTTGGTGGCTTTTGAGCAGGGGGGTCTCATTGAAGATTTAACACCTTACATTGAAGAAAGCGAAATTTTCCAGAATGCCAAATTTCCTGAGGGTTTCTTGGACACCATGACGTTCAACAGCAAAAGGCTTGCGATACCGATGGTCGATGTACCGATGTGGATCTTGGTGAACAAAGATTTACTTGCCAAGCATGGCGTCGATATGCCTTCAAATGATTGGACCTACGATGATTTTCGAAATATTGCTAAGCAGATTACCGATTCGAATGCAGGCGAGTATGGAGTGACTAGCCAACCAGAAATTCAAATGCGCATGCTCTCCAGTAAAGCGATCGCGGATGGTTATGCTGCGAACCACCAATACATGAACGAAGATATGACACAGAGTTTGCTGAGTACGCCGGAGATCATGAACGAAGTGAAGTGGTTCCAGGAGCTGGTTACCAAGGATGGCTCCATGCAGAGTAACGCAGCCGCAGAAGCAGACGGAAATGTGACTAAGGATTTCATAAACGGTAAAACAGGTTTTGCAATTGGCGGCGATTGGGTACTTCCGACATTGAAGGAGAAGGCGCCATTTCAATGGGATGTGCTTCCGTTCCCTAAAGGGAAAGTGAGCCAGCCGGGGTATTCCATTTATGGACCGCTCGCCATGCTCGCAGGCTCCAAACAAAAGGAGGCCGCGTTCCTGTGGCTCAGCTTCCAATTCACGCCAGAAGCGCAGAAATGGAAGATTGACCAAGGGGCAAATGCATCGGTCAACGATCCGGAAATCACCGCTTATTACGATGAAGCTCCAATATGGGAGGGTAAGAACATTGAAGCGGTAAAAATTGCACAGCAAAACGCTAGAATCCAGTCTGGTTTGACCGTAGTGGGATGGAGAGAATACAACTATAATAACCTCTTGAACGATATTATTTTCGGAGATCGTGATATTAACGATATCATTCCGGAAACCGAAGCCTGGAACAAAAAAACGCTAGAGTTACGCGAAAGTCTGAAGTAACCTGAAGTGAAAATAATAGCCGTTGGTCCTATGATCAGCGGTTATTCTACTTGGTGTTATATAAGATAAAAGAGAGAACGAAATCGTTGAATTGACAGGAATTTCTCCGCTCATGCTTGAAGTAACAATGAATGCTAGCCTACCAAATCATGTTATGGAGGGTACTCATATGATGCCAGATAGACAATTAGAACGGATGCTCGGGAAGTTAGTTCGCTTTACCAAGACCATTGAACCTCTTATGTTTACCAAAGTGGATGAAGTGCCGATGAAGAAATACCATACAACTGAATCTCTATATTCGATTCCAGACGAATCGAATTTTAAGGATTGCAAGAAGGGGGATATTTGGGAAGGAGAAAAAACATACTGCTGGTTTAAAGGAAGCTACAAAGTACTCAGTAATCTCGCCGGACAAAATTTATATTTGTATCCTCACATCGGTGGATATGAAATGATGATGTGGGTCGACGGTGTACCGTCTGGAATTTTCTGCTCCAAAATCATTGTGAACAGCCATGGTAACCATTATTGCGACATGTTAAAACACCAGGTTAAAGGTGGCGAGAATATAGAGATCGCTTTAGAAGTCTATGCTCATCATGATTTTCCGGGTGTAGCACCTCTGGAGACAGAGAGTCAAGGAAACTTTACTTATGTATATGAAAGCGTTGACATTTGCACCAAGAATGATGAAATTTGCGAATTCTATTTTGATTTAAAAACACTTAATCAAGTTGTTGCTAAATTGGATTCTAACAACTTCGTTAGAAGCAATATCGTTGCCCAGCTAGTCGAAGTGCATAAAGTATTGTACTACGATTACGACAATGTAGATTACGATACTTTTATGGGCGCTATACGAAAAGCACATCCGATTCTGCAAAACCTACTAAAAAATCAAAATTCTATATCCGCACCAAGTGCCGGAATTATTGGACACTCCCACATGGATACAGCGTGGTTGTGGCATAAAGACGAGACATTGAAGAAATGTACTCGCACCTATGCCAATCAATTAAACCTTATGAAACAGTACGATGAATATAAATTTGTACAAAGTTCCGCATACCATACAGCAATGGTTCAGCGGCATTATCCTGAAGTATTTGAAGGTATCAAAGAACAGGTTATAAACGGCAGGTATGAACCCAATGGAGGGGTTTGGATCGAAAGTGACTGTAATTTGCCTAATGGTGAATATTTAATCCGCCAATTTATTTGGGGACAACGATACACGCAGGAGAATTTTAATTACCGTTCGGATTGTTTCTGGTTACCGGATACGTTCGGCTATAGCGCTTCTTTGCCTCAAATTATGAAGGGCTGCGGAATAAAATATTTTTTGACAACGAAAATGGACTGGAATGATACGAATGTATTCCCGTATGACACCTTTATTTGGAAAGGATTAGACGGATCGAGAGTTTTCGTTCATTTTAATCGAACTCATATATGGCCTGATGCTGCAAGCTTGGTAGATTATGTTGCGGGGGGAGATATGAGGGGAATTAAGGAAAAATCCGTTATAAACCAAAGGTTATTAGCCTATGGTTTTGGTGACGGCGGTGGAGGTCCACAATTTGAAATGATTGAAATGGCACGTCGTGTTAGGGATTTAGAAGGCATTCCTAAAGCAAAGCACACTACAGTAAGTGAGTTCATGAAAGAACTCGAAGAAACTGCAATAGATCCGTCCATTTTCAGTGGAGAACTATATTTGGAGCTACACCGCGGAACATTAACCAATCAACATAATATCAAAAGGAATAACAGATTGGCCGAAATTTCTTTAAGAAACCTAGAGTATGTAACGGTACGGGAAGCCATTAGGAAAAATATAATAGCCAGTGACGAGAAAATCCGTCCACTAATGGAAGATATGCTGGTTAATCAATTTCATGATATTTTGCCAGGTACAAGTATTGCTCGAGTCCATGATGAATCCTTAGCTGAAACATCTGCAATCATTGAAAAATCGGCCGAGTACATTCAAGAATTGATTAAACCTAAGAACAGACCACTATCCAGGACGGTTATCAATACCTTATCTTTTGACCGGAGTGAAGTAGTTTATCTTGATTATACTGACGGTTTAAAGGTGCAAGGAGATTATCTTCAACAAGTGACTGCCGACATTCACGGGAACAAGAAACTAGCCGTAAAAGTTATGATTCCTGCTTTCTCTAGCATCGTGTTAAAACTGGAGGAAGGTGCGCCTGATGGTGAAGCAGCGTTTAGTTTGGATGGGAATCAATTAGAAACGCCGTTAATCAAAGTAAGTTTTAATGAAAAGGGTTATATTGAATCATTCTTTGACAAAAAAGCCAAGAGGGAACTTCGTGGTGAAGGCTACGCATTCAATACCTTCCTTATAGCCGAGGATGTTCCGACTGCATGGGATAATTGGGATCTGGATGTGGATAGCCAGTATAAATTCGCGGATACTGCTGCAATGATTTCAAGAGA
The DNA here is from genome assembly GCF_047302525.1 of Paenibacillus taichungensis. Classification (GTDB taxonomy): domain Bacteria; phylum Bacillota; class Bacilli; order Paenibacillales; family Paenibacillaceae; genus Paenibacillus; species Paenibacillus taichungensis_B. The sequence goes on along the minus strand of NZ_CP168020.1, from coordinate 3,520,144 downwards.
ATTGATTTCTAATGGCCCTCTTGAAATACGTATTCGAAGCAAGTATCAAATTACAGCGAAAACAACCATCATTCAGGATATGGTGATCTATAGTGACAGTCTGCAAGTGAGGTTCGATACTCTGATTGATTGGCAAGACGAACATCGTTTCTTGAAAACAGCTTTTGATACATCTATTTTTACGAATACTGCAAAACAGGAAATACAGTTTGGATATATTGAACGACCAACAACAAGAAATAATTCTATGGAAAAAGCCAAATTTGAAGTGGTTAATCATAAATTTACGGATCTGTCCGAAGCAAGGTATGGGGCCACCTTATTGAATGATTGTAAGTATGGAATCAGTGTGGAAAATTCAAGCATGCAACTTTCGCTACATAAGGGAGGTAATCGTCCAGACCCTCGAGGGGATAAAGGCTTACATGAATGCAGTTATTCTTTCTTACCTCATGATGGTAGCTTTTGTGCGAAAAATGTTGTGCATCCTGCATATCAATTCAATATGAAGCCGCTTATTTTGGCAGGGGAATTTCAGCAAAATAGTCTTTTATCGATAGAGGCTGATAATATTCTCGTGGAAGCTATCAAACCGTTAGAGAATAATGATAGAGGATTTGTCATTCGAATGTATGAGGCAGAAGGAGCATACACAATCACCTCTTGGAATTTAAATATCTCTTTTGACAAAATGGAAATAACTAATATGTTGGAAGAAACGCTAGAAAGCTTGGATTCTAATATGAACCTTGTTTTCAAACCGTTTGAAATCAAGACAATAAAGGTGAGTTATTAAAATAAAACAGTGATGGTTGAATGTTAAATAGAATTACAGAACGATAAATCCATCACTTGAGAAGCATTGTATTTTGTTTGACAGAAGGTGCATAGCCGAGAACCTTTTTATAAGCGCGGAAGAAAGATGAATAATCGTGAAAGCCTACGGCTGATGCTGCGGAATTGGCTGTTTGGCCCTGCGATATCAAATTTTGCGCCATAGTGACCCGTTTATGAATGACATAATTGCCAACCGTTGTGCCTGTTGCTCTCCGGAACATTTTGTTCAGATGGTGTTTGCTGATGTAGAATGCAGCAGACAAATCGTCCAGCTTAATAGATTCGGTAATATGATCGTTTAGATAAGCAATGATTTTTGATACGGATTTAGTGGATGATGATGAAGATTCAGATGCCCCTTTGAGTGAATAGCTGCTTATCAATATTTGTGATAAAAGAGCTTCGAGACGCACGCGAAGCGATAATTCACGAATAGCTTCGTCAGCAAGTCTGGCGTCGATCAATTGTTTAAAAAAAGGAAACATAACTTGATCCCCATTATCCATGTAATAGATGTCAGCCGAACCGAAATCAGGATGGAACGGAGATAATAAGACTGACTGGTTTTCAAGAGGCAGAAAGCCAGGTACAAAATGTAGCGATATTCTCTCATAGGGAATGTCGCTTTCGATTTTGACCCCATGAAAAACGTGGGGAGCAATAAGCAGGAGGCTGTGGGGCTTGGGAACATAATGTTTGCCTTCTACAAGATAGCTCACATCACCGGCAACGAAATAGAACACCTCGTAGAAATTGTGACAGTGAAGTGCATATTGTTCAGTCTTCCTATGGTCTATAGCATGGTGAAGAATTAACGAGTCGGTATGGATATTGACAGTATTCATTCAGTCACCTCTTCCAATCGGTGTAAAGTTAGTCTAATAGATCGACGCTATATTTGCAATGTAATTGCTCCGATTTACAATGGAAAATCTACACGTCAGAACTATAATTAATTAATGTAGACACATTCCAAACGTAGAGAGGGAGCTGTTTCATGTGATTTTAGGTGCACAGTTGTACACAGTACGTTCTTTTCTTCAAACTGAAAAAGACATCAAACGTACATTGCAAAAAATTGCGGAGATGGGTTACACATCGATCCAGGTTTCTGCAATCGGTAAAATCAAGCCGGAAACACTTAGAGCCATGTGCGACGAGTTATCGCTCCAAATTGCTCTGACGCATACGAGCCCTGAGCGGATATTGTATGAAACCGATCAAGTGATTGAGGAGCATAACATTCTTGGTTGCGATTATATCGGTATCGGAGCTATGCCGGATAAATATCGGTCACTGGATTGGTACGGATATTTCGCGAGTGACTTCCGGGAAGCGGCTGGGCGGATCGCCAGGTCCGGAAAGCTATTCATGTATCACAACCATCACTTCGAGTTTGAGAAATCGAATGGCAGGCGTATGATCGAACGTCTTATCGAGGATTTCTCACCCGAGGAACTGGGAATTACTCTGGATACGTATTGGGTACATGCTGCCGGAGCTGACGTATGCGAATGGATCGACAAATTAAAGGACCGCCTTCATTGCGTGCATTTGAAGGACATGGGTTCGGATAAGCAAATGGAACCGGTGATGGAAGGTAACATGAATTTCACGGGAATTTTGAAAGCGCTTGAAAATGCGAATACGAAATATTTGCTCGTAGAGCAGGACGTTTGTCAAACGAGTCCGTTCGATTGTTTGCAGACGAGCTACAACAATTTGGCTTCTCTTGGCTATCGCTAGAGGAAAAGGAGATCGATCATGAAAAAATTACGTATCGGTATTATCGGAATGGGAAATATGGGGTCGGACCATGCGAAAAAATTGATTAATGGCACCGTAACGGAGGTGGAGCTTACCGCCGTATCAGACATGGATGAAAAGCGGATTACGGCTTCCAAGACGTATTTACCGGAGACATTAGGCTATTTTAATAGTCCGGAAGAATTGATAGACAGCGGTCTTTGCGACGCTGTTATTATCGCTACGCCGCACTACGATCATCCAAGGCTTGCGATACAAGCTTTCAGCAAAGGATTGCATGTCTTGTGCGAGAAGCCGGCCGGAGTCTATACAAAACAGGTAAGAGAGATGAACGAGAAGGCGCAGGAAAGTGGCGTCGTATTCTGTATGATGTTTAATCAGCGCACAAATCCAATGTACCGGAAAATGCGCGAGTTGGTGCAAGGTGGCGAGCTTGGGGCCATCAAACGGGTGAACTGGATCATTACTGACTGGTATAGAACTCAGGCTTATTATGATTCTGGGAGCTGGCGCGCAACTTGGGCTGGCGAAGGCGGTGGTGTGCTCATCAACCAATGTCCTCATAACATCGACTTGCTCCAATGGATCTGCGGGATGCCTTCGAAAGTACGTGCTTTTTGCCATGAAGGTAAGTGGCACGATATTGAGGTTGAAGATGATGTGACGGCGTATTTGGAATTTCCGAACGGTTCTACTGGCGTATTTGTAACCACAACCGCGGATCTGCCGGGAACGAACCGTCTTGAGATTACGCTGGAGATGGGAAAGCTCGTCTGTGAACACGGTAAACTGACGTTGCATAAGCTCAGCCAAAACGAACGTGACTATTGTTTCGAATCAAAGGAAGGCTTCACAACGCCGTCCGTTGAAGTATCCGTCGTTCCAGCGGAAGGGGATAATAGCCAGCATATGGGCATCATTGCTTCGTTTGCGAACGCGATCCTGCACGGCACACCGCTCATTGCGGACGGCGAGGAAGGCATCCATAGCTTAATGTTGTCGAACGCCATGCATTTGTCCAGTTGGATTGGTGAAACCGTTGAATTTCCAATTGACGAGGATTTGTATTTATCCGAGTTGAAGAAGCGGATCTCGACATCCAAACGAAAGATAGGGGAATCGGTACTATTTGATACAACAGGAAGTTTTGGTACATGAAATGGATGGAGAAAGAAATCTGATCGTTCGTAAATGCAGATGGAGGGGAGAATAACCCCTCCTTTTTTTGGCTGAAGAAGAACATCGTTTAAACTGGATGAGATATATAATTTCCATTGTTTTACTAAAAAGAAGTGGGTATATTTAAACAGTGAACACGGGTGAATGCTTTTTTTGATATAGAAATCTTGAATGGATGGCGATGTCCGTATTTCAGAAATGGAAGGGGATTAAATGAAGAGTTCCGTTTTCAGATTCCAGAGGTGGCTGGTACCCTATCTACTATGCATGGCTTTGGCATTGTCTGGATGCATGGGCAACCCAGGGGCAGATATCAATGATTTTTTCACATCATCTAATCATCCCAGTGAGCCGGAAGTGACACTCAAGTTTTATTTTGGCGGAGAGAAAAAAGCAGCGACCGATGAAGTATGGACGGCAGTCAGCGAATACGTAAAAGACAAAGGACTGAATGTAAAGTTTTCTATTCATTTCATTTCCTGGCCTGAATATCCGGAGAAACTTCTAGTTATGGCTGCCGCCGGTGATCGGTGGGACCTTAATTTTGATTCGGATTCTTCCTTCAGAGAGATGGCTTCGCGGGGTTCTTATATGGCCTTGGATAAACTTTTACCCGAGTATGCGCCAAACGTCTATAAAAAATATCAGATGGATGGTAACCTGCGATCTACTACGATGAACGGAGATATTGTCGGACTGCCATGGTCTATCAAAATGAATCAGCGTCCATATGCCGGATGGCGGGTAGATCTCGCAGAGAAAGCGGGAATTTACCGAGAACCGGATTCGGTACAGACGGTTCAAGATGTGGACATACTCTTACATGAACTAAAGCACGCTTATCCGAACAGTAAAGTGACTCGTATAACAGCACTTCCATTCTATCTCGTGCGGGAGGAGTGGCTGGATTTGGGGTTTCATGGACTAGGTATTAATCTGAATGACCCTGATCATAAAGTGCAGGCCATTGAGCAGCAACCCTTCTATGTGGAAGCCGCAGCGATGAGCAAGAAATGGTATGAAGACAAGATTTTGAGTCCAGAATCACTGATTGACCGAGCGGACAGTTCCGATCAATGGCGCAATGGTAAAGTGTTATTTACTCTTACCTCGCATGAATGGGCACATGCTGCTGATCAGGGTTTTGTTGATCCAAACTATCGCCAGCAAATGTCTCTTCTGTACCCGGATAAGAAGCAGGTCAACCGCAGTCCGATTTCGAACGTTGTTGCCATTAACCGTAACTCGGAGCACGCTGAATTGGTGCTGCAATTTCTCGATATGATGGAGACCGATCGAAAGCTGTATGACTTAGTGATCTACGGCATTGAAGGCAAGACGTATCAGATGGACGGGGAACAGGTGGTTTATCCGCACAACTTAAATGATTCGACAAGCAATTATATGGGCTGGGGCGGACAATGGGCGCTTTGGAATTCGCGATTCATCAGGTCCACGGAGACATACCCTGGGGATTTCTGGGGAGAGGAAGCACGGTTCGCCAAAATACCGGTCAATTTGGATTCGCCGTTAGAAGGCTTGCTGCTTAGTGATTATGCGATCAGCAAGGAAGTTGAAAAACGGGTTCAGTTGTATGAAGATATGGGTCGGTCCATTGAATTCGGACTGGTCTCTGATGTTAAGGAGGCAGTATTGGATTACCGCATAAAACAACAGAACAACGGGCTTGATAAAATCATTGTCGAGGTGCAGCGGCAAGTCGATCTGAATCTGGCGTCGAATCACCCTGACTAACTTCCGGGAGGCTTACTTCATGATTAGTGTGTTAATTGTTGATGACGAGTATGAAATTCGTGAAGGTCTTCGTAAGCGCTTTCCTTGGCATGAATATGGGATTGGAACAGTCCGTTCTGCCTCCGACGGCGACGAAGCACTACAGATTGCACAGGAGTACAAACCCGATTTGATCATTACGGATATCAAGATGAACCGGATGTCGGGACTTGAACTGCTCAGTGAATTGCAGATGAGGGAACCTAAGGATTGGAAAGCGATTTTAATTAGCGGTTATGATGATTTCTCCCTGGTGAAGCAGGCGATTCATCTGGGTGCTATCGACTACATATTGAAACCCATCAACATGGATGAAATGGAACGGATTGTGCGCAAGGCCACGGATCACATCAGGCAGGAGAGACTAGAGCGGCAAAATAAAACCAATATCGCGTACCAGGTTCAATTCGCTGTTCCCATACTGCAAGAAGAGCTTCTGCGCGAGGTGGTAGAAAACGAATATAATCCGTATCGCGAAACCCGCATTACCCATCGACTGAAGTCTTTGAATTTGGATTGGATGAAAGAATCTGCCTTGCTCCTGATGGTCGTTGAAGGAGATGATCTGAAGGCGCTGGTCAACATGCAGACGGATGAGAAGGATCTCGTACTCTTCGGCATTGGTAATGTGGTCAGCCAGACACTGGCTGAAGAATTATGTGTACCCGCCGCATTATTCAGGGATTCCACGAAGCGTTGGGTGGGTGTGATCAGTTGTCTTGATCAAGAAATACTGGAGTTATGCAAATCAGTGGCTGAGATTTGCTTGCAACGGATCAATCAATTCGTAAAAGTGAAGGCCAGTATTGCAGTAAGTCCTGTCCCGAAGGAGCTAAAGCATCTTAATGCCTTGTACGTTGAATGCGTTGAATCGTTAGAGCAGAAAGTGATTTATGGGGGTAATCGGTTGTTCACTGAATCTGTTGATGGGATGGATACTGAGCATGAGAAGATGTCCATTCGCGAACCGGCGGCAGTGCTGGATCTGGTCAGGTATGGTACAGAAACGGATATTACTGAATCCATGAAAGGTTTCGAAGACATAGTTAAATCATGGGAGCTCTTAAGTCTGAAGGACATTCAACAGCAAATATTCCAGTGGTTAATGGGCATCTATCGAATCGCTGCATCCGCCGGTTGGCCGGACCGTTCATGGGAACGCGATCCTATTGGGTTATGGGAACGCTTGGAACAATATGACACGCTGGAATCCCTTAAGAAGCATGTAGAAAAAAACTTGCATCTGTTAGCAACTGATTTTCATAAAATGGACAACTCTTCCAGCAGAATTGTACAGGAAGCTGCAAAATTGATCCGAACCCGTTACAGCGAGAATCTCTCGCTGCAATACGTCGCATCGATGGTTCATGTTACTCCGATTTGGCTCAGCAAGCTGTACAAAAAAGAAAGGGGTCATACCTTTCTGGAGGATTTAACAAGTATCCGGATGATACGAGCCAAAGAATTGCTGGGGGATATAAAATATAAGATTTATCATGTTTCATATGAAGTTGGCTATAAGGATCCGGTTCACTTTTCAAAATTGTTCAAAAAGCATGTCGGGGTGACACCGAAAGAATTCCGTAGATTACGGGGGATTTTGGATGATTAATGCTTTTCTGCGCCTGGCATCTTCCTTCCGTAACCGTATGATTTTGATCTTTCTCTCGATAACGATCATCCCCTTCGTCCTATTCTCTGCATATGCCCATACCAAATCGATAGAAGGCATTCAGCAAGCCAATATTGCATTCTCGATGAGTTATTTGGAGCAAGCCAAGATAAACGTGGAAACTTATTTAGCTCAGTTAAACGAAGGTATCAATAGCTTGATTGGTGACAAAACATTGCAGTATTTATTGGAGAGGCCGCCGTTAAGTCCAAAGGAAGAAGAGACGATCTCCGTTGATATGCTGAGTATCGTGTATGAAAAGAAAAAACAGATGGATGCGCTGAAGCTTCGAGTATATCCACTAATTCCTGCAGATTATCCAACCTATATGAGAGCTTTGGAGGAATCTGCCTCGGTTGGTGAGGAAGAATGGTTTCGGCAAGCAGCGGACAGTAATGTGCCATATTGGCAATTATCAGTGAGTGATGGTCCGAATCGGGGGCCGCTGTTGTCTTATATCAAGACGTTCACAAGTCTGCACAGCAGGACGCCCCGCGGCATTGTGGTAACGGATCTGGCTGACAATCATCTAAGCCGATTCTTCTCACCTACCAAACGGCTGCCAAGGCAAAAATTTCTGATCATTGATGATAAAGGTGCCATTCTTTTTGATTCGGCCGGGAACGAATGGACAGGTGATGTTTTACCTTCTCCACAACTGCTGGCCAAGCGCAATCTGTATAACGAAGGCGTTGAGAAATTATCGATCTATGATCAAGAGCATTTGATCACTTTCGTCCGGATGGACAGCCTCCCTTGGACAATTATCAGTCTGACTCCGATGGGTGCTCTAGTGGAGCCCGTTACGGAGATGAATCGGCTGCTCCTAGTCATTATTATTGTCTATTTGCTTGTATCCATTGGCGTCGTTATTTATCTTACCCGAAATTTCACGCAGCCTGTCTTACGATTGGTACGTCTGATGAGAAAGCTTGAAGAAGGCGATTTTGGAATGTACATCCCGCATCAAGAACGCAAGGACGAGATAGGGTGGCTGTTTCGTGGATTCGGCAGCATCGTACGTAAAATCGAGGATTTGATTGCACAATCCACCCGAGCCGAACGGAGCAAAAAAGAACTTGAATTTCAAGTGCTCAGTCATCAAATCAATCCGCATTTTCTGTACAACACGCTGGAATCGATCCGCTGGAAAGCGGAGAATCATGGACGAAATGATATTGGTGAGATGGTGTCCGCATTAGGCAATTTATTGCGGCTCAGTCTCAATCAGGGCAAGGATATTACGACAGTTGGTCGCGAAATCGATCAGGTGAAGGCTTACGTGCAAATCGAACAGGCCAGAATCGGCATGCCACTGCGGGTGGTGTACTTTTTTGATGAGGATATGCTGAATTTAACGTTCATGCGGCTTTTATTGCAGCCTCTGGTTGAGAATGCGATTCAACACAGCATTCGAGGGAATTTCGAGCATGGCAAAGTTATACTCTCCGGACGAATAGAAGAGCAGGATCTGGTCATTGACATTACAGACAACGGGAAGGGAATACCCGATTCAGTTATACAGGCATTGGAGGAGGAATCTGAGGATCAGAAGATGAATGGGCGATCTGGTGTCGGCCTGCGCAATGTCAATGAGCGGTTAAAGATTTATTTTGGTTTAGAGTATAAATTACAAATCGAATCCAAGGAGGGCATAGGCACCCGAATTACAATCCGGCATCCGATTCTGAAAGAGAAATTAGAGAATGGGCATAAATCGGTTTAATTCTCCGTTTTACTTAAGCCATTCATGCCGCTTTTGCGATATGCTAGCGGAACTAATCCTATTTGTTTGCGAAAAAGGGATGAGAAATAACTCACACTTTGAAAGCCGCAGGCAAGTGCGATTTCACTCACAGATCTTTTGGTCTCCCTCAACATCTCACAACTTTTATGAAGGCGGTATCGAGTTAGATAGTTGTTGGGAGTTTGACCCACGTATTTATTAAATAAAGTACAGCAGCGGCTTCGACAAACGGCTCCTGAGGACGCAATGTCTTCAAGAGTTATTTTTTGCTCGTAGTTTTGATGAATGAATCGAGTCATTTTCTGAATATTCGTCCATAATTGCACATCATGGATATCCCCCACCTTCTGTTGCAAGTGATCTCCAATACCAGCACATAAAGATAAAGCCTGTGAAGTTAAGCGGAACGGATTTGGAGCAAAGCTATTGTGCATTTCAGCATAGATCGATTGAATGGATAACAATATCTCGTGCTGCCAGGATATCTGTTCTGCTAGTAATACAAAATCATCCATGTTTGGACCAAACTTCTCTTCCCAGTAAGCTCGTATGAACGAACCTTCCCCGATGAGAGATGAATGGATCACTATAACAATAAATGAACAATTACAATGAGTATGAGAAAAACCAAAATGTAAACGATGGCTATTCACAAAAACCCCATTTCCTTGCTCTAATTTAATGGTCTGTCCGTTAACAGAATACTCCATGGAGCCTTCCAGAATGTAAATGAACTCTACGTCCGAATGCCAATGAGCGGCAGCTGTAAAATTATCAAATTCATTCAAGCTTCCTCTCCGGACATACAAGGGTAGGTCAGGTAGATTATAATTCAATCGTTCCGATAAATCAGAAAATACCTCTAAATTTTTCATCCAACAAAGTGCCTCCAATAAATATACGATTTTGACAAAAGTATAGCCAATATTTGTGGAAAGGACAATGAATTTATCCTATCTTGATAATATGGATACCAACAGAGAGGAGTGGATGTACGTTAAAAAGAAAAAGCCTATACAGTTAACTACTCCTATGACGCGAGATTTTAATAAGGAATTAATCACGCTTGTCATTCCCATTGCATTACAAAATCTAATCTCAGCCACAGTCATATCAGCTGATGTAGTTATGTTGGGAATGATTAGCCAATCTACAATGTCGGCCGTATCGCTAGCGGGACAAATCACCTTTGCATTAACATTGTTTTACATGGGAATGGCTACGGGAGCAGGGGTTTTGACTGCACAATATTGGGGGAAGAAGGATGTACAAACCATACAGCGTATTCTCAGCACTGCCTGCTTGTTCTCATTTAGTATCTCTATTTTGTTTTTTTTAGTATCTTTTTTATATCCTGAAACGTTAATGCGTTTTTTTACAAATGATAGTGAATTAATTCGGTTTGGTTCAATATTTCTAAAGATGAATTCGTTTTCTTATCTTGCAATGGGCATTTCACAAATGTATCTTAGCGTGATTAGAAGTATGGAAAATGCAAAACTAAGCGCTTGGATTAGTTCACTATGTTTAATTTTAAACATTTTGTTTAATGCGTTATGCATCTTTTTACTTTTCCCAGACAGACCTGAAATGGCAATCATGGCGGTAGCTCTTGCTACAGTTTTAGCTCGATTTATTGAGTTGGGCTGCTGTGTTATATATTCAGTGACGAGAGGATCGATTCGTTTTCGTTTTCCCATATGGGATGGAATTCAACGCAATCTCTTAAAAGATTTCCTGAAATACACCATGCCTATACAAGGCAATTATATTGTTTGGGGAGGGGCACTAACTGCGACTGCTGCAATTATTGGACATGTAAGTGCTGATATGGTTGCGGCGAATTCTGTTGCATCCGTGGTTAAGAATTTAACCATTGTCCTGTGTGGAGGTATTGCTAGTGGAGGATCTATATTGGTTGGGAAATATCTAGGTAAAGGGGAGATCGAGAAAGCCAAACAGGTGGGAAACAGAATGAATCTATATGCTTTACTATTTGGAATAATAGCAGGATGCACAATTATCCTGATAAAACCGCTTGTTTTCTCCGTAGTAAATCTAAATGTCATTTCTCAAAACTACTTGGATGGAATGTTATATATCAGTGCATTTTATTGTATTGCCAAGTCTATTAATGCAACCAATATCTCAGGAATATTCACTGCAGGAGGTGACTCTAAATTTGGCTTTTGGTGTGATTCGATTGTAATGTGGGGTATTATTTTGCCGCTTGGCTATTTCTGTGCTTTTGTATGGAACGTATCACCCATTGTATTATATATTGTCATTAGTTTGGATGAGATCATTAAGTTGCCATTGGCATTTTATCGTTATCGCCAATACAAATGGCTAAATAATATTACAAGGACTTTTTCGCAAGCCAGTTAAGAAATATGCGATCTTAGCATGTAAGGTCAACTAAAATAAATAGATTAGATTAAATGCAGAGGGGACTAAGGCATGAATATTACAGAACGAATGGCAAACCGACAACTGTTTACTGATCACGATGCGAATTATCCACAGGAAGCTTCTGATCTGGCTCGGGCGCGTCAACGAGGAAAGGCACTATGTTATGAGATCAATCGCTTACATCCCGATGATATTGAAATGCGTAAGACTCTGATGGAACAACTTTTCGGTAGTATTGGTGAAAATGTTTGGATGGAACCTCCTATTCGGATGTCGTATGGATCAAACACTACAGTAGGCAATAATGTCTATATCAACTTTAATTTAACTGTTGTCGATGACTATAAAGTCACGATTGGAAACGATGTCATGTTTGGCCCAAATGTCACGATTGCTGTAACCAATCATCCAGTACACCCAGAAAAGCGCAAAGAAGGTGGAATGTTCGCTCTACCGGTAGTTATCGAGGATGGTGCATGGATCGGTAGCTGCGCTGTGATTGTGCCAGGAGTTACTATCGGTGCGGGTAGTGTGATCGGTGCAGGAAGCGTGGTAACCAAGGATATCCCTAGTAATGTAATCGCTGTCGGAAATCCCTGCAGGGTCCTACGTGATATTACGGATCATGACAGAGAGTATTACTACAAAAACATGCGTTTCGACCAAGTGGAATGGTAATGGATAACCAAGCAAATAATCAAATCTAACTTGGGCCGATTAGACGCTACCTGGCAAGGAGAGAATATGGGAAAATGATGCCACTTATTGTTGAAATCATTATATCAGTATGTATTTTGATTGGATTATATTTTGTAGTAGGTAGTTTATTGGAATCCCCACGAGTTGTCAGTTACGTAAAGCATCTAGAAGAACAATTTGAAAAAAACCTTTATGAAGACAAAGCAAATTGAATAATAAGGTATAAGAACTATAGGATAAATTGCTGTTATCCCCTTTTTGTAGACAAGAGAAAAAAGACATCTGCTAAGATGGACTTAATCTTGCTGAGCGGAGGGGATTTTTTTATGGATAAAAAAGGAAAAAATGATCAATGGTGTAGCCGAAAGGGTCGGCTTGTATATGGATTGAACTAACGGGTGGGATAGTTTAAGCTATTCACACTGGTTTATCATAGATCGTATTTAAACACATTAAAAAGCCGATTCTTTCCTTATGAGGGAATCGACTTTTCTTTAGCAAAAAACAATATAACAGTCAAATTAAATTGAAATAGGGTGGAAACATGGATAAGGGATTTACATTAGCTAGTCAACTATTAACGCTGCTGGATACGGAACAAAGATGGTTTACCTTAGCCGAAGTTGAAAAAAGTTTAGGTATCTCAGATAAAACCATACGTAAAATGGTGGAGGAAATCAGCAAGCAATTACCTCCTACTGTGACCATAGAAGTTTCTAGAGGAAAGGGAATCGTTCTTCGGCGAGATGGACGAAGTGAGACGATGAGTGAAGTGATTTCTACGATGTTCAGACAAACCATTTTTTATCGACTGATGAATGTATTGTTCATGAATGTGGATCGACTGTCCGTGGAGGAGCTTGCCGGAGTCATGTTTATGAGTACCTCGTCGTTGAAGAAACTGATTGTGCAATTAAATAATAATGATCTAAAAGCGTATAAGTTACGCATTACATATTCAACCCCTATGATCAAAGGGAATGAAATGAATATACGATATTTCTATTGGAAGTTATATTGTGATGCGTATGAGTTTACAGGATGGCCCTTTGCGAATGTCGATTTTGCATATATCAATCAGTTAATCACAATTACAGAGAATGAGAAAAATATTGTGTATTTTATCAATTCCAAAAGGAGATTATCCTTTTTGTTGGCCATTGTTGTGGAAAGAGTCGCTCAAGGGAAATGCGTAAAAATCGACGAAAGTGGTTACCCCTGGGAAAAGGGCATGTTTTATATGCCTGTGAAGACCCTTGCAAAGAGTCTTGGAGAAAAACTTTCCATTAATTTTCCCAATAGTGAAATCTGCTTCATGCAATCCCAGGTTAGTCTCAGCCAATATCATTATTATGAAGGATCAGAAATTACGCCGATGAAAGAAGTCGAATTGCATAAAGACAAAGAAGAATATCAAATGGGTAATCTGCTTCTAAAACTATTGGCAAACGTATACCCCAACTTGGAGATGGAAGAACGATTTCTATTGGAGATATACGCATTCTTTGACAAGTTATTAATCGATAATGCAATTCCTGAATGGATGATGATATCAAAAAGTAATTTAACGGCTTATGTTCAAAAGGAATGCCAACAGCTTTATCAAGAACTGCAAACCTGCATGCAAACGTGGAGTAAAGCTTATCCAGCCGTTTTGTACAATAATTTTCATTTAACCAAGCTAACCTTAATTGTTCGTTCCAGTTTACGATATAAAAGGAAAAGGGCCTTCTTGGTGATTGGTGAAGAATTTTCAATTCGTCATTACATAGCGGATTTGATAAAGAAGGAAATTGGGGATCAGTTGATCATCAATACTTCCATAATGAAAGGTCTCTCCGACGAAATGATGCAGCAACATCAGATTGATTTTGTCATTAGTAATATCCCGGTTGCATTGCAGACCGTGCCTGTTGTTATTATCTCTACAATCCCGTCCAAAAGAGATCTAGACAATATTCGTAAAGAATTGCTTTTATAATTTGATCAATTATTTCCCTTACCCTCCGTAAGATTTTGGTCTAGTTTGTTATGCTGAAAAATCTTATGCTCAATGTACTTTCCGAACAGATTTTCTTGAAGGCAAGCGGAAGAGATTTCGGTAAGCCTGAGTTCAACATTGAGAGTAGGAGGCAGAAATATGAGTAGGCATTTAGGCGCAAAAAAAGGAGAAATAGCGGACATCGTTTTGCTTCCAGGAGATCCTTTGCGTGCAAAATTTGTAGCAGAACACTTTTTAGATGAGGCCAATTGTTATAACGAAGTAAGAGGCATGTATGGGTACACCGGATTATACAAGGGGATACCGGTATCGGTTCAGGGGACAGGGATGGGAAATCCATCGATGAGTATCTATGCAACGGAATTGATCGTCGATTATGAAGTGAAGAAATTGATTCGCATTGGTACATGTGGCGCGATGCAGAAAGAAATTAATATCCGCGATATTGTAATAGCCCAATCCGTGTCTTCAGATAGTAATATGACGGATAAGATCTTCCATGGCTGCAATTATGCACCTACAGCAGATTTCTCATTGTTAATGAAAGCGTATCAACAAGCACAAGCTAAACAAGTAAGTGTCTTTGTTGGCAACATCTATAACTCTGATGAATTCTATCGTGAGAGCTTAGATCGACTTCACAAGTTTATGGATTTTGGTGTATTAGGGGTAGAAATGGAAAGCACAGCCCTATATACATTAGCCTCTAAATATGGTGTGAAAGCGCTATCCATTTTGACAGTAGGCAGTCAACTGTTAACACAGGAGCACTTAACTCATCAAGAAAGTGAACAATCATTTTATGAAATGGTCGAAATCGCTCTTAACACAGCCATTGAGAGCTAATCTATCGATAAGAGTAATGTTGCAAGAAAAGAGAGTGAGCAAGAAATGAAGGGAATACTGTCTGGGTTGCAGTGGATGATGTTTATGATTGCAGGTGCAATCGCTGCGCCAATTGCTATCGCAGATTTATATAACCTAACACCTGTGGAGACGTCTGGACTCATCCAGAGCACACTGATTACTTTAGGAATAGCTGGATTTTTACAAGGTGTCATCGGCCATAAATTCCCTATTCATGAAGGTCCAGCAGGGTTATGGTGGAGCATTTTCACCATTTACGCGAGTTTAGTGGGGGTATTGTATTCTTCGAATATTGCTGCCCTGCAAGCTTTAAGTGGGGGAATGATCTGTAGTGGAGTTTTATTTATCCTAATCTCAGCATTTAAGCTAATGGATAAAATCGCTCGTCTATTTACGCCAACGGTCACTTTTATATATTTGCTCTTATTGATCTTTCAATTAAGCGGTTCTTTTATGAAAGGTATGATGGGGATCACGTCAAGCCACACCTTGTTAGATGTTAAAGTGTTCTTGCTGAGTGTGATTGTGATTTGCATTACCTTTGGGTTAGGGAACAGTCGCTTTGTTTTGCTGCGCCAATTTTCAGTAATAATCAGTATATCGATAGGCTGCTTATTGTTTATCATATGCGACAAGATGCCGGTGATTTCACCGGCGGATACGCTATTTAAACTGCCAAAAGTATTTCCTTTTGGAAGTCCAAGATTTGATAGCGGGACAGTCACAACTGCCTTTCTATTAACACTATTGTTAATAACCAATGCGCTTGCGTCTATTCGGTTGATGGAGACCGTTATGAAACAAAAGAAATTGGACCATAACCGTTATTTACGTGCTGGATTTACTTCTGGCATTACCCATTTTATTGGTGGCAGTTTCGGAGCGATTGGCTCAGTGCCTATTTCGGGAGCGGCGGGATATGTTGAACAAACAGGGATGAGGGAACGGAAATCGTTTTTAATTGGATGCATCTTAGTCATCTCTGTATCCTTGTTTCCGCCAATAATGAACGTAATATCCGGTATTCCAGCGCCTATAGGCTATGCCGTTACATTCGTCATCTTTGTGAAGATGGTTGGATTATCGCTGAAGGAATTGAAGAAGGTTCTGCATGAAGAACGAACATTTGTTGTTAGCGGAGTTTCTCTTTTAGTTGGTGTGGGTTTAATGTTTATTCCTACATCCGCTACGAGCCATTTATCTCCGATTGTAATAGCCATTTTGAATAATGGGTTAATTTGCGGCAGTCTATTGGCGATTATTTTGGAACAAGGGTTAATGTGGAAAGATGCAAATCGATATGAGGATTCCAAAAAAATGTATCGATAATTTGGAGGGTTAAACATGCATTATCTAATTTCAGTTGTCGGTCTGGTTATTGTTCTATTACTGGCCTGGCTTGCGAGTAATAATAAGCGGAAAATTAAATATCGTCCAATCATCATAATGATTGTTATTCAGTTAGGTTTGGGATTAATTATACTAAAAACGAGTATAGGCGAATTCTTAATTAAAGGGTTTGCCGATAGTTTTTCGAAATTACTTGGATATGCCAATGAAGGAACGAACTTTGTTTTTGGTGGGATTGCCAATGAAGGAGCTCATACCTTTTTCCTGTTTGTGTTGATGCCAATTGTTTTTATGTCAGCATTAATAGGAATCCTGCAACATTACAAAATACTGCCGTTCATTATCAAATATATTGGTCTGGTGCTAAGTAAAGTAAATGGCATGGGAAAATTGGAATCTTATAATGCGGTTGCAGCCGCAATTGTAGGACAAAATGAAGTATTTATCTCTGTGAAAAATCAGCTTGGATTATTGCCAAAACATCGCTTGTATACATTATGTGCATCTGCAATGTCAACGGTATCCATGTCCATTGTTGGTTCATATATGACGATGCTGGAACCTAAATATGTAGTAGCTGCATTAATATTGAACCTATTTGGCGGCTTTATCATTACATCCATCATTAATCCGTATGAAGTTACAGCAGAAGAAGATATCGTTGAAGTTAAGGAAGAGGGCAAACAAACGTTTTTTGAAATGCTGGGCGAATATATTATGGATGGATTTAAAGTAGCCATCGTAGTTGGGGTAATGTTAGTTGGTTTTGTTGGAATCATTGCTTTAATTAACGGGGTCTTTAGTGGCATATTTGGAATATCATTTCAGGGAGTTCTAGGGTATGTCTTTGCACCAATTGCCTTTATGATCGGTGTGCCATGGCATGAAGCGGTTCATGCGGGGAGTATCATGGCAACGAAGCTGGTTGCGAATGAATTTGTTGCCATGCTAGACTTTGTTAAGATTCAAGACGGTTTAAGTGGGCGTACTACAGCCATTGTTTCCGTTTTTCTAATCTCATTTGCTAACTTTGGGTCCATTGGTACTATCGTGGGTGCAGTAAAAGGGCTGAATGAAAAACAGGGGAATATTGTTGCTCGCTTTGGATTGAAGCTGTTATATGGCGCAACACTTGTAAGCGTTTTATCCGCTATAATTATCGGAATTATATTTTAGTTGAATCATTTCTATTTTGAATACAATTGAACTCGAAATGGAGCTTTTCAAGCATATTTCACAAAAGCAGGACAATTCAGGAGTCGTGTGGAATAAATATACAACTTTAACGAATCTGGAGGTCGTGAAATGGCGTTTCCGACACATATTGTCTCATCAGGTGGAATTGTAGAAGATGGAAATGGAAATATCTTATTAGTAAAAGCCCATGACGATGGTTGGGTGTATCCGGGTGGTATAACTGAAGTTGGAGAAAATCTGATTGATGGCGTGATTCGTGAAATTAAAGAGGAAAGTGGAATAGATGCCGAGGTTAACCATTTAATTAATGTTGTTTCGAATACAGCGATCCATAAGTGGTATGACGGTGTGACCGATGTTCCTACGAAGGTCATGTTTGATTTTGTTTGCAAAGCTGTAGGTGGAGAACTAGCGACTTCTGATGAAACAAGCGAATGTAGGTGGGTTCCCAAGGAAAATGTTCTGGATTGGATCACATTACCTGCCATCCGCATGCGTTATGAAGCTTATTTGAACTTTAACGGTTCTGTGAATTATATCGAATACGTCACGGGGACAATGTCAGAATGTGATATCAAGCTTCAAAGGCGTGTTTAAAGTGTACGAAGGATCAAACAAGAACATTGATACATCCAAAGTCGCTATAATAGCGGCTTTTTTTGTAGGACCAAGTTCTTGCCCCAAACTGAGGACAAGAACTTGGTCCTAATCATTAAACTCAACAAAGACACACTGAAAAAATACCATCAAATAATAACCTCTCAATATCCTACAGAGCGGTCCCTAGATGTCCTTGATGGATGCCGTTTGCGAAATTCTTTCGCGAATGTCTTCTTCAGTTCGTGGAACTAGAAAATCTACCATCAATTCCGCGTTTGCTTGAACTTCCTCGATGAAAGGACGGAAACTCTGATTATATTCTTGGAACGCAAGTTCAAAATTCCCATGGTTTTTTTGGAAAGCATCAGCCAAGGCTGCCGCCCCATCGATTGCTAGTGATCCTCCCATGCCGGCAGCTGGAGAGGCGCAGTATCCAGCATCACCGACTAGCGCTACCCTACCTTTTGTCCATGACGGCATTTTCATTTGGCACAGCTTGTCAAAGTAAAAAGTTTTTGAGTTCTTCACTTCTTCCAGCAATTCCGGTGTTCGCCAGCCTAGTCCGGAAAATTGATTCAAAATGATATCCCGCTGCTGTTCCTCGTTTCGGTAGTCGTAGGGGAGCTCCTTCTCCGAAGAAAAGCAGAGTACGATATCGGTTTTATTGTTATAAGAGTTCAGCATGACCGCCTTGCCCGGCTCGTTGTACATCTGTGTCGTATTCTCCCGGATCAACAACTTATCCACGATCGTGATAGAGAAATACGTTTTAAGAAAATGCGAAAATTCCGCTTCCTCGCCGAACCATAATTTTCTGACGGCCGAATGAATACCATCACAGCCGAATACCAGGTCATAAGAGCGTTTTTGTCCTCCTTTGAAAGCTACCTCAACGCCATTAGCTTCTTCTTTCAAAGACGTAATGCTATCCCCGAAAATAAACTCAACGTCATCTTGGACAGCCTCGAACATGATATCCAGCAATACATCTCGCTCGATTTCATATTCATCTTCTACAAGCTGCTCACGGATTTCGACTCTTTCAGTGACATCATCGGAATTTTTGAATTCCATCAATTCCATGTCTATTTTGTTCGATTGGATTTGGTCTAGAAGCCCCATACGTTTCGCAATGTCGGCGGTATTTTCGCGGATATTTACAGGTGTGCCGCCTTTTTTAAGACCTTCAGCGATCTCAACAACGGTCACGTTGTAGCCAAACTGCTTCATCCAGTAGGCTGTTGAAATTCCGGCGAAACTCGCCCCGCTAACTAGAATATTTTTTTTCATATTCGTTCCTCCCATGATCCATAATATTTCTAATGATGTTGTATAGAATAAAATAGCTTTGTGAACTGAATATGAATGGCTCGTGCAGAGCCAGGCGTTGATATTTTCATCAAGAAAAGCTTTAGAAATGAATATCTATCTTTAAAGATTGCTATAGTTATCCCATTTACATCCATATAGAATGAGAACACCAAACATGTAATTGTTTTACATTTCTGCTGCCGCAAGAGGATCTACTAGTTTTTTTTTGGGGATCACTTGCCCAAACTTCGTACATGTTTGGAATCATTCATGGAGGTGTGTGATGAAGAAGAAGTCTTGGTATACTTTGGTGGTGGCAGGTGTGGTATCTTTGTTTATTTCGGTAAGCGCTTTCGCAAGTTATGTTTTCTGGGAACCACTGACTTATTTTAACCCGGAAACATGGCAAAAGGCAGACGGCTACTCCAACGGAGACATGTTCAACTGCACGTGGCGGGCCAACAACGTTAATTTTACGAATGATGGGAAGCTCAAACTGGGTTTGACAAGTTCTGCATACAACAAGTTTGATTGTGGGGAGTATCGCTCCACTAATAATTACGGATATGGGCTGTATGAAGTCAGCATGAAGCCTGCCAAAAATACCGGCATAGTTTCCTCCTTTTTTACCTACACAGGACCTGCTCATGGTACGCAATGGGATGAGATTGATATTGAATTCTTGGGAAAAGACACGACCAAAGTACAGTTTAATTATTTTACAAATGGGGTCGGTGGTCATGAAAAGGCTATTAACCTTGGCTTTGATGCATCACAGGGATTCCATACCTATGCTTTCGACTGGCAACCAGGGTATATCAAGTGGTATGTTGATGGCGTATTGAAGCATACCGCAACCAGCAATATCCCCATAACTCCCGGTAAAATTATGATGAACATATGGAATGGGACCGGGGTTGATAGTTGGTTAGGTGCTTATAACGGTGCCAATCCATTGTACGCTGAATACGATTGGGTTAAATATACGAGTAATTAGTTATGCAGAAGCAGCCGCTCAGCGGCTGCTTTTGTTTTTTCAAGAGCACGAGGTATCTCCTGAAAAGAAATTTCGAGTAGAAGATGTTAATGAAATTATCGGCAATTCCGATAAAAATAGCTGAGGGGATTATGGAAGAATGCTCTGGGCAGCCTAGGGGCAAGCGATTCATATACAGTTCATAAATGCAATTTACAATAAGATAAATTCTTGTTAGTAACGTGTTTTACGAAAAGCTGCTTATTACAGATAAATATGGAGGTAAGATTCGTTTGGAATTGTTTGAATTTATTTTATTGATGCTGGTGGCGGTCTCTTTATCCAATTTAGTAAACCGGTTTATACCTTCGATCTCCGTGCCTATTATTCAAATCGTGCTGGGAATGTTGATTACTTTGCTGCCCTTGCACTATGAACTGAAATTAAATCCGGAGCTGTTTTTACTTCTATTCATTGCCCCGTTGCTGTTCAATGATGGCAGACATGCGGATAAAGAAGCACTGTGGAAGCTGAAGAAACCGATCCTTTTGCTAGCGCTGGGTTTGGTCTTTGTAACGGTAGCTGTGATGGGATATTTCCTGAATTGGTTACTTCCGGTCATCCCGCTGGCGGCAGCCTTCGCATTGGCAGCAGCACTGGCGCCTACCGATGCTGTGGCCGTAGGCGCACTGGAGCAGAAAGTGAAGATCCCCCATCAGACAATGCAAATTCTTGAGGGAGAGTCTTTAATAAACGACGCATCAGGACTGGTCTCCTTTCAGTTTGCCGTAGCCGCAATGGTCACAGGTGTATTCTCTTTCAAAACTGCCAGTATCAGCTTTATTGCCATTTCACTTGGCGGTGTGGTGTTGGGCCTGCTGCTCACCTTAGCAAAATATGGTGTGGTGAAGTGGTTGCGCAAACTGGGGATGGAGAATGTCACGCTTCACATGCTGATTGAGATTCTAACTCCATTTTTGATTTTCATGGCTGCAGAGGAATTAGGGGTCAACGGTATCCTGGCCGTTGTCGCTGCAGGAATTGCCCATTCCTTCGGTTACAAGAAAATGAACCCTGAGGTAGCCAAGCTAATTGTTGTATCCAAAAGCACCTGGTCGGTTATTATCTTTGTATTAAACGGACTCGTTTTCCTCTTGCTTGGAACACAGCTTCCTGATATTATCCAGACAATTTGGAGTAACCCCGAAATAGGTAATTTTAAAATCATTATGTACACACTATTATTGACTTCGGCTGTACTCGGACTGCGTCTCATCTGGGCAATGCTGATGGATATTTCCGAAGGGACCAAACCGCGTGATCCTTGGGCGCTCAGGTTGAAGAAGGCGCTTATCCTCAGTCTTTCGGGAGTTCGGGGAACGATTACACTGGCGAGTACCTTGTCGCTGCCGTTTTTACTTAATGATGGCACTGCATTTCCAGCCAGAGATCTGATCATTTTCCTCGCGGCTGGAGTTATCTTGTGGACTCTTCTGGCATCCAACTATCTGTTGCCGCTTTTATTGGGTAAAGAAACACAAACGGAGCAGGAAGAGGACGAAATTCAGGCAAAAATTGAGATTCTGAGGAATGTGGTTACCGGATTAAATGAACTGACCACAGACCAGAACCGGCTTGCAACCGCCCAAATCATCAATACGTATACTTCCAGAATACGAACACTCAAGAAAGATGAGAAGAAAGATAAGGCACAGCGGTCCTTGGGTTTGTCCGTTTTGAAATGGGAAAGAGAGAATACTCTGCATGCTCTTGAAAAGAAAGAAGTGAATCCATATACAGCGTACCGTTACCTTAACCGGATTAACAAACTGTTGTTTATGCACACAAGAGATGCCCGTTATAAAAAAGAGTTTTTCCCCGTTAAGCATTGGGACGAAGTGTTAGGGATTCTGCAGCAAGTCCGGTTAAGCTTCCGTGAAAGACGGGCTGAATTGAATAGTCTTAGAATTAAAAATATTGCTTATGTCATTAAGCAGCTAAATGTTCTACTCGCAGAAGGAGATTGGGATATGGAGATGGTCAGCTCGCTGATTCTGCAGTATGAACGAATGCTGCTGGGTCTGACCAGAAATGAACCGGACACCGGCACCCGAAAAGAGTTTGGCATATCGATGCAGGAGCTGGCCCGAGTCGGAATTCAGCTGGAGAGAGACAACATCCAGTCCATGTTCGAGACAGGGAGGATTTCAAGACAGGGCGTGAAGGAGATGAAACGAGATATTCTATTCATGGAGCATGATTTGCGAGAAGAGACAAGCTAAGAGGTACCGATCGATGTTTTTGTCAAAAACCTAGGGGGAATGCAAAGATCTCTTACGAAAACTCATTGAAGAAAACCGCTATTTTAGCGGTTTTTTTGTTTTTATGGAACTTTGTTCTTGACCTGAATACTCATAGGCTGTTTTTAGGCAAGGAGTTGCCTAGAGGATATAAGTGTGTTAAAGTACCTATTAACCAAACATCCTACGTTTGAAAAAATAGATGAAATGAGGGCTTACGTATGCTTCAGAAAACAAATCGGCTGACGCTGGTCGAGCAAGTCGCATTGCAAATGGAAAGACAGATCGAATCTGGCAAGTGGGCTGTCGGGATGCGTATTCCGGCTGAACCGGAATTGATGGTCGAGTTGAATGTTAGCCGCAATACATTGAGGGAAGCCATTCGGGCGTTGGTCCACTCAGGACTCTTGAAGACGAAGCAAGGGGACGGGACGTACGTCTGCTCTTCGAGCGTGCTGGGAGTTGTGCTACATAAACGAATCATGCGCTCCGACACGATGCAGACATTGGAAGTCCGGCATGCGCTCGAGCGCGAGGGAGCCCATCTTGCCGCACAGCGCAGAACGGACGACGAGGCGCGCGAACTTCTTCTCCAATTGGAACGCTGGGAGGGGGCGGCAGCACGCGGTGACATGGATGGTATTGTAACGGAGGATATCCATCTACACCAAGGCATCATCGCGGCGTCTCATAATGAAATCTTGATCGAATTATACAATCATATCGCGGACGCATCACAAGATACGATTATCAGCTTGACTCGTTATGAAATCGAAGCGAGTTTCAAGGAGATGCACCGGCAACTGGTTGAAGCGATTGTTGATCAAGATGCCGATCGTGCCGTGGCAGCGGTTCACCGTCATATTGCGGAATCGAAAGCTGTTCTTGAGGTCAAAGGAGACGAGCAGCCATGAGCGTACTAAGCGATACAAAGTCAACGATTGGGAAGAAACCGTTGTCGTTGGCTTGGCCAATTATCCTCGGCATCGTCCTGATTGCAATGATTATGCGGTCGCCGTTAACATCGGTAGGCCCATTGATCGGCTCGATTCGCGAATCCCTCGGACTGTCAAATGCTACGGCAGGTCTGCTCACTACGCTGCCGTTGCTTGCTTTCGCGTTGCTCTCGCCGTTCGCCCCCATTCTGGCACGCCGTTTTGGGGTGGAACGAACCCTTCTTTATGCGTTGGTTTTACTCATAGTAGGTATCGCGATCCGTTCGTTGGCCGCAACAGCTTCTTTGTTTGCAGGCACTGCTTTGATTGGGCTATCGATTGCGGTGTGCAACGTGCTCATTCCAAGTCTGGTCAAACGTGATTTTGCTCATCAAGTCGGCCTCATGACCGGTGTGTACTCCGTGTCGATGAATTTATCCGGGGCGATTGCATCCGGTGTCAGTATTCCGGTCGCCCGCGACCTCGGTTTCGGCTGGAATGGCGCGCTTGGCATTTGGGGCGTACTCGTTTTGTTGGCCGCGCTGTTCTGGTTGCCTCAGGCACGGGCGAGTAGGGGGTCTGCCGTAGCGGCAACAAGTGGTGCGTCCAAGCGCCGAAGTCTGTGGCGTTCGCCTCTGGCATGGATGGTTACGATTTTTATGGGGATGCAGTCTCTCTTTTTCTATGTTTTAGTCGCTTGGTTGCCAGAAATCATGACAAGCCGGGGATTGAGTGAAGACAGCGCCGGTTGGATGCTATCGCTGTTTCAAACTGCTGCGCTGCCCGTAGCGTTCATCGTGCCGATTGTTGCGGGACGCATGAAGAACCAACGTTTACTGGTCATCATAATGACTATCCTGTTGTTTGTTTCATTGGGAGGCCTTTACTTTGGGGGAAATGCTCTCATTTCGTTATGGACAGTTTTACTCGGAATTGGTGGGGGATGTGCGTTCAGCTTGGCCATGATCTTTTTAAGTTTACGTACGAAAGATGCCCACGATACAGTTTCTTTGTCTGGCATGTCGCAATCCGTAGGATATTTGCTGGCAGCAACCGGACCGATCTTGTTCGGTTTGCTTCATGACATCACGGCAAGCTGGAACTCCCCGCTGTTGCTGCTGCTTGTCGTTAGTGCTCTGCTGCTCCTGTCTGGCTTGGGCGCCTCCAGAAATCGCACGGTATAAGGAAAGAAGAATAAGCAGAGCTTGTGAAACGCGCCGAATGCCACGGCAGAGGCAGTATGAGATTTGTAGCTCAAGTCTATCAGGGTAGGCCGTGAGCAGATAGCGGAATAGCACCTATATATGGAAGTATTTTAATATATCAATTGCGAAAATGATTGGCTATAATGCAAAAGGTATAAAAGGAGAAATGAAATTTATAAAAAAATACAAAAATGAGGAATGTAAGTGGTTTACTTTTTATGGACGATGTATCTTGGATTGCTAGGAACAGCATCTCTCGGCTTTTCAGATATTCTTTTTCATGAATGGTTCCGGTAACCTTAGGTATCCTATGTATTGAAAGAATCCGTGCTAACAAAATGAGAAAACCAGTGAAATTTTAATTCATTCACTGGTTTTTTATTTACCCTCGAATGCAGTTTGAGAAATTACAAAGGAGTTTTCTTTTTAGGACACACATAAACGTATGCGAAGGGAATATTCAGAGGTGCAAATTTAATTTTTCAATAATAAATTTTTGTTCATTTTGTAAAATACTGCGCATCGTCTGATCCATTTCAAATAATAAAACTTTTGTGTTTTGATTTCATTGTATGTCCTCCAGCATTGATAAGATTGGGATTCCAAAAAAATTTCCTAAACAAAAAAAAGTGATCGTCCAGAGTAGAGCGCTGGAGTATGTTATAAGAGCAAATTTTGTATAATGAATACCGCTCACTCCAATGAGCAAAGGCATGAAATAACGCACAACCGGGATAAACATTCCGATACACATCGCTACATGGCCTCTTTTTCTTAAAATGGATTCGGCTATGAGATAGTGCTTATTGTGTGAGAATTTATTCTTAAATTTGTGGCCGAATAATTTGCCTGTAAAATAAGCAATTGTGATCGCTGTTATCAGACCAATCAGAATACTGATATAGGCAGCCCAGTGATTGATAAAACCCGAGCGACTTAGAACGGCACTGGTAAGAATGGTTACTTCATTAGGAATTGGGATTCCGAATGGGCCTAGGGAGAAGGCGAGAAAAAAGAAAAGGTAACCATACTGATGGACAAGATCTAGCACGTTATGAACAATCATTTTTTTCAACTCCTCATGTGGATAGATGTATCTTAACGAGAAAAAATAAGGAATTGATTAGAGTATTTCTAAAGAAAATCTAAAGAAGTTGCAGTGAAAAAAAATGAACCGCATGACCATATTGGATAAACATTGGCCATGAGATTCACTAAGGTCTCAATCACTTATCTATCGATGTATAAAAACTTCATAAATTCCTTCGTTTTTATACCAGAGATTTTTCATGTAGATTGTGTATGATGATCTGATGAATCGAAAATGGAAAAATGTATTCGCTTTACATAACTGGTGCCTCCGCAGAAAGTATTGTAGAGTTGTAGGAGCAATTACGCGATGAAGGTGAGAAATATGGAAATAAATAAGATTCTTGTTGTAGACGATGAGCCGGAAATTCGAGAAGCTCTCATTATTTACTTAAAAAGCAATGATGTAGATGTATTTACGGCCTCTAACGGATTGGAGGCACTGGAGATCCTTGAACATGAAACGATTCATCTTATTATCATGGACATCATGATGCCGCAGCTTGATGGGATCAAGACGACATTTAAAATTCGTGAAGATAAAAATATACCGATCATTATGCTTTCCGCCAAATCGGAGGATAGTGACAAGATTTTGGGACTCAACGTTGGAGCTGACGATTATATAACGAAACCGTTTAATCCCTTGGAACTGGTCGCTAGAGTCCGATCTCAGCTACGCCGGTTTACGAATTTAGGTTCCTTTCACTCCATCGGGGAAGAGATCATTCAAGTAAAAGGACTCGTGTTGAACAAAAGCTCGAAAACTGTTGAGGTGGATGGAGCGGACGTTAGACTGACCGCGAAGGAATACAAAATTTTGGAGCTGTTGATGGAGAACAAGGGCAGAGTTTTCTCCATTGAAGAAATTTATGAACGCGTGTGGAATGAGCCGGTTTTTGCTTCAGAGAATACGGTTGCCGTACATGTGAGAAACATTCGTGAAAAAATTGAGATCAATCCTAAAGACCCAAAATATTTGAAGGTGGTATGGGGAATTGGATACAAAATCGAGAAAAAGTAAAGCGGATCGAACGATTGGAATTGACCCTCTTGTCCTCATCATCGCAGTTATTTTAGGGATCTTCTTACTTATTAACGAGTATTCATACTTGGGGGTGGGTCTGAGATTTTCAACTTCACGTTTTATTTTGGAACTGCTTTCCATTATTATCTTGGGTTTGTTGGTAGCCAGACTGTTTCGTTATTTTAAGGCGCCTCATAATAAACGTACCTTCTGGGATGGCAGTGTGTTGCTAGATTACTTTTATATTTGGAGAACCGGTTTTAGAGCCAGTCTGCAAAACGGGAGACTAACGTTTGGCCTCATTATTATGTTTCTGCTGATTGCATTAACCGGTATTTGTTTTTGGGAGGCAGTCACATATTACGGTGAGGGATGGCTCATCCTTTATTTGTTGCTATTTGTGCTGTTTGTGGTTCCTTATATGCTCTCCAAGCTTAGACGTTTCATCGCCATCATCAATGGAAGTAAAAAGATATCCGAAGGGAATATTCAGAATTCAATTCAAGATACTGCCGGAAACGATTCCCTATCTGAACTTGCTGGCTATATTAACAATATGAAAGCCGGGTACCAAAGCGCATTGGAACATCAAATGAAAAGCGAGCGGTTAAAAACGGAACTGATAACCAACGTATCGCATGATTTGAAGACTCCGCTTACTTCGATTATCAACTATGTCGATTTATTAAAAAAAGAAAATCATTCTTCGGAGACAACCCGAGGCTATATTGAAACGCTGGAGCGCAAGTCGCTTCGACTGAAACTGTTAATTGAAGACCTGTTCGATATCTCTAAGATGGCCAGCGGTACAATAGAGCTGGATATGGAGTACGTCGATGTGGCAACGTTATTGACACAAGCGATAGCGGAATCCAACACTCATATGGGACAGGAGTCGCTCGAAATGCGGGAGAGGATTGCCAAGTTCCCGATCCATGCGCATTTGGACGGTAATAAAATATGGCGTGTATTCGAAAATTTAATTAGCAACGCGCAGAAATATTCGCTTCCAGGAACCCGAATCTATATTTATTTGGACGAGACTGATGATCTGGTAAGATTCAAAATTCAAAACACCTCTGCCTATGAGATTGATTTTGACGCGGAAGAACTGTTCGAACGTTTCAAAAGAGCAGACGAATCCCGTCAGACAGAGGGCTCGGGACTAGGTCTGGCTATTGTGAAAAGCATCGTTGAGTTGCATGGAGGGCAGATCAAAGTCGAGATTCACGGCGATCAATTCAACGTTATTGTGCATTTACCTAAGAAGCGCTGAAAGAAAAATAAGATCACTAACATGATACACATGTGGGTGATCTTATTTTTTAACGAATGGAACTAACTCAATAATCCCCAACGGAAAGCATAGGCAACGACCTGTGTCCGATTTTTTGCACGCAGCTTGGTCATCAAGCTGCTTACGTAATCTCTTACTGTATACTCGCTGAGGAACAACAAGGAAGCGATTTTCTTGTTATCATAACCTTCCGCTAGAAGTTCGAGAACGGTAGACTCTCTTTCTGTTAAGGCGATGGCCATCGTTTTGGCGGTGTTTTCCTTCTCTTTCCTAGATAAAAACAAACCAAGCCTCTTTCCCACTTGTTCAAGCAAATCCAGCTCACCCTTCGTGCAATCAAATGAATCTCCCATTTGGTCAAAAGTGACCCAGCCATACAATTGATGCTCGTGGGCAATCGGTATAAATATAATCGAAGACAACTGAAATAACTGGATATGCTCGTCTCTTAGATAAGGTTTTGGATTTTTCAAATAGATCGGTCTTTTAGAGTTGAAGATTAGATTTTGCTCGGTCAATTGTCCTTTCATACTCTGAATTTTCGGAAGTTCTTCGCCGATGACCCCATAAAACTGGTTGGACCAAGGTACATATGCATAGAAGACACAGCGTTTATAATTGAAATACTTCTCACATTTTTTCAGGATAAAGGCTAGATCTGAAGCTCCGGAAGAACTGACTAGGAGTTGGTTTAATTGGTCCAGCAAACGCAGTTTTTTTAATTCGTCATTTTCCTCCGTTTCATGATTACCAGACTCCGTATCAGCCCACTTATGAAAGCTATACATCAGATACGAGAAGACAGATAACAGGAACATGAGCGGGTCCATCATCCGCTGATGTTTCAATTGGATTAATAGTGTCAGCAAAGCTTTTTCCAATATAATTTGAAGCCATTGTAAGCTTGCCATATTTAAAATAGTTAGCTGGGATTGAACCCAGGTATCCAAATAAGAAGAATAATGATTATCCATATGATCCAAGTCTGAATAAGTAAACATCTGGAAAAAAGATCTCATCAGTACTTCCGTTTCGTTCCGATGTGTCTCAGAGATATTAGCTTCCGCGATCAGGTAAATGTTTGTGTTTTCTTCGAGCTGTTTACTATGCGTTTTGAAAAATAATACAAATTCCTGAAAAGTCATTTCAGTATATGGATGAAAATTTTGTGTCATAATAAGCCGTTCCCTTCAAATGAAATACCCTACAAATGGGGGGTATACAATCCATTATTACACAGAACTTTATAGGATAGTATTTCAAAATTAAAGGAGTAATATTGAGGAGTACAAGTTCTTGAGTCTTTTGAGTCCAATTAGGATTGATAAGATCTTAATGAATGGGCAAAATATGGATATATAACTGATGATGAAATGGAGCGGTTGAATCTTATGAAATTACATGAAAAAGTAGCTATTGTTACAGGTGGTGCTAGTGGAATTGGTGAAGCCACCGTTCGCCTTTTCGCAAAAGAAGGAGCAAAAGTGGTCATTGCTGACTTCTCTGAACATGGTAAAGAACTAGCTGCCGAACTCAATGGGGAAGGTCATGATACGTTATTTGTCAAAACAGATGTGACTAAAGAAGAAGATATTAAGCACATGATTAATGAAACTGTTGAGAAATACGGTAAGCTGGATATTATGTATGCAAATGCAGGGGTTGCCGATGACGAAACCGCTGATGTATTGTCATATGATAAATGGAAACGAACGATCGATATTAACTTGTCAGGTGTATTTCTTTCCGATAAATATGCTATTGAGCAGTTCCTTAAGCAAGGAAATGGCGGAGTTATTGTTAATGCTGGCTCGATACACAGCTTTGTTGCATTGCCTAAAACAACAGCTTATGCCTCGGCAAAAGGAGGCGTTAAACTGTTAACTCAGAATTTATGTACTGCGTATGCAAGCAAGGGAATCCGGGTCAACGCGGTATGTCCTGGATACATTGAAACGCCTCTGTTGAAGAACGTAGATGAAAAAAGCAAAGAATATTTAACTTCACTTCATCCACAGGGCAGACTTGGCCGACCAGAAGAAGTAGCAAAAGCTGTGTTGTTTTTAGCCAGCGATGATGCTAGTTTCGTGAATGGTACGACCTTGCTTGTTGATGGAGGTTATACCGCACATTAATTTTGGTCAGATAAAAGATGGTATCTGAAAACAGATTATCAAATCGAAATAAACCTCTAATCATTGAAGACTTCTTCATTGATTTAGAGGTTTTCTTTTACATACGGCGTAGCCTATAGAAGATTCCTAAATTACCCTTTGACAGAGCATTAAAGTTTCCTGCATACTGACTTTATAAAGTTGTTTTATAAAGAGGGTTATAGAAAGAGCTGACCACATTGGAAGGATCTAGGCTCTAAGTGCGTGTTTTACTAAATCTGCTTGTATTCATCATACTCAATGAATATGGGATGATTTTTTTCTGGTTTGCATTTAGATACAGGAGGTGAGAGTCATGGTATATATTATTTTAGCAGCTATCATTTGGATTGGGGTTTATGCGACTTTGAAATTGTCGAGTCAGCCTATTGAAGTGAAGCCAATTCGATCAATTAATGATCTCTTTGAATAGCTAAAGGAATTGCCATGGACACTTAATAAGCACTCTTTATAAAGACAAAAACTATTTTAAAGATGAGTAAACCTGTATTCAACAAAGAACTCAATAATAAATCCAACTTGAATTCGGAGGATTTTAAATGATTAGACTCGTAGTAACTGATCTGGACGGAACATTTTTGAATAATCAAGGTTCGTTTGATATTGAACTTTTTAATGAAGTGTATGAAGAAATGCAAAAGAAAGGAATAACGTTTGTTGCCTGCACGGGAAAACAGTGTGAACGAGTAGAAAAGTTGTTTGGTGACCATGGGAAAGGAATTTGGATTCTTGGAGATAGCGCGGCCAGAATCAAGAAAGATGGAAAAGTCGTCAAAGAGTTTAGCATTGATCGCACACTCGTTCTGCGAGCCATTGAAGAAATTCAAGGTTTTGATCCCCAAATGACAATCATTGTATGTGCAAGCGATGCAGCATACGTACATTCCTCTATCTCTGATGATATGTACAACGTAGTTAAGGGCTCTTATGAACAAGTCATAAAAATGGAATCCTTCTCCGAAATCGATAGTGATTTTATCAAAATAACCGTATTTGATACACAAGGCAGAAGCACAATGCTTAGAAAACATGTAGAACAAACGTTAAATGGCCAAATCTATATTGTCGACTCTGAAGCCAGATGGCTGGATATTACTGCTCTTCATACCCATAAAGGTGAAACGGTAAAAAAATTACAGGATATGCTGGGGGTGACCCCGGAGGAAACGATGTCGTTCGGTGATGGAGAAAACGATGTTGAACTGATGGCAATTGCTAAATACAGCTTTGCTGTTAGCAATGCTTGCGAGAACACCAAAAAAGCAGCAAGTTTCATCACAAAATCTAATGAAGAAAACGGCGTTCTTACAACCATTCAAAAAATGATGGATTTACAGTAGGACTGCTCTAAACATTCAAATAGAAATTACTATATGACGAAGCATGTGAAAAGGAGCGTGGGATATTTGCGTAAAAATGTATATTTGTCAGGCTCTGTACTTACTTCTGAGGAACGACGGAAGTTGGAACAGTTAAATACGATTATGGAAGCACACTTCTTAACAACACATCTACCGCATAGAGACATAGAAACTCAATCTGTACACTCAAAAAGTGGAGATGAAATGTTCAAATTTGCAGTTAAGGCGATAGAAGAATGTGATATGTTTGTCGCTGTTTTAAACAACAATGACTTGAATTTAAGTGATGCCTTTTGGGAGATTGGTTATGCTTATGCGCATAAGAAACCTATTTTTTGTCTACTTGAAGGTGAATTCAATATCAATCAATGGGGACAACTCATGTTGATGAATTCTTCAGTTGTTTGTCATAATGTGGAAGAACTCAAAGGGCAATTAGATCAGGCACAAAACTATTTAAAATCAAAAACGAAAACAGTGTAGATATATGATTGCTGTAGAAGACTCAACAGAGACATATCTCATCGCCTATAGTAACAAGTATTCAAAAAAATAGAAAATGTGATGAACGGACGGACCAGCAATCAAGAAAGAGCTTATCAAGGCGTTCACTGCACAATAGAGGGAAAGCTTTGATCGAACGAGAGTGGGGTTACGCCGGGCTAAACAAAGAGTTATACAAAGATCTTGTGGCGAAAGATACTGATGTGAAATTCGGAGCTGGGCAACATTTTGGCCATAGTTCAGGAGTTATTCCGGTTGCGGACCATTTATAATTAATCCTTATCGATATGAACAATCTATTGCTAAATTGATATTTTAATGTAAAATGACTAAAATGATTCGCAAATAGATTAGTCTAATCTCGGCAAGACTTCTTTTATTTTCAAGAGAGGTTGATATGGAAATTTATGAGACGACTGTGGGCAGATCGTATCACCGACAAATTCAATCGTTTGATTTACAGCAGCTCCTTCAAACAGAGAATTCGCTTATCTATCATCACTATGATAACGCTTGCAATCGGGGCAGTGGGCATGACAACTTATTGGATTGCATCCAAGGAGCTCCAGAAGAACGCATTTGAGACTAGTCAAGAAACCGTAAACAAAACGACTCAAATTCTGGACGACAAATTAACGGGGATTTCCAACTCCATTCGTTCACTGACCTTTAGTTATGCCTTCAAGGATATGATGCTGGATGTACAGAGTAACGATATCTCTAATTACTATGTGCATTTGTCCGAGCTCCAATATGTGTTTTCACAGGTTTATTTCAACGAACCTCTAATCGAAAGCATACTTATTGCTACGCCCATTGGAGATTTTTATCCCATTTCACAAAGACGTTCTCAGACACAGTCCTTTTATGAATCCAGTATGTATTACGATATGATTGAGAATTATGGTGGGAAGTGGATAAAAGGGCATACGGATAAGCTTTTTACTGGGAACAAGCGTGCCATTTCATTTGTTACAAAGGGAACTCAAGAGAATGTCCCCAACACAAATGTATTTATTGTCGTGAATGTTAATGAGAGTGGATTAATTGGGCTGGTTAACAAACATTCTTCAAATGATGATAGCGATTATTTTGTAATCGATTCCAAAGGCGAGGAAGTAATCCGGACTTCATGGTCATCCAGCCATAATCTAATGAAAGATAAACCCTTCTTGTACAATGTATCTGAGAGTAATCAGGGCTCTTTCTTTCATAAGTTCGATGAAACCGATTACTTGGTTAATTACACAAGATCAACAGTAGTCAAAGATTGGAGCCTGTTCGGTATTCAACAGAAGGATACACTGCTTGAACAAATGAACGGAGTAAAGCGTACCACCCTGTATATTATGCTTTTCTTCCTGCTGTTCACTAGCCTTTTAACCAATAAACTAACGGCGCTGTTGCTAAATCCCCTATATAAACTTCAGCGACTTATGCGTGAAGTAGAGAATAACCGTCTGAATGTTCGCTTTACCAGCCGTTCCTCCGACGAAGTTGCTCAGGTCGGATTCCAGTTCAACCGCATGTTGGATGAAATTAACCGACTCATCGATGATGTAAAGTTGAGCGAATCCGGAAAACGTAAGGCAGAGATGCGAGCTTTAACTGCGCAAATGGAACCACACTTTTTGTATAACACTCTTAATACGATCTATTGCAAATCAGTCCTGGGGGAAAATGAGGAAGTCAATGAGATGATTCTATCCTTGTCCCAGATGTTTCAGCTTGGCTTGAGCGGAGGGAAGGACTGGAACACGCTCCAAGATGAATTGTTGCACGCAGAGCAGTATTGTCTGATTCAACAAAAATGCTATGAAGGGCTGTTTGAGCTTGAAGTTACCGTACTGGATGAATCTGTGCTGAACTGCCTTTTGCCAAAGATTCTCTTGCAGCCGATTGTGGAAAATAGTATCCAACATGGCTTTAAGGACATTACTTTCGGAGGTCAGATTCATTTACAGGTGGACAGGCAAAACAATTTGGTTCATCTGATTATTGAGGATAATGGTGTGGGCATGGATGCGGCGATGGTAAGTCAAGCGATGTTGCAGCCGCCAGTCTCCAAGAAGGGTTATGCTCTGAACAATATCGTGAATCGGCTCAACCTGTTTTATGGAGAAGAAGCGCGAATCGAACTCTGCAGCCTTCCTGGCAAAGGATCGAGAACTGACATTTGGATTCCGATTAGAGAAGGAGAAGTTGAACCATGATAAATGAACCCCAACGGATTAAATTATGCATCATTGATGATATTCGAAGTGTAGTCGATATGATTTCTCAGAAGCCGCCTTGGGGAGAACATCACATTGAAGTGGTTGGTACGGCCCTCGATGGTGAGGAGGGTATTCGACTGGTGAAAGAAACCAAACCTGATATTGTTCTTACAGACATAC
This sequence comes from Paenibacillus taichungensis, assembly GCF_047302525.1. Taxonomy (GTDB): domain Bacteria; phylum Bacillota; class Bacilli; order Paenibacillales; family Paenibacillaceae; genus Paenibacillus; species Paenibacillus taichungensis_B. The sequence goes on along the minus strand of NZ_CP168020.1, from coordinate 3,485,446 downwards.
GGATGCCCAAAAAGGATGGGTTGGCCATGACGCAGGAAATTCTCGTAAGCGCTCCCTCCACGAAAATTGTCATTCTCAGCGCGTATACCGATTTCTCATTTACAAGACAAGCGATTCGTTTAGGTGCATTTGATTTTGTAAAGAAACCTTTCTCTATAGATGAAATCATTCAGGTCGTGTTGAAAGCAAAGGCTGCATTCGAAGAAGAACGGCAGGGCCAGAGTAAGGCAATTGAAATGGAGCAACAGGTAAGGAAGAGTTTACCGGTATTGCAGCAGGAGTATTTGTCCTTGCTTGTTCATCACAGGACGAATGCTGACGCTGCTTTTCAGAAATGGCAAACACTCGGCATTCAACTTGCCCCTCAAAATTTCAACCTCTTTATCGTAGAGCTAGACCGTTTCATGGACAAATATAAAGCACAACCTGCACGGGAAGTCGAATTGATCAGGTTCAGCCTTCGAAATATTTTGGAGGAAACCATCGCAGCTTTTATTAGTGGTGGTGTTGTTTTTAGCGAAGCGTTAAATCGATTTGTCTGTTTAATTAATTGTGAAGATATGATAATGGCAGAGCAAATTTCTGAAGCATGCAGGTTGAATATTTATCAATTCACGAACTCTACCATCTCAATTGGTATTGGTAGTTGTGTTACTTCTATCGATGAATTACCGGATTCATATGAGCAAGCTTTAAGTGCTCTGGCCTATCACTTCTATTCAGATGGTAATGGTGTTAACAGTTATTCAGGCATATCCGAAGACGAGAAAACACTGCTTAATTATACTGCGTCAACTGAGCACGAGTTTCTCATGGCTCTACGCTCGGGCAATCGGGAAAAATGTCGGCTTATCCTAGAGCAAATCTTCAATGATCTATTGCAGCGAGATCCGCTTCCCAAACCGCAACAAGTCGACAATCTATGCTATGAATTGTCATCCAAAATATGTCGAGTCATGTTAGAACAATTCCCGCCCGATCGCGTGAAGAGACTTGAAGAACAATGGAACCATGTGAAGCGTACAGGTGTAATTACATTTCAGATTATGCGGGATACGGTGAGAGAACTCTGTCTTGAAGCGTGTTCTTGGATTGAGCAGGAACGCTCGGATGAATCAACTAAGTTGATCTATCAGGCGAAGGATTACATATGTGCCAATTTACATTTAAATTTATCTCTTGATTATTGTGCAAAGCAGTTCAATTTAAGTCCCGGATATTTTTCGAATTTATTTAAAAAAGTACTGAATATTTCATTTCAGCAATTCGTGATCCATCAGAGAATGGAAAAGGCTAAAGAGATGCTGATCGATGATTATCAGGTACAGGAGATTGCAAGGGAATTAGGATATGAGCATCGCCGTTATTTTAGCGAAATTTTCAAGAAGCATACCAATATGACCCCATCTGAATTCAAGCTATATAGTACGGGGAAGATCAGTCAACCTTTAGATCTTGCTCATAAGCAATCATAATTCGTAAGAGTAGCCTTGTTTCCGTGAGTTTCGGATGCAGGGCTAGTTTTTTAATGACAGATTCATAAGAAAACCTGCCCTTGATGTGTGGTTTACCGCATTATGTAAACGATTACAAGAAACTATAATGGAGGAGAAAGAGAGTTATTAGATAAAAAAGGGAGGTAATATGTATGAAGTTAAGCAAGAAATTCCTTCTAACTGCACTGTGTATCGTTCTCACGGGAAGTCTCGCAGCTTGCAGTAGTCCTGAATCCACAGAAAAAGGAACCGGAACATCAGCTAAAACCAAGATCACCTACTGGACTGGAGACCGCCACGATTCTGAGTTTGTGAAAGAGACGATCGATAAATTCAATGAAACGAATAAGGATAACATTGAGGTGGAACTGGTCATCAAGGGAGACGATTTCGATCAAGCACTAGATATGTCTTTTCAGACTTCAGAGCCACCGGATATCATTCGTGTTAAAGAAAACACCATACAGACTTTCTATAAGAAAGGGTTCCTTGCTCCAATTGACGAGTTCCTCACAGAAGAAATAAAAGATACATTTCCTGTTATGGAGGATCTGAACAGCTTCGATGGAAAACGCTATAGCTTGCCGAACTATGGTACAACGATGCGTCTGATTTACAATAAAGAGCTTTTCGCCAAAGCGGGTATTGAAAAACCACCGACGACATTGAATGAGTTGGTCGAGGCAGCCAAGAAAATTACGGAAGTGGGTAAGTCAAACGGAGCCTACGGTTTCGCACAGAATTTCAAGAGTCCTTCCAGCGCCTTGGGCCGATCTGCCCGTGTTATTGCAGAAGTAAGTGGTTATGGAGGGTATGGTTATGATTTTAAGACAGCTCGATATGACTATAGCGGCTTTAAATCCATTATGGAAGCATTTAAGCAAATCAAGGATGACGGAAGTATGTTGCCGGGTGTCGAGTCGCTTGACATTGATCCATTACGCGCTCAATTCGCTGAAGGGAAAATCGGAATGTACTTGTCCTTTTCTGCTGAAGCGGGGGTCTACCAATCTCAATTTCCAGCCAAAATCGATTGGGCCGCAGCACCTGTACCTTCCATTGACGGCAATTTCAATGGTGCTTCTGGATTCCTAGGGGGCCAATGGCTGGCAATAAGTTCAGAGACCGAAAATAAGGAAGCAGCTTGGAAGTTCCTTGAGTATATGTATAATGAATCTGTCCTTCAACAATATCAAGAGAATGGCTTTGGAATATCCATGGTTCCTTCAGTAAGCGCTGTTGCAGCAACGCCAGAGGTTAAAGGTATAGAAGGTTTCCTGCCCAACAAGTACGACGGTGTCTGGCCGGTCTACCCAACCGTGCCGGTACATGGTATGAAGTCTGACGACGCCTTCGTAAAGTACATCCTAAGCGGAGGTAATCTAGATTCTATTATCAACGATTTGAATACACGTTATAATGCCGCTTTGGATACAGCAATTGCAAGTGGTGACGTGAAAGCCGAGCCTATTGCGGATTTCGATCCAGCGGAACTTGCAGGAAAGTACGTAAAATAGAGGTGTTTTCAAAGGGTGGGGCATGCTCCATCCTTCATTAAATCATATAGAGATTGCAAGGAGTTGAGAGGATATGAATAAAGCAAAGAATCTAGCTTTTTCATACAGCTTTCTTTTGCCCAGCTATATTCTAACCATTGTTCTGGGTATTTACCCGATTATGTGGGCCATGAGATATATGTTTTACGATTACAAAGGGTTTGGGACTGCACAATTTGTAGGACTGGCAAATCTAGAACGAGTCATGACAGATCATCAGTTCTGGGATTCAGTAGCCAACACGTTCGTTTATGCTGGAGGCAAACTCCTGCTATCGATACCGCTTGCTCTGATATTAGCCGTCATTCTGAATTGGAAAATTAAAGGGAGAAATCTGCTAAGAGCCATTATATTTATGCCTACGATCATTAGTACAGCAGTTATGGCGGTCGTATTTTTCACCATTTTTAACTCGTATAATGGCATCCTCAATCAGTTCCTTCTGAAATATAAATTGATCGGCAGTGCCATTGATTGGCTGGGCGTTGATTATGCTATGCTGACGATCATCCTCGTTGCTGTATGGGGGGCGGTTGGGAACTACATGCTTTTGTTTTTAGCAGGCCTTCAAAATATCCCGGAAGATGTGTACGAGAGTTCTGCTCTAGATGGGGCTAACAAATTCCAACAATTTCGCTACATTACCATTCCAATGCTGGGCCCTGTCATGCAAATGATAATTATGCTAGCCATTATTAATGCGCTAAAAGGTTATGAGAGTATTATGGTGATGACCGATGGCGGGCCAATTGGAAAAACCAATGTCATGTTTTTATATGTATATAAATTGTTTTTCCCGCCTGCGGGTTCCACGGCATCTACACAAATTCAAGAATTTGGCTATGGTAGTGCTGTGGCTTTTGTCACCGCTGTTATTGTCGGCATCATCACGATACTTTACTTTTATGGATCCAAACGGATGAGTCATAACGAATAAGGGAGGAACGTTCATGAGAATCGCATGGAATACCGTACTGTGGGCGTTTCTGCTAGTGGTCGCATTTCTAACGCTGTTTCCTATAATTATCACCCTGCTCGGTTCCTTTAAAACGAATGCCGAACTTACTGCCGGAGCGACTATTCTTCCAGCTATTTGGCAGTTCACCAACTATATCGAAGCATGGAAACAGGCGAATTTTTCAACATACACACTAAATAGTGTATTTGTTGCCGTCGCGTCAACCATAGGAACATTAATCGTCTCGTCCATGGCAGCCTATGTCGTGAACAGAATGGACTTTATCGGCAAAAAACTATACGTCAGCATCCAGGCATTTACTATGTTTGTAGCGATCGGAGCCGTCGTTCTCCGACCTCAATTCGAGCTGATGATTAAACTTCATCTGCATAATACGCTGTGGGGCGTAATTCTGATTCTGATCAGCACACATGCTTCAGCATTCTTTATCCTGCTCAGTTTCATGAACGGAATTCCCAAAGAGCTTGATGAGGCTGCACGCATCGATGGGTGCTCTCCGGGCAGAACATTCTGGAGAATCATTATTCCGCTGCTTACGCCTGGGCTCGGTGTGTGTGCGTTGTTTGCCTTCCGGGGAGCATGGAACGAATACCTGATTCCGTTTGTGTTTACGCTCAGTAAACCCGAGCTGCAGACATTGACCGTGGGACTAGCCAATCTGAAGTACGGTATCTCGGCTGCTTCACAGACACACTTCATGATGGCGGGGGCATGCCTGTCCATTCTCCCGATCCTTATTGCTTATATTTTTGCTAACAAATCCTTTATGCAAATGACTGCGGGCTCCTTAAAGGGCTAGTAGTATTCTTAACATCATCAGGAGGAATGGAAATGAATTCACCTTATATCGGAAAACTCGCATCAAGTTCTGTAATTAAACGTTATCTGAACAACCCGATTCTAGATGCTTCTTGCGTCCCATATCCCACGGCACTTGTGTTCAATGCAGGCGTAACGAAATTCAATGGAAAATATGTGATGGTTTTTCGAAACGACTACGGCTCTTTGGAGCAGCAGACGATTGAGGCTCATCATACAACAGATCTTGGTGTTGCCTTCAGCGATGACGGGATTCATTGGGAGGTACAACCGAAGCCGTGTTTTAAGCTACATGACCAAGAGATTATCCGCGCCTATGACCCAAGGCTTACTGTAATTGATGGCCGCTGTTATATGTGTTTTGCCGTAGACACACACCATGGCATTCGCGGTGGTGTGGCCGTTACCGACGATTTTGAAGAGTTTGAAATATTGAGTTTGTCGACACCGGATTTGCGAAACATGGTACTATTCCCGGAGAAGATTGGCGGGAAATTCATGCGGCTTGAACGGCCGTTCACAGTATACAGCCGCGGGGGAGTCGACCGATTCGACATGTGGATATCAGAATCTCCGGATTTGAGGTACTGGGGAAATTCCGACTTGCTGCTTGCTGTTGAAGATGTACCATTTGCCAATGATAAGATCGGTCCTGCAGCTCCCCCCATCAAGACAGAGCAGGGGTGGTTAACTACATTTCATGCCGTTGATATTGACCCTGCAAGAGGCAAGAACGGGTGGGAAACATCGTGGCAGAAACGGTATACTGCAGGCTTAATGCTGCTTGATTTGGATAATCCCAAAAAAATAATCGGCATGTATCAGAATCCGCTGCTGGCACCAGAAGCTAGCTATGAGATCGAAGGAGGCTTCCGTAACAACGTTATCTTCCCAGGCGGAATGGTACTTGAAGATGATGGTGAGGTTAAGATTTATTATGGTGCAGCAGACACGGTTGAATGTCTCGCAACAGCCCACATCGATGATTTGATCCAGTTATGTCTGAAGGGTTAACAGGAGGGGATGAGACAATGACTATATGGGATCTCTTGCAACATCCTCCTGCTAATTATCGTACAGTGCCATTCTGGTCTTGGAATGACGATCTGGATAAAAATGAGCTCGAACGGCAGATCGAAGAGATGCACAAAGCTCGAATCGGAGGTTTTTTTATACATGCTCGTGGTGGTCTTACTGTACCATACATGGGAAAAGAGTGGATGGAGGCCATACAGATCTGTATCGAGAAAAGTCAGGAGCTTGGGATGGAAACATGGCTCTATGATGAGAATGGTTGGCCTAGCGGTTTCGCTGATGGAAAGGTGCCTGCACTTGGGGTGGCTTATCAACAGAAGCGGTTGGCTTATGAAAGGGCTCCTTTTAATACAGGTAATAAAGTGACGATTGCCTCCTACGTCCAGTCCGAGGAAGAACTGCATTTACTCACCGCTGACGACACACGTAATCCTGACTTCCGAGTATATTACGAGTTGAATCCTTATTATATCGACACGTTAAGCAAAAAGGCTGTAGCTGCGTTCATTGATTCCACCTATAATGCTTACTGGGCGGAGTTCGGTGATCAATTCGGCTCTGTGTTGAAAGGAATATTCACGGATGAACCGCAATTTGGACGCGGAGATCTTCCATGGTCGCTAGAAATCGAAGATGCCTTTCAGAACCAGCACGGGTATTCGCTGCGCAAGGTACTTCCAGGTCTGTTCCTGGAAACCAAGGACTGTCGCAGAATTAGGCATGATTATTGGTCATGTGTCACCACATTGTTTACTGAGTCCTACGCAAAGCAAATTGGAGAGTGGTGCGAGCAAAGGGGATGGTCAGCTACCGGTCATGTTGTGGACGAGCAAACCCTTATGAGTCAAGCGACTTCAGTAGGTGATCCACTGCTATTCTATGAATATCTGCAAATCCCCGGTTGTGACTGGCTTGGACGTTCTGTGAGCGAAGAGCCGGTTGTTCCTAAGCAAGTTAGCTCGGTTGTTCGCCAGTTGGGCAAAAAGCAAGCCATCACGGAGAGTTACGGCTGTTCCGGTTGGAATGTCAGCTTTCAGGATTTAAAGCGGATTGGGGAATGGCAATTTGTTCATGGGATGAATCTAATGTGCCAACACTTGCAAGCCTACTCGCTGAGGGGACTTCGTAAACGGGATTATCCACCATCTTTGTTTTACCAGCAGCCTTGGTGGAGGTACTATTATCACTTTAATGATTACTTTGCCCGTTTGTCCATGCTCCTTGTGGAAGGAGCACGGCAAGCTGAGGTATTACTGCTACATCCCATCCGAACCGCTTGGGTGGAACTGGAGGGTTCTAACTCATCAGAGGTTGAGCAATATCATGAATCGTTTGCACAGCTGTCTCGCTGGTTGTGCCAAACGTTTATCGAGCATGATTATGGAAGCGAGGGAATTATTGAACGTCATGGCAAAGTAGAGGGAAATCTTTTTTTTGTAGGTGAGGCTGGTTACCGAGTGGTTGTTGTTCCGCCGAGTGTGACCTTAAGTGAGATGACGGTGAAATTGCTTAATCAATTTGTATTGCAAGGAGGAAGCTTAGTCGTATTTGAACCTGTTCCGTTCCTCATCAATGGACAACCGAGTGAAGAAATCAGTCGGTTAGTGAACGCTGCAGTGAATCCCGATTGGAATCGCAGTGCCTTGGTAGAATCTGTTTCCAGAACCGTTTCTCCATCGATCTCTATCGTTGACAAGGAAGGACTCCCTATCGTATCGGATATGGTCAATATCCAGACACTTAAGTTAGAAGATTCCTATCTCTATTATCTGGTGAATTCCGGAGAAAAGTGTTATCCAGACGTAGAGGTGACTCTCCCTCGAAAGGGTACACTGTCCCTAATTGATTTGGAGAGTGGTGATATCAGGCCACTAAACTATACTGGGGCAGGTAACGGCGTCAAATTGAAACTGACTTTGCACCCTGCTCAATCCTATGTCATCAGACTAGTTCCGATGGAAGATCAATCGCAAGTGGATCAGGTAACTGAACTCAGAGTAGACCATTCAAAAGTTAACAATCAACAACTAAATGAATTATGGAAGATTGATCATATCGATCACAATAGCTTGACTTTGGATACCTGCAGGTATCGGTTGGAGAATGGTGAGTGGTCTGAGTCGCAGCCTCTCATTTTTATCCAGGAAAAACTATTAAAGATTGGTTATCCTGTTCAAGTCGAATTGGAATTCGAATTTCAGATCGCCTATGATCTTATGATTACGCGGGAAATGCATCTGGTATTGGAAAATCCAGAGAAAGCGCGAATTATTATTAATGGAAGCAAGATAGCATCTCATAGCTGTGATTGGTGGAGAGATGTATCCTTCAAGAAAATTGATCTAAGTGGTTTCCTTCAACATGGTCGAAATACTATCAGCTTAACATTGGATTTCTGGAACTCTCCTGAAACGTATGAAGCTATGGAACGTGCTCAAAGTTTTGAGTCTGAGGGGAATAAGCTGACATTTGATACGGAGCTTGAAAGCGTGTATCTAGTTGGTCATTTTGCAGTGAAATCGGAGTCTCCTTATAAAAATGGAGAGCATGGTGTTATATATACAGATGGTCCATTTGTACTTGAAGAACTTCCTCATCAATATGTACTGACAACTGATCTAGGCTGTCAGGGCTTACCTTTCTTTGCAGGCAGCATTCGACTGATGCAGACGGTTGCAATAAATCTGGAAGATAGCGCTTCATGGCTATGGCAGTACGGCTCACATCCGGATGCGATTGTTACAAGATTATCAATTAACGGACAAGAAGTTCGTACCTTTTTATGGGAACCCTATGAAGCAGATATTTCAGGATATCTCCAACAAGGAGAGAATTTGATTGAGCTGGAGTTGACCAGCAGTTGCAGAAACTTGCTCGGGCCTCACCATCATGTGAAAGGAGAACCAATGAAGGTTGGCCCAGACAGTTTTAAAAATACAGTCGGTTGGACGGATAGAGACCTAGACCCAGATATCAATTTGTACCAATCTCATTACGCTTTCGTTCGCTTTGGACTAAGTACATTACCACGAATAGTTATGATGACATGAAAGAGCAAGAAGATAGGTAAGTTTTTTGATTTTTACAAAAGGACATATCGTGTTAATCAATAATTCCCTTTCAGGGCAGATGCTCACTTAATTAATATGAGTATAACTCACCTCTCACAGTGGAAGGCGAGTTATACTTTGTGTATTTAATTAATGTGTGTAATCTGCCCTTTTTGTGGAATTACCCTCATTATCTGATTTTCAGATGAAGTTTATAATGATTGTGCTGGGAGAAATTGCATGCCGGTCGGACTGCAATTTCCATCCATTTTAATATGAAAGGGCTTTCAAAAAAAGATTAAGGAGGCAAATGTGATGACAATGATTAGAAAATTTTTATGCTCTACTCTGGGGTTGATGTTAGTTGCTACCATTTTTACACTTACCTCGAATGCCCAATCTGGACTAGGTACTCCGGAAGGAACTCGCTTGGCACCAGCTACAATTCACACTTATCAACCATCAGTGCGCTATTCCAACTCGGCCAACTATACTCTGAAAGCGAACGGGGTGGTTATACCGGTTGTCAAAGGATTCAGTGACTATGACTATGCACATTTTTCCATGTCGGAAGGGCCTGTTACGTATGAATTAACGATTTTAAATACCGATAAAGTGCATGAATATTCCATAAGTCCAAAGAAGCTCGGTATACAAGCTGACAAGATAGAGGGAAAAACGATTACCTTCACAACACAATCTGACGAATACCTGATCGTAACGATGAATAATCGTCAAACGCGCATGGTCATTGCTGCAGATCCGATGGAGACTGATGTTCCCGCCTCAAGTGGGGACGGCATTTTTAATGTTACAACCGCACCATATCATGTGGTGACCTCAGGCACACCAGGATCCGGAGTATCCACAAGAACGGCTTCAATTCAGCAAGCGATTGATGATGCCAGCCAGTACGGTACTCTTCAAGGAGACGGTAGACAAGGCATTGTCTATATACCGGCCGGAACCTATTACATTGGCAATCTGGTATTGAAAAGTAATACAGCAGTCTATATGGAACCCGGAGCAACGTTCATTGGTACAGGTAAAACAGTTGATTATAAGGAGCACTGGTTTAAGGATTCCATGGGTAGGCCAGCTACCTGGTGGATCTCAACTGCTTTCCAATCCGAAAATATCCGGATATATGGACGGGGGACGCTCGACGGAAACGGGCAAGCCTTGCACGATAATAAGACTACCAATGGTAAAGGAATGATCAATAATCTGGTTGTTCCAATTGCCACTTCCAATTTTGTCATGGATGGTATCCTTATAAGGGAATCATCGGGCTGGGCCGTTGTTACGGTTCGCTCTAATGATCTAACCTTCACGAATTTGAAATTGTTCAACAGTCTGGGAATGGGAGAGAATGACGGCATTGATATTTGCGAATCCCAGGACGTAGTTGTACAAAATGCGATCGGTATTTCCTTGGATGATCCATTTTCTACGAAAGCCTGGAAAGAGGACACTGACATCGCTTCAGGTAAAGTACCTTGGCCGGGAAATCCAGAACCGGTTCAAAATGTGTTATTCGAGGATACGATAGCGTGGACATTATGCTATGGGTACAAGATTGGTCAAGGCGTTATGCAGGATCAATCTAATATTGTATTCAGAAACGGAGTCGTTTATAAAGCCGCAGTGGGCTTCGCTATCCATCATAAATATGGGACCGGAATCGTCAGTGATGTGAGGTTTGAATCGATGGATGTCGAGGACATCAGTGGAAGTAACGAAGACAATAGTGCCTGGATGACCCTGTTCACGGTTAATGGTGGCAACCATGGAGTGGGACCCATTCGAGGAGTCACAGTGAAAGATATTATGGTGCGTGACGCAGGGGAAAGCTTTGCCAAGATTAAAGGATTGGAAGGAGCCATGATCTCTGATTTGACGTTTGAGAATGTCTATATGCCTGGTAGCAGTACCCCTGCACGTACGCTACAAGAGATGAATTTCCTAAATAAAGAGCATTACAGCGGAGTAACGATTAAGCCGGTTCAGAATAATGAGCCGCTTCCCTTAACTAATTTGGCGCTCCATCGTCCAGCGGTAGCTTCATCCAATGACGGGGTTGAGAACACCGCACCTTATGTGACCGACGGAAACTTAACAACCCGCTTTGGTTCAAAGCGCGGAGTGGACCCAGGCTGGATTTATGTGGATCTTGGAGAAACCAAAAAGATCAATGAAGTCAGGTTGTACTGGGAGGCTGCTTACGGTAAAAGTTATCGCATACAGGTAACTGACGATCCAAACCAGGAGGCGAATTGGAGGGACGTTTATAGCACCACAAACGGCAAAGGTGGTTTAGAGAGGATTACTTTTAACGAAGTGGAAGCTCGTTATGTTCGTATGTACGGAACCGCCCGGGCAACGATTTATGGGTATTCAATTTGGGAATTTGAGGTATACGGACCGGCGCAATAATTCCTATAGTTATGATTAATAACCTTGGTCGTTTAGTTTCTTCTGAAATCGATCCTGGCCATGTGTAGGCAAATCCCACGCTGTGAATGACTGCTCTACATGCTGGTTGCTTCAGGAGGTTAAGTCGCTTCGAGATGTGAATTTAGGTTAAGTTAATACAAGTCTGAAATCATATTGGCATTAAGCTAACGGGAAACGTTAGTCGAACAAAGCGAGATTAAAGAAAGGGCCATCCTGCAAAAGGATGGCCCAAAAACTTGCCGTTACAGATAGCACGGTGTGTGTATCGCACATACTGATACAGCGGAGAGTTGAGTTGAGAGTAGAAGCCACCACATGTGGAGTGTCTAATATGGATGATATTGAAAATGGACTTGGAGGCTTCATGTTCTAATTAATGAAGCTCCAGAAAATCCCTAGAGCAGTAAATCATTGACGATTGCGCTTGTACGACAGGGCGAACAGGAGGCCGCCAAACGTGACGAGCGCAATAAATATCAGCATCATATTGCTGTAAAGCACGGCTGCTTGACTGGTTACGGTCGCGATTAGGGGGGAGTTTAGCCACGACTTCGTCAGCAGTCCGCCCACACCGGCAATGCCAATACCTTCGGCAAGGAAACAGGCGAAGTTGAGCATGCCCATTCCGGAACCTGCTTCATCCGGCTCGAGCGTCTTGGCGACACTTGCCGAAATGACAGTTTTTACAAACGAAAGACCTCCAAACGTCAGGATCATCGAACCTGTAATAAGCCAAGGCGCTCGATCCGTATAGAAGAGTACGATCAGAAAACCGGCGACAATCATGCCAAGCCCGGACAACATCCCGGCGATATGGCCCCGGCGGTCAGCCAGCATCCCGCCGAGCATCCCGAACAAGATGACACTTAATGTGCCCGGGAACAGAATGGCGCTTCCGATGAGGCCAGTCGGCATATGGTACACCGCTCTCATCAAATAAGGCACCATGGAAAAGAAACCGGCGACCGTGCCGAGCAGCAAGGCACCGGTGAGCACACCAGCAATATACCTTTTCTTCCGAAATAGGAACGGTTCCAGAAACGGTGCCTGTTGCCGGCGGATATGAAGAGCGAGAAGCCCGAACAGAACCAGACTCGCAGTGAGGTAAATCCAATGGTAAAGCGTCGTGAACAGCGCAAACGAGAGAATGCCGACGGATAGCAGAATGGCCCCGGTAATATCGAATGATTTTCTTTCCGAAGTCTCGTCGGGCAGAGTCCGTAGTACGAAAGGAAGGGCTAGCAGCGACAGCAAGGGCAGTGCGAATAACAAGGACCAATGAATATAGTCGGAAATCGCACCTCCGATGACCGGGCCGATCCCCTCGCCAAATGCAACCACAGAGCCAATCAGGCCGAACGCCTTGCCCTGTTTTCCCGGTTCGACAATCTTGACGATGATCACCATAATAAGCGATGGAACTGCCGAAGCGCCAACTCCCTGAAAAAAACGCGCGATCAGAACGCCCGGATACCAGGTATGACACAATAGGCCGGCAATCGAACCGAAACCGTAGATCAGAATACCGAATAACAGCAACTTCCTCATACCTATATGTTCCGATATCTTGCCGTACACAGCGATGCCAATGGCGAAGGATAGCGAGAAGCAGGTATTGGTCCAATTTGCCGCCGACGGTGGAATATCAAAATAAGCGGCAATATCCGGCAATGTTACGTTAAACATGGTTTCGTTCATAACGCTGAAAAATGTTAAAATGCTCAGCCAAAGGATGAATCGTGACGCGTGAACTTCATTTCGATGTAGCACTTCCATATAACCCCTTTAAGATGAAGGGGAATCGCAGTTTATAGGGTCAATTATGCGTCTTCCCCCAAATATTGTACCCTTACAGAATTGTTTTGCCGCATGATATAATACGCCTCCAAATATGTGAAATTAAAAAATAAATCAATACAATTTTATCATATCCTGTTAAAAGAAGTAAGGAGATTAGTTGAAAGAATAAAGATCAACACATCGAAAATATTTCTCATATATATGGTTTTGCAAATTCCTATAAGGCGAAAAGAGTATTGTATTATTCAATAGATTCGGTGAAAACAGGAAATTAACCAGATTTGTAGTGAGTTCTTGGGTAAAAGCAATCAACCTACGAATTTTTCCGTCCAAGTCACGATATTGATTTAATTACGATATGAGACTATAGGAGGAACGCCGGTGACCTTAACAGGTGACCGGCGTTTTCACTTATTTTCTCGGCATTTTGCTCTCATCCATGTAAAGCAGGTTCCAGCGGTGACCGTCCAGGTCGGCAAATCCTGCACCGTACATCCAGCCGTCGATTTCACTCGGTTTGCCAAAGATGTTTCCTCCGGCAAACTCCACTTTTTGAATGAAGGCATCTACTTCTTCTTTGCTCTCAGCACCAATGGAAAATATTACTTCTGCGCTATGGGAAGTATCTGCTGTTTTTGAACCTGTAAATTTTTCAAACGCTGACTCCGGGAATAGCAGAATCGTTGTTTGACCTATGGAAAGCTTTGCTCTCTCGTTACCAACGCTCACCGCATGGAATCCAATCTCATTGAAAAAGGCAGTTGACCTCTCAACATCTTTGACTGGCAGGTTAATCCAGATATCCTGTGGCATGGTTGTAACCTCCTGGAATATATTTTTTACTACGCCTACTATACTCTACTTCTGGAAGCAGAAGCGAATTTTATAAAAGAGATCTGTAAGTATTCGTTCAAAATTTCCCTTTATGTCTATGCGCCTTATCCATTAGAATAGAAATTATAGATAGAGAGGTGTTAAAATGCTTTCGCATCGATTGCTTATTCACGATACAATTATTAAATTATTGCCTCACATTAATACAGAACAGAATCTGCTTTTCTATAGTTATTTAACTCAACGTAAGGATAAGGCCCAATATATTTGTCAATTTTTTAATAGCCAACTTACAGCCGTATTAGCTTATTTTAGCGAACTATCCTTTCCTGCATTTTCTTTCTTCCGAGTTGAAGATCGTGATATCTTTTTTCCAGAACTAATTGCTTTTACAAGAGAAACTATCAAACTTGACGAAAGTGCTGTATGTGGCACGATACTCTGTCAACGGGACCTTGAACTTTTTCAATCCTTCGGTCTCATCAAAGGAATTCCTCAACGTTTTTTAACTATGAAACATCAGGATGAATCGAAACTCCTTGAATCTAACATTGCAAAAAAGATAAATGAAAATGATTATTCTAAGGTAATTGATTTTTTACATACTGGGGAAATGAGGTTTTTCACAAGGAGTGAGTTAGAGAATTATCCTTTTCTTGGAATTAAGGAAGGGGAAGATTTCATAGCTGTAGGAGGCTACCATTTTTATGACCCTCAGCTAGTAGAGCTTGGGAACATTGTTACCAGGTTAGATTACAGAGGAAGAGGATTAGCTAAACGCCTAACAAGTGAATTGACACACCTCGGTAAAAAAAATTCACCAGATGTCTATCTGGGCGTATTAGCAAATAACTTGCCTGCTGTTCACTTATATGAAGGCTTGGGTTACCAAACAACAATGGAACTTTTTATTGTCAATTTTACTTTATCTAAGACAAAAATTTAGTCCCATTTAAAGTCGCTATTTTAGCGGCTTTTTTGTTTTATCGATATAAGCATTTAAAGGATGGGCTTCGTTTGCCGTATGTCAGCGTTTTCTTTTATCGCCGTATGTAAAAACATTTAATCTATAATATGCTAATTGTGGTCTGGATTCAGTATAGCCTGTTCTAAAAAAACGAATGAATACTTAATATCATCTCAATATAGTTCGTAAACAACTGTGAACAATACGTTAATTCGTTGACAATGAGTGTTATATTTATTAAAATTCGAAAGGGGCATCAGGGTAAAGCAGATATGAGTATCCTTATCATTGGTTTAGAATCTTAGCTTTTTAATCCTAATGACGAATATAGGAGCGATAATATTACAATCCTATTACGATGATTAGGATTTTTTTTTGTTTTTAGCTTTGGTGAATAATTTGAAAGTTGGAGGCTGGCTTTAATCATGGACAATTGGTTCAAACTAAAAGAAAGAGGCACGACTGTATCAACAGAGATCATCGCAGGGATTACGACATTTTTCACGATGGTATACATAGTGATTGTAAACCCAGGAATACTCAGCAGTACGGGGATGGACTTTAACGGCGTATTCATTGCTACGGTGTTGGCAAGTATTGTGGCGACGCTGATTATGGGAATCGGGTCCAATTATCCGATTGTCATAGCGCCTGGTATGGGTCTGAATGCATTCTTTGCCTATAGTGTAGTTGCTGGATATGGTGTATCTTGGCAGGTTGCACTAGGAGCGGTATTTATAGCAGGGCTTTTGTTTATTATTTTATCGCTTACTTCATTTCGTTACATGCTGCTTGATGCCATTCCTGCGAGCCTTAAGCACGCGATAACAGCAGGGATCGGATTGTTTATTACAACGGTAGGCCTGCAAAATGCCGGGATTATTGCCGATTCAGAATCAAATTTGATTACGATCGGGAACTTGGCAGAGCCTATGACTTACCTGACCATTATCGGTTTGATTATCACTGTGGTGCTTATGTCTTACAATGTAAAAGGTTATCTGTTCATCGGAATGGTGGTAACAGCGATACTTGCCTGGATTATGGGACTATTTCAAATGCCGGAATCGATTGTATCCATGCCGCAAGGCCTCACAACAACGGCCTTCCAACTGGATTTGGCAGGCGTTTTCTCTAATGGCTTGTATACCATCATATTTACTTTCCTGTTGATCACACTGTTTGATACGACGGGGACGATGCTCGGAGTTGCTGAACAAGCGGGACTTCTGAAGGAAGGTAAATTTCCCCGCTCACGCGGCGCCCTATTGGCTGATGCCGTAGGGACTACCACTGGAGCTTTGCTCGGAACGAGCCCAACATCGGCTTATATCGAGTCCAGCACAGGGGTGGCTGCAGGAGGAAGAACAGGACTGACGGCGGTAACGGTAAGTGTACTGCTTGGTCTTACTTTGTTCTTTACACCTATCGTAAGTGTGATATCAGGTATCCCGGCGATCACTTCTCCGGCATTGATTATTGTTGGTTACTTTATGATTAGCGTAATCAGCAAAATCAATTGGAAGGATCTCGAAGAAACATTTCCTGCTTTCCTGATAATCATACTTACTCCGTTGACGCACAGTATTGCGACAGGCATCGGCGTAGGCTTCATTTTCTATCCGGTACTCAAGCTGCTTCGCGGAAAGGGCAAGGATGTTCATCCGATATTCTACATTTTTGCGGTATTATTCTTCATTCAGCTTGTATTCCTGGATCACTGAGAGAAACGCTTTAATAAAAAGGAGAACTGCTTGTATACAGCAGTTCTCCTTTTTTACATCACATTTAGACTCAACGTAATCTATTCATGCCATTTACGGGTAGCACATCATTTCGGGGAATGAACAAACGGGATCCGTAAAACGAACAGTGATGAAGAAATGGGCATCACGACAGAAAATGTTCCCGCGACCTGTTACCCAACAGGATATGCGATAGGCTCCTCTTGGAACACGGAATTGTTGCTCGGGCCAGGAGTAAACATCTGCCCGCCCCTTGAATTCTGGGCTTTTGGCAAACCGGCCAATCACGGCCATCGACGAAATCGATTCCGGCTGCAGCGGGAGAATGGCGTTTTCGTTTTTCAGAAGCACAATGCTTTCGGCTGCCGCTTTACGTTACGTGTTGATCAAAGCCATCGGTAAGGTCCATCACCATATCAGCTTCGACCAACTGCCTCAATTGTGATGGATTAACACTAAACACGTCGGGAAGATCGTTCTATGCTATAGCCAAATTCAATTTGGTATCGTACTCATCGTTGACCCAGTCAGTTTTGACATCAATATTAAACTTCTCTTAGTATCGCCTAATCCCACATTGTTTGTAACACCGTCACCTTTTGGATATTTCGCAGAAGTGTATTCAGATGTTACGGTGTGAATTGGTTTTTGTTCCCGCCTCGTTGGTACCAGAGTGCTTGAAATGCTATGGAGTATTTATTTTGTAGACGCTCCATTTCATCGTATAACTATTCATATCACTATACCAGTATATAGGGGTTAACCATGCCTTTTAAGGGCTATGAGGCGCGAAATAGAGGTGTTAAAATCGATGTTTTACATCGAGGTTTATTGTGTTAATCTGTATTTGTTGATTCGAATCTAACATTTCTGGACACTGAACTTCATGAACAATTAGAACGAGAATAATGGAGGCAGCTTTAACCATTGAATAACACGGGATTCCCATCTATCTTTTTGAGGATACTCATCTCACACCTGAACTTCATTCGCCGTACGTTACTGGAGTGCAGCCAACGGAATAATGATCACAGCAAGGCAGAAAAGTGTATATTCCACTGCACAGTTCAGCTAACAACATAGTTAGCGTTTTATTTAAAGGAATGGAATTTCACCATATCCTTAGAAAGGCAGTTTTACTACTTTCATTGGAGAAGGAGAGAACTCAAACCGAAGAGTGATATTGGCTTCGTTAGCATCAGTAACATTTTTAACATTTTTTAAAGATCAAAAAGAAGGTGTCAACTGTAATGAAAAATCGAATAAATTACCGTTTTGCGAACGAAAGTATTCCCAAGCTAATTTTTTGGTTAGCTACTCCTGCCGTCATAGCTCAGTTGATCAATGCCATGTATAGTGTAGTTGATCGGATGTTCCTCGGCAGAATGGAAGAGAGTGGAACGCTAGCCTTATCGGCTATAGGTGTGTCTTTTCCGATAATTATGTTGATTTCAGCTTTTGCAGCTCTATTTGGAACCGGTGGAGCTCCTCTAGCTTCTATAAAAATGGGCGAAGGAGAACATAAAAAAGCGGAAGAATTACTAGGTAGTTGTTTTTCTATGCTACTAATGGCATCTATAATAATAACAACTGTGTTTCTTCTCTTTAAGTCACCATTCTTAACACTATTTGGTGCAAGCCATGAAACATTGCCGTTCGCCAATGATTTTCTAGACATTTACCTTTTTGGTACATTGGGAGTACTCATTTCTCTGGGATTGAATCCATTTATTGCAGCACAAGGATATGCTAAAACAGCCATGCTCACAGTATGTGTTGGTGCGGTTGTGAACATCATCCTCGACGCCATTTTTATTTTTGGGATGAATTTGGGCATTAAGGGTGCAGCTTGGGCTACTGTTATTGCACAATTTATTTCGGCGATTTGGGTTTTAGGCTTTTTAACGTCCAAACGTGCCTTTTTGCGCTTACGCTTATCCAATATGCGCATCAACCTTAAACAAGCGACAAGCGTTCTTATGTTGGGGCTTTCTCCATTCATTATGCTGTCGACGGAAAGTTTAATTCAAATTGTATTTAACACGTCTCTCGCTAGATATGGTGGTGATATGTATGTTGCGGCTATGGGGATTTTGGGAACACTGATGCAAATATTTGGGCTGATGCTGTCCAGTTTTGCACAGGGCGCACAACCAATCATTAGCTATAACTACGGAGCTCGCGATTTTTCACGAGTGAAATCCACAATTTTATATTGTAGTATTATTTGCGCTACTATAGGCTTGTTGATGTGGGGCATAGCCATTTTTATACCGCAGCTACCCATTAACATGTTTACCAATGATCTAGAGCTTATTGTTTTGACGGCTAGACTAATGAAAATATTTTTCTTGGGAACGTGTATTTATGGTATTCAATTAGCCTTTCAACAGGTCTTTATTGCTTTGGGACAAGCTAGAGTTTCTATATTCATCGCGATTTTGCGAAAAATTATTCTGCTTATTCCATTAGTACTCTTGCTCCCTAATTTTATTAGTCCGAAAACTGATGCAGTTATTATTGCTGAGCCCATTGCAGATTTATGTGCTGCACTTACTTGCTGTGTTTTATTTGGAGTTACCATCAAAAAGCTTTTAAAAGATAAATCGACTAAATCTTGAATATGTTGACTGATCCAGAAGAAAGGAGTCAATAAATAAAGATTGAAGAGCGATCGAGCTGATGCTCCTTAACCTGCACTGGAGAAAATGATATGTAAATATGCAGTTGTAGTGATCCTTTATCAAGGATCACTAAAGAACATCCTTGACTTAACAATAGAAAAAAATACATTTTTTGTTGCATGGTAATATGGAGTATATATTCGGATAAAGAGATGTGACTATTTGAATTGTACCGAGCTAATTGAGTCATACAAAAGCGAAGACATGACGGCTTTGGGTGGCTCAACGCGCGCGAGTGGCTCGATTTGGTAGGTATGCATTTTGTCCATCACCTGCGCCAAAAGGACGAACTGGTACAAAAGCTTGTGTTTTAAATTAATCTGAATGTGAAGGGGTGTACGTATGAAGAATTTAGGTTCTATGAATGTTGATGTGATTACCTTGTTTGTGGAGGATTTGCAAAGGGCGTGGGCGTTCTATCAAGAAGTATTTGGTGTTTACGCCGTATATGAAGACGATGTGTCTACGGTATTCAACTTTGGAAATATGAGCATTAACCTCCTGAATATTTCCGAGGCGTACGGTCTGATCCATCCTGGAACAGTCGCAAGCCGAGAATCCGGATCTCGTTTCCAGTTTACCATTCGGGTGGATGATGTAGATGCAGTATGTAAGGAATTAAATATACGAGGCGTTGCTCTACTTCATGGTCCAGTGGACCGTCCGTGGGGTGTGCGCACTGCTACCTTCACAGATCCGGCAGGACATGTCTGGGAGATTGCGCAGCAATTGTCATAGATATTAAGTTTGCGCATTGAACTAACGAGAAACGCTAGTTGAATCCATAGTCTAAAAACTCCCATTAGAAGCAAACTAGAATTAATTGTTTTAGTTGCTGCCGAATTGGAGAGGTCGAGAGGTTAAACATTGAGGATCTGAACTGGGAGAACTGCTCTGCCATTGTAAACGGGAAGGGTTCAAAGCAAAGAGAAGTTTACTTCACCACGGAGTGTAAAGTAGAGAGAGAAATACACCAGAGACTCTTATTATTTATGCAAGAAAATGAAAAATCAGGGGATTGACTTAATAGACTGTAGTTCAGGCGGTGTAATAACTGTCCCAAATAAAGGATAGGAGAGATATCAATGAAGGCTGTACAAATTTCTCGTATTCCAAAACACTATATGCCCAATTCCCTCGTTTCACTGTGTCCCTCATCTTCCTTTTTGCGACAAATATACACAAAAACAGGAGGGAGGCTGAAGGGCTCAAATTGAATATACTCAATATCGAATAGCTCAGCCAACCGTTTCTTCATATGAAGTGAGTGCTGGTATAACACTAACATGCCTCCAGGTCGGAGCGCTGTATTGATCTGCGACAGGAGGTTTTGTCTCATTTCTCTGGAAAAATTAAAAAACGGTAGTCCGCAAATGATGCAATCCAACTGATGAACATGTTCTTGATTGATTCTTTTCAATAAATAGGACGCATTCGAATGGAACATGAATTCAGGATATTTTTTCTTCAGATTACTTCTCATTTTTGGGTCTCTCTCAAATAAAAACACGGTTGCAGATTTCGGTAAGTGTGCTCTCATGAGACGTGTGATGGCACCTGTACCTGGACCCAGCTCTGCAACGGTTCTAACTTCATCCCATCGTACAGACTGGACGATTTTATTGGCCAGAAATTTTGAACTGGGCAGGACACTTCCTACTCGTTTGGGGTTCTTCAGAAATCCTTGCAGGAAAAGAAGAGGTTCGGATGTTTTCAATGCTGTATCCTCCATTGTTGAATTCATTGATGTTTCACTGGATGTTGGAAGGCAAGCTTAACTGGAACGTAAATACGTTATGAGTATGTTGAAGTGTCAAGGTACCTTGATGTAACTCCGCAATATTTCTTGCAATCGATAGACCCAGACCAGACCCCGATTGAATGCCTTCGCTGCTCCTTGAGTAATCAACCTTATAAAAGCGATCAAACAGTTTGTTTTTTTGCTCTATTGTGAGCGGCGTCCCTTTATTTTCGACTTCAATGGTAATGTGTTCATGACGCATGTTCATTCGAATGTGAATCGTACCAGGCTTAAAAGAATACTTTAGGGCGTTTATGAGAAGATTATCGATGGCCCGAGCAATCTTATCACTATCCACGCAGGCCATGATTGGGGCATCACCAATCTCTTTCTCGATGTGAATACCATTCTCCTGAGCTAAAGGTTCAAATTCAAACAACAACTGGTCCAGAAGTTGATATAGATCAATCTTTTTCAGATCCAATTGGGTGTCCACTGAGGTTAGACGCGTGTATTCAAATAAATCATCGAGCAACTTCTTCAAATGCGTTGCTTTGTTATAGGTATTCTGAATAAACCGGTCATACTCTGCTTTGTCTTGAAAGGAATCTGTTCTAAGAAGCTCAATATAGCCGATTATGCTAGTAAGCGGTGTGCGCAGGTCATGTGAGATGCCCGTGATCATGTCCATCTTGGATTTCTCCAGCTCGCGCTCCTTGAACATCTGCAGTTGCAACTGTTCAGTCATGTGATTAATGTTGGAAGCGACTCGCCCCAGTTCATCTTGCCGAACTACAGGCACCCGGTAGTCCAGATTACCTTCAGATATGAATTGAAGCCCCTGCTCTAAGTGAATGATATCTTTAACCATTCGACGTGTTAATAACAGAAAGGTTATGATAAAAATCACTATAAAAATCGGTGTAATTACATACGGAAGCGAATTACGGAACCAGGCCTGTTCCCAAGCTTTAAAAACATCTATAGAAAGGAAAATGAGCATATTATTAAAGCCAGCTGCAGCAATAGTGCTCAAAATAATTCGGATCAAAATGTTGATCTGAATTTTTTTCTTTCGATTTCGATGTGATGGGTTAGATAAATCAGTCAATTTTATAGCCCACTCCCCACACCGTTTTAATATACTGAGGTTCTCGTGGATTCACTTCCAGTTTCTCTCGTAGATTACGAATATGGACCATCACCGTATTATCCGAATATCCAAAAGGCTCTTTCCATACGGTTTCGTAAATCTTCTCGGAGCTAAATACTTGTCCGGGATGGCTGGCAAGCAACACCAGAATGGAAAACTCCAGTGGAGTTAGTGGAATGTCATTCTCTTTTAACTTCACAGAATGTTTACTTGTATCAATGACAAGGTCCTTGATCAGGATAAGTGAATTGAATTCGGCTTTGCCAATCAGTGTTTGACGTCGTAACTGAGCTTTAACGCGAGCCAGCAATTCTAGCGGATTAAACGGTTTGACCATGTAATCGTCAGCCCCGGTAGTCAGGCCCGTGATTTTATCAATGTCTTCTTCCTTGGCGGATAACATAATAATGGGAGTGGTTGATACTTCTCTTATTTTGAAGCAGGCTTTAATTCCGTCCATGATGGGCATCATGACATCCAGTATTACGAGTTGGACCGATGTTGTTTTGATAATATTTAGCGCTTCCTCACCATTGGCTGCTTCAATGACCTGATATCCTTCGTTACGTAAATAGACATGAATGACATCTCGGATATCGGGTTCATCATCAACAACGAGAACGGTACTCATGATTCAACACTCCTTTTATGACCTGTTTTAAATAAAATTTTAAATCCTTATAAAGAGGATACCATCAGTGTGAACTATAGCCCAGAATGTTTAAATTGTTTCCTTTTTGCGACAGACATAAACGAACGCAGGGGGGATATTCAAAGGCACCAATTCTATTTTTTCGATGATAAAGTGTTCGGATAATGTTTTTTTCATTTGAAGTGAATATTGAAAGGCGATGAATAACCCCCCAGGTTTGAGTGCCTTATGGATCTGGTCTACCAAAGTATTTCTCAATTCAGACTCAAAGTTGAAGAAAGGCAACCCGCTAAATACACAGTCCAGTTGCTCAACACCTTCTTGCTTCATGGATTCCACTAATCGAGAGGCATCTGGATAACAGGGGAATGTTGGGTATTCAGTTTTCAGATTATTCCTCATCGTCTCGTTCATCTCAAACAATAACACTTTGGTCCAATCTTTTGCCTGTTGATGAATATAACGAGTGATGGCACCTGTACCCGAACCGAGTTCGGCGACTGCTTTTACTTCTAGCCAAGGCGCTTGGTTCACCATTTTGTTGGCGAGAAACCGGGAACTGGGTATGATGCTGCCAACATGTTTAGGGCTTTGAAGAAAGCTTTTCAGAAATAAAATAGGTTCATTGGAATTCATTTTTGTGGTTCCTCCATATATGTGATGGTATGTTATCAAAACCAGTAGACATGTAATAAATGAAGCGTAGATAGAATGGACCGCCGAAGTAGGTTCCCGCTAGAATACAGAAGTATGTGATCCATGAATTGATAACACCCGTGTGGCTCAAAATGGCACCGCTGATCATCGTGATCTCATTCGGAATTGGAATTCCGAATGGCCCTAACGAGAAGGCAAAATAAAAAATCAGATTTCCATACTGATGAAGTAACTCTAAGATTGTATTACTGATCATTGTTTTGCCTCCTCTCGTGTCGATACAGAAATCATAATGAAAAAAACTAAGGAATTAATGAGCATATTTCTGAAGAAAATCTAAAGAATACATAAGCAAAGCCAAATAACTACGTTCAAGACAAAAAGCCTTACCAACTTACTTGCAAGACTTGATAAAGTGGATATATTCTGGAGCGGTGATCAAGTGGCACAGTCAAAATAATAATGTTGTTCGTGTGATTTAATGTTAACGTACCACCTTGCAGCTTAATCATATTTCTGGATATATGAAGGCCCATTGCAGTAACTTGAGAGGGATTTTCTAGATATCTTTTTTAATATAGACAGCGCGCTCAATCACCATTAAAATTATAATAAAGAAAATATTTCCATAATAAGGAGGGGACATGGTGGAACTTTTTTACGAAATCGAAGGGAATGGAGTCCCGATTGTCATGATTCACTCGGGAGGTGTCGACTCAAGGGTGTGGAGGTATATGGTGCCTGAACTGGCAAAATCATTCAAGATCATTACCTTCGATGGTCGAGGAACCGGCCGCTCTCCTGCTATACAAGAACCGAATTCACTCGTGGAGGATTTGCGCAAACTTCTCGAACATCTTGGACTAGATCGTGTCACACTTGTTGGCCATTCTATCGGTGGGCAAGTCGCGACTGATTTTACGTTATCATATCCTTCCATGGTTGAGCGGCTAGTGGTGATTGCCCCTTCATTAACGGGATTTGCATATTCGCAAGAATTCACCACATATATTGCATCGGTGAATGCGGCCGCTCCCGATATTTCAAAACTTGTGGAGTTGTCTTTAGCCGGACCCATCTATCGGGTTACGATGGCTAGCCCCCATCGGAGTTTTCTGAGTGAAATGCATGCTCACTACATGGCAAGGGTATTTACCGAGTGGAGAAGCTTTGAGATCCTTTGGCCAGAGCCGCCTTCGATTGAACGTTTAGAGAAAATTGCAGCAAGTACGTTATTTATACAAGGAACAATAGAATGGCCGGATATGTATAAGATCGCCGAGCACTTCAAGCGTGTACCTGCGATTAGGTTTGCCGAAATCAAAGGGGCCGATCATATGCTTGTCCTTACTCATGCGGAAAAACTAGCAAATAACATTCGACAGTTTTGTCACAGGTGAGAACCGGTACGAGAATACACCTTTGAAAGTCGCTATTTAAGTGGCTTTTTTGTTTTATCGGAACAAGTTCGTGTCCCGATTACCGGAGAACGTGAAGAGTTTAGTAGGGAGGAACAAAAGCTGTAAATTAAAAATACGTATCATTCTTGTTAAATGAATAGTATTTCCATTGAAAAATTGCTGCACTTGATCCATAATTTACAAGTTTGCTAGAAACTTTTTCCTAAACCAAGCGTCTAATAGTATGACTTTTTGAGAGGATAACAATTACTTGGGAGCAGAAGGAGCCAAAGACAAAGCATGAATATGAAGAAGAAATTGTCCATTTTTACCGCTTTAGCCGTTTTTCAAGCATTTGCAGTCGGTTCTGTGAATGCGCAATCAGCACCGCAAGATGACACAGCTTCAGTAAACACAGCAAAAGTAGAATCGGTTGAGGTGCTGAAGAAAGAGCAGCCGATTGCAGAGAGTGAAGTGAAAACGGGTAGCAGTAACGCATCCAGCAGTACTCCGTCCACTAAAGTAAAAGAAAGCGGAACTTTGACAGACACTGAGGCAACACCTAAAACAGATATCGAGAAACCCGCCATAGATGGGGGAGAGACGACAACAAACAAAACGAGTACGGGGTCTACTACGATTCAGGAAGGATCCACTGAGGATGTTGAAACGCCAGCTACGCCTGCTCAAATAGAGCAACCATCCATTGATGGAAATTCTGCCGTAGCAGCAGGCGGCAATCTGACGTTGTACATGAATAGCAACAAAATGGAGCAGGATGGGAAAACGTATCTTGCTGGCCAGCCAATGACTGTAAAGAACGGCGTATCCTATGTTGCGATCCGTGCACTGGTGGACCGTGTGGGATACGGGGTCAAATACGATAACAAAACCAAGGAAACCATCATCATCAGTGGTGATAATGAGCTCCGATTCAAAACCAACAGCACGGTCTATACCGTAAATGGAGAGTCCAGAACGATGAAAGGCCCTGCTTATCAGCAAAAAAATACGTTCATGGTGCCTTTAACTTCCATTACTCAAGCTCTGAACATCACCTATAAAGTGAATCAGTCTGCTAAAACGGTTGTGTTGAATCTGAATACTAAACCCATTGCAAGCTTTGTGATTTCCCAAAAGGAAATTTTTGCGGGCGATAAGGTGGACTATGTGACTTCTTCCAGTTCTCCAAATGGTCTGGATATCCTAGACGAACGCTGGACAGGTCGTCAGGAATCGTTTGATCAAGCGGGTACATATACGATTTCATATCAAGTACAGGATTCCAACGGTCAATGGAGCGATCCCTATTCGATGACGATTCAAGTTTTGAGTCCTAATCTTCCTCCTGTAGCCATGTTCACCACAGACAAGGAACAATATAAAATGGGTGAAAAAATAATATACATTGATCAAAGTACAGATGATGAAAACAGTATTGATAAAACGGTATGGGAAAACAATTCGCTGGCCTTCTTTGAACCCGGTCCCAAAACGGTGACACTCACTGTTACTGACAATCACGGCGCGACGAACACGTACTCCAAAGTTATAACCATAACCAATGAGACATTATATTCATTTTCCGATTTCAATTTACTCTTCACGCCGGTAGGACAGAAATTTACCTTTAACGGTGGCGAAGTAACTTCCATGGAAAAATTGCCTTATACCTACACGGATGAACCAAGTCTGCTGATCCGCAGTAACAGTCCTGAAACGGTTAATACGGAAGGCATCGTGTACAAAGAATCATCTTCGGGGCAGACCCGGTTCATGATTCACCACGTGAACAATACAGGAAAAAGAGTGAAAATGTATGTTATTGCAACCAATAACAACCCAAATCCGGTAGTATTCGAACAACAAAATATGGGCTTTGCTGGGCCTACACCGTATGCTACCGTAGCTGGGAAATTGTCGATTGATAAATGGTTCAAATCGATTCAGACCGGAGCCGATCAGAAGAAAGAGGTTATTCAACCTGGAGAAAGCAAACTGATTTTGACCGAACTAAATAAAACTCCGATGAAAGAAGGACAAGTGATCTCACTCTATTCGGATGCTTATAGTGATTATTCCCTGGACTATAACGTTATCCTGGTCGAAGAAAATAAAGATCCGTTCGAGGCTTTACCAATGCTGCCTGTGCTTGATCGTGACGGTGTGCACAACCGTGGAACGTACCCGAATGCGACTCGTATCATAACGTATGATCAGCAAGTGGGAGCCAAACCAGCTCGTCTGCCACTGGGTGATAACGCAAGCGATCCCAATCTGGTTGGAACAGATCCAATGGCTTACACAGACGCATCCAACGCGGGTAATTTTGGCGTATTGTACAAAATCACGTTGAGCAATGTGGCTCCACGTACGTTAATCTCATTTAACCCTCGTGGAGGGAAGTACTCAGGAGTTGCTCTAGTGAACAATCAGGTTGTATCCATTGCCGAAGGTAACGTTGCTGTTAGCAATTCAAGTGAACAAAGCGTTCTTTACCGCACAGGGGCATATGGAGAGAGCGTAACGATTCTTTTCTCTGCCGCGCCAGGAAGCAACCTGCCGGTCAATCTGCTATTTACACCGCTTCCATCGGAGAAGTGATGAAGTTGTCTCTCATAAGCTAGAGCGGGAACGAATGGTTTGGCTGGCGTATTAACTATCTAAAGAAGGGACTCCGTAAGGAGTCTTTTCTTATAACGGGGCAATATGAGGATATACGGAATGGAAGCCGCTTAAAAAGCCATATTTAAAACCGCTTATTTCTACTGAGGAGGAATCAAATTCCGATGAATGTAGTCGCCAAGTTGATACGTGAATTCAAAGAGCGCGATACCCGACGTTTGTTGAAAGACTATCGAGACAAAGTGGAGCTTATCAGGAAACGGAATTTGGAAGCTTGGGACGATCAGCGCCTGCAAGCGGAATCCCTTCGGCTGCAAGAAGAAGCAAGATTAGGCACGCATTTGGATGAGTTGCTTGTTGATGCTTATGCGTTAGTCTGCGAGGCTGCGAAGAGGACACTCGGATTACAGCCTTACGATGTCCAGGTTATGGCTGCTATTGCTTTGCACGAGAGATTTTTGATCGAGCAGCATACCGGTGAAGGAAAAACCCTCTCTGCTGTTATGCCTGCTTATCTAAACGCGTTGACAGGCGAAGGCGTTCATGTGCTCACATTTAACGACTACTTGGCAAATCGAGATGCAGAGTGGATGGGCCCAATCTACCGCTACCTCGGGTTAACGGTAAGTTCGGTTCAAGCGGGCATGAGACTGTTGGAGAAACAGGAAGCTTACGCCAAGGATATAACCTATGTTACGGCTAAAGAAGCAGGGTTCGATTATTTGCGTGACACAATAGCATTCAATGTAGCTGATACCGTACACCGTCCTTTCCACTACGTCATCGTCGACGAAGCGGATTCACTGCTTCTTGACGAAGCACGGGTGCCGTTAGTCATTAGTGGCGATTCGAGCGCTTCCAAGAGTGACGGCGTTCTTTTCGCAGAAGTGGCCCGGCAGCTGCAGCCAGCAGAGCATTACGATTTTGACGAGTTCCAGCGGAACGTTTACTTGAATGATGCGGGTGCTGCGAAAGCGGAGTTGCTGCTGGGATGCGGCAATTTGTACGATAGCCATAATAGTCATTTGTTAACGTCATTGAATTGTGCGCTGCATGTGGAATCGTTATTAAAAAAAGACGTCGATTACATCGTCCGGGACGGTGAAATTGAGCTAATCGAAGAACATACCGGCCGTGTGGCTGAGAACAGGTATTTGCCGGACGGGCTGCAAGCTGCACTGGTGGCGAAAGAAGGGTTGCAGTGGAAGGCCGGTGGTAGAATTCTCGGTACGATCACCATTCAACACTTCATTAGCCTGTACTCAGGAATTTGCGGAATGACGGCTACGGCGCACGCTTCAGCAATGGAATTCGAAGATATCTATGCGCTGCAGGTCGTGCAAATTCCGCCGAACCAGCCAAACATACGGATCGACCACAAGCACCGAATTTACACCCATAAAGAAGCCAAATATAAGGCGCTTGTACAAGAAATCTCTTCCGTCCATAGGGTGGGACGCCCCATTCTTATTGGTACGTCAAGCGTCGAGGAGTCTGACATTCTGGCGGAGGCGCTTGCCGTTGCCGGCGTACCTTGCCAGGTTCTGAATGCGAAAAACGATGCGAAAGAAGCCGAAATCATCGCCAAAGCGGGAGAAATCGGCGCCGTAACGGTATCTACGAATATGGCAGGACGCGGCGTCGACATTCGTCTCGGCGGCGGCAACCCAGCGCAGGCAGAAGTGGTTGCCGAGCTGGGGGGATTATACGTGATAGGTACATATGTGAACGAAAGCATGCGGATTGATAACCAGCTGCGCGGGCGTTCCGGCCGCCAAGGTGATCCGGGAGCTTCCGTATTTTATATAAGCCTGGAAGACGAGTTGATGTTTCGCTTCGGCATTCATAGACTGTTTCGCGCTCCCAGGCAGGACGAGGTTCTTGATGATCCGGCGCTCCGCAGCAAAATCGAGCATATTCAGCGCGTTATCATAGGTCAAAATTTCGATATTCAGCGGGAATTGAACTGTTATTCGGATATGGTGGAGGATCAGAGGCGAATCCTATACGAAGAACGGCTCGGAATATTGAAAGGCGAGAGACCGATGAGCCCATCGGAGCAGCGGGTACGGCTTTTTTATATCGACGAGTTCTGGGCTGACCATCTGGCATACGTTTCTTACATTCGCGAAAGCATCCATCTCGAGAGCATTACCAGTCGCAACCCGATCGACGAGTTTCATACGCAAATCACCCAAGCATTCGAGCAAATTCCGGCTAAAATAGATCATGAGTCGGCGAATATGCTTAGAAAACTTGGAGGTTCGAATGATCCGGCGAAATGGGAACAGTTCGGTCTGAAGAGTCCTATTTCGACTCGGACTTATATGATCAACGATCAATACAGCCAAGATAAGCGCAGCTCATGGACCGGAACGACGGTATTTGCTTTTTGGGGACGCGAGATTTTGAGGTTGGTACTGTGGCCGGTACATAGGCTGTCAAAATATTGATGGGAGCGTGACGATCGATGAACAGTAGAGAACGGTTTTCGAGCCGGGTCGATTCGTATTTAAAATACCGCCCGAGCTATCCAAAAGAGGCTATCGACTATTTGTACGACGTCGTCGGTTTACGTGCGAACAGTAACATAGCAGACATCGGTTCAGGTACTGGGATCATCTCAAAGCTACTTCTGGAACGCGGAAGCTATGTGATCGCGGTCGAGCCAAATCAGGCAATGCGGGAAGCCGCCGAGCAAATGTTAGAAAGTAATCTGAAATTTCAGAGTACATCAGGTTCTGCAGAATCTACTGGATTACCTGATCAGTCGGTTGAGTTTATTGTCTGCGCTCAGGCATTTCACTGGTTCGATCGCTCCGCAGCACAAATCGAGTTTCGCAGAATTCTACGGCCAGGTGGGAGAGTAATACTCATCTGGAATTCACGTCTTACAAACGGTACTCCATTTCGTGAAGAGTACAATCATCTGCTTCATACTTACGGAACCGACTACGAAAAAGTCAATCATAAAAATATTTCTCAGACGATGCTGCTCTCTTTTTTCAAGGAAGGTTCAATGCATAAAATGCGATTCAGAATGAGTCAGGAGTTCGATTTCGAGGGCTTGAAAGGCCGGTTGCTATCCTCTTCCTACAGCCCTGTACCCGGGCATGCAAATTATGATCCCATGATGACAGAACTTCGGAATCTATTTGATAGAAATAATCAAGATGGTATTGTTGAATTCGATTATGAAACTGAGATTTTTTGGGGAGAAGTATAGTTCCAAATGATACCCAGGTATAGCCTTAAGCTATACCTGGGTATGTTTGTGGAATTTACGTCCATAAAGCTTTTCACGATTGTACGCCTAGATGTTGATTTTAAGACGTAATTCGGCCATCATAGCCTCAGCTTGTTGTGGATCTTCATTCAGCAGCTTCCTGTATGTCAGCATCCAATTCAGCGTTACAAGCATATGATCGTATTCTTCCTTCTTGCGCTCGATCTCATTAATCTTCTGAAGAATCCATTCAATTACTTCATGGTTGGTGCGTGCGTTCGTATCGTGATCCTGCAAAATCGTCTTCAGCTCGGCTAACGAGCAGCCGATGCCTTGAAATTTCTTAATCAGCCTTAACCGCTCAATTGCTTCGTCTGAGTAGTTGCGGTAATTATTCTTCTCTCGCTGAATATGCCTGCTATCAAGCAAGCCTTCCTTCTCATAAAATCGAATGGTATGGGGGGTTAAACCCATCAAATCTGCTAATTCTTGAATTTTCATATGAAATCATACCTCCAAACGCTTGCCTTAGAGTTCACTTCATAGTTTAGACTGAAGTCATATCTTCGTCAAATGCTTAAGGAGGCGTTAAAATATTATGCGTATATTCGTTACTGGTGCAGCAGGTTATATTGGTACAGCCGTTGTCCGCGAACTCATCGGTGCGGGCCATCAGGTAGTTGGTCTGACCCGTTCGGAGAGTGGTGCTCACGTATTAGAAAGCTTGGGAGCTGAGGTGGCTCGCGGTGTTTTAGAGGATCTGGATTTACTGCGCAGCTGTGCAGCCACTTCAGACGGCGTTATTCATCTGGCATTTAACCACGATTTCTCTAATTTCGACGCATCACTGGCAACTGATCTACGCGCCATCGAAGCAATGGGAGAGGCGCTTGCCAGCTCCGGTAAACCACTTGTTATTACAGCACATGCGAATGGCAAAACATCGGAGGATGCGGCACTTGCGTTTATAGAACAAGGCGTGAGAGCATCGATCGTCTCGCTTGCACCTTCCGTTCATGGAGAAGGAGATAAAGGCTTCGTGCCGGAATTAATCCGGATCGCTCAGGAAAGAGGCTCTTCGGCTTACATTGGAGACGGCTCTAACCGTTGGCCAGCGATTCATCGCTTGGATGCGGCAGTTTTGTTCCGCCTCGCTGTAGAATCTGCGCCTGCAGGCTCACGACTGGATGGCGTGCACGATGAAGGCATTGCGTTCAGCGACATTGCCGCAGCCATTGGTCGTCATGTGGATGTGCCAGTAGTCAGCATCCCGCCTGAAGAAGCGCAAGCAATCTTCGGTTTTCTAGGCATGGTCGCTTCGCTTGACTTAGCAAGATCAAGTGAAGGGACGAAGGAGCTTCTCGGCTGGAAGCCTGTCCAGCATGGACTTCTCGCAGATCTGGAGCAAGGACATTATTTCACAAAATAGCGTTAGATAAATGTAGTTCACAAAAAAATAACGATCGCATCTTGGCGTTTCGCAAGGGAATTGGAAGGAAGGAATGAGAATGAAATGACAACAACGTATATATAAAGAAAGTCGCATTAATAGTCATAACCCAGTCAAGTAAACACGAAAAAAGACAACTTAAGCTACGACCGTTTCCTGGTATTCTACCGGGGAAGGGTCGTTTAGTTTCTTCTGGAATTAATGCTGGTTATAAAACAAAATTTATTCTCTCATTTGCACAAGAACTTGTACCGATTGCAGAAAAGGACAAGAACAAGTCGCATTCATTTTAGTAGGTTTGAGAGGTTACACAAAGTATTTTTGAGCCTTTTTATTTTGACGCAACTGCAAATAAGCGCCTCGGCTTTAACCACCGAGACGTGTTAAACTGGATAGTCTTGGTCCTGCGACCAAGGCATTTTGCTTTTCTTCGGGTGCGTAAAAATACGACATTTATGAAATGGTTTGCAATATATTAACGATTTTCCTTTCAACAGCGGAGTCGTCTATCATCTTCAGATATTCAGGTTTTAGCAATTGATACTGCTTCATGCGGTAGAAATCCATAATCGCTTGCTTCAAGGTGATGTCATACTGAATTGAAAATGATGGCTCGATAAAGCGCCGCAGCACAGCGTCATCTTGAACCATAAATAACACGGCATTCATTCTGTTGAAAATCTGTTGCTCCATTCCTGATTCAAAAAAAGTTTGTAAGCTTTTATTCCGATTTTGTAGGGCAACTGACAAATTCTCGAAATGGTGCGGATAAAATTCCTTTAGATCTTGCAAGAATAAATCAGAGATATACGTGGCACACATAAAAGATTGTAAAAATGTGATTTGAAAACGATCCAAATAAGAAACGGAGTCGTCTTCGACAACGGTGTCAGCATTCTTTGCGTATTCAATGTAATAATCCACAACTTGTTCGATGATGTCGTCTTTAGAGGAAAAATGCTTATAGAGTGTCACTTTGCTAATATCCATATATTTTGCGAGATCGTCGACTTTCAGTTGGCTGAATTTTGTTCTTCTAATTATGGGTTTTATTTTTTCCACATATGTATCAACACTCACAGCTTTTCTCAAAGGTAAGTACCTCCCTTTATGCCTATCAATATCATTATAACAAACTTGCCGCCATTTATGTATACAATTTATTAAATGAACTAAATGTATTAAAATTGTTTACTTAATAAAATAATTACTATATAATCGGTCCTGTACCTAATCATCCGCTTGCGGATTACTCAAAGGGAGGACGATTCAAATGGAACAATTCAGTAAGGGCAAATTCTCCGGGAAGAAAGTCGTGATCACGGGAGGAAGCAGCGGACTTGGCCTCGCAACGGCGAAGTTATTAGTGGATGAAGGAGCACGCGTTCTGATCACCGGACGTACTCAGGCTAAGCTCGACTCGGCTCGTGAAGAACTCGGCAACAACGCGGTCACAGTGCTGAGCGACGCCGCGTCGTTGACGGATATCGTCGAGTTAGCCGACCGGGTAAAGGCCGAGTTCGGCATGATCGATGCCCTGTTCGTTAACGCCGGCATCACGCGCTACGTCCCCTTCGAATCCATGTCCGAGGATGTGTACGACGAGTTACATACAATTAACGCTAAAGGTCCGTACTTCACCGTACAGAAACTCGCCCCATTGCTAAACGCAGGAAGTGGCGTGGTGCTCACTACCTCTATCACGAACGTATTGGGTATCCCGATGATCAGTGCGTACTCGGCCAGTAAAGCAGCGTTGCGCTCCATGACTCGCAGTCTGGCTCGCGAGCTGTTACCGCGAAAGATTCGCGTTAACGCGGTAAGCCCCGGCCCCATCGACACCGGTATCTTGGAAAGGTCGATGCCGAAGGAAGCTGCAGAACAGATCGGGGCGCAGACAAAACAGCAGATCCCAATGCTGCGTTTCGGCGATCCGGTCGAGGTCGCCAAAGCCGTATCATTCCTAGCATTTGAGGCCACCTTTACCACCGGGGCTGAGTTCCCTGTTGACGGAGGCGGCTCCCAGATCTGAGCACTCTCCGTTCGCAGTTGGCACAGGGTTTCTTCTCAATTCTATTAATGCGCGGGCAGGAAGGTTATGGATTTTCGTGTATCTCTCCTGCCTTTTCCTTGGAAGACCGTTCGAATTCACGAAGGACACTATTCCAGTAGAGTAAAATGGAGGAAACATTGAAATGGAGAATTTAGATAATTCTATCAAAGATTTAAAGAATCAGGCGTCCAGTTCTATTACCATGCGGTCAATCCGGTTCCACGACTACGGCGAACCGACTGATGTCTTGCGCTTGGAGGAGGTGGCGATCCCAGAACCAGGTCCGGGACGCATTCGCGTGAGTGTACGCGCTTGTGGGTTAAATCCGGTTGACTGGGGGATGTGTCGCGGACACTTTGCCGGTCAACTGCCCTTGCCTCGCGGAATTGGGCTCGACGTGTCAGGCATTGTAGACGCAATCGGAGAGGGCGTAACCGATGTCGCCATCGGCGATGCCGTTCTGGGTGCCGCCGATTTCATGAGTGGATCGAGCGCCGGTGCGTCCGACCGAGCGATCATGTACTACTGGTTCCGCATCCCGGCCGGACTCGACTTTGTACAGGCTGCAGCATTGCCAATGGCGGTCGAAACCGCCTACCGAGGCATTGATTCTCTCGGAGTGGGGTCGGGACAGACCATACTCGTACACGGAGCCGGCACAACGGTAGGCTTCGCCGCCGTCCAGATTGCGCTCATGCGCGGTGCACGTGTGGTCGCAACCGCTGGTACCACCTACGCCGACAAACTCCGCGCAATGGGAGCGATGGTGACCTCGTACGATGATGGAATGGTCGAACGAGTGACCGAACTGGCGAAGCAGCCGGTTGATCTCGCCCTGGATACCGCACCAATCAGCGGTTCATTGATAGATCTGATCCAAATCGTCAATGGGCATCCCCAGCGCGTCCTAACCGTCAGCGATTTCGCCGCAGCCGCTGAATTTGGCGTTCGCGCCAGCTATGGAGAATTACATACCCTGCGTTATGACGTTGTCGGCGATTTTGCCCAATACGCAGCCGATGGCAATTTCTCTATTCCGGTCGGCAAGACTTTCGCACTCGACGCATGGCGTTCAGCTGTCGAAATCAGTCAGAGTGGGCGTGCCCACGGCAAGTTGATCCTCCTGCCCGCCACCGACTGATGTGCGCAAATAACCGGTAAAAATTCAGAAGGATGGAGGATATACATTGAATACGAATCAACGAGAACATATCGCACTGATTTACAGGCGCAAGTAGTGGGATCGGGTTGGCATTGACCCGGAAATTACTGTCGGAGAACTGGCAGGTGATTGCTTTGAACCGGTCGAATTTTCCGGCGGACGATAGATTCATCCAAAATCATCTAAAAGACGGATGGCTTCGAGCCTATAAAGTGAAGGATCTCACCGATTATGGCAGTTTGAGACACTCTTTGGAAGAAATCAAAGGCAAGGAGCAGCGGATCGATATTTTGTTCAACAACGCCGGAGGAGGCTTAAGTGAGCTGCGCTATTCGAAACAAGGTTGCGAAATGCATTATGAGTTGTTGACGGTCGTTCCTTATATCATTCTGATGGAATTGAAGGAGCTGTTGAAAAACGGCAGCTTAAAAACGGTTATTAACACTTCATCGCAGGCCCTTAGATTTACGAAGGTGTTTACGATCGATAACTTAGAGCATCCCCAAACCTTCCGCAAAATGTTTGGCCCCTATGCAACTTCAAAGCTGGCTCTTTCGTTGTGGACTCAAGCCGTCGCCCCCAAACTTGCCAAGGAAGGCATCAAGATCCGCAGCGTTGACCAGGGAATTAACAACACGCTAAGAAAAGGAAAAGATTCCGGACTTACCGCATGGTTTGAACTATTTATGAGGTTTTTTTCCTCTCCGCCTACCCATGGCCCCAACCTATTATTTGAGGGGGCCCTCGGCATACACAACAATGAGACCGGCGTGTTTTTGTTGAAAGATCGGGTTGCGGACTTAAAATTTACAGAACATGCGCAGCGTGTGCTGGATAAAATCTCTGATACATATAACCATGAATTTCTTGGTGGGAATGTTCCGAGTTATCTTTAAAAATGAAAAGTTGTTTGTTTAATTACCCTGATTGATGCAATGTTCACTACGTTCCCTAACTGGAATGAATCAAACGCCTTGCTGTCAATGTTATACTCAACAAAAAAATCGTTGCCTACTTCGTACTTAGGCAACGATTTTTTTGTTTTTATATTTCTATCATCATTAATCTAAACTATCCAAGAAGGCTAGTTTTCTCTGAATATAAGTTCGAGTTGCCTTTGACCATCTGGTGTAATGATATTTAAAAAACTTCTTGGATACTTTTCTCCATATTGAATATGGGTTGTTAATTGATATTTACCATCAATAGTTGTGGTAGTAGATGGTTCTGCTGTGTAAGTATTTTCTGCTCCAGAACTGTTTTGCAAATATAAAGCAACTGGCTTTGCTAATTCTCAACGTTATTGATTTGAAACTTCGATTCATTTTCGTATGCATTTTAGCGGTACAAGTTCTTGTCCCGCTTCCCGGGATGAGCTCTTGGAACGATCCAAGGCACACTTCCTTAATATCTTATAAGAAATTCTTGAAATTTCAGAAATTTATCCGATAGGGGGGTGCTAATATACAAATACAAATAAAGACGAGGTGATGATATGCAAGCGAAATTGACAGCGGACGCCATTCCCCTCTCCAAAAAGCGGAAGTCATGGATAAGGACGATCCAAAAATATAAAGTGATGTATGCTCTCTTATTACCGGCCTTAATTTACTTTGCCGTATTCAAATACATTCCTATGGCGGGAATATTGATTGCTTTTAAAAACTACAACCTGGCTTTGGGAGTATGGGATAGCCCGTGGGTGGGATTCAAAAATTTTACGGATTTTATGAACGGCGTTTATTTCTGGGACATCATGAAAAATACGATTGTTATATCGCTCTATAAGCTATTGTTCGGTTTCTCAGCTCCCATCTTACTTGCTTTACTGCTCAATGAAGTTCATACCCATTGGTTTAAGAAAATCGTACAAACAATTACTTATTTACCCCACTTTCTGTCTTGGGTCATTGTATATGGATTGATGGTAGCATTATTAGCCCCAGGCGATGGCCTTTTTAATATGATTTTGAAGGAAAGTGGTTTTCAGCCCATTTCATTTCTAACGGAGCCTGCTTGGGGAAGACTGCTGGTCATCGCATCTGAAATATGGAAGGACATTGGATGGGGAGCGATACTGTACCTCGCCGCATTAGCAGGTATTGATCCAAGCTTATATGAAGCGGCTCGAATGGATGGCGCTTCCAAATGGAGACAGCTCTGGCACATCACTTTACCCGGCATTCGAGGAGTCATTATTCTGATGCTGATTCTTAAATTAAGCCATATTCTGGATGCTGGATTTGACCAAATATTCATGTTTGCCAACACCTTTAACCAGGAGAAGATCGACATTATCGACACATGGGTATACCGTGAAGGGTTGGAGCGTCTTAAAATTGGCTTGGCTACTGCTGTAGGATTGTTTAAAGCTGTCATTGGATTTGGTTTAGTTTTGGCAGCAAATAAGCTCGCCAAAAAATTCGATGGGCAAATTTGGTGAGGTGGTTTTTAAAATGATCAATTTGACAATCGGGGAAAAAGTTTGGCAATCCGTCGTTTATGTTATTCTTATTTTTTTATCCCTACTTTGCTTACTACCCTTTCTGTATGTGATTGCTGTCTCAGTGACGCCAGAATCGGAAGTGTTAAGAAGAGGGATCGTTATTATACCAGAATCTTTTACCTTTCTGGCCTATAAAGAAGTATTCATCTCTCATGGGATCTGGCAGGCGTATAAAATTACGTTGTTTCGAACGATTGTAGGCACGATGCTTAATGTGTTTTTTACGGTCTTAGCAGCTTATCCGTTATCCAAAAAATATTTGCCGGGACGCAGTCCGTTTTTACTATTCATTGTGTTTACCATGATGTTTAGTGGGGGGTTAATTCCGACTTATCTACTAATTCGCTCTCTGGGGTTGCTAAACAGTCCGTGGGTATTGATTATTCCAAATCTCATTAGTGCATTTAATCTGGTGATCATTAAAGGCTTTTTCGAGCAATTGCCTGGTGAAATCGAGGAATCAGCGAGGGTTGACGGTGCAAGTGAACTTCAATCGTTATGGCGGATCATTTTACCACTGTCTTTGCCCGTCATTTCCACCATTTCTTTATTTTACGCAGTAGGACATTGGAACAGTTATTTCGATGCTATTGTTTATATCAATGATTCCAACTTCATGCCGCTTCAAGTAGTCTTGCGCAACATCCTGCTTAACGTCGCAACACAAAGCGCTGAATCACTCGCCAATTCCGGAGCCGTTAGTACCTTCGCTGTACAAATGGCTACAGTTGTTGTGACTACGATTCCGATTTTAATCGTTTACCCATTTTTACAAAAGCATTTTACCAAAGGTGTGCTCTTGGGTTCCGTTAAAGGTTAAAAGGTGTTCCAACCTAACTTATTACGGGGAAACCGTGATAATATACAAGCAAAGGAGAGGTCAATATGCAGCGTAAGAAGATTTCATTTGCTATTCTGTCGGCAATCTTAGGATTGGGAACGCTATTGTCAGGATGTGGGGGAAATGAAGAAGTTACATCGACAGCTTCGAGTAATTCGCAAGGGCAGTCTGGCCAGTTTGCAACCAAAATGAAAATCTCAATGTTTAACCAAGGCACTTTCAACGCTGCTGCTCCGGTACCTCCACGTGATGAAGATGTTCAACGTCAAATGTTGGAAAAAGAGATGAACATCGACTTGGATATGATGATTCCTCAAGCTGGGCAAGCAACAACCAAACTGAATACGCTCATTGCAGGCGGAGATATTCCAGATTTGATCTTCTTGAAGAGTCGGGCTGATCTCGCGCAATATTATGACCAAGGCGTTCTTGCGGATTTGACACCGTATCTGGATCAATTCCCTGAATTACAGAAACGGTTTGGCAACGACTCCTGGGAGGCAATGTCCTATCAAGGAAAAACGATCGGAGTTCCAGGCTATGATAATGTTAACGGGATCAGCCGAAGCTTTTTCATCCGTAATGATTGGCTGAAAAAGCTGAATATGGAAGTGCCAACGACACCGGATGAGCTGTTCGAAGTTATGAAAGCCTTTACAGAGAAAGACCCGGACGGTAATGGCAAAAACGATACGTACGGATTCATCGGCGGTATGAACAAAGAAGGTAATCTGCAAACCTACGGCTTCGATAGCTTGATGTGGATGTTTGGCGTCAATCCTCCTTCGGCCATCGAAATAAAAGATAATGAACCGATATTCCTGTTTATCGATCCCAAAATGAAAGAGGCGCTTGCTTACATTAACAAAATGATGGCAGCCAACGTGGTAGACCCAGACTGGGTGACGATGAATTCACCTGATCTGTTGGACCAAAAGATGTTTAAGGGTAAAGTTGGCTTCATGATCAGAGATGCCCGTAGGCTGGAGCCGGATTATCAGCAGAAAATGAAAGAGATTAGTGGCGAGGTGCCGGAATGGATCGTCATTCCTCCGATGAAAGGTCCTTACGGGGATCAAATTGTAGAAAGAAAATCATTCCAAGGCAATTCATGGGCCATTTCCGCGAAAGCGGATAAGGACAAAATCATTCGGATCTTGTCCATGCTGAATTATCTCTTTACAGACGAAGAGGCTTATCCGAATTTTGCATACGGAATTAAAGGTATTCATTGGGATGTAGTGGACGGCAAGATCAAAAATAAAACCTCCGAGTTATCGAAGGAAATGAAAGAGAAGTACCTGTGGGTCGATCATTATAGAATGCCACGCCGTGGTGATGATGCGGAGTACTTCAGCTTCCAGAATCCTAAGACGGCGGAAGCTTTCAAGGACAATCAGCAATATGTGGGGCCAACGTTGCCCGGAAATTTATTGACCCCAGACCCCAGCGATACCTTGGATGCTGACCGCACACGTTTCATTAATGAAAGTTTAGTTAAATTTATGACGGGCAAAGAGCCTCTTTCCAACTGGGACAATTTCCTCCAAACGTTGGATACCAAGTTTGACATGCAGAAATATAAGGAAACAGCAATCAAACAATTTAAAGAAGCCGGCCTTATCAAGTAAAATAAATAAACAAAGAGAGTGGCTATTCGTAGCCCCTCTCTTTATTAGCATATGCTATTCTTAGTTTACTATAGAATTAAAAGGAAGATGATGGATGCGAAGAAGAATCAGCTTGCCTTTAAAATTATTTTTTCTCGTGTTTGCATTTGTATTAGGGTGCATAATCTTGATAAGCCAATTGTCTTATCGCTATGTCCAAAAGGAAATAAGAACCAATGACATTTTTTACACCAACCAAATCCTTGACAAGGTAGACCAGTACTTCACTGTTAATTTTTCTTCCTTCCAGACGATTCTCTTCTCAGTCGAAACATCAGTGAAAGCCAATATTGACAATGCGGAAGTGATTAAAAAGCAATTAAGAGAACTGTATGAACTCAATAGTAATTACGTCAGTAATATTTATTTGATCAAATGCGATTTATCCATTCTAGGCGGAAGTACAGCTACTCGAATATTCGATGAACCTTTATCTGAAAGAGAACCTTTGTTTGATGCGGCTGATAAGAACAGAAGGACTACCTTTGTTAGTGAACCATACAAATCGAAGTATTCTGGCTGGACCGTTACGATGGTTCGATATCTAAACGGTGCTCCGTTTCCAATGGCCATTGCGGTTGACTTGGATCTAAATGCCATTGAAGAAACCTTGTTCAAGATTAATAAACAAGAACAAATGAATCTGGCTCTGATCACAGCGTCAGGTAAAATCATTGCCGGATTTTCTGAAAATAAAGGACTACTGAATATTCAAGATCATACGTTTTCGATCGGGGAAACGTCAGCTGAACAAATCCTGGATACGACAGAAACAAGTCTTCAACTGCATACCATGGATGGCATTCCGGTCTCCCTTCTGAAAAAACCGACGGAGAAATTCAACTGGACCATAATCTCAATCAATGATGAATCACGCTTGAAAGCAGCTTTGTCCAGATTGGAAACCTATTATATTGAGCTTCTAGCTGCAGGTCTTCTCTTAAGTTTGATCATTTCTTTTTTGGTTGCCAAATATATAAGGAAACCACTCTATACACTCAAAACAAAAATGAAGCAAGTGGAGCAGGGTTTACTCACAACGACAATTACGGTTAATCGAAACGATGAGTTTGGAGATCTTTCACGAGCATTCGATCGTATGCTGCAGCAAATTGTGGAACTGATTCGGGGAGCGGAACTTCATAATGAGCTTGAGCGGAAGTTGGAAATCCAGGTGCTACAGTCTCAAATTAACCCTCATTTTCTGTATAACACACTTGGTTCGATCAGCAACGTTATACGTCTCGGACAAATAGAGAAAGTAGATGTGGTGATCGGATCGCTCATTTCATTATTGGAATACGGGATAGACGATGCTTCAGAGAAGGTTTCCTTAAGTCAGGAACTACGTAATGTAGCGGACTATATCGAGATCCAGAACGTTCGGTATAACCGAAACTTCCACTTGATTGAAAATATCGAAGCAGGGTTAATGGATTTTCCGGTTTTTCGAATGCTGCTGCAGCCTCTTGTGGAGAACAGCATCTTCCATGGTTATAACGGAGGGGGAATTGAGGGACCTATTACGATTCATGCGTACAGGGAGGACAGTATCGTCATCATAGAAGTTGTTGATCAAGGCGAGGGGATTCCAGCTGATAAAATAAAGCATATTTTAATCTCAGAACCGAGTGAAATGGAATTAAAAAGGAAAAGGATCGGGCTAAATAATATTCATGGCCGAATAAGACTTCACTATGGCAATCAATTCGGACTGCAAATCATTAGCATACCTAAGGAAATAACCCGTATACGCGCTTTATTCCCGGCAGAATTGCAAAAAGGAGATGCATAATGGTGAGAGACTATACCTGCTTCATTGTTGACGATGAAGACCTGATCATTCAAAGATTGGAATTGTTTTTTAATGAACTCTCTCATAGGGATAAGCGATTTGTTCTAGTGGGCAAAGCGAATAATGGGCTGAATGGGATCGAGGAGATCATAAAACTTAAGCCGGACATCGTCATATCCGATATCGTTATGCCGCGAATGGACGGAATCTCCATGATTGAGCAGCTCAAGGCGGAGCTCCCCCATACGCAATACATACTTTTGACCGCCTATTCATCCTTTGAATACGCCCAGCGAGCTATTCAAGCCAACGTATTGGAGTACATTGTAAAGGTTCCGCTGAGGGAAGCAGATTTGAATCGAGCTTTGGATAAAGCAGCCGGAATTTTAAATGAGTTTAAGAAAAAAGAAGCGGAATTTCAATCTTTAAACGTATCCGTGCTTGAAAACAAATATAGAGTGCGCAAGCAATTTTTCAACGAACTGATCAGAGGCGAAATTCCTTCTCATCGGGCATCGGATTTTGCTAATCGAATGCAGTTTCATTTCTTTCAAGCCAACTATTGCTGCTTCATCGTTGAAATGAATACGTATGAAAGTTTCCGAAACGAATACGCAGCCACAGATCAAAACATCTTGAAATATGCGATTACGAATATCATCGAAGAAACGGTGATGAATGGTGGTAGTGGGGTAGCTGCGGATCTGTCCGATAATCGTTTTATTGGCTTTCTATCCTGGGAAAATAACCGCAGTGATATGGAAACGGAATATGCTTGTCTATCCTTGGGAGGGCAGATCGTCTCTCATTTGCATCAATATTTGAATCAAAGGGTATCTGTCGCTTTTGGCGGAACACACCGAGGCTGGGAATCGATCAAACAGGCGTACACGGAAGCTAAAAATGTGAGTGAGGATTTCTATTATCATTCCGAGAAAGTAGTAAAAACACCGATGCATCGGTTCCAATACCATAATGACAAAAAAGCAGACTTTCAGCAGAAGCTGGCTGATTTTCTTATACGGATGAAAAGGAAGATTTCCAAGGAAGAGCTGGAGAATGCACTTGCCGATCTGTCTCAATTTGTTTCGGACCATAAAATCCACAAGTCCATCATGGCGCCAATGATTAGAGACTTGTACAGAGACATTACCGTAAAGTTTAAATCAGGGAACAAGATGGCCACGGAAGTCCCAGACTTCCCCATGGAATTTATGGCTTTTCAGGAGCAGCTCGCCTATATTGGTGACTTCACATTCGAATACGTACAAGCGGGCCAACTATTACATCGTGCAGAAATCATGAGTGCTATGCATTTTATCGAGAAAAACCTGAAACAACGCTTAACGTTGGAGGCAATTGCGGAGGAAGTGAATCTAGCGCCATCGTATTTTAGCAGCTTATTCAAAAAAACAATGAGCGAAGGCGTGATCAGCTACATCAACCGTAAAAAAATCCATCTCGCTCTCGAGTTGTTAAACGTCCGGGATTATTCTTTATTGGAATTGTGCGAGGAAGTAGGCATCGTCAATGAAGGTTACTTTTGCAAACTGTTTAAAGAATATACGGGTGATACACCTAAGCAATATCGGATAAAAATGACACGGTACGAATCCAAATAAGAATACAAAAAAAAATGTATGATTTTTTCGTGAAATCCTGTAAAAAAAAAGGGGCCAAAACCATTACCATAATAGGAGCATCTAATCATGGAGGTTATCAAAATGGAGCTTATGAAAGCAGATGTAACCGTCGTAGGTGGAGGTATTGCAGGGATATGCGCTGCCATTGCAGCTGCACGCCAAGGTCTGCAGGTTTCACTTATTAATGATCGGCCGGTGCTTGGGGGAAATGCGAGCAGTGAGGTCAGAGTTCATATCAACGGGTCGGCATATCTCGGAAACAGTCCATCCTATTATGCCCGCGAGGGTGGGTTGGTAGAAGAACTTAAGCTGAAGATCTTTCATTATAATCCGTTATACAACAAGAAGCTTATGCTTTCGCTTTCGGATACGGTCTTGCTCGACATGGTTTATGATGAGCCTAACATTTCTCTATTTCTGAATACATGTGTGCATGAAACGGGCATGGAGAACGGCAGAATTCAATGGGTGGAGGGCCTTCAATTAGCTTCCGAAAGAAAATTTCGTTTTGAAAGCCCAACCTATATCGATTGCTCCGGTGATGGAATTGTTGGATACCAAGCAGGTGCTGACTTCCGATGGGGAAGAGAAGCGAAGCATGAATACAAGGAGGAGCTTGCTCCAGAAGTGGCGGATCATTACACGATGGGCGATACGATTCTGTTTCAAGCCCGTGACGTAAACTATTCCGTTCCTTAC
The DNA here is from genome assembly GCF_047302525.1 of Paenibacillus taichungensis. Classification (GTDB taxonomy): domain Bacteria; phylum Bacillota; class Bacilli; order Paenibacillales; family Paenibacillaceae; genus Paenibacillus; species Paenibacillus taichungensis_B. The sequence continues at coordinate 3,440,751 of NZ_CP168020.1, read as the reverse complement.
AAAAGGCCTGGCTTTGCGTATGATATTACGAAGCTGGAGTTTTTCGATAGTATCAGAAAAGGATTAAACCATCGGTCTTTTCCAAGGAAAATCAATGGACTTGGCGGATTGTGGTGGCTGGAATACGGCGGACATATGGATATTATTAAGAATAATGAAGACATCGCATTGGAACTGCGGAAATTGGTGTACGGGATATGGGATTATATCAAAAATAGCGGCGAGTTTGATGATGTAGACAATCTCATCTTGGATTATGTATGCCCGATTCCGGGAAAGCGGGAGTCGAGGCGGTTTATAGGGGAACACATGCTGTCTCAGAACGATCTTACAGCAAAGTCTCATTTCGAAGATGCTGTATCCGTCGGAGGTTGGTATATGGATCTACATGCGAATAAAGGCATCTACGATGAGGGACCCGCTACAGCGTGGAATTTTGTTCCAGGATTGTATAATATCCCTTTCCGCAGCTTGTTTTCACGCAATATTCCTAATCTGATGTTCGCTGGCCGCAATATAAGCGCTACCCATGTGGCTTTCGGGTCTACAAGGGTGATGGCAACCTGTGGTTGTATGGGGCAGGCGGTAGGAACGGCTGCTGCGTTATGCGTAAAATATGATACAGACCCCGCGGACATAGTCAAAGCGCATATGGGTGAGCTTCAGACGCAGCTGCTTCGAGACGGGCAAACGATTGTAGGGCTTCAAGAGCAGTTGGATTCTTATTTCGCTGACGGATTAACGATTCGTGCCTCGTCTCAGCGAAGCTATGAACATCTTCATCCAACCGAAGAGATCTCCTTGGAGAAAGCGTTATGTTTGGTCTTGCCGATTCAGACATCCGTGGCTGAAAGCGTGCAGATCAAAATTAAAAATAGATCCGAGCATTCGGAAACGTTGCAAGTGAAGCTATTTGGCGGGGAGCGGAAGGAAAACTATATTCCCGCCAGCGAGCTGAAAGGCTACAACTTGGTGATTTCAGCGGGTCACGATGACTGGATTACACTGGACCTCAGCTGTAAGAAGCCTGCTGATGACAAAATCTACATCGTATTGGAAGGTACGGCGAGCCTTGCCGTATACGGCAATGAAGAAAAAATGACAGGAGCGGTGAGCTTCTATTATAGACCGGAAGAGCCGTCCAGACTGAAGAAATTCAGCAGAAGCATTTGCTTCAAGGATCTGATACCATCCCAGGATATGTATAATCCCGCGAATGTCGTCAACGGCTTCTCCAGACCTTATGGTCTGCCGAACGGCTGGATTTCTGAACGTACGGAAGGACAGGAATGGTTGGAATTTGGTTTTGCAAGCCCCAGGAATCTGGAAGAAATCCATCTTGTTTTCAATTCACAGCTGAATTTGGAGCATTTCGACGATCCGATCGAGCCACTTATCCAAGATTATGATGTGATCTTAACCTTAGAAGATGGAACCGAGAGTGAAATTAATATCCGTGATAATTATCTTTCGTTGAATAAACATCAGGTGCATGAAAAAGGTGTAACCCGAATCCGGTTTGATTTCTGTGCAACGTATGGTTCGCCTTATTATGAAGTGTTTGCTGTAAAATTTTTTGCTCCTAAAAACGCTAAGTGAGGGCGGGTGAAGTCACGATGAAGGAATTTTTCCCTCGAAGAGGGCTGCCTAATGTCATTCAAAAGTTGGAAAATGGGGAAACAGTAACAATTGTCTATTTTGGCGGCAGTAATACGCGTTCTGAAGGATACAGGGTCATGACGGCGGATTGGCTGCGAGGGCAATATCCCAATGCAGATATCCGCTCTGTGAATGCAGGCATTGATGGGACAGGATCGGACCTCGGCTGCGCCCGTTTGGAGACAGATGTACTGCGTCATCAGCCTGATCTCGTGTTTGTTGAATTTGTTGGTAACGATGGCGGAGTTCCCGAATCCAAGGCGCGGATCGAAGGCATTGTCCGACAGATTCGCAAGCGGAGCCGGTTTACCGATATCCTGTTTGTGTATACGGTTAAGGAACGGGATTTGACCTCATTTCAATCCGGCCAATACCAGAAGGGCGCTCGTATGCAAGAGGAAGTCGCCGACTATTACGACATTCCTTCGATTCATCTGGGCGTAGCAGTCAGTCAATTGGTTTTGGATGGAAAGCTCATTTTCACCTTAAGAGCAGACGTGTCTATTCCCGGAGCCGTTATTTTTACGCATGATTCGATCCATCCAACGATTCCCGAAGGACACCAGATCTACACGGATACAATCACCCGGTCGTTTGAGAAAATGAGCGAACTTCGAGATCACGTGGGAAAGGTCGAGCATCACTTGCCGCAGGACCCATTGGTCCCGGCCAATCCTTGGGAGTATGCAACCATGCTGCCACTGGATAGTCTTACTCATTTTTCCGCGGGGTGGTCTTACATGATCCCTGATGATTTTGCTTTAGTGCGCGAGTATGAATGGTTGTTCCCCGGTCTATGGCGAGCAGTCGATCCCGGAGAGACGATCACAGTGGAGTTTGAGGGAACCCACATCGGATTATTCGATATTGGGGGGCCGGATTCCGGCAGATTGAAGGTGACGGTGGATGGAGGGGAACCCTTTCTTATCGATCGATTCACATCATATAACGATCATAATCGAAATCAATATGTTTTCTTACCGGAGCTACCGAATGGGAAACATACGGTTTGCTTCGAAATCGATCACAAGAAGACAGACAAAGCGGCAGTGTTTGAGGCAAGTGGCAATGAAAGAAGTATGGAACATGTTCGACAACATCCGGCTTGGTATGATCAAACGGTCATTCAGCTTGGGAAGTTGCTATTGGTGCAGCCGCCATTATAATTGATTAGTCCACTTGGAAGACCTATATTCTATCTGACTGCAACTGAGCAATCAATTAGGATGTAGGTTTCTTTTTTTACTTAAAATCTTATAAGAAATTCTTAAAATGAAAGAAATTTCACGGTGATGTGACATGCTAAGATAAAAACGACAGAGCGGGATTAGCCAGAAGGATAAGGTTAATTGCTTTTTTACGATCATTTGAGCAAAAGGGCATCTTTTTTTGGAAGCGTTATCATTAATAGGAGAGGCTGTGAGTTGTATGGTCAAAAGGAAGCTGTTTTTCTTAATCGTTTTCATGTTGACGATAGGAGTTCCTTCCAGCCTGATCGGAATAAGGGCCGCTTATGCGGAGACCTTACCTTATCAGACGATTATCATCGATGACGGTAGCATTAAGATTAATGATGTTGTGACACCTGATGCGGGTAACGAGAACAATGGATATTCGGCTCCAAATTGGACCACAAGCACAGGGGTGAAGGGGTATGATCTTTCCAGCACCAAATATACGAGTACAGCAGGCAGAACGATAACATGGAATCCACGCTTGGAAGCAGGGACGGCGAAAATATCGTTCTATAAGCTGGATTGGGCGGATAACGCTGATAGCAATGTGAAAATCGAAATTGTTCATAATGGAACGACGGATGTAGTCTTTATGGATCTAAGACCCTCATCTGGCGCTCCAGCTGGTTGGGTTGATTTGGGAGAGTACTATTTTTCCGGGGTTGGTGAAGAATTCGTTAAATTGACCCGGTCTACCGGCACCACGAACACGATCCTTACGCGTGCTGATGCGGTCAAGTTCGAAGGGAATATTCAACAGAAAGAGCCACATAAGACGATCATCATTGATGATGGAAGCCTTACGATTGATAATGTCGTCACTGTTGATTCAGGCAACGTCAATAACGGGTTCTCCGCTCCTTATTGGACCACAAGCGCAGGAGTGAAGGGATACAATAATTCCAGTTCCAAATATACGGATGCCGTAGGTAGAACTATCACATGGAATCCGCGCTTGGAAGCAGGGACGGTGAGAATATCGTTCTATAAGCTGGATTGGGCGGATAAAGCAGATAGTAATGTGAAGATTGAGATTGTTCATAACGGGATAACGGATGTTAAGTTTATGGATCTAAGACCTTCGTCAGGTCCATCGGTTGGATGGGTGGATCTGGGGGAGTACGAGTTTAGTGGTGATGATAGCGAATTTGTCAGGCTGACTCGAACGCAACCTACGACGGGTACAATTATTACTAGGGCCGATGCAGTCAAGTTCGAAGGGAATATCCGGCAGCAAGCACCGCCGTTGCCCCCGCTGCGGAGCCGTACCTTAGCGAATCTCAGTTACACGGAAAAAGGCAGCATCGAAAATGCTAACTATAAGGCGACTTTCTATGAGGCAGCATGGGATGGGGGCAAATCCATCGTTCGTGACATGTTCTACAAGAACACGGACACGGGAAACTGGATGCCAATCAATAATGTGTCGGAAAGACTTGAGGAGCAATGGGTCTTATTGGATGGGAATGCGGGCAGCCGAACCAATTACTACGATACGATGAACAAACACTGGATTACATTCGACGGGGTCCATTTTCCAGACAGCCACACGGCGGTATTAACCGATTCTACGCATGGCAGTGATTACGATTTTGAAGTGAACTGGTCCATGGCAGGGGAAAAACCAGATGTTTCTTTCGCCTTTACGCCTCGCCGCGACGGTAATTATGTGATTGGATATCAGTCCTTCACAACAGAGGCAGTCTCCGGCATCAATGAAGTGTTAAATGGATTCAGGTCGCATGCCAAAATGGTAGGTACGGTGGAATCAACAAGCTTGAGAGAGCTGAGCGCTCCGATGAGCCTGGTTGAGAAGAATGATGGTTCGGGTAATCCATTGACGTATGGCGTATTTGTACCTTCGGCAGAGCTTCCGGTTGAATTTGAACCGACGGGAGGCGTTACGAAACAACGGCTTGGCATGAGCCTGGTCAACAACGAAGGCAGCGTGCAACCAATCCTGTATGCGCCTCAATTAGGGACTTATTCTCAAATGACTGCAGAAAGCACTTATCAATTTCATATGGGGCTAATCGCTCAAAAAAGCAATCTGTATGAGTCCTACGCGGATATTCTTCGCAATGAGTACGGTTATTCAGCATACCGCGAAAATGTGTCAGATCAGTCGCTTACTGACGCGATGTTCAATATGATCGATTTGCTTAAGATTGAGCCGCAAGGGGACGACTCTGTTAATTATGTCCCGTCACCCAGCGGGTGGTGGAGCCGTGCCAAGGGCTTTATTGATATCGAAAACGAGGATAGCGTTCGAACAAGCTCGAATGCGGTTCTTCTGGGGGCTTACTATTTGACTGGGGATGACCAGCTATACGATACGAGAGCACTGCCGTCCGTCCAGTATGGTGTATCGCGAAATGGTATCGGTTGGTCGCCGACGCAGAAAAAAGTATACGGTGTGCCTTCCTTATGGAAAATGGCTACTCTGCCTTTCGATGTTTCAAGCGTAGCCGCTGTCAATCAGATGATGGGCACTTCGGCAGGAATTGGGGCGCTGGCACAGGAAGAGTATCTCATGCGTGATCCTGACCAAAAAGACCGGGGGCCTGTCATTCAACCCCTGATGATGTATCGTATGACGGGAGAGTCGCAGTATTTGCAGGCTGCCAAGGATGCAGCCGATAGTTATATCATGCAATATATCGATACGCCTGCATCCGTGGATGTGAGTAAAAATGAGTTCATTTATTATTATAGCAAGCTGTGGATGGAGATCTTGGAGCTTTATGAGGAAACTCAGGATCCCAAATACTTGAATGCCGCTTATAAGGAAGCCAAACGGTATGCAACCATGTTCGTTGCTCGTCCAGTTCCTGAAGGTAACGTTACGATTCCTCAGCCTGAGACGTATAATTACGCGGAGTCGTTCCATTGGCCGGAAAGTGGTAAATTTCAATATCCTAGGCTCAAGCTTCCAGAAGATATAGCCGGAGGCGTTCAAGCGGATAGTTGGCTGGTTTCTCCCAATGGATTGACGTTTGAAGCGGGAAGTACAACCGGCTATTATCGGATGAATGCTCAGGAAGCCCCATTCATGCTGAGATTGGCGCAGTATACAGGTGATAAACTGCTGCAGGATATTGCTCATAATGCGGTTATTGGTCGATATTCCAGTTATCCGGGTTATTACTATAAGGGATTTGCCGTTAGCCAACTTGAACCGGATTTTCCTCTGGAAGGCCCAAGCGGGGCTACATCCATCTATTATCACCATATTCCGGGGCAGCTTGGGCAAACGATGGATTATTTGATCAGCGAACAATCATTGAAATCGAACGGGAGCATTACATTTCCTTCCGTATTTGAAACGAATTTTTTATGGTTCAAATATCACCTCTATGGGAATAAACCAGGTCAATTTTATGGTAATTCCGACGTTTGGCTCTGGATGCCCAAGGGGATTATTAAGACTAATCATCCTCAATTGAACTGGATAACGGGTGAGAGCGGGGATAAATTCTACATCGGCCTAAGCAATGCATCGTCAGAAGAAGTTCAGACTCCGATCGAATTGAATGAACAAATCATTGGATTCAACCCGGCACAAGATTATACCGTAACGATCATCCGCGACAATGGTACACCAGAGCAAGCAGTTATGAGTGGCGGAATCATTCAAGCTACGGTTTCAGGCAAGGGAATCACCGCGATCATTGTAGAGGGTCTCGATATTGATGTGCCGCTGCATCAGGTCAGAACGGCTGATACATCGGATGCAAGCTATTTCTTCGATATTCACAGTCCAATTGATGCGGTTAAAGGCATGCTGATGGTTAAGCCCGACGAAACGGCCTATGATGCTTATGTGCAGGCCAAAACGACGAAACCAGCGACAATCCATTATTCCCTGGATGGCGGGGCTACGTATACAACCATCCCAGATACGATATACCCGATGGAATGGTCGATACGGGTAAACGATTTATCACAAACTTTCACTTATTACGTGGAATCGGAGGGGAAACAGACCCGCAAGCGGACACTCTATCTGCCTGATCAGGTAACGGAAACTCCAGTCCAACCCGATGGCCAGGATAGTTCATCTATCATTGTGGATAATACGGAGGCGGAGACAGAAGGCGTCTGGATAAGGGATACGACAGCTGACAACTATTACTATGATAACTATGTGTATGCCAAATCGACAGCCGGCGCAGCGACAAGCAAAATGAGATGGCGGCCTGAGCTGCCAGAAAGTGTCACTTACAGTGTGTATTACAAGATTCCGCAAATCACCGCTGCGAGTGAAAATTGGGCAACGAATGCCTCATTTACCGTTTATTATAGCGGAGGCTCCGAGACGGTTACTGTTGATGAGACAACGGCGAATGGTACTTGGGTGCACCTAGGGGATTATCCTTTTGCTGCAGGCGATAGCGGGTACGTGGAACTAACCAACAAGGCCAACAAGTCCAGGGTCGTTGCCGATGCAATAATGTGGGTGAACCCGAACAGGATACCGCAATTGGAGTCTGCCGTGATCCTGTCCGATCGGAACGAGCTGCAGATGACTCAAACCGCACAACTGAGCGTAACCGGCTATTTGGATAACGGTTTGATCGGTGATCTAACACAGGCCAATGTGCAGTATTTCGTTGATCGTACGGATCTGGCCGAAGTGGACAGCAGTGGGTTGTTGACCCTTCTAAATCTCGATGGGGACACGGATCACATTGAGGTATGGGCTACTGTAACGATTGATGGTGTGACCTTAACCACACCGCCTTTGAACATCACGATCAAGGACCTAACGGTTATCGTCGATAGTACAAATACAACTGGGTTATACACGACAGAAGGGTCTTGGAGCCAAAGCAATTTAGCCGGATACAAAATTGGGGTTAAGTCCCGTTACTCTACAGTTCAAGGATCATCAGCAACGTGGAAAGGCCAGTTTCCAGAGGGGAAATATACGGTCTCGATCTACAAGCTCGTTCATACGACGGCAAACGATAATAATGTCAAAGTAGAAGTGAAGCATAAGACGGGTACCGAGGTCACCTATATCGATGCAACGGTCGGCTCATCGGGGTGGGTTAATCTAGGAACGTTCGACTTTACGGGTGACGGTAGCGAGTATGTCCGGTTAACCAGGGTTACTCCTACAACGGTAGACCCGCCAACGCTTCCTGCGGATATGATCTATACGAGGGTTGACGCAGTTATGTTCGAACGGCATTCCGATGGTTCGGAGCTGCTTGCAAATGAGGCGCCAGGTGAACCAACACTTTCTGAATAATAGAGGTGTTGCGACATGTTTACATGATGCCAGTTAGTGTACATGTGAGTTATTGAATTGATGTTATACAAGTTATTGTTAAATAACCCTAAGAGCTGAGTGGATGAGAACGATCCATTCGGCTTTTTTTATGTCGAGGGACAAGAACATGGTCCCCATCCTATTTCTAGAGTAGAATCAACATAATATGTATCATCATGTAGAGATTAATGGGACAGGTCAGGAAATTATGAAGCAGCAATGCCTGCAAAATGGTGCAGGGAATGTCGGATGCAAGAAGAAAGGATTTGATATGCTTGAATCAACGAGGGAGGGAAAGATCATGAATACGCTAGCACGACTGAATGAGGGCCTGAGCTACATTGAGGAGAATCTAATGGATTCCGTGGATATGAAAGAGGTAGCACGAATCGCCTGCTGCTCGGAATACCATTTTACACGTATGTTTTCCTTTCTTAGCGGCATTACCTTATCAGAGTATATCCGACGTCGGCGCTTGACGCTGGCAGCTCTGGAACTAAGCCGGAATGACAGTAAAGTCATTGATGTTGCCCTCAAATTTGGATATACCTCTCCGGATTCCTTCGCTAGGGCTTTTCAGAGCATGCATGGTGTTACGCCCTCGGAAGCGAAAAATCATGGTCCATCTCTCAAGGCCTTCCCTCGAATGACATTTCAATTGACCATTCAAGGAGGAAGCGAAATGAACTACCGTATTGAAGACAAAGAGGCCTTTAGGATTGTGGGCATCAGTAAAAGGGTGCCGATCGTGTTCAACGGAGTGAACCCGGACATTGCTGCGATGTATCAACATCTTACGCCGGAATTAATTGAGACGATTAAGGGGTTATCCAATGTTCAGCCGCTTGGGATAATAAGTGCCTCGACTCATTTTAGTGAGGAACGGATGGAGGGAAAAGGGGAACTAGATCATTATATCGGTGCAGCCACGACCCAAGAGGCTCCCGAGGGTTTGGCACAACTGGAAGTGCCTGCCTCAACGTGGGCAGTGTTTACTGCTGTTGGTCCTTTTCCGAGTACGCTTCAGGATGTATGGGGAAGAATCTATTCCGAGTGGTTTCCTTCTACGGATTATGAGCTGAGCGAAGGACCGGAAATACTGTGGAATGAGCACAAGGATGTCACTTCTTTGCAGTACAGAAGCGAGATATGGATACCGATACGGAAGCGATAAAGCTGTGTGGCTTCATATGTGTGGGGTGGCGCAATAGTTTTAAATCGGGACAAAGAAGAGTCACCACCCTCAATTTGTATTCGCATGTAGTGAGCAAGCGAGAATCATTGAACTTTTTGAGTTTCAGATGTCGGTTATATGTGAAATACCAAAAGATCTCTTCACTACTGAAGAGATCTTTTGGTGTACAACAACTTTTTAATGGAAATCACATTACATAATGATGACAGATGAGTGCGTGAATCCATTTGCAAGGTACTGTTATGGTGTTTAATGTCCACCTGTATCGGAAGCCCAGACAGGATACCAGCCCAAGGCCGGATTTTCATTGTTGTACAGTACCAGATTGCCGTCATTTTGCATGATCAGCACATTGCCTCTAAGATTGGCTGGCACATTGTCTGCTCCATAATATGTCTTAGCCCACGCCAGGTTATCTGACGTCCAATAAGGTGTGTTTTGCGGATCTGATATGACCAACTTCCCGCTGAAATAATTAATCTGGAGTTTATGTATTCTCGTGTCTTTGGTTTTGCTGTTCCATATCATCTTGCGTGACTTGACATCCCAGATCTGCGCATCACCATAATTATCAAATTGAAACGAAAACCTGATATTGTTTGACACTAACCCCCCACCGGCGACGTTATACATCGTGTCATAAATCAGACGATCTCCACTGGCGGCGGAAGTCACAGGGGAAAATGAAATCAAAAACATGAGCATGGCCAGACAAGATAAAAAGACTTTTTTCATATAGCATCCTCTTTTCCTGAATATGTTCTAAGTTACTCGTCAAATATATCATATATTTTTCTTTTATGGATAAAAATTCAATAAATTGATCGCCTACCAAGAGACTGTCATACGCAAACGGCCTGATCTCTGAATGACCAGAACGCGATTCAATAACTTGAGCAGAATGCCCGCTTGGATCGTTGGTGAGAGATGGAGGGCTCTGCCAATTTGTATGAAATATCGGGTTAGGTCAACTCTGGAGTCAAGTTTAGGTAGATTAGGGGGTTGCTGTGTTAAACATTGCTATATACAAATCTTATTTCATACATTATAGTTATTAAAGATAATCAATATCTATAATAAAAACCAGTGGTTTATTTTCAAGTGGTTAGAATAAAATATGAACTAAAAAGCCTATAGAAAATCTCTTAAGCAGAACTTGTTGATCCCTTAGTTCCACAGGCAGGACTGAGATCAATCCCGACGTCAGCTGGAAAAAACCAAGTATTCTTACAAATACGATTATACAAGGAGTATAAAAATGAATCCAAAACTACAAAGAAAAATTGAGCACTTGGAGAATATCGAGAGGTTCCCAGCAGAGGAGTTATTTGAGTATATACAGCTTAATAAAGAGGACGAACTATTAGATCTTGGAGCCGGTACAGGTTATATAAGCTTTTCTTTTGCTAAATATGTGAAAAAGGTAGTTGCCTTTGATTACGATAATGATATTTTAAAGTATCTAGAGGTAAAAGCTAAGGAAAAAGGGATAACCAATATTGAAACCACAGCCGCAAACTTTAAAGAAATGCCATTAGAGAACGAAAGATTCGAAAAAGCTGTTGCTTCAATCTCGTTACACGAGGTTCAACCTCTTTCATTGGTGTTGGATGAAATCCACAGAGTTTTAAAAGACAAAGGGATCTTTTTGTGCATTGAATTAGAGAAGTCGAAGATGTCGGAGATGTCTAATGCTCCAAGGGTTTCATCGAAGGAAATGGAGGGAGAAATCGTTAAGGCAGGCTTTTCAGTTATTGATATGTTTCATTCACCAACGCAAATTGCTAATCAACCCGTCTATATCATTATTGCACAGAAGAATAAATAAAAAATGAAACTAGTTCATAATAAGCAAAAATTAAAAACCTTATGATAAAAAGAACAGGAATATTGTTATTGATGTAAGGACGTATTCTAAATACTGAAATCGGCGTTATTGGGATATTGCCTCAAATTGCTGAACAATTCGTTAGCTTATCAATTCTTAAGCAGGGTTACTAATTGTAGTTGCCATAAAGTACAAAAGGACGGCGAAGCCGTCCTTTTTGCTACATTATATTAAGTTCTTATTCCGAGACGAGACAAGAACTTGGTTGTATCCAGAAATAACAGAGGAGCTGAGAAGCTGATCGAATTGATCATACAGGGTGTTCTTGTAGATTCCTTTCTCATAACCGGAAACTTTTACGAATGTCTTTTATTCTTTAAATGAAGATCTTAATTCACTCTCATAATCGTCAAAGAAATTCATATATGTTCTGCGAGGCATCTCGATCATTCCCAATTTCGTTCCGAGTGTCATAACCTGATCCGTTTCAGCATCATATGGCGCCCAAAATGGTAGTTTATCATCGTTAGGGTCGCCACTCTTGGCGAAATTTACCCAATACGAAGACATTCGATCGGCCAGTTCATAATCTTCGGGGGTGTAGGGCAAGTTCACCTTATCCAAATTATTGTATGCATACACGATTTCGCCGGAGTGGTATGCTCCTAACGTCTCAAATCTAGATGGTCCGGGCTGCCCCTTATCGAAGATATAATAGTAGACATTAGATTTCCCTGTTGTGCTCTGAAGTTGTGCCCAGGTGTGCATTTGCCAGGTGAACAGCTTGTCCGTCGAAAGATCGACTTGAGCCTGCTTGGATTCGTTATCACTATCCGAACGATACAGCTCCAATACTTCATCAGCTTTGTCTCCGAACCGTTTACGAACAGAAGCTTGGAATTCATCGACATCCTTTATTGCATATATGGGCCAAGGCATCGTGAGAAGGGTTCCTTCATCAGAATTGCTGCCGATCAAAGTGCGAACATCATTTTGTTTTCCAGTTTCAAAAATGTTATAAACGGTATTCGGCAATACATAACCATCTATAGCTGGGGCGATCGTCTCGTCTGCAGAAGCACGAAGTAAGTCCGCTGCGGACATCTTCCGTAAATCGCTAATAGAAGTTTTATTAAGCGACTTCTGGAATTCATCTCCGTGAAGTTCGGCTTGGGCCAGCTTTGCGTATAGATTCCACCCGTTCTCTCTCGCTCCATATCAAAGAAAGCACCGCTTTCGGCAATTGCTTTATTGAATAACCCCTTAGCCAAGGGGGATGCCGTTAGAATATTAACCGAGCCCGCTCCGGCCGACTCCCCTGCAATTGTCACATTGTCCGGATCGCCACCGAAAGCAGCAATATTACGTTTGACCCACTTCAATGCAGCGATTTGATCCAGAATCCCGTAGTTTCCCGAAGCTCCATAATCGGATTCCTCGGTTAGCTCTGGATGTGCCATAAAGCCGAAAATGCCGAGTCGGTAATTAATCGTTACGAATATAACACCCTTTTTTGCCATGTTCTCGCCGTTGTACAAGTCCATGGAACCTGATCCGTTTTTGAATGCCCCTCCATGGATGTACACCAATACAGGCTGCTTCTCCTGATCTGATTTAGCACCTGACCATACATTTAAATATAAGCTGTCTTCACTTATTTTTTCATTATGCTTGATACTGAAATTGTCCATGAATGCACTTGTGCCAAGTCGTAAGTTAATGAAGTTTGTTAAAATAGACGGTGTTTTTTTCTGCATGGCCGCATTCGGGAAACGTTTTAGTTCGCGTACCCCTTTCCATGGCTGGACCGGTTGCGGAGCCTTCCATCTCAATTCTCCGACTGGCGGGGTAGCATAAGGGATTGCAGCGAAAGCCCTGACAGATTTATCTTCGTTATAAAGTCCCGAGATCAAGCCGTCTTGCGTCTCCACCGGCTCAGTTGGCATGGATTCCATCTCATCGTTCCATACTGATCTGTTCACAAGAATGGGACCGGTCAAAATCACTATTAAGCCTAAAAAAGCGGATGTCAATATCCAGGAAGCGAATTTGAATAAAGTTCTCAAACGAACAAGCGGTTTTCGCATAAAAATTGCTATTGTACCTACTACAGCGAACAAGACCCACTCGAGCAGTCTACTTTCTCTAGTAAATAATAATAAAGCCGTGATAAGTGCAAAAACCATAAATGGGGCCCAAAACCAGATGATAAGATTCTTATTTTTTTTAACTTCAAGTTCACTCATGCAATCTACTCCTAATTCCATAAAGTTATGGTACACTTGTACCGTATAAGTCGATATCTTATAATTACTAATATGGGTTGTCAACAAGTTAAGATGATGTGAAACAGGAGGGATAGATTTGTACCATATAAACCGTGATAAAAGATCAATTCAATCGAGTGAATGGATCTTCGAAGCATTGCTGGCTTTAACAGATGAAATGGATTATGAGAAAATAAGTGTGACGGATATCGTAAATCGCGCCAAGGTTGGAAGATCAACCTTTTACCGAAATTTTGACCAAAAAGACGACGTGTTCAAATTCAAATGCAACCAAACATGCCTCCGATTAAGAGAATATCTTACCGATTACCAAACACAGTATGACGTACCGCCAGGGCCGGCCTCTAGCAAACCTTTTTTTACGTTCTGGTCTAGTAACACTCTTCTGATTGAAGCGTTAATCAAGATCAATAGAATTGACATATTGAGCGATTCTTATGTAGAAGTTTTACGACAATATTACGATGATTATACCTATCTACTGGATGGGATACCTTCAGACTATGTAGAGTATGTAATGGCTGCGAATGTTGGTTCGTCTATTGGTGTGCTGGTCCAGTGGATTAAGAATAACAAACGCGAATCCCCCGAAGATATCGCCGAAATAGTCATGCATCAACTATTGTCCAACTACAACAGATTAATTTGAAGTTCGGAATAAAAGTAGTGGGGCCTTCTTTAACCTGTAATTAATTCTTAATCTATCTTAAGAGAGCTATGTATGCAGTTTGAATAGGATCAAGATTTGTATATTGATCAAATTTGGCGATGTACTAAAGATGAGGAGGACAATGTAGAATGGAATTCAAGTTTGGGGACGCTGCTATTCTTCTACCCCCGTTACACATTACAATTATCGCAATAATTATTATTCTCTTTTTAATAAGGTGGAGCAAGCAATTAGAAATAAGACGTTTTACGGTATTCTTTTACTTTTTAATTAGTACTTTCATTACTCCCATTTATTCTCGTGCTACAACAGAAGGTGTCTTTCAGTTATGGATTCCCTTAGGATTTATAGTGGTTTTCTTTTACTTGTTTCGCAGCAAAAGAAATCATCCATCTAAAATGAAAGCGAGTATTTTAGGGCTTTCTATAGCAATATACCAGTTAATTCTTCAATATTTCGGATAGATTTTGATATTTATACGAACATAGTTCCAATACACGGTATAAAAAAGCGATGAAGCCGGTGGCAGTGAGATGGAGATTTGAGCTAGTTGTTCGACTCGACCATGGCTCCCTTACTTTTCATTATCGAACGGTTAAAGTAGAATGCATATAGGTTGGACGAAAATACGAAAATGATCACATTAAACGAAGTAAAAGAGAGGTTCGTACTTATGACAATGACGTTTAGGAAACTAAGTGAGCTATCGATCGAGGAAAATGTACGTATTTGGAATCTAGGATTCGAGGGCTATTTTATACAGATGGTCATGACGATTGAGGCTTTGATGACCAGGATTGTTAACGAAGGACTTTCCTTGGAGAATTCACTCGCTATTTATGTGGATGGTGAACCTGCAGGGTTTGTAATGAATGGATTTCGTGAAGTAGATGGAAAGAAACTAGCATGGAACGGTGGGACAGGTATTGCGTCTGCATTTAGAGGGCAGGGCATTGGCAGAGCGCTCATGTTAAGAAATCTAGAGTTGTACCGAGAACATGGCGTGGAGATTGCGATACTTGAAGCGCTCACCCAGAATGAGAGTGCGATCAAGCTATATCAGTATGTGGGGTATGAAATTACGGATCGATTAATGATTTTACAACATACGGGTACAATAGATCCCCAATTATTGAAGCGATCTGTTGAGCATCCCTTTTCTATCACCAAAGGATTGCCCCGTGATGTATATGCGCTAGACTTCTATCGAGGTTTATCTGCTTGGCAGACACAATGGCCTAGCATGAAGGAGGGTGAATCTATAATTATTAGACAAGATGGCGAGCCTGTATGCTATGCATTGTATAAGCGAACATTTGATCAAGAGGATAAATTGGTAACCATTTCGCTCTATCAATGTGAGGTCCTTCCTGGGCGGGAAGATGCAGAGGAGATTTATAAGCTTGCTCTCAGTGAGCTGTTCGCCCCGTTAGACTATGTTTGCAGACGAGGGACATCTAACCTGCGTAAATCCAATCAATCTCTGAACGATCTATTGATAAAATTAGGTTTCACAACAAATGTTGAGCAAGTGTTCATGATGCGAAATATGGATCTTAACTAAGATAAAAGAGAAACAGATAGATAATAGTAATGTTGAATTACAAATTTTTTTAGCATTCGTTGAATACAATGATACAAGAAATAAAGCAACACACATCATTAAGCTAACGGGACATGATAGCGCAAAAAAATAAGAAGACAGCCGATTAAGATCGGCTGTCTTCTTATTTAACTAACCGACAGGACAGTTCATTGGCAATAGCGTCATCTATAGTACTCCAATCTGCACAGATTTCCGAGAATATTTGAAAAATACTATCGCACATAGCTACCTAAGATTAGATAAGGTGGCTGAAGAAGGCCGTAACAGGAAGGAACTATAGGTTGTTTGTAGCCTTTTTACTAATGGACTGATGCGAAAAACCGTTAAATAGTGCAGTTTAATCATTGAAATGATTGAGATTTACTACATTTTTACATGTAGTATGAAGATGATTCAGGATGGAATTATTCATTCCGGAATCCCAGAAGTGCATAACTTGTCGTGCTTATGTTTTCTTAATTACATTCCAAGGAAGAGGTGTTGTTCATGAAAAAGTTAATGGATTTTAGAAAGAAAATGTCGGCCGTGTTAATGGCAAGTGGCCTGATATGCGCGATGCTGTTACCCATTCAAGCGTCGGCGGCAGACATTGCTTTTAACGAACCTTTAAACGGCGTGAATCCTAATTTGTTCTATACCTCAGATGGATGGGCTAATGGTCCAGATTTCGGAGTGGGCTGGAAGGCGGTTAATCAGGAATTCGTGAATGGAATTATGGCTCTGCGACTTGACAATACTGGGTGTCCCGCAAGTTGCTCGGGGAAAAATTATGCTTCCGCTGAATATTCGACCCATGTGAAGTATGGCTATGGCCGGGTTGAAGCACGTTTAAAAGCGGCTTCAGGAGTCGGTCTCGTCACAAGCCTCTTCACGTATTCCGGGCAAGGAACAGGTACATCCAATGACGAAATCGACATTGAAATATTGGGCAAAGACACGACGAAGATGGAAACTAATTATTTTACGAATGGTGTAGGTCAACATAGCACGATCATCAATCTGGGGTTTGATGCCTCGCTCGATTTTCATAATTATGCGTTCGAATGGTCGCCATCTTCCATTAAGTGGTATGTAGACGGTAAACTGGTCCACACGGAGAATGGGTCACGTGGAACACTTCCGACCAGTCCTGGCTATATTATGGTTAATCTGTGGTCGGGCTCGGGACCGGCTGAAATATGGACAGGAAAATTCAATTACCCAGGTATGCCGGTACGTGCCTATTTTGATTGGATCAAATTTAAACCGGCTAACTGACGTTTGAAAGATGGGTTTTTTAACTGAATTTACAAATAAGATGAAATAATCTGAATATAACTCTGTGTGATATAGGCAGAAATTGAAGTCCAGAAGAATTAGCAGTTATGGATTATCTGAAGGCGTTACAAAGTTTACTCTGTAGTGACCTTTTAAAAAGCTGTCCCGGGTCAGTAGTGGCTCTCGGGATAGCATTTTTTATTTACAACAATTGGAATATAGGTGATAGAGATTTTTACAATATATGTATTTGTTAGCGCTTACAAAAAATGTGGGGGGAGTTATGAATGCCATCTATCATAAGGGAAGAAGCGGTTCCGAAGGAAAAGGTAAAAATGAATAAGAATTATCCAGTTTATGTCGGCGACACGATTGGTGTGACTATCCCTTATCAAAAGCTTCATTGGCATAATGTTCTGGAGATTAATTATATTAAATCCGGCACGGGCTACTACATCATCAACGGGCAAAAATTTGATTTCCAGCAGGGAGATGTGCTGCTCATCAATTCGAATGATCTTCACTGCGCTTACGAAACGAAGGATCTTGTCATGACTGTCATTACGTTCGATTCGACCTTGTTTATTCATAACCTCCGATTCGATCCGGAGCTATTCAGCCCGTTCCGCGAAATAGACAAACATTACATGAATCTGATCCACCGTGATCATCCAGCCATGGACAGGCTGCGGTCACTTCTTCTTGAACTCCAAGTGGAGCATGAGAGGGAGCAGCGTTCCTACGCTACGGTTGTATACTCGCTTATTCTCCAGTTTTTGACTATCGTAAATCGGGAGTGTCGAATAGAGGGGATTTGCGGTAGTCAACCCATCATCAGTGAGAGGCAGTATGAGAAAATACGTCAGGTGATTATGGTCATGATTGAACTGAAGTACAGAGTGAACAACACTGGAGATATTTAGCTAAGAAGTAATTCGAGCAAAAAATTAGAATGAACAGTTTTACCAAGCCATTTAACACTTTCAAGCAATGCAATTATATCTTCATTCCCTATCATTATAAGTAAACGAAGTGACGCAGGCAGCCGGCAAAAATCCACTTTCCTTATTAAATCTTTCGTTTGTATCCTCTTAATTACTTGACAAAAGGTAACTGGTTAGATATTTTAATACATAACCAGTTACCTATTTTGGAGGTGGAAATATTGGAATTTCCAATCGAAAAAAAAATCACACCTAAAGCCTATGTTTATGGATCAATTTTCACATTGTCTAACCGTTTGCAACTTTTAGGTGATAGAAGATATAAGGATCTTTCATTAAAACAAGCTTTTGTGTTGTGGAATATTTCTCTTTATGAGGATTACTTTCTTAACCTAAAAGATATTGCTCAAATTGTCGGTACTTCGAGTCAGAATGTGAAAAAAATCATAGATATTCTTGAGAAAAGAGGTTTTGCTACAGTAGGAAAAGATGAAACTGATAGAAGGAGTTTACGTGTTGCTTTAACATCTAAGGGTAAAAAGTATTACTTGGAAAGAGGTAAGGAGGAAGAACAGTATATAGAGGAGTTATTTACTGACTTCGATGATGAGATGCTTATGGGATTGTATCAAGGTCTATATAAACTTATGGAAAAAACAGCTCAAGAACAAGGGGGAAAATAATATGGCAGTTTATCTGAATGAAGTATCGCGCACCTTTGGTGAGTATTTACTAATACCAGGTTACTCATCTGTAGAGTGTATACCGGCAAATGTTAGCTTACAAACACCCTTAGTGAAATTTAAAAAGGGAAATAAACCTCCTATGTCTTTGAAAATTCCTATGGCATCAGCAATTATGCAGTCTGTTTCTGATGATACAATGGCAATATATTTAGCAAAAGAAGGTGGACTTTCTTTTATTTACGGATCACAATCTATTGAAAGTCAGGCACAAATGGTTGCTCGTGTTAAAAGTTATAGAGCTGGATTTGTTGTTAGTGATTCAAATATATCTCCTGAAGCTACTTTAGACGAACTGTTAATGTTAAAGAAGAAAACAAATCATTCGACTATAGCAGTAACAATTGATGGAAGTTCTAGAGGTGAATTAGTAGGCATTGTAACTAGCAGAGATTATCGAGTTAGTCGGATGACTTTAGACACTAAAGTTAAAGATTTTATGACACCGTTCGAAGAATTAATCTGTGGTAATAAAGATACCACATTAAAAGAAGCGAATAATATTATATGGGAGCACAAATTAAATTGTCTTCCAATCATTGAGGATGAACAAAGATTGATTTCTATGGTATTTCGAAAAGATTACAATACTAATAAGAAAAATGAGAATGAGTTGATTGATGAATCCAAAAGATATATGGTTGGTGCAGGTATTAATACTAGAGATTATGCTGAACGAATTCCAGCATTACTTCAAGCTGGAGTAGATGTTCTTTGTATTGACAGTTCCGAAGGATTTACAGAATGGCAAAAGATTGTTCTTGAATACGTTCGGAAGAATTATGGTGATACCGTAAAAATTGGGGCAGGAAATATAGTTGATAAAGAAGGTTTCCGTTTCCTTGCAGAAGCTGGTGCCGATTTTGTAAAAGTAGGAATTGGCGGCGGTGCAATTTGTATTACACGAGAACAAAAAGGCATAGGGAGAGGTCAAGCTACCGCATTAATTGAGGTAGCGAAGGCTCGTGATGAATATTTTAATGAGACAGGAATCTATGTACCAATTTGTTCTGATGGAGGTACTGTACACGATTATCACATTACATTGGCACTAGCGATGGGAGCAGATTTTCTAATGTTAGGAAGATATTTTGCCCGATTTGATGAAAGCCCCACTAAAAAAGTGAATATAAACGGTAATTATATGAAGGAGTATTGGGGAGAGGGAAGTACAAGGGCAAAAAATTGGCAAAGATATGACTTAGGCGGTGACGAAAAACTTTCTTTTGAAGAAGGAGTTGATTCGTTTGTTCCATATGCAGGAAGTTTAGAAGATAATGTTGGACTTTCTTTAAGCATTGTACGTTCAACAATGTGTAATTGTGGTTACCTGACAATTTCTGAACTACAAAAAAATGCTAAGATAACCTTAGTTTCTTCTACAAGTATTGTTGAGGGTAGTGCACACGATGTTCTACTTAAAGATAGTCGTCAGATATTGTAACACATCATTGTTAGCGAATCGTTCACTGAATAAATTAGATTTTTATATAAATGAGATGTAGCTTATATATGTTAGAGAACTGTGATCACAGTTCTCTAAAGTGTCGAGAAAGTCTTAGGGACTTTCTCGACACTTTATTTTTTATTTGGGGGGACTCGAGAGACCGTAGAAGAGTAGTTAATCCAGAACCCCAACCATTTCGTGTCACGGGACAAGAGCATTGTTTCGTTATTTGGCAACATTATATAGTTGTATTGCGTTCATTTAAGTAAGTATTTTGAAGGGGGAGGATTATAATAAAAGTAAAATATTTGTATTTTATTCTCAACATTATACTGATTATTCTAACATCAGCTTGCTCCAGCAGTTTGACTAGTTCAGGTTCACAGGAGGATCTTACTGGACCTTATCGCGTAGCGTTGGATGAATTGATTTCAAATGATACAGCTCTATGAACAATTAATAGAGCAAAAGTTATATGAGCAGGGGAAAATGATGCTTAAAGGCATTCTTCTAACCATTGAAAAGCAGAAGCAATCGATCAACCCAGATGAGATGACTATTGAGGTTAGTAAGTATCGTGCAAACGAGGGATCAATCTCTTTAGACATGAAACTTGCTTACCAGCAAGGGCAATGGAACGTCGTTGAATATGCTATGATCAGAGAAAGTTAGGGAGTACCTTATGTAAAGAGCTGTTCTTTCGGCCGTATTTAAGAGTGGATATATCTTTCCTGTCTTTCAGGGAGGTAGTAGGGAACTTTATGCCAATGTACAAAATGTACATACTTCGCGCCATCCGATCTGGGAAAAAAGGAGAATACCCCCTATGAAATCATCACCGAAGGAGTCTTATGTGTCTCATGACATTCGCCTTACCCGCTATGCTATCGTGTCCACTGCCGTAACATTGCTCAGTGATGAACAGCTTCGAGAACGAGTAGAAGATGCTACGGGTCTTGATGCTGGCATTGGTGGTGCAACGGCTTTGATGCAGATTGAGGAAACGCCCATCTTCGTGAAAATAATACCACTTACGGAAAAAGAAAGGCTCACTGAAAATACCATGTCCACGGAAAACGTGTTCAAACTTCCTCCATATTGCCAGTATGGCATAGGTTCTCCAGGTTTTAGTGTGTGGCGCGAGGTTGCAGCACATACCATGACCACCAACTGGGTGCTGGCAAATCACTGTGCGAGTTTTCCGTTAATGTACCACTGGCGGGTGCTAAAAAGTCCAGAACGACGAACTCCAATCTCTGATGAACTGAGCGATGTTTCCCGTATGGTTGAGTTTTGGGATACTTCAAAAATGCGTGACCGTATTGAGGCACTTGAACAATCCGAGTACAGTGTTGTACTGTTCTGTGAGTACATTCCCTACAACCTGCACGACTGGCTTTCCGAACAGATTGCTATTGGTGAGAGTAAAGCCGCTTCAGAACTATCCATGGTGGATTTGAATCTGCGATCCGCTGTCTCCTTTATGAATGCAAACAAGTTACATCATTTCGATCTTCATTTTAAGAATGTTTTAACCGACGGAAACCGTGTTTATATTTCGGACTTTGGTCTTGCGACGTCTTCTCGGTTTGAACTGTCCGATTCCGAATTGAATTTTCTTGAAGCGAACAAGACTCATGATGGGTGTTATGTGGTAACAACGTTAGTGAACTGGCTTGTAACGGCATTGGTTGGCATGGTAAACCGAACTGAACGTATAGACTACATACGCCGTTGTACTGAGCGCGACGAGTTGCCAGAGATGATGGATTCAGCAGCAAAGATTATCATGCGGTACGCTCCAATAGCCGTAGTGATGAATGATTTCTACACCAATCTCGTTTCGATGAGCAGAACTACGATTTTTCCAGTTGAGGAGATTGAACGGATCTGTACAAAAACGGGGTTCGATCCATTTTACTCAGATGCGAAGCTTGTTTAGTACTTTAGAATCTTATAGTTATGTTTAGGTCTTGTTAGCTCCTAGAAGTAGATTTGAAAATGTACAACGTTTTGATGGAATAGGAAAAGGTCATATCAATAAAATAACAAAACAGGGAGTTAGACCAACTAGACCAGACGGAATTCCAAGAAGAGGTAGAGATGATGAATACATTAAAATGGCTTCAGAACTGGTATTATGAAAACTGTAATGGGAATTGGGAACATTCATATGGTGTGAAAATTGATACAGTGGATAACCCCGGTTGGTCTGTTGAAATCAACTTGGCTGAAACTTATTTAGAGCATACGCCATTTGATTCGATAGAAGAAGAGAGAAGTGATGAAGATTGGTTCTACTGTAATGTGAGGGATGGAGTATTTCATGGTGCAGGCGGAGCAACGAATCTAGAAGAGATACTAATTCACTTTAAAAATTGGGCTTCAAGCATAAAAAGATGATAATTACGGAAGTTATCGATGTGTTCTATCGAGCTGCCCTAATCTTGTTTTAGGACACTAGTGCCATAATAAAAAAAACAATAACTTTAATGTCAAGGAACAAGACAAGTTCCATTGAAAGTCGCTTTTTTAGCGGCTTTTTTTATTTTATCGCTACAAATTTGTGTCCCGAATCGAGGACAAGAACTTGTACCGATTTATTTCCGTAAAGGATACGAACGTGTTCGATTACTGATTTGATGATTATTTAATAAAGTTTCGGCTGCATTACAACCATACGGCTTCTACTGGAAAAATTAAACTGACCCCTCCGCTATTTTCAGCGAGAGAGGCCCGTTACTTGTCAATTGCAGTACTTATATGTTGTACATGCCATCCAAAACAGCGATCAAGGTGATGAGTCGTTACTAGGCGATATGTCACTTTTTTTGGTTCGTTCCGCCAGTTCAGTTATTGACTTAATGTCTTGATCAGTTAATAGATCTAGAAAATACTTGCGTATTGCCTTTGAGACTATGGGAAGGGCTTCATCCAAGGCTGACTTTCCGACGGAAGTAATAATGACTTGCACACCGCGATCTGTGTCTAGTGGTTTCCTCAGAACTAGACCTCGTTTTTCCATACGCGTTAGATGATGAGATAGTCGGCTCTTATCCCAGTCCATCGAGTCAGCTAATTCCTGTTGGCGAAGTTTACCATCCCCAAATTGGACTAAACGATCTAATACTCCAAAATCACCCTCTGATAGTCCTGTATATTCAGACATTTCTTTTACAACGCGACCGAAGACTCGTTTAAAGGAGCCTTTCCACGTATTCCATAGTCGCATTTCGTCTTCGTTTAGTTCATTAATATCCATGCGAATATAATACCATGGTTGACACATCAACCACAAGGTGTTACAGTTTGTTTTGCAAGTTGACGCATCAACCAGAGGGATGTTGTCTTTAGGTTGATATGTCAACCTGTGAAAATTATAAAGGTCTGCAAAAGATGTAAAGGAAGGAGTAAAAAATGCATAAACCTGTCGCCTTGGTCACTGGGGCTAACAAAGGAATCGGGCTTCAAATAGCGAAAGATCTCGCGTCACAAGGCTTTACGGTACTCATCGGCTCGCGCAATCTCGAAAAAGGGGAGGCAGCAGCAAAAAGTATCGGTGAAGATGCTCGTGCTATACAGCTCGACGTCACGAATCAGGATTCCATCTCAGCTGCTGCAGCACGAATTCGCAGCGAACTCGGCCGTCTTGACGTGCTTGTTAACAACGCGGGCATATCACACGCAGGTCTGCCAGGTAGGCCGCTGGAGGAAGTTGGAAGGTCCGGCCGCCCAAGCGTCGCGTCTCTCGACGAGATACGCACAGTTTTCGAAACGAACGTGTTCGGCGTAATTGCTGTCACGCAAGCGATGCTGCCGCTTCTGCATGAAGTAGCAGTGGCACGTATTGTTAACGTATCAAGCGGCTCGAGTTCGTTGACGTTAAACGCAGATCCTGCCAATTCGCATCGCGTAATGTTCGGTGCCGTTTATAGTCCGTCGAAAACCGCTCTCAATGCGATTACACTTGCTTTCGCAATCGAACTTGAGTCCACAGGAATTAAGGTCAATGCTGTATGCCCGGGCTTCATCGCAACGGATCTTAACAATTTCGAGGGCACGGGCACCGTACAACAGGCTGCTCGTCATCCTGTACGCCTTGCTATGCTCGGCGAAGACGGGCCGACGGGAACGTTCTCAAATGAGAAACGCCAGCTCCCTTGGTGATTTAATCTCTAGTACTGACTCACCAGAAGATCCACGGACAATATAAGGCGTAACGCCTACAAATATAAGGAGTGTGTTATTAAATGGAATATGTGAAACTGGGACAAAGCGGTTTGGATGTTTCGAAGTTAAGTCTTGGAACCATGAGCTTCGGCGTACCTGAACGCGGCAATACCCCATGGTCATTGGATGAAGAGGACAGCAGAGCGATCATTAAAGAAGCAATCGAAATGGGCATTAATTTTTTTAGTACTGCTAATATGTATTCGGACGGAACAAGTGAAGAATTTCTTGGACGTGCATTAAAGGATTTCGCCCGTCGTGATGAAACCGTCATTGCTACAAAGGTATTTGTTCCGATGCGCAAAGGTCCGAATGCAATGGGACTTTCCCGTAAAGCCATCATGACCGAAATTGATAACAGTCTAAAACGGCTTGGAACGGACTACGTCGATTTGTACCAGATCCATCGTTGGGATCCTAATACACCAATCGAGGAGACAATGGAGGCTCTTCACGATTTAGTTAAGGCGGGAAAGGTTAGATATATCGGAGCATCCTCCATGTTGGCATGGCAATTTGCGAAAGCGCAGCATGTCGCGGAGCGCAATGGCTGGACACGTTTCGTTTCCATGGAAAATAGACTTAACTTGCTTTATCGGGAAGAAGAAAGAGAAATGCTCCCCCTTTGCAAAGATGAGGGGGTTGGCATCACTCCTTACCTGCCTCTGGCGGCAGGCCGGTTAACCCGGGATTGGAATGAACAGACCTCGCGATCCGAGAATGACCAAATAGCAAAAACGTTGTTTATTAAAACGGAAGAAGCTGATCGCAAAGTTGCAGAAAGAGTAGCGGAAGTTGCCGCTAACCGAGGGATTCCGCGCGCACAAGTTGCTCTTGCATGGTTGCTGCAAAAGGAAGAGGTCACAGCACCAATAATCGGTTCGACCAAAATCAGCCATCTCGAAGATGCGGTTTCAGCGTTATCGGTTAAATTAACGCCTGAAGAAATTACCAGTTTAGAAGAACTTTATATACCACATCCATTAGTATAATTGATATTCGAAATCAAACAAGTATAACAGTCAGTGAAGGGGATTATACAACTGAGATCATTGATTCGAAATGGATAGCACCTAAGGATCTGTTGATTCCAGATTTACTGGAGCTACGTGATAAAGAAGTAATTAAACAGATTACAGAAAATTTGATCTCTCAAAAGGAATACTCATTAGCTTTATTCAACAGATATCTGGAAAATATGGTTTAAGCTTACGGGAAACGTTAACTCAAACAGCAAGGAGTAGTTATCGGTTGGCAGTACACTTTCAAGCAATGAAATTATATTTCATTCCCTATCATTACATCTTGGACACGAAATAGAATTTATCTTGAATGATACTCATTTCTTAATCAGTTATAATGAAAGTGGTTGGTACTGTATTAAAGAAAATAAAGAATCGCAAATTAAGTATGAATCAGTTGAACAATTATTAAATGAATTTAAGATTAATGGTAAAACATTAAAAAGTTTATGGGGAAATATCATTGTGAGTGGCATATTTTGATTGAAATCAGCCAACAACGTTTTCTGTTAAAAAGCCGCTATAGTAAGGGAGGCTAATAATGGCAGAAAAGAAAAGGGTTAAAGTGAAGTTAGGAGATGTCTTCGCGATAAGACTTAATCAGGACCGTTATTGTTACGGACAAGTTGTTTCTGAAGGAAGAATATCAGATTGTATGATTGTATATGATTTGGTATCCATGGAACACCTAACGGTCAGTGAAATCACCTCGAAACCCATCATTTTCTTAATACAGACTGTAAACACTAGGATTGAAGATGGTATCTGGAATGTGATTGGAAATGGGCCAATACCAAGCATGACATTTCCGTTGTACAAAGTGGAAACTGAAGATGGATACATGTTGGTAGATCATAAGGGTGATGTTGTGAATGAAGATCCCAGTGCTTCGGAGATTGAAGAAGTCCCCAAACTGGAGTCTTGGTCACCTGTTAGTCTAGAAAAAGCAGTCAATGCTAGGTTTGTAACTGGAGAATGGGACCCGTATTATAATGAGTTAATTTATACAAATTAGGTTTATGTTCAATGTAACCTTGAAGGGCCCATTACCCTCAAGGTTTTTTTTATCTAGATATCAAGGGACGAGAAGTGAATATTGATGGGCAAAAACATGTTCCTATTACCGATTCGGCATGTATCTAATCGATCTTCGTCCGTTAATTTATTTAGCTAACGGGCAGGTTAGCATGCCTATGATAGCTGGATTCTGTATACTAAACGAGAGAATTGTGTTTGAAAGGAGTTTGCAGGTGGACACAATCATGATAACGCCGTTTGTCGGCATCGGTCCTTTTCGGCTGGGGATGAGCAGGGAAGAGGTGGAGCAGATTTTTGAAAATCTAAACCATTGGAGAGCTGATGATGGTATATCCGTGAATCCGAGCTACATCGAGATGCTGTTTATGCGCGAACATTTCGAATACGATTCCAATGCGCGGGTGAAGTTCATTCAACTGATTAATCCGCGTTACTCGGGGCAATTCTATATTCCCTGCTTATATCAAGGTGTGGACGTCTTCACGACGAAGGTAGAGGATTTAATCCACTCGCTTAGGCAAGAGTACTCAATGGTCGGAGATGATGATCCGAGGACAGGTTTTTCCTTTGCGATTCAAGACCTTGAGCTAAGCTTCTGGCGAGAAGGTATTATGAATGATGAAATCATGGAAGACCCGTTCTTTCTGGAGATGAGCGAAGAAAATCAGGAGATCGAGAAGCATATTTCTATTTTATGGATAACGATTTAGCGGACACACAAGGTTAGGGAGAAAACAAATAATATCGAGATGGCTTTTTAGAGTTATGCCGGATCATATTCTTGTTCGAGCTGAGGACAAGAACAACTTACTCTGCTTCATCATCGTCCCCGTTGCCTGCATCTAATACTGTAAGCGTCACATCGGATGTACTTGCTGCTAACCATCGTCTTTCGTTAGATGTACCTTGTATTAAAGCAACGTCTTACTTCATATCAGTTACAATGCGAATGCAAAAGTCAAATCGTTTATTGACATTGATCGATCGTTCGATTATATTTCGAGTATGAAAACTAAATCCGAAAACAAAGTGAATCTTATTTATCAGGCTACGATCGAACTTCTGAATGAAAGTGGCCTTTCTGAAATATCTATCTCAAAAATTGCTAAAAGGGCGAAAATCTCTTCTTCGATCATTTATTTTTATTTTGAAAGCAAAGAGGATATGTTGATCAAATTGTATTTTCTGCTCAAGGATCAAATGCACCAGCTCATGTTTCATGGTGTAACAGAGAGTACACCCGTAAAAGTGGGGTTTGAGAATATTCTGCGTAATTACTCAAATTATATCTTAAATAATAAGGACAGCTTCTTGTTAATGGAACAGTTTATTGACTCACCCTTTATACGTAAAAAATGTAAGGATCACAATGGTGGCGTGTTTAAGCCGATGTATCCTTTGTTTGAAAGGGGAATTAAAGAAGGTTATTTCAAGGATTTGGAAACGAATCTATTGGTCACATATTCCTGCTTACCTTTTGTTGAAATGGGAAAAGAGTATTTAAATGGGGCGTATGAGTTCAGTCCAATAAACATTGAGAAAATGATTCAAATGAGCTGGGATGCGATTAAAGTATAGTCAGCTCTTTTTTTTATTATAAATTGATCGATCGTTCGATAAACTTAAAGGAGGTGATTTTCATTTTTTGCAATCGAATTTTCAAGGTATGGATTCCCATAGGGTGAGAAGTAATGCAAAAGAAGAAAGTATATTTTTCAAATAATAAAAGAGATTAGACAAACAAAGGGGATCAATTCTTTCATGAAGAACTACAAATGGATTATTTACTTGCTTGCATTAGGCGCAACCGTGGTCGGTACTGCGGAATCAATTATTACAGGTATTCTGGATATGGTGGCCGCTGATATAAATGTCACTATTGGCTTGGCTGGCCAATTGGTTGCCATGTATTCTATAGCCTACGCGGTAGGAACACCAATTTTAATCGCGATTACTTCAAAAATAGATCGGAAAAAGCTGCTGTTCATAGCACTTCTTATCTTTATTATCGGTAATGTCATTGCTGTCCTTAGCCCTAACTTTATTATATTGATGATATCCCGTGCTATTTTGGGTGTGAGCGCTGGGGTATTCGCGGTAGTGGCATTGGGGATTGCAGCACAAATTGCTCCTCCAGAGAAAAGAGGAAGTGCGATTGCCACGATTTTGATGGGTACGAGTCTTGCGCTCGTTGTCGGCCTTCCTTTAGGAACCTTAATCGGTGAATATATGGGGTGGCGCTGGATCTTCGCAATTCTTGGTATTATCACCATCATTCCTATTATTGCGATTGTAAAAGCGATACCTAAAATGTCTGGACAAGAAACGATTCCTTTATCCAAGCAATTGGCTATTCTCAAAGATTTCAAAGTAATCAGCGGTTTATTAGCTTCCTTGTTCTTTATTACCGGTTACTCCGTTGTTTCCACATACCTTGCGCCGTTACTACGCGAAAATGCTGGCCTCAATAGCAATACAATTAGTCTCGTCTTGCTTGGCATGGGTTTAATGGCTGTTGTTGGAGCACGTGTTGGAGGATACGGCGCTGATAAATGGGGAATAGCCCCTACACTGATTGTCAGTCTGTTGATCCATGTTATTGCCTTGTTTTTCCTCCCGTTCGCTGCGGTTACTTTTGTAGGTGCCATGTTTATTCTTGCTCTCTGGATGCTTGGAGCTTGGACAACTGCTCCTGCACAACAGTTCTATCTGGTAACGATGGCCCCTAAATCAACCGAAATTATACTGAGTTTGAACTCATCCGCCTTCCACCTTGGTGTTGCCCTGGGTGCAGCTTTGGGCGGAGTGGTTGTAGAGCGGTTAACCTTGTCGTCGATCGGCTGGGTTGGTGGTTTAGTCGTCATACTTGCAACTGTATTTGCAGTGATTTCTATATTAATGGGAAAGAAAACAGCATCAGGTGTACTTGAGAGCGAGTAAGCGAAGGAGGGCGAGACTTACGAGCTGTACCTGGAAGCGAACAACCCGGGCCTCTGGATGGTGCATTGCCACAATCTCAAGCACGCCTCGATGGGCATGAGCATGATGTTGAATTACGAAGGCATTACGACGCCATATCGGGTGGGAACCAAGCCCGGGAATCTTCCCGACCTATAAGCATGAGTTGATCACATTCCTGACGAAAGACGCGAAGACTATATTAATCTCCGAGCCAACTACTTCACCAACGGCACCTGAAAGCACGTTGTGACTACAGGTACGAATAAAATAGCCTAGCGGAATACTGCCCAGTAAGAGGAGTAGAGCAGAAGCCGCCATTCTGTCAACTTGTATATGGTGTAACTAGCGAAATGTATGAACCGCTAATGGCGCTTTATTATGCGGTTCGTACATTGTTTTTGGTAGAATACTAGAATGATAAAAATGATGAGTACAGAAAGGCCGAAAAGAGGCATCAAAATATCCCAATAAGGGGATGATAACTTAATATTAGATAGATAGTAAGCGTCGAAAAGAAAAAGAACATTTTCCGATTCCAATTACCAATTTGATGATGATCCAAACAGGGGCTCTGTCAATTCTTTAGCATAAACAATTACGTATATTATTATGATTGCGGGCAATTCTAACCTCTAGAAATATAATGAAGAAGTAACCAGGATGGGATGAGGAGGGGAAAGTTATAATTTACAGGCCAGCTTTATTGATCATCGATATACAAGCCGGACCGTTTGAAAATCCTCTCTTTATTCACCACGGTGAAAAATTATTAACGAATATCAAGCAACTTATTACTTGGGCACACATAAGTAAGATTCCAGTCATACTTACTCAGCATAATGGTAAACCGGGAACGACTACCTCGAAATTATCTCCTGGGTGGTCTATTCATCCTACGTTACCCTTGATAGCTGATGACGTGAAGATCGAAAAGAACTACCCAGACTCATTTCAGGAAACAAACCTGGATTCACATTTAACTCGTTTAGGCGTTAATCAACTGGTTATCGCGGGAATTCAAACGGAGATTTGTGTTGATGCGACATGCCGAAGAGCATTTAGCATGGGATATGACGTTATTCTAATAAAAGATGGTCATAGTTCAGCCGATACTTCCATCTTGAAAGCAGATCAAATCATTTCACACCATAATACTGTTTTGCAGGACTGGTTTGTTTCTTTAAGCGATACTCAGAATATCATTATGTCGTTTTAAGATAAAAAGTATCTCCTCCGTTGATGGAATTATCAATACGAACTTTATCTGCTGTAACTATCTTGTTTCTAATCACGAAAATTTTAGGTGAACGTCAAATTACCGAATTATCCTTTTTCAAGTATATCACCGGTATTACTTTAGGGAACCTAGTAGGGTATTTGAATGGGTAGTAGCTGTGTCAGCAAGTGCAGAGTGATTTACAATAAAGAGTGAACTGTCGAGGGACAAGAACAAGAGCCCATTGGAAGTCGCTATTTTAGCGGCTTTTTTTATTTTATCGGTACAAGTTCTTGTCCTGAGCCGAGAACAACGGGAAGATTTGCGAAGCTTCCATTATTTGGTGTAGTATGTGGAGTGAAAAGGACGGGACGAACGGTTACAAAGTGAAGAGTGAGAAAGGAGCTAAAATGTGAGGATGTATTCTAAAAACAATAGAATATTGATAGGTGTGGTTTTTATAGTTTGTGTAGTAGGAGGTGTAACGGTATTCCAAAGCACATATGCTAAAAGTACGACTGATCAAAGCCACACAAATTCTCCTAACTATCCTGAAAATGAACAAGGACAAACATACGGTTCTGCTGCAGAAGCCACCTCAGTTGAAATGCTACCTAATTTAATCTATGCAGGAAGTGTGAATGGCATTAAAGGGTACTTGCTGAAAAAAGATTATCTCGGTGAACCTGGTGATGTCCCACTGTATGATGTTTATGGGAAAACCATAATTGGTTCTTTTCATATTAGCCCTAATATTATAAACTATCCTAAAAATAAAAATGGACAGACATACGGTTCAAGCGCAGATGCTACTTCTCCAGAAACGGAACCTGAATTAATCAGTGCTATAGGTGAGGATGGCACTGCAGGATATGTGCTAAAAATAGACTTAGACGGTGAGCTACCAAAATCACCCGAGGAAGCCATTGCAATACAGAACAGTAGATCACCAGATGGTCGTGATATTCCGATGTTTGATGTTGATGGTGCAACTGTAATTGGTGTGTTTCATGTTGGAGGAAAGTAATAAAAAGGATGTTAAGTGTTAGCCTCCACAATTCATGAACACCGCTCTGCCGTCAGTGAAGAAGCCGGTTGAAAAAATTGCATAAATAGTCGAGGGACAAGAACAATGTTCCATTCAAAGTCGCTATTATAGCGGCTTTTTGGTTTTAAGGAACCAAGTTGTCCCAAGCTCAGGACAAGAACATTGTGTCATCCCGATGTTTTTATCTAAACAGTTGAGTGATGGAAATTATGTCGCGTGATAAAGCACATTACCATAAAAAGTCGATAAAAGTTATTTACTAAAAGAATTTGGACTGAAATGGAAATGGTGTAGGTTTAAAGAGAGAACCAGTCTAAGTAAATTGGAAGTTAGAAAAACTAAGATTATAGCTAAGCATTCCGTAAATGATTTAAAGATTCTAAAGTCTGACTTAAGTAGTGAACTCGAGCAACTTAAAGTTTATACTGCCGTAGTTTCTTCAATAGCAATAGTTGTCACCATCACGACAGAGTAAGGAGTGAAAGAATCATGCCAACCGAGAACCCTTACTCTTGGCGGTTCGTGGTACCGCTATATATGGGGTCTACGCTTAACCCAATCAATAGCTCCATGATTGCCACCACTAGTGCCGATCGCTGCATCTATACAGATTTCAGTGGCTCAAACCACAATACTAGTGACGGCTCTATATCTAGCGACCAATTGGCGGCTTGGTTGTGGATACGTGGGGATGGCGAACAACGTTTTTCGTTAACATCCCTTTTCACTCATCACGTTTGTCATGACCATGTTTTGGATTCCTAAGGATACTCATATGGAGGGAAAGAAGACAGTACGGGAGCTGTCATCGCGCATCGATATTACGGGTATCATAGGATTTTCTGCCACAATCTCCACGCTCATGATATTCCTGTTCTCTTTAACCCGCCCAATATGGATTGCGCTTGGTCTGTCCATTGTGTCGGGTGTTATGCTTACGGTGGGAGTTGCGAGCAAAAAATCCTTTCATCGATATACGTATGCTAGCCTCGAACCTAGCGCTCACCGGTACCTATGCATGGTTTGCATCGATGACTTTGTCCTTGTATACCGTGCTTTATGGTGTTACTGTATGGATTAGCGCTGCACGCGGAATGTCCGCACTTGAAGCTGGACTTTTAATACTACCTATGAGCGTACTTTCGGATTTGGTAGTGGGGCCAATTTCAAAACGAAATTTGGTTCGTGGACCACTCATTGTTGTCGCGGGTTCCTCTATCGTTGACTCCATTGGGGTATTCTTTCTCAAGACTAGAACGCCAATGATTTGGATTGTGTTAATTACTCTAATTTTCGGTATCATGAAGGGTACAATGTCTAGCGGCAACCAAACAGCGTTGTACATGCAGGTTTCTGAAGACCAGATTGGTACAGCTTCAGGTTTTCTCCGTACATTCGGATATATTGGTTCTATTGCATCCTCGGCATTAATCGGCATTGTTTTTCACACAAAGATTACAGATAGCGGCCTCCATCACATTGCCATCATAATGATCGTGGTAAGCATCATCGCACTAATCTTGACCATAGCTGACCGTCGACTCAAAACGACTAGTTCAAGCTAGTGCTACGAACAGGGTCACTTGCAGCTTTTGTTAGGAGAGGTAGCAGAACTGAATTAAAGTTTTACTGGAGTAACCGAATTTTTACGCATCCCGAACAAAGTGATTCCTCATAAAGGGAGTTAATTCAATTGATTCTGGCGCTTGCATTTCACGCAAATTAAAGTTATTATAGACTCATAAAGTCTATAATTCAAACAGAAGAGCACTTTGAAATATTCACAAGCAACCGACTATGCGCTATCGGGAAGATATCTCGTTGCTGGACGTTATTCACACGATCGAAGGAAACGCTTCGTTGTTCGAGTGCGGTCTTGATCACGGCAGCGAATGTTTGATTCAACAAGTTGTCCCCGAAGCAGGACGCCAAATGGAGCAGTATCTGAAAAATAAAAAAAATTATGAACTGGCCGGGCAATTCAAAGGAATGGATTGATCGATCGAATTTTGGGCTATTTATAGACATTATATAGCTATAATATCGTTTAATAAATGCGATGCAGGAGGAGAATTTTATTGTGACGATTGGGATTGTGCCATTATCAATGGGGCCGGTGGAGCTCAATGCTGCCCCAAGAAATTCCTTATAGGCTCCCCGTGACGCACAGATAAAGTTCCCCACGGAAATCGAAACTGGGCCTATGAAAGGAGGTGAGAAGGATTATAGAAGAAGTGATCGAGAAGTACCGCGAACGCATGGGGTGCTATCCGGCTATCAACCTACCGAACACGAGAGAACCGACAGTTTTGCAAGCAGAATGGCATCCGTCTCAGGACCGGCATTGGGACGCCAGCCGAATAACGGCCTGATAAGCGAAGAGAAACAAGTCGTCAAACAGGACGCAGGTGAACGAAATGCGATTGAAGGCAAGTGCAAATACGGGCTTGACTGTCTTCGGGCACGCCAGGCAAAGACAAGTTAATCGGTCATCACGCTACAACTTCTGGTGATGAATCTGGAACGCAGGCTCCGCGTTCTTTTTCGCCTTATTTGCAACGACACTGCCACGCATAATGCCGGACATTGGAATAAGTGAAACGGAGCCTTAATCTCCAACAGATAAACCGTTGAAATCTCATGTACAATTAAGGATATAATATATCTTTATTATATTTAATTCGGAAGGATGATCACGATGGCTATTCAACACGCGAAAGATTCTACTTTTAAAGAGATGGTGCAAACTGAAGGTATAACAGTAGTGAATTTCTGGGCTCCTTGGTGTGGTCCATGCAGAATGTTTGCACCTGTTTTAGAGGAGTTTGAAAAGGAAGCAAATGATTCCATTAAAGTAGTTAAAGTTAATATAGACGAAAATCCGGAAACCTCTTCACAATTTCAGATTATGAGCATACCGGCAACCATTATATTCAAAGATGGAAAGCCCCTATATAAAGAAATAGGCATATTGCCGAAAGGTGCCATGCAGCAGCTTGTTGCCTCCGAATAAATCAACACACAAAAGCCGACAGGTAACGCTTTAGCAAGTATAGCATCTGCTTTCTCCAAAAAAAATAGTGTGGCAAGTGAATGGACTTGAAAAACACTAGACACTAGGAGGCACATATGTGTAAAACAATCGTCTGAGGAAACGATCTTCACACTGTCAGTCGAAGGTACAGGTATTTTAGAGAGGTTCTGGTGAGACCGCTAAAAAAATATCATATTCCGGAAAGCAAACTGAGAAACTTCTAGCTAAGGAACAAAAACCGTGTTCTTATATGGATAAAATATATAATAATAGTAAATTTGCTCAAAGAAAATTTTATGATAAAATGGTAATGCTAAAAAAGACATCGATTATACGAAACATAGAAATCCCAAGCACACCTAAAGTCCCACAGACACATGATTGGGATTGGGATTGGAATAAGAATGTTCCTAGAAGTCGATGGAGATAGTAAAGGGTGACTCAAGATGTATAGTTACGATGAATTCACTGAAGACTTAAATCTCGGACACGAAATAGAATTTATCTTGAATGATACACATTTCTTAATCAGTTATAATGAAAGTGGTTGGTACTGTATTAAAGAAAATGAAGAAGCGCAAATTAAGTATGAATCAGTTGAACAACTATTAAATGAATTTAAGATTAATGGTAAAACATTAAAAAGTTTATGGGGAAATATCATTGTGAGTGACATATGTTGACTAAAATTAGTCAACAACGTTATCTGTTAAAAAGGCGCTTACAAGGAGTCAAGTAGACAAAATAAATAAAACGATCTTTAAATTGCACCGTTTCCCGGTATTCTACCAGGGAACGGTTGTTTAGTTTCTATTATATCGAGGGACAAGAACATTATCCCATTCAAAGTCGCTATTATAGCGGCTTTTTTTGTTTTAAGGAACTAAGTTCATGTCCAAAGCTGAGCACAATTACATTGTGTCATTTCCGTTTAGAAGGTGATCTAAACATGTATCGGTTCGTATGCATCAATTCCACAGTTTTACGAGTCCTTCAAAACCGCAAGGTAGAATTACAAAATTGTAAGGTAGATGTAAGTTGAATCGATAGCTTAGGCCAGCCTGGCAGGATAATATTGGAACAAACGAAAATAGAAATTTTTTAAAAGGAGAATCGAGATGAGGCTGTTTGAATTGTTGCTTTTTTTGTCAAACATCGGCTTGTTTGTATTAACTTTCCTATTAAAAAAAGGACGGCGTAGAATTCCAGTATTCGTTGCAAGCGGGATCGCCACACTTTTACTGGTCATTCATTGGATGGTGGAAGGATACAGAGTTCAGCTATTTTTCCCATATTTCATAACTATCATTTTTTTAGCCATTTTAAGTTATAGCTACTTTAAAAAAAACGGCCAAAAAAAAATCCCAAGATTCATGTTGGGTTCAGCTTATACCGCTATAGCGACAACGCTGGTCGTAACAGCGGGTCTTATGTATGCTTTTCCTGTATTTAAACTACCTGAACCGACAGGCGAATTTAAGGTAGGAACGCAAACTTTTCATCTCGTGGATACAAATAGGGAAGAGATTTTTGCCAAAGCCAGAAGTGGTAAGAGAGAGTTGATGGTTCAGGTATGGTATCCGGTTCAAGCTGCTACCGACAAGTACACTTCCTTTATTCCCAATCCCCAAATTTTACGTTATATGGCCGCGAGCTATGGCCTTCCTGGGTTTACTTTTCAACACCTGAAGTACGTATCCAGTCATGCTTATTCGGGGGCAGAAGTCTCTTCGGCTCAGACTTCATACCCGCTGATCCTTGCGAACCCCGGTTTCAGCTCTTCCAGGTTCCTCCATACGTCGCAAGCTGAGAATCTCGCGAGTCACGGATATATCGTGGCAGTGATCGACCACACCTACAATACATTTGCAACCGAGTTTCCGGACGGTCGAATCACGACCAGCACAACCAACGACTTATTCTCGCCCGACGATGATTACCGAACAGGAAGAGAAAATCGCGACAAGTTGGGAAAAGTGTTAACCGGCGATGTGGTGTTTGCGCTGGACCAATTCGAGCTCATCCAATCGGGACAGATTCCAAGTCATCTAAAAGGAAGGATTGATCTCGGTCATGTCGGGGTGTTCGGTCATTCCATCGGCGGGGCGACGGCCTACGACGCTTCTTACGATCCGCGAATCACGGTTGGAATAGACTTGGATGGAGGGCTTTATCGTCTTCGTGACAGAGAGGATCTGCGAAAGCCGTTTTTGTTCATCAACTCGGAAAGCTATTTCGAAGAATTAAAAATGGTGATGAATAACCGGGTCTACACAGATGCAGAGCTTAACCGTATGGGCTCAACAAGAGAGTGGATGGATCAAGTAACGGAAGATAAAAAGTTGGAGCTTGAACGGATGCGCGAAACGTTCGACGAAGGAGGACAAATCCTCTATATCGAAAATACAGAGCATTTGAATTTTACCGACGTACAGTTCATTTCTCCGGTTTTCAATATGCTGGGCATTACAGGAAAGATTGCGCCAGAAAGAGCGAACTCCGTTATCAATGCCTATATGCTGGATTTCTTCGATATGTATCTGAAAAATCAAGGCGGAGCCTTAATGAAAGGACCGGATAGCCGCTTTCCAGAGGTGAAGTTCATAACCTCGCTATTATAAATTACGGAACAGGCTACCAAATGTGTTTTAATCCCCTTTGTAAAATAACTATATATTTACTATATGGATAATAATTCAATGAAATTCAAGGGTCCATACAGACATAAGAAAAAGGGGAAGAAGTACGCCTTCCATGATCCGGAGCAAGATTCACAATGGTAATAAAAGTGAATACACACATGATCCATTAAAATTGCATTGGTTAAACGCTTTGATTCGATGGGAAATCCGGACAGAATGGTATAGATTCAAATATATAAGCCAATTAGAAAAAGTAAAAACCCCGCCGTCTGATTCGACAGGTAACGGGGTTTTCATTATTATGAATCTGATTTACGGACTTCGATCTGAAATTGGTCGGAATATGATTTGAGGTTCCCTGCAAGGCTGGCGAGCTGCCCGGAGATGTTCGACAGTTCGTTGGCCGACCGCTGCTGCTCCACAGCACTTGCCGTGACTTCTTCGGCCATGGCTGAAGTTTCCTCGGTTGCGGAAGCAATATAGCTCAAATGCTGTTCCACTTCCTCACGAATAGAGTGCATATCCACCGTCCGGCTTTCCAAACGTTGAGCCAGCTCCTGCACCTCGGTCGATAAGCGGCTAACCTGTCTGAACGTCTGGAGGCAATCAGCAATCTGTTCTTCCTGTTCCTTGACCGCCACCATATTCGCATCAAAATGACTGCCCATACGATGTATCTCTTGAACAAATGAACTCAGGATCTCATCAATCTCCTGGATCGAACGTTCGGATTGCTGAGCGAGCTGTCCCATTTCACCAGCAACGACCGCAAAGCCTCTACCCGCTTCGCCAGCGCGGGCTGCCTCGATTGAAGCATTCAGCGATAGAATTTGAGTTTGTTTTAAAATGTTGTGTATTTGTCCACTAATGGAGGAAGCGAGTTCCGATTGAGTCGTCAGTGAACTGGAAATTTTCTGCTGATGCTCAACACGCTTCGCATTCTCGCGGCTCTTTTCAAGCAGAACCTCATGTTCACGTGTAACTTGTACTTGCACGGCAGATAACTGCTCTGAAGTATGGGTAAACTGTTGCACATATGAACCTACTTCATCCATTATTTTGCCGAGATTCTCTGAGTGCTGGACGGATTGTTCTGTTTCTTCGGCCTGTTTCACGGAGCCTATAGCAATTTCTTCGATTGCTTTGGAAAGTTCTTCGGTCTGACGCTGATTCGTTTGAGCCGTTTCCGCAATATTTTTCGAGGACTGCTGCAACGTATTGGATCCTTGCTGTATTCCCATCAGAATGTTCGTCAATTGGGCAACCATGACATTAATCAAATCACTGATATCACCGAGCTGATCATTTGTCATATGTGTGGATACAACTTTGAGATTCCCATCAGCAACCTGTTCGAGGCTTGACTTAATATCGTGTACTTGTCTGAGAATGCCTCTTACTACGAATAGCATCATGACCAAAGACAGAATCAGTACAACCACAAAAATCGGGATAATGGTCCGATAAGCATTATTCAGGGATGTCGCGGAGACTTGATTCACTGCTCCAGCAGAAATATCAATGCCCAGATAGCCAATAACAGTACCTTG
This sequence comes from Paenibacillus taichungensis, assembly GCF_047302525.1. Lineage (GTDB taxonomy): Bacteria > Bacillota > Bacilli > Paenibacillales > Paenibacillaceae > Paenibacillus > Paenibacillus taichungensis_B. Next base: position 3,401,860 of record NZ_CP168020.1, on the reverse strand, counting down.
CGAATCCTTGATTGGTGTAAAGGAGGACAATAGCTGTCCCCAGGTTGGATCGTCTACAATGCCTGTTGTGACGACTTCACCGCGTAACAAGCGTTCCTGAATCTGGGAATTGAATTCCATTGCAGTCCCATAAGGGCTGTATTCCCTATCGTCCCAATCCGCTCCATCCACGGTGTAGATCCAACCGTCTGAAGTTTTGTTATACATATAAACATATAAGGCTCCAGATTGAAGCCTAACTTTAACGAGTTCGTCTCTAAGACTTTTGTATTCGTTGCTCTCCTCTGAAGCAGTAGAGGATAATGTCTTGATTAGTTCCGATTCCTGGCCTAGTTGAGAAGCAGTATTCACTGCCAGCTGCTGATTGTTATGCTGCATGGTCATTAATGATGCATTTTCACTAGAATCAATGGTGGTCCACATGATTAGACCGCCCATGGCCAGCAGCGGAACCAGAATGATCAAATAAAGTTTAAACCTTAAATCCATCTTTTTTTTGCGAGTCTGTCTCACGTTCTGTTCCCCCTTGGAAGTAGTAAAGAATAGGATTATTCGTATAACCCCATACTATTTATCGTAAAATCGAAGAGGGAAATGAAGACTAATCCTAGATTTATATTTACATATAGGCAGATGGGCGGCTTACTTTTTATCTTGAAACATATTAGACAACTTGATTTAAATGATATCAACAACAAGTACAGAAATGGAGGAGATCGGGGACATACAAAAACGTACACGTATAAAGCGAACAGTGGCCTCCAGGAACTCGCATATACAACAGGTACAGGTGCGTCTAAAGTTAATTTTGAATACACTGGGTTAGAACAAGTCAAAAGTATAGCAAAAGATAATCAAAGCCTCATTTTATATCAATACAATGATACGGGCGCAATGCAACAAGTCGATCGAGCCAACGGAATTATAACTAAAGCTACTTACGATCAAGGGGATCAGCTGCTTACTTACAGTGATTACTTTGGCACTGGTAGTGCACTTCGTGAGCACAACTATACATATGATAGCAATGGAAATGTAAAAATAATTCAAACTGATGCTGGTTGTACAGCCTATCTGTACGACACACTCGACCAATTGACACAAGAAACACTACCGGATGGAAGGACGATTCGTTACAGTTATGATGAACAGGGAAGGCGTATTCAGTCGATTGGCTAGTCCGTGGCGTATGCGGACCTTAACTCTAGAATTTTCAGTTGAGGAGAGGGTGAGCCTTACAAGGTGGTCGTGATCAATTGTGCCAAGAAGCTGGCTCACTGAATGAGTAGACAATAGTGCAAATACACTCAACACTTGGAGCACAATAAATAAAATTATCTATATGATGATTAAGGGACAAATCTTTTAAGCAGTAATGAGGGATCGAGTGTGGCTCAGGGTTGCAAAATGACCTGAAATTCAAACGAAGCTCCACAAAGGGCAAATTGACATGGGAGAATGGCTTATACATTCCTATCTTCAATGAATAACATACATAAACAACTGACTAGGAAGAAGTGAGTAGGTTGAGAATTGATTTGGGTAGCGGCATAAATAAGTTCAAAGATTGCATTGGCATTGATCGTATTCGTTATGAGATGACGGACATTGTTCATGATTATAACTTGCCTATTCCACTTAAAAACGACACTGTCGATTTTATAATGTGTTCTCACAGTTTGCAATATGTTGATAATTTGATTTTGGTTATGAAGGACATTTATCGGATTTGCCGACACAAAGCAATAGTATGTATTGTTGCTCCTTATGCTCATGCCAGTGTTCATATGGTAAATCCCCAGTTTAAGCAACAGTTCAACGAGCACTCGCCTAAATATTGGACGACTTACCCAGGACGTATGGAAGACGATAGTGAGCTTTCCCTGTATCCATCGGTCGCTTTCCCCGTAGAAGAGGATTTGTCCCAAAATCGGATTGACTTCCGAATGCTGAAGATGGAATTCTTTTATTTCCCTGCCTACCATGGTTTATACAATGAAGTGGAGCTGGGACTTCTCAGACAATCACAATTCAACGTAGCTCATCAAATCATGTATCATCTTCTGGTCGTGAAAGAACCGATGCCCGAAGCGGAAATAGCCGGTCTTCAAGGGACCGTAAGACTGGAAGAACCGGATTATGTGATGGAACAACGAATTCGAACAACAGAAAAAGAAGAACAGGAACAATCCTTCAACTTGGATCATTTTCGTTCCCTCTCATCTGGAGAGGAAGAGTCTCTAAATAAGTCAGTAGAAGAAAAGCCCCCTATACTTAAAAAAAGTAGCAAAGGGGGCAAGCCAAAATCTTCTAGAACCAAAACAAGGGCCAAGTCCAATCGGAAAACAAGTTTAGGTAAGAAAAAAGTAGGTACAAAACGATAAGTTGTTATTCTTCACTTTCCACAATGGTGACTACGGTGGTGTTTGATGCAAGGGTTATAGTAGCTGTGCCTGCACCAGGAATGACGTAAACAATGGATAATGAAGCCTGATTCACCAGTTTGCTATTCGCAGGTTGCCCCTTGACCAGAACTTGATAATGGATCTGAATGGATTCTCCCGGCAGCAATTGGTTTAATATCAGGCCTTGTTCTAGATTGGTGCCCGTCTGCGGAAGATTTGGGGCGTGAATACTGCCTGATACGATGTGTGCTTCCGATTGTACTTTATCTTTTAAAACAAGCTGGGTTGCGGTGTAAGGGCTCGTATTCTGAATAAGGATGGCATAATTAATAGTTTCACCTACTTCAACAACCGTTTTGTTAGCCGTTTTTTGCACAGGGATGGCTGGCGCTGAAGAGGTTTGCGATACCCCAGATCCAGCCTCCGAAGCTACAGGGGGAGTGGAAGGTACTGGTCCTGACGGAATTATAGGCACTGTTGGTGTAATTGCTGTGACGGGAATGATGACGATGTTGGAATCCACTCTGAATGGAATTGAACCTAACCGATATTCCACACTGGCCTGATTGGTGATTTGAGTTAAAGTAATACCACTATTTACGGTGACTTGGAAACGTATTGAGATTGTAGCTCCGGCTTCAACATTCTCGATACCAACTCCAGTTGCCGGGTTCGCTCCCGGTATATTTACCCCTCGGCTCGTAACACTTCCACTTACAAAAGTCGTTCCTTGAGGAATCTGATCAAAGAACAAAACATCACTTAACGACAGGTTGTTGCCATTTACCAAGGTGAACGAGAAATCAATGATTTGATTTGGAGCAACCTGAGTGGGAGAAGCGGTTTTGATAATGTCCACCAGTGGGTCTGAAATTATCGTTACGACCGAATTGGAATTGACTGAATTGTTTGTGACGCTACCGTCAGGCAGAGTATAGGTGTACGTGGCTATGGCTTCATTTACAACCTGATTATTGGCAGGGAAATTTAATATGTTTACGGCGAACGCGACGGTGGTGATATCTCCTGGTGGGAGGGTCCCTATCGGAATTCCATCTACAGGATCGCTAATAATAGGCACTCCATTCACTGTTAAGGAATCCGGAATAAAGACAGCCTCTAGGGGAATGGGGTCAACTAGGGTGACGTTTGCTGACGTATTTCCCGAATTTTGAACACTAAGGACATATTGCACGGTATCCCCGAGATCTACTTCAGCAGGGGATGCGGATTTGAGAATCGTAATCACCGGTGCTAGAATGGGGATCTCTACAAGGTTGGAGGAGGTGCTGCCACCTAACCCATTTAGAATAAAGGTCAGATTGGCTTGGTTTATTAATGTGTTTGGAACGGGCTGCACGGATAAATTATCTACACTTACTTGGAAGGTCAACGGATTAGAACTGTTCCCTGCAAGGCTGCCAATTAAAAATCCATCAGAAGGATCAGCATCAATCTGTACTACCCCGTTCAGGGTTAAGCTGTCCGGAACAAAAGTTGATCCATCTGGAATGGGATCAGTGAGAATAACATTAGTTGCTATCGCACTTGAACCGTTAAGCACAGAAAATGTGTAGGTTACAATATTCCCCGAAGTTACTATCGTTTGGTTAGATAATTTTGTGACTGTGATTGTGCCAGGATCGCTCACCGGAATGGTCACTATATTGGATTGAGATGTTCCCGGAATAACTCGCCCATCTGGAAGGATATATGTGAAATTGCCGGTGGCCTGATTGACTAACTCGGGCGGGTCTAGCAGGGAAGTAACGGTTGCTAAAAAGGTGACAGTAACCGGAAATTGAGGCTGTACAGTGCCTAAATTAATCCCAGTTATTGGATCGGCACTACTCCAGCGATTCCCGTTAATAAGCACGCTGTTTGTTACGAATGTTTCTCCTGCAGGCAGCGGGTCCAGTAAAACAACGTCAGCATTGTAATTCCCGAGATTGGATACAACCACTGTATACGCAATGATATCGCCTACAATAGCTGCTAGGGTATCGGCTGACTTTACGAGATTGATAATAGGTTCAAATACTCTGACATTTACGATATTGGATAAGGCAACTCCTGTAAAGTCTCCCGTGCTAAACACTAGGGTAGCCTGATCCGTAAGGAATAAGGGGAACGGTACCGGAGGTGCTGTTCCAACAACAGTGACTTGGAACGTGATGGTTACAGTGCCATTGGCCGTGATGGTACCAATGGCTATACCTGTGTCAGGGTCAGCTCCAGGGATAGAGACCCCGTCTATCGTAACGCTGTCTGTCACAAAAACGGAGGCAGGGGCCACAGGATCGGTTAGGATGACGCTGGTCAAATCAATGGCATCATTGTTTTGGACAACCAGTGTATACGTAACAATATCACCCACGATGGCTTGGAGCTCATTTGCGCTCTTAATGACTGTTACGTTGTCTGCGGAGATAGGGATGACGACGACGTTGGAGTCAGCTGCTCCGGGTATAACTCGGCCATCTGGTGGTGTGTAGGTAAAGCTTGTCGTGGCCTGATTGATAATTTGGAATGATTCAGGCAACGAATTGATAACAATTTGAAAACTGACGAGCACAGAACCTCCAGCAGGTACGATCCCCAGTGAAAATCCTGAATTGGGATCTGCTGCAGGAATAGAAATGTTGTCCACCAGTACCGTACCCGGAACAAAAGCGGTCTCAGCCGGAATGATGTCGGTAAGGAAGGTAGTTGCATCAATATTCCCTGTATTGTTAACGATGAATTGAAATGAGATAATCTGTCCAACCACAGCAAAGGTAGGAACTGCGGTCTTGGTGATGCCGATAATCGCCTGAAAGACAGGAATCGTCACGACGTCGGAAAAAGAGGCACCGCTAAAAGTGCCGCTCGTGAACGTAACTTGAGCTTGGTCTGTTAACTCTGCAGGTTCAGGTAGGGAAGTGACATTCACACTAAAGGTAATCGTTGAAGAAGCGCCTCCAAGTAGGGTCCCAACTGCTATGCCTGTCATGGGGTCAGATGTAGGCTGAGAAACTCCATCAACCGTTACGCTGCCCACTGCAAACACAGAACCTGGAGGAATAGCATCGGTCAACAGAATATCAGTGACGGGAATCGTATCCTGATTGGTCACTACAATGGAATAGGTCACCGTGTCTCCAACGACAGCATCAAGGACGGGGGTAGACTTCACTACACTAACGAAGGGTAATGTCACTGGAATAATAACGGTGTTGGATACTACGGAGCCAGGGATAACCCTTCCATCCGGCGGTTGGTACGTATAGGAAGCTGTACCCTGATTCACGAGCTGAAATCCGGCTGGCTGGCTAACCACATTAACTTGAAAGGTAACTGTAAACACCGTATTTGGGGCAACCGGTCCGATCGGAATGCCGGTCACAGGGTCGGCACCCGGTTGAACAACGCTATTGATTGTAACACTCCCCGGCACAAACACAGATCCATCCGGAATATTGTCCAGCACAGTAGTGGTTGCACTGATGTTGCCCGTATTTGTAACAACAAGGGTATAGGTCACGTTCTCGCCAACCTGGACGTTTGACGTCTCCGCACTCTTAACAATGGCTACATTAGGCTGAAAGACAGGGATTTCTATGGCATTGGTAGGCACAGCGGTATTAATGACTGGGCCACCCGGTACCGTAGGAGCAGTGTACCCAACCTTGGCCTGATTGAATAATCGTGGTGGTGCTGGAAGCGAAGTGACTACGACCTGGAAGGAAACGGTTACCGATGCACCTGAAACAAGAATGCCAATGGGGGCACCTGTGATTGGATCAAGGGCAGCCTGGGGAACCCCGTCAATCGTAATACTATTCATCACAAAAGTAGTACTATCCGGAATGTTATCAAAGAACATAACATTGGTCGCATCCACCAATGACGTATTCGAGATCACGATAGAGTACGTTACGGTATCTCCAACGATGGCATCAGCGACGTTAGCGCTTTTTACAGCAGTCAATACGGGAGTATTAATATCAATCTGCAGGCCATTTCCGTCAACAAGGTAACCGTCACCGTTGGTGGTCAGTTGGAACGTGGCTTGAGTCTGTGTATTATGCAAAGTAAAGCCAACATCAACATTCGTAATATCCCAACCTTGTCGACCGCCTATGATATTGGTCCCAGGTGTCCCATTGATTTGATTGCGTGTACCGAAGGTTCCCGATGTATCCAGAAGGCCGGCATCATTGTTAATCTGTGAAGCGAAAAAGTTGGTCGCGAAGTTATTGGGGCCTGACAGATTGGTGACCGTTCCAATGGTCGGGTCAAACCGTGCCTGATCCCCTGTCTTTATAGCGTCACCTTCCTGGCTGCTGAATAACGCTCTTCCTGCGAGAGGCCCCATAAATGGAGTAGCAAAACCATCAATGACCATGTTAACAGGACCTGAAGTGGAGAGAATGACATCTGCAGTCACTCGAATAGACATGTTTCTCAGAGGCAGAGCCGGGTTCTGATACACAACGCCCAGGGTCCAGCCTGCATGGTTCGATGTTGGATCAGGGATCGAAAGTGTGCCGACTACGCCTCCTGTCGTGTACGCTCCTGCACCAGCAGCGGAGACCAGATTGGTAACTTCCGCTGATCGTACATAGGCATAGGTCGTGGGAAAGCCAGCTTGAGTGGAGAGGATAACCTCAAATCGAGTTGCCGTGTCGGGCAATACACTTGTCTGACCTAATGGAGTAGTAAACAATACGGGGTTGTTAATGAAAGCAGAATTATTTTCCGTGCCATCGATGTATGTACCACCCCAAATCAATTCCGCATACAAAACCGTGCTGCCAGCGGGAATCTGAAGTACAGCGGCTGAGCTGTTGTTGAGGAAGACACTGGTTGTACCTGGCGGGTAGGTCCCAAATTGTTGCGTTGTGTCTGTTGTAATATAAGCACCGATACTATCAACCGTTCCGGGAACACCAGGGGTTCCAGAACGGCTAAGTCCAAGTGTATTCCCAGTGAAGGTAATTGCTCCATTTTCATTAATGGAGTACCTTTCAATAAAGGCCATTTCATCATTCCTTTCCGTATCGCAGAGCTCTCTCCTACGTATATTGAAGTAAGAGGTTGTACGATAACCAAGAATGAAAGGAAAAAGGAAGTAGGCAACAACGTATTTTGCGACAATATCCAAAGACAAAAAAATACACAAAATAATATGTCAAGGAATGGACCCCAATATTGAGGCAGTGCTGTCTTAGCACAAATTCATTCAACTCCGTGTCCCAAGCCAAAGACAAGAACTTGTACCGATTGCCGAAAAGGACAAGAACATGTTCGATGATTCAATGAGAACGACGCCCTCCAATGGGAGCGTGGGTGAAAATATATCTTGAAGCTAACGGGAAACGATAGCTCAATACAACGAAGGAGACAGACGACCAACATGATCGGCTGTCTTTTTATTAAACTAACTGGCAGAATAGCGCCCCTCGCTAATTTTATTCCTCGAGGTGGATGCCGGCAGCTTTCAAATGCCCATAGGTAACAATTCTACTAAACTGAGATGCAGCTTCATCCGCAGGAAGAGGCTGATCATTTTTAATCCACCAAATGACAATCCCCATGAAAGCCGATACGAGATATTCGAGCAGCAACTCTTTGGATATCACTAAATGGGATTGTCCTTGAATAGGACTCCACCCCTCATTTAATTTGTCTTTAATGATATTCTCCATTTTTGCTCGAAACTGATAGATTCTATTCTCTTCAATTAACATGGCGTTGTAAAAGGTAGTGTTGAGAGAAATATGTTCCAGTACAGTTTGCATGACAGTCTCAAGTATAGAAATACTGAAGGGATTCATGCTGATGGGACAAAGAATGACGGCATCCTTTAGTTCGCTTAACAATTCATTTATACATGTATCTAATAAATCGGGTTTATTTTGATAGTGAAGATAAAATGTATTTCGATTGATCATAGCCCGATCGGCAATATCCTGAATCGTTATCGCTTCATATCCTTTATCCTGAATAAGCTCATAAAACGCCTTTCGAACCGATTGCTTCGTGCGAAGTATTCTTAGGTCGGTTTTCTTATTCATTATTTTCTGTCCCCTTTAATTTATTTTAAGCAGTTAAGCGACAAAATTTGTTGAGATGTCTGTTATCCTTCAAAATTAAAAATATTGAATATTGAGCTTGGTATTACCCACTATTATAATGAGCGATAGATAAATAAACAACATAACGTTCATTATTTATCTAGTGACTATAAAATTCAGGAGGATATACAAATGACATCAAAGAACCAAAATGAGCTTGTTCGTAAGGCAGTCGCCGTGCTGGATAGTTTTGAGAGCGGCAACCCTGAAGCGATCACGGCTCACGTTCATCCAGATCAATATATTCAGCACAATCAAGGCTTATCTGATGGTCGTGCGGCCATGCTTGGTGCACTTGACCACTTAAAGGAAATTGGTACAAAAGTAAGTATTAAGCGTGCTTTGGTCGACGGGGATTATGTGGTACTTCATTCCGTATATGAGTTTTTTGGCCCGAAAATCATTATTGATATTTTCCGTTTTAAGGATGGGCTGATTGTTGAACACTGGGATAATATGCAAGAGATGGAAGGGGAGACACCGAGCAATCATACGATGATTGACGGACCGGTAACGATAAAGGATCTTGACAAGACAGATGCTAACAAAGAATTTGTCAAAAGCTATGTTGAAAACATCTTGCTTGGGAAGAATTCCGGCCTGCTAGCTTCTTACTTTGATGGTGATAATTACATTCAGCATAGTCCGCATATTGCAGACGGCCTTTCCGGCCTCCATGTTGCATTGCAGGCGCTGAAGGAAAAAAACATTAAATTTGAATATACTCATGTCCATCAAGTGATTGGGCAAGGTGATTTTGTGCTTACAGTAAGTGAAGGTCTCCTCGACGGTCAACCTACTGCTTTCTATGATTTGTTCCGCGTGGAGATTGGTAAAATCGCCGAACATTGGGACGTCGTAGAGGCCATACTGCCGCCAGAAAAACGAAAAAATTCGAACAGCAGGTTTTGAGTTTGGCCCAATTGAATTTCAAGAAAGACATCACCGAATTTAATTACGGTGATGTCTTTCGCATCGCGAAATGTACTTGAGTGATAAATTCTCCCTTCAAAGATATAGAAGCGTTGCTGTAGCAACGCTTATTTTATTCAGTACAATTAAATGACCGTGTGGAGCAGTTATACATACGAAAAAGATGAACATTGCAAAGAGATCATCAACTATATGTTCATTATAAACAGATAAGGAGTAGATGATCATGAGAATGCTGAAAGAAAAAATGACGTGACTGGGAGTGGGAAGCGTACTGGTCGTGTTGATCCTAGCATGGCATAAATCATATCCTTGTGCCAAGGCACAAAGCTTGGTCCCATAATATGTGTAGGGTGGATCGTTGTCATGATTTTTTTGATGTATTTTTATTGGATTGGATAAACGTCCAGGCTGCTGCTTCTTCAATCGTTTTTGATGGATCTTCATTATCGTAAGCAATGATTGATTATGAAAATCGTCCAACAAGTCATCATTCTATAGAAAGTATTAGAACTTCGAAGTGAGGGTAAGAGCAACAATGAATTGAACTTGGGGGTAAACAGTGTTACTCTAAAAGTCTGTGTTCGACAATACATTACAAAATACTCACCATTTTAGTTATAAAGAAAGGTAACACTATGATAAAAGTTGATAACTTATCCTTCTCGTTTCCACAAAAAGAACTATATAACAACATTTCATTTACGTTTGAAGAGGCACAACATTGCGCTTTTATCGGAACAAGTGGCAGTGGGAAAAGTACACTGATCGATATACTGATGGATCCTGAAAGATATTTGTTCGAGGGCAAGCTAGAGATAGACCCGGATTGCAGAATCGGGTATGTAAGTCAATTCTCGCAAGTAGATAAAACGAAAGAAATGACCGTTTTTGAATATATCGGAGAAGAATTCATCAAGATACAAGATGAAATCTCAGCCCTTTATGCGGAGATGGCCACCACGTCGGATATGGATTCGCTGCTGGAAAAGGTTCAATTGGCTTTGGATGCCTTCGAGGCGATGGATGGGGATAATTTCGAAAACACCATTAATAAGCAGCTAAACCTGGCCAACCTCATGAAGCTAAAAGATCTTAATGTATCCGAATTAAGCGGCGGGGAATTCAAACTCATTCAAGTGATGAAGGAAATGCTTAGTCGTCCGGACTTAATGATCATGGACGAACCCGATGTATTTTTAGACTTTGAAAACCTAAATGCGCTTAAAAAATTGATTAATTCCCACAAGGGAATGCTGCTAGTTGTTACGCACAACCGATATCTATTGAATCATTGTTTCAACAAAATTATACACCTTGAAAACACGGAGATCCAAGAGTTTGACGGTCGATATATCGATTATAACTTCTCGCTGCTTCAGACTAAGATCGAACTGCAAGAAATCGCGGTTGCTGAAGCTGAAGAAATTGAGAGATACGATCACATCATCGACAATCTTAGAGAGATCGCCACGTATAATTCGGAAGCCTCCAGAGGCAGAGCGTTAAAAGCCAGAGTTAAGTTTCAAGAGAGATTGGAAGCGCGTCGAATAAAAGAGCCATTTGTCGATATCAAGCAGCCGAATATCAGTTTTGGTATTGATAAAGAACTTGAAGACACTACTGTTATAAACGTCAATAATTATAGCGTTTCCTTTGACGAGTTGCTTTTGGAAAATGTGAATTTCGAGATCAAATCGACAGATAAAGTAGCCCTGATCGGTCCAAACGGTACCGGGAAAACGACTTTACTCAGAGAAATCTTTAAAAATAATCAGGATTCCATTGAAATAAATGCTGATGTTGTTAACGTGGCATATTTATCTCAGGTTCAAGGTGAGATGCTAAAGGATTCCAATACAATATTAGATGAATTCATCGAGGCTGGGTTTGAAACTTATGATGAGATTAGATCATTTATTTCAAACTATGGCTTTGAAGGAGAAATTCTTGATCAAAAGATAGAGTCTTTATCTGGCGGAGAAAAAAACATGCTTCAATTGGCTAAAGTTTCTGCCAGTCAAGCAAACGTATTGCTTCTTGATGAACCGACAAGCCATTTAGATATCTATACACAAATCGCATTGGAGAAAGCTATTGAGGACTACAAAGGTGCGATTCTCATGATTTCTCATGATTTCTATTCTGTTGTTAATGGTATGGATTATGTTTTAATTATTGAGGACAAGACGATTAGTAAAATGAGTATACTAGAATTTAGACAGATGATTTATGCGAGTCATTTTAATGAAGACTATCTAGAAACTGAACAAAAGAAAAAGTCTGTTGAGATGAAAATAGAATTGGCTTTGAAAGATACTAATTTTGAACTTGCAAAAGTATTGGTTGATGAGCTAGAAGAGCTGATTAAGTTGCTATGATGAACACATTAAAATGGCTTCAGAACTGGTATCTTGAAAACTGTAATGGGTGATTGGGAGCATTCATACGGTGTGAAAATTGATACTGTGGATAATCCCGGTTGGTCTGTCGAAATCGACTTGACAGATACTTATTTAGAAGATGTGCCGTTTGAGTCAATTGAAGAAGAGAGAAATGAAGAAGATTGGTTCTATTGTGTTGTTAGAGATGGAGTGTTTCACTTTGCAGGGGGAGTAACAAATTTAGAAGAAATACTAGATTCCTTTAAAACTTGGGCTTCGAGTTTGGAAAGAAGTTAATTATGCAGTAACCAGGATGAGACCTTGATGGCTAAATGCCTTTCAAGGTCTTTTTATATTTTTATTAAGATATATCCAGTTTACTTTGTTTACTATGCAATATGTGGAAGAGATCCCCGAATGCTTATAAAATAAATAGATGAACATCTCTTGGAAAGTAAGCATATTCTAAAGCTGCTACGAAGGAGTTTGGAAAACCATGAAAAATACAAAACTCAAACGCATTAAATTGGGAGATCTATATGCCATACCTCTGCCTAATGGTAAATTTGCATTCGGAAGAAGATTTAAAGATGCAAATATAGCCATCTATAACTATATGGGAAACACCTTTGAGGATAAGCCTCAGCAAGAGAATTATCAATTTATTGTTGGGGTTTATGATGATGTTTTAAAATCAGGTGACTGGCCTGTCGTAGAAAACCGACCTTTTGTAAATGAAGCAGAGGCTTGGCCACCTCCTGCATGTGTCATTGATAAGCTTACAGGTGAGCATTCAATTTATTATATGGGTGAGATTAAACCTGCTGACATAAAAGAATGCGAAGGATTAGAGATCGCAGCTGTTTGGGAAGCACAACATATTGTTGATAGGATAATGGGGAATAATACATGGCATAAGGATCTCTCTAAATAAGCTAATTCTAAAATAGGCTTACGACCGATTCCCATTATTTCTACCTGGGAATCGGTTGTATAAATTTAGGCTTGGTAATTTAGTGGACCATGAAGTCCATGGAGATAGTGAAAGGAGACACAGATGTATAGTTACGACGAATTCACCGAAGATTTAAATCTAGGACATGAAATAGAATTTATCTTGAATGATACTCATTTCTTAATTAGTTATAATGAAAGTGGTTGGTACTGTATTAAGGAAAATGAAGAAGCACAAATTAAGTACGAATCGGTTGAACAACTATTAAATCAAGTTAAGATTAAAGGTAAAACATTAAAAAGTTTATGGGGCAATATAATTGTGAGTGACGTATTTTGACTGAAATTATTCAACAACATTATTTGTTGAAAAGCCGCTTGTGTCGAGGACAAGAGCATAGTCCGCTTGCCGATTAGGCATGTATCTAATCGACTTTCGTCTGTTAATTCGTTAACAGGCAGGTTAGTGTAACTTTCAACTTTTAGATAACGTATAATTTAAACAGGATTCTAGACATGAATACATTCAATGGAGGGGCTAGATTGAACAAGTATGTGTTACATATCGTTGCAAGTGTAATTTGTATATTGACACCTGCTGTTGGTCTCTTATATGGTTTGTGGGATAGCCACCAACCCAAAATAGGACCTGTAGGAGACGGGAAACCGAATTATCCTACAATACCTCAATGGATATCTATTGTCTCTTCTTTTATCTGTGGAATAGTTAATCTACCTCTTGCCATAATTCGATACAGACAAAACATAAAGCCTAATAAAGATATTAAAAGTTAATGCCTGTTACGCTAACGGGAAATTCCTCAATAAGTTATCAGGCAGGTACGTTATTGGGAATGAAGCAAAATTATATACTTGACTCTAGTACATTATAGTGGGTATTATTTCCATACATTGATGATTAGGAGAATAGACGATGTTAATTTTAGAATTAAAACAATCTCACCATCATGGAAAGCGTTAATCCATTCCTTTAAAAATTGGGGATGGGTTTACGCTATTCGCGCTTACCATCCTGCGATATGCAACGCGCAGGATTTAGGTCTAGCGCGTTTTTTGATTTTTGTTACAAAAGAAATGGAGGATTAAAAATGGCGATTATGACAGATTCAAGAGGTAATATTTTTTTGGAATTTATTAATATCGAGTATGATAAGATCACAACAACTACACTGGATGCTCCACTAACACATGCTCTAATCGTGGTGAAGTACCAAGGAAAGTACCTCTTCATGCACAATAAGTGGAGAAAGAACTGGGAACTGCCGGGAGGTATAATTGAAACTGGAGAGAATGCTCAACAATGTGTTATTAGAGAATTATTTGAGGAAACCAATCAAAATATTGATACGGCTGAATTCAAAGGTTTAATGAAGTTTAGACTTCAGCCAAGTTTTCATGGACCTGAACGGACAGAGTATGGAGCTCTGTTTGTGGGTGAACTGTACCAACTTGATGATTTTGTTGAAAACGATGAAGCTTCTTCAATTATCCTTTGGGATGGTACATCGGAGATTGGTGATATCGCTGAAATAGATAGGAAGTTAATTGAATTCGTGTGAAATATGAGTAAGCTAATGGGAAACGGGCTCCTGGAGCCGCAATGTGAATTACAAAAACTAAAGGAACGAATATATACCGAGTGGTTTCCCGACATCTGGATACCAGTAAAGAAAAAATAATGATTGTTCTAGGGATAATAGTTGCACAAAGCGAAAGGACCATCCAAAAAAAGGATCGCCTTTAACTTACCGTTACAGGCAAAGCGGAGAATCATCGGTATCTCAATGGAATTGCCCGCATCAAGATGCACATAACAAAGAAGCAATTTAATCCATGATTTCTTTTACATCTAAGAAAATCGTAATGTTCGTTATGAGCAACCCAAATGAAGAGAAAATAAAGCTGCAAAAGTCGGTTGATAAATATGTGTAAAATTGAATCTTTAATGTCGAGGTACAAAGAACATGGTTCCATTGGAAGTCGCTATTATAGCGGCTTTTTTTATATTATCGGTACAACTGAAAACCGCATGTCTAAATCCAATGATAAGAATATGTTCCAATTTATGATAGATAAATACCTGAATTCCTAAATTACTTTCTTTATGCCTACTTCTGAACGAAGCCGAAGATTAAACGTTTGAAGAGCTTGACGGATTCCTAGCAAACAGCGAGTTTGGCTATTCATAATAAATGGCCTCGTAAGGAAACTCTAACTTATTCATGCGATATTCTTTGGGCGACATGGACATATATTGCCGAAAAACTTTGCCGAAATAGCTGGGACTCTCAAAGCCGCATTGTTGGCCAATTAGGGAAATCGGAAGTTCCGTCGTGCGGAGTAGTCGGATTGCAACTTCAATGCGTCTGTCTTTGAGATAGGCTAGCGGTGAAGTTTTCTCGGATTTCTGAAACAACCTGCACAAGTAGTGTTTATTGATATCGCAATGGCTGGCGAGCAGATCCAGCGTCAATGGCGATGCATAATTCTCTCGGATGAACTTTTTACATTTCTCGATCGTTGTTATTGAAAGGGCACCGATATCCTTCTCCGCATCCCGACTCGTCTGCACTAGGATAAGCAACCACCGATAGACTTGCATGGACAAGCGATACTTGTCCGTAACTTTCTCTTGATGAATCAAATTTATGATCTGCCACAACTCTTGAATTAAGGGAGAATCCGCGTTGCGCAGAATGACATGCCCCTCATTATCATGGATCATATCCCAAATTCGGTTGGCTTCATCCCCTCGAATGTTTATCCATATAAATTCCCATGGTTCGTTGTTCTCTTGCTTATAGTAATAGCAATGTTCTCCGGAGATTTTAACAAGTAGTGCATGTCCCTTTGGTAAAGGAATCGTTTGATTTTCAATATCCAGATAACCCTGACCATTAAGCGTGTATTGAAAAACAACGTGTCCCGGGTCCGGTCTATTATCACTTGGACAACGATATTCCTCGCTTGAGACGATCTGCCATCCAATAGAGTCTAGTGTCATAATTGATGTATCGTCATTACGAAAAGCATAAGAGACCGTATGAACCACACTTTCATCCCCTGCCTAAAAAAGTCAATTATATTATATAATACGTCACATTTTTTAGATTGTCTGTCTTTTTTTAGACCTGTAAGATAAATGTAAGCGGTAACATAAGAGGGGGTGACTGTGGTTTTTGTTCATTTGACAATAGTAGGGAAGATCGAACTTATGATTCTAAAATGAATTTTTCGATAAGGAGGAGTTAATCCGATGGACCGTAGAACTGTTTCTATCCAGAAATCGATGTTTGTATCATTATTAGCGCTCCTTATGGTTATCTCACTGGTCATACCCCCGGCGCCGGTACGTGCACAGTCATCAAGTAGCCTACCGGGTCGCCAGGCGGAATATCTTAACCGGGGTCTGGTTGCGGTTCTTGTAGACAACGGCGTTTTTCTAAGCTGGAGATATTTAAACAATGACCCTGATGATATCGCTTTCAACATATACAAAAACGGAACCAAAGTGAATGCATCGCCCATAAGCGACGTGACGAACTATGTGGACACCACTGGTTTCGACAGCTCGCAGTACCAAATATCCACTATCGTTGCGGGAAAGGAGCAAATGCTGCCGGAAGTTGTCTCGGTCTGGCATAATAATTATTTGCCTATTCCGCTGGATAAACCGGCCGACGGTCGGACCAAAGACGGTGGAACCTATACGTATTATGCAGGTGACGCATCTGTAGCTGACTTGGACGGCGATGGCGAATATGAAATCGTCTTTCTGTGGAGTCCAAGCAATTCCAAGGACAATTCGCAGGCCGGTTATACCGGCAATGTCTATATCGATGCCATCAAACTGGACGGTACGAAGCTGTGGAGGATTGACCTGGGCGTTAACATCCGTGCCGGAGCGCACTACACGCAATTAATGGTGTATGACCTTGACGGAAACGGAAAGGCCGAAGTTGTGGTCAAGACTGCGGACGGCACGAAGGACGGCCAAGGCACGGTCATTGGCGACGGTACGAAAGATTACCGAAACGAGAGCGGATACATACTGTCAGGGCCGGAATATCTCACGCTGTTTGACGGTGAGACTGGTGCAGCCGTATCCACCGTCAATTATGATCCGCCAAGAGGCAACGTCAGCGATTGGGGCGACGGCTATGGCAACCGTCTAGATCGGTTCCTTGGCGCCATCGCTTATCTGGACGGCACGAAGCCAAGTGTCGTGATGAGCCGGGGTTATTATACCCGCACTGTGCTTGTTGCTTATGATTATGTTGGTGGGGAACTCGTCAAGCGCTGGACGTTCGACACAAACGAAGCTGGATCACAATATCAATCACAGGGCAATCATAATCTAAGTGTGCTGGATGTCGACAATGACGGCAAGGACGAAATCATGTTTGGCGCTCTAGCCATAGACGATGACGGCAGCTTGATGTACAGCACCGGACTCGGCCATGGTGATGCCATGCACGCCGGCCAGCTCGATCCAAACCGGGAGGGCTATCAGGTGGTAAGCGTTCATGAGCATTCAGATGCTGCATACGGACTGGAGATGCGCGATGCGGCAACAGGTGAAATTCTCTGGGGGGAGAAAACAGGTTTTGACACAGGTCGCGGGATGTCGGCGGACATTGATCCGAACTATCCGGGATACGAATCATGGGCCACAACCATTACCAACGGGCAGAGCGTTCCCGTAACCAATACCTATTCGGCTGCCGGAGAGGCTATCTACACGGTGGACGAAGGGCCCAAAACCGCCAATTTCGCCATCTGGTGGGACGGAGATCTTCAGCGGGAGCTGTTTGACCATGAGTGGGATAACAGTACAGCCAAAGGTATCCCACTCATTTATAAATGGGATTACGAAAACAAAAAGCTGAATGAAATCTTCCGAGCAACCGGTACGTTAACGAACAACCATACCAAAGGGAATCCGGCGCTTCAGGCGGACATTCTGGGCGACTGGAGAGAGGAAATTCTGCTGCGGAGCGAAGATAGTTCGGAGTATCGTCTCTACACGACGACCATTCCTACAGACTATCGCATTCCTACGCTGATGCAGGACCCCATATATCGACTGGGCGTAGCCTGGCAAAATGTAGCCTACAACCAGCCGCCTCATTCCGGCTTTTATCTTGGAGCGGAAGCTACGGCATTCCCCAAAGCCGATCTGGCGCTGACCCGCGAAGCAGAAATGCCGGAGCCGGTCTACCGCTTTGATTTTGGTACGGAGACAGCGTCAGGAAATACGGCTATACAGGACACGTTATACACACAAGAGACGGGATACGGCTTCAAGGATACAACCGGTGTTACCGTAGGAGAAAATGAGGTTTCGGTCGCGACAGGTACGACATTTGCCGTTGACCTGCCAAATGCCAACTACAAGATGACACTACGATTAGGCAACGATGCGCATGACTCGAACGTAGGGGTCAAATCCGAATTCGTCCAGAAGCTTGCCGTAACCAATGTGAAAGCGGGAGAACCGCTGGAGTATTCCTATGACATTGCATTGGTGGATGGGCAGCTCGATTTCCTCTTCACCGGTACAGCCATAGACATCCAAGACATCCTCATCGAGAAATATCCAGAGAAAGCGGCCGGTGCGGCAACGACGATCTATATGGCCGGTGATTCAACCATGCAATCTTACAGTGAAATGCAGGCTCCTCAAGAAGGATGGGGCCAGCAGTTCGGACGTTATTTCTCCAACGGGGCAGTCATCGTGAACGATGCGATCGGCGGCCGAAGCAGCAAATCCTTTATGGTAGACGGTCGTCTGGATACGATCCTGCAGCGAATCAAGCCGGGGGACTTCTTCTTCATTTCCTTTGGTCATAACGACGCGAGTGTAGGGATACCGGACCGGTATGCCTCACCGGAGGACTATAAGATATACTTAGCTCGTTATGTAAACGGTGCCAAACAGCGCGGTGCTACACCGGTATTGCTCACGCCGGTTGGACGCAGAGATTTCAATACGGTGACTCAGGAATTCAACGTTAGCTTCCCGGCATACGTGCAGGCTGCCAAAGAAGTGGCGGAGGAGCTTGACATACCACTTATTGATCTGAGCAAGTTAAGTATTGCGTACTATGACAAAATTGGTAAAACAGCTACGGAAAAAGTGTTCCTTTATGCTAATCCGGGTGAATATCCAAAATACCCGAATGGTATCAACGATAATACCCATTTCAGCAGCTATGGTGCGCAGAAAATTGCCGGACTCGTTGCTGGTGCGGTCAAAGACATGGAGCTGAGCATTTCATCGCTGGTCATCGACCCGGATATTTCCGAACCCGAACCAGAGCCGGAAATCCAGCTATATGAGGAGAATTTTGAAGGCGATGCTGCCGACTACCAGTATGCGATGGTTAATGCCACTGGTATTGCAGGAACCATGACGGGTACGGTGGTTGAACAGTCAGGAAATAAGGTGCTGTCCGTCGCAGGGTCAGGATCGGGCAATCGGGCCAAGGTATTCCGTCTGTTCGATGCCGTAAACGGCGATCAGGTGAAAGTGAACTTTGACTGGCAATCCGGTAATGTGAGTGCCTATCCGTCAGAAGGTCATCTCACGGTCCAGGATTCTAACGAAAATGCCCTTTTCACGCTGTATACGAAAACCGGAAGCACCAAAATTCATTATTTTGTCGGTGCATATAATCCGGACTACGGTACGGGCGATACGGCCATACCAGAAGGGGGAACGGCTACAGAGATTTCCAAGAACCAGTGGGTCGATGTGGATGCAACCGTTAATTTTGCCAAGAAAACACTGGATCTGACATTGACGAATCTGGCGGATCCGACAGTTACACAAACGATTTCAGACATCCCGCTGAGTTCCGGTGTATATGCGGACAACGTCAGAGCCATTCGGTTCCTGGGGACGAGAAAAGGCGGTGGAGGCACGCTGAACTGGACTACCCAGATCGACAACGTGCGGATTGAAGGCAGTCAACTCCCTTCGGAGAGCGGCGATCAAGCTGCCTTAATCGCTCTGTACGATGAGATCAAAGCACTTGATCTGTCGGAATATACAGAAGCATCGAAGGCCGTGGTGAACCGGGCTTTGGCAGCTGCAGAAGCGATATTCAATACGGAAGCCACCCAAGCTCAAGTTGACCATGCGTTTAACAAGTTAACTGTGGCGAAAGATTCATTGACAAGTGAACCGGGCGAAGAGATTAGCGAATACCAATTTGATTTTGGTTCCGGCGGCGCTACCGAAGGATACACCAAGGTAGATGCCAAAAGAGCGTATATTGAAGGCAATGGGTATGGCTTTGCCGATACTGCGTCAACAAAAGATGAGAACCGGGAAACCGGAGATGCGCTCAAGGAGGATTTCACACGGGTAAATGGCACCTCCTTCCTGGTGGAAATGGAGCCGGCCAATTACCGGGTAACGATGACCATCGGGGATGCGGAGGAATCGACCAGCGCGAATGTTGTTGTAGAGCAGATGACAAAGCTGCCTCTCACAACCATTGCCAAGGGCGAATTCAAAGAAATTTCGTACGATCTTGCCCTGATCGATGGGGTATTTAACTTCGACTTCACCGGAAATGCACCGAAGATCAATGCACTGAAGCTGGAGCGCCTGCCAGATAACAGCGCAAGCGATGAACCTGTAATTTATTTGGCTAGCGATTCCACCGTTGCTAATTACGCGGAGAATTATCGTCCGCAAGCGGGTTGGGGCGAAATGTTGGGGAGATATTTTGATCAGAATGAGGTAAGCATTGATAACCGGGCAGTTGGAGGGCTAAGCAGCAAGACTTTCTTGGTCGGCGGATATCTCAATGATATACTGCTCGACATTCACGAAGGCGATTATCTATTCATGCAGTGGTCTCATAATGATTCCACGCCGTCCCGTCCGGAGCGTTATCTTACGCCCGAGCAGTTTAAAGTATATTTGAAAGAATACATTGACGGTGCTCTGCAGAGAGGGGCGATCCCGGTTCTGGTCACGCCAGTGAACCGGCGTGATTTTACCGGAGAGGTACTGAACAAAAGCTTCCCGGAATACGTACAGGCGATGAAAGAAACGGCGCAGGAAACGGAAACACTCATCATTGATCTGAACCAGGCCAGTTGGGAGCATTTCCAGGAGCTTGGCACAGAAGGAACCAAATCGATATTCATGTGGGTAGGTACAACAGAGGACAATACACATTTGCAGATGAACGGTGCAATCAAGGTAGCCGAACTCGTGGCACGTCTTGTGAAAGATTTGAATATACCGCTATCTGATTTTGTCACGCTGGAAGGGGAGTCACCTGATCAGGAAGCCCCGCATACTACGGCAACTGTGGAAGGAGAATCCCAGAACGACTGGTATACGACTCCAGTACAAGTAACCTTCACAGCAACCGATGAAGATTCCGAAATCGAAGGGACCTATTATAAAATCAATGGTGGCGAAACGGTGAGTGGTACACAGTTGAGCCTAACTGAAGAAGGAACACATACCATCACCTACTGGAGCGTCGATGTTGACGGTAACAAAGAGAGTGAACAGTCTTTGTCCATATCCATTGATCTCGTACCTCCAACCATTGAAATTCATGGTCAAACCGAATACACCATTGATCAGCACGTGGAAATTGGCTATACAGCTTCTGATACGATATCCGGTGTGGCAGAACCGACGGGTGTGCTCGTGGACATTCCAGCGTATACACTGGAACCCGGCCTGAACCAGGTTACGGCAACTGTCTCCGATTTGGCTGGCTGGGAACAGACGATAGAATATAGTTTCGGGGTTATTGCTACGTTCGAAAGTCTGATCAATCTGACCAACTCCTTTGCGGATGAATCGATAGATCCTAATGCCGGTGTTCTTGCTGGTCAGCTTGCGAACACCTTACAGAAAGCCAACCAGGCAGCAAACGATCGTGAAGGAGCAAATGCGCGTCAACTGCTTTCATCCTACGGTAATGACGTTCAAGCAGCTAGAGGAACCGTATTTACGGATGAGCAGGCAACTGTGCTGCTTAAGTGGGAAGAATGGCTCAAGCAGGCAACCCCACTAGCAAATGGGGCCCCTGGCACTCCGGTGTTATCTGACAATAACGGTTACGACACGGGGCTCAAAGACGGAGACTATACTGTAACGATGAATTTATGGTGGGGCAATAACGGCAATCAGTTCAAATTGTATGAGAATGGTGAATTGATCAAGGAAATTTCTCTGGTCGATCAATCCCCATCCGCCCAGTCTGTTAAAGTTGATATTACTGGAAAGAAAAATGGCACCTATATTTATACCGGTGAATTGATCAATGCACTGGGTACGACCACGAGTGTTCCGCTGACAGTCATCGTCACGGATGCTTCCCCGGGGCAATCTGTACTGTCGAACGACAACTGGGACGGTGACGGTAACTTTAATGTCACCATGAATCTGTGGTGGGGAACGAACGCGACCGAATACGAACTTTACGAAAATGGCGTTTTGATCGACACTCAATCGCTGCAAGCTCATACGCCGAGTGCACAGTCTGCGGTTACTGCAATTTCTGGAAGGGTACCTGGAATCTATGAGTATGAAGCTGTACTTCGTAATTCTTCAGGAGAAACCAAATCATCCAAATTAAACGTGACGGTACGAGAGTAAGCTGAAATGTTTGAGGCATTCCATTAACATTAAGTGATTAGAACCGAAGTAAGGTAAGTATATAAAAAGTGCTACTCCTCATCATTTTTGAGGAGTAGCACTTTTGTTTATTTTGAGAAATTGAAACGGCTATGCATAGCCGTTCTTTTTGTTCTCAACATAGATGTAATAATAGCAAGCCAAATGTACGAAATTGACTAACGACCATACAACAAGCCATATGATTGGAGACGACAGGGTAGTCCAGATGCCGAACCAAGGCAGCACACGTCCTCCGCCGATAAACGTCACCAGAGGGGATAGGGACAAGAGAACTAGAATCGGGATCAGCCTTCCGACAGTTATTAGAATCAATTTGCTGATCGTTAGGCGTTTGTTCCTTCTACGGATGCGAAAATAGGCATGCACGCCCCATATAAGGGTAGCCAGGATCAGCGCAATCATAATTATTTCCATATTTCTACCGTTCAGAAAAGAGATTGTGGGCTTCTCACCCCTCATTATATTCGCGATTCCATCGATAAAAGCCGAGTAATTCACAAAAGCGTTTAATCCGGAATTAAACATCACCGCGATACCCAACTGATCGTCCAAATAAACCATTTCTTCCGACTTGTACGTCCAGAAAATGCCGCTATGGGAGATCGTTCGGCGGCCGGACTCGTCTTGGTCTGCAAGCCAGCCTATACCGTACGGACCGATGGCTCCAGCTGTATGATATTGTTTCATCAACGCAGGGGAAAGCAAGCTGCCGTGATATTGGGCAAGCATCCATAGGGTCATGTCCTCCGCGGTTGAAACGATGCCGGCGGGGCCGTCAATGAACCAAAGCGGTTCAGATTGACCTATGGAACGTCCCAAACTCAAGTAATGTCCTAGCGGAATAGTTTTATTTTCATAGATTTGCTGCGTCGTGGTGACGCTAAAGGTATGGTTCATTCCTAACGGTTCAAAAATATGTTTTTTCAGGTAATCCGAAAAGAACTCACCGCTGACGCTCTCCACGAGGTTCGCCAGCAATACGTAATTGGGATTATGATAGCTGTATGCTGTTCCGGGGTTATGGGCAAGTTGAACCTTGTTTAATAATCGGTTCGTCTCATTCAGCGATTGGAATTGCGGATTTCTCGTCATATCGGGATTTATTTTGTCATTGAGACCACTGGTCTGATTCAATAAATGACGGATCGTGATGTCAAGAACACGTGGATCCTGAGGAGAAAGCTCGGGAAAATAGGAAGCGTAAGTCGCATCCAGATCAATCATGCCTTTGTCCGCCAGCTGCAGAACGGCCAAGGCGGTAAAGGACTTACTTAACGAAGCAATAGGAAAAGGGGTGTCTCCCGTAACGTTTTGACCATCCGCGAATGTCCCGTAGCCTTTTGCGTAGAAGACCTCATCATTATTGGCAATGGCGAGTGAAGCAGCCTTAATGTGATTGGCCTTCATGCTCCGATTCATATATTCGTCGATCTCCTGCAAGACTTCTGTCCTGTCTCTGGCTTCATTGGAGGATACGAGGGTTCCCCACATGGTAGATAACAACAATAAGCAGCTAATTGTGATATACATTCTTTTTCTCAGTTTTAACATGATAACACTCCTTGAATTCAAGATAAGGAAATGCTATCAGATAATTTTCAACTATTTATCAACTTGAGTCCCAATACTTACCGTCACGCTTCCGCCGCCGTGAGGTCCGTTTGCGACCTGGAGACTTCCTTCGTGTTTTTCGCAAAACACCTTGCAAATGTAAAGACCCAACCCGCGATGTTCGGAAGAATCCCACACTTCGCCACGGTAAAAAGGGAGTACAGCCTTATACAAGGCTTCGTCCGAGAAACCAGGACCGTCGTCTGAAACGGTAATTTTCATCGTGCCTTCCTGAAGGTCATAACAAACGTTCACTTGACTGGATGCGTATCTCACCCCATTGGCGACCACATTTTCGAAAATCTGCATGACAAGATAGGGATCCACATGTACATGTATTGAGGCATTATCATATTTCAAAGAAGAGACGAAGCGTATACTGAACTGCCTTGCTATTTGTTCGCCGCTGCTGTCCAGTAAAGTCGTCAATGAGATCGTATCCATCGACTTGAAGTTCAACAGGACATCCTCCAGTCTCTGAATCGAGTTCATGGCCTCCGCATAGCTCTCCAGACGCAAGATGTGAAGGTTCATGGTATGGATTAGGTCCAGCACCTTTTCTTCCGATAACTTCTTCTCAGGCAGATAGGTGGCGAGAAGCTCAGCGTTTCCTTTCAACACCGACAGGGGGGTTCTCAGATCATGGGCAAAAATCGCATTGAGCTGCTTCCGCTCCTCAACCGAACGCCAGAGCGTCTTTACGTTTTTCTCCAACTGTGAGCGCATGTTTTCAAATACCGCGATTAACTCGCCCATCTCGTCCCGGCTGTCATAGGAGATTCTGAAGCTTAGATCGTTGGCCGAAATGCTTTCGGATGCTTGCTTTAAAAGCTCCAGCGGACGTTTTAGTTTCCATCTGTAAAATAGAACTGCCATGGTGACAATTCCAGCGGCCACGGTTAGAAGCACAGCCGCGACGAGGGAGGGCAGCACCCATTCCGTTTCTCCAAAACGCAGCCGCAGGTTCTCTGCCCAGGAGAACTCTATGGTTATGACGACCAGCACAGCAATGAGCGTGACCACGCACAACAGGATAAAAGACTGCAATAAGGTAAATCGCTTTAGCAGCAGCCTATTCATGAGCTTGGCCATTTGTATCCGACTCCCCAAACTGTTTCGATTCGGTTATCGCAGCTGTATTCCTTTAATTTGGAGCGAATACGCCGGATATGCTCCGCGATCACGCTGCTGTCGCCTTGATTGTCCATGCCCCAAATAGTTTCGTACATGCGTTCTTTTTCGAAAACCATGCCGGGATGCGTGGACAGCAATTCGATAATGTCGAACTCTTTTTTGGCCAGAGAAATTCGCTTCTCCCGGTAGTAGAGTTCCCGGGCTGTATAGTCAATGACCAAGTCTTCGTTAAACCTTACCGAGGATTTGCTTTGGATTCGCTGTTCCCTGCGCATATGAGCTTCGACCCTGGCCCCCAGTTCGTGAATACTGAAAGGTTTTAGGATATAGTCATCACCTCCGGCTCGAAATCCGGCTATTTTATCTGCATCTTCGATTCGAGCCGTTAAAAATAAGATCGGGCAAGAGACGAAGTCTCGAATTTTCTCGCACAATTGAAGGCCGTTCTGCTCAGGCATGTTGATATCTAGCAAAACGAGATCGGGTTGTTGTTCCACTTTCCGCAGCGCCTCCCGGCTGTCCTTGGCCGTCATGACGGAATATCCGTTTATTTCAAAGTAATCGGTCAGCAACTTTCGAAGATCTGCTTCATCGTCCACGATCAGTATTTTAGGCATTAATGCTCTGTCTCCCATATCTAAATGTTTGCATTCAGCATAGCAAAAAACTTCAAGCAATGTAATCTCCATTGAAATAGGATTTTTTATTATTCAGAAATCAATAAGTATTCGGGAAATGGGTACAACGTTTTGATGGAATAGAAAAAGGTCCCATCCATTCTTCCAGCACGTTTACGCGCAAAGGCCAACTTGGATAACTTTAACTCTGCAGAAGTCTTGCAGCAGTTGATGAGTTACGGAGTGGAGGCGGAGGCCTGGGTTCACAGAAACTAGTATTTATACAATTCATATTATAGAATATTAAATAGAGGGAATTATTCCAAATATGGGTTATAATATTCTTGGGTGGAAGATACAATACTTTGAATTTCTATGAACAAGAGGTGGAGAACAGCTATGAAAAATAGAAACGTAACAGGTATTGTAGTGGCCATAATTTATTGTGTTGTTCTTTATGTTTTTTTAACTGATGCCCCCCCTGGTGAAGCTCCAAATAATCCGTTTTGGGTTTATTTAATGATTCCACTTGGATCTATTGTAATTACGTCTCTTTTTGATTATGTAATTAAGTTCGATTTCTTCAGAAAAAAGAAGAAGTAGTAGAAAAAAGTAAAGAATGAATGGTGTGGCGGGACAAGCACATTGTTCCATTCAAAGTCGCTATTATAGCGGCTTTTTTGTTTTAAGGAACCAAGTTCATGTCCCAATCTGAGGACAAGCACATTGTGTCAAGAACTTAAGCTGAGCCGTACCACAAGTGAGTTCAAAAATATTGGAGTGTTGAGGAAGGCCACGCGGACTCACGCTGCATCAGAGGCGTAAAATCAATATTCCGGTGCGGCGTACTTCGTTACGTCCGGCTCAAATACCACTCCATTGGACAAGTCTAGCTCCACATGGGTGGTTCCGCGAACATCGGTCAGCACCAGTATGCGCGAGCCAACGACGGGAACGCGGTCGGCGCTGGTACGCATGTGCGCTGAGACGATAATAGGAGCATCGTCGACGATATAGCTTACCTCGACCGTGAACATCGGGAAATTGAAGAGCCAGCGGTTAGTGAAGTTCACGGCAGTCAATGTCCCTGCGAATGACGAACCCTCCAAGCGGAGGCGCTGGATGTCCGCCTGACGTCGCGCGGCGTGGGCGATTGAGCCGGGTAACTGTACGAGCATGATAGCCGCCATAAGGGCGAAGCCAGCTCCGACGATGGCGCCGAGCTCTGGCGGGATCGTCGGCGACGTCGCTATGGCTGCGATGTCGAAGGGCCGCGCCGGATTGCTTGTCAGCGTCCAGAGCAGGAGGACTCCCGCCCCTGTAACCAGCCCTCCTGCGATCGCAAGTGTCGCGAAAAGGCCGGCGACCCTGGTCTGTCCGAACTGCTCGACCGCTCGCGAGTACACTCCACCGGTTGCACCGATCGCGACAAGCAGCAGCACCACGGCAATGCTCACCGTGACCGGATGACCGAGGAAAATGCTGATCACGGGTGTCGGCGCCAGACCGAGCAGTGCTCCGAACGGAACGGAGCATAGTCATCCTTCCGTTCCTGTCCATGGTGGAGAACAACGGCATCGTCTCAATATGTTTTTGCTGCCCGTGCTTCTGTTGACCCTCCGCAGCATCCCTCATTGGCATGGCCCTCCTGAGGAAGATAATTTAAAAGCATATATTTGATAAGGGAAAGATGAATAGTTGTGAGCGTTATCACAATCTAGGTGCCGTACTAAAAAGTTCAAATTTCTATTAACTTTATATTTAGCCATACACACCTTCACCTCCAGAAATTCTTGTCTATATTTTATCACCTATACGTTGTCTACTGTAGATAATCAATTCAAAACAAGGAGCAGATCAATAGTGATATCTGACTGATAAAAGGTCAATGTGATGGATTAAAAGAATATCTCGAAGAAGCCTTTCTTAAGAAAATGAGAGAAAAAACTACATCAACCTATCGGAGAACGATAATTGTATAAAGCGAAATCAAAATCAGGGCCATCCAGGATGGCCTTTAACTTGCCGTCACAGACAGCGCGGAGAACCGTAGCACAAATAGAGGCAATTTCTCTGAAGAAAAACTTGCAGAAATCTGTATTTAAAGAATGCGGACCCTTAAGAGTAGGTTAGGTCAGTCTTTATGGGATATATTTTGTAAACAACTTATGCGCGCTTTTTTATTGTTATATAACATATGGATTTGGTTTGAATGACAGACTCATTCTTTAGAATAGGGCGTAATCCCTCTTGAATATAGGTTCTCCACTAACTTGAAAAATTCTTCTGATGATAAATCCTTTTGACGCTGGATCCAAAGACGGAATAAAGAAAGAGAAGTTGTCAGGTAAAACTCAATGAAGTATGGCGTTAAGGAATGGTTTTGCGGAACGTTTAATTCCAATTGATGTAAAGTGATTTCTTTTTTTAATCGTTTTAAAAAACGTGCACTTCCATAATCACCCAAAAGGGCATTCAGAACCAGGAGGTGTTCTCTGTTATCCAGACAATAAAGCGTATCTTGAACCATATTCATCGAGAGCTCTTTATTCGCCATTTCTTTTTTCATGTCATTTAATAAGTCATTTTCAACAGAGTCTAACAGTTCGTAAATGTCAGTAAAGTATTGATAAAAGGTGCTGCGGTTATATCCTGACTTATTCGCAATTTCCTGAACCGAAATTTTCTCAATCGGCTTTTGGCTATATAACTCACAAAAAACTTCTATAAACTGTTGTCTTGTTTTCTCCGTTATTTGGGGTTGCTTTTTCATGTTTCCCTCCTACTAGCGAATAAGAATATCATCCGACAAATAATAAAAAACTGATGGTTGATCAAGGAATAATAAAGATTTACAATCACATCATACAACATGTTGTCTGATAATCAAAAAGGAAATGTTAATATGTAGGGGTGGTTTAAATGTCAGCAAAACAAGATAGAATTTTAATTTTTGGTGCAGGTGTCATCGGGAGCATGTACGCAATTAAGCTTATTGAAGCAGGGTTCGACGTTACCCTGTTTGCACATTCTAATAGATTTAAATCATTAAGAGAAAATGGCCTGCAATATAAAGAAAAAGATACAGTTAGATCGATACAAGTGAATGTCATTGATACGCTCGAAAATGACGATATATACGATTTTATTTTCGTTACCGTTCGTTATGATCGGTCCGAATCAGCGTTGTTAGCGCTAAAAGATAATCAAAGCAAAAATATAATTACGATGACTAGTAATTCAAGTGGATTTTCTTCGTGGCTGGATATCGTAGGGGATAGACTTTTACCAGCTTTTCCCGGTTTCGGCGGACAGATTAAAGATGGAGTATTGCATGCTCGATTTTTACCAAAGATTATAGCGGCAACTGCATTTGGAGAAATTAATGGTGTAGTGACAGAACGCATAGAAAACCTCGCAAAATTATTTAAAACAGCAAAGCTTCCTTACGTTATTAAAAAGGATATGCAAGCATATCTAATCACACATTCCGTATCAGACATTGCCATGTTAAGCTTTTTGCATTCTGAGAATAAGATCATTGACAAAAAAACAGCCAGAACCAGAAAGACGGCACGCAAAATAACAGTCACTTTAAAAGCGCATCTAAGGGCAATACAAAAAGCTGGCGTTTCGATTGATCCACCAATGCTTAAAATGGTGCTTAAATTTCCAAACTTATTTTTGGATCTTTTCTTTATGACATGGCTACGAACTAAAATGGTAAGGGATATGATGTTGCCGGATTATGCGAATAATGCTAACAATGAGATTGTGCAGCTGAGTAATGATTTAATGAAATTTTTAAGTCAAAATGATATCAAATCGGAAATACATGACTAAACTAACGGGAAACGATAATTGAACAACAACAGCGGCAGTCTAAGACTTTATTTTCACAGAACATCAATTTTCTGTTTTGCCCAGTTGAGAATCCTCCAAGGTCAACTATAACTGAAGGATTGACAGCAAAATTAGTGAAGGATCAATGGTATTCAAAAAAGATATGAAATTACACTCTGTTCAGAGCAACATCTATTAGTGGAGTAACATATGCTGAGAACATTGAGAATGATAGCCAGACCTATAACAACGAAAAGTATAATATAGAACAAAAATTCAGAGAAGAATTTGGTTTCTTAAAGAGTGCTAATCAGCTTCTCTCTATTGAAAACGAATCTTCTGTTCAAAAATTCTATAAGAATCTGAGGAATCTGAGATGGATCGAAGAATTGAGATTGAACAGAAGTCGATAAAGCTGCAAAAGTATGAAATGAGACCAGATTTAATACTCGAAGTATATCAACTGAAACTGTGATCTCATTTAAAATGGATAAAACAAGCTCGACAAAAAGCATTTTAGCAAATAAATGGAGATATATTTTCTTTGTTGCAAACTCAGTGCTTGAAGTATCTAGAGGAATTGCAACGCTGATTCATATTTTAGATCCTCCAGCAGTAATCGTTGGTGGCGGTATTATGGAGCAAGAATGGCTTGTAAGTAGGATAGCTTTAAACATACGCAGATCATTCCAGCTAAGCTGGGCAATAAAGCAGGGCTGATTGGAGCAGCCTCTCTGTTTCATCGCAATATATAATGAAGACACCTTAATGGTTGAGTAGCTAACGGATATTTATCCTCATAAAATAAATGTAAATCACCCTGTATGCGAATTGATTCGCATATTGGGTGATTAATTCTAGAAACAGCTAAACGAGCTGATTCGCTGCAGATCAATGCCGCTGTACAGCCAGAAGAAGCCATTCCAGCGGAAACCAGCCACCGAATTTCTGCCGACAAATACCGGGAACATCCAGAAGCCGGGACCACGATTCGGCCAAATATATGTGTAGCGAAACAGACAGCCGGATATGGCTCTTGGATCTACCGCAAATAACGAAACGGATTGCTGTGGAATGAATGATGGTGGCGGCCCGGTAGGTGCTTGCATGCCTTGTGGTCCGCCGCCTCCACCCCCAGGGAACGATGGAGGACCAGGCATTCCACCGGGTCCTCCGGGACCCCCAGGTCCGCCAAACCCTCCGCCAGGTCCAAAAGGAGGTAAAAATGTCATATAACATCACTCCTGTTCATTAGTCTAGTGCATTGTATGTAGACAATTGAGCAGGGGAATGGGTGGGAGCCCATAGAAGGGCGCTAAATTGGTCATAACCCTGTCGAGTAAAAAAGACACGCTCAAGCTGGGACCGTTTATCCTTGGGCGCGCGGAGTAATGAATGTGGGCGCATATTAATTTAGAATGGGCGTGTTGTATTCATTTTCATAGAGGAGTAGAGTGTATTGTGCTGGAAGAGGCTTTGTTGGACTTCTGGAATGTGAGCGGGAGGTGGGTCGGGGTGATGATTAGCGGCTGTGATATCACACCTGAGGAATTGCGTTGCAAGGCGCAATTAAGGACAGCGACACATGCTGACGGTATATACATAGCAGGGGTATTGGACTCTTGAACATTTATCGTCGCCAGCGCCTAATGTACGTCATGCCTTAGGGAATCACATTATTACGCGAAATGGAAAAGGGCACGACCGTTTTCTTAGACTTTCCTGTGTCGGTTGAATCTTTACTTTTGTAACCCAAAAACCATGATAGACTATTGTATCTGGTCATCAAGGTTACCCACTCTGTTGTAGCTAATAATCGATGTAATCTTTAAAGTGTGCTATACTATCAAATTGCGCAATACGGAGCGTGGAATGTGAAAAAAACAAAAATAGTTAATTTATTAACCTCAGCTCGGTTAAACCAGCTGAGGTTTTTTCATTATCATTATGCATTGAAAAAAATGCAGACCTAGATGAAGTAAGAATAGAAAAATAAATTGTAGGGTGACAAAAACATTGTAACAATAGAAGTCGCTACTTTAGCGGCTTTTTTTATGTTATCGGTACAAGTTCGCGTCCCGAGCCAAGGACAAGAACATGTTCCTATTACCAATTAGGCGTGTATTTAATCGGTATTTTGCCCGTAAATTCACTAAGCCAACGGGCAGGTTAGTTGAATTTTAGTTGCGGAGAACCGTAACACAAACTAAAAAAAAGTGGTGGCTTTACATCGGCACGCAAAAATCTAGGCTGCCCGTAGCGAGGAGTTCCTGGGGTTGCCTAGTTTTGTAGTGGTTACAGGTTGTAATCAATGCCTTCGCCAGCGCCTGTGCGGGCGTTTACGTATACGTGAGAAACGCCTTCGATCCCAGTGACGGGAAATGCATATACGAGCTTGTCGTTGTGGAGCTCCAGCTTTGGCTTACCCGAGGCGTTTACTTTTGGGCCAAGCTTCGCGGAGGCTTGCTCCGCTGTCAGCTTCGGGTGAATTGGGAAGGTTTTATTGTAATGGGAATAATAATTGGACGCATCAAAGCTCTTCAACGCACCGGTACGGCGATCAAATTGCCATACGACTTTCATCTGCGGAATGGAAACTTGCTCCCGGACCGGAATATACGTGAGATAAATGGAGGTTTCTTTTATCTCTTTCGCTACTAATGTCAGACGTTCGTCAGACCAGCGCGCCATCCAAGTGTCGGCAACCGCGATAACCTGCTTTAAGTCCATAGATTGCTCTACAGCTCCTTTTTCGGAGATTGAGCCCTTGCGTTTCACTTGGAGCACGTGTCCGCTTTTACTCAGTGTTGCAGTATAGGAGCTAGTTGGTTTTCCATCGGTGTCCGATAACTTGAAATCCATGACTTCTCCGAATTGGGGGCTGCTCCCGCCAGAGGCCATGTGGACGATTTGCTTACCTGCTCCTTTATTCCAAGCCTCGCCCATGAAGATTTTCGCTTTGGCCGCAAGCTCCGTAGCCGTATAAGTGGTTTCACCGGCGAAAACGGTTCCTGGCTTCGGAGGTATGTAAGGATTCTGGTTGTACAGGAATTCGTTAAAGGCTTTATTGCCGTGCGTGGAGACCGAGTCGAGTTGAGACAAAGCCTCTTCCATTTCGGTCGAGAGCTGTTGTATATCTGATAAAGAGGAATCAACTGCTTTCTTTCTCATCTGATCGAGATACGGTAGGGCGGTCCTCGCGAACGTTCTCAAACGCTGAATTTGTTCTAATTGATCCGGGTTGAGCGATATTCCCTTCTCTCTGGCGGGATAGGCCAAGTAGCGGCTGCCGTCCGTGATGAACGACTCATACGAGGACCAAGATGGAAAGTTCATTGTAGCGGATGCGCTCCTTACATATTGTAAGATATCATTGGCACTTTCAATCGCAGATTGAAGGGCTTCTTGCCGAACTGTAAACGTAGGTGCCGCAAGGGACTCCGCAAGCGCATAGTCGAATTCGCGCAAGTAGATCGATTGCATATGCGACCAGTATTGCGTATTACGCTGTTGTTGCTGCTCCCATTGTCGATTATTCTGATGCTCCCTATAGCTGTAATACGTGCCCGCTAATGTCGTCACGCAAAGCAGGCCAATGATGGATTTGGTAAGAACATTCATGTCTATTAAAACTCCAGTCTTTGTCTTCATAATGCTTATCCACTTTAACAAAGATGAGAACACAGTTTAATGAGTAAATATTGCCAATGCAAATCGCTAGCCGAAATTGATAACAGTCTAAAACGGCTTGGACCGGACTCCGTCGATTTGCACCAGATCGATCGTTGGGATCTAATACACCAATCGAGGAAACAATGGAGGCTCTTCACGATTTAGTTGAGGCGGGAAAGGTTAGGTATATCGGGGCATCCTCCATGCTGGCATGGCAGTTTGCCAAAGCAGCATGTCGCGAAGTGCAATGGCTGGGCACGTTTCGTTTCCATAGAAAAGAAATTATATTTTCATTCCCTATCATTACAAGTTAATGAAGTGACGCAGGCACCCCGCAAAAATCTACTTTCCACTGAAAGAAGAGGAAAAAAATGGATGGTAACAGCGGGGGTCATACTTGCTCTTATATCATCGATAATTTTCATTTGTGCAACGTCTCCTTGGATGTTATATCTCGCAAGGGCAGTAGAATGGATTGCTTTAGGAGCTTTTATGGGGACAAGTAATGCATTATTATTACACCACACTTCCCAGCAGTATATAAAACGTTCACTCGCATATTCCAGTATGGCAACCTTATTGGGATTTAGTCTAGGTCCAGCAATTTGTGGAGTTATTGTCCAATATTCTTCGTTTAGTCCTGAAACCTTTCCATACGTAGTATTACTCGTTCTGTTATTGTTTGCATTGGGATTATTATTTTCTTTACCACCTACGAATGAGAAGAGAAATAAGCAGACTCCGATTCGAATTCGACTTGGAATTCCCTCTAAGTCCCGAAGATTGTTTGTATTTTTTGTTTGTACCGCTGTATTTGTAATGCTTGCTTTAAATGGAGTAGTTATCTCTTTAATTCCAACATTTGTACACACGATTTTAAATTTAAATAATCTGGCTTGGTCTGGTTTGTTACTTCTTATATTTCTTGGTGGTGGAGCAATTGCACAACAGATTGCATGGCCAAGTCACACGAATTCCCGTATTCAAGTGGGTATTATTTTGTTGCTCATTGGTGCCTGGTTCATGATTACGGCAGGATTTACATCAAGTATGTTTCTATTCATTGTTGGAATGATATTGTTAGCCATTGGTAACGGATGGACGTTTCAAGCAAGTATGCAATTAGCTGGCAGCTTAGGAGAAACCTTCGAACGTCCAACCATTATTTCCACTTATTATCTTGCTGGCTACACAGGAATGGCAATACCTACAATCGGTGTAGGTTCATTATCAACGATCGTAGGACTTTTACCGGCACTAATTATTTTCGGAACCATTGTTACATTAATCGGTGCAGGTATTATTGCAGTTCCGAAAATTTCAGAACGAAAAAAAGTATCATCAATGTAGTGTCTAAGTCTTTTGATTAATGATATCTGTGCCTGTAGCCATGTCTCAGGGTGGTATTATATCAAGTACAGAAAAAAGTCTGCTTCACTACCCAACGGAAATGATAATTAAATATACCAAGAAAGCAGCCGAACAACTTGTGAAGTGACCCCTTAAAGTTAGACAAATATTTTTATGCAACTTGTTGGGCATGAGCTCGGTATTGTACCGGGCTCATGCCTTTTAATTTTGACTTGATGCGTTTGTGATTGTAGTAATCCATGTATCGTGCTAGTTCTTGCTTGAAGTGATCTACACTTTCAAATTCATGAAGATAAAAAAACTCTGACTTCATAATGCCAAAGAAGTTCTCCATTACTGCGTTATCATAACAATTCCCTTTGCGTGACATGCTCTGGGTAATCGCTTGTCCCTTTAGAGCCTGTCGATACTGCTTCATCTGGTAGTGCCAGCCTTGATCCGAATGCAGGAGGAGCTCATCCCCATTGGATAAGCGTTTAAAGGCTTTATTGAGCATCTCGGAGACTAATGAATACGTAGGGCGAGACCCTACTGTGTAAGCGATAATTTCACCGTTAAACAAGTCCATAACAGGTGATAAATACAGCTTTTCTCCAAACAACTTCATTTCCGTAATATCGGTAACCCACTTCTCATTTGGTTTTTCAGCTTGAAAGTTACGACCCAGTACGTTAGGTGCAATGTTACCTACAGTTCCTTTATAGGAACGATATTTTTTCATGCGCACCACTGATTTTAAACCTAATTCTTTCATGATACGCTGTACCTTTTTATGGTTAACTCGATGTCCACGATTAACTAGTTCATCACGGATACGGCGATAGCCATAACGCCCCTGATGCTCCTCGTATATGGATTGAATAAGGAGTTTCAGATCTGTGTCTAGAGAGGGCTTGTCAAACTGTTTCACCCAGTAATAGAAGGTACTCCGTGGGACTTCAGCGAACGCTAGCAATGCAACCACCGGGAATTCAAGCCTTAATTCATAGACTACTTGTGCTTTGTCTTGTTTGGTGATTTTTCCTTGCTTTGAACTAAGGCATTCAACTTTTTTAAGTAGGCGTTTTCCATACGTAAACGTTCTAATTCAGCTTGTAGAGCTTCAACGGATCCCTCAGCAGGTTCTTGCTTTTTAAGCCTTTTTTTATTCTTATCAGTCATGCGATGACGCCCCTTTTTCTTTGGTTTTAGGGCGTCGATCCCACTTTCATTGAACTGACTGCGCCACCTTCGAATAACCCCTGGAGAAGAGATATTGAAAATGACAGCTGCTTCATTTGGAGACGTCCCATTTTCGTTCATATAGTTGAGTACGTCTAGTTTATATGGTGGAGAGTAAGCTGTATAGGTTTTTTGAAAAGCTTTTAAACCGTGATATTCGTATTGCTTGATCCACATACGCAGGACTTCATGATTAATTCCTAAGGATTTCGCAATGCTTTTAATCCCTTCATTTCCTGATAAGTATTGATGAATAGCTTCTATCTTCAAGTCTAAATTAAATTTTGACAAAAAAACTGCACCTCCAATTGTTAGATGGTGTCTAACAATTGGGGTGCAGTTCACTTGATCGGCTGCTTTTGTTTATCTAACGCTAATCTACTTTTGAAGTCGCTATTTAGCGGATTATTCTGTTTCAAGGTACCAAATTCTATTTCCATGCCGAGGGAAAGAAAGCAAGTCAAAGCCTAGAATATTACTTCATCATTTATGATAGAATTGTTTCATTAGAAACAATTCACAAAATTTATATTGTTTAAATCTAATATTGATGATACTATAATTTTGTTTCATACAAAACAATATATAGTTTTTGTTTTGTGTAAAACAATAAAATAAGGAGGCAGCGCATGAAAAGAATAAATCCGAGTACCTTCACACAAACAGTGGCAGATCTCATTTCAAAAATCGTCATTACCGCTTCTCCGTTAGCTTTTATTTCCGGACAAGTTGCTTTAAACGAAAAAGGCGTGCTACTCGAGAAGGATGACTATCTGTTTCAGGCCAAGTAAGTCTTTGCTAAATTGGATGCAATTGCATCGATTTCCAACTAAGAGAGGAGAAATATGAAAATGAATTATGATGTGATTATTATCGGAGGGGGACCTGTCGGCATGATGTTGGCAGGGGAACTCGCTTTGGCGAACGTCAAGGTTTGTATTTTGGAGAAATTAGAAGATACCACCCCATACTCTAGAGCACTTAGTATCCACCCTCGTACATTAGAAATGCTGGACTTACGCGGTTTAAAAACGGAATTGTTGAAGATCGGGAAACCGTTGCCGACCGGGCATTTTGCAGGCTTGGAAACTCGGTTGGACTTTACGGTCATCGACTCTTCATCCAATTATTCATTGTTTATTGCCCAATCCGAAACCGAAAAGGAACTGGAGCGCAGAGCCAAAGAGCTAGGTGCAGAAATACGGCGAGGAACGGAAGTATCGTCCATCTCACCAAATTCAGAATATGTAGAAGTGGTAGCCACTGGAACTGAAGGCGAAATGACATTAACAGCAGCATATGTGGTTGGTGCAGACGGAGCCGGAAGCATTGTCCGTAAACAGGCAAACATTCCCTTTAACGGAACGGATGAAACACTTACTTCGGTCCAAGGCGATGTTGTGCTTAAACGCCCGCCTGCAACGAGTGTCGTTTCCAGCTTTGACGAGAACGGAATGATCATGATTGTTCCTGTGTCTAAAGAGTTGCATCGTGTAGTTTTTATCGATCCGGATCGAAAATCTATTCCTAAGGATACACCGGTCACGCTGGAGGAACTACGTTCGGGAATGCTCCGCATGTTAGGGGACGACTATGGGATTTCAGATCCGTACTGGATGACTCGCTTTGGCAATGCTACCCGACAAGCTGACCGCTACAGGGAGGGAAGACTATTCCTTGCAGGGGATGCTGCTCATATTCATTTCCCTGCCGGAGGTCAAGGTATGAATGTGGGACTACAAGAGGCTATGAATCTCGGGTGGAAATTGGCTGCGGAAGTGAAAGGATGGGCACCAGAAGGGTTGCTCGATAGTTACCATGAAGAGCGTTTTCCCGTCAATTCAGCATTGCTTAAGAATACACGTGTACAAACGCTGCTATTTGGTAACGATTTTTCATCGACTACGATCGATCTGCGGAGATTGATATCCAACTTATTGGAAATTCCGGAAGCAAACTACCGCTTAGCGAGTCAAATTGCAGCCGTGGATGTTGGCTATAAAGTGCTAGATACAGTTTCTGAACATCCGTTAAATGGTCGCAGACTTGCAGAGATCAAACTGCGTAAGGATAACGGCGATATCTTCAGCAGTTACGAACTTTTCCGGGATGGCAAATACATATTGCTAAATCTCGTTAATGATCAACTCGTGGAAGGCATCATTCGTCGTTTGCCCAATCAGCATTTCACATGTGTTAGTGCGATATTGGCGGAACCAGCCCTGGATTGGAACAATGTGCACACAGCAATGATTCGTCCGGATGGATATATCGCATGGGCAATTTCCGATCAAGACAGTAAACTGGAACAATGCATTAAGGAAGGTATTACGAGTATCAGCAAAGGGTAACTTTTTTTACTCTTATTGTTTTTAGAAAAACAAAAAAATGTCCGGAAGCCTCTGAATCATCGCTTTCCGGGCTTTTTCTATGGGAGGTGTTGATATGAGAAAAGTTTCGTTTTCTTACCTTACACTCGCAATGTCAGCTACGTTTTGGGGCGCAAATTTCAACGCGGGGAAAATAGCCTTAGTCGTGATGAGTCCCACCCAAGTTGTTCAAAGTCTTGGAAGCAACTAATCCCATTATTTCATGGATATTTTGGTCTACAAGGTTCCAAAAATAAGCGTATCAAATGTTTTTTGCGAAACAATTATGTATAATGAGGAGAGATATGCGAATAGAGGAGACCAAAGAAAATGCAGCCAATGGATCATTCTAAACAATGGATTTTTAAAAGCTTTATTCATCTTATGAGTCAACAAGACGTAAGGGAAAGCAAGTTATCCGTCAGAATGAGTGAGGAACTACATAAATTCGAAAAGGAATTTGGCGAAAAAGTGAATTTGACCTTGTCGGAGATTCACCTCATCGCATGTATCGGAGATTTCTCACCGATTAATGTCACCTCCATTTCAGAAAAAACGGGATTAACCAAAGGGTCCATCACAAGAATTAGCAAAAAACTTCTAAAACTGGCCTTGATTAAAAGACAGCAGATTAATGACAATAAAAAAGAAGTCTATTATAGTTTGACTTCAAAAGGCCAAAAAGTTTATGTTATCCATCATCGAATCCATCAAGAAATTGAAGAACGATTCATGAATTTTCTAGATAAATATACTGCTGATGAACTTGTTTTTGCGAGCAAGTTCATCCAGGATTTAAAAGAGTGGGATTATTGAAGGATGTACGCCTGAATCGTCGATAAAATAAATGCCCATAGAGCTGCTAAGTTGGCAGCTTTTTTATTTTATCTGTACAAGTTCATGTCCCATGTTATGGTAATATAGAGTTGGATTTATGAAAAGTGTACAAGGGTGTGTAAACGAAATGTCTGAAGAACCGTTCATCTTTAGCGAGTATAATATGTTTTATCGTTAAGAATGGAAGAATATAAATAGTACATATGGAGGTAAGTAAGTTTGAGTACTCACTACTATTTCAGTTGGTTTAATAATTTTTTTCCAGAGAAGCTGGTCCATTGTTTGCATGAGGATATAATAGATAGAAAATCGCTTGTTATGATTAGCGCTGATCCGTCTGAGCAAATTAACTTTGATGATGTTTCTGAATGGACATGGTTGAATCAGGCTAATATTATTTTTGATAAATATCATTTCATTGATTACCGCATGCAGAAGGAAGAGGCCCGGCGATTCATTCAAAACGCCTCTGTCATTTTTTTGTGCGGTGGATATCCTGTTTTACAGAACGATTTTTTGACGGAATATGAATTATCGGATGTTATTAAGAACAGCAATGCCGTTATCATTGGTGCCAGTGCTGGTGCGTTAAACATGGCTGCAAAATGGTTAAGCTTGAATAACACTGATGAAGTAGCAACAAGTACTATTTATAATGGTATTGGCTTTGATCAATTTGCCTATGAATCTCATTCTCAACGCGACTTCGCCACGTTTGTTCAAGGCTATCTGTTCCCCTTGTCTGAAGAGATTGATGTTTATGCGGCAGAACAGGAGAGTGCTGTGCGTGTAAAGGACGGCAAAATAGAAATAGTGGGTCCTGTATATTTAATTTCCCACTCCAAGATTCAGAAATTGGTTGAGACGCTCTAATCAGGGTGAGTGGATGTGACCTAACTGAATTAATTCCCTTTGATGCTCATTTTATTGAACTTGCGGGAAAATCTAATTGGAAGCCCAGTCTAAAACCTCTTGTTAGAAGCAAACTAGAATTAATTGCTCTAATAGGAGGTTTTACTATGATTTTTAGTGAACTTTGGCATCATTATGAGGCAGACAAACTCTTGAAGGAAATGATCATCAAGATATTTTGGCAATAGATGTAAACGAGCCGTCTGAGCTCCGCATTGAGATGGAGAAACGGGTTAGTGATAGCGCGAACTGGATGTTGTTTCGTGAATGCGACATGGAAAATCCACTTGCGTATCCAGTCACAATAGAGGGCAACCGTACCAGTTACAGTGGAATATGACGATGCTGTCAAAGGTGCCTTTCCTAAGTCTACAACTTTATTTTTCGAGTCTAATTTATTTTATTTGAACACAAGGAAAAAATCCTTTTACAATCATTGTCAGTACGTTATAATACAATCACCAGGTGGATTATCCAACATAAAAAGTGAAATATTGTAATTATTTAGTGAGTTCCACCATGTAAATTTAGGTTGGATTTTCTCCTTTTCACAGTCATGGAGTCACCCTCGGCTCGTCATAATCTTGAGCCGCTTATTACATAATAGATATCGGAGGAGGTGTGGTTTATGGTCAAGAAGAAAATTTCCAAAGCCCTCAGCGCAGCTTTAATCGTTTCTATGCTGGCTACTGGCGTGATCGTCGCTATCCAAGGTAATACAACGTTAGAGGTAGCGAAGTCAGCAGGGGATAAAAAGGTTGAAGTTATTAAATAAGTGAGACCTTACTATGCAGAAGATAGGTGCGAAAGTCAACGGAATCAAAAGACTCCAACAGTGTTAGCAACTAAAGATGAAGTGCTCTCTGCTAATTAGTATGAGATGAATAATATCACCATTATAATCAACACAGTCGCCATCTTTGATGGTGGCTTTTTTTGTTTTGAAGAGCGGGGTGCAGCCCTGGCAGGAAAAGGTTAGTTTTGGGAGACGCACTCTGAAAATTCAGTCTTTAGTATGAGGTGAACGATGATGAAGTCCGTATAATTAGGAATTGAAAGGAGAGTCATATCTTACTCAAAATGGGCAACATTTGGGACAAATTGGAGGTTGAAAAGATTGAATAGGCACGAAAAAACCATGAATGCACCAAGCTTGTTTCGCAATCGGTTCCTGCAGACGATTTTATTATCAAGTGTGCTCCTGCAGGTTGGCATTTGGGTACGTAATTTCGCTATTCTCCTGTACGTTGCGGATAGAACAAACAATGATCCATACGCCATTTCGCTAATCAGCGTAGCCGAATTCGCACCAATTTTTGTTTTTTCGTTCATCGGAGGTACATTTGCTGACCGCTGGCGGCCGAAGCGAACGATGATCTGGTGCGATTTATTATCCGCGGTATCGGTATTCGTAGTACTTCTGACCATACATTACGGTTCTTGGCACTCCGTTTACCTTGTCGCATTCATCTCAGCTATTCTTTCGCAGTTCTCTCAACCTTCAAGCATGCGTTTGTTTAAGTATCATGTGCCGGAAGAACAGCTCCAGCAAGGGATGGCTCTATTCCAATCGCTGATGGCCATCTTCATGGTGCTTGGTCCTATGCTCGGAACCTTCGTTTACAGCACGTTTGGTCTTGAAATATCGATCGCTGTCATGGGCTTGGTTTTTCTGCTCTCTGCACTCGTTCTTATTCGTCTGCCAGAAGATCATATGCAAACTCAAACCGTCCCTGTAAAAGGGCAGTTCCTCAAAGAATTCATTGAAGGCTTCCGCTATGTTTGGCAAAGCCAAGTACTGCGGATGCTCGGACTTGCGTTTATTCTCGCGGGACTGGCTGTTGGCGTAGCCCAAGCGCTCAACTTGTTTATTGTAACGGAGCGGCTGGGCAGAAGCGAGGAGTTCCTGCAATATCTGCTAATGGTGAATGGTGCAGCTATGTTGATTGGTGGCGGAATCGTAGCCGTCTTCGCCAAGCGGGTTCCGCCGCAGATTCTTCTTGCGATAGGTATGATCGCAGGCGCAGTCTGCACAGCCATTGTAGGGTATTCGACAAGCGTTTCGCTCACCCTAACCGTTCAATTTCTGAATGGACTTGTTTTCCCTTGCATTCATATTGGGATTAGCACAATGATTCTGAAATGGTCAGAGGCTTCGATTGTCGGCCGGGTGAATGGGGTTCTGAATCCGATGTTCGTTGGCATGATGGTCGTTTCCATGTCTTTCGCTGGCGCGTTAAAGGGTGCCTTTTCGCTGGGGACGATCTATGGTGGTGCAGGATTATTATTTCTTCTTGGCGCACTGGTCATGGTTCCGATCATGAACCACAAAGCGCCGGATAACACACATATTGCACAAGAGACATAATTTCGCGATTTTTATAAGATTTAATGAGAAGAGCCGGCCATGAAGAAGTGATCGGTTCTTCTTCATTCCCTGGTAAAAATGGTGATCGTTGTTTTGCTGGAAATGGCGGCTGAGAACTTTGATGGCTTCGTCATTTCAAGATTATAGAAAAAAAAGTAAGAACTTCAATAAAGACGAATAATGTCGAGGGACAAGAACTTGTGGGAAACGTTAGTCCAATAAAACCAAGAAGGCAGTCGATTAACGTGATCGGCTACCTTTTAACAGGAGGTACTATAGCTTTGAAGGAAGACCAAAGTTTTGGGGAGCCAATGATGCTGGTTGAGAATTTAGATCTTATATGTGGTCAGATGAAACACTGATAGGTCTAGTAAAACTTTTACGAAACTTCCATGATTCACTAAGGGATCTGAAAGGAGTGAATGGCATCTTAATTAATTTAAGCGAGGCAACCGAGATTTTACCGGTTTTCTTTACCTAAGATTACCCATGAATTCCAACCCAGCGAAGGAGCTAATCCCATTAACAAATGGTTGCTCATAATCTCGCTCGCTTCCTTCCTAATCCTGTTTTCAAAAGTTGTGGACAGATTGAACACAATTCTTACTTCTAAATAACTACAGAACATTGTTTCATTCATAATCACTATTATAGTTAGGGTATCGAAAGTTTTAAAAAGCGGGATATTACGTGAGTCAGTGGGCTTAAATAAGCAACTCCAAAATACATCCCTTTAATGAAATTTGTTCATATATGAGAAACTGGAGTATGATGGGGGAAGGCAATGCTGATAATCACCATATAAATAATTTTATTTTTATTGTTAACCATACAGGTAAAGAGTGACCAAAAACCTAATGTTTTTCTTTTTAGCTATTGTTCAAAAGGATTGTCCTTGGAAATTTCCTATATAATCAATGCCACATATGGAGCGATATATTCGAGCCTTATTGACCTATACATCACCATACTTCCTTGAAGGGGGACATCTGTTTTGGATGAGCAGTTTCTAGATTTATTGGCCCAGAAATATGATACGGAAGAAAAAATCATAACAGAGATCATCAACCTTGAAGCGATCTCCAATCTCCCGAAGGGAACCGAGCATTTTGTCAGTGATTTGCATGGGGAGTTCCAGGCTTTTCAGCATGTACTAAGAAACGGTTCAGGTACCGTCAAAGAGAAAATCAAAGAATTATTTCGGGAGGTTTGGACGGATCAAGAAATCAATGATTTTGCGGCGTTGGTTTATTATCCGGAAGAAAAAATACAGCTGGTTATAGGGGAACTGTGTAATAAACAGGCTTTGAACCAGTGGTATAGACAAACGATTGAACAAATGCTTAAGCTTATTTCTTATGCCTCTTCCAAGTATACGCGCTCGAAATTGCGTAAAGCTCTGCCGGAGCAGTATGTATATATTGTAGAAGAGCTTCTATACAAGACGGATTCGACCAACAATAAAGATCCTTATTACGAGGAAATATATCGGCAAATTATATCCTTGGGCCAGGCGGACAAGCTCATTATCGGCCTTGCTTATACGACCCAGCGCCTTGTGGTTGACCATCTTCATGTGGTTGGAGATATCTATGACCGGGGGCAGGACCCCGATAAAATTATGGATACGCTAATCAACTACCATTCTGTAGACATTCAGTGGGGGAACCATGATGTCCTCTGGATCGGTGCCTACGCGGGTTCGCTGGTCTGCCTTGCGAATATTATCCGGATCTGCGCCAGATACGACAATCTGGACATCATTGAAGATGTATACGGAATCAATCTACGCCCCCTGCTAAACTTGGCGGAGAAATACTATGAAGACAATTCGCCCTTCAGACCTAAGCTACAGGCTGGCCATAACGTATCGGAGCAGGAAATTCTGCAGATCACCAAAATTCACCAAGCCATTGCCATGATCCAGTTTAAACTTGAAATCCCAATTATCAAGAGACGCCCATACTTTAATATGTCTGAAAGACTTTTGCTGGAGCAGATTGATTACGACAAAAATGAAATCAACATCTGCGGAAAAACGTACCTGCTGGAAAACACCTGTTTCGCAACCGTAAATCCGGAGAAGCCTGAACAATTGCTGGAGGAAGAACGCCAGGTGATGGAAAAGCTGCTGTTCTCCGTTCAGCATTCCGAAAAGCTGGCCAGACATATGAATTTTCTTATGAAAAAGGGTAGCCTTTATTTAAAATATAACGGGAATTTGTTAATCCACGGCTGTATTCCTTTGGATGAAGAAGGAAATATGGAAGAAATGCAGATTGAAGACAAGACATATGCGGGCCGTCAATTGCTTGATGTTTTTGAAGAATATTTACGTTACGCCTATGCGCATCCGGAAGAGACAGAAGATCTGGCGACGGATATGGTATGGTACATCTGGACAGGGGAATGTTCCTCGCTCTTTGGAAAGAGAGAAATGACCACTTTTGAACGGT
Organism: Paenibacillus taichungensis; assembly: GCF_047302525.1. Taxonomy (GTDB): domain Bacteria; phylum Bacillota; class Bacilli; order Paenibacillales; family Paenibacillaceae; genus Paenibacillus; species Paenibacillus taichungensis_B. Next base: position 3,356,951 of record NZ_CP168020.1, on the reverse strand, counting down.
ATTTTATCCAAGATAAAGAAGCACATAAGGAGAGAAAGAATCCTTACTACCATTTACGTGAAAATGAAGAGATCTGTCGAAAAATCTTGCTGGAGTTTGATTTGAATCCAGATCATGGACATGTCATTAACGGCCACACGCCAGTCAAAGAAAGTCGTGGAGAGAACCCTGTTAAAGCAAACGGAAAAATGATCGTGATTGACGGCGGTTTTTCCAAAGCCTATCAATCCACAACGGGCATTGCCGGATATACCTTGTTGTACAATTCCTTTGGCATGCAGCTCGTTGCCCATCAGAAATTTAATTCAAAAGAAGATGTCTTATGTAACGGAACGGACGTGTTATCTGTAAAAAGATTGGTGGACAAAGAACTGGCGCGGAAGCTGGTGAGGGAAACCAATGTCGGGGAGAAGCTGCTGCAGAAAATCTCAAATTTGAAGGATCTACTAGAATATCGCTATATGAAATGAAACGATTGCTAAAAGTATCACCCGGATCAACCGTTTGATTGCAATTTGACGTAGACGCTCGTATTGGGCAGGGAAGTAATAATACCCTGCCTGTGCGAGCCTTTCTTTTTTTACAGAACGATTTAACACGAGGCCTATGAGAGGTCATCGCTGGGAGGATATCATTTTATGAAACATCTCGTCTAATAACATTATTTCCGCTTTTTGGCTGATGGCGTGGTTCCCAAGCTTTACATCAATTATGAAGTCATTGCTGAGCATCTGACGGTAACGGGAAATAATATCGTTGTCAGTCAATTTTCCCATTTCCTTCGTTTCGGGTGGGATTACCGGAATTCCGGCTTGCTCTACCAGATGAATGTTTTGTTTAATATCTGCGGCGATCTTGCTTAGAGTGCTTACACTTCTTGCTCTATCTAAATCCACCATTCCGTCATTCGTATAGAAATGCTTGTTGACGATCGCGAGCGCAGTATGGGAAATATGGAATGCTTGAATGTCTTTTTGGATTTCATAATGCAAATCCACCGATTCAAATATTTGGGCAAGCTCTTTCACTCTCTCGGTCGTCAGTCCATTTATTTCACCAAAAATGGTTCCTTGATGTTTTTCGGAACCGAATTGGGCGTATAGAACATCTTCTTTGATGTCTCCACCGGCACCAGGGAAGCCCGGAAGTAAGCGATCTCCCACGATTTCAAGCCAAGAATCATATCCAATGGTGTTGGTCAAGGTGACGATGGTCTTGCTCCGATTATGCTTGATCGCAGACAGGGCAGATTCGGCCTGATCATATCGGACTGGGACCAAAATGAAATCATAAATGTCGTCGTTATCTAGCTTTTCTATCGACTTGATCGATATTTGCTTTATCGTTCCATTATCGTTGTATTTCAGCCCGTCCCTTTTCAGTGCCTCCAGTCTCTTTCCTCGTGCAAGTAAAGTCACGTCTAGTCCCGACTGTGCGAATCGGAGTGCATATACACTGCCAATCACGCCGGCGCCAAATATCAAAAGTCTATGTGGTCTGGTGCTCAATATGATCATTCCTTTCAAAGAATTATTCACAGATTGTTTAAGCAACACCTGTTTGATAAGATAATAATATCGCATGCCTATGATTTCAACCGGCAGATTTAGTGGGAAGTTGCATAGGCAACACATTGTGATAATTGATGTTTAACAAGGAGATACAGTAATGGTAAATCAGGAAGATCCGAGGGTGTTGCGTACACGACAGTTAATTAGAACAGCGTTCAGACAATTGTTGCGGAGAAGGGGATTTGATGCAATCACGATCAAAGATATCGCACAGGAAGCAACCATTAACCGTGCCACCTTTTATGCCCATTTTGAAGATAAATATGCTTTACTTGACGAAGTCACAGAACAGGCTTTTCATGAGATGATTCCTGAGCATGTGGCGAATGCACAGGCGTTTACGGATGAAATATGTGACCAGTTGATTTTGCTGACGCATCAATACATCGTAGATTTTTATCGGATCTGCAGAATAGATTCCAATTCGATGGCTAAGCTTGTCGATGAAAAAATAAAGAAAATGCTGCAGCAAACGATAGAAAGCATTTTTTTGAAAGGGGATACCCACCATGGGGCGGACAAGCATCATATAAAAATTACGGCAGCCATGACAGGTTCAGCGATCTATGGCGGTGCGCATTATTGGTTAAATGTTGAGGAAAAGGATCGAACCGATGAGCTTGTAGACATTGTTCGTCTCTATGTAATGAACGGCCTGGGCCGCATCGTAAATGGTGATGAATACAGATGAAAAACGAGACTGGACAGATAAGAACAATGGTGTACCATAAGTTACACACTTACATTTGGCTACATAACGAATGATGGATAATATTGAAAATAAAAGGGCATAATTCCATGAAAGTAGGGTATTTTGTGTCATTTTAGTAGGGAACTTCTTGTCAATGTACAATGTACAGATAGTGTCGAGGGACAAAAACATTGTGTCATATCGGATTAGATTATTATCTAAATAAAGTGTTATGGAATAATGTCGCGTGACAAAATACCAATTGTATCAAAAGTCGCTAAAATTGAGGTTTTTATTTTGGTGAACAATTCTTTTTCCTGAGATGAGGATAACAAATAACTAATTATTAATTGATTTCTGCTTCATTAAGCTAATGGACAGAATAGTTCCAAAATGCGTTATTAAGAAAAGCGGTTGAGCCGTTGGTAGATAGAAGGCGATTTGAGTTGCGGAAATTCTTGGTGTGATATGCCCTTCAGCTTAATTGCTTAATAATGTTGATTCAAAGAAAGAGCCGATGATAGCTAGATCCTGTAGTATACAGGTTTCGAGGGTCAAGAACATTCTCCTATTATCGATTAGGCCAGTATCTCAAAGTGCAGTCTTTTGGCTTTAGAAATTTTCTGAGTAGACTATAACGATAGTAGGGAACTTGTGTCATTTTGGGAGCATCGAGGTACAGGGGAATATTACCATTTAAGTCGCTGTTTTAGCGACTTTTTTATTATGGCTTAGCCAGTTGAGTACGTGAAACGCGCGAATCAAAAAAACCACCCGCTATGCGGATGGAGGGATCGAGGGTTTGACCACCAAGACCATTGCAATAAAATTGAGATGTTCAGCCTGAAAAAGAAAATAACCCCATCGAAAAAGGGGTCGTAGTTCTAGGTCACGAATATAATATATGTCCCAAAGCTCCCCTGAACCGTTTTTGAGCTATCGCGGTATTTGTGCGGTGAAGGAAATAGTCGAGAACTTGTAATTACGAATATTTGGGAATGCGTTACATTTATAATTTTGGGAGGGAGGGTTTCAACTGATGGGAAAATCCACAATCTGCTCCATGCAAAGTCTTTTCTATAAACAACGGCGGTTGTTTGTATGGAGCAATAGCGAAATATAACCGCTGAATCATCTCTGGCATGATGTTACTGTTTATAGAATGACTTTGCTCCCTTAAATTTTCAAAAAAAATTTTAAGGAGCAGAGCTATCATGAAATATGTAAATGCAGACACCATCTTTCCGGAAGAGTTGCTAAAAGAAATTCAGAAGTACATTCACGGCCGTATGGTTTATGTCCCGACCCCAGAAAAATTGCACAAAAAATGGGGAGAAAAATCGGGGAGTAGAGAACAGCTAAGTCTAAGAAACGAAACGATACGTCAAACATATTTCAATGGAAAGTCGATCGATGAACTTTCGAATGAATTCGGTCTTTCCTACGAAAGCATTAAGAAAATCATTTACTCTAGAAAATAGATTCACTTGTAAGTCACATCGAGCTTTCCGATGTGGCTTTTTGTGTAGAATTTGATTCTGAATCAAATTCAGTATATTTTCAATCAGCACCTTTTGTTACCATAAAAGTAAAGGGGGAGAGGTTATATGGATAAAAAGATTAAACTACTATACACACAAGATATATTGAGACAGTCCGCGCAATGTTTTGGAATACGTGAAGACTCAATTCTCGAATTAAATGGGTTTCAAAATTTCGTTTATTCCGGGGCAGTTGGAGATCGAGAAGTTATTTTAAGAATTGCCCATGTCACACATCGGAATGAATTATTAACAAGAGCGGAACTAGATTTTATCATGTTCCTGGCTGATCGCGGAATGAAAGTAGCGAGGCCCATTCAGTCTTTATCAGGGGATCTTATTCATATAATTGACGAGTCCTTTGTTGTGACAGCTTTTGAGAAAGCATCCGGCAGAAATGCAGTAATAGCCGAAGAGAGCAATACGTTTTATGAGAATATCGGTCAAATGGTCGGGAAAATACATAAGTTTTCACTTAATTATTCGTCCCAACATTCACGCTTTGAATGGAATGATAATGCCCTATTAGCCTCATTTAAGAAGTGTTGTCCGTTAGAATTACACGATAACTTTGATCGTTTAATTACTGAAGTTAGCGCTCTACCCAAGGAAAAAGATACGTACGGTCTTATTCATGGGGATATCAGCCCTGGCAATTATCTTAATGATGGGGACAAAGCCTTTATTATTGACTATGACGACGCGGAATATAGCTGGTTTGTTTCTGATATTGCTACCCCATTATTTTATGAAATCCCTATTCCGTGGGTTGTGTCTGGAGATGTAAGGAAGGAGATTGGAAAGCGTTACTATTGCAACTTCTTAAACGGCTATTGTAAGGAAAATACTGTGAGTCAAGGTTGGTTAAACAAAATCCCATTATTTATTAATTTAAGGCAAGCTAGAGTTTTAGCCGCGTTCTATAGAAGCAGAGATTTTAACGCTCCTGATTGGAGCGAATGGGATGAGCAAGCCCGACGCTTCTACTATGAAAATTTGTTAAATAACACTCCCTATATTGATATGGACTATTTGTGTTAACGAGTACGATACATTAATAAAGCCAGAAAAGGAAGGGCCATCCCACAAAGGATGGCCTTTAAACTTGCCGTTACAGACGGCGCGGGGAATCGTAATAAGTGTGATTCTAATTAACAGCATAGAACCTAAGAGTTATAGATTCTCAGCAAGAAGAATGACTCGTATTAACTTTAAATATACTGGCATGCAGATTTTTTTGATTAAGCAGGCTAGATTTGATTTTTGATGTTATCTAACCCGATCTGACCTAGCATTTCTATATTACCGTTACTAAGTAACTGGTTCACTATTCATCTTTTCGTCCTTAGCCATTTTACCTGTTCGCCTAAATTGTACATAATATAATGCAGCTACGGCAACGATAAGAATGGGAAGTGTCAGGAAAATATTGCTATATACGAAAGTTGCACTGTTTTGTGGTATCGGATTTAAGCTAATGGTCGATGTGCCCAAATCTAGTATCTTGCCGATAACAGCTGTTGATGTGGCCGTAGCGATAAAAGTGACCATCGAAAATAATCCCATCCCTACGCCAATATTCTCTTTTGAGAGTGTACGTGAAACCGTGTTTGACATTGCAATTTGCATGAACGATTGACCAAGAATACCAAAAACAAGAAAGATCGCAATAAATACTGGCGACATACCAACGACTGAAGACAAAGAGATGAAACCGATAATAAGAAGTGCAGCTGCAGTAAACACAAGGAAACGATCTCCCTTTTCATCTGCTAATTTACCGCCTTGTCGACCCAAAAGCGCGGCCATTAAAGACGACGGCAGCATAACTATTCCGATGAAAACCGGTGACAAGTGGTTTACAGAAGAAAGTAGCTGAGGTGTAATGAATGGAAAGGCAAAGCCAATCCCGATCATGACGAAAGTAATAATTAGACCGAATGAAAACGGTTTGTTTCGAAATATGGCCGGGTTTATGAATGGGTTTGGAGTATAGCGTATACGTAGTAGGAAAAAAATGAAAGTAAGAGTCCCCCCTAAGGCAAGCCAAACACTTCCGTTTGTTAAAGCCAGTAACAAAATGGCTACGGTACCGGCCAGAAGTATTCCACCAATATAATCCATTTTTCTGGAAACTCCCTTTTCATCATCTAAATATTTCCGATACATCGGCAAAGTAAGTAATGATAAAAGCGAGATTACAAATAGTACCCGCCAGTTCCATGTACTGCTTACCACGCCGGCAATGATCGGACCAATGGCCAAACCGAGTGAAAATCCGATTGCAACGGTACCTAATGCACGACCGCGCCTTTCAGATGTAAAGTAACGTACTGGTACAATCATAGAAATCGCCGGAATGACTGATGCACCAGCTGCCTGTACAATTCGCCCCACAATGACCATCCAATATTCACTAGCCACTAAGCCAATGACAGACCCAATTGCAAAAAGTAGTAGACCAAACGTCAATAAATTCTTCAAGCTGTATCTGTCTGTCAATTTACCGTAAGTTACCGAGCCAATTGCGTACACAATCATATAGCCTGTGATGATCCAACTCGCTTGCGATGAAGAAATTTGAAATTGTTTACTGATATTAGGGAGTACAATATTAAACATGGTTGCATTCATGACGGATATGATGAGTGTAAAGACAAGTAAACCAAGTAATAACTCTCCTTTATTTTTTTGAACGCTATGATTGGTTTGCAATGGAATGCCTCATTTCTATAGGATAAAACTGTATTGATGAAATAACGAGCCTGTATTCCTTTGATGATAAAAGTTTCATCTGATTAAGCCGACAAAGTAATGTTTTAAATACTTCGCTGGCAGAGATGGTCAACGCTAATTTACTGAAAAGTCCTCAATTATGAGGACTTTTCAGTTTTTCTGGATATATTTTAAATTTCACTTTGTTTTTAATCTTGCTCCCACAGCCGCAAATGACGGTATGCTTCAAAATTATAATTGGCTCCTGGCAATTGGGGCATACATGATGATGTGGCTGATCGTTCAGCTTCACCACTTCCTCCGTACTTGACTCCGCATATGAATGGAGTACTTTGCTTTTCAAACCTAGTTGTGTGCAAAAAAAATCGTAAACACGCATAAGATACTCGGAATTTTTCATATCATTCTCTCCTATGCTTCATCAACATCTTGGTTTACTTGATTTCCCCTGTTGCCATGAGAACTGCTCTTCCCAGCGTATGACTCAGCATGGTGAATCCAAGGAGAGCTGGCGTGGAATTAGGGGCGACACTAATATTTTCGACGTCCAACGCATGAACAACAAAATAATATCGATGAGGACCGTGTCCCGCTGGAGGCGCCGCACCGATAAAGCGTTCGAGTCTCAAATCATTCGGTAGTTGCAGGGAGCCTTGCGGCAAACCGCTGGAATGCTCGTCACCTGCGCCTGTGGGTAGCTCGGTTACGCTGGCAGGGATATTGATAACGGCCCAGTGCCACAACCCCGATCCAGTTGGGGCGTCCGGATCATATGCAGTTACGACAAAACTCTTTGTCCCGTCGGGTGCACCCGACCACTTCAAATGGGGCGAGAGATCTTTACTTCCCTCTAGTGTTGACATCTCCGAATAATGCTGGGTCGGTAGAGGATGTCCCTCCATAATGTCATTACTCTCCAACTGAAAGACTGCTACTTCTGGCAATTTGGAAAATGGATTGTTGTTCATTGTAAATTACCTCCTTTTATTTTCATTTTCGATAATACATTAAATAATCGATTCTGTAAACTATAATCGTTTTTATGATTTACTATCGAATTTAATGTTTGTTTTTTATTAATAACGGTGTAAACTATCTACATACAATTACGTAGAATTATAATGTGTAAGAAGGAAGGTGCTGCTTCATGGCCAAAAGGAATGGTTCGTCTACCTTAAGCGAGAATGTCAGGAAGAAACTACAATCCGATATTTTGACTGGACAATATGAACCGGGCTCTCCATTAAAAGTTTCGGAATTAGCTAAAGGTTTCGAAGTCTCAGTTGCTGTTGTTCGCGAAGCGTTGACGCGATTGGCGACTCAGGGTCTGGTACAGCAAAATCCTAACCACGGATTTTCAGTAAAGACGGCGTCGGAAGAAGAACTGAACAACATCATACAAGCGAGGTTAATCAATGAATCCGAAGCTTTACGCCTATCCATCGCCTATGGTGATCTCACATGGGAATCCAATGTAATTGCCGTGCATCACAAGCTATCGCAAACGGCTGAGTACAAGGAAGTGAATGAAAAGCTTGTTGTCCGCGAAGAATGGTCCGAGATTCATCGTCAATTTCATTACGAGCTTATTGCCGCATGTCCGAATCCAGTTCTCTTGGATATCTGCAGCAACCTTTGGAATTTGAGCGAATTTTATCGACATTGTTCCCCCCCGCAACAGCAAGTCCGCGATGGCCTCGCTGAACATAAGGCATTAACAGATGCCGTTCTTAGCCGCGATGGTGAACGTGCTACACAGATCTTTAGAGCACATATCCAACTAACCGCAGAGGTTTTATTCGACAACCAATAAGTTGTTTATAAGATTCAAAAGTTTAAATCGAAACTTATCGGTTACTTGGGGAATTGGATAGAGACGGAGATACTTAATATTCGCATTAGCGATTTCTTGGTTAATCTAGCTATTTTCTATGGAGGTGAGGCTATTGAAAACAATCGGGGTAGGGTTCTTATATGCATGGCTCTATGCAAAGCCAGTAAAGGATATGGCAATGCTTTGCATAGAGCTTAGGGACAATCACATTGCCAACGATAAATCGTAATATTCTACTAACTGGCTTTGCACCTTATTGACTTATTAAATAAGGAGTGAGGCCCATGAAATATTCAAATGCAGAGTTTGTTTTTCCCGAAGAACTGCTACGTATCATTCAAGAATACGTTCAAGGCGAATTGATTTATATCCCCAAACCCAAAGAGGCACACCTAAAATGGGGCGAGAGAACACACAGCAAGAGTAGGGTCTCTGCTCGAAACGCTGAGATCAAATCCTTGTTTCGCAATGGAGTCAGCATAGAGGAGTTGGCGGGTCAGTATTTCTTGTCCTACGAAAGCATAAAGAAAATTGTTTATAGTAAGAACTAATGAAACCCGCTAAATGGTCGTATCGACGGTTTAGCGGGTTTTGTGCAAAGATGGATTAAATCAACTAATACATAGAAACCGCACCTCTACATCGATAGACTCAAGTTAAGGTTGTTGGGATGAAGAACGGCCTGCTTATACGAAGGGGTGTAACGAATGAACGAAATCATGAAGAAGAAGCTGCTGGGCAAAAATGAACTGCTGATTAACATGGTTATCGAACGCGCAAAAAGAGATTTTCTAGACGATATCGCCATTATTGGGCTTACGGGTTCATTTAGCACCGGGGACTTTCACGAGAAGAGCGATCTTGATTTGATTATTATCAACAATACAGAAAGGGGATGGGAAATATCCGATTGCTTCATCTTGGATGACGTTGGATATGACATCTATTGCACGCCATGGGATTCAAGAATACAAGAGCAATCCACACTAGAGAGTCCCAACGTATCAAGCCTAACCGAGCTCAAAATACTCTACTATTCAAAGCCTGAGGATTTGGAGAAATTGAATGACTTCAGGCAAAAAGCTCTTGATGCACTTGCGAGCCCATTAGGAGAAGCGTGTCTTAATCGAGCAAAAAAATGGATCGATCTGGCTAAGCAAGCATACAGCGATACGATGCTAGGTGAAGATATCGGTTCAGTGCGACATGCATCTGCCGACGTTCTGTACAATCTAGTCAATTCCTTGGTCAGTATGAATAACACGTGTATCAAACGAGGAATCAAGCGATATTTGGAAGAGATACGCTCGTTTCGCTATGTTCCGGATGATCTCGAATCCTTATACATGTCAATCATCGAAGCTCATACCATTGAAGATATCCGAATAGCATCTTTTAATATGTTGAATAGCGTTACAAGGTTACATAGTACGATGTGCGATAACTTCATTATTAAACCTGCTCCTAACTTTGATAATCTGAGGGGAACATACGAAGAATTGTGGTGCAACTACCGCAATAAAATCTTGAACAGTGTTACTACAAATGATGCTTCCTACGTCTTTCTTTCGGTCTTTGGAGCACAAGGGTATCTTGATGAAATGGCTGTGGAGAAGGGGACCAAGAAATTTGATCTTATGCAGTACTTTGATGCAAGTGATTTACCAGTAATGAAAGAGAAGTTCCTTGAAGTGATGGATGAATATCTAGACGAGTATAATAAGGTTGGCAGAGAAGTCAAACGTTTTACAAACTTCGAGCAATTATATGACTATTATATGAATCATTGACCTATCCTATAAAGGGCCGTGAAGAATTAGTTTCTTTACGGTCTTTTTCACTTGTGTTTATCTAGATGGATAACGAAATCCTTTATAAATGTCGAGGGACAAGAACATATACCCATTGAAGTCACTATTATAGCATTTTTTTGTTTTATTCATTGTTATCTGATGTTGAAGGTTTGTAATAAAATTCATAAAAAGTATAATAAGAGTATTACATATAAGGAGCGTGAATAGTATGCGAAAAAATACTATGACTATACAAAAGGAGAATAATATGAAAAAAAGGATGATAACGATTGAGAAATATAAATATAGGGATTCTTGCGCATGTAGACGCAGGAAAGACGAGTTTAACTGAAAGATTACTTTTTGAAACGGGTATCATATCTGAAATCGGCAGTGTTGATAAAGGAAATACGCAAACAGATTCTATGGAAATGGAACGACAACGAGGAATTACCATTCAATCTGCTGTCGTTTCCTTTACGGTTAATAATATGAAAGTGAATTTGATTGATACACCAGGTCACCCCGAATTCATCTCTGAAGTTGAGAGGGCTTTACGAGTATTAGATGGAGTCATCCTTGTCATTTCACCTGTCGAAGGTATTCAAACTCAGACACGAGTTTTGATGAAGACACTTGCTAAATTGAAAATCCCTACAATCTTTTTTATCAATAAAATTGATCGTGTGGGTGCTAGGTACGAATCGTTACTAACTGAGATCCATGATAAATTGACACCCCATGCTTTAGCAATGGGCTTTGTTTATAATATCGGCACATCAGCCGCGCATATGGAATTGTTCACGGAAAACAATCAGAAATTTATGGAGGGCCTAGCAAATCGTTTAGCTGATAATAATGAACGCTTTCTCGAACGATATCTTTACAGCGCTGAAGACTTAGCCCCCGTTGACTTTGAATCGGAGTTTCTAGAACAGTTCAAGCAAGCACAGCTTTATCCGGTGCTATTTGGTTCAGCAATTACTGGTGAGGGCATTCCCCATTTGATTACAGCCATACAGAATTGCCATTCTTCCGTTCATTATGAAAATACTTCTTTTACAAGAGGGAGAGTTTTTAAAATTGAACGTGGAAAAAACGACGAAAAGATCGCTTACGTACGAGTTTTCTCTGGTGAAATCAAGATACGTGAGAGTCTTTCCTATTATCGGATGAATCAAACAGGAGAAATTATCAAATTTACCAACAAGGTCACGGGGTTGAAACACTTCTTTTCTGGAAAAACAACAGATGGAACAATTGCTGCAAGCGGAGATATTGTAAAGATTATGGGGTTAACAGACTGCCAGGTTGGCGATGATATCGGTGTTCCTTCCAATGAAACGACTGAAACTCTGTTCTCGCCGCCTAGTTTAGTAACAACGATCAAAGCCTCTGACGAAAACGAGACCATTCATTTATTCAGAGCTTTGAAAAAATTAGCCGAACAGGATCCATTTATTCATATCAAACAGAATTCTCTTCAAAGGGAGCTATCTATTCATCTTTATGGTGAAATTCAAAAAGAAGTGATTCGGGATCAACTGAAAAAAGACGCTCAAATCGATATCGAATTTCTTGCGACACAGCCTATTTATATTGAAAAGCCTATCTTTACAGGGGAGGCAGTTGAGAGAATGGGGGACAAGGGAAACCCATTTTATAGTACTGTAGGCTTTCGGATTGATCCGAATCCTCGTTCAACCGGTATTGAATATCATCTAGAAGTAGAGCTCGGCTCCCTACCTTTATCGTTTCATAAGGCAATTGAAGAAACCGTCTATGAGACGCTTAAGCAAGGACTATATGGTTGGGAAGTTCGCGATCTAATTGTGACACTTACGGATACCGCCTATGCAAGTGCAGTTAGTACAGCTAGTGATTTTCGAAAATTAACGCCTCTTGTGTTAATGAGAGCACTAGCTGAAGCAACTACTCAAATTTATGAACCCATTCATCGGTTCGAATTAGAGGTTCCGGCTAATTATCTAAGTAGAATTTTATTTAAACTAACTCAAGCGTCTTCAACCTACCAGGATCCGATTCAGAGTGACCAGGTATTTATGATATATGGCATGATCCCGATTAAGAATATTCAGTCATTCAAGAACCAACTTCCGGGTTGGACCCAAGGTGAAGGTGTATTACTATCCGAATTTTATGGCTATCAGCCCTTCGATGGTGAAGTGCCATCATGTACAAGATACGATCATAATCCATTAAATCGGAAGGAATATCTCTTACATGTCTTGAATTCGGTGTAAGCTGATAAAGCGAGTAAAAAGCAGCGTACAAGTGGTGTACACTGCTTTTTCTTTGACTCATTTATAAAAGAACTAGACAGTAGAGTGCCTTCTACAAACGTTTAACAGTGTTATTAGCAGAGGCGGGATTTGTTATGATAGAAATCTGGAGGCAAATGAGATGCTGGAATTAGAGTTTACTACTATAGAGGAGTGGGATGAAGCATTGTGGGCGCGGATGGAGCGGATCTATCATGAGGCTTTTCAAAGCGGCGCTAAAACAAAAGCGATTCTGCGCAGTATGCTGTACCGGGGGATTGGTTATTTACACACGTGCGTGCATCATGGAGAAGTGGTTGCGATGGCTGTTACTGGACTGGAGGGGAAGGCTGCGGACCGCATCCTGATCATCGATTACCTCGCGGTTGAACAGAAGCTGCGCGGGTTGGGCATAGGGACCTGGATGCTGGAGCAGCTCAGAGCCTGGGCGTTAAAGAAACACGGGATCAAAGGTATGATTATCGAGGCGGAGTCCGGGACAACGGAGGCTCATCAGGAACGCATTCAGTTCTGGCAACGCAACGGGTTCATCCTGACCTCCTATGTCCATCAATATAGAATGGTGCCAGAGCCGTATCAGGCAATGATGCTGCCACTGGATAAAAGCACGCATGTGCCTGATGATGGTGAAGCACTGTTTCGTTATATCAATGCTTTTCACAAGGTTGCTTACCGGAAGAGTTAGACCGCATTCAAGGGACCTGAGGGGAATTTCCGTAGAGATTAGGATGTAAAATGATCAGTTATTGACTGCATGGTCAATAACTGATATATTAATCCCATGAGCAGACCAAGAGAATTTGATGTTGATCGTGTATTACACCAGTCTATGGAAGTGTTCTGGAATCAAGGCTTCAAAGCAACTTCTTATGAGGACCTTACGCGTACTACAGGAGTCAAAAAGCAAAGTTTGTACTGTGTTTTTAAAGACAAGCGATCGTTGTTCCTGAAGGCGCTGGCACTTTACCGTGAACAGGTTATAGCGAAACTGAAGGAGATTGAAGCCCTGGATTCGTCTCCCGGTGATAAACTGGATGCCTTACGATATTCCCTTTTAGACGATGAAACTGGCTGCCAAGGGTGTCTAATTGTGAATGCATCACTCGAATTCGGAACAGATGACGAGCAAGTCACACGCGAAGCTGAGCTCATGGTAGAAGAGGTTCAACTGGTATTAGAGAAGATCATAAGTAGTGGCCAGAAACAACAGTTGATTTCCAACCGGTATACGAGTATAGAGCTTGCATCTTATCTAAATAACACCATTCTTGGTGTGAGAGTTATGGAGAAATCAGGTTCATCCCGTGAACAGATCGAGACGGTTCTGCGTACTTCATTTGGCATGATCATGTCTTGATCTTTTTTTTTGTGAAATTCTTGACTACGAAGTCAAAAATAATTGAAGGCGTATTAATACACCACGAAACCTTGAAGGAGGTGGGGCTTTTCGATAAAAATCGTGTATTGATTCATTTGGAAGTAACGACGTCTAGCTGTTAACCAGGCTGGTTGCTGTTTAACATCTCCTAGGTCAACTATATAAAACGAAATATGTGGAGGTTATTATGAATTTTTCTCAATCCGTAGAAGCATTGTTCCAACCTATAGAGTTAGGTCACTTGAAGTTATCCAATCGGATCGTGATGGCGCCGATGACGCGTCAATTTTCTCCGGACGGTATCCCGGGTTCGAATGTTGCTGGTTATTACCGCCGCAGAGCAGAGAACGCAGTGGGGCTTATTGTGACGGAAGGGACGATAATTAATCACCCGGATGCATCCAATCAAGCCAATGTGCCGCACTTTTATGGCGAAGCTGCAATGAATGGCTGGGCACATGTTGTATCTGAAGTACATGAAGCTGGCGGTCGAATTATTCCACAGATCTGGCATATGGGAGCCAAAGGTCATGTTAATGATTATTCGGAAGCTGAGATTGCTACAATTGTTCAGGAATTCGCACAAGCAGCCTCAGAAGCGAAACGCGTTGGGTTCGATGGTGTTGAAATCCATGGAGCACACGGCTATCTGATCGACCAATTCCTGTATGAGAAAACCAACTCTCGTACGGATCGTTACGGTGGAGATATGATGGCTCGCACACGTTTTGCAGTTGAAGTGATTGAGGCTTGCCGTGAAGTAGTGGGACCGGAATTCCCGATTGTACTGCGTTTATCTCAGTGGAAGACAGATGATTATCAGGCTAAATTGGCTGAAACACCGGAATTACTGGAGCAGCTTCTCGCACCGTTGGTTCAAGCTGGAGTCGATATCTTTCACTGTTCCACACGCCGTTTCTGGGAGCCGGAATTCGAAGGATCTGATCTGAATTTTGCTGGATGGACCAAAAAACTGACTGGCAAACCGACAATCACCGTTGGATCGATTGGTCTTGATGGTGACTTTACAAGTCTGTTTACAGAAGGTAAAGGCGCAAGTAACGTCGGTATCGATGGATTGGTACAACGACTTCAGAATGATGAGTTTGATCTGGTTGCTGTAGGACGTGCTCTTCTGGTCGACCCTGAATGGGCTAAGAAAATTCAAGAAGGACGTACCGATGATCTGGTTCCATTTACAAGAGAGGCGATGACCGTACTTACTTAATTGCAGTTATACTCATTAGGAATATGTATGACTGACCCCATAACGTGAGACAAATAAAACACCTTCAAGAGAATGAAACCTTGTCGTAAGATAGGGAGATCATCTTGGAGGTGTTTTTGTAATGGCAACTAGAGTGAGTTATCCCGTGGAATTAAAGATGAAAGCCATATCATCCATCGGATGTTGTCGGAGGACAAGAACTTGGTTCCTTTGCCAAAAAGGACAAGAACATTGTGTCAAATTCGATTAGATGGTGATCTAAACAAATTTCCTTTATTTCTCTGGATTCCTAACAAGATTTGGATCTGGATAACCCGCTTAATCGAAATGGGTACAGCTACGGACTAAATAATCCTATTACATTTGTGGATGACGATGGAAATAATCCATTTATAATATTTGTTATTGTCTTCGTTGTAAGGTAGTCGCTAAAAAAGTAGTTAAAGCTACTGTTAAGAAGGCTGCGAAAAAAAAGAATGCACAGAAACTATGGGACAAGGGCAATTCAATGAGTAAACACCAAAGGCCACGCCCATGGGAGTAATATAAGGAGAGGATCAAATGTATCTAAAAGAATTTGATTTAGATTTACCATATATTGTTGATGATGAAAATATTGAATCTATAATAAAAAAACAAAAATGTGAGTATGTAAGTACCACGAAGCCACAAAATGAGTTGAATTGGAAATAAAAAAGACGTTCATTCAGATTGGAAACTCGCTACATTACAGCGATGTATGAACGTTTATTTGGGAAGTACAAAACGAAAAATTGTTGGAAAGTCCTAATAGAATGTGTAGAAAACATTTCGGACGAAAGGATCATTAACGATTCAGGGAGAAAAAAAAGACCCCTGGACTGTTCTTATTAGGAAGCTCCGGCATAAACGGGAGCGGGAACCTCTGTGGAGGTTCCGTGACTTGTAGCCCGCCGCCATTGCGACTAGGTGTTTGGCCACTGAATATTTCAGCAATGCGTGTGTTGTCCAAACGGAAATTAAATTGTACATTTCTTTTGTCGGCTACCTAGCAGCTTTCTTTTTAAGTGTCCATGACAAAGAGACCAGATTATTTAGTTGTGGCAGCGGCTGTTCCTCCAAACATACCGATCATATGAGTGACTTTTTTAAGATTTGATGTCCATTCCAAAAATTGTAGATAAGAAGTTGGAATATTTGAGGGAGATTTTAGCTTTTGACGATTTATCAAGGTTCCATCTTTTTATATAAAGGAGGGAGAGTGCGCTCGACAAATGGGAGAACACTTAAATCCGAAATGTCGGAGTGTTTGCTGCTGTCTTCGGGAGACAGCATTACGCATTTGCCGGGGGTGAATCGATTGAACACGGGAATAAAAAACGAAGAGAACAGTCTGATACGTAATGTCTACAGCCTGAATATTGTCCAAAGGCTACCGATTGACGGGATGGTCACACGCAGGTTCCGTAACGGCCATTTCGTCGCAACCAGCCACCAATTATGTCCCGGCCAATGTTGTGGACGGCGTCGCTGCGCCGCAATGGTTTGCGGACAGCCCAGACACCCCTGACTGGGAAAGGCAGGCTGTATCCTTGACGACTGCCGCGGGAATCATTGAGGTGCGGGACCATTTCATGCCAGGCGATACAGCTACGTGGGCGGATGTGGTGACGGTACTGCTGAGAATGTTAAATTTTAGGGAGTTGAATCGATTATGAAAGCTTTAATTATTTCGGATATTCACAGCAACGTCAAAACGCTGGAATCGATCTGCAAGGCAGAATCCGACTGTGACGTGATTTATTGCGCGGGAGATCTTGTAGACTACGGGCCTTTCCCGCGGGAAGTTATCGAATGGGTGCATAAGAACGATGCGAATTGCGTTCGCGGCAACCATGACGACATTATTATCGACCTGTACCGAAACGGCAATAGCGGTCATGATGTGGCGGAGGATGAGATCAAGTGGGCGCATTACAATGCAAGGCTGCTCGGCGAAGCGGAAATTTCCTTCCTCGAAAGCATACCGGTCTACCGCACATTCGAGATGGACGGCTATAGCTATACAATGCAGCATCTGTACGAAAACTATTTGACGATTGATAGCTTGCCCAAGTACGATGCTTTCTGGGCGGAACGCAACGGCAGGACAATTGGGGCGGAAGAAGATCGCCGCATTATTTTCGGACATACACATCGCAGATGCATTCATTATTTGAGTGACGACAGTTTGTGGCTGAATCCGGGAAGCGTGTCCTACCGCCGTCGCGACGATCCGTCGAAAGAAGCGCACTATTTCACGATTACCGATGGCAAAATAGCGATGAAAAGTCTTGTCTATGACCGCACGTCTTTGCTCGAAGCGGCACAAAAGTTGCCGTTGAAAGAAGAAGAGCTGAAGGTTGCATACTTCTTTTTCGGGTAAGCGGGCAGGAGAGCAGGCAACAACAATGGGGATGTATCCACGATCTGATGTCGGGATACGTCCTTTCTCATTTATTGTACACCGGCAGGTTGCGATTTACAGCTTGCAAGGCGATAATTCCCGCTCATTTTGCGCCTCAGTTTACATTTTTATGATTGCTTCATTTTTTTACACTATGGCATGGGAAACGTATCTTTCATAATAGAGGTTGTGAAGTTGCGGATATGATCTTGCAGAGGCTGCGGATCATATCCGCCTATTCTATAGGAAGCAGGTGGGAAAATGACTACTATTTATTGGGTATCGAGTAGCGACGAGTTGGCGGCAGCCATTGACCGGGCAGAACCTGGTTCTTCGATCTTGTTGGCAGACGGCGTTTACGACCGGAATGAAGACTATATTATTGAAGGCAAAGTGGGATCGGACACCGCAATATTAAGCATTCGCGCTGTAAATAAAGGAAAAGCGACGATAGCTGGAGAATCAAGTATACGCATCTTGAACTCTGCTTATGTAGAGGTATGGGGGCTGCATTTCCAGGTCGAGCAGCGCGAATATATCATTCTGGACGGTTCGCGGCATGTGAGGATTGCGCGGAATAGATTTGAGCCGCGACAGGTTGGGGCGGAGTATAGTCTGCTGTCTGTGATGGGAAGCGGCAGCGGCTGGAACCGGATCGAACGCAACGAGTTCGGGCCAAAGGCCGACCTCGGACCGCTCGTTATTTTTGATGGCGACGGTGAACAAATCTCGCAGCATGATGTCATTGAATATAATTATTTTCATCACATAGGCCCGCGTGTCGTCAATGGGCTTGAAGCGATCCGGCTCGGCCTGTCCGGCATCTCTCTCTCGAACGGCTATATTACAATTCAACACAACCTGTTTGAAAATTGCGACGGAGAGCCCGAGATTATATCGGTAAAAAGCTGCTATAATACAGTTCGGTACAACACATTCCTTAACTCCGCCGGCCAAGTGACAGCGCGTCACGGACATGGAAATCGCTTTCATAATAATGTATTTATCGGCGATGGCGTGAAGGAAGAAATGGGCGGATTTCGCATTTACGGAAACGACCATCACATTTTTGATAATTATATGGAAAACTTGACGTTGGATGCGCTGCTCATTGACGGCGGCAACTACGATGGCGGACCGGACGGCTATCCCGAGGCGCCGACGCAGGAGGAACTGAGGAAACATTGGCGCGTCTATCGCGCCAGTGTAGTGAATAATACGATTGTCAATTGTCGTCACGGTATTACGCTCGGCAAGCGGATTCCTTATGCGCCGGAGCAATGTGTAATCGCTTACAATCGAGTATGCGGCAAGGAGCAGGCGGCCATCTATGAATACCGGCCGTCTCCGGCGGTATGCATTAACAATCATAAAGCGGATGTCGCGGATATTCGTTGTCCGGCTATTCTGACAAGAATTGACGTCGGTCCCGACTCCGACTAAAGCTAACATGGAGGAGAACCTATGGCCCAAACTCGAAACCGGTGGACAATCTATCTGAAGCAGATCCGGCATAAAAATCGCAGCGTATTCCTGACCTGGATGCTTTCCTACGTCTCGGTGCTGCTCGTGCCCATTCTGATCAGCGGCGTTATATACGGCGCGACGCTGAACGTTGTAAAGGCTGAAATTAACCGTGCCAACCAATCTATTCTTCTTCAGATGGAGCAAGCCATAGATAGCCAGTTCAAAGGAATCGAGAATCTAAGCCTCGAGGTGAGCCTCAACAGGCGAATCGCAGCATTTATTTCGGCCGATACCAATCTCTCTGATTCGGACCACTACGATATATACCAAATCGCTAATGATTTGCGCGTATATGAAATCGCTAACGATTTTCTTGAAGGCATTTATATTTACTACAAAAATAGCGATACGGTCATCGCCCGCAACAACCGTATGAACATCGAAGCGTTATACGACCATATTCGCCTTGAAGAGCATATGCCGTTCCAGTCGTTTCGAGAATATTTTGACCAATGGTACATTAAAGGCTACCACTCCGTTGTTGTGCCTGAAGAGAATGAGTGGCGGCCTACGGTCATGTATGCCCAAAATGTGAACTCAACAATCATGAATCAACCTGGAGCTGTCTTGCTGTTCATGATTGACCGCAGCAAGCTGCTGGAGCAAGCTTCGGCGCCTGAGAAAGGTACGATCTTTATTCTGGATGAAGACAACCGGTTCATTGCGTCTACGGGCGACTCGCTGTCGGAACCTGCTCTACACTACAGCGATATGCCGGAAGAATCGGGACAACTTGAGATCGAGACTGCCGGTCGCCGGCTTGTTGCATCCTACACAACCTCATCCATTACGGGATGGAAATATGTGATGACGCTGCCGGCGAACGTATATCACCAGAAGATGAACGTGGTAGAGCAATTGACGATCGCCAGCATCTTGCTTTGCCTTATTGTTGGCGGTGGCGTGACGTATTGGCTCCTCAAGCGGAACTACCTGCCGATCCATGCGCTGATCCAGAGCTTGTCGTTCAAGGCGGGCTTTACCTTTGATCGCGGCTCCAATGAATACTCCTTTCTGGAGCAGGCGCTGAGCAGCACCTTCCATGAGAAGGAGGAGCTTCATTACAAGCTGAATCAGCATAACAATACACTCAGATCGCACTTTTTGCAGCGGCTGCTGAAGGGGCAACTCGACAGCCATATCCCTTTGCACGAATCGTTCTCAGCCTATGATCTGCGTTTCCCGCTGGGCGGATTTTCTGTTATTTTGCTGCGCATCGAGCATTTCGGCAAGTTCCATCGGAAGGATGAGGATCAGGTCCATAACAAGCGGTTGCTGCACTTCCTGATCGCCAACGTGGTCGAGGAGGTCGCGCGAAAGTCAGTAAACGCCTATGCGGTAGAGCTGGACCAGGAGTTGCTCGCCTGCATCGTCAACCATCAGCTTGCATCGCCGGCGGAGCAGCGGGGGGAGCTGGGGCACATCGCGGAAGAAACGATGTCGTTCATCGGAAGTCATGCCCATGTCCAGTTGACCGCTGCCATCAGCGCGCAACAGGAGGGCGAATATGGCATTTTCCAGGCGTTCCAGGAAGCGATCGAGGCGATGGAATACCGTATCATTGCAGGCAGCGGGGGTATTATTCATTATGGGGACCTAAGCGGTAACGACAACCTAGGGGCTGCTCCAGGTGGTTATTTTTATCCCCTCAAGGCCGAGCAGCAATTGATCGTTATGGTTCGCGAAGGGCAGCTTGATAAGGCGAAAGCGTTCGTTGGGGAGATCATTCAGAAAAATGTGACGGCGGAGCCGTTTCCCTTTCATACAGCCAAATGTCTCATGTTCGATCTAATGGCTACGCTGCAAAAAGTAATCGGTGAAATCCGCATCACGGGCAAGCCGGATATGCCTGACGGAGTGCGCGCCATCGAACGCCTGATGCATTGTCAGACGGTAGGGGAGATGCGCAACAAGCTTTACGATATGCTAGAGCTTCTGTGCAGCTACGTTAATAATAACCGCGAATACTGCAGCAATCCGCTAATCGATAAGGTCATGAAATATGTCAACGAGTATTATCAGGACGAGAACCTGAACATTTCGATGATCGGGGAAGCCTTCTCCATGACGCCGTCGTATGTGTCCAAACTGTTCAAGGATCTTGCCGGCGAATCTCTGCTCGATTATATTAACAAGACGCGGCTGGTGCAGGCCAAATTGCTGCTTACCGACGGGAAATATACGGTCAGCGAAATATCGCTGAAGGTTGGTTACAACGATGTGAATACCTTCCACCGCATATTCAAAAAATTTGAAGGGATAACGCCTGGGCGCTACAGGGAAGTCAAGTAGCTCTCGGGCTTTTCTTTTCAAGAAAAAGTGGTAAACATGCGGTTTTATTACCCTCATTTTTGAGAAATTGTAGTACATTTTAGGTTTTAACGATGGTTTGCGGCACGGAATTAACGTTATGTTGAAAGCGTAATCAAACCAACTTGTTCGAGACGAAAAGAACGGAGGGGAACAATGGCAGAAAATCGCAACGGCAAGACTCGTAAAAGGCTGCAGCTCACACTGGGGATCGTAATGGTACTTTCATTGTTGTTAACCGCATGCTCCAGTAATGGGGGCTCTGGGAACAAGGATAAGACAGAGCCGACTCAAAGCGCCGTCAGCAATAAGGGCGGCGATGGCGTAAGCAAAGGCAACGAGGGATCGGATACTCCGGTATATCCGCTGGATACGAAAGATACTTTCTCGTACTGGGCTCCAATCAACGGAAACCTGATTACATTTACAACGAATCTGGCGGAAGCGCCGATCGGGAAGGCGATTGCAGAAGCAACCGGCGTGAAAGTGAACTACATCCACCCGACCGACGGTCAAGCTGAAGAGCAGTTTAATTTGTTGCTGGCTTCCAGTAAGCTGCCGGATGTGCTGGAGTATGACTGGAGTATTTATCCGGGTGGACCGGAGAAGGCGATTTCTGACGGGGTTATCGTACCGCTAAACGATTTGATCGACCAATATGCGCCTAACCTGAAAAAGATGCTGGAAGCTAATCCAGAGCTGGATAAAATGGTGAAAACCGACAGCGGCCAATATTACATCTTCCCGATGGTGCGCAACGCGGAAGGATTAGTTTTCCGCGGACCAATGCTGCGCAAAGATTGGTTAGATGAGCTAGGGCTGCAATTGCCTGTAACGATAGACGATTGGCATAAGGTTCTGACGGCGTTCAAAGAGAAAAAAGGCGCCGTAGCACCGCTGACTGCGCTATACGCGAACAAAATGAATTTGCAGGACGCGTTCTTCGGCGCATACAAAACGTCGCAGGGCTTCTACATTGACGACCAAGGCAAAGTGAAATACGGCCCGTTAGATCCGCAATACAAGGATGTTATGACGTTGCTTCGCCAGTGGTATTCCGAAGGGCTGATTGATAAAGACTTCCCGATCGTCGAGCGCAACACGCTGGATAAGCGGCTTCTGAACGGCGAGTCCGGCGCGACTGTTTTCCTGCTGGGCGGTGGCATGGGCAAATGGCTGGAGTCCGGCAAAGCCCAAAATCCGGCTTTTGATCTCGTAGCGGCTCCTTATCCGGTATTGAAAGCTGGCGAAAAACCGTTCACCGGACAGCGCGATTTCAAATATAACCCAAAAGCAAGCGCGGCCGTGACGACATCGGCGAAAGATCTGGAAACGATCGTAAAATGGCTGGACTTCGCATTTAGCGAGCAAGGAACCATGATGTACAACTTCGGCGTTGAAGGCGAAAGCTACACGATGGACAACGGCGTTCCGAAATTTACCGATATGATCGTAAAAAACGATAAGTACACTTCACAGCAGATGTTGGCGCAGTATACGGTTCCGAACGGTCCATTTCCGATGCATGAGCAAAAAACGACCAACACGTTCCCGCAACAGGACGAGGCGGTCCAGATTTGGTCGAAGACCGATGCGGCGAAACATATTTTGCCCGCGTTTATTACGCCTACTGTAGATGAGAGCAAGAAGGTAGCGCAGACGATGACGGCAATCAACACGTATCTGGAAGAAATGTTCATCAAATTTGTAATGGGCAACGAGCCGCTCGACAAGTTCGACAGCTTTGTGAAGCAGCTGGAAGATATGGGGATTCGTGATGTAATCGACATCTATCAAGGCGCCTTGGAACGCTACAACAACAGATAACTCCATGTAGTGTCCCACGGCTGGCTGCAGGCTGCCGTGGGGGCAAGGGAATGGTACAGATCCCCTGCCGATGATGCTGGATGTGGATAGGAGGAGTAGGAGATGGCTCAGTTGAAGCTGGGACGCAGCAAAGTCACGCATGTCGGTCGTGTGCCGCTTAATATCGCGAAAGACATGGTTAAGAACAAGTATTTGTACATGATGCTTACTCCTGTTTTGTTATATTTCATTATTTTTCATTATTTCCCGATGTACGGTTCGATTATTGCGTTCAAGGATTTTAACCCCCGGCTTGGAATTGGGGGCAGCGCGTGGGTAGGACTGGAGCATTTCAAAGACTTTTTTGGCGGGATGTATTTTTGGCGGGTGCTTAAAAACACTCTGATGATTAGCTTGTACGATCTCATTTTCGGTTTCCCCGCTCCGCTTATTCTCGCCTTGTTGCTTAATGAGGTAAAAAATACGCTGTTCAAGCGTTCGGTTCAGACGATTACTTATTTGCCGCATTTTATTTCGCTTGTCATTATTTGCGGTATGATCAAGGATTTTACGAGCAGTGACGGCGTCATCAACGATATTATCGCATTTTTCGGCGGTGATCGGGTTACGATGCTGCTGGAGCCGTCTTTTTTCCGTACAATCTTCGTTTCGTCGAATATATGGCAGCATATAGGCTGGGGTACAATTATTTATTTGGCCGCGCTGTCTGCGATCGATCTCGAGCAATATGAAGCTTGCAAGATCGACGGGGGTGGACGCTGGAAGCAGATGCTTCATGTTACTCTACCCGGTCTGCTCCCCGTTTTCGTTATATTGCTCATCCTGGACATTGGCCGAATTATGAGCGTTGGCTTCGAGAAAGTTATTCTGTTGTACAACCCGACCACTTATGTGACAGCGGATGTCATTTCCTCGTATGTGTACCGGATCGGGCTTCAAGATTTTCAATTCAGTTTCAGCTCCGCTGTCGGATTGTTCAACTCCGTGATTAACTTCGCGCTTGTTATCGGATCCAACTGGATAAGCCGGAAGTTGAACAATACGGGTTTGTGGTAGAGGAGGGTTCGCATGCGAGTAAGCTTGGGTGAACACATATTCCGGGTTTGCAATACGCTGTTTTTGTCCGCGCTCATGATTGTAACAATGTACCCCATTCTATACGTGGCATTTGCTTCATTCAGCGAACCAGCGCTGATGATGGCGCATAAGGGCATTCTTTGGAAGCCGCTGGGCTTCTCGCTTGAAACATATGGGGCGGTATTCAGCAACCCGATGATCCTGCTCGGCTACCGCAACACGTTATTTATTGTCATTGTAGGCGTGGCTCTCAATTTGCTGCTTACTTCCTTTGCCGCATATGCCTTGTCCAGAAAAACGTTGCAATATCGCAAGCAGCTTACGTTGTTTATCGTGTTTACCATGTTTTTCAGCGGTGGATTAATTCCGTTCTACTTGCTGGTCAGAGGGCTGGGCATTACGGACACGCTGTGGGCGCTGATCCTGCCTACCGCAATAAGTGCATTTAATTTCATTATCATGCGAACATCGTTCGAGGCAGTGCCGGATGCGCTGGAAGAGTCGGCCAAGATCGACGGCGCTAACGACTTTGGCATTCTGTTCCGCATCTTCCTGCCGCTATGCAAGCCCGCGCTTGCAGTGGTAGGGCTGTATTACGGAGTAAGCCACTGGAACTCCTGGTTTAACGCCATGATCTTCCTTCAGGATCGGTCGCTGTATCCGTTGCAGTTGATCCTGCGAGAAATTTTGATTATTGGCGATGCAAACTCCATGGCGGAAGGAGCCTCCCAGGATGAGATCATCATATTGGGCGAGACATTGAAATACGCCACGATAATGGTAGCGACCCTTCCGATTTTTCTGGTCTATCCGCTATTGCAAAAATATTTCGTGAAAGGCGCCTTGATCGGTGCCATTAAAGGTTAGGAGAAAGGGTGGAATTCAGAGATGAGCAATGAAAATGTGAAACTGAAACCATCCGAGCTGACGGCTTGGTGGGATAAAGTGAAGATTAAAGTTGATCATATGATCGAAGCGGACTGGACAGAAGCGCCGCATGTTTCGGCGGCGGGCAAATATGACCAGATCAAAGTGGATCAGTGGATTTCGGGCTTCTGGCCGGGCATTCTGTGGATTCTGTACGATATGACCGGCGAGCAACGATATCGGGAGGAGGCCGAGCCTTGGGACGAACGCATGGAGAAATGTTACTTGCGGGACAACCATTTCCACCACGATGTCGGCTTTCAGTTCCTGCCGACATCCGTTATCCGCTACAAGCTGACCGGCGACCCGGACGCTCGGCGGCGCGGGCTGTTCGCCGCCAACTATCTGGCGGGCAGGTACAACCCGGCAGGACAGTTCATTCGAGCCTGGCCCCGCAACCAGACGGGCTGGTCGATCATCGATTCGATGATGAATTTGCCACTTCTGTTCTGGGCGAGTGAAGAAAGCGATGATCCGCGCTTCAAGCATATTGCGGTCGCCCATGCAGATATGGTGCTTCGCTCATTCATCCGAGGCGACGGCTCAGTGCATCATATCGTTATCTTCGATCCGGAGACGGGCGAAGTGGAGCGTTATGACGGCGGACAGGGCTTCGCGCCGCAATCGTCCTGGTCGCGGGGCCAAGCTTGGGCGCTCTACGGGATGAGCTGCGCTTACCGCTATACGGGAGAAGCGCGTTACTTGAATGCGGCGAAGGGGGTGGCGCATTATTTCATCAGCGCGTTGGCGGAAGACGATGTGCCGCATTGGGATTTCCGTGCGGCGACCGACTTGACGGACGAGCCACGCGACACCTCGGCGGCGAGCTGCGCAGCATCTGGCTTGATCGATATCGCGTCGCAGGTGGCTCCTGAGGAAGCCACTTTATATCAGCGCGCGGCCACGCGCATTCTTCGATCGCTGTCGAACAACTACAGTGCGCTCGACCAGCCGGAGTATGAAGGCATCCTGCTCTGCGCAACCGGACATAAGCCAGTCAATACCAACATCAACGTATCACTGATTTACGGCGATTACTATTATATTGAAGCTTTGGCGAAGAGCAAAGGCTGGAGCCAGCACATTTTTTAAGTGGACTGCAATTACGAGGCCGCGAGGACAGGAAGCTCCTCCCAACTTCCGTATTCTTGAGAGAAAGTGCCGGACTTAACGAAGGGAATGATTCAATAACCATCATTTCATAATGGAAAGGATGAAAATGAATTATGGGAACCAAAAGTATGACGTGCATTATTTTGTTCTGTATGTTGGTTGCGTTAATGCCTGGAGTAGTGGGGGCGGCCGATGCGAAGTTCACAATTGGCAGCTCCGACGTGACGGCGAGCGGACATGACGGCAACGTTCCGGCCAACACGGTGGACGGCGATTTCGTCACACGGTGGTCGGCAAATGGCGACGGGCAATGGATTCAGTACGATTTGGGCGTAAACCGGAAAGTGTCTTCCATCAAAATTGCATTTCTGAATGGGGCAAGCCGCACCTCTACTTTTGATATTTTGACGTCTACGGACGGTTCCACCTTTACGACCGTCAGCAGCGGAGTTGTGAGCAGCCTTGTGGAAGGTCTGCAAACGTTCGATTTTCCGGATGTCGATTCTACTCGCTATGTGAGGATCGTTGGGCACGGCAATTCCTCCAACTTGTGGAACAGCTATACCGAAGTTGAACTGTACGGCACAGCGAGCGGCCCTCCGCCAGGCGCAAGCAAGTTGGCGATTACCGTGCCACAACTTATGGCCAGCGGAGATGACGGCAATATCGTCGCGTATACAATCGACGGCGATCTTAACACGCGCTGGTCAGCGAGTGGCGAGGGGGAGTGGGTCCAATACGACCTTGGATCGAGCAAGCGGGTGGAATACGTGAAGATCGCCTTCACCAACGGGGTGGAGCGAACTTTCGCTTTTGATATCCAGACTTCATATGATGGCTACAACTTCAGTACAGTGCTTTCGGGAGCGGTCAGCAGTCTGAGCAACAGCTTGCAGACGTTTGATTTTGCCGATGCTGCCCCCGTACGCTACGTTCGTATTGTTGGCCACGGCAACTCGGTGAACGCCTGGAACAGCTTTGCCGAGGTCGAAATTTATGGTAGCGATTCAAGCGGCAGCGGTAGCGAAGGGACGGTCGTCGAAGTTAGCACTTCCACGCAGTTGGCTGCCGAGCTTGCAACCGCTACGGCGGGTAAAACGATTGTGTTGGCAAACGGCACGTATTCGCGTACAAGCCCGTTTGCTGTTCAGAACAAAAACGGCACTGCCAACGCGCCAATCGTCATTAAAGCGAAAAACCGCGGTCAGGCTATCATCTCGGGACCGTCAGGCTTCCGCGTCGAGAACTCCTCGCATGTGGTGCTGGACGGATTAAAGTTTACGAACACAAGCAATGGCGCAGTGGTGTTGGAAGGCTCGCACCATGTGCGACTGACCCGTAATACTTTTGCGCTTCCAAGCTCGGGGAGCGGCCTGATGTGGCTGCAAGTGCGGGGCACGAACAGCCATCATAACCGCATCGACCGGAACGACTTCGGACTGAAGAGCGACACCGAACCGCTGATCGCTTACGAAGGACAGAACGGCTCAGGGCAAATTTCGCAATATGATATTATCGAATACAACTATTTCCATGATGTAGGCCCGTGGGTAGCTAACGGCAAAGAGACAATTCGTCTCGGCTTGTCCGGTCTTACGCTCTCCCACGGCTATAATACGATACAATACAATGTATTTCAGAATTGCGATGGAGAGCCGGAAATCATATCGGTCAAGAGTAGCAGCAATTCGGTGCGCTTCAATACATTCCGCACATCCAAGGGCAGTCTGACGCTGCGGCATGGCCATAACAACAGCGTATATGGAAACTTTTTCCTCGGGGACGGCGTGGAGTCGGATCAGGAAGGCATCCGGATGTTCGGCAATGACCATAAGATTTATAACAACTACTTTGAGAATTTGACTGGCGAAGCAATTTACTTGCCTAACGGCGACTTCGACGGCGGTACTGGAGGCTCCCCTCCAAGTCCTACGGTCGAGGAATTGCGCAAACAATGGAAAGTTTACCGGGCGCTTATCGTCAACAATACGATTGTAAACAGCAAAACCGGTATCGTCATCGGCTCGGGCAAAGCGTATGCTCCGCAGGATTCCGTCGTGGCGAACAATATCGTATACAACAGCACCGGCACGCTTTATTACGAGGCGGCGACAACGAATACACTGTTCCAAGGCAACATCGGGTTTGGCAGCACTATTAGCAACATATCGCGCAGCTCGGAGCAGATCCGAAATATCAATCCGCTGCTGATTACGGTGAGCGGCATTCAGAAACTGTCCGCGAGCAGCCCGGCAATTGATGCAGCTATGGGGACATACGCGTTCGTGCTGGCGGATATGGACGGTCAAATGCGGGCGACAGCAGATGGGGGGGCGGACGAATATTCCGGCGCGCCTCTACTGAATCGCCCGCTAGCGGCCGACGATGTGGGGCTGAATACGCATTAGAATCGATATATGTGCAAGCATGCCGGCGGTTGGTTCGCCGGCATGACTATGTCGATCCATTGATGTATGGAGCAGTCCTGTGATTCACTTCATTTGGAAGGATGGGAGACCATGTTTCACAGCAATGATGGAGCAGCGGAAAAAAACGAGGTGACTTTACATGCATACTAGCACAATGTTGCCGGCTCCGCGTGGCGGCGGCTTCCGTATGGAAGGTTATTGGGTGTGGTGCGGTTCCGTCGTGCAGGGAGAGGACGGCAAATTCCATATGTTTGCCTCGCGCTGGCCGAAGACACTGCCGATGCATCCCGGCTGGATGACGGCTTCAGAGATTGTCAGGGCAGACTCGGATACCCCCGAGGGACCGTACCGATTCTGCGAGGTGGCGCTTCCGGCGAGGGGAGCGGAATATTGGGACGGACGCTGCACGCACAACCCCCATATCGTCAAGCATAACAACAAATATTTGCTTTATTATACGGGTTCGACCCATCCGCTAAGCGATCCAGAGCCGCCCGGGAATTTCGGGTTAACCGATCCTCAATGCATCGTGGCGCGGGCGAACAAACGGGTAGGTCTGGCTATAGCGGACAGCGTTTTGGGCCCGTGGCGCAGAGCGGACGAACCGATATTGCCCACACGTCCCGGCCGATTCGATAGCTTTCTGACCTCCAATCCGGCTCCGTGTGTCCGGGAGGACGGTTCCGTGCTGCTGATCTACAAGGCACGTCACTACGAAGGCAACCTGCATGGCGGCATGACAATTGGCGTTGCGTATGCGGATCACTATGAGGGGCTGTACCGGGTACTGAGTGACGAGCCGGTGTTTCCTCCAGAGTCGTTCCATATTGAAGACCCTTTCATCTGGCAAACAAACGAAGGATACCATTTGATCGCCAAAGATATGGAAGGGCATCTATGTGGAGAAAAATACGGCGGCATCTTCGCCGAGTCGCCGGACGGGCTGAAATGGAGCTTGCATGGGCAGCCGCAAGGCTATTCCCGGACGGTGCGTTGGGATGACGGCACGGTACAGACGCTGGGCAATCTGGAGCGGCCGTTCCTGTTGTTCCAGAACGGCAAGCCGACTCATTTGTTCGCGGCCGTTTCGGACGGCAGTGATGGGTTTAAGGACGCTTCCGATACGTGGAACATGGTTATACCTTTGAAGCAATGATTCAACTACGTGGCGTCAAGCGAGCGCTATGCGACGATGACCTATAACCGCTGCGGCGGCCGGCGATTAAGGGCAATACAGTCATCGTTATCGAGCATAACCTTGACGTCATCAGTCAGGCGGATTGGATTATCGACATGGGGCCTGATGGCGACAGCAGGGGTGGCGTGGTCCCGAGTCGAGGACAAGAACTTGTACCGATTACCGATATGGAAAAAATATAGTCCGATTTCCGATTAGACATCTACCTAATTAATTTTCGCCTGCTAATTTATTTAAACTAACGGGTAGGATAGTTTAAGATCAATCGCGGGGAACTATACCATAAGTAACGGTGGAAAATTGCATCTCGGAGTTGAGTTGCGTGAAGAAGTCATCAGGTGGATGTTGTAGTAGTGAGCGAGGTGTCAACAAAATGAGTCAAGACAATATAAACTGTACCCCATAGAGACTTTTTATGGTTTCTAGTTCTTTTATAAAAAGTAATGAAATTTATGCTAAGCAAAATTAAAGTCGTTCCTGCGAAGTGTTGAACAAAAATACAGTTGTACCGGATCAATCCTTGTAATTTCATAACGAGTCTATAGCAATGTAAAAGCCATGACTTTCATGACAGTACGTTCGGCAAGTTTAACGGTATGGGTACAAACAAGTTTTTATTCTCTAACGGTATTTTATTAAGAGAAAAGGAAATATTCACTTATCGCTGAAATATATAGGTATGGATACCCAATAAAGTGGCGTTTTCAAATGACGCCCTCCCTTAGGAGATGATTAAAAAATGAAAACACAGATGAATCAAATTGAATTGAATTGAATTGAATTGAATGGTCTCACTTTTCAATATCGCGAGAGCGGGGAACCGTCTGCACCAGCGATTGTTGCACTTCACGCACTTGGAGAAAGTGCAGAATCATGGGATCAAGTGGCTGCTTCATTAGGAGAAAAATACCGCGTTTTAGCTTTAGATCAACGTGGGCACGGTGGAAGTGCGAGAACGAGTACCAGAAAGAGGAATCCAGATAAGATACTACGCGCGCCTCAGGAAGTGAGATAATCCCTCTGCTTAATTAGAAAAATTACTACATAGGATGACACTGATTTTTTTGTTTTCAACTCTAATGAATTGGAACTCTTGCTCAGAAATCAGGATAAGAACACTTTTTGCTGATTAGATGTTATTCGAATACGCTCGTGAACATAAATTTCTTAACTCTGAGATCCATACACTCCTTCTTTAAATTTCCTTCGATAGTTCGTAGGGTTGAGACCATAGTAGCCGGTGAAACGAAGGGAGAAATAGTCCGGCGTATTGAATCCAACCCCCAAAGCAATCTCTGCAATAGGTCACAGTGTATATAAAAAGTAATTTCTCGGCTTGCTTCAACCGATGTTTCATCAATGTTTCCATAATAGAATCTCCAGCCTGTTCCTTGAACAAAGGGGATAAACAAACCTTAGTGATGTTAGGGAGGGGAAACTTTTCTTGGCCACCTCTTTCCATACGCTGATAAATATTGGTATGCTTCTCTAATTCGAAGAAGAGAACGGTAGTCGCTTGGAAATGGGGACGTTAGCCACATCATGCGCAATTGCTGCTATATTTGTTGTGGGACTCATGAGAATGAAGCGGCAAACGACACTCATGGACGAGACAGTGAAACGAGCAAACTTCAGTTGACTCATTCCAGGTTATAGTTTGAAGACGAAGAGGTGCCTTACGTGAATTGAAAATATAGATCAATGAGGACATTTGACATCTCTCCAGCTAAAGGCTATTCTCATAAAACGCATCTCTCAGTGCGACAATCTGATAAGATATTAAAGAATAATAGAATTAATATGAAACGTTATATGCAATATTTCACCATGCAGAATACGAGAAGAAAGAGATGAATTAAGTTGAAAAGAAAAGCTATGCATCTTATTACAATACTTTGTTTAGTGGTGATGTTTTTACCTACCGTTGTATTTGCTGAAGATAAAAATGAAACAAGCATCATTGTAGCAACTGGAAAAGATGTACCTACAGGTGGTATTCTAGGAAGTCTTCCAGAGAAATACCCTGCTAATGCTGTTGAGTTTGTTACGCAAGATGGAGTTAAATTAACGGGTTATGTATTAGGTAATAGTAATAAAGGTATCACACTTGGTCATGAAAATGGATGGATGGTTGATAGCTGGCTTCCTTTTGCTGAACGACTTGTAAAGGAAGGGTATATGGTGATTCTTTGGGCATTTAGAAATGATGAACCTTCTGATTCGGTATCTGGAGAAGCAACTTATCGTAGAGATTTAGATGTACTGGCTGCTGCTCAGGTTTTAAGAGAGCGCGGTGCAACTAAAATCTTGGCTATGGGAGCATCCATTGGTGGTACTTCTACAGCTGTCGCTGCGCCAAATATACCGGAATTAGTAGGCTTAGGGATATTATCTTCACCACGACAATTTGGTGTTAGTCCGCCAATAAGCGCGCTGGAGGCTGTTAAAAAGGTAGAAGTACCATCTTTTTTCGCGGTATCAGAAGAAGATCCTACCGGAAGTTATTATGATGAAGTAAAGGCTCTTTATGAGGCATCTGCTTCAAAACAAAAGCAGTTTAACATTTTGCATAGTAGTGAACATGGTACAGATATGTTATCTGAGGAGGGGAGTTATTCCAAGCGTTCCAAGGAGGATTCGACTGTTAAACTAAAACAAGAGCGTATAGCATTAGCCGACAAACTGCTGCTTTTTGTAAATAATTCCTTTGGTCAGACAACTCGTACAGATGGTGATCGTAATGAAACCTCTAAGAATACAACAGACTATGCAGATAGTAGTAAATCATCTGACAATACATCAGACTATATTGATAAGAACAAAACAGAGAAGTCAGCATTCATGAATCCTGCAATCATTGGAGTCGGAATATTATTTTTACTTGCTATCGTAGCCAGCATCATTGTTAAAAAGAAGAGGTAGGGTATCAATCTTACCGAAGTCATAGTTAGTTTTTCTAATTAAGCTAACGGGCAGGATAATGGAATTCTGTGTAGCTAAATAAATACAAAGATGTAAAGGCATATGCAGAGACGTCGCTCGATTATTGTCGCGGGACAAGAACACTGTTCCATTCAAAGTCGCTATTTTAGCGGCTTTTTTATTATATGGGTACAAGTTCTTGTCCCGAGCTGAGGACAAGAACTTGTGCCAATTACCAAAATTGACAATACAATTAAAAGGGAATTAGAGAAAATAGATGGAATCCTAAACATTGAAATCTGAAAGTTATCGAAAAAATAAATTTAAGGTTTTTGTTTGATGAAGAAACCTATCTCGAGGGAAAAACATGCTCACATAATAATATCTTCATTTAATGGCAGGATTGTTGAATTTTGTGAACATACTTCAAAGTATGCGAACGATAAAAAATAAGTTTTTTTTTGAAATTTAAGACATGCTACAGTCATTTGTTTACAGAACTTAACGTCATTCAATTTGGATTAAATTAGAATTTCAGTGTTCACTGAATTCGTTAAAGGAAGTACGATCGCAGAAAAAAGAGGTCGAACCAGTAAGTTCTGGTGACCTCAAATCCGATCGGTTAGGTTATGAATTCATGAGAGATATAACCGGGCTAAAGAACAGGGAATCTTGCTAAGCCTGACAGACATCCAATGCAAGTGACGATCTATTCTTTAGTGCTAAGTGACAACAAGTGTTTTAGATTGTCATCAATAAATTGATTATCGGCACTGTTGATTCCACGACCGGCAAAATGGCCCCAGATCGATTGGATTGGTTTCAAGACAGCATTAGGTATACGCTTAGCTTCGTATTCATTATCGTCCGCTGTGCAGAAGAGATCCGTGCTTCCCGGCATGATACAGGCAAGAGCTTTTATGCTCTGAAGTGCTTTATCGAAATCTCCGTTATAGGAGGGGTTGGCACTAATATCTGCATGCTGGCCTGTCCATAACATGGACAGAACATTATGCGGATCCATATTCATAAAGCTATTTTCCCAGACACCAGCTACAAAATCCTCCAATGTGTCAAATCCCATCTCACGGTAAAGCTCTTCTCTATAAAACGCATGTGATAGTCCCCATCCCGCATACACCCGACCAACGGCACGCATGTCTGTAGAACTTAGTTGGTTTAATTTACTTGAGTCGAAGCCGACTGCAGATAGCAGTGAGGCTTTTACACCTTCCAGCACTACATATGTGTGAGGCCAAGGTTTGGCGATGCCTCCGAAAGGTGCGATTCGTTTGACCATCTCCGGGTAACTTGCCCCCCATTGAAATGCCTGAATGCCGCCCATCGACCACCCGACGACGAGAGCAATCTTTTGAATACCGAATTTTTCGGTCAGCAGTTGGTGCTGGAATCGAACGTTATCATAGATGGTTACCTGTGGAAAGTTAGCCCGATCAAATGGAGGAGGCGTGTTACTGGGAGAGGAAGATAGCCCATTGCCCAGCAAATTGGGAACGATAATAAAATATTTCTCTGGATCGAGTGCCATCTCGCTGCCAATGAGCCATTCATTCTGAACATGCTGATCCCCAAAAGCCGTTGGATAGACAATAACATTATCCTTCTGTTCATTTAATTTTCCGTATGTTTTATAAGCAAGAAAAGCATTTGTTAACGTCACTCCTGATTGTAAGAGTACATCACCCAAATTAAAAATTTCATAGTCCATCGTATAGTCGCTCCCTTCAAAATGAAAAACCACATGTTCACTGTGATCTCTTGTGCTCAGTATAGAGCTGTGATACTCTCAATAAA
This sequence comes from Paenibacillus taichungensis, assembly GCF_047302525.1. Taxonomy (GTDB): domain Bacteria; phylum Bacillota; class Bacilli; order Paenibacillales; family Paenibacillaceae; genus Paenibacillus; species Paenibacillus taichungensis_B. The sequence continues at coordinate 3,322,306 of NZ_CP168020.1, read as the reverse complement.
AGTGAATAGAATTCAAGATAGCATTCAATAAAATTGAAAGATGAAGGGGGAGCATCGGATGGAATTGCGTCAACTGAATACGTTTTGTACGGTTGCAACAACATTGAATTTCACGCGGGCAGCAGAAGTGCTGAGCTACGTTCCTTCCAACGTCACGATGCAAATTAAAGCATTGGAAGATGAGCTAGGTGTTCGCCTCTTTGATCGGTTGGGCAAGCAACTCGCGCTCACAACTGCGGGTAAACGCTTTTTAACACACGCCCAAGGCGTTCTTGAAAAAATGGACGAAGCTCGTAGTGCTGTCCATGATAATGAAAAACTAACTGGTACCTTAACGATAAGTGCGAATGAGGTTATTTGTTCCTACCGGCTTCCACCTGTCTTCCAACGGTTTCGTTCGCAGCATCCGGGAGTTCGTCTAATCTTCCGCTCAGTTCCGAATCAAGAGCTCAAGCAAACGCTCTTTGAGGGAACCACGGATATTGTTTATATGTTGGATGAACCCATTCGCTCGAGTGGACTTTCCGTGGAACCTTTGCTGGAAGAAAATTTCCGATTGTTAGCTGCTCCAGATCACCCACTCGCCAAACGAACTGTGCTGCAATTGGAAGATTTTCATGAAGAAGTGTTCCTGACCAATGAAAAAGGTTGTCCATATCGAACGATGTTTGATCGGTCATTTGAGAAAGAGGGCATTGATAGCATCACGTATCTAGAGTTTCAAAGTGCCGAGGCCATTAAACAATGTGCGATCTCGGGAATCGGTATCGGTTTTCTTCCTGAAATCGTTGTAGAAGCCGAAGTTGAACGCGGGGAACTTGTTGTTCTTCCATGGCAAATTCCGGATTTGCGGGTGTATACACAGATGTTGTGGCATAAAGACAAGTGGCTTTCACCAATCATGTTATCTTTTATAGAAACAGCAAGGGAAGTTTTTCGTTTACAGAATGAGAATAAACTGTAAGCCTATGTATAGATGAGGCATAAAGCAGGCACCGTTTCGCACACGTGGTTAAGGGCAGTAGCACCCATTCTTCTAGTATTTCATGATCTCAAATTGAATCATGTTTGTCCTACCAGTAGGACAACAATACTTTCTTGTTGTCGAGTTAAGGATGACCCTGAAGAAATAAAGGTATTTCATTCAGGCAATCTGGACTAGTTTTCATGCTGCACCACTAATTATTAGGGATAATCTGGAGTATTTCTCTGATCAAGTTGTCAGTTACCAAATGAAAATCCACCAAAGGCTTGATGTGGAGATTCTTTCCTGGGTTCTTGAAAAACTAGTCATGCAATTCAGTGATAATTTCTTCTGTTCTTGGTTAGAGGTAGCAGGGAAGAGAGCAAAAAAATTAGCGTACCATCTTGGAAAGAAATTGAGCAGATGAAGGATCAGTCTTCTTCCGATGTTGCATTCAAATACAACTTTGATGAGCGCAGTTCATCCAGTAGCATTGAGTATTAACTTTTAAATAAAAAGAACCGTTCTTTAATCAGTATGAAAATGCTAAATAAGAAATTCAATCGATGATCCTTAAACCAAGAAGTGGGGATTAACACGGCAATCAGTTATAAGAAGTAAAATAAAAAGACCGCTCATCCGATAAAATGTACCCTATAAGATGGACACTTTGAAAAAAGTCCATCTTATAGGGTACATTTTAAATGTTGTAGGTCTTTTTTTCACCATTTCAGGAAAGAGCTGTTACTTCATTGTAAAATTAATGAATAATAATGAGCGTATAAGTGCTTCGCCGTTGTCAGCCCTTCGCGATGCTGACGACACCTTCATTGATATTCCATTGGGACTGATGCATGATTTCTTTTGCTAAGGCAGTATCCCTTTGCGCAAGGGCTTGAAAAATAGCTTCGTTCAAGGAGTGCTTGCGTGTCGGGGCTTCGCGACAATGTGTTGCCGCCGATGGTGTCGAACACGACATCGACTCCGCGGCCACCCGTTTCTCGCATGATGGCGTCGACATTTTTCGGAAGAAACGAGTGTCTATTATATTGAAGAGGCAGCTTTTGCTACAGGCGAACATGATCATCCGAACAGCGCTGTTGGCATGGTAATACTAGCACCTTAAGGAGTTTGTAGCTATGGAACTATAGTGGTCAGGAGAGCCTGACCTCGGCAAGTGCTTCCGTACGGAGTCATCTCATTGCGTTTGCCGCGGAAGAATCCCGTTTGAAGCGGGGTAAATCGATTGATTTAAAGGAATAAGCAAAAGAAATAATGGCTGCACAAGAAGTTACCGAGCAGCAAAAGATATAAGCAAAGATTTAGTAGCGATTGCTTCCGGGAATGGGGGAAACAATCGCTATGTTTTTTGCGGATATTTTTATTTTTTGTCCTCCACATGTGTACAAAAAATAAAAAAGATGATACATTGAAATTAGTTTAATTCCTTTTATAACAGGGTTTTTTGGAGAAATACTATGTCTCCTGTACGAGGACATACGTATATCGAGGAGGGAATGGAATGTCAAGTCAAGCATTGGACCAATTTTTAAGTTCGAACATCGAAGATCTAAAGACTAAAGGTCTATATAACGTCATCGATACGCTGCAGGGTGCAAATGGTCCTGTTATTCGTATCGACGGAAAGTCCCTAATCAATTTGTCTTCCAATAACTATTTGGGACTGGCAACAGATTACCGCCTGATTGATGCTTCAGTTAAGGCGTCGCAGAAATATGGGGCAGGCGCAGGGGCTGTGAGAACAATTAATGGTACGATGGATCTTCATATTGAGCTTGAAGAAAAACTGGCCCGTTTCAAAAAAACGGAAGCCGTTATCGTGTATCAATCGGGATTTAACTGCAATATGGCTGCTATATCCGCGGTAATGGACCAGCATGATGCGATTTTATCAGATGAGCTGAACCATGCTTCGATTATTGATGGCTGCCGCCTGTCGAGAGCCAAGGTGATTCGCTTTAAGCATTCGGATATGAATGATTTAAGACAGCAGGCGAAAGATGCCAAGGAATCCGGTCAGTACCATAAAATTATGGTCATCACCGACGGGGTTTTCTCCATGGATGGTGATATAGCAAAGCTGCCCGAAATCGTGAAAATAGCAGAAGAATTCGATCTGATTACTTATGTGGATGATGCCCACGGTTCGGGCGTTCTCGGAGCAGGTGCGGGAACCGTGAAGCATTTTGGATTGTCCGACCGCATTGACTTTCAAATTGGTACTCTTTCCAAGGCGATCGGCGTTGTCGGCGGTTATGTGGCGGGTAAAAAACAACTGATCGAATGGTTGAAGCTGAGAAGCCGTCCGTTTCTGTTCTCGACATCGCTACCTCCGGCTGCAATCGCTTCTTGCAGCGCTTCTGTCGACATTTTGATGAATGACAAAGTACTGATCGAGAAGCTGTGGGAGAACGGCAATGATTTGAAAAATGGCTTGAGCCGGCTTGGATATGATGTAGGCCAAAGCGAAACGCCGATCACACCTTGTATCATTGGCGATGAAGTAACCACCCAACAGTTCAGCAAACGACTCTATGAAGAAGGCGTTTACGCCAAGGCAATCGTGTTTCCGACGGTTCCGAAAGGAACCGGAAGAATACGCAACATGCCGACAGCTGCCCATACCAAGGAGATGCTCGACCAGGTGATCTCCGTTTATGAGAAAGTTGGCAAGGAAATGAAGCTGATTTAGCTGCATTCGCGGGAGTATATTTCGGGAGGAATGTCTTATGAACAAGATTTTGGTGACCGGAGCACTGGGCCAAATCGGTTCTGAGTTAGTTGTTAAATTACGTGAAATTTATGGTGCGGATCACGTCGTTGCTACGGATCTCAGGTCATCAGCCCACGAAATTACCCGATCCGGGCCATTCGAGCTGCTGGACGTGACGAATGATAAGGCGATGTTCGAAATCGCCAAGCGGTACGAAGTTGATACCGTCATCCATTTGGCTGCGCTGCTGTCGGCTACCGCAGAGGAGAAACCGCTGCTTGCCTGGAATTTGAATATGGGCGGATTGATGAATGCACTTGAAATATCCAGGGAGCTCGGCTGCCAATTTTTCACTCCAAGCTCCATTGGATCTTTTGGTCCTTCGACTCCGAAAGACAATACCCCGCAGGATACGATCCAGAGGCCCAATACGATGTACGGCGTGAACAAAGTGTCCGGCGAACTGCTTTGTGATTATTATTTTCACAAATACGGCCTGGATACTAGGGGGCTGCGATTCCCGGGTTTGATATCTTATATGACGCCTCCCGGCGGAGGAACGACGGATTACGCGGTGGAAATTTATTACGCAGCCGTGACGGCTGGCCGGTATACATCTTATATCGCCAAGGACTCAAACATGGACATGATGTATATGCCGGATGCCCTGAACGCTATCATCGAATTGATGGAAGCGGATTCTTCCCGGTTGATGCACCGAAATTCATTTAATGTCACCGCAATGAGCGTGGATCCGGAGGCGATCGCTGCAGCGATTCGGGATGAGTTTCCCGGCTTTATCCTCGATTATGACGTTGATCCGAAGAGACAGGCGATTGCCGATAGCTGGCCGCATTCCATTGATGCGACGGCAGCGAAAACAGAATGGGGATTTCATGCCCGCTACGACCTGAAGGCCATGACGAAGGATATGCTTTCACAGCTAACCGAGAGACAAATGCTTCGCAAGGCTTAAAGTTATTATGAATTCGCTGTGCAAAACGAGTAGAAATACAAAAGAAGCTGCATCAAGAGGTTTGGCGTTACCCGGACCTTTTGTTGCAGCTTCTTTTTTCATCCTCCAGCCCAGACATTTCCGTGGTCTGTGGCTTATCAGATAAAGAACACGGCATAAAGCTTCGTCTGTCATTTGAGCGAAATCCGTGCCTTTAGGAATGAATTCTCGCAAAAGACCATTGGCATTCTCATTTGAGCCTGTTGCCAGGAGGAATAGGGGCTGCAAAATACACCTGTAAAACAGGTGTGGCTTCCAGATTGGCATAACAGGCAAACTCCTTCCCACGGTCGAACGGAACATATGGGAAGGGGATGGGCAACTTTTATGCGCTCAGACCGCCGTCTACTGGCAGGATTACCCCTGTAATAAAGGAAGCTTGATCGCTAAGCAGCCAGGCCGCAGCATTAGCGACTTCAATCGGTTCGGCAGGACGCCGAAGGGGCGTCTTGGCGCTGATTTGCTCAATAATTTTAGGGTTAATGGAAACCCATTGCTGAATCATATCCGTCATCGTCGTGCCAGGGGCAATTGCATTGACTCGAATGCCCGCCGGTCCGTACTCAATGGCAGCCGTTTGAGTTAGGCTGTTAACCCCACGTTTGGCGGCTCCATACGCCCCCAAGCCCGGATTTCCCTTTAAGCTGCCTACACTGCTGCTATTAACAATAGCTCCTGATCCCGAGGTCTCCAACATAGCCTTAATCTGGGCTTTCATGGACAACCAGACTCCTTTATAGTTCACAGATTGTATCAGGTCAAAATCTTCTTCTTTTTCATCGACCAACGAGGCCACCGTAACTACGATGCCTGCGTTGTTGAAAGCGGCATTAAGGCGGCCATACCGTCTCACTGTGGCCTTAACGGCTTCTTCGACACTGCTTGCATCCGACAAATCGGCTGTAAAATAATCTGCATTTCCGCCAGTTGCCGTGATTTCATCTCTGACTGTCCGCAGCTCTGATTCCGTTCGCGAGACGAGCATCACGGAAGCTCCTTCCTCGGCAAATAGTTTTGCTGCCGCAGCTCCGATCCCCCGTCCGGCGCCAGTAACCATTACCACTTTGTCCATTAACAATTGTCCTGAAATATTTTCCATGTTGATTCTCCTTTGCCTTAGGCATATTGATATCATTAATCACCTTGAGTATACTTTGGCTATTAACTCAGGACGAGAACCCGCTTTATGGTAGGTTTCGAAGTGATAGGATAAGGAGGATTCCAGTTGAATGATAGTGAACGCCGGTTAGCCCTAGGTAGTTTTTTGCGAAATTTAAGATCGTCTATCTCTCCGCGTGATGTCGGACTGCCAACCGGCAGTCGTCGCCGGACACGAGGTTTACGCCGTGAAGAAGTCGCTCAACTCGCCAGCATAGGCCCTTCATGGTATACGCGGCTTGAGCAAGGACGTGATAGCAGCCCTTCAGTGAGTGTGCTGGAGAGTCTAGCTTCGGCGCTCAAGTTAACGCCCAATGAGCGACGCCATCTCTTTCTGCTCTCAGGAGAGTCGCTGCCTCCTCAATTGAATGGTGCAGAAGAGATAATCAGCCCATCCGTCCAGATGATGCTGGACGAACTCAACCCTAATCCGGCCTATGTGATCGGAAGAAAGTTGGATTTTCTGGCTTGGAATAGAGCGGCGGAAGCTGTTTTTACAATTTCCGAGCCGTCTCCGCCACATGATTACAATTTGATGTGGCGCCAATTCACTGACCCTGTTTGGAGAGAAGGCTTAGAGAATTGGGAATACGTCTCGCAGAGAATCGTTGCCGAGTTCCGCACATCGAGAGCCCGCTATCTTCAGGATGTTTCATTTAAGAGGTTAATCGACGATCTTAAGAGAGAAAGTACCGATTTCGTAAGGATGTGGCAGCATCATGAGGCGTCCAGCACTCTTGACGGTTATAAGAAGCTTTGTCATCCTACTCTTGGTGCAATGGAGTTTGAACATATTACCCTTCAATTCCCCAATGACCCGGATAGGAAAATCATGATCTATATGCCGCATACGGCAACAAAATCTCGTCTGGAGAATTATTTGATATTGAGCATTTAGGCCTTGGTATACTTAAGAAATCCTGCAATATTAAAAGCCCGTGTTGCTCACAATTCAAAGACTGATGCTGTACTAGAGGTGAATTATAATATCAATATAATCAAAATTGATTTGGATCAAGGCACCAGCTATCCACCCTATAGACATTGAAAACGAAATCCTGATGCACTTACGCACATTGAAAAAACCGCAATAATGTGTTTCTGTACGATCCGATTGGACGGACAATGAGGGGAACGAGATTAAGCTGATTGATATCCTCGGCTCCGAAGCAGACCTGAAACTCCGTATAGACTCCATTTATGATGAACATCAGGGACGCTATGGCTATCGTCGTCCTGCCAATTACGTTGAAAATACCCAAACGTGCTGCCGGGTTGACATTCAGAACTGGCCTTGTGAATCTGGTGGAGTTAAAGGGAGTGCTAGTTGTGTCTCACCTATTATTTTGAACAAGCATCGCTTGATTTTGTGCCGGGATAACGACATTCGGCCAAGCTGTCTGGTTTTGGTCAGTCACCGAAAGCTTGAAGAAGATCGCGCTCAAGTAGAGCGCTGGGTGTTGCCCGGCAAGGTGACGTTTTTATTTTCCGCAGTCCGATCGGTAATTTAGGTGATGCTGATTATCTTACATGCTGTAAGCTTAGTAGAAGTGACTTTGTAGAACCATTCAAACGCTCTACACAGAGCGACAATGGATCGAACAGGAAGAACGGTACAATTATACTTCAACTTACTTACAGAACGGTTTATGCCCATTATATTATGTCTATTGGCAAGAGGATGGGGGGGGATGTATAACTATATTGGACGAAACATTGTTAGGATTGCTACTGGGTATCATTCGTTGTCGCGGGACACAAACATTGTTCCTTTCAAAGTCGCTACGTCGACAAGTAGCCACGAAATCCTTATCATAGTTTTCTAATCTTTAGTTCAACTTATATAGCAAGAATCAAAACTTTACCTAAAGAAACAACGTTAGAACATCTATATTGAATGCGAATTACATAATGATTTTAGAATAAATAATTTCAAGTTTTAAAGTTGATGAATCATATAAATGTTGTATCTATGATTATAATATAAACAATACTACACAGAGTATTAATGCAGGGAATTGAAGCAGAGAGTGTTCTGGATAATTCGTTTTCGTTACCTTGAGAACGGGTCAAACGCGAACCAGAAGTGCTTGCTTCCAATTGACCGGTTTTACTATGTAGGAAGCTGAATTCTGGCGAGGAGATATTCAACGAAAGTATGTGAAAATTTAATTTTATTAGGACTTATATTAATGGAAAAATCATTGACTTAAGCCCTGATAAGAGAAAGGAAAGATGTTTGCGTGAACAGCAAGGAAACCAACGGTGCTTCGTACGAAAGTGTGACAGATCAGCAGCTTCAGGATCAGTTGAAATATTATAAAGAACGAGCCCCAGAGTATGATGACTGGTGGTACCGTCGAGGCACATTTAATCAAGGAGACGAAGCCAATCAAATCTGGTTCGATGAGATCAGTACGATTAAGGATGCTTTTAAAGCTGAACATTTTCATGGTGACTTTCTTGAACTTGCGGCGGGGACTGGCACTTGGAGTAGTCTGTTCTTAAAAGAAGCCCTTATATTGACCATTGTAGACGGTTCCGAAGAAATGCTTTCGCATAATCCGGTAGTATCTGAACTCAATGTAAGAACGATCATTGCAGATCTTTTCAGTTGGTCTCCGGATCAGTTATACGATTCAGTTGCTTTTACTTTTTGGATATCTCATTTACCCAGAGAGAGACTGGCGAGCTTCTTCACCATGGTATCACGCTGTTTGAAGCCCGGAGGGAAAATGTTCTTTATCGATGATCGAGAAGTAGCAGGAACCCGTGAGTCTCATGTAGTGGGGACATCTGGGCAAACGATGGTTCGGAAGCTTAATAATGGTGATCATGCTACTATAGTAAAGAATTTCTTTGGCGATAAAGAGATTGAGCAAATTGCTGCTAGTGTGGGAATTGAATTGCATGTCCATTGCACCCCTAAGTACTTTCAGTATGGGATAGGGTCCAAAACTGTCTAAAGCAGCACAATATAGATAACACTAAATGTTCGGTGGAAATAAAGAATTAGACTGGAGTCGTTGATTTAACGCGGTTTTTGAATTAAAGAATCGTCAGCTTTTTTAATGATACAAATTTTTGAAGTTCATTTATTTCGTGGAAAGGTACCGTCGAAACCATTTGAACGGGCTATCGGATCTAAAATTCCTCACGTTTTTTATCGTTCGCCAAAGCCTAAGTTCGAAAGTTCGAGATTTGATTTTTGTGAAATTCCGAAAGGAAACAATCAGGTTACTAACGGTAAATAATAAAATCCAATAATTATTTCATTCAATATGATTCGAGGGATAAAGATTCTTGTCTTTTTATAGCTCAAATGTTCTTGGAAAGGTACTGGTCCTTCGCATATTTCTGTTGAGTAGACAGTGACTTAAGGAACAACTATCAAAGTGTTTTTTGAGCAGGATGACTCAGAAAAGAGCTGTAAAGCAGAAGAAGTAGAGGGAGCAGCTCAGTTCCCTAGAGCACCTCGAGTAAAATAAAAAAGCCGGATGATTAGAAAAGAAATATATAATGATTCAACTACCCTGTTGAATCGAGATATTATTGACGGATAGCCGATATTGGTAAGCAACTGACAGATCTGCTCCACTCGGACAGCTTATTGACCTCTAGTACTAAGACTCACTATGATGAAGCATTAGTTTACTTTAAAAAAGCTCTCAATGATAATATAGATATCCAAGATACACTGAATTATATGGGAAGATGTCTTACAGAGTTAAAAGAATATAATGCCGCAATTGAAGTTTACGACAGGGCAATTAGACTATTCCCTACATGGGAAAGATTATACTTCAATAAAGGTTATGTCTATTTACAATTAGGCAATACTGAAGATGCACTAATTTTTTGTAAACGTGCAGTAATGATAAACTCAAATTCTGAAGATGCTTTGTATTATCTTGCCCTTTGTTATCAAAAAAAGGAGGAATATAAGAAAGCAATAGAATACTATCAAAAATCATTAGCACTTAATACTAATCAAGAAGAGGCCCACATTAACCTAGGATTGATTTTCCATGAATTGGGCAATAATCAAGAAGCGCTCGACGAATTTCAGTGGGCTTTACAGATAGATCCGTCATCAACTAATGCAATGTATAACAAAGCATTAGTGTTAAAGCATATGGAAAAAAAAGAGGAAGCTATTATCGATTTTAAAAAGATCCTAATATCAGAACCTGAAGATTACGATGTAAGGTTACAAATCGCAAAAATTTATCTTGAAGAAAATCAATTTGAATTAACAGCATATTATTTAGATTCAATATTAAGTTTTGATCCAAATAATACTGTTGCGCTTTATTTCAAAGGTAAGTTGCTTGAGAGGCAAGGCAATTATGAGGCCTCAATCAAACTATTAGAACATGCCTCTTCATTAGACCCGATTGATATAGATATTTTGTTACTATTAGCTCAAATTTATAGTTTGATCCATTTAAAAGAAAAGGAAAGAGGCTTGTTACATCCGCATCTTAAAAATTGACCCTGAAAATATAATTGCAAAAAAATAAATTGCGATAAAGTATTGAAACGATGGAAGAAACTGAACGAGTACAATGGCTAACAATCTCATCGAGGGAATAGTCATATTATCAGATCATAAAATTGTTGAACGAGTTTATGAGACATTTATTTAGGCTGGAAAGCTTCAACTGGAGATCGTGCAGCAGATAAGAAGAAGTTTAAAACGATTTATAATAAAAAGCCAGCGCTTAAATGTTGGCTTTTTCTTCATATGTAAAGATAGATAAACTGAATTCGAAATCATTTATTTCTAAGAATAGAGGCGAATGTATGAGCAACCCGAATATAATAACTTTATGTACAAAAATGTCGAGGGACAAGAACATATTCCCCTAGCACACTGATATTTGGTTTTACCCCATGTTTCGATCGATACGCAAAGCAAATAGCCCCCACGAATGGACGGGGCTAAGATTTGAACGGTTCAATTTATACTCCATAGTTATACGACCCTGCGCGTTCTACGATTATATTCCAGTCTTCTTCTTCAAAAAGGATGTTGTTCTCATCCTCGGGTTCGCCGATCTGTACTTCAAGGAAGACCAACCTGGTTTCAGCGAAAATAGAATAGACGCTCTCCGAGATCATCGCGAACTGAGTGCCCAGAGTCATCTGTGTGACCTGTCCGTTGATAAGCAATTGACCGCTGCCTGCAAGTATCGTCCACGCTCTACATCCTGCCCGGTGCCATTTCAACCCGATATGTTTGCCCGGTAGAACTGTTATGTTTAATGTGGTTACAGTTGTATTTTCATCTTCTACCGAACTCTCAATGACACGATAACTGCCCCAGGTTGCTTCACCATACATCGGTTTTAATGGCAAGCTGCCCAATTGCGCTTTAATTTCATTTGAATTATTTTTGTTGGCAATGAGAATGCCGTCCGGACTTGCGGCAGCGATAATACCTGGCACGCCAATGACTTGGATGGGGTAGGGAAGCTCGTTAATAATATAGGAATCGGAGGAAGAGCCCGAGATTCCACCGTGTCCGAATACATGGGAATCTAACTGTGCACACAGCGTATCCCAGCTTCCGATATCCTGCCATACTCCCTTATAAGGTAGGACTACGGCCCGCTGCGCCTTTTCTGCAACATGCTTGTCAAAACTGCGTTCAGGCAACGCTTCATACAGGGACGACAATTGATCATAATGAACCGGCAGCCCCATTTTTTTAATATGGGATATCATAAACGCGACGGTGAACGCGTACACACCGCAGTTCCATAGTGCCCCACGTTGTAGCAGAGTTTCAGCAATGGTGGCTTCGGGTTTTTCTATAAATTGTGTTATGGGCACATAAGCATTACGTTCTTCCCCACCCGGCAGGATGTATCCATACTGTTCTGAAGGATGTGTAGGCCTTGTCCCAATTAAAGCGATATCGGCTTGAGAATGTTTCAATATGTCCGGCAGTAATTGGAAGTTGCCGAAAAAATCTTCACCTGCGAACACATCAGCTGGCGCGATACAGATCACATCGTCATCTTTGGCCATCCGGAAGGATTGCAGATATAACGTCGCTAAGGCCGCCGCAGTAAAAGTGCCTCGTTTATAAGGTTCCCCGATGACTGGTATTTTGCCTTGAGTATGTCGAGCCGTAATATTAGCCTGGTCCTGATGTGAAATAATGAGCGTTGAATCCGTTAGGGATGAACTGTCAAGCTGGCGGCATACTCTGCTGATCATGGATTCCCTACCTCCAGCGGGTAATGGAAGTATATCTATGAACAGCTTGGAGCGAAGCTCATTGGATAACGGCCAGAGCCTTTTGCCAGAGCCGCCGCACAGCAGTACGATATGCATGGGCTTCCTCCTTAAGCTCAGGGAGCTTTACTATAGATTTTCCGTTTATGAAAGGAAAGAGAACGGTATTTAAGAGCCAGATTACGGATTTGTTGCTCTTTTAACGAAGAAGCGTTCACATTCAGACTTTTATTCATGGAACTTCTAAGGACCATGCTGCCTGGGTTCTTCGTATACATAAAATTGGCATACGTTTCATACTCGGAGAAACCAAACTGCTTCTTCTTATTGATATTGGAGATGATCGCTTTGTACCATGGCAGCTTATGAACCGCTTCAATTTTCTGTTTCAAGGCAGAGAGTTTAGATTTGTCGAACAGCATATAATGGGTGACAAAAGAGCGGGGACGCGGAGCTTTCATGCCTAACAACTTGCTGTAGGTATTGAAATATTCCGGCTGGCTCCAGTCACGACAGTAAAATACTGTTTTGCCTTCTACATTAAATGAATGAGGTTTAATCAGTACGGTATCCGCATCCATGACTAGAAAGTACTTTGCCTTCACAATGGAATCTCCGTTCATTTTGAGCAGCTGCTGATATAACCAGCCTGACCGATTCCATCGGGAGGACTGGTAGTGTATCTCGTTTTTGGTTATAGGCAGGACGGATCGCTCATTAACAAAAATGCAGTTTTTACGGGAACAAAGTTTTCTGATTTTGGTGCTGACCGGAGAAACAATATATATGCTTCCAATGGGATGCTTTACATAACGGCGAATGTTATCGATGACGAGGGGAAGGGTAGCCAAATCTTTCTCGATCGCTGGTATAAGAACATCAATCTTAGGGGCATTATTCAACCGGAGTCCACGCTGGACGGACATCTTCTCAACTCCTTGCACAAATCGTGATGACTTATTATATGGTATGTGTGCAAAAGTGTTTTGGTCAGGGCATGTGCAATTATACATTTTTTACGAATAGAGGCTTTTGTTGAGGGTTCCTTTATCGGTATTACATATAATGCATGCAGGATCTTGATCAAACAGCGAGCTTTGATGCGGTTGCTGAAGGGAGAGTTTACGACATGGGAGTTGATAAATTGCAGCCGTTAAGAAGCAAGTGGTTAAAAACAAAATTGATCATTAATAATGAATCAATTAAACCGTTTATCCCCGACACACAGAAATATAACAAAACGAATCTGAAATCCATGATCAGCAAATATGGAATGGTCTATGTCAAACCCGAGAGAGGTACTTTCGGGATGGGTGTTATTAAGGCCGAGATGGACAGTCATCAACATTTTGTCTATCAGATAGAGCAAAAACGCCTGACGTTTGACAGCTTTGAATCGTTTTATAGCAGTCTGACTCGTTTGGTGCATAAAAGAAGTTATCTGATTCAGAGAGGAATCCATCTGCTTAAGCACAATAACAGACGTTTTGACATCCGAGTCATGATACAGCTAAGCCCGACCAAACATTGGGAAGCTACCGGAATCATCGGCCGACTGGGTCATCCAAAGAAAATCGTAACCAATTATCATAGTGGTGGTACACCGATGGATATTCACAAGCTGCTACAATCGCATGCATCCACAAAACGCAGGAATGAACTGGTTCAGGAGATGAATGAGCTTAGCCTGCGCATAGCTCGTCATATGAAAAAAAAGTACCCTTATCTAATGCAAATCGGTGTGGATATCGGCCTTGACCACAGTCTGAAACCCTGGATTATAGAGGTGAATGTCAAACCGGACCCATTTATATTCAATCAATTAAAGGACAAGACGATGTATCGCAAGGTAATACGATATTACCGCCGTGCTATGCCCAAAAAAACAGAATAACAGACCGGATTTTTCATAGGAATGGATGGAGAAGGTTTCAAGCTCAAGAGTCGCCAATGTGGCGACTTTTGAGCTTGAACTGCGTTTTAGGGTCTGAATAATGCAATTCATCCCAATTCGACTCCGAAACCTATGCTAAAATAGTATATTCGAGAGTGAAATTCAGAGTCGATATCGATGAAAGGCGGATGTTCCCCCATGTTCAATATTGCAATCTGTGATAATGAGGAGCAGCATATACAGTAAGGAAGGGGGGGGGCGTTCTGCATCTCATTTCGCAGGGCGATTTATAAGAAATATTAATATATCTGAGGAGGCTCCTTTGATAATTGAGGATCACTTAGATTATTTCTACGAACAAATTGTAAATGTGTCGCGGGACAAGAACATTGTTCCATACAAGTCGCTATTATAGCGGCTTTTTTGTTTTAAGGAACCAAGTTCTTGTCCCAAGCTAAGGACAAGAACTTGGTTCCTTTGCCGAAAAGGACAAGAATATTGTGTCATTTCGGATTAGATTGTTATCTAAATATTATCATGACAGAACTTATGTGGAGAGATAAAAGCACAATTCGCTTTCTGAAGGCAAGAACTCAGTTCCATTGCTGAAAAGATTGGGAACATGGTATCAATGTCGATTAGAATATTTTATCTGTTTCATTAAGCTAACGTTACTTGGGAATGATGTTGTTGGTTTCATATCTATAGTCCATGTATTAGCAGTAGGGTCTGCGAATGGTTATCTGCATATAACCGGACTTGCTGTTCATAATGATTTTCAACGTCATAAAGTAGGAACTGAACTGCTACGATACACTGAAAATTATGCGAAAGACAGCGGAATATCCAGCATTATTTTATGTACCGGGATGAAACGAACTGGTGCCTATGCTTTCTACGAGCATAATGGCTATGACAAAGATTCATACAGCTTTGATAAGATTATTAAAATTGGCTGATTGATAATCATTTTTCTATTCAACTAACGGGAAACGATAGCTCTATACAACTAAGAAAGCAGCTGACCAATCTGATCGGCTGCTTTTTTTCATCTAACGGACAATAATAAATTCTCTTCATTTAGTGAAAAATACCCTTAAAAGTGCTGAGGATGAGGGTTTCAGAAATGAAAATATTTATCGGATCATTGCTAACAGTCATCATTTTCTTGATGACAATACAGCCCGTTTGTGCAAGGCCAAACGATGAACCATTGAAACGGCTTGTACTTACTTTGTTAGCTCCAAAAATACAGGAACAGATTAACCAATACTATACAAATAAATTAACTGTATCACCTACGTTTACGCCTTTTTTGGATGGAACTGATGTAGACGTTAAATATCATTCTTCGCATATTGATGTTCAGGTTATAACAATCCCGTACGTAGGACCTCATTTGGATGTTGGACTCGACTCGATGAAGTTTAGTTTAGATAACTCCGGATCAGTAATGGTTCTTGAGTATAAGCACATTAGGGATTATGACTTGCCTCCTAACTGGCAAGGAATTATTAAAACTCGTTAAACTAACGGGAAGCTACAGCTCAATAAAACCAAGGATGCAGCCGATCTACATGATTGGTTGCCTTTGTTGATGTAATGGACTAATAGTTCAAAACCGTATTCAACTCTTCATTTTGGGGAAAATAAAATATCCCAACTACGAGGTGCTTGTATTTGATAAAGCTAATTTTGACAATCGTTCTAGCGCTCGGGTTAACTTCGCTAATCAAAATTCCAGCTTCAGGCGAAGAAACTCTTTCAGTAACACACACAACGCAATGCTCGTTAATCGAGCAGGAATTGATAATTGAATTAAATCCTCAAATAATGAGTACTCTTCGTCAAAAGTACCACGACAACTTTTTGTACGCGAACGTCCACGTGTTACCAATCCAAGGTTCGGATAATCTGGAGGCTAATTTTATTTTAGAAATGACAGTGATGAAAGGAGAGCGGCCAGAAACAGTTCAAATGACGTTTCGACGAGATGGTCTTAATGGCTATAAGGTAGATGATATTACTGTGATTACTACTTAGAAACAAGATTACGCTAACGGAAAACTCTAGTTGAATAGACCCAGTCTAAAACCTCTTATTAGAAGCAAACTAGAATTAATTGCTCTAATAGGAGGCTTTACTATGATTTCAAGTGAACTTTGGCATCATTATGAGGCAGATAAACGAATCCAAGGGTTTAGCCCGAATACGTTGCGAGCTTATGCTTTACAACTGAAGATGCTGGTTACAGATCTCGGGGATGTAGGTATTTCAAGGGTAACTCAGTATCTCTTGAAAGAATACTTAGTTAAACAATCGGATCGTTTGAAGCCAAGCAGCTTAGGGCACCGTATCCGCTTTGTTCGATCCTTATTTCGATTTGCATATGAAGAAACCTATTTGCCTAACAATCCTTCACTGAAACTGCGTGAATCAAAAATGGAGAAACGAGTACCTAAGTTTTTGATGGAAGAAGATGTTATTCATCTGAGAGAACTGCTTGAGTTTCTATATAGTACAGTGTGAGGTAGAGAAGTTAAACGTTGAGGACTTGAACTGGGAAAACTGCTCTGCCATTGTAAACGGTAAGGGGGCGAAGCAGAGAGAAGTGTATTTCACCACGGAGTGTAAAGTATGGTTAAAAAAGTATTTAGACAGTCGCGAAGACTCGTGTAAAGCCTTATTTGTAACAGATACCCATCCAGTGAAGCGAATGGCCATTCCAACGCTCAGATGGGCATTGAAGCGTTTAGCCTCTCGCGGAGCAGTAGAGGCAAATGTGTATCCTCATCGTTTTCGTCATACCTATGCCTGTCAGTTGCTTGATAATGGAGCACCTTTAGATTTTATCCAAGGCATGCTAGGGCATGAAAAAGCATCAACCACACAAATTTATGCTCAACTGCGCGGGGAGCGACGGAGAGAACTTTATCGCCGATTTTTTTAACTGGTTAGTGGTGGATTCTCCTTTAGAGATCGGCCGTTATTCAACTAATAGGCAGAATATATAAACGGGTAACAACTTTAGCAGAGAAAATGTCAAAATGCTACTGACATACCGTTGTCAGTAGCGTTAGTTTATTATCGATTAGGTAAACATAATGGGGTGGAGAGCTTGTTCTTGCCCAAAAAATGATATGATACTGTATCATTTATTATAGGAAGGATGGTATTTTATGAATTTTGCTTCTGTACGTATCATTACCGACGATGTGGATCGTCTTGTTGAGTTCTATGAGAGAGTCATGGGTGTTTCGGCGGAACGTCCCGCGCCAGCCTTTGCCGAACTCGTTGTGCCATCGTGCACCCTGGCGATCGGTCACTCCCATACTGTGCCGCTGTTCGGCATTGGTTCCGCAGTGGCGGCCGACAATCGCACTGTCATACTCGAGTTCCTCGTCCATGATGTCGATGCCGAATACGAGCGCTTGAAGCCGTTTGTCGACGAGTGGGTAAAGGAACCGACCACGATGCCGTGGGGGAACCGTGCTGTGTTGTTCCGTGATCCCGACGGCAACCTCATTAACCTCTTCAAGCCGGTGACCGAGGAAGCGATCAAAAGGTTCAGCGGTAGGGGGTGACTCATGGGGAAACAGCTTTGCCTCTCCTTATAGCCTCACTCAGTGTGAAATTGAGACTGGCCCTTGTAGCGCGGTACCTAGAAAGGTTATCTGTTTAGAAGGGAGGAGGCTCCTTTGATTCACTAAACTAACGGGAAACATTAGTTCAATAAAAATAAGAAGGCATCAAAGTGATCAACTGCTGTTTCAACTAGCGGCTGACAATAGGGATCGTTGCAGAAATGTTGACGATCCTTTTTTTGTATACCTTTAGGGACATATTTCTCACTACTCATCTTTTAACTGTATAAAAGATTCAAGTCCTCCTAAACTTCTCTTCTTGGGGGCAGATGCTTATCAAATTGCAACTGGAAAAATGGAAAGAAACAGGAACTCTACTGGTTATAATGGACAACTTAAGCTTTAGCTTAAACTGATTCAGACCATTGGGTTGTTTGCTGTTCAATGGGCAAAAATATTTGGTGCGAAAAAAGTAATCGCGGTTGATATGACGATGAAAAACTTCAAATTGCGAAGGAATTAGGCGCTGATTATACGATTAATTCTCTGAATGAAGATAATTCTGACAAAGGTTGCTGAGTATACGGATGGCATGAATGCAGATATTGTAGTTGAAGCAGCTGGGACGCCACAAACAGCAGCAACTGTGTTTGGATACGCCAAAAAAGGCGGCGGAGTTGTATTCCTAGGTATCCCGTATGCAGACGTTGCGATGGAAAGATTTTATTTTGAGAAAGTGCTAAGAAGTGAGTTAACCGTGTGGGGATCATGGAGTTGTGTATCCGCACCATTCCCAGGTAAAGAACTTGAAGAGGGTCCAGCAATGTTTGAGCTTTTAATGGAAAGAAAAGAACTGATCGGCAAGGTAATCATGTATCCAGAAAAGGTTTATTCTATTTAGGGAACATGAGTAGTTGTCGAGGGACAAGAACATATTCCTATTGAAGTCGCTAATTTAGCGGCTTTTTTGTTTTATGGCTTTAGCCAGTTGAGTGCGTGAAACGCGCGAAACAAAAAACCACCCGCTATGCGGGTGGAGGGATCGAGGGTTTGACCGCCAAGACCATTCCAATAAAATTGAGATGTTCAGGCTCAAAAGAAAGGAATGGTCATTGATGGCAAACAAGAGCTACAGCCTAGCTCACACAAAGTGGATGTGTAAATACCACATTGTGTTTACCCCGAAGTATAGACGGAAAGAAATCTATAATCAAGTAAGGAAAGATTTAATCGAAATTTTCAAACGTTTGTGTAAGTACAAAGGTGTAGAGATTATAGAAGGTCACATGATGCCCGATCATGTCCACATGTTGGTAGCGATTCCACCGAAAATTGCAGTCTCAACGTTCATGGGATATCTAAAGGGAAAAAGTTCGCTCATGATATTCGAAAAACATGCTAAGTTGAAGTATAAATACGGTAATCGAAAGTTTTGGGCAGAAGGGTACTATGTGAGCACAGTGGGTCTAAACGAAGCAACGGTAAGAAAGTATATTCGTGAGCAAGAAGCACATGATCAAGCGGTAGATAAGCTGAGTATAAAAGAATACGAAGATCCATTTAGCAGTAATAGGAGCAAAAAGAAGTAAAACCAGTTTAACTGGTAAGTGAAAGCGGCAAATAACACTGAGCCTGAACAGATTTGCTGTCAGGCTAGCGTCTTTAGGCGCAGTTTGGCAACAGGGGGTTATACCCCAAGAGCAAACCACCCGTTGGACGGGTGGTCATGATTTTATCGGTACAAGTTCTTGTCCCGAGTCGAGGACAAGAACTTGTACCGATTGCCGAAAAGGACAAGAACATGAGCCGATTACCGATTAGATAAACATCCAACTAAGTTTCATGCAATTTCATTTAACAAATGTGTAGGAAAAATAAACTAATTGTCCAGTGAAAATATAGTATTTTCTTAGTGTTTAGGTTAAAGATAAGTCCCTGTTTAAGCACTACATGCTACACGCGTAGGTTCTTTATTAGGTGATTGGAAATGAAATATAAAAAGGAGGACGTAACCCGCGAAGGCGCGGATGGCAGTGCTTAGACTTTCATGAACAAAAGAGGTTTTTGTGGTATTATATGTAATTATGGGTTGTGAAATAAATGGATTATTTGAAAAGAAAATGGGGGAATCAAAATATGGAACGTAAAATTCAACTAATGGAAACCTACGTAAATATCGACTTTGGAAACTCACCCTTTTTAAAATTAGATAAAGGGTTGCAAATTCCATACTCTTCAATCAAAGGAATAACAACAGGTAGACCGATACCAAATGCTTTTAAACTATATGGTGCTTTATTAGGAGAAATGAGAAATGGGTTATTTAGATCAAATAGTGGTTATCAACTACACTTTTTTGAAAATGAGCTTAAAACTCTTCATTTAGATTTGAATAACTTTAAAGTTGGTAAGTTCGAAATATCAAAGTTGATCATTGGTGTTGATAATCCTGAAGAAATAAGTGAAAATATTTCCGAAAGAGTGAAGTGATAATTTGTTGACGCTGGTCATACCCAGCGTTTTTTTATTAAAAAAGATGGAACAATTCAAATGCAAATTTGTCGAAGGACAAGAACTTGTACCGATTACCGGAATGGACAAGAACATATTCCGATAACCGATTAGATGCATATCTAAGTTCAAAATACATAATAAAAATGTCACGCTAGAGATAAAGTACTTAATTTCAAGAATTGCGATTGGAATAAACAGAAACCTAGAAGTCCTTGGAGATTATGAAAGGGGAGACAGTGAGTGAATGTACAGTTATGAAGAGTTTATTGGGACAAGAACTTGTACCGATTGCCGGAATGGACAAGAACATAGTCCGATTACCGATTAGATGTATATCTAAATATTCAGCAGGTACACTTAAAGCCTCATTAAGTACCATAATACATGAAAATATCCCCATGTTATGGAACAACAAGAAAGGAGATGCGAGATCTTGGAGATGCTTAAGTTGCTTCGTCAATCCATTGATTATGTGGAACAACATCCGCACTTGCCGATTGAGATTGAGGACAGTGCTAGGTTAGTAATGAGTTCAAATATCATTTTCAGCGCATGTTTCATGTAGTAACTGGTGTGACCGTAACTCAGTACGTGAGGAATAGGCGTCTTACGCTTGCAGCGCAGGAGTTAGCGGGAACGGATTTACAATGAATAAAATGGGGTAAATCATCTGTTTTGGTATTAATTACGTTTTACTTGTAATTAGTTGATATGTTAAATTCTTATTCACGTCTTTTTAAAAGATTCTGGATAAAAAGGAGTGAATACATATTCTATCTCAACACTTTAAATGGCGTTAATTTTTTTCTAGGAGGATTTTTGTTGAAGAAGAAGGAGTTTCTTGGCGCTTTAATATTTTTATCTTTTATGATTAGTTTTGCGGTGATAATAGGGACGGGATTCAGTGATGAAACTGGAACGAAAGTTCAAAGTAATGGCGAAATTACCATGAATGCAACTGAGGAGTACGTAGATGCTCTCCCTGATGATCTCAAAAACGATCTAAACCAACAATTGAATAGAGAGACAATTGATAATCAGAGAACATTTCTGAGAACAATGGTCACTAATAATAATGATATTAACCTTCAGCTCACAATGACACCAGAAGGCGAATTCTTCTCTGTCAAAGGATCTGGCAGTATCACTTTATTAGGAGAAACAAGTAAGTTAACTTTAAATGAGTCTATAATTTCTAAGGCTAAACTGGAATCAGGAGAAACTTTTGTATATGGACCTTTAGATGCTAAGATGACACTTGGAACTGGGGAAACAAAAGATATTATTATAGGGATAGGAGCTATTGTTGAAACTGGTCAGAGGTACTTTAGTTTGACAATGGGCAATCTGGGAGACAAAGAACTAACTTATCTAACATTTGGAGATACGAGCTTCCTAAATGAAGAGATACAAAAAATACAACTTGAGAACGCAGGTGGTTAAGTATGAATAATTTTAGAAAGTTGAGTTTTTTGGGACTCAGTGTAGCTCTTGTCAGTGCTTTATTTCTTCCTTTTAGTAATATCTCTCATGCTGCTTCTTCAGGTTCAGACGGAGAATATTGGTATAAGGGTGAATCATATGCAAATTTACTCCACTGGGATAATAGCAATGTGAATTCTAACGATACTTCATTGAGCACAGCAGTAGTTACTGCGAAGGCTAATTACAATCCTAAAATCGATCGTGGCAAGGAAAGTATAACAGCCTGGTCACGTCTAGATACAATAAATAGACTTTATCCAAGTCCATTATACTATCCGGCACAAGTAAATGAAATTGAAGTGAAATTTCGGGTTATGGATTTATCAACCGATTTTGATATCTACAGTACAGTACCAAAGCATAACATAACAGAATACACAGTAAACCCTTATCTCACTGGAGGCGTGGGTATGATGTTTACTATTTTGAATTATGCTATCCCTGGATCTGACATCATTGCAGCTCCATTTGATATGGTTATGAATAATATTAAAGTTCAAAAAGGTACAGACACTTCTGGAGGAACAGGGACTATACAATCTGTTAAGTTTAAGTTGCCTGATTCGGACAAGTCTTCACTACCAAATAGCATTAGCTATAAAGAAGCAGACTATAAAACTAAGGGAGTTGGGAAAGAAAAGGGTGTGACTGCTTCTTTCTCATATGATATGTTTAGCAGCAGTAAGAGAGTTATTGTGACCCCCCAAACAAAAATAAAATACTCCATACATCCTGTTCCTTTTGGAGGTTCATATTTTCCAACAATTTATGCTTCAAGTAATACAGCTTACTTTAATCACACTATAAATTAAATTTATTTGATTGGACTGTAGAAATGAGAAAAAACTCCTATAAACTCGTTCTGATTGCATCCATTTTTCTGAATGTACTGCTCGTTATTCTCTCGTATAACAATCATTTAAATAAACAACGTGATTATGCATCTGGAGATCCTTCAGCCTATAGAACCTTTATTCATGGATTGACTTATTTTAGTGAATCGATAGGTACTTTAAAAGCTGAAAATTCTAAATCTGAAAATACGAATATTCTTATTAATGCAAAAGAGCGGTTAAACCTTGCAATGAATTCTTATATTAAATTTGAGAATTCTATGGCTTCAACGAATCTAGAATCCTCAATCCTTGATGACAAAGTGGCGATGGTTAATGAATCCATGTTTAAGGTGCTTTCTTCGTATGTACGAGGAGAATATGATTTACAACAAATCAATCAATTCAAAAAACAGGTGGATGAATTGCTGAATAACCTGCCTAAATCTTATGATACAAAGATGAAAGAAGATTTTATAAAAACCATTAATAATCTTTCTTATTAAGTCAGAACATGAGAGCTTAAGTAAAGTTCCTATCAAGTAAAATGGGTGGTGAAAAAAGACCGTTTTCCAAGGTGTTCTTGGGAAACGGTCTTTACAGCTTTTTTAAGAGCAAATTTTGATAATACAAACTCATGTCCTTAGCCGATGATCAAGAATTTGTTTTCAAATCAATGCGTAGCTTTAGTATTTATACTTATACTAAGTCTAAGTACTATTTCACATAATACTATGTAATATTTAGTAGATATTATTCTTAATTACATATAAAATTATAACAATCTTATATATTGTGTCACATTAGGGGGGGCTATTCATAGCGGGCGATTATTATCACATCAAGTGTCCTATGAACGTTCAGAGTAAGTATTCAATTCTCGTATTTAATAGAGAAAATGAGCTGTTTTTACCTTTGACAGAGTTCTATTATTATCAACAGAAAAGAATTAGTGAGAGTTCAGCTTTATCTTATTTAATAACTTTGGAGAGATTCTTTTCATGGCTTGCAAAAAGTAGTAATTACCAAGGTACCCGAGTCAAGTGGTCTGATAGTCACATGGCTATAAGAACAGCGGTCGAGAATTACCTGATTTATCAGATGGGCTGTAAGTTAAGGTCTAAAGAAAATTTCCAGTACGTAATAATGACTAAAAAAAGTCCCCAGACTATTAATCACTTTCTAGCTGCCATAAAATCGTTCTATAAAACTGCATTACATCTAAAATTGTACGAATTTCAAAATCCTTTAGTTGATGCTGATTATAGTATTTCTATTGGGAGTTTTAGTCCTACAAGCATGCGTGAGAATAAACCACGATTACCTAAAATAGCAGGAACAGAGATTCCATCTGATTCTTCATATCGCAGTCAATCAGATTCCTATTTTAAACTTGTAGCAAATGATTGGAAACCAAATATTATTGCAGATCATGATCTTCCTTATATCATTTACAGAGCTGGTTCAGAGATTGGTTGGTCTTTAAGAGATGAAGTCGTAATAAGAATGCTTTTTGAAACTGGTGCTAGAATAAATGAAATCCTTGAGTTAACACTTGGAGATTATCGGCAACGGATAAATCAATATGAGATAGCTACCCTTAATAAAGGAAGTGAGAAAAGGAGAATTAAGTTTCTTAGGTTTTCTCAAGACACTTTGAAGCTATTAATCAGATATGTTAATGGTGAGAGAAAGACATACGCTCATGATAAACAATCATTTACAAAACTTTCCGATAGTGAAGTGATTTTTCTTACAAGGAGAGGTGATCCATACAACTATAATGCATTTTACTCACAATGGTCTAAAATCATTACTCAAGCTAAAATAAAAATGAACATACACAAAACTCGACACTGGTTTGTCACTAATATGATTAGAAATATTTATGATACTGCTAATGATGGCGGGGAAATCGAAATGAAGAAAAATGAATTAATAAATTATATGAAGTGGAAAGATCCTGAGACTATAAAAGTATATGAACATTACTTTAATGAGGCCTTGTTCAGAGAGATACATGAAAACATGGCTAAAAAAATGCAGGAATATGAACAAGAATATTTAAAAAATTCTCATAGTTCCAGTGAAGGTGAACAATTATCTAATTCGGTTTTACCAACTAAAGCGATATTACCAAAAGAAGAGATTGAATGGATTAATGAGTTTTATAAGGGGATGGAATAGGAAATGGCATCTGAGAATATAGTCGAAAAAGACTGGTATAAAAAACTGTTTGGAATTGTTGATAAGGAAATACTTCATTTAAAAAATGTTAATGATGACTACCTCTGGGATATACTAAATAAGCAAAGCTTAAATTACATTTACAAATATTGTTTGGAGAGCCCCTGGTTAAATCAATTTTCTTTAGCAGTTTTATGTGCTACGGATCGTGAATTATCCCCTGCTTCTATAAACAATATGATGTCCATTCTAAACAAACGCCTTAAGGAAATTTTTGATGCATTTGATTTGGTGCACATTGAAGATCTAAACTACACACACTTTCATCAATACTTATCTGGTCAAATTTATGAAGATCATTCGAACAGACAAAGACAAATGTTGATCTCCTATTATAAATCTTTCTTGTATAATGTATCCAAATGGTTAAAAAACAGAATTGAACTAGAGCATCAAGAACATTTCTCAAAATTTTTATTTCCGGAATTTCCTTTTGATAATAGAGATTATAAAGCTAGGGATTTGGCAGTATCTTCAGCGCAAAAAAAACGAAAAGAAGAGACTTCTGCTGTAACTCCATTGCTTCCAGATATTAGAGCACAAAGTCATTTTAGATGGAATCAAATAAAGCGGCTACGTGAAATTACAAATAAAATGATCGCAAAAGTTGAAAATGAGAAAATCTTTTTACCTTTTTCTTTTGATTATGAAGAATCTGAATATTTAAATGAAAGACTTTACTTTACTTTAAATAAGAATTCAGACGATGAATATTATTTGGAGTTTATTAAATCTATAAATCTTGTAGATGGATCTAACGGAGAAGGATTATGGTTTTTTGAAATTTTAAATAATCGTCTTTTAGGTGCATGGTCGAATCAGGCATCAGATGAAAGAAAGACTGAAGGTATCTCATTTTTAGAAAAGTGGGGACACGATATTTCAGCCAATATACACCCATTTCAATCAAGGAATGATGGAGTACTGACTCAGGGTTTTCAACTAACCAGAAAACAGCAATATAATAGTTCACGACTTTTTATTAATGTAGAGCCATTGTACATTGCTTGTATGTTTGCGATATTGTCATTAGATATTCAATCTTATTCAGGTGCTCGAATAAATGAGATTCTACAAGTTAGTTATGATCCTGAATGTTGCATTATTACCGAGGATAAAAGTATAAAACCTACGAAAAGAAATTATATTCTTAGATTAATTCCAAAAGGTAGAGATTCATTAGAGAATTACTATATGCCTGAGAGCGTTTTTCAAACAATATTAATGATAATCAAAGAATTAAAGAGTCACTACAATTCAAATATATTACCAGAAGTAGACTATAGTATTAGTTCAAGAAAACACTTGATGAATAAGAAAAGAAAATTTGTTTTTCAGTATAATCACCAACATATAAATCAGTTCACCTTGAATTCTGTAATTCGTTTTTTAACACATGGATTAATTATACAAACCGAAGAAGGCAAGCAAGTTATTCTTAAAACTCATCTTCTGCGTCATGCTTTTGCCACTCATGCAGCTCAAACAGAAAAACTACCTATCGACATTGTTCGGAAATTATTACATCAAAAAGATGAAAGTGTCACAAGTTACTATGCTGCACCAACCAATATTCAAATCTCAGGGACAATTGAATCTTTGCATGATAATTGGATGTCTTATATTGATATTCAACAAGGGATTCAGAGAAGCCCTGAAGAGATTAAAGATATCTATGAAGAGTACAAAGAAAAGGTTGGAACTGTTTCAAAAGTAGTTGGTGGCATATGTACAATTGATTCAGTATGTCCGACAAAAATGGCCTGCATGGGTTGTGCAGCTAAGGTGCCGCAACCTGAATTCAAGTACGAAATTGAACAGTATCATGCCTGGGCACAAGAAAGTGAGAAGCGCTTTGTAGAATTAGGATTAGAAGTAGAGGCAAAGAAGATGAAACTAGCTATGAGGAGAGCTAAAATAGAATTAAAAGAAATTGAAGGTATTGAGATGTATATAAAGGATGAATCGTATGAGCCAAACATTCAATTCCAGAAAGAAAACTAAAAAACCATGGTTAGATAGTATATATCTTCAACGTAAAAACAGAACTTTTGAGCTGGGCAAAAGATCTATAGACGAATTAATAAAACAGGATATAAAAATTTCTTACAGGAATATTGCTGAATTATCTAAAAAAATTGATACTGAGAATAAAGGCATTCATCCTAATTCCATTAAAAGCAATCCTGAACTTTATGAGTATTATAAAGAAAATGCTAAAACTAAAACTACAGTCAGAAAATCACTAAATTCATCTTTTAAATCAGATTTGTCAGCAAAGAATTACAATTTAATCAAGCCTGATCGAGACATACAGGCTCTTAGAAGAAGATTTGCGAAATATAAAAAAAATGAACTTATTGAATTATTAGTTAATGCCGAGCAATATATTGCAGAAAACAATCAAAAATGGATTGTATCACAATTCGAGAATTTCAAGGAGTAGCTATAAGGTACTACTCTTTATTTAATAATAAAACTAAAGAACAAGCAGTATTCTTTGAAGTTTAAATAATAAGATTATACCATTTAGAACATTAGTTGAGATGATAATAATAAGAAGCAACCAGAATCTTTAAAAGAAAGTATTACAAAAATTAGTTGAAGCATCTGTGAAAAGGTTAAGTTTTAAAGCCGTTAATCTGTGATATGAGTATTGTCGAAGGGCTAGAACTTAGTCTCATTGAAAATCGCTATTATAGCTGCTTTTTATTTTTTAAATTAATTTAATATTTAGATAACGTTGTTTTTGCTGTGTTAAAATTAAGATTGATGATTCAAATGAAATCAGAATCCGTTAAGTGGCGTGCAATGTAATGCACGTCAAGATATGAAAACTATAAAATCTAAAAGAGGTGGCTTTGGAAAATGTCCTTCAAAGATTTATTTTCAAATAAGATAGAGCTATACACAGTTCAACATCCCAGTGTACTGGGTATACTTAACAATGAAAAAAAATATATTGCTACAGGTTATCTAGCTACAGACTTAGTTGAAAACTACAAAAATATGGCCATGTACTTATCCAAAAAGATCAAGAATGAAGTTGAAAAACCAATTTTTTGTTTCGTGGCAACTAAACCATTACAACAACACATTCAAAACAAAGATTTTTGCGGTTTTAATTTTAACGATGGGGATATTATATTTCATTTAAAAGTCCCATTAAAGTATTGTACTGTTTATAAATTTGACTGGTTTGACTATTTTGATAATAATAATATGCTTCTAGAACACATAATAAAGAGAAGAGCCGATATGAAAAAGGATGGGTTGCATTGTTGCTTACCTTATATTAAAAGTCAATGGATTGTAAATAGTACGTCACTAGGAAATTTCCAGAAGATAATATGATAACGAAAAGTTCATAAATCGTTCCTTTTGATTTATTCTTAACTAACTGAGATTGTTTTTGGGCTTAAAGATGAAGGAGAATGGCCTAACGTGGACTCAGAAAGGTTATGGATTTACTTCGGTCACATGTAGCTAAGTAAATTCGTGCATACAAAGTTGACTCCTCAGTCTGCAATATACGGAATAACCATGAAGAATTAATCAAAGAAATCATTTAGATTTAATGCTCCTCAGCTTTGTAGCTGATGGAGTTTTTTTATTATGGCTTTAGCCAGTTGAGTGCGTGAAACGCGCGAAACAAAAAACCACCCGCTATCCCGGTGGAGGGATCGAGGGTTTTGACCACCAAGACCATTCCAATACAATTGAGATGTTCAGGCTCAAATGAAAGGAATGGTCAAGGGTAGCAAATAAGAGCTGCAGCCTAGCTCACACAAAGTGGATGTGTAAATACCACATTGTGTGTACCCCGAAGTATAGACGGAAAGAAATCTATAATCAAGTGAGAAGAGATCTAATCGAAATCTTCAAACGTTTGTGTAAGTACAAAGGAGTAGAGATTATCGAAGGTCACATGATGCCCGATCATGTCCATATGCTGGTAGCGATTCCACCTAAAATGGCAGTCTCAACGCTTATGGGATATCTGAAGGGAAAAAGTTCGCTCATGATATTCGAAAAACATGAGCAGCTCAAGTATAAATACGGAAATCGAAAGTTTTGGTCAGAAAGTTACTATGTGAGCACAGTGGGTCTAAATGAAAGCAACATTAAGAAAGTATATTCGTGAGCAAGAAGCACATGATCAGGCGCTAGATAAGCTGAGTGTAAAAGAATACGAAGATCCATTCAGCAGTAATCGGAGCAAAAAGAAGTAAAGCCAGTTTAACTGGTAAGTGAAAGAGACAAATAACAATGAGCCTAAACAGCCCTGCTGTCAGGCTAGCGTCTTTAGGCGGAGTTTGGCAACAGGGGGTTATACCCCAAGCAAACCACCCGTTGGACGGGTGGTCCTGATATCGTATATTCCTATCCTAGACTGCAACTAGTGTGTTTTAAAACATATTGGCCTCAGAATTATACCAGAACCGGGTCAAACGCAATTCGGAGCTAGGATATGAGTCACTGATTGATGCACTTTATAACTGAATGTCAATATTGTAGCTATAAATGAAAATTTCGCGGATCTAGTTAGTTAACTGATCTATTTATGAATCGATTGTTGCTTCAATCGAGATACCACATTCTGCTTCAGCTAATATCCAATGACGACAATATAATCGCCTGTTTTGGTCAGTCGTATGTTAAAACTTATCTTGAAAACAAGACATTTTCAAACGGCAGCATATGTATGAAGATTAAAACGATCCAGCAGTTTGGTTGGCCAACATAAAAAGTATAAAGGGACATAGTTGAAATACGGAAGGTGTATTAACATTAAAATCAGACGAACAAAACTTATCTAATAAAAAGCCCCGCAGATTTTTGAAGATCTTAGGAGTTTCATTGCTAGTACTGGTTCTACTTTTAGGAGAGGGTCTATTAGGCACGCATCCTATTGCTTTTGTGACTCTACTTCAGAAAGCTATACACTGTGAATTTCCAGATTGGGAACCAAACTCATTTGAACCTTTAAAGCAGCAGGGCGAAACTATGAAGAGTAACGGAGTACTCTGGATTAACGATATCAAGTATGAAGAACAATACCCTAATAAATAGTCTTTGTATTGTGTAGCGCTACACGATACACTGTAATATATTCATTGGTGTTCCTATATTTTCCAAAGGAAGGTGTGTCATGGTTACAAAACCTGAGAACGGGAAGAAATTAGTTGGTTCTTACATTAAAAAAACAGTTATTCCGCAAGGAATGACTGTAAAAGACGCAGCAGAGCTACTAGGTGTTGGGCGTCCAGCGTTGTCTAATCTTCTTAACGGAAATGCTTCGCTTTCTGCTGACATGGCTGCACGTATTGAGCGAGCATTTGGGATTAATGCTCATGAGTTGATGGATATGCAAGCAATGAATGATACAAAGCATGCTCAGGAAAAAGGCGTTACTGCTTCTACAAAGGCTTATATACCTCCTTTTATGCAGTTTAAAGCTAACGATATAGAACAATGGGCATCTACGATTAAAGCTCGAACCCGCTTTGCAGTTTTTCTTCGAACCTTGATAAACTCAACAGGACAAAAAATCAAAAGAATTGATTTTCCCGGAAATGATGATGCTGAACGTCCAGGTTGGGACGGATTTCTAGAGGCTGAGGATGGAACACCTTGGATACCAACTGGACTGTCTGGCTGGGAATTTGGCATTAACAATGACCCAAAACAAAAGGCGGATAAAGATTATAAGAAGAGCGTTGAGCAAACTGCAATTGAAGAAAGAATGAACATTACTTTTGTGTTTGTTACACCGAGACGATGGGATAAGAAAAATGCATGGAGAAAGGAAAGGTTGAACGAGAAGAACTGGAAGGACGTGCTGGTCTTTGACGCCAGCGACCTTGAACAATGGCTTGAACAGTCGATTTCTGGGCAGGCTTGGTTTTCAGGTGAAATTGCTGTTCCTGCTCAAGGTGTAAAATCTCTCGATAAGTGTTGGGAGCAATGGGTCGTAGATACTGAGCCTGCTCTGACAGAGTCATTGTTTGAAGAGGCGGTGGAAAAATCGAAGTCCACTGTGCTAAAAAAATTAAAGGATTTCGAGCCAATTACGATTTGGAGCGATTCCACAGTTGAAGCGTTAGCGTTTTTGAACTGTTTATTTGCAGTTAATAATTCTCAATTGGCACAATTTCGTGATCGAGTAGCAATATTTACAACACCCGACACTTTACCAAAGCTGGCGACAAAGCCGGCAGATTTTATAGCTGTAATTCCCAATCGTGAAGTGGAACAGGAATTTGCCCCGTACAAAAAAGACTTGAGGTCTATCATTATATATCCGAGCAATAGTACAAATACGGAGCCAGATATTATCTTAGAACCGTTAAGCTATGAATCTTTTCGTAAATCGTTAAATGCTATGGGATACAATGACGATGAAATAAATAAATTGAGTCATGAGTCTGGACGATCACTGACCGTCTTGAGGCGCAGGCTTTCCAGTCTGGAAGGCGTTCGCACGCCAGAATGGGCGTCAGATAAAAAAATCACTTCGATGCTCTCTTGTTTTCTCTTTGCGGGAGTATGGGATGAATCTAATGAGGCGGATAGAGCAATTCTCTCACTTTTGGGTGATGATTTAGAGTATCCCGAACTTATGCGAGAATTTGCTGACCTTCTCGCACTTAATGATAGCCCCGTTTGGTCTATTGGTCGTATGCGTGGTTTAGTCTCAAAGCTTGATGCTTTATACGCTACTAATAAAAGGTTGGTATGGGAAGACATCAAGCGGTTCTTAGAGATAGCGAAATTAGTTCTTTCCGAGGATGATCCATCATTAGATCTCCCTGAGGAACAGCAGTGGGCGGCAAGTATTTATGGGAAAACACGAGAGATTTCATCCAGATTAAGAAAAGGGATCAGTGAATCTTTAGTGCTCCTAGCTGTCCATGGAGAGGCACTTTTTCGAGGAAGATTAGGACATGATCTTGAGTCTGAAGTCTGCCAACTCATTAATTCACTCCTCAGTCCTCTTACAGTACGCAAATTAGAAGCGCACTCTAGTGACCTACCTACTTATGCAGAAGCAGCTCCAGACATTTTCCTTAAAATTCTTGAGAATGATTTAAGATCAGAAGATCCTCAGTCTCTTAGACTAATGAAACCTGTAAATTCAGGATTTTTTGGGCGGCATTCAAGGACTGGATTACTCTGGGCCTTAGAAAGTGTTGCATGGTCACCAGAGTATCTTATAAGAACTGTCGACATTCTAGGAAAACTTTCGGAGCCAGAATTGAATGATAATTTGGCCAATAAACCAATTGCCAGTCTTGGTGCCATCTTTCGTAGCTGGATGCCCCAGACTACTGCGCCTATAGTCGCAAGAATTGCAGCATTTAAATTTTTGGTTAGAAAATATCCTAAGGTTGCATGGCCTCTGTGTATGGAGCAAATTAGTTCATATTCAAAGATTGGTTCGTACAGCTATAAGCCTCGTTGGAGAACTGGCGCTCATGGCGCTGGGCAACCGGTACAGTACCATGAAAGTAACGAGTTTGTTTTGATATCACTTGAATGTGCAATTGGGTGGGAGTCCCATTCAGTAGATACATTAGGAGATCTTGTATCTCGAAGTGGACACCTGCCTCATGAGTATCAGGAGCAAATCTGGAATCTTGTTGAAGCCTGGAGTGGTGGTGCGAATGAAGAGGAAAAGGCAATACTTAGAGAAAAAATTAGGACAACCACTTTCACGCGACGTGGGAAGATGAACAAAAACAATTTGGAACTACGTGCGCGAAAAGCATACCATATCTTAGAACCCAAAGATGTAGTCGTCCGTCACGAATGGTTGTTTAAGAATCAGTGGGTTGAAGAATCCTATGCTGAAATGGAAAGTGATGAGTTTGACTATAACACATATTCTACCAGAATTGAGGCTCTGAGATTAGAAGCAATTAAGACAGTAATGTGTGAGAGAGGACTAGATGGAGTATTAGAACTTGCAGGCCGTGGGGAAACCGCATATCTCATTGGGGACATACTTTTCAAAATTGTATGCGATCATCGTAAGGCGCTCGATTTATGCAAGAATATTCTTGCGAGTGGGATACTGGACGATTCGCACGTTCGCCAGTTGATAATTTCAGGATTGATGTTAGGTTTAGTAAATGAAGGACAAGCTGATCTTATCCACGAATTGATTGATCCCAAAGATAATGAAATGAGTGTATCTTTATTGCTTCAGGCACCCTTTTCTAAAGAAATTTGGGATATTATCGAAACAGTGGGTTCCGAAGTAAAGGAGAGCTACTGGAAGAAAATCACTCCGTCATTTTCCTTTCGAAATGAAAAGAAGGATTATATTCAATATGCCCTTGATCATCTAATCAGTGTTAACCGGCCTAGAGCTGCCTTTAGATCAATACAGTATTGTTTGGATATAGTTCCACCAGAGCTCTTATATAGAGTTGTGGCGGCTATAGCTACTAATGATGAAGCTACGGGAAGCTACTTAGTTGATAGCTATCACTTAAAAAAGGCATTTAAAGTATTGACAGCTAGTGGAGAGATACCTGTTGATCAAATGGCAGGCCTAGAATTTCAATTTATTGAGGCCCTTTCTGGAGAAGAAGCAAGTATCCCAAATCTCGAGAAATATGTCGAGGCTCATCCAGAACTTTTTGTACAAGCATTAGTCATGGCGTATAGAAGAGGTGATGGGGGAGAGGACCCTAAAGAATTGCAAGCACCAGATCAACGAACAGGAGAGCAACGCGCAAAGGGAGGATATCGCCTCTTGGAAAAGTTGTCTTCAATCCCGGGACACGACAATAATGGGGAACTGGACCCAGAACTAATTGAGCAGTGGGTTCAAAAAGTTCGTGAGTTAGCAGGCGAGCTATCTCGTAAAGATATTTGCGATAATTGTTTAGGAACCCTATTCTCTAAGGCTCCAGTTGGTAAAGATGACATTTGGCCCTGTGAACCTGTTCGTGAAGTCATTGAGCGAATCTGGACAGAAAAATTTGCCAAAGGTATATGTACGGGGCTTTACAACAGTCGAGGTGTACATTGGAGTAGTAGTGAAGGTGGTGACGCAGAGAGGGATCTGGCTGAAAAGTATTTGCAATGGGCTTCTGCATTAGAATTCAGCTATCCATACGTCGCTGAGATTCATAAACAAATGGCCAAGTCCTATGAGCGTGATGCTATATGGGAAGATGAACGAGCAGGGGTGAGTAGACGTTTGCTTGAATAATTATTGTTAGTGACAACATTTTTCAAACGTCAACACCAACTATTGAATTAATTGAAAATATAAGGTCTAAATTTTTTAAAAGGAAGTGGAAGGGGGGAGAGATGTGGCAATTGCTGAATCCGGAGGACCAACAACTCAGGCAGGAATTTCATATCAAAACGCCATCGCAGCGTTATACTTAGGTAGAATGCTTGATTCAAGATCTTTTTCTGAATCTGAGAAAGTGGCTAAAGTTAGAGTAGAGGCTCCTGAGAGTGTTGATGATATCGTAATTACATTTTCAAATGAAGTAAAGTGGTACATCCAAGCCAAAGAATCTATCTCTAAAGGTAATGGTGCAGAAAGTACATGGGGGAAATTGTGGAAGGATTTTGAGATACAGTTTATCCATCCTTCATTCAAAAAGGGGAAAGACAGATTACAATTAATCTGTGGCACATACAAGGATGAAATATATGATGCTAAGGACTTAGTAGAACGAGCTTCAAGTTGCGAAAGTTACGAGGAATGGCAAGGAAGGCTTACGACAAATCAGCTCGTATTCTTTGAACATCTCAGCAAATTCTTATCTTTAGAATTAAAAGAGAATAATGATTTAATATTACAATTTTTTATGAGCATAGATGTAAAAATAGAGCCTAGGCAGACAGTTGAGAAAGATAAGATGAGATACTGGATACCAGAATCTAATTTGTCACCTACTGTTTTGTTTTCAATCCTTCGGGATAAAGTAGGGGGTGATGCTCGGATTAGAGGATCACATACGCTTAAAAGTCTCCAGGAGTGGCTGCAAGACAATCAGATTGTAATATCTGAATCAGTATCACTCTCAGAATTGCGTTCTGCTGTCTATTCCTGTAGTTCTATTATAAGACATCAGAAGAACACAATAGGGAATACGGGGAAAAAGCTTTTGCGTGATAACTACAAAGATATCTCTAAGTGGCTTTTGGAAACTTCAGACAAGGAGCCTGTAGGAATACTTTTGGATCAAGCAGGTACAGGAAAAACGATTGTTATTCAAGAGGTCCTCGAGGAATTAGAGAGCCGGCAAGTCGATGTTCTGGCGATCAAAGCAGATCAGCAACTATTAGATGCCCAGAGCCTGAAGGATGTACAAAGCAAATTGGATCTTCCTGTGCGAGTGGAAAGACTCGCAGATACGTTAGCTAAACAGGGGCGATTTGTTGTATTAATTGATCAAATTGACGCTCTTTCCCTATCAATGGCCCATGATCAAGGTTCATTAAATTTGGCATTAGATTTGATTTCTAGACTGCGTTCCATCCCAGGCGTGCGTATCATTATCAGTTGTCGTAAATTTGATTTTGATAGTGATCCTCGTCTTAAAAATCTTGAGAATTGTAAAGCTTTTTCTCTTGAAGAGTTTTCTAATGAAGAAGTCGGGAATTTTCTATGCGATGTGGGTGTGGATTACAAACAGTTACTACCCACAACACAGAATTTGTTGAGAATCCCCTTACATCTAAATCTCTTCCTAATGGCTTACGAATCAGACGGAAGTAAAGAGTTGCTGCAAGACCGTAGTCTTTCAAGCCTCCAAGAACTGTACCAGCTTGTATGGGTCTGCGTGATTATGAAGCAACACGCCGATGCCCCACCTGCTTGGGAACGCGAACGGGCTCTGTTCCTTATCGCACAATATATGGACCATAAGCAAAGAATTACGGTGCCAAAGTTTCTTCTTAGTCAGAAGGAGACAAACGCTTTAGAACGCGCATTCCACTGGTTATCCAGCGAAGGAATTATACTTAATGAAGGTAAAGAACTGAGTTTTTTTCATCAAACGTTTTTTGATTATTGCTATGCCAGAAACTTCGTTCAACAGGGTTACTCTCTTGTTGATGTTTTAGTCGCCTCTCCACAAGGCTTATTTCAGCGGCCACAATTGGTGCAAGTTTTATCATTCTTGCGAGGGCAGGATGATAAACGTTCCTACTTTATGCAGCTTAATGCGCTCTTAAAATCTGACGATTTGCGATACCATTTGAAAAATCATCTTTACCGTTGGTTTGCTGCACTCGCTTCCCCTACAGAGCAAGAATGGAGATTAATGAAGCGGACGTCAGCAGACTTGAATATGCGCTCTCAGCTCTTACGATTCTCATATCTTAATCCGGGATGGTTCGAATATTGGAGAACTCAAGTAATCCCTGAAATAATGGATGGGCAAGATGAAAGATTTTTAGAGGAAGTATTCGGCTATTTAACTTCAATGATTGATTTGCGGCAAAGTGAAATCATAGAGTTAGTTCTTCCTTATTACAACAAAAGTCAATGTTTAGAACAACTTGTTGAAAATCTAGTTTTGCAGATTCGCTCGTGGAAATGCGAGGAAGCTGTGAAGTTATTTGAAGTTGTGATGGAGAAAAGTGAACTTGACAACCGCGTTTCATACCTTGGTTGGAAGGAACTGGCCCAGTACGATTCGAAGGCATTTTGCCGTATTCTGCGGAATTTTATGAACCAGGCTATAAAGAACTATAGAAGAAAAAAAGAAGAGCGAAATCAAATTCAAACAGAATCGTATCAATTTAATTTTATTTCTCTCAATAAAGAAATGAATAAACTGGGTTCAACATTGATGGATGAAGCTCTTCAAATTGTCGTGAACAAATCGGCACTGTACTTCTTGGAAATTATCATTCCTTGGCTGATAGAAGCGGTAAAGATTGAAAGCTACGAGGTTCCAGAAACGGAAGAGGACTTTATCCCTGATTCTCTATTTCGTAATTGGTATGACAGGATCCAAGTTGAATTTGATGTTGTACTGAATGATACCTTGGTAAAAGGTTTTATTCTGTTAGCCAAAGAACACCCGCAAATATTTGTGGAGAATATTAACTATCTGTCTAACATTCCTCATGATTCTATACAGTTTCTAATAGCGCATATACTGCGGCAGGTACCAGAACAACATTCCATAACAGCTCTTAATTTCATCTTAGCTGATCCGCGTAGATTAACAATTGGTAATGAAGATTTTGAAAGTAGGTATCTGATTAAATCAATTATGCCTTATCTTCAGGAATCAGAACGTCAGGAATTAGAAGATTTCATAATAACCCGTTTGCCCTTAAATAAAAAGTGGAAACTAGATGGATATATGTATCATGACCTTAGTCAGTATAGAATTCTAAATTCGATATCTAGTGAATACCTCAGTTCGCATGGAAAACAACGATTAATGGAGTTGGAGAGGAAATTTCCAGAGTACCAAGCATCTGATAACCCCCGCCTGATTAGAGGTGGAGTAGTGGGATCGCCTATCGATGCTGAGGCAGTGAGGAAAATGACAAATCAGCAATGGAAAAAGGCGATGGCTAAATACCAAAGAGGAGTCAGACATTCTGATTGGTCAAAGGGAGGGGCTGAATCTCTGGCTCGACTGCTGCAGGAGCAAGTGAGGAAAGAACCTGAACGGTTTATTAACTTTTTCTCAGTAAATAAAGATGGGTTTGACCACAACTATGTGCAGGCAGTGTTAAATGGACTAACGGAATCTACCATTTCAGGAAGTGAATTCTTTGCTGCTATCAGTCTCTTCGAAGATTATGAAGATCGAAGTATACGAAGGACTATAGCTTGGGCTGTTGAAAAACGAGCAGATGAAGAAGTACCGGAACGGATTATAGGCCTCTTAATTAGTTATTTTTACGATACATCCTTAATAAAAGAATCTTATACTGAAGACCCGGTATCAGGTTATCATAATTCAGTTCGTGGAGCTGCCATGAATGCGTTGATGAAGATATATCGTGAGAAGGAAAAGGAAAAGTGGAAAATTCTTGATTATGCTGTCGGTTGCGAGGATATTTCTTTAAGGGCTGGTGCGATTTATGAATTGATATATATGATTCGAATAGATCGTGAACGTTCATTAGATTTATTTGAGAAAGCAATTGAAGGGAATCCTCAGTTATATCGTATAGCTTATACAAATGATTTTTGTTATTGGGCAATGGGGCAGCCATTTGAACGTCTCGTTTCTAAGTTAGACGCATTTATCACTGATGAGAAGGATGAGATTCAACAACGCGGAGCTGAACTTGTTGCTTTATCTTTAATTTCTGAGAATCTCTTTGAGAGTCAATATGTTAAAGAGCAAGTTATGACCTTACTAACAAAAACGATAAATGGTAATCCTTATCATCGTCGAGGTGTTGCGCGAATACTTTCATATAATTTTCCGGATAATGTCTCCTCTATTCTTGTGGATGGATTACTCCAGCTAATGAACGATGAGGACGAAGAAGTTCAGCGTCAGATTAGTTTTTTATTGCTCGATATTAAGAAAAACTGCAAAGAACTAAGACAAGAAATTCGGACGATACTTATGGCATTTGCAGGCTCAAGATCAATGACATACGGAGGAAAATTAGGTGCAATCTTATGGCAACATGCTACCGATTATCCAGAGTGGACCCTTCTAGTTATCAGTGAGATTATGGGTAATGAGCATCTTCGTAATAGAGATAATTGGTACCTTGATTCAAAAAACTTAATACTTGCCATAATAAACATCTACACAGATCCCTTATCAGATGAGGTCCTACAGAACCGAGCAATGGATATATTCGATATATTAATGAATTCTTTTTCCATGCATGCCCAGGGTGTCCTTGCAGAGTGGGATCGTCGTTAGGGAGGATAATGCGAATAACCTGACAAATGATTGAAACTACGTTTTCTCACCACTTCAAGGTGTACAGAGTATAGCGGAACGATACAAGCTGGGAAAAGTTCCGGATGGAGCGAGACAACATCATTCCACTTTTTGACTAAGCCAGTACGACCAGCATCATTAGAGGTGAAGTCGGTCGGTGAAACAGAAATGACGCTGGGCTGGGAAGAAGATAGATAAAACAGCATGCGGTACTGGATCACGGATGAACAGTGCAATAGAGCGGATGTAACAGGATCTGAATTTGGCATTAAGAACGCACAACCTGGAACGGAATACCAATTTAAAGTGGCTACCGAAAATTTCTAAATCGGAGATCGTTCAAACTACTATGCATGACTATTTTAAGAATACCGATGATCTGATTTATATCGATGCCGGTATTGAGGGTGTTTATGTTCCTGAAGGAGAGTCGTGGAGCCAAAAAGATAGAGAAGAGAGTTCGGAGAGTGGGTATTCTGGCCAAGTGGTTGTAGGCATGAAGAAAAACGGAAAAGAAATTCTTGCCCCGCTGGATTCAATTTACCCCAACGATAAGAATGATTTGATTCCTCCATCCCATAATTGTGGGTTGGAGCCCCATCAGCCTCAACGTATGATTGCAAATGAATTTTTGGTCTTTCATATTTCGACAATACTAAATGAATTGTTTAGTAATCATTCGATCCAGGTAAACTACGCTAATTTTAATGCCAGAACCGGCGCATGTCGTCCGGTATATGTTGAAGTATAGTCTAGTTGTAAAAAACCACGACCTATTTAAAATGGTCGTGGTTTTACTTTGTTTTAATTAATCACAGCTATTGCACAAACCGCCAGGGAGGGAACCTTTTTCGAATAAGGTATTACAGCCAGGGCAATAGTCATATAAATCTTTGTGATCTTCGCAAACTCCATCCCCTGAATCCGTGTAATAGACTACATCTGAATTACAATGTGAGCAACTATCGTTATAGTCATTCAGGTAGCTTTTTGTTTCCTTGTATCCACTAATACCAAATCCACCAACTGTGAACTTTGATATTCCTTCTTTTATTGACAATTCATCATCAGTATCATCTAAAGTGAACTCGATTGAGAAACTACCGTTAATTGAACATTTCCCTTCTGTTGATGTGATTTCTTCACCATAGAAGAATGAACTAACTGCAATTTCAATGTCTGTAGCAAAACTTCCTTGAATAAATGCCTTTTCATGATGATAATCAAATGATTCGACGGTAAGCTCTACATCGGTGATATCCTCCGGGTAACCGATAATTTCTACATCTGAGATTGCATCATCAATGTAAGGTTGAAGATCGCCACTATGGACCAGATAAAAATCCAGATCATTTTTATTATTGAGAATAATACTCCAATCTTCTCCGTCAAACAATTCTTCAATTAAATCATCTGAGTTTTCTTCAAGGAACATTAGATGTGTATCGATTGCGATTTGATTTATACTTGAAATATATCTAAATAGGTTCTGTCCTGTTGACATTATAAACTTCTCACCAACGATTTCACTGAACTCTTGAGAAAGTTCATAACGTGCACACGCAGGTTGATTATCAACCAGGACCCACCAGTCTTCCTTAACATCATTTGTAACAAATATTACGCTTTTGTTTTCTAATTTAGCGTTGGAGAGAGTTTGTTTCCATAAGATCAAATCTCCAAATTTCCTTTGTTTAGTTGGGTCATCCGCATCTTTGGATATATCTTCGTAGCCTGGGGGAATTAAATGCTTAAAACGAATTTCCCCTTCTTGATACAATGAGATGGTTTCAACAAGGGAAAAGCGTTTCCCTGTTGCACCTGACTCTACTAGTTCATGTACAAATTTCTTTACAGCATCTTCTCTTAAAACCTTAGTGTTCTCTTCAATCTGCTGCTTAATGTTATCTTTATAATGTACAGTTGCTTTTTGCATCTCATCTATAAGCCCAGTGATCTGAACCTTGAGCTCATCAATAAGTGGATATTTTAGCTCTAAATGTTTAATGAATTCACCTTCAAGTGTATTCTTATTTTTTTCAATCGTACTTTGGATTTGTTTTAAGAATACCTCGTATTTAGTGAAATTTCGACCATGTTCTTTTTTATGGTTTTTTTCAAACTCTTGAACCACTTGAGCTGGTAACCAAATCTTATCTTTAAATGATCTCAGTATCTCAATATACTGATTGATCACTTTCGGAGGTTGGCTATACAAACGGAGAAATACGTTTGTATCTAGTACGATCAATGGATCAGAGTCCCAAACTTTTTTGAAATTATCGAAATTATCGAGCAACTTGAATACCTCCACTTGGATGATAGAACCAAACAGTTCTATTATATCAGGTAAATGAAAATCTATCCAATAATTTAACTAGATTAACAGGTTGTTTGACGAAATTTGTAGAATTTGTAGATGGTAGTATGAATAGATTATTACTATTTAATCTATTTTCACTGTCACCCGAGTTGACAGTGATGGAGTAAGCACCAGCATTACCTGGTACATAACAAATTTGAGCTATTTAGCCATGGAGACATAGACACCGAGTTGGGTGTTTTTTGTGTTTCGATGGTTTTTTGTATTTTCATATACCTTATATTGATTTTTACAATGGATACTTAATAGTATTCAACTTCTGAACCTAATATCTGCATTAATTACATCGAGGGGGAAATTGTAATGAAGAATGAGTTGGAAGTGCTAGTTATGTTTGAAGAGGATCGCGCTGAACAGAATGTGACTGCGTACATCCCTTGTTTAAAATTGGGGGCACATGGGGACACCGTTGAAGAGGCTCGTATGAATGCAGTTGATCTTGTTGAGATCGAGATTAAAAAAGGCTGCCTTCGTGAGGTAAGTATGCATAGTGACGCACAGGTTGAGACACTTCAATATAATGGGGGGCATTTGACGGTCATGTTTGAAAGTCAAACGGAATCAAGAGAGGTAACTGCCTATATACCAGCATTAAGACTTGGGGTAAGAGGAATTAATACTGATGCAGCATGAACTATGGCTATGGAACTGATGAAAATTGAGTTATTAGATTGTAAGAATAAAGAACTTGAAGAAAATGTATTATTCGATAAGGTAAAATAAGAGTAGTGATCCCAATGCAGTATAAGTAGATTAAAAATAATATAATAGTCAGATTGGCTGTAAGGATTGTCCAATCTAACACATACAAAGCACGGATTTCACTTCTTAAAGGGATTGAAGACGTGCTTTATCTATTTAGGAATAAATTGTCGAGGGACAAGAACATGGTCCCATTGAAGTCGCTATTTTAGCGGCTTTTTTATTTTATGGCTTTAGCCAGTTGAGTGCGTGAAACGCGCGAAACAAAAAACCACCCGCTATGCGGGTGGAGGGATCGAGGGTTTGACCGCCAAGACCATTCCAATAAAATTGAGATGTTCAGGCTCAAAAGAAAGGAATGGTCATTGATGGCAAACAAGAGCTACAGCCTAGCTCACACAAAGTGGATGTGTAAATACCACATTGTGTTTACCCCGAAGTATAGACGGAAAGAAATCTATAATCAAGTAAGGAAAGATTTAATCGAAATTTTCAAACGTTTGTGTAAGTACAAAGGTGTAGAGATTATAGAAGGTCACATGATGCCCGATCATGTCCACATGTTGGTAGCGATTCCACCGAAAATTGCAGTCTCAACGTTCATGGGATATCTAAAGGGAAAAAGTTCGCTCATGATATTCGAAAAACATGCTAAGTTGAAGTATAAATACGGTAATCGAAAGTTTTGGGCAGAAGGGTACTATGTGAGCACAGTGGGTCTAAACGAAGCAACGGTAAGAAAGTATATTCGTGAGCAAGAAGCACATGATCAAGCGGTAGATAAGCTGAGTATAAAAGAATACGAAGATCCATTTAGCAGTAATAGGAGCAAAAAGAAGTAAAACCAGTTTAACTGGTAAGTGAAAGCGGCAAATAACACTGAGCCTGAACAGATTTGCTGTCAGGCTAGCGTCTTTAGGCGCAGTTTGGCAACAGGGGGTTATACCCCAAGAGCAAACCACCCGTTGGACGGGTGGTCATGATTTTATCAGTTCAATATTGAACTATTTGATATTGCAAGATATAACGGATACAATGCTCCAGCCTTATATAAATCGTATGCAATGTCCTATCGAAAATTGAAAGACTACGATAATGAGATAGCAATATTAGATGAGGCCCTCGTACGTTATCCATCGCTAGAATTAAAGGAGCGTCGAGAAAAATCTCTAGAGTTAAGACAAAAAATAAATAGTATAGCCTTTGGCTTGTAATATCCAATTTGATTGAGAACTAAGCACAATTTTCTGACTTTATAAATTGAGAATGAACTATTTAATTAAAAGAAATTTTATGCATTACAATAAGGGCAATTGCCTTGTATAATTATAGGGAGTTAGGAACTGCCCCTATAACGTGAGACAAAAAAACCACCATCAGTTCGCTAACTTTATATGGTGGACTTGATGTCTGGGAAGAGGATTCATCCGAAGTCAAAGGTTTTTTTAGTAACTTAAAGGATAATGACCCTGACTTATTGAGAAAGGCAAATTCGTTGCATTCGTTCCTTTTCAATTGCCTTACGAACTCTATTGCTTTTCGAGTTCATGAAGATAGCAAGTTGCATGGAAAGATTTATATCGCACATAAGAATGGAGTCCCAATCAGGGGGATTATCACTTCTGCGAACTTTACAGACAACGGGCTGAACCAGAATCATGAGTGGGGCGTGCTAGTTGAAGATCAAGAAGCTTTGAAGAAGGTGATTGCCGATATCGGAAAAGTAAGTAGCCATGCACTAACGCGTGAGGAGCTTCAGGGGATTATTAAAAATATTGACAGTTATGCTAAAAATGAAGAAGTACATAAAGTGCCAAAATTTGATCTTGAGGTAGGTCATCTATTTAAGAAAAAAACAGTTGAACTTAAACCAGATGTTCGATATTTTATAAAGCCAGTTGGTTCTTCTGACCGTCCGTTCGAAACTACAAGAAAACTGAACAGTGACTTTGAAAAGATGCACTTCTCTCGGAGACCTACTCCTGTGCGTATAGGGGATATATTAATATGTAATGGAGTTGGTACGACGAAACTTCTAGGTTATTTTGAAGTAATTAGTGAACCCTATATTTGGGATAGTACAAGCCAATGGTCTTGGGAGCTGGAAGTAAAGAATTTATGTCCAGAGTACAGCGAATCTTGGAACACATTCAATAATACGATAGCCAGTATCGTAGCGTCCTATGATCATGTTCATCCTGTAACTAATGTCGGAGGAAGTACTCTTGGTGCATTACAGTTTGGGCGGGGCAGAATACAACTGACTGAAGAGTTTGCGAAGCATGTTATCGAATTAATGGAAGGTAGTGTGAAAGCAAAGAAGGAGAACAAATAAGAGCCTGGGCGAACATCGACCTTCCTTTGAAAACATGCACCGTCCACCTCGATCATGATGCATGTGCGCATGTCACCAAAATGAAGCACCAAACTGAGCTTGGATGGAAGAAACAGCAAGGTACAGGAAGTTGGGAACCGTTCCTGTCC
Organism: Paenibacillus taichungensis; assembly: GCF_047302525.1. Taxonomy (GTDB): domain Bacteria; phylum Bacillota; class Bacilli; order Paenibacillales; family Paenibacillaceae; genus Paenibacillus; species Paenibacillus taichungensis_B. Next base: position 3,278,150 of record NZ_CP168020.1, on the reverse strand, counting down.
AAAGAGGAAGCTCTTGATATTTATGATATTAGCTACAAAGAAAAGCTAACACTAACCGAGTGTAGTAACTGCTGCAAATAAAATAATTGAGAGACGGTACAGAGTTCACATGTCGAGTTCTGTACTGCTTTTTCTTGTGCTCGGGGATTATTCTGATTCAGCAGTTATTACAGCACCAACTCTAACAAATGCTGGATCTGCCCGTAAACAGGGTCACATTAAAGGCATTAGTAGAATCTCTTGAAAAGGGACTTTTGAGTTTTTAGGACTCATTGACTGTGAACTAGTTGTAAGTTTGTTGTCACCGGTAGAGTAATACATTGCACAAGAAAGCTCGAATCTTTTGATTAAAGGTGTATGTCGATGAAAGGGCTAAAGATCTGAACAATTTTATCGAAAATCTGGCTTAGTTGTTGAGCTTAATCACGAAACCAAATAACGGCACAATCACATGGATTAATTCAGCAGTTGAGACTAACAGAGAAGATTTATTAAAACTATTATCGGTTAGACGGGGGACTACGAATGAAAGCAACTGATAGAGATTATTCTGTCTTAACACCTGATGAGGAACTTGAATATGCAAGAATGCTAGAAGAAGAAAAAGTTGAGAAGCGTGGGAAGCTAAACATTAGGGTCAATTTATTTAGAAAATATCCCAAGGCTGCGAGGCATTTTTTGAGTCTCTTCCCTAATAATTATCTTGATATTGTTGATTTGGAGAATGAACGTGGTATAAAGATCTTCTTAAACCAGCTTTCAGACCAATTGGACGATGGCACATTATCTGATGAGCGTGATATTGCACGATATATAAAAGAAAACGGTGCGTATTATTTTATTGGCTCAATATTAAATTACTATGATTTCGGACATCACGAGGCATACATTTTCCCAGAGTTTCAATTGAGTTCAACCTTTAAGGTTGATTATTTGTTAATCGGGCGTAATTCAGATGGATACTCATTCATATTTGTTGAAATTGAGCATCCTATTAAACAGATAACTTTGGCGGATGGGGAACTTGGCAATGCCTTTAGGAAAGGAATCAAACAAGTTAAGGATTGGAAAAACTGGATAAATGCTAATTCCTCTACATTCACCACTACAATTAAAGGATATAAGCATGCTGAAAAACAGTTACCGGATGAATTTTATTCGTTTGACCCAACGCGATGCCAATACGTTGTAGTAGCTGGTAGAAGAGATGATTTAAACGATACAACACGCAGAATTAGGCGAGAGCACATAGAAGAGCAGAAGATCAGGCTTTTACATTATGACAATATTATCGACAGCACATTGGAAGTAGTTAAGAAAAAGAACTATTAATAGTAGCCTCTAAAGGGCAGTTTAGGACGACTCGTTTGTTGAGTTGAAAGTTGCACTGGCATAATAAACATAATTGTGGTGTTTTATGAAAAACGATGATAGTTATAGGTTAATTCCTTATCTTTTTGAAAATATTCCATATGCTCTACCAACAAACTCATCAAAAAAATTTAAACAACATATTCGAGCTTCGTTAATTGCATATATCACCGAAGACTATGAGTTTGAGAATATTACTGAGATCTTGATAATTTAGCACTAGAGAATTTTGAATTGGACGAGACTGATTACGCAGATCTAGCGCAAGATTTATTAATAGGTACTATTCGATCGATGGAAAATGTCTTAGAGGTCATCGCAAAAAATCCAAAGAATGTTGATGGAGTGCCTCATTATTATCTCGTGATGCAAAAATTGCAAGCAACCTACGAGAGTTGCTTGATATTATTAAGAAACGATTATTATATTGAAGCTTCCCCTTTATTTAGATTAATTTTTGAACAAGTTGCTTGGGCTTATTCAATTGCTGATAAGGACTTAGCGTTCATTGAGAAGTCAATTAAAACAAAGTCAGTAAAGGACTTAAACGACTTAATTCAAGGTTCGTCCAAGATCTATAAAAAAATATACAAATGAAGCTATGAATCTTTCTGAAACAGGACAGTTTTTACATTTCGATGAAAATAACAATATTTATATAAAGAAAAGATCAGGACAGCGCAGTAAAGAAAAAACTTGGATTTGGTGTTTTTATGTAGACTATATATTCTATCTATCGAAAAGATTGCATTACTATTCAATCTATCGGATTACTTAATGAGCAGTATTGAATTATTAAATAATGAAGATTCGGCTACAGTAGAAGAGTATATAGGATCATCAAAGAAAGCAATTCAAATTTCTTACAATTATTTGTCAAAGGGAGAATTTATTGAGGAAAAGGATAAAGTCTTTCTGAGATATAATGATGATATGCTTATTTAGCGTTCTTGGGGAATTGGACTCAGCGTTATCAAAACTAAAGCCCTGAGAGCCTTCAATCGGAGGACTTGGTTTTTTTCCAACGAATTAATACACCACGTCTAGCCACGGCAGGTTATGAGTGGTTTAGTTAGTGTACGCATCCACATGCTATTATGTAGGAAATGATGCATTATGGGGGCATTGAAATGTTGAATCTTGATAAAAGATCTTTGTCGACACACTATCACAGAGATATAACTTTTCACTAATTACGATCAACATGAAGCAAGTTATGTTCCAAGGAATCAGCGGCGGAGGACTCATCGTAGTCTGTACTCCATCATCAAAGATCCATGAGAACGGCAAAGGTTGGTTCAATCTTACGATCTAACTGGTAGAGCTTTTGGACGAAGGAGCCGTTTAGTTAGATTGGAAGGAAACAAAATTTACTACATAGACTTCAAAGAGCTACGAAAATTAATACAGCCGAACCTGATGCTTACGAAAGTTAATGAAGGTGAAAATTGGAAGTTATTCATTCTGGGACAATTATATTCAAGTTCAGGGTAAAGCAAATAAATTCAAAGTATCTCCTGAATAAGTGGCAGGATAGAGGGAGAACACTTTCGACGGTTACGTTCGTAACTATCATACATTCAGCCTAACAATTCATCATGGTAAACACTCATTCACCATGACAGAAATTGAGTATTTTCCCGACTTGGCTCGATGCTGGGGTATTATCCTTTTACGGAAGTCACTTGTAACTATAACATAGGCTTGCAGAAGCAATGACCAGCATTGAAATGTTCGATCGATGGTTTGTCAAACTGGCATTCAAAACATTTCTTCGGCAAAGTGCATATACTATTTTTGATTGCACAGACAGGATTTACTCGATTTCTGTTATTTTGATCGAAGAGCTCATTACTCATTACATTTTCTATACATCAATCACGCGAGCAAAAGAAAATTGAAGATTTAATGGACACCTGAAACGGTGCAAAAAGTTTTAAATAGCTTAGAATTTAAAAATGGGAATAAAGATGTTGCGCTTTTAGGATCAAAATATAGTTTATGAGTATTTTGGTGTTACTACTTAAACATTTATTGACCGCCAGTGGATGAAAAAATAATAAAAGTACCAGAAATCGGTAGACAGCACACTATAAGTACAAATTTAGATACGATAGGGGCTAATAAATTGGGATTAAATACAGAGCATGTAACCACCAGTAAAGAACACATTCACTTGGATGAGTTCGTTCCAAAACCAAGTCAGTTTTTTCAAGAGAAGGTTTATGCTCATGGATTAGATGCCTATCATCAGGGGAAAGAGGATAAACGAGCAGGTGTAATATTTGATAGTCTAGTGGAAGGTATACCAAGCATTCAGATCTGTTGTAGCGGAAACGGTATCTATATAGGTACAATCGGACTGTATGTTGTTGGAGAGATCTTTGTTGTTTCTAACCGTGATATAGCTACTGGAATAGATTCGGCAAATCGACGTTATACTGATATACATACATTCTCATTAGCAAAAATGTTGGTAAATCCTAATGAAGAGATATTTGAGGCAATTGTAGTACCAAGGGAGGTTCGATCCATTTGGATTACAACCGACTGCGATGAAGATAAAAGAGAAACAGCCCAAAGGCTAAGCATGAAGTATCAACTTCCAATTGTAGTTCTTGAACCAAACATAGCAGGTGATGATAGTAAGATTAGACGTTTAAGGGAAGTTACTAAGAGCTAATTCAGTTATCTGTGTTGCAGTTGAGAACCCAATGAAAATTATTATTTGAGAATTCGAAGTATTGTACGGTGAAATAAAATAGTTGTGTAACAAGTCGCTATAAAATAGCCTTTTTTTGTTATGTAATAAGCTTAAGTTCAATTTTTAGAACTGCATATAGTATTAGGGGTAAGTAATTATCATGCGGTACCGGAGTTAGGTTCGTGTGGAACCGACGGAGGAAACGGATCGTGCTCAAGAGATTCAGAAGTCGACTAAGCAAATGAAACAGCACAGTCTTTTGAATTCACACATGACTATTTGGCAAATCACAAAAGTTACTGAGGTTCTTTCTATCTTAGAATATGAATTTAGTGAAAACAGGGCTGCGAAGCAATCCAGCCTTAGACTAGTTTCGCATTTTAACCTTAGTGCGGACACATGATATGAATTGGGGGAACACAGATGGCTATGGCTAAAAGACTACAACCAACTTCTGCAGTTTTGAGAGAATTATATTTGAGATCTGGTAATCAGTGTGCATTTCCTGATTGCATACACACGATCGTCAATAGTGATGGGAATTATGTTGGACAGATTTGCCATATTGAAGCCGCCGAAGAAGGCGGGCAACGATTTAATCCTAATCAAACAAATGAGGAGAGAAGAGCTCTCTCAAATTTGATGTTGTTTTGTTATGATCATCACATCAAAACTAATGATGTTCAAACATATACAGTTGAAGTTCTACAGAGAATGAAAAGGGAACATGAGGACAAGTATACTGATATCGTAGGCCAATTACAGCGTTCTATTAGTGACTTAACCGGGCAACAGACTTTTCTCTACTCTGAAAGCGGTGAACGTTTCTTTCAATATTTTGGCTGGAATTATAGGGAAGATGAAGCTAAGAGTGTGGTTGAAGATATTAATGGATGGGTCGATAAGCTAAAAATCTTCTCCCCAGATACTCGCCAAGTGTTCTGTCTTATAATTCAACGTTCATCAAAGTTAACATGGGGAACAGGGGCTATAATTCACGAAATTACAGAAATAACAGGGAAAACAACGAGTGAAATTGTAAAACACATAATATTACTCAACAAATATGGATTTGTTTATGAACCAGAAAGAGATGAAGATCTACATGTGGATGTAGTTCTAATGTATGGGACGTCCAAACTTGATTGGCATTTGTGGCTGGATATCAAGGAATTCTGCGAAAAAAATAACATTGATTTGGATGATATTATTATTGATCTAAATTTCACGAAATTAGATTAAGGAATGTGATGGCTAGTCCATTATATTCATGAAAATATAAGAGATAATCAAACAAACTCTGAAGATGTTATAGAAGTAGCTTTTCAATTATACAGTCAAACTCTTCCCATGCTACCGAAAAGCTCCGATAGCGCTACTGTAAGGGAATCTTTTCAAGACTGGTCGCGTATTAAGCTTATGCTGCTTTGGACTGAAGAAATTGCACCTATTTCAAGGATTTTATGGGGGAGCGCAAAACTACTATATTACAGAAATGAAAATGAGGGTGATTTTGAGGATTTTGTCAATACAAAACTCATATCCCTTTTGAAAAGAGAGGGTTAGTGGTCAGATAGCATTGTGCAACAGATTATATTATGATCATAGGAGGAAACCAAATACAACTTGGGATGTAGAACAAACACTGGTAATTACACCAGTCCGTTCTTCAGAAAGGATTGAAAATGAAACCATTTATTTATTTGCCGGATTATCAAAAAGAACCTTACATTGAGAGAATACATAGTTATGTAAAAACATATAAAGAACGCTTGGCTACACAGTTCAATAATATAGATGAAGAGTCGGAGCAAGAAACTGAAAAATATTATTCGGAAATAGGTTCCTATTTCAATCCAGATCGAGATGATCCTGCTGATTTTGCGGAGAGGGCCCGCGACTTCGGTTTTGATTACTGGCAAACCTTAAATTTGATGAAATACAACACATATATGATGACTTTATCCACACTATATCAGGTATGGGAGCAGCAAGTTCGAGAGTTATCTTTTAAGGAAATTACTCGATATCATCATTTTGTAGATAAAAAAGGTATGAAACTGGAATTCAAAAATTTTTGTACCACATTTGGAGAAATAAAAACTCTTTTTTTGAACAGTGATTGGCAACCAACTTCTATAACATCCTGGGATACAATTAATGAGCTCCGATTAGTTCAAAATGTGATTAAGCATGGGGATGGGGCCGCAGCTGATCAGTTAAAAAGTATTCAACCTGGTTATTTTAGAGATGTTAATGGAAAGTTGATTATGGATCTATATAGTAGCACGCTCAATGAAATTGCCTTATCCATTCCTGATACGGCAATAGATCGGTACAGAGAAGCTTTAGTAGAGTTTTGGGAGGAAATGCCGGAGCGTGTTCATTTCACAATAGAAACAGCCCCTGTACGGATAAAGGGACCTATAACCTTGGAAGAGGAGACAGTCACAGATATATGGGGACATTACGTGGAGAACCATAAACTAATACCAGGATGTACTATTCAGATTCGGTTTCAAAAGAAATGGATATCTGGAACATATCAGTGGACCGGAAATCCGGCGGATAAACCGGAACTTCACAATAAAAATTCATCAGAAATTCTTACCTTCGACCTCAATCATCAGATTACTTTGGAAGTACAAAACTTAGGTTCACAGTCATAATGCCAAACGTGCAATGAGAGGTATCATAAATTTATATCTACGGTTAACTGTCAGGCGCTGGTTTTTCAACAACGTCTGACTTTTTTTGTAGCCTAATTCATTTAAATTGGAGTCTATCCCAAACGATGCAGACACTTTTTCATAAATTATAAGATAGTTGATTGAAAATCAAACAGATTTGTGGAAGTTCGAAAAGATTTTAGGGGGGGGTTATAGTATAGGTAATCGTACACAATTCATCGATCAAAACCATGGAATGATGTCCGTTGAGATTTTTTCGTTTACTATGCATTGACTATAGAATAAGTAGAAGCGAAGGATTAACCTATGATTATTTTAATTAGGCCACTAATACAAGTGATGAGATGAAATTACCTCTACCAGAAATAACCGAATACGATTCGGGAGGTACCTCCACTTAATTAGGTAAAGCTAACTGACAGTATGTATATATAATGATTCCGAAGGGTACACTGTATCCAATAACAAAGAAAGATAAATACATACAGTGTGAACAATAATTTGAAAGGTATACTGAATCTGTCGATGGACAAGAACATATACCCCTTGAAGTCGCTAATTTAGCGGCTTTTTTATTTTATCGGTACAAGTTCTTGTCCCAAGCCAAGGACAAGAACTTGTACCGATTGCCGGAATTGACAAGAACATAGTCCGATTACCGATTAGATGGATATCTAAATATAGATCAAATGTACTTAAAACTTCATTATGTATAGCTGACGGGACAAGAGGTTAAACACAGTTGGATTGGTATTAAAAAATGAAGTGTCGAACTGTTGCTTTAACACAGGTGCGGAAGTTCAATGTATGCAAGATAAAAGGGTACACCCAGATCACCCTTCGACGTGTTATGTTCCTTTCATATAGCATGGTAATCCGGTTAACGCCATTGCTAGTGAAATCATCCCCATTGGACGTATAATTCCTTTGAGGAGCGGAAAACATCAACAGAGTGGCTCTACGCATGTGAAACATAAACGTTGCGACCAACGATCTCAAATAGAGGACTTCTAGTAAATCCTAAGATCAGCCATGACAGCACCATTCACTTTTATATCTTAATACCAAAACAGGAGTATCATAGCTATTCTACGCTTTGATTTTATTTCGGCATTATCGTGACTAATTGAAATTGAAAAAGAGGGAAATGTCGGAAAAAGTAGAATTAATGTAAGAGTCAATGAGAGAAGTTTAAAGATAAGGTGAAGGAGTTCATTTATGAGTATAAAAATTTTTAATGATGTAATTGATGTAGCCGTAGTAGGAATAACCAATTCGGGAAAATCGACGTTTATTGCATCAATGATTGATCAACAAAAATTCGGAAATTCACTAACAAAATTACATCAAAATGATGGTGGTTTGACTAAAGTTACAACATTTTATGAGCTATCTGATTGTGATAATCCATCAGTAAGCGAGGTGAAGTTTGATTTAGATAATCTCACACTTAATATAGATAGTAAAGATGTTGTAGGGATGAACGCAAAATTACGCAATATGGACTATAAGGGGTTTAAGATCAACCCTGTTACTGCTTCTGAGGATGGAAGTTTCAAAAAGTCATTGGAAGATAATCTAAAAATAGTTTCCGATAAAATAAAAAATGATTTAAACTATGCAATTTCTATGATTAATAGCTCTAAGGCCGATAAATTAGTGAGTTATATAAAGATAAAGGTGCCTGCATCAAAAAAAGCCTTGGAGATCATGCGTAAATACGGATTTAAGACGGTTATTCTACGTGATACCCGTGGTTTTTTGGATTTGGAACTCAGCGAAAGTAGCAAGAAGCCACCAAGTTTGGCCGAGGCAGGATTGGATGGTATTCAAGCCTGTATCTTTATGAACGGAACAAACCTTACAATGCCTAGTTTGGGTAGAGAAATGTATGGGGAATTTGTAAAATCAATTTTTGAAGCAGTTCCTACGTTTATTATTGAACGCAGCGCAATACTTGGGTCTAAGCTGGAAGATTGTATGAATGACGAAATTAATATCAGCTCCGATATATATAATGATCTTGTTAAAAACAAAAGTGTTATAAAATTGAATTTCAAAGAAATACATAAATTTCTTAAGTCTCTAAGCATAATTGATGAAAATGGTGAGGCAACTAACCAACTAATTAAGACTCATAAGAGAGAACTTCTTTTGCCTGAAGTAGGAGTTTTAACTGACGATGAAATTAACTATGATGAAGAAGAATATCAACGATATGAGTTTTGTTCTTTGGAAGTATTCGATAGACTATTAAGTAGTCTATCTGATTTCAGAACTCTCTTGAATAACATTATTTTGTATTTTGATGATCAAAATAAAGTCAATGATGTCCATGTTGAGTTTTTCAATGTCTTTTACAAAAAGTTATTCACAAGAATAGTCAAAGAGTACTGCGCCTATGAAAAGCACAGTAATTATATTGTTAGACCTGTCACTGAAGGGTACTCTAAAGATAAGCTTTTAAACGATTTGGTACATGGATCTTTACTAGGAAAGAGAGACGGAATAACTACTCCAGCAGTGGATAGACCATATGAGTATGGAGCAACCGGCGTTTTTTCTGTCACGGCTTGGAAAGCAATAAACATGCTTATTTTGGATCTTTCAGAATCAGAAGAGATTATAGGTTCAATTAAGAAACATGTTGAGAATCCAGAAGATAACGGAATATTTAACAAGTATATACTTGAAATTCAACAATGCTTAAAATATGTATTGCAAAATTCATTTACTGATGTGCGTGCCAATTTTGCCGGTTACCCGATTGTTGATCGGTTTATTGTGGTAAATGCCATTGAAAATGCAAAGAACAAGTGGAAGACAGAATACTCTTTGAAATTTGGGGAAGAGGCAATAGATAATGTGTTCATTATCAAAGTAAAAGAGGAATTAGATAGGATTAGTGTATCGGATTACGTTAGGTTTTCTCAGCTGTATCAGTTTTTTTATAATACAATAGATCAATACTTTGGATACGTATCCACGAATCATAATTACGTTGAAACAGAAAACAAGCATCATTATTCAATGACGTAATAGCTTTAATGTCGAGGGGCACAAGAACATATTCCTTTTTAAGTCGCTATTTTAGCGGCTTTTTTTATTTTATCGGTACCGAAATATCGAAATCAAACTAGCTGCTGAGAACAAGAACATGTTCCTATTGCCGGTTAGGCATATATCTAATCGTCATCTCGCCCTTCAATTCATTAAACTAACGGGCAGGTACAGAATGGATTATGATCAAAAGACCAACTTCAACGCTGAACCGATCCTTGTACAATCAGGTATCAAATATAAATATAAACTTTTATCAAGGTCAAACTAGGTTTGGAAGTTCTAAATTATTTAACGGATAGGAGGATGACCTGAATGTCCGTTTATCACAGCGAATCTCAAAGTGAAAAAGATTGTGACACAAAAACCAACGGGGATTACACAATTGAAATTGATGGGAATATTATGAAGATACTAAAGTAAAGAAAACAGGCCGAACAGTCAGTGGGAATGGAACAGTCTTTTTCGTAGGACAAATGCGAGGCTCAGGTGAGCATGTGGTGTTGGAGCGTCTTATCGGAAACAGTCGGCGCAAGGTATCCACAAGGTGTAAATCACCGTACAGACTCGGCAATTTTTAATACGCATGCAGCATATTTAATAATTTGGTATCTTGCCGTCGGAGCCTCTAATTCCCGCGGTTACCCAAAAAGTATACGGACTTTTAAGCAGTTGATTCTAGATACAGTTGAGTTTGCTGGCCTAATCGAGGGAATTGCTGTAGGAGCTAGCACTTCACAATTGCAGGAGTAACATTTTACCGTACCATGGTTCGTAAAGTGGGAACCCCAAAACAGCCTGAATTTCATCGTTGCGGCTTATTTCAATGTGATTACACAGTCAGAGAACAAAATAGTAGGCATGAAGGATTGAACGATTGCGTAAAGGTCAGGAGCATGAGCGAACTTAGTCCCATTGAAAGTAGCTATTTTAACCGATTTGGTGTGGCAGGACTATTGATTGGACAGTTGCTTTATTTGCATCAAATTTTTTAATTCGGTTGAACTAACGGGAAACGATAGCTAAGTCAAAGAACAAGGCAGCCAGTGTTTGTGGTCGGCTTTCTTGTTCAAGCATGTAATATAACTTAATTGATTTAATCCATCATTTAGAAAATTCTCTGATAAACATTGCGAATATCAGAAGAAGATAAGAATAAGTATAGAGAGTTGAAAGATTGGAGGAGGAATATATGTGGTTATCCCCAAAAGTATTTCAATGGCGGGCTGAAATTGATGGCTCCTATTGTAATGAACCAACTTTGTATAAGAGACCTTATGAGATTTGGAAACATGCGGAACGCATACTAAACAGACAAGCCAACCATTTTCAAAGAGTGGACGCGATATGTGCTTTAAAAAGAGCGGTTAATAGTAGACTGAATACACTACAAAATGAGTACAAGTTCAACTTAATTCCACTATCGGATGTACCAAAGAAGCCATTACAGCAATTAGAGTATTTCGGCATAATACGACCATTTATACTGAATAAATTAATAGACATTAGAAACCAGATAGAACACGAAGATATGAATCCTCCTACATTAGTTCAGTGTAGGGAGTTTTTAGATGTTTCATGGTACTTCTTGAAGGCAACTGATAGCTACGTTCACTATATTACAGATGGATACTGCTTGATTTTGGAGAGTAATGACGAAACTGAGGCAGTATCTTTGAGAATGGAAACTAGTCCCGAGAAGAATTGGGACTTAGAAATTTCCATTTGGTTGCCAGATGAGAGTCCTTACATCTCTAAGGAGTTAAGAGATGGATGGTTACAACTTTCAAATGCTAGTAAGTGCGGACTGTACACCATTGCCCCTGGAGGATTTCACAAAGGTATTTATGAAGCTTACTTTACAGCAATTCATTAGTTAATTATTAGAGTTCCTGACGGTGCCTCAGAACGTCAATCCCCCGTAGAAAATTATGTGGCGTTATCTTGATAGCGCCACGTAGGATTCTGAAATGAAATAAGCCTTGTTGGATTCACGATGCTAGTAGCGAGCGAATCCAGCAGCCTATTTCACTTTAAAAGTCACAGACTTTACTGAAGATGTTAGAGGGAGAGCTGAGATCTGAGCAATGTGGTTCCAGAAAAGAACTTATCAAGTGATTATTGAGTCACATACCAATAATGATACTGATGGTGGCTTCTGTATTACTGTGGACAGATACGCATTTCAATAAACTTATGTAGAATAAAAAATGCCAGAACGAGAACAACGTACTGCATTTTTGTTTTTTTATTACTTAGCGTAGTGTAACATCGTTTTTTTATCAAATTGTGCACTACTCATTTCGAAAAAATATTGGCTCTTCGCTCTATTGAATGGGTAGACCCAGGTAAAATAGTTTCATAGATCAGCTACATGTTGAAAGATTGGATTGGTTAAAATCTCGTATAAAAGGAGAGGAGGAAACACGGGTTTATCTCCTCCGTGCCGCAAGAGACGTTGGAAATATACACTCTGGCATAATCATATCCAGCCTTCTGATTCCAAGAATTTCCTGAACTAGTGAGTTTTTACGCGAAATTATTTCAACTAACCCGGCATTTAGTTGAATAGGGGCTGCATACGTTCTTAAAAATTTTCCGATAAACCTCCGCATATGAAAACTTAAATTGTTCTAGTAATTTTTTATTTTCAGGTAAGGCAACATTGGTAAGTTTCAGCGCAGCTTCTTCATGAATGACAAGGAAAAGGTGATAAGAGTCCTCAGGGAAATTGAACTCAACTTAATTACGCATAACTCCAGTTAGACGTGGACAAACGTATGGAAGGACCAGGAGATAATGTCCCTAGAATGATATATGAGTGAAGATATGCGGCAGCAAACAAATATGAGATAAACTCCCGATGATAATTTTTTTATCTGAAATGTATATTTAATCAAATAATGTGTTAGAATAATATCATCTAAAAGTTCAACATCGAATCCAAAGCAAAGAATGAGTATACATTATCTAATCAAAAAGCGCCGATCTCAGAAAGACGAGATTCGGCGCATTTGGGTATACAGACATTTAGTCAAAATACGGATTTTGTGTAATAGTCTAAGAAAAACCGCATAGTGCCGCGGGTTTATCGATCCATGTTATTTACTGCATTACGCATCTCTTCATCAGTCAGGTGTGTGTATATCATTGTCGTTTGTATCGACGAATGTCCTAACTGATTCTTTAACCTGGGTACATCGTTATTCTCCAGATGATATCGTGTTGCAAAGGAGTGTCTGAGAGAATGCACTGTTAAAGAAGGCTTTCCAAAGGCTGTTGCATACTTTTCAACGAGTTTTTCGATTGATCGTTGTGTCAAACGCCGGCTTTTTCCTTTACGGCCCACAGGAGCTGCTATGAACAAATAGTTCTCGTGTTTTTCAGGCACATATTTTGTTTCTCTGATCTGAAGATAACTTTCTAAATCCACTAATGCCTGCCTGCTAAAGTAAACATATTGTTCTTTATCACCTTTACGTATTACTCGGGCTAAAGCTTTATTCATATCTAGATCATCCGTATTAATGCCTGAAACCTCGGATAATCTAAGCCCAGAACCCAATATCAACGAAACAATTGCGGTGTCACGTTCACGGTTAAATTGATGAAACGAAAAGATCCGTTTATTGTCTTTATGCTTTTCACCAAAATCATAGGCTACAAATTGTCTGAACAATTCAAAATCGTCTTCTCTAAGAATTTTTCCTTCAATGCGATTTGCGATAGTTTCCTGGCTTTCTTTTATAGTATTCAAATCCATCTTGGCCATAACATTTCGTTGGATATAAGGCTTTAGGTCGCGAGTTTCAGCCTTATTCTGCAGGTAATCGAACAAAGATTTTAGTGAGGACAATTTCCGATTAATCGTAAGCTTTTTGTTTCCCAACTGATAATTCAGGAATGACATAAAGTTTTCCGCCTCACGAATGGTTAATCGTTCTAATGTTTCTAAATGTATTTCTTTCCGAGTTGATGAAGTTATATCCTCAGTGATAAGCCAATCAAAAAAGATAATGTAATCATGGCAATAATTAAGAAGTGTCGTTGGAGATAACTTTCGTTTTTTACTATCGATAAATTCTGTAACGTACCAAGGCAAATCAGATAGTTTATCATCAATTCGTTGCATATAGTGCATTTTCATTTGTTTATCCATATATGTATGCGTACCTCCGTGTTTTTAATATATTTCATCTTTATTTATTCGTCAAATTATTATTTTACGTAATTATATATATGTTGGACCGATCTTATCACTATATGAAAAAATCGCCAACTAAAGTTAACTATTTAATACACCTAGGACACCATTTTCCTTGTTGTATGTTATTGGGCTTAGCTTCCCACTCGTGCCCATGAACACATTTCCACATTAGCTTGGTGTGTGCATTAATATATTCCGTAGATAAACATTTTCCATTTCTTTTTCTAGCTAGTTCAATCATATCCTCAATGGACTTTCTCTGCTTAATTGAAATTTCGTTTCTTCTACATGTCGGGCACCAAGATCCTTGCTGAATGTTATTAGGATTGGCGAACCATTCATGACCTTCTTTACATTTCCAACGTAATTTTGTTTGACTGTTTACGTAAGTATCGGATATACATATTCCATCATTTTTCTCCGCTAGCCTCTTCATATCTCTAATATTATTTTTTCTATACATACCAGAATGCTTAGAAGCGCATGTAGGGCACCAACTTCCGTTTTTCACACTATAGGGTGTAGACTCCCATTGGTGGCCCACCTTACATTCCCACCTAAGTTTAGTGTCAACATTATAATAAATTCGAGATAGGCATCTACCTTCTCTTTGTTGAGCTAACTCTTTTAACAATTTTAGTTTGTTAATAGTTTTACGTTGTTTTTGGTCTTTCTTACACTGAGGACACCATCTTCCTCTTTGGACATAATTAGGAGACGACTCCCATTGATGTCCATGATCACATTTCCAAAGTAATTTCCCGTCAATCCCACTATATATTTCAGAAATACACTCCCCACCATATTTTGCTGCAATTTGTTTCATGTTATTTATCGTTTTTGAATTACATGATGGACACCACGAACCTTGCTGAATACTTCTAGTAGCTGCTTTCCACTGGTGTCCCATATGACATTCCCATAATAATGGTGTTATATTATTACTATATTGGGTGGACAGGCACTTACCATTCTTACTTTCGGCCAATAAATGCATATCTTTAATGGTAATCAATCTACCAGAACATCTAGGACACCATGCTCCATTTGAAATACTTAAAGGTGTTGCATCCCATACATGACCACTTTCACACTTCCATGTTAACTTTGTACTGTTATTTGTATATGAGTCTGATAAGCATTCCCCTCCTTTTTCTTGTGCGAGTATTTTCATATCTTCGATAGTTCTCCCTCGGCCTAAGCACTGGGGACACCATGAGCCTTTTCTTATGTAATATGGAGAGGCCTCCCACACATGTCCTTCTGAACATTCCCAACTTAATTTCTCATCACTCCCATTGTACTCATTCGAGAGACAAATGCCATTTTTTAAACCAGCGAGAGTATGTAACTCTTCTAATGGATTAAACCCTTTATAAAAACTTCTCCAATCTAAGTCATTATCCAAAACATCGTATCCTAATTCCCATAATTTCTTATGAAGAAATCCTACTTTATCCGTATCACTTTCGACATTATATGGAATCACAATTAGATGTATAGAGTTCTCCTTACAAAGTTGCTCCTTTTTTAGATCTCTTAACTGTTGTTCAAAAAAAAGTTCCTCGCTTTGATTGTGGAAATAAGGAGTATATGAAAAGTGTTGTCTTCCGTGGTACTCAAAAGCTAATCTAAGCTCCTCATTGTATCCATCAAGTTCATAACCGTTTCCAAATTCTTTCCTTGTTTTATAAAACTTTTTCTGTGTAAGAGATTCCAAAATAAATCTGCACTTCTCTTCATTGAAGAATACTGAGATATTATTGCATTTTGGACACCAACTACCTTTTTCAATTGAGTAAGGTGTAGCTATGAAATCGTGACCATTAGTACATTCCCATAAAAGTGGATAATCAATATTAATATACTTTTTCGAAAGACATTTTCCTCCTCTCCTACCAGCTAATTGTTCCATATCTTTAATTGATTTTTTATTGTTTCCAGCACAAACGGGACACCAAGATTTTTGGTTTAAAATACTATTTGGAGTTGCATCCCATATATGACCTTCATTGCATTGCCATTTTAGCTTTCTAGTCATATTAAAAAATTGAGTAGATAGGCATTTACCGTTATACTCCTCTGCAAAAGCCTGCATATCAGTTAAACTCTTATTTCTCCCCGCACATGTGGGGCACCATTTTCCCGAGTATATATTACTGGGGTATGCTTCCCACTGGTGCCCCTTAGAACATTCCCATACTAGCTTTGAATTCATATTTGAGTATTCGCTGGATATACATCTACCATGATTTCGTTCTGCCATAACTTGCATGTCTTGAATTGTTTTCCTTTTAGAGTTGGCATTCTTGGTATGAGCACACGAGGGACACCATTTTCCTCTTTTAATATTATTCGGGGTTGCTTCCCATACATAACCACAATTACATCTCCACTTAAGTTTCGTATTACTATTGGTATATTCAATGGATAAGCATAACCCTTCTCTCTTTATAGCCAAATCTTTCATTTCTTGTATCGATCCTTTAGCCACCATCTTATCACCTTTCTCTTCACCACCATTATTCCAAAAAAACATACTTAAATACCCTAACTTAATTGATATAAAATGGCCCCAAACTTAGTGACCGATATTGGTAAACTATGAAACTCCTAATAACTCTTCACCAGTCATAACAAAAACTTATTTCAGCATGTGATAATGCTCAGCAATCTTGACTCCCAAACTTAGAGAAGAATCCAAATCCCTTCCTGATGATAATGTTTATATTTACAACACGGAAACTGGCCAAATTGTCTGGAAAAAATTTATGAAGAAGTGGATTAAGAAAAACTAATGCAAAAAATCAACAAATATTTAAACTGATGCTAATGGCAAGAAGATAAAGAAAATGAACTATGAATTATACACCCTCCTCAAAACAAAGTTTTTATTGTGAATTAGTCTACTTGTTATATGAGTTTTTTTATAATTTAAGTATATTATATAGATTAAAATTGTGAAGATTTTCATGTATAAAATTTTTGACTTTGCTGAGCCTATGGGAACAGGCACACACCTAATCGGCAATAGGGCTATGTTTTTGTCCCTCGACATGTAAGGCTAAGTCTACTTCACTTACTGAAACGGGCTAAATTTGCTCTCTTCTTGACGTAAGAGAGCAAATGAAAAAGCACCGAAATGGGTGCTTTTATTTGTAGTAACAAGTAAACTATCATACGTATGCTAAATAATGATTTATAGCATTTCCTTCATGAGTAGCTGCATCCTCGCTGTTAAACTTCATAGATCGATCTTTTTCACTAGATTTATGCAGTTCGTAAAATGCAGGCTTATCTCTATTTTTCTTGTCTTAACGAATCACTGCACCCAATGCTCCAACTCGTAATGATCGTCAAACGATTGCGATTGCTCGTGGCCTAAATCGATAAGCTGACATCGACTAGCTTCAATTAGTTGATCAATTTCGTCATCGGAAATACGTAAATTGCACAGTGTGTTACTAATAATCTTGTTTGTTAACGTCATTCTTGGCGGAGTATGCTCATATACCGAGTTAATGAATGCTTTAAATTCCCCTTGCTTCTCATCGGTAAGTGAAGCAGTTACTTGCTGCCCAACATAATCCATATACCGGAAGCAAAAAGCTACAACCTCATGGTCCATGACCAGTCTCGGGTACAACTGGCCAAATACAACCTCCTGCTCAAATAGCTCCAACAAATCGTCTTCATCATCACAATAGTATTGCACAGCTTCAATGTTTTCTGCGATGATCGTAAAAAATTTCTGCCGTTCCTCCTCGGAGCTACAGGCAAACAGCAATTTCCACATTTGTTTATTACTTTGGTTGTTTGTTGCTGTAACGGTCAGCAACTGACGAAACACCGCCTGTCGTTGAGCCGGATTAGCGACCAGCCTCGTATACACGGCCATACCGTCTGGAAATGGATGCGTATCATGATTGTAAAGCGCATCTATAAACTCCCGCAACGCAATATCGAAGCAGCGACCCTCCGGTGGTCTCCCCAAAACCTCCAAAATAACACGATTCCATACCTTTTCGTTATGATGATGATAGCCATTCCACCATAACGGCTGCGGGTAACCGCAATGGACGTTGAGGCAGCATTCCAGCAATCCTTCCGCCATCAGCCGATCCACTACAGCATCAATCTCTTGTCCAAATAAGACCTCGCCCACAATCGCAATTTGCACTTCATCAGGAACAGTGCGGCGGTTCAGCGCAACTCCACGCAGCCAACGGACATCCTCTCGCTTGGCTTGCAATACCGCTATTAGCTCAGTACGTTCGCCAATTGACAGCGAGGGCCAATGGTCTACCAATGTGCCGATCGTAACCGTGAGAAGGCTAGTTTGCCGGACCGACAGCAGTTCTTGAAACAGTTCTGCTCTAACGTCAGCAGCCTGTCCTGTTCCTTTCAGCAAATAATCCGCAACATTCATGCCATAATCCTCCGGCAAATGATGTTCGCTATAATGATGCAGCCAACGATGCCAAGAGCTTGCCAATTGGGAAATCCGCTCCAAATCATCAACATGAGCGAGCGACTCTCTCGCTACTTTCACCATATGAGCTTCATTCATCCGTATATATTGGGACGGAAAATGGTTTAGTAGCGCAATAAACACATCGTACCAAACAAGCCATAACTCTCGGGCTTCCTCGTCTGTGAGTCCATCCCAATCTAGGCCATCCCGCGCATACTGATCCTCGAACTTTTCCAAAAAACGTTTAGAGCGCAGCGCAACGGACATAATAGACAGCGAGTTACGAAAATAATCTAAAATCGCTGACTTCGCTTGTGATGTATAGCTGCTCCAACTGGACAAAGCGCCGCGAAACAGATTATAAATATAGTCCGGATGCTCTTGCGGCTCCAAGTAGCCTGCAATATCCTCGAACGTATAAGCGAACTGTTGAAACAGCAGTTTAACCGCTTTCGCTCGAATAAAGCTTTCATCATAATCTAGCGCCAGCCGAATAACGTGTAACAGATCCGCTGGCTTCATTTTGTCTGCAACTTGAGCTGCTAGCATATCCCGTATTTCTTCAGCAGTAAGCGGCTCGCTTGCCGCCAATTTTTGCAGACTTGCTACATGTCTGTCCTCATCCCAGTTCAGCCAGTTGAAACTGGACCGACGCTCCGTTGCTGTATTAAAATACGGCTCGCCCTTATGCCACAAAATATGATCGTCATTCATCGAGTTTTGAACTTTTACAGCACGCACAAACGCCTTCTGCTCCTGATCGTCCAGCTTATCCAGCCGACTATTGAAATACATAATGACCCGATCCTTCACAGACGGAAACAACGAATGTAGACTTCTTAGCAGCAATATCTTGACTCGTTGTTTAAGCGTGGCATCTTGTGTCTCGGCATACTGCCACTCTGCCATCATAAGCGCACACAAGTTTCCTTCTTTAGAAGGTGAAGCCAAACTTCGGCCTAACAAGCGGAAAATGCTCTCCTTGTCGGCAAAAACGTCCTCCAGATTTGTTTGGAATAAGATTTTGCTCGCGTGGTAGTAAATCGGATGGGTAAACACAATCGTTTTATAAACCGAATCAACTTTGATATAGCCGCGGTCGCGTAAATCTCGAAGCGCTTCCCTATTGTCGACCGTAATCTCATACGTTGTCTGGTAGGCTGGATATGGCGGCGTCTCCGCTACTTTGCCCCCGAAATGATAGGCAATTGTAACAGGCTCGTTACGCTGAGGGTTAAGCGCTGGTTCCTCCGTCGATTCACTTAACAGAAACGCCAAATCGTCGAGCTTTGCCGCTCGATAGGTGTTGCAGCTTAAACCAAGCGCCATAAACACACGCTTGCTGTACTGTCCCTGCTCGTCAATTTGCCTTGCCAAGCGAGTAGAGTCGATCCGTGCTTCATTAACGATTGCCGACTCCTCCCATTGTTCCAGCACACCCAGATCAGGCTGCGCATAATAGAGGTGCACGATTTGTCCCGGTTGCAAGACGCTCGTACGTTCATTACGCTCCAGCCAGTCCTGCAGTCGCTTAAACAATGCCTTAGATGGGTCCGACTCACCATAATAGCGACTCCAAATTTGCTCTCCGGTTGCAACTTCATCAGCCGTCAAATCATGCCATACATGTGCCTTCATGCGGCATTCCGCAATCGAGTCGCGACGCAAAGCATGAAGCAAAATATCGCTGCGGGTTGTCACAATCAGTTTGCGATGTGGGCCGCAGGCGTCCAGCAGCCGTTCCACTTTTGCAATAAGCTCGGCCCTTTGTGGATGAGCCGTCATCGAGCCAAACGGATCTTCCAGTACGAGTAGCCTCTCCTCAGGGCTCACATGCCGCAAAAAAGCAAGCGCACCGCTGTCCCCATCTAGCTCACTTGTTATTTTTACTTTAAAGCCAGACTCCTGATAACGTTGGGCAATCTCCTTCGCCAAATACGTTTTGCCACAAAAGGATACCCCTGTCAACAGCAGCACATGGGAAGCTTCCAAAGCTTCACTGCAGAGGGGCATTTCAGCACGCAGCACGAGTTTTTCATCATAGGGGAATATTCGATTGCCGTTGTAAGCAGTAAGCAGTCTAACGACATCCTCCGTGATGGACTCCCCGGAATCGCGTCCTTGACGAACTAGTTCATCCAGCTTGCTAATGACGCCTTCTGTTTCGCTTTGAGGAACGGCGTATTTTCTATTGAGCAACTGCGCTAGCCGTTCATGAACAATATCCCAGTCCATAGACTCCCAGACGCGATTTTTTTTCAAAATCGTCCTAAGCTGATTATTCGAGTTATCTTTAAAAAACTGCTCCAAAAAACGCCGACGTCCCTGCCCAGCAGTAGTCGCATTTGTGTAGTGGGACAACACATTTGTTTTGACCCGATCCAATAAGTCGTTGCCCATCCCTGCCGTTAACGGCAAATAAACCTCATTGGAATCTACAAAGAGGCTCACGTCGTCCTGGCAGCGGGCATTCGTTATAAATAATACAAAGCGGTTAGCGTCTTGCTTTAATTTCTCCAGCAAGTTCATGTCCCGGCTATGCTTGTCAAAATGGCTAATCCAACTCGAAAACTCCGCTAAATCAACTTGACCGGAACGATCCTTCACTTGCACGTCCAAAATATAAGGCTCACCCGCGACCTGAAAAGTAATCCGTAAATCTTCGCCATCCGCACATTCGATATAGATGCCAACGTTTTCTTGGTCCAGTAGCTTCAGCGCCACATAAGCAGAAACGAGATATTGGTACTCATAGCCTCGAACTCCTGCAATTTCAACGGTCATCATGTCACCTCTAATCCAGTCAGTCGAACAAATATAAAGCCATATGTAGCTCTTATGGTTCTGTTCCCTATCAAAGTAGTTCTATCCCTGTCTTTTATATTCCTCTTGTAAGCGGCAAATATTCAGAAGAAATTGACAAAACAATAGAATCAGGGGCTCAACAAAGAAGACCACTGCTAGATTGAGCCTTTAGCAAACAATCCAAGCTGTCTTTGAAGCTTACCATCAAAGCAACAAAGTTGCTTTCCTTGTGATAGAGGAAAGGTAGAACAAGTAGAGTAGTTTTGCTCAATCCATACACTCAATTGAGTGTATTTTTCCTTTCTCTTAATATTGTGAAATGCACTCATGAACTCATTTAACGGAACTTAATAGAGTACATTCATATAGATTGTGAGCTGTACTTATATTGAAGTATATCTTTACCTTGGGTAGATGATAAGGAGATGTATTAATTTAACTAACGAGAATAGCTCGAGAAGCCGTAGGCATTCCATAATGCATTCATAATTGGTCTGAGTAATTCGGGAAGATTTACATTCTCTACATCCTCAATAAGGACTTCTGGAAAGATCATTTTGTCCGATTCATAAGGTACTACATCATGTCCAGTAAAGAAAGTATCAATGTCGACAGCAGTTAATCCCTCGACGCCGTAAAAAGAAAGCATTGCATAAACTGGTTCCATTATTTCTAATGATCTATAATTGTGTAGGGCATACGCAAATGTCTTCTTCAAACAGTCGTGCAGTCTTTTCCCCGAAATCTCTTTCTCTTCAATAATTCTTGTTGTTGCATGTTCAATTATCCCATTCCTGAACAGTTGAAATTTGCACGATTTATCTTCTGATTCTGAATAAACTCCAGTAAAATTAATTCTCCTATTATCATTTGATGTACCTATAGGAGTTGACCTAATCTGATTAAATATTCCTGTTAAATCAACTACATTGGGATTTTCAAAAGCCGATACTGGAATAAAATGCAGAAGTATGAATGGCTTAAATCCATATTTTTCAATATGATAAGCTGCCCTCTCTGCAAGGAAATCAGCATACTTAGTGTTAAATTCTGAACTGCCCAAAAATATCTGTCGAAGCTGCTGCACATCCAATTCGTACTTGCCATTCGATTGACGGGCATAAAACTTGGAATTATGCCAACCTCTATGCGGGCGAAGCCAACTTCTTTGTGTGCGGATCAGGATAATATATTTTGATTCTTCCATTTCAATAAATTCAACATCAATATTCGTGATCCTCGGTTCAATTCGACTGCGAAAAATCTCGAGTAACCTTAGCTTCTCTTTGTCAGTATCAAGACACTCAACCCCAACAAGGCTAACTGGGACACCCGCTTCCTCATCAATTCCAATCAACAGATCGCCGCCCTGAGTATTCGCAAACGATATTATTGCCTCGCATAATTGTTCAGCACGAATCATATCCCGCTTATAATCAATTTGCTACCCCTCTTTTATCGGGGGGTCCCCAATAAGAGACTCAATATCTTTAAGATTTATGGGATGAATTGATTTATAAAATAATGACATTAACTCTCCCCATTCCTATCTATTAAATAAATATCTATACTTGGTTCTCCGTCAATGAAAGATCTTTCTCATGTTTAAAGTCCTTTTCCATTGATATAGTGCATCCCTGTAATCTTTCTAATTTTTCTATCGGAAAGAACTCTGCATCATTTCACGTCTTGCGTTATCCCTAGCCTTTTGATGTTCCATTAAATTGGCCGAATAACTCTCCAAAAAAGAATCACTCTCAACCCCAATCGCTGAGAGAATTAAATATCTGTTTTCATAAAGCACTTGGTTTTCAACAAACTGACTTAGACTTTGTTTATCCGTTTTAGAACAAAACGTTTTGTAACTATATGAAGTGAGCTTATATTTTTTAAATTTCTCCCATACTGCTTTTTTGGTGTAAGGTGAATCCTCAAAAAGTGCTACCCATTTATCCAGGTATTCCTTACGCATATGTTCATTAAACTGTTGCGTTAGTCGACTTTTAGTTTCTTTTAACCTCTCCTCTTTCTTCTGAAAGGTATCATATAATTGTCTATCCACCCAACACGTGGCTTGTTCATACATCCCAGAACTTATGTAATCATAAATATATGTAACATAATTTTTTCTACATTCAGGACATTCAAGTCTTGTGCTATATTCAAATCGATTCCAGTCATCTGAACGAGTAGTTTCCACAATAAATCCCAATCCACATCTGCACGGCTTATATTTATCATGACTTTCCCAACTCATTTAACAAATCGCTCCTCTCACTAATAAATGGATGTCACCTTGAGCATCTCAGACATACCATTTGTTTTTCATACCTATCATTATTGGTATTTTCTATTAATTTTCATTAAATCAAGGATAAAACAATACACTCACCCAATCAGTTGTTCAATGCTACTAGATTTAACTAAAAGAAGCTTATGCTTCTAAGTTTAGTATCATTAACTGCGAGACACAAGAAGTTAATGACTAACAGATGAGTTTACCTTATGTTAGTTTTTTTGAATCGTTAGATTAGTTACCAGTAATCTTTGCTATCCCGACTGGTTTCTAACCGTCATTCAAAATGCTCATTTTGATTCTGTTCTTGAGCTTGCTCCCGATTACGAATCCGATTAATTTCTTTTTTCAAAATTGGCTCTTTATTCTTAGCCCATTTTACAACAATTGGATTCTCGTATTCCATTAAGCTTTCTAATAAGGGAAGACGTTTTAACATTACATTAGCCAGTGAGTTTGACCACTGATTTGGATGAAAAACATGCATTAATTGTTCTAGGATAACCGTCGGTTCAAAATAATTATCTATCAAATACTTTGCTAATGATGTCCATTCTATTTGTTGCGATGGCGATGTTTCTTGATAAGCATCAATGATTGATGCCATTAATGGGTATCGCTCTGTTTTCTTTACATCACACCAATTGATTATCAGCTCATCAGATATCAAATTTAGTGGGTTAAGGTTTAATTGCCCGCTAAATATCTGAGCAATTCTATAATCCATCTCTTCTGTATCCCTTACAAACACTTCTAAAAACTCAAGTGGTTGAACCTCCACCAAAGACAAAAAAATATGATCAAGATCAGAAAAAAACACATTATTTTCTGTTATTGAAAAATATAGCTTAGTAGCAATACGTTTAGCATTACGGGTAGATTTCACATCTGTAAAACAGATCTTGATTATTTCAGACACAAAATGATGATTATCAAATGAACGTTGAGAAAAATCATAATTTAAAATTAATTCTTGCCCTAAACTGATAATGTCTTGGCTTAAGCCCTTATTATCTCTGGAAATTCGCATATAAAATAATTCTACAGCTACAGCTAATCCATCTTCTTTTGAACTTATAAGACGTATTAATTCGAAGAACTTTTCATTAAAGTCTATATCATGAGTTTGTATTAGAGCTAAACTTGCGAAAGACGAAATTGGTGCTTTTCCGAACTGAAGAGACTTCTCTAGACGACCTAGACCATCAGTATCTATTAAAACGGACTGAAGCGATGGAAAGACTTCTGAAAGCAATTCGTGATCGATTGCTTCATCCAAGATTTCTTCAGCAGAACTTTTATCAGTTAATACAAGATAATATAAGAACCCTTGTAGTAGATGATACTTTCGGTTTGATGGTGTAATTTCACTCAGTTTCTCTATCATATGAGTCCATAATCTTTTTGCATCACTGGCTCCTTGGGACAATCCTTGTCCTAACTCATATAAATTTCTGTTATTAGTACTCAGGAGATGTATTAACAAAGAGTTAAGGATATCTTCTTGGTAACAAAGCTTATGCCCGAGCTCATTTGAAAGAGCCCTAACCTTAGTAAATGCTTCTTCAGTTTCAAATATATCATAGGGGTATCCCTGACCCTGTAAGGTTAACAGCATTACTTCATCATATAAGCATTTGGGTTCCAACAATGTATATAACGAGTCAAGTCTAGTCGAAGCTTCATCTGACATTCTATCAGAATCATACCTTTTAGTTTTTTTAACTGCATACCAAGCTTCATACCATGTTTCATTAGCCAAAATTCGATTTACAGCAGATTCTAGTGCATCATACATTTTTGCTCTAGTCCAAAGTCCTCTGAATTTGTTACATAAAACTCTTTTTATCTTTTTTCCAATTAGCTTATCCGATATAGCAGTTGACACAGCATATTCAATAAACGTTTCATACCAAGTTTGAATTTCTTCTTTGGATTTTGGATAGTACCCGTAATCTCGAACGTGAGCACCAAAGTTAAAGCTATTGATAGCTGAAAACTTTGAGGTTTCTAGTGATGCATCTAAGAGGTATATTCCAAGTTCAACTTCATTATCAAGATCTGATTCTATGAGGCAGGATATGATCCTAAGCCTTTGCTCAACAGAAGCGTGCGTTCCTGAAAGATAGATATAGAAAAGAGATTTTAGTGTAGTACGAATTGAATTATTGTTTTCGTTAACATTTTCTGTTAAAGCATAGTTACAGAGCAACCTAGTAGATCTTTCAAATAAGTCGCTATCATATGCTAGGGATCTCAATAAATTTGTGTAATAATAGAAATCAGAATTTTCACGAGAGAAAAATATCGATTCATTCGCTTGATCATTAATTTCCTCCATCCGTGAAAGTACTAACTGGGGATGGAGAGGAGCTACATTTCGAAGGATATTAAGAGCAGCCTTATTGAGCTTTCGAAAATCCTCTAATAGACCACCGCTTGAAAGCCAATCTTTAGCTATCTCTCGAGCTAATTGACTATTGTGGAGATATCCAAGCCTTCTTGAAAACGATTGTAATAATCTCGGATTAGCATGATCTTCGAATGTACTTCTAATCAATTGTTTAGGAAGATTCTCCAGCGCATTTTGAGCCAGTTTGTTTGCTATGGCATGTGGTAATACAGCTCTCCAAGAACTTCGTTGCTGTACAAGATCTCTCCTCTTTAGTTCCGCTATGTTCTGATAGAGTTCTAATACACTCATGCCAGATAACTCGGCTAGTAGTTTTATTTCGATACTGTTTGGGCCAACAGTCTCACTACTGAACGAGTATACAAGTGAACAGATTTCAGCTGCTTTGAGTAATTTTGAGTCTGAATTATTTCGTTGTATAAATAATCTATTAAACAATTCTGCATCCCTGAGATGAGAGATATTATCTCCTATACTGATAGTTCTAGCTATTGCAATGGCAACACGTGCATTTCCACCAGAAATTTTTGCTATCTGTCTTACCGTTACGCTATTTATGTGCTTAAATTTTCTTCTGATTACTTTTTCAATCAGTTCAGTTGATGAGGGTTCTAATCGAAAAACCGCTGTTTGTTCAGGTTGATCATCTCTGACGTCGTACTCAATTGTGAGTAAACTTATGTAATTATCATTCGCATATAACTTAGTTAAATGATTATGAAGATCAGGGGGACAATTATCTACGATCAGTATTCCTCTTTTTCTAAGTGTTTTAAGTCTTGCAGCAAAAGATCTAGGGTCGGGAATCGGAGCATCACCTAGATCAGTATAAAAAGCCAAAGACTTGTTGAGAGCTTCTTCACCAATTCGGTTATCAAATAACGCTTGAACTAAGCGTGTTTTTCCTACTCCTGATAATCCGATTAGACGAACAGAAGAACCCGGTCGCCCTAATATTGTTCTCAATTCGTTAATACCTTGTAGCAGATCCGTACTCTCTGTAGAAACACTTGCAGAGTTAGACAGACGAGACGTACCATCGAGTAAATATTCTTCTTCTGTGCTCTCGGAATGGTTTGCCCAGTTACTGAACGCTTGCCATCCTTGTATTGGATGACCAATCTTGTCTCTAACCCATAGAACTATAGAAGGATGACTTCTCACCCAACTAGCAACCCGCTCACGATCATAAAAATCCACTTTCAATTGAGAAGCATTACTGTAATCCGATATGGCTTCCAGCATAGCTGATTTTCTACTTTTTAATGAAGAGTCTGAAATTGATCCCTGGCTACTGATTATTATGTAAGCACCTTTATTATCGGCCAAATCTTTTATCACTTGTCTTAGTAACTTGTTAGGACGCATTTCTAGTAGAATCTCACTCCGAGGCATATCAGGTTTCTTCACTTGAAATGCTGTATGTTGTCTGGGAATAAAGCCATCATTCATTAGTAAAGAATTTGCATCAACGCGTACATCTATTCCACCATCTTTGGCATTTTGATTACCTCCCCAGGTCACACCTGCGGTCTGGAGTTGCATTGATGATAAGTCAGCTTCACAAAGTAGTCCAATTAAGGATCTCAAATCAGAATCATTAAGTTGAGCGATCTCATCACCCGTTATTTCAAGCATAATCATGCCCCCTATTTGTTGCTAACTTTCTATTGTAATTAGAATATCGTCCAAAATAGAAATCAGATTGTTACGCTGCCCTACTTTCTTATAAACAATAATTTCAGTGAATTCTTCGAAGAGGTTTTTTGAATATGTTATAGCTGTTACTATAAATATGGATATAGTTAAAACACCGAAGAATATAGCAAATTGCCCCTCGGTAGATTGATAGATATTCATTCCATAAATATGTTTCAGAAGATAATTTAAGTTTGGTGCAAGAACTGCTATTAATATACTTGGTGCAATAAGTGCCGGCATTTTGTCTTTACTATTGTCTGTCTTATATGAGTCCATCAAACGTTCAATTTTCCATTTTGAATAGAGGTTATGCTCTATTAGATATTCTGTAATAAGGTGAATTTGAACTTCATGAAAACCGTCGATCCACTTACCTTTTTCTGTTTTAACTGAAAACTCTCTATTAAGTATAATTCGAGATTTATTATTAAACTGTTTATGTATACAAACAAATAACACAAAGAAAACAGTCGCAGATATGATCGTAATCAAAGTCCAATTCTCGGTTAAGAACAGTATTAGTAAAAAAATTGAGATTGGCACGGTTAAAATACATGTGATCATATATCCCCAAAATAAAAATGGCATATTCTTATAAATAAGCACACGTGCCCTCACTTTATTCGTGTAATAATCAAGTAATCTGTTTTTCATTTGATCCTCTATTTCTTTGAAGTTTTTAAATTATCGATTGTTTTGAGAATGTCGTACACAAATTTCTCAACTATTTTAATTTCTTCAATGTCTCTCTTTACGAGAAGTTCATTGATTCGATCTAGAATTTCGTGTACTTCTTTGTTGTTGGACAGATGATCATTGTCATAATTACGGAATAGTTCTTCTGGTGTTATATCTAAAGCTTCTATTAGTTTTTGCAGGGTATCCAAAGAAATGTTTCTCTCCCCTTTTTCGATCCCACCAATATAAGGCTGTGGTAGATCTACTTGTTCTCCTAAATTAGCCTGAGTTAATCCCTTTGACTTTCTTAGAGATTTTATTCGCTCGCCTACAAAAGCATTAATTTTTATCATAAGTATAATCACCTCTCACTTAAGAGTAGGTGTACTTATGTATGAAATAAATATACTCAAACTATATATTACCATTAGTAATTATATATTTTAAGATATATATTTACTTAGAAAAAATAAAATTTCTATAGGAGTGTACTTCATGAGACAATTACCTCATCAAATAGTTATAGAAAATGTTCTCCAAACTAAAATGAGGGGGAAAATTGCATACCAAAGTGCGTTTCCATCCTCAATTGCTATGCATTCAACCTATGTTAAACCATATAACGACCCAACTGGAAAAGGATATCAACGTCCAGTTGATCCGAAACGTGTCGATGAATTTGCACTATACCTTTCCAAAGGTGATAATGCATTATTTACACCAATTCTCTTGAATGCATCTGGTATGTGGGAATTTACAGCGTATGACTCTAGTAGACCTATGTTTGGAAGATTACTTTGCAAGAGTAAAGCTTCTGTACTGGACGGACAGCATCGACTAGGAGGTATTAAACGTTATACTCAGGAAACGCATTCAGAAATTAATGTTCCCTTCATGGTTTTTCACTATTTAGATGACGATGAAGAAATCGAATTTTTCGATACTATTAATACAAAAGCAAAGGGACTCGGGACTTCTCTAAGTAAATATTTGAAGAGAGAACACGATGAACTGAGCTGGATGTCCACTGAACTGCTGATATTCAACGATAGTCCTTTTTATCATATAGGTAGTATTACAGGTAAACGGAGTAAAGGAAGACATATTACTCTTCAGAATCTCCATCGCATGCTAAAGTATTTTTTCAAAGACACCGAGACTACAAATTTATCAAAACAGGAAAAGGTAGATCTTGTACTTGAGTTTTTCAATTTAATGCGACAAGAATATCCTCATGAATGGATGAACTATAAAGAATACAAACTTACGCATATTGTATGTCTAGACGCCTTAGCAATGGCTGCATCCAAAGCTTTGTCTAACTGTAAGAAAGAAAACTCAACACAAATAGACCATCAAAAGTTTATCAAGTCAGTAACACGCTTGAAGAGGATTGATTGGTCTACAGATGGTCCTTTTAAATATTTAAAAGGTATTTCAAGTTCTAAGACTTTAGCTTCAGAATTATTCGATATTATGAATTTAGAAAAAGAGAGTTAGAAGATCTAAGTATTGGTATAGGTTTCTGAAACAGATTCCTATACCTTTATGATCACATTAGTTGTTCTTTGAAAAAAGCGACGACTAAGACAAGATCTATATTCCAGATTTACTACTTATATATTTCAAATCAGTTAATATTATGTGTCACAACTTATAAAAACATTATAGTATCAAGATTACACAATTATAATGACAAACTAAAAGAAATACGAGTTTTGTGAAACAGTTCTTAATTTTAAAACAAATTTCATTAGTTTTCCACATTTCTTGCTAATGCAACAATGATTCTAACTGATCCCATATAAACTCGCCGGTTCACACACTCATGGATAAATGTGGCTTTTTCTTTTTATAACCCCCGAGATAATTTTAATTTCGTATGGATAAATATGTGATCTCACTTATTCTAATTGTCGTATCACACAACTCAGTTATCTCAAATATAATATGCGCCCATTCCAGCTTTAAAATGAGCACATATTATTATATTCGCTATTGAATTTGAATTGAATTCTTTTGATTTTACCCTATGTCATTTTTAATTCCCGTGCACCCAAAATTCAATAATGCTGTTCCAGGTGTTGGATTCGTTCCCTTGGCCGACGTAACGAATGAATTTGGCCTGAACCGGTTCAAATTCAAATGTTTCATAAGTCGCCTGTTTTTGACTGGCCACATTACTTAACACCTTTTGGTAATTAATACCATCTAATGATATCTCCAAATCAAAATAATTGGATCGCGTATGTCCATTATAGAATTGAATGCTTACCTGTCCTACTTGAGTCTGTTGCTCAAGCTCCAACTGCAGGTATTGTCCCTTTCCATCTGCAGACCATCTGGAGTCTGGATCACGATCGATCGTATGGATCGGCAGATTGCCATCATCTGCACTTGCTGTAACCTTGGTTACAACAGCGAAAGGTCCTTCCGGCTCGGCCATAGGCTCTTTGACTTCAAATTTCTCCCGTGCCTCGACCGTTACGCCATTAAAGACGCAGCTCACGATGATGTCGACCTTTCCCGCTTTTACCGCATGGAAAGTAGTTCCTTCCGTATATCCGATCGTCTCATCACTTGATGTGTACGTCACAGGAACATTCAATTCTGCGATGTTTACGATCTCACCATTATCTAATGTTACAAACGAAGATAATTCTCCGCTTCCGCCTGCGCTGATCGCATTACCTGCGACTCTCCAGCCCGGTACTGTTTTATTGGGACTTATGGAGATATTCTCTGGAAGTACGGGTGTATCAGCTACCTTGAACTTCACTCGCACGTTCTGGTTGTGACCCCGATATGATACAGTGATCTCTCCAGTTCCATTAGTCCCTTGCGGTTGCTTAATTTTAACCTTAGCATCCTTGGCATAAGCTTTTGCAGAGATAATCGGCGTTTCGGTTGTGCCATAAGGCAAAGTGTGAACGTAATCCGTTCTTAAGAACTGCATACCCCCTATAGCTTCGCCATTTACCAACAGGGATTGAAGCCCCAGATGAATATCTTTGATTCGCTTCTTGCTCTGATCCTGATATAAACTTTGCGGGGACAAACGATCGCCCTCCCCAATGCCTTCCGCCATATCAAATGGCTGCGTATTCGCATCCGGAATGGAACCAACAATGTTAACGTTCACGCCGGTGTCCTTTCCTTTTGTTCCAATGACATATCCATTCCCGAATTGTTCTGATTCTACAATAACGCCGGATTTACTAGGATGGGTCGCCTGACCGGTCGTATTCCAGAACACACTTTCAGTGGTAACGACCCCATGACGATTCGTTTCGGATGATCCATAATCCCGTGTAATGGCAGAGATCCCGTCCCCGTTAACTACCAGGTTATCGATCAGGTTCGCCATGCTCAAATACATATGAAAATCAGTCAATAATGAAGGTTTCTCAGAATACGAACCTTGCAGCACATTCCCGTTCGCAGAGAAGTTGGCATATGTGAAGCTATGCCTAGCTCCGATCGCCTTACTATTCTTGATAAGGTTATCATTGCCTATAAATTGATATAAATAACCGTTCCCATTCGCTCCACGATACTGCGGGTACTGCATGGTTACATGATCCACAGTTACGTTCTTCGTACGGTCCAGAATAATACCTTTGGACAACAGATGATAATCTGTATTGCCAGCTGGTTTATAGGTATTGATATTTCGAATCCAGCTGTTGGCCACTGCTATCACATTGACCGCTTTGGCATTATCGGCTTCATATCCAGCAGTCCCAACGACTTTGAAGTCATCTTCACCAAGCCCCGACTTCGCATTTTGAATGTTTGCGATCGAGAAATCTTCCAACCCTACCTCGACAATTGGATCTGCGGTCTGACTAATCGTAATATCATCGCGCAGCTTCATTGGATAACGCGTCGGAATGTCTAACGTGATCGTTTTATTCTCCGGATCTACCCCCACGATTTGGCGATAGAATAACGGTTCTACTTTCCCGAGGCGTGACGACCACTTGTTTTGCATACCAAGCTCACGTAAGAATCCTGGCGTCGTTTCGAATGAAATGACCACGTAATCATTCACCGCAAACCCGCTTGTGTTCTCAACGGGCAGCAGGACGGTTGGATCGGTAACGGATTTGCGAAGTTTCGTAGAAATCCCGGTTTTCTTCCAATCTCCGTTACCGATCCGGATAATATCCTTGTTTTTCATATTTTGCTGTGCATTATAGATATGAGTCTTGTTCATCCCGTCACCTTTCAGGACTACACGACTTGCAGGAATGTTTAGTGAATAATCCTTGCCATCCTGAGGGTTAACCTGATATGTACCCTTGGGAAGATACACGACACCCCCACCTAACGCAACAGCAGCATCAATTGCCTTTTGAATAGCCTGCGTTGCATCACGACTCCCTGAAGGATCGGCAAAGTACGGTGCTTTCGTGACGTCGATACGTTTGTTTTTAGCCGTTTTAGGTAGTTCTGTTTCCCCACGCCGATATCCGGCATACGAAAAGTCATGCAGAAACCTTCCCTGTTCATCTTTAAATCCTGGATACCAATCGTTTGGATAGAGCCTGCTTCTGCCATCCGTACTCAGAGACAGATTCTCACCGACACGATCAATAGATGGCTGTGAGTCACCCTCTGACGCTCGAGCCTCCTGGGTTCCAGGTACAGACAATCCAACAGTCAACGTAAATGCCAACAATAAAAAAGGCCACTTTCTAGGCATGCTTTCGTTCTCCTCCTTTTGGATTTCAGAGTATGTGAGCGGTTTCAAGAAACCCTATAGTCACCTCCAATCCTGCCCAAGCAAGAGTCATGTGCATGCCAGTTCAGCATGTCATAACCGATTGTAGAGTACGAGGGAACGAAATTACATCAACAAAAACGACACTTCAATGCCCATTTTATACAATATAAGGATTTATTTTGAGGATACAGCGCGATTATACCGCTCTAACGCCTGCTGCTGAATCTCAATCGCACGATCAATCTGTAATGACTTGATTTGCTCGACGTACGTATCGAAAGCATCCACCGGCTCAATACCAAAAATGATTTTAAGCGACATCTCGTCCACTACTTTGTTCACTTCCTGCATGATAACTGACATCTCCGTGCTTTCTTTCTCGGTTTTGGGCAGGGTCGGTACCTGATGAAGAACAGCATCCGTGTTGGACCATAACTGCACCGCCTCTTTCTGTTCCGGCAAAATATAATATTGTTCCATATATCGCGTATCCTGTACAAATGGACCGAAATAACTCGCTCTGGTGTACATCGCTAGTGCTTGTGCCGGCGACCACTTATCAGGGTTTTTCAAAATAGTCTCGGTATACGTCGGATACCCGTCCTTCATCTCAAAACTTACACCTTCAATGCCAAAGTTGAATAGCAAATGTCCCTCAGGCCCATACCCGTAGTCCAGCATCCGTGCTGCTTCTTCTACATGATGACTGTTGCTGGATATGGCGACTCCACTGGAACCGATAGCGGGAGCAAGTTGACCAAATTTCGGGCGGTCTCCTTTGTTCATGACAGGATATGGCGCTGGCACAAGCTTTGCATGGGGATCCGTCTCCTGCAAGATGGGTAGCCATGTACCGATCCCCGCCCCTGCATTCCAGATACTCGCGCCACTGCGTCCTGTTGTCATGTTTGTATCCTGAGTCTCCGAATCGACGGCAGCCAGATTCTTGTCAATGAGTCCCTCCGCATACCATTCACGAAATAAGGATAGAAAAGCCTTATATTCAGGTTCTTGTGCCCCAAACTTAATTTGCCCATCTTCCACGTAGAACCCCTTTTTTATGCCAAAAGCGCCAATAAAACCGCCGCCTTCGATACCAAACAACGGATTCGGAACACCTAGAAAAGTAAGCGGGGCATCAGCTCCCTTTTTGTCCTTAAATGCCTGAAGCATCGTATGCCATTCGTCAATCGTGGTTGGCACATCAAGTCCAAGTTCATCCAGCCAGTCCTTCCGGATAATCGGTCCTTGATAGGTTCGCAACTTATCATCTCCCTGAATAAAGGGAAACGCGTAATAACTTCCGTTCGCTGTGCGAATCTGCATATCAATGTCTGGATGCTCGGTCAGGTACTGTTTCAGATGAGGTGCGTATTGATCAATAACATCGTTTAATCGCAGAATATATCCATCTTTGATCGCTTTCTCCGGCCCACCGGGATAATTGCTCCACTCGTATTCAATCATATCCGGCAGTTCTCCGGACGTAAGCAGCACATTAATCGCTTCTTTGGCCTGATTGGCGGGAGGCCGGATGAATTGAAGGTTGACTCCGGTTCTCCGCTGCCACTCCTGAAAAAAAGGAACCTCATTGAAGCTGGATTTAATGCTCGCTGCATTGCCATTCAATTCTGCCCAGTAGGTTAATTTCCCAGCGTCATTGGGTGAAGCAATTGAGACGGTCTGGTACTCTGATGAGCCGGAACGTTCATCCAGCTTGGCATCCGAATCTGTCCCGTTCTGATCGCAAGCAGTCAGCATACCAAGCAGCAGGATGAATCCTGTCAACTTTGCTATGAATGCCAACTTCCTCTTTACGTTCATGTTCCGGTCTCCTTTCAAATCAACAGATTTCTTTATATTTACCAGGCGTAATGCCTTCGTATTTCTTGAATACTCGGATGAAAGTTGCTGCATCGTTATACCCGACCATTCGGGATATTTCTGTAATGGATTCCTGTTTATGCTCAATCATTTCTTTAGCCTGTCGGATACGGCACTTATGAATGCAGTCCAGCAGACCCTCACCGGTCTGATTCTTGAAGAGTTTGGACAAGTAACTGCCCTTAAGCTCAAAATGCTCACCAATTGCGTTGACGTTCAAATTCACATCCGTATAGTTACTCTCAATATACTGTGTGACTTGGGTACTGAGATGACGCAGAGAATCCTCACGTTCTTGTGATACATTCGTTGCGCGCTTTTCACCGGCATAGGCACATACCTCCTCAAGCAAACCCTGCAAAGCCTCCTGCATCTCTTGGATGGTATCCCCGGCAATAATGTCATCAATCCGATGCGGGTAGTGAGTTAGTGTATTGTTATCCCTGTCCCCCAGATCATTGATGGCCTTTATCATCGTACCTACCAGGTTAAAAATCAGGCA
This sequence comes from Paenibacillus taichungensis, assembly GCF_047302525.1. Classification (GTDB taxonomy): domain Bacteria; phylum Bacillota; class Bacilli; order Paenibacillales; family Paenibacillaceae; genus Paenibacillus; species Paenibacillus taichungensis_B. Next base: position 3,242,636 of record NZ_CP168020.1, on the reverse strand, counting down.
ACGAGCGAGTGTAATCGACATAATCGTTTTATCAAAGTTTCGCTCTGTAATCTCGTTCATGTAAGCGCTTGCTTGTTCAGTATCTCCCGCCTTGATAAAATTAAGAAGCTGTTGTTCTACCTGAAGCGGATAGTAGTAGCCAAACGGGTCATCCGCCATCGCATCGCTGCGGACATCCCCATAGGTAATGATGCCTTTCTTGCCAAGCACCATTTTGTATTCCATCGCGTCTACTGCTTCCTGGTATGCTTCGGCGATGCCAATCCACGACGTATGGCGTCCGCTGATGGAGATCGTCAGTTCCATATCATAGCGTTCCAGGAAGCGCTGCGCTTCTGCCGCAATGTGATGAAGATCCTGATTCCAATCCGAAGAATCCGCTTTCATATTTACAAGGCAGACCATCATATCATCGACTTCCGCTACATATCCGATGTGCTGGTGCTCCGAAGTCAGTTCTTCAACCACATTGGAAATAATGAGATGGATCAATTTGTTTCGTTCGTTGATATCAATACCCGGTAGCTTTCCATAGAGGTTCTCTTCATTTTCAATTACAAATAGGATAACAGCAAATTCACTTGAATAGAGCGGCATATGAAAGGAACGGAAAGCATCTTCATAGGGCACAAGCGTATCCTGTTTGCCTTTCAGAAGCCGATTAATCATATTGGAGCGCAGCACCTGCTGATGTTTTTGCAACTGCTGGGCAATCTCGTTCTTTTCTGATCGTGTGTTCATAATGACCTTTTGAATAAACCGAAGTTCGTTCCGATCAGCGGGTTCATTCTGAGTATTTTTGTCCTTAAGTGATTCAACGAGCTGTTGGATTGGGGAGTAATTCCGGCGCATGAAGAACCAGGTCAGTACACCCGCACTAATGAGACTTACCACGATACTGATATACGTAAAATTACGGACATATACTGCCTTTTCCCAATACAGGCTGCTGGGAATAATCAATGCGTACTTCAGATCGGATACCGCGGAGTCCATATAGAACATCTCCGACTTGCCTACTTTGGCGTTATCCAACTGAACCTGATTGCCATTCATAAATGGCTTCAATTCCTCCGATCCGGGACGATTGCTCATCAGAATCTCGTTATTCTGGTTCAGAATCAGCAGCGTGGCATCACTAAAACCCGAAATGCTCTCAATCGCTTCCTGGAATCTTCGCGTATCCGCCATGACGACAACCGTACCGGTCTCCTGACCATTCAAATCGTCAGGCAGACGTGTAATGTACGCAATGGAAGACTCCGCCGGGGCTGCATTCTGATGTGGCAGAATGACGAATTGATTCGTTTCTGCACCCAGGATCTGATCCCGCCACGCTTCGAAAGACATTGCACCTGTGTTATGTATGGTATGAAATGCCGTTTGCATATCCCGAATATTACCTGAACGGAGAATGGATTGATCTTTTTTCCACACGACGTAGAATTCATCGATGGATGCGTAGGATGTTTTATAGAGACGGAGTTCCTTTACCAGTTGGTAAGCCGTGTACGGCGCCTCTTTGGCCGGCTGATTGGAATACATCAGCGTTTGCAGATTTGGACTCCACGTCATCTCCATGTTTAACCGCTTCATAAGATCCACTTGTGTATCGATCGTATATCGCATCTGCTTCAATAAAGAATCGTTGGCCCGATGTATTTCACTCTTCAATGTCTCATTCGCTTGCATGTAAATAACCAAACTGATCAGAATCGGCACAATCAAAACAGCACTGTAAGAGACAAGCCAGGTCACAATTATGCTTTCTCGTTTTTGCCACAAATATCGAATGTTTAGCAACAACTCATCACCCAACTCTTCGTAGATTATCTATGCTTGGATCAGGAATTTATTATAACGGTAAGAGCGCGATTGGGATATAGATAAAAAGTTCAATTCGATTGACAAAAAGGGTAGCAACCACTGATTTTCCCCGTCAAATCAAGCACAAATAGCCCGAATAGACTAATTTCGTCTATCGGGCATTCGGTATCACGTTGAGAATGTTTTATAAATATTCTTAGAATTTTTTTAGAAAATGCGATGCTTCCAACCGTTTAATTTGGCACTCGCCTCGACGTAGAAATAGTCACCATAAATGAGTGAGACGTTCACGTTCTGACCTGCCGGTTTATGACCGGTTCCCTCAAGAAGCATACCTTCGTGCTCAGGAAGATTCCATGTTCCATAATGATCCCGCAGGGAACTCAGGATACGTTTGGCAACGGTAGCATAGAGTCTACCCTCCGGATCAGGAAGTACATCTGCAAGCTCAAGCAGTCCGGAAGCAGCAATTGCACCAGCAGAGCTGTCTCTTGGAATCTCCTCTCCTTCTTCTGGCTCTGCACGGAAATCCCAATGCGGAACGCTATCCTCAGGCAGGCTGGAAATGAAGAAGTTCGCCACACGCTGTGCAGCATCCAGATATGCCGGGTCCTCTGTATAACGATACGTATTCGTTAATCCATATAAAGCCCACGCAGCTCCCCGACTCCATGCCGAATCCGGCGCAGCTCCCTGACCCCCTATCGCTTCTGCCCGTTCACCTGTCTCGGGATCAAATCGAATAATATGATGCACAGAACCATCTTCCCGCACAAATTGCTTCATGACCATATCCGCATGAGCTTTGGCGATATGGTTGAAACGTGGATCTCCACTCTCCTCAGACGCCCAGAAGAGCAAGGACAGGTTCATCATGGTGTCGATGATCGACCAGCCGAGCATGTCTCCATTCCAAGCCCGTATGAAGTTGCCTTTGGTATTGAAGCGGCCAGCCAGGAAGTTGGCGGCAAATAAGGCACGCCTTGCGGCATCGGCATCTCCCGTGAGCTTGTATTTGATGACGGCTGTGGGCAGGAAATGAAAGCCCACGTCGTGATCGAAGTAGTTATTTTCGAGAAACCGTTCTGATAGCCGTTCATCCCAATTCCATGCAGCCTCTTTATATTTCTCATCACCCGTCATATCGTACACAATCCACAGTATGCCTGGCCAGAATCCCGAGGTCCACCAATCGATTCTCATGTCGTCATAGATGCCATTCGTACCAGCAACATGCGGAGACTTTTCACCTATGGCTGCAAGCATCTGATCGGCTTTACTCTTAATCTGATCCCACACGTCCTTGTTCACTTCATTTAATACGCTCATGTAACGTCATACCTCCTTACCGTTCTTCAATTCTCTGGTTTAACCTTTCAATGAACCAACCATGACACCTTTCACGAAAAAGCGCTGCAAAAATGGATAGATGCACAGGATTGGTATCGTCGCTACCATAATAGTCGCATACTTGATGGTTTCCCCAATCTGGAAGCGATCCCCAGCCGATGCACCTGCCGACATGCTCTCCGTGGAATTGGCAATCAGAATCTCACGCAGCACCAATTGCAATGGGAACAGTTCTCGGCTTTTGATAAACACAGATGCATAGAACCACCCGTTCCACTTATCAACTGCGTAATACAGAATCATCACGGCGATCACTGGCATGGACAACGGGATAATAATACGGAACAAAATGGTGAAGTGATTGGCTCCATCGATCTTGGCCGATTCTTCCAAACTGTCCGGAATGCCCATAAATGACGTTCGCATGATGATCAGGTTAAACGTGCTGATGGCAAAAGGCAGAATGGTCGACCACAATGTATCTAACAGGCCAACGCCTTTTACAACCAGGTACAGTGGAATCAACCCACCGCCAAAGAACATCGTGAACACGATAAAGAACATGAACACTTTGTTCCACATCACGTTTTTACGGGATAGAACATACGCACCAAGCGCAGTCATGAACAGGTTGACGATGACGCCGAATACAAGAATAAACAATGTATTACGGAAACCTGTTGCTATACCTGGATTGGCAAGTACGCTCTTGTAAGCTTCCAGACTGAAGCCGACCGGCTTCCACAGGAGACCCTTGTTTGCTAACAGCTGCGCCGAATCACTTAAGGACGCAAATAACACGTAGAGCAGCGGATACAATGTGACGATGACAAGCAGGATTAGAAATGTATAATTGAAAATCGTAAAGATTCGGTCAAACCAACCGCTTTCCTTAATCAAAGTTACCACCTCACCATAAGCTGTTTTGACTCACTCTGCGGCTGATATAGTTCGCCGAAATCAGAAGAACGAGATTGATCACCGAGTTAAATAGACCGACTGCCGAGCTGTAACTCCATCCGAATTCCAACAATCCTTTTCGATATACGAAGGAAGAGATTACGTCAGCCGTTTCATACGTCACCGGATTGTAGAGCAGAATGATTTTCTCGAACCCGACATTCAGCATATTACCCATCCGGAGAATGAACATGATCGTAATAATAGGCAGTAATCCGGGTAGTGTAATGTGAAACATTTGCTTGAGACGGCTCGCTCCGTCTATCTTCGCCGCTTCATACTGCTCTAGGTCGATGCTCATCAACGCAGCGATATAGATAATGGATTCCCAACCGATCCGTTGCCATATTTCAGACAGGACATAGATCGGACGGAACAGCTCCGGCTTTTGTAGCATCGCCTGACCGTCATATCCAAGCATCATGATAAGGCGGTTGATTAAACCATCCGCGTTCGTGAAGTCCGTAATAATACCGCATATGACGACGAGAGAGATGAAATAAGGCATATACGTTATCGTCTGAACGACCCGCTTGAACGCGCGCTTGCGTACTTCATTGATGAGCAGCGCCAGAATGATCGGTGCGGGGAATTCAAAGACCAGCGTATATAAACTGATGAGAAGGGTGTTCTTCAGAACACGCAAGAAATAATAACTGTTGAAAAACTCTTCAAAGTGTTTCAGCCCAACCCAATCACTCCCCAAAATACCCTTCATCGGAGAATAATCTTTAAAGGCAATAATTGCGCCGTACATCGGGCCGTAATGAAATATTAAATAATATCCAATAACGGGAATCATCATGATATACAAATACTTGTTCATCATGAAGTCCCGCACGAACCGGCTTCTAAAGGATTGACGATTGCTCATGATGTACCTTTTCACCTCTTTTCAATCGGGAGGGCTAGAGCCCTCCCCTTTTACAGTTACCGGTTGTTGTAGCGTTCGAGTGCTGCTGTTTGGATTTCAATAGCTCGATCCAGATGTAACGATTTCATTTTCGCGACATAGCTCTCGAATTGATCCACCGGTTCGTTGCCCAGAATGATCTTGATGGTCATCTCATCGACGAGTGTGTTGATATCATTCATGATGGTCGCGTATTCGGAGCTCTCTTCAGGTGTAGGTGTGATTGAAGGCAGATTATATTTTGCGGCCTGTGTATTCTTCCATACATCAATGGCATCGCGCTGAGTCTGTAATGCAAAGAACTGCTCGGCATAACGTTTGTCTTGAACGAACGGACCGTTATAGCTGCTGCGGGCATATAGTGAAATCGCTTGTGCAGGAGCGAGTTTATCCGGATTCTTCAGCAGCAAGTCTGTGAATTTCGGATAATCGCCTTCCATGTTATAGCTGACACCCTCTTCACCGAAGTTGAAGAACATGTGCCCTTCCTCACTGTAGCCGTAATCCAGCATGCGAACGGCAAGTTCCGGGTCCTTGGCTGCCGTCGTGATGGCAACCGTACCTTCCGAGGCATAACCCTGATTAAGCTGGCCGAATTTAGGAATGTCACCTTTGTTAAGTACCGGATATGGGGCAGCGACCAGAACGGCATCCGGATCATTTGCTTCAACGAGCGGCTGCCATTTGCCGATACCTCCGCCTGCGTTACCGACACTAGCGCCAGTAGCACCAGAAGCGAGGTTACCGTCAACAGATTTGGTATCAGCTGTCGAGATGTTTTTATCAATCAAACCTTCTTTGTACCATTCCTGGAATAACGTCAAGTATTCTTTGAAACCTTCTTCCGCAGGACCAAATTTGACCTGTCCGTCTTCCTGATAGAATCCGCGGTTTACACCGAAGGCACCCAGGAAAGCACCATTACCGGAATCGTTAAAGAATCGTGGCTTACTTACTACAGAGAACGGAGCGGCTGCGCCTTTTTTCTCTTTAAAAGCTCTAAGGGTTGTTGTCCACTCATCAATTGTTTCCGGAACCGGCAGTCCCAGCTCATCCAACCAATCCTGACGAATGATTGGACCTTGGAAGACACGCAGGTACTCATCTCCCCGAACGAACGGGAATACATAGTAGCTGCCACTGTCCGTTTTGACCATCTTGTCGATATCCGGATTCTCCTGCAGGTATTTCTTCAGATTCGGAGCATACTGGTCAATTAGATCGTTCAGCTTGAGGATGTAACCATCATTGATGGCTTTCTCCGGTCCACCGGGAAAATCTCCAATGAAATTATACTCCAGCATGTCTGGCAAATCCCCGGATGCCAGCATCACGTTAAAGGATTCTCTGACCTGACCTGTCGGTGGTGCCGTGAATTTGAGTGGCACGCCGGTTTTTCCCTGCCATTTCTGAAAGAATGGAATTTCGCTGTGCGAATTTTTGACCCCGATCAGGTTTCCGTTAATTTCACCCCAATACGTAAGCGTCTTATCCGTTTGAATCGGATAGGTTGTTGCTTCCGTTGATCCGCTTGGTGTCCCTTTATCAGCGTCGCCCGTTTTACTGTCTCCGGACGAACACCCCAGGATCGTTGTACCTAATAACAGGATCATCAAACTCGTAGATAACACTTTTCTTCTCATGGACCTTATCCTCCACCTTTTGGGAATGTCTGTGCTCTACCTCAGAGTAAGGGAGAGCGCATTGTAGCGATATTCGCAAAAGATGAAATGACATGTTGATTTCGTCAGAACCAAATGATCATTTAGCCAAAACGATAGACAAATTATCTATGCAATCATCTGCAATGCCTTGAATTTGCTGTATTGGCGCGGGTTTGTGACTGTAATTCTGACATCACAAAAAAACAGACCATGAACACTGTTCATAGTCTGTAACGTGGGTGAATATGAGTTGATTGGAATATAAACAATATTTGTGCCAGGGCTTACCTTCTCATTTTTAGTCCCAAACGACTTCGGTACCTGCGATAAAATCATGTATTGCACGTTTGTCTTCTCGTACAGCAACCATGATGACACTTACAATGAAACCAATACCAAAAGTTATTCCTTATACAAGTCCTGCAACAATTACTCGCATCAGCATGGTTCCAATTCCAGGGGGCTCATGTGTATCGTATTTTCGAATTCGAATTCCGCAGATGCGTTTTCCAATTGTTCTACCGTACCAGAATGCTGGCAATAAAATGGAATACAATGCACTTAATATTTTTGCTATAGGTTCATCACTATCATAGTTTCCTGTAATGAGCCCTGCGATAACCATTAAAGGCAATGCAATAATAATACCATCCAAAATACTTGCACCGAGCCTTATCCAAAAACCTGCTTTGTACAAAATGTTTCCTCCAAACTTTCTTTACTAAAAAAACTAATGAATACGTTTATCCTAACTCCTTTCATAAATTTGTTCTAACTCAACATATGTATGTACATATAAAGATAGTATAACTGAAAAATTTACCATAAAGCCAAATAACATCCTTTTATTATGAGGATCACAACATCAACATTTCGACCACCCTTTGTGAATTTCCGGCAAACAAAAAGCCCCTCAACATTGGTTGAGAAGCCCATCCATGGCGAACCATTTAACTTTTAATCTTTCGTTACATTTTTGTTCAGCATTACTTCTGTCCTTCCAAAATCATGTTACCCAAACGATCCATGAGTTCCATCCGTCCCATAGCCGTATAAGAATAATTGTAGTTATCTACACTGGAGATTTTATAAATCTTCCCATCCTTGACGGCATTCATGTTATTCCACACCTTGCTGTCTTCCATTTTGTTCTCGCTATTCTCCATCAGCACCAGCTCGTCCGGATTGACGGAGATTAGCGCCTCTATACTGATCTGTTTGCCTCCCCAGCCTTCGGGCTCAGGAATACCTTCTGTACGTTTTAGGCCCCACTCGCCGTACAACATCTCTGCCGCACCTTTATTCGAATAGATCACCAGATTGTTAGGATAGGTTTCGATGACCGCAAAAGATTCACCGTTCACAGCCGATTCGAGTTTTTGCTTCCACTCAGCCGACTTTGCATCATATTTAGCCAGGAACTCATCCTTTTTGGTTTCTTCTCCGAATGTATCTGCCAGGAACGTCAGACGTTCTCTCCAATCATAATACGAGTATGGCAAAACAATTGTCGGTGCAATCAAGGATAAGGTTTCATACTGATCTGTATTAAAATCCTTTCCCAGAATTATCAGATCCGGGTTCGATGCAGTCACCGCTTCTATACTGAATTTGCTGCCCAACCACCCCAGAACTACGGTATTTGCATCCAACTTGTCTTTAAGGGGTGGAGTGATCTGATCCTGCTGCCCATAATCCGCGCTGGTCGTTGCGACAGGCGTTTTACCCACGATCAGTAATTCCTCTGTTGAGCCGGACAGATCCACAATCCGCTCCGGATTAAGGGGGATTGTAACTTCTTCTCCATTTGGATTGGTGATGACTTTCGTTGTCTCTTGCGTCGTTCCCTCTGATGAACGAACCTCCTGACTGCTTGTCTGTTCAGTTCCGCAAGCCGCAAGCATCAACATGGAGCATAATGCAATCCATATATGAATTCGTTTTAACATTTGAACTATTCTCCTCTCCAATTCTACACTTTTACTTGCCATCCCTCGGCATCATGCTGTAATTGCCACAGACGCGAATAGATGCCCGATGTTAGCAATAATTGCTCATGCGTTCCTTGTTCCACAAGCTGGCCCTGATCCAGAACAAGGATCTGATCCGCATTTTGGATCGTTTTCAAACGATGGGCGATCAGGATTACCGTTTTGTTCGCGACCAGCTCATTAATCGCTTGCTGTACAGCGGCTTCATTTTCCGGGTCGAGTGACGCCGTAGCTTCGTCCAGCAATACGATGGATGCATTTTTCAACAACGCACGTGCAATCGATATACGCTGCTTCTCCCCACCAGATAACGTCGAGCCTCCTTCTCCCACTAACGTGTCATAGCCTTGAGGCAAACTTGCGATAAACTCATGACAGCAAGCCCGTCGTGCTGCTTCTTCAATCTCTGCCTGGGTAGCCTCTTTCTTCCCTACACGTATGTTGTTGCCGATCGTATCCTGGAACAGATACACGTCCTGGAAGACAACAGAGATATCCTCCAACAATTTCTCCGGGTCCATACGGTTAATCGGCTGCCCGCCAATCGTAATGGAACCTGACTGCACATCCCAGAAACGCGCAATGAGACGGGTAACCGTACTTTTACCACTACCAGATGGCCCTACAAGAGCAGTAATCGAGTGCGGAGGGATGGTAAACGACAAATCCTTCAGCACAGGCAGCTCATCATCATAACCAAAGGTTACGCGGTCAAACGAAATCGCCTGATTAGGTTGTACGCTGCCTGTTCCTGTCATCGGCGCTTCCTGCTGCACTTCCATAATGCGCCGTGCACTATATGCGGAGTATCGCATTTCACCATAACTCATCAGCGCAACGGTCAGAGGTTCAAACACTTTCGTACCGACCAGCAAAAACAGCAGAAATATCGGCAATGTCAATTCCCCGCCAGCAAGCAAATAACTACCTGCCAAAATCATCCACGTCATGCCGGACCGCGCAAGCAGCATCGCTCCCATAATCATCGGACCCATAATGCCTTCCAACCGAATGGATGCCGACTTCAACTCGTCAAAAGAACGACGCAGTCGTTCAAATCGTTCTCCGCCCATATTGTGGGCTTTGATCTCACGAATCCCCGTTAAATACTCTTGCAGCCGGCTGGCCGCTTCGTTCTTGGCTCTCACATGATTCTCGCTTAAGCGAGCCTGAATGGAGTCTGTCATCCATAACAAGGCCACACCCAGTGGAACAGCGATGAACATCGCCACTGCCATTCGCCAATCTACAAACAGCAGTCCAGCAAAAGCCAACACCGGCAGCACAATTGCGCTGATGAGCTGTGACAGATTGTGAGAGATCGTATGCTCTACCTGTCCATAATCACTCAGAATCAGATTGGTCAGATCTCCCGGGTCCCTTTTGCCGAAGAAACCCAATGATAGATGACGAATATGTTCAGCCAGCTTCAAGCGTCCCGTTGCAGCGAGGCTGTATGCTGCCCGATAGGTTTTATCATAGAGAGAAGAGTAAGCCGCATATTCCACCAACAGCCATGCAAACAGAATGCAGCACACAATCCACATTCGCTGGATATCCAGTTCCTTTTCCTGTTCAGCGAAGGATTTGTATATCGTATTGAAAATATCAACGAGCAGCGCAGCCGGAACGATCTTGGCAATCCCGTCCAGAATGGCGGCTATGATGGATGGAAGCAGACTGCGGGGGTTACCACCCGATATGTTGTATAAATAGTTCCTCATTGCTTCGCACCTCCAAGCTTCCACGAAGCTGCATGAATATGAGCCTGCCACATCTTTTCATACAAACCGTTTGCCTCGCGTAATTGATCATGTGTACCTCGCTCAACAATGGCACCCTGGCGAATGACCAGGATCTGCTCAGCTGCTCGAATCGTTGTTAGACGATGAGCAATAATCAGGACCGTTTTACCTTGAACCAGTTGGGCCAGACCTTGCTGGATCTTATGTTCATTCTCTGCATCCGCGTACGCTGTCGCTTCATCCAATACGAGAATGGGAGCATCCTTGAGTAAAGCTCTCGCAATGGCAATCCGTTGAGCTTCACCGCCAGACAGGTAAGTTCCACCTTCTCCAATTTTGGTGTCATATCCCTCATCCAGCTTCTCAATAAACTCATGACAACAAGCCGTTCGAGCCGCTGCAATGACATCATCCCGTGATGCAGCTGTATTGCCCATGCGGATGTTTTCCTCAATCGTATCGTAGAACAGATGTACGTCCTGGAATACAAAGGAAACTGTCTCCACCAGCTTCTCTGTCCCCATTTCCTGAATGGGAACCCCACCAATCGTAATTTCGCCTTGCTGCACGTCCCAGAAACGCAGAAGCAGATTGGCAATGGTAGATTTTCCGCCACCCGAAGGTCCAACCAATGCGGTCATTTCTCCTGCTTTAGCTACAAAATCAACTTCTTGAAGTACAGGTTTGAACGCTTCGCTATCCTTTTGTTCATAAGCAAAGGATACCTGCCGAAAAGCCACTTCATATGTATCGGGCACTTGCGGAGAGAGAGGTTCCTGTACAACCGACTCGGCAAATACAGCCTTGATCCGATTCTGACCTTCCACGATCTCACGCATGCCACTGCCCAAATACATCAGCTTCAGTAGTGGCGCGGACAAACTTGGTGTAATGATCAGAAATAGAATAAAGGTGATCGCAAAAGACTGATTGCCTGCGTTTCCGCTGGAAAGTAAAATGCCGATCGGAACAATAAAGGTAACCAGCGAAATAATGATGATGAAAAACATGCCATACGACGTCTTACATAAATCGGTTATTCTCAACGAAATATCGCGATAACGAGTTACTGCCTGTTTAAAGGTGAGAAACGAGTCCGCTGTAATACCGAATACTTTTACCGCCGGCATTCCTCTTACGTACTCAACCCCTGTTGAGTTCATCTCTTCAATCGCATGCTGAAAATCACGATATGCCTGACGCCCCCGCTCATTTCGGAAGATGCTGCTTTGCAGCCAGAACCCGATAATCATGGGAACAAGCAAGACCAGTGCCATACGGTAATCTAGCCAGAACAAATAGCAAAGTAGTACCAGTGGAATGACGATTGCGCTTACCAGATCGGGAAGCTGATGCGCGATGAACTTCTCTATTTTCTCAACGCTGACTTCAATGATTTTCTTCAGCTCACCTGTCGCAGTTCGGGTGTGATACCCCATCGGCACTTTTGCCACATGGTCAGCAAGCTTTACCCTGAGCTGGTACAGGATGTTGAACGCAGCGATATGCGAGCACATCCCTCCAATATAGAGCGCAATAAGTCCGGCGATCAGCGCTCCGAAAGAGACGAACCCCCAATACATCAGCAAATCCCTGTCCAGGGCAGATGGCTCCCGAGCATGGATTAACAGTTCTTCGACGATTTTATACACTCCGATAAATGGAACCATTTGCAGCAGACTCGATAATACCGAGAAGATACTTGCTGTAATCAGCAAACCTTTCCGCTCCTTGGTTACTTCCATTAAACCGGATACTTCAGATGTGGTGTTCATCCCGCTCCTCCTGACATTAATAATCATTCTCAATATCGCGCAGTGTTATATACGCCCAATTAATATCTCACAGCACAGCGATCAGCTACTACCTCAAAACGGAGTAAAAATACCTCTATACGGATAATAAACGGCATCATTTTGTTTTATTTCATCTGATAATTCACGAGAACGAAAGAAAAGAGACCATATATTGGACATATGGCCTCTCTGCACTAGGGTGAAATGGATTGGTTATGGTTGCTCGTGAAAAGCTTTCCAGAATGAACCCTCTGTATTAATAATATCCTTGATCTGGACAAAAGGAATTGTAAACGTCGGAAATCCCGCGACGTAAGGAGCGATTTCATAAGGGCTAAAGTATAGATGCAATGCATCCGCTGTGACAAAAAACGGCTGATCCGGGCTGATTCCCTCATACGTATCCGGAAAAACATAAGAGTACTGCGGATCATTCTTGATCTGATCACCTACGATTTTGCTAAGCACCTTCACATAATCACTGTTCGGTTTAAACAAATCCTTGAGTTCATACATCTGACCACTGCTCAGATTAATGATCGCATAGATCATTGTCGGCATGCCATGTGCTGCACCAGCCGGGTAGTTATAACCCGTGAGTTTGAGTTGAAGCAATTGCTGCTGGTAGAACGTAATATCAAAATCCCCTGTATACGTGTAATCCAACTTCTGATCCGCAGGGATTGGCTTCACTTGGGAAAGTGCCTTTAACTTGGCGTTTACTGCAAGCTGAACGGCTTGATCGGTTAACCCTTCCACCTGCGGATAATACACGAGGTAATCGGGGTTTGGCTTATATTTCTCTTCACGTACACGATAAGGCGGGTGAAGTGGAACGATTGTATTTTGCCGCCAAATGATTTGCCCGGTTCGGTTTACATAGGATACGCGCTGGTCAACATATGCCTTGATCAGATCGGGAGCTACCAATTCGAGTGTGCCCGAGCCTTCAACACGTGGGTATCCCGTTGCAGGTCGCCCATTTAGATCCAGAAAGAACGTTTGTGTTCCATTTGTGGCTGAAGCCAGCCCTCCCTTGTAATTTGATACATCCGTATATACAAAATCCGAAAGTTTCCTACCATTGACATCTGCAATTGCATAGACCGATCCGATAAAAGACTGTTTGGGATCAATCGCTTGCCCCAGGGCCAACCGATGTTCTCCCAGATCTCGAATGTCATTGTAGGCGGGTTGGATGGTAAATATGCCCTGAGTATTAATAACGCCATAGATGGAGTTGTAATCCTCCGCTGTATTCACAATAGCGTACCCACCACTGAACGGAAATGCCGATGTGAAGCTCGGCTGAATTCGGATATGACCACTTTCGTCGATATAACCGTATTTTCCCGATGCCTCTTTCTGAAAAGGAAGTAATCCGTCACCCAGAGTTCCTACATAGGCATATGGATACGTCGCCAGCCGCTGACCATTTCGGTTAATTAACGCATATTCATTTTCCTTGATCTGCACAACGGCCTGGCCATCCTGAAAATCGTTCGCTGAAGCGAACTGCGCCCGAATGACCTCATTTCCAGAGGTGTCCAAATAACCGTAACGACTGACTTCCCCGCCTGCCTGACTGCTGTCTGAAAGGTAAAATAGCGCTCGGCCGTCCTTCACATCGGCTATATACGGATACGCCCGTTTGGTCAGTACTGCGCCTTGTTCATCAATCATCTTGAACCCTTGGGAATCAATGACAATGGCCCGACCTTCTGTAAAAGAATTAATGGAATCGTATACAGGTTGAATGACAAATTGCCCGTTAAGATTGATGATGCCAGTCTTCCCGTCTTTCACTACGACAGCCAGGCCATTTCGTTGAAAGTCTTGGGCATCGTCAAGTATCGGTTCAAGACGAATACGACCTTGGGCGTCCATATAACCCCACCGGGTTCCAGTTGTTGTTCTAACTGATATCGGAAATAACCACGTTGTTTCACGCGGCCCCTCTGTGCCCATGGCTTGCCTAATCTTCTTTTCCAGCTCAAGCAGAACTTTCCGTGAAGGGTAGGGGTCACTGAAACTTAGCGCTTTTTGGACCGAAACGAGTGCAGCAGGAAATAATCCGGCTTTATACTGAGCGTCCGCAAGATAATACCAATAGAAAATATAATCTGGATGTTGTTCTGCCAATTGTTCGTAATACTTTACTACCTTAGGAAAGTAATACGGGTATACATCTGTTGCGGGAACCCATTTACCATTCTGCCAGCGGATGATCTCGACCCGATAAGCTTCACCTGTATCATGAATCCAGAGTGCAATCTCTACTTTGCCATCTCTGCCGTGGTGACCCGGCATATCGATGATTTCCGCATGGCTGTAATACAAATCTTCTGGCGCCTGATCAGTCAGTCCTGATTCCGTCCATTCATATACAGCAAGCTTCGACCAGATCGCACCGATCTGCCAGCCGACAATGAGATTGTTCCGCGCCGTGGATGTCACCGATGCCGCTGTCAGCAAGGTAACACCATAACCCAAGCCTTTCGTCAAAGACATCTTGATCCAGTGACCCTGGTAAAATTTCAGAACTAGCAGCATCAATTCTCCGCCCTGCTCATATACAGCAGCAATCTCCGGCATTCCGTCTCCGGTTAAATCTGAAGCATAAATGGCCGGATGTTTGACCGGTTTATCAATGGTGACGACAGTCGCGTCAGCCGGGATATGTTGATTGACAATTTGCGTTAACAGAGGTTCGCTCATGGACATGCCTGTTTCCTCCTTAAGACAGCATTCGCCTAATGGTATGGGTATGCAACATAAGCGGGGATATGACATCTCAGCGAATATAACCGTTAACCTTGAAAAGTTGAGAGCGAATAACAAAATCTTATAAAAAAAGAGCAGTCGTGAAGACCGCCCATTTTATTTGTAACTATCTTTAAGGATCTTGCAATAACACTTTCTGTCCGTTCAACATCAGATAATTCACTTCATTTACCGGTATTGTTTGAGGTGATATCCACTTCATCAAATTGTCGTCAATGTTCAGGAACCCCGATTTGGGATAAATGCTCGTGCCATCGTTGAGATAGAGTACCATATGAAGATTCTCAGGCGTTATTTGGTTGACCCCTTTGCCCATAAGCGTAACACCCAGGGAGGAGACTACAATCTCTGTACGTAATTCATCATTCAGCGTAAGAGTTGCTTTTCCAGTTTTACTTAATAAATCCTGTTTCAGATCAAAAGTTGTTTCCCATTTCCCCGTAACGTACTGATCATAACTAGTAAAATCTCCTTTAAGCTGGAGCTTGTTGAGTTGACTGATATTCGAAATATCAAAAATATACTCCTCATAATCCCCACCGTATCGAGTACCACCTTTGATATAAGAGCCATAGGAGACACTATTCATGGGGATATCCTGCTTGTTCCCTTGATCATCAGTAAAGAAAAAATAACCATGATTGTATCTACCCATCTCGTCATCTGGATTAATCTGAATATGCAATTTCCCATCGACGAAACCTATATTGGATATATACATCCAATTGATCCCAGGCAACTTAATATGGGTTTGATCCTGACGAAGTACATGAATGAATTCCTGTTCACTTAATTCCAGAGCGGATTCACCTCCCCACCCGCTAATACTGTCTTTGAGTGGATCAAGAGTGTCATATTCGGTCTGCTGCTTCTTACTCAGGAGTTCTGAGAGATTGAGCCCAGAATCATAGTTCTCCTCTTTATTTGCGCCTGATAAAAAAGAACTAATCTGGACACTCATTCGATTGCTGAGCCGTTTTCCCTGAACCAGAAATCGAATAATCGCAGTCTTCTCAGCAGGATCATACTGTACTAACTTTGCATTATGTGACCGACCACCTGATACATGAAAATCATATACATCAAGCGAAGCATTCACTCGGTCTTCTGTTAAATCCTTGAGGGCCACATAAATTTCAGTTGTGCTGCCGTCTCGAACAGCACCGAGAGTCTGCATGCGTATGCCCTGATCTTCACTGGTCTTATTTACCGGACGAAGAATGTTGATTCGATCTCCACTCAAAAATTGCAGAATAGATGAAAGATCAATTACTCCCATAGCCGCTGCTGCACCTGTAACAATAGTTAAAGAGAGGATGGCTGCAATGGGGATATAGATTAACTTACGGGTTCTTCTTCTATTTAGTTGTTTGCTCTTCTTCTGTGAATTAAATTGCAAATTTGCCTCAAGGCGCGCTTTCTCATGGAATATTTTTTTGATATGGGTTAGATTCTGTTCCGTAAAATGATCTCCTGGATTCGATATGGGAATCACCTCCTCTATTTCTTCTGCAACCACCACTTACGCAACCACTGTTTCGAACGATAAATTTTGTTATTGACCTGTCTGACGTGCAAAGACAATGCTTCTGAAATTTCCAATGGCTTCTGAGCTTCGTAAAACCGACGTTTCAGAATTTCTCGGTCTGGTTCAGGAAATGATTCAATAGCCTGCTCCAATTCAAGTTGCCTTTCTTTACTGATTAATTTAGAGAGAGTGTCCTCAGTTTGAACAAAATGAATACTCTCCTCATATGAAATCTCACTTCTGCGATTCCATTTCCGGTAACGATCACTGGCCTTGTGCTTCGCAATAGTTGCCAGATAATTTTTCAAACTACTGCGCTCGGGCTGGAAAGAAAGTGGATTTTGCCAAAATGAAAAAAAGGTGTCTGCTACGCATTCTTCGATTTCTTCTGTTGAGGCATTATGTAATATAGAATAAATAATTTTCCACAACAATCCAGCATAGTTATTCATCACCCATTCCATGGCTTCATGGTCACGTCTAGCGACTGCTTTCCTGATCTGTTCTTCCTTCATGCTCACCCTCCCTTCCATATTAGATTCGATTCAAAAACCCAATTTACTCAAATGAAATAAAAAGAATTGCAGATGCTCACGCTTCTGCAATTCTTTATGTGTCAATCCGTTCAGGATGATTCCTGAGTGCTGAGCTGTACATACTGTGTGAGGCGGCAATAATGAAGCAACATAAGCTCCTCATCACTGCTCCCCAGAGCAGTTTTTCGGCCTTCTTCGATCATGAGCTCCAGTATTTCACGAAGGAAAGTCATTTGGAACCTCGAGGTCTCCACGATTAGCTGTTCCAATACTTCAATATCTTTCAGTGTGAATTGGGATAATCCGCGAAGCAACAGCTCTTCTGAACAGCTGCTGATCTTCTGCATCAACTGACTATAGTCTTCCAACTCTCCCCGTCCTTCCATAGCCCGTATCCAGTTTCAGACTGATCACCGTTGGACCCTTCAGGAAGCTGATCGGGTATATCCGTTGTTGCTTTATACGCACAAAAGCGTAGAAGTCTTCGAGTGTTCCTGCTCCATAGCCAGACTCTAGCCGTTTGATCATGGTCTCCCATTCCGTTGAATAAGAAAGAGTCAGATCCAACGTCTCCCCATGGTCACTCTCCATCGTTAGAATAAGGTCCTGCGATTGCTTATCGAAGCGATGCTCTACAACCCGGGTAACCTTGATCATCGCCAGTCGTTCTTGCGGAACGGAAAACAACTCAAATGAGCGTGCATCCTCAGCGAGTACGGAGGGTATATCTTGCATGAACTTGCCCAGATTCACCTCTTCCACTCCTGTTCGGGGCAACAGTGTAAGTTTAGCGCCTTCCCCGGAGGAGAGTCTATGCTCTTCATTTACTTTCACCGAGCGAAACTGAACCTCTTCCCCGGCAAATTGACGGAAAGTCAGATTGGACTGCCATGGAGTGAAGGAACCATAGTGCTCTGTATATGAGAATTGATTATCTTCATAGTATACCGCCCGCACATCGCTATACGTATAGATTTCGGCATCATCAAAGCAATAGAAATAATAAGTGATTCCACGGTAACCGGAGCGTGTCTCCCATGCATCAGCACCCAGTCCATACAGATGCAGCGCAGGAACCGCATAGTATTTACTTCGGAAACTGCCAATGAGCTGACTTTGTTTGAAAACAGATACCTTCTCTTGTTCAAGCACCTGTAATGCAAGATACAATTTGCTTACCCGATCAAGCATCGATTGCATGGAGAACCGTACATGTCGGTTAAAGAACATCTGCAATTCTCCCTGAATCCCGCGTAAACCTCGCTCAACGTCGGGAAGATGACCACTATGGGCTGCAATCGCCAGTGTCTCCAATTGAGCCATATACGATTGCGGTAGACGTGCTAGCCCCGTATTTAGCAGACCTGCCAGCATGGAACGACATTCCCGCACCGTTTGAAGTGAAAACTTGGCATCATGGACTCTTCCACTTATGGCTTCCGTATCATCCAAACCTTGTTGCATCCGATACCGCAATAATGCTTCAAGCTTGGCCATATTGCCGACAGTTTGTTTTACTTTGCACAGGGCCTTAGCCAGGCTAGCTTCCTCTGTAAACGAAACCTCAAGTTCTTGTTTCACCAGACGCACCGTTAGAAGAGAATCTTCCGTTACTTCAATCTGCTCCGGATATCTTAATCGGAACAGAACCTCCTCAATCAAGGAAGAACTATACGATTTAATCAAAGGAGCAAGATCCGATTCAACCATCCAGCGGAAGCGGGACTCCATTACCATACCAGACGCAGGTTCCAACTCTGCTGATGACGCTTCTTCACCCTGATTGAATGTATCCTCTGTCTGATGTTCCCGTTGATAATACAAAATCGAAATTAGTATATGTTTGCAAATGTTGTCTGCCGGACAGGAGCACTCCCAATGATCCAGCGTATTTTCAAGCGTGCAATGTGTACCATCAGTCAACTGACAATTCACAGATGCTTCATTCCAAGTGTATTGCACACTCACGCCATTATCCAAATCTTTCAGAGACCGTTTGTACAATCCCTTATTGGCATATCGAATCAAATAATCCTCCGTACACCGCTTCGAAAAAATCCGAAATTTCTGTTCAATTCCACTCACTTGATCAACGTCCTGACGCTCTTAAAATATCATAGATCGTTTCACTGAACACACGACCTGCGATTTCACCCAAAGCAATGGACTTGTGATCGCTATAATAATAGTGTTTCTGACTGCCAGGTTTAAAGAAGTGCAGAGATTCCAACGTGATATCTTCCAATCCTTCATAATATGAAATGCTGGTACCACTGAAGCGCAGTTCTGCGACAAGATCTCCATACTCTTTGTAAAATTCATGATACCAGCCGCCATCCTGCGCTGGACCTTTGATCCATCCGTATTTCTCCAGTGCTTTGGGGAATGCGGTGGGAGAGAAATCAGACTCCGGCAAGCGGTCATATTCAACCTTGCTTTTGTCTTCATCCTCAGGCACATGAATTTGACGATTCAGCTGCTCAAACGGCTGCTTGATCTCATAATCCTCCAGCTGCGTTTTCCATCCTTCGAGCGTAGATTGGTCCAGTTCGAGTGGATGAATCAATCCCACTAGAGATCCCGAAGGCAGCTCGTATTCATCCTCATCGACGGTATTAAACGTACCATCCTCCATATAACGGAAAGTGGTGACCAACTGACCATCTTCATACGTACCCCATATCAGCCCTACAGCAAATTTCTGCATGATTACATTCTGTACAAACAATGCTGTCCACTCATCAGCAGACCACAGCCGTTGTTTAGACAAAGATTCTTCCAGACGTTGCGCCTGGATGTTAACCATCGTTTTGAGATCCTTCTTCAGTTGAGTAAATCGCGCCTTGGACTGCGCGGCAAGTTCAGTATCATCTTTCTGTGCAGGAGCAGGTAGACTCTTCACAGATTTACCCGTTTCTTCATTTACAACAACGACCTGCAGATCTCCATTCACTTTTATCAGGAATGAACGCTCCCCGTAGCTCAGCTGCATCGTACCATTCTTATCAAAACCAAGTGTGGTGACGAGTCGATCTTCCAGTTGTTCCGAACTAAGTCCCATATTTTCCGCTGCCAGCTGCAACGCTTCTTCAGCCGCACCCTTAACCTGGCGGTTCTTCACACTGCGTTTAATCTTGTCAATCGCCATGAGAGCAGAAGGTTCCTTAAGATAGGCCAGTACTTTTACAGCATCAGCCGCAATGGCGCCTCGGCTGTTTTCTGTCCATTCCTTAATTTGGGGAGCCAATATATTCACAATTTGAGTATCGCCAAAGAGTGCCGAGAGGTACATTACCCACTTCTCCTTCGCAGAAGCACTCTCCTGAATCCACAACTGCAGCAGCTCGCTAGCAAACCGTGTGAGCGAATCCTCGCTTACATACTCACGTAGTTCATTCAGTCTTTCGTTCGGCGCAGATGTATGATCTATTGATTGCACCAAGATATATTGCTTGATTCGATCATCTAATGGTTGATTGTCCTCTGATCGTATCAGAGAAGGAAGATCGTTTAAGGACAACCAGCTTAGTCTGGTCAGTTTTTTGGCATCTGCCTGATCTGCAAGTGCCGCATGAGCATACTCTGGGCTTTGATCCGCGGTATCCAGCAGAATTTGAATCAGGTTCTTCCATTCTGCAGACTTCTCACCCTTCAGAAGCTCAAGGTATACATCCTTGCTATTATCCAAACTGCGGATGGCGCTCAGAGCCATTTCTTTCACACCCGTTTTTTTCTCCGAACGATATATTGTCGTGTATAAGTCCTGGTCAGGAATCCGATTGAATTCAGATAACGCCACGCCATTTGCCTTTTTGGATGAATCCTGCAATCCGGCACGAATCGCTTCAGCTACCTGTTTACTCGATAGCTCGTGACGTTGTTCAAAAGTAATTTCCAAAATTAAGATGCGCGTGTCCGTGGGCAGTTTCTTGTACTGTCCCAAAGCAAAGTCCAGATTTTGCTGAATGATCCGGCGATATTCATCCTGAGGCATCGATTTGTACTTGTAATCGGTCATACCGTTGAGAGAGATCAGACTAGACAGTAATTTCTCTTGTTTCACCTCTGGATCTTGGCCGTAAAGTTCAAGGAGCTTCTCACCGCTAAACGCGTAAGATTGATACATATCAGAAACGATATCCAGTGTCCACTCGGGATACGTGGTCAGAATCACGAACCGACGCATCGCCTCCGAATCCAAAGGCAGAAAACTAATGCTGATCAAGTTATGAACGCGCTTTTTATCACGATTCAGGTTATTAAACAGCCCACGACTATTCGGATCTTCCCAGTATTCTTCAAGTGAGCTTTCACCGTTCAAATATCGTGCAATTGCAATCCCCTGTCTCCCTCCGTCTAATGGATGTCGAAGAGCACTGAACACGGCTTGTTCAACCGTTTCATCCACATCTGGCACTGCGATTCCATGGCCCTCCAGCATTTTTTGGATACATAATTTGAGGAATGGGGGTTTTAATATGTGGTATGCACGAATCGCTTGCTGTGGCTCATTCACAATAGCTGATTGCAGAAATTGCCATGGTATGGTGTACACTTCGAGCTCATTACGCAACATTTCGATGAGCTGATATGGCTCGTCTAGGGGCACCAGCCCTGACAGTAACTCATTAGCATTTTTCGTTCTTGGATCCATGCTTAACAAGTAGCGCCGAACTTCAAGTGGATAGATCTCATGTAATTGGTTTATGGCTTCGAGCAAAATAAGACCGGTCTCACTGTTGTTTTCAAGGAAACGCTGTTTGCCGCCACTGATGTTAACCAAATACAACAAAGCATTGCTCAAAAGGATCATCGTCTTGTCGAACTCACTGTAAGACAGTTGCTCCTTTTTGGAAAGAGAAGTATCCGAATAGTTCTCAGCTATAACCTGATTATGCTTCTCCCGGAGGAATTCATCATTCAATTCATATGCAGATCGGTTATGTTTCGTTTGAAAATTGCAAACCACCAGTGGCTCAATCAATGCATGCAATTCGTTCCGCAGCTTACTTGTATCATGGGTCATCACATGTTGAAACAATGCAGGCAGAGATTGAGTGAACTGTTGCACCTGGGTAAGATGAGAAGGGCTATTATTGAGATCTGAATAGAGTCGAAGGAGTATCATTCCATTGATTACATCCTGGAAATTTCCCTTCAGTCTGCTCTTTAATTCATCCAGAATTTCCTTCTCTCCAGCATAGCGATTGATTTTTTCCAAACGGGACAGCAACCCGCCCATCCGATCATTGTTTTTGCTCTTTCCACTCAATCCATAAGCCTCCGAGTCGTTTCCAAGGCAGAGCGTAAAACCATCGGTTCTCCACGAATTCCTTCTGGAATAATTGGATTCCATATGAATTACAATGGCTCCCGCTCGAAAAAAGATGTCTCCGTCATCTTTTTTGGCAATTTTCATGAGTACTTCTATCGTCTGGTAGGCATAATGGCTGGAACCTCCCATCATATCAGGAAACTTATCCGTCGTTCCCATCACATAATCAATGATTTCCGAACTCCGGTCCGTTTTCAACGAATATTCATTGGAACACACCTCTGCAAACTTCTCCACTAAAGCTTCTACTGCGCGGTCTGCGGTTAACATTACACATTCCTCCTCGAATATGAGTGTATAAATGATATTGTATATAACCAATTAAGTAATAATTTCGCCAATCCAGTCTGCCAACTCATTGGGCGTAATCGCAGCTACATGTGCACCCATATTGGATAAGGTCTGCGCAGCATGTTTGTTGTACACGGTATCTCCGTTAAAATCGAGTGCGGTCAGCACAAGCAATTTGCAGCCCGTATCCAGAATATCCTTACATGCTTTATACATGTGCTGGATAGGGTAACCCTCTTCCAAATCGCTAACGAGAATGTATATCGTTTTCCCAGGATTTTCGATTAACGTCTCACCATAACGGAGGGCCTTGCTAATATGCGTTCCTCCACCAAGCTGCACGTTCATAAGCACATCTACCGGATCTTCCAGCCTGTCACTCAAATCGACAACCTGTGTGTCAAAAATAAACAATTTCGTTCGCAGTGCATTCAAGCGATAGAAAATGCTTGCCATCACCGAACTGTATATCACTGAATCTAACATGCTTCCGCTCTCATCCACACCAATGATGATGTCCCACTTGTTGTGTGACTGGATATTCCCGTCAAAATATAGACGATCAATTACAAATCTTCGATTGTTTTTGTCATAGTTCTTCAAGTTCTTGGTAATCGTCTGCTTGAAATTCAAATTGCGCAAGGAACGCACCGAACTGGATGCATAACGGCTGCGTTTCCCCATAATGCTCGCTTTGGTCTGAGATTCGAGTTTGCGTCGCAGCTCTTCAACCACGACTCGTACGATTTCCTTGGCGCTCTTTAATACGTCGCCTTTCATTCGTCCTTTAAATTGCATAATATTCTTGAGCAGGTTCATATTGGGTTCGAGTGATTCCAGCAGCTTTTTGTCCGTTAACAATTCCGTTAGGCCATACCGGTCAAGCGCCTGTTTCTCCAGGATTTCTACCGTTGGTTTCGGGAACAATTCCCTGACCTTATGCAACCATTTGGGAACGGTTAGATCCGAGGGGCCCCTTCCTCCCCCTTTTCTGTAACCCTGCTCTTCACCGTATTCGCGATTATACAGATATCCGAGAATCTCATCGACTTCGGTATATTTAAAATCATCAGGGGAGTAATCTTCTGCATTGGACAGTCCTTCTTCGGCGGATTCACCTAGAATAAGGCGCCAACGGTTTATGGTTTCCGCCCGGTTCAGCTCTGCATTGTCTTTCACAATTTCCTTGGTTGTATTGAGCTCATTCAGATCAGCTTCCATGCGTCAAACTCCTTCCGAAGGGCTTCATCCCATGTTTTCGTCTGGATCAGCAATCGCTCGTCAACGGAAGGCCATGACATCTCTTCGTTCTCTACCTGATGCAAGCTCGCAACCCGATCCGCAATCAGACCTGTCTCCATGGGTGTGAAGTAAGTAAAAGCCAAACGAAGTTCAGGGATCATACGAATAAACTCTTCATAATCAAGTTGCTCGATCATATAGTTTAACTCCGATAAAAGCTGATCTTCATACAAAAAAGCGTCCCGTGCTACAGAGAACACACCCTGTAGATAAAGTGCAGTCTGGCGGGTCTGTTCCTGCGATCCCCGGATATATGCACGTGCTCGATCCACGATCTCTTCTCTATGCCTGTCGCCAAGTCCTGAAGATATGGCAATACACACCCCCTCCAGCTGTGCCGGAAGCTGGCTGTCTGACAGAAGTTCATCCAGGTGTGCCCTGAATGGTTCATCCCGAAAATGCTCTTCGGACGACTCTGCCAGCATGGCAAGCAGCTTCAGTCCCTGGACAATCGCTTCATGTTCATCCGGATTCGTTCTTGAGAGCTGCATCAGTTTGTCCACGGCATTGTTATAGGCTTCGGATACGAGAATGAGGAGCTGCTGTTCCTCAGACAACCCAAGAAGTCTGCGATGCTGCTGAATTCGATTCAAAATATGCAGACTTCCGCACAATGACAAGAAATTCCCATCCTTCCGGAGCGCCGACTTCACATGTTCATACAGCTTCATTGCTGTATCCTGCAGGCCCATAAGCAAAGCCTGAAGCATGGATTTGGCGAGGTCACCGCTGTGATGATCCGGTATTCCCTGCATTTCCTCTTCCATCTTGCGCGTAGCGGCTTCCCGAATTGTGCCTCCATAGAGCGAGTTCTCGATTAATCGAGCCTCAATTCTGGAGGAATAGGTATACACCCATGTCTCTCGAACAAGGTTCATGTCACGCTGTGCTATCCAATCCGGGCCCGATTGTCGCTTCGCGAAATCCGGAACGAGATAGACCATACATTGAAACAATTGACTTTGCCGACGATGATCTGGTTTGGCATATAAATCAAGTATTTTCTTATGTTGGCCTGTAGTTCGAATTTGAAGTTTTGATGCTGTACAACGTTCTTTGAAATCCTCAACGATCGGAATACTAAATGGGTTGGGAGCCACTTTTCCGATGACATTGCCGGTTAGCAATCTGTGTAGTTCTTGCAGAGGTTTGTCTGAAGCTAACGTAAGTTCACCCTTAACAAAGGAAGAAAGTGTTGCATCCATCAGCTCATAGACTCCGCCTTCCCTTTTTCCTCTCAGTCCTGCGAGTCCTTGAACCATGCTGTAAGCCTCAATAGCGTCGCTGGTTGATACATGTTCATGCCCTTCCCTCAGCTTGCGGGTTAGTCGTGATAACAAGTCCAAAGCGGTCAAATTATACACGGAGTCCTTTTGCCGAAGCAGCTGGGTCCAGATCTGTTCGTAATAATTCACGTAAGGCATGCCGCTTGCATACCCATTCAGCCGATCCGCTTCAGCAAACGTGTAGACCATGGGATACATCTGCTGATTCACCGAATTCTGAGCCTTCGCATGCTCTTGCATCGTCATCTCTTCTGAGTCAGTCTCATGATTCTCGGGCATCAGCAGTCCATACGTATGAAATCCGCCAGTGATGACAAGCACACGTTCATGCTCCTGCCCAGCCTGCTTAATACGACTTCTCATATGAGCTTCTCTTGCCAAATCACCTGTACTGTGCAACCGCTCCGCTGAATAACACATCCGGGATAAGGTGCAGTACGTGAATACATCCTGTACAAATGCCTGTGTTGACTTCTCCAGACCACCAATTTCAAATACGTTCTCCCACAATTCATCGAAACTTCGACAGTTTGTTTTTTGACATAAACGGTGGATAAACTCAGACCCTGCGAGCAAAGTTTCATCTTGAATGGAAATTTCCCGCTGTTCTGCCTTGTTGGGCTTAGAGAAATGATGATAGTCCAGGTCGATAAAAGTTGCAGGGATGCTCAGCCGAGCTGCTTCTTTCAACGCTACATATTCAGGTGAGTAACGAAGCATCGGATAATAACAGGCCGCTCTCTCATCTTCACTCTCATAGGTGTAGTAAAGACTGACAGGAGGTAGGGTTGCCTCATCAGCCAGAACTTGAAGTAAGGGATTGCCGCTCTCAGGGCCTTCGATTAGAATGATGTCCGGCTTGTATTCTTCAATCAATCGCAGCAAATGATAGGAACAGGCTGGGCTATGATGGCGTATGGGAAAATAAAGCGTTCCGTTGTTCAGGTTATAGACCTGAGACTCAAATAGCGTCTGTAACTGGGCAACATCCAGATCAGCTTTTCCTGTTAACCGATCCATTTCTTCTCCTCGTAGTAATCCTTCCAAATCCCTTCTTCTCTGGAACGCTCCTTCACGACCTTGGAGAAGTAGGTTTTGAGAATGGACAGATCCTTGTCGCTTTCTTTCGCTATCGTCCCCAACATGTTTTGCACCAGCCGATCCAATGTAATTCCCTTGTCTTCGTAATAATAGGAAGTCATTGCACTCTGTACATATACAGATACGGCTTCAGCCGTACTCATGGACGCTTGGGGCGTATCCAACTTGTAACCTTCCCGCGTCATTCCTGTGCGAAGCTCCATAAATGTCGTGGCCAGCAATTCAACCACATCCGAATTAATCTCGGTGTCTATCCCGCTATGTAATAACAGGCTTTGCGCCTGGGATTCAATAATTTTGGCTTCCATTTTCACACTGCTAATCGGTTTGATCGTCTCAAAATTGAAACGGCGCTTCAGCGCACCACTCATTTCATTGACGCCTTTATCGCGAATGTTCGCCGTAGCAATCACGTTAAACCCTGGTTTGGCAAACAGCACACCGCCGTCCAGTTCAGGAATACTCATTACCTTGTCACTGAGAATACTGATTAGGCTATCCTGTGCTTCAGCAGGACAACGTGTAATCTCCTCAAAACGGGTAAGAATCCCCTTCTTCATTCCGTTATATAACGGTGAGGGTACAAGTGCCGCTTCGGATGGGCCTTTATCCAGCAGCATGGCATAATTCCAGGAATATTTGATCATGTCTTCGGTTGTACCTGCCGTACCCTGAATCGTGTTCAGACTTGTTCCGGAAATAGCTGCGGTTAGCAATTCACTAAGCATGGTCTTGGCTGTCCCGGGTTCCCCTACCAGCATCAAGCCCCGATTGCCTGCCAAAGTTACCACGGAACGTTCAATCAGGACATCATTGCCATAAAATTTCCGCGTAATGGGAACCTCTTCTCCATCCAACATTGCAGGTTTATCCCTGCCAATAATAAAATCTCTGACATAGGCCGGGGACAGCAGCCAGTTTGGAGGACGTTTTCCTGTATCTTCTTCTCGCAGTGCCCGTAATTCTGTCTCATATAATGTCTCGGCGGGTGGCTTAAGCATTTCCATCGTCAAAGTTTCTCCTCTCGCATAAACAGATCGTATGTTCTTATAAAGTTTTATCTTATCACAGCAGCCTTTCAACGAACTTAGAAAACGACAAAAATGGTTGAAACGTCCTTCTTATCAGCATTCTTCATAAGTCCTTAGACATGGTTCATAGCACAATTGTGAATTACTTATATCGTTGCATTATGACAACTGCTTCAAAACTAATTTGAGTCCACGTTGTTGTTGTAGAAAACTTCATATTATAGGCCATACGTCCCTATAGTTCGTTAAACGATCCGTAATATGGTTCAAGCAGATTAACAAGGTTTCAATCGCTCCAATATTGAATATATAGATGGTGCAGGCTTTTCGTATGAAGCCACCGAAATTAACATATGATCCCTTAGATAAGATGCGTAACATTACGAGCTTTTGATGAGAGGAGATTAACCATTTGAGTACAAATGAAACTTCACAGCCTGAGTTCTTCACCCGAGAATTCACACAGAACCCTTACCCCGTATATGAAAAGCTGAGACAGAATGATCCCATTTACAGAGTCCTGTTCCCTCATGGTGATTTCGGTTGGATTATTACCCAATATGAGGATGCAGTCGAAGTATTAAAAGACAACCGCTTCAGTAAGGATGTAGTCAAACGTTACGGACCCGATCAACAAAATATCTTCGTGCATAACATGCTTTTTTCCGATCCACCTGATCATCGCCGGTTGCGTGGACTCGTACAGAAGGCTTTTACTCCCAGATTGATTGAGGGCATGAGAAGCCATATTCAAGATATTGCCGACGATCTCCTGGATAATCTCGATTCCCAGGACAAGATGAATCTGATCGATGAGTTTGCTTTTCCATTACCGATCATTGTGATCAGTGAAATCCTGGGTGTACCCCTTGAGGATCAGGACAAATTCCGTCTATGGTCCAATTCCATCATCGATGCGACAAGTGCGGAGAATTCCGAAGTGTTTGAAAAGCATGCCCAGGAATTCATTGATTACCTGAATGCCTGGTTTGCCAAAGTACGTGAGCAACCGGGTGACGATCTGATCAGCCAGCTCGTAGTGGCTGAAGAATCAGGAGAACAACTCTCTGAAAAGGAGCTGCTTGGTGTTGTCGCTCTGCTGATCATCGCCGGACACGAAACAACCGTTAATCTGATCGGTAATGGTGTACTCGCCCTTTTGGAGCACCCGGAACAACGCGACCTGTTGATAAAGAAACCTGAGTTAATCCATAATGCTGTTGAAGAAATGCTGCGTTATAACGGCCCGGTTGAATTCAGCACGTCCCGCTGGGCATCCGAGGACATTGAATTTCATGGACATCACATAGCTGAAGGTGAACTTGTTATTGTAGCTCTGGATTCAGCCAATCGGGATGAAGAGAAATTTAAGGATGCGGATGTTTTTGACATCACTCGCGAGAAGAGCGCACATTTGGCTTTTGGCAAAGGCATTCATCTCTGTCTGGGAGCCCCTCTCGCGCGACTGGAAGGCGAGATTGCCATTAATACGCTGCTTCGACGCTTTCCCGATATGCAGCTTCAGACTGGTGTTAATGAACTTGAATGGAGACCCGGCATGATTGTTCGTGGTGTTAAGGAGATCCCGGTACAACTTAAATAGATATGTATTTGAAGCAAGGAAAGCGAGGCACCTGCTTGCATGGAAATTAACACCATTGTTTTAGTCGTTTTTTTACTTCTTATTCTTATCTTATTGGTTCGCGTCATCAGCTTGCAGACACAGCTGAATGAATTGAAAAGGGATGTAGAACGTCTGGAGAATGGTTCAGGCAGTACCGCACACTCCCCTCTCAGTTATAACACTTCTTCAGTGAATGTGTCCCCGCCTCCACCGACACATGCTGACCTGACTGAACTTGATAGAGAATTGCAGGCACTTGCACAACAGGGCAAGAAAATAATTGCAATCAAAAAGGCTCGTGAAGCCAGAAACCTGTCGTTGAAAGATGCCAAAGAATACGTCGAATATCTTGAACGCCTATAATTAGTGAGCGTAGATAGACTTCCCAACTTCCTGCAAAGGTTTTTGCTTTCAGTTGATTCATGTTCGACTGGAAACAAAGATCTTCGTGGGGAGTTTACTTTTTTCAAAAGACATGTTAAAGTTATTTCAATATTTATAGAAATAAGAAATAAAGACGAAAGGAGCCATTTTGATGCAATCCAAATCGATTGATACTGAACAGGTCGTCAAAATTCATAAAGCTCTGGGTGAACAAACCCGATATAAGATCATTCAGATCCTTTCGGGTGAAAGCAACCTGTGCCCCGCTGATTTGGAAAATCGGCTTGTAACCGTAGCGCTGTCCACTTTATCTCATCACCTGAAGCAGCTATCCGATTGTGGTTTGTTGACCTCACAAAAGAAAGGTACGTATATTTACTACAGCCTGAATGCGGATACTGTACAGAGATTCGCTCCTTATCTGTTGGAGAGATAAAATTTTTGTTTTATATTTCTATAATACTAGAAATATAAAATCATTATATTGTATTGCTACTTGGTCGGCTGAGCCTCTTCGTAGTCGTATAAATATCCTTTTGTCATAACACCCGGTACATTTGATAGATCAAGTAATCATCCTTGCCTCATTGGTGCATTAGTTATTTCTAGATCCAGATCTCTCGTCTTTATTTCTATATTTCTAAAAATATAATAATTACAATCAGAAAGAGGTTATATACTCATGTCTAACACCTGGAAAATCTATGTCCTAGCTTTGGTCAGCTTTCTTGTAGGGACCTCCGAATATGTCATTGCGGGTATTCTGGATCGGATCTCGGACACCATGAATATATCGTTGATTGCTGCGGGACAGCTGATCACAATCTTTTCACTCGTTTATGCGCTCGGTACGCCCATCATTATCGCCTTAACATCCCGCATGGACCGACGTAAGCTGCTGCTTTACTTTCTGGGACTTTTTGTCGTTGGTAACGTCTTGGCCTACCTGTTACCTGGATATGGACTCTTTATCGCTGCGCGAGTCCTCATGGCGCTGGGCGCCGGAGTCGTCGTTGTAACTGCCTTGACAGTCGCTGCCAAAATAGCGCCCGCAGGCAAACAAGCCAGCTCTATCGCAACGGTCATTACGGGGTTTACCGCATCTCTGATCGTGGGAGTTCCACTGGGCAGAATGGTTGCTGCAGCTTGGGATTGGAAACTGATTTTTGCAGGTATCGCGATTTTGGGTGTGATCGCCATGGTTGTTATTGCATCTACGATCCCACCATCTGAAGGCGAAGCACCGGTTCCTTTGAAAAAACAATTAGCCCTCCTTAAACAACCTCGTATTGGATTTGCGTTGCTTGTCAGCTTTTTCTGGTTAGGAGGCTATTCCATTGCGTATACCTACATTTCACCTTACCTGGTATCTGTTGCGGGCATGAGCGAAATGTTGTTAAGTTCCGCTTTGCTGGCTTTTGGTATCGCAAGTCTGATTGGTTCCAAATCTGGAGGATACAGTGCCGATCGTATGGGAGTAAAACGAACGCTCATCCTGGGAATGTCCTTGCATGTCGTAAGTCTGCTAATGCTGAACATCACGGCTCATTCGGGTGTGGCCATCTTCATTGTGTTGATTCTATGGTCCTTCGCCGCCTGGTCTTCTGGCCCCACACAGCAATATAATCTGGTTACAATGGCTCCGGAATCGTCTGGTATTATGTTAAGTCTGAACAGTTCCGTTATGCAACTGGCCATGGCTGCCGGTGCCGGTATTGGGGGAATCGCCGTCAGCGCAGTTTCATTGTCATCCATCACCTGGATTGGAGCCGCAGGAGTAGTGATTGCGATGATTATCATTATCCTTGCCTACCGTCAGGGAAATTCCACGGCAGTTCAGACCGAATCATCCAATGTGGCATAAAGGAGCGTGAGCTCAAGAATAAAAATGATAAAATGCCAAAAGAGAGGCACTGTGATATTACAGTAGCCTCTCTTTCTTATTCAGTCTGATTGATGCCTTATTGTGCAGTTACAGCACCATCAATTGGATAAACAGCGCCATTAATATAAGGAGCTTCGTCTCCCAGCAGGAAGGATACCAGATTGGCAATCTCTTCAGGCTTACCGAGACGACCGGATGGAATGCTGTCAAGGGTCGCTTTGAACACTTCAGGATTATCCTTCCCAAACTGAACCACCATAGGAGTTTCAATCGTACCTGGGGCAATGGCATTCACACGAATATTTTCTTTACCGTACTCAATGGCCGCTGTACGTGTCAGTCCAACTACGCCATGCTTCGTCGCTGCATATGGTGCAACCGCTTGAACACCCACAATACCTGCTGTAGATGCCGTATTGACGATTGAACCACCGCCTGTTTTGAGCATTTCGGTAATCACATATTTCAATCCGTAAAATACACTTCTCAGGTTAATATCAATGATTTGGTCAAACTGCTCGATGGTATGCTCAATTAGTTTGATACCAGGACCAGCGATCCCGGCATTATTGAAGAACATGTCGATTCGACCGAATTCCTCGATCGTTTTGTTAACATAATTCTCTACCTCGTTCGCCTTGCTTACATCTGTTTGTACAAAAATGGCTTTACCGCCGAGCTTCTCAATCTGTTTTACAGTTTCCTGACCCGTCTCTGCCACGAGATCAACGACAACAATAGATGCGCCCTTCTCTGCCAGCTTCAGTGCAGTCGCTTGGCCTAATCCACTTCCTGCTCCAGTGATAATTGCTACTTTTCCTTTGTGACTCATTCTGATCTCCTCCATGTGTGTTCGTCATCTGTCATCGGATCGGTTAATTCGATATGAAGCGGTATTGCATCGGAATGCAACATATGTAGGGTGAAAAGACTTGAATCCTGCCTGACTTTACCTATTTTAAAGGAGTTACAATTTAAAAACAAATTATATAATATGAATACATACTATAATATCCATCACATACCACACATCTCAAGAAGGGGAGCTCCTTAATAAAAGCGTGTAATGGTCCCCTTCTTTTTGGTGAGATGTACAGTTTAATTTCATGCATTTACATTCTCAGATCTACGGTTGAACATGTTGCGATAATGCTAAAGAAAACCTAATATTTATCTTAGCAAATTGGTTTTTGCGAGCTCGATCAGCTCATCGCCACGCCCATTCAGCACCGCCTTCATCATCCATAAGGTGAAGCCTTCGGCCTGTTTTATATTAATCTTCGGAGGCAGGGACAGCTCCTGACGGTTCACCACAACATCAATCAGAACCGGACCATCATGCTGCAATGCACGCTCTACAGCCCCTTCCAGATCAGCCGGATCTTCAACCCGTATCCCTTCCAATCCCATCGCTTGGGCTACCATGGCAAAGTTAGGATTTACGAGCTCGGTTCCGGATTCAAGCAATCCGGCAGCTTTCATCTCCAGCTCAACAAAACTGAGTGCACCGTTGTTAAACACGACAACTTTAATCGGGAGATTATGCTGTTTAAGCGTCAGAAGATCACCCATCAGCATGGCAATGCCGCCATCACCAGATAAGGATATCACTTGTCTTCCCGGATCAGACACCTGCGCTCCAATTGCCTGTGGAAGAGCATTCGCCATGGTGCCATGACTGAATGAACCCAGCAATCGGCGATTGCGGCTCATTTCAATGTAGCGAGCCGCCCATACCGTAGGTGTACCTACATCGCAGGTGAAGATCGCATTTTCCGCTGCAGCATTGCTGATGACCTTGGTTAGATACTGAGGATGAATTGGTGTTTTCCCAGGTTTCCCTACGGCAAGCTCATCCAATTCTTTACGAACTTTCTCGTAACGTTCCACACTTTTATGCAAATGTTTGTCGCTATGCTCTTCCGTCAAATAAGGTAACAATGTTTCAATGGTAGCTTTCACATCTCCGCACACTCCATAATCGAGCTTTGTACGGCGACCAAGGTGTGAAGACTGAATATCCACTTGAAGTACAACCGCATCTTCCGGGAAGAATTGACGGTACGGAAAATCTGTTCCCAGCATCAGGAGCACATCACAGTCCATCATGGCATGATAACCGGATGAATACCCGATTAATCCCGTGAGGCCCACCGAATACGGGTTATCATATTCCAGGTATTCCTTGCCTCGCAAAGCAATAACCATAGGAGATTTCAAGCGATCACAGAGCTGCATGAGAGGTTCACGTGCACCTGCGCAGCCTGCACCACACAGCAACGTAATTTTTTTGCCTTGATTCAGGAATTCCGCCAGTTTCCGCAGTTCAGGTTCGGAAGGATGTACAACAGGCTTTGTGGCATGATATACATGCTCCGGCACAGGCAGGTCAGCCGCTTCTAAAGCCGCTACATCACCCGGCAGTATAATGACGGAAACGCCTGAACGCGCTACTGCGGTCTGCATTGCCATCGTAAAGGAACGCGGCATCTGTTTGGCTGTTGTGATGACTTCACAATAATGACTGCATTCCTGAAACAAATACTCTGGATGAGTCGCCTGAAAATACTCACTCCCAATCTCATCACTTGGAATATGAGCAGCGATGGCAAGTACCGGTACACGGTTCCGATGACAGTCATACAGACCGTTAATCAAGTGCATGTTTCCCGGTCCGCTACTGCCCGCACATACGGCGATACTTCCGCTCACTTGGGCATCTGCCCCGGCCGCAAAAGCAGCCACTTCCTCATGGCGGACATGAATCCATTCAATTTTTCCCGAACGACGGATGGAATCCAGTACCGCATTCAAGGAGTCTCCAACGATACCATAGATGCGTTTGATGCCTGCGTTCAATAGTGCTTCGACCAGAACGTCTGCAATTGTTTTTTTCATGACAGGTCGGTCTCCTTTATTCGCTTATTTTGAGTTATGTTTCCACCGCGTTAAACTACCTATTCTTTTACCCCAATCTTTTGAAATAAGAAACAAAATTATATGTATTTATGGGTATATACAAAAATCCGCTTGTCATGGACTGACAAACGGATCATGGGTTGTTATGGTTTACAAAGCGGTTTATTGCATACTTAATAATTCATTCACATCAATAAAGCCAAATTAAATGGCAGGCATCACATTGCCACCACTGACTGGGATATAAGCTCCTGTAATAAATGAGGACAGGTCGGATGCCAGAAATGCTACGGCATTGGCAATTTCCTGATCTTCTCCCCTGCGTTTCAACGGTACAGTTTGAATATAACCCTCATCATGTCCCGACTCACTGTTGCGGTCGCGCTCACTGATCGTCCATCCAGGCGCAACCTGGTTGACCGTAATCTGATATTCGCCTACCTCTTTCGCCAGCACACGGTACAAACCGTCCATGCCGCGTTTTCCTGCAGTATATGCTGATTGGGTAGCGAAATTTTGCATCGCACATTCCGTATTGATTCCAATGAATCGACCTGCTCTGGCTTCTTTCATATATGGGATGAATGCTTTTGCAAGATACACACTCTGCATTACACATGATTCGAACTGGCTTATATAATCATCCGGTGATTGTTCCAGCACCGTTGTCCAGGCATATTGGATGACCGCATTGGCAACTACGATATCGACATCGCCGAGGCTGGACTGAATTTCATCCCGTATCCGAAATGCCGTATCTTGCTTCGTGATATCTCCCTGAACAATGACCGTTTTCCGACCCATGGCTTCAATCTCAGCCTGAAGCTCTCTAGCCTTCGTTTCATTATTTATGTAATGCAGCGCGAGGTCAGCACCACAGTATGCCAACGTACGAGAGATGACCCTTCCCAATTGACCGGTTGCGCCAGTCACCAGCGCCGTTTTACCTGTAAGATCCAATTTCATAGGGACAAGTCCCCTCCTTTGAGCCAAATGTGTAATCACGAAATTTAGCGATGAAAAAAGAGGGATTTTAAAATGATTTAACCATCATTAATCAAGCTAGAAAACGCTTTCGAATTTCGTGCTATTTTTCTGCTTTGTTCAATGAGATTCATCAATTCGTTACTTCCCGTGCTGAATGAGATCGATTTCCTGGAAGCGACTAACTTCTTTTTCCCACCGTTTTTCCACATATTTGCGGTGAACCGGGTGATCATTATATGCATCATACGCAGCCTGATTGGCAAATACCATCGAAAAACTGTAGTCAAATTCATTTTTTTCGCTCACCTGACGCAGGACCTGGAATTGCTCTACTCCGGGAATATTCGCCAGTGCATCCGCACTCTCTTTCAAAAATGCCTCTGCTTCGGGTGTATCTTTACCTGCGTAAAGTGTAAACGTTACCATATGATTGATGCTGCTCATCTCTATTTCCTCCTCCAATATGTCTGACTCTGTTTCCTAGTGTACATCCGAAAGTATTGTAAGCGCAATAATTGGTTGAATTAATTTTAGATAAATTGAATATGTATGGGTATTAGAATTACTTTTCACTCTGAATTACATGAGTTTACCTATCGGCATGCAAACAAAAAAACCTCAGGAGTGATCCCGAGGTTTTCTTGTAATGGTTGGACAAACTATTTGATGTTGTATTTACGGTTAAATTTATCAACACGACCACCGATGTCCACGTTTCTTTGTTTACCTGTGAAGAATGGGTGGGATGCGGAACTAGTGTCCACACGGATTACTGGGTAAGAGTTACCATCTTCCCATTCCATTGTTTCGTTCGAGAATTTAGTCGAAGAACTCAGGAATTTGTAATCAGCACTTGCATCGAAGAAAATTACTGTCTGTGTCTTTGGATGGATATCAGCTTTTGGCATAATCTATTTACACTCCTTTAATATGGGTACTTCTTAGAATAGAACTAAATTTTATTATACTCTTTTTTTGGACGAAGTACCAGTCGGAATTGAAGAAACGATAAATATTTTACAATTCACTGTGATTAGCACAGGTTTCAGCGTTCAAGTTAAGCCCTTCTCCAATACATTCAGCATATATTCCAACGCTTCAAGTTCATCTCTTCCCCGTGTCTGCAATCTCACCACACTGCCATGTCGAATGGGAAGAAGCGCCATTCCGAGCAGGCTTTTGACATCTACACGATGCTCATGATTCGCATCCATAAATGACAATGAAATATCCGAGGCAAAACGCGACGCTTGAGAAGATACAGACATCAGATCATCCCGTTGGAAATCAGAGTGAATCATAAATTCATGTGTTCTCACAACCTTCAGTTCCTTTCGCTAGATGCTATTCAACATATTTGGTGTGTATAATTTTATATATTAAAATCTTCATGCATTATACCACGTTATGGAAGCTTGTTTAATCCTTTTATGGCGAAAAATACAAAAAAAGAAGCCCTAAACATCAGGGCTCCTTCGAAATAGATTCATTTGCCGTTCGGATACACCATTACTTTCAGACTGCCGCTCTTGTTGTGCAATGCTCGTTCCATGGCCTGTTGGGTCTCCTCAAGCGAATAACGGTCAGTAATCAGGGACATCACATCATGCTGGCCTGAGCTCAGAAATTCAATTCCCGCTGGATACGTATTGGCATAACGGAAGATTCCGTATATATCAACCTCGTTGTCCGCGATAAAAGGAACATTCAGGGCAATCTCGTCCTGTGCAGGCAGTCCTACAATAGCAAGCTTGCCTCCGCGGCGGAGCGAATATAATGCTGACTGAAGCGCCTTCGGATTCCCCGCGGTTTCCCAAGCTGTATCTACACCGACGCCGTTCGTTAACTCACGGATCACCGCCTGTGCATCTTCGTTCCGTACATTAATGGTATGGGTGGCGCCCATTCGACGAGCAGCCTCCAACCGCACTTCCTCCAGATCTGTGACGATGATGCGTTCTACGCCAAACGATTTGGCAGCTGCAACAGCCATCAGTCCAACAGGTCCCATGCCCATAATAGCAAGTGTGGTTCCCGGAGCCAGTTTACTACGTCTTGCAGCATGAATGCCAACCGAGAAAGGTTCGTTCATGGCTGCCGCTTCATAAGACAGATAATCCGGGATCGGGAAAACCATATCCTCTCGAATGGTCATGTACTGTACAAATGCCCCATCTACCGGAGGCGTCGCCAGAAATTGCACATCGGGACACAGATTATAACGGCCTTCTTTACATGCCGTACATCGTCCGCAGGTTACCCCAGGCTCAATGGCTACCCGATCTCCTTCTTTCAGCCGTGATACTTTCGAGCCTACAGCTGCTACGATACCTGCACATTCATGTCCGAGTATAATTGGTTTCTCAACCACAAATCGGCCAATTCTGCCATGTTCAAAATAATGCACATCCGATCCGCAGACGCCAACGGCCATCACTTGAATGAGTACCTCGTCTTCAGCCGGCTGTGGTACAGCCTGTTCCTCAATGATGATGTGCCCAGGCTCTGTCATTACAGCAGCCTTCATGGTCTCGGGTAATTGATGATGTCCCATATGTTCCCTCCTTCTTATGTATGCCAACGTTGTTCTTTCCTCCGAAGAAGATCCGACAGTTCTAGCTTTCGTATCCAGATTAATATATCGTTCTTCCTTGTTTATCTGCAATACCACTTTTGCGATAGAAGTACGTATTGATCATGTCTCGCCATTCCTTGGCATGCTCCGCCTGCCCTGCCTGTAACGCAGACACCTTATCAAATACAGTAGAATCAATCTTGCCTTCCAGCTGTCCCCAGGTCTGAGCTAATGCCGCAGCCTGCTCTGAACCTTCAAAATGTGTATCATAAATGTGCTGAATGACCGTTTTGCCAGAATGCAGAACATGTGTATACGGGACATGGTGGAAAAATAACAGCAGCTCATCCGGACAGGAATCTAGGGATTCATATCTTTCGGCATTTTCGCGGTGGTATTGGGAAGTGTATCCTGTTCCACTGCTCACTGTCCGGTCCACACCAATGCCATCACAATCGGCAAAGTGATACGTCCCCCACTTGGAATACTCATAGCCATCCACATTTGGCCCATAATGATGCTCTGGATTAACCATCCAGCCTACACCGAGTGGTGCCGTATAACTTTCATAGATATCCAATGAATTCAAAAGCATGCCCGAGATTAGACGAACGACCTCTTCGTCATGTCCGAATGTAAGTCTAACCCACTCCTCCGCGATCTCTTCCGATGACAGCTCTGGATTCCAGGCAAGTCTCCCATATCCATATAGATTCGCCTGAGCGAGCGGATGTCCTGTCCAGCAAGCATCTGCACCGATATTGGAGACTGCGGCAAAGCCGCTGTAAGGCCTGTTGTACAGAGAACCGTCAGCAATGCGTTTGATTTCAGAACCTGGCCCCTTGGCAAACGTATCAAAATCCAATACTTCTTTCCACTGTGGAACCAGATAACACAGATGTCGCTGCTGGCCCGTATACTCCTGCGTAATCTGGAATTCCAACACCTGATTTGTGGTCTTCATTGCCCCGAACAGCGGAGATACGGCCTCGCGAACCTGAAAGTCCATTGGTCCATTCTTGATCTGCAAAATGACGTTATCCGCAAATCGGCCATCCAGTGGCTTGAAGTGGTCATATGCCGCCCGTGCGCGATCTGTGGAGCGATCACGCCAGTCTTGCTTGCAGTTATAGACGAAGCAGCGCCAAATCACCAGTCCACCGAATGGGCAAAGTGCCTCGGCCAGCATGTTCGCTCCATCGGCATGATCACGGTTATATGTGAAGGGTCCCGGCCGATTTTCCGAATCCGCTTTGATCAGATAGCCGCCAAAGTCCGGAATTGCCGCATACACCTTGGCTGTCTGAATGTTCCACCATTCACGGACCTGTTCATCCAGCGGATCTGCCGTAAGCAATCCACCAATCTCTATCGGACTTGCGTAGTTGGCGCTTAGGAACAATCGGATGCCGTACGCTCTGAATTGGGCAGCAACCTTCGCAACATCACCCAGGAAACGTTCCGTCAGGAACAGGCTCTCACGCTTATGCACGTTAACGTTATTGATTGAAATGGCGTTAATGCCTGTAGAAGCGAGCAATCTGGCATAATCTCGAATACGTCCGAGATCACGAGTGAATTCTCCATTGTCATAGAAAATGGATTTTCCAGCATAACCACGCTCGATGCTACCGTCCACATTATCCCACTGATTGATCATGCGTAATGCATTAACTGGCTGCTCAGAAATATAGCTTAATCTTCCCGCAGCAGGATGGACATCGTTTGAGTTTTCTTGCTCCAAAACAAGTTCCCTCAACAGATGAAAGGTACCATATAGAACACCTTGAGGGGTTTCAGAACCAATAATCAGCCTGCCCCGTTCCTTATCTTCGCGGATAATATAACCTTCTCCTTGCACGGTAGAGCGTTCCGTGTCGCTGAAGGCCTGAGCTACAGCTTCCGATCCCGTCCATGTGCCAAGCCATATCCCTTGTGCCTCCTGGTTCGCTAAATCCGGCTCACTCGCTTGGCTGGCAACTTCATGATTAACTTTCGGCTTGATGCCAAACAGCTTATCCAGCCCCTGTGTCAGTTCGGCAATTGCTGTTGATATGATTTCCTGATCTTCCGCCACCGACACGGTATGGCTCCAGGCAGGGGATGCCTTTTTGGCGTTCCCTTTCACTGCGGATTGACTTTGAAGATATCCAAGCCACGCATCATATTGCGGGCCGGAGATATTGGATTGAACGGTTGTGTTGCTCATTGTACAGCCTCCTTGCTAGCATAGATCTGCTCCAGACGATTACCTTTGCCTTCGAGCAGCCATAGAATCGATGTTACTCCGCGCGGGTAATACTTGCTTCCGACCGCTACACCGGCCAGGATCTGGTCACTCCAGCACCAGTAGGATTCCTCTGGATGCAGCAGCCAGTTTACATGAGCAACGTCAGAAGCCTTCCCTGTTTCATCCCATTCCACGCCCAGCAGTTCTCGTGCAATGAACTGAGACAGATATATTTTGCTGAGCCATGAGTTATTGCTCGTAGAAGACAACTTCCAGCCTCCATCTTCAAACAAACAAGTGCCAGGGACAAGAACGGTTTTAAAGTGGGTTCGAAGCGCTTGCAGGTAAGGACCGAAACGGCCATTTACATCCAGCGCGCCTTCACAGCCGGTGAAGTATGGGAACACCAAGCCTTCAATGGCCGGAATGATACGGGAATCATTATTTTCGGCGATAACTGCCGGAATGTAGCCACCATCGGTTAACTGGGCTGCGATACTGGCTGCACAGCGATCTGCCTGACGTCCTGCGTGATGAGACAACTCAGCCAGCTTCTCTGCAGCGAACAGCTTCTCCAGTGCTACATAGACGGCCCAGCATTTGCCTGCCAGATAGATGTTGTTACGGGACTGTCCAAGCGACACATCCAGGCTGTCGTATGTGGTAATCTCGGCTCCACCTTTGGTGCGACTGCTATCCAGCCCCATTAGGCCATTGCGTTGTTGTTCATCCGGATGATCCCGGTTTAACATGCTTTCGAAGCAATCCCGAATGACGGGCAGCATCTCTTTAACAAAGTCCCGATCCTGCGTCTGTTCAATATATACAGTTGCACAGCAGAGCCAGTTGACCAGTTCCTCGTGACTCATTTGCGAGAAGCAGTCATCAATACCCACCAGTTCATATGCCGAGTGCCCCGGACGTGAGAATACATTTGCCACGCCGATATCATGCGTGAAAGTAATGCCGCCCGGATATTCCTTCTCTTCGCCCGGGAACCGCACTTGATCTGTATAACTGTAGCGTTTCACAAACCACTCCAACTCGTTACGCACGGTCCAAGGATTTAAGGCAAGTTCAAAATACAACTGATCTGCGGTCAGATCGAGTGTATTCATCATCCGGTATTCGCCTTCATTTACGATCCAGAACGGCTGGCCGTCCGCATCCAGCAGTTGTGTACTTGCATAATAGCTGTGAATGGAATGGGCGAGCATAAATGACTGATCTTCACTCAAAGCAGATACACCGAGACGTTGCTCAACTTCCTTACAGGAAGCAGTCAGCTCGTTGAAACGGTCTAGCGCGTATTTTCCGGCTTCCAGGATATCTGCAAAATAACGACTATACCAATAGGTCGTGTCCATACCCGAAGTAACGATCCCGCCGCGATAAAAACAGACGGCAAATTGGTATGTACGCTTCTCTCCAGCGGGGACGTCCATCAACAACGCAGCTGTTTCGCCCAGTCCGAACGCCAGATTCTCACGATGCTTCTCCTGCAATATCTTGTCCAGAGTAAATCCGCGTGCAGGCCATAGCCCCTCATCCGCAGACAAAATGGCGGTTAGGCGACCTTGTCCAACTCCGGTTAATGCCCCACCCTCAGGTCCTCCGATGATACGCATGGCTGAGTAAGGATCATTACCTTGGTAGCCAAAATATGCTTTACGCGACTGCCGTCCTTGCGTGTTATCAATTGTCATCTCCACCAGCACCGCAGGCACAAGCGCATCCATTATTGCTTCACGATCGCCACTCAGCGGTTCGGGTACAGGACGCACAGGTGAGTAAATACGGAAAGTCAGATCACCCGCCGTCCACGTATCTATTCCTGAAGTGAACTCGCGGGTAATCTCTTCATCGCGGAACGCTGAAATCAGTGGGCGTGTTCCCTGTGCTGCAACTGCCGCTGGCGTGCTCGCTCCACTTTCCGTCGAGGCCGAAGACACCTGATCTGAATCCGAATTCTCCACTTTCTCTACATCATATCGAACGCTTGCATCTTCAACGGCTTCGAAAAATGGGAGTGCTTCGTAGTTCTCACTGTCGCGAGATTGTAAACCTATATATACGTTCTGATCTGCTGGCTTGCCAAGCTCCAGGCCTAGTCCGCCTTTGGCTCCTTTGTATCCAAGCGTAAAGCTGGCAAAAGCCCCGATCGGTGAGTGATGGGCATTATAAAAGATGGATTTGGATGTGCTCATGAACGATGACCCCTCTCAAAATGGTTTGCATGCGTTTTCATTAGCCCCATCCTACCATGGGCATTCCACCGTAGACCATGGTCAAATCAATCGGATATTTACCCAAATCAAGCTAATAGACTATAATATAAATAAAGCGGTTACATCTGTTTCTATATTTTTTATCAAGGGGGTCTTCCATGTCTTCCACCTATTTGCCTCCCGCTTTGGGAGAGAGTGTACATGAAGTATTCTACCCGGATGTACAAACAACGGTGAATTTGTTCGCCATACATTTGCGAAGTGTCGGGGCCGATTGGGATTATCCAGCCCACGAACATCCAC
The DNA here is from genome assembly GCF_047302525.1 of Paenibacillus taichungensis. GTDB lineage: Bacteria > Bacillota > Bacilli > Paenibacillales > Paenibacillaceae > Paenibacillus > Paenibacillus taichungensis_B. Next base: position 3,200,061 of record NZ_CP168020.1, on the reverse strand, counting down.
AATATGAGCTGAATTATGTAACGGAAGGCGAACAATACATGACCGTGGACGGCAAGCTGTATATTCAAAAGGCTGGAGAATTACTCCTGATTCCTCCAGGAAGTATTCATTCCAGCCTGAGCCATAACGGCAAGGGGTTTACGTATTTTTGCATGCATTTTGATATCGATGATCAGTTATTTCTCTCTTTGCTTGCACGAATCAAGCAGGTTTTGTTCGATGTAGATAGTCCGGTCACCCGCCAGATCGAGCCTGTCCTTCGCAAATTAATGTCTTCTGCGGACAACCGGGCGGCGAGTACGATGGTACAGCGCATGCAGCTGCAATCGGCGGTATTTGAGTTGTTCGGCCATTTATGGGAGGCTGTCTCTCAGGAAGCCGCTCAATTGTTTACGGACGGATATGAGAAGATCGAACTGGCACATCAAATTCGTAATCGGCTGCAAGGACTGGTGAGTCAGCAATTTAAGCAGGGACGTGAGTCCGACAGCCATTATGGCATTGATGATATTGCTGCAGAGCTGGGCATCAGTTCCTCACATTGTAACCGTGTATTTCGGCAGGTATATGGTCAGTCTCCGCGTGTATATTTATCTGAAATGGTTCTGCATGAAGCCAAAGTTCTGCTGGGTAACCCCAAGCTGTCGGTGCAGAATATCGCTGCCATGTTAGGCTACAAAGATATTGCCCATTTCAGTCGTCAATTCAAGCGCTGGTCAGGGATTTCACCCACACGCTATAGACAGGAACAGCCTGCTCCCGAATGAGCTTCATCCATTGAACATCATTCCAGTATGGTATTTAATTTGCTTACGATTAAACGTCAGTTTTTTTATTTTAATAGACGTTTAATCGTCTTCAGCTTGTTATCGTATGGCGGATATAAAATAGACAGGTTCAACCTGATGCTCTTTTTGAGCACACTTTTCATATGAGAGAAGGTCTCCAGGCTATAACGCCCGTGATATGAACCAAGACCGGAATGTCCTACCCCTCCAAAAGGCAGACGTGGGTTGGCTACATGGGTAATCGTATCGTTAATGCAGCCGCCCCCAAAAGAAACCTCACGCATCACTTTATCCTGTAGTTGTGTATCAGATGTAAAGAGGTAGAGTGCCAGCGGTTTCGGCCGCTTCACAATACCTGCAATCGCCTCATCAATATGGGAATAACTGATAATCGGCAGAATTGGACCAAAAATTTCGTCCTCCATCGTTGCCGCTTCCCACGATTCGGCATCAATAAACGTCGGTTCAATAAAGCGATCTTCCTCATCGGAGTAACCACCATAGATGACGAGGGCTTGATCGCGTTCAATAAGGGTAGTGAGACGTTTGAAATGGGCCTTGTTGACGATTCGACCATAGTCTCGATTGTGCTGGATATTTGTGCCAAAGAACGACTCCACTGCTGCTTTCATTTCGGTGATCAACGTATCTTTCACCTGTTCATGCACAAGCAGATAATCCGGTGCGATGCAGGTCTGACCCGTATTAAGCAGTTTCCCCCATATAATGCGCTGTGCAGCCACTTTGAGATCTGCGTGCTTATCCACGATAACCGGACTTTTACCACCAAGCTCCAGCGTAACCGGAACGAGATTTTTGGCAGCGGCCTCCATGACGATTTTGCCAACCGGTACACTTCCTGTAAAAAAGATATAGTCAAATGGCGCATTAATGAGCGCCGTGGTTGTATCTTTGGCTCCTTCGACCACGTGAACATAAGCTGGTTCGAATACGGAGGTAATCATCTCGCGAATAACAGCGGAGACGGCTGGTGTGTTCTCTGATGCTTTGAGGACTGCCGTATTGCCTGCTGCCAACGCACCAACCAGGGGTTCAATTAATAGCTGGAATGGGTAGTTAAAAGGTCCAATAATCAATACCGCACCATACGGCTCAGGAATGATATAACTTTTGGAACCGACCAGCGCGAATTGAGTTTTAACTTTGACCGGCTTGACCCATTTCTTCACTTGGCGAATGGTGTGCGTGATACTATCCAGCATAAATCCGATCTCTGTAGTATAAGATTCGAACTCACTCTTGCCCAAATCCTGATAGAGCGCCTCGGTAAGACGGGACTCATACTTTTGAATCGCCTGTTTCAACCGGGTTAAATGTGCAATTCGAGACTCGGCCGAACGAGTAACCCCTGAGCGGAAAAACTGCCGTTGATTCTGTAAAATTTCTTCGACTTCATGTTCGCTTAATTCTTGCATGACACTCATATAATCCAACTCCTCTTCGAGTTAATGATGATTCGTTTAAACATACGAACGTATAGACCACATGCCTAGGCATGTTAACAACTCTTGCCTATAAGCACTCCTCTTCCAACGCCCCAACCAGTTCCTTCAATAGTTCCACCGAGGATCTTAATGAAGCGGAATAATATCGCTGTGTGCCCTTCTGTTCCACGGAGATAAGTCCTTTCTCAAGCAATAGCTTGAGATGATGGGATATAGCAGGCCGGGATAGACTGAACTGTTCTGTAATTTCATTTACTGTCATGCTGCCCTTCTCACTAAGAGCAAGTAAAATCGCCTGACGATGATTGTCGCTAAGTACCTGGAATAAGGGGATGCAGGTTTGAAAAATAGATATCGATTTTTGTCCCATGGTTTCACCTCTATATATTCTACAGATATCACATTTGTCACGTCTGTTGGTTTAAACGTTTGAACCTAATAACTATAGTTTACTCCACCATCCCGCTAACAGCAAGCCGTGTCAGATAAATTGTGAATAACTTATATAAAGCGCTTCCATACTACCATACAAGTATGGTAGTATATCCTTGAAGGAGTTGAGATTATGGAATTTCCCCCTAGGTCTTCGTCCAAAGCCGAATTATTATCATCCTTAATAAACCCGTCTTCTCTGAACAAACAGGCATTCTCTTCTCGTGAGGCGGTCTATACGACGTTGAAGCAGTTGATTCTGAGTTTGAAGCTGCCTCCCGGTACCGCCATCTCGGAGAAAGAGATCTCGCTTGAGTTCAATGTAAGTCGGACCCCTGTTCGAGAAAGCTTTGTCCGATTAGCGCAGGAAGGTCTGCTGGAAGTCTATCCGCAGCGAGGTACCTATGTATCTCTGATTCAAGTTGATCTCGTGGAGGAAGCTCGATTCATGCGTGAACAGCTTGAGCGTGCCGTCATACGGCTCGCGTGTGTGCAATTTCCAGATGAACAAATGAAAATATTGGAGCAGAACCTTGCGCAGCAGCAGGAATGCATACTTGAACCGGATGATGAACGAATGTTCGGATTGGATGAGGAATTCCATAGTACTCTCTTTGCAGGCTGTAACAAAAAAAACACCTGGTCCGTGATCCAGCATATGAACGTGCATCTGAACCGGAGCCGAATGCTCCGTCTGTCTTCGGATCATCATTGGGATCACTTGCTCGAACAGCATCGATCCATGGTTCAGGCGATACAACAGCACGATGCCCAAACGGCGGAGCACATTATGCAGGAACATCTGCATTTGACCGTTACGGATCTTGGTGTCCTGCGGGATACATACCCTTCCTATTTTCAATGATGATGGATCTACCTGTTCTTTAAACTAATCTTGATGAGGTGAATGTGATGAGAATGGTTTTTCGCTGGTTTGGAGAAGGCAATGATACCGTAACACTTGACCACATCCGGCAGATTCCCGGAGTCGAAGGCATTGTATGGGCGCTGCACGATGTTCCGGCAGGTGAGGAATGGCCCATGGACAAAATTCTGGCAGTCAAAGCTGCTGCAGATAAGGCCGGGTTACATCTGGATGTCGTTGAGAGTGTTAACATTCATGAAGACATCAAGCTCGGTCTGCCTACACGTGATCAATATATTGAGAATTACAAAAAAACGATGGAAAAACTTGCCCAGGTAGGCGTTAAAGTGATCTGTTACAACTTCATGCCTATCTTTGATTGGCTGCGTACCGATTTGCATAAGGAGATGGAAGATGGCTCTACCGCCCTCTTCTACGAGAATAGCAAAATCGCCGATATTGAACCGCTAGAATTGGTTCGACGCATTACTGAAAATTCCGCATTGACGATGCCTGGCTGGGAACCGGAACGATTGCAGTATTTAACAGGTCTGTTCGAAGCCTATAAGGATGTAACAGAGGAAGATATGTGGGAACACGCTCGATATTTCCTGCAGGAGATCATTCCTACTGCTGAACGGTTAGGTATTCGAATGGCCATTCATCCGGATGATCCGCCTTGGCCAATCTTTGGTCTGCCAAAGATTATTACGAGTCAAGACAATGTTCGCAGATATCTGAACCTGTATGATAGCCCTTACAATAGTGTAACGCTGTGCAGCGGCTCTCTTGGAGCCAATCCAAACAATGATATCATCGGCATGATTCACGAGTTCAAGGACCGTATTCCTTTTGCTCATATCCGTAATGTCAAAATCTACGATAATGGTGACTTTATCGAGACCTCTCACCGCAGTCAGGATGGAAATGTTGATATTGCTGGTGTTGTGGAAGCCTATCACGATATTGGATTTGAAGGTTATGCACGACCGGACCATGGACGTCATCTTTGGGGAGAACAATGCAGACCGGGATATGGACTCTATGATCGGGCTTTGGGAATTATGTATCTGTGGGGCGTCTGGGACTCCCTGCAAAGGAGGTCAAAAGCATGAATGACTTTGCCAAAGAAAGATCAAGTCGTCTGGAAGGCAGAACAGCTGTAATTACTGGCGGGGCAGGTGTTCTATGTCGTTCTATGGCTGAGGAGCTCGCGCGTCATGGCGCAAGTGTAGCCATTCTGAACCGTACCGTATCCAAAGGGGAAGAAGTCGTTGCAGCAATCGAGGCTCAAGGCGGAAAAGCGATCGCAGTAGCTTGTGATGTGACCCAGGCCGATAGCGTAATAGCGGCAGCAGCTGTTGTTCAGGAGAAGCTGGGACCCTGCGACATCCTTATTAACGGAGCGGGTGGCAACCATGCCAGCGCCAATACCACAAATGAAATTTTCAGACAGGAAGATTTGGAGCAGCCGGATATCACTACTTTTTTTGATGTAAGTGTCGATGGTTTCCGTCAGGTGATGGATCTGAATTTTGTCGGGTCACTCATCCCTACCCAGATTTTCGCAAGACAAATGATTGAACGCGATGTTCCTACTACCGTCATTAATATTTCGTCCATGAGTGCCCCTTCGCCCATGACCAAAGTTCCTGCGTACAGTGCAGCCAAAGCGGCGATTAACAATTTCACGCAATGGCTTGCAGTACATCTGGCCGAATCGGGAATCCGGGTAAATGCTATTGCACCAGGGTTCTTCCTGACTGAGCAAAATCGTAATCTGCTGCTTAAGCCGGATGGATCGCCGACCGAACGTTCAAGCAAAATCATTGCGCACACGCCAATGCGGCGCTTCGGCAAACCGGAAGATCTCCTGGGCACGCTGATGTGGCTGGCAGATGAACGGCAGTCCGGTTTTGTTACAGGTACGGTTATTCCTGTGGATGGCGGGTTTATGGCTTACTCGGGTGTATGACCTCTATTCTATTTTCCTTTTACATGGATTGACCGAATTAAATATATGTTTTCGAATGATTAACCGAAGCCTGGAGCTCTTATCCAGGTTTCGGTTTTTTGCCGTTCAAGAATAAGATTATCCAGCCTAGGAAAAGCTTGTTATAGCCCACAAATATGCTGGGTGGAAATAAATATTGGCTCCAAGCATTAACGTTTTCAATTTGTAAGATGAAGCGAAGGAAGGTGATACATACATGATGGAAGAAACATGGGTTGTTGCTGTGCGATCGATTATCGCCTTTCTGACCCTGATCATCTATACCAGGGTGCTGGGCAAACAACAAATGGGCAACTTGACGTATTTTGATTACATTAACGGCATTACGATCGGTTCCATCGCAGGTACATTTGCGACCGATCTATCTTCCAAGGCGTGGATTCATTTTGTGGCCTTGACCATTTTCACCATTATCACGATTATCTTTCAGTATATTACGCTGAAAAATCGTACCATCTCCAAACTGATGGACTCCGACCCTACACTTGTCATCCAGAACGGTAAAATCCTCGAACAGAACCTGCATAAAATGCGTGTAAAATTCGACGAATTGACCATGATGCTGCGGCAAAAGGATGTATTTGACATCACTACGTTGGATTATGCCATTCTTGAACCGGACGGCAGTCTCTCTGTTGTGTTGAAACCCGAGAATCAACCGGTAACCGCGAAGGACATGCATATGCATCCTGCCAAGAGCAAGCTGATGACCGAGATTATTATTGATGGCGTGCTGATTAAGCAAAATCTGGAGGAACGAAACAAGGATACGAATTGGCTCAGCGAGCAGCTTAAGAAGCAAAAAGTGACGATACAGGATATTGCTTTTGCCGCCATATTGCCTAACGATAAATTGTATATTGATCTTTTTAAGGATAAGATCACCGAAAAAATCGATATGGGCGATTATGAGGGGCCTTTCTAAATTTACATGAAGGAGGCGATTGAATGAAATCGCGTTTCTGGTTGCTGTATGTGCTTCCGATCTGCCTCATTCTTGTGTTCGTTGCGATAATGGCAAGCGGAGCCCTTCTCAAAAAGCCCTTTGGTGCTGATGATCGCTTGCTTGAATCTGTACAAACATTGCAGAAACAGGTTGAGGGCAAAAAATGGACTGAAGCCAGGTCCCAAATCGATTACGCGATGAAAGCCTGGGACAAGATCGTCAATCGCATCCAGTTCAGTGTGGAGCGTGAGACGATCTACGATATTCTAGGTACCTTGGCAAGGATGAAAGGCGGCGTTGCTGCAGAAGATGATAAGGCGATTATGGAAGAAATTTATTACTTTTATGTGTTATGGGACAATCTTGGAGATTGACCCGAAGACACACAAAAAGGCACTCTCCTTTAATAAAAAAGGAAGTGCCTTCTCTGTTTTCTAAACATTACGCCCTCGTAATCCACGAGATTTTGACGTGCGGGCCGTGCTTTCTTTTCGGAAAAAGAGCGTAAGTGCTCCCTTCGCACACCACAGTGCAAACAGTGCAAATAACGTTCCCCAGAACAGCGCTGGGAGGAATGTCTGCTGAGCCAGATTGGCTGCATCCCCTGCGCGTGACGGCTGTGTCCAAGACATTAGTCCAACGTACATAGCACTAACTACGGACTCTTCCAGTGTGAGAAAAGCCAGTAACAAATAATAGAATTTCGCAATTTTGGCACCAAAGATCATAATCACAACATTCAGCGCACTAAAGCCTGTAAGCCAGAGCATGCCGAATTCTCCCCTTACATAGAAGAGAAGCGACACAAGAGCTACACCCGTCATGATGCCAAGCCCCCACATGTGCCGTCCTTTCCGGTATAGATAGAATAGCAGCCAGGCAAAGAGAGATGCCGTGACATACCCAGCTAAGGAAACCAATATAGATCTGCCGGGTGTCAGCATGGATGAATACGTAACGCCGCTGTGATCAGCGTATAATTCAATGCGCAATACTTTGCCGGATAACAACAGTGTTACCAGTGCATGACCAAATTCGTGAATCATCGTATCCAGGTTACGGAACAATGAAGAAAATGGGATAAAGCGGGTTAGTATCGCTGAACCCACCAAGAACAGTATGGTTTTGAGCCATTTATTCAATTCGGTCCTACCTCCCTTGCCTCCGAGTAAAAATACCTATCACTATACTACGTGGCTACAGTGTAATCGTTTCGATCCATGAAATGTGCGGCGCAATATTGCATCCACCAGCAGAAACTCCGGTTATGGCCAATGAAAAAAGAAGACAGATCATAACGACCCGTTCCTGTCTCCAGTGTGGCAAGCAATCTGTTGCGCATCTGCGACAGCGCATAGGTCACAAATCGATCGGCTGCCTCATTTTGTACAAGTGTAACATAGGCATAGAGAGAATGATCTACCGGTTCATCGAGTGGGCTTACACCAGCGCAAGAAAACTCAGTACGTACGCCCGCTCTGTGAAGCAAAGTCAAGGCATCCACAAGCTCAGCATCCACTTCAACATCGTTCCAAATCTCCGTTCTCTTCGCTGCCACCGTCTGCTTCTCGCGTTCCGTCCACTGCATTAACTCCAGCTTGCGTCTTCTCCATAGATGGGCAGGCTGCTGGCTTAATAGCACTTCCTGTTCTTCATTTAAATCCATAAGGCTTTCCTCCCGTTCCCCGCATGATCTCCGTCACCCTGAACAACGAAAAGAGCACATCCCTGTGCTCTCTGCGTGGCAAAAGGCAAAGGAACGGCATTGCCATTCCTCAGCATGTTGTATTATTGTACCTTTTTCGATGACAGGCATCAAATGGGTTTTCTTTTTTCGTAAACTCGGCTTGTTAATGAAGCAAAAGCGCTACTCATTCAGTGCCAGTTTCAGTGCCTCCAAATTCTGCCGCATTACGCCGATGTAATCCATTCCTGCTGCGATCTCCTCTTCCGTCAACCCTTCAATCGGGTTCAACACAGCCGTTTTGGCCCCTACTTCACTGGCGATGGTCTCTGACACTTTGGATGAAACCAACGTTTCGAAGAAAATCGTTTTCACCTGATGCTCCTTGGCAAAATCAATAACGGCTGCCATTTGCGCTGCGGAAGGCTCTTGTTCAGGAGATAGACCGGCAATAGGTACTTGCTGCAAACCATATTCCTGTGCAAGATAGCCGAATGCAGCATGCTGTGTGATGAAATCTTTACGTTTGCTGTCTGCCACAGCCGCCTTGAAATCCTGATCCAGTGCCTCCAGTTTGGCAACATAGGCGTCGGCATTTTGCTTGAATTGCTCCGCATGTTCAGGCGCAGCCTGTGCAAGTCCAGCCTCGATATTCCGTACTTCCTTCACGGCAAGTGCAGGTGACAGCCAAACGTGGGGATCAAGTCCATCGTGATTATGATCATGTGTATGTCCTTCTTCTGCTTCGGCGTCATGATCGTGATCATGCTCCTCTGTTGTGGCTTCATCCGCATGGTCATGCGTGTCCGTTGTATCGGCATGTTCGTGATCATGCTCATCTTCTTCCGACCCTTCAAGCAGATCAATCCCATGGCTCGCTTCCACTTGAATGAGTTTGGCACTGCTCAGACTATCCGTAACTTGATCGATCCAGGATTCCATACCCGCCCCGTTATAGACAAGCACATCCGCTTTCTCGATGCTTGCAATATCTTGTGGTGTTGGTTCCCAATCATGTGGCTCCATACCCGCAGGAACGAGTGTATGGACATTAGCCAGATCACCTGCCACATTTTTGGTGAATTCGTACATCGGATAAAAGCTGACTTCAACGTTCAGTTTGGCCTCTTCGGTCTCGGCTGGTACTGGCGTGTTAGCCGAGCTGGTACTGGAATCGGAAGCGGACTGATTTTGTCCACAACCGGCTACGATAAGTGTAAAACTGAATAATAGCGCAAGAGCTGATTTTTTATTGAATTTCATGTGGTGTATTCTCCCTTGAATGTATGAATAGAGTTGCACGTTGTTGTTTTCTCTCTTTACGATGACGTTTACGGTTATATCGTCCAATCAGCTTTTGTGCTGATATGCCAATCAATAGAAAGACCAACAGGATGAGAGCAATCGTTCCTCCCGGTGGTGTGTTTAGATGGTAAGAGGTTGTTAGTCCGCTAAAGATACCGATTAATCCGGTGACGACGGCAATAAGGATCGCTGCAGCAAAGCTGCGTGACAATCTCAGTGCCAAGGCAGCGGGCAGTACAATTAAAGCAGACACAAGCAATACGCCGACAATCGGCATGGCTGAAGCAACAGTCATTCCTGTTAGAATGGCAAATGCAAATGATAAACCTTTAACCTGAATGCCCCCAATGGAAGCTGTCTCTTCATCAAACGTCAAATTGTACAATGGTCTTCGGAGCACGATGAAAAAAATAAGTCCGATGACGCACACAGCCGTCATAATCCACAACTGAATATCACTAACTGCAACGATGGAACCGAACAGATAAGAGCTGAATGTCTTGGACAGATTGGTTTTCAGACTCATGAGCACCACAGCAAGGGCCAGCCCCGACGTCATAATGATAGCTACAGGCACCTCGCTATATGTCAGGTAATTTCGCCGGAGTTGTTCCACCAGCAATGCACCGATAATCGCAATCGCAAATCCACAGATCACCGGATCCAGGTTCATCACAGAACCCAGGGCAACCCCTGCCAATGAAACATGGGATAACGTATCCGCCATTAGCACCTGCCGTCGCAGCATCAGATAGACTCCTAAAATTGGAGCAATGACTCCAATCAGTCCGCCTGCCCAGAAAGCACGCTGCATGAATTCGTACTCAAACACTGCCATTCCTCACTTTCTTGCCGCTCCAGGGTAATCGTCCGGTCCAACCGGTTGCCCATCTCTTCCAGTCCGTGGGTGACCATAATAATGGTCAGTCCATGGACGTCTGCATAATGGCGCATCAGATCATAGAACCCTTCACGGCTGCGCCGGTCCATGCCTGTAGTCGGCTCATCCAGCACGAGTACCTGCGGTTGGCCTGCCAAGGCTCTTGCAATGCAGATTCGCTGCTTTTGTCCACCAGATAGTTCCCCAACCCGGGCGTTGCGGTATTCCCACATGCCGACTTCCCGCAAGCTGCGTTCCACGATGGCTTCCTGCTCGGATGTGAATCTGCGGAACAAACCGAGTTTGCGGTAACATCCGGATCGCACCAGTTCGATCACCGTACTGGGAAATCCACTGTTGAATGATGCTACCTGTTGGGGTACATATCCGATGTTCAGCTTGCTGCCACGTACGGACTGTGCATTCATATGTACCGTGCCGCTCCAGGGCTGTAACAGCCCCAGCAACAATTTCAGCATGGTTGTTTTGGCCGAACCATTTGGTCCTGTAATGCCCACAAACTCCCCTACATGGATATCCAGCGACAGTTGGTCAATGACCGGCTCTTTACTGTATCCGAATACCACATCACGCATGGAAGATAGAATCATGGTTTTTCCTCTTTTCGTAAATATTACGATGTAAAAATGACAAAAAAATTTATCTTGTTTCCCGATGGATGGTCATCTTCTTCAATCGTGGTGAATACTTCTTCAATTCGATCCGTTCCAAATGGTTACGCTTGTTCTTGGTTGTTGTATAGTTGCGATCTCCGCACTCGGTGCAGGCTAAGGTTACAATGACTCTCATGGGTATGGCCTCCTTTGAATTAATTAATCGTAATTATTACTATTTAATGATATTAGCCCATGCTTTTGCGTTTGTCAACTCCACGCTGGAAATGGATCTTTCAGTTCTCGCCAATTCATTTGCATCTCCTCTTCTGTAAGGAGCGTATCATCTAGTGTCCGTTCGATCTCCGCTCGGTCCATGTCAATCCCGATAAACACCAGTTTCGTAACCCGATCGCCCCACTGCTCATCCCAATCCGGAATAGGCGGAAGTGTATCACCAAAATGCATTTGTCGCTCTTCGTCACTCATCGCGCCTACCCACAACCCCGCTGGTCCCAATTGTTTGGATGTTCCCGCATGACTGAACGACACCGCCATATGGTTACGTGTAGCCAGCCATATTAAGCCTTTGGAACGTACAATGCTATCAGGCCATTTCGCAATCCAGCGAAGCAAACGATCCGGATGAAACGGACGTTTCCGGTGGTACACAAATGAGTGAATGCCATATTCCTCTGTCTCGGGCGTGTGTTCTTCCTTCATTAATTCGCGGATCCAACCCGCAGACTGGCTTGCTTTTTCAAAATCAAACCGTCCGGTATTCAATATCTCCCTCGGGTCAATCTGTCCATGTGTGGTGCGAATAAGTCGGGCTTCCGGCTGCATCGCGTGTAGTGCTTTCTCAAGTTTGAGTAATTCATCTTCCGATACCAGATCACACTTGTTCAAAATCAGCACATCACAGAATTCAACCTGATCCGTCAGCAGATGAACGATCCCTCGTACATCGTCCTCTCCGGCTTCCTGGCCCCGATCCTTCAACGTTTCTTTGGAATAGAAGTCGCGCCAGAACTGGGCAGCATCCACTACTGTCACCATCGTATCGAGCCGCGTAAATTTCGTTAAATCGATCCCCAGCTCTTCATCAATATACGTAAATGTCTGGGCAACGGGGACTGGCTCACCAATACCTGTCGATTCAATCAATATATAGTCAAAAGAACCATCCAGCGCAAGCCGCTCCACCTCTTTCAACAAATCCTCACGCAGCGTGCAGCAGATGCAGCCATTGGACATCTCCACCAGCTTCTCATCAATACGTGACAATCCACCACCATCCCGGATCAAACCAGCGTCAATATTAACTTCACTCAGGTCATTCACAATGACAGCGACTCGCATACCCTCTCGATTATGAAGAACATGGTTAAGCAATGTCGTTTTGCCTGCGCCCAGATATCCACTTAAAACCGTCACCGGAACTCGGGGTAGTACTTGTTGTTGTTCTGTCATTTTAATTACTCCCTTCCATTTATCCTCTTAAAACTAAAAAAATCGGAATGCTATGTAGCTTTCACTCTACCGATGGGCTGAAAAATAATCATTAATTAATAGTAATTATTACGATTAATAAAACAAACTATAACTGAACATCGTTTCTTTTGTCAACATTAGAAGTTTTTAAGGTCCAGATATGTAAATCGTAAAAATGTTGATTAATTACAGGGAACGAGTATGATGCGGACGGTACAAGCATATATTTTACCAAAGTCCCGGTTCTGGAGGTTTATCCCATGAAAATGGCAGCCAATCTTAAGCTCCTGTCATTCCTGATTCCCTGCGCATTTCTTGTTCCCGTGTTGATCACGATGGCTCCCAATATGAAAGAAGCATGGAACAGTGAAGCCTTACAAAATATGAAAACGGTATTCATCAGCATTTTCCTCGAAGCCGCTCCATTTCTGCTCATAGGGGTGCTGTTATCTTCGCTAATGCAATGGTTTGTTTCTGAGGAAATGATTCGCAAACTAACGCCCAAGAACCCCGTCGGAGGTGTTCTGGTAGCGGGTCTGCTGGGAATCATTTTCCCTATCTGCGAATGTGGCATGATTCCGGTCGTGCGACGGTTGATGCATAAAGGCATGCCGCCCTATATCGCGGTGACCTTTATTCTTAGCGGCCCTGTTGTAAATCCAATTGTATTTACCGCGACCCTGCTCGCTTTTCCTTCCCATCCCGAAATTACGATCGCCCGTATGGGACTGGCCTTTGCTGTAGCAGCTTCCATCGGTGGTCTCGTGTATATGTTCGTCCGCCAGAATCCGTTGCGCAAACCGAAGGCTACAGTGACGGAGGTCAAGACACATCCTGGATTCAAAATGGCACAGCCTCATTCCCACTCTACTGATCATGATCACGCGCACGATAAAAACTGGCACAGCTTTTTCATCCATGCGGGTGACGAATTTGTCGATATGAGCAAATATTTGGTGATCGGTGCTCTAATAACAGCTTGCATTCAAACCTTTATCAGCCGCAGTGATCTCATTTCTCTCGGTAACGGGCCTGTCGCCTCCTATGCCTTCATGATGGGCTTTGCATATGTATTGTCTCTCTGTTCGACATCCGATGCATTCGTAGCATCTGCATTCTCTCACACGTTTGCGTTGGGACCGCTGTTATCCTTTCTCGTTCTCGGTCCAATGCTTGATTTCAAAAGCACATTGATGCTGCTCTCCACCTTCCGCACCCGGTTTGTTATTGGCTTGAGCCTGGCCATTATTACTTTGGTTTTTGCAGGGTCGTGGTTGATTAACCTTTTGGCATGAGCATTTATGAATGTATTATCTGATCAAAAGAGGTGATTACATGAACCATCCTGGTTATACAATGACCAAAGCTCCGGTTACCAAATCTCACCCTATCCAGTGGCATAACCTGATTCGTGCGCTGTGGATCGGCGGACTCGCCGTATACATCATTCATTTGAATACAACTGATTCTCTTCATTATTACTTAGCGCCGACGATGCAGCGATTGCTACTCTGCTGCCCTGTTCCCTTTTTGTTTATTGCCGCAATCATGGCCTGGCACGGACTGTTTGGTAATAGCCAGCTCCATTGTGACTGTGAGCATCCACCTCCTTCAGGATGGGTACGCAGTTTGCTGATCTATGGCTTGATTGCCATTCCTTTAGTACTTGGTTTTCTTTTGCCAGATCAGGCACTAGGAAGTTCCATGGCCAGTCAAAAAGGCATGTCCCTATCCTATGGACCTCCGGAGATTCGTCGAAAAGAACCTTTACCTGATGCAACAGATCTGGACATTAAAGATCTATCCAAAAAAACTGCAACTGTTCAATCATCTGTGTCTGCCATAAAAGTACAATTCGTTCCCCCAGATGAGTACAGTCGTGAATTAGCCGAACTGGCAGAGAAGTTATATGCGGAATCGGTCATTAAGGTATATCCTGAAATCTTCTCCGAGACATTAGGTTCCATCGACATGTTCCAACGACAATTTGCAGGCAAGGCCATCAGCCTTACCGGGTTTGTATATCGAGATAAAAGCATGGATCATGAATCTCATTTTGCATTAGGGAGATTTCTTGTTATGTGCTGCCCAGCAGACGCGGCACCCTTTGGCCTGATGATTCATGTCCCGAATGCAGACAGCTTTCCTACAGACAGTTGGGTACAAATCGATGGCACAATTGGATCGGCCCAAGTGAATGGTGAGGACACCATTGAGATTCGGGCGTCGAAGGTAACGCCGGTCGATCAGCCATCCACCCCTTACATTTACACTAGTGCAGATTCGGTTGTGACGTATGATAAGTTACAAAATAAATAAGAAAAGCCCCGAAGCTATGGAATGCACAGCTTCGGGGCTTTGAATTTAATTCAGGCATAAGGTTAGACCTTGTTTGCCTGATATATTATTCCGTTACGATATCATGAACCAACACAGGGGCATCAGCATGATCTGCAATGGTAATGTTCTCTTTGATCTTCGCGATTACGTCTGCTACGTCTTCACGATTCGCATGGATCGTTACGAGGGATTCGCCAGCTTTAACCTGGTCACCCACTTTTTTGTTGAGCATCAAGCCTACAGCAAGATCGATCTCGGACTCTTTCGTTGCACGGCCTGCGCCGAGCAGCATTGCAGCAGTACCGATTTCATCAGCGACGATACCAGCTACATATCCGTCTTTATCCGCTGGTACTTCAACCAGATATTTCGCTTGTGGCAAGCGATCTGGGTGATCTACAACTGAAGCGTCTCCGCCTTGATTTGCCAGGAAGTCTTTGAATTTCTCCAGCGCTTTACCGTTCTGGATCACTTCTTTCAATTTCTCCTCAGCATGCTCCAGGGAGTCTGCTTTACCAGCAAGGAATACCATTTGACGTCCAAGCGCCAGACAGAGTTCTTCCAGATCCTTCGGTCCTTTACCTTGCAGCGTAAGAATGGCTTCTTTCACTTCAAGCGCGTTACCGATAGCGAGGCCCAGTGGTTGAGACATATCAGAAATGACAGCCATCGTTTTACGTCCTACATTGTTACCGATGCTTACCATAGCATGTGCCAGTTCTTTCGCATCTTCCGTTGTCTTCATGAATGCACCAGCACCCGTTTTGACATCCAATACGATCGCATCGGCACCTGCTGCAATTTTCTTACTCATGATGGAGCTGGCAATCAGTGGAATGGAGTTAACAGTAGCTGTCACGTCACGCAATGCATAGAGTTTTTTGTCCGCCGGCGTGAGGTTGCCACTTTGACCGATAACGGCAACTTTATGTTCGTTAACGAGGCGGATGAACTCTTCTTTCTCCAACTCGACGTGGAAACCTGCAACAGATTCCAGTTTGTCTGTTGTACCACCAGTGTGACCCAATCCACGTCCGGACATTTTGGCAACTGGAACATCCAGAGCAGCAACAAGCGGTGCCAGTACCAGCGTTGTAGTATCGCCAACGCCTCCTGTGGAGTGCTTGTCTACCTTGATACCTTCGATTGCGGACAGATCAATGGTATCGCCCGAGTTCACCATGGACATGGTCAAATCTGCGCGTTCCTTATCAGTCATATCTTTGAAGAATACTGCCATCGCCCAAGCGCTGACTTGATAATCCGGGATTTCGCCTTGTGTATATCCTTGAACAACAAAATCAATCTCAGCTGTTGTCAGTTCTTTTCCGTCGCGTTTCTTAGCAATAATGTCTACCATTCTCATGATGATCTCTCCTTCGTTGTGGGTGATTTGTATAGAACACTTTGTTGTTAGTCCGTTACGGCCCCGGATCGTTCTTTCGATCGCTGTTGTCTCCAAATTTCTTTGAATAACCTTTTATAAGGTTGAAATTTGGAGACAAAGGCGAACGCTTCGCTTCTTTAGAATCGATTCCGGGTCCTCCACTACGTGCTTGAAACAAAGTTTCGATCAAAATCAATTGATAAGTAATTTTTACAGCGTAATTGCTGTTTCCAGTGCTACCACCATCATGTCGTTGAATGTTTTTTGGCGCTCTTCAGCAGTAGTCTCTTCACCTGTCAGTAAGTGGTCACTTACAGTCAGGATAGTCAGTGCGTTTACGCCAAATTTGGCTGCGAGTGTGTACAGTGCAGTTGTTTCCATCTCAACGCCCAGTACGCCGTGCTGCATCAATTTCTCAGTCACGGAACGGTCGTCACGATAGAAGGAATCGGAGCTGAATACGTTACCGACGTGAATTTTCATACCTTTTGCAGTTGCGCGGTCATAGGCTTCTTTCAGCAGGGAGAACGTCGCGATCGGGGAGAAATCATATCCACCAAACACGAGCTTGTTCATGCTGGAATCAGTACATGAAGCTTGAGCAAGGATAACATCACGAACGCGAACGTGTTCTTGCATACCTCCGCAAGTTCCTACACGAATCAGGTTTTTCACACCATATTCGCTGATCAGTTCGTTGGCATAGATGCTAAACGATGGAATCCCCATGCCCGAGCCTTGCACCGAGATACGGTGTCCTTGATATGTACCCGTGAATCCGAGCATTCCGCGAACTTCGTTGTAACAAACGACATCTTCAAGGTACGTATCTGCAATAAATTTTGCACGCAAGGGGTCTCCTGGTAAAAGGATTGTTTCTGCGATATCTCCGGGTTTAGCTCCAATATGTGTACTCATGATTAAATCTCCTCCAGTTATCCATATGATTGAATGAAGGCCAGGGATCGGAGCAGCCGAAGCTGCCCCAGTGGTTATCCTGTCCAACTTTATGTTTCAAGAAAATAACAACTTTCCCCAAGTTCAGTTAAAGATAAGAATGCTGACTATTTCAAATCCTTCAGGAAGCTTGTACCATATTCCGGCAGTTTCACTCCGAAGTTCTCAGCTACTGTTGCTCCAACATCCGCAAACGTGCTGCGCAGTTCAAGCTTTTTGCCCCCACTGAAGCGTGGAGAGTACACAAGCAGTGGCACATACTCACGTGTATGGTCCGTCCCGCGGTAGGTTGGGTCATTACCATGGTCAGCTGTGATGAGCAGCAGATCATCGTCTGTCATTTTGCTGAAGATCTCAGGCAGACGAGCATCATACTCTTCAAGTGCTTGAGCGTAACCTTGTGGATCACGACGGTGACCGAACAGGGCATCGAAGTCAACCAGGTTCAGGAAGCTAAGTCCAGTGAACGCCTCATCCATCGTTTCAGACAGTTTGTCCATACCATCCATGTTGGAGACGGTACGTACAGACTTGGTTACACCTTCGCCATCGTAGATATCTGCGATTTTACCTAAAGCGATCACATCAAATCCACCATCTTTAAGTTCATTCATCACGGTACGGCCAAAAGGTTTAAGTGCGTAGTCATGACGGTTAGCTGTACGCTTGAAGTTACCTACTTCGCCTACAAAAGGACGGGCAATAATACGGCCCAGCATGTAAGGATCGTCGAGAGTAATCTCGCGGCAGAACTCACAGATTTCATACAGTTCTTTCAGTGGAACAACATCCTCATGGGCTGCAATCTGCAGAACCGAATCTGCGGATGTGTATATAATCAGGGCACCTGTTTTCACATGCTCTTCGCCCAATTCATCAATGATTTCCGTGCCGCTGGCCGGTTTGTTCCCGATCACTTTACGGCCTGTTTTCTCCTCAATGCGTTGAATCAACTCATCCGGGAATCCGTCTGCGAATACGCGGAATGGCGTATCAATGTATAGGCCCATCAGTTCCCAGTGACCCGTCATGGTGTCTTTTCCTCTGGACGCTTCCTGCATCTTGGTGTAAAAGGCTTTTGGTGTATCCGCTACAGGGACACCTTCAATTTCCTTAATATTGGACAGTCCAAGACTGGCCATATGCGGCATGTTCAAACCTCCGCGTTCACGTGCAATGTGACCAAAGGTGTCGACGTCGAAATCATCGAATTCCGCTGCATCCGGCGCTTCACCAATTCCCACTGAATCCATAACGATCAGATGTACTCTTTTGAATGTTGACATAACTTAAGCACTCCTTCCAATAATCCGGCTTTACAAGAACAGTCCGGCGATGATCGCAGACAGCACGCTGACAAGCGATGCACCGTAAAGCAGTTTCAGACCGAAGCGGGCCACCACGTTACCTTGTTTCTCATGAAGTCCCTTCACCGCACCGGCAATAATACCGATCGAGGAGAAGTTGGCGAAAGATACGAGGAAGACGGATACGATTCCTGTTGTTCTGGCAGACAATGTAGTTTGTTTGGTCAGATCAAGCATGGCAACGAATTCGTTGGATACCATTTTGGTAGCCATAATACTTCCCGCTTGAATCGCTTCTTTCCACGGAACACCCATAATAAAGGCAAATGGTGCAAACACATAACCAAGCAGTTCCTGGAACGAAATGCCGAGCACTGCACTGAAGATCCCGTTAACAAGTGCGATCAAAGCAACAAAACCGATTAACATCGCTGCTACGACGATGGCGACTTTGAAACCATCCAAAATGTACTCGCCCAACATTTCGAAGAAGGATTGTTTTTCCTCTTCCTGTACTTCCAATATATCTTCTTCCTCGGAAACCTCATAAGGATTCACGATTGAAGCAATGATAAAACCGCCAAACAGGTTCAGCACAAGTGCCGTAACCACGTATTTCGGATCAATCATGGACATATAGGCACCGACAATCGACATCGATACCGTGGACATCGCCGAGGCACACAAGGTGTACAGCCGATGTTTCGGCAGCAACCCAATTTGTTTTTTAACAGAAATGAACACTTCAGATTGCCCCAATACAGCCGAAGCAACCGCGTTATATGATTCCAGTTTACCCATTCCGTTGACTTTGCTTAATACCAGACCAATATATTTTATAACAAAAGGTAAGATTCGGATATACTGCAATATCCCAATGAGCGCTGAGATGACGACGATCGGCATCAATACACTGAGGAAAAACGGCGCGCCCCCACTGTCTGCACCAACGGTAGTCAAGCCACCGAATACAAATGAGATACCGTCATTTGCATAGCCAAGCAAACTTTCAAATACAGTCGCGAAACCGCCAATCAAAAACGTACCGATTTCTGTGTTCAACAATGCGTATCCCAATATAACTTGCAAAACAATCATGATAATTAGTGGACGATATCGGATCTTCTTCTTACCGTTGCTGACCAGATAAGCTAGTCCAAAGACAACAAGTATACCAAGAAGGGCAATTAGGAATTTCATTCTATCTCTCCTTTGAAGGTAGTTAAGCCGGATGATCATTCAGCTCAAAGGTTTCCCATATATGTGATGAATTAACCTTTCAGAAAACGGTTGAAGCGCTTACAATAAATTCGGTTTTTTATGATACTGTTTTAATTAAAAATATAGAAAATTTGGATCAGCTTTAAAACTTGTTCTCCACATCCATTTATAGATATGAAGAACAAGTTAAACCCTTTTAAAGCATCTAAGCATTCCATCTAGTGGAATTTATCGAGCTAAGTTACTCACGATTTAATAATTAGATGTAGATTGTTCGCCTTGCATGATTTTCACACCGGAACTTGCGCCAATCCGAGTTGCTCCTGCATCGATCATTTTTTGCATGTCTTCCAGACTACGCACGCCGCCGGAAGCTTTAACGCCTACATCTGGACCTACGGTACGACGCATCAAAGCGATATCTTCTGGTGTTGCTCCACCCGTAGAGAAACCTGTGGACGTTTTGACAAAATCAGTTCCAGCTTTTACTGCTGCCTGACATGCACGTACTTTCTCTTCATCCGTCAACAGACAAGTTTCAATAATGACTTTCACCAAAGCTTTACCCGCTGCTGCTTCAACAACTGCACGGATATCCTGTTCCACAACGTCATCTTTGCCGTCTTTCAGAGCACTAATGTTGATGACCATATCCACCTCAGTAGCACCTTTGGCGATGGCGTCTTTGGTTTCGAACGCTTTGGTCTCGGAAGTGGAAGCTCCCAGAGGGAAACCAATAACGGTACAAATATCTACGCCAGTACCTTGAAGCTGTTCAGCAGCATAAGCAACCCAGCCCGGGTTAACACATACAGAAGCAAATTGATATTGTTTCGCTTCTTCGGTCAATTTGGCCATTTCACTTTGTGTTGCATCTGCACGAAGCAAGGTATGATCTATCATTTTGGCTAATTGTGGTGTAGTCATTTAAATCTCCCCTTATCTGAACTAGTTATTTTCTATATCCCTACCCTAACATGAACATATGTAAAAATCAATATGAACTTTTGTTCATCATTGAAATCTTAACACATTCCATGGAAACTTCATTAAACAAAAGGCTTCCCTCACCGGGATGAAATCGTACAATATAGCTTCTGCCTAAGAAAGCAAAACATCCGCCCATGTCGCGTGGCAGATGTTGTCATCCATTGAATTATAATCGGAGCAAAGCCTGAGCTGTGTATTGGTCTGTTACCAAAATGTTGGCGTAATGGCCTTTGAGCGCAGCATGAATGGCTTCTATTTTACGCTTTCCCCCGGCCACGAGAATCGATTTTTCCTTATTTCGCAGCTCGGCCAGATCAATTCCGACGGTTCTGTTGTTAATTTCTTCACTGATCAACCGACCCTCGGCATCAAAAAAACGTGAACAAATGTCACCCGCACCTGAATGCATCAGCAATTGCTGTTCTTCTTCATTAAAGTACCCCAGTCTGAACAAAAGTGCATCTTCCTTCACTGTACCTACAGTAAACATGGCAATATTCGCCTGTCGGCCAAGCTCCACAATCCTGCCAATATGTCGGTCTGCTTCTACCATTTTTTTGACTTCAATATTGTCGAAGATCACGGGCAAAGGCAAATATCGGGGAACCGTATGGAAAGCTTCAGCAAATAAATGAACAATCTCTGCCGCATACGTATTCACATGGGAATGGCTTACGCCTCCCTTAAGTTGAACAACTTCCACGCCTTTGACCTGCTTTGGACGAAGCTGACGGGCTACGGCGTTCATTGTTGTCCCCCAGGTTACGCCAATAATGTCCGCATCTTGCACCGTATCCTGTAAGTAATCTGCTGCTCTCTTACTAATATGTTTTAATATTTCTTCATCACTCTTCAACGGGGCAAAACATACAAGCGCAGTATCCAGATTATACTTGGCCTTGAGTTCCCCGGCGATAATGTCGATATCCTCCAGTGGGTCCATAATTTCAATGCGAACGTAACCGCGATCTTTCGCATATTGAAGTAACCGTGATACCGTTGGACGTGACACTCCCAGCCTGACCGCAATATCCTGCTGGCTGTAATCCGACTGATAATACAATTTCGCTGCTTCAATGCTTAATCGTTGTTTCTCCAGATCCATTCCCATATGCGCTCATCTCACTCATTCCTATTATCGTTCGAATTCACCTTACACTAATGTATTATACATGATTGAGTACCAGGTCACTATCCAGGTATAAAACGTTACAAACGATGCATACTACATCGGTCGCTTATTAATGTGGGCCCTTTTTGGCAAAAAAAACATCATAGAGAGGAAGAACCGTATGTCTACATTATTGTATATTACTGCCCATCCTCATGATCATGAAACTTCCTTCAGCATGGCTGCAGGTAAAGCGTTTGTGGATGCATATCGTGAAAGCCATCCCTCGGATGAGGTTATTCATCTGGATCTATATCGCTCAGATATTCCTCATATTGATGCAGATGTGTTCAGTGGTTGGGGGAAACTTCAATCCGGTAGCGAATTGACTTCTGAAGAACAGGCTAAGGTCCAACGATTGAATGAATTATCCGATCAATTTGCCTCTGCAGACAAATATGTTTTTGTAACACCGATGTGGAACTTCTCCTTTCCTCCAATTATGAAAGCTTATATCGACTCCATCTGTGTAGCTGGTAAAACGTTCCGTTATACGGAACAGGGCCCGGTTGGATTGCTTTCCAACAAAAAAGCACTGCATATTCAGGCCCGTGGTGGCATTTATTCTGAAGGACCTGCGGCCCAAATGGAATCCGGTCATCGTTACCTGAGCATTATTATGTCTTTCCTGGGTGTTCCGAAGCTTGAAGGCATTTTTGTGGAAGGACATAACCAATATAAGGAACGCGCAGATGAGATCAAACAGCAAGCTATAGAAGAGGCACGTACACTCGCTAAACAGTTCTAACCCTTAATTAGAACAAGTACAGCAACAAAGACAAAACCCGCATGCCAACCCATGAAATATTAATTCCATTAGGGCGGCACGCGGGTTTTTATTTTTTTATAATAAACGATAGAGCTTTATTGATGTCCAGCGCTGGCACGGCTCATGGTTTCAAGTTTGCGAGTAATGGCATGGCGGTCCACTTTCAGTCCCCAAATGGCTTCAATAATCTGTTCTTTCTCTTCAGAACCATCGGCATTTTTCAGTTGCATTAACAGGTCATGCATCTGTTCGTTAATACCTTCAAATTGAGTCCAAAGATCTTGTCTGACCTCGGTTGAATCCAGATGATGATTAGCATCCACTTCTTCTTTCAATGCTTGCAGAATGGCCTCTTTCCACTCCTCATCACCTAGCTGTTTCGCTATGTTCAGGAGATCCAGATAATCGTCAACAAGAAGTGAGTTCAATTCAGAATGTGTTTTCATCGTTTATTGCATCCCCTTTGCATCTATTTACCCAGTATTATACTCGGTATTTCGGGATATGCAATACTTGTCGAAAAAAGTTAGTTATTGTATTAGGGACTATTGGATGATTATGGGTCAAAATGAGTGCTTTTATATAAGCAATTAATACAAAATATAGCCGAATGTGCCCGAGGTATAAATCAAATGTAACCCGGATGGGAGCGCCTATGACTTAAGTTGTTGCAGTAGCTGTACGCGGTAAGCTTCACTTTCAAGAGATTGGATCTCCTTGTATTCTTCCGCAGTAAGCACTTTAGGCTCCCCTGCTGCCTTGGCGATCATGTACACCTTGGCGCTTTCCTCCACCACCTGGGTGCGGTAGTAGGCTTCGCGCAAGTTTTTACCTGTCGTGACCAATCCGTGGTTAACCAGAATGAGCGCTGTGTGCTCTTCAACCTTGGCAGCCACCGCATCAGCAAGAAGTTTGGTCGTGGGCAGAACATAAGGGACAAAGCCAATATCGCCCACCAGTGCTGACTGATCAGGGAACAAATGAGGCAATTCATCGAAAACGAGACTCAGGGCGATGGTGTATGCCGGATGTGTATGCACAATGGCTTGAATATCAGGATTGACCCGATAGCTATACAGATGCATCAACACCTCGGAGGAAGGGCGTGTTGATCCGGCACGTGTCTCTCCTGTCGCAATATCAATCGCGATCCATTCGTCAGGTTCCAGATCCTCTAGTGCGTAACCACTCGGCGAAAGAAGCATCGTTCCTTCGGAACGGGCGCTAAGATTCCCCCCAGGTCCAACCACCAGTCCCTGAGCAACCGCTCTGCGGGCATATTTGGTCAATTCTTCCCTTACATGTTGTTCAGACATGTTCTGCTCCACTCCTTTGACTTTTCTTTTTAAGCATTTTACAAAATGCTCGTCTAATTAGATCTGCTCGCCAATGTTTGATTCAGGTTTTGGTATCTTACGTAGGCTTCCTGCCACCTTGCGGTGTCTTCTGGCTCATAGGTTTCGGGAGAAAAGGAAGAAGCCATAACTTCTCGCACCTCGGACAAACTGCTCACTTCGCCATGTGCCAGGAATTGCAGCATGCAATTTCCGGCTGAAGTTGCCTCTGCAGGACCCGCTATCACCGGAATACCTGCTGCATTAGCCGTAAATTGGCACAATAAGCGATTATGCACACCGCCACCGACCATATGAATCACCCGTGGCCGAGTGCCTGTAATTAGCTCCAGTTCATCCAGAGTCTGTCTGAACTCCAGTGCTAAACTTTCGAGTATACAACGCGCAATGGCTCCAATCGTTTCGGGTATTGCTTGCCCGCTGGCACTGCACTGTTGCCTAATTCGCTCTGGCATGTCGCCTGGTGCCAAATACACCTTATCTCCGGGTGATACATAACATTGATGAGCGGTTGCCGAAGCAGCGAGCAGGACCAGTTCCTCATGGGTAAAACGTTGATTCTCCCGTTCCCACTGCCGTTTGCACTCCTGCAATAACCACAGGCCTGATCGATTCTTCAAGGTTCGTACTTTGCCATTTACCGTGCCCTCATTGGTGAACCCTAGTTGACGACTACGATTATCCAATACAGGACTGTCGCGTTCCACGCCCATGAGTGACCAGGTGCCACAGCTAATAAAGGCAAATTCCGAATCTGTCGCAGGAATGGCTGCCAATGCAGATGCTGTATCATGTGAACCTACAGATATCACTTGCATCGGTCCAGTCTTCAACTCTGAACGCAGCTCATCCGTTAACTGCCCAAGCACCGTTCCTGGCTGTACGAGAGGTGGGAATAGCGACTCCGGAATACCCAGCCGGCCGATCAACTGTTCATTCCAACGGGCCTCTCCGGCATGCAATAG
The DNA here is from genome assembly GCF_047302525.1 of Paenibacillus taichungensis. Lineage (GTDB taxonomy): Bacteria > Bacillota > Bacilli > Paenibacillales > Paenibacillaceae > Paenibacillus > Paenibacillus taichungensis_B. Next base: position 3,175,111 of record NZ_CP168020.1, on the reverse strand, counting down.
TCCGCTTGTACTGGCAATTGTGTACTCGCAGGCCTGTTGACCAGATAGATAATAGTTAAACAAATCCGGCATCAATAACATGCGCACATCTGGCCGCAGACCTTCCGAGTGCTCGCGCACACTTCCAAGTAGTTGAAATACCGTATTTATCTGTTGTGGCAGGACACCGGACAAGGAATACAGCTCTTCTTCATTCACCATGCGCAGAGCTTCTTCCATCCACTTCGCATTACGCGATTCCCGGTAATGGCGGGGGTTGAAGCATAATCTTCCCGCCCCGTCCACCAATCCATAGTCGACTCCCCACGTATCCACAGCAATGGAACGGACCGGTTGGGAGATGCCTTGCATGCCCTTTACAATCCCTTGTTTCAGTTCGTGGAAAAGTCGCAGGAAATCCCAGTACAATCCATCCCCTAGGTGTACAGGATCGTTACTGAATCGATGCACTTCCTCTAACGAAAGCTTGCTCCCGTCAAAAGTCCCACGGACCACCCGGCCGCTTCCGGCGCCGTAATCGGCAGCAAGCACATGTGTTGCTTGAGTTCCCATCTCTCATGCCTCCTTCCCTTCCGCGACAAGCCGTTTGGAGGTTAACGATACAACGGTCCAAAGACGCTGCATGCCCGGTAATCGGCACTTTCCGGTTCACTTGTGCCGAACAGTCCCCAGGCACGTGGACGGAAAATCTCAGATTCCGGTACATTATGCATACTGACCGGGATACGAAGCATGGAGGCCAGTGTCAGGAGATCTGCTCCGATATGTCCATAAGAGATGGAACCATGGTTCGCGCCCCATTGATTCATTACTTCATAGACCGAAGTAAAAGCCCCTGAGCCCGTCAGAACAGGTGCAAACCAAGTGGACGGCCAAGTCGGATCTGTCCGCTGATCCAGCGTATCATGCACATCCTCAGGCAGGTCGACGGTGTAACCTTGAGCCACTTGCAGTACCGGACCGAGTCCTTTAACCAAATTGAGACGCGTCATCGTAACAGGCATGCCTCCTTTGGTCAGGAAATCAGCCGAATAGCCGCCGCCCCGGAAATATTCCACGGATGCCGGCCGCCATGAGGTGGCTTTCAGGCAGTCCTGAACCTCTTCGTCTGTAATTTCCCAGAAAGGCTTAAGCACAGGCTCACCCGCTCTTGATTGTTGCCCTGTACCATCCAATGCCGCAGAACCGGAGTTGATCAGATGCAGAATACCGTCCTTTGCGTTTCCTTCCAGCTGATGCCCTGTCACGCGTTTTACCGAATCCGGGCTCCAATAGGTGCGTACATCTGCGAAGATCTGCGCGGTATGTGTAAGTAGGGAACCAAATAACATCGACACACCATTCAGGCTGTCGTTCTCTGTTGCCACCAGATAAGGCGAGCGTTTGCCATTCCAGTCAAAGGAAGAATTCAGGATGGATTCCAGAAAATCTCCGTTTGGTGAATGATCCGTCCATTGTCGTTGTCCCTGAAACCCGGAGACAATCGCGTGGTGGCCCATGGATTCCTCAGTGAATCCCAGCTCCGCAAGCTTCGGATTTCCAGCCATCAGATCACGTACGATCTGCGTCATTTTGACTACCGTTTCCCATTCATACTCTTTGCGTTTGCGATCTGTCTGCAGATGGGCAGCATTGTTATCCGGTCCTTCACTACAGTTCTCCTTCACCCAAGCTAGCGCCAGCTTATACTCCTCAGGATCGTAGATTTCTTCTTCTATACGACGAGTAAGTTCACTCATATCCACATATTCGTTCCGCATGCCCAGATACTCCTGGAAAAAAGAATCGTTCACGATGGAGCCGGCAATGCCCATTGATACCGAGCCGATAGACAGATAAGCACGTCCCTTCAAAGTTGCAGCGGCAAGACCCGCACGGCTGAAGCGCAGCAATTTCTCACGAACGTCATCAGGAATCGTCGTATCTCCTCCATCCTGAACATCCTCGCCATAGATACCAAAGGCCGGAATCCCCTTCTGTGCATGGGCAGAGAGTACTGCTGCCAGATATACTGCGCCCGGACGTTCGGTTCCGTTAAAGCCCCAGATCGCCGTAGGAATGGAAGGAGACATATCCATCGTTTCTGTCCCATAACACCAGCAAGGCGTAACGGTAATGGTCACGCCCACGTTGGAACGACTGAATAGTTCCGCTGCTGCCGTTGCCTCGTTCACACCGCCAATACAGGACTCGGCAATGACGCATTCTATCGGCGATCCATCGGGATACCGAAGTTCTGCTGCGAGCAGCTCGGCAACGGACGTCGCCATGCGCATCGTCTGCTCTTCCAATGATTCGCGAACACCCTTGCGTCTTCCGTCAATCGTGGGACGAATACCAATCTTGGGAAATGCCTGTTTATAACGATAATCCTGATGTGTCATACTAAAACGTCCTCCTTCAATGGTTTCATAGAATAGGTACGAATTACTTGTGACTGGTCCGTGTGCAGTTTGATGGGGCAAATTAGGGATTCTGTTCCTTCTCTTCACCGATACCCGAGGTAACACACTACCATTGCATGCCAACGGTCAATTCTTTTTCTTATTATGAATGCGTTTACAAATACTTAATTTAATAAACCGCTCTATATTATTGACTCCGTTATGCTGTCCTGTTATGGAATATGAAGGAAGCGATGTGAGCAAAAATGAAGAGCGGTTATACTGAAATAAATCAACTTTTTTACGATTAGGGTTATCGGTAACCCTAAGATATCATGAGCCTATGTTGCTGTCAATCGGCATTATCCTATAGAATGGAAAGACTATGTTGCGGAAAGGTTAGATCCTATTGATTACCATTTATGATATTGCCAAAAAAGCCAACGTCTCCGCCATGACCGTCTCCAAAGTCATTAATCAAACAGGTCGCATCAGCCCGGCGACACGCGAGCGTGTACAACAGGTCATTGAGGAACTTGGTTACATTCCCAACTCCAATGCACGCAGTCTTGTGCTGCAACGGACCCAGATGCTGTCACTGCTGATTACGGATATTACCAACCCCTTCTATACAACTCTGGCGCGGGGGGCTGAGGACGCTGCCAATCTGCGTGGTTATCGCCTCTTGTTCAGCAATAGCGACGAGGATTACGACAAGGAGAAAAATTATGTGGAAACCATTCTATCGACTCGCGTCGATGGTGTACTGTTTGCACCTGCAGGAGATCGCTCACTGAATCACTTGAAGCAGCTGCAGGAACGTAACATTCCGTTTGTTATTTTGGACCGCACTGTCCCGGGAATCACATCTGACGTTATCGCCGGGGACAGCCGAGATGGGGCGCTTCAATTGATTCGTTATCTGACGAATCTCGGACATCGCTGCATTGCTCTGGTTAATGGTTCTTCCGAGGTTTCGACTGCGCGGCTGCGAGAAAAAGGATACATGGAGGGGCTTCGGGAAGCCGAGCTGCCTTTTGATGAAGGCTTAATCCTTCGAACAGGCTACCGGGATTTCAGCGATGAAGTGGGTATCGACAGTTTACTTGCACATCAGCACAAACCTACAGCCATATTTGCAGCAAACAATATGCTCGCCATAGGCGTCATTCGACTTTTACGTAAACGGGGGCTTCGTGTGCCTGAAGACATCTCGGTCGTCTGTTTTGATGATCTGGACTTGGCTTCTGCCTTTGATCCCTTTCTCACCGTTGCTGCACAGCCTGCTTATGATTTCGGTGCCATCGGCATGCAAATGTTGATCGACCGAATTGAAGGCAAGGCTCCTGAGGAACCACAGACCGTCATTATGCCATCTGAGCTGCGTATTCGCGCTTCGGCCTCTGTACCTTGCGAATAAAGAGGAAAATCAATTGAAGATCAACCCTGTCTCGAGAGAAACTGTTTAGTTGAAGCAAATACAAACAGGACGCATCGGAGAATATCTCTCTGATTGCGTCCTGTTTTCTTTGTATGAAATGTACCTCTTATATATGGAATCTATATAAATTGAACTAAGCATTTACACAAGAACGTAGAGGACAGAAATAACCTGAAGAAGCGGAGCGTTCGCCTTTATCCCCGGATTTTCCCCTTTGAAAAAAGGGAATCCAAAAAATCTGGGGATAACAGTGATCGGAAGGTTGTTCTGTCATCGGAGTGGCAAGTGTAAATATTCTTTAGTTCAATTTATCCCTCGGATTGAAGTGCCAGAGCGACTTCCCGAACTAAACCCGGGAACCAATCCATTAATGCTTCGAACGTATATCCTGCCTGCTCTGCTTTGGATGTATCCATTGTCCAGGACTCCGAAATTCCAAAGGGTGACATGTCTTCTTTGATCGTTTCGGTCAGTACCTGTGATTGCATGCCTGTTACCGTTTCGATCAGATGCATCATGGCGGAAAGAGTTATAGCTCCTTTGGACGCTGCATTCACAGGTCCTGTAATGGATGAATGTCCAAGCCAAGCGAGAAATCTCGCGGCCTCCGTGGAATTGATGAAACCAATCTCGGCGTTCGGATTGGGCATGCCGATGGGTTTTCCTTTTTGCACATGTTCAATATGAAAATGAAGTCTTCGCGTGTAATCATCAATCCCGAGTACAATTGGAATGCGCATCGCCGCCACCGGGAAATCCGCTTCCTGGAAAAACACAGCTTCCGCAAGCCGTTTACCCTCTCCATATGAGAAATTCTCATGGCTTCCATATTGCACCGGATAGGTGTACGGATCGAAATCGACTTCCGTAAATCCAGGTTTGGGATCTCCATATACCGAGAGCGTTGATGTCAAAATGTATCTTTGGGTACGTCCCGCAAAAGCTTCACAAGCCGACTTCGCCGCATCCGGCGAGTAACAGATGTTGTCATAGACAATATCCCACATGTCGGTCTGCGCAACCTCGGCGAGAGATTTCGGGTCTTCACGATCCATTTTAATCCGGTTGACCTCAGGTCCAAAGTCTACATCCGTTTTGCCGCGAGTTGCGACCGTGATTTGAGACTTTCCTTCCCACAGTAAATGATCAACCAGACGTTTGCCGAAGAACCGTGTCCCACCAAGTATAAGTACTTTTTTCATCCGATAAAACCTCCTAACCTGTTCTGGTCATGCGTATCTTATTAAAACCTTCATGAATGAAGTGCTGTCTGTGTTGTTGCAATTCAGGTATTTTTACCGGGATTTCACAATATGGAGCATCGTGTGTGCTCCCCGCTGGAATTCGTATGAAGTTTTCTCTTCAGAAGTAATATATCCGCGTTTTTCCAGTATAGCCTTTAGTTCATCCATATGCTCATAACGTTTGCCAGACAAGTCTACTGTAGGAAAAACCCGCAGCTCCCGCTTGGTCACTCGCAACAGCTCAAGGATCGTCTGAAGATGGAATTCGGCATCCAGGCGATCTGCATACGTAAACAGGAAATGCGCAGACAATGTCAGATCGAATTGTTCATCGGCAAAAGGTAACTCCGGCAGTACAGAAGCCACATAACGGTCAGGAAAACGTCTCATATCCGCCACACAGTCGGTGATTGCACGTCTACGTTCTTCTTTCAAGCCATCGATCGAACCGAAATCATCCCATCTATATTTGTCTTGTACTTGTTTCATTTGTTTCATCGTATGTTCAATATCCTGAAGTCCCTTCACTTCCAGTTGGCCGATCTCATGTTCATAGGCAATATCCGCTGCCATGGGTTCTGCACCGCACTCTCGCGCATGGCTGCTGAATGAACAAGCCCCACCCGGACAATCGAGAATGGACTTACCTTTAATCTCTTCTACGGTCAGGTTGAACATCTTCATATATTCCTCGAAGGTTCGCCCGATAAAAATAATCTGTGCCAGCTCCAGGCCGGCTACTCTGCTCTTCTGCTCATCTCTGCTCATCTCGTCTCAGCTCACTTTCCAGAATTAATCGTTAGGAAAAACAAGACCAATCTGCTGCCGGATCTGATCCATCACCTGCATGGTAACATAGGAACGTTCATACGTGTTCATATCCGATTCCTTTTTGCCCTGCTGAATCAGATTGACAAACTCCTCCACCTCATAATACATCGACGGGTAAATTTGCTCGGCAGTGAGTTTTTCCACCGTACCATCATTGTAGCGTATCTCCGCATGTTCGGGTGAACCAATTTTGTCAATGATGATGCTGCCGCGTTCGCCCATAATTTCGCTTGGAACATGAGAATTGGAGATTTTCGAGTACGTCACTACCGCTTCCATCTCATCATAATTCAGAATGACACTGCCTTGTCCATCTACCCCTGATTCCAGCATCAATGCCTGGGACTGAACTTGTTTAGGCTCTCCAAACAACGTAATCAATGGATAGAGACAATACACACCAAGATCCATTAACGCTCCATTAGCAAGATCGGGTTTGAACGCATTCAGGACGATTCCTTCTTTATACTTGTCGTACCGGGAAGAGTACTGGCAATAGCTCGCCACATATTTACGTACCGGGCCAATTTTATGTAGGTGAGATTGAACCATTTTGAACGAGGGAACAAGGGTCGATTTCATAGCCTCCATGAGCAGAACTCCATGTTCTTTCGCTGTATCAATCATACGATGGACCTCTGCCCCATTGGCAGCCAAAGGCTTCTCGCACAGTACATGTTTGCCGTTTCTCAAAAACAACTCTGCCTGCTCGGCATGGAAGGTATTCGGTGTAGCAATGTACACGGCATCGAGGCCATCACTCGTCGCCATCTCTTCCAAATTGGTGAATCGAAGTGCAGCCTGATATTGATCTGCAAATGCATTAGCTTTATCTTCAGTTCTTGAGTACACGGCAGTCAATTCGAATCCTTCGACTTGTGCAGCGGCCTCAAGAAGCCTCTCTGTAATCCAGTTGGTACCTACCACTCCAAAACGAACCATTCAATCTACCTCTTTCGTAAATAAATTTCACGCTTAAACAGCTTGCCATCCTGTACATTGTAGCCTATATTTCATTCAGATTGAAGGGAAGTACATTTCCAACATATTGATATCTTGCGTTTTTGCTTGAAACATCGTCGATCTCCATAAATCAGGGGTATAATGAGACTTGAGGTGATTCTTTTGGAAAGTCACAGCCCCTACCAAACAGATTCTGTTCCTATAGATGACAAACAGTGGAATGCCATTATCCACAACGACAGCAGCTTTGATGGAAAATTCTATTACGGTGTCAAAACAACAGGTATCTTTTGCAGACCTTCCTGCAAGTCGAAAGCACCCAAATATGAGAATGTCTCTATATTTAACAATCTTGAAGAAGCATTGGCACGACATTTCCGTCCATGCAAACGGTGCAAACCAACGGGAGAGCGAGTCCCCGATCAGGAATGGATTTCTGTTGTAACAGACTATATTGAACATCATTTTGCTGAGCCTCTAACACTAGATATTCTTGCAAATGTGAGTCACGGTAGTCCCTATCATCTGCATCGGGTGTTCAAACGGATTATTGGCCTAACTCCGGTAGAGTATATTCAGGAAAAAAGAGTTACCGAAGCCCGGAAATTGCTTGAAAGTACCCGGCTTACCGTTACAGATATCGGTCGACAGGTCGGCATAGCCAATCCGGCATATTTTATTACTGTATTTCGAAAACATACAGGATGCACACCTGCCAATTACCGTGAACAAAGGCGTGATCAATCATGAAGACCAGCTTGGTATACAAAGTACCCAAAACGTTGCTGAACAAAGGATCCGGGTTCCTTAATGGTTATACACATACGCTGAATCCCTACACAGGCTGCGCTTTTAGCTGTTCCTACTGTTATGTAAGGCAAATGCCCGTATCTTTATTTCGCAAAGAGCCATGGGGAAGCTGGGTTGATGTGAAACAGGAAGCCGCCAATGTACTTGCCAAGGAGCTGCAGCGTGCCAAATCGAAAGGTAAAGTCACTCTCTTTATGTCATCCAGTACAGATCCGTATCAGCCCGTTGAATATAAGGAGCAAATCACGCGGTCTTTGCTAGAAGTGATGGCCCAGCATCCACCCGATTTTATATTGGTTCAAACCCGAAGTCCATTGGTGACCCGAGATATCGATCTGCTGCAAAAGTTGGGTGACCGGGTCCGTGTTAGCATGACCGTGGAAACGGATCTGGATGATATCCGCAAGCAGTTCAGTCCTGCAGCTCCGCCAATCGCCGGCAGATTGCGTGCACTGGAACAACTGCGAGATGCCGGTATCCCTACACAAGCTGCTATTGCGCCAGTATTGCCCAGCAGCGAAAGCTTTGCAGCCATTCTGAGGCCGCTTGTTGATCGAATATGCATTGATGATTACTTTATGGGAGATGGCAGTGAGGGCAAGCGAACCCGGAGACTTGGCATGAAGCCACTTTACGAACAAGTTGACAAGGAAGATTGGTTCAGTCCTGAGGCATACAAAATGGTAGTCGAGCGAATGAAGGCGCATTTTGAGGAAGATGAAATCTGGATTAGCCAGGCCGGATTCGAACCCTAATTATGCCTTGATATAAAATGAAATTAGCCCTGCTTCCCTCGTATCGGGAGTCAGGGCTATACTTCTAACTTAATCGATTATTGATCAAGTGTGTATAATGGAAGATCTGCCGGCAGTGCAGCTGGGCGCTGACATGTGCTGTCCATTTTATAAAAAGTCTGCTCATCCGAAGAATCATGGAACGCCCACATGGCTTCAAGCACATGGTAGGCCAGCTCTCCACTTGCTCTATGAGCACGTCCGCTGCCCACTGCATAAGCCATATCTGCAACACCGATGCCACGTGTATTTTCCTGATATCCTGGCAGAAGCGGTACCTCAGTCCATTCCTCATCACCTAGCAAACGGTAACGAACTGGACCGCCGAATGTGTTTGGATCAGGAACCTGTAAGGTTCCATGGGTGCCGTATACTTCAATCGGTGGCAATACACTTCCGCCAAATACGTCAAAACTCGTAATCAGCGTGCCGATAGCTCCCTGCTCAAATTGCAACAATCCAGCTACATGCGTCGGAATTTCAACAGGGATGCTCTGACCCCGCTTTTTCTCACTCGTGATCGTCCGCTGTTCCATCGCTTTGCCCGTCATGCCAGCAATTGACTTGATTGGCCCCAGCAATTGTACGAGCGCAGTCAGATAATAGGGCCCCATATCAAACATCGGCCCGCCACCGGCTGCATAGTAGAACTCCGGATCGGGATGCCAATGCTCATGTCCACGGCTCATCATGAATGCGGTAGCTGCCACAGGCTTGCCAATGACACCATCCTCTACCACTTTGAGTGCCGTCTGAATGCCTGAACCAAAGAACGTCTCTGGCGCACAGCCTACCAGCAGACCTTTGCGCTTGGCCGTTTCCAGGACCGCCTGACCCTCTTCACGTGTAACAGCGAGTGGTTTTTCCACGTAGACATGTTTACCTGCTTCGAGCGCCCGCAAACATACATCCGCATGAACGGCAGGAATCGTCAGATTGATAATCAGGTCGATCTCAGGGTCTGCCAAAATTTCCTCTACCGTGTATACGTTAGGAACATTATAGGCAGCCGCCTGCTCCTCTGCCCTGTTCCGATCTAGATCTGCAACCGCTACAAGATCAAGCACCTCAAATCGGTGACAGTTCTCCATATAAATACCGCTGATTTTACCGCAGCCAATAATGCCTACTTTCATTGTTTTCATGCTTGGACTCCCTTCGTGTTCCCACTTGATATAGCGCTTCCAAAACAACTCAAGACCGCTGTTATGTGGGTCAATTAATTGATCTCAACTGATATGAATTAGGTTTAAATTAAATTAGTGATTTTGGTTATCAGCCATTCCTGTGTAAACTTCAGTCACTGCGTCCTTGCGGCTTTGCGCAAGAGCTTTGCCTGCTGCAGTCCATTTGAAACCACTACGCATCATCTCAGTAACCTGTTTCATCTCCACAATATCTGCATGGTGTCCGAGCGAGTTGTAGAACACACGGCCTGCACCCCAGCGTTTGGTCCAAACGACTGGCATATCTACTGGGCCATTCGCTGCGTGAGGACCGTTAACAATAGGAAAACGTGTTGTTGCGAGCACTTCCACTGCAGGGTCCACGTGCAGGTAGTACTGTTCGCTTTTCACCTGGAAATCTTCAATATGATCCAGCAAAGGGCTGGAACCACGCTTCATGTTTACCGTGTACTCCACGCCGTCGTTCCCTGGATGCGCAACCCACTGTCCACCCGTCATGAACTGCCAGTCGACGTTGTTGCGGAACGCATCACACATCCCGCCATGAAGACCCGCAAGACCTACGCCGCTCTGAACAGCCGCAGATACGTTATTGACCAGTTCCTGTTCAATCTGTCCCATTGTCCACAGCGGAACGATTAGGTCCAGACCCAGCAGTTTCTCTGCATCGGCATAAGCTTCCAGTGTATCTGAGACTTCGACCTCGAATTGTTCTTCCTTCAAAATGCGTTCAAAAATCGCTGCTACCTGCTCTGGTTCATGTCCATCCCAGCCGCCCCATACGATTAGTGCTTTGCTCATCACCTATCACTCGCTTTCCGGAAGTTAAGTTATTGTCATTCTCTATCGGACCTTGCGCAAACTCAAGACCTCTCCGAGGTCAACATCCTAGCTTAAATCTAGCTTATTTATTTCAAATGAGTGTCAACATGATGTCCACTTCACAATTCAGTGGTTCAATGCTTACATTTCTTCTAGCGACACCCATCGGCGCTCTGTAACGGAACGTTCAACGGCTTCCAATACCGCTTGACAGGCAACCCCATCATGGAAACTTGGCTCAGGCTGCCGTCCTTCGGAGATCGCAGTCACCAGCTCCAGCATTTCATGTGTGAACGTATGCTCGAATCCAATCGTATGTCCCGCAGGCCACCACGCCTCAGCATATTTGTGTGCCGGATCGGTCGCCAGAACACGGCGGAAGCCCTGCACATCTTCATCATCCTTCGTAAAATACACTTCTAGTTCATTCATCCGTTCAAAATCAAAGCGGACGCTACCGAGACTGCCATTGATTTCAAACGAGTTGGTACTGCGATGACCTGCTGCAAACCGTGTAGCCTCAAAGCTTCCCAACGCACCATCTGCAAATCGTGCGAGGAACAAAGTGGCATCATCTACCGTCACTTCGCCCTTCGGAGCATCTGCGTTCGAACTGCCTTTGGCACTAAGTCCGGTCATTTCCGAAGCCAGCGGCCGCTCTTTAATGAACGTTTCGCTCATCCCAATTACTTCCTTGAATTCACCCACCAGGAAACGTGCCAGATCAATTAGGTGTGCGCCAAGATCGCCATGTGAGCCGGAACCGGCTACTTCCTTTTGCAGACGCCATACCAGCGGGAACGAAGGGTCCATGATCCAATCCTGAAGGAAAAACGCTCGGAAATGATAGATTTTGCCTAGGCGTCCGCTTTGCACCAACTCTTTAGCCAGCTGCACTGCTGGAGAGAAACGGTAGTTGAATCCGACCATGTGTGCAACCCCTGCTTCTTCAGCAGCCTGGAGCATTTCACGCGAATCAGCTAGCGACAAAGCCAGCGGTTTTTCACAGAACAGATGTTTACCCTGGCGAGCGGCTTCCAGCGCGATTTCCTTATGGGCATCACTCGGAGCATTAATATCGATCAGATCGATGTCATCACGCCGCACCAGCTCACGCCAATCCGTTACACTTTCAGACCAGCCGAACTGGCTGGCGGCCTCCTGAACTCTCTGCTCGTTCCGTCCGCAGATTACAGACATCTCCGGCTGCAGCGGGGCAGACGGGAAAAACATTGGCAGACTGCGATAAGCGTTGCTGTGGGCTTTCCCCATAAATTTGTATCCAACCATTCCGACACGAAGACGATTTGACATGGTCATTTCCTCCTTTTGGAATATAACTAGCAATGTATTAATTACGAATTGAAGAGGCACGGATGATCAGTTCCGTAGGCAACAACTGCCTTGCAGTTTCTGAGGGAACTTCGGTATTCACTGATGAAGCTGTTGCCCCCAATGATCCATGAATAAGCTTGGATGCAGCCAGTTCTCCCATTTCATAAAAGGGAACCCTGACGCTGCTCAGCGGTGGAACTGCCATCTCGGCCGCATCGGAGTCATCGTAACCCACAAACGCGGGGAAATCCTGAACCTTGATCCCACGCTCACGCAAACCATGCATAACACCGATTGCCATCCGGTCATTCGCAGCAAATACAGCGTCAATTTCGTCAAGCCGGGCTGCAATGGTGGCAGCTGCCTCCACCCCGCTTCGTCTGCCGTAATTCCCTTCCAACAACAGACTGGAATCCATATTCATTCCGGCCTCATTCAGTCCGATTTGAACGCCCTGAAGCCGCTCCTGACTGTTAGAATAACTATCCGGACCATTAAGAAAGGCAATTTTCCGGTAGCCCTGATCGGTAAGGTGACGGATTGCCAGCCTACTGCCCTCCACATGGTCGGCATCCACTTCCATGAATGATTCGCCTGCAAAGTGTTGGCTCATAATGCAAAAGGGATGCCCTTCCTGCTGAAGCTGTTGCATGGCAGCCAGTTCCCCATGATCATCTCGCGCGCCGAGAATGATGCAAGCATCCACTTTCTGACGGCGGAACAGATCCGTATAATTCATCACTTCACCCGGTGTCCTGAACATGACCAGCAAGTCCATGCCGCTGTCTCTGGCTTTGCTCCCAATGCCACTCAGCATTTCCGAGAAGAAATACGCCGAGAACAAGTGCGCCTTCGGAACGTAGGGCAACACCACGCCAAGGTTACCGCTTTTGCTTCTCGCAAAGCTGCGGGCTAGTGCGCTGGGCACGTAACCCAACTGCTCGGAAGCTTCAATGACCTTACGGCGGGTTTCCTCTTTAATAGGACCAACGCCATTAAGAACTCGGGATACTGTAGCTTCCGAAACACCGGCAAGGTCAGCCACTTCTTTACGGGATGCCATGGATCTCACCTCCTTCATGTTTCCTGAACACATGTAAAACCGATGCCATGTATCAAAATAATTATGTACGCGCGTACATCTTCTCATGTGTTGTAACCGTTGTCAATGCTTTTAACACAAAAAAAGATGAGGATTTGTGTAAACAAATTCCCCACCTCTTGCTTGCTATGTAAATTGAACTAAAGAATATTTACACTTGCCACTCCGATGACAGAACAACCTTCCGATCGCTGTTATCCCCAGATTTTTTGTAATCCCTTTTTCAAAGGGGAAAATCCGGGGATAAAGGCGAGGTGTATGCTTCCGATGTAGCTTTCTTTCAGAAAGCTTTTAGCTCCGCTTCTTCAGGTTATTTCTGTCCTCTACGTTCTCGTGTAAATGTTTAGTTCAATTTATATATTTTCTTGTAACTTGTCCTATATAACCTTCTTCGTCACACGCTTTCACATGGATTCATGTTGGCCCAGCTAACTAAAGTGCAGAGCTACATCAGGTCGTCACACCGTTACCAACGGATGATTGACTGAACTCAGCCTGTTCCAAAATAGTGACATGACTTTGAATGCGATCCGAAGGCTCAGGTGTCGATTGAAGCTGCCGCACTTTGTGCAACACTTCCTTATTAGGAAGGAAATGCTGAGAACGGATGAAACGAATCGTTTTTGTTTTGGCACGCATGACAATGGAATCGGTCTCTGCCCGGTCATCTGCGAGGTAACGCACTCCCCCAAGAATCTCACCAGGGGTAACACCTGTTGCTGCAAAAATAACATCTTCCGTGCCGATCATATCCTGCATCGTTAATACTTTGTAAGGATTGTCGATTCCCATTTGCAAGCAGCGCTGGAATTCGTCTGCATTCGCAGGCATCAGGCGACCTTGAATTTCGCCTCCCAGGCAGGACAAGGCGGCTGCAGCAAGCACACCTTCCGGTGCTCCGCCTGATCCGACATACAGATCAATACCTGCCTCTGGGAACGCAGGTGCCATTGCGCCAGCAACGTCACCATCACTGAGGAACTTGATTCGCACACCAACCTTGCGCAATGTCTTGATCGTGCTCTCATGCCGAACTCGGTCCAGAATCATGACAGTTAGATCTGAGATGTTTTTGTTTAATGCTTCAGCGGCTTTCTCCAATGTCACCTCAACCGGGTCTTCGATACTGACCTTGCCCACCAGAGCCGGCCCTACAGCCAGCTTCTCCATATACATATCCGGTGCGTGGAGAAGGTTGCCTTTTCCCGCCACTGCAATAACCGATAAAGCGTTGTTCAGGCCCTTGGCTACGATCTCTGTACCTTCCAAAGGATCTACAGCCACATCAACCTCGGGGCCCTCAGCGTTGCCGACTTCCTCGCCGATATACAACATGGGTGCTTCATCCATTTCTCCTTCACCGATTACCACCGTGCCGCGAATAGACACGGAATCGAACATGGCGCGCATAGCCAAAGTAGCCGCCTCATCTGCACTATTCTTGTCGCCCCGCCCCATCCAGGGTGCTGAAGCTAACGCAGCCAATTCTGTTACTCGGACAATTTCCAACGCCAGTTCGCGTTCCATTTTTCCCACTTCCTTTCCAGTTTCCAAAAGCATACATTGAAAGCGGTACTAAATCCATCGCAAATCCATATGAAATTGATCTTAAAAGGGAGCAATAGCCCGATTTTGAGAAATCACCCCATTCTGTCCCTCATCAATAAATGAACACATTTACACACCTTTGAACATGCCAATTTACAGGTCTACTCCGCTAAATAATTTAGGTTTAAAGCAGCATATTTCATCTTATTTTTTTAGAAACTCCATATTCATCGCGTTGAGATTGTCCTTAGTGCAACTCATTTCATATAACAAGGTTTTTGTGTGATTAAACTTAAATTCACAAAGAGAAATATCATCCATTCTCATGTTCATCGAAAACGATTTATAATAAGCCCGCTACAACCATCCTGCACTTCAAAAGGAACTATATTGAAGGTGTTATAAGAGGGGCATTTTCTTCAAAGATTCGAACTAAAAATCCACCTAAATCCAACTCTATCCGCGCTTTAAAAATCGTTAGCAATATAGATACAGCTTATGGAGGTCATCGAAAATAATAAGTTTACATAATAATTATTACGTTGATAAAAATTCAGATTTTTATATTTCCCCTCAAATAGGTCTATTTTCCCCTCAGCTTTGTGTCCCAGATAAATATGATCTGACTCTTTCCCCAAACTTTGTAGGTTAGCAGGTTTCTACCTCAGCTCTCAACATGGCAACTGCAATTTTCAGAAAATCCTCTCTTTGAATTTGCAAGTGCCCATATCTAAAATGATATCCCCAACGTGCCTGTCCCCGAGTAAGGATCAGTTGGTCCAGCAAATCAGCGATCTTCACCTGCTGACAAGGATAATACTGAACATTCCTCCGATATGGTACAAAGGAATCCGACATACGATAGGTGTACACCTGATTGTCTATTACGCGCCCTATGGCGGTGAATGCTTGAAGTACCTTGCCTCCTTGCATGCTTGTTCGCGGCGAATAATAGATCAGCCAGTCTCCTGCATTCATTTTGCGCAGTGAAGCTACCTTGCCGTGACAGAGCTGGGCGAAGCTCCCTTCCACCCCTTTTTCCACATGTGATGCAGACACAACGCCGATCCAGTAGCGGTTTCCTTCTTCTGATTCTGCTTCGACATCTAACTGATGGGACAGAAATTCTCTCGTATGAGTCTGCTGAATTTCTTTGCTATTTGCCATCAAATCATGTTTTGCCTGTTCATTCATCTCTGCACCTGTTCTTCCCATGCCTTCTTCAGACGCTCAAGCTGCAAGAAGTGATGACGATAATGCATCTCGACCAATGCAAACCATTCCTCTGCATTCAAACCGCCGAAGCTTGGATGTGCCAACGTACATTCCTGTGTTGTTTCTTCCAACAGCACTTCCATTCTCCGCATTTCATCCCTTACCTCATTAAATCCTTGAATTATTGATTCTCTTCCATCCGGTTGTAGTGGAGTATACTCAGGAGAAGCAGGAACGTGGATACGTATCGGAGGAAAACTTGCTTGCGCAAAAACAGCTTCACCTGTTTCTGTTTTGCCCTGGTTTTTCTTCTTACCTAAGTCCTCGTCTGCGCTTATACAAAGTTGAACATTGGCTAAATGCATTTTCATCGCAGATTGAATTAAATGCTGGTACATCTGGCCCACCGACCACTCAATCTCACTGGGTTTGTAGCTTAACTGAGCATCGCTCATCAGCTCCAGTTCCTGCAAATAACGTTCCAGCGTCAGTTCAAAATGACGTCGAATCTCATCGTTGTTCCTTGTTCTTGGCGTGTCCATACAAATACACAGCTCCTTCAATCGGTTATAAACCGATCATACACAAACACTACTGACAGCGTTATGTCAGTAGTGTTTAAGGAGATTGCTTGCTTCCTCGCGAATACGGATTCTCAACGATTCAGGCTCCAAAACCAGAGCCGAGGCTCCCCAGCCAAGTATCCAACGCAGTACATCTTCTGGATGCCTTACACGAAAATCTGCGTATAATCCATCTGTTTGCAGTTCTGCTTTCTCCATGTAGTAATTATTCGCTTCAATCACTCTATCTGCAATTCGACCATGAAACCATACACGGACATGAACATCACGGTTGTCAGGTGGTGAGTAGCTATGAATATTAAAACCTGGAGGAAGATCGAATGGATCTGTACTAATCTCCAGGTCGCTCATGCGGGATATACGAAAATGACGAATCTCCTGTCGCAAATCGCATCGGGCAATCAGCATCCATGAGCCTTGCATCCAAAGCATCCCGTAAGGGGAGGCCATACGGATGGTCTTTTGCACGTTTTCATTAATAGTTCCAGGTTTATGGTAATGAAAGCGGATTTTGAGCTTATGCTGCATTGCCTTTCGGATGATTCCCATATGTTCGATCTCTCGCTCGCCTGCATGACTGTCCGGTGAACGAAGTAAACGGATACCCTGTTGTATCTGTCCCACCTCTTCCCGAAGAGGCACAGGCAGGATTGCTTCAATTTTGGAACGGGACGTAAGGGATGTACTTTTGTAGTAGTTATCGAAGCGCTGTTCGACAAAATCAAGTCCGATGAGAAGTGTTACCGCTTCTTCAGCTGTGAAGCTGATCGGAGGCAAAAAGTATCCTTCCATAAGTGAATATCCTACTCCGGGTTCTCCCACCACAGGAACTCCTGCCTCACATAACGCCTGAATGTCCCTGTATATGGTTCGGACACTTGTTTCAAACAAGAGGGCTAAATCTTCTGCACGTTGAACCTTCCCTCGCTGCAGTTCAAGTACGATGGCCAGCATACGATCTGATTTGTTCAAGAACACACCTCCTTGTGTGTAATACTAATTACACTCATCTTCATTGGACATCTATTATAAGTAACATACGGACAATTGAAAAGTATACTGACGAACAAGTCTTCACTATGCCCGCATCGACCCATTTTCGTAAGATGTTTCATTAAACAACAAAGACCAACCCCCAGAACATAGGTTGGTCTATAACAACTCTTATGATATAGAAAGCTCGGACCGTACTACTTCCATGATCATTGGGTAGAACCCATTCTATCGTGCTCATCGATAACCTTGTTTACCGCTCGTAGTATTCCTCCATATCCGGTGCAGCGGCACAGGTTGCCGCATAATCCCATTTCGATCTGTTCCTGACTAGGCTGCGGGTTGCGGTCCAAGAGAGCCTTGGTGGAAATGACCATTCCGGGAGTACAGTATCCGCATTGGAAGCCGCCCTCCTCCACAAAAGCCTGTTGAATTGGATGTAACTCGCCTTCTTTTTCACCGTGCAACCCTTCTATTGTTGTTATCTCGCTTCCAATACATTGATAAGCCATAACGAGACAGGAATTGACCGGCCCTCCATCCATCAGTACCATACATGCACCGCAGCGACCGATCTCGCATGAAATTTTTGTTCCGGTCAGATTCAAATGCGAGCGCAGTACATCAACAAGACGGGTTGTCTGGGCAATCTGCAATTGTTTCTTTTCCCCATTCACAACGGCTGTCCACGGGTTTTCCAAAGGCTCACTCATGTTGGATTCACTCCTTCCTGAAGCGGTACGTCCAGTGGTTTGAGCAGTTGATCGCGCGGAACGGGCAAACGATTAACCCATACCCCTATAGCCTGATGAATCGCAGCGGTTATCGCCGGAGCTAGCGCCACCGAACCAATCTCGCCAATCCCCCGTGGTCCAAACGGATCGCCCTCTGGCAGATCTTCAATTGCCTCCACCTCCAGGTTGGTGTGAATGTCGCGAATCGTCGGAATCAGGTAGGTGTCCAGATTGGTTGTCATATAGCGACTGTCTTGCATCACGGCGTCCTCGGTCAATGTAAAACCCAGAGCCATTACGCTCCCGCCTTCAATCTGTCCGATGAATCCCATTGGATTGATGACAGGGCCAGCAGCCACCACATGCCTCGTATCCAGTAATTTGGCTTCCCCGGTTAGCGTGTTTACCTCCACCTCTGCTGCTACTGCCGCATACGTATATAGATAATGCCCACCCACAACATTGTCCGGCGTGGTCGGATATTCAAATTGAGTATCAAAAATCCATTCTTCCGCTTCTCCATGCTTCGCCAGATCAACGTAAGAAACAAAAACTCTGGATTTCATCGCCGGTTCATTCGCAGTAATTTTTGGAGAAAGCTGTCCCTTGCGCCATACTCCCTCTATTCCAGTAATCAGTTCGTCAGCCGGAATACCTGACAAAGCAGAGGCTACTGACAAGATTTTGGAGCGGAATGGTGTCTGTAATCGCTGAAGAGCCATCCAGGCCATCGTCGTTGAACGCGAAGCGGTGCTTGAACCACTGTGTGGCACTCGATCCGTATCCCCAATGATGATGCTCAGATCGGATGTTGAACAGTGGAACAGATCGCAGAGCATCATTTCAAGCGTGGCAATGAGTCCCTGACCGAATTCTTCGTAGCTGAATGCCACTTCAATCTTACCTTCGGCATTCAGGGATAGGCGGCCCCCCGCCGGATCGGGTATGCCATAACCCAATCCTGCCCCGTGCATGGCGATGGCTGCACCCACACCACGTTTAATCCAGGGAGGCAGAGCAAGATCTGCCGGGGGATGCTGATGCTTTTGCCATAACTCCGAACGATCCATCGCCTCCCATACTTGCGACAGTCCATCCGTGACCAGAATCCGTTGATTCAATGGTCCAGGATCGGACTTTTCTCTCATGTTGCGTCTCCGAAACTCCCAAGGGTCCATATTCATAATCTCGGCGAGTCGATCCATCTGACCCTCCATTGCAAAGATTGCCTGATTACCGCCAAATCCCCGGAACTCTCCCGACACCCCATTATTCGTATACACCGAGACACCCTCCACATCTACATGGGGAATAGAATAAGGCCCGAGACAGTGTTCTGTGCAAAAGTTCAGGACTGGCGCCCCCAGCGTGGCATATGCTCCGGTGTCTGCGGTAATACGGACTCGGTGAGCCTGGATCATGCCTTCACGGCTGATACCGGTCTGCATCTCAATTTTCATAGGATGCCGCTTCAAGCCTGCACGTACGGATTCTTTGCGTGAATTGTGCATTTTCACAGGACGTCCGGATCTTAACGCAAGCAGTGCCCCATAAGGCTGTACATTCAGCTCATCTTTCCCGCCAAAAGAACCGCCTATCGGAGACGAGACCACCCGAATATCCTCTTCGGAACACCCGATGATTCGGGCAAGTTGCATCCTGTCCTTGTAACCATGCTGTGTAGCCGCGTAGACATGGAGTCTCCCACTTTCATCAGGAACGAATAACCCGCCTTCCGTCTCCATATAGGCATGCATCTGGCGAGGGGTATAATAAGTCTCACTCACAATATGTTCGCATGCAGCAAAGCCTTCATCTACATTGCCTCGCTTGATTTCGGTACAGTGCAGCACATTGCCGGGGCCATGTTCATGGAGCTCTGGTGCGCTGGGTGCCAGTGCAGCTTCTGGGCTGTCCAGCGGAGTCCATTCTTCATACTCAACACGGATGGCATCCAGAGCGAGCGCTGCACGTTCCGGGGAATCCGCAGCAACTGCGGCAATGGCATCACCGACATAACGAACGACATGCTCGCAAAATACAGGCTGATCTGGAGTTGCAATGCCAAAGAGGTTCAAACCGGGCACATCTTTGGAGGTGAGTACGGCAAATACGCCCTCCATAGCCTCCGCTCCGGTAATATCGATAGACAATATGCGGGCATAAGGGTAAGAGCTTCGAAGGACCCTTCCGTGGATCATATCAGGTAGCGTCATGTCTGTCAGATATTGAAGCTTTCCCGTTACTTTGCCTACGCCATCTGGCCGCAGATGCCAGCGTTTCCCACTACTATTCCGATTCAACAGCATGATCTCTCTCCCCTTTACCATTCAGAAGCTGTTGGGCTTACGTTTTGCTTCTCCAAAATGGTTTTCTTCTATGAGCGAAGTGCTTCCCAGAGTCCAACACCGAGCATATTACCTGCCGTTTGCTTGCGGTACTGTTCTGTAGCGAATGCATCACTATAAGTCACGAATTCCGAAGCTGCCGTGGCAGCTAGAGATGAAGCTTGCATAACAGAAGCCTCCACGCCAAGAAGCAACTTTTCCGACTCCGTAAGTCGCATGGCCATGCCTGAACCTCCACCTGCAGCTATCGCTATCTTATTCCAGCGGCCATCTGCACCCACTTCTCCGTGAAATGCAATTGTCACCAGCGATGCTGTAAAGGTCTCCCGCCGACCCAGCTTGCGGTAAAATGAAATTTCACGCTCCGCAGATGTCCGTTCGCTGGTGAAATCAAGGAATGGCGTATGCTTCATCGGAATATGAATGGCGATTAACACATCATACGGATTGCGACTGCCGTCACGACCACCGTTCAGCCAGGACGAAAGACTACGTATCTCCATGCCGTTGTCCGTCATCCAGTACAGCTGTGCATCGTAGACAAGGAGTGCGGGGATGGAGTCACCGACTCCCGATACAATGTTTCCGCCAATCGTCGCCACATTCCGAATAGAAGGAGCAGCTATGGCATTCATTGCGGACTGTAATAAGGGCAATTGTTGCAGATGAACGTCTGTGGCACAATGACTTAATCGCGTCAGTGCTCCAATGACCAGATCATCTCCATCCACATATACGCCGCTTGCACCTGGAATACGGGAAAGACTGATCATATGCTCAGGTACAGGAACAAGGCCGCCTTCCCACTGAGTACGCAATAATGTGGCCCCTGCTGCAAAACAATACTTCCCGGACAGTTCATTCTTTAAAGCTTGAAGCTCATCTAGATTAACGGGCTGCCAAACCGTTGGCTGCGCTCCAGACCCATATGCCGGCGTGACCATCCTTCCATCTCCCTTCTCTACCTGGAATCTGTCTGCGCGGTGTTGGATATGAACGAATGATCCAAATAATTCTTCAAATCATATGGGACTGCAACAATAAGGTCAATTATCTTCACATCATTTTGGATAAATGTATAAATACACTGTTTAATTTGTGTGTGATGCATTATTAACTCTCAAAAGCTAACACAAGTCACTTCATAACCAATTAAATAAAAACAATAAAGAGGCCAACCAGATGGTCTGGCTGACCTCATTACTTCGAGAAATAATACACAAGGAATCGCTCCTTCTGCCTTTATTTTCAATCATCTTATCCCATTCACATAATCCAAGATGCGCTCCAGCTCTGGTTCGGTATCCGCATCCCAAAAGCTAAATTCAGACAACGATACATGTGTGCCTGTATATTTGGCATTGCGCATGATTTTTCGCGCCCCCTCATCTCCGTTGAGTGACAAAAGAGGCCCCAGCATATGCTCACGAAAGGCTACCGGAGGCTTGCCTCCACCGCCATCCGTAGCTGCTGCATAATCACAAAGTTTGTTGGCGGCTAACGACGCAGCGACCCTGTTAATATCTTGTGCCTGCAATAGCGGCTGATCTGCCAAAATCATCATCACACCTTCTGGCCTGTATGCCATAGCAGACAGAATGCCACAGTGAAGGGACATGGCCATACCGTATGCATACTCGGTACAGATTGCAATCTGTAGCTTCGCCCTCATATCAAGACTACAGCCATATGATGCTGCATTGAGCCACATGGAGGGAATCCATGCCAATGAATCCTCGGGTTTGACCACACAGATGACTCTCTCCAAATCGGAATTCAAGGCAGCTTCCAAGGTCCATGCGGCCAAACATCTTCCATCAGGCATGATGATAGACAGTTTATCCCGCCCCATTCGGCTGCTCTTACCTGCCGCTAGCACGATGCCCGTCAGTCGCATGTGCAATCCCCCTCTGTACGTTGCGACGCTCTGCGGTAACAGCTGCTCGTTTACAGGCAATAAGTTCTGCTGCGATACTGATTGCGATCTCTTCCGGTCCGTCGGCACCAATGGTCAAGCCGACGGGTGAATGCAAATGTTTTAGTGGAGGGAGATCGTTCAGCAAACGTGCTGTCCGTGTTCTGGAGCCCATAATGCCAAGGTATGCATAATTCCGATCCTCAAGTAATTCAAGAAACTCCCGTTCTCTCGGAAATTGATGACTCATCAATACGATATAATCTCCGCTTTGGATACCCAGTACAGGCATGATCTCACGAGGGAAACCGCGGATAAGTTCAACACCCGGAAAGCGTTCAGCGGTGCATAAGGTTTCTCGCCAATCCGCTACAACCACGCGAAATCCTGCTGATTTGCCCAGATGGGCGACCGGAATCACATCATTTCCGGCTCCAACAATAATCAGACGGGGTTTGGGCTCATATCTTGCAGAGATCTTTAGGGGGACATCCCACCGCTCTGTATCAGTCAATCCTTCATGCCTCTGAAGATCATTCTCTCCAGAATTAAATGCGACAGCGTCAGCTTCAGACGAATGAATAACGACCAACGATAGTCGCGGTGTGTCGTCAGTAATCATTGTATTTATTGGACCTAGAGAAGCTCCCCTGGCAACTGGAGAAGGGGATAATGATGTCTGGCTTTCTGCACCTTCAGCGAGCTGAGTCACATAATGAATCCGGGTGTATTGATCATAGAATGAACGGGTTAGCTCAACAGCTGATCCAGATTGAAAATACGTATGCATATGGGACAAGATCGACCTGAGTTCACCACATACCGGCTCTAGAAGCACTATAATTAACCCGCCGCAGCCAATCGTTTCCCCCCAGGACAAATCATCTTCGGGACGCATATCATATTCCACAAATTCCAACTGTTGTGTATCCAGCACACGGTCCACCCTAGCCAGCAGATCACTCTCCAGACAACCTGGACTGATACTGCCAAACATCGCACCTTCTTCGGTCAAAAGCATAGAGACTCCCTGCTTACGGTAAGCATGACCTTCTACCTTAACCGCTGTTGCGAGAATACAGCGCGGTTCCCGCGCTGCAATTGCACACAGATCATGCATTTCCATCGCGTCTCCATCCTTTCAGGGATTTGAATCCGAATCCGAAGAAGTGATTCTGGACCTTCCTAGCGTATATTGAATGTCCAACTTCTGCTCAGACAGTTAGCTGGATGAATTTCTTCTTCCGCTTGCATTCGACTAGATGCGTTTCATCAATCTTGCAATACTTTTATCCGATTCACGAAGCACGATACCACGATCAATCGTTTGAATCTTCCGGTTTTTGAGCACGATGCTTCCATCAATAATAACGGTATCCACACAGCTGCGCGTTGCGGAATAGACCACACGGGAATACACATCGGTCTCATAGGAAGGGTACGTATGAAAATCTTCCAGATCCAGCAGTAACATATCTGCTTTTTTACCCACCTCCAGACTTCCGATTTCCTTGGACATTCCGAGCACTTCCGCTCCACCCATCGTCGCCATGCGCAGCACCGTCCGGGCGTCCATCACTGTTGGACCATGAGGCACCTTTTGAATGAGAGCGGTCAGGCGCATTTCCTGGAACATATCCAGATTGTTGTTACACGGCGCACCATCGGCACCAATCCCTACCGCAATCTGGCGATTCAGCAGATCAGGAATATCCGCTATACCCGAGGAGAGTTTCATATTCGATCCGGGGCAGTGGGTGACTTTTACCCCGCGTTTGCGAATAATCTCCTTCTCTTCCTCACTCAGCCACACACAGTGGGCGAGCACCAATCTTGGGGTAGCCAGGCCGATATGATCCAGATAGACGATGTTGCGCATACCACGTTCGTGTTCCACCAATTCGATCTCGCCACGATTTTCGGAGGCGTGGGTGTGCACCTTCACATGGTACTTATTCGACAGGTCACGTACCTCAACCAATAATTCCTCGGTGCACGAGACGACAAAGCGTGGACAAAACGCATACTGAATGCGTCCGCCGCCGAATCCGTTCCATTTCTCCAGCAAATCGACACTTTGTTGCAGCGAGGTAGCCGTATTTTCACGCAGCGGTTCAGGAACTTCATCCCCGTGATCCATCATCACTTTACCGGAAATCACCCGAATGCCGCTCTGTGCCATCGCCTGAAAAGCCGAATCGGTATGATGCACGGTCTCCATATCCAAAATCGTCGTTGTACCGCTGGAGATCAATTCGCCCAATCCGAGCATCGCGGAGTAATAGACAGATTCCTCATCATGCGCTGCCTCAAGCGGCCAGATGCGTTGACGAAGCCAATCCATCAGTTCCAGGTCGTCTGCACGTCCGCGGAACAAGGTCTGACATAGATGAATATGCGTCTGGATAAAACCTGGCAGCAGCACTTTGCCTCGAGCATCAATGACCTGATCTGCCTGAACATCGATATGCTCTGCAATCTCTTTGATTTTATTGTCCTCGATCAGCAAATCTCCCGTAAATACATCCTCTTCTGCATTCATTGTGACGAGTTGTGCACCTTTTAGCAGGATCGTTCCCATGATAATCTCCCCTATCCGTATCTATCTGCGTAATTTTTACTAATTCTGATCCTGCATATTGAGGATGATCTTCTTTGGATCTATGCATGATGCTTCACATAAATCACGCTACCACCCGATAGCCATGCCATCTCCCCTGGGGTCTGCTGCCCCACTAATCATGCCATCTTCACGGATGACAATCCCTTGTGACTGCCCCATAATCCCGTCCCACGGCGCTCTGGCTTCGACATTATGCCCCCATCGGGCAAGCGTGTCACATACGTCGTCATGATAGCGGTTCTCCACTCGCATCGTGTCGCCTTCCTCGCCCCAGGTACGCCCATATACCCATCGTGGCAGCCCAATGGCTTCCTGAATGTTCAGACCATAGTCCAGCACACCCGTAAGAACCGATAACTGTGTCTGAGGCTGGCCCTCACCACCTTGCGTGCCTACGAGCATATATGGTTTTCCGTTACGAGTGACAAGACCCGGCATTAGGGTGTGGAATGAGCGTTTATTCGGTTCCAATACGTTGGCGTCCTTCGGATCAAGTGAGAAAAAGGACCCGCGGTTCTGCATGATCACACCCGTATCGCCAGGCACATAGGCAGCGCCAAAATCAAAGTACAGGCTCTGAATAAACGAGACGGCATTGCCTTCATTGTCCACAACCGCCGCATAAGCCGTATCCTGACCCATCATTTTGGACAGAAAAGGCTGTGCCACAGGTGGAGCGGACTGAATCTCGTTCCACAATGCATCTCCATAAACCTTGGATAACAGATTTTCCAGCGGAATATCCCTGAACTCCGGGTCTGTGAGATATCGATCACGGTCACGAAAAGCCTTTTTGACCACTTCAGCCATCAAATGATAAAACTCGGGGGACGTACGCGCCACGGATGATAGATCAATATGTTCCAGTATATTCAACATCATCAGCATCGAGAAACCCTGTGAATTCGGCGGCATCTGGTGAACTTGATAGCCACGGTAATCGGTAGTGATCGGCTTCACCCACTCTCCCTTGTGAGCCGCGAAATCCGCTAGGGCAAGCATGCCGCCATCCTCACGAATAGCCGAAGTTAGCTGCTCCGCCAGTTCCCCGGTATAAAAAACATCACGTCCACCTGCCTGAATCAGGCGAATGGAAGAGGCAAGATCAGGCTGCAAGAGCAGATCGCCTTCCTGCAAAAGTGTACCAAAAGGGGCAAATACCGCTCGCAGCGGTGTATGCCCCATAATGAAATCCTCATCACGTTCCAGCCACAGGCGCAGATTTCGGGATACAGGGCATCCCTTTTCCGCATATTGCGCAGCTGGTTCAAGTAACTGTTCCCACTTTAACTTCCCGTAGCGGGACCAGACTTCCCACCATGCATCTACCATTCCAGGAACGGTAATCGCACTAAGCACACCTCGTTGAGGAATGGCGCTCATCCCCATCGCTTTGAACGTATCGGCATGAATGCCTGCTGCTGAACGACCGCTTCCGTTGTAGGCCGTTATATCACCACTTGTTCCATCGTGAATTAGAAAGAAAGCATCTCCGCCAAGTCCTGTCATGTGTGGGTAGACTACGCCCAGTGCGGCACTTACAGCGACAGCAGCATCATAAGCGTTACCGCCCTGCTGGAGGATTGAGCTGCCAACCGCACTCGCCAAATAATGTGGGGAGGTAACCATCACCTCCCTGGATATCGGCATCTGGTTCAACATAAGACACCCTCCTTCCCAGCATACACATCCAGCGCTACCTGCACGGCCTCCCCTGCTGGCAAGGCGTGACGATGACGCAACAAGACAGCTTCCAGTGCACCTAGCACATGCAGTACATTTTTGCGCTGGCAGCTGAATCCCATCGTACCAATACGCCAAATCTTGCCTTTCAGTGGTCCAAATGAGCTGGCAATCTCAATACTGAAATCGTTCAGAAGCATGCTGCGTACCGATTCTCCGTCTATGTCATCCGGAATTTCGATACAAGTGACCATCGGAAGTTTACTAGATAACTCTCCATACAGTTTGAGCCCCATGCCCTGAATTCCCGCAACCAACGCTCGTTCATTGATCCGATGTCTCTGAAAACGGGCATCCAGACCTTCCTGAAGCAAAATCCGCAGTCCTTCGTGAAGACCGTAGAGCATCGAAGTAGCCTCTGTATGATGGTTCAACCGTGCCGAACTCCAGTAGTCCTGCAATTGGCTCAGGTCAAAATAATTACTGGCAATCGTGCGTCCTTCAGCCCGAGCACTTGTTGCATCCCGGAGTCCCCGTTCGACGGTTTTGCGGCTCATCAGTTTCTTCTCCACACGGCTGTTATACGTTATTGGCGCCATCCCGGATGGAACGGACAAACACTTCTGCGTTCCACCCATCACCGCATCCAGATGCCAGGCATCTGTCTCAACAGGTGTACCGCCAATTGTGGCAACTGCATCGACGACAAGTAAAATATCCAGTTCACGACAGGCTTTACCAATCTCGGTGAGAGGTTGCATTTGCCCGGTTGATGTCTCGCCGTGAACCATCGCAACCAAACTCGGCTTATGTGCATGGATCGCTTTGATTACCTCTTCGGGATCAAATACTGTTCCCCACTCTGTTTCAAAAAAGATAACCTCGGCACCACAGCGTTCCGAAATTTCAACCAACAGATGTCCAAAGCGACCATAGATGGGGACCAGCACCTTGTCCCCCGGTTGGATCAGACTGACCAGCACGGCTTCAATACCCGAACGAGATGTGCCATCTACCGGATAACACCACTCATTGTCTGTCATGTATAGTTCACGCAGCATGGCCATCGTCTCATTCATCAGGGAAGTGAACTCCGGATCAAACTGCCCTAGAATCGGGAAGGATAATGCCCTCAGAACTCTTGGGTCGACTTCAACTGGCCCCGGTGTCATGATCGTTCGCAAGGACGGGGACAATTCTTTATAGTTGGACATCTTCACTCAACTCCCGTAACCGTATTTATAGAGTAACTGGACGAGAACCCGGAAACCTTTCATCAGGTCCTCTTCAGCTGTATATTCAAGGGGATTATGGCTAATGCCATCCTGGCTGGGGACAAAAATCATCGCTGTGGCGCAAGCCGGCTGAAAGATCTGCGAATCATGTCCTGCGCCGCTTGGCATGTGTATATAGGATAATTGGTGCACTTCACAGATATCTCGAATGTCTGACGTAATCTGTTCGTTCATCGGAATAGGTGTGACAGACAAGTGTTCTTCCCAGTTCAGTTCGAGCTGTTGCTCAGCTGCTATTCGGCTAAATGCCTGTATGATATTCTGCCAGCATCGGTCAATGCTCTCTTGCCTGATATGCCGGATATCGAGCGAGAATACGGCTCGGTATGCAACGACGTTACCCACACCCGGATCAGCTGTTATTCGTCCCACAGTGGCTACAAGTGGTTCTCCCGCTTCAAGCGCAATGTGTCTTACGGCTGTGATCATCTCGGCTGCACCTGCAAGTGCATCCTTGCGCCAGGCCATCGGTGTAGTTCCGGCATGATTGGCTTCGCCACTTACTGTAATGCTAAAGCGTTTCTGGCCTACAATATCCGATACAATACCAATCGAATGGCCCAATCGTTCAAGGACCTGACCTTGCTCGATATGAAGTTCGATAAACGCACCATATGTGTGTGAAGCCGATCTATAGCTGCTGTCTGGTCCAAAGCCTGCATCACGTATCGCCTGTGCAAAGGTAATGCCTTCTTGATCCTTCAAATGCTGAACTTCTTCCAGCCCGCTTACCCCCGTTATACTTCGTGATCCCCAATAAGCGAAGGGGAATCGACTACCTTCTTCTTCACATAAGGACACGACTTGAAGCGTTCGTTTAGGTGCCCCAAAACTTTTCTGTAGATACTCTAGCGCGAGCACTCCCGCAACTACTCCATATGCGCCGTCATACTTTCCACCATGTACCACAGTATCAATATGGGACCCCGTAACAATCGGCGCCTCTTCCATTCCTGTTCCTAAACCCGTACCGTACAGAGTTCCATACAGGTTGCCCGATTGATCGAATTCAGGAGCCAACCCTTTCTCCTGCATTTTTGCCGCAAGCGCATGTTGTGCCTCACACCATGCTTGGTCATACAATAGGCGTGTCACACCTCCCTGGGGATCAGCGCCATAGGCGGACAACCAGTCAAGCATGCCTTTCAGCTCCACCTGCTCCAATTGTGGCAAAGGCTGGATGGGACGTTCCGTACCAGAAGGCGTGTGTACTTCAAAGTCCGTCATGATATCCCCTCCGTTCCCTCAACACCAACTGGAACAGATGAGTTAGCACGAATAAATCGTCCCACAGGTTCATCCGATAATCCTGTTTTTGAACTGTATACTCGTGTGCCCCGGCAGAACACATCTGCAATTCTGGAGGAAAACGTGCGTCCCACATAAGGACTCTGTTTATGTGTGTAGTGCAGGTCATCCGTATTTAAGGTTGTATTCTTCACCCAATCAATAAGTACCAGATCCGCGTCCTTGCCGATGGCGATCTCACCTTTGCTCTCCAACCCAAGTCTTCTGGCAGGTTGCAGAGCCAGGACTTTTCCGAGCAACGGGAGGGCTACATTTCGCTGAAGATGTCCTTCCTCCAACATGAGTAGCAACGTGCTTTGCGCACCAGAGATGCCACCCCAAATTTCAAAGAAATTATCAGCTTGTTTCATCGATGGCGGACAAGGTGAGTGGTCGGATGCAATAACATCAATCAGGCCTGCTTCCAGCGCATCCCATAACTGATCTTGCTCAGCCTGACTCCGCAATGGCGGTGCACACTTAGCTACAGCTCCCAACCGGACAACATCCTCATCTGTCAGAGTCAGGTAATGCGGACATGTTTCAGAAGTTACATCCAGCCCGCGCTGTTTCGCCTCTGCAATCAGATCAAGCGCTTCCCGTGTACTGATATGAACAAAATGCAGTGCACATCCGGTTTGCTCCCCATATTGCAGCGCTCGGAACACCGCCCGAACTTCTGCTTCTACTGGACGAGATTGCACGTAATCCATCGGGCCGATTCGTCCACCTGCAATACTTCTGGCACCAAGTTCAGCAACCATCGCTTCGTCTTCCGCATGAAGCGCCAGCACACGGTTTAGCTTTGCAATCTCGTACATGCCATTCAAAAGTGTATCGTCATCCGCTCTGGCAAAGATGTCTTCCCCTTCTCCGCCAGGTTCAGACATAAATGCCTTGAATCCGGCCGCACCCATACCAGCCAAAGGAGCAAGCTCGACCCGGTTGCCCGGAACAAGTCCTCCCCAGAACGCATAATCAACATAAGATTGACCGTCGGCTGCTTTCATTTTCGACTCCCAAGCCTCCGGTCTAATTGTTGGGGGGACACCATTAAGCGGCATATCGACATACGTCGTAATTCCGCCTGCAGCCAATGATGCTGATCCCGACTTGAATCCCTCCCAACTCGCGAGTCCAGGTTCATTGAAATGAACATGAATATCTACCGCCCCTGGCATCACGGTGAGGCCATTTGCTTCTATTATTTCAGTGTCTTCATCACCCACTAGGTGTGAGGACAAAGCAGATATTTTTTCACCAGTAATCCCAATATCCAGTTCTTCCACGCTATCTCTCAAAACAACCCGGGCTCCCCGGATGATCGTATCTAATCTTGTCATATGGATGACCCTCCCTGATCAGAACCGGATTCATATATTTCAGCTTCCCCGGTATGTACTGTAACCTCCTGGCGCAATCAACAAAGGAATGTGGTAGTGACTTGCAGCATCAGATACGGCAAACCGAATCGGTACAACTGTCCATAACGCCTGCCCCAATTCTTCAAGAGATCTCTGTGCGTAATAACCCTCAACGTTGAATTGAAGCTCATATACCGCTTGCTCAAGCTTCCCGCCTTCAAGTAACGAAGCATCCAGACGCCCATCGGCATTGGTCACCGATTCAGCAACTTTCATTTTGTTTTCCTTCTCGCCATCCCTGTGCAATACAAAAAGTTCAACCCGAACGCCTTCGGCCGGAACGCCCTTGGAAGTATCCAACACATGCGTAGTAATCCGTCCTCCCGCCACCGACATCATGCCTCCCTATCTTTCTTCGAGCCCCTATGGTCAGCCTCTAGATCATCCCTTGTCATTGAGAAGCCCTGGAACCCATAAGGAGGTCTGGCCTCGGTGAATACTTTGCCTTCTCCTTCTTTTACTTCCTCCAGCACCGTCTCCCATGTCCGATTGTTGGATTCAAATGAAACTTCACTGAGCTGTCCAAATCGACGCAAGAGTCTTAGTCCAATCTGATAAATCAGATGCTGAATGGATGCCGAACGACACGCATGGAACACGGCAGCAGCAACATCTTTTACCTGCTCCGCCGCTACATAACGCCCACGCTGATCGTCCATGCCATCTCTCGGGTCCTCGTAACGCCAATTGATATTCAGGAAAATGAACAGTGGACGGTCCCATGTCTCGGGTAAGGTGGTGTACCCATCCTTGACAAAACCGGCAAATTCACTGCCTTTGACCTTGATCAGTCTGATATCTGCAACACCACTGAAATGATTGCTCAGTTCGACCTGATTTCCTTTTCGCTGCGCTTCAATTGCAGCTGTCGCCCGATCATTCTGGGAATAACGGAATACCAGCTCGCTTGCACGAAGGCTTCCCTCTCTGCGAACAGGCACATCTTCAAAAGGAATCTGATCTGCCGTCATCTGAACTTTGGTCATCTGCGGATATGTCTCCAGAAAACGTCGGCTGACGTAAGCGAGAAAACCTTCCACCGTAGCTCCGTAGTAATCCGCAGCATGTTTTAGGATGAAATTCTTCATTGAATCCGTTGCAACGACGTGAGAGTTATCTCCTTCGATAAAAGAAGGCAGAAATTCGTCGCCTTGCACAGCTACTTTAATGTTTAATCCGAACAGGATATTATTCCGTCCGGTGAAAGGAGATTCCGGGATGGGCTGGATACCCGTCAATGGTTTGGCGTATGAGCGGTACATCCATACATCCCCTTTGCCGTAATACATGGTCCGTTGCTCTACTTCGGATGACTTAAATTCAAACTCATGTTCATGACCAATCTGTACCAGCCACTGCTCCAATCGAATGGAAGCAATCTTGAATACTTCCTTCAGAGCGGTCTGGAATTCTTCTTCTCTACCTTTCCGATTACGCCTCCGCATGGACTCCAGGATAGACTGAGCTGTGTGACCTTTCACGGCCAATATAAAAGGAAAGCCGAATTGGCTTGTATATTCTTTGTTCAATTTACTAAGTTCGTTATATTGCTCCGGCGAAAGTGAATTAAGCCCTGCACCAGCCTGTTCTTGAACGGAATTGCTGCTCATGCTGATCCGCGCACCGAGATCCGGGTGATTGCAAAGCAACTGCAACTTGACCTTTTCATCGGATGTCTGAACTGCGTTCTTCATCACATTCATCATTTGTCCAAAGGAGTCAAATGGCCGTGAAGGCCAGGAACGCTCCGCCACCCAAGGTGATTCTTCGAATAGTCCGCCAAACGTATGCACGAACTGTGTGATAGACCAGTTGTTAACGAGTTTAATGAAGTCGCCCATGTTAGAACCTCCGGTCTTCTGTGGATTGTTGTTCTTCATTTTAAGTGTCTCTCGATACTGCGACAACATTATTTACGCAAATTTGTAATATAACATAACATCAGTTATGTGATTTGTTAGCAATGCACGGGATTTGGTTGTTCAAATGTAATGAAAAGCGAAAAAAACCGCACTTCCTCAAGGGAAATACGGTTTTATCTGACATGCCTGCTTCATTGTCATGCTGCACACACTTGTTCTGGATAATGATTATGATCATAAAAGTATTTACGTATTAAATGGGTCCACTCTTCAGATTAATGATGCTGCGAATACGGCCTTGCCGCAGTTTTGTCCCGTACAAACTTACGGAAGGTGAACACCAGTTTTAATTTCAGCAGATCATTAGTCTTCTTAAAGTCCATTTGCAGCAAACTTCCGACTTTTTCCATCCGATAGGTAACGGTGTTCCGATGTACAAACAATTGCTTCGCAGCTTCGTTAATGAGTCCATCATTTTCGATAAAAGATTCCAACGTATTCATCAGTACCTGATTGGGATCGCCATCCCTGGACAGTAATGGTTCAAGTACTTTATTGCAGTAATTCTCCATGATGTTATCCGGAACATGTTGAAATACATAGGCAAATTCCAGCATCTCGAACTGAAGAGCACGATCTTTCATACCGAATCGACGAGCCAGTTGACGGGTATCCAGACATTCCTGATAGGCTTCGCGCAGCGACTTCGGCTCATGCTTCATTTTACTGATCCAGAACCGCGGTGCAGATGCTCCCTTGGCTTCCTGTGCTGCAAGAACATCACCAAACCGATTCAGCAGGAATGCTGATAATTCTTCTCCATAATCCCGCCCTGTTGGACAGGTATAGATGGATAGTATGCCATCTTCGATCTGAAAATGTTGTGAGGCCGTGAATTGCATCAACGGATTGTACTGCAACTCGCGGTGGATCTGTTTCAGTAGCTTTCCTTCTGCAAAAACAGACGGTTCAAGCGTGATCAATACACATTGATAGGTCCCCTGGAACAAATGAACCCCTTTATTTTCGCTGAGCTTGGTGAGTTCATCTACCGTCATTTTGTTATCTAGATATTGGGTTAACAGCGTACGCATCTCATCCTGAACGGTGGGGTTAATGTGTTCTCGATAGGTCATATCCATATAGAATGCTAGGACATCCGCAGCCTGCTGAAACAATTCTTCCTCCGCTCTAAGTGACAGCGCTGACTCTGTAAAGACGAGTAAAAATCCGTATTCTTCATCATTCTGCTTGATAGGTACCCGGTGACAGCTTCCCTGATTCCATTTCACTCGGTGCATAACGGACTTCCAGGGCCAGCCCTGTACTACCGCATCTCCTGAAATGCCTTCGCTGCCGTACAGTACATGTCCGCGGGAGCCAATAACCGCAAGCGGATAATTCAACACGGTAGCGAGTTCGGCAAATACATTCCGATGCTGTTGCTGTTGCAATGCAAAGTGCATCAATTTTTTCTGTTTTTGCACCACCTCGTGCAGTAACCGATTGCTGCGTTCATGTTCAGCCTTGAATAAAGCATTCATTTGATCGGAAAATGTAAACTGGAACGGAAGTTCTAGCAGTGGTAACCGCAGTCGATCTGCTTCCTCGATAATTCCTTGCGGAATGGCTTGCCAGAAACGGCCTAATTTAATGCCAAGTCCGGCACAACCACGTTCGTTCAGGCGGCGCATCAAACGAAGTGCATCGGTCTCGTTGTCTTTCATAATAAATGCGGTTGTGAACAGCAGTTCTCCGGATTTGATCCAATCCGCTATATCTGGAGCGTCCATGACGTTAACGGATTTCATCATCCGCGAAGTCCCTTCCCCACCTGCAACCAGTCTGGCTTCAGACAACGGGTATACCTGTAAAGCCTCTTTAACCGTGAGCTGCATGGACATTACCTCCCATATATATAACGCAAGAAACCGTTTATATCCTTGATTTGGACTTGAACAAAGGTTATACACTTGATTTTAACCATTTTATTGAAATAAACCTTGATTGTTGTTAAGTATTATAACATCATTTTCGTTTTAATAGCTTACATGAGAAAAAAATAAAACCCATGACACAATTGCAGCAATCGTTGCGCAACTGGCATAGGTTTTATTTTTATGTTAATACATGTTGAATTACAAACGGAAAAGATCAGATTCCCAATGTTTCATGACTCAGCCATAATTTCATCCGGGACAGTACCTCTTTCATATTGAGCGGTTTGCTAATATAATCTGAAGCTCCTGCCGCGATACATTTATCACGATCTTCTTTCATGGCTTTGGCAGTCAAAGCAATAATAGGGAGCTTCTTGAGATTTAATCTCTCACGTATTTGGCGAGTGGTTTCATACCCATCCAACTCTGGCATCATGATATCCATCAAGATAATATCCGGATTCGCTTCTCCGCTCTCTAACATCTCCAGGCACTCGTAGCCATTCTGAGCTGTAATCACCTTCATGTCATACTGCTCAAGGGCATTTGCCAAGGCATATACATTTCGAATATCATCATCGACAACGAGAACCTGACGACCATTCAATAATGATTCTTCAAGTGGAGTCAGCAACATCTCGATTTTGGTTGAATTCATTCCTGAAGCACTGTTTATTTCAGGAGCAGTCACGGCAACCTCGTTCAAGAACAATCTGGAGTTCTGCATAACCTCAGGCTCTTCCCTTCTAAGCGGGAGGAATAGGGTGAAGACACTTCCTTGTCCTTCGCGACTCGTTGCTGAGATTGATCCTCCCAACAGATTGGCAAGGGATTGAGAGATCGACAGTCCCAGTCCGGTTCCACCGTATTTTCGGGCTGTGGCTCCATCTGCCTGCTTGAACGCATCAAAGATCTGCAAAAGTTTGTTGTCCGAAATGCCAATTCCGGTATCACTAACCGAGAAAGCTATAACATCCGTCTCTGCTCCGTTCGCTTCAGCATTGGACAGACTCACTCTGGAGATGGTTAAGGCCACTTCACCTCCATTGGTGAATTTGAAAGCATTGGAGAGCAAATTACGCAAAATCTGGTGTAACCTCATCTCGTCGGAAAAAATCGTTTCCGGCAGAGGGCTTTGAAGCTGAATACGGAAATCAATTCCTTTTTGCTCCGCCGTTTTCAGGAAATATTGATTCATCGCTTCCGGCAGGCTTCCAAGATAGACATC
Organism: Paenibacillus taichungensis; assembly: GCF_047302525.1. Classification (GTDB taxonomy): domain Bacteria; phylum Bacillota; class Bacilli; order Paenibacillales; family Paenibacillaceae; genus Paenibacillus; species Paenibacillus taichungensis_B. Next base: position 3,139,519 of record NZ_CP168020.1, on the reverse strand, counting down.
ATCCAAATCCACTTCCATCTCTCCGGCCTCCACTTTGGAAAGATCGAGGATATCGTTAATCAGATTCAACAGGTCCTTGCCTGATGCATGGATCACCGAAGCATATTTCTGTTCCTCACTGTTTAAGTGCTGATGTTTGTTCTCAGCCAATATCTCGGACAGAATCAGCATACTGTTCAGCGGGGTACGCAGTTCATGCGACATATTCGCCAGGAACTCAGACTTGTAACCAGAGCTTGTCCGTAACTGATCCGCTACTTCTGCAAGTTCGCTGACAGAGGTCTCAGCCACATTTTTCTGCATTTCCAGACGCTCGTTCAACATGTACAGTTCTTCTGTCTGCATATGTAATTCTTCCGTCTGGGACACCATTTCTTCGGTCTGTGCCTGCAGTTTCTCCGATTGTGTCTGCAATTCTTCATTCAACACCTGGGATTCATCATACAAATGCTGTAATTCCATGCGTGTTACGGTGGAATGTAGCGAGACCCCGAAGATTTCGATCAGTTCGGTTAGCAGCTTTGTTTCCTTTGGTTCAATCTGCTTCATGGAAGCCAGTTCGATTACAGCTATCGTTTTACCTTCAAATACCACCGGGGCTACCGTGAGTGATGCAGCTGACGCATCACCAAGTCCCGATGAGATGCGAATATAATTTTGAGGCAAGTCGTTCATCTGCAAAACTCGCTTCTCAATCGCACTCTGACCGACTAATCCCTCACCCGGTGCAACGGATACTTTACCGAGGGAACGCTCTTTCTCTCCATCTGCTGCATAAGCAGCTACACGAATGAGACGATTCTCTTTCATTGCATATAACACGCCATAAGGGGCTTCAAGCAGGATCGCGACTTGGTTTAGGAACAACCGTGACAGTCCCTCCAGACTTGTTGGGTTCTGCAGGAGCGTAGCTATGCTGGCAACCCGATCCTTAAGTCGATTCTGTTCCTGTACCGTGTCAAGCAATATGTTCGTCTCTTTACCTAAATCACCGACCTCATCTTGTGTTCGAACAAGAATACGCTGTGTGAGATTGCCGCCTTGAGATATGTCGCTGATGGTATGTTTGACTTCACGCAGGGTCTTGACGATATTACCCGAAATGACAAGCGCTGCGGCAACAGATAGTCCGGCAACGGCAGCCCATAAGGTGTACATAATGGTAAGGAGTGTGGAGCTTCGCGCTGCGAGTTCGGTCACCCGGCTCTCCGTGAGGCGCAACTCAGTGTTGCGGAAGTTCTCGAACTGGGATCTTAACAGATCAATTTCGCTTTTCCCCGGATCGGAATGGAAAAATTCAATGACTTTCTCCTGATCTCCTTGTCTTTTTAGGGCTACCGAGGCTGCTCCGGCAACATCAATCCAGCGGACAATATGTGTTTTGATGGTTTCCAGAGTCATCTGCTGGGATGGGTTATCGCTAACCAGCTCATACAGTTCGGCATAATTGGAGTTCCACTGGGTTAGTGCTTGGTTGTATGGCTCCAAATAACTTTCTTCCCCGGTAATCATGAATCCCCGCTGTCCTGTTTCCATATTCAGAACATTTTTCTCAATTGCATTGGTCAGGTTATGCACTTCCAGGTCGTGGTGGCTGATAAAATCGATTTCCTTCTGCGATGCATCAATTTGGGCAGATAGCACCAGCAAAACGGCACCAAATAACAAAACAACCACTAGATAGCCCAATAGAATTTTGGAGCGTATCGTGAATCTTCTCTTTTTCAACAACGCAGAAACCTCCAATGAAATAAACAATTCCGATCGATTAAAAAAAAGTCGCATATGTAGTTTATATGTATACGTATAGACTGACAAGCATTAGTTCACGTTCACGAACCTCACGAGCTAAAAAACGACCTGCATATGCAGGCCGCTTGTTTATTAGAATGAAGTTCGCATAATAATGATTAATTAGGCTTTCGGGGCAATCATTTTCGCTGGATCAACATACTGATCGAATTGCTCTTCCGTAAGCAGACCTGTCTGCAATGTAGCTTCTTTCAGAGACAGTCCTTCCTTATGCGCAAGCTTGGCAATTTTGGCTGCATTCTCATAACCGATGTGCGGATTAAGAGCAGTAACCAGCATGAGCGAGTTATTCAGATTATGTTCAATCTGACTGAGGTTAGGCTCAATGCCCACCGCACATTTATCGTTAAATGCAACGATGGAATCAGCAAGAAGCTGAACGGATTGCAGGAAGTTATAGATAATAACCGGTTTGAACACATTCAACTCGAAGTTGCCCTGACTTGCCGCGAAGCCAATCGCCGCATCGTTCCCCATCACTTGCGTAACCACCATGGTCATCGCCTCGCTCTGGGTTGGATTCACTTTACCCGGCATAATGGAACTGCCCGGTTCGTTCTCTGGAATACGAATCTCTCCCAGACCACTGCGTGGGCCACTAGCCAGCCAGCGAACATCATTGGCAATTTTCATCAAGTCAGCTGCAAGCGCTTTAACTGCACCGTGAGCGTAGACCACCTCATCATGACTTGTAAGCGCGTGAAATTTGTTTGGTGCTGATACAAACTCCTTGCCGGTATGCTTGCCAATTTCCTTCGCTGTATAATCACCAAAGTCAGGATGTGCATTAATTCCAGTTCCCACAGCAGTACCACCAATTGCGAGTTCTTTCATATAATTAACACTATCCCGAATCATGCGTTCACTCTTATCGAGCATCGCTTCCCAGCCGCTGATCTCCTGACCGAGTGTAATTGGCGTTGCATCCTGAAGATGTGTACGTCCAATTTTGATAATATCTTTGAATTTTTCCGATTTGTCTGCAAAAGTGGCTTTCAGCACCGCGATTGCCGGCAAGAGCTGATCTTCAACAGCAAGTACACCTGCAACATGCAGAGCCGTTGGGAATGTATCATTGGAGCTCTGGGACATGTTCACATCATCATTCGGATGCAGACGTTCTTCCTTGCCCTTTTGTTCAAGCAATTGGTTACCCAGATTCGCAATGACTTCGTTTACGTTCATGTTGGACTGTGTTCCGCTACCCGTCTGCCATACCACGAGCGGGAAATGATCATCAATCCGGCCTGCAATAATTTCATCAGCGGCATAAGCGATAGCATCCGATTTGGCAGCGGACAATTTACCTAATTTATGGTTACTGGCAGCAGCACTTTTTTTCAAAATGGCAAGAGCACGTACGACTTCCATCGGCATATGCTCGCGACCAATCGGAAAGTTCTCCTTGCTGCGCTGCGTTTGAGCTCCCCACAGCCTGTCGGCTGGTACTTTCATTTCACCTAACGTATCTCTCTCAATGCGGTATTCCACTTGCTTTTCCTCCTCCAAAAAGATGGTTTGGGTCTCTACAAAAATACGTATACATTCTTTTCTTCACAGCATCTTGCATCTGTTGATTCCAAAGTCATCTTTGGGATTTATGCAAAATGCTTTTATGAGCAAAGCTTGTGTATCTTGTCATATTATACATGATTGACTGACAGCTTTTCACCTTTTCGACAAAAATGTAAGCGTGACGCAAAATGTCTGAGTATTTATTTTTGCGGTTTGATCGGATAAAGACGGCTGGTTTGCTCGAATACTTCGCCTGGCTCAAGACCAATAAGACCGATTTCTTCAGCAGGAATGCCTTGTACATTCGGAGCGTTGACCAGGTTCATCTGTGGTTCAGGACAGAAGAAGCCACCAGTCATGTTGTTATTCCAGATCATCCAGTGCTTGTATGACGTGCCTACATCATATACAAGCTTGTCACCGGTACGATGATCGGTAAGCTCCATATAGTTGCGCCCATTCTGCGGTTCTGCAGTGTAATGGTTGTCCATGGCTGCAAAAAACGGACTAACACCCTCACCCTTTAATTGCTCTTCCTCTGGTGTAAGCGGTTGAAATTGTCCTGTAGGCAAAGAACGTTCATTCAATTCACGACGCTGACCAATCGTTATTTTGGCCGTGTAATCGGATGCCTGGCTTTCCGGTGCAAAAGGTACGCTAATGGCTGTATGGAATGCGAACAAATTCGGCATACGTTCCTTCCCGTTATTGTGGACATTCAATTGCTGCTGAAGTCCCAGACTACTCAGCGAATAACGGAGCGTCACAGTAAAGGTGAATGGCAGGTATTTGTAGAAGACATGTCCTTCCTTCACTTCCTGACTAAGCACAACATAACTCTCCAGCTCGTCAGATCCGTAGCCCTCAACCTTCCACTCGGCATCATGCAGGAATCCATGCAGATGGTTGCCTGTAGCTGGTTCGTTTATAGGTAGTTGATAGACTTCACCGTTCCAAGGGAAGCGGCCATCATCATAGCGATTTGGTGGGGAAAGAATCGGAATACCGTATACGGCAGGTGCAGCCATAAATTCGTCCATATGTTCCTGGTCCGGCTCACGCAAATAACGGAACCCCTGCTCTGTATCACGGAAAGCAACAAGGTTGGCACCCACGCTCGGAATAACAGCCGCTTCGAATTGATTAAAACGAAGCCAGACGGCTGGTATACCTCCAAATTGTTCTTCGAAAGCTGCATTTTGCTGTGTCATCGTTATATGTACCTCCTGCATACTAAGGTTATATTATACGGCTCGACTATATCATGACCGCGCACAAAATACCAATCTATGATAGAGAACAAATTCATGATGGAACGACAAAAAAGACAGCTACGAAGCTCCGTGGCTGTCCCCATCCGCTTATGCTGCCGTAATGGAATCATTCCAGATTTCAATGGAATACCCATGCATGGCATCAGCTCTATTAATCCACATATTTGCCGTGATTCGGAACGGCGGTCTGTTCGAAATCAAGATCGAGTCGCTCCAGCGAATCTTTCAGCATTTCTCCGGTTAAGGAATGTCCGTGGCCGGTAACAGCAACTATGGGCTCCAGTCGACGAATATGCTGAACCGATCGATGAGCCGCTTCCCAATCCGTCGTGAAATACGCGGGTGGACCGTGCAACTGTTTGTCCTGAAGCAGCACACTCCAGAGCGATTCCTGTTTCACGGTGACGATCGCGTCTCCCGCAATCAGGGTACGGTCATCTTTCCGGAATAGCGACACATGGCCCGGCGTATGACCGGGTGTATGCAGCCATTCCCAGCCAGAAACACCTGGGATGGAATGATCATCCGGCAGACTGAATATTCGATCATCCAGATTAATAGCTTCATTAGGATAAGCAAATGACAGCCTTGCCATCAAACCCCCACCTACAGTAGGGTCCGCGGGAGGGTAATCCTTCACACCTGTCAAATAAGGCAGTTCCAGCGGGTGTGCATACACTGGGACACCCCAGAATTGTTCCAATTCGATGACGGTCCCGACATGATCAAAATGACCATGTGTCAAAATAATCGCAGACGGTGGACCAGGAAAGCGTTCAGTTGCAACATGAAGAATCTGATCAGTGAAACTCGCCATTCCAGTGTCCACGAGCACCCAGTTCCTGCTTCCAGGCTCCCCGATGAACACAACATTAACGAACAGTGTACGCAGACTGAGGATATCGTGCGCGACTTCTTCAAGTCCCGTCATTCCTGCTGTAATCAGATTGTCAGATGCCATTCACGGTTACCTCCCATTCAGGCGGATTGTCTCTCTGGTTCCATTCATCTGTCATAGACTTCCCTTTTCTGGAGTAACTATTCCTTATTCCCAATAAAATAGACGGTGGACGCCCTGTTTCAGGCATACACCGTCTAGTATAATCAGCTACATTCCATATTAGAACAAGAACCTCTCGGTCCTATTATGCTGGGTAAGCGTCCAGTGCCGCATCAAGCAGCTGATTGTACATATCGTCATCGTTTTCCAGCAGCTCGTCCATACGCAGCAATTCCTCTTCATCACCGGATTGTTCAGTGAAATGCAGACTATAGTCCCAATCCTTGCCGTTCTTGCTCATAAACGTAATCTCATAAACTGACTTTTCGCCTTCTGCACGAAAAACCGTATTTCCTACATAATTCTTCTCATCTTCACGACGCATCTCTGCACGAATAATCTCAATATTCACAATCGTTCTCTCCTTTAATCTCTCTTCAGTTGCAGGTCTCCACAATTTATGGTAAACCTAGTTTGGTAATTATTATTGGTTAATTGTACAATATATATCGTAGCAACGTATACCTTATTCAATGAGGGAACCATACTGACTCCTTACATACCTGTAATGAGGACTATAATAACAAACAGCTACGACATTATACCAAACAGGAGGAAAAAATAGCATGAACAATTTTGAAACGAATTTACAACAATATGCCGAACTGGCTGTCAAAGTCGGTGTCAATGTCCATCCTGGGCAGACTCTCGTCGTGAACGCACCAATCTCGGCTGCACATTTTGTGCGCCTGATCGTCAAAGCCGCTTATGGCACAGGTGCCAAGCTGGTCAAAGTAAACTGGAGCGACGAAGTGGTTACACGCCTTCATTATGACCTTGCACCCGAAGAATCCTTCTCTATTGAACCGAAATGGTTCGCAGGCGAGATGACTGAACTCGTGGAAGAAGGCGCTGCTATCCTTCATGTTATTGCAGAAAATCCGGATCTGCTTGCCGGTGTACCCCAAGAACGGATCGTGACTAGTCAGAAAGTACGCGGTAAAGCGTTGGAGAAATATCGCTCCTATCAGATGGCTGATAAATTCAGCTGGTCCATCGTTGCCGTTCCTTCCCCTGAATGGGCTGCCAAAGTATTTCCTGATCTTCCGGCAGAGCAGCAAATCGATAAATTGTGGGATGTCATCTTCAAAACCGTTCGCATTGGTGAGCAGGATGCTGTCGCTGAATGGAAAACGCATTTGTTGAATCTCGACTCCCGCGCTGATCTGCTCAACGAGAAGAAATACAAAAAGCTTCACTATACAGCCCCTGGCACAGACCTGACTATCGAGCTTCCTGAAGGCCATCTGTGGGTATCCGGTGGCAGCATCAATGAGCAGGGACACGTCTTCGTTGCCAATATGCCTACAGAGGAAGTGTTCACCGCTCCACTGAAAACCGGAGTTAACGGTACAGTTCGCAGCACCAAGCCACTGAGTTATGGTGGCAACCTGATCGACGGCTTCTCCATCACTTTCGAAAATGGTCGAATTGTCGATTATACTGCTGAACAAGGACTCGATTCATTGAAAAGCTTGATCGAAATGGATGAAGGCGCACATTATCTGGGCGAGGTAGCTCTCGTTCCACATCAATCGCCAATTTCGGATACGAATATTTTGTTCTACAACACCCTCTTTGATGAAAATGCATCCAACCATCTGGCTATCGGTAACGCCTATGCCTTCTGTCTGGAAGGCGGCAAAACGATGTCCAAGGATGAATTGATCAGCCATGGCATGAACTCCAGTCTCACTCATGTGGATTTCATGATTGGATCAGGAGAAATGAACATTCACGGTGTCACTTCCGAAGGTAGCGAAGAGCCAATCTTCCTGCAAGGCAACTGGGCTTTCTAATTTAAACGATGTAAATTAAACGGTGTAAATGAGAGAGAGGGTCACTCCTCTCTTTTCCTGCGTATGCGGGGCATTCATGATATGGAGGAACTAGATATGTTGAGTTTTGAACAAAAACTGGATCGTTATGCTGAACTGGCCGTAAAAGTTGGAGCCAACGTTCAGCCCGGACAAATCTTCGTCATCAGCGCGATGATTGATACAGCTGAATTCGTGCGTTTGTTGGTGCGCAAAGGCTACGAGGCCGGAGCAAAGAAAGTTATCGTCAAATATGGAGACGAAACTGTCAATAGGCTGCGGTTTGAAATGGCGCCTGAGGACTCTTTCCAAGACCCACCGAAATGGCATGCCGCTGAACTTGAGGAGCTGGCAGCGAACAATGCTGCGTTCTTGACCATATTGTCATCCAGCCCGGACCTGCTAAAAGGCATCGATCCAGAACGTATTTCCACCCATCAGCGTACATACGGTCAGGCGATGTCCAAATACCGTCAGTATCAGCAGGCCGACAAAATGAGCTGGACAGGAGTAGCCTGTCCTTCGCCGGATTGGGCCGCCAAAGTCTTCCCTGACCTTCCCCCTGCCGAGCAGGTGAAACAGCTCTGGGAAGCCATCTTTGCTGCTGTAAGAGCCGATCTGGAAGATCCTGTAGCGGCTTGGGAGCAGCATATTGAGCGTTTGGAGCACAAAGCAGTTGCCCTGAACAGCAAAAAATATAAAACTCTGCATTTTGTTTCTCCGGGAACCGACCTTACCGTTGATCTTCCTGAAGGGCACATTTGGGCGCAGGCTGGCAGCATTAACGAACAAGGCACCCGTTTTGTGGCCAACATCCCGACAGAGGAAGTGTTCACAGCACCAGCCAAATATGGGGTGAACGGCAAAGTGTCCAGTACCAAACCGCTTAGTTATGGCGGAAGTATCATTGATCGCTTCTCTCTTACGTTTGAGAACGGACGTATCATTGATTTCCACGCTGAAGAAGGTCAAGATACACTAGAAAGACTCATCAATATGGATGAAGGTTCGCATTATCTCGGTGAAGTCGCTTTGGTGCCCTTCCATTCTCCAATCTCGGAAAGTGGTATTCTCTATTACACAACGCTATATGATGAGAATGCTTCATGTCACCTCGCGATCGGCAGTTCCTATGCTTTCAATATTGATGGTGGCAAAACCATGTCAATCGAAGAGCTTGCAGCTCGCGGCATGAACTCCAGCATTACGCACGTGGACTTCATGATGGGATCGCCGGAAACGAACATTTACGGTGTGACAGCGAATGGCGATCGTGAAGCCATCTTCCTGAACGGCGATTGGGCTTTCTAAGCCATTTGTATCTATTATTCTACGATTATTAAATAACACATAGAGGCTGCCCTACTGACCATGATTTACTGGTTAGTAAGGCGGCCTCTCTCTATTTCGGCTATACTTTTTCTGCTTTTGTCGGACTAACCTCCCATTGTATCGCTTCCATATAATGTTGTAAAATGAAATGATACCAATGTTTGTGGATTGTTCACCAGAAAGGAGAACATCATGGCCAATCGGCTCCAATTACTCTTAGCCTCAGATTTCCATAATTTGGGCCCTCAGCTTCAAGAAGAAGTGTACTACGAATACTATAATATGGTACATGGTCTCATCGTTTACATCATCAAAGAACGTGCTGCAGCAGAAGATATCATTCAGGAAGCTTTTATCAAAATCATTAAAAACAAACCTCTCTTCGACAACGAAGTCAAACTGAAAGCCTGGCTGAAGGTTGTCACACGGAATACCGCCATTAATTATCTGAGAAAAAATAAAAATAACCGTAACCAACTGGATACGGATAGTGTTTTTATAGATATGGAGACAATTAATCAGACGGCAGCTTCCGTAGAGAGCACGGTGGAGACTCAAATGATGCAGGAATCCATCGAGTTCTATCTGGAACAGCTTAAGCCGGAATACCGTGTACTCGTGGAGCTGCGCTGGAAAGAGGGTCTTTCCTATCGGGAAATGGCTGATCTGCTTGATACATCCGAAGAAATTGTGAAGCAACGTTTGTTCAGAGCCCGCGGAAGTATCAAGAAGAAATTACATAAGGAATGGGGTGGAAGTATTGAGCAAAGGCAAGTCCGATAAGCATATTGATTCATTCGATTCAGAGCTGGAAGACGATTTTTTCGATGCCGCGTTTGATATGGCTTTTGACGAAGCCTTCCATCAGGCTGTATCTGCCACCCCTGCTTCCAACACCGAACCCATGCGTCAATCCTGGCTCCGAGTTCAAAAGGAAATTGTCCGGGTTGGCGTACGCAAGAAAAGAATGCGCACCATACGTTTATCCGTCATTGTTGCTGCGTCCGTGACCATCGGCGCCGTCATCTTCAGTATGCCTACCGGGACGCAAGCTGTTTCTCCCTTTGTTCAATCAATTAAGGACTGGGGCAATGGTATGAAATCCATTGTTATCGAGGATCGTACTACTCATTTGGGCGCTGATCCGTCGACAGCCAAGACACCTCCACCTCCTGAACGAGGAATCAATGAGGCTCCCACATTTTCCAGTGGAGATGAACAACCCGAAGAAGAAGGAGAGATTAAACTCCCCTTCTATGAGGAGTCACACTTGCTTGAACCTATTGTTGTAACAAAGGATATTGCACGCTCGGGATTTATGGGTGATTTTTTGTTATCAAAAGCGATTCCCGAGCGGTTTACAAAGATCAAATTTGAGCTCATGCTGGATACCCTCAATCCCGTCAATCCGGAAGATTATTACGAATCTCAACGAATGAGGGTTCGTTATAGCGGCGAAGGCAAAAATGGTGAAGAAGAAGTCATTCAGTTTGATTATGCCTATGTTTCGCCCGGTCAGATCATTGAGGGGCCTATGCTTCGCGAAACAAGTATCGTAAAATTGGCTGATGGCAGCGATGCATTTATGTACCTCGGCCCCCCCTATAATACCTTTCAATGGATGATGGGTTCTGTCAACATGAGCTTATTCGGAACCGTCTCGGAAGAAGAGATGACTGCCATTGCCAATGACCTGCAGGAACAAAAATTTCCAGGTAGTACTCGCAAGTAAATTAAAATAATACGTTGCTTGAAATATGTGTTGTCGTCTCAGGCTTGACCCCATCGTCGGCCGTGTGAAGACTGACGACTCGATAGTAATATCCGGTTATAACGGTCCAGTTCGATTGGGCATTCAGGGTCTGCGTTTGCGTTTTCTTCTTGGAACCGGATTGATAGAGTATCCAGGCCGATCCCGTCCAGCGCTCAAGTCGATAATCGACTTGCAGCGATTTCATTTCCGAGAAGGTCGTTGTTGTTGTATTTACAACCGCAGTCAGCCCCCCTCCAGGTGTAACAGTCCCCTCTGCCTGATAAATATATTTCGGGGAAGTCAGTGCATGAATACTTGGTTCCAAGGGCGGTGGTGGTGGAGTAAGCGCGTGAGGCTGGATACTTGGACTGGCTACAGCTACCCCGGCGGTTGGTATGGCAAGAATTATGGGTGCCGATAGTGCTGCAACAATCATGACTTTCAGCATGGACGTTATTCTTATTTTCCGCATATGTATCCACCCTTCATTTTCCAAATTTGATTTTGTGTAAATATTAAACGGATGTAGTGGTTAGAAGGTTTCAAAAAAATAAAAGACGCTCCGACTTACATGTCGGCAGCGTCTTTTGGTTCTTTGATGCATCTTCGTGTGAATACATACAGAATGGATGAAACCTAAATAATTCCATTCCGTATCCATAAGATAACGTTGATATGAAATTATTCTCACATGCCTCAGACCAAATGACAGGCTACAAAATGATCCGCTCCTACGTTCCGATACGCTGGAATTTGCTGCTTGCAGATATCTTCTGCCCATGGACAACGTGTATGGAACTTGCAGCCAGTTGGCGGATTCACCGGACTGGGGATATCCCCTTTAAGCACAATTCGTTCCCGTTTCAATTTGGGAATCGGCACAGGTACAGCTGATAGCAAGGCTTTTGTATACGGATGCAGTGGATTGCCGAACAACTCATCTCTGGAAGCCGTCTCGACCATGGAGCCCAGATACATTACTCCAATGCGGTCACACAGATGTTCCACCACACTCAGATCATGCGAAATAAACAAGTAAGCAAGGCCACGCTCTTGCTGAAGCCGTCTGAACAGGTTGATAATCTGAGCCTGAATGGACACGTCCAGTGCAGACACCGGTTCATCTGCGATAATCAGTTTTGGATTTAAGATCAAAGCTCGCGCAATCCCAATCCGCTGTCGCTGTCCACCAGAGAACTCATGGGGAAAACGATCAATATGGTAAGATGACAATCCGCAGGCTCCGAGAACCTCCTTGACGAGATCACGAACCTCGCTTGCGGTCGCCAACCGGTGATCCAATACAGCCTCCCCGATCGCATCACCAATGCGTATGCGCGGGTTCAGTGAACTGTAGGGGTCCTGGAAAATAAGTTGAAGCTGCGGACGGATCTTACGCACTTCCTGCATAGACAAATGATGCAAGTCTACACCTTGAAAACGGATCTGTCCCTCCGTTTTCTCCGTTAAGCGAACGATGGTTCTTCCAACGGTGCTCTTGCCACTTCCGGATTCACCCACTAATCCAAATGTCTCGCCTTCATGGATTGTGATGCTGATATCATCGACCGCTTTCACATGGGCTACTGTACGATTCAATAAACCTTTGCGCACTGGAAAATAGGTTTTGAGATGTTCGATTTCCAATAGAGGTTCAGACATGACTCAACGCCTCCTCATACAGCCAGCATGCTGCCTTTTGTCCGGGTCCAAGCTGCTTCAGCATAGGCATTTGCGTGGTGCATATCGACATACAGTGCTCACAACGATCAGCAAAATGACAGGAATCTTTTAAGGATAGTGGATCAGGTACATGTCCGGGTATCGAATACAATTCATCCTGCCGTTGATTGATAATGGGCTTGGAGCGAAGCAATCCCTGAGTATATGGATGTTTGGGAGACTCAAATAATTGCACAACTTCCCCCTCTTCCACCACTTTGCCTGCATACATTACAACGACATAATCCGCCATTTCGGCTACAACGCCAAGGTCATGCGTGATCATCAGAATGGAGGTTCCCGACTGGGACTTGATGTGTTGTAACATATCCAATATCTGCGCTTGAATAGTCACATCCAGTGCGGTGGTTGGTTCATCGGCGATTAAAAGTTTCGGGTTACATGAGATGGCAATGGCAATCATAATGCGCTGCAGCATGCCTCCACTCAGCTCATGCGGATAGCTGTTTGCAATCTGTTCCGGGCGTGAAATACCAACTTCGGCGATAAGTTCAACCGCTCGTGCGCGAGCCTGCTTTTTACTCATTTTCAAATGTACAATCAGCGGCTCCATTAATTGCTCACCGATTTTCAGCACGGGATTCAACGAGGACATTGGTTCCTGGAAAATCATGGAGATGTCATTGCCACGGATGGCACGCAGCGAGGATTTACTTTCACGGAGCAGATCCCGTCCACCAAAACGGATCGCACCACCTACCACCTTGCCTGCCGGTTCTTCAATCAATCCCATGATCGACATAGCGGTTACACTTTTGCCACAGCCTGATTCACCAACGATGCACACCGTCTCCCCTTCACGTACATTCAGGCTTACGCCGTCGACGGCTTTGACATTGCCTTCTTCCGAGTAAAAATGAGTTTCAAGTTGTTCAATTTCAATCATATTCTGCATAGGGCGTGCTCACCTTCTCTTCTGTTTGGGATCTAATACGTCTCGAAGACCATCACCAAAAATGTTAATGGCAATAACGGTCACGAAAATGGACAGCCCTGGCGGAATCCATAACCACGGATGCTGTTGAAAATCAATCATGTTGTTGGCCGCATCGATCATATTGCCCCATGTAGGCGTTGGCGGCATGACACCCAGTCCAAAAAAGCTGAGTACCGACTCGCTGAGAATGGACCCACCGATATTCAGAGTCGCCATGACGATAAGAAGCGGAACGATATTGGGCAGAAGATGGTGAAACAGTTTGCGACGGTCACGCAAGCCAAGAACAACAGCAGCCTGCATGAATTCCCGCTCCCGCAAGCTTAACATCTGTCCCCGTACCATTCGGGCCATACCGGGCCAGTTGACAAAGCTGAGCATCAACATGACGATATACATTCTGGAATCCGGCGGAACTTTCCAATCCGATAACAAAGCGCCGAAAATGAACAGCAGCGGCAGTCCCGGAATCGTAAGCAGCAAGTCGGCAATCCGCATAATGACCTGATCAACAATACCGCGATAATATCCGGCAATAGCTCCAAGCAAGGAGCCGATAAATACGGATAGAACCATGGAGGCGAGACCAACGGTGAGCGATATACGACCAGCCATCAGCACACGGGTAAGCACATCCCTACCAAGCGCATCTGTTCCAAGCCAGTGATGAATGCCGGGACCTTGTTTCATCGCTGTCATATTGATCTTGTTATCGGTATAAGGTGAGAACAGCGGTCCAATGAAACAAGCCACAAACATCAACAAAACCACGATGAATCCGCCAACGGCAAGTTTGTTTTTGAGTAGTCTTCGGAGCGACAATTTCCATAAAGAAGACTTGGCAGGAACCTTTAAAGGTAAGGCAGATTCTGCGGCATTTCTCGTTACAGACGATGAAGAGATTGTCATTTTCATAGCCCCCTTATTGCAAACGGACACGCGGATCTGCGATGTGGTAGAGCACATCAGACAGCAGCGTTCCAATGACGGTCAGGATGGCGATAAACATGGTAAAGCCCATCAGTAGCGGATAATCCCGCAGTGAGAAGGACTGCATATATAACTGACCGATACCGGGCCAGCTGAATATTTTCTCAATAATCAGTGAACCGCCGAATAAGGACGGCAGCTCGAATCCAATCAGTGTTATCGCAGGCAACAGAGCATTGCGCAAGGCATGGGTGTATAACACTTTGCTTTCTTTTAATCCTTTGGCTCGTGCTGTTCGAATATAATCCTGCTTGATCACATCAATCATGTTGCTGCGGAAGTAACGGGTAAGTGAGCCTACCCCAAGCAGAGTCATAACAATTACAGGCAAGGTCATGTGCTGGATCACCTCTTTGACATAGGCCAGACCGGTGGCATTACTTCCTGTGGTCATCATGCCGCCTGGAGGCAACCATTTTAAGTCAACCGCCAGCAGTTTAATCAAAAACAATCCGATAAAGAAGGATGGCACCGACATGGCTGCAAATATGCCTATCATCACGAAAGTATCGAACCACGAGTACTGCTTATAGGCAGCAATCACACCAATAATAACCGCGATGAACCAGGTCAGGAACGTGGTCACCGCAGCTAACAGGAATGAATTCCAGATATATTCGTTAAACAGCGCGAGCACTGGCTTTTGTTGTGCCAATGAATATCCGAAGTCCCCGTGTACAGCATTTTTCATCCAGATGAGATACCGTTCGATAACTGGCTTGTCCAGTCCATACAATTCTCGCAGCTCGGCCTTGCGCTCGGGACTCAACTTAATGTTGCTGGAGATGTAGTCGCCAGGGGTAAGTGCATACAGGCTGAATATCAGGACGGAAGCGGCCAGCAAAATAAGAACCATGTATGTCATCCGTTTCACAATGTAAGTGCTCATATCAGGCTCCTTATCAATGCGTCCCCTGTATCTGCGACATCGCAAACACAAGGGACGTTTTGTTTATTTCGGTATTTATGTTTCTTGCTTCGTACGACCGCTTATTTCAGAGACCACTCGGGCAAACTGGTTGCAATCCCGCGGTATGGACTGACAGAGAGTCCATCGATCCGACCGTTATAGGCATAGACTGTTTTTTTGTAACTGGTGAAAATGACAGGCAGCTCATCGTTGAGCAACTGGTACAACTCTTTGTATACTGCCTTGCGCTCCTCAATTTCTGTCGTAGCCAGACCTTTGTTATAAAGCTCTTTCACTTTGGGATTGTCGTACCCTTTCAGCTCACCATCCACAAATTGCAGCACACCGTCCGAAGGATCCGTTAACATCGGTGTGGAGAAGGAAGCCAGGTCGTAATCGCCGCCCTCCACTTTGGAGACAAGCGAGTTGAAATCGGCAAACACTTCAGGCTGGAACTGCACGCCAATCGCTTCAAAGTTTTCTTTGGCTACAGCAATGAAGATATCCGTGGCCGGACTTTTCGTTCCGAGGAAATGCAGGGACAACTTCTTCCCGTTTTTCTCACGGATGCCATCCGCTCCAGGCACCCAGCCTGCGTCATCCAGCAATTGATTAGCTTTGTCCGGATCATAGGCGTATGGATTAATGCCTTCTTCCGTATAAGACCAGGAAATTGGTGAAGTCGGAATGTTGGCAACAGCGCCTGCCCCTTGGTTGGCGTCCACATAGATGGACTGACGATCCAGGCCATACGTTATGGCTTGGCGTACTTCTTTTTCCTGAAGCTGTTCATGTTCCAGATTGAGCTGTAAATATCCGTATGTACTTGGTGTGTAAGGCAGAAGGTTGAGGTATGGGATATTTTTCAGCTTATCAATATTCTCCTGAGTAGCCGTGAACGAAGTGAAGTCGATCTCTCCGGTCTCAATAAACTGCCAGGTGTCTCCTTCCGATGTTTTATATATGAAATGTTCGGTTTTCGGTTTGCCCTTGTAGTAGAACTCGTTGGCAACAAATCGTACTTCCTGACCCGGAATGAACTTTTCAAGTTTGTAAGGGCCATTGCCTACAGGTGTTGCATGAAGATTTTTAATGTATTCGAGCTTTCCGAATTGATAGTCTTTGCCGTAGTAGGCTTTGGACAACACTTCAGAGCCCAATGTAAGTAAAGCAGTTGCGTTTGGCTGTTCCAGTGTAACCGAGATCGTTAACGGATCAATGACCTTAATACCCTCAATGTGATCTGCCTTTCCTTCGGTATACGCTTTGCCGCCTTTAACCTTGGTGGAGAAAATATCGAATCCCCCGTCATATGACTTGTCATGCAGAATTGTCCATGTAAAAGCAATATCATCTGCAGTGAGCGGGGAGCCGTCACTGAACTTGGAATCTTTTCTCAGATGAAACGTGTATGTACGCTGATCCTCGGACACATCCCAGCTTTCAGCGAGATCGGGAACAGGTAATCCTTTCTCATCTACGGTCACGAGCGAAGCAAAAAGCAATGAAGCAACGTTGCCATCATATCCGCTCTGATGGAAGTACGGTGTGAAAGCCCCGCTGGGATCCGTAAGTCCCACAATAACCGTATCCGTCCGTTTTTTTGCCGTCTCAGGTAATTGATTCAGGTCCGTTGCCTGAAATGGTGCATCCAGTGCTGCTGAAACCGGAGTGGCTTGTGTGCCCGAATTTGTTGTCCCGCTTCCAGCGGTAGTGGTCTCTGCTCCTCCACCTCCAGCACATGCCGATAATACAATTGCACTACTGATGATTAACGATGCCACGGAAATACCTTTCAATCTCATAAAATCCTCCCCAATTCATAAATGATCCATATTTTTCTCACTCAGCCGTTCCTAATTCCCGAAACAATCCAGAATATATATAATTCCTATGAAATTAGTAAGGTATAAGTTCGATAAGCCCTATTATAAGAACCTCATTTAGTTCTGTAAATAGAGAACCACAAAAAAATATTTATATTAAACCCATTAATATCCACTTTAAAGCGATAAAATAGCCGTATGTTTTGCGCGGATTTCCTGAATAAATTTCAGTTCGGCCACAACAAACATACGGCTGTATCGGAGGAATATATTTTTTCTAAAAACCACATTTTGATAAACGTTATTGCTCCAGATAATTCATCACATTCGGTAAAATTTGCTCCAGTGCATGCAGACGAAGAGAATATTCAACCAAGCTCTCTCCTTCAAAATGCGCGTAGACCAACCCTGCTCCACGAAGCTTGGAAAGATGGTCATGAGTAATTCCTTTGGAGAGCTTCAAGTGACGAACAATTTCTATGAACGAACGCGGTCCCTGATGCAGAAAACGCATGATTTTCAGTCTATTCTTCTCTCCCAAACTGCGGATCACACGCAAATGATGAGTCGGAATATACTCATGGTCTCCCATATACAATCTGGAGGAATAATGGCACAACAGAGTATCCCCAAAATGCAGGATGACATTTAGCGGTTGAAAATGAAATTGTGGCACAAGCAGCAGTCTATCCAGACCCTTCATATCTCGGAACATCAAACCGTTGGTCGCATCGTCGAGTACCTCTTCCTGGGGAGAATGACTTAACTGTTCCTTACGGTTCAGAACCTCCTGGCGCAGATGTTGTAAGATCGCGGGATCAAGCAAGCGAAAATATTGCTCATTCCACCCAGTTAAGACATAGGTCATCTTGGTTTGGAAAGCAGCGATATCGTCCGTATACGGGAAGCTGTACCGGGCAAAAATGTCGCGGAGCTCAAGCACTGTTCGTTTGCTGAACCATTCAATAAAATCCTCCGGCTCCTCGGCTTCCACTCGCAAACAGACAAGCAGATACATCCATTTCCAATCATCATCCACGTTCATATCTTGCAAGACAGTAGCAAGCTCAGGGGTTAGCTGCCCTTCTGTTTCTTGCGCCCAGGCTATAGATAAATCAATCTTTTTATGCGATTTTCGGCAAATATATGTATGCAAACTGGCCATGAATTCAAATACAGGTGTAAATCCAACCTCAATGCGATAGCTCAATCTCAACCTCTCCTATCTTGCAAAGTCGTTCCATTATACCCTGTTTGCAGCCGTGCATGCTACGATTATAGAGTAAACAAAAAGCCGCACAGTGAAATATTCCACCGTACGGCTTCTCAATAGACCGATTTTCCTGTCTCCAAAAATAATACCTTGGATCAGGCTCCTTCGCCTTCAACCATCAGATCCAGCTTAATCACATTCACACGTGAAATCCGCTTATGTTCGGTCTCTTGAATAACAAAGACATATCCATCATACTCTACCGACTGCCCCACTTCTGGTGGGATGGCCTCTACTCTGGAGTATAACCAGCCGCCAATCGTATCATAATCCGCCCGGTCCATATCCAGCCCAAAGCGCTCACTAACTTCTTCAATCAGCATGAGGCCGTCAATGGAATATTCCATCTCATCCACTTTCTCAATCGCCGGACGCTCTTGGTCAAATTCGTCCTGAATCTCGCCCACGATCTCCTCCATGATATCTTCAAGCGTTACAAGGCCGGAGGTTCCTCCGTACTCATCGATCAGGATGGCAATCTGTGTCTTGCTACGTTGCATCCGCTTGAGCAAGTCACTGATCGGAGTGGAATCGGGTACTGCGAGAATCGGCCGAATCACCGAGATGGTATCTGTAAGCTGAGATCGCATCAGGTCTTTAATGTGAATAAAACCGATAATATGGTCTTTGTCACCGTTATAAACCGGATAACGGGTACGCATGCTTTCACTGGCAATTTCCAGATTTTCCAGCATGGACTGATTGGCATTCAGGCAGATCATTTCCGTCCGCGGAATCATAATTTCACGGGCGGTTGTTGCCGTAAAATCAAATATATTATCAACAAGCGCCAATTCAGTATTGTCAATTAAACCGCTCTTATTGCTTTCTTTCATCAGAATGCGTATTTCATCTTCACTATGCGCCGAGTCATGCTCCGAGGCCGGTGCCATGCGAAACACTCTCAGCAGGCTGTTCGCCATACCATTCAATGCCCATATAAAGGGATACATTAATTTGTAAAAGAACGTAAGCAGCGCCGCAGACCATAACGTGATCGTCTCTGATTTGCGGATTGCCATCGTCTTGGGAGCAAGTTCCCCGAGTACAATATGCAAAATCGTAATAATAACAAAAGCAATCGCAATGGAAATCCCGTGTACGTATACCGGCCCCATTCCAAATGCGGTAAACATGGGCTCTAACAGGTGAGCAATCGCTGGCTCTCCCAGCCAACCGAGTCCAAGTGAAGCGAGCGTTATGCCCAATTGACACGCGGATAGATAAGCATCCATGTTGCGTACAATATTGGAAGCATAAATCGCATTTTTATTGCCTGTTTCCACCAAGGCTTCAATCCGGCTACCACGAACTTTGACCATCGCAAATTCTGCCGAGACAAAGAAACCATTCATCAATACAAGCAAAGCAATTAAAAATAAATTTAATATACTCGGTAAGGGGTCACTCAAATTATCATCCTATTCGCCGTCATTCTTCGGCAAATAGGTCCACCTCCTTCGAAAATGTAGGATATTTGCCATTCTGCCGCTCATATGCAGTTTCAACTTCCCAATGCGTTCACCTCCACCTTCTTCTGTCGAATAACAAGGATATGCTTCTTTTATTATATAATTCTACACTACACAGTCAATCCGTGTCCTATGACAACGAAATGATACATACGGGCTATTTCGTTAACAAATGTACCGAATGCGCAGTTTTTTTTACGTTTTACTAACAAATATATGCATCTTCTTGCTTAGGTTTAACTTTTCTCTTACGCTAAGTTAATCATTCAGCTATATACTTCCAAATAGAACAACAATTTTTGATTCCGGAGGTATGTACATTGAAAAGCCATCATGCTATGAAATGGAATGCTCTACTACTCAGCGCGGCTGTTGCGATAACAGCCGTCCCCTGGCAGGTCCATGCTGAACCCGTATCTGCCCAGCAACAGACGGCCCCGGCCGCATTTACCATTTTACCTATCGACCGCGCTCAGATTCTGGCAGGCCAAAAGCTGGATTTCCGGGTTGAGCTGAACGGTGCCAAGCTGAAATCGAAAGACATTAAAATCCAAGTTAATGGATTGTCACCGGACAAATACTTCGGCAAGTCCGGAACATGGACAACCAGCACCGACCTGAGCACAGAATACACCATCCGGGATGTAGCCTTTAAAGAGAATGATTCCATCGTGGTAACCGCCGAAACGACTGCTACAGGCAAGCGTACATATTCACGGGTCGTATACCAAGTGTTCGATCCTTCCAAAGACACAGCCACACTGACAAACGGTGAACAAGCCAAAAATGTCGTTCTGATGATCGGCGATGGCATGAGTGCCAATATTCGTACCGCCGCTCGTGTTGTATCCAAGGGTATTAACGAAGGCAAATTCAAGGGTTGGCTGGAGATGGAACAAATGGATGCCATGGGCATGGTCACCACGTCTGGCATGGATTCCATCGTCACCGATTCCGCCAATAGTGCTTCCGCTTATGCAACCGGTCACAAAACAGCTGTAAACGCCGAGGGTGTCTACCCCGACAATACACCAGACCCTTTTGACGATCCGAAGGTGGAAAACATCGTTGAGCTGGTCAAACGGACACGTGGCATGGCTACCGGCCTTGTAACGACTGCGGATGTGACAGATGCGACACCTGCTGCGATGGCTGTACATACACGTAAGCGCGGGGAACAAGAAGCGATCGCCAGCATGTATCTGAATGAAGCCAATCGACCGGATGTTATTCTGGGCGGTGGACTGGAGTGGTTCCTTCCAGCAGCTGACGGCGGAAAACGCAAAGATGGACGCAATATTGTGGAGGAGTTCAAAAAAGAAGGATATACCTACGTTACAGATGCAACGAATCTGGACAAGTCTGCCTCTACCAAATCATTGCTTGGATTATTCCGCAAAGGCAACATGAACGTTTATTATGACCGGGAGTATACTCAGCCTAACAATGCAGAAATTGTGGGCAAGGATACCGATCAGCCAACGTTGATGGAAATGACCGACACAGCTCTTCAGGTGCTGGAACAGAACAAAAACGGATTTTTCCTGATGGTCGAAGGCGCATCGATTGATAAACAGGCTCACACGATGGATTTTGAACGCTCCGTATGGGATGCGATTGAATTCGATCAAACGGTGGGTCGGGTTAAGGAATATGCCAAGGAACACCCGGATACGCTCGTTATCGTCACATCGGACCACGGTCATTCCCTTACCCTCAACGGAACGTATAACACGGAAGCCGCCAAAGGTAAATCGGGTGACGAACTCCGTGAATTGATCGGCACATATGCTGACTCCAAATTCCCGACGTATGTGGATGCAAACGGAGATGGCTTCCCGGACAACCCGGATTCCGAGTGGAAGATTGCTGTTGGCTGGGGCAATATGCCGGATAACAACGAGAACTATCTTGCTAATCCGGTGCCAATCAGCCCTACCATTCAGGACCCTAACGTGAAAGACAAAACATGGTATATCGCTAACCCGGACAAAGATCCGGACGGTGTTCACTACACGGGTAATTTGCCTCATGATGAAGGCCAGGAAGTCCACACATTCGACGATGTGCCAATCAATGCCTCGGGACCAGGGTCCCGCCTGTTCTCCGGTTATCTTGATAATACAGACGTGTTCCGCAAGATGGTAACTGCATTGAAGTTGGATGCGTCCAAGTAGAATAACGGTTGAACTAACAAAAGAGTATCCTAGCCCATGCTCAGGCATGGCGGGATACTCTTTTTTCATAATTTTATGGATGATGAGGGTTAGCTAGCACACCTACCTACCGCTTTACTGCTTCTACCACTCCACTGCTTTTATTCTGCTTCTACTGACATCTCACTCTCTATAGGATCACTACGTTCTCATTAACGGTGTCCCAACGCCAGTTTACTTTTTTACCTTCGCCAATCTGAAGACCGCCAATCCAGGAATTATCATGTCTTAATAGTGCCCAATCTGCTTCTCCATTCAGCACCTGAATACCGAGTTCGGTCAAAGACAAGACACCGTGACGGAATTCATCATGATGCTGCTGGAAGTTAGGAAAAGCTTGTACACCACTTAGTCGAAGTAAAGCATGAGGTTCCTCCGTCAGTCTCTTCAGATGAGCCCAGTACTCCAGATCACCCATTCCCAAGATATGCAATTGGTCTCCAACATGCTTGAATAATGGATACGGGCTATCCACGCCCTCTCTTATGGCCTCCAGTGTGGATTGCTCAATTATGCCCAGTCCGTTCGATAAAGAAGGCAGACGGGACAGATGGGCCTTGAATGCAGCATGTGCAAAAGGGAGCACCGATGTATTTTTCAGCAAGTAGTCCTTGTGATCCTGAATGTCAGATGATGCATACGCTGCCCAAAACTCGCTGCCAGCCTGGATTTCCTCTGCCCCCATCACGTGCCAGGTACCTGATAAACGTCCAATCTGTGATGCTGTAAGTTGCCCAAGTCCCCGAAAATGTTCAATATCCGGATAGGTGTCGATGCATAAAAGATTCAGCTTTGTATTCTTTAGGTCCTGTTCCTTGAAATAGTACAGTAAATACGATAGCATCGCCTGATCGTAGAGGTCGTACTCAAACCAGAGGACGATCTCTTCGTATTGCTGGAATGACCTAAAGGTTTGCTCAAGTTCCTTAATTTTCAAGTATTCAGTCTGTGGAATACCCAAGTGCTGCTCCAAATATTGTGCACGTCCACTTCGATCTTTCTCATTCCTCATATTTCTTGTTATCGGTCCAAATGTATAGAGCTCTCGCCAGACCAGAATTTCACCTTGAATCCCACTTTGTCTTAATCGATCTGCCGCATGGTCACCATTCATAATGTGAAGCATCCCTTTTCCTCCTTCGTATAGATCACTAAATACTGAAATCACATCGGCCACAGGCAATGAACGTCTGAGCCTGGATCTGGCATCATACAACCGTTTCTTTAGAGCCGGAACATTAACCCCGAGGAATTCCGACATTTCCTTGAGCGAGTAGCCCTGAAAATAAAACAGTTCAACAGCAAGCTGCATGGAAGTTGGCAAAATGGAAATCGAATCTCGCAGGAGACGATGCACCTCTCCTTTCAAAGCCTGTTCTTCAGGATTATGAGCCTGATCCTCTTCTTGAATTACATCCTGAATCTCCAGAACCGGGATGGTGCCATGCTGCTTACGCCTCATTAGACGGTAACACTGTCTCTCCACGATGACTTTGAACCACCCGGGAAATGCATCAGGATTGTCCAGTTTGGACAAATTCGCAAAGGCCTCCGTGAATGCCTCTTGTACTACATCTTCAGCCAGGAACGTATCCCTTAATTTTTGATAAGCGACAGCCAGTGCCATCCCACGAAATTGCTTCACCAGTTGTTCATAGGCCTCGGCTTCCCCCTGGATTGCTCCATCGATCCATGTCTTCAATATGTCTTGCTCCTTCCTGTGCGCTTGCTGCTTGATGTATTTATCTTTAAGTGCCCTGTTTTGAGAAAAAGGTTACTTCTGCTTATGTTTAATTTTAGTTTAGTTTATCGTCTATTTAATAATATAGGAAAAGCTGCCGCGTTTGCGGAATAACATCCACATTCGAGGCAGCCTGTGTATGGCCGTATTATATTATGTTCTTTTTTCCCTACAGATTAGCGTCTGCTCGGTTGTTGCGGATAGTTCCCGATCACGCCTGGATATTGATACAACAACGGCTCATCGAATGTAGCATAGTCAAAATTGACCATCAGAAGAATGATCCGTTTTCCAGTGTTCGGGTCACTGATGATGATATGGTCACGACCAGCTGCCTCCAGTATGCCTTGGAAAATGCGGGCGTTCCATTCTTTGTTTCCTTCGTAAGTCATGTAGAATGTTCCACATTTGCCCAGGTTGAGCCGTAAGATGTTTTCAATGTAGGATTGTTCGAACTGTGGCGCAGTTGTGGTTACAACGCCACCCGTAGGTGTCATTGGAGCACCGCTCGATACGAGCGGAGGTACGCTTGTGGAGCTAGGTGAAACCATGCCTGGTGTTGGCGACATCATCGGCATTCCGTTTCCAATTTTGTAAGAAGTTCCTTGTACTTGCGAATTGGCCTGTTGGCCCATAACCTGTGTTGGTTGATATGGCTGATTAATCATTGTGATTCCTCCCAAAATTTAATATACTGTTGGACAGTCTTCGCCTGTCGGACTGAAGAAACAATGCGCCTTGAAGCGGCCTGTATTTTGCTGGTCATACCAGGTTGGCGGACATTCTCCCACCGGACGGAAAAACCACAGGGAGTTGCTAGCTGGCCAGAAGCGTTCACCATTAATGACACGCTGTGCCAAGCGTATTTCCGATTGTCTTGCTCTTTGGTAGAAGTACCCTTTTTGCGTAGACTCGAAGCCACCCGGGTTCTGAAACACCATTCGATTAATGTCCCGAATATCACCGAAATCCAAGCAATCGCCGAGCACCCGGTTTACACCCACATTGCCTACAAGCAGCATGCCTTGTTCGCCGTCACCTTCAGCCTCCGCTCTCATCAGTCTAGCGAGCAGCTTGACGTCTTCCGAGTTGGCTTTAATAACAGCCATATCCTTTTTCCTCCCTTGTTGAACCTCTTCATCACCGTATATCGTATTGTGCAGATGCCCATTCGGTGACACGATTTTATCTTTTTCCCATAAAAAAAGCCCGGAACCTCACCCTATGTGAAGTCCCGAGACATAACATCTCCTATATAACCTGCCTATTCAGGGCTTGGCTTGAATCCAGTAATCGTAAGCATGGACGATATTGCCTTTGTAGGCTTTATACTCGCTTAACAGATCTGGAAGCAGTGCCAGCTGACGTTCCATCTCCGCTGCTCCCTTATCATAAAATGAAATATGTTTACCTTCAAAATTCTCTTTCATCTCCACCGAAATCAGGAGTGGTTTACCCAAACGATCCGCAATTTTCATTTCCTGACTGACAACGTCGGCAATTCCATTGGAGCCTTCGGCAATGTTACGGAATGCCATCAGAGATACGTGATCCAGCGTTGTGATCATGTATTCACTGACGGACATGTCTCTTCCCGGTAACGGGGACGTATCGAGCCAAACGGCCAGATCGGCACTCGTTTCCAGATCACTGTCCTTTTTCGTCTCTTCATGGAAATAAGCAATATTAGCAGCCCATTCGGTCAGCAGCTTGTCCCGATCATTTTCCCATTCAGGTAAGGTGTATGGCTCAATATCGAGATGAATCCCCTTAAAACGTTCATCCGGTTCGGATTCAGCGTTATAATTCTTCACATAATCGATCAGGCGCTTTATTCGTGGCCGATTTTCCTCTTTACCCCATATTGGATGGCCTCCCATGGCATGAACCTCAATACCTTGAGCCTGGGCCCGTTTCACAAAACTGCGATAGCTGGAGTACGGTTGATCCAAATCAAGCCGGACGTATAACCAATTAACGTTTTGCTCTTTGGCGAACTCCAAAATGTGATCTCCACCATCATTCGTAACCTGAGAAGCCTGCCAGATATAGGTTCCCCGAATTTCCGGTTGATTGGATGGATTCTCCGGTAATGGTGGCTGTTCCTCTGGTTCCAGCTGCCCCCAGTACACAATGTCATGCACAGCCGAACCGGAGTAGGAAGCGTGATCCGTGAATGCAGATGCCACTTCCTTTATGACACTCTCCAATTGCGCTGCACCTTTGCCAGCAAAAGTCGTGAACTCTTCCCCAGGCATGGGCTTGGTGTTTACCCCAACGGTAATAGAACCATTTCTGGCGTCCGCCCATATCATTTCCTGTTCTACCAAACGTATAATTCCATTGTTTCCTTGGGCGCTATCACGGTAAGCCAATAGCGTAATATGATCAAATTGTCCAATAAACCAGTGTGACAACGACTCGTTATCCGCATCGTCAGTAGTTCTGCTACCCGTCACGGTGTAAGAATCCAGCCAAAAAGGCAAGTCGACATTCACTTCAACCGCCCCAGCCTGTTTAACCTGTTCCAGCAAGAGCTTCATATTGACAACCCAGGACTGGACCAGCGGCTTGGCATCTTCTTTCCACTGTGGCAATACATAAGGTTTGATATCCAAGTGAAGGGCGTCAAATCGCTCTTCCTGCTTTGCAGCCAGGTTATAATTACTCACCCAGGACGCCAGCTTGAGCATCGGACCTTCACGACCGCTGACTGCCCATGACGGATCTCCCCCAAGAGCTTCAACTGCAATTCCAGCTTTGCTGGCTTTAGATATAAACGTATGATAGATCTCCTCTGACAGATTCATATCCACATTCACATACAGTCTGTTAATCTTATGTTTAGCTGCATTCTCCAGCAGCTCATTTCCTCCATCACTGACAGACTTGGCCTGCCATACCCAGGCTGCTCGTATATCTGCGTCAGCTTCCGCAGTAGATTCAAAGCCTGTCATTATAATCCCTCCAATCAGCAGTAATAGCCAAAACACTTTCCGGGATGAGTTCCCGAACATAATCTCCCTCCATTCCTGTACTGTGGTAAAATCACATTTATTATAGCAACCGAGTTATCAAAAACAAATAAGCCCAAGTGCTTAACTTGGGCTTATTTCTGCTATGTTTTCAAAAGTTTACAATTGACCGGAGAAATCCCGGTACTAGTCCTCATATATCATTTTTCGGGTCATGCCCCCATCAATAATCAGGTTGGTCCCTGTGACAAAGGTATTGCTCGGATCGGACAAATATAAACAAGCGCGGGAGATATCCGAAGGAACGCCTACACGTCCTGCCGGGTGCTGTTCATGGTCCTCTGGCTTCAATTTTTCAACATTGCCTGTCTCAATCCATCCCGGACTGATACAATTGACCCGAATTTTGTCCTTACCCAAGGAGACCGCCATCGCATGGGTCAACGCCACGATAGCACCTTTGGATGCAGCATAGGCCTCTGTTTCCGGCTCTGACATAAAGGCACGTGTTGAGGCCATGTTCACAATCGCTCCACCATTTCCGTTGTGCTTCATATGCTTCGCTGCTTCCCGGCTTGCGAGAAAACAACTTCGCACATTGGTATTGAGTATATCGTCCCACTCTTCCAGCGTTAGCTCATAGGGAGACTTCCATCTGGAGACACCCGCATTGTTTACGAGCACATCAATCTGTTTGAATTCATCCATTGTCGTTTGAATGAGGTTCGTTATATCCTTCTCTTGACGTACATCACACTGGACAAAAATGGCTTCTCCGCCTTCATTGCGAATCGAAGCTGCCGCAGCAGCCCCTTCCGCTTCCTGATAGTCGGCAAGTACGACTTTAGCCCCTGCAACCGCATAGGCCTCAGCTACACTTCGACCGATTCCTTGGGCTGCTCCCGTCACAACCACGACTTGATCTGTAAATGACATCATCATTTCCTCCTCTATTAGGATGGTCCATTCATCACATAAGTCTACATCAACTCACCGAATATGGACCATAAATTGAATAAAGTCTCTTCTTATATAAAAACACGTTAGCCCCATTAAGAAACGCTTGTCCGTAAAAGAAATTAAAAAAAGCTTACGCCATTATGGCGCAAGCCAGCCGGTTTATCCGCGTACACGCTCTGAATACAAACGATTGTAGCGTTCAAAGCCTACATAACGCGTTCCCTTGAAAGAGAGTCGACCTTCATCTCCCTCGGCGCACATGCCGTACTCATCACCATTCACTTTGAATTCGAGACGATCTCCGCTCTCCACTTCAAAAGTGATGTAATAATGCGTACGGGCTGTACTTCCTGGTTCGGAGTGCGACTGACTCATCTGCATTCTCCTGCTGGTAATACGAGAAGGTACGGTAAGCAGTGGCTCTGAGTTATTGCGTCCCCATCTCCATACTTCTTTCCCTACCGACAGAAGAACAATACCTATAATCAGGACAAATACTACCGGAAAGACGGTTCCAAAAAAATCAAACATCCAGGATGATTCAATGCCCATGTCTCTCCCCTCCGTTCATAAAACCTAGGACAGCCGGAGTCTTGACCCGTCTTCTGTAATATATATGCACGTTAACAGGGAACTTGTTATTCTGATTCAAATCCAAAAGGTTGAAGGGAAAAACCCTCCGACAGAATGCCGAAGGGTTGCCTCCAAACGAAAATGAGCACTATTCTCAACGTTTAATGCACTACATTATGCTTTGTAATCTGCACCCAGATTCGTTTCTTTCCACTCATCAGTGCTTTGGAGCAGCGTTGCTTCTTACTATTATGGATACAATCGATCTTTTTTGAAAACCTTGGCACCAACTGGGATAGCGGCCTTGATGAATGACCGATATCCCAGCTGAGGATACCCTTTGTACCCTCTTTATGCCAATTGCGTGATAACCAGATGTGCCGAAACTGGCCTTGTTCCTCCGGCGAGAGGTGTAATCGTCAGTGCAGTGGAATTACCAGCCGGGTTGCGTACGGTCAGTATTGAATTAATGACAGTCGTTTGTACTAAAGCTACTTCTACAATCTGAGACGTTCCTGTTGCCCGCCCAACTACGGTTGGAGCCAAATCAGCACCATTGAGGGTTAAAATAAGTTGACCGGCTTCATTGATACTAACTTGAAACAGTACTTGGTAAGTGCCTATTGCTGCTAGATTGAATGAACTAGGACCCGTTCGAGAAATAGTCGTTCCGCTAGTAGGCCCATCTTGAGGAAAACTTACATCCGTGCCTGGAGCAACAGTAGCTGCATTATCAGGGGGCATCAGAGCAAAAAAATCGGCAAACCCCAGAACCCCTCCGGCTGCTCCAGTAACACCTGTTGGTCCAGCAACACCAGCTACTCCCGCTGCTCCAGTAACACCTGTTGGTCCAGCAACACCAGCTACTCCCGCTGCTCCAGTAGCACCTGTTGGTCCAGCAACACCAGCTACTCCCGCTGCTCCAGTAGCACCTGTTGGTCCAGCAACACCAGCTACTCCCGCTGCTCCAGTAACACCTGTTGGCCCAGCAACACCAGTTGCGCCTGCCGCTCCGGTGGCACCAGCCGGGCCAGTTGCTCCCGCTGGTCCGGGAAATCCTTGTGGTCCGATGGCTCCGGCTGGACCAGGCAAGCCTTGCGGACCTTGTGGTCCCACAAGTCCTTGTTCCCCAGGGATACCCTGCGCGCCCATCGGCCCCGCAGGTCCTGCTTCGCCTTGAGGACCTACTGCTCCCGCTGGACCTGGTTGCCCTTGAGGTCCTTGCGGCCCCGGAGGTCCTCCAGCTGGCCCTTGAGGTCCGATCGGCCCTGGAACGCCTTCTACGCCTTGTTTTCCTTGGATCCCCTGTAAGCCTTGGGGACCAGTAGGCCCAACAACTGTCGGCGTAGTAACATTTACTTCAGGTGAAGGACACTTTAGCTGTACAATTTTTTTAATTACTTTTACTCGGCGATTTTTTTTTTTTCCTTTTGGAGAATGTACAGTTACAATTTTTTTCTTACACCTTTTTTTCTCATCTGGACAACTCAATCAGGACACCTCCCTATAAACATAGTTTAGTGTACGTGAGAAGTTGGTTTGAAGTATGGACGAACAACTATTTTAAAGCTATCTCTAACAAAAAAAGGCTACTGACATGGTAGTTTAGCCCTTATATGTTTCTCTGTCCTCTATAGGGTAACGCTCGCCGAGTTTTATTTGGCAACGGCGGTTATTATAAAACTCGATGTCACGATACACACCTTGCTACACATCGTCGAAGCAGTTTGGTTTATTTCGATAAATTTCTTCTGTCTTAAGGTGTGTGAAGAAAGACTCGATACAGGCATTATCAAAACAGTTTCCACGCCCCGGTTACGCCAAGATCTTTAAGCCGTCTTGCATACGCTTTGGAGGTATACTGGGGAAGTTCACAACAACACTGGAGTAGAGAGAAGGGGATTCCATAATATGCGGTTGCTTACTAATCCGGCACTAAAAATTACTCCAACGGCAAAAACTCCCTGCCAACGTTTATAGTCAGCAGGGAGTTTATCAATTAAATTTTAAGCTTCAACTGCTTCAGGTCTTTTCACTTGAAGAGGAGGAGGAACAAGCCAACCTTTTTCTTTACTCATTTGAAGAATACGAAGGCCTAAAGCGGTTTTAGTAACGTGATATTTGGCAAATAAGGCTCCAATATCCTCTCTAATCGATTGACCCATAACTTGACTACAAGCAACCAGTCCCATCGAAGTATCAGATGCAATTTTTGCCGCTATCTCAGGATCAGTGAACCTTGCACCAACAGGAATGTCTTCAAGTTTTACTGGAGGCCTATCTGGTAAGGCTGGTGTTGGAGCAATCCCATTATCAGTAAGCAAGGTATCACACTCTTTAATCTCCAGTTTAGCCTGATCAATCAGTGCATCCAATGTTTTTTTCAAATCCTTATCTCCTGCATGATTTAGAAATGCTTGGTAGAAGGAAAGAGCTCCCTTTGCAACCGTTGAACATTGCCATACGCTGAAGATTTCGCCATAATGCATAGGTTCATTTTTTGGATTTCCACTTAATATTCCCATCAAAACCGCTCCTTCAATATTTATTTTCCACCAGATATATAGTTCCTAATTAAATAACAACATATTCAAAAACACTGAAAAATTCACAATGGAATAATGAACTGATTTTTGGAGAAATTAAATTCATCACGCTTTCAGGAGGTTATTTTCATGAAGAAACGAGTAACAACTGCTTTTGCTTCAATATTGCTGTTTGCAGCTTTAGCTGTTCCTGCATCGGCTCAAAATGTAAATGAAGCTACTGTTGATGGTCGTGACAATAATACGTACCATTACAACAGCTCCAATTATAATCCAAACAGTGTAAGAGCAAATTCAACAGATGACGGTAAGCGTATGGATTGGGGCTGGCTGGGCTTGCTTGGTTTACTAGGTCTAGCTGGAATGCGCAAAAGAGTATCCGACCATTCAGATCGATAATTGTTGACTTAGATCCCCCCTCTGGGACAAAACTCAAAAGAGCTCTGCCTGGGTAGCAGAGCTCTTTTTAAAGCTGAAGAATTAAACTAAGAATGCTTTAGAGATGATGACCAACAAGATAAAGAGTACCAGAATTGCACCGATGGACGTGAAACCACCATACCCTCCACCATATCTTCTTTCCTCATAACCAACTTCACTCATGCGTTTTCCTCCTCATTTGTGGTATGTCTTAAAGTATTCAATTTTTGGATTTATTGACAAGGCGAATGTGAAACAAAAATAAAAAAGGCTATTATCAAACATTAAGCCAGCAGAAATTTTTTTTACAATTGATATGTAAATTCTGAATTATTTGAAAGTGATTAAGTTCCAAAATAAACCTCTAGCTTCCCCTGGGGGTGTTGTATGCATCCATACTGCAGCCAGATTATCCGGAGCAAACATTGTAACAGTAACAAAGTTTCCGATCAGTACAATAGGCATCTGAGAGTTTCCGTTAGGGTTAAAGAAGTTATCGCGAGCCTGCGAGTGGTATAATAAATGACTCTCTTGGTGCCTGTAAAAGGCGATACAGTAATGTATGGAAAGAAGTTTTGGGTCCGCTAATGCTCCCGTAATACCCGGATCAGACCACAAAAGACAGCTTCCTTGGTTGATAAAAAATCCCTGCTTTCTTCGTTTTCCAATAAAAAACGCCCCCAATCGGGGGCCAATCGTTGATAAAGCAGTATTTTTTTCCGTCTACTTGGATTTTAAGCGTACATCAGTTCCATAAATCCGCGGGTTACTTCTCCACCATCCGTCTGTACCGGTTCATCTGCCTGTTCGTACTTAGCCATACAAGCTTTAACTTCTTCCTCAGTGGTACAACGGTTGGCATCATCACATGTGTAGCATAATTGGAGCATGTATCTGGTTAACTCGTCCGCCTGCGTGAATTGAGCTTGTTCATTCGTTCTCATGTTCATCACTCCCATCTCTTCTTGAATTCAATATAACATCATTTGAAGGGATTTATTGTGATTTAATTCACAAAGTAATTAAAAAGAAAAGAAACCCGCAGGTTTCTCTTCTAGTCACGTTCTACTTCAACGCAATTATAGTACTTTCCAACGCACACCGCCGTCAACGGTTTGCAGCAACAGTGATCTTTTGGTATCCGTATTTTCGACCAAAATCCAGCCTAGTTTCGAAGAAACCATTTGGAGCTTGACGATCTCCGGGTACTCTTTGAGAATGTTTTCCAATACTTCACTTACAGGAAGTGCCTTCCAGGTCTTGCCGGCATCTTTGGTGTAATAAGTCTTGCCTTTCTGCATGACCCAGCCTTCCAAGGGGTTCAGAAATGTAGGAGTCAGACCGCGATTGATTCCGGTTTGTTTATTCAGACTGAACGTTGATAACTGCCAGCTCTCTCCGCCATTTGTTGTGAAAAACCCGTTGAACTTGGTGCTTTCCCCTTGAGAACAGGATATCGACATCCAGGCTGTTTGAGCTTCCCGTCCAAAAAACTGTGGCGAGCTGATGTTAAAATTACCACATCCGTTAAATTTGTTTCGGTCAAAGAACGACGGGCCCGCCTTCCAATGTTGGCCACCGTCCGATGTAACGTACAATTTCGGCGTACCGAACTCTAGAGCGGTCAAGAACCCGTGATCCGAGTCCGAGAAAGTCATCCCAGTGGAATAACCCCGTGTAGGGATCTCTGCAGATGCTGGTTTACCATCTTCGTCACTCGAAGTCATCTGATTCCAGGTAATACCGCCATCTTCGGTAAGATACAGTTTCTTGTCTTGCTTGCCAATGGAAGTATCCACTGTTGTCAGTATCCAGCCTTTCTCAGGAGAAACAAATGTAATGGCCGTCACCTTATCCGTCTTCGACAAGGAGGACAGGCTCCAACTCGCTCCTCCGTTGTTCGTGCGCAGCACCATCGTATCTGTTCCGCCCATTCCTTCACGAACAATCCATCCATGTGTACTATCTACAAAATAAATGCTTTGTCCATATTGCGGATTAGCCGGAAACTGTACATTTTCCGAAGGTGAGATGTTGGTCCAAGTACTTCCCTGATCCTGAGTATAATACAGACGCAGGGCGTTCCGCGTCACTCCCCATGCTAATCCACCGTTACCATTAAGCAACTGGAAATCCGTTAACCGGGTCTGAATTTGATATTTGGCTGTATCCGCAGCTTGTGTACTGTTTGCAGGGGGAACAACAGTTAATGTCTGGCCCATATTCCCGTTATCTTCTCGCTCCTGCGGCGGCTCTGCCACCGGGGTCTCTCCCGAATCGGTGCAAGCCGCCAGCAGTGCAGCTATACCGATAGACAGCAGTGCTGTCTGCGCGATTTTGATCCATTGCGAACGCAAGTGGTTTCCACCTCTCTCATCCAATAAGCAGGCGCGCATGCCTGTCCATTCATGTTGTATTTACGATTCATCTGAATCCACTGCTCCTATTCTACCACAAACGATGTCGAAAAGGTTCATCTCCACTCTCTGGAAGCCGGCAGCGTTTTTTTGCTGCATCTGTTTCTTCTAGGGAATATAAACCGGGTTTTCGACGAAATCTTCCGCAAATAGACATGAAATGTGAGAAAGTTTATAGACATGGCTCGCTTTTCACAGGCTTATCCCTTAATATGGATTGGAAGTATACCCCAAAAAGGAGAGGATATGAAAATGGTAAACAGTGCAGCGCTCAAACCAAGTCGTGTCGTTATTGTAGGCATGGGTGCGGTGGGAACAACAACGGGATACACGCTGATGTTAAGACAGCGTTCGTCCGAGTTGGTATTTGTGGATGTGAATCATGATAAGGCTACCGGCGAAATGCTGGATATGAACCACGGTCTCCCATTTACCGGAGGCGTTAAAGTATGGGCAGGCGATTACTCCGACTGCAAAGACGCAGACATCATTATTATTACTGCGGGTGCTTCCCAAAAACCAGGAGAGACTCGCATTGATCTTCTGAAGAAAAATGCAAGTATTTTCAAAGAGATCATTGAACGTATTACTGAAGTTAATTCCCATGGTATTCTTTTGATTGCAACGAATCCTGTAGATATTTTGTCCTATACCTCGTGGAAACAAAGCGGTTGGCCCGCTTCTCGTGTGATTGGTTCTGGTACGTTACTGGACAGTGCACGTTTCCGTTACCTGATTGGTAAAAACAAAGGAATTGATCCACGAAGCATTCACGCCCATATTATTGGGGAGCATGGCGATTCCGAAGTACCGGTATGGAGTCTCGCCAACGTTGCTGGAACGGATCTGGAGCTGGATGAAGAAACACAACAAGATATCTTCGACCGGACCAAAAATGCGGCTTATGAGATTATTAATGCCAAAGGTGCCACTTCCTATGCAATTGCGCTCGCTTTGGACCGTATTGTGGCTGCCATTCTCGGCAATGAAGGCTCCGTACTGAACGTTTCCACATTGCTGGAAGATTACAATGGCGTATCCGATGTATATCTGGGTGTTCCATGTGTAGTTGATCGCAACGGCGTACGTGAGATTCTTCCACTTCCTTTGAATGAGACGGAGAAAGTCGCTTTCCAAGCCTCTGCTAACAAATTGAAGGAACAGATTGCCGGACTGGAGTAAATCCAGGTGTTTGTCTAATCACGTTATTTTATCATAAGCAAATAGCGTAAAGGTTGTATAACTAAAGGACCACCTGTATCTTCCTTATGAAGATGCGAGTGGTCCTTTGGTCTTGTTATAAACAAGTATTAATTATAGCAAAATAAAAATTGATTTCATATTTAAGTTTACATAATAATTGTTCCGTTAATAAAAAAAACAGATTTATTTAAAATTAGTATTCACCTCTCATATTCCCATTAAATGTATTAACACTCCTCTACATGAAATTACAAAAAAACCTGTCACGTGGACAGGCTTCTCTATCATTACTTCCTTCTATATATAACTGAAGCTTATCTCTTACATATCCGCCACAAACGCGGGAAGTTTGACATCCAGCAAGGCCATCGCTTCCTCCTTCTCGCGGCTGGTTACGTGGGTGTATACCGTGGTGGTTTGAATGGAGGAATGACCCAACAGCTCCTGAACCGTTCGCAAATCTGCTCCGCGTCTAAGCATCATGGTAGCGAATGAGTGACGCAGTTTATGACTGGAATAGTTCACACGCTGATTGGAGGCCGATTCCTGCTGAAAGCGTTCAAAGGTTTCGGTCGATATAAGCTGAATACTGCGAATCGACAATCGTTTCCCTTTTTGCGAGACGAATAAGGCCTCTTCCTTTGCACGCCATGGATCCAGCCGCTCCTGGAGAGCCTGGGATAACAGTTCGGCAACGGTCTCAGGCACAGGCAGTGTACGCCATTTCCGGCCCTTACCGAATACGTCCAGCGTGCGCCGTTCCGCATTATAGTTTTTGCAGTTCAAGGCATGAACCTCTCCGACCCGCAATCCCATGTATCCCATGAGCAGAAAAATAGCCAGGTTTCGTGTACGATACTTGCCCTCGACCGATTGCAAAAATCGTTCCAAACCGCTTTCGTCAAGGAAGACGGGGGCACGATTTTGCTCGGTTTTGGATTTCTTGATTCCGAAAGCGGGGTTATTGGTCACCAGTTCAAGCTCAATCAATGACTTATAAAAACAGTTCACAGCTGCGTGTTTCCGATTCCGCGTAGAGTCACTTACCCCTCTTTCCCGAGCTCGGGACAAGAAGGATAAAACATGAAGTTTTTTGACCTGCTCCAGTGACTTTCCATTAATAGAGATGAGAAATTCAGCAACGTCACCTGTGTATGATTTTACCGTATGTCCCGTGTAGCCCGCATCTTTCATCCATATATGAAAAGCTTCAAGCTCATCGGCGTATTGCTCCTGAATCTCTTCAGTCATCATCTGTGTTCGTCACCACACTTCTATTTATTAGTCTACAATTACGACATCGATTAGTGGGATGATCGCCTCGGGCTGTCCCTCACTGCGGGTGAGTACAAATGAAGGCAGTGGATTTTCGTGCAGTCCATTCACTGATTCACAGATCTGAACATACAAGTCCATACGCAACGTCTCGCCTTCTCCCGCAACATCGATTACAGGCCATGCTTTCTCTGCACAGGATGGCCAGTAAGCCAATTCATTTACCGGCACGATACTTAATTGTTTACTTTCAGGATGCATACGGTATATTCCGGTGGTCTGGGGTTCATCACCCAGCTTGTCTACCGAAAGTATAGTTCTCGAATGTTCATCCGGAGCCGAATAAATCGAATAACACCATGGTGTTACTCCCCAGGCAATCGCCATGAGACCTTCCTCCAGCAAGGTGTCCGAAAGGTCACCCTCACTGAATTGTTCAATCAGATTATGGTTTCCAGAACCGATTAGATCTTCTACACGTTTCGCCATACGAGGCAGATCTGCGAGAATAAAGCCACCACTGCCGTAGGAGTCAAACACATGATTATCCCGTGTCCAGACCGTTTCGGGTAATGTGTTCATCTGCACAACTTCGGCTGGAAACAGACATATCGCTACAGTTACTACCTGAGCATATTTCACCATGGCATGCTGCTCGGGCTCCAGTGGTCCCTCTGCGATGCGGGGTGTTTTGACGTGCAGTGAAATTCGCAGCTCGTACTCCCCTTCTGCAAAGTCACCCAAATTCAATACGATCGGATGATCTATTCCTTCAATGGGAGTGAGTGAGCATGTACTGTCTGGTCGCAGGGTAACTGCATATTGTACAAATCCCAGCTCCTCCCCATATATGATAATGGCATCTTGCCGATCCGGCGGTGCATCCATTTGCTGCGCAACAACCGATACTTTGCGTCCATCCTTCAAACGGCGCTGCGGATCAATATCCAATTGAAATTCGTTTGTGTCCCCTGGGTGTGAAATGATTAGTTTCGTCTCGGCAAGTACAGCTGAGTCAGCCAATGCAAAACCAAAATTCGAATTTTGGTGATGTTGATTGGTATGTAATGGTGTGTTCATGATACATCCCCTCTCCTATATCTGATGGCATGTCACACCCCCAAATATATGTCATATTTGCCCTGACCGCAACCCCGGTTCCGCTCACAAGGACAGATGTATTACTTATTAGATACCCATATATAGCCTTATACATTACCATTTTTTTCGTATTACACGAACTGCTCTCACAAAAAAAAGCCCCATTCCGCGCCGTTTTGGCGATGCGGTATGAGACAATGCAGTTGACTCTATTACGTATAGTTCTAGTGTGACAAATTAATTTACTAACCTTTCACGATATCTCTACAATGTAGGAATCAGCTATGACAGCTATTTCCCCTTTGTTTTTTTGAAAGTGTCCGATATACGCCGTGCCGGATTCAAATGACTGTGATGACGACCGTAGGCAAAGTAGATGATTAAACCAATAATTAACCAACCGAAGAACGTGATCCAAGTTAGAGCCGCAAGACGTGTCATGAGATACATACAGCCAACAGCACTCAGAATAGGAATCAATGGAACAAAAGGTACACGGAATCCCCTTTTTAGTTCCGGGTTGTTTTTCCGCAATACGATAATTCCCAGACTCACAACCGCGAAAGCAAACAGTGTTCCGATGTTGGTCAATTCCGCCAGATGGCCAAGTGAGATGAATCCCGAGAATAAAGCGACGATGATCCCAGCAACCCAAGTACCCGTAGCGGGTGTTTGGCTTTTGCCACTGACTTTAGAGAACACCGGAGACAATAGTCCGTCCCGTGACATGGAATAAAGCAAACGTGTCTGACCATACATCATTACAAGTAATACAGTGGTAATTCCCGTAATCGCTCCAAGCGAAACAATCCAGGACAATCCTTTCAAC
This sequence comes from Paenibacillus taichungensis, assembly GCF_047302525.1. GTDB lineage: Bacteria > Bacillota > Bacilli > Paenibacillales > Paenibacillaceae > Paenibacillus > Paenibacillus taichungensis_B. Next base: position 3,101,549 of record NZ_CP168020.1, on the reverse strand, counting down.
TGCACAAATTCAAAGGCAAAGGCAACCGGATCACTCACATTCAGCATGTGATAAGGTACAATCCCTGTCAGGATCAACGATACAACGATGTAAAGCACGGTACAGATCGCAAGGGATGCAATAATACCGATTGGCAAGTCCCGTTGAGGACGTTTCACTTCTTCCGCAGCCGTAGATACCGCATCGAAACCAATGTAAGCAAAAAATACCGTTGCCGCCCCTGCGGTTACCCCTGAGATGCCAAACGGAAGAAACGGTTGCCAGTTATCTGGCTGCACATAGAACACACCCACACCGATAAAGATCAGCACTACGATAATTTTAATCGCTACCATGATTCCGTTGGCACGAGCAGCCTCTTTCACCCCTCGGGTGAGTAGGAATGTAATGATTAAGGTGATTATCGCTGCGGTGATATCAAAATAGGTTCCCTTTTCAGGACTAAATGCACTGGTGAGCGCATGGGGTAATTGCAACCCGAATCCGGACAATAACGTTTGAAAATATCCAGACCAACCGCTGGCAACAGCCGCACTCGCAAATCCATACTCCAGAATTAGATCCCATCCCAGAATCCAGGCAATGACTTCGCCGAAAGCGGTATAGCTGTATGTATACGCACTTCCTGAAGCAGGCACACTGGATGCAAACTCCGAGTAACATAATGCAGCGAAGGCGCAGATAATACCTGCCAGCAGAAAAGACAGTACCAAACCGGGACCTGCATATTTTGCGGCAGCAACGCCTGTGAGTACAAAGATACCCGTACCGATGATCGCACCTACCCCGAGAGTCATCAGATCAAATGGGCCAAGCACCCTTTTCAACATGTTGCTTTCGTTATCTCCGGTGGCAATCGGCTTTTTTCTAAACAGGGAAGATCGATTCTGGTTTTGATTCATACACAGTTTCCTCTCGTATTGAAAATGATGAATGTGTCTCTTTACTTCAAATATTTTGTTTGGTTCATCTGTTCTATGAAAAAGCCCTTTGTTCTATCTTACCGACCAACTACAAAAATCTATCGATTTCTACACTTTGTCGCGTTGCTTGGTTAAATTTATTTTGGGATGATAGTATATTTTGTGCGTTCCAGGCGAAAATTATCATGATCTGTTGGACAGGGGTGAATATGAAAATCGATTTAAAAGAAAACAGCGTATAATTTATATTATGCGCAGTTTTTTAATAGCTTTTTTCTTTAACAAAACATTATAAACCCGTTGTTACATGCAACTACAGAAATGCAGTGTCTTTTCGCCTCTTTTTGTTGTTTATTCCTTGCTCTCCCTGTCTTGTTGCACAATAAACAGGTACGCCAAAGAGCCACATATCCGTATGTGGCTCTTCACTTGAAACACTATTAGATCTATAAGACAGATAAGAACATCCTCTCTTTTCATTCCGGAAGAGAGTCACTCTTTCATTCACATGGATTATCTAACTTACGAAAATACAATTCGCTCTGCATCCGACATCCGATATTGAGATAGCAGATATTCCTTGCTGTCCAAAGCCTTACGACGGACCTCGTTCAGATCGACATGCAGCAACCTGCCTTCGCGCTTCACCGGCCGACCTGCTACGAACACGGTATCCACATTGGATGGATTGGCAAATTGAACGACGGCTCCAACCGGATCATGCACCGGGAATAAGTTAAGGTCGGTGGTTCGGATCATAATCAGATCTGCTTCTTTACCTGGCGTAAGTGTGCCAATCTTCCGTTCAAGTCCAAGAGCCTTCGCCCCAGCAGAAGTTGCAAATCTCAACACTTGACTGGATTGCAGATTAAGCTCACCAGGCATTTCACCCTGCAGCAAAAGTTGTTCGTTTTCCCGAGAACGTTCAGCTTGAAGTGCAAATTTCATCTGGGAGAACATATCCCCACCTGTTGATGTTACAACATCGACTCCGAGCGTTGGAGTTCCTCCATTTTCCAGGAAGTACCCCGTTGCCGGATACCCGTGCCCCATCATCATCTCTACTTCCGGTGTGACAGACAGTGAGGCGCCGCTATCGGCCAACATTTTATACTCATCCGTATCCATCGTATTTCCGTGTACAACGTTCAGACCCGGACTCAGTAAACCAGCCTCATACATTTTACTTATCGAGCGATCCACAGACCCCCAGCTTCCAAAGCCAACATGCATGGAGCATATTACATCCAGCTCTTGAGCAAGCTGAATTTCCTTCACTGTGATATCCCAATGGCTGAACTCCGGACCACGAATGGCAAGACCGAATGTAAGTAACTGATCCCGTGAGGAAAAATACTGTTCCTTGACTCTCCTCACATCATTCGAATACGTCAGCTGGCTCTCTCTGTTCCAGTAGGGCGTCTCACCCGGTAGACCATAAGCGAAAACCGACCGAATACCCGCATCCTGAAGTCCGCGAATCAGTTCATCCGTGTGCTCCGGGGAATACGGCATACTCCAGTCAAGCACCGTGGTCACTCCTGCATTAAGCGCTTCCAAAGAACCGAGCAAATTGGCGATATAGCTGTCTTGTGGCCGGAGTTTACTTCCCATCGCTCCATAGTAGAGATTCTGCAGATAGACCGGCAGTGACCAGTTGGTTCCCGCTGTTTTTACAAGCGACTCCCACACATGCCGGTGCGTATCTACGAGTCCAGGGAGTATGATCATCTCCGATGCATCTATCACTTCTGCTTCAATACAACTCAGGTCGGGCTGAATAGCAGTTATAAGAGAATCCTCAATGAGAACGTCCGCCTGTTTATACTGACCCACCGACGAATCCATAGACAATACACAACCATTTTTCAGTAGATAACTTGTCCCCACAAGACACATCTCCAATCATTGTTTTTTGTTGGATATACGCTTGAATCCCGGATGTTAATCTCTGATGAAATGACTAGCTGAAATATTTTAAGTATATAACCATTATATAGGACTACATGGGAAGATTCAATTTTGGATTTACCAAAATCTTATTGAATATGTCCTGGCTGTCGCAAATTACAACAAATCACACTTTCTGTGCATACACCTTACTCTTGCTGCTGATCCTTCTTCTGTTTTGCCCGAAACCTTCTAACCTTCATCAGATTACCACACATCTTGTCATCACAATATTTCTGGGTTCTACTGCGTGTATCGTCATAGAAAAACCAACGGCAATCCGTATTGTCACAGATACGAATTCTTCCGCCATCCCCTTCAATTACTGTGATCGCAAAATCGGCTGCGACCTCTGCCATGACCTGCTGCCATTGAGTTCCTACAGGAATAAGTGAAATTTTCAGTCCCTCATCTCCAGCCTTCAGTCTTCTTATGACTTGACCTTCCTCCATCATGGCGTTAAGCCATTCCTGGTCTTTGTTCGATAATGGATTTCCGCCAGATAAACGAGTTGCAAGAGCCTGCAATTCATTTCTGAAGTTTCTCAAGGCTCCCTCCTCTTCAGATGAAGCAGGTATAGATGCGTTCAGTTGCCATTGTTTAATGAATGCTTGCTGCCATTCGGCTTTGCCAAGCCTGTCCTCAGAACGATCTCCGCCACGCCAGTCATGGTAATCACTGTTTACAAAATCAGTCCATAGTCTATCCATACGTACCTCCGCTAAATTGTAACGATCTAAAACAAAAAAAGATAGTTACATTTATTCATGTTTGGGTTATATTAATTGTAACCACATTTAAGTGCTTTAGCTAGTTACCATGAATTTATTTTAGGGAGGAAAAATCAATGACTACAACAGCAACAGAACTATTGCTCATTCAGAAAGATGACACTTGGGATCAATGTAACTGGATTGTGCCTTTATCCAAGGCACTCGAAGGACTGACTGCTGAACAGGCAGCCTGGGTTCCATCATCCGGTGGATTAAGCATCTGGCAGTTGGTCAACCATATGTATTATTATAATCAACGCTTGCTGAGTCGCATTCAGCGTACAACACCATCCGGTACACCTGCCGAAAACAATGAATCTACCTTCGGAGATCCGGGCGACCCTTCTGATAGCACTGGCTGGAGTACACTTATGCAAAATACAACACAATTAGCCGGACAGCTTCGTCATCAGCTTGCTTCATTAGAAGAATCCGATCTTGAAGCCCCTTTCATGGATACGGATGAAAAATGGGCACATGAACTTGCCCGCTGGGTACTCCACGATGCGTATCATGCAGGACAGATTGTATTACTACGCAGACAACAGGGAAGCTGGAATATCATATTCTAAAAAAACACTTGAACTGCTAGCGCTTACAGGAATAAGATGGACTTATTAATGTTACAGCTTGTTCAATACACAATATAATTGAATAGGATCTTCGGGGTAGGGTGCAATTCCCAACCGGCGGTGATGTTCTTAAAGAACCAGCCCGCGACTCGCTGTTTGACCAGACTTTGGACATTCAGCGACTGACTTGGTGTGACTCCAAGGCCGACGGTACAGTCCGGATGAGAGAAGATCAACACATTAACATGCCGTTACGGAAAGGCTTATTTTCGTACGACATGTCAATGATTGAGCCCCCGTTTATTTGGTGTATACCAAAACGGGGGCTTTTGTCGATTTTGCCAACTGAAGATTCCGTGTTCTGACGAAGGAGTCCTGAATATGGAAAAGACACAACCTGCATCAACAGTTTACCGCAAGGAACGAAGCAATACCGGATTCTGGCTCGTCGTGCTCGGCGCCGCCCTTTGGGGTGTAGATCCACTGTTCCGTATTATTTTGCTCAAAACAATGACCTCCACGCAGATTGTACTGGTGGAACATATTATTGTCAGCCTTGTGGCAATTCCCGTCTTGTGGAAGTTTCGGGCTGATCTGAAAAACCTGCGTGCACGCCACTGGATTGCGGTGATTTTTATCTCCTGGGGAGGATCTGCTCTCGCCACGGTATTGTTCACTCTGGCACTTACGCATAACGATCCCAACACTGTTTTGTTACTGCAAAAGATGCAGCCGCTATTTGCGATTGTTCTGGCTAAGCTGCTGCTGAAAGAAACATTGCCTCGCCGCTTCGGTGGACTGTTTATCATTGCACTTGCAGGAACATACCTGCTCACGTTCGGATTTACCCTTCCCCTTGGCAACTGGGACAATTGGGTTCATGCAGGCAGCCTGTTATCGCTGGGTGCAGCTGCATTGTGGGGCGGTTCAACGGTTATGGGGCGGCTGATGCTGGGGCAAACCCGTTATGAAACGGTCACCTCTCTGCGCTTTGTCGTAGCCTTGCCACTGCTGGTCTTTATGACGTGGAACGAAGGTGCTGCCTGGACATTCCCTTCCGCTACAGGTGAACAGGCGGCTGTAGCACTTAATATTCTGGGTCAGGCATTACTTCCAGGGTTACTGAGTCTTCTGTTATATTACAAAGGGCTCTCTTCCACCAAGGCCTCAGTCGCAACGCTCGCAGAACTGAGTTTCCCGATGGCCGGTGTACTGGTAAACTGGATTGCATTCCGTACATTAATTACCTGGGAGCAACTGGTGGGCTTCATCCTCATCTGGATTGCCCTATTCGCCATCTCCAAACAGCAAGAACGCTCAGCGACTCCGGCTGACGGTGCACCAAAGCTTCGTACGGATTGAATTTTATATAAAAGCAAATCAATTAAGGCACTGGACATCCTTTGAGATGTACAGTGCCTTTTGTCTTTTCGCTATTCCGGTGGTACGATGACTTATGGAATAGTAGATCAAGTCAATTTAGAGAGGAACGATCATCATGTCTTCATCTTCATCATTTTCATATACATCTTACGATGCCATAGGCTTGGCTGAATTGGTTCGCGCTCGGGAGATATCTCCTGTCGAATTGCTGGAAGCGGCCTATGCACGCCTGGAAGAAGTGAACCCGCAGCTCAATGCAGTTATTCGTACATATGAAACACGTGCACGTCAGGAAGCGAGTATGGTTCGCCCAGGAGAGCAGCCCTTTGCCGGCGTGCCCTTGTTATTAAAAGATATCTCCCAATCCCTGGAGGGTGAAATTCTCACCTCGGGTTCACGTCTTCTCAGTGAACATCGTGCACTGCGGAATTCCAATTTCGTTTCGCGTCTGCGCGATGCAGGCTTCATTATCATTGGACATACCAATACGCCGGAATTTGGTCTGAAAAATATTACTGAGCCCCGTCTTCACGGTCCAAGTCGAAATCCATGGAATACGAATCACTCGCCAGGCGGTTCAAGTGGAGGTGCCGCTGCCGCAGTAGCCTCGGGTATTGTACCCCTTGCAGGAGCCAGTGACGGTGGCGGTTCCATCCGAATCCCTGCTTCATTCAGCGGCTTGTTCGGACTCAAGCCTACACGTGGACGGACACCTGTTGGACCGGGAGTTGGTCGTCAGTGGCAGGGTGCTTCGATTGATTTTGCCTTGTCCCGTTCCGTTCGCGACAGCGCTGCTTTACTGGATACACTGCAAGTGATTCAACCCGAAGCTGCGTTTCATGCTCCCCTCTTTCCGGGCAGCTACTTGTCTGATATGCACTATCCTCATCAACGCAAACTGAGAGTCGCTTACACAACAGCTTCTCCTGTAGGTACACCTGTGAGTGACGAAGCCATAGAAGCTGTATATAAGATGGTTCGCTGGCTGGAAGAACAGGGTCATGAGGTTGAAGAAAAGCTGAGTCCAGTTAATGGTGTCAAACTGATGGAGAACTATTACATGATGAACAGCGGCGAAATGGCGGCGATGATCTCTTCGATGGAACGTTCTATGGGCAGAGCATTAACCTCTGATGATATGGAGATCGAGTCCTGGGTTCTGGCTGAAGCGGGTAAAAAAGTATCCGCTGCCGAATTCGTACATAGTCTGGCCGAATGGGATGTTGCCGCAGCTCAGATGTCCACATTGTTTGAACGGTATGATTTTTATGTCACACCTGTCAATGCATTTCCAGCACCCAAAATCGGCGAATTGACACCTCATGATGAACAAATTCAGCATCTGATGCGTATTAGCGAATTGGACAAGATCCAGCAGCAACAGTTGATTTATGAGATGTTTGAACCAAGCCTTACTTACACTCCGTTCACTCAGCTCGCAAATCTGACGGGTCAACCAGCCATGAGTGTTCCTGTGCATCTGACTACTGAAGGCCTGCCCATGGGTGTACAAATTATGGCAACGAAAGGCCGTGAAGACTGGTTGCTTCATCTGGCTGGTCAGCTGGAAACATCCGAACTTTGGGTCGGCATGAAAGGCAATCCACTCTTTCCAGTATAAATGCATTCCCTTTTTCACGTATCTCAGCAATCTTACGTACAGCGTATCCTTCAGAGTCATCTGTTGCATTACTCAATAGTGAATGAAAGTAATGTCCTCTCCGCATACTGAGTTTAAAAAACATCGGGGGAAATACGGATGAATTCAACGAAAACCCATAAGCAGTCTATTCATATTCCTGCCAAAACAGGTTACGCTCTTAGAGTGAAGAAAGGTTCGTTGATCCGTGTAACCGATTTGGAGGGGCAGCAAGTGGTCGATTTTGTTGCTTACGATGCGCAAAATATCAATAATCGGCTTGATCCCGGTGTAACGCTCGATGTCCTGCGAACATACAGGATTAAACCGGGACAATGCCTGTATTCTAACCGTTATGAACCTCTCATTTCCATTGTCCAAGAAACTGTAGGCATTCATGATTTTTTCAATTCGGCCTGTCGTCCAGAGATGTATGAGGTCTTATATGATAAAAAAGATCATCCCAGTTGTTATCATAATCTGAATACAGCCTTGGAACCTTTCGGCATCGCTCCCCCAGATCAGCATTATCCCTTCAACCTATTTATGAATTCCGTTGTAGATGGCGAGGGGAAAATTGATGTTATCGCACCCGAATCGAGCGCTGGTGACTATGTGGAAATGGAAGCTTTGATGGATCTGATCATCGGTTTGTCTGCTTGTCCATGTGAAGAGAGTTCTTGTAACGGGTACCATTGTACTCCTGTTCAACTAGACGTGGAATCAACGACCGTTTAAATGAGCTCTATGCTAACAGCTTGTTCTAATTTGCTCCAAACGGGAATACGATGACTTGTACCCGTAAGTGTGTGACTTATCGGTACAAGTCGTCGACCCGTTAAGGAGTGAACGCGTATATGTCTGTACTGTTCAGTTATATCATTCTGGGAATCTCACTATCAGCTCCAATTGGTCCGATCAATGCCGCTCAGTTGGATCGGGGAGCACGCCACGGATTCATGCATGCCTGGATTTTGGGACTGGGAGCTATGTTTGCCGATTTGGTGTACATGCTTCTGATTTACTTTGGAGTTGCCCATTTTCTGGACACGCCGTTCATGCGCTCGTTTCTTTGGTCTTTTGGCAGCTTTATTTTGGTATATACCGGAGTGGAAACACTGTCCAAGTTAAAAGACGGCATCCAGGCCTCTTTTACAGAAGATGCAAGGGTTGGAAAATCCTTTATATCTGGCTTTCTCATGGCCCTGTCCAATCCGCTGAATATTTTATTCTGGCTCGGGATTTACGGCTCTATTCTTGCTACAACCGTGAAGCATACCGACACCGCTCATCTACTACTATACAGTTCTGGTATTTTCATAGGAATCCTTGTATGGGACGTTATCATGGCTGGTATGGCCAGCCGATTTCATAAACGCAGCAACGAAACCGTTTTGCGCTGGATCTCCATCATCTCAGGAATCTGCCTTATCGGATTTGGCCTGTACTTCGGGTTTGAAGCTGTACGCTCCATCTTTTTCTGACATAAAAACTACACTGGACAGTCACCCAACGCCATCCGCATTAATACGTTAACGGTATCATGTGGAATGGAGTTGGAGAATCCATGGCAGATCTGTACAGTGCCGATGAAATAAATGCATCATTCAAAGGTCTGCCCGAATGGCAGCAGGACGCGTATTCACAATTCGCTAATATGATTGCAGATGAGGGTAATACGTATCCTTGTGTACCCGGACGGATGGGTTTTCTCTCAGGACATCTGAGATACGGATTCACAAGTGATCCGCGTACACAAGCTTCTGCTGAAGACATGGCGGAATTACTTAGTCAATATGGAGCCGTTTCACGGGACACGGGACATTACGCTTCTTTGGTAGTCATTTGCGATACATCGGATGATTTGAGAAAAAACACAACAGTGGAGCAGTATCAGTCCTTGTTCTGGGAAATGCTTAACCGGGTAAGCTCACTCGATGCTGCTTCCTGGCCTGAACATATTTCGACTGATCCGCATGAAGCCACATGGGAATTTTGCTTTGGCGGGGAGCCCTACTTTTGTTTCTGTGCCACTCCCGCGCACGAGCTTAGAGCCAGCAGGCACTTCCCTTATCTTATGTTTGCTTTTCAACCACGGTGGGTGTTTGAATCGATTAATGACAACACACCTCTTGGCCGGAAAATGAAAACCTTGATTCGCAAGCGCTTGGCAGCCTATGATGCCGTTCCGGCTCACCCTTCACTCATGTGGTATGGGGAGCAGGATAATCTGGAATGGAAACAATATTTCCTGCCCGATGACGAGCAAACCCCTTCCAAATGTCCTTTTATGCGCATGAAGCAAGCCATTAGCAAATTGACGAAATAGCTGATATAAGACAACACAGTAGCACAACCCAAGTAGCCAGAACTCAGCAGACCAGCCAAGACGTATGAAAAGCTCTATCCAGGAGTCAGGACTTTGACGGTTTAGTGGATGGTGAAGGTCGCGGTTTTCGTACTTTGTTTATAATATAGGTAATCAAGGCAATCAATACAACAAGACCTATACTTGCCAGCAGACCTCTTCTGCTGGTTTTTTCCATGCCCGTCCCAGCTACTGCTGCAAGTATAAGAACCATGGCGGTCCATACTTTGATACGATTCCATTTTCTTGGTTTCATTTTCTTGATATACGTGATGCAAATCAGAAGCCAGGTATACATTAATACCAAGCTGCCTGCGGTTGTTACATATTCGAATAGGCTCTTAGGCATCCATAACGCCAGGAGAGTAGAAAGGATTAATCCGGCTGCAGTGCATCCTAGCGCATATAGAGGCATGCTCTTTTTCCCCCAAGTCTTCGTAAACATCTTCGGTGCATCTCCGTCTTCACCCAGTTTAACTAACATGGACGTAATCGCATAGATTGAAGCGACCATCGTGGAGAACCCCGCGATAATCAAAATTCCATTGAGAATATGAACCACGACCGTAAATCCAATGGATGACATCGCTTTGACGAGAGGACTCTCGTCTGGTGTTAATTTTGCAGCGGGAACCAATAGCAGGATCAAGGCAATCGCCACAACATACAGCGTACTAACGGTTAACAACATCACTCGTCCTGATTTCACTGCGTCCTTTGGTTCTTTCAGCTTGGCTGCCATTAAACCCATGACCTCAATCCCGGCAAAGGCAAAAAAGGCATAAATAAATCCGGTACACACGCCTTTTATTTTATGAGGAAACCATTCATTCATTATTTTCTGCGGTGTAATCTTTACATCTAACCAGCCCAGACATGCTGCTGCTGCAATCGCGATAAAAGCAACCGTTGCAGCTAACTTGATTACTGCGAGCACATTCTCCGTTTGAGTTAACCCTTTGGCTCCCAATGCGGCGATGAACAATCCAATGCATGCATATACCGCCACAAACACCCATAATGGAAACTTGGGAAACCAAAATTGAGAGAACAATCCGAGTGCCGTTAATGAACTTCCCATGATCAGCATTTCGGAAGACCAATACATCCATCCGCTTCCGAAACCGGCCCATGGGCCGAACGCTTCTCCGGCATATGTTCGAAAAGCCCCTTCCTTCGGATCATCTGCCGTCATCTGAGCCAATGCGCCAAATACAAAATAGGTCCCTGCAGCAGCCAGCACCAAAAGTACAAGCACGAATAAACCGGACCAATGAATAGCCAGACTTGTTCCGAGGAAAAATCCCGTTCCCAGCGTACATCCTGCTCCAAATAATGAAAGACTAATCCAGCTCAGTTTGTCTTCTTCTTTTCGATGCACATGACTTTTCATATGTATCCTCCTTCATGCGTACCCCATTACGGTTTACATATGATGGAGGTTTTATGTCATTAAGGTAAAAAGAGATGAAACTGACTTTTATTTAGTTTACATAATAATGTTTACGTTAACTAATGTCATTGCTGTTGATGTCTCGATACTTTTGGTAACAGATCTTAAGTGATTCTTTAAGCACCTATAATTAAAGAAAAACCCTTCGAACTGTAAAAAAACAGTTTGAAGGGTTTCTTGTTAGTTTCTGAAAACAAACTTCTCGTTTAGTATGGCGAATCTGATCGGTGTATGTTCTTATCGATAATAACCTGCATTATGCAGGTTCTATTTCTTTCCTAACAACTGTTGAAGCTCATCCAGTTCTATCTTGGCTTCCGGTCGGAAGTCCTCACTTTTTACATATTGTGAAAGGCTATAAAGTAATTGCCGCCCTTCCGTCTGGCTAATCAATTTATCATAATTTAGAGCCCCAACCAGCAGCTTGCCTTTTCCAATCTGGCATTCAAACAGTAGCCCCAGCTTATGATTACGTTCAAAATTGTCGATGGTTTGAACGAAAGGTTGAACTTTTTCTGAGAGCTTATCCAGAATAATAGACCGTGAATTCATGACAATATGCCACCAAGGATAAGTGGAGTGGGTCTCACTTGGAAAATGCTTCAATGCCGGGTGCGAGTTATTAATTAAGAGGCCAAGTGTACCGACGGGTACTTGCTTGTTCATGCTTTCCGAAATAGATCGGAACATCGGATAACACCAGAAATCGGTACAATATGTGCCTTCGACTGAACTATCGTTATCTTCGAGTGTTGGGAGTAACAGCACGCTCTCGCCTTTTTCCAGTAAGTGAATGACTTCATCGGTCAATTCCTTATAAATATGGTCATGTTCAATAGCTGTCACATCATGATCAGGGTATACCCATAGGTCATATTGTTTCCGAATATCGGTACCTGGAATATGCAGGGATAGAGTGATTGGCGTCATCTTTTTCACATCAGGCAGCTTGAACTTTATTTGACTTATTTCAAACCAAGTTTCTTCAGAATCAAAGCGAATCTCGTCTTTTCCTTGTGCAAGCAGTTGATTCGAATCACGCATCTCCCACTCCACGGTACGACCCTTCAATGAATCTGTTCGATAGTACCTTAATTGAATGTGGGCATTGAAATCTTCACCCGAAATGTAGTTAAATCTCTCGAATCGGGCCAGAAGGACTGCATCGGAGCAAAACGTTCTCCACTCCTCGGGAGTAACCAACCCTTTCGAATCCATGAAGGCATCCAAAATACCTACCAGTGCTGTTCCCTGCCCACTAAAGTCCTGAAGATCAAGCAATTGAAATCCTGCCAGATGATTGGATCGAAATGCCGCTTCAAGCTCCTCCTTATAGCAGGCTACTGCAAGCTTGCCAGAGCTTTTGAAAAAGGGTTCAGCCAGATGTCCCATTCCTTTGGATTGCAATCGTTCCCGAAACACCTCGAAGTTTTTTGCCTTCAGTGACCCGGTATACTTCTCGATCTCTTCATAATTCGGGTACATGGCATATTGTCCAATCTCATGGGAAATGACGGGTAGATGTGGAATGAGTTGTTGTTCAACAGAAGCGGCTTTCACGGTCTTGGCCTCCGTGCCATATTGAATTTGAATTTCAGATTCTTCTGCTTGAATTCTCTCATTCTCTGAAACTGTTCCAACGGGCAAAATCATGTCGTCGTAGTCCTTCAGAGTACCAGGCACGTCGGTTTGAACATGACCCAACGGAGCATCACACATGGCATAGGAGCCGCGGAAAAGTCTATCTTTGGAAAAACGTACGCCACAGTAAAAATCTTCTTCCTCTAGAATCAGCGGAGTGAACTGAAAATTGTTTGAACCCTGGGTGTACAGATGGCGTGGATCAAATGCTCTGTACGCTTTAATAATGGCATTCAGTCTTTCTTTACTGCCCCAAAGTTCATTACCGAGTGACATCATTACAAAAGAAGGGTGATTCCCAAACGCCTTGAGCATGGCGAAGCCTTCACGAATGAGGTAGTCCTGTTCAGCCTGATTGTGCTGTGGGTCGAGTTCATCCGTGATTGTACCCCAGAATGGCAATTCAGGTTCCATATAGATGCCAAGCATATCTGCAGCGGTGAACGCTGCTTCAGGCGGACAACAGGTATGAAAACGATAATGATTTATACCATATGATTTGGAAATACTCAGGATTCGCAGCCATTCATCCACATCGGTTGGCGCGTAACCTGTAAGCGGGAAGATTAGACCATCATGTTTTCCGCGAAGAAAGGTCTTTCGACCGTTGATCGTAAAAGCATCTCCATTAGCTTCAAAATCTCGCAGTCCTGTTATGATTTCGGTTGTATCCAGCACATCGCCATGTTCCCCCAACAGAGTAAGGGTCAGCACATACAGATGTGGGTCTGAATCACTCCAGAGCAATGCGTCGTCTCCCATCTTGTAGAGCACATTAACTTCGTCCTGGTTGCATGGATAGGTTTGCTCATTCACCACATGATTTCTGTCTAATGCTATATATCCATGAGTCTCTTTTAAAAGGGGCTTGAAGGTTTGCGCAGTAACGGACAATACAGTACCTGGTATCGATTTGGACAATGTATATGTGATTTTGAATGTTCGCTCTTTAGCATCGGGATAGATCTGTACCTCACCCATGTGCACGTCGTGGTAAAAATGAAGCTCCAGCTTCCCGGTAATTCCGTTCCAGTTAGTCTGTGTATCGACGGATGTAAGATGCCCGCCTTTCGTCGGATAGTCCGTATTATCGACCCGGATGGTAAGGGTGTGCTTTCCTTCCGATAGCCCCTCCGGCAAGCTGTACACATGGGGAGTGTTGAGGCTATCCTGCGCTCCATATTCTTCACCATCGACCCATAACTTGGTTATGCGCGTGCGTTCCAGATACAAACTGCATCTTTTGCCAGCAAGCGTTGCTGGTATATCAATCTCCCGTTTCAGCCATACCCATCCTTCATATGAATATTCATCGGTCAAAGACCCGATGTGAGACACATCGCTCTTTCTTCCTTTGCGTGCATGAGAAGTCGTGTTCGGCAGCGTTATAGTGTCGTCAAATGGGCCTTGAGCGCCTTGTTTATGTTCATCCAGTTGAAGCTCCCAGCTTCCCTGCAAGTTAATTTTGTTTAACATGATCCCAGCTCCTCTATTACTTTATGTATACAATCTATCCTTCTGGTTACGTTTACTATTATATAACTGTAATCTTAGTCCACCCATATAATAAAATTTATGCCGAGTATAACAATATGGAAATAATTCAAAGGTTGTCGCTGACAAGTTCGTCGCTATAATGACTTAGAAATTCAAAAAAAGTCGCCCAAAAAGGCGACTAGTGTTACTTATTATTTGATTGATTCAATTCGCATACGCTGCTAGATCAGACAATGCCGGCATGTTTACTCCGTTGTATTGACGTCCGATTTCTCGTACAAATCCGCTGGTAAGGCCTGAACGAAAGGCGACCACTCGCCCGTCGTGTATAGATGAAGGCGATGCATAGCCCGCGTACACGCCGTATAAAGAAGCTTGCGTTCATTGTCTCGACCATAAGCTCCAGACGAAGCATCATAGACCAAGACTGCATCGAACTCGACACCTTTGGCGAGGTACACAGGAATGACCATTACACCTTTTTCGAAGTTAAACGTTTCCTTCGTAACGAGCTGCAAAGCTTCTCCTCCTTGAATCTGTAACGATTCATGGGCCTTGTGGCTTTCGGCGGCGGTCTTCGTGATGATAGCTATGGAATCAAAGCCCTCGGCTCTTAGCGCCGCGATATCTGCCACCATTTGTGCATCCAGCTTCTCCCTGTCATTGCTTCTCGTCAGCAGGGGCTTTGGACCTTTTCTTTCAAATGGTACAATTTCATCTCCGTCTGGAAGCATCGCTCTTGTAAATTCAACGATCTCCTTCGTAGAGCGATAACTGCGTACAAGGGAGAAAAGGCTTGTTTCGGCTTCACCGTAGAGACGTACCAGTGGTGAATCAGCTGCGGCCAAATTGGTAGCCTGCGTGAAGATCGCTTGCCCAAAATCGCCGAGCACTGTCATACGGGCTCGGGGAAACAGCTTTTTGAGATATTCATATTGAAATGTTGAATAATCCTGACCTTCATCAACGAAGACATACTTGATTTCCGTGTTCGTCCGGACACCTTCAATCAGTTCTTTTACATACAAATAGGGAGTCGCATCCTCATGGAACAACTCGTTCCGTAGCAGACTTTCCTTCGTTTGACTGCATATCTCAGGCCATAGCGAGGGGATAACCGCAGCATTCGTTTTCTCCCGATAAGCGGCTTCGTCAACAAACAATTCGCCATATATACCTTTGATATCAACAAACGAGAATTTTTTGATACCTTTCCTTAGTGGGCTAAAACGTTCTTTCACGATCTTGCGGCCGAGCAGTTCCTCCTCCTTCTGCGCAAAGTCAAAGTCACCTTCATCTTCTCGACGCTTCTTACTTATTTTCTCACGAATTTGGGCGTACTGTTCCGCGATATCGAATACTTCCTTATCTTTATGCAGCATTTCGAAGATATCCGCATACTGATCAGTGTCGAGATAATTCAATTCTTCCTGTACCCACGGTTCTTCACGTTCCATGCGTTCCAGCGAAGCCAGCTCTTTCAGCAGCCATTCCTGCAAGAGAAGAACTCGATTTAGCAAGGGCAGGGAACGATCATAACCGTAAAATTTGGCTCTCATTTGCTCCGCAGTAATCAAATCACGATTTCGAAACCGAATGCTGTTGAATCGCATACCTTCCTGCCCCAACCAGTTTCCATAGTTCTGCAGGGCTTGCAGAAAAGCATCAGAAGCTTTATATTCAATCCCCTGAAGACGAGCCTCATAGCGCGGAGCTCCATGCGCGGTCAGTACATATTCAATCTGATCAAAGACATCCTCCGGACACAACGAAGAGCCGAGCCAATAGTCGAGAAATTGTTGAAAAGTGGTCTGCTGCATATTATCTTCACCGAGCTCCGGAAGGACAGTGGAAATATAACTGCCAAACATCGGATTCGGTGAGAAAAGAACAATTTGATCAGCACTGATCGTCTGGCGGTGTTTGTACAATAAGTACGCCACCCTCTGCAAGGCTGCGGAAGTTTTACCGCTACCGGCTGCTCCTTGTACGATAAGCATTCGACTTTTGTCATTACGGATGATGGCGTTTTGTTCCTTCTGAATGGTTGCCACGATACTTTTCATTTGTGAATCCGCACCTTTGCCGAGCACTTGCTGCAACAATTGGTCTCCAATCGTTTCGTTCGCATCAAACATGTTGCGGATTTGTCCGTTATGGATCTGAAATTGCCGTTTGAGCTCCATTGTGCCATGGATTCGTCCGATTGGCGTCACATAGGACGCTACGCCGGGGGAAGAGTCGTAGTACATGCTCGCGATCGGTGTACGCCAATCATAGATCAGAAAGCTCAATCCGTCTTCGTCTACAAAAGAAGACACACCGATATAGATCTGATCGGTGAGGGCCAGACCTTTCTCCTGAAAGTCGATGCGGCCAAAATAAGGGGACGGGAGCAAACGTTTCATGTTATTCCATTGTTGCGTCAACCGCATGTGACCACGTTCACGCTCGGCCAATACCGCAGACTGCTGGTTAATGGTGTAGAAGGTCTCTTCGAAATCTTCGTGGGTGCTAGTGTTAATCGTAACTTCTTCCCAAAAGCGCTTGCGAATTTCCGTAGCCTGGTCATGCATTCCGGCAACCTCTGGCTCCAATTCTGTGATTCTGGCCTGCAGTTTGCTCCTTACAGACTCCAGCCGCTCCTGTTCCAGCTGCCAATCTTTTGTTTGCATCTCTCCGAACCACTCCTTTTCCTATTTTTGGGATGAAAAAGAGCATTGACAAATCAAAATTCCCGATGTAAAATTAAAGTAGGGATAAAAACAAGTACATACTTTGATTTTGTTTTTCAATGGCGCTAACGATTATATCATAGCGTTATTTTTCGTTCAATTCTTTTTTTTTCAAAAGGTGGCCTTTGAGTTCATCAGGGGTCATCTTTTTTTTACGTATCTATTGGGTTTCCCTCTCCCTCTTTCCCTAACCGGACAAATCAAAGCACATAATGACAGGCTCTTGGACCAGTCTTCATCTATTATAGGAATCAAGGAGTGGTTAACCGCATGAACTGGATCGAATCATTACAGCTAGCTATTGCATATATGGAAGAACATTTACTCGAAAATATGACAATGGAGCAAATTTCAGCTCAAGCTCATATTTCTCCCTTTCATTTTCAACGTACGTTTGCCCTATTAACTGATGTTACGGTAGCCGAATATATCAGACGAAGACGATTAACATTGGCAGCCAATGAATTGATACAGAGTGATCACAAAATCATTGATCTGGCGCTCAAGTATGGTTATGACACTCCTGAATCCTTCTCCAAAGCTTTTCGTAGGCAGCACGGAATTGCCCCCAGTGAAGCGCGTAAGAACAGTACCTCTGTCAAATCGTATAATCGTTTGGTTATTCAATTAAGTCTAAAAGGAGCAGAACCAATGAATCACAGAATTGTTGAACAAGCTGCGTTTACATTAGTAGGGATAAAGCAGGCTTTCTCTTATATCGATGGGGAAAACTTACGAGGTATAGCCAAGATGTGGCAGGATGCGTATACGAGCGGTACAGAAGATCGTTTATTTGAATTGAATAATGGTGTAATTCAAGGATTGCTTGGCGTCTGTGTGGATCAGAACGAAATCCAGGAGAAACAGATGGAATACTGGATTGCTACGGCATATGATGGTGAAATACCTGAAGGATTATCATCATTCACAATTCCAGCTTCCAAATGGAGTGTTTTTGAAGTCGAAGGTCCGATGCCGGAAAGTATGCAGCGCTTATGGAAGCAGATTATTTCCGAATGGTTCCCTTCCAATCCTTACGAGCATGCAGGTATACCTGAGCTTGAAGTATATCCAGGACCTCACCAGCCGCCTCAAATCTGGATACCGATAAAATAAAGATAATTATAGTATCCGTTCTTGCCCTCAATCCGGACAAGAACGGTATCCATCTCCATTGAACACTTCACTTCATTTTAACGATGACCTTTCCTTTGGCACTTCCCCCTTCGAGATAATGAAACGCTTGCCCGGCATCCTTGAAATCATAAATCTTATCAATAACCGGTTTAATGAGACCTTCCTCCAAGAAACCCTTTATTCGCTCTAATTGCACCCCGCTTGGTTTCATAAAAAGGAAATGATATCTTGCTTGGTTTTTCTTCTCAAGAGTTGTAATCTTATGGCTCACAATCGATAGCAGTGTGGTCTTTAACCAACCCAAGTTGGCTTCTCGCCCGAATCTCGCGTTTGGCAAGCCGGAAATAGATACTATTTTTCCATTCGGCTTAAGTACTTGAAAGGATTTTTCCAGTACCTCGCCTCCTATCGTGTCATACACCGCATCATATCCCGACAGCATTTCTTCAAAATTTTCCTTGCGATAATTGATGATAAGATCCGCACCAAGGGATTGGACCAATTCGTAACCTCTATCACTGGCAGTAGTGGCAACATAAGCTCCCATTAATTTGGCCAGTTGGATGGCGAACGTGCCAACTCCTCCTGATCCTGCATGAATTAATATTTTTTGGCCTTTCTGAAGGTTCAAAATATCGTAAAAGGCTTGATATGTCGTAAGTCCGACCAGTGGTATGGATGCTGCTTCTTCAAAGTTTAAGTTTTGGGGCTTCAGAGAGATGTCTTTTTCATGGACAGCAATGTATTCGGCCAAAGTTCCAATTCGGTCTTTACGGGGTCTGCCGTATACTTCGTCTCCGGGTTTATAAGCGTTCACCTGTTTACCAACCTTGACCACAACACCGGAAAAATCATTTCCAAGGATCAATGGCATCTTGTAATTCAGCAGGAGCTTTACTTTGCCCTCTTTTATTTTAAAATCAATCGGATTTAAGCTTGCTGCATGGATTTCTACCAATACATCATAATCTCCGATTTGAGGAGTAGGCATTTCTTTCCGTATCAAGGGAACATTCTTCCCGTATTTCTCAATTACCATGGCTTGCATTTAAATCACTCCATTACGTTTAAGAGTTTAAACATATGAACATATTATATCTAACACGTTAACAAATCAAGCATAATATCGAGATATCCAGACTGGAAGCTGGGATAAGGCTTACCTCTCTTCCAGTCTGAAGTCAAAATCCATCGTAATACGCGTTAAATAACATACCATAATCTTAGGAGACAAGGACCGCACAAATCTTTTTAATTCGGGTCAGTTAACGGTAAACATCCTGCCAAAACTGCTCCACCGTCAGGGTGGTTACTTACCATAAGTTCGCCTCCATGTTGCTTCATCATTCGTTGTGAGATCGTTAATCCTAATCCACTGCCTCCAGTTGCACGACTTCGAGACGTTTCCCCACGATACAGAGGTTCAAAAACGCGCTCTAATTCTTCAAAAGAGAAGCCAGGTCCGGTATCACGGATAGTAAACCTGATTTTATTGCCGTCTTTACAGCATTGGACTGTTATTGCGCCACCTGATGGCGTATATCTAACGGCATTCTCCAATATATTGTTCATCGCACGCTCCAATACATACGAATCTCCGTTAATAAAACAACCGTCAGTTAATTGGTTTAAGATAGAAATATGTTTCTGCTCAGCTTGTGGACTCACACTCTCTATCGACTTTCGGAGGATCTGTGTTAAATCTAGCGTTCTTGTGTTAAGTTCACTTTCCAAGTACTCCATTTTTGTAAAAGTGAAGAGGTCCTCAACCAATCGATCCAATTGAGCGGATTTCTCTTTGCATACGGCAATATATCGGGTGACCTTCTCCGGTGACTGAGCTATTCCTTGTTCCAATCCATCCAAATACCCCCGCAAGGCAAACAACGGTGTGCGTAAATCATGTGCAACGGCTGCGGTGACAAATCTGCGTTCTTCCTCAAGCTCCACTTGTTTACGGTGGGATTGCTCAAGTCCCTTCACCATAACTTCGAATCCATCACGGACTTCGGCAATTTCCATGATTCTGGATTTAGGTAATTGGACTTCCCAATGTCCAGCAGTAATTTGTCTGGCTGCCTTGCTCATTTTCTCAAGGGGTTTAAGAAGGAACCTTCTCATTTCAACTCCAACCACAAAGAAAGCAAGCAGCAGCCCGAAAAATGCCGCAAGCATTGGAACTACATTGGATTTAGGAAGATAAAGAACTACCCTTCCCAGTAATTGTCCATCTTTTATGACAGAAAACTGTTCAGTAGACGATAATCTACTATGGTGCTTTTGGCTGGAACGATAAATTTCCGAATTGGACGCAGATTCAATCTCCACATCCATCTTTGCTTTGCTCAACTCGGTATGAAGTTCGTTTTGCCAACCGGTATCCGTCCATTTGTTCGTACCAACTTCAATCATGTGGATCATCTCGCTGAGATGTCTTTGCAGCGTTTCATTTTGCTGTTGGCTTGTAGAGATGCTAAACGACTGAGTGTCCATAAAGTGAGCCGTGACAAAAAAGATCCAAGGCAATGTAAGCAAGAAGAATAAACAAAGCATAGTAAATGTACGAATACGGAGTTTTCTCATGTTACACTCCCTCAAAACGGTATCCTACTCCCCACACGTTGATGAGGAATTGTGGATGGTTTGGATCGGATTCAATTTTTTCGCGAAGCCGGCTAAGATGAACCCGAATGGTATGCCTGTCGCCTACACCTTCCCAAAACTTTGCAAGCAGTTGTTCGTAGGAGAAAACCTGCCTCGGGTGCTCCGCAAATAATCGCAACAACTCATATTCTTTAGGTGTAAGCTCGACTTCCCCCCCTTCGACCAGGACTTCTCTTGCAGTCAGATTCAACTGGATGCGTCCATAATCCAAGATCTTCCCTTCCATGGGTTGTCTGGAAGTAGTGCGCCGCAAAACGGCTTTCACTCTGGCAACAATTTCCCCAGGCGAAGCCGTTTTGACGATATAATCATCTCCTCCGAGCGTAAGGCCACGGATCTTGTCCACATCATCACTGCGAGCACTCAAGAAAAGGACTGGAACATTGCTGTCCCCTCGAATTCGACGGCATAGCTCAAATCCGTTTTGTCCCGGCATCATAATGTCCAGTACAATGCAATCTATGGAATGCTGTTGCAGTATGGCCCAAGCTTGTTCCGTATCACAAGCAGTCTTTACGTGAAATTGGTCATTCTCTAGAAAGTCCCTTAATAGCTCAACGATGCTCTGATCATCATCTACAACAAGTATCGTATGATACATACTCATGCTTATCCCACCTCTGCCATCTAGTTTATCATTTTTTCTTCCTTTACCAAGTCGAGACTAAATTCTGTGATGATTTGTTTATAGTTTTGTGACCTTTCTAGGACTTCCTTTGAGATATTCGTTTGTTACGATTCTAACTGTGAGTACGGACGACTTATATTCTAATTCGTCCAGTCGAATGGCTAAAGGCTAAATTGACGAGAAGAATATCACATGCTGAAGTATCTTTTGACGAAATAAAGATAAGGGGATGGATGAAATGTTAACTGTTCAGATCGTGTTATTTGATGGCTTCGACCTATTGGATGCCGTTGCACCTTACGAAGTATTTTGCGCCGCTTCCATGCATACCGACAACGCCGTAAGAGTAGAGATGGTCACGGCTGAAGGTCCAAGACCAGTGACTAGTGGTATGAATGGTTTGACAATTGAAGCGAACAACACTCTTGACCCGGAACGTGGGGGTATCATACTTGTGCCTGGTGCAGCCGGTAATGTTGAAGGAGATGGTCCAGACACGATTCCTGCCATTCTTGGTAAAGCCATGAATACGGAATTGACTACAATGATCAAGACAGCTCTCGACCACAAAGACATCTTAGTCGCTACAGTCTGCGGTGGTTCCCTCTTGTTAGCTATGGGAGGACTCCTGGAAGGAAGATCTGCTGTAACACATCGTTTGGGTATGGATTTACTTGGTGCGACTGGGGCAATTCCTGTCCCGGCACGCGTAGTGGATGATGGTAATCTGGTTACTGGCGGCGGTGTGACCTCGGGGCTTGATGTTGCGTTGTATCTGGTCGAACGTGAACTGGGGCCACGTATCGCACACGACATAGAGCAGTTGTTTGAGTATGAGCGAAGAGGAACCGTTTGGAGAGCAAAGGGCATTGCGCCCACCACTCACAAGTCGTTGACGGAAAACGAACCGAACATTGTAATGAATCAAACGGTAGTGACCTCTGGCATATTGCTTAATGAGAAAACTCAGACAACCGTCTTTGATGGGAATTGGGACACAACAATCGCTACACCTGTCGGTAAACTGGAGGTCAAACTCTACATAAAGACAATTTCCGATGTGATCCAGGGCTCAGCAACACAAGGTAACGAAACAATCCCATTTTTGAACCCTGTACTCTGCGACAACAAGTTGACCTGGAGCCTGTCAATTACCAAACCTATGCGTTTGAATCTGAAATTCGAAGTTGCCGTGGATGGAGATCAAATGAATGGAATCGCTAAGGCTGGCCTTCTTCCTGCTTCCAAATTAACAGGAAAACGAATAAACTAGCCTGGTTAGCTATGTGCACAAAAAAGAGTTTCGGGGGTTGTAGTTTGATATGAAGAAACGAGGAACGTTATACGGATGGCTGGCCTGCGTCAGTATTTTCTTTATTGTGTATGCTCTAGTGAAGAACTATTGGATAGACCCAGAAGCTTCAAGCTTTTTAAGCCATAAGACCGGTTCGAAGCGTGAGCTTCATCTTCCGATCTGGCTGAATGTCATGTACGTTCATGTTGCTTTTGCATGTTTGGCCATGGCGTCTGGATTACTCAACTTCTCTAATCGAATTTTTAAAAAGAGCCGCAGGTTCCACCGTATAAATGGTTATGTTTACATTGTGTCCGTAGCGCTTGTTGTACTGACTTCCGGTTATATGGCCCCTTACGCTACTGGAGGGAAAATAAGCAGTATCGGTTTCAATGCGCTTAATATCATCTGGCTATTCATTACGATTACCGCTCTCATTCAAATTAAACAGAAACGAATGGTTCAACACCGGAACTGGATGATTCGAAGTTATGCCTTTTGCTTCACGAACATGTTGATTCACCTCATCACTTCCCTTTTTCATCTGGGATTCGGGTTGGCTTATGTTACATGCTACACTATAAGTATTTATGGCTCTATTGCTTTGCTGCTAGTTATTCCAGAATTCATCATCAGAATGAACTTCAAATTAAGAACAGCCCCCGAATAATTTTTCGGAGGCTGTTCTGCATTCTAGGTTGCATCTGCCGTGAGTGGGAGCTTTACTTTGTTAACATCAGCTTACAGCGGCAATCAAACGAATCACGGTTAACTCGGGTTTTGCGAAGAAGCGCAGAGGCATTCGGGTGGTTCCGATTCCTCGATTGACATATAGCTTTAGCGGATTGCTTTTGCCTTGCAAGGAGTATAGTCCTGCGACATATTTGTGAGCTAATGCAGTTGTAATAAGCGGTTTGATCAAAGGAATTCTGACCTGCCCTCCATGGCTATGGCCGGACAGCTGCAGGTCAATCGGATATGCGCTCAATTGGTCCGCAACATCCGGTTCATGGACGAGTAGCAGGTTGAAATCCTGTTTACGGAGCGATTGCAGCGTACGCTTAACTTGCGGCTTTCCAAGCAAAAAATCATCGAGTCCGGCTATGTTTATTTTATCCCCTGTGGTAGTACGGATAGCGTGTACCTCATTGACCAGTACGCTAAACCCCGCGTCATCCATGTATTGCTTGTACTTTTGGCTTCCGCCTCCTCCCCTGTCATGATTTCCGTAAACCGCATATTTTCCGAGAGGTGCATTTATTTTCGCTAACACTCGTTGCGCTCTCTTTCTATTTTCCGAGCCAAAGTGTGTGTAATGATCGATTAAATCTCCAGTAAACACTACGATATCTGGCTTCAGACGATTCATACGATTAACTAAGGATTGAAGCTGATTCACCGAATAATCGGGACCCAAGTGGGTGTCAGAAAATTGCACGATTTGAATTCCATTCATAGATATTGGCACGAATTCATTGACGATATCCAGGTGAGTTACTGCCAGAGCTTTAGGTTCAATCTCCCTCGCATAACAGCCAATCCCTAGAAGAACAAGCAAGAATATAACGGTGATCTTTCTCCATTTCACTTCGTCAGGCTTTCCTTGATCTCATTCCAAATCGGATTGTCTACCGTACCGCGTAATGGATGCTCTCCTTTTTCAATGGCATCCCAATACTTCCAGTTAGGCTTCTCGCTACCTAATTCATAGTCCATCCCATCCCAGGTATCTTCACGAAATGCATAGAAAGCCCAATGCCATCCGTATTCATTAAAGATAGATATCAGATCCGACATGTAGCGATCTGCACCTTGAACCATTCGATTCGTCCCGAATTCGGAAGCTATAATCCGGTTTGCAGGTATGTTATGATCGGATGCCCACTTGGCGACAGGCTCGACAAATTGTTTCAGGGCCTGACGGTTAAATTCTTTTTCCCTCTCATCATCTCCAACCTTTACGCTCCCCGGATAAGAATACGTAAATCCTTTTTTCTTGTTCTGGCTTGTCATCTCATAAGGCTCATACATGTGAAAAGCATACAGCACGTTAGGATCATCAATCGGCTTCAAATACGTAAAGGCCCAAGGTGTTGCGTAGAGCCCCGAATCCAGAATGATGGGAGTTGTCTGGTCTACCGTCCTGATCTCTTTGGTTATCGTGTCATAGAGTGAATTCAGATCAGCTGTGGTATGTTCCACTTTGGCATACCAATCGGAATAGTCCTGCGTCCAGAAGTCATGAAAACCCGTACCCGTTTCCGGATGAGGCTCATTAATCAGGTTATAGCCGATGACGGCAGGATGATTCTTCAATCGTTGTGCAAGATCCTTCCAAAACTGAGCGGCCTGCTTGTGATATTCAGTATCATTCCAGATCCGATCATCATTTTTGGCCCCATTAAACTGCCGCCAGCGATCTCCCGGTAAGCTGAGCACCGTAATAATCACTTTCATCTCTTTAGCCTCGGCGGCGTCCAGATCCGCTTTGAGTCGGGCAAAATCCGCTTCCACGATACCTTCGTACTTATCCGAGCTGCCTATCAAAAAATCTGCATTGATATTGGCATCTGGCTTGTCGTTAAACAAAAAATCTCGATCCTTACTCCACTTATCGGGCGCAAGCCGGACGAACTCTATGCCCTGTTCCTTGGCTGCTTCATAGTTGTCAGGAAGAGATGTGGAGTTCATAAAATTGGTCCCTTTTCGCTGTTCATTCCAGTAGCTCATTTTCTCCGAAGGAACATCCTCCTTCTCCTCCTGACTGCTGTTCATCCCTGAAATCTCCAATGGCTTTGGAGAAGCAGAGTTAGAACTGCATCCAGCTAGTGCAACCAAAATGGCCGCCGAGAGAAAAACATTTCTTCCGATTGGCCAACTCGATTTGGCTGATATTCTCTTCATGATCAATCACCTCGATAGCCATCTTACCCGTTGTCTGTTACGCCAATATGACAAAACGAGCTATTATCCAATCGGAGTTCCGTCAGGCAGCTCGATATCTGGTTTTAACAGAACGACATCCCCTTTTTCGGGTATTCCTCCCAGAACCAATACTTCTGATTTAAACCCGGCTATCCGGCGCGGCGGAAAGTTGACTATCCCTATGACTTGTTTACCGATCAGTTTCTCGGCTGCATATCTTTTAGTAATTTGTGCACTGGACTTTTTTATTCCAATCTCTTCTCCAAAATCAATCTCAAGTTTGATCGCAGGTACTTTCGCTTCTGCAAAAAACTCAGCTTTAGTAACGGTTCCGATACGGATATCCAGTTTCAAAAAATCATCAATGGTAGCCATATATATATTCTCCTCTTCTACTTGTTTTATGGTTAGAATAGTTCCTGTAAATTCAGGTCAAGTTTGAACTTCAGAAACGGTGCATCGCCAGGATTTTGCCCAGAAATACACCCCCATGCCGATTACAGTCATCATCCCGCCTATAAACTGAAACAGAGAGATGGTTTCACCCAGGAATACAAAGGCGAGTATGATGGCAAGAACAGGCTCTCCGATAATACCCACAGATACAGTCGTTGCGCCTAAAGATTTCAATAATAGATTAATAAGTAATTGTCCAAAAATGGTTGGGATTATGGCAAGCAACAAGAAATACATCCAATCTGAAGTGTTATATCCGGTCAGGGAGATATGATTGAATAGACTGTAGATAAGCAAAACACTTCCCGCAAGGAAGAAAACAATAACGCTGTACACATTTGCATCGATTTTATGACTTACTTTTTGTCCAGCAAGCATATATGCCGAAACCGAGATTGTACCTAATAAAGATAATCCATCTCCGATCAGTGCCTCTCTTGACACCCCGATGTCGCCCCATGCGATAATGACTGATCCTGCAAGAGCAGTGGCCAAGCATAGAATGGTAACCATGTTTGCTCGTTCCTTGAAGATGAAGTATGACCCGACCATTACAAATAAGGGCTGCAACGATAAAATGACCATGGAACTTGCAACGGAGGTATGCACCAATGACTCCATCCAGAATAAGAAATGTAACCCGAGAAATAGCCCCGCTAACAATACAACACTCCAATCTTTTTTGCTCATCTTAAGGTTTCGAAGACTTTTCCAAGGAACAAAAGGAAGCATTAGTATTACAGTTATGAACAATCTGTACATCCCAGCTACAGAGGTTGGTGTCTCTGAGGACTTTATCAATATGGAAGAGATCGAGATGGACAAAATGCTGATAAAAAGTAACAGATACGGATGAGGCGGATACAACGATTTATTCATTTTCATACTTACTCCTTCAACATGTTCTATCCAAATTCTGTGCACAGGATTATAGTGATAAAACAAAGATTGGATATAATAATATCATCGTTAATATTTTAATTGTGTAATAATATCGCTATATTATATATAAATATCATCATTTGAAAGGATGCATTTAAATGTCAAAGCAGCTTCACGAGACGATTCTTTTCCCTGATGCTTCATTTCCATACATTATGTACACAGCTAATTCCGAGAAAATTATTCCTGAAGGTAGGGGATTTAATGACTTGCATTGGCATGAGGAACTACAGATTACATTGGTTACTCAAGGAAGGTTGGTTATACAGGTAAACGGTGTTGATCATGAGTTACTGGCAGGTCAAGCTATCCTAATTAATAAAGGAGTCTTGCATGTTACAACACATCTGACTCACAACGGTCAATATGTGAGTTTTAATTTCCCTGAAAAGCTGTTAGCATTCTACGCAGATAGTGCCATGGAGAAAAATTATGTCTTACCTTATACAGACTCTTCACTGGTGTCGCTGGTAATCAAGGGCGATGTAGAATGGCAACAGATTGTGCTAGATATGTTATGGGATATGAAAAAGAGATTTGATATGAAAAAAAAGTGGGGATGGGAATATGAGGTTTCGATCAAAATCGTACAATTGTGGTTAATTTTGATTCATAATATTATTCTTCCCTCCGAGGAGGCGCCCAAATATGTAAAGCTTCAGCAAGAGCGCCTTCAACTCATGCTTAGCTTTATCCATCAACAGTATTCAATGAATATCACACTGCAAGAAATTGCTGATACAGCACATCTAAGCATCTCGGAGTGCACCCGGAGTTTTAAGAAGACCATTCATATGACACCGTATGATTATTTAATTAAGTACCGGATCAAGAAAAGCATGGAGTTATTAACTTCAACCGATTATACAGTAACCGAAATAGCTCATAGGGTTGGTTTTAACCATGTAAATAACTTCATTCAGTCTTTCAAAAAACAGCAAAACCAAACGCCTAAGAGTTTTCGGAATTCGAGTAATGAGATCAAAAATCAATGAAAGAATTAGTCTGATGCAATTACATCACTTTTCTTTTAACAGGTAAATGCAGCCACAAGCAGCAAAGGCAAGTACGCCGCTCGCGGCGCTTGAAATGGAAAAAGCTCTTACATAATCCCCAAGGCCGGCATCGGCAAGGGGCGAGCGCAGTGCGGCAGAAAACAAAATGCTGATCATTGCCACACCCAATGTGTTCGCCAAATACATAAAGGTTGTGAACAGCCCCGATCCGGTTCCTGCCGAGGCCGTTGGCACGCGATTCAAGATTGTATTGGCGAGCGGCGTTGTGGCCATGCCCAGACCAAGCCCGTACACCAAGAGAATCAATATATTGTGGAACTGGAACAAATGAACGGCGTCGGCATGCAAAGACCACATCAGCAAAAATATACTTCCACCCATGGTAAGTGTCCCTGCTTTCAATACCGTTTCTCCCCACCTTTTCACCATCCGCGAAGATAATAATGAAGTGGCGAAAAATCCAAGGCCTAGTGGCAAAAAAACAAGACTGGTTGATTGAACATCGAATTGTAATCCCGCCTGAACATAATAATTTAAGATGAAGAAAAAAGAGAACATGCTCAGATATACAACGATTTCTGTGATAATACCGATCCGAAACGAGTCAATTTTGAATATGGATAGCTCCATTAACGGCGTGCGTCCTTCCTCTTCCCTCCGTTTCTGCCGAAGAACGAATAGAACTTGTAGCAAGAGTGAACCAAACACACAGCCCCAAGTCCATATCGGCCATCCTAGTTTTTGCCCAATCGTCAACGGATAAATGAGCATAAGCAAGCCAAGCATGATCATAGCAGTGCCGAGCCAGTCAATACTCTGCTTGTAATGTCCCCGTGATTCGGGAATGATGTGGAGCCCTGCTAGTACAAGCAATCCTATAGGCACATTAAATAGAAAAACGATCCTCCAGCCAAGATTGAACAGGTTCCAGTCCACTAATATGCCACCTAATATGATCCCAAGTGTAAAACCTACACCGATAACGGCACCATAGATGGCAAAAACAAACCCTTTTTCGCTAGCCGGAAAGCTGCTCTGTATAATCGACAAAACCTGGGGTTGGATCATCGCTGCCGATAAACCCTGGATGATGCGAATGACAATGAGCAGCGTTGGATTAGAACCTACGCTTCCGAGCAGCCCCATCAGGGTGAAGCCCAATACGCCAATCCATAACATACGTTTTCGACCATATAAATCGCCCATTTTCCCACCCAGAATCAATGCAACTGCAAGCCCTAACGAATATCCAGAAAAAATAAGCTGGGCCTCGCCAAAGCTTGCTTTTATGCTGGACTGCATCATAGGAAGAGCCACCTGAATCATGTAATTGTTCAGCGAAATCAGCAGCGTTGGCAATAAAATCAGGACTAAAGCCATCCAGCGGCGCGGGTCCACCTGAGGTGCCGTGTATACTTCTCTTGTAGCTGTTGCAGTTGATTTATGCATGATCATGATCCTCTCCTATCCTTCTCCAATTGATAATAATTATCAGTTATTGGTAAGAGAGGATCTACCTGCAAAGGGATTTTCTATCCCTATAAAAGGAGCGCGGGCAAAAATAAAAAAAGGAATTTCGACATGATCGTCATGTCTGAAATTCCTTCTGAATTGCCCTAATCGGTTTTTATATCTCGCTAAGGTAACATTTTGAGGTGCTCACTGGGGTTATATCCATAAATCTTACGAAAGGCTGTCGCAAAATTACTGACATTACTGTAGCCAACGGATACCGCCGCTTCTCCGACATTCATTCGCTGTACTTCCATATAATAAAGCGCCATTTCCATTCTTTGCTTGCGTACCAGCTCAAATACAGTCATGCCAAAGCGTTCGCGAAACCCCTTTTTAAGCTTGAATTCATTGAGCCCGACCTTTCTGGACAGCTCCTGAATGGATAAGGGTTGTTCAAAATGGCGAATAACCAATTCCCTGGCATAATCAAGATTCGCCAGATCATCTCGGCTCAGGAAGCTTTTTTCATTCAGCGCCTGATACCCTTCTACTTCACCAAACAAAGCAATCAATTCCATGGATTTGCTCTCCATGTACAACCTTTTCAAAGCTCCATTATACGTGCAATTCAACATATTCGAAACACATCGATGAATCTCCGGTGTATTGGGATAGTTATCAATGTTCCCTTTATATCGCTGCAGCCAGGATTGCATTTTCTGTTCCTCGGTTAGATCTGCCGCATAATACAACAGTTCCTGCGGGGATAAGCGAATTTCAAGCATATGATGCCGGACGTCCGCTTTTTTCTCTTCATATACCAATTCATCCTCGAAAAATAACACGTTGCCTGTCCAATGATGGGTATAGCTTTCCTTTCCTTCCCACTCACAATAGATATCGCCATTAAGACAATAACTTATCTCAAATAACGGACAAGCCTCCTGAATACGAAGTTTCATATCCTGGACATAGGTCACATCGGTTATAACAATTTCCATACCAGGACGGATTCGTGTTCTGTGGATGCTTCCTTGGCCCATTTCGTGTGGAATCGTAATATGCTGCTCCCATGTCTGAAGCCGGGTTTGTCCTTGAATCAGATCGGTAAATTGATCAAAGAGGCTGTGCACCTCGCTGTTAACTATATTTAGAGTCAAAAAGACACCTTCTTATATTAATTTAGAAATCCTGTGCGCTACTTCCTCTTTGCTAAATTCAATATTTCTCGAGGCCTATAGATAGGAATATATATATCACAAAAATGGAGTTTATCAAAGATAAACTCCATCGCAATTATTTGAATTATGCAGACATCAGTCATGTGTTAGAAACAACACCTGAGAACGTATGGGACCTTATGAGCTAAATCCAACATTAAGTCCAAATACCGGATGAGGCACATACGGCTCTTCCAAACAAGCCATTTCTTCTGATGTTAACGCAATCGATATAGCTTCAGCTGCATTTTCGAGATGGGATGTCTTCGTAGCGCCAATAATCGGAGCTGTAACCGGATTCTTGTGCAGCAACCAGGCAAGAGCGATTTGTACCCGGGGAACGCCGCGTTTTTCTGCGATTTCTGCAACTCGCTCTACTACCAATCGATCGGTGCTGGCTGTCGCATCGTATTTTGCCTTTTGAACCTGATCCGTTTCGGAACGTTGTGTTGTTTCCTGCCAATCTCTGGTCAACCGGCCAGAAGCAAGTGGACTGTAAGGAATTACACCGATTTTCTCTTCCTGACAAAGAGGCATCATTTCTCTTTCCTCTTCACGGTAGATCAGGTTATAGTGGTTCTGCATCGATACAAAGCGGGTCCATCCATTTCTCTCAGCGACATATAAAGCCTTTTGAAATTGCCATGCTGACATGGCAGAAGCACCAATATATCTTGCCTTCCCTGCCTTCACCACATCATGTAATGCTTCCATGGTCTCTTCAATAGGGGTATGGTTGTCCCAGCGGTGAATTTGATACAGATCCACATAGTCCGTTCCCAGCCTCTTGAGGCTCTTGTCGATCTCACTCATAATTGCCTTTCGAGAAAGTCCAGCGCCATTCGGACCATCATGCATGCGGGAAAACACTTTTGTCGCAAGGACAATTTCATCTCGATTAGCATAGTCCTTGAGAGCCCGACCCAGAATCTCCTCACTTGTTCCGCCAGCATATACATTTGCTGTATCAAAGAAATTAATGCCTAGCTCCAACGCTTTCTGAATGACGGGACGACTATTCTCTTCATCCAACACCCATTGATGAAAACCACGTCCTGGTTCACCAAATCCCATGCAACCAAGGCAAAGTCGAGATACATCCATGCCTGTATTTCCTAATTTCACATATTCCATTGGTTAATCCTCCTCAGACATTTAGGTTGAGACAACGTTGTAACGCATGTGTCAAGAATAACAAGAAAATAGATGCATTTCTTTGCTGCTAAGCTCATTAGATTTGTTTATTTAGCTCATTTGTCTCAAATAATGAAAAAAAAGCGTTTCACGATATTTTATCGCGAAGCGCTTTACTCAACAGTGGTACATAGTCACTTATACTTAAAGTATGGACCGATTAAGCTGGCTTTATGTTGTTTTTCCCTCGCTTCGTTTGCATTGCTGTCTAAACTCCGAGGGCGGAAGCCCGAACTGTAGCTTAAACACTTTGGAAAAATGGGCAACGTTTTCGAAACCTGTTGAGAAACAGACGTCGGTGACGGACAGAGACGTCTCGGCCAACAGTTTCTTGGCTTTGTCCAGCCTCTGATTACGAATCCACTTCAAGGGTGAAGTGTGGTATAGCGTCTGAAAATCCCTCTTGAAGGTAGACAGGCTTCTGCCGGACAAATAAGCCAAATCGCTTATGGAGATGGGATTCGTGATATTCTCCTCCATTATTTTGCCGAAGTTACTGTTTTGATTATGATTCGGTTGCAGTAGTTGATGTAAGAATTGTTCATTGGCTTGCGCCAGATGAAACAGAAGTTCCATGAATTTAAGCCGGATCAGTCCATCTTGTACCTTGTCTGGATTTTCGAAATAGGGTTTCAATGACGCTATATAAGAGCGAGTGAGTTCATTGACCGGAATAATGGACACCGGAGTGATTTCATTCACGCTATTTGTCTGTTTGAAGCCAGAAAACTGAACAAACTCTTCGAGCATACTTTCATTCAGGAAAAACATCATATAATCCAGCATAAATTCAGAGCCGGGTTCACCCGACTTTATGTAATCAATACGAATCGATTTGTGAAGAAACACCATTTCATCACTGCGCACAGTGTACTCCTGATCCTTGAATCGGACCGTATACACACCTGATATAACGAACAACAACATGTGATCTTTCAGAAAAAATGAACCTGTTGTCCCCTGTGTATGCAAACAGAATTGAATAACGGATAACCCATTCTGTTTTAAGCTTCCTTGCTTGTCTGGTGCACGTTCCAGCTCTTGTGGTGCTTTGATTATCTTTCCGTTTCTCATGGACATGGATAGTCCCGCCTTTTTAGCTTTTAATAATAAAATAACAGGAAACGGAAATCAATGCTTTTGGAATGATGTCCATTTGAATGAGACTATATACCTTTTTTACAGTCTCAGAAGGTCTACGAGTATAATTTCGTATTAAAAAGAAAAACAGCCCGTGATTAGGGCTGTAAGGGTGGTCATTGAAAATGTATGTGCACTCATCCTTCAGAAAGGATCATCTGCGAAACAGAGTCACGCTCGACACACTGTATATTGATCCTATAAGTAGACTCAACAGCTTCTCCTTTTAACATTTGAATGAGTACATGTCCAGCAAAGGAGCCTGCATCTGTTTTGGGTTGTCGAAAAGTCGTAAGAGGTGGATTTAAGTATTCGGTTACATGTATGTTATCAAATCCAATAATGGATAGATCTTCGGGTATGGAAACCTGGTGTTCTTTAAAAGCCTCTAAGCCACCAATGGCCATTTCATCATTCGCAAAAAAGACTGCCGTTGGAAGCTCTCCCTCCATTAGCAACTTGGCTGCGTTGTAGCCACCTGTTTTCAGAAATTGGCCGCCAAGTCTCCAATTCTCATTTTCTTCCACCCCAGCTTCATGCATAGCTCTCAGATAACCCTGATATCGCATCAGATTACAATCCGAACTTAAAGGTCCACTAATGTAGGCTATTGCGCGGTGACCTTTATCCAGAAGGAAACGGGTTGCCATATAACCACCCTGCTCATCATCCATCAGAACATTTACAATATGCTCACTATGGAGTTCCCGGTCCATCACAACAATAGGAAATCCCGTTTCAGCAGCCTGCAACAACAACTCATCTTCAATATTTTCAGCGATTACAATCACGCCGTCCAGCCTTCTCTCTCTGATAAAGCGTGCGGCTGTCGATCGCTCTCCGCCTAAAGAACTGCATACGATCAGGTCGTATCCCTGACTTATGGCGCTGGATTCAATTCCACTCACCAAGTCGGAAAAATAGGGGACGGACATATCATGAACAATAACACCAATCGTTTGTGTGTTTTTTCGCTTTAATTCGGATGCGGCTCCATGCTTGATGTAATTAAGCTCACTTGCTGCTGCAAGTACTTTCTGTCTTGTCTGCTCACTTACATGTTTTTTGCCGTTGAGTACATAGGATACGGTTGAACTCGCGACACCCGCTAACTTTGCTACATCTTTAATCGTTATCATTAAATACTCCCCAAGAAGACTGTTATTGGTTCACTGACACATGAATTTTTATATCTTTCACCGCATTTTAACACAGTCATCTTGGGAAATGCACAAAAAGATACAATCATACTGGAATTTCAGAATATATTATCGATCAGGTCCAAATATAAGATTTGCGGACTGTTTGGCTTGTTCAATAACATCCATCACCTTCTCGCTATGCTCAAGCATAACTGTGACTTTCTCCAAATCTTGTTCACGAATCATACGCTCGAATTCTACAAACTCGTCATACATGCGATGAGGATGATCCTTATCATCTACCCGAATCGGCGTTTCCTTATGAAGCGCAAGATCAAAGGATTCACATTTGTTGGCCGAGCTCGTCATATGGATATATCCTTTATTCCCCTGGATGTTCATTGCATTGGGGGCTGTGCTGTCTTTGGAGCCTATGCAAACACACTTGAACTCACCGTAGTCCAAAAGCAACATGCCTGAAGTGTCAATCCCGCGTTCCATGTTGGCCCAGTATTCCACCTTCTTCGGGCTTCCGAAAAGCCCTACGACCAGATGAATATTATACAAATTAATATCCATCAAGGCTCCACCAGACATTTCCGGATTAAATGCCGGCAGCACTTCTCCAGCCTGAAAAGCCGCATAGCGGGATGAATATTGGGAATAGTTACACTCCACAATTTTGATGTCACCCAGTTTGCGCAGATTCTCCTTCATGGACAAATAGTTCTTCAAATATTGGTTTGTGATGGCTTCAACCAACACCAGCTGTTTTTCCCGTGCAATCTCTTTAAGTTCAAGAAATTCTTGCAGGTTGGAAGTGAACGGCTTCTCACAGATAACATGTTTGCCGCCCAATAACGCTTCTTTGGCATATGCATAATGAAGATGATTTGGAAGTCCGATATAGATCGTATCCACTTCATCATTTGCAATCATTTCGCTATATTCTGAATGTATTCGAGCAATTCCATACTGCTCTTGCAGAGTCAGCAATTTATCCAGATGAGCAGGTCTGGAACATATGGCCTCCAACGTAATCGCAGGAATTTCATGAATAAAGCTTAATAGATCCCATACAATCATTCCGGCTCCGACAATTCCCAGATTCATATTAGTTACACTCCTCCATACCTTTTTCTAATATTTCCATAACCGCGATCGTTTCTTTGTCTTGAATCACTTTTTCTTTGCCATGGTTGATGGCTTCATAGATATCGTCATACACTCTTGCATAATCGCCTTGTTCAGAGATCACTTTTTCTTCATGGTATATTCCTGCGTCATCCAGATACGTCAGTACGCCATAGTGCTGAGGCAAATCCTTACCAAAATCGGGATGTCCTTTGGGAAGGTAAAATAACTTCAGATGTTCCTCTTGACGATCCTCAGTTTGTTTTACGAATACTCCCTTTTTGCCGTATACTACAAAACTCGGGCGGGGCTTTAAGCGGAAAAAGCTAGATTTGACTGATACTTTCAGCGAAGCGTAATAAAAGTCCAGATCGAAATAATCATTCATTCTGCCAGGACCCAGCAATTGACGAACATCGTAATGTATCTTGTGCGGTTGCCCGAAATAGGATAATACCTGATCAATGGTGTGAACACCGTGCCCGTATAAATAACTTTTGTATTTGGAAAAATGGGTGGTAGCATTGGGGATCTCCGGTCGATAATAATCGTAATGCATCTCCACTTCCAGCAAATCGCCAAGCTTTCCTGACTCAATCACTTTCTTGGTCGTCAGAAAATCCGAATCATATCGTCGGTTCTGATAACATTGAATCAAGAGATTTTTTTCTTTGGCGTACTGGAAAATGGATTCGGCTTCTTCTTTGGTCAGCATAAAAGGTTTTTCAACAAGTACATGTTTTCCATGATCGAGTGCCATCTTTGCATACTCATAATGGGATTCGGTATGTGTACAGACCACGACCAACTGAATGTCATCGTCATTCATTAAAGCTGCAAGATCATCTGTATACAGAACACCAGGAGCTTTCACCCATTCTGTTTTCTCCGGATGACGGGCATATATCGTTTTTACTTTCAAATGATCCCGATTCAATGAAAAAGGAAGATGATAACGATTTGTACTTTTGCCATTGCCAATGTAACCGATGGTTAACATATGAATTCCCCCTTAGGCTCTTTTTCATTTATTATAGAAGAAGAAAATCCTCCGGAGGAGCTTTGAAGAAATTACGGTACATTTGACCAATAATTCGGATTTCAGATGCCCTCTTTTTAAACAAAATGTTTACTGGACGCTCTACATCAACGTTATTTCAATGAATCCGGGGTGAACCTGTTGAAAATATTGACCCAATTAACAGACATGAACCACTTTACACCAAATGAAAAAAGCATCGCTTCTTATATTCTGACTCA
The DNA here is from genome assembly GCF_047302525.1 of Paenibacillus taichungensis. Lineage (GTDB taxonomy): Bacteria > Bacillota > Bacilli > Paenibacillales > Paenibacillaceae > Paenibacillus > Paenibacillus taichungensis_B. The sequence continues at coordinate 3,065,008 of NZ_CP168020.1, read as the reverse complement.
TAAGGAGCTAATGCTTCACTTGAATATTCAAGAGCTTGCCAAAGCTACATACACCTCACATTCTGCCATCAACCGCTTAACTCATAAGCTTGGACTTTCAGGGTTTAAGGAGTTCAGCATTAAGCTTGCCCGAGAGTTTCAGCAGGATGCTCAGAACATCTCCAATATTGATCCCAATTATCCGTTCGCACTTGGTGAATCTTCACTTCAGGTGGCAAAAGATATTGCTGAACTAATGAAAGAAACGATTGAGAAAAACTTTGCTTTTATGGATGAAGCCTCTCTAACAGAAGCAGCCCATTTGCTGGATCAGGCGAAACGAATCTTCATCTATGCGTTGGGGGATTCTCAAATCCGCGCGAAGAGCTTTCAGAATAAACTGATTAAAATCAATAAATACGTCGTGATCACAACAGAGCTGTCCGAATGGGCTTACCACACTATAAATCTTACGGCACAGGATTGCGCCATTTTTTTGACCTACCATGAAAAATCGCCCATTTTCCTAAAGGCAGCCCAACATTTCTCTCGCGAAAAAATTCCATTTATCACGATTACCGCTAATCATCAAAGTGAGTTGGCCAAAATGAGTACGATCTGTATCCAGGTGCCGAATGACGAAACAAAACATGCAAAGATCGGTACATTTTCATCACAAATTGCCTTTGATTACGTATTAAACGTGATATATTCCTGTATTTTTCAAATCGACTACGCCAAAAACATGCAAATGACTACATATTCGTTGAAGAATTTCCAGTTGGATGAGTAATATGCAAGGAGTTCCTCAGTAAAATAAAGACTAAACTCAATATCAAGAACAGGAGTCCGCCTAATACGACGTACTGTGTACCCATTCCTGAAATAACGAGTCCTCCAACAGATGTGCCTGTAGCTACCCCCAAATTACCGGATGCTAGAAACAATCCATTCGAAAATTCGGGGGCTTCCGGTGCTGCTGATGTGATCCAGTATTGACTAATGTTATTTCCTACAGCAACCATTATTCCAAAAACAAAAACAATGAAAGCCATGGGTCCAGTGAACTCTCCCATTAAGAATAATACAATGTATACCACTCCCAAGATAAATGGGAACAAGGCTACAGATTTCAAGGGATTCGTAGTAAGCACTTTGCCTGCGACAATGTTTCCTAATATACTTGCCCCGCCAAATATGAATAACATTAAACTAATTGTGCCCCCATTTACATTCGTAATGGTTTCAAGGTACTCCGCCAGATAACTGCTCACGCCATACATCGCTGCATTAATAAAAATGACACCAACAATGGATAACCAAGTTATTGATTTTTTTAATACACTTAATTGCGATCCATAAGATAGCCTTTCCTGAACAGGCATCGAGGGTACAAACAGGAGCACAGCAATGAATGCGATAGCGTTCACGATCGTAAAAAATATCATGGCCATCTCGATTGAAGTACTGCTACCAATAAAACTTGAGATAGGTGCCCCAAGTACCATCCCCCCCGTTACTCCCTTAAATACTTTGGAAGTCGCTCTTGGGGCGTCTTCCCTGCTAACTGAGGCTGCTGCCGCTGTCAAAGCGATAGAGACATAAACCGGGTGTAAAAAAGCAGGAATGACGCGGGCTATTAAGGCTACGTTGAAGTTTGTCGCAAATATGGACACCATATTCCCCAGCACAAAAACACCAAGTACCAGCAACATGACCTTCTTGCGATTAAAACCCGAGAACAATAACGGCAACGTAGGACCAGATATTGCAACAGCAATGGCAAAGAGACTAACTAGTAAGCCAGCTTTGGATACACTGATATGAAAGTGATCAGCCACTAAAGGTAATATTCCCACGATACCCATTTCAGTATTTAAAATACCGAAGACACCTATGGTTAATATAAAGATGAATAATGATTTCTGTTTTTCCATAAAAATTGATCTCCTGCTTCCTATTTGTATCTTGTGTTTTGGTGCATTCATTTTGCTAGACTAGTTGAGCTATAAAAATGCACACAAACTAATTAATGACCATATGTATATTATTATAAACAAGATCATAACATCTACAATTATTAAATAAGTCCGATTTGTTTAATAATGTACACAACTATTCAATCTGTTAATTTAATTTGAAGAGGTAAGGAATTGGACTAAACTACAGCATCCATTTGATATACGTGCGCTGCATCATATAGCACCTGGAAGTTCTCTCGTCTTGATTATTTTATTTTCTATTGCAAAATGAACTTTGTGTCATTATTATTAAAATGACATGAGGTTCATTTTGATGAAACGGGAAGGAAGTGGTGAAATGTCACCCAGACTAACAGATACTCAAAAAGAACGGAGAAATCTGCAAATACTTGAAGCAGCTAAGCGGGTGTTTACCGAAAAGGGTTATGGCGCGGCGACGTTAAAGGATATCATTCAGGAAACCGGAATGAGTCGAGGCTGGATTTACTTGTATTATCAGACCAAAGAGGATATTTTCGAGGCTTTACTGGATTATCAGGATGCGGATTATGAACAGTATATCAATCAGCTAATGGAGTCCTCTTCCTCCATATGGGAAATGGTGACTACACTTTATTCCCAGCAGTTGCAGGAGCTCCATCGCTCTCCCCACGGAGGATTGATGCCTGCGTTCTATGAGTACTTTCTGGTAGGGTGGCGGGATGAGCCACGCCACAAGCTGCTTCTTGAACGATATGAAAAGGGAATCGCACTATTTGCGGAGCTGCTTCGGATCGGTGTGGAACGTGAAGAGTTCTCACCTGTCATGGACATCATGGATATCTCCAGACTCGCTGCATCCTTTCAAGAGGGAATTATGACCCACTACATCACAATAGGTCCTGAAAAAGCAAACACTCGAATGCAGTATGATGCCCTGATGCTTTATTTAAAAAGTCTGCTCCATCCAGTATCGATCAAAGAAACGTAACATTAGGAGGAGAAGGAATGAAGTCGCTTTTTCGTAATCCAACGTTCTGTAAGCTGTTCATTGCGGCTTTTGCTTCACAGCTAGGAACCGTGATTGGAAATATGGCATTCGCCTTTTATTTGGTAGACAGGTACAGTGAGCGCCCGTCACTCGCTACGATGGCGGAGCTGATGTACTCATTGCCTACCTTGGCTGTGTTCTGGATCGTCGGTGTCATCGCTGACCGATTCGACCGCAAGCATATTGCTGCCTACAGCGACTGGATCAGGGCAGGACTTACCCTGCTGCTGCTATTATTTGTTCATTATGACATGCTGTTCTTCTGCTTTTTGATGCTCTTTTTACGCAGTTCGATATCCAAATTTTTTGGTCCAGCAGAAATGGGATTGCTGCAAGGCAGCATTGATCAGGACCAGTATGTTCAGGCCTCAGGCCTCAATCAGATGATCATGGGGATGTTTATGCTCTTTGGTATGAGCTTGGGCGCAGCAGCCTATCATTTTATCGGCATTAAGGGTGCCTTTATCATCGACGGTGTCAGTTTCCTGATCTCCGGTCTTCTGTTAGCCTGGGGAGATTTCCCCGAACGTGCCCGTATCCCCAACGGAAGAACCTCTATTCGGGAACTACGGCTATCACTTCTTTTTAAGGATTTCTGGCATGGCCTTCGGTATATTGCCGGGAATCGATTGCTTCTCGTACTGATTAGTGGATTTCTATTTTTCGGTATTGTAAACGGTGTCTTCTCTGTACTCCCCATCTTCACCATGAAATACAAGTTAAGCCCCGACAATTACGTCGTTCAGTCTTCGCTCATTACTGTCTTTCTGGGGATCGGCTTTCTGATTGGCAGCATCATCGCTCCTCACTTCATCCGGCGCTTCACAAGAACTCCGATTTTGATATCTGGGCTATTCATTTCCAGCCTGCTCATCGGAGGACTTGGAACAACTGTGCGGATTGAAGTCTATCTTTTTCTCATCCTGTTGGCGGGAATCGCCATAGCTCCTATTAACATCGCGCTTGGCAGCTGGATGCCGGAGCTTGTTCCCCCACAGAATATGGGCCGAGTTAATTCATTGATCGAGCCGATCATGATGCTTGGGCACTCACTGGCTTTGGGAGGTATCGCCCTCGCCTTTCCAGTCTGGTTATCGGTCACCTGGCTGCATTACATGCTGGCATTCTGCACGATAGCCGTCAGCTTTTTCTATCTAAAATTCCTGCCCTCCCTGGTTCGCAACCGATTGGTTTATGCGACGACCGAAGAGGCCATCGCAGATGGAAAAGAAGGCTAAACAAGGACTCACTTGAGTGAATACCTGCTATGTAATTCAAATCCATAACTAAATCAAATGCAAACCAAAAACCCCTCAAGAAATGATCTTGAAGGGGTTTTGATTTGGCTTTTTAGAGTACTTTCTCCAGGAAGCTGATCGTCCGTTCATTTTTTGGATTTCCGAATATTTCAACAGGAGTGCCCTGCTCTACAACATATCCACCGTCCATGAAGACAACCCGATCCGCAACTTCACGGGCAAACCCCATTTCATGGGTCACGATAATCATCGTCATACCTTCGCTCGCAAGATCCTTCATTACACCAAGGACTTCGCCTACCATCTCGGGGTCAAGCGCCGAAGTTGGTTCATCGAATAACATAACGTCCGGATTCATGGCAAGCGCACGAGCGATCGCTACGCGTTGTTTTTGTCCGCCCGAAAGTTGGTTTGGATAGCTGTCTGCTTTATCCGACAAACCAACCCGATCAAGTAAACGAAGTGCCGTATCACGTGCTTCCTGTTCTTTTAATATCCCAAGTTCTCTGGGTGCAAACATGATATTTTTGAGCACGCTGAAATGAGGAAACAGGTTGAAATGCTGAAACACCATTCCAATATTCTCGCGTGCTTTGTTAATGTTCGTTTTGGGATCATTTAGATCCCGATCATCTACGATAACCCGTCCAGCTGTGATCTCATCTAACTGGTTAATGCAACGCAAAAACGTACTTTTACCCGAGCCGGAAGGTCCAATGACACAGACAACTTCACCTTCGTTGACCGATATATCGATGCCTTTCAGCACTTGATTTGTGCCAAAACTTTTCTTTAATCCTTCAACTTTAATTTTACCCACGACGAACCTTCACCTCCAGGTAGTCAGCAATCTTAGTCAATGTGATGATAACAATCAGGTACATAATCGCAACGGTCAACCAAATGTCGAAAGAGGCGAATGTTCTTGCGATAACAATCTTACCGGATTGCGTCAACTCCACCAGTCCAATAACGGACAAGATCGATGTATCTTTCAATGTAATAACCATCTGATTAATAAATGAAGGAATCATAACCCGTATGGCCTGAGGGATTACGATCTTTATCATGGCTTTGCGATAAGGAAGTCCCAATGAGCGAGCGGCTTCCATCTGTCCACGATCAATCGATTGAATACCCCCGCGAATAATTTCCGTTACGTACGCCCCTGCATTCAAACTCAATGTCAGAATGGCGGCCAGGAACAGTGGCATGGTGAAGCCCATGGCCTGAGGAATCCCGAAATAGATAAAGAATGCCAGAACGATCAATGGTATGCCGCGGAAAATATCCACAAATACGGTAGCAACACCACGAAGAAACTTATTTTGTCCTACTTTCATAAAGCCAAAAATCAAACCGATGATAAAGGCGAAAAACAGCGAAATAATCGTATATAAGAGGGTATTTCCCAGACCTTTGAACAGCGCAGGCAGAGATTTTTGGACTAATTCCCAACGACCCTGGTTTGCGACAACGGCATTTTCACCAAGGTAGTTCTCTTTAATACGGTCATACTCGCCGCTTACCTTGATATTTGTTAGGCCGTCATTAAACATTTTTAGGAGTTCCTGGTTCTGTCCCTTGCTAACCGCAAATCCGTAGGAAGCCCCGTCTTCTTTCTTGGTCACGATTTTTAAACCGTTATTCTGATTTACCCCAAATCTTAGAACTGGTTCATCTTCAAAACATGCAACCGAGTTTCCAGTTTTCACATCATCATACATTTGCGAAGAATCGTCGAATGGAACAATGGTAAAACCATATTTTGAAGCGATAGATTCAGCAAAGCTGTATCCTTCTGTGCCCGTTTTCACGGCGACCTTTTTACCGCGAAGATCTTCATAGCTTTTTACAGTATCATTATTGGCACTAATTCCCATAACAACGCCTGATTCATAGTAAGGCTCTGAGAAATCAAACTTTTGTTTTCGTTCATCTGTAATACTCATCCCGGCAATGACGCCATCCACCTGATTGGACTCAAGAGCTTGCACAGCCGCATTAAATCCCAGGGCTTTGATTTGGTAATTAAAGTTCTGGTCTTTGGCGATCGCATCCAGCAAATCCATATCGATGCCTACATAATCCCCATTTTCATCTTGATATTCAAACGGTGCAAATGTGATGTCCGTGCCAATCACATAGGTTTTACCTGAATTGGAGTTTGCATTGGCATCCCCCGACCATCCGGATAACCCCGCCACTAGGAGCAGAATTAGTGATAGTACATAAAATGAGACCTTGGTTGTTTTCATATGTCCTCCTCATTTCGGTGTTCTCCGAATCCTGATCATTTTCTTGTCATTGATGTTACTATCCTACATTTTCAGGTGTCTTTGCACATTATATTGTTATTATTTGCAGTATATTAACAATCAATGCTTTTCCTCACATTCTTCATTTTCCTCCGCAACGTTTTATTTTACATCCATTTAAAGATCCACGTTATATTTACCCTTCAGAACAGCTTTTAAAAACCTAAATTGAACTTAAATAAAAAAGTCGCCATATAGGCGACTCTGTAACATACGATATTATGATCTTCCAATGACAATTGGCAAGCATATTTAATCTTTCTTTATAAGATTGAACACTTTCGGGTTATTCCTCAGCGAAAAATTTCGAAAGTGGATTTTCCACTTTTTTATCCAGTGTTACCTTGCCAGTCTTGTCCAAAACATAGTACTGACAATATGCGTTGGTGAATCCAATGGATTCCTGCATTTTCATCATGAATGATTCAAGACTCCCACCGCTCAGATGATCTTCATTCCAGAAATAGTGCAGCATCAAACGATTTTGATTATAAGGATGTTTGATAATATAGCCTCCAGCTGCAGATGGTTGGTTCATGGTCGTCTTCCATTGAAACCCGATATGGGTAGCACGGTCTATAATGCTGGATTTTAATGCTTGTACAAAACCATTTGATTTGGCGTTGCCAAGTACAATCAGGTTGCTGGTAGCCAGTTCTTTTTTCATTTTTTGCTTCAACTCCTGCCGGTCCTGGATCAGGTCATACTTCACTCCGGTTAAATCCAGAAGAGTTGTCAGTTGGTTTACCATAGCTTCCTGTTGTTTGTTTGCTGCCTTGCTCACCTGATCACTGAGCACAATGGCTAATGGCTCACCTTGAAGGGCTTTATCCATCACACGGCTCATAGTTTCAAAAGGTAAATTCGGAACCTGAGTTAACGCTGATCCATACAGCGATTGAAACTGATCATGCAGGTATGCCGTTTTCTCCTCATTCGACAGTTGATATTCGGGCTTCAGCGCAAAATTGGGCTCAAATAAAGCCGTCTTCATATCATCTCGCTCCTCTTTCCCCAGTACATCTTCTATCGTTTGCAGAAGTCCGTCAATCGTAGCGTTTTGGTATACATAACGTTTAAAATACTCTTTCATAAAGGTATCGAATTTCTCTTCCCCGACGGAACGGTACAATTGGTATATCGCTTGGCGGCCTTTATCGTAATAAACTGGGCTTGCCCAATCTCCCACCTCGTCATTGGTTGAAGCAATGGCCTTATCCACAGTGGAATCGTCAAATTGGATGGACTTAAAGCCATTCATCTTATCCCCCTGCTTCTCAGAAAAATACACTTTGGAGAAATCTGCAAATCCTTCGTCCAGGAAAGACTCTGTCTCCGAATTATTCCCGATTAACGCATGAAACCACTGGTGGGCGATTTCATGCACAAAAACCGTGTCCTGTTCTGAAGCAGAATTTATTCCGATTTGCCCCATTTGGATAAGTCTTGAATACTCGATAGCTACACCTTCCACATATGATTCAACAATCCGGAATTCAGGATAAGGATATTTACCGTATTTTCCACTGAAAAAATCAATGGCTTTAAATGCTTGATCAATATATCCATCAATGATCTTTTTCTTACCTGGTTGGTTGTCAAAATAATAATACTCTACGGTGAGGCCATTCCGGGTTGCGCTTTCCACTTTGAAGTTCGGGCTGGCAAAGAAAGCAAACTCCCTCGTATTCTCGGCTACGGTGGATACCACTTTGCGTCCAGTCTCTGCATCATCCCGTGTGGTTATCGTACCAGGCATCACTACCTGATATTCATCGGGAACATTGAACTGAACTTCATAATCCGCGGAAGTATAGTAATCCGTTTCAAATGTTTTACTATAAGGTTTGCTATCCCATTCATGCTTAGCCTCGTCATAGACTGACATCACAGGGAACCAATGAGCCCCATTGATAATATCTTTGTAATACGATAAGCGCTGTGAGCCATAGGGAATATTCAGATTAAAATGCACTTGAACCGACACGGATTCACCAGGCTGAAGGGGTTGCTCCAATTTCACCGACATAGCTTGGTCCTTATTACTGAAATCAAGGACTTGTCCGCCGGTCATCACCTTCTCAATATCAATTCCTCCAAGAAAGTCTTCCGGTTTCTTATCAGGGTTATTTTTGCTAATCTCTTCATTGGAATGTTTAAACATGGTCGTCTGTGTCGATTCCGAAAGGTTAGCATCAGCATAAGTATGAAAAACCAGTTGCTTCAATGTATCTTTACTTGTATTGCGGTAAGTAATGAATTCACTCCCCTCTATCGTCATCTTCTTCTCATCCAGCCGGGCTTGAATTCGATATTGGATAGGCGCTTGAGCCTTAATATCTTTTGTGGCTTGTGAAATAGCTGATACAGGAGCTGCATTAGCGGCAGCACTACCCGTACTTATGATCGGGCATGCGATCAGAATCATAGCGAGTGCGCTGATGGCTGTTATTCTGATTCGATTTGATGTGAATGAACGTGAATGATTGATATAAATCTCTCCCTCGAATGATTTTTGAAGCTCAGATGCAAGTATAGAAGATCAACCTTACACTGGTTTAATGCGTATCTTAAATTTCGTTTAAAAAAAGTAGCTGTTTGCATTAAATGAGCATGATCTTAAAGCAAAAAAGTCGCCATTTAGGCGACTTTTAGTAATTGTGTTTCTTTCCCGCTTTTCAATTAAAGGTGTCATATACGAATTATAGAATCAGGTACGAAGCCAAACATTCATTTCTCCCGCTTGTCGATTGCCCCATAAATAATAAGGGATTGCTGTGAGTTGTACCGGTTTTACGTTTTTGTGTAGCGGCTGGTAAGGTTGATTATCCAACCACACGGATTCATCCACAAGTAGCCCATTAACTTCTACAGTAATGCAACCACCAAGCAGTTCAGGCGTTTCGTGTTCTCTCAACTCTGGGTCCTCCGCGAATGAGAGTGAAGATAGTGGAGATCCATTATCCACTTGCTCTAGGCAGTAAACGAGCGGGCCGCGTTGGATGGCAGCTTTTCCAGCATCTGGCCGGATCAGAGGATGAGCAGCGATCAATTGGGTCTCAAGTGGCAATATCCACTCTACTGTATCACCATCGGACCAAGCACGTTCCATTTTTGCATAACCATTATGCTTACGATAATGTTGGGGTTCCCCGTTGATCTTTAATATTGGATCCTGGCTTTGAAACCACTGAGGAATTCGGAGTGCAATCTCAAATGGAGCAGCTTTAGCATGATTACCAGCAAAAGAAATCGAGAATTCCACCTTCCCATGCCACGGTAATTCAGATCGTTGGTGTAATGTCACTTGCAGACCGTCTCCTGTCACCCATTGAAGCTGACTGCCGATAAACAAATGCACGTACACCGTTTTTCCGTCATCGGATACATCATAAATATAATCATGAAGTGAACTTAATAAACGAGCCACATTAGGCGGACAGCATGAACATCCAAACCATTTCTGCCGTACGGGCTTCACGTGATGTTTGTCAGGATTTTTTTCACTCGCATCTGGGTGTACCTCTAGTGGATTTACATAGAAGAAATGTTGACCATCTTTGGACATGCTGCCAAGTATATTATTGTATAATGCTCTTTCCATGACGTCAGCATAGTCACTCTTGGCCTCCAATTGCAGCATCCGACGTGCCCAGAAAATCAGTCCAATGGAAGCACAGGTCTCTGCATAAACCGTATCGTTAGGCAAATCATAGTCAAACGTGAATGCTTCCCCCAGATGTGTTGCACCTATGCCGCCGGTAATATACATTTGCTTGCGAGTTGTATTGTTCCATAGCCGCTCACAGGCTTCACGCAAACTTGAATCATTCGTGAGGCGCGCCAAATCGGCCATTGCGGTGTACATATAAACGGCACGAACTGAGTGACCTACGGCCACCGATTGTTCTCTCACAGGCAGATGAGACTGATATACCTCAAGATTGGGAGTTCCTTGTGACCAAATATTCTTCCTTCCCCGGCGTTCCCATTCTTCCACAAAATAACTGGGTTTGTTGCCACGTTCATTAATGAAATAGCTGCTCAGATCCAAATAACGTTGTTCCCCTGTAACGTTGTACAGTTTAACCAGAGCTAACTCTATCTCCTGGTGCCCACAATATGCCTGAATTTTACCTTGCTCGGTTCCAAACAAGCTATCAATGAGATCAGCGAACCGACATGCGATGTCGAGAAATCTGCGCTTCCCTGTCGCTTGATAATATGCAACTGCTGCTTCAATCATATGACCGGCACAATATAGCTCATGAGCTTCATACAGATTGGTCCACTGTCTTCCAGGCTCTTTAATGGTGAAGTAGGTATTTACATAGCCATTTTCATGTTGAGCTTGACCAATCAGGTCAATCACTTCATCAGCGATGCTCTCCAGCTTGGGATCAGGATGGTTACCGATCGAATAAGCAACCGCTTCCAACCATTTGTAGAGATCACTATCCTGAAATACCCATCCTCCGAATTCACCTTTCTCTAAGCCAGCTGCAATTCGAAAATTACGGATGGCATAGCTCGGCTCTGCGCCTTCGATTCGGTCATTTAGCGCTTCCCATTGATAAGGAATGACGGTCTGACGGACTAATTCGGAGTATTCTTTCCAGAAGGTGTCTTGAATGGCCACTTTGGTTTTAGGCATTATGGAATTCCTCCTATAAAATTGACTCTTGTGGTTTTCAATTATAAGCTGTGATTACATGGGAAAATAGAATTGAATTGAACTTTTTTCTATAAAATTTAACACTAATAGGGAGGGCTATCTGTTTTGAATGAAGATGGAATCATAGAGCTTAAAGTCCCCCAACTCCCCTATTATTTAGGAGCTGGACGTTCTGAATATGAAATCGGAGATCATCATCCGAACCGAAAAAAGCTTGGTATTTACGATGTACTGATTGTGGTCAAGGGAGAGTTATATATTGGAGAGAATGATCAGCAATGGACTTTGGAAAAAGGAGATTCACTTATCCTGTTGCCAGAGGGAGAACACTATTCGGTCAGGCCGTGTACGCAGAAAACGGTGTTTTACTGGCTGCATTTTGAGCATGTTGAAAGATATGAAAGTTTGCTAACCTCTTCTGTCCTTGAACCGGAGTTGCAAGATTCCTCCAGACCGTTTGGCAACCCTTATACGTTAAGGCTTCCTAAACATTCGAAATTAGCCAATTCACAAGCGGCTTTCAACCTTCTGGAGCAATTGTTGACCCCGGAAATGGATAGCTCCTTTTGGCAGGAGCAGCGCTTGCTCGGTGAATTGCTTTCCATGTTGGAAGAAGGCAGCTTACGGGTTATGGACTCCGTGCAGAATCGATTAGCAGAACTAGCAGCAATATACATTCAACAGAATTACAAGAAAAAGGTCACTAATGAAACCTTGGCAGCAGCTCTCCATTTTCATCCCAACTATGTTATCCGCTGCATGAAAATGAAGTATGGTAAAACGCCAATTGAATATTTAAATGAACTTCGTTTAGAACGTGCAAAGCGATTACTGGTTACTACAGACTGGTTGATCGATCGCATCGCTGAAGAAGTGGGCTTTCGTTATGCTCCATACTTCTCAGCCTGTTTCAAACGGTATATCGGATTGTCTCCGCTTCAATTTCGAAAGCAATACATGACTACGTAATGATGTGATTTAACACTATAACGTCTGCGTGTCCGAGGATCGCTGGCGCCGTAAGGTCATCATGATTAAAGATGCAGCTAATACCGTCAGGATGATTCCGAGCGTTTGAAAACCTATAAAACTGAATGTGTCTCCCATAACAATTCCAATCAACAACGACGACAAAATGGTACCCAGATATCTCGATGTATTAAAAATACCTGATGCGACACCGATCATTTCTTTGGGTGTGCTCTTAAATAAAGCCGCCTGCATACCGACACTGTTCAACCCGTTACTGATGCCGAATACAGCTAAGGGCAAGATGACATTGACAACCGGCGAAGCATTATCCAATGCCACAATCAAGACAGACCCGAGCGTCATTAAAACCGCAGAAACGATCAAAGCTGGTCGCGTACCTGATTTGTCAATCCAGCGTCCTGCGAGAGGAGAACTGATAAGTGAACATAAACCGAGGGTTAGCATAATTATTCCTGTATGAACTTCGTTCAGATGGCGTACCTGCTGCAAATAAGATGGTATTCCAAAAAACAGAGCGTAAAACAGAGTGTTAACCAGCATAAATTGTACATTCACCCAGGTCATTTCGGGATATTTGGCGAATACCCTCAGCGGGATAAAGGGGGATGGTGTTTTCAATTCATGTCGTATAAAAATTGCTAATGCAATCAAACCGATTCCCCCTGCCATAAGGTGCCATGTTGAAAGATGTCCGGTTGATTTAACGGAAAGCACGCTCATTAGCAGAGTCACCAAAGCGATTGTGAACAAGAGTATGCCTGGCGCATCAATCAGCAGGAACCATTTTCTGATGGACATGTCACCAGACGTGGATTTGAATGACCCCTCTTTGGGAATGGCTTTCCAGGCGAAGATAAAGCTTGCGATTACAAATGGAATGTTCACAAGGAATATGCTTGGCCAGCCCCACCAATGAATCAATACACCACCAATAAAGGGGCCTACCGCGGCCGCACCGGACAGGAACATCGCAAGGATAGACAAAGCGGCTGCCTGTTTCTCAGTAACGTGGATTCTTACAATCGCCATCCCGACGGATACCATCATGCTTGTGCCAACAGATTGAATGATCCGGAAAACAATGAGCCAAGAAAAGTCTGGAGATAACGGAGCTAACATGGAGGAAACGAAGACAACAACCAGACCGATAAGGAATATTTTTCTGCGGCCGAACAGATCACTGCACTTGCCCATGACCGGTTGAGCCACAGCACTTGCGATGTAAAAGGAAAAAATAATCCACGACACGGCCGTAACATCAAGTAAAAACTCCTGTTGTAGTCTTGCAATCGCTATAGATATCATGGAGGAATTTAGCGGATTCAGCATGATTCCCAAGCCCACAGATATCATTAACCATATATTTCGAGTGTTCATTATGTATATCCCTCCTTCTTCTGTTGTCATCTTAATGGAAATCCGTTATTTATTCCAATGCATTTTATGTTATGATTTGATGAACTAAAAGGAATAAGAGAGTGGTGCGAAATGGAACTTCTACAGCTACGCTATTTTCTGACATTAGCCCGATGTGAACATGTTACGGAAGCTGCGGGTAAGCTGCATGTCACTCAATCCTCACTGAGCAAGACGATACAACGTTTGGAGGATGACTTGGGTGCACCGCTATTTGATCGATTGGGCAGAAAGCTGCGGTTAAACGAATTCGGAAGAACATTCCTTCGACGGACCGAAAAAGCCCTATTTGAATTGGAACAGGGAAAACAGGAAATTGCTGATCTTTCCAACCCGGAACACGGTACACTTCAATTGGCGGTCACTACAGCAAGCACATTACCAGGAATCTTGCGGGCATTCCGAAAAAATAAACCGAACGTCCAGTTTCATGTACAAATGGTTACTTTGGAAGACATGTCCACGCTTCTTCACCGAGGCGAAATTGATTTTTGCCTGTCCTCCCCTCCAATCCAAGGGGATGATATCGAATGTCAGATGCTGTTCCAGGACCCTATTGTAGTAGCTGTGCCTCTAGGTCATCGATATGCGGATCGAAGCAGTATCACATTAGCAGAGCTTAAGGAAGAGTGGTTTGTGGGGGTGAAAAAAGGATATGGTATTCGTGATCTGGTGGACTCCAAATGCCAATCCGTCGGGTTTGTACCGAAGTATGTTTACGAAGGAGATGAGCCTGCAAGATTAACTGCACTTGTAGAGGCGGAGATTGGGCTTGCCTTTATACCAAATACAGCAAGAAACTCACAGGAACGCATTGTATATCTTCGGATCGAGGATCAGAACCTTGTGCGAGAAATTGCTTTATTGTCGCATAAAAACAGATATATCTCGAAAGCAGCTATCGCGTTTCGCAACGTAGTTATAGATTATTTTGGTGCAATGTCCAAACCATTTGCTGAATGACCATAACAAAGACCCAGCTCATCGTTGTATGTGAGAGCGAGGTCTTTTGTTATTGGGTATCCGCCATGCCTATTTCCGCCAAAAGGTTGAACAGTCTGCCTTCTCCGTGATGTTGAAATCAATCATTCTTTCCAGTAATGAAAAATCAACCGGTCCATCCCACCGGATACGCACCAACTCCTTGGTGTGCTCATAACCGGCCTTCACAATTTCATCGGAAAAATGATTAATCCCTGCCTTTTCAGGCGCCACAGCCAAATGATGTTTGGATACACTAAATCCAATAATAAATGTGCCATGATCGGTAAACATGGGCTGATTCCACGCTATTTTTGGTACTAAATTTGGGTACTTCTTGATAATCCATTCTAAAATTTCTTCCGTACGATCCCGATGTCCCAGGTTATCAATTCGTGCTAGATATTCTGCAAAAACGTCCATATTATCTTCTCCTAACCCAGATTTATTTCGCATACTTCATCTTATATTATCATGAAAATGAAATTGAAAACCCCTTTGGTCCAGATTCGCCAAAGGGCCTTATTTTAAAAAGCAAATTGATAAAAGGGCATTAACTATTTTATATGACCAATATGTAATAACCTTACTACTAAGCTAATGTGGTTATACTACGACAACGGAGTACGATAGTTAAAAGACTATGTCAGGGTTAGGGGCAGCGACTGCGACTTAAGATCGCCAAATAAAGAGGTCCGTGCTAGAATGCACGGACCTCTTCAAACATTCACCCAAGGACTACTTCACTGAAAGCAGGCTATCCGAGATAAACTTCAGTTGACCTTCAAGCGATACAGGGTCGTTGTATGTATCGGAGGTCGGATCAAGCTGGAAAACATAACCCTCTTTGACCGCAGTTAGATTTTTCCACACTGTATTATCATAAACAATCTTCGGATCGGTTGTATCTCCCGACCACGGGCTGGTGAAGATGATGTCGCCTGCATATTCCGGTAACACTTCCATCGAGATTGAGGCCCAGCCTGTGCCACTATCAATTGCCTCTGTCTGGGCCCTTTTTGGTGCCTTGAGACCAAATTCGTCATAGAGTATTTCACCACCACGACCGTAATTATGACCAAATACAAATAATCCTTTGGAGTATGGATTCAAAATGGAGACTGTACGATCTCCCACAGCTGCAAGTACCTTTGGCTTCAGCTCATTAATTTTCGCTTCCCATTGTGTGATCCAGTCTTTTGCTTCGGCTTCTCTATTGGTCAGTTTACCCATCTCCAACATGAGATCCTTGAAGTTGCGCTTACCATATTGTAACTGTACCACTGGTGCAATCTGCGACAACTTGTCGAGACCCTCCATACCCGTGTATGCGATGATCAGATCAGGCTTTAGGCTGATCAGTTGCTCGGCTGTTGGCTGCTCTCCCAGATCTGTTGTCCCCTCACTTTTGAGCTGATCCTTGATGTACTCGTTGTTTATTGCACCTGACGTTGCACCCACGACTGGGGCATCGAGTGCAACAAAGTAGCCTGTTGAAAATGCGGTCAGATCGATAATCCGCTTCGGATCCGCAGGTACTTCCACTTCACCTGCATCTGACTGATATGTAACGGTCTCTCCCTCGGCACCTGTTGTGGTATCGGCAACAGACGCAGAAGTTGAGTCGGTTGATGATTCCGTATCCGCAGCTCCGGTTGTGTTTGTGGTCTCCGTTGTATCGCTTGTCGTTGCGGCCTGACCGCAAGCACTCAGTACAAGCAATATAATGAGAGCAGACAAAAGCCAGATCGAGTTTCTTCGTTTCAGCAAAATAAACCCACCTTTTTCAAATGATATTGATAATCGTTATCAACGATATCATGCAATAGTACATTTGACAAGATGATTTCATATTCGACAAATGACAAAACAAAAAAACACCCACCAATGCGAGTGTTTCAACGTATATAAATTAATTTCAAAACAGACTGCTTCCCGGTTACATTATCACCTTAATCATTTAACCCTTTTCCATCCAGAATCTGCTGCGTAGATTTCTCAATCCTGGACACGCGGGTTTTGGATTGCTTGGGTTGCGAAAAATAAAAAAGGTAAGCTCGTTGACGTCCACGCGTCAGTGCTTCAAAAGCCGTTTTCAAAGCAGGATTTTCATCCAGTTTAGTTTGAAACTCTTCTGGAACATCATATTCTGTATTCTTTTTGAGTGCCACTTTTAATCCGGCCTTTTCAACCTCAATGGCTTCAACAATATACTCTTTCAGGATAGTTTCCATGTCAACGATTTGTTGAAGATTGGTGAACCGGATCTGGCGAGCTGCTTGTACATTTTCTGTTTGTTGGATTAGAATACCCTGCTCATCCTTTAACAGAGCTCCTTTGTGGAAAAGAAGCGCACAATATTCCTTAAATCCATGAATGATAACGACGTTTTTATTCTCCAACGTGTAACAAGGATGCATCCACTTAAAGTCTTCGGTCAGGCCGCAGGAAAGAACGATCTCTCTTAGCTTCTCCGATTCTTCCTTCCACTTCTTTGCTTTCTTTAAATATTCATCAACTTTGGGATTTGTTTTATTAGTTGTCATCAGGGACCATCCTTCATCATGCTAGTCATATTATTGTATTTTCTAAAATGATTCTCTCCTACATATGATTGCCAAGAAAAAGCCGTTAATTTCATTCCATACCATGTAGTGTCGTTTAAATATTATGACACCATTTGGCGTCTGTTCAACACTAACTATTATTCAACTCATATACATATTGTCCTTTGTCGCTCCTCTTATCCCTTACTAGAATAGCCGATATCAAAGAAACCAAAGTGAGAAAGCCCCTAGGATTTTGCATAATGTAAAATAGCTGCCGCTGCACGGATTCGCAGATCCTCTTCTTCGCTCTGCAATGCCTTTTTTAGAACATCGAGTGCTTCTTGAATAGTGCCTTCATCTACTCTAACTGAAGAATGGTTATCTCCTTCAGTGGTTGCAGAGATGGTCGAAACCCAGGGTTCCAGTTGAGCCTGCGAAATTGGATGTTCGAATTTCGCAATAATTGAGTAATGACTTACAAGTGCAAGTACTTTGTCATTTAACTCTGCTAAGGGGATGCGTCCCAGCCAGGTAACTCCTCGTCGGTGGCATATGTATTCCTCTCCGGTTCCGTTGGAATCATCGTAAAAATAATCGCCCAAATCCCCAACATATGCCCATTCTTCATCGTCTATCAAGACATAGTCCCCATCCTGCATAACGTAGACAAAAGTATGGAGCGTATCTAGGACATCACTAAGTTCCGTCTTTCCTATCCTGTAGCGTTGAACTAATTGCTCTGTCCATTCTTCTGCAGGCTCGTGCTCCAAATCTCCTGTCGCAGGCCAACCAATGCCGATAAAGTTATTCTTCAGGAACGACGCGGTCCAGTCGGTCTCTTGCAGTGTAGATTGTATATGAAACAAATTCATGTAGTTCCTCCCTATAGTGATTTCAGGATTTAAGACTAAGTATATACTCCAGACATTCGTCTCTGCATTATAATAAATCAAAGATTGAGCTTACTATATATTTTCAACTAAACATTTACACGAGAACGGAGAGGACAGAAATAACCTGAAGAAGCGAAGCGTTCGCCTTTATCCCCGAATTTCCCCGTTTCAAAAAGGAATCAAAAAAATCTGGGGATAACAGCGATCGGAAGGTTGTTCTGTCATCGGAGTGTCAGTGTAAATAATCATTAGTTGAACTTATATAGCTAGTACAAACCTGACTCTGGTTCCGCAACATCCATTCAACACTTGACTATCTACTACACGTTGTAGTAATTTATATCTACTACGTAGTGTAGTAATAACCTTCGATATGGACGCATAACGAAGTTAAGGAGTGTTCACCGTGAACCATCTTCAAAAATTATCGGATACTGAAATGGAGCTGATGGAAGTGATCTGGGAGTGTGATCCACCTGTCACCTCCACCGAACTGCTGAACATGTTTTCCCAAAAGGGGAAAGCATGGAAGGCGCAAACGATCTCCACCTTTCTCTCTCGGCTGGTAGACAAAGGGGCTCTTACAGCTACAAGGGATGGACGTACCAACAAGTATGTCCCTCGTATTTCGCCCGAAGACTACAAGCTATTGGAGGCACAACAAGTGCTGGATGGATTATATCAAGGCTCTGTAAAAAATTTGATTTCAGCTTTGTATGATGGCGACAAGCTTTCTGATCAAGATATTGCAGAGCTGAGACAATGGTTTTCAGAAAAGTAGGTGTAGTCTATGAATACCATTCTTGTATTACTGTCTACGCTGACTGTTGCCGGAAGTGTCGTTGTCGCTTTCATTCTGTCTTTGCGCCTTGCTCCCTTTCAAGTCATTCCTGCAAAATGGCGTTTTGGAATTGGAAAAATGGCTTTAGTTTTGTATCTATTGCCCATCTTTCTGGTCTTTAATTGGATTTTTTCGTTGTTCACATCCAGTACTACAGTAAACGAGTTACCCTTAAATGTTCAACAAGTGTTACCTGGACCATTCAATCCGGCTCCTGCCATCCAGGTACAGACCATTTCAACAAACGTAGCTCTCGCTTTAATATGCTTATGGGTAATCGGGGCCATAGCTTTTGCAGCATGGCAAACATATAGTTATCTCAGGTTTCTCAAGACATTAAAACTTACGCAAACTATCGTTCCGAAGACCAGCGAAGTTGCTATGCTGCTCCCTGTAGTCAAGGAGAATCTGGGTCTCAAGAGCGAGGTTCGGCTTGCTTGCAGCGCTCTAATTCGCAGTCCTTTTCTAATTGGGCTCAGGAAACCTACTATTTATCTGCCTATGAAGAATTCTGCAAACGTGGATATGGGTATGGTGTTCCATCATGAACTGATCCACCTGAAAAGGAAAGATCTATGGATCAAGGCACTCATATTAGTAGCCCGTGCATTGCATTGGTTCAATCCATTGGTCCATATGCTTTCCAAAGATATTCATACGTGGAGTGAACTGTCCTGCGATGAAGAAGTCGTAAAGGGAATGTCCCTTGCGGATCGTAAACGATATGGGGAAACCATCCTGAACGTAGTGGCAGGATCAAGGCTTCTACCAATACAATTCTGCTCCTCTTTATCCGGGGACGGTAAACAACTAAAAAGGAGATTAACTTTTATGCTTAACGTAAAGAATGTGAAAAAGAAGACCTTTGTTGTAGCGATATCGACGCTATTCGTCGTTGCTGCAATTAGTACAGTGACAACGGCTTGGGCTTCGAGCAATACTCCGAGGGTGGTTGCAAGTGAAGAAGCTTCCACGGTAACGCGTCCATCGCAGCAAACGGCTGTCCGTGAAGAAGCTCCTGCAGTAACACGTCCATCAGCTCAAGTGACAGCTCGTGAAGAAGTTCCAGTAGTAACACGCCCATCAGCTCAAGCGGCAGCTCGCGAGGAAGCAGCTAGGGTAACACGTCCTTCAGCTCAAGCGGTAGCCCGTGAAGAAGCTCCTGAGGTAACACGTTCGGCAGTACAAGCGGTAGTTCGGGAAGAAGCAGCTGGGGTAACACGTCCATCAGTACAGGCGGTTGTGCGTGAAGAAGCTCCTGTGGTATCACGCCCTTCGGCACAAGCAGCTTCCCGTCATTAAAAGCATTTTCATGGAAATACACAATAAATAGGCATGATATAAAACTCCAAGCAGCCTTCGTTCAATTGTTGAACGAAGGCTGCTTCATTATTGTAGAGAAGAGAAATTTCGCTTGAGACTAAGCGGCTACCTTCTCAAACGACAAAGACCAACAACATTTTTGTTGTTGGTCTTCCCTGTCTTTTCTTCTCCGTTCAACTTGCCTCATCACCCATAACTATGGTGAATGGCCTCGACACGACCCCAATCGCGGAAACGGCTGTTTTATTACTGTTCTTTATACACACGTACATAATCCACTTGCATAGTTGCCGGGATATCGGACGCGTTCGGAGTACGGCCTCCGTCGAAGTTTCCGCCAACTGCCAAGTTCATAATGAGGTAGAACGGCTCATCGAAAGGAGCGTTCGGGTTGTTCGGTGCAGCTGTGGAATACCACTGCTGGTTAGTGACTTTATAGAAAAACTTGCCGTCGACATACCATTTAATGTTGTCCTCTTCCCAGACGACCGAGTATACATGATAATCATTGGCAAAAGTTTGCCCTTCTGGGAAGTGATAATCGCCACCCGAAGACTGGTTCACGGGCCATTGTCCGCCAAAGTGTATGGTACCGCTTACAGACCCTGGAAGACGTCCTCTTGCTTCCATAACATCGATTTCACCCGATGCAGCCCATGTGCCATATACAGAATCTTTTGGAAGCATCCACAGCGCTGGCCAAACGCCATCCCCTGTAGGAAGCTTGGCACGAAAATCTACTCTGCCGTACTTCAAGGAGAGTTTATCCTTGGTGTTAATCTTACCTGAAGAATACTGCGCATACCGATTCGGATCCTGCGGGAAAGATTTGCTATCGTTCATGGCTTTGATATTCAGCTTCCCGTCCTGTACATAAACATTTTGAGTGCTGTTCGTGTAGTGCTGCAGTTCTGCATTTCCCCATCCCCAGGTAGCGGGATCGTTATTGAGATAATATCCTGTTTCATAGTTCCATTTACTTGTATCCAGCGTAGTTCCGTTAAATTCATCCTGCCAGATGAGATTCATGCCCGCGATAGCCGGATCGGTTGGTGTTCCGATCGCGATATCCTCTTGATCGGATACATCCGGACGCGGAGCATTTGGATTACCGATGAAGGTATAGTTGACGAAATTGTTGCCAATATTTCCACCCGCCTGTCCGTTCAGCGGATATCCGATACGGATTTGCATATTTTCCTGGATTGGCTGGAACCAAAGACCATAGATATAATCGGCCCAGTACCCCCACTGGTTGGCATCAGACATATTGTTGTAGCCATTAGCCGAGTATGCAAACTTGCTCTGACTGGAGTTACTCAAATCCACCCATTGCCCATTGAGGTTAATCTGGTATACGAAATTGCCCAGTTCTTTGGCGATTGGCGCACCCCCATCAATTTTGGGAAGCGGGATTCCAATGGAACCATTTGCATCTGCTGTGAAGGTTGTTCCTTCGTATGGCGTAATGACATATGAATTTCTTGTAGCTTCATTAAACGTAATTGTATAAACAAGGTTAGCCGAAGAAGTCTTTGATTCCAATTTGACGTTGATCGATTCGGTTACGTTAAACCAGTAACCTCCTCCACCGTCGGTGAATTGGCCGAAGTTGTGATCATAAATCCAGCCGCTGGCTGCATTATTGTCAATATCAATCCATGAGCTGCTGTTTACAGGTTTTACATACACCTTCAAATCATCCGCTACGGCTTCATAGGTTACCGCAGAATCATTGTTGAACGTTGGATATGTAAAGCCTGCACCGCCTGTGAAACTTGCTGTAATTTGCGGCCCTTGTGTCGGATTCATCGCTGTGATGGTTGTTTTGTTAATGTTTTGGAATACAAGTTGATATTCAAGCTTAACACCATTCGCTTTGGAGTACAGTTGAATTTCGGTTGTTGCGGAAAGTGTGAACCAATAGCCATTGAAACCGCCATCGCTCCAGTGCCCCCAGTTTTGGTTATAGATATAACCTCCGGCTTGATCAATATCAACCCAGTTGTTACCCACTTTCACATTGACACCCACGTCACTGTAAACATCGTTCCACGTAGCGGAGCCCCCATTGAACTTAGGCATAACAAATCCGTAGCTGGCTTTGCCAACCCCTGATTTTGAAATAACAGGTCCATCTGCTGGTGAGAAGTACTCCATTGAGGTAACTGTAGTTCCAGCTGCTTGAACTTTTGAAGTTGGCAACACGCCAACACTAGCCAGCATCACAACCACTAAGAACAAACCAAGTACCTTTTTCATAAACCGTTTCTCCGTAAAGTGAGATGGTTTCATAATTGCCCTCCTTTGATAGGATAATAGTTTCTCCCAATCTAGGCGTACAAAGGTAATCGCTTACATTGGGGAATATCTTTATTCTATCGAATAGGTTAATCTGCTGAAAAGGTACAATTATTTTTGTTATATCCCATTTTTTTGGGTTTTGATTCAATTTATATATTTGTACTGTGGTATTGTACTTCACGTTCTACCTTTTGGCGCATCATTTGTCGATACTCTGTGGGTTGAATTTCCATCACAAGGCGGAACGCTCGCGTAAAGCTTTTGTAGCTTTCATAGCCTACCATAGCAGCCACTTCAACAATCTTATGGTCGGTTTCGGCTAGGAGACGCCGCGCTTTATCCATACGTACATCTCTCAGGTATTCGGCAAAACCTTTGCCAATGTTCTTCTTGAACAGATTTGAGAAATAGGCGTAATTAAGCGACACATGATTGGATACCATCGCGAGGTCCAGCGGCTTATGATAGCTCTCGTGTATAAAACGGATGGCTTCATTTAAATCCTGAGAATTGCGATAACTGTGCTTATATTCAAAATAGAACTGATTCAGTCGAAGCAGCTGCTGTTGCAGCGCTTGAATATAATCGCGCATCCCCGGATAATCAAAGAGATTACGCAAAGATTCAAGATCCAGCGCTTCTTCACCCATGTAGGGACGAATAACTCGCTCGTATTCCTCCATCATCTGCACTGTGGCGCCGCAGAGCTGTTGGGTATAGCGAATATGATAGCGTTGCAGCACATTTTTGTGAAATATTGCGGAAAGGCCCTGAGCGATTCTACCACTATCGTCGGTCCCAACAGACTGGAACAGTTCATATAGCTCTTCATAGGGAAGTTGCCACTGCTGCTCCATATGCTCAATATGTGCTGGCAGGATGATATATTGATCTGGAAACAAGTAACTATGGTGGTATAGCTCATGTACTTGTGTATAGCTGCCGGGCAACATCTTTAATCCTTGCTGCGGGTCAGTCATAACGGTTATAGCATCGATCATTCCTTCCTTGAGCGACGCCGGCAAAGCATCCGGATCTAAAGCGGCATTCACTGCGAGGATCAGATACGGGCTGTGTTGCAGGCAAATGCAACCTTGTCTACCGAACACACCATAGGCAATAGCTTCCATGCTATGAACGCTGCTGGCACCCGGCTGGTTGATCCAACATTTCTCTCGCAGCAAACATAAGCGATAATTGTGCCATAGTGCAGGATTTTGTTCCTGGATTTGGAGAATCCAAGCCTCATCGTTTAACGCCCCCTGCATAAACATCCGTAATTCTTTACGATCTGTCTCTCGGGCAAGACGGGAGACATGCTGCATGTTGTGCGTAAGCGCCTGCCTTGTTTGGATTTCCTGCCATACATGCTCTAGTGAAGTTTGCAGATCCTCTCGCTTCAGAGGTTTTAACAAGTATCCCTTTGCCCCAAGTTCGATGGCTTTTTGGGCATATGTAAAATCACTATAACCGCTAATAATGAGGTATTCCACCTCGATGCGCTCCTCTTTGGTTTGTGCCATCAGTGCCAGCCCGTCCATGTCCGGCATCATAATATCGGTAATAACGATGTGAATGTTATGCTGGCGCAAAAGGATTAGCGCCTCAATCCCGCTTGCGGCACAGTAAATGTTGTTCAGCTCCAGAGGAAATTGATGCAGCATCGCCTGCAGACCGTCACGTATGTGCTTTTGATCGTCCACAACCAGAATATTGATCACGTCCTACCACCCTCCAAGATTTACATTTTCCCAAGGCAAACGTATCGTTACACAGGTATAAGCGCCCTGAACACTATCAATCCAAAGACCGCAATCCTCGCCATAATGAAGCTGCAGCCGCTTATTCACGTTTTCCAAACCAAGTCCGTTCTTGCTGGTAACAATCGGCGAATCTGAGTCTCCCCGCAGTGCCGCTTGCAGTCGGACTAACATCTCCGGGTCTAGCCCCTCTCCATCATCTTGTATCTTAATGAGCAAGCGGTCATTCTCCACTGAAACGGTGATCTGAATACACACACTACCGCCTGACGGCGCAGCGTGATGCACTGCATTTTCAACGATGGGCTGCATGCACATTTTAGGAATCGCATAGCGGAGCACCTCCTGCGGGAGATCTGCCGTCAACATGAAGCTGCCGCCTTCCATTAAATTAATAAATTGAATGTAGCTTTGAATGTTGGCAAGTTCCTCACGAAGCGCAACGGTATCGCTGCGCCACTGCATGCTGTAGCGAAGTTGCGAACCTAATGATACCAATGAATTCGCAATAGCGGGTTGCCGTTGAACCTCCGCGAGCATACGAATAGATTCCAGTGCGTTATACAAAAAATGAGAGTTGATCTGCGAATGCAGGGAGTGCAGCTGTGCGTTTTTGGCGATCAATTGCTTATCCACGACCTGTGTCATCAGACGTTTGACCTCATGTAACATTTTGTTGTAGCTCACAGCCACCTCATCGATCTCATCCCCTCTTTCGTTCTCATCAAGGCCGGTATCAATCGTTGCATCCAGTTCACCCTTCCGAACCTGACGCATTGAAGCCAGTACGCTGTCCAGCCGACGGAAAATGCGCCGAGTTGTATGTGATACGAGCAGCATGATGAGCAGCAGTACACATAATGTAATCGTTACCACAAATGCGTACCAGCTGCGTGGCCCCTTCATCAATGCCTGATGGGAGGCAATATCGACCACATAAGTGTTTAACGGAGCGATGTAACGGTACAGTGCATAGTAGCTCTGATCTCCTACCTTAATCTTAACGGGACTTTCCTGTGGCAGTACATCCAACTGGCGATGAATACCGCCAAGGATTTCGTCCAGTCCTTCTCCGGCTTTTCGAGAAAATTCATGCTGGGGATTATAAACATATTGGGGGGGATCGCTTTCGTTCATCAAAACAGAAAAGAAGTCTCCCTTGCTCTCCTGGAGCAGGTCGCTGAAAAACATACTGTGCGGAACGCGAATTTCCATAATACTAGGTCGTTTTTTCTCCTGACCCTGAAGGCGAACCAGCCGGTAGTATGATAGCGTATGTTCACCATCCTTAAAAGAAAATAAGCGGTAAGCCGCACCACCTTCATCCCGAAGCTTTGCCCAGTAATCCTGCGGCCAAAATTTCTGATAATGATAGATTTCAGGCCAGATTTCATACAAGTTCGGATTATCCACGTAAAAGCTGAGCTCACTGATCATCGCATTACTTTGAATGATGTTTTGCATTTGCTCAAATTGGTTTTGCTTAAATTTCACCAGTCGCAGTCCATCCACAAGCATATTGGAATGAATAAAATCCACAAATGACTTTTGAGTGAGCGCCGTGTTGGAAGCGTTCTCAATAATGTCCATTCTGCTGCGCAATTGTTCGTTTAGCCATGAAACGTGGCTGTTGCCTGCTGCCATAGCGTCCTTGTATAGCTGGGTTTCCTGCATGCGAATATATAAAAAGGATACTAAAATAACGGGTATGGCAATCATCAGGCTAAACGCCAGAAACAGCTTTTGGGATATACGGGCATTGCGGTAAAGTTTCCTCAATCTAGTCAGTAGGTAATTCATTCTGAAACCCTCACCACCTTTGTTATACCATATATTACAAGTTAGCTGATAGAGAGCGAGGATGTTGGGGTATGATTATTCAGCCATCTTGGCTTTTCTCGCCTCCAGCTCGGTCTGACGGTATTCCATCACCTGATTAAAACCATAATTCACACGGCGGGCCAAGAAATTTTCGAAAATTTTATCAAAAGCAGCTTCATCTTTGGCGGTAATCAGTTCAGGCAGAACTTCTTCCCAATTCTGAGAAATACGCGACCAGGATAAGGCTATATCGGAATCTCCTACAGGATCTATTCCCTTATAGATACCGCTGTCCATATCTGCCTGTTTGTTCGCGAACTCCTCCATTTGCTTAACGGATGGTGCCTTTTCTGGTCTCCACTGGTTAACGAAGGCAGGGTTGCGCAGCATCCAGTAGGTATCCATGATACCGTATTCCTTTTCCAGCCTCTCCCTATCTGTGTCAAGCAATTGGACCATTTCCGTATTCAAATACGGCTTGCCATTCCCCATCGCCCATGTTTCGCCTTCTTTGCCCAGAAATATATCCCTTTGGCCTTCTTCACTGGCCAGATAGGTCAAGAAGCGGATGGCTCGTTCAGGGTTTTTGGTGGATTTGCTAATCATCGTAACCATCCAGCCGTCCATGTTGCCAGGGAACAGTCTGGCGGAATCACCGTGGCTGTTTTGCGGGCCATCCACAGCGATGTAGTAGGAATTCGGATATGCACCCGCGGCCAATATCGGATTGATAGCCGCCATGCCAGTCCACTCGCGAATCATCATAAAATAACGAGCATTACTGGTTTTTTCCTCTACCTGAGCATTCGAGTCCACCATAAAATCCACATTAATCAAGCCTCGTTCATAAGCTGTGCGGAAAGTTTTCAGCCAGGTGATATAGTCCGGGTCGGTCATACGATCGTTAAATTTGCCGTCCTTTTCATGCGGAATAGCCAGCAGGTTTTGCAGGTACTCGGTCATCCCGTAAGAGACATTCCCCTGAGCAAAGAAAGGACTGATGAGCTGACCTTTATACACAGAATACTGATCTTTCAATAGTTGCAAAGCGTTTAAGAAGCCTTCCGGATTGCTTAAATCCGGTCTTCCCATAGCCTCATACAGATCTTTTCGCACCAAAAAGGTTTGGTTCGCAGCCGTCAAACCGGTGGCCTGCATCAGGCTGGGGCTGTATGAATCATTTGGAATGCCATATGTATTGCCGTTTTCCTGACGATACCACTTCAATGCACCGTCCCCCGCGACCTTGAAAAAGTAGGGATCATATTTCTCCGCCAGTTCATTTAAAGCATATACCTGATCGCCTTCCCACAACTTATTAATTGCACTTTCCCACGAGCCTATTGTCATCAAATCCGGCAGCTTACCGGAAGTCATCATGAGCGCAATTTGTTCGCTGGCTTCGCCGGATGGCACTTCGAATTTGATGTTGACGCCTGTTTTCTCTGTTACAACCTTGGAGGTCATGCTCTCACCCCATGTGTGACCATACCAGTTCGCGCCCACAAACCAGGTCAAATCCACAGGCATATTATCAAGCTTCCATGCGGGTTCATCGGGGTTCGGCTTGTATTCAACTGGCTGTTGTATAAGATGAGCGGGCTGTGGGAGTGACGGATTTTCATTTTGTTCTGATCGGGAACACGCGGCCAAAACTAGCATTAAGATTATGGTCCAATAGATGACCATGCAGTGCTTGATGGAACCGGGTTTCATTCCACATCCTCCTTTCTTGGCTAAAGTTGTGAATTAACATTAGCATTAATCATGCTATAACCGATTTTACTATCCTTGGCTCGAAATGGAAATGCCGCTTCCTACCTAAATATGGGTTTACGTAAGGTCTAATTCAGGTACAGGTATTTAAAGAGGGTTATTACAATTTAAATAAAACAAAGGCAGCTGATCACTCAGCTACCCTTGTCGGTTTGTCTTAGGGAAGAATCTTCCCATTAGATTATAAGGCTCACTCGTAAGCGCCGATATTCACAGCAGCTCCCTGTACTCTCGGTTTCCCCTCAATGTCCAGTGTCCCGATAATTGCATTATCCGTGTTCCCGGCATCAATCGCTGGAGATGTAGATTGAAGATGGAAATCGTATCCTGAAGCATTTACAAATTTGGGATCAATGAACAAGGAATGTGCGTCATTGCCAGTTCCCGTTTTATAAGCGGAGAATCCTGTATAATCTTTATTTTTCCATGTCCAATTCGCTCCATTACTTCCGGCAGGGGCGAAATAGAGATTATAATCCACAACGTTTCCGGAATTCTTGGTGTATTCATTGTAAATCAATACATCTGTAGAGCTGGCTACGAAAATGTTGTTCTTAATTACGTTATTTTGTGTGTCGTATTGAACGTAAAGCTGGCCGCTGCCATCGCCAAGCGTGTCATTTTTGTATACGGTATTGTTAACGATCTTACAGTTTACTGTGGAGCCGCGTTTGGTATCGTACCCGCCCATCGCGATGCCGGTGAGTCGGTTGTTGTAGACTGCGTTGCTGCGAACTGTAATATTGCTGGTAGATTTACCGGCATGCTCGGACGCAATCTCGATACCGATATCATTGTTGTAGCTGTAGTTCTGTTCGATAATACTGTCCTTGCCACCATCGACATAAATGCCATCGGCCGCATTACTGTTATTCGGAAGTGACTTTCCATACGAAGGATTATTATTGGAAGAGATATTGTAGACTCTGTTGCCCTTCACGAGTCCGTTCCGTACCTGATCGTAAGCCGTATTCGGCGCTTTACCCTCAAAACCGATGAGATCAATGCCGATGTTGTCGTTATCGTGAATAACATTATTAGTCACCGAGAAAGTGTCCACGTTACCGTTGAGAACCAGCGATTCGCTGGAGCCGAGCACAAGATTGTACAGTTCATTACCATTAATCGTAATATCGTGAATGGATTCAGGTGCCTTTGTGCCGTATACGGCGATCCCATGTGCGTCACGGCCAAGCAGATCACTGCCGGTTGGGGTGGCCGTGTTTTTGATATCATGGACTTTGTTACCAGACAAATTGATGAAGCTGCCTGATCCGTGAACATAAATGCCTACGGGCATGACGTCCTTAGTAGCTGTAGTATAATTGCGAATTTCAAATCCCTGAAGGGTAACGTAATTCACATCGGTCAGGTCAATCAACCCTTCAATCCCGCTAACCGAAAGTCCTGTGCCGTCAATAATCGGAGTCTCCGTGCCATCGTTAGTGAATACAATCGGCCCCTGTGAAGCGGAGCCTGAGCGGGTGATCTTCAGCTTCTGGTTGTACACACCGCCACGAACATGCACTGTACTGCCTGCAGGAACAGCATCCGCTGCGTGCTGAAGCGTCTTCCATGGCGCGCTGCTCGTTCCCGCATTGGAGTCATTTCCGTTAGTCGCTACGTAGTAATCCGTACCTGCTGCGGCAGCAGATGAGGACCATTCAATCCCTGAAACCAAGCCTATCCCTACCACCATACTTAATCCCACGAGCAATGTTTTACCGAACTTCAACATTTCCTCAACTCCCTTTGATCAATTTGGTTGTGTTAGATTAAAATCAGGATTTATTGGACATGCTCTGCTTGCAAAAGAAGAACAGCCTCCATCGTCGGCAGGCTTCCTGTCCCACCAATGCCAAGTGTGGACAATGCCCCACATGCATTGGCAAATCGCAGCAGTTCTTCGCTCCTCATCCCGAGCAAGTATCCATATATGATTCCTGCGTTGAAACAGTCGCCTGCTCCTGTCGTATCGACAGGGGTCAAAGTGTAAGGTCCGGCCGATATTGTACTTTCGTCCAGTTCGCGCAGTGTAGCACCTTTTGACCCCTGTTTGACCGCTACAATCCCCGCCACCGCAGGAAGCATGGAGTCAAGCACATCGGCTACCCCGTCAGCAGGGAAAATGTGCAGCAGTTCATCCTCGCTGGGAATAAATAAATCCGTCACCGTCAGTAGTGCACTTATGCCCTCGTGGTCCCATTGATTGGATACATCCCAACCTGTATCAAAAGACGTGCTGATCCCATTTGCCCGCAATCTTGTAAAGAGCTCTCGCCAATGAGGTCTCATTCCATCCTGCAAATAATAGGAACCAAAATGAAGATGTGTGGCCTGCTGCAACAGAGACTCTGGAATATAATCCGGTGTCAACAACGGGATGCTGCCAGCGTAAGTTAACAACCCGCGGTCGTCAGGTGTGGAGAGCGACAGGGTTACCCCTGTCTTGATGCCAGACAATCGGGTTACATGCTCTGTATTTACGCCCATACGCTGCAGCTCAGCTATACAGAATTTTCCGAAATCGTCATCCCCCACTACGCTAACGAATCTCACATCCGCTCCCAGGCTGGCCAGCGCACAGGCCGTAATTGCTGAAGAGGAACCAAGTACAATCTCGAAGCCATCAACCATTTTCTCTCGATTCCATTCCGGCATCACATCTTTTCCGGATACAATGGCGTCTACATTTAGCTCGCCAGCGATAACAACAATGGGACTTGTTTCCTGTCTCTGCATCATTTCAACACCGGAACAAATCCCTGTTCCGCCTCATACAGTTCATCGAACATGCTTCCGATCTCCTCCAGGGAGCATACCGCAGCAGTTAGTGGGTCCAGCATCAGTGCATGGCGAGCCATTTCCCTGTCACTCCTCCGCACAGCTTCCACAGCCAGGTCAAAAAAAGCCATGTTCGAGCGGCACAATGCGGCCAAATGCTCGGGCAGTCTTCCAAAGCGACAAGGCTGAACTCCTTTCCCATCAACGAGACAGGCCACTTCCACCACACCATCAGGCTGCAGATTTTCAATCAATCCCTGGTTAGGAACGTTACCATAAATGACTTTCGGCTCATTTTTCAAGACTGCTTCGATGATAATGGCTGCATATTCATTGCTGGATTTCAGCTCAAGCGGTGCCGTTCCCTCAAGCTGTGAAACGATCTGCTCATCATTCTCTCTCCGCCAGATCGGCCAGTTGTCAGCGTAGAATCCCGTAGCTCCGTTATAACCTGAGTTGCAGTGCTGGTCGATAAGCGATTGGCGTTTACGGTAATACGGGATATATTCCGAGAAATGGCCGCTGGATTCCGAGACAAATGCGCCCAGGTATTTCATCGCATCAAAGCGTACCGGATCCTGCCGCAGCAGCTCAGGAGTTTGTATTTTCTCCAACAGAACAGGATACAGATCCCTCCCGGCGTGGGACAGCTCCACAAACCAGGACATGTGGTTAATACCTCCGGCTTTCCATGACATCTCTTCATATGGAACTCCGGCATATTCGGCCAGTTGAGCCGACGTGTTCTGGATGGAGTGGCATAGTCCCACTACCGGAATATCCGTAATGCGGGAAGTCAGGAGTGTAACCGCAGACATCGGATTGGTATAGTTTAGAATGATGCAGTCTGGGCAGAGCGCTTCAATGTCTCGCACGATCTCCATCCAGCTGGGAAGGGTACGGAGTGTCTTGAACAGTCCTCCGGGTCCCAGCGTATCGCCAATGCACTGCTTTACCCCGTATTTCAGCGGAATTTCATATTCATAACGAACTGTCTCCAGCCCGCCTACTTCAATTTGGTTAATCACGAACTGTGAACCGCCGATGACCTCTCTACGATCAGTAGAGGCAATCACCTCCCACTTCTTCCCTGTCCGTTCTACGATTTGAAGCACCAGCCTGCGTGCCAAATCAAGCCGCCGCTCGTCAATATCAACCAGGGCAATAGTGCCACCCTCCAAGCCTTCAATCAGCAGGATATCCATAGCAATCTCTCGCGTAAATGCACTGCCTGCTCCGATAATTGAGATTTTAGTCATAACTCTTCTCCTCACCCGTTATTTCATGCCCGTCATAGCTAGGCCTTTAATAAATTGCTTCTGGAAGATCAGGAACATTATAATAACCGGTATTGTAATCAGTACCGCAGCTGACATGACGACGTTGTAATTGACCTGGTGCGTTCCGTTAAAATAGACCAATGCCAGCGGAACGGTCATCTTGCTCTCATCATTTAATACAATCAGTGGCCACAGGTAGTTATTCCAGGAGTTCATAAACGTGAATATCCCTAGCGCTGACAGCATCGGTAGAATAAGCGGCATAACGATGCGAAGCATCAGCCTGAATTCGCCAGAACCGTCCATCCTTGCTGCCTCCAGCAGCTCCTGTGGAATCTCTTCTATGAATTGTTTAGCCAGAAATACGCCGTAGGAGCTGACCAGATTGGGCAAAATAATCGCCAGCAAATGGTTAACTAGTCCAAGCTCAGCCGTGATCAGATACGTGGGAATCATAATAACCTGAAAGGGAATCATCATGGTTGCCAGGATCAGAATGAACAGCAGTTTCTTGCCTTTAAACTGATGCTTGGCAAAGACATATCCGGCTAGAGCGCTAGTAAACAAGGTGACCACCGTTATGATGACGGAAGTCACCAGACTGTTCAGCAGCCACGTGACAAACGGCGCCTCGCTAAAAACCGTTCGGTATCCGTCCAGACTCGGCTTACTTGGAAAAAAACCGCCGGAACCTGAGACGATGTCCATGTTACTTTTCAGAGATGACAGAACCATCCAGACATAAGGCAAAAGCATAACACAAGCTATAACTGCAAGAACTGCGATAGTAAACCCTTCCCACAGGCTAAATTTACGCGGCATCGGCTTCTTCTCCCCTCTCCTCTCAATGTTCCCATTGCGTGCGCCCCCATCGAAGTTGCAGCAGCGTCACAAGCAGGATGATCATTAGAAACACGGTTGCCATAGCGGATGCGTACCCCATATTGGAGCTGGAGAATGCCTGTTCATAAATTTGCAGTGACAGCACTCGGGTTTCGTTAAAGGGTCCGCCCTTGGTCATAATCTGAAATTGTGGGAAGGCCTGAAAATAGGAAACAACTGTCGTGATGGAAACAAACAGCAACGTTCTGCGCAGCAATGGCAGTGTAATGTGAAGAAAGACATGCCAGCGGCCCGCCCCCTCCAGCGTCGCTGCTTCATAGTACATATCCGGGATGGAATCCAATCCGGCAATGAAAAGAACGATATTATAGCCAATATCAGCCCACAAGGTCATCATAATGACGGAATAGAGCGCATAATGCGGATCACTGAGCCACTGGATCGGCGCCATATTCAGCTTGGCGAGAATCATGTTGAACAAGCCGTCATTGTAATTGAACATGGTATTCCATACGATGGCTGTTCCCGCCAGCGGAGCGATCGTGGGAAGAAAGAATACGGTCCGAAAGCCATTTTTAAGCCACGGGATGCGGACTCGCTGAATCGCTGAAGCAATCAAAAGCGTAATGACAATGTTGATCAGTACGGCGATAAATACAAATTTGAAGGTTACCCATAGTGACTTCAGAAAGATGGAATCCTGGAACATGCGGATATAGTTCTCCGCCCCCACGAATATCGCGTTTGAGCTGAGCGGGTCATACTTGAATGCGGACAAGCCCAGGCTCCATGCGATGGGAAGGAAAGCAAACACCCCGAACAAAAGCAAGATCGGTACGAGTGAGATGATGATGAACCTTCGTTTTGCCCTGAAAGCCGTTGACTTTACCGCTGGGTTAACCTTGCCCGCCTTGTTGGTAGATATAGCAGTACTCATGCCCCAGCACCCCTATCACTTATGTTGATCCTGATTATCATTGATCGTCTGTTCGATATTCGCCAATCCGTCCTCGACACTCTGCTGTCCACTGGCCATCAGTTGGAAATTGTCGTTAACCTGCTTGAAGAAGAAATCCCGGTCTGCTATTGGGCCGATCCATTGACCTAACGCCAATATGTCCAGCGAGGGCTTTAGATGAGGATTGTTCTTCAGGAATTCCGGGTTTTCGGCAATTTCTTTTTTGGCTGGAACGGTAAAGGTGTCCGTATTCCAGGTCGAGAGGTTGTCCTTCTCCGAGATGAATTGGATGAAATCAAGCGCAGCCTCCTGCTGTTTGCTTTTCTTTGACACCGCAAGCCCCCAACCGGATTCGGCAGCAAAAACGGGTGGATTTTCCGTAAAGGAAGGCACAGAAACGTATTCAAAATCATCAACCTTATAGTTGTTTTGTCCCGCAGCAATCGTCCAGGGACCGCGATAGGTCATGGCTGATTTCCCCTGAAAAAAATAGTCAGAGGTATCCAGCTCACCGCCGAACGTGGTTAAATCCGCAACTTTGTCATCGGCCACGAGCGAAACCAAGGTGGACATCGCTTTGTCCGCTTCCGGTGTGTGGAAATTAACATGTCCGTCTTCACCCATAAAACTTGCACCTTGCTGCAAAATAAGGGATAAGAAAGTAAACGTAATATTGTCTGCCGATACAAAATCGAAGCCTTTGACTTTAATGACATTGTTATCACGGACAGTCAATTTTTTGGCGTAATCCACAAGCTCTGTCCAGTTCGACGGTGTGTGGTCGAAGCCTTGGTCTTTGAGCATTTGCGGGTGAATCAGCATGCCACCGTTCTCAATGTTGTATTCAAGTGGCAGTCCGTATAGCTTTTTATCCCGCAAATATCCCCCCAAGGGGGCATCATAGTATGCTTTTTTTACATTTTCACTATCAGGGATTTCGACAAGCAGATCGTTCTTGGAATATTCGGGCACCCACGTGCCGAAGAATTCGGCAATATCGGGCGGTTTCTTCGCGGAGAATGAGGCTTTCAACTTCTGGCTGTATACATCATATGGAAAGGTCTGATACTCGATCGTTATATCGGGGTGTAAGGTCTGGTATTTGGATATTAATTTCTTGTATGCGCCCACAATGGCGTCTTCCTGATGACTCCAAAAGACCAGATTCACCTTACCTTGCGGGTCTGCGGATGTATCGCCGCCTGAAGAGGATGAGCTGGAACAGCCCGCTTCAGCGAATACAACACAAACCATCGCAATGATCAGCATAAACTTGGAAAAATGCATTCGCATATCCTCCCTTGTCCTGCAAATTAGCCAGCATATGAAGGGAAGGGCGTTTGAGTATTAAGCGTATTTATATAGAAGCAACGTGGTCTGTAGTTGTATGTATCGCAATCTGATGCTCCCGGCACGCCTGCTCAAACCATCCCTCCGGCTGTTTATTCGTAATTACCCCTGTCACCTGAGTTAAGGGAGCAATAGTAAACAAAGCACTTTTCTCAATCTTGCTTTGATCGAATACAGCATAAACTTCGCTGGAACGTTCCATAGTTAATTGGGCTATACGGGCTTCAAGCTCGGAATGCATCGTAAAGCCGAAATTCTGCGTTACTCCGTCCACCCCGAGAAACATTTTCGTAATGTTAATTTTGTCGATCACGCTTTCCGCCAGCGGACCACATAATTCGTAGCTTTTGGAACGCATAACGCCACCAATGACCACGACCTGAATATCTTCGGCATCAGCCAATTCATAAGCAATATTCACCGCGTTGGTGACAATCGTAATATTACGGTGCTTTTTGAGTGCCTTCGCAATAAAGAACGTCGTTGTACCTCCCGTCAGGCAGATAATGTCTCCCGCTTTAACAAGGGCGGCGGCCGTGGCGGCGATCCGTTCCTTATCCATCCGTCTGAAATCGCGTTTTGCTGCAAAAGGCAGCTCCGATACCGCCGACGTCAGACCCCCTTCATATATGGCTCCCCCATTTGTTCGAATAATCTCGCCCGCTTTTTCAAGTGCGTCCAAGTCACGTCTTGCAGTTGCTTCTGAGCAGCCAACCGTCTGGACAATCTCTTGCAGCGATATTTTTCCATGCGATTTAATCAGTTCCAATGTTTGTGCTCTGCGCAGTTCACCCTTTGAATATTGCATAAGTCTCTCCTTTAATATGTCTGGGCCTGCATGATATCCGTTAACTTCAGCCCGTGCTAGCTCTATTGTGTAGGATGAAAGGATGGATTGCAATATGTCGACGTGAACTGCATCCCATAAGAAAAGCATCTCTCTAACGGTTATTCATGAGGGATATGAAGCTGATTTTCAAAACCTTCAACCATTATAAAGGTATAATTTGCACCTGATGTTCGTATTCCTCAAACAGAACATAGTCGATGTCACCTGCTTTAGAAGACATTGCATTCGTAGCAGCAGCCGCGACAGCCGTACGCAGTCTGGACTCAGCCGAATCGCCGCGCTCTCCTGCATATGCCATGCCGGCAACAAAGGCGTCTCCGCAACCTACCGTATTCACAGGCTGAATGGATGGCGGCTTCACCATATATGCATTTCCTTTTAAAATAGCCAGTGCACCGTCACTGCCGAGTGTTATGCACACCTCGTCAATGCCTTGATCCGCCAACCTGTGCGCTGCACGGGCCCATTCGCTCACGTTTCTTGGCTTCTGCCCCAGCCATTCGGCCAGCTCCTGCTCATTCGGCTTCACGAAATGGGGTGTTGCACTCAGCCCAATGCTGAAACTTGTTCCACCTGTATCCAGAAAGGCTTTCGCGCCTGCTGAACGAACAATACAAATCAGTTCTGCGTACAATGTGTCCGGTGCACCTGGGGGTAAGCTTCCAGACATGACAACCGCACTGGACTGGGTGGCAAGCTCCTGTACTTTTTTCTTGATCGCTTCAACTTCGGCTTCTAACATGGTTGGACCCTGCCCAAGCAGCTCGGTAGAGCTGCCACTGGAATCGTCCACAATGTTAAGGCAGACTCGGGAGTCTCCCGCTGATTGGATAAAAGCAGTCCGTATCCCCCGTTCAGTCAGACTGCTCTCAATAAATTCACCGTTATTGCCAGCAATAATGCCTGTGGCTGTGACTTGTCCCCCGAGCTGCCGGATCACCTTGGCTACGTTATTGCCTTTGCCACCTGGCTCATTAACCTGTCGGGTCACCCGATGCACTTGGCCTACGCCAAACTTGTCAACGTACAACGTCCGGTCGATGGCCGCATGGAGTGTGACTGTCGTAATCATCGGACTACGCCGGCTTTGCCAGTGCTTCCACATAACCGTATTTTCTCCATGGCAAGCCGTTTAACTGCTTCCTTCGCCGGAGCCATGTATTTGCGTGGATCATTCTCTTCCGGATGAATTAAAAAAACATCCTTGATAGCTTTGGAAAAAGCAATACGCAGCTCTGTGGCTATGTTTACCTTGGACATCCCCAGTGCAACCGCCCGATGAATCTGTTCAGCTGGTATGCCCGAACCACCGTGCAGTACCAAAGGAACCGATACTCGATTCGCAATGGTTTCAATTCGTTCAAAATCTATGTTCGGCTGCCCCTTATATATACCGTGTGCGGTACCGATTGCTGGAGCGAGTGTAGTTACGCCGGTACGTTCAACAAAATGCACGCAATCTTCAGGATCTGCTAGGGAAGCATGCTGTTCCTCAACGACAATATCGTCCTCAACACCGCCGACCTTGCCAAGCTCCGCCTCCACGTTCACGCCAGATGCCTGGGCAACCTCCATCACTTTACGGGTTAGGTTCACGTTTTCTTCAAAAGGGTACATAGATGCATCGATCATAACGGAGGTATAACCTGCTCGAATGCATCGGATAATCGTCGAAAAATCAGTGCAGTGATCCAAATGAAGTGCGATGGGGATATCCGTCAAGTCCGCTGCGGTTTTAGCCGCATGGGCAATGTAATCCGGACCCAAGTGGTTGACTGTGCCCACCGTGGTTTGAATAATTAGTGGTGATTCGGTTTCTACAGCCGCTTCAACGACAGCCTGAAGCATCTCCAGGGTATGTACGTTAAATGCAGCGATGGCGTATTGGTCCCTGCGAGCTGTTTGCAGCATTTCAGTGGACGAGATCAGTGGCATATCCATTCCCCCTTTTAAGGTTTCGTCGCTTCCTGCTTCAAGGATTCGAGTTAAAATAACATCTTCTATCAGGTTACATAGCGACGATTTGAACGATCCTGCACCTCCCTTCACGGGTCAGATGAGATTGGGAAACATTTGATAATTTCTAGCTTGTGATCATAATAATCTTTTTATTTGATTAAATCAATCATTATTTTGGAAAACTATTGCAATTTAGAGGGATATAAAGGCATAATTATGATTAACACAATCATTTAACTATATATTTGATCGAAAAGATCACAAACTGAAGTTATCAATCTAAATCGTTCCCGGGAGGTATTTTTATGAGTTTGACGTATCGTGAAGTAAAAGAACAATATAAGGCCCTGCAGCAGACCTACAACTATTTACTGGCCAAGCGCACGGAATTTACTGCCTTTGTCCAAGCTCAAGGGATTACCTCCGTAACCTTTGTTGGCGCCGGGTCCAGCTATTGCTTGAGCGAAGCGGCCGCTTTTTCCTTCCGTTTGCGTGCTGGCCTGCCTGCGATGTCACTTGCCGCTGGTGATCTCATGCTCCATGCAGACCGCTATCGTCCCATGCTGGAGGGTAGCCTGATCATAGCGCCGTCACGATCTGGCAGCACTAGTGAGGTCGTTGAAGCGTTGCGTTTACTCCAGTCCGATCAACGTATTCCTTTATTAACGATTTCTTGTGTAACGGACTCGCCGTTATCCAAAAGCGCTGATTTCCCTCTGGAACTGCCATGGGCTTTCGACCATAGTGTTTGCCAGACCCGCACAGTAACCAATCTGTATGCAGCCAATCTGCTTCTTGCCGCTTTTCTTGCTGATGATGAGGAGCTGATTATCGATATGCAGGAAGCGATTCACCAAGGTGAAGCCTACATGGCACGTGTAGAGGACAGCATCCGCCACGTCTCCGACTTCAACTGGACGAATGCAGTCCTCCTTGCAGACGGTGAACTACAAGGGCTGGCAGCCGAGGGTGCCATCGCTCTGACCGAAATTGCCAAGACACAAGCCCACGCATACCATCTTCTTGACGTTCGGCACGGGCCGATGGTGACCGTGGGTTCGGATACTTTAGTGATCGCTGCCTTGTCGGACAGCGGTATTGAGCATCAGCGCAATCTGTTGAGGGATATTAAGGAGCGTGGAGCCACCATTATTACGTTTGCCGATCGTGCGATGGGCATCCCACAGGAATTTATCGACCTTGAGATCACAACAAGTCATCCGCTCAATACAGCGGTGCGGGGTATCCCTTTCATTTTCATCTCGCAAATCGCTGCTTTGGCAAATGCCGAACGCAATGGTATTAACCCGGATCAACCCGATGGGCTGGTGGCCTGGGTCAAGCTGTAAGAAGAAAGGTTAGTTCTTTCGATCCGCTTGGATGGTTGGAAAAGTGGAAAATTCTGAAGGAAATCCAAAGACTTCTATTCGAGGCAGAATAGAAGTCTTTTATTTGAAGGTCAAGAGTGAATTTCATACGTCCTGTGAGATAATTAGGCAAACATTTGATATGAATGATATAACGCTAGAATTATGATTTGGTACATAATTAACCTATAATAAGGAGGGCTTAACATGGAAAAAGTAATACTTAACAATGGTGTGGAGATGCCCATTATGGGTTTTGGTGTTTATCAAATTGCAGATCAAAATGAATGCGAACAAAGCGTTTACGATGCCATTATGGCAGGATATAGCCTGATTGATACAGCTGCCTCATATCTGAATGAAGAAGCCGTTGGTCGAGCCATTAAACGAAGTGGTGTCGCAAGAGAAGAGTTATTTATTACTACGAAGCTTTGGGTTCAGGATACTGGATATGAAAACACTAAAAATGCATTCGAAAAATCTCTGGAACGATTGCAATTGGATGTGTTGGATCTGTATTTGATTCACCAGCCATTTGGAGATGTGTACGGCTCTTGGCGCGCAATGGAGGAATTGTATCGTGAAGGAAAGGTCCGTGCCATTGGGGTTAGTAACTTCCAGATGGATCGTCTGATCGATTTAATCATTCATAATGAGGTAGTTCCTGCGGTAAACCAGGTTGAAACACACCCTTTCAATCAACAAATCGAGAGTGCTGCATTTATGAAAGAGAATAATGTTCAGATTCAATCCTGGGCCCCTTTTGCTGAAGGAAGAAATGATCTGTTCCAGAATGAAGTATTGGTGTCCATTGCGGAAAAGGTGAATAAATCCGTTGCTCAGGTCGTTTTACGCTGGTTGACACAAAGAGAAGTCGTTGTAATCCCGAAATCTGTTCGTAAAGAAAGAATTGTTGAGAACTTCAATATCTTTGACTTTGAATTAAGCCAAAATGATATGGAATCGATTACTGCATTAGATACGAAGCAGAGTCTGTTCTTTTCTCATAACGACCCAGAAATGGTGAAATGGCTTGGTACACGTAAACTTGATATCTGACCCTTTCTATCGATAAAAAAGTCGCCATTTCTGGCGACTTTCTTTGTTCATGCCCTATTGAACTGTTTACTACAATCCAATAAACATATTTCTGCTGAACGGTCCCCAATTTCCACCAGTGAATCCGGATCTCCCCTCCAAATTCACAAAGCATGGAAGCAAAATATAAAGAACACCCATAGTCGCATTAACATTGAAGGTTATAACAAATCTCGTTTTGGAATTATTAATAGGAGCTATCATCCCCCGATCAGCACGAATCGTGTTTTCTTTCGTGATGGCTTCTCCCATTCCTACACTGGCTATATCTGATGGACTAGACATATTACTTCTTATCCAATAATTCGATATGTTTGTTGCTGATGCTAAATCCGCTGGCTGATCGTACGTCACTACAATTTGATTGGATGCGACTTGCCTAACCTCCACAACAACAGGATGAGGAATCATGGGCTCCCTCTCTCTCACGCCCACGTTCTCGATCCAATAAGGATGTGTTGTATTAGAATGATGATTAATTGACATTAGATCAATTCCCTCCATGACTGACTTCAATAGTCATTTGTCCTGAGATAATGTATGTAGGTAAATGACCAAGGGTGTCTTACAAAGCATCCCAGATCACCAGATCACCAGCCATAACTTCAAATCATCAGCACCCAAATGTTATTTAAGTTTTTATCTCACGTACAGTCATAAAAAAATACACTTCACACAATGATAAAGTGTCTGAGTGTATTTTTTATGGTCAGCCTATTATTATAAATCCGTTGGTGAGTATATTGAATGATATTATTTATTTAAAATAGGTATTTCCCCCAGCAGGTTTTTCAGGTTAATTGAATCCCATGGCATATGCTCAGTTATACCCAATCCCACGACATCTGTTTCTTCGGACAGTTCTTTGAGCAGATGAAGGAGCTGAGGGATTTGCAAGCTTCCTGCAGGAGAGAAAGTATAAGGTCCTTCAGGATTCGCGAATAATAACGAGCGAAAAGCCTTAGGATCAAGCACATCTAGATCCAGATGAATAGCCAGGTGCTTAATACCGCTTTCTTTGATCCACTCTTTGATGGATTCTGTACTTTTCGTTAATTCTTCGGCTCCGGCAGTTTTAATGCCAAGTCTTAGAATCATTTCTGTATCTGATTCTGCAGTCGTTATACCTAATCGTTCAAACGCTTCTGAGATTAATTCGCCTTCCTGTTCTGTAGGTGTTGCCAACCCCGCGATAAAGACATTTTCAGGTTTTAGAGGGATTTTTACATGTTTTGCAAACTCTTCATCCCCTTCTCCCAAAAGATTGCCCAGAGGTAGCGTATGTCCGTTATCATAACCCACGTAACCAACCAAATCACTGTGCGCGTCGATCCAGATCAAGCCTAATTCTCCATTATATCGTTCATTTAAATAGGCAAACGGAGCTTGTTCGACCAAGCAGTCCCCACCAAACATGACGATGCGGTCAGGCTTGTGAGCATGAATAATATGCTGGGCTGCTTCCAGTTGTTCAATGAGCTGTTTTCTCCCATTTACACCATTCTCGTTTTCCAGTGGGGTTCCATCATATGCTTGTACAGGAACTTGAATCAGTGGTTGATCATTATCAGGAGCCAGCCAGGCAAGCAGTTCCGCCCCAAAAGAGTAGTTAGGGTTATTTCCCCCTTGCCATTGTGGCATTAACAGACGTATTGTTTTTTGATTCATGTTTTTCTCTCCTTTACTTCAAAGTAAGGTTAGTATAAACTGAACGCAAATCAAAAAGTAGTACGCACTATTATGACAGGTACTACCCGAAAGGATAGCATAAATATGAGCATGGCTGAATATCAAGGTAAGGTTAAACATATTCAAGATACGCCTTTTGGCTATACACTGTCTGTCATTGGCGGCAAATGGAAAATGGTCATCATTTATCTTTTGGCAGAAAACCAACCTGTACGCTTTAATGAACTGAAAAGACAAATTGGAGCGATTACGTTTAAAACACTGAGTTCACAACTAAAAGAATTGGAAGCGGATGGTATGGTCGAACGGAAAGAGTATCCACAAGTCCCGCCTAAAGTCGAGTACAGACTGACCGATAAAGCCGAAACGTTATTGCCCGTTCTGGAAGGTTTATGTGAGTGGGGAGTACAAAATCAAGGTGAAAGAGATGTGTTGGAGGATGATTAACTTTAGAAATAAAACCTATCGCTGTACCTCGGAAATTGTCATGAGCTTACTTAGCGGTAAATGGAAAATTTCTATACTCAATCACTTAACTAAAGGTCCCATTCGGTTTAATGAGCTTCAGCGACTTCTTCCTGACGCAACCCAACGCATGATTACGATGCAGCTCAGAATGCTTGAAAGTGACGGTCTGATTATTCGCAAGGTCTATCCGGTTGCACCAGCAAAAGTAGAATATTATTTGTCCGATCTGGGCGAGGAACTGGCCCCCATGCTACAGATGTTGTGCAAGTTTGGAACGACTTATATCGAGAAATTCCCCGACGAAGTATCTTGCGACAATGATGATTCTCGCCGCGACATCGTTAACGTAAATTAAAGTAGTCGTACTTTGACGGCAGCAGCTCTGTACGAATACGCTGCCGCCGTCATATCATCTGTCACAAATGGTTTAAGGCATTACAACACCAGAAATTGCGTTCCATACCCCTTGCCCGAAACCAAAGCTGTTTCCAGCTCCTCTTGATCTCCTTTAGCCAATAACACCACATTTTCGGGATACAGCTTGCCTAACAAAGCCCACTGTACAAGTTCATTTCCGCCTGTTGGTATGACATGGACTCCATTATCCGTATTTGTCACCAATCCGGAATGTGACAAAATGTCTGCTACCCGATGGATGCTGGTCGATGTTCGCTTCACAGTAGCATCCTTGGAATGGTTGTTCTTTTCAGGCCGATATGAAAATCGATGTCCCCTAAAAAGCTGACCAAGATCTACAGTAGATGATGCATGACCTTCTCTCTCCACACTGAAACGCACTGTTGTTCGATCTGACTCTGTATTCGGAAGCAGCCGTGCGATGAATGGAAGATCACTGTGGTCTTCTGAAATGTGAAGGTAATCCTTGCTGCCAGGTATACCCGTTCCTGCTTCGTCGCGTGGTGCAGCATAATAATCGTCATATTCATATTCGAAAGAGATGGCAACTATATCTTTTGTATCTTCAATCTCAAGGGTTTGTACCGGATGCCACTTCAGAAGATAACGTGCAGCCGTACCAGCCGACTCTCCCAAGCCAGCTGGCAATACGGTTCCCAAAGAATATTGAAAGCCGTAACCAGCAGAAGTCAAACCCGAGCTAAGCACACTCTGTGCATACTGGACAATCGCCTTGTGAGTTAATTCCTTCCCGAGTAATTGAGTTAAAAAGACCTTACGGGCAGGCTCCAGAAAACGTAATCCTTTGGATTGCGTGTATTCCTTGACTTCAAACGGTACTTGTTCCCAATTGGCAAAGGGAAGTAATGCATCCCGCAGCAATACAAATTGGTGCAAGTATTCATTATATAACTGCATAACTCTTGGTCCCCCAGCGGGTCCCCAAACCTGAGCAATAGCTTCCGGTATCAGGGTATGACCGTAGCAATGACTTCTAAATTCCAGCTCTCCAAGAGTTTCCGGTCCATATTGCGCCAGTGCCTTCTTATCAGAATTAATCTCTCGTGCCCAAAGAACCAATTGTTCACCAATGCGTGCCGCCTGTGCTGTAAGTTCAACACCCGCTTTATCCTTCAAAGCCAACGGTCCAAGCGGTAGTGATGAAAGATCACCGGAGATCGCCAAATTGGCCTGAAGGCTGTCCAATAACACCGAAGGATTACCATCTATCGGATCGCCCAGCTGAACCAGTATCGCCTCAAGCAGTTTATCCAGCTCT
Organism: Paenibacillus taichungensis; assembly: GCF_047302525.1. Lineage (GTDB taxonomy): Bacteria > Bacillota > Bacilli > Paenibacillales > Paenibacillaceae > Paenibacillus > Paenibacillus taichungensis_B. The sequence goes on along the minus strand of NZ_CP168020.1, from coordinate 3,020,766 downwards.
ATGACGACCTCTTTTGCTCTATATATTCCGTCGGGCAATTTCCAATCCAAAGCCGCATTCTCGCCTGGTCTAATCGAGTCTTGTGGATATGTGCCAATGAGAGTCTCTACATCTATTGCGTTTCCCCATACGATACGTTTATCTTTCAAGTGAAGTTGATACTCTGGCATTTTTTCCACCCCTTCAGTACGATTTTTATATTGAACGACAATTCAACATGCCGTTCGAATGTTAGATTATCAGGTTCTCTAATCGTTGAATAGTACGCACTTTTTTGTATGATCCGATCATTTTTGTGTCGTAGGATACTTTTTGATCCTGCAAAATAAAGGTTCAAATTGTACGACAATGCATCAAGTTTCCGATCCTGTGCATTAGAATGAAATACAAGCATTTCAAAAAGAGATGCCCTGGCTAATCTACATTAGCGTGGGCATCTCTTTTTGTTCAACGACCTACTTTACAGCTTATGAGGCCGTCTTAAACTATTTGGGTACTTTACAACGTTTCGACTATTCTCCGCGAACAACACGAAAACCCTGATCCGGACCAAAACCATTTGCATCGAATTTGCCTCGAAAAGCGATCTCGTTATTGTTAACACCGCCGATCCAGCCCCCGCCCTTCACAACCCGAAATGAAGCAATTTGGCTCTCAGCATCGCTGTACCAGTCCCAGCACCACTCTCGTACATTGCCAGACATATCGTAAATTCCAAGCTCGTTGGGCTTCTGGGTACCAATCGATTTGGTTTTATTTTTGTTGCTCTCTATGGCTGGCCAGTTCCAATCTCCAGTTAAGATTTTGTCCCCGGCGTTCTTCCAATACCATGCGACTTCGTCGGCGTTGTTGCTGCCGCTGTATGTGTAATTCTTGCTCTCCTGACCTCCACTTGCGGCATATTCCCATTCCGCTTCTGTAGGCAGTCGGTAACCGTTAGCTCCCTCATTAATCGTTACTGTCCATTTTATATTATCGTTATCATTCTTATTATTCAGGTCTTGGGTATCCTTATCTATGTTGTAATGAGGCTTCAAGCCCTCTTGTATACTTCTTTGATTGCAATACTCTACCGCGTCATACCAACTCACCATTTCTACCGGTAATTGATCTCCTTTGAATCCAGAGGGTTTATTTCCCATGACATCTTCCCACTCTTTTTGAGTTACCTCATATTTCCCGATATAAAAGTTCGACAGGGTCGCATTTCTTCCAGCAAAATTGGACTTGTTGTTCTTAAACGTTCCACCTTGCACGAATACAAGGTTATCCTTCGGTTCGGGTTTATCCTGCGAACAAGCACTAATCACTAGCATTGTTGCTATTAAAAAGAACATTAATAGCTTTCTCATTGAACAATCTCCTTTAAGCTAATGGGAAAATAATTGGCTATGATGCCTGCCATTCTCATCCGGCAACGTCGAAGGCCATTTGTCTGACTGAAACGGCCTTCAACATATCCGGACTGATGGTAGAACTGAGGAAAAGGCATTGAGCCTGTCCCTAATGTATAAGAATCTGATTTACTTTCATTTAATGAGTCACCATGGGTTTGCTTACCACACCGTTACGTTGGAACTTCCGCTGCTTTGATATCCTTCTGTCGCTAACACCTGGTAAGACCAACTGCTACCCAGATTCATTCCTTTGCTTGCCCATGCGTTCACATGGTTACTGAACGTAATAGCGGAGTTAACCCCGGTCGCTCTCTTCGACTGTCTTACGCTCCAGTACTGGGCAAAGGTTTGTGTGCCGTCAATGGAAGGTGCGTTGTATCGCATTGTTGTATAGATGTCATAGGTTCCTCCGTCACTGGTGACGGTACCTTTAAGCGTTCCTGTTGGTCGATACGTGCCCCAGCTATCTACGACGTAATATTCAATGAGTGCATTTCTTGTCCACCCGTAAAGTGTCAAATATCCATTACCGGATGGAGACCAAACGCCAGCATTATAGTTAATTGTCCGGTTTGGAGATCCGACATTCCAGCCTTTACCGACAACAAAATTACCGCTATTTTGCCATGTCACACTGTAATTGCCGCCTGATCCATTCACGGCATTGACCGTGCCGCCGCCATCGGTCCAATTTTGCCAATAATCTGTCGCTGCACTTGAGGTTGCTGCAATCACGCCAAAACTCATGGAAGCCGCAAGAAGCACCGTCAACATTTTTTTGCTAAATTTAAACATACTCTACCTCCCAATATGATTATATTTGCCCGATCTAGTGCTTTCGTCTGATTCTCGGTTGAAGTTCTCAATTACCAATTGATGCAATATTTTTTTTACTTTTACCTCCTTTATGACTAAATTATAGGATGATTGCGGTTACATATAAACCTGACAAACTAAAGATTAATCTCTAATATGTTTAGATTTATGTCTCCTCTCCTTCTAAAAATCGACCTGTACCTACAAGAAAACAATATGCAAAAAGCCGCCCAGAAGGGCGGCATGGAAAGTAATAATGAGGGTATTAGTGGTCGATAGACCACACATTTAAAAAATCACTTTAGCAATACAGACCAGTCAGGGTCTTTGTACCTTTTATCTACAACTCGTCTTACCAGGATAAGTTCCTCCGGGATGTGGTCTAACCCCGTAATCCGGAATTCATAAGGCTGCTGCGTATCGCGATTTCCCATACTAATAAATCCCTCTCTCCAATTATCAGTAAGCGTATTTTTTAAGGTTGAGACCCCCCTCTTACTAACGTCATACTGCTTGCCTGCTGAATCGTATGCTTTCCATTCTTCATTGTTTATTTCATTATCCATTTCCCCGTAGAACGATACGGCCGTTTCATATGTGGCATCAGGGTTTTGTGAGTCCTCAAGCGACGTCCCAACCAACTCTATGCGATCTGTTAATATTTTAAAAGATTTGGGTTCTATCAGCTCCGATGGGCTAAAGGAAATTTTGCTGCCGTCTATTTCGGCGACCGAGTAACCATCCAAAATAAAACGATACGGTTCATGCTCTGGCAAGTACTTGAAAATATAACTCCAACGAATCTTCCCGTCTCCAATGACTGCATAATCAGTAGACATCAGACTAACCATGTCACCATTCTTTCTCGAATTCACCGAATGAATTTCCTCATTCTCTATGGTTTCAAAGTGAAAGCTCAACATCTGCTTTTCCGATAAATCACCGGGAGACCTTGCCATTGCAGCATCATTAAGTTCAGTCTCCAGTTCAAAACGGACTCCCTGCACCATTCTCGTTAACCTCTTTAAAGTGACAGTCATTCCGTGTGGCGTTGAGTAGCTACCTGACAATTCTTCTATTTTCGTTTGCTGGTTAGCCTCTCTCATATCTATATCAAAGCTAAAGTTCCAATCTCCTTTAATAGAAGGCTCGTTCCTGTTGCCAAGCGTCCCAATATTCCCTTCTATTGTAATCTTGTCTGTTTGCAATGGCTCATTGAAGAAAGCAACCATATAATAAAAATCATTTGTGTACCCCATATCGTACATGGTGTCTAATTCTTTACCGTTAGCATCTTTGATCGTAATGTTGTTCGGATCTCCAAGGTGTAACTTATCGCGATCGTGCTTACCTTTTTTATCAAAGAGTTGAAGAGCCATCGTCACTCGTGTAGGATCTGCAACAGCTTCATCAATTACCAGCGTATAACCTTTGTCCTTTACTTTGATATGAGGATTATGCACTAGTCGCAATTCTTGTGCCCGCAAAAGTCCAATATCTGGGTTATCCTTGGCAAATAAAGACCGAATCATCTCACCAAATGTTGGCACGGAATAAATCGAAACCGCTCCTAGAATGATAAAGAGGGCTATAACTGCTGCTGCCCATCTCCATCGTTTATGGGGATATCTCTTTTTTACATTCTGCTCAGAGATGGAGGAAAGTGCGTTCTCCATAGCAAGTTGTACTGTATCAGGAATGATCAGGTCTTTTCTTTTAGCATCAAATAATTGCTTGAGCTCACGGTCAACCGGATCATGAAAATTCATATTTTCCCTCTCCTTCCCCTAGAACGAGCTCGGATAATTGTCGTCTGGCCCTGAATAACCTTGACTTTACTGTTCCTTCGGAAACTTCAAGCACTCTAGATATTTCCTTGACCGATAAATCCTCGATATAAAAAAGTGTCACGATGGTTTGAAGCTGTTCCTCCAATTCGTCAATTACCTCAAACAGCTCAATTTGTTCAAAATCCCCCTTATAAGATGTCTTTCTCATATCATAAGGGACAAGGGATACTCGCTTCTTTTTCTTAATAATCCGATTACACTCATTGATTAAAATCCGAATGATCCAAGTTTTAAAATAAGTGGGCTCTTTCAGTGTATGTACATTAGAAAAAGCTTTGGCAATGGTCTCCTGTATCGCATCTGCACAATCTTCATCCGTTTTAACAATTGATCTTCCTATAACAAATAGGCTTTGTTGGACAGCACGTATTAAAAACACAAAAGCTTCCTTATCTCCTTGTCTTGCAAGTTCTGCTTTTTCTGATAAATCCACCAATGCTCCCCCTTTCCTCTCATTCCTTCTATTCATTAGATCATCCTATACTTGGTTTGGTTCACAGGAAAACACAAATCTATTTTCCAATTCTACCCCGTATCTTTTTACGAAGTTGATTCGTTTACAAAGAGATACTATTTCTTTCTACGGAGGACTAATATTATGGAAATTTCAAAGGGAGTCGAAATGCTCCATCTGGACTATCATGGGAATGTGATACACCCTATTCTTTTAAAGGATCAAGAAATGACTATTCTAATAGACACTGGTTTTCCAGGTCAATATGAGGATTTACGTGTGGCAATGGAAAAAGTTGGCGTCTCGTTAGACAAACTAAAGGCGGTGATTTTGACCCATCAGGATGTCGATCATATAGGGAATCTACCGGAGATTTTGCAGACGCGTGGTAACGCTATTAAAGTATATGCACACGAACTGGATAAGCCCTACATCCAAGGGGAACTGCCTCTTATAAAAGATGGTCACCTGGAGACTACCCCGAAGGGCACAGTGAACCATACCCTAATAGATGGTCAGGAACTGCCGTTTTGCGGCGGGATTCGCGTTATTCACACGCCTGGGCATACACCCGGTCATATCAGTCTTTATTTGAAGGAAAGTAAAACTCTCATTGCCGGGGATTCAATGTACAGTGTAGACGGTATGCTTGGGGGAATTCACGCCCCGACTACACCGGATATGAACGCAGCAAAACTCTCGTTAAGAAAGTATGCAGATCTCGACATTACATCTGTCGTTTGTTACCACGGGGGATTGAGTGATGTCAATGTGAAAGATCAGATAGCAGCACTCATCCAAGATTAGAAATTTTGCAAATTCTCCTCTGGAGAAACAAAGTTTCGTTTATAACAGCTAGGAAATGGATGCTTGCAACCACATAAAAAAAGAACGACAATCCCGATCAAGGTTTTGTCGTTCCTCATTCATTTGAATTCTCTTTCCTACATCTTACACGCTAAAGCAGTTCGAACTGAAGCTGAGGCTCAGCTATCTCAGCTTTCCCTTCCGGCTGTTCGGCGCCATATCCCAATTCTAGTACCGCAGCAATCCGCTCGTTGCCCAGTACGCCAAGAGTTTCAGTACGACTCCTGTCATACATCCAGTCATGCAACGTGCTGCGCACACCCAGGCCCTGTTCATGGGCAAGCAAACGAAAATTTTGGATCAGACAGCAGACTGCTGCAAAGTCCTCTTCCCGCTTATGATGATCCGCCTCTTCCTTCACCAAGATCAGAAGATAGGCTGGAGCGTGCTCCTGCAATCCCTGCATGAGTTTCCCATTACGGTTATCGGCAAAAATAAATCGCCACGGCTCACGAAGTCCATCATTTGGCGCCCACACGGCGTGATTGAGCAATTCAAGGATTAGCTCCTGCGATACCGGTCGATCCAAAAAATCTTTTGGACTGTGTATGCCTCCTTGCAGATCGGACAATTCCATTTTTACATCCTCCCCTTCTACGTAGTCTGACCCTGAAATACAGTCCACTTTTGCTCAGCTGGTGTTCTTTTCCGGCTTCTTGGCGCTTTGTCGTAATATCCCATATGAAGAATGCCAACAAATCTTTCATCCTCACGCAGTCCAATTCCTTTGAAAAACCCTTCATTCTGAATCATGGACTCTGTATCCCACAGCATTCCTAACCCGTGTTCCCAGCCCAGCAGTTGGAAGCTCTGCATCATCCCGCAGGCAGCCGCATAATTGCGGTCATTGGTCAGACGATCCGGTCCTACAGTCGACATAACAATGACATGGGCAGGAATATCAGTGAATCTCTTTTTAAACACATCCAGCAGTTTTCCCGGAATCAGTTTGCCGAGCTTGCTCTGCGACATCTGTTCCAGCATGCAGTCCACTAGCCGTTTGCGTGCTTCGGGAGTTCCGGCATAAACAACACGCCATGAGCCAGCTTCAACAGATGGTTGAAGCCGTGTGGCCTTGCGCAGCAATTCAACAACCAACTCCTGTTCCACCGGTGTAGAATTACATTTACGAATACTTCTGCGTTCCCTGATCAATTCTGCCAGACTCAAGTGTTTCACTCTCCTTCAGTTTATCTGGATTCCATATCCATGCTGCTGTCTTGAAGAAATTGATGTATTATTTTCAGCTCCGGTTCCGAATATTTGTCCAAAGAACGATAGAACCGTTCAGCCTCAAGTACATGTAAACGTTCATGCAGTTCAAAGATCTTTTTGCCTTGCGGTGACAACCGGAAATAGCTCTCCTTCTTGTTGTCATTCATTTTCGTACGTTTGACGAACCCTTCCTCCAGCAGTTTGTTGCCGATCTTGGTAATGCTTGCTTTGGACAAATTCATCGCGTCGGCAATACCTGTGTTGTTAATAGGCTCATGCTTGCCAATGCAATCTATCATATGAACCGCGGTCAAATGCTGAGGGATTTTGTCCATGCTTTCCCGCTGGGCGATACTTAGAAAATGTTCAATTTCCGTATCCTTGTGATTCTCATATACATGTAAAAATCGGATAAATTGCTCATACAGTAACTGTTTTGTTCGATCGTTTGAATCCATTCTTCAATCGCTCCTTATTTACTTATAAACAATAAAAAACCCTTAAATGATTAAACTAATTCAGGGATTTAATCTGAAATAGTTTACTTCTTAACAATATATCATGAGTGAGAACAGTTATCAACTATTTCCTCTGATAAAAGAAAAAGAAAGATTTAGAATTAAGCCCTTTTCTCAACTGAAGCTACCTTACTGCTTGGAGAATGGCATCTTACATAAAGAAACATTTTCTATTTTGATAACGTCTATATATTCAAATAATTAATCCTTAGAGGAGGAGCCTATGTTTAAAAAAATCACTATTTCCTTGCTGACAACGACTCTGCTCATCCTGCCGAGTTTTGCTGCTACCGGGGAAGCTGCAAACCAGTACATCACAATGGATACTGGCATGCTAAAAAATAATCGTGTTCTAATTCCGTTACGGGCAGTGTCCGAAAACTTGGGAGCGGAAGTTAACTGGAACAAAGAACTAAAAAATATCACCATTACCAAAGGTGAAACGACAATACTTTTGACCATTAACTCTAAAAAGATACTGGTTAACCAAGAGGAAGTTTCTCTGGATGTTCCTGCGGAATTAAACGATAACACCACCTATGTCCCGGCGCGGTTTATCAGTCAAACTTTAGGCGCTGACGTGCAATGGAATCAACAAACCAGTCAAGCAACCATTACTCTTGATGGTAAGCAACTACAGGTAACGATGGCAAAACCCAAAGTGCAAGTGCCCAATACAAAAAGAATAACGGCCAAACAACAGCAAATCTTCGTTGATAAATTAAATGAAGCGACAAATCTGTCGTCCATTAAGCAAATTCGGACATACTTTAGCGCCTATTTTACAGATCGTTTTATCAATCAAATTATTCGGGATAAAGGGCTGGAATATGACTTTAAATTCAAAATCATTAGCCAATCCGGCCTGACTTACCCTGACAGCAATACAGCTAGATTAAGTCAATATTCTGGTTCTAGTTCCATTTATGGTAACAAGGAAACACTCTACCGCAGTGCCACACTCGTCTATACAAATAAGGGCTGGAAAGTAGATCATGTTGAATTTTCATTGATAGAAGAGATACTTAATCCTTAAGGTCATCTCTCTTGATAAGAGAAATCCATTAACTATTGAACAATTCTGCTTTTTCAAGTACTATCAATCTAAACAATTTAAACGATCATATGTAACTGGCGAACACGGTGAACCGTGAGGGAGCATATGGTTTTGTAATAAGCCGTACGCCTGGGCAGAGGTAAGGAATATTTACTTCCTTGCCTCTTTTTTATGTTGAAAGGGCGATGTGAAAATGAGTACTGACAAACTGATCTTGAATGGACAAACGGTAGCGGACTTTATGAAGGAAGACATGGCCTCGAAGGTTGCCATTCTTAAGGAAAAAGGCATTCAGCCTAGTCTCGCTACAATTCTCGTCGGAGATGATCCTTCTTCAGCGACCTATGTGCGGATGAAAGGAAATGCTTGTGCTCGTTTAGGCGTGCATTCCATTAAGGTCGTTCTTTCTGCGGATACCACCACGGATGAATTGATTCAAGAAATTAACAAGCTAAATGATGACCCTTCCGTACACGGTATTTTGCTTCAGCACCCTGTCCCGAATCATATCGATGAAAGAGCAGCTTTTGATGCCATTAGTATCGAGAAGGACGTTGACGGTGTAACGACCCTCGGTTTTGCACTTAATGCTTTTGGAGACGCAGAATTCCCTTCCTGTACACCACAGGCTATTATGCGAATTCTGGATTTCTACAATATTCAGATCGAGGGCAAACATGCGGTTGTCATCGGAAGAAGTCCAATTCTGGGCAAGCCTGTCTCAGCCATGCTGCTAAACCGGAATGCAACGGTGACGACTTGCCACTCCAAAACCGTGAATCTGGAGGAAATTGTGAAGCTTGGCGATATCATAATTGCAGCCGTGGGAAAACCGCTCTTTGTTAAAGGAGACTGGATTAAACTAGGTGCTGTCGTTATTGATGCAGGTTATAACAAAGGCAACGTCGGAGATGTGGACTACGAAGCTTGCTTTGTTCCTTCTTCAGCAATTACACCTGTACCGGGCGGTGTTGGTCCTGTAACGATTGCGACGCTCATCGAACATACGATTAAATCTGCCTACAAGCTATCTGAAAATGCATAAATGGATTAGCCAAAAAACAAGGTCCCTCCAGTTGACGAGGGGCCTTATTTGTCTTCGAATAAGCTCGAATTGAAAATAAGAAAATATGTATATCTTTTTTTCTCTTTTTACAAACGGACCATATCTATATTATTATGAACAAGGCTTAGGAAGGAGATAAACATAACTTGAAACCTTTAGTACAGTTCCTGCATTTCGGTTATCATCAGGCGATGAGTTGCATTTTTCCTGTGGCGATCTTTGGAACGTTGGCCCTTTCTAGCGTAATTCAGATACCCTTTCTTTATCGCTATGATGCCATTCTGCTTGTATTATTAGCAGTACAATACCTTATGTACCGGAGCGGATTGGAAACACGTGATGAAATCAAAGTCATATGTATATTTCACGTGATTGGGTTGGTACTGGAGATGTATAAGGTATGGATGGGTTCCTGGTCATACCCTGAGCCTGGGTATACCAAGCTCTTTGGTGTCCCCCTTTATAGCGGATTTATGTATGCAAGTGTAGCAAGTTTTATGTGTCAAATATGGCGCAGATTGCGTATGGACATGACGGGCTGGCCTGGGTTTGCATCTTCAGTTCTGTTAGGTGGAGCTATCTATATCAACTTTTTCACACATCATTTTATTCCCGATTTTCGTTGGTGGTTGACCGCTCTTGTATTTATTGTTTTTCGAAAAACATGGATTATCTATCGGGTACGATTAACTACCTATCGAATGCCGTTAACACTCGCTTTTATCATCGTAGGTTTTTTCATCTGGACCGCTGAAAATATAGCTACATTTTTTAACGGCTGGAAATATCCTGACCAGCATGACTCCTGGCAACTGGTCAGTTTTAGCAAGATCAGTTCGTGGTTCCTTTTGGTGATTATTAGTGTCATCATTGTGGCCCAACTGAAATATGTCAAAGCCAATCGAAAATAATGAGTAGGAGGATACAATGGAAGACTTTATTTTATGGTTGAAATATGTGTTACTAGGTGTCGTACAAGGGGCTACAGAGCCTATTCCGGTTTCTTCAAGCGGACATTTGATTATCGTTCAACGATTGCTTGGCATGGAACAGAACGGATTATCCTTTGAAATTTTGACGAACACAGCCTCTCTGATTGCCATTATGTTTATCTTTCGGGAAGATATCAAAAAACTTATTGTAGGAGGCTGGCGGTTCCTAGTCTCTCGCAATGCGGAGTACAGAGCAGATTTTATGTTTTGTCTATACATAATTATTGGTACCCTCCCTGCTGCGATCGGGGCTGTGCTATTCAAGGATAAAATTGAAGAAATATTCACTTCTGTCTATACGGTTGCGATTAGTTTACTGATCACAGGAATTGCGCTGTGGCTCATTCGAAACCTTCGCGGGCGCAAAAGAGATGGAGATTTGTCTGCGAAAGACGCAGTACTGGTGGGTCTGGCTCAAGCGGTGGCTCTTATTCCGGGAATAAGCCGCTCAGGTGCAACAGTCATTGCATCTATTGCTGTCGGGATGAAACAAGAAACAGCGTTGAAATTTTCCTTTATGCTCTACATTCCGATTAGCATCGGCGGGGTAATTTTAGGTGCATCTGACATCGTAACCGATCCGCACCGCGCGCAGTTGGCTATACCTTACATTTTAGCGTTCATTACGACCCTTATCGTAACCTACTTTTCAATGAGATGGTTCATGGGAATTATGGCTAGAGGGAACTTGATTTACTTTTCATACTATTGCTTCGTAGTCGGAATTCTTTTACTTATTTTTTTGTAAACCGGAATTTCCTTGTAACGTATAAGGGAACAACCCCTAAACAATGGGTTGTTCCCTTTTTATTGTATTCCAAACTTGGCTATCCCTACCCTACTCACAGGTTCCGTACGAACACTCATTAACGTTCTCCCAGAACCATGGAACCCATGCCATTCGGATCATCAATTTGTTTATGGGTTACGAGCTCTCCTTTATCGTTGAATCCCTTCATTTCATACGGGATAGTTGCAGATGAGGGCAAGTATACAAACCAGATTATGCTTTCCGGTCCCACCTCAACCAGCTTGGCTTCGGTAACTACTGGTTTCTCATCCCCCTCGAACTCGACAGTTACACGCTGAATAGCCGGGTCTAATATATGTCCAAACAGCATAGGGAAAGGTGTCGATATATGACTCAATCCAGGTATGCTCATATAATCCATTGCAGACGTGAACTGAGATGATTCACCGATGGAATATCCGCCACCCCATGCCCACTTCCATCCTAATATTATTTTCCGAGCATACTCCATCTGAAGATTGCTGTTATTTTCCTGACCCGTTTTTTGTTTAAACAAAATTATGCCGCCGTCTACCGGTTCTTGATGAATGATTTGTAATGAATCATCATTATTTCTAAACTTCTGGATCGCTTCTTCAGCAGTTTTTCCTATAGGAATATGCATGGTTTCACTCATTCCCATTGCTTTGGACATGCGCCGATCGGCTAGTCCGCCAGGTCTGTCATTAACATAAACAAATGCGATGCACGTTATGAGCAAAAGTAAAATGACTATCGCAGTAATTCGAATGAATTGTTTGCTTCGCATTTTTGGCATTACGATGTCCACTCACTCCTTAAGATGATGATGACTATTCGTCCTGAACCGTGGATAAAGACACAAGGACCGGACCAGCGAAATCAGAGGCTTCGTCACCTTTGGGATTGTGAAGACGGAATAAAAAAGCGTCACCTTTTTCTGATTTCCAGACCATATAATCGTTTATCCCTTTTTCAGATGAAGCTTGAAGATAAAGCTCAGCAAAACCAAGCGGGTGCTCAATCAACTCGCCACTATAATCAGTCACCGCGCTGAATTTTTCCAATTCTTCTCGCCCCGCTGTCTCAAGCTTTTTCAAATCATAATCAGAGGGCAGCGGTTCAATATCCACATAGTAGTCCGGATTGCTTGTCAGCGACAAGCGGCCTTTGGCAGCATCAAAAGAAAACTTCTCGAACACGTACAATGTAAAACCCTCTCCTTGATGCAAGGTTGCCGTTTGTGATGAATTCCCCTCCCCTGTCATCAAATCAAAACTTTCTGTTTGCGGTCGTGTCGTTTCAGATGTTTCTACATTCTCTGTGGTGGGAGCTGTAACCGACTCATTTGTTGGTGCTGACGGTTCAGAGGTTGCAGGCGGCTCCGTTTCTCCAGAGCAAGCTGTAATTGCAAGAAACATAACGAATATCGGGATTTTAATAAAAACAGAACGAAGTTCTTTCAATTGTATCACTCCTTACGAGTTTAATGGTCAATATGTTATTACCCATGGAAGCGCATAGAAACCATACGCTCTCCCCTTCCCACTCCATTCACCACCTGAACAATATGGTATGTCTAAAATCATGACCACCCGTCCAACGGGTGGTTTGCTCTTGGGGTATAACCCCCTGTTGCCAAACTGCGCCTAAAGACGCTAGCCTGACAGCAAATCTGTTCAGGCTCAGTGTTATTTGCCGCTTTCACTTACCAGTTAAACTGGTTTTACTTCTTTTTGCTCCTATTACTGCTAAATGGATCTTCGTATTCTTTTACACTCAGCTTATCTACCGCTTGATCATGTGCTTCTTGCTCACGAATATACTTTCTTACCGTTGCTTCGTTTAGACCCACTGTGCTCACATAGTACCCTTCTGCCCAAAACTTTCGATTACCCTATTTATACTTCAACTGAGCATGTTTTTCGAATATCATGAGCGAACTTTTTCCCTTTAGATATCCCATGAACGTTGAGACTGCAATTTTCGGTGGAATCGCTACCAACATGTGGACATGATCGGGCATCATGTGACCTTCTATAATCTCTACACCTTTGTACTTACACAAACGTTTGAAGATTTCGATTAAATCTTTCCTTACTTGATTATAGATTTCTTTCCGTCTATACTTCGGGGTAAACACAATGTGGTATTTACACATCCACTTTGTGTGAGCTAGGCTGTAGCTCTTGTTTGCCATCAATGACCATTCCTTTCTTTTGAGCCTGAACATCTCAATTTTATTGGAATGGTCTTGGCGGTCAAACCCTCGATCCCTCCACCCGCATAGCGGGTGGTTTTTTGTTTCGCGCGTTTCACGCACTCAACTGGCTAAAGCCATAACAAAAAAAAGTCGCCATAATGGCGACTTTTTACGCAAATTAGATTCTACAGATTGTAAAATCAATCGAACTTATAGGTCCAAAATGCTTCTCTTCCAAACCGATTTCGGATTTGTTCATCATCCATTTCCCGCTTGCCGACAAGTTCCGGCGCTTGGAATTGTGAACGGTGAGCTCGAATCGACGCCATTTTCTTGGCAAGGAACCCGCTCACATCTTCAATCACATCCGCTTTCCCGATGCTCTCTTCGTGATTGTTCGAGAATGCGCAGCAGTACACAATAGGTCTTTCCTCTGCGGGCAATCGACCAATCGTTCGCGTAACTGCGGCTCCGGTTGCATCATGATCGGGATGCACACTATATCCCGGATAGAAAGTAATGACCAGTGATGGGTTAAGCTCCTTGATCAGCGCCAAGATGTGGCCATCTAGCAGCTCAGGGTCTTCAAACTCGATCATTTTATCATGAAAACCCAGCATCCTTAAGTCTTGAATACCAATCGCATTGGAGGACTCTATGAGTTCATCCTTACGGATTATTGGCAAGGTGACCCGGTTGGCAAATGGAGGGATGCCCATATTACGTCCCATCTCCCCTAGAGTCAGGCAAGCATAAGTGACTTGAGCACCGCCTTCTATGTACTTCGCCAACGTTCCCGAAGCAGTGAATGCTTCATCATCGGGATGGGGAAACACAACTAAAATGCGCTGATGTTCAATCTGTTTGTTATTCATGCTTATTTGATCCTCCGCTTTCATCAGAACAATTCCCGACTAAGTTGTAAAGCTACAACCAGCTTTCCTTGACTATCGTGACCAGCCAGAATGAGTCGTTCTTGTTCCAGCTCGTCAATGTGTGTAAGTCCTTCAGCGTATATCCAGCCGTGAGTGGTCTTTAAGCCAACTCGGTATGGGCCCGTGCCCGAGATAGATCCTTGCGTATATCGTATGACCGCATTGGAAATGAATGCCGACCCCGGATGCCTGGTGCTATCGAAGTGACTGGCGTAAGCACCTGACGTGAGTTCGAGGTGTAAATATAGGTCCTGATCGAGAAGTTGATTGATCCGGTGTTGGATGTCTTGAGGCTCTATTGGCTGCATGGCGGCCTCCTTTTTAGTAAAAAGTAACGTTCTACATCCATTTTAACATATGTCCCGTGAGAATAAACATGGAATGAGTGAGCGAATGTTTATAATACTCTCTATTTACTGTTTTCTAAAGAATCCTCTTCCTTCTGCACGGGTTCAGAGCACTCTCTTCTTAACAGGGCAATTTCATGTCGATAAGGTGCACTTTTATATTTTATTTTGCCAATCGACGGCGTCTCAAGCAGTTTCGGATGTGACACGAGTTCGGGATGATGTACGATATAATCCAAAGCCTGAAGTCCGATATGTCCGTGCCCGATGTTCTCATGGCGATCTTTCCTCGATCCCCGCACATTCTTGGAGTCATTGATATGCAGTACTTTCAATCGATCAAGGCCAAGTACCTTGTCAAACTTCTCGAGTACCCCATCAAAATTATGAACAATATCGTACCCAGCATCATGAACATGACAAGTATCCAGACATATGGAAATCCGTTCATTCCGTTGCACGCCATCGACAATCTGTGCCAGTTCTTCAAAGCTTGTTCCGCACTCTGTTCCTTTTCCCGCCATCGTCTCCAACGAAATCTGTACCTCCGGGTGATTATCGTCTTGTAATACTTCATTTAATCCCCGGATTATTTGTCGAATACCGATGTCCAATCCAGCGTTTACGTGTGCCCCGGGGTGAAGAACAAGCTGATTTGATCCAAGCGATGCCGTTCGTTCGATCTCATCCCGTAGAAATTGTACGCTAAAATCAAACACCTCTCGCTTGTAACTATTGGCCAGATTTATCAGAAATGGAGCATGCACAACTATATTGGAAATGCCCTGATGCTTCATATGCAATTGTCCTGCTTCTATATTATATTGCGAAATAGGTTTTCGTTTCGAATTCTGCGGTGCGCCGGTATACATCAGAAAAGTAGATGCACCATAAGAAGCGGCTTCTTTACTAGCCTGGAGAAGCATCTCTTTTCCTCCAAAGGATACATGCGATCCAATCAGCAAATCACTACTTTTCATTACCAACCACCCTCTCCTGTCGAATTCATCATTTAATTATCAATGAAATGGGTTGGATTGGCTAATGGGAAATGACGGTGGTGAAGGAGATCAGAGGAAGGCACCACTGGGTTTAATAGCTTATATCGTTTAAGGCAAAAAAGCCGCCAATTGGCGGCTTGATATGCATTTCAGTTCTCGTTACAACCATTTTCATTCTCAACGCTTAGCTTCCGGTTCAAGGAGTAACCGATACGTTATCGAAATGCGTATGCTTGTTTGCCGTTCTAACACCGACTTTGCCATGCGTGAACGGATTCAAGCTGTTGTCGGTATAATCGATCTTCGGAGTGACCATATCATCCACATAAACTTTGATGTTTGTACCATTAACGGCAACTTTCATATGATACCAGGTATTGGTGGAATATGACTGCGCGTTGCTCTTGAGGAGCGCCCAATTATAATTCATCTTGCCCAGACTGACTCCGCTTGTGGTCAGATAGGCGTAATATCCTTGTAAAGCATCATAATTGTTTTGGCCTCGCTCAGTGCCGTGGGATGGATTGGACACTCTGACAAGCAAGCCCCCATCTCCCCCCGAGTCAATCATCTTGATATCTGCCTCGACCGTATAATCCGCCCATCCCGAATCCCCAAATGTAGATTTGGCAGGTCCGGTGCTCGCTGCACTGTATTCTCCGTTCTCCACCGCCCAGGTTCCTTCAAACCGGGTCCATCCATTGTCATCGCCGTCGTTAAAATTATCGCTTACGCTTGTCACATCAACATTTTTCTGAAACGTCATTCTTGAGAAATCGGCCTCACCTGTTACGAACTCAACCTTTAATTCCCGTTGTCCGGCGTTTAAATAGACCTTTTTCTTCGATATGTTTTTCCAATTATCCCATCCGCCCGTATTAGGTACATTGACGATACCCGTTAAGTCGGTCGCACCATCCCACACTCGGATCTGAGCCCCGTCCAACGAGGTAGCCATGCGAAAATCAATATCGTAATATCCACTTGACTCTACGTTTACTTTGTATTTATACCATTCTCCAGTCTGATTCCAGCCTAAGTTGAACAGTCCATCGTTATTCAGGCGAATATCCCCGGCATCGGTCCGATAAGCCCCGCCCAGGTTCCCGGCCGTTGTATCGTGATAAGCGACACCTTCGCCTCCTTTCATATAATGAACTGCCTCGATTGTGCCTGGAATCGGTTTGGAGGCATTCCATGCGCTGCTTCCGTTCACATCGTTGTTAAAAGCAGTATAGCCGAAGTCCGCATGCGTATCCTCTGTCAGAACACCAATTTTGCCTGCTCCTACATTGGCGGTACGCGTTGCTTTGAACATACCATCTACGTAGTATTTAAACGTTGATCCCGATTTTTCTATCCGTATGTTATGCCATTTCGAATAATTGAAGTCGGCAGGCAGATCGAATGTTTGCCAAGCCTGATCCACTCCGTTAATTCGGAAAAATGTCTCAAGTCTTTTGTTTTTCGAACTAATCAGCGCAACACCGTAATTGTTCTCATTCGTATAGGAGAATGTAGCGCCGTATCTCGGATTGGTGGACGTCCCCCGATTCATTTCCTTCATGTTAAATTCAGCCGTATAATCGGATGCGCTGCTCGAAGCGGTCACTTGTTTATACCAAGTTGAGCTGCCCATTGAATTTTGCCACATGAGTTCCTGATTGTAGATGCCCCAATTACCACCGTTCACGTTGGACCAATTGCTCCCGATTGCAGAACGATCGAAGTAGTCATAGAAAACAGGCATTTCTGGATTGGGTTGATCCGTTGAAGTAGGACCTTGCACAATCATCTTGTCGTTGTTCCATACAATTCGGTCCATGTTCAGATGCCGTAGCGGTCCAATTATCCCATTACCTTCCAAATTATGATACATCATATAGTGAGTGTCCAGATTAGGTCCTGTTACTACGGTATTGTGTCCCAATCCCACGGTTGGGCCCTCTGTACGAATTAATACCGGGTTTGTGCTATCAGTAACATAACCGGACCTCGGACCTGTGGTGCTAACTGCTACATCCACCCGATATCCTTTGCTAAATACGTGGTTACCTGTATAGGTCATATAGTATTTTCCATTTCGTTTGAAGACGGTTGAACCCTCAGTCCAGCCTCCCATCCCCACTCCTGTTGACGCACTCACTCCGATCTCAGTCGGACTGCTCATCGGTGCTGCATCTATGCGGCCCTGTGCGGCGTGATAGAAGCTGAACGAGCCATCATCGTCAATGAATACATTACCGTCAATCGACTTTCCAAGGTTGCCAGTTACTACATTGAAGGGTCCGGTAGGACTTGTGCTGCTCAGCACGTAATGACCTTTTCCGGCAGGTGATGTATACATGTAGAACATGCCATTCCAGTAAACGACTTCAGGAGCATAAGCTCCGTGCGTAATGGGATCTGTTGCAGCTAATCCACGGTACGACCAATTCACCAGGTCTTTGGAGCTCCAGACTTTGACACCATCGTCCGTATCTCTTGTGCTTACATACAGGTAATAATATCCATTAAATTTCAATACATAGGGGTCCCCGAGTCCATATTGTCCCCATTCATCCGGTAACGTTTGCGGATTTTGATAGGCTTTGGCAGGGAGTGGCACCGACGAAACCATTAATAAAATAACCAACAGCGTGAACATGAATCGACGACTCTTCCTCACATGATTTCCTCCTAGTCTGTTTTTTGTTACCGCTTACAAATAAATCAAGGTTCTCTACGTGCGCTTCTGTCTTACATCTGGTGTTGAAATCTAGCATAAAGTAAGCAGTTACAAATAGAAATAACATTTCGTTGTCATTTATTTGGCATTTTGTTGGAAAAAAGTGCTTATCTTTTTTTAGAACTCACTCGTTCATATAAACAAGAAAAAACCTCAGGAAAACTCTCCTGAGGTTTAGACGTATATCCCGTTTCTTACGTATTAATCCAACAGCGGGATAACGGTGAGGCATAAAAGATTGATCTCTCCATGTCCACCTGAAATTTTGATCGTGTTAACATTGCCTGGCTCCAAAGGAACGGTGATATTTGTGATCCCGTTAAATTCTTGCAAACCGCCAGTGGATAACGCATTCAGCAAGGAATAGTCCTGGTCATTAATCGTCAGATGCAATTTGGCTAGTCGTTCGCCTGTCGCATAATGAAGCTCAACTGATGCTCTTCCGCCTTCGCCTCCATCTATATTTTTAAACAAGGCGAAAGCTTCTGAGGATTGAAGATTCCCGACCACGGTTTGCCCGGATTGCAATTCCCTGATTTCAGCTCCACCAAAAACCTGGCTGGCTGCGCCTGCATAAACCTTCCGTTGCTGGACAGGAACTGGGGCTGGACCGACGGAGGACACACCTTCCCTTGTCTGAACCACAGGCTTGATGGAACCATCTTCATCGAACTCCAGATAGTCGATACATACACTGCGCAGCGTACCTTCTCCAGAGATCGCTTGATTGTGATAAAAAAGATACCATTGCCCTTTGAATTCCACTACAGAGCCATGGGTCGTGGAACAGCCGGTCGGCTCCAGGAAGATGCCTCGGTACGTCCATGGACCAAGCGGATTCTCGCTTGTTGCGTATCTCATACGGTTGTTGTTTTCCAAATTATCCGCATAGGTAAGGTAATAAAGATTGTTTCTTTTGAATACCCAGGCCGCCTCGTGAAAATCCTCGAGACCTTGCATTTCTGTCATACCGTTTTCCAGAGACATCATATCTTCATTGAGCTTTCCTCCTAGACAGACATTGCCGCCACCATAATAGATATAGGCGCTGTTGTCATCGTCTACAAGTACACACGGGTCAATCAGTGCAAACCCGCCAAGTCCCTCGATATACCCTTGATCCGTAAAGCCATGCGCTGGGTAGCGACTGGTGGCAACCCCAATTTTCCAGGAATCGTTCCAGTTCGAATCACTTGGATGCGGATAATAGAAGTAATATGTCCCATTCTTGTATGCACAGTCAGGCGCCCACATGAAGCCGCCCTCCGGTCTGCCCCAGGAAACGTCGTCCGAACGGAGTATTTCCCCTTCGTCCAACCAGTGAACCATATCCTCCGAGGAGAAAACATGATATCTGTCCATGAGATCACAGCCTCGGGCTGGGTCCATGTCATGAGAAGCGTAAATATAAATTTTACCGTCATTCCATACATGGGCCGAAGGGTCTGCTGTGTATATGGATGTAATTACTGGATTCATGGATGTAGTCTTTTGGCGTGTGGTTTCAAAGTCAATATCATTAGTAGTCATTTTAAATCCTCCTGAACGTATACTTACTTGTTAAAATCATGCACTTTGTGTCTATTGATGACTCGTCGGATGGTTTGCCGTCACTGGAATCTGGTTTTTGAACATGCGATTGATATCCCCTGCAAGTCGGAGATAAAAGTCCGAAGATACGGCAACACCGTCGGCATCCAGCGTCAGAAAATATTGATTGGTTGGAATCATGGAGCTGTTCTCTGACATCTTGGCAATAGCTGTGCCTTCATCGTACTCGTCAAACATTGCGATATATCCAGTATTAATGCCGATGCTCTTCAGATTGTAGGCCTGCCTCCACATGAAGTCACCATGCAGACGCGGATTCTCGTTTCTTGGGCCTCCAGTCATGTTCGACCAAGCCGAACCCGGCCAGATAACTGGCTGATAGTCAATTCCATTCTGCTGGGTGAAGGCCAGGTCAGGTTGAAGCTGATTGGTTTTGAAGCTGTCCGCTTGCTGAATATTGCCGAAGCGGGCAACGGACCAAGGCGAGATCATATCCAACGACTTGTAGACATTCATAAAGTCAGATCGGGAGTCGTTGTTACCCGTTCTCCAATAAGTAGGCACGCCGCCAATGACATAGATCCCCTGGTTTTTGAACCAACCGATCAAATCGGCCGCCTCTGCTGCAGTACCCGGACGATCCGTGAAGCCAATACCCCAGATGCAGACAACCATTTTGCCGTTCTGCTTCGCATAAGCCGAAGATGATGGAAGGTGCATATTGTTCACGACATTAGTCGTCCAGTCATGCTTGACTGCCTGTACCCAATTGCTCGAATTCATTCCCGTAATGTCATACATGACATAGAACTTGCGATTATAGGATTCCGCGGCATTCTTAACCTTAACGGCCACGCTGTCCCGGTTGCTTTTCCAGTTGTTAGGTGTGTCACTCTCATCTGCGCCGAACCGTTGCAATGCTGCACCGTCGATATTGTAGGTTTGCATCCACTCAAAATGTTTGTTGACCGTCTCCTGATCGTATGAGGAGAACAGTTTGGCAGGAGAACCATTGCCGAGGTTCGCCAAACTTGTCTGATACAGCTTGGAATATTCGCGAAGGTCTGGATACAACTCGAAATTCACGTTGCCATTTGCTGATGGCGCACTGCTATTTTTGGACCAGTGCACCCAGCCCCCGTTCGGTGAACCGTCTCCGGCTGCGTTGAACCAGCCTTGATATCCAGCATACAGTTTGCCTACGACATCTCCTCCGCTACCTGCGGCGGATGCACTGAACTTGAACCAGAGTAGATTGAACAAATTTCCGGTTCCGCCAGTGAATTTAAGGTAGACCGTGTGTACACCAGTGGCACCACTGATCGACCCGGACTTCGTTTGCCAAGATTGCCACCCGCCCGTACCCGGAACAACAACAGTTCCCGCGAGTGTCCCGTTTAGGCTATCCAGACGGACCTCAATGGTACCGCCACTGTTATTGCTTGCAGCTCTCACGTCGATTGAATTGGCACCGCTGCCAAAATCCACATTGTTGAATACAATGTAATCGCCGTTGTCGATAAATGCGACATTTTGCCCGCCCTCGCTGGAACTTTCCAGCTGGACTCCAGATTGACTATTGTAACTGGAAGCCTGCGTTTGATTAAACGCGGAAGCTGCCGATACGATGGAAGGAGAAATAGACAAACACAACGTAAGAATCAATAATGCCGCACTTGCAAAAGCCAAAACCCTCTTGTTTTTTTGCATGAAATTTAGCATATAGTATCCCCCTATTCATTTTAGTTGCGTGTGAGCTACTCCTGTTCTTCATCCGTCCACGAATGCTTCGGTCCCCAGGATAGAACCTCTTTTACCCTTCCATTACTGACAATGGCTTCTCGATTAGAGAAACGTGTCCGTAGATCTTTTACATCGGTATAAAAGGTGGCGAGCAAGTCTGTCGTTTGGCGATCGCTTAACGTATCATTAGCGGTAACATTAACATGAACAGCCCCATTATAATCGGCGTGCAGAGCAGCCAAACAAGCATCCACGGCATCCCTGATATCAATGTAACTCCACAATATGTGCTTGAACGTTTCCGCCTTCGCAATAGCCAGATGTCTGTACTCTCCCGGTCCCACAATCATTGAAAAACGGAGGGAAATCACCTGCATCCCACTTCTCCGATGAAACATCTCTGCAGTGACCTCATTAACGATCTTGGACAGGCCGTAACATTCCTGCGGCTGTTGCGGATGCTGTTCATCCACCGGGAAATAATCGGGAGAGAAGGGGGTGTTGGCCCAGGCAAATCCGTAGGATGATTCGCTGGAGCCCATGACCACCTTTTTTATACCCAGCAAAGAGGCTGCTTCCAGCACATGGTATCCGGAAAGTGTATTATTAGCGAAAATGTAGCTGTGAGGGTAGTGAAGCGGCGCAGGAATCGCGGCCAGATGGATGATCGCATCCACTCCGGCAAGCGCTCCCACGACTTGACCATAATCGTTCAGATCGACAATGATCTGTCTGCAGCGGACCCGGTCAGACAGGTGTTTATCCAGCGATACGACATCATGACCCTGTAATTGCAGCTTCTCAATGACCTGTGAACCCAGCTTTCCGCCTCCGCCTGTAACTGCAATAGTCTTCATTCCTATATCTCTCCTGTCTGTTCTTGTCACTTCGTTATGGTCGCACCAATGTCCCATCCGCTTTGCGGTCCAGAGGATACGGCCGATGATATTTGTTGGGATCCCAAGAGTCGTTAAGTAATGATTTGGCCTTCACTTCATCCAATTCAATTCCCAGTCCCGGTTTGTTGGAAGGATATAGATATCCGCCCTCTCTGACGATATGTCCTGGGAAAGCCTCCAACTCATGAGGTTTAAAATGATTGATTTCCTGGATACCAAAGTTCCACAGGGCCATATCCAGATGGACAGCAGCTGCCTGGTTAACCGGATCATTTTCCCCACCCTCCTGCCAGGCTGTTCGTACTCCGTAAGCTTCGCCCAGCGTAGCGATCTTGCGGCAAGCGCTGATTCCGCCTGCTTTCGATACCCGAACTCTAATGAAATCGATCAACTTCTCTTGAATCAAATCGGTCCACTCCTGAGGATTAACAAATAATTCTCCTACTGCCTGCGGCGTAGCACTCTGTTGACGAAGCTGTCGATACCATCCGATCTGTTCCGGAGCAAGTGCATCTTCCAGAAAGAAAAGATGATAAGGCTCAAGTCGCTTCGACAGCTGAATGGCATGAATTGGAGACAAATGTTCATGCACATCATGGGTAAACTGAATCCCATTACCAAATTCCAAGCGCAACTTCTCGAACATGTCAGGGATGGCATGCAGATACGCATGTTCATCGAATACAGGACCGCTGCTCCAGGGCTCGCGCGGCAAATTCGCGTCCTTTCCGCTGACAAATCCCCCGCCACCGTAGCCTCCCATCTGCACTCGAATGACCGTGTATCCTTCTTCCATAAAACGAGATACATCTTCTTTCAGCTCGCTGATATCAGCACCTCCGGCATGGCCGTAACAGGGAACTGCCGAACGGCAGGCCCCTCCTAACAATTGATATACCGGCAGATTCGCTTCCTTGCCCTTGATATCCCACAGGGCCATGTCAATTCCACCAATGGCCGTGTTAAGCATTGCCCCATTTCTCCAATATCCGCTCATATGCATGAGATGCCACAAATCTTCAATTTGGGATGCATCCCTTCCCATGAGTAATGGTGCCAGCAGTTGTTCTATGACCTGTACCACCGCTTCGGGATTATAAAGATCGGAAGCAGAACCCAATCCGTAAAGACCATCCTGATCCGTCGAAATCTTCACAATTGTCCAGCTTCCGTCGTGTCTTGTACGTAGGCATTCTATCCGTGTAATTTTAGCCATGCGTTCACTCTCCTCATTTGCTCCATTTTGATCATACTAGTGGATTTAAGGCAAACGGTTGTATAAACGATACAGCAACACTGCGGTCTCAGCACGTGTAAGTGTAGCTTCCGGATGGAAGCTGTCATTACTACCTTCCATAATTGTTGATCTGGTTAACGAATCAATCGCATCACGGGCATATGCCTTAATCAAATGAGTATCTTTATAGTCATCCAGACTGGATTCACCTTCAGGAAGAGGCTGCATCCCGATAACTTGCATAGCTCGGTAGATCATAACCGCTGCTTCTTCCCGGGTAATTGGAGACGCTGGCGAGAATAGATCGGCGCCTGCCCCTTGAATGATGCCCAGCGTTCTTGCGGTATTCACGGACTGTTCGTAATAAACATGCTCAGGTACATCCGCGAAGCGTTCCACCTTGGTTCCCTGATCAGGTTGTAATTCTAAGGCATTGGTAAGCAGGGTTACGAAATCCGCTCGGCGGATCATGGATTGAGGCTGATATTCTGCCTTTGACATTCCACGAATAACCCCTTTGGACACCAGAACTTCGATGGCATGGCGGGCCCATGATAGCTGCCGTATATCCTGGAATGTTCGATTATCCTGATTAATTGCGTAAACTCCGTTTTGCCGTGTTTTGAAAATCATTTGTTCCGATTTTTTATTGAATTTCCCATTTGGAATGGAGATTATTTGCCCGTCATCCGCTATAAGTCGTACTGCGAGTTTTTCCGGGTCCAGAAGTTCAGTTACATTAGGCTGATAAGGTAAACTTACTGTGATTGGCGTAATGGAATTTTGCCATATAACGGATTTGCCATCCGATATCACAGATAATGAAATCGCAGGCCGCTCTCCTAAATCTGATTTCATCTTGGCATTCCAAGTGCTTCGGTCAGCCTTGCTTAACACCAAGGTACTACGCTCTCCAATCGTTCCTTGGGTATTGGCCAGCAAATTGCTCGGAACCAGCAGCACTCCCCCTGCTGTTCGAATCTCCAGCCAATGGGTAGATGGTGTTTCCTGCAAAAAGCTCGATGGAAGTGTCAAAGCGTATCCTTCAGCACCATCCACGGACTCGATGTCCACAATCAGCTTCTTTTTCCCGTCCTGATCAGGGGTGATGCGATTGAATGCATCCTCCATCATCTTGTTGGTGAGCTCGGCTGTTGCCAATGCAGCAGCTTTATCCAGCTTGGGCTGTAGCTGCATTGTAGCAACAGGAGCGGCAGGTGTTGCTTCATTCTTCCCTCCAGTCGTAGAGCCCCCTCCAGCACTTGGCTCCGAACCAGAACCCGAGCCTGGATGTGGATTGGGTCCCTCGGGATTCGTATTGGAACCTGATGTAAGAGCAGCGAGTCTTACGAGTAATGAGGACTTCAACGTGCCGCCCGGTAGCAGATTGACGAAGTTGGTTGCTGTATCTATAGAAGTAACATCTTTCTTTTGCTCCGCAGTACGAACACTCGCCTCAGCCGATTGCTCCAACAATGTCACATAACCACTCGTAAGCAGATACAAGTTTCCGAATAATCGTGCATCTTTACTTGTACCGATCCCTCCATTAAACTCCATAAAGCCTGATCGTCCTTCGCCGTCGTTTTCATTGACAAGCAATGCAAAACCGATAGGTTTGTCAGGTTGGAACGAATATCCTTCCTGATGAAGTGCTGCAAAAGGCAGCGTAATTTGATAATGAGTAATATGGGTCGTCTCGTCCCGGGTAATGTTTGCTGAAGCGGATTCCAATAATCCTGTAGCAACACCTTCTGGAGCTCTCCATCTCCATTTCGTGATGACACCTTCCTGATTCAGTGCAAAACCAAGCTCATTCACCTGTTTGCTGGCCGCACCATCCTCTTTGCCAAGGTCAATACCGAGCTGTAAACTGTCTCCTTGCCATATATCGCCATTGGTATTGGATTGATGGTGAATATCGTCCTTGACGTCCACCTTGAGAATCAAATTTTCCGCATCCCAACTTGCTTTAGCTTGAATGCTGAGGTCATTCGGACCTCCCCAGCTCCCACCGACGCTGTTGTAATGCTCCGGACTGGAAACCTCAATGAATGGCAGAGTTCCAACAGCATCTTTTTGTGCCGCAAAGGATTGTGATAGCTTGACTGAAGTCTCATAACGGAACCCGCTCTCAAGCGTTACTCTGAATTTGAGCAAGTCACTTGATATATAAGGAAGCGCCACATCCATGCTTTCCCCAATGCCCAGCCCTTCAAATCGCACTGGCTTAAATATCGCATGATACACACTCGGCTCAATCAGTTCGATCTGCCCTTTAAGCAAAGGCGCACCTGCAACATTAGTCAAAGTCAGCGTGCTTCCGGGTTCACCTGGTCTGGATGGATCATACCCAAGCTGGTTCAGTTTGAGTGCCAAAGGAAACAGATTGGTACCCGTCACTTTTCCAGGAGGTGCCTCATTATCAATCTGAAAACCGCCATTAAACAGGTTGTTGGATATCACCATCTTCTCTACGTTTGGACCTGCAACCACATGATTCGTACGAGGCTGTTGAAAATAGGAATTGTAGAGGGTAATGTCACCACCGATTGCGTTAATGCCGATTTCACCAACGTTCGTGAAGTTTCCCTGCTGTATGCGGATATCTCCTCCGTGAATATCAAAGGACCTTGTTGTATCTCCCCACATGGACGTATTGAAGAACACCGCTTTAGAGCCAAAGTCTGGCCCAACCTCCACGTACACCTTGTCTGTTGTACTCATGGAAACAAGCTCTGTGTTGATAAACGAAAGACCTGCTGTTCCCGCATGTTGCAATACGGCTCCCTTTTTGCTGCCATCGGTGCCATGACCAATAACGACAGCTTCGGGCCCTCTTCCATTCTGTTCTTCAAAATGAATACCGTACTTTGAACCGTATACGAATGTATTGAAAATAACCTGATTGGTAACATCCCCAATACGGAAGGCATCCAGATTCTCTTTTTGATAATTCCAAATTTGATTAAATTCTTCATCATTCGATGGATGATTCGGATAATTGTTCCGACCATAATAATGCGGATTGAACTGCACATTCCGCATATATCCTCCGTCTGACCCGCCACCAAGATATATGCCTTCCTTGAGCGGTGATCCCGCTACATAATCGATATAATGACCACTTGTATCATGGGTGCCGAAGTCGACAGCCTGATAGGGATTAACCAAGGTTGTATCGATCAGGTATACGTTCTTCCCTTGACCTTGCACAGTCCAGGCGTAAGGCTTCACCGGATTGGCATCAGACCATGTTTGTTGATCGTAATAGACAGATAAACCGCGTAATCCTGCTGCTTCCTCTAGCTGAATGAAGGCATCGGCATCCGGAGCATTTTCTCCATAGTTCGTAAAAATAACGGTTCCATTCCCGATCGTATGATGAGGTACATCATAATTGCCCCGCAGTTCTACTGCAGTCGGGATCACCAATGCCTGCTCAACGCGGTATATGCCAGCCGGCATATACACCGTTCCTCCACCTGCAGCCTCGGCATCATTCAACGCCTGTTGAATTGCTTGGGATGAATCAGTATTCCCTGTGTTATCAGCCAAATAGGGCTGGCTCACTACGTTAAACAATTCGCGTGTACCCGGTTTGGGCTGCACAACAATATCCACTGAGGGAACGTCAGGGATGGTTTCCAAAACCAAACCTTCTTCCTGATGAATGTTCAGTTCCGCCGAGGTACTTTCATCGTTCACTGCAAGGTTGCCTTCGTGTCCGGAATGTATGGCATTGATTGTTGCAACATCTCCCTGAAGAAACAGGTGCCGATCCGGCTTGGCGAAGGTAGAACTGCCCAGTATAAGCGAGCCACTTTTGGCAACAATGGCATAATCTCCGCTTCCTTCACCCCAATTCTCGAAAGAGCTGCTCTCAAAGGACAACGTTCCACGCCCTTCATTCACAACCGCATGTTTGGGCTCCCCGCCCACCGTAACACTGTTAAATTGGGCAATGGAGTGAAAGCCTTCAGTTGCATAAATGGCAACAGGATTCGGACCAGCACTCGCTTCGAATTGACTGTCCGTCACCAGCAATCCATAATCATTGACGCCTTCAATCTTCAGCGCTACGTTGCAGTCGTCGATCTGGATTTTGTACAGCTGCGCATTGGCTGTTTCAAGGCTTCCTGTTCTTGTCGTGATTCGTATCCCTGTCTTATAACCCGAGATATGAATATTCGACATATACTCCCAATCCGAGCGCCCCATTACGATACCTTCTGATTGCTGTATCATATATTCACGCAGTTGAGATTGCTCAGGTGCTCCTGGCAAACCTGAGTTCGCCCATACATCCGGGGACAGGTGAAGCTCTTCCAGTCTCCCAATGTCTGTTGTGAAATCCAGAAAAATACCGGTTTTCAGTGTGGTGCCATATACATCCTTCACGTAATGAAGTTCGTTCCATTCCGGGCCAATCTTAATCCCCTGGTACGCATTGACGAGTGTTACATTTTTCACCGTGGCACTGTCACCTGGAAGTTGTTCCATCGTCCATGGATAAGCCACCGGGTTATTCATATTCTGTTCCGGATACCAGATAGACAAATGTGTTACCCCACTGGAAGGCTCCATCTTTATGAAGCTGTTCCCGTTAGCTTGACCTTTGCCGCTGTATACAGCAAGGATCGTTCCTTTGACTAGCCCGTCATGCTCTTCGGGATTCCCCCAATCTCCGCGAAGCGTAACGCCTGTCGGAATAACCAGCTCTCCGGTTAATTTATAGGTTCCGGATGGCACGAACACAACTCCACCGCCTTGATTTCCGGCTATTGCCAGCGCTTCTTTGAACGCTTGAGTATCGTCTGAGACTCCGTCCCCTATTGCTCCATAATCGGTTACGCTCCGATCTGCAATGACGATATCTGATGTAGGGAATTCCGTATCATAGACCTTGGTCTGAGTACCCGCCTGCTGCTGAGGTTGCTTACGGACGGTTACTTTGGCCAGATGAAGTTCCGGAATGTTGGCTGGTGCCCCTGCGCCGCTAACCCCGATTCGGAAATCCGCATCATGGGTGCGGTTACCGAAATTGGCATCGCTGAGCTTGAAGGTATGTGTCTTCCAGGTTCCCGTATTTTCATATCGAAACAAAGGAGCATCCTTGAAATTGGATTGCTTCGAATCGTATTGCAGAGACATCGATCCACTATCGCTATCGTAATATTCAACAGTGACGAACACGTCCTGATCCGTATTTTCAAACAAATATTCATCCGCAACATTAAAGTAAAAATACAGGATGTTATCGGCCGGATTTGTTGGATTCACCGTCTGATTGGTTTTCCAATACCCCTTGCCGTCAAACGTCCCCACTTGAAGACCTGCTGGAGGTCCATCGCCGGGACGAGCGGTTATACCCTGCTGAACAGGAGTTTCCCCCAGCGTAATACTTACCGAGTCAGGTGACACATCATTTAGATGGACGTCTCCCTGTTCAGTAATATCTTCCCCCTCTGCTGCCGCGTGTGTGGTTGCTGGTGTGATGTATAGCCCTGAACATAACATGACAATAGTCAACAGCACTGAAATGGTACACCTGGCACCTAACCATAATCGTTTGTTCACAATCGTACCTCCCATTAACTTGATCATGTAATCAAGCTGCACGAAAACAGGGTTGTCGTATGTGGAACATGATGCATCCGTTTTCAATCCGCAGCAGTGGAGAGAACTCCAAGACTGAATTGTTTATTTTAAACGTGTTGTGGGTTGAATGCCGATCGTCTGAATTTTTGCCGGTCCCACATTCAAAACATAACTTCCCTCATCCGCTACCTTCATGGCTTCACCTTGATCTTCAACAATTGTACTTTCGTACACTTTCTTAGCCTCAAACGAAGGCGTTACCTTCAGTGAAGTTGTCTCCGATGATACATTGAACACCCTGAACAGCATGTCATCATTCGCCTCGCCCCGTTTAATCGCACTAAAAGCGAGATGATCACCCTCCCATTGCAAAAACTCGTGAGTAGCGGGTAACGTTCCACCATGTACACCTGTTTGTTGAACGGTCCAGGGAACCGGGAATTGATACGCCTGCACATAAGCATCGGATTGAATAACATCCAAATCATGTGAGATGAGCTCCATTTCCAGAATGTGCTGCCCAAGACATTGGGCCTCAGGTGTTGCAAATACTCCCCAATCCCCCAGCTCACGAACCCCACGCAGCAGTGTCACAGCAATGGTGTTCTGATTAGCCAATACTTCGTACTCATTAAGACCTTTATTCGCAATCGTCAGCCCTTCATGACCATTGCTGATACTGACAAATGCATTTTGATGCTGCGCATTGCTAGGATTTCTCCATTCCGCTTCCGGCTGTATCGGGCGTTGCGCCAGTTCGTAAATAGAGTCAACGGTAACATGACTTGCTTCGAGTCCCGTTTGGAACAACATGCGGATACGATGATCCTGAACCGTGTTATCGATATAGCTTTTAATACCAACCGAACGCCCCGTTTTTTCAAGGCTCAGCTCTGTACGAATGCTCACCTCCCTAGTTTCATCAAGCCGCCGGGATTTCCGATAACGAAATGGAACCATGGAACGGATCTCTTCATCCAGCAGTTCATCTGCGCCTATCGGGAGCTCCCAGTTATGCACGATCTCATAAACGGCTTTCAGTGATGTATGATGCACCAGCTTAATCTGAGCAGGCAGCCCCTGCGTAGTTAACGGAGCTTCCTGATCCGGTTGTCTGTACATATACTCATTTCCGATATCCCCGGTATCCTCATAAATGCCAAGCCCTGTATAATTGCGACCGTTCACTTTATCCAACATGGTAAACGATCCATCCCCCGCAATCTCGATCCGCACATAATCGTTCTCCATCACTTGCTGTTCTGTAACAAGTTCAGGGGTATTCAGTTCGCTAAGCACACTCTCTCCAATAACACTCTGAGGCATAAGAGCAAAAGTATGATATCCAAAACCCGGGATGTTCTGGGCGTGAAGCTCCACATCCACTTGATATGCCCAGTAAGGTTGACGGAATCGATCATCCGGCAAATCATATCCAAATGTTGGTCCAACGGGTGTGATTACGGCTTCCACTTGCTTGCCTTCCGCGTTCAATACAACCCAATCGTTCGAGTCAAAGGTTTCATATTCGCGCTTGAATTCCTGATACTTTTCATGCGGAGGCTGGTGGTCAAAGTAACGTCGCTCAACGTCC
The DNA here is from genome assembly GCF_047302525.1 of Paenibacillus taichungensis. Lineage (GTDB taxonomy): Bacteria > Bacillota > Bacilli > Paenibacillales > Paenibacillaceae > Paenibacillus > Paenibacillus taichungensis_B. The sequence goes on along the minus strand of NZ_CP168020.1, from coordinate 2,989,926 downwards.
ATCCTAGTTACAATTACATTGGATCGACGATGTCCCGAAGTGTTAAACACTACAAAAGGCAACGCAGAATCTGCGTCAAAGCCAGATGTATCCACGGATTCGGCTATTGTACGAGCACTCTGAACCGATATGGCTTCAGCCACTTCTTGCGATTTGGCAAACCGGGTCATCATCTCCCTGTGGACTTCGTCAACACTGCACCCGCAGATACTGTCATGGGGATGATTCTTCAGTAACGTCTTCCAGGCATATAACAGCTCATGCCGTGGATAAATGCCTGTAGATAGAGAGGCCATGACTGCCAGCGGTTCAGCCACTTTCTCCAGTAACGTCTGGCTTTTTACATTTTGCTGTTTGATATATACCCTTGCTGAAGCAGTATTTACAAGTGTGATCCAGCCGTCGGTCCATTGGCTTCGAAGTTCGCCGCGAATGACGTCCAATGATTGTGGTTTCGCTTTTTGTAAAGCCTGAATGTACTCGGGAAAGCTGGAATGACGAAACGTCACGTCTGGCATAATCTCGGTGGCTGTTTTTAACGCTTGTGTCAGATCCTTCTGGAGCGGCTGATGATCACATCCGTTCATGAACAGGAGTTCCGAACTTGAAGCAAACTCTTCTGCTGCAGCCAGCTTTTCGGCCCAGTAAGCTTTCGCCTTCTCCGGTTCCACCGGAATTTCCATGCCATTGTTGTACCAATTGGCGAACAAGATCGCCAGTACACGAGTACCATCGGGTGATTCCCAATACATCTCCGAGTATTTCGAGGTATGTTCGTTGCCAGACTGAATTTCGTTATTGAATCCAACTGGCTTCACTCCACGTCCATATACAGCTACCTCAATACCCGCCTGACTAATGAGCTGCGGTGCCTGGCCCATATTGCCGAAGGAATCCGGGAAATATCCGATTTTCGCATATCCTCCCATTTGTTCAGAGGCTTGAATACCAATTAACAGATTGCGTGCATTGGCTTCACTGCTGACGAGGAATTCATCTTGAAGGATGTACCATGGACCGACGATCAGCTTGCCCTCTTCAATTAACTTGCGGACCTGGTTGGATCGATGCGGCATGATTTCCAGGTAATCCTCCAGCACAATAAATTGCCCATCCAGATGGAAATTCGTAAATTCCGGGTCATTTTCAAATGTCTCGATTAAATCCTCCATGAGCTGAACGAGCAACATTCGGTGCTTCTCGAAGGATAGATACCACTCCCTGTCCCAGTGAGAATGTGCGACAATATGCGCAGTTTTTGTAGTCATTTATTTCATTCCAATCTTGTATGATTTATTTGTTGTGTATTTACATTTTTACTGAGCCTACGGTCATGCCCTTGACATACATCTTTTGCATGAACGGGAAGGCAAGCAGGATTGGAATGACCGTAATTAAAGCCCCTGCCATAAGCTCATTCCATTTCTTAAATGAAGATGAATCCAGATACATGAGTCCCATCGGTAACGTAAACATATCCCTGCTATCCACGATGATCATCGGCCATAAAATATTGTTCCAGCTTCCGATAAAGTTCAGAATCGCAATGGTTCCGATAGCTGGCAACGCCAATGGCAGATAGATTCTGTAGTAGATTTTGAAATTGTTGCATCCGTCCAGTACAGCGCTCTCGTATAACTCATGTGAGATTGTGCGGAAGTAACTGGTGAATAGGAAAATGGCGAAGGGTGCAGCCCCGTTAATCATGGGCAGAATCATGCCAATATACGTGTTTTGCAACCCCAGATTAGTCATGTTGATATAAAGCGGAATCAATGTGGTCACACCTGGAACGAGCAGCAATGCAATAAACGTGTAGTAGATGAATTTTTTGCCCCGATAGACAAACTTGGCAAACGAATAGGCCATCATGGTATAGATGAGAATGACGCCTATAATCACGACTGCACTTACGATCACGCTGTTTATAAAAAACTGATAGAAGTTCAATTTGTTCCATACGTCACCGAAAGTGGACCACATCGGTGCAGCTTGTGGAAACGGACTCTGTGGATTGGCTAATGCATCCTGTGATGTCTTCAGCGAAGTGCCGATCATCCAGACAAAAGGATACAGGCAGGTCAATCCGTACAAGATTAGAATGATATGCTTAATATATTTGACCATGTGCTCCTCCTTTTAGATGTCTGCCTTGAATGAGCGAATACTGAATATGGCAATGGTACCTGTAATCAGAAATGATACCCACCCGATTGCGCTGGCCAGACCATAATCGTTGTTTAGAAAAGCTGTACGGTACACGAGCGTACCAATAACCTCCGAACTGCCAGCCGGTCCGCCACCCGTCATGATGAACACATTCTCAAAGGCCTGAAAGGCTCCGTTCACCATCTGAATGACGGCAATAAGCGTGATTGGCTTTAGTAACGGCCACGTAATTTTCAATATCATGGTTGTTTTCTTGGCACCGTCCACACTTGCTGCTTCATACAGTGTCGGATCAATGGAAGTCAGACCAGCATAGTACAGAATCAGCGTTCCAGGCAGACCGCCCCATATCGATGTCAAAATAATACCGAGTAAAGAAGTAGACGAACTCCCCAGCATTCCACCAGGTACAGCAAGGAAATCCAAGCCCATCCATAAGAAGAGTGAGTTGAATGCTCCACTAGGTTCAAACAAGCCTTTCCATACGTAAAAGATAGCTACGCCAGATGCGATCATCGGCAGAAAATAAATCGTCCGGTACCAAGTTGCTGCCTTCGTATTTTGCAGCACAAATGCCAGCACAAGTGCGATTGGAACGACGACCACAACCTGTGAAACCGCAATAATCAGATTGTGCAGAACGGCATTATAGAAATTCCGGGTTACAATCGGATCATCACCGAGCAGGAACTGACGAAAATTCGCCAGACCTTCAAACCTTGCGGTGGAAAAATCGATCCCGGACCAGTTATAAAAGCTGAGCATGATCGAGAATCCGACCGAATACACGCCGATGGCAAGAAACAAAAGCACGCCAGGCAGTAAAAAGAGATACGGCATCCACTTATTTCGACTTTTTATCATGATCAATCACCTTTTGCTCTCAATTTGGCAATCGACAGCCCCGTAAGGGGCTTGCCGATCGCTTTGGTTGTACTAGTTCCCGCTGGCTCTCAGACTTTCCATGGTGTCGTCGAACTTCTTGGCGACTTGTTCAGCAGTCATCTTTTTCTCGATCATGGATTGCATGGACTGGGCATACACTTCCCACTCTTTATGCTTGCCACGATACGTATTGATCGCTGGTGAAGCTTGACTGTAAGGACCAGGCTCGGCAGCGAATGCATCTGAAATTGATTTTAGGTTCGGATCCAGATCATTTGCACGATCACCCAAGTTCAGCGCAGGTACTGTATACGCCGCATTAGCAAAAGCAACAGCAGCATCTGGATCACCTGTCAGGAATTTAATGAAATCGAGCGCTTCAGCCTTGTTCTGCGAATTCTTATTCACCGACAACATCGTTAACGTAAATGGATCAGTCGTCCAGCTGTTAATTTTCGATCCTTCAAGCGGTGGTACCGGGAAGGTGAAAATATCGTCAGGACTCATTCCCATAGCCAGTAGCGTAGACATTGTGAAGGAACCACCGAGATCGAAAGCGGCTTTGCCAGCAGCAAACGCCTGGTCTGCTCCGTCAATATCCGTTGACAAAATTCCCGGCATAAACAGATCTTTGTTTGCCAGTGTCTCCATCGCTTTCACAACCGGCAGATTTGAAGGGTCGCTTAGTTTGGACTTTCTTTCGAGCAGATCAATATAACCCTGAGGTTCGTTCAGCATGATGGACAGTGCCGAACCAGCCCAGTTTTCCCATAGATCAGGCAGCTTTGCACCAAACACAAGCCCAGGAGTACCTGTTTTCTCTTTGACAGTCTCCATCATTGTGACGAATTCTTCCCACGTTTTGGGCGCTTCCGCTGTCAGCCCTGCTTCTTCGATCAGCTTCTTGTTTCCATAGAAAGTAAAGAATCCTCCAATATCGAGCGGCAGCCCGTAGAACTGGCCAGTCTTCAGTGACTTTTGAATTGTGGTGGCATTCTTGTCTTCTTTCCAGGAGTCAACCTGACTCTGTGTAACAATAATCGGGTCCATTGCAGCACTGTAGTAGCTGTTCAACAGATCATCACTCACTTCACCAGACAGCTCGAGCACCGAGTTCTCGATGGAATCTCCTGCCGTTGCCCACCAGTTCACGATATCTGGCAAATTTTTGGAATTGGCTGCTGCCTGGAATTTTTGGCGATACGTATCATCCGGTGTAAAGGTCTCGAGTTTGACTTTGATTCCTGTTTTCTCCTCATACAATTTCGCGGCTGCTTCAATTCCTGGCGTGTAAGCAACCTTCCACGTCCACATCGTCAGCTCTTTACTCGCTTTGGGTTCCGTTCCCCCGGACTGGGCATCACCGCAAGCGCTTACAATGAGTGAGAAAACAGTTAACAAAGTAACGATCATGCCTGCTCTTTTTTTCATCCCGTAACCACCCTTATCTTTAATTTTGGTTCGTTTCTGGCTTAATGAATATTCCACGACAACAAATTGGCGTTAAAAACCGCTGCACCCCCTTTTTCAATTAAGGAACCATTGAGACAAAATTTGTGACATAGATAAGATTTTGAAGGCTCGTTGGAAACGCTTTATCCAACCAACTTTAAAAACAATATAAACAACATACTTTTACTTGTAAATGTTTATTTTTAGATACAACTTAACAGAATGTATTTCGAATAAATTGTTTATCCATAAGGTTTTTTTATCATATTTGTTCGTAAATTAAATCTTCTTGTCTTACTCACTTGATATTGATTTTTAGCACTTGTATATGTTGTATTAATATAATATATTTAGAACGAACTAATAGTGAATGGAGATAAAATGCGATGGTGAGAACCTTCAAGCCAATGTACAAGAAAATCGAGACATATATCATTGACCAGATTCGAAGCGGAAATTGGAAACCGGGCAGCCGAATTCCTTCCGAAAATGAACTGGCTGAACAATTCAGTGTGAGCCGTATCACGGTGAAAAATGCCCTTACTGCTCTGGTCGATAAAGGAGTTGTCTACCGACTTCAAGGCAAAGGCACCTTTGTTAACGATCACAGCCCGGAGGAAATTCGTAACATTACTTCAGCGGTAAAAGAGCAACTCACAGCACCAACAATCGGGTTCCTTCTCCCCCGTCTCGACAATCGGTTCACCGCCAATCTACTGAGCGGAATTGAGGACACCCTTTCAGAGAATGGCTATCAATTGTTATTTGCCAAGACGAATGATTCACAAGAGACGGAGATTCTCAAAATTCAGGAAATGAAACAGGCAGGCGTCAGAGGACTAATTATCTATCCCGTTGAGGGTGAGCACTATAACAATGAGATTCTTGCGCTTACGCTAAATCGCTTCCCACTTGTCCTTCTGGACCGCAATCTAAAAGGGGTGGAGACCAACTCCATCAGCTCGGACAACCATGAGGCAGCTATTCAGGCGGTTAAGCATCTTCATGAGCTTGGGCACAGTCGAATTGGCTTTATTTCCACTCTTGCTGAGGGTACATCAAGTATTGAGGACAGATTGCATGGGTATGAGAAGGCCTTGGAGGAGCGTCATATTCTGATTGATCGCAGTATACAGATGACACGCCTGGCCATGAGTGACAGCAATGAAGAGGTTATCATGATGATTCAGAAGTTTTTACAGGCAAATCCGCAGATGACGGCCCTTCTGTCCTCCAATTTCAGCCCTCATGTTATTCAAGCGGCGATGCAGATGGGGATCTCTGTACCCGAAGATTTATCTGTCGTGTTCTTCGATGATGTGGAATTTCCGGAGTTCTGTATCATTCCGCCCACGGCTGTTGTCCAGCAGGAACTTGAACTCGGGCGAGAAGCGGGCAGAGTCATCCTGAAACAAGTGGAGAATCCAAGCAGTGAGTACCTTCAGGTTAAGTTACCCACGATGCTTATTCCCAGACAGTCAACAGCAAAGGCGAAATCATAGCTACCGTTACTTGGTGTTCAACAGGATGCCTTTACTGAAAACGTTTATAGTGGCATTAAATAACGCCATTTCAGCCTCAAAATGTTTTTCACGTAATTACGAAGAAGGACCCTTCCATTTCAGAAGGGTCCTTCGATTTATGTGAACCATGACTATTGTAAATTTGCGGAAGTAACATCCTTCCAATGTTTATTCGTTCCTATTTCAGCATGCTTTCCAACAAAGGCCATTCTTGCCTCCGAATCATTCATTAATTGATATCTCATCCAAGCTGTCAAATAACCTCTATGCTGTCCTCCATCCTGCTCTATCGCTGTGTGTGCAGCGCCCTTAGCCATGGCCATTAAGACCGGAAGATCCGAGTTGGTATTATTCAAGGCCAATTTGTTGGATTCTGACGGGGAGATGATGAAATCTCGGGTCCCCCCTATAACAAAAAATGGAACCTTCAGCGCTGATGTATCATACACGTCCTCTGGATCACAATATTTCAGCTCAGGCAGAGCAATTGATACAACCGTTTTGATGAGAGCCCCGTTTTCAAAATTCGTATGAGCGTTAATTACACCCGTTGATCCCTGCGAATGCCCTGCCGCACCGACCCGATCTTTTTGAATCCTGTGATAGAACGGGCTGGCCGTCGCTTCATTTTCACTAAGCATATATTGAATCGCAGCCATAATTTCTTTTCCTGTACCCGTGGTTTGGCTATATGTATCAATGACAATAAATCCCCAACCGGCCAGGTGTCTTAACAACTGATCATAATTGTCAGGTAATGCCCCAGTTCCGTTGCCCCAAGCGATGAGCGGGTGCAAGACATCCGTTGATTGCGGAGAATAAATCCTGTAGAGCTTCTCCCCTTGTTCGTCCTTGATCTCCAGCATGTCTACCTTGTAAGTGCCGGGTAGAGCATATTTCTCTTCAACACTTCCGGTTTCGAAGGTAGCAGATACCGAATTTACGAGGATGAAGGATAGTACGCAAAATGCAGCGATCAAAATGACGACAACGCCTGTCATCCATAGAAACCACTTGCTTCGAATTACTCTTTTCACTTGTGGCATACAATCTCCTCTCACATTGAAGCGGGATTTCATAGGTAAAACATACCACAGGTATAACGGCTTTTGTTTAGAGATATTTTTGTTACATCAACCTTTCCGCATTTAATAAGAAAAGATCCGTGAATACGGGTGTCTCAATTGATATGAATCCGTGTGAACTCCTTAACAATTTCAAATTGTTCGCATCATAGCATCAGAGCAACTACGCCCATTACCGTTGCGAAATGCAGGTTCGATACGACACGATTATCCCTTAACCGAGCCTTCCGTAAGACCAGAGATAAATTGTCGTTGCATAAATAAATAGAGTAGAAATATAGGTGCAGAAGCCAGGACAACGAGCGCAAAAATGTCCTCCCAGTTTGTGCTGTACTGCCCCACTGCCTGAAAGATCCCTGTCGTTACGGTGTAGCTTTTGGTGGAACCCAGAATAATGACAGGGTTAATAAAGTCATTCCAAATCCATAGGCACAGAAAGATTACAGCAGAAGCTGTAGCAGGTCGCAGTAATGGGAATATGATTCTCCAAAAAATGGTCAACTGGCTGGCACCGTCCATTTTCGCTGATTCATCGAGCTCTTTGGACAATGTACGGATAAAGCCCACAAATATAAATACAGTAAAGGGGACATAAAACCCAATATTATAGAGAATCAATCCCTGTGGTGTAAACATCAGCCCCAGCTTCGACAGCACTTGAACAAGTGGAATTAATATAACCTGAGGTGGAATCATTAAGCCTGACAGAAGAAGCAAATAACATACAGATAAGAATCGATTGTTCACACGCGCAAAGACGAAGGACATCATTGAACATAAAAAGATGAGAAGCACAACCGAGACGGAAGTAATCATAATCGACGTCCAGTAGGCTTTGAAAATATTAAAAGAAGGTGTCACTGCCGAGCGAATAAAATTATCAAAGGTCATGTTGCTCAGCGGGAAAGAAAACGGGTTGGATAATATATCTGCTTTTTTCTTAAATGCATTGACGACTGCAATATAAAATGGCACTAACAATACAAGTGATAATGGGATCAGAAATACATGTCTGATATATTGCGAGAGATTATTCTTCATAGCAGCCTCTCCTCTCTTCTACGTAAATAAACGGTTAGAGAAACAGCCAGAATACTTACGATAACGAGCATATATACGGCAAGGCTAGCAGAGTAACTCAGACGGTTGGCATTCAAACCAATCTTGACCACTTGATAGGCGATCGTTTCGGTTGCTCCTGCCGGTCCACCATATGTAAGAACCGCGACACGGTCATATTCTCGCATGGAGCCAGTAAACATAAATATGATGCTCATTGTAAAGGCCGGTGCCAGCATTGGAAACGTAATATGCCTGAACTGCTGCCATCTGTTCGCGCCATCTATTTTCACTGCCTCATACAAGCTTGACGAAATAGATTGGAGACCTGCCAAATAAATAACAATAACAAAGCCCGTAGACTGCCAAATTGCAAGAAATGTAATGGTCAACACAGCCAAGTTCGGATTACCAAAGAACTCGATGCGTTCAACTCCTATCCTTTCCAGTAGGTTATTCAACAACCCGTTATAGCTTAAAATGCTCTTCCATATGAAGCCGACGGATACGGTACTTAACAGCAGCGGAAAGAAAAAGATTGATCTATAGAAATTTGTCATCCGCCCTTTTTTATTCAAAAGCACCGCAAAGCCAATTCCGAGTATATTGACAACTGTTGTTGCAACAACAGTGATAAATAAGGTGACGACCAACGCCCGTCCAAATGCTTTGTCATGAAAGGCTTCAATATAATTACTTAGTCCGGCAAACTGATAGGATGGACTAACGCCATCCCAGTTATAAAATGAATAATAGACTAGCAGAATAATCGGAATAAACAGAAAACAGAAGTAGATAATAATGCCTGGTGAAAACATTAAGGTATACGACCATCGATCATTTTTATTCAAACGTATCACCGCCAGATTAGCTTAATGGTGTCTTATTAGAGGGACGAGACATTTGTCTGTCCCTTTTCACAATTTTATTTGTTATTTTTGTCCCAATACTCATCAAGTGTTTTCATATTATTCTCTACGTCTGTATCACCGAGCAAAATACTTTGCGCTACTTTATTGTATTGGTCCTGGATGCCTGCCACCGGTACTTTACCAACTTTATTGTTCATATGGCCAACCATTGGGGGATTGTTAAGAAGCAGCTCATAGATTTCAGTTTGCAAAGGGGACATGTCCCATTTCAGCGGTACCTTCAAATTGGAGAAGAGTGCATCTGCTTGCAAATAGCCTTTGTGAGCTTCAGGATCAAGCATCATGAATTTGGCGAATTTGAGTGCTTCTTCCGGGTGATTGCTATTTTTGGCTACTGCATAACCGCCTGCATTCTCGCCACCAAGCAAATATTGTGTCCCATCCTTGGTAGGGGTTGCAAAGACACCTACTTCAAAATCTTTGTCTGCAGTTGCCTCAGCTGCACTGAACCATGATCCCATTGGATACATCGCTCCCTTGCCCTTTAAGAACTCCTGCTCAGCTGCCGTGTAATCGATGCTTAAAGCGCCTTTATTAAAGTAGCCCTTTTTCACCAAATCGGTGTAATAACTTGCGCTCTCAATCCAGTCCGCATCCGTAAACTTCACTTTATTATCGAAGCGATCAGCGTACCAGTTCCTATTTTCTTTGTATATGTTTGAAGATGTCATAACCGAGAAGGTAAATCCGGCGGTCCAATCCCCTGCTGTTAGAATTGGTGTAATATTTTTGGCTTTTAGCTTCTCGGCAGCAGTTTCCAGCTCCGCCCAAGTTTTAGGTGTAGCTTCAATGCCTGCCTCGTCGAACAGCTTCTTATTGTAGAAGATCAATGATTGCGGCTGTCTAATCGCAGAAATATTGTACAGTTTGCCGTCTATCATCTCCGCTTCATAGTTGTTAATGTTTTTAATATCATCATCAATCGGTACTTCAAGCAACGCGTCTGCGTCTACGAACATTTGGATCGTGGCGTTCTGGACAACGTCAGGAAAATCTCCGGATGCCAGCAATGCTTTCAAATAGCTGTCAGGTGAGCCTTCATTTGCAGGGGGCTGAATACGCTTTACTTTGATACCAGGGTTCTCGCTTTCAAATCGTTGAATCAATTGATCATAGTAGTCGACTGTCAGGTTCGGTGTCACCCAGGATTGAAAGACGATTTCTATGTCCTTGCCAGCTTCTTTGTTCGTTTGGTTTCCTTTGCTCCCCTCACTGCCGCTACAAGCAGCCAATACCGTGCCCAGTATGAGGAGTGTCATGCACATGGTAAACCATTTTTTCATTTCGCCCACCTCTTCAGTTCAATTAGTAACTTCAAAATCTATTATAGGAATGTTTGAATTAAAGGAGCTACAGCATAAATTTTACTTTAGCTAGAACAATTAAACTTCTTTTTTGCATTAGAAATGAAATGAATCCTGACGGTAGTTGCGACAGCAAAAACCAAACTTTTACTGGAAAAACTATATCTATGTTGACAGCGCTTTAATGGAGTACATAAAATGACATTAAACGAACATCAAAGGGGTCGCTGGATGTCAATAGTTTCCTTTTACCGCAAATGGATTGGCCGATATATATTTCGCAAACTTAATATTGCGATTGGCACAGCCCTGCTTCTTGTATTCTTGCTGCTAGGTATGGCTATTTATAATAACTTCTATTCTATTCTGGAGAAAAAAGAGATCGAGATGCTTTCCATTCGTACCGAAAAGTTAAAAATCCAACTCGTCGATATGATTGAGCGGTTTCAGTATGATACATTAAGCATCTATCAAGGTATGGGAAGCAACATGCAGACCAGTGTATCCGAGATGTTTCTACCCGGTAACATTCCTACTGACATGGAGGATCGGGAAGCGATAACCCAGCAAAATTATATCAAAAACGTACTGACGCATATGCTGTCGCGCAATCCCTACACTTCGGCAGTTTTATTGTATCGGCTGCAAGATGGACAACTGTTCATTGAATCGCAGCAGCAAAAATACCGTATTAATGAAGCATTTGCTTTACAGCCATTTTTTGAAACTTTTCCAAAAGCGTATCAACACCCCTATTTTGGAAGTTCGGATGAATTGCTAACACCTGCGGAACACATCCTTTATATTGCTAATCCAATTTATAATCCACTTCGTATTCGTCCCGAGGATGTATACGGCTACCAACTTGCTGTCTTGAACACAGGGGTTATTACAAACGAATTTGATTCCCAGAACTCGGATTATCGGCTCATTATCAAGCAAAGAAACAATTTGCTGTTGGACAGCAAACCAAATGAACCATTTGATCTAAGTACATCTACTGATTTGATTTCTCGGATCACAATTGACAAGAATCATCTCGAAATTATCGGTATTAGCTCCAAGTCTAATATAGAGAGCAAGCTAGCCAACACCATGATACGTATCCTCATCACACTTGGCATAAGCTGGTTGGTCTGCATCATGATAATTCATATCATCCAGCGGCTGATCGTCGGACGCTTTAATCAGATGAGCAAACATTTCAAGAAGGTGCAGCGCAATCCCTTCACCACTCTGATGCCAGTAAACGGAGACGATGAAATCAGTGATCTGATTATGCGCTTCAACCGGATGACAGAGGAATTGCAAAATCATATCAATCAAGTGTATGTAGCAGAAATTAGAAAGCGAGATGCCGAGTTTATCGCATTAAAGACACAGATTCACCCTCATTTCCTGTACAATACGTTGGAATCACTGCGAATGCAGGCCGTCATCAGCGAGCAACCTTTTCTGGCAGAAAAAATATACCATCTGGGACTGCTATACCGCTGGATGCTGCAGCCGACTGATGACCTCATCTCGGTGCAGGAGGAACTGGCACATACGAACTACTATCTGGAGCTGCTAATGCTTGGCAAGTCCAACCGCATTGAACTGAGAGTGATCTCCGAGCTAAATCTTGAAAATTGCTTCATGCTCAAATTCACATTGCAACCTGTTATCGAAAATGCGATCCAGCATGGGAGGCTGGAGCAATATGATGAACCAATCATTTCAATCGAAATTAAGAAAGAAACCAATCTGCTTACGATTGAAATTTGCAATAACGGTCAATGTATAACTGCAGAAGATTACAGCCGATTGCAGGAGCTGCTGCAAACGCCAAATACTTTCCCTGACCAGCATCTTGGACTAAAGAATATACATGAGAGGATCAAGCATTATTACGGCAATGAATATGGTTTGTCTTTACCTGAGATGCAACAGGATACCGAATTGTTCCGTCTTATCATGATTTTCCCACATAAACGCTAGCAAGCTTCTTAAGGAGGTACTCTATGACCACTCTATTAATTGTTGATGATGATCAATTTATTAGAGAAGGCTTGAAACGGCTAATCAATTGGAAAGCGCTTAATATCGATGTGAAACTCGAGGCTGGAGGCTCTTATGAAGCGCTTGAGCTTATGGAACTCCATAAACCACATATCGTGCTTACTGACATTCGCATGCCTAAGGGTAACGGTCTGCATCTGATTGAGCAGATCCGATTGAGAAAATGGAAAACCTTTATCGTTGTCTTGAGTGGTTACAATGAATATGCATATGTAAGGCAAGCAATGAAGTTCCAGGTGGAAGATTACTTGCTCAAGCCTATTGATGCCTCCGAGCTGACCCAGATTATCGTTTCTTGTACCGAACGTGTTGAGGGGCAATTCATTGCCGAGCAAATGCAGAGAGAATCATTCCAACTATTAAAAAATAACATTCTCCTTCGCTGGGCACAAAATCGGATTCAAAACGATCAGCTCCGGGAGAAGCTGAAATTTTTGCAGCTACCACTTCTCATGAATGAAAACTACCAAATATGTCTTATTGACTGGAGCAATCCGCAGGAAGGCGAGCTATCCCGTATGGAGGAACAATTCCGCTCCTTTGCCATCCTCAATAGCATGGAAGAAGCACTTCATGAAACTGGACGTGGTATCACTTTCCTGAATGAACAAAGACAAATCATTGTCTTATTCGCAGATGAAGGCACTGAAACAGAGAAATTCAACATAATTAACCAGCGTTGGATGGATGATATTGCCCAGCGGTACGGAGAGATATTAAAAACACCCTGGAACAATTATTTCGGCAAGGTGATCACCCTCCCCCAACAATTACATGAGTCTTACAGCGAAGCGCTAGCAAGCTGTAATCATGTAGTGTTGGATGATGCGGGGCAAGATGCTGGTATCCTGTCCCAGAATCCTATTACGAGGAAAGTAGAAAGTTACATACTCAAAAACTATAGTGAGGAATTGTCCTTACAGTTGCTGTCGATGCGCTTCAACGTAAATAATGTCTATCTCGGCAGATTGTTCAAGGAAGAGACTGGACAATACTTCAACGATTATCTCAATCGTATACGGCTAGGTAATGCCAAAAAAATGCTGGTATCAACAGCACTAAAAGCATCGGAGATTGCTAACGCAGTCGGGTTTCTGGATCCCAACTATTTCTTCCGCAAATTTAAACAAGTGCACGGCATCTCTCCCTCAGACTATCGTATGTCTGAAAAAAAATAGGCCGCCCTTTTGCTTTGTGGGCGGCCTATTTTTTATTTTTTGAATCACTGATCTACAGACAGCTGGTTCATAATAATGGTAATCACTTCGGCTCTAGTCGCTAATGCATTCGGCATAAATTTGTTCCCTGAACTTCCCTTCAAAATGTCTGCTTCTTTCAAAGCGAATACCGAGCTCTTTGCCCATGCCGGTATGTCGTTATCGTCTGCGAAACCCGTCGTCTCCACATCTGCAATCTTCACTTTACCAGCCCTGGCGACCATAACCGCCAGTTCCGCACGTGAAACGCTCGCGGATGGACGGAAACTTCCGTCTTTATACCCGTTCACGATACCTGCCTGGACAGCTTGAGCAACAGCTTGCTGTGCCCACGAACCGATCTTACCAGCATCGGTAAAACTTAGTTCACTTTCGCTATCAGCGAGCTTTAACGCCTTCATTAGCATAACTGTAAACTCCGCACGCGTAACCGTTCTGTTTGGTTTAAAGGTGCCATTATTATAACCATTAACGATGCCTAACTTCGCTGCTTTATAGATATTGGCTTCCGCCCAATGATTAGCAACATCCGAAAACGTAGGAACGACTACACCATTCTCCCCACCCGCTTCACCATCGGACTTACCCTCTGTGTTTCCATTATTACCGTTATTTTCGTTACCAGATTTAGTGGTGCTCTCAGTCCCCCCATTATTTGGGTTACCGGCACTGTTCCCGTTCCCACTGCCATGGTTACCACCACTATTACCGCCATTGTTGCCAGTACCCTGGGTGTTCATTACTTTCACTTCGAGCTTAGCATCATTTCCTTGGTCAAATACTAGGGTGAGCGTCGCTGTACCTATCCCTAAGGAAGCTAAATAGGATTTGTGCACAGTCAGTTTCTCACCTGCAAAGGTGTAATCACTATTCAAATTCAACAATTGGTTTCCATTGTTCACACTTTTCAATACATTGCCGTTTAATTGAACATTAGTCACGACGTCTTGCTGTTGTGAAGGATTTTTGTCGAACGTAACTGCAACGGGATTAATAGTTGCATCGGTTACAGTAGTTTCCTTTACGGTGTATACGCTAAATTCGTGTACGCTTGCTCCATTCCCACTCGAATCTGTAATATTCAATCGTACATACCGTGCTTCGGCATCTTTACGATCTTCATTAACTTGTTCTGTGGTCGCAACGCTTGTTTTGTCCACATATTTAGTCCAGTTGAAGCCGTCAATGGAGTACTCGATGTTGTATTTGTAGCCAGAACTTAATTCGAATATCGTTTTTGTGCCTGATATTGAATACACATCGCCTAGATCGACTTTCAACCATTGAGAAGTAGTCAGGCCTTCCTGCTGAGCCCATCTGGTGTCTGGATCACCATCTACTGTGAACAATGGATCTTTATTTTGCGATGAAGCAACGACCACTTTGCTCAGGGCAATATTGATTTCTTCACCACTTACATCCGTTACATTTAACTCAAGCAAGCTATTTTCACCCGAGCTAAATTCAAATGTCAGGTGGTTCTTGCCCTCACCCAGCTTTGTTAGATAATCACGATGAATCGTTACCTTATTCCCTGCAACGGTATAATCTGTGTCAGGCTTCAAGTGTAAAGAACGATTCTTAATGCCTGTGAGCGTATTCCCCTGAAGATTCATTTCAACAATTATATCGTCTTGTTTGTTCGGGTGCTTGTTGAAAGCAGCTGTTGCAAGATTTATAGATGAGTTTGATCCTACGGGTACACCATATACACTAAATTCATAAATACTTGGCCCCATACTATAAAGAGCCTTTATCCTCATGTATCTGGAGATAATCTCACTCGAATGGTGATCTTGATACGTCTGTTTCGTCGTTTCACTCTCTGTCCGATCGGCATAGGTTTGCCAGTTTTGCCCGTCCATAGAGTACTCAATTTTGTATTTATACCCACTGGACAATTCAAACATGGTCGTAACAGATTTAATGGCATACACACCCTGCAAATCGACCATCAGCCAGCCTTCGGTGTGCCAGAGACCTTCCTGCTGCGCCCACCTTGTCCTTGGATTGCCATCAACAGCCAAGGCAGGGTCTAAACTCTGCGAAGAAGCCATCGCCGGCTTGTTCAGTGAAATTACTGTTGCGCCGTCATTTTCCATAACGGTTACCTTGAACACAGGGTCTACACCTGTAGCAAAATCAAACGTGAGGTGGTTCTCTCCGATTGGCAATGTGTCCAGATACGCCTTTTGAATAATCACTTGATCCCAGAACAACTTATAATCCCGGTCTGCAACCAAGTACGTATCACCAAGCTTGATGCCATTGAGCGCCCCACCGTTGAAAATCATTTTCACACGAATGTCATCTTGCTTGGTTGGATTTTTTTCAAAAGTGGCTTCATTGATTTTAAGTAACGAGTTTGATTCAGGGAGCTTTGTGCCTTCTCCTGGGAAAACGCTTAATTCATAGATACTTCCTCCCCAATCATGTGTCATCGTAATTTTAATATAACGGGCCTCTACAGCTTTTAGATCAAGATTCGTCTGCTGGGTAGTTACATTCGCTGTCTTGTCTGCGTACATATCCCATACATCACCATCGGTGGAGTATTCAATTTTGTACGTGTAACCATTTTCAAGTTCGAACATGGTACTTGTAGATGCAATAGGGTAAACGTCCCCGAGATCTACCATCAGCCATTGCGGGTCTGCTCTTCCTTCCTCCTGCGCCCATCTCGTAGTCGGATCGCCATCAACCGCAAATGCCGGATCTTTACTCTGTGAAGAAGCTGTTACAGGCTTCATTAAAGCAAGATTGGTCGGTTCTTTCGGTGCCGGAAGCGGTTCTTTACCCGGGCCAGCAGCTGCTATAATGTCCAATGCTTCCTGTGGCCAATTCGATCCCGCAACTTCCACATTTCCATATGCGGTGTTTGAAGCATTATTGTTGCCAAAATCAACATTGTAATAATTGTGTCTGAAAATATTATCGTGATCTGACCCTGAAAAAGCATGCTCAGTGTTGTCAATTACATTTTGTTCAACCATGCGGTAGCTGGTCCTGCCATCCAGATATACACCCATAATGTGGTTCCAGGCAGCGTATTTCCCTTGCCGCATATTTTTGATGTAGTTATGGTAGATATTTGATTTGCCATCCATTCGGCCCAAGGTATAGATGCCTGCTCCATCCTGAATCAGTTTGACAGAATCATGGAGATAGTTGTTATGCACCTGATTGTTCGTCATGCCATGATCCAAGTCAGACCAGTTCCAGCCAATGCTAATCGCAGAATATGGTAGATTGCTTATCTCGTTATTTGCAATAGTCATATGCTGCGGTAACATTGCTCCGATCCCCACCATATCACCGTAGTCCAGGGCAACACGATCAATCGTGTTATGTGTAATGCTATCGTGCTGGCTTTGACCATCAGGTAGCGTATACGAAGGGTTCTGACCTTCATCGTCATCCCATAGATCGCCTACGATTCCCATAGCTATTCCTCCGCCAGCGTTTTGGGTAAAGGTGTTCCAGGTTATATCGGTGTGTTCTGTTCCTTCATAACCCATAATACCCCAGCTGCCTGCGTGCTGGAATGTGTTACGTGCAATCCTAATGTCGCCCGAATATTTTAATTCCAGCATCGCATTGGCTGCAGTATAACGCGCTGTATTGCGAATTTCTGTGTTATTACCTCCAGTAACCGACTGATACCTGAACCCGGCCTGAACATCTACATATCCGTAGCTTGAAGGCGCGAGCCAATTGCTGTGTTTGAAGGTAAGTCCGGAAAATTCCAGATTGCGAACCTTACTATCTTCAGTCCCTTCAATCTTTACAATAGTCTCTAGCCTAGGTGCAATGATGCGCGTCGTATTCATCGTTTCATTGCTTCTCGGTTTGTAATATACCGTTTGATCATCGGTATCAAGAAACCATTCTCCCTCTGCATCCAACAAGGATAAAGCGTTTTCAAAAAAGAATGGTGAATTTCCCTGGCCATGATGATTATAAGAAAACCCGCTTTCCGGGAATTTAAAATCAATCTGACCCGTTGTTGTATTAATCGTATCAATTCTTCCGCGCACCTGGCTCCAACTTTGCAGCACGACCATCTCAGCATTGGTGCCGTTTAGTATATTCCCCCATTCACGTGCATCCTCACCTATCACATAAGGATATTCCCCGTTTTTGGCTCTGAAATATGGACCCTGGAGATCTGCGTCTGCCTCGGTAAGATTCGGTTGCCGCGCCCTTATACCCCGATCTTCACCGATGTATAACTGTCTGAAATTCCAATTCACCCCTGTTCTTTTGTAAATGTTTTTTTCAGTATCGTATAATTCCCACCCATCACTAATATCCACACCTCCGCTGATGACAGGTTTTGCTCCTGTATCCGCTGTGTAAATAATGTTGTAGCCATTGCTTCCAGAATCCTCACTGTTAAAAACCAAGGTGTCATCTAACATGTATTCACCATCCTGCAAATACACATAGATATCCTCTGTCATGGCACCGTTAATTCCACGTACCGCTTGCTTTACCTTTTCAATTGTCCTGAATGGCGATTCCGCAGTCCCAGCATTGTCGTCATTTCCTTCATGCGATACATAAAAGTTATGCGAACTAGCTGCATGAATCGGTTTCATCGTACCTGGCATGATCAAACTGGTTACTGTCATCAAAATAGCAGTAATTAATGCCAGCCTGCTCTTCATAAACATTCCTCCTTTGACCTTTGCGTTTTTTGTCTTCCCTCCCTCATTATCAAATAATCTTTATCCATCATCTACAGCAAAAACTCTACTTTTAAGTAGAAAAATTATACTACTTTGCAGTAGAGTGAACTTTAATGACGTGCCAAAATAAGGGAAGCCGTTAATTTTGAATTAAACATTCTATATAAATTGAACTAAACATTTACACGATAACGGAGAGGACAGAAATAACCTGAAGAAGCGGAGCGTTCGCCTTTATCCCCGGATTTTCCCCTTTAAATAAGGGAATCAAAAAATCTGGGGATAACAGCGATCGGAAGGTTGTTCTGTCATCGGAGTGGCAAGTGTAAATATTCTTTAGTTCAATTTATATAGGTGACTTCCTGTACTTCTATCCCATTGAAAAGAAATGGAGCATTCATTAAATATTCTCTGATACACGCTTGTGCGTACGGCTGCTCATCTATTATTCGTGATGTTTCTCTCGGGTCGGATGAGTGGTGGCTGTAATTCTCAATCATGCACATGATAAAGAAACTTTCCAAAACCTCAACATAATCTGTTGGCAGTGTCCTTACACTTTCATAACCTCTGATGAACTCCAAACGTTGTGCGGGGAAAAGCCCTAATATTGTGTTTGCTATATCGTAAAGATAATATCCGTAGCCACATCGGCCAAAATCAATTGGATTAGGTTGTTCATCGTTGAATACGATGTTGCCAATATGTAAATCTCCGTGGATGATTCCGTAATGCTGTGGATTCTGATCCAAGTCTGCAAGTTGGGACAATATTTTATGGGATGCTTTCTGATACGTCTTCCATGCCTGATTGGATAAAAACCTTGTGTAATAACGTCTCAGTTTGGTCATATCCACTTTAAAACTCTCTTCGCCCCATGTGGGCCGAGCAAAATCAAGAGATGGTACAAAACGGGCAGTTGCTTCATGGAGCTTTGCGGCCATAGAGCCCATACGGTATGCACAACGTTCATTAACCTCATTTCCATCCATATGCTCTCCGTCCACCCAATTCATCATCGTGACATCAAAGTACTGTCCCTCTTCTTCTGTGTCCATGGACAAAACATACGAGCCGCCACGGCTCGCCACACCCTGAGGTACGTGGAGATCATCGGATGTGCCCAATGATTGAAGCAAAGTAAGTTCTGAACGGATAGCCTCTTTACTTAGCCGATTGGAATGAATGCGAAGCAAATAGCTTTTCGATGGAGCTGTATCGATTTTGTACGTGATGGTATCTGACAACTGAATAAAATGTATACAATCCCATGGTAATTCATACTGATCTAATGCCCTTAGACAAACACTTCTTGCCTGAACGAGCAAACATTGAAGTTCTTCATGTGTCCCATTTTGAAAAAAAGTCATCATTGTCCTCCTCCTTCATAATCCGCAAGCGAATCCAGATGTACAACGAATTATACAGAACAGACCATTGGAGGCGTATATAACAAACGATTATAAAACATCTTTTACATACGAGGTTGTTCACGAAGGGCATTTCCAACACAAAAAAGCCCGGTTCATCACCGGGCCTACAATCAACAGTATAAGGTTATATTTTTATATACTTCACCCATTGCTCATGCAGTTCAGTCTCACTACATTGAAAGATCCCTTCAAAATCTTGAGGACTGCGGATTAGTTTGTTCAATGCATCTACTCCGTATCGCTCAACCACAAATTCCACCATCATATAAGAGAACTGAAAACCTTTCATCGTTTCAAAATCCCACGTATCGTTATTTAATTCATCAAAAGATGGAATCGAATGATTGCGTATGCTATCTTCCGTTGATCCTTTAATGAAATCTTGGGACATCTGTTTCGCCTCATATCCACCAATGCCCTGTCTGATCCATTTGGGAGCTGCAGGATTAATATCGCTGATTAGCCACATGGCGAACAAGTGGACTGTGCCTTTCAGAATGGATTGATACGTATGCTCCGGTCCCGGCTCCAATGGAGAGACAATTTCCAGAGTACGCCCTTCATATGTGCCCATAAACCAATTCGGGGCATCTGTTTCGCCGACAGCTTGATGGAACGTTGGCAGATCAGGATAAATTTCAATAACCACCTTTTGTGATGGATGATGTTTATATTTGGTCGACACTCGTTCAACACTATTGTTGAGCTCATCGAACAAATCTTGATGCACTTTCTTCGTACGATCATTCGTATCTTGGTTTTCACCTTTATTTACAATGGAAATCAGGTCTTGAATAGACATGATGGCAATTTCCCCCCACTCTTTCAGTTCTTTTCTTAATTTCTCCAAAGCCCGGTACAGTCTGTTCTTTACTGCGCTTTCCCGTCGTCCAACAATCTTGGATATTTCGGGCAAGGTGCAGTCAACGAAAAAGCGTAATGCAATAATTTCCTGATCAATCTCATCCAGCTTTTGTAATGCAGAGCCAATATCAATTCGAATATCAACATGTTTCGTAAATTCAAGAGAGATCGATTGCGATTCATAATCTGTAAAATCATAAGGAGATTCTTTTTGTCGCGATAACCTGCGATATTCGTTCTTCACCGTGTTCTGAGCAATCTTAAAGATCCAGGTGAATAAATTAGAGCTTCCTTTAAAGTTGTGAATATTTTCGACTGCTTTCAAAAATACCTGTTGGGTCAAATCATCTGCAACCAACGGGTTCAATTTCAGTGAGAAGTATTTGCTGATTCGTTGACGATATTGCTCATACGTGTTCTCAAAGATAGCGATGCTTTCCTGTTCATCCGGATAAACAGGTTTCGTGTCATGAGCTCCTGACATGGTGGGGAACCTCCTCTTGATTTACATTTAATTAGACACCGGAGGAAGCAAAAAAGCCACGCATGAGGAAAAATAATTTTTGGCTACTTCACCTCTTTAATACGAATTCTGCTAACTTTTGAAGATGAAAAATAAACAAAGGTAGCCGATCGCACTGACCAGCTACCTCTGTTCTTTTCTTTTATGGAAACACAACTTAGTCTTTGCTTATCTCAGCGATGCGGGCAGCTTTACACCGAGGAGTTTACCCTCCGCCTGTATTATGATCATACCGTCTGTCTTCAGCGTCGCTTCGTGTAAATCGGCCCCGGTGGTTACCCGAAAGACGGGTGTAGCAGTCAACATATTAATCCCGAACATTGTTCCGTTACGCTGCGTCCGGTACATTCCTTTGCCGTACACGCTAATCTGAGCAACAGGTGCATCGCCATACCACTTGATTTCCTGTCCATTCACCAGCTTGATACCCGCTAGTTCTCCCGTTGTTTCATTTTTGTATATCAGCCTTTCTTGCACGATACCAAGCGACTGCCCATTTTCTTTATAAAAAGGGCGCTGATAAGTCCGAAGCGGATCCGCATTAGCTGTATATTTGTCAAAGTTGTATTCCGCTACCCGTTCTCCTTGTTCAATGTATAACTTTCCATTGCTTGCAAATACACTCCCATACCCATAGTCATATGGTGGATCACCGTTCATTTTCCAGTTGTATTCAAGGCTCCCCTTTTGTACGCCAGTGTTGAGGTTATAGGCATTCACACTCACTTTACGTTCC
This sequence comes from Paenibacillus taichungensis, assembly GCF_047302525.1. Classification (GTDB taxonomy): domain Bacteria; phylum Bacillota; class Bacilli; order Paenibacillales; family Paenibacillaceae; genus Paenibacillus; species Paenibacillus taichungensis_B. Next base: position 2,967,992 of record NZ_CP168020.1, on the reverse strand, counting down.
GGTTTTGATTGATATTCTGTCAGTTTGGAAGAATGATAATCAACCGAATACACTAGACCGTCTTTAATTTGAAGTGCTTCTCCTTGACCGAAATGGTCCCACAACTTTTTGCCTGTCTTCTTGTCATATGCATTTAGTTGGATGGACGTAAGTGCCCCCTGTACATAAAAGGTTCGAAGCACGACGCCATTAGATTCCTCCAGGTAGTCGGTACCGTTCCCTTCACCAAGCGGCTCGTCAGCCCTCCACTTCATCTTGCCCGTCTTCATATCAAATGCAAATGTTGTACTTCCTTGGATAATATAAAGGGTATCACCTGTTGGAACTAACATTTCTGTACGATACCGTGTATCGATCCAGGTGGATGAGCCTGATTGCCATATCGCTTTTCCTGTCTTCGCGTTCAAAGCATAAGGCTTATGATCCCCAGTGAGACCGTAAATGACGTTATTATGATAAACAACATAGGGTGTTAATCCTTTTCCGTAAGACCATAGCCGTTTGCCTGTCTTTGCATCCAATGAGATCAGTTTGCTATCGGCGAAAGTGAATACCTTACCCTCTTCTGCTACTGCCTGATGACCAATATAAGGTTCGTTCATATTCAAATAATTGTCCACCTGTGCAGTCCAGGAAGGCTTAAGTTCGGGTACCGATATCCCCATATAGGAATACCAGTTGCGTACCGAAACATCAGGTGCGTCTGCATGTGCCTGAGACAGAATTACGGCGTTCCCCCCCAGAGCAAGAAGCCCCACAGCTGTAAAGCTTGCGACGATACATCGGAATAGTTGACCTTTCAAATTCGTAAACTGTTGTTTCTTTTTCGTTTTGAGCATAATACCCTCCATTGTAATGGTTTCTACATTAGTTACCTTAATAGATGTGTATTTCTAGAGAGCTATCATACCTATAATCTTTATGAATATAACGCATTGAATTGCTTAATAGTTACACTCTTGTTAAACGATTCAAATTGATTTCAAAACAAAAAAGCCGCCAAATTGGCGACTCCTTGTTCAGCGGGATGAAGCTTTTAATTGAGTCTGCATGAAGACCAGTTCCTCAGCTAATTTTTCTAGCCGACTTAAGGCTTCAGTATCTTTAATGTTATTCTCAGCATCAAAATGATCACTATTTAGATATACATAGCTTGGGGCGACATAAGAGCGGAAAAAGCCGGCAATCGGTTTTAATTGATTTTCCACTACCAAATAATGCTGATAGGTGCCACCGGTTGCTATAAAACCCATCACTTTATTGTAAATGCTCTGCACAGGCAGAAGGTCGAATACATTTTTCAGTACACCTGTCAGAGAGGATTGATATATTGGTGTGCCGATCACGTAAAAGTCAGCATCAATCAATTTTTGGACCACCAACTGGGTGTCTTCATTGTAATCCTCCAATTTGCGACCATCGCAAAATTCGATCCTTTTATAATCTCTTAAATCTATGAGTTCAACTTCAATTTCTGGATGATTATTTTTTACGAATTGGAGTACAGCATCCACACCTACTGGTGTCTTTGATCCAATCAGTGACCCGGACAATCCGATTAATTTCACAACATTAACCTCCAATGATTTCTTCTTCATCATCAAACTATTCCACGGTTTCCAACGCACATTCCTTCATCACATGAAGCATACTGCCTAGGGTGATTTTTTCTAACTGCTGCATTAACTGTTGTTCACTTTCTATGAAAATGCTTGCGAGCTGAATATCTACCTCTGCTGTTAAATTCCCTTTTTTCATAATGGATGGTTTGGGGATCTGAAGCGGTTTGGAAGACACCAGGGTGTACACATCTTTCAAGGTTATCTCATACGGGTCTTTGGACAAAACATAACCACCGTCAATACCTTCTTTTGCCTTAACGTATCCCACTTTTTTGATCGAGCTAAGGACTCGGCGTATCCTCGCCGGGTTCACCCGAATCCGTTCAGAGATCTGAGTACTGGTTAGCTTCTCATTTTCATGTGAACTAAGGAGAACCAGAATATAGACGACAACACTTAGCTCACTGTTCATAGCAGCCTACTCTCCCAAAATAATGACTTCCGTCTCCAATTCAATATTAAATTGATCACGTACTGTTTTTTTAATTAATTTGATTAATTCCAAGTAATCCTCGGCAGTGGCGTCATCTGCATTAATGATAAAACCAGCATGCTTCTTGGAAATTTCCGCTCCCCCAATGCGAGTGCCTTGTAAGTTGCATTCTTGAATGAGCTTTCCAACATAATGTCCCTCTGGACGTTTGAATACACTTCCGCAAGAGGGAAATTCAAGTGGTTGTTTGGATTCACGTTTTAACGTTAAATCCTGCATGGTACTGGAGATGACATCCTTGTTCCCTGGTTTAAGCTTAAATTCGACTTCAAGTATGATGTATTGATCCGTTCGGAAGATACTGTTTCGATAACCAAGCTGCATGTCATCTCGGACCATGTTAAGCAATTCTCCATTTTTAGTAACTACTAGCGCTCGCTCAACGACCTCATCCATCTGACCACCATAAGCTCCCGCATTCATATATAAAGCGCCACCTGTACTTCCGGGTATTCCACATGCAAACTCCAGACCTGTTAAGCTGTTATGCAAAGCAGTACGTGACACATCAATAATGTTGGAACCGCTCTGCGCGACAATCTTGTCACCATAGACGTTAATCTGATCGAATTGGCTTAAAGAGAGCGTTATTCCGCGTACACCTTGATCTTTGATAATGACATTTGATCCTTTTCCAATGACCGTCAGAGGTATTTGATATGTTTTTGCAATGTTAACCGCGTTAACAATTTCTTCTTTCGTTGTAGGATGGATAAGTATGTCTGCTTTACCACCCAGTTTTATATACGTGTGGTCTTTTAATGGCTCATTCCATTTCAATTTTTCCAAAGGTATGTGATTTTCAAAAATATTCATGACATTCTCTCCCTGAGTTGAAAAGACATGATTGCACGATCGGCGAATAGAAAGCTCCTTCATTGTATGTTTAATATGAGATATTGGTTGAAAATATTCCGTCATCCTGACAATTAATCACATTTTTTGACCTCACCACGGTAATTCGCCATTCGGAAGCTGGCCCCGCATCCACATGAAACTTTTGCATTAGGGTTATTCATGGTAAATCCCCCTAACATTCCACTTTCTTCGTAATCAATCTCAAGTCCTTCAATATATGGAACCGTATTGGTGTGAACCAATATACGAAATACACCTTTATCTAATAAGATATCCCCTTCTGCCTGCTGTTCATCTACGATAAGGGTATAGGATAGACCACTGCATCCCCCCTCATCCACCCCGACCCGAAGGAAAGAACTCTGGGTATCCGCACTTACCAGGATTTCAACGATTTTTTCTGCTGCTGCTTCACTGACCTGAATCATTGTTATACCTCCTTGGAACGTATTTTTTGGCTAACCTGTTGTTTTTCAAACACAGCCCATTAAAATCTTAATGATTTCTTCAGGACTCGTATATGCATTAAAATAACGACAACCTGTTGATTGCAGATGGATAGGAATATCCATAAGTTCCAGCGACCCGCTATACAATATCACTCGATATTTCTCGGGAAATTGTTCTATAAGCAGCTCGATATTGTCCACATTCATATCTACGATGATCACAGAATTATCCGGAAGTTGATCCATGTTACCGATCACATCACGAGTAGCGTCCAGTACATGTAACGACGGCTCGGTTTGAATCAACAAACTCAAACTTTTAACAATGTGATGCGTATCTGATAGGATTAACACATGGTTCATTCAGAAAACCTCCGGATAAAATGATGGCAATCGCAGGATATTCCTTTGCGCTAATTCATGTTTGTAGTAAACCATTCCATCAAACAGGGTATGAAAGCAGCTAGAGCGGCCCCTTTGGGTGTAAGTTCATACATGATCTGTATGGGATGTGTTAGGGCTTTTCTCTTCACCAACTGATCATTCTGAAGATCTTTTAATCGTTTGGAGAGGATCGCTTCTGAGATGGAAGGCACATTTTCGTAAATTTCGCTGAATTTCTTAGGACCTTGCGAAAGAGTACATAGGATATGGATCGTCCATTTCGTTCCGATAATACGATAGGCTGTGAAAAGTTTCTCGGTATCCGAAGTCAACATCGCATGAACACACCTTCCTTTGCTTACCCCCGTTTATTTGTTTTTCAAGCCTAACGATTGCAGTCCCGTTCTTATTTGGTCTGTTACTGGTGCAATTCGAGTACTGGCAATCAAGCTCAAGACAATCAACAACAGATGAAAGCCCATCGTTACGATTAATCCTGATTGCAATGACATCCCGCCAGCTTGACACACCACCAGGATGGAACTACCGATCCCGATGACTACGCCCGGTGTAAATGAATCTGCAAATTGCAGATTTGCCGAGGTTTTGCCAACGCCTTCCTCTCCTGTTTGGGAAAACGCAACAACACCGCTAATCGGATGTGCCAATCCAATTCCTATTCCAGCTATGATTTGGCCTATAACCGCTACGGTAACGGTCACAACAGGAACCCAAAATACGATGGTAATTCCGATGGCAAGCAGGAGTACACCAATAATAATTCGTGTATGACGTCCACGACCCTGATCTGCTGAGTCCCAACGCCCTTGCAAATAAGCAATGACACACCAGCTCAGTGCAGCGCTTGCTACAATTAAACCAGCCTGAGAAGGTGTAATGCCTTTCACCTCAATTAAAGCTAATACCAAGAAATTTTGTGTACTGGTATAAGCAGCGAAGAACAGTCCACGCGTAGCGAGTATAGCGGGCATACCTCTTCGCAAAGCAAGGGTCCCCTCCGGCAGCAGTTTGCGCAGTGGGTATACCATCAGTACTCCCCCGATAAGGACAATAACAAATCCAATAATTGACGGAAGCTTGCCAAGTCCCACTAATAAAGTCCCCGTACCTATCGTTAATAGCAGTGCCATCCAAGTAGCGGCAGATCCATTCTCCCCTTGTGCAGGCTGTGATTTTAACTTCGTAAAAGCAGGTAAGCTAAGAAGTGCTGAAATCAACAGGATCGGTAGAATCCCCCAGAACACAAAGCGCCATGACCACTGATCTGCAATAAGGCCTGCAACGTATGGACCAAGCATGGACGGAAGAACGTAGGCCGTACCGAATGCTCCCAGTATTTTGGCGCGTAATTCGTCAGGATAACTTAAGGAAATGGCCGTGTACACGCAAGTCATCATAGCTCCGGCACCCAAACCCTGCATGGCCCGTGACGCGATCATGGTATACATATCTCCTGCAGTTGCGGCTGCGACCAGCCCGACAATAAACAATAGAAGTGCGAGAGTAAATGGTACTGCTGGTCCCCTTCTATCAATAATCCGACCAACAACCAAGGTTCCGATAATCTGTGCAAGCAGATATGTACTGAATATCCAGCCAAACAGGTTAAGACCCTTCAGGTCTCCAGCAATGGAAGGAGCAATTGTCGTTACCGACAAACCTTCAAATCCAACAGCCATCACTGACAATATAATTCCTATAGATAATGCAAAATAACGCGGACTGAAAATACTTTGAGAATGGGACGACATGATATGTGACCTCCAAGAGAATTTTATGTATACACCGTATCCGGATACTTAGTAAACATTTTACTTTACAAAGTTTAAACTACAGTTCGCCTTTGACTTTGTCAATGTTTTTGTTTAAAATGTATGAAATAATGAAGATTCAGTTGCTTAAAAAGGAGGTTCACCATGAGCCGGGATCAAACGAAAAAGGATGCCTCAACCAGTACCCGAAAAGCAATCATTAACCTGCTTAAGCATCAAGGTGGAATGGATGTGGTGGCACTCTCCTCCCAATTTGCGTTATCTGGAATGGCTATCAGGCAGCACTTAAATGCGCTTAAAGAAGAAGGATTGGTTACTTTCGAAGAAGAGGCTCGTCCCATGGGTCGACCAACCAAGCTATGGAGATTAACCCCCGCTGCTGATCGTTTTTTTCCTAGTGGATATTCGGAGTTATCCGTCAGTCTGATCAATTCCATGAAAGAAGCTTTCGGGAATGAAGGGCTGGACAAGCTACTGAGTGTGCGGAATAAGAACATGCAAGAGCAATATCTACAGTACATTGGTGATGCATCCGGCGTGAAGGAAAGGCTGGAGAAACTGGCTGAAATTCGGACAAATGAAGGATATATGGCCGAGGTTAAGGATCAAGGCGATGGTAGCCTGTTGTTTATAGAGAAGCATTGTCCAATCTGTGAAGCTGCGGCCGTATGTACCGGGTTATGTAAGAATGAATTGCATTTATTCAAAACGGTTCTTGGAGATCAAGTTCATATTGAACGTGGAGAGTATATTATGGCAGGAGGAAGAAACTGCATATATACGGTTAGAGAACATCATTCATTGTAAGTCATTCCGAACAGTTTGAGCCCATTTACTCACAGATGCTGCTTATGGATATATAAAAACGAAAAATGAACCTTGGGCTTAGCTCAAGGTTCTTTACGTTCAGTTGTATAGTAAGTTTAGAAGATGGTTGGCACCATTCCCCCATCCATACGGATTGGAGCACCTTTGAATGCCGATGCATACGGACTGCATACAAATGTGGCCAATCTGCCTATCTCAACAGGCTTGATAAATCGTTGGATTTCGGATTGAGGCAGGTTTTTCTGCATAAAATCCTTCTCTTTTTCTAAAAAAGTCATTGATTCATCAGGGTAGATGCTCTCAATGATTTGTTGCACATTTTCAGAGAGGGTTGGTCCTGGCATGATTGTATTGACGGTTACTTCTGTTCCTATCGTTAATTTCGATAAACTTTTGGACAACGATAATAACATGGATTTGGTCATACAATACTGAGGCATTTGTCCTGAAGGCATGATGGCTTCTTCACTCGCAATAAAGATAATGCGGCCATACTCATTTTTCAACATTTTAGGCATATAAAATTTGGACAATGCATTTGCAGCGAGCACATTCGTACGGAAGTATTTCTCCCATACCTCATCGCTGATATCCTCATATCGCATAATTTCATAAATCCCCATATTGTTCACTAAGATATCAATTTGGGGGTATTTTTCAAATAAGGCTTCTCTTTGACCTATATCCACCAGATCAGCTGTAGCTTTTTCAGGTGAGGTAGCGGGAAAATCGGACTTTATTTCATGAACCGTGCGCTCAACCTCTGTATCATTTCGTCCATTGATGAGCACATTAACCCCTTCTTTGGCAAGTTCAATGGCAATGGCTTTCCCTATCCCCTTCGTCGATCCTGTAACCAAAGCTGTTTTACCGTATAAACCCATATCCATATCACACTACTCCTTTTATTTTCTTGTAGCGGCAAGCTGATTCGTTATCATGTTATAAACAGTCTTGTGCTCCGGATAGGATTTATATTACCTTGTCTACATTGCCCAGTAACTAGCGTGTTACGCCAAAGTTCTTGCATAACACGCCAAATGATACAAAGCATTCAGTTAATGAAGAGTTGTTGATTCTGACGATCCTTCGGTTAGTGAATTCGCACCTAAATACTCCGTACGCCAATTCGTTGGCGTATCCCCTTCCCATGAACGAAAGGCACGGTAGAACGAGTTCTGGTCTTCATATCCAATTAAGAAAGCTACTTCTTTAATGTCCAGTGTAGGGTCTGCCAAGTAGGCTCGTGCCTGCTCATGTCTGGCTTGCGTCAATAGATGCTTGAAACTTGTATTCTCTTCTGTAAGCCGGCGCTGCAAGGTCCGATCGCTCATACCCAATTCCTTGGCAACGACCTGAATGTCAGGGCGACCTCCTGTGAGACTGCGTTTCATAATCCATTTGACCATTTCTGTAATAGAACGACTGCCCTGCTGTTCATCCAGCGATCGGTCCAGGGCGGGAGTAAGGATCTCCAGTAACTCTTCGTTGTATGAAAGAAACGGACGGTCCAAATCTTTACGATGTAAGGTAAGCCGGTTACATGTTGCACCAATCCGAATTGGGCAGCCAAAATAAGTCTCAAGGGTTCGAACATCACCCATGGTATGCGAAAATTCGACAAGCCGCGCAGTCAAAGGTTGACCTGTTCCCCGGCGCCCAAGTTCGAGGAGAAATGCGAGTGTGACTCCAACCAGCAATGACGGACCTGGTTGTTCTTTAGACCATTCCAGTTCAATTGAACAATCATCGCCCTCCTCAGTAATACGCAAGCTTTCAGGGGGACAAAGCTGTTTGTAGCGAGCCATTCGGTGTAATGCATCACGGTAGTCGCGCGCATGGTAGGTTGCTAAGACACTCGGCGGGTATTTCCCCGTTTCAAAGACGGTTGCAAGTTTGATGATTGCTTCGGCCGTGTCACCGACGAGATCGGAATATGCCTGCCAGATCGCGAAATATTGAGCAGTCGTGACGGCTGGTTCAGTTATAATCGTGAGCGGCAGTTGTGCTTTGCGAGCTACATCGTGGGCGGCAATCCCTAATTGATGTAAGCCTGTCCAAAACCCTGCCGGGAATTTAATACGCTCAGAGGTATGGGACTTCATAGAGACCCTCCTTCTTGGAGTCTTTGCTTAATGATTCATCCACTGTACAGGGACTCTGATTCTTTTGCAATGTCTCTAATATTTCCCGGTCTCTAGAATAAAACAAGAAACCAATGCGGGAACGTTCCGCATTGGTTTCTTGGAAATTAGGTTTAGCGTTATTTCGATTGTTCAAGAAGCCCAACAATAAGTGTAACTGCTTCAGCACGGGTAGCTGTCTGCATCGGAGCAAATCGATTACCACCTACACCGCCCACCAGACCTGCTTCCACGGCAGAAGCTACATAGGATACTGCCCATGCTGGGATATCCTTTGCATCTTTGAAATCCAGTTTCGCATTGGAATCCGTTTGAATTCCGCCAGCGCGTGCAATCATAGTTACCATCTCCGCACGGCTCAGCGTCTTGCTAGGGCCGAACGAGCCATTCTCGTAACCATTGACAATGCCAGCGGATGCAGCTGCTGTAATATACTGCTTCGCCCATGAAGGAATCTTGTTATCATCCGTATAGTGAATACTCTCGCTTACGGTATTCAGATTCAAGGCACGACCCAGCATCGTAATGAACTCGGCACGCGTGACTTTCTGATTCGGACGGAAGGTCTGATCGCCATAGCCATTGACGAATCCAGCCGCCAGGGCTTTATCAATTGCAGATTTTGCCCAGTGTCCGGCTGTATCTTTCAACGCTGGCGCAGTGCCTCCGTTTCCGTTATTGCCTGATCCAGTATCCGGTTTGTTGCCGGAATCAGTTCCGCTACCACTACCGCTGTTCGAACCGTTACCGGTTGTTGTATCGCCACCGCTTCCTGAGGAGCCATTACCGCTGCCAGACCCATTACCTGAACCTGAACCCGAGCCGGGATTCGATGTTCCCGGATTGGACGTTCCTGGTCCCGGATTCGATGGTTCTGTCTTCTTCACGATACCGAACCGATCAACAATGAACGGGGCTGCTCCATTTTGATTTTGGTCAATTTCATACGTTATAGCTGTTAGTTTGCTGCCGTCAATCGTAATGCCCACAAAATTCTGTACCTGACTGCGCATTGGACGACGGTTGTCATTCGGATCAGGGCCATATTTGGCTGCATGATTCTCCTCTGCCAGTTCAAAAAGATTGTAATAAGCATCACCGAGACTTGTGCTCGGATTTTTGTAATACACTTTTGGACCAGCTGTTGCCGGAATAAGATAGATCGTGCCATCCGGATTCACAGAGTACTCGATTTTCTGTCCATTTTGCATCTCCGTGATCATTTCTGGCTGACGCGCTTTCCCCTTCTGATCGATCGGTTTTGTGCGGGCATAGATGTGGTCATGTCCCTGGAGCACAAAATCAATGCCAAGCTCCGCCATGATCGGTGCAATTTTGGTACGCACACCGTTTGCTCCCATGATGTCGGAATCCGTTGCGTGATTTGACGTCGTGTACGGTCCCTTGTGAATGTTGACGATTATCCACTGGGATCCATTCTTCTTGGCAGCCTGAACATCTTTCTTCAGCCACTCGACTTGCTCTAATGAGAAATTGTCATACTCGTCCGAATCCTCATTGGAGTTCAACACAACAAAATGCGCATTGCTGTAATCATAAGAATAGTAAGCTCCCGTCTCCGTAGCGGAATTTACCGGTGACTGGATGTTGAAATGATCGATAAACGCATAATTTTCGTCCTCGTGGTTCCCTGCGGATGGAACGATGGTTGTATTTAAGAGGCTTTCCTGCGAATGCCCAAGCAGCCAGTTCCACTGTTCCTCTTTCACACCATTATCGACGATATCCCCGTTATGAACGACAAATTGTGCATCCGGTACTGTAGCCAATGCTTTGGCCAATGTCTCAGAGGACAGAATTGCCTCATCCTCTTCCTTCGCTTGTGTATCCGCCAGATCAATAAAAGTGAATTTGCCTTTTTCCGGTGCTGTACGGAAGGTACCTGTCTCGCTCCATACTTGCTGGGAAGCATCCCCTACACGGAAATAATAGGTCGTATTGGCTTTCAGATCTGTCACTTCTGCTTTGTGCATCAGTTCTGTAGGAGCATTCGAAGGCTGTGCAGAGCGCCCTTGAACCGATTTGGCTTGCGTGAAATCAGGTGCTGCAGATGTTTTCTCCACAACCTGAAGGTCGCTATTCGTTACTTGATCGGAAGTGTACCACGTGAACCCCTTGCTCTTGGTAGGATCTCCATGGAACGTTACCGTTACCTTGTTTACCTGTTCTGGAACAGGAACTGTATCCGATTCCTTGATGATTCCGAAAGTATCCACGATAAATGGCTCTGCATTATTATTTTGGTCAATCTCATACGTTACGGCGGACAGCTTGTCTCCGTCAATAGTCAATGAAACGAAGTTTTGGACCTGACCTCTGGCTGCGCTCGTGGTGTCGCCATATTGCCGTGCGTGGTTTTCTTCCGCACGCTCGAACAAGCTGAAGTACGCTTCACCAAGTTCTGGTTTTACGTTTTTGAAGTATACTTTGGCCCCGGCGGTAGCGGGAATCATATAAATGGTTCCATCCGGTTTGACCGAGTACTCGATACTCTGTCCATTGAAGGTCTCCGTTATTTTGGACACATCTTCAGCGGTACCATCGCTCTTGATCGGCTTCGTCCGTGCATAGATATGGTCATGTCCCTGAAGGACCAGATCAATCCCCAGTTCGTTCATGAGCGGGGCGATTTTTTTTCGTTCACCGTTTGTACCAATAATGTCGCTATCGGTGGCGTGATTGGATGTCGTGTATGGACCTTTATGGATATTAACGATAATCCACTTGGCTCCTGCAGCTTTTGCTTCCGCTACATCCTGCTTCATCCATGCGACTTGCTCATTCGAGAAGTTGGCGTACTCCGTTGAATTCTCGTTGGAGTTCAATACGATAAAATGGGCTTTACTGTAATTATAAGAATAATATGCGCCTGTTTCCGTTGCAGCGCCGTCTGGCTGCTTCACATTAAAATGATCGTAGAATGCATAATTTTTATTCTCATGATTGCCAGCAGATGGTGCAATGGTCGTGTTCATGAGACTGGCTTGCGAATGACCAAGCAGCCAATTCCATTCTTGTTCTGAAGTGCCATTCTCTACAACGTCACCGTTATGGACGACAAATTCAGCATTTGGAACAGTTGCGAGTGCTTTGGACAGAGTTGATCCAGACAGGATCGCCTCATCCTCTTCCTTCGCTTGTGTATCCGTCAAGTCAATAAAGGTAAATGCTCCGTCAACCGGAGCCGTTTTGAACGTTCCAACCTCACTCCATATGCCCAGATCCTGATCACCAACACGGAAAGAATAAGAAGTGTCAGGGGAAAGGCCTGTCGCTTCCGCCTTATGCACCATTTCTCCCGGGGAGTTGGAAGCTACGGTTGCACGCCCATTGAAACTTTGGGCCTGACTGAAGTCGGCAACTCCTCCTTGGTTCGGCACCACTTGAACAGTGCTCTGTGCAGATGCAAGAGGAGTATACCAAGTGAAGCCTTTGCTACTTGTTGCATCTCCATAGAAGGTAACCGTTACTTTGCTGATATCCAGCGATGGCGCATTAGCCAAGGCTTTAAGCTCCATGTCAAAATACAGGTCAGAGCTGCTGTCGCTCTGTTGATGTACTTCAACCGCAATTTCGTTTGAGCCTTCATGCAAATTGGCTTTCATTGGCTCAGTCAGGTCGATATTCTCATACATTACCGGCAAGTCCTTATTTGAGGTTGCTTGGGTGGAGTACCCAATCTCTCCATCCGGCATGCCAAAGCGAATGACTTCCACACCATTCACATAGATCACTGCACCGTCATCAATACCGAATGTGCCGAGAATTTGCCCGTAATCGTCAATTTGATCTTTGTTAACGGTTAGGTTTGTCCGGAAATAGGTTGTGCGAGGTTTATTTTTTTTGTCCTGACCGTAGTTGACTTCCGTTTTGAGTGATCCAAAATAGGAAGTGCTTACGCCATTACCGTTGTCTTTGTAACCAAATGGAGCCTGTCCCGAATTCCAGGACGAATCATCGTATGAAGCACGCCATTCCGATTGTAGATCCTGACCCTGATCGAAATAATGCCAATTGGCATTACGCTCTAACAGCATCTCAGGCTCCGACAATGATGCGGCTTGGGCTGAATTAACTCCCCCAAATCCCGCAAGCCATCCGAATACCAAAGCAATCGATAACAGGATGGATAACATCTTTTTGTAGAGGTGACTGATCATAATTCTCTCCTTTGTATGTATGATTGGTTGGCTTATGTAAATCCAAACAGGCCTAGCATAACAAGAGAAGATCAGCATCCGGTTAGCGGGAAGTAAAACTTATGTAAACTCTTACATTTATTTGACTTATAATATGGATAAGGTTTTTAGTTAACATAATAATTAATATGGTTTTTGCTCCTATTTGGATAAAATAAACAGACTATTTTTAAAGGTTTGATGAATTGGCTTTTAGGAAGTAGACTAATGAGGATAGACTATACAAAAGTTAACATGTTCTGGGAAAGGGGAATCATAATGTCATCCAGTGTCATCGACATGCTGCAGCTTGAATATCAACGTTTTTCAGTGAAAGAAAAGGAAATAGCTGATTATGTGATGCGCAATAAAACATCCATTAATAATATTAATATTAGGGATTTGGCTGCTTACACCAATGCTTCCATGTCAACCATTACTCGATTTTGTAAAAAAGTAGGTTGTTCTACCTTTGTAGATTTTAAAATTCGACTTAACCGTGAAGTGGATCAACCCCGCAATCAAACGGATTTCTTTATAAGAACACAGCAGATCCACAATGATATCATCAACGCAACCGCGGAAATGCTGGATACCGACAGAATCGAACAAGTGGTCCAGTACATAAAAAAAGCTCGCAGAATCTATGTCTATGGTTTGGGAAGTTCAGGTTTATCTGCTTTGGAGTTCAAATACAGACTAATGCGGATGGATATCGTCATTGATGCGGTGACCGATTCACACATGATGATTATGAGTGCTTCTCTTTTGGGGGAAGATGATCTGGTCATTGGTTTATCCAATTCAGGACGAACATTAGAAGTCAGTGATGCCTTAAACGCGGCCAAAAAAAGAGGAAGCAAAGTTGTTGGAATTACTAATTTTGATCACACACCCCTGTCTGAAGTCTCGGATTTGTGCATTTTCACACCGGATATCGGGCGAACCGGAGATGTGAACTTCATCAATAGCCAGTTGGCTATCATTTACATCCTGGATGTGATTTCTCTTCTATTACTTGAGGATGAACATTTACTTAATGCGCGGCAGCAAACATTAAAAGCTCTATATTCTGCTGAATAACAAAACAGCCAACTTATTCCGTTGGCTGTTTTGTTGATTTCTTCTTTTTATTGGACAGAAGGAGAAGGCTTTTTCAATTTTGCAATTTCAGAGACAAAACGTTCCGTTATTTGTTGAGGACGCGTAATGGCTCCACCAACAACAACACAATAGACTCCAGCTTCCAGACACGTTGCTGCCATCTCCGGTGTCATGATATTCCCTTCCGCAACTACAGGCGTTTGTACGCTAGTTAGAATTTCTTTCAAGGCTGCAAATTGATTATCATACAGCTTAAGCCCTGCTGTCTCCTCTGTATAGCCGACCAATGTGGAGGAGATCAGGTCAAAACCAAGTCGTTCTGCATTGACGGCTTCCTCTTTGGTTGAAATATCCCCCATTAATAGAAGTTGAGGATGTTTGGTGCGAATTTCATGTACGAATTCATCCAATGATTTACCATCCGGCCGTGCACGCAAAGTGGCATCAACCGCAACAATCTCTGCATGGACCTCGGCAAGCTCATCCACTTCCAAGATCGTTGGTGTAATAAATACGGGATTGGTTCCGTAGTTTCTTTTCACAATACCTATGACGGGAAGATCAACCTGTTCCTTGATCTCTTTCACATCTGCCGCAGTATTCGCCCGAATACCGATCGCTCCCCCCTCTTTTGCTGCGATTGCCATGCGTCCCATAATCAGCGAACTATGAAGTGGCTCGTACTCCAAAGCCTGACATGATACAACGAGACCGCCTTGTAAACCTAATTTATCTAAATTCATCGCAATTACTCCGTTTCCATAATTTCTTCGATTTCATTTTTGATCACGGTAACCTGAGGGCCATAAATAACCTGCACTCCGTTACCGACAAGTACTACCCCTTTGGCTCCAGTAGCTGTAAGTGCATCCTTTTGAACCTTCTCGATATCCTTCACGGATACGCGAAGCCGCGTTGCACAGCAATCCAATTCGTTAATATTGTCTGCACCGCCAAGTCCATTCAGGATAGCGATGGAACGTTCTTCACCTTTCGTTGATACGGGTGTATTGGAGTGCTGACTTGGCGTTTTGGCGTCTGGCTCCGATGTTACCTCTTCCTCACGTCCCGAAGTTTTTAAATTGAGCTTCACGATCAAGATTCGGAAGGTGAAGTAATAAAGGAAGAACCAGACCACACCGATGATGGGAACAATAATCCAGTTCGTTTTGGCATTACCCTGAAGTACCCCGAATAAGATAAAGTCGATTAATCCACCTGAAAAAGTCTGACCGATTGTAATCTCAAAAATATGTGAAAGCATAAATGCCAAACCATCAAATACGGCGTGAATGACATACAGGATTGGAGCAACAAACAGGAATGAGAATTCCAGAGGCTCCGTAATTCCTGTTAGGAACGAAGTGAGTGCCGCAGACAACATCAATCCGCCAACTATTTTCTTACGTTCAGGCTTGGCCGTATGATAAATAGCGAGGGCCGCACCGAGCAAACCAAACATCATTGTGATAAAACGTCCTGACATAAATCGGGATGTTCCCGAGAAGAACTTCTCGGTTGCAGGGTCTCCCAGTTGAGCAAAGAAAATATTCTGTGTTCCTTCGTAAACTTTTCCCGCAACCTCCATTGTTCCTCCAACTCCCGTCTGCCAGAAAGGCAGATAAAAGATGTGGTGCAAGCCAAGTGGACCCAGCATCCGTAAAACAAATCCGTAAAACAGTGTTCCGATATAGCCTGTTCTATCGACCAAACTGCCAAGCTGTGCTATGCCGAGCTGGACGGTTGGCCAGATCAGGAACAAAGCAATACCAATAAAGATGGCCGCAAAAGATGAAACGATAGGAATGAAACGTGAACCTCCAAAGAATCCTAAGAATTGAGGAAGTTCTATTTTGTTGTACCGATTATGGAGCCATGCGGTAACCAATCCGACGACGATGCCTCCGAGTACACCGGTTTGCAGGGTTTGAATTCCGAGTACCACACCTTGACCGGCACTAGCCAAATGATCTGCGGCAAGTTTCCCCGAATTGACCAACATCGCATTGATCGATGCATTCATGACCAGATAAGCCAGTCCTGCTGCCAAACCTGCTGTACCTTTGTCCGCCCTGGCAAGTCCGACGGCTACACCAATGGCAAAGATCAAAGCCAGATTATCAAATACAATACTTCCTGCACTGCTCATAACCGTAAACACTTGCTGTAACCATGTGATTTGCAAAAATGGATACGAGTTAATCGTATTGGCGTTGGACAAGGCCCCTCCAATCCCCAGTAATAGACCCGCCGCTGGTAAAACAGCAATAGGAAGCATAAACGATTTACCAAACTTCTGAGCCTTCTCAAAATATTGCTTCACAGTGATATCCACCTCTCTAAAACTATTTTCATTTACATAATAATTATGAAAATGGTTTTCGTCAACATAAATTTAAATCGCTTTCATAACGTGTGAGGTCTGAATCATTTGATGAATAACATGGTTCAAATATAATTATTTCCAGCTTAGCTAAGCTCAGTCTTTTTTGTTCAATGCAAAAAAAGCCGCCAATATGGCGACTTTATTGTGTTCATATTCTTCCCCGACGATTCCAAACCCTAAACCTGAATCGTACATTATTTTAAATTTTAGTTACAAGTTTTACCGACCCATTCATGCCCGAAGGTAGTGATGACTTTCCGTATAGATTCTCCAGTGTATTAGCCACATGAATGTCGATTACATTATTACCTCGCACCATATAAGACGTGACATTCCAAACCCCAGTTACTTGTTCGGATTCCACGGTTAATGTTGTCTGATCTTCTATAGCAAATGAACCAATCAGATAAGCAGGAAAGGAAATGGCTGGCATAGGCTTCAGCAATGAAACCGTGAGAACTTCGAGTTCATTCTCGCCCTTCACCAGGTGATTTGTAATGTCCACACCAGCGTAATGAATATCTTGCCACAGTGATGGCCAGAGTGCTTTCATCCGTACTCCATTAACAAAGATTTCAACATTACGTCTGCGTTGGAGGAAACCAATATGCGATGGAATTTTTTGCTCCATCCAGATAGCTGTTGTAGGTCCCCCAAGCAACTCCTGTCATCAAATGGACCACATATCCTTTTTCTTTCCACTTCAGAATGCGTTCCTGCATCGACTCATCAATCCCGTAAACCATCACAAAGTCAGTCTGCAGATCATAATCGGGATGGTAAGCAGCAGATTCTTGAAATCCGGTACGCTCTTCCTTTCGATCTCTTGCCATCTTCTTAACCTCCCCAAGCTCGTATTTTATTTGGGTTGAAATGTATGACTATCCATCATTTTCTAGACTATAATATATGATATGAATATATTCAATATGTTTTTTTATGCAAACATAAAAAAACCTTCTCCGCTTCTCTACGGAAAAGGTTTTCTTTTCTTGTGAAAATTAAGCTTGAGGAACCGTTCCGGTGGTTTGACGTACGACCAGCTCGGGTTCAATCAGCATTTTGCTATAACTTTTCGCTTCCCCATGACCACGTAATACTTCAAGTAATTTAGCAGCAGCCCGATACCCCATATCCCGCTCAAATTGCTTAACATGGGTAAATATACTGAATTCCTCCACGATTGAGGTGGGATCATCGAAGCTTACAATCGATACATCTTCAGGCACTCGAAGCCCTGCTTGCTTGGCCATTTGATAGATTTGCACACCCAACCTGCCGTTAAGCGAAACATAGGCTGTGACCATTCGATTTTGGATATATCGATACAAGGGGTGGGCCTCCGCTTCCTTAAGTTCACTTAATGGTTGGAAATCCGTAATCATATGAGCAGGATTGATTAACGCGCCTTTGCCCTTTAAAGCCTCAATATAACCTTCGATCCGCTCCTGAACCGTAACTGTCTGAAGGGGAGAATCGGAGCAAATAGCGATATCCCGGTGTCCGAGCTCCCATAGATGCTCCACAGCTAGCCTTGTGCCCCGTCTGCCATCTGCCGCAATATAATGTGTCTCGACCCCTGGCAAATAACGATCCATCAGTACAAAAGGAAAACCCGAGAGCTTCATGCCGAGGATCTCCTCGTTGTAGTTCTCTTCATCAACAGGAAAGATTAACAGACCTTCTGCCCCAAGCGCCTTCATTTCCTTGATGACATCCTTCTCTTTATCCACCTTGCCATGCGTAAACATGATCATGCTGCGATATCCTTCCTCACGCAAGGTTTGCTCAATTCCCTCAACCAGCCGTATGGCAAAATAATCATGGATGGAGGGCACAATGATGCCAATCATTCCTGTAGACAGTGTCCCCTCTCTACCTCTCATTGTGGTCGCTTGCGTTGAGGTCACAGAAGCACTATCCGCTTCTTCAGCTACAAAACTGCCTTTCCCCGGCACACGCGCAATTAACTTTTCATTTGCTAATCCGGTCAAGGCATTGGCAACCGTAATTTTACTAACCTGAAACTGATCCATCAGTTCCTTCTCAGTCGGTATGCGATCACCGGGTTTCATATTTTCTTGAGTTATGACATGTCTGATATAGTCCTGGATTTGTTGATACAGTGGAATTCGATCATTTGTACTCATTTTGATCACATCACCAATTCATTCATAATATTTGAGATATATAATATATCCTTTCACCTGCAAGTGCAATAAACAAGCTGAGCTTATCTGCAGTTGCAAAGAACATCTCCTTGATATCATCGCATTTAATATGCCTGATTTCCAGGAATAATGGGAAGTTTTGTCGAACCCCTTGTAAAATTATATATGAATATATTTAATATGTGTTGGATAGAGATGTGTGGATTGGCTTTTGGCCACAAAAGGAGGGTGGGTATTACGAAGGCACATACTCTAATTTCTGACTATAACAAGGAGTGAATTCGCCATGGCTCGTAGATTCAGGATGCTCTGTTTAGCTTTCATATGTGCTTTTTCATTAACCGCCGGCGCTGCTTCAGCTTCGGAAACGGATGTACAGACAGCTAAACCTGATGGGTCCAAACACCGTGAACTGCCAAGTTTCAAAACGCCAAAACATTTGGATGCAGCCGACATCTATGATGCGCCAGGTGACATCAAATTGTTGCTGGGAACATTACAGGGAATCGTTAACAGAGAACAACCCCGAATTTATCTGATTGAGTCCCAGGAAGAAGGAAAACTGACCTGGCTTAAGGACATTAAGGTGCCTTACACGCTTCATCAGGATTATTGGGAAGTGTTCTCTGCTTATCGCAGCGAAGTCAAAGGCATGATTGTATATGATCCCAAAGTACCTGATACGATCAACGTAGCAACCACGCTCGCAGGACTGAAGAATGCTGTGGTTGCCAGTCCCGAGTTAGCAGTCAAATTGTCCAAAGCCCCTTACAAATTGAAGATTATGGATGACCTGCGGGGTAAATTCAATAGTGGGATAGATGCCTATACCTGGCAATATGAGAATCTGTGGAAGAAAACGAACCACCAGATGTTAATTGGACTTGATCCGGATACAGCGATTCGCATCCCATCAGGCATGCCTGAATCCTTTGTTACGATTGCGGAGGAAAAACAACAGATTCGGGATGCAAGCAACCGTAATACGTATTCCCTGGACCTTTCTTCACTCTTGGGAAAATCTTCGGTATATCTCCGATTTGATGACGCCTTTACTCAAGATGGCTGGGGACCGGCTGTACATGAGATTACGGTCAAGGCGGATGGAAAAGAGATCGCTAACTTCATTGCAGGAACACCGGAAGAAGAACAATTCCTCTATGACAGACAGAATTCCAAGGTTGCTGAAGGAGAAGGCGGCCACCGTTTCGCCGATAATGGCAATTATTTTGTTTATGAATTCAGTCCTCCTGCAGGTACTCAGAACCTGACGGCTGAAGTGGACATGTGGAATCAGTATAAAGTATCCGCGGGTAATATCCGCCCTCTCTCCGCTGAGCAACGGGAGCCCTATGCATATTTAAGGGATTATGCAGTCGCTAATAAAGCGATGGTATTCTGGTTGGATTCCAATGTGCCTGAGCAAAAAGCACTCTTCGAGAAGATCATGTCTGACGTAAAACCAGGAACTCCTTACCTTGGCTGGTTTAGCAATGATGTCGAAGGTGAGTTCAGCTCCGTTGAGATCGCATCTCGATATGGTGTCTATGTTCTCGCTGCCGATTGGTTCAGCAACCTGACTGTTTTCTCGGGAACAAAGCCGAAACTCACCCCGGTGAAAAAATCTCCGCGACCTGCGTTGGAGAACAAAATCTATGTAACGTATACCTTTACGGAAGGCGATAATTTTCAGTATAACCAGCATCGCATGCGTGTGATGTGGGATGATCCGGCTAGGGGTAAGGTTCCGATTAACTGGACTTCAAGCCCGCTTCTCTACGAAGGCGCACCAGCAATATTGAATTATTATGTGAACACAGCAACTCCGAATGATCTGCTGATCGCAGGACCGTCCGGTGCAGGATACTTCTATCCGGGGGCATGGCCCGACTCAAGCTTCCGGCAATTTTTGCAGCAAACCGAAAAATATATGAAAAAGACCGGCATGACCATTCCTTATGTTTTGAACCGTGTAGACAGTGAGAATGTACCTCTCACGCCATTTAAAGCCAAGGCTTACGCGCAGGATTATAATGCACCCGGCTTATTCATCAGCTATGAAGACAACTATGGTGTGGAAATCGTTGACGATAGCCTGCCCGTATCCACAATTCGTGGAATAAGTACGGTGCAGGACGGATTACAGGTGCTGAATGAAGCGAAAGCGAATTGGGATGGCAAGTCCCCGTTGTTCGTTTCTCTTGGATTGCTTGCATGGAGTACGACCCCATCCGATGCACTGGCGATCACTGAAGAACTCGGAACAGAATTCAAGGTCGTTCGTGCTGATGACTATTTCTCCTTAATCCGAGAAAGTTACCACTTACCTGTTAGCAAGTAATAACCTTACTTATAATGAATCTGCAGACGCATAAAAGCATCGTACCCCTGATATACCGGGTACGATGCTTTTTTCGGATGAAACCACACCGCTGATTTACCGTTTAACAGTGACACCGGAACATAACAGCACCAGTTCACAAAACATCATATTAGCCCAGGAAAACCAAGGGCGAGTAAATTCCTCCGGTCGATCCACATGAAATCCCTCATGCATAAATCCGGTTCCACCGTCTGTTGCAAGCAGCAACTCAAGAAGACGCTGCTGTTCTGCAGTATCCTTTGCGGTCATGCCTTGCATCGCCAGCGCAATATGCCAGATGTATCGATCCGGTGTATGAGGACTACCAATGCCAGATGCCGCCGCCCCCCGGTAGAAGTACGGATTGCGCTCACTCAGGATAAATTGCCGTGTATTCACATAGACCGGATCATCTGCATTTGAATAACCCAGGTAAGGAATGGATAGCAAGCTGGGAACATTGGCGTCGTCCATCAGATTGGTCGAGCCAAGCCCATCCACTTCGTATGCATAAATGGAACCGCATTGATCATCCTCTACCACACCATACTGGTGAATACCCGCATTAATCTGTGTGGCAAGGTTCTCTGCCGCTTCTGCAAGCTCCTCATCCATTAAAATCTCCTTAGCAATTTCTGTGACATATCGGAGTACAACCACTGCGAACATATTTGAAGGTACCAGATAACCGTACGTACAGGCATCATCACTCGGTCTGAAACCGGACCAGGTCATACCGGTATATCCCGTTTCCGACCCTCTGCCGTCTCGAATAAGGGTATCTGATGGCGGGCAATTGCTGCGCTCAAAAGTATAAGCGGAGTCCGTCTCATGTCGCTGCTCTCTCTTCCACAACTCGATAATTTGCCTTACACCTGCGCGGAATGTTTCATCCAAATGATCAATCCTGCCGGAATTCTTCCACAACAGATAACTGAGCTGGATCGGATAACATAGCGAGTCGATCTCGTATTTACGCTCCCAAATCCACAGGCTCATGTCGGTGGCATCATTCTGATGTCCTTTACCGTCGGCCAATTCATTGAAAGCATTCGCATAAGGATCTTGCAAAATATAATCAAATTGACGTCGTACCACGCCTTGAATCATGTCCCCGATCTCAGGGTCCTCTGATAGGACCAGGAAAGGTCTTACTTGTGCTGCAGAATCGCGCAGCCACATGGCGGGTATATCGCCCGTAATAACAAAAGTTGAACCGTCCTCCATGCGCTTTAAGGTGGTGTTCCAGGTGTTAGCCAAGCATTGCTCTAACATGTCTGCTGTACGCTCCGATTGCTTTTCCCGCACTATTTCCGTCAAACGTCTCATTGCTTCTGGGAGTTCTGTAATTGAATGCATTTTACGTACCCCTCTCATTGCAAAATATGATGAAAATCCCGTTCCCTATGATGGAATTACAGTCTCATAAAACAGCACCGCATGATCTTTCTCTTGGAAAGACTCATGCAGGTGCTGACCTCTAATAATTACTATCCTATTAACCTATCTTCCACTCAAACGGCTACTTTTTCACTGGTTTTTCCGGTTTACCTAGCTTATCCGCTTTGCCTGCTTCCAGCTTTGCAGCTCCTTCCAGCAGAAATACGCCGCTGAGCTGAGCGGTAAGGTCAAGTGGGTTCTGGGCTGATTTGCCCCAAGCCTGACCGAATAATCCAGTTTCCCGGCTGCCTTTCAGTAAGGCATCGGCATTGCGATAGACTGCCTTTTTCAGGCTCTTGTTATGCCCGATTTCATACAACTCAACCATGTAGCGGATCAGTATGCCTTTGAACAACGCACCGTCCCCGTCCCCATCCTCTTTAAATATGCCAGTCTTCTCATCCGTTAAGGTCTTCAAAGAACCTGCTGCCGTTTTCTCGGCATCTTTCAAATACGTCTTCTTCCCTGTTATCCGGTAGAGTTCAACACCCGCTCCGATAAACGTGCCTTGATTGTACGTGAAGATCCATGCTTCATTCACATCCAGTGTGCCATCCTCCTTCAGCACCAAACCATCCGCTACCAGGCCCGTTTTCGGATTAACCAGATGTTGTTTCTCCCAATCATATATTTTTTTGGCCCATTCCAGATCCCGCGCATCACCAAAACGTTCATACAACCTTGCAGCCAAGATAGCGGCAGGCCCGTTGGAGCATGCATTTCGGTTATAACGCTGATCCTTTTTCCAAGCCATACCGCCAAGCTCATCTTCCCACCAGGCGGTCTTAATGTCATCCCACAACTCCAATACGTATCCCTTCATCTCTTCGCTGCCTGTTGCATCATACAGACGAAGCCCGGCGAGCGCGAGCCATTCCATATCATCGTAGAATTCATTGTGAAGTGAACCATTGCGGGCAATGATACTGCGAACGAGTTCTTCCGCTCGCTCAGTGTACGCCTTGTCTCCTGTACGTTCGTATCCATCCACCAATGCATCGACCGCATGAGCCTTCCACCAGTAATTCAAGGCATGTTCACCTTCTGGTGTTGATGGATAAGCATTATTCATCATTTTTGATGCATCGTTCCAGTAGTACTCATGCAGTTTCTCTTGCGCCCACTGCGCCTGATCGGCATAGCGATTCTTGCCGCCGCTTGTTGCCCCCATGGTGGTGACCAGAATAATGCTGAGTACCAGCGTGAGGCTCACCATTTTCCTTTTGCTCATCAGATCCCTTCCCTTCTCCAGTCGACGTATAATTAACAGTTCACTCGTAAAGCAGTAGTGCCAATCCCTTGCTCCAGCTCTGTTCGTGCCTGTCCTTGACGGTGTTCCTTCACCCCCTTCCACATTTCTCAGGCAGAACGGCTAATGATGCTGGTAACCAGAATTATTCCTTTACGGCCCCAAGTACGATTCCGTGGATTAGATAACGTTGCAGAAAAGGATAAATCAGCAGAATGGGAATCATGGATACCAGAATTTTGGCAGAATTCAACGTTGTATTAGAGATTTTATTAAACTGCTGCAGCTGTTCGACCGAAAGATTCTGCATCTGATCCCGTGTGAGGCTGAGCTGCTGCAGATAGGTCTGGAGCGGTATTTTGGAGCTGTCGTTAATCAGAATGATCCCGTCAAAGAAATTGTTCCAGTGTCCGACAATGACAAACAGCATGATCGTTGCCAGGCTCGGCATGGAAATGGGGATGAAAATTTTGAGCAGAATTTTAAGCGGACTGGCACCGTCAATGAATGCGGCCTCCTCCAATTCCTTTGGAATTCCCTTGAAGAAGTTCATGAGGAGAATCACATTAAAGACAGGAACTGCCCCTGGCAGAACCAGCGCCCAAATGCTGTTAATTAACCCTAGCTTGCTGATGACCATATACCATGGAACGATTCCGCCGCTGAAAAGCATTGTAAACACAATAATCCACATATATGTGTTTCTCGATCTGAATTGTGTGACGCTTCGTGACAACGGATAGGCCATGAGAATGGTCAAAATCATGTTGATTGCTCCCCCAAGCACCACCCGCTCGACCGAGATGAAAAAAGCCTTCCAAAACTTCGTATCATTCAGAATCTGGCCATACGATGAGAAATTCAGCTCCACTGGAAAAAAGTAGACCCGACCTGCATTAACAGCTGTACTGCTGCTGACGGACACCATAATGGTATTGACGATTGGCGCCAAGGACATGAATGTAATCAGAATTAACGCAAACATAATCAACAGGCGGGATAGCCTGGAGCCGAGCGATTTGGATTGAATCATGCTAACCCTCCTAGAAAATTCTGTACCCCGCATACCTCGAAGCCAGTCTGTAGGAAATCACGATCAGAACAAAGCTGATCACCGATTTCATCAATCCAATCGCTGTTGCAAATGAATATTGCATGTTGATCAGACCCATACGATACACAAAAGTATCGATAATATCGCCCGTTTCATATACCAGCGGATTATACAGGTTAAACACCTGATCAAAACCTGCATTCAGCACATTGCCAAGACTTAGTGTGCCCAGCAGGATAATTGTCGGGAACATACCCGGCAGCGTGATATTCAGCGTCTGTTTCCAGCGACTTGCGCCGTCCATTGCTGCAGATTCGTACAATGCAGGGTTGATTGCCGTTAATGCAGCCAGATAGACAATCGTCCCGTAGCCAAATTCCTTCCATGTATCCGTCACAATGAGCAGCGGCCTGAACCAGTCATTACTCGCCAGAAACATAATCCGCTCCAGACCGAGAAACTCAAGGAAGTTGTTTACCATACCATCGAAAGAAAAGATCATGGTCAGCATCGTGCCCAGAACCACCCAGGACATAAAATGCGGCAAATAGACGATGGTTTGAATTGTGCTCTTGAATACTTTCAGACGCACCTCATTTAACAGCAGGGCGAATACGATGGGTACAATCAACCCTAGAGCAATCTTTCCAACTGCGATAACCAAAGTATTAATGAAAATCTGCTTTGCGTCCGGCAGTTGAAACATATACGTGAAATTGGATAGCCCTGCCCACTTTGACCCGAATATTCCTTTGGCGGGAATGAACTTTTGGAATGCCATCACGACCCCGAACATCGGAACAATTGAGAAAATGAACAGCATGATCATGCCAGGCAGCAGCATAAAATGATAGGTCATTTCATCAAAGGTTTTACGTTTCTTTTTCCTCCGGTAACGCACTTCCCGCTCTTGATTAACGGTTGTTTCCATTTGAGCCATTGTCCCTTCACCTCCATCATGTGCCTAATTGGACAGGCTTTATCGGCGAAAGCCCGTGCGGAAGGCCACGATCAGGCTTCCGCACCTAAGCTCACGCAATCGTCATCTGTTGCTCATCTCGTTAACTTCTTCTGTAATCTCATCTCCACCCGTACGTTTCCAAGTGTCGACAAACTTATCGAATTCATCTACAGGCGCTTCCCCCATAATGATCTTGAGCATGGTTTCCTCTTCGAGCTTCTGCAGATTCGCCCACTTCAGCTTCATTGTTTCGGTTGTTCCATAAAAGCCTGCGTGGATTACTTCCAGGTTCGGATTGTTCGCCTCACGCTGCCCTTCGATCCGGGAGAGATATTCACCGTAGGTGTTTGCATCGATCGCATTTCCTTTTTCTTTGAATTCCTGATAGGCCTTGAAAGAAACCACTCGATCTTCCTGAACAGCAGAAGCATCACCTGCCTCATCTGCCTTGATCAGATCATCGTAATAACGCTTGAGTACATCATCATAATCCACTTGCATCGGAATCTGGGTAGGATCATTGTTCCAGCGGCTTGCATCGGTCAGCAACTCGTCGGGATGCTCTGTCTTGTAATTGATTGCGTCTTCCGTTAAGGAGTACAGAAAATCTGTTGTTAAATTGACTGATTTCATGATCGCTTCAGGATGCGCAAAGTCCTTCTTCACAACGACGATACCACCGCCCACCGGATCTTGCCGGATCGTCTTGAACTTGCCATTCTTATCAACTGGTGCAGATACGGCAACCCAGACTGCTTCAGGATCTTGCTTAATGGAATCCTTGTAGTTGGTGTAGCCGATCCACCATGGATTAAATACCATTCCGGCCTGTCCGTTGATGACGAGAGCTTCCTTCTCTTCACTCGACCGGACAGCAAACTGCTTATCAATCAAACCTTCTTTATACATGGCGCTCAGCTCTGTCAGCGCTTGCTTCACTTCGGGTTGAACAGATCCATATTCAACCTGACCGTTCTTCTGAATCCAGTTCATCGGAAAGGCACCGTGTGCAGCAAAGATGGGCGTAAAGTTCATCGCATTGGAATCCATGACCATACCTACCGTCTTGCCTGTTCCCGAAACGTCCTTCTCCACAAACGTTCTCGCGAGATTCCATACATCCTCGACAGATTCCGGCAGCTTCGCGCCTACTTTATCCACCCAGTCCTTCCGGACCCACAGCAATTGGTGCTGGTTTCCGATATTCGTCATGGGAAGACCCATGATTTTTCCGTCCACCTTTACCTGATTCAACAGCAAATCTCCATAGGAACCATAAATATTTTTCACACCTTCGGATGCTGTCTTCTCGTAAACCTCTGTCATGTCGGCAATGAGATCGTTATCCACCAGTTGATTAAATATTTCTCGGCTGACAAGCATTACATCCGGCAGGTCGCCAGTCGTCATCGAGAGTGACAGCTTCTGATCCATATCATCTGTTTCCCAAGCCACCTTGGCTTTGACATTCACCCGGTCTTCTACATAGCGCGTAGCCAAATTGTTTTCAATGGTATCGCCGGCAGGCAGATTGTTCACATGATTGGTATTTCGGCCAATCGTAAATTCCACGGGTGTCTCATATTTACCATAAGGTTCATAGTCCTGTTGTGAAATTTGCGGTTGTGCGCTCTCGTTATTGCCCCCGGTACAGCCACTGATTACAGCCATCATCATGCTTCCGATCAGCAGCGTAGCCATCTTACTGCGCTTCTTCATTCTGTCATCCCCTTTATCTGATTTGCTTTTGATAACCAAATTGTATGCGTTTTCATATTTGGCGTATATGCCACATTTTTCGGATATGTATCACTTTTTTTATGACCTCCAATTTACTTTATTTCTCTGGATTAAAAGTTTATAACAGTAACAAATAAGCGGTCGCAACAGCAACCGCTTCAGTACTAACGCTATGTTTTTAATGTAAACACACACAATCATGTAGCAGGAAGGACGATTGATACTTCCGTTCCGCTGCCTGGCTCACTATGAATAACGAGCCCGTAATCCCGACCATAATACAGCTTGATCCGGTCATTAACGTTCCGAACACCACATCCGCCGTTATCTCCTGTTAACAACCCTGCCGTCTGCACTGGCGTCATGCCAACACCGTTATCACGAACAGTTAATTTAATCCCTTCTCCCACCCGGTTAACTGTAATGTGAATGCGATAATCTATCGCATCTGCCTCCACAAAACCATGCTTGATGGCATTTTCCACAATCGGCTGCAAAATAAAATGAATCACCTCGGTATGTAATACCTCGTCATTGATATGGTAATCCACATCAAATCGACCATCGTTCATGATGAGCTGCAAATCCAGATACGCCTTAATATGCTGTACCTCAGCCTCAATGGTGGCCATATTCTTCCCCTGGTTTAGTGTTGTTCTATAGAAACGGGCTAATGCGGATACCATATAACTCGTTTCTATATCTGCCCTTTTCTCGGCCCTCCAGCGTATAAATGAAAGTGTATTATACAGGAAGTGAGGGTTGATCTGACTAATCAACTTGTTATACTCACTTTCCTTCTTTGCAATTTCGGCGTGATACACCTGGGAGATCAGGCTGTTGATCCTTGTCAGCATTTTACCGATACCGTTAGTCAACTCACCAAATTCATCCCTGGATGAACTTCGGATAATTACATCCAGATTGTTCCGCTCCACCTTGTCCACTTTGTTCTTGATATGGATAATTCTTTGCGTAAAGTTATTAGAAATGACATAAATGAGCAGGAAGGTAATAATCAGGCTGAGGATGATGACAAACAGCGTAATTTGAAAAATACTCATTGCATTGGCGTACGCATTGGTATTCAGCAGATTATAGTGAATCGTCCAGCCGTTGTTGGCGAGCGGGCGACTTAGACGCAGATCACCAGACTTCCCAACCTTCGATTCTGCGGCCACAGCAGCACGCTCGTGGTTTTCCTGGAATATCACATGCTGCTTCGCGTCCTCAATATGAACAGCTACATGTTCCGACAGATTGTCCAGATCTGCAAAGATGCTATCATGCTGAATGGAGATCACCATAAAATTGCTGTCTTTTGGGTTGCTGATCAGTTCCTGAACGAGAAAAAGCTTCTCCCCATCCACAATCCAGCGCCTGCCTCGAAATCCGTCATACCAAGCCTTACTCTTGAGATCCCCAATTGGCAAAATATTATTGCGGATTCCCAATAACTCCCCGGATGTATAAAAGGTAATGCCTTCAATATCATCGTCCATCAGCCGGATGTTCGAGATCAATGGCTCCAGAATGTCCCGGAAATCCAGGTACATATTATAATAATTTTCCTCGTAGTCTTTCGTAAATATTTGCGATAAGTCCCGATTAAGCACCATGAACTCACTTAGCGTATTGTAGCGATTAATCTTATAATCCATAATGTTGGCCACCTGCTCCAGACTCGCTTCAGCTTCGCTCCGCAACTCCTTCATTTGAATACGGTAGGACTGTATGAAGGAGAGCAGTCCCAGCAGAAGGATCGGAATGAGTGCAATCACCAAATGGGATAACAGCAGCTTGTTTCGGAACCTGATATCATTGAATTTGCTCTTGATCCATCCGATCATGAAGCACCCCGCACTCTCTGAACTGTAACGGACTGACGCCGAACCTGTTTCTGAACAGCTTCGCAAAATAAGAATGATTGTCGATGCCAACGGCCCCTGCAATATCATTGATTTTCATATTCGAATGAGCGAGCAGATGGCTTGCGCGCCGCAAACGGTAATCGGTCAAATATTTCGAGAAGTTCTCCCCAGTCTCTTTTTTAAACAAAATGCTCAAATACCCTGGAGATAGATAAACATCGTGGGCTGCCTCGGATAATGAAATATCTCTCTGATGGTTATCCTTCACATAATCCTTCACCTGTCGAATGACCTTCGATTCCACGGATTCCGGTTCGGGACCTCCGGCATGAGCACGGATCTGCGTAATATCTTCCATCACCTGTAGAAACTCTTCCCTGACCAGTGGCTTGAGCAAATAATTAACTACACCCAGCCGAATTGCACTGCGGGCATATTCAAATTCATCATAACCGCTGCAGATGACAATCTTTATATTCTGCTGCGTTTTCCTGGCTTGTTTGCTAAGCTCTAGTCCATCCATGAGAGGCATTTTGACGTCGGTGATGAGGATATCAATTGCGTTCTGAACCAGAATTCGCTCTGCGCTCTTCCCGTTCTCGGCTTCCAATACTTGAAAGGGAAAGCCGTAGTGAGAGATCAAATCCTTAATGCCTTCTCTTTGCACGCACTCATCGTCAACAACAAGAACATTAAACATCATGACATCTCCTTTGCAAGTGAAAGTGAAGGAAAAGATACGGCGGTATATTTTTTTCCATGGTATGCCAGTCATATCGTAGTATATCATAGATTTTGGAAAGGCTTTCAAAATGGTATTCCGCCACTTTTCAAGCATCGATGTCCGTGATTTAAGTGCCAGCGACATAGAAATATCATGTAAAACAACAAAAAGCCGCCAAAAAGGCGACTATTTCCGTACACATGCTATCCTTTAACCGCACCTAATGCAACGCTGCCTATAATTTGTCTGGAGAATATCGCAAAAACAATGATAATAGGCAAGATCGAGATCGCAACACCCAAATACAACAGTCCGTAATCCATTCCATAATATCCTTGCACCAGCGCAACGAGTACCGGAAGCGGGTATTTATCCAGGGAGAAGAACAGGACCAGCGGCGTGAGAAAATTATTCCACGAACCGATAAAGGTGAATATGCCAAGGGCCGAGATGGCCGGGCCCAGAATGGGCAAGACAATCTGATTGAACGTACGGAACTCCCCTGCACTATCTACACGTGCAGATTCAATAATTTCGTCTGGAATACTGCTTTCCATAAATTGTTTGATAAAAAATACATTAAATGCATTCGCCGCTGCAGGCAAAATGATCGCTGCATAGCTGTCCAGCAAGCCTAACGTACTGAACAGACGATACATCCCGATCAGTGCGAGCTGCCCAGGCACCATCATGGTAGCAAGCAAAAACAGGAATAGCCAGTTGCGTCCTTTGAATTTGAACTTGGCGAAGCCATATGCCGTCAGGGAACCGATATACAAGGATAGCACCGTAGACGTTCCGGCAATGAAAAAGCTGTTGGCAAACCCGCGCCAGATATTGATTTTGGAAGCCATGTTCGTATAATTATCCAACAGGAAGGGTCCGGGCAGAAACGTAAATGTCGATGCAATCGTTGCATTATTATGTGTAGAATAGATGAGCATGAGATAAAATGGAATGATACAGATCACGGCAAGGCTAATCAAACACAGATAAATAATGACTTTGCCCAGTGTCAGACGCCTCGCAGAATCGTATTGCTGTAGAATGACTTTTTGTTGTTCGACTGGTTTGACGGTTTGCATTTCATTTCCCCCTCCCTATGCACGGCTCTTGCGCTTCGTCATCATGAAGGATACGACCGATAGCAGGATAATGATGATGAACAGACAGAATGCAATCGCCGCCCCATAACCAAAACGTGTACTTTGGAATGCCACATTATACAGATACATAATACTCGTCATGGCTGCACGATCCGGACCACCCGTTCCATTCGTCAATGTAAACGGCTGATCGAAAATCTGAATACCCCCAATAATGGACGTGATCATCTGAAACAGAATGATTGGGCGGAGCATTGGAACGATGATATGAATGAAAATATGTTTCTTTTTCGCCCCATCCATTTGAGCGGCTTCCTGCAGAGCGGGATCAATACCCTGAAGCCCTGCCAGATAGATGACCATGGAGTAACCAAAGTATTGAAAGAACAGGATGGATGAAACGATCAATCGCATAAACCAGGGATCATTTTTCCAGTTAATTGGATCATCGATGATTCCAACTTGAACCAGAAAATGATTTAAACCGCCAGATTGCCAATCAAAGATCAGACTTACAAGCAGACCCAATGATGCAGCGGTAACGATGTTGGGAAAGAAATAAACTGCTCTGAAAATATCTCTTCCCTTAAGTAACTTGTCGTTGAGAATAAAGGCGAGTACAAGCGAAACGGTAAGTTGTGGGACTACAGAGACACCCCAGATAAAAAGAGTATTAAATAACGTCTTGTAGAACAAAGGATCTTGCAGAACAGCAATATAGTTACCCATTCCGACGAAGTCCGGCGTAGTAATCCCATCAAAGTTGGTGAAGCTGATATAGAGAGAATACAGAATGGGGTATAGCCCAAAAATGGCGAAAAGAATGAAAAACGGAGCAATGAAATAGTATCCGTAATGGTCTTTGCGGATTGACTTGGCAAACATAATTTGTACCCCCAGTCATCGGATGATTAAAAGGCATTCGCTTACTTCTAAGCTAATCCACTTCCAGCTCCGGAAATCTCAATTTGACATCACGATTGATTCGTTTTACGGCTTCTTCTTTGGTCTGAATGTCATTATTGAGATACAACTGGAGTACATTTTTGAAGATATCATTGTTAATGATTGAATCATATTTGGTTCGCTCATATACAGGAACCTGCTTGGCTGCTTCCGAGAAAAACTCAAAATGCTTCTGCCCTCCCAAATATGCTGAAGATACGGAGCCCGCAAGCTGATCATTAACGACCATGTTGCTTGTGAAATAGTCCTGTTCCTTCGCCAGCCCAGACAGAAAATCATGATTAAAGTTATAAAACTCAATAAACTTCCAGGCCAGACCCTTTTTGTCACTTTTGCTGTACATCGCAATATAAGTTCCACCGGCACTAAAAGCGGATGGCCCCGGCGCGAGACCCCACAATCCTTCGGTATCCGGAGCGTTCGCCTTAAAGGTGTATTGCAACGCCCAGGTTGCTCCCGGATAGAACATTACTTGGCCTTTTTGCATCGAAGCGGCATATCCGGCGCTACCATCATCCAACTCTGCAAGCACATGCCGCTGACGGGCTTCACGAACAAGGTCAAGCACCTTCATATAGGTGGGATCGATGACTAACTTCCCATCCTTAACCCAAGGGATACCATCATATGAATTGGATATCGCATTCCAGTTGGCAAGAGCATGAACTTTATTTCCACTTCGCTTCTCTACCTTCTCTCCAATCTCGAATATCTTCTCCCATGTATCAATTTGCGGTGCTACCTTCTCCGGATCATCCGTACCCAAATATTCTTTGGCCAAATCTCTCCGATAATAAATGCCTCCAGGCGTTCCCTGATAACCGATCGCTCTAACATTTCCTTCGCTATCCTTCTCATTGGCCTGCACAAAAGCATATTGCTCTGTAATTAGTTCATTGGCGTTATACGGTGCCTCCGATAAATTCTCCAGGTAAGGCACATCAATCAGCTCTCTTATATTTGCATTCTCGATCATAAACACATCCGGAGCCTTAGACGTTGTCTGTAGTGCAGACTTAAGCTTGGTGATGTAGAAATTGCCCGGAATATTGACAAAGTTCACCTTAATGTCAGGATATTTCTCCTCGAATTTCTCAATGGCATAACCCGCTTCATCCGTAAAACTCCAGACGGTGATCTCCTCCTGCTTGGACTGGTTGGCTCCACTTGGTTGGCAGCCGGACACCATTATCACTGCGCTTACGAGTGCAATCATGGAGATATATTTAAGCTTAAACTTCTTCATGGGCCCCCTCCTTCAAAAAGGAAACGCTTACAATTTATTAGAGTATATGGATTTTGGAGAAGGCTTTCTCCCCAAATATTGTGAATCATCCTTCATATGTTGTGATATTTGTACGATGCTTCTTACGAAATTCAGACGGAGTGCAGTCATTATATTTTTTGAAAAGTCGGTTGTATGAGTTCACATTGTTGAATCCATGACCAATGGCAATATCCAGAATGGATTCTTCCCGAAACAGTAGGGCCCACTCCGATTTGATTATTCGAAAATGATTCAGGTATTCCATCAGTGTGATTCCTTTAATTTCTTTAAACAATTTACATACGTGAAACTTGCTGAATTTAATGTGCTCCGCGACCTGATCCAGTTTGATGGGTTCAGCATAGTGCTCCTCCAGGTATTCACAGACCGATTCGAGAAATTCAAATTTTTTGGAAGGTGTACATGGCCATCCTGAAGTTAATTCCTCGGTAATCGGTGCCTTTGTGCGCAGCATATGAACGATGAGATCATATAATCTGGCAACCATTAACCAGCGATATCCCGCCTGTTGATCTTTCTCTTCATTTACTAAGGCATCTATATATTTCCCAAGATTTTTCTCATTACAAGGGTTGGACGGGATGACCGTCGTTTTATTGAAAAGCTCACCGAGATCATGGGTTTCTTTTTCGCTTGTGAAGCTTCCCGTTAATAATTCCAGCCGAAACAGGATAATGGTTAAATGATCTGTACCTGGCAAGAAACAGTGAATGTCTCCCGGTTTAATAAGCAGCACGTCTCCATGTTCAAGGTCAACTACATGGTTATTGACGCCAATTCTCGCGCTTTTCCCATTGACTACAACCAATTCAACCTCTTCATGCCAGTGTGCGGCAAAGTTAAACTGTTCCTCGGTATGAATTACCTTGATTGGAAAACCTCCTGTCATATGACCTGTTTCAAGAAAAGTAGGTACACCCATCAAATCACCCTTTCCACATTTTCCAGTTCAACAATGATCTATATAAATTGAACTAAAGAATATTTACACTTGCCTCTCCGAGGACAGAACAACCTTCCGATCGCTGTTATCCCCAGATTTTTTTGATTCCCTTTTTAAAAGGGGAAAACCCGGGGATAAAGGCGAGGTGTATGCTTCCGATGCAGCTTTCTTTCAGAAAGCTTTTAGCTCCGCTTCTTCAGGTTATTTCTGTCCTCTACGTTCTCGTGTAAATGTTTAGTTCAATTCATCTAGTTATCATTATTATGCATCAAGTATAGTTGTCCCTTCTAATCGAGATAAAAAAACGATTGGACAAACGAAAAGAGCTCCCCAACATTTGTTAAGGAGCCTCTATTATGAGCCTATCTTCTTTACAACCGGCAGCGCACATGCCCATCATAAGTCAAATGAAGAAAATCGGATTCTTTATTGCCACGACCTCTCCCTTCCTAAATCAAACGTCATTATAGACTAACACGTTCCAGTAATACAGCCTCTATCGACAGTGGTGTTCTAAACATTTGGGGTTATAGCTATAGGCTATAGCTAGATATAACTTAATGGAATTACATTATAACTCCTGATTTGTGATAACTTTTTGGTAACATATTGTAGAGGAGTTTTACGTCATGGCAAAAAGCAGTGTATTGGGATATCCACGAATTGGTGCGGATCGGGAATGGAAGAAAGCATTGGAGGCATTCTGGTCAGGCAAGCTCGAAGAAACAGAATTCCAAGCAAGATTGCAGGAGATTCGGTTAGATCACCTGCGCAAGCAGCAAGAAAAAGGCATCGATCTTATTCCTGTTAATGATTTCAGTTACTATGATCACATTCTGGATACTGCCGTTATGTTCGGAATTGTTCCAAAACGGTTTGCATATGACGGTGGCGCTGTACCTTTGTCCGTCTATTACGGAATTGCTCGGGGAACAAAAGATGCAGCAGCAAGTGAAATGACAAAATGGTTTAACACTAACTATCACTATATCGTGCCTGAACTGGACGGTGCTTCCCCTGCTCTTACGGAAAATAAACCCCTTATTGCTTATCGTGAAGCCAAAGAGAAACTGGGTATTGAAGGCAAACCGGTTCTTGTAGGACCGTTGACCTTCCTGAAGCTGTCCAAAGGATACGATAAATCCGAAACGAACGCTTGGCTGGACCGCTTGCTTCCACTCTATGTACAAGTGCTTCAGGAGCTTGCAAACGAAGGTGTTCAGTGGGTACAGATTGACGAGCCAATCCTCGTTACCAAAACAAGTGATGCTGACCTAAAGCTGCTGAGTAAAATTTATGAGACGTTTGCAGCTGCTGTACCAGGTCTGAACATTATGCTGCAAACCTACTTTGAATCCGTAGAGAACTATAGCAACATTGTTGCCCTACCGGTTCAAGGTATCGGACTTGATTTTGTACACGGAGCTACTGGTAACATTCAGTCCATTCAAGCGTCCGGTTTCCCAGCGGATAAAGTTTTGGGTGCTGGGGTTATTGACGGCCGCGGAATCTGGAAAGCCTCTTTGCCAGGAAAACTGAAGCTGTTGGATGAACTGGCTGAACTCGTAACACCTGAACGTTTATTCGTGCAATCCTCATGCAGCTTGCTTCATGTTCCGGTAACGACAGAGCGTGAAACTAAACTCACATCCGAACTAAAAAATGCTCTGGCATTTGCAGATGAAAAGTTGGACGAGATCGTTCTTCTGACGAAAGCATTGTCTTCAAGAAACGCTGAAATCATCGCTGAAATTGAAAATTCCGATCGTACGATCCAGGCTCTCCAGCAATCCGAAGAGCGCAATCGTGTTGCTGTTCAAGAAGCCGTGGCATCACTCAGCGTTCAACAGCCGGAACGTTCCCGTCCGTTTGCCGAGCGTCATATCGCGCAGCAGGACAAATGGAAATTGCCACTTTTCCCAACAACGACCATCGGCAGCTTCCCACAATCGGCAGAAGTACGTAAAGCACGTCAATTGTGGCGTAAGGGTGAGTTGAACAATGAGCAGTATGCGGCCTTCATCCGGGATCAAATTGATATCTGGATCAAAATTCAGGAAGAGATCGAGATCGATGTTCTCGTACATGGTGAGTTTGAGCGTACCGACATGGTAGAGTTCTTTGGCGAAAAACTTGCAGGGTTTGCCTTCACACAATTTGGATGGGTACAATCATACGGTTCCCGTTGCGTAAAACCACCAATTATTTTCGGAGACGTTGCATTTACCGGAGAAATGACCGTTGAAGAAACCAAATACGCACAGTCCCAGACACAACGTCCTGTAAAAGGTATGCTTACTGGACCGATCACTATCATGAACTGGTCATTTGTACGTGAAGACATCCCGCGCGAGCACATCGCATATCAATTGGCGTATGCACTGAGACAAGAAGTCGAAGCGTTGGAGCAAGCAGGTATTGGCATGATCCAGGTCGACGAGCCTGCGGTTCGCGAAGGACTGCCGTTGAAGGAAAACCAGCAAGCCGATTATCTGGCTTGGGCTGTCAAAGCTTTCCGCATTTCCACTTGCACGGTTCAAGACACGACTCAAATTCACACACATATGTGCTATTGCGAATTCCATGACATGATTGATTCGATCGAAGCGATGGACGCCGATGTTATTTCGATCGAGACATCCCGCAGTCACGGTGAACTGATTCACAGCTTTGAGTTGAACACTTATAAACTGGGCATTGGACTTGGCGTATACGATATCCATAGCCCACGTGTTCCAAGTGTGGATGAAATGACGAGCATGATCGAACGCGCCTTGCGTGTATTGGATCCTAAACTGTTCTGGATTAATCCGGATTGCGGTCTCAAAACTCGTGGACTCGAAGAAACCGTTGCTTCCTTGCGCAACATGGTTGATGCAACCAAGATTGCCCGTGAAAAGCACGTTGCAACAACGGTTTAAGTTGAATAGATAAATAATTCAAGAATTCGTTTATAAAAGGCGGACATTCCTAAGCTATGGAATTTCCGCCTTTTAATATCATCTTTTCGCTGTCTGCTCAGCAAAATAATGATCCACTGCATATTTAAATGATTGAATAAAAACTGAAACTGCCTTTTTACTCACTTCTGCATTGGGTTGAATGATATCAAAGCCATGATAGCAGCCTTTGTAGAGCTCAAAATCGACATGTACACCTGCTTTTCTTAAGTTTTCTACATACTGAATCGTTTCGTCTCGAAACGGTTCCAAATCACCAACAAAAGTGACTGTCGGAGGAAGATTGCTGTAATCGGTAGCTCGGGCAGCAGCCGCATAGGGAGGTACATCCTTCCCTGCCAATTCGCCAAGATACAAATTCCAAGCCCATTGATTATAATCAGAGTTCCAAATGGGGGCATTATTGTCCTTAGCGGATTCAGTAATCATTCTATCATCGATCATGGGATACAGCGGCATTTGAAATGCAATGTTTACTTCTCCCTTATCTCTGGCGTAAAGAGTAAGTGCAGCGGTTAGACCCCCTCCAGCGCTTTCTCCGCCTACCATGAGCTGATCCTCTCTAATCCCAAGTTCCTTCACATGGCTTTTCATCCATAAAAGGGTATCATAACAATCATTTAAAGCTGCTGGATAGGGAGCATCAATCGATAATTGATAATCCGGTGCAACGACTATACAATTCCCTGCATCAATTAATTTTTTGTAGGTTGCCCCGAATTGCTCCGGGTTTCCCATCGCATATCCCCCTCCATGTATCCAAAGAACACCTGGCGCTTTTCCTTGGGGATGTAGAGGTTTATAAATTCGAACACGTATCTTGGAACCATCACTTGTACGTGGTATCCACTCTTCACTACACTGTAAACCGTCGATGTCTTTCCCCGCTGTCGCATTCGATCTTTTTTTGATTTTCCTCATCGAGTTAAGCCACTTTTCTTCATGAGAAGATTTCATTAATAAATCAATAAGTTTACCTTTCACTCTTAATTGTTTATCAATCATTTTAGTTGTAACTCTCATCGTGTTCCCCATCCTTTCGGGAGTTTTCTAAAATCCGGTTCGCAAGTAGTTGAACATGTCATCCAAATATTGATCCAACGTCATCTCCCCAGGAGAATCCGTTGCCCCTTGCCCTGGAAGTAGCACGTTGATACTTCCGTCGAATATCGCGAGGACAGCACCGTATACAGCCCCCGAAAGAAGATGGGAGTATCCTTGGGGATACCGTCCCTGGGATAAATCGGTTAATGTTTCCTGAGCCGTAGCTTGCAAACGAGAGAGCACGCTGAGAAGATAGGGTTCGAGCGTCGGGTACTGTTTGGAAAGCGATACGAGTTGACGCATTTTAGAAACATACTCTGCAGTTAGTGATCTCTTTATCAATACATATAAAGTATCCAACGGCAGTATGTTTTGTTGTGTAATTTCATTTAATGGCTCTTCATCGTAATGATCTGTTGTAAGTATTGCCGCCATGGCTATCGCTTCTTCTTTGCAGGAGAAATGATTGGCGAACGTTTTTCTGGAGTATCCGGCCCTTTGAACGAGATCATCGATAATGAATCCATCCAATCCCCGCTCAACCGCAAGTTCAAACGCTGAGCTGGACAGCGCTTTGGTGGTTGCCTCTCTTTTGATATCGCGCAAGCTTGGTTTATTCATCACTAAATGACGCACGCCCTTCTCTTACAATAGATTATGTCTTCATTCCTTCATGATAATATTATTACCCATTGTGTATTGTTACACAATGGGTAATCAAATATTTCTTTTTCAGTTTTATGTTCCATTCAACCGCTCTCAGTTCTCATCAATGGCGAGCTCTATGAGCTGGTTAAGAATATTTGCATAAGTCATGCCGCTAGCTTGGAGCATGTTAGGATAGCGGGAATTCGATGTGAAACCAGGTATCGTGTTGACTTCATTGAACACAATTCTTCCGTCAGTGGTCAGGAACATATCTACTCGCGCAAACCCTCTACACCCAAGCGTTTTATAAATAGTCAGAGCGCTCTCTTTAACCTTCATTTCAGTGTCATCATCAATGCGGGCTGGCAAGTGAATCTTCGAACTGATCAAGGAGTACTTTTCCGAGAAGTCAAAAAATTGCCCCTGTAGTTCAATCTCATCAATTACGCCAATCATGGGATCAGAATTGCCCAATACAGCACATCCCACTTCAAAACCATTAATATTTTGCTCAATGACAACTTTGCTGTCGTGTATGAAGGCGTGTTCAATTCCGGTAATCAACTCTTGCATATTGTTCACCTTCGATATGCCTAATGACGATCCTGATCTAGCCGGCTTAACAAAGAGTGGGAAACCCAGTGCTTCTATTGCTGATAGCACTTCTTCCATCCGTTCACTCCTATGTATTGTAAGGGAACGCGGCGTATCTATGCCTGCTGCCTGCACCAGTTTATGAGCCAGTTCCTTGTCCATACATAACGCAGAGGATAACATGCCACATCCAACAAACGGTATACCAGACAGTTCCAATAATCCTTGCAAGGTTCCATCCTCACCGTATTTGCCGTGAAGCACTGGAAATACAACATCAATCGTTGTTACATGATATTCCGTATGAACAAGCTCAATGAGTCCTTTGACTTCTCTGCTCGGTGAGAAAAAGGATGGGATACAACTCGGATGCAAATGCCATCGATCATTGCGAATATCCTCAACCGTTCCACTATATCTGAGCCAAGAACCTTGCTGTGTAATTCCAATTAACACAAGATTGTATTTTTCGGTATCCAAATTTTCAATCACTGAAGCGGCTGAGCTCAAAGATACGTTATACTCACCTGAACATCCGCCAAACAATACCGCAATCGACTTCTTCTGCATCGTAAAACCCTCCTAAAATGTGATATGTCTAAATCATCCTTATTGCTATAACTTAATTTTTGGAGAAAGTCGTAACAATGAATCCTTCACGATTCGTTCCTGATATCCGATAAGAATCACAACTCAAGATCGGGATATGGCTAGATGTCCCTTTATCCGTGGGAACATAATATATCTGGATTGTCATGTCCTTTTCTTTAATCGTAAGCTGCTCTCCAGAGTACCGATATTGCTGTACAAAATCGATGTACTCCTCTAAACATAGATTGTTTTCTTCCATGATTTTGGAATGGGGATATCCTACATATCTAAAATGCCAGGGCTCATAAGCAATACGAGTGATTGATTCTTTTTCTTGTTTATATCGAAGGATAAAACCGAATTGTATGGCATGTTGTCTGAAGGGCTTGTAAATGCCCGTGTCCGGAAAGGAAGGAGCAATAAAATCGATATTCGATTCCAATTTACCCACATCGATAGCCAACCCCGTTTGGTGTTCACTATGGTCAGGCAAGGCTACGTATTTGGAAGTATATTCCGAACCCTGTTCTATCAAACAATCTTGATAGATCTGGACTTGATCTTCTTTTGTTCGATATGCGCTGACGGCGACAATTTCATCCGTCCCCCCACAAGCTTTAAGCAGAGCATGAAATTGATTGAAACACTGCTTCTCCAGAAGCATCTCCTTATTTAATTTCTTTATTGAAGGCAAGGAATCCAATGACTCTAGTTGATGGACTTGTACTTGCCTTCTGATTGGGTTTTGATCATTTATTAACACTAAATGCCCTTGAAATCGTTCTTCGTTACTTACGCTGATTTCAATATGTTTTTGTTCGAGTTTCCGTGATTTCATGATGAACTTCCCCACCTTCTTTATAAATTCGTAACACTCTGTCCGTGATGGAACTCGTTATTTCTTGAGATACACCACCGATATGATTGGCCAGTGCTTGAATCGGAATTTCCCGCTCACCTGAATAGCCAATGAAGGTCACCTTTGATCCTTCCGGAAAATACATCGGAAGCTTGACCATCAATTGATCCATGGAGATTTTCCCTATAATTTCTGCACGATACCCTTCCACCAACACCTCTGTATTTTGCATTCTCTGCGACCATCCATCGGCATAGCCGATAGGCACTGTTCCGATCCATTGATCTGAGTCTGTTTGATAAGCATTGTTGTAGCCCACATATTCGCCTTTTTTTAATCCTTTCGTTTGCAATAATCTACTGTGTAAACTGAATGCTGGCTTTAGTTGGATGTTAGGTACTAGTTTTTCCGGATAAAAGCCATAGATTGCAGCTCCTATTCGAGCCATATCCATGCACAATTCCGGGAATCGAAGTGCTGCCACACTTCCCGCACAGTGATAATGATTGATTGGAATCCGTGACATACTGCTCCACTCTTTCATTTCCAGGAAGCGTTGAATCTGAAGCTGTAGATAACGGTTGTCTGCCTCACCTGCTGTCGCGAAATGGGTATAGAAACCGTCGACTACTACATCTGGTGCTCTGA
Source organism: Paenibacillus taichungensis (assembly GCF_047302525.1). GTDB lineage: Bacteria > Bacillota > Bacilli > Paenibacillales > Paenibacillaceae > Paenibacillus > Paenibacillus taichungensis_B. The sequence goes on along the minus strand of NZ_CP168020.1, from coordinate 2,926,513 downwards.
GCCACGGAACCATTTCAAGCCACTCTTCTTTTGTGCGTATACCAATTCGTCCAAGTCCAGTATCCATTTTCACATGCACAGATAACTTATGCGGGGTATGAACAGGCTTGTATTTTCTCATCTCATGAAACCAAGACGCTTGTGTAACGGTAAGCATCAAATCATGTTCCAGAGCCAAAGGTACAAGTTCAGGACGAATCGGAGTCAAAATAAGAATCGGTTGTCTTAAGCCCGCATTCCTTAGACGGATGGCTTCTTCAATGAAGGCACACGCTAAATAATCCGCGCCTGCCTCTACTGCTTCTTTGGCCGTCTCGATATCTCCATGGCCGTATGCATTTGCTTTAACAACTGCCATTAGTTTGGTCGAACGTGGTAGAAATTTGCGGATCTCTATGACATTCTCGCGAATTTGCGTTAGATCTATTTCAGCCCAAGTATCTCGGTACATCCGAATGATCTCCTCAACCGAATAGATGGCTTGTTTTTACTTACTATTTTCAGTAGATCCGCATATGCACTTTTCATTGTTTGGCCTCCTAAAGGTGTGAATGTAGTGCGTTGAATTGTTTTAAGTGTATATTAGGGCTACTTCAGCTCCTATCGATCAAACTTACACAAAACTGACAACGATGTAAGATTACAGATTTGCAGATCTCATAGTTACAACAAAAAAAGCCTGCGCTAGGGCAGGCTTCTTCCATTATTGAGGATTTTCATTACTCATCCAGCTGTCGACATGCAGTGGTTCACTGTAGTCCTCCCGGTCAGTAAATTCTTTCAGGTGTTTCTCTGCATCTGCACGGTTATCGAAGGCACCCATAACGACGGTGAATTTCCCATTTTGGGTATGCACAACGCTGCTGCCATCGGCAGAATACTGTTCAGCCAACATGGCCAGTGCTTCGCCCTGCTCCATGTCTTCGCTACGGACAAAGAAAAGTTCATGCGATTGCGTTTTCTTCCCGTCGGAAAAAAGCTTCAACTGAATATATCCAGGCTGCTGATACTCTGACACGGAATAATCCACATCATCATTAAGTTCAACCACAAAGCCAATCGCGGAATCATCCAAAATGATATTTTGATAGACATCTTTTACATTCTTAAGTGCTTTAATATCCTTCTCCAACTTGTCATAATCCAGATGACGTACCCCGTTGAAGGTGAAGATCAAGCGATTCGGCCCTTCTTTGTGATCCACAGTATACGATGGAGCAGAGGTGATCTGTTCACCATCGATCTGAAAATTAATGTTTAGTGTATCCGATTCTTTGGTCGTTGTAACCGAAACCCCATCTGTGCGCTCCCCTCCACCACCAACTTGCAAAATTTTGACGACAGAACCTATTACAGGTACATCGGATAATGCCTTGGCTACACCTGGTACGTTAGCTGTTATCATCACCGCAGCACAGGCAGCAACCAGGGATGAACTACGCCAGATCATCATTTTTCTTCGCTTTTGGTTTCGTGCGCGCTGACGGGCTTGCTGAATAACTCCGGAAAGGCCGGACGGGATATTGATCTGTTCATATCTTTCTTTTCCTGTCATGTAAAATCAACCTCTTCCTTGGTCAGATGTTTTTTGAGTTTGTTTAAGATCTTATAGAACCTGGTCTTCACCGTGCTTTCCGGCAGGGAAAGTACCTCCGCCATATCCTTGAATCGCTGATCCTGGAAAAATTTCAAAACGATAAATGCCCTATCTTCGGGATGCAGGTGATCAAGTGCTTCGTATAAATCCCATTGCTCTTCAAGCCCCATGGAACTCTCTTCGGCTGCAAACGGTATTGTACTGTCTTCCATATACGTGTATTTCTTCTTTCGTCTGATGTAATCCAGAGAACAGTTGATGACGATCCGGGTCATCCAGGTTTCAAAATAATCAGGACTCTTCACTTTTTCATAAGATAGAAAACCTTTAAAAGAGGCTTCAGATATAATTTCCAATGCTTCCTGTTCATTTTTTACATAAGAGAACGCGAAGCGATAAAGCTTTTCTTTACATGCCTCCAGACGTTCACTGAACTGCTGTTCAGTTAGTGCTGTACTCACCTTGCTCAGTTTGTCCACCCCCGTTGCGACTGTATATTTTGATTATTGCCGCATTTTTAATAAAGCTTACTTTGTATGTTGTTTCGCATGTTAGACAGCTGAGAGTCGAAAATAGTTTTAAAGAAGATGAATTTTTTTATCTGGGAACAAGAACTTATATCGTCCCAAACGAAAAAAGCCGCCAATAGGCGACTTCTTTTCTCTTTCTTCATTAGGAAGACCAGCAATTGAAAATCAGACTGAAACAGGTGTTTTCATATTGTTATGGAGGTCTTATCTACCGATTTCTCTTTTTGAAAATGACTTATACCCGGGCGATCCAGCCCAAGATGATCACGAAGCGTTCTGCCCGTATAATCCGTGCGGAAGAGCCCCCGTGCTTGAAGAATCGGAACAACATGATCCACAAATTCATTCAAATCTCCCGGTAGAACGGGTGGCATGATGTTAAATCCGTCGCAACCATATTCTTCAAACCATTGTTGCATCAAATCAGCCAGTTGTTCATAGGTCCCAACAAACTGCATGTGCCCTCTTGCCCCTATCAGTCTCCGACCCAGTTCAAGAATGGACAGCTTATCTTGTCGGGCCATGTCCATAATCAGCTGTACCCGGCTTTTCATTCCATTGGAAGCTTCCACGGGATCTGGAATGTCAGGCAGCTGGCCTTCGACAGGATATTCGGAAAGGTCAAACTTAAGCATCCCGGATAACATACCTACTGCCGCTGCCGGAGGAATCAACTCCTGCAGCTCTTCATATTTTCGCTGAGCTTCCTCCTCCGTCTTACCCAAAATCGGTGATAAACCAGGCATTATTTTCATGCTGCCTTGTTCGCGTCCATATAGAGCGAGTTTGGATTTGACGTTATTGTAGAACTCTTTCGCAGCATTCAGAGATTGTTGGGCCGTGAAAATCACTTCACCGTAGTTGGCAGCAAAATCCTGTCCCGGTTCGGATGATCCGGCTTGGATGAGTACAGGGTATCCTTGCGGCGAACGAGGTACATTGATCGTACCTTGGGTGGAATACCACTGCCCTTTATATGAAACTTCCTTTAATTTAGATGGGTCCGCAAATAGTCCAGCCTGCCGATCCACAATTAATGATTGATCTTCCCAACTATCCCAGAGCAGAGTGGCTACTTCGACAAATTCCCGCGCCATTTTATATCGAAGCCCATGCTCAGGATGCTCTGTTCGTCCATAGTTATTTGCTTCAACATCCAATTGGGAGGTCACGATGTTCCATCCAGCGCGTCCTTCACTGATATGGTCCAATGTGGAAAATTTTCGAGCTACGTTATACGGCTCGTTATAGGTAGTCGACACCGTGGCGGTCAAACCCAGCTTTTCCGTATCTGTAGCCAATGCGGACAGGAGCGTTAGCGGGTCCAGCATCCCTGCTGCCGATTGATCAGCGCCCATTACATAGAGAAGATCAGCCAGAAACATCATATCAAACTTCCCACGTTCAGCCGTCTGTGCGATGGATCGGTAAAATTTATAATCAAAAATCTGTTCAGCTCCTGAATCCGAGCGGCGCCAGCCATAGTGATGATGACCTGTATAATAAATGAATGCCCCTAGATGAAGCTGCTCTTGTCTAGTCCCCATATATATCTTCCCTTCTTGTTTCCATTTTTGGATTATCCCTTGAACGTATCTCGCCAGCGGAGCCATCTGTCTTCAAGCAGCCGGACAGCCGAATCCGAGAGCTTGCCTACAGCCGCAAAGACTACAATACCGACAAATACAATATCCGTTTGTGAGTATGCACGGGCATCCTGTATCATGTAGCCGACGCCTGCACTGGTTCCCATCATTTCAGCAACAACAAGGACTAGCCACGCCGCGCCCAGAGACAGTCTCACTCCAAGCAGAATATTAGGAAGTGCCGCAGGGATAACGAGCTTGCCAAGTAGCTCCCATCTTGAATACTGGTAAATCCGGGAGACTTCAATCAGCTTCATATCAACATTTCGTATACCGAGAAATGTATTCACATAAACAGGAAAAAACGCGCCTAGCGAAATCATTAGAATTTTTGAAAACTCTCCTACACCAAACCATAAAATGAATAAAGGAATGAGGGAAAGAAGCGGGATCATCCGCAGCATCTGTAATGAAGGGTCAAGTGTGCGCTCCGCCAATTTTCCAAGCCCTGTGGATAGGCCTAGCATGAGCCCGACAGTTGTTCCAAGCAGAAAACCCAAGCCCGCTCGATAGGAGCTGATCCCGAGATGTTCCAGCAACTCGCCGTTCAAGATTAGACGGATGCACTGCTCTGCAATCTTGGAAGGAGCAGGTAGCATGGTCGCTGAAACCAGCTGAAGGGCAGAAGCCAATTCCCAGATGAGGAGAATAGCCAACGGAATAATCCACCCGTGAAGACGACCTGGAATTCTGCTCAGCCAGTCTCCTGCTCGTTCGGTTTGTTTACCAATCTCCAGCTTGCTCATTTTGCTTCTTCTCCTTTGAAACCGTCTTGCCACCGTAGCGCTCTCGCTTCCAGAAGCTTAATGATGGAATCTGACAGTTTGCCCACGACAGCAAAAACAATGATTCCCACAAACACTACGGTGGTGAGTGAGAACGATCTAGCATCATTGATCAGATATCCTAAGCCTGCGCTAGAACCCATCAATTCGGCAACGACCAGACCCAACCAGGCGACACTGACGGATAAACGTATCCCCAGAAAGATATTCGGCAGAGATGCTGGAAGAATTAACTTCGTGATCATCTGCCATTTGCTGAATTGCAGCACCTTTCCTACATCAAATAGCTTGCTGTCAACGGATCGGATACCCAGAAAAGTATTAACATACAGCGGAAAGAAAGCGCCTTTAGCTATCAGCAGCAATTTCGAAGTTTCACCGAAACCGAACCACAAAATGAACAAGGGAGCAATGGCCAAGTGAGGCAGCGTCCGCAGCATTTGAAAGGAAGGGTCCAGCAGTCGCTCTGTCTTGTAAGAAAATCCGACCCATAACCCCATCGTGAGACCAAGACCGCCTCCGATTAGAAAACCAAGCAGAGCTCTCCACGTCGATATTCCCAAATGCTTCACAAGTTCACCCGTCTCCGTCATGCTGACAAGCTCTTTCCATATGCTGCTTGGCGTTGGAAGCAGAACCGGGTTCAAATATCCCATAGCCCCGGCTACCTCCCACACGATTAACAGAGCCACCGGAACGATAAGCCCTAGTACCATATTGCTAGCTCTTAAGTAAAGTTTTCGCCTCTTAACCGAGTTCTTCTTTTGAATTAAAGGCGGAATAACCGCCTTTTCCGCACGCATTTGCATGTAGTGAACGCCTCTCTTCTATAGGGGTCATTATGTTTATTTCAGTGGATCCTTGAGAGCTGCGTCGATATATTGATTGTCCGTTATAGTTTTGATCACAACCTGATTTCGAATGTTCTTCATTCGGTATTGAAAATCCGCTGTTTGCTGCATTTCATCTACGATATCTTCATTAACTGGCGTGTTGATCATGCGGGAACGTTCGAATGTCCCACTAATAACACTGGCAGGAACGTTACGTTCAGCTGCATATCTATCGATTGCTTCGGTGTCATGCTCGCTTTCCCACTTCAATGCTTTATTAACTACCTTCAAGTACAGAGTCACAAGCTCTGGATGTTCCTCTGCAAAACCAGTTCCCGCGATCGTAAACGAAGGGGACAATACGCCAAGCTGCTCACCGTCGGACAACACTTTTCCTTTTCCCGTTAAGGTATTGAGAGTAATGTAAGGGTCCCATGTCGCCCAGGCATCCACACTGCCGGTTTCAAACGCAGACTGTGTCTCGTCTGGCTGTAGCTGAATGATTTCAAAATCTTTATCCGTTAGACCGGACTTCTCCAAACCACGGTATAGAAAGTTATATGCATTGCTTCCTTTTGTAACGGCAATCTTCTTGCCTTTCAGGTCACTAAGGGACTGGGCGGTACTACCGGCAGGTACAATAATTGCAACGTTATTTTTTCCGTCCAGAACTTGCGATACGATTTTAAAAGGAATATTCGCAGCTTGTGCTGCGATAATTGGCATGTTCCCCAGGCTGGCGATATCCAGCTTATTGGAAGCAATAGCCTCTGTCATGGGCGGTCCACTCTGAAACTCTATCCATTCCACTTTGGCTCCTGTTTTTTCAAATTCTTGTTCAAACCATTTTGCTTCGCGTGCTTTACCGAATAAGCCACCACTTCCCTGAATCCCGATTTTGACGGTTACATTTTGGCTCGTGCCTGAACCACTTGCGTTATCATTTGAGTTTTTTGATGCACAAGCCATTGTCAACAGAGACAACGCGAGCACCATAACAAGAACTAGATGAGATTTTTTCATATAAACCACTTTCCCTTTAATATGCTGTACATTCTTCTTATACTATGGACAACGCTATATACCGCCGCCTACGTCATATAAAGGCTCATCGACTTTTTCGAACTCATTTAATACCAGTCTTCTCATCTCCTGAAATGCACTGCTTGATCTTTTTCGGGGAAAAGGTAAATCAATCGAAAGAATACTCCGAATATGACCTGGACGCGGATTCATAATGACGACTCGTTCCCCTAGGAAGACGGCTTCATCGAGATCATGGGTTACAAACAGCATTGTTGTTCCATTGCGTTGCCAAATATCAAGCAGTACTTCCTGCAAATGAGACCGAGTAAATGCGTCGAGCGCTCCAAAAGGCTCATCCAGCAACAATACATCCGGGTTACGCAGCAATGCTCTGGCAATGGAGACGCGCTGTGCCATCCCACCTGATAATTCGCGAGGGTATGATTTTTCAAATCCTTTTAAACGGACCAGTTCAATCAGTTCCTCCACCTTTCGGCGGACATTCAGATCTCTAAGAGAGAGATTGGCTGCAATGTTTTTCTCCACCGTTAACCATGGAAACAGCCGGGGCTCCTGAAAAATGAATCCTTTCTCTATGCTGGGGCCTTTAATAGGTTTACCGTTGAGCAAGACGGTTCCCGTATACTGCGTATCTAAGCCAGCCACAATTTTAAGCAAAGTGCTTTTCCCGCATCCGCTCGGACCAATGATGGTTACTAATTCCCCTTTTCGAACGTTGAGCTGAATGTTGTTTAGTGCGATGATTTCACCAACAGGGGCGACAAACGTTTTGTTCAGGTCGCTGATCATAAGCATATCCGCAGACATTAAAGACACCCTTTCACATTTAATCAATAATACTTACATGTTTACTTGGTTTTGAGACAAAAAAAAGAGATTTACCCCTTTCCACTGCGAATAAAGCGGGGCAGTGTAAATCTCTACGGTTGCAAATCAACAAAGTGAATTTCGATTCGTTTTGTTATACGATATATTATCAATACCATTTCTTACCTGTCAAACATTTTTTTATTTATGTAACTTAAATCGTTATTCCCCTCAAATAGACCAGCGGTTGATACCACTGTTTCTGGTTCCATAAAAAGTCGAACAATTTTTTGGGGATCAATATCTACTTGTATTTCATAACCGGGAGCGAGCTGCAAGGTCAGACCTTGAATCAGACTTACAAAATAAAACGCAAGTTGTCGAGTATCTCCTTGTATGATGCCGCCCGACTCCTGTCCTTGGCGAAAAATCTCTGCCAAAGGTTCCAAATTGTCAGTAAATCTCTGGGTTGCAGCTTGTTTTATTTCAGTGCTGACGGCATGATTTGTTCGTATACTTTGGAGCATGATGGTGAAGGCCCAGTTACTCTCGTTTGATAACCACCCTTTGCTAATCTCGAATAGTTTTTCACGAGGATCTATATCCATGTCTGCTATTTGTGCAATAGTCCTCCCATACATCGTTTGTCCTCGACGCAGAACCTCACTGAAAATTTCGTCCTTCGATGTAAAGTAGGTATAGATATTGCCTACGCTAAGTTTTGCTTCCTTGGCGATATCTTTAATATTGGTTGAATCAATTCCACGTTTCGCCATGGTTTGTAATGCTGAATTTAAGATATGCTCAATGCGTTCCTTTCTCATTTGTTGGTCCTTCAGAATGTTTCTGGGTGACATTTGAATCCTCCTCCGTTTTATTACCAATTATTGATCTATGATTATTAATTCTACACCCAGTTACCGTTACGAAACACAGGTTCCAAGCCTCCATTTGAAAGTTCTCCGTCAATGTCCATATTAGCCGATCCAATCATAAAATCGACATGAATGAGGCTTGAGTTCACACCGTTTGCCGCCTTTTCCGATTCAGTCATCTCGTTCCCTCCCTCAAGACAGAACGGATAAGCATTACCGATCGCGAGATGGTTGGATGCATTTTCGTCAAAGAGAGAGTTGTAAAAAACAAGCCCTGATTCCGAAATCGGAGAATGATGGGGCACCAACGCAATCTCGCCCAGATAGGCCGCGCCTTCGTCAATGCTAATTAATCTTTTTAGCACCTCAAGCCCTTGCGCTGCTTGAACATTAATAATTTTCCCGTTTTCAAACGTCAAGGAGAAATCATCGATTAGATATCCTTCATAACTTAGCGGCTTAGTACTGCGAACCGTGCCGTTCACCCCCTGCTTTAACGGGACAGTCCATACTTCTTCTGACGGAATGTTTGCCAAAAATGAAACACCCTTTTCGTTGATGTTATCCGCATCACTTACCCAGATATGTTTAGGCGACAGTTCTATCCGCAGATCCGTACCGGGTCCACGGTATCGAAGTGCTCGATACTTTTTACGATTAAGCTGCTCTGTCTTGTTTCTAAGCAGTTGAAGATGTGTCTTCCATGACTCAACGGGATCAGCCGAATTAATCCTCGTAACGTTAAAGATAGCTTCCCACATCGTATCGATCAAATGCTCTTCGGCAACATCAGGAAACACCTTGGCAGCCCAATCCGTTGATGGAACCGTAACTATAGACCAACTGATCTTGTTGGACATCCCGTAGCTGCGAAATTTGGCTAATGCCTTACCTTTGGATGCATTCAAATTCAATATCCGCTGTGGATCTATTCCCTGCAGAAGATCGGGATTGGGCGCAGTGATCGTCAGGAAAGCTGCATTATTTTCGGCAAAAGTCTCCCAACCTGCTGCCCGGAACGCCGGATATTCGTGGAACACTGAGTCCGGCGCAAGTTCATACTTTAAACGCGTAATCTCATCGTCGCTCCACTCGATATAAACATCATGAGCGCCGGCCTCATAAGCATTTTTTACAACTAATCGAACAAACGGAGCAGCCGATATTGGCGCGGTTATGACAAGCGTTTGACCCCTCTGAACATGAACACCAACGTTGACCACAAGTGCTGCGTAACGCTGTAATTTTTCATGAAAGTCCACTAGCATCTCCTCCTCCTGACTAAAATTAATATCGCTGGTTTATTTATTACTCTTCATAATATCATTCGTTAATATTCCAGCCTATGATTTACTACCCTGCCAATATAAATCCTTCGCACCAAATAGAAAATCAGAAGTTTCTGTCCGAAGGGACAACTGTTGCTCCGCCCATTTAATCCAACAATTAGGCGTATACATAAGTATACAGAGCATGATTAACATATGTTGAAATAAAATTGATTTTCGGGGTGACGTCGTGGCTAAAGGCAAAAGAAATAACCTGATGAACGAGGAGCTAACTTCCTTGGAATTAGCTAAAATCGGACTAACGTTAAACGTGATCGGGGATATACTTGGTTATTTCTCGATCCTCAAAGCGGAGGAAGAAGCAGCGAATCTGGCTGCCGATACGAATAAAATGGGTAATACCACAGCTGTAAAATGAGCATTCAACTTCCTCTGATTTCATTCCCTTTAAAAATAAAAAAATGGAAATGCGATTATGCGCAAAGAAACCGAAATTGTACGAATTTCCGTTTCTTTGCGTATTTACTTTAACCCATCATATCTTGTAATTGGAACTCTATGAAAATTTTGCTATACTATTTTATGCTAGATCACCGTCAAGATGAGATGCCATTCTACTATATTTGATGAGTTGGAGGAATTCAAAATATGTTACATACACGAATAGGAAAGACTGCTGCTGCCACTATTCTTGCTATATCTTTACTCGGAACCACTGCAAACCTTAATGATGCCTATGCCGCACCCGCCATTTCGGTCTTGCTGGATGATGTTCCTCTGAAATTCGATGCAGCCCCACTGATTGATAAAGGTGTTACCTATGTCCCTTTCCGAACTGTTGGCGAAGCTCTGGGAATTAGCATTACTTGGAATAGCAAGGCGCAAACCGTGAAAGCCATTGGAAATGTGAAAGGTCAGGCGACGGAAGTCCTGCTTCAAGTGGGAAGCACCACAGCAACCGTCAATGGAGAAAAGGTTAAGCTCGCAGCGCCACCCGTTCAGCGGGAAGGTCGTGTGCTTATTCCACTCAGTTCGTTCAGTAGTCAGTTCGGTGTTAATGTAGGCTGGAACCAGTCAACTCGTACCGTCTCTCTTGTTTCACCTCAACGTGAAATGCATTTGAGAGCCTTCTATGCGCTGCAATCCTATAAGGAAATCGATTTGGTACCATCCATGAACTCCGTCGCTTTTGGCTGGAGTCGCATCGATCGCGAAGGTCAATTTACGCTTCAAGGTAATGAGTATCAAATTCCTGCTGCTGCCGGTGACGTTACACCTCAATCCATCGTTGCTGATGCAGCAAATCAGAGTATTAAACCGTATCTTATGGTTTATTCTTTGGATGGAAACGGAGAACTGACCAAGGTGCTGAGTGACAGCAGCATGCGCCAGAAGTCCATTGAGGGCATAACTGCTGCCATAGCTGAGAATGGTTTTGGAGGCGTTGTTCTTGATTTTGAAGGACTGGGTTTTAAGCTGGACGCTGTAGAGCAACAGAAGCTGCTGAACAATTACGTCAAGCAATTGAAGGATTCCTTGCCTAAAGACATCGCTCTATCTTTGGCCGTCCCCCCATTAAATAGTGCATATAAAGGTTATGATTACAAAACACTCGCTTCGCTGGCAGATGACATCATCATTATGGCTTATCAATATAATCCTGTTGGAACCAAATCGCAGGTCCCTGAGCCGAACAGTCTTGTGGATCAGGCCATCCAACTTGCGCTAGATGCTGGCGTATCCAAGCAAAAGCTTCTGCTCGGTATCAGCTTAAATAGTGAAACCTCATCCTCCATAGATGATAAACTGGGTCTTGCCAAGCGATATGATCTCAAAGGAGCTGCCTTCTGGCGCCTTGGATTATTCCGTACCTACAATAATCAGATGGAAGACGCTGTACATGCCTCTGTTATAAAAGAGTAAAGAAATTTCGATATTCTTGACCCCATTGGCTTTTCACACACAAAAAAACGAACCGAAATCTCTGGATGCTAACAAGAGATTTCGGTTCGTTTGTTATAGATGATATCTATGCGTTCAATGAGGAGTGTTCGTTTCTGTGGGTTGCACTGAGTACCAGATCTTTTTGATAGGCAAGTACTCGATCCCAGTCCCCGTGAAAAATCGGTATCCGATAGTACCCAACTCTTTCATAAAGGGCCGCCGCCTCAGGCTGCTTGGGGCCAGTCTGCAGCTTCAGATTGGTGTAGCCGAATTCGAGCGCAAGACGTTCTGCTTCGGCCAGAATGGCTTGGGCCACACCCTTACGACGGAAATCCGAACGTGTGTACATACGCTTGACCTCCACAGATGTATCATCAAGGGGCCTGATGGCTCCGCAGCCTACCGGATATCCATCCAAACGCGCGACAATAAAGGCTGCTCGCGGTGTCTCCACGTCGGATGGCTGAAATCCCGCCGTCCCATCGCCGCCATATAACAATCCCAGTTCTTCACTTAGCTCCTTGATTAAAAGTTCCGAATCCTCGCTTCGTATATCTTCGGCAGCAGCAAGTACGATCGACGACATTGCATAAAACCCCTTTCCCTCATTGGATTTATTGGATTTTGTGATTTATATAAATTATCACGAACAGGTCCTTAGCGTCAATTCCCCATCGATTGAATATTTCAATAAGCAAACTGACGAACAGATTCACAGCAAAAAAGTCGCCAAATTGGCGACTTTCCCGACACTTATATGGTTACAATTGGACGGATGCATTTGATTCCAAGTCTCTGCTTACCCTTCAACCACATCGGCTCGCAAATCCGTTGCAACCTCAATCATTTGCGGAACGACAGCTTCATTGACAATGGCAACATACAGATCTCCCATATACAAACGAAATGGAATCTGGAGGTTCTCATACGTCCACATGAAGAAATCCCCATCGATGGACATGACGCTCTCCGGTCCCTGGACGGTAAGAACAGGCGAGTACGTAAAGCCCGGTTTGGATGCAAAATACTGTTTGCATTCTTCCAAGGAGATGGATTGCTCCTCGTTATTTTCTTGCATGGATCGAGTGATCCGAAAACGTTGATTCATGAAATGTGCCTCCAATTAGAATTTGTGCAGAACCTGTCCCAAAATTTCGATGCCCTTCACAATTTGCTCATCGGAAGGTGTTGAGAAATTAAGTCTGATCGCATTGCAGGGTTCGTTCTCATCGACGAGAAAAGCAGTTCCCGGGACAACAGCTACGCCTTCCGCAGCGGCTGTTTTGGCATAATCCAGCATCGGGATATGAGCCGGCAGATCACACCAGAGGAACAGCCCTCCATCCGGTTGAGTAAAGGTAATGGACTCACCCATATGCTCCTGCAGCTTGTCAATCATCAAGGCAGACTTCCTGCGATAAATCGCACGGATACTGCTGATATGCTCTGCATAGTTATACTCAGTCATGAACTTATGTGCCAGAATCTGCGGCAGCATGGCTGTATGTACATCCTCTCCCTGTTTGGCAACAACCATCTTCTGAACAACCTCGGAAGGAGCCAGAACATAACCAACACGCAGGCCAGCCGACAGAATCTTGGAGAAGGAGCCTACGTAAATTACCAGACCTTCATCATCCATCGACTTAATCGTCGCTACATCTTCTCCGCGAAACCGAAGTTCTCCGTATGGGTTATCTTCCAGGATCATGACTCCATACTTCTTGGCAAGATCATAGATTGCCTTGCGTTTCTCCAGGCTGGTGGTAAAACCTGTAGGGTTTTGGAAACTCGGAATGACATAAATCAGCTTTACATTCTGCTCGGTTTGCAGGGCATGCTCCAGCTTCCCGATATCCATACCGTCCGTCTCCATCGGAACGCCGACCAGGTTTGCACCTGAAGCCCTGAAAGAGTTCAGTGAGCCGATAAAGCTCGGGCTCTCACAGATAATCGTATCCCCTTCATTACAGAATACTTTACAAGCGAGTTCAATTCCTTGCTGTGCTCCAGATACGATGAATAGTTCATCCGATGCTTTACCCGTGTCAAAGCCTGTCTTCAGATGTGTAGTCAATGTATCACGCAGCGGCGCATAGCCTTCGGTAATTCCATATTGCAATGCTGTTACCGGGTCTTGTTCCAGAATCGATTGAGTGAAAGTGCGAATCGCCTCAATAGGGAAAGTCTCCGGAGCGGGATTTCCCGCAGAGAACGGAATTACATTTTGACCCGAAGAAGCCTTTAGGATCTCACGAATGATGGATGGCTGCAATGCAGCAATCCGGTTGGAAAATGAATAGTTCATCTTAAAATAATGCCTCCCGAATTCAAGTCTGACTCTTGTCTCTATAACTACAATTAGATTCTATTATACGAGTATTTGGCAGATTTCTAAACGGTCTCGTCAAAATTGGCAGAGAAAAAACAAAAAGAGGCTGACATAAGCCGCCCCATGTTCCTATGGATTTTATTTTTTGGATGTCACTTTGCTGCCATCTATGATCGATGGACTAGATTGATTTCCGATAACCGTGTTGCCTTCACCAGATAAGTCGCCAGACCAGGGACCATGCGGGCCAAACCAGGATAGAATTTGTTCGTTTTGGCAAAAGCCAGCTTCTGAATTCTTCGTGCACGCCGGAGCAGTCGGGAGAATTCAAGATTGGCTTCTCTCGAATACTCTTGCTGCCACTGCGTAAAGCTGATCTTCCTTTGAAGATACCTGTCAGTCCATTCAGCACACAGCAGTGAGGAACGAAGTGCAATGGACATTCCATCACCACACAGGGGAGGTATCATCAGCATCGCATCACCAATATGAGGATATTGGGACCACGGTTCAGGAACATTGGATAGATGGAGTGGTGCAATTGAGACCTGTGTTCCTGGGACTGGGGTTCCCTCGGCAAGCCTCGCTGCCAATCTTTCGTTGGTTAGGGATGCAGCCTGCAGAATATCCTTCACAGACTTGCCGCTTCCCCGCACCGTATCAAGGGTCAGCAATGCAGCTACATTTGCGATACCATCCTCAATCGGCGAAACACCGACATACCCTCCCTTGCAAAAATACAACTCAACCCGTGGCGGGATGGTGATTCCCCGATAATGCGATTTGACACCAACATATGCTGTTTTATCCCGCATCTTGGCTGGCGAGGTCATCCCGCGCGGCTTCTTCGAGCCATAGGCTCCAATAACGGTTTTTGCTCTATACTGAATCCGCTCATTTCCTTGTTTGGCTTCGACTTCATAGCTATAATCATCTAACTGCTGAATGTTAGTTATCGTTGCCCTCGTAACGATTTCAACGCCTGCGGCTGTAGCCTGCTCGTGTAAAATCCGATCCAGTTCATATCGGCTAATGCCATAGGCCAATCCTGGCAAAGGAGCTTCGATCTCCCCGCCCTGAGGCATAATGATCTTGGCATGATCCAGGGTGCTCGGCTTTATCTCTTGTTCACAAAGCTGGATACCCAGGTAATCGAGCATTTCCGTTGTCTCAGGCGACATAAATTCACCGCATGTTTTGTGACGTGGAAATTCCTGCCGATCCAGCAGCAGTGTCCGATGCCCTTGCCTCGCAAGCTGCAACGCGCAGGTACTGCCCGCAATTCCCGCTCCGATGACTATGACATCCATTGGTTTAGACACGTAAGAACACCCCCTTTCTTTGTCCTTTATGATAACTGCCTATTGATGAAATGATGCTATGATAACGTCCCATGATGGGGTATCACGACGGAATAGCGGAACAACGGCTTCCATTCATAGGTCAGCGTGTCATGGTTCAACTGCTGCTTCAATTCCCGCCAATCCCTTCCCGTGAAGCCTTTTGCAACAGACAGAGGTCCATCATGACGAATATACCGATTGCGAGAGATCATTCGAGTGGTTATCCATACGGCTGCATAGGATATGGGATGCCGATGGATATCGTTAATGACTACACCATATTTGGAGGCACGCAGCATATGCGAGACCATCTCCACGAGTTGCTTTCCTTCAAAATGATGGACAAATTGCGAGCCGGTCACGATGTCTGCTGAGGCATCCGGCAATTCCCTGACATCGGCACGTCGAACCTTGATTCTCGGTTCATTCCGGAAAAGGTTTCTCGCTTCCTCACATGCCTCCTCTGTCAGATCGACCAGAGTAATCTCAAGCTTAACTCCCTTCTGGTCCGCCCAGCGCAATAACTTCTGGTTTACATCACCTGAACCTGCTCCTACATCAAGAAGGGTCAGCGTAGTTGGACTGCCAATCGCTTTCCATAACTTCTCCACACCTGCACGGGTTGGAGCGGGAGCCGCAAATATTTTGTTCAGCCGTCTCAAATGTTTGAGCGCTTCGCTCAATTCTTCTCCCCCTATGGAGAAATCGTCCATCAACTCATCTTCCCTTGCCCGTACGGATAGTGTTCTAAAGAAGGACATGATCCCGCTCCTTTACAGCTATATATTGTGAATGATTTTCTCCAATTAACAATTATCCCCTTAACCAAGCCTTATAATCGTAAGCACTGCGATATGTTATTTTACGAAGACTTCCCCCATCTCAGAATGCTTAATTCCATTACACCCTAAAGCGAATAAATTCGATGCTGCATCGCCAGATAAAAACATAAAGAAGCCGCCAATTAGGCGACTTCTGTTTGTATATGTGATGAACCTGTTACTTTACGTTGGTTCCATCTTCCTTTTCCAATCATTTTGATTATTGATGACCAACAATTCGATGAGGCACATAGGGTTCTTCCAATGATGCTGTTTCTTCGGGTGTCAGCTTAATTGAAAGAGCGGCCACACCATCCTCAAGATGCGATATTTTGGTAGCGCCAATAATGGGAGCTGTGACTGGTTCCTTTTGCAGTAACCAGGCAAGGGCGATTTGTACACGAGGAACCCCATGCTTCTCCGCAATCGCGGCAACCTGATCAATGATCAATCGGTCGGTAACTGCAGTCGCATCATATTTTTGCTTTGCAATCTGATCGGTTTCGGAACGATGTGTTTTTTCCTGAGGGTCCCTTGTCAATCGGCCTCCCGCAAGCGGACTATACGGAATCACACCGATTTTCTCAGCTTTGCAGAGGGGAAGCATCTCTCTCTCTTCTTCGCGGTAGATAAGATTGTAGTGATCCTGCATGGATACAAAGCGGGTCCACCCATTTTGCTCGGCTACATGTAAAGCTTTCAAAAACTGCCATGCGTACATCGCAGAAGCGCCTATGTATCTTACCTTCCCTGCTTTGACCACATCATGTAAGGCTTCCATTGTCTCTTCAATGGGTGTAGTGTAATCCCAACGATGAATCTGATACAAATCCACATAATCTGTTTCCAGCCGCTTCAGGCTTTTATCTATCTCACTCATGATGGCTTTACGGGAAAGTCCGGCACCATTTGGGCCTTGGTGCATACGACCATTGATCTTCGTTGCGAGCACAATTTCATCTCGATTAGCATAGTCACGTAAGGTGCGCCCAATCACTTCCTCGCTGGTTCCGGCTGAATATACATTCGCTGTATCAAAAAAATTGATCCCTAGATCCAGCGCCTTTTTAATAATGGGACGACTGTTCTCTTCATTAATGACCCATTGATGGCCTCCAGGAACTGCTGACAACAAGATCGGAAATGTTCATTATTCGGGAAGCAAGATGATGAATAATGAACATTTCCCTTTTGTGTATGTCACTTAAGGTTGCTTAAAGTTACTTAGCCTACATGCTCCCACCACGTTTCCCACTAAACTGGCTAAACCATATATAAATAACACGATACTCAATGTTTTTCCCGAAATATGAGTGATGGAGCCCAGATACTCTGCGATGTAACTATTCACACTTTCCGTTGACGAAGCCATAAGGATAACAGCAGCGATGGCTAGCCAGGTCTTGCCTCTATTTACGGTACGCCAAATACCATTCCCGTGGTGACCTCCAAGCATTATTTCAGATACCGCTTGGGGAGCTTCTTCCCTGCTTACGGGGGTCGAAGCTACGGTCAAAGCCAATGAACAATAAAAAGGATGTAAAAACCCGGAATAATGCGAGCCACGAGGGCAACAGTGAACGTGCAATGATGGAAATAATATTACATGCAAAAAAATTTTATAAAAAAGTCGCCACCAGGGCGACTTCATAACGGTATAGCATTTTCCTCGCTTATAGCGGAGTAAACAATGCTAAGCTATTTTTTTAACATTTGCCCCTGACTATCATTATCGTTGGCATTTTCTTTAAAATAAATTTCGTTTAGTACGTTGACACGAACGTTGATCTTTTGCTCCAACTTCGGAAACCATTTGGATTTCCATTCCTTTATTTTTTCCTCAGACATCTTTGGACGGAATATCATGCCTATCCCCAGTACATCCGATTTTAAGGAATGAATCTTTCTCACGGTTTCATTGAATTGTCTGCTCAGTTGTTCCTTCATTTCTTTCTCAATCACCACGTTGCCTTTTCCTTCAGGGCTTTCCGTAATCACCACATTGAGAAGAATATCCGTGAGGATGGATGGCCCGTTCTCCGACCACGAGGTCTTGTGTTTGATTTTGGTATCTTGAATAAGAACACTTGTGTTCTGTGCAACTTCAATGGTTCCTCCCGAATATTTCCCTTTAAATAAATTAAACAAAAGCGTTTCTTCCTTATTCAGCGTTCCTACCATGCGGTCATCCCGCATGACGGCCGTGCCTTTAAAGGTGAACAAAGTTCGATCGCCGTTTTTGAGCATTGGGATGGCCATGTCTTCCGTATATGAATTTTGGTTTTGATAGGCTTCCCATATTCGGACGATGGATTGATTGGGCGTCCACCCGGCATCCTGGCTAAAAAAGTCGTAGGAAGAAATTTCAGGCGTTGGCGAGATTTGATGATACATCGTCTTCTCAAAATCACCGTTAATAACCCCTACCAGGCCCTTGATGGAGATATCGTTCGCTCTCACAGCAAAATTGATGATGTTATCTATCCCCTGCTCTGCGACCTGTCTGTCGATTAACAACAACCTCAGATGTACCAATTCGATGCTTTTTTCGGAATCTGTACGAATCAAATCAATGGCTTTACTGATCGATTTCGCCTCTTTGTCAAGAATTTGGGTTTTGCCTGATGCATCGGGTATTTGGAGAATGATCCTGTATTTCTCCGTCTTCCCTTTCCCCACGCCCATGACAACAGGCAGATATTGTTTGTTAATATCCTTTGTATCCCAACATCCCGGAAGTAACATCATCATAGAAAGAGCTACAATCAGAGTCCTTATGGTGCGCATGTTCATGTACTCACCTTCTTTCGCTGCCATTGTGCCGCGAGGAATACAATGATCGGAAAACCGATAACGCTATAAACGCAAAAGAAAGAATTCAGGTACAGGTATGAATTCAAAGCGTTGACATCCGGTATCATGAGACTAATCATGTACAAGGAGAAGCACACTACGGAAAGAATCCATAACCGATTGATTTTCGGCATAAATAGCTGATGCAGCAGGGATACCAGAATCCAGAGTAAAACGGAAACCTTCAAAACACCCAGCGCACTGGAAGCCACCACGTAAAAGCTTGGAAGCCAGTCAAATACAACCCACTCCAGATCAATGGTGTCTGATGCCATAAGCATGGGATATTGCAAATGGATTACCGTTTCCTGTCCGAATACAAGAAGCGGAACGTATACAGATCCCAATGCAAACACAAATATGATACCAACCGCTGCTGCTGCTTTGCCAAAACTAAGCCGTTGCTTGGAGGGAATCATGCCAAGGAATAAAAAACCGGCTGAAATTACCGTACATACATAGAAATCCGAATGGGAGAAAAATGACATTCCACTATCCCAAATCGGAAAAATGTAGCTGATTCTGAAATTCTGGATGCTGATCATCATGGAGAAAAAAATGAATGGCATCAAGAGAATACACAATCCGATGCTAGCCCGGATCATTACGCCCAGTCCCTTCCAAACAGCATAGAAGCAGAGAATGATAAAAAGAGCCGATGTTGCTGCTGGCGGTGTTCTCTGTAATAATACGGCTTTAATTTCGACTGACTGAAAGTACATAAGCAATAGCAGCTCAATATATAGGAAAATCATCATCGGCAGAACGATCAGTCTCGTTACCCATTTGCCCAGTGAATCATTACAGATGTCCACCACTGTTTTCCCTGGAAACTGCGACAACGCTTTTAAGTACAACCATAGAACCAGTAACTCTGCCAAAAAGAGGATCGTTATGGGTTCCCAGTGTCCTTTTGAAGTCGCAGATATGATGCGTTCAGGGAAGATGGCAAAGATCGAAGCGAGGTGAAGCAGAACAAACATGGTAAGAATCTGGGCTTTATTCATCCGGAGCCTTTCCTTTCACACTTAAACTTAAGTAGGGAACGGAGAAAGTATTCAACGAGGCAAAATACAGTATAATCCAAATCATCGCAGCCTCAAGACCCCATATTCCGAAAAAGGAACTGATGAGCATGACAACATATTTGTACATTCGTATGCCCGTCGTGTTCATATAGCCTGCCAATACAAAATTGGCAATTGCCGAGGCAACCAGAATAATAATTAATAGATTGCTGACGAGTTTGGCCTGAACAATGGCTTGTCCCAACAGAATACCGCCAATCATGGTTATGGTGGGTCCGATATTCTTGGGAAGTCGAATGGTGGCTTCGATAATCATCTCCAAAAGCAGCATAACCAGCAGCATTTCGATCAACGAAGGATACGGAACCCCTTCCCTGCTCTTGGCTACCGTGATGGCTAACTGGATTCGCAACAGTTCCGGATTCACCGAATTCAGCACAATATACATACCTGGAAGCGTAACGGCCAAAAGTGCGCCAATTGCCCGTACGGTTCGTAAAAACACTTGAAACAAATACGGGTAGTTAACGTCCAGCGTTGTTGACCATAGATCCGTTATGATGGCTGGAAAAGCAAAGGCAAACGAAAATTGATCAATCAAAATAACCACTTTTCCGTTCATCAGATTCTGTACCATTTCCCCAGGTAGCTCCGAAGAGATATACGTTGGTGTTATTGAGAATTTCGAATGCCCCAGTATACTGAGCAGGTCCCTTACCGTAGTCAATTCCTTGTCCTTATTTTGTTCCAGCTTATCCCGAATAGACGCGATGACCTTAGCTTGGGCAACTCCCTCCAAATACACCATGGCAATTTTCTTGGTAGACCGGGTCCCTGTCTCTCGTCGTTCAATAACCAACTCATCGGAAATCATCTTTTTCCGTAGCAAACCGATGTTTTTATTAATATCTTCTGTAAAAGCATCGTACGCAGATTGAAGGGGATTCTCACTCTCCGGTGCACTGACAGAACGCGAAATGTCAGTATGCTCCGGTTCCATGACAGCTGCCGTCCCTTCTGTGCTGAACAGAACAAGCTTTCCATGCAAAAGATGGCCGCATATCTCGTCCATTGACAAGGCGGCCTCTTCTTCAAATGGCCTGAACATATTTTGAAATGATCCGTTCTTATTTCCACTCGCCGCCTGGTTAACTGCAGACAATGTTGTTGGAAGATCGACAAGAGTCTCCATGTAATACGCTCTGAATTCCTGATCGGCGATAACCACGTTCTTGCTTAAGAAATCCGAGCTCTTTTTGAAATGCTCATAGAGTTGCTTTTCTATATCGTGAAGATCTTGTTCATGGATTCGCTGCAAATTTTACCACCTCTTCTGAAGTAGTATGTCGTTATGAAAAAAGTTTATTCAGAAATCAACCTTGATTTACACTGTAATTTAGAAGCTTTTGACTCTCTTTTTCACGTATAGTTTCATTCCTGAAATAAATTATTTTGATATTTTTGAACTGGAAACCAAAATTTAATATAATATTGTAATGCACCAACGGGTGGGAGGATAGGCCATGAACAAAGAAGAACAGGTCTTACTGGGTTTCAGGGACTTATATAACAAGCTGGTTTGGCTTAATAAAGATAAGATGGAAGAAAGTCTTAAGGGTTATAAGCCCTCTGAAGTACATTGCATCGAATACATTGAAAAAAATGTAGATTCCAATGTGACTAAACTTGCGGATTCCTTTTATATGACTCGCGGTGCGATAAGTAAATTAACGAAGAAGCTCATAGAAAAAGGCCTTATTGAAAGCTACCAGAAATCAGATAACAAGAAAGAAATCTATTTTAGGCTTACGGAACAAGGGAAAGTCATTTATCAAATCCATGAGGACCTGCACAACGAGTTTCAAGAGCGAGATAAAGCCGTATTTGAGCAGGTAACCGACGAGCAATTTGAAAGTATGCTTAACTTCGTGGACAAGTATAATCGACATTTGGATGCAGAAATAAAGAAACTGGGTGTAAATCTGAAGTCGGAATAAATTTGAATAATGAAAGTTAAATTAAATGCAGCTGGGCTCTTTTGAGAACAGCTGCATTTTTATTGTTATTATTTTGTTGACAAGGAAACAAAGCAGTTGTACGCTATTAATGTTTCCAAGGAAATAAAATCACGACATTTGAGGGGAGAATTGAATGTTTAAATTTCGATCACGATCACATCATATACAGAACACAGAACAAACCATAGACAAACACGCTTTACTATTCGGTCTGATCTCTGTGTTTCTTTGTGGAATAGGATTCAGTATCATCGCACCTGTTGTCCCATTCCTGGTACAGCCTTATATAAGCAATCCGGGACAACAAGCTATCGTTGTTACGCTCCTGACCTCTGTTTATGCCTTCTGCGTATTTTTTGCGGCCCCCGTGCTTGGAGCTCTGAGCGACAAATATGGCCGCCGTCCATTGCTCCTGGTATGCCTTTTGGGTTCCGCAATCGGATATTTGGTTTTCGGCATAGGTGGAGCTCTATGGGTACTCTTTGCGGGGCGTATAATTGAGGGTATAACAGGCGGAAGCATAGGCACAATCTTCGCATATTTCGCGGACATCATCCCACCGGAACAGAGAACCAAATACTTTGGATGGGTAAGTGCGGTTGTAGGTGTAGGCACCGTCATTGGACCGACTGTAGGCGGATTACTCGCCAAGATTGATTATTCTGCACCCATGTATTTTGGAGCAATCATAACTTTAGTGAATGTTATATATGGATCCTTTTTTATGCCTGAGAGTCTTGACAAGAAACACAGACTGAAAGAAATTACACTTGTAAGACTTAATCCATTCATACAACTTGCAAACTTGCTTTCCATGAAAAACTTAAACAGACTACTTATCTCAGCCTTTTTACTTTGGATACCCAACGGATCTTTACAGGCCGTCTTTTCACAATTTTCAATGGATACTTTCAATTGGAAGCCTGCAATAATTGGACTTATGTTCTCGATTATGGGTGTCCAAGACATCATCTCACAAAGTTTCATCATGCCCAAGCTTTTGAAAAGACTTAGTGATAAACAGATAGCCATTCTTGGAATGATTTCAGAGATTATAGGCTACAGTCTCATTGCGCTATCTACTTTGTTCTCATTCTATCCCTTATTTATTGCTGGCATGTTCATATTTGGTTTTGGTGATTCGATCTTCGGGCCTTCCTTCAATGGCATGCTCTCCAAGTCTGTCGATTCTAGTGAACAAGGAAGGATTCAAGGGGGTAGCCAATCTATTCAGGCGTTAGCTAGAATGATTGGTCCTATCATTGGAGGTCAAATCTATGTATCATTTGGTCATGCCGCACCCGCTGTGATGGGCATGATCCTTATAGCAGCGGCAATACCTGTTTTGTATAAGCGAACGCAAGTAACTATTTAAACTGCATGCTTTCATCAGGCAAGTATCGGATTCATGGTGGTCGATACACCATCTAGAACAGATAATAGGGATTCAGAACTTAGGTACAAGTTCTGAATCCCTATTTGTCTACACTCCGGGACGTCGCTTCAATTGGTCTGCCTTTCCAAACTCCAGTACATAGATGGATGAAGGATGTAATACGTAACCACGCTGCCAATGCTCGGTCAAAACACTCCGTTCTGTGCACTTGATATGATTGGGTTGAAACACGGAGTTGATGTTATTGTGCGAATCGCTGGTAATCTCATATAAGGTTCCCTCTTCGCTCGCATGGAAAGCTTGTAAATCCAGCTCAATCGGTACTTCCTCCAAGCTTCGGTTCACAACAAACAAGGTGACCCTGCTGCCATCAGCATTCGTTCCGGCCACAACATCCAGATCGGGGAGTGCATCCAGCTCTACAGGCGTTCTTTTGTTAGAAGCTACAGAGAATGTTCCACATTCGGCTTCGACAGGTAGGATATGATGAATATCCCGATTCGCGTAAAGCTTTAATACTTCATAGGTTGGAGTTCCATAGATCGTGAGCGGGTGTCCACTCCATCCAGCCTGCTTGCCCCGATATTGATCGGCATAGAAATCCCCGACACGGATGCATCCCCCGAGCCAACCATTGACCAGATCGGAGAAACTGCCGATGTGCACGCTATCGCTGCAACGAATCATTTCATTCAGATTGGCTGCATTCGCCACGGCGGCTCCAAGGGTGTGTTCGTCTGGCAGTCCTTTTCGCACAGTGTTTGGATAGTACATCGTGTTATATTCGGTGATGGCCAGCTTTACATGCTGATGTTTGATGTCGGAATGGATGACCTCCATTGTCTGGCGTATATAATGCCGGGTCCACTCGGGATAACTAGCCATTGCTTTATATCGATCCTCAGCCGGCGTATCTGGATTCATGCCAAAGGGACCGTAGCCATGATACAAATGTAACGTTAGATAATCGATATGCTCCCCTGCCAGGGCAAGCACGGTTTTATTCCAATCCTGCTCGTAATGTCCACAGGCAAGCAATACAATGGAAGGATCTGCTTCCTTCATCGTTTTTGCAAACTGTACGGTCCGCTCTGCAAATTGTTCCGCAGAGCAAGCACCAACTTGCCATTGCCCCCAAACCTCGTTGCCGATCTCCCAATACTTGACATGATATGGTTCCGGCGATCCATTCTTCGCCCGAAGAGCACCCATTGGGGTATCCACACTTCCATTACAATATTCAATCCATTGGGCGGCCTCTTCAGGTGTACCCGATCCATCGTTCACGCAAATCAGAGGTTCCACTTGCAGTTCGTGGCAAAAACGGATAAATTCATCCGTTCCGAAATACTTGCTGGTCCATCCTCCCCATGCCTCGTTGTACATGACTGGTCTCTCCAGAACCGGCCCGATGCCATGCTCCCAGTGATAGGCGCTAATGTAGTTACCTGCGAGTCTCATCATGCCTGCGTTTAGCGCTCTGGTCATCTCTATCACTTCATGTTTTACTAGGGCAATATGATCAATAGGCAATAAAGACACATGATCAAGCCAGAGCATTCCCGTAGAGACGTGATCGATCCATCTTGGATGCTCCGCCGGAATATACACCCGAACCTCTGCATCGGGACAAGCACGTAAGATCGTCAGCCGTCCTTCATACTCCCGCCAGTTATGGCTGTCCAATTCGACTTTCAACTGACCGAGCACTTCTTCCGTACGTCTATCGACTGCTTCCACCATCAAATACTGGAGTTCGATGGAAGCTCGCGCAACTATACGGACGGTGTAATCCATTGGCCCTTTCAGTGCGGACCTCTGCGCAATCCCGGCGTACGCTTCATCATCACTTAAGATTCGAATACGCTGAGCGCGACCCGAATGTCTGAGGGCCGGGGCTTCCATCGCATATTGAGTATTTCTCCCGTTGGTGTGGGCATGCCAGTTCCCCGATACGGAAGTCCTTGATTCAGCCTCGCTTTCAAAATCCATATCCTTCAATGGAAATGCAAGCATCGCTTCCATATGGTCCCGGATATCTTCCACAAAATGCCCAAACAAATAAGGGTTGACCGTATGCTCACTTGCACGACTACAATCTATACTAATTCTGGCGTTTGATTTCAACATAACTCCTCCATTATTGAGGTTGACATGGATTTAACCTTTAATTGATCCAATCATGACCCCTTTAACAAAATGGCGCTGCACAAAAGGATACATCAACAGTACAGGCAAACTAGAGACGATAATCACCGCATATTTGATGCTCTCCGCGAGCAGGATTTTGTCTTCCAATCCAAGGCTGCCGTCCACGGCATCGGATTGGCTGATCAGCAGAATTTCGCGCAGTACCAACTGAAGCGGATGCAGATTTTCGTTACGAATATAGATGAGCGCGTTAAAAAATGAATTCCAGTGGCCTACGGCATAGAACAGCACCATCACGGCTAGGATCGGCTTGGACAGGGGCAAAATAATGCTCCAGAGCAGCCGCCAATTGGAGCACCCATCCATATGGGCAGCTTCCTGCAGCTCCCATGGAATACTCGACTGGAAATACGTTCTCATCACGATCAGATTGTACGTGGCGATTGCGCCGGGTATAATCAGAGCCCACATCGTATCCACCATGCCCAAATTTTTGATCAATAGATACGTTGGAATTAATCCGCCACTGAAAAACATCGTTAGCGTGATAAACACCATGATTACATTACGTCCAGGAAGGTCAGGTCTGGAAAGGGGGTATGCAGCCAACACGGTCATGATAATGTTAATCACAGTGCCGACGACCGTATAAAATATCGTATTACGGTACCCCAGCCAAATCTTCTCGTTGTGCAAAATATTCGTGTAGGCGTCCAACGTCAGTCCTTTGGGCAGTAACCAGACTTCTCCGTTCAATACTTTCGTGGGATCACTGAACGAAGCACTCACGATAAAAATCAGCGGGTACAGCACAGCGATGATAATGATCGCGGCTATGATGTATATGATTACATCGAAAATCCGTTCATTGGAACTGGCTTGTAATGTCGCCTGCTTGGACATAGGATCTTGCCTCCTTTACCATAAGCTCGTCTCAGACGTTTTGCGCGCAATCCGATTGACCAGTAAAAGTAACAACAGATTAATGATTGAATTAAAAAGCCCGATAGCAGCTGTATAGCTGTATTCTCCCTTGAGAATACCTGTCGTATAGACAAACGTTGAAATGACGTCGCTCGATTCCAGATTGAGATTGTTTTGCATCAGCAAAATTTTCTCAAACCCTACGTTCATGAAATGACCGATATCCAAAATGAGCAAAATGATTACGACAGGAGCGATGCCGGGTAGCGAAATATGCCAAATGCGCCGCAGCCTTGATGCTCCATCCATCTTGGCAGCTTCATACAGATGCGGGTTCACTCCGCTCAAGGCTGCAATATAGATGATGGATTGCCAGCCCATGTTCTGCCATATATTCGAACTGATAAAAATGGTTTTGAACCAACCTGCTTCCTCAAGAAAACGGATCGGTGTACCTCCGAATGCCTCAATCAGCAGATTGACAGGACCCGTATGGGGCGAGAGAAACACATTCAGTATGCCAACGATAACGACCACTGAAATAAAGTGGGGAATATACGTAATATTTTGTAGCCACTTGCTGAAGGTTTTATTGCGAATTTCATTAATAATTAGTGCCAGTAGAATCGGAATCGGAAAGGCAATCAATAAAGAGAACAAGTTAATCGATAATGTATTCCATAGAAGTCTCCAGAAATAATAGGAATCAAAAAATCGTTCGAAGTGCCCAAAGCCTTCCCAGTTGCTGCCCAGAATCCCTTTAGCCGGATTGAAATTCTTGAACGCAATTTGCAGTCCATACAACGGGGCATAGTGGAATACCACATACCAAGTGACTGGCAGAAGCAGCATAAGGTACAGGTCTAATCTTTTGCCCATTTGCCTTAACAGTCCTGAACTCTTTTTCGGATGGCTTCGTGGCATCGTAATCGTTGTTTCGGTTTTGACGCTTTTCATAGGCAACTGCTCCTCATCCATGATGTTTCAGCATTATTTCTGCATCTTGTCAAAGGCATCCTGATACAACTTCTCCAGTTCCTCAACTCTCATCTTTTTGAGCGTGGTCTGGAATTGCTCCCACTTGTCAAAACCGATTGCACCCACAATAAATTTTGTACTCTGTTCTTCGTAATATTTATCAATATCATTTCGCAGAATGTTGACTTCCTGGGCGGTTTGCTCATCAAACATCGGAGCCGCATAGCGGACTTTTGGCATGAACGGATCGAGCTTTTGCTGCGCCTCCTGCACCTGAGGTGGATTGATAAAAGAAGCAACCTGTTCACTGATGAGATGTGGCGCGCCTCCGCCGGCATAAGGTGTAATCTTGGCCTGGTTACTGATTTCCTTCAAGAAGTCCTCTTTATAGTAAGGAATACCATCCTTCATCTCGTAATGCTCGCCTTCTCTTCCGAATCGGAGCAGGGTAGAACCCTCGTCACCGTAGAAATAATCAATCCAACGCATCGTGACTTCCGGATATTTATTGACAGATGTAATTGCAAAGGCTCCAAAATCTCTGGCGATTGGCAGAGCCTGACTCTGCAATCGGTCACCTTGCGGACCTTCCAGTGGGGCGATACCGGTATATTGATCTTTTATCGACAAAAAGTTATTGTTCGTCTGGTCAAAGAAAAAGCCTGTATTGCCCGATCCCTGCTTGGCAAGATATTGCGCTTCCGTGTGTGAAAATATTTCCTGATCCAGAAGCTTTTCCTTATACAGCTTGTTTAAGTACATCAGCATTTCTTTATTCTGGTCACTGCCCATCCAGATACTTACTTTGTTATTTTCAATATTAATGTTATAGCCGAGCTGTGAATCCAATCCGAATGATCCGCTCATCGCGTTAACCACAGCCAATCCAACACGAGCTGTCATCGGAAGTTCATCCTGTTTGCCGTTTCCATTCGGATCACCATCACGGAAGGCAAGCAACACGTTGTAAAGTTCTTCTGTGGTCTCCGGCACTTTCAGATTCAGCTTGTCCAGCCACATCTGATTGATCCATTTCTTATCCGTACGCGCCGCACTTAGCGTAACAATACCCGGAATCGTATAAATGTGGCCCTCTGGTGTAGTAATGCCTGAGCGAATTTCGGGATATTGTTCCATTAATTTCTTCAAATTCGGAGCATATTCATCGATAAGGCCTTCCAGTGGAATCAATTGGCCGGCAGAGCCATAGCGGATGGCTTCAAGCGGAGAAATACCTGAACGGAACAGGGCATCCGGCAGTTCATTCGAAGCAAACAACAGATTTTTTTTCTCCTGAAAACCATCCGTCTGCGCTTCAATGAATTCCACCTTCACATGGCTTAATTTCTCGTAATCCTGGAAAACCGGCATTTCCTTGAAAGGGCCATTTACGGGTGCAATTCGGGTAAACATCTTGAGATTCACCGGTTCGTCCACAATCGGAAACCCGGTCGTATGAACGTCATTCTTCGAAACCTCTGGTGAAGCTTCGTTATTGCTTCCACCGGAATTGCATCCAGCCAGCATCAAACTGGAAGCGATCATCATCATGATCATATTTCTTCCCCAGCGTTTGCGCATAAAGTTGTGCCCCCCACAATTCTTTATCACCAACGTAATTTGTAAGCGTTCACGGTTGGTGTGTGCTCATTATAATTCACCGGGCATGGAAGGTAATTACAATAATATGACCCTTTACTCCACATATTTTACGAGTTTTTAGTTCTGCTCTTATCTGCCTAGTTTCCCAAGTGCAAAGACGGGAGTTTCGTGTCGTTCTTCCTTTTTCCTGGATTGCTCAAATACGCTTGTGGTGTTAAACCTGTTATTTCTTTGAATACTTTAAAAAAATAGTTATGCGTCGTAAATCCCACTTGCATGCTTATTTCTTTGATCGAATATCGGCCACTGTCCAGCAGCTTGCAGCCTGCATCAATCCGAATCTGATTCAGATATTCCGAAAAAGTTCGTTGCGTCTCCTCCTTGAATATTCTGCTTAAGTAGGAGGCATTCAGACCGATTACGTTTGCCGCAAGCTCCAATGTGACATATCCCGGATACCTCTCCAGAATGAAATGGATCGTCTGCGTGACATGGCGAGAATAGGACCCGATTACACGATGTTGATTCAGCAAATGAAACAGGCTGGAGAAGAAGGATTGCAAGCCTTGCTCCAATTCTCTTACATTTTTCATCCGCCCAAGCTCGCTTCTTGATGGCAGATTAGCTACCGCTGGATCTGTGGAAGGCAAGCAGGTCCTCCATGCTTTATCACCCGTTTGCATGAGCTCGCTGACAATCATCTGAACCGTATGTGAATGGATAGGCAAGTGGTCTATCGAAGCAATAATGGAGGAAATCAATTGATGCACGCCTTGCTCGTCAAACCTTTCTATGGATAACAGAAGCTGCTTGTGCTCTTCAATGGTCAGTGAAACTCGCTGACTTTGATCGTTTTCATGTGAATGCTTGTCGGAACATGGAGTTTCAATTTGGAGGGTATGACTTCTGAACGTTTTCACAGACGAAGATCCATCGAGTTCGTATTCCGCTGAGCAGTAACTGGATGCCAGCTGTGACAGACTGGTGCATATAGGTCCTACTGCGGTTACACTTTGCAGATTCAGGAACAGTTCCAATGCATGCTGAATCTTCCGCAGTTGGCCGTCTACCTCACGCTGCATGATGTGCTCGCTTCGTTCCCTGAAAGAAAACACGATAACAAATCGCCCTTCCTCAACGTACACCGCTGTCCGCTCATGGATATCACCCAGGCTCTGCTGCATCATATCGACGACCTGCTGAACCAGACCATTGGTCCTCACGTCACTGTATGACTCTGTCAGCAGCAGGAATGGAACAATCTGTAAAGCTGCTGTTGCATATCTGGACGCATGTGGATACAGATTGTCTTTCTGGGAAAAGTCTTCAAACCCGTACGTTGTTTTCGTCTGTCTTTTGAGCAAATACAGCAAATAATCGCGCATAACCTCGGGACTCACTTTCTCGGCTATGGCGCTCTCGGCGACCTGTTTCTCACGCAACCGATCTTCCTGCTGCAATTCCGATACGGCTTTATTCAAGATGTTGAGCAGTGTTGACTCGTCCAATCGATGCTTGAGCAAATAATCAATGGAGCCATTGTTCAGGCAATCCCGCACATAGTCATAATCGTCATAGCTGCTAAGCATAATCGTCTTAACGCATGGAAAACGTTCATTAATTGCCCGATTGAGCTCTACACCGTTCATTTCAGGCATATCTACATCAATAATGACAATATGCGGTGGCGACTGCTCAATCATCGTTAAAGCGATTAACCCATTATGCGCCTGACCGCATAATTCAAATCCATAGTCAGCCCAGTCCAATAACGTCCATAGATTATGGCGTACTAACGGTTCATCATCGACGAGTAACACCTGAAACATGGCTTATATCACCTCTTGTTTGGTATTGTCCATACTTTTCTCCAGTTTGGGGAGCCGAATTTCAGCTTTAGTGTACAACCCCGGTTCACTGCACAAATAGACACCATACGAGTCGCCGTACGTTCGAACGATTCGTTCGTGTACATTACGTACACCCATTCCACTAAAACGTGATGTTTTTCCGTTTGTACCCGTACCTTTCAGTAAATACTCCCGTTGCTCCTCCGTGATCCCCTTTCCGTTGTCCACCACATCAATATTGAGATTTTTTCCTTCTTCATACACCCGTATCAACACGAATCCTTCCTGTTCGAGCGGTCCGATTCCATGAATAATTGCGTTTTCAACCAGGGGCTGCAGCATTAGCTTCAACACCCGGCAATCCAGCAATACGTCATCCTCAATTTCGGTAATCATACGAATCGGCTTCATATATCTGTACTTCATGATGGAGATGTAGTGCTCAACATATGCCAATTCTTCACGCACCGTAAGAAATTCGCTTGAATTACCGAGGACACTTCGCATGAGCTCAATCAACGATCCCGAGACCGCTTCAATGTTCGGCACTCCGTTCAGCCTGGCCAGATACTTGATCGTATTGAGCGAATTATATAAAAAATGAGGATGGATTTGTGCTTGGAGCGCAGTTAGCTCAGCTTCCCGCTTTTCTTTCTCACTGACGCGGATTCCTTCGAGCAGACCTTTCAATTCTTCCACCATACCGTTAAAGACATGGTACAGCTGTCCTGTCTCATCTTCACTTTTAATCTCATTTTGGGGAAGTGTCAGATTTCCGTCCTTCACCAACATCATCAGTGATTTTAGTTTTCGGATATTCAGGGTAATTCGGGAAGAGACTTGAAGTGAAACGATCAGTACAACGACAAACACGATAATGGACACCTCTGCCAGCAGTTTGCGCAGCTTCACCGATTCGGTCAGAAGAGAATCCATCGGAACCAAAGAAATAGTACTCCACCCAGTATAGTCGGATTGACGGCAAACGACGATATATTCTTTTCCATCAATGTACCGCCTGACCGCTTCACCATCCGTTTTAAATTGCTGATTGATCTCCTTAATTTGCTGGTAAGATGGAGTAAGAGATGAGGTAGCTCGGGTTTCATAGACGAATTGATTTCCCTTGTCCAGTACATAGATCATGCTATCTGTAGTCGGCCTCACGTCGTATGTTTTCTGAATAAACTCATAATTCAGGTCCACCATGACAACTCCAATGGACGCACGGTTATAACGAATCTCGCGACCAATGGTGATTGCATCTGACACTCCTGTCTGCTTGAAATACGCGTGCCTTGATCCATTTTGCAGCATGTAATTCATCATTGGTGTACCCAAGATGGTCCTGTCCAGCCAAGGTCCACCTGAGAAAAACACCTTCCCGTTCAGGCCCACCACAGCTATCCGTGAAATGTAAGCCTTATAATCGATCAGGGACGATAGAAATTCATCCATCCGCTTCTGCTCCTGAAACCACTCATAACTGATTTCCTCATTCGGACTGAGCAAAGTGTCAATAACCGTGTTTTTGTTAGTCACCACGACAGTATTCAGACGGTCGATCTCTTCCAGCATCATGTTCAATGATTCATCTGCCTGCCTTATGCTGTCCGAAACCGACGTAATGGCATTTTGCGTAATCGTCTCACGCATGCTCATATAAACAATGACCGTAATCAAAATAATGGATACTAGCGTAACGGCAATAAAAGCGATAAAAATTTTACCTTGAATGCTGCGTTTCGGTGAAATCCATCTCTGCAATGTAGAGAGCTTCATTGTGGGAGTCTCCTTTTTCAAGATCCAATCGAAAAAAGTACGCGTTCTCCGTACCGGACATCCGTTTGTTCAGGATCAGCTTGAGGTTCTCCGCATCATGATTGGAGGTACTTTGTAATAGATTTTGAATGCTCTGGTAAATGAATATAGATTCGGATAACCCAGCGACAAAGCAATCTCCGTAACGGTAGCATCCGTATCCTTTAGAAGTTGTTTGGCCTTATCCATTCGTATTCTCTGCATGAATTTTAACGGGGGCAGACCAACCTGAGTGGTGAACATGTTGGAGAAGTACGAACGATGTACCCCTGCGAAGTCGGCGACCTGCTGCACGGAAATGCCCTCTGTTGCATGTAATTCCATGTAATCCATGCATTCATGGATCCAGCCCGCCAGTTCTGTAGGCTGTGCGTAGTTGGTGTCTGGAACAAGACTAGCCAACAATCCATATAGCAACCCGTGCAACTCCAGCGATACTGCTGGCTTCCACCGTTCCACACATGCCAATGCATGAATCAGACGTTCCGACGTTTCCTGAACCTGTGGAGATAACATCTGCTTGCCGAACGGACTTTCCGGAGTCAAGCCAGCGAGCTCCAGTAATGGCTTCACTTTAACCCCATCCAATGCCAGCCAGTTCATTTGCAGCGGAGATTCCGAGGGAAGCATGTGATAGTAATAGGTTCTGCCGGGAAACAGACAAAACAGATCATTCTTCTGCAGGTCCACTCGCTTGCCATCAAACTCAAACCTGACCATACCTTCATGCACAAAATGAAGACTGTAACACTCGATACGTTTGGGACCAACCCGGTAATTGGATTTGGCTATACTTCGCCCTGCCCGGACTGGCCAGATGTGTTCCTCTTTATCCAAATAACCTGGCTTATAGTAGATGAATTCTGCATACTCGTATTCATATTCCTGCATCGTAGGGAGTTCCCTCCTTCTCCTATTTTGTTTGATCATAACAAAATGACAATAAAAATATAACACCGGGCTATTTTTATAACTCGTTTTTTTCAATATCATCTTACTAGGAGGCGATTACACTTGTCGAGAACACCTAACATTTTGCTAATTACTAGTGACCAGCAGCACTGGAACACGATCGGAGCTTTTCAGTCTGAAATCTCCACACCCAATCTGGACCGGCTCGCCCGGCAAGGAACAACGTTCGATCGGGCATATTGCCCGAACCCTACCTGCACCCCTAGCCGAGCTTCCATTATTACAGGCATGTACCCCAGTCAGCATGGGGCCTGGACGTTAGGCACAAAACTGCTTGAAGACCGTCATACCGTCGGGGACAGTTTCAAGGAGGCAGGCTACCGCACTGCCCTAGTAGGTAAAGCACATTTTCAGCCTTTGAAATCTACAGAAGCCTACCCGTCGGCAGAAGCATATCCAATCCTACAGGATTTGGAGTACTGGAGACATTTCCACGGGCCGTTTTACGGTTTTGACCACGTTGAGTTAACACGTAATCATACGAATGAAGCGCATGTCGGTCAGCATTACGCGCTATGGCTGGAAGAACAGGGATGTACGAACTGGAGGGATTACTTCCTTCCCCCAACCGGAACGATGGACCCTTCCGTAACCTATACGTGGCCCATTCCTGAGAAATATCACTACAACACCTGGATAGCCGAACGAACCAACTCCCTTTTGGAGCAATACACCCATGCTGATGATCCATTTTTTCTATGGGCCAGTTTTTTCGATCCGCATCCGGAATATCTGGTACCGGAACCTTGGGATTCGATGTATGACCCGGATGATCTGACGATTCCGTCGATAACACCTGGAGAGCATGATCGTAACCCACCACATTTTCAACTGACCCAGGAGGAGAATCCGAATTTTGAGCATCTGGTTGAAACCGGCTTCGGCATTCACGGCTACCGTTCGCATCATTATTATGAATATGGCGACAAATCCCGGTTAACGGCGTATGACAAGAAAAAACTGGTCGGCGTGTATTACGGAATGATCAGCATGATGGATAAATATATTGGCAAAATTCTCGATAAGCTGGATGAGTTGGGCATTGCAGACGATACGATCATCGTTTTCACAACCGATCATGGTCATTTCTTCGGGCAGCATGGTCTTCAGGCCAAGGGTGGATTCCATTACGAGGATCTAATCAAAATCCCATTTATCGTAAGATATCCTGGTCAGGTGCCTGCTGCGAAAAAATCAAATGCCCTACAATCGCTGGTCGATTTGGCTCCGACCTTTTTGTCCCTATGCAACATTCCAATTCCGCACGCCATGACGGGCATGGATCAAAAGAAAGTTTGGCTTGGCGCCAAGGAAGCCGTTCGTAATCACGCTATCTGCGAATTTCGACACGAACCCACGACGATTCATCAAAAAACGTATATCGAACAGCGTTATAAAATCACCGTCTATTACAATCAAACCTATGGTGAACTTTTCGATCTCGAAAAGGATCCTGATGAGCGCTTTAACTTGTGGAACGAACCTGAGTACACCCATCTGAAGGCAGATCTTCTGCTCAAGTATATCTGGGCCGAGCTTGGCAAAGAGTCCATGCCAATGCCTCGAATTCATCATGCCTGATGGAAAGGATGGGGGTAGCATCAAGAACCTGAAAGAACAATTTATGTTACTGACCGAGCTCTTCTGGACTTTCTTTTGCATCGGTCCTTCCACCTTTGGAGGCGGATATGCGATGCTGCCAATTATTGAACGCGAAGTGGTGAACAAGAAAAAATGGATGCAGGAGGACGAGATTGGTGAGCTTATATCGCTTGCCGGCTCGGCTCCCGGAGGAGTTGGCGTCAATGCCGCTGCGATGATCGGACACCGCCAGGCAGGAATTGCGGGTGCTGTGTCTGCCGTCATCGGCGTGACATGTCCCACGTTTCTGATTGTGATCCTGATTAGCGTGTTCGCCATCCTATTTCGTAACCAACCCAAAGTTGAAGCCGCTTTAAAAGGAATGAACGGTGGTATTATTGCACTAATTAGCATGGCAGCTTATCGAACGGCCAGGTATTCCATCTTAGATACAACAACAGCGATAGCTGCCATTGTGACCGTAGCTGTGCTGTTGTTTGCAGGTATCCATCCCCTCTATCTTATTATTTCGGGATTGATATGCGGCATGGCCGTGATTCGGATCAAGAAACAACTGGGTCTTCAAGTGAAAATGGAGAAGAAGTCTGTAACAGGCAGCTACCCGGAACTGGAATATTACATTTAAGAAAGACGAATCGGAGCGATTGAGATGTACTGGGACCTGTTCATGATGTTTATACGTGTAGGCCTCGTTTCATTTGGTGGCGGCTATGCCGTTATTCCGATCATTCAACACGAGGTAACGGAAAAAGGATGGCTGACAAGCGCAGAATTCCAACAAACCGTAGCGCTGGCCGGTATGGCGCCCGGCTCGATTGCAACCAATGCCGCAACCTTGATTGGTTATCGGACGGCAGGTTATATAGGAGCCGCTGTCTCTACTGCAGGTATGATTTTTCCTTCACTCGTCGTAATTGTACTACTCTCTGCCTTATTTTATCGGATTCACGACAATTCATGGGTAAAGTCCTCTTTATATGGCTTGCGCCCCGTAACGACGGGACTCATTATCTATGCTGCCATTCATTTTGGTTATCCAAGTGAAGACGCAGGAATAAGCTGGGTATGGATCGGGACACTGCTTATTAGCGGAGTTTGTTTATTTCTCCTGCTCAAGTACAAGCTTCATCCCCTTCTGATTCTCACTGTTGCTGGAGCAGCAGGCATTATCTTATTTTAAATTCAGTGTGGCGACGACAGGCAGAAGTCAGTGCCTTCAATGGTTTTAAAAGGAGCAGCGATCACAGCATTAGCTGTCCTGGCTGCTCCCCTCATCTTTATTTTTACGAATGACGCAGATATAATCTGCTCGTTTCTTCCCAGATCTCTCCCGGCTGCAAACTAAATAATCCAGCTTCCTCGGCCTGCATATCCAGATTTGGCGCATTCACGAGATTAATCTGCGGTTCGGGGCAGAAAAACCCTTCTTCCGCATTATTGTTCCATATCATCCATTGTTTATAGGAAGTTCCCACATCGTAGATAAGTGTCATTCCATTCTTCGTATCCTGAAGCTCCATCCGGTTCCTCCCATTTTGCGGTACAGCAGTGTAATGGTTATCCATTTCTGCAAAGAACGGATATACTCCTGAGTCACGCATTTGCTCTTCCGCTGGAACCAGTGGCTGAAAACGTGTCGTTGGCAACATCCGTTCATCCAGCTCCCATCTGTCTCCGATGGTTAGCTTGAGGCTGTAATCCCTTGCCGAGCCATCTGCGGTAAATGGCGCGTTGATGGAAGTATGAAAAGCCAACAGACACGGCATGCAGGTTGCTCCATGATTTCGAATCCTGACATGCTGCATGAGTCCATCACTGCTCAGCGAGTAGCGCAATGTAATGCTGAATTGAAAAGGAAAGGATACGTATACCGGATGAGTTTCATCAACGGTAATGGACACCGTGACATGGCTTTCTTTCTCGGTATGTCCATACTCATCCACAACCCAGGACGTATTATACAAAAATCCATGCAAATGATTGCCTGTTGCTTCCTCATTGACCGGAAATTGAAGCTTCTGCCCGTTCCAGGCAAACCGTCCGTCCTCATAGCGATTCGGCGGAAACAGAACGGGGATTCCATGAATCATGGGTCTTGCCTTGAATGATTCCATCTCTTCCGGTGACGGTTCATGAAGGAAGCGAAGCCCTCGCTCAAGATCACGATAAGCGACCAGATTACCACCTATCTCCGGCAGCATAACAGCCTCACTGGAACCAAAGCGAAGGTAAATGGCCTTTTCCCCTTGAAAGTCGCCTTCCCAGGACCTACTTGTCTCCTTTGTGTTCAACATGCGTTCCCCTCCTTATTCGCCAGCGGACGATGGATAATGTCCTTCAATAATGGCCCGAATCTGTTCTATCGGCATCTTGGGCTGTCTGTCATACGTCAGCAGACCGTTAATCTCCTGTTCCACGTCCGTCAGCTGGGTGTAACAAAATCCTTCTACTACTGGAGAATCCAATAGTGGCTGTACTACGGCATGCAATCGCTGTGTAAAATCTTCGTCATTTTCCGCTCCGGAGTAACCCCAGCCTTCCCAGTCACTTTTCTTATACCCGATTCCACCGAATTCGGTAATTAAAATGGGCTGTCCTTCATAACGATAGTTACCCACGCTCAGCTTTCGACTGCCCGGAAGGGCGTTTACCGCATTTTCACGAGTGCGATAGCGTTCCTCCAGAACCTCTCTTCTCCATTCATAATCATGGATGTTATACAAGTCGGTCTGAACCATCTCCCAGCCATCATTGGAAATGACCGGACGTGTAGAATCCAGTGACTTGGTCAAATAATACATCGACAAGGCGTGATACTGCTGCTCCTTGCTGGTCAGGATGTTAGGAACACCCCAGCTTTCATTAAGAGGTACCCAGACCACAACACATGGATGGTTGTAGTCCCTTTCCAGCGCCTCCTGCCACTCCCGTGTTACCTGGGCGACGTATTGTTCAGAGAAATCGTACGCATTCGCCATCTCTCCCCATACCAGCAGTCCCAGCTTATCACACCAGTACAGGTATCTCGGATCTTCAATCTTCTGGTGTTTTCTGGCGCCGTTAAACCCCAGTTCCTTTGTTAATTCCACATCACGCCGGATGGCCTCGTCACTCGGCGGAGTCAGATTTCCATCCGGGAAATACCCTTGATCCAGAACGAGCTTCATATAGTAAGGGCGGTTATTCAGAAACAGCTTGCCCTGTTCAATGGAGATTTTGCGCATACCGAAATAGCTGTCGACCTCATCGACGGGTACACCATCCACCAATACAGTGAAATGAATGTCATACAGATTGGGGTGCTCTGGTGCCCACAGCCTTCCAAGACCATGCTCGTTAAAGGTATGAAGCCCGATGGTACGGGTCTCTGTCCTGCCGCTAATTCGGTATTCATCCTCAGAGAGCAGCTCTCCCTGATAGGCAATCTGTACACGCAGCCTGACATCCTGTGCGTCCCAATCTCTTGGTTCTGTTTGTTCCCTATGAAGATGAGCCGTGAATTCGATTTCGTTGCGATCGACATCGGGAGTCAGACGTACCTTCTGCAAATGAACGGGTGCGACAGCTTCCAACCACACCGATTGCCATATTCCAGTAGTGCGGGTATAGAAAATTTGGGCAGATTGCTCCTGCCAGAACTGCTTCCCGCGCGGCAGCGTTACATCCCTGCTATAATCGATCGCTTGTACGGTCAGCACATTGCTTCCTTCCAGCAGAGCATCTGTAATATCGGCATGAAAAGGGGTGTGTCCCCCTTCATGCCGAACCACAAACTGTCCATTGACCCAGACAGAGGCTTCATAGTCCACGGCTCCGAAGTGCAGCAGCAGTCGTTTGCCAGTGAAGTTCTCTGGAGTGTCAAAGGTCCGTTTGTACCATACATTATCGTGAAAATTAGGATCTGCAATGCCACTCAGTTGACTTTGAAAAGCAAACGGCACCTGGATTCGGCGGCTGAATGCTTGCTTACCCTCACTCCATTTTTCCGAACGTCCCTTGTTATCATCATCGAATTCAAATTCCCATTCCCCATTCAAACTCAGCCAATCTTTACGTACAAATTGAGGCCTTGGATAATCCTGTCGCAGCATGATGTTCAGCTCTCCTGTTCTAAATGGATCTCTAGTATATAGTCAGGCCTCACCCCAGATTGATCTTACGGATCACTTCCAGTGGTACTTTCGGTTTACGGTCTTCCGTCAACAGACCATTAATCTCCTGCTGCACATCCGTGACCTGTGTATAACAATAGCCCGAGATATAGGGAATGGCTTTGATCGCTTCGGTGATGGAACGGAAACGTTCAATAAAGGCTTCAACCGAGTCCACCTGATTGCCATAACCCCAGCCTTTATCCGATTGGAAAGCAATACCGCCGAATTCACTGATGATAATGGGTTGTCCTTTATAGTGGTAACCTTCAGCAAAAGCAAACTTCCATCGATTGGAAGCAATCTTGTTATTTACGATCAAGTCCTTATCCTGATACCGTTCCAGAAAAGCTTCTCCCGACTCCACATAATCATGGAGTGTCAAAATATCCGATACCGTATGCTCCCATCCGTCGTTGGTAATGACCGGACGATACGGATCAATGGCTTTGGTCAGATGGTAAATGGATTGCGTGAATTGCTGCTGCCTTACCTCGTGACCAATCGTCGGTATTCCCCACGATTCATTAAATGGCACCCAGGTAATGATGCTGGGATGATTGTATTGCTGGGGTACAATTTCAAGCCATTCTTTGGTGAATCGGCTCACTGCCTCATCATTAAACTCGAAGGTTGCTGCCATCTCTGACCAGACCAACATGCCTTTTACATCACACCAATACAAAAAGCGTGGATCTTCCAGTTTCATATGTTTACGGATTCCGTTATATCCCATCTCGGCAATTTTATCGATATCCTCAATCAGTGCTTCCACTGAAGGTGGGGTCAAATGGCTCTCCGTCCAATAGCCCTGATCCAGAATCATTCTTTGGTACAACGGAGCATTATTCAGCAGAATCTGCCCATTTTCAATCGATATTTTTCGCATACCAAAATAGGAATGAACCCGGTCGATTTCTTTCTCATCTTCGTACATCACAAACTCGATATCGTACAGGTTCGGTGAGTCCGGTGACCATAACGACTGTTTCCACGGACCGCCAGCTTCATGTTTGACACTGGCTTCCACGGTCATCCAGGGTCTGTCTGGAGATAGACTGATGGTTTGCACATGCTGACCCTTCAGCTCAATCCGTGTCTCCAAACGCAAGTTGTTCTTGCCTTCGATCCCATTCAATTGAAAGTCCAAACGAATCATATGACGATCGATGTCCGGTGTCATCTTGACCGCTTCAACCCTTGCTTCACTCACATGCTCCAGCCAGACACTTTTCCATATCCCGGTACTTTGCACATAAAAACATTCAAAATTGTCATCCACCCAGCGTTGTTTCCCCCGAGGCTGCATCGCGTTCTGACTGTCTTCTACTTCAAGAACAATGTTGTTTTCCGAGCCGTAAGTGATATAAGGGGTAATGTCGAATGAAAACGCTGCGTACCCTCCTTCATGTTCACCAACAACCGTTCCGTTCACCCAACATTTTGCGCGATAATCCACTCCCTGAAAATGCAGAATGCTCCGCTTTCCTTTTGCTTCCTGGGGAATCTGAACACTTCTGCGGTACCAGACCAGAGGATGAAATGTCTCGATTCCGATACCGCTCGCTTTGGTCTCATACGTGAAGGGAACCTTGATTTTCGTTCCTTCCGGAAACTGATTCTGGTCGTACCAATGCTCGCTTTCACCCGCCTGATTGTCATCAAAACTAAAATCCCATTCTCCATTCAAATCCAACCACTCATTCCGTACAAATTGCGGTCTTGGATAATCCTTGTTGTAAAATTTAGTTGTCATCTTGTTCTCTCCGATCTCCTCTGTATTTGGCTCATAGGCCTGAAAAAGTGTTAACCCTTAATACCGGACATGCTGATGCCTTTAACAATCTGTTTCTCAAAAATGATAAACAATATAATGATGGGAACAGAAGCCACTGCATTGATAACCATCGGTTTGACGTAATCTTCTGAATACTGACCCATTAGCGTTGGGATACCCATTGGCAGCGTAAACAGATTATCATCGGTTATGGAAAGGAATGGCCATAGGAAATTGTTCCATGAACCAATAAACGTTAGGATTGCCATGGAAGCCATCGCTGGCCGGGTCAGCGGCAGCACAATGCTGGTGAAAATCCGCCAAAAGCCCCCACCGTCAATTTGCACGCTCTCCAACAGATCATTTGGAATACCATCGAAAAAGCTTTTGAGTACAATGACTGCTACAGGGGAAGCCAACGCAGGAATGATTAATCCACTGTATGAATTCAGCAAATGAAGATCCTTGGCTACCTGATAGAGCGGAATAATGGTAGCTTCACCAGGAATCAGCAACCCGCCAAGAATGAAGAAGAAAATAAATGTACGGAAACGAAACGGTACTTTGGACAGGGCAAATCCGGCCATGGCAGCGAAAATAACAGTCAACACGGTTACAACCACCGCGACAAACAAACTGTTAACCACCCACTGTGACAGCTTTGTCGTTGTCAGAATTTCGTTATAGACAGCAAGTGAGTATGGAGGTTTAAACCAGTCCAGGACTGTAATAATCTTCATACCTTCTTCTTTGATGGAGACCATCAGCATCCACACAAGTGGGGCCGCAAACATAACCGCCATCAACGCAGATCCTATGCGATACAGCCATTTCATCAGTTTCCCGCCCCTTTCCGGTTATTCATCCAGTATTGCAGCGCCGACAGCACCAGCAGGATAACGAATAAAATATAGGACATCGTTGCGGCATAACCCAGGTTGTTGTTCTTGAATCCGGTCTGATAGATCAACTGAATAATCGGACGTGTCTGATCCAGCGGTCCGCCGCCAGTAATGACGTAAATTTGCATAAAGACCTTGTATGAAGCAATAATCTGCAGCATGGTTATGGTTTTGGTCAATGGATTCAGATAAGGAAGAATAATTCTCCAAAATATTTGAGTATCACTCGCACCATCCAGTCTTGCCGCTTCATAAATCTCATCCGGTATTTCCTGCATGGCGGAAAGATACAAAATAAAGTTAAAACCGACCGTCCACCACAAGGTAATTACGGTAATAACGACCCAGGCGAGCCCGGTTTCCGTCAGCCAGAAAATTTCGGAATTTTGAGGCAATAACCTGACAAGATGCAGGACGGAATTGACGAATCCCGTATAAGGCTGAAATACGAATAAACCCAGATAAGCTGCGACGGCGACGGAGAGTACGCTTGGTATAAAGAAGATGATGCGGTAGAACTTTTGCAAAGACGATTTTCGGTTGGCAATCAAAGCTAGCAGAATCGCGAGTATAATCATGGTCGGTGTGCTCAAGAAAACAAAAAAGGTTGAATGCCAGATCGCTTCCCAAACCTCTCTGTCCTGAAGAACTTTTCGGAAGTTATCCAGGCCAACAAAATCCATTTTCTTGATCAGCGTCCATTTGTAGAAGGTCATCTCCACACCTTTAATCATGGGCCAGATCGTAAATAAACCATAAACAATTAAGAATGGAAGCAGAAATACCAGTGCCTGCAAATCCGCCCTCATTTTTCTGATCTTCATATGCGTCTCCCCTTTGATTGGCACGCAAGCCGGCGATTTCTTGTCTAGAAATGGTGATTACGCAGGCTTGCGCGACCCGTCTTCCTTCTATTCGCTTAGTATTTTCTGAATGGCTGTCTCCATGTTGTTCATGGCATCTGCCGGGGTCATTTTGTTCATCCATACTTCATTCAAAAATTTAAAGGCAGCTTCATCGCGGATTTGTGCATTTTTGGTGGAATGTTTGCTGAATTTAACTACACTTGCAACTTCGGAATAATCACTGCGGTATGGCAGATCCTTGAATTCCTGTTTTTCCAGGACGGATGGCTTGGATGGAATATGTCCGGCTTTCGCCCAGACCTGACCATTATCAGCAACCCAGTCGGCGAAGATCATGGCTGCTTTACGTTTAGCCGGGTCCTCATCCTTAGTCAGTGGCAAAACAATGGTATGGGAATCTCCCCATGTTGCTTCTTTGTCGTAGAATTTCGGAATCGGCATAGCTCCAAACTCAAGTCCTTTGGTGGATTCCCACGTTCCTGTCGTCCAGACCCCTGTCATGATAATAGCGGCTGTTCCACTTTGAAAATTTTTATAAAAGTCCGGATCATTCTTCTTGATATAGCCTTCGGTATAAAGCTTCTGG
This sequence comes from Paenibacillus taichungensis, assembly GCF_047302525.1. GTDB lineage: Bacteria > Bacillota > Bacilli > Paenibacillales > Paenibacillaceae > Paenibacillus > Paenibacillus taichungensis_B. The sequence goes on along the minus strand of NZ_CP168020.1, from coordinate 2,883,187 downwards.
ATATAGTCAGCGGCTTTGATGCCTTTCTCTTTATCAATGGCTGCGGACTTCAGATCATCCGACACCACGTCGTTACCACCCAACTGGGAGTAAAGGGACCACCACAAGCGGTAAGGGTCATCATTATTATTGGACAATGCAAACGGAGTCGTTTTGGCAGGCAGCTTCTCTTTTAAAGTCTTAAGGAAACTTACAAACCCGTCAGCAGATTGCTCCAAGATCGGTTTCCCGTCTTCACCAAGCAAACCTGCATCTTTTAAAAGTTTCTTGTTGTAGAACATGATAAAGGGATGTGTGTCAATGGGGACCGCATAATGTTGACCTTCTACGGTAACCGCATCCAAGAGATTCTGGTTATAGGTGCTCCAATCCACACCTGCATCCGTAGCAGGAGTATCAAGCTCTGTGACTACCCCCTGATTAATCAGATCAGGCAGCCTGGAGGAATGAGAGATCCCAATATCGGGTCCATTACCATTACCAACAGCAGTAACGAGCTTCGTATAATACTCGCCCCATGCCAATTTGGTATTCTTCACTTCAATTTCCGGGTGGGTTTTGTTGAATTCATCGACTAATGTCTGCATGTTTGCGCCATCACCACCATCGAACAGTGTCCAGAAGGACAATGTCACTTTTCCATCACCGGAGCCACTATCCCCATCCCCGTTACTGCCTCCGCTACATGCGCTTAAAACGGTTGAGAATGAGAGCAATAATGTCAGTGCTAACCAGCCGATCTTTTTTTTCATGCGAGTATCCCCTTTACTCTAATTTGTAGATACAAACGATATAATTGTTTTATTACATTATTACTGTATCTATAGGGGATTATATAAGGGTAATCCTTTCTTGTCAACGCTTTCAAACACATTTAGTGTAATTATAAAATAAAAAAAGGCCTTAGTTACATAATATCTGCAACCGAGGCCTTTCTTCCTCATCCCATTCTAATGAATGGCATAATGTATAGTCATTTTGATATTTTGGTCATAATCTCCAAATTGTCGCCCAAAGAGATTTACACCTCCTTGATGAACCGCATCCGGCTTAATACCGATCCGAACCCTTAACTTGTGGCTGTTATGGAGGTTAAGCTGAGCCAGATCAACTGCTGAAATTTTCTCCATATCCAGCGTCGTCTTATTTTTGTCCACTCGCCATGTCTTTAATAAACCATACTGTGTTGACCATTCAAACCACCAAGCCGGGTTGAGCTTTCCGCGCCGATCGCCAAAGTCACCAGGACATGTCCACATACCAATTTCCACACCGTTAATCCATACGGAGATATCGGAAGGCCAGTTATGGTCATAGTTTGGCGCTTCAGAACACATTTCCATGGACAGTTCCAGCGATTCGATTACCGCCTCTGCCGGAATCTCCAGTGGCATCAAATATTCGACATAGCCCTTACGAAACCACATAATCTGCGCTCCGACATGCTTCGGATGATAAAAGCTGGCGGGCTCATCCTCACGAATGATCATGCCCTCGCTATTCGCCATGCCACAGGTTGGTGACACTTCACAATCACTATAATGACCAATAGGCATATCCACTTCGTATACCTGAATATCGCCTTTGGGAATTGCTTTCTCCAGATTAAGAGCAATATGAATATCATCGTAATTGCGGCTGCATACCTTCATTGCCCCGCGAGAGGCAGGCAACAGTTCCGTATTAATCAGCCTTGCAGCTTCCAAAACCTTGATGTTGCTAGCTACCGTGGATACTGGAAGTTTGAGAGCTTCCGCGATTTCTACTATATTCAGGTTTTGGGAGATCAATAGTCGGAGAATATCCACTCTGGATCGGGTCGATAAAGCATGCGTGACCATGACCAGCTCATTCGGATTATCAAAACTCAGCTCAAGCATTGTATCACCACCTCTTATGTATTTATGGAACAGGAAATTTAAACGTAAAGTTTAATTCAGTCGATAATATTGTAACAAATCATTTATTTTGTATCAAATTACTTTTTACTTCATCATTCTTCTTCGTTTTTCATACAATTTCCGGTTAATGTGCGCAAAGCAATATCGGTAAACTAACTAAAATGCCAATAACCCCTGTAGAAATGATCGTTATCCACACTAACGTTGTCATACTTAAGTTTCCTTGATAAATACGGATACTGATGAGCGCAGCATAGATCAGTAGTACGATGCCAATGCTTATCTTGGAAAATGATTTCGTCATACACCTCCTTCGACGCCCCCCCCTATATCAACAAGATAAAGACCATGTCAGAGATTATTTCGTGTTTTCCCCAATCAGATCCTGCAAATAGATACTGGAATTGTTGATTTTACCTATCGTCATGAAACTTATAGCCTAAACCAAAAAATCCGCCAAACATGGCGGATTTTTTGGGTATATATTTTTCTACTTGCCCAATAGAAGCTTAGCCTAACTCTTGCTGCTAAAATGCGACAGGTAATGCAGCCAAGCTCTGCGAACTTAGCGCCAAATGCCACTCAATGTTTTCCCGAGGAACATTAAGTCGCAGATTAGGCATGCGTTTTAACAATGTTGTAAAGGCGATATCTCCCTCCACACGAGCAAGTGGAGCCCCCAAGCAGGAATGAATGCCATGACCAAAAGCCAGATGACGATTAATATGACGTGCAACATCCAGGTCCTCTGACTGTTCAAATTGAAGTTCATCCCGATTGGCTGATTTCAGCACGGGGATGACCATATCTCCCTTTTTGATCTGTTGTCCTGCCAGCTCTATATCCTGAGTCGCAAAACGAGGTCCGGCAATGGTTGCAGGCCCGTTAAAACGCAGCAATTCCTCAACAGCAGAAGGTGCCAGACTAAGATCAGCCTTAAGCTTCTCCAATTGTTCAGGATGATCCAATAACATCATTGCACCCGTAGCAATCAGATTGGATGTCGTCTCATGGCCAGCAAAGATCAATAACGTAATCATGGATAGCAGTTCTGGTTCACTGAGTCGATCGCCCTCTTCTTCTATAGCAATCAATTGGCTGATCAAATCATCTGCAGGATGTTTGCGTTTCTCAGCTACCAGTTGTGCAGTATAGTCACCGAAAGCTTTGAGATGCTCCTCCACTCCCGGTTCACGCACTCCGAGGCCCAGACCGTGTGCAATCGCGGAGGACCAGGTCTGGATCTGAGGGCGATCTGCTTTAGGTACTCCCAGCATATCGGAAATCACATGAATCGGTAAGGGAAAGGCGTAGTCCTTGACCAAGTCCATCTCAACCTGGGATTGAACCTGATCCAGTAATTCATCAGCGATCTGCTGCACACGTGGACGAAGACTTTCCATATATTTGGGGGTAAAGGCTTTGGAGACCAGTCGACGTAATCTTCGATGATCAGGATCATCTACAGAGAGCATTGATTTTCCGGTAAAGAACGTTGGAGGAGCATCTGGATCTACGTTTTCCACATAGGCTTTCAGAATATTCTCATTGCCGTCGATGGAGAGTGGGTCTACCGTGAAGTGGGCATGATCTTTGAGTACCTGTGACGCTTCTTCCATTCGTGTGACCAACCACTGCCCGCGATCTGTACCACCCATTGGCAAGGATACTGGAATAACAGGACCTGTTTCACGCAATTGCTTGATCAGTGAAAACGGATTTTCACCACTATCCCCACTAAACAGGCTCAGTGCTGCTTTTTGTGAAACATTAAGATCTAACTCACTCATAATAACCATCCTTTCGCTTCGACCATTTTATTGGTTTAAATTAATGCATTTATCCAATCATCTACAGCCAGCACATCGGCTTGTTGGGGGAATACGCTCTCTACGAGAACTCGATGAACTTCAGGGTCCCTATCCAGACAAGCATCAGAAAGTACAGTCAGCGCGTAATCCTTATCCGCCGCCTCACATAAGGTAGACAGCACTACTCCACTTGTTGCGATACCGCTAAGAATAAGTGTATTAATGCCATGGGATTGAAGAAGGTTTTCCAGGTTGCTTCCTGAGAATCCACTGACGCGGAACTTGTCCACAATGAGCTCTCCTGGAAGCGGCTTTACCGATTCGTGAATGTCCATTGCTACTTTCATCGCCGGATTGGCTTCGTTTCCACCACCGCGGCTTGACTTTTTTCCAAACAACTTGTTACGCTCACTAATTGGAGGGGAATCCTGGCGATGACCAACCTTCACAAAAATCACAGGTACGTTATGTCTGCGAGCTGCTTCTATCGCTTTCTGAAAAGGGAACAGTGCATCCTCGTGCTTCGCATATTGCGATACAATGATGTTCTGCATATCCATGACCAGAAGTGCAGATTGGTTATGATGACTCTCCATGGGTTGCCCATCCCTCTCGTTTTGATTAAGATTAAAGGGAGAACTCTCCGCTTAACCTCTTCTTGATATTAAACGGAGGGTTCTCCCCTTGTCAAATTTTGGACGTTGAAGGATAGGAAGTGACAGACAGTGGATAAAACCAATACAACCTCTCGTTCGGAGCGACGGGATGCTGCCGAGAATCGCCAACGTATCTTGAATATGGCTAGCAAATTATTCGAGCTGCACGGCGTGGAGCGGGTCAGCATGAATCAGATCGCTTCCGAAGCGCAGATTGGAGCGGGTACCTTATACCGCCGATACCGCAATAAAAGTGAATTATGTATGGACTTGATCAAAGATAACGCAGCGCTGTTCTTCGATGATGTGGAGATATATGTGCAGGAGAACGCACAGCATCCACCATCTGAGCGATTGCGGGGACTGCTGACGTTGTTTATCCAGTTTAGAGAGAAAAATGCGGAGCTGCTCTCGGGCATCGAGAATGCAGTATATCAAGGATCAGAGTCCAGAACCTCAAGTCCTCTTTATGACCAATTGCATCAACAGCTATTTGGATTATTCGAAGAGATGGCAACAGAGAGCGACGAATCGCAGGCCATCAGCTTGTTCAAAACGGACATGCTTCTGACTGCCATGAGTAATGATTCGTATCTGTTTCAAAAAAACGTACGCGGCAACTCTCCCGACCGCATCGTGGAGCAGCTCTGTTTGACGTTTCTTTAAGGTATATGGGTATATAAAAATGCAAAAAAGCCTAATTCATCGTCGGCAATCTGCCGCTTGAACTAGGCTTTTTGAGCATGAGGTATGAATTTATAATGTTTTGATATACCATGCATCACAAGCAAAATGCTCCGTTGCATTTAACGGTTCGTCTAATGGAATAAAACCGTTCTTGATATAGAACTTGTTGGCTGCGACCATGTTGTTAAGCGTCTCAAGATAACATTGTTCATAGTGTTCTTTGGCAAATTCAAGCGAAATTCGAAGCAACTCATATGAGATCCCGGTGCCTCGTGCTTCTTTTAATGCATACATCTTCTGCAATTCACAAATATGTGAAAATCCCTCAACGGGTCCGATACCGCAGCCAGCTACAACGGTTGAGTTATGCTCAACCACCCAATATCTGGAGCCCTCGCGTTGGTAAAGATGATAGAAATCGCCCAGATTCGGATCAGCCCATGCCGTTCCTGACTTATTGGCCCCGAATTCGATCAAACAACTTCGAATCAGAGACTCTACTTCTTGATTATCTTTTTCTTCTATCTCTCTAATGAACATGCAGTAAGCCTCCGCATCATGAAATAATTGCTGCTCTTAACTGCACAAATTATACTACAAATCTGATTCAACACACTACAATTCAACTACAGTGAAACGGAATCACTCGTTTTGCCAGGCAACGTCTGCTTGATTTTCAACAAACGTCTTACATAGATCATGAAAAGTAGAAAAGAAACCATGACCGACAAGGCACTGACCACAAACAATATGTGATAGCTCATGTATTCGGATACCAGACCCAGGACCATGGCACCCAATCCGATACCGAGATCGGTCGCCGTCGAAAAGAAGGCATTGGCCGCCCCATTCCGATCCTCGGGTGCGAGGCGAAGCGTTATTGCCTGAAGGGCTGGCTGAGCGGAACCGAAGCCGATCCCGTACAGAACCGCTGAAGCGAGCACGCCAAGCAAACTGGTTGCAAAGCTCAGCACAATCAAAGCAATAATCGTAATGATAAGAGCCGGGACAATAACTGCTGTCTCTCCTTTCTTATCGGACAGCTTTCCGGCAATGGGCCGGGATAGCGCAAGTGTCGCGGCGTAGACCAGAAAGAATGTGCCGGAATTGACTTTGATCTGCTCCGCAAATAAAGGTACAAATGTAGTAATTCCCCCATATGCAATGAAAAGAAAAAAGATTGGCGCCATAACAGGCAAGACTGATTTTTCGAAGATTTGAATTTTCTTCCTGTCCGTATGGGGTTGAAATGGCATTTTCGCTCCCAACGTCAAAAGCAGGGCCACGACGGACAAACCAACAGCAAAGAGAAACATCGTCTGATATGATGTGCCCTGCATAATCCCCAGACCAATCATGGGGCCAACCGCCATTGCCAGCGTCATAGAGGTACTAAACCACCCCATACCTTCCCCGCGCCGAGCGGATGGAATCATGTCTGTCACGGCTGTCATCATGGAAGTCGTGGATACAGCCCAGCTCATTCCATGCACGATACGTAGTCCGATCAGCATGATGATTCCACCAACCCAGTTGTACATGTACATCGCCAATATGAACAAAAGCAAACCCCCGATCATAAACGGACGTCTACCGAATCGATCCAGGAGTCCACCGACAAAAGGACGAAGGATGACGGAAGATAACATTAAAGCTCCCATGGCCAAGCCCACCTGTTTTTCATTGCCACCCATCTCTTTAATGAAAAGCGGCAGTGTGGGATACAGCATATAAAATGCAGTAAATAAAAAAAGCAAACCCAGCGTCATCAGAATAAATGACTTCGTCCATAAGCGTTGCATTATTCATCCTCCCCACTCTAGTTATGATATCTATGTTTTGGCCTGTCTTTGTATAAAAACAAATATTGATATATTAATGAACATCTGTTAATAATTATAGACAGAATAAGAAAGCTTACCATTGTTAATTGAATGCGTTTCGTTAATTAGTGAACATTAAACATAAAATTGTTTATTATCTATAGAAAGTTTGGTGAGAATCACATGACCAAAGTAGATCGAAGAATTCGAAAATCACAAGAAGCCATCAAAGCAGCAGTAATTGAATTAATGTCAGAAAAAAATTTCGATGATATTACCCTACAGGATATCTCCGATAGAGCGGACGTTAGCAGAGGCACCATTTATCTGCACTACGTCGATAAGTATGATCTGTTGGACAAGCTTATTGACGGGCATATCAAAGAATTAAGTGAAATTTGTCATTCGGTTGCTGACTTGGAATGGAAAGAATCCATCATTCCCTGGTTTACCTATTTGGAACAGAATTACTTGTTCTTCTCGACGATGATGGCCAGTAAAGGAGCGGTACAATTCCGCAACCGGCTGGTTGAGTTTCTTAATGAGGATTTCAAGGAGGAAGTACACTTATCTCAGGCCAGAAAATCCGGATTAAGTGAAGATATCATTCTCCAATATGTGGTCATGTCTTATGTAGGGGTCGTTGAGTGGTGGATCAAGAACGAAATGCCCCATCCACCCGAGGTCATGTCTGAGCAATTAGGGGAATTAATCAAAATGAATTTGGGATAACCTGCAATAATGCGCACGTAACCAAAATAGCGGTAGTCTCAGGATACGAAGTTAACATCCTGGGACTACCGCTATTACTTTTTCGAACAAAGCTGATTTTCTGCAATTGGCGCCGACCACCTGCTGTCTGAATTGTTGTTGCATGCGGCCTAATTACTTACGATATGGATTCCAAAAGACTCTTGGAGAGAGTTTTGACAACCAAATCGTATGAATGGTCAATCATGACAAAGATATCCTGCTCTGACAAGGAACCATCTAGAATAATGGTATTCCAATGCTTTTTGTTCATATGATACCCCGGTTGAACGGATTCATGCTGCTCTCTCAGGTTTTCCGCAATGATCGGATCACATTTTAAGTTCAGGCGAACGTTATCTGCCTTGTCCTCAAACATAAGCGCAAACATTTTCCCTGCTATTTTAATAACAACCGGATCGGGTCCGAAGGGATACTCCTTCGTTGCACCTTTTTTCTTCAAACAGTACTCTATAATCTTATCCATCAATTCAGTATCTCTCCTTTGCACAGAAGACAAACTATCCCTACCCAATCTAATGATACCGAATGTACGTTTGCATGTAAATATCAAGCATTTAATCTGATTAGCCAGTAATGCAGGAATTATATTCTCAGACAGGTTCCTTTATCGCTACGATACGTAACCGGGTTGTGTCGAGAAACCATTGACCTTCCCGCTCAAAGTGGGGCTTAACCTCAGTCACAATGGCTTGATAGATTGATTCCATGTCTGCGGAGGAAACGTCCTTAAAGAAATAATCAGCAAAACTGTTTAGCCAATTCCGAAGCCCTTCTTCCCCTTTGAGCGGAGCAGGCTTGTCAAAATGCTGAGCGAATGTGACACGGAAACCGTTCTGCTCCAGCAGGGTGGCGTATTCACCAAGAGTGGGATGATACCAGGGATTCCGTCCTGCCCATGTATAGCCATGCTCCTCCAGAGCCTGCTTCATAGCAGTGGTCAAAATGGCGACATTTCCGCTTCCGGCAAATTCAGCCACGAATCGTCCACCTTCGCGCAGGGCCAACCAGATGGATCGTGTCAAAGCCGCTGGATTATTGATCCAATGTATAGCTGCATGCGAGAATACAGCGTCAAAGGGTATATTTGTCCGATATTGAGAAGCGTCTTTCACCTGAACATTCAGGTCAGGGTACTTCTGTTGGGCAAGCTTCACCATTCTCTCCGATAGATCGATACCTGTCGGTATCCCTCCGGCAGCTGCGATCTTGGCTGTCATATCTCCGTTGCCACTGCCGATATCCAGAATACGCTCCCCGGTTTGCGGCTGCAATAAAGACAGGACATCCACTCCCAGATTAGATAAGAAATCCGTTGAATGGATGTATGGTACTGAAGTGTGCTCGTTTTTGAATTGTTCACCAGACATGGCTCAACCTCCTTTACGGACCTTAGATATCTATAATAACTTCAATGGTTAAAACCTGTCAACTTGCGTTCTTAACTACGTATTATAGTATTTATAATGAACCTCTATAAGAAAATGATGCGACACAGCTTCTATGGACATACAAACAAAAAAACCTTTCCCATGAGAAATCATGAGATCGGTTTTTCATCATTCGAATTAAGCATTCGATACTCTAGCTGTCTTCACTTTCTGTACCTCGTACATATTCACCGTAGTGCTAATCAGATACTCGGGTTTCTCCTGTCCTCTTTTTTCCTTATGACCTTTAATATGCACATCACTCTTCTCCCAATTCTTCCATGCTTCTTCTGATTCCCAACGAATCAGCACCATCACTTCTTCGTGTTCTTTACTCTTTTTGTTAACCATTACACTGAAATCAATCAGTCCCGACATTTCCTCTACAGGGCTAGGGGCACTGAAACGTTCCACCAGTTTATGACTGTGGCCCTTTTCGACTACCATAACGCGAGTTTGAATGAACATGAATTACGCCTCCTGATTTCCTCAAGTCACTGCTTGGATACAATGGCCTTGTGACATTTTTTTAAGTTTTCTCTCTATCATTCTATTCTTATTGAAAATGATTATCAATATCGCATCGATTTTGTGTTCATAAAAAAACCTCCTCCACGAAATGGAGAAGGCGTTTTGATCGTTTTTTAAAGAGCTTTATTCACTTTGCTGCTCTTTGGTTTACTGTGACTTGTACTATTGTGGTTTGGTTTACTGCTATTTGGCTTACTACTGTTTGGCTTACTGTGATTAGCTTTACCGCTCTTTTTAAACCACTCGGACTTGGGTTTGCGAGCGGGATTCGCTTTTGACTTCGCAGGTTTATCGGCTGCAGATTTATGGGGTGCAGACTTCGATGTTTGGTTCGATTTTACAAAAGCAGGCACACTTGTCATCGGATATGGATGATTTTTCACCTCAGGAATGGTCTTCTTGATTACTTTCTCGATATCCTTCAGGAACGGAAGCTCTTCCTTTTCACAAAAGGAAATCGCCATTCCGCTATGCCCTGCTCTGCCCGTACGGCCAATTCGGTGGACATACGTTTCTGGAATATTAGGAAGGTTGAAGTTGATTACATGTGACAGCTCTTCAACATCAATACCCCTTGCCGCTATATCCGTCGCCACCAGCACTCGTGTAACGCCGCTTTTAAAATTATTCAAGGCTCTTTGACGCTCATTTTGAGATTTGTTGCCATGAATGGCCTGAGCCGTAATATTCACTTTGGACAAATCACGAGTTACACGGTCAGCTCCACGCTTTGTACGAGTGAATACCAGTGCCGAAACAATGGACTTATCCTGCAAGATATGATTCAACAGACTCTGTTTTTTTCCATTTTCCAATAAATACACAGACTGTTCAATTCGATCCACTGTGGAGGATACGGGCGTAATTTCTACTTTTACCGGATCAACTAGCAGCGTTTTTACCATTTTTGTAATTTCCGGAGGCATTGTAGCTGAGAAGAACAACGTCTGTTTCTTGCTCGGCATCTTCGCGATGATTCGTTTCACATCATGAATGAAGCCCATATCCAACATGCGGTCTGCTTCATCAAGAACCAGTATTTGCACATGTTTAAGATCAATACGCTTTTGATTGACCAAGTCAATCAGTCTACCAGGCGTTGCAATAATAATATCTGCACCTTGATTGAGCGCACGCTCCTGGACTTTCTGTGAAACGCCACCAACGATTGCGGCACAACGAATATCGGTAAAACGGCTATATGCCTTAATATTATCTGAAATCTGAATCGCAAGTTCTCTTGTTGGTGTTAAAATCAATGAGCGAATATGACGTGCGGCTTTGGGGCCGTTTGAATTTTCGCTTAATAACTGAATGATAGGCACAGAAAATGCTGCCGTCTTCCCTGTCCCTGTTTGCGCACAGCCTAGCAAATCTCTGCCTGCCAATACGGCTGGAATCGCCTGTTCCTGTATAGGTGTCGGGGCAGTATAGTTTGCTTTGCTCAAGCCTTCCAAAATTGCGGGTATAATATTCAAGTCTTTAAATGTCATTAGGTCTCCTTAATTTACGCAACAAATATTCATTTGACGTATATCTCATTTCAAAACGTAACACATAAGGATAACATTAAAAAGCACTTCTGTATATTATATTTTGAAAATTCAGTTCCGATACCGTTCCATTAACTCACCAATTTCAACCCTACTGCTGATCCAAGCACCATGGCAATAAACAGAATCCTTAACGCATTTCGAGGTTCTCCATAAAATATCATGCCGAGAATAGCTCCCCCGGAAGCGCCGATTCCCGTCCATACGGCGTATGCCGTTCCCATCGGAAGAGTCTTCATCGCAAGCGATAGGAACAGAAAGCTTAGTCCAAAGCCTGCAACCAACAGTATGATTGACATCAGGTTACGATCTTTGTGCAATTTATTAATCATCAGAACCCCAATCATTTCAAAGACACCTGCAAAAATAAGAAATACCCAGTTCATGATTCATGCACCTCCTTTGTTTTTCCTTTGCTGAGCATTTTAAGACCGATTACGCCCAATAAAAGAACCCCAATGAGCAGCATTTTCCCAGATTGAATCGGCGCATCAAACAATATAATCTCTGCCAGTACAGTCCCTGCGGTACCCAGTCCAACGAATACCGCATATACAGTCCCTACATCAAGTGAGCGGGAAGCCGCGATCATCAAGGTGAAACTGACAATAATAGCGATCAGTGTAGCCCCCCACTCCAGAAAACCACTGGCATGTTTCAATCCAATGACCCAACCGACTTCAAATAAAGCTGCAATAACGACGGACAACCATGTTTTGTTCATTTCTGTCACACTCCTTATCAAATTTTGCTACGTGTATTATTAGTTACATGAAGCCAAAATAAAAAAGCCCGGGAAATAAACTGCATTTAAGCAGTTCATCTCCCAGGCTTTTGTCCCTCCGTGACACAACCAATAGGCTGTGAGTTTTCTCTCGGACCAGACCGACATAACTGTCGCGGAACCCTAGAAAACATTTGAATATTTTGATGTGACTCCAATTATACACAATTCTTTTTGATTGGCAACCCTTTTTCACTACTAGGGCTAGAGGGAACTTACATGCCGTATATTTTGTGTGGTACGTAGTATTCCTCCAAGCTTGCAACCTCCTGCGCATCTAGCTTGACGGACAAGGCTGCTACGGCATCCTCCAAGTGATGTTCTTTCGTTGCACCCACAATTGGTGCTGTGACACCTTCTTTTTGCAATACCCATGCCAGTGCAACGGTTGCTCTAGAAACACCTCTTTTGTTTGCAATATCGGCGACAGTCCCCACAATTTTACGATCGGCATCAACCATTTCCGCAGCAAGTCGGTCTCCTGCTTCGTCGTTCGATGAACGGGCTGTCTTCTCATCCCAATCCCGGGTAAGACGCCCTTTGGCAAGAGGGCTCCACGGAATGACACCAACTCCCTCTTCACGACAGAGAGGCAGCATCTCACGCTCTTCTTCCCGATACATGAGATTCAACAGATTCTGCATGGAGACAAAAGGGGTCCAGCCATTGCGTTCCGCCGTATGCTGAGCCTTCATAAACTGCCAGGCGTACATTGAAGAAGCTCCAATATATCGGGCTTTACCCGCCTTAACAACATCATGAAGGGCCTCCATCGTTTCTTCAATTGGAGTACTGCTGTCCCATCGATGGATCTGATACAGATCCACATAATCGGTCCCTAGGCGCTTCAAGCTGTTATCAATCTCATTCATAATGGCTTTTCTCGACAAACCTGCACCATTCGGCCCCGGCTTCATGCGGAAGTAAACCTTTGTTGCAATAACAACCTCATCACGACGAGCAAAATCCTTCAAAGCACGACCCACGATTTCTTCGCTTGTACCATCCGAATAGACGTTGGCTGTATCAAAGAAGTTAATACCCAAGTCCAGCGCTTTTTGGATAAAAGGACGACTCTCTTCTTCGTTCAGCGACCATGGAGCGATCCCGCGTTCAGGGACTCCATAGCTCATGCAACCAAGACATAATCTCGAAACGTCCAGCCCGGTACGGCCCAACTTCACATATTCCATGTTCATACACTCCTTTAATTAGGTTGGGAAAAGATGTTTGCCTTTGATGGGTTACTTCTGGTGTCCTTACGTTTCTGTCGTTCCAAAGGACAGGCATCTGAAGTTAATTTTATCCAGTAACTGAGATACAATTCTTTGAAAATCGGATTTTCTTCCCATTTGATCTGAGACTCCAATCTCTCGATTACAATTTGCTTCACTTGGTTCGATAAGCGTTTACTCAACCTTTCCACCCATCTTTCTGGCATACTATAATGGATCAGAGACCCGTTCTTTTCTCCAACTCCTCTGTATATCTCGAACCCATCAGGGTAATTTTTGTAGCCGCATCATTAATGCTCTGTACATCTTCGGGTGTAAGTTCAATGTCCGCCGCACCCATATTTTCTTTGAGACGACTCGACTTGCGCGTTCCTGGGATCGGTACAATCCAAGGTTTCTGGGCCAGCAACCAAGCAAGTGCGATTTGTGCAGGGGTGGCTTGAATCTTCTCCGCCTTCTCTTTCAACAGATCAACCAGCACTTGATTGGCCTCGAGCGCCTCTGGAGTGAAACGTGGCAGAATATTACGCAAATCCCCCTGATCAAAAGTCGTTTTCGCATTAAAACTTCCCGTGAGATACCCTTTACCCAAAGGACTAAAAGGGACAAAACCAATACCGAGCTCCTCAAGCGCTGGAATCAGTTCTTCTTCCGGACGTCTCCACCATAAGGAATATTCGCTCTGAACAGCAGCGACCGGCTGAACGGCATGCGCACGTCGAATCGTGTTCACGCCAGCTTCCGATAGCCCCCAATGCTTCACTTTACCTTCTCGAATCAGATCCTGCACGGCTCCAGCAACCTCTTCAATCGGCACATCCGGATCAACACGGTGCTGGTAAAACAAATCAATCGCCTCGATCTTAAGTCGCTTAAGAGACTCTTCGGCAACTTTCCTGATCTGCTCGGGACGGCTATCCATCCCGCTCTGTTTGCCACCTTGAATGTCGAATCCGAACTTCGTCGCTATGACAACCTGATCGCGTACAGGAGAAAGTGCTTCGCCGACGAGTTCTTCATTGATATATGGACCATAGACTTCGGCGGTATCAAAGAAAGTTACACCGCGTTCAACAGCTTCCCGTATGACCGCGATCATCTCCGTTTTGTCCGAAGCCGGACCATACCCGTAGCTCATTCCCATACAACCAAGCCCAATTGCCGAAACTTCCAACCCGCTATTTCCCAGTGTTCGTTTTTGCATCATATAACTTCCTTTCTTCATTCAAATGATGTGAATGTGAACTAACGTACATGAATTTATTATCTCCATTTAGGAGTACACTGAATTAATGGGGTTTACTTACACCAAGACTGCGACGTATTTCCAGCTCTGGTGACTCTGTCAGCTTAACAACCAAAGCGGCCACGCTTTTGCAGGATACTTCGCTGCCTTTGAATGGCTGGCCTTTCTGGGTTATTTCATAATCGATCTCGTTTGCTCTGGTAAACCACGCTGGCCGTAAGATTGTATAGTCTAGATCTGAAGCTTCAACAATGGAAGCAGCTTTACGATAAGGGTCCAATATGCTGCTGTACTTCTGTCCAGGCACTTCATCGTAGATGCCCATGGAACTGATAAAAATTAGTCGTTTCACTCCTGCAGATTTCATCGTTTCCACGATGGTTCTGGCGTACTGTTCCAGATCACCTGCAAGATTGACATAGACAACGTCCACGCCATTCATGGCGTCTTTCAATTTGACTTGATCCATCACGTCACCGTCGATCACACGCGCACGATTCGAATCGATATTTCCGAGCCTGCTGGATTTCCGCAAATAGAGTGTTAGCCTGACATCGGTTTCCTTAAGAAACAAGTCTATCGCTTCACGGGCGATTTGACCGTTGGCACCCAAAATTAATACATGACTCATTTCCATACCTCCTTTTGTTCAGGATAAAGTTGCTATTTTCGTAGAGGTACTACAGCTATGCTGTCTGATTGCCTTTTCGTGTCCCCTTGCTTGATTCTGCGAGCCTAATATTATTATGCCGAACTGAAGGAGCGAATCGGTATATCATTTGTCTTAATTGATTGCCTGATCCTATCAGGTCCACTTTTGTCTAAGGTCGTTAAGTCTTATAATGAAGCAAGAACAACTCGCAAGGAGGATATGTATGTCCGATAACGCAGTTCAGCAGAAACAGGAACTCACCGAACTAATTAAGCGTCACTCCCTTCATAACAGCTCCAAGGAAACGGAAATCCCTTCCTTGTATGTCTATCAGCATTCCAGCATAAGCGAGCCTGCTTACCGGGTTTACAAGCCTTCATTTTGTGTTATCGTTCAAGGCTTGAAAGAAATCTTGCTGGCACAGGAAAGATTCGAATACGGACCATCCAATTATCTGATTGCTTCCATGAACCTGCCGGTGATTGGTCAGATTATAAAAGCATCCACTGATACGCCTTACCTGAGTCTGAAGCTTGAGTTTACACAGAACCAGATTCTTGAAGTACTGAATGATTGTAATATTAAGGTCACCTCTAAAGAAAACGCCAGACGCGCCCTATTTGTTGGACAGATGGAGCCCTCCATTCAAGATGCTGTACTTCGATTGGTTCGGCTGCTGGATACGCCGGGAGAAATCCCGTTCCTCGCCCCACTCTATACGCGGGAAATTCTGTATCGGCTTTTGCAGGGACCTTATGGAGCTGAACTGGCCCAGATTGCAGTGGAAGGCAGCAGCAGTTACCGGATTAGGGAAGCCATTGAGCATATTGTTCGACATTGGGAGCAACCTTTTCGAATCGAAGATCTTGCAGAGACAGCCAACATGAGTGTGTCCTCATTCCATCGACATTTCAAAGAAATTACCGCCATGAGCCCACTTCAGTTTCAGAAGCAGCTAAGGCTTCAGGAAGCACGTCGACTCCTCATGGCTGAGTCAGCTGATGCTGCGGATGTAGCCTTCCGGGTTGGTTACGAGAGTGCGTCCCAATTCAGCCGGGAGTACTCCCGCATGTTCGGCGCACCGCCGAGGGCAGATATCAAACGTTTGAAGGAAAAATATGATCATGTTATGAGTGAATAAGTACATCGGCTGAGAAGTTGAAATGTTAGAGAAATGGATAGCCATTAGGCTATCCATTTCTTAATTTAAAGAGTGAATATCTAATTCTATTCCCATCCTTATATTGACAGCTTGTGATTCATGGAACTATAATCCATACTAAACCAAGTTACATACAATGTTTTATAAAGGAGAGGTATCGGATGGCTAATGTTCAGACTTTCAAAGCTACTGCCCATCTACAAGATGGGGTTAAAGTGATCACCAAAGCAAGACAATTCGAACTGATCATCGATGAGCCAACAAACCTCGGGGGTACGGACACGGGAATGAATCCTGTAGAAGCTTTACTTGCCTCCCTTGGCGCATGTCAATCCATTGTGGCCCGGGTTTATGCCTCCAAATTCGATGTGGTACTTGATGATTTCAGAGTTGATGTTGAAGGTGATCTGGATCTTGACGGATTTTTTAACCGATCTGATGTACGTCCCGGTTATTCTGATATTCGATACACGTTTTATATTAAAACCAGCTCATCTGAAGAAAAAGTTGAATCATTTGTACAATTTCTGGAGAGCAAATGCCCTGTAGGTGATACGATTTCCAACCCGGTGAATACCAAGCTCAATCGCGTCATTATCGAAAATGGTATATCGTTGTAACAAAACGAATGAACCAGATACAAAAAAGATACAAGCAATACAAAAAGGCTGCTTCCCAACAAGTTAAACTTGCTGGAGAGCAGCCTTTCTGAATTCTTCGATTTATTTTGTCAATTGTTTTGTTAATTGAATAGTTCTTTCTATGAGTGTAGCGGCTTCTGCGCGAGTTGTATTCCCTTTCGGTTTCAATGTTCCGTCTGGATAGCCGTTAACGAGCCCATTGGTAATGGCCGCAGCAAGTGCTGAACGAGCCCAACCAGAAATTTCAGCGCCATCAGAGAAGCTGATATTACTGTCTGAATCAGCAATCTGCGCTGCACGAACGACCATTGTCGCAATTTGCTCGCGGGTCACCAGTTCATCTGGACCAAAGGTGTTATCACTATATCCATTCACAATGCCCAGACCTGCCGCAGTGGAAATCGCGTCTTGTGCCCAATGCGTCGTAGTATCCGCAAATCCTTTGTCAGCAGAGTCTTGCAGATGTAGAGCCTTAATGATAAGAGTAACAAATTCGGCTCTGGTAATTTTTTTATCCGCTCTGAAACTGTTGTCTGGATAACCCTGGATCACACCGAGTTCAACCAAATCCATAATACTGCCGGAAGCCCAATGTCCTACGAGATCCGTGAAATTCTTGGTTCCTTCCGGAGTTGACGTTACAGTCTTATCGGATACCAGAACAGCAAACTTGGTAAAATGATTAATGGTTCCCGATACTGTTCCATTCATTTGATCTACTTTCAAATTATCGAGTGAAACCCACTTTTGGGCTTGCTCGTTGAACCAATACAATCCCACTATTGATTTGTCAAAGTCCACCTTGTTCTTGTCGAATGGTAAGGTGACAGTTACCGGTTTGGTGAAATTCCCGCTCTTGCTTGCAGTAATCTCATAGACATCCCCGAGCAGTATCAATGTGGAATCGGTGAACAGATTCGACGTTTGGCTTACTTTATTTACGGAGATGACGATGCTGCTCTCCATCGCTCCGGCTGGCATATTGATTTTGACCCCGTCCAGGCTCAACGATCCACCATTCACAGTAATCGTTCCACTGTTGGCAGTGGTACCCTTTTGATCACCATTCGTTCCTCCAGTTGGAGTTGAAGGAGTCGAAGACGTTGGTGGAACCGAGGAGGAATCTCCGGCTCTGACGACATTTATACTGTAAATCTTGCTTGATCCATTACGTGCTTGCACCGTAATTGGAATTACATTTTTTCCAACAGACAACCCGAAAGATTGATTTATTCCGTTTGCATAAGGTTCACCTTTAACAGACAAGGTAGCCTGGCTATCCGTAGCCTTCGCCGTAATACTGATGGAGTCTGTTGCTTGTTCAACATTCAGAGTATACGCCGTAATTGCAAGATTGAATGCTGGAGTCAAGGAGCCTTGATCAACAGATAAATTATCCAATGTGGAAACGTCAATCAGCTTCCCGGTTCGCATATCTTCCTTTACAAGCACAAAATCCGCTACGACCTGGTGGGAGTAATCCTCCGCTGCATTAAGAATAAAGTTCTGCAAATCATCCCAGATGGGTATGATATTTGTTACAAAACGTTCCTCAAAACGGTAGTTCAACTCATCGGATACCTTGTCCAAGCGCGAGCTTGCATAAGCGTAAGCCTTGGCTGCATCGACCAAATACTGCTCCAGCTCTTGCTTGTTCTTAAACGGCTTATCCGTGTAATCCCCTTTAAAAGGTGAGACTTCCTTGATCAGATACGAGCGATTCATTGCTTCGAGTACACCCAGATAAGAATCGGGATCAACTGAAGTTTTAAGATAAGCATCTTTCGATAAATTGGCGTTCCGAGTCTGCTCTTTCACGTCGAGCAGAATGTCATCCGTATTGGCTTCACTTGCTCCTTCGATCAGCACATTGTAGCGTTCAACCCCAATGCTGCCAATTCCCTGATGAATACGGCGTACAATATCCTTTATCTTAAAATAGGCATCGAATTCATCGTCACTCAGGTTTGGGAAATTGCTTCTGACTTGCAATTTGTATGCTTCCCAAGCAGCTTGCAGGGAAGATTTCTCCGCATCTGTAGCGGCTTCAAACTTATCGGAGTTGCTGGCAATGTTTAATTTCCCATCAATTGCCCGCTTGCCGAGCAACTTTTGCAATGCTTCCTCATAAGACACTTTGGAGACTTTGTCCATGACCTCTTTCGTATATGCCGTTACATTGCTTTTGGTTAACTTGGTATTTTTGGGGTTTATCTCGTTATTAATCTCTATCAGAGTATCCTTATAGGTATCTAGAAAGGTACGAGATACGTCCCGGAAATCGGCGTCCTGCAGATTGGTAATCGCAGAGCTGTCTTTTTCGTATTTGACTACATAAATACTTGTAACAAAGCGAATCAGATCATCATAAAAGCTGCCGATGCCGGAAGAATCCACATCGTTCAAGCTAAACACCATTTGATTGGTACTGTCGTTAAAGGTTCCCACATTCTGAATATGGGCATCGCCTTGCGTGTACGTAAGGATGTCCTTCTCATTCCAGCCTGGAATTACCGAATTCGGAGAAGGAATAAGACCCGCTGCCAGATCAGCCTTGAATAAGGAATGTGTACCGCGCAGGAAGGTATATTCGTTCGCTCCCATGGCATCACTTCCATATTTATATTGTTTGGTGGCAGGGTCATTAAAACCTGTATTGTCCGCTATGATGCTGTCTTCAACGACATGTTTGCGATTCTCATCAGCAAGAAGCGGTTGACTGTACCGAAGCAGGGGGACGCTGATCATTTCCGAAGCCAGCCAGTCCTTATCCTGCACAGCCTCAGCCATTAACGTCACATTCAGCATGACGGAGTTCATGACAGCAGAAGCGGATGTACCCGAAATGGAAAGCGTAATCGTATGATCACTGCTTCGGCCCTCAGCCTTGATGCTCCAATCTCCCTCAGGAAGCCCCGTCACAATGTAAGCATTCGAGTCCAGCACCCCATCCACGGGAACGCCAGCGCTAAGATTGAGTTGGATTGTGGTATTCAAGTCCTTCGCACTGTCCATATGGATGCTCGACGATGAGGAGTCCAATGTTGCTACAATCTTATTGGAAGGTGTGAATTGAGCGAATGTTACGGTATTGCTTCCTTGATACACTGTTAAGGATGAGGCTGGTTTGTGTAATTGATCCCACGCACCAGGATGAATCTCAAATGTCAGAAGGCTGTCTGAAACCATATTCCCGGTACCGTCTCCAGTTATGGTCACTTCGATCTGATCTCCGTTCGCATTGGCTTCAGCAGTGAATCCTGCCGGGAGGCCCAGCACACTGAAGTCATCGGATGACCATGGTCCCTGCTTAACTAAGCCTCCAAATGCATTTAACGTAATCTTGTTATGTACAGGATCTACGCTCGAAGCCGATTGCATCTCTAACCTTTGATTACTCTCCAGAATGACATAGGCGGAAGTTGTGCTTGAATTGCGAGCCTTCGCGCCTTTGACCTTCTCAAAGTCATTTCCGTTATTCCGAGTGTCCCAGTTGTTTCCGTGATTAGGGAACGCTGCTGTAGTAGTGCTTTTCTCCGGATTTAGCGGATCATACACCAAACGTTGCATGGTGCTCTGCTTGCCCGCTTCCGGCGCCGGACTCCCCCAATAAGCGTCAGCACTATATCCAACAAAATCAATTACATGTTCCTGTAAAACATCTGCCGTTGGATCGTTAGCTGTCAACAGTTGTGTCGTATTTAACAAAACCAGCTTTCCGCTGTTGTTGCCTAATTTGAATGAAGCTTCAGTGGCATCCGGCTGTGGAAGCTGCTCTCCGACGTTGCCGTTGCTGCCAAGCGCAATCAGATAATAGCCATATGCCGGAATCTGGGCAGTCGTTGTACCTAGCTGAGCTACTTTCCAATTATTCTTTTGGGTATCCGCAAATTGTATGGACCAGTCGTTCAGCGAAACAGGTTCTGCTGTCGGATTATATAGTTCTACAAAGTCGTTGCCGTACACGTCGAGTACGTCGTCTTTCTTTCCTCCATAAAAATGGGTGATCACCACGTTTTTCGCCAAATTGCTGGTGTTAAGGTTTTCTGATGTTGCAGCATGTCCGATTCCTGCAAATGTCCAGAATGATTGGATAACCATTACTGCTACAAGGATCATCGCTACCCAGCGTTGATTGATGTCTTTCAAGTTGTCTAACCCCTCTCCCATATAAAAGCTCAGGCTAGTATATCAACCCAATGTAAGAGGACAGTTAAACTAAGAAATCATAATATCAAAATTGTAAAATCCTTGAATATGTAAAAATCACAACAAATGTATACGATGGATGATCTTTAAATAAAAACAAATTAAAAGAGCCGCGACTGCTCGCGGCCCCTAGCTTGCTGGGTACGGGAATCTGAATCCCCGCTATCCCTTAAGAAACATTTCCATACCATTTATACGTCATAGCGGACTTGCCTGGAATAGTGACAACAAAGCTTTGGCTGCCCCATTGGATCTTCACATTTTTCGATGAACTGGAGGAGTTGTAGGCGACAACCACTTTGGAACCGTCCGGATTTCGGAAAGCCACATTTTTGACTTCAGATCCGGTGTTGCTGTCAATGCGGTATGCATTGGGTACTACAAATTTACTAAAGTGACCCAGCAAATAATATTGTTTGTGATATGTGACATTATTCTCAGGAGCATCATTACGGTTGTCCGAGTTGCGGATTGTAATCATGCCTTTATTAGTGTTGTTCGGTGAAAGCAATGCTGGACCGTCTTTTTGATCCAGGGCAGCATTCCAGAGAATGATCGATTTGGACCAGTTTCTCGTAATATTAATGAACTCGTTCATCATATTATCGAAACCCGAAGAGGTACCATTCTGCGGATCATTCCAGTTGCCGAAACCACCCTCCGTGAACCAAACTTCCTTGTCCGGGTGACTGTTATTCATGGAGGTCATTGTCGATCCGTCCCCACTGTCATAATGGTGGAATGCGCTGCCGGATACGTAGCTGCCCTTGCCTGCGTTCTTCAGATTCGTAATGACTTGGTTAGGGAAGTTCCAGTCCAGAAAGTTATGATCGAATGCAATAATCTTGGTGTTGATTCCGGCATTGCGGAGTGTTGGTCCAAGATAATCGCCGATAAAGCCCGTCTGATCCTGTACATTCATACCCATGGAAGGATAATGGGAGGGCTCGTACATTGGCTCGTTTTGCAACGTAACAGCATAGATGGGTACACCTTCAGCCTGGTAGGCTTCAATGTATTTTTTGAAATAATTCGCATATGTTCCGTAGTGTTCTGCTTTCAGTTTGCCGCCATTCAGATTGTTGGAATACTTCATCCAGGCAGGCGCACTCCATGGGGAACCCATTACTTTGATATTGGGATTCTTAGCGATTGCCGCTTTGACCATGGGCAGTATGTAAGTCTTGTCCCGGTCGATTGTAAATTGGTTGAGTGAAGTATCATTTGGCGTATCGGCATAAGTGTAGGCGGCCCAAGCAAAATCGGAGCTTCCGATCGGCTGTCTCAATAAGCTAAGCCCAATGCCTGTGTTGCCAAACAGCCTCTCCATTACTTCCGCGCGCTTATTGTTATCCAGCTTGTAGTTCATGAGCCATGCGGACGCATCCGTTAATGACACTCCAAAACCATCCATCTGCTGATACGTTTGGTTTTCGTTGACCGTAATGGTAACATCGGCATTGCCTGAGTTGCTGCTGAAGTTTTTTGATGCAATCTTGGTGAGTCTGGCATCTGTTCTAAGCCCCACTGCCGGTTCGGAATTGGGATCTGAAGTTGAAATCCATACCTCTACCTGTTCACCCGCTGCATGCGCAGTCTTGGGCATATATGAACTATATGAACCCGCCGTTACCAGAAAAGTGGACAGCAACACTAACGCACTCTTTTTCCATATCTTCATCAACATATCTCCTTTGATTTATTATAATTTGAACAGCCAAATATCAAATACACAAAATGAAATCGATTTCATTTTCGAAAACATAAAGTCCGTTTTTCAGTTATTGCATGTTATAGTACTTACACCTCCTTTTTGAAGGGTATCGGAGAAAGATATAGATCAAAATCTTGTAAGCGTTAACAAAGATATTTATACACTTTATTGGAAAAAATTTCAATAGTAAAATTCATTTTATTATTGAAAATTGTAGAAAACCCTGAAATGAACTGGATTTCACGCTCATTCTGCTCCTCATTTCCCCCTGATTGCCATCATATAATACAAAAATGACGTACTCTGGAGGTATCCGCGGAATGAGCCATGTACTGAGCGCAATTGATGAGGAAATAAGTCGGATGACGACTTCCTTGCTTCAACAGCAGCAACAAGACGGTTCCTGGCATTTTTGTTTTGAGAACGGTACGGTAATTGATGCTTATGTCATCATTCTCTTTCGGATATTGGAAGTTCCGAATGAAGCGTTCATCCGGGAATTGCACGATCGTATCCTTAACGAACAGCAACAGGATGGATGCTGGAGATTGTACACCGATGAAGAGGATGGAAATTTATCCGCATCGGTTGAAGCGTACTACGCCCTGCTCTACTCCGGGTACAGCCAGAGTACGGACGAGCCAATCCAGCGGGCCAAACAGTATATTCACTCCAAAGGAGGTATTGGAAAAGTTAGCAGCATTTTGACCAAAGCCATACTTGCCGCTACCGGACAAATAAAATGGCCTTTATCCATCTCTATGATCCCCCTGGAGATACTGATGTTCCCTACCTATTTTCCCATCAACTATTTTGAATTTTCCGGTTATTCCAGAGTTCACCTCACTCCCATGCTCGTTATGGCAGACTTGCGCTTCGCCCTCACAGTACCCCATGCTCCCGATCTGTCTGATCTGACCGACTTACGAAATGTTGAAGATGAGTCAACTACCCGGGGATATCAGGAAATGCAGGACGACATTCTAAGCGGGAGAAGCCGACTGCTCGGTAACCCTCGCCACATCCACGACACTGCAAGAACGAAGGCGGAACAGTTCATGATAGAGCGGATTGAGTCTGATGGCACATTATACAGCTATGCCAGTAGTACGATTCTCATGATCTTTGCCCTATTGGCCCTAAAATACGATAAGCAGCATCCCCTGATTACAAAAGCCATAACCGGACTCACGGCAATGCAGTGCCGTTCTTCTGGAGGTAAAACAACGATTCAAAACTCCCCATCTACCGTGTGGGATACGGCCTTAATCACCTACGCATTGCAGGAGGCTTCCATTACCGATGACCATAAGGCTATTCAACGTGCGGCCTCCTATTTGCTCTCCCGTCAGCAAGATAAAACAGCCGACTGGAGCATCCATAATCCGAATACAGTCCCTGGAGGATGGGGATTTTCGGAGTCGAATACGATCAATCCAGATGTGGATGATACAACAGCAGTTTTACGGGCTATCCGAAGCTTGTCCACTACTCTTCCAACGGTTCAGCAATCCTGGAATCGCGGACTGAATTGGGTTCTGTCCATGCAAAATAAAGATGGCGGCTGGCCGGCATTCGAAAAAAATACGAACAAGGAGATGCTCACCTGGCTCGCCATTGATGGTGCCAAATCTGCGGCTACAGACCCTTCAGAGGCTGACCTAACGGGACGTACCTTGGAGTATCTCGGTAACTTTGCCGGGCTTGATACCAGGCATGAATGGATCAAACGTGGAACGAAATGGCTCATTCGAAACCAGGAGAAAGATGGCTCATGGTACGGAAGATGGGGCGTATGTTATATCTACGGTACCTGGGCAGCATTAACCGGTCTTACGGCCGTTGGGCTACCTTCAGGCCATGATACAGTTCAAAAAGGAGCGCAGTGGCTCTTAAGCATCCAGAACTCCGACGGTGGCTGGGGAGAATCCTGTCAAAGTGACCGACTCCTGCACTATGTGCCATTAGGGGAAAGTACCCCTTCCCAGACCGCTTGGGCACTTGACGCACTCATTGCAGTCCAACCCAAACCTACACCTGAGATGAATCAAGGCGTTCTACGGCTTATTGCATCAATGCACGAAAACGATTGGAGAACCTCATATCCCACAGGCGCAGGTCTGCCCGGGAACTTCTATTCCCATTATCACAGCTATACATATATTTGGCCTCTTCTCACGTTAAGTCACTACAGAAGAAAATATGGGGCATCTTAAAAACTTACTTTGCGCGGTTATTTTCAATATTTCAGATCCGGATCAATGTTCACCCATACTTCATCAAAGTAACCTAAAAAAACAGGGAACTCTTAGAGCTCCCTGTTTTTGTTTGAAATAAATTTATTGAATGATCAAATTAAAGCCATTTTGAATCTGATTCACATTAGGGTTGGCAATATTGCTGGTTGTCAGATTATTGAATGTGGCAGAGCCATTTCCGGTATAGGTGTAAATTGCTGCACCTTTATGCGGGGTTGTGAACCGCGACGTCTCAATTCCGTCCAGACCGGTACCATTAATGTTGATGTTGTTAAACACAATGTTCTGGAAACCGCCACCGTATCCGAATTGAACGGCACTGCGCTGCGTATTGAGGATATCAATATTGGTAAACGTTACATTCTTGATGGAATCGTTGGAAGCTTCAAGATCAATAGCTCCGCGTTCACCGTTGTACAGATCTTTACTTGTGCCGCTGTTAATGATCGTTGTATCGGAGAACAGAATACCTGTGTTGTCTTGGAAATGGTATCCAGGGAAAACAGTGTTCATCCGGATCGCCGAACCGCCAACCGTGTCAACAATCAGGTTGTTGGTTGCCTTATGTCCGCTACCACCAAAGAACGCGATGCCTGCTGCACGCCAGTTATTCTCAATCGTGTTGAACGAGAATGTGTTGTTCACACCGGCAGGCGCACCATTCACGTTGCTGGTCCATACGGCCAGACCATCATCACCATTGTTGCGGACGCTGCTGTTGCGTACAGCCGAATTGCTCGTGCCTTGGGCAAAGTTGACACCGTCGGCAAGGTTATTCCGAATGCGACTGTTCTCGATCACTAGGCCATCGGCAATGATTGCAGGTGTGTGGGCGTAATCCCCTACCCAGAAACCACATTCAAAGTGCTCAACCCATACGTTGCTAACCTTTGAATTTTTACCGAAATTGTCCATAAATCCTTTGTAAACTGCATTCTCGTTATAGCGCGAACGCAGCATGGAATTCATATAAATATTGCTGAAATCCAGCTTGCCCTGCACACGGAAAGAAATCCCGCCTGAGGCTGCATTAGGGTTGGTAAACTGAATGTTTGTATGCCAGATGCCTGCACCTACAATGGTGAGGTTGTTAATCATATTCGTCGGCGTACCAATTTTCCACATATTGCCCAGATGGAACGTGCCCTCAGGGATATATAGAGTCTTGCCTGTGGATACCGCGGATTGGACTGCCGCTTCGAATGCGGCAAGGTCATCTTTTCCATCATTTGCAATCGCACCGAAATCGGTTACAGAGACGGAGTTAGCCGGGCGTGGGATCACAGCCTGAACGGGTTCGATTTCGAGGAAATCCACACCGTATTCCAGGTTATCTCCATTGTTTTTCTGAATACGAATGGTGTCTCCAGCTTTTAGAGGTGTATCCAGTTTCCAGTGCACTTCATCAAAACGGAACAACGGACGTCCTGCACTTGGCGTATCCCCCGGATGATCGCTGGAGAAATACTGCCAGTTGTAGTAAGAGGTCAAAGGAACCGTTTTGGCCTTGGACCCGTTAACATACACGTCAAGCGCGCCGTCAAGACCCATGCCATCTGCGGAATCCGGCATCGTGAATCGCATGGTTACACCTGCGCCTCCCTCCCCTTGTCTAACCGTCCATTGTGCATACGAACCGTTGGAAGGAAGCGCGATATAGCGCTGGCCAGAGGCTTCCGAAGCCGTCAGAGCCTGATCAAAGGTCGGTGCGGATTTCAGCGTGGCACTGCCACCACGCGTAGCATCATCCGTATCATACCGGGTATAAGGCATGCTTGCACCACGGGCTGAATACACGTTCAAACTTGTTGTAACGACGTTATTCGTTTGTTTGACCGGAGCTTCATTGTTGTCCACTGCTACGGTAGTTGTCACATTGTAGTTACCAGTTGCAGCAGTCCAGGTACCTACATTGACATTGACCGAAGCTCCAGGTGCTAATGTACCGGTATAGGAACCACTATACGTCTGAAGCGTTGCTCCGGCAGCGTTCTTGAGAACCACTGTAACTCCGTGTGCACCACCTGCGGAGGCCATGTTGCCTTGATTTTTCAGATTAACCGTAAATGTTACTGTGCTGTTTGCTGTAGGGGTTCCAGGACTCCAAGAGACCGTGCCTACCAGATCAGAACTTGTAATCGGTGCAACCACCAAAGAAGAGGTGTGTGTGTAATTATTGTTTCCTTCATTCTCTTCGATGATCTGGTTATTCTCATCCACCTTGGCACTGAGCGTATATGATGCAGCTGCTTTATTGCCAGCATTAAGCGAGACCGTTGTCGAAGCTCCTGCTTGCAGAGCAGCTACTGGTGACGAACCCGCCAGTTCGTTGTTCAGATAGAAGTTGACGCTAGAAGCTGGAGAAGCGGCAGAGCCAATGTTTTTGACGATCGCATTAAGGGTGATGGGACTGTTCTCCACTGGAGAAGATGGAGACCAGGACATGCCTGTAATCGTCAGGTCAGGATTAGGTGCAGGTGTGCCGAATACTTGAAATTCAGCAATTTGCCCGGCCGGAGCGCCCGAGTTCGTGGTAATGTTCAATTGCAGACGTTTAACCGTTGCTGCAACGGGAATGGTCACCGTGTTACCGGAAGCCGGGTTGAATGTATATGATTGGGCGGAAACCAGATTGCTAAAGGTGGTTGTATCCTGGTTATGTCCAAGCACTTGAATGGTCTGTGTTCTGGTGCTCCAGACCGGATCCGGGTTGAGTTTAAGTACAATGGATGTAATCTTATGATTGGAGCCTAGATCCAATGTCAGTGAGCTTGGATTGCTGCCCCCTTCCCAGTACGAATTGATGTTGTTATCGTTTGCATTCGCAGCTACGAAGGATAAAGTGCTGGACGATGCAGTAATCGACTTACCGATGGCGATGTTGCTTCCCTCTGTAGGGATGATTGGGGGATCCACAGGATCGGGGCCAGGTAGCGTTGGTCCCTCACTGCCTGGGCCGTAAATTTCAAATGTCGACAGTTGAGCTGCCGGCCACTCGGAATTGCCCGTTACGCTTAAGCGAACGTACCTTGTCTCGACAGCAGGAAAATCGATGGTAACCGAGTTCTCCCCAACCGATGGATTAAATACATAATCCGCAGAACCCACGATATCCGTGAACGATGAACCGTTCGTGCTGCCTTGCACGGTTATCGTTTGGGTTCTCTTTTCCCACACTGTCGGAATCTTCAATACAATTTGGTCAATGTTGGTGTTGGTGCCAAGATCCACTTGAATCCATTCGGGGAACTCACTATTGGTACTTTCCCAATAGGTTGCTTGGTTACTGTCAATCACATTGGTCGGGCTGTATGTTTGGTTGTACCCGCTCGCGGTAACCTGTTTGCCCTGTGCCAGGTCCGGTCTTTCGGCTGCTGATACTGGTGATGGAAATCCGACAGTCAGGAATACGTTCGAGATCAGCATCGTTAATACGAGTGACCACACAATGTACTTGTTGCGCAAATTCAATTCCTCCTCAGGTTATTAGCAAAATGGTTTTTCAATGAAAATGGACGGTTGATTTGCCTTATTCTTTCGCTACGCCGATCATCACCCCCTTATCAAAGTACTTGTGAATAAACCAATAGACACACACCTGTCCATTAGCTACAGCGGAAGAATCAGTGAATGACACTAGGACTAGGATAGATCGGGTAAAGGACTGCAATCAGATAAAGAATAGCAGACGCATACAACATGGTTTACGTGACCGTAATGCGTGATCGCCGCTTACCTTGGGGAGTTTCTTGGGCAACTGATCCGCTTTTCTTCTTGTATTTGTCATCTCTGGAATAGATTAAGTATAAACCGCTTCCAATTCTCCTTATCGGACCCCTAGAGACGGTATTCGGACTTCTGATGTTCCTTTTTGGATATTTACGAGCAACCTTAAGGCTTGCGAGCAGAAAATACATCGTTATCCAGACTTTCATATGTGCATTTCGGACTTTTGAACCAAAAGAGGGAAATATTTATATTTTTTCAAGCGATGAATTTATACTATTCCTGTCGCATTCTTTCTGGATCTGATGATCAGCATCTCTCGAACAACAAAAAGCACGCATTGATCCACTAAGGGTCAATGCGTGACAACGGTTTTGAGAATACTCCCTGTATAATTCAACTAACACACGCCCTAGTTCAGGCCAAAACCACGAACGAGCATGAAACCGATAATGGACAAAACGACAGAGCCAAGCAATCCTGCCAAGAAAGGCTTCTTGCCCAGACGGCGGAAGGTTGCAATATCCACACCTAACCCTAATCCAGCCATGGCCATCGCGAGCAACATATAGGATAGAACCAGAAGTCCCGTGATCATCTCTTGTGGAATAATACCCAGCGTGTTTAATCCACTCATAGCCAGAAAACCGAAAATGAACCAGGGTACTGGCAATTCACGCCACCGGATTCCTTTAGATAATTTTTGCTCTCCCCCACGCGCCTGTCGTCCACTCCACAAGCCGATGATCAGCGCAATCGGTACCAACATGGCGACCCGGGTTAGCTTGACGATGACTGCCATATCCAGTGCCGCTTGCCCTCCAGGTGCAGCCCCAGCGATGACATGTGCTACTTCATGTAGCGTAGCTCCTGTGAATAGGCCATATCCATTCGCACTTAAACCCAATACCGGGTATAACAATGTATATGCAAGGGTGAAGATTGTGCCCAATATAGCCACCGTGGCCGCACCTACTGCCGTTTCTTCATCTTTGGCCTTGATCTGTGGCGCAATCGCGACCACTGCCGCTGCACCGCAGATGGCTGTTCCACAAGCGGTCAGCAGCCCTATTCGTTTGTCGATCTTTAACCACTTGCTTAGTCCGTAAACAACAAAAATCGTAACAACAACATTGATTGCCGCAAGCGCAACGACTTTGTAGCCTGCATGGACAATATCCAGAAGGTTCAGCTTCAAACCCAGCAGGATGATGCCGAACCGTAGCAATCGTTTTCCCGAAAAGGATATCCCTGATTGAGCGGTCAGCGGAACGCCACGCACCGCCCGGTACAAGATGCCAAGCAGAATTGCAATAACGAGTTGACCCATGATATTTAAGAGCGGCAGATAACCCAGCAGCTTGGCAATAAACGAGAGCAGTAAAGTCAGTCCGATCCCCTGCAGAAATCCTCGGTTCCTAACTACTTTTATGTTTTTAACGAATTTCAATTGTGTCTGTAAGATCATAGCTCTACACTTCCTTGTTGGATAAAGTATATCCTCACTATAGAAGCAGAAAGGAAGGAAGTGAAATATGAATCTACGATCCTAATCATTAGAAAAACTTATGATTGATTAGGTATCTTATGCTAAAATGACCTCAATAGGCTTATAACTACAAAAACACACTATTCAAATGAGGAATTCTAATGATAACTGATGCTTTAAAAGTCTTCGTTACCGTTGTGGAACAGAGCCATTTCTCCAAGGCTGCAGAACTGCTGAACCTGTCCCAACCTGGCGTGAGCCTGCATATCAAAAATTTGGAGAATGAGCTGGGAGCCAAGCTGCTGCATCGTTCTCCAAAGCAAGTGTGCCTGACTGAAGCGGGCACAATCCTCTACAAACATGCCAAAGTCATTCAGGCTCGCTACGATGAAGCGCGGCAGGAGATTCAGATGCTGCGGGATGAGGTGACCGGAAGCATTCAGATCGGAGCCAGCTTCACCATAGGTGAATATATTTTGCCTAAGAAGCTGGCAGAATTCGCAGCACAGTATCCGCAGGTCAACATTCAGGTTACGATTGGAAATACCCAGGAGATTCTGTCTGCAGTTAGAGGAAATCAACTGGATATCGGATTTGTGGAGGGTGAAGCGCAAGCCTCGGCAGACCTTGACGTTATCCCTTACATGAAAGATGAGATGATCGTTGTAGCTCCTTCCGGTCATCCTCTCTCCGGTTCCGTCGTTGTAGAGCAGAATATGCTTCAGGATCAGGTCTGGGTGCTTCGTGAGTTGGGTTCGGGAACACGCGCGTTTAGCGATCATTTTATGAAACAGACTGCGATCCGTCCCAAGCGGTCCTATGTCTTCACCAGCAGTCAGGGTGTGAAGGAAGCTGTTGCTGCCGGACTCGGAATTGCTATGGTATCCAGATGGATTGTTCATAAGGAGCTGGCAACCGGGGAAGTCGAAGAATTGCGAATTAGACAGCTGCATCTGGAACGCAGCTTCTCCATCATTCGCCACAAGGAACATTCACATTCCATGGCGCTTGATGTTTTCTTGCAAAAACTTCTTTTCGTCAAAAAAGAGGGTTGACGGCTATTCGCCATCAACCCTCTATCTTCTCCACTCTTCGCTCGCACCTAAGCATCATTTCAGCTAAATGTCATAACATGTCTGCCTATATTGCTTATTACTTTTTTACACTTGCAGATACATTCTTGCTTCATAAGGACGAAGTGCGTTCTCTGAAACAACGTCCGAATAGTTACTAATTAATAATGTTTTATCCTCTCTAAACTCCTCAGGAATATCGAATGTAACGGTATTGCCATAGAAGTTGCACAGGACAAGTAATTTTGTTCCATCAAGTTTTCGTGTATATGCGAAGAGGTTGCTGTCTTCAGGGTACAGAAGTTCATAATCCCCATAGATGATCACTTCATGTTCTTTTCGCAGCTGAATCAGTGTTTTATAGTAATGGTAAATGGAATCCGGATCATTTATAGATTCTTCCGCATTAATCTCCGCGTAATTCGGATTTACCAAAATCCATGGTTCTCCTTCTGTAAAACCCGCATTTTCGGAAGCATCCCACTGCATCGGCGTACGTGCATTATCACGGCCTTTTGCATAAATGGATTTCATCACTTCTTCCTCAGGATACCCATTCTCTACACGTTCCTTATACAGATTCAGCAACTCAATATCACGGTATTCTTCAATGGGGTAACGTACGTTCGTCATGCCTAACTCTTCACCCTGATACACATATGGCGTACCTTGCATGCCATGAAGAAGAGTCGCCAGCATTTTGGCAGACTGCACACGATATTCTCCGTCATTTCCCCAACGGGACACGATCCGCGGAAGGTCATGGTTGTTCCAGAACAAGCTGTTCCAGGCTTCGCCCTTCAGCTCGGTCTGCCATTTGGACAACACTTTCTTTAATTGAAGCAGATCCAGCGGCTGGAGATCCCACTTGCCTTTCCCCTCCTGCTCATCCAGGCTAATATGTTCAAATTGGAAGACCATGGATAGTTCGCTGCCGTCTGGGTTGCTATAAAGCTTGGCGCTCTCGGGCGTTGCTCCCCAGGTTTCTCCGACGGTTAGCAGGTCACCCTTTTGGAATGTCTCTGTACTGAGTTCACGCATATATTGGTGCAGATTTGGCCCATTGCCTGTAATTTTGAGATCAGGCTGCTTGCCAATCAGATCGATAACATCAAGACGGAAACCGCCTACGCCTTTATCCATCCACCATTGAATCATATCGTATATCTCCTGCCGTACCTTGGGGTTCTCCCAGTTAAGATCCGGTTGTTTAACAGAGAAAAGATGCAAATAATACTGTCCCAACTCGGGAACCCATTCCCAGGCCGATCCACCAAACGTTGAACCTAAATCATTGGGAGGCGTTCCTTCCACACCATCTCTCCATACATAGTAATCGTGGTACGGATTATCCTTGCTTTTCCGGGCTTCCTTAAACCAGGGGTGTTCGTCTGATGAGTGGTTAAGCACCAGATCCATGATAATTCGGATGTCCCGCTTGCCTGCTTCCTGAATCAGCAATTCCATATCCTCAAGCGAACCAAACATCGGATCAATATCCTGATAATCTGAAATGTCATACCCGTTGTCATCTTGTGGGGACTTGCACACCGGTGACAGCCAGATCGCACCGATGCCAAGATCCTTCAAATAATCGAGTCGGGATAATATACCTTTCAGATCCCCGATTCCGTCACCGTTGCTATCTTGAAAGCTGCGGGGATAAATTTGATATACGACAATTTCTTTCCACCAATTTTTATTTCCCATAACGCACCACCTTTCTCTTGAACCAGATTCTGCTTATCCAATTTCCGTTTCATTCACTATTATTCTTTTACCGACCCCACAACAATTCCGGTTACAAAGTATTTTTGCAGCAGCGGATAAATCAGCAGCAGCGGAATGACAGCCACTACGATTTTGGCTGCATTTAAGTTTTTGTTCGAAATCTCAGTCAGATTGCTGAGCTGAGCTGAGTTTGTGCCGGATTGCAGAAGTTCAGCAATATTTACGTTAAGAGACTGTATGTAGGTCATTAACGGATAATTGCTGACTTTGGTCATATAGATCAATCCACTAAAGAAGTCATTCCACGTGCCCACGATACTGAACAGGGATACGGTCGCCAGCGCCGGAATAGACACGGGCACATACACTTTGAACAGGACCTGCAAGGCGTTTGCTCCATCGATAAAAGCCGCTTCTTCAAGCGCTTTCGGTACTGCGGCGAAGAAGTTCATCACAAGGATGACACTGAATATTGGGACAGCACCTGGCAGTACAAGCGACCAAATCGTATTGAGCATATCCAGGTTTTTGATCAACAGATAACTAGGGATCATGCCCCCACTGAACAGCATGGCAAAAATCATGACATTCATATATATATTTCTGCCCTTAAACTCCCTTTTCGATTTGGAGAGCGGGTAAGCCATCAAAACAATAAGAATCATGTTGAGTACAAGGGATAGAGCCACACGTAGAACGGAAATGCCAAAGGATCGCCAGAACTGCGCATCCTCAATAATTTTCGAATAAGCGGCTGTTGTAAACTTGACGGGTAACAGACCTACGGCATTGGCCGAGACGGCCTCACTGCTGCTGAATGAAATCGCAACGATATTCCATAATGGAAGGAGGCAGATCAAAGCCAGCAATATAACGATGGCGTAGATGACAAACCGGCCCATTCGGTCTTTCAGGCTTGCGGAATAAGACACAAGTTTCGCCTCCTTAGAATATTTTTCTGTCGGTGTATTTTTTGGCCAATTCGTTGGCCGACAATAATAGAACAATACCGATCACTGACTTGAACAACCCAACAGCCGTACCAAAACTATACTGTCTGCCAACGAGACCAATCCGGTATACATAGGTATCCAGAATATCGCCCGACTCATAGACAACCGGATTATATAGATTGTAGATTTGATCGAAGCCTGCGCTCAAGATATTGGTCAGACTCATGACCCCCATGAGCAGGATAATAGGCAGCATGCCCGGCAATGTAATATGCCATACTTTTCTCCACCAGCTCGCTCCATCTATCCCTGACGCTTCATATAGGCCGGGATCAATCGAGGTAATTGCAGCCAAATAAACGATGGAACTATAACCGAATTCCTTCCATACGTCCGTCCCGATAATTAGCGGTTGGAACCAGGTGTTGCTTCCGAGAAAATTAATATTTTCCAAGCCGAAAACGGCTAAAATCTGATTTACACTTCCATCGAGGCTGAACATGTTAACAACCACGGAGGCCAGAACGACCCAGGACAAAAAGTGGGGCAGATATACAATGGTCTGCACGGATTTTTTAACGAATTTAAAACGGATTTCATTTAATAAAATGGAAAAAATGATGGCCATCAGGGTGCCGAGTAGAATCTTGGCGATGGCAATCACCAACGTATTGCTGATAACTTGACCGATGTCCGGCAGTTTGAACATATAAATAAAATGCTTGAGCCCAACAAATTCGGAGCCCAACATACCCTTGGCTGGTACGTAATCCTGAAACGCCGTAATGACACCAACCATTGGAATGTAGCTGAATACCAGCAAAAATAAAATGCCTGGCAGCATCATCATATGATACATGGCACCCGTGCCCAAGCGGTTTCTTGCTTTATAATTTTCCTGCTTCATGGATGAACCCCTTTCCTGAAGAAAGGCTGCTTATCGCAGCCTATCAGCAGTGTTAGCTTAATTATTTTTGGGATGTGGTCTCGGCTTCGATCTCCTGGATCACTTGGTCGCCGCCTTGTTTCTTCCAATTGCTGACGAACGTTTCGAAGTAATCCAGCGGTTCCGCACCCGTTATGATTTTGATGAAAGATTCCTGTTCCAATTTGTTCAGGTTGGCCCACGTCTGTTTCATGCTTGGTGTGGTTCCAGAAAAAGCTGGCGTCATCCAGTTGAATTTGCTTTCCTGCGTCAGCTTGTCAATGAGCCCTACTCCGTTCATACGCGAGTGATATTTCGACCAGGCCGTTACATCATCCGTATCTTGGTCTTTCAAGTAGGTTTGGATACTCTCAATATTGTTCTTCGATTCCGTTGTCCGGACCTGATCCAAACCAATCTCGCCTTTAATTCCCCGAACGACGTCGGAATAATCATCTAGCAGCGAAGTAGCCGAGTTGACTTCAATATTAAAAGGTCTGGTGGAACCATCTACGCCGCTTTCCAGATACTTGGCTGCCTCTGGCATGGAAGTTTCCACATCTTTGTCATTAGCTAATTTATCGTAGAACAGGTTTATAATTTTAATCGCCAGTTCCGGGTGTTCATACCCTTTTCTCACGACAATAAACTGACCAGATGGATTGGCATGTGCAACGTTTACCTTACCGTCTGCATCCTCCAGTGTGTAAGCCGTAAATTTCGCATGTTTATCCATTTGCTTGACGTTGCTCAGTCCCCAGTCTGGAATGTGCCACGGTCCAAAAGCAATTCCGCTCTGGCCATTGGTGTAAAGTGCAGTGATATCGTCAAATGTACGGGTTCCAAATTGAGGGTCGATGATACCTCTTTTGAACCAGTCGGCCATAATGCCGAGCATCTGCTTGGTTTCCTCTGTGGTCGAACCATAAACGATGCTGCCATCTTCGCCCTTCATCCAGTACTGAGGAAACGCGTTTTCGGTCGAAGCAACGCCCAGCATGGTATAGGCAGAACCATTATAGTCTGTCGTATTCAGGGTGTTCACAAAAGGAATGCCCACCGGTTTCCCTGTTTGCCCAGGATCTTTTTTCAAGAACTCTTCTGCTGTTTTCTCTACATCTTCCAGCTTGATAGCACCGTCTCCGTCAGCATCAAGTTTGATTCCCAGCACATCCAGCCAATCTTGACGAACCCAGACCATAGTTGGTGCGGAGTCCAGAGAGGTCGCTGGAAGGCCCATCAGTCGGCCATCGATCGTGGCATTGTCCAGTGCACGACCATCATAGGAATCGTAAGTCTTTTTGATATTATCGGTGGCATATTGTTTGTATACTTCCGTCAGATCTTCAATCAGATCATTATCAACCAGTTCTTTAAGTTCATCCTTGGAATCGACACGCATCATATCGGGCAGTTCCCCGGAAGCGATTGCAAGAGAAACTTGACGGCTGTAATCCTCACCGTTGGCCTCAAATTGGTCCTTAATTTGTGCGTTAAACGATTCTTTGACCAGACGGGTATACGCATTGTTCTCATATGTATCTCCAGCCGGCAATTTCGGGTTCGCCGTCGTAACACGCCCCATCGTTACCGTCACTTCGTCTTTATAGGCACTGAACGGATCTCCAGGTGTTACCTCATATTGACCTGCATCCTCAGCAGTCGGCGGATTGGAGGATCCCCCACAGGCTGCAAGGACGGAAACCATCAAGGCGGACATGGACAGCACAGCCAGTCGTTTCGTCAACAGTTTGCTTTTTATTGACCAATTATTTCTCATCAAATTCAACTCCCCTTCGTTCTGATTATTTCTCTATCATGTTGTTTGCGCTTTCATTATAAAACTTGGAGACGCTTAATCGAGATAGGGATTAAACGCTTGTTTGGATAGAGAAATGTATACAGTTTTCACTCGGATCAACGAGCAAGATTTAGCTTGTGGACATTTATCTTACCTACCGACTTACATTTGTCTATCCTCGTTAATAAGGGAGGGTAACACAGCGAGTTGGAACAAAGAAAGCCGGCAAACTCCTCAAACACGGAGTCTACCGGCTATGAATGATCGAATTCAGTACAAAAACGTGTGAAATTCAGCGTATATATGTTAGCACTTCAGCGATGATTCTGGGATGCAGCCACTTCAGCAGTTACTTTGTCGCCACCCTGTTCCTTCCACTCCTGTACAAATTGATCGAATGAATCGATCGGCGCAGCTCCTAAAATAATTTTCAAAAATGTATCATGTTCCAATTTGGAAAGTTTGACCCACGAACTCTCCACTGCTGGCGTACGTTTGTAGGTAAGGCTTCGAACTTTATGAATATTCGGATCAAAGAAGTTTCTTCCACCGACGAGCAGTGAATAACCACGCATAAAGTTCTCGCTGTGCTGATCCCAATACGAAATGCCAAGTTGATCATAAGGCTTTAGCTTGGTTTGTTTTATAGTCGAAACCGTATTTTCCAGCAGCTTATATTCGGACTTATCCTTGAAATCGGCTGGTGATTTGGTTCCTGACAGAATCTCCTGCACGGCTTTGGATTCATATCGGGCTTCATCTGCCGGGGCAAAAAAATTGCGACTCAGCATAAAACTGGTACCATACTTAAACTCATCACGGAGGTACAGATTGTTTATTTTAATGATCGCTTCCGGATGAGCATACCCCTTTCGAACCACCAGGAAAGAACTTGAGGGATTATCTACCTTCACACGATAGGCTCCGTTTGCATCCAGCGGGAGCGCGTAAGCCTGCCAGTTCGCCTGGGGATCATTCAGCCAAGCGCTTGGGAGCGGCCAGTAGCCCGCAAAGAAACCTTGAAAGAACATTCCCGCCTGTCCGCTAATGACGGTTTCCTCTGGCTCTTTGCGGATGCCCAGATCTGGATCAAGGAGACCTTTGGCATACATATCACGAAGCCTGACCAAGGCGTTCCTTGTCTCTGGTAGAATCGAACCGTATACTGGTTTTCCATCTTTTTCGAGCCAATATCCGGGGAAAGCCCCATAAGCCGAGAAGATCGGAGTTAGATCAAAAGCAAAAGCGCTGTTGTTGAAATCGTTAAACAGACTTGTGCTTGAAGCAAGCCCAATTGTATCCCTTTTTCCGTTCCCATCCGGGTCCTGCTCCACAAAGGCCTTCGCGATCGCTTCCAATTCGTCCACTGTTTTCGGTGGTTTTAATCCAAGACGATCCAGCCAGTCCTGCCTGATCCAGAGCATGCTGAAGTCTTCCGCCGTCACAGACGGAACAGCCATCATTTTCCCTTCAAAGGTCACTTGTTCCCGTGCCAATCCATTGGTGCTGTCGATAATTTTCTTCATCTCGGGTGAAGCGCTGCTTGCATATGCATTGGTCAGATCTTCAATTTCTCCCGCTTTGACCATCTCATTCAACTGAACCTGATTAACGATCATCGCATCTGGCAAATCATTGCTGGCAATAGCCAAATCAATTTTCTGACCGAAGTTCTCCTTGGATACCTGCCACATGACTTCGACATCAATGTTAAGGTTTTGTTTAATCGCCGTTTTCCACATGTTCTTTTCTAATGTCTCTCCTTCAGAGAGATCCGTACCAGTTGGGTCGACCACATATCCCAACCGGATGGAAACGGGATGTTCATATTTGCCAAATGGATCGGTGGCGGCTGTGTCAGGTATGGTTGTTGCTGGTCCAATTGGCGATTCCCGAAAGTAAGAAATACTGAAGAATACTATACCTGCAATCAAGCTGACGACAACAAGACACGCAGCCATCTTCTTGATCATTACTTTCCCTTCTTTCACCGGATTGTCAGTCGGTTATGTGGAGCGTACACTATTTGTCCGCTCTGCCTAATTGTCGATATTCACTAGGCAGCACGCCTGTCAGATCGCGAAAGATTCGGCTGAAATATTTCTCATCCGTATAACCCACCCGCTCTGCAATCCAGAAAATCGTGTTGTTTGTGTTCAATAAATACTCTTTCGACTTCTCCATTCGTATATATCGGGAATAATCATTAAAGGTTTTTCCCATGATGTCCTTGAAGCATTGGCTGAAATAGCTTCGGCTAATGTTGAGTTGCTGGGACAGTCCTGAAGCTGTAAAAGCCTGATCCAAATCATTCTGCATAATCATCACGGCTTTTTTTACACCATCTATCATTTCCTGAGAATACGAAGTCTGTTCATCCGCCTTTCGAATACTCTCAGAGGTCTGCTTGATCCACTGTTCCACTTCGTACCAGGATTGAAAAGAATGGATCATTGAGATTCTGCCCAGCGTAGTCTGGGAAAAAAGATGGTTCCACTCCATGACCAGGGAGTACAGTAATCCCATCAGTTGCCCTTTTTGCAGCCTTAGGGATTTAAACTCTTCAACAAGCTGGTTATAATAATTGTCGTTATGCGTCCACGGAGATAGAAACCAACTTCGCTTAATACGATCCATGTCCTCATCCTGAGGTTCTGTTGGAGAAGTGTCTTCTTCATTCAAGGAAACGGCAATAACCGGATCTTGGGGTTCATACGCATAAAATAAGGACGTTTCTGTATAGTTTATAATCCAGTTTTGAATTTGCGACCATGTCCGTTCCTGTACATCAGACAACACCAGTAGCGCACCTTGAGGAACTTGATCCAAGTATCCCTTCAGTCTATCGAATAGCTGATCCTCTCCATCCAGGGGTGCCGCCCACATCCAGCTGTTCCGTTCCACTTCAAATCGGACCTCATCTACATTGGATTCGAGTCCGATGGGCCAGATCTGGCCGGACTTCCGGTCCAGTGAGACAAGTGCATACACTTTACGGTAATGGACGTTGGTTTCACCGAGTAGCGGGAGCTTTCGTCTTGTATTCCCCAACTCACCAATCCGGGTATGTATACGATTCAGCACATGTTCGAACTGCTCCTTCTCGAGCTGAACTTTGGCTATATAATCGATCGCTCCCAGCCTAAGCGCCTCCTGGATATAATCGAAATCCTGATGAAGGGTAAGCACGACAATATGAAGTTCGGGATAGAGCTGCCTTGCGGCGCGCATCAGTTCAATGCCAGACATCACCGGCATCGCCAGATCCGTTAGCATCAGATCTACCGAGTTGGATTCCAGAAATTCCAGCGCCTTAGCCCCGTTACTTGCTTCTCCAACTACCTCCATGTCGAACTCGTTCCATGGCATCGCGGAGCTTATTCCTTTTCGTACCAATTTATCGTCATCCACAATCAATACCTTAATCATGCCGAGATATCTTCTCCTTTGATCGGAAGTATAAGCAATATACTTGTCCCTTTTCCCAATTCACTCTCAATCACCAGCTGAGCTTGATCCCCGTATTGTGCTTGTAACATACGGTGAACATAATTGAGCCCGATGCCCATCCCTACTTTTTGATGTTCAGCTACACGATTATTCAGAAGTCTTTCAATCGCTTCCTCCGTCATGCCTGCTCCATTATCCTGAATCATAATGTTTAGCGTTTCTTTGCGTGTCACTTCAATTTGAATAAAACCTTCGTCACTCAGTCCATGGTAAAGTGAATTTTCAACCAACGGCTGTAGAATAAAACGAGGTACAGGTATTTGAAGCACTTGCTCATCAGCGGAAATACGCACATCAAATTCAAAATCATAGCGGATTTGCTGCAGGATCAAGTACTGTCTAAGCGCGTCAATCTCTTCTGCCATTGTGGAAACCTGTCCCAATTTACCTAAATTGTAGTACAACAGCTTATTCAGGGACTGCACCAGCCTGTCGATCTCACCTTGTCCATTCATCACCGCCAGCCAGTGCACCGTATCCAGCGTATTCATCAAAAAATGAGGATTGATCTGGTACAGAAGCTTCTCCACTTCGAGATCTGCCCGAATTTTCTCTTTCTGCTGCACCTCTTTAAAGAGGTCACCGATTTGATGCTGCATATTCGAGAATTCGCCTAACAGAAAATCAAATTCGGGAATTTGCGTGCGGGTCTGGCTACCTGCCGTTTGTGGATTTTGAGACATTCCGTTGATTTGCGAATGGAACAGACCGAGGGGTTTATAAACCATCTTCCACAGCAGCCACGCCAGAAATACCGTAAATCCAAGGAAAAATAAAGCGACCAGTAATATTTGAAGCAACCACTGATTTTTCTCTTGTTGATACTTGGCTTGCGAGATCACCGACACAACTCTCCAGTTCTGATTGGAATCCTGTCTGAACCAATGATGACCGCGAGCTATTCCGTCCGAAGCTGCACCATTCGATAAGTTGGAGAAATTCTCCCCGACTTTCATCGCTTCCGGAATCTCACTATACACAATGTTTCCCTCTCCATCGAGGATCAAGTGGGATAAATCTCCTTTGTACTGATTGTAACCCAATATATCCTGCGCAAGGTGAAAACCGGATTCGACGTAAATATAAACATCGTCCCTCTGGGGTAATTTTACCTTCCGCATGGCGGATAAGACGAGTTGATCATCAAACCGGTTCATACTGACATGAGGACCATAATAGGTAATCCCATATGCTTTGGAGAGCACAGGCAAAGATTCGGGTGAAAAACGATCCTTTATGGGAAAGTTTCCGAACTGTGTGGAGCCATCTTTCTGAAAATAATACAATGTCAAACCGATATTCGGGTTGGTAAACGTTACGACATTTAATTCGCTCTTTAATTCATCCCGAGTTTCAATCAATTCAAATATATTGGAGGATGGTTTCAACACCTCATCCAACTTTTTGCCTAATGTACCACTGTAGGACAATTGCTGAGTAACATGATTCAGGTTGGTGATCGAATTCTCCAGTGAGGAAGTCACCTGCTGTAAATTGCTCCGAATACCATCATCGATCTTGTTCACAAAAATGGAATCAATGGTGTAGTAGGAAATCGCAAATATACTAATGAAGGGAATAAACGCACTGAGAAAAAACAGCAAAAAGATTCTTTTTTTAAGTGTCATTCCAACCTATTCTCCTTAACTTCATCCATTCTATGTTGAATGCATAACTCCATAATTATAGATTGATAATTCAATATGTCAAACGCTTTCAAATTGTGATCATGACAAAAAGACTCTACCAGCGTTATGCCGGTAGAGCCCTCCAAAGAGCGTAAGAATTAAACCAGGAAAGCTTTAGAGATGATGACCAACAAGATGAACAGAACAAGGATTGCTCCGATGGATGTGAAACCACCGTATCCACCAAGACCTCCAACATTTCCATATCCTACTTCACTCATGTAATCTCCTCCTCTTTTGTGTTATGTCATAAGGTATTCAAATCGTTGTGTATTGACAAGGCTTTTGAGGCAATCATCAAAAAAAAGGGCTCTATCCGCTTATGCAGCAGACAGAGTCCCTCATCACACACTCATCATTGTCTTCTGACAGTTACTTCAGTTTCATTAAAGAATTCAAGTGCAGAATAGTACCATTTTGGTTTGGGCTGTAACTCGCCATCCACATAGACATCGACTTGCTCATTATAAAACGACATCAATCCAGCAATCTTTGGAATTTCGGGAATTGGATTTAGATAACTCCACACGATATTCTCATAGGTCTGTCCATTGAGGACAGCCGTCCAGTAGGATGCATCACCTTTATAAGGGCAGGATGTCTGCTTGTCATTTGCGGTAAGCACATTCTGATCCACGTCTTCTACCGGAAGATAATAGCGAACGGGAACTCCCGTTTCAAATACGATCACCGGGCGGCGGCTATCTGCAAGCTTGATGCCATCAAGAACGATCTGAACATGGCGGGAACTTTGGATCGCATCAACGCGCTTGTATGGGTCACGCGGGTGGACGAAGATCTGCTCTTCTTCTTCATACCAGGCGTCCACCTTGTTCCAATAGAAAGCCACAAAACCTTTGATCGACTCGATGTCCTTAAGTGGATTCTCATAACCCCAGACTGCATTTTCAGAAATACGCTCACCCACTTGAATGGTCCAGTAAGAAGCATCCCCTTTAATAGGGCAGTGGGTCTGCAACTCAGTCTTCACCAGAAATTGTTGCGTCACATCTTCTTGTGGAAAATAATATACCGGTAACTTGCCACGCTCATGAAGTGTAATAACACGTGTGCTGTCCGCAATAGTCTCACCAGCAAACGTGACGTGAACCCGGCGTGGATTTAGATCTGCCTTCAACATTAGTTTATCTTCCTGACGCAGAGAGCAGGCAATAGATGAATCCAGATGATTTACCATTTCACTTTATCCCCCATCCTATATTGCGGTAAGGAAGGCGATCATCAGCAGATAGGGACCACTTTACCCCATCCACATAGAGCGCATCCACAGACTCATGGTAAAAGCATAACAGTCCTTCAACTTCATGAACTTCTGGTAATGGGTCCTTATAGCTCCAAACAAGATTATTGTATTCTCTTCCATTAACTGAAGCAGTCCAATAGCTGGCTATCCCTTTATAAGGGCAAGTTGTGGTTATATCAACTGGCTTCAACAAATCAAGGCGCACATCCTCCTGATGAAGATAATAACGCGGGGTCAATCCTGTCTCATATAGAATCACAGGTCGCTTGCTATCAGCAACAATTACTCCATCTAACTCGATTTGAACATGACGTGAGGCCGGAATCGCATCCACCCTGGAAAACGGGTCCCGCGCATGAACGAATACTTCTTCCTCTTCCTCATACCAGGCATCTACTTTTTTCCATGAAAAAGAATAATGATCCTGCAAAGAGACCTCTTCCTGTTGCGCACCCGAATAGCTCCATACCGCATTCTCTACCGTACGTCCACCACTGCTAATATGCCAAAACAATTGATTTCCTTTATACGGATCATTCACCAGCTTTTCTGAAGGTTTGAATACGTCAAGGTTCACATCTTTCTTCGGAAAATAATAAACGGGCAGTCTTCCTGTTTCGGTAACAACGAGAACTTCCTTGCTGTCTGCGATAAACTCTCCGTCAAATTTTACGCGAATCCACTTTGGACTGACCTCCGCACGAATTTGCCAGCCCTCTTGGGAATGGTCCCGTAAAGACCACTGGGGATCAACATGTGCCATTGTACTTCCTCCTCTTTCCATCATTATTGAGAGAATTAATTCATCTTCCCACGAACTGCTTTCAGCCATTTCCCTTCCTTAAGCAGAAGGTAGGCACGCTCTATATCTATGGTTTGATTACGGTCTTCTGACAAAAAAGGAACCTCGGAACGCAACAGTTCATAACCTGCTCTTGTCCCCTCACCTAGAGTCATATCCATACGCAGATCAATAGCTTGAGCAGCATGGAGCGCTTCAATCGCCAAAATATAAGTAACACGATC
This sequence comes from Paenibacillus taichungensis, assembly GCF_047302525.1. Lineage (GTDB taxonomy): Bacteria > Bacillota > Bacilli > Paenibacillales > Paenibacillaceae > Paenibacillus > Paenibacillus taichungensis_B. The sequence continues at coordinate 2,838,937 of NZ_CP168020.1, read as the reverse complement.
AACAATCTCTCTTACCTTGCTTACAACGTAAGGAGAATTGGCAGCATGATCCTCCATGTCTCCCGCCAGTGAGAAATAATCAGATGAAACGGGATTACTCAAATGACGAATTTCTGCATCCAGTGAGGTTGCTGTTTTCTGAACCGTGCAGAAACCGACGGAGCGGCTCGGATCAGCCGTCAAGAAGCGGCTTAACCCTGTAAAGTCCGGGTCACCCAGCTTGATCATGCGATAGCATGAACTTTTGGATACATGATGCAGCGCACTTCCAAGCATCTCGAAGCCTAGTGTCCATGTTATGGGGTCATAATTGGCGCAGGATAAGATTCTTCGCTCTTCCGTCAGCACACAGGGGTTATCGTCCGAGCTATTAAGATGAACTTCAAGCTGCTGGCGCGCATAGGCATAAGCATCTCTTGCCGCACCATGAATCTGGCAAGCGTCACGGAAGCTCAGCGGGTCTTGCAGCGAATCAGGATTAAAACCATTCCAGAGTCCGCTGCCACGCAGACTGCGCCGGACCATAGCCAGGCTCTTTAACTGTCCTGGAAAAGGACGTTTGAAATGAACCGCTTCATCCAACGGACTGATATTTCCCCGGATGGCTTCCAAAGACAGCGCGTATACAGAATCTGCGGTATCCAGTAACTCTTCGATGTCGAAGAGCGCCAGTGCTCCGTTTCCGGCTGAGAGAGCATTGGAACTGACGATAGCCAGACCGTCCTTGGGGCCAAGGCGCAGGGGCTCCAAACCCATTACCATTAACGCATCGCTCGCTGGTATACGATTGCCTGCCATGTGCACTTCACCTTTACCAATCATGGCCAGACCGATATGCGAAATCGAGGTAATATCCGCCGCACCCACAGATCCGCGAAGCGGGAGAACCGGGTGAATACCCATATTGAGAAAATCTGCGTAACGTTTGGCAATATCGGGCTGAGCGCCGGTAGCTCCTACAAGCAAGCTATTGAGCCGGGCAAGCATCACCGCACGAACGACATCTTCTGTGGCCTCCGGCTTCACCCCTGCACTGTGAGATAACAATAAATTCCGGTTATAATCTTCAAAATAATCATCTCCGATGACCTTGTCCTTATTCCAGCCTACTCCACGGTTCAGTCCATAGACAGGAACGCCTTCTGCAGCTAGTTCATAAATTACTTTACGTGCAGTGACTAGTCGTTTCCAGGCTTCATCGGCGATCACTACGGATCTCCGCGAACGAGCTACTCTCTCCACATCCTCAATGGTCATGTGGCTTCCGTCCAATACAATTTGGTTAGAGCTGAGCGAGAGAATGCTCTCCTCAAGCATAAATTGTTTTCTCCTTGTCAAAAGCATAGCTCTGCAAATCGATGCCCAGCATTTCTTCCACCTCGGGATATACGCTGGGATCCTTTACACTGGAGCTCAGTGGTACCTTGGATTTATCAATGGCGAAGACCGCTATTTCCATACCCTCTTCAACATCTCCCACACTCACAGGCAGACCCTTCTTCAGGTCAAACGTAGTAATTACGTCCGGGAACGTGGTCAGGCGTGCACCTTCATCGTCCTCGACAGCCATATATTCATTCATCACATGAAGCGTAAGCCTACGGTTGGGGATGGATACTTCGATCGTACCCACATCGAAAGCACCTGAATAACGAATATTTTTTGTCGTCACCGTCCCTCTGCCGAGGATTCTTCCATTGGTTTTGTGTACCACAGCCTCTAGCACCGCTTCCGGTCCCTCCGGCTCTGCCTGCATAATGACACGGCCCAACTCAATCGCTATCGAGATGCCACCGATCGCAGCATGCTTCTTAATATGTTTGATCGGGAGCGGGTGCCGTGCGGCGGCAATAAACCCACCCGCCATGTCCGAAGCAGTACGCAGTATATTGGAGGTCCGTGCCGGAGTTCCCTTAACCACAAGTTCCATGTAGCTGCCAATCTCTGGTTTGCCGCCAGCCACTGCCTGTATCGTCTCGTAATCAATAGAAGACGCGAGGCCAAGTGAGCCCATCTTGCCTGTCGGATGTGCGCGGATATCTCCAGTAGCATCAATAACAGCAAGACCAAGGGCTGCTGCCGGCAGCCAACCGTTAATGGTGCTGGACATGCCATTCTGCGGAGTCATGACCCCGGCTATTTTGCCATCATAGTTTTCAATGATTAGCTGAACAGCCTTAATGTAGTCCTTTCCAAGCATTTGCCAGTCTCGTCCGGCAGGTGCCCCGATTGCGGTACATGTCAATATAATGGCGTCATCCGGCAGTTCATCTACCGACAGGAGCTTCGGTCGTCCGATGCTCAGTGCCGCGTGTCCGATCTCCAGTCCATGATCCACCCAGCCTCCGCCGCCGCTGGCAAATACAGAGCCGCCTTTGACAGCAGCGTTTACATCATCTCTTGTTAATTCCCGCATAAAATCTCCTCCTGGATGAAATTTCTGTTGGACCATTTCCCGATGTTATTTCACAGTGGATGAAATGGTTTCATATTGATGGGTATCAATTCGGGCAATTCCCTTTGTTTTAACCTCGGCCAACGATTGCTCATAACCGGCATCCGCATAGCGGAGTACGCCAAGACCAGTATCATTGTCAAGTGCTGTACGAAGACGTGCATCACTTGACAATGATCCGTCGGCTACAATGGTGACTCCCGCACTTGTCATATAACCGGAATAGCCCCCTCCGCCGGAATGAATCGCCACCAGATCAGCCATGGAAGAACAATTGAGCATGGCATTCAACAACGGCCAGTCGGAAATCGCATCGCTTCCGTCTTTCATCCGTTCGGTCATAATGTTGGGATGAGCCATAGCAGCTGCATCCAGATGATCCCGGGAGAAGGCGACTGGTCCTGCAAGTTTTCCTTCTCGTACCAATTGGTTAACCGCGAGTGCCAGCTTGCTGCGGTCTTTATGCCCAAACCAGCCTATACGGGCCGGCAATCCCTCAAACGGCACATACGTATTCGCGAGTTTGATCCAATTAGACACGATGTCATTATCACTAAATTCTTTCAGGATATAATCGTCAATGATTCGTATATCCTCTGCCTCTCCGCTAAGAGCGATCCAGCGGAAAGGACCGATAGCCCGGGCAAAAAGGGGACGAAGAAAAGCTTCCGTAAATATATCGATCTCAAAAGCATTCGTAACTCCATATTGCACTGCCTGTGAACGGATATTGTTGCCATTGTCAAAAACGACCGCTCCCCGTTGTTTGAATTCCAACATCGCCTTTACTTCATTGGCGATTGAAGCTCCGGCAGCAGCCTGAAGCTCAGTCGGATGCTCTCGTCGTGCCACACCAGCGGATGCAGGTGAGTAGCCGCTTGGAATATATCCGTATAACAAATCATGTGCAGATGTTTGGTCAGTCACAATATCCGGCTGGACACCTCTCCGAAGCAGTTCTGGATAGACATCCGCAGCATTTCCGAGCAGTCCAACGGACAGGCTTGTGCCGCTGCTTACAGCTTCAGTAATCCATAGCAATGCTTCATCCAGGCTATCTGTCTTTCGCTGTAAATAACCGGAAGCGATTCGTTTGTCTATTCTCTCCTCCGCAACCTCTACACAAAGGATTGCCGCATTAGCCATATAACCCGCTAAAGGCTGCGCGCCCCCCATACCGCCCAATCCAGCGGTTAGAATGAAACGTCCTCTCAAATCTCCGCCGAAGTGTAGCCTTGCGATACTTTGGAAGATTTCATAGGTTCCCTGTATGACACCCTGTGATCCGATGTATTGCCAAGCAGCCGCAGTAAGGCCGCCCCAAATGATCAGTCCTTTATCTTGCAACTCATAGAAATTCTCACTGGTTGCCCATCGGCCGACCAGATTGCAGTTAGCCATCACGACTAGTGGTGCTTGCCGATGGGTTCTGAATACACCAATCGGTTTGCCTGACTGAATGACCAGTGTTTCGTCTTCCTCCAATTGCTTTAGGGTATCGACAATTGCCAGATAGGAAGGCCAGTTACGGGCGGCCTTTCCAAGGGAGGCATAGACGATCAGCTCCTTCTGGTTCTCGCCGTTCTCGAGCACGTTCTCCAGCATGCGCAGCAACGCTTCCTGACGCCAGCCTTTGCATCGCAGCACGCCACCTCGTTCAGCAACAATCCTTTTCACAGTCACTCCTCGCTTTCGGTCTCCTGCTATATCATTACATTGGAGTTATTTGTACTTCCTCGTTGAGTTATCTTTCTGCCGTTCCTAAAGTAATCTTTTCTTGTGAATAGCGGTTTTCTGGTTTGCTGAGTCCAAAATGGTCCCTTAGTGTAGTGCCTTCATATTCTAGGCGCAACAAACCTCTGCGCTGAAGAATGGGCACTACCTCAGCTACAAAATCATCCAGAGCACCAGGCAGGTGAGTAAAGGCAATATTGAATCCATCCGCTGCACCATTGTTGAACCATTCCTCAATATGATCGGCAATCTGCTCGGGAGTTCCGGCAAAAGCCCGTTTGCTTACTATCCGTTTGGCAAGCTGAATCAGCGTCAAATCTTCTTCCTTGAGGATGCGTCGGATACGTTGTAAACCACTTTTACTCTGGTTAAAGCCTTCTTCTTCAGGTAGAAAAGGCAGCGGTTCATCCAGCGGATAGCCGGAAACATCCACCCCGATGTAATGTGACAGCAAGTCCAAAGCCAGTCGGTCTGGAGTAAGATTCTCGACAATAGCAAGCTGCTCCGCCGCCTCTTCGGCAGTAGCCCCAATAATGGGCATCAAGGCAGGCAATATCTTGATTTCATCGGGAGAACGGCCATATTTGGCAAGCCTTCCCTTGATGTCTTCATACAACGCTTTCCCTTCAGAGAAAGTGCCACCAGGGGCAAATACAATTTCGGCCGTTGCCGCGGCCACCTCTTTACCGGCTTCCGAAGCTCCGGCTTGGATCAAAACAGGATACCCTTGTGGTGGACGGGAGATATTAAGGGGTCCTTTTACTTTAAAATGAGTACCTTCGTAATCCAGATTGTGCAGCTTGTTCTTGTCTGCAAAGTACCCACTTTCCTTGTCGAACAGCAGTGCTTCCTCTTCCCAACTGTCCCAAAGTCCTTGCGTTGCCTCTACAAATTCTTTCGCACGTTCATATCGCAGCTCATGCTGCAGATGGCGTTCCTTACCGAAGTTCCACGCCTCTTCGTCCGTTTGAGACGTCACAATATTCCACGCGGCTCGCCCCCCACTGAAATGATCCAGCGTCGCCAGCTTCCGGGCAATATGATACGGATCGTTATAGGTCGTCGAGATGGTCGCCGCCAAACCAATATGAGACGTTACCGCAGCCAAAGCGGAAAGCAGTGTGAACGGCTCCGGCCGAATGCTATTGGCATGGCTAATACCGGATTCGAATCGATCCCAGACGTACAGTTCATCGGCGTAGAAGAACATGTCGAATCTTCCACGCTCCGCCGTCTGCGCAATTCTTTTGTAATAATTGAAATCAAGGAGTCCCTCTGCTTCAGACCCGGGATGTCTCCAACTTGAAATATGCTCACCCGCCGGAAAAAACATCATTGCCCCCAGCGCAAGCTGCCGTTTACCATTACTCACAGTGCGTCACCCTCTCTTATTAACTCGTTGTTAGACAACGTAATTACCATTAATCATTGATTCATCATGTAGAAATTCACTTGATTAGCCCTTGGGCTTTCAGCCAGTCCCTCGCAACATCAAGTGCCGGTTTCTGATCCTGCTCCACCTCTGCATTCAACTTTTGCATTGCCTTCTCATCCAGTTTTCCTGCCAACTTGTTGAGGACTTCTTTCAACTCCGGATGTTCATCCAGCGTCTGCTCACGAACCACTGGAAATGCATCATACGGAATAAACACATGCTTGTCATCCTCCAACGCTACGAGATCATTCGCCAGGATTTGGCTGTCCGTTGAATACGAGAGCTTCACATCAATCAGCTTTTGCTTTATCGCCTGATACTGCAAGGAAGGGTCCTGAATAGACTTTGTCTCCTTGAACTTTGGTTTGTATATGCTCTCTACATAAGGCCAGGCATCTGGGCGATTCAGAAACTCCTCACTGGCTCCAAAAACCAGTTCACCTGATTTCTCAGCAAGTTGAGAAGCTGTCTTCAGCCCATACTTCTCAGCGGTTTCTCTACGTACTGTAAAGACATAGGTATTGTTGAACCCTAGGGGTTCTAGCGCAATCAATTTGTTCTTTTCCTTGAGTTGGGTTACGACTGTTTTAAATGCTTCATCTGCATCAAATTCTGGTTCCTGCTTCAAAATATTGATCAAGGCCGTCCCGCTGTACTCTACATAGGCATCCACATCTCCTGAGTCAATGGCATTCCAGAGCAGTGTGTTGTCCAGCTTCTTAATCTCTGTCTTCAGCTTCGTGTCATTCTCAACCAAGAGTTTGAAGGCGTTGGCCAAAATGTCCGACTCTGCGAATCCTTTCGTGGCCAGTACGATGGTATCGTTACGCCCGGACGCATTGGAATTCGAGCACCCCGCTACTGTAAGTATGGTCGTCAATACCAGCCCAAGGGTGATAAGTAGCCTGCCTCCTTTGATTACATTCCATCTTTTATTGTTTGTGGTTGTCATGATTGGTGCTCCTCTCCCTAGGTAAAAGCTTAAAATTTATTCAAATGCCGCAACCCCTTCGGGGTAAGTGCCCTGTTAAGCAGCAGCAAAATGAAGTTTACGGAGATTACCAGCAGCGAGACGGGGATAGCCCCTTCCATAATGGTAACCGTGTTGATCATGGCAATGCCTCTTGTGATGATGTCTCCCAGTCCTCCTGCGGCAATATAGGTCGCAATCGTCGTAAGACTGATCGTTTGCACCGCGACGAGCCTTACGCCGGCCATGATGACACTGCACGCAATCGGAAGCTGAATCATCTTCATCATCTGCCATCTGGTCATGCCCATTCCGGTTCCTGCCTCAATCAGAGAAGGATGAACTCCATTAATGCCGACATAGGTGTTCTGGAGCATCGGAAGCACGGCATATAAGGTCAATGCAATAATGGCGGGTGTTGTGCCGATGCCTACCAGCGGAATCATGAATCCGAACAACGCCAGACTTGGAATGGTCTGGATGGCAGAGACTACAGTAATGATTGTATCCGCCATCCGCTTGCGGCAGGTAAATACCAAGGGGTATTGCAATAATTCCCGCCATGAGGACGGAAATCAGGGATAGATACATGTGCTCTCCCATTTTCTCAACGATCATCGGCCAGTCAGCAGCTAACGTATCCCATACATGGTTCATGCACTCGTCTCCTCTCGGTGAAAGTGTCGCCCAATGGCTTCAATAACACCTGAACGGGTTACCGTACCGATTAAACGGTTCTGATCATCCACGACAGGCAATATTCGTTGACTTTGCATCAGTTCGAATACATCAGAGATTGGTGTGTTCTCAAAGAGGGCGCGAGTCCCATTTTTCACAATATCGCCGACCTTCATTTTGCTGTCATGCTGCAGATGTTCACTAATTTCTTCGATTCCTACAATACCCAGTAGCTCTCCCCAATTCCCGGTCACGGCAAGGGCATCAGCCTGATTCAAACGCAGGAGATCAAGTGCCTCAACGATTGTTGAGATATTACTTATCGAGAGACCGTCAATCATAATATGCTGTGCCATCCCACTTGGAAAAGAAGGACGAAACCTCTCCTGACCGATGAATTCTATCACAAAGTCGTTTGCCGGATGGGCCAGCAACTCTGCAGGTGTGCTGTTCTGAACTACCTCACCCTCGTTCAGTAGAATTATTCGATCGGCGATCTTCAGCGCTTCTTCAATGTCGTGGGTGACAAAAATTATCGTTTTATGCAGCCGCTGATTCAGATGGATCAGTTCTTTTTGAAGTTGGACCCGGCTGATGGGATCAAGTGCGCTAAAGGGTTCATCCATCAAAATAATGGAAGGGTCTGACGCCAGTGCACGGGCTACACCGATCCGTTGCTGCTGCCCGCCACTAAGCTCATGGGGATAACGTTTGCTATATTGTTCAGCTGGGAGACCGATCAGGTTCAGTAATAGATCAACTCTCTCTTTTCGTTCTTCCTTTCTCGCTCCCTTAAGCCTCGGAACAATGCCAATATTTTCTTCAATGGTCATATGTGGAAACAGTCCAATCTGTTGAATTACATATCCGATATCGCGTCGAAGTTTGACTGCATCTGCAGCTCCTACGTCTCGCCCTTCAACAAGAACCTTTCCCTGACTCGGTTCCTCAAGACGATTGATCATTTTGAGCAGTGTAGTTTTGCCGCAACCCGATGGCCCTATAATTGTTACAATCTGTCCTTTCGGTACCGTAAGATTAAAATCATGTAGCACACTGCCGGAACCATAATCTTTATTTACATGTTGGAACTCAACTGCCACTGCTTCAGTCATCGTTCTTCCTCCCCTTTCAAAGTTGAGTAAACTAATTTGTTAACTCGGATAAAAAATAATTTTTTTTGCACCCATCAGTCATCATTTAACTAATATTTCGAATTCTCTCTAAAAAAGAAGAAGGCCTTATTTCTCGCCAATTGGCGAAAAACAAGACCTCCAATGTTATGGTCAGTCATTTATTATTAACATGCGATAATCAAATTTCTTATTCCAATAATATTACCAAGAACATTCTTTTGTCAATCATTAATTCGACTATTTCTATCGGGATTAATTATGATAGCTGATATTTTTTTCTATCCCCCTCCAAGTAGATTGGAGAGATGTTTGGACGATTCCATAACGCTATCAATCATTTCGGGTATCCTCTCTTTCGTGCCACGAAATAAGGGACCCGCAATAGACAAGCTTGCCACGACAAGACCATGACTATCCACTACAGGTGCTCCAATCGCAAATACATCGGGATCATATTCTCCTTCAGTACAAGCGAAGCCCTGTTCCTTGACAGCTTTCAAGCTATCAATCAATTCTGATCGGTTCCGATCGTTTGTAATATTCCCTAGTACCTGCTCAATCGTCTTCTCATTTTCAAAAGCTAGTATACTTTTTCCAGAAGCGCCTTGATGAAGAGGCAAACGTCTACCGTTCTCTATTACAAATTGAATAAGACCTCGACCTTTCACATGTTGAATGCATACAGCATCATTTCCAGTTCTAACGAACAATAACGAAGTTTCCTGTGTAGACTCCATCAGATTGATCATAATAGGCAATGCAAGCGATAATAACTCACGATGAATCTGTTGGTTCAAACTACGAGCTAAATCCAGAATACGCAAACCAAGTCCGATCTGATTCTTGCCCCTACGCTCCACAATCCCGTTCTTTTCAAGCGTTTGCAAAAAACGGTAAGTTGAGCTCTCCGGAATGTTGACCTTTTCCGCAATCTCACTAACCGATAATGTTCCATTCGCCTCAGATAACGCAAATAAAATATCCAAAGCCCTTCCAAGAGTGTTTGTTCCACTTTTCCGATCCAAAGCGACGCTCCCTTTCATTGAAATCATCCGTTTCTTTTATCATATAGTGAAAGATTGCGGAAATCACTATCGTTTTACTCGTTTGTATAAATGACATACAAATAGAATGCTTACTCAATAGTTACTGTTTTAATTGCTGTCATAGCACGAAGGTATGATGCTGTTTGCTTCTCCTTTATTCCTCTATATATAACTAACATAATGAACAAGTTCAAGATCATAAAATTACATAGTGATCCTAACCATAGGGAGGCTCCCAATTCTTATGCCTGAAAAGATAAAACTGCAAAAATTCGTGGATGAACTGCCTATTCCAAACACATTATCTCCTAAGAAGCGAAGCAGTAATAGTTCTTATTATGAAGTGACTATGAAGGAGTTTTCTCAGAAGCTGCATAGAGACCTGGGACCAACACGTTTATGGGGTTATGACGGAACATTTCCAGGTCCTACGTTTGAAGTGATGAAGAATGAAACCGTGTTTGTTAAATGGATGAACGACCTGCCCAATAAGCACTTTCTTCCCGTTGATACTACGATTCATGGTTCGGAAATAACTGTTCCAGAGGGTAGAAGCGTTGTGCATTTACACGGAGGAAGAACGCCAGCTCATAGTGATGGCTACCCCGAAGCTTGGTTTACGAGAAATTTTGAGCAAACGGGGCCTTTGTTTGAGCGAGAGGTTTATACGTATCCAAATATTGAACGAGCAACAATGTTATGGTATCACGACCATACAGTAGGAATTACAAGATTGAACGTCTACGCAGGACTCGCGGGATTTTATTTCATTCGAGACCAAAATGAACAATCCCTTAATCTTCCGAAAGGAAAATATGAAATCCCTCTACTCATTGTGGACCGATCATTCAATCCGGACGGGTCACTATACTACCCCAGCAAACCGGATCAAAATGATGCAGGTCTTCCTCACCCTTCCCTTGTTCCTCCTTTTGATGCGGATACCATTCTGATAAACGGCAAGGTTTATCCATTTTTGGAGGTAGAACCAAGAAAATACCGATTTCGGATTTTAAATGCATCCAATAGTCGAATCCTTACCTTAAGAATGGAATCCAATCAACCATTTTATCAACTTGGAACCGATAGTGGCTTTCTTGAGACAACAGTAAGAATAAACGAATTTGTACTTTTAAGTGCCGAGCGTATAGATGTGATCATTGATTTTTCTCAATACTATGGTCAAACTATTATTCTCAAAAATGTCACCAAGAGTGCGTCCCCTGAAACAATAGATATCATGCAATTCAGAATAAGTGTTCCATTAAAAAGTATTGATACCAGCTCACTTCCCTTTTATTTAGGAGCATTCGAACGACTCCCAAAAAGTATGGCAAAGAGAACAAGATATTTAACACTTGTCAGAGTGAAGGATCAATATGGTCGCTCCTTAAATCTATTAGATGGAAAAATGTGGATGGATCGAATTTCCGAAAGAATTGAATTAAATACGGTTGAAATCTGGCGAATCATCAATATCATTGATGATGATCCTCACCCCATTCATATTCATTTGGTTGATTTTCAAATTCTTGATCGTCAGCCTTTTGATGTTTCTCATTTTCAGAAAACTGGAAAACTTATTTTCACAGGGCCCCCCACTCCTCCTAATCCGTATGAAATGGGATTAAAGGATACTGTAGCAACCCCCTTCGGTTACGTTACAACGATTATTGCTCGTTTCGGACCCTTTACCGGGCGTTATGTATGGCATTGTCACATGCTTGAGCATGAAGACTACGAAATGATGCGACCGTTTGATATTTTTTAGCGCACTCCAGCACTGCAATGAATGAATGGACATATCCCCAAAAAAATTACTAAAAAAAAGAGATATGTACCTCCAAAAAATGAGGCACATATCTCTAGAAAAGCATTTTATGACTCTCTGTCACATGGCACAAGTATGCAGAGACCCTGACTGAATATTAACCTTCCTGCGCAATGGACACACGGTGCATCTCATCTTCAGCCACTTTTATTGAAATAAAGCTGATCTGTTCTCCACCTTCGTTTGTTTCCTGTTTGGCAGCAACGGCTATGCCGTTGTGGTATAACGTCTCGGTATTTACAGGAAAAGCAGCCTTCCAGACAAAAGGTTTTCCAGATTGCAGCGTCACTTCACTCTCTGTATTCCCAGTATGTTTAATCATAATGTTCCGATCAAGGATAGGGATATTACCCATTTCCGACCATTCCAGTGAATGTGTAAGTCTTGGCAAGGTGCTGATTACGGATGCTCCGTTTCCCTTAATTCCCATCAATCCGGCGGCCATGGAACCTATCACGCAATAAGATACCTCAGGGTAATCCCGTCGCTCCAATGATGGATTCACCAGCTCTTTCAATTCACTAAAGGCTTCTTCATTTTGGCCGTACTGATAAAAAATATCCGGCAGGTAAGTCTTTCCTTCAACGTTAGCAACACGATTGATCTTGACATCCTCAAGCGCCTTATGCAGTTTCTCCGGGTCACTGACCGACCCGTAATAGAGAGGGAGAAATGTCCCTTCTGCATTATAGCCTGTTAGGAAAGAATGGTCTTGCAGCTTGGCGCCGAAGAAGCGCCCCTCCTCCTCGTTCCACCATTCTTGCTCATAACGCCGTTTCAAGTCTTGCGCCTTGGTAGTGTACACTTCCGCTATCTCCGTTTGTCCCCTGAGACTGGCCAGATGGACAAATGCACGGTAACCGGCAATTTGAGCAGCGATCATATCACCACCCATCAAAGGCTGATGTCCAGCTTCGTTGAATGTAGCCAGGCCCCTGCGTCCGTATTCGGGATAATATTCCAATACTCCATCTCCGTCTTTGTCCCAGGTACTTGTATATTCATTTAACGTTAAATTGAAGAAGTCCAGTAACTTACTGTTATTTAAATAATAAGTATCGCCCGTCCATAAGTATTGACGCAAGCTGGCGTCAATAATGTCGAAATTTGCCGGGAGATTATACCAAAAATCCTCATCGCTTTCATAATCGACTGGTGCAGGAACATTGTTCCTATTGATCTCCCAGTATGTACACCAGTCACGTGACTCGGCAATATTTTCGGCAAAATGCATGATCATATTCTTGGTATGGAGACGAAGTCCAAGAACAGCAGCTCCGGTGCTATGGTGCATTACATCACGGATGCAGAATGCCTCTCTGGCTGGAAGAGCGGCTTCGTACCATAGCCCGACGGGATCTTCACCAAAGTGGGCATATTCCAGCGCCTGCCGTTTGGCCCAAACAAAACCTTCATTCAACTCCTTATCGGAAGATTGAAAAGTTACAGCACCAGCTTGGGATTCTATTTCTCTCTCATAAGACATGACAAAGTCACTCCTGTCCTTTTTCGGTTTAACTTTCCTTGGAACCTGAGAAGGTCAGACCTTCCATAAATGCTTTTTGCGCGGTGAAGAATAATAGGATACACGGCAAAGTGATTACAACAGCCGCTGCCATTAGCAAGTTGGTATCTGTGGCATAAGTACCCTGGAACCCCGCGAGACCGAGCGTGAGTGTCTTCCATTTGTCACTGTTAATATAAATAAGCGGTCCCATGAAGTTGTTCCAGGAGCCCATAAAGACCATGACCCCAACCGCCATCAGAGCTGGTTTGGACAGTGGTAGGAAAATCTTCCACCAAATTTTAAAATAACCGCAGCCGTCGATGATCGCTGCTTCCTCCAATGCGACGGGTAGCCGGGAATAGAACTGACGTAGCAAAAAGATATAGAACGCCGATCCAAAGAAAGCTGGAACGATCAGCGGGTAAAGCGTATCCAGCATGCCCAGATTCTTGAACAGAATGAATTGCGGAATCATCGTAACCTCGCCTGGCAACAGCATGGTTGACAACACCAGTACGAACAATATCCCGCTTCCCCTCACCTTCAAACGGGCAAAGGCATAACCCACAATAGATGAAGAAAGAACCGTACCAATGATAGGGAACACCGTTGTAATCACAGTATTGATTAGATAACGACCAAACGGGAACGCGGTAAGCGCCTTCGCATAATTATCCCAGCGCCAGTTATCAGGCCATATGCTCATCCCGGAAACTGCAACCTCCTCCAGACTCCTCAGAGAGGCAGAAACCATCCAGAGAAAGGGATACAGGAACATAACGCTCCCGATCAGAAGCAATATATAGGCCAGCCAATGAACCTTTTTGTGAGCAGATTTACGCTCTTTTTTTACGGACACGACGCTTCCTCCTTCCGGTTTGCTCTGTTTCGTAATAAACCCATAATGCACTGCTGCGGAATACGAGCGCAGTGAACAGGAGGATAATCACAAAGAGTACCCAGGCCAACGCCGAACCGTAGCCCATTTTGAACCACATAAAGGCATTTTGATATAGATAGTAGGCATAAAATAACAACGAATTATCCGGTCCACCGTTAACCATGAAACCTTGGGTAAAGGTCTGGAATGCCCCAATCATACTTGTAACGGTGTTGAAAAATAAAATCGGTGAAATCTGTGGTAGCGTCACATGCCAGGCTTTTCTTGCCGCCGTTGCTCCATCAATCTCAGCCGCCTCATACAGGCTTTGTGGAATATCCGAAAGACCGGCCAGATAGATAATCATATTGCCTCCGACCGTCCAAAGACTCATGATAATGACTGCAGGCATTGACCATTCTGGACTGGAGAACCAGCCGGGGCCTTCGATACCTATCAAACGCAATAATGAATTGACCAGACCGACATTCGGGTTAAAGATCCAGATAAACAGCACCATTTGTGCAACACCCTGCACGAGCGTTGGCAAATAATAGATGGTACGGAAAAAATAGATCCCGCGTAGCTTCAAATTCATCAGTAAGGCAATCGCTAAAGAGAGAATGACCTGCAAGGGTACACTTACGAGTGTGTAATAGAAGGTCACGGACAGCGATTTATAAAACATGGTATCCTTGAATAGCATGCGGTAGTTGTCCAAACCGATCCATTTCGGGTCGCTGACGACCTCCCATTTGTTGAAGCTGATATAGAATGAGAAAATCATCGGACCTACCGTAAATAACAGAAAGCCAATGATCCAGACTGAGACGAACAAATAAAAACTTGCTGTTTTGGTATGGATAATCCTCTTTTTCACAAGAACTCTGGTAATGGTAAAAATAATAGCGAATACTAGCACGATAACGGTCAGAAAAGGGAGAAGAGGCAACACAGCTGCCGGTGCCCCTATTCCTTCATAGAAATTGTAGATCCCTTCTATTATTCCATTCATAGTTTGCTCCCGTTAGTTTTGTTGTAAAATCTTGTTTATCTTCTCTGCCACCTGCGGGAATACTTCCTTCACATCCTTGTTTCCAATTCCGATTGGTGTCGTATCGTCGATAGCTTTCATCTCGTTGTTGATTTCATTCGTACCCTTCTGGGCTTCTTGTGTATGCTGCTTCTCGGCGGCAAGTACGAAGGCTTTCAGGTTCTTGTCAGGGGAAACCGTTTCAAACGCACTTGTTGCACTGGAAATAACCGGAACCCCATAGGCATTCTTGTTTCCTCCGATGATTTTTTGCACTTCTTCGTTTTGTGTAAGATGATTAATGAAAGTTTCGGCGGCTTCAACATTCTTGCTGTCTTTGCTTAGAGCCAGCCCGTTAACTTCTTTGGAACCGCCGTTCCCTGGGAAAGGAACAATATCCCATTTGAATTTCTGCACATCAGCCATTTGTGGCAAATACCAAGGACCGAAGTCGGTGAACATGCCGATTCTTCCTCCCAAATACCAGTTCATCATGCTTTGTCCCTGCTTCTCACTGTCGTTCGGCACGATGCCGGCTTGTTTGCTAGAGACAATATACTCGGCAGCTGCTATGGCTTGCGGTGAATCAAGTGCCGACTTACTCAGATCATCGCTGTAAAATTGACCGCCGAACGCATAAATCCAGTTACCGAGCCACAGCGGTTCTGAACCAAAAATCTTTGTTGCCCCTTCTCCAGATGTGAGATTCTTAGCGATGTCATTGAATTGTTCAATCGTCATCGGTTCGGTCTTGCTTGGAAGCGGAATGTTTTTTTTCTCAAAAAGATCGACGTTAATCGCCATGACTTTAGGCTTGATAATAAATGGTGCTGCATATGCTTTGCCATCCACACTCATGGAATCAACGAGGGAAGGCGAACTGAAGAGCGATTCATCCAACTTCAATTCTTGGAAAGCGTTTGCAAAACCAGGCAAATCCCCTCCTGAGATCAGCATGACATCAGGAGTCGTCCCTCCAGCAATCATCGTCTGTAGCTTGGTAAGATAATCCTTCTGAATCCACTGGCTCTCAACCTGAATGTCAGGGTAATTTGTCTCGAAGTTATCAATGGCCTGCTTGATCGCATCAGCTTCTGACTGAGCTCCCCAGAAGGCAAATGTTATTTTCCCCTTGTCTTTCGTCCCACTCTGACTTTCCGACGAGTTCCCTCCATTTCCAGAACACGCCGACAATGCAATTACAACAAGTAGAGATAAAATAATCAAAGACCATTTTTTCATCATTTTTCCCCCTATTGAATTGAATATTTAAATATAGGTCAACCTTCCGCGTCCCCTATGGACCTGATTTCCGCACCACAGCTACTTCTAATAATCAGCTTCGACGGAATCACGATCTTTAACGGCACTTCTCTGCCACCGATACGTTCAAGCAGCATTTTTACCGCGCTCTGGCCCATTTGTTCAGTGTAGATTTTCACCGTGGTTAACGGCGGATTGGCGTAAGAAGCCATTTCAATATCATCGATGCCGACCATTGCGATATCTTTCGGAACCTTTAAACCGGCTTCCTTTAATGCCCTCCCAGCAGCTATCGCCATGGGGTCGGAACCAATCAGGAAAGCTTCCGGTAAATCCTGCTTTTCAATCACTTCCTTCATGAGCTGATACCCAGTAGACATGGAGAAATTGTTACCGATATGGACATGCTCAGGCAGGTACAGATTTTTCTGCTTCATATAAGATTCAAAACTGCTTTGCCGCTGATCCACTGAATCTATACCAGAGTTGGAACCAAAACGATTGATGAAATCGCGTGAGCTGATCAGGCCAATTTTTGTATAGCCAAGTCCGGTAAGATGATCCAAAGCCATCCGAGTTACCTTGTCAAAATCGACGACGACGGAATCAAAGCGGTCCTCATCCGGCGAATAGTCGACAAAAACAATGTTATGTATTCGGCTGAAGTACAAATTGTATGGATCGAATTCGAACTTGCCAATCACTATAAGGCCATCAAGCCCCGACAGGCTTTCATACGAATCATGGTTCACCCAGCGAATAGTCCGAGTAATGTGAAGCCCCAGCAGATTGAATTCTTTCTCGATTTGCAGCCTTATAGTCAGGTAATACGGGTCCTCCGACTCAAATTGCTCCGAACAGAAGGTCACCAATCCAATTTTATAATCTTTCAACTGCGCCGCTTGATTGGTATGACGACGCTGGGTTACTTTATATTGCAGCTGTTCTGCAGCAGAAAGAATTTTTCTTCTTGTTTCCTCCAATACCGATAAGGAAGGATCCCCGTTCAGTACACGGGAAACTGTAGATGGAGAAACACCCGCCAGACTTGCAATATCACGAATAGTTGGCACTACTAATCACCTTTTCACTTCATATTTGGGAAACACCCCTCACAATCATTTTATAGTTTTGCCAAGCGCTTGCCAATCACATTGTATTTTGTTTACTAAACATTAGTGAACTAATGCGTGTTTTCACTATATCAGAGATCAAATCGTTTGACAACACCTCATTGTCATCGCTTACATATATTTATATTACTACAAAATGGTATTTATATTTTGTTTCACGTTTATTTATTTTATTTGTTTACTAAACTTTTTGTGAATATTATACTCTAAACAAGGTATTGTTAGTCCATTATCTATTTCTACAAGCAGGAGGTATTATGAAAACTTTAATCAACTACGATTGCCCCACTGTAATTATTAACAGTAACAGCACCTTATTTGACAGCTTTACCAACATCGAAACCATTACGGAGAACCTTTTTCTGGTCCATATCCGACTATCAGCTGTGAAAAAAGAACAGCCGCCAGTGTGCCGGGTCGAGTGGTCTATTCCCGCCGTAGACATCCACTCTTTATGGCATCCGGGAACAGACCGCAATAAAGCCCTTCAAGTGGATTGGGGCGATGGTTTCCAGTCCAAAAGCACTTCTCTCGCGCCTGTGGCCTCTTTATATAATCTAGAGGGGCGAAATCGAATGACCTTCGCTTTTACTGATGCATTGAACAACGTGTCGATAAAAGCCGGTATCCATGAAGAGGATTCCACCTTCCTATGCTCTGTTACCCTGTTTGAAGAAGCAATGCCGAAACTCGATCATTACGAAGCAACGCTTCGAATCGACCGTAGGGATATCCCCTTCTATAAGGCGATTGAAGATGTAACCGAGTGGTGGGAATGCCTTCCCGGCTATGAACCCGCCGCAGTTCCTGAAGTGGCCCTCGGCCCCATGTACTCCACGTGGTATTCCTATCATCAGAAATTGACCGCTGCCGAATTGGAGGAACAATGCAGACTTGCTAAGGAACTTGGCTGTGACACCATTATCGTTGATGATGGCTGGCAGACGGACGACAACAACCGGGGTTATGCGTATACCGGGGACTGGGAAGTCTATGCGGGCAAGATTCCGGACATGAAAGCTCATGTGGATACCGTACATCGGCTGGGCATGAAATATATGCTATGGTACTCCGTGCCATTTGTAGGGAAGCGCAGCAAGGTATGGAGCAAGTTCGAGAATAAACTATTGCGGGTAGATGAGAAGCTGAATACGGGAGTGCTGGACCCACGGTACCCGGATGTCCGGGAATACCTGATCAACACCTATGAACAGGCCGTATCCGGGTGGGATATCGACGGTCTGAAGCTGGATTTCGTGGATAGCTTCAGACTGAGCCCGGATCAGAAGGAGGGAACGGCGGAAGGACGGGATTATGAATCAGTGCCTGAAGCGGTGGACCGCCTGCTCTCCGATGTTATGGAGCGACTGAGAGCCATCAAGCCGGATATTCTCATCGAATTCCGCCAAACGTACATCGGTCCGCTAATGCGAAAATACGGCAACATGTTCCGGGCCAACGATTGCCCGAACGACTCCATCCAAAATCGCATCCGCACGCTCGACCTGCGACTTTTGTCGGGGAATACAGCCGTCCATTCCGACATGATCATGTTCAACCCTAAAGAATCGGTCGAAAGCGCAGCCATGCAGCTGATCAACGTTCTCTTCTCAGTGCCTCAAATCTCTGTTCGTCTCGATGAGATTGGAGAAGCGTACGTTGGAATGCTCCGCTTCTGGCTCTCCTTCTGTAAGGAGAACAGTGACATCCTGCTGAAAGGTAAGTTAGTTCCGGAACAACCCGAGCTACTTTACCCACTTGTCAGTTCTCAAAGAGGAGGTACGAAAATTGTCGCTGTTTACGCTAATATTGTTGTCCCAATGGACGCTACCTATGACCGATTCATTGTAGCCAACGGAACTTATAACGAACAAGTAGTTGTCCGTTGCCACCATCAGGGTCGTTACGATCTAACTGTAAAAAATTGCTGCGGTCAAATTGTTCTACTTCGTCAAATCGAGCTTCAGGACGGTTTGTACGAGCTGCCCATCGCGAGAGCTGGTCTAGTAATTTTACAGCGTATAGATGATTCAGAAGGGATTTGAACAGATCCTTAAACAGCGACAGGGCCTTCCGTGGTCATAACCCTGTCAAGTAGACAATAAAAAGAAATTTTATGAAGCGGCGACTTTTTCCCGGAATTCAATTGGGAGAGGTCGCCCAGTTTGTTTTAGAAACGTTCCATGTTGTACAACAAATCTTGTCCCTCGATAAGAAGCACCATCATCACACTCATCGTGCAAAATGTTTTTTTTGCGGGAAGATGACAAAAGTCACCTCAAACGAATTACTTTCTACACTGATAAAAATTTAAAATATCCTCGATACTTAGGTTACACAAAAAACAGACGAGGTGCTTACCATGAATCCAATATCTTTAACAGTCTCATTATTAATTGTCGTACTTATTTTGAGGGGCGTCATCCAGGGCAGCAAGAAGCCATTGCACGAATCTGGCCGAAAACTATTAATTCCGATCCTTTATATCTCTACATCTTTGTTTGAATTGTTCGACCCTACATTGGTGCTTACATCTGGCAGAATGATCAGTTCAATTGGTATAGGTGCAATTCTGTCGATTCCATTAATTCTGGTGACGCAATTCGAGCGGAAATCGGATGGCAAGATGTATTATAAAAGAAACGTATCTCTTTATGTTTTAATTATTGTTATCTTCTCGATCCGATTCTTTGACTTCATGTTCATCTCAGGTATTGATCCCAAAACTCTTGGATTCCTGAATAATGTAGTCGCCCTGTCCTATATTGCCATTTGGCGAATGGCTAGCTTTATTAAATTTCATAATTCCAAGTCTAGTACGTTCAGTGCTTGGGACAAAACTGCTTAATCGTACGATTAGCCAGAGCTGGTTGACTTGCCATATCAAGCATGTTAACCTAGGCCGAGTATTAACAATGATTGTCAAACCCTCCTACTCTTATAATGATGAAAGGTAATTCAACAAATGATGATTTATAGTCGTCTCGCCATCATGATGCCCCCCTTTCCCTAGCTAGGCTCATATTCTTGTTGTCATAACAGAGTATAAGCTTGTAGGAGGGCTAATATATAATGAAGAAATATGCAGTACCATCTTTGCTTTTAATGATTGTTCTTATCGCTTTTCCACAAATCAGTGAGACCATCTACACTCCATCGCTGCCAGATATCGCAGCAGCACTTGGTGTATCTAATAGTTCCGTACAATTCACGTTAAGCATCTATTTTATAGGATTTGCCTTGGGCGTTTTCTGCTGGGGCTGGCTGTCCGACTTGATTGGTCGTAGACCTGCAATGCTGGGTGGTCTCATCGTATATGGGATCGGAAGCTTGATGTGCTTTTATTCGGAATCAATTCAATGGCTTCTCGTCGGCCGTTTCGTACAGGCTTTCGGTGCCGCAACTGGCTCGATTATCACCCAAACCATGCTTCGCGAAAGTGTATCGGGAGATCGAAGACATGCGATGTTTGCCCAAATCTCTGCTGTCATTGCATTTACGCCGGCAGTTGGACCACTTATTGGTGGTTGGATTGATCAGGCCCTTGGTTTCAGATGGGTATTCTTGGCGTTAGTACTGATGAGCGTTTTGTTGTTCATATATGCTTTTCTTAAACTGCCGGAGACAACGAACGTTGCTTTACGCTCCAAGGTGGCTATACTTCCGGTTGTTAAAAAGATGCTCGCTATGCCGCGCGTAATCGTGTTTGGCGTATTGATCGGAGGTATTAACGGAGTTTTATTTAGTTATTATGCCGAAGCCCCCTTCATCTTCATAGAACACTTTGATCTGTCGCCTGGCGTTTATGGTTTTCTGGGCATTATTGTGGCCTTGGCATCGGTGGTCGGTGCAATGATCTCCAAAAGATTATTAACCGTTTACGCACCGGAAAAGATCATTCG
This sequence comes from Paenibacillus taichungensis, assembly GCF_047302525.1. GTDB lineage: Bacteria > Bacillota > Bacilli > Paenibacillales > Paenibacillaceae > Paenibacillus > Paenibacillus taichungensis_B. The sequence goes on along the minus strand of NZ_CP168020.1, from coordinate 2,817,934 downwards.
TTTGGGTTGTCTGGTTATGACCAGCGGAGCTCTGCTCCTAACCCTTGGAAGCAGCGTGTCTCTGGTGCCCAATCTTTTGCAGATCATCTGCATGTTAACAGCCATGTTTGTTCTGTTAATTGGCGCAGGTATTGCTTTGCCCAATTGTCTAAGTCTTGCCCTTGTTCATTTTCAAGATGTAATTGGCACAGCAGGTGCCATATTCAGCTTGGGCTACTACTTGCTGGTAAGCCTTACGACATGGGGAATGGGTGCTCTGCATAACGGTTCATTGCTGGTAATGCCCTTATATTTTCTAATCATTAGCGGCGTAATGTGGTTGCTTGGCAAAAGATTTATTTCAGAAGAATAATTCACTAGAATAATTCATTTGGATAATTAATAATAAGAAGAAATGTCACGGGGCACATTTCAAAAAAAATAGAAGCAGTCCAGTACTTTTATCGTATCTGGGCTGCTTTTATTCATATTGTTGAACACCATGTTCTGAAAGCCAATCGGCTTATCGAACGCTTTTTAATGCTTTATATCCATATCTACAACCTTAACTTTGAAGATTCCACGCATATACGGAAGCAGCGAAATTACACCCACCAAAGCCAACACAACCCCGACCCAAATCGGCGCAACCAGACCATAACCGGCACTAATTGCCAAGCCTCCAACAGAAGACCCTACCACTACACCAAAGGTGACGATCGCGGTGTGAACGGTGTTCACCATAAGACCACTTCCTCCCGTACGTATCACTCGCGCAACCATAGGCGGGTTCATTGGAACCCCGGCCAACCCGATGATGATTACAGCAGGAATAACCACGGCAGCTGTATGTACGCCAATGGCGAATATCAGAAGACCAAACGTCAAGAGAACAAGCCCTATCGTTAGAATCAGCATGGTGTATCGGTCCGCCAGTCGGCCAGTAATCAGATTACCAACAACCGTAGCAGCTCCATACACAACAAACAATAGTGGCACTGAGGCCGAGGAAAAGCCCGTCAACTCTGTAAAAATTGGAGCAAAGTAGCTGAATGCTGCAAATGTGGCTCCTATAATAAGAAAACTTGTCAGGTAAGCCGCCCAGAGCTTGCGATTGCGAAAAGATTTCATTTCATGACGCAAACTGGTGGGCTCCGGTCTGGATAATACGGGGATCAACCGCAATGCGGTTACTCCTGACAATAGAACAAGAATGGCGACCGCCCAAAAACTGAAACGCCAGCCATATGCATCGGCCACCCATGTTGCAGCAGGTGTACCCAGAACCGTGGCGATCATAAGACCACCGAAGATTATCGACACCGCCCGTCCCCGCTGGTTCTCCTCCACGAGTGAAGCAGAGATCGAGATTGATACGCCAAACGCAGCCGAGGAAGCAATACCTGCAATGATGCGTGAGGCCATCATAACCTCATAGCTACCAGCGATCGCGCCAAGCAACTGTCCAGCGAGAAACACACCGGTTAGCATAATAAACGCTTTTTTCCTAGGCATATTCAGCAGAGCTGCGGTTAGTAAGGGACCTCCCACGACCATCCCCGCTGAAAAGGCTGTAATCAAATATCCTACTTGCGAGACAGATACTCCAAATTCCCCCGCAAGTGTATTCATCATTCCAGCTACCATAAATTCTGAGGTAGTCATGCAAAAAATAGCCAAGCTAAGCACATAGATTGCCAATGGCATCTTCAATTCCCCTTTTCATATGAGTTATATAACCACATTATTGTAATGTTCGGTACAAAACTAATGCAAAAAAAAGTGCCGGATTACCCGGCTAGTAAATAGCTGCCAATGTGCCTTCAACAATACTTTTTGCCAGATCACGGTTCTGTGAAGAGCTGTTAAGCACACGAAGTCCGTAATAGCTGCTTAGAAACAGACTTGCCAGCTCTTTGGCTGGTCTCCCTGAAGTAATCTCTCCTGTCTGGGAACCCTGCTCCATCAGATCACAAAGTGCATCCTCCAAAAATCCGATATGACGTGTTACCACTTGCTCAACCATAGGATCAACCCTTGCCCGTTCCATTGCTGCATTAATTAGGAGACAGCCTCTTCGCCCCGATTCCGAAAAATCCTCCTGTATACCCCACTCCAGCAGGCCGCGTAATCTTTCTTTCAACGGTAAGGAGCTCTGTAAAATCTCGCTTTGCTCCCGTATTCCTTCCTCATGATAACGCTGGAGTACCTTTTCGTATAAATCATGTTTGCTGCCAAACGCATTATATAAACTGCCCTTCCCGAGACCGGTCTGTTTACATAGATCCTCAGTAGAACACCCTTCGTAACCGTTCAGCCAAAAAGCATCCATGGCTGCGTCAATCACAGCCGTATCCTTAAATTCTCTTGGTCTTCCACCTCTGGTCACTTCATTTCCTCCCTTCTCAACGAAATAATAAATCTTAGTATAGGTAATTTGTAACGTTCAGTCAAGAAGTTGTTTACAGCTCTATTGTTCTCTGTTACAGTGAAGATGTCATACCATATTAAATCGGGAAAGGAAGTCGGAATAAATGAAAATCGCAATTATTGGAACGGGAAATATCGGTGGTAATCTCACCCGTCGTCTCGCCAAACTTGGTCATGATGTCTCGATTGCTAACTCACGCGGTCCTCATACCTTGACGGATTTAGCTGAAGAGACAGGCGCAAAACCACTTGAAGTAACGGAAGTCGCCCATGGAGCCGAGCTGGTCATTGTAACGATTCCACAAAAGAATATTCCGGATCTCCCTGATGGTATCTTAGACCAAATTGCATCTGGTGCTGCCATTATTGACACCGGGAACTATTACCCCCGTCAGCGTGACGGCTTTATTGCTGAGATCGAAGGTGGCTTACCTGAAAGCCGATGGGTCGAGCAATACTTGAAACATCCTGTTAACAAAGCCTTTAATGGTATTTCCGCTATAAATCTGCTTGAACGTGGACTGCCTGCCGGTTCACCGGATCGACTTGCTCTGCCGGTAGCTGGTGATGATCCTGATACAAAGAAAATTGTGCTTCAACTTGTCGAGGAGTTGGGATTTGATGCCATAGACGCCGGCGGATTGGGCGAATCCTGGCGCCAACAACCGGGGACTCCCAGTTACCAGGAACATGGAGCGGATAGTCTTCGGCAGGCCTTATCGAATGCTAGTCCTGTACGAAGCGAGGACTTTAAAGCTTGAGCATTTGAAATTCCGGGACATTGAATAAGTCATCATCCACCGCCCTTTCGGGCGGTTTTTTTGTTTGATCATATCTATTCCATGAAATACAACTGATGCTTCTTGCGGTACTCTCCAGGCGTAAGGGAAGTTTGACGTTTGAATAACCTTGTAAAATAGTTATGGTCCTGCAGTCCACACAACTCGCCGATACGCTTCAGTGGAAGCTCAGAATGTGCCAATAACCGCTTGGCCTTCTCCATTTGCAGGTGATGCCTGTATTGAAGCGGGCTCATCCCCGTATACTGCTTCAGGCAGCGGGCTAGGTAATCAAAATGATAAAGCAGATCACGCTCCATCTGTCCTGAATCAAACGGCTGCTCTAGGCGTTGACCAAGATAAGTCGCCACCTTCTCGCTTAGAAAATAGGAACGAGCCTGCGGGCTGTTCTGTCTCATTCCCTTCTGTAATTGCAGAAGGAATTGGCCTAACAGAACATGCAGCTCGAAGGAACGCTGACGGGTGAGTACATGGTGCAGCTCAAGCATTTCTTTCATTATCGGCTCCAGGTTACGTAAATCCACCGCGGCGAATTTGGGAATTTCAATGACTCCAGGAGGAGCCTCAATATCCTGGTCTGTTTGCTGAAGCAAAGGCTGCTCCCAAGTCGTCTTTTCTTTCAATATCATCTTTGGGACAGAGGGGAGCTGGAAATGAATCCAGTATACTTCCGTCTGCACGTCCGTTGGTCTATAGCCACGGTGTTCTTTGCCAGGTTCAAGAACCAGCATCATGCCTTCCGCAATCTCGTAACGGAGGCCATCTTCCTCCATGTATAGCGCTCCTTTGGCGCAAATAATAAGATCGAACACATCAAAGCAACGCTGGGCATGTTGCATTCCCGGCTGCCATTCGGTGTGCCCAATTGCTGCTAACAGCGGGAACGGCGGAACTTGAAGTTCAAGTACAAGCATGAGATCCCTCCTTATTCAAAATGTAGAGAATGTGCTATATATAGTCGTAATTGTCGGCTGTATCGGAGCCGATGATCGATTAGAGTGGTAGATATAATATGATTCTATCATTTAATGACCAGGGGGATGCAAGCATGAAATTTCGTCAAGTTCATCTCGATTTTCATACGTCAGAAGCCATTGAAGGCATTGGCCGTGATTTTTCGAAGCAGCAATTTCAGGAGATGCTCAAAACTGGGTATGTCGATTCCATCACCATATTCTCCAAGTGCCATCATGGCTGGGCCTATCACCCAACTACCGCCAATCAAATGCATCCACATCTGAATTTCGATCTTCTGGGTGCCCAGATTGAGGCTGCTCATGAGATTGGCGTGAAGACACCGGTCTATCTCTCCGCTGGCCTGGATGAGCGACTCGCACGCAAACATCCACAATGGCTCATCCGCAATCAGCAGGAGCAAATCAGTTGGACAGCCGACTTTATGAAGCCAGGATATCATCAATTTTGCATGAACACCCCTTATCTTGACGTTCTCACCCTACAGGTCGAGGAAGTCGTAAAGAAATATGATGCGGACGGCATCTTCCTCGATATCGTTGGTGTTCGGGAATGTTATTGTCAATATTGTGTTGCCGAGATTCGCTCACAGGGCTCCGATCCACGAAACATTCAAGATATGAGAAAACTGTGGGAACAGACTTACGCTCGTTATGCTAATCGAATGAATGAGACTGTGCACGCAGTGAAACCCGGATTACCAGTGTTCCACAACAGCAGTCACGTCGACCGTGGGCGGCGGGATCTCGCCCATGTGAATACCCATCTGGAGTTGGAATCGCTACCAACGGGCGGCTGGGGGTACGACCACTTCCCGCTCTCTGCACGTTATGCGCAGACACTGGGCATGGATTTCCTCGGCATGACCGGAAAATTCCATACCTCCTGGGGTGAATTCGGTGGATACAAGCATCCCAATGCGCTGCGTTATGAAACTGCACTGAGCCTTGCGAACGGAGCGCGTTGCTCCATCGGAGATCAGCTGCATCCGGGTGGTCAGATGGATATTGCCACGTATTCGTTGATTGGGGAAGCTTACCGTGAGGTAGAAGCGAAGGAAGAATGGTGCCGAGATACTACTGCTAAGGCAGATATCGCGTTGCTATCGGTGGAGGCAACCTTATGGGAAGCCGGAGGCGACCCTCATCTCCAGCACAGCCACCATGATACCGGTGCTGTAAGAGTTTTGCTGGAAGGCCACTATCTCTTCGATGTGGTAGATCTACAGGCTGATCTGTCCAAATATAAAGTTGTTATTTTGCCGGATGCCATTAGCATTACAGAGTCAATCAAAACCAAACTTACTGCCTTTCTTGCCGGCGGCGGCAAAATTCTCGCCACTGGCCGCTCCGGACTCTCACCGGATGGAACGGACTTTGAATTCGATTTGGGTGTAGAATTTCAGGAGGTGTCCCCAATCCGTCCCTCCTATTTCCGTCCGAATTTCGAGCTACCTTCACTGCGTACAGCCTCTTTCGTCATGTATACCGAAGGACAGAATACAGTGCCAACGACAGACGGCATCGTACTTGGCAGTAAGGAGAATTCATATTTCAACCGTGACTTGTTCACCTTCTGCTCTCACCAGCATACCCCTTCTGATCTGCAGGAATCGGGAACTGGCATGGCTGAAGGTCAGGATGGAATCTATATCGCGTGGAATGTTTTTGAAGATTATGCGACGAAGGGGAGCTTGGCAGTCAAGGAAATCATCTGTTACGCGCTGGACCGTTTACTCAGTAACAACAAGTCGCTGATGACCAATCTGCCTGCGCAAGGGGTTACCACGCTGCAGATGCAGACGAACTCGAGCCGTTGGGTGAATCATCTGCTGTATGCCTCTCCAGTACGTAGAGGACAAGGTGTGGAAGTTATCGAAGATTTGCTTCCTCTCAATAATACAGAGGTAACCATTGCAGCGGCTGAAAAAGTACAGGACGTGTATCTGGCGCCACAGCGTCTTAGTCTTCCATTTAGTCAGGTGAACGGCCTCGTGACCTATACGATACCGGAGTGGTCCTGTCATCAAATGGTCGTGATTCAATTTTAGAAGTGCATTCATGGAACATTTAGCAGCAAACAAAAAAAGAAGTCGCCATTAACATGGCGACTTCTTTTTTGGCGTTTTACTCCGCCAATGTACTATCCTTTAGATATTAATAATTACACACAAGTTTTAATTTGTTCAGACCCTGGGAAATATCGCGAATCAGTGAATCCACATTTTGCCGCTGAGTTGCCCAACTGGTACAGAAACGAACGACGCTGTGAGTATCGTCCACCTTTTCCCAGAATGTGACCGAGTAACGGCTGCGTAAATCCTGAAGCAGGTCATCTGGCAGAATCGGAAATTGCTGATTGGTTGGTGAATCATATAGGAAAGCGATACCTTGCTCCGCAAGCGAATCATGAATCAACATGGCCATGTCCACAGCATGCTGGGAAATTTCAAGATACAGACCATCTTCAAACAGCGTTTCAAATTGAATACCCAGCAATCTGCCTTTGGCAAGCAGGCCGCCTTTTTGTTTGATCACATAACGAAAATCTGGCTTGAGCTTGTCGTTCAGGATGACTACCGCTTCTCCCATCAATGCTCCGATCTTGGTTCCGCCTATATAGAATACATCACACAGGCGGGCGAGATCCGCGAGAGTCATATCACAATTTCGGGAAGCAAGAGCATACCCAAGACGCGCCCCATCAATAAAGAACGGGAGACCACACTGTTGACTCACATCAAACAATGCTTGCAGCTCTGCCTTGCTGTACATCGTACCGTTCTCGGTAGGCTGGGATATGTAAACCATTCCGGGCTGGACACAATGTTCAGGTGCTGCATCATTCCAATGGGCATCATAGACGGCTTTAACCTGATCTGACGTGATCTTTCCATCTTTGCTTGGTACCGTAATCACTTTGTGACCTGTGGCTTCGATCGCTCCCGTCTCATGGACTGCGATGTGGCCCGAAGTCGCTGCAATCACGCCTTGGTACGGACGCAAAATGGAGGCAATAACCGTTGTATTTGTCTGTGTACCACCAACCAAAAAATGCACATCCGCCTGTTCATTTTCACAAGCTTGTCGAATAAGGCTTCTCGCCCGATCACAATGGGCATCTTTACCGTAACCGCTCGTTTGTTCCATGTTCGTTGAAATCAGTCTTTGCAAAATACGCTCATGCGCGCCTTCGCTGTAATCACATTCAAATCGTATCATCGTCTTGTCTCTCCTGCTCTTTTGTTCAACTTATCCTGAATATTCATCATTGAAGCGTAAACTTCTCTGATCTCTTCCTCATCCAAACCTTGCATTAACTTCACAATCTGCTGATCTGAACGTTCATTCAACTCACCGTAAAGCTCCTGACCCTTCTCGGTCAGGCGAATCAAACTAACCCGGCTGTCAGCGGCCGAATCTACTTTCATCAGCAGCCCTTCTCGGGTCAGTTTACTTACAATTCGGCTCATGTAGCTGCGATCAATGGTCAGTGTATCCACCAAATTGTTCGCAATGCTCTCCCCTTGAATGCCAATTTCAATAATGACCCTTGCTTCGGCGAAGGAGTATCCCGTTCCTAGGATATGTTTATCGAGTACACCGAGTATATTGGTATAAAAACGGTTAAAACGCCGCATTTCAGTCAACATATCTGCATTTATTTGCTGAGAGTCGATGTCAAACCCTCCCTTTTAGTGGACATTGTCAACATTATAATAATCAGTTTAGTGGACGTTGTCAACAATATATTATCAATGAATTTTATAGTCTAAATGAATGCCATTTTATTGAAAAACAAAAAAAAACAAACCGCGCAAATGCACGGCTTGTTTTCTTGCTTTTAAGAATGGCTGTATTGCACCTGGTGAAGTCTGCTGTATATGCCTCCGGCAGCGACCAGTTCCTCATGGTTACCCTGCTCTGCGATGCCATCCGAATTGACTACAAGGATGCGATCTGCATTCTTGATCGTTGTCAGTCGGTGTGCAATAACAAGGGTTGTTCTGCCCACTGACAGTTCCGCCAAGGACTTCTGGATTAATGCTTCGGTTTCAGTATCCAGAGCGGACGTTGCTTCGTCCAAGATGAGAATCGGTGGATTTTTCAGGAACATGCGAGCAATGGACAAGCGCTGTTTCTGACCTCCAGAAAGCTTGACTCCACGCTCACCAATGATCGTATCGATCCCTTCTGGCAAAGTAAGAAGCAACTCTTCCAAAGATGCACGACGGGCTGCATCCCAGATTTGCTCGTCTGTTGCCGTTAAATCGCCATAAGCGATATTTTCCTTAATTGTGCCTGAGAAAAGAAATACATCCTGTTGAACAATACCGATATGTCTGCGCAATGATTCCAGCTGGACCTCACGAATATCAACTCCATCAACGGTAATCCGACCTTCCTCTACTTCATAGAACCGTGGAAGCAGACTGCAAATGGTCGTTTTACCTGCACCGGAAGGACCCACAAAAGCAACGGTTTCGCCTGGATTGATGGACAAACTGATATTATTCAGAATACGTCGATTTTCCTCATAACCGAACGAGACATTTTCGAAGCGAATATCTCCTCGGACGCTTTTTAGCTCAACGGCATTTTTCGCATCGGCGATTTCCGGCTCGGTATCAATGATTTCCAGATAACGCTTGAATCCAGCGATCCCTTTCGGATAACTTTCGATTACAGCATTTATTTTCTCAATCGGGCGGAAGAAGATATTAGACAAGAGCAGGAATGCCATGAAATCACCCATATCAATTCTGCCATCGATAAAGAACCAAGCACCGCTGATCATAACGAACACGGTAACCAGACGCATCATCATATAGCTGACCGATATACTCTTCGCCATCGTTTTATAGGCAAGCAGCTTTGTTTTGCGGAAGTTCTCGTTGTCTACGGAAAAAAGTTTTTTCTCATGTTCTTCGTTTGCGAACGATTGTACGACACGAATGCCGCCTACGTTATCTTCAATACGGGAATTGAAATTGCCCACATCACCGAAGAGACGCCGATAAGTCTTCGTCATGCGCCCGCCAAACACGATAATAACCCAGGCCATGATAGGGATAATGATAAAGGTAAGCAGTGCGAGTTCTAAATTAATATTCGCCATGAGCCAGAATGATCCAATTAGAGTCATAATCGCGATGAATACATCTTCAGGTCCATGGTGAGCAACCTCTCCAATATCGTTTAGATCATTGGTAAGGTGACCGATCAGATGACCCGTTTTACGATTATCGAAAAACCGGAAGGATAGCTTTTGCAAATGAGCAAACATCTTCGAACGCATGTTGGTCTCAATGTTAATGCCAAGCATATGTCCCCAGTAGGTCACGACATAATTCAAGACGGTATTCAGTGCATAGATCGACAGCAATACAATACATGCGAGGATAATGAGCGGCCAATCTTGACCTGGCAGCAATTCATTAATGAACTTGCTTACAGCAAGTGGAAATGCCAGCTCTAGTAAACCAGCTAGTACTGCACAACCAAAATCAATTAAAAACAGTTTTTTGTAAGGACGATAATACGAGAAAAAACGACGAACCATTCTTATTCACTCTCCAGATCCTGATTAGGGCTTTCTTCTTCATTTTGCAATTCAAAAAGTTGGATGTATTCATCAATGACCTGATCAATGGCTTTCAGCTCACCACTTATCATCTGATGAATATTACGAAACTCCTCTTGACCAAGCTGTCTGGCCAACGTAGCTCTTCGATTCTGCATTTGTTCCAAAAAGACTAGAATTCTCCCACGACGAAACGTTTGTGCCCCATTACCCCGTTTTCCGTGATGATCTCCATGCCCTCTCCCACGTCTGGAACGTTCACCTTGTTGCTCATCTTCCCCACGACCGTGTCTGGATCGCTCTCCATGGCGATCAGGTTGTTCGTTCACATTTATATGTCTTTCTCTCATTTGTGAAGCACCTCCATTTTTGTATACATCCGTATACAAATTGTTTTATGTATACGATTGTATACGCAAGGGATTTTTCTGTCAACCCGTATTTTTCCATTTTACTCTGGGTCAATTCATATTCAGTTCACCGTCCTAGAGTACACTAACTTACGTACCACCACAGAGACCCCCAATCCACAGATAAGACAGGAGAAGATGAGATTGACACTGAAAAAACGAACTTCATTCGCCGCCGTAACCCTGGTGTTAACGATGTTAGCCCCAATGTCTGCTCTCGCCGCGCCGGCAACCAGTAATAGCAGTAACCTTACCTATGATGTGACCCAAAAAGCGGTGATGGAGAAGGCCAAGCTCCTTACCGAAACATATGGTACAACAAGTGTGCAGTACGCACTCATGGATGAGGGAGAGATCGTAATCTCCGGACAAGTAGGCAAAAACGACCCGGAGAACCGTATCCCCCTTTCTTCTAATACAATGTATGGCATCGGTTCAACCAGCAAAATGGTGCTTACCGCCGCTGTGATGAAGCTGGTTGATGAAGGCAAGATTGATTTGGATGTGCCGGTTGTGAACTATATCCCGGATTTCAAGATGAAGGACAACCGTTACACACAAATTACACCTCGTATGCTGTTGAATCATTCATCCGGGATTCTCGGAACCTCAAGCGGTAGTGCCATACTGTATGGGGACAATGATACCTATGCACATGATACATTTTTGGATCAATTGGCAGAGCAAAATTTGAAGGCAGATCCGGGAGCCTACTCGGTGTATAGTAACGATAGCTTTACTTTAGCTGAAATTCTAGTGGAGAAGGTCAGCGGCATGAGCTTCAGCCATTTCATCCAACAGAATTTCACCGAACCCTTGGGCATGAGCCACACCAAAACGCCGCAGGATCTGGTTGACCCTGACCAAATGGCAGTAACTTATTCGCAGCTGAATAAGGAACAACTTCCACTGGAGAACACGAACATGATTGGCTCTGGAGGCATTTACTCTACTGCCGAAGACCTCGTCAAATTTTCGCAAATCTTTACGGGAGAGGTCAAAGGTATTCTTTCCAGTGAGTCGGCAAAAGCAATGACGCAAGAAGAGTACAAAAAAGGTGTGTGGCCAGAGGACAGCGATTCATCGATTTCGTACGGGTTAGGTTGGGATAGTGTAGACTTGTTCCCATTTAGCGAATACGGCATCAAGGCAGTTACCAAAGGCGGGAATACGATTGCCTATCATTCGTCATTAATTGTGCTTCCGGAATACAACATGGCTGCAGCCGTTACCTCCTCAGGTGGGTCAAGCACAACCGACCAATTAATTGCGAGCGAACTGTTGCTTAGCGCACTTGAGGAAAAAGATATTATTAAAGAACGGAAGCCGGAAAAATCGTTTGGCGTACCTGTAAAAACAACCATGCCGAAGGAACTAACGCAGTATGCAGGCATTTATGGGGCTGTCGGCAGCTCATTATTGAAGTTGGAAGTGAATGATGAAGGGCAATTAACGATGTCTCTGCTATTGTCGCCGAACAGTACGGAACAAAAGTATACGTATACCTCAGATGGCTCTTTCGTGAACGAGCAAGGTACAGAAAAGTTGAAATTCGCCCAAGGGGATAACGGTAATACATACTTGTGGTCCCGTTCGTATCAGTCTGTGGCAGGGCTTGGACAGATCGCCTCCTCGGAATACAAGGCAGAAAAGCTCGAAACCAATACATTACCCGAAGATGTAACAGCCGCTTGGCAGAAGCGTGAAGGCAACATTTATTACCTGGTGAATGAAAAATACACCTCAACGGTATATGACAGTGCAACGCCGATCATCCCCATTCATATGTTCGATGAGGCACCAGGGTATGTGTATACTAATAAAATTATTGATGCAAATTCGGCCTTGAACCAACTGCAAATTCCAGGCTTGGCTGGGCGTGATACGATGGAGTATAAGTTCTTCGAGAAAGACGGCGTGGAATACGTCTCAGCAGGAGGAAAGGTCTACGTTAGTCAAGAACTTGTGAGACCACTCTATTCAGGGAAACAATCGAAGACAACGATTCAAACGAATGGTTATGCGACATGGTACTCGATACCGGCAGCAGCCGCAGGTAAAGTGATGACAGTGAAGATGCCTTCGAAAGGTGCTTTCACTGTATATGACCAGACGGGTATTAGTACGAATCATACCGTGGTTAGTGGTGAAAATGAAGTTACATTACCTGAAAACGGTACGATTGTATTTGCTGGTGAAGCTGGTTCAAGGTTCAAAATTTCGTTAACAAATCAATAATAATGAGCATGGAAAATACGCCCGTTCCACGGTGTTCTACTGGGGAACGGGCGTTTCATTCTTTCTGAAATCAATTCTGAAAGATACTACGTTTGTTCTAAGTTTATTTTACTTCGTTCATAAACTTCCTGAAGTTTTCGGCTATTTCTTTGGATCGGGTATGGTGTAAATAATGTCCACCTTCGAAAGTCATCACTTTACCATGTACAGAATTTTTGACTTGCTCTTCATGCAAAGGTATCCAACCTTCCGTTTCGGTATCATTCGCTTGTAAAAAGAAAATGACAGGCAGATCTTTGGGGAAGGTCAAGTTTTCAGCAGCTTTGAAATTGGGATCAAAATTTTCGCCTTCACTTAAGTTGTTCGGATTAAACGTATTTTTGAGTGAGAGCATTCTAATCTGTTCTCTGGTTTCATCATCAACGGCTGGTGCAACCAGTTGGTCTGGGGCCAGTTTCATTAACAATCGGTAGAACCCTGATTTTTTGAGCAGTTTGTACACATCTGTTGGGAATGGATCATCTGTTCCACCCTGTGTTGGAACACTGCTATCAATCCCAACAAAAGCATTTACTTCGTTTGGATATTTGTTCACATAATCCAGTCCATAGATTCCTGAAATGGAATGACCCATCAGTGTGTAATGAGTAACATTAAGCTGCTGTAAAGCTTCATGAATTTCACTGACCATATTATCAATCGTTCGTTCTTTTTCGCTTACATCACTTAATCCATAACCAAAAGGCTCAATCACGACGACTTTGTAAAATGGAGATAGCTCATCGATTAGCGGTTTAAAGTCAAGGGCTGGTGCTGCTGTTCCGTACCCCGGAAGCAATACCACGGTTTCTTCACCTTTTCCTTGGATCAACACATTCATGTTTTTCCCGTCAACCGCTACGGACTGACCATAGGCTTTTATTTTCCCTTCCTCCGATTTGTTGCTAAATACATTTACAATAAAAACAGTGGCAATAAATAATGCAAAAGCGATAACTATGGCACCGAATATTTTGAGCAAAATGATAAATATTTTTTTCATCATGATGGTTCTCTCCTGTTGAGTTCGTTTATTGTACAGCCATTTGAAATTTCATTTTACTTCTTTAATGAAATTTCAAATCGGGAGCCAACCTCACCTGCAAATACAATACGGCCGTTTTCTGGTAAGACAACTTCATTCTTACCGCTGACCACGGTGTAATTAATACAAATTCCCGTCTGGTCGTATACGGCAAAGGCGCTATTTGCGGGTATTTTCACCGTCATGACTTTTCCTTTCGCAGTCGCTGGTACCGAGAACCATTTAGCATATCCATCTGCTTGAATGGTTGTTGCGGATTGTTTACCCGGATAGATGGGTTTTACAAGTTCCTCACTGGCGTATAAATAACCCAAAGCTGTAAGATACTCTCCTCCGTTCTTTTGGGAGAAATGAATGTCCATCGTATCACGTCCGGCAGTACCAGGAATTTGCAAAGGATTGGCTGCTTCGTTAGCTCCAATAATCTTATTATTGGACATATACCCTGGATTCTCTTTATTCATATGAATAGGCAGGATCGATGAAGCATTGAGATAGACCATTGATGTGTATTTCTCATTCACTAGATAATATTTTTTACCATCGCGCTTTGCCCATGCGGCGTTAATCTCCTTGGATAATTTATTGGCTTCAAGCTTCTCCGCATTATATTCTGAGAAAGCCAGCTGTCCGAGTCCTGGAACAGATATATAAGATCGTGACCACAAGTAGGTTTTCCCATTTTTCTCCACAATGAATTTCAACTTGTCTGTACCTTCGTTGTTAACAAAAGTACCATCTGCTGTATAGGTGTATTCTTGAGCCGGATTACTCGGAGCTGTAAGTGAAGATACAGTCATTTGTCCAGTCGTATTTATGTTGATCTTCGTAACTGAATTATTGCCACCATATATACCTGCAAACTTGGATATTCCCTTAGGCATATCGGCCTTCACGGGTACGCCAAATGATTTTTCCGGCTTCCGTTCTGTAATAACGCCCTTTTCCTCAAGTGCGCTGAGTAATAATTCATTCGCAATGAATTGATTGGTCAAGCTCGACCCGCCTGAAGAGATAACGGCTGCAGCCATGTTGTGTTCTGGGAGTACCGTTAATGAAGACTGATAAGATAACGTATCTCCTCCTTTCATAACTGCCTTAATGCCGTATTCGTTGAATGGGAACAAGTTCACACTATCCCACCCTAACCCGTAAGACATGAGCGTATCGCTATCCTCTGGCCACATGCCTCTTTTATACTCTTCTTGGGCCATGGCTTCTACCGACTTACTGGAAAGAATGCCATTGACCTCTCCCGTGAAGATTCTTGAAAATTTAACCAGATCTTCAGCGGTGGAATACAGACCTCCAGTAGCGATGATATTATAATTCTCTTTTGGAAGTTGCCCCTCATAAAAACGGGAATAGATTCCCGCCATTTCTGCCGGATTAACCACATCCTGTGGTGTCTTGGTATGGTTCATATCCAAAGGCTCCGTAAAATACTTGTGTATAAATGCGGTATAACCGATGCCGCTAACTCTTTCGACCAGAATCTCGGCTAACGTAAAGCCATCGTTGCTGTAGACTGAGTATGCGCCGGGATCTGCCTTCAGGGTTTGATTGGCCAATTGATCGAGAAATGTATCATGTGAATACGTGTCATTATCTCCGTACAATGTGGCATTGCTGAATGAGCTGCCCAGAAGACCGGAGGAATGATTCAGCAACATACGAGGTGTGATCTGTTTGTATCGGTTATCTTTCATTTTAAAGTTAGGAATATAGTTCACAACAGGCACATCCAAATCGATCTTGCCTTCGTCAACCAGCTTCATTACAGCGGCTGTAAGCATCATTTTGCTGGTTGAACCAATGCCAAAGATCGTGTTCGAAGTAAGAGGCACCTTGTCGTTTATATCGTTCTTGCCCGTTTGACCGGACACTACAATCTCTCCACCATCGATGAGCGCATATTGCAGACTCGTCGTACCGTACGTCTCGGTCAGTAATTTGGCTTTTTCGATCACGGTTTTCTTCGTTTTCTCATACGTAAGGTTGCTGTTGTTATTCATGGCAGCCGGTGCGGCAATTGCAGATAGTGGGGCTAACATGGTTAACACTAGAGTTAAAGCTGCAATTGAAGTTCGTTTTTTGACTGTTCTCTTGACCACTCTCATTTTCTCTTGTTGTATCATTTGCATCTTCTCCTGTCAGTATCTCTTTATTAGAGTATCTTGCTTTGGTTCTAAAATAAGCTTAACCAATATAAATGTACTCCTCGTGACGTCTATATGAACCGAGTATGAACAGGCAAAATAATTTGAGTAGCATGATGATTTACGATCCTTGATCCTTTTTTCGGCATAAAAATATCCCCTTTAAGTGACACTTAAAGGGGGATATTAGCGCATTCTACGACTTTTTTTCTGTTAATATTCTTACTCCTTCGGCATGCTACCTTACTTCGCGGGAATCCATTAAATTTACTATTTCAATGAAATTTCAAATTTGGAATTAACCTCACCTGCAAATACAATACGGCCGTTTTCTGGTAAAACAACCTCATTCTTACCGCTGACCACGGTGTGATTAATACAAACACCATTCTGATCATATACGGCAAAGGCGCCATTTGCAGGCATTTTCACCGTCATGACTTTTCCTTTCACATTTGCTGGTACCGAAAACCATTTAGCATATCCATCTGCTTGAATCATTGTTACAGATTGTTTACCCGAATAGAGTGGTTGTACAAGTTCCTCACTGGCGAATACGCTACCTACGGCTGTAATGTACTCCACTCCGTTCTTTTTAGAGAAATAAATTTCCTTTGTATCACGTCCAGCCATGCCAGGGATTTGCAGCTCCGTGACTGCTTCGTTTGCTCCAACAACCTTATTATTGGACATATACCCTGGAGTCTCTTTATTCGAATGAATAGGCAGGATTGGTGATGAATGGAGATAAACCGTTGATGTATATTTCTGATTTACCACGTAATATCTTTTACCTTCACGCTTTTCCCATGAGGCGGTAATATCCTGGGATAATTCATTGGCTTCCAGCTTCTCCGCTGTATATTCTGAGAAAGCCAACTGCCCAAGTCCTGGCAAGGATATATAAGATCGAGACCACAGATAAGTACTTCCATTCTGCTCCGTAACGAATTTCAACTTTTCTGTGCCTTTACCGTTAACAAAAGTACCATCCGCTGTATATGTGTATTTTTGAGCCGAATCACTCGCAGCTGTTAGAGTGGATACAGTCATTTGTCCAGCATTATTCATTTCGATCTTCTTAACCAAATTATTGGCGCCATACATACCTGCATACGTGGATATTTCTTTAGGTATATCTGCCTTCACTGGCACCCCAAATGATTTTTCCGGCTTCCGTTCTGTAATAATGCCCTTTTCCTCAAGTGCGCTGAGTAATAATTCACTTGCAATGAACTGATCTTTTGCACTTGTCCCACCTGATGAGGTAACGGCTGCTGCCAGATTGTATTCCGGCAGTACGATTAATGATGAGTGATACGATATGGTATCTCCACCTTTCGTAACGGCCTTGATTCCGTATTCACTGAATGGGAACAAGTTCACACTATCCCACCCTAGCCCGTAAGATATGGACGTATCGCTATCCTCCGGCCACATGCCTCTTTTGTATTCTTCTTGCTCCATGGCTTCTACCGACTTACTGGAAAGAATGCCTTCGACCTCTCCCGTGAATATTTGTGAAAATTTCACAAGATCTTCAGCGGTAGAGTAAATGCCTCCAGTAGCGATGATATTATAATTCTCTTGTGGAAGCTGGCCTTCATACAAAGGAGAATAGATTCCCGCCATCGCTACCGGATCAACCACATCCTGTGGTGTTTTGGTATGTTTCATGTCCAGGGGCTCTGTAATATATTTGTGTATAAATGCAGTAAAGCTCATGCCGCTAACACGTTCAACCATAATCTCAGCTAACGTAAAACCGTCGTTACAATATACGGAGTATTCTCCTGGATCGGCTTTTAGGTTTTGATTCGCCAATTGATCAAGAAACGTATCATGTGAATACGTGTCATTATCCCCGTACAATGTGGCATTGCTTCCGGAGCTGCCCAGTAGACCGGAGGAATGATTCAACAGCATGCGCGGTGTGATTTGTTTGTAGCGATTATCTTTCATTTTAAAATCCGGGATATAGTTCACAACAGGCACATCCAAATCAATCTTGCCATCGTCAACCAGCTTCATTACAGCAGTTGTAAGTACCATTTTACTGGTTGAACCGATGCCATAGATCGTGTTCGAAGTAAGAGGCACCTTGTTATTGATATCGTTTTTGCCCGTTTGACCGGACACCACAATCTCTCCACCATCGATTAATGCATATTGCACACTGGTCGTACCGAACGTCTCGGTAAGGATTTTGGCTTTCTCCGCTACTGTTTTCTTGGTTGGTTCATACGAAAAATTGCTTCTATTATCGGCAGTTGGTGCGGCCATTACTGACATCGGAGCTAACATCGTTAACACCAGGGTTAACGCAGCGATTGAAGTTCGTTTTCCCTTTTGTCGTCCCATTCACATCATCTCCTGAGTTTAAATGTTTTGGTTGATTAGGACGTGTCTCAAAACTCGCTGAAGTGCATCTTTTACCGCCTTTTCGCCCCATGCTGCGTCACTTTCCCTTGACGTGCCCCGGCACGCCTGCGGAAAACTTCCTGACTTGGAACAAAAATTCGGCAAAATCTGCTTCCTTCGGAGTTTTCAGACACGCCCTATAGTTCTTCCGGGCCTACAAATTTCACCTCTGGATACTTGTCG
This sequence comes from Paenibacillus taichungensis, assembly GCF_047302525.1. Taxonomy (GTDB): domain Bacteria; phylum Bacillota; class Bacilli; order Paenibacillales; family Paenibacillaceae; genus Paenibacillus; species Paenibacillus taichungensis_B. Next base: position 2,799,672 of record NZ_CP168020.1, on the reverse strand, counting down.
CTCGGACCCTGAATCAGATTTCCACCCGTTCCTTTCAATTGCTTGTTAAAGAAATCGAGTACATATTGATTTACAATGCTTGATCCTCTTTTACCATTTATATCTCCTGTTATCCCAGTCAGTTTAATCAACTCCGAATAGAATTGAAGGTCCGTGAAATTGAAGTGCTGGGTTCCTTCTATATAAATCACACTTCCCCCCTGATTGATAACATTTTTCATAATGTGCAGCTCATCTGAAAGAGATTTAGTTACTTCGTCATCCGAATTTCTATCATTATCAAAATTGGCTAACCAGTCTTTAAAATTTCCCGATCTGATGAACATAAACGGCTTGTTTATATCATCTCTATTTTCCACTTCATATAATGACCCATCCATATTGACCCCAGCCTTGATTCTATGATCTAAATAAGTTGTATTAAACGCCGTTGCACCCCCAAAAGAATGCCCCATCACGCCTATGTTATTTAAATCGATTTTCCCTTTGAATTGACTTTCAATTGCACCTGAATTCAGCTTTTCGATTTGATTGATTACAAACTCCACGTCTTGTGTCCATACATTCCCTATTTTTGTACGATTCTCTACTGTAGTCGTCTTGGCTGTATAATCCGTTACACGGCCATCCGGAAAAATGGTAGCAAAGGTGCTATACGTATGATCGATTGTGACCACGATAAAACCATGACTGGCCAGATTCTCGGCCTGTGATGCATGTAGAACTCTACTGGTTCCCATACCATGAGATAGTAGTACCACGGGATAAGGACTTGCAGAAGGTAATATTTCTACATTTTCATAAGAGTTGGTTTGACTATACTTCCAGTAGTCGAGCACAAATTCAGGCAGTTTTAAAGAAGTAGAGAAGCTCTGAATATACTTTTTGAACCTCTCTTTATCTTTTGGAAACAGCGTGTCACGCTTGTTATTATTCCTATTTTCAGTAGGGTACCAAACTTGAACCATTAGTTCCCTCTTATCGCTTTGATCTTCAGTTAATACTTCATCTCTGTTCTGATCTGTAAAATGAAATGTTTGAGTACCCACTTTCTCTGGACCATCCGGCTTCGGCAAATGAAAGACAGGTAAGTATACAGACAAGCCAGTAGATACAACAAGTAAAATGACGATTAAGGAAGATAAACTATATTTCAAGAACTTCCCTATTTTTAGATTCACCATCTTTTCGGAATGTCTGAATAAAACGATGAGTATGAATAGCGCTGTCATGATATATACCAAAAGCAACTGCCACCTGTATCCCTCAACAAACAATTGAACTAATAATATAACGCTACTTCCTATACCCAAACCCAATCCTATTTTCTTTGCACTTCTTTTAATAAACAATAGATCTACGAGTAAAGCGAAACAGGATAAAACTAAAAGTATTTCAAATAATCTCATTTGAATTCCTCTCTTTCATCACGGACATCGGCCGAATTGGACATACTATGGAAAAACCGTCCCAAAGGACGGCTTTTCATATTCATTAATACACATCTGTGAAATCACGAGTAGACTTTTACAGGATATTTACTTCGCTTCGTTCATGAATGCTCTAAAGTCTTCAGCTATTTCTTTATATAACGTATGGTGTAGATAATGTTCTCCATCCATTGTTATTACTTTTCCATGTACCGAATCTTTGATCTGTCCTTCATGCAAAGGTATCCAACCTTTTACACCTTCATTATTCGCTTGAATAAAGAGAAGAAGTGGAAGGTCTTTAGGGAAGGTTAAACCTTGAGCTTCTTTAAAATTGGAAGAAATATGGTCCATCTCATTTAACATCGTGGAACTATTCGAGTTTTTATTCGACAGCATTTTCATCTGCTCTACGGTGTGCTCATCAAATGGGAGTCCATCATAAGGGTCACCACCAAATTTGACCACTAATCTTTGGAGACCTGATTTTTTAAGGAATCCGAACATTTTTGTAGGTAATTTGGCATCCATACCCGGTTGTGTTGAAACACTGCTATCGATTCCGACAAATGCCGTCACCTCGTTTGGATATTTGTTCACATAATCAATGCCGTAAATGCCTGCAATGGAGTGGCCCATGAGGATATACTGGTTAATGTTAAGCTGTTGTAAAGCTTCATGAACTTCACTTACGATATTTTCTGCGGTTCGTTCTTTTTCAGTTCCATCACTTAATCCATAACCGAAAGGTTCAACCGCCACAACTTTGTAATATGGAGATAGCTCATCGATGAGCAGCTTAAAATCAAGCGCTGGCGCAGCTGTTCCATAGCCTGGCAGAAGCACGATCGTTTCCTTGCCTTCGCCTTGAATTAACACATTCATATTTTTCCCGTCTACAGATACGTGCTGGCCGTAAGTCTCTATCTTTTTCGCCTCTGAATTGGTACTGATCACATTCGTGATATAAACAATACCTAGAAACAGAACAATGGCGATTACGATTGCTCCTAGTATTTTAAGTATAATGTTTCGTACTTTCTTGGCCTTTGATCCATTCTTCGCTTTCTTTTCCTCTGGTTGTATCACTCTCATCTTCTCCTGTCTTGAACTGTTTGTTCGGCATTCTTCTTTGCTGCTAATGTAATCTTAACCAATGAAAATGTACTCTCCGTGACGTCAATATGAACTGAATATGAACAAGCAAATAAATTAATACTTACTGGGACGTCATAAATCCTCTAAATTTTTCAGCAATTTCTTTGGCATGGGAACGATACAAATAATGATTTGCCTCCAGCAGTACCACTTCACCATGTAAAGAATCCTTTATTAACTTCTCGTGCTCAGGGATCCACCTGTCTGTTGCAGGATGATTCTTTTGAATAAAGAAAAGAACAGGGAGATTTACAGGGAACGTTAGCAGTTCAGCTGCTTTAAAATTGGAATACATGCTTTCTGCCTCATTTAATTGCGTGGTATTATACATATTTTTGTTTATCAGAATTTTCAATTGTTCTTTGGTCTCATCATCATAAGGTAGTCCATCATAGGGATCAGCACCCAGTTTCAGTTGCAATCTGCCAAAACCTAATTCTCGCAGTATTTTAAGCGGTCTAGTCATGGAAGAATCAATCTTTTTTTCACTCAGCGCTGGAGCACTGCTATCCAGTCCGACAAATGCACGTACTTCATTTGGATATTTGTTCACATAATCCAGGCTATAGATTCCCGATATGGAATGACCCATCAGGATATAGCGATCAATATGGAGACTCTGTAAAGCTTCATGAATTTCACTTACAATATTTTCCGTACTGCGTTCCTTTTCGGTCTGATCGCTTAATCCGTAACCAAAAGGCTCAACCACGACCACTTTATAATATGGAGACAGCTCTGAGATAAGCGGCTTAAAATCTAGTGCTGGTGAAGCTGTTCCATAACCAGGTAGAATTACAACGGTTTCTTCGCCTTCACCCTGAATGGAGATATTCATCTGTTTCCCATCTACAGCCACATGCTGTCCATACGTTTCCATTCTTTTTTGCTCCGAATGACTACTGAATTTGTTAACGCTATACACGGTGGCCACAAAAAGTAGGATGGCTATAACGATTGCACCTAATACTTTAAGCAAAATGTTTAACACTTTCTTTGTTTTGGTTCCACCCCACTGTTCCTTCTCTGTTTCTTGTGTCACACTCATCTGCTCCTGTCCTCATCTGTTTAATGGCCGTAACAAGCCGTTAATACAAGCCTAACCAACCAAGATGTCCTCATCATGACGACAATATGAACGGAGTATGAACGAACAAAAAAAGGTCACGTATCACATGCAAGGAAGCTTGCATGTGATACGTGGCCTGAAATACGATTTAGACAATCGGGTGAATATTCTATACATCCACCTTATCCTGTAAGCCTAACTATTCCGTTGGTGGAGTGATTGGCAACGTGACAATAAAGGTCGTTCCTTGACCAGGTTCACTTTCTACTCGGATGTCCCCTTGATGAAGCGATACAATTTGTTTAACGATAGCAAGTCCCATACCACTGCCGTCATACTTGCGACTGTGAGAACGATCCGACTTGAAAAATCGTTCGAATATGCGCTTCTGGTCTTCAAGAGGGATACCAATACCTGTGTCGGAGATTCGAATAGTCACGTTCTTGATATCCTGCTTGGTGCTGACGTGAATCACGCCGCCATCCTTGGAAAATTTGATGCCGTTGCTGAGAATATTCGTCCATACCTGATTTAGCTGGTCATGATCAGCCAAGACTTTAACGGCTTGAAGATCAAGCTCAAAGTGAATGTTGCGAGCAGACCATTGTGGCTGGAGAGTTACAATAACCCGCCTGATCTGTTCATCCAGGCTGAGTGTGCTAAGTCGAGGTTGCTGTGACTGTGATTCAAGCATACTCAACTTGAGCAGATTATCACTCATTTTGGACATCCGCTTCGCCTCGGCGATGATAATCTCAAGATATCGGCTTCGTTCTTGCTCTGAGAGGTTTACTTGTTTCAGTGCTTGAGCATAACCGGATATCGAAGTAAGCGGAGATTGAACCTCGTGCGACACATTCGTTACAAATTCCCTGCGCATCTGCTCCAACTGCTGCAAATCATGCATCATTTCTTCGAAGCTGCGTGCCAGTGTGCCCAGTTCTCCGGTTTGCTTGATATTCAGCTTGACGTTGAAATCTCCAGCAGCGATCCGCTTCGTTGCTTTTGTCAGTTTTTTGATCGGTCTAACCAAATATATGGAAGCCACCAGAATGATAATACTTCCTGCAATCAATGAACAGGTTGCAAAGATCGATGCCCAGTTGACAACAAAAGAAGCCGAAGGTGGAGAGAGCGTCTCCAGAAACATCGCTTTCGTTCCCATCTCCGTTTTCACCGGCAAACCTAAGAGGACTGTCGCAATACCGTTCGGATTGTCCTGAACAACGCCTCCGTCTATTACTTTCTTTAGTTGCTCCTTCGTCACCGTGGCCGATTTATGTCCATTAAGCTTTCCATAAGACTTGAACTGACCCGTTGCTTCGTAAATCCGAATATGGTAGGAATTCAGTAGCTTCATTCCACTAACGAACGATTCTGCTTCATTTAATGGAAGGATTTTGTAAATCTGCACAACATCTTGGCCGAAGTTACGTAAGTTAATTTGAGCATTTTCATTCAATTGATCTTCGAATATCATCGTGGACACAAAAAAAGAAATGATCGTGCCGGCGATGACGGAGACCAGAAATGTCAGGACCACACGGATATATAAAGATCTAATCATTCGTAAACCTCAAGCCGGTACCCCAAGCCTCGCACCGTTTCGATCCGAAAATCGGGTGTTGTTGCGAACCGTTCACGCAGGCGTTTAATATGTACGTCTATCGTTCGATCATCTCCGGCGTAATCAATGCCCCAGATCTGATCAATCAGTTGCTCCCGTGTATAGACTTGTCCGGGTGTTCCAGCGAGCTTATAGAGCAATTCGAACTCTTTCAGTGGCAACGTAAGCGACTCCGTTCCACTCGTCACCTTATAGGTTTGTCGATCCAGGATAACGTTTCCGAAATGGATCGTATGTGTGGATCCGATTTTGTATCGTTTCAGTAATGCTCGGACACGAGCCGTGAGCTCCAACGGATCGAACGGTTTCGTCAAATAATCATCCGTCCCCAGTTCGAACCCTTTCACCTTCTCCCAGGTCTCACCTCTCGCAGTCAGCATGAGTAATGGAAGATCAGGGTTGGCTCTTCGCAGCTCCTTGCATAACGTCCAGCCATCCATGATAGGCATCATGATATCAAGCACGACAAGATCGACATGTGTCGAGCCGTAAACGGTCAGTGCCTCCTTGCCATCCGCAGCTTCAGCCGTTTCAAATCCGTCATTTCTCAAAAATAAACAGACGAGTTCACGAATATTCGGATCATCGTCAGCAACCAGTATTGTAGGCATTTGTTTCCTCTTTTCCTGTTTCCATGTCATGTAGTCGTAATCATTATACTATTATTGAATTTGTAAAAAGCAAGTAAGAAATTTAATCACGCCATTCCCTCAGAATTTTCTGCATCCCCGACTTGGTATGAAGAAACTGTTTCACTCGAGAGCCATTTGCACCAGATGGATGAGGAAATCCCCATAAAATCTTCCCTTCGTCTATCCGCTGTTCATCAAGCAATTGATGTAGTACAGCCTCCACCGACTTTCCTAATGGAATAATCAGAGGATGCTTTAACTGTTCCAATTCAGGCAGAAATGACTCAAGTACTGCTTGATACAAAAATTCACTTTGAGGAATGGAAGGCTGATGTCCATTGTAATTTTGCTTATTCACCAAGACTGGATATCGAATCAGAGAAGTTGTATGTAACAATGTACAATCTGCTTCAAATAACCTTTGCACATGGGGCACTCTTACATATTCATGCAAGCCTATTTCCTGGAGCATTAGAATCAAATTGGTACGCATAGAGCCGGCCATTCTTGCTGCTATTTTGGCTTCTTTACAGGCTTGCTCATATGATTTGTGTGCTTTCAAAGCCTGGATAGGCGTTCTATAAGCAATCTCCATCTGCTGCCAACCTGGTGTGATGCCCACAAGCATGACTTTTGCGGAAGGATTGATATATTCATTATGTGGAGAATAGAACATCTCCACCTCTCCTGAAGAGCTTAATTTCAGATCATTCATCAGCAGCTCTGCTTTGGAGTACTTTGGTTGTAACGGGAATGAATTCATCACATCAATCAGACGCTGTTGTTGAGTGGGAGATATCAGCATATTGCTCACTCCTTACGGCCTTATGTAATGGCTACCCTGCAGCTTATCACTTATATACCTTATTTTGTACAAAAATATCCGAATTAATTGAAATAAAAAGGGTAATTGACGGACAACGTCCATCAATTACCCTTTTTATTATTATGAATGGACCGGAAGTTGTACAGTAAATGTCGCACCTTCTTCTGGTTCACTAAATACGGAGACAGTACCCTCATGCATCTCCACAATTTTATGCACGATGGACAGACCCAACCCACTGCCGCCCAAGGCACGTGTGCGGGATTGATCCGCTTTGTAGAACCGTTCGAATATGCGAAGTTGATCCTGCTTGGTAATGCCGGGGCCACTGTCAGTAATACGTACACTGACCTTGCCTTCACCTTGCGTAAGGAAAACATCAATTTTCCCACCTTCTGGTGTGAACTTGATTGCATTATGAATCAGATTGATCCACAACTGAATCATCAAGTCCTCATCAGCAAAGATTTCAACTTCTTCCAGCTCTACGTTCATATCAATTTTTTTGTCATCCCATTGGGGTTCGCAGGCCAGAACCAGAGTCACCAGCTGCCGATCCAATCGGTAAGATGTTTTATGAGATGCATGCTCGGATGAATCCAGAACGGCGAGCTTCATTAAATTATCACTCAGTCTGGACAAACGAACACATTCCGTTTCAATGATCGTCAGATACTTTTCCCGTTTTTCCTGGTCCATATCTTTATTTTTCAGCGCCCTGGCGAAGCCGCTGATTGACGTGAGCGGCGATCCGATCTCATGTGATACATTGGAGATGAATTCCTGACGTAAATCTTCCATCACTTTGAGATTTGCCGCCATGTCATTGATGCTTTCAACCAACTGGACAAACGGGTGGGGATTTCTCTGTCTCCCGTTTCTATTGGCAAATTCCGCATCCAGATTCACACGAAAATCGCCCCGGGAAATACTTTTCAATGCCTGAATCATCTCATTAAAAAATTCATACTGCCTGCCTTTAACTAGCGGACCGATGATTGTAATGCATATTCCAAAGAAAATGAACCCGAGCATGGCATTGATCAGAAAAGCAAGTAATTCATGTGGTTCCCATGGGATAAAGGAATACACATATCTCGTAAGGTAGAAGGCTGCTGTCCAGCAGGCAAACAGGGCCAGAGATACCAGAATGACGTTTCTGGCAATATGAAGAAATCCACCCTCCTGCTTCATTGCCTTACCTCCAGGCGATAGCCCAAACCTCGCATGGTACGAATGACGAAAGCATGCTCTTCCTCCGGAAACCGTTCACGAAGTCGCTTGATATGCACATCAATCGTTCTCTCGTCCCCTTCGTAATCATAACCCCAAATCTTTTCGATTAACTGATCACGGGTAAAGGTTTTGCCAGGATAACTGGCAAGGGTGAACAGCAGTTCAAATTCCTTACGTGGCAACACAATATCCTGATCACCTTTCTTGCACTCAAACGTATCACCCCGCAGGACCAGTTCACCAAGCAGGATCACTTGTGAAGTCATAATCCGATATCGTTTCAATAAAGCCTTCACCCGTGCAACCAGCACCAGCGGATCAAAAGGCTTCACCAGATAATCATCCGTCCCAAGGGTAAAACCTTTGATGATCTGCGAGGTTTCCCCTTTGGCCGTTAACATCAGGAGCGGCAGATCCGTCTGCTGCCGCAACTGGCGGCACAATTCCCATCCGTCCATGCCTGGCATCATAATATCGAGAACGACGAGGTCGACCTTATGATCAGCGAGTAATCGCAGAGCATCCAAACCGTCAACAGCCTCGATTACGTGCAAACCCTCCTGCTGTAAAAAATGTCCTACCAGCTCTCGGATATGCGGGTCGTCATCAACGACCAATATGCTTGTCAAAGTGACCACCTCCATTTTTTCAACCTTGCCTTATACTCCACATTCTGTCAAGAAAAAGACCTTATATCATGAAGGCATAACATCTCTTTCCTGACATGCTACACTGTTTTAGCAAAATATGATGATTTCCAATTACGTTCTGCGCATATATGCCCGCACTGTCAATGGTGCAAAAATGGCTACAATAACCGCAGCTCCGGCAAGGCTGGTCACCAGATCTGTGCCCATTGTCCCTTGATTCGCCAATTCTCGTACAGCTGAAACCAAATGGGATATCGGATTGACATTAACTACCCACTGAAGCCAATTCGGCATCGTATCTACCGGAACGAAAGCGTTCGAAGCAAAGGTGAGCGGAAACAATACGAGCATGGAAATTCCTTGTACACTGGACGCTGTACGTGCAATAACACCGAGAAAAGCAAAAATCCAACTGATGGCCCAAGCGCACACAATAACCAGCAATCCTGCCAAGGCAACATGACCCAATCCACCTGCAGGGCTATATCCCAATAAATATCCAATCGTAAAGGTAAGGAACGTTGCAATGGTATAGCGTATCGTGTCTGCCAGCAATGCTCCGGCCAGTGGCGCAATACGTGCTATAGGCAATGATTTGAATCGGTCGAATACCCCTTTATCCATATCCTCACGCAATTGCACACCAGTAACGACGGAGCTTGTAATTACCGTCTGCACAAGTATACCCGGAATAATGACCAACAAATAAGCTTGAATATTTCCCGAGATCGCACCACCAAAAATGTACGTAAACATCAATGTGAAAATGATCGGCTGTAGTGTAACATCGAATAATTGCTCTGGTGTTCGTCTAACCTTCAAGATCCCGCGATAAGCCATCGTTAAGGAATTCCGGACGGTTTGCCCAAAGCTTGTGTATTTTCTCAGCTTACGGCTTGGGTTTTGTTTCGCTATTGTACTGTTCATACTTGCAACTCCTCCACTGCTTTTGATTCTTGAGACGTATGAGACGCATTGCCACTCGCATCTTGACCCGTAATGGTGAGGAATACTTCATCAAGTGTAGGTTTCTGGACACTCATCTCTGCCAGATCAATGCCTGCGGAACGAAAGGCAATCAGCAGATCTGCTGCAATATTCGCATTCGCCATCGGTGCAGTAATCTTTCCTGCTTCCGCTGATACGCTGGTTTCTGTTCGAAGGATCTGCTCCACAATCTGACGGGCGTGTTCAATCCGTGTCGGTTCCTGGATGCGCAGTTGAAGTGATGCAGTGCCAACGGAGGCTTTCAAATCATCCACCGTGCCTTCGGCCACAACATGGCCCTGATCAATTACGGCAACACGGTCGGCCAGTTGATCCGCTTCATCAAGATATTGTGTGGTAAGAAGCACCGTTGAACCGGTCTTGACCAACTGGCGAATCGTATTCCACATCTGTGCACGTGTCCGTGGGTCAAGTCCAGTTGTCGGTTCGTCTAGAAAGATCAGCGGCGGCTGAGCAATTAGGCTTGCTGCGAGATCGAGACGGCGGCGCATGCCTCCGGAGAACCCTTTGATCGGACGTTTCGCCGCCTCCGTCAAGCCGAACTCTTCGAGCAGCTCAGCAGTCTTGCGTTTCGATTCTGCGCGGCCAAGACCCAGCAGCCGTGAAAATATCATCAAATTTTCGTTGGCACTAAGTGACTCGTCAACCGATGCGTATTGTCCTGTAAGTCCAATTAGCTGGCGTACGATATGTGACTCCTTCACCACATCATGTCCAAATATTTTGGCTGATCCTCCATCGGGCCGAAGCAGCGTGCCCAGCATACGAATTGTTGTTGTTTTGCCTGCTCCATTCGGACCCAGTACGCCATAGATCGTACCTGCCTTTACGTTCAGATTTACACCGTCCACTGCACGCTTATCTCCAAAGATTTTTACAAGCCCCTCTGCTTCAATGGCCCAATCTCCAAGTTCATTACCTGTTGTTCTTTGCTGTGTATTTGTCAATTGTGGTTCCTCCCATATCGTTTATAGGGGAAGAATAACGTACTTTTATGAACTGAATATGAATGGAATCGGAAAGTTTTCAATTTCAAAATCACAAAACCCCGCCAAGGTCCAGATGGACACCGGCAGGGTTCGGATCGGATTTATCATACTCTAATTTGCAGGTTTGATATCAAAGAAGTCCAGTTCTCCATATCCTTCACCTTTGGAGAAGCGAATTTTGTTCACACCAGCCTTTAGCTGAACTCTCGCTGTAGACAGTCCCCAGTTCTCCCATCCCTTGTTCGTAATGTAGAAAGGACTGGCTGTGCCTCCATTCACACTCAGCAGCAGGTTGGACCAGTTGCCGCCTGCTGTGCCATTCGCTGTCCTCGCCCGGAGAATATATGTGCCCGCAGTTGCTGCATTGACGTTAAATTCTACATAGCTGTCCGCCGTATCGATATGACCAGCTTTCATGCCGCCTGAACCAGAAGGACTCTGGGATGCATAAGCGATCCCACCAAAGGTTCCCTCTTCTCCTTCATATCGAACGATTGACTTTTCTCCCGAAGGTAGAGCAATAGGTACGTTGGGATTCACCGGTGTACCCAAATTCGGGGTATTGTCGGCATTCCAGGTGAACTTCTGTAAGCGGATCTCACGATTCCATCCGGAATTATTGAATTTCGCTGTGTGGTACATGATCCAGTCCTCAGTCCCGTCAGGTGATTTCGTAAAAGAATGATGACCCGGACCGTACAAGCCGTTGCCGGATTGGAAGATAGGCTGAGTGCGCTTGCTCCAGGATGCCGGATTCAGCAAATTGCTTGAGGCGTTAGCGGTAATAAGCCCCAGACAATAGTCGTTGGTCCAACTGCCACTTGCCGAGTACACTAGACTGATGATACCGTTTCGAACGATCACCTGCGGTCCCTCATTTACATTCGGGGAATGATTGGTTTCCCAGGCGTAGGTTGGTCGTGCAATTTCCACGCGATTTGAATCGATAGTCCAGGGATTACTCATTTGGGCAATGTACAGATTTTGCCTTACATTCGTATCTCCTTCCCAGCCCGACCAGATGAAGTAGAGCTGTCCGTTCACCTGTAATACCGTCCCGTCGATAGCCCACTTGTTGTTGGGATCCGTAATCTGTCCTTTGTATTGCCAGGTTCCCTGTGTGGGATCAGCTGATGTATTTTCCATAACGTACATGCGGTGATTTACGTTGTCTCCACTATCCTTGGCATAATAGATGTACCATGCACCGTTGATGTAATGAAGCTCAGGGGCCCAGATGCCGCAGCAGCCGGTATTTACCACTGTGGTTGGAGCCGCATCAATGGTCGTTAATTGAGCTGACTTCCAGATGGTAACATTACCACCTGTTGTTTTAGTGAAATAATAGAATCCGTCTGTGTGCTTGTATACCCATGGATCAGCTCCATCCTGCATCACTACATTATAAAAGTTATTCTGAACGGTAGCAGCATGCGTCGTCTGTCCCATTGGGAAAATAAGAAATGCACATAAGGCCAGCAACAATTTGTTCCTGTAATTCATTATTTTCATCTACAGTCACGCTCCCTATATGATTATGAATCATGCGCGCTTCTGAAGTTCAACGTTCAATCTTCGATGGCAGCCTTGCGGGAATTAATGCGACGAATCATTTCCGGGTCGAATTTGGGACGGCGGTCATAGGTGTACAATCCATTCACTTCCTGTTCCACATCATATAGCTGGGTATAACAAAACCCGAACATCTTCGGATGGTCCAGCAGGACATTGGTTAGTCCCTCATAACGTGCAATGAAAGCTTCTTCGGATTGCGGTCTGTCCCCATAACCCCAAGCTTTCTCATCTTGCTGATCCGGATTCCACCAGATGCCGCCATACTCACTGATAAAATATGGCTGCCCTTCATACGTCTGCCGCTCTGGAAAGGTATTGAATACTTCCCCGCCGCTTTTCATCGGTTCATATCTGGCCCGGAACGTTTCTGGGTTCTGATCATAGTCATGCAAATCGAAGATATCCGTCACCACATGAAAGTTACCGCTGGTATCAATAACAGGACGTGTCGGGTCCATACGTTTAGTCATCTCATAGACAATGCGTAGCACGTCGTTATCCTGCCGGGTTCCATCGCGATCCCACGTTTCGTTGAAAGGGCACCAGCCGATAAGCGATGGATGATTAAAGTCACGTTCCATACCTTCCATCCATTCTGGCAGGAACCGGGCAAGACTTTCGGTCGTTGTAATATCCTGTCCCCAGTTGGCATGTTCTCCCCATACCAGGTAACCAAGCTGGTCAGCCCAATACAGGAAACGTGGCTCAAACATCTTTTCGTGCAATCTCGCTCCATTAAAGCCAAGCCCCATGGAGATCTCGATGTCCTTGCGCAGGTCTTCGTCGCTAGGTGCCGTGTAGATGCCATCCGGGTAAAAGCCCTGATCCAGCACAAGCCGCTGAAAAACAGACTTTTCATTGATGCGAAATGCCATGCCATCCAGCCTTATCGTCCGTAGTCCGAAATACGAGGCAACCGTGTCGCTGGTCTGATCCTGCCCATGCAGCTTCAGTTCCAAGTCATACAGTTTGGCATTCCCCGGCTCCCATAAATGGATTTCGGATAATGGGATGGTAAGCTTCACAGCAGGTCCATGAACAACCGCCGTTGCCCATCCAACATCCTTGCCGTCAAAGCGGGTAGTTGCAGCCAGTTCTCCACCAGCAGCGTTACCGCATATTTTAACTTCCAGGTGCACGCATGCATTATCCGGATCAGCCGCGACTTTCATGTCGGAGAGATACACCTCTGGCACCTGCTCCAGCCATACCGTTTGCCAGATGCCGGTAGTACGCGTGTAATCGCAGCCATGTGAGTGGAATCGTCCGCTCTGTTTGCCTCGCGGCTGAAGTCCAGAACGCACATCGTCTTCCGCATAAACCGTGACTACATTCGTTCCCAATGAAACATGGGATGTGATATCAAAATGGAATGGCGAATAGCCTCCCCGATGCTTGCCAACGGCTTTTCCGTTGACCCAGATCTCGGCTTCGTAATCAACAGCGCCAAAATGAAGCAAAATGCGTCCATTCATCCAAGCATCCGGAATGGAGAACTCACGTTTATACCATACTGCTGCCATAAAATCGGTATAGGCCACCCCGGACAGTTTACTCTCTGGACAGAACGGAACAGTGATTATCCCAGAGAGGTGATGTTCGGACTGTTCATAACCTCGTTCTTTCCCACTTTTGCCATGATCTATTTCGAACTGCCAAGTTCCGTTCAGATTGATCCAATGGTTACGCACCCACTGAGGGCGAGGGTATTCCGGGCGTGGTGTCAGTGTCATCTTGTCTTTATTCATACGTAAATCACTCCTATTAGCCTTTGATTGAACCGATATATACTCCTTTTACAAAGTACTTTTGCATGAAAGGGTATACCATCAGTATTGGAATGGTGGACACAACAATGGTGCAATATTTGTTCTGTATTTGAATCAAAGTATAATTACACAATAATTAGATGTCAACGTTTTCAATTTATTTTCTTGTAATAAAATACGTCTGATATTCTTGCTTACTTTTCCTTCAAACAGCATGAGAAAGTTAATTATTCACTGGGAAACTCCATTAAAATGCTGTTTTAATGCGGTAAAACCCAGTTTGAAGCCAACATATTTTTTACTTTCTTCGCCTAATGACAGCATGCGTTTTCACCAAAGTATTTATATGCTTTGCTTTTTAATTACAAAATAATTGTAACTATAGGCATACCTATCCACTATTCTCGAGTCTTATGTCTTACTCTCCCGATGGAATTTGAAGCGCATGATCATCGCTGAAAGGCACACCAAAATCAGGTGTTCCATCCCTGTTCCATTCAAATTTTTGAATGCGCGTTGCCCGTAAACCGGTATCTGCACCCGGCGCAGGAAGGGCATGAAATACGATCCAGTCTTCCAGACCATCCGGTGATGTAGTAAAGCTGTTGTGTCCTGTGGCATATACACCATTCTCCATACTCTTCCGAAAAATAGGCTCCGGGGACTTGGTCCAAGATGAGGCCAGTATCGGATCATCCTCTTCATTCATGGTCAGCATGCCAAGTGCATAATCTTCCGACCAGGTTGTGCTGGCCGAGAAAATCAGAAAAACTCGTCCATTTCGATGCAGCGTAACCGGGCCTTCATTAATGGCCATTCCGCCTTGCTTTTCCCAGGAAAGGGTCGGCGCTGTTAACAGCACATGGTCACCTGTCAGAGAGTAAGGGTTAGACATCCGCATTATATAGATCGCTGACCCATAGTCCGGAAAATGACCGTAGCCTGCGTATAGAAAATATAGCTGCCCAGCCAGCTTGAGCACCGTACCATCCAGACCAGGAACAGGAGTGTCGAGGGCCCCCTTCCATACCCAATCGCCATCCATGGGATTCGAGCTTTCATTCTCCAGCACGCAAATTCGCCGTGAATCGTCCCCTCCCCCATCATTGGCCGTATAGTATATGTACCATTTTCCGTTCAAAAAATGGATTTCTGGTGCCCACAAATGATGGCTGAAACGCCCGCCAGGCTCCGGTGACCAGATGATTTTCCGATTGCCTTCGTCAATGTGAGATAATCGGGTGGACTGAATAAGCTCCAGGTAATTAGAGCGCGTACGCATAAAATAATAATGACCATCGGAGTGCCTGTAGACCCAAGGGTCTGCGGATTGCAGTGCCACCGGATTACAAAATGTACTGGTTGTCATCTCTATTCTCTCCCTTCATGTCGTGCTATTTTCTATTATCTGGCAGGATTTGTTTGCAGACAATTGTGAAAACGCTTTTATTCGGTTGTGAAAAAAGACAACCTTCAAGCGATTTCGTCGGTCGAAAAAAAACATCCTGGAGACGGTTTTTCCTGTTGAAGTTTTACTGAATGCTTTGCATCCGCCATTCCAGTGGGGTAACCCCGACAGATCTGACAAAATAATCATAAAATCGGCTGGACGAAGTGAACCCTACTTCCGAAGATATCATTTCAACCGCTTTGTTGGTTTGTTGTAACAGCCGTTTGGCTTCCATTACACGAAGATTGATAATGTATTGCTTCGGAGAAACCCCCACCGATTCCGTGAATTTCTTTCGCAGATTGCTTTCTGACAGGAAATGTCGAGAGGCCAATTCACTAACTGTAATCGGCGTGTAGTATCCCGAATGAATCTCTTTCAGGACTTCCTGAATGATGCCTTGACCGGTTGGATCGATCACAGGATGAGGAGCTTCGATTGAGCAATTTCGCTGGAACAGTAGCAGTGCTGTCTCCAGCGCTAGACGTATTAAATGATTGGAGTCAATGCTCCGCTTGTCTTCGGACCGCCACTCCTTCTCCAATTCGGATAAACTGATATCTGCCCAGCGAAGACTATCTTGATTGAGATGGGCAAGCTGAATGCGATTCCTCTGATGGTCCTGCCCATTGAAGAGATATCGACAATGCACGGGCAGGTAGTCATGATAATAATGCACGGAAATGCCCTGCCATGGCTCGGTACACACATAACCGTGATAAAGCCCTAGCGGGATCATAATAAGGTCACCCGCAACTACTTTGACATTCTGCTCTGGTGAACTGTAATACCCTTCTCCATCCAGTATAAGTGTCAATTCATCATAAGCATGTGAATGGGACTTGAATATACCTTCACCCTTCTCCAGATGAAACAAGTTCGGTTTAAAACGCTCGATACTCACGATACATGAAGTACCGTTATTTGGCATATCTCGCATCCTTATCACCCGCATTCATCGTATACCTTACCTGCATAATAATGTTCTGTTCATGATCCCCGAACTCATCGCCAAACAGGTTAATGCCTCCCTGATGCCTGGCATCCGGATGGATTCCAATGCGTAATCTTAACTTGGGTTTATCCTCAAGATGAAGATCTGACAGGGATACATCCGAAATTTTCTCCTTGTCCAGCGTGGTCATGTTGTCGTCCACACGCCACTTTTTGAGAATGCCGTATTGTGTGGAACCATCAGACCACCATGCCGGATTAAGTTTACCTCGGCGGTCGCCCAAATCTCCGGGACTAGTCCACATCCCGATCTCAGTGCCATTCACCCAAACGGAAATATCCGAGGGCCAATCATTGTTATAGGTTGCTACTTCAGAACAGATTTCCATGGACAATTCCAAAGCTTCAATCGTTGCACCTTGCGGAATATCCATCGGAAGCAGATATTCCAGATAACCTTTTGCCAGCCAGATGATCTGAGCATCAATATGCTTAGGATGATAGAAGCTTGCCGGGTCGTCTTCCTTCAGAATCATGTCCTCCGTGCTCGCCATGCCGCATGTTGGCGCGACTTCACAGTCGCTGTAATGTCCTATCGGCATCTGTACTTCATAGACATTTGTATCCCGTGTAGGAAAAGAACTCACTCGATCCAGAGCAATATGAATATCATCATAATTGCGGCTGCAAACCTTCATGGCCCCACGAGAAGCCGGGAGCATTTCCGTATGTATTAAATTGGCCGCCTCCAACACTTTAATATGGTTGGCTACCGTTGACACGGGCAGGTTAAGTGCTTCAGCAATTTCGATAATGTTTAATTTGTTGGCATTAAGAAGCTGGAGAATGTCAATCCGGGAACGAGTCGACAGGGCGTGGGTTACAGTTACCAGTTTTTCCGGGTCGTTAAAGCTGAGTTCCAGCACGTATTTGCTCTCCTTTGGAAAATATTAATTAAAATAATTCTACTTAATAACAGGAATAAACACAATGTTGCCATGTTCCATCCTGCTTGCGAAAGAAATCATTTGAGAACATTTTCCACGTAATCTTTCCTATAGTATAGGCAATGAATAGAAGTAATCTGCATTTCTTGCGAAAGGAAGGTTATACGTGATAAGTGAAATCAACAGTTGGATCAGGCATATTGCTTCTAACTATATATTGATTATTGCGGCAGCTGTCATTTTCTTCGCAATTAAGGCTGTTATTGGTTTCTATACCTACAAGCATTACAACAAACAATTGGACCATCTGCACCATAAAGTCGATCTGCTCATCAAGGAACAGCAGCTTCTCGCTCAGCAGTTTTCCGTCCCTAACGGAAACAGAGACATGTCGCAAAAAGAAGACCACTTCGAGTCTTCATCGCAAACTCCTCTAATGTGATCTTCTCATTTGTCTTATGTGTGAGATGACCCTTCCCCTCTTTTAAATCAAATCAAAGGCTTACTCACTCACCGTAAGAGTAGACTACATTGTTCTGATCAGTCTTGTTTTATTTTTCGATTCTTTCCTGACAGAAAAATACCTTGAACGTTATAAAAGCCGTGATTGTTTGTTGTTAAACATCCAATCACGGCTTTTATATATTGACTGTATGATATTAATCTTTCTCCTATTGCACAATCTTCACAGGCAAGTACGTCAGAGACTGGCCTGGAGCCGAGACGGTAAGGTTATTTTCCAAATCAAATGATTCAACCGATTCGATGAAAGGTACCCTTTCTACAAATGCGGTCAAAGCAACAATCAATTCCATTCTCGCCAGTGGAGCACCCAGACAGAAATGCGGACCATTCCCAAAGGTGAGGTGTTTTTTGTTATTAGGACGGTGAATATTCAAGTCGAACGGATTTTCAAATATGGTTTCATCCATATTCGCCGCACTCATCCAGGAGATAACGACATCCCCTTTTTTCAATTCTACACCCAAGAGATCATTATCCTTCTTAACAGTCCGATGTCGCTTGGCATTATGGAAGCGATAACGAAGCATCTCTTCCACCGCAAGTGGGATCAGCTCAGGGTTCTCTCGTAATTGCACATACAGGTTGGGGTCATCATAGAGAAAAGAATAAAATGTATTAGATACCATGTGACTGGTTGTTTCGATACCAGCACCGAGCAAAAGCATGGTGGTTCGAACAATCTCATCATCGGAAAACTTCTCGCCGTCCACATCAACTTTCAACAGATCTGTAATGATATCGTCGCCAGGCTGAGTCCGTTTCTGAACGACAATAGGGTACAGGAACTGGTAATACTCCTGTGCTGCGACCTGCTTTTTCAGTTCCATTTCCTCTGCATTTTCTCTATTGGCGGGTTGAAACAGAATATCTACCCAACTTTTGAAGCGGTGGCTGTCCGTCAGCGGTATGCCCAACAAATCAGACATAACCATGGAAGGCAATGGTGCTGCCAGTGCTTGCACGATGTCGATCGTTGTATTGAGCTCGATATCCTCCACCAGTTGCTTCGCAATGTTCCGAATCCGTGGCTCCCAGTTTTTCAGACTGCGGGGTGTAAAAGCAGCTGAGAGCAACGAACGGCTTTTTTGATGACGCGGAGGATCTATGCTCGAAATATTCATTTTGTCCGGCGGTGTGCCTTCCTTGTTTTTAGCTCCGACTGAAATGGTTGTTCTTGAGCCTTCGGATGAAAAATATTCATGATTGCTTAGTACCTGCTTGACATCGTCATATCTGAACACATTCCATGTGTCCGTATCCTCATGATAGTAGACAGGTTTCTCTGACAACATTTTCCGAAACCAGTGAAGAGGAAAAAACTCTTCCGATCTGGACTGGAAATTGGTAATATCGTGAACACGAATCACTTCTTTGTACATCCAGTACACCGCCTCTCGAACTATTTTATCCAAAGGAAAGAGGGATTTCTTCCATGCCTCTGATAATCATCCCCAGCGCCACTTCAGTTCTTCGCCTCCCTTTGATTCCTCCTTTGTTGGCACATGAATTGACAGTTCAGCGCACAACCAATTTTATACTAATCGTATATTATTTGGAATGAAACTTTCGAACTATATTCATAATCTGGATAATTCAAGGTATATTTTTATACTGTTCGTATATTTAATGACGAGAATTAAGTTCTTAAGGGTTATGTACTTTTGGGCAAAATAAACAAGCTCAAGAAATGAAAACATCATTAATCTGGGATTACAGATAGACAGGGATGAACATGTCTAAACCTCATACGTAGACCATATGGTTTACTATGGTATGCTTGAACACTAGACTCATTCTTTGCACATCGGGGTTACGTTCGGGAGGGATACAGTGAATTGGATACGTCCAGTGAATAGAGGAGAATCTGTCTTTAAAGTTAAAAATAATCGCATTATCTACTTTGCAAAATTATCTATTCCACTTAATGCCCTTATCGCAGTTGGAAAAATACTTTTAGGAATCTTTACGCTCTCCTTCTTTTTATGCATTAACGCCTTTTATAATATTGGCATCGCTGTTGCCAAGTATTACGCAGCAAAAGCACATGAGGACTCGAATCTTGATGATTCCAGCCCGGAGGAAATCCTAAAAAAACAATACGCGGCATACCGATTTATAGGCAATATTGTGCTCGCTTCAAGTACGGTGTACATCATTTATTGCAGTAAGTTATTATTCGTTACAGGCAGCAAAACACATTATCCTCACTATGTCGCCTTCATCATAGCTGCCGTTACTTTTACCGAAATCGCGGTATCTCTTGGGGGCGCCATTATGGCGAGACGGAATAATGAACCGGTCATTGAAGCCATCAAACTGACGAACTTCTCTTCATCATTGATCTCACTTTCATTAACACAAACTGCGATCATGTCATTCTCATACAAAGGAGATCCTACATTTTACAATGGACTGTCAGGCATCATTTTTGGTGCTCTGGCAGCACTCATCGGGCTGTATATGATATTACGAACTCCGACAGGAGATTAGCCCATTTATAGTCTGTTGAAAAGACATCTGCGTATAGTTGAGTCTGACTATAGCTGGATGTTTTTTTGTTATATCAAGTCATTGTAAGAATAAGCGCGAATTAAAGAGAACTGTTTGGCAAGGAAATGCGGTGCATAGGGCATGTCATTACGAAGCCAGGATACAATGGTACCAATCAGAGCTGAGGAACTGTACCAGATAGCGATTTCCTTATGAATACCCGCTTGTGAAAGAGAGCTTCCCAGCTCCAAGCTTTCGATCTTGGCCGAAACGAGTGTCGTTAGTAATTTCATGAGCCTCTCCGTAAAAATGGGGGTTCGTCTGGAAGCGAGAACGACGCGATAGAATTTGGAATGTTCAGCAAAGTGTTCAAGCAATTTCACAAGCACTGGCCAACCATCGTCTTTGGCAGCATCTTCAAATTGAGGAGCATATTCGTCCACAATTCGTTCAATGTGCTCGATCATCTCGTCCGCCATTTTCTCCATCATGTCTGTGATGTCCCGATAATGCAGATAGAAGGTCACACGGTTGATCGTCGCTCGTTCTGCAATCCGGTTGACGGACAATTTCTCGATGTCCATTTCCTGCAACAGATCTACAAAAGCATCACGAATCAACTGTCTTGTGCGAAGTATACGAGGATCTGTAGAAGACTTCTTTTCGTTTTTCATACAATATCACTCCTCAAATTTTAAAAATTACAATTTTAAATGATCAGTCGTTTATTTCCGAATTAGACGACATATTTTATTATTTCGTAAAATAAGCAACGAAAATACCCAAAATCGTAAATTGTAATCTTCGGGAATATGTATATAATTCAATAGATACAATGTAAACTATACAACACGTTGTAAATTTAGTCACGTGTGGATTGAAAGGATGGAATGGATTGAGCCAGGCTAGATTAAAAGAAAGAGATGACGTAAAAAAGGGCCCCATACTGTTTGTTATGATTTTGGGTGCATTTCTTGCCACATTGAACCAAACCGTTATGAGTGTGGCAACTCCGGAGCTGATGGGTGATTTTAATATCTCAGCAGCAACAGCCCAATGGTTTACGACAGGCTACATGCTGGTGAATGGTGTACTCATTCCCATCACGGCCTATTTCATGCAACGCTTTTCGACACGGCAATTATTTCAAGCTTCGATGTTTATTTTCCTCATCGGTACGATTATATCTGCCCTTGCGAGTAATTTTGGTACACTGTTGACAGGACGTATGGTTCAAGCAGCCGGTGCTGGTATTATCATGCCATTGTTAATGCATGTCATTCTTACCTTGTTCACTCCTGAGAAAAGGGGCGCCGCGATGGGGATGGTCGGCTTTGCCATCATTTTCGCTCCAGCGATTGGGCCAACCCTTGCTGGATATATTCTTGAGAACTACACATGGCAAACGATGTTTTACGGGATGATCCCACTAACCGTTATTGTTATTGGTTTTGCGTTTGTATATCTCAAAAATGTATCGGAACGAGTCAATCTCAAGTTCGACACACTCAGCGTGTTGCTGTCCACGATTGGATTCGGCGCATTGCTGTATGGCTTCAGCCGGGCAGGAAGTCTGGGATGGTCAAGCGCAGAAGTAATCATATGCATTGCAGCAGGAGTCATTGCTCTTGGACTGTTCACATGGAGACAACTCGCGTCTGCAAATCCGCTGCTCGATCTGCGGGCTTTCAAGTATAATATGTTCTCACTGACCACAATCATTAATATCGCGATCACGATGATCATGTATGCTGATATGATGTTGCTTCCTTTATACCTCCAAAATGCACGGGGTTACACTGCATTGGAGTCCGGATTATTATTGCTTCCGGGGGCGCTTGTCATGGGCTTCCTGATGCCGATAACGGGTAGATTGTTTGACCGGTTTGGCGCAAAATGGCTGGCAATTATCGGGATGGTTATCACGATCGTAACCACCATCGGTTTTATCGATCTAACGGATTCTACTAGTTATACCTACCTTGTATTAATGTCAACAGGTCGTCGAATTGGTATGGCCCTGCTTATGATGCCAATCCAAACGGCAGGTTTGAATCAACTGCCACCACGACTAGGACCACACGGTACAGCGATATCCAACACCGTCAGACAAGTAGCTGGCGCTGTGGGTACTTCATTGCTCGTGAGTGTAATGACCAGTCGCACAACGGCACATGTACAGGATATGGTTGCAACAGGTGCAGCCAAAGGCTTAACTCAACAGCAGTTGGGAATGGAATCCATGATCCAGGGAATTAATGATGCTTATGTTGTCATTATCGGCATTGCTGTTCTCGGATTGCTACTTTCCTTCTTCATTAAACGTACCAAACAAGCAACGGAGGAAGACTCCAAACAGCCTGTAAGACAAAAAGTCTCGATGAATACAAATTAAGAATAACATTTACATGAATTACATCATGTAGAGCCTATTGTATCTTATACAAAAAGCGGCAGATCAGGACCCTAAGCTTTACGTCCAATCTGCCGCTTTTTTGTGTATTTAATAATACAATGAACAGTAGCCTCTCCACTGAAGTGAGAACTGCTGCGCTAACGTTTTATTTCGTGCTCTCCATCGGAATTTGCCTGATTTGTTCGAGATACGAGCTGCAATCTTTGACAATCGTGCTTGCCTCGTACTGAACGGAACCCGATTCAAATTCCGTTTGAAACGCCAGTAGAGTTACTTCCAACATGGAAATATTGATCTCTTTCTGCTCGACTAAAGCAAGCAGCCCTTTGGTCAGTTCTTTCGCTTTAATAGACACTTCCGAATGGAGAATGGAATGACTGAATTTCTGAAGACCTTCAAGTAGATTGTTTTTATCCAGCGCAATTTCTTTGGAATCAGGAGCGATCATCGAAAGACTTGAAAAATCAATAATATGCTCCTGTCTTTCCAGCATGGAACGAAGCAAAATTTCAATGTAGTTCAGGATTTTGGGCACAAGATGGTTCCAAGCCGGTTGGTCAAGATGGAAGTTTCTCCACATATTCGAGATTTGATGGATCATGCCAAAACCAAAAATAGCCCCTTCATAAGCAAAAGGTTTTAATTCTTTCCCAAATACCTGTACCAGTCGTTCAGATAACCAATTTAACTGCATGCGAGTCAAATTTTTCAGATCGCATTCTCCAGAGTAGAAGCCTGTCCAGAATAGCTCCACAACAAGCTTTTTTTCTGGCAAAATCATCGGCACCATAATCTGATCCACCAGTAAATCAAAATCAGAAGCATAGCTTTGGCTCTCCAAATCTTTGCGAATCATCATATCTTCCTGTACACGTTGCTCCAGAATGGCAAGAATACAATCATCCTTCGAGCCAAAGAATTTATAAAATGTTCCTTTGGACACACCCGACTCGTCTAAGATCATTTGTATGGAGGTGTTGGTCACTCCATGTTTCCCAAAGAGTACAAGCGCTGAGTCCAATAACATTTGTTTCCGCTTATTCATAAGTTCCCCCTGGATGATTTAGGTGGTTCACGTTACGATATCTAATAACCTATTGCAAATCCACTGCAAACATCATATGTTCCTTCCAAATCCCCTTGATTTTAATATTCTGCCGGTCCGTCTCCTGAAAGCCCGCCTTGCGAAGCACTCGAATCGATCCGGCATTGTCGGGAAGTGCACCTGCCTCCACTCGTTTTATGCCCGCTTCATTCATAGCAAAATCCAGTGCTAGCTGAAGGGCTTCACTCATATATCCCTTGCCATTCTGCACCTGATCGAGCACATAACCAACAATCCATTTGGTGGTGGAATCCAGTTCAAGCTCGAACAGAGAGATCTCCCCAATAAGCTCATGCGTATGGTTCAGAAAGATCCCGAAAGAGTACCGTTTCCCCTCTTCCCTCGCCTTGTTCCAACCTTCGAGAAGGGCTACTTGGCCCTCCAATGTATAGAATGTATCCGATCGTTCACTTGCCGATATTTCTTCGAAAACAGCCCGGTTACGGAACTGCAAATCCAGCAGTGATGCCGCGTCCTCCACGTTCAAAAATCGTAAATAGATGCGTTCCCCATGATTGCCCATCTGTATGTTCATCCTTGTCTCTGGTTGTAGTAGATTTCATTCATCAGAAGTACGAGAGTTGCCTTTTATAAGCCATATCCCAGAACAGATATTCAAATTCAACACTTCTTCTGAATATGTCTTCAATGGCCTCCAGTTCCTGCTCGGTTTTATGTTCACATAATGCATCCAGTGTATCATAGAACCATTCGAATGAGTCGCGGAATTCATCACTTGCATAATTTTCGATCCAAGTCTGATAGAAATTGCCCTCTAATGAATCTCGATATTGTTCTTTTAATCTTGTGGCATAGTCGTAATACGTCCACGCACAAGGGAAAATGACGGCGATGATTTCGGCAACCCCACCTGTTTGTGCAACACTCATCATATTCGACGTATAGGCCTTGTTGTAAAGAGATGGTTTGACAGCATGATTTTCATCCAGCGTAATCCCAAATTCATTCATGTAATTTCGATGCAAATCCATTTCTTCGTATAGAATAGCGTGTTGAATCACCGTAAAGTTCGTCATCAGTTTTTCATCTGTCGCCTTCACCGCACCCATGGCAAAAATCTTCGCATATTCAATCAGATATGTATAGTCCTGAAGAAGATAAAACTTAAACGCTTCCTGATCCAGTGTGCCTTTCCCCATTTCGTGTAAAAAGGGATGGTTGTATCCATCTTCCCATACGGTTATGGACTTATCTTTTAACGTTCTTGAAAATGACATGATCATTTCTCCTTTTATTAAAATCATAATGTCCCAGCTTCAAATCAAGCTATCGCGTCCTGTCCAAAAGCAAACCAAAAAGCCCTTGTCCTATTTTCGGCAAGGGCAAAATAACATGAGTACATGTCATTTGCTCCCTACGTCAGTATTAACTAACAGGTTCAAAGGGTCAGGTTTTAACCTTCTCAACTGCGAACAGTCCCCCTGCAAATAGCTCAGGTTTATTACAACATGTGTTTTTCCAAATGTCAAACCATTCCTATTAATCTTCAAGTTCCCCTAAATCTTCTTGCAAGTTCTTAAGTCGGGTGCGGATGGTCTTAATCATACTTTGCACCTTGTTTAACTCATCCACCAATTTATGCTCATTCGAGATGTTCGTTGCAGAAGTTGAACGATACGCTGGAGATGTCCTTAACTGATCTAAATCCGATTCGTATGTCCGCCGCTCTTCCTCGGCTTTTGCCAATTCCTCCTCGGCGATGCCAATTTGGTGCTCCAGATAAATAATGTCTGATGAGTTGCCGTGAGTTAAGCGCTGTGAATACGTCATGGTTCACCTCATTTCTGATCATCCATTGCTTTTCCAAGATCATATGGCTGAATATCGATATCCAAATCTATACCAAGAGCCAACTTGGCCAGTTGACTTCCAATAAAAGGCCCCATCGTTAGACCGGACGCTCCAAGCCCGTTGGCTGTGATCAAGCCATTCCAACCAGGAACAGCACCCATAACCGGAAGAAAACCCGGTGTAAAAGGACGGAAGCCTACTCTTACTTCCAGAAACGTGCTATCAGCTAAACCGGGAGCCAGTTCCAATCCTTTATTCAAAATTTCCTGCATTCCGCCTGCGGTTACTCTTGTATCATATCCTTCAATATCATTTTCGTGAGTCGCCCCGATCACAATCTTCTGTTGATCAAAGGCTAACAGATATTGATCCGAAGGAGGCATGACCACAGGCCAGTTCCCAGTGTCTTCTCGATCATGAACCTGCAAATGCATAATTTGCGCCTTCTGATAGTGAACCTTAAAATCAATGCCCAAGGGCTTCAACAGTTCATTAGCCCAAGCGCCGGCACACACAATAACCTCGTCAGCCGATATGACTTTACCGTCAACAACCACTCCAGTTACTCGGTCCGATTCATATTGAAGTGTCGCTTCCCCATCCATCAGGACCGCTCCATTTCGTTGTGCGGATCGGATTAAGGCATCACGCAGTGCACGTCCATCGATACGCGCAGCACCACTGATGTAGACTGACTGAACATTTTCCTCCAGAAGAGGAAAACGCTCATGGGTTTCTTTTGCATCCAGACGAGTAATATCAGCAATCTCCGGTGCATCTTCTTTACGAAGGTGTGCCCGCTCCTGCATCTTGTTGATTTTCTCCACATCCGTATGAATACTAAGAGCACCTACTTGAGCGTAACCTGTCTCTGTTTCCCCTTCGCTCTTGAGTTCTTCAATCAATCCGGGATAAAAACGTGCACCTGCCTTGGCGAGCTGATACCAATCCTGGTTGCGGCGCTGAGATAACCAGGGACAGATGATCCCGGCAGCAGCATCCGTAGCCTGCCCTCGATCTTTCCGGTCTATAATAAGAACTTCCGCATCCCGTTTTGCCAATTGATACGCTGTGGAAGCCCCAAGAATTCCTGATCCTACGACGATGACTTTCTTCATGACTGCATCCCTTTCCTAAATCACTGTATCCATTATAGCGTATACTGTTTGGTCTGGTAATGGCAAGGCATCGACATTATGATACATATTCCTAAAAGGTTTTCGATGAGAGGTTATCGAATTGAATAGACCGTTTAAATTAATGTTATTTATGTAATAAAATTCAAAACAAGTTTCTTTTAACTCTGTATCCGCGCCATTTACGCACACGACCTTTAACGAAATGAGGAATAACACAACGATGCCGAAACCTAGTATGGGGAATTCGCTGGATACCGATATGCCGCTTATGATTACAGGTCAAAACCAGCTGACCGTAGATGAATTAATGAATTGGAACGGCCATTCACGGGATTACAGCATTGTGCAGTGTATCGGGGGAACAGGGAAAATCGCAGCGAAAAATCATGAATTTTCAATTCGGGAAGGAACAGCTCTTATTATGTTCCCGGAGGTGACATACCGTTACGACAATCTGAGTGATTCATTGTTGTTCGATTGTTTGTCCTTTAATGGCTATTTATTGCCCCGCTTTCTGCATACCTTGCAGATCGGGGAGCTGCGCGCCTTCAAGCCGGATGGAATGCTTCATATCCTGTTGCATGAAATAACGTTGGCGCTACAGTCCCGGCACAAGGATCAGATCTGGCACGTATCCGCATTGCTGTACATGCTTCTAGTCAGGTTAACTATTGATGGCGATCGTTATGGTGCTTATGAACGCTCGGATGCCCGATTAAAGCTGGGCGGACTGGTTACTTTTATCAAGCAAAATTATGATCAGGATATCTCGCTCTCCATGCTGGCTCAGCAAATGGACGTCACCGAGCAGCATTTGAATCGGATATTCAAAAAGGAATTCCAAATGACTCCGCTTGATTATCTGACACGATATCGGTTATTGAAAGCCAAGGAAATGCTCGTCCATGACGCCGGAATAACAGCCCACGAGATTGCCCGGGCTGTTGGTTTCAACAGCGCCAGTTATTTTGGATCCGTATTCAAAAAATATGAAGGAATCTCCCCTATCGAGTTACGCAAGCAATACCAGGGTTAAAGAATTTCCATCGTGATCTCTGCCAGCGAGGTTAATCGCAGATCATACTTCGAGAATTCCAGATTACGCGTTACCTCGTTAGGCACAATGACACAGCGAATCCCCGCGGCTTTGGCTGCCTTCAGTCCATTCGGCGAGTCTTCGAACACAACCGCTTCGGATGCTCCGATCCCGAGACTCTCCAAGGCGAGCAGATACAATTCCGGGTCCGGTTTGACCCGCTTGACGTCCTCGGCTGTATGAATGACATCGAATAATTCGAAAATGCCGAGAGTACGTAAATAACCATGAACCCAATCCCGGGTAGAGCTGGAAGCAACGGCAAGTTGAATTCCCTTTTTACGGGCAGACTGGAGCAACTCATGCACGCCTGGAAGAATTGCTGCCTGTCCCAGGTAAGCTTCGTATTTCTGTTCAGAGAGCAACTTGATATGATCGTGATCGATCGGTTTTTGCAGCGCTTGCTCCAGGTACAGAAAAGGATGAAATTCTTCAAACGATGTTCCTACGTTTTTCGACCAAAGCTCCAGGCCAAGTTCAAGTCCATGCTCTTTATAAATATCGCGAAAAGCATAGAACCAGGGAGTCTCCGTGTCCACAATAAGTCCATCAAAATCCAAAATAAAGGCTTTTACCATTCCGCTTTTCTCCCTCCAATGATCAGCCGATTGGCAGGGAGATGGGCTTAAAAGCGTGCAGTCACGTCCGGACGGGTAACATTCATCGATAAAAAGTGACAAGTGCATCCCGTTCCGGCTGGTGACTGTCCAACAACTCCAGCCCGGATCTCCCCCTCTATCGGCATGCCGAAATATCGGATTAATTTCCACTCCACCCCATCGGGTGAATAAAAAAATGAAATGCAGTCCTCCACTTTGCGTATGCGCAGATAAGGATTCGTTACGGGAACTTCAACCGAATTGCAATCGTCGGATGAACCTTCCTTCGTCACCACCGACACAATAGTAGCTGCTTTTCCATCATACTCAAAACAAAGCTTGCACCAGTTTCGTTCATCCGCCATAACCATCAAACATCCGGAATCATATTGATTTTTCATGTCCACGGTTAGCTGGGTCGTCATTTCAAAATCGTTAGGCACGGGCATCGACAGAAATGGCGCAGTTGCACGGATGTGTTTACCCGCTGGGTCCCGGAAAAAGTCCGTATCGGCCTGAGCTTCTACAATCAGAACTCCTTGATCGGTATAAGACCAGCTCTTCGGCTCATTGATCCAGTTCATTTGGTTTCTTGTTTCTGTTGCAAATACGTTTGTCATCTCTTTGCCTCCCAGGTTCATTTTCTGTATTATATATTCGTTCGATATACAGAAAACCCCTTCTCCTACATATTTTTGTAAGTACTGATCGCTTGGGAGTGTTTCTGGGGATCAGGGAGGAATAACATTATGACCATGAGTACGATGTAAAGTGCAAGAATGACACTGAACAACAGCACGGGATTATAGTGATACAGCAGCCCTGTCAGGTAACCTGATGGAATTGCTGTTAACGTCATGACGGTCTGCACAGCCGAGAACATATCCGCTTTTTCATGTGTACCCAATCGGTTCATAAGCAGTGAGTCCCGGTACGTTTGCAAGATGAAATTGCCTGCCGCCAGTACAATTAGAGTCAGAAATAACATGGCTATATTCCCCGCAGGGATCAACAGAAAAAGTATTGCACCCACTGTACTTAGAATGATCGAGGAACTGACATACTTTTCTTCTGAACGCCGTTTCAGACGCGGGATAATGACCAAATACAAGAGCATGACGGTTACTGCGGTGACGACCGGGATAAATGAAATAATCTGATCATTGAATTTTAACTGTTCCTTAAAAAAAATCACCTGAAAAAAGTTCAGCTGCAGGATCAGATTGGAAAGCACCGTGATGAGAATAATCGGTAAAAGCCTCCGTTTGTAGAACGATTTGCCGAAAAGTCGCAGACTGGAAGCCAGACTCTGTATCACCCGTGTCTGGCTATGCATTCCCATAAGTTCCTTCCCTACTGCGGTCTCATCCGTATATCGGTTGCGAATGAAGAACATTACGGTCATGAGGATGCCACCGACAAAATAAATACTGGCTAGTGTTGGCACAATGCCAAAATCGGCAATCACTACCCCGGCGATCGGTGTCAGTACTCCAGCACCAGTAATGATCATGTTGAGAATGGCGAATACCTTGGATCGCTTGTGTTCTTCAACATCCTCAATAATTAGACAGTTGAAGGAAACCGTCACAAATTTGGAGGTTGCATTCAGCAGGTAAGCGATCAGAAACAACCAAAAATTCTGAGAAAAAGCCCAGATGAACATGGGAACACTCCAGGCAATCAGATCAAAGATCAGCGTTGTTCGCTTGCGACCAAGCTTATTCGTGATTGAACCCGCAAATAACTGAAATATAAAGGCAAAATAAAGATTCACCGAATTGATCAAACCGATTTCAATATCCGAAAGTCCGGCTTCCTTCATATATAAGGGAGCATAAAAAAGAACAATCGTGCCCGGAATGGCCCATACCGGTTCAAGTAAGATGGAGTACCGCGGATTTCTCGGCAAATCCTGTAGCAGCTTCAATCGATATCTCCCCCATTTCTGCGGTGGTTTTCACCGCTGCGAATTCCTGTTTTCGCAGCGGTGAACCTGCCAATGTCTACATGCTTACAAGATCAGAGCTGTTTTAACCGAATTCATGGGCAATTTCTCTCCGGTGTGCAGATGATACCCGATTGTCCCATTGAATGCCTGTTCATAATCACTCAGCAGTTCCGTGGATGTCACCATTTGCTCCAGTTCCGGAATACTTTGTGCAAATTTCAATGCTGTACTGATCATCGAGTGATTAGCTACCGCACCAATGATACTAATGCCATCATTAATCACGGCAGTTGATTTGAACGTCACCTCATAGCTGTCGTCATAACCCATAGGGATGATCTTGCCGCCTTTGGCAATCATCTCAAATCCTACATGAAGCTGGTTACCAACCGCGTCCACCACAATATCGAACTTCTTCTTATTATTAATCTCGTATACTTTATCGAGCGTCAGTTCCTGAGGATAGAACACATGATCCGCAATCTCTGAAGCGAACTCTTTGCGGTATGGATCGACTTCCGTACCTACTGTAAGTCTTGCCAATCTTTTGCTCACAAGCTGACACAGGGAACCGATTGCACCGGAACCAAGGACGAGTACCGAGTCACTCGGCTTGACTCCTGCTTTCATGAATGTCTGCAGAACACATCCCAGTGGTTCGATCATCATGGCCGTTTCCCAGCTCATGGAATCCGGGATGGCATAGATATACTTCTCGTCCCCAACAAAGAATTCGGCAAAGGTTCCGTGAGTAGTCATGCCTACTTGATAGTCATCAAAATTCTCGCAATAGATGAAAAGACCTTCACGACAATAGGAGCAGGTACCGCAAGATTGCGTGGGATCAACCAATACCCGATCACCTATCTTGAAACCACGAACTTCGTCGCCCACCTCAACCACTGTACCTACACCTTCATGACCAATAATCGTTCCTTTATTCGCCGGCACTTTGCCTTTGACAATATTCAGGTCTGTACCGCAGATGCCTGAACCATAGATTTTAATTTTTACCTGGTTTGGCTTTTGTATGGTTGGCTCCTCAATATCCTGGTAAGTCACCTTTTTAAGATCCTGATATACGAGTGCTTTCATTGAATATTCCTCCTAGTCGATGTTCTTATTTGAATAAAATTTTAAACGTTTTCGTAAATCTCAATTCGAAAGGTGTTCCTGTTTCAGCATTTCTTTCCAGTCGGAAAGTGTCTGCAAGAGAGCTTCCTCCACCCACAACAATTCATCCCGGGTATGAGCATCTGAGAATATAAAGTACCCTTTGGTAAAAATTCCGAAGTGGGCCATTCGTTTGACCATAAACTCTCGGAAAGGATCGGTATGAAAGTTTTCCTCCGAAATAGAGCTAATGGAGAAGCTCGCATAGGTACCCTTCAACACCAATTGATCGGTTAATCCAAGAAGTACGAGTTCAGCTTCAATCAAATCCATAATCCGAATAGTAGCCTCGCGCCAGCTAGGCCATACTTTAGCGCTTTTCATCAATCTCTCACATGCAATCGCTGCCGCGAGTGCAGTGGTCTCGCTGGAATGCGCGTTGCTGAATCTGACCTGACCTGATAACGACATCAGATGTTCCGGTCCCATCACGGCTGCGAGTGGCAGTCCATTCGCCATGCCTTTGGAAATACAAAGCAGATCCGGCCAGATGTCATACTCCCCAGCTGTAGCTTGCTTGCCCATTCGAATGCCGGAGGTGACTTCATCAAATATGACAATGATATCCAATGACCGACATAGGGATACAACTTGCGCCAATGGGTCACGTTTCCATTCATTCGGACAAAGGACAATGCAGGCGATATCCTCGGGAGAGGATTGGATTTGGGCCTCGATACGCTCTGGTGAGGGCTTATCTATCCAGATTGTTGTGCGTTCGATATCCACGGGGATGCCTCGCTCTTTCGTTTCGCGGCCATAGTACCCATAGGCAGACCAGTCATGCCACCCATGATAGGCAGTCGCGATGACCCTGCTTTTGCCACTTCCAGCACGAGCCAGACGTACGGCTCCACTGACGGCATCGGCGCCGCTTTTGGTGAATCGCAATGAGGGGTAGCGACCTTCAAACCGCTCCAAAATCAATTCAGCGCATTCAAGTTCAATGTCAGCAGGAATAGAATAACTTGTCCCTTTTTTCAGCTGATGGATGACGGTTAATTGAACTTCGTGCCGTGCATGTCCCCATGGCGCCGTACCCATGGCCATCTCACAATCCAACCATTCATTTCCATCGATATCTATAAAACGGGAATTGCGTGCTTCTGCGCAGCATACGGGTGTATATCCCGGAAATAATCGTTCTGGTGCTTTGGCTAACGTACTGCATCCGCTCGGAATTACCTTTTCGACATGTTCCAACCACTCCAGATTCCGGGTAAACCTTACGGCACGATCCAGCGTGCTCTCTTTTGATTTCACCTTTGGTTCCTCCCTGTTTACTTGGTTTGTGAGTTAGCGAACTTTGGAGCCTGGCCAGCAGCCATCATATATACGATCCATGGTAATGACATTGCCATACAGATCAATAATCAGATCTTTGGCTCGATGAGCATGTCTCATCTCGATCCAGTAACGGTTTTCTAGCAAACGAGCGAAATTGTCCACCAGAAACAACAATCGGTTCTCGCTATGAATCAGCTCCTTGCCCAGAACCTGCGGCAGCCAGATAGCTCCATTAGAGTTAAAACGGTTGGAATAGTCACGTACCTCAGCAACAGGTGCAATGTCAGCTTCCTCCAGCTTGGTCCAGAACGTATCCGCGTCACTGCGAACTTCTGCAAGATCAATACCAACGATCGGCAGATGCTGATATTCACTCTGACTATCCAGCTGTTCTTTCAGATGACCGAATACGAATGGCCAAACATCGGCCTCAATTTCCCCACCCCACTTTTTCCAGAAACGTGCCAGATTGTTTTTCCGGTTGAAGTTGCGATGAATGCCACTGCTCCGTTCCCAGTGATAGGCGAGAATATTCGGATTAATAACCGTATCATATCCGGCTGCCCGTGCTCGCATCTGATAATCAAAATCCTCATAACCGTTGAAGAACTTCTCATCCAGTTCGCCTACCGTTTCATACACTTCCCTCTTCATACCAAACATGGCGAATACGACAAGCTGAACTGAAAATGTTTCCTTCGGAATGTCTTCAGGCGAAGCGTTCAGAAATAAGTGGCGGCCAATTGTATCGGCAAATGCAATACCACAATGCTGCACACCTCCCGTTTGCGGATAGAGCAGAACACCGCCAATCATACCGATCGTAATGTCGCTGTCCATCGTCTCTTTCATCATTGATTGCCAGTTCGGTTGAAGGATCGTATCGGAATCCAGGAAGAAAATATAATCTCCCTCTGCTCGCCGAAGCGCGCTATTGATTGATACAGCACAACCGAGTGGAAAATCATGCTGAAGAATTTCAATCGTTACACCTTCTCTAACCTCTTGTTTCAGTTTCTCCAAATGTTGTAAGACAGCAGAACCAGAACCATCGTTAATAAAAATGATTTGAGTGGACGGGCTTACTGTCCGTAGCAATGAGTCCGTGAAAAGGTTCAAAATGTTATAGTCCTGGTTAACTGGCACAATAATGGTGTAAAGCATGGAATCCCTCCTGTTGGATATGATGGAATGAGTGCAAAAGCGAGTTGAAACGGTATCGCGTTCAGTGCAGATTATCGACCTCCTTGTCGCAAATTCACTGTCTTAATTTGGTAATGATTTGAATCTACTAGAAATTTATATCATTTTTTGTAAGTTTGAAATCTTAAATTCTGAACTCTGTTAAAATTTGAATATGTACTGAAAAGAAAATATGCGCCTTTCAAGTATCGCTGATAGCTCTCCACGCAAAAAAAACACCTCCAAAGTGAGTCCGTATCCAATGACACGACCGACTCCACAATGGGGTGTTATATTGCATTATTATATGTTGTTATAAGGTAGTGGCTACTTATCTGGCCCTAAAGCCATGATAGAACGTATCCACAACCAGAGAAGCTGCTGATTTACGCGCAATATCACCACTTACAACCTGCTGCCACGTCAGAAACAAGATAGAATATAGCACATCTACAATCCAGTTTTTATTGACATCCTGACGAAAATAATTCTTTTGCTGCAACAAGCTGACCGCATGCAGTATAGGCTCTCTCAGCTTCAAATCTGCTCCCTCAATCTCAGGGTTATAGTGTATAGCTGCATCATGGGTAAGGAAGAATATTTTATCTCCTAACGGAATAAGCACTTCAATCAATTGCGGAATATATGTTTCACAGTTTTCCTCATCCAGCTGAATGTTTTGCATGGCCTCACTTACCACCTCAATCGCACGCAAGCCCAGATAAACCATTAATTGTTCGCGACTCTCCACGTAACGATGAAGAGTCGCAATGCCGATTTTTGCAGAGTCTGCGATATCATTCATGGATGCATTGGGCTTTTCAATCAGCAGTTTGGTTGCTTCGTCCAGAATCGAGTTAAGTCTTGTTTGCTTCATCGATGTCATTTCTTTTTTCAACGGGTTTACACCTCTTGCGGAGTTTATTCTATAAATTGATTCAATGATCCATCATTTGATTGGAATGTGACTTTAAAATTATAGCATAGTTGCTCACAATTCCGATGGCTGAACACGTAACAAGCATCACCTATGATGGGTTATGTATTGCAAAGATAGATGTAATGATTAAAAGCCGCCAAGCGGCGGCTCTTAGAATTTATATCTTTTATCTTTCCTTTTGCTTATAGCTCGATAATTCTCGTTGCAATATTTGCGCAAAATTCACTGTCATGCTCTACAAACAGAAGGGTCGGGGAGTACTCCAGCAGCAACTCTTCAATTTGCATGCGAGAAATGACATCTACAAAATTGAGAGGTTCATCCCAAACGTGCAAATGAGCTTTCTCACTCAGACTTTTGGCAATCAGAACCTTCTTTTTTTGGCCAGCGCTAAACGTCGAAATATCTTTCTCCAATTGCAGTCTGGAAAAATCAAGCTTTCTTAGTATGGATTTAAACAGGCTTTCATCGATTCCCTGCGTGACAGCATAATCCGATAAATGGCCTCCGAGATCAGACGTATCCTGTGACACATACGAGATCTTAACCTGATGATCCTTTCGAAAAAGGCCTGTATATGGGATATTCTCATCACAAATCAATTTAAGGATGCTTGATTTTCCAGATCCGTTTTTACCATAAAGCGCAATACGATCGCCTTTTTCAACTGTGAAACTGACGTCCTTACATACCGTATTGGAGTCGTATGCAATCGATACATGTTCCAATTCGACGAGTTCTTTCTTGTGAAAATCCAGTTGATGAATCTGGAGGCGTTCTGCATTTTCAATATTTTTGAGCAGTTTGGACTTTTCTTGGATGGCGGATTGCTGCCTCTGCTCGATATTTTTGGAACGTTTCATCATTTTGGCAGCCTTGTGTCCAATATAGCCTTTATCCACCTTTGAACCGGAATTTCTCGTTCCATTTTTGGTTCTTTCCACTTCATGCGACCATCCACCCGTCCGTTTGGAAGAATCGGACAAACGCTTGATGTCCTTTATTAATTTCTCATTACTTGCAAGTTCAAACTGATCTTGCCTTTGTTTATTTTCCCACCAAGCGGAGAAGTTCCCTCTCTGAATCTCAATGTTATTTTTATTGATGGACAGGATGTGGTCTACGCTGTTATCCAGAAAGGATCGATCATGCGACACCAGAATAAATCCACTTTTGCTGCGAAGATAATTACTGACGAGTTTTCTCGCATGAATGTCGAGATGATTGGTAGGTTCATCAATGAGCAAAAATCGATTATCCTTCAGGAACAACGCAGCCAGCATCAACTTCGTTTGTTCTCCGTTTGATAAGGAATCGAAAGGTCGATACAAAATATCTTCCGAAACTTTTAACAGGTTAAGCTCTCGCACAAGCTGCCAGTGCAAATATTCAGGATAGACCTCTTCAATGACATCGAGGGTCATAGCTCCTTTATTCTCAACCTGAAAAGGAAAGTACTCAAAGCTGACATTCGCAGAAATAGTTCCGCTGTATTCATATTTACCAAGCAGCAGATTGAGGAATGTCGTTTTGCCTCTGCCGTTCCTTCCGGTGAAACCCAATTTCCAATCGGAGTCCAGCTGAAAACTCACATTTTCAAATATATTATCGTAACTGCCATCATAGGCAAAGGTTAGGTTGGTAACGTTGATTAAAGACATGAAGATCATCCTTTTTATGTGAAATATAAAAGTTAACCGACGGGATATTTACCACGACATGGTCCCTCACTTTATATTTGAACATAATCAGAATTTCAGTCCGCCCTTGAATGAATGACACATTCCTTCTGTCATAGTGATTAGAATATCCTCAAATGAAAAAACGCAAAAAAGCCCCCATTCACCGGTGCTTTTTTGCGTTACATCAACCTGACTATACGATAAAGAAACCTGGCGTCCAAAAATTTAACGCCAAGATGATCTATGCATAGAAGGATAAAGTGCCGGATTCTGATTAGTTATGTTGTGAACCATGTCAGTGTTCATGTTCGTTGACAGGTTCACATAAACATCTACAACCTCTAATTCAGTCATCGCTCTATCCCCCTTTAAAAGCTCAATAATTTAATACCAGAAACTTAACATGGAATACAACCATGGGTCAAGGCGAGAAATCATGTCGATCCCTTTTAAACTCCACCTTCCACCCGACCCTCATGGATTTATAGTCACCATGCGCTGTATTTAATTTATTTCAATTATTAAACGGCCGCATACAGCGGTTTGTACACCGGATGCCACATGGCAGCTTTTACCGCCTCTTCAACGTCTTTCAGCTCTACACGCGCAACGCCATCTTCCACTGCCGCCTTGGCGACTGCCACTGCAACTTTGTACGAAACAGCATGCAGCTCTTTCACTCTTGGCAGAAGTGGAGCACCTGGTGCAGAGGAGTCTACCGAATTAGCTACGGCCACTGCAGCTGCGGTGAACATGTTTTTGGTGAACTTCGATGCTTTTGCAACAATCGCTCCCAGGCCCAAACCAGGGAACACAAAAGCATTATTGGATTGACCAATTTCATATAAAGTGTCATTAAACATGACAGATTCAAATGGACTGCCTGTTGCAATCAATGCTTTGCCATCCGTCCATTCAATCAGACTTCTTGGTGCTGCTTCGGCAAGCGAAGTCGGGTTGGACATTGGCATAATGATTGGACGTTCCACATGCTTCGCCATTTCTTTGATAACTTGTTCATTAAAGGCACCTGTCACACCAGAAGTGCCGATCAGAATCGTTGGTTTGATTTGTTTCACAGCTTCCAGCAAACTGACCTGTCCCTGCTCATTCAATGCCCAATCTTTCACTTCCGCAGCTTTACGCACATATGGTTTCTGGAATTCAAATAGACCTTCCGTCTCATCGGTAAGGATTCCGCGGTAATCGAAAGCCCAGAACCGGTTCTCCGCTTCCTCCCTCTCAAGCCCTTCTTCCATCATGGCGTCAAGAATCTGATCCGCGTTACCAATACCAGCGGCCCCTGGACCAAATACAAGGACACGATGCTCACGAAGAGGCACACCCGTCACTTGAACTCCGGACATGATTGCCGCAAGCGTTACCGCACCCGTTCCCTGAATATCATCATTAAACGTAAGCAGTTCTTCCCCATATTTCTGTATAATATTTCTGGCATTCACGCTGCCCAAGTCTTCCCAGTGAAGCAGGATATCCGGGAACCACTTTGTTGTTTCTTTCACAAAGGCTTCGATAAATTGATCATATTTTTCCCCGCGAATCCGTTCATGACGGTTGCCCACATACAATGGGTCATTCAGCAGTTTGGGATTATTGGTTCCGACGTCAAGCACGACAGGCAAAACGCGGCTTGGATCAACGCCTACGGCTGCTGTGTATACCGCGAGTTTACCAATCGCAATATTAATGCCGCCAACGCCCCAGTCTCCGATGCCCAGAATACTTTCCGAGTCGGTCACAACAATCAAATCTACATTTCCAGCGTGTAAACCACTGTTACGGAAGGCTTCCTCCAGCCCGTCCATATCATTAATGGATAAATATAAACCACCAGGTCTGTGATACTGATTGCTATATTCCTGAATAGCTTGGCCAACCGTAGGTGTATACACAATCGGCAGCATTTCACTAAGATGATCCTTCATTAGACGGTAAAAGAGTACAATATTTCGGTTGAACAAATCACTAAGCATGATGCTTTTCCGCAAATTATCCGATTCATTCTGCAATTGCTGATATACTCGACTCACTTGTTCTTCAATATTTAAAACCATCGGTGGCAAGATGCCATTCAGGTTAAGCTCTCTTCTTTCTTCTTCGTTAAAGGCAGTACCCTTGTTCAACATGGGATTGGACAGAACATCCTTACCTTTCAAAGAGGTTTTTAAGTTTCCATTGGAATCTACAAAAAATGAGTTCATTTACTAATTGCCTTCTTTCATGATGTCTCTTGACGTTTTAACGCCTTTTTAATTTCCTTTTAACACTTAATAACTTTTGGTTAGTTATAGTTCTTCCGATGACAATTATAAAATATTTTCTATGGCATGTAAACGAACTCATGAAACTTTCATGAATGAAATTCAATTTCATTTCGATAAATAAAATTTATCACTTTGTCATTTTTCAACAAATTCATTTTATAAACAGATTCTTTTGGAATACAAAAAAGCCACGAAACTTCGTGGCTCTACCACCTTTTATGTGGGCACAAGTATTGCTCATTCTTTTTGGTTGAGTGCTATTTGTACTCAGTACAAATAGCCTAAAAAATCGAGTTCTCCTTCACTCCATGACATGGTTCCGACTTCTCTAACCATCAACCCCTCGACCTTCTGAATTCCAACTCCAATTGTAGTTAAGGTCTCATGGTCAATTTTCAACCACTTACATGTGTTGTTAACCGTTTTGAATCCATTTTTGCTATACAAGTCCTCTTGATCAGCAAATAATAGCACAAAATCAATATGCCCTTTAGACAGCTTCTCCACTTCCGCTAGCAAAAAGGAACCGATTCCTTGAGAGCGATGTGTAATGGAAACACACAGATCAATGATCCCTAGGACTTTTATTGCATTTCCATTTAAATTCATTATTCTGTAATCTAATCCTACATGCCCAATCAGTTGATTATCTGAAGTGAATGCTAATATTCTGCAATGTGGAATTTGCTTGAAATACAATCGGTCTTTCGGATAAACCTCTGGAAAACTGGCAACAAGCAATTCCTGAAGAAGCGTTGACCATTCTTCGTTCAAATCCATATCATAAGCTTTAATTAATTTCAAAAAATATCCCCCTTGATTAAATCGATTTCTGTTCTTTATTTCGTCTCTGCAACCTTACACACTTCTACGTATATCTTGATGATATACTCATCCGGATTATTTTCCGCAAAATAACTGAGCAGATCCATGGCATACACGTTTCCACAGATCTCAAATCCCTCACGTTCTATATACTCTTTGATGATTAGATACGTTTTGGGCATGCTTTCATATGATCCTCGATGATTCATGACAGCATACAATCCTTTGGGCTTGACTAGCATCGCTTCGCCAGGAATCGGTGCTTTTATTTGGTTGCAAAAGTAGTCCGGATAGAAGTGTCCCGTCTCAAAACTCTCCTGACAAACTACAGTCCATACCGGAAACTCATATTCGATCATTCGCTCTTCGCAATGGTTTCGATATTCGACAAACTTGCGGGAAAACTCCTTGTCTCCATCCCCCCGTTCCAGTTGAACGGCAATAAAATATTCTTTCTCGCATTCTTCAAAAGCCAGACCTTCATATGAAGCACTCATAGCTTGCCGTGTCATGACAATGGCACCATTCAAGAGCTTTTGCATACGTTTGATTCGGAGTTGTTCTCGCTCCAGTTCCTTCACTTTCTGTTGAAACAGCTCGATTAATAAAGGCGTATTTTGATTTTGAATAAAAGACTTAATTTCCTCGAGAGAGCTTCCCGCCTTCTTCAGCACATGGATTACATCAAGTACATAGGTTTGCTGAATACCGTAATAACGGTAACCGTTGGAATTCGTAAACTCCGGCTTTAACAGTCCAATCTCATCATAATGAAATAAAGTATGTTTAGTGACTCCGCAGATTTTTGCAAATTCACTGGTAGTAAATTGTTGTGTATGGTTTCCCGACATTGTACATGCCTCCGCTAGAATCTATGGTTCAAAAGTAAATTTGACTATAGGGTTACCCTATAGTTTATGGTTTGAAAATGCAAGTTATCTATATATATTGTTGGAGGGAAACATGTCAAAGTTAAAACGTTGGATGATTCTTGTTATTGTATCAAGTGCACTATTACTAATTGTGATGGACATGACCATCCTATACACTGCTTTACCTAGCTTAACCCATGATTTAGGTGCGTCAGCCTCAGAAAAATTATGGATTCTGAACGGTTACTCCCTCGTCATGGCGGGGCTTCTGCCTGCAATGGGAACGCTTGGGGACCGTCTTGGTCATAAGATAATATTCACCCTGGGATTGCTCGTATTTTCTGTCGCTTCTCTTACTGCTGCCTTTTCTCCAGTACCTGCTGTACTGGTCATGAGTAGAATTCTTCTTGCAGTTGGCGCATCCATGATGATGCCAGCGACATTGTCGATCATCAGGGTTACCTTTACGAATGAACGAGAACTTGCACTCGCGATCGGCATTTGGGGCTCCATTGCATCAGGTGGTGCGGGACTGGGTCCGATTGTCGGCGGGCTGCTTCTTCAACACTTCTGGTGGGGTTCTGTGTTTCTGATTAACCTTCCCATTGCCATTCTCGCGTTTGTTTTCGCCTTAAAAATGATTCCTAAACATCAAGGTGATGCGTCGAAAAAGTGGGATTTCACCAGTTCCATTCAGATTATGATCGCCATGGTGGGAATCATCTATTCCATCAAGGAATTCACAAGACGCGAAGGATCTCTGACATTAGCCAGTATC
Organism: Paenibacillus taichungensis; assembly: GCF_047302525.1. Classification (GTDB taxonomy): domain Bacteria; phylum Bacillota; class Bacilli; order Paenibacillales; family Paenibacillaceae; genus Paenibacillus; species Paenibacillus taichungensis_B. The sequence goes on along the minus strand of NZ_CP168020.1, from coordinate 2,758,195 downwards.
GCTGCAATAATAGGTGTGCTGTCCCTTATCATCTTTATTCGCCGTCAAAATAACAGCACCAACCCGCTTTTGGATCTGTCCTTATTCAAAATACCAAGATTCAGCACCGGCTTTATCACCGCACTGGTCGGTTTGTTTGCGCAAATGGGTGTGCAATATATGGTCACTCAACGCCTTCAACTTGTGGAGGGCATGTCACCGCTTCAAGCGGGACTTTTTACCTTATCTATACCCGTTGCAGCACTCATTGCTGGCCCTATTGTCGGTTCCATCATGCATCGTGTAGATGTCGTATATATCAAAAGTCTCTCTCTCTTGATCGCCGGTCTGGGCATAGGGATATATCTGATGCAGTTCAATGCAGGGTTTACTGGACAGATCCTCGGTTTAGCACTACTTGGCGCAGGTCTTGGCGCAGGCATGACCGCAGCATCCCATTCCATTATGAGTTATGCACCTCCGCACAAAGCCGGTATGGCAGCATCGATTGAGGAAGTGGGTTATGAGCTGGGTGGAGCATCAGGTATTGCCATCATTGGGAGCATGTCTACCCTTGTATACACGCTTGCTATGAGGATTCCTGTGGGGATTAATGTGCCAGCTAATGTGAAGGACAGTCTAGATGAAGCTCTTCTCGCTGCCGAAAGTTTACCTACTGAGTCTGCGGAGTCACTCAAACTTGCCGCCTTTGCTGCTTTTGACCAATCCTTCTTTGTGGTCATTGCAGGGATAACTTTATTTTTACTCGTTGCTGCTCTGATCATGAGCTGGGTAGCCTTGCGTTTAAAACGCTCAAAAAGAAACGGTGTTGAAACATAATGCAATGTAATTCATTTCATGAAATGAAGCGAGGTATATACGATCATGTGGTTTCCAATAATAAATGGAATTATTATTTTAATCGGTATGTTTGCTATTTTTCTGGTCGTTAGAAATTTGTCAAAAGAAGAGGATTGATTACTCACCTAAGGAACATAAGCATCCTCTACCTCAACTTTTCGTTCATTTCCGTTTGCTATGTATCTTACGTGAACGACACTTCCTTTCTGGAATTGGGGAATATGTGTAACCGGGATATATGTCTCTACAATCGTGGGAAAGGTACGGCCGTCAACTTGGGTTACGGTCAAATCCAGTCGCACTCCCGGCCTTCCATCCATACTGGATGAAGTTTGTGTAATGTCATGAATAATCGCCTCTGCGGGAATTCCCTCCATTAAAATGCTTTTTCGAAGGTGCTGTTTCTGTTTATTGTTATGGAGCAGTTTAAATATCATAATCATAGTGATTGTGCCTGTTATCAGCCCAAAGCCAATAACAGCAACAATAGCAATTAATGTAGTCGACATAATGGCCTCCTTTTATTGAAACTTATGTTTACTATTTCTTGATTATATCTCTTATTCCTGCAAATTTGCTTGATCTGGAACACCTCCATATCAAAAAACCGCCTTATTGGCGGTTTCTTGTTTCTGAATGAAGTTCTTGCGTTCTATAATACTGGCATGAACTCTAACCGTATATGTTCAACTTAATCTACTTTCGCACCATAAGAGCGTACAAACAATACCGCTTGTTCGCGATCCAAACGTACACCTTTAATATCCAATGATTTCAGATCGATTCCTTCCAGGTTCGCGCCTCTAAGATCGGCCCCTTGCAGCTTGGCTCTGCTTAAAACTACTCTTGTGAGATCACAGTCTCTCAGATCCGCTTTGGTAAAATCTGTGTCCGTAAAGTCGGCTTCAAAGAAACGAATTCCCCGCAAATCCTGTTTCCCTAATCGGGTATGTCTCAGATTCGTATAAGACCAATCGCCTTGACTTAGTGTAATACCATCCATTTGCGCACCGGAAAAGTCCGACCCCGTCATCTTGCAGGAGGTGAATTTGGAAGCGAAAAGATTAGCACCACCAAATAAGCAGTTTTCAAAAGCCGACTCTCTATGGATGGAGCCATTCATGGAAGCACCTTTAAAGTCACACTCGATAAAACGGCAGTTGCTTGTCTCGATTTCTTCCATCGAAGCGTTCATAAAGGTACACTGTTTGAAAACACAGCTGATTAGTTCTCCATACCGCAAGTCACGTCCTTCAAAATGTACACCTTCATATTCCTGATCCTTATATTGAAACATCACGTACACCCCATCTTGTATGATTATCATCTTTTCCCCATTAAAGAGCTTTTTATAATATACCATACGGCTGTCAAGTACCTGCTTAAACGTCTGCAAAAGTCAAGTCGCTTTTTTCTGAAAAACATAGCTACTTCAAATAAAAAAACCGCGGAAAATCGCGGCTTTTTGACTCCATAACTGTGTTTAGCTAGTACTTCAATCGGATGTGAACAGGGATGGGAAACGATGCGTCTCTTCCCTTGTCTCTGTGCTCGTCTTTGTTTTGTTCTTCTTCTTGCACAATCCACTGTCTGCCAACCAACAATTGCAGCAACTCGATCTCTTGTAAGGTCAGGTGAATATGTTTCAGTGACAAATCTTCCTGGATATAATCCTGGTCTACCTTGAGACCAAACCGGAAATAGAGCAGTCTTTTCAAAGCGTTAATATGCAAAAATTTGAACTCATAGACTCTGCTACGTATGGCCTCTTCCCAGTTGTCTCTCACTTCAGCTGCTGTGTCCAGTCTCTCCACCAGATCCATCGTTGGTTCCTTGATCTTGGATAACAACGAAGAGAAGTCTTTTCTCTGTAAACAATCAATGATTAATTCGCTCGGTTCACCGCTCGTCAGAACATTTTCCACTAACAGAGCTACAGGAATGGATAACTGAACACGGCTCATCCTCCGCCCTCTCCATCTCTGAGGTATTGATTAAACCAGGCATTTACCTGTTCAAAGCTATCCACGCGCAGCGAGGGTTTTCCACTTTTGAGCAAAGTGTGATTGGAGCCTGGATATCGAATCAGTTTAGTCGTTTTTCCATATCGTTTTAACGTGGTATATAACTCCTCCGCCTGTCCGATCGGTGTACGATAATCTTGCTCCCCATGCATAATCAGAAGTGGTGTTTCAATCTTATGCGCATGAGCAAGGGGAGAACGGGACCATAACATGTCTGCATGTTCGGTCGGATTGCTGCCAATTACGCCCTCCACATAGGAGATGCCAATATCACTGGTTCCATACAAGGACAACCAATTGGATATACAACGCTGCGTTACTGCTGCCTTAAATCGATGGGTATGAGCAACGATCCAGTTGGTCATGACGCCTCCGTAACTACCTCCACCTATACCAAGACGTGTTTCATCCAGGAAATCATATGTAGCAAGTGCATAATCCACCGCCTCAAGCAGGTCCCTGCAGTCCCCTCCAGCAAAATCTCCTCGGCAAGCTCTGGCGAATTCCTGCCCGTATCCCATACTTCCACGTGGATTCACCCATAGAACGGCATAGCCCTGTGCAGCAAGTGTCTGCATTTCATGGCTGAAGATGCCTGTATACATGGCATGCGGCCCGCCATGAATCTGTAATATCATCGGCACTTTGGTGTCCGATTCCTGCATAACAGGCTTTACCAACCAACCCTGAATCGGCCATCCGTCCGACGATGTAAACTCGACACGTTCAGGTATATTGACTTCCAAGCCTGCCATTAATTCATCGTTTCGCCGGGTGAGTCTGAACATTTCACCACTGTTAATATCCACACGGTACAGTTCCCCAGGGTGATCCTCAGTCAATGCGCCAATGATCAGCGTCTTACCATCAGGTGACAGGGTATATTGATATATATCCTTCTCACCGCTTCCCGTCACAGCTTGACAATGACCATCCTCGGTGATTTGATACACGTCCACATTTCCACCATGGGTACCCAGCACATATGCCGTACGTTGCGCATGATGGTAATCCATCAGTGGCGACGGAGATGGGCTTGCCGATTTCATGTCCCCAAGTGCTGCGTTCCCCAACTGCATATCGACATCAGGTGCCAGCGGCTTTGGAATACCTCCACTAGTCGGCACTTCATATAGTCTGTTGTGACTTCCACTTCCATACTCTCGGTCACTGGCGATCAGAATCAGTTGCTCTCCATCGGGTGAATATGCGAACTGGCTAACCTGAAGACTGGAATCTGTTACTCTGCACTGCTCGCCGCTTGCCAGATTCACGGTATGTACATCTGCAAAATACAACAGATCCGCATCCAGCCCCTCATCCTGTACCTGCTTGGAAATGAAGGAAATAGCCTGACCGTCTGGCGACCAAACCGGAGCAGCAACATTCCATGGTCCGGTTGTGACCTGCGCAATGGTTCCACTTCCGATCTCATATACAAACATATGGCTATAAAGACCATCCCACCAGCCGGAGCCTTCTGCCTTCGGTGTCGTGCGCTCAAAAACCTTGCCTCGCAGGGGAGTTACTTTAGGTGATTCGTCTGTCTTTGATGTTTTGTCAGCCATCGCTTCATCTTTGCCTTCTACAACTTTGCTGGTAAACGCAATATATTGCCCATCCGGGGACCAGATAAATTGTAAAAGCTTGCGCTCAGGCGGGATGAGATTTATAGCCTTTGTATCGTCTGACGCAAGGGTCCATAATCCCTTACCCCCACTTTCTAATCGTAAAAAAGCGAGCTGTGTTCCATCCGGTGACCAGGCAGGAGATGAATCCTTCACTCCATCTGTAAGGGGCTTGTCCTCACAACCATCCAGGAAAACACCCCGAATTTGCGTGTGATACTCATTTTTCTGCTGATCAATCGTCTGTTCAACGTACGCCACCTGACCATGTTGATTGATTACAGGCTGGCTAACCCAGCGGTAATGAACTAAGTCCTCTGGCAAGATCGGTCTTTTATTCATGTCCATGGCTCCCCTCTCCGTTCCTCTTATTTTTTGTTCGTATCCGTACGTGGATCAAGTACATCGCGCAGCCAATCTCCCAGGAAAATGACACCAAGAACCGTCAGAGTAATTGCCAGTCCAGGGAAAGTTGCCACCCACCAGCTTGTTGCCACATATTGTCTTCCATCACTGAGCATACCTCCCCAGGAAATGTCAGGTGGCTTAATGCCCAGGCCCAGGAAACTGAGCGAAGCTTCCATAATGATCGTGGTCCCGACATTCATACCGCAGATCACGATAAAGGAAGATAAAATATTCGGCAGAATGTGTTTTAGAATCAATCTCCCATTCTTGGCACCGATCGATCTGGCAGCGTGAACAAAGTCCCGTTCCTTGATACTCAATACCTCACTCCGAACCACACGTGTGAAAGGAACCCAGTTAGTTACACCGATAACCAAAATCAGCGTCGTAATCCCTTGCCCCACAATAGCCATCACAACGAGCATAAACAGAATGGTAGGGATAGCCATGAATGCATCACCCACGCGCATAATAACTGCATCCAGCCATTTTCCGTAAAATCCGGACAAGAGACCAAGAATGGCACCAATGATTCCGGACACGATGACTGCTCCCATACCTACGATTAATGAAACCCGCGCACCATATACGATTCGGCTCCACATGTCCCTGCCCAGATTATCCGTACCCAGCCAGTATTCAGCCGTTCCCCCATCAAGCCAAGCTGGCGGTTTAAGACGATTGAGGGGATTCACTGCACCAGGATCATGACTCGTTAACAGAGGTGCACATATGGCGATTAACACAACCAACAAAACGAGCACAGCGCCAAATATTCCGGTCTTGCTGATGATCAGTTGTTTCCAGATATAGTGAAGTCCTGTTGGTGTACGTACATTCTCATGTTCCTGTTCTGCACCCGGCATTGGCATTTCATTGCTGCCTGTCATCGATTGCACCTCCTTCTAATCGTATTTAATGCGAGGATCAAGCAGCCGGTAGGCCACGTCCGTCAGAATATTCGTTACAACGACGATAAACGCGATGACAAAAACGGCGGCCTGTACAATCGCCATGTCATGGGTGTTGACTGCAACAACCAGCAACTGACCTAGCCCGGGCCAGGAGAATACCGTCTCCGTAATCAATGTTCCACCAATTAAGCTGGTAAACTGCAAACTCATAATCGTTACAACCGGAATCAAGCCGTTGCGAAACGCATGTTTGCCAATCACGACCATCCGGCCAAGCCCCTTGCTCCGTGCTGTGCGGATGTAATCCTGACTCAGAATTTCCAGCATGCTGGAGCGAATAAGGCGAGTCATTTGTGCAGCCAACCCGACCCCTAGCGTAAAGGCAGGCAAGATCAGATGTGATACTCCGCCGCGTCCGGATACAGGCAAAACTCCCCACATGACAGAAAATAACAAAATGAGCATAATGCCCATCCAAAAGTTCGGCATAGCTTTACCAATGACCGATATTCCCGAGATGATCAGATCGGTAAATGTATTTCGTTTGACTGCTGAGGCAACTCCAAGCGGTACAGCCATAACAATGGCAAAAAACATCGCTGCAACAGCCAGTTCAAAGCTGGCCGGCAATCGTTCCAGTACAAGCCGTAAAGCTGGTTCTCCATAACGGAAGGATTGACCAAAGTCTCCCTGCAAAGCGCTGCCAAGGAACTTCATATACTGTGTGTATAATGGCTGGTCCAGTCCGAGTGCCTGCGTTAATACAGCGCGGTCTTCAGCAGTAGCTGTTTCGGGCAGCATCAGAGCAACCGGATCACCCGTGACGCGGACCAATATAAAAACGATTAATGAAACAATGAACAGGACCGGAATAACCTGCAGTAGTGACTTAAGTACATATTTGCCCATTCTCTGTCCACCTCCTTTTAAAAAAGAACGACAGGAACGTGGTACAGTCCCTGCCGTTCACGGCTTATCTTTGTCATAACAGGTTGTTCTGTCTGATTTTACTGTGCAGGTGTAATCTCGTCAGCATAGAACATTTCGTCACTACGCGGCTCAAATTTTACACGGCTATCGGTACCATAAACCCCTTCCATCTGGTACAAATACACAGCTGGGCGATCTTCAGCAAGAATTTGTTGTACTTGCTGGTACTCTTTCTCTCTGGAAGCCGGGTCCATGTTAACCAGCGCAGACTGGAGCAATTTCTCTACTTCCGGATTGTTATAATCCGACTCACCTTTGGCTTCGTCCAACATGTAACGATTGTAGTTATTGGAAGCATCAAAGAGGGAGTTTCCTATTCCGATCATGAAGATTTCCTTGAATGATTTGGAACTGTAACGTTCACTGAAAGCACTTGGTTCAAGCACGTCCAGATTAATTTTGAAGCCCACTTGCTCCAGCATCGCTGCCACGACTTCGGCAGGCTCTTTATACTGCGAGGATACCGAGATGGTCATCTCTGCTTCACCTTCTGCATATCCTGCTTCCTGCAACAGTTGCTTCGCCTTCTCTTGATCATAAAGTGATGTTTTGTACAACGAATGATCTGCTCCAAAGTTGCCAGGTGTTACGGATGTACGAGTCACGATACCTGCACCTCCGGCAATGCTGTCTACAATGCCCTGCTTGTCAATCGCCAGATCAATAGCCTCCCGCACCTTCGGATCAGCTGTGACGCTGCCCTCTGTTTGACGGAAAATCAACTGAAGTACACGCTGAATCGGCGCTTTGACGATCTTTTTGTCCGCTTCGCCTTCAATGCGCGCAATATCTGTCGACGGTATGGATGCTGCGATATCAACACCACCAGCCAGCAGCTCAGATACCCGTGTGGAAGCTTCCGGGATAACACGGAAAACAACCTCATTCCATTTCGGTTCACCATCGAAATACTTTTCATTTTTCACAAGTTCAACGCGATCATCTTTTGTCCATTTGCTGAATTTGTATGGACCTGTGCCAACAGGTTGTTTCAGGAATTGATCAAACCCATTGTCCTCAATATATTTGGCAGGCAGAATGCCAGCCCCCATCTTGGACAATCGATTAAGCAGCAGCGGGTCCGGTCCGTCGGTAATAATATCTACCGTATATTCATCGACCGCTTTCACATCAACGATGTTTTTGAAGTAGCTGTTTTGTTTCAGTGTACTGTCTTTGGCTACGCGCTCCAGAGTATACTTCACATCTGCTGAGGTGAATGGATCACCGTTATGGAAGGTCACTCCTTCACGCAGCTTAAAGCGCCATGTTGTGTCATTCACTTGCTCCCATGAAGTCGCTAGACCTGGAACCTTCTTCTGTTCACTATCATTTTTGATTAAATAATCAAATACATTGACCAGCACCGCTTCACTGGATGTATTATTGTTGTTGTGCGGGTCAAAGCTCTCAATATCCGTAGCAGCTGCGATTGTAAGCTTAGTGCTGGCAGAAGTACTTCTGCCAGATTCACTTGATGCCGAATTGCTATCCGTGCCAGTGCTCTTGCCACCGCAAGCGCTCAGTACCAGTACTACAGCCAATAATGTGATCCACATACTAGTCCATTGTCTTTTTTTCATTTTCCATGCTCCCCCTCAGAAGTTGTGTGTCTTGCCAAATATTCAAGCGCTACGGCGGACAGCATACCCACACCATATGACATGACCGTCTCATCCAGATCGAACATTGGATGGTGAAGCGGATAACGAGTTCGCTCTTCCTCGTTCCCTGAACCCAGTCGGAAGAAAACACCCGGAATCTGTTCACAGTAGAATGCAAAATCCTCGCCGCCCGTGGAAGGCGGAATACTGCTCCAGCCCTTTGCCCATTCGAGTCCGTCAACGGTCTCCGTAAGCAGGTCCACCATGCCCAGATCGTTAACCACAACCGGGTAGCCATCTCCATAGATGACTTCATGACCCGCCCCGAACGAACTGCACACACCACTTACGACCTGTTCAATCAAGGCTGGCATGCGTTCACGAATGGCTGGGGAGAGTGTTCGAACCGTGCCGATCATCTCAACCTCCGGCGCAATCGCTGTTCCCATGTAGCCCCCGGTAATTTTACCGATCGTTACCACAACTGGTTCCAGCGGGTCTAGCATACGACTAGCCAGGTTCTGTAGTGCAGTGATGACCTGAGCAGATACGGCAATAGCATCGATACCTTCATGCGGGCGGGCAGCATGTCCGCCCTTGCCAAGTATCCGAATTACCAGACGGTCTGCCGAGGCAAAAGCCACACCTTTGCTAACCCCGACGGTACCCGTATCTTGACCTGGAGTCATATGCAATCCAGCAATCGCGTCCACTTTCGGATTCTCAAGTACTCCATCCTGAATCATGGCACGTGCACCTGCCAACCCTTCCTCCGCAGGCTGGAACACAAATTTGATGTTGCCCGCTTTCGGTCGGCCGAGGCTTGTTAGCAGCTCCGCCGCTCCCATCAGAATGGTTGTATGTGCATCATGCCCGCACAGATGCGCCTTGCCTTCTACTTGGGAACTGTACTCAGCCGACTTCTGATCTTGTATAGGCAATGCGTCCATATCTGCCCGAAGTGCAAAAGTGGGGCCCTCTGCCTCCCCCCTCAGCAAACCTACGACTCCGGTTTTCCCGACATTACGCGTCACTTCAAGACCCAGACTTTCCAAGTGTTTGGCTACGATCTCTGACGTTCTGAATTCCTCATAGCCGATTTCCGGGTGGCGATGGAAATCTCTCCGCCAGGCAATGAGTTGGGGCTGCAATGCTTGTGCACGTTGATATAGTTGTGATTGGTCCATTAGTTCTCATTCCCTTCTTTGTCATCCGATTCTGATACCAGTCGGGCATAGATCGCATCAGCCGAGAATTCAATGTGTCTTTTCATTGTCTCCCGGGACTTGATGCTGTCATGTGCTTTCAGTGCTTCAAGAATCTCCATATGTATCCCATGATTGACGGAGCGAATTCGGTCATCATATGGCATCAGGTCCAAGGCCGGATTAATTTTTGTTCTGATCTGTCTTACGGCCGCCTCGCAATATGGATTTCCGGACGCCTTAGCAATGGTCAGATGGAACTTCACATCCAGAGCCCGGAACCATTCCCTTGTACAATGGGGTTCAATGCTTTGCTCCATATAAGCTTCCAGCAGCTCCAGCTCGCCTGCGGTAATCCGCTCAGCAGCCAGAAAAGCCGCTTCCGGCTCAATAATGGTCCGGTATTCAAATACTTTCAGCATTTGTTCCCAATCCCGTTTAATTTCTTCTCTTGTGCGTTTATGAGAATTGGCTGTCAGAGGCAGGACAAAAGTTCCACCCTTAGCCCCCACGCGCTTCTCAATCAGACCCTTGTCTTCCAGCGTAGATAGCGCCTCACGTACCGTAATGCGACTTGCATTAAAAATCTCGGCCAGCTCTCGTTCGGAAGGAAGCTGTTCTTCACTCATTAATTCTTTGAGTATGATGGCTTCTTCCAGTTGTTCCCTAATAAATTCACTGACCTTTTTGGTAGATACTTTTTCAAAACGAAATGAAAACGTACTGGACATGTAAACACTCCGATCTGTAAATGGTCTAGACCTTATACCATTAATATAATTCCGACTAAACAGATATGCAATACTTTTTTGAGAATATTTAAAAATAGTTTTCAGCTTACTCATTTTTCCCAAGCAAAAAAAGACGCCTCTGCATTAGACAGATACATCTTTTTCATTGGATTATTGCGTCTATAATTCCTTATCTGCATATGATCTAAAATTTTCCGTAATCGCTAACCTTTTGCTTCCTTCCAGGTAAAAGTGATCATCTGCTCTCCAGGTATGACTTTGTTTGTTTTGTCTCCGGTGATATACATAGTTAAAAGGCGACGTAGCATAGGTTTTGAAACCTTTTTTTCTGCATTGTCTTAGAAAGGTTACATCTTCTCCAATAGAACGATCCGTGAATCGGACCTTCTTCAATATCTCTCTTTTGAATAGAAGTGTGCCGCCTTGTATAAATTCCACATGTTTATTCTTTTCTTTGGGTGATCTGACCAGCAGCGTTTTTGAGGCACCCAAGTAAACCAGACACGAATGTTTGCCCACGACATCACTTTTCGTTCGTCTTAGTCCATTCACTTGTTCTTTCAAATAAAAAGGCGAGTAGTAGTCATCATCATCAAATTTGGCGATCAACGGGAATCGGGCTCGGGTAATCCCAGCATTCAGGCTTTGTCCGAGCGATATGCTTTCTGGTACTTGATAAACGCTAACATTCGCATGTTTTCGAACGCGATTTTGATATAATTGCAGATTCATGCTGTCATGATTCAAAATGATGATAAGTTCTTTTACTTTATAGCGCTGCCGATTATAATTTTGCAGAATGTTGTCAAAAAATTGTGGCCGGTTGGTACATACAATGATGGAAACACCGTTTCCCGCTTTCTTTGTGATCATGACATCCCCTCTTTCCTGCTCATACATATTTTTTCATCATACGTACAGAAGTAGAGAATGGTATAGACGAATCGATAGCGTATAAAAGACCAAAAAAACCTTTATCCTCATCAGGAGGATAAAGGTTTCTGAAATTCATACTAGGCTTGATTGGATTCGTTCATATATACGGCTTTACCTGTACGAGCAGACTCATAAAGTGCCTCCAGGATCTGTGAAACCACCAAAGCCTGTTTAGGAGTTACGATCGGCTCCAGATCTTTATCGATCGCTTCAATCCATTTTCTCATCTCTACATCCGGTGCACTTTCACTCTTTCCATCGTAGAAAGCGACCCCGCCTGCACTCAGTTCAATTTCGTTGGTGTACAAACGGCTGAATTTCTCGCCATTGATGCGTAGGCCATTCTTCATATCTGCGCCCGCTTCGCTTCCGCTCAAGCTGCATTTTGCTTCATCCACATCCAGTGAATTCAATGCCCAGCTGGATTCCAGCATGATCGTCGCGCCATTCTCCATTACAATCATACCGAAAGCGGAATCTTCAACCGAGAATTTTTTCGGGTCCCATGGGCCCCATGCATTCGCTGCATTTTCTCTTTGTGAAAGCTCGTGATGAGTTGTGCCCAGAACAACTTTTGGTTGGTAGTTATCCATCATCCAAAGGGTCAGATCAAGTGCGTGTGTACCAATGTCAATCAACGGTCCGCCGCCTTGTTTCTCCTCATCAAGGAAAACACCCCAAGTAGGTACCGCTCTTCTTCTGATCGCATGTGCTTTGGCAAAGTAAATCGAACCCAGTTCGCCAGCTTCACACATCTGCTTCAGGTACAAGCTGTCTTCTCTGAAACGGTTATTGTATCCGATAGTCAGTTTTTTACCGGTACGCTCGGCTGCTTCAAGCATTTCTTGCGCTTCAGCAGATGTCTTGGCCATCGGTTTTTCACACATTACGTGTTTTCCGGCTTCCAGCGCGGCAATAGAAATCTCAGCATGGGAGATATTTGGCGTAAGAACATGAACAATATCAATCGTATCATCCTGAAGTAATTCTTGATAATCCGTGTATACCTGTGCTTCGGAACTACCATACTTTTCTTTGGCTTCGTCTGCACGTTCCTGAACGATATCACAAAAAGCAACCAGTTCCACATTATCAAGCTTGCTCAGACTTGGCAGATGTTTGCCATTTGCAATCCCGCCACAGCCAATAATCCCTACACGATACGTTTTACTCATATCCAATCACCCTCACTTTTGGTTTGGTTGTTTCATTTTACGGAAAGCCGATGGGGTCATCCCCAGACGCTTGCGAAAAACAGCATGCAAATAGTTCGCATTGGTAAACCCTGAAGCCAGGGCAATTTGTTCGATGGAAACATGACTTTCTTCCAGATTGCGGCAAACCGCGCGCAGGCGAATATCCTCCAACACACGGCTGAAAGGCATTTCCGGCTGAACCTGATAAAAGATGCGTTGCAGTTGTCTGCTGCTAATATGTAGCTTTTCCGCTACATTCTCCAGCGTTACTGCTGAGGGATGATTCGCCTCCATATACTGAATGGCATAATCGTACCTGTACACAGACATGTCTCGCACAGGAGCCTCCGCCCGATTCCCCCCGATATCGTAGGCTCGGACGGTCTTCAGCAGAATACTGATCACCTGCTGCTTAATGGACGTGTAATATCCGATCAGTTTACGGTCACAAGCCTCATAAGCTTCCAGGAAACAGTTCATGGCGCGATGATAATCATGTACCGGAGCAAGAGGAAGCGTTCTAAGCTTTTCGATCGTTTCCTCTGATTCTGCTGCCTCCCAAGGATCTACACCCTCTCTGGGATGTTCAATGATATCCACATGCAGACATAATTCATCCATGGCCTCCTGGGAATCCGCCTCCTGATAATGAACAAGGCCCGGACCCGTTAAATACAGCATGCCTTCAGAGAGCGGATGCATCTCATCCCCCAGAATGACTTTTCCTTTCCCTCTCGGGATGAAATGTAACTCGAATTCCGCATGGTTATGAAAATCAACGATTCTGCCTGCCGGAAAAGAAGTCAGATGAAATCGCAGAACCCGTATCTCGTAGTGTCCCCACAGGATCGAGACATCCAGTCTTTCCAGGATATCCTGTCGTTCAAGCATTTTCTCAAAAGGATATCGGCTCAATGCGGCACCTCCCAATACCCTATCCCTGTAACTCCTTCAAGGAGATTTTGCGCCCTTCTTTCGCAGAAAGGTTGGCCGCCTCCATCAGGCGAGTTAACTGAGTAGCCGTCTGCAAATTCTCGGTAGCAATCGTATCTTTTTGAATATGGGATACCCACTGGCTGAATGCGCTTTCTCTTCTGTCCAGCAATGGAATCTCCGTCCATTCTTTCTGTTGATCTGAACCAACATTCGTGCGAATCAATAGCTTATCCTCCGGTGTGCCGTATAACAGTGTGCCCTCCGTACCATGAACCTCTATCGCAAACGGCGAATGACTGTTCACAAATCCAGCCTCGACTACACCGATTGCTCCGGAATCCGTAAATAAGGTAGCAACCGCGTTATCTTCCACTTCTTTTCCAGTAACATATCCGAAATTAGCATTAACCCCTGTCACTTCTTGACCCAGGAACAGATTCGTCAGATACATCGGATGACAACCGAGGTCAATTAATGCCCCGCCCTGACAATCTTCCAGATGATAAAAATGCTCAGGCAACCAATTGGCAATAGCACCGTTATGGGACAGGCGCACACGAACATAAGTCACCTTACCAAGTAATCCTTGGTTCAGAATATCTTGAATTGTCAATGTATATCCATCGTTCAAACGCGGTAAAGAAACCGTCATTTTCACTCCGTTATCCTGTACATCAGAAATAATTGTATTTACCTCTTTAAGAGTTGAAGCAATAACTTTCTCTGTAAATATATGTTTTCCTGCTTTCGCAGCAGCGGTGATTACCTCTTCATGAAGACGAGTCGGCGCATCCACAATAACCGCATCAATGTTGTCCTGTGCCAGCATATCTTCAAGCGAAGCATAGAATGGCACGTTCAGACGTTCAGCTGCTTCCTGTCCGCGCTCGGCATCTTCATCCCATACAGCAGCAATCACCGTATCTTCGTGCTCCTGAGCTTGTTTAATATAATCCCAGGCATGTACGTGCCATAAGCTTATTTTACCTATTCGAATGGTCACTATGTTTAACCTCCATACTATATGATATTCTGACATCTAACTATAAATTAACACAGACCTGATCTAATTTTAATAGGAACTTACGACAATAAATATATAAAATTACGACATGATTTAGAATAAGCTTTTAAAAATAAAAGCAAAAAAAGCTTCCTGCCCACGCCAGTGTGATGTAGGAAGCCTTCTCTTCATGCGTAATCGTTAATTGCCGATTTCAGCGAACGCCCTTATGCGTTTCCGAGTCTGGTTTCCATCCCTTAGGAATCCAGACTATTCTCATCACGTAACAGGTTGGAATCAAGGATGTCCAACGTTTGGCTGGAGACATTATTGCTTCTGACTAGCATGGCGGAAGTATCGGATTACCTTGCGATACATCGTCTTATCTTTTAATTGATTAAATATATAAGGGTCCGGCTTGGCATTCACTTCAATGACCCAGGGTTTAAGACTTTGGTCCAGTCCAATATCCACGCCAATCCCCTTCAAACGTTTGTATTTCTTATTCATATGAGATAGCTTCGCTGATTCACAACGTGTGCAAGACTTTTATGGAACGAATCGAAGCTATTAAATGTCAGACGTTTTTTATTCATCTGATACGCAAAATTCTGTTGATTTTCCATCTCAGCCTTAATGACGCCCACTCCATGAGTTCCTATTTCAGGCTTGATATATAACATCCCATATCTGGCTATCATAGATTTTAGATTCACCTTGTTAAACTTTTGTGTATCAGGTATGAACGGTTTTATTGAATCATTATTGATAAGCTGCTTTGTTTTTAGCCATTTGCTTCTTAACGGTTGTGATTTCTCAATACCCACAGTTCGTTCCTCCCGTCTTCATATCCAACACATATCGCTGTTTCATTAAGTTCATGCATCATATGCAATTTCATTGAACGAGTCTTAGGCAATAATTCTTGAATTTACACACAAAAAGCCGACAAACCCCTATTCTTTGGGCTTGTCGGCTTTTCAACATAACATTTTCAAATCATCGTTTCCGTTTCAATTTGAAGCTGGATTATAAGCACATCCGTGATGCTTAAATTAAGGCAACAGATTTTCGTCGGATGGCTCGTTCGTGTCAGGAACTTCTGCTGCAGATACGAACAACCGTCCTGGCGCTTCCACTTCGACTTTGTTCCCTGCTGCATCCTGAGCACGGATCACGATCACTCCACCCTCAAGCACCAGCGAAGAAGCGGTGGTATAGGTGCCTGTATAATGACCAGGTTCCGTTTCTACCAATGGAATCTCTGCCCCAGCCTGTGTGCTCAGATTGGATGGCAGTTCAATCCGGAAAGAAGCCTGCAATTTGGGGACACTGTCGAACGAAACCGTTACGGTTTCTCCTGCCACAATCCGTACATCCTCAGCCGGAGAAATATTGGTCAGTTCAGGCAAAGACGTTTCCACATAAACAGTCCGGGTCACGGTTGTTTTATTGCCTGCAATATCTGTCGCTATTATTGTGATCGTGTTCTTTCCCTCATTCACAAGTACGCGGTGATTAAAACTTCTGTCTTGCTCCAATTTCACCTTCTGTCCGTTAATGGTCACCTTGTCGAGAAATTGGTCCTGTACATCGCCGGTTACATGAACCACTTCTGTGTTGGTTCGACTTCCTTCTTCAGGTGTAAGGACCGTTAACACAGGTGCTGTCTGATCCAAGATGATCACAACTGGAAGGGAACGATCCGTCGTTTTCCCGTTAACTATCGCTTCGGCAGAAATAGCATTAACCCCTGCACGAAGTTTAACATTCAGCTTGAACTTTCCATTCTCCACTGTTGTTGTTCCCGCTACTTCTTTCCCGTTATATATCTTGATTTGGGCTCCAGAAGCTGGAGAAGTTCCCGATACATCAAATGTCGGCTGGTTGGTATAGGTGTTCGTCGGTTGGGTAAGTACAGGTGCATTCACCGGATATTTCACCACTGCACGAATCATATAGTTTCCCTCTTCAGCTGGTGCAGTACTCCATACGCCGCCTACACGCTGCCAGCTCCGCCCTGCATTCACACCATTTTCATCGGTTGCGAGTCCCGGTGCGCTCGTTCCGACAGCAGTCTGCACATACACGATATAGAAATCGCCTTGTACAACTACAGGCTCTGGAAATTCAACGGTTGTCCACTGATCATTGCGCAATGCCGTACCGTCGAACGGTCCAGCCAGCAATCGGCCTGGTGCTCCACCTGATCCGGAGGCATCATATACGGCATATTTGAATGCTGTTCCACCTGGTACAGGCCATTGTGTATTCCAGAATCGAAGTGATGCACCTGTAAGCTGTGCTGTCTCCAATTCTGGCGTCATACGTACAGCCCATGCGTTATCTGCGGCCACAAAGGCTCTTGCATTTTCAGCAGTTCCATCATCATAGGCGATTTCACCAGGAAATCCGATAAATGGTTTTAATGCAACTTTCGCTTCAACTGTACCATTTCCAGGTACCGTTACATTTACAGTTTTGCTATAATAGTCCGTCGCGATGATCGACAGCGTATAGCTTCCTTCCAGAACATCCAGAACGAATTTGCCGTCTGTTCCTGTGCGAACAGCGCCTACTTGAGCATCTTCTAATACGAGAACAGAAGCTCCAGCTATAGGTTTTCCTGTCCGCTCATCGCTCACAGTGCCTTCAATCTTTCCTTGAGGAATGGTTTCCAGATTGAAATTGGCTGTTGCTCCACTACCATCCGTTATGGTTACCGTCTTCGTTTGAGGATAATATCCATAGGCCTCAGCCTTCAACGTGTAATCACCCGCCACGTGAGTGAAACTGTATTTGCCTGTCGTCGGATCCGTCTTCACTGAACGTCCTGTTTCCAGAACGGTAACCGTTGCACTTGCTGGCAAGCTTTGCGGCGTTACAGAGCCTGTTTCAGGTTTCTGTACTTCAGGCTGCTCCTGCTTGGTTTTATTGAATTCAGCCTTGTCCGTACTTGAAATTTTGTACCAAGAATTATCATATTCCGGCTTAGGCTTGTCGCTGTTCAGAACAACCGCCGTATCTTTCGTAACCGTCTCAGCGGCGATACCCAGAATGCGGAAGTCATCGATGTACCAGCCTTGCTTGACGACACTACTGTCCGAAGTCAATCTGAACCGGAATTGAACTTCATTACCCTTCAATGCAGCCAGATCGTAAAATACCGGAGTCCATTGTTTTCCATTTGAAGAATGAGAGAATTTGCCGAGCTCTGACCATGTGTTGCCACCGTCTTTCGTGGCTTCAACATAACCGTAATCGTATCCACTTTCGATTTCATACCAATGATTGAACGTCAGTGTAGCTTGATCCGCCTGGGTTAAATCCACGACTGGCGAAACCAGAGAATAGTTTGAACCGTTCTCGTAGGTGCTGTCCAGATCGGTTGCCCAAACATTCGGCGGAGAAACCGCACTGGCAGGTCCAACGACGGGTACTCCGCGTTCCCACTCGTCCTTGGTGCCCGAATGAGTCCACCCATTGTCGCTGTTACCATCAAAGTGATCGATGAAGATATCTTGAGGGACCTCCACGGTCACGGATACCTCATTCGACTTGTCACTCTCATTGCCACTATAATCAAGAGCGGCTACCGTATAAAAATAAGTCGAATCTGTTACTGTAGCCGTATCCGTAAATGTCGTTGCAGATGTATTTCCGAGCAATTCATAACCTGAGCCGGAATTCGTTGAACGATACACGTTATAGGATTTCAGATCCTCTTCGTCCGATCCCGTCCAGGACAAGTTTACGTTCCCCAGAATGTCGGCAGAAGCGGACAATCCGCTTGGCGCTCCCGGAGCAATATCATCTGGAGCTTGTACAGAAAAGTCATCGATATACCAACCAGCCTTTTGAACGGAATTGTCACTGGTCAGATTAAACTTGATAAACACCTGTTGACCTGCGTAGTCACGTAAGTCAATATATTGCGTTTTCCAGTCTCCACCGGCACCTGTAAAGCTCAATGCCTCTTCAAATACGAAGTCAGTATCCTCTGTTGCAATGTACACTTTGCCAAAATCGATGTTGCTCTCCAAATCATACCAGTGCTTGAAGGATAACAATGCTCCCTCAGAGCTCTGGGTAAGATCAATTGGTGGCGCGAGCAGGTAGGCATTGCTGTTGGCAGCATAAGTCCCAGTCAGATTGGTTGCAATCACCTTGTCACCTGAGTAGGCACTGCCCGGTCCACTCGTTGGTGCTCCCCATGCCCAGGTGTTGCCAACTCCACCCGAAGTAAAGCCCAGATTGTCTTCCTCAAAATCCTGCAGATACCCAGGCTGGACTCCATTCGATACAGTAACCTTATAAACTTCACTCTCGAATCCGTTATTGCCATAATCATTGACCCGGATGTAGTATTCCAAGCCTTGTGACTCGATCAGAAATGCCGGAATTGTCGCTGTGTAGGTTCCATCTTTGGCATCTCCAGCTACTCGATTCATCGGCAGATATACGTACTGGCTCGTGCCCGTTGTTTTGGCAAAAGCCTCTACTGTGGTTACACCGACATTATCGGTAACACGCGCAGTCAGTGGAATATCAAGCCCCGTAAAAGCAGAATTTACAGGCGTATGTTCCAGGACCGGTGCTTCCAGATCGTCACCTGCTGTGACAACCCTGCCGGACACCGTGCCTATACCTTCAAGGACGGAGCCCACAGCATCCAGTGCATTAATAATGCCGTGACCGTAGCCGTTATTTGGCGAGGTTGGATATCGGCTGTCTGTTCTCGGTGTCGCTGTATCCATAATGATCTGCTCCAACTGATCAACCGTAAGGGAATGATTGGCTTGAAGCAGGAGTGCGGCCAGTGCAGTGGTATGCGGGCCTGCCATGGACGTGCCGTTCCAGCCACCCTCATATACTCCGCCCGGAACAGAGGAACGGATGTTAACACCTGGAGCCGAAACTTCTGGCTTAATCTCCTCATAAGGGGATGGACCAAGAAGGGAAAAAGAAGCCAGATTCCCGTTGATATCCGTTGCTCCCGTAGCGAAGCTCTCTGGATAGTTCGCAGGGTTCGCGACTGAACCTGGGCCTCCCGGATTCGTCAGTGTCACATTCCCGGCTGAGAATTCCGGAAAGATCTGTGCATCACGCCAAGCCTGTACCATTGGACGGAACCACTCGTCCAATCCTGCACCACCACCCCAGGAATTGTTAACCACATCCGGGGCAAGCTCAGGGTGCAAGTTTCCTTCAGCATCCACTGGAGCAATCAGCCATTGACCGCCATCCAGTATAATGGCATCAGTGGTACTCGGATTGAAAATCCGAACGGCAATCCATTTTGCTCCGGGAGCAACCCCGATCTTGTTGGTGCCGTTTGCTTCGGAGCCTACCATTGTACCCATCGTATGTGTACCATGACCGTCTCCATCCGCAGGAAGGGAGGCATGGCTATGGGGATCATACCAGCTTAGCTCGGGATCAACGATATTTCCCGAAGCATCGAGTCCTCTCCATTTGCTGCGGAGTGCCGGATGGGTATAATCGACCCCGCTGTCCAGATTGGCAACAACGATTCCCGTACCGTCGATTCCTCTATCCCATACTGCTGGCGCATTGATAGAATCGATGTTCCATTCAACGTTCTCTGTCTGCAGGCTCTTATCGTTAGCAGCTGCACTTTCCTTCGACTCTGCCTCTTTGGCTGGTGCCTTGGCAGACTCCGTTGCTGGAGCAGCTGTTGCATTTTCGCTGCTAATCTCGGTTTTCTGCATATAACGCTGCTCGTTAGGCAGTATTTTATCCACCTCGGGAAGAAGTGCAATCTGTTCCATGACTTCCTTTGTACTTGTTACTGCGAGTGCGTTAACGATGAAATAACTTTTATAATCTTTGACTTTGCCAAGGTCAAGTTCCTGTTCAAGAAAACTTTCCAGGGTGTACTGGGATCGTGAGGCCGTTTCCCGCAGAGAGCTGACAACCGTGCTTCGCACGGACAGTTTCGTTGCCGAAGCCGTTTGCTTTTCGATTGTTGCCTTTTGCAAGGCTTGTTTGGAAACAGAGGCTGTATCTACCTGTTCTTTCATTTTCACCAGATACGTAACATAATCATTACTCTCAAATTCCTTGCTCAGCTTAGCGTTGACTTTGGAGGTGGTGATTTTGCCCGAACTGGATTTCATGTCGATCTTCTGCGATGCGGCGTTTTCAGCTGAAACCGGATGAATGATAGATAATGCAAGGAGAAGCGACAGGCCCATGGAAAGCGGCTTGCGTAAACGATTCATCTTTATCAAACTTTTCCACTCCTTTTACCCGGTTTTTGTGATACAGTGATTCACTGTATCCATTTCTTTAAACGAAACGATGAAACGGCCTCAACTGGACAGACTTATTGCGTTTATTTACATCAAGCCTCACCTCCTTTACAGGACAGGTTATTAAATTCCAATCGTATGTGAAAGATTATAGATAGCCAATTTCAGCGTATATGGAAGAGGTGGATTTCAGATCAATCTATCTTGTGAGCGGAAGTTTATTCGCATGCATTAAGGAGGGTAATCACCGGCGTTAGCAAGAACGCATACTTTACATGGGAGTATTATGGATCTGGGTAGATCAGGAGATTTCTTTATCTATGTACAAACAAACTCTTAAAATTACATATAATATAAAATTTAGAATTTAATTGTATATTTATGGTATATTATAGAGTCACAAAAAGAGATATACAAGCACTTTTATAGAAATATATAGAAAATAAGCCTTTTTAATGCTTTTGTAAGTCTAATGACTCTCCGTTATTCATCTGCTTTTCGCAAATGCGAACACCCTGACTTATTGATTGATCCAAACAGTTCTTTATAACTATGTCTGATTCATTCGGACATCAAAAAGAACGACGCGAGAAACTTCGCGCCGTTTTTTTTGGGTTCTGATATTTCGGTTACGCGTAGCATCGTTCCCCCAAACAAATCGTTTCATGTGCGCTGCTTGAGACGATCCAACACCAGATACACAACGATGGCATCATCCAGATAACCAATTGGAAATAGATAGTCCGGGATCAGGTCAGCAGAAGAAATAAAGTATAACAATGCACTGCCTATCAGGGAACGATCATTCTCAGGTGTAATCTCATCACAGTATCGAATATGCATTTCCTTCAAATGTTCTATGAACGGTCCTGCACCGTTTATCTGATTGATTTTTACATCAAACTCCTTACAGATTATTCGATGCCCTTCATCCGTACGTGCATATTGTTCGTACTTAACCATTTCCTGTTCAATCCGTTCTGTTGTCACATCGAGGTCAAATAATTTCGTATGTTGCAGGACCGTCTTGATTGATTCAAGCGAATCCAGAATACCCTGCTCGGCCCCTCTTTTTGCATGATTGATTTTGTAGCCTGCAGCCTCAATGAGATGATCCAGGGAAATGTCCAAATGTTCGGAAAAGATCTGCAAATGTGCGAGCTTCGGTTGCTGCTTCCCGTTCAGGATCCGAGAAATGGTAGCCGTGTCCATTCCGCATAGTGTACTGAATTTGCGCATCGAGAGAGAGCGTCTGGCAAGCAGAGGCTTGATCAAATCTCCGATATGGCAAACCTTTGTTTGATCATTTGCTCTCACCAGCATCCCCCCAGAGATATGATCGATAGTCTAGTATATGGGACAATGTGGTGAAAGTTTACCTTATTCTTTCTTCATCAGCAGTGTTTTGTTGCATTTTTCTCAAGGACGGGCACATGAATCTCAACACTACATACATTAAGAGCAGACTAAAGATCATGAGGTGATTTTATGGCGTGGATGCTTATTCTTGCTTTGGCCGTCTCTTCGAGTCTTGACAATCTGGGTGTCGGACTATCGTACGGGATCAGAAAAATCAGAATCAGCCTATTTTCGAATTTTTTGATCGCCGTTGTTTGTTTATTGTTCAGCTATTCAGGCATTTTGTTCGGGAAATGGATTTCGATCGTGCTTCCTGGCGTTTTCCCTATACTACTGGGGACATTTATCTTACTCGTTATCGGTTTTCGTATCATCTTGTTATCTGTTCCCCGCAAGAGGAAAGATCACGAAGAGACCGATTCCCAAACCCTCGGGATCGGGTCTATTTTGCAAAATCCTGAAAGGGTAGATTTGGACAAATCAAACCATATTGGGGTTCTGGAAGCATTGATCCTGGGCGTTGCCCTTTCGACAAACGCACTGACGAATGGCCTAAGCGCCGGGCTAATGGGCTTATCCCCCTTGTATATTTCCCTTACAGCAGCTATCGGCAGTTTTGTCACCGTATGGTTTGGCGTGTGGATGGGGTCCAAAGCGGCAAACGTTCGTATTGGTTCGTTCACATTGGGACAGTTCGGAACGCTTGTCAGCGGGGTTCTCTTATTGTTGATTGCAGCCAATAATTTGTTCTGATCATTTATGGCAAACTCCAAAAAGGAGACATCTGATCAGATGTCTCCTTTTGAACATTTTCCACCGGGTAAACATCACTTGCTTGATGTTAACAATATATTATCAAGAAGGAATTTCGTGATTGATTCCCCAAAAAGTATCGTCTTTGAATTAATTCAATTTGTTAAACGACCATCTTTGTGCATCTGTACCATTATCATTCCATTGCTGAATTGCAGCCCCGTCCGTCGTTGAAGAGCTTGAGACATCTACTGCCAATCCATTCACCTTGGAAATGATTTTATAATAACCGTTACCCGCATCCTGGATGCTCCACCTTTGGGCGTTAGAGCCGTTATCATCCCATTGCTGGAGCTGCACGCCTGGTGATGCTGTTGAGTTAGGCACATCCATAACTTTTCCGCTGTGAACAGCCGTGAGTTTATAGAAACCATCCCCTGTGCTGTCGACTCTGAACGTTTGGTTGCTTGCGCTGTAGTTGGTCCATTGTTGTACTTTGGCTCCACTTGCCGTGGATACATCCACAATATCCAACACTTTACCGCTTGCTTTGGAACCGATCGTATAGAGACCCCCGCTGACAATGTTCGGTGTACTCGCTGTTTGATATACCCGCACATAATCCACCAGCATTTGTGATGGGAAAGGTGTCGCATTATTAGGGCTGCCAGGCCAATTCCCACCCACAGCCATATTCAACAGGAGGAAAAACGGACGTTGGAACTCCTCCGTATTGCCTGTTCCATTTTCGATGTAAAACTCATTGAATTGTTTGCCATCCACAAACCATCTTATATATTTGGAATCCCATTCGATGCTGTAGACATGAAATTGGGAAAAATCAAGATTCTCCGATATCTTTCCATAATCGGCATGCCCGTTAGCATCCCAGTGCACGGTACCGTTTACAAAAGCATTGTTGTTGACCCGCTCCATAATGTCGATCTCTCCGCTCTTAGGCCAGCCGACGGAATTAATGTTGCTTCCCAGCATCCAAAAAGCAGGCCACAGCCCCTGACCGGACGGCAGCTTGATGCGTGCTTCAACTTTCCCGTAAGTAAAGTCCTTCAAGCCTTGGGTTTTGATTCGTGCGGAGGTATAGCTGCTGCCATTGTAATTTTCTTTGCGTGCAGTGATGACCAGATTGCCACCTGTAACTTGCAGGTTCTCGGTGCGATTCGTATAATACTGCAATTCATTATTTCCCCATCCGCCGCTGCCGGTACCAATCTCCGCAGACCAATTCGACGTATTCAGAGAACTTCCATTGAATTCATCACTCCACACCAGATTCCAATTGGTCGCAGCGTTTGTCGTCGTGCCAGGCAGTAAAGCGATTAGGAAACTGAACAGCACCAGCATACTTACGATTTTTCTTTTTCTCAACAATCTTTTCCCTCCCCATATTAACGGACTGATTCTGAACGAGGATACCCCATTTTTCTCAATCCGTAACAACGTTTACATTAAATGTATTCCACATGCAACTCGATTATTTCTACCAGCGAACAGGATATACCATGGACAAGACAGCATTTGAAGTATTTTAACAGGCCTGTGCGAATGAACGGTCCATACCTTGTTGCCTTTAATATATTGGGGACATGGCAAATGATTCGTTCTCAACGCGAGGAAGGAGATAAGAGGCATGAGTAGGCAAGTTATTATTAACGCGGACGACTTCGGATTGTCGCCTGCCGTTAATGAAGGGATCATTAAAGCCTATCACGCAGGGGGGATTACGAGTACTTCAATGATGGTCAACATGCCGGGCTTTAATCATGCCGTGCGCTCTGCCTGGTCATTACCGGACTTCGGAATTGGTTTGCATTTCAATCTCACTTACGGGCGATCTATTTCCGATCCGGACAGCGTACCATCTCTGGTGAGACCCGACGGTACTTTTCATAATGGGATAAGGACCTCTGTGCGAGATAGCGATGATGTTGCCAGAGAACTCGATGCGCAGTGGAATCGTTTTGTAGGAACCTCCCTTTATCCTGCACATTTAGATTCCCATCATTTGTTACACCAGAACGATCCATTGATATATAAGGTTATGGCGGAGAAAGCGATTCGAGAAAATATCCCGCTCCGAAGATCACAAATCGTTCATTCCATTCCTAATGTACCTAACCCCCTAATGAGCAACACGATTCTGTTGGATACTTACGGAGATCAGGAGGGTTTGCAGCGGCTGCTTCATCATTTGTTTTCGCTCCCCGAGGGGATTACCGAGATTGTATGTCATCCTGGCTATGTCGACGACGTTCTGCGTGGAATATCAGAATGGACGGATATTCGGGAGGACGAACTTTCCGTGTTCATCAATGAGGAAGTTCCCCAAACGATACAGGCGTTGGGTATTGTGCCGATAAGCTACAAAGCGATGATGGATACTCCAGATGAACCATGTGAACTGTCTGAACTGCCAGAAATCCCAAGACCTTCTCAACCTATAAAAAAGAAAATCCTCCTTGCTGGCCCACGTCCACATCGCGAATTAAAACGGAAGCGGAAGACACGTCGATGGTTCAAAAAACGAGGCACTAAGCCTCGCCCATCAGCGACACGAATCCGCAAACGAGTGTGAATCATTGCAGGATATTCATATGTAAATAGGCGTACCCATAACCGTCAAAAGGCGATACTCAGAGATAAATCTCTCAGTATCGCCTTTTCTTTCATTACAATTCACTATCTAAGCAGCCTGTTAGGACTACTTCCCATGAGCATGGGAGAAAACTGCATTACTCTTGGTTAATCAAAATGGACAAGGCACTTTTGGATTCGAGTTGGAAACTTAACAGTTCTTCTTGCCCTAGCTGAACCTGCACATTTCCTGTCTCTTCTCCGTCATTGAAGAGCACGACGGCAATAGAACCATCCGTATTTTTGAAGGCTACGGAACGAATGGATGCCTCATTGGAGGACGAGTCAATGCGTACCGCTTTGGGACGAATCAATGCACTGAAATGAGCCAGAGCATAATAGTCCAGTGTATAGGTAAGCTCTTTCGTTTGCTGGTTAACCTTCACAATGCCGCGGCACGTACTTTTCCCGAAACCAGGAACGGCAGGGCCGTTGTTCTCATCCAGTGCCATATTCCAGAGCACAAAAGATTTGCTGTAATTGCGAAGAATCTCAATACCTGTTCTGATCACATTGGAGAAAGCCTGTTCGAATGGAGGAATCCATTCTCCTCCTGATCCTTCGGTGAAGTGTACCTCTTTACCGGCAAAGGCTTCATACACCTTCGTTTGTGCCGAGGCTTCGCCTCCATACCAGTGCCAAGCGACTCCATCTACCTCTTCTGCCGCCTCATCAAGCACGGTCAGTGGGTAATCCGGACGATCCCAGTTGTGATCATAACAGAGGATTTTGGACTGAATGTCATTTCTGACCAAAGCCGGCTTGAGATGATTTTTGATAAAGTCTGCTTGTGCTTCGGCTGGCATCAACATGCCGGGATAATGACCTGGTTCATAAAGTGCCTCATTTTGTGGTGTTACTGCATGGATAGGCAATCCATGGGATGCGTAGGCTTGGATATATTTCACAAAATAATCCGCATACGCTGGATACCACTCATTTTTCAATTGACCTGTAATCATGGAGCCGCTTGTTTTCATCCAACCCGGGGCGCTCCAAGGTGAAGCAAACAGCTTCAGATCAGGATTCAGCTCCAAAGCCTTCTGAGTCAAAGGAATAACGTCCGCTTCATCGTGTGCAATGCTGAACCCGGATAATTCCGGGTCCGTTTGATTTTCTGGCAGATCATTATAGCTGTATACCGTTCTGGCATAGTCTGAAGCTCCCATCGGATTGCGGATGACCGACAATCCGATGCCTTCCTCGGGATGGAACAACCGAGTCATGACTTCAGCTCTCTGCTCTTCGCTTAATATCTGGTTGATCAGATAGGCAGATGAGTCGGTAAAAGAAGCTCCAAAACCATCCATTTCCTGATATGTTTGCTGATCATCCAGAAGGATAGTCGTTGTCTCCATGCTGGAGTCCTGCGATTTCAATTGATCCTGGGACACGGATACAAACAATGCATCTTCTCCCGTGGATTTGTACATTTTGAATTTCGTCATATGCTTTCCCTCCACATTCCTCTTATTGGATACCCAATTTCTCTTTATTCTGTTTCATTTTCTCACTACGGACCTTCAGGATATCATCCCAACGGTTTTCACCTAAAAATGACTTGTATGCGGCGAGCGCATTGTCAAAAGAGGCATCATCTTTGGCACGTACCATGCTTACCAGTGTTGAATTCCACTTGGCGTTGATCGCCGACAACGCACGTGCTTCAGGTGTTCCTTGATTCGGACTAATATTCTCCAGAATGAAGTGTGGTTTCAGTTTGCCTTTGCCCCACTCTTGCATTTGTTTAATAGCTTCCGGGAAAGCATCCGCACTCAGTGCTTTGTGACGGTCATGACCAAAGAACATGAATTCACCCAACCGATATTCCTTCTTGAATTTGTCCGCATTATGCAGTTGCAGGTCTTTCACAGCCGGCAGCAACTCAACCGTACCATCTGCATTCTTTTTATATGTCTCGCCTTCAATACCATAGTTCATCAGAAGCTGACCTTCTTCACTCAACAGATACGTAAAGATTTGAATCGCTTTGGCTGGATCTTTGGCGTCCTTGGAGATGAAGTTGATCATCCAGCCTGTAATACCGGATTGATTGAGTGTCGGCGCATTACCCTTGGTGCTTTGTGGTCCATCAATGGCAACATACTCTTTGCCTGCATTGGCACTCAGATAAATTTGCAGATTTCCTCCCTGTTGAGGTGTACCATCCAGCAGCATCGTTGCATATTTTCCGGATTTCACTTTTTCCTCAAAGGCAGTACCATCATCAGCAAAGCTGTCATCACTAATATTTCCGTCTCTGTACACCTTGTTTAAAGTCTTCAACCACGTAAGATAGTCTTCATCCTGATTGCGGTCATAGAATTCTCCATTTTCAGTTTCAAGCGGCACGCCAATGAAATCTTGCAACGTGTCTCCGAGTGAACCTGTTCCTTCCCCAATAGAGTTAAAACCAAATGGAATCAGCGTTGGGAACTTTTCCTTGATCTGTTTCATCACACTTTCGAATTCCTCTGGTGTTCCCATGACAGGACTTCCCAAAGCCTCGTACACATCTTTACGGATGATAAATGCCGTTTTGGCCGGGATGTTGCCACTATCATAATCCGCTTGCGTATTGGAGTAGTTTGGATAGCCATAAGTCTTGCCATCAGCTAGTTGGAACCAGTTCAGGGTGTCGGCAGCCGCGACTTTGTTGAAGTATGGATCATATTTCTCCGCAAGATCATTCAGCGGCATAGCCCAGGTTGCGGCTTTTTGCACCACAGGAGAGTTAGAGTCAAACACTGTCAGCAGGTCAGGCATATCTCCACCGGCAAAGAACGTATTTAACTTCGTGTCATCACCTGTAATGAATTTGATATTGATGTTCAGATCTTCCTTGATCTTCTTGGTTACAATGTCTTTACCGAAATCCGTGTTCCACCAGTCGGCATTAACGTACCAAGTTAAGTCTGTAGCTTCTTCCTTTTTATCCAGCTGCCAAGCTGGTTTTTCCGGATCGACTGTATAGCGATCTTCAATGGAAACCCAGTTCCCTTCGCTCGAACCCCCTGATCCACTACTGCAGCCTGTAATCATGATCACCGCTGTCAGCAATGCCGCGCACAGTTTAACTCCTTTTTTGCCTGCTGCCTTATTCATCTTGAACATATTGTTTCCTCCTTAAAGTTAGGTGAGAAATATTGAATAGAGCGAACTTTCGAACAAGCTTAGAGTCCTCTTACTCCTTGACTGCTCCCAGCATCATACCCGAGATAAAGTATCTTTGAAGGATGGGATAAATCAGTATGATCGGCAGTGTAGTAATAACAATCGTAGCCAGTTGCACCCCTTTAGTCGTTGTTTCGATGACTGCCGAGCCACCCACATTTTGCATGGATTGTGTCTGGGACTGAACAATGATCTCGTACAGCATCATCTGCAGCGGATACAGCGACTGATCGGTAATGTACAACTTGGTTGTCATAAAGTCATTCCATTGCCCTACCCCATTGAACAATGCAATGGTTGCCATCGCTGGCATGGACAGCGGGATGAAGATTTTGAGAAAAATATGCCAGTCTCCTGCACCATCGATTTTGGCTGACTCCTCCAGAGAATCCGGTACATTCCGGAAGAAATTCATCAGAATGACGACATCATAGAAGCTGAACAATGCCGGAATAATGTACACCCAGAAGCTGTTGAGGAGGCCAAGTGATTTGATCAATAAGTACGTTGGGATCATTCCGCCAGAGAAGAACATCGTGATAACCCCCATGGCAACGTACAGTTTACGGCCACGTATGTGCTTTTTGCTCAGACCGTAACCGACCATGGCACAGAAGAACACGTGTGTAACGACTCCGATTGTTGTTTTGGAAATGGAAATGAAGAACGCTTGCCAGATGCTCGAATCGTTGAACACGGCTCTATAATTCTCCAGCGAGAACTCCGGTGACCAGAAGATGAACCCGCCTTCCGCCAAAGCCTTGCCCGAGCTAAAAGAAGAGATAATGACATTCCAGAGCGGAACCACAATAATGACAGTACAAATAGCGAGTAAAATAATATTTAAGGTATCAAAGATCCGACTATCGAGATCTTCTTTAGCCACCTTTCCATTCACACGGGATGCCTCCTTCTACAGCACAGATTGATTATCGTTTAATTTGCTTGTAATTTTGTTCGCGGTGACCAACAGAATAACGGACACGATCGAGACGCCCAGACCAACCGCGGTAGCATACGAAAAGTCACCCTGTGACATCCCCATACGATATACATACGAATTGATAACTTCTGCCTTATCACGGTTTTGCGAGTTCATCAGAACGAGCGTCTGGTCCAGATTGGAACCAAGTAAACCGCTTACAGTAAGAATCAGATTAAGGCTAATGATCGACTTCATGTTGGGCAATGTGATATTCCAAATTTGTCTGAGACGGCTTGCACCATCAATTTTGGCTGCCTCGTAATACGTAGGATCAATCTTGGACATAATCGCCAAATATAGAATCGTTCCCCAGCCGGCCTCTTTCCAAATATCTGATAAAACTGCAATCCACCAATACTTGCCTGCATCCAGCAAAATGTTCTGCGGTTGCGAGATCACTCCCAAGCTGAGTAGCAGCTGATTAAACAATCCCGTTGTTGAAAACCAGGTGATCAGCATGCCGCCCAGTACGATCCAGGACAGAAAGTGAGGTAGGTATGAAACCGTTTGCACGAACTTTTTGAAACGTCCGCTGTTTAATTCATAGATCATGATTGCCAGGATAATGGGAATGACGAACCCGATACCCAATTTCAAAAAGCTGATCCCCAACGTATTCACTACGGCATCCCAGAAGTATTTGTCTGACATAATGATTCTGAAATTTTCCAAACCGACCCATGGTGCGCTAGACAGCGTATCAATAACGGTGTAATTTTTGAATGCAATCGTCAATCCGTATATTGGAATGTAACAAAAAATAATCATAAAAATGATGCCGGGTATAATCATCGATTGAATTTCCCATTGTCTTCGATAATCGATGACGAACTCTTTCACTCTTTGTCCGATTGGCTTCCTTCCCCCCGGTCTTACAGGCTTTTTACCGGTTGACGACGTCTCTACGGCTAATTTACTCACGCTCTTTTTCTCCCCTCCAACTTAAGCATTTCCTCATAAAAACGTTTTTATTTTCCGACAAAAAAACCCCCTAATCTCAAATCAATAATTAAAAAAAGACCGGAAATGATTACATCCGCTATGTTAAAAAATCACTCCGGTCCATCTTCACATGACTTGAACCCCGTATGATAAGTTCACCCGCCAGTTTCTGTGAAACCCCATGTTCCTTCTTCTTGATCATGCGAACCAAGTGATTGATCGCCAGGATACCCTGCCTTGCAATCTGGTTTCTAACGGTACTTAATGGTGGGGAAAAATATTGGGCAATATCAATATCATCGAAGCCTACTACACTTACATCTTGAGGAACTTCGAAGCCATGAGACTTCAGCGCATGGATGCAGCCGATTGCACTCACATCATTTCCTGCAAGAAAAGCATCAGGTAGCTTGGCAGGATGCAGATGAAGAAAAGATTTCACAGCACTGTAGGTGCCCTCTTCCTCAAAATATCCCTGTAAAATGTAATCATCATCCAGCGGAAGTTGGTACTCACGTAAAGCGGCCAGATATCCATCTCTACGCTGATTACTGTCAAACATAGTGTCCACGCCGGATATGTAAGCAATTTTCTTGTGCCCCAGTCCAATTAAATACTTGGTCGCTTCATAACCCGCTACATAGGAGTCAAAAATGACGCTTCCCATCGTATCGCTCTGAAAGACCCGATCCAAGAATACTGCCTTGATCTTGTCTTTCTCCATAGCGACAATATCCTGTTCATCAATCCGCAGTTCTTCGTAGATGATGACGCCATCCACACGCCGTCCCAGAATATTACTCATAATGACCTGCTTATCCTTGGTCACAAATACATTTAGTCCGTAACCTAGACGATCGCATTCGCGAGACATGGATTCAACCAGCTTATAAAAATACGGACCCGACACACTTGTGGTGAAAAAGCCCAGCATCTTGGTTTGCCCGGATTTCAGCAGTTTGCCGTTCAGGTTGGGAACGTAATTTAAACGCTCTGCCACCTTCAGGACATGCGATTTGGTCTCCGGATTCAAGACATCTACGCCATTCAAGGCGTTGGAAACCGTAGAAATGGATACGCCGGCTTCCCTTGCAACATCTTTAATCGTAATCTTTCCCATAATTTTTTGGTCCTTTGCTATAAAAACGTTTTTATATATTTTAAATTAGCATAAAACCGTTTTCAATACAACACTTTTCCCTTTAATTATTTTTTCACATTCTTTTGCTTATGCAAAAAAAGCAGCTCATATAGGAGCTGCCGTGAATCATGTTTCTTATCACCCGTTCTGGGTGTACATATGATAAATTTGTTGTACCTGCTCTTCCAATCGATCAAAGCGAACAAAACGATCGGCTCGAATATACTCCTTCTGCTCCACCAACATAATCATCGTGGGAACTGTGAAAATAAGAAACCTGGACGCCACCTCTTCCACTTGGTTAGCGTTGATGTGGGCCAAGTGCACCATTGGATACGGTTCAAGTAACTCCCTAATCTTAGGGAGTAAGGCGTGACATACACTGCACTCTGGCCGTGATACGTACAAAAAAACCAATTCATGTTGCTTAATCATTTCTTCGATCATTTCTATGGATGTTAAAGTATGGAGCTCTTTCATAGGGGTCATCCCTTTCGGTCAGTTGGCAACTATAGTTAAAATATAGTTTATCACGAATGATTGACTGTACAAATCTCGCACTCACCTAAACATTTTCTTTTCAAACACAGCCTATCTGCATTAAAATGAAGTTGGAAGATCATCCCATATGAAAAGAGGTTATTGTATGAAAAAATCATTTGTTTTTCTGCTTACTGCCCTGGTTGCTGTAGCTTCCTTCTCCGCGTATGCACCTGTATCTGATGCCTCTGCCGATATTGGAGTTAGCCTGCTATCAGATCGTCAGCAAGGCACCGTAAAATAAGCGTTCACACTCTTTCCAAAAAAAGAATTTGCATAGAAACCAGCAGGCGACCAGTTCGGATAACATCCGGAGTTGGTCGCCTGCTGTCATTGTCATTGTTCTTTTCAGCAATCCTTACTTCCAATCTCTCTTGCGAAGATAGGATTCGAATACAAATGTTCCGAAAGGCAATAAACCTGCTACCAATCCCATGAACCAGCGTGAAGCTTTCCACTTCTTCACAACTGCCAAATGCACAAGTGCAATCAGATATAGCGGAAAAAGAATACCGTGAATCATACCCATAATGGTTACTGGGGAAGACATATCGGCAAAATATTTTAGCGGCATGGCTATAAAAATCAACAGCAGTAATGATACACCTTCCCATATGCCTGCAATTCTGAATCGACCTGTGACTGTCTTCATCCTGTTCAATCTCACCTTTCCAGCGGCTAGTTTGTGAAATATGTAACTTGTTACAAGATGTTGCAACTTGAGGCCACATCATCTGTAATAATGCAGCTTCTCTTGAAACTTCTTGTTCAGTATACCGCATGGTTCTGGTCCGGAAATGCTTCAATTTTGAATAATTAATGACTGAACTATCCGTGAATGAAATGTTGAGTCTTAAATTCGAAAATCGCATCAACAGCATAATGATATCCGCCTGATTTTCGAAAGGATTCCCTCAAATTCGCAGCAGCTTTCTCAAAAGAAGAAACGCTCAACACAGTATCCACAGCTTCACGCAGCTGACTGGCAGTCAAGGTTTGCATTTGTAAACGGAGACCTGCTCCCCTACTAACAACCTGCTCTGCGATGATCGGCTGATCCGCGCTCTGAGGGAGTATAATGAGGGAAACCCCGTAATATAAACCTTCATTGGTACTGTTCATCCCGCCGTGTGTGATAAATAATTTAGCGTACTGCAATACATCCATTTGTGGAACATAACGTTTAACGATGAAATTTTCCGGAATTGCTCCCAGATCCGTAATTTGTGTTCTATCCCCTACAGACATGACAATTGTATGATTGGTATTCCCCAATGCTTCCAAGCAAAGCTTATAGAAATCAAGAGCTTGGTTAAAAACCGTACCCAGTGAAATGTAAATAAGTGTTTTCCCTTTAATGGCTTCCATGTCGAAGTCTTCATGCGTTAGTCCCGAAAATATGGACGGTCCTACAAATTGATACGTGTGATCGAATTCTTCTCCATAGGGCTGGAATTCCCTTGTAGTATACACGATGGTAAGCGGCGCGGGATTGCAAAACACCTCGTAGGGAGAAGCAATCTCCACATCATATTTTTCCTGTAACCTGATCGTCAGGCTATGGAATGTATCGTTTATAGGTTGGACGATTTCGGCAGGAACATTTAAGAAAAAGTGTTGCATCAAATGATTGAATGATTCTTCGGTCTGCGCAAAAGAAGTGCATGAATTAATTGCAGGCAGCTTCAGAATTTGCGCAAGCAAACGTCCGCAGCCAAACATGGAATCATGGATAATGTAATCAAAATGTTCACCCTCGATCTGTTCAAGCACGCTCGGAATGACGATATCTGCTGTAAGCAAAAGACCGTTGACTCGCTCGAGCAAATAAGTTCTGCCACCTGAAACAAAGGCTTTAATAAATTTTTGACCGTCAAAGGTTCGAACTATAGCACCCGTCTTCACAATACGTTCCCGATACGTTTCTATAGTGAAGTACACGACCTCTTCCCCGCGTGAAATAAGCTCTTGTACCACGCCAATCGTTGGATTGACATGTCCCTCTGATCCACCGTTAATAAATAAAACACGTGCCATAACGATCCCTCCTTTGCTATGCTACGTTCTCTAAATGGTGTAAGAATTCGTAAGCAATGATGTGCGTTCCCCCCAAAAAATTCAGGTGGTTGCACGTTCTATCAGTTGAAATTCCAGTTGCTGAGGATGTAACTCCTGCTTGCCAAGGACGGCCCATAATTGATGAAAGGCCTGGGTAGCCTGTTCTGCAATTGGATTATGTATGGTTGTTATTCCAAGCACACGGGACAGTTCAATATCATCGAAACCAACAATAGCAAGTTGTTCGGGAACTTGTATATTCTGTTTACGTGCTTCGGACCAAATTCCGATTGCTGCATAATCATTAGAACATAACACCGCTTGAGGAAGTTCTGGCCCACTTGCCATTCTTCGCATCGCCTCTTCTCCGTCAGATGAACTGAACACGGAATATTGATAGGCTTCACGCAATACAGGCAGACCCTTATCTGCCATAAATGATTCATAGGCTTCACGCCGACTCTGGGTATTCAGACTTTCTGCTCTGCCAAAGGCATTGGCAATGCGGGTATATCCTTTGGACACCAGATGTTCAAGAGCCAGCCTGTAGCCTTGCGCCTGGTCCATAGCCACTGACGGAATTTCGTCATCTTCCATCCGCTGCCAAGATACAATCGGACCATACTCGCAATAGGCTTTCAGTTTATCTGGATGATTGACACAGGTCATAATCACCAGTCCATCCACCCGTTTACTCCGCAGATCCTCGAACGCCTGCAATTCAATCTCTTTATCTCCACGCGAAGTATAGATGAGGGTCTGGAATCCATAATCCATCGCTGTATCAATGAATTGATTCATAAACGTAAGAATAATCTCGTTGGTTGCGGATGTGACAATTCCAATTTGCTTGGTCTGTCCGGTGGATAAGGAAACGGCATTTCGGTTCGGGATATAGTTTAGCTGTTTCATGATTTGCGTTATTTTCTGCCGGGCCTCGTCACTCACATGTGGTGAATGATTAATCACTCTGGACACCGTGGCCTTCGAGTAACCGGACAGCTTCATAATTTCATCGAACTTGGACACATGAAGTCTCCTTTCTTGCTGACTTTCTATGATGAATTACAGTTTGCCTCAAAATAAATAAAAAGTAAAACTTGACGTGTAACCCGTTCCAACGTTTAAGCTTTTTTTATGCAGTGCTGCTGTATGTAATATCCACAACGAATTCATAACGATTGGAGCGATACACATGACTCATTCTCAACATCCATCATTTCATTTCCCCGAAAACTTTCTGTGGGGTGGTGCCATTGCCGCCAACCAGGCTGAAGGTGCATATAATCTAGGTGGCAAAGGTTTGTCCACTCAGGATGTGGCCCCCAAAGGTATCATGGGTCCCATTACTGAAGAACCGACTGAAGATAACATGAAACTGATCGGAATTGACCTCTATCACCGTTATAAAGAAGACGTGAAGCTGTTCGCTGAGATGGGATTCAAGGTATTCCGCACTTCCATCGCCTGGTCCCGTATCTTCCCTAAGGGCGATGAGCTGGAACCCAATGAAGAAGGCCTTCAATTCTATGATGATCTCTTTGACGAGTGTCATAAATACGGAATCGAACCACTGGTCACCCTTTCCCACTACGAGACACCTCTCCATCTCTCCAAGGAATATGATGGTTGGGTTAATCGGAAGATGGTCGGCTTCTACGAGCGTTATGTGACTGCCGTATTCAAACGTTATCAAAATAAAGTGAAATACTGGCTCACGTTCAACGAAATCAATTCGATTCTGGAAGCACCATTCATGAGTGGTGGTATCTACACACCAAAAGAGAAATTGAGCAAGCAGGACCTTTATCAGGCGATACACCATGAGTTTGTAGCCAGCGCTTCTGCTGTGAAGCTCTGTCATGAGATCATTCCAAATGCACAGATTGGTTGTATGATGCTCAGTATGCCGACCTATCCGCTAACACCGAATCCCGATGACATGATTAAAGTGATGGAATTCGAACACAGCAATTATTTCTTCGGAGATGTGCATGTAAGAGGCCGCTATCCTGGATACATGAAACGTTACTTCCGGGAAAATGGAATCCAGATTCAAATGGAAGATGGCGACGAAGACTTGTTGCTCCATACCGTCGACTTCATTTCCTTCAGCTACTACATGAGTATCTGCCAAACGGCTGATCCGGAAAAACAAGTTGTAGGTGAAGGTAACCTGCTTGGCGGTATACCTAACCCTTACTTGCCTGCAAGTGAATGGGGATGGCAGATCGATCCGCAAGGACTGCGCTATGTGCTGAACATGTTCTATGACCGTTATCAGAAACCACTCTTTATTGTGGAAAATGGGCTGGGCGCTGTGGACGAGCTTATTACCGGACCTGATGGTGAAAAAACAGTTGAAGATGACTATCGCATTCAGTACTTGAATGATCATCTTGTTCAGGTCGGGGAAGCCATTGAAGACGGCGTTGAAGTTATGGGATATACGTCCTGGGGATGTATTGATGTGGTCAGTGCTTCGTCAGCACAATTGAAAAAGCGTTATGGTTATATCTATGTTGATCGCCATGACGATGGTTCAGGAACACTCAAACGGTATCGCAAAAAGTCGTTCCACTGGTACAAAGATGTCATCGACAGTAACGGCAAGAGCCTAAAACGTTAAGTAAGTGATACAGCTGTAGCAGGTGTATTCCTGCTCTTTCCCAGCAGAAAACAAGGACATGCATTGGTATACGATGTCATGATGTATTGTTTGCTGCTGGGGGATTTTTATTAATATGGTGAATCGCGTTTTCAGTTGAATTGGACCAGATCCGGTTCCAACGATTTCAATGTTAGCCATCGCATCCCTGCTTCAAAGTCTTCCCGGAAAGAATCAATCAGAATGACGTCAGGATAAGATGGCATCGACAGATCGGCTTGATACTTTTGCCATGCTTGAACCACTGCATCTTCTTCAACCATCTTCTGGTAAATTACAACCTGGTCTGGAGCAAGAATCGCATTTACCGTTTGAATCATTTTACATACCGTTGCTACAAACGTTTCCTTTTCCACTAATTTATACCAATCAATTCCCATGGGAAGGTATTTGACCTCCCCGGCCATGCCAAGTTTTCCTTTGATCACTTTACCATCCATATAAATGCCCATACCTGGAGGGTATTGGGTTGGAAAATAAATTCCGATGACACACTGATCCTCGTCTAACTCTTTTTTTGCGCAATATCCACTGATTGCAGCATTCACATCATTTTCCACCATGACTGGTAATCCGAACTGTGCTTCAAGATCTTCAATCATGCGGATACCTTCTAACTGCTGGTGACTGCTCACCTTAATTTCTCCATTCACAGTTTGCCCCGGAATACCGATACCGATCACTTTAATGGAAGCATGTTGAGTCAGCACGTTCCCAATGATTTCATAGAAGTGTTTCTGGTCAAAGGTAGGCATCGTATATTCTTCTCTGAACACCATGTTATCCTCTAGGTTAATGACGGTGGCGGTGATCAGATCCTGCCCCTGCTTTTCGTTGATATACATGACCAAAGCCAAGCTGAAATCGTAATTGTATCGATAGGTTAATGCAGGTCTCCCCCCGTTGGAAGGCACCATCTCGTCCTCAAACAGTTCACCCAGATCACACAACTCTTTTACCAGTGAATTGACGGTTACTACACTGAGCTTGGTCAAGGAGGCCAGTTGTGGCTTTGTTGCTGTTTCCACCCGTTTCATGACCTGGCGTACATGGTTTATATTAATTTCTTTCATCAAATACGCGTTCGCTATTTTCATAAGCACACCTACTCCATAGTTTCTTCTCCAATGTAGTAACTATACAATATCTCCAAAGGTATTAAAAACACCCGATGAAAAACATCGGGCATTCTGAGGGTTAGTAAATACTTGGTGATTAGCTTCTTCTATACTTCGTTTTGTCTGCTTCCGTTATTTTGCGAATAACTTTGCATGGATTACCCGCAGCAATTACATCAGAAGGAATGTCTCTGGTAACTACACTTCCCGCCCCGATGATTGTGTTATCTCCAATGGTCACACCCGCAAGCACAGTCACGCCGCCACCGATCCAAACATTATTGCCCACTGTGATGGGACCTACAATTTCAAGACCTTCATTACGTTGTTCCACATCATAAGGATGACCAGCAGTATAAAATCCACAATTCGGTGCAACAAAAACGTTGTCACCAAAACTGATTTTTGCCCCGTCCAGCATAACCATATTATGATTGCTATAGAAGTTCTCACCAATTTCAATGTTATAGCCGTAGTCACATACAAATGGCTGCTCGATCAGGAAACGATCCGTCGTTTTTCCAAGCAACTTTTTGAGTAGCGCCTCTCTCGCAGAGATCTTACCTGGATGAAGTTGATTATACTCGTAACAAAGTCCCTTCGCGTACAAACGCTCATCAATCAATTCTTTGTCGTAATTCGCATTATACAGTAATCCCAGTTGTGATTTCTCTTTTTCTGTCATGAATTCCTGTGCCTCCAACTCTTCTGTCCAAAATGAATAGATTAAAGCTCTATCTCTCTAATGATTCTAGCAGGATTTCCACCAACAATCATGTTATCCGGGACATCTTTTGTGACTACGGACCCGGAAGCAATAACGACATTGTTTCCAATAGTGACCCCTGGATTAATGACTGCCCTGCCTCCGATCCATACATTATTCCCGATGTTCACTGGTTTCCCATACTCTGCACCTGTTATCCGTTCAAATGGATTCAAGGGATGAGTAGCGGTATATATGTGAACATCAGGTCCCATTAAACAGTTATCCCCAATGTGCACTTCACATACGTCAAGTATCGTACAGTTAAAGTTGGTATAGAAATGCTCTCCAACATGAATGTTGTAACCATAGTCAAAATGAATATTCGGTTCCATGCTCAGGTGTTCACCCGTTGAACCTAACAGTTCTTTCAAAAATTTTGTACGGATCTCACCATCTGTTTCTGTGGTCTGATTGTACAAGCGTGTCATTCTTCTTGCATGTTCCCTCTCTTGAGACAATTGAGGATCGGAAGCCAAATACAGCTCACCATCGATCATTTTTTGTTTTTCCGATTTTGTTGTGATATTGCTCATGATTGTTTCCCCTTTATGTCTATATTAATTAACGAACCAATAAATTAAGATACTTTATAAAGCTATAATAATTATATGGGATAACCTAAATAAATCAAGTTCTTTTACAAATTGAATGCAAAGATATTATGCCTAATGTTATAAAAAAAACCTCTGCAAATCCAATAAATTATTGGATCGCAAAGGTTTGTTTGCTGAAGTAATACAATATAGAGCAGTTTGCATAGACAACATTTAAACTAACGCATTATCACGCCGCCTGCACAGTTTGCTCCTTGCGACGAATTGCATAAACGGCTGACACAAGACCCATCAGGATCAGAACCGATCCCACCCATCCTGTATACATAATGGACGAGTGATCGATAACCACCCCGCCAATATAGGTTCCAAGAGCAATACCAGCATGTGAAATTCCTGAATTGGTGCTAATTAACGTTTCAGCCGTTGCCGGTGAGGTTTTGATAATCAGACTATTCTGTACCGGGGTAACGGTCCAGCTTAACGCACTCCAGATACTTAGCAGGATCAAGAAAGCAATTAAAGGCAACCCGGTACTAAACGGAATAACCGCCATGCTTATAATAAAGGGTATCAGCACGATGATAATGGCTTTGGCTGGGTGCAAGCGATCTGATAAAATGCCGCCGATTCCGCCCCCTGCTACAGCAGCGATACCAAACATCATATAGATAAAGGTGACCATTGTTGAGCTGGCTCCCAACGCTTCCTGGAGAAATGGTGTGAAATACGCATATAACGTCAAGTGTCCTGCGAGCACAAGCAATGTTGTAACATGGATTGCCAGCATTTTCGGGTTCCATAGAGCAGTAAGCTGCTTCTTCAGGGATACTGCCGGAATCGGCTGCACACGATCCATGGCAATGCCAATGGCAACCATGACCACTACAGTCAGAATCGCGATCAACATAAACACTTCACGCCATCCGGCCAGGTTACCCACAAAGATTCCGATAGGTACACCCAGGATCAGTGAAGCACTTCCTCCCATCGTGATAATTCCCACAGCACGCCCTTTATACTGGGGCTCCACAATACGGGCTGCGAGCGTCAGAGACAGGACAAAAATCAGAGATCCCGTTGCGGCCCCCAATGCTCTGCCTGCCAAGAGCATATAGAAATTGGCACTGAACGCAGAGATTAGATTGCTGATTAGAAAAACGAATAAAGTGCACATATATACTTTTTTACGTTCGAATCTAGCCGTCATATTTAACAAAATAGGCGCAGATAACGCATAGACAAGTGAGAAGATGGAAATTAAATACCCGGCTTTTGCCAAAGTCAGATGAAGATCTGTCGCAATCAAGTCCAGAATCCCGCCTAAAATGAGTTCAACGGTACCAACCACAAATGCCGCGATTGCCAGGACATATACTTTTTTATTCATTTTCGAAGCCTCCTTGAAAGTTACAACTACGATAGTAACTTAATCAAAAGAAGATTTCAATACAAAAAAGCTATTCTCAGAAAGAATAGCTTTTGGTACATCAGTTTAATAAATTAATCGCGCCAGCAGACGTGCAATTTCTTCATCCTGAAGTAGCTGGTCACCGTATTTTTTGGTAATTTGAGTAAGAGCGACGTCATGATAGAAATAATCTGTCATTGCTTTAACAATCGGTTTGGACGTTGTCTTGATGGCCTTCCATGAATCATGTTCGATTCCTGCAAACAAAAGATAGCCATGGTCAACAATGATTAACTGCGAGGGCTCAAGATTACTGTCCTCAAGCATCGGGATTAACGAATATTTATGGGTTAGAGACGTTTGCAGTCCTCCTACAGCCAGGACCTCTACATGTACCCCTTCTGCCTCTTTTCTCTCCAGAAGCTCCCGGTATTTCTCCATTTGCTCGTTCCAGGCCAGAAAAAGGATAGATGAATCCGCCTCTTCAATAAGCTGTTCTATATTCGATGCAATGGATGATGCATCCTTCAATGTCCAGATATGTTCATCTGTGAATGTACGTTTGATTTTATATGTCTTTAACTCCTCAATATCCTTCTCAAAGTCGGCTCTTATTTTGAGGATAATGGATTGAAGATCAACCGCCATGTACAATTTTTTCTTCCCATGCATGGTTGTTAGGACGGTTCCCTTATCAATAAGCCGATTAAGCACTTCGTATATTTTAGCCTTGGGTACATTGGAGTAATTAACAATGGATGTGGCATCGAGCGGTGCATCCTGCGCAAATATGGCCTCATACACCTGACTTTCATATTGTGTAAAACCGAATTTCTGCAACATGGTTCGATTCGGGCTCCTTCTTGTTTGTATCGTTCTATACAGTTTAGACGCCTTAACTTCCCATGTCCAGTTTATCCCACCGACGCTCCATCCTAGTCGTATACGGATATTACGGTCAGAGTGGAGCATCCAAATATAATGACCTCCCAATGGTTATATTAAGATTCAGGCTACACATTTTGATTTTTTGAAGGAGGTATGCTTAAACATGGAGAGCACCCATGAGTTTGTAAAAAAAGTGAATGAGAATGCTGAAAAAGCTCGTCATAACAAAAACAATGGTAAAGGTACACCAACGGATAAACTGCCGTCGAAGCAGCATAGCACCAACAAGTAAGCTTATAATGGCGTTAGAGAAATAATGCTCATTTTTTCTTTCAGCAAGAAAAGGACCTCTGGAGGGAGATCCTTTTCTTGCTATTCGTAATTTGATCGTTCAAAGGCATCCAGTCTGACTAAGTTCGATCCCAGAAGCGTTGCTGGGTCATTGCTTGAATGAATTGCTGTGCAAACGTTCCTGGCTGTTGCTCCACAATGACACCAGGTTTTCCGATAATGCCGACTGGCTGAATCAGTAGAGCCCCCGTCGGTGTAGCTCCTATCGGTTTAAAATGATTGTACGTTTCAATGGCATAGGATCGGGTGTATTTTTGAAAATAATCATCTTCCTTCTGTCCTCCAACAATGAACAAACCATCATATACCAAAGGTGATCCGGTCAAAAAGCTGTCGTCCACTTTCAACTCCACACCGCCCGTTCCATGGACCACACCTTGTCTTTCATGAACAATGACTGGACGAAGTCCCGCGCCCTTAAGCTCATCTAAAATGTATTGTGTGCTCGGACCATCGAATCCTTTACCGACAATCACCCCGACGCGCAGCGTTTTGGGAGAAAATACGGTATTAGCCATACTTAGCGCAGGGGAGGACTTTGTTACTGAAGATTCGTGAACGTGAACGTTCGGTACAGCGACTCCAAGCTCGCGGGCCAGAATGGTAGCCAGCTCTGTGCTGATATTCCCTAACATTTCAACAACCTGTTGACGAATCGAAACGTCCTTTACCTTCCCGAGCTCAAACGTGAGTGCCTGAATGATATGACTCCGCTCCACGCCTGTCATGCTGTTCCAGAATAAACGTGCCTGCGAGAAATGATCCAGGAAACTAGATGCCGTTTTCCGTTCCTTGAGACCTTGCACCGTGGAAGGATAAGTTACAAAACCCCCTTTGGTACCAGGAACAGTATAGGGAGAATTATTGGCAAGAGAGTTTTCGTGATAGGCGACTCTCCCCCGATCAATGGTATACCGTGAAGCGCCGTCTCTCTGGTTGTTATGTACAGGGCATACGGGACGATTGATCGGCAATTCCTGATAATTCGTACCCACCCTTGCCAATTGTGTATCCGTATACGAGAATAGTCGGCCTTGAAGCAGTGGATCATTGCTGAAATCAATGCCACGTACAATGTTGCCTGGATGG
Source organism: Paenibacillus taichungensis (assembly GCF_047302525.1). Lineage (GTDB taxonomy): Bacteria > Bacillota > Bacilli > Paenibacillales > Paenibacillaceae > Paenibacillus > Paenibacillus taichungensis_B. The sequence goes on along the minus strand of NZ_CP168020.1, from coordinate 2,715,032 downwards.
AAAGCCGACTGTTCCGTTTCCGCAAATACATTCTCAACATTTTGGTTAATCGTCATTTTGCCAATGATTCGTACCGGAATGTCTTCTTCAGGCCATAATTTCGTTGCATCCAAAATATCAAAGTCAAACTTGAATTCATCCGCTTCCTCCAGCACCTGTATTCCAAGTTCAAACTCCGCAAAGTTACCTGCATTGATATTCTCCCAAAGGTCCCTGCGATGAAAGTCCGGGTCCGCCCCTCCAAGCTTCTGCGCCTCATCCCACACAAAAGAATGCATGCCAAGTACCGGCCGCCAATGAAATTTCACGAATCTGGATTTGCCTTCTTTGTTCACCAGCCGGAAGGTATGCACTCCAAATCCCTGCATCATTCGAAAGCTTCGCGGTATCGTGCGATCCGACATAATCCACATGACCATAGCTGCTGACTCCTGGTTATTCGCAATGAAATCCCAGAAGGTGTCATGCGCAGTGGAGCCCTGTGGAATTTCATTATTGGGTTCCGGCTTCAGCGCATGAATCAGATCCGGGAACTTGATTCCATCCTGAATGAAAAAGATCGGAATATTGTTGCCGACCAGATCAAAGTTGCCTTCATCCGTATAAAATTTTACTGAGAACCCACGTACATCCCGATTCGTTTCGTTCACTCCTTTGGAGCCTGCAACCTCGGAAAAACGAACAAACAGCGGTGTTTTCACACCAGGATCCTGAAGAAAATGGGCCATCGTTAACTCTTCAAGTGACTCATATAACTCAAATTCACCGTAGGCTCCATATCCCCGAGCATGCACAACTCTCTCCGGAATGCGTTCCCGGTCAAAGTGCGACAGTTTCTCACGCATCAGAAAATCTTCAAGCAGCGTGGGTCCCCGATCCCCAGCTTTTAGCGAGTTGCTATCATCCGATATTTTAACCCCTTCGTTGGAAGACATCTCTTTTCCGTTATTATCCCGAAGAAAGGTATTTCTCTGCTCTATCTTTTTGTTCTCATCTATGGGTTCCTTGCTCATTCCAATCACCTCCAACATTATATGTATGGGACTGGAAGTACACTTATGATTGACTGATACACCCATACTTTGATCCGAATCATGTGTGTGATTACAAATACGAATAACATGAGCTGTGCCATGAGGCATAGCTGGCGATTGTCCATTTATTAAATATCGCGTCCTTTGTCTAGCACCTTCCTCATTTCCTTTTCATTTACTATTAAGAATCTAATAGAAAAGGGATGATGAGGATGGCTAGTGTAAAAGCTGTTCCACAACCGGATTTGGTATTGATCTATTGGTCCAGAAACCCGCTCGTTCCCGGTTCTGCACGTAGAATCAGAAGTGTGCGTGTGATTGGGAACACATCGCCTTGCACCTTCACACTGGTGCGTGGTGCATTGCTGATCAATGCCTTAAACTGTTTGCTGGACAATGATATTGGTTTCAAAGTGGTCTATAGCAAAAAAACATCGAACATCAGCGGCGTTTTATTGTTGAAACGCAGATCATAAACGAACAAACAGGTGCCCTCCTTTAATAAGGAGGCGCACCTGTTTGTTATTCAATGAAATATACGACGGAACTCCAGTCTATTTTACGTTCATATAACGTTCAAAGGCATTATTACGGATGGTCAGTAACTGTTCAAGTCCCATATCATTCAACTTTTTGATATAAGCATCCCATCCGTCTTCGATGCCGCCTTTGGTTACCCACTGAGCTCGCATCGTTGCTACATAACCGTCAATATCTGTTGTCAGCGTTGGCAGCTCCTGGAACTCTTCAGCATTGTACATAACCTTCGGATAAGGTGTCGTTACATCGGCACTGCCCAACTGATCGATTTGCAGCTTGAGTCCGTCACCAGCCTTCGGATTAAGCTTAATTTTTTCTTCAAAGGAAGGGCTTACATATTTGGGTCCGAAATCACGCAGGGATTGATCCCAGTACCAAGCATCGGCGCTGGTGCCTGCCGGCGGGTCCATCAACGTGTATGTGCCATCATCGTTTTTCTCGATTACAGTTCCGATCGCACCCCAGAAATTCTGGATGCTGGCTTCACTGGAATAGAATTGATCGGCCCAGCGTGCCGCTACTTCTGGAACAGTACATGAACTTGTAATGAGCAGTTCATTACGGGCCAGGTTCATACCGCCTGGATCCCCTGGCTGATAGCGTTTGCCATCAGGTCCGGCAATAGGTGCAATCGCTTCGTATTGATCGCTCCACTTGCCAAATACCGCATCGGGTGTCCACTGGTTGCTGAAGCCGACGATGGGAATATCTGCATTTTGCCATTTGGCTGATGTCATTGTATTGTCTTGTGTGAACAGTTCCTGATCAATCACCCCTTCTGAATACAGCTTGTGTGTATAAATAAGAGCTTCTTTATAGGCGTCAGTCGTTGGGAAGAAGACCGGTTTACCGTCCTGGACAATCATACTGCTGGCATTAATGTCAGTGATTCCGAATGGATTGAGGAAATCCACATTCAGACCCGTTTCAGTGTAAGGAATTTCGTCCTGTTTTCCATTTCCGTTCGGATCTTTTTCCTTAAACGCTTTCAACACCTGATACAGCTCTTCTGTTGTCGTTGGTGCTTTCAGCCCCAGTTTATCAAGCCACGCCTTATTGATTACAGGCTGGTTCCGGCTCTTCGGACGGGCAGGCAGCCTTGTTGGCATGGAATAGATTTTGCCATCAGGAAACGTACTGATTTTCTTCATATCTGGCGTCTCTTCCATAGCTGCCTTCAAGTTGGGCATATACGAGTCAATGTACTCATCCAGTGGACGGAAATAGCTCAGGTTGTTTACAATGTCCGAATCGCTGAACACCTGGTCGCCCAGGATAATGTCCGGGAGCGTACCACTGGCAAGCATAATGGATTTCTGCTCACCCCAGTCATTGGAGGACATCACCTGCCACTCAATCTTCACATTGGAATCCTTCTCCAAATCCTTGAGCCATTGGTTCTGTGTAAAGGTGTCGCCCATATTCCCCCAACGAACCGTCAGTACCTTGAGTGTAACCGGTTTATTGACAATTGGCAGACCTTCCTGATTAAAATCACTTGAAATCGTAGTCTCCGCATGTTCACTACTATTTCCACTACTACAGCCAACAACGCTGACCAACATGGCCGACGCGAGAAGCAGGCTGCTCATTTTGGTGAATAACTTCTTGCCTATCTTTTTCCCCATTTGGGAACCCCCTTGATTCGTAATGAATTTCAACCCGCCTTATTCCTTCACTGCGCCGATCATCACCCCCTGATTGAAATACTTTTGGATGAACGGATACACACACATGATCGGAATTGTAGCGATGATAATAACGGAATACCTCATCAAATTGGCAAGGCGCAGGGCAACTTGTGCTGCTTCTCCTGTACCCATGCCGGACTGCATCTGATTCGTGATGAGGATATTACGCAGAATCAGTTGCAGCGGATACAGATTCGGATCTTTTAGATAAATTAGGGCGTTAAAATATGAATTCCAATACCCTACAGCAATCCATAGTCCGAGGACTGCGATGATTGCTTTGGACAGCGGCAATACAATCAGTACAAAATACCGCAGGTTACCACAGCCATCGATCTGGGCCGCTTCCCATAGATCTCCCGGAATACTGGTCTGGAAAAATGTCCGGGCGACGATCATGTCGAAAACCACCACGGAGAACGGAAGCACCATCACGAGGAACGTGTTGTATAGATGGAAGTCGCGGATCGTCAGGAACGTTGGGATCAAGCCCCCGCTGAAGAACATTGTAAAGATAAAGAACAGCGAGAAAAATTTACGCCCCACCAGATCTTTTCTCGATAATGCATAAGCCGCCGAAATATTAACGACAAGCCCGAAGAGTGTTCCCACTACCGTATACAGAATGGTATTTCGATATCCGATCCAGATATTTTCGTGTCGCAGCAGTTCCCTATACCCTTCAAGCGTAAAGCCTTTGGGGAAAAGCCACACCTGTCCGTTAGCCACAGATGAAGGATCACTGAACGAGGCGATGACAATAAAATAGATTGGGTAAATGATAGCAATCAGAAAAAGAACTGCAAAGGCATACAGTACAACTTCTGCAACCGTAACGCGTGATCGACGTTTTGTACGGGGAGTTCTGGTCATTGCTGCCGGTTCCATAACGCTCATCTTGTTTGTCTCCCCCCTACCATAGACTGTTTTCACTGTATTTCTTGGACAACTGATTGACCAGAATAAGCAAAATGAAATTAATGACTGTATTAAACAGGTTTATTGCTGAGGAGAAGCTGTATTGACTGCTCAGCAACCCGATTTTGTATACATAAGTGGACAGAATTTCACTTGAGAGAATGTTCAGGTCGTTCTGCATCAGATACACCTTTTCAAATCCTACGCCGAGTAATCCGCCTACCCGCAAAATAAGCAGCGTGATGGCAGTCGGCAGCAGCATCGGAATATCAATATAACGAACCTTGTGCCATCGACTTGCCCCATCAACCGTGGCCGCTTCATAAAGGCTTGGGTCTACGGCAGACAGCGCGGCAATATAGATAATGCTGTCCCAACCGACATGCTGCCACACATCAGACCAGACATATACACTGCTGAACAGAGCTGATGAACCCATTAAGTCCGGTGCTTGTGCTCCAAACAGCTGATACATATTGCCAACGAGCCCTGTACTTGGCGAGAACAGGATCAGCATCAATCCGACCATAACTACCGTTGAAATAAAGTGAGGCATATACGAAACGGTCTGGAATAACCTTTTGAACCTTCCCGACCTCATCTGGTTCACCAGTAGTGCAAGCATTATCGGAATTGGAAAGGTAGCCAGACTGTACAAGCTAATCACAAGCGTATTGCGTATCGTATTCGTAAATTGATAGGAATGAAAGAATTTCTCAAAGTATTTGAATCCAGCCCAAGGGCTGTCTCCGATCCCCAACGCCGGGCTGTAGTCCTTAAAAGCGATTAATACGCCGTACATCGGCTTGTAGGCAAATAAAAGTGTCAACAGAACCGCTGGAAAAAGCAAAACGTAAAGACCCCAGTTTCGCCTGATTCTCTCCAACGTTCTTCCGATATAAAGTGGATTGGTCCTCATGGTTCTTCCTTCCCTCCTGTAAATATACTGATGCTGTTCTCCCGTAGGACCTGTCATCTCTGGAATAGCTTCAGTATAAACCGCTTCACATTGGGTTTATCGGACCCCTAAGGACGTTATTCGGACTTCTGTGGTTCCATCTATGAACTTTACAAGTAGCCGAGACGCTTACGAGCAAAAATCATATCGTTATCCAGACTTTCGTGTGTGTAATCCGGACTTCTAAATCAAAAGATGCAAATCTTTATGTTTTTTTCAAACAAAGGTTTTATACTATTCCTGAGATATTAAAGCGTATTCATAACCAAGCAATCAAGAAAGTGGTGCATTGTTCCATGGCAAACCTGAACACTATCAAACCCTACCCCATCCGGCATTATATCCGCATGATGTTCGTCATTTCCTTTGTCGTGCTCATTTTGGATCTCGTGATCAGCATTGCTTCCATCTCCATGGTCAAACAGCAGTCCACCCAATACTTGCAGGATGCGGCCGATCTGTACATCAATCGTATTAATCACGATTTTGCGTATATTAATCATTTCATGGGGTGGACACTGGCGAACGACGAGAATCTCGACAACATGAATACATATGGTGTGAACAGTATCCCGTTCCTAAAGGCCAACGAGAAACTACATCTGCTCTTCGCCGAACTACAGCGAAACTACGGGCAGTCGTACAATTTCTTTTATTATTTGGAGAATAGTGAATATTTCCTCAACTGCGCGCCAATAAGTATCTCCTATTCGGATTATTCAGAAGTGAAAAAACAAATCATTACACTGACCCGTGATAAAGGTGTATATGAGAAGTTCTATTCCCATTGGACACCGATTCACGTGAACGGCACTTCTTATCTTATCAATATTGTGCCGTACTACAACCGTTATCTTATTGCCTTGATATCCGCAGATGAACTGATCGCCCCTCTCCAGCAGATTAATCTGGGTGCCAACGGATATGCCTCTCTAGTAGACGAGAGTGGTGTGCAACTTTCCGGACCTGCTGGCGGGGATCACATACCGGAAGAGAGACATTCATTTCTCGATCTGTTCCAGTCTCACAATATAGTCAGCAGCGACTTCTCCAATGCGGCATTCAGCGCGCATATGGTCATCAAGTTTGGCGCATTCGAGAAAATCATGGTTGCTCAGCTGCTCATTATGCTGCTTTTTCTGATTGTGACCTCCACATTAAGTGCAATTATGATGTTTTTCAGGAGAAATCTGCTTGTTCCCATTCAGCGATTCTCCAAAAATCTGGCGCGTATTAACGAAGGTGACGAAGCGACAGACTTCAAGAGCAGCCGGATTATGGAACTGGAGCAGGTCAATGCACAGTTTAAAGAACTGGTAGGCCAGATTAAACGGTTCAAGATCGATCGCTATGAGCAGGAATTGGAGAAACAAAAAATACGTTTGGATTATATGAAATTGCAGATTAAGCCCCACTTCTTCCTGAATTGTTTGACGAGCATGTACAGTATGGCACAGATGCAAATGTACGAAGAAATTGAGAACATGGCGATGGCTACGTCCCGATATTTCCGATATATCTTTCAAAGTGGGGAGAATTTCGTTCTTCTGGAGAATGAGATTGAGCATGTAAGAACGTTCCTGGACATACAGAAGTCGCGTTACCGTGATGCTTTTTCCTATCGAATTGAACAGCCAGAGGTCATCACGGGCATCGCTGTGCCACCACTCGTCATTCAGACATTCATCGAGAATGCCGTCAAATATGGGGTCTCCCGGGACCGGGAATTATGTATTACTTTATCCGTGACGGAACAACGACAAGAAAATGGTGATCATGTGCTCATCCGGATTTCGGATACAGGTCCAGGCTTCAGTCCAGATGTTCTTGACGCACTGATGCGTGGAAAAGCGCTGGAACAAACAGGTGGTAACCGGATTGGCATTATGAATACCATCCAACGTTTGGAATTATTATATCGAGATGAAGCGAATATTACGTTTGCAAACGACGCAAGTGGCGCCCGAATCACACTTTCCTTACCTAAAATGATACTAAATTCAGATACTCCGGGAGAGGTGACAAACCATGAATGCATTGCTGGTTGATGATGATTATTTTGTAGTTATGGCTTTGGAAAAGAAAATTGACTGGAAGGCCTTGGGGATCAACACGATATTCACAGCCTACAATATAGCGCAGGCCAAAGAGATTTTGCAAAATCATCCCGTTCAGATTCTCATATGTGATATTGAGATGCCCCAGGGCAGCGGGCTGGAATTACTCGCATGGGTCCGGGAGGAATCGCATAATGTACAGACGATATTTCTGACCAACTATGCCGATTTCAACTATGCTCAGAAAGCAATTGAGCTGCAAAGCTTTGATTATTTTCTAAAACCTATTGAGTTTGACAAGTTAACTCTTATTATTCAAAAGGCGGTTGCCAAAGCTCGAGACCAGCAGTTTATTGAGAAAGCCATTCATGAAGGTGAACTGTGGCAGAAAAATCGGAGTAAACTGATTGAGGACAGCTGGCGCAGGCTGATCTCAGGTAAAGCTTTTCCTTCCGGCCCTGCCGACGTCTCTGCCTTTTTGACAGAACAAAATCTACCTTATGAAACAACAGATCTGTTTCTTCCTATTCTGGTTAACCTGTTTCCGTATGATCATACGCTGGGCAAGACGGACAAGAACCTGTTCGATTATGCTTGTTTGAATGTGATGGTTGAACGGTTCCAGGACACTTTGTTCTCCATTGAAGCCATTACCGAGATCAAGTATCATAACTGGATGGTTATTCTAAAATGGAACGGAGCACCGGATGCACAGCTGATCGAATCCATGTGCGGTTCGTTCATCCCGGAGGTTAATAATTACCTGAAGTCGGATGCCTGCTGTAGTATCGGGTTCTCTCTAATGCTGGGTCAGATTCGCCATACCATCAACGAGTTGTTGCTGATGAATGAAGAACGAATCAAACACCGCAACCAAACCTTTTTACTGGAAAACTATAATAGACCCGAGTTGAATTACGTACCACCTGATCTGGGACTACTGGAGCAATTGTTGAATGAAAACCGCTTTCAGGCGTTTCTGGATGAAACGGGTCGTTATATGCATCAACTTGTCCGTGAAGGTGTGGTAGGTACCGCTGTTCTAAGTTTGTTGCGTCTTGATCTGGTGCAACTTGTGTATGCCCAATTGAAGAGTAAGGAGATCGAAGTGCACAAGCTGTATATGGGCAAAACGAATGATCAATTGTTCATGCAATCTCTGCATTCTATTGAAGATATGCAATCCTATATTGCTTACCTGGTTAATACAGCTGCCGAATATCTGAATGTCGCCGAACAGCCAAAGTCGGTTGTACATGAGATTACCCATTATATACGCACTCACTATGGAGAAGATTTAACGAGGAATAATCTGGGGGAGATGGTCTATCTGAACCCGGATTATCTGGCACGGCTGTTCAAGAAAGAGATGGGAATTTCACTGGGCCATTATGTCATTCATACCCGTCTTGTGGCGGCCAGGCATCTACTGGAGACCACCGCACAATCGGTGCATACCATTGCTGGAAATGTCGGTTATACCAACTACTCTCACTTCACCAAACTGTTTAAGCAAGAGATGGGCTGCAGCCCCAATGAATATCGCAAGAAGCAGAAAGAAAGCTCTCATGAAACCGGATGATCTTTCTCGCCGTAATGAAAAATGCCACCCTGCGTATCGTACGCAGAGTGGCATTTGCTGTTTTGCTGTGCCTTATTTATTCGCATTAATGACTTCATTCACTTCCTGAGTGATCTGGTCGCCACCAAGCTTTTTCCAATTTGCAACAAAATTATCGAACTCGTCAATAGACAGGTTGCCGTAGATGATTTTCAGAAACGTCTCAGCGCGCAGTTTATCCAGGGTTGCCTGTTTGGTGTTCATGGTTCTCGTAGGGGCGTAGATAAATTCATTCATGACAATGAGATCGTTATCCCGATAATATTTAATGACGCCCTGCGAGCTTTCCGGTCCAAAAATACGTTCCATATGCCACTTATCCAGATTTCCATTGCGGTAATCCATAATATCATCGTAGAACAGCTTCGCTTCAAGTTCTAATCCGGAAGTATCTCCCGTTTTGAGCGCCTGCTCAACTTCATCCTGTGCCTTCACGTTTTTGTTGGCAGGCAGATTGGATACGGTCGCATTATGAAAACCAAGTCCGGTCAAACCGTTCAAATACGCAGCACGCTCTTCCTTGGCCGACTCACCAAACATTTTCTCTGCCTGGAAATTCAGCAGTTTGATCAATGCTTCTGGGTGCTCATAACCTTTACGTACGGCAAATATGCCACCCAAGCTTAGGTGATTCTGCGTTTTGGCAGGCTGATCGTCGATCGATTGAACCGGATAAGGCAGCCAATCCACGTTCTTATCCTTCTTGATCATGCTGCTAACCTGAAATGGTGCCCATTGTGGCAGGAAGAACATGCCTGATTTGCCTGCATTCACATCTTCCATCATCTTCGTAAAATCCTTAACGCCAAACTCAGGGTCGAGTACACCCTTCGAATACAGATTTTGCAATTCGCGTAATCCTTCCTTCACCTCAGGCTGAATGGTACCATTCACAACCTGGCCCGAAGTATCCTTGATCCAGGTTTCAAGATAACCATGATAACCGAGCAGGAACGCATTAATTGGCAAATCCTTGTTGAGTGCAATACCATACGTATCATCTTTGCCATTTCCGTCCGGATCTTCAAAGGTAAAAGCTTCCGCAATCTTGATAACATCCTGCATTGATTTTGGTGCTTCAAGTCCGACCTTTTTCAACCAATCCTGGCGAATCCAGATCATATCCGAGGAATCCAGCGAGCCTGGGAAACTGACCATCGCGTATATCTTGCCATCCTTGGTTACAGGCTTCAAACCTGCCCCATCCTCAGCGGACATAAATTCCTTAACGAGGTCAGATGCATACTTATCATAGACTTCAGTCAGATCTTCCAGCATTCCCGCATCATGCAGCTGTTCAAATTGCACAGCACTCACTTTCAATACATCTGGCAGATCGCCGCTAGCCAGGGTGACATTCATTTTGTCGTTATAATTGGCATCGGGGACAATCCAGTCGTAGGTGACATCAATACCCAGATCGTCCTTATATCCTCTGGTCCAAATGTTATTGGCATGCGTATCACCTTCGGCGAGCGATTCTTTCCCTGTTTCATTCATGGTCGATGTTAGTTTAATAGGTGGATCATATTTCGTAAGCGGACCTCCGGCATCCTGCTGTGTGTTCGGTTGGGCTTCATTCTCAGCACTACCCGTACCCGATGAACAGGCTGCAATCGTGGTTGCCAGAACCATGGTTAACGTTAACAGTGAGAATTTCTTTAATGACATGTTCATGCGAATCCCCCTTTTTATTCCCCCCGTGAGGTATAAGTTTATTGTATAAAGAAAGCGCTATCAGTTCGAGTGTACCCCGTTGACATCTGGTATCTTTGATTTACCATTTCAGACTCTTTCTAACTTTTTTGATCCCGATATTCCTGCGGCGTGCAGCCAGTGGCCTTTTTGAAGAAACGATAAAAATAATGCTGATCACTAAATCCGACCTTGGCGGATATTTCATGCATTTTGCAGGTGGATCCGAGAAGTAATTCCTTGCTGCGCTCGATGCGCCGGTCATGAATATAGTCGGATATGCCTTTGCCAGTAATACGTTTGTACCAACGGGATAGATATGACGGATTGAGGGAAACTTCCTGTGCAATTCGAGTTAGCGATAGGTCATCCTCCAGATGGTGCTTGATATAATGGTGAATGGTGATGAGAATCTGCGACTGATCATGGATGCGTGTAACACTTCTTTTGGAGATGATCCATTCATATGCCGATTGATAGAAAACTACCAGATCAGACCAAGGCGTATGGATGTCAAAATGAAGCATACGAGACAACGCAATTTCCTCCATCGCTGATTCGTACAAGCCCAGTTCATGAAGAAGCTCAATCAGTCCATTACCTGCGCCTGAATAGATCTTCATTCGAAAGAATGGGTCCTGAAGACCTTCTTTTGAAGCTTCTGTCCACTTGTGAAACGACTCCATCCACTCCCTGTCTCCTGCTGTAACGCGCTGCCTGATCTGATCCAGATGAAGAGTCGCAACACTCTGCTGATTCAAAATATTGGGGGTGTATGGCGAATCATGCTGCACATTGACCCGAAGAAGCTTCTCCATCCCAAGTCCAGGGCCCTCATGGATCGACAGGCGCAACTGCGCAATGGCCTGACTTAGCTCCATCCACTCCACCGCCTGTTCGCTCACCATAATGGAGACGGACAGATTCAGACAATCCGCACAGGATTGCTGCACAGACTCCAGCGTTCCATAGACGAAACGCAGCGTCTGTTCCCACTTCTCCTGCCGTCCAGTATGGAGGCTCGATAGCTCTACCTTGGGTTGAACAAAGCAAGCGATCACCTGATAATCCAGATCAATAGCTTTGACCTTGGCCTTATCCTGAAGCAGCTCCTCCGCAACGTTGGCAACAGCATAGCGAATTAAACTCCGGTCCGCCTGGGATTGATAGTTGTTCCACTCCTCAACCCGTATGATGACCGGGATTAACGGCTCATTGGACATGAAAGGTAACTGGACCGCATCCAATTCTTCCTGAAGCGAGGCGATATCATGTCTTTCTGTTCGTTTTAGGAGATCCAGCAGCAATTGTCTTTGTAGCTGCGGCAGCGCTCTGGGCAGCTTGCTGCGAAACCAGGCATGCTGGTAACGGAAATCATTTTCCTCCGAGATTTGTGTTAACGCTCGCTCTACCGCAGCGCGGATATGACTCATGCCCTCTGTCTTTAACAGGTAATCCACAACACAAGGGTTACGTATCGCTTGATGTGCATAATCAAATTCGTTATGACCTGTCAGCAAAAGGACTTTACACCGTGGCCATCGATCCATAATTTTCTCGATCAGCTCCATGCCATCCATACCAGGCATACAGATGTCGCTGAGTACGATATCAATTTTAACGGAATTCAACCACTCCATTGCTTCAAAGGCAGAGTACGCCTTAATGATCTCCATATCCTGAAAATCCGCTTTTTGAAAGAAAGCATACAGTCCATCCAAAATAACCGGTTCATCATCTACAATTAACATCCGCTGCATACGATTACTCCCGTCTCCATGGAATATTTAAAATCATGCATAAACCGCCCAACTCACTTCGTTGCGCACAAAGGCCAAAGCCCGTCCCGAACTTGATCCGCAAACGTTGATTCACATTCATCAGTCCAGTAATCTCTTCATTTCCATGTCTCTGATTCGCAGATTCCTGAAAGGATTCTTGCAGGCTGCTCAAGACTTCATCTGTTAATTGATCGCCATCATCCTCTATCCGAATGGACAATTTGTGGTGTTCGACTTGATAGGATAATTTCAGAATCCCTCCCTGACTGCGTTTGGCAAGGGCATGTTCGAAGACGTTCTCGACGATTGGCTGAATGATGACTCTGGGAATGGCGATGTCCCGATACTCCCTACTTAGTTCCTCCAGTTGCAGTTGGACTCTTGAGCCAAATCGGATTTTCTGAATGGAAGCATAGACCAAGGCATGGTCCACCTCTTCACCGAGCGATACCTCGGAATGAGAATCCCTGGACATATACCTGAAATATTGACCCAAATAGTCGGTGAATTCCTGAATCAATTCAACATTCTCGACCTCGGCCATTTGCTTGATGCTGAACAGACTGTTATATAGAAAGTGAGGCTGAATCTGGGACTGCAAATGTTTGAGTTCTGCCTCGCTGGTTCGAATCCGGGCAACATAATTTTCATCAATCAAAATATGTAAGCGCTCTATCATGTGGTTGAAACGAGAGTATAAATAACCGAATTCATCGCGTCTGGATTGCGGAATATGAATATTTGTCTGGCCCTGCTCCGCCATTCTGAACCCGCGAATGAGCACAGATAACGGCTTGTGAATTGACCTGTAAATCGAAAAAGAGAAGATCATAATGATAACAATTGAAATAAGCGTCAACGTCCACAGCCATAGGTTGTATTGTTCAAGCGGAGCTTGGAGCACATCATTAGGGATACTGGCCGTCAGCGTGAACGAGTGATCGGGATCATACAGTGAATAATACAGATATGGATCAGATTGAAATCTCGTCACTTGCATGGATACCGATGATTCCGGTAATACCTGTTGTAATTGTGCTGGCGATGCAGGTTCATCAGAAGAAGAAATGGCCACATTATGCTGCTCTCCGAAGCTCAGTGTAATATCACTGCCCCCTGTTTCCGCGAGCTGCTGCAAGCTGTGTTTCAGTTCTTCCGCAGACAAGCGTATGCCTAATATAAAATTGGGCGGTTCCTCATGATTCATGTTATACGGATTGCTTTTGAGAAAATAAAGATTGTTATCCGAATAAGACAACTCACCATTCAGGTTCCCCATTGTTGCCAGCAGATCCTTCCATTCTGTATCCTCCACATTGCGAATTCCGTCCACCGCGCTGACCCGTTTATGCAGAGCCGGAACGTAATATACAACATCGCTGATATAGGGACTTGTCACCATGATCTGGCCCAGCTTGTTGTGGATATTATTGAGACTGGAAGTCACCTCATATCTGCTCATAATCGCAGCTCGTGTACTTAGGGTGGACATCGTTTCATCGAATGAGAATTCAGTAACAAGTCCACTCATTCGCTCCAGTTCGAATTGCAGATGATTGTGGTAAAAATAAAGCTTTGATTCATGCGCCTTCTCCACTTCCGACTGCATTTGCTTGGAGCTGGTATGCGTGATCATAATGCTGATTCCATATAGGGGCAGAATGACGAGCACAAAAGCAATCATCAGTTTGACGACGATGGATGCATTTTTCCAGGTGCCCACCGCAAATCTCATTTCCCTTCACTCCTCTCCTCAACGGCAAAAAGGAGCCGGAAATCGGCTCCTCCCATTGGTTTTCCTCCATCGATCTTATCCCTTTACACTACCGACAACAAGTCCATGAACGAAATACCTTTGCAGGAACGGATACACGAGCAGAATGGGTATTACGGACAAAAAGATTTGGGATGCCTGGGTCGTTCTATCCGACACCTGACTTAATAGCGTTGCATCTTCCAGGGTCATCATTTCACTCTGTATCATTGTCACTTGCTGAAGCATCGATTGCAGATACGTGGCTAGCGGATAACCTTCCGGACTTTTCATATAGATCATGCCATCAAACCAGGCGTTCCAGTGTCCCACCATGGCAAACAGTGTAATGGTTGCGATACTGGGCAATGAAATGGGAAGATAAATGCTCCATAGTGTTCGGAAATGGCCTGCGCCATCCATCCAAGCCGCCTCTTCCAACTCCTTTGGCAAACCCCGGAAGAAATTCAGCATAAGCAATACATTAAAGATAGGAACCGCTCCCGGTAATATCAGGGCCCAGATCGAATCCAAAAGACCTACTTCCTTAACAACCAGATAACCCGGGATTAATCCTCCGCTGAACAGCATGGTAAAGACAAAAATCCAAGCATAGAACGTTCTGGAACGGAACTTTGCTGCCTCTTTGGAGAGCGGATAGGCTACAAGAATCGTGAAAATCAGGTTGGTCGCAACTCCGAGTACCACACGGAGAAGACTTGTACCGAATGAATTTAGAAACTGCTGATTTTCGAGGATGTATTTATACGAGGAAAAGGTGAAGTCCACCGGCCAGAATGTCACACTCCCCGCCTTGACTGCATCACTCGAACTAAACGAAATCGCCAGAATATTCACAATAGGAAACAGGCATATCAAGGCAAGAAGGGTCAGGATGACATAATTCAATCCCAGAAACCAACGATAGGCTCTCGAAGCGTGATGCATGTTCTTGCCTCCTTTCTAGAAAATCCGATAATTGGCTAATCGGTAGGCGAGGAAATAACCAAGCCCGATAAAGATAAACGAAACGACTGACTTAATGAGGCCCAATGCGGTTGATACCGAATACTGCGCATCCTGCAGACCGATCCGATAGATCATCGTATCCAGAATGTCTCCGGATTCATAGACGAGCGGATTGTAAAGGTTGAACACTTGGTCAAAACCACCGTTAAGCACGTTACCCAGACTCAGTGTAACCATCAGAATCACGATTGGACGAATGCCAGGCAACGTAATATGCCAGGTCTGCTTCCATCTTCCTGCTCCATCCATAACAGATGCTTCATATAGGGATTTATCAATGTTTGTCAGTGCGGCCAAATATATAATCGTGCCAAATCCGAATTCTTTCCATTGGTCCGTAATGACGAGTATGTAAGGAAACCATTCGTTACTGGCCAGAAATTGAACAGGTTCAACGCCTATCGCCTTAAGCAGCATATTTACAATTCCTGTGCTAGGGGACAATACGTCTACAATGATACCGGCCAAAATGACCCAGGAAAAGAAATGCGGCATATAGATGACCGTCTGAATCGTTCGTTTAAACCCTGTTTTGCGTACCTCGTTTAGCAGCAGGGCCACAAGTACCGGAATGACCAAACCGGACACAATTTTCATTGCGGAGATAAATACGGTATTCCATACGACCTGTCCGAACCCAGGCAGATCGAACAGATACCTGAAATTGTCCAGGCCAACCCAGTTCATATTTTTGAATCCGGCAATGGGAGAGAAATTCTGAAAGGCAATGGAGAGTCCCGCCATCGGAATGTAACCGAATACAATAATGATGATCAGTCCAGGCAATATCATGAGATGAAGCGGAACGTTTCGTATAAATTGTTTGTAGTTGGAACGCATGAGCTGTCTCCTCCTTCAAATTCATTATAGAATCCGTCAGGATTCGGCAATAGTGTAGGCTATTTACTTTAGGTATCTTTTGTTGACCCTCTTCGTGGAACGCCAAAAAACCGCGAGTATCGCGGTTCTAAGACTAAAGCAGGTTATTATTGAGATATTAACTATATAATTTGAACTAGACATTTACACGATAACGGAGAGGTCAGAAGGAATCTGGAGAAGCGAAGCGTTCGCCTTTATCACCGGATTTCCCCCTTTAAATAAGGAATTCAAAAAATCTGGGGATAACAGCGATCGGAAGATGGTTCTGACCACGTAGTGACTTCGTATGAAAATTATTGGTTCAACTTATATAATTATTTCTGAACATCCATAACCAGTACATTGACCGAATAGGCAGGAAGTTGCAAAACAACCGAATCCTCCTGCAGATGTATCATTTGTTCTTGTGGAACAATTTTCTCATCATTCTTCTGGTTCACATTAGGAACATGTAGCAATTCTTCATCTCCGCTAAGTGTTATCAATTTCGCAACAGAGGTAACGTTCAGATTCTGAAGGCGAATTTGGGTTGCTTTGTCCACCCCATCTGCGTTCACCAGCTTCACATACACATGCTGCTCATCTCTCGTAACGGAGTGGAATACGTCCCGGTTGTACGCATCAAGCTTGTAATCCAGAATTCTGCTGGTAGTGTAACCATCGGTATAAGAGCAGATCAGATTCTTCCCTGTGTCACCACCATAATTCACCGTAATCGTATAATTCGTCTCGTTCTCCAGCGGTTCATAGTTGGCTGCCCGGAGATTTCCCGCCGCTGAACTGGAAGAATAATCACCCAGTGTATAGCCTTCTACACCTTGTTTATATACTTTGACTCCTGTTGCATTGCCACCATATCCGATTGCGTATTCGATGACATCCTTGTTATCAGAAGATATATCCGTCAATCCAACACCGATGGTGAAGCCATCCTCACCCGCTATGCGCTGAGCCTCGACTTCTACTTTATAATTCGACCATTCATCGTTCAGTACATATAACCCATTCAAGCCGCTTGCCTGGGCTTTCAAAATCAGTCCTTTTCCCGTCTCCAGCGTGTATCCCGACGATCCCGGAATCCAATTCCACGCCTCATTCAAAGCTGTCTGCTCCCTGAAATCTTCTGTAAACAGCACGCTGCCATCCTGATTCGATGTAACCGTAATCCGTTTCACCACAATGTCGGCATTGCCTGTCGCAATCTCAATTCCGCCATGTGGAATGAGTTCCATCGGTTGCCCCTTGCTGTATGTTGAAAATGAAGTGCCCAGCACCTGCTCACCCACATACTTGGCAAAAAGCTGCTGCACATAGTAATTCGGTGTGTACCACACCGTTTCATCATCAAACCAGATACAATCCGGCGTCCAGCGATAGGTGCCATCCGTCAGTACTTTGTTGAACAGCGGCGCATAGGCAGCCAGACGAACAACATCCGCATTATTTTCAAATCCGGTCATGACCGCAGCTTCTGCGATCGCACCTGCCAGTGTATTTTTGTCCGTGGATGCATATTCTCCCACAAATACCTTGGATGTCTCTGTCCAATCCATACTGCCGTCTTCATGATAAGCCCGCTCATAATAGTTGTACCGATCCACGTTGTTCAGCAAATAGTCATTGGAGCGATAGTAGTGCTCATCCGCAATGGTATCCATATAGTTGTCCTGGTTCTCATACCAAGTGACCGTCTCTTCGATCACCTCTTTGCCATCTGCAAAAGCCACCTGAGCTGATCCGGTCAGATTACCGCTCAAGAATTTCCATCCCTGCTGGTACGCATCATCGTCTGCCTGGGCGCCGACTGTCGAAATGATATGAAGCTCATGATCAGGATAATTACGTTTCATATAGTCATCAATTGACGTCTTGAATACTTCAAAGTTGGCAAAAAATTCGGTTCCCCAGTTCTCATTGCCTACGCCAAGATAACGCAGATCGAATGGTTCAGGATGTCCCATGCTGCTTCGGATGGCAGCCCATTCGTTATGTTCAATATCCGTGCTGAGCGCGAAATCGATCAGGTCTGTAAAGTTTCGAATATAATAATCCCTCAAAGCGCCACCCGCCGGGTGTGCGTAATCCGAACGAGCCTGGCACAGAACGCCACAGGCCATAACCGGAACCGGAGCAGCATTCAAATCTTCTGCCAGTTGGAAATACTCCATATACCCGAGACCCATCGTCATCATGTAACCCCAGACGTTATAGTTCTCTTTGCGGAGCTCCACCGTTCCCACCGAATCCTTCCAGTCATACACATTGTCCCAAATAAACGAACCTTCGGAAATACATCCCCCCGGAAAACGCAGAAACTTCGGATGCAGATCGACAAGGGCCTGAACCAGATCTTTTCTGAGTCGATAGTTCGGATTACCCGTGTAGTTGGCATGTGCTGACGCGGATACTCCCTGCTCTTTCGGATCGGCTCCCCATACATCTTGCGGAGTCAACGACACCATGTCGATGGAAATGTCTCCTTCAAAGGTAAGTGCCAATTGCCCTAGCGCGGTCTCCATTCCGGTCAGGGTCACGTTCGAATGGGTGATATGGGGAGAACCGGGGTGAGTCAACACATGACTGCCACTTGCATGACTGCTGAATTCGGCATTGGCCACAAGGACACGGGTATCGGAATAGGCGATCCCGTACTTCTTCCATGTGTTACCTCCCTCAACTTGCAGCATAACTGAATCACTGATTGCATCACCGTTCCCGTCCTGCAACTGAATCGTAATCGTCCCTGCGGATACTGCCTTGGCCCAGACGGTAAAATCATATGCCTCGCCTTTCTTGATGGACATAGCACAATTTTGATTGGAATCCGAGAACCCGCGATTCCGAATGGTCGCCCCCGTCTGAACTGTTACATAATAAGCGTTCACTTCCGGGTCTCCCACGTTAAGATGAGTGTTGATTCCATCGGTATGCTGCACGATCATTTTCTCGATATCCCCGGACCAGGAAAATAAAGGATCACGGTTCCGACCTGTCGAACAACCACATTCGCCAGAGTCATGCGAGTACGTATCGAATGCAAAGGATTCGAACGAACGGTTCTGAACTAACTCCGCATAGATTCCCCCATCTGCTGCATTGTTGATATCCTCGTAGAACAGGCCGTACATCACTTCACTAATATCCGTCACCTGCTGGTCCCCATGGATTGTAACGGTATAAGGCGGCAGGTGTTCTGGCACAACGGACACATCAAAACTTTTGTTCAGCATACTTCCACCTTTGGACAAAAGCGCATTCAAATGAATCTTCTGTGCTGAGCTCAGGGGTTGAACCTCACCATTCGCTGACAGGACTTCTGGCTGACTTGAGTTCCATTGAACGTTTACCTTGCCCCCCAGCAAATCTACAGGCAATGACACGTCTTTGGTAATAATCCGAGCTGGAGCAGACAAATATTTATCTCCTGCCAGCTTCACAATCTCTTCATCCGTCAGGGACTCGCACATGACTTCGATCACTTCATCCATGGACAGAGCGGCCTGATAAATCCGAAAATCGGACAGTGAACCTGCAAAATCCACATCTGCTGCGTACTGAGAGCGTCCAATATAATTGCGGCTATAATTCGTAGGATCCACGAACGAATCAAACCATCTGCGCAGCTTGGCATAATTGCCACTGGACGTCTGACTGATAGAGCCATCCGCTACTTTCTCTCCATTCACATATACAATGGGACCCGCGCTGCTGCGTGTGCCGCCTTGACTGCCTGCCACCGACAATGCAATATGCATCCACTCCCCACTGGCAAATCCGCGTCCCGGGTCTACAACCAGATCATCGCCTGCAAATAACGTGCCACGCATCTGACGAGTCAGAAATAAATAGGGGCCCTTTTCTCCTTTGCCGAAGTCGAAAATCCGCTCCCACACGTTCGATCCCTTGCCCAAATGGACCCATGCTGTAACAGTCACTCCAGTGTTGTCGCTTACATTTTGCAACAAATTCGAAGGCAGTTCCAAATAGGATGTTCCGTTCGATCCTCCAGTAAAAGTCACCGCCCATCTGCCATTCACTTCGGAAATATCGGGTATTTTCTCTCCTGCAGCGGCTCCAACGTGCCCGTTCCCTGAACTATCCTTGCCAATGTTGGCTGCATCTTCAAACTTATAGTGTGCGATTAGTTGATTATGATATGTAGTCATGTTCATTCCTCCTATGTAGCGTAAATTATCATAGATGAGCTTTCTTTAATTCGTATAAATATAAATTGATTGATAAATATATAAACACATGATCTAATCGTATAGTATCTTATTCCGAGTAAAGATTTCAATCCCAAAATTACAAAAAATCCGTTGCAGCATAGGAATTCTTTAGAATACAACGATCTTTTACTTATATCCTTTTCAATCATTAAGACACCCTTACCATTATATTTATGGTTTACAAATATATAAATTGATTGATAATATAACAAATGAAAGCGCTTGATAATTTATGGAAACCAAAAGGAGGGCTGTTCGTCCAAATAACGTTTGCGGCAATGAATAGGGTTATTTTCATTTCAGGTATTGGGAAAGGGGAAACGTATGAAACGTTATTGGGTAAGCATACTTAACATTTCTTTACTGAGCTCTGCATTACTTACGACAACAGCTTTGGCTCCCGTCTCCGTATTCGCGGATAGCCCGGGGGCAATCAGTTCCAACCCGCAAGTTTCCACATCCATTGAGAATGCGGTTCCAGCATTCAGGAATGTTTCCGTTCATGACCCTTCCGTTATTAAGGTGGGTGATACCTTTTATATTTTTGGTTCACATCTTCAAGTAGCAAAGTCCAAAGATTTGATGAATTGGGATTCGGTCGCCTCCGGAGTTACGGATGACAACCCTGTTGTGCCCAATGTAACCAAGGAATTCGCTGAAGCCCTGCAATGGGCGCAGACCGATACATTATGGGCAGCGGACGTCATCCAGTTGGCGGATGGCAAATTTTATATGTACTACAATGCATGCAAAGGGGACTCTCCCCGCTCTGCGTTAGGCGTTGCTGTGGCAGACAACATTGAGGGGCCTTATAAGGATCAGGGTATTCTGCTCAAATCGGGCATGTGGGATGAGATTAGTGAGGATGGCACTATATACGATGCAACCATACATCCGAATGTGGTCGACCCTGATGTATTTTTCGATAAAAACGGCAAGCTCTGGATGGTATACGGTTCCTATTCCGGGGGTATTTTCATTATGGAGATGGACGAAACGACGGGAAAACCTCTCCCTAATCAGGGTTATGGCAATAAACTGACCGGAGGCAATCACAGCCGAATTGAAGCACCTTATATGCTCTATAGTCCCGAAACCGACTATTATTATCTGTATCTGTCCTATGGCGGATTGGGTGCTGACGGGGGATATAACATTCGCGTAGCCCGTTCCAAAACACCGGATGGTCCTTTCCTCGATGCTGAAGGAAACGATATGATCAACGTCAAGGCGGACAAGGACAAACCCTTGTTTGATGACCTCTCGATCGAGCCTTTTGGCGTCAAATTACTAGGAAACTTCCTGTTTCAAAGACAGATCGGTGACCCCGGCACAGGTCAAGGTATCGGCTATGTATCACCAGGACATAACTCCGCTTATTATGATGCTGAAACGGGAAAACAATTTCTGATCTTCCATTCCCGCTTTCCAGGGCACGGAGAAGAGCATGAAGTCCGCGTACATGAGATGCATATGAACTCGGAAGGATGGCCTGTCGTTTCTCCCTATCGCTATGGGGGCTCTGAAGAAGATACTGCCCCATTGACAACCCAGGATATTGCTGGTCAGTACAAATGGGTGAATCACGGGAAGGAAATCACGGCCGAGATCAAATCTTCACAGACCGTTCAGTTTACAGCAGATGGGCAGATTAGTGGTGCGGTGACGGGAACATGGAGTCTTGGTTCAGACAATCAGGTGCAAATCACATCGAATAACGTTGTGTATAAAGGTTTCTTCACGCATGAATGGGAGCCAGACTCCCAAAAGACGGTTCTGACCTTTAGCGCTCTCTCCTCCTCTGGCGTGGCAATCTGGGGAAGTCAGATGGCTGCACTGAAGGATCAGGATATTGTCAATGCGGTAAAAAATGATCTGAGCATCGGCGACACAGGGAACGTATTCTTCAACCTGTCCCTCCCGACCAAGGGAACACGTGATGCAGAGATTACGTGGAAATCTTCCAACGCCTCTGCGCTGTCCGCTACCGGAGTAGTGAATCGCCCTCGCACTGGTAAGGGAGATGCCAAGGTGGCATTAACCGCAACGATCCGCAAAGGTAGTGCGGTAAGCTCCAAAACGTTTAACGTTATCATTCCACAGCAGGCGGTTAGCCCTTTGCTTGGAGAATATACTTTTGATCAAAAGAAACTTGCAAAAATCGCACAGGATTTCAGCAAAAATGAATATCATGGACAAGCTTTTAATGTGACGACTTCTGCTATTAGCAGCAAAAATCAAGCTGCTGCTTTTAACGGAACCGACAGCTACATCCAGCTACCCGGAATCATTACCGATACGACGGATTTCACCTTTAGTGCATGGGTCAACTGGAGTGGCGGCGGAACCTGGCAGCGAATTTTCGACTTTGGAAATGGCCTGACCAGACATATGTTCCTTACTCCCGCCCAGCATACTGGATCTCTGCAATTCACCATTCATGATCAGGGACGGGATCAGAGTCTGATTGCTGCTGAACCGCTGCCCTCCAATCAATGGGTGCATGTCGCTGTTACCCTTCAGGGAGATACCGGCACTCTGTATGTGAATGGAAAAGCCGTAGCAAGCAGCACCGAAATCACGTTTAACCCGAAGGATCTGCAAGTGACGGAAGCTTATTTGGGCAAAAGCCGTTATACAGCCGATCCCTTCTATAAAGGCTCGATGGATAACGTAAAAGTATATGATAAAGCGTTAACCTCCACAGAAATACAGCGTCAGGCAAAAGAAAAGCCATAATCAAGAACCTTGCCTTGGGATTTGATTCGTTAACGGAACGCCAATAAAGTAGCCGATTTTAATAGGCTACTTTATTGGTATCTCCATTTTTTTAATTGAGTTATTGATATTATAATGTTAAACGACTTAAAAATTATTTGGTTAATTGAAACCCGGAAAATTCATAAGCTCACTGCGTTGGATAATCAAGACTACGAAAGCCAAAACACCAATCAGAACAATAGGGAACGTTTCTTTCATTGAATCTTTTGCTCGCAAATGTGTCAATGTTCCCCCAACTCCTGTAACGCCGAGCAACAATGCACCAGCAGCAGTCCAGCTTGGTTCCCAATAGCCCACGATCAGTGCTGCAGCTCCCACAATTTCCACGAGTCCTGTAACTACACGGAACCATTGGGGAAGTCCCCATTTTTGAAACCCTTCAACATGCATTTTCGATCCTGTAATTTTTCCAAACCCTGCCATCAAAAAGATAAGCACAAGCAGCGATTGTAAAACGATAGATAGAATATTCACTTTCATCACTCCCTGATAATTTTATGCAACTTTTATAAGCACATTTAAAAAACGAAAAGTCTTATTTGATGTATCCCACTCTCCTTACCCATCTGAAAATCTAATATGTGCTTTTTACAGGCACAATTAACGGATATAAAAAGCAGTTATATGCAACTGCCATGAGCACATTATAAATGCTTTATATTCGTTTGACTAGTACTTTCTCAAAAAAATAATTTATGAACAAAAATCAACCCGTCCCATCACATCTCTAATCGTGTAGTTACGCAAGTATTCAATGGTTCGTAATTCAGCTTCGTATAGAATCTTCTCCAATTCCAAATCAAGCTGTTCCCCCGTTTCACCACCACAGTCCACATCGAATTCAAGTTCTCCTGCAGCTGCATTAACAGCGGAGTAGATATCGCCCAGTGTAATCTCATCAGCGGATTTCAACAGGCTGTACCCTCCTTCACGTCCACCTTTGGATTCCACAAATCCTGCATTCGACAGCGCCTGCATCACTCTGCGCATGAACGTAGCATGTGAATTCACCTGGCTTGCAATCATTGCGCTCGACAGAACACTCCCGCTTTTTGCCAACCAGACAATGGAATGTACTGCTATTTTGAAACGTGGTGGTCCAATATTCACACCACGATTGGCTGTGCTCATAGATGTCACTCCTTAATTGCAACTTTATAAAGCACATTGTACTGCTTAACATCCATGAGTTCAAGCGGGAGCAGGATCGATATCGATCCTGCTCCCTCAGACGTCTGCACATTCATCTGCCCTGCTACTTTTTGCAGCGCATCATTTCCATCAACCGCTTCAATCGTAAGAAAGCCCTCTTGTTTCAGGATCGTACTTACAAGTTCGCGGATATAAACATCATCATCGACAATCAGAATTCGATTCATTACCGGCCCCCCTTTCTCTCATTCAGGAAGATTGTACGACACGAATTTAAACAAAATATAAATAGCGTAGAATCTATTCGTATGACAGAATATCTCATTTTGAATAATGGATGACCATGCTTAATTTATTCGCAGAGGCACCCGAATTTTTATAGCCATGGGGCTTGTCCGCGCGAAAACGGATCGATTCTCCTTTTTTTACCGTATGTCCCTCCGCCCCAACCCGAATCGTAACTTCCCCTTCAAAAACCGTAATAAATTCCTCTGCCCCTTCTATATGTGGTTCAGCACTCAAAGAAGACTCTTCATCCATCTCCATCATGTACATTTCAAAACGGCGCCCCTCTTCGAAGGGAAAATGCGGATAAATCCGAATCTTTCCCTCATCCTCCATCAATGCTTGAATATCACTGCCCGTTACAACTGTAGTGTCCGACTTTGGCTCGTGGATCAAGGCGGTAAAAGAAATTTTCAGGCCGTTCGCAATCTTCCAGACTGTCGCAATTGTAGGGTTGGATTCACCCCGTTCAATCTGACCAAGCATCGTCTTGCTGATTCCAGACATCTCGGCAACCTTGTCCAGACTAAGCTTTCTTTGTTCCCTGAGCTGCTTCAAATTCTGTGCCAGAACAACATTAATGTTTTTCAATATTCAGTCACCTCTGGTTTAAAAGATTATATTGTGCTATATAGCGTACATATTGTACAATTATAAAGAACGTACGTTATGGCGCACGTTTCAATCAAATATAACATACATGAAGAATCAAATGTGGAGGACTTATGAATATCATTCCGTTACTGACTTACGCAATTGTGGCTTCATTCACACCAGGTCCCAACAACATCATCGCCATGACTCACGCAAGAAACGAGGGATTCAAAAAAATTCTTCCGTTTATTGCCGGCGTAGCAGCTGGCTGCCTGCTAATTATGTTTCTGTCCAGTTATTTCAACCTTATTCTGCATCAATATATCCCGAGGATCAAACCCGCCTTGAACGTATTGGGATGTGTATACATGATCTATTTGGCGATCAAAATCATGCGAAGCAAACCTGCGAATACCAAAGATCCCAAGGTCAATCGTTTTACGTTTCTCTTTGGCTTCACCCTGCAATTCATCAACCCCAAAGTCATTCTGTATGGTCTTACGGCCATCTCGGTATTTGTTATGCCTCTTGGAGAGTCTCATGTTCATATGATCGTATTTTCGTTACTTCTAACTATCATTGGCATCAGTGCCAATATGACTTGGGGGTTATGCGGTATGTTATTTCAGAGCTTTTTATTGAAATATGAACGTCCCTTTAATATTCTAATGGGTGTTTTGCTTATCTATAGCGCACTATCAATTTTAAAATAAATGCAAGAGAAAAAGCGTCCTCTCATCTAATGAGCTGGACGCTTTTATGTTTATTTCAAATTACCTCAGTTTGATCTCCACCACGGTTGGCTCGGGTAAGCTCCCGTATGCAGCACAACCTTCTCACCGATTTTGGGCGTTGCAATAGTGACATTCAGGGCATGTGCAGCCTTGGTGATCCGTTCAACCGGCTCGTTCCAGGCATGATAGGCCAACGTAAAAGCGGCCCAATGAATCGGAATGAGCAGCCCTCCCCTTACATCCAAGTGTGCCTGTACCGTTTCTTCTGGCATCATATGAATGTTGGACCAGCGCTCATCATATTGTCCGCATTCCATCAAGGTCAGGTCAAAGGGTCCGTACTTACTGCCGATTTCCTTGAAATGAGGACCGTATCCGCTGTCCCCACTAAAGAAAACCTTCGTTTCTTGTCCAGCAATGACCCACGAACACCATAGTGTAGAATTACGGTCCAACAACCCTCTGCCCGAGAAATGCCGCGCTGGCGTGCAGGCTAATGTCAAACCTTTGAAAGAAAGCTCATCCCACCAGTTATGTTCGGTAATCTGTTCCGAGGGCACACCCAGTTGAATCAGTCGCCTGCGCACGCCAAGTGGGACGATAAACCGCTTTGTTTTATTCTTTAATCTGCGGATGGAGGAATAGTCCAGATGATCATAATGGTCATGCGATATAATGATCGCATCCAAGGCTGGAAAATCCTCGGGTTGAATCGGCAGGTTAGTACTGTATCGTTTCGTACCCGCCCAGGATACAGGAGATGGACGGTTGCCCAACATTGGATCAAAGAGCAATCTGTGTCCTTCGATCTCAAGCAAAAAGGCCGAATGACCGAACCATGTCACCTGCGGATTATCGGATACATTTAACGATTCCGCTGGTTCATATTTCTCCATGGGAATGTTGCCCGCAGGTCTCCGCTCTATACTTCTCCGCATGGAATCTTTTAACATGCTCACAAGGGAGCTAAAGCTCATACCTGCGGATGTAGGAATCTGATTTTCGTATTTTGTCATTATTCATACCTTCTGTTCTCTATAATCAATAATTCAAGCAATAATTCAATCTTGAGTAAAACAGGAGCAATATTAGCCTTTATATTAAATCATTGTTCGTTTATAATCAATTCGCCTTCGGTTATCTGCATTTGAACTTCAATCAACCCTAATGAATGGAGGACCTGATATCATGATAAAACTTATTCAGGACGTTGTTGAGGACATGAACAAGCAGCTAGAACGTATTGAAACCAGCTTGAGCAGGTTGAACGAGGAACAGATTTGGAAGAGACTCCAGCCTGGCATGAACAGTGTGGGGAATTATTGTCTGCATTTGGCGGGCAATGAATATCAGAACCTGGTGACAGGTATAGGGAACCAGCCTTTAATCCGGGAACGCTCCGCTGAATTCAACATCAATGACGGTCTGAGCCGGGAGGAATTGTTAGCCAAGCTCCGCCATGTGCGAACAGAATCAACCGCGATATTATCGAGCCTGGAAGAGGAGGATTTGTTCAGGGAAGTGACCATTCCCTATGAGCTGACAGATTGGAATCGTATGAACCGCAGTGAGGATGAAGCCAAAGATGCGCATGAGCATAAAATCGTACGTTCTCTGTTGATAAAGGTTGCTACGCATTATGGCTACCATACAGGCCAGATCGTACTGCTGTCTAAGATTTTACAGCCTAGTGACGAACATCTCACAGGACTATATCACTAATTTATTCGAGTAACCCAAAACAAAAGAGGTTTTCTATAAAGGGCTGTATGACGTAAAGTGTTATAACAGCTCCCTACAAACTTAGAATAAGAAAAAGATAGTGCCCTTCTCTTCAAGGATACTATCTTTTTCTTTTTTTCATATTATTTAGTACAAAGTCTACTTCCTTATATAAAGTTCCATCTGTACATCCTGCATCTAGCTTCTGTTCATTCTACTACTTCAAATGGAAACCAGACTACCCAACGCCATTTTCAAACTATTCGAAGCGGAATCAACATCGTTCTGGTTTGCTTCCAGATCCGTATCAACCGCATCTGCAGTCGTGACAGCAGCATGTAACTGCGCATAGCTCTCTCCGGTGTAATCCTCCTCATTCACTGCATTTGCCCGTTCCATCAGCAGTGTAAGGAGCGTTCTATCCACATTCTTCTCATAGAACTCCAGCTCACCGATATTGGCGAAGCCGTTTGGCGTATAATAGCGCAAATAACGATAAGCATTTCTGCTGCTCAAATTCTGCTTATACCACTTGATCTCGCTTACACCACCTACGGTATAAAGCGTATCAAAGCTCACGCCATCATTGGAGCCCTGTATCAGGGCTCCATTCATACGGGCGGCATTGCCGGTGCGTGGAATAAACCTGATACTGCCAACTACCTTGGTGTGGTCTACTCCCAGGTCGACTCGGGTCCAGCCTGCTGCTGTTTTGGTGTCTGGCGATGTGGCAGGATCCCCGTCAAATGCGCGATATCCGTTCGTCATCGCATCAACCTTTCCATCCCAGGAAATGGAGGATGCAAGCACCATCGCAGTGTCTACATGAATAGGAGGGAATAAGTCAGCGACAGAGATTAGCATGGTCTTGGCTGCAATTAACTCTTTAAGCAATGCCATCTTGTTTGCATCCGGTTCGGTTAATGAAGCTTTGATGCGGTTAACCTCCTGCATATACAGGTAGTAGCTTCCCTGGGTGTAGCCTTCAGGCGCAACCACTTTTGAATCCACAACTTCCGCATCGTAGTCTACATCACCATAAAACTCAACTTCAGCAACGTTACCACTCCATGCCGAGTTGTTGTACAGTTTCAAATAGCGATAATATCCATCATTCAGAAGCTGATCCTGTCGAATATCGGACCACGTTCCTTCTTGTGAACCTTTTAGAGGCTGTGTTAGATCCGTCCAGTTTGAATTATCGTTGGAGCCCTGAATGACAAGCCCGTTCATTCTTGAGCTGTTGGAAGCTCTTGGCATCAGCACAATTTCATCCAGCCTCACAGACAGACCTTCACCGAAGTCCACCGTGTAGAAGGAACCAGATGATGTATTCAGATCCCCATAGGTGGATGTATCACCATCGAATAGCAGATAACCCACCTCATCCTGGGATAACCCGTTACCTGGCCATTGTTTATCCGAAGCCTTTACTTTCGCCATCATCGACACATCAATATATCTGCCGCCATCTACAAGGAATAGCTTCGAATCGTCAGTGGTTAGCACTGTCCGCTCCCCTGTTGTTCCGTCACTCTGTTCGTAATCCACCGTAAACTTGACCGTACCTGTAGGTACATCATCTCCCATAGTAGCCAACGCCGTCCAAAGGATCTGATCCTGAGTCGTAACGGTTGCTGCAATGCCCTGAATGGTCGCCGTTACATTCTGGATTGCTTCCTTGGCCTGAATCTTCAACTGTACAGTGTCCCCAGTTGCAATCTTGCCACTTACACTTTGATCCGAAAAGATGGAGACGGACTCCAGCTTATTGCCTGTCTCATGACGTTCACCATAGATGCGGAACTCGGTCATTTCGAACAAATTCCTTACGATGCCATACAATACATCCGGCTGTGGATGAAGCAGCTGAACCTTGATGAACCGGAACGAATCGTCCTGGTATTCGGAAGCAACATCCAGGGTCTGAAAGCTCTGGGTAAATGCTGTTAACCCCGGGGTCAATCGTACCCAGTTCTCCCCATCATTGGAGCCAAAAACGGCTGACTTCGCGAGACGATCGGCAAAAATATTACTTTGGAATCCAAAGGACGTAGCCGATACTTTGAAATCTGGCCCAAAATCAATCATATGGTATAGGTTTGGCGCACGTGTATACGAAACCCCCGTCTGATTGTCCCCGTCCACCATATTGGCAATATCTGTCCCAAAGGTCGATGACGCAACGATGTTGTGGTAATCAATGCCGCCGCCCTGTTCCAGCAACGGAGTGACCAGCTTCATCGCTTCCGCTGCTTGGGCTAGCTCCTGCAGCTGCCCATAGAATACTTCATCTGAAGCTGTGTCAAGCTGGTCCAGGATATCCTCATACACTGCATGAAATGAGTTGAGTGTCGCTGCTACATAGATTCGATCCTCATCATAAGTAGCTATGGCCTGCTCCACAGCGGAAGCCCGATTCGCAGAGACTACTATCTTTACATCTCTTGTCGTGATTGTTGTACCGTCTGAAGCGGCTACATGGAAGGAATGAGTTCCAGTCTGTGACACTCCCGGCTGCCAGAGCATCTCACCCGTGGCTTCATTCAATGCTGCTCCTTGAGGCAGATTCGGGCTGGAATAGGTCACCACATCCAATCCCCCAGCATCCGTTGCTTCAAAATCAACACGAATCGGCGAGCCAGGATAGGCGAATATGGAGAGACCAGAATTTCCTGTTTTGAATACTGGCGGTGTCAGCTGTTCACTTGCTTTGATATGAATGTGGTCCATATCTACTGTCGTATCCGAGCCTGTGACCTTCATATACAGAATATCGTTCAGGCTCTGGAAGCTGTCCAGCGTGTATGTTACATATCGCCACTTTCCATGCGTATCCGGCAAAGTCAAGGTATCATTGATTCCCGGAGTAAGCTCCAAGCGGGCAGGCCCAGTGGTACGAATGCGGAAACCAATGATTTTCTCACTGCTGGAACCGTTAAGAAATGCTATACGACTTCCCACTTGCGTCGCCTGAAACCGCACAAACGATGTATCTCCTTCCTTTATGGTGGTTGTGTTGCCGCCAAGCTTCGTATAACGATCTTCAATGTCGATCAGTGAGCCACTTGTCTGTTCACGAGGCAGATATTCTGCACCTTCAGACGCTGCCTCCTCTGGCATATACAGCCAGAAGTCTCCGCCTCCATCCACGTTGTCCCAGTTTTTGTTCAAGGTACCACCATAATAAAAGTTGGAAGGTAACCGCTTCGTAAATGCTTCATAATAATGAGGAGCCTTTTCAGCAATATTAATGCCTCTGACATATGTGTAGTAATAATACATATCCCAGAAATTTGCCGTATTCATTCTACCTTTGTAGGCATTGGATATATGATTATACGTATCCCGAATCGTTCCATCTGGCGAAATGGCATAGGCCACTGGTGTCCAAGGCGTATCATAACCAAGCATGAATTGCCAGAAGAAGTCTGCGGCCGCCAATATGCGATCATCCAGGAACTCATACGGTCCGAGCGCATTTGCCGCTGTTGAAACGGTACCATCCACGGGATCGACCTTTGTTCCCTGAGCGAGCAGCATACGTGATAGGATGGCAGCGTTAGTGAGATCTCCACCACCATGCGCCTGATCCCTACCCATCTCCACATGCTGAATTACCGGCTCAACCAGTGGCTCTCCAGTCAGATCATCAGTATCCATTAGGCGGAACAGCTGCTTGAGCGACCCATTAAAGCCTTGGTCTTGCGCAGTGCTGTTGACGGTGAACCACTCAACTGCTTCGTCATATCTGCTCTGATTGTTGGTAAAAATATACCCTGCCATCGCACCCAGCAAAGGATAGTTATGCTGATTCATGAAGCGATTGTTGTCATGCTGGAAGGTCTCGATAACCGGATTAATCAGGTTGGTTGTAAAATTCGTTGTATCCTGCGCTGTCCATCCCAGTTCTTCCGTCTGATAACTTGTATATCTTAGAATCTCAGCTGCCGTCACCATACGATTCAGCGGAATCCCGGTATGAATGTGCGCATCATTAAAGTAAACATATTTGCTAGGGTCCATCTGCGACCATATTTGAATGATACGCATCGCATTGGATCTATACGTCTCATCTCCTGAAATATAGTACATTAACGCTTGTGTATACGCTTTCAATCCATCGCTTATAAAACGGGAGTTGAACCCTTGGCTGTTGAAGGCATCGCTTGCCGGTTTTGTTGGGTCCGTTTGACTCGCATTGCTGGATGTCACTGTCTTGGAAGCCGCTGCCGAGCTAGTCATCGCCACATAGTAGGAGTACCATGGTTCCTGCTGCAACAGCACCTGCTCTCTCATGTTCTCAAGGACTTCCTTGGTTAGTCCAACTCCGGGATGCGTGAAGCCACCTGTAATCGTTTCATTGATCTGAACTTCATATCCTGACACAGTAACATCGTTTGAATCCGCAGCAGCTGCGATGGAATGGGTACCAACCGGTAAAAGTGTTACCAACAGACTGATTGCAGCAAGTAAAGCAATCACCCGTCTCCATCTTTTTCCCTCATGAAATCCGCTATTCATTCCCATATCAAACCTCCTCATTTTCATGGAATTCGATGTTCTTCCCTTGAAGCCCGCTTGTGCCAGACCTTGAAATTACACATCCCCCCCTTTCCTGTTTACTCGTCGTATTTTCCTATTGAACACCCCTAGTGGAATGAGATGCCACGTACATACTCGTTCATTTCAATCGCTGGATGATCCGGGCTGTGCACACGTTGACCTGCAATCGTCAGATTATTAAACGTCACTCCTTCGATGCTGCGCTCTTCGTCATAACCATAGATCCGGGAAGGATATAACGTCCCTCCTGCGTACTCGATATCCTCAAATACAATGTGTTCAATCCGCCGACCAGGAGCAGGATTGTAATCCTTGTTCCTAATCACACGCAGATCGAACAGCTGACCTTGCTCAAAGGTTTCCACTCTGATTCGAGAATAGACAACGTTCCGCACGGTATTATGATCACCCGCGTTAATGGCCATGGCTCCCCAATAGTTGGGTTGTGGCTCGTGATGTTCCAATATGTCGATATCTTCGTACCGGATATCCTCAATCACATCCCCGTTTGCCTCGTGGTCCCCGTGCGTGCCAATCATAAGTGGATGTGCAACATCAGCCCACAGCACAGCATGTCTAACTCGGATACGACGCGAGTCACCACGGTAACCCCATCGGCTACCATAGATCGCGATACAATCATCCGAGTTGCGCATGAAAACATGTTGGATCTCAATATCCGAGCTGGACATGATATCAATACCATCCGACCAGCCCCGTGTACTGAATGACTTAATATTTTTGACGGACACGTACTGTGAGCTGCCGATGTACACACTGTAATGCGGCACGTCGATGATCATAATGCCTTCAATGACAATCCGGCTCGCATGGATCAACCGAATTCCGCGGAAAGCAGAGAATCGATGAAAGTCCGCCAGATAGACCATGCCTCGCCCCCGGATTGTAACGTTCTGAACCCGATCACAGACGAATGAACCGGCGACAGCAGCACCGCCATCAATATAGACCGTCTTGCCCGATGGAATGCGTAGGATGGTCTCTTCAATGTAATGCATGCCTGGTGCAAAATAGAGTACTTCAGCCTCTGTCTCCAGCCATTCCGTACGATGGATGCCTGGCTGTATGACGTGAACACGTGGATCCTGCATACTTGGAGCATCCGTCTCCGGCACGTTCCCGAACAGATGCAGATTGCGAAACCGTTCGCCGTTCACCTCGATAGACAACTTAAGAGGTTCTTTCAGTTCAAATGAGATTACATTGCCCTGAATCTGTGATTGGATTTTATAAGATAAGGGTCGAATATCAACGGTCTGAACCTCCGTGTACTTGCATTCAATTTCCAATTCAACTGGAACACCCATATCAAAATAAGCCATACTGGCCTGCCGCACATGGTGCATATCAACCTTTACTCCGTATACATTTACATCAGACCATGGTCCGTCACTGCCAGCCTCACGAATACGAATAATGTAATCTTGAGATTGGGGAATTTCCTGAATCAGGGGATAACAGATGATGGGCTTCACAAGCGTTCCTCCAGCTATAATATAGGTGTAGACCCCGGAGTTTCGTGGGGTCTACAGGCACATTGGTACTTATATAATTAATTCGTTCAAATGTATCCACAATTCTACTAATCCGAGTCTATTACTTCTTGCTTGCTGCAAAAGCATCCAGTTGAACCTGTAATTCAGCCATAAACTTGTCGAATCCGGCGCCTTCCAGCTGTTTCTTCACATTGGCAAGATCGGCATCGATATCCTTGGTAATGCCTACTGACAGCGGAACGATATACTGCGATTTAACCGTTTCCATGCTTGCAAGCTCTGCAGCCACATTAGATGTGGCAAGCCCGAATCCGGCCAGTGGACTTTGACCATTCTCTTCCGCTTTCTTGGCACCTTCATTCTGCAATTTATCGTTAATGGCTTGCCATTCGTCCGGATATTTCTCCTGCAGGTTCATATATCCATCATATAGCCCCGTCCAGCCTGGCTTTTTGTTCTCCGATTTGATGCCTTCATAGCTAACGAATTCGCCAGCCAGCTTGTAATTCTCTCCTTCAACACCGTACTGCAGCAGATTGTAGTACGTTCGATCGGTGTGAGCTTTTTCGATAAGCTTCAGAGCCGTTTCGACGTGTTTGGAGTGAGCACCAATCGAGATCATGGTGATATTATCCGGTGCCATGAACGGCATGTAGGCCGGAATATTGTTGAAATAATAATCAAACCAGCCATACTCAAAATCAGGATGCAGCTCTTTCAGTGCACCAACATAACTGCTGCTGACAGCACCAAAGTGGTTGTTAAATTCAAGCGGCTTTTTGTCGGCTTTCATCAATTCCAGCGTCTCGCTTGTCGCATTGCCCTGAGCAGCCAGTATATCGTGGCTCACAATGCCATCTTCATACCACTTTTTGGACCGCTCCAGTACCTGCTTATACTCAGGTGTGTCGTACATGCTGATCGCCTTGTATGGCTCATCCAAGGTGGCAACGACGTACCCTTTTACCAGATCCAGATATTTGGAACCAGCAACCAGAGTCCAGACGTTATCCGCGAACCGCTTGTCATTAATCATCGGTGTGTCTGGATAAGCTTCTTTGGTCTTGTAAAGATATTGTTCTACGGTATCCAGATCTGTAATTTCCGGTAATCCCCACGCTTTGCGCAGATCTTCACGGAACAACAGGCCTTCTCCGCCGCCTCCCGGCTTATTGTACTGTGGAATGCCGTAGAGACTGCCGTTAATCTTCACGGTATCCAGTGTGCCTTTATAATGCTCCACCAGATCAGGCACCTCTCCCAGCAGTGGGGTCAGATTCGCAAATGCATTCTTGGTGGCAAACGATGCAAAGTCCGACCAGGCGCCGCCAACATAAACATCGTATTCCTTCGCGGCGATAGCTCTGCTGATCTGATTCTTTTCGTCTCCCCAAGGCACAAAGTCAAACCGAATAGTTGCCCCCAGATCCTTAATCGTTAGCTCATCCAGTTGCTTGTAAAAGTTGTCCATGCCACTGGCGGGGGCATTTCCCATCGTGATACCCTTCAATTGCACAATCGTCTTGCCATCGGATGTCGGTGTGCCTGAACCTTCGGTAGCACCTTTGTCCGAACCCCCATTCGAACATGCGGAAAGGATAACCGTGAATACCATGAGACAAGACAGAAGTGATTTTCTAATATGTAGCGCTTTCAAAACAATCCCCTCCATTATGATGATATTTTGTATGTGGAGCGACCAGGGCAGCCTTTCACCCTATCCTGATCGTGTAAAACCATAACCATTTATCCCTTCACGCCTCCAACAATCAGACCGCTGACAAAATGACGCTGCATGTACGGATACAACAGTATGATGGGGCCCGTTACTAGCATGGTAGTTGCCAGCTTCATCGTCTCACTCGGCAGTTGATCCACGACAATTTGGGCATCCCTGACGGCATCCGTCACACGGGATAACATACGATAAAGCAGATACTGCAATCCCCATTTCTCCTGATCTGAAATCAGGTACAGACTATAACCAAACCAGTTATTCCAGTAACCCAGTCCAAGGAACAGTCCGATGGTTGCGCTCACAGGCTTCGACAGTGGAAGAACAATCTGCCAATAGATTCTGAAATCGCCTGCCCCGTCGATTCGTGCCGACTCCATTAAGGAATTGGGAATGCTTTTGACATAGTTGCGGAACAGGAACACATTAAATGGAGAGATCATACCCGGAAGGATAATCGCCCACAACGTATGATTGAGATGCAGCACATTGGCGACCACCAGGTAGGTGGGAATCAGTCCTCCGCTAAACAGCGTGGTAAAGTAGATAAAGAAGGCAACCTTGTCCCGGTGCTTAAAATCCGGACGGGATAGAATGAATCCGCTCATGGACGTTGTCAATAATCCGAGCAACGTACCCAGCAACGTAACATAGATGGTCACGAGATACGCCCTGCCAATTTCCCCTCCCAGGGTGGTAAAAACAATCTTGTATGCATCCAATGTGAAATCCTGTGGCAGTAGTGAGTAGCCATTAACTACAATTTTGGATTCATCACTCAGTGATCCTGACAGCATCAGGATAAATGGAGCGACGCAGATTAGTGCTACCAAGCCAACAATGACCACAGCCATAACATCGAATATTTTCGAGCTTGCATCCACTTTTAACTTCTTCTTGTCAGATGTTGCAGCAAGTTGTGCCATCAGGCTTCCTCCCATTCGGTTGACGATTAAAATAAAGAATTTTCACGATCCACTTTACGCACAATTGCGTTTACCGTCACAACAAGTACCAATCCGAATATCGATTGATATAGACCTGCCGCCGTCCCCAGTCCGAGACTGAAATTCACGGTTAATGAACGGTACACATACGTATCAATAATGTCGGTTGCATTCAGCAGCAGTCCGTTGTTGCCGATTATGTTCCAGAACAGATCGAACTGTCCCCTCATAATTCCTCCGATGGAAAACAAAACTAGAATGATAACCGTCGGCTTCAAAAGCGGCAGTGTAATGTACCGAATCCGTTGCCACTTGCTGGCGCCATCGACATAAGCTGCTTCGTATACGCTTTCATCAATACCCATAATAGATGCCAAATAGATAACCGTCCCGTACCCTAGTCCTTTCCAGATTTCGATAATGACGATAATGAACGGCCAGACCTCAGGTGACTGGTAGAAGTCAAAGCGCTCGAAACCCAATGACGTAAAAACGTTGTTAAACACACCATACTTGTAGTTGAACAGATTGTATACAATGGAACCAACCACGACCATCGAGACGAAGTAAGGCATGAACATCAGCGTCTGCGACGTTTTCATGAATTTCTTGAATGTCAGTTCCCTAAGCAGAACCGCCATGGCGATCTGACAGATGTTGCCGAGTACAATGAAGGCCACATTATAGAGCAGCGTATTGCGAGTCAATTTCCAGACAATTGAATCCCAGCCTCCTTTGAACAGGAACTCGAAATTTTTCAACCCAACAAACGGACTGAACAACCCCTTGCTAAAGTCATAGTCGGTAAACGCGTTGTAAAGACCCGCCATGGGAAGGTAGTTGAATAAGGTGAAAAACACGACCAGGGGAATGAGCATAATATAATATGTTTTGTGTTCCCTGAGGTCTGCAAAGCGCCTTTTCTTCTGTTTGAGCGCTTTTGTCATTGCTATATTTGGTTCTGCCATCGTATCACCCTTTCCTTGCTTCCTATTGTAGTCCGACACAACACCTCTCTACTATTCGAATTTCACAAGATTTCTGGTACTTTTCGATGAAAATGCAAAACAAAAGCGACAGGTATAAATACCTGTCGCCATGCTCACATCTTATTCCATAAAAGGCTGCCGTTGTCTGCTTCGTTTACGGCGCCCAATGTTACCGCCATTTTTTTCATCAAAATCATGTACTAGCTTGCTTCAATTCATGTATATCCCGAAAAACCATCGGAACATTGATGATTACACTTGTGCCTCTGCCCTGAACTGATTCATAATGTATTCCATCCGTTTCATTATAATAAAACTCCAGCCGTTTGCGGATGTTATGTACGCCGTATCCGCTGCCTTGATGGCGGTGTAGCCGAGAGGGGGATTGCTCTAAGCCAGGGCCATCGTCAGTGACCACGATCCGTACTCGCCCCTCCTCTATGCCTCCCGTAATTGTAATGATGCCACGGCTCTCAGGCTTTTCCAGAATACCGTGTACAATCGCGTTCTCAACTAGAGGCTGGAGCGTAATTTTGGGCAACATACATTCCATTACCGCTTCGTCTACGTGTACATCGAATTGGATTTTGCCTTTGAATCTCTTCTGCTGAATGCTTACATAGATCTCAGATAAGCGCAGTTCATCCCTCAGAGTTACGAAGTCTTCCCCTTTGTTCAGAATCAACTTGTAATAATCAGAGAGAGCGTACACGACCTGCTGGACGTTCTGCTTCTCTTCTTTCTGAGCCATCCAGACGATCATATCAAGCGTATTGTACAGAAAATGCGGGTTAATCTGGGACTGCAATGCCCGCAGTTCTGCCCCTTTCTTATCTTGCCCAAGCCTGTACTGATTGTCCATCAGTTCCCTGACACTGTTAATCATATAATTGTAGCTGGATACCAGATGACCTACTTCGTCCTCCCTATTGGGAATATCCAGCGTGTTTAATCTGCCTTGCCGAACCTGACTCATTCTGTTCATAAGCAAGAAGATGCGACTCGTAATGGATTTTGTCACCGGGATGATGCATACCAGTAGAGCCAGGCAGACAAGCAAGTATACGAAGAGCACCTTGTTTCGCACCTGATTCACGGCTGTAGCTGCCGTATCCGGAGATATAACGGAATGCAGGAACAGATTGCTCGATCCAACTCTCGAATCTCGGACGATATAAGAGGAGTCACCCACTCTGACCTCTTCAAACTGGTTTCGGCTCATCTGAGATCTGTATCCATTTCGTTGTTCCAACTCCGCATGTCCATTGCTGATGACTACTTCTCCCTCATCCGTATCCAAGTAGACCAGCTGCTCCATGGCTAAGTTCATGATATAGGGCTGAAGCTGAGGCAACTCCACACGCAGCGTTACGATGCCTACCGGCTTGGAATAGTCATTAATATTCCACAGCACTCTTCCCAGCGCTAAATAACTCACGGACGATGTGCTGCTCTCATCTTTCATCATTACCCACACCGCTTCGCCGCCCCCTGCAACGATCTTCCTGACCCAGGGCAATGACGACACCTGAGCATATGGACGATACATCGTTGCATGTGGACCCGTTATGACGAAGTCATCATTAATATAATATACGATACCGTTAATCTCAGAGTTTGTCTGAAGAATACGTGTATAATCCGTAATCCGTTCAAAGGCGGACAGCTGCTCCCACACCTGCATACGCTCCGGGTCCTTGGAGAAAACCGCATTGATTTGCTCGTCAATCGTAATCATCGACGACACTTCCTCAATATGGGAGAATTTGCTGGACAGCAGTGATAAAGTTTGGTCAAAACTTTGGTTGGCTGCATAGTTCTGTCCAGTGATTACAGAATTACGAAGTTCGCCGTATGTCGCCGAGAAAGTAATCATCAATGGAATAATGCCTGCGAGTGCCAGCAGAATGACCAGTTTTTTTTGCAGAGATAGATTGCCCAGCCACTTCAGAACCCTCATTGGGAAAACTTCTTTCGATATTCCACAGGTGTTACGCCCGTAGCAGCCTTAAACACCTTGGCAAAATATCCTGCACTGGCATAACCGGACATTTTCGAAATATCGATCATTTTGAAGTGCTCCTCAAGAATAAGCCTCTTGGCAAGCTCCAACCGATAGTCATTCAGATACTGTTTAATCGTAGTTCCTGTCTCTTGCTTGAAGAGAACACCAAGATGGGCGGTGGATAAGTGCACATAGTCGGCAATCTCCCGCACATCCAGGTCTACATCACTGCAATGGTCAGATATATAGTTCATCACACTACGAATCAAGCCCGAATATGGCGATATCCGTGTGAACTCCTCCTGATACGCATGAGACAGCTCAAGCATGTGATCCTTCACCTCAAGCATTGTACAGCATTCGTTCAACTGCTTCTCCACATCTTGAATCTGAACCATCTTCCCCATGTGGATCAGTACACCATTTCTCTCCTTGAACAGCGCATTGGCAAACGTGATACACATGGACAGCACTCTTTCTCTTGCCAAATCCCCTTCCTCCAGCACTCTGTTACAGAACGTCTCCATCCAGTTGATCAATCCTACCGGTTCCTGCTTCAGCAACCGGTAGAATTCAGGATATATGTCGCTTCTGAGCCCTTGTGGTGAGTAATTCACCGGATCATATTTGAGGTAACACAGATCTGGCTTGAAAAAAACACGTTCCATGGCCAGTGCCGCTTCGCGGAAACTTCTGGATACTTCCTCCAGTCCGGCCACTACCTGCCCAGCTGCAATACGAAGCTCGCTGTATTCCCTGCATAGCGTTTCTGCCAGTACCCTCACCATCTCCTCATTCGGTCGGGGCAGTGCCACGACAAGCAGCAAACGGTCATAATCCAATTGCTCGCCGATGGTAGCAAGATTATGTTGTTCCCAGTAGTTCTGGATGTTGACGGCATCGACCAGCATTTCCTTGTTGAACTGGGATACGATCAGGCATACATAGCTCGCATGTACCGGATAACCGATCTCCTGGGCTTTGCGTCTAAGTTCATCAGCGGGGTGGGACTTCGTTCTCAGCGCATTAGCCAGCTTCACACGCTCCAGGTTCATCTTCTGATCCAACAGCAAATGCTGCGCCCTCCGCTCGGCGATATAATGTACTGTTTTCTGGATGGCGTTCTCCATCTCCGGTAACTTGATCGGCTTTTCCACATAATCGACGGCCGAGAGCTGAATCGCGCTCTTCAGATAAGCCACATCCATGTACCCACTCATGAATAACAGCTTGCTATCCGGGCAGACTGCCACGAACTGCTCGGCAAATTCGATCCCATTCAGCTTCGGCATGCGTATATCCGTAATGACAATTTCGGGCCTTTGAGCGGTTGCAATACGTAAAGCCTTGGCTCCATCCTCGACCTGAAGCACCTCATGTACACCGAAGCTCTTCCAGTCGATAGCCTCCACTAGCCCTTCTCTTGTATAATCGTCGTCATCGGCAATCAATACTTTCATCGCGATGCCCCCCTTTTTACAATGTACAGCTAAGGTGCTCATTAAGATAGCGCTTACATTTATAAGCACGATCCGCTTCCTCGCCCTTTCTATCCTTCATATCGGTATATTATATCAACAGGGTCGCCTTTGGCTATCAATCAATTCTGAGAAATATACATTTCATCCAATTAAATCGGGCAAAAATAATTAAGGTGGAATTAAGACTCTGTTTTCTCTCCAATAAGATTGGGCATATATGATAGAGAAAATACAGAGAGAGTATGTGAGAGTTGATGAAAAAATTACGCAGAAGATTATTTAAGACGTTTATATTTGGAGCAGTGGCTTTACTTCTCCTTCTGGTTACAGGCTTGATCTATCAACAAGTGAGTACTCGTCAGGATCAGAAAACATTTATTCCGCCTGGAAAGCTCTACAGTATACATGGAGACAATATGCATTTATATACGGGTGGTCAAGGAGATACAACGGTTATCCTTGCATCCGGATGGGGTACAGCTGATCCTTATGTGGATTATTATCCGCTCTATGAAAAGCTTGCACCTTACACGAAATTCGCAGTTTACGATCGCTTTGGCTATGGTTATAGCGATATGACCGATAAGAAACGCGATGTCGATACCGTGGCAGATGAATTGCACGAGTTATTAGAGGTATCTGGGCAAAAACCACCATACGTTCTGGTGGGTCACTCACTCGGTTCGCTGGAAACGCTCCGGTTTGCGCAAAAATATCCGGATGAAGTACAAGGTATTGTCATGTTGGATGGGGGAAGTCCGGAATATTACGCCAATGACACTGACGATATGGCAAGTGTGATTGGTGGCTTCATGAACCAATTCCGTATCAAAACAGGTTTGTTTCGGTTGACTTTACAGTCTGACGCTGTTGTGGAAGCTTCCAATGCCAATCGCAACGGCCTGAAGTTTGTACCAGATGATCTGAAGAAAATAGATACAACGGCTCTATTACTTAACTATGGGAATGCCAACACCGTGGATGAGTTGCGTGAAATGACAGCCAATGCCAAGGTTGTCGTCGACAACAAAAAGCCCTTCCCGTTTCCGCTTACCATAGTGACCGCAGATTACTTCGGAGCCAGTGAGCCTATATGGGATAAAACCCAAGCTGAATTTACGTCCTGGTCAGAACATTCCAAACATGTAACTGTTAAGGACACCGAGCATTATATTCATCAATATCACCCGGATCTTGTAGCCGATGAAATATTGGAACTGGTAAAGTAGTAGATTCCCTGAACAAACGTTAAACTATATAAATTGAATTAAACATTTACACAAGAACGTAGAGGACAGAAATAACCTGAAGAAGCGGAGCGTTCGCCTTTATACCCGGATTTTCCCCTTTGAAAAAGGGAATCCAAAAAAATCTGGGGATAACAGCGATCGGAAGGTTGTTCTGTCATCGGAGTGGCAAGTGTAAAATTCTTTAGTTCAATTTATATAGCAATACAATTCGTTTCAAAATATAACCCTAACGATTCTGGTAATCGTCTGGGTTTTTATTTCATTAAAGGTCTCACTGTGCTAGTGCTGTCCTCGGTGTTTGCGATCTGAAATGTGCTAATGCCTCTTGGACCTCCGCGGTCGTGAGACCGTGTCGATCAAAATAATGCACGACCTCCTCCAGGTCAGCTCCATCGCCGCTGTATATCCGCTCAATCTTTCGAATAATCTCTTGTTGTAATCGCTCTCGAATCCGCAGGCAACTGACAGGTTCACATAGCCAAAAATCAGTTCGTTTGACCTCCCCTGTTGCAGTCCATAACAAATTCTCATATCGTATGACATCCCAATCGAGATAACTCGCCTGTATCTGCTGAAGTTCTGTTGAAAACATATCATATATTAGATTGTGCGGTATGTGTCCGTACGCTGCCCGATACTGTCTCAGGTTGAATCCTTCAATCCATTCTGTCAGTAGAAAATTCCCCGGAGCGTACGCATACAATTCGGGAACATGATGATTGTTTTGCAATGACAAGAGCGCCTCACATTCCAATTCTCCATCCACTTTTCCACGAGGTGTATATACCTTAAGGCAGTACTCTTGTAAACGATAAACAACCGACTGCTTTCCCATTAGTGAAGCTTGCAT
This sequence comes from Paenibacillus taichungensis, assembly GCF_047302525.1. Lineage (GTDB taxonomy): Bacteria > Bacillota > Bacilli > Paenibacillales > Paenibacillaceae > Paenibacillus > Paenibacillus taichungensis_B. Next base: position 2,672,236 of record NZ_CP168020.1, on the reverse strand, counting down.
GGTCAGATGACCGTTTTTCTCGTATCGATCTAGCAATTGTTCAATATTCGCAGGAATTGATTTAACGATTCTCATAAAGACGTCTCCTTGATTATAAAATACATTCTAAAACGTTTTCCTCTATCCGTTATCATTCATTAATCTACTCTCTATATTATCTTTAAAATTCCATATGAACATATACAATTTCATCAGAACATGAACTATTTGCTTCCAACATCGAGATTTATTCTTTTCGACTGGCAGGTTTATTTTCACTCTAATGGATGGAACCCGTTTCATGTCAAGGTACAAAAAAACGATGCCCTCTATTGAAGAGAGAGCATCGTTTCATTTCTTATATGACTTTCAATTAATGCATAGGACCTTGTTGGCCCTGCTGAGCACCGACCTTAACTCGTTTTACGAAGAGTGAAGTGATCAGTCCAATCACAGCAAGAACCAGTGCGAAAATAAATGCATTTTGTACACCGGATGTGAAACCTGCCAACTGATTCTCTGGGCTCCCAGGATCCGTCACTCCGCTCAAGAAGCGGGTCTGACCTGCACTCAGTATACTTACCGCAACAGCTGTACCAATAGCCCCGGATACCTGCTGCAATGTATTCATAATTGCCGTTCCGTGAGGATAGAAATCAGGTGGCAATTGATTCAAGCCGTTGGTTTGTGCAGGCATCATAATCATTGAAATCCCGATCATCATGAACACATGCAGCGTAATAATCTTACTCAAAGTCGTTGTCGGAGTGATTCCTGTGTACATGAAGAGTACAACAGTCACGATAGCAAGACCAATAATCACAAGCCATTTCGGACCGAATTTGTCAAACAGACGCCCCATAACTGGGGACAAGAATCCATTCAGCAAGCTGCCCGGCAGCAGAACCAGACCGGCAGTCAGTGCCGTAACTGCCATACCTTGTTGCAGGTACATCGGCAGGATCAGCATGGATGACAACATCATCATCATACAAAGGAAGATCAGAATCAAGCCGACTGTAAACATTGGATATTTGAACGCCCGCAGATCCATCATCGGCTGTTTCATTCTCAATTGACGGATGCTGAACAGCAGCAAAGATAATACTCCAATAACCAGTGTGGCTACAACGATAGGACTGGTCCAGCCACCGCCACTTTCCCCATGTCCTCCTGCACTACTGAATCCGTACACGATTCCACCAAAGCCAAGTGTGGAAAGTACAATGGAAAGAACATCAATTTTGGGCTTCGTCAATTTCGAAATATTCGGTAAGAACAGCAAGCCACATACCAATGAGATTATGAAGAACGGCAATGAGATCCAGAAGATCCAGTGCCAGCTCAGGTTAGCCAGAATCAGACCGGAGATACTCGGACCACTTGCTGGCGCAAACATGATAACCAAACCAATCAGTCCCATGGCAGCACCACGTTTTTCGATCGGGAAAATAACCAATATGGTGTTAAACATCAGTGGCAACAACAGAGCTGTACCTACTGCCTGTAGTACTCGTGCCACTAATAGAATTTCGAAGCTAGGTGCAAGCGCAGCAACAAAAGTTCCTGCTATCGAAAAAATCAGGGAAGTTGTAAACAGCTGTCTTGTAGTAAACCACTGCAACAGCATACCGGATACCGGTACCAAAATTCCTAATACGAGCAAATAACCTGTCGTTAACCATTGAATCGTTGTAGGTCCAACTTCCAGCAAGCCCATAAGTGGTGTCAAAGCCACATTTAGTGCCGTTTCACCGAACAGACCAATAAAGCCGCTAAGTAGCATGGCGAATAAAATCGGAAATACTTTATATTGTTTTGTTTCTTGTTGATCCTGTACAGATCCAGCCTTCATTGAAGCCTCCACGATCCCATCCTCCTCAAACAATCTGACGATTTCTATTTCTCTCTTTACGAAGCTTATTGCTTCTCTTTTGCATTCTTCGCCACAACGGACAAATAATCAGCAGCCGTCAGCAAAGGCTGTTTGTCCTGGTTGGTCAGGCTGATAATCAATGCGCCCTCCATTAAGGAAATGACGAGAAGTCCCATCTCTTGTGCTTTCTTTTCACCTATGCCATCCAAAATCAGATGTTTCGTAATGATTTGCTGCCATCCTGCAAACACGTCCTGACAGGCAATTCGCAATTGTTGACTGATGCATGAGGTCTCCACGGCTGCCCAGAAACTAAATGGAAGAAAACCCGTAAAACCTGCCGCCTCCGTTTCAATCGCTAAGTCATGAATAAATTGCTGAATGGCATCCCCCGTATTATCATGGGCTGCAAATATTTCTTCAAACTTCTGCAGAATGTTTTCATTGGCTTTTTGAATGCATTCATGAGCGAGCTCTTCCTTGCCATGTGGGAAATAATGATATAACGAGCCTTTTGGCGTACTGCTCTCCTTAATAATCTGATTTAGACCGGTCGCATGATATCCTTGTGAAAAAAACAGTCTGGCTGCTGTGCTGACGATTAGTTCTCTAGCATTAGACTTTTCACTCAATAAAGCCACATCCTTAAATGAATTATAACAATCGGTCTATATAATTAAAACCGTTTCGAAAAACACTGTCAACCCTTATATTTAGGCCAATTTTCATGATAGCGCTATCAATTCAGTGCTTAGAAAGAACAGGAACAAATTATCCTTGATAACATTTTAAAAACATAATATCCTATTGGGATAGTACGCATTAAGCATGATATCCTATTGGGATAGTATGCATTAAGCATGATATACTGATCATTACAATAATGAATAGAAAGGTGTTTGCCATGGAAATGCGAATGATCAAGACCTTTCAAACGATTGTAAAGCTCGGGAGCTTTCAACAGGCAGCAGAAGCTTTGCAGTATTCACAACCCGCAATTACGCTGCATATGCAGAAACTTGAGGCCGATCTTGGTATGAAATTACTGGATAGAGGAAAAAAGATTAAATTGACGGAAGCGGGGAAAATATTCTACGCCAGAGCCGATCAGCTTCTGAAGGAATACGAGTATTTAACAAATACAATCACCGACATTCAACAGGGACAAGCGGGGTTTGTACGAATTGGAGTATCCGAGCCAACAGCCAGCCATCGGCTTCCTGCTATTCTGTCTTCTTTTGTAAAACAGAATCCCAAGATTAAGCTCAGCGTGCGCATCGGGGATAGCAAGCTGCTTAATGAGCTGCTAATTGATGAGCAGCTTGACTTTGCCGTCTGTCCTTCTCCTGAAACCAGTATGGATACCGAGTTTCAACCGCTGCTTTTTGAACCGATGGCGTTGCTGTTGTATGATTCACATCCATTTGCTCAGGGTGATGAAATCCATTTAGCAGATCTGAAAGGACAACAATTTCTGTTCACGCCCCCCAATTGCCCGATTCGCATCCGCATTGAGCAGCTATTGGCCGAGAAAATCGACAGCGATTATCAGGGAATCGAAATAAGTAATATCCGGTCTCACAAGTATTATGTACAAGCCAAATTAGGCATAACCATCGCTCCGATTGCAACAATCTGCCCAGCCATTCCCGGTACTGTTATCCAAAAAATTGCCGATCTCAAGGTTGGGCCCATTGCAGGCATTTTGCGCAAGCGAAATATACCGATTGGTTCCGCGAGCGAAAAGCTCATGCTCGACATTCGAGCTGCGCTGCTTCAGAGCAATTTATATGTTCCCGAATTTGAACTCCCTTCCCAGCTGGCTATGCCATAAATGGACTCACCAGCTGCCATTCTATTTTCTTTATTAGGACGCAAACTGTTACTTGAGTCTGCCTGCCGTGCGTCCACCATCAACCGTTAATATGCTGCCTGTAATAAATGAAGCCTGGTCAGAAGTTAGATACAATATCGCTTGGGGAGCATCATCCGGACCTGATGTCCGGCCTAGCGGTGTAATTTTGATCATATGTTCCGTATGCTCCTTCGTCATCACACTAACCTCGCTGCCGGGTGCATAACCCGGCACAACCGCATTCACCCGAATGCGATAGGGCGACAACTCCAGGGCAAAGGTTTTGGTCAGCATCTCGATCCCTACTTTCGAAACCGAATAATTCCCCATGCCGACACCTGCTGTGGAAGCTGCTCCAGAGCTTATATTAATGAAGGAACCTTCTACCTCGCTCGCAATCATCTGATTGGCAAAATGCTGAGTAAGCAGGAATGGTGCTGCCAGATTTAGATCCATCGTCTCATTCCAATGTTGAAGCGTCATGTTCATGAGTGTGCGGTATGGATATATTCCCGCATTATTGATGACGATATCCGGCGCTTTCCATTGCTGTTCGACCGCTTGAACCAATTCATTAATGGAGTGTTCATCCACAAGATTCGTTACATGCCAGTGAACATCCACTCCCTCCTGCTTCAGCTTATCTACTGTATTTCGTAGCGCATCCTCCCGGATATCGGACAGATAAAGGCTCGCGCCTTCGGCGGCGTATGCTTGCGCAATCCATTGGCCAAAGACACCTGCCGCTCCGGTAATGACTACCTTTTTCCCTGCAAATGTTCGTTCCGGCATGACAGTCGCTCCTCTATACCATGATGTTCTTGCTGTAAACAGGCTGCTTCACCTTGGGTTAATTCCAAACGAGATTATTTTCGGCCTCCACGACAAGTCGCTCTGCCTGCTTTATCTCATAACCAATTCGATTCACCTGACGTATAAGTGATGTTTGGAGTCTGAAAAAGGCTTCACTGCCTACTTCGGCTACCGCCAGAAGTTCGATGTCTGACAGCGCAGGCACAAGTGTATGACTGCCTGCGGCATCATGATCATACCGGCTGCCTCGAACATAATTAATGGGAACCAGCGATCTGCTAAGTGACAATATCGTTCGGTTCGCTTCATTAACAGAAGCATCCGGCAGGGACGTAGAGCCTATCCGGTCATAGAATTGGTCCGTGGCATTCTGTAGCTGCTGGACCCTGCTTGTTAAGCGCGAAAGATCAAGCTTGTCTCCGATAAGCTCTCTATAATAGCCAATTCGTTCGGAAAGGGTTCGGATCGCCTGTCTCTGATCAATTGGAATAATGGGAGCAGAAGCAGTATTATAGACGGCAGCTACGTACACTTTGCAATCACGGGCCAGATAATCTCCATCAATTTTGTCCAGCGTATCCTCTGTCGTATGCCACCACCAGCCAAACCAGCCCTCAGGCTGATAGGACAGCCCCATAAAAGCTGACGGAAGTCCAGCACCCCAGAAGGACTGATCTCCCGACCTCCCAAACGGGGAACCGCAAAAAGGTTCATCCGTGACGATACGTATGGCATCTGCACATAGTGTCCGTGTCTCTGCCATTGTATTTGCTGCACCGAGATGACTCGCTCCCTTGGCGGCTACGGAATCAATATTGATATGCAACACCCCGTTTTCGTGCAAATCTTCCCAATGAAGATCGCTGTATAATGCAGAGCCAGCATATCTGCCGTGGGAATGGCCTGACCAAAATGCGAACCGAACGGAGCGCCGAAGCGTGTCGCGATGCAATGATAATACCCGTGCCGTCTCCACCATGACTGCATTGGCGGAGCCGTTATCCATCGCGCCATAATGCCATGAATCCACATGCCCGCTAAACAGCACAAAGGATTCGGGTTCTTCCGTCCCCTGTATCTCAGCAATCAGGGTCGGAATGTTCACCCAGTCTGTACGCACTTCCGCGGTCAACGTAATCTCTACATTCTCTCTTTCTTCCGCGGCGATTAAAGACTTAATCTGCTCTCCATCCGAATGGTTGACCGACAGAACCGGAATGGACGGATAGCCATCATCCTCTGGTGTCGGATTTCCCCACACGGAGGAAACGATCATTTCATGCGTATACGCACCACTATTGATAAATATGACCGCCGCTGCACCCAACTGCTGCAAACGATATATCGTGGGCCCATTCGCAAGTCCGTGAACGATCACCGCATGACCTGTCACTTGATTAGCCCAGACGCTCTGGTCTGTATCCTTTAGCTCTATGAATCTCAAAAGCGTGCTCAAACGTTCCGCCTGGGCTGACATGGAATGTGTAATAGCTGCAAAAGAAATGCCTCCGACCTTAAGTTCTGCTCTGACAGGAATACTGATGTAGGCTTTGTTAAACGTAAGCTCTGTGGTCAACCCAAAGTCCTCAAGCTGTTCCTTAATATAATGAAAAGCCCGTAATTCCTCTTCGGAACCCGACAAACGAATTTCCTTCGCAATCTGTCTGTTGTATTCAAGCAGCAGATCACGGTCGATCTCATGCAGTATCGAGTCTACCTCCGACTGTTGCTGCAACTCAGTCATGTCGATCCCCCCTGTCCTCATTGCCTGCTGCAACGCCGAGCGCAATCCTTGATTCATCCTCACTGCTCTTGTTCAAGTAACGGATGGCTGCTTCTCCAAGAACCGATATTCCTGTAACAATCGCTTGCTCATCAAAAATAATGGAATCACTGTGAAGGGGCAGCTCTGAACGGGCATCTTCTTCTGTAATCGTGCCGAGCCGAAATATGGCACCCGGCACATATTCGAGATACGCACCAAAATCTTCGGCGCCCATGGATGGCTCCTTCAGATACACCACAGCTTCCTGACCAATGGTATCTGCCGCTGCCTGTTCAATCACATCGACGATATGATCATCGTTTATTACAGGAGAACCGCCGCGGTAGTAATCAAATTCCGCTTTACCACCGAACCCTTCCGCAATGGTCTCAATGAGTCGCTTCATATATACTGGCACAGCTTCACGCGTCTCAGGATTGTGCGTACGAATGGTACCTCTGAGTTGGACCTCCCCAGCGATAACGTTATAAGCATTGCTATTGCTTTGCAGTTTCGTGATCGAGATGACGGAAGAATCAAGCGGAGACAAGTTTCGGGATACTACCGTTTGCAACGCAGTTATAATCTGGGCTGCAATGATGACCGGATCGATGGTTCGATGCGGATAGGCAGCATGTCCACCTTTCCCCGTCACTCGAATATCAAAAGCATCTGCCGCTGCCAGCATGGCCCCTTTTCTCAAACCAATCTTGCCAGCAGGCAAATCCGGCCACACGTGGAGCGCAATGATCGCATTCACTTCCGGATTATGCAATACACCTGCATCAATCAGATCCGTTGCCCCTCCCTGAACTTCCTCAGCAGGCTGGAATATGAACTTCACCGTTCCCTGAAGCTCATCCCTGTGCTCACTTAATGCCGCTGCTGTTCCAAGAAGAATGGCGGTATGCACATCGTGCCCGCAAGCATGCATCACCCCTTCGTGAACGCTGGCAAACGGCAATCCTGTCTTCTCTTCAATAGGTAGTGCATCCATATCGGCGCGAATTCCAATGGTTCTTCCCTCACGTCCTCCTTTCAAAAGCCCAACAACCCCTGTTCCGCCTACACCCGTCTGTACTTCGAGGCCAACATCCTCCAAAAATTGAGCAACCAGCTTGGCCGTTTCAAACTCCTGGTGCCCAAGCTCAGGATTCTGGTGAATATGGCGGCGAAGCCGTATAGCCTCGTCCTTCCACTTTTTGGCTGAACTATGAAAACTCATTGTTTCATTCCTCCTCTATTCATCGTATAAATGACACTGCACTTCACGGTCTGGAGTGACGAACCGTTTTTGCGGAACGACCTGTCGGCATGTCTCCATAACGTATGGGCATCGGGTATGAAAAACACAGCCCGCAGGCGGATGAAGTGGCGATGGAATCTCACCGCTTAATACAACTCTTTCCCTTTTGGCACGAGGATTCGGGATAGGTACCGCAGACAATAATGATTTGGTATAGGGATGCAAAGGATCGGCGAACAAAGCTTCCGCTGGCCCCTGCTCCACCATCTCTCCCAAATACATCACACCGATGCGATCTGCAATATGGCGTACAACGCTAAGGTCATGTGCAATGAATAAATAGGAGATGCCGAGCTCCTCTTGGACCTCTTCCAGCAAATTAATGACCTGAGACTGAATCGATACGTCCAGCGCCGATACCGGTTCATCACATATAATGAGCTTCGGCCCGAGGGCCAACGCTTTGGCGATGCCCAGCCTTTGACGCTGACCACCTGAAAATTCATGAGGAAACCGCTCGTAATGTTCTTCACTGAATCCAACTTTGCGCAGCAACGACATGGCTGTTTCCATTCTGTCCCGTTTGTTGCCCTTCTTGTGGATTAATAGCGGTTCTTCAATGGAGTATCCGATGCGTTTACGAGGGTCCAGCGAGGTGTACGGGTCCTGAAATACCATCTGCATATGCTGCCTGTAGCTTCGCAATTCTTTTTTGCTTAACCCCAGAATATCCGTGCCTTCATAAAATGCTTCCCCTGATGTTGGCTCAACAAGTCTGAGAATCGACCGCCCGAGTGTGCTTTTACCGCAGCCGGATTCTCCCACCAAGCCAAAGGTTTGTCCTGTGTGGATGTCAAAGGATACCCCATTGACTGCCTTGACTTGCCCCCTGGTTCTGCCAAAAGAAGATCGAACAGGGAAATGTTTGTTCAGATTGCTAACCTGTAGCAGCGGCTTCGACTCAACCAATGATTTCGAGTTCATGTGTCTCCTCCTGAATCGTTGCTATTCCGGGATACCAGCAGCGTACCGAATGGTTCTCGTCCACCTGTTTCAAGGAAGGCGCTGCTCGCAGGCATTGTTCATTCGCATAAGCGCATCTTGGAGCGAATCGGCAACCTGTTGGAACCTGATGCAACGCGGGTACCGTTCCCTCAATGACATGGAGTTTGCTGTGCTGCTCGCCATCAATACGGGGAATGGATTTCATTAAACCTGACGTATATGGATGCTGGGGATTGAAAAACAAATCGTCCACGCTCGCCTCCTCCACGACCTGTCCAAGATACATGACGGCCACTCTCGTACACGTTTCTGCGACTACACCCAAGTCATGTGTAATCAGGATGACACCAAGCCCGGTCTTCGCTTGCAGACTTTCGATTAGCTCCAGTATTTGCGCCTGAATCGTCACATCCAGTGCCGTTGTCGGTTCATCTGCGATAAGCAGTTTCGGATTACAGGCAAGTGCCATGGCAATCATGACCCGCTGTCGCATCCCTCCCGAAATTTCATGCGGATGCTCATCCACCCTCTTTTCCGGTGAGGGGATACCTGTCATACGCAACAGATCTATAGCAGCAAGACGCGCCTGTCTGCCATTCATGCCTTGATGCAGTTTCAAGCTCTCGGCAATTTGTTTGCCAATCGTCTGAACCGGATTCAGGGAGGACATGGGGTCTTGAAAGATCATGGAGAGTTCATTGCCACGAATGCGTTCCATTTGTCTTTTGGACAAGCTTAAGAGATCGGTTCCTTCGTAGAGGACTTCACCCGAGTAATCCACGTAATCTTCATCAAATAGTCTGAGAATGGATTCGGCGGTTACGCTTTTCCCGCAGCCGGACTCACCTACAATGCCCAGCGTCTCCCCGGCAAGGACGTGGAAGGATACGCCTTCCACTGGGTGAATTGTTCCTTTTTCGGTTGAAATGGACACTTTCAGGTCCTTAACCTCAAGCAGCGGTTGTTTTCCCACGACGTCTCCCCCTTTTCACCTTATTCGCATGCGGGTCGAGCAGATCTCTAAGGCCATCGCCGAACAGGTTCAGACCCAGTACAACGAGCACCAGGAAAATGCCCGGGAAGACAGTCATCCACCAAGCGTTGTAGATCACCGTTTTTCCGTCAAAAAGCATATTCCCGAGACTTGGGGACGGGGAAGGAATACCCGCTCCAAGAAAACTTAGAGAAGCTTCCGTCAGGATCGATACGGCAAAAATAAAGCTGGATTGGATAATGAGCGGAGACAGCGTATTGGGCGCCATATGAATCCAAATGATGCGCCAGCTACTTGCTCCCTGTGCATGCAATGCTTCAATATAAGTTAACTCCCGAATGACCAGCGCCTTGGAACGAATAATCCGGGCCATCGATGGAATGAAGATAATACTTAGGGCGATAATGACATTGCCCGGATTCGGGCCAAGAGCCGCCATGATGGAAATGGCAAGCAAAATGGACGGAAATGCAAACAATCCATCACAGATGCGCATAAAGATATGATCCAGCACCGAATAACTTGCAGATAACAGCCCCACAATCATGCCGATCAAAGAAGACACAACCGTAACAGCGAAACCAACCGCAACCGAAATACGCAAACCATATACGGCGCGAGTGAATACATCACGTCCAAAGTTATCTGTGCCAAATATGTGCTGCCCGTTGGGGCCTTTAAGTCGATTCACCGGATCAATCTGTAACGGCCCGTATGGTGTAAGCATCGGCCCGATGAATACCAGAAGCACAACAACAAGTAGAATTCCCGCCCCTGTGGTTAACAACTGATTATGCATAAAGCGTCTGAATACGATGCGCCTGTTCTTCCTTTTGTGAAGTCCTGACGTAGCGATGGTGGTATCCGGATTGGTTATCAAGTTGTCTCCACCCCCTTCATTTCTTGCTTAATCGAACTCGCGGATCGACCAAACCATACAACAAATCAACGATTAGATTTACGAACACATAAGCCACCGTAACCAGCAGCACCGAGCCCTGAATAACAGAGTAATCTCTTCGGCTAATCGAATTGACGATGAGCTGCCCCACTCCCGGAATATTGAATAGCGTTTCTATAACCGCAGCGCCAGTAACCAGCCCACCGAACGATTCCCCAATAACCGTGAGAATAGGGATGAATGCAACGCGCAACGCGTGTGTATACACGATCGTTTTTTCTTTGACTCCCTTGGCTTTGGCGGTTTTGATAAAATTGCCGGACATCACATCCAGGATGGAGGATCTTGTCATTCGGGTAATGAGCGCTGCCTGAATGATGCCGAGCACGATGCCAGGGAGCAACAGATACTTAATATGCTGCCACAGACCCTCTGTGAGCGGTTGATACCCTGCAACGGGAAGCCAGCGCAGCTTCACACTAAAGAACATGACCAGCAGTGATCCCAACAGAAAACTCGGGATGGAGATGCCCAGCATGGAGAAACCCATCACCGATTGGTCCACGATGGTTCCTCTTCGCTTAACCGCAGTAATGCCAAGGAACAAGGCAAGAAACACACCAATCACCTGGGCAATGATCGCAAGGGACAATGTAGGCGCCAATCGTTCAAAAAAAGCCTCTGTCACAGGCTTGTCCAGAAAGATGGACTCCCCCAAATTCCCGGATAACAGCCCCAGCAACCAAATGCCGAATTGCTCATAGATAGGTCTGTCCAACCCCAGCTTGCTTCTTAGCTCATCAATATCGGCTTTGCTCGCCTCTTCACCCAGCAGAATCGCAGCGGGATCCCCTGGTGTGACATGAATGATGGAGAACACCACGACTGCTACTACAAACAGGACAGGTATCAAGGACAATAACCGACGAACAATATATCCACCCATATGAGGGCCACCTCTTTCCAATGGCAAACGGAAAGGCGTATTCCTGTGGAAGCAATGCTACGCCTTTTCATCCGCTGCCTTTCCTTTTAACTACTTGTTATTGGTTGTATTCCAGAAGATCGGGCCCAAAATGTTCTGGAAACCACTTATATTTTTCGATAGCGCTGTAACCTGTTTGGTATGCCCGATCTGAGAGAATGGAACTTCGGTCCATACAAATTGCTGCAATTCATCAATGAGCGGCCTTGCGGCCTCTACTGAATCTGACGTCCGGATTCCTTGAAGTAGCTCGCTCAGTTTCTCGCTTTTCAGCAGCCCTGCTCCGCCTCCCCAGAACGCATACTGGTAGAACGTAGGCCGGAACGCATAACTCATGGGGTAGATATCCCACCCTGTGCCTGTACCGAGTTTTTCCTGCAAAGTAGGCCAATCATAGACATCCAGCTTAACCTTGACGCCAATCGACTCCAGCTCCTGCTGCAAAACAACCGCTACGTTATATTGATCCACATAATCTCTCGTCGTGAAAATTTTGATTTCTTCGCCGTTATAGCCTGCTTCTTGAAGCAATTGCTTTGCTTTATCCGCGTTAGCTTGGCTGTACGATTCTTTGCCTGCTTCCGAATACCAGTTCGGATATTCGGGTAGAACCAGAGAGGATGTCTTCACATAAAATTGTGGATCACGGAATGCCGATGTCAGTATGTCATCGACGTTCTGAATGGCATTGACAGCCTGACGAAGTTTGACGTTCTTGAACAAGCCGTCATTACTGTTATAGAAATATCCAATCATGCCTCCCGGACTGAGGAAGGTTTGCAAGTCAAGATTGTCCGCGATCTGCTGTTCATTATCCACAGAGATATTCAGTGCAATGTCATATTCCCCGGAAGTAATCCCGGCAAGACGGGTCGACTCGTCTGTTACGAAGCGGAAGTACAGGTCATCGACCAGCGCTTCCTTTTTGCCGCCTGCTCCATCACTCGGCTCGGTACGGGCGGAGTAATCGTCATACTTTTTCAAATGAATATACTGATCCTGCTTCCACTCCTCCAGTTGAAACGGACCTGTACCAATGAATGATTTGATCCCTTTATCATCTGCCTCATCAACCACTTCTTTCGGGTAGATCGCCGCTGCGGGAATCGGATCAGCAAGCAGTTGCAGTGTTAGCAGAAACGGCGTTTTCAATTGAAGTACGACGGTATACGGGTCCGTTTCTTTGGCCTCGGCACCCACAAAGTTTGCTTTACCATGACTAGACAGTTTGATCCAGCGATTCAGGGAAGCAACTACGTCCTCCGCTTGCAGCTCCTTGCCATTATGAAACTTCACACCTTGGCGCAGATGGAATGTATAGGATAATTTGTCGTCGCTGATCTCATAGGATTCTGCCAGCAGCGGAATGACCTGTGCATCTTTATCCAACGTCACCAGTTGCTCATAGATCTCACGTGAAATATCCTTGACCGCTGTATTGGAAGACACATGTGCATCCAGTGTGACCGGTTGTGTTGGATAGCCAATGTTCAGCGTCCCGCCTGTCTTTCCTTCAGCCGATGTCTGCTGTGACGAACTTTCACCGGTTGTTGAAGAGGCTTGTGTACTCTGCTGACCTTCTCCACCTGAAGCGCAACCTGCCAGAAGCAGGAATGCCAGAATCATCATTAAAGCAGGCTTGGTATGTTTTCTCATCATGTAACCCCTCTCGCTCTCATGCATAATGTTAAATCCGATTTCACTGTCCTGAATGATATACAAGTGTTCATGTCGGATTAGTGAAAATTGTTATTTTCAGGCTAAGGGAACAGAGGTCTTTTGTAAAATAAGCAATCGTAATGTGTTAATTCATTTTTTGTAATCTACGAAAAAAGCGTGATTCTCTGTACTTCCAACTATTCCGATGGTAATATACAACTTAAATTTCATCCTTTATCTGGAAGGAGTCACGAACATGACAACGATACAACGCTTGGATGCTAAACTGGAGGCACATATCGAGAAGGTCGAACATTATAAACAGGTACAAACCCTGCTTGCCTGGGATGCTCGCACAGGGGCACCTCGAAAGGGCGCATCCTACGCCGCACGAGCCAAAGCTACATTGGCTGGAGAACTTTTCAAGTTACAGACCGATGCTGATTTCGGTTTGCGATTAGAGGAAGCAGCACAACAAGAGGACCTTGATGAGCTATCCAAGCGAATTATTGCAGAGCATTGGAAAACGTATAAACGCTGGAGTGCCATTCCAATAGAGGAATATCAGGCATTTGTACAGCAGCAAGGTCTTGCAAACGCCGCTTGGCTGGAAGCCAGAGCTGCCAATGATTTTTCCATTTTCGCTCCGCATTTGAAACAGATCTTCGATGCAAGCTTGAAGTTTGCCGGATACTGGGGATACGATCAGCATGCATACGATCCACTCGTGCAGCAGTTTGATCCTGACCTGGATAAGGTAACGTTGGATCGCATTTTCAGTGAGCTGAAATCCGCTCTAATACCGCTAATCCGTCGTGTCACATCTTCCGCTAAACAACCGGACACATCCATATTCACTCATCCCTTCCCACTTGAACAGCAGAGGCAGCTTGGGATCGAGCTGTTACAAGCCATTCGCTACGACTTTGATGCCGGGCAATTCGGTGCAACCGTGCACCCATTCAGTTCTGCCATCAATCCTTACGATGCACGGCTCGCAGCCAAATTTGTTGAAAATGATGTTCGCGTTTCATTGTGGAGTGCATTACATGAAGGAGGTCACTCGCTCTATACACAGAATATTGACCCCAACCTGATACATACCGGACTTGGCATCTTCACTTCGTACGGCATTCATGAATCCCAATCGATCTTTTTCGAGAAATTCATTGGCAGACACAAGGGCTTCTGGGAAAACAACTATTTTATTCTGCAAAAAATCAAAACTGAAACGTTTGGCAATGTGAGTTTGGATGACTTTTATTTCGCCTTAAATGCAGTAAAACCGACGTTTAACCGTTTTGAGGCCGATGAACTTACCTACAACCTGCATCTCATTATTCGGTATGAGCTGGAACAAGCTATTATTGCTGGAGAAGTGGATTACGAAGGATTGCCTGAAGCATGGAATGATAAATATGAGGAATATCTGGGTATTCGTCCCCCGACTCATCTGGAAGGTATTTTACAGGATGGACACTGGAGCGCCGGATTTGGATTATTCCCTTCCTATACACTCGGGTTTGTCTATGCAGCACAGATACACAAAGTCATCCGCCGCGAACTTCCCGATTTTGATCATTTGATTGAATCAGATCATATCGAGACGATTACCGGATGGCTGACAACTCATATTCATCAATTTGGTAAATCAAGATCGGCGGACGAGCTAATTAAGTCCATCACCGGAAAAAGTATTGATACCGCTCCATTGATTCGTTACTTAACGGATAAATATGAGCAGCTCTATGAACTGTAATGATTCTGCACAACAAAAAAAGCGAGAGTTGTTCCTCGCTTTTTTTGTATATTATTTTTTAAATGGAAAATCGTATCGCTTACTCGAAGAAATCATCGAACGACCGCACAGGTTTTACATCCATGGGCTGCTTGGACGCAGCCAGACATCCATATGCCCCCACATATACGATCAAACATAACAATATTAATGATAGCATGTTAAGCTCTCCCTTTTCTTCATCTCACAATTTCATGACCAGGTGCTGTCCCTGTTGCTCCCCACCAGCTCTACCCATTTAGAATCCTCTTTTTCAAAATACGATTCACTTGCTCTGAGCTGACCAGCATCAAGATAAGGAAAACAAGTACAACCAGCGGGAAAAAGCCGATATCGGTTTTCGCAGCGAGAACTCCAAAAAGCGGAGGAAGCAATGTAGTTCCTGTGTATGCCAGTGCCATTTGGTATCCCATCAATCGAGCAGAATTCGCTTTGCCGAATCGAGCTGGAGTTTCATGAAGAAGTCCGGGATAGATGGGTGCAAGCCCCAATCCAATCAGCATAAATCCAGCCAGCGCAAACGAAATCGATAATGGAAGCAATAAAATGATTCCACCCACAATGGCGGTCACTTGACCAGCCAGAATTAACACCCGATTTTTTATTTTTAACGTGATAAAGCCTGTAATCAACCTGCCAATCGTAATACCACCGTAGTATAAGGAGATCCATCCCGCAGCCGTTTCTGCCGAGATGTTTCTTGCTCCTACCAGATAGCTGGCTCCCCATAAACCGACCGTCGTCTCCACGCCACAATAAAACAGAAATGCGATCAGTGAGTTTTTGACTCCCTTAATCTTCAATACATTCCGTTCGGGTCTGTTCCCACTCTGTACTAACGTGTTGTCTGCTTGCACATGATCTGATTCGTTGTTCAGACTTGCACTCTCCCGACTTGCAGCAACACGCTTCCACAACGGCAACGTGGCAAACAAAATCAGAACGAGACAACACTGGACGACGGCTACAGCTGTGTACCCGCTTCTCCAGGAATGATGTTCCGCAATGTAATACGACATAATGATAGGCCCCGTCGTCGCGCCCACACCCCAGAAACAGTGCAGCCAGTTCATATGGTGTGCTTTGTAATGCTCTGCGACATAATGATTCAGCGCAGCATCAACGGCTCCAGCCCCTAGACCCAGAGGAATGGCAAGAATGACGAGCCATACCAATGAAGGTGCGAAGGAAAATCCAAGGAGTGCTCCGGCAGTTAGACAACAGCTAATTAATGTAACCTTGCCTGTGCCCCATTTTTGAATAACCGTGCCACTTGCCAAGCTTGAAACGATAGTTCCCCCTGCAACGACCATCGATAGAATTCCTGCTGACCCAAACGAAGCGCCAAGTTCAGGCCACATGACGGGCCAGGCAGAACCTAGCAAGGAGTCCGGAATCCCCAGACTGATAAACGCAAGGTAGATAATGATAAGAAACCAAGTTGCCATAAATAGATCCCTTCCCTGCATATAAATTAAAAGTAAATGAAGATAAGAATGCTGGTTAAACCACTTTATTTATATACTTTATAAAGTTTATTTATTATATTGCGTCAAAAATTTTTCTTTGTCAAGAGATCGTATCAGCCAAATTAAAACAGCCGCCGATCTGGATGAGAAACTCCAGATCAGCGGCTGTTTTTCGGATAGGTAGCATTATTCAATGATTAAATGATTAATAGTTGACATAACCCTCATAGGTAACAGTCCACGTATAGCCAGTCTGACCATCGACTGATTTTAATGTAAGTGTTCCCCAGTACGGATCAACATTATAACTTGCTGTCATAGGGATATCAGCAAGCGTTGGGAATTGAGATTTGGGTAGAATGGTCTGCCAGGTTATATACTTTTGTGCGTAAGGAACTACTTGTGTACTTTCTGGTAAACTACTTGTTGAAGTTGAAGGTACACTAGCTGCAAAAGATGTAGAGCCTAGCGTGAAACATGCAACAACAGTTAAAAGACCGACCATAAGTTTCTTTTTCATCTTCATCTTCCTTTCGTTTTGGAGTACAGTTCTATCATATATGACAGGCTTCTATTAAAATGTAATATTTGTCATATAGTGAAAATATTTGATGTAAAATATGTGAACTATTATTTGATTTTTAAGTATATAACTTAATTGATGTGAACACATACGATGTTTTCTCTTCTCACATCTTCCTATAATATAAGAAAAAGGCGGATTATCGCCGCCTCCATCTTAATTTGTCTCAACGTACAGAGCCTTAGCCGATCCAACGGCTCGTTTACCTGCCCATACATCCTGGACGTAGCGCCCTTCCGACTGAAGCTGATTGAGCCAATCTTTTGCCTCCTGGAGGGTTGCTCCTTTTGCGTTCTGATATGCTTGCCGCAAAGTCTCCTCCACGGCGGGAGCCATTTGGCTCCCATCCCCGCATACGTAAATTCTCCCTTTGGCATCAAGCAAATGAAGCAAATGCTCGGCTTCCTCTATCAACAGATGCTGCACATAATTCTTGGGCTTACCCTCAACACGTGAAAAAGCCGTATGCAGCTTGACGATGCCCGCCTGTTCGTATTGTTCAAGTTGTTGACGATATATGAAATCCGAATCATTCCTGCACCCAAAGAACAAATGTGCTTCACTCAGTGGTAATCCCCTCTCTTTCAGGACAGATCTGGCCTGGAGGAAACCTCTGAATGGTGCAACACCTGTCCCTGGACCTACCATAATAATTGGAACATCCGGCTCTTCCGACAGCTCAAATCCGGATTCTGGCGTACGTACAAACATCAGAATACTCTCGCCCGTCTGGCAATCGGCCAGATAGGATGAAGCTACACCACGGAATTCACCGTTGCCGCTCCAAGCAGGCTCTCTCACAACGGACACTGTTATGCTCGCCTGCTTGGCATTGAAGTTTGGAGAGCTGGAGATGGAGTAATACCTGGGCTTGAGTGGAGGCAACAGTTCAAGGAACCTTTCGAACGGCAGTTCACAGGCCTCATACTTTTCCAACAATTCCAGCATGGTAGTTCTGTTTTCAAGTATATGTTCCCTGTAGTTGTTTTCTTCCAGCATCGCCTCCAGTTCACGCTTATGAGGCGGGCACACCGTATGGTTGGCCAACTCTTGCAACTGCGCTCTTGTAACAGGTGCTTGCAGCTCAACACAGGAACGGAGCATCTCATTCACTTGAACAGGACGGTTCAAAGGAAGATGTGTCAACTGTGTTTCGTTCGAAGTTAATTGGATCTGAACCTCTCCTTTTAATTCGAAACGATGAAGGATTCGATTCAGGATTTCATTTGTATTGTGGCAATACGCCAAGATGATCGCCTTCTTTATAGGTCATGCCTTCAGGCAGCAGCATCTCAATGTGACGTGTACTCCGCCCACTATCCATTGCCTGAAGCTCTTCATTTACCACTATAGTGGCATAGCTGGCATTGTAGGTTCGTGCAAGTGGTAGATCGGCTTTCTCGCGAACAAATTCCATTTGAAGTGTACTTCGTGAGGAGTATTCCATAGATTCCTCGCTGATTCCAAATGTGTTTAACATCTGAGGCCACAACACCCGCTGCCACTCTTCCCACTTGTTTCTCCATATCCCCGCCTGCATCGACTTCTCCCCGAGGTAACAGCCTGTTGCCTCCCAAGCCCGCAAGCTTCTCATCGACCATTCGAGGAATGCTCTGGTATGTACCGGACCAGCTCCGATCCCCGCAGCCCAGCACTGCATAGGTCACACCGTGCACCTTCTCTGACTCCGCTTCCTTTAACCATTCCATAAATGCCGTTGCATTTTGCGGAGGTTTGCCATTATACGATGCTGTCACGATGAGAACGATCCCCTCTTTGGGCAAGCGGCCAACCCATTCATTCAATGTTGCGGCTTTGCTTGGAATTCCATAGGAACGGGCTTTCTCTACAAACGCTCTGGCAATGCCTTCTGCCGTCCCCCAATAGGACCAGTATTGTTGGATTAACATCCTCTGTAGTGGTCATCGATTCCTTCATAGCGCCGTGACCAGCTACATTTGTATGAATAACCTGATTCGGCTTCTCATTCAAGTGGGCAACAGATGTACTCAGTATGGGTGAAACTGTGCGTGCTCTCACCTGTATCCGAAAATCGCCTGGTTTTAACGTTAACGTTTGTTTCACATCCAATCTATAGTCGCTATAGTCTACCAGTTCAAAATGTTTAAGTACCATACCGAGCACAAGGGTTGCTTCATACAAAGCAAACTGCATGCCGATACACGCTCTCTCCCCATTGCCAAACGGTTTATACGCATGGTGAGGCACTTGAGTCGTATCTTCAAAACGTTCCGGGCGGAATAGCTCAGCATCCTCTCCCCAGGCGCCTTTGTCACGGTGAAGCTGAGGCAGAAGAATACTGCAGCTCTCCCCTTTTTTCAGTGGATATTTGCCACCTATGACGGTGTCTTCTTTGGCATAAACGTCAAATCCCGGAGCGGTTGGCCATAGACGCAACGATTCGCTAAGAATCATGCGGATATAAGGAAGCTGAAGGATTTCTTCGTACTGTGGAGAGTCACTCACCAATACCCGGTCCACCTTATCATAGGCCTTTTGAAGTGCTTCTGGATTGTTCAGCAAAAAATAAAGGGCAAAAGATAACAAACCACTCGTCGTTTCATGTCCGGCAATGAGGAACGTAATAATCTGATACCGAATGTTCTCATCGTCCAGCGTTTCTCCGGTTTCAGGATCTTTGCCATTCAGCATACGAGCGAGCAAGTCAACCTCTTCAGGAGCAGCACTTGCTTTGCGTTCCTCAATAATCTGATCGACCAATGAGAACATCGTTTGGATGTCTTCCTCGAACTGTCGTTTGGTTTTCACCATCAGCAGATTTTGGATTTTCAAGCGCGAGCTTTTCTGCATAGCTTCATTTAATGCACGAACCATACTTTCGATAAAAGGACTGTGATCCTGTCTGTAAAAGCTGTTAAATCGATAATTGAAACCGCACAGCCCAATGGTATCCAGCGTAAGTCGTGTCATGTCGTCTGCTACATCAATGGTGTCGTTAGAATTCAAACGTGCCCATTTGTTTATCAATTGTTCGGCTATGTCGACCATCATCGGATGATAACCCTTCATCGCCTGTTTACTAAAGGTGGGAAGCAAAATATTATGTGCCTTTTTCCAGTTTGGCTCGGATGTTCTGCTTGTAAATAAACCATCGCCTCCAAAGGCACGTAAATTTTCGAGTTCATTGTATATAAATTTATCAAAACGAGATACGTCACATAATTCAGCCACCAGATCTGGGCCAGATACGATCAATCCGGAATAACCAGGAACGGACAGTCGATATATCGGTCCATACTCCTCAGCTAGCTTTCCAAGGGACAATGTTGGTTTCTCTTTATCAATCAAGGGCAGATTCCCGAGTGGTCCATACATTTTGGGCTGTGGAACGTTAGTTGCAATACTCATTTTAAACACCCTCTCCCAGAGTCTAAAATGATAGTATTATCTATCATTTGATACAATAATAAACCGTTATCGAATGAAAATCAAATATTGGGCTTATACCAATAACGGTCAGAACTAGTACACTTAGCGACGCAGAAGATCTACTAACACAAAAAAGGAATTGCGTTTGCAATCCCCTTTTTGATCTGATCTATTATGTTGACTTATTGTTTGTGCAAAGTACTGGAGAAGAAACTGTACATCGTTATTCTACGGGTTTAAATGTTTACCGCGCTCATCCCAAGCCTCCATATTTAGCTCACTGTTGATGGTTACAGCGGTTAATGCACCAAGGGACGCCGCAGTAATGGCCTGGTACAACTCCGATGCTGCATCTCCAGCGCTGAACACACCTGTTACGGTCGTTTTACCGAAATCATCTACAACGACTGTACCCGCATCCGTAACCTCACAGCCTATCGTCTGCGGAAGTTCTGATCCAGCCGTTAGTTTCGGTCCAAAGAAAATTCCCGTGCACGAGATTTCGGTGCCATCCTCTAACACAACCTTTTGCACCATCCCATCGCTTGATTCAATGGATCGAATCGGGGAGTCCCATACCGGAACACCATGCTGCTTCAATTCCTCCCGCTGCTCATCCGTTAATTCATCAGGTCCATTCGTGCAAATGGTAAACTGGCTTGTCCAGCCGGAAATTGTCTTGGCCATATGAAATGCCTTCGCTCCATTAACAATGATGACAAGCCGTTGATCTCTTAATTCCCAACCATCGCAATAAGGACAGACAAAAGCACTCTTGCCATATACCTCTGTCAACCCTTTAATATCCAGCGGAAGGTCTTTTTTTCCTACTGTGAACAACACTTTCTTCGTACGATGGACTTCTCCTTGGGCCGTTGTAACTTGAAAGTCGCCATCTGTTCCTGTCACTGAGGTCGCTGTGTCCCCTACAAAATGAACGGACGGATAAGCGCTAATCTGTTCTTTCGCAACCTTCCGAAATTCACGTGGACTTGCGCCATCTCTCGTCAGAAAACCGTGTGTTTCACGCGTAACCCAATTGCGCGGGCGTTCATCATCTATGACCACAACATGTTTGCGAGCTCGTCCTAGTACAAGTGCAGCATTAAGACCCGCTGGTCCTCCGCCTATAATTAATACATCCATCTTTTGATTCATATTTAACACCCTTTCCAGATATTCAATGTCCTTTATCATTTCAAAAAAAAGGTCTATCCTGATTACATCTTGCCCTTGCAGCTGTTCTCTAATAGCAACAATACAAGAGGAGATCACTCAATACTATTAAAGATCTCTTATATCTACAATAAACAAATAAAACTCAACATGCAAGAAAAATATTCTTTTCTTGTTATCGCTGCTATTAGGTTTCAATGACCTGTATCACAGAAAATCATTTTTAACAATTAAAAAAAACCTTGTTTTTAAATTGTTCACAATCAAATGACATTATTTTAAATACTAAATCGTTAATTAATTCACATAGTGTATTGGATGCTATAATAAAACCACGAGATATATAAGTATAGATATAGGAAGTGAGTTCTTGAAAACATTGAATAAAGGGTCACGGCCCGAAATCAACCTGGAGTATACTAGCTCGATTCCGAAAGTATTCTTTGATACGATCAAGATCGGAATCATCAAATCCAATCTGATCGCCATGTTTGCCGGTTTAAGTTTGGCTTTGTATGTATTTGATGCATCCATTTTAGCTAATATTGTACCCATTATCCTTTCTGTCATCGGGTCTTCCCTGATTATCGGAGCGGCCGGGGTGTTTAACAATTTGTACGATCGGGATATCGATGCGATCATGGAACGCACCAAAACACGTCCGACGGTAACTGGTCGTGTAGATACCAAAACAGGATTGATCCTCGGTATTGCCATTACGATTATCGGAGGCATCATGTTGTATATCGCTTCCCCTTCGGCTGCCGTATTCGGCATATTGGGACTGTTGCTGTACGTGTTCCCTTATACGATGTGGACCAAGCGGACAACGGTATACAATACGGAAGTAGGAAGTCTTTCAGGCGCTGTTCCTCCACTCATTGGTTGGGCAGCCATTTCACCAGAGCTGGGTCACTATGAAATTTGGGCTTTGGTTGTTACTATGCTGTTATGGCAGATGCCTCACTTCTATGGCATTGCCATCCGGAGATTCGATGAATACAAAGCGGCTGGCGTTCCCATGCTTCCTGTCGTAAAAGGAATCAGACGGACATACATCCAGACGAATGTTTATCTGGTATTGTTGTTATTCTCCAGCTTCTTGTTCTGGCCGATGAGTCCGTTCATTGCCATTGTTGCGTTTCTGGTAAGCTTGGCCTGGCTTATTCTTAGTGTGGCAACTTTCGATAAGAAAGAAACCAAGAAATGGTCACATAAAATGTTTATTTTCTCCATTAACCACATCACGATTATCTTCCTGGTCATCATTGCTTATTCATTGATTGCACAACTGATCAAATAAAGATTGACCCAATGAGCAATAATAAAAGCCGTACAGATCTTAACTCTTTCGAAAAGAGTTATCTGTACGGCTTTTTTCATTTGTTATATATCATATATCTTACCCTATCCCACTTTAACCGGTGTTTGCTCACCTTGCCAAAGTAGTTGCATCTCTTCGTTTGTAGCAAGCAATTCTGATAAGCTGCCCTCGGCCTCAATTCGTCCATCCTTCATGACAATGATATGATCTGCCTTGGCAAGTGCTGCTCTACGGTGAGACACCGCAATACATGTGACATCTGGCTCCTGGAACAAACCTTCCCAGACCTGTTGCTCGGTTTCCACATCCAGTGCACTGGACAGATCATCGAAGATGAACAAGTCCGCTTCCGTCATCAGCATACGCCCAGTTGCTGCGCGCTGAATCTGACCACCAGACAGCATGACACCTCTTGGACCTACGGACGTTTCGAGTCCTTGATCCAGGTTTTGAATATCCTTATCCATTACAGCCAAGCGTATGGCTTTTGCAAGTGCGACTTCCGTACGGCCCTGTTTACCCTGAACAATATTCTCTTTCAGCGTATCACTGAACAGTCGAGGTACTTGCGGCGTATATGCTGCTCTAGGCGGCATCAGGAAGGTAGCGGGATCTACATCTTTACCATTCCAGCGAATCGTGCCCTCCTGTTTGGGCAGCAGTCCCAGAAGTGTGCGGACCAGTGTCGACTTGCCAGAACCGATCCGTCCAGTGATGACCAGAAATTGTCCCCGCTTCACACGGAAGCTGATATCCTGTATTCCATTTGCAGAATGAGGATATTGGTACGCCAGATTGCTGATCTCCAGCTCTCTTAGCTTCTCTTTAGGATCTCTCTGTTCATTAGGAAGCTCAGGCGGATCTTCATTCAGATAAGTCTCTCTGAAATCTATGATCCGGTCTTCCTCACCAGGACGAAACAGGGTTCGCATGCGATCAAAAGATACTTTGAGCCGTTTATGCTGGAATACCATATAGCCAAACAATGAAATGCTAAAGCCAATATTGGCAAGATAACTGGTGAACAAGGCAAAATTACCTACGGTGAAATTACCTGATTTCATCTCGGCTGCACACATCAGAAGAATGAGACCTGTACAAATACTCATAACATGCTGATTAAGTGATCTCATCCACTGTTTGAACAGATTATCCCGGAGTGCGGCCTGACGACGTTCTTCATTCAGTTTGTTAAAACGAGTAGAGACATGTTCTTCTGCCTGCCCAAGTTTCAGTGCCTGCACCGCTCCAAAGGTTTCGGCAATGAAACTGGTGATTCGCCCTGTGGACTCACGATTGACTTGAGCATATCGACGAGCCCGATTACCAGACAAGTTATTCAGCAACGTTACGACTACCAGCGGCAATACCGCAACGAGAGTGATTTTCCAGTTAATGTTCGCCATGATGACGATGGATACAATGGCGAACACGAGCCTTCCCCAAAAATCCACCCAGGATTCCACATACTCAACCACTTCATCCACATCATCCCGAAAGCGACTCATCGCCTCCCCCGGTGAAGCTGGCAGATTACGTCCTGGCCAGCGCATAATCCCAGCGAGCATATTGGTACGCAGAATGGCCTGAATATGGTAGATATACGTGATCCATGCATAGAATGCGGCAAAAAACGTGCCTACTCTTGTCGCTCTGATCAAAGCAATGAAGATCAGCGGAGCTGCGAGCCACATATAATCACTGGAACCCGCCGTTGCCCGGTCAAAGAACCACTGCATCCCTATTCCTATTGCCAACGGCAAAGAATGAAATATACACCATGACAATCCGTTAATCAAAAATAGAAAAGGCCGGAATCGAAACAAACGGCCTATAAATCCTGTTACAGTCACGCCAATTCCTCCTCTCGCCCCGTAATCAGCAATCTGGCATAATGTGACGTCGGATCGCTGGCGAGTTCTTCTCTGGCTCCGAATTCCAGTACCTTGCCATCACCCAATACCATAATCTGATCGACCTTTTCCAAAGTAGCGAGGCGATGTGCAATGATAATTCCGGTACATTGCTTCATCAGCTGATCAATGGCAGACTGAAGCATGCTCTCTGTAGCGGCATCCAGCCGTGAGGAAGGCTCATCGAGAATAACCAGGCTAGGCTCAGTCAGAAATACTCGCGTCAAGGCAAACAATTGAGCTTCCCCTGCGGACAATGAAGAACCGCCTGCCTTCAGATGAGTGTCCAACCCTGAGGGCTGTGATTCAATCCAATGACTTAACCCAAGTCGATCCGTTGTCTCCTTAATGATCTGATCCGAGACATCCTGGTTGAACAGGGTTAAATTGTCTCGCAACGTACCATCGAACAGCTGTACATCCTGCGTAACCATACCAACCCTGCGGTAAAGTGCAGGCAAGGTAAGCTCTGAAATATCTTTGCCACCCACACGGATTGTTCCGCTATCCAGATTGTACAGGCGCAGAAGCACACGACTGAGACTAGACTTGCCGCTACCTGTACGACCGATGATGCCAAGCCGTTCGCCAGGTTTAATGGCAAAGTTAATATTTTGCAATACAGGTTTATCCTCGTTATAACTGAAGTTCACCTGCTTGAATTCCAGACCAAGCGGCCCTTCTGGCAGCTTATCCTCTCTTCCGTTTTCGATCTCACTACGCAAAGACAACAGCTCTCTCGAACGAAGCATGCCGGATTTCGCCTTCTGAAACTCTTGAACCTGATCGCCCAACATCTCAATCGGATCATTAAGCATCTGTGTGTATTGATATATCAGAAACAGTGTTCCGATGCTGATAATGCCTTGCATGTAGTAATGAACACCGAGCAGAAGTACTGCCGTGACTGCAAGTGCGAACAGAATGACTGTCGTATTCCATGGAATAACCCGAAGCAGCCAGGCTTTCCTTCCCTTTTGAAATACAACACGCATCGTACGATAAAAACGATTCATAACATACGGGACATGCCCGTTCGCTTGAACATCTTCAATTCCCGCAATACGCTCTTCAATTAATCCGAACAAGGATGCACTCGCTTCCCGCTCATTTTTGGAAGAGTTTACTCCCAGATTCCGAATGAACACCATAAACAGAATCGATAACAATGTAAACACCGTCATGACAATTGCAATCGGTACGTTTACGCTGAACATAAATCCGAGGATTCCGGCAAGCAATACAAAGCTCCCAACCACTTGCACAATGAACATGGCAAAGAAGTTGGAGATACTCGTTACATCACCATCCACCCGTTCTATCATCTCTCCCGGTGTC
This sequence comes from Paenibacillus taichungensis, assembly GCF_047302525.1. Taxonomy (GTDB): domain Bacteria; phylum Bacillota; class Bacilli; order Paenibacillales; family Paenibacillaceae; genus Paenibacillus; species Paenibacillus taichungensis_B. The sequence goes on along the minus strand of NZ_CP168020.1, from coordinate 2,646,146 downwards.
TTCACATTATGAAACCGCATATCCAGACGCAGACAATGCTTCAGGAGATCTCCCCGTAATCGGTTTGTTGCCCGCCACGCCACATCGTTACCTAGATAACTTACGGCTACTGTAATCAATTGATTTACGACGGCAACAACCAGAAACAATCCGGCAAGCTGGAACAGGTTAGAAAGGACTCCCCCACTTGCGGCCGTATCAATGAATCGTTTGATAATTTGTGGATTCAGGAGCTGCAGTCCCGTTGACGTTAGCAACATCACCATAAGCAAGGCCAATCGGCCTTTAACGGGTTTTAGATATTGCAGCAGCCAGGACATGGAGCGTTTCTCTGTTTTGGGCATGGCCCCTCACCCCTTCGTATAACATTTCTATTCCATTTTTGCGATTCAAAGCATTTTGGTCCCTCACTAAGATGAATCATACATAACAACAATAAATGCAACATTTCCAACCCGTGGATGAATCTTACCAAGTGTGTTTACCATTTAACATTCTCCCAATCCCTCTGGCATTCTTCTCGAAATCTTTGCACCCATTGTTCAGAAATCTCGTCTGCGATCGGGTCAAAGAACGGGGGCGATACGGCAACACCGTCAGATGGAACATCCAAAAACTCTAGCACTTTCATGACGGTCCCTTCGTAATCTTGTATAAAATCCTCATAAACAATCGTCAGCGGCACAATGCCTGACTCGGACAGGAAATCTTCGATTGCAGCTTCGCACATGTTACTCTCCACAAGCAGATGTTTAATCGCATCAAAGTTATATTGATCTGCAATATCTTGTAACTGAGGACTGTCTCCGTGCTTGCGGTGCCATTCACCCGAGACAATGGCTCTCCACCATGACACAGCCAATCTGGCTTTGTTGCGACGCGTCATGTAGATATGTTTGGTGCAATTAGGGAAGCCCGTACTCCATACCTCAGCCCGCGATAACGCTGTTGGCAGACAATAGAGACTGCGGAATGCGTCAATCCATCGTTGTTCAAAATTAATTTTGATTCCGAATACTCCGTTCGACGTTGTTCCCTGATCCCAGATCTGCTCTAGATCTTCACGCTTTAATGTGTCTGGGCTCTTATGCTGATAATGCAGCCACTCGCTTGGATATCCTGCGACACCCGTAGAACTTAATGCTTCACCCAGCAGGGTACTGCCGGTTCGTTGGGAAAACCAAATGGTATAACTTTGAGCAGGTCGTTTCATATCGCTGCCTCTCTTTCTCCCCTAGGGGTAGTTTCATACCAAAAAGCACTACAAAATCTCCCTTCCATGTGCAACAAATTGGGTGGAATGCATGCAAAAAAGCCATAGATGAACTAATGTTCATCTACAGCTTGTAACAATAAGAGAACCATATGAAATAAAAAGCGTTTCCGGATTTCTCCTCTGCACGCAATAATGATGAGCGTCCACGACAGGGGTGCACAAACATGACTGTCCAAACGCCAACACAAAAAAACATTGGTTAAGTCACTTGCTCATGCGTATTCAGTTATCGATTCAGAATGCGCCCTGTCTGGAACATGTTCATCTAACCACCCGTCACACATATTTGTTGTTTATTGTATTCGCTCCACCGTAATCCGTCAAGATAATATTAACTCAATTGTTATTTCCTTCATGCCACTGAACATCATATGCTGCTACTTCAACGATCATAACCCAAATAGGGAATTTCTCTGAGATTAAACATTAACCTCTCTTTCCCTGATGACAAGGCGCTTATGCGCTACGATAAGAAAAGGAAGTCCGAGTGCAGTGGTCAGTGCCAGCGGTACAAAAACAAACAGACCATTCTCCGTCCCAAATTGGGTTAATAGCAGCCCTCCCAGAATCGGTGCCATGACGCTACCTAAGTTATTGAATCCAATCGTGCCAAAGTAGGTCCCTTTCCATTCGGGTTTGGCAATACGGTCAATCAGCACATCCATCATGGTGAACATGAGCACTTCCCCAACAGTGAACAGAATGACACTGATCATCAGCAGCATAACGCCTTCAGCTATACCAAACAGGAACAAGCTTGCTGCGACCAGCAAGTTTCCAAGAATGAGGGGCACAACCGGCGGGAATTTGCTGGCCACCCGCACAATCGGGAATTGGATTACAAGCACAGTCAACGCATTGAGTGAAAGCATATAGGAAAACACTTGACTTCCATGTTCAAAAAGAGGATTCTGGGCCACATACTGAGCCAGGGTCGAGCTAAAATGCCCATACCCGAGCACGCAAAAAGTAGTCCCGATAAGTACTGGCAAAAATACACGGTCGCGTCCCGTAGTAGCGAGTGCATCTCGTAAACGAGGTGCACTGACCTGAACATGTTCCGGCAGATTTGCGCGCTGCAATCGGAATTGCAGGAACAAAACTAGGCCGTAAACGATATACACCAACCCGGAGATCATAAACGGAAACGTAGATTCCGCTGATCCAAGCTGAAGACCGATAATCGGTCCAAACACGACACCCAGATTAATGGCCGCATATCTGAGATTGAAGACAAGCAGTTTATTTTGCGGTGGAGTAATATCTGATAGAAGTGCACGTGACGTGGGCTCAAACACGGCGCGGCATAAACCGTTTAACGTATTGGCTACAAAAAATACCCACAGATGCTCAGCTGCTGAAAAGATGAAGAAAACACATGCCCAGCCAAATACGGAGACCATCATGACTACTTTGCGACCGATTCGATCGGAAATATAACCTCCATAAAAGCTGACCATGACCCCCGCCAGAGAACTGACCGCGACGGTAACTCCAGTCTGTGTTGGTGTAGCTCCCAGTACCTGAGTCAGATAAATGGATAAAAACGGGATGCTCATGGACGTAACAAGACGTCCAAACATCGTTCCAACAATGATTGTCCATGCTAAAGGGTGAATTTGACGTAAATGTTGCTTCATGCGTATGGTTCTCCTGTTCTAGATGTTTTTGTCTCAGATGGGCTACCTTTGCCCTATCCCTTTATGTATAATTGTATGGATCAAAGGGGGAAATAAAAGTGTAAGAAAACGTAAGCACATTTCACCCTTTAAGAAGGAGCACTTCATATGGATACAGCAACAACCCATTATCTGCGTCTTGCCACAGCAAAAGAACTTTCTCTTAAATTTCATGAAGCGGTTCCGGTCACGATCGAGAGCCTTTCCGCTGCCCTATGCTGCACCCCACGCAATGTGAAGTTTATTCTGCGCAAGCTGGAGGAACAAAGCTTTATTCACTGGCAGCCCGGGCGTGGCCGGGGACATCATTCTGAGATGACATTGCTGCGCAGTGTGAATGAGGCGCTCGAGGAGAGCTTTTTGGAGCTCATGGGCAGAGGCAAAATGAAGGAAGCGATCGAGTTGATCGGCAGCACAGAGAAGAACGACGCTCTCCGGGAGCGGCTGCTGAATTCGTTGAATAAACAGATGGGATTTCACAGTCATGCCGAAAGCTCTTCCGGTCAGGACGTGCTTCGCATGGTGAGGTCACGAAGATTAGCAGACCTAGACCCTGCTTTTGTGTATACTGCTTTTGAAACCTATCTGCTTGGGCAGGTTTGCAGCACGCTAATCACCTATGACGCCAAAACAGGAACCTTCCTGCCGGATCTGGCGCATATGTGGGAGTACAACGAGGATCAAAGGGTATGGGTTTTCTATCTGCGCAAAGGTGTGCGATTCCACCATGGTCGGGTAATGACATCCCGAGATGTCCAAGCAACATTCCAGCGCTTGCGTACTATAGACAGTCCGTTCATATGGCTATACCGGGATATTGAGCATGCCGAAGTTGTCGGGGATTACTGCATTCGTTTTTATCTAAGTCGGCCTAATCGCTTCTTTCTGCACTTGCTTAGTTGTGTCTCCATGACGATTCTCCCCTATGATGTCGATGTAACCCAACAATTGATCGGTACCGGACCTTTTCGGATCAATGAAATAAATGAAACGCTGCTGGTAATAAGTGCATTCGATGCCTATTATGGAATCCGTCCTCATCTGGATCGAGTAGATATTTGGTTTGTGCCGAATCTGGGTCCTTATGAACGTCATTATGAGTTGCCGGGAACAGACCGACTAAAATTGGCTACAGACGATACGGGGAGCAACAGTGTTGATTATCCAGCAACAGGATGCCGATACATGCTGATAAATTTTCGTAAAGCCGGTATTCACCATCAACTGGAATTTCGGCAAGCCATGCGAATTGTTTTCGATCCAGTCGCTTTGGTGAGGGAACTGGGCAGCAATCGAATTACACCAGCAAACAGCTTTCTTCCTTGGAAAAGCGCTGAGCATGCTTGGCGAGAGTCTTCTCTTGAGGATGCCCGTGATCTCCTGCGCAGCAGCGGATATCGGGGTGAAAAGATCATACTTGCGTATACTGTGGCTAAAGATCAGAAAGAAGCAGAATGGCTTAAACAACGCGGAGCCAGCATCGGCTTATGTATTGAGTTGCAACCCTTCGTTGAATTTCCCAATGTGAGGGAAACAAGCGAAGCCGACCTGATTATCGCAGAAGAAGTTTTGGAAGATGACTGGCAATTTGGCATGATTAATTTTTTCATAAACAAACGCAACTATTTTCATATTTGTTTATCACCCGATTTACAGTCCATATTTTATCGAAAGATGGAGAATTTCCTGCAGCAGAATGAAGAGCAAAGGTCTGCGATGCTCAATGAAGCCGAGGATTTGCTTCGCGATAACTGCTGGATATTGTACGGCTGCCACATGAATAAAAAAGCCCTGCTTAATCAAAGTCTCTTTGGCCTTCATACTGCTGAATTTGGGTTCATGGATATCTCCAAACTATGGATCAAAAATCATCAGTAGTTTAGTCATTCCCGGAATGGGACATAACAAAAAAGCCGTTAACTTACGATAAAAGTTAGCGGCTCCATTGCCAATCAAGAATCCGTTCCTACGGAATATTAAAAATTCAATTGTATGCAGTGGGATGTTTCTTTATTTTGTAAAACTCCTCCATCACTTGCATAATGGATTCACTTTTAATTGGTTTGCTTACATACGCATCCATTCCAGCCTTCAGACATTTGTCCATATCCCCTCTAACTGCGTTCGCAGTAACGGCGACAATATAAGGGCATGCCTCTGGCCGCATTGATTCCTTAATGGCTTTGGTCGCTTCGAATCCGTTCAGTCGAGGCATGTGCACATCCATAAACACTATATCGTACGCACTTCGTTTGACAGCTTCCACTGCCTCTATACCATTCACTACATAATCGACAAGATGTCCTTTCTTCTCAATCATCCGGCGCAGTACAAGCTGGTTCACTTCATTGTCCTCGGCAATCAGAATTCGAAGTTGATCTGCTTTATTCTTTTTCTGCTGAAGATCGTATCTGTTGAATTCCTCCATGTTGCTGGCTTTAAACGACGCTGTAAAAATAAATGTGGTCCCCGGATCGTCGGACTCTTCAATCCAGATATCACCCTGCATGAGCTCTACAAGCTTCTTGCTGATGGCCAATCCAAGTCCAGTACCTTGAGGCTTGCGTGTCATGAAATTCTCCAATTGGTAGAAGGCTTCGAATAAATGCTCTCTTTTCTCCACTGGAATTCCAATCCCTGTATCCTTCACCTTGAACTGAAATTGAACGTCATTATATTCTTGTCCGGTAACCTTCACCTCGATCTCAACACGGCCTTCCGGGGTGAACTTTACTGCATTACCAATGATGTTGGTTAGGACCTGTTTTAGACGGTAAGCATCCCCATACAGGGGAACAGGAATGGCGTCATCCAGGCATAGACGAAGATCCAACTGCTTCTCCCGAATCATTGGCGTTACGATATTAACCGTCTCCGTCACGATTTCCTTAAGATCAAAAGGTTCATCCACCAGATCGGTTTTACCCGACTCTATTTTGGAAAAGTCCAGAATATCATTGATAATCGCAAGCAGCGAATCCCCGCTCTTTTGAATGATTTCAATGTATTCCTTTTGTTCTCCGCTAAGTCCAGGCGTATCCAGAAGCAAATCCGTCATCCCAATCACTCCGTTCATGGGTGTACGAATCTCATGGCTCATCATCGCCAAAAACTCACTTTTTGCCTTATTCATTCGTTCGGCAGTCTCTTTGGCTACAAGAAGCTTTTTCTGTTCCGTTATATCCTTCGCAATCAGGTAGAACCCTACGTTTTTCTCATTAATAATGATAGGTGCAAGGGTTGCCAACACTTCTGTCTCATAACCATCTGTGTGCTGAATGGCATTGATTTCCTTTTCAGCCATCTCATACTGGCTATTGAGAATAAGTCCGAGATGATACGGTCCGATGAACCTGCATATACTTGTTCCAATCATTTCCGCAACCGGGCATCCAGTCATTTTCATAGCTACCGGGTTGGCATTTATGATATTGCCGTCCATATCAAAAGAAATGATGGCATCATGATTATATTTTTTGAGTGAAGTATAACGTTCCACCGATTCCTGAAGTTTGAATTCGACGAGTTTACGCTCTGTAATATCCTGCAAAGTTCCGTTTAACTGTATCGGTTGTTGATCTTCATCAAAGGTAATTAATCCCCGCAGATGAAGATACTTTTCTTTACCATCTGAGCCCAGATGTCGATATTCAAAATCAAGCGGTTGACCCGTTTTCACCCATTCAATACATTCCTTCAATCGCTGCCCCTCTGTCGGCTCCATAAATGTATAGATATCGCTGGCCTTATACAGCTTGTTTTGATCTAAGTCAAAAATCTCGAATATCTGATCAGACAAGGAAACATGGCCACTCAGCATGTTCCACTCCCAACTGCCGATCATGGCTATCCGTTCAGCTTCTGCACTAATTTCCTCATGTTTCTTTCTCTCCGATATATCCCGACCAATGGCAAGAATTTGTTGTTCCTGCCCAGGGTCTCCGATAACCTTATAGGTGGTTTCAAACCAAAGACTATGTCCATCTTTATGGCGAACCTGCATATTCAACATATGACCTGTGCTCAAATCAATCTGTGAGACACGTTCCAGATCCTGCGGGTGGAACACGGCGGTATTGTTATTCCCCACCACTTCTTCTGGCGAATAACCAAGCAGATTATAAATGGAAGGAGAACAATAACGACAAATACCGTCAAAGGTCGCTAAATAGATGATTTCCTGTGCATTATCGGAAATAAGTTTGAACATTTCTTCCGTTTGAAGCAGCTTTAGTTCGGTTGTTTTATGATCCGTAATATCTACAACGTGGCAAATAAAATACAGAGGTTCACCGCTGACTTCGTTCCTAGCCAAGGATATATGCAGTGATATCCATAAAACATCTCCATTTTTCTGAATATAACGCTTTTCATATCTGTACTCTTGAGATTTACCTTCACACAGTTCGCTCTCGTACATCAGATCCTGTGCTAAATCATCGGGATGGGTGATCTCCTGGTAATGAAGAAGGATTAATTCTTGAGCTGTATAACCGAGCATACTGCAAAAAGCAGGATTCACTTTCATCCACTGTCCTGTTGGAGCAACAAGTGCAATCCCAATAGGTGCTTGATTATAAATCTGCTCAAACAATCCATGATGATCGACCTTTTGAACCTGCATCTTAAGCTCTCCTTTTGGTGTATAAACACAATATTTGCTTAATACCCGAATTTTCAATTGTTGAAACATCTCATTTTCTAAGAGTTTGTGTCATTAAAGCAAAATAAGACCTGGATTCTATTCGCATGGAATCCAGGCAACTTTGTTTTATTTCATATAAATCATGCTGAGCATGGGATTAGTCAGGAAAAAATCTCAACGTTCCCGTCCAATGATGTAATCCAACAGATGCCTCAGAAAAGAAATCGGCTTTGGCATTTCGTTCAGCGCATCGGTTGCGAGACAGTAGTGCTCCCACATCTCTTTCTTCGCGCCATCTTCACCCAGAATGGATACAAAGGTTGAGCTGTTGTTCCGTACATCCTGTCCTGCCGGCTTACCGAGTACCTGATGATCCCCTTCCAGGTCCAGCAGGTCATCCTTAATTTGAAAAGCGATACCCGCATGATACGCAAACTTCTTTAAGGAGGCAATCTCCACGTCCTTCACCTGAGCCAGAATGGCTGGCATCACAAGTGCAGCCTCGAAAGCAATGCCTGTTTTGTAGAAACAGATCATGTCCAATTGTTCTAGGGTCAGCGTTTTTCCTTTGGCATTCAGATCCATCGCCTGTCCCATACACATATCCTCTGCTTTTTCAGCCGAATATTGAATCAGGGTAAGCACGGTTGTGGCATCAAACTGTTTGAGTGAGGATTGCTCACCAATGGCCTTTTGGATGAGAAATAAACCTGTCAATTCTGCTGTTGCGCTGTTGTGCACCTGATGCAAGGTGGAACGACCTCGCCGGGTCGAAGCATTATCCTGGGTCGGCAGATCATCAAAGATCAGCGAAGCGGTATGCATATATTCCAGTGATCTCAGAAGAGGAATAATAGATGATTCATGCAGACCATATTCACGCACACCCATCACCCAGGTTAGGATCGGCCTTAGCCGCTTCCCATCTCCTTGCAGACTGTAATTCGCTGCATCAATAAGTATGCCTTTCATCTCTGGAAGTCCACCCGGCTTGGATATCTGCAATTCAATATTAATCTGTTCACGAACCGTGCGAATCGTATCCAGAAAATCCTGTTTTTCACCCTTGTCATTCTGCAATTGGAGGATGACCTGATCCCGCAGCAATTTATCCAGGAAATCCACATCATCGGCTTTTCGCACCATTTGCTGAATTAGGCGATTGAATTCCGGTTGTCCGGAGGCAAAGATGTTCATTACTTCGTTGTATTGTTCTTGACCCAAACGCTCTCTACAACGCTTAAGACCATTAATAGCACGATCCAGTATAACCTCACGGGTCTTCGCATCAGAATGGTACACCTCATGAATCAGATAAGAGATAACCGCCCAGTATAGTTCATACGGATTGATCAGATCAGGCCGCAGGTCACGATACTTCAGATAGTAAGTATATGGAGTCACTGCTCTCTCCTCCATATCGTCAAACATGTCAGCGAAATCGTCCGCGAGCTGATTATAAATGCCATAGTAGAAGGTCCGCAGATCAAAACCTTCATCCACAGATTCACTGAGCACGGAACGAACAATGAGTCTGGAGGATGAGGATTTAATAATAATCGGAATATAAAGTTCTTCATTGGAGTAATTCGCGTTGGACAGTTTCTTAGCACGGTCTATTTCCTGAGACTGAAAGAATACATAGGATTGCTCGAAGAACGTGCGCTGCGTCTCCGGGCGCTGGTAGTTCTTGATATACTCGAACGCATCACGCAGTTCGGCATGAACATATTGAATGACTTTGAGATTGGCTCCCTTCCATTCGCCGATATCCGGCACAATCCCGGTGAGAAGCGCATTCCGAATCAAGAGAGAATACTGCTCCTTCTCTTGCGCTGTCAACGCCTGGGAATCAAGCAGGTCATCAATAAAAGGATAGGTCAATCCGTAAGAATAACCAAGCCGAATCGCAGCATCAAGCCTCTCGGAACGTTCTGCCTGGGGAGTCTCATCATTCATATCATCATTCACATGCAGAACAACGCCTAGAATAATCTTGAGCAGCTTGCGCTGTGCCTGTTCTGCGTCCAGTTCTTTGGGGATATTGGAAGCGACATTTTTTAATTTGCTGATTACCCAGATTACGGCTGTTTCCACGTTCTCCTTCTGAGCCCATCGATACAAGGCTGCCAGACTGATATAATCCGGGCTTCCCTTGCGGTGGGTTGTATTTGAACGCATAAAATACGCTTTGGTATCCTGAGCGACACGCTGAATGCGTGCTTTTGTGTCCGAGGAATCCAGTGCTTTGCCCAGATCTCGCATATAAATGTAAGAAATACTGCGATCCAGGTAATCATCCAGTTTGCCTGTAACATTCAGCCAATGGATATATCTATGAGCATCCCGGGAATCCGGTTTTCTTTGACTTGGTGATAAAAAGGATACCCAGGAAAAAGGTTGAATATGTTTTTTTTGCCACAAGTGAATATCTTGCGTAAGCGCAGTGGTATACGTGTTATTCAGAAGTTGTTCATGAAGAGAAGTAAAATACTGAGCTGCCTTCTGCTCAGCCAGCTGATATCCTGCATCAGCCTGATCTGTGAGTACGTTATTCATAGGATGGATACCTCAACTTCTCATAATGTTAAACATGTATCCATGAAAGGAGTTTGAGGGTGCTCCATGGACGGAAACTGATGTGAATTCATGCAACAACAAATTCGCCAGCTCATGTTCATAACCTTTATACGGCATTCCATCCGTTTGGTTACGAAATCGTCATGGACGCTTCAATCCTATGTGGTTTTACAAAATGGAAGACCATACTTTCACTGCTGTAATGGCGATAAGCACCATCAGCCCATACCGAAGCAGTCTCACATTAATCATTGAACTCACTTTGGAACCGAGAGAAGCTCCAAGCAGACTCCCGATAACCGTATAAATGATGGGCTCCAGCGGAATGTCTCCACCCAGAATCTTTCCCAGCACCCCACCAATGGCGGAGATGAACACAATCGCAAGCGAAGAAGCGATGGTCGTCCGGGTAGGGATCTTTAACACGGTGAGCATGATCGGAATCAATATAAAAGCACCACCCGCACCGACAATTCCCGAGACGATCCCCACGGCAAGAGCCGAGCCTGCCGCAACATATGTGTTAAATGTCAGCTGTCCAGCCGAGCCTTCTGTTCCCTTACCAGGGATCAGCATGAGTACAATTGCGATAATGGCCAAAATGCCATAGATCAGATTGATGACTTCTCCATTCAGATGACCGGATATGAATCCGCCGATCAGACTGCCGACCAGAATACTGGAGCCCATGTAAGCCACCAGACCTTTATGAATGAGAGCTTCGCTCTTTTTCCCGTTCCCTGTTCTTCTAATGTAGGCAATCACACCAGCGAGTGAGGCAAAAAACACCTGAAACATGCTGATCGAAGAGACCTCATGAGCCGAGAACGGTTCCAGCCCCATGAGAGAAGGCACATACAACAACAGCGGGTAATTAATTATGGCTCCACCAATACCCAACAAACCGGAGAAGAAGGAACCGACCAGACCCAGTATAAACATGATGACAAAAAGCAGAGTATCCATCGGTTTTTCTTCCTTTCTTGCGGTGTAAAAAATCAAGCAAAAAACAGTATACGCAGTTAAAATAATCGGCTATAATAAAAACCAAGTAAATTAATCCGAAATGAGTGATTAAGCATGTTTAACGTGTTGAAGACTCTTTTTGAAAATAAATGTCCTCTATGCAACGAAAAATTACAAGTTCACAGTGATGCGTTATGTGCTACAAAAACATGCTCCCAATGTCACTACAAAGAAGAGAGCTATGGCTCTCTCGGTGTGTGTATTGTCTATGACACCACAAAATGATAAAAGACGCATGCCTGCTTATTGTATCATGATCTCTGAACTACCGGGATGACTATATAGAATTATTTTCATAATAAATACTCTTCTTATATTGGTTGCAAAAAAAACGGTGCAGAACGATTTATTCGTTCTGCACCGTTTTTCTTTTATTTTGCAGAGACGGACTGGGCTACCTACAGCTCAAATCTTATTTTGTTTTGAAGCTGAGGAATCCATCATCTACTGCAACCGTTGTACCATTCACTGCACTTGCAGCGTCACTGAACAAGAAGGTAACAACACTCGCAACTTTCTCCGGTTGAATGAGCTCTCCCCGCATATGTTGCGTGGCAAGTGCATCCTTCATCGCTTTGTCATCACCCAGAATCGGTGTCTCAATGAAGCCTGGCGCTACACCAACCACACGAATGCCATGTTCAGCAAGTTCCAAGGCACCGGATTTGGACATCATCACGACAGCCGCTTTGGCTGCATTGTAGTTAAAGCTTCCCACCGCAGCAATACTTCCATAGATCGAAGCTGTATTTACAATGGTACCCTGTACATTCAGTTCAACCATTTTCTTGGCGCCATAATACATGCCGTAATACACACTGTGTTGGTCAACATCGATTACTCTGTGATAGGATTCCGGGTCCATCTCCAGAAATGGCTTCACGAGTCCAATGCCCGCGTTGTTGAAAATACCGCTCAATGTTCCGTATTTCTCTACGGTCCAGTCGATCAGAGCTTTGATCTCATCTCCTTTGGACACGTCCACTTTGTATGCCCCGGCTGTGCCGCCACCTGCTTCAATCTCCGATGCAAGCTTTTTGGCACCCTCTTCGTTATAGTCTGCTATGACAATCGTTGCACCCAGATCCGAAAGCTGGAGCGCTGTTTCTTTACCAATACCACTCGCTCCGCCGGTGATAATGATTACTTTTCCATTTTGTTCAGACATATCGTAGGTCTCCTTTGATAAGAACATATTGTCATATCAAGCACACAAATCCATTACATAGTCTTGCTAGTGTGAAGCAAAATATTCATCCGACTCGGAAGCAGGGTCGAATTGTTCCTTACTCATAAACCACGCAGCCAACAGAGCAATAACGGCCGGAATGATGGCCCAGGCAAACGTATGAACGATGGATGAGGACAATGCTTCTGTAATCTTATCCAACATTGGCGCGGGAATATCGGCACGTGTGTCCGGTTTTAGGACTAAGCTGGGATCACTCAGATCCACGCCACCGCCCTGCTCACTGGCATTATCGTTTCCAAAGAAGGAGACTAATTTACTCGCAAATACGTGACTTTGTACGATACCAAATACCGTGATTCCCAACGTCATGCCGAGTTCCCTGTTGAAGTTAAGTGTTGAACTGGCCGAACCACGCTGTCTTGCTGAGAAACCGTGAATGGCTGCATTGCTCAATACAGAGAACGAAGACCCAATGCCCAGACCAACCAAAATCATGAAGATGGTCACCATAAATCGGGAGGAATCTGTCGTTAACGTTGTCAGCAAGGCGATACCAATGACCAGCAGCGCGAGTGTGGGTAACATGATGGAGCGGTATCTGAGCTTGGTAAGCATGGCTCCACCACCCGCAGCTGTCACAACTGATCCAAGCATCATCGGAAGAAGAACTAGACCGGAATTGGTAGCCGATCCACCAAGTACGCCCTGAATATAAATGGGAATATAGATGGAAGCTGTAATAAAGGCTGCACCGCTAAATATGGCCATCAAATTGCTGGTGGAGTACAGTCGGTTTTTGAACATGCTGAATGTAATAATCGGTTCTGCCACCCGTCGCTCTATGAACACAAATGCAGTCATCAGCACGGCGAACGCAGCAAACAAACCCACGATCATGCTGGAATTCCAGGCGTATTCCTTGCCTCCAAGTTCAAGTGCAAACATGAGGCACACAATGGAAGCTACCAGTGTGAATGCGCCAAAGTAGTCAATTTTCTGTTTGGAATGCTCTACGGATTCTTTATAGAAGAAAGCAATCATGACAAAGGCGATCAGGCCAAGTGGCAGGTTGATATAGAAAATCCAGGACCAATGAATGTAATCGGTCAGATAGGCTCCAAGAAGCGGTCCGAAAATGCTGGATAAACCAAAGACTGCACCGAATAGTCCCCCCACCTTACCCCGTTTGTCTGCGGGAACGACATCAAACATAATGGTAAATGCGATCGGCATCAACGCCCCACCGCCGATTCCCTGAATCGCGCGATAAATACTGAGCTGAATGATGGAATCCGCCGTCCCGCACAATGCAGAACCAATCATAAATACGATGATTCCAAAAATGAAAAATCGCTTGCGGCCATACATATCCGATAGTTTACCGAAGATCGGCATACCCGCCATCTCTGCAACCATATACGCAGAGGTGACCCACATTAATTTATCAAATCCGCCAAGATCACCCACGATGGTACCAATCGCAGTGGCAACGATGGTGTTATCCATCGAAGCCATGAGAATGGCAAGCAGCAAGCCTGCAAGAATAACGCCTAATTTATTTCTTTTTACCATGATTATTTTTCCCCTTATCCATTCTGATTAAAGCCCCTCGGCTAATATACGCTTCAAAAATTGTCCTGTATGGGAGGCTCTGACCTCCGCCACCTGCTCCGGCGTACCTTCGGCTACTAGCTCGCCACCCGCTGCACCACCTTCTGGGCCAATGTCAATAACCCAATCGGATTCCCGAATCAATTCCAGACTGTGCTCTACAACGACAACGGTATTCCCCGACTCAACCAGCTTTTCCAGCAAAATATGGAGTTGCTTGATGTCTGACGGATGAAGACCGGTTGTTGGCTCATCCAACAGATAGAGCGTGTGTTTTTTGGTCTTTTTACTCAGCTCTTTTGCCAGCCTGATCCGCTGACCCTCACCGCCTGACAATGTTTTGACGGATTGGCCCCACTGGAGGTAACCAAGTCCAACTTCACACAACATTTCGACGAGATCGGCGATTTTGGTCTGACTTTTCAGGACAGGCAGACTTTCGGCCACTGACATATTCAGTACATCAGATATCGAGAAGCCTTCGTATTGAACCTGTAACACCTCATCCACGAACCGTCTGCCCTTGCAGTCATGACAAGTTACCTCCAAATCAGGCAGGAAGTTCATGTCTACAGACAATACCCCAAGACCTTGACAGGTTTCACAGCGCCCTCCGGGTGTATTAAACGAGAAATGCTTCGCAGTAAGCTTTCGTGCCTTGGCATCTGGCAAACCAGCGAACAGCTGACGCAGGTGTGTAAATACATCGGTGTAGGTGGCAACATTCGACCGTTGCATTCTGCCCATTGGCGTTTGGTCAAAAATAACGATATCACCTACGTGCTCCAAGCCTGTTATCTCTTCACAACCTGTTGGTTTCTGACCTGACTCCATACCCTGTGCGAGGATATCAAATACAAGCGTAGATTTGCCGGACCCTGAAACACCTGTTACGGAGATCAGTGTGCCTAATGGAAAAGATACAACCGGAATATCGATGTTGCGCAAATGCGCTCCCCGAATGGCAAGATGCTGCCCCGTACCTGTTCTTCGGTTATAAGAGGGACTAGCCACAGATTCATTTCTCAGATAAGCTCCCGTAACCGAAAGCTCACTTGCCATTAAATCCTCCAGGCTCCCTTCACCAACAACCATCCCTCCATTGACTCCAGCACCAGGTCCAATGTCGATCACATGATCGGCAGCACGCATCATCTCAATATCGTGTTCAATGACGAGGATCGTATTGCCCAGATCACGAAGCTCCTGAAGTACATGAATCAGGCCAATGGTATCTTTCGGATGAAGCCCCGTTGTCGGTTCGTCCAGAATATACAATACGCCCGTTAAACCAGAACCTAGAAGCGAGGCAAGTCGTAATCGCTGGGCTTCACCACCAGACAAAGTTACGGTCTGACGATCCATGGAGAGATAGCCAAGTCCAACATCCATAATGCGTTTCAACTTGGTGGGCAGATCATGAAGGATTGGATCAAGCAGGTGATGTGCCTCGGGTGAGATCACTTCTTGTAGTCCTACCGTCCATTCCAGCACTTTACTGAATGACCAGTTGGTGACGTCGGAGATGGATGCGCCAGCTACGCTTACCGAAAGAATTTCTTTTTTCAAACGAGCTCCCTGACATTCAGGACACTGCTGTTGATGAAAAAACCGTCCGTCTTTTTCCGTTCCACCACCTTCTCCTTCCTTTTCTTTATAGCGTCGCCACAATCCGGGGATCACGCCTTCGAACTTGGTTCCCTGGATGGGTTTGATATTAGAATAATGCTGCTTAAACGCTTCGCTCTCGACGCCGTAATACAGCAAATCGCGCTCGATTTCACCAAGGTCCTTCAATGGACGATCCGGATCGAATCCAAATCCAAAATGCTTTCCAGCTGCTACCAGAATTCGGATCTGGATATCCCGATGCACACCATTTAACGAAGCTACACCTCCATCCCGCACACTAAGCTCAGGATTGAATACAGCCGCTTCGTTGATTGATGCCACATGACCCAGTCCACTACATACATCACAAGCACCCTCCGGTTTATTGAACGAAAAGTGTGACATACCCAGCTTCTCCAGCTCGGCATTGCAATGTGGACAATGTATAGTCTGATGACCCATGTATTCGTCTTCCTCAGTTAGATGACCAGCCGCTTCCCACGATGGCGAAATGGCGCCGTTACAGGATGGACATATACGCTCTCCAAGTCTGGAAAAAATGAAACGAATGTAAGTGTAAATGTCTGTCACTGTTCCTACCGTTGAGCGTGGATTCCGGTTGGTAATGTGCTGTCCTACGCTGATGGATGGAGAAAGACCTGTGATGGACTCCACTTTTGGTTTGCTGATCGAATCCGATGTTAATCCCATCGATTCCATGTATTGTCTCTGGCATTCTCGCTGAAGGGTATCCATTGCCAGCGTGGATTTGCCGGAGCCGGACGGACCCGTTAGAACAACCAGCTTATACTTCGGAATCGAAAGTGAAATATTCTTCAGGTTGTTCTCCCGTGCACCTTTAATCATCATTGTGTCTCTCAAAATCGATCGTCCCCTTTGCAAATAAGTACAGAGTTCGTTAAAATAAGTTGAAATTAATCATACGTCAATCTAGTATCTCCAAAATTTATTATCTCGTTTATCTAATATCTCGATAATCAAGATATATGTCATCTTAAGAGGAGGGTTATCTTTTGTCAAGAGATCAACAACAACAACCTACCGAATTACAGGAGAATTTTACGTTGCGAATGCGGAGCCTAGGTACCCGAACCGTTTTATATCAGCAGCATGTAGCTGCCTCTTTGGGCTTGTACAATAACGATTTCATATCCGTGGATATCCTGCGCGAGAAAGGTCCAATCACTGCAGGGGAGCTGTCAAAACTTACCGGTCTGGCCACAGGAAGTGTCACGACATTAATTGACAGGCTTGAGAAGAACGGCTTTGTCCGTCGGGAAAATGACCCCAATGACCGCCGTAAAGTCATCATTGTGCCTTTGTACGAAAACAAGGAAGAGGTCAGTAGCACGTACCTCACCCTTCACGCAGCTATGGTTAATCTGGCTTCCACATACACAGAGGAAGAGCTGGAGCTTATTACAGGGTTTCTGAGTAAAGCAGGAAATGTTCTGGATGGACAGATAGAAGATCTAAGCTCCAAAATTCGTGGCAAATCATCATCGTGATCCATGTTTATATTTTGTAAAAAATGTGAGTTATATTTGAAAAACAAAAAGGACGATATCCGCAAGTGATCAAAAATCACTCCGGTATATCGTCCTTTTTGGGCATGAAGCCGCTTTTGCTCAAGGCCTATCCTGATTTAAATCTTAATTGGCTTCGATTCCAAGCCCGCTTAAAGGATCTTTTAAACCATTAATATTGGTGATCAATTCGGGAATCCCTGTCTTCTCCCAGTTTTCTGCCGTAAAACCATGCTCTGCAAGGGTGTTCTCAAATTGACCCACAACTTCGGTTAATTGATTGTTGTAACTGACCAGATTTTCGTGAATGCTTTCCCCTATCGCTGGTGCTGTCAGCTGAGAGAATTCGCTGGCTTCCGCCTGAATCTGATCTATTTTCTCCTGTACCTGAGTTGTTATTTCAGGGTTACTCACCGCTCCTGATGCGAGTTCTTGCAGATCGGCTCCGGCGTTCGATACTTGCTCTATATAATCAGTAGCCCCACTAACGTAATTCAAACTTTGATTCGCTTGTTCTACAACTGAACAGGCGGATATCACAAGAATACTTGACGCAATGAGGCCTGCCATCATCAATGTGTGCTTTCTTTTCCGTTTAATCATGACCATCTCCCCTTCTTCATATTGAAGTGTTTCTTCCAGATTTATGATACCTGCTCAACATGCTTCATTGCAAATGGGTCTGCATTCAGCGTTATTAACATGTATAATAAAGGAATCATACGGTAAAGGGATGTCATGAATATGCTTCAGGCCTTAAATGTACGCTTGAACCGCATCATGCCACTGATTACCCCAATCAGCATTATTATTGGCGTTCTTTGCGGGAGTCTTCTTTCTTCTTATACCTTTTTGTCGCCATGGCTTTTTGCGTTCATGACGTTTGCCGGAAGCATCAGTCTCGGGATCCGGGATTTTGTGAACGTGCTGAAGAAGCCTTTTCCACTGTTTGTCTGTCTGTTTATTTTGCATCTGGCGATGCCTCTGATTGCTCTGAGCATGGGTCACCTGGTCTTCCCAACGGATGCCTACACGATAACGGGCCTTGTTCTGGCTGCCGTTATTCCGACAGGTGTGAGCAGCTTTATCTGGGTTAGCATCTACCGGGGCAATATCGCTCTAACGCTGTCGATTATCCTGATTGACACCATGCTTGCTCCTTTCGTGGTACCCGGTGTGTTATCCTTGTTGATTGGCACTAGCGTATCGCTGGATATAGCAGCCATGATGAGCAGCCTATTCTGGATGATCGTTGTTCCCTCCTTGCTCGGGATGCTTTTGAATGAATGGACCAAAGGGGCCATTGTTCCGGTCTGGGGGCCCAGACTGAATCCGTTCTCCAAACTGTTCATGGCAGCGGTTGTCGCGATTAATGGCTCTGTTGTTGCCCCCTATTTGGCTGACTTTAACTGGCAGCTCGCTGGTCTAGCAGCCATCATTATTTTCCTGGCCTCATTTGGATATGCTCTAAGTTACTTCGTTGCCCGATTACTCGGTTGGAATGAAGCCGATCAGGTCGCACTGGTGTTCAACGGTGGCATGCGCAATATTAGTGCGGGAGCGGTGCTTGCTGTATCGTATTTCCCTCCACCGGTTGCCGTCCCAGTTGTACTCGGCATGGTATTTCAGCAGATGTTGGCCTCGCTTGCAGGATACCTGCTTGGGCGCCGCTCGCAGACTCTTCACAATGCTGATAAGACGTCTGCAGCCTGAATGCGAATCCGCCAATTGTACCGTTTTATCTTAATATGCTCTAAACACAAACAGCAGATCAGAATATACTGATCTGCTGTTCCCATGTCTAGAACATGATGAAACTCTAATCTCTACCGTACACTTCTACTTCGTAGAGTGAATATCCATATGGGGTGGCTCTTTTCTCACCCGTGAGTCGCACATATTTGCCTTTTCCGTTCACTGCAAGTTCTTCCAGGCCACCTTTACCCTCTTGCGTATGATACACTTCCTTCCAAACGGTACCATCTTCCGATACGTCAATGCGATAGGCGGTAGCATAAGCTGCTTCCCAATTCAGCTTGATGCGTTTTACTTGCTTGACCTCTCCCAGATCAATCGTAATCCACTCCGGCGTATCTCCAAATCCGGAACTCCAACGTGTCTCGGGATTGCCATCGACCACATTTGTGCCAACAAAAGGATCTTCCGTTGAAGAAACGGTTACATTTTTGTTAAGTGCAAAGTTAACATTCGTATCCCCTCCATCTCCCCCACCTTCATTTCCTCCGTTTTCTCCGTTCCAGGGAATCCATGAATCAGAAATTTCGGTATTTTGGGTTGGATCGACACGTACCAGAGATTTAGGCCCAACAACAGCTTTTCCAGTGGTACCGGATGCATTTTTGAAAGTGACCGTTACACTCTCATCTGTCGGATTCCAGATTTGTGCAGTATACGTTCCATTTTTCTTGTAGACTGTTGCACTGCTCCATCCGGTGGCCCAGATGTCTTTCGTACGTTCACCAAGTGTTGCCATACTGTTTACGAACCAGTACGTATTAAAAATTTCATTTTTTTGCATAGATGAAGCATTCCACTTGGCAAGCACTGCAGCCGGATCACTTAGTGCCTGAATAGGCCATACAATATGCTGCCATTCTCGTTCAGGTCCACCGTTATCGGTAACAAATCCGTTGTACAAGCCAGCAGCCTTCGTTTTGTCCAAACCATAACTGGTCAGATATTCACTGGTTGGCAACCAGTGGATACCATAAATATGAACCGGTTCACCGCTAAAGAAGGTACCAAAGAAGTACGAACTTCCATAGACTTGCCCTACAGAAGCGTGTTTCCACTCATCGAGCCAGTTATCTCCATCATAGTTGAACCAGTATTGCTCAATTGCTTTCAGTTCAGTTGTGAATCCGTAAATCGCTGCATCCCGGAAATCCTGATCCTTGGTTAACAAGCTCCACATATACTGCCCTACCCAGCCAAAGAGGGATTCCCCAGCAGCTTCCTGATTGTTGCCACTATCATTATCTGCATAGCCTCCTGCCCAGGAATGGCCCTGATAAGGATCAAAACTGCGGAAAGACGGATACAACGGATCGTTCTTGGACGGATTGCCATAATCCCGAATAAGATGATCCACCATATCGCCATAATCTGCCCGGAACTGCTTATCAAAGGTAGCCAGCACCGCTGATGCAAACACATAATACCCATAAGTGAAATGATGATCAGTAATTCCATAGTTTGCACCAAACTCACTTGTCTTGTAGTACATCGTTCCCCAATCATCATTGTAATAGAGGAAATAATCAGGTTCACCTTCTGTGTACGTATACCAATCGACCAGAATCTCTTTCATGCGGGAAAGGAACAGGTCACGGTATACGGTCTCACCCATTTCGTTCGCTGCAAGTACACCCATGGCAAGAGGATGAAGTTTTTTGCCTTGCCAGTAAGCGTCAGCAGCCATCAGATTGTTGTCTGTCTCCGTTTTGAGCATTTCAAGATAGGCTACCATCTCTTCTCGGTTGTATTCCGCATTGGTAGGTTCCGTGAACTGGGGAACCATGCCATAGAAATGATCCTCCACCGTAAACTGGTTACCTTCCCGCACTTTCAACGTTCCACGTATGGACGGATATGTGAGCGAAGTAAGTGGAGAATTCGTAATTTTCCATTGATGTGGATACAGGGCCTGCAATGTGTTCGCTGAGAACCCTGGGCGCTTCACTTCGGTCTCGGCTTTGAAGTTGGTCGTAACGGTAGACGTTTGCTCGTTATAGTTGTAAGTAACCTCTGTGTTCGTTACAAAGGCATAAGCGTGCTCATGGAATTGATTCAGATCTGTTAAAGACGGCATTGTGGCTGCAGATAGATAACCTTTTCCGCCTCCAAGCTGGAGTTTGATCTTGGCTCCCGCTTTTTTGAATACGGTACCTTCCGGCGCAAAAATTCCGTAGTACCGTTCCTCTTTTTGCCCTGCCGGATCACCACTTTGATTCTCCAATTGAATGCCAATGTGATCCCCCGTAAACGTATCACCATCCGATTGCAATACGGTCTCTCCATTTCCATTTACAACTTTGGTAATGAGCGAAGAAAAGATTTCGGCTGTATCAGGATTGTTGAATTCCATAAATACGTAAGGGGAACCCTTTACAAAGGTCGTTTTCATTTTCGCCGAAGCATCATCACTCAGAATCGCATCTACCGCATAGTCACTGTATCCGCTTACTCGGGTTTCCATATTCTTGGCATTAATATTGGTGGACATAAAATACAGGTCCGGGTTGCCGTCTGCGTTCACTGCACTTCCATCTCCATTAATCCATCCTTCCCCTGGGTTCAAGAGGCCGAGCCCTTGGGGGTAGAACTTGGATTTGAGTGGCAGTGTAATAATAGAATCGCTGAGCGGCTTAATAAGCAGGGATTGCCACCAGTCATTGGACGCGATAGGCGCCTGAACGTTATCCGTTTTATAAGTCGGGTATTTGGGCTGTGGCATACGGACGTCATTCGTTAGATAACTGCCCTTTCCTACCTGAACCGTGCTGGAACTTGGCAATTCAGGAATAGGGTAGGATGGCTTCGGCGTTCCTTCTACATAGTCGTATACTTCAAAATCAAACAGGGAGTAACCAAAATTGGTCGCTCTTCCGATGCCTTGCATTTTGACATAACGACCTGAAGCATACATCGAAATATCCTGCTTCCCTCCATTGCCATGCAGCTCCCGGTACACGGTGGTCCAGGCATTGGCATCATCGGAGACTTGCAGATCAAAGGCACGTCCTGCTGCCCCTTCCCAGTTCAGAACCACTCTTCCAATGTTCCGCTTGCTGCCCAAATCCACATAGATCCATTCGTCATCCGTATGATTTGAACCCCATCGGGTAGAAGAATTCCCATCGACTGCATTCTCCGGAAGTGTCGCCCCAGGGGGCAGATAATCGGATTGTTCATAGGAAGAGACGGTAACTTGCTTACCCCGGGCTACATCCGGTCCATATGTAACAGGTGGTACACCGGTTCCACCCGTTCCGTACACTTCCAATTCAATGATGGAGTAGCCATAATTCGCGAGAGCTCTTTCTGTCCCTAATACACGTACGTAGCGGCCGCTTCCATTAACGGTAAGCTCATCAGTCCCACCATTGCCTGTTGCCGTATTGTAGATGTCAGTCCAGTTCACTTCATCGGTTGAAACCTGAATCTGGTACGCCTTGGCATATGCTCCCTCCCATTGGATGCGTACTTTGTCAATCGCAGCAGTGTCACCCAGATCTACATACAGCCACTGCGGATCTTTGCCCCAGGCACTTGACCATCTCGTTCCACTGGAACCGTCAACTGCGAGATTCGCCGTATTATTCCCTTCAGTTGATGAAGCATAAGCTGGTCTATTGCTAGACAATAGATAGGATGCAGGCTCAGCCTGAGCTTTGGATGGGACAAAGCCCGGAAACATGGTGGTAAATAATGCAGCGATCAATGCAAGCGCCAATCCTTTGCCAGCAAATGCTCTTCTTTTGCTTCTTGATGCCATGTCTTAAAATACCCCCTTCATTGGGTGATAGGTACCGAAGTCATGATGTGGAATATAAAGATGTATCGGCTCCTTCTCATTTTAATTTGGATACGCTTACAAAAAATACTATACCGAGCAACGATAAATGTAACTTTGCACCGAACTACTCCTGCCTGGAAGTTGGAGACTTTACCGGAAAAACAATCGTAACTACCGTTCCCGTTCCCACTTCACTACGAATACTCACGCCATATTCCTTGCCGTAATGAAGTTTGATTCTCTGGTCCACGTTCCGTATTCCGTATCCTATACCGCCTGCTCCTTCGGTAAAAATCGCGTCTACAATCTCCTGTTTCATCCCAAGTCCATTATCGTGTACCTCAATGTGCACATGCTCAGCCAGCTTTTTTACTTCAATACGAATTTCGATCTCATCGTCATACCAAGCATGTTCCAGCACGTTTTCTACAAATGGCTGCAGTATGAATTTAACTGTTTCCAGTCCTAGTGTTTCCGGCTCAGCCTCCAGATGATAATGAATTCGTTCTGCATATTTAATATTTTGAATATCAAGATACGTTCTAACAATGTGAAGCTCTTTCTCGACTTGAATCAGCATTTCTCCCTTGTTTAGGGTAAGACGATAAAACTTCGCCAGTGCACGAATCATCTCATGCAGCTTATCAATTTCCCCAAGCTTTGCCATGCGGCTAATCGAAGAAAACGTGTTGTATAAAAAGTGAGGATTTATTTTTGAATGCAAAATTTGCAGCTCTGCTTCCTTCTTCTCCAGCTTGCTCGTATAGACTTCATCAATCAATTGCTCTGTAGTGGAAGCCATTTCGTTAAAGGACTCCGCAATAATGGCAAACTCATCATTGCCCGTGTATTGAATTCGCCGTTGCAATTCCCCTTCTTTGAAAGCTTCAAGCGATACCACGAGTTTGGAGAGGCGGCTGGAGAACATACGTGCCATAATGAAACTGACAAGGGTCATGACAAGAATGCTGATAACACATATGATGATGGTCACATTCCGAACTTTCTGAGAATTGTCCTTAAAGGATGCATTGGGGACCAGCGCAACGATCTGAACAGGAATATTGTGAATCGGTTTGGAGATTTTCAGATAATCACGGGATTCATTCAATTCCTCGGCAGTATATGGCAGGGAACCGCCAGGCGAACTCGAATAGAGGAGTTGTTCATCCTGATCGAGTACAAATAACTTCGTCCCTTTCCCTAATTGATTGAAGTCAACATCTTCAAAAATATCTTTCAACTTAACTGAAGCCCGTATAAGGCCAATGGACTGAAACGTTTCGTAATTAATGGCATGTCTTAACAAAGAGATATATCCGTACTCGGCATCGTTCTCGATCTGCTGCCACTTCATTTCGTCGTAACCTATGCGCAGATTCTGATACCATGCCTTATCCAGAATCCGGCTGGTATGCAGAATCTCATACTGTCTTTCTCCAGCGATCAGCGATTGCTCCGTTTCATTGTAGTAAAATTCGCTGATGGTAGGTGCATGCAAATACAGAGAGAGCTTGATTTTGGATTTGGGCAGATTGGTAGCAGATTCAAGTCTTGGCATCACATATTGCGTTGTCACCTGATACTTCTCCCAGTCCAGATAATAGCCCGAAAGCAACGTAGATAACCCCTGATCCTGATAGATTTCATCCGAACTACGAATAATCTCCCCTACCCTGTATTCCACATTGCTCTGAATCTGACTCACTGCTACTTCAAGGTTATTTCGTGTATGTTCCTCCACAGAACGTGCTGAGGATATATAGGCATAGCAACCAATTACTATAATTGGAATAATTACAAGTGCGAGATTGGATATGAGTAATTTATATAAAATGGGCAGGAAGCGTCGTCGATTGCTGTGTTTTATCATGCATCAACTCTGCTTTCTGAAATCGCCGGGCTTCATGCCAAAAGTTTCTCTGAACAATCGGCTGAAATAGGTGAGACTTCGATAACCAACCTGATCGGCGATTTCATAGATTTTGAGATTGGTGGTCTGCAGCAGATGCCTGGCATGTTCAAGCCGCCGGGCGGCAACATAATCACTGAAATTTTTCCCCACCTTATCCTTGAACAGAAATCCAAGGTGATTCGGAGAATACGAGAAATGGGCAGCCAGATCCTTTAGAGTTACGTCTTGTGACAGACGCTGCCCAACATAATGTTCAATATCGGAGAATAACTTCCAATTGGACGTTTGCTTGCGCAAATAGATATGTTCCGACCATTCGAACACAGTTCGTCTTAGCCAAGATTTAATATCATCCACCGTATCGAACTGCTGAACAGTCTCAAACCCTTCCGCTTTCCACCTCGCAAAGTGAGGAAAATTATGTTGTGCCTCTGCATTCAAATATCCTTCGAGCCGTGACAGAACGTGAGTAGAGAAATGGTGTACTTTAGACGAATCAGAAAAGGCTCGCACATGTTCAAACAGCTCCTCGACGGCATCACAGATAGTGACGAGATCATACGTGGACATCGCTGTAAATAGCCGATCCAGCTGATTATTTACGTCCAGTACATCTCTTACAAGTGGAATATGTATCTCCCCCGGAGAGATAAGCCGATTTTTACCAAGAAACATTTTGCATCCGATTAAATTTCGCGCTTCATCAAAGGATACCGGCAGCTCGGTAACCCGACTCGTTTTTTGTCCAAAGCTGGCCGTAATGGTAAAGCGGGAGCGATCACGTATGTAATGGATAAGTTCGTTCAGATTCAATTCTATATCCCCAGCGTCATGGGAATACATGAGTCCAATTCGGTCCGTAGATAACCGGCACCACGCTCCCCAATTTTTGGTTTCAATCCAGGACGTAATTTGGCGGAAAGTCAGCTCATGCCATCGTTCATATTCTTCATCTGTGAACAAGTGCTGCATATGATCCATTTCTATAATAACGGCATGGGCCGTCTCCGTTCGTGGGGGAAGCGGATAAAGCCGGGTGAAGGACTTCAGGGTCGGCGCATCAATACTGCCTTCCATGAGATGCTTCAAAAAATCCTGTTTCACAAAATCAAAATGTTCAAGTGCATTGCTCCCGTTTTTTGTCTCCAATCTGGCATTCTCTTCTTTCAGAACATGAACGATTTTTTGCAGAGTTGTCTTAATTTCATCGTCATCCACCGGTTTCAGAATATATCCATCCGCTTTCAAATGAATAGCCTGTTTCGCATAATCAAAGTCCTCATAACCGCTGATAAATATGATCTTAAGCTCCGGCTGTTTCTGGAGTGCCATTCGGGCAAGCTCCAAGCCAGACATTACGGGCATTTTAATATCGGTAACGAGAATATCCACATCATGATTCTGAAGGTAATGCAATGCGGCCAGTGGTTTGTTTCCCATGAAAGCGATCTCAATATTAAGTTCGTCCCAGGGAATAAGCTCACGCATACCGACCAGATCGTAGTTTTCGTCATCGACCAACGCTGCTTTATACATGATCGTTCGACTCCTTGTAATTAGAGAATAAAAGGGCGTGCCTCAGCACACCCACCGTTTTGACATCGTATAGCTTCTACTATCATTTCCCCATAATTTTAAGATTCTCCTGCCATTTGGCGGTTTTCCATTTCAGCACTTTATCATATCCAAGCTTCACAGATTCCGCCTGAGCCTCCGCCAGAATACTCTTCACTTCTTCATCATTTCCGGCGAATACAAGACGAGGAATGACCTGCTTATAATAATCTTTCAACCTTTGGAGAATAATCCCTTCTTCCGAAGTTGCAAGAGGATCCAGATTAGAGAATTCAGTCATGTTTTTGGATGTTTTAAAGGAGACGGTGGACTGGGCAACCGTTGTCCAGTCCTGTGCTTCTTCGGGCAGAAGCTCTTCCCGTTTGGCTTTGACCACATCGACGTAACTTGTGTTACCGTACCAGTTAAACTCTCCGATCTTCATTTCGTCATATTTCTTCGGATCACGGTTGACATAGGCTTCATTCGGGATCGGAACGCCGTCTTTAACCTCATCATAGAACAATCCTTTCGGTCCAAAAAAGAGGACTTGCTGGCCTTCTTCACTGATGGCCCAGTTCATATAAGCAAAAATGGCTTCCGGGTCCTTGGCATTCTTCGTAATGACATTCACGTTCCAGCCGAGCGTATTGTATCCACTCGGATACACCTTGTTTTTGTCCACGCCATCAGCATGAACCGGCCAGATGACATCATATCCTGCTTCCGGGTCGGCAGCTTGCAGATGATTGTTGGCTTCACGGCCAATCCCTTCGACCACCGAATCAAAGGCACTGAATACAGCCACCTTACCATTTTTCAGTTTCTCCAGAATTTGATCACGTGTCTGGGTAAACGCATCTTTAGAAGTTAATACCTCACGGAATAAACGACTTGCATACATGACAGTTTGTTCAAAAGCAGGATCTGTATAAATAGAAGTTAGCTGCGCTCCCTGCGGTACTCCAAATACACCTCCAGAACCCGGTGAAATAAACCCACCTGTGCGATCTTCCGCGGCTCCGCTATAAAGCATGCTGATCATCTGAGACTCACTGTCACGCATTTCGCCAAAATCAATCGGAACGATACTGCCGTTATACTTCTCCTTTACCTGCTTCAGATAAGCCTCAAGCTCGTTCCAGGTTTCCACCTTCGGTGATCCCAAGTCCTTGTATATTTTACGATTCACAAGATAGGCGGCATTGCCGTTTCCGTTATCACCACTAATAAACCAGTTTGGAATTTGATATAATTTACCGTCCGCGCTGCGGAGCATATTAATCGTCTCTTCCCCTATTGTCTTTACAAACTCGGGATACTTCTCCAGATAAGGATCAAGCGCTACAAGTTGACCTGCACTGACTAGTCGTTCCACGTCTTTGCCTCGGTCAAGTACAATTGCATCAGGAAGTTTTTTGGCAACAATCATGGAATTGAGTTTGGTCGCAGCCGCTCCGTTGGATTGTACGGGTTCCATCACCACTCCAAGCTCATCTGTTATCCATTTACCGTGCGGGCGTTCTTCCCATGTCGGAGCTGTGTACCAGTCATAATTGACAAATTGGGTGAAGCTGACTGGTCTTACTTTTGATTTTGGATCTGCATTTGGAGAGACGGTTTCACCTGTCTTTATCTGCTCCTTGGTGTTTACGCTTTCATTTGCAGATGGACTTTGTCCCTCTCCACCCCCGGTACATCCACTGATCATTAATGCTGCACTTAGTGCCGAAAGGTGAAGCCAGTGCAGTGATTTTCGTCGTTTTTGTTGTTTTCGTTCCATATTTGCCTTGCCCCTCTCTTATACAGTTGTATGTTACACGTCTTCCTGTCCATCAGACAAGAAGGCTTCATAACCATTTTGGTGAGCAAGCTACTCTTTAAGTGAGCCTACCAGAACGCCTTTCACAAAATACTTCTGTAAAAATGGGTAGATCATGAGAATAGGTAGCGTGGCCACCATCATCGTGGCCATCTGCAAGGATTTTACGGTAACCGTGTTTTGCACCATACTTTGCGCATAACTGTTCAGATTGGTCATCAGCGAAGCCGTCGTTCCTGCGTTGATAATCTGGACTAGCAACGTTTGCAGAGGAATCAAATTTTGATTGCTGATGAACACCGCGGGGATAAACCAGTCATTCCACAAAAATACAGCAGTAAATAGTCCAAGGGTCGCCATCACGGGGCCTGACACAGGTAGCACAATTCGAAAAAAGACACCAAAGTTGCTGCATCCGTCCATTTTGGCCGATTCCTCCAGCCCGTCCGGAAGTTCCATAAAAAAGGTACGGAAGATGATCATGTTATACACGTTAACCATGCCATGAAGCACGAGGAATAAGAACGTATCATACAATTGAAGGTGATAGACAAGGATAAAGTACGGAATAATCCCCCCGCTGAAGAACATGGTAATCACGGCAAGAATCATATACGTTTTCTTGAACATGATCCCTTTTTTGGACATCGCATAAGCGAATAAAGAGGTAAACAGCAGTGCACATACAGTGCCAATTACTGTCCGAAGGATCGTGATCAGATACGCGCTATAGATATTTTTTTCCTGGAACACAACTGCATAATTCTCCAACGTAAATTGCCTTGGCCAAAAGGTGACCCCACCTGAAGAGGTATCGGAACCTACGTTCAACGACAAGACAAGAGAATTCCAGAACGGATAAAAAGTAACAAATGCCAGAATGCTTAACAGGGCATAGATCACGAATTTGAGAATACGATCTCCTGCAGACAGTTTCATAGACGATCTCCCACTCTTTCACTCGCGGTTTTACCACAAGCTTGTTTTTCCAAACTTTCTTGCTAATGTGTTCGCTAGGACCAACAGTGTTACGCTTAATAACGATTTGAATAATCCTGCCGCGGTAGCATAGGAGAATCGTTGATTAACGATCCCCATCTGATAAACATAGGTGTCAATCACATCCGCAACGGGAAGAACGATGCCGTTACTCAGGTTTTTCGTCAGTACCAGAATATCTTCATAACCTGCATTTAGAATGTTACCGATCCCCAAAATCAGAAAGATCATCATAATCGGCATGATATTCGGGATCGTAATTCGAAAGATCTGTTGGAAACGGCTCGCCCCATCGATGGAAGCAGATTCATATTGGGCCGGATCAATGCCGATAATGGCCGCTAGGTAGACAATCGAACCGAAGCCTATCTCTTTCCAGACATTTAAGGATACGAGAATTCCCCAGAAATACTCGGGTGTGGACATCCAGTTAACCGGCTCATTAATCAGATTTAGTGCGAGCAGAAGCTCATTAACCGCCCCATTATCAACCGCAAGCATAGAGAATACAAGACCAGAGATTACGATCCATGACATAAAATGGGGAACATAAGTGACCGTCTGAACGACTCGTTTGAACTTGCCTGCCACTTCATTCAACATCAGAGCCAAGATGATCGGCGCTGGAAAACCGATGCACAGCTTGAGCAAACTGATGGCAAATGTATTTCGCATCACGCTCCAGAATTCCGGAGATTCAAAGAACATGCGAAAATGCATGAATCCTACCCACGGACTATTCTTCATGCCTGCGAACAAATTGTAATCCTGGAAAGCAATGAAAATCCCCCACATGGGTCCATAGCTGAAGATCAGCAAGAATAACAGAGCAGGCCAGATCATAACCTGAAACTCCCACTGCCCCATAAACCTCTTCCACCCTGAAACCGATTTGGTCTGCGTAACTCCCTTTCCCAACAATTGTGGGTGGTCCGGCACATTTACTTTCTTCATTTTCCTCATCACCCACTTCGTCGCTTGATATTTCTATCGTAATCCCAATCCTCTTCATGGAATAGAACTACAACTAACGAAATGTGTACCTAATCAACGAACATGAGAAAAAATAAATTAAAAAACGCCGACATTATTGTCGGCGTTCAAAATGAAACTAGATCAAGCTACTTATTCATAAACCTAGTAATCCGAGAGCGAAATTCCAGCTCCAATGATAAGCACGAACACTAGAATATACACAACAATTCCGATCGCTGCCCACAGCAACGCTGCTTTGGCATAATTGGCTTTGGAAGGGTTGGAATCTCCAAATGCCCATACAAACAACATAATAATGTTTACAAGCGGAATCATCATAAGGAACAATGTGAGCATCCAACTACCGAAACTTACTGGCTGTGGTCCTGGCTTATGTACTCTTTGACTAGCAACTTCTGACATAATATTTCTTCCTCCTTTCTTTTCCATTTCAATTGCTACCTGCTAAGACAATCTACCTCTACTTTATAAAAGAAAAGTTTGCCGTTAATAAAAATACCGGAAATCTCATGAATTTACAATGTAATATTTACCATATTAGTTTTAACATTAAATTTTTATAACATATCCTGAATCTCTATAAAACAAAGGACCTGCACTAAGTGACACTTATGATTAAAGTGCCTACTCTGCAGATCCCAATTCGCTTTATTTCCCTTTTCTCACACTAATTCACAAGGTATCACAACGATTTCAGAAAGCCCACGATTCTGGAGGCAAGTCTTTCATGTCCGGCCTGGTTGGGATGGAGACCATCAGGTACACCGTTGTCACCTGTAAAGTATAAATCTTTGTGGACTGGCAGCAATGGCTGGATTCCAGCAATGTTCCACAGATCGCAGACCGGGATGGAGTACAACGACGCGACCTCTCTGATTGCAGCGACATAGTCGCAGTATATCCGTCTGGTTACCGTATTGGGCAGGTCTTCTGGGACAGCTTCACTTGATCCATGGGGCGGAGTAAGAAACACGATCAGCTTGGTTGGATAGCGCTGGATCAACTCTTCTGCTATATGTTTAAGCGCCCCATAAAAGGTATCCTTCGAATTGGGCGAAGTGCTGATATCGCCAAATGCGGTCGTACCACTGGAGAAGTCATTTCTTCCACCCATGAAAAAGATAACATCCGATTCTGCGTGCATCTGCCCAATGCGATTACACATCGGTTCAAACCCTCCGTCGGCCACACTGCTTCCGGAAATGCCATCATTCTCATAGGATTGAAATCCCAATGCTCTGCTAACCAGCTCGGGATACGGATGTTCCCCTTCCTGGAGTCCATATCCGAAAGTTATGCTGTCTCCCAGAAAAACAGCCTTTTGCCCTTCATAGGATGATGATTGTAACGACATGAGCAAATCCCTTCTTCCCTTGTAACAGATATGTATAGTAACGATGTCATCCAAATACCGAAGCAAAACGGCCTTTCCAGCCTTTCATCGTTCGCTACACTATTGTAACAAAAGTTTTCGTGCCACACGATACCGAGACAATCTTAATGGAGAAGAAGATCAGAATCTATCGCTCATACGTTCCAGGCATTCTCCATAAAATATTACCTTGTTAAATCACGCATTGTGCTGTTCCTCGCCTGTACGATGTCTCCAGCAGAAGCCATCGGTGTATCACCTGCTACGGTATGCGCCAGCATTCCGGCTGTCGCAGCAAAAGAGATTGTCTCCGCTGGCATCCACCCCTCCAGTTCACCATACATGATGCCGCTCGCAAACGCATCGCCCGCGCCGATCCGGTCATAAACGGAAAAGGTCAGCGGCTCGGAATAAGCGAACGCCCCTTCCTTGAACATATAACCCTGTAAGCAGTGTCGGTTATCGCTGTATATGGTACGATGCGTTCCTGCTAGGGTACGCACGCCATACCGTTCGGCAACCAGGGGAATGAGCTCAACCAGTTGCTCTTCCCTTTGTACTTTGTCCGTATTTAACCCCAGAATATGAAGAGCATCCCGCTCATTCATCAGGACGATATCTGACAAATGCAACATTTCCTCATAATGCGGCTTCGCCGTGGCATAACCCTGATCACCCCATAGAGCAGGACGATAATTACAATCGAAAACAACCGTGCCGCCTTGTTCTTTGACCGCCCGTGCCAAATGTTTCATCGCCAGTCTCACCGACTCATTCATCGCCAGCGTGATTCCGCAGAAATGAATAGCGTCCATGCCCGATGCAACTGTCGCAAAGGGATACGTGCCTTCAGGCGCAATATTAAAGCTGCTCTCCATCCGGTTGGAATAGGTCACTCGCCCAGGTCTGGCCCCATAACCATTCTCCAGAAAGTACATCCCGATATACTGCCCTCCACGAAGCACATACTCGGTGTTCAGGCCCAGTCCGCGCAAATAGGATTCGGCGGCATCACCCAAGGGATTGACCGGAAGCCTCGACACCAGCAGGCCTGTGTATCCGTAACGTGTCATCGCCGACACCACATTGACCCCACTCCCCGAGAAGGAGTATTTCAGCCGATTACTCTGAATCAACAGATCGTGTCCCGGTACTTCGAGTCGCATCATGACTTCGCCAAAAGCCCCTACGCGTTTAACCATACTTCTTCGCCAGCGTCTTCATCGATGCATATAACGACTGCACATCACTTACAATGGTCAGACCCTCCTGATCAATAATGGAGGAATACACATGTGGAATAACCTGCGGAACCCCCGCCTCCAGTGCGATTTCGAGAATGGCTTCAAAATTATCCATATCTATGCCACCGGTAGGCTCCAACGCAAAGTCCGCTTCTGCACACGCTTTCGCTACCGCTCGCAGTTCCTCTTCCCGCTTCAGACCCTGCATCGGGAAATACTTCAGCGCATTGCCACCCATATCCCGCACCAATGCGATGGCTGCATGTACAGGCACCACGGCAAGCTCGGATTGGGCAGCGCTCACTGGACCCGTCGAAATATTGACAAAGCCCGGCTGACCTGTCGGGGAGACGAGGCTGTTAATCCAGCTGTCCCGGTCTCCGAGATTCGCCCGGGTTGCGCCAACTGCCGGAAATACCTGATTGATATGACTGCCCGGAAAATGCTTTACGATTTCGGCAACGACAGCAGCCTGCCGATTGTCACCGGCACCCAGTCCAATTGAAACGGCATTGTCAATTTCCCGCCCATAGGCTTCCATCGCTTCGACTGCTTCAGACACAGTAGCATAATCCTTGGAAAGAACGCCAACCAGGACATGGCCCTCAGCCGCATCAAAAACCTCTTTTGCATTCGTAATGTCCTTGGCGAGCACATTCAAAGCCACCCGATTGTTATAAAATCGTTTTGCGATCTCAGACATTTCCTTCTCCTCCTGTCAATTGTCGAATTCGATCTTCAATGACCCGCATGTCATCCCCCATCAACGGACGGGGATCAATATCGAAATACCCCTGCCTTACGCCATAGTCACGTGTATAAATGGCAATAGGACCGCCCCTCAGCTCCTCATTGAGCTGTTTGGCACTGATCCCCGCCTTCGCTTCATTGACCTGGATGCGCCCCCTGTAAATCGCTCGGCCCGCTTCGTCCTGGACAATCGATACCTGAATCCCGGCTATCTGATTGAGTGACATTAGCGCCTGCAAGGAATCCTTTTCCTGCTCACTATGGTCAGCTTTGACTGCATATTCATCCAGTGCCTGAAGCAGGCCAAACGTAGTTTCTTTACCTACCTTCATGCTTCGCCCGATCCCGTGAAGCTGAACCTTCAACCATTCGATATAGGTTCGTTTGCCTGCCACAATGCCGGAAGTTGGGCCTTCAATGGCCTTGGACCCGCTGTAAATGGCTAGATCCGAATACTTCACATATTTGTGCAGGTCCTCTTCCGCAGCCGCATCGACAATGAGGGGTACCTCGCACTTCTGGGCAACCTGCCAGGCTTCCTCTACGGAAATCATGTTTTTCTGTACCGCATGATGGGATTTGACGTATAGGATCGCAGCCGTTTTGTCGGAAACCGCATCCACGATATGCTCCGCCCGACCTTCATTGGCATATCCGGCTTCGATCAGCTTCCCCCCGCCAAGGTAAATCATCGTCTCCACAGGAGCTCCGTATTGTACATTGTGGCCTTTCAGCATAACAATTTCATTTTTCGTGATGACTTCCTGATGCAGCTTCAAACTTGCGTGGCGGTTACCCTTTGTTACCATGGCAGCTACGGCGAGCGCGATGCCGCTTGAAGCGGAATTGACAACAACGGCCGCTTCGGCACCGATTAGACGGGACACATAGTCCCCTGATTTGTCTACAAGGTCTGCGATCTCCACATAACTCTGCCCGCCTTGCTTCATGGCGTCCATGACTTTGTCCGTCGGTGCCGATACGCCAAGGATACTCATCCGGCCGCTGGCGTTGATAACACGTTTCAGTCCATATTTAACATTCAATGAATTGGTCACCCACAATCGCTCCTTTTACTTCAATTTGACGGCTGGCTATCTTGCTTACGCCCTCAGAGTCCACAAGTGTTACAGGCTTGTCTACTACTTGAAAAAGAGTCAAATTGGCCGCATCACCTGCCTGAATTCTCCCCAGCTGCGGTCTGCCCAGCCACTCGGATGCCCGTACAGTTACCCGTTCTATCGTCTCGCTCAACGAGTAGCCTAGTGCCAGAAACTTGCTTAACAGATTAGCCATGCTGTAGACCGGGCCGTTCAGACGATTGCCCCTGTAAATATCCGTACTGATCGTATCCGGGTCAATGCCATGCTTTTTGGCAGCTTCTGCAACCTGAAATGAAAAACTCGCTGTCCCATGTCCTACATCCAAATGCACACCACGCTTGATGGCATCCTTCAATACTTCCAGTGGCGCGCCTCTTTCATTAAACAGATTATTGCTTTTTCCATTTAGATAGTGAGTGACT
This sequence comes from Paenibacillus taichungensis, assembly GCF_047302525.1. Classification (GTDB taxonomy): domain Bacteria; phylum Bacillota; class Bacilli; order Paenibacillales; family Paenibacillaceae; genus Paenibacillus; species Paenibacillus taichungensis_B. The sequence continues at coordinate 2,611,263 of NZ_CP168020.1, read as the reverse complement.
ACATCACCACCCTGTAAGAGCGGCATCACCTCACGAATATCCGGTGGTGCTGATCCAATGTGAACCATAAGCGGCAGGCCTGTTTCCTGCGAAAATTCTCTTGCCAAATACAGCGGCCGCAGGCCGCTTTTGCCAACCACACTCCCACTGATTCTCGCTTTTAATCCCACGATGAATTCAGAATATGCCCGGGTAGCCTGTAACAACTTGTCCCGATCAATCCAGTCCAGATTCGACAATTCGTCAGTACGCAGTAAGCCGAGGCGAGATATGTTCAAAAAGGCAAACAGCCGGGTAGCCGCATTATGAGCGCTTATCGCCAGATCGCCAATTCGATCAGCACCGCAGCTGCCTGCGTCCACAATCGTAGTAACGCCCTGTTTTACACCGATTTCATCAATGTCGTCCCCATAAGGATCAAACTCTGGAAAAGCATGCACATGCATGTCGATCCATCCGCTGGATATGTAAGCTCCAGACGATTCCCACAATCGATCTCCGGTTGCCGTTCCACCAGGAGCGACCTTCACAATCAGCCCCTCATTGATAACCACATCTACCTCTTCACCGCTTGTAAGACGGACTCGACGCAATATCAGCTGACCGTCCATCACAATCCCCTTCCTGTTCTGGAATTTGGATTCACGTGTTCCTGCTTCATATGTATTGATATAAAAATACCCCTCTGTTCAACAAAAATAAATTCATCTTCCCAGATGCTCATACTCTTGTCTACTAAAAGGGGTAGCCTGTCAGTGATATTCTATTACTTCTATTCCTATTTCCACAATGCCTGTTTATTTCGACTGAATATATCCTTCAGCTTTGAGCAATTCAGCGATCAGAACAGCACCGCCTGCTGCTCCCCGCAGCGTGTTGTGAGACAGTCCTACAAACTTGTAATCATATAGGGAGTCTTCGCGCAGTCTGCCCGTTGATACGCCCATACCGCGCTCGATGTCACGATCCAGCTTCGTTTGTGGTCTGTTCTCTTCTTCGAAATACGTAATGAACTGTTTCGGTGCGCTTGGCAGACCCAGTTCTTGCGGGCGACCTTTGAATTGTAGCCAACGCTCCAGAATTTCTTCTTTGGATGGTTTTTTCTCAAAGGATACAAATACTGTCGCCAGATGACCATCTGTTACCGGAACACGAATACATTGTGTTGTAATTAATGGTGAGGATGCTTTTACAATCTCATTATTTTGAATGCTTCCCCAGATGCGCAGCGGCTCCTGTTCACTTTTCTCTTCCTCGCCACCGATGTATGGAATCACGTTATCCAGCATATCCGGCCAGTCGGTAAAGTTTTTACCTGCTCCAGAGATTGCTTGGTATGTGGAAGCCACCACTTGAGTTGGATTGAACTCGCGCAACGCGTGAAGTGCAGGCACATAGCTCTGAATTGAGCAGTTTGGTTTAACTGCGATGAATCCGGTTTTCGTTCCAAGACGTTTGCGTTGAGCTTCAATCACGTCCAGATGTCCTGGGTTAATTTCCGGAATAACCATTGGCACATCCGCTGTCCAGCGGTGAGCCGAGTTGTTGGAAACAACCGGCGTTCCCGTTTTGGCATAAGCCTCTTCGAGCGCCTGAATTTCATTCTTTTTCATATCCACAGCACAGAATATAAAATCAACCTGGCTCGCAAAAGCTTCCACTTGGGAAGCATCCTGCACAACGATGTTTTTCACTGCTTCCGGGATCGGGACAGCGAGCTTCCATCTGCCTTGTACGGATTCTTCGTATGTTTTGCCTGCCGAGTTAGCACTTGCTGAAATAGCCGTTACTTCAAACCATGGGTGTTCATTGAGCAGATCTACAAAACGCTGACCTACCATCCCCGTTCCTCCGACGATACCGACTTTCAATTTTGCTGACATAAAAACATCATTTCCTTTCGGTGTAAGTTTTCCCTTATTAAACACTATTCAGGCATTTCCAAAGCGTGTAGCCAACATCCCGGAAAAACCAAAAAATCCCATCCCTAAGACAAAAGTCTCAGGGACGAGATTGTTACACTCGTGGTACCACCCAGATTCGCCAGTAGGTCGCCATACCAGCCTCTTCGAGTTAAGGATAACTGCATTCAATCATGCCGCATCCGCATATACTCTCGCTCTGTAACAGGAGCTCCTGTCACACCATCCCTCAATCATTAAAGTTCCGATGTGCTGCTCTGAGTCTTTATTCAACAAAAAATTCTTTACCCCTTTTCAGCTGCCGGAGCTCTCTGTGAAAGAAACCTTTTATTTACTCATCTCTTCATCGCATTTGATATTGCGATTATAATATCAAAATTACCATCGTGAAGTAAACACATTTTTTTAGATAATGGAATTTATACGTTTTCAGCGGAGCTGAAAAATTCAATTATCGCAAGAAAAACTTCAGCTAAACGCGGTCTGTCTTCTGTGAAAGTACGTCGATAGACGTTTTTCTTATGAATTGCTGAAAATGGCTTTTTCTTTACTACTTTTTGGCAACAATCGCATACGTTCCCAATGGACTGCCAGGCCCTGAGGCATGATGTGTCCTAAGTAATTTCAGTTCGGAAAGAAGGAGTGTTTTCACCTTATCCGGGATCGGAAGCATTTTCAGTTCCACAGGCGCTTCTGCCAGTGTCATTTCGGTTTCCCAGCGACCGTCCTGCAGCTCGGGAGAATGGATCGAAGCCTCTTCCTTAATCGTCCAGCCTGCCGCAGAGACAAGCTCTTGGATATCCTCCGGTGTAAAGAGCGTGCGCACATTAGAGAAGCTGTTCTCCTTGTAACATTCAACCTGGGACTGAATCAGAACGGATAACCAGTGCGAGAGCTGTCTCACATCTGTAACTCGTGCATCCCATTCGGCAAAACATAACTGATGTCCCCACGTCCTAACCTTGCTAAGAATCTGGGCGAGTTCGTCAAATGATTTCAAGTACCACGAACAATGGGAAAGCACAATCACATCAAACTCATTCTCGGCGAATTGGGCCTGATCACTTAGAATATCAAAACCATAATCCATTCGAATTCGTTCACCCAGCGGAGATTTCCGCAGCTTGGCTGCCGCTTCCCCTACGGTCAGTGGTGCACCATAATCCTCAGGTGCAATGTCTACACCATGAACGTACCCATGCTCCCCCACCAGATGTGCAAGCACGGCCGTTGTATCCCCCTGACCACAACCGATTTCCAGAACGCGGCTGCCTTCCTGGATTCCCCAAAAGAGTCCCAGCTTCATCCGATGCTCCGTCTGAATGTATTGAATGGCTGCGTTATCCTCCACGTCCATATACTTAATAAGATCCCTGATGATAGACTCATTCATGATTCCTCACTCCTCAAAGAGCAACTTGAACTTCTTGCTCATTGTAGCGTTACAGGATCCATTGTACAATGCTGGAGTCTATGCCAGAACCATGGCACACAGGAGACAAAGTCTTTAAATAGATATCAACCTCTGCTACATATCAATCCCTATCCCCACTGGGTTGCAAGCTTCTGAAGATATGGTGTCAGCATGGGCTGTAGTTCCTTACGCATCAGTCCGATCTCCAGGATCGCCTGAATATATCCGAACTGATCACCAATATCGTACCGGCGCCCCTCCAGTTCAAGGGCCAGCAGCTCTTCCACCTGGCTTACTTCTTTCAGCGCATCAGTTAGCTGATATTCTCCTCCAGCACCTCTCTCGATTCGATCCAGAATGGGAAAGATGGAAGGTTTCAGAATGTAACGTCCCATCACGGCGGTTCGGGAGGGCGCTTCTGCAATGGAAGGTTTTTCTACCAGATTGGTAATTCGGTGAACTCGATCCTCTGCCCCCTGTGAATCGATAATTCCGTATTTACTCACATCAGCAGGTTGCACCTGCCGCACGCCAACAATCTGGCTGCCTGTCTTTTCATATAAATGAATCATCTGTGCGAGCGCTGGTGGATCAGACACCATAATATCATCTCCAAGCAGTACGGCGAACGGATCATCTCCCACGAACTGACGTGCACATCCAATGGCGTGGCCCAATCCAAGCGGCTCTTTTTGACGGATAAAATGAATACTTGCCATTTCGCTGATCGCTTGCACCTCTTCAAGTAGTGCTTGCTTGCCTTTGGCGTACAGGGAATGCTCCAATTCAACCGATTTGTCAAAATGATCTTCGATCGATTTTTTATTGCGTCCGGTTACGATGATGATATTTTCAATGCCCGATTGTACCGCTTCTTCCACAATGTATTGGATGGCCGGTTTGTCCACTATCGGCAGCATTTCTTTGGGTTGCGCCTTGGTTGCCGGCAAGAATCGGGTGCCAAGCCCCGCTGCCGGAATGACTGCTTTTTTAATTCTCATATCATGAAACACTCCTTTCATTAGCATCAGATGAAGGGTCAGATCCTTGGGAAGGATCTGACCGGAACACCCAATACCGACTGGCGATATAGTTTATAACCATGCCGGAGAGAGTCGCCAGTATTTTACTCATTACAACGCTCCAACCTAAAGTGCTATTGCAGATGTACAGAATCAGGGAGGATAACGCCAGAACCACCAGATTGGTGATAACAAAACGCATGATTTCGTTTTTTTTGCCCTGTCTTCCCGCACCCTGGAAGGTCCACCTGCCGTTCCACCAGTAACTGTTCACGACCCCGCAGCTATACGAAATTACCTGGGCAATTAGAGCAGGTGTGCCTGCGGCAGCGAGCAACGTAAATACCATTGCATCCACCACCGTATTCAGGACACCCACAATTCCAAACTTAAATATCGTGACCAAACGATTAGTCATGATGAGCAACTCTGCCCGTTAACCGTGCCTGACTCGACTGACTTTCCAACTGATACACATCTCTTACGATATATAGCGGACGCGCCTTCGTTTCATCATAGATCCGTCCGACATATTCCCCTAGAATACCTAGCATAATCAGAGTGAAGCCGTTAAAAATTAGCATGATGCTAACCATTGAAGGCCATCCTTTGATCGTTGAATCTGTAAATATCGCTGAAGCGATGACACTTAGCATATAGATGAAGCCGCCGATGGATAGAACAGCACCAACGTAACCTGCAAGCTTGAGCGGTTTGTGTGAGAATGATGTAATGCCGTCCAGACTCAGCTTTAACATGCGTTTCAGCGGGTATTTCGTCTCCCCTGCCAAGCGCTCATCACGTTCATACTCAATGGCCGTCTGACGGAACCCCACCCAACTGACCAGACCTCGGACAAATCGATTTTTTTCCGGAAGACGTTTCATCTCATCACATACCTTGCGATCAATCAAACGGAAATCCCCGGTATCCACCGGAATATCCGTATCCGTCGACGCACGCAGTACGCGGTAGAACAGGCTTGCTGACCATTTCTTGAAGCGGGTCTCCCCGCTTCGTCTGGTCCGGCGGGCATAGACAACCTCATAGCCCTCTTTCCACTTGGCGATCATGTCCACGATCAGCTCGGGAGGGTCCTGAAGATCCGCATCAATAATGACGACGGCATCGCCTGCTGCATAATCCATACCTGCTGTAATCGCGATCTGGTGACCGAAGTTGCGTGCAAAATCAATCAGCTTCACACTCTCGTCCCAACGCGCGTAGTCACGGATCATCTGTGCACTTTGGTCCACGCTACCGTCATTGACAAACAGCAGCTCGTAGCTCTCTCCCGTACTGCCCATCACTTTTTTCAGACGCCGATAAGTCTCCTCAATCACCGCTTCTTCGTTATACATTGGAATGATAATGCTGTAACGGCACTTTTGAGCCATGTTCGTTCCCTCCCTTATACCATTCGATCACGCTTATAATTTCACTTCATATAAAGTAGTTTGACCGCCGAAACCGGAACCGCTGTCCGTACCCGTCTTCCACTCTGACGTTGGAATTTCGGTACCATGCTCCTTGATCCAGTCACCGATATCAGAACTGCCACCTCGGCCGCCCATGCCACCTACCATGAAGTATTTCACTTGTCCACTCTTCACAAGTTGTTCCAGTTTTTCCGTGGTATACACCGGATCTGAGCCCGAGAACCCGCCAAGTGTAATGACTGCTTCATTTTCATCGATGATATATGGAGCTGCCTGGTTATAGTCCGTCGTTGCGAAGAGATAGGTTTCACCTGTGTTATGCTCTCTCAGGTAATTCAGTGTTGTAGTGTCCACTTCTTCGTTGCGGTTTCCCGCTCCACCTCGACCACCTGTCGTCGGCATGCCTCCGCCGCCATTCATGTTTCCTCCTGAATTCGGAGCTGTTCCCATGCCCGCCTTATTCGGGTCAGCTTCATCGGACGATGGGAAAGCCTGATCGGTGTCGGTGTCAGTTGATGCGTTCGACGGAGCCATACCGCCACCATTGCGATCACCTTGTCTATCCCCCATTGCCATACCCGTTCCACCGAATATCCCATTGGAACCTGTAGGTCCAGCCGCCGGAATCATGCTGTTACCTCCATACGTGATAGGTGTGAATGCCCAATAGGTCGGACCGATCAGCATGACCATGAAGCCTGTGATAATTAACCCCTGTTTCCATGGGTGTGAACGATTAAGCATCACAATCAGAATAACCGTGATCAGAATGCCTGCAATTAATTCACCTATGGACCAACCTGCCCCTATAGTTTCGTTATACACCTGCATGATGTACCAGCCGAAGATGGTCGTAAGCAGCACGGATAACGGAAGCAACCAGGCTTGCCAGTCATTTCGTTCACGATACGCCGTCCACATGGTTGCAAATCCTGCTCCGGTTAATGCCGCTACCGGAGGTGCGAGCATGATCAGATAATATTGATGGAAGAAACCAGCCACACTGAAGAAAGCAGCTACCGGAAGCAGCCAGGCCAGCCAGAACAAAGCTTCCTTGTGCTTATCCGTTATATTTCTCCGTCTTAACCCTGCAAAAATGGCGATGCAGCCGAGTAATACAATCGGCAAAAGCCAACTGGCCTGACCGGACAGTTCGGTCTGGAATAACCGCAGAGGACCTTTCTCCCCGGTACCAAACATGCCACCCATGCCTCCACCGCCGCCATTACCGCCTCCGAAATTCCTTCCATTAGGCATCTCGCCACCGTTTGGCATCTGACCGCCTGGGAAAGTCATTCCGTTCATGCCACCCATTTCACCATTTCCCGGTGCATTGCCTGTTGGAGTCGAGCCGCTGCCCTGATCGGATCCTGATGTCTGGGAAGCAGCGTTGCCACGCGTCTTGCCTTCATCAGAGGCGTTTGGCATGCCTGCATTCGAAGATCTGTTCTGTTGCCCTGTGAGACGGGATAAGCCGTTATATCCAAAAGCCAGTTCCAGCACCGAATTGGTTTCACTGCTGCCGATATAAGGCCGTTCATCTGTCGGTATAGAATCCACAGTGACTGCCCAGGATAAGGAAACAACTGCCAGCACCGCTGTACTTCCGATCAGCAAGACGATTTTTCTTCTCCACTTTGCGTTGAATGCAAGCAGATAGAACAAGTAGAAAGCCGGAAGAATCATGTAGGCTTGCAGCATTTTCATATTAAAAGCAAGTCCAATGAGTGCAAAGGCAACCAAGATGCGCCATGCACTGCCTTGTTTGCTTCCCTTGAACAAAAACCATGAACCCAGCAGCAACGTGAACACCAGCATGCTGTCAATATTGTTGGTACGGCTGACCGCTGCCACAACAGGAACAGTGGCCATCGCAAGTGCTGAGATTCGCGCCGCGGCAAGACCAAATGTAGGCTTGACCATGAAATATATCAGCAGCACCGAACCGATCCCCGCTAACGCTTGCGGTAAAATAACACTCCATCCATGCAATCCAAAAACGTAAGCAAAAGCGGTTTGAATCCAGAAGACAACCGGTGGTTTGTCTACGGTTACCGAACCAGCCGAGTCGAGCGATGCGTAGAAAAAGTTATGGAAATTCCTCAGCATGCTCCCAACGGCGGTCGTATAATAGGAATTGGCATATTGATCATTCCAGATGCCATACCCATTCAGAAATGCCGCCAGTAAAACAATCGGCAGAAGGACAAGATCAATCCTTCGTTTGGTGTTATTCAATCTCAATCACTCCTTCAAGTTCTTCATGTCTACTATTGTGACATGCCAAAGTAAAACTGGGATGAGTGCCCGCTGAATGTTGCCTGAGGATAACTTGCAAACTTTTCAGCTAATTTTCAGTTTGGCGAGCGATAATACAGCATATAGACCTCTAGAATTGAGGGTATGTAATAGATGGATTTAACGGGGAGGAACGCCTGCTTATGAAGCTAAGTACTGGCATTAAAATACTATTGGCAGATGATGAACCACATATTTTGCAATTTCTGGAGCTTGGACTAAGCAACGAAGGCTTTGACGTACGTACGGCCCCAGATGGAGCCGCTGCGCTTGAATTGGCACTCGACTTTCGTCCGCATATGGCAATTCTGGATGTCATGATGCCTGAGATGGATGGGTTTGAGGTTGTTGAGCGTCTGCGCAAGAGCGGGGCACAGGTCGGGGTGATCATGCTGACAGCCAAAGATGAAGTTGAGAATCGGGTAAAAGGTCTGTGGCTTGGTGCTGACGATTACATGATTAAGCCTTTTGCGTTTGATGAACTGCTTGCACGGATTCAGGCAAGGCTGCGTAATCAGTTTCCTTTATTAATAGGGGCAGTGACTCATGGTCCATTCCGAATTGATGATCAGCGCAAAGAGATTACCTATCATGATCAGATTCTGGAGTTATCTCCAACCGAATATGAACTATTAAAATTCATCGTGCTCAATCATGGTATTGTCCTAAGTAAAGCGACCATTCTGAACCGCGTGTGGGGATATGATTTTGGTGGAGAAGAGAATATTGTGGAGGTGTACGTCCGCTCCTTGCGTGACAAACTGGGGGATAAAGAACATAAGCTCATTCGTACACTTCGAGGTGTTGGATACAGGGTGGATCTCTAATGACCTCTTTATTAAAGAAAGATAAACATCTTTGGACATGGCTTCATCAATGGATATCGCCACGTTCGCTCCGCTCTCAATTACTCGCGCGATCCCTGTTTATTATGGCTGCTCTGTTATTGTTAATTGGCATTCTTCAATTCTGGATTATGGAAAGCTTTCTGTATCGCAACCAGGCGAAAACCATGGAAGAGCAGCTCATGTCCATGCCTCCTGTGTGGCTCGGATCGTCTTCACGAAGTGGTGCGGCGAACAATCCTTTTGGTGGGCAATCTGGATCAGATCCAAGAGGATCAGGCAATCGTTTCTTATACATTCCTGATCGTTCACTGGCCTTATTCGATAATCAAAGTGGCTTCGAGGACATTTTTGGTGAAGACGGTCTGACCGCTCCTCGCTTGACATCAGTTGAATATCAGAACATCACAGATCGGATCAACGATAAACAACATGTTCCGTACCGGATTGTAACGGATAACCGAGGCAATGAGCAGCTAATCGTCTTCTCTTCGCCTGGACCACGTAATCGCGGCTTACCCATGGTACAGATGGGCACCGCTACGAAACCGCTAAAAGATCTGATTGTGAAACAGCTTCTAATCTTCTTGATGTTATCCCTGCTGGCCATGGTAGCCGGACTTGTTCTATACGCCAAAGCACTTCGCCGGACACTGATTCCCTTGTCCAGTATGGTAGATACTGTGCAACGAATCGATGCAGGCAGCCTGGCCGAACGACTTCCTTCTGTCCAGGGACAACAGGAAGTGGATCAACTGGCGCTTTCATTTAACGGCATGCTCGAGAGGCTTGAAGACTCGTTTGAAGCGGAGCGGGAGTCAAAAGAGCAGATGCAGCGTTTTCTGTCTGATGCTTCCCATGAACTGCGTACCCCTCTTACCTCCATTCACGGATTTATTGAGGTGCTCAAGCGCGGCGCAGCTTCTAACAGCGAGCAATTATATAGCGCTTTGAACAGCATGTATGGTGAATCGGTGCGGATTAACAAACTTGTAGAGGATCTGCTGATGCTGACCAAGCTGGATCAGGCACCTCAGCAGGAGCAGGAAGTCATCCAACTTGACAGTCTGCTGCTCGAAATGCAGCCACAGTTGATCATGATGGCTCAGGAAAGACAGGTTCATCTCGACCTGACCGCTGAAGTCCATGTAATGGCAGATGCCCACAAATTGAAGCAAGTTGTACTCAATCTGTTCCACAATGCAGTGCAGCACACCGATTCAGATCGGGGAATCATCAGTATTTCGTTATATGCCGCTCAGCATAAAGCCGAGTTAACCGTAAAAGATAACGGCTCCGGGATTGAACCGGAACATCTCCCCCATATCTTTGAACGCTTCTATCGCACAAGCTCTTCCCGTTCAAGAAAACAAGGGGGCGCGGGCCTAGGCCTTGCCATTACCCGTTCGATTGTAGAGTCGTATGGCGGGAAAATTACAGTGCGCAGCCAACTAGGTGCAGGAACGGAATTTACGATTTTGCTGCCTTTGGTCAAAAGTGAAGCCTAAGCCGAACGAGGCTTGTAAGACGGAGCTTTTCGTTTTCTTGTGGCTCTTATCGCATGACAAATAACCCTTTCATTTCTGTGGAGAAATGAAAGGGTTATTTGTTTAGTATCGGATTGGTGGATTTGTATGTAGTGCATCTGTACCGGGAGTTATCGTTGGTGCTTCAACAGTTGGTAATGGTTGTACGGTTCATTCTCGATTTCGATCATATTCAGCCATTCAAAATTGCATTTCTGTATTACCTTATTCGATGCCTGATTCGTTATTAAAGCGATGGCATTCAACACTTCAACGTTTGTATTTTCAAATAAATATTGTGTTATTCCTTGTACTGCCTGCGTTGTATAGCCACGGTTCCGGAAGTGTTTCGAAATGCCGTACATAATTTCCCGATTGGGCGCTGGCAGTTCATCCTTGATCCCCGAGCAGCACCATCCAATAAACTCATCATTTTCTTTGAGCACGATAGCCAAACGTAAATACAGGTCTCCGATGTCCCCTCCCGCCAAAACAGCTTGTTTAAAATTCTGATTCTCAGGGATTTCGTATTGAGTGAGCCAAAGTGCTCTATCTTCAACCGTAGCATTCCATCCCGGCAAAAATTCGTAAACCTCAGGTTGCCAGGTGATCTCCTGCAATTTCTCCAAATCCTCAGATCGATATTCGCGCAAATAAATATCTTTACAATCAATGATTAATTCATCACTTTGTATTGTTTGTTTCATAATGCCTCCTGAAGTACATCTTATCTACCCTTTTGCGTTTCACTTTAAAGCTCAATAACAAAAAATCAATTCAAATTATAAGCTCGTATTACGTTGTTCTCTTCATCAAGAGCATACACATTCGTGAACGTTGCCATTAACATCATTTTGTCTTCACTCTGGTAAGCTTCCGGCATTTTCACGATAAACGTATTATTGCTGGACTCAACCTCCTGAGTTTCACCGTTTGTATATTCAATCTTAAACTTGTGTACAGGCATATCGGAATATAAAGCACCCCATATAAAATTCCCTTTTTTGTTCTTCGGTTCCGCTTGTACCAAAAAGGCAGGCCCCACATCTGAACTCGCTGTCCAACCTGATTCACTATCCGTATCATAGTGATATCTCCCATTCTTATGTTCATAAGCAGCGAAAACATATTGTGTTTGATCCAGTGACAAGACCAGTTCATTTTGCTGATCTACATTTACCACTTGAAGGGGGTACTTCCAAGTAGACTGAACAGCCCTCTCTAGCGTTTTATATCCAAAAATATCATTCCAGAAGAATACACTAACACTAACCAGTACACATACAACAAAGCACGAACTTATCCATAACAGCTTCCTCATATTTCACCTCTTGCACATTGTCAGTTACCTAACAAACATTGGCAGATCATAAACACCGTGAAACTTTGATTTTAAATGGGACTCACGCAAGTCCTTCCTTATCGATAAACTCGTCTTTGGTTAATCCGAACAGGATCATATCCTGGTATTTTCCATCGGTATAAATAACCTGACGACGCACGCCTTCCTGCACACATCCAAGCTTTCTCATCATGGCTGCAGATGGTTCATTGCCTTCGAGAACAGAATCATTGAATTTATTAAGTCTGCGCTCAAAAAAGGCATATTTCAGCAAAATTCGAATGGCTCTCGTCCCGTATCCTTTTCCGCGATGGTCCCTGTCAATTTGAATCCCAATACTAAAGGTACCATTCCGCTCATCGATGCTGTTCAGATTCACGCCCCCAACATTCTCACCATCCATATTTTCAATCGTGAACATGATCCGTCCTCTGTCTAGAGAAAAATCGGAAAAGGCGTCAGTAAATTTCTTCGCCTCAGCATTCGTAGGTGGCAGCTCTACTGTACATTCCAGTAAACGACGAGCGGGTGAATCAAACCGGTTATAATAATGATCCTCCCAATCTTCCTCACGCAAAGCACGTAATCTGACCTTATTATCCTGCCAAAAATACGCGCTAAAGTTAATCTCTCTCATTCTGATAACCCCCCATTATTTAGTTTTCTAGCTTTACAAATACATCTTCTTTGTTCCTCAGATCTTCAATAATTTGCTTGTGTGTAGGTAAGAAATGTTCTGGTATGGAATGTATATCAAAAAATCGTGTTTCTATGGACTCTTCACTCTCTTTTATCGTTCCACAAAAGTCGTTGCTTTTGAACATTACTTGCACCAACGCAACTTCATCTCCATTACTATAAACCACCTCGTATTCAGGACCTGAGTATATCGAGAATAATTCTATTGAATTCAGTGTTAAACCTGTTTCTTCATATACTTCTCTTTGTGCTGTCTCCTGAACGGTTTCTCCTATCTCCATAAATCCACCTAGAAACCCCCAAAATCCATTATCCGATCGTTTTTGTAATAGAACTCTGCCAGTCTCATCGAGTACGATAGCCCCTGAAACCACCATGATAACTTTGGCGTTCCCCACAAATGACCGCATATACTGAATATAGTCCTGATCCATGGTTATCTCCTTATATTGTTATAATTGATATTCACAAACTTTCTTAATATGAGCTACGCCTATGATAACCCATATTGTGGAATTTGAGGAGATTTGTTTTCATAGCGATACAACTAAAAATAGCCCCCGGACAGGAAGATCCTGCCGAAGGCTATCATCTATTTTATATAATACTTCATTATGATTCTTATTCTTCCGGATATTGAGGCTTGGTTACATTATCGGGGACCGTTTCATCGTAGACGTCCTGACCGGGATAATCCCGAACCTCCCCTTCGTGCAGCTCATGATTTTCATAATCGAAACGATGCGCGGTCCTTTGATCCACTCGCCACGGCGAGCTTTTGCCAAGAGATTCAGACATTAGAGATGAGCCGTAAGGACCTTCAGGGAACTCTTCGAGTGTGATATCATTTCGCTGCGACTCCACCGTGGACACATCGGTATATTCTTGCCTTTCTTCTTGCAAAAATTTATCCTTCATCGTTCGTCCCTCCATATCTGCTTCGTGGTGATCAAAGCATGTTTATTTTGAACGGAAATGAAAGGATTTATGCATGATCCATGGCAAACACTGCGTTTCAATCTCTGATCCAGATATAAAATACAAAAACAATAAGTCCGATTATGCAAATCCATGTATCTCGTTTGGACCATACCAATAAGGAGGAACGTGCTCCAAGCAGTGAATTCTCTCTAACTTTCCGCATTTCCATCGCAATCGTCATATCTTCTGCACGCTGAAACAGCGCCATGAGCAAGGGAATGACCATTGGACCAAGATCACGTAGCCGTACCGTATTCGGTCGTAATGCAGCTTTGCCACGTGCCCGGACGATCAGCGAGAATCGCTGCCATTCACTCCAGATCATCGGGATAAAACGAAAGATTAAAGACACGGCGAGTGCAAACGACGACACGGGCAGCTTGATTTTTTTGCCGATACCAAGTACCCAATTCAGTCCCTCGACCATACGCCCATAAGGCGTAGTCAGTGAAAACCAAAGACTTGCCAACGTGACGATAAACAAACGGTATACATTCAGTAACGTCCCCTCCGCCTGCATCAGGGAAAATCCGAACTGTAGGCCGCCGCCTTCTGTAGAAAGAGTTGTCCCCGACAACGCGGTTGATACGAGAAAGAACAGTACGAGCGGTTTCATTAATTTCAAGCATCCCATCAGAGCCTGCCGTGGCAGCACAACGAGCGCCAAGATGACTGGCACCAACGTAAGAGAGAGACCTAACCAGTGGTGTTGAAGCATCGTAGCGGTCACGAGCAGGATGTATAAAATCCATTTCAGACGCGGGTCCATGGCACCATACAATCCTCTGCTTGATCCTGATTCTGCGTGGGTGTATATGGCTTCCTGTGTGCCTTCTCCTCCCGAAGTGTCGGGGCTTGAAAAGGCAAGCTTTGCTTCATCCATTTTGAGTTGATCCTTATTGCCAATAACATCAACCTTCTGCTCTAAAGGCTCATTGACGGACTGAACAATACCTTCAGCCATTTCCTCCGGGGTCAACGCAGTACACGGAAAATGAATGCCCGCCGCCGCAAATTGTTGTGCCAGTTGCATAGAAGGTGGCAGACCAATTCCGGCAAGCTCCAGCAGATCTGGTCTTGTATGAAGTTCCCGAGGCGTGAGATCAGCAACAAGACGCCCCTCCTGCAACAAAAGAACCCGATCTGCATGCGGTAAAAACGTGTCCAGATCGTGTGTAGCCACAATGGCTCCCTCACCTGCATTTCGATGCTGATTCAATGCATCCAGCAGCATGATCACACTTTGTGCTTCCAATCCGGCGCTGGGTTCATCGAGCAATATCCATGAAGGCTGCGTAGCAGTTCCCAGGGCAAGCCCCAGTCTTCTTCGTTCTCCCCCACTTAGTGCAAAGGGTGATCTGTCCGAATGGAATCGTTCTTCCCCTCCCTGACCCGCTGGGGAGTCCCAGCGCTCCAGTGCTTCGGAAATCTGCTTTTTCTTTTGTTCATCCGGTAGACGATATGGACGCAGAGAATAAGCAAATTCACGCCCAATGCTTCGGGCGAACAGCTGTTGCTCTGCGAATTGAAAGACCAACCCCATTTGCAACAGAATGGACTGTGGCACTTTCCCGTTCTGCCAGAGAGGCTCTCCGTCCAGCTTGAGGCTACCCGTTTCTGGAGGTTTTAGGCCAGCAATCGTTTGCAGCAGTGTGGTTTTACCTGATCCTGTGCAGCCTAGCAATAAAGTGATTTCTCCACGGTTCAGTTGGACAGTGATATCTTGAAGCAGCGCTCTTTTGTCAGCCTGTGACGAAGCTATACCTACATGTTCTAATTCGATTGCCAAAGGGCTACCTCCTTAACCAACTGCTCTGGTCGAAGAGGTGTTGCATGATGGAGCAGACCTTTCCGTTTCAGGAGTAGAGCCGTCTGCACTGTAAAAGGTGGAGCAAGCCCAAGCTTTTTGCAGAGTGATGGTTGTTGTGATTCTTTTCCAGCATCATCCGTCGTCTCTTCCTTCTCCCTTCCATAGAAGAAAGCCGCAGGCGCTCCATCGTAAACACAGCGTCCCTGTTCCATGGCAATAATTCGATCGCACAGGGTAGCTTCCTCCAAATGATGCGTAATCCAGATTACCGCCGTCCCTTGCTGGACAATGGTTTGAACTACAGCTTCCATTCGATCTCTTGCTCCCGGATCAAGCATGGCCGTAGGTTCGTCCAGAATGAGTACATCCGGCTTGACCGCCAGCGCTACCGCGATATTAAGCAACTGCTTCTGTCCTCCAGACAGCATAGATATTGCCGCCTCTGGCGGGTGTTCAAGTCCTACCGTATGTAATGCGTGCTCTCTCCGACGTAATTGTTCATCAGGAGATTCCAGCAGCGAGGATAAGGCAAAATGAAATTCCTCCTCAATGGTATCTCCAAGTACCTGCGCATCAGGCTGCTGAAGGACACCACGAACAACCAGTTCCGAAGAAGCCTTCCTTTCTCCGCCGGATAGCGGAGTGAATCCGATTAGCAGCCCTGCCAGCGTACTTTTGCCGCTACCATTGGCTCCCACAATACTTATCCATTCACCGGGAGCTAATTCCAGCGAAACTCCATCCACTGCCTTACGAACACGTCCTGACTCCGACGCATAATGAACACGGACATTCTCTAGTTTTATCAAAGGTGTAACGTCTTGCATCGCAAATTGGTCCTTTCCCTTTTGAATCTTTTGTGGTACGATCCAAATCGTTAACCACATCCGTTTAATCGGTTAACAATAAGATTACCAAAATTGAAAGGAATGTTCAAACATGAAATTATCTTTGCGAGGTATTGTTTTCAGCGCACTCATGGCAGCCATACTTGTTCTTTTTGGTTACATAAGTATCCCCATTGGTTTCTCTCCTGTGCCGATTACATTGCAAACACTTGCGGTTATGCTGGCAGGCGGACTGCTTGGCCCATTATATGGTTTTCTAAGTGTCGCTTTGGTCGTGGTCCTGACTGCAATTGGCTTCCCGCTTCTGCATGGCGCAGGCGGACTGGCAGTACTCCTTGGGCCAACCGGGGGATATGTCATGATGTGGCCCTTCTCCGCATTGCTCATTGGGTTATTACTCAGCAGAATCAAACTGAACGGATTCGTTAGTTATTTCCTGGCCTTTATCGTATTTGAGGTATTTGGTTCAATGTTGATCTATGTTTCGGGCGTGCCCTGGTTGGCCTATGCCTACAAAATGTCATTACCCGAAGCCATGATACAAGGGTTCTATCCCTACATCATCGGTGATCTGATTAAAGCCTTGTTCGCTGCGATCATCATCGCACCTGTGCGCATGGTCTTCCCTCCGCAACGACTGACAGGCAATATGAACTCAACAGTGGTAAAGGCTGACTCCTGATCGCTACTTATATAACCTAATCTTGAACTGAATTTACGAACAAAGCCGTACCCACGTAAACAGAATATCAATCTGTTCACGTAGGACACGGCTTTTGTCTATCGTTTATTATTCCTGACCATTCCCACTATAAAAGGATAAAATTTAGCAAGAATTAGGGCCAGTCAATTTTATTAACGAGACGTGTATCCTGCATCCGCGTGAATCGTAGTGCCTGTGATATAGGAGGCGGCGTCAGATGCCAGCCAGAGACTTGCTTGAGCAATTTCATTAGGTTGTCCAAAACGATTAAGCAAGCTCAACTGAGGAGCATATTCCTCTGCCGTGAAACCGAATTGATCCAAAGCACCTCGTAGCATTGGGGTATCTATTGCTCCTGGAGCAACCGAGTTAACCCGAATGTTGTGTGGTCCGTTTTCCATCGCGGCTACTTTGGTCATGCCAACCACGCCATGCTTGGCAGCTACATAAGCAATGTTGTTGGGTTGAGGACGGAATCCGCTCACCGATGAAATGTTAATAATGGAACCGCCTTTGCCTTGTTTCAGCATTTGCTGAAGTTCATATTTCATACACAACGCAGTACCTGTCAGGTCAACCGAAATCAAGCGATGCCAGTAGGCTTCGTCAAATTCAGCTGCTGGTTTGTCATCTGGCGTGAGTGCGGCATTATTAACGGCCACGTCCAGTTGTCCATAAGTCTCAACTGCAAATTTCACCATTGCTTGTACTTCTTCCGATTTGGAAATATCGACTTTCACGAAAGCGGATTCACCACCAGCCGCACGAATGGATTCAACGACAGCCTGTCCTTTCTCTTCGTTAAAATCTGCAACGACTACTTTTGCTTTGGCAGCTGCAAAAAGTTGAGCAGTTGCTTCACCCATGCCCATCGCTGCCCCTGTTACAATGGCCACTTTACCTTCCAATACGGGAAATGTCATATGAATACCTCCATTAATATTAATTTTAAACAATCCTCAATATATCTATATCATTGACCTTATTCAATCCGTAATATGCCTAGAATTGTACGTTACTGTACACTTGATCGTATTTTGTACACCAAGTTGCAGAATTAAGTGACATGAACGATACTGTAAACGAGGTGAACTATTCATGACAGATCGAATTGACAAACGCATCTTGCGTTCCAAGTCGGATATCAAAGAAACTTTTCTACGCTTGCTTTCACAAAAGCCTTTTCAACAAATCTCCATATCTGAAATTGTCCGGGAGGCCAATTATAATCGGGGCACATTTTATGCCAATTTCGCAACCAAAGAGGATTTGCTTCGTGAGATTATTCAGGAGGTTCTAGTCGAATTTGTTCAACAGATCAAGAATCCCTACAGGTACATTACCAAAGTCAATTTAAAAGAAATGCATGCCGAAGATATCACGCTGTTTACATATTTGAAAGAACAAGCTGCATTATACAAATTGTTATTGAGTGATCATATCCAGGTGGATTTCCGCTACCAAATGGCGAGAGTCATTGAGGATCTTTTTGTAGCAGAATACGAGTATGAGCTTGAGGAAGGGTCGGTAATTGATCCCAAATGGTTATATATCTATCGGGCACATGGAGTCGCAGGTCTTTTGATTCGCTGGATTGAAGAAGATTTTCCAACGCCCCCGCAATATATGAACACACAAATTGTAGAATTAATGCTGTTATCCACAGAAGTTTTTCATGTAAAAAAGTAATCTGTATCATCCCCTACGATATTCCATAATTGTCATAATCACTAATTTTCACATGAATTATCATCCAATTATCATGGTATTTTCTTTGAATAAATCATGATATATTTGCATTTCAGAAAACGTTTTCAATACTTAATTTGGTGGTGATTCCATTTAAATCAATCTAGGTTCTTGTTCTATGCTAAACTTAAATCGCCAATTTTTGTAAGCGTTCTATTTTTAGTTCATCGATTATAATTACAAAGGAGAATATGTTAATGAACAAAAACCGCAAATCGGCCCTCTCACTCACTATCGTAACGGCAATGATCCTATCCCTGTTCTCATCAGCCTTCGCTTCTGCTGCTACAGATGACTCGATTCAGGCAAATGCAGCCGCTGCTCCAACCAATATTCAGTCCTATGTTACTGCGATGGAGCCGGGCTGGAATCTGGGTAACTCGCTGGACGCTGTTGGTACAGATGAAACGGCCTGGGGTAACCCTCTGATCACTCAGCAACTGATTCAAAATATCGCCAATCAAGGCTACAAGAGCATTCGTATTCCAGTGACCTGGCAAGCTCATATAGGAGGAGCACCTAACTACACTATTGATACCGCTTACATGAATCGTGTACAACAGGTTGTAAACTGGGCCCTGGATGCCAATCTGTATGTCATGATCAATATCCATCACGATTCATGGCAGTGGATCAGCTATATGGAGAATGACCATGCCAATGTTCTTGCTCGTTACAATTCTGCCTGGACTCAAATTGCAAACAAATTCAAAAACTCATCCACTAAGCTGATGTTCGAAAGTGTAAATGAACCACGCTTCACCGAAGGTGGTACAACGAATACCGCTACTGCTTACGCTTTGCTGGATGAGTTGAATGTATCTTTTCATAACATCGTGAGAGCATCGGGCGGAAATAATGCAACACGTCCATTGGTCCTCCCAACGATGCATACCTCTTCCGCTCAACCAGATCTGGATGCATTATCCCAGACAATTGCGAAATTGAATGACCCTAACATTATCGCTACCGTTCACTACTATGGTTTCTGGCCATTCAGCGTGAATATCGCAGGGTACACCAAATATAATGCTGAAGTGCAACAAGATATTACGGATACATTTGACCGAGTGTACAATGCATTCACAGCCAAAGGTATTCCGGTTATCGTCGGTGAGTATGGCTTACTCGGCTTTGATCAGCACACAGGCGTCATTGAGCAAGGTGAGAAGTTAAAATTCTTTGAATTTATTGGCCAGTACCTACGTCAGAAACAGATGACCACCATGTTATGGGATAATGGACAGCATTTTGGCCGTAGCAGCTTCACCTGGTCTGATCAGGATCTGTATAACACGATGAAAGCAAGCTGGACAGGTCGTTCCTCCACAGCTGAATCGGATCTGGTTTATCTGAAAAAAGGGGCTGCAATTCAGGATAAAACAGTAAAACTGAATCTCAATGGCAATACATTTAGCTCTCTTGCTAATGGCAGCACTACCCTTGTTCAAGGTACAGATTATACGATCAGTGGTGATGTGCTGACATTGAAATCCAGTCTGTTGACCAGACTGACCACTTCAGGCAATCTTGGTGTTAATGCCAAGTTGACCGTAAAATTCAACAAAGGCGCAAACTGGAACCTGAATATCATCAAATATGATACGCCTAAACTGAGCAATGTAACGGGCACAACGAGCTCGTTTGCGATTCCGACTACCTTTAATGGCAATCAGCTGGCCACCATGGAAGCAACTTATACAAGTGGCGGAAACGCAGGTCCGCAAAACTGGACTTCTTTTAAAGAATTTTCCTACGCTTTCAGTCCAAATTATAGTAGCAACGTCATTGAACTGAAACAAAACTTCTTCAACGAAACGAATAATGGCGAAGTCATTCTCAAGTTCCACTTCTGGAGCGGAGACGTCATTACGTACAAAATTACGAAGAATGGTTCCAGTGTTGTCGGAATCTCTTCCTAATAGAGTTTCACAGCTCAATGTGTAGCACATAGGAATTCAATTCACGAAACGTTGTGTCCAGGGCAACAGGCTCTGGACACAACGTTTTTTCATTTATACTTGGTTAAGCCTAATGACGACGGGGACCCACTATCAGTGACTTCACAATAAAAATGAAATATCTCCACTCCGGCTGTGAATGACATATGTTGCTCCCAAGCCTTTATAAACAAGCCCAACATGAGCCCTGTTGCTGGAAACGACATAGAGTTGTTGCGGACACAAGCTGCGACACAGCTCAATGTCCTGACAGCACTGCGGCAAGCTATTTTCGAATACAAAGGCGTTTTTTACTACAAATTCGAGCGGAAGCTGGTTACGGTCTGCCATTTCCTGAATGTAACGAACGGTGACTGCACCAAGCGATTGAAGTTGTTCCCCCTCTTCTTCGCTGTGTGCAAGCACAACAACCGCAAATCCCCTCTTCAATAATACATCCACAAAATTCTTTCCCGCCTCACCGTGCCCTGTCGATACCACCATCATTGCTTCATCCATTGCCGCCAACCTCGCCTTCACATCAGATCCTGCAAATGCCATCTGGAGTACGTTATGTGCGAATCATAGTCCTCTGTCTGCATCTCCGCAATTGAACTGCATCCGATTTCTGCAGCGTTCTGATCGATTCCAGACAATCCAGGTGAGCATTTCTTGCCTAATCTCCTCTTTTCGCTGTCATACGGCATATTGCTCGGTCTGTCATGAGCGGAAGAAAAAATCGAGTTATTCGTGTCCAAAATGCAGATATATCTCTTGTTAATCGCTTACATGTGTGAATTCCAAACCAACAATCGGAAAATCAGGCGTATATCCATCCCATTTGATTTTACTTGAGCTGTGTTCAGTCGTAACATAATCGGCAGGATAACGAAAACAATAGAAAACAATAAGATGATTTTTCCTACGGAGGTTGGATCGTGTGATTGCAAGTTGTGATGTGGAGATTCGATCGGAGATTCGTGTTGATTCTCGGATTAGTTCCATGGAGATTATTCGGTACGATATGCGAAAATTACCTTTCATAGCGCGGGAACATTCATCCTGTTACTGCGGGTTGTTCAAAATCTCATGCGGGAATGTTCATGGTTTTGCCGAATTTGAATTACCTGAGGGTTCCCATCCCCCTGATCTGGTAAAATGGGCTTCGGTGTTCAGAGCTTTAAAAGGCATGGAGCTGTCACAGGTCACGCAATATATTCAGCAGCATCAAGAGCTATGGGGAAATAAACGCATGCTGTTCCTGCACGAAGCCTTTAGCGATTTGCTTCTCAACCTGGAGCAAGGCAGCGCATCTGATGTGATGTTAAGCCGGGAAGAAATTCGTATCTTTCTGATGCAATACGCACTCACTTATTATTCTTTTTAACACCTTTCCTTTAGTAGAAAAGATACATAAAAGTGCAAAGAAACCCTGGTGATATACACCGGGTCTCTTTGCATTTTTCAACCTGACTTTTTCAAAAGTTTACGCTTATTGCGGTTCAGTAAATTTCACAACAATTAGTGCTTCCCCATTGGCTTGAACTGGGCCAGTCATAGTTGCCATTACCTGTTCAATCCTTTCGTTCCCATTCGGGATGAGCACAGGTGTAATCAATGGCAGCCCGGCAGCCTGGATCGCTTCCATGTCAAATTCAATCAACACTTGTCCTGCGGTAACGGTGTCTCCGCTATTCACATATGCGGTAAAACCTTCACCCTTCATTCCAACGGTATTAATTCCAATATGCACAAGCATCTGAACACCTGTTTCATGTTCCAGAATTACGGCATGTTTGCTCTTGTTCATTACATGAGCGATGACACCGTCAAAAGGTGCAAATACTTTGCCCTCAGAAGGCTCAATAGAGATCCCTTCTCCCATATGCTTTTCCGAGAATGCAGGATCAGGAACCTGCTCCAAAGCAACAGCTGTACCTGTAATCGGTGATGCAATCTCCAACATATCTACCTTGGTGCGATGGTTAACGGCCTGGCTGGCAGATGAGTTTGAATTTTGTGACAGAACTTCCGACTTGCTCTCTTCTCCTGCATTGCTCGGAACTTCCTCCGCAACAGGCTGATCCTTATATCCGAAGAACCAGGTAAGTGCAAATGCAATTCCCATAGCCACTACGTTGGACAAAATGTACAAAGGCAATTGACTATTCAAATACAAGAGCGTGCCCGGAATAACCGTCACCGCCATACCTGTACCTTGCAAATGGAACAAAGATGCGATAAATCCACCCACAGCGCCTCCGACAAGACCCATGATGAACGGTTTCATGTATCGCAAGTTAACCCCGAAGATTGCAGGTTCAGTAATCCCTAGAAATGCAGAGAATGACGAAGGAAGTGCGAGTGCCTTCAGCTTTGTATTTTTGGTTTTCAACCCCACCGCCAGACAAGCTGCTCCTTGCGCAGCCATGGCACATGTAATGATCGCGTTGAACGGATTAAAGCCCGTTTTCTCCAGCAATTGAATCTCCAGAAAGTTAAAGATGTGATGTACACCGGTAACAACAATAATTTGATGGAAGAAACCAATAATAATACCCGCAATACCAAATGGCAGTCCCAATACGGCTGTTGTCCCATGCAGCACCCACTCCTCAAGGGAATGGAATACCGGACCAATCGCGAAGAGACCAAGCGTAATCATAACCGTCAGTGTAATAAAAGGGGTAAGAATTAAGTCAAGCGCCTCTGGTACGCGTCTTCTCAGAACCTTCTCAAACTTCGCTCCGATCAATCCTACGAAGAATGCAGGCAGTACGGAACCCTGATACCCGACCACCGGTATGAATCCGAACATATGCAGCGGTTGTGCTGATCCATCGGCCACAGCGTATGCATTCGGCAGCGCCGGATTCACAAGCATCAGACCCAAAACGATGCCGAGAACCGGACTCCCGCCAAACACTCGGAACGCAGACCAGGCTACGAGTGCAGGCAAAAATGCAAATGCCGTGTCCGTCAGGATCTGAGTAAATAACAGGAAATTGGGCGAAATGTCCCCCGGTGTTGCACCAAACAGCGATAGAATTTCATTTTGAGTGAGCAGCCCCCGCAGACCCATGAAGAGCCCCGTTGCGACCAGCACAGGAATAATCGGTACAAAAACGTCACCGAACGTGCGAATGGCCCGTTGAAAAGCATTGCCTTCATTTTTACCCTGACTCTTCACGTCCTCCTTGGAAGACCCTTCGATGCCCAGCTTCTCAACCTCTTCAAATATCCGGTTCACTGTTCCTGTTCCAAAAATGATCTGATACTGGCCCGAGTTGAAAAAGGCCCCTTTAACTTTGTCGATGTTCTCGACCTGCTTCTGATCGATCTTGTCCTTGTCATTCACCATGATGCGAAGACGTGTTGCACAATGTGCAAATGATGCGATATTTTCTTTGCCCCCGATGGCACGAATAACGTCCTGGGCAATCTGCTGATTATCCGACATGGTTCTTCATTCCTCTCACGTTATATCTAATAATCCCATTTTGATGCCTGAAATCCTGCCTTACCCCCATGTGCAAAGAAGCGAATCTCCACACTTTCCTTGCTTGGGAAGATACGGCTTGTGAATACCTCTTCTCCATCATTGACAAAGATCTCAACGGAAGAAGAATCCACAAAGATATGGAACTTAAGCACGTCTGCATTCAATGCGCAGCGCCGTACATTCCCATTCTGATCCGCGAGCGTGGCGCCTGACTGGGAGCGATCCAGGATTACTTTCTGTGCCAACCGATCATACTGCAGCACGGTCTTCTCTTCTGCACTCGCCCTCAATTCAAGGCCTACAACCTCTGCGTCAAAATCACGGATTTCACACTCCAATTCATAAGCCATTCCAGCAAAGTCTGCGAAAGATCGAGTCTCATGATCAAGTGTGAATTCCATATGAGTCCCTTCAGAATCCCCGCGCAGCTTCACCATTTCAGAGACTGGCTGCTGAATTAACTTCCCCTCTCGGAGTGACAACTGCCGAGGAATCGTGAGGCAATGTGCCCATCCACTCTTATCTGTCGGATACTCCAAATCGGGAAGTCCCATCCAGCCCACCAAAATTCGTCTTCCATCCGGCGACTGCATCGTCTGCGGGGCATAAAAGTCAAATCCACGATCCAGCTCCTGAAACAGACCATGTTCGAAGTGCCTTGTCTGAAGATCCAGTGGTTCACCAATCAGATAGCCCGACTGAAAAATGTTCTGATACTCATCTTCCTGACTCTCTATTCCTTGTGGCGAAAAGATCAGTACACCTTGACCCTGCATCTCCAGATAATCGGGGCACTCCCACATGTAGCCAAAGTTAGGTAGCCCAGTATGAATCTCTCCTAGAAACGTCCAGTTTCTGAGATCTGACGAGCGATATAATACCGTGCATCCCGTTTCATCTACACGCTGGGCTCCAATCACACAATAATACGTGTCACCCTGCTGCCAAACCTTGGGGTCTCTGAAATGTTCCGTGTAGCCAGAAGGTACTTCTGTGATCACAGGTTGCTGCACTTTGGTTATTGAACCGCTTTCATCCATAATCGCCAGACACTGATACGGATGCCTGATCCAATCTTCATCTCTTGTATTGCCTGTGTATAACAGATTGAGCTGGCCTTCTTTTTCAATAGCACTGCCCGAATATGCCCCGTGTGAGTCATATGTGTCGCCCGGCTGAATTCCGATTCCAACTTCTTCCCAGTGCACCAGATCCGTTGAACGGGTATGGTACCAATACTTCAATCCATGCTCGGTCCCGAGTGGGAACCACTGGTAGAACAGATGATAATACCCCTGATAATAAGAGAATCCGTTAGGATCGTTAAGCAGTCCGGTTATAGGTTGGATATGGTAATGCTGTCTCCACGGACAAGCAGAGATCAAAGCTTCCAGCTTGCCTATTTCTCCAGGCTCTGCCTGCTCGATTCGTCTGTAGCGTTGCTCTCTAGTCATTTTCATAAAAAGTGTTCTCCATCCTAGCTAATATAAATTAGACCAAGAAATTTTACACTTGGCCACTTCGATGGCAGAACAATCCTCCGATCGCTGTTATCCCCAGATTTCCTTGATCCCTTTTCTAAAGGGTGAAATCCGTTGATAAAGGCGAACACTACGTTTCTATAGATTTTTTCTGCCCTCTCCGTGATCGTGTAACTCTTAATTTAATTTATTTTAAAAATCCAAAAATTAGAGGAACCGGTTCCAACACGCTCAAAAAAATAATTCCATATGGCTTTTTCGCCTGCCACCGTGTTCCCATATCCTTAATGGATATTCGGAGTGGAACCGGTTCGATGGAATTATCATAAAGGATTCATTTATATCTTGTCAACGCTTTCTCGTGGAATAATCTCCACATCAAGAATCGTGCACTGCTCCACCGGATCGCCTTGTACCAGACGAATAATGTGCTGGGCCGCCACTTGACCTGCCTCAAAATAATGATATTTTACTGTCGTTAGTGTAGGATGAATCATCTCGGTAATTTCATAACCACCAAATCCGGTAACCGATAAATCCTGCGGGATTTGTATCTTATTGGAAAAAGCAATCTTCATCACACCCAGTGCGATGTTATCTGTTGCGCCCACAATAATCGTCGGTTTGCTTTTTTTCAAAATCGCTTCTGCGGTAATGATCGCCTCGGACATTTTAAAGCTTGTCTCGTAATATGTCACATCACATCCACCGCATTCGTCGATCGCACGCTTGAACCCCTGTTTGCGATGGATACCTACCGCCTGATCTCTCTCGGTAACGCCAATATAGACGATTTTCCGATGGCCCTTTTCCACAACATGTTTACCCATCTCATACCCCGCCTGATCATCATTATGAACCAGACTGTGTAACTGTTCATGCTGCTGCCCTACCAATAGCACCGGAATTCCGATGTCTTCAACAGCTTTCAGATGTGCATCGGTCACTTCTGCGGCAAGCAGAATAATGCCGGATACCTTCTGTCTGGCAAAGTCATATATGGCATCAATCTCGCGCTGCATATCCTGGCTCGTATTCGCGATTAGCATCTGATACTGATTATTTCTTAATTCTTCATCGATGCCGATCAATGTCTGAGAGGTTGCAAAGGAATCCAGACGAGGAACAACCGTTCCAATAATACTGGTTTTTTTGGCTTTAAGACTCTGTGCGAACGTATTGGGTACGTAATTGTATTGTTTAATAATGCGCTCAATTTTCTGCCGTGTATCGTCACTAACAGAACCACCATTCAGGAAACGAGAGACGGTGCTCTTCGCCACGCCTGCCATTTGGGCGATATCCGAAATCGTTTTATTCATAACTTCTCCTCTTATTCTCATTCGCTTGAATTCACTTATATTACCTTATATTATACTTCGAATGGCAAACCCTTGCGAATACTATTCCCATGGAGATATTAGTAAATCTCACGCAACTCTGAACGTGCATGTGCAATGCGTCACGGTAAAGCGTTATTGATGCATGGCATTAATTCAGCTTCTTGCAGACAAGGAACATGAGATGCTAGTATAACTTCAATTCATAACGTGCATCATGAAATACAGAACAGAACATCATTATTCATACAGGCTATGACGGAAAGAGTACGCGGAGTTATCGTTCATTACAGGGACGCGGTGCCGAAGACTGAGAGCACCCGAAAGGAACACGCCGCCGAAGTTCACTCCCGAGCCGATTGCTGAAGAGCTGCTCCTCATGGATATAGCTTCTAGGACAATCCGTTCCTTGCGTTAAAAGGTCAAAGTGAGAAACAGATCGGCTGTATTCAATCAGCAGTACGTTTCTAATTAGGGTGGTACCACGGCTTCTTCGTCCCTTACGGATGAAGGGCCTTTTTGTGTTTTTTCATATATCTAAATTGAAGGAGTGGATCAGCATGGATCAAAGCATGAACTTGGAACAATTAAGAGGCCGATTGAGTGAGATTAATCATAACCTCCTGCACTTGTTGTCAGAACGGGCCCAAATTACACAGGAAATTGGTCAAATCAAGGAAAAACAGGGTGTCCCCAAATTTGATCCGGTTCGCGAAAAAGAAATGCTGGAGGAACTGACTGCCGCCAATCCGGGGCCTTTCCAAGATGATGCCATCAAACTTCTGTTCAAACAGATTTTCCAGGCTTCCCTGAATCTTCAGGTCGACGAACACAAGAAACAGCTGCTCGTGAGCCGCAAAAATCAGCAGGAAGATACTGTCGTGTCCATCGGAAACGTCAAGGTTGGCGCAGGCAAACCAATTATGATCGCCGGACCGTGCTCGGTTGAAAGTTACGAGCAAGTACGCGAGGTCGCAGCAGCGCTGAAAGAAGCCGGCATTACCGTGATGCGCGGTGGTGCATTCAAACCTCGTACTTCCCCATATGACTTCCAGGGACTCGGAATCGAAGGATTGAAAATTCTGAAGGAAGTTGCCGACGAGTTCGGATTGAAGACAATTAGTGAGATTGTGCATCCAAGTCATATTGAACTGGCTGGCCAGTATATTGATGTAATCCAGATCGGTGCCCGTAACATGCAAAACTTTGAACTGCTCAAGGCTGCCGGTGATGTTCGGATTCCTATTCTGCTGAAACGTGGTTTGGCGGCAACCATTGATGAATTCGTTCATGCTGCGGAGTACGTCGTCTCCCGTGGGAACAAACAGGTCATGCTGATTGAACGTGGAATTCGCACCTATGAAAAAGCAACACGTAACACACTAGACATCTCTGCTGTTCCGATTCTGAAACAGGAAACCCATCTGCCTGTGCTTGTGGACGTCACCCACTCTACCGGGCGTAAAGATATCCTTGCCCCTTGTGCTAAGGCTGCTCTTGCAGCGGGTGCGGATGGTGTTATGGTTGAGGTTCATCCGAATCCGGCGGTAGCCCTCTCAGATAGTGCACAGCAATTAAACATCGAGCAATTCCATCAGTTCCTCTCCACTGTGAGACAATCCGGGTTACTGAAGGATCAATAGGCTAGTTAAAAATAAAAGCCTGACTGAAATGTGTGGTTCATACGAAAAACGGTATGACCCTACATTTCTCAGGCTTTTGACTATCTTAAACTTAATCTCTATACATCCGCTCTGCTCCACTTTTCTCAAACTTCAATAATAATGGGCAGGATCATCGGTCTTCGTTTCGTCTGGGCGTAGATGTAATGACCGATCTCGTCTTTTAGCTTTCTTTTGATTACATTCCACTGATTCGCTCCGCTTCCGGTTAACTCATCCATCTTGTTCTGAACCAGCTCATGAATCTCTTTCATGAATTCTTCGGAATCCTTCACAAACACAAAACCTCTGGAAATAATCTCAGGTGCTGTCACCATATGTTTCTCCGTTTTGCTCAACGTAGTCACAATCACCAACATTCCATCGGATGACAACTGCCGGCGATCACGCAGCACGATATTCCCGACATCGCCCATGATCAGACCGTCGACCAAACTGTTGCCTGAAGCAATTTTGGGACCAGAAGAAGCATCGCCGTCTTTGTACTGAATCATATCCCCATTGTTCACGATAAATACATGATCCCGTTCGATCCCCACAGACTCCGCCAGTTGTCTATGCTGATACAGCATGCGGAACTCACCGTGAACTGGAATTAGATAATCAGGCTTCATCAGGGTTAGCATCAATTTGAGTTCTTCCTGGCTGCCGTGTCCTGATACATGCATGCCTGCTGCGCCGCTTGAACCGTAAATGACGCGAGCTCCTAGCACATACAGATTATCAATGACATGCGCAAGATTGCGTTCGTTCCCCGGGATCGCCCCAGCGGCAATAATGACGGTATCTCCAGGTGCGATCTTCACATGAGGATGTTTGGAGGCGGCCAAACGGGATAATGCAGCCATCGTTTCACCTTGGCTTCCCGTACAGAGCACAACGACCTCATCAGGTGGAAACTGGTCCGAATCAATGGCCTCAATGAGCAGCCCCTCAGGTACATCCAGGTATCCCAGTTCACTGGCTACGGACACTACATTAATCATGCTTCTGCCCAGCAGAGCCAGCTTGCGCCCCGTCTCGAATGCTGCATTTACAATCTGTTGAACCCTGCTTACGTTGGACGCAAAGGTTGAAATAAACACTTTTTGTTTCGCACGAATGAACGCGTCCAATATGTGATCACCAACGATCCGTTCGGAAGGCGTAAACCCGGGTCTCTCTGCATTGGTACTCTCGGACAACAACACATGCACACCTTGTTTGCCAATCTCGGCCATACGGTGCAGATCAGGATATGGCCCATTTACAGGAGACATATCAAACTTGAAATCCCCAGTATGGACGACATTCCCGCCAGGTGTCTGAAAGAAAATACCTAGACAATCCGGTATGCTGTGACTGGTCGCAAAAAAAGAAACCTGAATTCCACCCAGCGTAATGCTGGATTTGGAATCAACTGTATGCAGATCCGCTTTGCGCAGCAGCCCATGCTCTTTCAGTTTCAGTTCAATCAATCCTCGTGTCAGTCTGGATGCATACACAGGGATATTGATTTGTTTTAACAAATAGGGAATGCCGCCAATGTGGTCTTCATGTCCATGAGTAACCACAAGCGCCCTCACCTTGTCCTGATTTTCCAGCAGATACGTTACATCCGGAATGATGAGATCAATGCCCGGCAGGGTTTCATCCGGAAATTTGGAACCACAGTCGATGACAATGATGTCCTGATTATACTGGATAAGATACATGTTCTTGCCTATTTCATTCAAGCCGCCAAGTGCCGCGATATACAATTTGTTGTGGGCGAGATTCAAATCGGATTGATCCTCCTCTGCGTGCAGTATTAGCATTGATGCTTTGCATTTTTCTATGTATTTTTAGTATGGAAATTCTGACCGCAGTTATGCATTTCTGAGCTATTTCCATGCAAAAAAGCCACAGCGGAGAACTTCTCCACTGTGGCCTGCATCATCCTATACGAAAGATTTATCTCGTTGAAGCAAAACTTCCTGCTCATAGTTTTTGATCTCAGCGATCCACTGTTCACGTACAGGTACTTGCTGCTGGGCGCAATAATAATCCCAGATCGCGCCGAAAGGATAGGACTTGAACTCTTCCGTCAAAGCAAGGCGAAGGGTGTAATCCCCTTCCAGCTCCGCTGATTTCAGAGCATCCACAGGTTCCAGCATCGCACGTAGCAACGCTTTAATCGTGTTGCGTGTGCCAACTACCCACGCAGCAACCCGGTTGATGCTTCCATCAAAGAAATCGAGTCCGATATGTGTTGTTGGAAGCAGATCATGACGTACCAATTCGCGGGTAATTTCCAGCAGCTCATCATCCATAATGACAACATGGTCACTGTCCCAACGCATTGGACGGCTGACATGCAGCAGAATGCCGTTGGTAAACAGGGCCAGTGAAGACAGTTTGTTAGAAATGACTTCCGTTGGATGAAAATGTCCTGCATCGAGGCAGATTAACGTATCATTTTGCAGACCATAGCCCATATAGAATTCATGAGAACCAACGACATACGCTTCGGAACCGAGGCCAAACAGCTTACTCTCGACCGCATCCAGATGATACTTCGGATCAAGCTTCTCGGCAAACACCTCATCAAGTGAATCTTTCAACCGCTTCCGCGGTGTCATCCGATCGACCGGATTATCCTTGAACCCGTCCGGTACCCACACATTGGTTACACAGGTCTGGCCCAGCTGCTCACCAAAGTAAGCGCCAATACGGCGGGATGCTTTGCAATGATCGATCCAGAACTTGCGAATCGCCGGATCGGAATGACTTAGCGTGAAGCCTTCACTTGATTTTTCATGTGAAAAGCAGGTTGGATTGAAATCCAGACCAAGCCCCTGTTCTTTGGCCCATTTCACCCAGTTCTCATAATGCTTCGGCTCAATCCGATCCAGCTCCACTTGTTCGTCCGTATCCGCATAGATCGCATGCAAATTGACCTTATGTTTGCCGGGAATCATGGAGAAGGCTTGCTCCAGGTCTGCCCGAAGCTCTGCAGGTGTCGTTGCAGCCCCCGGATACTGACCTGTAACGGATATTCCGCCCGTAAGTTCCCCGTCTTTATTCAGAAAACCTTTCACATCGTCCCCTTGCCAACAGTGAACAGATACTTTGATCTCCACGAGCTTCTTCAGCACTTCATCCGTATCAATTCCATGCTGAGCATATAATGATTTGGCTGCTTCATATGCTTGCTTGACCTGATTTTCCATGTGCGAGAACCCTCCTTATTATCGTGTAAATGCTGCTGGCACACCGCCGTCAATCGTCATCATACATCCGGTTGTTTTTTCCGATTTGGAAGAGGCAAAAAAGGCGATGCCTTCCGCAATATCTCTTGGATAAATATTGACGAGCAAAGTTGTACGTTTGCGATAGTACTCTTCCAGTTGATCCGGTTCGATACCATAGGCCGCTGCACGTTCATTTCTCCATGAACCGTTCCAGATCGCAGAACCTTGCAGGATAGCATCCGGGAGAATCGTATTTACACGAATGCCGTATTCCCCCCCTTCAGCCGCGATGCAGCGGGCCAAATGAGCCTCAAGTGCTTTGGCTGAACTGTAAGCTGAGGCGCTTTTACCCGCATATACCGAGTTTTTGGACCCGATAAATATCATACTGCCGCCAATCCCCTGTTGTTTCATCAGCTTGAAGGCTTCGCGTGCCACGAGGAAGTACCCTGTACCCAGCACATTCATGTTCAAGTTCCATTCTTTTAACGATGTTTCGTCGAATGGACTCGAGGTGGCCAGGCCTGCATTGTTCACGATAATATCCACGCCGCCATATTGTACGGCAACTTCGGCATACGCAGATTGCACGGCTTCCTCATCAGTCACATCCATCTTCAATGCATATGCACGATTGGCACCATATTGGTCGTTAATTTCCTGAGCTACCTTCTGTGCACCTTCAAGGTTGAGGTCCGCGAGAACGACATGTGCCCCTTCAGATACCAATCTGCGTGCGGTTTCACTTCCAATTCCACCGGCACCACCGGTAATAAACGCCACTTTGCGAGAAAACTCAGTCTCCGCCGGAGCCAGCGATAATTTGTAAAGCTCAAGCGGCCAGTACTCTACATTGTAGGATTCATTGGCGCTGAGGGATACGAATTGGCCCAGATTAGTCGCACCGCGCATCACGGCAATGGCTCTATGATACAATGCCCCGCTTACCTGGGACAGTGCCCAGCTCTTGCCTGTGTTGATCATGCCCACACCTGGGATAAGAATGACGCGAGGTGCAGCTTCGAACATCACGTCACCATCATTTTTGTTGCTCTCAAAATATTGTTGATACTGTTCTTTGTAGGCGGCCACGCCTTCCACCAGCTTGGATTTCAGCCCTTCAATATCCTCCGCGTCCGGTGTCCAATCGATGAATAGAGGTACCACTTTGGTATGCACCAAATGATCCGGGCACGCCGCGCCTACCTGTGACAGCTTCAGCGAATCCACTCCACCAACAAAGGCAAGCACATCCTCCTGATCGTCAAAGGACAAAATCATTTTTTTGCTATCCGATACCGCTCCCCGAATGGTCGGCATTACTTTGGATACGATCTGGCGACGAACTTCTGCCTCAAACGCAGGATGCTTCTCTCCGCCAAACAGGTTTCCTTCGTCAACACGTGCTTCAATGAAGGCTTCCGCTTCATTAATAATTTTGATCGTCTGCTCGTAACATTCTTCCGATGTTTCTCCCCAAGTCACAAGTCCGTGTTTTTCCATCAGAACCAGTTCGGCATTGGGATTCGAGAATACGCTTTCAGCAATCATCTTGGATAGTGTGAATCCGGGACGCACATAAGGAACCCATACAAATCGATCCCCGTAAATCTCTTTCGCCAGTTCTTTTCCGTTATCTGCACAACACAAACTAATAATCGCATCCGGATGGGTATGGTCCACATGTTTATATGGAAGGAATGCATGCAGCAATGTCTCAATGGATGCACGCGGATGCTTGGAATCGATCATGCAATGTCCCAGATATTCGACCATCTCTTCATCAGACATGGATTCACGTTCGATTAATGGACGAATGTCTTCAAGTCCAAGGCCTGTAAAATGCTTCGCCTGCATGGAAGCCAGGTCAGATCCACTGCCTTTTACATACATCACTTCTATATCACGGCCGCGAAAATCTTTCACCGTCGTTTTGGTAGACGTGTTGCCTCCGAAAATGTTACATACACGGCGATCTGACCCAATCAGATTGGATCGGTAGACCAGTTGCTCCAGTCCGGTTGTTTTCTCCGAAGCCTGTGATGAATTCCATAAACTCTGTACCATTTGTTCCCCTCCGATAATGTTTGTTTTATTCCTAATCAGAGTTTATCATCTTTGTTTTGTTTTGAAAACAAAAGATTTTAAATATAAACGGAAAAATTCAAAAGAATTCTGTTTTGATGATTTTTCTTTCAATAAAAAACACCCTGACGTGTTGGTCAGAGTGTTTGGAAGAGATTTTGTGGTCACAACAAGCTTAATGTCACTAGTTGAGTAGATGAATCATTTTAGCAAAGCTAGACCCTAGTAGATCCCTGCTTTTTTTGAAGTATTTTTAATTCCATAAGTGTCGTTGACAACCGTGTTTCCAAAGCTTGTCAAACTTCCGTTAGGACCCGTAGCCAAATCCAAATAGTTCAAATCGGAGCTGTTGCCATACCAAGACCATGCGAGCCAGCCTACGCCTTTTTCCTGACCATATTTCATGATCGCATATTCATCGACGTCACCGTTCGTGTGGTATCCACCGAACTCACCGATGATCAGGGCAAGTCCTTTGTTCAATACGCTTTCCATGTTGGATTTAACTGTTGCAGCATCTTTACCGGCATATTCATACATGTGAATCGAGAATACGGTGTTTTTCTGTGAATCCGCTGCAAATACACTTTGTCCATAGTCCACGATGGATTGCGGGTACTGCCCCCAGCCCGCTGCATCCACGATCAATGCATTGTTAATACCAGCATTTCTCAGCTTCGGAATCGCTTTTTTGTACCCGTCAGCCCAGGCACTGCCATTCCATGTTCCATACCATTCGTTCGCGATATTTACGATAACTCTGTCTTCTTTGCCAATGAGTGCTTCCTTGATGCTAATCCAGTAGTTCACCGCTGCATCCAACGAATTATAGTCATCCTTACCTGTTGCATCATGTACTTCGAGCACCGCAATCATTTTGTTTACGCTTACAACATTAATGATGTTTTTAACAGAGTTCAGATCGTCTTTGGTGTACTGCACGCCATTGGAGAGCACAATCCGTACGGTGTTGGCACCTGTTTTGGCAATTGCAGGAATAGCTGTGTTCAGGTCGTTCTTAAACCATGAATGTCCATGATTGACACCTCTCATAACAAATGCCTTGCCAGTGGAATCGTACAATTTGCCTCCGCTTACATAAAATCCTGTAGCAGCAGACGCTTTGGGTGCAGCACTCCCCAGAATCACCAACATAAGTGCAGCTATTACGGTAAAGACTGTACACTTTTGCAACTTGACCATTCGCTAGAACCTCCTACATTTTTTTTATTTATTTCAATTAACCCTGCTCAAGGCAATAAGTTAACTAAAATCAAGAGTAACTCATAATAAATAAGGTTATTAAAATCAACAAATAACTTTACATAAAGATGAATATTTTAATTCTATTTACCTTATCGTTAAGGTTATGGACATATAATAAAATGAAAACGCTTACTGGTCAAGTTATTTTTACCATGATAAGGAATTTATTTTGTACTCGCTACCTCCCCCATCAACACACTCCCTATTTGGCAATCGACCCCCTAAACACTTCAAATCGTTTTCAAAACAAAGAGAGCACCTCGTTTCACCCCTAAAAGAAGTGAATAGGTACTCTCTGTTTCATATGGATGGTCAATGAATATCATCTGCGCCGGGCAAAGTCCACAAATCTGAACTTGTCCGGGCGATGCCTTGCCTCTGTGAACTGGAATTGACTGGCATCCTCCAGGTAAACCTGGCTCCTAACCACAACTACATTGTGGAACCCTTCAAGATCAAGCAATTCCCTATCCTCAGCGGTAGGCTCCTCCACCAAAATTTCCTTTTTGGCAAAAGAGATGGTCAGCCCGAGCTCTTCCTCAATGTACTCGAAGATGGAGTCATTACATATGTCCTTGCTCAAACCGGGAATAAGCCTCTGGCTTATATGGTCCTTATCCAGAATGACATATTCGCCATCCACTTTGCGCACACGTCTGATCTCCCAGACCTTTTCATTCAGACCAAAATTGATTTTCTTGAACAAGGCTTGATCAACCTTTTTTTCTTCAAACACCTTAACGTACGTTTTGGCCCGATGTCCCATTTTTTTAGCCAGTTCCTTGAAGCTAACGAGGCCCGAAATAGGAAAATCAATTTTACGTATATCCAATACAATGGAGCCCTTACCTTGAATTTTCTGAATATAACCTTCTTCAGACAGCATTTTCAGCGCTTTGCGAATCGTCTCTCTGGACGTTTGATAACTTTCCGATAAATCCAGTTCCGAGGGAAGCAACGTACCTGCTTCAATTTCTCCAGTCCGAATACGAGCTGCAATATCTTCATAGATTCGGATAAATTTATTATTCATCATTCATCACCACTGTCCATTACCCTTTTTTATCATATTGGCAACCTATTATAACATTAAAAGTCGAATAACGGATAATGTGGCTACTGAGGATGATGAAATGATGAATTTCTATGTGATTCAATCTAAGTCTTTCAATCCGATTTTGACGTCTTAGTCTCAGCATCTATACCCGTTTCGTTGTCGTCCATAGTTTGACCCTTCTTCTATAATACGGATCAGTTTGTTCAGTCGGAAGATCAGGGCTGCGGCCTCAGATCTGCTCAGATGCTGCATGGGACGGAAACTGCCGTCTTCGTACCCGGTAAGCATGTACATTCCAGCAAGCTCTTCAACCTCCTCTTTGGCCCAATCGGACACATCCATCTGATCAGTAAAAGCACGACGTAAAGTTGCGGGTTCCGGCTTGATTTTGCGAATTACATTGGCAATGATCTTCGATGCCTGTTCCCGGGTTACCAACGCATAAGGAGCAAATTTACCATTCCCCATACCATGTACCATACCACGGCTTACGGCTGCTTCGATCTCAGGAGCAAACCAATCCTGATCGTTCACATCCCGAAAAGCATGCTGATAATCGGCAGATGTATCCAGACCCATTAATCGCACAATAAGTGCTGTGAACTCAGCTCTTGTAATGGGACGACGGGGTTCGAAACGGGTTTCACTCACACCTTGAATGATGTTTTGCTCTGCCAGCCATATAATCTGATCTTTATTGAATGTTTGACCAATATCAATGAACTTAACCTCTTTCTTGGCTGTTGTTTCCACTTTATCATTTTGATCAGCTGGAGACACTCCAGACTGAACATCCTCCGGTTTAGAGGAAGGTGCAGATGAACCAGCTCCACTTCCGCTTGGAGGTGGATATGGCAGAGTCACGGCAGTGGCCTGCTGGCTTTCACTTTTTTCCCCGGCTGAATTTTCAGTCCACAATATGACATCATAGCGCTGCCCACCCGCTAGTCCTGTCCATATGTAGCTTCGATCCTTTCCGCGATAAATCTCCCGCCCACTACTAGAAAGCACGATCGTTTCATTCAAAGATTCCAGCCTCCAGCTCAACGCAATGCTGCTTGTGCTCTGGGAGATCGCTGTAATGGTGAATTCTTCTGATGGCAATGTCTCGAACTCGGGTACATTAACTGTCTCTCCGTCTCCCGCCTCATTGAAAGGCACAATAGAAAAGTCGGAATAGCGCTGGGCACTTTCCAATTCAGTCACATGTATCGCCGTTTCCATTGTAGTCGCAATCAACTCGTCTTCCTGATAGATGCGATAGCCTGCTGCCCCAGGAATCATATCCCATACAATATCTGCACCATGCTGAGCGCGTTCTTCCACCTGAGGTGGAGAAGGAATTTTGCCAGGCAGTGTTACTGCATTTAAATCGAAACCGATCTCGCTCTTACCGGAAGCATTAACGGATTTGATGGTATAGACATAATTTACACCAGGCTCAAGCCCCTGATCTTCGTAATAAGGCTCGTCAACAGACACTCGGCCGATCTCCGCACCGTCACGTTCAATGATGAATTGCTTAGCCCCCTTTACAAGGCTCTTTTCGAACTGAAGTTGTATGCTATCCTGTGTCGAACGATATTCCACTTGCTTGGGAGCTTCCGGTTTGGTTAACAGCGTATACTCAAGCTTATGTGATGTATCCCCCTGCTCGTTCTCGGTATAAAGTTCAATGGAGTAGTTCGTTCCGCCCTGCAGCTCATTAACGATATACTCTTTTTGTTTGCCTCTATACAGCTCAATACCATCCATCATAACCACAAACGTTTCGTTGAGATAAGGGAACTCCCACTCCAGTCTGGCATGATCCGTCTCCGGATATAGCTTCATCTCAACAGAATCGACATGAGGCAGCGTGAAAAATGGAGCAACGACCATTGGACTTCCTTTACCCGCCGTATTATAAGGAACCATCTGTACTTGATCATATTGAGTTGCGCTGGTAAGTCCATTAAGTGTAACCAAAGTTAAGTCACTATCTGTAATTGTTGTGAATTCATCATCGGCTATCATTACAATGTAACCCTCTGCCCCTTGAACCTTTTTCCACTTAATCACTACCTCCGTCTCTTCAATCACATCTGGATGCAGCGTTTCCGTGATTGTTGCAGGCAGCATACGTAATTGAACATCAAATCCCATATCGCTATCGCCAGAAGCATTCGAAGTCTTAACCGTATAGGTATATTTCTCCCCCGGCGTCAAATTCTTGTCCTCATAAGAGATACTGTCAGCCGGAATACGGTCAATTTCAATACCATCTCGCAAAATGATCAATTGTTCTGCGCCTCGTGTGGCGCTGCCACTCAGATCCAGCGTTGCCGATTGATCGGTTACCACAGCAATACTTGCTGTTTGTGGGGATATGGGTTTGGTCAACAAAAGAACCTGAACAGGAGAAGAACGGTGACCATCCTCATTCATAACTGTAAGTTCAAACGCATACGTTGTGCCATCCAATAAACTGGCGAGATGGACCAATGGTTCGGACACGGTCTGTACTTCCCCCGTTGTCTGATTGCGTATTTCATATGCGGCGGCTCCCTTTACTGCTTCCCACGCCAGATCAAACGCGTGCGTTCCCTTGATCACTGCAATCCCATCTGAGGATAGTGGCAGGGTTTGAGTTGTTATTCCATAGGTAAGGGAAGCACCCGAACCACTTGCATTAACCGCCCGGATCTTATACGTATATTTCGTACCTGGCGACAAATTCTCATCTACGAATCGGGTTTCGCTCGCATCCATGCGAGCAATCTCTCGCCCATTGCGTTCAATGATGTATGTGTCTGCACCCTTTACCCCTGTTTTGGTAAAATCCAGACTAAGACTGTTTTCCGACACTTCCAATGCCTTAATCTCAGCTGGTTTCTCAGGCAATGTCAATACAGATACATTCGTCGCTTCGGATCGGGTCCCTTGTCTGTTAACTGCAACAAAAGTGTAATGTTGCATCGTTCCATCCTCAAGTCCTGAAATAAGGGTCGTCAGCTCTGTTCCACGGTAAATCTCTTTGTTCCCCTGTTGAATTACATACTCCGAGGCACCTGCTACCGAGGCCCATGACAAGTTGGCGTTATGTACCCCTGGTTCAACTACGATTTCTGAAGGCGATGCTGGTTTGGATAATCGAATCAAGCTGGCGGACCGACCGACTCCAGAAGTGTTCACGGCCTGTACTTCCACTAAATACTCCATGCCTGGCGACAATTCTTCAGCCGTATAGGCAAGTCCAGAAGTTCGACCCATTTCGGTCCCATTGATACTCACAATATAGGATTCGGCTGTATTTACAGATTCCCATTCCACCCCAATACTCGTTTCATCCGTACGTGTTACTGTGAGTCCTTCAGGTCTGGTTGGCAAAGTAAGCAGTTCACCACTTGTGGGTGCACCGTAACCGGCAGCATTTCCGGCCTCCACCTGATACGTATAGTGGCGGCTGCCTGATAACTGATGGACTTCAAGCTGTGTATCTGATATCTCATAAGTCTGATCCTCAAGAACGACCCGGTACTTCGTCGCGCCGGGGACTGCATCCCATCTGAGTATTGCTCCCGTTTCAGTCGGCTGAACAAAGTGAAGACCTGAAGGACTCTCGGGAAGCGTCGTTCCAGATACTCGATTGGATTGACCTTGTCCACTTCCATTGCCTGCCTGAACGTCCACCTGAACCAACGTTCCCGCAGTCAATCCCGTTAGCAGATATTCATGAGTTCCAGCAAGCAGCGTCTCCCGCTTCTCCCCATTCACAAAGACTTCGTATCGCTCCGCGCCTCTTACAGGATCCCAACTGAGATGCATGCTCGTTGTTGTAGCATTATCTATACTCAAGCTTTCAATGGCCCCCGGCAATGTCAGCAGCTTCTGCAAACTTGTTACCGGACCTTCTCCTGTCTCGTTTGCGGCCAGCAATTCATAGCTATACTCTGTTCCACTATCCAGACCTGCGTCCACATACTCCGTTTCCAATCCTTCGTAGACTCCTGCTCCACTGCGTGAAAGGCTGTAATACGTGGCTGAAGTTACCGTCTCCCATGCCAGAGAGATCTCATGCTCCCGAATCTGCACTGCCGCAAATTCACCGGGTGCTGCAGGCAATGTCAGGAATCCCGCCCTGCTACTTTCTCCTGCACCACTCTCATTCAGAGCTGTGACCGAAATCGTATGAATGCTCCCCGGGACCAGATTGGTAATGTACGGAATATTGGAAGAATCGGAGATCGTCTGATCAAAAACAATTCTTCCATCCGAAGTTGCAGCCGTGATACGGTACGCATTAGCACCTTGAACCGGATCGAAATGCAATTCTGCCAGCTCAGGCTGGGAATCGACTTTTCGAACTTGTAATGATCCCGGTGCCGCAGGGATTGTCAGTACACGGACAGTTAATGCATCACTTATACCAGTATGGTTTCGAACCCTCACTTCGTAATCATAGACTTGCCCACCACTTAGGGAATGATCAATGAGCGTATGTTTAGGATAATCCAGTGTCCAAGACTGGCCTGTCGTATGGTTTATAATTTCATACTGATACCCGTCGGTATACCATTCTCCTGTGGGCAAATCCCACGTAAGTTCTGCCGAAGTCTCACTGATCTGTGTAATGCTCGCATTTCCCGGTTGCTGTGGCTTGTGCTGGATCTGATAAGGGGCTGATACGGTCTCATATGTATTCCCTGCCATATCCATTGTTTTGGCATGGATATACCAAATGCCTTCGGATTCAATTGAAATTACAGGCTCATTCGAGCGGGCTTCATTCCAGTTGTCTGGCGATGCGGTACTGTTGGTCACACTGTACAATCGCGAATTCTCATTGATACCCGAATCAGAATCTTCATATTGAACGGTAGCAGATATATTAGTGTCACTCCAACCTTGTCCATTCGGTGTTAATGTAATCGTTGGAGCAACCTGATCGACATAAGCCGTACGACTGATCTCCTTGCTAACGTTTCCGACAGCGTCTCTCGCTCTGGCTCGAATTACATTGGGACCGTTTGAACTCACTGTGCCTGAGTTTCCTGGAATATACGGGGCACCATTCAAACTATATTCATACGAAATGGCATGTTCATCTACGCTGCCAACAATCGTAAATTGTACAGCTTCCTTGCTCCAGCCGGACTGACTTAATGTAATAACCGGTTCTGTTGGAGCGGTCTTATCCAATCGAATGATTGCTTTTGCAACAGTACTTACATTCCCTACCCGGTCAAGCGAGCGCGCATATACTGTGGTTTGTCCTTCTTCGGTAACCTTCACTTCTCCAGTGTAATCGATCCAGGG
The DNA here is from genome assembly GCF_047302525.1 of Paenibacillus taichungensis. Classification (GTDB taxonomy): domain Bacteria; phylum Bacillota; class Bacilli; order Paenibacillales; family Paenibacillaceae; genus Paenibacillus; species Paenibacillus taichungensis_B. Next base: position 2,569,802 of record NZ_CP168020.1, on the reverse strand, counting down.
GCCTTGTTCGTTTAGACGATATTGGCTTTTGGCAAGTCCACTGCCTGTATCTTCACCGCTGGTTATTTCAAAGGATACATCCTGATTCGTCCATTCATCATCACTGAGTGTAATCTTTGGCTCATCAGGCCCTGTCTTGTCGATCCGGGCAGTGGCTGAAGTTGACGCACTGACATTAGAGGCCCGATCCACACTTCGCGCCTGAATCTCGGTTATTCCTTCCGTATTGATGGTAAATGGCTCTCGATAATCGACCCAAGTTCCTTCACTTCCAAGCCTATATTGCGTAAGACCCACTCCACTTGCTTCATCCGTACCTGCCGTTAACGTCACCGTTACTGCCGAATGGGTCCACTCCGTAGGATTTAACGAGATGACGGGAGGTGTCGGAGCTGTACGGTCCACTCGCGCTGTAACAGAAGCCTCCTGTCCTGTATTGCCGAATGCATCTATACTTCGTGCAATAATGAGTGTGTTTCCTTCAGAAGCAACCGTAATGGGAGCAGTGTATTCCTTCCATTCTCCCCCAATCCCCAGCTTGTACTCAGTCTTCTGTACACCACTTAAGGCATCCGTGCCTGCTGTAATCGTAACCAGGACATCTTCCTTGGTCCAAGAAGAAGGATTGACTGCTATAGAGGGAGTGGTGGGACCAGTTGTGTCCTTTGTGATCTGACCTGCAGAGGTAAATGCAGTCTGTATGCCTTCTCCATTCAGTGCCGCTACATATACGTTATACAATCCGTCTGCAAGTCCAGTTAACGCAAGTTCAGTCCGAGTTGATGAAGTTGTACCCGATGCAAGCACTTGTCCGACTGAGTTACGTATTTCTGTTTTGTAATTCGTTCCCGCAGGATTTCCATTATTGTTCCAACTAGCCGTAACGGAGTTACCCGACTGGCTCACAGCTGCATCGCTAGGTGCATTTGCTAGTGTAAATTTGCTACTTGGACTTGAATACCCTGTATACGAACCGACCGAATTTTTGGCGCGCACGGCAAAAGAATATTGGGTATTCGGTGTAAGCCCGGTCACCTGCCGACTATTTGATGTACCAGTATCGAAGCTCTGATTCGTCGTTACATTTTTCAGTTCATACGTAACGGAAGCATCATTTGCCTTCTTGTCCCAGTTCACCGTCAGATTATTATTGTTAACTAATGTAAATGTCGGCGTTCCCGGAACAACGAAACTTTTCACCGTGAAGTTGACAGTGCCCGCTGAGGAGACTCCCCCCTTGTCATCCATAACCCACACCTGCAACGTATGTGCGCCATCTACGAGCGTATCCGGCAATGTGTAATTCGTATTAAATGACTGATTGGAACCTGTAGCCGTCATCTGTGTCAAAATATTTTCAGAGCCTCCGTCGATTGACCATTTGACAGTCAGAAGATCTCCCACATCCGTATCCCGGGTTGTACCGGAAATTTGAAGCTGTTCTCCTTTGTAATAGGTCTGGCCCGAAGAGGGAGCCGAAAGTGCAAATGAAGGCGGTGCATTTTTGGGACCAATCCCCACGATCGTCGAAAATTTGCGTGAAGCCTGGTTCGCGGTTGCTTTGCCGTTCCACCAGAACTGCGCAGCGGTATCCGTTGCAGTAACGGTCTGCCCTGGCGTAAAGGAAGATGGAGAAGATCCACCTGTCAGCTGTGCATTGTCCGGGCTATTGTACTGCCCCATAAAAATGCGATCTGCGTCCACAACGTTATACGTGTTGGCATAAAAAGCGGTTACCTGAACACCTCCACTGTAATTGCGCCAGCCGTTCTCAATCACTTCAAACGGAGAAGCATCGTTGCCATTCACCATCGTATCCCAATAGAACGTACCTCCCAGATTGAGTGTAGAGCCGCTGCGGTTAACAGCCTCCAGCTCCACCTTCATATAACCGCCCTGAGATGTAGCATTAACGATGGACACGCGCAAAATATACTCTACATTGTCTTTCTGCCTGGACATTTCGATTACATTGTTATTGATTCGATAATAATTAAGGGGCAGCGACTTAAAATTAACGGGCGTTCCGTTATGATCAATAATGGTGGATACATTCCCGGTATCGCCACCGTAGAATACGTTTGTATTAGGAAGCAACACAATTCTATATTTGCCATCACTATTCATCTCCACTTTCACCTTGGAGGATTGAACAGCCTTCATGCTGGAAGTATCGGATACAATACTGATGGTTTCCACAGCTTCAGCCATAATGGCCGTTGAACCCCATTCGACCAGCAAGGCTTGGGGTGACAGCAGAGCAAATGCAAGTACCACTTTGGTAAGCTGCTCGGCCTGCTTTTTAATACGTTTCTCAGATTTCTTCAACGTCTGCTCTCCTTTTCTGCACACCAAAAAAGGAGGCACCCCAACAAAGGAACAAAGTCCTCTGTTGGGGTGCCTCCCCTAACAAGTGTCATTTTTTCTTGATTATAACGATTCGAATAACGAAAGTAAATACTTAATAATGCTGAATATTGTCAATTACGAACGATTGATTGATTATAACGTATGGCTGAGAAACCACTTGTACAATTCCGGGTTGTCATACGTTTCGGTCCAAGCATCATGATTACCTTCAGGATATATCGTCAGCTTCACATCCGCGTTCAACGCTTCAAGCGCATGAACAATTTTCTCGGATTCCGTAACATAAACGATGTCATCCTTGGCACCATGGAATGCCCAGATCGGTATATTATACAGTTCTTCCGCTTTGGAAGGGTCTGCTCCCCCACATACAGGAGCCAATGCTGCAAATGTATTTGGGTAAAACAGTGGCAGATCCCAAGCACCATACCCGCCCATACTCAGACCTGTAAGATACACCCGGTTCGGGTCAGCAGCTTCGTTTTCCAAAACATGTTCCAGAAGGGCCATAACAGCTTCGCGATGCATACCCCAAAATTCGTCCACAGGACATTGCGGTGAAATCACGATAAACGGGAAACTCTTGTCCTGATCGGCAATAAGCGGAACCCCGTGTGCTTTAAGCATTTCCAGATCATTACCGCGTTCCCCAGCACCATGAAGAAACAAAATGACAGGCCATTTTTGGTCCTCTGCAGGTGGTTCCTCCTTCTCAGGAATGTGCAGCAAATAGTCCAAAGTGACGGTTTTGGTGATTTCCTTTACCAGTCGATGCCCGGTTTGGGACATATGCTCGCCTCACTTCTCATCTCTAATTTTCAGCAATGCTTCATCCAATGCTCCGACCACCTTGTCACACCATGCATCAAATTCGGGATCTTCGGTCTGCAATTCAGGATGTGCAAGAATATATTCTATAGTACTCCGGATTCCTTGATCAGCCCTGATCGTTGCCACAAATTCCGGAACAAGCCTTTTTAATTTACTGTTATCAAATACAACCGTATTTGCCTTGTCTCCCAGCAGACCGCCTCGAAGATCCTGATCACTGCACGCCGCCAAAAACTCGGAAGATACATGAACCGCATGAAGCTTGACACCAAGCACTCCTGCAATAATCTCATAGATCTGATTCCAGGTTACTGACTCGTCCGAGGTAATATGTACCGATTCACCAATCGCGTGAATATTGCCCATAAGGCCAATAAATCCTTTGGCAAAATCACGGTTATGCGTTATGGTCCAGAGAGATGTACCATCTCCATGAATGAGTACGGGTTTATTTTCACGTATGCGCTTGAGGACCTGCCAGCTTCCCTCTGCTCCGTGTACACCGAGAGGTACAGAACGTTCACTATACGTATGGCTGGGACGCACAATGGTTACCGGAAATCCTTCTTCACGATACTGTTTCATCAAATAGTCTTCACAAGCAATTTTGTTGCGCGAATATTCCCAATACGGATTGGATAAAGGCGTACCTTCCGTGATCCGATAATCAGCAAGTGGTGTCTGGTAGGCAGATGCCGAACTGATAAATATAAACTGCTTCGTTTTGTCCTTGAACAAACGGTAATCTCTCTCCAGCTGGGAAGGTACAAACGCGATAAAGTCTGCGACAACATCGAACTCCAGGTCGGCAATCAGCTCCGCTACCCGTGCTTCATCGTTAATATCGGCTTGCAGCACTTTGATTTGCGCAGGCAAATTGCCATTTTGATTTCCCCGGTTGATCAAATAAAGTTCACAGCCTTGCTTGGCAAGCTGATCGGTAATTGCTGTACTGATGGTACCTGTTCCTCCAATAAATAGCGCTTTCATATTTGGCCACCTCCAGATGAAATTGATCACTAGTCCATGATATCACGCACACAAAAGAGGAGCAAAGATTCAATTGAAGAATCTTTGCTCCTGTCCATTATATAACTTTAACCGTTCCGTAAATCATGTACATACCGCAGTGTATCTCATATTCCCCAGGCTGCAGATCTTTGTCCAAGGTGTAGTAATTATCACCCTTTTGCATGTACAGATCCATGCCAAGCTTTCTTGATGCCACCGATTTAACGTGTGTGACCTGCCGAGTAAGAATAAAGTTGATTTTGGTAGGGACTCCGGATTTAACTTCAATAACATCAGGTTCAAAACCGTCATTGCTTACGTTAACATTAACTACTTCATATCCCTTCAAGTCCTCCGGCGTCTCGGCTTTGGCCGTTACGGCACTTCCTGAGCCTGGGGACATGTCCTTGCCCATAAAATACACCATAAAAGATCCAAGCAGCACAACTACAGTAATTCCCAGCGTAAGCCAAGGCCAGGTTTTGCTAATCCAGCTTTTCATCTCAACGCTCCTCTGTCTATGTTCCCATTCTATTGCAACTCTTCTTCAGCATACCCCATCCGGTTAAAATTGAAAATGACTCGAATGGGCCATATCGATGGGTCGTCACTTAGCCCAGTAAATGAATTCATCAAAAAAAGAGCCTGTGTCACTCAGGCTCTTTCAGCTATAGCTATTGTCTTTATAATTCTATCTAATCCCACTCAGGAATATAGAGGTGTATTTCGACTTCGTCTCATCCGCAACTTATAAATCTCTGGCAGCGCTACACCGATTAGCACCACAATAACTCCGATCCATTGCAATGGGCTCACATGCTCGTGAAGAACAATGGATGAGAGCAGCACCGCGATTGGGAGTTCAACTGCACCAAGAATTCCGGCCATGTCGCCCCCAATATGAGGCACACCTACTGCGAACAGTACTGGTGGGATAAAAGCTCCGAAGAAGCCAAGCAACAATCCGAAGACAAGCAGCTGGCTCCAAATCAATCCGTTAAACAGGAACGTCGGCGGGAACAGGATGCACAGCAAGACCAGACCTCCAGTGACCATCCATGCACTGCGAAAAGCCGGATGTGCTGATGGAACCGCTTTACCACTGAACATTACAAACAGGGAGTAACTTACAGCCGCCATCAAGCCAAGTGCTATGCCCAAGCCGTTAAACTCTCCGAGTCCCTGTTCCAGGAAACCTGCTGCCAGCAATGTTCCGCCAAACAGGATAATCAAAGTCAGGAACGTTACTTTGTCTGGACGCTGTCGTTTGCTCACGGCCTGAATCAATACGCTAATCCATGTAAATTGGAACAAAAGAATAATGGCTAGTGACGCGGGAATGTATCGTAAAGACTGATAATAGACAAGACCGGTAATAACCGTCGGCGTCCCCGCAGCCATCAACACCAAACGCTGCTTCCACGTTAATTTCTGAAATGCTTTTGCCACGGCTGCTGATGTTTTTCCATCTGCCTGTGATTTCCGTTTCATTCTAAACTTCGAGTATAATGCCAGCATCCAGGACAGAATGAAGCCCGTGATCAGCTGTGTGCCCACGACCTCTCCAAGTTTGTACCCTTCGCCGTAAGCCAGAACCACAATTGTGGATAATATGCCATAGCTCATCGCTCCTGCGAGAACGGACAGATAATATTTCATTGTAGATAAACCTCCTGATGATCGAAAAATGCGTCTGCATGTTTGATCCATGCCAAGGTCACAGACACCATCCAAATGCAAAAATCCTAACTACGAGCAAGGAATACAATGATTCCTGGCATCGTAGTTAGGAAGTATAGGCTTCCCGTAGAGACCCTCGCCCTGTGTACACTTTCGGCCTGCGAGGTTATACGAAATGAAATATGCATTTGTTGTTTGCGATTCGTGTGTGACGACTTTTCATATATTACATGGCAGGTGAGGTGGTGTCAACCCTGATTCACAATTTAAATTTTTTTAATTCAAATTAAAAACAAAAGGAATACGTTATTGCGTCATTTCATAGATGAAGAATCCCATGTTAACGTTTGCTGCAATCCTTCTTTGAGACCATTTAAATCCAATCCGTCCACTGCAAAGGCCTCTCGGATCAAAGGAGGAGCCACAAATTCATCGTATTTACCAAGATACGGTGCTTCATCTTCTGAAAGTAACGCAGATGCGTCTTTCGCTGTTCGACACTCACTCATAATCTCGGCCAAAAGTGTGCGACCATCCACTTTTCCTGACACGACAAAATAATAAGGCTCCATAGGTACAACAGATCGCAAGGCAAGCTTTTCAGACAAATTGTGCTTCATTAAACGTTCCAGTGTGCGGAAAGATTTGCTTCCCACCCAGGGTAATACATACAAGGAATCTCCTCCAGCTGGAATGACAACCTGTTTCAGCAACCCACTTTCACGTGCAAGTCGACGGGCGCGTTCCAATCGATTTACCGCTTGCGGAGACAGATACGGATATATCACCGTGTCGGACAGTACTTCACGCATTTTCTGGACGACCGTCGTATGAATGTCCCCACCCGCACCAAGCCATAACGTATCCACTTTGCCTTTGGCCGCCTTCACATACACGGATTTATGCTTGTGATCCACCTCTTCCACTTTCCACAGTTTTCCGGCAAGGGAGAAACAGTATCCAGGTGGGGGCACGGTTGTAATGGAGCCGATCTCCTCGGAACCGTTCAGCACTTTGTGCTCTTCATCATCTTTGAACACCGCGTAAAAGCGATAGTTATTGACGGTTTTCTCACCCGTAAGCCCGATGATTAAAGTCCGATCTTCTGTCCATTGCAGATGATCAGTCTCAATCAGATAATTTAGAAAAAGCTGATATTGATCTGCACGAATCTGCGCGAATGGTGCCAGCGAAAGCATGGCCTCAGCCAGTTCTTTGGGTTCGGCCTCCCCCATGCTTTTCAGCATGCTCATCGTCTGATGATAGAGCACGCCCATCGGCATCTTACGGGCCTCAAGCGGTTCAACCCACTTGGTCTTTACATACAATTCAATAACAGCAATAGCCCGCATGAGTGTCCATGGCATTCGAGCAGGCAATTGAGCTTCCTCATCCTCTTCTTCCGGACATACAAATAGCATCTCGGAAGCCATATCCTCACGCCTGCCTGATCGTCCAAGACGCTGAACAAAACTTGACGCACTATAAGGCGCTCCAAGCTGTACAACCCGCTCCAGTTCACCCAGGTCAATCCCCAGTTCCAACGTTACGGTAGCCGCAGCTACTGCTGGCCCTGATCCGGTTCGTAAGGCGGCTTCGGTCTCTTCTCTCAACATCGCGGAAATGCTCCCATGATGAACATGGAATACGTCCCGCTCCTGTCTCCGTGCGGCGACACGCCGCATCTCAAGTATAGTGACTTCGGCATCCGTCCGGCTATTGGTGAATATTAAAGCCTTTTTGCGATGTGTACTCTCATAGATGAAGTCGTAATAGACTTTACGTGCGTTATGCAGATGTTCCGCTTGTTCTTCATCTCGTGTATCCGGAAACGAGAAATGCTCCACCCGCAGACGCAGCTTGCGGCCACCGGGTGAAGAAACCACATCCACCCCCTGGTTAGTTCCAGCAGCGAGCCAGGCTGTAGCAGCATCATAATCACTTAGTGTCGCAGATAATCCCACTCTTCTCGGTTTACATCCAGCCATACGTTCAATTCGTGCCAGTTCGCTCAATACCTGAATGCCTCGATCCGCTCCCATGAATGCATGAACCTCGTCAATGATGACATATCGCAGATCATGAAATAACGCCGGAATGGCATTGGGACGATTCATCAACAGACCTTCGAGCGATTCAGGCGTAATCTGAAGCACACCGGATGGACTTCGCATGAGACGTGTTTTCTCTGCCTGAGGCACATCTCCATGCCAGTGCCATACCGGAATATTGCCCTCGGACAGCAAGTCCTTTAGTCGCTCGAATTGGTCGTTAATGAGTGCCTTAAGCGGCCCGATGTACAAGATGCCCACGGATTTGGAGGGCCGTTCATGCAGCTCGGTCAGTGCAGGAAAAAAAGCCGCCTCCGTCTTACCGGAGGCTGTGCCTGCCGCAATCAGCATATGATGCGGGGTATGAAAGCAAATGTTGCAAGCTTCAATCTGGGCAGGCCGAAGTGATTCCCATCTTTTTTTATAAATAAATTCCTGTACAAAAGGAGCCAGTCGATAGAAAGGGTTCTCACTCATAATTCAAACTCCGCCAGAAAATCATCCAGATCATCAGCAGATGATGAATCCGTTCCTTTTCCTGATTCCTGTGGTTTAACTGCTCGCTCACCAAGCAATTGAACATAGGTCACTTCGGGATTCTGATGGAGCGTGTGCAGCAGATCCATGAAGTCCCGTACCACTTCACGTGTGGTCAGTAACTCATCCGCGCCGAGCCGGTTGACCGCTGTTTGCATAAAATCAACTAAATCCTCATCCGATAGACTTGCACTATATCCAAAATGCAGAGCATGAATCTGACGCAGCTTCTGCAACAGAATCAAAATCTCTTCATGGGACAACATTGAAAGTTTCAGGATCGGTCCGGTATAATTCGCATATTCTCTTGCTGCATAGCGGCCATCAATGAGTCTCGAACGAAGTGCTTCATAACTGAAGAGTCCCCGTCTTTCATCCTCCACGAATTGTGGTGTGCCGCCTACAAAAATACCAAGGTGTTCTGCTTTGCCCTGCATCGTATCATTGAACATGGTAAGCAGCTTCTCGTAGTTGCTTTGCCGGGATATGCTGTTTGTAATTTTATACAGATTCACCGCTTCATCTATGAACAACAGTAGTCCTTTATAACCGATCCGTGCCGTAAATTCGGACCACAATTTGAAGTAGTCATACCAGTTATCATCATCAATGATGACGCCGACAGCCAGCTCTTTCTTGGCTTCCGTCTTGGTTGCGAATTCCCCTCTCAACCAGCGCAGCGCCGCCTGTTTGCGGTCATCATCCGCCAATTTATAACCGTTCCAGTACGAAGCCAGCACCTTGGCAAAATCGAATCCATGCACCAAATTCTGCATTTCGTTTGTCACTGCATAGATCTGCTTCTCGACTTCAGCAGGAAGAGCCGGATCATCCGGGCGCAAGCCCTGACTTTGCATCGCTTGCTGCTGAAGACCAGCGATCCATTTCTGCAAAATCGGTTCCAGTGCCCCGCCATCCGGACGTGTACGAGTAGACAGACGAGTCATCAGCTCGCGGTATGTTGCAAGCCCCTGACCTTTGGTTCCCACCAGTCTGCGCTCAGGTGATAAGTCCGCGTCAGCCACAACAAATTCCCGATCCATCGCATAGTTCCGAATCATCTGCAACAGAAAGCTTTTCCCGCTTCCATACCTTCCTGTAATCAGCTTAAACGCTGCCCCGCCTTCGGCAATGTTGTCCATATCCCGCAAGATCGCGTCCACTTCAGACTTCCGACCAACAGCAATCTGCTCCAGTCCGATTCGTGGCACAACGCCCGCGGTCAACGAATTCACTAGTGCGGTAGTCAGCCGCTTCGGTATTTTAAGTTCTGCCACTGCCCAATCACCTCTTCACATGTTCAAACACATTCATATAATCCGAAACTATACGATCACCATCAATCAGAAGGTCACCAATCGTTTCCATGGCCACATCATTAATTTCATCCAACAGAAGTGCAGGCATCGTTCCATATTGCTCAGCTACCCGCATCAGCTCCGTATCCGGGTTGACATCAAGCAAGGCATAAATGGCCTGTACATGCTGCGGAGACAGCATTTCAGAGAACTGTATCCACTCTTCATCCAGATCAGCAGAAAAATCCGCCTCCCATTGTAATGATAATGGCTCGCTATTCCCGTCTCCTTGACCTCCGTCAGTTTTAAGCGCTCCCTCAACGTCAACTTCCGATAGATTAGACTGCTTAGCACTTTCAGCTTCATCCGTTGAATTCTGGATCGCCATAGGGGCTTGGCTGCCCACATTGTTTGTATGCTCAACTTCGGAGGGATGATTTTCCTCGATCATGAGTGCTCTGCGCACATATTCGCTTTCCTGTTGCAGCGATGCAAGTTTCTCCGCATCAATTCGAACTATTCGTTGCTCTACTGCTGGCATTTGCTCGACTGCAAATGCCTTGTCCAGGTATCGTTCAATCACTTTTGCAAGCTCAAGTTCAAGGGTCTTTCCACGAAGCCTCCCTCTGAAACCGAGCAGTTCACGGCATTTATTTTCCGTGCATCGAAATACTCGGGTTACAAACTGGACAAACTCTGCATGATCTCCAATCGGAACATATGTTATTCGAACCGATTTTCCATAAATGGATTCATCATATACGGCCTTTCGAAACAATGTACGTTCGATAGTCCTTTCATGATTTAACTCGAACTGATCCAATATGCCCGCCTTGCGTGTACGCAGCAGATAAGAATCCACCAAAACCATAACTCGGGGAATGTACTGTTCCAGAACCTTCTTGCCGCCATCTCTGTAAAATTTGCTGAGCGTAATGTCGTAGTCATAATATCTTTGTAACAACTTCAGCGAGATATCCGATATATTGCTGCTCAACAGCCGTTGCAATTCCATATCCAGAATCTCAGGTGGAAGATTGCCATTCGAAAGCTCCACCATCTCGGATAATGACATGTTCAACTCATGGACTAGATCATAATCAATAATCCATTCCTGCATGTACACATCCAACTGCGGAAGCCGTTCACGATAGTTGATCCATAGCTCTTTTAATTGGTCGTAACCTTCCTCTTGTTCCTGCCAACCAATTCCGTTTATCAGCTCATAAATATGAACAAACAGATAGGACAGATCCGTATCAGGGAACCGTCCTTGCCGGACTTCCGTCCTCCAATACATATACCACTGGCGCTGGGGTTCGTTCATTACACCATAAGTCGGCCAATAACTCATAAAAGGAACCCAGGGAGCCTGCTCCCCTTCCACTTCAATGAGTTGCCTTGCTTCCTCTACAAACCTTTTCTCAGAAGACAATATGCCGCCAGGCAATCTTATATCAAAATCAGCACGGACAATCGATGAACGATCAGGAACCGGGACTGCCGCTGTGATGGGCTCTTCGCTTAGATCTATCTCCATAAATTCCAGTTGTCTTGAATCCTCTTTCATTGAATTCCGTTTCACCGTCCTCTACGTGTGAATACGAACAAGTGTATCCATATTCATCATTATAACACTTGTCCTGTGCCTGCGGTGATGAAAATAATACTTTCCTTATTAGCAGAAAAAAGAAAGACATTCAAACTGATATCCAGTTTAAATGCCTTCCCTCTATACCATTTTGCTGCACCCTTAACAGCAAGGTTAGTACAACCTCGTATCAAACCATGATAGCCCGATTTTTCCCGTCACTCTTGGCTTGAGCAAGGGCTAGGCTGGCTTTCTCAATTCTCAAGCAGTAAGGACGTGCCAGTTGCTGTGGTGAAATACGCCTGGTTGGTAAACAGACGAGTATTATTGAGCTTCAGTTCCTCCAGGTTTTGCTGCAAAATGGTTCTCGTCTTGTCGGGCACAAATCCCCTGAAATCCTTGCCGATGAGATTTTTGGCATTTTCATAACCAAGTAGTTCAGCTGCCTTGTTATTACAATAAATAATGAACTCTTCCTACTTACAAATGAACTGTATTTGTATTGATCCATTGATCAAGTAATCGGAACGTTTCCGAAGCCGTGTGCACCATGATGTCGTGATCTTCTTCCGCCGTGATGGATTGACGCAGTAGTTCCGTGAACTCCGCCCATCTCGTTCTGGTTTCCGTACCATACGCATTAAAATATTCCAGCCCACGATCTGCTTCAATCGGCAGGAACTGCGACAAGCGTTTGGTCATGATCTGACCTCCGTTCGTAGATCCTTCAATGACGTATAAATAACCGAACAACCTTGCTGGTGTCGAGATATCCGGAAGATCCTTACATAAAGGAACCTGGCTGATCTCCTCTTCACTGGCGCCAAGATTCCTCAGGTCATTTTCAAGCAAATTCGCTTTTCCTCTAATCCCGATATCCAGTCCCGTGTTTTCCCAGAAAGGCTGCTGTACAGCTTGATCTTCCAATGGTTTCAGGAACCCGTAAAATTTCTCCAGATATTTCTTATACTCTCCCAAACTAACGGTTTGATTCATAATAGCCTTGGCATAATCGTTCTGTTCCACTTGTCTGTGATAATGAGCTGTCTCACTCTTCAGACGTTCCATAATGGTACTGGCTGTCATGTAATCATCGCCCTTCTATGTCGGATCTCTTCATCAGAATTAAGACTTATACTTAACTGAATCTACAGTGTAGGTTCGAATAGATACTCCATTTCATTTAGATAAAGACTCTATGTAAGTATACTTTTTCTTGCTCCAGAAAACTATATGAATCCGGCAAGGTTACATCTTGAATACTATCTACGTTGTTATACTAAAGGTATATCTATAATGCTGTTCATCCATCAACATGATACACTGGGCATATCCTGTACTTGGAGGTATGAAGTATATGAATATAACCATTCAACACATTATGGATCACCTTACCGTCGAAGTTGAACTTCCAGAAACCACCGTGGATCAACTGATAACGGGTTCTCCCAACCAAACGGTCACAGGCGTTTTTGTAACTTTTATGCCTACACAACACGTGATTGAGCATGCAATACAGCGTGGAGCTAATCTAATTATCGCTCATGAACCTCCCTTCTATAACCATCATAGCCATACCGATTGGCTGGCTGATGATCCAGTTTATGAAACCAAGAGAACGCTAATCGAGAACGGCGGAATTGCGATCTATCGCTGCCATGATGCAATTCACCGCTATCAACCGGATGGCATTACGGAAGGCTTGGTTCAAGCACTAGGGTGGTCCCTCTATGTGGAGCAGAGAAGACCAGAAGCTGACCTTCTGTCCTTTCCAGAAGGAATGACAGTTCAGCTTATTGCGGAACATATTAAACGTTCGCTTGGAATTGAATATGTACGCCTAGCTGGTGATCCAAAGATGATATGCAGACGAGCAGCAGTGCTTGTTGGTTTTCGAGGCAACGGCAATCAAACCATTCCTCTGCTTCAACAGGAAGAGCTGGATCTAATTATCGCTGGTGAAGGATTCGAATGGGAGACACCGGAGTACATACGTGATGCTGTGCAGCAAGGAAAAGAAAAGGCTCTTCTTATGATCGGTCATGCCGAGAGTGAGGCTTCCGGAATGAAACTTTTGTCTGAAAGATTGGCTACAGCTTTTCCGGAAGTGCCTGTTCATTTTATTGGTGAGCAACCGGTGTTTCAAGTATTGTGATTTTCAGAATAACGAGCAATCCTAGGTCCTTTCTGGATTTTGCGGAGGGTTTATTGTACTCTAAATGCTATAACTTCTGAGCTGAGGACATTTGTCCTTGGCTTTTTGAGTGAATATATCATTTAATAGAAATCGAAGAAGTAATGACGCGACAAGGAGAGTAACAACCATGAGAGGAATTATTTTTGCACTATTAGGCGGTGCATGCATTACCCTGCAAGGGGTTGCCAATACCCGAATCAGTACGGACATCGGTACATGGCAAGCCGCAACCATTACACAACTCACCGGGTTCATCCTGGCGGCTCTGATCCTTGTATTCGTGCGGGACATCAACCTGCAAGGATTGAAGCAAGTGAAGCCCATGTACCTGGCGGGAGGCGCGTTTGGTGCAGTAATTATTTTCAGTGAAGTCACCGCTATCCAACAAATTGGGGTAACTTTTACGATCTCAGCCCTGTTGATTGCACAGCTGTTCCTGACCTTTCTGGTTGACAGTAACGGATGGTTTGGGGTTGTGAAGCAGAAAATGAAACTACCACAATTTCTGGGTATAGCTTTAATGGTTACTGGCGTCATTATTATGAAACTGTAGCTAGGTCAGCATAAAGTCGGGGGTGAAATACAATATGGAAGAGTTTCAGAATGAGCATCAATTGCTGCACTATATAAAACAGTATCAACTCGAATCGGTATTTCACGAGCCCCTGCGTCCGCATATGACGTTATGCCACTTCGAGAAGTGCGAATTGATCTGCCGCGAAGGCGAAACATCCGAATATTTATATGTGCTGGTCGAGGGGAAAGTCAAAATCTTCACGACCTCACCACAGGATAAAACACTCGTTCTTTGCTTCAAAACACCGCTTGAAGTGGTTGGTGATATCGAGTACGTTCGGGAGAGCAATGTCGTGAACACCGTGCAGGCGGTTTCCCCTGTGGTGATGCTGCGCATTCATTATCAATGGTTAGCTGAACTTGCCAGCGATTACGCACCCCTGTTGAAATTTCTGCTCAAAATTATATCCCACAAGTTTTATATTGATTCGAACTTCTCCAACTTCAACTTGATGTATCCGGTCGAGGTTCGATTAGCCAGCTATCTGCTCTCCATCTCTACCGAAGAAGCGGGAACTGTAGTCCACGAAGAACTGGACGCCTTCAATTTGACAGATATCGCGAATCTGATCGGAACGAGTTATCGGCATTTGAATCGGGTGATTCAGAAGCTGTGTGCAGATGGATTAATCATGCGGGACCAGGGCTTTATTATGGTCAAAGATCGGGCAGGTCTGGCAGAAGTAGCGGGTCACAACATCTATGAATAAGGAGATCTATATCCTATGATCATTACAGGTATTTTGCTTGCGTTACTGGCAGGTTCTCTTGTCAGTCTGCAGACCATCTTTAATAGCAAGGTTAATGAACGTACCGGCTCGTGGTCCACGACAACGCTGGTGCTTTTCACCGGGTTTATTGCCTCGTTTCTGATTTCTCTAATGGTTGAGGGCAAAAATACGTTTAGCTTCCAACATATGCAGCCCTGGTACTGGCTTAGCGGAGCCATCGGCGTTGGGGTGGTCTTCTGTCTCGTTCAGGGCATGAAGCTGCTGGGTCCCACCTTTGCGATCTCTATCGTACTTACATCCCAGTTAAGTTTCGCCTTGCTGTTTGATTCCATGGGATGGCTTGGACTGGAGCAAATCCCATTCTCGTGGAACCAGCTTCTGGGGGTTCTCGTCATCGTGGGCGGTATTGTGTTATTCAAGTTTGGCGGTAGCAAATCGGCAAAATCGAAAAAATCTCCTGGTGCATTGCAATCCGATTCATAGGAGAACAATAAAAAGAGTGTCTGTCCAATCCGTTGATTGGCTAGACACTCTTTTTGGCAATCGAACCACGTTTCGTTTAGTTCGCTTACACGAACTCTACGTTGTGGTACACTTGCTGAACATCTTCAAGGTCCTCAAGCGCATCGATCAGTTTCTCGAACTGAGCTTGTGCATCCTCTGGAAGTTCAATATGGTTTTGCGCCAGCATGGTCAGCTCGGCTACGGTAAACTCAGTCACACCCGCCGCTTTGAACGCTTCCTGTACCGCATGGAATTGGTCTGGCTCGGCATATACGATTACCGATTCATCCTCATCCACGATATCGCGTACATCCACATCCGCTTCAAGCAGGAGTTCAAGCACTTCTTCGGAAGTTTTGCCTTCAACCCCGATTACCGCTGTAGGATCAAACATATAAGCAACTGAACCACTCACACCCATATTACCCGCGTTTTTGTTAAATGCAGAGCGCACTTCCGGTGCAGTACGGTTCACATTATTGGTGAGGGCATCCACGATAACCATGGCACCATTGGGCCCGAATCCTTCATAACGCAGTTCTTCATAATTTTCGTCCCCGCTGCCTTTTGCCTTTTCCATGGCACGGTCAATAATTGCTTTGGGTACGTTATACGTTTTGGCACGTTCCAGCACGACTTTCAGTGCGCGGTTCGCTTCCGGGTCCGGTTCGCCCTTCTTGGCAGCTACATAAATCTCAACGCCGAATTTAGCATAGACCCGGCTAGTATTTGCATCTTTTGAAGCTTTTTTTTCTTTAATATTATTCCACTTACGACCCATATCGTTTCCGCTCACTTTCAACATATAATCTGCTTTCTACTTTGTCATTATATCTTGTTGGGCGTACTTCAACAAGTTTAGACTCACGAAAAAATGGTAAAAGGCAAGTCGATATCACCTTGCCACGTTCAGAAATCCCAAAGGAAAACGATCCAAAAACGCCAAAGAAGCAATTCCCTAGGGAATTGCTTCTCTTCACGAATCCATCTAATTAGGCATGAAACTGCTGACCGTCCAGCACTTCAGGCACATAACCGGCACGAATGACGAAATCTCCAAAATGCTCACCATCATTGCGCTCTCTGGCATATTGATTCACCATTGGAGTCAATGTATCCAAAATTTCGGTTTCGCCGATATTTTCTTTGTACAATTTGTTCAAGCGATGCCCGGTAAAACTTCCACCGAGGTACATATTGTATTTTCCCGGAGCTTTGCCGATAAACGAGATCTCGGCCAGCATCGGTCTCGCGCAGCCGTTCGGGCAACCCGTCATACGAATAACAATCTCTTCGTCTCTCAGTCCCGCTTCGTCCAGTACAGGCTCCAGCTTGTCGATCAGTGAAGGCAGATACCGTTCGGATTCCGCCATTGCAAGACCACAAGTCGGAAGCGCCACACAAGCCATAGAACTTCTGCGAAGCGCCGAGTAATGAGCACCATCGGTCAGATTGTATTGCTCAATCAGTGACTCAATCTTTTTCTTCTTCTGGCTGCTGATGTTCCCGATAATAAGATTCTGATTGGCTGTGAGACGGAAATCTCCGGTATGGATTTTGGAAATTTCACGCAGACCTGTCATGAGCGGATAACCGTCCACATCCTTCACACGTCCATTTTGAATGAACAAGGTGTAGTGCCATCTGCCGTTGCTGCCTTTCACCCAACCGTAACGATCTCCATTATGTTCAAAATGGAACTCGCGCGCCACATCCAGCTTCCAGCCAAGACGACTCGTCAGTTCTTCCACAAACCAGGCGAGGCCACGGTCATCGATTGTATATTTGAAACGGGCATGTTTACGTACTGCACGATCCCCATAGTCACGCTGAATCATAACCGTCTTCTCCGCAACATCAATCATTTGCTCTGGTGTACAGAAACCAATGACTTTGGACACCTGCGGATAAGTCTTCGGATCACCATGAGACATCCCCATACCACCACCGACAGAAACGTTAAAGCCTTGCAGCTTGCCGTTCTCTACAATAGCGATAAATCCGAGATCCTGCGAAAACACATCTACATCATTGGATGGTGGAACGGCAATTCCGATTTTGAACTTACGCGGCAAATACACTTTGCCGTAAATCGGTTCTACTTCTTCATCCGTGTCCTGTGAATCGATAATTTTCTCTCCATCCAGCCACAGCTCATGGTAAGCACGAGTGCGTGGATCAAGATGATTGCTCACCTGGCATGCCCATTCATATACTTCAGCATGAATATCCGATTGGTCCGGATTCGGATTACACATGACGTTCCGGTTCACGTCGCCACATGCAGCAAGGGTGCTGAGCAACGAATCGTTCACTTCACGAATGGTATTTTTGAGGTCCCATTTGAGGACACCATGCAGTTGAAATGATTGGCGCGTCGTCAGACGAATGGTTTCATTCGCATATTTATGCGCTACACGATCCATCATCAACCACTGTTCGGGTGTAACAATTCCTCCGGAAGCACGCACACGCAACATGAATTGGTAGGCAGGCTCCAGCTTGGATTTATTCCGCTCATTACGCAGGTCGCGGTCGTCTTGCATATAACTGCCGTGATGTTTCATCAGACGGTTATCGTCCTCAGGAATCGCACCACTGATCCGATCCGCCAGCGTTTCAGTCAAACTTCCACGCAAGTAGTCACTTTTGATCTTTATATCTTCCACATCGCTGTTCGTGCGCTGCGGATTAAGTAAGTTATTATAAGCCATGCTGCTTTCTCCTCTCGTATCTCCGGGATGCCTTATCCGGCATATGATCTGAAATTAATACACATCCCGCTGATAACGTTTTTCCTGCTGCAACCGTGTCAGATATTCCGCTGCCTGTTCAGGTGTTAGGCCACCCTCTTGTTCAAGAATGGTTGCGAGTGCAGCATGAACATCATGTGCCATTCTTTTCTCGTCACCACAGATATATACAACTGCACCTTCCTGTAGCCACTGATACAGCTCTTTGCTGTGTTCCAGCATCCGATGCTGCACATATACTTTCTCTTCTGCATCACGGGAAAAAGCGACATCCATCTTCGTAAGAACGCCATCCTTGAGCCAGCGCTGCCATTCGGTTTGATAAAGGAAATCGGTGGAGAAATGCTGATCGCCGTAGAACAGCCACGTCTTGCCTTCTGCACCTGTCTCTTCACGCTCTCCAAGGAAAGATCTGAACGGAGCTACACCTGTACCTGGTCCAACCATGATGATTGGAGCATCCGGGTTCTCCGGCAGTTTGAAGTTTGGATTTTGCTGAATGAATACAGGCAATGTATCACCTAATTCGACTCGTTCAGCCAGATGAACAGAGCACACACCGTAGCGCTCTCTGCCACGTGATTCATAACGTACTGTACGAACGGTAAGATGAACTTCATCCGGGAAAGATTTCGAACTGCTTGCGATCGAATATAGACGTGCCGGGATTTTACGAAGCACAGCTACGAACGATGCAGCCGGAATACCTTTAAGCCCATGATCCTGTACCAGATCCAGCAAATCACAGCTGTTCATGACCTTGCGGAATTCCGAATCATCTGCGAGCAGAGCGGGCAACCCGCTACCCGGGCTCAGCTTTGCCAGCTGCTCCACAACTGGTCTTGTGACAGCAGTAATTTCGAAGTAACGCAATAACGCTTCACGTACAGAAACCTGGTCTCCACTTTTATTAACCGTAACGCGCTCATCCGCATTCCATTCCATGGATGCAATCAGCTCATCGACAAGGCGTGGATGATTCTCAGGGAATACACCGAGGCTGTCACCTGGCTCGTAATCCAGATCGGAGCCTTCCAAAGACAATTCGATATGACGTGTCTCACGGTCCGATCCTCTGCCGTTCAGGTTAAGATTTTCCAGCACTTCCGCCTTGTATGGATTCGTCCGGTTGAACTCAGATTCACCGCTACTTACTGCGGCTCCAACCGCTTCACTGGTTACCACTCCCGCAGTAGCCGGTGTGCTGCTAAGTGAAGCAAGCACATCATTCATCCACTCTGCAGCCGCTTCATCAAAATCAACATCACAGTCCACACGTGGTACAAGCGCTGTTCCGCCAAGCTCCTGCAAACGAATGTCAAAATCCTTGCCTGTTTTACAGAAGAACTCATACGAAGTATCTCCTAGTGCCAATACGGAGTAACGCAATCCATCGAGCTTCGGAGCCCGTTTGCTATGCAGGAATTCATGCAACGGAATTGCATTATCCGGCGGTTCGCCTTCTCCATGTGTGCTGACAATAATGAGAAGATTCTCTACTTTTTTCAGTCCGTTCGGTTTGAAATCTCCCATTGACGACAGGATCACCTGAAGCCCCTGCTCTTCCAGCTTTTTCGCCACTTTTTTGGATAGTCCACTGGAGTTCCCAGTTTGTGATCCAAAAAGTACCGTTACTTCCCTGGACACCGCAGCAGGTGCGCTTTCAGGAGTAATACCTGCTGAAGATGCAGGCTGTTGTACCACACCAGCAGGTGCAGCTACAGCCGCAAATCCCTGAATGGCTGTCAGATATCCGCTAAGCCACGTTTTCTGTCCATCGTTCAATGTAGGAATAAGGCGATTGAGCAGCTCAACCTGTTCCTGATTAAAAGGGCTGTTTGTCACTTGAAGTTCCACCATTTGCCACCTCGCGCATTACGTCAATTTTAATTCCTACTAAAATGATCATATTAATTTCTACTCTCTTGAACCTACCATACCCGATGGTAGGGGTCAATTTCGATGATTTTATGGTATTTATCAGTTTCACTGATAAAGGACAAAAAAACAACAAATACCCTCCTCCTCAATTCAGGAAGGATTTTGTTGTTTTTTAATTTGGAAGCAGTTAGTTCGAAGTCGAAAGCGGAATATATTCGCTAAAATGATTCTCCAGTACTTTGTTTTTATCTCCATATACTCTGTCCAGATGATTCTCTCCCCACAGACAGATGCGGTCGATGATTGCCTGTAGTGTCAAGCCATACTCGGTCAGCTCATACTCTACCTTGGGTGGAATCTGGGGATGAATAATTCGATGGATGATTTCATTCTTTTCAAGATCACGCAGCTGCTGGGTAAGGACCTTCTGAGTAATGCCAGGGATGGCTCTGCGAAGTTCGCTTGTTCGTTTTTTACCTGTTATCAGTTGATGCAGAATAAGAATCCTCCATTTTCCACCGACCAGTTCCAGCATTGCCTGCACACCACTCTCATATCTTTTCAGTTCCTGTTCCACTGGGAATCCCCCTTAAATCACATATATGTATATCCATTATTAAAAGTAACCGAAGAACCTCAAGGTATCTACAGCACTCGAAGGTGCGTACTTCTCAATAAGATGTCATGAAACTTATAATAACATTGGTCAGAACGTTAAACCAAAAAAATGAAGAAAAAAGGATGGTTACTCATACATGAAAATCAAACTGGTCGTTACTCACCCAAGACAGGACTCCCTAACATTTGCCGTGATGAATCGTTTTATAGAAGGTATGAAGGAGAATGACCACGAAATTGATATCCTCGATCTGTATCATGATGGATTCGATCCGTTATATAGCGTAGAAGATGAGCGTGATTGGCAAAATCCCGATAAGCAGCATGCCCCTGTGATTCGCAAAGAGCTGGATCGCGTGCTCGCGGCTGATGCCATTGTATTTATTTTCCCGGTATGGTGGTACAACGTTCCATCCATGCTCAAAGCTTATCTGGACAAGGTATGGAACATGGGGCTGCTGAACAAAGCAAACTCCAAAAAGGCACTCTGGATTGCACTAGCTGGAGGAACGGAGGCTTCATTCCATAAATACGATTATTACAACATGATTTCGAATTATCTGAATAATGGGATCGCGGGTTATGCAGGATTGCAGGAATCCCGAGTCGAGTTTCTCTATGAAACCATATCTGATTCCAAAACGCACATCGAAGGCTTGCTGGAGCAAGCATATCAAATCGGCAGACATTACAAGTAACCTCTGCAATCGGACAGAAAGCTACTTGCTCGTTAAGAGTGGACTTCACCGTCCAGTTATCCCCCATGCCAGGGCGCACATGCAAAAAGAAAAAGGCTTACTTCATCCTGTAATCCAGGTTGAAGTAAGCCTTCTCTTCTTACACTAAAATTGTTGTTATCGTCAGTTAGGGCCAAACCAATTTGCTCATCATTGCATACAGCAGCGTTGCCGATTCGGCACGAGTCGCTTGGGCAAGAGGCTTCACCTCTCCGTTGTATCCGCCGACGATGCCCAGCTTCACAAGCATGGCTACGCTATCGCGGGCATATGGACGGATCGTGGAAGCATCGCGGAACTGTACAAGGCTATCCGCCGAAGCTGATTCCGGCTCGACCAATCCGGCCACTCCAAGTGCCCTCACCGTCAGCGTCATCATTTCCTGACGGGTAATGGTTGCCTCAGGCATAAAGCGCCCGTCCCCGGTGCCCCCAGTGATGCCAAACGCACGCGCCGCGGTTACCGCTTCATAATACGATGCCTCCGCGCTGACATCGGAAAACGCATTCCCGCGCAACGTATTCAAGCTCAGTGCGGTCATCAGCCACTGCACATATTGACCACGCGTCATCTCCTGTTTCGGATGGAATTGACGGTAATCTCTGCTCGCACCTTCATCAAAGACTCCTCGGGCTGCCAACGCCTCCATTGCATTCTTGGCCCATTGTACATCCGCAAGATCTGTGAACGTCTGCTGTACAGACACGGCAGCATAATTTCCTGCTGCGGACGTAACAGTGAATACGACCTCTCTGCTATTCTGATCATAACGGCTTTGCGGCAATGGAGTTGCCACATAATTCGCATCTATGGCAAACCCTACGATCATATCCGGTTGTACATTTTGCAATGTTTCGTAGGGCAGACGCAGCGTCAGCTCACTTCCTGCTGGCCAAGCATCACCGTCCAGATCAATTTCGAATCGAACCCCGTGCTGTGTTCCGAGTTGATCTGCGACTGTCTGCGACAGCTGAGTTCGAATCAATCGCACCGATACAGTCTCATACCCTGCCAAGTCTTTCATTGAAAGTGTGGCAGGAAGCTCTAACGTCCCCAATTCCGTAACGATGTTGAATACATTTGCGTCGCCTTGGCCCACCAACGCAGAGACAGGCAGCAATAGTTCATATGCATTTGCTCCCGATACCGGGCTCTGCCGAAGTTCGACCAGACGGTGCCCCGTACTAGCAGGAGCGACTTTCAATGCCTCTTCAATCGCTGAAGCATCCACCTTCGTCTGCACTACACCCTTCTGGTCAACAATACCTTGCAACTCAAGAACAGCACGGTCTTTTTGCGATTCTGGTCGTGGCGATGAATTCTCTGTACTCGGGGTACCACTCCCCGGCAGTCCTCCGGAGCTGCTTGAATTACCGCCTGAATTTCCACCTGAATCACTGCCCGAACCATCGGAACCCGAGCCGCCTGGTGATGGTGTGTACGCTGATACCTTCACCGTCAGCGGTATAGTCATCGCTTTGCTGTCATCAGAGGTTCGAGTAATCTCCAATTCCAGCGTGACCGACGTTTCCTTCGATGGCGGGATGATCATTCCATCGGCTTGAATGACGGTCGGTACCGAACTAGAGGCGATCTCCACGGCAAAACCTTGCGGCACGGTCGGCAACTTCAGCCTCTTCGCACCTGCAGAAGGTTGCTCCAGTGCCGTAATGCTTGCAGCCACATCGGCAGCGGTCTGTTGGGCCGTAAGCACGTGATAAGCGGAAGACAAACCGCGCATCGAATGCCCCGACGCGTCAAAAGCTTCCACTTTGTAATAATAACTGGTACCTGGACTCAGTTCGTTATCCGTATACTCTCGCAAACTGCCGTTATAGACGACACTGTACTCTCCTTTCTCACGATCGGAGCGATAGAGCTTGTAGCTTGCTGCGCCAAGAATTGAATGCCAGTGGAGTGATGCGCTTGTTGCAGCCGATATAACAGCATTCAGACCGGCGCTGTCGTCCGCAGGTGGCACCGCATCAGACTTGGCGATTATAATCCAGCTGATCAGCGGGTCCTGTGAGGCCGTATTACGTACCGTTAATTCCAACTTGTTGCCAGTTACGACAATGCCTGTGTGAGCTCTTACACTGGCGGGTGTATAAGTAACTGCACCGGTATTCGTGCCATTAATGAGGAAGTTCGCTTTCCGCGATGTGTTCGTCCACGGATCGTTGAACCCGGCGTATATATCGTATGTCCCGTTCGACACACCAAAGGTATAGGTCAGATCACTGCCTTTGGGCGAGTTGCTAACATTGCTGCCGTTCAAATAACGGACGGTCGAGAAAATATCCCCACCACTCGAACCGGAAGCCAACGCATCGGCGCTGACATAACCCCAGTTCCGTCCCTCCACCGGCGCGTACATCTGATCCGCCGTATCCGAGTTGACGAGCGAGCCTTTCATGTAGGCATCCATAAGTTTGTAATCAGCTGTTTCGTATCCACCGCTGTTCACGAAATACTGTGCGTTCTCCGGAATAACATATACTCGGATTGACTGCTTTTTGTTACCGAACTCCGGGGTCGTTACCTGAAGGGTGATTGGTCCGGGTTTCGCAAAATCTTCTGCCGTCATGACCCGGTTATCAACCGTCCATACCGCTGGCGTTGACACAAGCGTACCTCCGTCACGCACATTGACTGTCGTAGGCAGGGACGGTAATTTCCCGAGCGGCACAGCTTCCGGCAGCGGATCGGCGATGTCTACCTTGCCCATCGAATTCAGCAGATCAGGCGACCAACTGTTATACCACTTGATAGCAATGTCTGATCCTATCCCGAACTCAATGGGCAAAAATACGTATTTTGCCCCGTCGTTTGAGAAATTGCCGCCGTTCCACGTATCTCCCACGTAAATAAATTTTCCTTTTTCCGGATCGACCGGAATAACCGAAGTGGTCTGCGTTCCGAATGCCTTACCTGGATCGGGATCGCTCGGCAATGTGCGTACGAACGGATTGGTCATCGTTGACCAAGGACCAAAAATGTTATCAGCCACCGTCACTTTGTTTTCGTTAGGAGCCCAGCCGGACGCGCCGGAGGTCAGAATATAATATTTGCCCTGATACTTGAACATCGCGGGCGCTTCACGCTGTCCGCCTGGGAACACACGCACATAATCGACGCCGTATTCCGCCTGATAGGTGGAATCACGTACCGAATTGCCTTTGTCATCCGTTCGTCCTTCCTTATGCCACCCCGTTACGTCACTGTAGTCTTCATTCAGTTTGGAGATATACAGCGTCAGGTTTTCTTCGCTGGAGTAGATCAGATATCCGGTACCATCGTCGTCTTTGAACAACGTCATGTCACGTGCCATGCCCCGATCGCTTGGGAAGTAAACTTTCTCTCCTTCGGGAGTTCTGTCCATCCGGTAACTCTTCTGATACACGAAAGGCCCTGTCGGGGAGTCACTGATCGCGTAACCGGCTCGCGCTTTACCGTAGTTCGCATTATCGTTGTAGGGGTCCTTGTCCCCGTCCATGTGGGCCCACATCACGTATTTTTTCGTTTTATCGTTATAGATGACCTTGGGTCGTTCAATAATCCGACCTTTACGGATATCGGCCCAAATGTCCACCTTGTCGTCACGACCTTCATACAACTTGGCGATCAACAGGTTCTTGTCGAAATCATCCATCGATTGAATCATCGTCAGTGCCATGCCTTCATCTGTCCAGTTCAGCAGGTCCTTGGATGAATATACGCGTACGCCAACAGCTGGCCATCCTCCCGTATGGTATTCACCGTACCAATAATACTTTTCAGTCTGTTCATCGTAGAAAAATCCTGCGCCATGTGCGTCGATCGGCTTGCCGTCCTGATCCGGCCATAACTGCCCCGGTGTAAAGCTCGTGCGGATGGTGGCAACGCCCAGCGGTGCAGATGCCGGAGAAACGATGTCGTCCACGGTTGCCTGGATCATGTAAAAATATCCCGTGCCCATCGTCAGACCACTATCAATAAACGTACTTTCTTTGCCACTATACACCTGCTGAAACGTACCCGCAGCACTTGTTGCACGGGACACTGTATACGTTACATCAGATCCAGGCAGGACGTTCCACCCCAGAGAGATTGACGTATCCGTCACAGCTGTGGCGGCAAACTCTGCAGGAGAGTCAATCGAGTACGTGTTGGCCTCTGCAACGGTGAACGCAGATTCTCCGGCAGCATTAAAGGCCGTTACGCGATAGCTGTAGCTGTTGCCGGGCTCAAGCCCCTGATCCGTGTAACTGAGCGCCGTACCTTCGAACACCTGCTCATATTGGTCGCTGCCAGCCTCAGCCCTAGCCACGCGGTAACCAGTCGCCTTGTCCACGGCCGGCCAGGACAGCTTCACGCTCGTGGCATCGAGTGCCAAGGCCTTCAATTCGCCTGGAGCCTGTGGAGCAACGGCTGTCGTCCGAACCTCCAGAGGCGCAGACCATAACGATTCGGTCATCCCCCCGTATTCATAGGCGAGCTTGTAATAATACACCATATCCGCATTTAATCCCTCATCCACGTAACCCAAAGACCCGGTGTTGGTAATCAGGGAATACCCACTTTCAGGCGTAGAGGAACGGTACAGGTGATAGGTTGTTGCACCTGCTGCCTCGGTCCATTGCAGCGAAACCGAAGACGCCGTCTGTTCATCGTTGGAGAGTTGGAGATCGTTCCCTGGCGGCTGCTCGGCAATGATAACGTCATCTATATGTACCGACTGCCACTTATTGCGAATGCCAACTGTACCCGACCCGTATGTAGTATCGACCAAATCGAAAACTAACCGATCCGAACCGTTTTCGGCGATGTACCCGCGAATGGAAGAACCCGACAGCACCATTTTGAGCGTATACCACGTATTTTTGGTGAACGTATAGTCCACAGATTTCAACGTCATATCTGTTCCGTTCACCCGCTTGGAAAAGACAAGTTTATTGTTAGGGGCCTGCATTTGAAAATAATAAAAGTTGCTCTTATCCTGAAGCCGCGATAAAATTCCCGGAAATCCCTGACCGCCCCCCGTGTAAAAACGCATGGACACCGTCACGTCAGACATGACGTCTCCGGTTGAAATGATGCCTTCCCCAGTATCGCTCTGAAAAAGTGTGGAGTTGGACGCATCTGTTGGGTCCGCCATTACCGCCCAACTACCTGAGCTTACGTCCCACACTGGCGATGCCGTGTAATCCCCGTCAGAAAAATCGTCCTGCAACAACGTAGCAGGCATTCTATCCGCATCGGCATATGCATGGCTTGGTAACATCAACGGTCCTGAAGACAATGCCAACGTAGCAGACAACATGAATATCAAGGGTTTCCTGAGTTTATCCAATGTTCATTCTCTCCTTTGACTTGGAAGATGAAAGCACGGTTCTTGAAGGCGGTGTTGTTATCCGACCTGTCCTCAGCAGTGAGCATGCGGTAAAAAAGTGCGCTACACCTCCCTTTTTTAATGAAACCGGTTTCATTACAGAGCAAAAAAAGACCCGTCTTCCCTCCTAAGTGCAATGTTACCAAAACGGAATATCTCGTCTTCTTTGCCCCTATGTAGTGAAACAGGTTTATATTGTGTAAATGTAATCGCTTTCTCGAATTATATGATTACGTATTTGAAGCTGTCAACCATTAACTCAGCTCGGACATTTTTCGCTGTAACATGCAAAAAAACGCGTATTCCGCCTGCTACGCAAGCAAAATACGCGCCTTGTATCATCGTTCGAGTTTGTTCGCAAACTCGCCCATATTACTTTAAAATACCTTCGTTGTCCACGACTCACAATTCCATGTCTCCGTAACCACATCACGATAGAATTCAGGTTCGTGAGAGATTAGCAGAATACTGCCTTTATAAGCTTTGAGTGCGCGTTTCAATTCATCCTTCGCATCAACGTCCAAATGGTTCGTCGGCTCATCGAGTACGAGCAGATTTGTTTCGTTATTGATCAGTTTGCAGAGACGAACTTTGGCTTTCTCGCCACCGCTCAGTACCGCGACCTTGCTCTCAATATGCTTGGTAGTCAGTCCGCATTTTGCGAGTGCAGCACGCACTTCAAATTGGGTATAGGAAGGGAACTCCTGCCAGATCTCTTCGATACAGGTATTGTAGTTCGCATCCTTCATCTCTTGTTGGAAATATCCAATCTCCAGATGTTCACCGCGCTGAACGGTTCCTTCCAAAGCCTGAATCTCGCCCAGAATGCTGCGCATCAGCGTTGTTTTACCGATACCGTTCGCACCAACGAGAGCGATCTTCTGACCACGCTCCATACGCAGGTCCAGTGGTCTCGACAACGGCTCATTGTATCCAATGACAAGACCTTTTGTTTCGAAAATGAGCTTGCCGGACGTTCTGGCATCACGGAAATTGAACTGTGGTTTCGGTTTTTCCTTGGCGATTTCGATGACATCCATCTTGTCCAATTTCTTCTGTCTGGACATCGCCATGTTGCGTGTAGCCACACTTGCCTTGTTCCGGGCCACAAAGTCCTTGAGATCAGCAATTTCCTGTTGTTGACGCTTATACGCCGACTCCAGCTGCTGTTTTTTCATCTCATGGACTTCCTGGAAGTGACTATAATCACCCACATAACGGGTAAGATCCTGATTTTCCATGTGATAGATCAAGTTAATTACACTGTTCAGGAACGGGATATCATGCGAGATCAGAATAAAGGCATTCTCATATTCCTGCAAATAGCGTTTCAGCCATTCGATATGCAATTCATCCAGATAGTTCGTAGGCTCATCCAGGAGCAGAATATCCGGTTTTTCAAGCAGCAGCTTGGCAAGCAATACCTTCGTACGTTGTCCACCACTAAGGTCGTTAACGTCCTTGTCCAGACCGATATCGGTTAGACCCAGACCGCGTGCTGTCTCGTCGACTTTGGCATCAATCATGTAGAAATCCTGGTTAGTCAGCGTATCCTGAATCGTACCTACATCCTCCAGCAGCTGTTCCAATTCCTCCGGAGTTACATCGCCCATCTTGCCATACATATCATTCATTTCTTGTTCCATGTCGAACAAATACTGGAACGCACCACGAAGGACATCACGAATGGATTGTCCCTTGCTCAACACAGCGTGCTGATCCAAGTATCCGACACGCATGCGTTTGGACCACTCCACTTTACCTTCATCCGGCTGGAGTTTACCCGTAATAATGTTCATGAAGGTTGATTTACCCTCACCATTAGCCCCGATCAGACCAATATGTTCGCCTTTCAGGAGGCGGAAAGAAACGTTGTTAAAGATAGCACGGTCACCAAAACCATGACTTAATTTTTCGACATTTAATATGCTCATTCATGACACCTTTTCTATATAGACTTAATTCTTTGTATATTATAAGCGTTATATCATGCACAACTCAACGCCCTATTGTAAATATAGCACCATTTTTCGATGAAATGTCCTTCGTTTTGACCCCTGATCCACTCAAACTGATATCAATGGCATTTGCCTTATAGGTATGGATGAGTTAAAATTTTTCCTTAAACGACTTACTACTATAAGAATGGAGCTCTCTTGGAGAGCATCAGGTGAAAATCATGATTGAAGTGAAACAATCCAAATTGGGTGATGGCGAATTTAACCGCGGCGTATTTGCAACCGTAGACATTCCAAAAGGTCAGCTGATCCATCAGGCTCCAGTTGTCCCTTATCCAAATGAAGACCACGAACATGTTGAGAAAACAATTCTCGAAGATTACGTATTCGAATACGGAGCCAATCATACGGCTATCCTGCTGGGCTATGGCAGTTTGATCAATCATTCCTACGAGCCTAACGCCACCTATGATATCAACTTCGAAAACCACACTTTTGACTTCTATGCTTATACAGATATCAAAGCCGGCGAAGAAGTATTGATTAATTATAATGGCGAGGAAGATAGCATGGACCCATTATGGTTTCTGGATGATTACGAAGAACGTATGCGTGAGTTTAACGAAACAAATGATGGTGAAAAGGATGCTGATGGCATCGAATCTGACTCCAAGGATACGGACTCAAGCAAATAAGACCTTGAGGATAAACGACAACAGTATTGCAACTTCATGTGAAAAAAATTCAAATAAGCCTCACCATAATCGTTGAAGGCTTGATAAATTAACCTATGGCGCTGCCTAATGCAAACGAAAACAAGCAAGTCCTCCACCAAGAAAGACTTGCTTGTTTTCGTTTGTTGCGATAGGGTCACATTTCCCAACCAAACCCATCTTAATCGGCAATGGGAGGGTCTGTGTGCAGATCCTGATCCGGTTCAGTCAATTTCCATTTGGTAAATGCAACCTCGAACCCGGCACGCTTCGGAGAACAGAGAAACGGTCCTGCTTGCTTGTTCGTCGGATAGGCAAACCTCGCGACCCGAATGGTACGCCAAGGATGCTCATCCGTGCGAGCACGAATAACCACGGCTTCGTCATGGTATGAAGCCCGAATGGTAACGATGCGTCCACCCCACTCCGGTACAGGTGAGAGCGACCAATCGGAAAACCGATCCGTTACGACCGCCCCTACATGAGCCACGCCGTCATTTACTTCAACCCCCGCCTTGATCCATTGATCCTGTCCATGCCAGAGCATTAACCCTGCCTGATCATACAATTCCGTGAATGAACTCAGATCAAATGATACTTCGATTGCCTTAGTTCCGTCCCATGGAGCAAGCATGGCATGTCCATTCTGATGACAGAAACCATAGAAGGTCTTCTCCCAGAAGTCACTGCCCTCCTGTGCCTCCACAATCAGACGGTCACCTTCCGTCCGCGCTTGAACCGGTTCGGTTGTCCACTCGGCATCATGAATCCGATGAAAATTAGCTGACATGATTCTTCCCTTCCTTCCACACCATCACATTAAAATAAAGAGCCCATATCCGATGCGGCTGTAGGATATGCAAAATTCATGGTGATTAACTGATCGGTCGTCAAATCGAACTGAATTGCCATTGCGAACAGGTTAATCAGTTCTTCTGTTTTGCCACCCAACACATGGGCACCCAAGATACGCCCTGTTGCCTTATCGATTACAACTTTGGCCATGGCAAATTTTTCATTCGTACGTTTATAAGTATACCATTTCGACATGTCATTTACCTTCACCTCGTAGCCCTCTTTTTTGGCCTGCTCCACAGTAAGACCTACAGAACCCAGGGATGGCACGGTAAATACAATTGAGGGCATTACTTTATAATTAGGTTTGTTCTGATTGCCTTCAAGCAGATTCAAGAATACTGCACGTGATTCCTGCCCTGCGAGCGGAGTCAACGGAAGCCCTTCCGTTGCGGTAACATCGCCAGCCGCATAGACTCTTGGATTGCTTTCGCTTTGCAAGTACTCATTAACGGAGATGCCTTTTTTTGTATAACTGACATTTCCCTTCTCCAGTTCAAGCCCATCTACATTTGGAATACGCCCTGCTCCGTGGACGACAAGTCCACACTGCCATTGATGATCAGCCCCATTGCGTGTTCCACTAACCACATATGCGTTGCCCTGCTGACGAATCGCCTTCACTTCCGCATTCAAGTGCACGTGAATGCCTACTTCCTCGGATTTTTGCAGCAGTAAGTCCACCAGCTCCGAATCAAACTGTTCCAGCGGCTCTTCACCTCGATGAATAATATGAACTTCCGTGCCAGCTCTGGCCGCAATATGTGCAAATTCAAAAGCAATGTAACCTCCACCTACCAGAACCAATTTATCCGGCAGCTGTTCCAGATCAAGAAAATCATCGCTATATTTCAGATGCTCTGCACCATCAATAGGTAGTGGCGCCGGACGCGCACCTGTTGCGATTAGAATATGTTTCCCCTGCAGTACTTCTTCCCCTACACGAATGTGATCTTCGTCGACGAAAGAAGCCTTGCCATGAAACGTATGCATCCCGGCCTGTTTGAACTTATCCTCGCTAGCTCTCGGAATACTCTCCGTAAATGTTCGCTTGAACGCCATAAGTTCCGACCACTGAATAGAGGCGTTACCGTCCACTCCTTTGCCCTTCATTCGTTCATTCCAGTCGACAAGTTCAGCAGCTCCTGCAAGTACTTTTTTGGGATCACAGCCCCGTAATGCACAGGTTCCGCCAAACTCTCGTTCATCAATCACGGCAATTTTCCATCCGGCTTCGGCACAGCGGGATATAACTGAGCTTGCAGCGCTCCCGGTTCCAATCGCGATCAGATCATAAGTTTGTGTCATGTTAGTTCCTCCTCTTCATGTATAACCGTAAATATCAAGCTATAATAACCCTGCTTTTTGCAGATAATCCGTTGCAACTTGTTCTGGAATCGCTCCATTAACGTTCACTTCGTAATTCATTTGGCGCATCTCATCATCCGTGATACGACCTGCAAGTTGATTCAGTAGCTCCACCAGCTGCGGATATTGGTCTGCTTTTTCTTTGCGGAGCATCGGTGCTCCCTGATATGGCGGGAACAATTCCTGATCATCCTCCAGCACAACGAGTTTATACTGTCTCAATTCACTGTCTGTGGAGTAAGCATCCAGCAAATTGATATCTCCACGCTGAACGGCTGAATAACGTAGTTTCGGTTCCATTGTGGCTACGTTCGGGAATTTGATGCCATACTTCTTCTGAATTCCAACATATCCGTCTTCCCGATCAGAGAATTCCAGTGTGAATCCTGCCTTAATCTGCTGCTGCACTGACTTGAGATCTGATATAGTCTTCAGATTATACTGATCCGCAACCTTCTGAGGCACAGCCAACGTATACGTATTGTTGTAATCCATCGGGTTCAGAAGAACCATATTGAACTGGCTCAACATCCCGTCTCTTGCCTGTTCATACACTTCTGTGCGATCAGTGCTGACTGCGGTTTCCTTCATAAACTCAGATATGGCGGTACCCGTAAATTCCGGATAAATATCAATATCACCTGATTTCAGTGCATTGAACAGAAATGCGGTTTTTCCCAATCCTGGTTTCAATTCAACCTTCAGATCGGTATCTTTTTCAATGAGTAATTTGTAGATATTAATCAGAATCTCCGGTTCGGCACCCAGCTTTCCAGCAATAACCAGATCTTTTTGCCCTCCACGGGAGAGCCCAGGAATCGTGATTACCAGAACAGCCACCAGAGCGAGTGTTCCGAGAGTGACCAGCGTTTTCTTGAACGATAAACGTTGGAACTGGCGGAGCAGCACATCAAACAAAATGGCGAGCAATGCGGCCGGGATGGCTCCCAGAATAATCAATGCAGTATCATTTCGATCAATACCAAGCAAAATGAGTTCACCCAGACCTCCAGCACCAATCAGGGCTGCAAGCGTTGCTGTACCTACAATCAGAACCATTGCGGTACGAATGCCTGCCATAATGACAGGCATCGCAAGTGGCAGCTCCACTTTGGTCAGACGTTGACGACTGTTCATGCCCATCGCATTCGCTGCTTCGACCATGGAAGGATCAACTTCCGATATGCCAGTATACGTGTTGCGGAGTACCGGAAGCAGGGCATACACTACAAGCGCAATAATCGCAGGAAGTGTACCAATGCCGAATAACGGAATGAGCAATCCGAGAAGGGCCAGTGACGGGATCGTTTGCAATACTGCTGTAACCCCAATAATCGGCTCAGCTACTCTTGGCTTGCGTGTCAGATAAATGCCAAGCGGGATAGCGATCAGAACGGCAAAGAACAACGCGATAAATGAGATCTGAATATGCTCAAGGAGGGCAGACAACAACTGTCCTTTGCGCTCACTGAACACCTCCGTAAATTTACTCATGTCCATCACCCCGTTCCTGCAGCTGACCGGACCAGTACCGGATCAGATCGGCTCGACTGACCTGGCCTATAATCTGGTGTTCTTTCTCGACCAGTAGATGATCATGAGAAGCCATGATTTCCACAAATTCCGGCAGCGTAATCGATACAGGAACAGCCGTTTTGGCTGACTTCGGCACATGCCCGGGTGAGAGCGGGGACATGATCGATTCAAGATCAAATATTGAATTCAGTCGTTCTTGTTCGCCAGTGGCCGCTCGTAATTCATACATCGGGTCTCCCCCACCAGATATAGGCTGTGAACTCCTATCCGGACCAGAACTGCCAACAAAGTCACGTACAAATTCATTCGCTGGCTGCTGGATTAGTTCTTCCGGGGTGCCCACCTGTAATACTTGCCCATCCTTCATGATGCAGATACGATCACCCAGCTTCATCGCTTCCTGAATATCATGGGTAACAAACACAATCGTCTTCTTCATCTGACGCTGAATATCCAGAATATCGTCCTGTAATTTCTCGCGGCTCATCGGGTCAAGTGCACTGAACGGTTCATCCATCAGTACAATTTCGGGATCGGCAGCGAGTGCGCGCAATACACCGATTCTCTGTTGTTGTCCACCAGATAGCTCAGCAGGCTTGCGATCACTGTATGTGGTACCTTTTAGTCCGACCATGTCCAGCAAAGTATGTACGCGCTCCTTGATTTGCTCTGACTTCCACTTTCGGAGTTCAGGAACAACCGCAATATTTTCGGCAATCGTCATATGTGGGAACAGTGCAATCTGTTGCAGCACATATCCGATATTCCAACGCAATTCATGAATGTTATATTCATCAATAGGCCGTCCGTTAATTCGTACGGTTCCATCTGTCCGTTCGATCAGGCGATTGATCATTTTGAGCATTGTGGTTTTGCCGCAACCGCTCGGACCAATCATGACAAACAGCTCTCCCTTATTAATGTTGAGATTAACCTGACGCAGAGCATGGGTTCCATCAGGGTATTGCTTGGATACATTTTCGAACTGAATCATCCGTTCTCTTCTCTCCTTTTATCAAACATTCATTCTCATCTATTTCCCCAAAAGCGTACACATATAATCACCGTGCTGGACTGGGGTATTGTTGTTTCTGTAGAAATCGGAATACGAACGGATACCTCCAAAGGTTGAACAACCAGCAAAAAAGACGGGCCTCAGGCACCGTCTTCATGTTATTCAGCAGGATTAGCTTCCAATATTTTTATAATAATTCTTATATCATTTCCCTCATTGCATATGCTGCCTAATAAATTGCTCCAGAGAAACCGGGCTTTGCCCTGTGACTTTAAGTACCGTTTCCGTCGTTTGATCTTCTCTTCCTTCCTCCCGGATGAATACATCCAGTCCTGCCAGAGCCGTGGCGTAATCTTCTGACATTCCCGCCTGAATCATGCTGTTCCTCAGTTCTGCATCTGATAAAGATTCATGCTGTATGGACTTATCCAGTAAACGACTGAACATACCAGCAACTTGGCCATAAGATAATGTCTCCGGCCCCGTAATGATATGAGCTGTATTATGGGGGACCACATCTGTCAGAGCATGGAAGGCAACTGCTGCGATATCATCTGCGCTGACAAAACCAATTTTACCGTCACCAGTAGCACTGTAGATTTTCCCGAACTGCTTCATCGTCTCCCGATGCGGTCCTTCTGTAAAGTTCTCCATAAAATAGGAAGGCTGTAGTACAGTCCACTCGGGAGCAAGCTCCTTCAAGCTTTGATGTACTTTGCCAAATATAGGTCCGTCTTCATCAACGGAAGCACTGCCAAGCAAGACGAATCGTTTAACGCCGCTCCATAACGCTTCCTTGATGAACGGAATCATTACGGCTTCCGGGTGCATGTCCATGACTGGCACGACAAGGTACACTTGATCCACATTTTTTAGCGCTGAACCGTAAGTGGTTGAATCATACCAATCAAAGTAGACATAGTTGTCACCAGAATCAGATGGTTTTTTTCTCCCTGCCAGACGCACCGGATAGTGGTGCTTCTGAAGCATGGCCACAACCCGGCTTCCTGTCTTTCCATTCGCTCCTGTAATCAGGGTTAAAGGTTTATCGTTGATCATTTTCATTTCCTCCTAAGTCCGATTCGAGAACTACGATCGGATTCCAATAGTCTTTATAATGTGTAATCTTGCCGTTCTGATGGCTCACTACAGAGATGTAGGTTTGGTTATACGGTTTACCTGTGACCAGGGAACGCCCCTCACACGTGAACTCGGCCACAAACTGTTGTTTCGCGTGATCAGCCAGAATCACCGGTTCAGAAAACTGCTGGATTTCAATCATCCTCATAAGATCATGTACATGATTCGCAATTGCAGCTTTGCCTTCCAACTTCTTAGGGAACCCTGGCGGGGAATAAGGGAATTCGAAGACAGCTTCTGTCGCATATAACTCCACCCACTGATCCAGCTCTCCATCCAGCAGTAATTGAGTAAATCCGTGCATAATACGTTGTGGCATATCATTGCCGGCTTCCATCTGATAAGAATGTTTCATATGTCACTTCCTCCTTCGGTTTGCTTTGTGTTCTTTTTCCAGACTGATCAGTCTAAAATAGTGAAAAAATAAACGCCCTAAGCGTTCATTTTCAGAAATCCAACAATAATCCTTGCTCATATACTGCCATTAATTCATAACTCTTAATGTCGTACGCACTAGCTCCCGCAGCACTTCTGTACTGGCACCGCTCTTGGCTGTGAAGGTCAATGACAGACGGGAATAATTCAGAAAACGGGCAATACCGGGCAATTCATCCTCGGCATGGTTAAATTCACCGTTTTTATTCCCACGGATTAGCGCCGCAAGAAAAATATCTTCCATTCGCTTGTTGTTCGCTTGAATAAAGTCGGCAATTTCATGATTTTGAGGTGCCTGTTCGACGGCGCTATTGATGATAAAACATTCATTGCGACGCCCCTCGTCACTCAATACGTTAACGGCTTCGTTGAAAAGCTGTTCCATCCCCTGCCGCACACTCGTGCATTCATTCAACAGCCGAATACCCGCCTCTGTTTTCTGCTGGATATAAAATTTCAGGGCAGAGACAAATAAATCATGCTTGGTTCCATAGGTGTCATACAAACTTTGCCGTGCAATACCAAGCTCATTCAGCAGTACGGTCAACGAAGTACCTTCATAACCATAGGCTCCAAATACAGCCGTGGCTTTCCTTAGAACACTTTCCGTGTCAAACTCCTTGGCTCTTCCCAATTTCAGACCTCACCTCCCGCTTGCTTAAGTAAAGAATACACTTTTCCAGACTGATCAGTCAAGAAAATAAATGCTTTGATTTTTGGCAAAGTGGTATAATGACAATAGAAGTTAAATTAATTCATTTACCATTACGATCATGCCAACATATAAAGGAGTGTAGCGATATGCATATTCAAATTACAGATTTGGCTGCTGCGCGATTAACTGAAAGACTGAATGATCAGCCCGGTTATTTCAAAGTGATCTATGACATGGAAGGTTGTGGCTGTAACGGAATTATCGCCATACTGATCGTGGATGAACCCGAAACTCTGGATGTACAAATTGAAACCAATCTGGTGCCGTTCTATGTCGATCCGAAGCAACAGTTAAATCTGGAGCAGCACATGAAGCTAGACACGGAACCCAACTATCCTTCATTCAAATTAAGCAGTGATTCCGGTGTACTCAGCAGCAATGTCCGTGTTCGGGATGCCCGCGCAGTGGCTGCCGGTAGCTCCGGCAATTCTGTTTCATGCGAGCTGTAATCCAAAGATTCGTGGCTGAAATAATGAGCCTTTGATGCGCCTATATGTATACAGAAAGACTTTGCACAAAGGGTGCAGAGTCTTTTTTTGTGCTCTTTTCCTCGTCAGACAATTAAAAGCTATGAATCTAGCAAACTTTGTTTACAACTCGGAAACAATTGGAGAACCTATGGATATAATCCTCTAGTATACTCGGTATATAGCAAAAGTACGAGATTGATATAACCCGAGGAGGAACACACATCATGAAATCTTTTACACGTAAATCCATCGTATCCACGATACTTATAGGTTCTGTCGTAGCAGGCTCAGCATTCACAACGCTGCCCTTCACTAAAGAGCTGAACCCGGTCGCATCTGCTGCCAGCTCCAGCTTCACTCAATTCCTGCATGATAATGCACCTGGTCGCACAATCAAAACGAGCAGCAGCGGTCTGGCAACGGTAACGAATCTATCAAGCACGGTTGTGCTAGTGAATAAAAAGAGAAACTTGCCTTCAACCTATGCCCCTCAGGATCTTGTTGTTCCTAACATTCCATTTAGCTTCTCCGGCTCCAGTCCGAAAAAGCAAATGCGTAAAGTGGCTGCTACCGCAATCGAGAACTTGTTCGCAGCAGCAAAAAAAGACGGCATTGATATCAAAGCCGTGTCCGGTTATCGCTCTTATGCCACCCAAAAATCCATTTTTGACCGTAATGCAAGTATCAAAGGCGAAGCCGTTGCCAATAAAACCAGTGCTCGTCCTGGACAAAGTGAACATCAGACCGGTCTCGCTATGGATATCTCCAGCGCATCAGCGGGATATGATTTGCAACAAAGCTTTGGAAACACCAAAGAAGGCAAATGGCTGAAAGCCAATGCACATAAATACGGATTTATCATTCGTTATGGCAAAGATCAGGAGAAACTGACAGGCTACTCTTATGAGCCATGGCATGTGCGTTATGTTGGCGTATATATTGCTGGGGAAATTACGAGCCAGAACCTTACACTCGAAAAATACCTGGAGCGCGCCAAATAAACACAAGGAATCTGTACGATAAAAACGTCCGTTCCACTCTTATGACTATAGTATGTAAAAAAGCAAACTGAACTATAAAGGACGGGGCCCGGTATCGGGCCTTTCATTCCTGCATCACTTCTACACCTACATAATTCATCAGCAAATAACACTCTGTCATAGTTTAAGGACCTACAATCTTCCTGAAAACGACAGGCAGCCTTTTCACGCTTTCCGTTCCCGCCCAGGAACCAACGCCAGCAAGAAGTGCATTATGAAACAGATAAAGCGCAACATTGTAAGCGAGGGTACCCAATACCATCTCTACCACCAAAAAACGTTTCAACGTGGAGGATTCGATGACGTATACCTGAAATTCATTTCGCGACTTTCCAGCCCTGTACCTTGTGATGAATGTTTTCATGAATCACCTCATCTGTTTTATTTTATCGTATGGCAGGCAGATCTTGTCTTATTCAAAAATAATACTTACATAAAGTAACCTAGTGTGTTATAGTCAGTTTATAAACCATACATAAGCGAGGGAAACTACCATGAGTGAATTGGAGAATCTGGTCAAAAACCGCAGATCGGCCATTATTTTTGAAGAAGGAATTGAGATTCCAGAGTCGGAACTGCAAGAAATGTTTGCCCTGAACAAATTCGCACCTTCCGCCTTTAACCTCCAGCATACGCACTATCTTGTGCTGACGGACCCGGCTCAGAAAGAAAAAGTCTATGAAGCTTCACAGCAATATAAAGTTAAAACCGCCTCTGCGGTCATTGTTGTCCTCGGCGATGTCAACGCACACCATCACATCCGCACGATTAATGAGGGCCTGCTGAATCTTGGCGCGCTTACTCCGTTCCAATACGAGCAAGAATCGAAGAGCGTCATCGAATTTTACGAAACGCGGGGAAGGTTCTTCCAGCGGGAAGATGCAATTCGTAATGCCAGCCTGTCAGCGATGCAATTGATGCTGATCGCTCAGGATCGTGGTTGGGACACCTGCCCCATGATTGGCTTCGATGCTGAAGAGTTGCAACGTTGCTTGGATATTCCCGACCATTATGTACCTGCCATGCTGATTACAATCGGCAAAAAGTCAGACGCCAAACAACGTCCGCGCGGATACCGCAAACCGATTAACGAATATGTCAGCTTTAACAAAATGCATGCCGAATAACTTGGGAATGTGACATCCGTAACTTTTCACTCATTCCATTACGAAAGAGAGGTCGATGATCAGATCATCGGCCTCTTTCCTATTTTCCCAGAATAAAGAAATCACACGTCAACTTCGTTCACAGCCTTATCAGGATTCGCCTTCCGACTGGCTTAGCCTTCACTCACAGCTCTAGTCAAACCAATCTATCTTTTTCCAAAAATACATATGAATATTTTTTTATACCATGATAGCATTCGAAATGTAACCCATAACCGTAACGAAAGGAATGAAAACTAATGGAATTCCACATCGAAACCCTGCCAACATCCCGGATTGCTTATGTACGACAAGTGGGTCCGTATGGTCCTGCTAACAGCCACGCGATGGAAACATTAAAGACCTGGGCAAGATCCAAAGGACTGCTTACAAAGTCGACTATCTTGTTCGGCATTCCGCAGGATAACCCGGAAACCGCCCTACCCTCTCAATGCAGGTATGATGCTTGTATTGTCATATCAGAGGATTACTGCCTGGATGAGTCGACTTCACAACTTGAAGAAGCTGAACTTCATGGCGGGCAATATCTGGTTTGCAAAGTCAAACATACAGCAGAAGATGTGAAGCAAGCCTGGACCGAGATTTTCCCATATTTGCAGAGCAATGGTTATATCATGGACAACAAACCCATTTTGGAAAGGTATGCTGGTGATCTCCTTCTTCTGGATTTTTGCGAAATATGTGTACCGGTTAAGCCGCTTTAAATCAGCCATATTTGTGGATGCCATAACAAAAAAGCGACTTCAACGTTGAAGTCGCCTTTGTTTATTACTTATTTCCGTTTCCGTTTTTCACCAATTAAAATGCCCAGTTTCCCTTGCGGAATACAGGTTCCACCGTACCATCCTGCAACTCACCATCAATGTCGAGCTCTGCGGAGCCGATCATAAAGTCCACATGGGTCAGACTGACGTTACATTCATGTTTCAGCAATTCCTCGTTAGACATCGTCGTACCATCCTTCATGTTGAATGGATATGCACTTCCGACGGCCAGATGGCAGGATGCATTCTCATCTATGCCGGTATTATAGAAAATACGATTCAAGTTGGAGATTGGGGAATCATGCGGCACCAAGGCCACTTCGCCAAGATAACGTGCACCTTCATCAGTGGCAAACAGGTTTTTCAGATGCTCTTCACCCGAAGATGCTGTAAAAGCAACGACCTGTCCATCCTTGAACGTAATTCTCATCTGGTCTACAAGTTGTCCATTCAGGTTCAGCGGCATCGTGCTGCTGACGAATCCGTTGACTCCACTGCGCTTCGGCATTGTAAATACTTCTTCTGTCGGCATGTTCGCAACGGTATACACACCTTGCTTGTTTTCTCCACCGCCGCCACCCCAGATATGGTTGTTCACCAGCTCGATTTTCAAATCCGTTCCTGGTGCGCGGTAGTGCAGGCTTTTATAATTTTTCTTGTTCAGCAAATCACTCATGGCATTCAGAGTGTCCAGATGTTTTTTCCAGTTCTGTACAGCATCTCCGCCATCGACACGGTTCATTTTGAAGATGGTTTCCCACATAACGTTAATGCGATCTTCCTCTGGAATGTCGGCAAACACTTTGTTCGCCCACGCCTTGGTTGGCGCTTTGATCAGACACCAGCTAATTTCGTGGTTACGCGTATATTTCGAATATCCGCGACGTGCATGAGCCGCCGCTTTGGTTGCACGCGAAACGTTGTCGGAATTGATGCCTTTGTACAATTCAGGGTCAGGTACTTTGATCGTGAGAGTAGCGCCACCTGCTTCGGCAAACTTCTCCATCATTTCCGCCTTCCAGGCCGGGTAATAATCGAAGCTGTCATCGGAGCCATGTTCAAAACGACTGCGTGTAATATCGTCATCATCAAAATCAACCTGTACATACTTGGCGCCAGCCGCATACGCTTTTTGCACGATCAGACGGGTGAATTCCAATGTTTCGATGGGTGCCGTTACGAGCAGATCCTGTCCTTTCTGAATATTTACGCCGACTTTGACAACCAGCTCTGCGTATTGTTCCAACGATTTTTCAAAGGTTTGTTCAAAATTACTCATGGTTGTGTTCACTCCTGATTCATATTTGAATGACTATTGCTGCAAAATTATTTAAACCTTGCGTTTTTCTTGCTCACGCAGCTCGATCCGGCGGATTTTTCCGGAGTTTGTTTTCGGCAGATCAGCTACAAACTCGATTTTGCGTGGATATTTGTAGGGTGCTGTCCATTCCTTCACATGGTTTTGTAGTTCACGCGCCAGTTCTGGTGATGCGAGAGACTCGTCTCTCAGTACTACAAATGCTTTCACTACGTTACCACGGATCTCATCGGGACTTGCAACAACGGCGCATTCCTTCACGCTGGCGTGTTTCATCAACGCTTCTTCCACCTCGAACGGTCCAATCGTGTAACCTGAGCTGATGATGATATCGTCACTGCGGCCTTCAAACCAGAAGTAGCCTTCTTCGTCTTTACGTGCGCGGTCACCTGTTACAAAATAATCCCCACGCTGATTCGCTTCCTTCCGTCCCTCATCCTGATAATAAGCACGGAACAAGGCTGGCATATCCTTATGCACCGCAATATCTCCTACCTCACCTGCAGGTACAGGTTGTCCCTCTTCATTGATGATCTCAATGAGGCCTGGTGTAATGGACTGCCCCATAGAACCGATTCGTACGGGAGCCTCCTTTAAACTGCCGATCAGCAGCGTGCTCTCGGTTTGTCCATATCCGTCCCGGATCGTCAGGTCAAAGTGACGCTGGAAAATTTCAATTACTTCCTGATTCAATGGCTCACCAGCAGACACGGCGCTGCGCAGTGCGGACAGATCATGGTGACCCAGATCGTCTGTTTTGGCCATTAACCGATATTCCGTCGGCGTACAGCACAAGACGTTGATCTGATGCTCCTGCAACAGTTCCAGATAACGTTTGGGTTGGAATGATCCATTATAAACCAGTCCGGTCGCCCCTCTTCCAAGCACGGACAGAAACGGACTCCAGATCCATTTTTGCCACCCAGGTGCAGCCGTTGCCCATACCGTATCCGAAGGCTGAATATCCAGCCATAACGATGAAGCGATCCGCAGATGGGCATACCCCCAACCATGACTATGTACTACGCCTTTTGGATTGCCAGTCGTACCGGAGGTATATGCGAGAATAGCCATATCGTCACGATGTGTTTCCACTGCAGCCATCGTATCGGATTGGCCTTGCATTAACTGGTGTACATTGACCCAGCCTTCTCCAGGTACGCTATCATCACCATTTGGTGATGCAACGATGCGATGTGCCAATGCTGGCAGATCTGCATTTATCTTTTCAACTTCAGCAGTCGTCTCGGACCAGACAATGACAGCCCGGGCCTCGGAATGCCGAAGACGATACTCCAGATCTTTCGCACGCAGCATTTCGGAAGAAGGAATAACAGCAATGCCCAGTTTCAGGCAGGCAATGTATATGACATAGGCAATAATTCGGCGTGGTACCATGACCAGCACCCGGTCGCCCTTCTCCAAACCAAGATCACGCAAGCCTCCAGCAAGACGATTTGCCTGCTTCAATAACTCACCATAAGTGATCTCTTCCAATTCTTTATGATCGCTCAGCCATCTAAGTGCAACCCGATCCGACGGGTGATTCTCCATCTCGGATGTCAGGTTATAGGTTTCAGGCGAAATCCACTGTTGAAAATTCAAATGGAGCCTCTCCTTCATATTTCAAATGTATAGCATCTATATATTATACCCTAAATCCTAGGACCTGGTGCTATGATATGAAATAGTTTAAGAAAAAAAATAAACACAGGTCAATTAAGACGAAGCTCTAAAAGGTTTATCTCTACATATAAAGAAGATAAGTAAGACAAAAAAAGTGTCCTCCCGACTACAGGAAGACACCTTAGTTATCCCAACATATCTATAACATATAGATTGATTTAATCATTGTAGACATGACTCTGAATTTCCAGAGTCGTATCTCTGCGTTACAATCTTACCAAGCGTAGTTTCCGATGCCATCCAAGATGCTTTCGATTTCATTCAGCTCTTCTGTCGTCAGGTCTGATGCCTGAAGGGCGGCTACGTTTTCTTCGATCTGGGACACACGGCTTGCGCCGATCAGAGCAGAAGTAACTCGGTTGCCACGCAAAATCCAGTTCAGTGCCAATTGGGAGATCGTTTGACCTCTACGTTCGGCAACCGCCTGAAGTGCTTCGAACTTGGCGATCCGTTCGTCCGTATAGGCTTCTTTTCTTAGATTTCCTGTTGGATTGGCCCGCTCTTCCTTGATCTTGTCCACATATTTATTCGTCAACTGTCCGCGACCAAGCGGACAGAATGCGATCGATCCTACGCCGTGCTCATCCAGCACATCCTGCAATCCATCCTCAATCCAGCGATTCAACATCGAATAGTTTGGCTGGTGAACCAGACAAGGTGTTCCGAGACGACGCAAAATAGTAACTGCTTCTTTGGTCTGTTCGGCATCATAGTTGGACAAGCCCACATACAGAGCTTTACCCTGTCTAACGATATGATCCAGCGCAGTCATCGTTTCTTCGAGCGGTGTCTCCGGATCTGGACGGTGATGATAGAAAATATCTACGTAATCCAGTCCCATCCTGCTGAGACTTTGGTCCAGACTGGCAATCAGGTTTTTGCGAGAACCCCATTCGCCGTATGGACCGTTCCACATATGATAACCTGCCTTAGTTGAGATAAGCAGTTCGTCGCGGTAAGGACGCAGATGTTTTTTGAGAATGACACCAAAATTCTCTTCAGCTGATCCCGGAGGTGGTCCATAGTTGTTGGCCAAGTCGAAATGGTTAATTCCCAGATCGAATGCGCGCAGGATCATCTCTTCCTGAATATCCAGGGTGCGGTTTCCACCGAAGTTCTGCCATAAGCCTAGTGCTATTTGCGGCAGTTTAATTCCGGTTTTGCCAGAGCGTGCATACTTCATTTCACTGTATCGTTGTTCACTCGCAGTATAAGGCATGGTTTATCTCTCTTTTCCTGTAAAAGTTATTGAATACCCTTTCATCTTAGACACTTTCCATGTAAAACGATATGGCATTTCACTACAACGATATGGAAAAATGATTGGTATCTTCATCAAATGATATTTATAAAACGATCCCTTTTCACCTTTTATATGTTAAAATGCAAGGTATAACGACCTCATAACAGGAGTGAATAGCCTTGATTACGTATATGTGCAAAAACAATCACTTTCAGGAGCTGCAGCTCCTTCATTACGGCACAGAAGCTTGCGCACCCGGTCACCATTTCGGCCCGGCCATGCGGGATTATTACAAAATCCATTACATTTTGGACGGCAAAGGTACCTTCGAAGTCGGAGGCAAAAAGGTTACGCTGCGTAAAGGCCAGGGATTCCTGATCGTCCCCCATTCTGTCGTTCATTATGAAGCAGATCAGGATGATCCGTGGGAGTATAGCTGGGTTGCTTTCCAAGGAAGCACCTGCCCTTCGTTATTACAGCAGGCTTGCCTGTCTGAGCACCATCCGATCTTTGAGATGGGTAATGACGATGATGAGATTCGTTCCTGTCTGCACCGCATGATTAGCTCTCGCAACACCCATAAGGGATGGGAGATCAGCATGACGGGATTGCTCTTTCAGTTTTTCTCCATTTTGATTGACCGGGCCAGTGAGGACAGACCTATTCCGTTCCAGGATTATACGAAAGAAACTTATGTCACTCAGGTGATGGATTTCATTGAGATTAATTATGCCAATACC
This sequence comes from Paenibacillus taichungensis, assembly GCF_047302525.1. GTDB lineage: Bacteria > Bacillota > Bacilli > Paenibacillales > Paenibacillaceae > Paenibacillus > Paenibacillus taichungensis_B. The sequence goes on along the minus strand of NZ_CP168020.1, from coordinate 2,524,903 downwards.
ATCACAGTACAGTCCATTGCGTCTCATGTTGGCTTGCAGCGCAGTTACTTGTGTTCCCTCTTCAAAGACAAGATGGGCACCAGCATTCAGTCTTATCTGGTCAATTACCGCATGCGCAGGGCGGCTGAGCTGACGCTGGACCCGGCTTTGACCATTGGGGATATCTCCCGTTCCGTTGGATATGCCGACCAGCTGCTTTTCTCGAAAATGTTCAAAAAAGTTATGGGCGAAGCCCCTACGTATTATCGCAAACACAAAACAGCACCTTCCCATTTATGCAGCTAATGGGAAAGTGCTGTTTTGTATTGTTACACAGGATATCACTACCTGCTTATGGCTGAATTCCATTCGTTCGTTCTGCTTTAAACTTGCTCCTGCATAGTCACGCCTACCACTTGAACTTTAATTTCATTCACCATAATGCCTGTTAATTGCTCGACAGCTTGCTGCACATTATGTTGAAGTTCCTGACAGACTTCATGCATCTTTTTGCCAAATTGAACATTGATTCGCAGTTGGATAGATGCCTGGTCATCTTTTATCGCAACGTCAATCCCTTTTTGCAAGCTCTTTCCGCTGATGCTCTTGGCGATTCCTTCGGTAAGACCAACAGACATGGAGGATATTCCCTCTGTAGTCTGAGCGGCCATGCCGACAATTTTGGATACTACATCGTTGGAAATATGAATGGCGCCCATTTGAACAGATTGTGGCTCAATATACTCAGGTTCAGTGTATGGTTGTGGGATGATTTCAGACATGATTTCCACTCCTTCTATATCATTTATAAATGTTTAAGCATTCTGCCATTTGTCTTTGAAGAATAGCTGATAGATTCGAACCAAAATAATTTTAACGATCATGTAGACAGGGATGATAATCAGAATGGCAATAATGCCGCCCAGATCACCTGCACCCAGCACCAATATAATGGTGGTAAGCGGGTGAATATCGAGTTTTTTGCCGAATACATACGGTGCAACCAGATTATCCTGAATTTGCTGCGCTACCAGAATAATAATGAGTGACCAGATCGCAACTGAAGGGGACACCACCAGTCCCATAATGACAATAGGAACCGAAGACAGGATCGCCCCGATAAATGGAACAAAGTTCATAATGACCGCAATCACAGTTAACAGAAGTGCATACGGGAGCCCGATGATCAGGAAACCGATATACATCAGCACGCCCAGAGCCAGATTTACGAGAACTCGTCCCACGATAAAGCCGCTTAACGCCTGATCGATCTCAAGTACCACATCACGACTGTCTTTTTGGAAACGTTTAGGTGCAATGTGCACCAGCTTACGACCGAATTTCTCTCCCTGCTTCAACATGTAGAACAAAATGATCGGGAAAGTAAACAGAACAATCGCAAAGCTTGATATGAGTGAGAAGAATCCACTCACATAGTTCGTTACAAAGGTGAAGCCTTTGTTAATGTAATCCGTAATCTGCGAAAATGGGGTCGATCCTTCCGGGAACAAAGCCGTAATGACACCGTTCTGCTCCAGCTCTTTAAGCTGCAAACTCAGTGAATTGATCAGATTTGGCGCGTTTTCTACCAGGTTGATCAACTGCTCGCGTAATGAAGGCCATAGTCCTATAATAAACAGGGCGAACAGTATACCAAACACCAGATAGATCAGCAATATGCTAAGTGTGCGATTCAGCTTCTTTTTTTCCATGTAATTGACGAGTGGCCGCAGCAGATAATAAAAGAATACGGACAACATCATCGGCACGGTAATCACCGTAAGCATGGTAACAAGCGGTTGGAAAATAAAGCTGACACGTGATAACAGAAAGATATTAATCAGTATCAGTGCCAGTGCAATACTGAAACGTACAAACGAATTTACTTTGAACAAAAAGTTTCCCCTCCACTTAACCTTTTCTATATAAGCATTTTGCAAATGTGATCAGAATGACAGAATGTTTATGTCAACCTTATCCTTTATGTCGGTTCTTTATTTCGGAATCTGTATAGTGAACACCGTCGTCTCCCGTCCACGTCGGGAAAGCGTCAATCGTCCACCCATTTTCTCGGTGTTCCGCCGCGCAATTGCCAGTCCAAGCCCAGTACCCCCGGTTCCCGTACGAGCCTCATCTCCGCGAACAAATGGATCAAAGATGGTTGCCCACAACTCTTGAGGGATACCCACACCGGTATCAGCAACCTCGATAACCACATGGTTGTCCAGTGGGATTAACTCCACACGCAACTCCGTCCCCCGCGGGTTGTAGGACAAAGCGTTTGTAATCAGGTTCTGAATCACTCTGGACAACAGCTCCGGATCATACCTTGCATAGATCTCTTCATCAGGGACGAGCACATGCAGGCCAAAATGGTTCTGCTCAATCTCACCATACGTATCGGCCATAATCTCACGTACAAATTCGCCGATTTCCCGTTGTTGAATGTGCATACGGAAGTCAGGTGAATCTACTTTGAGCAATTCCAGCATATTCTGAATCATGCGCGCAACCTGAACGGACTTGTTGTAGATATATCCCAGATATCGCTGCTGCCTGTCCTTGTCTTCCCCTCGACCTTCCACCAAAGCCTGGGCGTATCCTTGAATACTCGTGATAGGGGTCTTGAGATCATGCGACAGATCCACAATTAATCGCTGTTTGCTCTCTTCGGCATAACGTTTCTCCGCAGATGTATTCTCAATGACGTCCGCCATATAATTGAAGGTTTCTCCAATCTGGACAAATTCCCTCTCTGCCGAGATGGACATACGCGTACTATAATTCCCCTGGATCATCTGGGTAAGACCTAGAGAGAGAATACTTAGCGGCTTTTTGATTCGCCGGGCGACCCAGTAGCTGTATACAAATATCAGCAGCAAGACCAACCCGATCCCGATCATAATGTAAAACGATAACGGATGCTTCAAATTGGTAATCAGTTGATTATCATTAATTCGCACACTGACCAAGTCGCGCGGAATCTTCAGCAAAACGTACTTTGCAGCTCCCTCTGTTGAAAGCGGACTAATGGAGTAATAGTACGGCTGTTCATTTCGGTTTTCGAGTCCTGCATATAGCTCAGCTTCACTGTATTGAGTGAACGTATCCTGCTTGTCCCCGATATAACGAATGACCCTCCGCTCCGCATCCAGCACTTCAATCCATCCCCCACTGTCCTTGAGACGCTGAATCTCGGTATTATTGGCCTCATCGGAACTACCGGACAGCCATTCGTTCTCCAGTTCTGTCACATACACATGTGCCTCCACATTCAGATCAGGATCCACCACCTGATCCGAAATGCGGAAATCAACCACATCCAGATTAATGATAATGTACACGATTGCTACCAGTAACAACAAAAAGAAGTTAAACAGCAAAAAGTCCAGTGTCAGGGACGTTTGCAATAGTCTCTTTTCTCTAGCTTTCCATGGGCGCTTCAATTTTGTATCCCAGTCCCCTTATCGTTTTTAAATATTCCGGTTGCCTGGAGTCGCGCTCGATCTTTTCCCGAATGTTACTGATATGTACCATTATCGTGCTGTCCTCGTGAGCGTAATAATCTCCCCAGACGGCTTCGTATATTTTTTTACGGGTGAAAACACGGCCTGGCTGCTCAAGCAGAAGCTCCACGATTTTGTACTCTGTAGAGGTCAATGTCACAGGTTTACCCGAGCGAAAAAGGATACATTGGGATCGATCAAGCCTAAGCTCACCAAGGACAAGATTTAACTCCTTAGCAGCAGGCACGTCAGGTGCATCAAATTGATTGACTCTTCTGAGCAAAGCTTCCACTCTGGCGACAATCTCCAAAGGATTGAAAGGTTTGGAGATGTAGTCGTCGGCACCCAATCCGAGTCCAAGGATTTTGTCATGGTCCTGGCTTTTGGCCGATAGGAACAGAACAGGCATATGATGTGTGGACCTGATTTGTTTGATTAACTGGAGTCCATCCATTACTGGCATCATAATATCCAGTATGACCAGATCAATCTGAGTTGAACGGATACACTCTAGCGCTTCTACTCCATTAACTGCTGTCACAATGTTGTAGTCCTTCTCGAGGTACAGCTGAAGCAGTTCCACAATTTCGGGTTCGTCATCTGCAATTAATAGTGTGTATCTCATGCGAATCCTCTCATTCCTATTTCAATAAATTCATTTTCAATCGAATTCGTATCCGTACATTCCGTTTGCTATTGTTCATATGTCTATACGTTACTACTATATACTACGTCTCTTAATTCAATCTAAACCATTTCTAAAGATAACCTAAATAAAAAGCCCGGGCATCAGGCCAGAGCTTCAAATATAAAGCTAAATAAGTAAATTTTTATCAGTTCATTCATCACTTGCTACGTAACCAGGGTTCAACCCGTGCATATAATCGCTCCTTGTCATACTGCACGTACTGACTCGCCCGATTGCGTACCGGGTCACCAGCATAGAAACGTTCATACAGATCATGTCTGGCGCCCAGCGGACTTCCTGTCAGCTCCCAAGCGAGCTGGAATAATCGAATCTTCTCTGGTGCCTGCATCGTTACGCCTCCAAGATACTTGTTCATCATGGGGCTGATACTTCCTTCGAGCTCCAGCTTCCCGGAAGGGATCTGAATAAGGCCACCTGCGGCTATAGTCTTCAAAATCTCAACAGCGCGTGGGTAATAACGGGTCCCCAGATTACGGGCTGTTTCGATATATTTGAATGCAGGTAGCCAGTTACCATGAACATCCGGTGTAGCCTGTGCCTCAGATGCAATGATGAGTCCTTCAATCGTATGCATCTGGCTGACCATCTCCCCAAGCTGTTCTTGTACGTTCAGGAAGGAATCCACTCCAATTTCCTTGGCAATAGAAGACGTGATGGCTGTAATGAATTCCAGCTTCGAATGCAGCCGAATAACGCTCTGATGGTAAGCCAAACTGGAGGATGCTGTGTTGCAGCGGATCTGCCATACCGCTTCCGGATTGTTGTGCAGCAGTACACGCTCCCAAGGTACAAATACGTCGTCAAAAAATAATACAGCATCCATCTCATCATACTGCATACTAAGCGGATGAGCGTTATCTGAATCTGATGTTGCAAAAGATTCTCTACATACCATATGTAATCCTGGACTGCCTGTTGCCACAATAACCATATGCGCCAATTCCGGGCGATGTCCAGGAATGCGCTGAATCGGATATGCAATGACATCATCCGCATATGGAGCAGCAGTTGCCACCATCTTGGCACCACGGAGGACAACGCCCTCTGTATTGGTACGAATGATTCGAAGCATCGCATCTTCATCTTCCCCGACAGGCAGAGCACGATTAATTTGCGGGTCCCGCTGCACAATGGTCAGGAAGGCGTCCTTACGTTTTGCTTCCTCATAATAGGCAGCTATTTTACCTCCGTATGCCGGGTCATATACAGCCATGGCATCCCGTGTGGCGTACCATCCAGTCAGGCGGGATCGAGCGTAATCCGAGAGACGGCTCATTACCCCGTAGGTGCGATCAGACCACAATCGAAAGGCTGCCGCCCTGTTGCTGATCTCCTGAGCATTGCGGGGTACTTGAAAAGCCTGATGTACATATCCATTCGTCTGCTCATCCCAATAAGCCACTGTTTCTCTCGTGTCCGCATCATCCACCAGATTGAACAGACTTTCAATCGTTTGCAAGGTTCCCCGGAAGGCAGGATGCTCGGTTACGCGAACACGTTCTCCATCCAGCCATACATTCCGTTCATCGTTCAACCGTTGCAGATAAGCTTGTCCCCGGGACATCGTTATGCTCAATGTAATCCTCCTTCTCAGTTAGAAAGGCTAGGAAACTCAATGGTGATAATGTTTTTAATCATTTCGAGACTCAAGTTAACTGAAATGATACATATTGTATCTATTGAAATAGTACTTTGCTTTGGAGGAAAAAGTCAACAGACACCGAACCTAAGGTCCGGTGTCTGTTCTATTAGATTTATTATTAGATCAATTTGGCATACATATGACGCAGATAGCGCCAGCGTACCAGCAGGAAGAACAGAATCTGCATGGATGCAAATACGAGGAAAATGCGCAAAGTATAACCCATAACAGAGAAATCAACCAACTGCTGCAATGCGACAAATGCAACGGAACTGTGGATAATGGCCAACACTATTGGTAGGAAAAACATTAATACCAGCTGTCTGGTTACGATGTTACGAAGCTCCGGGCGACTCAGTCCCATCTTACCAATCATGCGGTACTGCTCTTCATCCCGTTCCAGATCTGCATATAACCGGAAGTAGGTAAAGCTTGCAGCAAAGGTGAAAAAGACAATGCCAATCAATCCGCTCAGAATAAGGATAATACCATTAGTTTGTTTGGAATTAAGCCAATCTAGCACAAGAGCGCTGATCTCGAAGTAGCCCTGACCATCTGAGTCATTTTGAATGGATTCGATCAGATCAGGAGCAAACTTCCGCGTTCCCATCCAATCTGTCACAACAAATTGAGTTTTTTTATCGAAATAAAAATTTTCATCCGCTTGGATTTCATTCTTAAATTCCTTATTCATTTTATCGTACAGCTCATTGGAAACTACATACACTTCCCTTGTATATTCAACCGGGATGACGATCTCGGTCTCAGGTGTTGTTAGACGTATCTTTTTATTTGTTTCTCCAACCCTCATATCGATATTTTTCTGAGTTGAACCCTGCCCAGCTTCAGCACGTAATGTCTTGCGGCTCGTAAGATTACCTGGAGTCATAAACGAGTCGTTGACGTTCTCCAGAGTTCGCTCTTTGTAACCGAGTGCCTTGGCAAGATGATTATACTCACTGAGTTTGATAATATAGTTGCCCTCGTCATCAAATAGTGGAATATAACTACCTTTCTGATATGGAACTTCATTATCAATTAAAGTCTCTTCGATCTTCCTGATGTGGCGTTCTGCACTAGATGTATCCCATGAATTTTGGTAAGTAAATGCATATGGATTTGTCATGGATGACAATCCCGGATCAGCGATCGCCAGCATCGTTCCAATGCCTGTAAAGGCGGAAGCAGAGATCACACTCACCATAAAAAACATGACGGCATTATCTTTCATTCGATAGGTAAGTTCGGACAGAAACAACAAATTCGTTTTGCGGAAAAACAAACGTTTATTGCCTTTGAGCGCCCGAATGGCATACACACTAAGTTGGGTAAATAACAGATACGTGCCTGCAATAACCAAAACAACGCTACCAAACAGCAAAGGGAAGGAGTATGTGATCCATACAAAGGCAAATACACCCGCATATCCACCCCCAATGAGTATGACGGAGAGTAGTGCTAATAGACGAGAAGCCTTTGGCTCGGGTTTCGGTTTTTCCTCTGATTTTACAAGATCAATCAATGACCCTTTTCGCATCAGCAGAGATGAGCTCAGCGCAATCACAACAAACAGCAGCAGAAATGCTCCAACAGTAAGTGCGATAGCTTTTACTGGAAAATAGAATCGGAGACTTTCTTCCACAGCCAGCATGGAACCGCAGATCAACAGGATCAGCTTGGCAAAGATCATTCCTAATCCAACGCCTGCCACAATGGCGGCCAATCCGATACACATGTTTTCCATAAATAACAGTCGGTTCATCTGTTTACGAGTCATGCCGATGATTTGAAATATGCCGAATTCCTTTTTACGCGTCTTTAGAAATGAACCTACGGAATAGAGCAGAAAGAGAAACGAAAAGATGAAAATAATGATCTCTGCACTCAGAAACCCCTGATTCGCAAGCATGGTCACTGTCCCGCTTGAACCTTTCAGTCCATCCTTCAGATCCGGGTGAAACAAGAGCAGCGCATACGTAAAAAAGATCATGACCGAAAACGTACTGCTCAGAAAATGGGCCAAGTAAATTCGTTTGTTCCGAACGACATTATTAATGGCGAACTGGCGAAAATTCATGTCCCGAGCCTCCCATCAGGGATAACACGTTGATGATCCGCTGATAGAACGTCGATCGGCTATCTCCATAATGAATTTCGTTGTACAGCCTTCCATCCTTAATAAATACAACTCGGCTGCAATAACTTGCAGCAACAGCATCATGAGTAACCAGCAGCATGGTCGCCCGATCTTCCTGGTTACGACGGTCCAGCATCTCCATCACATCACGTGCCGCCTTCGAATCAAGATTTCCTGTAGGCTCATCGGCCAGCACCAGCTTGGGTGAATGGATCAGGGCACGTGCGATTGCTGTTCGTTGGGCCTGACCTCCGGAGATTTCATAGGTGCGTTTGTTCAGAAGATCTGCGATGCCGAGCTTCTCTGCGAGTCGATCAACACGTTCATTCATCTCCTCAACCGGTACTCCGTCCAGCGTGAGCGGCAGGACAATGTTTTCTTTTACCGTGAGTGTGTTAAGCAGGTTAAACGACTGAAATACAAATCCCAGCTCTCGGCGTCTGAACAAGGCCAAGTCATCATGATTCAGTTCAAAGGGATTCTTTCCTGCAATCTGCAATTCCCCTGAAGTAGGGTGGTCAATGGTTGAAATCATGTTCAGCAACGTTGTTTTGCCGCTGCCTGATGGACCCATAATGCCAACGAATTCACCCTCCTGAATACTGAGATCAATACCTGACAAGGCTTCGTATGACACGATCCCTTTATAAATTTTGCTAATCTGTTTCACTGAACATATCTCCATAGGTTAATGGCTCCTTTTAGATTTAGAATTTGAATTAAACTAAGTTGGGCTGAACTTCATCGCAATTCGAGGTCGTTCTCTACTTTCTGACTTCAGTCTATCGAAGTTTCGACCATTCTCCTATGGATTAACCTTTCATCTTCATGACATTATTGTAAGGTTACATGTCTCACTATCCGAAAATCGTCTTCTCATATGTAGAAAACGAGAAAGACGCCGATCCCTGTCAGGGCACCAGACGTCTTCTCATTTCGTTCCGTATCATGCAGATTTATATTTCAGGTTTCAAATGTAATGGTTACAGTGGTTCCTTCTCCCTGAACGGATGTAAGGTCAATCCGATGATTCATTCGTGTCAGGACATCCTTAACAATATACAGTCCCATCCCCGTGGATTCTTTAAAGTGACGCCCATTCTCTCCGGTGAAAAAAGGCTGGTACACTCGGTTAAGATCCGACTTGGGAATACCCACTCCCTGATCCTTCACTTCAAGAATGATGGACCGTGTGGATTCATAAGCCTGGATGGTTACCTTTTGCCCGTTTCCCCCGGAAGAGTACTTGATGGCATTGGATAACAGCTGTACGAGGACAAACCGAATCCACTTCGCATCCGACTGAACCATTAACGCAGAATCAATTTTCATCTCGGGATATACGTGATTGCGAATGAAGAATCGTTTCAGCTCATGGATGGCTTCTTCTCCGGCCGCCTTGAGGGATACCGGTTCCACACTGAAATCCTGTTCAAATGTCTCCAGCCGCGCCATGTACAACACCGTTTCCAGTCCTCGTCTCATCTGGTCTGCTTCCTCTCGAATGCTGATGAAACGGGGATCCTCATCCTCCTGATCCTCAACCGTCAGTTCAATGACGGACAAAGGTGTCTTCATCTGATGAACCCATTGATTCATAAAAGTCAGGTATTCCTGTTGACGCTGTTCCAGACGATGCAGATGCGCATGATAATGACCGTACTGTGAGTCCAGCAGTTCTGACAATGCCTGCGGCAAGGGCGCGGGCTCATTCAGTGGAACGAATTCTTTTAGATCATTCATTCGTTGGGACATCCGGGAATAAAACATGCGATGGGACAGATACCGATAAATGAGATAGGCTGCATATAGGACTAGCCCCAGAGATACCGCATACGCGGCCGTTAACCAGTGGTCATAGCCGTCGTACCAGAAGACCGCAACCACAGTGAGCAGCACAACGATTACCCAACAAGTCAGTACAATATGTTCTTTGATAAACAACTTCATGAGGGCGACGATGCCTTCCAATTACTGTTGAGTCGATAACCTGAACCTCTTACCGTCTCCAGCGCATCTGTAATTCCCAACTCAGTCAATCGTTTACGCACGCGGGTCACATTCACGCTAAGTGTATTATCATCCACAAAGGAATCGTCCCACAGCTTTTCCAAGATGGTTTCACGGCTAACCAGTTTGGGACTGCGACGCAGCAACGTCTCCAGCAAAATGGTTTCTTTCTTGGTCAGCTGTATCTTGCGATCACCGAGCTCCATCTCCAATCTTTCCAGATAAACAGTTAGTCCATCCAGTTCCACCTTGCGCTCTTCATGACGCGCAGCGTAATCACCATACACCCGGCGCAGCTGACTTCGAATTTTGGCCATGACAATCTCATGCTCAAACGGCTTCGTAATATAATCGTCCGCACCGTTCTCAAGCGCCATGACCTGATCCATCTTGCCACTCCGGGCCGAGATGAAAATAATCGGACATGTGGAGATGGAACGAATTTGGCGACACCAATAGAACCCATCGTAACTCGGCAAGTTGATATCCAGCAGCACGACATGCGGCTTAATTTGTTCGAACTGCTGGACGACTTGCTCAAAATCCTCAACCGCAACGGCCCTGTCACCATATCTCTCGATATGGGATTGAAGTAGACCCGCAATCTTTGGATCATCTTCAATAATCATTATCGTATACATAAAAAGGTCTCACCTCTAACCTGTCGTAATGGAATATGCAATTCTCTTTCCAAAATCATAACACAGGTTGGTACTATCGGGCATCGACCTGCTTGCGCCAATCCACAATGTCAGCGTTCAGCTGCTTCAAATCGCCAGACTGCTGCTCCTCATCGGACAAGTTATACTTCTGCTTCAAAGCCAGAATTCGATATGCACTTTCATTAATTCGGGATTCTGAAATCTTCCCGGACTTCACTGCGCTCATCAGCGTATCAAAAATAGTCTTGGCACTCTCATAACTGTGAGCTACCAGCAGAATATCGCTCCCTGCCTGAACCGTCGCTACGGCGGCATCGTTCAGCTTATAATTTTTCGCGATCGCGCCCATGCTCAGATCATCTGTGATGACCACACCGTCATACTTGAATTTCCCACGCAAATGCTGACCAATAATGACGTCCGACAAGGAGGCCGGATGGTCGGGATCAAGCTTTGGAAACAAAATATGGGCTACCATAACCGCTTCTACCTGTTCCTTCACCGCTGCCTCAAACGGAATCCACTCCAGCTGGGCAAGTTGCTTTTCTGTTTTGTTCACGACAGGCAGATCCAAGTGGGAGTCCGCTGACGTGTCCCCATGACCAGGAAAATGCTTCACCACCGGAATAATCCCTTCGCTGCGCAGCCCTTTCATCTCGGCTATACCCATTCGGGATACCAGACTGGCTGAACTTCCAAATGAACGATCCCCAATCACCGGGTTATTCGGATTACTGTTTACATCCAGCACTGGAGCAAAATCGACGTTAAAGCCTACCAGCTGAATTTGTCTTGCCAACAATTTGCCCATCGTTTCAGCCAATTCAGCATCCTTCGTCTTGCCAACTTTCCCATTGGAAGGTATAGTTTCTACCGTTTCTGGCATTCGACTAACTTTGCCACCCTCCTGATCCACACTCATGAAAATTGGTACCGGATTGGAACGATTCGCATCCTTAATGGATTGTACGAACTTGGCTGTCCCTTGAAGGGTCGAGACATTATTCGCATAGAAAATAATCCCTCCCACCTTCTGATCCGTGATCATCTGTTTCGCTTGAGCATCCAAAGTGGTCCCCTGAACACCCGCCAGAATCATTTGTCCGATCTTTTCATCCAAAGACAATTGGTCGAGCTGCTTTTGTACTGGATCCTTCTCTTCCTGTGGAGGCACTGTATTCTGTTGATCATCCTGATCATTATCCTGATCGTTTGCACCTGCGTTTGAATTCGCATTTGTCTCCGTTCCGGCATTATTGTTATTTTGCTCTGACGAGGAAGGCTTCTGTGACTGCCCACATGCGGATAAGAGCAGGACTATTCCGAGTAGCAGGAACAACATTTGAAGCGTGTTTATGTGTTTGTTTTTTAACTTGCGACTATGGATATACAAGGATGGTCATCCTCCTTAAGCGTTGTTTTCATTCAGGCTGAATGTGGTTCAGGCATAACCTTATCATAAGGTGCTTCAATTTCAAAATGGAGACGGCCCAAATACAAATTCTTATGATGCCACCTAAAAACACAAAAAATTTCCCCCTTTTGGGGTTAAACTGTGGTACTTCATGGTGTTATTCCTTGGGCGTGTTTGATAGAAGGGGATGCGAAAAGGTATCAGCGGTGCGAAGAACGATTTTCTATTGTGAATTTTTCATATGTTGAAATTATTATTATAGGGAGGCGAAAAAGCCGCCTTTCGGCGGCATCAAGTTTGTTTTCAGTTTTCGTTGCTGTTGGCATTTGTTCTTTCGGACCCTTAAAACTTCTCTTAATAGAGTGTTTTCAACACTTCTGCTGTAAAAGGAACGATTTCGGACTGGCGTCCTTCGCGAACTTTGTTCGGCCATTCAGGATCACTCAGCAGTACACGCCCCAACGCGATCAAGTCAAATTCATTATTCTCCATTTTCTCGTTCAACTGATCCAGATGAGCGTCACCCGTTCCCTGATTTTCGTTCGCTCTGTCCACGAATTCCGCTTCGAGCCCTACTGATCCAACAGAGATCGCCGGCTTGCCACTTATTTTCTGTGTCCAGCCTGCAAGATTCAGCTCTGAGCCATCAAATTCCGGCAGCCAGAATCGACGGGTTGAGCAGTGGAAAATATCTACACCTGCAGCCGTGAGGGGTGCAAGGAATTGCTCCAGTTGTTCTGGTGTTTCCACCAGCCGTGCGTCGTAGTTCCCCATTTTCCATTGGGAGAAACGCAGTACGATCGGGAAGTCAGGGCCTACTGCAGCGCGACATGCTTCAATAACTTCAACAGCAAAACGCGTGCGCTGTGCCAGATCACCTCCGTATTTATCCGTACGACGATTGGTGTGTTCCCAGAAGAATTGATCAATCAGGTAGCCATGAGCCCCGTGAAGCTCAATACCATCGAAACCGATACGCTGCGCATCTGCTGCTGCTCGGGCAAACGCCTGAATAAGACCCTTGATCTCGTCCTCTGACAAAGGTTCTCTCTCAGGTTCACCTGCCATGCTTAGTCCCGATGGGCCTACCGGCTCAGCTTCTGCATTAGGCAAATCGCCTGAACGGCGGGCTGTGCCCACATGCCACAATTGTGGCATGATTTTGCCACCTGCCTCATGGACTGCTTTGACTACATTCGCCCAACCCCGCAGTGATTCTTCACCATGGAACAGCGGAATGCTTGCGCCACTAATGGATGAAGGGTGGTTAATCCCCGTTCCTTCCGTAATGATCAGCCCTACACCTCCGGCTGCTCTGCGACGATAGTATTCCACGACCTCTGGTCCGGGTACTCCTTCGGGTGAAAATCCACGAGTCATGGGTGCCATGACGATCCGGTTGGACAGGGTAAGCTTGTCCGAGGTAAATGGTTTAAACAAAGCTGACGGCACATTCATTGTGTATTGCTCCTTTACGTTTAGATTGGAAGAAAACATGTACACTTTCTTGCACATGCTCTTGTATAACTACCACAGATGTTAATCAGCGAATTGGTTAAGATATATCACCTTTCTATTTTATAGTTTCTGATTTTTATTTTCAAATTTTCAATCAAAGGGGTATTACTAATCTCTTGAACACAAAAATAGAGCAAGCTCGATGTAGCTTCATCTAAGAAGTTCTACGATCTTGCCCTGTACAATTAACCTAAACGGCTCTCTCTGTAACCAAAAATGTGGATGAAGCATAGTATATAATCCATAATCTCCCTTACATTTAATTAGAATTAACAGGGATATCATTGCGATTAACTCTGAGTAATTTGCCTGATGAAGTCGATAGAACGTCGGGGTCTGTGCCCAGCCCAAAGTAGAAATCACCTTCGTGTTCTTCAAAAGACTTGGCGTACGTGTCCTGGTTAAAACGGAGGATTTCATTCCATGTGTTCAGATCAGTCGATTGATACACCCGGTTTATATAGAGATTCGCACTTTTGCGTGTGTAAGTAAGCACATAGACTTTCCTGTCCCGAAGCAATAGATCCGTAGGAAGAGCTTGAGTATCTGGCAAAATGACACGCGTTGCCTGATTAATGTCGGTCATCACATTCAAGGATTTGGGTAACAGTTGCCCATCATTGAATACCCCTCCGGCAATATAAAGCAGCTTATTGTTGAAATTAATGTTTTTCCCTATTTTATTATAAGGGACTGTGCCCGTTTGATAGGATAACCCTGGGAGCATTTTGCTACCATAAATGACCACGTCTTTCTTTTCAAGCTTCTCATTAATCTCTAATACATTGGTTTTATCGCCCCAAATTTTATTAGCAGGATACATCATGCCTGATGCATATAATTTGCCCTTGATCTCAAATAACGTATATGCCCTAAAGCCAAACGTATTGATAGTGGCGAATTTTTGCCAACTTTCGCCTTGATCATGAGAGATTAATACGGTCGGTTTCTGCTCGGTACCCAGCGCTGCAAACAGTTTGCCCTGATAGGAAGCCAAATCGTATACGTGTACACCTAACGGCAGATTGCGATACTTTGTCCATACATCTCCATCTAACCGATAGAAATTTCCCATATCCCACTGCTCACCATCCGAATCATTTCCGGGAATATACAATTTGTCATTCAGCACTTTATAAATATCAATCTGTTCCTCATCCACGAACAATTTGGTCGAAGGAACGATGCTCGGATTGCTATTGGTGACGGACTGGGTTATAAATTTGGGATTGGCTGTATCGTAATAAATGACTGGAATAGGACCCGCATTAGGTGAAACACCTAAATTACTGCTGTTCCCATGACCCATATATATTTTCCCTCTGTACAGCTGCAAGTCCCAAACATTATTGGCATATGGCGCTTTCTTAAAAGGTCTTCCAAGCAACTGGATCTTGGACGTCACATCGGCGGATGTGATAGGCGCATTGGACACCTTGGCAAGTGCCCGTTCGACAGTCGGCTGCTGATCCGTTGAAACATTGTTTTTGGGTTTCGAATTACCCATAAGCAGCCAGCCCATGCCTGCAACGATCGTCAAAATCACGGCTGCCCATTTTGTATTGCTCTGCATGTCCGCTTCCTCCTTTATTTTTATGAGATAACACCTTTACATCAAAATGATACAAATTGTATCTTTTCATATTATGTAAAATGACACGTACTTGCAACAAATTCCGCCCGTTCTGTGCAAAAAAAATAGACAATCGCATCCGAAGATGCGTTGTCTATTTGTCATTCATTCGTTGTGGCTGCCTACCCTTTGCACATCAGTTCCAGTTGAGCTTTAGCTGGTTGCCTGTTGCCATTTGCGGACTTCCACTCTATTATTTCGTCTTGTTATTTGCTTGGTAAATTTACTCTGCTTTCACCAGAATTTTAACCTGGTTTTTCTCTTTCAGCAGCGCTTCAAATCCATGCTCTACCACTTCGTCCAGGCTGATTCGTTTGGTTACCAGCTTGTCTGCCGGGAAGAAACCTTTAGCCATCAAGCTAATAACCGCCGGGAATACGTCACGGTAACCAATAATGCCATTGACCGTACGCTCCTTCATGACAATGGAGTTTGGCAGAATCGGTGCTTCCTGTTCAAAAATGCTGACGATCATCAATTCACCGCCAATACGCGTTGAATCAATCGCTTGTTGTAGCACCCGCGGAACACCTGTTACTTCATAAGCTACATTCACGCCGCCTTGGGTGCGTGCATGAATTTCTTCCACTACTTTGTATTGTGTAGGATCAATAACAATGGCGCCAAGTTCTTCCGCTTTGGCTTTACGTTCTTCGGATAATTCCACGACATAAATATCCGATGCGCCAGAAGCTTTCAACGCTTCAATAACCAACAACCCGATTGGACCCGCACCAAAAACAGCCGCAGTGTCGCCGACTTTCAGTTTGCTTTGACGAACAGCATGAAGAGCTACTGCGGAAGGTTCCACCAATGCTCCCTGCTCGTAAGAGATGGAATCAGGAATGGCATGCACCATGTATTCCTCAGCCGTTACATACTCCGAGAAACCCCCGCCTCCCCCAGCCAGGCCCAAGAAACCCATCTGATCGCACAAATTATATTTCCCTTGTTTACAGGCTTCACAATGACCACATGCATAGATCGGTTCTACCACAACGCGGTCACCTGCCTGAAAACGTGTCACGCCTTCTCCTACTTCAACGACTTGTCCTGAAAATTCATGCCCCATCACAACAGGTGCTTGTTCCCCTGTTAGCGGATGTGGTGCTTGAGCCGGAATGAAGATCGGGCCAGCAGTGTACTCGTGTAAGTCACTGCCACAGATCCCACACCACTCCACTTTTATTTTAACCTTTCCCTGTTCAGGGCGGGGTTCATCAATATTTTCGAGACGCAAATCTTTTACTCCGTGCCAACGCAATGCTTTCATTTGTTTCATCTCCCAGATCATAAGTTTTGATATAATCGGAAACGTTTCCGTAAGTTAAATATGTCACATTTTAAATAGGCTGTCAAACATAATTTGTCACACATATGTCTATCTTATGAATTTCACGTCGATAACTTTGGTGTAATGATAGCGTTTTCAATGTATCGATAGTTTTTTTGCTCTGTGGCTTCCTCTCCCTTCTCGTGTAAATGTTTAATTCAATTTATTATAGAATCCGCTATTTATCCATTCGGTTCTTTTGGAAAACAACAGACATCTCTGACCTTTCAATCGTATTCACGGGATACTTATTGGATCAAATGTTATAATCAAGGTATAGGATTGTCATTCCATCCGTATATATTTTAAAATTCGGAATCGTTTCCGATGAAGTGAGGTTAACTAAACGTGAGTAAAGATCAGAAGGTTACGATCAAGGACGTTGCAGAACTTGCAGGTGTAGGTATCGCTACCGTCTCCCGAGCCATCAACAATTCCGATGGCATCAGCAACAAAACACGGGATAAAGTCATGCAAGCCATTGATGAGCTTGGATTTGTCCCCAATACCTCTGCCCAGAGTTTGAAAATACGCCAGACGCATCAGATTGCACTGGTTGTACCTGACATACGCAATGCCATCATTCCCGAGATCTCTTGGTCTGTTGAACAAACGGCGAAGCAGCATGGGTATCATGTGGTTCAAATCAATACGGCGGGCAATGCACGAACGGAACTGGAAACCATTCGTACGATCAAAAAACTGCACGTAGACGGGCTTATTTTCATGCCTTTGGCATATCCCAAAACATTGCCTGGCTTAATTGATAAAGCTCCCCTTCCCATTTCCATGATCAATTACGGTAAAAAGCTGGACCCTGGCATGAAAGCAGATGTCGTTTCTCTTTCACAGCCTGAAGGGAAACTGGTGATGGAACATCTGATTAAGATTGGACGAACCCGCATTGCATACGCCGGTGCTCCCAAAGATATTATTGAAGAGCGTTATCGGGCTTATGAGCAGGCGCTCGGACATGTAGACATCTCGCTTGTTTACTTCGGAGAAGATTTTTCATTGAATACGGGAGCTAATGCAGCAGATTATTTCTATGGGCTGACTCACATGCCAGATGCTGTATACGCGATTAATGATATGGTTGCCATCGGACTGGTAAATCGGTTTAAAGAACTGGGCGTTCGTGTGCCTGAAGATATCGCTGTTGTGGGCGTCGATAATAACCAATGGACTACCGTTACGTCTCCGCAGATCAGTTCAGTCTCGATTATGGGCGAAGAAGTGGCCCGACTTGCTACGGAATTGCTGTTAAAACGGATTCGAGAGATGAGCACCACGGATTACGAGCATATTCAATTTGAGCCACGGTTAATTGTGCGCGAGTCCAGCGTTGCCATGATCCGCTCATCTTCACAAGGACCACGCGCATAAGAATGATTGCGAAGACACCGGATTTAATGGACAGTCCAAACCTTCGATAAACACAAAAAGGTGCTCACCAGGAATGAATTTTGTCCTGAGAAACACCTTTTTTTATCTTCATTCACACCCTTTTATCTCAAACCCACCTCCGAGCAATTACTTCTTCGTAAGCAATTGTCTAATCGGTGTTCCTTTCATAAACATCTCAATATCCTCTACGGTATGGTTAAAATAAATGGCATAGTTGCCTTGAGTCACATAACCCAGATGCGGTGTTGCCAGCAGATTGGGCAGTGTACGCAACATATGATTCACAGGAAGAGGTTCCTGTTCATATACGTCTAGACCGGCCCCGGCAATCCACTCATTCTGTAAAGCTTCGACCATCGCCTCTTGATCCACAATGCCTGCACGGGACGTATTGATCAATAAAGCAGTATTTTTCATCCGTTGCAGCTCGGCTCGTCCGATCAGATTACGAGTGCGATCACTGAGCACCAGATGAATGGAAACAATATCGCTTTGTTCAAGCAGTTCTTCCTTGGTCTCTACCCACTGGACTCCTTGCTCCTCTGCTCTTGCCTGTGTCAAATTCTCACTCCAGGCGATCACGTTCATGCCAAAGGCTTGTGCAATCTCTGCCATCCGACTGCCAATCTTGCCTAAACCGAGCAGTCCCAGTGTCTTTCCGTACAAATCCATGCCAACTGTACTCTGCCAATTCCGATTGGAACGCAGTGCGTTATTTTCAGTTACCAGCTGTCTGGACAGACCCAGTATCAGCGCCCATGTCAGTTCCGTCGGCGGGTTCGAGCTGCCTTCCGTGCCACAGACGATTACTCCACTTTCTTCCGCAGCCCGGAGATCAATGGAGGCATTGCGCATGCCGCTTGTAATCAGAAGCTTGAGTTTGGGCAATTGTGTAATCACGGATTCAGGAAATGGTGTACGCTCACGCATCAAGACAATAATTTCAAAATCCTGCAGTTCCTGAACGACCTTCTCTTCTGATCCCAAATAGTTATTGAACGTCTGAACCTCAACTCGATTCAGGATAGGAGTCCAATCCGCTGAAGAAAGGGCTACATTCTGATAATCATCCAATATGGCACAACGCAACTTCGTCTGCATGGTTGAATCTCCTCCTCATATATGTGCATCATCAAACATTCTTTGAACATGTTACCCGAATATGTAAATCATAGTATACACCCTAATTTAATCTATACCCTATCTGTATTGTATCAACTCAAGCCCTCATCTGCCCAATGTCCTCAGACACAAAAAGAGCAGGAACAGATTCCCGCTTCTCGCTCTCACTTCAGAACAGCTTGAAAAGCAGCGCCGTCATCAGTATGGCCATCGCCACTTGAAGCAAGGACCGTATTTTCCAAAAAATCGTATCTAATTTCGATTGATCATTCTCAGTTAGCGAACCTACAATAGCAATAAAAGCAAGCATGCCAATCACAATCAAACTGAACTCGATGATCCCCATCCCGCCGTATGTCGTCAGCAGCACACCTATAATGTATAAAACGACTAGGTAGATCCTATGAAAATAACGCTCCATATGAACACCCTCTCTAAAAATGAAATCCTTCCCTCACTCCTCAAGCAACGATAACGTAACCTTAATACTCTGCTGCACAAATGAGCGATCCGGCTCCGATTTCATCATCACGGTCAATCCAATCATCGATACAACCAGAGACTTGGACAACGCACTTGCGTCGAGATCATTAGACAATTCCCCTGTTTCCTGCCCCCGTTCAATCGTCTCCTTGAAAATCGCCGCCAGATACATCTGGTGCTCGCGTGTCAGAACAGCGAATTTGGGGTCACGTGGAGCCAGTTCAACCATCGTATTAATGCAAAAACAGCCATGACGAGTATCTGTCACATCCCCTTCTGCTCCGATATGTTCAAATAAGGCACGGAAGGCTTCTTTTACAGAGGATGTATGTTGAAGCCTGGATCTGACCTGCGCAGCATGCAAAGTTGTATATCTGCGAAGTGCCGTTTCAAACAATTCCTTTTTGTCACCAAAAGCCGCATAAAGACTGGGACGTTGAATTCCCATGGCTGTTGTCAAATCACTTAGGGACGTCGCCTCAAATCCCTTATCCCAAAAAATCTGCATCGCTGCTTCCAGTGCCTGATCCGTATCAAATTCCCGTTGTCTAACCATGTATTCACCCTCTTTATGTATCGATCAGTATACATCTATTTTATTCTATATCCAATTCCCACGTCAAACATATCTCAATTTATAAAAGAAAATATACTCATTCCATTTTATTTCTTGACATCGTGTCAAAGCGTGAAGTATGTTTATTCGGAATCATAATGTACTGATCGGTAAATTTAAATTCAACAGTGTTCTTACCGCTCCCCCTAACTTACCACATTCGAATACAGAAAGGTGAATCATCCATGCAAAATCCATCTTATCAAGCACATCCCTTCAGCGAAGGACGTCCAGGCATGTCCCGACTTGTCGCGCTGTTATTTGCCCTGTGCAGCGGACTGGCGGTAGCCAACATTTATTATGCCCAGCCTTTGCTCGACTCCATTGCTGACGAGTTTAGAATCTCTCATTCCTCTATTGGAATCGTTATTACCGTAACCCAGATTTGTTACGCCCTCGGATTGTTATTACTGGTCCCACTTGGTGATCTATTGAACCGGCGCAAGCTGATCATTATCCAGATGCTTTTATCCGTAATCGCCCTGGTTACTGTCGGTACCTCATCATCCAGCCAGGTTCTATTCATTGGAATGGCCGCCATCGGGCTGCTTGCCGTGATTACACAAACACTCGTTGCCTTTGCCGCCTCCCTGGCTGTACCTTCAGAACGAGGGCGTATCGTCGGTCTGGTCACAAGCGGAATCGTCATAGGCATATTACTGGCGCGAACCATAGCAGGCACCTTAAACGATTGGATCGGCTGGAGATCAGTCTATCTCTTCTCTGCCAGTCTGACATTACTCGGGATTATCGCCCTGTTTCTTGTACTCCCAAAACACGAACCCAAGCGAGAGAAACTCAGCTACACCCAATTAATTGTTTCAGTCATGCAACTGTACCGTGAGCTGCCTATTCTGCGAACACGCGGCGTTCTCGCCATGTTAATTTTCACAGCCTTTAGCACGTTATGGACTTCCATGGTGTTGCCACTTAGCGCTCCACCACTTTCCCTGTCACATACTGCTATTGGAGCCTTTGGTCTCGCGGGAGCTGCTGGTGCCTTGGCTGCTGCACGTGCTGGAAAACTGGCTGATCGGGGATTGGGACAAAATACGACGGGCGTCGCTCTTGTCATATTGCTTCTATCCTGGCTGCCCATTGGCTATGTTCACCACTCTTTATGGCTGCTTGTAGCTGGGGTAATTATGCTGGACCTTGCCGTTCAGGCCGTACATGTCACCAACCAGAGTCTGATCTATGAAGTTCGACCTGAGGCGCAGAGCCGTTTGACGGGCGCCTACATGATCTTTTATTCAATAGGAAGTGCTACCGGCTCCATTGCGTCTACTCAAGTATACGCATGGGCAGGTTGGACTGGCGTTTGCTGGCTGGGTGCAGGCGTGAGTGCCGCTGCGCTTCTGTTCTGGACCATTGATCGATATATCCATCGGAATTCGGATCAATAAAAGAACTTAATCCAGCTTATTCCATACCACAATAAACAGAGTGGCTAACGGACCAAATAACAGGGAAATCAGAAACCAGTTACGGCCACTTCTGTTTTTTCCCTGAGCAAGTCCGGCATTAATAAGGGCAAGTGTGCCCCAACCTACAAAATATTCGTTTTCCATCAACTATCATTTCCTCCTTACAGATCGGCCCTATCTATTCTCTAGTAACGCCTTTAGCTTCAAATTACGGCTCTCCAGGAAAGCCTGCATATACCTCTTGAGTACAATCCGCTCTGCAACCCAACCCAGAACACCAAGGGGAGCTTCAAATCTCAGTGTGTCCCTCATAGAAGTGGTCTGCTCTCCAAGCTTGTTGAAGCTGTGTTCATGTCTCATGCTCTTGAAAGCACCTTTCTCCATCTGATCCACAAAGAGATACGGCGGATTGTACTCGGCGATCCGGGAAGTCAGCTTCTGTCTTATCCCGAAATGGCTCGCTTCGAAAGTTACCGTATCGCCTTCACCAATTCTGCCCGTTGTAACACCCGCTACAGCTTGCTCACGGGTATGTTTCCAGACTGTCCGGGTATGAATATCAATGTCCCGCGCATAGTCAAAGCATCGCTCGATGGGCGCATGTATCGTGATCTCGGTTACCACTTCAATCAAAGACGATCTCTCCTTTTCTGCCCCCTTTTCCTAAAAAGGAAGATTAAGGTCTTTGCAAAGTATACTCTTGGTCACCATGAAGAACAACGCAGTTCATGATATAAATGAAAAACGGGTCCCCTGTCATGGTATAGGAGGCCCGTTTTCTGTATGAATTCATTTGTTATTCAAACTTAGATAATTAATTCATTAATGGCAAGAGTGCGCTCTTTGGACAGATCACGATATTGTTCCGATTCCACCTTGATCAGTGGTTTGAAAATATCGGATGTATTGTTCATGACAATAACACCCCGCTCGCCGTTACTCAGCAACACTTGTTTACCAATAAAATTAGGAAGCAGATGCTGCATCAAGGCCTGAACCGGCTTCTCATTCAATTTGCCGAATCCCATCGCATAGATATCGCGCAAGTTGTTGATCAGATTCGGATTGCTGCTTCCGTGACTACCGGATCTCATCCCGATGTATATGTCAGCGACAGATACGATCTGTGTGTATGGATGAATCTCGTCTTTCTTCAGTTGCATCGGATATCCGGTACCATCCTCCAGTTCATGATGCTGAAGAGCTACCAGCGCTGTAGCTTCATCCGTCATGGAACTTTTGATAATATCATGTCCATAGATCGTGTGACGCTGCAATTCGAGCTGTTCATCTGCGGTTAACGGTTCCATCTTGTTGCGTATCCGATGAGATACCTTGCATTTGCCGATATCGTGAAGATAGCCACCACGACTGATCTGATAACTTTCTTTTTGGGAATAACCAAGCCAGTTGGCTAGATAAAATGACAATAGTCCAACCTGAATGGAATGTGTGTAGTTATTAACATCATCCCGTTCCAGCATCATCAGGAGATGTACGACATCCTTTTGCTCGTCCAGTCCCTCCACCATCGGTTGAAGCGCATCGTCCACCATTGTTGCGTTGAACTTGCCCACAGTCAGCGCTTCGAGAAACGCGGATTGATAATTATGTACAGTTTGTATAAATTGGGATTTCATTTCTTCTTCAGGCGGTTCTTCCTTGGTGCTTGTGCTTGCTCCAGATGCAAATTTTGCTGCAGCAGCAAAGAATTCCGCTTCCGTGATCTCTTCCTCGCGTGGTTCAATATCCACATAGTCTACGCGGTGCTGCATCAGCAAGGTGATATCTTCACTTTTGATCACAGTACCCTGACCCAGAACGTGTAATCCCGCTTCGCTGAATGTATCCGCAGTTAGACGGTCTCCATCTTGCAGGTTCATAATATGGATTCTCAAATCGGTATTCCCCCTGAACAATCATTTATAGTCAACAGTACCCGTTGATCGGGTCCCAAAAATCCCTATACTACTTTATATCGATAAATACATTCTTTTTCTCCATAGTCCAAACGACCTTAATCGCAAAAGGAAATACGAACGTATAAGACTTTATTCTCAGTCCCGTTTTCAAAAAAGTCCCGGTTTGATTTTGTATTTAGATAACGGACAACTTGATTTACACATATATAACCAAAAAGCCCAAAAAAATCTTTGGGCTTTTATTGAATTCAACTAAATTTTGATCGAGCTCAGGCTCGCTCCCTGTACGAAAAAGCGTTCAATGCCTTTCTCAACAGATGGGTCCGGAATTAACGGTGGTGCCTGATGCGGCTTCACTCTGGCATCGATAATGATCTGGTCACAACCCCAATGTTTATAGTTGTAACTGCTATTCACACCGTACATATCATGGGACGGATTACTGCGGGTAAATGTCGCCCACAAGAAGTTGCTGAGATTCGCACTCAGGAAAGAACTATCGTCACATAATATAATCATTGGACATGAAGACAGGTCTCCTTTTTCCTTCAGCATGTCTGTAAATGCCTTCATTTCTTGTTCTGTATCCACATAACTGGTGAATGGCACACCCTGAATGGCTACAATTCCTGGCATCACGAGCTGAGGATTGCTATACCCCCGAATATCCTTCAATGTCTCCGATACTTCACGGCACAACTCCCGTTTCTTGTCCCCATAGGCTGCAAATACAACCTTACTGCCGCTGTTCAACCCGGTTCCCGAGTAATCCAGCGTATCGATCGTTGTGTTGGTATGGAAATGAATGTCCCGTTGCAGATCCATTCGTTCCAGGATGTACGTCAAGAATTCCACTTCCCGGTGAGTATCCAGCGGTTGCTGATCTTCTGCTGTGATAAACAAATACTTCGCCAGACTGAGCTGGCCTGTACCCAGAATACGACTCGCAATCGTCAGCAGCTCTGTTGGCTGTTTTACCGTCTGATAAGGTGTATACCGCTCACTTCCAATCGCGAACAGAAGCGGATGCACTCCTGCTGCATCGACCGCATGGACTTCTTTTACACCGGGAACTTCCTGTTTAATCGCATCACCCGTAATTTCATGAATCAGATCCCCAAATGCCGTATCCTCTTGTGGCGGACGACCCACCACGGTAAATGGCCAGATCGCATTCGGCTTGGCGTACACTTTATGCACTCTCATTAGTGGGAACGGATGGGTCAGACTGTAATATCCAAGATGATCACCAAACGGTCCTTCAGGCTTCGTCTCGTCAGGGTAAATATCACCGGTGATGACAAAATCGGCGTCATTACTGATGCAGTACCCATCCTTATAGCTGTAACGGAAACGACGGCCGGCAAGTAGCCCCGCGAAAGTCATCTCACTGAGCCCTTCAGGCAAAGGCATCACTGCAGAAAGTGTATGTGCCGGCGGGCCCCCAATGAAGATGCTCACTTTCAGGGGTTCTCCCTTTTTGACTGCTTTGGCCTGATGAATACCAATTCCGCGATGGATCTGATAATGAAGTCCAATTTCCTTATTCAGTTCATAATCATTACCACTTAGCTGTACCCGGTACATGCCCAGATTGGAGTTCATGATGCCTGGCTTGTCCGGGTCCTCCGAATAGACTTGAGGCAGCGTAACGAATGCTCCACCATCCATAGGCCAATGCTTGATCAACGGCAGATCCGAGATTTGAATCTCTTGCGCGGTTACAGGCAAACTGATGGACTTCTGCTTAGGGAGAGCCTGCCAGGCGGCAAGACCTGTGCTGATATGCTGAAAAGGCGTCTTGAGTGCCTTCATTGGATCATCCCGTACAGCCATGACACGTTGTACACCTTCAAGCGTTCCACGGAACATGAATTTGCTTCGTTCCAGTGTACCGAACAGGTTCGAAACAGCCTGGAACTTGGAGCCTTTCACATTTTCGAAAAGCAGAGCTGGGCCTTTCGCCTCATGCACTTTCATATGTATCGCTGCCATCTCCAAATGAGGGTCAACTTCTTCCTTCACTCGAATCAAATGTCCATGCTGCTCCAGATCATTAATGCAATCTTCCATATTGCGATATTTCATTGGATGGCTCCATTCTGTATATAATAAATTGTTATGTTCATATATTCACATAGATGTGCAGGGGTAGCGGATAGAATAAACGTTGAATCTACTTCACTCTCGTCACCCTACAAATGGATTGATACTCGCATCTCTTCTATCTTATCAAATCATCTGCCACTAAACAAAACAATATATGAGATCTTTCACGCAGCACTCACCAAAAAGCAATATTCAGGCAACAGGAGTCCTATATTCATAAGGACCACGATTGCTTAAATATTGCTAATTGAGCTTACTTAAGATGTAGTCGAAGGTCTGGGAATCGTAACCGTAAACTGCGTTCCTTCTCCAACCCTGCTCTCCACATCAATAGTACAATCATGTAATTTCAAAATTTTAATCACGATGGAAAGCCCTAATCCATTCCCTCTAAGAGCACTGCTCCGTGCTTTATCGACCATATAAAATCGATCGAAAATATACGGAAGCGCCTCCTCGGGTATTCCTTGTCCTGAATCTCTAATTGATACCTTCACGAATGACATGGACATCTCGATTTCGATGTGAATGACACCGTCGGGACCCGTATATTTTATAGCATTGTTGATTAAATTCTGCCAGACTTGCTCAAACAAATCTTTATCAACCGTGATTTCGCAAGGCAATAAATCCAATTCAATCTTGATATTTTTGCGCGCCCACTGGGGTTCTGCTAATACGATCGTTCTTCTTAATTGCTCATCTAATTGGAACGTACTGAGATTAAACGGATGGTGCTCCGAATCCAGCGAGGCTAACCGGAGTAAATTATCACTAAGCCTGGAAAGGCGTAAAGTTTCCTCGTATATGATATCCAGATGCTCTTTCTGCTCTTCCAAAGGGATGACACCATCTTGCAGCGCTCTTGTAAATCCTCTAATCGATGTTAGTGGAGACTGCATTTCATGAGAGACGTTACTGACAAAATCATCACGCACCGAGTCTATTTTTTGCAGCTCACGGGCCATATGATTAAAGCTCTCCATCAGCTCACCAAACTCATCTGGATTATTATGTTTCAACCGGACAGATAGATCGCCTGATGCCATTTTCTTAGCTGCAGCCGTTAGTCTTTTGATAGGTCTCACAATGTACCCAGACATAAACATGATTAATAAGCTTCCTATAACCAGGACAGTCAGTAGCGATATAAATAGTGTACGTTTCACATTATGAAAAATCGATGAAAAATTAATTTTGATAAGGAGCGCATCTTTCTCTTCATTCATCCTGGGAACACCAACGAACGCTGTTTCATCTTTATTGGAAAGAATAAACGCTTCCGTGGTATTTTCATCAAATAATTCATGAACTTTATCAGCTGGAAAGGAAGCAAGCAATTCACTTTGTTCATTCACAGCATTTATGTTCAAGCCATATCGCGCAAAGAGATTCAATCCAGTTTTCACCTTTTCCGGATCATCGATCAGGTTTATCATCGAAGCGATATCTTCGGCAATGGTAACCATGGTATGATTCGGTGTCTTTTCCTGAGGTCGCATGTTTAGTATAAAGGAGAAAATCAAACTGACAATCACAATACCAATAAATGTAGCTACGATTCGTAGGCGCAGGCTTTTACTCACTATTTTCATACAAGCTCCAGACGATATCCTAGTCCTCTGATTGTCGAAATAATCAGTTCCGGGATTGGTTCAAGCCGTACTCTTAACCTTTTGATATGCACATCAACGGTACGCTCATCACCTTCATAATCGATTCCCCATATATCTTCTATAAGCTGTGTACGTGTGAATATTTGCCCTGGCAAACTCGCCAAAGCAAACAACAATTCACATTCCTTCTTTTTCAACTCAACCGTTTGAGCTCCTGCATCTACTGTCAAATTGCTCAGATTAATCGTTGCACCGCCTATATGAATAACATTCGATGAAATCTTGTTGTATCTCTTCATTAAAGATTTCACACGCAAGATTAACTCTACTGGATCAAAAGGTTTTACTAAGTAATCGTCTGACCCTGCATTGAATCCTCTGACTTTATCCTTGGATTCTCCCTTGGCAGTCACCATTAGAATCGGAATATCCATATAAGATCGAATATCTTCGGTCAGTTCAATACCATCTACACGTGGCATCATCACATCTACAATCGCTAAATCAATTTTGGTATGAGACAAGATGTTCAGTGCTTCTTGCCCATCCGCCGCTTCCACCACGGAAAACTGATTGGTTTCAAGATATATTCGAATCAATTTGCGGATATGGGAATCATCATCAACCACAAGAATCGTGTTCATTTATGCATTATCCTTTCCGCAATGTTCATTATTCACAACTGAATTTATTCATATCGTAAGGATTCCATTGGGTCCAGCTTGGCAGCTTTGGATGATGGCATCAATCCAGCGATGATACTAATCACTGTACTTACAATGATTCCGAACACGATATAATATCCGGACAAGTTAATTAGTTTTGCTCCAAAGGCATTGTCCAAGAGAATATTCAACACATAACTAATAATTATCGCAAATACTACCGCAATGATACCACTGAATACCCCCAATAGAGCAGATTCAGAAAAGAAAATTCGCTTGATGTCCTTCTTTCTTGCTCCAATCGCACGAAGGATTCCGATTTCCTTCGTTCGTTCCACGACACTAATGTAAAGCACAACCAATATCATAATACCGGATACGATCAACGAAATGCCTGCAATACCAGACAGAACGATCGTGGCCATGTTCACATATGTCGTGATATTTTCCATGATTTTTGCCGTCTGGGAGCCTGAGAAGCCTGCATCAACAGCTGCTGCATTAATATCATTGACATATTTCATATCGGTTGCATAAGCGTTAACCTGAATTGGCCCAATCGTTATTCCTTTGTCCGTATACATTTGCTCCAACGTCTGTGATGAAATGTAACCCGGTGATTGCTGCATTGGTGATCTTTGATCTGACGCTTCATAAATACCAGATATGGTTATTTCTTTCTCCAAAGTTACCGGTTTATTATTGCCATCCATCTCATTGATATATAGAAACACAGACTTGCCGATCATGGATTCAGCTTGGTCATTCCCGCTTAATTTATTCGCCGTATCGAGGGGTAACAACATCTCATTTTCTACCGGAAGTGTACCCGTTGTTATCATTGCTGGATCAAAAGCATCCGTTAACGTCGTTAACTGCGTAAGTGCCACACTTTGCTTTGCATTAACCATAGTCGATTTGCCTGTAATGGTAGTGATGGTCTCTACATGATCCACATTAGGGAATTTGCGAATGGTCTCAATGTCGGTTGTTGTAAAAGGTTCGCCTGCTGCCATCAAGGCTTGCGGGCCTTGTATATCTTTGGCATCTGCACTGGGCTTCGTTATATCCACAAGCAAAGGGTCCATACTTGAATTGATTTCGTCGTTCATATATGTCGTTATTCCATTACCCAATGAGAGCATCAGGAGTACGCTTAAAATCCCTATCGACCCACCCAATGCAACCAGTACATTACGCTTGCCGTTGAGTTTCATATTTTTGAGAGCCATTTTGAAAGAAGCCAGTAAGCCCAAGTTTCTGGAAGCACCACTACTGCCCTCATAGGTAGTCAAGGAACGATCTTTTAAATGGATATCATCCTTAATCCGTCCCTCCTCTACCTTCACAATACGTGTACCGGAATCAGCTACTTTCTGCGAGTGAGTTACTGCAATGACCAGCATTCCTTTTTGCGCAATGCTGTCCAGCAAAGCCAGAATTTGATCCCCGTTTTCCTTATCCAAAGCACCTGTTGGTTCATCCGCCAAAATAATGTCTGGATTGTTCGATAATGCACGAGCAATGGAAACCCTTTGCTTCTGTCCACCTGACAGCTGGTTAGGCCGTTTATTCAGATGATTCTTCAGCCCGACCTCGGTCAAAATATCTATAGCGCGCTTATTGCGTTCCTTTTCACTTGTGTCCGTCATTTGCATAGCAATCGTAACATTTTCCAGCACAGACAGATGCGGAATCAGATTGAAATTTTGAAACACAAAGCCGATATTATTCTTCCGATAATCATCCATTTCCTTCTCAGTCATGGCACTTAAGTTCTTTCCACGAACAAGGATCTCCCCTTCAAAATCGGAGTCCATTCCGCCAATAATATTCATAAGGGTTGACTTTCCGCAACCCGATTCACCAAGGATCGAGACGAATTCTCCTGTCTCAAAGCTCAAATTCACATCGTGGAGCACAGGAACCTTTTCCTTACCATACAGCGTGTATGATTTCTTCACATGTTTTACTTCTAATATAGTCATCTTGATCTCTTCCTCTCCAAGTCATGCGCTCTATCTGTTTAGTTGATGTTTCACATTCTAACAAATTTGTGTGAACTGATAATGAACTGGACAATCCGCGTCTGCCTGGCAAAAAAAATACACCTGCAGCAACTTGAGGTGTGAACCATATCAAGTCACTGCAAGTGTCAAAAATCAAATCCCTTCAACAATACGCTTCGCCCGAACCTCTACCTGACGGAAAAGTTCTTCCTCATCAATCGTTAGCAGCTGCCTGCCTCTCATTAGCACACGGCCATTCACAATGGTGGTATCTACATCGGCGCCATTCACGCTGTATGCAAGCAATGATTCCAGCTCGTGAACCGGCTGCAAATGCGGTTTCTTCAGATCAATCAGAATCAGGTCGGCCTTGCGCCCAACTTTCAGCACACCTACTTCATCCTGAAGGTTCAACAGACCTGCACTTCCCCGTGTAGACATGTGTAGTACCTCTCTTGCCGACAACCGGGTAGGGTCACCATAATCCAGCTTTTGCAGCCAGGTCGCAGCCTTGATCTCTTCAAACATATCGACGGTTGTCGCACTTCCTGCCCCATCGGTTCCAAGACCCACATTAATTCCCTGTGCAATCATCTCGGTAATTGGGGCAATTCCGCAGCCCAGCTTCAGATTGCTGACCGGATTGTGCGCTACTCCACCACGCATGCCTTTCAATCTGCCAATATCTCTGCGATTCAGGTGTACGCCGTGGGCAAGCAGTACGTGTGCTTTTTCAAACACACCTGCCTCTTCCAAATACTCCGTTGGCGTCATGCCATAGCGTTCACGAATCTTCACAACTTCCTCTTTCGTCTCAGCCAGATGAATATGGATGGGCACGTTCTCCTGTTCCGCCATCGCGATGACTTCCCGCAAAGGTTCTACTGGGCAAGTATAGGGAGAATGCGGGCCATACATCGTCGTAATTCGACCCTCAGCCTTACCCGACCAACGCTGCACCAAATCGACCGCTTCCTGTAATCTGCGCCCTCCGTCATCCTCCACGAATACCATTCCGCGTGTGAGCGATGCCCGAATACCGGTTTCCGTTACCGCTTCTGCGATTTCATTCATGTGAATGTACATATCAGCGTAAGCTGTAGTTCCTGAACGGATCATCTCGGCGATGGATAATTGTGCTCCCCAGTATATATCTTCGGGTGTCATCCGGGCTTCTGCAGGCAGCATCTTACGGTCAAGCCAGTCCATCAGCTTCAGATCATCCGAGAATGCTCGTAACAGACTCATCGGTGTATGCTGGTGAGCATTGATCAGGCCCGGCATTGCCAGTTTATGTTGACCATCCATAATCTCATCACCCGGTTGAGCCTGAATGTGGGGAGCAATCTCTGCGATACGGTCGCCTACAATGCGAATATCCCCCTTGAAGGGGGAATCGGTGTCTTTCATCGTTAAGATTGTGGCTTGCTGGATTAATATACTCATTCGTTTCACAACTCCTCTAGGTTTGGATTGCCTTACTTCCAAATCCGAGGATAAGCCTTCACGTAACGGTAAGGTCAAGATTAAGTTAATTTTTGAGTCGTCATTGTTCTGAAACTTTGGATAAAAGGCTTGGGATCTATGTTGACCATATAAGGATAGACCCCGGTGCTGGTATGTAGATAGAAAAAACCACCTTCATTCCCCATTCTCCGAAAGGACATGTCGAACACTTCAGTAATGTTAAACTCGCGGTATTTGGTTACAATCTTGTCCGAGTACAGGATCATGGACCGATCGCTCTGCAGTACTTTCTGTGCGAGACCCGTCACTTCTCTCTGTACTTTGTAATAAGGCAATACAGCAATGCAGTTCATGATCTCCCTCCGTTCTAGCATGATTATTTGTTCCATCATAGCAGATCGGAGAGCCTGAGCAAAAAAATGATCCAACAACATATATGATTTACGTGATCTTCGTTGTTACTTTCAATGGACAACGAAGTGCTTCCTGAATATGCTGCAAGGAAAGGCATTGTTCAATGTGAAAAACACCATGCGGCAGTTCCGTCCGATACATTCGCTCCGCTACTGCCGCCGCAACTGCTGCTGTTGCATCTGCTTCACGCTCGCCAACCAGCAGCTGCTCGACATGGACTTGTTTGCCCTTTTTCCATCCCACTGCATCTACCTTAACTGCAAACATCGGCTCCCCTCCGGGAATAACCCCAAAAGCCTTGACCGTACCATTACGAAGGGAGGGAATACGCAGTAGCGTGAACAGACCAATACGTTTCGAGATTGCCATGGATCTGGTCATCCAACGGGAATCGAGACATAACCGGGTGGACACCGTTGGAATACGAAGTGTACGAGCAACGACGTGTTGATCCGAAAAGTTAAACCGATACGCTTTCCTGCGGCCCAGGTCTGCGCCAAAATCAATCCATTTACTATCGTGAAAACTTTGCACTTCGGCTGGCTTGCCCTTTTTCATGACCTGATAGGTAGCATTCATCTGATCCACAGTCCACTCCACCGCGGCTTTCCCGTGTTTCTCACCCAGTCCCAACATGACGGTGATGTCCGCTTCGTCCACTTGTTCCATACGGGCACCTGCTTCACGCACAAGCAGATTGGTCACACCAGGCGACAGTCCCACACTGAGCATCGCTGTTGCTTTGGAACGCTGCATTTTGGAATGCAACTGTTCGACCTGACCCAGAAAGTCATAATTGGCCGAAATATCGATATAATCTGTCCCTGCTTTCGCACAAGCCTCGACAAATCGGGTATCCGTCTGGTCCACACACATGATCACCAACTTGACCGATTGAAGCACAACAGGATCAATCGCTTTTCGTACATCCAATTGAAGCGGCTGGACTATACCACCCGTAGATCGGCTGAATTCCTCAGCCCGGTTCATCCGCGTACCTGCCGCCCATACCTTGCCGGGAAACGAGCGTCCCAGTTGCGTACATATCATTTGCCCCACCTGACCATATCCGCCAACAACCCAAATCTGGTCTTTCACAGACTCTACTTTAGATTCGTTTCGCATAATATCCCTCCACCCAGAATGCTCCGAAATAACGTGTAATGTGCGAGAATCCGCATTCTTCCATAAGCTCTATCATTCGTTCAGATGAGATGGGATCCGACTCTCGGCCAAGGGAAGCTGCAAACCGCTCCCATTCTTCAGGCTGAATACCATTACTTAACATGTGATCCTGCCAGGCTTGCATCATGGTTGGATATACAGACGAATGAAGATCGGCATTCACTGCTGCAATAATGAGTGGAGCTCCAGGCTTAAGTCTGGCCGCAAGGTTGGACAGGAACCGTCTTTTGGACTCGATCCCCTGAATAAAATGCAGCATTAGCATGCTTGTCGCCGCGTCGTATACCCCCTCTTCCGGCAACGATTCAAGCGTTATTGATTTAAGTTGCACTCTGGCGTCGACCCCCGCTTCCTGGACTCTTCTCTCTGCTAACTGAAGCATCGGCTGGGAAGGATCTACTCCAGTAAACGTCCATCCCGCATGGCGAGAACCAAGCAGAGCTATTTCCTTACCTCCACCGGCTCCGACAATTAGTATTTTAGCCTCGTTGTTATCCGTGATAGAAGCGGCAAGCAGCCGCTCCATCAGATCATGCATATGAGAATAACCCGGAATTTTCAGGGCTATCGATTGTTCGTAACGGTTTTCATCCGCCGTATCCCAGCTCATAGATGGTTGATTGTGGTCCATCGTACTACACTCCTCATGGATTCAAGTTAGACTTGACTCTTCGTTCGTCTAATTTCATTATAAAAGGATACGCAGAGCGTACAATCCCAGAACAATGGGATATCTGCATGAGGAGAGGAGAAAGCTTTATGACATCACGTATGGAACGGAACCAGCGACTCATTACTTCTCTCGAAAAAGGAACCTGGACCTCGCGCACCTACCGGGAAGCTGTATTGAAACAAATTCAGAATATCGTTCCCTATGAAGCGTATTGCTTCACAACGGTTGATCCACAGACTCTTCTCTCAACGGGTGCCGTGACGGAAGACGGCATTGAAGCCATTCATAATCGGCTGTTCGTTAATGAATACATGGAAGAAGACATACATAAGTATGCTGATTTGATTCGCAGCGGTGAGTATACAGCGATTCTTCGGGCATCGATAAGCGGAAACCCAGTATCCAGCGCTCGATATCATAACATCCTTCAACCAGCAGGTTTCGGTGATGAACTTCGGGCTGTACTGGTCAGTGGCGGAGCCTGTTGGGGGTATCTAACCCTATATCGCAAGACGGAACAACCCTTATTCACGGAAGAGGAGCGACTGAGCATTCAGGCCTGGACACCTTCTATTGCATTGATGTTACGATCCACAAGTCTGACTCTTGTGGACGAGATTAAGAGCGGAAGTCCCTCTGACCCAGGTATTATGATCACATCCGACGCTTTCGAGCTGTTATCCGTGAACGCTCCCGCTCAATATTGGCTATCGCAATTACGTTTACTGGAGCATGTGGGACCAGATGTATTGCCACGCCCAGTCCGTGCAGTCAGTTCGCATTTACAGCGTCAGATTCGTACACATACCGATTCGACAGTTCCGCAAGAGCCTTCCCATCCTTCGCCCTCCAAAGTCTGCATTCAACTCCTGGATGGTCGTTACCTCGTGCTTTATGCCAGCCGCATGCAACAGTTTTCAGGCCCGGATCAGATTGCGATCAGGCTTGAACAGGCTATGCCACAGGACTTACTGCCTTTACTCGCCGAGAGTCATGGGTTGTCCATTCGGGAACGGGAACTATTGGGTTACGTGCTGCGCAGTTATTCTTCCAAAGAAATTGCTGAAGCGATGCATATATCAGCCTACACGGTACAAGATCATTTAAAATCCATTTTTTCCAAAACAGACGTATCCTCCCGCCGTGAGCTAATCTGGTATTTTGTATCCCGTTTCCAGTTGTCTGATGAACCAGCTATTTGAAGGTTATAACCTGGACATACAAAAAGATGCCTTGTCCCATGGGACAAGGCATCTTTGCGCTACATTATGGTGAAGAACATCAGTTAGATCAACACATACGTTATATTTATACGCTTCTACTGCACCATTCTCATGAGTGAAAACTTAGGACTTAGCGGGCTTCGCAGGTTTGATGTTTTTGTTCTTTACCTGCACAGCCACGGGTTCTTGCGGGTGTTCAACCGGATACAATTTGCGGAACAATAACGTCTGCAAGACCAGGAATGAACCGCCGATCATCCAATACAGCGGCATCGCTGCAGGTGCCGAAAGCGAGAAAAAGGCCATCATCAAAGGAGAGATGTATCCCATGATTGCGAACTGTTTTCGTTGTTCCGGAGCCATGTTGGCTTGCGAAACCTTGGCTTGGATCAGATAAATTATTGCTACCACGACTGCAAGCACATAGTCAGGCGCTCCTAATTTGAACCACAGGAAAGAGTGTGAAGACAGCTCCGGCGTAAGCCGGATAGCCGTGTAGATACCTGACAAAATGGGCAACTGAATCAGCAGTGGCAAGCATCCGATATTCAGCGGATTGAACTTATGCTTCTTATACAGCTCCATCGTTTCCTGCGAAAGCTTCTGCTTATCAGCTGGGTCGTTTTTGCCCTCATACTTTTTCTTGAGCGCATCCATCTCCGGCTTCATAGCATTCATGATCACTCGGGTTCCTTGCTGAGATTTTGCTTGTCGCATCATCAATGGCAACAACGCAAGACGGATAACGAGGGTAATCACAATAATGGCTACCCCATAACTTCCATTAAATATCGTTGCGATGTGCTGAATGAGATACGACAGTGGAAATACAACATAATGGTTAAAGAACCCTGGTGTTGATGAATTAATCTCTGAGACGTTGTTACTGCATCCAGCCAGTAGCATAACCGCAAAAAGAATTGCAATTAGGCCATAGATCCGTCCCTTGCCAGATGTAAAAGTGAACCCCTTGCTTGTCTTATGTTCCATATATATCCTCCTCGTTGTTTTGTAGAAAGTACATACAACGAGGAATGGCAATCTGGTTCATCTTCATCCGGGGATTCTCTTCGTCTGACAATTCGACTTAAAGCTTCAGGTCTGTGTTGTCCGTCCAAGGACAAGGTTGGCAATCCAGGTTCCAGACCACCTCCGGCCCCACCTTCCATCCAGTACTCTGTAATGCCGCAATGCAGATGGGCAATATAAGCGTAACTGACTGTGAAAATGAGTCCGAGTGAAAATATATACGGTATCAATTCCTGAAGTTCAAACAAGGGATTCACCCCCTTTATAGGTTAGTTTTTATAGTATAACACTTACATATTGATTTTGCATAAATTCATTGCTGGAAAACAGGTGGATGAATTCATTCCATTCTCAATGTGGACAATTCTAGCTTAGCTCTATGTCTTGCCGTATTAAAAGAAGTCCATGAACTCTCTGCTTCACCCAAGTAGAAGTTGGCTTGACGATCCAACATTTCCCCTTTCAAATTCGGGTACTCCCTCTGGGCAAACTCTCGTAGTAGAGGAACGGCATCAGCAGATAAACTCGCCAAGTAGGATGCATCAATAATGCCTGTCTGATGATATCGTGCAATATTAAGCTCTGCAATACGATTATCCATGCCAACATAGTTGACTGCCACATAGGCTGCAAGGGACAGTACAATATACCAGCGGATCAAGGGTATGGATGTATAACGGATTCGAAGAGCGGCAATAAGCAGCAGCAGGGCCAGAAAAATCATAAATGCATGTACGAGAAATCGAATGTAGGTATATCCGTAAGCCTGTTCATACAGGTTGAGGCGTATAAACGCCGAGTACAGCATGATTGCGGAGCAACCCACCAGGACAAAGAGCAGCACCTGTTGCACAACAGAACCTATTTTGCCGCTTGAACGCGTGAACTGAAGGGCGATGATCAGGATGAAAAAATTAATGCCTGTTACCAGTATCAGCTCCACAAATCCACTTCTTGCATACTCTGCATAGGACAAGTCTGACGGAAGCTGTCCTTCACCCGCTCCAAAAAGGTAAGAAAATTGTACAAGCACAAACAAAACGTACACACAGTTGATAACCAGCAGCATAGTGCCCACAATGACGGGGTCCAATCTAAAAGGTACACGATGAGCTTGAGAATGAATCGTGTCTGGTGAGATCTTATTCGTTGTCTGATTCTCTTGTATGGAATTCACGGAAACGTCTTCTCGCTTTTCGATTTCTGAAGCAGATACAATAGCTTTTTCATTTTTCCAATGTGCATTCTCTCTTTTCTCTGCTTCATATTGCATCGGCTGCACGAATCCCCATACGTAACTGAACAATAAAACGCCCGCAATGAGAATCCAGATCACTCTCGGCAGCCCTGGTGTCAGTGTCAGTTGATTTAACCATTCCGGAAAACCAGATAAATACTGATTAAAAATCCCATCTGCAGAGGAGAGCAGTGCTACGACCACGATGAGGATGGGAACGGATGCGATAAGGCCAATGAATACTTTGAAAGCAGCCGTTTTCTGCGTTTTACCTAACCCACGTCCTCCTGTTTTCACAACAATGCTTGCGACCGTTCCCCAATGACGGATGGATTGTGGCAGCAAATGGTCCATCGCGGTACCGATCAATCCAATGTCCCACCATTGTCTCTGTTTTCTGCCGACCAGATAAGTCATATGTAAAATAATAAGTCCCGGTACGACCAGGAAATTAAGGATACGCAGCGGTTCATTGTCGTATAACAGAAACGTTAGCGCCAGCATCAGCACCACCCCAGCCATAAAAGCATCAATCATGGTCAATGGCCGCATGCGGTCCCCGGCAAACAAGAACATAAAGCCATAAAAGAGGATAACAAAGATGGGATAAGAAACACCAATCTCATTACCATAGAACAAATACTGATGAATGATAGCTAACATTAATGCGGATAGTAGCGTAATTAAAGCGCGGTTGGGTGAAGCCATTATTTTATCAATCATGGGAAAAACCTCCATTAAACTTTCTAGGTTTCATTCTAGATGATAAAATAAGAATATAAATAGAAATTAAAAACGATAAAACTTCTTATTTTATTATATTGCATCAGCTACAACCTCCAGGAGGAATCAAAACCTTGAAATTACATCAGCAATATTTGCTGCTCCATAGCCGGTTTGGTCAACTGTTAGAACATGAAGTAACGCT
Organism: Paenibacillus taichungensis; assembly: GCF_047302525.1. Taxonomy (GTDB): domain Bacteria; phylum Bacillota; class Bacilli; order Paenibacillales; family Paenibacillaceae; genus Paenibacillus; species Paenibacillus taichungensis_B. Next base: position 2,486,828 of record NZ_CP168020.1, on the reverse strand, counting down.
CTCTGACCTCGCGGAACTGCTCGATTGTACACACCGTAACACGTTAACGATCGTCAAAAAAATGGTTGCCCACGAATGGATTCGGTGGGTGTCCCAGCGCGGACGTGGACGGCGTTCTACACTGACCCTGCTTGTTCCGGCTGACCAAATTGCAGCAGAATACATGATGCAGGCCATGAATCGCCGCGAGTTGCAGCAAGCCGCCGAACAGGTTGGTGCTTTCTCCAGTTCTACGACAATGCAGGATCACCTAAACCAGTGGCTGCTTGGTTATTCTGGACACCATACGGAAGCTGGTAGCCATAACGAGCGGATTGATACGCTCAGGTTACCGATCCGCCAACAGCTGCATGCGCTTGATCCCCTTTACATCAATTTGCTCGCCGAATCTTTTGTCACCAGCCATGTGTTCGACGGGCTGGTTCAACGTAATGAAAATGGAAAGATTGTTCCCTGTCTGTCTCATACCTGGGATGTCAGTTCAGATCGGAAAACATGGTTCTTTTATTTGCGTAAAGGCATTACTTTTCACAATGGACATCTGCTGACAGCCGCGGATGTGGTGTATACATTTGAACGACTGCAATCCACAGAACGACGGACATTATACCGCGATGTGAGCAAACAAATTCTATCGATTGAAGCGACAGATCCTTTGACCGTTTGTTTCAAACTCAAAGCCCCACACGAATTGTTTTTGCCCTTTCTTTCTACGAGCCGTGCAGCGATTGTTGCTTCACAAGCCCCGTACGGGCAACATAAAGATGAAGAAAATGAACCAGATCTACCGAATACCATGCAGAAGCCTATAGGAACGGGCCCTTTCAAGGTCACAACCTGGGATAATCACCTGTGCAGACTTGAAGCTTTTCCGATGTATTTTCAAGGCAGAGCCCACCTGGACCGAGTAGATATTCTACAAATTCCGTGGAGTACCCCTGCACATTTGGATGAAAAACAAGATATCGAATCTCCCTTCTTCCACCTTGTTCATAATCCATCCTCGTCTGAGGGTAGGGACTGGACACAGATTAGTGCAGGCGTGATGGTGCGCAAATTACTCACTTGTAATACACAAAAAACCAGACCGCTAAGCGATCCGGATGTAAGAGCACATGTTCAGGAGTGTATTACTAAATTGTATGGGAATGGCATGAATGAAAGTAATGAAGGTGATCCAGGAGATGCTGATAAAGTGTTGATGAATGCAGAAGAATTGACTTATTTGTCTCAGCACCCTACTTTTGATCTACCTATCCCCTTGCACATCACAACCATTCCTCAATATCGGATGGATGCCAGACGTTTGGCATCGTCATTGGAAATGTACGGCTTCACATGTACTGTCCGCATAGGCACGATGGAGCAATTCAAAGGGAACCTGAGACTGGAATCCGATCTGATTCTCTTCTCCCTGATTCGGGACCGGGATGAAGAATTGCGCAGATACGATCTTTATCTCACTTTATCCGAGCATCTGGAGGACTCTTCCAAGAAGAGTGTACAAGAGATGCTGCAAACCGTTGTTGCTTCGCAAATATCCGCAGACCGAACTGCCGAACTGGATCGGATTGAACAATTTTTGGTGCAGCAGAGTCTATTATTCCATTTAACTGAAAAACCTGTGGAGACTGCTTATCTGCCTTCCGTTCGTGGTCTCTCCTTCAACAGCCAGGGATGGGTAAATCTCCGACACATCTGGTTCCCGTAAAGTAAATGCTCGTTAAACGAGCATAACAATCCCTTCGTTTCAAGATGCGGTAATGATTTTGGATGCCTATGAACTGGTCATTGGCTCGGCATCCACCTTCTGCCGTATTTTTTCATTTCTCTTCGAAATGGTATCCTTCCGACGGTACACACCGAGGAGTAAACCGAGCATGGCATAATCAAACATCAGGTGATTTCCGTATCCAATAAAAGGAAAAGAAATACTAAGAATCGGAGCCATCCCGGTGGTCATCGCCAACGAATAGATGATTTGCAATGCAAACACGGCGGTAATACTGACAATAATCATTCGACCGAAATCATCCCGAATGCGAGGAAGTATCTTCATCATACTGGCAACAAACCAGATGACACCCACCAATAACAGTATCCCGGCTGACCAGCCAAACACATCAATGAGCAGCACACCTGGGTAATCGAAATAACTCGTTTTAAACATGTCGAACGTTGTACCAATCCCATTACCCCACCAGCCGGATGATCGAATAATTTCAATAATGGAATTGTTGCTATAGCCACTTCCGTATGGGTCATCCTGAAGATTCAAAACGACAGAGAGCCTCTTCAGGCGTCCGTATTGATCTGCAAAAAACAATAACAATACAAAAACACTTCCTGTAATAACAGCACCTACGATGGTATAAAGCCGTTTTAGCGTGAGCCAGCCAAATAAAATAATGCACATTATGCCAAACAGAAACAAGCGAACCCAGTCCAACGTTTGAAACAATAGTACTGCGGGGAACGTTACCATTGCAATGTAGGTCAAAATGGATTGCATATTACAATTGGAACGAAGCTTATCAAGCATAATGGCACCTATAGCAAGTGGCAAAATCCACACTGAAGCCATGGTAAGGTCTATCGTTAATCCAAATAAGCTCCAGTACCTGCTATTACCATGAATATCCGTAGTTATCATTGGACTGATCCACAACATGACATTAAGTAGAATGTAGATCCACCAGGCTGCTCTTTTCAACTTACGATAATCAAAGTAAATAAAGAACAACATTATCATTACACCTATAACGGTGTACACCACATGACCGCGATATAAGAACTGATACCTTTCCTCTGTTACATTCATCGTAAAAATCCACATTAACAACAGGCCTACTGTAGACAATCCAATTAATCCAACTAACAGCCCCCAATGCATACGATAACGATGCAAGCGGTGCATACTTTTGCCCACCAATTCGGGATCACCCATCTGCTCAATGGCGTATGCAGCTGCCTCATCCTGGCTCAGTCCCTCTTGCTCCTTGTCCAACATCATTTCTTCCATGTGGTTACCAAGCTCATCACGTAGATCGGTATGTACTTCACGTGCCTTAACCTGACTACACAGTTGATCAAGATAATGTTTAATCTTCTCATGTCGATCCGTCATGTTAAGCCTCCCTCCCCAAGCACCCGATCCACGGCACCGCGGAATAAAAGCCACTCGGCTTTTTTATGCTGTAACGCCTCCACACCCTTGTCACAAATGGAATAATATTTACGTTTCCTACCTTCAACCTCCATCCAGTAAGACTCCACCCATCCCTCAAGCTCCATCGCGTGCAGAATGGGATATAACGTACCTTCTTTCAAATTAAACACACCTTCGGATTGACGATGGAGTTCCTTGATCAATTCATAACCGTAAAGTGGCTGTTCCTTCAGAAGCGTAAGAATCAATGTCTCCGTGCTGCCTTTAATCATTTGTTTGTTTACCTGCAAAGCTGTCACTCCCTTTTGTTCATGCTTCCACGTCCAATAACAACAACCACTTTTACCAGACTTCTTAAAACTTCAACATGAACCTAATAAAACTACTTAGCTATATACATCGGAAATCTATGCATAGTAAAACTAGGTATAATATTACCTGATCCTTCCTTTTCTGTCTAGCTATCAATTGCAGGCGTTTATGATAAAATAAACAAGTTATTTCACACCAGAGGTGTCATCATGAATCTCTTATTCTTACTCACACATTACATATTCTTTCTATCGATTATGAGGAGGCAATTCAAACCATGAGCAAACTGATTTTCTTTCTTGGCGGGGCCGGGAGCGGCAAAACAACCCTTGCTAAAGCCCTCTCGCGTAAATATAAAGCTGCTTTTTTTGATATGGATATCCTGCTGCGTCCAGCTGCTGAAGCAATAATGACCCTACAAGGACTCGATCCATCCGATCGGGATTCACCGGAATACAAAAGGCTATGTCGTGACTTGGGATACCGTATTACGATGGATGCTGCACTGGACAACGTGCAATTGGGTATCGATACCGTGGTTGTGGGGCCCTTTACCAAAGAAATCGGAACTCCGGACTGGATCGAGCAGGAACTCGCACGGATTGGACGTTACCTGGATGATACGGATGTACGTGTGGCCTATATTTATCTTGCAAATGAAGCGTTATATCGTGAGCGGATTACAGCCAGACAATCACCTCTGGATGAGTGGAAGCTGGAGAACTGGGATGCCTTCACAGCTTCACTTGCCCGTAAGCAAGTGGCCTGGCCGTTGCCTTCCTCAGCCGTGGCTTATATCGATAATTCCGATGAGAACCTTGATATCGCTTTTGCTGAAGTGGAACAACGAATGTACGAATAAAATATGAAATGGAATGGAATGACCTTTAACTTCTCCATTCTCTTTCATGCTACTTATAGGCTCAGAAATATATAATCCACACCCAAAAGGGGTATTTGTCATGGTGACCCGCGCAGGTCCAACGTGACAAATACCCCTTTTACAATGATCTATGACCATACATTCGAACCTACATCGTTACAAAAACTGCTTCATAATATACTCTTGCTCCAGAGGTGTAATCACGGTGCGCTCCACGGGTGGGCCTTCTGTCAGATACTCTGCTACTTCAGCCACACGATTGGATTCCAGTTCTGCTGTAAATACGAGATTGGCCATCCCTAATGTCTCAACCAATGTTCCCCGCGCTTTAGCATGAAGCATGAATAAGGTATATAAATCCGGTCGTTTCAACTCCGTCATTGCTCGAGCGATCAAAGCCAAATCGGCATTGTAGTTCTCCACCGGAAGATGCGCTTTAGGCTGTCTCTTTAAGCCAAGATCGCACCACAAAATGCGCCGCTCCTGTATATCAATAATGGCCGGAATACAAATACGGGAATCTGCCGTCAGATCAATTCGCTCCTGCACCGTTGAAGGTTCGAACATTTCATCCGACTGTGGCCCCTGACGCATCATCCAGCCAGCATAACACTCCGGCAAATCCTTAAAAGTATTATCCCTCAATGCGTTAACCATAATTACAATATAACGTGCCCCTAACCTAGAAACGGACGGCAAATGCAGATCCATATACCTCGCCGCTCCATCCAGTGCTGTCACCATAAACCCGCTATTTGCAGCTATATATTCATTCGATTGCAGATGATTCCGGGATGTTTGGTCCATATAACGCCAATCCTCATCATTCAGTACATTTGATAGATTGGTATCCACATGACCAGTTGGTTCATCACCCACCATGCCTTCCCTCCACCACAGGAAAAAGCGAACGGTATCTCCTGTGGGTAACGATATCCATGACGCACGCGATAGAGCTCGAAGGGATTCGCTTGCCCGACGTTTTCCCCATGGAACCGAAAACTCTTGAAGTCTTTCATCAATATAGACATTACCGAGTGGTGGAAGCACGGCAAACCGTTTCAACAGAGTATTCTCTACCGCAGATATTACCGTATGAACATCCTCAACGTTGAGAGGCGGCAGCGGCTGAGTGGAGACATACAGATTTGCCGTGTTGCCTTTTGGGAAAAAGCTCCTCCTGACCTGAAACTCCGTCCGTGTGCTGAAATGGGCCAACACTCGAAGCAGCGCCCTTGTCGATACCTTCTCTTCCACAGTTTCCATTTTGTCGATCACTTGCTGTACCGGAACACCGGAACGTATCATTCGGTCCAGCTGACCGATCATCTCTCCCGGACGTTCCGCAAGCGTCTCCACAATAAGCTGATTATCCATCTGTTCAAATGCCCGCTCCACTTTGCCATGAAAGGTAAGCGGTCGTTCCCCGCCTCGCAACTGGTCCAGCGCCGCTACTGCCCCTGGATAACGGTGTCGATACTCACCCGGATGCAGTCGTTCGGCCAATCTTTGCCAGCGCCCTTTATATCGAAACAAATCTTCCAACGGGTCCGAAACACTTTCCATTAAAGCAAGTATTACCCTGCGTTCAGATCGAGTAAATGAACGGAAGCGGGTATTCTCCTTCAGACTGACATCTCCATCAGAACAGGCCACCGCCAGCCGCAGTATATCTGTTGCTGTGCGCAAATGCCGCTGGAATTGCTCCATCGAAGTCCGTCCCGCATTTAATAAAGCCGCACAATAAACGGCTGCATTTTCCCTCACAGGTATTTGCCCTGCCTCTGGCTCAAATGCAGCCCAGCCTTCGTATTTTGTTGCAAACCAGATCAACTGCTCTCTTGCAACTGGCGTTAACGAAGATTTTGCTGTAAGCAGGTCCTTTCCTACTTGGTAAAAATCTGCTTCACTGCCGAGATGAATCACACGCAGCCGCAGCTTGTTGAGCAGTAATATGCGCTGCTCCTGTTCAAAAGACTGCTGTCTCCAGCAATGCATCAAAGCATTTAAATAAAATTTACTTTCCTGAATATTCATTTTCTGCTTGGGAAATCTGGGATACACGAGGGTTTCCTTTAAATTGATTCCTTTTATCTGTCGAAGCTCGTCCATCAGTCGCTCGAACCAGGAAATGAATCTATCACGTTCCCAGGTGCGCAGCACATCTATCAGTTTCGTCGAAAACGTATATCCCAGCGATTCCAAATTTCTCAGTGCAGTCGCCAATATACGCACAGGCAGCTTGCCCTTGCGCTCTGCGATGATCACTTTCAAATTCCTGCTGAAATAGATTGAGAATAAGTCCATCACTTGTACTCTCCCACATGACGATAATATATTCAGCATTGGTATACTTGGCCTAGCTTGTGGCGGTTCTTCATATGTATGACACGGTCCAAAAACTAAAAAATCAGGGAAGCGGTACCCCTAATGCCATTGTAAGAGTTCAGAAGGAAGGGATACCATAGCCTGATTAATGCATATTATATCTTATAATTGCAGATTAGAGAATATCACATGGGGAAAGAGAGCGGCAGAATACCACTTAACCCGAAAGGTAAGATTATTCTGACCCGCTCTCTTTACGTTTATTTATCGTCGCTGTTCACTTGCCAGATTATCCGTGCTGACGTGCCGCTTGACGTCCAGCGATACGAGCTGTAATTAACCGGTGACTCTCATCAATCTCTCCCGGTGTGCAGGCTGCTTTCAACTCATATACTTTGACCGGAGAACGATCAATGATATCTAGGAATGAATCAAAAAACGCCATGTCCTTACTATGGATATAAGGACACCAATGATCCGACAAGCCTACCGTCTCATGAATATGGACCCCGACGACATGGTCGATCAATTCATTTGCTTCGCGTACATTATCATAGAGCCCCATTCGGTCCATCATCATGCCGTGACCGATGTCGTACCATAAGCCGAGGGGTGCCCCTTTCATACCGCGGATAAGTGCGCCCGCCTCCTGCAGCGTCGGCATCTGGTAACAGCGTGATCGGGTCTCAATGCCGAAATTCACTCCGTATCCGCGCTGTTCAGACAACTCACACACTTCTTCCAGACTCTCCTGAATCCGCTTCAGGTAATGTGCGCTACTCGCCTCACGCTTCTCCAGCATTTCTTGCCACAACGATTGATAGTCCGAGGAGTCCGGCCCTTGATCGTGATATATCTTTTTCAATGCTTCATCAATATTATATTCAAACGGCACCTCGCCTGGATGCACGACGACTGCCTTCGCACCATACCGGTGTGCATATTCAGCTGAACGGAGCAGCAGTTCAATGGCGCGCTTACGACGAGGCTCATCGTCGAAACCGAGCAGAACCGAGTCGGTTCCATAATCGGGATCAGCTACATGCGGAAATGTATTGTGCACACTGGATATGCCGATTTCTCCCCGTTCAATCATCGGTTCAATCGTTTGCAGCAATTCGTCCGTCACGTTATAGTTCAGCTCCACATGTCTGAACCCCAAGGATTTGATCTCCTCTATCATGCCCTCACCAGTAGTATGACGTTTGATGTTCCAGCAAGTCGAAAATGAATATTCCTTTTTGTCGGTAAACATAGCTTTGTCCTCCTAATATGTGATGTTCAACCCGTTCAATGTCTGATGAATCTTCTCTATTTTTAAATCAGCCTAGCTGATGTTTAATTCAAATCTCATTTTGTTCGCGGTTAAGCCAATATCAATCTCGTCCGGTTCATCCAACTTACCTCTATAATGAAGTAACGCCTTTATTCCAGTGCCTCTTGCTGAAGATTCAGCACCGTCTGTTGTAATGCCACCTGCACTGCTCCAGTCACTACAGCCCGCTCGCCCAGCTCTGAACAGATCAGTGCCGGCTTCACCGGGAATTGTTCAGATACGATCTGTCTCAGAAATGGCAATAACACATCCCCATTTCCCCCAATACCTCCGCCAAGTACAATGAGATGGGGAGCAAGAACGACACAGATATGACGTAGAGCCGAAGCGATCATTTGGCTGTATTGTTTCAGAATCTGCACAGCCTGCGTTTCTCCACTTCGGGCAGCTTCGAACAGTTCCTCAGGAGTCTGGTGTTCACGATGTCCTTCTATACCAGAATCAGGGCCCTCAGGAAGATTTGCATTCAACTGACGCTTGGCTAGTTCCATCAGACCTTCCGCTGACAACACATCCTCCAATCGACGATCCTCTTCCAACAACATCTCCGCGAGCTCGCCTGTTAACCCACCCATACCTCGTAGCAATTGTCCGTTCACCATGATGCCTGCACCTGTTCCAGTACCGATGGAGAAAAAAACAAACAGATTGGAATCCGCTGCGGCTCCCCTCCTGTACTCCCCCAGTGCAGCCAGGTTCACATCGTTCTCCAGGATCACTTCACACGGGAAGGCTTCCGACAATGATTCAAGTGAGAGCAACTTTTCCAATCCCTCTAACGGGGCAACGATTCGATCAATATCTCCAGAATCCGGCAGTACAACACCTGGAATGCCAAAACCAATACATTGGATCTGCTCCCAGTTCAATTGGTTTTCCGTCAGTAATTCACCCATATGGCTTCGAAGAACATCAAGGATTGCCGTCCCTGCTCGATCACCACATTGGACCGATAACGTTGGATACGTTCTGTAATCCAGAATCTCACCATTCAGATCAGAGAGTGCGATCCGAATTCGGGTTGCCCCAATATCGATGCCACAGACATAATAAGCTGTTTCGTTGAATCGAATGAGTGTCGCTTTACGACCCTGGGCATTATCGGCTCTACCGGTTTCCAGCACCAAGTTTCGTTCAATTAGATGTTCAATTGCTGACGACACCGTAGGTTTGCTGAGTCCGGTTTGACGACTGATATCTGCCCTGGACATCGCACCAGTTGCGATCAGCGCATCCATAATCAAATTCTCGTTCAGATTGCGGATATATTTCGGTGTGCCAGCCATTTTATCGCCTCCTTTTTATAGTTAGTTAAGTTTCTTAACGAATTAAATTTAATATATCATCGGCTTTAAAACGTGTACAGCTTTTTGTCTGTATCGGATGATATGATTTCAAAATCAAGGCCTGATCTCATCGTAATCATTCAATTTCGACTTTACATTATGTAAATCAAAAAAAGCCGCAGTGATAAACACCGCAGCTCCTTACTTCCTTATATATACGTTTCATTACGATTTGGACAATTCAATGAATCCTTCACCAAATACGTCACGCACATCATGGATCGTTATGAAAGCAATTTCGTCCTCCGCTCGCACAATCTTCTTCAGCATTGGAACTTCTTGTTTGCTAATGACAATATATAAGATCTCTTTCGGGTTCTTTGTATAGTAGCCATGACCAGACAGGACGGTGACTCCCCGATCCATCTTCTCAATGACCTGTTGAGCAATGGCATCCTGTTTGGTAGATATAATCGTAACTGCTTTTTTCGGATTGAGACCTTCAATAATGAACTCCATCGTTTTGGTTCCGACGAACAACATGACGATCGTACACATCAAACCTTGCGGCCCTATAATGAAGAAAGACGAGAACGCCACGATCAGATCGAAGAATAACAGTCCATAACTGATGTTCCAATCCAGATATTTATTGGCAAGCCGGGCCAGAATAACGGTGCCCGCCGTTGTGCCGCCTACTCTAACAATCATGCCGATACCCAGACCGGCAAATAATCCACCAAAAATAGTATTGATCCAGAGCTCGTCCGATGCGATCGTCCAGCTCTCGGTTAGGTGCAGGAACAGCGAGTTAAATACCACCGCAATAATGGTATACACCGTTGTCGTTCTGTCCAGAAATTTGTACCCCACAAGTAGCAAAATACCGTTCAGGAGCAAGTTCATCAGTCCAGGAGACCATTCAAAAAGGTAATACAAAATAATTGTAATCCCCGTAACGCCACCTTCAGCCAGATCATTCGGGATGACGAACAGGTTTACTGCAAGTGCAAACAGAAATGCACCCGCCATAATAAATAGAATATCCGTTATTCTTTTCTTCATCATGCACTCCATCCAATCCATCAGAAAATCAACCTATCAACCAATTTCATAAGTTGTCATAACCACTCAATGATAGATTCTACCATGCCCGGCACAAAATTTGTATACATAATACAAATTGTTGCGCGAATTGTACAAAGGAATCTGAAATTACTGTTATTTTAGGCTCTACAGAGCATTTTCACTTCATCTTCACTTCATCCACCCATGACAAATGTCATGGGTCATCATTGATATTCATCATTACACTATACTGACGTTTATGACTTACTGCACTGGACGCATTCTTATACAATGATAAAAACGCCTCACTTGGAGACCTCTTCCTAGGAAGCGTTAGGTTATAACTGATTACAGTTATTGACCATTGAAGGAGGACGTACGTTTATGAGCAGAACCAAGGAAATGGCGCTAAAAAAAGAAGTCACCCCTTATGAGAAAAATAATCTTCGCCTGAGTATTCAACAATTAGTGAATTCCATACTGCCATTATTATTATTATGGGCCGCAGCGTACTTTAGCTTGTCCGTGTCCTACTGGTTAACATTTCCGATTGCCCTCGTAGCCTCGGGATTTGTACTTAGAACGTTTATCATCTTCCATGACTGCTGTCATGGTTCATTCTTCAAAAGCAAACGTGCCAACGACATTCTCGGCACGATTACAGGTGTATTAACCCTGACGCCTTACCTGCAATGGAAAAACGAGCATTCCATACATCACGCAACCAGCAGCAATCTCGACAAACGTGGTGTAGGCGATATCTGGGTTATGACCGTTGAAGAATACAAAGCAGCTTCCCCTTGGGGTCGGCTTTTCTACCGTATTTATCGTAATCCGTTTGTCATGTTTGGTATTGGACCCATTTATGTATTCCTGTTCGCCTACCGTTTTAACCGTAAAGGTGCAAGACGCAAAGAACGTATTAATACTCACCTGACTACAGTGTTGATCGTAGCTCTTTATGCCTCCATGTGCTGGTTAATCGGCTGGCAGGCTTTTGTACTGGTGCAAGCACCCGTATTTTTCTTCTCCGGCTTCTTCGGTATCTGGCTGTTCTACGTACAGCATCAATTCGAAGATACGTACTTTGAACATGAAGATGAATGGAGTTATGTAAAGGCTGCTGTAGAAGGTAGTTCATATTATAAACTGCCTAAACTGTTGCAGTGGATCAGCGGCAATATCGGGTTCCACCATGTGCATCACTTGAGCCCACGTGTACCCAACTATTATTTGGAAGAAGCACATAATGCAACACCGCCATTGCAGAAGGCTACAACGATTACGCTGCGTTCCAGTCTGGCTGCCTTGCGCTTCCGTCTGTGGGATGAAGAATCCAAGCGATTCATCAGCTTCGGCGAGATCAAAACCTTATCCCGCAAGCCTTACGTTCAACCGCCTATTCGAGTAAACAAACAAGCGGGTCTGACAGAGAAGCCTTAACTCTGTCGGATTCGTTTTCTTGTATTCAGGCTAAAGTCATGCTACAGTCAGGCTAAGTTTGAGTACAATGCAAGTCCGAGGAGGAGAATTTTCATTCAAAAGTGGATGCAGCTCTTTTATAAAAATACAGGTTTAAATCCATATGTATGGCTCGTCTTTTTCATCCTGCCCTTCTATTATATTTCACAATATTCCAAATTGTGGCCCATGGTTGCGGGGATTTTCATCATTCTGTTCTTCTTTGTTTGTTATCTGCTTGCCTTCATCACAAAGGGCTGGCAGGTCTATATGTGGATTGGACTGTTGATCGCCATATCGATTACGATGACCATCGCTTATGATTATGCCTATTTCTCATTGTTTCTTGCTTTTTTTATTGGGAATATTAAAAATAAAGCCGGTTTCTTCACCCTCTATTCGGTGAACCTGGCAGCCAGTTTTCTAACTATTAATTATAGTTTCATCAAACAGAGCACCCTATTGCTCAGTCAGTTCCCGTTTGTATTCATTAGTCTCATGGCATCCATTCTGCTTCCGATCAGTACGTATAACAAAAATAAGCGTGAACAGTTGGAAGGCCAACTGGAGAATGCCAACAAACGGCTGGATGATCTTGTGAAAATGGAAGAGCGGCAACGTATCGCACGCGATCTGCACGATACACTTGGACAAAAGCTCTCTCTCATCGGTCTGAAAACCGATCTGGCGAAGCGTCTGCTCCGCATGAATCCTGATCAAGCCGAGATTGAGCTGAACGATCTGAGACAGACGGCAAGTACGGCCCTGAAGGAAGTCCGGGAAATGGTAACGACCATGCGTGGCACACAGCTGGTGGATGAACTGTTCCGTGCCGAACAGATTTTAAAGGCCGCTTCCATTGAATTTGTACTGGAAGGCAATCCGAAGTTGCAGGATACGTCACAACTAAATGAAAATGTACTCGGCATGTGTCTGAAAGAAGCCGTTACGAATGTCGTAAAACACAGTCAGGCAGCGGTATGCACCATCCGTATCGAGGAAACACTGTCCGATAATATAGTAACGGTTCAGGATAACGGAGTCGGAATCGAACGTACCCGCAAGCATGAACGGCGCGGTACCGGAATCTTGGGAATGAAAGAACGACTTGAATTTGTGAACGGTTGTTTGGATATTCGTTCCGGAGCAGACATGGATGGTACAGGCATTGTCATCCATGTTCCCAAGCTGGTCCGCAAACCGATAAAGGAGGTTGAACAATGATCAGGATCGTAATCGCCGAAGACCAACGTATGATGCTGGGGGCATTGTCTTCCCTACTCAATCTGGAAGAAGATATGGAAGTGGTAGGACGCGCAAGCAATGGACAGGAAGCTCTTGCTCTAGTCAGGGAGCATACACCGGACATCTGTCTGATGGACATTGAAATGCCAGTCAAAAGTGGCCTGGAGGCCGCTGAGGAACTTAAGGGCTTGAACTGTAAAGTCATTATTTTGACAACCTTTGCCCGTACCGGTTATTTCGAACGTGCTTTGAAAGGCGGTGTACGCGGTTATCTGTTAAAGGATAGCCCAATCGAGGAACTGGCCGAAGCAATCCGTCAGGTCATGAATGGAAGACGTATTTTTGCACCCGACCTGGTGGACGAGGCTTATGTACAGGAGAACCCGCTGACCGAACGTGAAAATGCCGTTCTCGGCCTGATGGCAGACGGTAAAAATACAAAGGAAATAGCCGGACATCTATTTATTACTACCGGTACGGTGCGAAATTACATCTCTATTATCCTCAACAAGTTAAATGCGAGTAACCGCATTGAAGCCATTACCCGTTCCAAAGAAAAAGGGTGGTTTAAATGAAAGTACCGCTTTAACCCAATGAAACATAAATAAGCAAGGTACACCGTCCCTTCGGTGCACCTTGCTTATACAAGGATAGGTTGGCCTGGAGTACTCACTCCGGTCCAGCTTATTCCCTTTTGGAACCTTATTTTAGTTCCATGCTATTTTACAGAAACAACCATGCCCAAAGCTTCCAGTGGCACCTGCTGGGTCTGGAGCTGATGAATCTGCTTGCCATCTTGCCAGGAGATCGTTACATTGACGCTTTCACCACCGCTTGGGTACTCCACGTTCACGAATCCTTTATCCTTCGGTGCAGGCAGTGTATGGGACTCCAAATATTCCACCATTCTCTTCGCAATTCCCGGATTATTCATGTTATCTTCGGAAATGGAACGAATCTGTAGTGTCCATCTACCTTCTGTCCAAGTCAGATACTGACTGCCCGCCGCGCCTTCAGTCATGCCCTTGATGCCATGTCCCAGATCCACTGTCATATCCTTAGGAAAGTCTTTCAAGTCTGTCTCAGGGAAAATATCTGTACTATTTGGATCTTTATATGTCTTCACTTCATAGGATGCCAGAACAGGCACCTTACTGCTAGAGGCCGTCAACGAAACATCATTCACCGCAACAGGCTGGTCAGTGGAATAAAAGTTAATGTGGAAAGCATCTGAAGTATTCGATTTGATCGATGCAGTCAGATGTTTTCCCTTTTCCAGGGAAAATGAAGTAGGGAACGAAGCGTTTTTCATCTTCAGCTGACTGCGAATGTCCTTAATAACATCGTTCGCACTTTGCTGGGTTTGGCCGTTACTGCCCGTTTCCGAATTCGACGTTCCACTTCCCGCAGAACCTTCCGTCCCCGTTGTTTCCGTTGTATCGGTTCCGTTATCTTTCGTTCCATTGGAGAAATCAGCGCCTCCACTTCCCGACTGAGCCTGTTCACCAACCGCAGGGGATGTGTTGTCCGCTGATGATGGTTTGGTATCCTGACCACCACACCCCGCAAGAGCAAGCAGCACTGCTGTTGTCACAGGAATCGTCATCCATAATTTAGGTTTACTCATGTTGTTGTCCTCCTTGAAGCCGTTATTGGAATCAGCTTACATTGTTGTCTAGCCAGAACTTTAACGTTTGTCATTCCAGAAATTCACGGGCTGTATTTTCTTGGTCAGCACTTCAAACTGGTATCCTTCTGCCTTCAGTGTTTTTAACACTTGCGGAAGTACTTTCAATGTTGCTTCCTGGTCGTGCATCAGTACCACAGGGGTGGTTCCGCTCTTTTGAACATTATGGATCTGCTTCATCACGCTGTTGTAAACTTTCTGATGATCCTTCTTGTATTTCCAATCTTCGGAATCGACATTCCAATCCCACAGATGGAATCCACCCTGACCCAGTAGAACATTGCGATATGCCGGTTTGAGATATGGCTTGCTGCCGTATGGAGTACGAACGAGGCTGGTTTTGACACCTGCCACTTTATTCAAGCTTTCATTTGCCTGCTGCATTTCTTTCAAGCCGCTGTATGCGGATTTATAAAATTTACCGGGAACATGCGTTACGCCGTGCAAGCCCAGTCCATGTCCGTCTGCAACAATACGCTTGGTGGCCTTCTGAAATTTCTCCATCTGAGGTCCAAGCATGAAGAATGTCGCTTTGGCATTGTACTGATCCAAAATATCCAGTAATTGTCCCGTGTGGGCGGTCGGCCCATCATCAAACGTTAGATATATGATCTTGGAGCTCGCTTTATTTCCAGCATTCTTGGATGCGGATGATGTAGCTGAAGCCGACTGCGGCAATAGCAATGGAATGATAAATAGAATAGCAAGTGCGGTGATGAACGTTTTACGAATATGTAGCATAATAAAAGTCTCCCTTATGTCTTGTATTTCCCCGGGTGTCTATGTTTCTCTCATTGCAGCCCTTGGCGATAATCCTAATACTATCAAAAAGAGTGCGTCCCATTCTCGCTTCAAATGCTACGTTCGAGTTACACTTTTGTCAGATTACCCAAAAAAATAAAACGAATTTGATAGATTTGCTCGAAAAAGAACATCCGTCGGGATAGATCAATGTTGACATATATTCTATTAACCCAAATTGTGGTTTCTGATAGATTCATTCTGGAATTTATATGAAGCAAGCGAAGAATCTTAAAATGATATAACAAAAAAGCCTGCTCGAAAGCAGACTTTTCATATGTAGATCGATTTTCTTGTCGTTCGGATAAATCCTGATTGTTTTGCTAAGTCGCCTCTTACTCCGCAGGAGCTGTGAACGAACGTTTACCAAATTCGGCGTCCAGCATGTAGAAAGCATTGCTGTCTTTTTCGATACGGCGCAACTTCTGGATGATATTATCAAACAGAGCTTCCTCTTCGACTTGCTCATCGATGAACCATTTCAGGAAATACATCGTGGCATGTTCACGCTCATTCAGGGCAATGTCAGCCAGATTGTAGAATTTCTTCGTGTTTTGCTGCTCGTGTGCATATCCGTGTTCAAACACATCCAGCATTGAAGAATATTCATTCTTCGGCTCTGGCAATGCAGCAAGGGTAGCGCGTTGTCCGCGGTCATTCAGGAATTTGTATATTTTCATGGCGTGGAACCGCTCTTCCTCTGCTTGTACGATGAAGAAGTTGGCAAATCCGTCCAGGCTTTCGCCGGAACAGTATGCGGCCATCGCGTGATATACGTGAGCCGAATAAAATTCGAAGTTCATCTGTTCGTTCAAAGCTTCTGTCAACTCTTTACTCATTAGGGGTACACCTCATTCTTTCTCTAGGGATGGTTTTATTTTATCATAACGTCCACACGACTGATATCGAAAATTCTACAAAATTCGCCAATGACTGATTGCATCTCTTCCTATATAATTACATAGTTCTCGCTCTAAAATCATTTCATTCTGGAAGGCAGGCCATTTTATTTCATGAACACATCTTCTTCGCAGCTCAAAAAAACGATAGGTATGCCGCAAGCTGTTGCGCTTTATATAAGTGCAGTTCTCGGTTCAGGTGTCCTGATTGTACCCGGACTTGCTGCCGAACTGGCAGGGCCGGCTTCACTTCTCGCCTGGGGAGGCATGGTGCTGCTGATTCTCCCGCTTGCCCTGTCCATGGGATTACTCTCAGCCCGTTACCCGGACGCAGGCGGTGTATCCCATTTCGTTACCCTCGCTTTCGGACAACGGGCAGGAGCCGTAGTTGGCTGGTTCTTTCTAATGTCCGTTCCCATCGGTGCTCCCGTGGCTGCCCTTACAGGTGCAGGCTACATGACAGCTGCGCTGGGACTCGGGGAAGGATACAGAACAGCGATTGCCGCCCTCATGCTGGCGGCTGGACTGCTCATTAACATCGTGGGCATGCAGGTCGCCGGAAAGGTACAAATTGGCGTTGTGCTGGCGATTATTATCGTGCTCGTCATGGCATTTGTGTTCGCTATTCCGAATATGGAATCCATACATTACACACCATTTATGCCAAGTGGTTGGGTCAGCGTGGGACAGGCTGGAGCCATTCTATTCTGGTGTTTTATCGGTTGGGAAGCTGTATCTCATCTGTCTGAAGAATTTACTGATCCACGCAAGGCAGCTATTAAAGGCGTAACGATTGCAGCCATCATTGTAGGTGTGCTCTATTTCCTGACTGCACTGGCGACAGTCGGAACTCAAAGCTATCTTCATGGCGGAGCAGATGTCTCCCTCGTATGGATTATTAGTCAGGCTCTCGGTTCCTGGGGAGGATTACTCGCTGGGCTGACCGGCATATTTATTTGCACCGCTACGGTCATTGCATACGCTGGTGCTGCATCTCGTGTTGCCTATGCACTGGCAAGACAAGGATCCGCCCCGCAATGGATGTCCCGCTTATCCAGTCGGTACCATACACCAATTGCTGCAATCGGCTTCCTGGCCATCTGCTTCACTCTCGTGTTAGGCATATACGGATCAGGTCTGGTGTCACTCACGACACTTATTCAGTTGCCTAATGCAACGTTTATTCTCACCTATCTTGGCGGATGCGCAGCCGGAATTCGATTACTCAAGGGCAGTCGTACTGGGGTAACAATCAGTTGGATTTCCTTTGTGGCGACAGCCATTGTGTTCCCTTTTGCCGGGTGGGCCGTTCTCTACCCGGTGGTGATCGTCGTTCTCTACGGACTGCTCAGCCGCAAACGACAACACAACATATAAACAAAAAAAGCTCTGCCGCGATGGCAGAGCTTCCTTTATTCATCTGGAATTAATAATTATACCAGGAACGCTTTGGAGATGATAACCAACAGGATGAACAGAACCAGAATGGCACCTACAGAAGTAAAACCTCCGTATCCGTAGCCTCTTCCTTCTCCACCTAATACTTCGCTCATTGACCGTACCTCCTCTGCAACAGGTATGGGTTATCTTATGCAGAGAGAACGTTTTTGACAGGGCGGATGCCCTAATTGTTCAGATCCTGTTTATAATCTTCGTTCAGTAACGGGGGGAATCAATACGCATAATATCCAGGAACGGCACTTTGGCCGTAAATTCCTCTTCCGTATACTCCACATGCACAAGCCGGGTACGTGAATCCAGCTTGACAATCATCCCATGAACCTGATCTTCCTTGCCCCATACGGTCAGTAACACTTCCGAACGTTCACGGTATGCTTCGACCAACTGATTCCCCAGCTCTTCAAGCTCAAACTCATCCCGGGTAGGTCTTTTTGCAACTTTTGCTTTTGCCAATGTAGCGGCCTCCTCTATAGCTAATCCGACGTCCCGAATCCACGGGTTATTTGCCGAGGTCATATTCAATTAGTATACCATTCATTCACGTTCGTGTAATGTCATGACTCCAAAATGAAGCAAAAATCCCCTTACATTTACAGGTAAAGCTATTGTCTCCCCATTATTCATCGCCATCTTCAACAATAATGGTGTATACATTCGAAATGGACTGTCCTGAATGCTTCAGACCGTTCAACTCGTAGGTATACATTGCAGTTACGGAACCCTGCTGGATTCCCAGTTGTTCAGCGGAGGATATTTGTGCAACGTAAGTGATCCATCTCTCTGCTCCGGGTTCCATTTCACCCAAATGTAAATATCTTGGCGAAGAATACTCTGAAATGATCGCTCGATCCCTAACTACTGCCTCCCCAATCCATTTGGCACCTGGAGGAAGGACATCAGCTAACTGCACCCGCGCGGGCCAGGACCCTGTGTTGGTCACATGTACATGAAAGGTTACATTTCCTCCCCTTTCGATCAGGTCAGGCTTCACTTCCACATGGACCGAGATGATGGGAAACTTCAACTGAATGACAGCCAAATTGGAGGATATTATTCGTTGCACAGAACGAGAATCTGGTAAGCGAAATGTATAGATCAGGCGAGCCTGATTCATCAGCTCGAAGACTGCAGGAACATCCTGCTCCTGCTCTGTAAGATTCACTTCAAATTGAATATTAATCGTAGATCGTGCAGTCAGCGTTCCCAGATTGATGCCTTTGACCGGACTTGTTCCACGCCGTTTCACACCATTCCACCCGAGACTTCCCTCGACATAGCGCAAGCCTGGCGGAAGAAAATCCGTCACGATAGCATCCACTGCAAATGAACTTTCATTGTGTACCGTTATCTGATATTGAACGGTATCCCCAGGAGTAGCGATAGACGGATTCACACTTTTTACAATCGAAATTCGGGGCTGAATGACTTGCAAAGTTGCTACGTTCGAGTATACAGTCTCCAACTTGTCACCTGAAGTGTACTCTAGAACTGCCTGGGTTGTTAAACTCTCTGCTATGCTTCCTCCCGTTACCTGTACTCGAAATTGAATTGGAACCGATCTTCCGGGCAGTACCTCGCCTATCATAATTCCGGAATCAGGCGTCGTCTCGGGAACAAAAATCTCATTCACAATGACACTTCCCGGTAGAAATTCAATGCCTTTGGGCAATGGGATCGTTACCCTTGCATCGTTTCCTATCACAAAACCCGGATTGCTCACCAAGAGGTTGTAAGTGACGATATCCCCGACAAAGGTCTGTACACGATCTGCATTCAAAACCAACGACAGACTTGACGAGACCAGGTTTACTTCTACCACGTTGGATTTCTCTTCTCCCTCAACCTTTCGTCCTTCCGGCGTCACAAACTCATAACGCGCCTGCGCTTGATTCACCAGTTTCAAGGCCGGTGGGAGACCGACGATGATCACCTGGAAATGAATTCGCAACGTCGCTCCGGGTACGACTTCCTGCGCCGGAATCCCTCTCTCTGGTGATACTCCCGGTAGCGGAGTCCCACCCAGAAGTACACTATTGGGAAGAAGTGAAGTTTCCGGCGAAAGCGAATCCAGCACAAGGACCATGGCAGGACAATTACCGGAATTCACAATTTCAATCAGGTAGGTCAGCGTCTGCCCCAGAGCAGCCTCAGCAACGTTGCAAAACTTGTGAACCTCAAGCCTGGGGCCGATCCATGGTGTAACTACCGTATTGGAATAGGCCACTTGTTCCAGTTCAGTCGCACCCGAGCTGAATCGAACCAGTGACTGATTCTGTAGCGTGTGGGACAACGAACCGGAAGATTGGCTCATATCACCACAACCTCTACTCTGAATGTAACGGTAACTGAAGCACCGGCAGCAATCGAACCGAGCGTTATTCCTGTATTCGGATTCCCGGTAGGCCTTGCAACGCCATCCACGGTAACACTTCCCGGGATAAGTACGGTGCCTGTTGGTACAGGGTCTACCATGACCACGTTATTGATCACTTCGATGCCACTATTGGTTACAACAACTGTATAGGTGATCACATCGCCGACGACAGCATCAACTGCACTTGTGCTTTTGACAACAACAACATTTGGTGCAGATACAGGAATCACCAGAACGTTGGAGGATACTGTGCCCGTCAACTGACGCCCATCCGGCGGACTAAATGTATAATTGGCCACTGCCTGATTGACCAGCTGCTGATTCTGCGGCAATGAATCCACAGTAACTTCAAGGGTGACCGTTACATTAACGGACCCTCCTGGAGGTATGGTGCCAACAACAATCCCTGTCTCCGGATTCGCACCTGGCTGTGGAACACCATCAATCAGGACGCTGTTGGGAAGTAGTACTGCTCCATTCGGAATATTATCCGTAAGTGTCAAATTGGCTGCTAAATTCCCACTGTTGGAAATGGTAAAAGAATAGGTAATGATGTCACCGATGGTGGCATTGGACGTACTCGCTGTTTTGGTTACGGCAATAATCGGCTGATAAATTGGCGTTACCACGGTATTCGAATAGGCCGCTCCCGAGAAGACACCCGATGTGAAACTTACCGATGACTGACTGCTCACTTGCGGTGGTGCAGGCAGCGTATTGACACGTACCGCATACGATACCGCTACAGATGCTCCAGGTGCCAAGGAACCAAGCGCTATACCCAGTGCCGGGTTTGCCGAGAGACGCGGAACGCCATTAACCAGGACACTTCCAGTAACAAAGGTAACAGCCGAACTAATTGGATCGGTTAACACGACATTGTTGACAGGATCAATTCCGTTATTGGTTACGACCATCTCATATACAATCGTATCACCCACTACAGCATCGATTACTGGTGTTGTCTTGACAACACTGACATTCGGAGCAGACACCTGAATATTGAGAGAATTGGACGATAGACTGCCTCCCAATGTTCTTCCATCTGGCAACGTGTAGGAATAGGTTGCTGAAGCCTGATTGGTTATGGCCTGGCTTAAAGGGAGGGTGATGATCACGACCGAGAACATGACTACAGTTGTTGTGGAGACTACGCCCAGCGGAATCCCTGAAGCCGGATCGGCTCCTGGTGCCGATGCCCCATTAATAATGACGCTATTCGGCACAAGTTCGGTTCCTGCGGGAATGGTATCGGTTAACGTGACAGATGCCCCATAGTTCCCTGCATTGGAGATGGCAATGCTGTACACAACGGTATCCCCTACTGTAGCTATAGCCTGGTCTCCCGTTTTGACCGCCGACAAAATCGGCTGATAAACCGATGTTGTAACCGTATTGGAGAATGTAGTTGCCGAGAACACACCTGATGTAAAGCTTACCGTGGACTGGTTATTCAGCACCGCACTGGCCGGGAGTGCTGTAACCTGCACACTAAACACAACGGTTACGGTAACTCCTGGTGCGATCGAACCGAGCGTTATTCCGGTAGAAGGGTTGGCTCCTGGTCGAAGAACACCATCTACAAACACGCTGTTTGCTGTAAGAACCGTACTTGTTGGCACTGCATCCGTGAAGACCACATTGCTGACAGTCGCAATTCCGTTATTGGTTACTGCGATGCTGTACGTTACGACATCACCAACGGATACAGCCGTAGATGTCGTCGATTTCACCACATCGACATCCGGAGCCGAGACCGAAATGGTCAGCACATTGGATAGAACAGATCCTGTAATGTTCCGGCCGTCCGGCAATGTAAAGGAAAGAGCGACCGAAGCCTGATTCACCAGCTGTTGTGGGGTTGGCAAGGTATCAATAACCACGGAAAAGGTAATCGTTGTTGTTGCCCCGGCAGCGACGGTGCCTGCCGGAATGCCAGTTGCGGGATTGGCAGCAGGTAATAGTTGACCATTCACAATCACACTGTTCGGAACAAGAATGGTTCCTGCAGGGATATTGTCCGTTAGGTTAATCTGGGCACTATAGTTCCCCTGATTGTTGACGTTAATCGTGTAACTGACGGTATCCCCAACGGTAGCATTTTGTGTACTCGCCGTTTTTTGTGCTGATAGAATGGGCTGAAATACCGGTGTAACCACGGTATTGGAGAACGTTGTGCTTGAGAATGTCCCCGAGGTAAAACTCACTGTGGATCGATTGCTTAATTGTCCATTTGGTGGGATCGCATTGACATTGATACTGAAAGTCACAGTAGCGGACGTTCCGGGAGCGAGCGTACCGAGCGATATCCCCCCTGCCGGATTGGCACCGGACTGCACCACCCCATTCACTGTGACACTGCCTGCCACAAAGGAGGCTCCAGTAGGGATCGGATCTGAAAAATGAATATTGTTTACCGGCTCTATTCCGCTGTTCGTTACCTGAATAGAGTAAGTGACTGTATCGCCTACGGCAGCCGCAGTCGAAGCTGTGCTTTTAACCACGGCAACGTTTGGCGAGGAGACTGGAAACGTCAGCGTATTTGAAGTAGCTGTTCCTGTTAACGTTCGTCCGTCAGGAGGTGTGAATGTAAAGGATGACGTAGCAAAATTGCTAAGCTGCTGCGGAGATGGTAGTGAATCCACTACAACGCCGAACGTGACAACAGCTGTCGCTCCTGCTGCCACAATTCCTACTGGAATGCCCGTTCCAGGCGTCGCTCCAGGCTGTGGCACACCAGATACCACAACACTGTTGGCTACTAAAGTAGTGGCAGCAGGAATCGTATCTGTTACTGTAACGTTTGCCTCCAGATTTCCTGTGTTGCTGACAGTTACCGTGTATACAACCGTATCACCTACGGTCGCATTTACTGTATTCGCCGTTTTGACGAGTGAAATTTGCGGTTGTATGACCGGAGTCTGTGTTGTATTGGACGATGATGACCCCGAAAATGAACCGGATGTGAAGCTGACCGTCGACTGATTGTTAATCTGCGAAGGGATCGGCATAGTAATCGTCACCTCAAAAGTTACGGTAACCTCGGCTCCTGGAGCCAAAGTACCGATTGGAATGCCGGCGGTCGGATTGGAGAGCGGGAACGAACTCCCGTTCACAATGACGCTTCCGGGTACAAATGGGGTATTCGGAGGAAGAGGGTTGACATATACCACATTGTTAACGGCTACGGTTCCGTTGTTGCGAATAACAGATGTGTATCGAATGACATCCCCGACTACGCCGTACTCTACATTATCACTGTTTACAATCGATACATTGGGCAGGGATACAGGAATGTTAATGGTGTTCGATGACATGAAACCGGCAACCGTTCTCCCACTTGGAAGAGTGTAGGCGAATGATGCTACTGCCTGATTAGTCAACTGTCTTGAATCAGGCAAACTTGTGACCGTTGCAACGAAGGTAACCGTTGCGCTTGATCCTGCAGCGATCGACCCCAGACTGATTCCTGTTGCCGGGCTAACACCCGGTGTAGGTACACCATTAATAATGACGCTGTTCGTACTGAATACAGCTCCCGCAGGAATCGGATCTGTCAAGGTAACCGTTGCGGCAATATTGCCTGAATTGTTGACTTGGATGGAGTAATTGAAGGAATCCCCTACTGTCAAATTCGATGTGCTTGCTGTTTTCGCTACTTGGATCACTGGCTGATATATCGGTGTATTCACCGTAACGGACGAAGATACGCCATTGAAACTGCCTGACGTAAATGCTGCACTTGCCCGGTTGCTGACTGAACCCGTGGACGGAACGGATGTCACTCTTGTTTGATAGGTCACCGTTACGCTGCTCGAGCTGGTCAAGGTTCCCACAGCAATACCCGAAACCGGACTTGCACTTCCGGCAGCAGTTCCATTGATAGTGACACTGCCTGGTACGAACTCGGAGCCGGACGGCGTATCCGAGATCACGAGATTTTGTACTGCACTAGTTCCCGCGTTTGTTGCAATAACCGTATAGGTAAGTACATCTCCTACAGTTGCATCCGGAGTGTTTACTGTTTTGCTAATAGAGATATTGGGGGCCGATGCAGATATGCGTACGATATTGGATTGGCTGCTGCCTGAGAGATTCCGTCCACTCGGAAGCTGGTACGTATAACTAGAAGTCCCCTGATTCTCCAGTGTTGGCGGAGATGGGAGTGTAGTGAGTGTGGCTCGGAACACAACCGTTGCAGTTGCTCCTGGCAGGAGACTTCCCAGCGTTATTCCGGTTAACGGGCTGGTTCCGGGACGTGCAGCACCATTCACGGTTACTGAATTGGGGACAAACGTCAGGCCTACTGGAATCGTATCGGTCACCGTTATTTGAGCCCCTAAGTTTCCAGTGTTTGTCACCACTAGTGTATATGCAAGCTGATCTCCCAGTGTCGCATTCGTTTGAGTCGCCGACTTGTTGATGCCAATGATCGGCTGATATACAGGGGTTGTGATGGAATTGGAGTTGGAAATACCCGTGAACGAACCCGAGCTATAAGACACTACGGCTCGGTTGACTAGCGAACTTGAAGCAGGCAGGGACTGCACATTAACCTGAAACGTCACCGAAGCAGAACTTCCGGCTGCCAGCGTTCCTAGCGAAATTCCACTGCTCGGATTGGCCGATGGTACGACAGTTCCTCTGACGGTCACACTGCCGGGTACGAATGTAGTCCCAACGGGAAGAGAATCCGTGAGTACCACATTGTTAATCACCTGGATGCCGCTGTTGGTCGTAACAATGGTGTACGTAAATGTCTCCCCTACTGCAACATCAGTGACTGATGCCGATTTTACCGTGGTTACATTGGGCAATGTAACGGGAATCGTCAAGGTGTTCGAGGCTAATGTGCCGTTAATGGTGCGACCATCAGGAGAGTTGAAGGAATAGGAGGCCGTGGCCTGATCCACAAGGGTTGGAGGCGTGGGCAAGCTTGTTACAAGTACCTGGAAGGTTACGGTATTTGTACTTCCTGCCGCGAGACTCCCCAAATTAACGCCAGTCGCAGGATTGGCGCCTGCAATCACATTTCCATTCAATCGGAAGCTGCCAGCCACGTAAGAGCTGCCACTCGGGATGTTATCCGTTAATGTCACGTTGGCAGCAACATTCCCCCCGTTGTTCACCTGAAGCGTATACGTGACCTGGTCGCCCACCGTGGCGTTGGTTGTGCTCGCCGACTTCACAATGGACAGGTTTGGAGAATAAACAGGAAGTGTAGAGTTATTGGACGGAATTACTCCCGTAATCACTGAGCCTCCTGCCACACTTTGAAACGTAAAGGCGGCATTCGCTGAATTCACCAGCTGCAATATGCTTGCATCCTGGCCAATGAGCGCACGGTAGGTTACAACGATACTGTTGGATAGGTTTAATGAACCAAGCGGAATGCCGGTGGTCACATCGAGTGTTGGGCGGGACACACCAGCGACCGTTACACTCCCTGGAATGAAGGTGAGACCTGCAGGAAGTGAATCGGATAGCACAACGCTCGCCGCGCTGGCTGTACCTGCATTACTGACGGTAACGGTGTAAAGTATGCTATCTCCCGCTACCGCACCTGAGGCAACAGATGCCTTCGCTACTGTAATTTTGGGTGCATTGATGTCAACCTGAATCGCATTGGCGTTGACAATGTAGGCATCCCCGGAGGTCGTTAACGTTAACACCGCAGAAGACTGGTTGTTGATCAGTCTCGCTGACACATCCACATTGGTAATATCCCAGCCTTGACGTCCGCCGATAATATTGGTGCCTGGGGCGCCGTTCGTCTGGTTCCGCGTTCCGAAAGTTCCTGTTGTATTAAGTGCTCCAGTATCTCCGTTGATTTGGGAAGCAAAAAAGTTCGCAGCCAGATTGTTTGGTCCGGACAAGGCAACCGAAGTTGCCGAGGTCGGCCCGAATAATGCCTGATCCCCAGTCCGGTTCGCGTCCCCCTCCTGCGCACTGAACAGTGCTCTCCCTCCCAATGCACCCGAAAGCGGAGTGGCAAATCCAGTCAGTGTGGTAACAACTGGCGCCGAGGTAGACTGGACGAGCACTCCACCTGCACGTAAGGACATGTTGCGAAAGGGCAGGCTGGGGTTCTGATAAATGACTCCAAGTGTCCAGCCTGCATGATTGGCTGTAGCATCATTAGTGATGACAATCGTTCCTACAACTGCTCCGGTGGTATATGTACCGGCTCCCCCATTTTGTACAAGCGAAGTAACATTGGCTGAACGCACATAGCCGGCAGCGCCGTTCCCCAGATCAAATTGATTATAAGTAGCGGGGTCAGGAGTAACACTGGATGTACCTGCTGGTGTAATAAACGTAACCGGATTGTTGATTGCAGCACTCAGATTGACTGTCCCATTGATGTAACTTCCACCCCAGATCAATTCTGCATACAAGACAGTGCTGCCAACAGGAAGAACGAGTATCGCCGCTGAACTGTTGCTCTGATACAGGCTCGTGGTTCCCAGCGGATAGGTTCCGTACTGGACGGAGGCGTTGGTTGTCGTAAAAGCTCCAATACTGTCCTGTGTTCCGGGTACTCCGGCTGTTTCCGAACGACTCAGTCCAAGCGTATTGCCTGTAAATGTAATTGCTCCCGTAGCATTAACGGTTGAACGAACGACAAGAGGAATTGATCTCACCTCCCCTTCATCATAATTGCAATCATATGAATTGGAGCCTTCCTACACAGTCTATGAGTCTAATTCGGATTTTTGTTTGTCCTTAATAAGAACTTTATGCTCTTTGCACTTATGTAAGCTTTGTTTTCATTTACAAATTAAATGATTTGCGTTTCGCACAATGTGTTTTATAATCAGGTAATACGAGAGTAATCTGTCGTATCATTATGATGCAGTCAGCGGTGATATGCGGTGATATATTGAAGAGTTCCCATATGCATAACAGCCATATCCCAACAGATTACGAATTCAAGCACTCCAAATGGATCAAAAAAATGCTTCGAGCTTACTGGGTCGTCGTTTTAACGCATTTCGTCATTCAAATAGGCTGCTTTCTGTTTCTGGACTATGATCGCACTCCTGGAGATTTCATGATCCATGTTTTATTTTGGCCTACATTGGCAAGCGCTTTGTCTATTCTGATCGCCAGTTGGGTGGATCGACATTTCAGTTCGTTTTCCTTCTATTCCATGTCCATGGCCAGCACGGTTATTGCCTGGACCATCATTCATGTCAATTATGATATTCGGATTATACTGGCCATCTGCCTGTTACCGATCTTTGCTTCGGTTCTGTTCTTCAGCAAGAAAAGGGTCTGGACGGTATGCCTGATGCAAATGATTGGCTATGTCATCGTACTCTTCGACCCCACCTACCGATTATACTTAACTTCGTTTGATATGGTTTCCATTCCGGCTTTTCTTATTGTAGGTACATATGTTGCACAGTTGATTGTTACGAGCGGCGTCGAGGTACTGGATGATCTTCAGGCCAGTATGCTTGCCAAGCAGGATCTGATTGTGCGAAACGCAATTATGAGCAAGCAGTCCAAGACAGATGGCTTAACCAATCTGTATAATCAAAGCTCCTTTAAGGATTACTATGAAAAAGCGTTTGAGTATGCCAATAATGGCATGAGTCTACATTTAGCTCTGATCGATATTGACAACTTCAAGTCAATTAATGATACATATGGGCATCGGGTGGGAGACGCCATTCTGGAGAGAGTCTCTCTGGTCATTCAGGAGAACATCACATCAAGCGATATCGCGGCGCGTTATGGTGGAGAAGAATTTGCACTGTTAATGTTTGAGCAACCTTTCGAGCAGGCATATGCCTTGGTGGAGCAGATCCGTAAGAAGATCGCCCGTCTCGTTCATCTAGAGCTTGAGGGCGCTTATATTACGGTAAGTGTCGGACTCAAAAGCTACAGCGCCCATCTGTCCAAGGACAAGCTGTTTGAGGAAGTGGATGCGTGTCTCTATGCCGCCAAACGAACGGGGGAAAATAAAACGATGACGTCCCTTGATCTGGTTTAGTCCTCCAAAAAAACGCGAAAAGTAGTGCTGCTCACCGGGAAGCCGGCTGTACAGCACTACTTTTTTACCGCTAATCGTCACTCCGAATTTATTGGTTCACTCTGCCCATTCCCAGCGATGTGCATTTTGCTCCAGCTTCGCGTGGAGCTTAACAGGCTCTCCATCAATAATCAGACGTACTTCCTTAATCCAATCTTTGAACGAGTCAAATGATGCGAACTGATTCGCCATCTCCACCGTGAGATACAGAAAATGGGGAGCTGGGTATTCTTCTGCCATATGACGCAGGGCTGCTTCGATCGGCGTATACTTCTTTCGCTTGCCTTCCCAGCCTTCCACCCGAACGCGAGAGGGTGCTTGCTCCCTTCTCCAGTCATGAAGGCGATCTTCCCTTTTGTAAAATGGCTGCACACCATCCTTGCTCATTCGCTTCACTGTATTCTCATGCAGTGGATAAAGCACAAGTTGCACAAAAGAACGTGTGTCCGCAATAACAGCGGCCCGTTCAAGCTGTTCATCTGTTACGTGCTCAAATGAATCATAGAAAATCAGCGTGCCTTTCCGGGTAGCCGGGGGCGGTTCGTAGCCATAGGGTACATTGGTATATTTTCCAGACATCTCATCGCTCCTTGCCTGTATGCTGATCAGTTACCTCATACTTTATATTATATTATTCTCTAACCGTGTTCTTCAATTCTGGAAAGAATGTCATTCTATTTTTGCCCGCACGTTTCGATTCATACAGCGCTTCATCTGCCATGCGGATAATTTCACTCGGATTGCCACTGTTGGTAGGATACTCAGCGCCTCCAATGCTGCAGCCAATATGAATTCGCTCATATTCGATAATAAACGGCTTATTCAGGCTCTGTATGATATCTTCTGCATAGGTACGAGCTTCTTCTCTTGGATTGCTTCCCACAGAGCGGAGCACAATGAGGAACTCATCTCCGCCAAGCCTTACCGTGATCCCCTTCTCATGACTGAGACTGGTCAAACGCTGAGCCACTTTCTGTAGCAGAACATCTCCGGTCTGATGTCCAAGCGTATCATTCACACTTTTGAATCCATCCAGATCAAGATAAAGGAACGTTAAGATGTGATTTTCACTTTCCATCTCCAATGACTCTTCCAGATAGAGTTCGAGTGCTGTTCGGTTCGGCAATCCGGTCAATTGGTCGTAGTGGGCCAGATTCTGCATAACAACCAGTTCCGAATCCTTATTCGTTAGCGAAGTCAGCATATCTCCCAGGGAACGCGACAGCACTTCGATTTCCCTAAAGCCTCGATTTTCCGGAATCTGTACTTGTTCTCCAGCACCAAGTCGATTCGCGACTTGAGTCAGCCGAGCAATCGGGGCCGAGATCTGGCGGGAGATTAGCCAGCCAATCAGTGCAAACAGCACCGTAACCGAGAGCCCTGCCCACACATTGAACCAGAGCATGTCGGTCACGGAGGAAAACGCCGCTGATTTGAGCTGACGAATAACTACCGTCCACCCAAGACCGGGATAGTCCAGATGCCCTTGGCTGGTCGCAAATCCTGTTACATATTCTTTTCCATCCGGCCATTCTTCTATGGACCAGCTGCTTTTGTTCAGTCTTGCCCCTTCAATGCCCGATAGCTTCAAAGGACGACCAATCCATTCTTTTGGACCAAGCAGCACCGTATTTTCCTTTTGACTGACAATAAACATCTCGATGTACTTTTCCTCGTGTTTCAGCGGCTCCAGGACACTTTCCTCCACTTCCTTCGCCCAGGCCCAGCTCAAATGTGCGGCAAGCACGCCAGCAATCTCTCCGTTTTTGTATTTGACCGGAAAGCTGATATCGACAAATTGCAGTGGTTCGCCGGTTGGGTTCGGAAGCAGCTTCGCCAGAAGGACAGCATTATGGACATCTCCAATAAATTTCCCCTTGATGCCCTCCTGATACACAGGTCGTTCCGATAAATTTTCACCGCGCAATATACCGTCTGTGGAAGCCAGCACTTTTCCTTTGGGATTCATGAATCCAACCCATGAGAAAGTGGGAAAGCTATCTTGAAGCTGATTCAGCAGCACCTGCATTTCGGCAGGCTGAAAACGGTCTTCCAGGGCAATCATTCGGCCCAGAAGATCTAATTCGCCTGAACGCGACCACATAAAGCGATCCAGCTTGTCTGAAGTCTGAGAAGCCGTGCTGATAAGGGAATGACCAATCTCAGTCTCGACAGCTATGGATGATTTTTGACTCAGAATATAACCAATCGTGAGTGTAACCAACAGGGATAACACAGCGAAGGTCATGGTGAGAACAGTTTTAAGCTTGAATGACATAACTTCCTCCAATAAACGGTGAAACCAGCTTGCTTTTTTCAACATCATTCATGCTGTTAAGAACTACGGGATGTCACCTATTCGTTTTCATCTTTATCGGAAATAATGTCTTTTTTCATTATAAACATCCATACAATATGGGGACACTATTCGCACTGTGTTTCTTCCATTCAAAGAATAGTCACGATTCTGTATATACATACTTGGGTTATGAATATAGAGAGCAAGCATGCTCACAGAGCCATATGGGCGCTGTTTGCCACAACAAAGAGCATTAGAAATTCAGTCATTGGGGGTGTAATGTTGAGCCTGCTTCATGTTGCTGTAATTCTGCCTTTTGCCGCTGGTATTGTACTTGCCATGCTGCATCGTTTCTTCCGTAAAATACATATGGGATGGCTGGTTTTACTTGTCCCGGCCCTATTATTTGTTTATTTTGCGAGCCTCGTACCCGCCGTGTCTCAGCGGATCACGGTATCCGGGTATATCCCCTGGATTCCGTCACTGGACATTGGATTTAATCTATATCTGGATGGTCTAAGTTTGCTGCTGACATTGTTAATCACCGGTGTAGGAACACTGGTGGTGCTCTACTCCATTTTCTACATGGATACCAAAGAAGCCTTAAACCGCTTTTATTTGTATCTGCTGATGTTTATTGGAGCCATGCTTGGCGTGGTGCTGTCAGACAATATGATTGTGTTGTATGGATTCTGGGAGTTAACCAGTATTACGTCCTTTCTCTTGATCGCTTTTCACTACAAACGCAAAGCGTCCACCTCAGGCGCACAGAAATCGTTCCTCATTACCGTATTTGGCGGATTCGCCATGCTTGCTGGATTCATGCTGATGTATCTCATGACAGGCACGTTTAGCATCCGTGCAACCATTACGGAATGGGGACAGATTCAGGATAGTGCACTATTCTTGCCTGCTCTTGTGCTGATTCTGATCGGGGCTTTTACAAAATCGGCGCAGTTCCCGTTCCACATCTGGCTGCCTGACGCCATGGAAGCCCCAACACCCGTCAGCGCCTATCTGCATTCGGCGACCATGGTCAAGGCGGGACTGTATGTCGTAGCCCGGTTTACACCCATCTTTGGTGGACAGGGATTATGGTTCTGGCTCGTCACCGGGGTTGGACTGCTCACCCTATGTTATGGATCATTCCTTGCCGTGAAAAAAAATGACCTTAAGGCGATCCTGGCCTATTCTACCATCTCACAGCTTGGTCTGATCATGTCTCTGCTCGGCGTTGGCTCTGCGGCCATCTATTTCGGATATGGCGAATCCTCCGCGATGTACACGGTTGCCATTACGGCAGCACTGCTTCATCTGTTCAATCACGCTACCTTCAAGGCGGCACTGTTCATGGTCGTTGGCATTGTGGATCATGAGACAGGCACGCGGGATATAAGGAAACTCGGTGGACTTGCTTCATTTATGCCAGTGACCTTTACGGTAGCGCTCGTCGGAGCACTCGCCATGGCCGGAATTCCGCCGTTTAACGGATTTCTGAGCAAGGAGCTGTTCTTCCAGGCTATGGTGGAAGTGACACACCTGCGCATCTTTGGACTCGGATCATGGAGTATACTCTTACCTGTCTTCGCTTGGCTCGCAAGTGTGTTCACTCTGATCTATGCGCTTATTATTGTGTTCAAAACGTTCCTTGGTCGCACCCACAGCGAGATCCCTGCCGAGAAGCTGCATGAAGCTCCCGTTGGCATGTTGATTCCTCCGGTTATTCTTGGGATACTCGTGATCATATTCGGTCTATTCCCGAATCTGCTGGCTGGATCATTAATTGAACCGGCAATGGCTGCTGTACTTCCATCACTGTTGAACGGAAATGAGTACTTTGATGTTCATTTCTCCTTATGGCATGGCATTACACCGGAATTACTCATGACCATCGGTGTAATCGCCCTCGGTATTACATTGTACAAACTGCTGCCACGCTGGAGAACTATTTATGAACACTACCCACAGGGATTAACGATAAACAATATGTACCATGTCGTACTCGATAATCTTCAGCATTATGCACGCAAATGGACGGAAGCCTATATGAATGGCTCGGTTCGTAATTACCTGGTATACATTTTCTCGTTCACCGTTGCATTGTTGGTTTATGCTTTTTTCCGCTCAGGGGAAAATATCACCTGGAATTTCAAGGGCAACGCCCCCTTCTCTTTCTATGAAGCAGTACTGCTCATCGCATTGATTGCAGCAGCGGTTTCGATCCCTTTTGCCAAGAACAGACTATCCGCAGTCATTATGACAGGCGCAGTGGGTTACCTCGTCACATTACTGTTCGTGCTGTTCCGAGCGCCGGATCTGGCATTGACCCAGATGATTGTCGAAACGGTATCCGTTGCACTGTTCCTGCTCTGCTTCTACCATCTGCCTGAACTGCAACGAGGCAAATCAAGCCGCAGCTATCTTAGTGTGAATATGATTGTTGCCATTGCTGTAGGTGTGGTCATGACCTTTGTTGCATTAGCTGCAAGCGGAACCGCGTCACTGGAGAGCATTTCCGACTTTTTCATTCAGGAAAGTTACAATCTGGCTGGCGGCAAAAATGTCGTCAACGTGTTGCTGGTGGACTTCCGTGGTTTTGATACCCTACTGGAGATTATGGTACTTGGGGTAGCTTCGTTGTCCATCTACTCCATGATTAATCTGAATCTCGAAGCGAGGGACCTTGGCGCAAGACTGAAATTCCGCAAGAAAGAACAGACTGAAGAAACCGAAGAAGATACGGATGACAAAGCGGACAATACAAAAAAGTATGGCAACCGTGAACGCAGCTCGTCAACCTGGGATACCGTACCACTTCAAAGCAACGATGTGTTGTTACAAACGACGACCAAGGTTGTTGTCTTTATCATTTTGACCTTCGCGCTGCATCTGTTCTTCGCAGGACATCATAACCCGGGTGGCGGGTTCATTGGCGGTCTGGTGACCGCCGCTGGTCTAGTGTTAATTGCGCTGGCGTTCAGTACAGATACTGTACGCAAAGCGTTACCTATCGATTTTCGCACCTTGACAGCCATCGGGCTGGGCATTGCCTTATTGACTGGAGCAGGCTCGTTTTTGTTCGGCGTACCCTTCCTGAGTCAGACCTTTGGTTATTTCGATCTTCCAATACTTGGAGAAACGGAACTTGCAACCGCCATGCTGTTTGACCTCGGCGTATATCTCGCCGTCCTGGGAGTCACCATGAATATCATTCTACAGATCGGGGAGGATCGCTGATATGGAAATATTGATGTGTGTGGCCGTTGGCATTTTGTTTGCAGTCGCCGTCTTTTTAATCTTATCGCGGAGCCTGCTCCGAATCGTGCTCGGCATGTCCATACTCACTCACGGGGTGCATTTGCTGCTGATTACGATGTCCCGTCTCAAAACTGGAGCACCACCGCTGCTTGGGGAGCAGGCTGAACGCTACGTTGATCCACTTCCCCAAGCGCTTATATTGACATCCATTGTCATTAATTTCGGACTTACCGCCTTTTTCTTTGTACTCTCCTATCGTTCCTATCTGAAGCTGAAAACAGACGATATGGAAGAAGTAAGGGGGCGTCCTTATGAATAATCTCGTTGTTCTGCCCATTCTGCTGCCACTGATTACCGGGGTTATAGCCCTTCTATTCTTCCGGCAGATAAACATCCAGCGGGTTGTGAGTGTTATTGGTCTTTTGCTGACCGCAGCCGCTTCAACCGTCCTGATTACCCAAGTGACACAGTCCGGCATACAGACACTCAATATGGGAGGCTGGGAGCCACCATACGGTATTGTACTTGTTGCAGATATGGTATCGGCCTTGCTCGTCGTGGCCGCTTCGATCATTGCACTGGCGTGTCTGCTCTACGCCTTCCGCAGTGTCAATAAGGAACGGGAAGAACATCATTTTTACCCTTTCTTTCATTTCCTGATTGCAGGCGTGAACGGTTCGTTTCTTACCGGAGACCTGTTTAACCTGTTTGTCTGCTTTGAACTGATGCTTATTTCTTCTTATGCACTGATTGTATTGGGAGGTACAGAAAGACAACTACGGGAAACAATCAAGTATGTCTTGATTAACATTGTCTCATCTGCACTATTTGTTGCCTCTATCGGCTTTCTCTATTCTGTTACCGGCACATTAAACATGGCAGACTTGTCCAATCGGATCGCCGAAGTTGGACAGAGTGGAGTCATTACCCTGATCGCTGTCCTCTTCCTGATCGTATTCAGTATCAAGGCTGGATTGTTCCTATTCTTCTGGTTATCCGGCTCTTACGCAGCCCCTCCGGCAGTGGTCACCGCCCTATTCGCCGGTTTGCTGACCAAAGTTGGCCTGTATGCCATTGTGCGAACATTCACACTAATTTTCTATCATGATCCGGATTTCTTCCATGCCCTTATCGGATGGATGGCTGGAGCGACCATGGTACTCGGGGTAATCGGGGCTATTTCCTATCGTGACGTCAATAAAATACTGATCTACAACGTGATCGCAGGGGTGGGATTTGTAGCCTTCGGGATGGCTGCTGCCAGCCGTCCTGCACTAGAAGGTCTACTCTTTTACATGCTGCATGATATGCTCATCAAAACACTGCTATTCCTGCTCGGAGGCGCTCTGATCGCAGTCGCAGGCACCTCCAAACTCGACAATATGGGCGGGCTGATCCACCGCTATCCACTGCTTGGCTGGATGTTCTTCATCAGTGCACTTGCGCTGGCAGGCATTCCGCCGTTCAGTGGATTTCCTGGGAAATTGTTGTTATTTGAAGGCGGGTTACAGGCTGGCTTGTACGGTCTGACAGGCATTGCCGTCCTTTCCAGCCTGCTGATGTTGTATTCGGTTCTGCGCATCTTCATCCAGGCGTTCTGGGGTGAACCGCCAGCAGGCGCAGTGAGAAGACCTTATGCCGTGAATGGCCTGCTCATCCCTGCCGGAATTCTGTTTGTGTTCATCATCGCGATGGGTGTGGGGGCTGAGGGTATGTTCCAACTGACCTCCCGCGCAGGCGACATTCTGCTGCATCCCAATGTTTATATTGATGCAGTGTTGAAGGAGTAGATGCGTATGGCCTTTCAGATTGTGCTGAATCTGATCATTGCCTTTGTATGGATGTTTCTGAATAATGCGTGGAATGGTGTTGGCTTTCTTACCGGTTATCTGCTGGGTCTGCTGTTGATTGGAAGCATGCGACGGTTCTTTCCGCAACGCTTCTATATCGTTCGTGTCTGGGCGATCATCAAGCTGATTGCCTTGCTAATCAAGGAACTGGTACGGGCCAGTATTGAAGTTATTCGTCAGATTGTGAAGCCGAAGCTTGATATTCGGCCCGGCATATTTACCTATCAGACACAGTTGTCCTCCGACTGGGAAGTTACACTTTTGTGCCTGCTCATCTCACTGACGCCAGGTTCCCTTCCACTTGAGATTTCGGGGAATCAACGCAAATTATTTATTCACGCGCTGGATATCAAAGACGAACAGAAAATGAGTGATGATATCAAAAATACGTTCGAAAAAGCCATTATGGAGGTGACACGATAATGTTATCCTCACTGTTGTTCATTTCCTTGCTTATTCTGTCCCTGGCAATTCTCGGTTGTCTGTACCGGGTACTGCGGGGACCCTCCATGGCCGACCGGATTACGGCACTGGATACGATCGGTATTAACGTCATTGCCATCGTTGCTGTTCTATCCATGATGCTTCATACCCAAGCTTATCTGGATATCATTCTGTTGATTGGCATTCTCGCTTTTCTAAGCACAGTTGCATTTGCACGATATATTGAACGGGGGGCGGTATTCAAAAATGAAGGAGATCGTTGATGGAACCGCCGGAATTGTCATTGGGCTCATTGTCCTGTTGGGAGCACTACTGAGCGCATTTAGCGCGTTCGGACTGATCCGACTGCCAGATGTATATTTACGGGCACATGCCGCCACCAAAAGCACTACACTCGGCGTACTTTGTGTACTGAGCGGAACGTTTCTCTTCTTCTGGTATTTCGATAACTATATCAGTGCCCGTGTATTACTTGGCATTGTTTTTGTATTTATCACAGCACCGGTAGCCGGACATCTGAACGGACGGGCTGCCTATCGCACAGACGTACCCCTATGGGAACAGAGTGTCCAGGATGAACTTGAACCACTTTTGAAAGGTAAAAAGGTCAACCACGAAGCCAAGGATATGATGGAATAGTCACTTGGTTTACAATCAAATACCTCCGGGATATGCCGTATATAACTTGGCCGTCCCGGGGGTATTTTGGGGTTATACGCTCCAGCTTAGTCCAAGCTATGTTCGTGGAGCAGCGGAAATAGGCTATATTTTAATCCAATCAAAATCCATTCAGTCCCTGTCTTCTCAGATCAGCAGCAACGATTCGTGCAAGCTGAGCAGCCCCTTCACGATTCGGATGCAGCGTGTCTCCTGTCATATACAAGGCAAGTGTTGCAGCCGGTCCAATGGAAGTGAAATAAGCCGAACTGAGTTTGTTCAGTTCTACAAGCGTCACGCCCTCTTCCTGAGCGAGTGCACGTGTAGATGCATTGTACCAGCGATTCTCCGCAGTATGCACATTGGCTGAATTGAAATCAGTTGCCCGACCCTGAGGTGTCGATAGAATGACCGTGGCTCCTTTATTTTTAGCTTGACGGACCATGTCACGCATGATCTCCTTGAACTCCGCTTCCGTTGTATTGTTCTTGGCATTTGTATCGTTAATCCCTAATTGCAAAATAAAATAGTCCCCTGGCTTAATATACTTCAGAATCGCTTCCATCTGTCCATCATCGCGGAAGCCTCTTGCAAATTGACCACTAGAGGCCATATTACGAACCTGAAATGTACTAGTGTTCACGTAGGAAGGGAACAGCTGTCCCCAGCCACCTTGTACACTGCTGCTGAGTGGATAGTAGTTGCAGACCGTCGAATCGCCGCCAATATAGATCGTACGGTTCGTCACCGTCTGATTCGATATTTTTCGGATTTCAAGTGCGCTGAGTGTAAATGCCGTGCCTTCCTTCCCTTCTGTTACCAGTAGATTTAACTGTCCATCCGTTACCGGAATTTGAAATTGATCGGTCGCCCCATTCCCCGTCATATTAATGATCTGGTATACGCCTTCTGCCGCCACACTCGATCTTGCAGTATTGCCCAGTACCACTTTGACCTCATAGAGACCATTGGACAGATCCACATTAAACGTATTCGTACTCTTCGTGCCAAAGGTGACAAACTGAACGGCATCACTTGCAACACCCGTTCCAGATGCAGATACATTACGCATATTAGCAGGTGTATTGAATCCATAACCTTTTGCTGAATTGTACGCCTCCGTTGCTGATACACCAGTGTAACCGTTCTCAACTACACCCGCACCAAAATCAAATTTGTACTCATTCGCCGCAGCTTGGGCGACCTGTCCGCCATTAGCTGCCAGAGCACCTCCAATCAGACTAGTAAACAGGGTAAGACAGAGCAAATATCGCACGGATTTTAACCATTTCTTAATTAAACTCTCCTCTCAAAGGTTCATTTGTATGATTGCCTTACAGAACGTTATCAAGCCAGTCATAGGCTTTCGCTCCGCTGATCTCATGTCCACCTGTAAAAAAGTCTGCATCGAGCCATTTCTGTGCTCCCACCTGTTCATAGATCTCTGTCAGTCGTGCGTAGGCTTCTTTTGCTGTTGGCAGCGGAAATACCTGATCTTCACTTCCGGCTTCAATAAATAGCGGCCTTGGCGCGATCAGACCCATGATATCCGGCAGCTCTGCTTCCCTCAGAATTCCTGGAATATAATTGTCGAGGCAATGATTTCTGTCCAGTATGCTGCCCTGGAATGTACTTGCATAACCGCTCACGACAGCCGCACGGCACCGTTCATCCAGCGCAGCAGTGAATGCCGTCACGAGTCCGCCACCCGAGATGCCCATACTACCGATCCGCAATGGATCAGCTTCAGGACGGGTAGTTACGTAATCCAGCACACGCATCGTTTCATAGATTCGGTGCCCGGCCAGAGTCTGCCCTGTCATGAGCAGATGGGAGGCAATTTTGGTACAGGAGCTTGCGCCGGGTGGTGCATCCCGATCCTCCTCCAGCCTTCGGTCACCAAATCCAAGCAATTCTGGAGCGGCCACCACATATCCACGATGTACAAGAGCAACGGCAAAGTCTTTATGCAAGCCTGGCTCTCCTTTACGCGGTGAACCGTCGGGTTCCATGCCGGAGATCTCCCGGCTACCATACCCGTGTCCATGACAGGCTATAATGGCTGGGCGTGATTCTTTGGTAGCGCTTACTATATTTGGTATCAACATATAAATGGGCATGCGCAACCCCGCATAGGTCGTAATCTCAACCCGCTCCCGGATATAGCCGTCACATGCGGTGCGTTCGAGCAATACGGGATTCAGCTCCGCCGCCAAGGTTGGGAAACCGCCCAGCCGAACTATAATCCTTGCTCGCAATTGGCTGCGCCATTGCTCAAGAGATTGACCCGTCTGATACGCGGAACGTCCACGCGGGCTTGTTTGTTTTTGCAAATAAGATTCAATATCCGACATTACCGTTTATCCCTCCTGTGGATTCAAATGCCACTCCGATGACAGAACAACCTTCCGATCGCTGTTATCCCCAGATTTTTTGAATTCCCTTTTTCAAAGGGGAAAATCCGGGGATAAAGGCGAGGTGTATGCTTCCGATGGAGCTTTCTTTCAGAAAGCTTTTAGCTCCGCTTCTTCAGGTTATTTCTGTCCTCTCCGTTCTCGTGTAAATGTTTTGTTCAATTTATATAGACGTATGTAAGAAAATATATGTTGGACTTGTTCAATCCATTATAAATCACCATACAGTCGGTGAATTGAACATTATTGCCTGTTTTGGACTGAATTCACACTATTTTGATGAAAAAAGGATGTCCTCGCATACCTGATCTTCAGGCTCCGAGAACATCCTTCTTAATCCGGCCTTTTATTCCCTGTGCCCTGGTAGCCACCAGTTCCACCTGCCCATCAGTTTCATAAGTGCAGGTACCAGCACCAGGCGGATAATGGTTACATCAATGAACACCGCCGCTGTAATTCCGATTCCCAGCTGCTTCACACCCGCCACGTCAGCAAAGGCAAACGGTATAGTCACTGCCAGTAGAATCGCCGCCGCCGATGTAATCAGACGTCCGGTTGAAGCTAGTCCTTGCTGTACGGCCAGATCACTATCCCCTGTTCGTCTGTAAACCTCTTGGATGCGGGTCAGCATAAATACGCCATAGTCCATCGAGATACCGAAGACAAGCCCGGCAATGAACACGGGAATCATAATGGCAATGGCAGATGGCTCCATGCCAAAATGGCCCTGATTGAAGACCAGTACTAGCACGCCAAATGAAGCAGCCAAGCTGAGCAGATTCATCAGAATGGCTTTAATTGGAATGAGCAGTGACCGGAATGCAGCAAGCAATACGAGATAATTCGATACCACAACAAACACCAGCACTTTAGGCAGTTGGCCTGAAACTTCTTGCATGATTTCATGTTGCTTGACTGCCTCTCCCCCATAACGCAGGGGTATGGAGGAAATGGAGTCAGCGATGTCCTTTGCCCTCATCTGTTCGAGCCAGGATGCAGCCTCATCTGAGCCCGGTGCTCCGTGAATGGTAGCCACCATACGAATGGAGTGGTCGGACACATATGAACGCACCCATGCAGGTGGCTGAGATTTGGTTTCTTTCAGCGCTTCACGCAAAGATGGTGATAAAATGTTCATTTGAGATTGGATTTGAGATTGGGCTTGGTTGGAGAGCTTGTCCGGCAGCATGATTCCCCATGCAGATTCAACAATCACCACATTCGAATCCTGTTGAAGCTCTCGCATTTTATTCAGCGCAATTCGCCAGTGGGATGCAGTCAACGACTCTGCTGTTCCACCAATCACAATCTCTACGGCGGAGACGTTCTTTTGTCCAAAAATGCTCTGGATCTGCTCAGTCGCCTGGCGAGACTCCATCCTGTCAGGCAAGGAAGAAGCATCCGGGATGGCCAGCTCCAACCGGGTAACCGGTAGAACAAAAATAAGCAGCGTACCCGTTCCAAGCAGGGCCATCCGAACCGGGCGTTTCATAATCATACCTGACCAGAATGCCCAAATCGCGCGTGACGGCAACGATTGTTGGTGCTGGCCCTGTTTTGAAGAGATGGAATGTCCGGAATGTTGTCTAAAGATTCGCGCAGAAAATAGGGATAGTATTGCTGGCAGCAGTGTTATATTCAGCAGGACCGATATGACGAGCACGATAATGGCTCCCAGGGATACACTCAGGAACATCGGCAGTCTAATCCAGAGCAGACCGAGCAGTCCTAACAGCACACAAGCAGCAGAAAAGAATACGGCTCTTCCCGCTGTACACAGCATTCTCTGCAGAACTTCCTCTTCCCCTGTACCTGCTTCTTTACTTTTCCGATCTCGCTGGAGCTCCTCCCTGTATCTGCTAAGAATAATCAGGGCAAAGTCTAAGCTGAGCGCCATCCCCACCATCGGAATGACGTTGATCACAAAGTTGGAGAGCGCCAGATGGTAACCCATCATGGATGTAACTCCCATTGCCGTTATGACGCCGGATACTCCCATAACGACTGCAATCAGCGCTGCAAAAAAACCTCTGAATGCAAAACACAAAATGACGAAAGCAAGCGGCAACCCGACAACCTCTGCCCGTTCCAAATCGCGAAAACTGAGACGGTTTACATCCTGCTGCACAACAGATTTCCCTGTTATTCGGATCGTTCCAGGACCGTCTGTTGTAAGTACGGCACGCAGCTGTTCTAACGGCTCACCCATCTTGTGAGGCGGTACATCAAATGCCAGCAGAGCATAAGCCACATCCCCCCGCAGCATCCGGCTTCCACGTGCTTCTAACGGAGAGATTATGGACGTTACACCTGATAGTGTGCGCACCTGTTGCAGACGATCTTTAATCCAGCCTCGGAATTCAACAGGGGTGGTGCCTGTCTTTTTTTCAAATAGAAGAATAACCGGATCAGCAGGCACATGGAATTCGTTCTCAAGAGTAAGCTCTACAGCATGAGCGTCCCCCTGTTCAAGGTTCAAACCATGATCCTGAACAATGCCAGGCAATTTCCATGCCCAGATGGCTGACATCCCGATGACAAACACCCAGCAGAGAATGATGAACCGCGGATATCGGCTAATGAGGACAGCAAGGCTGCGATAACCCATACCCAAGCTCCTCTGCTATCAGATTGGTAATTCCGTTTCTTTTAAATTGCGCCTTGATTCACTGGTTCTCTTTCTCCAACGGATGCAGGAACATAAGTAAAAGGAAGCAATTCCGCCGTCAGGCCCGGTCCAAATGCAAGTGCAATTCCGCTGGAAGCTTCTTCCCTTTTACGATAATCATCGCGGATGGCTTGTAAAACAAACAAAATCGTCACAGAGGATAGATTTCCATAATCCCGTAAAATGTTTCGGCTGTAAGCGACCTGTTCATCTGACAGCTGGTACAGCTTCTGCACCGCATCCACGATACCTCTGCCTCCGGGATGGATCGCCCAGATCTCCGGTAGATCGCTGCCGTTCAGTAATCGTTCAACCTCTGGACCAAGATGTAAACCGAGCAGCTTAGGAATCTGTGGCGAGAGATACAAATCGAAACCGGTATTGCCCACTTCCCAGATCATCTCTTCCGAACAGTCTGGCAGCAACACGGAATGCCCGCTACCCAATCTGAACAGTTCTTTGCATCCTAATCCGGACAGGCCCACAACACAGGCAGATGCGCCATCCCCGAAGAAGGACGCTGCGAACAGGTCATCCCGCTTGGCGGACGGCTGAAAATGAAGGGTGCACAGCTCCACACATACGATAAGAACCGTAGCGTCTTTGTCACTCGTCACAATCGAATTCGCCAACTGTACAGCTTTCAGACCGGCGGCGCAACCCTGGAACACAAGCGGAATCCGGTTAATACGCGGCGATAGTTCAAGCTGCAGAATCAGCCGAACATCGAGGCCGGGCAGGAATTGCCCTGTACAACTGACGGTAATAAGATGTGTAATCTCCGAAGTCGAAACGGCGGCATCCTCGAGTGCCTGACGCGCTGCCTGAATTCCAAGTGGAAAGGCTGCCGCCTTATATTTGGCCATACGTTCGGCTGTGGTCGGAACGTTCTCTGTCTGGGTAAAGGGCAGATAACGGCAAGACTCTACAGGCTCCAGCAGGTTCGGTTCACATGTATAACGTGTCTCGACACCGCACTGGTTGAATATTCGCTTGGCCCATCGTCTGGAATCCGGCTCATCCTCCAGCGCTTGTGCGAGCCGAGCAGACACATCCTTTTGCTCAATGCGGTGAACAGGCAATGCCGTTCCAATTCCCTTGATACTTGCGGCTACGGTTACATCGAGTTGGTTCATCGGCTCCAACCTCCTTATATATAAAATAGGTTCATGTCACATGTGCAGGATATAGTACAAGTCTATTCGAGGCTTGCCCCCTTTATGTTCATGAAACACGCAAAGACGGACAACACATGCGAATTCCGCACATGTTGTCCGTCTTATTAAAGGACGATTACTATGTATATCTTATCCAGACCCTTCCTTCAACAGGTCGTTCAGACTGCTCCGCTGCTAATCCGGCCTTACCACCGTAAATCTCTCGCCAAGTTTGGCATAGTCATTCCCGGCCAGCCTGCTGATCGGTTTCAGCTGATCCATCAATATATATTTGGTGGTAGGATCATACACGTTCTCACTGAAATGATATTGTACAATGCGAACCAAAAGCAGATCACTCACAGGTTTTCCCTCATCGTTCGATATCGGAATATGCTGATACAACGTACACTCCATCCGAATGAGTGCTTCCTGTATTGCAGGTACGGAAACCACAGTACTTGGAACAGTCGTCAGATTTGTCCGTTCCAGCTCACTTTCGTGGGGCTCCAGCATGGCAGCAGTCTCGTTCATGTCAAGAGCGATCGATTCATCACAAATATGTACAACGAGTTCTTGCCCAGAAAGCACATTGCGCGCCGTATCTTTCATAACGCCATCCTTGCGAGCAATGGATATGGATAATATCGGCGGGTCAGAGCTGACTACATTAAAAAAACTGAAGGGCGCTGCATTAATGACGCTGCCATCATGTGAAAGTGTTGTCACAAATGCGATTGGGCGTGGCACCACCGAACCACTCATCAGTTTATAGTTATCTCTGCCCGTCAATTCTCGCGGGTCCAAAGTATGCATAATAAGCTATCCCCTTCCGTGATCGTAAAACGATACTCATCTCTCACGAGCTTCACTTCATTTATTATTATATATCGTAAAATGTTGAAATCACAAAAAACTCCCTGGTGCCATCGCACCAAGGAGTATAAATATTCAGTTTCGTATTTGATCTATTATTTTACAATACTGTTCTGAATGTCTTCCATAATTTGAAGGTTCGCTTGAACTCCGCTATACAACCAGCTGCTCGAACGGGTAAATTCGAATAAGTTACCATTTTTCACTGCCGGGATGCTTTGCCATACCGGATCTTTCAGTGCTTCTGAACCAGTACCTTCATCACTATTCACAAAGAACAAGTAATCTACATCCATTTCCGCCAATTTTTCCAGCGAGATGGAAGACCAGTTACCTGTCGCATTAGCAGAGATTTCTTTCACCACTTCAGGCTCAGCAAGTCCCAGTTCCTTGTACATTACTTCACCACTGGATACATTGTCACTTACGATGAAGAATTTGCCGCTAACCAACCAAATGGCCGCTGCCGATTTTGTTCCACCTGTAACGGTATTGATTTTTTCCTTGATTTCTGTGGCTTTCACTTCGTAATCATCCAGCGCTTTTTGTGCTTCATCGCCTTTATTCAGAATTTCGCCGATTTTCAGCAGCGCTTTGCGCCAGTCGCTATTGATCTCATCGCCAAGTACATAAGTAGGCGCGATCTTGCTGTATTGTGCGTATTTCTCGCCTTCAACCACACTTTCGGAACCAATAATAATCAGATCCGGGTTGAAGCTTACCACCGCTTCGAAAGGAAGATCGAAGGCAATCGTTGGAATACCGTCCAGATCTTTTTGCAGATATTCCTGGATTCCATTGGCTACGGACCATTGGGCAACTGGCTTAACGCCGAGTGTAACCAGATTATCTTCCAGATACGAAGCGATGATACGCTCCGGATTTGCAGGTATTTTCACTTCGTGACCCATTGCATCTGTCAATGTACGTTCTGTCGGAGCTTCTGTCTGTGTCTCTGTCTCCGTTGCTGTATTGTTCTCTCCTGCTGCTGTACCGTTGTCTGCAG
Source organism: Paenibacillus taichungensis (assembly GCF_047302525.1). Lineage (GTDB taxonomy): Bacteria > Bacillota > Bacilli > Paenibacillales > Paenibacillaceae > Paenibacillus > Paenibacillus taichungensis_B. The sequence continues at coordinate 2,441,848 of NZ_CP168020.1, read as the reverse complement.
GCTTCGATCCGCATGCTGCCAGCCAGATGGACATGACCATTACAGTGATCAGAAGCAAGATCATTTTTTTATTTTTCTTAAACACGTGACTATCCCCTTTCAATATGAACAGCTCAATGGATTGAGTTGTTATGACAGACTTAGACGTTTATACATTATTCATGCATATAATACTTGTATGTACTTTTGTCCAATTCCATTGACAATGATAATTGTTATCAACGAAATTGTCAATGCAGCTTTTGCCTTTTAAGGTCGAATGCACCTTCATTCGAAAGATTCACATTTAGGCGGATGCCGCCATATGCTGATTCCAGAATACGACGACAGGAAGGATGTTCGTACATGGATTACGTTTATAACACCTATTCAGGATATGATGAGGATCGTTCGTTTCAATTGCCACCACTATTCCCGGGAGGCGCTCCAGGAGGTCAGCCTATGCCAGGTTTTCCAGGAGCACCAGGTTCCTATCCCCCATTCTTTCCGGGCGGAGGTAGTGGCGGTCAACCTCCTTACTTTCCTGGAGGCGCCCCCGGTACAGCACCGGGTGTCCCTGCTCAGTTGGCACAGGGCAATCTGCCCACCCTGCTAAGCGCTTATCCACGCCCTGTAGGTCAACCCCCAGCAGAAATGGTTTTTCTGTATAACCTGATCAAAAGCAGCCCCGGCCTTCTACCGCTATTTATCCAGCAACAACCACAGAATCTGACCCAGGCCGTGCAATTTGCCCAATCAGGAGTAGCAACACCCCGTGATCCGGAGCAGCGTGTATTGCAAAATTTCTGTTACAACCGATGGTCTCTTGTATTTACGTACAATGATGTTTACCTGATGTGGCCAGCCATCAATTTGTTCGGTTTTGTCGTGGGATACTTCTATCCGTTCCTAACTCCAGGCATCCTGCTCAATACACAGATTTTGTTTGCTCTCTGCTAATGTACGTTCAGACATAGATAAAGCGCCCCAGTTGAAGGACAGAACCTTCCAAATTGGGGCGCTTTTTTATAGTCACAATATTCTTTATTGTCAGCAAGACATTTTTCTAATCAGAACAACAATGCAATACATTTCACGCCAGCGGTTGTTTATCCTGACGTATACCCTTCTTGCCTTTGCCTACCATAACAAAGTAAATCAGCAATGCACCAAGATCCGCACAAGCGATTACAATGCCCATTGGCACAGCTGTGCCTTCTCCTCCAAGACCTACAAGCGGAGCGACAATACCTCCGAACAAGAACGTCATAACTCCAATAAGTGCCGATGCACTGCCCGCTGATTTCTCCTGGTTGGCCATCGCCAGTGCGAAGGAAGCCGTATTAACCAGACCCACACTGGATACCACGAGAAATAACGGGATCAGGACCGAAATCAGATTACCTCCTGCCAGAATGGCGATGAGCAGCGATGTTCCTCCCAGAGCAGCAGTTATCAGCCCTGCGATTAATAGACGGGTTTCAGATACTTTACCCGCAAGTCTTCCAGCGATCTGACTTGCCAATATGATGCCCAGACCGTTAATGGCGAAGCAGACACTGAACATTTGCGGGGAGATGCCATATATTTTCTGAAGCACAAATGGTGAACCCGATATGTAGGCGAACATGCCAGCAGATACAAACCCTTGGGTTAAAGCGTATCCCATGAACAGGCGATCCCCTGCGATTTTGCGGAATGTAACCAGCGTCTGCTTCAGTCCTCCGCTGGATCGTCGTTCTTTAGGCAGTGTCTCCCCTAGACCAACCACAACAGCAATTAAAGTCAAAATACCGATGATACTCAGCAAAATAAATACACCGCGCCACGACGTATATGCGAGCAGTTGCCCGCCGATAATTGGTGCAGCAATCGGTGCAACCCCATTAATCAACATCAAAAGGGAGAAAAAACGTGTAAGCTCCGGCCCGGAATACACATCCCTCACCACTGCGCGCGAGATGACTATTCCCGCGGCTCCCGCTGCACCCTGAATGAAACGCAGCACAACAAAAGAGCCCATCGTTGGGCTGACCAGGCAGAGTATGGAGGCGATCGTATAGAGAATAAGACCTGCAATAAGCGGCGTACGACGACCACGCACATCACTTAGAGGTCCAGCCAGCAGCTGCCCTACGGCCAGTCCGACCATACATGCCGTTAGACTGAGCTGGGCATAAGAAGTGGATGACTGGAATTCATCGGCCAGTGTAGGCAGTGCTGGCAAATACATATCCAGGGACAGCGGCCCAAAGGCCGACAGTGTCCCCAGAATCAATGCCATACGTACACGGGATGTAGAATTGATGCTTAATGAAGCTGGTGTACTTTTCATATGAATAACATATTCCTTTCCCTGCGGTAGTTCTCGTTTCCTTATTGTTCCCCGTTTCCTAACAGCTTGAGCAGGTTGGAAGGTAGTGTGAACTGTTGATTGTTAATGATAATACGGCGTAGTTCTTCTTCATCCCGCTCATTCTCGGCGTCCTTGATCTCCTGAATCTCCCGGTGCAGTCTCTCCATTTGTTGATCCAGTGCGTTGGCAGAGTCTGCTGCACTTTTCAGTTCTTTTGTTAAACGCTCGGGAACATCCTTATTGTATTTATAAAAGATTTTATGCTCCAGGCTCGCCCAGAAATCCATCGCAATCGTACGAATCTGGATTTCCACACACGCCCGCTCTTGTCCATTAGACATGTAAACAGGCACCTCAACCAGAAGATGAAGGCTCTGGTAACCGTTTGGCTTCGGATTCTGGATATAATCTTTCACTTCCAGCACACGCAGGTCACTTTGATTGCACAGCATATCCTTAATCCGGTAGATATCGGAGATAAAGGAGCAGGTAATTCGCACACCTGCGATATCCTTAATATTTTCCTTGATACTATCAAATGTTAACTCATGATTTTTACGGAACATCTTGTTCATAATGCTCTCAGGTGACTTCAATCTGGATTTCGTATGTTCGATCGGGCTGTAATCATGCAGGGACTGAAATTCTTCCTTCAGCACCTCGATTTTGGTCTCCATTTGATCCAAAGCAAATTTATAGATCATCATAAATCTCGTAATTTCATATTTGAATTTCTTGAATTGATCAATCGGATGTGGAGCGTTCATCATGGTTTTCTTCCTTTCTTCGTGCACACTAAAGTTAGTTTTATAAATAAGAGGACAGGGGTCAATCCACATGTCTCCTGAACCATTATAAATCATATGGAGCCAATAAACGAATTTCTCGCACCGAACGGCTGTTGCTGGAGGAAAGGTATGGGAACCTCGTTTAGGCGCATCCTAAAGAAGAATCATGGTCAATTGGCACGCCATTTCCGATGAAAGAGGTCGATCCCCCTGCTCTATCATGTGACGTATTCGTCCGATGCGCTTCGGGTAAAAGGCTATTTATGCCTGCCTGACGGTTGCTCTTTACCCGCCTTCTCTCCGTATGAAAACACCAATACCAGCTCTGCCCTCCAAGACTTCGCCGTAACGCAAGAATCCATGCAAATGCAAAAGCTCGCAAGCCGCTACCCTCCTGTAAAACAGCACACCATGGACGGTATTGATGCACGTTGGCCGGTTCTGATCTATTGTCGCGGCGGGCTGGGCAACTATGGTGGGGTAAATACCGCTTGGCTGGAGCAATTTGTCCATAAAGGTTATATCGTGTTCGCTCCATCATATCGTGGTAACGAGGGTGGCGAAGGACGTGACGAGTATGGCGGACGAGATGCCGAGGATGTACATGCCGTTTACCGACTTGTGCAAGAGTGGCCCTTTGCCGATACAAAGCGAATTTCAATGATGGGATTTTCTCGTGGAGCCATTAATGCCGTACATACAGCAACGACCTACAATGAAGGACCTCAGCAGGTACATAAACTGGTGCTTTGGAGCGGTGTCGCCGATGTGGAACGCACCTATCATGAACGAACCGACCTGAGACGCACTTTGAAAAGGGTGCTTGGCGGTTCACCACGTTCAGTTCCGGAAGCTTATCTCGCCCGTTCCCCCTTGTCGAAGGCACACAAACTTCATTGTCCTGTGCTAATCATGCACGGCACGTCTGATACGCAGGTGAATTACAGTCACGGAACCCGGATGTATCATTGGCTGAAACGTAGAGGCGCCGACGTTACGTTTCACGCTTATGGGGGACAGGATCATCGTTTTCAGGAGAGGGTGCATGAGGCGGCAGTGAACAATATGTTTGACTGGCTTGCAGCACCTTAGCTTCAAGGTAGGGACGATTTAAACAAGTTTGCTGCTATGAGAAATTTGGCTTGCATCATAAACTTCATTTTGAAGGATCATGCGTTGTGGATGTATACTGGAGGGGTTACGTTTTTTTGAAAGGACGGATGATTATGAAACAAAATACCCTCCAAAAGTACGCGATGCTGCTGCTGTGCATGTCTGCCGGAATGGTCGATGTGATCGGATACCTGGGACTAGGGCATGTGCTTACAGCCAATATGACGGGCAATATTGTGCTGCTGGGGATCGCGATTGCCCGTGCTCAGGAATTTGTCGTGCTGCGTGCACTCCTTGCCCTCATTGGTTTTATTGCTGGTAATGCCATTGCGGCATACATGATCGGACATGTGCAGATGAAAAATGGCTGGTCTTCCCGGGTCACAGCTGTGTTCACTGTAGAAAGTATATTGCTTTTGCTCTTTGCCATCGCTATGATCAGTCCTTATTCGGAACAACTATCCTATTTGCTGATTGCCATGCTGGCCACCGCCATGGGGATGCAAACGACTGCGGCACGCTGCATTGGGATTGCCGGTATCTCAACGACCGTGCTCACCAATAATCTGGCCGCCGTGGTTGAGGATGCGGTAAGCATCCTTCAGCGACTGCGACACGCCAATATCCGCTCGCTGGTCAAAGCGCTATCAGCAGATGCATACCTTCGTGCAGGTGCCGTTGTGATCTATTTGGGCGGCGTTATTCTAGCTGCGATGTTGTTCCACCACGTACCCATGATGGCAGTCTGGATACCTGTTCTGATCGTTGGTGGAGTCACCCTGTACGCACGGTTATACTCCAGAGGAACTACCAAAGCAGCGTCGACGGATGACATTTAAAGTTAGCTCTCATGCAATTATTGAACTATTCATTTCATTAATGATGCTTCCTGTCTGATGAGTTCAACCAGATGCTGTGCAGCTGGAGATAACACTTCCCCTGCTCGTGTACATACGGCTACGGTGTTTTTCAACAGTACACCTCGAACGAATACACGTGCCAGCCTGCCTTGTTGTACATCTTCCTTTACAACCAGAGAAGAAATAAAGTTGGCTCCATAACCTGCCTTCACCGCACTAATCGTTTCGTTCAACCCATTGAACTGAAGCGCAATACGGGGAGCGGCCAGGTTATTTGTTGTGCAAAGAGAGACCAGACGCTCCCGTGTAGCGCTGCCTTCTTCACGCATGATGAAGGGCTCTGCCACCATTTCCCGAAGCTCAATTTCTTTCCCTGCATAAGGATGATCAGGATGTACCACAAACCACATTTCATCTTCAAACAATTCATCCCAATGGACACCTGAATGTGTAATGCCACTTCCACCATAAACCGCAATCTCGGCCTCATAACGCAACAGTTGGTCAAAAGCCATCCGGGTGTTGGTTGTGCTCACAACCAGCTCCACATCCTCATGCATCTGCTTGAAACGGGCAATCCAGCCCGGCAGCAGAAAATTCGAAGGCAAATAGGTTGCGGTAAGACGAATCAGCCCTTTCTTACCTGCCCGAAAATCCTGCACAAAGTTCTCTACATCCTGCTCCAGCATGAACAGACGCTCCGCGTAGCCTGTTAATTGCATTCCTGCATCGGTAAGAACCAGTCTTCTCCCCTCCGTAGCAAATAACGGAATGCCCAATTCCCGCTCAAACTTCTTCACCTGAGAGGATACCGCTGGCTGGCTAATGTTGAGTTCTTCCGCCGCACGCGTGACTCCCCCATATCTCACAATGGCATGAAACAATCGTAATCCGTGCAAATTCAACCGTTACACCTTCTCTACTTGAGTTATATAATCTAAGGTTATATTAACATACATAATATATATTTCATTTATATATCTATTCACTTTATAGTTGAAGTATGAAATCCAATACATGCAATCGGAAAGGAACATATAACGATGAACAATGTGAATGGTTCTGCTCAACAGAAAACCTGGACTCAAGTCGACGACTATTTGAACGCCTTATTAATCCCCTCGGATTCCCTGCTGGAGCAGGCACTACGTACCAATGCGGAAGCCGGCTTGCCCGCTCATGATGTAGCACCTAATCAAGGGAAATTGCTTCAGCTCCTGCTTCAAATACAAGGCGCAACTCGTGTGCTGGAAATCGGGGCGCTTGGCGGATACAGTACGATCTGGATGGCCAGAGCCCTACCCGAAAACGGACGTATCGTGACACTGGAAGCAGATCCACGCCATGCAGAGATGGCACGAACCAACCTCACGCGTGCAGGACTTATGCACAAGGTTGATCTTCGAGTAGGTCCTGCCCTGACTACTCTTCCCGACGTTCAGGAAGAATACAGAGAACCCTTTGATTTCATCTTCATCGATGCTGACAAACCGAGTAATCCAGACTATTTGCGATGGGCGCTGCGTCTGGCTCGTCCGGGAAGTCTGATTATTGGTGACAACATCGTCAGGGACGGTGAAGTTATCAATGCAAACAGTACGGACAACAGAGTTCAGGGCGTTCAGTCATTCCTGAAATTAATTGCCGATAACCCGCGTCTTGAAGCTACAGCACTGCAAACTGTAGGCACTAAAGGCTACGATGGATTCGTGATTGCCCGAGTGCTGGAATCCTCTACTGCAAAATAAACAGTGGTCAATTCTTCCGCAAATCCCCCATTCCTGTTAAACTAAAATCACTGCACAGGCAGACTGGGGGAAACCACTTGAGACTTCTACAACAGATTCATGCTGAAATTCGGGGCTGGTCCCGCAATATTCAATTGTTTTTTCTGGCAAGCATCTTGTATCAGATCGGAAATGGCATGTTCTCTGTCTTGTACAATCTGTACATTCAGGGTCTAGGCTACAATGATACAATGAACGGCCAGATTGTAAGTATTCAATCACTTGCGACAGCGATTATGTTTGTTCCCATCGGACTATGCGGCGATTTCTTCAGCCGTAAGCGGCTGCTGATTACCGGCGCCTTGTTCAGCGGAATATTTCTGATTGGCCGTTCTTTCGATTATTCTGCCAGCGGACTGATCTGGTTTGCTGTATTTTCAGGACTTTTCGCTGGCGTATTTCAGGTACTGGCCATTCCCTTCCTCGCTGAGAATGTGAAGAAAAGTCAACGACTGAAGATGTTCAGCTATTACTCCTGCCTCGTACTCGCTTCTCAGGTACTCGGCAGCTTGGGTGGTGGCGTATTTGCAGACCTGCTTCATACGGCAGGCCTTGCCAAAGTCACTGGTTTGCAAACGGTATTGTTCGTAGGTGGGGCAGCTACATTGGTTGCGTTTATTCCGATGTTGTTTGTATCCGAGGATAAGAAGGCACCACAAGCGGATACTCTGGCGCAACCTGTCACTGAATCTGCAACATCTGCAACTGATGGCAAACAGGATGTCGTTCATTCCGCAGAACAAGGCAGCAAGAACGATACTCTTAGCCAAAAGAAAGATTCCCGGTTGATCGGTCAATTTGTCATAACCCAATTATTAATCGGGTTTGGTTCCGGGCTGGTTGTGCCTTATTTGAATCTGTATTTCACCAACCGTTTTTCGGTATCCTTAAGTGCCATGAGTCTGCTCATTTCATTGGGTCAGATCATGACCATTGTATCGATGCTGATTGGACCTACACTCGCAGCCAAGGTGGGAAGTGTTCGAGCTGTCGTCATCTTCCAGGTCATGTCACTGCCCTTCCTGCTGTTAACCGGCTTCACGAATCTGCTTCTCATCGCTTCAGTGAGTTTCTTATTCAGACAAGCGCTGATGAATGCAGCCAACCCGATTCAATCCGCCATACTGGTGGACAGAGTATCAGACAAACGCCGTGGAATCGCCAATTCACTGATGCAGACCGCCTTTATGATTGGATGGGCCACCATGGGACCCGTTCAATCCTACCTCGTGACCACTTATGGCACGTATTGGGGTTACGCGATCACGTTCAGCATTACAGGCAGTTTATACGTGATTTCATCGCTGATGTACTATATGATGTTCAAAGAACCTAAGCCTTCTGCCCGTGTTCTTGCCGCGAACAGATAAATGATAACCATTCAGCAGGACAGTGGATGAATCAGCTTCCTGTCCTGCTTCGTAATGAGCCAATCAACGTCCAAGGATCAATCATTGTATCTTATCATCAGGAGTGATCTTACATGTACTTCAATCTACCTCATGCAGCCGAAAGACGACGCGGATGGAACTGATGCACAAGCTCGGTTCCCACGTTGTCTTTCGGTTTTTTCTAAGTTTGGGTGTCTCTGTTCTTGGCGGGTTACTATTTACAGCAATACATACCCCCATCCCTTGGCTTCTTGGCCCGATGATTTTTATGCTGGTTGGTTCACAGATTGCCAAGCTGCCGCTCATGTGGCCTACTTCCATTCGGGACTACGGTATTCTAATCGTGGGTTACTCTATTGGATTAACACTGACGGGAGAAGCGCTGCAAGGCATTCTGCACCAGCTACCTATGATGCTGCTCATGACCCTGCTCTTAATCGGATTATGTACATTGACCGCCTATGTTGCTTCAAAGCTGACAGACTTTGACTTCCCCTCCCTGCTGGTTGGCAGCATTCCCGGCGGACTGTCCCAGATGGTCTCCCTTGCGGATGAGATGAAATCCATCAATCTGACGCTCGTTACTTTTTTGCAGGTCACGCGGCTGATCATGATTGTATTCTGTGTTCCGTTCCTGCTGTTTAGTCCATGGATCGGGGGAACGACAGGTGGAGGTACGGATCAGCCAATGATTGAGACAGCAACTTGGGCAGCACTCTTCCCCGAAATCTTGCTCTATTCCCCGCTCTGTATCGCTGGTGCGTGGGTTGCACGCAAGCTTCGGTTCCCCACAGCATTTATGCTTGGACCTATGATAGTCATGTGTGTTATTCAATTAAGCACAACGATGCACACACCCAATCTGCCGCCGTCCCTGCTTAATATTTCGCAATTAATGATTGGCAGCCATGTCGGTCTGATGCTTCGGCCTCAACAGCTGCAACGCAAGATGCAGACCGTAACACTCGCAATCACGAGCAGTGTTCTCCTCATTGCAGGCTCGCTTGGCTTGAGCTATATATTAATGAAGATGTTCTCCCTCTCGGCGGCTACATCATTGCTGAGCATGGCACCTGGCGGAATGGATCAGATGAGCATCATGGCCCATGAAGTTAATGCCAACCTATCAGTGGTGTCCGGTTACCAGTTGTTTCGCATCTTATTTATATTCTTTATCGTCTCTTCGCTCCTTAAGATGATTCTCATGCATTTATTGAGGAAAAAAGAGGCGAGCACCCACTCTTCGGTCACGTAAACTAGGAAGTGGACATACCAAAGAGAGTATCCGACTGATTTCCAGCCTGCGGATACTCTCTTTTATGTGTTTGCTCAACTTATGAATAAACCCGACTGTCACGCTGAACTCGGTTCAGTTTCCTGTTCCAGCCAGCTCAATCGTTCAAAAGCCTCCTGATCCGTGCTGCCACACATCTCTTCCGAAGCCTGTAATCCGCTGCAAACAGCGGGGCGCTCTTTCTGACCAAAGATTCCGCAGCGATTGTCCTCCGTCAGCTGCACACAGCGCACACCTGCGGGCTTGCCGTCAGCCATCCCGGGTATCGGCGATGAGATCGAAATCGCGATACAGCATGCGGCACAGCCTGTCCTGCATTCCATAATTATTGTCCTCCCTCCATATCTGGCATTTAATCTGATCCACGATTCACCCACGTCCACGTTCGAGCCAAACCTTGTGCAATTCTCCGATTCATGGCTCCATTCGAGAAATATCCGCCATGACTCAGCGGATTCCAGCTCCCAATTAAACCGCCAGAGTTAATTTCCACGTCTTCGTTGACCGCTGCCTCATAGGCCGGATCAATAGGGCGCAGCGGGTAACCCAGAATATCATCCCGATCATAAAAGTTAATCCATTCCCCTTCAAGCCCAGGAAAGTACTGTCCTGCCAACGGTGAAGGTACCTGAATCGGCCGGCTAAAATCATGGTACCGTAAGCTCCATAATGGCAATGTCGTTCCAAAGGAATAAAAGCTCGTTAAGGTATCTCCCCGTTCCAATGCGGAAGTAACATCCACGATGGAGGGCGTGCGACTAGACGGATATTGCAGATCATAGAAGAAATTACTTGCAATCACAGCTCCCAAACTATGTGCAATGATACAGAGTGGAGCTTCTGGCCCATTCCGTTGTGCAAGTGCGTGCATCGCCCGATTCAGCGTATAATGTACCGCATCATAGTTATGCCCTTGATTTTCCACAGGTTGATACGCGACGGCATCAGCCAGATAATGTATAACAAATCGACGCAACACTTGATAGTTCAATCCCTGAGAGCTGACAAGCTGCTGAAACAGCGCCTCTTCCCGATCCTCAAATACGTCAGCCCAAAATACGGGCTCAATATCCAGCATCTGTTTGGCTGCTCCGGGCAACACCATAACCTGATCCAATTCCTTATGCAATCGCGAAATCAGTGTATCCGCATAATTTTCCTTTTGCATACCCAGACCATGAATGACCATTACCGCAACACGAGTCATGGCTCTCCTCCTCCGTCCATTGACTAGCCACTCTCTTTGAACCATATGAACTTCTCAACCTGAACATGCATAGTCCTAATGAACAAGCTTTCCGATCGCTGCAAACATGAGATTTTGCCACATGTATCCTAGATACAGTTTACCACGTAACCAATAAAAAAAACGAAATCCATAAAGAGTAAACCCATACAAATTGGTATGCGTTCAGCTTTATCTCGGTATCGAGATGAAAAAAGAAGCTGCGAATATCGCAGCTCCCCATTTGTTCGTAAACTTAACCTTTCAAATGAACCTTAAGCACACCGTTCTGATTGGAGGTAACATCACCTGTAGTGACCTCCACCCGATCAACCATGTCCTGACCGTCCGGAATAATGATTGGCGTAATGAGCGGATATCCCGCAGCTTCAATCACTTTACGGTCGAATTCAAGCAACGTTTGCCCGGCTCTTACCTTCTCTCCAGTTTCAACATGCATGTTAAATCCTTCGCCTTTGAGCGATACCGTATTAATCCCGACATGAATCAAAATCTGCAAGCCACTCGCGTGCTCAAGAATGACAGCATGTTTGCTCTTGATGACATGGGCAACTTGAGCATCAAACGGGGCAACAACCTGATTTCCGGAAGGTTCAATGGCAACCCCTTCACCCATTTGTTTTTCCGCAAACGCCGGGTCAGGTACTTGTTCAAGCGGAACAGCTTTACCTGTTAATGGTGCCATGATTTCCAGTGTATTCACAGGCTCATCCGCCACCTGAGCAGCACTGCGTGTGCGTGGCTCTGCAACGGCATTTGTTGTAGTTGTGCTAGAAGCTGATTTCGCTGTAGGTGTTTGACCACCAGCTACAGTAGCTTGACCTGCGTTGCGGTCTTCTTTTCTCAACTTCGCTCTTCCGAAAAGAACAGTCAGTACGAACGGAACAACCAGTACAATCGCCATACCGATGAAGAATACTCCCCATTTGTTCGGGAAAATGGACAAGAATCCAGGTACGCCACCTACACCGATAGAGGTGGCCTGAACATTATTCATCGTAAGCAGTACACCGCCGATCGCAGAACCGACCATACCGAAGATAAACGGATAACGATAACGGATATTCACTCCGAAGATCGCCGGCTCGGTTACCCCGAGGAAGGCTGAAACGGACGAAGTTGCCGCAAGTCCTCTCATTTTCTTCTCACGAAGCACGAGCATCATGGCAAGTGCGGCTGAACCTTGCGCGATATTGGACAGTGCCAGCATTGGCCACAGGAATGTTCCGCCTTGGCTACCAATCAGCTGTACGTCTACCGCCAGGAACGTATGGTGCATTCCTGTAATAACGAGCAATGCGTACAGTCCACCGTAGATCAGACCGCCCAGAGCCGCGTATGAATCGTAAATATAGATCAAGCCGGATGTAATTCCATTCGCAATGGCAAATGTAACCGGACCAATGATCGTAAATGCCAGGAAACCGGTAATCAATAAGGTGACAGGTGCAACTACAAGCAGTTTGATCGAATCATGCACCCTTTTGTTCAAGAAGATCTCCAGCTTGGCAAGCAGATAGGCTGATACCAATACCGGCAGAACCTGCCCCTGATAACCGATCTTCTCAATATGCCATCCGAACAGATTCCACGTAGGCACGGTGCCTTCGTTGACTGCATTGGCGTAGCCATAAGCACTCAGCAGATCGGGATGAACCAGGATTAGACCAAGTACAATCCCGAGCAACGGACTGCCGCCGAACCTTGTTACAGCGGACCAACCAATTAACGCAGGCAGGAAGGTAAAGGCTGTGCTCGCGATGGTATTAATAATAGATGCGAGGTCCTTCCATGCCGGATATACATCCACCAGTGATTTTCCATCAAAGAATATGCCTGGCCCTGTAAGAATGTTATTAATACCGAGCAAGAGACCGGCCGTGATGATGGCTGGCAGGATCGGGATGAAGATGTCCGATAGCGTTTTGATCGCACGCTGGATCGGGTTTTGCTTTTTACCCGCAACAGCCTTCACGTCATCCTTGGAAGCGCGTTCGCCCCCGGTAATCTGAATCATTTCATCATACACTTTATCCACAAGCCCAGGTCCGATAACTACCTGAAATTGTCCTTGAGAGGAGAACTGGCCTTTGACCAGATCGTTCTGTTCCAGACTTTCCGTATCTACTTTACTTTCGTCGTACAGGGCGAACCGGAGGCGTGTAACACAATGCGTTGCAGCTTCAATATTTTCCTTGCCGCCGACCGCGCGTACGATCTCATCAACCTGTTTTTTATCAATTGCCATATTGTCACTTCCCATTTATATAATGTGAATTAGTCCTGTTGCGGTACAAGCCACATATAGGATGAATACGGGCTCAGGGAGATTTCTTGCTCAAGTGCAGGCGATACCTCCGTATTGCCAATCAGCAACTCTGCTGATTTACCCACAATGTGATCATTCCAGACGGCTTCAGAGAAAGCAAATTTTACCTCCCGCTTGCTGAAGTTGGATACCACAAGCAGCGTCTCGCTTCCATTGGTCCGCGCATATGCGAATACATCCGGATGTGCATCGTCCAAACGTTCATACAGACCATCGGTCAGCACACTAACCTGTTTGCGCAGAGCAATCAGCTTGCGATAGTGATAATAGATCGAATTCGGGTCAGCCATCTGCTGGGCCACATGAATCGACGGATATCGTTCGTCCACTTTAATCCACGGTGTACCCGTTGTAAATCCGGCATTGTCGCTTCCATCCCATTGCATCGGTGTCCGGGAATTGTCCCGGGAACGCTCTTTCACAATTTTGAATGCTTCCTCGGCGGATTTGCCCCGTTCTTCCTGAAGCAGTCGGTACATATTGGTCGATTCAATATCACGGAACTCGCTAACGTCGTTCCAGACCGGATTCGGCATCCCGATCTCTTCGCCCTGGTATACATAAGGTGTTCCCTGCATGCCATGAATGGTCGTAGCGAGCATTTTGGCACTCTCAGCACGATAATCGCCATCATCAGCGAAACGAGACAATGCCCGCGGTTGATCATGGTTGTTCAGGAACAACGCATTCCATCCCCCACCTGCCTGCATACCTGTCTGCCACTCACTAAACAGTTGTTTCATCGCTTCAAAAGCGTAAGGCATCAGTTCCCACTTCTGTCCATTCGGATAATCCACTTTCAGATGGTGGAAGTTGAACGTCATGGAGAATTCCCGGGAAGCAGGGTTTGAATATTTGATGCAGTGCTCCAGCGTAGTCGAGGACATCTCCCCAACCGTTACCATATTGTATGGTCCAAACACTTCTTCATACATCTCTGTAATATACTCGTGCACACGTGGTCCATCGGTGTAGAACTTGCGTCCGTCGCCTGGGGAAACGCTACCATCATCGTCGGGGAAACGCTGGTCCTTGGAGATCAGATTGATGACGTCCATACGGAAACCATCTACACCCTTCTCCGCCCAGAACTTGATCATGTCCCGTACTGCCTTGCGTACCTGCTCGTTCTCCCAATTCAAATCAGCTTGTGTTTTGTCAAACAACGTCAGGAAATATTGTCCTGTTTGCTCATCATACTGCCATGCAGGTCCGCCGAACTTGGATTGCCAGTTATTCGGCACACCGCCGTCCGGAGCAGGGTCTTTCCAAATATAATAATCACGATATGGGTTATCCTTGGAAGAACGCGATTGCTGGAACCACTCATGATCCGTAGAAGAGTGATTCACCACAATATCAATCATCAGCTTCATGTCACGTGCCTTCAGACCTTTAAGCAGTTCGTCAAAATCTTCCATCGTACCAAAATCAGGATTAATCCGATAATAGTCCGCTACGTCATAACCGTTATCATGCTGTGGAGAGACATATACGGGCTGCAGCCACACGATATCAATACCGAGATGTTGCAAGTAATCCAGCTTTTCGGTCAATCCCCGAATGTCTCCGGTACCCGATCCAGTTGTATCGTTGAAACTCTTGGGATATACCTGATACACCGTGGAAGTTTTCCACCACGATGATGAAGTTGTGTTGGTTGAACTCATGTTAACGCCTCCAATAAATTGTATTGCTTATGTGGTTCTCTTGGCCTAACTCCATTTATATATTACATAACTAAACATGTATATACAAGTTGAAACTTCAATATGCTATCTTTTTCCTCTTCTACACATTCCCCATTAATGATTCCTCTGTAACAATTATTTTGCTGCTTGCGTTCGAGAACTCCATGATATCTGTATCTGAAACAAAAAAAACCGTCTGTTACCCCATGATTTCATGCGGGTAACAGACGGTTCAAATTTAAAGATAGGATGAGTTAAAACTTCACACGGATCTCGTTCACTTCCTGTTTCTTACAGTATATCCGTTGAAACCATTCCTTTTCCCTGTTCCCTTTTGTTCAACTTCACCGAGGACAAGGATGCTTGTTCTTCTCTCTCCAGCTCTTCTGCACTAATCTCCCCGGAAAGCACCGCCCGCATACGTTTTTGGTCCAACAGCCCTTCCCATTTCGCCACTACAAATGCCGCAACACAGTTGCCCATCAAATTCGTGAATACTCGCATGGTGTCCATGAAGCGATCCGCACCGAGCAGTAAGGCAACAACCGCTACTGGGAATGCATTCAGGGCTGCAGCTGTAGCAGACAGAGCAAGGAATGCGGAGCCAGGTACACCCGCCATACCCTTGGAGCTAAGCATTAACACCAGTAAAATCGTAATCTCTTGTCCCAGTGTCAGATCAATGCCAACCGCCTGAGCTAGAAAAACCGTCGCTAGCGATAGGTAGATCGAGGCTCCGTCCAGATTGAACGAGTACCCTGTCGGGACAACGAGACCGACGACAGCACGGTCACATCCTGCCTTGGTCAACTTGTCCATCATGCGGGGCATAACGACTTCCGAGGAACCTGTACCAATCGCGAGCATCACTTCGGAACGTGTATATTTTACAAATTGCAGAAAGTTCAGTCCTGTAATCCACCAGGCAGCCAGTGCAAGCATCACCAGAAACAGTAACGCTGCTCCGTAACAGGCAATAATCAGCAAACCGAAGGAGGACAGCGTGGATGCTCCATATGCTCCAACAGTGTATGCCATGGCTCCGAATGCTCCAATCGGTGCCAGTTTCATAATGTATCCAATCATGCGGAACAAGATACCCAATACATTTTCAATTAGCGCCAGCACATTCTCCTTCGCCTTACTTTCCGTTGCTGCCAAGGCTACCCCAAACAAACAGGCAACGAGCAGCACTTGCAACAATGCATTTTGTGCAAAAGCATCTACAACACTTGTTGGAATAATGTTCATAATAAAGTCGACCACATGCGGCAGTTCAGAGCCATTGGTTTTGGCTTCGATGCCACTTGCATCAAGGGTCGAGGGGTCCACGTTCATGCTTGCACCCGGACGAAGCAGATTGGCTGTGCCGAGTCCGAGGACGAGGGCAACCGTCGTTGCGATTTCAAACCACAGAATGGCTTTGAATCCAATGCGTCCAACCGATTTCAGATCACCGATTTTGGCAATGCCTGTCACGATCACCATAAAGATTAATGGAGCAATGATCATTTTGATCAACTTGATGAAACCTGTTCCGAGCGGTTGCAGCAGACTGCCCAGATTAGGCCATAGAATGCCTACACCAATCCCGATGATAACCGCTACAATGATTTGAAAAAACAATGATTTCACAAATGACATGAACGCTCCCCCTGTTTTTCGGTCAATTCGGATTTCCGTTTGGTTTCCGTGTAACTTTTTATAACATTGCTGCATGAACTTCAACAATGGGATTTCACGGTTTTTGTCATTCAGACCAACTATGGAGTACTAAATTGAACTTGAAACCGAAAAAAGACGAATATCACGTCAGTTATCTTGACGTGATATTCGTCTTTAGCTTCGTATACCTTTTATGATTGAACAGTGATTAAAAGAGCATTACAGGGTAAGGGATTGCCCCGGTGCCAGCACACGGCCTTCCAGACCTTTGGAAGCAAGCTGCTCCACAAACTTCTCGGCATCCTGACGAATCACCGGGAACGTATCATAATGCACTGGAATTGTCAGCTTGGCATTGAACCATTCGGCGGCCTGCAGAGCATCTTCCGGTCCCATGGTGAAATGTCCACCAATAGGCAATAGTGCTACGTCGATATCATGGCGGTCACCAATCATTTTCATATCACCGAACAGACTAGTATCTCCGGCATGCAAAATGGTTTTGCCACCAATGTTAATAATATATCCTGCAGGCAATCCTGCGTACATGATCCGTTGTTCCTCTTCCAGCACGATTCCGGACGTATGGAAAGCCTGGATCATTTTGGCTTGCGCAAAACCAAGATCCACCGTTCCACCCATGTTCATTCCGAGTGTATCCAGACCTTTCCAAGACATATATGTAGCCAGTTCCACAATCGCAACCACCTTGGCATTGTTGGCCTTGGCGATGGGTTCAGCATCCAAAATGTGATCCATATGTGCATGTGTCAGTAAAACGGCATCCGTCTTGATGTCTTCCGGTTTGGTGACAGCAAGTTCATTGCCACGCAGGAAAGGATCAATGATCAACGACTTCTCTTCTGTGCCCAGTTGTACACTGGAGTGTCCGTGGTAAGTAATATTCAGCAACTTGGTATCCTCCTGACATATGCGTTCGTTTAGTTTAATTTTCAACCTATATTATAATTCAAAACTCTTCGCCAAAGCAAAAAGATGTCTCATCGCTGCATTCGATAAACCCGTGCTTCATAAGGCTGAAGAAGAATCGCGCCCTTATCGGTGGAATAACGTCTGCTGACATTGCTGATGACCGTCTTGGCATTTTCATCGTTCCAACCTTCAGGCCATTGCATCTCAGATTCATGTTCGCGGAAATTCAGAATAACCAGCATCTGCTCATCATCCAATGTTCGGGTGTAGGCATAGATATCGGGATCATCCGGCAAAAGCAGCTCATACACCCCATAGATGAGTACTTTATGTTGTTTGCGAAGTGCGATTAGTTTACGGTAATAATGCAAAATGGACTGGGGATCACGTTTGGCATCCTCAACATTAATCTCAGGATAATTCTCATTCACCTGAATCCATGGCTCACCATCGGTAAATCCCGCATGTTTCGTATCATCCCACTGCATCGGTGTACGGGCATTATCACGACTCTTGCGCCAGATCGCTTGCATAACTTCATGTTTCGCTCGCCCCTCACCAATATGCTGCCGATAATAATTCATCGTCTCAATATCACGATAATCCTCAATATCAGGGAAAGCAACATTGGTCATGCCGATCTCTTCCCCTTGATAAATGTAAGGCGTACCCTCCAGAGTGAGCATCCACGTAGCCAGCATTTGGGCAGAGCGCACCCTGTACCTTCCATCATCACCGAAACGGGATACCGGACGCGGCTGGTCATGATTGCCCATGTAATTGGCATTCCAGCCTCTGTCATGCAGCACGGTTTGCCAGCGGCTCATAATTTCTTTCAGCTCGGGCAGCTTCCACTCCCGATAATTCCATTTGCCGATTCCAGACGACTTCGCATCCACAAACATATGCTCAAACTGGAACACCATATTGAGCTCATTCCGATCTGTCCCAACATAGGCCAGTGCCTGTTCCGGTCCAAGCCCCGAAGTCTCTCCCACGGTCATTGGACCGTAAGGCTTCAGGATCATGTCGTTGAGTTTGTTCAGGATCGAATGTACCTGTTCGAGGTTGGAAAAAAGCTGGTACGCAGGAACGACCGGCAGATTATCCGGATTATGTGCGCTCGGTAGCCCCTCTGCCTTCGCGATATGTGCCACCGCATCGAAACGGAAACCATCCACACCTTTTTGTAACCACCAATGCACCATCCCATACATCTCTTCTGCCATCTGTGCATTGTTCCAATTCAGGTCAGGCTGGTGTTCAGTATAGAGATGCAAATAATATTCATTCGTCTCCGGATCATGCTTCCACACAGAACCCCCAAAGTAGGACTCCCAGTTGTTTGGAACCTGACCATTTTTGCCTGAACGCCAAATATAATAATCCCGTTTCGGATTCACTTTCGATGAACGTGACTCGGCAAACCACGCATGTTCATCCGACGTATGATTCAGCACCAGATCCATCATGATCTTTAGACCACGCTTGTGCGCCTCAGCCAGCAAACGGTCAAAATCCTCCATCGTTCCATATTTGCGTAAAATGGAGTAATAATCTCGGATGTCATATCCGTTATCATGCCCAGGTGAATCGTAAATTGGACAGATCCAAATCACATCCACGCCCAGCCCAGTCAAATAATCGAGCTTGTCATATATCCCCTGCAAGTCACCCTGACCGTCCCCATCCGAATCTTTGAAGCTGTTGGGATAGATCTGGTACACCACACTCTCTTTCCACCAAACGATATAGACCACCTCGCTTTCATCACTCTTTACTATATAACCCGTTAGTATGTTTTATCCGAAATGCTCCTCTTATAAACAGAAAAGATCCAGTAACACATAAAGACCCGATCATTAACTGCTATTCGCAGTTCAATTTCGAGTCCTTCCCTGTGAGTATATGAATAAGGCAAACCCTATGTATCCAATCCAGGCACCCACCGTATTCAAAATAATGTCATCGACATCAAACGAACCAACACGGGTAATCAATTGCGTAATCTCAACAGCAAACAAAAGTAAGACGACAATACCTGTAAATGGTAAAAACTTTCGGCACCTGCGGAATAACCAAGGAATCCATATTCCAAGCGGTAGGAACAAAACAATGTTCCCAAACAGGTTCTTCACCCAGGCTTCCGTATGGTATCTGTTCTTTTCAAAAAGAAGAGGCTTAATTGTTTCTAGTGGTACCAGATTATATTGATAATTCACACCAGGCGTTCTCCCGCTGACAAAGAGCAAGTTCCCCATAATCAACATGTACAGTACTGCCATGCAGGCAATGATTGCAAGCATCCATCTGGAGTGGAACCACGAACGTTCGTTCATTCCCTCAAATCCTCCGACCTTTTTTTCCGCGGAGCGGTAAGGTCTATTTTAAAGGGATATAGATCTTCATGTCCAGCTGCTCAGGCGTGGACTCCCATACATCCGTCACCTCAAAATCCGGTCCTTCCCTTCGTTTATAGTCAGACTGCGGCAGCCAGCTGCCAAAAACCATTTTGCGGATAACATGTCCCGACCCTTCCACCGTAAAACATAGTTACCTAAACAGAACCTAAACTACAGCAGTAAAAATTCAGCTGGTTTTCATCCATTTGTTTAGCTTCTATTTAACTTGGCCTACTAGAATTGTAAATGAGGGAGCAATACAGTGTTACTTTCTTTTCGCGTTTGCCAGCTCAATGAGACTGTTGTTGCGCCTAGTGGTTGGAAAAATTAGCACAGAGAAAATAGAATTTGCGAGAAGGAGGACGCATGATCCTAACCATAAAAGAGCTCGTTGAAGGTAGGGGGGATGAAAGGCTGGACGTTCGCAACCTTTGTATTAAACTCCGCAGTATTATCGGCACTCTTTCCAAAGACTTTGCGGGACTATATCTTGACTTAATCGAAGTTAAAATCATAAGAAAACAAGAACAAATGAAAAAATATTAATTTATAGTGGGAGTGTTTATAATGTCAATTAATAGGGACAAGCTGCAAGAAACTTTGGACCCTACCCTTCGGGTTCGTCCCCGCGTAGGATGGGGTGTTCTCACATATTTCCTCTACAGCGCAGTCTTTTACGCGATCTTCTTGCTCAACGGCATTGACTACACGCGAGTGGGTGAGAGTGAGCGGACCCTTCTTCTCTGGTATATAGCACCGCTGTCCGGCGGTGCCGTGCTGACCATCACAATGGTCACGATCTACGGATGGTGGCGTCCTAGCCTGGTTGAAGGGCGGCATCTTTCTCGATGGACAACGACTCTCCCGATCATCATGATGGTCATCGCGATCGTGAACATGCTGACCGGCGATTTCACCCGTGTCACCCCCCTCATGTGGGTGTATCTCATTTTCGGCAGTATCATGGTCGGCTTCAATGAAGAGATGATCAACCGAGGTCAGTTAATGGTTGCTCTGCGCAGCCGATTCGGCGAAACCGGGGTCTGGCTGCTCTCAACAGCGATGTTCGCAGTCTTTCACCTGCCGAACATGTTCTGGGGCATCGGAGCGGGTGCCCTGTTCCAGGTAATAATCGCTTTCGGCCTTGGTTCGATCTTCTATCTTGCTCGGCGGTCTACCGGATCACTCGTGGCCTCCATATTCCTGCACGGGTTCTGGGACTTGAGCGTCTTCTCAGCGAATGGCGCATCGGCGTTACCCATCGCTGGTTTACTAGCTCCGTTGTTGGTGATCGCTGCTGTGATCACGGTTCCAATCATCCTTCGTCGTGAAAAGCGGCGCGATAGCGCCCAAAGTGTGTCACGACCAGTCGGCTGATTTATACAAAAATCCCCTTGTGCTACAAGGAATGATCTCTGATGAAGGTATATGAACCCAACAGAGATCAACCTAGTGTACAAGGGGATTTCATTGTTAAACAATAATTATTTAACCTTTCCAGTATCCGGACACCGGATGAATGCCCCAGATGTCAGTCGCATATTCACTGATGGTGCGATCACTGGAGAAAATGCCGGATTGAGCGGTATTCAGTACCGCCTTGCGTGTCCAGCCCGCTACATCGCGGTATGCCGAATCAATGGCAGCATGAGCATCGGCATAGGCAGCAAAGTCACGCAACACAAAGTACTCGTCACCATGGGCCAGCAAGGAATCATAGATATCCCAGAATTCACCATCACGCTCACAGAACGCTCCCGGATGTACCAGTTGCTCCACTACCTCGCGAATTCGTTCATCCTGCTGTACAATCTCATTCGGCAGATAACTGCCGGAACGGTAATAATCAAGCACATCGTCTGAACTCAGACCAAAGATAAACATATTGTCTTGACCGACCTGCTCTGCCATCTCGACATTCGCGCCGTCCATGGTACCAATGGTTAACGCACCGTTCATCATAAACTTCATGTTCCCCGTACCAGAGGCTTCCTTGCCTGCGGTTGAAATCTGTTCACTGACGTCCGCGGCAGGAATAATTTTCTCTGCAAGAGAGACCGAGTAGTTTTCCAGGAAAAATACCTGCAGGCGATCTTTCACGGCCACATCGCGATTGACCGTATCTGCCACCGTGTTAATCAACTTAATAATTTTCTTGGCAAAATAATAGCTCGGCGCTGCCTTTGCTCCAAAAATAAACGTACGTGGCACGATATCAAACGAAGCATCGCTCTTGAGGCGGTTATACAAATGCATGACATGCAGAATGTTCAGCAGCTGCCGTTTGTACCCATGCAGCCTTTTCACCTGTACATCAAAGATGGAATCCGGATTGACAGCCTTTCCGGTATGATCCAGGATGTACGCGGCCAGTCGCTCCTTATTATTACGTTTAATGGAATGGAACTGTTGCTGGAATGAAGCATCGTCTGCAACGCCTACCAGCTCATTCAGTCTGCCCGGCTCCCTAATCCACTCACTTCCAATCGTATCTGTGATCAGATTCGAAAGCTTCGGATTAGCATGCATCAGCCAACGGCGATGGGTAATGCCATTGGTTTTGTTATTGAAACGCTCGGGATATAGTGCATAGAACGGAGCCATTTCCCGTTCCTTCAATATTTCGGTATGCAATGCCGCGACACCGTTGACGCTATGACTGCCCACAATCGCCAGATGAGCCATCCGCACCTGATCGTTCGCAACAATCGCCAGATGCTGAATACGATCCTGGTCTCCGGGGTAACGTTCGAGCAGCATGCCGCAGAAACGTTTGTTGATCTCTTCAATAATCATGTAAATGCGTGGCAGCAGCTTGCTGATCATGGCTACAGGCCACTTTTCAAGCGCCTCACTTAGCGTTGTATGGTTGGTATACGATACGGTGCGGGTCGTAATATCCCACGCTTCATCCCATCCATAGCCTTTGACATCGATCAGAATGCGCATCAGTTCGGGAATCACGAGTGTTGGGTGAGTATCGTTGATATGGAACGCCACTTTATCCGGCAATCGATCATACGAAAGCTCAAGCTTGTTAAATGTACGTAAAGCACTCTGTACGCCTGCCGAACACATGAAATATTGCTGTTTCAGACGGAGCAGCTTGCCTTCGTATTGGGAATCATCCGGATACAAAAACTCTGAAATCGATTCTACCGAACGACTGTAATCCAGATATCCGTAATAGTTCGAAGGGGTATCGAGCGAAGTCTCCCGCTTGGGTTCCGCACTCCACAATCGCAAGGTGTTCACATGGGGCTGGCCATAACCAATCACAGGCACATCATAAGGTACAGCTACAACCGATTCGGCATCCTTCGTGACAAATTGGTAATGTCCATCCTGTTCATAGGCTTCCACACGGCCCCAGAACTGCACTTCCACCTTTTTGTCCGGGCGGCGTACTTCCCATTCATTGCCCTTCTCGAGCCAATTATCGGGTAATTCCACCTGATTGCCGTTAATAATTTTTTGCTCAAACAAGCCATATTTATATCGGATTCCGCATCCATGTCCTGCATAGCCGAGGGAAGCCAGTGAATCCAGAAAACAGGCTGCGAGTCTTCCTAGACCTCCGTTGCCGAGACCTGCGTCTGCCTCCTGTTCTTCCACCTCTTCCAAAGAGAAGCCCAGTTCAGCCAGACTGTCACGAACGAGTTCCAATTCATTTACATTTAACAGGTTGTTGCCGAGCAGACGTCCAATCAGGAATTCCAGCGAGAAGTAATAGACCTGTTTATCCTGGCGCTGCTTAAACCCCTGATTCGACGCCGCCCAATCCTGACCCGCATATTCGCGGATCATGCTTCCAAGTACGTGATAGACATCCTCCTGCGTTGCTTCTGCTAGTGGTTTGCCCAATTTGCTGACCAGATTGCGTCTAAAAATACTCTTGAACGTTTCCTTGTTGTCAAACAAAAGAAGGTTCCTCCCGGTGAAATCCTGTAGGATAGTGGCGGTTCATACACTTAAGTGCTCGAACATCCAGCAAAGTGGCCGTTACGGGTACGAATCGTTCTTTCGATCGCTGTTATCCCTATATTTTCTTCATTGTATTATTCAGATGTGAAAATACAGTGATAAAGGCGAACGCTACGCTTCTCCAGAATCGATTTCGTTCCCTCCACTACGTTTGCACGTTGGCAAGCACAATCGAAGTTGCATTTCAACTTTCGCCCATGAACCTTAAATCCATCCTACAGGATTTTTATTTTATATATATTTATAGATGATATCGGTTAAGTGTTGGTATTAGATAATAGTACTCTTCGCCAGAATATACGGGTTCGACGGGTCGCCGATCAGCGTCTGGCCGCCGCTTAGCTTCACATCTTTGTCGAGAATGACGTTCTCCAGAACGGCGCCTTCTCCGATGTAGCATTTTTGCATAATAATGGAGCCTTTAATTTTGGCACCTTTCGCCACATGCACCCCACGGAACAGGATACTGTCCTCCACTTCCCCACCCACAATACAGCCGTTCGCGAGCAAGGAATGTTTCACCTCAGCGGTGTCCAAGTATTTGGCAGGTGCCTCGTATTTAATCTTGGTTTGAACAGGCTGTTCCTTGAATAGCTGCTCATACAGTCCACTATTCAACAATTCCAGACTGTTGCGGTAATAGCTGTCGATCGAATTGATCACGGCATGATAGCCATCATAGGCATACGCAGCAATGTTCAAGCCATCCGGGTTTTTCTGAATCACATCACGGAAGAAATGGCTTTCGCCATGAGCGATGCAGCGTTGCACCTGGCGCAGGAACAGTTCTTTTTCCATAATGAAAATTTCTGTATATATATTCGGGTGATCGGCGCTTTGGTGAATGTCCACCACATTACCGTTCCCGTCATCTTCTACTTTGACACAGGCGTCATGTTCAGGCAGCAGTTGATCCACTTTTTTGCAGACCAGCGTTACATCCGCGCCCTTGCTTATATGGTACCTGTACACATCCTGCAGATCTGCTTTGGTTACGTGCCGACTACCTGCATGGACAACATATTGCCCTGAACCCCGGCGGAAGAAATCGAGATTATTGTGAAAATGCTGCAAATCCCCTTGTGACGTATCGGTTGGATCGTTCCAGTCCGGTGGTAAAATAAACATACCGCCATGCTTGCGATCCAGATCCCACGGCTTGCCGTCTCCCAGATGATCCATGAGTGAACGGTACTTGCGACGCACAAATACACCGATACTCTCAATGCCAGCATTCATCATATTGGATAATACAAAATCAATCAGACGGTAACGCCCGGCATAAGGCACCGCGGCTCCGCAGCGAAAGTACGTCAATTCCTTCAATTCCTCAAGCTCATGGTCAAGGTTAATAACTCCGATCAATGGTTTCATCGCATGCACCGTCCTTTGGGGTTTAGATTAGGCTTTGCTTGTCATTCCCTCGAGAAGCTGACGTTCCAGTTCTTCCTGATCGACCAGTAATATATCACTCTCATCATCAGGGGCGGGTGACAGATGTACTCCATCCGGGATCACCAATCCTTCGGCAATAATAGCTTTGTGAATGCGTACATTTTGTCCAATCTTCACTTTTGGCATGATCACCGAATCGGTTACGGAACTGTTCTCCCCCACCTCGATTCCGTAGAACATGACGGAATGATTAACCTCACCATGCACAACACTGCCTTCACTGATGATGCAATTCCGCACCTTCGCCGATGGTGAAATATATTGCGCAGGCTGATTCGGATTTCGGGTATAGATACGCCAGTCCGGGTCGTTCAGATTAAACGGGGTTTCCTCATCCAGAAGGTCCATATTGGATTCCCACAGACTGCGGATCGTACCTACGTCCTTCCAATACCCTTCAAATGGATAAGCGTATAGTGATTTTTCATTTTCAAGCAACAAGGGAATGATATCTTTGCCAAAATCATAGGAGGTGGATGCCTGCTGTTCGTCCTGGATCAGGAAACGTTTCAGCACATCCCACTTGAAGAGATAGATACCCATGGAAGCAAGCGTGCTCTTGGGTTCAGGAGGTTTTTCTTCGAATTCATAGATGCGATAATCATCGTGGGTGTTGAGCAACCCGAACCGGCTGGCTTCTTCCAACGGAACGTCAATGACCGATATGGTGCAATCTGCATCCTTTTCTTTATGGTATTGAAGCATTTTCTCGTAATCCATTTTATAGATATGATCCCCTGACAAGATGAGCACATGCTCAGGATCGAATTGTTCGATAAAATTCAGGTTACGGTAGATCGCATCCGCCGTACCGCGGTACCAGTTACTACCGTCTTCACGTTCGTGAGGAGGAAGTACATATACCCCGCCATTTTTGCGGTCCAGATCCCAATCACTGCCAATGCCGATATAGGAGTGCAGCACCAGAGGTTCGTATTGGGTTAATACACCGACCGTGTCGATGCCAGAATTGGAGCAATTACTTAGAGGAAAATCAATGATGCGGTAGGTTCCGCCAAAATAAACAGCAGGCTTGGCCAGTGATTTGGTCAGTCCCTTTAATCTTTTGCCTTGCCCTCCAGCGAGCAGCATCGCTACAACTTCTTTTTTTGCCATCATTACAGCCTCCTCCATGTGCATTCGTTCTAATTCATTTCAGAGCCCATAATCCGATATGCTGTTGTGTGGACACTTTTGTCATGATTAGGAGCATGCTGTACAGACTGTGTTGCATTGAAAATGCAGCCAAACGTTGTTCTTTGTAATGTCTGAAAGTAGATGATACATGCAGAATTGCCTGTACTTGTTGTGTAGAGGTGATAGGTGGATGTAAAAATTAAGGTGTACCCCGTGAAAAATGCAATACATTACTCCTATATAACATTAAACACGAAACGGGCTGAGGAATCTTGCTGGAAAACTTCGACAAAAGTTTAAGTGGATATCACTCCTTCCTTTATGCCGCTGTTATTAAATATTGTATTCGATGATGGGTCTGCAAAATCCTTTTGGAAAACTTTTTGGGGATTTAATTATCGCTCCCTTTTCCTTCCGAGCAACATATCGCTCACTGCACTCACGAGTAAAGAAAAAAACGCAGAAACCAATTTATGGTTTCTGCGCCCCAATAATTACGGATACGATGCTCTCCCTCAGCTGATCTGCATTTTTCGTTTGATACGGATCTGCATTGAAAATAATAGCATCCGCAATATAGCCTTCTGCAATCTGTCCCAATTCGTTGCCACGACCCAGAATCTCAGCAGCATTGGTCGTCGCAGATTGCCACGCCTCTGCGCGGGTCAAGCCATAATCGATCAGCGTATCCAACTCTTGCAGATTATAGCCATGCAGTGAAGGTGTGGCGTAATCGGTACCGAAACCGAAACGAACTCCTGCTCTTTTGGCATATCCGATGGCTGTAGAATGAGCTTCCGTAGCGCGAGCAGCACGATCACTGATAACAGTAGGCAACGCCAGCACGCCTTTTGGATCTGCGGCAATACGATAAATCGATGTGGTGGGCACAAAGGCCGTTCGGGACTGCGCAAGTCTGCTGGCCTGATCCTCCGATAAGAACATTCCATGTTCCACCGATTCCACCCCGGCCTGAATTGACCAGTCTATCGTCACTCCACCCCAGGTATGAACTAACACCTTTTTATGGTGAGCATGGGCATGACGAACGATGAACGCGAACTCTTCCTCCGAAAATACAGGATCGAGCACTTGTTCCGTAGGGGCTCCCAGCCCACCTGTCGCCATGATTTTAATCCAGCCCGCGCCTGTATCAAAAATCCCGTTCAACCGTTGTTCTAGATGCTTCACACCACGGGCATCTGCCGCTCCCAGCATTTCACTGCTGGTTTCAACTCTTAAGGGATGTTGATAGTGCTGAGCGAGATGCCGAGCGGTGCTTGGCAGCATTCCACCTGCATCGCGAGCCGTAGTTACTCCCGTCCGGAGGGTAGCTGCAAAAGCTTGCGCCTGCATCTCTTCAACCTCATGGCTGTCACGTTTCAATTGATCTGCATGGTCAAAGTCTGTCCAGGCCAGATGCGTATGAAGATCAATAACTCCGGGACTTATCCATAAATCTGTACCCGGAGGCGATGGGTTATCATTCTGTGTCACGGATTCTGTAACAGATGCAAACCGTCCATTCTGAATGGAGATATCGAACCGTTTGCCTTCAATACCTGCTATAAAAATATGTTTAAAGCTTTGCTCCTCCGATTTCACCTGGGTCATATTCATTCCCCCCAAACGAGGCGAACAGCCTGGACTGCTTGCTCATGGTCCTCATTCAATAATGCCGCAATGGTCGCAACAGCTTCCTCCACACCTGCCAAGGACGCATTACCCCCAAAATGATTAATTCGCAGAAGCTGACCAAAAAGTTCTCCGTCCCCCGGAGCAACGATGCCGATCGGCTGATCGATATGCAACTTCTCCTCCCCTGCAATCCGAACCGTCGTAGTCAGTGTCGAATATGTTCTGTTATCTTTTTGCCAAGGCTCCAGACCCAAGGCCTGAATTCCCGCTATAGCAGATAACGCAGCCTGTTCATGACGCTTGATCACCTGCTCCAAACCTTCAGACTCAATAGCTGTCAAAGCCAAAATCAGTGCTCTGGCTTCCAGCGTTGGAATGTTGGGAGGAACCCGAACGGGTGCAGCCCCTTCGCCGGAGGGCTTCAGATCAAGCAAAGACAGGATGGAGTTGCGCGGTGCGTGCGCATTAGATTCGAGAAATTCCCATCCACGCGGCGAAATGCTTACTGCGCTGATGCCGTTAGGCCCGGCCAGGGCTTTTTGTGCACCAACAGCTACAAAATCAACGCCCCATTCATCTACCAGCAGAGGCTCTCCCCCAATTGCTGAGACGGAGTCGCTCACCGTAATCAGGTTATGGGCACGCGCAATCTTTATAATTTCTTCTGCGGGATTAGATCCGCCTGTAACCACCTCTGCTTGAACAAAGGATAGCGCGGATGGTTGATATTTTTCAATCGCGGCAGCTACCTTCTCCACAGGTACAACTTCATCAAAAGGAACTTTGACTTCAATAACCGTTGCCCCTCCGCGTTCAAGCCACTGACCAAACAAACTGCCATAAGGCCCTGTTACGACATTAACTATCGTACGACCCGGTGCAGATATTCCAGCTGCCACGGCCTCTATGCCCAAGATGGCCTCTCCCGGGATGATCACCGGAGGATACTTCGTAGACAGAAGCCTGGAGAGCAATTGTGTAAGCGTATCGTATTCCGACAGGGTAAGGGGTATGTTCCCTTTATATTGTTGGCTCATATAAACCTCCTAAAGAACTTGATTCCGGCATCTTTGGAACTGCGGACAGCAGCTCTCGGCTGTATGCCGTTTCAGGTCGTGTGAAGAATTGATCTTTGGGACTAATCTCCACAAGTTGACCCTGCCGCATGACTGCTACCGTATCGCTAATGGCATGGATAACTCCAAGATCGTGGGAAATGAACAGTAGTGTAAGATTAAGTTCCTTCTTAAGTGAACTGAACAGATCGAGCACACTCCGCTGTACAGAAACATCCAATGCACTCGTCGGCTCATCCGCAATCAGCAGACTCGGCTCTACGCTTAATGCACGTGCAATGGCGATCCGTTGGCGCTGACCGCCGGAAAATTCATGCGGATACTTGTCCAGTGCCCTGCTTTCCAACTTAACACGGGCCAAGAGCTCTCTCGATCTTTTCTCCACCTGTGAACGGTCTACAATGCGATGAAACAACAGTGCTTCAGCAAGAATTTGGCGAATGGAATGTTTGGGATTCAGTGAAGCATCCGGATTTTGGAAGATCATCTGTATGCTTTTATACTGCTCACGGCTTCTTTTCTTCTTTAATTGTTGATCCCCCAGCAAAATCTGCCCCTCATCCGGCGTAATTAACCCGGCAATGACTCGCGCAAGGGTAGATTTGCCCGAACCGGACTCACCGACAAGACCGAGCGTGGTATGCTTCTGAAGATTTAGTTTAATATTGTCCAGCGCAGTAAAGTCACCATATTGAACCGTTACATTCTGGACTTGCAAAGAAAATTCCATCGTTATTCGCTCCCTTCAAGCTTCGGTAAAGGAAGCACCGAGTTAATAAGCATCTGGGTGTAAGGATCTTGCGGGTTTTGCAAAAGGTCAAGCGAAGCCCCGTGCTCCACAATCCGCCCCTGCTTCATCACACACAGCTTCGAGCACAGCGTGGCTGCAATCGCCAGATTATGTGTTACAAAGACCATGGCGAATCCCAGTTCACGCTGCAAACATTGAATCGTCTCCATAATTTGACGCTGCACAGTAACGTCCAGCGCTGTTGTTGGCTCATCACAGAGCAGAATGCCTGGCTTGCACGCCAGGGCCAGTGCAATGACTACCCGCTGACACTGCCCACCTGACAGCTGGCTAGGGTATCGGTCCTCACGCTTCAACGAGTCGGGGAGCCCCAACAGTTCAAGTAATTCCAGCGCTGCTATCCTGGAGGCCTTCCTGCTTAACTTTTGCCTGTAATAGACAACTTCCGCCAGCTGTTTAACAACGGGACAGAGCGGATCGAGCGCACCTCTCGGGTCTTGAAATACCATTGAGCTGTTCACGTCACTCCGAATGGCTCCGCCCGTTTGCTCCACACCGCTTGGCAACAGTCCCAGAATCGAACGTAGTGTAAGTGATTTCCCGGAACCAGATTCACCTACTAACCCCAGGCTCTCCCCTCGCCCGAGCGAGAAATGTACATCTTGAACTAATTTTTGATTTGACTTGGTTGACAGAGACAGTGCCTTGACTTCAAGAATCGGATCTGTGGACATTATTTTTTCCTCCATACATCGGCCAATCCATCACCGACAAGCGACAAAGCAATTCCCGTGTAAACGACTGCTAATCCCGGAACTGCCGAGAGCCACCAGGCTGTCGTGATAAAGGATTGTCCATCCGAGATCATCGTGCCCCAATCCGGGGTCGGTGGTGCGATGCCAATACCCAGGTATCCAAGCGTAACAATCGCCACCAGCAGCCCCACCATATCCGTCATTAGGACAACGATCGCCTGAGGCAATACATTGGGCAGGAGATGACGAAGAATAATCCGTATTCCTGGTAAGCCCAGTGTCTGTGCGGATGCGATCCATTCCTGCTTGCGGTACGATGCACTCAGCCCCCTGACCACACGGGCAAATACAATCCAGCCAACGAGCATAAACGTAATATAAATCCCCCGCTCACCTGCTCCGCTGGCAAAAGCCACAATAATGACAATTAGATAAAAAGGGAAAGCGATAAGTGTATCGGTAACTAACGATATGACCTTATCAATCCATTTTCCGTAATACCCTGCGAGCATCCCTAGAAATACGCCCATGCAAAAGGGTACAATTTCCGCCAGCACCATAATGCTCAAATCGGTTCGCGCGGCATAAATCAGTCTAGTAAACAAATCACGTCCCAGTTGGTCTGTGCCCAACCAATGTTCAGCAGACGGAGGTTGCAAAAAGGCACTCAAATTTTGCTCCGAAGGATCATAAGGACTAATCCACGGTATGATTACAGCCAAGATAATCAGCACGGCAAACATTAGACTTCCCACAAGCAGGGTAGGTGTTTTCAATATACGATTCATGAGACTGGTGTTTTGGCTGTCTTCATATAACTGAGGTTCTGTTCGTATCGTTTTCATGGTTTTCCTTTCGTTCTGGGATCAAGCCACCTGGACAGAAGCTCTATCAGGAGACTGATGATCACGACAGATACAGCACAGTAAAGGGCTATGCCTTGAATGACCGGGAAATCCCGTTTGGAAATGGAACTAAACAAAAGACTGCCAATTCCTTTGATACCAAATACCTGTTCAACGACCAATGTGCCGCCAATGAGATAAGAGATATTAACGCCAAGAAGGATCAGCGTCGGAAGCGCCGCATTGCGCAGGACATGTTTGAATAGAATGACCCGGCTCGGTAATCTCGCAGCCTTCAATGTAACTACAAAATCAGATTCCAGTACTTCAAGCATCTGGGCTCTTAATGAACGAACCAATGTTGGAATCTGTGAAAAAGCTACGGTAATGGCGGGAAGTGTCAAACTGTATAAGGTGCCCCACCACCCTTCACCGACTCCACCAACGGGAAACCAGTGAAGATGAACACTCAGCAGCAGAATCAAAAGGATGCCAACCCAGAAGATTGGCATACCTAGCGTTACCGTAGGAAAAATACGTATCAAATGATCCAGCAGCTTATCCTTGTGTGTAGCGGCCAATGTAGCAAGCACGAGTGCAATGACAATTGCCAATGCACACGCCATGCCAATGAGCAGCAAGGTAACGGGTGCCCGATCAGCAATCAACTCTCTGGTCGAGGTTCCGTTAATAATGGAATTGCCGGTATCCCCCTGAGTGAACAGTGTCTTCACAAACCGTATGAATTGTTCCCCCAGCGGCAGATCCAGCCCGAGAGCATGGTGCATGCTCTCAACGGCCTCGGGGGTGCTGTACTCGCCAAGAATCATTTTGGCAGGATCACCTGGTACCATTCTGATGAGAAAAAAGACTGCTGTCATCACACAAAGGATCACTGCCAACGCTCTTCCCACAGTACTGATCAACCAAAACTTCTTCATTTCTGAATACGAACGTCTTCAAAACGCACACTGCCGTTAGGCAAAACAACAATGCCATCTACTGAAGAACGAACGCCAATCAGAATATCCGGATAATAAAGCGGAATGTAAGGCACTTCATCGGCAAGCGTTTGAAGCAGTTTGGAGTATATTTCGGCACGACCATCACCGTCCGGTGTTTGTTGGCCTTTATACAGAAGCTTAGTTACTTCATCATTGGTGTAATGCGTCCAGTAAGATTTGCTGAAACCATCTGGGTCGGTCTGGAAAGCAATAATCGAGTTCGCTTCTGGAGAATCGGCTTGCCCACTGTTCAGCATCGCTGCGAAATCATAAGCAAAGAATCGTTCACGGAAGGTGGCTAATTCAATCGATTCAATCTCGATGTTAATGCCAATTTGTTTACCCGCTGCCTGAATGATTTGCGCTTCTTGGGCTCTAGTGCTGTTGCCTGAAGCTACAAGCAGTTTTGTAGTGAATCCATCAGGGAAGGCCGATTTAGCCAGTTCCGCTTTCGCTGCATTTACATCAAAATTTAATGCCTTGAGTGTATCATTCGAATTGTAAGGAATCGTTGTAGGCAGCAATGAATTAGCCGTCTGTGCATAACCAAAGGTAAGCGCCTTAGTCAGACCGTCACGATCAAGTGCTAGAGCCAAGGCCCGACGAACATGCACATCAGAAAAATGCTTATCCAACGTATTAAAGAACAATTGCTCTGTCACCCAGCTGCCGCTGGTTACAACAGTTGTATCTGCGCCATTTTTAATTTCATCGGCATTTTGCAGAGCCAGCGACTCAATGGCATCCACTTCTCCTGCTTTCAACTGGTTGATTGCTTGGCTGTCATCTTCTATCAGCTTGTAAACAAGTTTATCAACCGATGGCTTTCCTTCTTGCCAGTAGTGAGTGTTCTTAGTAAAGGTTACATCGCCTGCAGGGTCCCACTGCTCAACCACAAACGGTCCAGTACCAATCGGTTTCTTGAAAAATTCTTCCTCGGTAACTCCGCCAAAATTGTTCGGAACAATACCGTTCGAGAAGTTGGACAGCTCCGAGATAAACGGCGTATACGGCTCTTTAAGCGTAATAACCAATGTATGGCTATCCGTTGCTTTGACAGTGTCTACCTTGGCCGATATCGCCAATGGGCCGCCAACCTTCAAGTGCCGCTCCAGTGAGAATACGGCATCCTCTGCCGTAACATCTGTGCCGTTGGAGAACTTCAAGCCATCACGCAACACAAACGTATACGTCAAACCGTCATCACTGATGTTATGCGACTTGGCAAGCCAGTCCACAATCTCGCCTTTGTTGTCAAAAGCAACCAAAGGTTCAAATACTTTATCAATGGCAAAAGCATTGTTCGATGTAATCTGATTATGCAAATCAAACGAGGTTACGGAAGCCGGCCGACCATATACAAAAGTCCCTCCCGTTGCAGTCTCGTCCGTCTTTGAATTTTCATCCGTACCTTGACTCGTACCTGGCTGGGCTGTTGCATTGGGAGCGGGATCATTGTTCGATCCGGAGCAACCGCTAACGATTACCAATAATAGAACAGCTAACGCTCCTACCCATAATGACTTTCTGGTTGATGATTTAAACTGTGACATGACTGACTCTCCCCTTCCAATAAAGCTTATGTGTTTAGTATGGATTGATTATGGATTAAAGCACCCCCTCTGTCAAACAAAAAATAATGACTATTGCGGGATAAAAACTATTTTATCCAATGAAGGAAATGTATCCGTATTTATAAGTCTCAGAAGTTCGCACAACACAAAAAAGCCAGATTATATTCTGGCTCTCTTTGTTCTTAACTCTATATGATTTTGCGGAACAGCTCCATGACTTCATCCCTGGATGGTTGATACGGATTGCCCGGTGCACAGGCATCTTTCATGGCATTATCCGCCAGCAACTCAACATCAGGGTCTCTCACACCTAATTCAGACAGTTTCTCGGGAATGCCAACCTCCTTGGAAAGCTGACGAATGGCTTCAATCACATACTCCGAGCACTCCTCATCTCGTTTGCCTTTTACATCCATACCGATTGCTTTGGCAATATGACGGAATTTACCTGGCACATGCTTTGCATTCAATTCCTCTACATAAGGGAGCAACATCGCGTTACATACCCCATGCGGCAGATCATAGACTCCACCAAGTTGATGGGCCATCGCATGAACATAACCCAAGCCTGCATTGTTAAAAGCAATCCCGCCAAGAAAACACGCATACGTCATATGCTCTCTTGCTTCCAGATCACTGCCGTCCCTGACGGCTCTTGGCAAATATTCAAAGATCAGCTCAACGGCAGCCGCCGCTGTAGCACTCGTCACTGTGAACCCACCAGGCGTCACCATAGCTTCCACCGCATGGGTTAATGCATCCATGCCCGTAGCCGCAGTAAGACTGGCTGGCTTGCTCAGCATCAGTTCCGGGTCATTCACCGACAGGTCAACGAGACTGTTTCGATCCACCATCACCATTTTCACCTTGCGTTCCTCATCTGTAATCACGTAGTTCATGGTCACCTCACTCGACGTGCCAGCCGTTGTGTTAATGGCAACAAGCGGCACGGACTTGTGTTTCGATTGATGCAAGCCTTCATAATCACGGATATGTCCACCGTTGGTTGCTACAATGCCAATACCTTTGGCAGCATCCTGAGGTGAACCTCCGCCTATCGATATAATGGCGTCACAGCCATGATCCTGAAATACGTGAAGTCCGTCATGTACATTCTGACAGGTTGGATTGGGCTGAACCTCATCATATACCACATAGTCTAATCCTGATTTTCTTAGTATAGACAGCACTTGTTCAGCAACGCCGGAAGAAATCAATCGACGATCACTTACGACAAGCGCTTTGCGAATACCCATTTTCTCAATCATCTTGCCTGCTTCGTGTAAACACCCTCTGCCCATCAAGTTCACGGGCGGAACATAATAAGCGTGTGTTGCCATCTGAACCAGCCTCCTGTTACCCCTGATTTACTGTCTTTATTGTAACTGAATCCGTTTTCAGATATAGTGAAATAAATCACAACCAAGTTGATAAATGTTTCATTTGGACGGATTTATCCAATAATTATGACTGTTCTTCAGTAACTGGCTCATCGGTGCGTGATTAAAAAAGACAAGTGAATTTGGGATTCACAGAATTCATAACTCTATCGAAAAACAGGGGCTGTCCCTGGTCATTTTCATGACTTCTGGGACAGCCCCCTACAGATCTTCAGCAATTTAGAAGCTCCTGAATCGGCATGTAATAGACGGGATAGGCTCTGCCTTGTTCAAAACCAAGCTTACCCGCTATTGAAATGGAATCATGACGGAAATCTTCTGTCGTCCAGTGTGGAACACAATCCCGTTCCAGAACGAATTGCACATAAGCACTTGCCATGGCCGTAGCCAGACCCTTGCCACGGTGTATTGGATCGTAGGTGTTGATGCCTGTTTCATGGTGAATACCACTGACAAACACTGAGATACATGTACCTACAACCTGCCCTTCACATACCGTGCATGTGCCTGCTCCGTATCGGAAGAAGTCCTCCACCGAATGCCAGAATTTCAAAATTTCATGCTCAATGATACAGCTTTTGTCCTCCAGCATTACAGCTTGATCGATAACTTGAAGCTCATATCCAGGGGGAACGAACAAGGAGCTGGAACTGCGTTCCAGCCACTGCTCATACTTCGCAAGATTGAATTGAAAAGGAACTCGCAATCCTTCTCGCAAACGTCCATTGAACATGTGATCCAGGACTGGAGACCAACCCGAGCCGGGCTCGGGGTAAACTTCAAGATTCAGCATGTCTTCGCCAGCACCTAACGCTTCAGGTAATAGCTCCTGAACAAGCACTTCACTGACAAGCCTGTTGAACTGTTCATTATCCGATCTTCCGATCAGGTAAAACATTTCGTTTTTGGCCCAAATCAGGGCGCTTTTCGGAGCATGAAGCTGATCTGCATAGACACGCCCGCATTGAA
The DNA here is from genome assembly GCF_047302525.1 of Paenibacillus taichungensis. GTDB lineage: Bacteria > Bacillota > Bacilli > Paenibacillales > Paenibacillaceae > Paenibacillus > Paenibacillus taichungensis_B. The sequence continues at coordinate 2,405,426 of NZ_CP168020.1, read as the reverse complement.
GTCCTGCAAGTACTCCTCCCATGACCACATGCCCGTTTGTACCCGAGATGATGGGCGCCAATTGCTTCCTTTGGGACGGTTGATCCAGTAAAACCAACATGGTATAACCTCGCATTCTTTGTATAGGGTAGGTAAATAAATACATTCAAATCCACCCTGCCTCAGAATGCTGTAACGTCAGGTTTATTCCTCGTTCCCTTTCACCTCTTCGACCTTTATTTTTATTGACCTAGAGAATATTTACCCTTGCCACTCCGATGACAGAACAACCTTCCGATCGCTGTTATCCCCAGATTTTTTTGATTCCCTATTTAAAGGGAAAATCCGGGGATAAAGGCGAACGCTCCGCTTCTTCAGGTTATTTCTGTCCTCTGCGTTATCGTGTAAATGTTTAGTTCAATATATATAGTTTACAGCGCCTTATCGTCTACTGCATCCAACCATGCTTCGATATCGCCGATAACGGAGGATACGCAGCCGTCTTCAAACGGAGAATTCAGACCTGCCAGTTCTACCAACCCTGTGAAGGACAGGCTTCCTCCGGCTTTACACAATGTCAGGTAGTCAGCCCATGCGGACTTCATATCCTGGTTGCTGCGTTTCCAGAACTGGAATGCACAGATTTGTGCCAGTGTATAGTCAATATAATAGAACGGCGACGAGAAGATATGACCCTGCTTGTGCCAGAATCCGCCTTGTTCCAAATAGGCGTTATCCTTGTAATTGATGTGGGGCAGATAAGTCTTCTCAATATTGCGCCAAGCCTGCTTGCGCTCCGCTGGTGTTGCATCCGGATTTGCATAGACAAAATGCTGGAATTCATCGACTGCTACGCCGTAAGGAATGAAGAGCAGTCCAGAAGACAGGTGATCAAATTTGTATTTGTCCGTATCTTCCTTGAAGAACAATTCCATCCACGGCCATGTGAAGAATTCCATGCTCATGGAATGAATCTCTGCGGATTCATACGTCGGCCAGTTGTACTCAGGCACTTCGAAGTGACGGCTCTCATAGACCTGGAACGCGTGACCCGCTTCGTGTGTCAATACGTCGATATCGCCCGATGTACCGTTAAAGTTGGAGAAAATAAACGGCACTTTGTAATCGTTCAGGAAGGTACAATAGCCCCCACCCTGCTTGCCTTTTTTGCTCACCAGATCCATTAGTTCATTGTCGGTCATCATCTGGAAAAACGTATCTGTTTCCGGTGACAATTCAGCGTACATTTTCTTACCATTGTCAATGATCCAGTCGGCATCCCCTTTAGGTGTCGGGTTACCTGTCTTAAAGCTGAAGCCCTGATCGTAAAAATAGAGGGTATCCACATCAATCCGGCTGCGCTGACGCTCTCTGAGCTTCGTCGCTACAGGCACGATATAATCACGGACTTGTGCTCTGAAATTGGACACCATCTCCGCGTTGTAATCGGTACGGTTCATACGGTCATAACCGAGTTCAACATACGATGGATATCCCAGCTTCTTCGCGATCTGCGTACGCACTTTCACCAAATCGTCGTAAATGCGATCGAATTCAGCCTCATGTTCAGCCATGAACGTATATCTTGCTTCCGATGCGCGTTCCCGCATGGTGCGATCCGTGGACAACTCAAAAGGATGCAACTGCGGCAATGTGCGTTCTTCACCTTCAAACGGAATTTTGGCCGAAGCAATCAGCTGGTTGTATTCCGTGGAAAGTTTGTTTTCTTTCTGAAGGTCCTCGATAATTTCAGGGCTGAATGTTTTCAGGGACAGATCCGCCAGCTGGAACAGCTGTGACCCCCATTTTTGTTCCAGTTCAGCACGAAATTTGGAGTTTACCAATGCCCGATAATAATCGGTGATGTATTCTTGAATGATCGGAGAGCTTTCATCTAAAAATTCATTTTCTGCTTTGTAAAATGTATCATTGGTATCAATGGAATGACGGATGTAGACCAATTGTGCCTGAGTCTCAAAGTCACTGCGCAAAGCGTTAATCTTGTCCATATATCCACTTTGCTCTTCAACCGTAGTCGAGGCTTCAAAACCACTCAGAAGCTCACGGAATGACGTTTTGATTTGTTCCAGATCGGGACGTGTATACGTATACTCACTAAATTTCATTTATGTACACCCTTTCCTGTTAGGCATATTTCGGGATTCCCCGAGTTGAACTAAACCCTATTATACAAAAGAGCAGCCTAAAAATCCCAACTTTACGAAAAATATTTGTCCATCGGTCAAATGGAGCTACATCACTCGTTACATATGTTACGCATGAATGTTAGGTACAATACACAAGTAAAAGATGCTGCATCAGCAGGAAATGGGTTTTCCTCCGAGCAGCATCTCATTGAATCAGGAATATACGTGATAAACGGAGCCGTTACTGAACGTTCACATACCAGTTAGAGTAATTGATCTGGCCGTTGCCTTTTGTAATCTCGGTTCCATATTCAACACTGCTGACATATTTGCTGTTGGTAAAGTAACTTTTGGAGATCAGATAATCAGTGAAGTTTTTGACGTTGATGCTAAAGTTGTTAGGAGATTTTGACTTCTTCAGGAACGAGTATACCCACCATTGATGCACTCCGTTGTCGGTAATCTCCCCGCGATACAGATCATAGGTTTGTCCACCAATGGATACATCCGAGAACACTTTGGAACCAATGGGACCTACACCGGAAGTCCATTCGTTCCAGATCATGATCTCCTCGGTAGGTGTACTCGACCAAGTCGCATTACCGATGTCATGCAGCCAGATATCATACGCATTATTATATTCCCCATTGGTGTTGGACGCCTTAGAATAACTTACTCCGGTATTGATACTTTTGTTCGCAGACAATCGTGTTGGCAGCCCACTTCCTGGCGTGTAGCCCTCTGTCCAGTGCCAGCCGCTGACAAGAGAAGGATAAGCTTTGACTCCACCCGCAGTTGTTGGCCAGTTCCAAACGTAACCCAGATCTGTATTACTGTTCACATACACGGACTGAGACCAGCCACTGACACTCGAACTACCCCAGCTATTGTTGAATATATAGTACTTGTTGTTGCTGAAATTAAGTTTGGCATACGCTGTGGAATCCGATGCTGCGCTGGCTGTAATTGGAACGGCCGCAATCAGTAATGACATGACCAGCAGCATCCATGCTTTCTTGCCTGATCTTTTTTTCATCTTCAAACCCATAATGTTAGCCTCCCGTTAACTTTAATGTAAACGCTTACAGATGTAAGTGTAAAACATTCCCATATACAAGCATACCACTTAAATCCGACATTATTTCATGCTATTTTTAGACTTTTTGGCATTATATACAAATAAGCCCGCCTCGCATCCATTGCGAAGCCAGCTTATAGGCTTGTCTTTTCAAGTATTTTTCAATATACCCTAGTGTTGATCGTTGTCCATAATCTTGTAGAACCAGCCCATTCCGACCATTCCCACAACCATAATGATACCCATAATAATGATATATGTCATGAATGTAACCCCCCTGCTCCGTATTTCTTCACACTACTATCAGTTTACACGGTGAAACCCATTTTGAATTGACTGAACATTGACAAAAATACGAAATCTTCATTTCCACTCAACATATTGTGTCCTTTTTCATTGTAATTCCAACCGTTATCGCATTACTCCCTCTGATTTAAATGATATTCGATTATTCAACATTCCTCTTTTTCTATAGATATATCATATCATAGCGTACGATTTACCTTGCTCTTGTAGTGAACAAAGTTTCATCCGCCATCCTTACGGTGTATACTATACTTCTATGAATTGGAATTGGATTATACGCAGAAAGGTTTGAACTGAATGTCGACTCGAATACCCTATTATCGTCAGCTATTATTCGCTTGTTTACTAACTCTTATGCTGTTTATACTATCCGCCTGCGCTGATGGTGAAGCTCATGTCACGGTTAATATGGACGGTTCATCCGATCTGGATCTGAATCTCAGCGTAACCGACTCAGCCTTGGGTATGATAGGACAAGACAATCTCATGACACTGCTCGCAGATACGTTGAAACAGAACAATTTCCAGGCCGAAGTTTCGGATCAGGGAGATCGGACACAACTCAAAGCGACAACCCATTATGAGAAAAGTAATACCGTCTCTACTTTCAGCACGTCGGATCTGCCTGATGGAATCAAGGTGGAGCAATCCACTACACCCGGCTTCTTCACTTCCAAATTGCATATTGCTGCGGAAGCAGAACTGTTGCAGACTATACCAGATGGAGAAGTCAAAGACCAAATCAGCAAGGTCCCTGGATTTCTCAAAAACTTGCTGCTGAAAGATGTCAACTTTGATTTCAAGCTGACGCTGCCGATCAAGGCGCAGGATTCCAATGCAGATCTGGTCGAAGATCATGGAAAAACCCTTATTTGGCACGTCTCCCCATTGAATACGAATAAACTGGATTTGACCGTACAGGTCCCGAATATTCGGAACATCATAATTACGGGGGGCATTGCCTTGGTGCTGATCATTGCATTACTTATCTGGTTTATGGTCCGTCGCAGACGAACCCGACAGGGTCGGAATGTATAACTAACCACAGCTCAAGAAGCTTGGATGAGATGACTACTATTTCAATTCTGACTTGCCAAACGGTGTTATGGATAGTAGAATACATCCGTACTGTGTGAACGGTTAACTTAACTATGGAAAAGCTAAAGAGGTGACAGGTTTCATGAATATCCGGGAATGCCCATTGCCTGGTATCGGAGTAAAGTACCAGTTTGATACAAAAAGCGGTAATAAGTTGGTCATTATTGTCCACGAAGACGGACGCCGTGAATTATTCTCGGTGGACCCCAATGACAACGAAGAACTTACCCTAATTGCAGAATTGGAAGATGACGAGTGCGTAACCCTTTCGGGGTTAATTGGAGGATGGTCCTGACATCTGTCAGGGTTATACCGACGGTATGCAAAATAACCTGCTCCCTCAATTAGGGGCAGGTTATTTTCTTATCCCACTATTCACAGTACAAACGCCCATCAGCGCTCGTGATGGGACCGAATGTACGGAACCCATGTATTTAGCACACGACTTATTTCCGTAGAGCTGAACGGTTTGCTGATGAAGTCCTGCATGCCGCATTTCAGACAGGCTTCACGGTCGTTCGCTCCTGCAAATGCGGTGATGGCTGCAATGACCGGAATTTCAGGGTGGGTTTGCCTAATTCTGCAGGTCGCTTCAATCCCATCCATAACAGGCATTTGGATGTCCATAAAGAGAAGATCGTATGTTTCCCTTTCCAATGCTTTCACCGCTTCTGCACCGTTCTCCACGATATCACATACACCGCCGAGCTTACGAAGCATTTCCTCCAGCAAATGACTGTTCAATGACTGATCCTCAGCTATAAGAATTTTGATCCCCGCTGCCAGACTTGTTCGATCTAGCTTCAGGTCGCTATCAGCCACCTCTTCAATCGGATCCGTGGTCTCATCTTGCCATCGTTCAAGTAACAGGGTGAATTGAAACTCTGCTCCCTCACCTGTCTCACTCTGTACACCAATGGCGCCGCCCATCAGTTCCACCAGCTTCTTGCTGATAGCCAGCCCCAGACCTGTACCTCCATATTTGCGATTGATAGCCGGATCGAGCTGTGAGAAGGACTGGAACAGTTGATGCTGCTTGTTGAACGGAATGCCAATCCCCGTATCTTTGACCGAAACTAACAAGATAAGGTGATTCTCATTGTAAAATTCCGCTGGCTTAACGTTCACATGAACCTGAATGCTTCCCTTCTCCGTGAATTTGACGGCATTGCCTACCAGATTTATTAGAATCTGACGAATCCGTGTTTCATCGCCTCTTACGCGTTCGGGAATCTGATCTGACATTTCACAGTATAGTTCAATATTCTTTTCGGAAGCTCTAAGTGCGAATAGTTCCATGACCCCGCCAAGAACGGATTTGATATCAACTGGCTGGCGTTCGAGATCCATTTTGCCTGCTTCAATCTTGCTAAAATCCAAGATCTCATTCAGAATATGCAGCAGTGATTCACCACTGTCGATGATGATATCAGCGAAGCCATTCTGCTCCTCATCCAGCTCTGTTTCTTTTAACAGATGAGCCATGCCCATGATTCCATTCAGAGGTGTACGTAGCTCATGACTCATAATCGCCAGGAACTCGGACTTGGCCCGGTCCGCATGTTCTGCCACTTCTTTGGCACGAATGATGTCCTTCACCGATGTCATATCGCGGAAAACCAGTACTGCCCCACGATTGTCCCCCTGCTCCATAATCGGTTTCAGTTGGAACTCCGCCAGGAAGCTGGAGCCATCCTGCTTCCAAAATACAGACTCAGATCGCGGCAGGCTTCGCCCTTCACGTACAGCTTGAAGAATCGGAGTGCCATTGGATGGATAAGGGATACCCTCACTTTGCATTTGTAACATAATCTCTTCAAGCGGCTTGCCATTCATTTCAGACGGGCAGAAATCCATCATCTCCGTTGCAATCGGGTTGGCAAATATCAAGTTTCCATTCTGATCCAGGCCAATGACTCCCTCAGACATGGCATTGAGAATCAACGCCCTTTCATAACTGAGATTTTCAATTTCCTCTACATACCTTTTGGACTCCGTAATATCGCTAGTTATTCCATAGACGCCTACGACCCGATCCTCGAGCAAAATCGGAACATTAATCACACTCGTTTCAATACGCTGTCCGTCTTTGTGAATCAACCCCACTTCATAGCTCTGTGCGGTTCCTTTTACGGTCTCTTCAAAGTGATGCCTCGTCTTATCCAGGTCCACCGGGTCAATGAGATGATCAAAGGATGAACTAAGAAGTTCCTCCTTGGTATGGCCTGTCAATTGCTCCTGACCTGCGTTGGCCTTCAGCAAGTTTCCGTGCAAATCCAATGAAGCAACTCCAAGTGGGTTACTGTCGAACAATGATTGGTATTCCTGAAGACTTAATTGCTGCTGCTTGCTTGCTGTAATATCACGGGTCACCGCGATCATTTCCTGCAGATTTCCCTGTTTGTCATATAGATAATGAGTGATGGTATCTGCCCATACAACAGAACCATCTTTATGCAGGAGCCGATAGCTCATTCGATCAGGAGCAAGACCCTGAATTTGACCAGCCACGTAAGCTTCGACCAGAGGCACATCGTTGGGGTGAATGCAGAACAGGCCAGATTGACCAACGACTTCTTCTGGATCATATCCCAACATGCTTTGACTGGCTGGAGATACGTACTTGAACGTCCGCTCCGGGTCGGCCTGGTGTATGGCAATCAGGTCAAGCGAGGATTCGGTCAACAATCTTGAGATTCGACTGCTCTCTTCCAACTGCTTGCGCTGTACAATCAGTCGACTCTCCGCGTCCTTCTGCTTTGAAATATCCGCTGCCTGTACAAGCAAATAAAGCGGCTCGCCTCTCGCTTCATCCCTGACGATGCAGGCTCGTAATGTCGCCCACAGAAGAGAATCATCCTTACGCTTAAGTCGTAACTCGGTTTCATACATCAGGCTTAATCCATTAGTCATATCCCAGAACTTGGATCTAAACTCCTCCATTTCTAGGTCTTCCTCATAAATCATATGTACAATCGGGGAGTCAATCAATTCATCTTCACTGCATCCCAGCATCTCGCAAAATGCCGGATTAAGCTGTAGCCAATGTCCGTTCACATGCGAGGCAACAGCAATGCCGATCGGTGCATGTGTATATAACTGTTCGAACAGAGAGCGATTCTCTACAATTGGATTCGACACCACATATCCTCCTTTATTGGGAATCTGAATATATTCCGTATGAACAGATCGACCTGAACATAACTTCATTTATAAGAGTAGTACCCCAAAAGTAATGATTTATAAACGAGATCAACAAAATTCCAGGCAATAATCGACATTCTTATCGTGTGTTCATGCTGTCTGCACCTGGTAGACATACAAAACCGCATAAGTGGCGTCATATACTACAGAATACGCGTGCATACCCTTTTGTACAAGGCTGAACATCCCAATGATACTGGAGGTTATGATTATGATCATTGTTGCGAATCAACCGATTGAGCTGGTGCGTTCGGATTGGTCTGCTTTTGCATGGCACTGGTTACAGCAACTACAGAACAGTCCAACAGTATACACATATCAATCCATGGATCATCTTCACTTTGAATGGACGTTGCGCGAGTCTCTGGTTGATGCAGCGGAAGCGCTTGATCGAAGCGGGGTCAGCTTTGCCTCATTCGAGAAATCCAGGTGCAACCCGGCATATTGGAATCGAAATGCTGAAGGTGGCTTTGAGCTAAGGGCTGAGGTGACGCCTGCGGAGGGAATCCGGGACATTTGGAAGAATGGTCATTTGTATGCCTTTGAATGTGCAACAGCGACAGTGATCGTACTGTATGGCGGAGTATTGGGCAGCATTCGGGAAGATGATTTCAATTCACTGTTTCGCAACCTGCTGCTCTACGACTGGCACTATGACAGCGATCTACGATTAACGGAGAAGAACGGCAGCGACTCTGCGCTTCCTGGAGATGTATTGTACTTCAAAAATCCGGACGTTTCCCCTGAAACACCAGAGTGGCAGGGAGAGAATACCATTATGCTGCGCGAAGACCTATATTATGGTCATGGAATCGGGATTGCAAGCGGGGAAGAAATCATTCGTTCACTGAATCAAAACCGCATTCCCGGAAGTACAGTGTCAGCCTATTTAATGGATACGGTTATTTATCCGGACTTTCTATATCTATCCCGGTATGCCAAGAACAGTAACGCGAATTCACAGACAGCCTCGTCTACCCCGGTCTTACCGGGACAGTTGTATGTACGCATTGGCGGCAGCCGTTACTTACGAACCTAAATAGCTTGAAGCGTAATTGTCATTAGGGTTACTGAAGTGCTATAACGATATTTCATGCTGAAAACCCCGGAGAGCAGTAAGTCAACTGCTGCTCTCCGGGGTTTTTTGGAGCACTTGGGACAACCAGTCCCAAACGACCGGATTGTCCCACAGTTCCATTGTTATTTAGCTGATTTCGTTCATCGATTATCCAATGGGGTCTAACTGTACAACGACCTGTTTGCCGCTCACCTGAATACCTGTCGTTTTACTGCCATACTCAGCAAGAGATTTGCACAACTGTTCTGCCCATTCCTTGCCTGCTGTTCCTTCCTTTGCTCCATGCACCTGAATGACGAGCTTCACCGAGTCCCCCTTCGTCAGGATGCGCTCTGCCTGAGATTGCTTGGTCTCCCGATCGTGGTCTTCCATCTGCAGGTTCAGTCGAATCTCCTTCACTTTACGTTTATCCGGTGATTTCGCAGCTTTCTTCTTCTCTTGCTGCTTTTCCTGCTTCGCTGCTCCAGCGCCAATCAGTTTGCAAGGTGGCGGGCTGGTCATTAGAGACATACAGATCAGATCAACCTTGTGCTGCTTCGCAAGTGCAAGTGCGTCACGAGTAGACATGATGCCGAGATCTTCACCGTTCAGGCCGGTCAGTTGCACTTCAGTCGCTTTAATCTTTTCATTTTTGATCATGGTACATCCTCCTCTACAACAAAAGCCTGTCCTGACCTATGACAGATCAAGAGCAGGCTTGGATGTTGTAACTGAATATTCATCGTATCTGGACGTAATGGTTATACGTCGGTTTTGTGCATCTTACAACGAGTTGAACGCTTCGGTCAGAACTGGAACAATTTGCGATTTACGGGATACTACGCCTTTGAGCAGCGCTCTGCTATCCGACAATGTCACATTGTACGCTTTTTCTACAGCTTTGGTGGAAGCACCATAAGCCAATGCAACAGAATCGTTGTTCAGGATGTCGGTTACGACAAATACGAACAGGTCAAGACCTTTGCTGGAAATAATCGCTTCAATCGCTGCTTCAAGCTCTGGTTGCTTCACAAGCACATCATTCACGTCAACCGCGTTCACTTGCGCAATTTCCACTTTCGCTTGGCCCATTGCGAATTCTTTCGCATCCAGGGAGATTAGTTCAGCAATCGTTTTCTGGCTCAGATCCGCGCCCGCTTTCAGCATATCCAGACCATAGCTGTCTGCATCCACACCAGCAATGGCAGCCAGTTCACGTGCTGCTGCTACATCCTGTTCTGTGCATGTTGGGGATTTAAACAACAGGGAGTCGGAAATAATCGCGGACAGCATCAGACCAGCAATCGGTGCGCTGATTTCCACGCCGTTTTCTTTGTACAATTTATTCAAAATGGTTGCTGTACAACCTACAGGTTCTGCACGGAAATACAAAGGCTGGCTTGTCTCAAAGTTCGCGATCCGGTGATGGTCGATAACTTCAACAACCGTCACGTCCTCAATATCGCTGACACTTTGTTGACGCTCGTTGTGGTCAACCAGGATGACCTTGTTCACTTCATTGGCTGCTGTTTTGATCAAACGTGGCGCTGCCACTTTGAATTGGTCCAATGCAAATTGAGTTTCGCCGTTTACTTCGCCGAGGCGAACAGCTTCAACGTCCTGACCCAATTTTGTTTTCAAGTCTGCATAGGCAATAGCCGAGCAGATCGTATCCGTATCGGGATTTTTGTGACCGAAGATTAATGCTTTTTCCATATTAATAGCCCTCCGTCAATTCTGATTTAGATTAATAAAATGTAATATTTCAATCATACCCTTACTGATTATAGCGTTAATAAGGCTTAATTCCAATCCCTTTACAGCGAATTAATTACAAATTCATGTCAGGGTCTTGCCTTTATACTCACAGTGAGCATAAATTCTGTTCCGCCCTTTCGATAGCTTCAGTCAGGCTTATATATGGATTATCATTCCGTAAACGAATGCACAACTCTGCCGTTCCGCCAGCTTCGATCCATTGTCGGTATGTATACCAATCCACATTCTCAAGAAAGTAAAAGGTTAGAGCTTCAATAGGATTTAATTTATACTTTTGTTTAAAGGTGACCTCTGATATCGAGTCTTGCACCAAATACTCTGCCTTTAACTCATACAACAGTTGAAATATGCTATGTGGATTTATATCCAGAATCCGCTGGACAAACTCATTGCGTCGATCCAGAGTATTTAATATGATATGCATATCACAGATTAACTCTTCGTCGTACATAGTGACATTCAATTTCCGTAGAAGTTCTTCTACACTCAATTCGGAATCATACGGAGCCTGCTCCAAAATGATTGTCCAAGGTTCGCGATATCCAAAACCAAAAACTTCAATAGCATCTGTGATATGCTGACCAATTGATCTCCATTTTCTTCCCAATGAATCTGTAATATGATAGAAATGAATGCCATCAGGTATAGCTGCCAACTCAGTCCAAACGGGCTTCTTCCTAACAATATGTATTACAGCCTGTTGATTTACCATAGGTGTAACGTCTCTCATCCATCAATCCCCTCCACTTTAGGAGTCTGAAATTGAATTTCTAGTTTCAAGAAGACAACCTGCACTCTCATAGTGCAATTCATATTCCAAATATATCATCTGCACTTTGAAAGTGCAACCATATCCAACTAAAACTTTTAAATAATCTTTCTGGAGGATCACTATGGATTTCGATAAAGTCACACTACACTGCAAACTCGATGAGATCTTGAAAAAGCACAACAACATGTCTGTCCTCAAATTGTCAGAAGAAATTGGACATCGTAGAACAACCATTATGGAACTGTTGCACAACACCAATATGGATAAGAAAAAGATTTCTGCATCCCTCATTGTGAAACTCTGTGTATACTTCGATATCACACCTAATGATTTATTTGAAATCCGCCGCGTGGATTAGATCTCGGGACCCTGACGGGTCTCTCCTCTTTTCACAAAAAGAGTCTGCACACTTCCGTCTTCGCTGATCTCCAGCAAGTTCAATTGAGCACCATAAGCACATCCGCCATCAATGCCAATCTTGTCTCCACTAGGGTCAAACCAGACACCTGGCTCGTTATGCAAGTTTTTGACTGGAGTGTGACCGAATACCACCGTCTCCTCAAGCGAGGTTGGTCTCGAATAGAACGGCTCACGAATCCAAATGAAATCACGCTCTGACTGGGTCCGCCAATCCTCCACCTCCGGATTAATCCCGGCATGTACAAAGATATAACCAGGAATTTCGTATACAAGGGGAAGCTGTTCCAAAAAACGAAGATGATGCTCATAGTGTGTACGGAGCCACCGTTTGGCTTCAGTATAAACATCCCAGTCCAACTGCTCATCATCCAAAGAAACCTCAACATAGCTGGCCAGCGTCTGTAAACCTCCATTGCGAATCCAGTGTTTGTCATATTCCTCGACATCATGGTTCAGCGCCTTGACCATCATCGCATCATGATTTCCTTTGATCGCAATAATGTTGTACTGTTCGTGCATCTGCATAATCTGTTCCACGACCTCTTTGCTCTTCGGTCCGCGATCGACATAATCACCTAACAAAATCAGCTCGTCCTGCTTCGGATCGTATGCTGCCTGCTCAAGCAGAGCAATGAATTCGTCGTAACAGCCATGAATATCACTAATGACACATCTGCGAATGTGAATCTCTCCTCTCCCTGATCACGCAAGAGTATAACCGGAACCTTGCAAGACAAGGCTCCAGCCATTTCAGAATACTAATTCCCGTTCAGTACCGATTAATCCTGCTTTAAATTAAAGGCTTCCGCTATCAGGCTGAATGAACGCAAACGATCCTCGAATGAGTGAATCGCTGATGCAATAATAACTTCATCCGCTTCATAGCGTTCAGCCATTGCCGTAATTTTGTCCTTCACTTGATCCGGTGTACCCACGATGGAAAAAGAACGGCGTTGACGGATCTGTTCCATCTCCATGGCCGTAAATGGATAGTTATTCACCGTTTCCAGGGATGGGAATGAGTTCTGCTCCAGACCCCGGCCAAGCCGCAGGAAGAATAACTCATTGCTGCGAGCCAGTTCAGCGGCCGCTTCTTCAGACTCTGCACAGAATGCCGACACCGCAATCATGGAATGTGGTTGGTCATTCAGGATGGAAGGCTTGAAATGTCTGCGATAATGCTTCATCGCTTCCTCCCCACCCGGCGTTCCAAAAAATTGGGCAAACGCGTAAGCGGTCCCTTGTGCCGCAGCAATTCGCGCACCTTCGGAACTGGAACCGAGCAACCATACTTCCGGAACAGTTGGTACGGATGGTCCGGCTACTAGGGAAGCAAAACGATGATCCTCCGGCAGCTGTTCATAAAAGTATCCACCCAGATCGGCAATTTGCTGCGGGAAGAATTGTACATTCGATGACTTTCCTTCATTCAGAGCCCTGCTGGCAATCGGCATGCCGCCCGGTGCTCTGCCAATACCAAGGTCGATTCGCCCAGGGTGTAGCGCTTCCAGCAAACGGAAGTTCTCGGCAACTTTATATGCACTGTAATGGGGCAGCATAACGCCGCCTGAACCTACGCGAATTCGATCTGTATGTGCTGCAACGTGTGCAATCATAACTTCCGGACTGGAAAATGACAGTGCCCCGCTGCCATGATGCTCCGACATCCAGAAGCGGGAGAATCCCAATTCATCTGCATGTTTGGCAAGAGTTACAGTCTCCTGAAGGGTATCCTGTACCGTCCGTCCTTCATTAATATGTCCATGTTCAAGTACACTAAGTTTCATCTATATTCATTCCTTTCGTCATCCTGCGTTAGTGGCTGCATCTTCCATTGTAACATTATTGATTACAGTTTCAAAGGATATCTCCTTTTCATTACACATATAGATGTACGATGAATAAACAAATAACGCCACCAGCTCGTGAGCCAGTGACGCTATAGTATTTCATACATATAAGAATTCAATTACGGTGCACGTTTGGGCAACAGCTTTACATACTCGTCAGACAGCTTCATCAAGCTGAGCACGTGCTCATAATCGGAACGATACGGCTCCAAATCCGTGACGGGTTCATACGTTTTTAACGAGTAAGCTGTTCCATCATCAAAGCCCGCACCCGGAATAAACATAATGTCATTATTCACAAATGAACCTGTAGGCAAGTAATACCGGATACCGAACGAATTATGGTCCATGTTAAGCAAATCGTGTCCAAAGGCTGTGAATTTCTCTTCCTTCAAAGAGACACCCATCAGGTTCATCACCGTTGGTAAAATATCCAATTGACCGCCAGGCTGTTCTATAACTTGACCTTTCGCCTGTTTCGGCGTGTGGATTAAGAGCGGGATGTTGAAACGACTAACTTTACCGTCATAGGGCACGCCCAGATTAGTCTGTATCTGCTGAGTAATCTCATCGTTTGCCGGCAGACCGAAATGGTCGCCATATATAACGAGTGTTGTGTTATCCCATAACCCGTTTGCCTTGAGTTCATCGATCAGTTGACCTACCGCATAATCCGTATAATTGATCGCTTGCAGATAATCATGCAGTAACGTATTGGTGATCGTGGCCGGGATGGTAATTCTCGCTCGGTCCGCAGGAACCGTAAACGGCGAGTGGCTGGATGCTGTAATGAACTGAGCATAGAACGGCTGATTAGCAGCCTGATGCGCAGCCATTTTTTCCACACCTACACGATATAATTCCTCATCCGATGGTCCAAAATCATTAAACTTATCATTCTTGAAGCTAGGCTTGTCGAAGTACCGATTGAATCCAAGCGCTGGATACATTTTGTTCCGGTTCCAGAAGGTGACGTCATTGACGTGGAACGTTTCTGACTCATATCCTTCTTTCCCAAGCAATTTTGGAAGACTTGGCAGATCACGGTCACTATACCCTGCTGACATAGGTACAACTCCGGTTGGATAGATGGATGTGTTCGACATGAACTCGGCATCCGATGTATTTCCCTGTCCGATCTGTTGGAAAAAATGAGAGAAATAATAGCTTTCTTTGGCCAGATCATTCAGAACAGGGGTTAATACCTGACCGTCGAGTGAAGCATTAATCGGGAAGTTTTGAAATGACTCCAGTTGGAGGACAATCAGGTTGCTTCCTTTGGCCTGACCAAAATATTTGGTTTTAATAGCCGTGCCCTGACTCGACTTATCCTGATACGGATACTTGCTAACCAGTTGATTAATCTTGTCGATTGTTTCGTTAATGTTGCCATTCGCAATGGCTTCATTTTCTTTGCTCGTCAGAATCGCCGATGACACCTGATAATTCAGGAAACCGAGATTTTCGGCACGAACAAGTTCATTATCAATCGTTTCCCCTTTGACAATGAAGCTGCCTGACAGCACGATGCAAAATGCAGCCGTAAGGGCTACACCCAACTTGCCCCAATACCGCCTCCGGCTTCTGCCGAAATGGAGTCCACTGTCGCGATAGCTGCTGTTACGAACTGAGGCACGACGACTGCGCAAGATAAACCATACTGGTAGAGCCAGTACGATATCCACAAAAAACAGGAAGTGCTCAGGTCTTACCAAAGGTCCGATACTGCCCCTCACTTGGGCGACTTGGCCCAGTTCGCTGAGTGCCGTATATGTGGGAACCGAACTGAAATGTACGTTATAGAGTGTCGCCGCGAACAATACCAGCGAGAACAACACATTGAATCCTGCGTACACTGCACGCTTCCAGCCTTTTGGCACGATCAGATCGAGGATACATACCACTGTCAGAGCCCCCAATGCGTCAGTAACGAAACCGATGCCGGACAGACCCTGGAAAAAGAAATACCGCAAAAGCGACAGCTTCAGCAGCATAAGAATAAATAACACGGCAAATAAAGTCCGTGATGAGGTCCGCTCATTTTTGGAATTAAACATGGTCGCTTTCAACCCTTATCTGAAATTTTTACGTTCCTTTTACAAAACGCATATTTCAGTATAACAGTTTTGGGGTTGGTATTCCATGAGGGGATATGGAAACATTACGCAATCGTCGATATATCGCCGTCCTGCCTGTTTTCGTTTGGGTCCATCTTCTGAGCAAGGAGTGACGCCTGTGCGGCAGCAATACGGGCAAGCGGTACCTGTTCTGGCAGACAGCTCACATAATCCAGACCAATACGGTGGCAAAAAGCAATGGAAGCCGGATCGGCTGCATTCTCGCCACAGATGCCTGCTTTTAGATGAGGTTTCCGAATTCGGCCCTGAACGAGAGCCATCTCCACCAACTGCCCCACTCCGTCGATATCCAGCACTTGAAATGGATTGCTGGGCAGTGAGCGTTGTGGCTCAATAAAATGAAGAAATGGCTTCTCCGTATTGTGACGACTGTAACCAAACGTCATCTGTGTCAGCTCATCGGTGCCAAACGAGAAAAAGTCCGCATGACGGGCGATAGGAGCTGCGGTCAGTGCCGCTCGAGGAACTTCAATCCGTGCTCCAACTCTGTAAAGACAGTGACGCTTCTCCTCTCCAAGCACCTGGTCCGCAACATGATCCACCAGATCTCTCATGACCTGAAGTTCATTGGCATGACCTACCAAAGGAATCATAATCTCAGGCCTCACCCACTGCCCTTGGCGGATGCCCTTCACCGCTGCACGAAAAATGGCTTCAAGCTGCATATCGTAGATTTCCGGGAACACGGTTCCCAGTCGACAGTCCTGCTGTCCTAGCAACGGATATTGTTCATGCAATTCCAGCACCCTGCGGATGACACGCTCAAGCTCCTGCACTTCGGTGTTGTTTTCCTCCAATTTCCAGAGAGCCAACTGCTCACGTCGTTCGTTTAACCTTTCAATATCAGGCAGCAGCTCATGCAGAGGCGGATCAAGCAATCGAATGGTTACCGGATAACCATCCATCGCTTCAAAGAGTTGTTCAAAATCAGCCTGCTGCATTGGCAGCAGACGATCCAGTCCACGTTTGCGCTCAGCTTCGCTGTCTGCCAGAATCATTTTCTGTACAAAAGGAAATCTCGAAGCAGACAACAACAGTTGTTCTGTTCGACACAATCCAATGCCCTCAGCCCCTAACGAGCGGGCCTTCACGGCGTCCTTTGGATGATCCACATTCGAAAGTATTGTAAGTCCCTTCATTTCATCAGCCCATTCGAGCAGAAGCTGCAGCTCTGGTGATAAATTTGAAGATGCTTTCAGCAATTCCGTCACATGCCAAGGCTGGATACGCAATATTGCATCCTCTTTGGTGATTACTCCTTCATCCACGAGATCTACAGTACTCCTCAGCGTCGCCTGCGAGGTTAACCTCGCTTCACTGATTTCCACAAGATACAGGGTCCCAGAATCCACAACAAATTGGATCTCCTGTACCTCTCTCGTGTGGGACTCCAGATAACCGCAAGCATCCTGCAAAAGATCATACAGTTCAGACTCTTCACTCCGCAGTTGATCCAGTCCTTCATTTGAACGCCAGGAAGCAGCAGATGAAACGTAATCACCTGTCATGCCTCGTTCCCCAGTACCCGGATGACGAGAATATACCGTTCCGATTCCGCTGCGGTCACTACGCTCGCCATTGACCATCACCTGTATAAGAACAGCTGCTCCTTGAGTTTCATCGGAGAAATGAGAAGGCTTGCGAAGTTCTTGTTGTGAGTTTGGCTTTAGAACACGTTGTGAATCAGAAACTGCACGCATCGCTTCTTTTAACTGTAACTGCACATCCTGAGGGAAAGGCTGATGTCCTCTCTCTTCAATTAAACGTTTATATTCCGCGATGGCGAATTCTAGCTTCGCTTCATCGAGTATCGAGATATCACCCAATTTTTCTTCAAATAGGGCATACGGAATGTCGTGTACCAGTTGACCATAATCCTGCAATAAAATTCGATAACAATTAAGGGCATACTGACGATCATTCGTTTGCCTCGCGAAGCCCTCCACCGTCACATCATTCAGTCCTACATGAAGCAAAGCATGGGATGCTGTACCACAGGAACACGATTCACTTGACCGGACGGCAAGCAGCAGCGGTACTGAGGAATCGCCGAAGAATTTGCCGGATTGCTTCTCAAGATGCTGAATTGCCCTCCCAATCTCTTGGGCTCCTTCAGCTGAAAGATGTGCAAGACGGGTACAGAACGCGCGACAGCCTTCCTTTGTTACAATGAACCCGGCCGGAACGGGCCAACCTGCCTGGAGCAATGCTGCAAGTCCAGCCCCTTTACTACCCATCAGCCCTTTCATCTCTGCCGTACCTTCTTCCAATAGAACTACCCGTTTCGTCATTACAGCGCTCCCATCTGCCATTACATGGCTGTGCTTAAAAGGTAATTCGGTCGCTCGAATTGTCCTTTATCTAATGGTATGTCGCAATGCGGCAGTCAAGGACATTTGCTTCCTCTTTTTGTGCTTGAATTGAAGTTGTATGTTGGGCGCTCGTATATGGTAATATAAAGCTTGACTCAATCTAAATAGCTACATCCAAATGCATACCTGCTTCAACCATGATCAACTACGTATATAAGGAGTGTAAATCAATGTTTACTCAAGTCGGACAAATTATGTTGTATGTAAATGATCAGGACAAGGCTCTTCAATTTTGGACGGAAAAAGCAGGTTTCCATATCGTTAACGAAGTTAATGGGAATGGCATGCGCTGGATCGAGATTGCTCCTGTGAAGGATGCTCAAACTACCATCATCCTGCACGACAAGGAATTCGTTGCCAAAATGTCCCCTGAATTAAACCTTGGCACACCATCTCTTATGCTTTTCACAGATAACCTGGATCAACTTTACACTCACTTATCCAATAAACAAGTTACGGTTGGCGAGATTGTAACGATGCCTGGCGGAAGAGTATTCAACTTTGCAGATGACGAAAACAATTACTTTGCTGTTATGGAGAAAAACTAAATCTCCTGGCTTAAAGGTAATACCACACCAAAAAGCCCGTTCAGTAATGAACAGGCTTTTTTTCTATATATTTTGCTCATATGCAAACCTGCCTGCATACATCGCTGTTTTCCCATGTTGTTGCGCAGAAATTCCACGTGATTATTTGCATATTTATTTTTAATTGGATATGCAGCTCCACATATTACCCGTTTCTAACGTTAAAGATTTGAGTTAAATTACAGACTATAGCGTTTTAAAGGAGGCTTCGATATGTGCGGAAGATTCACGATTACAGATCCAATCGAAGAAATTATGGACAGGTACTATGCTTCTATTGCTGAAGGATTTGAGTACAAACCTAATTACAACGCTGCACCTATGCAATTCATCCCGACAATTATCGGTAGCAAAGACGGTAATCGATTGGGGGCGCTCCGATGGGGTCTAGTTCCTAATTGGGCAAAGGATGAAAAAATAGGAAATAAGATGATTAACGCCCGTGCAGAGACACTCACAGAGAAACCAGCCTTTAAACGCCTGATCAGTTCCAAGCGTTGTATTATCCCATGCTCGGGATTTTATGAATGGAAAAAGGATGGATCCGTAAAGCAACCAATGCGGATTTTAATGAAAGATGACTCCATCTTCTCGCTTGCTGGCCTATACGATACTTGGATTGATCCAGAAGGTAACAAGCTTTCAACATGCACTATCATTACTACTGAACCTAACAGTCTTATGGCGGACATCCACGATCGTATGCCAGTCATTCTCCGGCCGCAAGATGAAGCAGATTGGCTAAACAAGGAGTCGGACAAGGAAAGCGTTTTGAGGCTTCTCAGGCCACATGAGGCCGATGAAATGATAGCATACAAGGTGGATTCTGCAGTAGGTAATGTGAGAAATAATAACGAGGAATTGATCAAAGAGGTCAGTTAAGAATAAAAAGGAGCAGCGAGGTCATCCCCGCTGCTCCTTTTCGTAATGAATTAATTGAGATATATCATTAAGCTCTAATGCTTTCATAATCTTATTCAGGTTGTCAGGCGATCACGCCTATGATTTATTCTCAGCCATGTCAGCGACTGTGTGCGATCGAAAACAAGACGACGGCCTTCGTCAATACGCTAAATGACGCTAAGAGCAAGAAAAAGAAAAAAATGAACCAAACGCTACAGGCCACGCAAGTTCCCGAGTAATGGCTAACACAACGCCTGTTCACCCCAATCTTAACATAAACAGCAATTAAATTTTCATTAGAAGGGCTCAGTATGAACATCGCAATTTGGATAATCTCTTTAACGGGACTGTTTATCTCAGTGGCTGCTTTAATACTGACTTTCAGAAACTTCCAAAAGTAATAGAAGGATTGGGAATGCAACTACCTTGGAAGTATAATGGTTCAGGAGATTTTACATTACTCAAGTATAATTCAGGCCATAAACCGCAATATATCATCGATCTTCTTCCCATGGGATATAACACCATAATTCATCCAAGTCATAAAATCCACCTCATATACGTGACCGCTTTTTACGGCAGGCAGTCGTTTCCACTCATCTCTTTCCAAGAGCTTCCGCTCCTCTTCGGGGTAGGCAGAATACATATTGTCAAATGTAATAAAGAGATGATCTGCTTCAAGCTGACATAACTGCTCCAGCCCAATGCTAATTCTTCTACTTTGACTCGCCCATTGCTGTACACGGAAATGCGGGGTTAATCCGAGATCCTGATACAATACAGGCCCAACGTATCCGTATTGGTCCCCGTAGAGTATAATTTCAGATGACGAAATACGTAAAAGAGCTACCGTTTGTCCCCGCGCATGACGTGCCAACTGTCCCTTGGCCTCAACGGCCTTATCCTCATAGGCACCTATTACATCCTGAACCCGATTCACTTTCCCCAATACATCTGCTGTCGATTTCAAAATGGAACGCCAGTCCTCACCCTCGTGCTCCATATAAAACGTCGGTGCTACTTGCTCAAACCGCTCCAGATTCCAGCGTTGGTATCCGTTGTTCAGCATAATAAATTCAGGTACATTCGTCTCATTAAACCCTACGTCCAGCTGAGTAACATCAAATTCAGGAACATCTTCCAACCCTAAATATTGCTGTCTTCCCCAAGAACGATGGGAAGTTTGCAGTATCGGTTTTATTCCAAGGGCAAGAACAAAGTCCTCCAGATATGGAGCAAACACACGTACTTCTTGACGGTAATGGCGCCGATATACCCCTGGAGAAACACCTGCATATTGCTTGAATCGGCGACCATAATAATATTCGTTATTAAATCCCACATTCTGTGCAATATCATGCAAGCGATCATCGGTCATCTGTAACAGCAGTTTCGAATGCTCCAGTCGAACAGCATTCACATAATCAAGCGGAAGCTTGCCTGTAATCCCCTTGAATTGTCGGGTATAACTGGATCTGGTAAGCCGGACCTCTGCTGCCAGATCGTCAACCGTTATGGGTTGATCAAAGTGCTCACGAATATAACGAATTGAACTTTGAAGCCGAGCACGGTCATCCGGCGATTCAATCTCGGGATCATTTTGCCGAAGCAGCACTCGGAACCACTCCTGGAAACGCAGTTGCATCTCCCATTGATCCAGCCAATCATGAGCAGTCTCCCCACGCGATATCTGTTCTAACGATTTCAGACAGGAACTCCATGGACTATAATTCAGCTCAATAAGAGGCAACCGGTCTTGATCTGAAATCAATACTGGAAGCCCTTGTTGCACCGTTTCGTCTTTTATACTCAACCTACTGGACGTATCTTCTTTCACCTCAGCTACCATCAGTTCAAGTCTATAATATTGCAACTCACTAGAGCCTTCAATTACAATGGTACGTCCAGCCGGAACAAACATAATCATCCCTTTTTCCAGACGAGTGTCCCTATTGTCCAAAGTGTCTATTGAGCCATGCCCACCCGTCACTACGAAAAGAGCGTGTGATGATGTCATGTGATATGTCTGCCTGTTGGCGATATCGACTTGGCTATAATCCATGTATTTCATATGTTGAAGCATGCATAACCAGGGCTTGGGAATCAATTGTACAATAGTGGGACACATATTCATCTTCCTCAATTGAGAATTGTTATCATTTACAATAGTGTAAACGAAAAAAGAAAGCTCTTCAACCCTGAGGGAAGAACTTTCTTTTGTAAAAGGCTTATGGCGTCATTTTTTGCAAGAGATCATCAATCTTCATTGTGTTTGCCGTAATCGCACCTGATTGCCAATACGATCTTTCCATCATGTACACATGGTTGTTTTTGACTGCCGGGAGAGATTTCCACAACTTGCTATCCAGCACCTTCAAAGCTTCCTTGTTCTCTGGAGATGACCACTCTCCATTGGATGGAAATACAATAATGTGATCCGCATCAAGCTCTGGAAAAGCCTCTTCGGACAGGATTTCCTGATATTCTTCCATGTTGCCGACCAGTGGATGAGGTGTTAGACCAAGCTCCGAATAAATAAATCCGGTAAATCGATTTTTCACACCGAACAATGCCAATGTATTATTGCTGATATTCAATCGGACAACCGCTACGGTCTCATCCCCAACGGCTTCCTGAAGTTTCGCCTTAGCATCTGCAATCTTGGCCTCAAATGCCGCAACAACTTCTTTACCCTTATCCGGTTTACCGACAACATCGGCAATGGTCGTCAAGATTTGATTGGAATCCTGCAAAATATCTTCAGGCAGGCGATACGTCGGTGCCACCTTTGAATACATCTCATATTTCTCCATGTCCACTCCGCCATCCACAATGATGAGATCCGGATCATATTGCAACAAAGCCTCAATGCTACCTGTAGTATCGAATTGAGGCACATCCAGATCCAGATATTCCTGCACGCCCCACATCGGATTATACCACTGTACTACAGGTGTGATATCAAGAGCCTTGAGATAATCTTCCACATAGATACCAGCAATCCGCTGCGGATGCACCGGGATCGTCACATCACCGAATTCATCCTGAACGACACGTGTCTCTGCTTCTTTTTCTGTTGTTTCAGATGTACTGCCATCCGAAACCGTTGTCTCAGATGCAGGAGCCTGTTCTGCTTTTGACTCAGAATTTGCACCACAGCCCGATATAACTACAACCATGAGTAGCAGTATGATCGTCCACCCTTTGAAGCCTTTACTGAACCTTACCATGATACCCTTCACCCCTATGTAATCTGTTGTTGTATCGGTGAGAACACGCTTTATAAATAATGATTATCATTCTCACTCAATGCTTAGATGAATTGTACCTTACGCTGTGCAAAACTCACAATACACATTCGAAGCTATTTTTTTATACAAACGAAAAGAATATACAACCGTCACCCCCGCTTAACGCAGGGGCAATGTACCTTGTTGATAACGTTCAAGTAATTGCATAACAAATGAATCCTGCATTTCGTCCTGTAACAGAGCAGCACCAATCAAACCAATATCATCACTGACATATCCCGCCAGTTCAGGATCGCCCGCAAGAGCAATCGTTCGTTTGAAAGCCAGTTCCCTGCATGCACGAAGCACTTCTTCTTCCACGACGTCAGACTTCTGAGCAAACCTTTCAAATGCCTGCATCCACACATCGGCAAATTCGGAAGCATCCCGTTGATCCAGATAGGTTTCCACTTCCAGTCCTTCGAATGTCTGCTGACTAAGAATCCGCCCCTCATTCATATCAGCCAGCAATTTATCCGCATCCATTCTACTCATCTGGCTTCTCTCCTCCAATCGGCGTTGTCAAATACATCTCGGGAATCACAAAACGCTTCATTACACGTTCCCCATCCGCAGTAAAATGATCCAATTGAAGCTCCTGATATTCGTCCAGGACATGTTCAAATATACGAGCAATCACACCACAATCGGCCAAGGCATTGTGCCTGTGAATTCCGTCTGTGTTCAGCTCGTAATACCGGATCAGGAAATCGGTAGAGATAACCTCGGAAATTTCAGGATGAATATATGTAAACATCGCTTTTGTATCCAAAACCGGATTGGTAAACATCGGCAGCCCATTCATATCACAATGCCGTTTCAACATGGGCAATCATACTCATAACCCGCCTGCGTTACTAATACCTTATCCCCGATTAATTCCAGGAAAGCGTGATATACTTCTGCGAATGAGGAGGCCTGAATCATATCTTCATTTGAAATGCCCGTTAACTTCGCGACCGCTTCCGGAATCGCTTTAGAGGCACGCACAAGTGAAGAGAACGATGAATCTAATGATTCTCCTTTTTTGTAATACATCGCACCAAATTGGGTCACACTCTCCTCTGCCGGATTAATCCCTGTCCCCTCTAGATCAAATATGCAGTACGTCCTATCTTGCAAATGAGAGACTTTTAGCTCTTCAACAGTGTACGTATCCGGCATAAACGTAATCTTCATTCAGCTATCCCCTTTTCATCTAGTCCAGCCGTGTAATTCGCGTCATTTGCTGTGTTGGTGTTATCCAGGTTCGACATACAAAGTACTGGGGAAGTTGATCTACGAATGACTCTATGAAAGGAACACTCGGCGCATAGAAGAAGGAACCTCCTGGTTTTAGCGCTCTTAATAGCTCCATATATTTCTGAGCGTATGCTTCTGGTTCGCCGTCTGCCTTGAGATGATGATGTGTAAAATGGTTGGAGAATGCCAAATGGGATATTATTGTCCCCCACTGTTCTTGTTCAAAAGAAGATTCCATCCAGCCCATACGTCGCAAAAACGGTCGCTCTTCCGATTCCTCCACCTGTCTGTCCATCCCATAAGCTTCTATCTTTTTTCCACGTAAAAATTGGACCAAATTGGCCTGCGGGCCGCAGCCAAGATCAAGCACCGGTGGATGCAGGTGCTCTACATCCAAGCCGAGCCAGGATACCTGCAGATCCGCCGAGTACTCCTCACAAGGCACCCAGAACAGATGTGGATCCATTGTATATTTTTTAAACAATTCCTCGCCGTTGGTCTGTATTAGAAATGTTCTTAACTGTTGATAATGCTTTTGGAAAAATTGCTGCACTACCTCTTCCCCTGCCCCCTCGTTCTGCAAAAGAGACCAGATTCGCATAAATTGATCTTTATATAATTCTGCCAATTGCAACTTGTCTTTGCTCGTAAACTGCATAAACTGGTTCACCTGGATAAAATGGCGGATTCCTTGCTCTGCTAGTTTAATTGTAAAATGATTCAATAATCCATCTGTAAAAATACGTTCTAATGCTTTTGCCACTTGAGCGCGATATTCCAATAGCCAGCACAACGTTCGCGGAGATGGCCCTAATGTAGACTTGCCCCGATTATAAAATAAACTTTTATTGTCATTAAAACGGATTTGTTGCTCCAAAACGGACCCTATCAACTTGAGGTTCAACATGATCGCCTCCTATCGTCGTTAGAACGTGTTACCTAGAGAAACTAAACCTGTTCTTCCCACAATCGAGTTACTTGAACCAACCTGCCTTCACGATCAAACTCCAGTTTGTAGATGTCCGGCATCGTTGTGTTTGCCCAGAAGTCATAACCATAGAATGGATCATAATAATTGAAAATCAGGGTCATGATATCCCCATGGGTGCCAATCACTATTTTTTGTCCCGGATGCCTATCCAGGATAAGCTGTATAACAGCGATTGCACGCGAAACGGCGACTTCGCCGGATTCTCCACCTGAATAAGCAAACGCAGGATCATCATAAAGCCTTTGTTTGGCTTCACGAAAATGTTCATGCTTCACTTCAGGACCTGACAGCTCACGCTCACGTAAATCCTCTTCGGTGACCACCATGCCGCCTGACACTTCAGCCAATCCCTGAATCGTATCCACGGCCCGTCTATACGGGCTGGAATAAAACGATTGTATCTGCTCCCAGTGGAGCAGACCCGCAACGCTAGCCGCATCTCTTTTTCCTTGTTCCGTTAGACCTCGCTCGCGTTCCTGCCCTTCGATATATTCAGATTCCGCATGCCTTACAAAATATAAAGCCGTGTTGGCTTCATTTGTCATCTGTCCGCCATTCCTTTCTTCTTTTCAATCACAATCAGGCAGGTGCTGTCTGGCAAAGATGCAGGTTGACCCTGTTCATCCATAAATATAATTCGTTCTCCAAGCGCCTCCGTATATCCTTCTTGAAGAAAGTGCCGGAATGTAATAATCTCGGCTTGCTCACCTAGCGCTTCGCGAATACAGTGCTCATATGTCGATGGGGTAAATATGCCGAATTGTTCCTGAATCTCATGGACATATGCTTCTTCGCCCCATGTATAGGTGTACAGAAATTCCATCGCATCGTTGATATCCAGTAGTGCCTCGTTATCGGAAATCCGCTCAAATTCAATGCTGCGTCCCTGGAAATCCTGCGTATACCGCTCTAGCCATCGCATCCCATCCGGTTCAAGGAAACGAATTCGACGCTTCTGTGCTTCGGGTTCAGTCATGATACCATCCCTGATCAGAATCCGGCCCCCGGGGGACAACACGTTAAACGAACTTCTTAGCGCAGCAACAACCGTATCCCTATTAAATCTGCGTCCGTCACGCTCAATATACGAATACAGTTCATGCAGAATGGATGAAAAAATAACCGTATCCACCGTGCCTGGCTGCACGTATTGATCCAGTTGGAGAGCATCCCCCTTCAATACTTGCCAGCGATGTGCCTCCCGCTGCTTTTTGCGCTCCAACGCCTCAATGACATTCGCTGAAATATCAATGCCGATTGGTTCCATCTCAGGTCGTTCCTGTTCAATCAGATCGAGCAATATTCCACCGCCGGGACCGATATCGAGCACACGTTTGCCAACCATGTAATCCAGTAGTACTTTCTTGTAATCACCTGAGCTGTTCATGTCGGCCAGATACGTCTCTTCATTATGGAACCGATCATACGCATCCCGACGCAATCCAAATAGGTCAAATAACAACAGCACAGCCTTCTCGTATAACGGAGACTTTTCTGCCTCAATACAGAAAGCAATCAGCTTCTCCGCCGCCGGGGAAAATTCAAATGTCACAAATACCGTATCCCGCAAATCCGGATGCCGTTCAATTCGATGTGTCAAATGAGGGTAAGTAATCGTCTCACCTGCTTCAATCTGCTCCCACGAATATTGCTCCAAATACTTTTCAATCATTCGTTTCTTGTAAATATTCAGTTTCTTGACACCCTTGTAGTCGTAATACATCGTGTTCATTAATGGTTCGAAGCTGATATGCCTTACCACATCCATTTGTTGTTCCTGCGAAGTCAAATTCAAGCCCACTGCTTCTTCGTCGGCTACTATGACTGTACCTGTGCTGTTCATAATCAAATCATCTACAGATAACACCATAGCTTCACTATGCAGTGTCAAAAGGAAGATCTTAACCATCTCCTGCAACGAAAAATCATGCATCGCTGACTCCACATACCATAAGGTCCGATGAGCCAGAGGAGCGAGAAGTTTCTCTATCTCAAGCTGGGCTTGAAGTTTGGCATATGCTTCATCCATCGCTTCTCCCTGACGTATAGACGAGCTCCGTAAGCGTGACAGCCGCTCCTTCACATTCCAGTCCGTATGATGCGGCTCTGTAATGATCCAGCCTACGATACGCTGCACTTCAGCCTGAACTTGATTCCACAGCGATGGATCAACGCCAGCAATGATGCATTCATTTAATGCCATCAGGATGGCCTGCAATTCATCTGCGGTCAGCCACCCTTGCGTTATGAACGAGTGCAGTGGGGCATTTTCGGCAAATGGGATTTCTCCTCTTATGTACTGACCAATAAGTCCGTGTGTGGCAATAAGGGTACGAATGATCTCATACCGAGGTGTGGGTGAACCATATGCAGTTTGTGCAATTAGTGTACTGTCACTTGGATCATCATTTGATAAATCACTCGGTGATTCCGATCGAGATGAATTTTCCTCCTCACGATGGCCTTGCTTGCCATGCAAATTTCCAACACTTCCGTACATGTCATATAGCTGTGCTGAACCCACATTGTGCACGAACAGGTTAACCCCCTGTTTCTGCCATTTTCGCCGCTGTTTCGGTGATCCTGCCTTTGCCGTTTCCGACCAGACCAGCACATCCTCCAGAATTTCTCGCATCCAAAAAGAAACTTGAAGCTGCTCCAGCACCTGGAGTGTGCGTTCTATGTAATCCAGTACCGGATTCGTGCCTTCCAGCTCAGCTATAGAATGAATGCGTTCCAGGTTAATATTCGGCTGCTCTGCCGCTGCCAGTAGCTGCAGCCACAGCGGTTGCTCCCCTTCCGGGAGATGGCCTGATTTGTAAGATTGTATGGCCTTTAATGCGTTCAGCATGGATTTCTTCACCTCGTTATCCTTGTTAGTTAAACTAAAAATGTCATTTCAGCAGACGAATACGATCCTGCACAAGCTTGATTAACTGATCCGCTTCCACTGCAGGTAACCTCTCGTCTAAACGTGCAGCCGCGACAGGCAGAATCCAGGCATCCAACTCCTGGCGGGATATCCCGGAAATCTGGATGTAATGTTGGATATAATGATCCAACATTACATTGCGAGCCAATTCAAATCCCTTATGAACAGCCGGGTCTGTATCCTCCGGCAACGTTCCGCTCATTAATATTACCCAGCTGCGTGCCACATCACCCGCTGGATCACCCGACATGCCTGTCATCCAGTCTATAACCCAATATTGATCTCTCATTTCATTTAACATGACATTATCGGGATGAAAGTCGCCATGACAAATTTGCTTTCGCTCTGGAAGAGACGACAAATAAGCAATTACCTGCGTCTTATCCTCTTCCGACAACAGAGAGGTATTTCGAATGGCTCCAGTAAGAATCTGCTTTTGTGTGGGGAATGCTCCTTCATCATCCTGTTGGGCGTGAAGGCTATGATGACAGACTGCCATTTGACGCGATAGTTCTTCGATCAACACGGGCTCCTGAATCATGAGGGATAACATCGTGTTGCCTTCAATCCGTTCAAATATAATCCCTTTACGCGATACATCATCCATAAACAACCTCGCCTGTGGCACAGGCAAGCCCTTTTGGAATACTGCCTCGGTAATTCGAAACTCATTCTGGACAGCTTCGGTTGGAAAATCCGCATGGTATAATTTCATAATCTGATTTGATGGGTACTCATAGATCTCAGCCGTTCGTCCTTGCCCAATCCGTCTCATTCTTCATTCCTCCTGATATGAACGCTTGATTCATTCAGCCTATTGATGTTCACCCACAGCTATCATACATTCATTTCCCTGAATGCCAATCGTCCGGTGGCTATCTTGCATGTTGGTGATTTGTTCCTGGCCCAATTGGCTTCGTTTATATGATGGCATGAAAAGATGCATCACTCTTTCTTCCATTCTGGATCCTTTTCTTCATTATATCCCCCTGCGTCGTAACAGCAAATACATCATATATAGTAGAAACAGAATCAGCTTACAAAGAAATAAATTTCAATAATATTTCCGTGTTCGTCCGTACAGACCCTGCCTTGCAAATATGACTACAGCAATTAGCAGCATGCGAATCGTGGAACTTGCCTTCACTTTTCTTCAAGACAGCCATAGCAAAAAAACGGCTCTGGAGAACAACACAACGTGTTCTTCCAGGAGCCGTTTCTTTCTTTTAAATCATTCTTACGATTCATTTCTTATCTCAATTCAACCTATTTTATTCAAACTCATCCCCTCTTACTTTGGCAAACACCATCATATCTACTAACGTACCAGTACTGTCACGCCGCATCTTGCGCAGTACACCTTCAAGCGTATAGCCTGCACGCTCAGCCACTTTGGCACTTCGCACATTGCGGGCATCACAGCGGATTTCCAGCCGATTCGCCTCTAGATAAGATATTGCGAACTGCTCTATACCTCTGACTGCTTCCGTCATGAGACCCTCACCGGCACGCGAAGTTCTAATCCAGTAACCGATCTCAAAACAACGTGCATTCCAGTCGATTCGATGCAGTCCGCTGCTGCCCACGAATTCATCCGTAAATCGGTCACGTAAATGAAGCATCATGTCGGTACGCTCCAGAAATTGCAGACTGGCTTTGCGAGCATTCGCTTCCGATTCCTCCAGTGAAGGTATGTTCTCGGCAAAAGGCAGCCACAAACGTAATTGCTCCGCACTTTCACGAATTGCCTCATTCACTGCCGCTCCATCTCCCCACCTCGGGGCACGAATAGTCAAACGCGGTGTATCAAAACTTTCGGGAAAAGACAGCATTAACGGATTAATCGAAGCTGGATTGGTCATGAATTCTACTCCTCCACCTGGAATATCGAGTCAATGATCAGCGGCAAGTTATCCCTCACGGATACAGCACCAAATACGGAACGGGCGTGTACTCCCTGTTCTCCGAACACATCCAGCATGAGATCCGAGAACCCGTTTAACACTTTATGGTGCTCCTCGTACGAGGCAGTGGCATTGATGAACCCCTGCACCTTAACCACCCGCTTCACCCGATCCAGCGAACCAAGGACTTCCTGAACGACAGCCAACACCTCGATGGCAGCATTTCGGGCAAATTCATATCCCTGCTCCGTCGTAAACTGGTCCCCTAGTTTGCCATGCTCTCGCGTATCCGGCCCTTTACCGGACACATACATGATTCCATTTACAATTACCGCATTGGTATACTTTGCTGCCGGCGTACTTGCTTGGGGCAATACAATGCCCAATTCGTCCAATCTGGTCTGTATCATCGGCTTCTCCTTTATGTACAAAAATGTCTTTACAAGCTATCAATCTTTCAATTTATTCCCAATTTAGTTAAATCTCAATATACGCCGGTTGCTCTTGAACCGCAAGATGTAAAATGGGTTGAAGGGTTATTTTCCTTCTATATAAGTAATTAATTACATTGCGAATGTCGATCTGTATCAATTGCACCAAACTACATTACAAGGGTACTGTTTACGATGTTAGATTTAATTGAAAGATAAAAGAATTAATAAATATATAATTCCTTAAATACTGAAAACGTTATATTGTAATTTCAAATCATTTCTTTTACGATAGAAGTAATGACTCTCAAAATCAATGGAATTGAATATAAGGAGGAATCAATCATGAGTGCACCATTGTTTCGTGATCCCATCTTTGATGGGGCTGCTGATCCGGTCGTTGTGTGGAATCGTTCCGAACAAACCTGGTGGATGATTTATACCAATCGCAGAGCCACAGCCGGAGGGCCAAAGTTCGCCTGGGTGCATGGCACGGATCTGGGCGTAGCTTCTTCGGCTAATGGTGGACAGACGTGGACATATCGCGGTACGTTAACCGGGTTGGAGCATGAATGGGGACATAATACGTTCTGGGCACCCGAAATTTTCTGGCATGAAGGCACGTATCACATGTATGTCAGTTACATTCAAGGGGTGCCTCATGACTGGGCGGGCCATGATCGGCACATTTTGCATTACACCAGTATGGATCTGCTCTCTTGGACATTCCACGGCAAACTGGAGCTTAGCTCGGATCGTGTGATTGATGCATGTATATACCCGCTTCCGAACGGAAAATTCCGGATGTGGTACAAGGATGAAGCTAATTCGTCCCATACGTATGCAGCAGACAGCCCAGATCTCTACCATTGGGAAGTCATCGGTCCGGTCATTACAGGACGTGCACATGAAGGGCCGAACGTATTTCGTTTCAATGATTCGTATTGGATGATTGTTGACGAATGGAGAGGACAGGCCGTTTACAAATCGGATGACCTGGAGCATTGGGAATGGAACAGTCTGATTCTCGATCAGCCGGGGAATCGTGAGGATGATGGTGTAATTGGTTTGCATGCAGATGTAGTCGTACAAGATGATGAAGCCTATATCTTTTATTTTACCCACCCGGACCGGAGCGAAGGTATCGATCATGCCAGCGAACCTGCACGTCGTTCCTCCATTCAAGCCGCACGCCTTGATGTCATTGATGGTGTGATGGTCTGTCCACGAGATGAAGAGTTACAGATGAAGTTGCGACCGGAGAACGATACAAGTCAAATTTCGGTTTGAGCGGCGTTGTCCATGATGTATAGCAAATAATCAAAGTGTAATAGCCAATCATTGAATTCTCCTAAAGGACTTGAGCATATCCCTGTTTCAACAGGGCCTGTCAGGTCCTTCTTCTATTCATTAAATCTATCTTTTCATATCTATACTATATCTATATCGCAGTTCACCCTATTTCAGCACTCTCATCGAACTTGCTTCTCTATACTCCTGACGATATGTCCTTGGTGACACCTGAACCGTCCGCTTGAACATCTTCCCGAAATGTGAAAAATTGCTGAATCCCGCTCGCAGAGCGATCTCCGTTATGGAATCCTCGCTTTCACGCAGCAAACGCTGCGCCTCCTTCACGCGAAGCAGGTTGAGATAATCGCTGAACGTGAAACCTGTGGTCTGTTTGAACAGGCGACTGAGATAATGGGGACTAATTCGAAATAATGCAGCCACTTCAGGCAGCGCTAAAGCCTGCTGATAGTTATCGTTGAGATGGCGCACCACCGCCTGTGCCTTGGGATGCAGAACCGGCTCACTGTCGGCCGAGTGCACGGTGCCCAGATGTTTGTTACGGTAAGCAAACAACAGCAGTTCAACGGATCGATGACGCAGAAGCAGACTGCTTCCAGCTCTGGTATGGACCATCTCATCAATCATTTCACTGACCATTCGGTCCGCTGTTTCACATTCCTGTGAAGGAAGCCTCAGAATGGGAATATTCCAGCCGAATGGCTCCTTCAGTCCCTCAGCCAGTTCAGGTAAAATGGCCAGTTCGGTGAACAGCTCTGGCTTGATATACAGAACAATTCGATCATGGTCTGGCCTTCCACTCTCCATCGTTTTATGAACGGTATTCCGGTTAATGAATATGAAATCTCCGGCTTGGACCCGGTAAGTTCGATCCTTGATGAAGTATATGCGCTCACCCGATAGCAGGTAGTACAGCTCGTAATGGTCATGCAGATGGTCATCCGTCATGGAAAAATATCCAATGCGGCGATCATATTCGATATTCAAATATCCGGTGGGATCATTGTAATCCGCTCGAAATGTCTGTATCATGCAGCTGCCCCCTTTAGTTGAATTATAGCAAAATAAGCGGCATTTGAAAGCGATTACGCACAAAAAGCGGCGAAAGAAGTGCTTCCTTGTTATAGTCTAGAGCTATATTCAAGGAGGCGATAGACATGAGTAACAAAAAACGCTACGTATTGGTCGGAACAGGCGGCCGTGCTGAATTTTTCTATGGAGCATTAGCCCAAAATTTCAGGGAAACATCCGAACTTGCAGCTTTTTGTGATATTAACCAGATCCGCATGAATTACGCCAATCAGCTGCTGAGGGAAAAATATAAATACAATGAGGTGCCAACCTATCCTGCAGATCAGTTCGATCAAATGATTGAGAACGAGAAGCCGGACTTCGTCATTGTAACCAGCATCGACCGCACCCACCACAAATACATCATTCGGGCAATGGAGCTTGGCTGTGATGTTGTGACTGAGAAGCCCATGACCATCGATGAGCACAAATGTCAGGATATTCTTGATGCCGTCAAGCGGACTGGACAAAATATACGCGTCACCTTTAACTACCGCTATGCGCCGCACCATACCAAGATACGTGAACTGATTCAGAATGACACGATCGGAAAAGTGACTTCGGTCCACTTCGAATGGCTGCTAAATACGCGCCATGGCGCAGATTACTTCCGCCGCTGGCACCGGGACAAGCGTAATAGTGGCGGACTGCTCGTGCACAAATCCACGCATCACTTCGACTTGGTCAATTTCTGGATCGGTTCGCAGCCTGAGACCGTTTTCGCATTTGGCGATCTCATGTATTATGGTAGAGAAAACGCTGAGGAACGAGGCGTGACCCAGTTTTACACTCGCGCAACAGGCAACCCGCTTGCGCAAGAAGATCCTTTTGCCCTGCACCTGGATTCGGATGCACATCTCAAAGCCATGTATCTGGATGCTGAGCCGGAAGACGGCTACCAGCGGGATCAAAGCGTATTCGGAGATGGCATCAACATTGAGGATACGATGGGCGTTCTTGTCCAGTATCAGAATAAAGCCATTTTGACCTATTCACTGGTTGCATACCAGCCGTGGGAAGGCTATCGCATCGCCATTAACGGCACTAAAGGCCGGATCGAAATGAACATTGTGGAACAATCCTATGTTAACTCGCTGGGTGACAAAAATCTTGAAGGTGCATTGATTGGGAAAACACTGCGGGTCCTTCCCATGTTCGATGCCCCGTACGAGGTTCAGGTCGAGGAAAAAGAAGGCGGCCATGGCGGAGGCGATCCTGTACTTCTGAATGATCTGTTTGGAGAGCCAGCGGAAGATCCATACCACCGCGCTGCCAACCAGTTGGATGGAGCGAGATCCATCCTCACCGGAATTGCAGCCAATCGCGCCATAGCAACTGGTTTACCTGTTCGCATCAACAATCTGGTTCGTTTCTAGGAACGCAAGGCCGCTCCAACCACATTTAATTAAAGGCTGCGTATATTACGCAGTCTTTTTTCACATTTTGACGACGGCATTCAAGTCTATTCGCTTAAGGAGGAACCCATGTTTTTCTCATTAAAAAGCCGCCTGATCGCCTTTATCGTTGTGCTCTTCGTTCTCTGTTTTGGCACACTCTCCTTCCTACTCTTTAAGGAATCACGCACCGTAATTCGTTCCTACATTGAATCCTCTGCTCTTGAGAAGATGGAGGAATACGGCTCCTATGTCGATATGGTTCAAATGCAGATCTATGATGTAGCCTCTCTTGTCTTCAACAGCGATATCGCCAAGAACTGGGATAACGCGATAACTGATCCCAACCTACCTGAAGGGGAAAAGATGCTTGTCAGTCTGGCGATGAGCCGCTTTCTGACCCAGGCTACGAACAGCTACACCAGTATCTCCGATGTATCCATCTATCGACGAAATGGACTGCGGATTGGCAGTGAGAATCAAGTAACGACTGACCCTCTCTTTTTGCAAGAATCGTGGTACAAAAATTTCTTCATCTCTGGAAATCACTGGTTGCCTGCACATACCGATCAACATGAAAACATAAGGGATCATGGCAACCCGGTAGTTAGTCTGCTGATGCCCCTCGGGACTTTTCACCATGCTACAGCTCAGAATGTGATGAAAATTAATGTCAGCGAATCTTACTTTCTGGAACCGCTTAACCGAATCCATCTGGCCGAGAGCAGCACTATTTTTCTGCTGGGCGAACAAGGAAGCCCTATTCTTTCACAACAGGCCAATCAGCTTGGTGCCGAAGCTTTAGCAGAAATCGATAAGATTCGGAACAACTCGCTCAAATCGGGTGTGGTGTACCTGAACAATGATGAAGGACAGCGTGATATTCTGGTATACAAAAAGCTGGGGCGTACGGGCTGGATGCTGGCTGGTCTGGCACCGGAAAAAGAGCTATATTCTTCTCTTCACAAACTTCAGAGTACTATCCTGGTGGTCACCATTGTTCTCATTCTCGTCTCTTTGTTTGCCGCTGCATGGCTCTCTTATGGCGTCACCAAACCTTTAACACGACTAGTACTGGCTATGAGACAGGTACAGCGCGGCGCATTCGATCAAGCAGAGTCCCTTCTACCTCCAGATAAAAATGTAAAAAGCGAAGTCAGTTATGTCATCTCCACTTTCCGCTACATGATCAGCCGATTGCGACAGCACATCCAGAATGAATTCGAGTTGAAGCTGCTCCGCCAGCAAGCTGAGTATAAAGCGCTACTCATGCAGATTAATCCTCATTTTATGTTTAACACGCTGGAACTGGTGAGCAGTCTCGCCATGCAGCGCCGAACAGATGATACAATTCAGGTCATTGAGGATCTGGGCAAAATGATGCGATTCTCCATGAATACAAGTGACGACAGGGTACAGCTTGCAGAGGAACTGGCTTATATCCGGCACTATATCTCCATTCTGCAAACCCGTTTCGGTCATAAGCTGGACATTACTCTGACACAGGAAGGCAGGCTGGATTCCCTGGTCATCATCAAATTTATTCTTCAGCCGCTTATTGAGAATGCCGTCAAATACAGCTTCCAGCATCAGACGACGGCAGAAGTACACATCCGGATCTCCAGACGGAATAACCGCCTGCATTTCAACATTTCAGACAATGGGCCCGGGATTCCAGCCGAAATCATTCAGAAACTCCATGATCCTATTGAAACATCTCAGCTGGAACCCCTATTGCGAAGCCAAAGCTGGCACATTGGACTGGGTAATGTGGTTGCACGCTGCCGCTTGCATTACGGAAGTCTGTTTGCCATTCAGATCGAGAACGGAGAACATAACGGCACGTCTATTGAACTGATTCTACCCGCACAGGAGGAATATGATGTACAACGTATTGATCGCAGATGACGAGATCGAGGTTCGCGAAGGACTAAAATTGAAAGTGAACTGGCAAGACCTGGGCTTTGTCATTTCAGGTGAAGCGGCAAACGGCATCGAAGCGGAAGATCTTCTGAAAGCTGAACATTTTGACTTGTTAATTACAGACATGAACATGCCTGTCATGGATGGCGTCCAATTGCTGGACGTTTGCCGAAGCCTTAATCCTTCCATTCAAATTATGATCATCACTGGATATGAAGATTTCCACTATGCCAGAGCAGGTGTGCGCAGCCAGGCCATGGACTATTTGCTGAAGCCTGTAACCCGGGATGAACTGAAAACCACTTTAAATAAAATCAAAGATGAGTTGGATAAAAAGACACAGCTGCACGGCGATTCCGAAATGATGCAATGGCGTCTCTCCCAGTATTACAAAGAAATGAAGCAACGTTTCCTGCTTGATCTTGTTAGGGGACACCGCCTCCCACCTTCTTCACTGCCAGAGCGGATGCGGCTGTTTCATCTGGAATCCTGGCAGGATCACAGCGTCTGTTTCATCACCGCTGGCATGCGAAACTCCGGTATACAGACTGCCTCAGTGGAACGTGTTCCCGAAAAGCTCTACCTTCCCTTTGAGCTGCTTTGTCACGAAATGGCTCAATCCTATCCAGATAACGTGCAAATATTCCATGACGGAGCCCACCCTGGAATCATGCATTTCATAACATTGGAAGGTATTCAGCACGAATTTGCTCAGCAGATCACAGCACAGACCCGCTCTGTCTTAACGATGGATGTACAAGTTGGATTGGGATTGTCCGTGTCTGGGTTTGAGCGCTGGAAAGAAGGCTATATTCATTCCCTATTGGCATGGAACTCTGCTGGACGCAAAGGTGCACAGGACCGTGTGCCCGTAGTAGATCATAGTCCATTACTGCCTGAGGAAACCAGTCGCATGCTGCATCGTTGCCTCATTCGTGGAGAGCTGGATTCCTTCCGCAGCGTGATTCGAAAGGAGCTTGCTGACTCATTTCGGATATCCACTTCCCATATGATCCGAAGCCTTTTTCAAATTTCATTATTGTTCGAACAGGAATCCTCGTGGATTTCCCCGGAATGGGTGCTTTGGCTAAAGACTCCAGACCAGGCAGAACTGCTGCTGATGCATTGGGCGGAAGATTTTGTGAATCAACAGCAGCCATCCGAGGTTGGAGAAGATACGGTTATTGAATCGGCCAAACGATATATCGAGGAAAGTTACATGCTGGAACTGACATTAACTTCGTTAGCTGAGCAATATAACTACAACTCTACCTATTTTTCAGAGATATTCAAAGAAGCTGCCGGCATCTCTTTTATTCAATATGTAACCGAGGTGCGAATGAAACATGCCATACGTTTACTGAAGGAAACCCAACTAACCGTTTGGGATGTTACAGAGCTGACAGGCTTCCGTTCCCCAAGCTATTTCAGTTCAAAATTCAAAAAAATGTTCAACATAAGCCCTTCGGATTATCGTTTGCTGCATTCCGAAAAAATTGATAATCATGATCCGAAGAAATGAGATTCCAGCTTCTCCCCCTCCCCGGTATGATGAATTTACCAAGAGAATCGCCGCAAATATTGTAAGCGGATTCAATTCTGCGGTGATCACGAATTCACATCCAATCCTGAAGGGAGGCCTATGATGAGAAAGCTGTCCAAGCCGTTATACGGCCTGCAGAATATGACAGCCTATTTGTTTCTGCTGCCCTGGCTCATCGGACTTGTCTGTCTGACACTCGGACCGATGGTTGCGTCGCTCTACCTGTCCTTGACGAAATTTAATTTGTTAACATCACCAACGTGGACGGGGCTCAGCAACTATGTCCAGATTTTTACCGAAGACGATACCTTTCGCAGATCTTTGGGGCTAACGTTTTATTATGTATTTCTATCCGTTCCGCTAAGGCTTGCCTTCGCCCTACTTGTAGCGATGGCGCTGAACAAAGGGATTCGGGGACTCGGCTTATACCGGACCGTGTATTACATCCCTTCCCTATTGGGAGGCAGCGTCGCTATTGCGATCGTCTGGCGTCAGATTTTTGAGGGAAGTGGTTTGGTCAATCAGTTTCTGAGCTGGTTCGGAATTACCGGACCCGCCTGGATTGCCCATCCCGATTATGTGGTCTATACGATCGTCACACTCTCTGTATGGCAGTTTGGTTCGGCCATGGTTATCTTCCTGGCTGGCCTAAAGCAAATTCCAGCCGATTTATATGAAGCTTCGGACGTCGACGGGGCCGGAAAGGTACGCCAGTTCTTTGGCATCACACTACCGATGCTCTCGCCTGTTATTTTTTTCAACCTGATCATGAGCATGATCAATTCGTTTCAAGCCTTTACACCCGCTTATGTGATCGGGGATGGACGCGGAGGCCCGCTCGACGCCACAATGTTCTATACCTTGTACCTGTATCTGAAAGGCTTCTCGTTCTTTGATATGGGTTATGCTTCTGCCCTGGCGTGGATCATGCTGGTCATTATCGGGGTATTCACCGCAATCGTCTTTCTCACCTCGAAATTCTGGGTGTTCTACGGCGACAATCAGGAAGGGAGATAGTACACATGCCACTAAAGCGACGTTTGGTTCAAGCCGGGAGGCATGCCGCCATTATCCTCTTCGGTCTGCTGATGTTGTATCCGGTGTTATGGTTAATTCTCAGTTCATTTAAACCGAATCATCTCATCTTCACCAATAGCAGCCTGATTCCAACCAGCTTCACCCTCGATCATTTTGTGAATGGCTGGAAAGGATTGCAAGGGGTGTCGTTTGGCCGATTCTTCGGCAACTCGGCGCTGATCTCAGTCATGAGTGTGTTGGGAAATGTGATTTCTTGTTCCCTTGCAGCCTACGCCTTTTCCAGATTGAAGTTCAAGTTCAAAGGCCTGTGGTTCAGCATTATGCTGGTCACAATCATGCTTCCTTACCATGTAACCCTGGTACCTCAGTACATTCTGTATAACGAGCTGCATTGGATTAATACGTATTTCCCGCTCATTCTGCCCAAGTGGCTGGCACAGGATTCCTTCTTCATTCTGCTCATGGTTCAATTCATCCGTGGTATCCCACGGGAGCTGGACGAGAGTGCAACTATTGACGGTTGCGGGCAATCGCAGATTTTTTTCAGAATCGTGGTTCCTCTTCTCGTTCCTGCCCTGATCACAACAGCGATCTTCACCTTCATCTGGAGCTGGGATGACTTCTTTAGTCAGATGATCTACCTGAGCAAAATTGATCTGTTTACCGTACAGCTTGGGATTCGGTCATTGTTCGATCCATCGGGACAATCGGATTGGGGCGCACTGCTCGCCATGTCCACGCTTTCTCTGCTTCCTGTGACCATCATCTTTCTGGTATTTCAGCGTTATTTTCTAGAGGGGATTGCAACGACTGGGCTGAAGTGATTACGAAATACCTCTCCAGACGCAATACGTGTACAACAGATATTATGTTTTTCATTATCCATTGTCAGGGGGATTTCTCATGTTCAAACGATTAATGATCACTGTTATAGCTTCACTCCTGTTATTGGTGACTGCCTGCTCTGGAACGGATCATACCGGCGCTGATGAGCAGACAGGAACAAAGACCGCGGAAGACGGGCAAGTCGAACTGCGCATGATGTGGTGGGGCGATCAAAAACGGGCAGATATTACGAACGAAGCCCTGAAGGTTTTTCAGGAGAAACATCCGAATATTAAAATTGTAGGTGAATTTGCGCCTTCCTCCGGATATTTCGACAAGTTGAATACACAGCTGGCGTCAGGCACGGCACCGGATATTTTCTTCCTTGGGGGTAATGTGGTTGACTACGCCAAGAAGGATGTGCTTTTGAACCTGGACCCTTATGTCGGTAGTGAACTGAATCTGGATGGCATGGATGCCACCATGGTTGAGTATGGGCGTCTTGATGGAAAGTTGCAGCATATTTCCGCTGGTGCGAATGCACGGGGTATTGTCGTTAATCAGGCGCTATTCGATCAAGCGGGAATCCCTTTGCCAGCTTCGGATTGGACTTGGGAAGATTATGCTGCGATCAGCAAAGAACTGTCCGACAAACTCGGCAAGGGCTATTATGGAACCTATAATTTCACGGTTGACGGTATGGACATCTTTTTGAAACAACGCGGCAAACAGCTATATGATATGAAGAATGGCACGCTCGGATTTGCAAAAGAAGACATTTTGGAATGGTTCACTTACTGGGAGCAAGCTTCCAAATCCGGAGGTGTGGTCACTCCTGAATTGCAGGTTTCCAATCCACCGGATGATACGAGTAAATCCTTGCTTATTACGGGCAAGGCGGCTATGAGCCTACTTCCTTCGAATCAACTGGCTGCTTTCCAGAGTCTCACGGAAGATAAGCTAATTCTTTTGCCTGTACCAAGAGGTCCAAAAGGAACTGGGGTTGTATTTGAATCCAGTCAGGGGTTGTCCGGTTATGCGAATACCAAACATGCAAAAGAAGTTTCGATCCTGATGGATTTCTGGATTAATGATCCGGACGCAGCCAAAATTCTCGGCAACGACCGCGGCGTGCCCGTTACGGAAGCCAACCGCAATCTGCTTCAGCAAGAAGCGGGACCTGTTGAGGAGATCGTATATAATTACACCAGCTTTGTATCTGAAGCTACGAAAACGGAGCCTTTTGACGTGAGCTATAATCCTCCAGGATTCGCTGAATTCTCCAAGCTGGCCCAGACAACCAACCAGGAAATCGGCTTTGGCCGAAAAAGTGTGGAGCAAGCTGTGACTGACTTCTATAATGGCACCGTTCGAATTTTTGAATCCAATCAATAAATAACCGCTACAAGGAGGTCGACATGACAGAAGCCCTGCTGAACAAGCTGCGGCAGATCTCGATCCACGATCATGTGCAGCCAGGTAAACCGGAAGATCAAAAGTTAATACAGGAATGGCAGGCGTCGGGTGTTCGATTCTCGGCATCCGGCGGAAGACTGGAAGCGACTTATTATTCCGCATTGGAGAAGTTACTGACTTGCATTGTGCCCCTGAACGGCAGTGAGCCCATCCTTCAGGAAGGTGGCATCTATCTGGGTTGCTGGCTGGAGAGTACAGGCACCATTAATGCGGAGCTGCTGTCACGTCTGATTCCTTCCGTATCGGAAACGACCTATCTCGCTTTTGCCCGACACCAAAGAGAAGATGGATTGCTGCCTTATAAGCTAACGGAGAACGGTCCATCCTTTCGCCAGATTCAGCTCGTTACACCATTGGCACGAAGCGTATGGAACCACTACCAACTTCATGGAAAGAACCGCTCCTTCCTGAAGACCATGTACAAGGCCATGGTACAATACGACGAATGGATTGCAACGTATCGCAATACCCGAGGGACCGGCTGTGTGGAGGCATTTAGTACCTTTGATACCGGGCATGATCTGTCCCCCCGGTTCTGGCATGTCCCGGATACACCATATATGAATGATGCCGCGTCCTACCATCCGGACTCTCCAGTTCTGCCTTTTTTGGCACCAGACTTAACCGCCAATATGTATTGCCAGCGCATGTATTTATCCCGAATGGCCGAGGAACTTGGGGAGTCTGGTGGTGAATGGAAAGCAAAAGCTGAAGCCAGCCTGGAAAGTCTCTTCCGCTACTGTTATGACGAAGAGGATATGTTCTTCTACGACCGGGATCGCAATGACGAATTCGTCAGGGTACAGTCCGATGTGCTGCTGCGCGTGATGGCCTGCGAGGTGGGCGACCGTGAATTGTTTGATAACATGCTGCGCCGGTATTTGCTGAATACAAGTAAGTTTTTTGCCAAATACCCGTTTACCTCCATGTCGATGGATGATCCACGGTTCGATCCGTTCTCCTCTTATAACAGCTGGGGTGGAGCATCCAATTTCCTGAGTCTGATCCGTGCACCGCATGCATTTGAATATCACCATCGCTATGTGGAATTGACCTGGGTACTGCAACCCATCTTGTCGTCCCTTTCCAAAGCAACGCGCTTTGCGCAGGCTTTAAGCCCATGGACCGGGGAGGAGGGTTTCACGGAAACCTATTCCCCCTCCATTCTTTGCCTGCTTGATTATGTGGAACGGTTATGCGGCATCATGTCGGTTGGATCGGACCAACTGTGGTTTACTGGTCTTCTCCCCATCGACATGGATCATGGCGAAGAAGTCGCTGGTCATACGGCGTACAGCCGTACGGTGAATGGGCTGCATTTTGAATTGGTGAACACTCCAGAACGGGTAACGGTATATCAGGATGGTAAGATTCTTATGGAGGGGCCAGCAGGAATTCGGTTAATTACGGATCAGGGTGGACATTTGGAAGGCGTCATCGGAATGAGCGTGCGCACGATTGAGGGTGAACTGATCTATCGAGGAAAATCCATTCCGATTCGAATCAAAGGAAATGAACTCCAGCGGTATGCTGAGGGAAGCTTAAAAACAGAACGGGATATCGGCATCATCTATCCTTCCTATCGCTAGTGCGTTGAAGTAAGTAGTGCGCTCGCCTCAGGAACAATAACAAGGCCATTCCCGATGAATAGTTGCAACGCCAAAAGCGCAAGTGGCAAGGGTAGCTCCCCTGTACTTGCGCTTTTACGATTTTACTATCCTAATGGACTGTCCACGAAAATGAACCTTCGCTTATGCTTTCCGCTCCCACGCAGGGTGGCGATAGAACTCAATCGTATCTATATAGTTCACCG
This sequence comes from Paenibacillus taichungensis, assembly GCF_047302525.1. Classification (GTDB taxonomy): domain Bacteria; phylum Bacillota; class Bacilli; order Paenibacillales; family Paenibacillaceae; genus Paenibacillus; species Paenibacillus taichungensis_B. The sequence continues at coordinate 2,362,552 of NZ_CP168020.1, read as the reverse complement.
TGTACTTCTGTTCAACTTCCGACAGCTCCAGCAGCTTTCTGTCAATTTGTTTCAAACCCATGACCACATCATGCCGGAGAAGATCCATTGCGATTTTGCCTACAAAGCCGCCTTCCATCTCTTTATGTTTATTCCGAAATTCTTCATTATAGATCAGTTCCGGTGTAAACGATGCTTCAACAAATGCGTTGACAAGCGTAAGCTCATTACCCTCTATCTGTACCGCGATATAATAGTTGCCACGTTCATCCCGAATGAGGTCTTTATACATTTCCACGTCCATCTGAATCACTCCCTATATCTTAAGTTGTACCTTATCATGAGTAACATGGGCGCCATTTTGCTCACCTCTTGCCCTCGTCCATTCATATAGTAGGTATAAATGGCGAACGGAGGATTGCTTATGAATTGGCACCAACTTCATACAGGAAAAACACTTCAGCAGCGTCTGGCCGAGTTCCAGGGACATCTGGCAGAACTGAATGCTCCATTGTCCGGTCTGGAGCCTGGAATCATTAGCAAAGTATTTCCGCGCAATTTCATCAAAGTCAATCGGCAGCTATTTATTCCACTCAGCTTGTTTTCCATTCGTGTATTTGATGTACCACGAGCACGGCGAGGCATACGGGTAGGCATCCGCACGGTATTCCCATCCGGAAACGCATTTAACAATATCCGACTTGTTGGTGTTGGACTGGATTACATTGAGCTGCAGGGAAAAGGTAAATTCTCCTCACGTATTCTCTTTCCGCTAACTCAGGTCGAATCGATCTATCGTCCAACGAATAAAAAGAAGAAATCATGAGACCAGACATAGCTGAACTCATATCTGTACCTGCAATCGCCCGATTAGAGTTACGATTCATACCTTGGGTCAACCCCATGTCATGATATGCATATTTCTCTTTCCTAGTATAACTCATACGTGCATGGATCTGCTCGGATATTGTGCCATAGCAAAAAGCGGTGAGCACAACCCCTCTGTGTCTCACCGCGCAGATGCCTATCCATCATTGGAATCAGGAACGTATCACTCAGATACCTGTCCACACATCTTTGGCATAACGACCTTCCTGCTGCAAACGTTCTAACCATGCATCGGCTTGCTCCACGGAGTTACCGCTGACATCAGCGTAAGCTTTCTTGAGTGTTGCTTCAACATCAGGTGCCATCTTGCTGCCATCGCCGCAAACATACAGATGTCCACCCTGTTCGAGCAGAGGAATCAATTTGTGGGCATCATCTCTCATTAAATGCTGCACGTAACATTTCTCTTCCCCGTCCACGCGGGAGAACGCGGTATGAAGCTGGACAAGACCCTCTTGCTCGGCCGTTTCGAGTTCATTTTTATATAAATAATCATGTTCCGGGTTACGACATCCAAAATACAGATGGGCCTCGCCAACCTGCTGACCTTGTTCCTTCAGTACACGTCTTGCCTGCAGGAAACCACGGAATGGAGCCACGCCCGTCCCCGGACCAACCATAATGATCGGAGCCTCTGCATTTTCTGGCAGTTCGAACCCGGACTCAGGCGTGCGTATGAACATGACTACCTCTTCACCCGGCTTCAGGTTCGCCAGATAGTTGGACGCTATGCCTTTATATTCTCCCTGACCACTCCACGCCGGAGCACGCACTACGCTGACGGTTATGCTTGCCTGCTCTGGCTGCACTCGTGGTGAACTGGAGATTGAATAATATCGGGCTTTCAGGGAAGGCAGCAGTTCCAAGAACCGTTCGAAAGGCAGCTCACATGCTTCGTATTTCACCAGATAATCCAGCATAGATATGCGTTTCTTACGCACTTCTTCCATGTATACAGACTCATCAAGAAGCGCTTCGAGCTCCTTCTTATGCGGTGGACACACTGTGTACGCCGCGAGTTCCCTCAGTTGGGCCCGAGTTGCTGCTTCCTGAAGTTCCACACTGTGACTGAGCAGATCGACCAAATTAACCGGTTGGTGCAATGGCAGATGAGCTGCGCTGCGACCAGAGGCATCAAGAACCAGATGTTCCGTACCTGTGAATCCATATCGTTTCAGTACTCGTTCTACGAGCTCAGAAGGGTTTTGCGGTAAAATGCCCAGGTGATCGCCTTCCTTATACGTTGCGCCTTCAGGCAGTTTAATCTCCAGATGACGTGTGCTTCGTTCACTGCCCGCATCATGAAGTTCCCGATTCTCAAGCACTTCAGCAACGTGTGCATCATACGTATCCGCGAGCGGCGTTACCGCCAGTCCGCTGACAAACTGTACTGACAAGGAACTGCGCTCACTACCTGAGCTTGTGTTCAACTTGAGGCCCAGAGTTCGTGCCAGATCCGGCCATAGTTGCTCAGTCCAGTCTCCAACCTGTTTCTCAAAGTCCCCGCTGGCATCACTTTCTCCGATGGGTGATAACCGTTCTGCTCCTTTGGAAGATAACTGCTCATCAATCAAACGCGGGATACGCTGGTACGTGCTGGCCCAGTTGTGATCCCCACATCCGAGAACGGAGAATCGAACGCCTTGGAATTCCCCTGCATCCGCATGTTCAATCCACTCGACGAAATCCTTGGCATTGCTTGGTGGCTGACCATTGTAGGATGCGCTCACAATGATGACGACGCCTTCCTTCGGAAGTTTGCCTACACGATCATCCAGGGTAGCCACCTCACTGCGGAAGCCCTGATATCTTGCGGTATCTGCGATTTCACGCGCAATGCCTTCCGCAGTCCCGAGATTGGATCCATACAGGACAAGCATCGGGGTGTGATGGGCATTTGCTGTATCCGGCTCTTGTCTTTTGGCAACCGGAGTCGGTTCCTCCACGGCAACACCCGGCACAGCCATGACCGGTTGACCCCCGCGTGCACGAACACGGATCGTGAAGTTATCGGGTTTGAGCGTCAACGTTTCTTTCACTTTCAACTGATAGTCCGCATGATCGATGAATTCAAAATGCTTCAGGACCATACCTAGCACAAGTGTTGCTTCCTGAAGGGCGAATTGCTGACCAATGCAGGCCCGTTGACCATTACCAAACGGTTTATAGGCGTCATGTGGCACCTTGCTCGGATCTTCGAACCGTTCCGGACGGAATTCCTCCACATCGTCTCCCCAAGCGTCGCGGTCCCGGTGCAGCTTGGGAATGAGTACACTGACACTATCCCCTTTTTGCAAAGGATATTTCCCGTCCAGAACAAGGTCTTTCTTCGCGTATAAGGAGAATGCTGGAGCCGTAGGCCACAACCGCAATGCTTCGTTCAGAACCATGCGAATATATTTCAGATTGCGGACCTGATTATATGTCGGAACCGGATCTTTCAGAATCTGATCTGCTTCAGCTTGAGCCTTGGCGAGCGTATCCGGATTTTTCATTAAATAATAGATGGCAAAGGACAACAAGCCACTCGTCGTCTCATGTCCAGCAATCAGGAAGGTGATGATCTGGTAACGGATATTTTCATCGTCCAGCGTTTCCCCGGTTTCCGGGTCCTTGCCACTAAGCATGTGGGACAACAGATCGTCCGCCCCTTCCTGGGGCTGCTCCTTACGCTCCGCAATAATATGATCCACCAGTGAGTACATCGAACGGATATCCTGCTCAAACTGTTTCTTTTTGGTGATCATCAGCTTGTCTTGCAGACGCAAACGCTGCAACGAACTCATCGATTCGTCCAATGCTCGCACCATGCTTGTAATGAAAGGGTGCGGCTCTTCCCGATAAAAGCTGTTAAACCGGTAGTTGAATCCACACAGTCCAATCGTATCCAGGGTGAGACGAGTCATATCATCAGGTACGTTAACCGTCTCATCCGGGTTCAATCTGGACCACTTCTGCACCAGCTGTACAGCGAGATCAATCATTTTGTTGTGATATCCCTGCATCGCACGCTGGCTGAAGCTGGGCAGCAACACATTGTGAGCTTTTTTCCAATTAGGTTCTTGAGTCCAACTCGTAAACAGGCCATCTCCGGCAAATGCACGTACCTTCTCCAGCGGTGCCCATACCCGTTTATCGAATTTGGATTCGTCGGTGACCTCAGCTACCAGTTCATGACCTGAAATATACAATTCACTTCGGCCAGGATAATCCATTCGAAAAATGGGTCCATACTCTTCAGCGAGTTTCACCAGTGATTGTACAGGCTCATCGGTATTTAACTGTGGTAAGTTTCCTAAAGGCCCAAAAGTTTTGGGTTGGGGAACTGAAATTTGCGCCATAATACTCACTCCTCTTCCAAGTAATACGTTCGACTAAGAAATAATACCTTCGTTCAACTACGACTTCAGATCAATAGACATGACTTCATTTTCTGCAAATTTTCATATTTCATCCAGATAACCTGAAAATTATACCGGAACCAACTGACCAAAATGGTATATTGGTCAGTTTAGATTAAAAAAAATGGGTTCCTTCGTTATCTTTCTTTTACCCTAACATTTCCAGTCCTAATCTTCAACAGTCTCAAAGTCGTAGGACCAATGGGTATCCATCCGAATTGGCATGAGTAAATTTCCCCTTTGGTCCCTACATATAGAGATTATTTTGCTCTGAACGAATACTAGAATTTCGAAGATACACAGTTCACTCAAACTCAAACTAGGCCTGTCTCAGCAGGTTCCGAATCGCGGACTCCATCTCTATCGGTGCAACCGTAGTCTCATAGCGACCACTCACTTCCCCGGTTCGATTAATCAGAAATTTGGTAAAATTCCATTTGATCCCGTCTCCCCGGTATAATTCGGGATGTTTCTCCTTGACGAATTGATCCATCCACCGACCTTCTTCCGATTCCATGTCATAACCCTCAAATGGGGCCTTATCGACCAGATAGCGAAACAAAGGATGTATGGACTGTCCGGTAACCTCGATCTTCTCAAAAATCGCAAAGGATATATGAAAATGATTCCTGCAATACTGAGCTATCTCATCATTACTGCCCGGTTCCTTGTGATTAAACTGATCACAGGGAAACGCCAGGATCTCCAGCCCTTGATCACGATACTGCTCATACAGGTGTTGAAGCTCCGTAAATTGTCGAGAGTAACTGCACTTGCTGGCTGTATTCACGATAAGTAGCACTTTCCCCTCAAAAACAGATAAATCGCCCGTGTGTCCATCCATGAATGGAACCTGATAAGTAAATATACTCATTCATAACGCCTCCTTGGTCGGTTATCACATGAACCCTCTCTTGAAATGGATTATACCGCGCTTATCTTAATAGGTTAAATATATAATAATTATAATATTAATAGTTTTTATCTATAAAATATTTTATCTACTGCCATATGATTGAATGGCTCATTATCCCTTTCATAATGGACATACTAGAAATAGAAAAAACTGCCCTTCGCAGATAAAAAGCTGCTTTTGGACAGTCATTCGTGATGATATGCATTTCGAAATGCAGTTACCCCATAATAAGACCATATACAATCCCCGGCCCATGTACCCCAATCGTCAAATCATTTTCAATATCAGAAGAACGACTAGGACCGGAAATAAAATGAATGCCTGCCGGAAGATTCTCTCTTCCCGCTTCATCGAAGCGATCAAGCGTTTCACCAAGTCTGGTGTAGAGCCGTTCAATTGGAATAATAATGATGAGTACGGTGGGCAATAGACTAACTGAGCGTCCCTTTTCTGGCGAAGAAAGCACCGTGACGGAACCCGTATATGCTGTGGCATAATCCGCCATCACTACACCGATATCTGCCTCGGCTGCCCGTGCCTTCCAGTTCTCCTCTGTTTGGCTGTTCCATACAGAAATCTGCACATCGGGAAGTTGCTCTTCCAATCCAAGATCCGTCAGCGCCTGTTCATTCTGACGTATGATATATTTCGCACTCAATTCATGAGATTTATTAGCAATAAAGTCCGAAGCTTCGCTAATGTCTCTTACCCGCGCAATATGAGCACCTACACTCACAAAATTATCAGTGAATGCCTGTATGCGCTTATCGATGTCCCACTCCAAATCCGTCCAGAACGCGGGTGCACCGCGAAAAGGTTGAGTCGGAGCATGGGTCTGCCGTGGTCTTCTCAATTTGGAGGCGATGTCATTCATAAAATGCTCCTGCTTCGCACGGGACTTCTTCTCCAATTGCTCCAGCCATTCCTGATGTTCAGTGTTCATGTTGGCCACCGCCCCCCTCACGCTCACGAAGAATCCGTTCCATTCGGTCCCTAACGGAAGAATCCATCTCTTTCTTCTCCTGATTCAGCTCCTGATCCAGCTTGTTCCATTGCTGCCGGAAGGAACGCTTCGCGAGGCTTGGCGCAACCCGATAGCTGTTCCAGCCTTTGAGGGGCCCAAGTTTAAGTGAAATTCCGTTATTCCGCACAACGGCTTTCTGACCAATCTGTCCGAGACGTATAGCCGCACCGAAGCGTTTAGAATTGGATACAACCGCTGCAAAACCTTTCATGCCAGCGCTCTCAAGCTTATTGCCATGGCCCTCTTCCACCTTGCGTCTGCGTAAATATACGAGCATATCATGCAGCGGAATTTTGACCGGACAGGCTTCATAACAGGCTCCGCACAGACTGGATGCACCCGCGATGTCGTTCCATTCATCGATATTGCCATTGAGTGCAGGTGTAAGTACCGCTCCGATCGGTCCGCTGTAGGTTCCACCGTAGGCATGCCCGCCGATATGACGATACACTGGACAAGCGTTCAGACAGGCACCGCAGCGAATACAATTTAAAAGCTCCTGAAATTCGGGATCACCCAACTGAAGTGAACGTCCATTATCCACGATAATAATGTGCATTTCATCTGGCCCGTCCCCGTCTTCTGTTCGGCGAGGGCCGGTAATGCCTGACATATACATCGTCAATTTTTGACCTGTCGCGGAGCGTGGGAGTAGAGTCGCCATCACCTCGAGATCCGTCCAGGATGGAATGATACGCTCCATGCCCATTAAGGTAATCTGTGTTTTTGGCACAGTGGATACCATGCGGGCATTGCCTTCATTTTCAAATAGGACCATGGAACCCGTCTCCGCAATGGCAAAATTGCAGCCGGTCATGCCAATATCGGCTTCAAGAAACTTCTCACGCAGTTTTTTGCGTACAAATCCAGCAAGTACGGTGGTGTCCGGTTCCAGAGTTTCACCCGCTTCCTTGGATAACAGGTCCGCAATCTGGTAACGGTTCTTGTGGATAGCCGGAATGACGATATGAGATGGGGCTTCACCCGCCAATTGAATAATGTATTCACCCAGATCGGTCTCTATCGCTTCAATGCCTGCGGATTCCAATACATGGTTGAGATGTACTTCCTCGGACACCATGGACTTGGATTTCACCACGGTTGAAGCCTGCTTGTGAGCCGCAATATCAAGTGCAATCGCTGCTGCCTCTACCGAAGTATCCGCAAAATGAATATGAACCCCATTGGCACGTGCATTATTGACGAATTCATTCAGATAATAATCCAGATGTGCGATCGTATGCAGACGAATCTGACGTCCACGTTCGCGCCATTCTTCCCAGTTGCCATGTTCTTCGGATGCGGACTTCTTGCCATTACGCAATCGCTCTGTCGTAAACTTGACGGCTTTCCGCAGGAAGTCATCATTCAAAGCCAGTTCTGCACGTTCTTTGACGGTAACATCCATTACACCGGGTTGACTCATCCTGTTTGCACCCCCTCATACAGCAGTTCGGCCAAATGCATCACTCGCACTGGTTCATTCCTATACCGCAGGTTACCTGCGATATTCATCAGACAAGCCATATCCAGTCCTACCAATACTTCAGCTTCCGTCTCTTTGATGTGATCTACCTTTTCTGTGACCATGGCACCAGATATATCCGGCATTTTGATAGCAAAGGTACCGCCAAAGCCGCAGCAATCCTCTCCGTAAGGAAGGGGAACAAATTCTAAACCTTTTACTGCCGAAAGTAATGCCATAGGCTCATCCTTTACGCCTAATAAACGGCTGCCATGACAGGAGGGATGGTATGTAACCTTATGCGGAAAATGTGCACCCAAATCCGTGATGCCAAGCACCTGAACCAGAAACTGCGTGAATTCGTAGGCTTTGGTTTCCAAACGTTTAGCCTTCTCCAGCCATACAGGTTCATCGACAAACAGCTCGGGATAATGATGAATCATGTACGTACAGGAGCCGGAGGGACAGACGACAAAATCACTATCATCAAAGGCTTCCAGAATCGTTTTGGCGGCTACCCGTGTCTCATCCCAATACCCGCTGTTGTAGGAAGGCTGACCGCAGCAGGTCTGCACGGGCGGGAAATCCAACCGAACGCCATGAGCGGCGAGCAATCTCACCATCGCCTCCCCCACACGGGGATATATAGCATCGCTGAGGCAGGTAATGAATAAGGAGACCTTCATGATTACACGCTCCTATAACTGATGAATTGTTGTTTTAACACATATAAGTATCGAATACCGTATTGTTTTACACCCTTGTAATTTTGATATCATAGCTGTTCAGACGTTCTATCAAATCATCATCAAGCGACTGATCTGTGATCACCGCATGAACCGCATTTAACCCGGTTACCCGGGCAAATGCACGAACCCCAAACTTGCTCGTATCTGCAAGTAAAATGACCTGGTCGGATATGCCGACCATTTTCTGCTTCAACCGTGCCTGAAGCTCATTGGATTCACTGATTCCGCCGCCTTCCAGATGCACACCTTTACAAGACAGGAATAATTTATCGACATGATATGTTTCCAGGGAACGTTCGGCGAGCGGTCCAACAAAAGACAGCGATCTCTGAGCCAGCTGGCCCCCAGTCGAGATGACTTCAATCTTGTCCCTGCTGCTCAGTTCAGTGGCTACCTGTATAGAGTTGGTCAATACAGTCAGTGGCATATCCGGCATATTGGCCGCCATGTAGCCTGCTGTTGTGCTGGCATCCAGTAGAATTCGATCACCCGGATGAATCATGGATAGAGCCGCTTGGGCAATTCTTTTCTTTTCCTCAGCATGTGTTGTTTCCCTTACCCGGTAAGGGATCTCCGGCTGCTCTTCCTTCACGCTGACAGCGCCGCCATGGGAACGACGCAGTCGCCCTGCCTGCTCCAGCCGGTCCAGATCTCGCCGAATGGTCTCTTCTGTTACCCGGCAGTGCTCACTAAGCTCGGATACACGCATGCTGCCCTTAACATTAACCATCTCCACAATCCGGTCATAGCGCTCCGCTGCCAGCATGTTACACCTCGCTCCCGGCTTGTGATTTGGGCGAAGCCGTCAACCTTTGGAATCTACCATAGGCCTCTTCCCAGATTGGTCTGTCCTTTGGTTCATAATCAGTAACTGAGAATGAATCACGAATGACCTTGCGGGCTTCCCATATATCCTTAAAAGCTCCGCTTGCCATCCACTGTACAGCCATGTTCCCGATCGCACTACCTTCTGCTGGCCCCGCCCATACCGGTTTGCCAATAGAATTGGCTGTCCACTGACATAACAGGCGATTCTGAATGCCACCACCGACCATATGCAATCCATTAAAAGACTGTCTGGACAGTTGTTCTGTCCATTCCAGCACTCTCCGATACTTCAGTGCAAGGCTCTCCAGAATGGAACGGGCAATGGCCCCCTGATCTTGCGGCTCAGCCTGCCCTGTATCACGGCAATATTGTTGTATACGAGAGGTCATATCCCCTGCTGGCATAAACCGCTCATCATCGGGATCAAACAGACTCGCAAATGGAGGAGCAAGTTCCGCCCTGCTCAGTAACTCCGCATAGCTGATCCCCTGTCCCTTCCGTTCCCATTCACGCATGCATTCTTGCAAAATCCACAGGCCCATAATGTTCTTGAGCAAACGGAACGTACCACCTGCCCCACCCTCATTCGTAAAGTTCAGCCCCAGACTCTCGGAACTGATGACGGGGTGATCAATCTCCGTGCCCATAAGTGACCAGGTTCCACAGCTCAGGTAAGCAAATGAACGCTCTGTTGCCGGAACAGCCACGACCGCTGAACCTGTGTCATGCTCTGCAACGGCAATAACCGGAATGGCAGACAAGCCAAGATCACTGCAAATGCTGCTGCGCAGCTGTCCCACACGAGTCCCTGGCATGGCCGCATCTCCAAACAGTGTCTCCGAAATACCGATATGTGCAAGCAGTTCACCGTCCCAATGCCCTGTGGTTGGATTGTATAGCTGTGTTGTGGTGGCGTTGGTAAACTCATTCACCGCTTCACCGGTCAGAAAGTAACGAAGCAGATCGGGGATCATGAGGAAACGCTCCGCTTCGTTAAGCAGTGGGGAGCCTTTCCCCTTAAGCGTAGCCAACTGGTACAGTGTGTTAAAGCTAAGAAACTGGATGCCCGTACGTTCGAATATTCGCTGAGAGGTCAATTCCTTACGCACCTGATCCATCATGCCGTTAAACTGTGCATCACGGTAATGATATGGATTGCCCAACAATTCACCATGACTCCCAAGCAGTCCAAAATCAACCGCCCAGGAATCAATCCCCAGACTTTCAGGCTGCTCTCCTTTTTGTTTAACAAGGTTCAGCCCTTCCAGCAATTCATGGTGCAGCCTCAATATATCCCAGTGCAGCCGCTCCCCCGCTTTTACCGGTTCATTCTTGAACCGATGGATCTCCATCGTTTCCATTCCCCGATCATTCAGATGACCCAGCAGTGCTCTCCCGCTTCCAGCACCCAAATCATACGCCAGCACACTCACCGCTCTTCACCAGCCCTTCATCCCATACTATATTTCGCCCTTGAATATTTCTTGATTTCATTGATGACTGCTCTGTACTTTATTCTTTATTTTTTTGTTTGTTTATTTTTGTTTTATACTGTTTAGCTTTATTTTACGAGTATATCATCATTGTAAGCGTTTGAATACCCTGTGATTGGTTTCTTTTACCCATACCAAAAACGACTCTCTCCACTCGGGAGGAGCCGCCTTCCTGTTATTTCACGTATAAAAGCTGTTTTTGCTAACACCGGACTGGGGCTGCACATCTCTTTCAAAATGCTTAAACCTTGTCCCCTGATACGTCAGCATGCCTCGGTCATGTTCCACAAGCATACCGTAGTCACTCCCATCGACATTCAGTTCTACCCGTTCACCGTTGTCGAGCTCAAATGTAATGTAATAGTAGGTGGAAGCACTGCTGTCCCCTGATCCTCCACTAACTCTCGTTCGCTTTGCCACAATCGTTGAATGCAAGGTTAACAGCGCTGATGCATTATTCGATGACCATGTGCGTACCCCTGAAATAATGGCATAAACAATGACACCAGCAATGATGAGAAAAACGCCACCGATAAAAATGGATCCAAACGCACTCATTGCACCAAACTCATTGAATCCAGCAAAAAAACCACCCTGATTGCCCTCAAATCCCGGAACATCATTCATGTCATCAAAAATACCGAAGCCATCCATGCTTAACCAGCCCAGTGATGAAGATATGCTCAATGACGTCATTCATCATCGTTCCCTTCTCCCTGCAAATTAAGATGCACCGCCCCCCTGCCAAGGAGACGGTGCACGTAGACAACCCTACAAGCCTTGTCCGTATACTATATGAACCTGATTACGAATACAGACGTTCAAGTTCATCGACCAGACTACCAACATAGGCCACAGCAGCACGAATCGGCTCTGGCCCAGACATGTCCACACCCGCAAGCTTCATCAGCTCTTGCGGATCAAGGCTTCCTCCCGCTTTCAATGCGTCAAGCCAGCGGTCTACGGCAGGCTGCCCCTCTTCCCGAATCAGCTGTGCAGCAGCGGTAGATGCCGTCAGACCTGCTGCATAGGTATATGGATACAATCCCATATAATAATGAGGTTGTCTCATCCAGGTCAGTTTCGCCCCTTCGTCAATAACCAATTCAGGCCCCCAGAACTCGGAGAGGATGTTGCCTTTCAGCTGACTTAACGTCTTCGCTGTGATAGGTTCATCCTTGGTTGCGAGTGCGTACACCTGACGCTGTAATTCACCTTCAAGCAGATGCGTAACAAAGTTATGGTAGTACGTATTGAGCAATTGCAAAATGACCCAACGACGCATTCTCGGATTATCAGAACGTTTCAACAAATGATCTGCCAGCAGCATTTCATTCATTGTTGAAGGCGCCTCTATGAAATAGAGGGACGGTCGTGTATTCGTAAGACGTTGGTAATGCCCGGCAAGCATGAAATGTCCAGCATGTCCCACTTCATGGGCAAGTGTAAATGCTCCGCGCATATTGTTTGCCCATGAGATCAGGATATAGGAATGAGAACCATATATGGACGAACAAAAAGCTCCTGTCGATTTGCCCGCATTATCTGCGTAATCTACCCACCGCTCACTAAATGCACGTTCCACAATGTCGCCATATTCCGGTCCCATCACGGCAAGAGCTTCACGAATGAGCGTGCAGGCTTCCTCATATGTAATGGCAGGGCTGAATTCAGGGTCCAGTGGTGCTTTCAGATCACAGAACATCAGCTTGTCCAGACCTAACTCACGTTTCTTGAGAGCTGCCAGTCTGCGCATATGAGGTGCAAGTTCCTGCTGGATGATGTCAAGTACATTGTTATACATCTCTTTGCTTACCTGCTGCGGGCTGAGCAGCATATCCGTTACATCATCATATCCACGCAGCCTGGACATGACGACCTGCTTCTTCACTTCGGTTGCGTAACCTTCAGCAAACGTATTTTTGTAATCGTTCAGCTTGGAGCTGAATGCAGCATACGCAGAGCGGCGCAGCTTTGTATCCGATGACATTTCATAATTGTTCTCATAGAATGACCAGGACAGCGGGCGATTATTGTCATCGCCATCAAGTGCATCGTCGAACGTCATGTCTGCCAGTTTACCGCGCAGATAGATCCGATATGGCGAATCCAGTACTTCCCCAAGCGAAGCGAGTACTTTCTCCGTTTCGGGCGAAAGACGATGTGCCTTTTCCTGAATTAGACGATCCAGACTGCGGGCATACGGCTGCAAACCCGGAAGTTCTTCAATATAACGTTTAACCGTTCCGTCGGGAAGATTCACGATCTCGGAATTCACAAAAGACAAGGACGACGACAAATTCGATAAGATGTCTCCCGCCTTGGCTGAATTTTCAATATTCGCGGGATTGGTACTGTCCTCCGACTGTTTCAGCCGGGCATATGAAGCCGTTTTGCTAATGCGTTCCTGCAAAGCTTCGCGGGCATCCAGACAGGCCAGCAGCTGCTCTGCTCCTTCGCCCAGATGTCCTTTGAATGTTTCGATATGGGCAGCAGCTTCAGGCAGTGATCTAAGCTCCTGCTCCCACTCTCCGTCAGTCCCAAACAAGTCTCGCAAGTCCCAGGTAGTCTCTTGGTTTACTTCATCGCGTGTACGTATTTTTTCCATCGTTAAATGTCCTCCTCCTTGCATTTCCAATATCTCTCATCGTATCATATTCGGAGCATTTATACCTTACATATCCTAAAATGAGACTTTTGGTTCAAGGGATTATAGATTGGACTAAAGAATATTCACACTTACCACTCCGATGACAGAACAACCTTCCGATCGCTGTTATCCCCAGATTTTTTGATTCAATTTTACAAAGGTGAAAATCTGGTGATAAAGGCGAACGCTCTGCTTCTTCAGGTTCTTTCTGTCCTCTACGTTCTCGTGTGAACGTTTAGTTCAATCCAAACTAAAAGGGGGAAATCTAGGGATAAAGGCGAGGCGCATGCTTCCGATGTAGCTTTCTTTCAGAAAGCTTTTAGCTCTACTTCTTCAAGCCATTTCTGCCCGCTTCGTTTGGAGTAAACTGTTGGTACACTGACCAAAATTTAAAAATATATAAAAACCGCCGGGTAATGGAAGTATCCATTACCCGGCGGTTCGTTTTAACTTAAATTTATTCTGATTTCCAAATCACATTTTCACCATAGTTCTTGCCCCAATCATACATGGCATGCAGAACCGGCATCAGACTTTGACCATGATCGGTCAGTGTATATTCCACACGAGGAGGTACTTCTGCATACACCTTGCGCTCAATTAGCTTGTCTTCCTCCAGCTCACGCAACTGGTTGGTCAGCATCTTTTGGGTAATATGAGGAATTAATCGCTTCAATTCACTGAAACGTTTGGTGCCTTCAAGACCCAGATGCCATAAAATAATCAGTTTCCATTTGCCGCCAATAACAGCAAGGGTCAATTCTTTCTCACAGTTGATCTCTTTCAAGTTGATGCGTTCCTTGACTTCGGCTGCCATGGCTCCGAGCCCCCTTTTCTTCCAATCAATCTTATATCGCTAAAATGCACTTCGCATATCACAAGAATACTCCGCAACAGGAGAACTTGCCGCTGCCTTGTATCACATAACGGGCTTCATTGGTTCGATACAGCTTGTATACATTCTACTACAGTACAACCCTGATGTTAAGCAGACCCGAATCAGACCACAGACAACGATAGCAGAAAAGACCGGAACTCCCACTTGTTTAAGGGAATTCCGGTCTTCCATCTATTCTAATTCATGAAGTCTATGACATATGGACTATTCCAAGTTGGCATGACGCCCAAACATGTCTGCTCCAGTCATACTCTTCATTTCCATCATGGTGAGCACCAATGCATCCATGCTCAGCAGCAGCCCCTGTTCAAACAAGGAGCCCATCGGCTGAATGGTCACTGCTGCTCCGGCGGTCGCCGTATCCTCTTTGGCGGATGCCGGAAGACGAACGACAGTGTCCGCCAGTTGTCCGATCGTGGACTCGGGCTTAATCGTAATCAGACCTACAGTTGCACCTGCTTTACTGGCCTTCTGAGCCATCGCTGCCAGACTGCCTGTCTGCCCTGAGCCTGAGCATAATAAGAGGAAGTCTTTCGGAGAGATCCCTGGCGTAACGGTCTCTCCAACTACATATACCCGAAGACCCATCTGCATCAATCTCATGGCAAAGGCCTTTCCCATCAGACCGGATCGGCCTGCTCCCGCTACAAAAACCTGTTCGGCAGCCAGAATATGTTCCGCCATGGCCTGCATCTCCGAGTCGTCGATCTGGCTCAGCGTACGTTCCAGCTCCTTCAAGATGTCCACTGCGTATTGTCGGCTGCTCATCTGTCTTACCCTTGTTGAACCAAACGTTGCATCTCAGCTGCAACTTTAGCTTTGTCTGCTTGTCCAGTGATACCGCCACCCACAATGACCAGATCCGGTTGTGCTTTGATCACTTCTGGCAATGTTTCCAGCTTAATCCCACCAGCTACAGCAGTCTTCGCGTTTTTCACAGCGCGTTTGATTGTTCGCAGATCTTCGAACGGGCTTTGTCCAACCGCTTGCAGATCATAACCTGTGTGTACACAGATGTAATCTACGCCTAGGGCATCCACTTCACGTGCACGTGTTTCGATATCAGACACGTTGATCATGTCAACCAGAACCAGTTTGTTCTGTTTTTTCGCTTCTTCAACAGCGCCTTTGATAGTCATGTCGTTGCTCACACCAAGGACCGTTACCAGATCCGCGCCAGCTTCAGCTGCTTTCATGATTTCATAGCCACCCGCGTCCATAATTTTCAGATCGGCGAGTACTTGCAGATTAGGAAAGGCTTCTTTCATCGCCTTAACCGCGTGCAAACCTTCATTAATAACGATTGGAGTACCAATCTCAACGATATCGATATATTGTTCAACTTCTTTAACAAGTGCAATACCTTCAGGGATGTTTACCAAGTCCAATGCCAATTGCAATTTCACGATTCATTTCTCCTTTGTTGTTCGAGTATGAGTATATCCTGTAAAGGATGTTAAAATATTTAGCCTGCACCGTTCAGCCAGTTCAGATGCATGCAATGTTTGTCATGGCTACTCATTCATTGTAGAACCTGACTATCCGTTAAGGAAGTACGCACTTTGAAGTCAGGTAGTTACTTCCACGATACTATTGATTAAATAACATTGTTATATGAACTTAAATCTTGAAAATAAGTTATCGTTCACAATCCACATATGAGATCATCCGCGAATTCATGTGCTCTTCTCATCAAAAAAGACCCCTCCACAAGGACAGGGTCTTTCCAAAGTTTCAGGTCAACAAGATCATACATATTGATCCCGAAACCTAATTCAAACCTCTCGGTTAATCATTCAAATCCATGGTTTACAGATAAACAGGTTTCACACATACCGGCTTGGATACACCTGTGCTGTGACCTGTGTATTTCAGACGTCCGCTCTCCTGATCCACTGTAAAGGAAACGATATTGTTGGTATCGCGGTTAGCTGCGATCAGCAGTTTGCCATTCGGAGTCAAAGCAAAGTGACGTGGGTGTTCACCCTCAGCAGATACATGCTCAACCAGTTTCAAATGTCCTGTTTCAGCGTCTACTGCAAATACCACGATGCTGTCATGCCCGCGGTTCGAACCGTATACGAAACGACCATCGTTTGATACGGCGATTTCAGCTGTTGTGTTTTCACTGCCGTCATAACCGTCAGGCAATGTGGACACGCTGGAAACCTCTGTCAACGTGCCTGCTGCTACATCATAACGGAAAGTCGTAATGGAAGAATCCACTTCGTTAATAACATAGGCGAATTGACCGTTCGGATGGAATGCCAGGTGACGAGGTCCTGCACCCGGATGTGTTTTGGTTTCACTGTGCAGTACGAGTTCATTCTTATCTGCATCAATGGAGTAGATTGCGATTTTGTCCGCACCCAGATCCTGTACCATCATGTATTTACCATCCGGGCTGAAGAATGCAGAATGCACATGTGGCTTGTCCTGACGCTCAGGATGCGCACCTTTGCCTTCATGTTTCTTCTCATCCAGAAGCACGCCAACTTCACCGTTATCCGTCAGGGCTTGCAGACCCACCAGACCACCGTGGTAGCTGGACAGGATCAAGTAACGTCCGGAAGGATCACGTTGGATATGACATGGTGGAGCCGAAATGGAGTCATGACGATTCAGCAATGACAATTTTCCTGTAGAAGGATCAATGCTCAGAGCTACAGCTTCAGACATTTTATTGCCTTCGGCAGACGCCGTTTCACCGATCGCATACAGTTTGTTACCTTCAGTATCCACGTTTACAAACGTTGGATTTTTCACGCCGGAGATGCCATCAAGCTTGGAGAGGTTACCTGTATCCTCATTCAATTCATATGCGTAAATGCCCTCATTTTCCGTTTCGGCATAAGAGCCGACCAATACGAGCAAGCGTTTTGATTCACTCATTACAGTTTCCTCCTCTATGTGTATGTAATCTGGTTGCACCTCTTCTATAATAAATCTGCCATATCAAAATAGCAATCCACCGCCCCTGCGCATCCATCAAAGAAGCGGCCTCAAACATATGTTCATTACGCAAGTCAATACCAAAATCCATTCCCGACAAAGGTCAACTTCTGCTATGATAAAATAGGTTTTTCATCCAGAAAGGACTGAATTCGGTTGTTTAATTCATTTCTACTCACGTTATATCATGTATTTCTGCCCATATCCCTTCCGGTGATAGGAGGCATTCTGCTAAAACAGTTCAAAAATTGGGATACTCGGCCGCTGTCGACCCTTTCCCTTTATATTTTGAGCCCTGCGCTTATCTTTGATACACTGCTGCATGCCGAGATTACATGGACGGACGTAACGGGCACGTTCTGGTTTTCTATTATTAATTTAATCGCCCTGTGGGCACTGGCTGAACTGTTGAGCCGAGTATTCCATCTTGGGGCAAGCGAAAAAGCGGGACTTACCCTTGTCTCCACGTTTACAAACTGCGTGAATTATGGGCTCCCGCTTGTGTTGCTTGCCTTTGGACAGCTTGGATTGGATAAGGCTTCGGTATATGTCATCGGACAGATGATCATTGTAAACACAGTAGGTATCTTTTTTGCCGCCAGATCCGAATTCACCGTCAAAAATGCGATTCTGTCCGTCTTCCGTATGCCTTCCATCTATGCTGCTGCGATAGCCATCATCCTGCGTGCATCCAATCTGAGCTTGCCAGTGGCACTGGATGGAGGCATCTCCATGCTCGCAGCCGGTTACTCCCCTGTCGTACTGGCGATTCTCGGTGCGCAGATGCTAAGACCGCGTGGTTCCGTCGAACCTTGGAAACCCAACGTCCGCAAAGCATTCTGGACTGGACTTGTAGTACGGCTTGCCGCAGCACCAGTACTCTCATATCTAATCCTGACTGCACTTCAGATTGAAGGAACGTTATTCAGTGTGCTGCTGATCCTGGCGTCAATGCCGACCGCAGTGAACACAGTAATTTTGGCCGAGCAATTTAATGCCTCTCCGCAGTTTGTGTCCCGTTGTATTCTGTGGACAACCGCCGCGTCCATGGTCATTCTGCCGATCATGATTGTGATGTCTTCCTGATCAGCACGGAAGCTGAAGTTGGAGACATCGCCGCCTGCTTGCGTTTCTCCAACCGGCGTTCAAAGCGGCGTTTGAGTGCTCTGACATAGAAGAACTTGACGACAAAGTAAGAAATCACACCCAGGATGACTCCAAAGACGGACATGCCTGCCAAAATATCCAGACCACCCCGCAATAGTTCACTTAGCGCAGACCAGTTGCCGCGAAACAGCTCCATAAAGGCACTCTCATGAACTAGTCCCTGCCCCATGCTGTGCGCCGGCAATATCCAGGAACCAATTTGCTTGGCAAGTGGCATCAATATGATGGGTAGGAATGTTAGCTTGCCGACCACGTTTCCCACAATAGCAGCTGGCAGCGAACCACCGGACAAACGTACAATCGGATAGAACACGAGATATACCAGTGATGCTGTGGAAATGACGATCAGTTCCAGACCAAAACCTAAAGCAAATCCGGTAGATACTTTATGTGCCCCGCCGGGAGCACGTAACAATTTGAGAAAATTAAGCTTCAAAGCACGTATTAAACGTGCAAAACGTGAGTTTTTGCTTTTCTGTAGGTTCATACCGAACTTCCCCTTATCTTACACAAATGACGGCTCAAGTCGCCTATTCTTCAGTATATCACACCGCGTTAACGCCTGCTGTTATAATCACTGGCTGTGTCTCGATGGCGACGTTACCTGCTACCGCTCTGGAGATCATGCAGGACTCTTCTGCTTTATGTGCCAGGCGCTCTGCCTTCGTTACATCAGCATCAGATGCATCCGTTTTGAGCACAATTCGAGGTCTGTGTATGATCCGTTCGTACGTAAATACGTTATTGGTAACATCCACCGTCGCTTCGGACTCCAGTGTCAGTTCATCCGGTGTAATATCCGATCGCTCCAGCATTGCTGCCAGCGTAATCAAATAACAGGTAGACGCTGCACCCAGCAGCATTTCATCCGGATTAGTACCGGTACCCGGACCACCCATCTCCTGTGGAATCGAAATGACTGTTTTTAACCCGCCTGCATCAATATGCCCTTCACTGTTACGTCCACCATTCCAAGTAGCTTTCAGGTGAAAAGGATGTTTCATTATATTCATTCCTTTCTAATTAGACACGGACACATGTTATAGATTGTTCATTCAGTGCGCTAACCTGCTCTTCCTCTAAGCCCAGATCAGTTATTACTTTTGCCACACTGCTGAGTTCTGCCACTCTTGTAAAAGCCTGCACGCCAAACTTACTCGAATCTGCCAGCAAAATAACTTCATCGGCTATGCTAATCATCTTCTGCTTCACCAGTGCCTGCAATTCATTCGACTCACTGATGCCCTTGGTCAGATGTACACCTTTGCAGGATAAGAAAACTTTATCCACATGATAAGCATCAAGCGACCGTTCAGCTAGCGGCCCCACAAACGATAGGGACTTCGAAGCAAGCTGCCCGCCTGTCGCGATTACACGGATCTGTTCCTTGTTACTAAGCTCCGCCGCGACCTTAATGGAGTTGGTCAACACGGTGAGTGGTATGTTTGGCAGTCCTGCCGCCATATACCACGCCGTTGTACTGGCATCCAGCGCTATCCGGTCACCAGGCTCTACCATTTTCACCGCTTCGTCCGCAATTTTGCGTTTCTCTTCTGCATGAGTTACAGCCCGCTCCGGATAAGGGATTTCCGACTGCCCCTCTTCTTTATATTTTACGCTGACAGCCCCGCCATGGGAACGTCTGAGCCTTCCCGCCTGCTCCAGCTTGTCCAGATCACGACGGATCGTCTCTTCCGTCACACCGCAGCGCTCACTAAGCTCGGTTACGCGCATACTTCCCTGCGCATCTACCCATTCCACAATTTTCTCATAACGTTCAGCCACGAGCATCTTCATTCACTCCAAACCGTTGATTATCCAAGATGAATCCTGTTCATCCCATCATACCACAGTGCCCCCGGAAGGAGAATTTCATCGAGGGCGCAGAAGGTGCAAAAAAGAGGGAGCTTACGCTCCCTCCATTTCGAATGAAATTGTGTCTTATTTATCGTCAGCCATAGGGAACCAGCCCGGCGTGTGAATAATTGCATTCCACAGACCGTCAGGGATAACCAGACGTTCCTGATCCGATTTGGTGAGAATCGTCTCGATATCTTCCTCATGTCCGCTTTCGATTTTCTCAACCCAGTCAGGCTCGATAATCAGCTCACGACCGATCGCAAGCAGTGGCACACCACTCTGAAGAGCTTCGGCTGCCTCGTCTGCTGTATGGATGGCCCCTACGCCAATGATAGGCAGTTTACCGTCCACGCGGTCAAGGATAAATTCAATTCTGGAGCGAGTATCTGCTTCACCTCGTCTTGGCTTGGACCAGAACTCGTTAACGGATACATGCAGGTAATCCAGATTTTTATCTTTCAGCGCATCCACCAGTGCATACGTCTCTTCCATGGTCAATCCCGGTGTTTCCGGCTCTTCTGGTGAGAAACGGTATCCAACAATAAACGGCAGTTTCGTATGTGTAGCTACAGCCTTCTGGACTTCATCCACCACAGCCAGTGGGAATGTGAGACGTTTCTCGATGCTTCCACCCCAACGATCTTCACGTCGGTTGGAATGCGGAGAGAAGAACTGCTGGATCAAATAACCGTTCGCACCATGAATCTCAACACCGTCGAAGCCAGCTTCAATGGCACGGCGGGTTGCTTCCCCAAAGTCTTTGATGATGAACGTAATTTCGTCATCCGACAGCTCTCTTGGTACAGGAGATCCCGGACGCTCACTGGCAACAGCGCTTGGAGCAGCGACTTGACCCGCTGGTACCGCTTGTTCTGGCGTGAGACGACCTGCATGGAAAATTTGTAGTACGGCTTTGGAACCTTGCTGCTTAATTGTATCGGCCAGACGTTTCAGACCGGGAATAAAGCTATCGTCATAACTACCAAATTGAGCTGGAAAACCAATTCCATTCGGAGTTACATGGGTTACCGCTGTAACAGACATACCAGCACCACCAGTACGACGTGCATAATAAGCAAGTTCAGCGTCTGATACAGTACCATCGGGATTCGAGGACATATGAGTCATGGGAGCGAGCACGATCCGGTTTTTCAGCGTAATGCCGCTTGGCAGTGAAACTTGTTCAAACATTGGGCTATACTTTGGATTCATTCGTGGTTCCCTCCTGATTAAATATCTCTTTTAATAGATATATGAATATATGCGTTCGATTACTGTAATGATTATAGTTACGTTTCACTCACATTTCAACTTTTCATTTTTTACCCATATCCATTCCATGCTTAAAGCTCGCTGCTCCATTCGCTTCCCGCCTTTTGTCCATTACACTTGTTTCTTGTTTCTCAACCCAAAGAGACGGAGTGTCCTATGACTCTCCGCCTCATAAAACTGCTTGCTCAGCTTAGAAACTGCGTACGTATGCCAGCTTCTGATCCATCTCTTCCACACATTCATAGCAGTCATGCTCATCATTGGCTACCATCGGAGTAACCGGATACAGATTCATTTCTGTACTGTTGTACGATTTCAAAAGTGGAAGCAGCTGTGTCACGCGTGTGTTCGCCGGATCCAGCCAAGTATTGATCTCTTCTTCAGACAGAATCGCCGGCATTTTGCTGCCAAACTCCCGTGTAACCATGTTCGCCCCCGCCATCAGCATCGTGCAGGTACGCAGTGGCTGTTTGCGCGTATCTTTCCAGACCTCGTATAATCCCGCAATGCCAAACAATCCGCGATCCGGCATAACCACACGCACCGCACAGCTTTTCTTGCCTTCCTGACGCCAGTAATACAAACCATTGCATGGGATAACACAACGCTTCGTCTCTACCAGCTTGTAGTAGGCTGGGTTCTCATGCACCGTCATGAGATTGGCGTTAACTGCATCGCGTCCCCAGAACGGAATGAATCCCCATCGGAACTCGTCCAATACCCGCTCACCATCCTGATGCAAAATAATCGGTGTATGCTGGGTTGGGCTGATATTGTAACGGTTTTTGTAATAATACATCACCCGTTCAATCTTAAAATGATCCCTGACCTCATCCAAATCGGCTGCCAATGAAAAACGGTTACACATGCTTAGGCACTTCCTTTCCCTGCTTGAATTGAATTTGATTGTATTGTTTGTTATTGCAGGGAAATTATGCATGCTTGCATAGAAAGCATCAGTAACCGTGTGAAATCTCCCTATTTCTCACTGCCTGAGCTATAGAGAAGCCTGAACTGCTGCGGGGTCATCCCGTTATAGGTCCGAAACAAGCGAATAAAATAACTGCTGTGTGTAAATCCACACTGAGAAGCAATTTGTTTCACGGATAGTTCCGAGTCTGCGAGCATTCTCTTCGCAACCAGAATGCGGCAGTTCAGCAGAAACCTGCCGGGCGGAACCCCCATGATGCTCTTGAACATGCGATTAAAATAATACACGCTGTATCCGCCATTTCAGCAAGACTTAGCGGTTGTGTGCAGTGACGACGAATATAATCGGCAGTTGAGCGGATTGTATCCTGATGGTTCAGTAAAGACGTTCCTTCGATTGATTCCGAATTTCGTGCCAGTTCAACTAGCAACTCATACAGTACCGCCGACAACTTCGGTTCATGCACACTCTCATAACCTGCACCGAGCTGGCATAATTGTTCATGCAACTCCTCGAAACGGTCCTCTCCAGAGAATGAAAAGAGCCACACTTTATCCGGATTCCGCAAGCCCAGCAACCGCTCCAGATCGTGGGCTTGCAGATGAATCCATCTGATATCCCAGGGATCAGATGGATTGGCATAATACTGCTGTGCTTGTCCAGGCGCATATAGAAAACCTTGTCCAGCCGTTAATCGGACGCTGCCCTGCTCGGTTCTCACTTCACCCTGTCCGTTGAAAACCAGATGCAGATTATACTCCCGTATTCCGTCCGGACGATGTTCCCTGTGCTCTGGATCGAGATATCTTCCGTAGGCTACCGGATAACATGTATACCCTGCATGCCCGGGCTCCGGCATAAACCAATGTATTCGCATGTGCTCAACCTTTCAGAATAGCAAGATCATGATACCCTATCGCAACATGTTATTATATTCCCCTCTCATTATCTATTATAAGATGAAATAGACTCGACACTCTTCCACAAGATGATGATAGTGGAGTCATTAAGCACGGGCTTGACCGTGCATGAAAATCATTATGTTCCACACCGAAGGAGAGTAACATACATGAACCAAAACCGACCTATACAAATGGGCGTTGAATATTATCCTGAACATTGGGACCCTAACCTGTGGGAGCAGGATGCCCGATTAATGGCCGATAGTGGTGTACGTATTGTACGTGTGGGTGAATTTGCTTGGAGCCGAATGGAGCCTGCCGATGGACAATTCGATTGGACATGGCTTGATCAGGCGCTCGATACCCTTCATCGCAATGGGCTTCAGGTGGTGATCGGTACACCAACGATGACACCACCGCGCTGGCTCACCGAAAAATGTCCTGATATTCTTCCGGTGTTGGCAAGTGGACAGTTGTACCATGAAGGAGTCCGCGGCCACCGCTGTTATAACAGTCCGAGCATGCGGACGTACAGTGCACGAATTGTCCAGAAGCTGAGCGAGCGATATGCAGGACATCCGGCTGTGATTGGCTGGCAGACTGATAATGAGTTCAGTTTCACGGATTGTCAGTGTACTGCTTGTTCAGAGGCTTTTCGCGAGTGGGTTCGTGCCCGTTACATTACACTAGGGCAGCTCAACCAGGCTTGGGGTACTGTTGTCTGGAGTGGAGAATACAGCGATTGGGAACAGGTGACGCCACCATATGGCGGCTCTCCGTTTCAGAATCCTTCGTTCCTGCTGGACTACTCCCGTTTTCAGTCGGATTCCATTGTGGCTTTTCAAAGCATCCAAATCGAGATCATTCGGCATAACTGTCCCGATCATTTTGTCACTCATAATTTTCACAGCTATCCGCAAAAGGCAGATCAATATAAAATCGGTCAGGACCTGGATTTCGCTTCTTTTGATTACTATCCCAACCCTTCACCGAACAAAACGGACACCGCACCTTACAGTGGCGCATTGTCGCTAGATCTGACACGTGGTATCAAACGCCGCAATTTCTGGATTATGGAGCAGCTTAGCGGACCTCCGGGATGCTGGTTTCCGATGTGGCGCACACCCCAGCCCGGCTTCTTGCGTGCTTACTCATGGCAGACTATTGCCCGAGGAGCGGATGCGGTCGTGCATTTCCGCTGGCGCAGTGCCACTATAGGAGCAGAACAGTTCTGGCATGGACTGATTGATCACAGCAATGTTCCAGGGCGACGGTTCAATGAGTTTCAGCAACTATGTACCGAAGTGAACAGTCTGGGTGAACGCCTTCAGAGCTCCACCTTACAGAACGAAGTCGCCATTCTGCATTCGCATGATCAGTTAAACGCTCTACGAATTCAGCCACAGGCGGAAGAACTGGAGTACTACGAAAATATTAAAGTATGGCATCGTGCCTTGACCAAAGGGGGAATCAGTACAGATGTTATCCATTCCTCGGAAGCGCTGGATGGCTACAAAATCATCATCGCCCCGCACTTATATTTGCTGGACGAGAACACCGCCGAACGTCTGCAAGCTTTTGCAGCGGATGGTGGCATATTGGTCTTAACGCATCGCACCGGTGTCAAAAACGATAACAACGTCTGTGTCATGGCGCCACTTCCAGGTATGTTATCTGCTTGCTCGGGCGTGCGTGTTACCGAATATGATCCCATCGGTGGTGACCAAATTCAGATTCGGGATGAGAAGGGCAATACATATGCTGCCTCACAATGGGCTGATGTGTTGGAACTGGACACGGCACAGGCGATTGCGGTTTATGCGAATCAATTTTATGCTGAAAGTGCAGCTGTCACTCAAAACAACTGGGGTAAAGGTGCTGTCTATTATGTGGCGACCCAGCCGGATGAAGCTTATCTGAGCCAGTTATTGCGAACCATCGCTGAACAATGTGGCCTGTCCGAGATGCAATCCCTGCCAGACGGTGTCCAGGTGACAACCCGCTCAGGACCGAATGGAACGTTTCGTTTCATCCTGAATTTAAGTCCTGAATCTGTCTCCATTCCGTTGCAAGCATCATACACCAGTGCATTGGATGGAACTATGAAAGGACCTCGACTGGAACTGGGGCCGTATGATATCGAAATCTTGGAGATTCAATAATATGTAACATCTCTGCGCTTAAAACAAAATGAACCATGAAAAGGCCCGGGTATGCACATCAAGTGCATCCGGGCCTTAAAGAATTGGGCGTTAACAACATAAACCAATCTTACTTGATTACAATTTGATAAAGTCAGCCATGGAACGAACCTGGATGGCCCCCGCCTTGGAGACAGCACCATCAGATCCTTGCAATTCCCCTCTGGCGGTGAACTTGACCTTCACAGGAATACCCGGAATGAGGTCGTAGAAATTGTCCGAGAACACCCCTTCTGCCTCAGTAGAAATCCATACTTGTTTTGCAAGCACATCACTTTCCAGGACCAGATGCACGCCATCATTCTCGGTAACTTCGGTTACCTTAATTTGCGCTGGTTGCAATGCAATATCCTTTGATGGTGCAAAATAATGTTCCTGTGTGATGTCGGATGCCCCATCCTGCTTCAGATCAATACGCAGCAATGTTGTTGCAGCATCGCGACCTTCCAGCCATTCCGCCTGGCTCAATGACAGCACCTGTTGACCAGAGTTGGATGCCAGAGCGACTTCATGCTCTTCCTCACGATATACTGTGCCATCAAAGCCAATCAGGCGTATCTGGAGTTTGCCTTTCACAGGTTCAAGCTGATCCGAGATGAGGTAAATATCTGTCACATCTTCCTTCGTACCATCTACCGATACCAAGATATCACTGAAGCTGCGTTTCGCGTAATATTGCAATGCTTTCCAACGTCCGAAGTAATCCATACCCGCCCAGGAAGCCACCGGCCAGCAATCATTCATCTGCCAGTAGAGCGTTCCCATACAAAACGGTTTGCGACGACGGTGAGCCTCAATGGCTGTTTTCATCGCCTCAGCCTGAAGCACTTGGCTCATATAGAGGAAGGATGGGAAATCCTTCGGCTCATGCATGTACATATCCATGTATTGTTTAATCAGACGATTACCTGCCCCGTTCTTCTGATGCGCCAGCATGACTTCAGACTCCAATGCCAAATCCTCTTCCTCCGCATACTTGCGAACCGAATCATACTCAGGGAAGGACTGGAAGCCATACTCACTCATGAAGCGTCCAACATGAACGTTGTAGTTCTCAAAGGGCTCCACATTATGCCACACACCCCAATAGTGGATATCCCCTTCAGATGTGGATGGGTGAGCATGCTGTTTCTCGTCTCCCGACAGTGATACCAGTGGTGAAGAAGGCCAATAATCCACACCAGGAGCATAGGCTTCAACCACTTCAGGCAAAAGATCATGGAAAATAGCTTCGTAATCCGCCCAAATGCGTTCTCTTTGCTCCGCGTTGTAATCTTTTTTCCAACCCCAGCCGCCATCCTCAATGTAATGTGCCCACGCTGAATCAATCTCGTTATTACCACACCACAGCACGATGCTTGGATGATTACGCAGACGTTTCACATTATCAATCGCCTCATGCTTCACACTGTTCAGGAAAGCCTCGTCTCCAGGATACATGCTGCATGCAAACATAAAGTCCTGCCATACGAGCAAACCATATTCGTCACACAATTCGTAGAATACGTCTTCTTCATAGAAGCCACCACCCCATACACGGAGCATATTCATGTTCGACTCGGCAGCAGATACAATCTCATGCAGATAGCGCTCACGTGTCACTTCTGTTATGAAGCTGTCATTGGGAATGTGGTTCGCACCTTTGGCAAAAACAGCAACTCCGTTTAACTCAAAATAAAAGGATGCTCCCGCTTTATCACTGTCACGAACCAGACGAATGGACCGAATACCCGTTTTGACTGTAGACTCAGCCACAGCCTGTTCGCCCTGAATCACTTCCGTATGGAAAGAATACATATGCGCGTCACCCAATCCGCGGCTCCACCACAACTTCGGCTCAACAATAGAGATTGGAACCTCCACAGTTTGGACGCCCGGTTTCAGGGTTACAGCCTGCTCCCAACTCTGTTCATCCGTTCCTACTCGAATAACTGTTTCTATCGATTGCGTAGACTCCACTTCCACGACCGCAGTGAGCGAAGCGGAAGCAGCGGTTACTTCATTTTGTTGAATGAATACATCATTAATTCGTACGTCCGTCCAGCCTTCAAGGCGTGCTTCGCGCCAGATTCCGCTGGTTACAAAACGTGGACCCCAGTCCCAACCGTAGTGATACGGGGCTTTCCGTGCAAAAATACTCACTCTTTTATCGCCTAATCCCCCCACGTCAGATTGATCATTCGATGCAGGCAGGGCATATCCGAGCTTCTCCAGCTTCGGCAGATCTTCATTAATCGGGGAACGAAAACGTATTCGGAGAACGTTGCCACTTGTCTTTACAACAGATTTCACGTCGACTGTCCACACCCGGAACATATTGTCTGCCGACAACAGATGTTGTTCATTCACATACACATCTGCATATGTATCCAAACCATCAAAGACCAGCTCCAGATGCTGCGACGACAGCAGTGCATCATTCACATCAAATTCGGTGCGATATTCCCAGTCTTTCTTATCGACCCATTGAATTTCTTTTTCGTTAGTTCCATAGAAAGGATCCGGTATTTTACCCAGTTTCAGCAAATCCGTATGCACACAGCCGGGTACGTGAGCCGGCATCCATTCCTGATCCTCACAAGCCTTGAACATCCAATTCTGAAAAGTCTGCGATTGTATTTTGCTCATGACAGCCTCCGTTATCATTGAAGTAGTTTAAAGAAAACACTTTGTTAGGTTTTGTTATTATAAAAATGAATAACTCACAAAACAAAATTAACATGATATGCTCAATTCAGTCAATCTGTTTTGTGAATTATTTCTAAAAAACCTATCCGACAAACAAAAAAAGACATGAAGCTCAATCTCTCCATGTCTTTTCACCCCAAGTTTATAGCGTACTGGTGTGTGTTATTTTTAACATTTCTAAATTCACGTTCGTTAGCTTCACGTTAAAATAGCATTGTACTCATCACGAATGATTAATTCCGAATAAATCAGCTTTCTTTCAAAAGGCCCGTCCGGATGCTCCATGCGCCACAATAACTGGTCCACCGCACGTCTGCCCAGATTCTCCTTATCGATATGCACCGTAGCAAGAATAGGCTCTTCTGTACGGGTATTATCGAATCCGGTTACTGCACAGCGCTCCGGCACCTCGATGCCCCTGCTTTGGAGTGCACCAATCACAACAGCGGCCATGTGGTCGTTGGCACAGACCATCACTTCGGGGATATCCTCCATCTTCATGCCCACAATGGATTCCCGAATGTGATCCAGATCAGGTCCCAGCAAATCTGCTTGCTGCGAAACCTGCAGCTGCATCTCTTCCAGTACCGAACGATAGCCGAGCCATCGCTCTCTGAAACTGGCTGCATCAGGCAATTCACCAGCAAACTGTAGCCGTCTGTATCCCTTTCCAACGAGCATCAACACCAGTTCCTTCATGCATTTCATGTTATCTGTAAACACCGTATCTCCATGAATTGCCGGGTCTTCATGATCAACCATCACAAGTGGAATATGCAGTCGATAAATCTCGAGCAATACGGATGTGGAAATGGAACCGACAGTAATAATTCCGCTGATGGCTTCGGGATTAAGGACCGAAAACATGCGATCCGAGGAAGGTTCCGTCAAGGTCAGGATATCCATGCCCTTCTCATTCAGGCGTGCAGATATTCCGTCAAAGATGGGTCCCCAGTACAGGGAGGAACGATTCTGCGAACGAATGTTAGGAAATAAGATCAGAATAGTTCCCTGTCTATCCATCTTCATCTCCTGTTCAGCAGGGGATTCCACCAGATAACGTTTCGGTTCAGCTTTGAAATATCCGAGCTGTCCTGCCGTCCTAACAATCATCTCCCGGGTATGTTCACTGACGCCAGGTTTGCCGGTCAACGCACGAGAAACTGCGAATTTGGATACCCCCGCAGCATCGGCAATTTGCTGCATGGTTACTCTTTTGGCCATCCTTCTCACCCGTTTTTCCTTTATTTTTTCATTTAGTGTAGCATAAAAAAAGTGATTCAACAAAACAAGTTATGCAAAAATTCATTTTGTTAGGTTGATGATTTGCTAGGAATTCTGAAACTCTCTCGGATAAATAACAAAAAAAGTTCCTCCACCACCTTCACAACCTGAAGATGATAGAAGAACTCTTGATTTTTTCAGAATTATACACCTGGTGCTCCCTGATCTCCCAGTTCGGTCTGTAATGCTGTCCGCTTTCTGCGCCAGAATAACGGATAAGGAACTCTGATCTCCGTAATCAGAACACCAATGAGCATCAGTACTGCACCCGCATACCCTTGCAGCGTAAGGGACTCCCCTTGAAAGGTAAACGCAAATGCTGCCGCAAACAACGGTTCGAGCGAAAAGATCAGACTCGTTCTCGTTGGTGATGCATGCCGCTGCGCGAGTATCTGCAAAATGTAACCAATGCCACTGCATAGTACCCCCAGACCCAGAATGGCTACCCAAGATTGTGGTGTGTCAGGCAGACGTGGTGTCTCCAGCATAAATGTAGCAGCCAGCCCCCACAGGGCTGCAACGCCCAGTTGAACCGTACCCAGGGTTAGCGGATCATGCTTCGGCGTATACTTGCCAGCAATCATAATGTAGATCGCGTACATTAATGCTGCGAGAATGCAGAGGATATCCCCCATATGCAGGCTAAGCTCATGTTGAAGTGTCAACAATGCGAGCCCGGTTACCGCCACGAGAATACTTATCGTTAACCGCAAGTCTGGCATTCTGCGATGCAGAATTGTCGTCAGGATGGGCACAAAGATCACTGCCAAACTGATCAAAAATCCTGCCTGGGAAGCCGTTGTGCGCTGTACTCCATAAGTGATAAATACAAAGGCCGCGAATAACGCTGTTCCCATAATAGCCCCTGCTGCAAGCGTTCTTCGATCCATTCTGAACAGTCGCCGATGGAAAAGGACAGCCGCCGCGATAAAGGCAATTCCGAACCGGAAAGCGACCAAATTCAGCTCCTGCATGGACTCCAGTCCTGATTTCATAAACAGATAGGATGATCCCCATATTACCGTTGCGAGCAGCATCTGCAAATCCGCTCTTCTTGATGCCTGACCTTGTGGTGCACGTACTCCGTTCATCTTGCTTCTACCTTCATTCTATGTATTATAATCTAACCAAGGCTCTGTCGAACTAACTCGCCTTGGCAAGTATAAACGATCTCTTTGCATTATAAAAATGAATATTTATAATAGATAATATGAAATAAACTCATGTATTAAATGAAGAGAGGAACGAAAT
Source organism: Paenibacillus taichungensis (assembly GCF_047302525.1). Lineage (GTDB taxonomy): Bacteria > Bacillota > Bacilli > Paenibacillales > Paenibacillaceae > Paenibacillus > Paenibacillus taichungensis_B. Next base: position 2,331,753 of record NZ_CP168020.1, on the reverse strand, counting down.
TTTTCATGTCATTGGTCAAATACGAAATTTTGAATGCCGTAGTGGAATACGGCAGCCTCACCAAAGCAGCAGAAGCATTGAATATTACCCAATCAGCGGTCAGTCATGCTATCGCTAGTCTGGAGACCGAGTGTGGTTTTTCACTGCTGAATCGCGGCCGCTCCGGTGTACGACTAACTGCCGAAGGGGAACGGATTCTGGGCTATACTCGTGAAATTCTGCGCTGGACGGAACTGATGAACCAGGAGATTTCGTTGATTCGCGGCGCCGAGATTGGAACCGTGCGCATCGGCACATTCGCCAGTGTATCCACACAGTGGCTGCCTGGCATCCTGAAGCAATTTCGCCTCGGTCATCCCGGAATCGAAATTAAGCTGTGGGAAGGGGACTACGCAGAAATTGAAGGCTGGCTGGCAGGAGGTGCTATCGATCTCGGTTTTCTGTCCCTAGGCGATTCCATTACAAAAAGACAGGATGATGTGCATCCTGCCTCTGGAACATCCACTCGCTACGGAGAAGTCTGTCTCATTTGATGTATTGCTGGAACAGCCCTTTATTTTACCTAAATGGGGTGGTGATAACGAGATCGAACGGTTGATCCGACAGCATGCGGCCAAGCTGAATGTGGTCTATGAGGTCGCCGAAGATCAGGCCATCATGGCGATGGTTCGAAACGGTCTTGGCATCAGTCTTTTGCCTGAAATGGTTCTTCAACACCATACGAACGAGCTCTCTCTCGTTCCACTCACTGGAGATCCTTATCGTACAATTGGCATCGCTTGCCCGTCTCTCACTAACCTGTCCCCTGCTTCGCGTCGTTTTATTGAAGCGGTACAGGAATGGCTCACACCATCTTTATAATCGCTTCCCAGTTGCTTCAACCTAATCCCATACCCGATCCAACTGATCTGCATAGAAACGGATTGCTCTGCTGTAGTCGGTTATTCCCTTATCCCTTGATGTATCGGCCAGTTGTACCAGCAGCCGCTTCATTGCCTCCGCATGCTCGCCCAGATTGTAGAGCACCATGGCAAGAAAAACTTCAAATTCCCGGTTCTCCGGGAATTCACTTAACCCCTTTTCAAACCAGGCCTTCGCCTGCTCATACTGCCCCAGAGTCCGATACGTGCTGCCAAGTCCAAGTATGGCACCTGTCCTGTCCTCAACCGGAAGCCCTAGACTTAGAGCCTTCTCATAATGCGGTACCGCTTCTCGTTCCAGTCCAAGTGAATCATGAGCCCAAGCGAGCTGGTACCAAACCTGCGCATTGTCCGGTTCTTCTAATGCCAGTTTCTGCAGCAGCTCTATCGCCTCCTGCATTTTCCCCTCCGTCCTCAAGAGGATAGCCTGCTCCAAATCGCTCATCTACTCCACTTCCCATTCTTCCAAAATCATTTTCCATAGTATAATTATAGCAAAAAAACACCCTGAGAAGTATGGCCGGAACAACCAGAGGTTGTCCAAGCCTATTCTACAGTGTGCTTTTTCGTAAGGTGCCAGCTATGTTGGCATCTTCATATTCGAATATTTCACAAAAGTGATGAATCGCTCAGGACCAGGTTGTGTTTGCCACCATTACAATGAATACAACCATGAGATAATTGACGGAGATCAGAAAGTTAACCTTAGCCCATTTCTCATTATCCTGAGTTTTCAATCCGCTTAGTGTATGGACAAACCAGATCAGACCACCAATGACGGATACAAGCAGAAACACAAGCCCAACATAGTTGTAGTAATACAACAGAAATACAGCAGGAAGCAACAGAAACACATAAGGAATCATCTGCACCTTTGTACGCTTCACACCTTTGACTACTGGCAACAGTGGGAAACCGGCTGCACGATATTCTTCCACTCTGCGAATCCCGAGTGACCAGAAGTGAGGTGGCTGCCACAGGAATAACAGCGCAAACAGCAACCAGGCACCTACATCAATCTGATTGGTTACCGCGCAATAACCGATTACAGGCGGCATCGCCCCCGCAATTCCACCTAATGACGTACTCCAGGTCGAGCTGCGTTTGAGCCACATCGTGTAGATCACGATATAAGCAAACCATCCGAGCAGTGCCATCCAACCGGATAACGGATTGACCAGGAAGTACAGTAGCGCAAAACCAACCACACCAAGAACAATTCCATACCCGAGTACAAACTTTGGACTGAGATGGTTGATGTAATCAATCCGCTTTTTGGTGCGCTCCATCTTCTGATCCAATTCACGATCCCAGTAGTTGTTAATTACACAAGCCGAAGCGATGACCAAGGTTGATCCAATCAACACCATGAGCAGAGATATCCACGAGATATCCCATTTTGAAGCGACCCAGAACCCTACCGCTACCGCAAACACATTTAGCCGCAAAAGTCCGGGTTTCGTTAATGCAATCATGTCTTTAAGCATGAGAAGCCTCCTGAACTATGTAAAAACACCATTCCTATAATGATACATGTACATACCATGAATTACAATCTCCTTCATGAATTTGTCATAACCAAAAAGCATCCCAACGGTTCAATGGAACCGGAGGAATGCTTAACCGTTTAATTTTGATTTACTTTTAAGGAATGTACTGCTGTACAATTTTGATCACTTTTCCGTCCTGCACAGTGAGGTGATACGGGAATACGGACAGATCAAGAATATTGGTATTGTCATACAAGGATTCGAATTTGCTGAGCGCCACTGACTCATTCCATTGAATGGTGGTGCCCGACACTGTACCATCACGATCATACAACTGCATCAACACTTCAGCATTAGCACTTACTTCTACCTTTTCCTGCTCTTTGCTGTCATTGACAATATAATAACCATCAGGAGCACCATCTATACCAGAGCCCGGATTACGTTGTTCAAAAACTTTATCAGCCTCTGCACCTTGGTACCAGCCAATCTTGTCTACAATCAAGTACAATTTACCATTCTCATGCTGTATGTCTTCCACATACGCTGTAAACATCTCGGAGTTTGCAGCTTGCGCTTTGGCAGAAGCCTGTACAGAGTCCGTGCTCTCCTCAGCGTTCGCTGGTGTAAGCAAATATGTAGCAAGCACAATCATGCCAAGCAATGCAACAGCCGCACCCAGCATTCGTAATTTCCATTGTTTCGCCGCGTTCTTCATAGGCAGCATCTCTCCTTATTATGAACGTTACTATTCCTTAACCGGAAGGCTTTCTCTTCAAACGCTCATATGAATATTTAATCTTTCTTTTACTCTCCCTATCATACTGGGTGTACACACTGCAAAAGTATCAGCCAGATGAAAAATAGTTACAATAGGTGTCATAAAAAAGAAACCCTGAACGCCATGGCATCCAGAGTCACTATTGGCTTAGCTTTTAGTTTCAGCTCGATCTTAATGATTCGGGGTTGAACCTTGTGCCAGACGCACAAGCATATGTGCCAGCATATGGCGTTCTTCCTCTTTCCCAACATTCCACAGTTCTTGGAGCAACTTCTCTTCACGGTTAAGCGGCTCTTCACGGGCTGCCAAATAGTCGGCTACTTTCTCGGCGATTTTGGCCATCTGTTCCTCACCCAGTCCAATCGATTCTCCCATTGCAATTCGTTTGCCCAGATATCCTTTAAAGGCATCAAAGTTCTGTAAAATCTGTTCCCGTTCCTCCGGCGCAATCTTATCAATCGCATTGTCTACCTTGTCGGTTGAAACTTGGCCATCTTTATGGATAACATGATTTTGTTCATTCATCTGAAAAACCTCCTTGAGAATACTCGCTTTGTGGAATGTAAGCAAAATGCTTAATCATACCAGGTTATCTATAATATAAACTTCTCGCTGGAGATTAATCAGACCATTTCTATCCTTTAGCCATCAACTGCTTCCTCAGAAATGCTTCCTAATCGCCATACTGCCAGACCTCCCCACATATACAGCATGGCACTCAGATAAAATAATACATCGATCGTCAGCCAATCAATCAGCACACCGCCAACAATAACCGCAAATCCAGACGCGGCGGATGTCCAGAAATGATAGTTACCTATAGCCGTGCCACGTCGCCCAGCCACCGTATAATTGGCGAGTAGCACCCGTTCACTCATTCGCTGCATCGCATTACATATCCCCATCATGATTTGCAGCAGCAGCACCCAAATGTAGGAAATGACCCAAGGAAATGCAATCATGGCTGCGGCCATCCCCACCGAACTCACAATGAGCCACTGCTTGGCGTGTCGATCCATCCGGGGAGCGAGCCATTGCGAAGCAGCAGCCGAACTGATTGTAAATACGGCAAAGGCAAGCCCATATTTGGAGAAGCTGTTACCCAGATTTTTGAGAAACAAAAGATAATACGGATAAATCATGCCCGAAGCGAGCGTAACAATACTTTGAGATCGAACAAGCCACTTGATATTCATGGATGATTCCCTCCATACTGCTCAATAAAATAGTTCATAAAAAGATGATTGGGATCAACCTTTTCTTTGTCTGCAAAAAACTCATTCTTTCGTGGATAGGCCTGTTCGAATTGCTCTAAAGTTGCATAACCTGCATAGGGAAGATAATATGTTCCGTTATATCGAAGGACGGCATCTATCAGTTGCTGCATACTGTGCTTAAACTTTTCTTGCTCTGCCTCGGACAACGAAGCGTGAAATAAACAGACGAGTCCGAACATATCCTGCGTCGCATATGAAAGCACAGCTTCTTCATCATGTTTCACATACCTGACTGTAATGTTAAGCAGATCCAATTGCTCCTGAGATACAATCTCACCCATCTCCTGAACAAATGCGGGGAAGGCATCAACCGGAATAAAATATTCCTGCAGCAGATCATTTTCACCCGGCTGATGATACTCCATGAAGGCAGACGCAGAAGCCATCGCATTGTTGCGGCTGAGCCTCTTGCCATCCTGTGACTCGAAATACCGCTGTTGCAGCGGCCAAAACCAGGCCCGCCCCCATTCGAATTCACGGTTCAGGTTGAACAGTAGTTTGCTCGTGAGCACGCCCCTTTCACGTTCATCCAGATGATTATAATCATCCAGTGAAGCCGTTGGATCAGAGGCATAATTCAATGCGTACATCTCGCGAAAGTAGCCTTCACCGGGCTGAACTGAAATTCGGGCCAGATGCATACGCATCATCGGGTCTCCCAGGACATTCTTTTGAAAATAAGACGGGTAGTCCCCAACCTGCACCTGCTCCGTTGTGAGACTATAGACTTCATCATCCGTTAACGTCAACGTAACGTCCAGAATCACGCCAAACAGTCCGTAACCCCCGAGTACAAGCGGGAAAAGCTCGGCATTCTCGGTGCGACTCACTTGCCGAATCTGACCATCTGCCGTCAAGAGATGAAAGGAATCGACACTTTCAATCAAGGAACCTTGATGAAGCTCTCGACCGTGTGCATTTACACTGATAGATCCGCCTACGGTGAAAATATTTTGGGACTGCATATTTTTGACCGCCAATCCATATGGGTTAATGGCTCGCTGTACGTCAGCCCAGGTCGCCCCTGCCTGTACACGCACCTTTTTGGCATCGGTATTGACTTCCAGCACTTTGTTATAAGAGGTCATATCTATGACAATGCCATCTTTATAATAGGTGTGTCCTCCCTGACTATGCCGCTGCCCGGCAATGGATATTGTCAGGTTCCGCTCTCGGGCATCCTGAAGCAGTTCAACGAGCTGCTGCTCTTCATGACCTTCCACTACACGTTCAACCTTAACCGGATGAAGGCGGCTGTAGTCGGTAATCAGATATGGATTCTGATCATCGCTATCTGTTCTCCAATATGTCCACACACATAAAATCAGAAGTAACAGGAGCATGCTCGTTTTTTTGAACAGATGAACTCCTCCTCCCCTAACACATAGCGTTTCAATTTGATTTGATTGGTTAATCGTTTACATATAGATTACAAGGATTGGATATGTTAAGGAACACCTTAAACATACCTGAATAAGGAGGGATTTTCCATGAATGAATATAAAAAAGAGCGAAAAAACAAGGATCTTGAGCCTGGTGTGAATGCAATTATTGAACCCGATCCGAACAATCCCGGCCCAACCGACATGATTGAAGAAGCCGTAGGAGAAATCGTAGACAACATCACTCATCCTCACAAAGCCAAAACGACCGAGATCCGCAATACAAACAGCAAATAAATTCTGACCATCCTTTTGCAAGCAGTTTGCGTACAATGCAAAAAGTCCTCCAACCTTAATCATAACGGTCGGGGGACTTTTAAATTATTTTTTCTATGAATGGGGCTGTTCACCAGTGGCGTTTAGATCTGATTCACTTTGTTTTCCTTTTTCATCTGCTGCAATGCCTTGTGAATCCAGATCGCGGCAATCGAACCTTCGCCCATGGCAACCGTAGCTTGTTCCGCGTGCAGGCCCAGATCCCCGGCAATCCATACATTAGGTGCGGCCTGCATGCTTCGTGCGTTGGCTTCCACGTGTTTATTATCCGAGATGACGGCTCCAAGCTGCTCTGCCAGTTCATAATGTACACGATTGCCTCCAAACGCGATAAATCCACGCTCTGACTCAAAAATCTGTCCATCTTCCGTCAGCACACCCGTAATATGGCCATCTTCCATCTGTTGCACTTCTTGGACGGCCGCCTCAAGGTAACGAACTCCTGCCTCTTTCATGCTTCGATGAAGCTCAGCGGAGATTGGCGACTGCTCATGGTTGATGTACAACAACTCATTGGTACGTTGAATCAAAACCATAGCCATGTTTGCACCGGCTTCGCCTGCACCCAGCAATATCGTGCGCTGATCCTGAATCTCATATCCATCGCAATCCGGGCACACATATACTGTTCGTCCTAAGGTTGGCGTTAATCCTGGAATGGCCGGTATCCTGTCCGTTAGTCCAGTTGCCAGTAAGACTGTTTTTGCCATATATTCAGAGCCGGAAGAGCCGAACAATTGAATCTGTTCCCCCCGGCGTCCTGCCTTAATGATACGGTCTTTCTCAAAAGACACTCCAGTCCGCTCTGCCTGCATTCTTCCTTTGGACCGCAGCTCTTCACCGGAGACTCCATCGGGAAAACCAAGAATATTATGATAGGTTCGGCATAACGTTGATCTGCCTTCTCCTGCGTCCACCACCAACACCCGATGGGAAGAGTAACGCCCCATCTGAATGGCTGCCTGAAGTCCTGCGAGTCCTCCACCTACTATAATGCAATCATACTCTCGCATGCTCCATCTCCCTCCTATGCTTCTATCTCTTATATGTTATTGGACAGTTCACTATCCTTCTATCCATTTACACCGCTCAACCAGAATCAAACGTAATCCGTTACAACTTAGCTTTTACCAAAATAAAATAACCCAAACCATCCGTCTGAATAACGGTGCGTTTGGGTCGGTTTAAGAAAGAATTATTATTCCGGAATTTAGAAAATGTATGATTCAAATCGTGAAGCGTTCGAAATGGCATTCCATACATCTGCCGTCTCTCCGCCCATATACCAGTAGGCCAATCCGGCAATATTACGCTCTTCGCTCATCATTACTTTCGCGGATAATGAACGGCTGTCCTCTGCCCATATATATCTCGGCGTCCCATTACTGTTGTAGCCGATGACATATTGGACCAGATCTGCATCCCATCGTCTCACAGAACCTGAAGCTCGTGCACGTGTTCCCTGTTCTGCCAAAGTGATGTCCCATGAACTGGCTCCCGGATTAACGGAAGACCAATCCCGTGTATATAAAGGCAGGGCCAGAATTGTTTTGGCGCGAACTACCTCAGCGAGCATGGTATCCAGAGCCTTTTCAACCCAAGGAAGAGATGCCACAGACCCTGCTTGCGGGTCGCCGTTCCAATGTTCCTCATATCCCATTAGTACCATGTAATCCGATACGGCACCCAATTGCGCATAATCAAATGCATCGGTCCAGTCTGTCCCCAGATCTGGTGATACATCTACGGACACAACAGCGCCAAGTGCATGCAGAGCCGTTGTCAGTGAAGTAATAAATGCGGTCATTCCTTCACGATCAGCTGGCAGTACGTTCTCGAAATCCACGTTAATGCCATCCAGTTTATATGTTTTCACAAAAGATGTGACCTGTGAGATCACGGCTGCCCGGTTGGCTGAACTCGATAACATCTGGTGGGTAAGGTCCGGGTTCGAACGATTGCCAAGCAACGGCCATACCTGTCTGTCTGTAGCAGATGCCCAGGATAATAGCGACGTGTCCGTGAGATCCGTGACTTTCATGCTGCTATTTAGGAAGAACCAACGGGGAACCAGTGTGTTGGCTTCCGACTGTTCAATCTGTTTCTTGAACTCAGCTGTAGAAGCGTTATATTGCCATCCTAGCTGAATACCGAGCTGATCCTCGCTTTTCAGCTGATCTGACCAGGTTTTCTTTTGCAAAATGGCATCCAGCATAACTGCTGCCTCTTCTCTGGTCACTTGGTCATGCGGGCGAAACTTGCCATCACTGCCGCGCATCAAGCCAAGCTGATATACGGTCTGCACATAAGGACGCGCCCAGTCGGATATCTCAGCTGCATCGTTATATGTGGATGAAAGGAGGTTCGTTGATTTGGAAGATTGTTTCAGCATCCTCACCAGCAGTGCAGCCGCTTCTTCCCGAGTAATGGAGGCGTTTGGCTGGAACACTCCCTGACTCTTGCCCTCAAGAATGGAAAGATTGGTCATGGCTGCAACGTTGCCGTAATACCAAGCGTTTATGCTGACATCGTTATATGGATTAATATTGTTTTTAACGGGCTTCAAACCTAGCAGTCTCACAGCAAATGTTGCAAATTCAGCACGAGTGACTGCCTTTTTGGGCTCAAACGTATTCTCGGAGGTTCCGGCAGCAATTCCCGCCTTGACCAGGTGTGCAATGGCATCCTTAGCATAACTAGAGGTTGTATCATGGAACACCTGCTGAGCCGCTGCTGCCTGAGCTGTGGATGCACCGATGGAGATTGATCCTATGGTCAGTACGCCGCACAAAACAGCATTCCATAGCTTTCGCCGGGTACGTTTGTATATTCTATTATTCACATCAAAAAGCCTCGCTTCAATGGAGTACGATCTACATCATCGTATCAAATTGAAGCGAGGCCGTATGTGCTTAAATATTGGGAAATTCGCTGAGCGATGTCACCTCAATTTTTTATGAATCGAGGTCACAATCGGGTTCAGGCAAAAGTCTTACTTGTGTACTTTTACACGTTGTTCAATCGGTTGGAATTCTTTCTCGCCTGGTGTTGCTGTTGGTTTGCCGAATGGCATTTGAGCGATCAGTCTCCAGTTCTCGGGAATGTTCCATTCCTGTTTGACCTTCTCGTCAATCAACGGGTTATAGTGCTGCAGGGAAGCGCCAAGACCTTCTTGCTCCAATGCAGTCCAGATCACCAGTTGCAACATACCGTTGGACTGGTTCGCCCAGATCGGGAAGTTATCCGCATAAGCTGCAAAATTTTGTTGAAGCTGCGCGATCACATTGTTGTCTTCGAAGAAGAGTACTGTACCGTAACCGCTGCGGAATCCAGCCATTTTCTCAGCTGTAGATTGGAAAGCTTCTTCATTGCCAACCACTTCACGCAAAATTTCTTCCGTGTGATTCCACAGTTTGTCGTGTTGTTCGCCGAGCAATACTACGGCACGAGATGTTTGTGAGTTGAATGAAGTTGGAGTGTATTTTACCGCTTCTTCCACGATTTCCTGGATTTTAGCATCCGAGATTGTGGATTCCTTGCTGATTCCATAATAAGATCTTCTGTTTTTCAACGCTTCAAAGAAAGATTTAGACATAAATATTCGCCTCCCAAAATGGTATTTCCTAAATTGCCAACACAGTAACTATAATATAGTAACATACATTAGTCAACAAACTATTTTATTTTCACTAAATGTACATTATATTTATTTCAAACAGCTATTGCATGAATATGATCACTTGGACTCGCGGTAATCTGCTCGATATTTCTCTTCCGATGACGAATTGCTCTTGGTCTGATCCTTATCCTTCTCTTCCTGCTTCTCCATATTCAGATCTTCCATTGGAATCGGGTCCACCGTCTGCTCTTCCTCATGTAAATCAAGCAAACTCTCCTGCTCTGTCCGATACTGCTCGGGATTATCATGGAAACGATCCTTATGTGCATCCTTGTTATTTTGATCCGGTGTGCGCTCTTTCATTCGTGATTCCTCCTCAGTTTTCATTTACCCTTCTTTTACCTTTTCTGTCTGGCTTCTAAACACGGAGCGGATATGAGATGAACGTAACAGGTGCATCTATGTCTGCATCAGGAGGTAAAATAGAAAAAAAGCCAACCAGAACGGACTGGTGGCTTCATCTACTTGTATTCAGTTCCATTTTATTGATCACTGGGCAAAGCAATGAAATCTCCGAGAGTCAATTTGGCTTCAAAAATAATACTCTCATTCTCTTCAGCCAATCTCCCTCGTATCCACACAGCTCCCTGCGTAACCGCTGAACGCTCAACAATCATTTGCTCCTGCATACGAATCTCACGATGATATGAAATTTGCAGACGGATCATGCCTACAGCCAGTTCATCCAGTGTTAATGCATCACAACATACGTCTGCATACCGGGCGTTATTCATGTGACCATTACTGTCTGTGCTGCTGTATTGCACAGTTAGACGATATTGTTCCTGCAAGCTGAGTTCAGAGGGAACTGTCACTTTAGCAGGGGCTTCACCTAAAGATAAATCAGGATGCGATTTCACTTCAAAAGGCAAAGCTGATGGTCTGACGACTCTGCGTCTCTTAAGATCGACCAACGCCCAAGCCGTGAGAGCCTCAGCCAGATGTGTTCCCTCTCCATCTGTAAGGATATAATCCCTTAACCATGTCACACCTTTATTTTCTTTATGCCACGACTGCAAGGATACTTCTTCTTCCAATCGGGCTGGGCGCATGATCGTGACATCTGTCGTTAATAGCATCCAGCCCAATCCCTGATCCAGCATCTGCGATACGGTAACTCCCATACCTGCTAAATCGCGGTCTGCTGCCAACTGCATATGTTCCAGTAACGCAGATGGACGACATTGTGATCTGTAATCGGCATCGGCTGATCCAATTCGGTAATCAAGCTTGAATGGTTGTTCAGATTGCATTCAGTAAACCTCCTCAGGCTGTGCAGCATGTAAAATTTTTGATCCGTAACACTACATTAATCAAACGATCGATGTAATCGACTGCGATACAGATCTGGTGCACACCCTACACTTTGTTTGAACATACGGCTGAAATGGGATAAACGTTTGAACCCGGCCAACCGGCTGGCCTCTGTCACACTGATATCCGGCTGGAATTGGAATAACAGCTTGGCCTGATTAATGCGGCGGTCATACACATATTTAAATATGGTACTACCCGTCATTTCTTTAAACAATCCTGCCAAGTAAGGCTTGGACAGATGAAGCTCACTTGCCAGATCATCCAGACCAATATCTTCCATATAATGGGTTTCAACATAACCAATGATATGCTGTACATGCCGCTCCTTCTCGGAAGAGGGAAGGTGGTCCTCGACCCTGCCTCGGCAGATCCCCGCTATAACATACAGCAGGTCACATAAGCGAACATTCATGCGTTCCTCTTTGAAATCCCCCGGATTCACCGTAAGCTGATGCAAACTCAGCAGCAAAGCTTCGAATTCGGAGCGGATATTGCCTGTCAGATTGATCCGACAGTTTCTCAGTTCTTCGAACGGCTTTAACACTTCGCTCACCCGGTCCGGGTGCAGACTGCTGCGGATAGCCGAGGGATCGAAGTGCAGCGTCGTTCGCACATACGGTCTGCCTGGCATGGGATGTGGCCTATGAAGGGTCATGCCATGCATCAGGACCAGATCACCCGGTTCAAGGTTGTACACTCGATCTCCAATCAGATAGGTGCATTCACCATCATGAAAATAGTACACTTCATATTGCGGATGCGAATGAAATCCGTCCGATGCTCCAGGGTCGTACGTGCTGGTGGAGCGGTAGCTATATTCCAGTGGACCACTAAATTGCATTACACTTGGCACGTTCAAGTACCTCCTGTTCTGGAGAGGTTTCTTACCATTTTACCCGTTTCACATCATATCGGATAGTACTGGACAGACTTTGAAATATAGAAGGCCATGCACATACCCGTTTGTTTGCACGGTACGTGTCATGGCCCTTTAGGATTTTGAAAGATAACTTACAGTAGCTGTTCAATACTCGCCTGGATCTCGTCAATCGAGTCAACAGGTTCAAAACGATTAACCACATGCCCTTCGGCATCAATCAGAAACTTCGTGAAGTTCCACTTGATTGCATCACCATGCAACCATTCCGGTGCTTTATCCGCCACCATCAGCTTCAGCAGTTTCGCTTGTACATCCGACTCATCAAAGCCTGCAAAAGGTCCCGACTTTTTCAAAAAGTCATACAGCGGATGCGCCGCTTCTCCATTGACATCCATTTTGGAGAACATGGGGAATTTCACGCCATAGTTAATCTGACAAAAGGACTCCGCTTCTTCGCTGCTTCCCGGTTCTTGCTCCGCAAACTGATTACACGGGAAACCAATGATCTGAAGCCCTTGCTCTTTATATCGATCATAAAGCTTCTGCATGTCGTCGAACTGATGCGTGTACTTACACTTGCTCGCTGTATTCACGATCAGTACAGGTTTTCCTTCGTATTGATAGAGCGGGAAACGTTCTCCACTCGTTTTGGTTACGCTAAAGTCATAGATGGTTGGCATAAGATTGGTGCACCTCTCGATGTTATGTAGTTATACAGACTCATATGAATTTCTATTATATACGAAATAGAAGATTCTGTATCGTAAAAAAGCCTATAACTACTGCAACGCTACGAACAAATCAATCTCAAGCCCATTGTGCGTGCAAGTCATAGCGAAAAGTAATCGCTCTAAACTTTCGTTGCGTTATTGAATCTATGTATTCCAAATTCTTTGAAATCCGATGTAAGTATCGCCTCTCTCAGTGGGTACAGATTTGGAGTAAATCTGAGTTCAATTCCTTTCTTAAATAATCTCTCCATTAAACAATCCATACGGTCTATATGTAGAGGCTTTGTAACCTGATCAGAAATGTAGTATCCCGCCGTTGGATCAAAGAGTTCAAAATTGGTGTTATCAAAATGGTACCTGTATATGATCTGATTCATCATCCTCGGATACCATGAACTTTCAACCGTAACTATGATAGCTGCATTAGAATGTTTGAAAAACTTATCATTATTTTCATCACTTAAAGTGTCTGTCTTTTTGCAAATGATTCTCGGGCAATCTCTTGGAAAGTAATATGAATATTCATGCTCTTCATCAATGGCCCACACCACTGCTGGAAATTCAGCTCTGTTTTGTTTCTCTCTTGGAATAAAAACTTGGATATCTGAAACCTCGCTAAAATGATAAAGCATTCAAGCACCTCACATCATTTAGTGATTCTTAAGCCTCGGAAAAATGCTCTTAAATTCCAACGGAGCCCCACTTCCCGTCACATAAAACGACAGAGGTCTCGATTTGTCTTTCGGGAACGTCCCAGTATCGAGTTAATAACTGCTTCTTCTCATCCGATGAAACAAGGGTAAAGCCATTTTTCAAATAGAATTTTATAGCCCATTCTGCGGAATCCCAGGTTCCTATTAATATCGGTTTATTGGTTGATGCCACCAGATGAGCCAACAGTTTGGTGCCTATTCCACTTCCCCGTTGGTGAGTTCTTACATATGCGTGCCTGATTAAAGCAACATCACCTTTATCCTGAATTCCCATAACGCCCCATATTCTATTATTTTCTTCAAAGCCCCAAAATACGACCCCATCACGGATTTCCTGATTCAATTCTTGCAATGGCATATAAGGTTCATGATAGCGATCCTCAGGAATTACACCCTGGTATGCCTTTGCTGCATCATTAATGATCTCAACCATTGCATCTGCGTCCATACTGTTGCACAATCTGATCATGGAATAAGCCTCCTGAAGGTTTATAGTTTATTAATTGAACTATCGTAATGGATATACCAATTCAATAGGTTCATTAATTAATTCCTCTTTGAAAATATAATTATGATCTGCTCCCACAACACATAGAATTTTCTTACCAGGATTCGAATGATACGTGTTCTTCACACGTTGAATCATAATCTGATTTCGTACGATCCATCTAAAGTTATTTGCTTTTGGATTAATCTGATCCAACCATTCATATTTTTGTTTGGTCATGTTATCAAACGCATCCGAGTTAAAGGGAATCGCTCCAACGTCATGTGTATTCATTTGTTTAGCAAACCATTCATCATCGATCCTCTCCAACGCTTTACGCTGCTCTTCTGAGAATCCGTTAAATGGATCAAAATCATTCCAGACATCTAACTCAAACCAGTCAATAGGCACAAACTCTATATTCCGTTCTTCGCATAAAGGAAAGATAAGCTCCCAATACTCACTGGCTGGCTCCCCCCAATATCCCTTATCCTGTTTATCCTTGATATACTTCTTCCAACTCAGGGGATGCACTTCACCGCAGATGATATCCGGATTGAATTCTGTAATCAAATCTCTATAAAGCGCAAGAGTCGTTCCATACTTTTCTCTTAACTCGTGATTGTGAATTGTCCCCAAGATCCCAACGACCGTCATATACGTTCTCCTTTGTGAGTTTTATAGTTCCGTTTCATTTCTTCAATCAGAGCAAAGTTCCAACTTTATTTGAGTTTAAATGATCTGTATATAAAGAAACCTATGGAACTAAATAAAACGATAATGAATATGACAACGGGCAACCAATTATTATGAGTGACTTTGTCCGCACTTGAAAACTCCATGATCATCCAACTGATATAAATAAAAAATATGGATATCTCCGTCTTCATCAGATTAATCATGAGCCGTGCATTTTTATATTGTCTCTCGGCATTCTCCATATTCAAATTGAGGTAATTATACGTATGAGGATACTTCTCCAGTTGGGAAAGCCCAATCCATAATATAAGGCCAATGACTAAGGGCAACCACACTCCCCATTTTCCTCCCCAGCCATCAGGCTCCCCCTTCATATTAAAATGAATCGGTATCTGATCCGGTAAGGTCATCCATTGTTGTAAGCAGTATATAATGCCAATAATAAATAAAATGATGGTTGTGATATCTAAAATTTTTTCCAGTAATGTTTTTGGGATTGTTATCTTTGGACGATCTTTGATTTCCAATTTCCCACCTCTTCTCCGTTTACACACAGTATGATTATATGTTAACAATTATCAACCTCTTTTTCCAATGATTTCTGAACTGCCTTAGGAATGAAAGCATAAGTAAAAAAGGCCGCCTTTGCAGGCAGCCCTTTACTTGATATAACCTTATTTACGAATGGAGAGAATGAACTTCTCAAGCGATTCTGTATTGGTAATGCTGTGATTACATCCTTGGTTCTCCATGCATACGTATTGACCAATCGCAGAATAATTATCCGGTAAAGCGTTCTTGGTCTTGACCGTGAAGAATGCAAGCTCTTGATGCCGATTACAGAATAGGCAGTACCCCTTCTTGTGTGTCGGCGTTATTCTTCCCTCAATACCAATAAACTGTCCTTCAAACGGATATACAACGAATAATTTGTTCGTCGCAATATCTACCCAGCTCAGATACGTTACATATCGAAAATCAATGGATTGTAGATCAGGCATTTTCATCTTTTTGTTCTTCGGAAATAACTTCTGAATTTGTTTCAACGTAATCGGTGGATACAACTCCAGGTATGGTTCTAATGCTTTCATATACCGTTGAAAATCGTCTGTTGTCCCCAGCGACGAGATTTGCTCCAGCATTTGCTGCTGGTTCTCTGTCAGATTCGTAAATGCATCAATGATGTTTGTTGCAGCACTGTATCTTACAGTCTCCAGAACCCTGCGATCCGCGGCGGATTGCACGGTTTTGCGAACAAATTCCGCTTGTCTTTTAATCAAATTATATTGGTGGTTTCTAATAAATGGTGTACTCATAGCTTTCAGCTCCTTATTTTTCATAGAAAAAAATCAATAAGGGCAAAGCCTGTTATTAGAAACGATAAAATTAAGTATGGGCGAAAGAATCTAAGCTATCGCGCCCCACGCAAAGTATCGCCCCCGATCAGGCTTTGCATGAGTTATTTCTAGCTAACGAGCAATTCAGCATTGCCATCTGAGTAACCCCCAATCAAATATCTTGCGAAAAGTATATCAGAGAACTTCACATAGATCAATTGAAATGGGTTTTCAAGGATGTTCTTTTATTCCGTTGCTTTTGATTGTAATATCTGATCATTCACGAATCCTTGTAAGAAGAAAAGCTCATTGTCATTTGCTGTTCGATCATTGGCTGCCTCAAATCGCTCGATCGCTTCCTCTAAGGATGTGGATTTCACAGCATCATTGGCTGAGATGAGTTCTCTCCAAAACGTATCCATCTCCTCCACGTCACAGATCGACTCATGACCAAGCAAGAAATGAACGGCATCATATTGCTGAATGTCCTCAATCATAGGCAATAACTTATCTTGTTTAATATGATATAGCGAATTTGTAGTTGTGTTGTAAGCACTGTCGCCCAGAAAAATGACCTTTTCATCCGGAATATACACGACTGTTGAATCATCCGTATGCGTACTTCGAATGGTTTCAAGCACACAAACTTTATTGCCCAAGTCCAGATGGAGAGACTTTTCAAAAATGATATCCGGGAGACTTAATTGAAATGTGTCTCTCTCCGGTATTTCATTTTGTATCGTTTCCATGCACAGTGTGTTCATCTTCTTGGAATCCACATACTCCTGTAGAGAGCGGTCATCATAAGAATAGTTCCGCCAATCATTCATCTTTTGGCTAGTTAGACTATTCATAATAATCGTAGCTCCGTATTCATTCATTCCTAAAAAATGATCCCAATGGGCATGAGTGATGACCACATATTTAACAGGCGGAACGTTTAACTTCTCTATTTCATGTAAGAAATCCTTGGCATGTTGAACCGAATTTCCAGCGTCAACGACGAGGCTGTATTTATCACCGCAAACTAACCCCAATGTCGGTCTTTCTTTATCATTTTGGTTAGATAGATAATAGATGGATTCACTTAATTGATTTAGCATGTACATTCTCCTCTATAATAAATTCTTGATTCATAAGAGAGAAAATCTACATGCTTATTTAAATCAACATTTAGATTTTCTCATTTTATTTGTTTACCAATGGAATCACATCCTTTGTTTTTTCATATGAACTGAATGTTCCTCATCTCACCAGGTGCTCTTTCGATGTTATAAGTTCGGCTTTTTTCTATCCGCTGTTAGCTGTTCAAAGGCAAATGCAATACGAATCAGCACTGATTCACTAAAAGCTTTACCAGCAAACGTTATTCCGAATGGCCTTCCACTCTCCTTATATCCTGCAGGTACAGCGATTGATGGATACCCAGCTCTTGCACAAAGATCAGCACCAACGTAAGAGGGGAAAACAATGGCGTCCAGTCCAAATTTATGTAAAGCATAATCTATGCCGTTATTTTGCGAATGATATAGATCCGTTATTAACTCTAAGATGTAATTCGAATTATTCAATGGATTATTCAACTGTTCTCTATATTCGAGATGGTTTTGCCCATATTTTAAAGCCCTTTCTGCATTTTGCTTGTTCCATTCGATTAATTCACTGAGGGTATGCACAGGTAGATGCGATGGAAGACTTTGCAAATAATGTTCAACGCTATGCTTAAATTCATAATTCAACTTGTTCCACTCCCACTTCCGGTCAAACGATGGGATGTCTATATCTTCAATAATATTAGCCCCAGCTTCTTTGATCTGAATAACAGCGTTCTCCAATAGAACTTCATCATATTCTTCGTTATCACGATATCGTGTAAGGGGGGCTTTCCGGAAGATGCCTATGTTTGCATTTTTCAACCCATTAAAGTCTAAACATGTTGTATAGTCTATTGTAGAATACGGATTTTTCCAAGTAGCAGGGTCATCCTCGTCTTTTCCAGAAAGTATCCCTAATAGAATTGCTGCATCTGTTACAGTCCTTGCCATTGGACCAGCAGTATCTTGCGAGTGTGAGAACGGTATTATACCAGCACGACTTATTAAACCTACAGTTGGCTTGATACCAACAATAGAGTTCTGAATGGATGGACTTAATATGGAACCAGATGTTTCCGTTCCTACGGAAACCATCGTAAAGTTAGCAGCTACCGCAGCAGCGGAACCTGTGCTTGAACCCCCTGGAAAAAAATCGCCATAAGGATTCAAAACTTGTCCACCTCTAGCACTGTACCCTGCCCACATATCCGAAGACATGCCATTTGCCCATTCTGTCATATTAGTTTTTCCAAGTATGATTGCCCCGGCTTCCCTCAGTTTACTAACAAGAAAAGAATCCTTAGAACTAATATGAGTTTCCAAAGCCAGTGCTCCAGCAGTTGTATGCATTCTGTCGTTGGTTTCTATGTTATCTTTCAACAGAACCGGAATTCCGTGTAGAACTCCTCTCGCTCCCACTGATTTCCTCTCAGTATCCAAGGCCTCTGCAATAAAAATCGCATCCGGGTTTATTTCCAGCACGGAATTGATCTTTGGCCCATTTTGATCATATTGTGCAATACGATATAAGTAATACAGAACCAGGTCTCTTGAGCAAAGCTCTCCCTTTTCCAGGGCAGCCTGTATTTCAAAAATCGTGTTTTCTTCAACATTAAAATGGCTCAGTTCAGATAAAGTTTCTATACCCTCACCTCTTCTTTGTGCCTCAACTTATCACCACAACGCTTTTTCAATGTTCTTTAGTGAGCCTCATGATACCATCTTCGAAGTTGATTAATGTGGGCTTGATGATAACGACTGTGATCAGCGATATGCCATATACCCCAGCGTATGCTCGCTTGCTTCTCATTCTCATGTCCAAAAGTGACAATCCTCGCTAGATCATCATCCGTTAATTGTGTACACGCGTCCTTTAACATGGTTATGACACCTACATATGTCGACATAAGTGTACTCAAAGATATTTCCTGAACCATCGGAAGTCTGCCATTTTCATCAATTATAGGACCATGTTGCTCTCTTAAGTTTTGAGGAAGTGGTCGTCCCTTTATTCGATAAGCCCCATTCAGATCGACGTAGGTGATATTTTTTATTAATTGAGCGGTACTATTGAAGTTGTTATTAGGTCCTTTATAATCTATTTCTTCTTTCGACATACCGTCCGTGATTCGTTGGAGTCGTTGGCTGTTTTCTATAACCGCAGCAAATAACATACCAACAACAGGTGACATTTTGGCTTCGCCTTTTAAATCATAAAGCACCTTAACTCCTCCTCGATATTGTCTTCATCGTTGATCTCTTAGAATTTCCTTGATCTCTCTTAATTCTTGTAATATTTCTTTGGTATACTGGTTACTCTTGGAATTATCTATTCCAATTTTCACAACAAAAATACCAAGAAACAAAGACACTACCAACATTAATATAGTCTCCAATAATAACCTTCCTTTCCACAAGGAACATGACACGCCGTGCTATGAGTTGATACTGTCCCATTCAAAAGATCCTCTCGGGTTGTTAGTTGATTAATTTAACCGTGACTATTCATTTACAGGAATATACATCGTTTGTATCTCTTGAACGCCAGGAACAAATCCAAGATTAAAATAGACTGATTCGGCATCATTGCCTTCCATGACATATAACCTTAGAACTGGATACTTGTCTTTAAGTTCAGTCAAGGCTCTTTGCAGCATGCGTGTAGCAAGTCCTTTTCCTCTGTAAGCGGGGTTGACTCCGATGCTATATACTGCTGCTTGATTATCCTGCAAACATAGGCGACAGTTGGCTATGAGCTGTCCAGTAACCTTATCATATACAAGTGTAGAAGCTTGAGTTAGGTCCTCATTGGTATAATGGACTTCTTCGTTCGGGATAAAGTCTTCAAGGGATGTTTTCTTTCTGCGTAAGGCTTCGAAACCGCCTACAAAGCTTTCAAAGTCACACTGAGCAATTTCATCTTCATTAATGTATTGCTTAGCACCCGTTTCATTCTCGATAATTTCGGGGCTCTTAACTATAAAATCATGATCCCAACGCACATTGAAATGATCTGTCGGGCGCTGCATCCAGCGACATCTGAACTCATCTGGCCAGAATCCAGCCCTCGTAAATAAATGTACTTGATCGGGGAGAATTTCATATATCTTGATACGTTGAGTTGGATCAGACCATTTTATGAGTATTCTTTTAAGAAGTTTCAGTACCTCAAATGAATCATTGAATGGGGGCATAAAGAATAGATGATATAACGTATTGGGTGCCATCCTTACCCCACCGATTTTTGACTCTCCTTTATAAATCCAAAAAGAGTTATTCCGCGAAACATTGAAGTAGCCTTCCTCTCTAAAAAATCCAGTATAGGCCATATTATAATAGACAGAACAATACAGTCCCCATTCTTCGGGCTCAGCCTTTTGAATGGAATATTCATTTGATAAATCATGAAAATTAAGTTCCTCAGACCAATTATTTAATTCCATGCGTCATTCCTCCTCATCAATGCTAACTACCTATAAAATATTTAAGGCATGTGTTATCTAAACATTTCTAGTCCCCTCCTTAAATAACATGTCCTTTACTATTTACTTGATCAATTCCATCATTAATCTTATTTTTCAGCAGCTCATGAAATTTACTTTCTTCCTTCTTTAAATGCTCCTCAAGGAAAGCAGAGATATACTTATTAATAGTGGAATGCTTGTGTTCTATCCCATCTTCGTTGTAATGTATCGGGATATCGCTAAAAGTCATATGATGAGCACCGTTTAATTTAATAAATGAACTATTCAGATCACTCGAGTTAAACAAAGACTCATACCCAGTCAGCAACAAAGGCAATAGGTCTGGAGAGATTTCATTTTCCAGTTCTTCAAACGAGCATTTCTCTTGCCGAGCTATCAATAACGGAACAGATACTCCCTCTTCCTTATTCGTCGTCATTAAATGGAAACTAGGATCTAATAGAATGCTAGCCTTAATTCTCTTTTCTCTTTTAAGCAATTCGTAAGCAGCAGCCCCACCTAATGAATGACCAATGATCCCCATTTCATTCACATCGATTATGGCCCTAAGATCCTTATCTGAATCCAAGACCTTATCTACATTTTTCATAACCAAACTCATATCTTCTACTCTAAGCTTCAATAATTGTTTCCAAGAATGAATATCTAAACTGTCTATTTCAGATATCTCATTGGATTGCTGGACAAAACGTCCGTCAGGAAAAATTGAAAATATAGATTCATGAGTGGCTCCTATAGTAATGACAACAAATCCGCACTCTACTAAATGTTCTACACAAAAGGAATACATATCCCTAACTACACCAAAAGCCGGAGCTATAAAAATAATGGGACAGTTTTTAGCATTAATATCAACACTCTCATCATTATGTATTTTTGTATTCAGATTACAAATATAATCCTTATCCACTCCCATACTAGAGAGCATATCAACAGCTAAAGTGATATTAGGTTCAAATAACGAAATATACTTCGACTCATGTTCCACAGGATTGGAAGGATAGTATATACTAATGAGCACTTCTCTGGTTTCCTTACTTATCGGATCAATACGTGATTCATCCTTTAAAACAAAAACCTTTCTTCCAACAGTCATTGCATTCACCCTTATACTATTTTTTCGTCACTACAACGCATGTAGATTGAATTGAATATACGCTTCCATAACTTCATTGATTAGCCTTAAATTCACTGTATAATTAACTCTTCAGGCATTATCCAAAATTGATTCGTTTCTTTATTAAGTTTTAAGTGAATTGTTTTTTGTTCACCTTTTTCCAACCGTTTGTAGCTTGTGCCCATACTGAAGATACTTCTTCCTGGGGTCCATTGCAGTCCACTCACTTGTCTATTATGATGCACTACTAAATACTCATTAGCTTCAATTTCACTTCCCTCAACAAGATTACTGGAGGTATTGTTAAATAAGATGTTTACAATTTTTATCTTGGTAGAAACTCTGTCTCCTAGTATATTTTGTTTACCTGTTCCTTCAACTAAAACCTCCACATCAGCTTGGGATGTAACGAAATCATAATTGCCTAATTCTTGACTCGTTCGATCAAGCACTATATATTGATTCAATATTAAATATACACCAATGATTCCAGATACAATGAGTGATAAAGCAACTACTATTTTCCGCTTTTTCGTCACTGAACCTACCTCCAAGACTTATCGATTTACCGGAAGCCCTACCACAATAGATTTAAGCGGTTTCAAGGTAATACCCAGTTACTCTTATTGGATCTTTTTTCTCATATACAAAGCTATTTCTTCGTTTTGGATATGATTATTTGAATATAGTGATACATCAATTCCTTCAATTTGATAACCACATTGCATGTAAAAATTAATGGCTGGAACATTCGTATTCTGGGTTTCTAACGTGATAGCTCTGAAGCCTTGTTCCTGGGCAATCTCATTCACTTTATTGATCAACAGTCTCCCATATCCTTTTCTTATGTATTTTTCATTCACCTGAAGATGCCATATCATCAGCGTATTATTCCAAGCTTGTGGTTCGGAAATGGCGAGCGCTATGATTTTCCCATCTATATATATTCCATAAGAAAATCCCAGTTGTATGATTTCTTCATATCGTTCCAAATCATCTGTACTGTTCATTTCTTCTTTTTCGTATATGTCATCCAAATTTATTAACGTTAAATGCATACTAAAGGAACCTTGTGTCTCTTTCTTGGTAAGCTGATATTTTTGAGTAGATTTATAACCAAAGCTTCCAAGTTGAAGCCAATCTTCATTGGATAGATTCTCTATTTTTTTGATCTCCATTACAACACCTCAGAATTAAAATACTTTGCGATTTGCTTATAACGTTGTTTCATTCTTGCTTATATCTCTTCTTTCGACCTTAATTTCCATATTCCTGCATCCCTACTTATTGTTTCCTATCTGCAAAATTATGGACTGTCAAAGAAAATAATAATAATCCCGACAGGATAAACCTGGCGGGATTTCGTTTGAATAGATAGAAAGACGTTTTTAGTTGTTACGTAGCAACCACATGCTTCATCTCTTCACTTGCCATAAAGTCAGAACGATTCACGTAATACAAATCATAAATTTGTTCCGTATTGTTTATCAACTTATACACTTCGTGGTATATATCATTGGCTAATTTGACATAAGGCAATTTCCCAACCGCTTTCTTGGATCGAATGTTTTGTTTTCGAATTTTAAGAAATACTGTTTCAATTTCACGTTGAAGAAACAACTCAGCGAAAAAGGCTTCCTTTGCTCGTTGATTGTAACCTTTTCCAAAATAAGGGGCTCCAATCCATGTCGCAAGAAAACCTGTCTTATGTTCCATGTGATATAAATCAATGGTTCCGATGGGATGTCCCAGCTCATTAAGGATCGTTCTGGAAATACATGTGTTTTGCTCTTCTTCATCAATCACCTGTTTAGTTGCAAATAAATATTCCTCATAAGATCGGCACTTATGACGAACGTATGGAAAAACAGCGGGATCCACCATCAAATCATACAGTGAGTAACATTCGTGCAAGTCTCGTTTTTTCAACATTTAAACGACCACCTAGTCCTTTTAGTTCGCTGAGTCAAACAAACTAAGTATATAAAAGGACGTGTGGAATTTAATGAATTCTATATTGCTTTTATGTAAAATTTATCATAGAAATGTTTTCCAGATTACTTGACTGAACGTAACGAATATCGCCTGATTTTTGGAATCATTGACCCTTCGAAACAACCTCACTATCATCGGTTTAGCTGGTCCACTCATCTTCGCTAACATCATTTCATGCCCATGGATAAAATTTTTGGTTCGAGGAAACATTAATCATACTACTTATCCTTGGGAGTGATGTTATGCTGTACCTTATCAGCTTTGTGCTCATGTTTGCTGGCTTAGCCTGTATCAACATTATTTTTTCATATCAAAGCAAGCATATTGACACTCAGTTCTGGTCCACATTTAAATTCCATCTTTGGATGCTACCTTTATTTCTCGCCGCTAATCTGAGCGTAGGATACGGCGTCAAGTTTGGAATGAAAGCTGTCAGCCAACTGGGCTATGTCCTGGTCATTGCCAAATGCATAGAAGTGCTCATCTCCATATGGATGGGATACTGGTTCATGAAGGAAGTTCCTTCTTGGAAAACGTGGATTGGGCTTGTGGTCATCATCATCGGTGTTGTACTGGTCAAGCAGAAGTAGGAGTAAGTTAAAATGCTTTTTAAAAAACGAATCGATATACAATTTCATCATCATATACTTCTCCGGTCTCTGAAAAACCCATTTTATCATAAAGCTTTCTGGCAACTTCATTCTCTGCACATACAGTTAAATTCAAACACTTGCTATGGACATAGTTCTCTTTTATATAGCTAATTACTGCATCTATCGTTGCTCTTCCATATCCTTTACCTTGATAGCTTACATCGATCATAAAACCATTTAACCAATAGGACCAATCTGTTGTTTCATCGACTGTGATCATGACAAAACCCACTAAGCTATCCTCCGTATTAAATATGCAAAATGGTAGATACTTGTAATCATCCCCATCTGGACGAATGTGCACCTTCGCTAGGGACACGGCTACTGATGGAACATAATGATTTTGATTGGCTTGAACTTGTAAGTTTAATGCATCTTTCCAGTTCTCTCTTGTAGTAGGTATTAATCTGATCACAATAATATCACTCGTTTCGTTTTTTTCGATTAACTCCAGTCACCGAAATGCTTCTCAAGGAACCTTACTTCTTTCTCATAATGAGCCAAATGACCCTCTTCAATCATTTTGATAAAAGCTATTTCTCCAGACGCCGCCCGATCAGATAGTGTGGTACACATGAAATGAATTCGAGAAATCATCCATTCCTTTAGATCTGTCGGTACATCCATACCATAAGCATTAAAAAATAACGCTATACGTCTTTTCCGCTCAGATGCATGATCCTGTTTATTATATGGAACGACTTCCCTTTCATCTTTATCCGGTGAAAACCCTGCTAGTGGAACAGAGGTATACAAGCTGTAAACGATATCCCATAGACGCGAACCAGGCCCTGCCATGTCAAAATCAATGATTCCGACAGGAAGCCGATCTTTAAACACAACGTTATACAATGCAAAATCGTTATGGCAGACTACTTCTTCCTTTGAAGATATCTTTGGGCAATTATTTAAAGAAACCGTAGATGTAACAAAATCCACTGTAGCATCATGATAGCTTTTTAAAAGTTTCGCTACTTTGTCTAAGGTCTCATCAGACCACATATAACTTTCAATCTCAGGATAGTCATTTCCCGGGACCACACCATCCAGGTAAGAAAGGACTTCTCTACCCTGCTCATCTACTCCCAAATATCTAGGGGAATGCGCATAACCCACCTTTTCAAGGTGCTTAAGCAATTCATATACATACGGATTCGGTATAGCGTCACGCCGAACTGTGCTACCTACTTTTACAACCTTATTCACATTGCCTCCGTTTAGGGCTTCTTCGTACTCTGGCAAAATGAACTCCTCCTATGATCGATTTTGTGGGTACCTATTTGTTTTATCCTTTCTGGAATTCCCCGGGAATCCAGCAATCAATAACACAAATCCGACGAAAAATAAGAAGTATACGAGAAAACCCGTGAAACCATTATCGCTCGCTGGGATTATCTCGCGTGTTTTCCCACCTGAAGCGTATCCCGCTTCGACTATGGCTATGGATATTCTCACGGAAATTCTATCTAAGGTTGAAATAAAAATACTGCTAATCATGAGAACCGCACCCAGGATTTTATTTGTATTGTTCATGAGCTGCCTCCTAATTCAATCTAGTTTTTATCTTTCAGTCCATGCTGTTCGGATATATCCCAACTTCATGCCAACATGCTCCATATTTCGATGGCTTTGAGATAAAAATGAACATTGCCCTACCACCAGATTACATTCCTTATTCACAGCTTCCATTATTCGTCTATTTAAAAGCTGCTGATGTACACCCTGATTTCTAAACTCAGGTAATGTTGCTGCAAAGGTTAAGGATGCCTTTTGATTTTTAATAAACAGAACACTTACCGCAGCAGGGATGTCATTGACATATGCGATGTAAAATTTCCAACCTGGACGGTGATAAAGAACCTGATTATTCTGGGCGACATAAGGGATACCGTCATCCGACAAACCGGTCCCCCTGCAATGAATGGTAGCGTATAGCTCGAATTGATCCTCTTCAAGTTCTTGAATTCGGATATGATCTGAGTGATTCTTTTTTTCTTCAGGCTTGATGATAAGAGATGAATGAAATCCCGATGCATACATGCCTAAGTCGGTTAAACGTTTCAAGAAGTTCTGATCCACCACAGATGGAATGACTTCGAACTGAACCTTTCGATCACGCTGTCTATAAAAATCAATGATAGCATCCATATGTTCCAGATCATTATTTGTTAAGCCCTTCACCGTATTAAACGTGGGCCATGGCATGGTTTTACTGTAGAAACAGATGGCATTTCCAAATTGCTGAATCTCAATTCCTTCTGGATTAGAGTCCCGACCTTGTATAGCAAGCATGCGATCTGTCATATAATCGATTTCAGAGATTTCAATTTCTTTAATCAAATCTAAGGATGGAATCAGTGGATTCATATCTTTACCTCCATTAAAAATAACAATAGAATTTGCATATGGTTTTATAAAAAACAGAAAGCAGTCAGGCGATCTCTAACAATCCATCAAAAAAGTAAAACTTTTTTACCCGGTTTAATTTTCAATATGTATTCCTTCCCCATTTGGTTTGAAATTTATTCTTTCATCTTATTTCTCACTACTCCGTAGTAAATCAGATCCTCATACAGGCCTTCTTTCTTGACATGATCCATCAGTACTCCTTCTTTTAACATGCCGATTTTCTGTATAACTTGTCCGGATGCCGGGTTAGAAGCAAAGTGTCGCGCATATACCTTATGATATTTTTTCACATCAAAAGCGAAGTCTAACATGGCTTTAGCAGCTTCCGTTGCATAACCTTTTCCCCAAAACGGCTGACCTACCCAATAAGATAACTCACCGTTATCGTAACGTTGTTGATTAGATAATGCTATTGCCCCGTATAAATCACCTGTTTCCCTATCACAAATAGCAAATTCATATAATTTATCCGCATTAAAATTTTCGTTATGGTGCTCTATCCAAGACACTGCACATTCTAATGTATATGGGTAGGGTAATGTCAGGGTACTTTTATAAATGTTGTAGTCATTACATAGTCTGGTAACGGTTTCAGCATCTGCTTTTATAAATAATCTTAACAGCAACCTCTCGGTGGTCATCGTTTTATTGAGATCGTCGTACATCATACTATCCCCACTTTTTTTTATTAAAATGGATCATTTCACCTTCAAAATGACTGATTTCTGCTTATTTCAATTTCATTTTATATACCACTTCACCATCCTGATTTTCCATTTCCTGATCAATAAATCCTATCTTCTCATATAACACTCTTGCATGAGCATTACTTCTTTCTACGGTTAGTGAGATGATTTGGCATTGTGGATGTTTTTCCTGAATACTTTCCAGTATCGTATAAAGTGATTGACTTCCTAATCCTTTTCCTTGATAGTCCTTATCTATTTGAAATCCTCCAATCCAATAATTATCCGTACTTGCTGGTGTGTAGGATAAATAGAAAAAACCGAAAGCTTTATCGCCTTCACGCAAAAGATATGGATCAAAAGCTGCATCCCAAGGCTTCACGTATGCATATGCTAAAGATTCGATGACCGTCGGTACAAGATTTACTTGCGTTTCAAGTAAAGATATCGCGATCGCTTCTTCCCAATTCATTTTATCGATTGGCTCTATAGTAATTGGGTTCATTCAAATATCCCTTTCGTTTGCCGAATTATATTTCGTTGGAGTAGATTAATGACTTACTTGAGTTCATATTGTTTAGCTATGATTTCAACTGTATCGATTACGTTATATTTTTTAAAATCATTTAAAATAGTTTGTGGTAAATAGTCATATAACTCTGATCGGGTTGCCCACATATACTCGCTATGTTCTTCTGAAAGTATCACTTGATCATCTATTGCTCTGCACAAATATGTCAGTAACACGATCTGTCTATGCGGATCCGTAAAAAAAGTAGTAGCAAATAGTAACTTCTCAACACTCACTTTAAGCCCAGCTTCTTCTAGTTCTTCTCCAAAATCGATCTTTCCACCAACGGTTTCCCAACTTTCCGCCGCAACTTCATCTGCACCTGAACGTTTTAATATCAATATCCTGCCTTTATTTTCAATGACTCCCTTAACCACAACAACGATGTTGTTTTTCAAGATACCTTCATGTGAACCCACAGTTCTTATCACCCTTCCCTTCGGACCGTTCCAAATGAAATCTTCATGCTGGCTGCATAAGTCAACCAAGATTCATCATTAAAAACTTTGGAGAGTATTAATTCAGCTTCATACTGCGCCTTTGCTTCATTTTGGGTTAAGCCCCGAGTTGATAAGCATTCGGTTACCTCTACTGAATCACCAGGGTCCTGTCCTATACCTTCTTCTTTAATTGAGTGATAGAGAATGTTTTTTCTGGCAGAGTCCATGTTTTGATCTAGAAAGTTGACCTTATCACTCATTCTACATTCCACATTCGTTAATCCTAATTGACTCATTAATATGGGCAATCGCATTCCAATATTTCCATCTTTACCTGTACGTATATGATCTTGTTCAAATAATCTCTGTAAAACGCCTAGTTTAATGATTTCACTTTGTTCAACGCCTTCCACATGATAGTTCGCCATATTTCCAATCCAATGAGGTTCAAAACAGATGATTCTTCCACCCTCCAGCACACTTTCAATCATCCTTTGGAGTGTTTTCACAGAGTCATCCATATGCAATAAAAAAGCATGACTCAATGCAATGTCATACTTCCTCTCCAATACAACGTCTTCTATATCACAAGTAATAAATTCTGTATCATAAGGAAGTTGGGAGAAGATCGTCTTAGCTTCATTGATTAATGTTTCACCCTTATCTACTCCAGTGTAGGTTGACCCTTTTGGTAACAAAGGCAGCAGTTTAAGACCCAAATAACCAAACCCACACCCATAATCGATAACGCTTACAGGTTTATCTATCTTCCAAACAAATTGCACTAAAAATTGCAGGTAATCGTCATTGTAATAAAGCCATCTCGTATTTCTTAGGTATTCAATTTTATTATCCCAATAATATTCAGACATTCGATTATGCTCCCTATTGTGCATTTTTAGTGTTTGAGCGCCTGTCCATGTGTGCACGACGTTTATTGGTTCATAGATTCTTTTGAAGCAATACTTCTTCTGTTCTCACATAGTTTGATTTTACGTATGTCTTTATAGCCATTTCATTTCTTTGGCCTGTCAGAATCTTTACACTGGTAACACCTCGTTCTCTGAGTTCCTCCTCTATAAAAGCAATTAGCAACGTAGCCAATCCTCTTCTCCGGGCAACTTCAGCAATATACATTTCTGTGATCTCTCCCTGGAGACCACGATAACATAAAGATTTAAAATATTGAGCACAAGCAAATCCAACTGTCTGGCCGTCAATAACAGCTAGAGCAATCAACTCATTAGATAAAGCAAGGCTCTCTTTTACTTCTTCTATGGATGTACCTACTCCATTAAAAGCATCATTGAGCTTTAGAAGCTTCGCTGCATCATTTTCGTTCGCCCATCGTATATGAATGTTCTCTTCTTTCATCACGTGACCTCCAATAATAACAGTTAATAGGAATTAATGATTCGGATAGGTTTCTTTCAAGAACTTGATGGATTGGTTGATCAACGCTTGTAATACATCTAGATTGATATCTGCAACTTTATTGACGTATACACATGCTTTTCCTGTCGTATGTTTTCCAAAGTCTTTTAATAGATTCTCTCGCTCGGCATCACCTGTCGCAAAATACAAACTGATTTTTGCTTTTCGAGGAGAAAAGCCCACCAGTGGTGCATCACCTTCGTGACCAGATTCATATTTATAATGATAAGCGCCGAATCCAATAATACTCGGTCCCCACATCTTTGCTTTATACCCTGTTGTTTCAGTGAAAATATCTAATAGCTGATACGCGTCTTCACGTTTTTTGGGACTATCAACACTTTCAATAAATTCAATGACGCTGTTGTCTGTTTCTTTTGTTTTAAGTTTGTACATTGATAAAATCTCCCTTTATATCTTTCGTAGTTGTAACACGTTAAACAGACTTAATATCAGACCAACAATCAGAAACAATATCCATTGTTCGTAACTAATGATTAGAATCAGTTCCCAAAAGCTTGCCGGCCCGGAGTTTGGTTCATCACTGAAGGGATAGGCAAAAATAGCTGGTAGTACTCCAAGGGCTATAAAAACTATTCCAATGATCAAAGAAAGAAAATAAACAGCTCTCTTCAAAGTCATCACGCCCTCAAATAATCAGGAAGTCTTATCATGAAGCGTTCACTATTTCTATTAAATTGATATTGTTCATATAATTCATGTGCATCCAATGTTCCGAGTAACCCCATTAAATCTTTAAAGCGATCCGATTGTGTTATCACTTCAATTAGTTTCTTACCAAGTCCTTGGCCCCTATTTTCCTCATGAATAAAAACATCACAAAGCCAATACATTGTCGCATCATCTGTGACAACCCTTGCAAAACCAACTTGAACTTCTTCTTTATAAATCCCAAAACATATTGAAGAATGGATGGACTTCTCAATTTTTCCATCGGATCTCCTATTGGCCCAATAGCTTCTAGATAAGAAACCCTTTACCGCATGGATGTCCATAAGCTCTTTGTTGTCACTGATAAGATATTCTCCATATATAAAATCCATCAATCCAACTCCTAT
Organism: Paenibacillus taichungensis; assembly: GCF_047302525.1. GTDB lineage: Bacteria > Bacillota > Bacilli > Paenibacillales > Paenibacillaceae > Paenibacillus > Paenibacillus taichungensis_B. The sequence goes on along the minus strand of NZ_CP168020.1, from coordinate 2,300,761 downwards.
CAAATATTTTTGTTAAGATTTTCGTTGATTTCTACTCATGGTAATATATCATTATGCCTTCGATTTCCCTTATCATTAGTATTTCTTGATGATCTGTTGTTTTTATAATCCCCTGTTTTTCATGAGCAATTGTTACTAGCCATTCTTTATTATTTTTATAAAAGCATAGATCTTCTAGTAATTCTGGTTGTAACCATTCATATAGTCTATCGACTTTTTTTAATACGATCTGTTTCAATTCCTCGTTACAATCAAAATAAAAAACATCTGCGTAATGGCCAAATAATTGCGTCCCGGGCCAGCCCTCCTGCTTTTTAATCTCTTTAATATAAGGCTTTATTTCTTCAATAAATCTTTTTCCATCTACATTTAATTTAATTTGATCTCTTTTGACCAATATGAACTCATCACACAAGCTAAAAGCCAGAGATACCAATTGTTTATATGTTGCTCCTGTTGGTTCTTCTAGGATTTGTATCATTTAATTCTCCTTTTTTCAGATCATTATTACTTTGTGTTGATATCAATCGTATTGCCAAACTAGCTGTCCTTTCCTGACTTTGGCTGCATATATGATTTGACCAGTGTGATAGTGAATTTCTCTTACCATTGCTATCATTAGATTCAAAACCGTTGTTTCATTATTTACTTGACTGAATGTAAGAGGGGGACGATTAGTGAACGGTTGAGATAACAACAAATTTGGGTTGAAACTGAGGTGTTCGAGATATTGAATGATAATATCAAATGATTCCTTAGTCATGTTATAGGCTTCTTCTATCGACATTTTAAGCCCATGTTCAAACTCCTTATCCCTGTCTCTTGAATCAGCAATATCATAAAATATCGTTTCTATTCTTGAGTGAACACAACCTCTTATATGTGCAACCAGATTTGCAATACTATTACTTTCTTGATTTGGTGACCAGGTGATATCTTCTTCTGATAATTGTGAGATTGCTTGGAGAGTCCATTTACCTTCAGACTTAAATTTAACTAACATACTCTGAATTACTTCTAATTCAATTTCCATGAGCACACTCCAGTTTTATCGTAATCTTGTTTTAGAATTCAATATAAAATGGTTGCAAATCTGGCCTTAAACAATATTCAATTCGTTGTTTGAAGTTCTTCCAAGTCACCTTATTTAATGCTTCCTCTATTGGAAAACATCCTGTCTCCAGGCTTTCACTAGTTACTATGGGTTCTCCCCCAATCGGTCTTGCTAAAAATAATGTATTCACGATTGAACCATCTACATTCTGAAATATTCCACAAAATCGAATAATCTCTATATCAATCCCTGATTCTTATTTTGTCTCCCTGACTGCCGCATCCTGTAAGGATTCTCCTTCTTCAACTTGCCCTCCAGGCATTTCCCATCCTCTTCTAGGTCCCCGGATTAGCAAAATTTCATTGTTCTCATTCATTACAATCGCTGCCGCCGAAACGATAGCTTAGGTGGATTCATAGATATAGATAGTCCTCTCTTAGGGTTATTCGTTTACTTTATCCTTTCCATAATAAAATCCCTTGAGTTGTTCATCAAAAAATGATTTTAATTCGTTTTGTACAATGGAATACTTCGTATCTTTATTCTTTATATCTGTTCGTGTGATATATATTTGCTCAAGATCATATTGGATTGTAATATCTCTTCTTGAATGAAGTCGAAATGCTATTCCAGCACTGATGTTTGAAGGCGTTTGATGAAGTTCGATAATTGAGGATTCAGGCACAGAATTGATCCAGCCAACAATTTTGTTAATTTGTTCATTTGTCAATTTAATATCCACAAATGTAATGTTAGGTGTTTTGTGCGAGTAGACTGCTTTTGTCATTTGGGTACTTTTGATTTGATTAATAGAAATCTCCTTATTTAACTGTTCATTTTTTTGATTTAGATATTGATAAGAGAAATAAGCTACAAGAAGAAGTACTACCGTGATAATGTGCGTTTTCTGTATTTTAATAATAGTATTCCCCCATCTCATATAACGTTTTATGTACTCATCATGACGCCCCTCACGCTTGGATAGCTCTCAAATCTCTTATCTTAAGAAGCTGAGCGTATCAGGTTAGTTCTCCTAGTCTTAGAACATGTACCTGTCAAACCAGGGGGGCGAACGCCACAGTACGTATGTTTTTATCAATTCACTTTATATGTTAGTTACTTAGTTCCTTCATTTAAATATGTTATTTCATTACCGACAATTAAGTTCCTTATCCCGCCTTTATAAAAGGGCATTAATTTATCCGCCTCCTCTATATCCTTCCAAGCAATTTCGGAGATTTCATTAGGTCTTACAATTTGTTCAGTACCTCCAGTAATTTCAGCCCTGAAGACTATAAAAATTGCATGTTCATTTAAATGTTCAAATTTACATTCATTTATAGCCACGATGCCATAGACTTTAACATCAAAACCGGTCTCTTCTTTGGCTTCTCTGATAGCAGCTTGCTCTAATGATTCATCTGGTTCTACTGCTCCTCCTGGTAAAGACCAGCTCGAACGTCCTACATTTTTGACCATTAAGACTTTCGATTTTGATTCGTCTGTAATTAAAGTGTATGTTACGTTGACTCGTTTCATTGTCCCCTCTCCTTTCTGAATATGAGCTGCTTGTCTATCCCTACGAGATTTCCAATTCATATTTAACTTGCGTTTTGCTGTGCCCTTCTATGGTTTCAATCATCTCTTCTATTTCTTTAAATCCACTTTTCTCATAAAATGCTCTTCCTATATAATTCTCTTTCCCTACCCAGGCAAACAGTTGATTTATTGGCTTTAAAACTTGAGTGAATCTCCGAATGAACTCTTGACCTATTCCCATTTTGTGATATCCAGGTCGTATATAGATTCTTTGTAATTCGTGTTCTTCTTCTTTCACTTGTCTTGTTTGAGCATATCCAACGACTTTGCCATTATATTCTGCTATTAAAAAACTCCGTTTGGCACTATGAAGATCTCTCTCGACAGATCGACTTAAATTCTCATCTGAATATGCTCTACTTAGAAAATTTTGTATGTAGCCTTCGGAGTATATGCCTTTATAAGTATAATTCCATGTTTCTTGAGCTATGGATTGAATGTGTGGGATATCCTCATTTGAAACAAATCTGATTGTAATCATCTGGTTATCCTTCTTTCGTTAGCTATTAATGAACTTTATAGTCACTCTTGAGAAATGCATAAATGGCATTATCAACAAATCGATTCTTCCAATAATAATTTTCCTTCAATATGCCTTCTTCTCTGAAGCCGATTTTCTCAAGAACCTTTCTTGATCCCACATTCTCCGGTTCTACAAATGCTTCAATTCGGTTTAAGCCAAGCGTATTAAATCCATATTCAATTACCCTTTCAACAACCTCGGTCATAAAACCTTGATGCCAATATTCTGGTGTTAGTTCATATCCAATGACAGCTTTATAATGCTTCTTCATCCAGCCATGAAAGCCACATGTTCCAATTACTTTGTTTTCCGACTGCAAAGTGATTCCCCAACGAATGGCTTGTCCTGTTTCATATCTTTCATTCCATCTTTGAAATAAATCTTCTGCTTGTTTAATATTTGTAAAACTCTCCACATCATAAAACTTCGTAACTTCATCCAATGAAAAAAATTGAAATATATCTGTGGAATCATTCTCTGTTAGTTCTCTTAATACAAGTCTTTTTGTTTCTAATTCGGGAAACTGCGACATTTTAGTTCTCCTTAATGGTTTAAGTAGTTTCACTCAGCATCTCTAGGATTCAAATAAAGATAAATCCATAGAGACTAGGCATCTATCATGTCCCTATAATCAGGAAATTATATGCACTAAGTACTAACCCATATTATTACATATATGAAGTAAATCAAGCAAAAAAAAAGCAGATGGTCTCTCATCTGCCCTGAAATATGGAGAAAGCCATGCAGGTGATATAAATTTCCCACCATGCTCTTAATCTTAATTTTCCTCGACTGCCAATCTCCAGTCGTTACATCGTATGTTAGTCCCAATAGGGTATTCAAAATCACACTCACCAATATACGAAAAGCCTAGCTTGCGACAAATGGCATTCGAAGCGGGATTTTTGGTTTTAGGGAAAGCGTGAATGAATTTATGTTTCTTCTTTTCAGAACGGATGGAAGCTATGGCCTTCGCTGTTGCTTCTGTCGCTATTCCTCTACCTTGAAATTCCGATAAAACACTCCACCCTATCTCGTAAATAGATTCTTCATTCCAAGTCTGATTCCAATATCCCACACTACCTACGACTTCAAGATGCGGAAGCAAAAGGATCTTAAACATTTTCCCTGTTCCATTTTGGGCGATTTCATAATAGCGCTTATGGCGAGCTAGAATTTCCTCCTCAGTCTCTGGTCCTCCGAAGTGTACTGTCATCTCAGGCGAATTTAATTGGCGAAGCAAATCTAGATCTCCTTCGTCCCATAGTTCAATTCTTACCTCTGGCGCATTCCTTTGTTCCATCTCACTCACCTCACTGTTTTTATTTGTAACCAAATTTAGAGGAAGAGATTTACTATTCTCAGTTTAATTATATCAGAACATATATTCTTATACAGTAAAAATTTATCATTAGACTAGCATGAAATGCCTCTTCCAGACCCATTTTGCTGAATCAGGTATTCCCAGGAGCCGCAGCTTGATTATATGTTAAACGATGTCACCACTTCTTCAAATTAGCTTATCAAAAATCTATCATTGTTTAATATCTCTTCAATCACTTCATCTACCTGGTCAACAGAATATTCTTGGGTATTTAATATATGTCTGTCGTCTTTTAATACTTCTCTAAATTCATTCAATAGGATTAGGCTTCGTTCTCCCATTTGTATCGATGGATCTCTTAACTGATCTCTTCTAATAATTGTTTCATCATCGACCATAAATACTACATAAATAATCCTTACATTCATACTCTCCAGCTCACTAGCTAACCAATTAGCCTCCGATGGAAACGTCACATAATCTATAACAACATCGTAATTAAATTGAATTAGATTCTTCACTAAACTTAAAATATTTATCCACGTTAGCTTATGAGTTTCTTGACAGATCCACGGCTTGCCCCTCCCGTTTACAGGTAGATGACTAATATCATCACCAGATATATATGAACTGCGATTCAAATGTGCAACAAGTTTCCTTGAAGTAGTTGATTTTCCAACACCGGCAGGGCCAGAAATAATATAAACGGATCTTGACATGTTGTATCCTCCTTGAAATTACTGCTATAGCCTAGAGCGGGACAAGGGACAATGTTAATCGGTTCGCAGCACGAAGTCGAAATTATATAAAATGATCGACTTCATTGAAATAAATTTCAAAAATGTTTATTGTTGTTGTTTTTTCTTCATGAAGTTTTCAAGTTCTTCCCTTGTCTTTGGATGTAATATTATACTTTCAGATGTCATCATTCTTTCTGATAAATTAGTTTCTTTAACTTTACGCCCCCATTTTCTTGAGAAAGCCCGCCAGTCACATACCATTTCTATCAAATATTTCTTTGGCATTGGTAAGGCTTCTCTAGTATTTTTATTTACTATCCAATATTCCCAGTGGTGCTTATTATGATTTTGATGGTGCAGCCACGCATTCTTCCAACTCAGCTCGGAATTCTCGTCCTTCTGATTTGAATAGAATTTACGTGCATAAGGAAAAAATTCGTGAGGAGAGAATTTAGACATGTCATGGATTATCCCTTGAAGATATAATCCTTCTTGCCAACATTCGATTAGAACGTTTAATTTATGATCCAAAACATAAAGAAAATACCGCCAATATACTAGGAGTATAGTGACCATCTCCTTCGGTTTTAAAGTTTCTTACTCCATTTAGAAACGATCGGGTTGTATTCCCCATCAAAATGAAATTGATAGCTGTCGTCAATACGTATATATCCGTAAATACAATGTTCTCTATCCCTGTAAAAAACGCTGGAGAAGTTTTTATTGTCTTTGTTACCTTCTGCAACCAATAATCGGTTTCCCTCGCATGCCAAAACAATTCCAATATGATCATGCGAATTATCGGATAGAAGCTTTTCAAAAATGACAATATCACCACGCTTTGGTTTAAAACCATGATATCCATCTTGATATAAAAAATTGGTTTCAGGTAGCTGAGCCCAATCTAACCACGCGCCAGCCCCAGCTAATCGATAACTATGATTCGGGTATCGAATAGGGAGTATGATGCCAGCCTGCATACAGCAATGATAGACGAATGCAGCACACCAATTTGATTCCAGTACTTTATAAATATCCGAGTCAGGCCAGTACTTGCATATTTCCCGAAAGTTTTCATCCTCTGGAATACCCAAAATCCCTTGACCTGCAAGCGCTTCCGCAATTTCAGCCAAATTAAACCGTCTATCTTCAGTTCCTTTGTTTATCGTTCCTCTGTTACTCTTGCACTTCACCTCTACCTGTTCTACCGGAATCCCTAATTCAATAAAACCTTTTTGTAATCTATTTATCTCAATATCAGAAAAAAGATCCTCCGGATTCTGAACATACATCTGTATAAGTATGGCGTCTTTAATAATTTCTTCATATGGTCCATGGACCTGATGTTTATCGTTTTGATAAAAGATCGATCGAAGAATGACAGATAGCTCTTCGTTGGTAAAGATTTGGGTGCTACGCAAAATCGGTCTTACCGAATCCGCACTGTTAAGGCCAGGGAAGTATTTTAGGCCGGTTTTATAGAAATAAAAATCATGGAGCAACCCTGCGATCGCAGCAATTTCCGAATTTTGTTCTCTTCGTATGGCAAGTAAAGAAGCGAAGCTAGAAACCCCGAAAAGATTAACCAATGCTTCCTCTTTCTTGGAGGTATTCTCTATAGTAAGTAGCGTTTCAAGAACAAGAGTACGAACAAGTTCAACCCGTTTAAGCTTTTTCTGTGAAATCAAACTTTCGCCTCCTGTCACTATATTAGATTTAGATAGCTACTATCTAAGGTCGGCTCATGTCGTCAGAGTCAACTTCCCTGATTGTTCATTGAACGACAAGGGCATAAGCCCAATCGTAAAAATTTAATCTCAGATGATGTCATATGCTTTCTATAAAAAATACTATTCCGTTATCCATTCATTAGCTTTCAATCCATAGATTATTCTATCTAGAAACCTTCCATTGATATACTCGTAATCTCTTAGTTCACCTTCACGTTTAAACCCTAATTTCTCAGGAATGCACGGCTCTTTAAATTGTTTGTAGCTGCTCCTATCTCAATTTTATTTAATTTCAGTTCGTCAAAAGCATGATTTATTAGTACTTTAATAGATTTAGTAATTAATCCCTTACCCTCATATTCTTTACCTAGCCAATATCCGATTTCAGTTTTTTTGTTCTCTTGATCTAGATATAATTAACCAATAGAACCCACAAGTTTATCCTCACTCCATATTCCTAACCAGTAACCTTCTTCCTTGGCATATCTTATCCGTGTTCTTTCTATGAAGGTTTTTGAATCATCTGCTTCTACAGTAATACTAGGAAACTTCAACCACTCACCTATATGATCCCTATTACTGTTAATCAAATTATATAATTGTTCTGCATCTTTAATTTCCAATAGCGATAAATAAGAATGATCATCCATTTCGTATTTAAACATTGTTTCGCTCTCCTTTATTTCTATGTATTAAATTTTGCTTGTAATTTCATCTATGCTTTCTGTATTCATTCATACGACTTGTATCCCCGATGCAAAAACATAAATTATATGCTAATGCCTGCTTCCTCAAGTTTTCTAGACGGTAATATTAAGTTCTAGAACAATTGCCTATAACGTTTCAATATTCATAACGTCTGACATAGCTGAGCGTATCTACTAAAGAAACTCGACAAAATCCTTCCAGCAGACCAAGGCTCCAATGGAGCCGCTGCTTGATTATAATGTTAAACGACAGAAACTCTTCTTGAATCTACCTTCGCTAAATCTTTTCTCCAGGTACATATTCAATCAAATCAGATAACTTGCAGTTAAATGTATCGCATAGCTTGAATAAGGTTTCTAATTTAGTTGTTTCTATATTGGTTTCCCGGTATAACTTATTGATTGAATTCCTACTTAAGCCGGATTTCGCCATCAATTCTGTTATATCATCGATTCGATGTTCTGCCATGAGTTCTCTAATATTGCACTTGATTACGGTCATCTTTTCCCCTCCATAATTCCATCTTATCTCCCATATCAGCAATCATCAATGAAAAGAGAACTATTAACTCTATAAAGTTAAAAATTCACCTTGTAATTAACTCTTTGAGGTTATATATTAACTCTATAGAGTTAATTAGGAGGAGTGTCAATGGTTAATACATTAGATTCACTAGTAGAACCACTTATAAGAATGCGTCTGGAATTACTCTACACTGAACTATCAGAACATCATAACGAGTACAGTCAGCTTTCTTCAGAAACAGATCAATATTTCAGAACGCTTCGTGAAGCTTTACCCGATCAACTTCAACATACCGTCTTTCTTTACGAAGACGCTCAAATTTCTCTCCAGTCCATTCTAGAAAGAAGTATCTACATACAAGGTTTCAAAGATGCTCTCCAACTTTATTGTGAGTTACAAAACTCTAGCATTTAGAGGGTCTTCGGACCCTCTTTTTGTTTTACACTTAATTTATTAACCTTAAATGCTTAAAAATCGTATCCCCGAGGTACTTTGCCACTTAGCCTGGCAAGGTTGTCTTCCTGATCTTCATCTTCAGCCAGACCTAAAAGGGTCAGTGATGCTGCCTAGACTTTTAAATTCTCTGATTCTTATAATGCATTACAATTTGCTTTGTCCGTTTAAAACCTGACAATTCGTAAAAACCATCCAAATCCTCTGTACAAAACAAACTAATAACGTCAATATCTTTCAGTTCATCTAAAAGTCTTTTGACCATTAGTTCTCCTATTCCTTTATTTCTGTACGTACTTAGTACAACAACATCTTCTACATAAGCCCGATATATTCCGTCTGAAATAGACCTACAGAAACCAATTAATATATCATCTTTCCAAGCTCCTACTGCAACACCACTAACAAGTAGCTGTAATATTCCATTCTCATCCCGGTTAGGCCACCAACCAGCATCTTGATAAAGACCCATTAGTTCAGATTGTAGAATCGGTTTCTCTGTATGTAATTTTAACGTTACCATGAGTAACCCCCCGTAGATTCAAAGTTTTCTTGCTTTGATAACGAAGGTTACAGGAAACATCTTCGCTCTTTTTACGAGATCATTGTTTTCATCATGCAATTGGATTATTTCCTGATCGGTTTCTTCATTCACTTGTTCGATAACAAACCCTGCTTTCGCTAACGCATTTATATAGGTTGATAGTTTACGATCAGACAAAGTTAGCTCGCCTTGACAAAAATCAGGAGCGACCGAATACCAAGATTCATCAAAATAAGACTTGTTAAAAGCCAATCTATTATTTTCTTCAACAACACATTTGTGAATTGGATGAGACCAACTGAAAATAAATATACCGTCCTTTTTCAAATAAGAAGCGATCCGGCAAAAAGTACCTTCAAGATCGGTTGTCCAACCTATGGCGTAAATCGAATAAACAAAGTCAAAATAATCCACGGGGAGGTCACACTCTTCTTCCATGGGAGAACAAATCAATTTTGCTGAAAGACCGCACGTTGTCAAATGTTGCGTTGCCTTTTCAATTTGTTTTTCTTCCTTTTGTATCCCAATAGGCGCTGTTTGTTTCATAAACACTATGCTTATTCATCCTGATTACCTCCTCAATATAATTTTTTTTGTTCGTTGCTCATTAGTTTAGCTAATGCCCTTTGTAATCGATCTTACAGTCAGCACTTCTTGAGCAGCAAATATTATGTTTTTGTCGAACCATCATAAATTAATTCATTCTCCTCAAACCTTCTAATAATCGGTAAAATCTCATGATGATCTATAAAGGTTCACTTCCTAAAAATTCACTGAAATCTCGAACCTTCATCGACTTAAAGGCCAAATGGCTTGATGCCTGAACATGTTGTTATCTGCTGGATACGTTGCGAAGGGATACTAAAAGAAGCTATATAACCCGTCTTCAAAGTAGTTATACTCTTCATCAGTTATTCTTAAGTTGCCATATGCGTTAAAAAATATTTCTTTATCTCTATCATTATCGAAAGCATTATATTTTGGTCTAATTGCCAATGCTAAATCATATCTTGGATCCCCGTACGTAGCTCCTGACCAATCAATAACTCCAACTATATTGCATTCATTAACTAATACATTATCTATTGTAAAATCGCCATGAATTAAAGTGTTATCTATTGGTTTAGGTCTTACTTTTTTCAATCGTTTAAGTAGTTCTTCTGTTCCGTCTACAGCAAAGTGGGTTAGATTATATTCTGCTTTATTTAGCATCGTATCTAACCAAGAATTATCATTTTTTAATAATTCATTAGGACAAGAACATTCATGTATTTTCTTTAAACAAAGTCCAAAGTTAAAAATAGCTTTTTCTTTATCTTTGAGATCGGGCTCTTTAGATAGAAATTCTCTCAAACTTATTCCATCAATATAATCCATTAAAAGCCATCTCGATTGATTCTCGACATGATATAAATATGCTTGCGGAACTGGTAGTCCCGTATGATAAAGATATTGAAGCACCTTGTATTCTTCTGACAACCATTCATTATAGAGATCGTTTTCTGTCTTTTTGATTACGTACTTTTTATCGCACGTATCCAAAATAGCCACGATAGAAGTATGACCTTGCCTGGGAAAAGTAATTCTCTGAACTTTTCCGATTTGTTCTATTATTTCATTTGGGAGGTCCTGAATATTCATGCGTTCATCCTTTCTTACAATTCTTTCCCTTTTAGATAGCGTTCTCTACATTCACGAACCCGAAAGGCTAAAGAAAGTATCAGATGTTATGCAAATAGAAAGTATAATGAGAGTGCTGTTGAAAGCCTATTGAGTTATAAAAAGAACTATCCGAAATAACATTTGCTTTTTCAGCCCCTAAGGAGTGCCCTCTTTCAAGGCTTCTAAAACTACTGCTTTTCCAAGCCCCTTCTGCCGATACTCCGGAATTGTACATACAGGTTCAACATAAACATAGTCCGTTTTCTGACTGTACCACAAGCCACAATAAGCAACATATTCCCCATCTTCATTTTCAGCAATAATATGTAGGAATGAATTCATATTTCTTGCTGACAACATTCTTTTTTTCTTACCAATGGTGATTTCATCATCAGGCACAGGACCTTCTTGATTAAAGCCCTTCCATAGTAATTTCTGATACTTAAATAAATCATTTTTGACATCCATATTCTTTAAAATTACGCCTTCAGGAATTACATATTCAAGGCTAACATTCTCTAGTGTAAGTTCAAGTATGTTTTCAGTCAGATCATTCTCCACAAACTTCTGACTGCGCAATAAATCTAGAGTGTGAGTATCTTTGTCATTCACCGCAATCCCAACGCCATTTTCATTACCGAAAGTAGTAGTGGTATATTCTAATATATCTTCTTCTAATTCTTCAAACCCTTGTCTAGTAGCAAAAAATGCTTCACCAAAATAGTGGTCATAGGTTGCTATACCTACTAACTCGTCATTACAATACCACAAGCCAATCTTATCCATTAAATCTCGATTAAATTCAGGATGATAAAACATCCACTCCCACCTTGCCCAGTTCCAATTTATATGCCTACGGTCATCTTTTGATAATTCAATCAAAAAATCACAAACTTGTTCATAATAAGAATCATCGAAATTTCTAAAAACAATCTTCATTTCAATCCCCCATACCCTATAATATAATTTTTTTACGTCACAATAAAATACTAATGCACCTAACAAACCTTAAATAATCTATATCCCTTACTCCCATAGTTCAGTGGTAAAGATCGATTTTAACTGAAGGGATTACTCCGTTTGACAGCGTAAATGCCGGCTATTTCATCTAGCGTTCTCGTATTTACGAATCCGAGAAGGGTAAGGGGCGTTAGCGCCGGGTCGAAGACTTAGCAGGGTTGTCTGCCTTATACGACTCCTCTCGAATCGCCTCCGGTAGAAAACTCCGATAGGAAACGTAGCGTGAATATAATGATTGCGATGTAATTCTTCTTAGACACTACTTTCAGGTTTTTCTATTTGAATTAGTTAAGTATGTCTCTAAATAATGACTTAATATTTCTGTATCCTTATTAATTTCCAAATCCTCCTTATTAAAGGAGTACATATCAATTATTTTAATACTTTCTTTTAACTTCTCAAAGTTAATTATCACGATGTTATAGCCTTCATTAAATCTTACACTCGGGTATCTTATTGCATCAAAACCAGTTGCTTTAGCAATATCTGCTATAAACCTTGTGAAAATATAATGTGGTTTGTGCCAACCCTCCCCTTCCTCTGGAGAGGATAAAAGTGATGACGATTTAATAACATCGACTATGTTATTCTCAATAGTTGAATCTTTCATCAAATCTAATATTTTTATTGGTTTCTCAATAATTACAGTAGCTATCATTATTCCTTCATCAGGTAACCTCATCTCGTAAAAGCAAGTATCTGGATCTTCTGCCAAATACAGAACTTGGTAACCAGTATGGTTATATCTCCCTTCTTTAATCAAGCGTTTTGGAGGAGCTAAAAAATCATTATCGGAATAATTCTTTTCTTGCTCAAACACACGAGCACGAAACAAGTTTTTACTTAAGTACACCGGTAGAATAGTATTTGATATATTATTTATTTCACTATAAACTTGTTGTGCAAATGGGTGCTTTAATAATAAAAAGGGAGTTTCTGATGCAATTTCCGCAATTTCAAATAAGTTATTTTGAAATCCTTCAGGAACCTCAAAATTCATGTTATATGGCCAAATGTATCCATTGAGATAATTTCCGCAATTGGGACATTTAAGTTTCCGAGAATACTTATTAAATTCATTCTCGCTATAATAATCACTTACACGCGAACTAAAATAAAAAGACTTTAAAGAAATGACGTTCCTTTGAAAATCCTGATCCCTGTTATATACTCCAGGCCATTGAATAATAAATCTATCTATACATGTTTGACAGCACATTATGTCTGCAGAGAACAGAGACTCTAGTTCATCAAAGAATATATTATAAAAAATGTCTTGTTTATTCATCTATCAAATAATCCCCCCATAAATCTTGTGTAGAGAATACTTAAAATTATCTCGCATAACGTGTTCGTGTTCAGGACGTCCCACCACATTAAGTTTCCATAGGAGCCGCCCGCGATAGGGTTAGGTCGTACGGATGCGTCCTGGTAACTTCTTCTTCAACTTATCCTTCCGGGACCGAGGCGGCTTGTCCGCCGATGCGTGAACATATTATTATAAGATGATTGCCCCTTCCTCGAGTTTACTATCATGACTTGCCTTATTTGTCCGTAACCAATTAACCATAAATTCAAAAATTTTTATCGAATATCTATGAGCATTCTTACAATTTGGCATTTCACTTCTTATCTTCTTTACGTTACTCTCGATATCGACCGACTCAATAAAACAAACTAAACCTGGGCAAAAATCATTCGAAGCTTGAAAGTATCTCTTCTTATTGGCATAGAGAATATAATATTTATCAGGAAAATGTGATCGATACTTATGTAAAAATCCTTTATAGTCTACGTTCCTTGAATAATCCTGAATTTCACCAGCAAAAAAATGTGATGAATCTTTTGTTGTAACAGCATCCGGTGCAATATTTCCAAGTAAAAAAGACGTCTTATCTACAATAGATAGGGAATCTGCAATTCTATTTGCTACAATCAGATGCATTATTCTTGAACCCATACTTCTTCCTCCCTTCAATGAAAGTTTGAAGTGTTTTTGCTTTCTTAAACTGATATTTCCAATCATTATTTTTTGAATACTGATGTGATAATCATTTCTGCACATTCTTCCGGCGTATTCAAACTCGTATCGACTGAAAAGCTATAGTGAATGTGTTGGGACATTATTTTATTTTGCTCATCGGATTGATCTTCTCTTCTGTCACCACGTTCTATATTTCGCTTACGACAAAGATCTAACGGGCAGTACACCTCAACGATATCCAAAGGATATCCATCAAATATATCTTGGACTTTATCATAATGCGGCTTTAATTCCGGTCTTTCAACAAGTACCCCATCGATTAAAACATTCTTTCCATGATCCGAAAATAATTTTGCTGTATGATACATTAGAATGATGGCTTCACTTAAATACTTCCAGTAGTCTGTTTGCAAATGTTTATCACCAATCGTATTTTCAAAAAGATCATTGGCCACAACATAAAAAAAGGGTTCAGCGTAATTTTGCATCGCTTCTACGATTGAAGTTTTACCTGAACTGGTTACGCCATTCAGAAATATAATTTTCCCTTTATCCATTTTCTCATCTTCCTCTGCATGGGTTATGTTTGAGTGTCTACGACTTCTTCGAATTGCTAAATATCTAAAACTGTACCTCTTTTAATTTCAATTTTTTTATGAACTGTTCAATTAAGTTGAATATGAGGCCACTACACATACCAATTTCGTAAAAGATGATAACTTCGTGCGAAAAGAATAGATCTATTCCATGTTCAGCTCCTGTAATTGCTAACAATAGTATTGTAATTATTAACCCACCCAATAGATGCACTATTAAATCAATTAGGTTGAATTTATAAGAAACTCTTGAGGTTTTTATTATCGCTGATGCTACTACTGAAAATGGAATGCCTCCAATACCATATAACAGCATGAACATTATTATCCCCAATAAAAATGTACTTCCGAACTCATCAGGAAAGAATATCGTTGCGCAGATAAAAGACATAATAATCGTTGATAATACAGCACTTATTAATTTTATTAATAATGATGTCCTCAGTAGAATCATCCTTTATACCGCTTTTCAATCGATTTTCCATATCGAACGAGTATATGCCACATGTATTTTAATTCCTGAAGCACTTCTTCGTAGTTACCTCTGTCAGACCAGAGATCAGGATTGCGTTTCAAATCGTTGACAGCTTTCCCGATCACACTTGCGTCAATGATACCATTGCTTGCAATTCGCTTCGCTAATGATGGCATGGTTGGACCTCTAAAATCAGAGGGCACTTCTTCTACACGCATCGCAAATCCCATATGCCAAAATAGTTCAATGGAATATTTGATGCAGATTTGCTCTAAGTAATTCCCTATTTCCTTTCCTTTGAACGATGAGTCAGCTACTAAAATTTCCACATCATCTTCAAGATATATATCTCCATGAATTTGCGTTTCGATAAAATGGTTAAGATTCCGATGTGGGGCCAGTTTTGACGGATCCTCTAACGGACGTTCCAGATTGTACAATAGCTGATCTATCAATTTTTTAGGAGTAAGATCTTTTTCTCCAATAGCATAATCCCGAAAGAAAGCATCCGTAAAAAGCGCAGATAAAATATCGTCTAATTCCTCATATGTCCCCTTTTCCTTTGGAGCATCTTGAGAGCCACCGTAAGTGAACGTACAGCGATGTGAAGCATTCGGTTTTAAAAGAAAATAACAAGAGCCGAATCGTGGAGAGGGCCCATCCGGATGTAACAACAAATGAAGAGCACCATACTTTGGCCGTTCAAAGTTGGTTGCACCTTCTAACTGATATGCTCCGCCAAATAGTTTTTCCTCCCAAAGATCTCTTGCACCACCTACGTATGCAGATACGCTCCCATTGGATATGAAAGTCTCGAACTGACTTTTATAGATTCCATGCTCTAATAAAGATTGAGCTACACTTTTCATATCTAAAACCGGACGATCCGGATGAAAATGCAAAGCCACCCGTGCATGGGATTTAATCTTATGAACTGCTTCTTCAAAGGTATTCCAAGGAATATTTGAAAACTGAAAAATTTCTTTGAGTGATGCTTGAGCTTCTCTTTTTTGGGATCTCGCGCAATTACTTATATATTCAATCGCTGCGTTCTGAGATCTTGTAAGTTGGCTGTTGTTCGACACAAGAAACACCATCCTTTTCTAAAATTGAGATCTCAATTTACTCTATAATATAGTTTCTGACTAGATTTAAAATTGCAAATATTTCGTTCAGCTTTCTGATTTTCATGACGTCCTACCGATTTAAGGCTGCGTTTAAGAGCCGACCGCGATGCCGTTACTCGGTTCAGAGGTATTTGCTAAATTCGATTCACAGCCGGTTGACTTCTCGTTGACCGAGGGCCGATGATGTTAGGCGTAGTTGTTGTCTTCTTTGAAAAACTTACAAATTACCACTTTACCAACCTTTTGATATTATTAGTGATTCAATTTGTGCAGTGTGATGGCGGTTATGCCATATAAACCTTTGAAGTGCTATATCTAATGTTATTACGCCTAGAACTTGAGTTCTTAGCTTCCTCTGAAAGTCATAAGGGGATAGATTATTGAGGAGAATAATAAAGCGTTCGTGGAGTATTTCTAGCAGTCGAATTGAATTTCAAATAGGTATCTTCACCGAATTGCTTCGGGTAGACCAAGGGAGCTTGTCCCCGCAGCGTGAATACTCTGTCATGTAATGTCACAATCCTCTTTAATAAACCTTAGGAAATCTAATCATTCCACATTCTTGTTACTTCTTCTAATTCTAAGTCCTCGAATTGCATTTTATAAATATCTGGTTTCTTTAATTGATTCAAAAACTCCAAACCAAAAGCTGAATCAAAATGATTCATCATCAAAGTCATCACAAGACCATGAGTCCCGATTACTATTTTCTTTCCTCTGTGTTCCTTTAATATGGGTTTTAGAACTGAGAGTGCTCTTTTCTGACAATCAGCATTGGACTCTCCACCCGGCAAGGTATAATCATAATCATTAAAACTCTCTCTGATACTAGACATTAACTCTGCATTTTCAATATTATAAGATGCAAAATTTCGTTCTCTAAGATCTTCAAATACTTTAATATCTAACTTTAAGTGCTCGGCCAATCCTTCAACACTCAGAATTGCTCGAGTATAAGGACTTGATATAATCATGTCTATTCCTTCACCTATAAGTAACTTCGTTACTTTTTCAATATCGATCTTTCCTTTTGGGGTAAGCCCTCTTGTTCTTTCATTTCCTTCGTTATATGGTGATTCTCCATGCCTAACCATATAGATAATTGTCTTCATACAAGCCTCCTTTAGATGCTTTCATTAAATATCACTCTATGATTTCATATAAAGTTGATATATTAGGGACGTCCATTCGCCTTAGATAGCTCTTAGGGGAATAGCTATCTGCCTGATTACTCTTCTCGAATATACTTTCTGGTAGTTTAAGGGCCGTATAGACCTCAGTTCGAATATAGTGTTAGT
Source organism: Paenibacillus taichungensis (assembly GCF_047302525.1). Lineage (GTDB taxonomy): Bacteria > Bacillota > Bacilli > Paenibacillales > Paenibacillaceae > Paenibacillus > Paenibacillus taichungensis_B. Next base: position 2,283,399 of record NZ_CP168020.1, on the reverse strand, counting down.
TGATTTTACCGTCTTCTTCCGTTACTTACCATTGATTATTCTTAGAGCTGCAAGAGCTCTCCTTCTTACATATTCAACATAGTCCTCACTATATTTCTTAATTAATTCTATTACTTTAGTTTTCTGGTCTTTAACCTGTATTAAATAGTGTGCGAATTGCCACCTAGCATCATTATCAGAATACCTAAGAGCCTCTTCTGCAAGGAACAAAAAACTTGATGATCTTTCACTTAGTTTATCTATTATCGTTTCGCATTCATTGTCTCTTGCAATTAAATATAATAAGTTATTTAGAGTTTTGACCATATCCAAAAGTCGTCTACTATCTCGTCAATTTTTGTGTAAATATCTTTAGATGAGTCATGTTTTAAAAGATATAGGTTTTCCATCTTTGATTTCCCTCTCTGACCTGCTTTACGGTAATTTCACCTAATGTTCCTGTATTCACGACGCGAGCCGGCCTTAGATAGCTCCTATCTTAGGCCGGCTCGTGTGTCGTCCGATTATCTACCATGATTATACATCGGGACGACCAAGGGGCGTAAACCCACGCAGCTTGGATATTATGTTATCTGAAGGATCAGCCTTCATCGAATCATCTCGTACCCGTGATTGCTATTATTTGTTGAATAACTTCCGCTGTATTATTTGGGTCCTTAATGATAAATATATAATTTGCTTCATTTTCACTAGGTTGTATTTCTGACAAATTTTCTTGTCTCTCCAATACTTCCAAAAAGCTTGAAGCACTTCTAAATATAGCTTTGCTTCTTTGAGTGCGTATAACACGATCTTTCAGTAAATCATTGGGTAAATCAAAATAAACAATAATACTTTTAAATTCTTTGTTATGAAAATATCGGAGAACTTTTTCTCTTCCTGATTTATTCAAATTAGAGTTACTTAAGATAATGTGGAAATTGCTTTGCTCCATAGCATAGTTAACAATTGCGTCAGTTACAGAGAATTTTAAAGTGTTCGGGCCTTCTATAGGGCGAAGTTTCTTGTAATGCTCATTAATAAATTCAGCATGATTATCTTGATCAATTACAATGGCTTGTTGTAATACGGATTCTAATTCTTTGGCAAAGGTGGTTTTGCCACTATGAGTTTTACCAACCGTCATGACTACCAAGCGGTCCATAAGATTCTCTCCTATTTCTATTATGGTTTTTACCGATCTTTCACTTAACGTTCTCGTATCCACGACGCCCCACCACCTTAAGACCCGAAGGGACGGCCGCGATGCGGTTAGGTGGTGCGGGTGTGTCCGGTTGAATCTACTTCCCTGCTGCTGAAATGCCTCATCGAATCCTCTTCTAACTCCGGTCGGAACAAGGGCCTAGTGGCCCTAAGCATAAATATAGTGTTATGTGATGCTTCCGTATTCATTGAATAACTCTCAAAATCCTATTCCTATATCTATACAGTCATTACCACTCTTCAAGTTCTGAAAGTAATACACCTTTTTTGGTAAGTTTAAGACTATTATTGCTTGTAAAACCTTCAATACTCTGAATTTGCTTATTGATAAATGAGAATTCAAATATCTTTGTAAAATCTCCATTCAAAGTAAAATGAACTTTACTTTCTTCTGGAATAAATATAAGTGAAAATTGGGTTGGATAATCCCCACTTTGCTGAGCAGTATCCTTAAGCAAGTTAAGGCCTGTTGCAATATTAAATGTTTCTTTGTTATTTGTAATGGCTTCATAGGCCTTTATATATCTATCTTTTCCTGGTCCTTCAACATTCTTATATTCATTATCGAAATTATCCGATACAGGAAAATTAGTTAGTACCATGAAGTCCCTATCGGAAGAGTTAATATCAATGTTCTTTCTTCCAGGCTCAACAATATATGTCTTCCGATTTCTCCCGGCTATCAAACTGTGGACACTATGACTCGGGACATTAACAATTACGTTATTGGTTAAATATTCACTTAATTGAGATAACTCGATCCGTCCTGAAAGAATTTCATCAAACAATTTCATAATATGTACGCAATTCTTTCCACGTCTATATTTGCCTTCTTCAATTGGATCGACCATTAATAAGTTCATGAATGTACCACTACTATTCAAACCGAATGCTGGATAAAATTGTCCATCATCATTCTGAAGAACTAATAGTTGATCTTCACCAATCAAAACAATTTTGATTGGTCTTCGAGAAATGTCAAAGTTCATACCAATAAATGTCTTGTCTAAATGAACAGCGAAACTAGTACACATTGAGGTAATCTCCTTTATTGTTTTTTCTTTTTTCCGCCATTCCAAAGTTTCAAATAACGTTTCTGTATTCGCGAGGTCCATTCCCCTTAGAGAGCTCTTATCTTAGGGAAATGGACCTCGCGAACAACTAACAAAATTACTTATTGCCTTCGTTAAAATATGTTATTTCATGTCCATCTATTAGTCTTCTTAATCCATCTTTATAGTAAGGCATCAATTGTTCAGCCTTCTCTATATCAATCCAAGCTATTTCAGAAATTTCATTAGGTCTAACTATTTCTTCATTCCCACCGATTACCTCACCTTTAAATGTTATAAATATTACATGTTCTTCTTTTTTCGGAAATTTACATTCATTTACTGCCACTATTCCATGAACTTTAATATCTAGTCCAGTTTCTTCTTTAGCTTCCCTTATTGCTGCTTGCTCTAATGCTTCTTCTCTTTCAACAGCCCCGCCTGGAAGTGACCATCGGTCACTAGAATCATCTACATTCCTTACCATTAATATTTTGGAATTGGTTGGGTCAGTAATTAAGGAATAAGCTACATCGACTCTGATCATTATGTTTGACTTCCCTTCTGATTTAGATCTGAATATCTTTCACATAACGCTCTTGTATTCACGAAACGACCCAGCCTTAGATAGCTCTTCTCTTAAGCTGGGTCGTTTGTTGTCTGAGTATCCTTCCATGATTATACATCTGATAACCGAGATTGTAGCCCCGCAACATGAATACATTGTTATGTGCCGTTACTGTCTTCGAAGCATCACCTAGAAACCTTTGATCAAGCTTCCCACTCTATTTTTTACTTTGGTATAAAAACTCAACTTCACTATCTAGCAAATATCGATATTCAAATAATTGCATTGTTCTTTCCCTAATTCTCTCCCGTATAACCGTGCCTAGGCTTACCGATCCTTTTGATCCAAGGTAACCATTATTAATAAATGTCTTCTCTACAAATTTTGTTTCCCTTAAGTGATACTGTAACCATTCTTTCTGCGATTTGATTAGTGCTTCTCTTGGTTCTCTATCCAACTTAGAAAGAAGCTTTTTATATATTTGATTCAACTCTTTATCCCAAATTTCTGTATATTTGCTTTCCAACGCTCCCCATCCCATTGTTGTAATAATCTCTTTGGAATTTTGAAATTCATTAAATTCTACTTCATAATCATGATCTATAGGATTTCGAAGCATTTCATCATAAAATTCTCCTTTTAAATCGTAGTTCCCAATTCTCATGGATAACACTTCATTGTTAGAAGGCTCTGATCGACCTTCAGTTATTTCTTTCGATTCTGTTCCATTACCTTTACTCTCTACATCAGGAGGCAGTTCAGAATTCATTATTGATTTAGTTTCGCTATTCAAAGTAGTCGATTGACTAATATTTTGACAAGATGAAAACATTATCGTAATAAAAAATAAGAAGAGTATCTTACCTTTCATAAATTATCTCCTTAAATATTATCTTTAATATTTACCGGTAATGGCGCATAACGTTGTTGTATTCACGAACCCGAGAGGCTTAAGGTCCGCTAAGACCGGGTGGCTCCGCCACTTAGCCTCGCAGGATTGTCTGCTGAATCCACCTCTCCAAAATGCGCCTTGCAGACCAAAGACCCATCAGGGGCCGCAGCGTGAATACGGTGTTGTCTATTTAGCATTTCCCTTTTAATAAATGCATTAATAAATGAATTATAGCTATTTCAGTTATAAAGAACTGCATATCCGCATTGATATTTGAACAAGGTTTTCTCTTATTTCTGATCTGCTATTCCAACTTCGACTATCCCATTCGACACCACTTAAATCATCACCGCCATACAAGATAACACCTAATTTTACATTTCTAAATTGTGAAACAGCCATAAATGCTGCTGCTTCCATTTCTACAGTTACACACCCTTCTGCTTTCCGCAACTCAACCTTTTCTTTAGTCTCTCTATAAAATGAATCTGTCGTCCAAGTTTTGGCCTTAATATACCTTATATTATGTATATTAAAATCGTCCTCTATGAATTTTAATACCTCTAGATTACATTCAACTTCTCTTGATGGCTTAATGTAATGGTATGATACTCCTTCATCTCTCACTGCCGAAACTGGTACTATTACATGTCCAACAGCAATGTCTTTCTGTAATACACCTGCACCACCACAAACTATAAATTTCTGAAAACCATAGGCTATCAGTTCTTCTAAGAATCCTGCTGAACCTGCAGCTCCTAAATACCCCAAAGTAATATGTACTTTTTTTCCTTGATAATATGTTTCATATATTGGCAAATCTACAGTCTCGCAATGTAGAGATGCAACTTCTTTCAACTTTCCCTCCGTTTTCATTTTTTCAATTACATCTCGAAAAAATGTTATTACACAGTATTCAAATTCTTCTTTTGGCTTGATAAAATTAGTTGCTTCTATTATTGCAACTCGCGATTCATCAAATTCCAATATCGGGAATTCATTACTATCGATTTTTCTGCTTTCCATCTCGACTTACCTCCAAAGTAATTTAAATTTTTTTTATTATTTCTTTGCAGCTATTACATATAACGTTCCTGTATTCACGACGTCCGACGGAGTCGGAAGTGTCCGCCTGCTCCTGCTTCCCTGAAATCCCTCAGCCGCACCGAGGGCGTATGCCCGATGTGTGAATATTATGTTAAGTGGAGTTACGAACCTCTTTGAATTGCTGTCTAGGTATTAATTGTCTTTGTATATGTTTTTACTGAATCCGGAAAAGCTCCTTTAGACTCTGCTTCTTTACTTTCATCACTTATCTGTCTCGCAATTATCTCCAATCCATCAAAACATGCATTTTCTTTGTACCAATCAATTAATTCAAATAAAGATACACTTTCTTGCACCTCCTTATCTTCATAATGCGATACAATTGTTATTGTAAATGCCGGGACTAGAGCATCCGCCTTCAAGTAATACATAAAATTTTTACCTGTGTAGTGCTTCATAAGGTATATCTCAATTTCTTTCTCAAGAAAAGAAAACACTTCAATCAATTGATCTGATGATATTCTATTATTCTTTATAAGTCTATTGAATCCATGGATGTACACGTAATTATAATTTGCTTCATTTCTGATTAGAGTAGGGTCATTAGAAAACAAAAAAGTTGGACAAGTTATTATTGAAGTAACCTCTCGATAAGCCTTCTGAGCATATTTATCTAAATATTCTAAAATCAAGTACTTTCCCTCTCTTCAGTAATTTCACTTAACGTTTCCGTATTCACGAACCCGAGAACCTTAAGGCAGCTTTAACTGCCGGCCGCGATGCGGTTAGGTTCGCAGGGTTGTTCGCCTGATTTCACATTCAGCTTCTTCCTCATCGGGCGAACCAAGGGCCGTCAGGCCGCAGCGTGAATATATTGTTATACGATTCCCCGTCTTCCTTGAAATACCTCAATTTAATCTTTTAATTTACTCTTTAAACTTTCATCAGATAATATGAAGAGAATTGAGAGATCATTCATAGATTTGATTTGTACAAAATTGTCGTTTTTTAGATCTTTATTGAGCCCTGTAACATGAATCTTTCCTTTATTATTGGGATCACTTGGGTTATAAATAAATGAAACCTCATAATCGATATAGCCTTTTCGATATACGTAAGAATACAAATCTTCTTTATTAGTACCATCTTGATAAATGAAATATTGTCCTACTTCTCCAGTATCTCGCGCTTTCGCTAACCATTGATTGACCTTTTCTGCATGTTCCGCTTCTACTGCGTTCAACTTGTAATTGATAACACTATCCATCTCACTTGCCAAATCCTTTTTTTGTTGCTCTTTTTGTATTGAACATCCCGTGAGGATCAGTATAAAAGATAAAATAAGAAATAGGTTTTTCATTATTCCTCCTTCAGACTTATAAATATGTTTTACTGGGTTTCGCATAACGTTTCTGTATTCATGAACCCCAAAGGGGTTGTCTGCCGAAATGCCTCCTCGAAATCCATCTAGCAGACCAAGGCTCCATCGGAGCCAAAGCATGAATATTATGTTATACGAAGCACTTCGCTTCATTGAACTGCATTCAAAATCTCAATGACTAAAATAGCTTCTTCTTTATAACCTTCAAGATCGTTTAGTTTAATCCATTCAGGTTCATGATCTCTAAATTGATAGAATCTAATTACCACATCTTCTCCTTCGATTGTAGAACTTAAAATTAAAATAAAGTCTTTTTCAGGGTAGTTCAACTTTATATTCTCTCTCCAATTCGAAATGAGTTTTATTCCAGTCCTTAAATCCTCTATATGGTAATGATTAATTGAGGCTTCTAAATCTGTTCGATCTTGATAAATGGTTTCTTCAATAGAATCTGTCTCTCTTAAACTTGAAGCATCAACTAAAATGCAATCGTCCCATTCATGAAAAGTAGGGTTAAATAAATTCGAACTGATCGATTCCTTTGATTTAGCAAGCTCATTCAATAAATTTCTCATCGCCTTATTTGTTTTCATGTTTTCCTGCTTTCGAAGTGTTCCGTATAACATCTAATTTATGTACTTCATAAACACCACACAATCAATCTCGATTTCTGAACTACATACATAATAAACCATATTGTTCCATTTGCGAAGGTACTACAACAAACAAAAGAGCGGCCATTACATCAGGCCGCTCTCCACCTACATATTCTATTACTATCTTAAATAAAACCCTTTACTTCGTACCACTGCTCCATACCACTCTCTCACTCATTGCCTTATGCTGTGCAATTAAGCAGAGTTCTGCCGCTTTAAACGCATGCTCCTGTGTCATCGCATTCTCTGTTCGATCCAGACAATCCCGGATCAGTTCACCGAAGAATGGATAACCGACCTGTCCTTTAACACTGTAGCGATATTCCCCTTCATGGTTAACCAGGTACACCTGATCACCCTCAGCCTCTCTGGCCACGTCGATATACTTGCGCAGCTCAATGTATCCGTCCGTTCCCAAAATAACCGTTCGCCCATCGCCCCAGGTACCCAAACCATCCGGTGTAAACCAGTCTACGCGGAAGTAACCGGAAGCCCCGTTGTCGCCGATGAGTGATGCTTCGCCAAAGTCCTCCAGTTCCGGGAATTGTGGATGATTGAAATTGTTCACCCGACTGAACGCCACTTCTGCATCCGTACACGAAGCAAAGGTCAGAAACTGCTCGATCTGATGACTTCCAATATCACAGAGGATGCCGCCATACTTTTCATGCTGGAAGAACCATTCAGGCCGACCTCCCGCGTTTAATCGATGCGGCCCTGTCCCCATAACCTGAACAACCTTGCCGATGGCTCCCTGTTCGATCAGTTGTCCGGCATAGATCGCACTTTCCACGTGCAGACGCTCACTGTAATAGACCATATACTTCTTCCCAGTGCGTCTAACCTCTTCACGTGCAAGGGACAGTTGATCTAATGTAGTAAAAGGGGCTTTATCCGTAAAATAATCTTTACCTGCGGCCATGACTCTCATGCCGAGTGGCGCACGTTCCGATGTAATGGCTGCTCCGGCTACGAGCTGTACTTCATCGTCGGCAAGTACATCTGCTTCAGATGCCGCAATCTGTGCCTGCGGGAACTGTTTCCGAAAAGCCTCGACTTTAGCTGGGTCAGGATCATATACCCATTTAAGCGTTGCCCCAGCTTCCACCAGCCCGCCAACCATGCCGTAGATATGTCCATGGTCCAACGCTACAGCAGCAATGGTAAACTCACCTGGACCGCATACGATCTCTTTTTTCAGACTCTTTGGTGCATAAAACATGCCGTCTTTAGCCATACCTTCTCCACCTTTCCAATTCAATTGGATTTTCCGTTTATCGGTTCAGTTATCCTGTACACGCCTTAAGTTCAGCTTGGTGTATAAGTTCCACTTACTTAAATGTCTTTGACAGATCAGCAGGTTGACTGCTGCTGCCTACCTTGTCTTTCTTTGTATTTGAACTGGCAATCCGCTGCTGCAAATGCTCATAGAACAAATCCTCATCGATCGGCAGATCTACCCAGTTATCCGTCCAGGTTGACAGCAGCATAGCATTAGACAAAGTCAAACCATGGATACCCTCTTCACCGGGAGCAATGAGCGGTGTCCCGTTCAGGATGGCATCGATCCAGTTGCGAATCAGGCCAGGATGTCCGGTTTCCACACCCGTAATTGGCACCTCGCATTTCCAGCATTCCGGCTGTCCAAATCCTCCGGTAAATCTCTGATTGAATTCAGGCTCGGGTTCACGAAGACGCCAGAAGGTCAACTGACCATCTTCAATGACAATTTTCCCACGATCCCCATTGACTTCGAATCGGTTGGTGCCTGGTGCTTCACCCGTTGTGGTCACGAATACACCTGTTGCTCCATTTTCATATTCGACATATGCCGTTACATCATCTTCCACTTCAATGTTCCGGTATTTGCCGAATGAACAGAAGGCACGCATACGCACCGGCATCATGCCGATGGTCCATTGCCACAGGTCCAGTTGATGAGGGTCTTGGTTGATCAGGACACCGCCCCCTTCACCAGCCCACGTTGCCCGCCAGCCGCCTGAATCATAATAGCTCTGAGAGCGATACCAGTTCGTAATAATCCAGTTGGTACGCCGTACCTCACCCAGTTCTCCCGAGGCAATTAGATCTTTTAGTTTGATATATAAAGGGTTGGTTCGCTGGTTATACATCATGGAAAACACTTTGCCGCTGGTAGCCGCGGCTTCATTCATCTTGCGTACCTGTTTGGTGTATACTCCGGCAGGTTTCTCAATCATGACATGCAAACCATTCTGAAAAGCCTGAATGGCCTTTTCGGGATGGTCATAATGCGGGGTTGCTATAATTACCGCATCAATCGTCCCTGATGACATCATCTGCTCCGCATCCTGCCAATAAGTGACTGAAGCCGGAAGATTGCTGGATACCCAGCTCTCCATTTCTTGTCTCACATCACACACAGCCACCAGTTCTGCACCAGGTACCTCTCCTGCTACCAACGTTCTGGCATGGGCTGCACCCATATTCCCAATTCCAATAACGGCTACTCGAACCAAACTCATACCTGTACCTCCTCGTCCACACGACGTTCAATTTCGGCAAAAACATCTGCAAAATGCTGTAACATCGCCTTCGATTGCAAGACCCCGCTAAAATCCTCAATCCCGTAATATCCATCATACCCAACGGATTTAAGGTCACGGAATACTTGCAACCAGTTCACCACGCCTTCAGTCAAGGGGGCCCACTGACAATGCCAGTTTGATGTTAGCAAGATTTCTGTATTTTGTTCATTCACACTGGAATTCGAATTCTTGTTTGATTCATCCTTGAACCAAGCCGCATTCTTCACATGCACATGTGCCAGATAAGGTCCCAGTAATTCCAGTCCCATACGATGGTTCTCATATCCTTCATGCACCATGTTGCCTGGATCGTACAACACCCCTACATGCTGTGAATCCAGCGATTGCACGAGCCGATAAGCTAGTGATGCAGTGGGGGCAATCGTTTGATGATGGGTTTCTACTACAGCTTTTACCTTATACTGTTGGGCCATCTCTTGAACCTCGTTCAGATAATGCACAGCTTGTTTGTATAATTCAGGATAGCTGGTTTTGCGATCATAACCGGGAACCCCAACACGCATCATGGATGCTCCTAAGGCTTGTGCAGTTTGAAATGCTTGCTCCGTGGCAAGCAGATCTCCACAGCTCAGATATGGCACCAATGCAATCGACTGTCTGCCATGCTTTTTTGCCGCTTCTCGAAATGCAGGTACCTGTTCCTCCCATTGGTCTGGATCTATCGAGCAACGATTATGTCTCCAATAAGAAGGTTCTTCAGCCAAAGCATCCTCCGGTATTCCGCGATATCTCCATTCGATCCCTTCAATGCCTGCTGCGGCTGCAGCAGAAGCCAATTCTTCTGCGGTCAAGTCCGGTGTGGCAACAGTGAATACAGACAATTTCATCAACATTCATCTCCTTATGTAAACGTATTCAATTTATTGTTGTAAACGCATTGTATCATTCATACGAAGGCCACCATAGGGGGCAACGAGAAGAGATGAATGACAGATAAACAGCAGACCATATTCCCCATTCAGAGATAACTTGCAAGTTCCTTTTTGAACACGCACATAGCAAAAAGCACCCCGAATAACAGAAGAGCCTTCTGATTCGAGATGCCTGGTTTTCAACTTTTATTTTTCATCAAAAAAGACATGTTCCGCCTGCAATCCCCCTAAATTTGTAGTCATGATACCAAAAGAATATTGGGGTTGAAAGCGCCGATCCGTAGGAGAACCCGGATTAAATATCAGCACATCATTGACCGTATGCATCACCGGAATGTGCGAGTGTCCAAAAATCACGGCATCCACCTGCTGCCCTGCAAAAGTGTGGATCGCATTCTGCTCGGTAGACTTCGTTCCCAGATGACCATGTACAAGACCAAGACGCAAACCGTCTGCCTCAACGATGCGGGAGAACCCGAGTTTTCGACCTATTTCTGGCGGGTCCGTATTGCCTGCAACACCTTCAACTGGTGCATAAGCGCTGAGCAGCTTGTATACACTCCAGTCCGACCAATCCCCGGCATGGAGAATCAGATCGGCATCTGATAGCGCCTCAACCAAGGGATCGGGTAACTTACGTGCTCTTCGAGGTAAATGAGTGTCCGAAATGACAATAATTTTCATAGTACAGCACACCTTCCCTTTCCCTTATATTACGCTTTATTCGGCATGTGATGGAAGAACTTCAAGCTGGGAACAGGAACGCTCCATATCTTCAAGTGTAATGGATGCGAAGAATTGTTCCACCTTTGATTCGGCAACCTGATACAGATTGGTCAGAAGGCTGTCAATACGAAGGCCAACATCACAATTCGGATTACAGTTACCGTGAATCGGAAACAATGGGCCTTCATCCTTGGCAGCCTGATAGATCATGGCTAATGTGATTTCGCTTGAGGGTTTGGCGAGGTAAAATCCTCTTGTTCCCGGTGAGGAGTCCACAAGTCCTGCCTTTTTCAACCCGCCCAGAATACGTCTGACCACGACAGGGTTGGTATTCACACTACCTGCAATCAGTGCCGAAGTGATTCGTTCAGGCGCGCTGAAAGACAACAACAACAAACAATGCACACTGACCGAAAAATGAGTACTCATGATTAACCACCTTTTATTTGAGCATTATAATGCTGATTTTATATAATCCCAGATGTGTAGACTTACTCGGAGAACAGGTCCTGTTCAGGGCGTGCCCGAATTTTTAACTGCCGAACGCTGTATTCCAATTGTTTCACAATATCATCCAGTTGTTTGCGATCAATCTTCGTTGGATCTTCCACTGGCTTCGCCGATGACTTCAGATCCCGAATCGTTAACTGCTGCTCTTGCCACTTGTCCATCAGATCCGCTATATTGGCATAGAAACGTTCGTAATCTTTAATAACCAAATCAAGATAAGCATCCACCTCATCCGGATCATAACCACGAAGTTTATAATTGAATTGTTTTTCATGAATCGATAAAGCGTCTAGCTGCACGCCCAATTGTTTGAACAATTGTCTTTGTTTGTCCAATCTTCGTTTCATATGCTCATCCATATTGACAACCCTCCATTATCAAACGCGCCGCGGTAAGCACAAGAAGATCTTCGATACCGCCGCATTTTCTCTCTATATTTTTTATAACACATTATCCGTCAGATATAAAATCGAACGACCCTCTTTACACACGAAACTGATTGCTTCTTATGAAATTCGGGTAAGGACTGACTACAACCCCATTGCGGGAAAGGAGCATGTCCTTATGAGTACATTAACCAAAGATCAACTTCAAGAGCTGAAAAACGCTCTTTTGGAACAACGTGAAAACCTACAGCGTCATTTTGAATCCAGCATGGAAGACGGTGCTCCAGCCGAGTCCCTGAAAGATTCAACTGGTGAGCTGTCATCATACGATAATCACCCAGCAGATGCTGGGACGGAGACGTTTGAGCGAAGCCGTGACCTGGCGATAGATGATACGTTAACCGACGAGTTCAACCAGGTGAATGAAGCGCTGGAGCGAATCGAACAAGGAACGTATGGCTCCTGTGTGACCTGTGGTAAGGATATTCCCTTTGAACGACTCGAAGCGATCCCTTACACAGCCTACTGTATCGATGATACGCCTAACCGCGAGTTAAGCAACGAACGGCCCGTTGAGGAGGAAGTCATGACGATGCCGCCAAGCGGTGCCGGTGAAGTAAGACAGCGCAATGCTGGCAAGTTCGATAACGCTGACGCCTGGGAAGCTGTCGAGGAATATGGCACATCGAACTCCCCCGCAACCGCAGCCAAACGTGACGTGAAAGATTATGATGAAAACATGTAGTTTATGAACGAATTAAGGTCGTTTACGCTAAAATAGGTACATGTCTTCCATCATGCCAAATTACGCATGAAAAAGCCGCCAATGGCGGCTTTTTTCTTGGTCCAGCATATCGTCTTTACACAGACGGAACTTCAATAAAGCCGATGAATATGCTTCGGTTACTCTTCCGCCTGACCACCAGACGAGGATTCCTTCTGCTTTTTAGCAGGTCTTGACGTTTTCGCAACAGACTTGCCCTTATCGGGTGAAGCCTTCTTTTTCAATTTTCCAGCGTTTTTCAAAACGGGCTTATTCACCGTATCTTTGGATAGGGAACTGAATAAATGAAAGACCTCTTGGTCCGCATCATGCCTGTCTTTCGTTAAATAGGGTTCACACATCTTCGTAATGTTGTTGTACAACTGCTCTACTTCTTCCCGGCTAGCATACAACGTCATATCCGAGATAAACATACGGTCCCCGTTTTCCGCCTGATTCATAAATCGCCTACGGCTCTGCTCAAACATTTCATTTAACAATTTGAAGGTTTCGGAACGAAATACCTCCTTCAAAGGTGAATTCTCTTCATCTTCGTTACGGAGCTGGATTTCTCCCTTGAAGGGCTCATAATATTTGGCGATGATTCCATTAATTTCACGAGTGGATACGATGGTGAGCAGACCGATTTTCTCCAGTTTCTTCACATGATAATGTACCTTGGCTGGTACTTCGCCCATCTGGTCTGCGATCTCTTTAACCGTAGAGGGTCTGCCCTGTTTATTAAACATATTCATGATCTGTATCCGATACGGATCGGAGTAGACCTTAATTTCTTCAATCGTTGAAAGTACTTTGCGCTGCATACCTGTATCCTCATTTCCGGGGTACCTGTTGCCCATCATGTGTATATTATACCGTCAGAACAGGGCTTCGGTCAAAACAGGCTGAAGATAACAGGCTTCAGGAAGCCCTATTATAGAACAGTGCGGAAAGTCTTGCTCAGAAGCACCAGAGCGGCTGACATAGCAAGCAAAACACCAAACACGATAAACAGAATCGGCACTGCTACCCAATCGGCAAGAGCTCCTGAAACCAAGCTGCCTAATGGAGCAACACTCACGACGAGCATACTTTGAAGGGCATACACTCTGCCAAGCATATCGGAAGGCGTAACTTCCATCAGATAGGACGCAAGGGGTGTTGTAGCGAGTGGAATCCCCACGCCCATCATCAGACAAAAGACAGCAGCAACAGGCAGCTGGTAGGACGTCATGTAAGCCGGGAGTGCAGTCATGGCATAACTGAGCCCCAACATGACAATGCCTACGATGACCAGCACACTTTTACGGTAATTCGATCCTCGGTGAGACAGCCACAAGCCGCTCAGTACCATGCCTGCCACAATCAGCCCACTGAGTAGACTTAATCCTCCCGCGCCGGCGTGCAACGTTTCAATGACATATGGCGTGCGAAGGACATTGAATGGCATCAGACAGAAGTTGACGAAGGCAAACAGAATCGAGACGATTAGTAACAACACATGTTTACGCATAAAATGAAAGGCTTCTGTCATTTCAGAGAATATACTTTTTCTTGCTGGAGGAGAATCAGATGAATCTAGTGATGTATTTTCATTGTTAGATGATGTTGAGGTTTTCGGGTACCCCACACGGCTCATCAGGAGTGCACTTAAGGCAAACAAGCCCGCATCGATCAATATCGTCCATGTAATCCCTGCCGTTGCAATTAACGTTCCCGCCACTGCAAGTCCTGCGAGTTCTGCAACCCGGGTTGCAGATGAGGCCATGGCATTACCAGACAGCAGCATCGATTTGGGAAGTAATCGCGGTACACTGGATACCTCTGCGGGTGACGCGAAACATTCCAGAAGGGAATTCAAAATGGTGATGACGAACAGATGCCAGACTTGCAGCTCACCCAGACCAAACAATAGTGCTGTAATGCCAACAAATAATCCTCGACCAGTATTCGTGAGCACAATCACCTTTTTGGGCGACATGCGATCAACCAGTGCACCGACAAACAGCCCCAGAAAGATACTCGGCAAAAAATTAACAGCCAGCAGTGTTCCCATCAGCAGCTTTGAACCTGTCAGAATGTACACCATCCAGCTATAGGCAATGGAATCAATCGAATCGCCAAATCTGGATACAACCTTGCTCACCATAAACTGCACATAAGGTTTAATCCGAATTAATTCCCCGATCCCTTGTTTGCGTGCGACTGTACCTTCGCTCATGATTACTCCGCCTCTCAACGTGAAAATATTTTTAATGTTAATTTTATTTTAACGTATGATATGCGAAAATCAACCCTTTCGTGAAAATATTTTTAACGATGTGTTCGTCCCCATAAAACACAAAAAAACAGACCGAAGGGTCTGTTCTCTTTGCACCAAAATTTGCTGTTATGATTCGTAGTTCATCTACTAGTCCTCAGTCTTGAATTGAAATCCAATACTCTCTTCTTCCGCCTCCAGCATCAACTGGTACACCTTCTCTGCCTCACTACCCAGCCGTTCCTTGCTGATCTGGTAGTTCGTCCAGGTTAATTCAAGCGGCAGCTCAATCATGCCTGTAAGGCAGTCCCACAAGGCGTCCAGATTTGCACCGTAAAAGTCTGGCAGTTCAAGCTTTTGCTTCAACAACTCATGCAACTCTGTCGTGCTAGAAAAGTCCTCACCGTTAAGCACTACCCTCTTCATGTCGGTCATGTCCTTCCTTATTTCAAGCGAGTAAATGATGCATAGTGGTCTGTCGTTTTGTAAATCAAGCCGTCATTGGAGTACAGGATGCGGTCAGAATTACGGAAACCGGAAGTGTAGTTGATATCCGCTTCACGCCAAGTGCGGCCACTCGCTGCTGGAAGCAATCCTTCCCGGTTGCTAAACACGTCTCCACCGATACTTTTGCCCGGAGCAACCGTAGCGAGGTTACCTTGCGACGATACCCAGCCCAGTGCCGTTGCCTGTGCTTTGGTAATGTAATTGCATGGCAGTTGTCCATTGGCGCTGAGATAGTTGGCCACACCAGTAAACGTATTGATGATGGTACACGTTGCCGCTGCAGCCTTCTGCTGTCCAACCGGAGCGAACTGTGAACCTGTGAAGAAGACAATCGTTAACATAACCGCGAGCAGAGCTGTAGACAAAAACTTTTTCATAAATCCAGCCTCCCAATGACTTAAAATGGATGAACGTTGCCACTATGTAAGTAATATGAGATGTGAATAATTCTGCCTGGATGTACGTTCTGCTAGATTATAGTGAACAAGCCATCTATTTACTATTTATATCACATCATTTTGGAGTAAATATCAAATTTAACCGTTATTATTGTAAAAATATATAAACATAACAATTAATTACAACAAAAGACTCACATCCCGGGGGATGGAGTCTACCATTTCGATCATGTCCTATCATCTATCATGCTATTATGTTAGCTCCTGTTTTAATCCACTAATTGCACCCGTTGACGGGTTCGTGCCGATTCCAGGCATGCATCAATGACACGCATATTCTCAATGGTATTTTGCGGACTGAACGGCAATGCTTCTCCCTCAAGCACCGCGGCTGCAAATGTCTCCACCTGCAAAACATAGGAGTTGGATACCGATACACGTTCCTCTCGGCTGACGGAATCGGTGTGCACGATAATCTGTGGTGGAATATCACTGTTCTCCCAGCCGAACACCTTGGGCAGTTCAATCCGACCATCGGTACCGAGAATCTCCATCTCAGCTCGTCCAGAGGCCCACATGCCACAGTCAAACGTTAACGCTACTGAATTGGGAAACTCCACAAGTCCTGAAGCCATCATATCGACGCCATCATGTTCTTCGGAAAATAGAGCGTGTACCGTTACCGCTTCCGGCTCCTGCCCCAGATACATGCGGGCTGCCGAGATTGGATATACGCCAAGATCAAATAATGATCCTCCGCCCATCTCCCTTTTGAATCTTACATTGTCTTTATCGTCAGCGGTATTGCAGGTAAAGTTGCCGTGGAGGGCTCTGACCGTACCAATCTCCCCACTGGCTATAATTTCTTGCACACGTTTATGCTTGGGGTGGTATCGATACATAATGGCCTCTGCAAACAGTACACCGTGCTGTTGACATACCTCAATCATTTCCGCCGCTTCATCTGAATTCAGAGCAGCCGGTTTCTCACATAATACATGTTTTCCAGCCTGAGCAGCCTTAATCGTCCACTCCTTATGCATGTGGTTCGGCAGAGGAATATACACAGCTTCAATATCCGGGTCCGCAATGAGTTCATCATAGCTGCCATACGCTCTGGCAATGTCGAGTTCATTCGCAAGTGCTTCAGCCTTCTCTTTGCTGCGGCTGGCTATCGCCAAGACCTCACCACTTTCGGATTGTTGAATCGCCGGAATGACTGCATTTTTCGCGATTGTAGATGTACCAAGTACACCCCACTGTAAGTGTCTGTCCATGCTTATCTTCCTTTCACTCCGTAATTGTCCTCTTCTGCCTTGTGTAACATGCCGAGACAACGATCGAGATCGGCTTTAACCTGTTTTTTATATAATTCGGCTTTCTCCGCACCATCATCCGTGAAGTGATATAAAACGATTTCCTGAAAATCGACTTTGGGATCACTGCCCTTCAGCTTCTTCGTACGATAAAAGACACCCTGTTGAACCAATTCATGCAGCGCCCGGTAGATCTCGCTCTGGGGTGGTACATAACCGTAGGCTTTGAATTCCTGCTTCATTGCCTCCAGCATCTCATAACCGTATCCCCTGTGCTGTTCGACCATCGTAATCAGATACAGCTTAATAAATGCCCGCTGCGCAATCATAAAAGCCACGTTCATTCCCCTCCTGTCAGCTCTATATATCTAGTATTATAAATCTTATGTTCCCCTTCTGCCATCTTTATCCGTCTTTCTCCCTTTAATCCATGGGCGTTGGAAGGCAAGAAGGAGAAATGATGGATAGGCAGGAACGTAAGGTAGAGCGAGAATTTGGGTTTTCTATTATGAATTTTTCATGTAATGAAATTTTTAAATTTATTTCAAAAAGTGTTAATCATGGTATTGGCGTCACTTTTTTTCAGGTTGTTGCCTTCATTTTATTGGCCCTCAACTCACTGTTGTTCTGAATTTTTCATATAATGATGTATTCACCTGTTAATCAGGTTTTGACTTCGGTACGGTTCCCACAATCCACTTGCCCCAGCTTGCGCGAGAGATGAGCCATGTGAGTACGCAGGATAACGTAAGCGCCAGCAACCAGGTGATGATCATGCGAACTACGGGGTTTAAACCCAATGCCACATAAAACTGTTCATCCGGAATGTAGCTGTAGCGCAACATCAGCATGTGCATCAGGTATCCCCCGTACGAAACCCCGCCAATCCACGCCAGCAATCGTGTTACTCTGATATTGTGAAGCTTGCCAGCCAGTTGGTACATCACCATGATGGAAGCAATGAGGAATAAGATCATATCCGGCCGGATGAGACTGACGGTATAGAACGTAATCTGTATGCCCTCCGGCTTCTGGAACTCCTGCATTAACTTATATATAAACCGAAGACCAAGTACAATAAACACGGTCCAATATCCCCAGCGCAAACGTTGAATCCACTCATTCCAGCGTTGAACCGATAGCCCGGCTGCCGCACCAAGCACAAAATAAAAAAAGAAATACAGGAAATTTCGATCCGCATAGGTTGTAAAGGCATCGGTCAGCACCGGGATATTCAACCATTCCATAAATTTGGCGATATTTCGCAATTGATCCGCGAGCACAAGGTACACCACACCCGAGATCAGAAGAGCTATTGTGCGCCCCTTCCCCTCATATCGATTATAGAAATAACGGATTGCTCGCAGAAAAAGGGGAAACAACAGATAAAACTGAATAAGCATAATAATGTACCAAAAATGCGAGGTCGTTTTACCCGTGATTAATTTTAAACCAAGGTCAGGAATATCCTGCCAACCAAATCCGTTCCAGCCGCGAGGCGCGAGTGTGAAGTAGATCAGTGACCAGATAATATAGGGGACGATTACATCGGTTAATCGCTTTTGCATGAAACGTCCATAATGCAACTTGTCTCCTGTATTATAGAAAAGCACCATACCTGTGATAAAAATAAACAGGGGTACTGCAAATTTGGACAGCATCAGCAGGATCGCGAGCAATACACCGTCTTCCAGTCCCGCTTCTGGGACCACGGAATAATGAGCTATGGAGTGCTGAAGGACGACTGCCGCAAAAGCAATTCCCCTCAGACTCTCAATTCCTGTAATTCGTTCTTTACGAGGCATAACAGACAGCCTCCTTTCTTGGTTTTGCCATGAAAACGACGTACAATGAAGCCATATATTGATGAACGGGGTGATTCACATCTCAGATACAGACCAAGACATAACTACCATTGACTCCAAATATGTACAACAGCATCTGGCTAACGAGCGGACCTTTTTGGCCTGGGTTCGTACCGGCATTGCCATGATTGGGATCGGCTTTCTTGCAGCCGGCTTCGGCTTCAGTTCAACGGCCTATGATCGGATGGCCCATATCGCGGCAATCATCATTGGTATTACTTCCTTGGTCAGCGGTATTCTGATCATCCTGTGTTCTGCAGCCGCTTACCACCGAAAACGCAATCAGATCAATTCACAAACGTTCCAGGCATCCACGAAATTGATTCGGTTCCTGACACTGATGCTGCTGGTGATTGGACTGGCCCTGGCCGTATTACTGTATGTATTGTTATTCCCTGCCTGGCAGGTTTAACACCTGAACCTCTGACGTTCATTTATGCATCATACACAGGTACAAAAGCCGGCTTCCTCTAAGGAAACCGGCTGATGACCACCTGGTGGTTCACATATATCATTCCAGTTGAAGAATCCTGTCTTTGGTGATCCGAATTATAGAAAAGTATTGTTGCCAAATCGAGCTGCCTTATCCCGAGCTTCCAGTCTGCGCTCTTCCATATCGAGATCCGGGCGCTCAGTAGGCACATCTTCTCGATGGGCATCGATACTGTCCCGGTTCACATAACTGTTACTGCTGAACACGTCATAAACATCAGTATCCCGATCCGTTGAGTCCACGAGCAACAGAATTTTACCACTTTGCACGTATTCCTCATACTGTCTGGCGTCCTCTTCCGGAATACCGAGACCGACGAGTCCACCTACAAGTCCGCCTGCTCCTGCACCTACAGCGGCACCCGTAAAGGCTGCGGCAATTGGGCCAGCGGCCAGAATAGGACCTATGCCCGGAATCGCCAATGCCCCAATACCAGCGAGCAATCCGGCTACTCCGCCGAGCACCCCGCCTGTTGCCGCACCTGCAGCTACACCTTCGGGTGCTTTTGTACCCGTCTCTTCGCGAATGGCCTTCAGCTCATCCCGATCCTGTGTGACTACCGAGATTTCGTCTGAAGTGAATCCTTGCGCTTTCAATCCCTCGATTGCTGATGATGCCTCACGTTCTGTATTAAACACACCTACGATTTTCTTCTGCATAGTGAATCCCTCCTCATCTAATTGAGTGGTTCGCTATGTTATTACCCGCCTTGTTTTCTTTCAAACGCTTCCACCGCAAAATCATATCCTTGAAGGCCTAGGAGAATGACCGACCATTGATATTCAGCGAGTCACCGCGCTAGGAGCTGCACGTGGTGTGATACGAAGACGAACACAGAAAATAAACTGTTGATATGCCAAGCCTGATCTGGAGTTGGCTCCTATTTCGGAGCAATCGGGCAGAAGAGTCCAAGTGGGCTCAGCATGCTTTTTTCTAAAGAACATAGGACGTCTTAATTGGACCCTATGCTCTAATTTTCAATTGTAAGGAGCACCAGACACGTTATTCCCCTAAAACGCCCTAAATAACGCCACAAACAGCTCCAAATTCCGATATAACGTGTCTCAGGTTCGCTATCCTTCTGTAGTCGCTTCAAACTCATGTATAACACGTCTCATGTTCGTTAGCGCCCAAGACGCCTAATCTGCCCATCGTCGCATACTATCCCGTTCAGGGCATGTCCAGATCCAACTTTCAGACCGAGGTTTGAAAACCCATTCTAACTAAACTCGCGGTTTGGCCCGGTTAGTCGCTATCGCTTCGAGCGGATCATCCGGCCAATAATGTTTGGGATAACGTCCTTTCAAGTCTTTCATGACCTCAAAATAAGTTTCCCGCCAAAAGTTGGCCAGATCTCGTGTGACCTGTACAGGCCGCTGTGCAGGGGACAGCAAATGTATGGTCAGTGGTACTCGACCACCGCCAATACGCGGGGTCTCCTGCTGCCCAAACATCTCCTGCAGTCTCACTGCGAGCGTAGGATCTTCAGGACGACTGTAATCCACCGGAATGCGCGAACCACTAGGCACCTGAATATGTGTAGGAGCTTCACGATCCAATTGCTGTCGCTGCTCCCAGCTTAGTCCGCCTAGCAGCACATCCTGCATCGACAATCTCTTGAGATCCGCAGCAGATCTCATGCCTGTCAGAAAAGGGCTGAGATATTCTGCCAGTTCTTCGGTCAGATGATCTTCAATAAGATCAGGCCATTCCGGCAAATGATGATGTAAAAAGCGCATCCTGTCCGCCAGCTGTCGCGATGATTTTGTCCAGGGCAGACAATCCAGCCCCTCGATACGTATTCCTGAGAGTAATGCTTCGAGCACCTGGTCTTCGGGTGGCTGTGCAATGCTGCTCTCTTTCAACGTAATGGCTCCAATTCGCAGCCTTCTATGTGCACGCACACTGCGGGTGTTTCGGTCCCAGGCTACCTGAACCTCTTCATGGAGCATATGCGGACCAAAGTCCAGCAATCTCTTCTCCTGCACTGGCGCAGCCAGCAGGATGCGCGCATCCGCGCCCTGGTCGTCGGCTTCGGCTGCGACCAGATAGGCTGAACGGCTCAGCGATTCTGTCGCTGCGAGCCGTACCCCGCGGCCGCTGCTCAGCAGATACCGGCCGTCCTCCCGGCGTTGCCCGATCCGGTCCGGATAAGCGAAGGACAGCAGCCATCCGCAGCTGTCCTCATCCGGCCGTACCGGATCGGCCGCCGGGCCGAGCGCCGAGCGCAGCTGGCGGCTCTCCTGGAGCATGCGCCGCACGGCAGCACTGTCTGCGACAGACGCTGCCGCTTGCGGCATGCCGCTGCTGTCCGCAGTCAGCAGCGCTTCCACGCGCGGGCGCAGATCGGTGCCCGCGCCTGCACTACCACTGCTGCGGAGGCCGGCAGGCTCCTGCAGCAGTGCCGCCAGCATGCTGGCGTAGCTGGCCAGCCCAAGCTCCGCCGCGCGGAGCAGCATGCTGGCCAGTCGCGGATGCACGCCAAGCGTGTTCATCCGCAGCCCGAAGGGCGTGATGCGGCCTGCATCGTCCAGGCCGCCCAGCTGGCGCAGCAGCGCCTGTGCCTGGCCGTAGGCTGCGGCAGGCGGGGTGTCCAGCCACTGCAGCTCTGCAGGGGACTGGACACCCCAGGCGGCAAGCTCCAGCGCCAGCGGCGCAAGGTCCGCGGAGGCAATCTCCGGCTTTGCTGCATCAGGCAGCACGCCATGGGCCTCTTCGCTCCATAGCCGGTAACACACGCCCGGTGCAATTCGCCCCGCGCGCCCCCGCCGCTGATCGGCTGACGCCTTGGACACCGGCAGGGTGACGAGCCGACTCATGCCGGTCCGCGGCGAGAATACCGAGGCACGGCTCAGTCCCGCATCCACCACGACTTTAACTCCAGCCAAGGTAAGACTGGATTCAGCAATGGACGTGGACAGTACAACCTTCCGTTTACCTTCATCTGCGGGTCGCACAGCTTCATCCTGCCGTTCTACAGGCATGCTGCCATATAGAGCATGTACCTCAACATGAGCAGGAAGCATGAGGTTTGACAGCTCTCGCTCTGTGCGATGAATTTCTTTTGCGCCCGGTAGGAAAACCAGCACATCCCCTTCCTGTTCTACCAGTGCCTTAACGACGGCCTGAGCTGTAAAAGTCTCGATCTGCTCAGATGCCGGTTTGGATACATATCGGGTTTCCACCGGAAACGTTCGTCCAGGACAGTCAATCCATCTGGTTCCCTCGCCAAGCAACGCACAGACAGGAACAGGGTCCAGCGTGGCCGACATCACCAGCAGTTTCAGATCAGGACGCAGCATGGCCCGGGATTCAAGCGCAAGCGCCAGACCAAGGTCACCATGCAGATGCCGCTCATGAAATTCATCGAAGATAATCATCGCCGTATCTTCCAGGCCCTGGTCCTGTTGAAGCATCCGGGTCAATACACCCTCCGTCACCACTTCTATGCGAGTGTGCTGACTTACACGCGTATCCATCCGCACCCGATATCCTACGGTCTGTCCCGCTTTTTCACCTAGTGAAGCTGCCATTCGTGCAGCTGCCGAGCGAGCCGCGAGTCTACGAGGCTCCAGCATAATGATTTTCCGTCCGGCAACCCATGGCTCCTCCAGCAGTGCCAGCGGTACTATGGTCGTTTTACCCGCACCCGGCTCCGCAATTAACACACCTGTATCCTTCTCCTGAAATAACCGCCTCAGCTCAGGAATAATTGGTTGTATCGGTAAATCCGTCTTCATCTCATCTCTCCTAATTAATGTTCCACGTGTCTATTCGAATGTTAGCATTATAACAAAAAAAGCCGTTCCAGAGGAACGACTTCATAGATACATCCATTTCAACATTTTACATCCTTCCATTTAACTCGCTCACAACGCTGATTGAAAGTAGCTCTATGGATGAATACAAAATGCTCATTTAGCTCAGCAGCGACTCTGCACCGTCAATGACAATTTCCGCACCTGTGATATGTCTGGACTCCGCAGAAGCCAGGAACGCTACCAGATCAGCGACGTGCTCTGGCTGACCCGGTCCGTCCGCAAGCGGTTGCTGGCCTTCCGGGAATTCCATTGGAATGACAATTTGCTGCAACTCATCCGTTTTGACCGTACTTTGGTCAATATTCGTTGCAATCGCTCCAGGACAGATGACATTGACACGAATCTTGAACTTCGCCAATTCCAGCGCAGCCATCTTCGCAAAAGCAACTTGCCCCGCCTTAGATGTACTGTACGCCGACATGCCGAAGCTGGAGAAGCGCTGATTACCATTAATGGAGCTCGTGATAATGATACTGCCGCCACCACGTTTCTTCATATGAGGCAGTGCATACTTGATCGTGAAAAAAGTCCCGTTCAGATTCGTCGTAATAATCTGCTGCCAATCCTCAACCTGAATTTCCTCAATCGGTGCCGATACACCATTAATGCCTGCGTTGGCAAAAACGATATCCAGACCGCCGAACAATTCAATGGTCTCCAGGACTGCTTTTTCCACCCGGGCAGGATCGGAAATATCTACATCGAATGCTCTTGCCGCACCTGCACGCAGCTTATTAATTTCGGCTTCCGTCTCCGAGATCCGATCATTAACCAGATCGAGCAGCGCAACATGTGCTCCCTCACTCGCCAGTTTAAGCGCTGCCGCTTTGCCAATCCCCGAACCAGCCCCTGTAATAATGGCGACTTTGCCTTCGAACCGTGACTTGCCGTTATGTTGTGTCATTATCCATTCCACTCCTTCTCGCTCAGTAATTATGTAAGAATGTACGTTCATGCAATATCTGTAAGTAGATTCTTCACAAGATTACCCAAAAAGAGTCTCTTTTAAATCAACACGGACAAGTTTTTTCGTGGGTGATGCTCACCATTTTCAGCAGGATGATCAGATCATCCTGTAATGCTTCACCCGACCTCACCATTCCAGCTCAATGAAAGCGGCATCATCTTCAAGCCCGCCCGTATGTCTCGCATCCAGCAGCACCTGGATGTGCTCATCCGGAATATAAGCCTGGATCGCATCCAGGTCATTCAGGCCATCCGTGTACATTTGCAGACGAATCACTTCATTCGCAGACATTTTCGCCTCATAGATATGCGGTTTGCCACCAACTGGCCCCTCTAATGTAGACCAACGTTCATTCGTACGGCAGTTCACCTGAAATGCTGCCGATTGTTCCTGAGCGTTACGCCAGAGACGGATTCGCGAGTCTCCTTGCCAGGCTAGCCACACTTTGCTTTTTCGATTGCCTGCCGAGAGCTCGATGCGTCCACACACATACATGGCCTGACTTCCCTTGCTCCGCTTCTCCATCAGCACTTCCCGAAGCAGTATAGGCGAGTTCTCCAAAGGCTGCAACTTCTCCAGCTGTTCGGATGCCGGACTGGTTAAATCATGAAGCAGACGTTCCATAGCATCCAAAGAAGGATGCTGAGTCGTTTCCAGCCATTCCAACAAGGCGTTCCCCAGAAAGCGTGCAGCAAAATCACCAAGGTAACTCATGCCTACCCCATCACATAATACGAAAGTACACACATTACCATTCATGCGAACAGCAGCAAAATCCTGTCCGGTGTCTCCCTGATTAACGGTCTCCGCCGCTCTTCCATAACCGTACCTGCACTTGAATGTACCTTGATAACGGGTCAAGGGCTGTTCCCCCGTCTGGACACTCACATAGCGAAAGTTGCCCTGATAATGGTCCGCACGGCTTCCCTTATCTCCAGCAGACAATGTTGCCAAACGCATCGCTCTCATGATTCCCCTCCTATCTCACAGGCGTAGCAGCGGACATCTGAAACCCGATGGATACCAGTTCTGCACAAGTACCAGGAAGCATCATCAGTGCACCAGGTGAAAGCAAATAATCCGCCTCAACCAGCATTTCACGATAACTTTCCGGCAGAACCGAGGACATATTGCGCAGCTTCTCCCCATGTTCATCCTGAAGGACCGTTTCCTGAGATATTCCCTTCCATCTTCGGGGCTCCGGAATAGGGCCTTCCAGCAGATGATCGGATATAAAAATATTCTCAACGAGTACATTGCCATCAGGCACACTCATACCCATGATTCTTTTGGCAATGGGCTCCGGATCTTCGCCTGTAGCTACCCCATCGGTCATATGACATACAAGCGGCGCAGGACAATCCTGCATATTTGGAATTTCAGCCTGTAGAATTTTCTCGGCCTGCAGGAAAGCCTTCGCTGAATCCGAGAATCTTTTCGGCGTTAAGTCGGGCAAGGAACCCACAGCAGCGATTTCGTCGATGCCCTTAATCCCGTTCAACAGATCGTACACATCGTCGCTGTATGCCAGAATCGCGATCCTGTAACGGGGTGTCAATCTGTTCCCCTTGGTCGAACGAAACACCATTTGGCGAATAGCCAGAGATAAGGCATCATAGACGACATCAATCCGCCGACGGTTGTCCAGAACCATGTTCATGGAGGCGCTAATATCAATTAAATAGATAATCAGTGCGGGTGTGCGCTGGGATGCTTGAATTGTGTAGTTCATCTGGGATGTGTCACCTCCGTCGTTTACGTTATTTTACAAGTTGGGTAATGTATAATCCGTATTGCTTAGGAATTTATTGATTGCATTCATTCGTGCTGCCACTTTACCGACACCTTTGAAATAGGACGCGTCGGTGTTGTACAGATTTTTGAAATCACGCGCGTATGATTCGGCATTCTCAATTTTTCTGCCTTTTTGCGCATTATACGTTTTATTGTAATGGGCAATCAGTGTGACGACATTCTGGGCCCGTATTTTCTTGAGCGCAGCTTTCTGGGACGCCTCCTGTTTGCGCTGAGCCTCGGCTGCTGCCTTACGCTCGGCTTCCTGCTTCGCAATTTTGGCGTCATTTTCTTTTTTCCACACCAGATAGGCTTCATATTTTGCCTGTTTGTCGTACTTTTCCTGTTCAGCCTTCTTGGCTGCTTCAAGCTTCTGTTGCTTCTGCTTGGCAAGATAAGCCTCATATTTCGCTTGCTTATCATACTTGGCCTGAAGCGCTTTACGCTCTTCTTCTTTCTTCTTGGCCTCTGCCTGCTTTTTCTCCGCTTCAGCCAGCTTTTTCTTTTCCTCTGCATCAAGTTTCGCCGCATCTGCTTCTTTTTGTTTCTTTTCTTCTTCCTGCTGCTTCAGAGCAGTCACCCTCACAGCTTCGGCCTCTTCCGCAGCCTTTAGTTCGGCCTGTTTGGCAGCCGCCTCCTGCTCCTTCTGTTTAACCTCAGCCTGATCGGCCAATATTTTAACCGTTGGCACGCTTCCAGCCAGCAGAACAATCAGCACCGCCGAAGAAATCATAAACTTTTTGGATCGGTAAAAAGGAATCTTGGCTGGCTGAGCTGCATCATCATGCTTGGGATTTAGCTTCGCGTCCAGCTCTTGAATCGCAGCCTCAACTTCCATCTGCATCGCACTGTTATCCGGAATGAAATGATGTAATGAACGATACACTTCCAACGCCGCGGCCGGTTTGCCTTCATCCTCCAATGCTCTCGCCTGAAGGAAGAGGCGATTCACTACCGCTTCCTGACCAGGAGAAGGTTCCACAGCGGGCACGTTCTGGTCCGTATTTCCCTGCTTATCCGATATACCGCTTGCTGCTCCTGTCCCTTTAATCTGGTTCGTCTCGACTGCATTTGTCTGGTCTGAAGCCATGACTTCAGATTCTTCAACAGATGCTGCGCTTGCCAGATGGATGTCCACAGCAGCCAGCGCCACAAACCATTCGCCAAACGTAGGGCAGCTGCTGAGATCATGACTCTCCCAGGCACGAATAAACAGATCTGACACCTTGGAGCCCCAGCGCTTCTGGAGCGATTCTCTCATTGCATAATAACGTTCATTTACCGTCTGCATTTCGTGCTGGTCAAAATAACTTTCTCCCCATGCTTTCTCCACAATCGCTGCATCAGACCAACTTAACATCTCAGCAATGATAACTGCTCCGGCAAAACGATCGGCATACGCACTCCACAAACCGCTGTGCACTGTCCGATGGGCCGCATACCCTGGTGAACCGGCAAGCAATGCATCCGGACGATCCATTCTGGAACCGTACATCTGCTCTACATCTACCAGTTCAACTGCTGAAACCCCTCTCAGGTTCTCCACTTCGGAAAAAAACGGAATCATCACATTGGGTGCGGACAAATCACAATGAGCCAGTCCACGCTGTTCCATGGCCGAGCCGATCCCGGCCAGGGCTCTCGCCAGCTTCAGACTTTCCTCTGCTGTCAGCTGCTTCTGATCGCTGATTACATCGAACCAGGTCAGACCATGCACCCACGGCATCAATACCGCATACAACAGATCAGGATGTTCTCCAATGAGCGCTCCGTTTCTTTCCGGAGTGAGCACATCACGCTTGCATACCTGCAAACCTGGCAGTTCACTATAAGACTCCATATGCTCAGACTGATACACCATAGCCGGGATACGGAATTTAGGGAAAAATACTTTTAGTGCTTTGGCCCCACTTATGGAACCGTTACGGGGTAACAACTGATAGACGATACCCTGCCTTCCAGCTTGGGCGTAAGCCAGACCAGGTGCAGCCGGATGCTGCCCAATGATATAGGCAATGTCGTTAATCACCACTTCATCCCCGGGATTTGGTTGAAAAGACATGCTCATCCCTCTCTCTGTCATTCTGTTATAGTGCAACAAAAACCGGGTGTTGTGAAAACGCCCGGTTTTTGCTGTAGTTGTAAATCTTCAGCTTGCTTCCTGCATATGATTCTGGGCGAATTCGGATATGGAACCTGCCCGAACTATGTATCGCAGATTAGCGAGCTTGGTCTGCCGTACGGAATTTGTTGGCAATAGCCGTCAGTTCCGCGCTGATGCTATTCAGCGTTTGAACGAAAGATTGCATTTGTTTGCTGGCTTCCTGGAATTCCTGGAAGAAGCGTTGTTTCGTCATACCTTCCCATTGTCCTTCCATGCTTGTGATGGATTGAGTCAATGTAGAAACGATTTGCTGACTTTGCTCACCGCTTTGTTTAAATTGGTTGGAAACCTGATCAAGCTGTTCTGGGGTAACTAAAATACGTCCTGCCATTTGTAATACCTCCTTGGTTTGTGCAATTAAATTCACTTGTTCAAATTGTACTATACAAGGATCGATCGGACAAAAGCCGAAGGACCTAATCCTATTTACCCCATTTTTGGCATTCGAAACTTCGCCTAACAGCCTATTTATAAAAAAAATCACTTTCTGCTGTCTTGCTTATTCAGCCTTGTACCCCGTGAGCTCAGGAAACCACAGGTTCGGTTCCTCTTCTCCCACGAAAGGAGGGATCTGTGAATCTCCACGCCACAGGTTCAGGCTGCATGGCCTGAATCAAGGTCGCCGGTGAGCCATCAGGCGGTGCGGCATCCTGTACACGGTACACTGCCGCTACCGCGGAAAATGGATCGGATACAACAGCAGCAGTTGCCGAATGCGCAGGCATAATTTCTCCTGCACGCTCCGTCTGAAGAACATTCAACATATTGACCGCATTGCCATAGGCTGTGTTCACATGACTCAACACTGTACGATACTCCATGTCCACCTGCTGGAATAACAAGGCCTTGCGTCCCAGCTGTACGCTCAAGTCCATAAAACGAAGTACTGCTGCTTCGCAGAGTCGCTTGCTGTGATTCCATTCATTCATGATCGCGGCGCGGGCTTCAATATCCCACTCCAGCGAATGAATGGCCTGATCCAATACTGTCATCTTTTGCTGTATTTGCTCCGCCGCATACTGAATCTGCCTGCTCAGTGCCCGAAGCACATCCGGTTCCACACGAATGCGCATTTACCATCACCTTTCCTCTTCCCCTGCAGGCTGTTTAAGCCAGTCCAGCAGCATCTCGTGAAACTGTTCTCTTGTCGTCAGTGCTGCAACAAGCCAATCATCCGAAGCCGCAGTACTCATGCGGAACAGCCAGTTGGATATCGTACTTGCAGCGAAAGCCGCAGACTGTGATTTCCATCCTTCTCCGTTCCATACGAGCAACCGCAGTTCCCCTTCAGATTCCTTGTTCACCAGACAGCGCGCAAGCGCAAGTGACCCCTCGGGATCGCTTGTCTCTTGTACTAACTCATCAGCCACTGCCTGTAATTCTTTGTTCTTCAGATCATTCATCACATCATAGAATTTTTTCTTGGAGCACATCAGAGCCGGCTTTTCCGCCGGAGAATGACCACTCCAATTCATTCTTTGAATCAGAAAATCAATCGCTTCACGAACATTCCCCAAATCACTCAGCCGGAACGAGTCCGGTTCGTCTGCAACACGGGATACTTCAACGACACGTTCATCCGTGCAGTGCACATAACTTTCATACGACTTGCCGCTGTGCGTGTAGCGAATCCAGCAAGCCCTGTCGGACAGTCCCGCAATGGCTACCCTGGAGAAAACGGTCGGTGTCATGATCAGCTCATTGCTGTCCTGATCCTGAATCAGATATCCTTTGTCGAGCAGGGAGGTCTTTACACGCTCCCACTCCAAAGCAATGTCTTCCGCCATATACCCGCGGAACGGATCTTCCACGCCAAGCAATCGGTCTGAACCGAGAATACCGGCCAGGAAAAAAAGCTCTTTTATTTGCAAAGTGACTACCTTTTGCTTGGAATCATGAACCGTCAACATTATGAGCCACCTCCCCTCAAACTACAACATGCCATCGGTCACGAATTTCAGAAATCCAATCGGTCATTTTCCAGGTGCCATCACATGGAATTGCACCTTTAACCCTGGAATATTTACGTTTAACATAATAACCTTGACCCGGAGGCAGTACCTTCAGCCCAGTTGAACTCCCTCCGGACTCCGAATAAGGTATACGGAAGAACGAGAGATCATTAGGGTCTAAAGTCCCGAACAACAATCCGCTCTGGGAAGCCTTCACATCGTTCACCCAGTCAGAACCAAAGGTTGGAAAGTCTGCCGGAACTCCTGACAGAATCACATGTATGCCTCGATCCCTGCCTTGACGAACGATCGCTCCCAATTGATCCTTCACATTAAAATCATTTAATTGCTTGGATAACGTATCCGCATCGTCGATAACGAGAACGATCTCCGGTCCACCGGTTAACTCGCCTCTTTTTAGAACTTCATCGTACAACTGTTGGATCACAGGTGCAAGCTGTTCTTCACGGGATACATGTCCACGGACATGGGGCAAACTGCTGATTTCCCCCAGTCCTCCGGAACCATACCGCATATCTACCGTGTATATTTGCACGTCTTCAGGAGACGCATGATAGGCAAGGGATAACATCCAGGTCAGCAAAAATGTCGTTTTGCCACCTTCCATCGGACTCGTAACCATGAAATGTGGCCCTTCACGCAAATTTAACTGGAAGGGTTCCAGATCATCAGTCAGCAAACCTACGGGTACTGTTAAGGATGATACGTCTCCGACTTGCCCGAAGGTTCCTGTACGGATAAGCACATCTTTGAGCTTAACCTCTTCCGGGAGCGGCGCAATCTGCGGTGCTTCTTCTCCGTTCCAGTTTTCTCTGATCTCTGCAATCGTGCGCCGCAGAGCGGAAGAACGTTTGCCTTCATCTGCTCCGGATGACGGCAATGCCGCCTGGAACATCAATGGAGGAACCTGTCCTTTGACCAGTCCTCTTCCAGGTGGAAGCTGGCTAGGTGCCTTGGACGGCCGACCCACTGCGTAATAATAGTCGCTTGGATCAGATAATTCAAACGAAACCGCATTGGGAATATTGCTTCTGAATTTCTCAAATACATCCGTAACACGGTTGGCCGTGAGGATAAATGTGATTCCCAGACTACCGCCTTCACGAAGGATCGTTTCCAGAAGTTCATTCTCCTCGGGATACGCATTTCGGAAAGAAAGATAACCATCGATAACAACTACAATTTGCGGCACGGCTGCATGGGCTGTGCGACGGTAGGCTGATATTGTCTTAACCCCGGCTTCCGAGATCATGTCTTTGCGTTGTGCAGACAGTTTCAGGATGTATCGGAATAACCGCTTGATCCGATCTTCCTCTTCAGACATCATTACCGCACCGATCTGAGGCAAGCCTGCGAAATCCTTCATCATCCGGCCCATATCAATAATATAGCCATGCCAAGGTTCAGTCCGCTTAGAACGTGCCAGTGACATCAGCAAGGTTTGCACAAACGTCGTTTTCCCCAGACCAGGCATACCGTATACAACCAGATGTCCCTGATCCACCGGAAGTGCGAGCGGCTGCTGTCGTTGATTAGGCAGATCATCCAGCAGGCCAACTACAGGTTTCAGGCCAGAGGCACCGCCGTCAAGCAATACTTCACGATTCTCTTCTTCCTGCCAGTCGTTAAGGCTTTCCCATTCGAGTGTCTCAGGCAACGGTGGCAACCAAGGTCCCGGTAATCGGGTGATCCCCGCCTCTGCTGCCGCTTCTGCCACATAATCAATAAATACCTGAAGCTGCTTGGGCACATCCTCACCTTTGAGCACAGCTCTGCGCTCTCCAGTCAAGAGTGGCTCCCGTTTCCCATTCAAACGAACTTCCATAACAGGCAGTACCGTCGTTGTATCTTCCTGCTGATTATACGGCGCACCGCTCCAGGCGAATTGCATTTCCTCAAACACTTCATCACTGCCTACCTGGAAGTATCCACGACCCGGCTTGGTGATCCAAGCCGCATTCGGAATTTTGATCATATCCCGACTATCCCCTTCGCTTTGAACGCGAAGACAGATACGGAAACGCGAATTGCTCCATATTTTATCATCAACCACACCTGCAGGCTTCTGGGTTGCCAGTATAAGATGTACACCTAGTGTCCGGCCGATGGCCGCTATGCTGATTAATTCATCCATGAACTCCGGCTGATCCCGCTTTAATTGCGCAAACTCGTCAATGATGATAACTAAGTGCGGCAACGGCTGTTCATGTCTGGAACGCAGAATTTTGTAATACTCATCAATGTGCTGGAGATTTCCAGCATCATTTAATATTTTTTGCCTTCTGACCAGTTCGGCCCGCAGTGAGATATTGGCTCGTTCAATCAAATTCCCATCCAGATTGGTGATCGTGCCGACAACGTGAGGTAAGCCCACAAATGTATTGGACATCCCGCCGCCCTTATAGTCAATCAACATAAAGGCCAGATCATGTGGATGGAACTCGGCAGCCAGAGAGGCCACAATCGACTGGATAACTTCACTTTTGCCTGAGCCCGTTGTCCCTGCGATCAGACCATGCGGGCCATGACCCTGACGTTCAATTTTATCATGTAAGTTAATCGCAATTTTCTTGCCGCCAGCTCGCACGCCCATAGGTACGGGAAGTGTGTCCGGGTATCGTGTCTGGCTCCAGCGTGTGACCACATCTAGATCCTCTACTCGTGATGTACTTAACATGTCGAATAATGGAAGCACCTGTGGTATATCCGAAGCGGATGAACGTTTCAGGCGGATCGGTGACATATAACGCGAGAGCGCCTCTGCGGATTCTCTGGAGATCACATCTGGCGTGTACGTTTGCCTGATCACGTCGGCATCCTCGGTTTTTTTGATATAAAGCCCCTTGCCTTTGGAAGCCTCCATAATTAACTGACAATGCATGGGTAGCGATTCCTTACGGTTTGCCAATATGATGGTACATACATCGATCTCCTGAGCTGATTCCAGCAGCAGGGGAAGCAACGGCTCTTCTTCTATTAATTGCGTATCCGAGAGAACCACCACATAACATGGAGTTTGCACGGTTTTCTTGTAGCGATCTTCCTTATTATTGCGCCTACGGTTCAACACGGAAAACAAGCTGTCCGCCAATTGATGCGCACCGCTGTGCCTGTCGGCCATATAGCGTTGTCCCTGATCTTCATCCCAAATGTGGGGCAACCAGCGCAGCCAATCCCATTCCTTTGATTCCTTTTCTTCATAAAAGGCAGCAATCTTTAATTCATCCGGTGAATGACGGACGGTCAGTTGTGAAATAATTACGCGCAATGAAGCGAGTACTTCCTCACGATTGCCGACCAACCCCATCACTTTCGACTGAAATAAAGGCAGTGTAATCGATGCTTCGGGCACCGTCTCGAACTCAGCTGCCAATTCATGAGCCGCTTCAATTAACTCATCCTTTTCATAACCGTCCACACGAGGAACCTGAAGTTTGATTCGAAACGGAATTTCGCCTGTGCCGATTCGCACCTGCAAGAAGTCATCATCTTCCGGGGAACGTTCCCATAACGAACTGTTGCGATTCTTCACCAACTGAAGACATACATTGGGATCCCCATGAATTTCATACAGACTCTTCACTTGCTCCGCTTGAGCTTCCTTCAGCTCTTCACGATGTTTCTCCAGTTGTGCACGATACATGGTAGTACGCTCTTCCAACTTTTTGCGATAGGACTTCTTGTTGCTCAGATATACAAAAAACGGAATCGTGTATGAAGTAAGCATCATCATAACCGTCATCATCTGAAACATCATATAATTGGGATTGTTCATTTTGCCGCTCATATTGATATATACGTAGAAACCGATGCTGACCATCGTCATCATGATCGGTACAATAATAGAAATCATTGAAAATGTAGGTTTGTTTGGTTCTGCAGGAGGCCTTAGAATTTCCAGCCTTTCTTCCTTGAGAACCGGTGTCATTCTTGGAGAACGCTGATATAACACATTCACGAAGAGAAGACCTCCTTATATTTCATTGCCGTAAACAATATATACGTTCAGATTCTTCATTCGTTGCTGTCCTGCTGAAACAATGAACGTCTTCCATACACCGGCGCTTCTTCAGAAGTGGTGGAAAACGCCCGCTGGACCCGTACACAACTTCCTTGACGCAGCCCTGTTTCCATTAACTGTTGTGAGTTTTGTGGCGAGAACCACAATCCTTCCGGAAATTTGGCTTCAAGGATGTACTGAATGCCCTCTCCCGGTGCCTGACCGAAAATACGGACTCCCAGCAATGTCTTCAGATGTTCAATAGTACATTCATCCGGTACCTCGATGTCGAACCACTCGCCTTCCTCCCGACCGGAATACACGGTAAGAATCAAAATAATCCCTCCCATGGTCTCATATGTAAATTGTCCTAGTGTCAAATTAAATCAAAAAAATGCAGATGAAACGCTATTCCATCCCTATTTTCTTACATAAACACCCTGTTTGCAATGTGCAACCTGTAATTTTGTTACATATGACCCACGTATATATTAAAATATCGTCCATTCGACTCAGAACTTTCGAGGCAGTAGTCACGTTAATTATTGCAAGGATGCGAAACTACATGTCTTTCTTCCATATAAATGGAAGCTGTATATTGATTTTTCGGGACTTTTTAATGCTTCGCCCACAATTGAATTGTGAACACTTTTCAAACATTGCTCACCTTTATGTTTTCATAAGCTGATTTTAAGGTAATTTTAAGCATTGGAATTTAATATAACCAGTAAGAAATAACTCTCGTGAGGTGATTTCTAGTGAGAACACTAATAACTTTTCAAAACAAATCAATCCCTGTATATTTCAATCAAGAAAACAAACAACCTGTACAAAAGACACTACGATTGCTTAGCAGTGCACTTGAGAACAAGATTAGCAATGGTAAACGTGCTTTACAGAAATGTCTGCAATCATTGATTAGTATTGAGATTGTCGGTGGTGAAGCCATTCTTCACAGCCGTAGCGAAAATGACTCCCTCGCCTTATCGCTTTATTAAGATGAGTCAGTTGTTTAATTCAACATGGAAACTGCGAATTCATTCATTCGCGAACATAAGGAAAAGGAAGCTTGCCGCTAAGGACAAGCTTCCTTTTTTTGTGTACCACATCTCTTTTATCTATTTCTAATGCAATCGGCTGACGACATAAGCATTTTCGTGTTCTTCTTCCATCTCGGCCTTTTGGATTCGAATGACAAACAACCGAACCAGATTATCACGTGTATTTTCTTCCTGACAAGTATTCAGCTTTCTCAGAATGAAACGGTCAATGGACATGAAGTTCAGGCCCCTTTACCTATTGGATTTACGGATCTGTTCTGCCCGTGTATCCATAAATAACCAGATTACAGGTATGCCAAACAGCTTATTCACACCATTTCCTCGCCTGTTTTTCAAACGTGTAAAAACATGAAAAAGGCCGCCCCATCAAGCTTGTGGCGGACTCTGCGCAATCTTTGTCACTCTTTCTCGAACCCTATCTGATTATAAAATAAAGTATTTTCTAATCCATGTTCACTGTCGAATTATTGCACTCCCGGATATTCCCGATATTGATACTGAATGCTGATCCAGCGAGTCCGTGTGAACTTCTCAATAGCCCAATCGCCACCAAAACGACCAATACCCGATGATTTCTCACCACCAAACATCACATGCGCCTCATCATTCACGGATTGATCATTTACATGCACCATGCCTGATTCAATCTGCTGGGCAACTTGATACCCTCTTTCCAGATCTCCGGTGAATACGGAGCCGCTCAATCCATAGGGCGTATCATTAACCAAACGCACGGCCTCCTGCTCATCCCGGGCTTTCATTAATACCGCGACAGGTCCAAACAGTTCCTGTTGCACAATATGCTGCTCAGGTTTCACATCTGCGAGTATGGTCGGCTCCAGCACACTGCCTTTGCTAGTACCGCCCAGCAGCAATCTTGCTCCTTCCGCCTGGGCTCCCTTAATCAAGTCCAGCAGGCGCTCCACTTCCTTCTCACGAATGAGCGGACCTACCAGCGTTTGGGAATCCGAAGGATCACCAGCCTGAATTTTTTTCGTTTTGGCGACAAAGGACTCCTCAAACTTATCGTAAATATCAGCATGTACAATAATACGATTAAGTGCCATACAGATTTGCCCTTGATGCAGGAATTTATCGAACACCGCAGACTCTGCAGCACGTTCGATATCCGCATCTTTCAGGACAATCATCGCATTGTTCCCCCCAAGTTCAAGCGCAGTTTCTTTCAAATGCTCACCCGCGAGTTTACCGATGCCCTGCCCCACCTCTGTGGAGCCTGTAAAGGAAATGACTTTGGGTACCGGATGCGCTACAAAATAATCTCCAATCTCACTCCCGCTCCCAGCTACCACATTCAGTACACCTTCAGGCAATCCAGCCTGCTCAAATAGATCAGCAATAAGCCAACCAGCCGTAATAGGAGTATCGGACGCAGGCTTAATAACGACTCCATTACCCAAAGCAATAGCCGGAGCTACGGAACGCAGACACAGGTGCAAAGGAAAATTCCAAGGGCCGATAACGCCGATAACTCCCTTGGGTTCCCGCACAACACGATTCTCTTTCCCGGGTGTATTTGAAGGCAGAATCTCCCCCTTCATCCGATAAGGGAACGAAGCTGCTTCATCCACAATCCGTTTCGCAGAAGCAAACTCCGCGTCGGCCTTGATGCGTGTGCTCCCGGATTCCGTAATCAGCAATTTTATAATTTCCTCTTTGCGCTCAACCATTAGAGCCGAAACTATGCGGAGTACACCCTCTTTTACCGCCGGCAGAGACTTCTTCCATTCCACCGAGCTCTTTCGAGCCGCCTCATATGCCTGATCTATATCTTCCTTGTTCGAGGATCGCCAGGTTGCGATGACCTCTCCCGTGTACGGATTTTTATTTTCCACTGTTTTCTCGCCGGAGCCTTCTACCCATTCGCCATTAATAA
Source organism: Paenibacillus taichungensis (assembly GCF_047302525.1). Lineage (GTDB taxonomy): Bacteria > Bacillota > Bacilli > Paenibacillales > Paenibacillaceae > Paenibacillus > Paenibacillus taichungensis_B. The sequence continues at coordinate 2,246,239 of NZ_CP168020.1, read as the reverse complement.
ATTGTTTCGTCCATGTTGTATGTTCTGTCTCCATTAAAGTCATCTGAATAACGCCTCCCAATCAAGATTGAATGTCACACCTCAAAGCGGTGTAGTAGTTCATTAACCTTGTTAAGGATTGCGCAAACGTGAAGAACAGATGAATCCTTTCATCCTCTGATGGGAAAATGCTTCTCAAAGCCTAATAGATTAATCTAAATTTGCATTTATTCAACTACTGGGAACCGTTCTCTCCAAATAGAGTCAAGTCCTCCCAACCATAAGCAACCTCTAACAGATCTTGACCCCCAATTCGGATTTGCTGTGTTTGGACAGGGATTCCGCCCATTTTTTCATAGAAACGACAGGCTGAATTTTGCTCCAGTGCCCAGATCAGCAAGTTCCTCATGTCCAGGGAATGGAGATAACGAACGACGTGTTTCGCCAGCTGCTGGCCGATACCCGTTTGTTGCACTTCTTTCAGTAAATAAATAGCATACAACTCAGCATCGTAAGGCAATTTGCCTTCACGTTCCTTTCCACCGCAGGCGAATCCGACAATTTTCCCATCTTCCTGCTCAGCCACCACCAGAATCTGATCCTTTTCGCCAGAACGGATATTTCGTTCCCATTGGGACAACCTTGATTCTGTAGTCAGATTGTCCAAAAAATCATCCGGCACGATCCCTCGATATGTTGTCTTCCAACTCTCTGTATGTACATGGGCTACGGCTTCCGCATCCCCTTCACGCGCTGGTCTGATTTGCATGTTATTACTCCCTTTCTCTCGGCCAAGCCGTGACTTTACAATCCCCTTCATCAGATAAATCCGGCCCTAGGGCCGGATCGTTACTTGTGTGCCGACTGACACTTTGGAAGAAAGGTCCAGCACATCCGAGTTATACATGCGTATGCATCCATGAGAAACGGACTTGCCAATGGATGAAGGATCATTCGTTCCATGAATCCCATAATGCGGCGCCGACAACCCCATCCAAAGAACGCCAAATGGCCCTCCAGGGTTCTCTTGTTTGTTAATAATCGTAAACACGCCGTTAGGCGTCTGCGTGAGCATCTTGCCTATAGCGACAGGATAACCCTTAACCACCTGTGAGCCATCCAAAAGATATAACATATGATCCGACAGGTCCACGATGATGCTGTAATCTGGCATGATGACATCCCTCCTGATCTATCCTATGCAGGATATAGAGGGATGCCCACCTGGTCTCAGGCCTCTTCCCAGTCTTTTGTACTGCGGACATGTTTCGGTTTGCGGGAACTGACGGGTTTGCTTGAAGCGGTCCGTCTTTTGGATGCGGCCTCTTCCTTACGTTGCTGAAATTTCAGTTCCTTTTGCATTTTCAAGTAGTTGCCCAGCCTTTTTTCATCCAATGAACCTTCCTGAATAGCCTCCTTGACGGCGCAACCAGCTTCCCCGGTATGAGTGCAATCCTGAAACCTGCATTCCGTTGCAAGCTGCTCAATTTCACCAAAAGCATGTGACAAACCATCCTGACCTTCATCCCACAGATTGAGTTCACGCATTCCCGGTGTGTCAATCAATACCGCTCCCTGCGGCAGTACAAATATTTCCCGATGAGTGGTCGTATGTCGTCCGCGGCTGTCGTCCTCACGAACGGCCTGCGTGAGCTGTACACTTTCGCCCATCATCCAGTTGACCAGGGTAGACTTGCCACTACCGGAAGAACCCGTCAAGGCTACCGTTGTGCCTGGAGACAGAAATTTTTCAAGTAAAGATTTGCCCTGATCCTGAACAGCCGATATTGCCAACACTTCAATTCCAGGAGCAATGCCTTCCACCAGCGAAATTTGTTCTTCCACATCTTCGCTCAGATCACTTTTGCTTAGAATGATGACAGGTCTGACTCCACCATTCCAGGCCATCATAATGTATCTTTCGAGCCGTCTCAGATTAAAATCATGATTAAGAGCGGCAACAATCAGCAATGTATCCACATTCGCCGCAATCAATTGCTCTTTGGTCACTGGACCAGCGGCTTGTCGGGATACCCTACTCTGACGTGGCACAATGCTGTGAATGATGGCTTCTTCTCCAGCTTGCCCTGTAACAGCGACCCAATCCCCAACAGCTGGTACAATGCCAGTCTCCTCATTATCATGACGCATCCGCCCGGATACCCGTCCCCAGCATTCTCCCTCAGCCGTAATCAGGCGAAGCAATTGCCCGTGATCCGCAATAATTCTTGCCGGTTTTCTTAATTGTTCTTCCATACCAGTCTGCTCCCACAACTCCTGCCACTTAGCAGACCAGCCGTATTTCTCCATCGTGTTATTCAAAATAAAAATTCCTCCCGATAAATGGTGTGTTATCCTTCATTGACATTGACAACAATCAACAATGAATGCTCCGGTCCGGCATCAAAACCAAATAAGCCACGAGCAGCACTGCACCCGCGGCAATAAGAAGTTAGCCGAATAGAGGATTGTTTGTATGGCTTTCATATCGGACGCATCATTACGACAATCCGATACTCGTTATCCAGAAACAACCCATTTTCGGCATACAAAAAGCCACGGGTACGTCACCCGTGGCTTCATCTGTGCATGTTATTCTGTGTTACGTACATATGGACAATATTGCCCAACTGCCGTAAAATTACATGCCTTGATCCGTTCCGGAGACGCTGTTCATATTCAAATTAACGTATACTGCCATTAGATTTGTCATTTAACATCGCCTCCCTTGTAGAATTATCCATCATGTTACACAGCTTCAACCGCTTTTGTCAAGTCTAATTATTTTTCACTTATTTTACTTGATCCCACCGTGTCCACATCTCCTTCGGATTCAGTTCATAGATCCCATCTTCCCGAAACATGAACTGGTGCATGATAAACTCCCGACGAATGGTGGCAAAATCCTCATGATAGTTTTGAATGAATGCATTGATCTCTTTCTCCGTATATTTCCGTCCGGATTCAAGCTGCTCCACCAAATGACCCAGTACAATCAACTTTTTCTTATATTGAGCCGGGATCTGACGCAATCGTCCATCCTTCGAGAAGAAATTCCGCATCACGGATGCCTTCAGCGTCTCATTCACATCACTCATATCGGCAACCTCCTCTTGTCTAAAAATAAAATCTACTGAAGCCTGTGCGTGCTCCCGGATAAAATAAGGATTGAGCGAGAAAAACACCGTATTTTTCTCTCTGCGTTCTTTGATTAGCGCTGCTTCTCTTAGCTTGGATGCATGATGTGTAACGGTTGGCTGAGACAAGTTAAGCTTCTCGGCAAGCGCTTGACCATGAAGTTCTCCCTGGGATAACAGCAGCAGCATCCGAAGTCGGGTCGGATCAGCCAGGGCTTTATGGTAAGCCACAATCTTCTCCAGTTGCATTTCGTTCAACTCACTTCCGTTTAGATGATCATCTAATTTGATATTAGTCTTTTCCCTCTCTTAAGTCAATTCCCCAGGATCAAGATCATTTCTTTACGTCCGTATCCTTCTTGAACTGGCATTGAACCTATATTTACGGTAGGATTATAGTGCTTGAAATAAGGAGGATTAAGAACATGGAAGATGTCATTATTATCGGCGGAGGCCCATGCGGTCTATCTGCTGCCATTGAATGCGAGCGGCTGGGACTGTCCGCTGTAATTGTTGAGAAGTACAATATCGTCCAATCTATTTATCTGTATCCAACCCATATGCAGTTTTTCAGTACAGCGGAATTGCTTGAGATTGGGAATGTTCCGTTCAGCACACCGAACGACAAACCTTTTCGTTACGAGGCACTCGCCTATTATCGCAAGGTAGCCGAACGTTTCGGCCTGCGTGTTCATAACTATGAGGAAGCCCAAGAAATCAAACGCAAGGACGATGGCACGTTCGAGGTACATACGGTCAATCGGCGTGGGCAGGCAATCGTTCATGAAGGACGAAATGTCGTTGTTGCTACAGGTTATTTTGACCACCCTAACTATCTTGGCATCCCTGGAGAAGACAAGGATAAAGTCACTCATTATTTCCGTGAAGCTCATCCTTACACACGTACACGTGTCGCCATTATTGGAGGCAGTAATTCAGCTGTCGATGCTGCCATGGAGCTGGTTCGTGTCGGTGCACATATTGACATGGTTTATCGTGGTAGCGGTGTTTCGGAACATATTAAACCATGGGTTCGTCCATTATTCGAAAGCATGGTGCAAAAAGGCAGAATCTCACTTCACCTTGGCTCACGTGTAAATGAAATTTTGGACGATTCCATTCGTTTACTCCATTCTGATGGATCCACAAGTGAACTCGACAATGACTTTGTGCTGGCCTTGACCGGATTCCGTCCTGACCGCAAGCTACTTTCTTCCGTAGGTGTCGAGATGTCCGAGGATATGGATAAACCGGTATATGACCCGCAGACAATGGAAAGCAGCGTACCAGGCATATACGTTGGTGGAGTAATCGCATCAGGACGCAATGCTAATGAAGTATTTATTGAATCCGGGCGCTGGCACGGAAGATATATTGCAGAACATATCGTAGGTCGTCATCGCGGGCAGACCGAAGGGGAATGAAATCGATGGATATGACCTCACTGCTGTTGCTTGTGTTCGCCGCGCTAGGTATTATCAGCAGTAATACACCCGTAACCGTAGCCATGGTATTTCTGTTGTTGCTGCGGGTACTGAACCTAAATCAGGCTTTTCCCTGGCTGGAAAAGTACGGACTTACGATTGGTATCATCATCCTGACCATTGGTGTTATGGCACCACTCGCCAGCGGCAAAATCAGTCTGCAGACAATTGGAGAGTCTTTTCTGCACTGGAAATCGCTGCTCGCCATTGGTGTGGGATTACTTGTCGCCCATCTCGGAGGACGAGGAGCTACGCTAATGAGTACACAGCCTACCGTCGTTGCCGGGCTGCTTATTGGTACGGTGCTTGGGGTTGCCTTGTTCAAGGGTGTACCTGTCGGTCCCCTGATTGCAGCAGGAATTTTATCCTTACTGCTCGGAAAATCATGATCAAAGTTGGGACTTGACATCCTTCTGCTGACTGGCTGTTTTTCCCACCGTTGTATGATATACTTCTATTCATGCAATTCAAGCATCCAAGTCCATAGCAGAGAAATCAATTTGATGTTCCTTCATACAAAATAAATTGATTCACCTCGCAACTATTAATGGCCGCAGGAGGATTCAGGAACCCATGTCACGTCAGTTTGTTACAGAAGCCGTGATGGTGGCAATTTACGGTCAATTGCTCGCGCCGCCGGCGCCTGTTGAATATATTGTTCCTTACACCACCATCCTTGAGTTATATGAATTTCAGACCAGCCCTGACCCTTTGATGGATAATCCGGCGGATGACCAGCATGTGAAATCCAAGATTAACGAAATGATTTCTTATTTTGAAGAACCTTTGAATAAGAAAAAAATAGAGCGCGCCCTGGCTGTTCCCTGGGCCAAAAGTCCGTCCATTCTGTTTGGTGATCAGGTCTCCATCGCCATCATTAATGCGGTTGATACCGCACAATATGGTGAATATTTTGATCCCATTGAGACCGAGCTGCTTCTCACTTCACAGCGCCTGGATACCCCCATACTTACCGATCAGGTCGAATTGATCGCACGTATTATTGAATCGGCATCTCCCGTGCAGGTCTTCGATATTGACGATTTTGATTTTGCGATGGATGATGAAGAACCGCTTGATCAAGTCTAGTTAGGACATGAACCTGCTGGTTCACAAGAATAATCATTGTACTCATGGATAATGGTCCATAGATTTTGATTGCCACAACAAAGAAGACGCCTTCCCGACAGGAAAGGCGTCTTCTTTGTTGTGTTTATTCTATTTCGGAAGACCTGAGCAGCAAGCGGCTAAAATCATTCAGCCTGGGTAATGATTTGAGATCAAAAAACTTCAGCCCTGCTTCGCTATTTACTCGTGATTCTACGAGCGAATTCTGGACAATTTGTGCCCTGAACATAGCAATGACATAATATTCTTCATCCCCACTGGCATGCAAATGTCTCAGATTCGGACCAGAATGCAATCCTTCAAGTGTCATATGATTGGTGGTCCACCCCGTTTCTTCCCACAGTTCCCTGTGGGCGGTGTCCTCAATGGCTTCTCCCGGGCGCATTTGTCCCGCAGGAATACGCCAATGTCCGTGTTCAGCATGCTGGATCAGCAATAATTCACCTTGTTCATTCTCGGCCCGAACCGCCGCCTTAACAACAATATGAGAGCGATTCGCGATATACTGGGCCAAATCTCGGGCTGGCGGATTCATGTCGTATCTCCTCCTGTTCGAAAATCGGTGCGACCGGTGATGAGCCATTCTATATACGCAGAGATATCACGTTAAATCTCAGTGTAGCGATATTCGATATCCTGTCCCTCTTCAACGACATCTACATGAAGTTGATGACCCTTCAGATACCAGTAATCATGATCTTCCATAAAAAAATGGATACCCGATACCTTCGTTTGATCAGCAGGATGTCTCGGTTCCTCCACGGCGATTCCGAGGGAGAAGCCAGGATGAAGACCTCCGCCGGAGCTATAACGGGCGAAGAATCGAATGCTGTCTCCTTCGTTCAAATTCAGTTCTTCCTTATACCAGCGAGCAGCGCGGTCAGATACATGTATGGTACTCATTTGGTGTCAGCTCCTTCTCTATATATATGTTCCATCATATCGCTACAATGGCCTGATTACAAACCTCAACCACCCCAAATACGCAAAAAAAGTTCATTCACTTGTCATAATTTCATCACAATGCGCAGCATCTTCTGTTTTGGAAAAACGTTTGACAGATTGTAAAAGTCGGTGTTAAGATGCAAACATACGAGATCCACATGCAATTTATTACCAAAAAAGAAAGGGTGGTTACGGTGTTTAACAATGACGATCTACATCAATTCAGCATACAACTAAATACCGGAGCACCCATGAAATCGTTATTCCGTTCATAAGACCGCATCACAGAAGCCTCTAATCAGGTTTGCTGTTTTGTACTCTCAAAATCGAACTTTATCTACGGTGGTGGCTCTGCTCTCGGAGCCATGCTGCCGTATGAATGATACCCAAGACATACCGCCTGCGTGCGGTATGTCTTTTTTTGTGGGCTCAAATGGCTAAACATGAACGGAACATGCATTTCACGAACTTGAAAGGAAGGGATACCACTTGTTCTCTGTACTTAAAAATCTGGCCTGGTTTTTCCGGCTGGAACGCAAACGATACCTCATTGGTGTCACCTTGCTTATTATGGTGGGCATCATTGAACTGCTGCCACCTCGTCTTCTGGGCAATGCCATTGACGAGATTGTACGCGGTTCCGTCACCGGCGCCTCACTCACACGCTACATTTTACTTATTCTAGGATCGGTCATCATTATCTATCTGACAACGTACATATGGATGCACAAACTGTTTGGCGGTGCCAATCTGGTTGAACGCTTGCTGCGGTCACGCTTTATGGACCATTTGCTGCGGATGACCCCTCCCTTTTTTGAGAAAAACAGAACCGGCGATCTGATGGCACGTGCCACGAATGATCTTCGTTCCATTGCCACCACAGCAGGCTTCGGCATGCTGACGTTAACCGACTCCACTGCTTTTCTGGCAACTGTATTATTCGCCATGGGTTTTCTAGTTAGCTGGAAACTGACCTTGGCCGCAATTCTGCCTCTGCCTTTTATCGCCATCGCCATGATGATCTATGGTAAAGCCGTCCATCAACGATACACATTGGCACAGGATGCATTCGGGGATATGAACGATCAGGTGCTTGAATCTATTGCCGGCATTCGAGTCGTGCGTGCCTATGTTCAGGAACGTATGGACGAGAAAAGGTTCGCTGATGTCACCGAAGATGTGTACCGCAAAAATCTGGCCGTTGCCAAGATGGATGCACTGTTCGAACCTACCATCCGGTTATGTGTCGGACTCAGTTATGTGATTGCACTTGCCTACGGCATTTATCTTGTTTTTCATAATGAAATTACCCTAGGGGATCTCGTATCGTTCAATATGTACCTGGGGATGATGATCTGGCCAATGTTCGCCATTGGAGAATTGATTAACCTGATGCAGCGTGGTAGTGCCTCACTGGATCGTGTTAATGAGACTCTATCTGTAGAACCTGCCGTGAAAGATGTTGATCAGCCTGCTCATATTACTAATCCTGAAGAAATCGCCATGCAGGATGTTACTTTCCGGTATCCTAGTTCTACTGTAGACAATCTCAGTCATGTCAGCTTTTCACTTCGACGCGGGCAGACACTGGGTATCGTGGGACGTACAGGTAGCGGCAAGTCCACCCTGCTCAAACAATTGCTTCATGAATACCCGGCCGGATCGGGTAAGTTAAGCATCTCCGGTCATCCGATTCAGGATATCGCCAAAGATGACCTGCACAGCTGGATTGGATATGTTCCACAAGAACAGGTGCTGTTCTCCAAATCGGTTCGCCAGAACATTCAATTCGGCAAGCCGGGTGCAGATGATAGTGTAATTATGGAAGCGATTCGCACTGCAGCCTTTGATGGAGATCTGGGCACATTATCCGATGGACTGGACACACTCGTTGGTGAAAAAGGAATTGCGCTGTCCGGTGGACAGAAACAGCGGGTATCGCTGGCGCGTGCCTTTATCGCCGATCCGGACATTTTGATTCTGGATGATGCTTTATCTGCCGTCGATGCACGAACCGAAGCCAAAATTATTGAAAATATACGCAACAAACGCTCGAGCAAAACAACGCTGATCTCGACTCACCGCCTGTCCGCTATTGAACACGCTGACCGAATCATCGTACTGGAGCAAGGGAAAATAACGGAAGAAGGAACCCATCAGGAACTGCTTGCTATGAACGGCTGGTACCGTGAACAGTATGAACGGCAACAGGTGGAGTCTAATTTGTCCACGTAGGAGGTCAACGCTTTGAAGTCTAATACAGGCAAACGGCTGCTTCAATATGCTCTAAAAGCCAAAGGTACGTTTATTGCCGCTTTAATTATGCTTACGATTGGAGTTGCGGCTGAACTTGCCGGCCCTTTCATCGCCAAGTCCATGATCGACAATCATTTGCTCGCTATTGAGCAGCCTTTCTATGAGACTACAGCTTCAAGCGAAGCGGCGGTCTACAATGGAAAGAACTACAAACGTGAAGGCCGGTTTGCAACGGATGAAACGAAAGGTACCCAGGTGCGCGTACTGCAAGCCGGAAGAAGTTTTTATTTTGTCAATGAACCCGTTAGTGCCCCCAATGGGGATCGAACCTATGCGGACGGAACACTGACGGTTACACGCGCAGGGGAAGTGACGGGTCAATATGCGGCGGTGCCTTTATCCGCTGGTGAACTCTTTGCCTTTTACAACCCCGAAATGCCAAGCATCTATCAATTGATTGTGTATTACATGATCTTCCTTGTCATCTCTGTCATTATGGAGTTTGGTAAAACATACTGGCTGCAATCATCTGCCAACAAAGTCATCCAAAGACTTCGTAACGATGTGTATGCACATATCCAGCGATTGCCTGTACACTTTTTCGACAACCTGCCTGCAGGTAAAGTGGTCTCTCGGGTCACCAACGATACCGAAGCCGTAAAGGATTTGTTCGTTGCAGTTTTGTCGAACTTTTTCTCAGGGATCATTACAATTACTGGAGTGTACATTGCGCTCTTTCTGCTGGATTTCCGTCTCGGATTGATCTCGCTGTTCGTTGTACCGATGCTGGTTCTGTGGATTGTGCTCTATCGTAAAATCGCTACTCGTTACAATACGATTATTCGTTCACGTCTGAGCGAGATTAATGCAATTATTAACGAATCCATTCAGGGGATGTCCATTATTCGGGTATTCCGTCATCAGAAACAGACCAAGCAGGAATTCGAGGATCTAAATGATGATTATATGAAACACCAGAACAAAATGCTCAATCTGAACGCTTTCACCTCACACAACCTGGTTAACGTTTTGCGGAATATCGCTTTTGCGGTTGTTCTGTGGTACTTCGGCTCTAGTGTGCTGGACGGCACAAGTATCATCTCGCTGGGTGTGCTGTATGCATTCGTTGATGTTCTCGGACGTTTGTTCCAGCCGATTACAGGTATGGTGAACCAACTCGCGAACCTGGACTCCTCCCTGGTATCCGCCGGACGTGTATTTGAACTGATGGATGAACCAGGTGAACCGGTAACCGATGGATCGATGCCGAGATACAAGGGGAATGTCGTGTTTGACGATGTATCCTTTGCTTATAAAAAAGATTATGTGCTGAACAATATCTCGTTCAAAGCATCACAAGGTCAAACGGTCGCGCTGGTGGGCCATACCGGTTCCGGTAAAAGCTCCATCATCAACCTGCTGTTCCGGTTCTATGATCCACAGAAAGGCAAGATCACGATCGACGGTCAGAACGTCAAGGATCTGCCTAAACAGTGGATTCGCGAACATATGGGCATTGTATTGCAAGATCCGTACCTGTTTACGGGTACCGTGGCGTCCAATGTCAGTCTCGGCGATGAAAAGATTACTCGTGCACAGATTGAACAGGCGCTGCGCGACGTAGGTGCAGAGCGAATTCTTGCCCATCTTCCACAAGGATTCGACGAGCCGGTTATCGAAAAAGGGAGCACCTTATCTGCCGGACAACGGCAATTGATCTCCTTCGCTCGTGCACTGGCATTCGATCCAGCCATCCTGATTCTCGATGAAGCTACGGCGAACATTGATACCGAAACAGAAGCATTAATTCAAAATGCGCTCGAAGTCCTCAAAAAAGGACGGACCACCTTCATCATCGCCCACCGTCTGTCCACGATTCGTTCAGCAGACCAGATTCTAGTCCTGCATCGCGGACGAATTGTTGAACAAGGTGCTCATGATGAGCTGATGGAACTCAAGGGACGCTATTATCAGATGTATCAGCTGCAACAAGGTGCTCAAGCAGCACCGGATACGAGTGGAAACAACCCATTGGGTGAGGCCATTCGAACCACTTCCTCCTTTGCTGGAGGCGGCGTGTAGTAGCACGGGAATGAATGCAAATATAATTCAACACCAACCGATATGCCCGCGGACCTCTTGGTCTGTAGGGATATCGGTTTTTATTTTGTCCACCATGACCCAAAATCCGAAAGAAGGTTGGGTCCTCTAATCTACTTTACTCTGCTCCACTCTACATTTCTCCGCTCTTGTTTATCTCTTCTTGACCTTACCTATTTCTCAATTAACTCAGATTCAATTGGGTTTAGATTTCCTTTAATATATTCATAACTTCTAATTTCCTCTTATTGACAATGGATAAATCTCCCTGTATTATACATACCAACGGTCGGTATCTAAAATATAAGGAGGTTATTATGGCCAGAAACAAGCACCCTGAACAGACGGTACAGCAGATTCTGAACATCGCTGCGCAGTTGTTCACAGATAAAGGATTTGAAAAGACGAGTATTCAGGACATCATTGTTGCCCTAGGCATGTCCAAGGGAGCTGTGTATCATCACTTTAGATCCAAAGAGGAGATATTGGACGCGGTCATGGAACAACAGTTCAACTATTCGGCTCAAATGCTGGATCAATTAGTTACAAATACAACGACCACCCCAGCAAGAGAGAAGTTAGTTCAGATTTTGGAGCATGTCGTCTCTGATCAACAGGCCCATTCCCTGGATCGCATACTTCGAACCCAGATCAAAAATCCAGTGTTCATTGTACGAGGGATTCAACAGGCCGTGCGAATCGATGCCCCGGTGATTGCAGCGATTTTGCGTGAAGGCATTACAGATGGATCTATTCATACCGAAGATCCCGAAGCTTGTGCAGAAGTATTCATGATGCTGGTCAATATATGGATTAATCCAACACTGTTCGGCCGCAATTCAAGCGAAACAAAGCAACGTCTTTATTTTTTACAGCGGTTGATGGAAATGCTTGGTGCCGATATTGTGAGTGAATCACTAATTGAACGTATTCTAGACCAACATGCTGCGATGGGCGCTTATCCTATTCTGGATGAAGAGGATGACAGAAATGAGGGATAACCATTTTGAAACCTAATAGACATATGATTTGCAAAGAATGGTTGTCCGAAGAACCCCTTCTCGCCCTTTCTCTGGAATGGATGCAAGGTGAAGTGCATATCAGCCAAGGTACAGAAGCGGTTATCCGTGTTACTCAATGGGGATCCGCTCGTTTTCCAAGAACTCGATGTTTTGAAGCTAACGTCAGCCACGGTTTATTCCATCTGATCGATGGACGAAAACAAGTTTTTCCGCTTGGCATAAACTTTCACCGCACATCGCTCCACATTGCACTGCCGCCTGCGGTCTTGAAAAGGCTATCGATCAACGGAGTTGGTTCCCACTTTCTTGTAGATAACGTTTCTTCGGAACAATGGGATTGTGACTGTACATCCGGCAAGCTCACCTTAACTGGCCATGCCCAGCATATCCGTCTACGATCAGTGGGCAGTCGGGTTACAGCAACAGACCTCCATGCCGAACATATGCAACTGCAAGCCACTTCTTCACCTGTTCAGTTATCCGGTCAGTTCACCCATATTCAATCCAAAGTGACAGGCAGCCAACTCACCATTCACTCCTCAACGATGCTTCAATCTCTGGATAGTCGCTCCACAGGTTGTAACGTTGAAGTGCGAATCCCACCAGAAAACGATGGATTCAAGTTAGACTTCAAGCAGGCTGGGGGCCGATTCAACAGTGATCTCCCGCTTCAATCCAATCATAATCAACATACGTATCGTAACGGTACTTATCCATTTCAAGCAGAAGTCAGAGGTGGGAAGCTCACCATAGGGAGCTATTCATTCCATTCCATATAGAGGAGGTAAACATATGAGCATCGGCTGGATCGTTGGCAGCAGCTTGGCTACCGTGGTATTACTTACGGGGATCATCAGTTTGATCAGCAGCATGCGCAAAAACAATAATCGGCGCTGGCCTTGGTGGTTCATCGGTTTTGGGGTGGCTGCATTGGTTAGTGCAGCGATTAATTATCCCGGAACATAGAAACAGCGGGTAAAAATGCGCAAAAAAAAGACAATCTCGCAGTTCAGTCACTCTCCATGCTGTTGCGGATTGTCTATCCATCCTTTGACCATATATCCCATATATAGTATCGTTTCTCTTGCCAGAAAGGGAAATTGGCTGCGCCAGGTCTGGTAAGCCGTCGTTCGTGTTGGGGACGGAACAGCATCCATGCCGAGTCCGCTAGCGAGCTTCATCGCCCGTTTCATGTGCAGCGGGTCACTTACAATCGTGTAGGTGTTAAACCCCGCCTGTTTCCCAACGCTAAGCGAGTTCACCAGATTCTCCTCCGTAATTCTCGACTCTGTCTCCATTTGAATATCTGAAGGATCTACACCATATGCAACAGCATAATCTCGTCCTACTTCGGCTTCGGCTCGTTCTCCTGCACTGCCAGAACCACCAGTAAAGAGCAGATGGCTGATCGTCCCCTGTTGATATAATAAAATGGCATGTTCAATACGTTCGCGAAATACGGGTGAAGGGTTATCCCCTTCTACGGCTGCACCGAGGATAATAGCCGCATCACTCTTTCTGGAAGATTCCTCATCGGTGAAGGTCCAGATGAGCGAGGCCGTAGTTAACGTCCATATAACCCCAATCATTACTAGGGATGCAATGGAGATTACAAGCCAGTGTCTGCTTTTTATTTTACGTATCCGGGACTTGCCTTCCATCACAATGATTCATCCTCTTCCAGTGCCCGGGCGTGCATGCTCTCTGCATGCATACGTTCGAGTGTCTGCAGCGCTGCAGCGGATTCAGCATCCAACCCCAGCTCTGCAATCCAGGCACCTGTGTACTGCTGAAGACTAATCTCCAGTTCCTGTGCACGGTCTTTGAAATCTTCCAGCTCCTTGATCATGCGTGATCGTCCTTCAGGACTGAATGTCTCATGAATTCGTTCCTTGAAATAGTGATGTACAATGCTATTACGCTGCTTCCATAGTTCATTCAACTGACGAGTCTCTTCCTCCGAAAAAGTAAAGTGATGGCGCACCTCATGAATGAGTTGCCCGAGTGAACTGCTCATCTTCCGTTCGTACAGATCTTCCAGATCTTCTTCGGAAACAACTTTGCCCTGGGACATTTTCATTAATAAAATCAGATTGACCAGTTGCTGTTCAAGCGCCTGTCCATAATATACAGCCAATCCGTAATATGCAAACAATTCTCTGGAGTGTTCGCTGTCCAGCATGTCACCATGCTGCATGTCTGTATTTTGCATAAGCGAGCGCCCCCTTTATCTCCGTACAATACGTTCCATTCTAACGTCCCTCTATGGTAACGAAACATAGACTAACATTCAAGTTAAGCAGAATAATAGCATCTAACTCCGTAAATCCCTTCTTCCCGATAACCACACATGAATGATAAGTAGAACTATGGCATAGAGTACAGCCCACACTGTCGTCAAAACAACAGCCCCCAACTCCGATTCTTTAAATAACATCATCTCACGAACCAGATAAAATGCCGGTGGCAGAATCTTGACAACCCACTGTATGGATTCAGGCAAACGTCCACTTAATGAACCTTGGACAAACGACAACAACATCACCACAATGAAAGGCGGCATGCTGCGGCTCAGCATGGGAATGTATGATTTTTGGAAGAAAACACTGAACCCCAGACCCAGGAGCGACAAAGCCAAATGTCCGGCCCAAGCCATGATCCACTCCCCAGTACTCGGTACACTTCCAAACATGCCCGTAATAACCGGATATAACACGGTAATTGCAGTCAGACCAAACTGCATGATCAACGCACAGATCAGTTGTGCGAAGACAACCTTACGTTTGCTTCCTGCATGCAGAACAAGCAATTGATACTGCCCAGCAGGTTCCGTATTCATTACCGTCAAGCCCAGCCAGGCCGCACCAAAAAAGAGCAGCATGGCCGTAACACTGTAACTGTCCGCAACCGGATTAGGTTTGTAGGAATAGATAAGCAGCATCGTAATGATATAAAAGATCACCGGCGCAACATATTTCTGTGAACGTATGTAATGTTTTAACAAATAACGAGTCAAGTAGATCATTGGAGGTCGCCTCCTGCCGTAGATATGGAGGAAAGGTTCTCAGCAACTTCCCTGCTTATAGCCTCACCTGGGTGCCGCCCCTCCATCAATCCTTCCATATTTAATCGGCTCTCTTCCGGCTGTACAGACACAATGGAACCGCCAGCTGCCAGAATCATTCCAAGAATCCGATCTGCCGAACTGCGTGACACCTTCCAATCCCATACTTCTCGACCATAATCCTGACGAACCATGATGCGATGGGATTCAATGATTCCCGGTTGATCAACAAGCAGCGCATCGATAACGGATTGTTCCAGCCCTTCCATCACACTTTGGATACTCACAGCGGGCTCACCAGCTTGCTGCAAATCTTCCTGACTCCAGCGACGAAGCAACGTTCCATTCTGTAACACGATGACCTGATCAGCGAGATATTCAATCAGCAATGGCTCATGGCAAGCTGTAACGATCTGGCTTCCTTCCTGTTTCCACTGTCTGAGCAAAGCTACGATTGCTTCCTGCGCCGGAACGTCCAGACCGGACAATGGTTCATCAAGCAGCAATAACCCATCAGGGCCAGGCAGCAAAGCCTGAATCAAATTCACCTTCTGCAAAGTACCTTTGGACAGCTGCGGCAGCATCTGATCCAGCGCCGTGCCCAAGAATAACAGCTCACTCAATTCGCCTATCCGTTGACGCAATATTTCAGGGCGCATGCCACGAATACGTCCCATTTCCCACAGGTACTCTCTTGATGTGAAGGGCAGGCGTGACAGTCCATCCAGTGCATACATAATCCGCCCATGCCTGGGCTTGCGCAGCGAACCTGAGTCAGGCATTAACATGCCCGCCAGCACACGCAGCAACGTGCTTTTGCCTGAGCCATTCCTGCCCACCAGGACGATACACTCACCCTGAACTACTTCCAGATTGATATCATTCAATACCTGCACATCCCCAAGTCGTTTGCTCACCTGTTGTAGCGATATGATACGTCCGTTTGAGTCTGCTGCTGCTTTTCCTGCTTTATCGAAGAATCTACTTGCCCTCCATCCCATAGAATCACATCCGTTCAGGAGCCTGAACGCCAAGTAAATATAGGCTGTTGGCCAGACGCTCCGCCGTACGCTCTGTTAACGCCACCCGGAAGGGTTTTACATCAGCCGGCGCATCCGCAATCCGTTCCGCATGATAGAAGCGGTTGAACGCTTGGGCAACATCTATCGCATATTTGGCAATGACTGAAGGCTCATTGCGATGAATTGCTTTTTCCAGATGCTGCGGATAATCTGCCAGCAGTTTTAGCAATGCCCATGAAGTGTCACCGACCATGACCGGTTTGTTCTCTGAGTTTGCCGCAGCATTGTTACTACTACTACTAACATGGTCCAATTGATTTTCATTTTCCACACGCTCTGCCTCTGCCGCCTTGGCAAGCACGCTATTAATCCGGGCATGCGTATATTGCACATAAGGTCCTGTCTCTCCTTCAAAGCTCACCGCATCTTCAAGCGAGAAATCGACGTCGTTCAACCGGTTATTGCGCAGATCTCCGAATACAATCGCACCTACACCAACCGCTTCCGCAACCTCCTGCGAATTCGGAAGATTCGGATTTTTCTCCTGAATAATCTGTAATGCCCGAGCAACCGCCTCATCCAGTACCTCCTGCAAAAAGACGACTTTCCCCCGGCGGGTAGACATCTTCCGTCCTTCGAAACGCATCAAACCAAACGGAATATGTTCACAAATCTCAGACCACGCATACCCCATCCGGGATAATACCGCAAATACCTGACGGAAATGAAGCTTCTGCTCACCCCCAACCACGTACAGCATCTTATCCGCCTTCATCACATCATGACGATAAACGGCTGTTGCCAGATCCCGTGTTGGGTAGATGGTTGTTCCATCGGTTTTGATAATCAGGCAAGGTGGCATATTCTCATCCTCCAAACGTACCACCAGTGCGCCTTCACTCTCTTCCAGCAATCTTTTGAATTTCAGTTCTTCAACTACAGCACCCATCTTGTCGTTATAAAAGCTCTCACCCAGCGTATGGTCAAACTGTACATTCAGACGCTCATACATCCGGTTGAATTCTTTCATGCTCACTTCTACAAAAAAGGTCCATAACCGCTGTGCTTCTTCATCCCCTTGCTCCAGCTTGCGAAACCAATCTCGTGCTTCAATCTCCAGAGATGGATCACTCTCCGCCTCATCGTGAAACCGCACATACAGTTCCAATGATGTACGAATCGGCTCAGCCTGTAGCGCTTCATCATTACCCCAACGTTTGTAGGCTGCAATCTGTTTACCGAATTGCGTTCCCCAATCCCCCAGATGATTCACACTGACCGAAGTATAGCCTGCCTCGTTATATAACCGATACAATGCTGCCCCAATCACGGTGGAGCGCAGATGACCGATTCCGAACGGCTTGGCAATGTTAGGCGACGACATGTCGATTACGACGCGTGCACCTGCCCCCAGCTGCAGCTTGCCAAATGTTTTATGTCCCAGTTCTTGCAGCAGCTTCGGCGCCAGATCTTCCCGATTGAAACGTATGTTTACATAGGGTCCTGCTGGTGAAGCATCCAGCCCAACTGTCTGTAATTCGGCTGCAATATCAGCAGCGATGATCGCGGGTGCTTTTTTCAACGACTTGGCCAGAATAAAGCAGGGAAACGCCGCATCTCCCATCTCCACCTGTGGTGGAACCTCCAATAATCTCAACACCTCGTCTTGCTTCAATCCCGTTAAGGGAGCAATATGTGCTGCTGCCTGATTCATCAACATGTCGAACACTCCTAATCATTATCGTATTTAGCCATGCTATAGAAAACAAAAAAAGCCCTCGTCTCTATATCAGAGACGAGAGCTGATCTTCACAGTTCCCGCGGTACCACTCTTAGTGAGCAGATTGCGAATGCACATCATAGTACATTCACAGCCTGCTCCGCTTGGTGCGATTAACGGCCGCCTACCGGATTGCCCTCTACTACCTGCTCTGCACCCCTTAAGGATGTAAACATTCCTTCGGACAACCATCTCACGGGTGCGCTTCACTCAGGTCATGTCATACCGGCTTCCACCTGCCCCGGCTCGCTGTCATGCATGGATTCTGGCTACTCTCCCGATCACGGATATTCATCGTTTCAATTCATTGCCATCATTATACAGATCAAGCTCTGCTTTGGCAACCTGTTACATGCATTTCCCCATGGAGAACCTGCTTACAATAGAAGTTCTCGCCTGCTGATGGTGAAGAATGTTACTATGCTGTATCCATAAAAAATCCCCTCCAGCAGACAACGTTGAAAAACATCTTATCGGATGCCTTATTTCGTTGTTTTCTGTGAGGGGATTAGCCTAGCATCTTGCATATGCCCAGGCTTTTTATTTTCAATTTAATTCAATTCAATGGAGTTATATTTACGCTACTGCGGCCATCATGCGGCAAGCCTCTGCACATTTGCGGCAAGCTTCTGCGCAAGCCTGGCAGTGATCATGTTGATGTTTGCCACACTCAGCAGCACAAGCTTCACACGCTTTCACACACAGTTCGCAAATTTCGGCAATGAAATCACTTCCGCGTGTCATGGCTTGAGCAGCAAAATTGCAGATCTCTGCACATTCCCGATCCAAACGAATGCAATCACGCAGCATCGCCAGATCATATTCCTTCAGACTCGATATGTAACATACATTGCAAGCATTCATACACTCCA
This sequence comes from Paenibacillus taichungensis, assembly GCF_047302525.1. Lineage (GTDB taxonomy): Bacteria > Bacillota > Bacilli > Paenibacillales > Paenibacillaceae > Paenibacillus > Paenibacillus taichungensis_B. The sequence continues at coordinate 2,227,450 of NZ_CP168020.1, read as the reverse complement.
GGCAAGCATCGATACATTGTTGATATTGTTGTTGTGTCATTTAAAGTTACCTCCCAGACTAAGTTTGCTATGCTTCTTAATACCCCGTCTGGAGGAACCTTGAATCATTTAGCCTGATTTATTGCCTCTAATTCCAGCAATTGGTTGCGAATGACCGACTGATCGAAATGCTCACCTATAAACACAGCTACGTTAGGCACATCCCCCTGAGGCGTGATCTTCATATAATCCGATTCCCGGTAAGCATATTGGAACCAGAACCGACTGGACGTATCGCTAAAAGATAAAATCCCTTTTGCCCGATACACGTCGCGTGGTAACTCAGCTATCAAACGCTCAAAGGCCTCACTGTTCACCGGCTGGGTGAAATAGTGCGTATACACCATGACATGTTCATGCGAAGCATGGGTATGGGCATGATTATGGTCATGATCATGAGGAGAACCATGGACATTCTCCTGGGATTGTTGATGGGCTTTGTGATCATGATGCACATGCTCATGGTATTCATGACCATGACTGCATCCATGCTCCGCACAAGCTTCGGAATGAACGTGATGTGCCTGCTCTGCATTCTTACTCGCTTCTTCTACAGATTGATAGGCATGCACATTGTCTCCGCTACGAAGCAGCATATCCATGTCGACTTCACACTTCACCGTAGGCAGTACCGGAGCAAAACCGTTCCAGCGTGCCAACAGGTCTCGCAGATCTGCCAACTGCTGCTCATTCACCCTGTCCGTTTTGTTCAGGAGAAGTACAGACGCACAGCGAATCTGTTCCTGCATCAGCTTGAAGGTTTGGCCCTTCTGCTCCTGGTACAGCCCTGACAGATGAGCTGCATCTACCACAGTAATCAGGCTTTTCAGTTTCAGTCGCATATAGAGGGAAGTTTCCGTTACAGCATCCAGAATCTCCATCGGGTTTGCTGCACCCGTTGCTTCGATGATAATGACATCAGGCGATTCCTCCTGCACAAGATCAGCAAGTTGCAGCCCCAAGTCACCGCGAACAGTACAGCAGATACACCCTCCTAACATTTCCATCATTGGCACGGAAGCATCCACAATCTGACCATCCAGATTCACTTCACCCAATTCATTCATGACCACTGCGGGCCGGAGACCTTGTTGCTGCCAATGTTCAATCAGTTGAACAAGCAGTGTCGTTTTGCCACTACCCAAGAAGCCTGACAATATATATACAGGTATGGATGATTCATTTGTTTTTAATTCACTCATCGTTGTTCACCTCTCTATTTGTCCAATGAAACTGGTCTATCACTATCCTAGCGAGTGTACACTATCCTGCAATCTTTGCGCAATCCTGGCCTTCTATTTGCAAGTCCATTGCCTCACTCTTCTTAATGGTCTATGCTATGAGAACGTGTTGATTAGAGGAGGATGCATGATGACCAATTCAGTGGAACAACATCGACAGGAAGCGCCTGACACGGTATCCTGCATGATTGTAACCGTATCGGATACCCGCACCAAGGACACCGATACAAGTGGACAACTTATGCACAAGCTGCTAACCGATTCAGGCTACCAGATCGTCGATTATATCATTACACCGGATGAGACCGAAACTATTCAAAGCATCCTGCAAGATGCAGCCGTTCGTGACGATATCGAAGCCGTACTGCTCAGCGGCGGAACCGGAATTGCACCTCGTGATACAACATATGAGGCAGTATCCTCACTCCTCGATAAGGAGTTGCCTGGCTTTGGTGAAATCTTTCGCTTCCTTAGTTATACCGAGGATATCGGTTCTGCTGCCATTCTTAGCCGGGCGGTTGCCGGAACGATTGGGCGTACAGCCGTATTCTCCATGCCAGGCTCCAAGGGAGCTGTCAAGCTGGCAATGGAAAAACTCATTTTGCCAGAGCTGAGGCATGTCATGCGTGAAATATATAAACCCGTCTGAATAATCAGACGGGTTTTTCGGATTTATTTTAGTGGAGTCGATTACTTCAGTTGCTCAAGCACTTGCTGGAATACCTGCATAACGTCTTCTTCATAATCGTCCTTTTCTCCACCTGAAGCCGTATAGACCAGTGACACATAGTCTTTGCTGCGAATCGTTGTTTTGCCAAGTACATTTTCCATCACAGCCTCATCGCCATCATTACCGTACATTTCGTTCATCTGGGCTACTCTTGTAGGGGCATCACTGAAAATGTGGACCTTTATAATATGTCTGCCACTTCCATTCAGCAAGTACATGTAAGAGATTCCACCCTCACCATCATCAGCAGACATATTATTCATCAACTTCATGCCTTTTGCAGCAAAAGCTTCATCCAGCTCCTGAATTAATGGACCATTTAACCCGTGACCCTGACTCTTTGCCCGAACATTTCCTTCATCCGTCGCTTGTCGGGTATATATTTTCCGTTCCTGCTCAACATTTGAGGCCGAACAAGCCACTGCAGATATAGCACATAGCACCACGATCATACTGACCAGAACAGACTTCACAAGTCCAGATCTATGATGCAATCCTTTTCTGTTAACACGCATACTCATCCTTCCTTTCCCGCCACATGCAGGGTGACGCTCTCAGGTAGAGTTAGCATGTCTAGGAGAAAAGAATCTTATTCGGCAGGCGTTTCCGACAGCGTATTAACTACAGTACGACCTACAGCACCGCCTTTGAGGATCGTTTCGAGTGTCTGAGGCAGTTGTGCCCATGAGATTTCCTGAATCCCCAGCTCCAGAGCTCGATCCGGCTTCCATTCTCCGCCAAGCAGCTTCCATATCCGTTCCCGCCGTTCCATCGGGCAATAGACAGAATCAATCCCAATCAATTGAATCCCCCGCAAAATAAATGGAAATACGGTGGACTCAAACCCAGCCCCTCCGGTTAAGCCTGATACGGCGACAGCGCCTCCGTATTGAATCTGTTTCAGACGCTCGGCCAGTGCCGGACCTGCTGCCGGATCAATAACACCAGCCCACAGCTGTTTGCCCATTGCTCCCTTGGCTGGCGCATCCGCTTCTTCACGTGAAATGACATGTGAGGCTCCCAGATTCCGAAGCAGCTGCTCCTGTTGATCTTTTTTGCCTGTACTTGCTGTCACTTCAAATCCCAGCTTCGCCAGAATAGCCACCGCCATAGTTCCTACCCCTCCGGTAGCTCCCGTCACCAGAATATTGCCCATCTCCGGAGTCACTCCAGCCCGCAACAAAGCATCTACCGAAAGTGCTGCCGTGAATCCTGCCGTTCCAATTGCCATCGCTTCCTTCTCACTGAGTCCATGCGGCAGAGGAACAAGCCATTCGCTGCGCAGACGCGCATATTGACTATACCCTCCAAAATGAGACACACCCGGCTCGAAGCCTGTGCTGATCACCCGATCCCCCGGTGCAAACCGGCCGCTCACGGATTCCTCAACAATCCCTGCAAGATCGATTCCCGGTACGATCGGATATTCGCGAACCACACCGCCCTTTTCTGTTGTGGCGAGTCCATCTTTAAAATTGACGCTTGAGTATTGAACCTGTAGGGTTACGTCACCATTAGGCAAGTCCTCTTTCGTCAGCTGCTCCATAGCAGCCTTCACGCCACCTTGTTCTTCTTTACGCACGACATACGCAGGAAAAGTGTTTTTCATTCGTTATCCTCTCCTTAATTATGATTTACATATTTTTCTATTCACATCATGAATTGTTCGTCTTCAAATTAAATAAGTATAAGGGCGGCATCCGTCAAACTCAATCTCTCCGGCTTGTCATTAAATAAATGAGTGGGCCTATCAATGGGATCACCCCTGCAACGGCCCACCCGCGAAAACGACGATTGTCAGAAGAATCTCTGAACAATGCGATCACGGAAAGCAAAGTCAGGATGACGAAATCAATCGTCATAATATGTACAAAGGAAGACTCCCTGAACGCTTCCATGTATACATCAGGATTGCCTTGAGTCACTGCATAGAGGCCTGTGCCCAATGTAAGCAGCAAAAGAACCACATGGGTCAGCTTATGAGCTGCCACACGTCCAATACCTGATTCACGCTGACTGCCAAAGGAGAGGCGTTCGTACCCCGAACCTCTGTGCGTTTGTGAGGACCACGCAAAATAAGGCAGCAGCGCATAGGCTCCCAAACCGAAAGACAGCAACACAAAGGGCCAAGCCGGTACACGAGATCCTCTCGCTTTCCCTGACCTCCTTAACAGCAGGCAAGCAAAAATGGCCGGATAAATCCCAAGCCACGAAAATACGGTTAGCAGCCAGGGTTCCTTACTTTGCAGTGTAACCAGCTCTTTAAACACAGGGTCAATCCCAAGCGGCTGCCCAGGTACCCAAAACCAGGCATACACAATGAAGGCCAGCCAGATCAGTGCCAAAATCCATCTCATGGTTGCACCTCCTCTTTCATTCATCCCCGGCAGATACGCAATTGAAACAGACACAGAAACGGATCCTGTCGAAAGGCAAGCTCTGAAAGATGCAGCATTTGACGTCTCCTGCGCTTTCCCGAGAAATAATTGCTTCATTTCCCTGTAAACCTGCGTCCGTTGAAGGTATAGTATACCGCAGTTCATGGACTGTCTGTCCATGATGTTTCACACACCATCCGTCGTCCTTTGAACACAATGGTGGAAGAGCAAAAAGGCATAACCCGGTTTACTTCCTTCCGGTTATGCCCCTTTATTTGATTTATTCTTCGGTGGATTGCACGTGCTCAGCAATGAGCTTCTGCTTCATATTCCAGGCCGCAGGGCTGATATTTACACGGTAAATCTCAGGATTGAGTTTACGCAAATATTCCGGCCAGAAGAGATCCATCTGCTCGCGGTGATAACTGCGAATCTCATCCAGGGTAGGCAGTTCATACACTTTGCGTCCATTCACAAAGATCGGTTCCAGCATGTTCACTGCTTCGTAGCGGGTTACCGTCTTTTTCAGATAAGGGTGTAGCGGGTTGAACAGCTTGAGCGGCCCTCCCTGTAGCGGCTGCTCTTCTCCTGGATAGCAGATATAATCTGCAATCGCCTTGCCATGTTTCGGATCAATGATCCGGAAAACTTCTTTTTTACCTGGTGTGGAGACTTTTTCGGGATTGGCCGAAATTTTGATCGTAGGCAGCATGGCACCATCCACTTCACGCTCCACCAATTTGTACACGCCACCCAAAGAAGGTTGGTCGGAAGCGGTAATTAGCTGTGTACCCACTCCCCATGTATCGATGCGAGCTCCTTGCGCCTTAAGGTTGAAAATTGTATTTTCATCCAGATCGTTGGAAGCTACAATCTTCACGTAATCCAGTCCGGCATCGTCCAGCATCTGCCGAGCTTGAATGGATAGATAAGCAAGGTCCCCGCTATCCAGACGAATCGCGTTCATCTTTTTGCCTTGGCTCTCAAGTTTCTTGGCGGTCTTGATTGCATGGGGAACACCACTGTTCAATGTATCAAAGGTATCCACCAGCAGTGTCACTTGATCTGGCAGCACTTTGGCATAGACGTCAAACGCCTCCTGCTCACTCATGAAGCTCTGCACCCATGAATGGGCATGTGTCCCTGCTGTCGGGATTCCGAAGCGCTCTCCAGCCAGCATATTGGACGTTGCATGGAAACCTGCCACATACGAGGCACGCGCCCCCCAAATGGCCGCATCCGCTTCCTGTGCGCGTCGTGTCCCGAATTCGAGCAACGTGTCCTGACTTGCCACCTGTTTGATCCGGGAAGCCTTGGTTGCAATTAACGTCTGATAATTCATGAAGTTAAGTATCGCCGTCTCCACCAGTTGTGTCTCCATAATGGAGCCTTCTACCCGAATGAGCGGTTCATCAGGGAAAACGAGCGCCCCTTCCTTCATGGAATGAATCGTCCCCTGAAATGAAAACTGGAGCAACTCTTCCAGAAAGACCGGATCGTAATTTTCCTCTTGTTTGGATAAGTATTTGATGTCCTCCATCGTAAACCGAAGCTGGCTGATATAATTCACAATGCGTTCCAATCCGGCAAATACGGCATATCCGTTGCCAAAAGGAAGCTTGCGGAAATAGGCTTCAAACACCGCTTTCCGTTTGTGAGTTCCATTCACCCAATGGGCGTACATCATATTGATTTGATATTTATCCGTATGTAAAGCCAGGCTAGTCGTCTGCATTTGTCTCATCCTCTCTGACTTCCGCTTGTGCCGGCAGGCTCTGCCTGCTGACACGGGTCAACATGTGGAGACTCATTGCTCATGATTCATGATTCTGGTTACGATTGCATAAGTCTCCGGTTATTCCTATTCACCATATTCCCCTGCATCATAACACTTGTTCAACAAGGTATGATGGATATGATCACAGGTTCGTTTACAGGTTCAAGCCTGCGAGAACGGTATCGCTCGCTTTGACTACCTGAGCCCCAAGGCTAGAACGAAAATGTCCGAGCGCCCAATCATGTCCCGCTTGATTGAAGCTCGCTACGGCGTCTTCATATACCGTTATGTGAAAACCTTTATTATAAGCATCCACTGCAGTGTGCAGTACGCAAATATCTGTACAAACACCGATCAGTGCAATGTCTGTTATTCCACGTTCACGCAGCCGCAGCTCCAGATCTGTACCACAGAATGCGCTATATCTTGTTTTATCCATCCAACGAATCTGGGATTCCCGTTCTTCCATAACCTGGGCCAGACGACCATAAAGCTGTCTTCCCTCCGTACCCCTGATGTTATGGGGCGGAAAAAGGGCAGTTTCCGGATGGTAAGGATCATTCTCTTCATGCAAGTCCACAGCCATAACAACCTCATGCTTGTTATGGCAATAAGCCTCCGTTATCGCTGCAATCGTCTCATCAATCTCCACAGCAGGCTGGCCTACAGGCAACGAACCTGTCACAAAATCACGTGTAAAATCGATTACAATCAGTGCTTTCATCGTCCACACTCCCTTTTTGAGAATAGGTTGATCCTGATTCAATCCATCATGATTCGCTTGCGAATTAAGTATAGATGGAAAGACGAGGTACAAGCTCGGTAAAACGGTACAACTGCGCCGGACGCTGTGAGTATTGATTGGAGCTTAGCAGGTTGCCCTCCTCATCCCGAACCTCTTCCACAATGCCTTTGCGGCTGCGTGTTGAAGTGATTTTCCGAATGAAATTCGGTTCTTCAAAGTCAGGTACAACACTCTGAATCACTTGGTATAACTCGCTTAGTGTAAAATCACGAGGCAGGAACTGTCGTGCAATTGTCGTTTCCAGCATTTGCTGCTGAATACGCCGGTACGCGTCTTCTATAATCGTGCGGTGATCAAAGGCAAGTTCGAGCTCCTGCAATGCTTCCTGAATCGTAAACAATCCAACATCCTCAGCATCATCCGCCGCCTGACGGTGTTCCAGCATCCATTCCTCTACCAGTGCAAAAAACGCATGTGAGATAATCCATCCTCTGGGGTCACGCCCAGGCTGACTATATACATTCAAATACTCCAGATGTCCGCCGTCCACACCTGTCTCTTCCATCAACTCGCGCTTTGCAGCACCATAGATGGATTCATTTTCCTGACAAAATCCACCTGGCAACGCCCATCTTCCCGCAAAAGGCCAACCTTTGCGTTTGATCAGCATGACCTTCAACTCCCGGATGGGGAGTGTCTTGGTTACGGTCTTGCGCTCCCGCTTGGTCAAGGTGAACATGACGATATCCGCGGGAACACCATCGGGGGTACGATATTTCTTGGAACTATAGGCACGTGCTGCCTGTTCATCGCTTTCAGTATTGAATTGTTCGTAGTTTTCGCTCATGGGCACCACCGACTATTCTCATTTTGATATTTTCATTATGACATAATAATATCTTTTGTCAACCTTGAGATTCCGTGTTTTGCGCTTTTACTCGCGCTATACGGAATGTAGCTGTTGCCATGCACCCTAACGTACCAGATGCATCCCGGACCTCAGATTGTGCCGTCACACTACGCCCCGCTTGATGCAGGATCGTTGATGTCACGATTAATTCCCCTTGTTTCATGGGTGCCAAGAAATGCACATTCAGATTGGTGGTCACACAACTGTCAACTGCCATTGCGGCTGTAGCTACCATACCCATCGACTGATCCATGAGAGATGTCAGCACACCACCATGAATAATCCCCATGGAGTTGGTGTGATGTTCACCCGCTGTCAGCGCGATCTGTACTTCTTTTCCGTCGCCTTTAATAAAACGACAACCGAGAAAGCCCCAAAATCTTCCGTTTCCTTCTTCAACCATTTTGTCCAAAATACCCATTATTGATTTCCCCTTTAGTGCACTTTAAGTATAAAGCCCATGATGTATGTTGTTTTTAAATAATGATATTTCCAGCATTGCTTCTCTTCGTAGTTGATTTAAAGTGCTTCGTCATTATATAAAGCCTGCTCTTACGGAACAGGTCTTATCCAGTGAAGTTGTCTTGATCAGGCCACCACACAAAATAACCCCACCACGTAGAGTCTGAAATGATCAAAAAAGGCGCGGACTGCGTCCGCACCCTTCCGTTCACTTACCCGCAGCTGGTCGGAGGTGAATCCGTACCTGCCTCCACGTTCACTTTCTCGGAGACGGTATCCCGAATTACAGAAATAACAAGCTGAAGCAAATAATTGATATCGCTTTGACTTTGCTGGAATTCCGTAACCAGTGGAATGCTGTCCATCTCTTCCTGCAGATCCTCAATTTCCTGTTCGATTTTGCTGACCATATCTGCATTTTTGAAGCTTTCAAAAGCAACGATTTCCTTTTGTTTTTTCTTGATCGTTGCAATCAATTGCTGGATGCGTTCATGATCACGAATTTTGGACTCAGCCTGTTGGAACTGTTTAACTTCCTCGCTCGTTCCAAGCATATCAGCCAATTCTTTGGCTTTTCCCATAATGTCGTCGCGTATAACCAGATTGCGCGTATCGTAGGTAGGCATTCCATAATCGTTGTACTGCACTTCTTCCTGCGCCACTCGAAATCGCTCCATTCTATGAGATGATATAAGATGAAACGGATGAATAATATTAGAGTCGGACAACTGCTCCATGCCCGCTACGGCTACGGATCGTTCTTTCGATCGCTGTTGTCCCCAAATTTTTCTGATTGAATTTTAACGGTTAAAATTTGGGGACAAAGGCGAACGCTACGCTTCTACAGAATGGATTCCGTTTCCTTCGCTACTTTCGCTGTCATTCCAAATTCTAATATCCCAACATCCGATTTCATCTTATTAGGTTTGTGTATTACTGATTGGCGGCTACTGGCTCTGAGAGCAGATTGCCCCGAATATAGAAAGTCATTGGATCGGTGATTTCCACATGCACAAAAGTACCGATCAAGTCTTTAGGTCCTTCAAAGTGTACCAGCTTGTTGCTGCGTGTACGTCCTGCCAGAACATTGGAATTCCGTTTGCTCTCACCTTCGACCAGCACCTCAACAACCTTGCCGCGCTGCTTCTCATTGCTGCTATGGCTGTATGCATTGATCGTCTCGTTCAAGCGTTTCAAACGTTCCTTCTTCACGTCCATCGGCACGTTATCCTCCATCACCGCAGCAGGTGTACCTTCACGCGGAGAGTAGATGAATGTATAGGCAAAGTCGTAGCCGACTTCCTTGACCAGTGACAGCGTATCTTCAAACTGTTCTTCCGTCTCCCCCGGGAAACCAACGATAATATCAGTGGTTAACACGACATCTGGAATTGCAGTTTTAATTTTGTCAGCAAGCTTCAAGTAGTGTTCCCGACTGTACTTGCGGCTCATACGTTTCAGCACTTCCGTGCTGCCAGACTGCACAGGCAGATGGATATGTTCCACTAGGTTCCCGCCCTTTGCAAGCACCTCAATGAGATGATCATCGAAGTCACGTGGATGACTGGTTGTAAACCGAACCCGTGGAATATCGATTTTTCGAATATCATCCATCAGGTCACCGAAGCTGTACTTCAGATCCGTGAAGTCCTTGCCATAAGCATTGACGTTCTGGCCGAGCAGCGTAATTTCCTTGAAGCCTTGTCTTGCCAGTTCGCGAACTTCGGCAATAACATCTTCTGGACGTCGACTGCGCTCTTTACCCCGTGTGAACGGGACGATACAATATGTACAGAACTTGTCGCAACCATACATAATGTTCACCCAGCCGCGCATGCCCTCACGTTTTTTCGGTAGGTTCTCAATGATGTCGCCTTCCTTGGACCATACCTCAACAACCATTTCTTTACTGAACAGCGCTTCCTGAATCAGATGTGGCAGCCGATGTACGTTGTGTGTACCAAAAATCATATCCACAAAGCCATGCTTCTGCATGATCCGGTTCACGACGCCTTCTTCCTGCGACATACAACCACACACACCCAGCAACAAGCCTGGACGTTCGGTTTTCAGGGTTTTCAGATGGCCCAGTTCACCAAACACTTTATCTTCCGCATTTTCCCGAATCGCACATGTGTTTAACAGAATGATATCTGCCTCTTTGCGATCCTCGGTAGCCTGATAGCCCATCGATTCAAGTAATCCTTTAATAGTCTCCGAATCATGCTCATTCATCTGGCATCCATACGTATATACGATATAGCGTTTGCCTTTCCCCACGTTTTTCAGTTCATCGGGTACGGCCGTTTCGTAAAGCACCTGAACGTCTTCCTTGCCCCGTTGTTTCTCCTGACGATGATTGGGTTCCGACTTGATGTTAATCTCCCGGCCCCGGATTCTTATCTTTCTGCTGAATTCATCTTGCGAAATTACTTTGGCATCGGAGAAATCAAAATATTGGGAGTAATCCTTTTTTGAGTCTTTAGCCATTTCCTTCGGTCACTCCTTACAGCCTCTATTAATAAAAATTCGTTTTTTCATCTTGTTTCACGTGATTTGCACGCTTTATACATCAAAAGAGCATTACAGCAAATTATAACATGAATTGGGCTGTAGTTCCACATCCAAAGCCGCTGCCCCTTCACCTATCCCGAAATCTGCGCAGGTCTGCTGAACACCCCGAAAACACACAAAAACCTGAGCTTACCCTTAGGTCGATTGTAGTCGACGCTGTGGATATACTCAGGTTTATAGGTTCATTCAAGCCGCTAGGATCGCGCCTGAAGATTGTTCCATGTGATTAGTCGATGATTTCAGCAGTATCGCCGTTACGAGCGCCAGCTGCATTAGCTTCATCCGTATCAATATGCATGTCCAGTGCAAAGGAATCCGATACACGAGCCAGTACATTTTCCAGTACCAGACCACGATCTCCACCCAGACGGACTTTCAGCAATTGTTTGTCCTCAATACCCCATTTAGCAGCATCAGAAGTATGGAAGTGGATGTGACGAGCAGCAACGATAACACCTTTATCAATTGTAACTTCGCCAGCAGGTCCTTTAATCGTGATACCTGGAGTACCTTCGATGCTTCCGGATTCACGTACAGGTGCCTTAACACCAATAGCGAAAGAGTCTGTCATCGAGATTTCCAGTTGTGTTTCCGGACGAACAGGTCCAAGGATACGCACTTTATCAAACTGTCCTTTCGAACCAATAACCGCTACTGTTTCGTTAGCAGCATATTGCCCAGGTTGGGACAGAGGTTTAAATTCAGTCAATTCGTAGCCTTTACCAAACAAAATTTCAACGTGCTCTTGAGATACATGAATGTGACGGGCAGATACGCCCACAGGTACTGTTTTGCTCATTGTGAATTTCACTCCTTATTTATCTATGGCCTGTAGCCAGGCTCTTAACAATCCTATGGTATTATACCCCTTTTTGAAGTGAAATGAAAACGAACTGCTGAAAATTCATGAAATACACTTATTTTGCAATCATTAATCCCCTGCATTTGGTAAATTCGTCTGAACATGTGCGACTTTTGCTTCCATCTCGTTTTCTTCAGGGACCTACAGCTTCATCATTTTAAATGTTCCATCTTCAAATTTTTCTCCGGCAAGTTTTCTCCTAAATAACTCATCGCATTACCCCACATCCAACCACGAACCAGTGATTCGTCGTAGTGCTTGAGCAGAGTATTGATCAGCTTTGGATACTGCCCGGTATGTTCAAGGTTATGGATATACGTAGCAATTCCGTCAAAATCAGACCCCATCATCAGATGATGCTCCCCACCCAGAGCACATATCCGCTCAATATGAGGCAATAGATCTTCAATACATACTTCGCCTTCCTGCTTCACAAACCAAGGCACAAACGTCAGTCCGATACGACCTTCCCGAGCAATAATGGCCCGAATCTGATCATCTTTCAGATTACGCACATGCGGGCATATGGCGTAACTGTTGGAATGCGAAGCGATAAAAGGGCGTTCACTAAGGTCAGCAAGCTCCCAGAAACCTTCCTCGGTCAGATGTGAAACATCCAGCAGCATGCCGATTTGGTTACAAAGGTGAACCAGCTCCCTGCCCTTCTCGGTTAGTCCCGCCCCACGTTTCTCCAAAACACCATCAGCTGCCCAATTGGCATAGTTCCAGGTAAGTCCAACGATCCTCACACCCATTTGATAACACAACTCCAGATAAAAGAGGTTGCCTTCCAGTCCATCGACACCTTCAAGTGTAAGTAGCCCCCATGGTCTGTCCGTCTGCTCTACCTGCGTAAGCTGTTCCCGCCATAATAATGTATGTGTACCTTCAGATCGTTCTTTGGTTATCTCCACTCGTTTGCGGTAGATGTCCAACTGCCCCATCACATGTTCAAACTTGCCTCTGCCAAGCACTTCGGGCAAATAGATTGCAAAGGCCTGTAAACGAATGTTGCCTTCCCTCAGGCGTTCCAGATTCACATCCAGTTGTGAAGCATTTTTAAATGAAAGGCTTGGGTTCATCAGCATTTTACTCAAAGCATCACAATGAAAATCGGCTACTCGCCAGTTGTGCATCACAATCTCTCCTTCTACACGGTTATGTTATGTAATAAAACGCAAAAAAACCTGTCTACTTCGTAAACAGGTTCAATGCATAAGTGCATGTATTATCTGGGCTCCACAATCAGCTTAATGGCCGTTCGGTCCTCGCCGTCGATCACAATGTCTGTAAAAGCTGGAATACAAATCAAGTCAACTCCGCTTGGTGCTACAAATCCCCGGGCTATCGCTACCGCTTTAATGGCTTGGTTCAGTGCTCCCGCTCCAATTGCCTGCAGTTCAGCATTTCCACGTTCACGAAGAACCCCTGCAAGAGCGCCGGCTACAGAATTAGGATTGGACTTTGCTGAAACTTTTAATACATCCATGGTAAGTACCTCCCTGGGAATGTTGAATGTTTGTTTCCACTTAATAGATGTTATTCGCGGGAGGCAAAAAAATTCCTTCTTTTTAGACGGGTTTCCCTTCAAATTGGGACAATACCCCTATTCCATGCGCCACTCGTCCTCCATCAGACGAATTTTTTCAATGCGTGTTGCAGCACCTGTGGCTTCATCAATCTCCACAAATACACCGTGGAAATGCCATTTGCCATCATCCACAACAAATCGTACCGGAAGCTGGGTGTAGAACTTGCGAAGCACCGCTTCACGCTCCATGCCTAATATGCCGTCACGCGGCCCTACCATGCCTGCATCGGTTAAATAAGCTGTTCCTCCTGGCAAAATACGATCATCGTTACTCTGCACATGTGTATGTGTACCTACGACCAGCGATGCACGTCCATCCAGATGCCAGCCCATGGCAATCTTCTCTGACGTTGCTTCGGCATGCATATCGACCAGAATGCATTTATGGTCTTGACGCAGTTCATCCACAATTTCATCAGCAACGCGGAATGGACAATCCAGAGCGGGCAGGAACGTCCGCCCTTGCAGATTGACAATCGCCAGCTCCTTGCCTTCTCCTTTGACTACGGTGTATCCACGCCCTGGTGTTCCTGGAGGAAAGTTCGCAGGACGAATCATACGTGGCTCATCATCTATAAAATCAAATATGTCCTTATTGTCCCAGGTATGATTACCAAGAGTGATGCCATGCACACCCCAGTTGAAAAATTCATTCGCAATTGCCCCGGTGATTCCCCGGCCTGCCGCTGCATTTTCCCCATTTACAATGACCACATGTGGCTTATACTTCGTTTTGAGGTAGGGGAGGTTCTCCTTCAATGCCTTACGCCCCACGTTCCCCACAATATCACCAATAAACAAAACTTTCATGTTACTGCCTCCTTAATCCCTACCAAGCGGAACCTTCTTCAAAGCATCCGAAACTTCGCAGGATCTCTATCTCTTGCTCACCAATTTTATTATGAAAATGCCTTTTAACAGGCTATCAACAGGAAAAGTGGCCCACTACTGCGGCCACTTTTCCGTAATGCTCTATTTTGCGTATTCAACCGCACGGGTTTCCCGGATGACGGTGACCTTGATGTGACCCGGATAATCGAGTTCGTTCTCGATCATCTTCGTGATGTCACGCGCGAGGCGGAATGCTTCAGCATCATCGATTTTCTCAGGCTGTACCATAACGCGAACTTCGCGTCCGGCCTGAATGGCATACGATTTCTCGACACCTTCGAACGATTCCGAAATCTCTTCCAGCTTCTCCAGTCGTTTGATATACGTTTCCAGCGTTTCGCGGCGTGCGCCTGGTCTTGCTGCGGAAAGCGCATCTGCTGCACCAACCAACATGGCAATAACCGAAGTCGCTTCGCAATCCCCGTGATGGGACGCGATACTGTTGATTACAACCGGATGTTCTTTGTATTTCTTCGCTAGTTCCACGCCGATTTCGACGTGTGATCCTTCCACTTCGTGATCCAGCGCTTTACCGATGTCATGCAATAGACCTGCACGTCTTGCCAGGGTTACGTCTTCTCCGAGTTCGCCAGCCATCAATCCAGCCAGATAAGCGACTTCCATCGAATGTTTCAAGACGTTTTGACCATAGCTTGTACGGAACTTCAACCGGCCCAGAATTTTAATCAAATCCGGATGCAGACCATGCACGCCCACTTCAAAGGTAGCTTGCTCACCGTATTCACGGATACGCTCATCCACTTCTTTGCGGGATTTCTCCACCATCTCTTCAATCCGTGCCGGGTGAATACGTCCATCAGCCACCAGTTTTTCGAGGGCAGTACGGGCGATTTCACGGCGAATCGGGTCAAAGCCCGACAGAATAACAGCTTCTGGCGTATCATCGATAATGAGGTCAATCCCTGTAAGGGTTTCAAGCGCACGGATGTTACGTCCTTCACGACCGATAATCCGGCCTTTCATTTCTTCATTTGGCAAAGTAACAACGGATACCGTTGTTTCCGCCACGTGGTCAGCCGCACAGCGTTGGATAGCGAGTGTAATAATCTCGCGGGACTTTTTGTCCGCTTCTTCCTTCGCTTGCTGTTCAATGTCCTTGATCATTTGAGCCGTCTCATGACGAACTTCCTGTTCTACGTTGGACAGTATGATACTGCGTGCGTCTTCCATAGTGAGGTTGGATATGCGCTCCAGCTCCGTCACCTGGTTTTTGTAGATCATCTCGATCTGCTGCTGTGTCTCATCAATTCGTTTCTCTTTGTTAGCCACTTGCTCTTCTTTACGTTCGAGTGATTCCAATTTTTTATCCAGCGACTCTTCTTTTTGCAACAATCGTCTTTCTTGTCGTTGAATTTCGTTCCGACGTTCACGAGTGTCTTTTTCAGCTTCGGCGCGAATGCGATGGATTTCGTCCTTCGCTTCCAGCACCGTTTCTTTCTTCAGTGCCTCTGCCTCTTTCTTCGCGTTCTCCACGATTTGCACGGCAGCTTGTTCCGCACTGGAGATTTTAGCCTCTGCAAGAGATTTGCGAATAAAATACCCTACTCCGAACCCAATAACGAGCGCGGCCACAACGAGAACGATCGTGATTACGATGTCCATACTGTTCACCTCCTCGTTGGTTCCTCCAAGGCACTCCTTGGGTCAATTTGTTGTTTTCAAGCCTTACATATTTTTGGGAATAACGAATACTCACGGCGATCCCCCGCCGATTTTCATTTCACATGTACATGCTTCCATGTACTATTCACCGTTTCCAGCGAACCCATAATCATGAATGGTATAAATCTTAAAAAACAGAAACCGCTTTTTTGGAAGGAAAAAGGGTTGTCCATTTCTTACAGACTCATGTCCATTTTAGTATTTGACGAAAGAAATTGTCAAGAGAATGCAGTATAGTGAGTCCAGTCTGCTAATCCCATAACAACGCTTCGTCATCTTCGAGGTCTTTAGCCTCGTCTTCTTCAATTAAACAATTCACGACCCGACGCACCATATCCATGGAAAAACCTCGTCGCATCAAGAAGGGAAGCGTTTTACGTTTCTTCTCCTGGATGTCTCCTTTGACCTGATTCCATTTTTTGCGTCCGGCGGTTAGAGCTGTCTCATATTCCGCATCTGTACTTACACCTTCCAGCGCTTCAGCAATTAGCTCATTGGCAATGCCCTTCTGACGCAGCTCTTGCCTTATCCACAGTTTTCCCTTCCGCTGGCCCTCCATACGCTGACGAGTCCATTCCTTCGCAAACAGTTCGTCATCGACCAAATTCTCCCGCTCAAGCCGATCCAGGGCCTCTTCAATCAACGGTGCAGCAAACTCTTTCTGACGAAGCTTCTGACTTAATTCGTGGCGTGTGCGGGGTTTATGCTCCAGAAATCGCAAAGACTGCACATACGTCCGCTGTCGCTCGTCAGCTACTATGATATCTTCCAAGTCCTTTTTCAGAAACGTATTTCCCCGGGTCATCCGATATTTAATCATTACATCTTCAAGCACCGTGATCGAATATAAACCAAAGGTAATTCGGTAACGAGCTTCCCTGCTCTTCGTTCGTTCAACTCGTGTAATGGTAAGTTCTTCGTTATCCGGGAATTGGGAGATTCCCTCCAGCTCGGCTTCTTCATATAAATCATCTTCATGTTGATCCATTTCGGTCTCCCCTTCCATGTCATTTTGTGTGTCTGTGAACTGCACGGCCTAACTGACAAGTACATAGCAAATTAAAAGACTTCCTCGGATACGATTAGCACATCTCCGACGGAGATAACACAGCTACACTGAATACGTTTAGCGTATCTTCATAGAGACATCAGACGCTAATACAAAAGGCCGGAAACAATATCCGGCCTCTCCCTAACAGTAAACGTGCCAACAGCCCCTGCCCATTCGGACAGAGGCTGTTGGACAGCGCGAGCGCACAAACCATACCCCAAGCTCAATCAGACAAGCTTTGGGAGTTCAGAGGGCAGCGCCCTCCCTACAAGGGAGGGTTACTCGTTAATTTCAAATAGTTCTTGTTCTTCTGCTGCTTCTTTTTGTTGCTCTTCGCTAGTTGGCGCAGGAACTGCAGTAGTCAAGTTACTGGCTACACGAATTTTTTGTTCAATGATTTCAGCAATATCTTTATGCTCTTTCATGAACTGCTTCGCGTTCTCACGGCCTTGTCCTAAACGCTCACCTTCGTATGAGTACCATGCACCACTTTTATTGACGATGTCCAGCTCTGTACCAATGTCAATGATACTGCCTTCTCTCGAAATACCCTCACCGTACATGATATCCACTTCCGCTTGTTTAAACGGAGGTGCTACTTTGTTTTTCACCACTTTAATACGCGTACGGTTACCAATCATGTCATTTCCTGATTTGATACTCTCAATACGGCGTACATCCAGACGTACCGTGGAATAAAATTTCAGGGCACGACCACCTGGTGTTGTTTCTGGGTTACCAAACATAACCCCGACCTTTTCACGAAGTTGGTTGATAAAGATCGCGATCGTTTTGGATTTACTGATTGCACCAGACAGTTTACGCAGTGCCTGAGACATCAGACGCGCTTGCAAACCGACATGGGAATCACCCATTTCGCCTTCGATTTCTGCTTTTGGTACCAATGCAGCCACAGAGTCAATAACGACAATATCCACAGCACCACTACGTACAAGAGCTTCTGCAATTTCAAGCCCTTGCTCACCCGTATCTGGCTGAGACAGAAGCAATTCGTCAATGTTAACACCAAGTTTGCTTGCGTATTGTGGGTCAAGAGCATGCTCGGCATCGATAAATGCAGCTTGTCCACCCACTCTTTGTACTTCAGCGATAGCATGCAATGCTACGGTTGTTTTACCAGAAGATTCAGGTCCATATATTTCAACAATACGGCCTTTAGGCAAGCCGCCTGTTCCTAATGCAATATCCAAAGCCAAGGAACCGCTGGGTATAATTTCCACATTCATGTGAGTCGACTCACCCAGTTTCATGATGGATCCTTTACCAAATTGCTTCTCTATTTGACGGAGCGCCATATCAAGCGCGGCACGACGGTCTGACAATAAGCTCACACCCTTTACTGTTTATAAGATAATGATACCTTGTTTTAACACGTTTGCCAAGCTTTTTTTCGAACATACATTCGTTTTTTTTGCAAAGGCCGAGGCGCCTCTTCCTCAAGGAAACTTTCCATTAAACAGAAAAAAGAACCGTAAACAAGGCTGTAGAGCCTGATTCTACGGTTCTTCCGTCTTCCTTTATTATACTTGTTTGCCATGGCAAATGCAATCCGAACTGTGACTAGTCCATCTCCACAAGCTTGCGCCACAAACGGTAAAGAATCGCTTTCGCTGAACGGATCCGAACCGTCTCCCGATTGCCATTAATGCGCAGTTCATGAATTTCTGTCTCTTTACCACGTTGGGCCAGAGCGATGAAGACAAGTCCTGGCGGTTTGCGTTCGGAATAACCAGGTCCCGCTACACCTGTCACTGACAGACCGAAGTCGGCATCCCCAATCATGCGAATCTGCTCTGCCAACACTTTGGCGACTTCCGGACTCACTGCGCCCGGTGCATCTTCACCTTCCAGATAGGAATGCGGCACATGGAGCAGCTTTTCTTTAATTTCATTGGAGTAACATACAATTCCGCCCTTAAGCATCGACGCACTGCCAGGAACTGATGTCAGACTCTGCATGACGAGCCCTCCTGTGCAGCTCTCAGCCGCGCTAAGGGTCAAACCCATATCAGACATCATGGTAACAATTGTGTACTCTATAGGCACATCCTCGTTCGCGTAGAGATGCTCTGGCAATCGTTCCCGAATCTGAACTTCCATTGCATCCAGCTTCAGCTTTGCCTCACTCTCACTTGGAGCCTTTGTAGATACACGTACCGTAACTTCTCCCTCACTTGCATAAGGAGCAATGGTAGGATCTGTCTGTGTATCAATCAGATCAAGGAGTCGGTCTTCCAATGCCGATTCGCCAATTCCTGCAAACTTCAGCATTTTCGAGTAGATCGGCATTTCTTCTGTCAGTACATGCTGGAACAACCAAGGCTTAACTTCCTGTTCAAACATAGGAATTAGCTCTTTCGGTGGTCCAGGCATCACTACATAATGCTTGCCATTGTCGGAAATTGCATTTCCTGCGGCAAGGCCTGTTTCGTTCGCCAGCGGTGTCCCGCCTTCTATAACGATCGCCTGACGACGATTGTTTTCGGTCATGTCTACATTGCGATCTCGGAAGAAGCTCTCGATTTTGTCCATGGCCATTCGATCTATATGTAGCTTGCGGTTCAAGACCGCCGCGATCGCATCCTTGGTCAGGTCATCCTGTGTAGGACCGATGCCCCCAGAAAATAAAATGACGTCTGCACGACCCTGAGCGATGCGAATGGCGTCACTAAGTCGATTTAGATTATCACCAACCACCGTTTGGAAATATACATCAATCCCGATCGCAGCCAATTCACGGGATAGATATCTGGCATTGGTATTCACAATTTGTCCAAGCAACAATTCTGTGCCAACTGCAATGATTTCTGCCTTCATTCAGCATCCTCCTGTACACGTGGTGAGTGATCAAAGGGCAATAGGATAATTTCCTATTGCCCTTCGTACAAATGATTTCTTCATGCTTCCCCATTTAACCTTAAAAACGTTACGCTTTTGATAAATGAAGCAAATTTTTGTTTTTGATAAAGTAATCAATGCCTGACCAAATCGTAATAATCGCTGCAGCCCAAACGGCGATAACGTCCATGTGAATACCCGTGAATGAGAACGGGAAATTATTCAACAACAGCAGCACAATCGCCACAATTTGCACGACGGTCTTCAGTTTGCCCCAGGCACTTGCCGCAACAACCGAACCATCCAATAATGCAATCTGACGCAAGCCAGTAACCGCAAACTCACGACTAATAATGACCACAGCAATCCAGGAATCCAACTTGCCCATTTCCACAAGCGAAATCAGCACCGCAGTAACCAACAACTTGTCAGCCAGCGGATCAAGCAATTTCCCCAGATTGGTGACCATATTATTTTTCCGCGCCAGATAGCCGTCAATTCCATCCGTGCTTGCTGCAATGATAAAAATGATAGCAGCAATCAATTGATTATACGGAAGCGATAAGCTTCCCAATTGCAACGGCTCTGGATAGAACGGAAAATCTACGAGCAGGAACACCATCAAAAAAGGGATTAAGCAAATTCGTGCAAGCGTAATCCGGTTGGGTAAATTCACAAGACGCCCTCCCTCTTATCCTCCATTACTCCAAACATTCATCTTAATCCCGTATTCATCATCCGGAACATGAAATTTACAGTTTCACTGTCAATCAGCACTAAAGTGCTCTCACTATGTAAAAACGCAAAAAATAAAGTCAACCGTTCAAACGCAAAACCGTTTTAAACGTTCCGGTGACTTCAGAAGATGTACTGCTTTTCACAAAGTCAGCAAACGATGATGACTGGACTTTGATGCTTATCTGCCAGCAATGCACACTTAGTATAATATACGCCAATTGCAGTGTCAAAAAACATGCCTAGCTACAAATGAGGAGATATTACTTAAAGTTTGTATATTGAAGATCCAGAGGTAGATTGGCACCGTTCAACAACTGCATAACTGCTTGCAAATCATTCTTACTTTTACCTGTTACCCGGAGCTGATCTCCCTGAATCTGACTCTTCACTTTCATCTTGGAGTCACGAATCAGAATATTAATTTTTTTAGCGATATCCTGATCAATCCCCTGCTTGAAATTCAAACGCTGGCGGACTGTACCTGAAGAAGCCGGCTCTACTTTTGCATAATCAATGTTTTTTAAAGGTAAACCTCGCTTAGCCATCTTGGATTGCAGCACCTCGATAACAGCCTTGAGTTTGGTCTCATCATCAGATACGATCGTTAACGCATCCTTATCCAGTTTCAGACTGCTCTTGCTGCCCTTGAAGTCATAACGCGTGCCAATTTCCTTTTCCGTTTGTGTAACGGCATTTGTCAATTCCTGCAAGTCCATTTTGGACACGATATCAAATGAATTTTCTGAACTCAAACCAGTCACCCTTTCAGTTAATCATATGTTCTGTAACATTATAGAGGATACGCCAAGCAAAAGTCTAATTTTATGAGGTTTTTCAAAATAAAAAAGCATTTTTGGCTGCCACTGAGATGGTTGCCAAAAATGCTTGCCGTGCGGCTGCCATTCTAATAACGGCTGCGATTAGGCTGTCTGAACATGTCGAGCACACCCAGAAGCACATGTGCAAGTCCAAAACCCAAAATTCCGTAACCCCAGGCAGTTGGAGTCAAGTAATAACCCAGGAGGCTGACAATGATCCCCAAACCTGTTACGATCCAGCTGACTGTCACAGCCATCCACCTCACTTCACCAAAAGTTGACTGCAAGTTAAGACAAGGTTAGTGTCTCCCGCAGAAACTTTGGTTATTCGCCGCTAGTGCCGGTGTTTCCTTCGGTAGTGCTTCCTGTTTCATTCGTCGTAGTGCCTTCAGTACCTGTGGAGGACGTATCCTCACCAAGTCTTAACCGAATGCGGTTTGTCGCTTTCCCGTCTGTCACAACCTGCCCTGCAACCTCAATCGTGGTCGCTGCAGCGTAACCGGACTTAATGTACATTCCTGCACTGTCCAATTCAAAAGTATAACTGTCTCCCTCAGCGGTGTTGCCGTACTCCAACTTTTCTCCACTAGAGTTCTCACCCTTGTATACTTCCAGCCAACTGTGCCCCGTTGCTTTAATCGTAACCGTCACAGGCTGCCCTGCACTGCCGTTTACTTTGAAGTTCGTAATATTGCCTGATTTTCCGTCTTCAGCAACAGTTACAGAAGCTGGCGGATTATCCGTTGGATTCTCTTCATTTTCACCCGTCGTTTGCCCATCCGTCTGTCCGTCAGTCTGCCCCTCTGCTGTTCCGCCACCGTTACCGCCTGCTTCGCCTTCATTCGTTTCTCCGCTACCTGATTCATTGGCTGGAGGATTAGAAGCTTGGCCATTATCTGTAGGCTCATCCGGTTTATCTTGAGGTTGCTGCTGGCTGTCTGTGATCTTCGTCTGATCCAGCCCTTGTGTATCCGAATCATCCCTGTTCATCACTACATACACGTACAACAGCACAAGAATTAATACCGGAAAAGTCCACATCAGTGCAACAGACATCCAGCGGTTACTGCGCTCTACCGGGCGGCTTGAACGCTTTTGAATAACCGGCTCCATGGTTGCTTCCGTTTCTTCTGCAGGTACATCTTTCTTATGTCCCTCCAGCAGCTCATCAGGATTTAGTCCCACCGTTTCCGCATAGGTTTTGATAAATGCACGCACATAGAAGCTACCAGGCAGCACTTTGTAGTCTCCTGCCTCTATTGCCTCCAAATACCTCTTGCGAATTTTAGTCATTTCCTGTACATCGTCAAGACTCATCCCTTTTTGCAGCCGGGCCTCTCTTAACTGCTGACCCAGTTCAGACATGCCATCTCCTCCTTATGTTTATCTCTATGGTTGTTGCTTATCTATTTCATGATCCCGTACGGAGCGTTACAGTTCGTCGGTGTAGCTGGCCGTAAACGTATCATAAATAATTTCTTCATTCGGATTGTTGCGCAGTTCAATAATAATGTCAAAATCATTAAAATCATATTCAGACTCCTGCACAAAAATATCCGGATGTTCAATAACCTTGGTGCTTGGCATCGTCATGATGTCCTGTAACAGATTATAATGCCGTTCGCTTGAACGAATCGTACTGACAATTCCGTCAATGATAAACACATTGTTTGGATTCAATTCGTCCTCGGACATCTGGCTTCTTATGGTCTGACGAAGAAGTGTGGAGGAAACAAACGTCCAGCGCTTCATCGCACATACACTGCCCGCAATAATGGATTCCGTTTTGCCTACACGCGGCATTCCACGCAAACCAATGACTTGATTGCCTTCCCTCTTAAATACTTCACCCAAAAAGTCCACAAGTAACCCAAGTTCGTCCCGCGTAAAACGAAATGTTTTGCGATCATCCGAATCACGATCAATATAACGACCATGACGCACAGCCAGAATATCTACCAGTTTCGGTTGACGCAAAGCAGACACAGTTATGCTGTTCACTTTGCCAAGCATTTCACCCAGCAGACGGATCTTCTCATCATCGTCCGATTCCAAAAGCATCCCCCGGGTTTTGCCTTCAACACCGTTGATGGTCAATATATTTACTTCAAGCATCCCCAGCATAGAGGCAATATCCCCTAAAAGGCCGGGTCTGTTCTTATGTATTTTATACTCCATATACCATTGTTTAGATTCCATTTAAACACCCCGTAAAGCATTATTCCACATTATTCGACAGTAACAGAACGCGTCCATTGGACGACAATCTGAGATATCTTCTAAAAATGGGTCACGTTAATGATATATAAAAAGAAAATGAATTACAAGAACAGGTCTGTAATCAATGTGTAATCATTAGAGAAAAGCCCCCTTGCGGGAGCTTTCCATCTGTAATCTTATGCGTTTTGTTTGGCCAATTTGACCATCAGGCACGCAATCGTACGACGTTCATTCTCGTCGCCGACTTCCCATAGTTCTTTCAATGCCCGGTTGGAAGGGTTCGCCGGATCTACTTTCTCATCCAGGAAGTCACCGATTTCATACGCAAGTTTGTTGATGGTTTCTTCATTCATCCCCATCTTCTCTGCTTGCTGTACGCGGTCACCCAAAAACTTCTTCCAAGTGTCAAAACTCGTGAGCACCGTTTTGTCTGTTGACATGATAAATCCTCCTTTGCTTGACGCATGAGATTTAAAATCAACAGTTGTAATATGTGCTTCCCGGACATTTTATATACGAGCATTTTTGAATTAATCGAAGATCATCTACGAATCATTAATTTCCATCAAGAAACTACCCCGAAATTAAAACAAAATTGAATTCGCGCCCCAATATATTACGTGAGCCAGCCACCATTTGGACTTATAATCTGCCCATTAATGTATCCAGACTCGGGAAGTGCAAGGAAGTAGACCAGCGATGAGATTTCATCTGGCTGGGCGAGTCTTCCTGCCGGAATTTCCTCTTCTAGCATTTTTAGTTCATCCTGGTCCAGATGATTCAACATGGATGTTTGAACGGCACCCGGAGCTACAGCATTCACCGTTACGCCAGATGGAGCCAACTCTTTGGCAAGAGCTTTGGTGAATGCATTTACACCGCCTTTGGTAGTAGAATACAACACCTCACAAGAGGCACCCGACAGTCCCCAGATAGACGACACGTTAATGATTCGACCGTATCTTTGGGAGATCATGTGAGGCATCATTTCCTGTGTACACAAGAACGTGCCTTTCAGGTTGATCGCCATCACTTCATCCCAGATTTCTTCCGTAACATCGGACAGCATTCCATAATGAGATATCCCTGCATTATTCACCAGAATATCCGGCAACAGCCCATGTGATTCCAGCTTCTCACGCATACGTTCGATTTGCTCCCGACTGCGAAGATCAGCAGACACCGTCATGACTTTACCACTGCCTTGTTCCATGCACCTTCTCGCAGCTTCATTAGCTGCTTCATGCGATTTCATATAGTGAATCACTACATTCATGCCCACCTTGGCAAAACGCTCTGCGATGGCCGCTCCAATGCCTCCGCTCGCGCCCGTTACAAGTACCGTCATTTCTCCAATTGGCTTCAATTGTCCTGTTCCCCTCTCCATATTAAGGACTCACGACAAGCGATATCGCCAGTTGATCCCAACGAATATGCTCTTTCAATCTGCGGTTTACCTCTTCCAGTGTAAGCGATTCATATAACGGGAGCATGTTGAAAAAATCACCACCACGGAATTGCTGCCGCGTGAATTCATTTGCAATGTTTTCTGGGGAATTGAGCATACGCAAATATCCACCTATTTTCTTTTTGCGTGCGCGCTCAAAGTCGGTTGCATCAAATCCTTTTTCCACAATAGCATCGACTTCTTCACGGATGCGGGCAAGCAGTTGATCCGGGTCTTTGGTGTCCCCGCCAATAGCAGAAAAAGCATATTGCGGCGAACTGTTATATTCATGTCCAAAGCTGTCCGAAATTAGGTCTTCATCATACAATTTTTGAAATAGCGGGGTACTGGAACCAAATAACAGATCCATCATTAGTTTGGTTGTCATATCTCGGCGCAACAGTTCTTCTCCGGTAAGTCCCACATCCGTTTCCTTAAAACCAAACAAACATTTGGGCAGGGAAACGGCCAATTTGGATTCACGTCTGGCTTCCCCCACTTGCTTAGGTTCCGGTTCAAATATCCGCTCGATTTTCCCTTGAGGCTTGTAATTTTTCTTTGCCTGGTTCGAACGAACCATATCGATCACTTCCTGCGGGTCTACTCCACCCACGACAAACAGAAGCATGTTGCTTGGATGATAAAAAGAGTTGTAACACGTGTACAACGTTTCTTTGGTTATGGTACCAATGGATTCAACGGTTCCTGCGATATCAATATGCACGGGATGTTTCTGATACATCGCCTCGATCAAGCCAAAATAAACGCGCCAATCCGGATTATCAGCATACATATTAATTTCCTGAGCGATGATCCCTTTTTCCTTTTCCACATTCTGATCGGTGAAGTAAGGATTTTGCACAAAATCAACTAATGTTTGTATATTTTCATTGACATGCTCCGTTGCCGAAAACAAATAAACCGTCTGGTCAAAACTGGTAAAGGCATTGGCAGAAGCTCCATGAGAAGCAAATGTTGCAAAAATATCGCCAGTTGGTTCTTCAAACATTTTGTGTTCCAGAAAATGAGCAATTCCGTCCGGAACCTTCACTTCTTCCTGTCCTTCAACCCGAAAATGATTGTCAACCGAACCGTATTTGGTTGCAAAAGTGGCATATGTTTTCTGGAATCCCGGTTTAGGCAAAATATAAACATGCAACCCGTTATCCATCACTTCGTAATACAGCGTTTCCTGCAAACGATCGTATGTTATGCTCTCCACCGACTATTCCCCCTTCTCATCACGCAAGAAATAAATCGTATCCAGACGGAATTTCTCTGCCGCCTCACGAACATTTTCTTTGCTGATCTGTTCTACCTGGGCCAGCAGTTCCTCGGCGGTCCGCTCTTTGCCGGATAACTGTCGATTGAAATCATAAGCAATCAGTTCAAATGCAGAATCCTGCATTTCCTTGAGCAAATTACGGATCATCGCTTTGGTCTGGGACATCTCCAGGTCAGTGATATTCCCGTTCTTCATTTCATCCAGCTGCTGCTTGATAATCATGACGGCTTTTTCGTAATTGGGGATTTCTATCCCGGATTGGATCGTTGCAATACCCTTGTGTCCGTCATAACGCGAAGAGGCATAGTACGCAAGACTTTCTTTTTCACGAACATTAACAAACAGCTTGGAATGAGGATATCCTCCGAGAATGCCGTTATACATCAATGCTGCTGCATACTGAGTGTCACCATAAGTGATCGACGTGCGAAGCCCCATATTGAGCTTACCCTGATTAACATTAAGCCGTTCTACAACAGTTTCCACTTCTTTATCTCCACGAATAGCTTCCTGTGTGTGATAATCTGAAGAGGTCACACGTTCTACATTAAAATAACGCTGCACCAGGTTCTCTACCTCTTCCAGCGTGGTGTCCCCCACCACATACAAGTCCATATTTGCCTGCTGTAACCATTCCTGATACGAAGCTGTCAATGTATCTGGATCAATGCCCGACAAATCCTTGCGCTCACCAAGCGGGTGCAAACGGTATGGTTCGTTTTTACACATCTCCTCAATACTACGTTCCGCAGCATAACGCATTTTGTCATTGACGATGGACTCCAGCATTTTGCGAACAGTCTCCCGCTCAGCATGCACATAAGAGGTTCGGAAATGTCCATCCTCCTGTGCAGGACGTGTTAGTACCTCTCCCAGAAAAGCAAAAGAACGATCCAACAGTTGCTCATCCCCGCCAACAAAGGAATCATTAATGGTGTCCATACGGAACTGTACGATCTGGTAATCGCCACGTTTATAGACGTCAAAGCCAAAACCCGCTCCATACAAATGTTCCAACTGTTCACGAAATTGCGTTGTTTCCGGATAGGATTCGGTCCCGCGCCGAAGCACGAAAGGTGTTAAGGCTACTTTGGTAACCGTATCTTCCTGCAGGGGAACCCCTGCGTAAAGTGATATCGCAAATGTCTTAAAACGTTTCGTAGGAAGAACATGTATGCGGAATTCTTTTCGGTTTCCTCGTTCAAATCCTGATGTATTCAAATGTCAAAACCCCTTTACGGCGTCATTTGTCGTGCAATAAGTGAAGCTTAAACGTAACAACCATTTTAACCCATTCAAAAGGCAAGAAGCAACCGAAGTCACGCCTTCTGGTTGCTTCCAAGATCATCACATACAGAATATATGCTGCCCGATTGTTTTCACCTGAGGACGTGTCCAGATCCATTTGGATGTAGCTGTCTTCGGATTAAAATAATAGAGGCATCCACCGGATGGGTCCCAACCATTCATCGCCTGTTCAACTGCTTTTTTAGCTTGCGCATTCGGTTCCAGATAAATCTGGCCATCTGCAACGGCGGTGAACGCACCCGGCTGGAAAATTACTCCTGACGGTGTGTTCGGGAAACTCGGCGATTTAACGCGATTCAGGATAACTGCCGCTACAGCCACTTGACCTTCAAACGGCTCTCCGCGAGATTCACCATATACGGCGTTAGCCATAATTTTGATTTCGTTCTCCGACAAACCCATGGAATTGGCTGAGCCCATATTGTCCTGCTCTTTATCCGCAGTATTGTTATTTTTCCCACTATCTCCTGAAGTTTGATCCTTGTGCAACGGTGTTTCTGTTGGCGACCATTGTTTTGAAGCATTGTAAAGTTTCAGCTTGGTTTTGGCTCCAACGACACCATCTGCCTTCATGCCGAATTCCGATTGAAACCATTTTACCGATTTCAATGTAGTGCTGCCGAAATTACTGTCAATTTTACCATTGTAAAATCCCAAATATTTCAGCCGGCCTTGAAGCTCGTATACATCCTGACCGTAACTTCCATATTTCACAGCATTGGTGCTAAAGGTGGGTAACGACTTCTCTTCGACTTGCGGGGTACTTGGGTTTGGACTTTCGGTTGCTGTATTCCCAGGAAGCAAATAACGAATTCCCAATGCGGACATCAGCAAAATAGCAGTGAAAAGCCATATGTTCATTTTTCGCATCGACTGTGCTCTACCTTTCTCTTGTGGGATTAACAGAATCGCTAAGGTTATTATGACAAGCATACTTCGTTCCTATGCACCAAATCCTCCGATCATTGGACATCATGGCAAATCTTCAGTCAAATGGCATGCAAAAAGCCCTCAACCAATAAGGTTAAGGGCTTGGATCGTTTACACATGCTGTGTATTTACGAGCTTATTTTATTCTGTTGATACTGTTCCAGCGAGATCAATACTTCCCTTGGTTTGCTACCCTCGTAAGGACCGATTACGCCTCGGGCTTCCATGGAGTCAATCAAACGTGCTGCACGGGTATAACCAACTCGCATTCGGCGTTGCAGCAGAGAAACCGAGGCTTGCTTCGCCTCCAAAATAATCTGCACCGCCTGTTCGTATAACTCATCCTGCACTTCATCTGCTGCCTGAACGGAATCATCCACCTCAGGCACAATGGATTCGTCATACTGCGCTTCACCTTGACCACGCACGTAATTCACGATATTTTCAACTTCCTCATCACTCATGAAAGCGCCTTGTACACGAACCGGCTTCGAAGCTCCCATTGGCATGAACAGCATATCTCCACGACCCAACAACTTCTCGGCCCCACCCATATCCAGAATGGTTCGAGAATCCACTTGAGAGGATACACCGAAGGCAATCCGGGATGGGATGTTGGCTTTGATTACACCAGTGATAACATCCACAGAAGGACGCTGCGTGGCAATGATCAGATGGATACCGGCGGCACGCGCCATCTGAGCCAATCGGGCAATCGCATCTTCCACGTCACCCGCGGCAACCATCATGAGGTCAGCCAGCTCGTCCACGATAACAACGATGTAAGGCAAAACCGCCGCTGGGTTGTCTTTCATTAGATTGTTGTAACCTTCAACGTTACGTGTACCGGATTTGGAGAACAGCTCATACCTTTTCTCCATTTCAACAACGATCTTTTTGAGAGCAAGTGAAGCCCTTTTAGGATCAGTTACGACCGGTGCCATCAGATGCGGAATACCATTATATACGTTCAGCTCGACCATTTTGGGATCGACCATCAAAAATTTCACTTCATCCGGCTTCGCTTTGTACAGAATGCTGGTAATAATGCCATTGATACATACGGATTTACCTGAACCCGTCGCACCAGCCACCAGCAAATGGGGCATACGCGCCAGATTACCGATGATCGTCTGTCCAGAGATATCTCGTCCAAATGCAATGGTCACTTTGGATTCGGCTTCCTGGAATGTGGCAGTTTCCATAACCTCCCGCATTGTTACTACGGATACCTCTCCATTAGGTACCTCAATACCGATAGCGGATTTGCCGGGAATTGGTGCTTCCATCCGGATATCCTTTGCCGCTAGGGCTAATGCAATATCGTCTGTCAGACTTACAATTCTGCTGACCTTCACACCAATGTCCGGCTGTATCTCATATCGTGTAACAGCAGGTCCTCTGACTACTTCAAGTACTTTGGCGCGAACGCCGAAGCTTTCCAGCGTTGCTTCCAGCTTGCGTGCAGTCTGCATATAATCCTTCTGGTCGCCACCCTTGCCTCCATTGTTCGGCTTGGAAAGAAGCCTGAATGACGGAAGTTTATAAGGTTTCGGAGGTGGTGATGGAGGCTTAACTGGCTGCACTTCCTGCCCCTCCATATCCGAAGCAACCGAACCTTGAGCCGCATTGCTCAACGTAGATCCAACGTCTGAACTACCTTCAACAGCATCTATTACAGCTGTTCCAGCATCCGCCGCTCCAGGCCACTCATTGTTATCCACAAGTTCATCTGAGATCTTGATTGGAAGCTCTTCTCCCTGCATGTTAGCCGTTAGATCATCTGGGAAAGGATACGCATCATCCAGATCATCATCTTTACTTGCATCCTCGGATCTGACATGCTCAAAGAAGTCACGGATAATTGGAGCTGAATTAGGTCTTGATTGCGCAGGAACTGCTGCGGGAGCCATAACATCGGATGCGATGTTTGGCTCGTCATGCCATGAATCTGCAGGCGTTTCCTGCTCGGCTCGGTAGACGATATGTTCCGTATCTAAAGAATCATCCTCGTCCACTCCACGCTCAGCCTTCGTCCGTTCCCGATCAGAACCCCATTTTCCAAAGAGTTGGAAAAATATCGGTGCTTTTCGTTTCGGTAGTTGCTGATCCTGCATATCATCGTCATCATCTTCCTCGTCGTCCACTGGAACAGGCACCACTTTACGGACATTCCCGTTTTTCTTGCCCGCAGAGCTTGAAGTGGCACGTGCTGCTGGTCTAGCTTCCAGCTTTTTGTACATCGCACTTCCTGCATCCCATATCTTGGTTCTGAAAATGCGAATTAGATCGACATAAGAAAGATTGGTAATCAGCATGAAACTGATAACGAACATGACGATCATAATCAATCGTGCCCCCAAGCTGCCAAACAACCACAAGAACAAGGCAAACTGCGCCGCTCCAATATAACCGCCGCTAATGTCCTTATTGAGCATCGAATCCCGTTCGCCCGGCGCAGCAGGCGTGAGCAACTCGGTTTGCATATCATTATGTATCTGTGTAAGTACAGCACCAGGCTCAAGAGCTCCAACCGGTATAAGCTTCTGGTGCATGGCAGAGACGGTACTCATCAGGGTTAAAGCAAACACCAGCAATACGAGCCCTGTCTTGCGCGTTGTCCAACCGCTTGGCCATTTTCGATGAATCATCACCATTAAGCCATAATAAATCCCTATAAGTGGAATCGCAAAATAGAACTTGCCAAGCATCAATCCAAACATCTTGGAGAGCGAGCGTCCTACGGTTGCTTCACCCGACAAAGCAATGACGGCAAGGGTAATAAGCACAATGCCGTAAATTTCATATTTTAAAACGCCGCTAAATGCTGCAGCCTTTTTTTTCCTCTTTTTTCTTCTGGCCAAAATCAGGTCACCCCCAGAAGAATATTATACCATACAAATATATTCCGTACATATGTTCTTTTTCTGCTCAATTTGTCTTATTTCGTCGCGTTATGTTGGTCCCGGGTTACCCGAAAGTGGAACGATCGATCCGGGCATATTGGCGGGATTCAGATAAGCTTCCAAGGGGCATTCAAGTAAACGTACAATGACAGCCTCATTTTCATTAACAGGTCTTACCTGCATCAATAATCCGTTCATCTTGATCTCCCGGGTGTCTTCTCCCTCATTCCACATCCCTGACCACAGCAGTTCAGGTGGCATCACTGTGTAGAGTGTCATTGGGTATAACCCCCTGCCTGCAGCGTCTGTCTTTTGTCTCCTATGAGTTGATTCAACTGCGCGATAGCCTGGCCGATCCCGCCTACGGCATCCATTAATCCATATTTGACCGCATCTGCGCTACCCACAGCTGTTCCAATATCGCGGTTGAGTTCACCTGTCTTAAACATCAGTTCTTTGAACATTTCTTCAGAGATATTGGAGTGCGACGTAACAAATCTTACGACACGTTCCTGCATCTTCTCCATGTACTCAAACGTCTGAGGCACGCCTATAACGAGTCCGTTCATACGGATCGGATGAATGGTCATTGTTGCACTACCCGCGATCAGGGAATAGGTTGAGGCTACTGCGATTGGAACCCCGATGCTGTGCCCTCCTCCAATGACGACGGTAACCGTAGGTTTGCTGAGTGAAGAAATCATTTCCGCAATAGCCAAACCCGCCTCTACATCTCCTCCTACCGTGTTTAAAATGATCAAAATGCCTTCGATTCGTTGGTTCTGCTCTGCTGCAACCAGCTGCGGAATGAGGTGTTCATACTTTGTTGTTTTATTTTGCGGAGGTAAAATTAAATGCCCTTCCACCTGACCGATAATGGTCATACAGAAAATGTTCGATTCAGCTGCGGGTGACTGCGTCTGTCCAAATTGCTGAATAGCCTCCGTTACAGGCGACATGCCCTTTTCCTCTTGTGCAGGCACTTCCGGTGCCTCCGTGCCCGGTTGTTCCGATTTCGGTGTTTGCTTGTTTTTCATGTATTCGCTCATTCGATTACTCCCCTTCTCCAGAAACATGTAATGTATTTCCTTAGTATGGGGAATGTTCCAGCTGACTTATACCCGATTACTCATCTATTTCTCCATAATCTGGTGTAGGGCCAGAAAACAACAAAAAAAGCCCCTTCTCTACGAGGAACCGTCCAATATTACTCGTAGAGAAGGGGCGACTGTGTGCCTGAATTTATGTTTTTGTTTGATTTATTTTAAACTTCCATAATGATTGGCAAAATCATCGGTCTACGACGAGTTTGCTCATACAAGAAGCGTCCGAGTGCATCTTTAACATTCGTTTTGAGTGAAGCCCATTCGTTAACGTTCTCACTCATCAACTTCTGCAATGTGCTGCTGACGATGCGATTGGCTTCATCAAGCAGTCCTTCCGATTCGCGTACATAGACAAATCCACGGGAGATGATGTCCGGACCGGAAACAATTTTTCCATCCTGTTTGCTCAGTGTTACCACGACAACCAGAATGCCATCCTGTGACAGCAATTTACGGTCACGCAATACGATGTTACCTACATCGCCTACACCCAAGCCGTCGATCAACACGTTACCTGCAGTAACTTTACCTGCCTTGCGTGCTGCTCCGCCTTGAATTTCAACCACTTCACCGATATCCGTAATGAAAATGTTGTCTGGATCAATACCTACAGATTCAGCCAATACCGCGTGGCGGCGTTGCATACGGAATTCACCGTGAATCGGCAGGAAATATTTCGGTTTCATCAGGTTAAGCATCAATTTCAGCTCTTCCTGGCTACCGTGACCGGATACGTGAACGCCACTGTTTGCACCGCTGTAATGCACGTTAGCACCTAGACGGAACAGTTCGTCAATCGTACGGCCTACATATTTCTCATTACCTGGAACTGGAGTTGCAGCAATAATTACTGTATCTCCAGGCAAAATATCTACTTTACGATGAGTAGAACGAGCCATACGTGTCAATGCTGACATCGGCTCGCCTTGGCTACCTGTGCAGAGAATTACTACACGGTCAGCAGCCATTTTGCCTACTTCTTCCGGCTCAATGATCATGCCGTCTGGAATCTCAAGGTAACCCAGTTCAGAAGCAATACCCACCACATTTACCATACTGCGTCCAATAACTGCGACTTTACGTCCAGTTACTTCAGCTGCATTGATAACCTGTTGAATCCGGTGTACGTTGGAAGCAAATGTTGCTACAACGACACGTTGGCTTGCTTTACGGAAGATATCTTCCAGAACGATACCCACATTTTTCTCCGAAGGTGTAAATCCAGGTTTCTCTGCGTTGGTACTATCGGACAAGAGGGCAAGTACGCCATTGGTTCCGATCTGTGCCATACGCTGGAGATCTGCATATTGACCATTGACTGGAGTGTGGTCAAATTTGAAGTCACCTGTATGAACAACAGCGCCTTCCGGTGTTTCGACACATACGCCGACGGAATCCGGAATACTATGGTTAGTAGCGAAGAACGTTGCTTTCAATACAGAGCCGAGTTGGATCTCGGAATCCGCATCAATCAGGATGCGTTTTGTTTCACCCAGCAAATTGGCTTCTTTCAGCTTGTTCTCTACAAGTCCGAGAGTGAGCTTTGTTCCGTATACAGGAACATTCAAGTGTTTCAGAACATATGGCAGACCACCGATATGATCCTCATGTCCGTGAGTCAAAATAATACCTCTTACTTTGTCACGGTTTTCAGTCAGATAAGAAATGTCAGGAATGACAATATCGATTCCAAGCATATCTTCTTCCGGGAATTTAAGGCCAGCATCTACGACTACAATGTCGTTCGCGTATTGGATGACGTACATATTTTTACCAATCTCGCCTACGCCGCCCAATGCAAAAATCATCAGTTTATCGTTGTTATTTTTCTTAGACAAATGAATCTAAACCTCCTATGGTAGTTGGACGTCGTACCTTATTATTTTATTGTAAGTTAAGAAAAGCAGTCCATTACACCCATGCCCGTAAATAGGGATGAATGCAAAAGAGCACCTTTATTCACGATATTTGGAAGAAGTTCTTCGAAGTTATTCCCCTTCACCAACAAGATGGATTTTGAAATGATCCTTCTTAGCCGTTCCTTCCTTTTTCACCACAAAGCTACACCAAGAAACGATGTCGCTTTCAATTTCAAAAAAATACCGCACCCAGTCACTTGACATCATTATACATGATTAAAAACAAAAAAAACAAGTCACTCTCTCGTTAACCTCTACGTTTGCCTTCAGTTGTGAAAAGAAACCTAACAATCATCGTCAAAAAAAGAACCGCCTCCTCTTAAATGAGAAGCGGTTCTTCTGCAATTTCTATAGGGTTTATAAAAGTTAACAAATCAGTTCGATATCGTATTATTGCTAGTTAAACAAGGCACGAATAAAGCCCTGCTCATCCTCTGTTGCTGCTATAAGCGGAAGGCGTACAGATCCTACGTTCAGACCGCGTAATGTCAGAGCGTACTTCACCGCTACAGGGTTCGGTAAAGGCTGCGGGCACTCGAACAGACCTTTGAATACTGGAAACAGTTTCTGATGTATCTGAGCCGCTTGTACAGGCGCACCACCGAAGTAGGCATCAATCATTTGTTTCATCTCAGCGCCTACCACATGG
Source organism: Paenibacillus taichungensis (assembly GCF_047302525.1). Taxonomy (GTDB): domain Bacteria; phylum Bacillota; class Bacilli; order Paenibacillales; family Paenibacillaceae; genus Paenibacillus; species Paenibacillus taichungensis_B. Next base: position 2,192,331 of record NZ_CP168020.1, on the reverse strand, counting down.
CTAGCAACACTAACGATCCCGTAAGCACCTACAGCAATGGCTGGCAAGCCAGAAGCATCGTCACCGGAATACACCCTGAAATGTCCCGGTGCACCCGCAGCAATCTGCGTGACTTGCTCCAACGATACACATTCCTTCGTAGCTACAATGTTAGGAATCTGTGCCAAACGAAGCGTTGTTGCAGCCGAAAGACTGGCTGCCGTACGTCCAGGAACGTTATACAACATAACCGGCAGTTTCGTCGCGTTTGCGATCGCTTCAAAGTGTCTAAACATTCCCTCTTGACTTGGTTTGTTGTAATAAGGAACAACCAGCAAAACGCCATCTACACCAGCACGTTCAGCGTCCTGAGTCAGATGGATTGAATGGGCGGTGTTATTGCTACCCGTTCCAGCAATGATTTTGCACCGTCCAGCCGTATGTTTTACTGCGAATTCGAATAGCTCTACTTTTTCTTTGTCGCTAAGCGTGGGAGATTCTCCAGTCGTTCCTGAAATAACGAGCGTCTCTGACTTTTGATCTTCAATCAAATAGTCAATTAGACGTGCAGTTTCCTCCCAATGGATCTCCCCTTGTTCGTTGAACGGAGTGACCATTGCTGTAATCAATCTTCCAAAGTCCAATTCGATTCCTCCTTCAAAACAGGTCCGGCTCCGCTGACTTCAAAGTCCTACAAGTGAAGTTCGAATGAGGCGTGAAGTGCCCTCAGAGCTTGAACCATATCTTCTTTTTTCACAAGTACCCAAATCGTTGTATTGGAATCTGCAGATTGCAGGATCTGGATGTCCGCCAGTGTCAAGGATTCCACGATCCGTGCCATAATGCCTGGCACTCCGTTGATGCCTCCGCCGATGACGGAAACTTTGGCACATCCCGAAAGACTTTGCGGTTTAAGACCAATTTCCTGCAGTACATGTATGGCTTTCTCGGAATCACTATCGAAAACGGTATAGACAACTCCCAAGGGGGTAACATTAATAAAATCTACGCTAATCGAATTTTCAGCCATCGTTTTGAACACTTTTAGCTGCAAACGATCTGCACCGCCCGGCACTTCCACCGTTATTTGCGTAACATTACTTACATAAGCAATCCCTGTTACATATCGGTCTACAATGCCTGTCTGCACATCCTGGAATCCTTCAGGATGCGTTACCAGCGTCCCTTCACTATCTGCAAAGGTAGACCGTACACGCACTGGAATCTGGGATTGCATCGCAATCTCGACTGCACGTGGGTGAATTACTTTGGCTCCTTGATGGGCCATATTACATATCTCGGCATAACTTACAACAGTCAATGGACGAGCGTCCTCCACGATACGTGGATCTGCTGTCAGTATCCCATTTACATCCGTGTATATGTCCACCATCTCAGCGTGTAATGCTGCACCAAGGGCTGTGGCTGACGTATCACTTCCTCCACGACCAAGTGTCGTAAAGTCACCGTTCTCGGTCTGCCCCTGGAAACCTGTAACAATAACAACACGCCCACTCTGAAGCTGCTCCAGCACACGAACAGGACGGACATCCAAAATTCGGGCATTCCCGAAATTGTCGTCCGTCACAAAACCTGCTTGTGCACCGGTCAGTACTGTAGTTGGAATGCCTTCATGTTCGAGCAGACTGCTCAAAGTCGTCGCAGAAATAATTTCACCACAGCACAGCAGTAAATCCTTTTCGCGTGCGGAGAGTGCATTTCCGTTCTGTGCAGCCCAGTCCAGTAACGTATCAGTCGCATAAGGCTCACCGCGGCGACCCATCGCTGACACAACAATGACCAGACTCAATCCTGCTTCAAGTTCACGTTTAACATGACGGAGCACATGCTCTCTCGCCTGAACGGTAGAGAGAGACGTACCTCCGAATTTCTGTACCATGATGCGCATCTTTATTCCTCCATTTGTGTACGCAAGAAGACTGGACACGGGTCAATCAACAAATGGATCACCCTAGGGAGCGTTCCGATGCGATAATTTCAGCATTTTATACGGCATTTCATGCCGCTCCTCATCAAAGATTAGTGAAACAATCCCAAATGAAGGCCGCGGTTGTTATCGAGATCATGACGCACACGTTCCCCGTGCACTGATCCCGCTTGCCTAACCTAATCGTTGCAAGCAGGAATTCCCTTTTAATGAAAGGAACGTGGACACAGGTAGCTGTTTATGCCAGCATAACGTCCCTCATGATTTTCTTTGTCTCTCGAACCATCTTCATTTCTTCAAGCGTATAACCGTTATCCCCGTAACTAAGTCTGTACAGAACTATGTCTATAATAACAAACTAATGTTACGGCGGATCCAAGAACCATCAAGCCTGTGCAGAACGCTGCACAATCATTGGCTGTAACTGTTTGCCTTCAAGCGCACTCCAGCATGCCTCCGGAATCAGCTCCATTTTGGCCACTAACGAGTTCGGTTTTTTCACCGGATCATCCTGCCCAAATGGCACAAAATACAAATATTTGGCCACCAGCAGTTTGGCGATGTTCGCAGCATTCAACCCAAGCCCGTCATTAGTGGAAATGGCGAGTACCAGCGGACGCTGATTTCGCATCTGGGCTTTGGCTGCCATTAAAACCGGACTGTCCGTCATCGCGTTAGCCAGCTTGCTCGTCGTGTTGCCTGTGCACGGAGCAATTACGAGCACATCGAGCAGCTTGGAAGGACCTAACGGCTCTGCCTCAACAATTGTAGAAATGATATCATTCCCCGTTATATCTTTCAACTGTTTTTGCCAATTTTGCGCGGTACCGAAGCGTGTATCCGTAGTCAGAACCGAATTGGAAATAATCGGGACAACATTGGCACCTTCGGCCACGAAGCGGCTAATCACCGGCATAACCTCTTCAAACGTACAATGAGAACCTGTAATTGCGTAACCTACCGTTTTTCCCTGCCAGTTCATTGTTCAACCTCCCGTGCGTTTTGTTCTTCCAAAAGCAAACGGATTAACACGTCGGCAATAATGCCGCCAGCCGTTTTGGGAGCAACAATGCCGGGGAGGCCAGGCGCAAGTAGCGCTTTGATACCGCGTTTTTCGGCATACCTGAAATCACAGCCGCCAGGAGCGGATGCGAGGTCGATAATGACTGCTTTTTGCGGCATTTTGGACAGGATTTGTGCTGTGATTATCATAGTCGGTATCGTATTAAAAAGCAAGTCAACTTCCCCGGTTTGAGCGGCCAAATCCGTTGTCATGAAAGGCTTCCAGCCCATTATGGCTGCTCGAGCAGCATCCTCTTCGCGCCTGATTCCCACCCTTACATTTGCCCCAAGTCCCTGAAGCGTTTTGGCCATTGTGAAACCTGTTCGACCCAAGCCAAGCACAATGCATTCCGAGCCGTGGATCGTGAAGTCCGTCTCCCGAATCGCCATGGCAATGGCGCCTTCGGCTGTCGGAATGGAGTTGTAGAGTGCGATGTCATCACGATCGAGTACTTCAACAAGCCGTAGACCATTTTCCCGGCACAAATCACGTAAAAAAGGCTTCGCCATACCCGTGAACACAATACAATGCTCCGGCAATGCCGCAATATGTTCCTTTTTCAGAAAAATCGGTGTATCACTGAACGAAGTGCTCACTTTCCCCTGATCATCACACCCAACCACAGGAAGCACCAGCACATCTGCCGAAGCAAATACATCGTCCTCCAATTCCTGGTGTTCGATACCCGGAATGGAACGCTCCAGCTTGTCGAAGCCCACCACACTTACCGTAGCATCCAGCTCTGCGCATTTTTGAATGACTTCAAGCTGCCGCGCATCTCCGCCCAGGACTATAATCCGGACACCGGTCAGCATCGGGACGTCACTCCTTTCACCACATGTATGCCTTATCGTATGCAGTGGCCCACAGGGGGGTGAAACATTAAAATTGAAGCATGCAAAGAAAACATTGTCTCTATTGTCTCTATCGTTAAAAAAAAGAAAAAGAGCCGCCCCCCTCGGGGACGACTCTTCGAGAACATGCTCAGTAAAGCAAACTGTGAAGCTCTAATTACAGAGGATGCTCCTATTTACAGCTTGGTTTCGGAGCTTTTATTTTCCGGTATGACCGAATCCACCTTCTCCACGTACAGTTTCCGACAGTTCGGCTACCTCTGTTAATTCAACTGCTGGAACGGTTTGAAAGACGATTTGGGCAATACGCTCCCCACGTACAATGGTGAATGGCTCTTGGCCAAGATTAATCAAAAGGACCTTAACTTCACCACGATAATCGGCATCAATGGTGCCCGGCGTGTTCAGACAAGTAATTCCGTGTTTGAAAGCCAAACCACTGCGAGGGCGAACCTGTGCCTCCAATCCAGCTGGCATAGCCATCGCGAGTCCCGTAGGAATCAACGTACGCTGTCCCGGCTGCAATACAACCTCTTCCTGTAATGCCGCAACTACATCAAAGCCGGAGGCCAGCTCTGACATTTTTTGAGGCAACTTAATATCTTCATTGCCCGGTAACTTTTGAATTTGAACGTAATGCAACAAAATCATCCCTTCTTAATCCAGCGATCGTACGATCCGAAGCACCAACCATAGCGAGCGCAAACGGCTCAGCAAACATCAGGTTCAGAACAGCATCGACATCGTCCATCGTCACTTCTTCTATTTTGGCTATCATTTCATCCAGCGTGTGGTGTCTGCCCAGCATCAGCTCATTTTTGCCCAGACGGTTCATCCGGCTACCCGTGCTTTCCAAACTGAGGATCAGACTGCCTTTCAGCTGTTCTTTTCCTTTGCGGAGCTCATCTTCAGACAAACCATTTACAGCCAGGTCGTGCAGGACCTCTTTGGTCAGATCCAGAACTTCTTTCGTCTGTTTCGGCGCTGTACCTGCATAGATGGTGAAGAGTCCACTATCCGCATGGGAACTATGATACGAATAAACGGAATAAGCAAGACCGCGTTTCTCCCGAATTTCCTGGAACAGTCTGGAGCTCATACCTCCGCCAATTGCATTATTCAGCACGACCATGGCAAACTGAAGCGGATCTCCGATCTTACATCCCGGGAACGAGATACAGATATGATTCTGTTCCGTTTTCTTTTTGTGAAAGAGTTGTCCGCTCTGGAATGCAGGCAGAGTTACCTGTTCAGCTACACCGTTGACATCAAAAGCACCAAAATGCTTTTCCATCAAATCGATCACACTGTCATCAATATTACCTGAAATACTAATAACGGTATTCTCAATCGTGTAGTGCTCTTTCATATATGCACGCAGATGGCTGGAGTCCATCGCTTTGAGACGCTCTTCGGTACCCAGAATCGGATAAGCGAGCGGATGCTCACCATAGGCGGCCAAGGCCATAAGATCATGGACCATGTCATCCGGCGTATCCTCATACATCGATATTTCTTCCAGAATGACGTTTTTCTCCTTGAGCAGTTCACCATCATCCATTTTAGAGCGGAAGAACATATCGGACAACACATCGACAGCTATTGGCAGATGCTCATCCAATACTTTCGCGTAATAACAAGTGTATTCTTTCGAAGTGAACGCATTCACGTTGCCACCAATGGCATCGAATTGCTCCGCAATCGCCTTGGCATCATAACGATCCGTTCCCTTGAACAGCATGTGCTCAATAAAATGGGATACTCCGTTGCTTGCAGGCTGCTCATTGCGAGAACCTGTCTTGACCCATATTCCAAATGACACGGAACGACAGGTCGGAATCTGTTCCATGACAACTCTGAGGCCATTGCCCAGCTGAATTTTTTTCACGGTTGGCCCTCCTACATCTCTATAATTGCCTGGATTTCAACGTGAAATTGAAATCGACATTTGGTTCCAACTGTTTGATATTAACAAAAAAACATCATTCACTCAACCGCTGATCCCTTCACCCGCTCGGATGACAATGTTTCGCTAACAGTTCCAAGCGTCAAACCCTTGGCCCGTATGGAATCAATCATTCCTTTTAAAGCTCCTGAAGAAGCAGCAGTGGGATGCATCAGAATTAATGTACCGGCTTCCACGTTTTTGGCGATCTTGGCTACAACAGAATCAGAACTTGGTTTGCGCCAATCCACGGTATCCAGTGTCCAAAGTACCGTTTGAAGCCCCATGCCGGAAGCAATGTCGACCGTTTGTTGATTAAAATCACCGGAAGGTGGAGCAAACCAGTGGTTCTCCACACCCAACTTATCTTTGAGCAGGTCCTGGGTTTTGCTGATTTCCAGTTTCGCCCGCTCCGTACTCAACCGACTCATATTCGGATGTGAGTATGCATGATTTGATAACTCATGTCCACGCTTTTGGATTTCTTTGGCCAGTTCCTCGTTTTTGCTCAACCAGCTTCCATCGAGAAAAAAAGTAGCTTTGACTTTTTCAGCATCAAGCGTATCTAGCATCGGGATAATGAATTCATTGCCCCACGCAACATTAATCATGAAAGACACCATTGGTTTTTCGGCATTCCCCCGGTAAATGGGGTGTGCACCCAAATCTTTAAGCTGAATTTCAGGTACAGTCTGCCGATAGACATACGCTATCTTGGTATTCAGCGTCCCACCAAGTGCTTTGCGATACGTGGCTTCCACATCGATCTCTATTCCGTTATACCCGGGTATCGCTTTCCAGACCCGATCCACTCTGGCATTTACCGGAGCGATTTTCGTTTCGGCCGCTTTATCCCGGATCGCCGACAACAGCTGATCTTCTCCGGTTGCCTCTTTGAACATATCAAATGCATTTTGCGTGCCTGGCCCATCACGGATTTCCGTAATGTATGTACGTACACTGCCCACTTGTCCGACCAGTATGACCGCTGCCATACCTACCAGAACAGCCGCCAGCTTTTTGGATTGGTTTCCCACAGCTCCATCCTCCCGCCGTCTTTGTCCCCATCATATGAGGACAAGGGCAAGAATATGAATAAAACAAGCTGTTCATGTAAAGTATCTTCAAAGCTTGATTCAAAGGCTTTATGGGTAGCCAAACGATTTCATAAAGGTATTTAAACGTTAAAAAAAGAGCCAGAAATTCACATTCTGTCTCTTCATTCAATCTATCTTTTCAAAAAAAACGGTGGCACACAGCCTATGATTGAGCCGGAGCTTCGGCAGTCAATACGGCTTTGCGGGACAAGTTGATACGGCCTTGTGGGTCAATTTCCGTTACTTTTACCGTAATGGAATCACCAATGGCAACAACATCTTCCACTTTAGCGACACGCTCTGTGGACAATTGTGAAATGTGTACCAGACCTTCTTTGTTCGGCAACACTTCAACGAATGCACCAAACTTCTCAACACGTTTCACTTTACCTACATAAATCTCGCCGACCAGTACTTCACGTACGATGCCTTCGATGATCGATTTGGCTTTATCATTCATCTCTTGGTTGGAAGAAGCGATAAAGACACGTCCATCCTGTTCAATATCAATTTTAACACCGGTTTCCTCGATGATTTTATTGATAATTTTACCACCTGCACCGATAACATCACGGATTTTGTCCGGATTGATATGCATGGTTGTAATTTTAGGTGCATATTGTGACAATTGCTCACGTGGAGTTTTCATCACTTCGGTCATTTTGCTCAAAATGTGCATACGACCTTCTTTGGCTTGAGCCAATGCTTCGGACAAAATTTGACGATCAATACCATCAATTTTGATGTCCATTTGAATAGCTGTTACACCATCAGGTGTACCTGCTACTTTGAAGTCCATGTCACCGAGGTGATCTTCCATACCTTGAATATCACTCAGGATGGATACATGATCTCCGTCTTTGATCAGACCCATAGCTACACCCGCAACTGGAGCTTTGATTGGTACACCTGCATCCATCATAGCCAGTGTGCTGGCACAGATACTTGCCTGGGAAGTTGAACCGTTGGATTCCAATACTTCGGATACCAGACGAATCGTGTATGGGAAGTCTGTTTCGGAAGGAATTACTTTGGAAAGAGCACGCTCACCCAGAGCACCATGTCCGATTTCGCGACGGCCTGGAGCACGCAATGGACGAGCTTCACCTACGCTGAACGGCGGGAAGTTGTAGTGATGCATGAAACGTTTCGTTTCTTCAAGACTGATTCCGTCCAAAATCTGAACATCACCCAGTGCACCAAGTGTACAAATGCTGAGCGCCTGTGTTTGCCCACGAGTGAACAGACCTGAACCGTGAGTACGTGGCAGCAGGGAAGTATCACATTCAATTGGGCGGATCTCAGCGAGTCCACGTCCATCCGGACGAACTTTATCATGTGTGATAAGACGGCGCACTTCTTCTTTGACGATATCGTGCAGCACTTCTTTCACATCTTTGAGCAGTTCTGGAGTCTCAATATACTTCTCTTCAAAGTGAGCAACGGTTTCGTCATTCACGAGATCGATTGCATCCTGACGCGCATGTTTCTCAGCGATTTTAACAGCTTCAACCAGACGAGCACTGGCGAACTCACGTACACTGCTGTTAACTTCAGCATTAACGGCATGCAATTTCACAGCCATTTTTTCTTTACCAGCCACTTGTACGAGCTGTTCAATTACTGCAACAATATTTTTGATCTCACCATGTCCGAACATGATTGCTTCCAGCATTACTTCTTCCGGAACTTCGTTCGCTTCCGCTTCAACCATCATGATGGCATCTTTAGTTCCTGCAACAACGAGCTCAATCTCACTTACTTCAAGCTGTGCAATCGTTGGGTTAATGATGAACTGGCCATCAATACGTCCAACTTTTACGCCACCAATCGGTCCGCTAAATGGAACATCCGAAATGCTCAGTGCAGCCGATGTACCGATCATGGCAGCAATTTGCGGTTCGCAGTCCTGATCCACACTCATAACGATATTCAGAACTTGTACATCATTACGGAAACCTTCCGGGAACAAAGGACGAATCGGACGGTCTGTCAAACGGCTCGAAAGAATCGCTTTCTCACTTGGTCTGCCTTCACGTTTAATAAATCCACCTGGGATTTTACCTACGGCATACAATCTTTCTTCATAGTTTACCGTTAATGGGAAAAAGTCCAGATCTTTAGGCTCATTTGATGCTGTTACGGTACACAATACAACGGTATCCCCGTACGTTACCTTAACGGCAGCATTAGCCTGCTTGGCCAAACGCCCTGTTTCAAGCGTAAGCGTTCTTCCACCAAGCTGCATTTCAACACGCTGTTCCATGAAATCCCTCCTTTTATTCGTTCCTAACACAATGGATTCTGCATTTTCACAGTATTTCCTGCTTGTCCTGCATTCATTAACTCCACAGCAACATGCTCACTTGCAAAACAAAAGCTCCTTGCGGAGCCAGCAGCTACAAATATATGGCAACATGTTCATCTACAAAACAACCCGGCTGTAAGCTCCGCTTGTCCTTTTAGACAAAGGAATGACGGATAACAGCCAGGTTGATTTTGAAAACATGTACGATAATTAACGACGCAATCCGAGTTTTTCGATCAGTGCGCTGTAACGTTTAACATCTTTGTTTTTCACGTAAGCCAAAAGCTTACGACGTTGACCTACCATTTTCAAAAGTCCACGACGTGAGTGGTGGTCTTTCTTGTGCGTACGCAAGTGGTCTGTCAAACTTCTGATGTTTTCCGTAAGGATAGCAACTTGCACCTCAGGTGATCCAGTATCGGACTCGTGAGTTTTGTGCTCGTCGATCAGTTGTTGTTTACGTTCTTGAGTCAATGCCATCCTATTCACCTCCTTCATTATAATCGCCATTAGCCTCGTCACCGCCGGTGAGAGCAAGTAACCAAGCCAAGGTTATGTGTTGTCTCAAACGACAACGTAGTACATTATATCATAGTTGCCCAGACAAAGTAAATGTAAACCTATATTTTATCCTGAGACTTAAGATAACAGGCGGGCAGCGGTTAATGCATCTTCACGAATCTGACTGATCAAGGCATCAATCGAGTCAAATTTTCGTTCTGCACGAATGTAGTGAACGAGATCAACCTTTAATTCCTGGTCATATATCTGCCCATCAAAATCAAGCAAGTGCACCTCAAACGTAGGTTTCATCCCGTTTTCGTGAAAGGTAGGTTTCACACCAAGGTTCATGACGCCACGCAGTTCCTGCTCCCCATACTGCACACGAACAGCGTAAACGCCTTTCGCTGGCGTAACATAATGATCCGTAAGTTCAAGGTTAGCGGTAGGAAAACCAATGGTCCGTCCACGTTTCTCCCCATGAATTACGGTTCCCCTGATGCTGTAAGGTCGTCCGAGCCATTGACTGGCTTCGTCGATTTCTCCACGCTTCAACAGGCCACGAATGAGAGAACTGCTTACCTTCTCACCATTTAACAGGAATGGAGGCACAGTCTCCACCGTCATTTCGCCTTCTCCCAATGTGCGAAGAAGCTGCTCATCCCCTGCTCCCTTGTGACCGAAGCGGAAGTCAAAACCAACTACCGCTGTTCGAGTCTGAAGCGGGAGCAGCAGATCATGTGCGAATTGCTGCGGCGTCAACCTTGAGAACTCCTCATTGAATTCGACCACGTAGAGCACGTCTACACCCATGCCTGCCAGGATGTCTTCTTTATCTCTCAAGGGAGTTAGATAACCCTCGTAATCCCCTTTGCGCATAACTTCCTTCGGATGAGGATGAAAGGTCATCACCGCTGCCTGCATGCCCGTTTCGCGTGCAATGCGGACAGCTGACAAAATGACACTTGCATGTCCGAGATGCAGCCCGTCAAATTGACCGATCGCGAGCACTTGGGGATGTGTGCCCTGAACAGCCGATTGTAACGTCTGCGGATAGGTTAGCATTACGGTTTTCACAATCATTCACCTGCATTTCACTTGATAGGCCAGGCTTGAGTACCACCACTCAAACCAGGAACCTCTTTATTCCGGCAAAAAGACTTTAACAGCTCTCACCGTTGCTTTCAATTCATCCCGCTCAAATATCCCCAGAAACGTCCCATCCTGATCATATAACCGCAGTAGACCCGGTTGCTCTGCAGGCGGTTCGAGCAAACGCGCCGACAATTTCTGGCCCTGAAGTGCTCCCTTGGTCTGATCCGCACCCACCGTATGTGCCGGAATGGAAGCGATGGCTTCATCAACCGGAATCAACACCTCGGCTAACGTTCCATCGATCATGCGTTGTTCCACTTCTTCGAAATGAAGGCAATGATCAGCAGAAATCCCTGCCGATATCGTGCGTTCCAGGTGTAGCATTGTGGACGGATATCCCAATTTTCTACCGATATCCACACATAACGTTCGAATATATGTCCCTTTGGAACATAAAGCACGGAACGATATATCCGTAGTGTCGCCTTGATTCTCAATTCCTGTCAATTCCAGCTCATAGATCGTAACTTCACGACTCTTGCGCTCTACCGTTTTGCCTTCACGAGCAAGCTCGTAGAGTCGCTTTCCATCCACTTTAACCGCAGAGTACATAGGCGGAACCTGTGAGATGGTGCCCAGGAATTGCTCCAGCACCTGCTGAACCTGTTCCTGTGTCACCTCAACAGCCGTCTCCGACCGCTCAATAACTTCACCCGTCATATCCTCCGTGTCAGTAGACAGACCCAGTCGTAGCGTTGCCAGGTACTCCTTGGGAAGCTCCTGCATGTACTCTACCACACGTGTTGCCCGTCCAAGGCAGAGCGGAAGTACACCAGTAACTTGCGGGTCCAATGTGCCTGTATGACCAATACGTTTCATTTTGAGAATGCGACGCATTTTGGCCACAACATCATGAGAAGTAAATCCCGCTGGTTTGTACACCGGAAGTACGCCTTCAAATGGTTTTACCATTGAGCATTCACCTGCTTCAGCACTAGTTCGACAATATCTTCCAACTTACCCTCAACGCGACATCCAGCTGCGAGTACATGACCGCCTCCACCAAAGTTCTGTGCAAGCGAAGCAACATCAACCTTGCCAGCTGACCGAAGAGATACCTTCACCGCATTGTCATTGATCACTTTAAAAAAGATGCCCACTTCCACACCTAGAATGTTACGCGGGTAATTGACTACCCCTTCAAGATCTTCATTGGCCGCACCACAAGCGATCATATCTTCTGGTGTAATGACTACCCAAGCAATCTTGCCATCGTCAGTCATTTGCAGACTTGAGAGTGCCTGATTCAATATACGGACTTGGGGAAGCGTAACCTGCTCAAGCAAAATCTGTGCGAGATAAGGTCCATCCACACCATGTTCAAGCAATTTGGATGCGGTGGTCATCACATTAGGACTCGTATTGGCATAGCGGAATCCACCTGTGTCTGTTAACAATCCCGTGTAGACTGCTGTAGCCACATCCTTGTTCCATTTCACTGGGAAAAGGTTGATGAAATCAAACAGAATTTCAGCCGTTGCTGCAGCGTCTGGCTTAATGATGTTTACTGTTCCATACGCGTCATTGGTCGGATGATGATCAATATTTAAAATGACAGCATCTTCTTCGAAATAATGACGAGTCAGGCCTACTCTGGAAAAGTCTGCACAATCCACACAGATTATCGCTTTGTATTTCCGCGCCGGTGGTTGTTCGGTCATGTTCACGATCTTACCAGCTTCCCACAGAAAATTCATGCGTTGTGGAATTTCACCTTCATTAATCATCGTGAATGTCTTGCCCAGACATGACAGCAGCCAGCCCACCGTTACCGTCGAGCTGACTGCGTCACCGTCCGGCTGTACATGCGACACGACCAGGTAATCATCATGCTCCAGCAGAAATTGCTTTCCGTCCTGAAGCGCCTGTTCATAAGTGTGCATTGCCGTCTCCTTTATTCTGTTACTCGGATTCGTTCTTGTCGGTACCGATATCACCAAGCAGCTTCTCAATTCGGCTGCCATATGCAATAGATTCGTCAATCTTGAATATCAACTCGGGAACATGTCGAAAACGGATACGCTTGCCCAGTTCTGAACGCAAAAATCCATTTGCTTTTGCCAGCGCTTTAAGCGAGTTATCCTTTTGTTCCTGTTCACCGAAGACACTCAGATAAACCTTGGCTTGCGACAAGTCGCCTGTCACTTCGACTCCCGTTACGGTAATAAAGCCGATACGAGGATCTTTCAGTTCAGACTGGATGAGCAGACTTAATTCTTTCTTGATCTGCTCGCCCACTCTACCTGTACGAATCTTAGCCATTGTTGTTCACCTCATGCTTCCTTGCTTATCGTTGTACTGTCTCCATAATGAAGGCTTCGATAATGTCGCCTTCTTTGAGATCATTGTATTTATCCAGCGTGATACCGCACTCGTAACCTTGGGCTACTTCTTTGGCATCATCTTTGTAACGTTTCAGGGAATCCAGCTTGCCTTCGTAAAGGACGATGCCATCACGAATCAGACGTGCTTCCGCGGAACGCGTAATTTTACCCGAGGTAACCATACATCCAGCAATGGTGCCGACTTTACTGATGGAGAACGTGCTACGAACTTCAGCATGACCGATTACTTTTTCTTTGTAAATCGGATCAAGCATACCTTTCATTGCTTGTTCAATTTCTTCGATAACACTGTAGATAACGCGATGCAGACGAATGTCTACTTGCTCTTGATCTGCAGTCGCTTTCGCCTGGTTATCAGGACGAACGTTGAAACCAATCACGATGGCATTGGATGCTGCAGCCAAAATGATGTCGGACTCTGTGATTGCACCAGCGCCGCTATGAATGATTTTCACGCGTACACCTTCAACTTCGATCTTCGCAAGGGAACCTTTTAATGCTTCAACCGAACCTTGTACGTCACCTTTGATGATTACGTTCAGATCTTTGATTTCGCCGTCTTTGATGTGTTGGAACAGATCATCCAGTGTCACACGTGTGTTTGTACCCAGATCGGATTCACGTTGTGTGATGGCACGTTTGTCAGCGATAGAACGCGCTTTGCGCTCATCTTCAAACACCATAAATGGATCTCCCGCACCTGGAACTTCAGTCAGACCGGTAATTTCTACTGGTGTTGAAGGTCCAGCTTCTTTTAAACGACGACCTTTGTCATTCACCATCGCACGTACGCGACCGAAGCAGTTACCTGCAACAAATGCATCTCCGACTTTCAGTGTACCGTGCTGAACGAGGATACGAGCAACTGGGCCACGTCCTTTATCCAGCTCGGCTTCAATCACTGTACCGCGAGCTCGTTTGTCCGGGTTTGCTTTGTATTCGTTTACTTCTGCAACGAGCAGGATCATTTCAAGCAGACCTTCCAGACCCATTCTTTGTTTCGCTGAAACGTTAACAAAGATGGTGTCTCCGCCCCACTCTTCCGGAACGAGTTCATAGTTGGTCAATTCTTGTTTAACTTTATCCGGATCTGCACCCGGCTTGTCAATTTTGTTGACAGCTACGATAATTGGCAGCCCAGCAGCTTTGGCATGGTTAATCGCCTCAACCGTTTGTGGCATAACACCGTCATCTGCAGCTACAACAATAATCGTCATATCCGTAACCTGTGCTCCCCGTGCACGCATGGCGGTAAACGCTTCGTGACCCGGAGTATCGAGGAACGTAATTTTTTTGTTATTGATTTCAACTTGATACGCACCGATGTGCTGCGTGATTCCGCCTGCTTCTCCGCCGGTTACATTCGTGGAACGGATCGCATCGAGCAATGTTGTTTTACCGTGGTCAACGTGACCCATGATCGTTACAACTGGAGGACGGGATTGCAATTCTGCAGGATCATCATTTTCTTCCAGTGTTTCGAAACGGTCATCTTCAAGCACGATTTTCACTTCAACCTCAACACCGAATTCACCCGAAAGCAGAAGGATCGTTTCGATATCAAGCTCTTGGTTAATCGTTGCCATAACACCCATGGCAATGAGTTTTTTGATAACTTCGGAAGCATCTTTATGGAGCAGCTTCGCTGTTTCACCAACAGTCATGTCACCACGTACGATGATTTTCTTAGGTGTGTTATCAATTTTCTCACGTTGTTGGTACTGTTGTTGATTTCTGTTGCGATTGTTCTTGCCACCACGATTACCGCGGAAGTTGCCGCCACGGTTGTCGTCATAACGACGTCCACCGCCACCGCTGTTCGAACGGTTGCCGCTATTGTTGTTGTTGTTGTTGCCGGAATTACCTTGGCCGCCTCTGCGTTGGCCTTGTCCTGAGCTCTGTCCTTGGCCACCAGTACGGTTGCCGCCAGTGCCAGTGTTGCCACCGCTGTTCGGGCCTGCACTTCTTGCTTGACCGCCACCGCTGTTCGATGGACGTTGTCCCGTACTTTGCGGACGGGATGCTGTACTACTTTGTCCACCTTGAGCTGGTCTTGGACGATTACTTGATTGTCCTCCTTGGCTTGAGCCTTGGGAAGAGTTCGTTCTGTTGCGGCTGTCTTGGCCGCTAGGTCTTTGGGAGCCATTGTTATTGTTGGAATTTGGTCTATTGTTCATACCTACCTGCTTTTCCTGTTGTATTTTTGTTTGTACGGGACTACCGGATGGGTTGCTGCTATTCGGCGTGTTCACTCCGCCGGCCGGCTTGTTGCTGTCCACTGTTTTGTCACTGCGCACTGACGAAGTAGCAACGGATTTTGCTTCGTTACTTTGTTTGGAAGCGGCAGTGGATTTTATATCTTTAAAAAATTGTTCCACCTTACCGACTGAACCATTCTCCATGACACTCATATGATTGTTTACGGGAATATCCAGCTTTTTAAGAATGGTTATAATTTCTTTACTACTCATATTAAGGGACTTCGCATATTCATAAACTCGCAATTTATCCTTGTTTTCCTGTTTACTCAATATACTCCACCTCCGACATTATACCGACTTGCTTGGAGATCATTTTTGCAAACCCTCGATCCGTTACTGCAAGAACAACCCGCGTTTCTTTACCGATACTTGAACCCAGACTATCCCGGTCAAATCCGATCACCAGTGGAACTTTATATGTCCCGCATTTGTCGCGAAATTTCTTTTGTGTATTGGCCGAGGCGTCACCCGCAACAATAACCATTTTAGCTTCGGAAGAACGGATCGCTTTAAGTACAATTTCTTCACCTGTCACAAGTTTGCCTGCACGCATGGAGAGTCCCAGATAAGACAATGTTTTATTATTCATCATGTTCACGCTCCTGTGCTGCTATGAATTCGTCCTCTACCGCAACGAAATCAGCTGCCAATTGCTCATAAATTTCCGGTGAGACTTTGCCCTTTAGCGCCCGATCCAAAGACCGGTTTTTGAGTGCAAGCTTAAAACAGGACTCTTTGCCGCATAAATAAGCACCACGTCCGGACTTTTTGCCAGTCAAATCGATCAGCACTTGATCCTCTGGTGTTTTAACGATACGGATCAGCTGCTTTTTGGGCATCATTTCCTGACACGCCACACATTTGCGCAGCGGCACTTTTTTAGTTTTCATACGTTAGCGCCCCCCCGTGCTTTACTTTAGTCGACGGAGACGGAATCTTGGTGCATTTCCGAAGAAGAATCTTTCTCTCTGCCGAATTCCTGTTCCGCCTGGCTCTCGCTCTTAATGTCGATTTTCCAACCGGTCAGTTTGGCTGCCAATCGGGCATTTTGGCCTTTGATCCCAATGGCGAGGGACAGTTGATAGTCAGGAACAATAACCCGAGCCATCTTTTCTTCCTCGAATACTTGAACTTCCAATACTTTGGAAGGACTAAGTGCATTAGCCACATATTCGTCTACCTGATCGGAGAAACGAACGATGTCAATTTTTTCACCGCGCAGCTCACCCACAATGGTCTGCACGCGGATTCCCTTAGGACCTACACATGATCCAACCGGATCAACTTCCTCATTGCGGGAATGAACAGCAATCTTGGAGCGGAAGCCCGCTTCACGTGCGACGGAGCGAATCTCAACCACACCATCGAAAATTTCAGGTACTTCCAGTTCAAAGAGACGTTTCAACAAGCCCGGATGTGTACGGGACAGAATGATTTGCGGCCCTTTGGTCGTATTCTCGACCTTGGTGATGTACGCTTTAATACGGTCACCATGAACAAACTTCTCGTTCGGCATCAATTCGGTCAGCGGCAATGCCGCTTCGATTTTGCCCAGATCGATGTAGATATTGCGCAAATCCTGACGCTGCACCACTCCCGTAACGATATCTTCTTCCTTATCAACGAAAGCGTTGTAGATCAGGCCGCGTTCGGCTTCACGAATCCGCTGGGTCACTACCTGTTTGGCAGTTTGTGCGGCGATACGTCCGAAATCACGCGGCGTAACTTCAATCTCCGCAATATCTTCCAGCTGGAAGTGTGGGTTGATCTCTCGTGCAGCAGGCAATGAAATTTCGGTACGTGAATCCAGGACTTCTTCCACGATCAATTTGCGGGCATACACCCGTATAACACCCGTATTGCGGTTCATGTCAACACGCACATTCTGGGCGGTGTTGAAATTACGCTTGTAGCTGGAGATGAGTGCTGCCTCAATCGCTTCAAACAGCACATCTTTGCTGATCCCTTTTTCCCGCTCCAATTCATTCATTGCTTCAATAAAATCCATACTCATGAATGTTGATCCCCCTTTCAAACATGGCATCTCATACGTAAAACGGCGAAAGGCTCTAGACTCATGAGCACCTTGCCGTTATCGTGAGATGTGTCTTTTTTCATTAATAAGTGAACAAGGCACTTAAAACAGAATGGCCAGGCGCGCACTCGCAACCTTGTCATAAAGAATGGCATGCTGTTTCTTGCCTGCTTCGATCACAAGTTCCCCGTCATCAAAGGAAAGCAGCTTGCCTTCAAATTCCTTTATTCCATTTACCGGCTCGTAGGTTGTAACAAATACATTTTTACCTACGGATTTGGAAACGTCCTCTGGTTTTTTCAGTGGACGCTCCGCACCGGGAGAAGACACTTCAAGGAAATAGATGGTCGGAATCGGATCGTTCTCATCCAGCTTGGCGCTTAGCTTTTCGCTGATCAAGACACAATCATCGATGTCGATGCCACCCTCTTTGTCGACATACACCCGTAAAAACCAGTTGCTGCCTTCTTTGACGTATTCGATGTCAACCAGCTCGAAGCCTTGTTCGTTCAAGTAGGGTTGGATCATTTCTTCCACGGTAGATTTAATGTTCGTTGTGCTCAAAACCGATAACCTCCAACTTAGGTTACACCAGCAAATAATGACTGGCAATTTCTTCATTACCCAAGATTCTTGTATACCAAAGACTAAAGAGTGGGTTTCCCCACTCTTTAGAAATTCGTACTATCTCGTTCACTTCAAAAATTATAACATAGTCTGGTAATAGTGACAAGTAAGCGATCACTCAGCCATTTTAACCACTAATGAAGAAAAATTTACGTAATCACATCATAGACCATAAATGGATACTCAAAATGCCATTTTAGAACAAGGATAATTGATTGCTTTCCGGCAAACCACGGAAGCATCCCATACCCGTCAGCAGCTCAACAATTGTTTTACTTGCTTTGGACTTCTGCTGGAAATCTTCGATCGAAAGGAATTCTCCATGATCTCTTGCCGCAGCGATATTGCGTGCAGCATTATCCCCGATTCCTCCCAGTGCCGAAAACGGAGGAATAAGTGAATTTCCGTCAACGATAAACTTCGTCGCTTCCGAACGATACAGATCAATCGGCTTGAGCGAGAATCCGCGTGCTGCCATTTCCAATGCCATCTCAAGAACAGGCAGCATGTTTTTTTCTTTTGGCGGTGCCTGGAAACCTAATTGTTCGATCTCTACGATCTTGCGATAGATGGGCTCATAGCCCTGACATACCAGTTCAATGTCAAACTCATCCGCACGAACTGTGAAGTATGTCGCGTAGTATTCAATTGGGTGATACAGCTTAAAGAAAGCTGTACGCACTGCCGAGATAACATAAGCGGCCGCGTGGGCCTTCGGAAACATGTACTGGATTTTAAGACAGGAATCAATGTACCATTGCGGCACCTTGCAATTTTTCATCTCATCAATCCATTCTTGCGGCAAACCACGTCCCTTACGCACACTCTCCGTAATTTTAAAGGCAAGACTGGCGTCCATGCCCGCCTTATAAATTAGGAACAACATGATATCATCCCGGCAACCAATCACCGTTTTGATGTTACATGTTCCATTTTTGATAAGATCTTGTGCGTTACCAAGCCATACCCCCGTACCATGAGACAATCCGGAGATCTGGAGTAGATCGGCAAAAGACGAAGGCTGGGATTCGATAAGCATCTGACGTACAAACTTCGTCCCCATCTCTGGTACACCAAAAGTGGCAACTGGTGAACGAATCTGCTCTGGTGTAACACCGAGTGCCTCCGTAGAGTTGAACATGCTCATGACCTTAGGATCATTCATCGGAATGGTTGTTGGATCGATACCCGTCAAATCCTGCAGCATCCGCATCATGGTTGGATCATCGTGCCCCAGAATATCGAGTTTTAGCAAGTTCTCTTCGAAGGCGTGATAGTCAAAGTGTGTTGTTTTCCACTCCGCATTAACGTCATCCGCCGGGAATTGTACAGGCGTTACATCTTCTACTTCAATATAATCCGGTACAACGACAATACCACCGGGATGCTGTCCTGTGCTACGTTTAACCCCGGTACAACCGGAAGCCAAACGGTTCAGCTCAGCCCCGCGCCATTTCTTATGATGTTCTTCCTCATATTTCTTGGCAAAACCAAACGCCGTCTTTTCAGCCACCGTGCCAATCGTCCCCGCACGGAACACACTTTTTTCGCTGAAAAGCACCTTCGTATAGTTATGGGCATGCGGTTGATAATCACCCGAGAAGTTCAAGTCGATATCGGGAACCTTGTCCCCTTTAAAACCAAGGAAGGTCTCAAACGGAATATCCTGCCCTTCGCCTTTTAATCGGCCCCCACAATCAGGGCATTCTTTCTCAGGAAGGTCAAATCCACTCGGCACACTGCCGTCTAGGAACCACTCACTGTGCTTGCACTCCGGATTCACACAAATATAGTGTGCTGGCAACGGGTTAACCTCGGAAATACCCAGGAAAGTAGCAACTACAGACGAACCAACTGATCCCCTGGAGCCGACAAGGTAGCCATCCTGATTCGACTTTTTAACCAAACGTTCCGAGATCAGATAGTTCGCAGAAAAACCATATTTGATGATTGGATTCAATTCTTTTTCCAGTCGTGCCACAATTACTTCCGGTAGTTCCTCACCATAAATCGACTTGGCGGTATTATAGCAGGTATTACGGATTTCATCGTCCGCGCCTTCCAGAATCGGAGTGAACAACTTGTCCGGGAACAGTTTGATTTCCTCGAATCGATCCGCCAATTCAACCGTATTCGTAACGACAACTTCGTAGGCTTTATCCTGGCCCAGATACTTGAACTCTTCCAGCATTTCATCCGTCGTTCTTAAGTGAGCATCCGGTTTACGTTGATCTTTGAGCGGGCTGAACCCTGTAATGCCATGAATGGTGATATCCCGATATAGCTTGTCGCGCGGCTCCAGATAATGCACGTTACCTGTGGCTATTACCGGTTTTCCCAATTTTTGACCAATGTCAACAACTTTACGAACAGCGAGCTTCAATTCCTCTGGTGTAGCCACCAGCCCTTTGTCCACCAAATGCATATACATTGTCAGAGGCTGGATTTCCAGAATGTCATAGAAATGAGCTATCTCTTCCGCCTCTTCAAGCGATTTGTTTAGCACAGCCTCGAAAAACTCACCTTTTTCACAACCGGATAAAATAATGAGGCCTTCACGTAAATTGATCAGCTTCGATTTTGGAATACAAGGTACCCGTTTGAAATGCTCCGTATGGGAAAGAGATACCAGTTTATAGAGATTCTTTTTGCCGACATCATTCAAAGCATAGATTCCACAATGGAATGGTCGCGTATTTGAAAGATCAACTCCGACATAATCGTTTAGCCGATCAAGCATTGTCAGGCCTTTCATCTGGGCGGCATCATTAACCAATCCATTTAGTATCCCTGCGAGCGCAATCGTATCATCAATCGCCCGGTGATGGCTTTCCAGTGCTACTTTATATTTATCCGCCAGCGTATTCAGACGGTGATTCTTCATTTTTGGATATAACAACCGTGCCAGTTCCAACGTATCGAGTACAGGGTTCTGAAGCTCAGGCATGCCAAGCTGTTTCAGCGAAGCCTGAATAAAGCCCATATCGAATCGAGCATTATGCGCAACCAATACGCCATCTTCGGCAAACTTTACAAAATCACGGATAACTGGTTCTAGCTCAGGTGCATCCTTCACCATTTCATCGTTAATGTTAGTCAACTGCTGAATGTTATATGGGATGCGCTCATGCGGATTTACAAACGTAGCAAAGCGGTCAATTTCTTTACCGTCCTCTACCTTCACTGCCGCAATTTCGATGATTTTGTTCTGGGTTACAGACAGACCTGTGGTCTCAATATCAAAGACGATATATGTCGCTGATTTGAGTTCCAACGGCTGTGGTGCCAGTACAACAGCAACCGAATCGTTCACCACATTGGCCTCAAGGCCGTAGATCATTTTAATTCCGTTTTTCTTGGCCGCTTTGGACGCCTCCGGATACACCTGCACACCACCATGATCACTTACGGCGATTGCCTTGTGTCCCCATTCCGCTGCAGTCTTTACGTATTTGTCGATCGAAGTTACGGCATCCATTGTACTCATTGTGGAGTGCAGATGGAACTCAACCCGTTTCTCAGCTGCATTATCTTTACGGGATGGCGGTGCCTTTACTTCAACCAAATCTGACGGAATCATGGCAAGTTCCGGTATTTGCATGAACCGATCGTATTCTACACGGCCACGCACTTTCACCCATTTTCCATTTGCCAACAAACTCAAGATTTTGACATCCTCTTTTGTTTTGGCAAACATCTTCATTTGCATGGAATCCGTGAAATCCGTCAGATAAAAAGTAAACAAGGTATTCCCGTTCCGCAATTCCTTGCGATCCAGACCGAAGACCGTTCCCTGCAACGTAACCTTTTTCTCTTCATCTTGAATTTCCTGCATAGGTACAGGTGGTTCCTTGATCTCATATCCCATCTGTAAGCGAACATCGCCCTGATCTTCCTCTTCAGGCATTTCTGAGTCCACTTCACTCATCATTTGTTCGATAACTTGAAGCTCTTCTTCCCGCTTCTTGAGCTGGAATTGTTCCATCGCCTCTTTGTTGCTTTCAACCTCACCAACCAGCAATTTGACCCGCAAGGGTAATTGAAAATACTTATCATAAAAAGTGGTTATAGCCTGATCGATCTGCTTCTTCTTCGCGAGCTCCATCGACATTGCATCACTCATGGTCAATTGCAGCAGATCCGCTTCACATTCAAACTTGGTACGATTCATCCAACCATTAACGGATGGAATCTCCCGTGTAACCCACTCAAGGAACAAGTTCCAATACTCACTGACAATATCACCAATCTCGACCTGCTCACTATATTTGAAACCAAACGTAATCTTAGAGATATGATTCATTTTCTCCTGGATGTGCAGACAAAATGTACGATAGATTGGAGCAGGAACCAAGGTATCCTTTGCAATCACAATAGTCCAGTCGCGGTTGCTACGACTTGTCTCCACCCGTTCAATCCATCCATCCAAAAAGTAGGGCTCTATTAGGCCAGCCGGAAGCTCCGTCTGTTTCATCAACAACTCAAACCGTTTTCTCTTCTCCTCGAATCCACTCATCGTGTTCCTCCTTGTACCCCCTTAAAACAGGAAAAGCCTCTGCATTCAAAAATGTCCCCGATCCGAACCCGCACCGACTCATTTTATCCGACAGAAGCTCTCCATTCCTTACTCTTACGGTGAATAAGTGCCGTTAGTCAAGTCTTTCTGACTTAGTACGCTCTTGCAAACACTACCGTGTGTTTCGCTTCTTCACCACAAGCCAGACACGTATGCTTTTCTTCCGCAGGCTGGAACGGAATGTTCCGGCTTGTTGCACCTGTTACTTCTCTTACTTTATCTTCGCAAGCATCTGAACCGCACCATCCAGCCAGTGTGAAACCGCGTTTGTTTTCCATCAATTCCTTCATCTCATCAAGCGTATCTACAGAGTAGAAGTTGTCCGACATAAACGTGCGAGCACGTTGCAGCATATCAGCTTGCACTTGAGTCAGCATAGTCTGGATTTCTTCCACTAGATTTGCTTGTTCAACAACTTTCTTCTCTCCAGTAATCCGGGAAACGAGAACACATACACCGTTCTCCATATCACGCGGACCAATTTCGAGACGAATCGGAACACCACGCATCTCATATTCGTTGAATTTCCAGCCTGGACGAACATCACTGCGATCATCCATTTTCACACGAATTCCCGCTTGTTTCAGTTCAGCGAACAACTCGTCCGCACGACCTACAACGGCCTCACGCGTTTTTGGCGGTCCAATTGGAATCATAACCACTTGTGTTGGTGCAACTTTAGGAGGAAGCACCAGACCACGGTCATCCCCGTGAACCATGATTAACGCACCGATCAGACGTGTGCTTGTTCCCCATGAAGTGGTGTGAGCCAGTTCCAGCACGTTGTTGCGGCTAAGATACTGAATCTCAAATGCTTTTGCAAAATTCGTACCCATATAATGAGAAGTTCCGGCTTGTACCGCACGTCCATCTTTCATCATCGCTTCGATGGAGAAGGTGTCTACAGCACCTGCAAACTTCTCGGATTTTGTTTTTTGACCTGTAATAACGGGAATTGCCAAATATTCTTCCACAACTTCGCGGTAGATTTCAAGCATTTTCATCGTCTCTTCACGTGCTTCTTCTTCTGTTTCATGCGCCGTATGGCCCTCTTGCCACAGGAACTCTGTTGTGCGAAGGAAAGGCAATGTTCTCTTCTCCCAGCGAACCACGTTAGCCCACTGGTTGATCAATACCGGGAGATCCCGGTAAGACTGAATCCACTTGGAGTACATGTGACCAATGATGGTTTCCGAGGTTGGGCGGATCGCCAGACGCTCTTCCAGCTTTTCTCCGCCTGCTTCCGTTACCCAAGGCAATTCGGGATTGAAGCCTTCAACATGTTCTTTTTCTTTTTGGAAAAAGCTCTCGGGGATGAACATCGGGAAGTAAGCATTACGATGACCCGTTTCACGGAAACGACGGTCCATCTCATCCTTAATGTGCTCCCAGATTTCGAAGCCGTCTGGTTTGAAAACAATACAACCGCGTACGGGTGAATAGTCCATGAGATCAGCTTTTTTAATAACATCAATGTACCAGCGTGAGAAATCCTCTCCCTGAGGTGTAATTTCAGTCACGAACTGTTTATCATTTTCCTTTGACATAAGACTCCAGCGTCCTCCCATAACGACTATCTCTGAATAGTCAGAGTGTAGTCAAACCATAATTATCCGTTAATTAATCGTAATATATCATTGTATGTTACAGCTAGCATCAGTACAAACAACATGGCGAATCCGACAAAATGAACCATGCCTTCCCGGTTGGGGTCAACGGGTCTGCCTCGCAGACCTTCAATTCCGAGGAATACAAGACGGCTTCCATCCAGTGCAGGAATCGGCAACAAGTTGAAAATACCCAGGTACAGGCTCAAAATAGCCGCCCATCTCGTCAACTGTTCAATCCCCTGCTTCGCAATTTGGCCTGTTACTTCAAAAGTACGAACAGGACCTCCAATATCATCCATGTTAAACTGATTGATCAGATGTTTGAAGCCTTCAAAGATGACTCTGGTTGTATCGACCATTGCAATTCCCGAAACCTTAAAGGTCTCCACAAATCCAACAGATCGGGTTGGGAGCGTAGGTACAATTCCAACTTTTCCACCCTCTTGTCCTTCTACGGCACGAGGTGTAATCGTTATATTAAACGTTTCATTCCCCCGACGCAGTGTCCATTCCATCGGTTTGTCTTTGGAATCGGCAATCATCGTCACCATTTTTTGCGAATCCGTACCAATAGCAGTACCATTGATCGTCTCAATGATATCTCCCTTTTGCAGGTTCGCTTGGTAGGCAGCTCCACCTTCAAGCACTTCACCAATCTCCAGATTTTTCGGATTCTCAACTGGAACCCCAGCCATCTGTGCATAGACTGCAAACAAAACAAATGCCAGAATGAAATTCATGAGTGGTCCGGCAAAAATCGCCATTGCCCGCTGACCCACCGTTTTACTGCCAAATTGGCGATCTTTCGGTGCAATCTGGGTTTGTTTTCCACGACTTACCAACATCGCTTGCGGATGTATCCGGTACTGCTGAATTTCGCCATCCACATCGAGTTGCAATTTTAATGCATTCTCCATATCAATGGAGATCACTTCACCACGAATTACATTTTTGCGATTATCCAATTGATCGAGGTAGATCATTTTGACTTGGTCATCAGCCGACCTTACTGCAATGGTCTGACCTTCTTGTATTTCTACCAGTTCCGGGTCTTCCCCAGCCATACGTGCATATCCGCCAAAAGGCAGCAGACGCAGTGTGAACTGGGTCTCGTTTCTTTTATATGAGAACAATTTGGGACCAAAACCGATCGCAAATTCCCGTACAAGAATACCGGCGCGTTTGGCAAAATAATAATGTCCCCATTCATGAACCGTCACGATGACAAAGAACATGAGCACCGTTAGAAATACCACTTGTATGGTTTCCAATCCCTATCCATCCTCCTTCACGGCACGAACCGCAGTCTGTCCCTTTAGATTATCATTATTCTCTGATGCCGCACAAGAGAATCACTTCTTCCATTTTATCTTGAAAAAAGAGATTACAGACTGAACGCAAGTTGACGGCTCTCCTGATCACATCTTGCGATTTCCTCCAGATCAGGCTCGTCCACATTGCGGTGTGCTTCCAGCACAGAAGCAATAATATCCTCTATTTTAAGGAACGAAATCTCTTTACGCAAGAAACGCGCTACGGCAACCTCGTTGGCTGCATTAAACGCCGTTGTTGCGGTTCCCCCCATTTTACCACACTCGTATGCCATTCTTAAACAAGGGAACCGTTCCATATCCATCTCACGAAAATGCAGCTTGCCCGCTTGTGCTAGGGATAGACGTTGTGCAGGTGATGGCAAGCGGTCTGGATAGGTCAGTGCATACTGAATCGGAACGCGCATGTCCGGATTGCCAAGCTGCGCAATAATGCTAGTATCATTGAACTCCACGTAGGAATGAATGATGCTCTCCGGGTGAAGCAATACATCAACCTGATCATAACTTAGTCCAAAAAGCCAATGCGCTTCAATAACTTCCAGTCCTTTATTCACCATCGTTGCTGAGTCTATCGTGATCTTCGATCCCATGGACCAATTCGGATGTTTGAGTGCATCTTCTACGGTAACTTCCTTCAGCTGTTCACGAGTCAGATCACGGAATGATCCTCCAGAGGCCGTAAGCGTAATTCCCATCACTCGTCCACGAGGTTCTCCATTCAAGCATTGGAAGATAGCCGAGTGCTCACTATCCACAGGCAGAATCGGTACCCCTTTCGCTGCCGCTCTGGCAGTAACAATGTGTCCCGCTGTAATTAGCGTCTCTTTGTTAGCCAGCCCGATCTGTTTGCCTGCATCAATAGCAGCCAGGGTCGACTCAAGCCCAACACTCCCCATTACAGCAGTAACAACCGTATCTGCATCCGTTCCGGCAGCAACTTCCACTAGTCCTTCTTTGCCATAAAAGAGCTGTGTTTCGACAGGTAAGTGCGGTGCCACGGTCTCTGCTAGCTCTTTTGAGCCAACTGATACCTTTTTGGGTCGATAACGCTTCGCTTGCTCAATCAGCAGCTCTATATTGCTCCCAGCAGCCAGTCCCTCTACTTGAAAGCGTTCGGGATGCATATCGACTACATCCAGTGTCTGAGTTCCAATGGAACCGGTTGACCCGAGAATCGCAATTTTTTTCATGCTGCACCTCATCTTTATTTATCCAATGCCTATGACGAATAGTTCGTCATATGGCTTGTGCTCATTTTTAATAGGGCAGAAGCATTAGTATATGTACGAATGGAAAAACGACAATCCAGCTGTCGCATCGATCCAGAATACCGCCATGCCCCGGGAGCAAAGTGCCGGAATCTTTGATGTTATACACACGTTTGTAAGCAGATTGAATCAGATCTCCCATTTGTCCTACAACCGCGCATGCAATCCCAATCCATACCGCTCTTTGCCAAGACAACAAGCCGTCTGACACCAGTGCAAAAACAACAGAAGTGACTACCGCGATCACAATACCACCCAGTGCACCTTCCACCGTTTTGTTAGGACTGATCGACGGCCAAAGTTTGTTCTTCCCGATAAGTTTCCCTACAAAATAGGCACCTGCATCACTTGCCCATATGGAGCCCAAAAGCAGAAACGTCCAGAACAACCCATGATGCAAATGTCTGGATTCTGCGATGTAATAAAAACCGATTCCAATATACATTACTCCAAGAAAGAGCATGGCAACAGTGTTTACAGGAATCTTGTTTTTAGTTACCACAGAGGCCGTCATTAATACAAGCATCACAAGCCATCCGATCTGGAATAACGTTAGTGGTCTGGCTTCCCAAACCATTTCCCAAGGAAACACAATCGCAAAGATACCTGCATAACCGATTAGGGCTACACCTGAAAAAGGCTGTACCCCGGTCATTTTCACAAATTCATAATAACCGATGAGAGCCATAAGCAATACCAAGCCATGGTACCAGGGTCCGCCCAGCATGCAAAAACCCAAAAACAACACACCTGCTATGATTCCTGTCGTTAATCGCTGTTTCAACGGCTTCATCCTCCATCTATTTCAAACCGCCGTAACGCCTTGTTCTGCGCTGATATTCGGCTACTGCTTCAAGCAAATGCTTTTTGCCAAATTCGGGCCAGTATATATCCGTAAACCATAATTCGCTATAAGCAAGCTGCCAAAGCATGAAATTGCTTAATCTCAACTCTCCGCTCGTCCGGATCAGCAAATCCGGATCAGGCATATCCCCAGTGAGCATATGTCTGTCAATGAGTTCAGGCGTAATGTCGTCTGCCGATAGTTCCCCCGACTTTACCTGCAGAGCGATCTGTTTGACACAGTCCGTCATTTCGCGACGACTTCCGTAATTCATTGCAAAATTCAAAACAAGCCCTGTGTTATGTTCCGTAAGACGAATAGCTTCACGCAAAGCATTAATGGTATGGGAAGGCAAGTGCTCCTCCTGGCCCATCATACGGATGCGTACATTTTTTTCTATAAGCTCATCCAGCTCTATCGCCAAAAATTCCTGCGGAAGCCGCATCAGAAAATCAACTTCTTCTTTTGGACGCGTCCAGTTTTCTGTCGAAAAAGCGTACATCGTCAGATATTTGATGCCCAGTTCATCCGCCGCGATGGTCGCACGTTTGACCGCCTTCATCCCATTCTGGTGGCCAGCTATTCGTGGGAGACCCAAACGTTTCGCCCATCGTCCATTGCCGTCCATAATGATGGCGACGTGCTGCGGGATATTATCCTCGGATATAGTCAGCGTTTCCTGCTTGTCAGCCCCATTCCACCACGACCGAACCCGTTTGATCATTCCTGTTCCTCCAAAATCCCTGAAGTTTCTTCACCTGAAGCTTGGAAAAAGAGACAAAACCCCACCGTATTGGAGGGGCTGCGCTTGTCTTACACTTCCATGATTTCTTTTTCTTTGGCAGCGAGTACCTTATCGACTTCAGCAATAAACTTGTCGGTCGATTTTTGGATGTCGTCTTGATGTCTCCGGGACTCGTCCTCGGAAATGTCTGACTTCTCCATTTTTTTAATATCATCATTCGCATCACGGCGAATATTACGAATGGCTACTTTGCCTTCTTCACCGAACTTTTTCGTCAACTTCACCAGTTCTGATCTGCGTTCTTCCGTAAGTGCTGGAATGGACAGACGAATCATAGTTCCGTCGTTCGCTGGCGTAAGGCCAAGATCGGATTTCATAATCGCACGCTCAATGTCCCCCATAGAGGATTTATCCCACGGCTGGATCATCAGTGTCCGGGAATCCGGTGTACTGATATTAGCCAATTGGTTGAGCGGAGTCATTGCACCGTAATACTCCACTTGAATCCGGTCGAGAAGAGCCGGAGTTGCACGACCTGCACGCAAAGTGGCAAGATCACGTCGTAACGCTTGAATCGCTTTATCCATACGTTCTTCGGCATGTTTTTTAACCGCTTGTGGCATTAATCTACACTCCCTTTAACGATTGTCCCGATGCGTTCACCAAGAACAACACGTTTGATGTTACCTTGTTCCGTAATGGCAAATACGATCAACGGAATGTTGTTGTCCTTACAAAGTGAGGACGCCGTTGAGTCCATTACACCAAGATCTTTGTTAAGTATATCCATGTAAGTCAACTGATCAAACTTGACAGCGGTGCTGTCTTTAAACGGATCTGCTGAGTATACACCATCAACTTTATTTTTGGCCATCAAGATGACTTCTGCTTCGATCTCCGCTGCGCGCAGTGCTGCTGTTGTATCGGTGGAGAAGAACGGGTTACCTGTACCTGCTGCAAAAATAACGACCCGGCCTTTCTCCAGATGACGAATAGCTCTACGACGAATATAAGGCTCTGCAATTTGTTGCATGGCAATCGATGTCTGTACGCGTGTAGGCACTTCAATCTGTTCCAGTGCATCTTGCAGTGCGAGCGAGTTCATAACCGTCGCCAGCATCCCCATATAATCCGCAGTCGCTCTGTCGATGCCGTTTTCGCTACCGGCAATTCCACGCCAGATGTTTCCGCCGCCACATACGATAGCAACCTGTACACCTAGTTCAACTACTTCTTTTACTTGCTGGGCAATCGACGAGATCGTCTCTGCATCAATACCGTAGCCGTTTTGACCGGAAAGAGACTCTCCGCTGACCTTTAAGACAACACGTTTAAATACTGGCTGTTCCAATTATTCACCCTCCACTTTGAATTGAACACCCTCGGCGTTCAACCAACAAAACTTCTCGCGCATGGCCTCCTGCTTAAAAAGAAAGGAACACAGTTGTGTTCCGCTCTTTTAGGAAAAACGTTCAACCGGTAAGGCATTGTTTTCCTAGGATATAAGGGAGTAGCGCTTCGAAGTTTCATCATTCTTATATCTTCGAAAATCATTCTTGCTTGCCGGTTTGAAAACCGTCTTATTTGTTTACTTGGGACATTACTTCTTCTACGAAGTTGTCTACTTTTTTCTCAAGACCTTCACCCAGTTCGTAACGAACGAAACGACGGATGGAGATGTTTTCACCGATTTGGCTAACTTTTTCGTTCAACAGTTGGGAGATCGTTTTGTCTGGATCTTTAACAAAAGGTTGCTCCAACAGGCAGAACTCTTCGTAATACTTACCGATACGGCCTTCAACCATTTTCTCAACGATTTTTTCTGGTTTTCCTTCGTTCAGAGCTTGAGCTTTCAAGATTTCTTTCTCTTTTTCCAGTTCTTCAGTGGAAACTTCTTCACGAGTAACAAATTTCGGGTTCGCTGCTGCGATTTGCATAGCGATGTCCTTAACGAACTCTTTGAATTGGTCTGTTTTACCAACGAAGTCAGTTTCACAGTTAACTTCTACCAGTACACCAATACGGCCACCAGCGTGGATATAAGATTCTACAACGCCTTCAGTTGCTGCACGGCCAGCTTTGCTTGCTGCTGCTGAAAGACCTTTTTCACGAAGCAATTCAGCTGCTTTCGTGATGTCACCGTTTGCTTCTTCCAGTGCTTTTTTGCAATCGAGCATACCTGCGCCCGTTTTTTCACGGAGTTCTTTTACTGCACTCGCATTAACTGCCATTATTAATTCCCTCCAAAATAAGTAATTGTACGTACACTCTAAAAAAAGGGCAGTGAGAGGTTATCCACCTACCAACCACCCTTTTCATTTAATTTATTAGATATGTTCGAATCTATTAAGCGGAAGTTTCTTCGCCTTGGTTAGCTTCGATAACGGCATCAGCCATTTTACCTGTCAACAGCTTAACGGCGCGGATTGCGTCGTCGTTACCCGGGATAACATAATCGATCTCATCCGGATCGCAGTTAGTATCAACGATACCTACAATTGGGATACCCAATTTGCGAGCTTCCGCAACAGCGATACGCTCTTTGCGTGGATCGATGATGAACAGGGCGCTTGGCAGGCCTTTCATATTTTTAATACCGCCGAGGAATTTCTCCAGACGATCTTTCTCTTTGCGAAGCAAGATTACTTCTTTTTTAGGCAATACAGCGAAAGTACCGTCTTCTTCCCAAGCTTCCAACTGTTTCAAACGATCAATACGTTTTTGAATAGTTGAGAAGTTAGTCAGGGTACCGCCGAGCCAACGTTGGTTAATGTAGAATTGACCAGCGCGTTCAGCTTCTTCTTTAACGGAATCTTGAGCTTGTTTCTTAGTACCCACGAAAAGAATTTTACCATTCTCTCCTGCGATTCCTTTAACGAAGTTGTAAGCCTCTTCGACTTTTTTCACTGTCTTTTGCAAGTCAATGATATAAATTCCGTTTCTTTCAGTGAAGATATAACGATCCATTTTTGGGTTCCAACGACGAGTTTGGTGACCGAAGTGTACCCCAGCTTCGAGAAGCTGCTTCATGGAGATTACTGCCATCTTCACACACCTCCTAATATGGTTTTATTGTGTCCTCCGCCGGCATCATTTTTCGCCAAGACTCTCCATCAGGAAAGCACCCTCAACAAAATTAGCACATGCGTGTGTTTTAACACCGTTATCTAATATAGCATAACTGATTGCCTGATGCAACAGTCTTTCAAAGCAAATTTCCGTTCCTTCATAGCGACACAAAACTTGTCATTATTTACACAAAAAAAACCGCCCTGCCTGAGCGCACTCAGTTTGGCGGTTCTTTTGTAATCTTGGCAATAATGGATTTGAAACTTTCGCCTTTTTCCAAGTCATAGGTGCCGACTTGTATTTTAGTATTAATTCGCTCTGCTCTGCCCGCCTTTATAAAAGCTTGCGCGCTATCGACAATACCGGCTTTCTCCAAATTCCCCGCCACAATGGCCAGACTGTTGCCTGAACGTACTTTGAACGATACAGTAGCCGCAGTTTCGGGACTGTTAGGAGTTGACGGTTCGGTCGTCTTTGGCTGATCGACTTCGTCCTGTTTGTCGCTTTCATTGGTGACAGGTTGCTTTGGATCGTCAGGTTGCTCCGGTTTCACAGCCGATTCTGCCGCTTCAGGTGCTGTTGCCGTTTTCCCCTGCAGTTCACTGCTTTCTTGTTTCTTCTTCCCTACCCACTCAGCTTCTGTATACAGCTCATCATCAGAAGCTACAAGCTTCATATCCATGCTCTTCGCGACCGCTTCCAACTGTTCCTTTGTCAGGTCGGCTGTAGCCAGCTCCGGGTCGAGATTACTCTCAGACAATGCGTTTTGTCCAACCGTTGCAAGCTGCAACAATACCGCACCAACAATCATGCCACTTCCAAGTCCAATCCATAAGGAGCGCTTGTCCATCTGTTAGCTCTCCTCCCGTTCTGCCAGCTGTAAAATTAGCTGTACTTCTCCACGTTGTATGCCCGTTTGCTTGGCAATGGCATCCACTGACTTTCCTTCAGCATATAAATTAAACAGCTCTGCATATCGGTCCTTAATGGATTCACGTGCCGGCTTAGATTCTTGTTCAGCGGCCTGCTGTTCTGCTTCTGACACCTGTTGGGCCGAATCTGCTCGCACACTGTCTACAAGTGCCTGAGCTTGCAATCCGCTTGCGCTATGTAGCGGAATTATATTGGAGGGTATATCTGTTTCAGTCGTTTTACTTTCTTCCAGTTGATCCAGCCTCCGCTGTAATTCCTGAAGCTGCGATTGCATACGTTGATCTGCCGCCGTCGCCTCACCCTTCATCTCAGCAACACGCTGAATGAGAGCATCATTATCGTTTTCTATCTCAGCCATATAATGTTCAAGCGTAGATTCCATCTCTTGCACCAGGTGATGCCCAGGCTCCTGCACTTTGTTTTTCTTGGGCATGATAAGCGCATATGCAATTGCGCAGGCTCCTAATATGACAATAATGATCCATGGTGACAAATTGGGTTCTCTCCTTTTAATGCAACCATCGGTGCTCAAGACTACATGTGAGTCACATATCATCCATTACAACGACAGGTCAATATGTTTACCTTTGTATGGATGCTCAGCAGGCTTGACAGTTTCCAGCGCTGAAATAGTTTCATTTTCGTTGGAGCTGCTCTGCTGCTCTTTGTTTCTAGATTGACCATCGCGTACATCTGTGTGCGCTGTTTCATCCAGCGCCTCACTTCGTTGCCTTGCTTCATTTGCTTCTTTGGCCGTTTGTTCCGCTAGCAGGTTCTGGTCAATGACCGGTCTCTGCTGAGCTTCACTCTGATAACGCCCCGCCTCACTTGTTCTAGGTACGGCAATCTGCAACTCAACCGCTTTGAAACTCATACGCTCACCTCACGGTATCGAATGGATTTCTTCATGTGCTTGAATGCTGTACTTATACGAATGGGACCATCGATATATCCCCATCATGATAATAAAAAGATATTCGACTCACCGGATCTTTAATAAATTTGGTGTATCTGCCGATAACTATTCTAGAGCCACCATAAATCATCTTATGAATATCGACGCGAGCCCTGCTTGTATCTTCAAGTACCTTCTCAATTTCAAAGATACGTGTTTTTGTTTCCTCGCTAAGACGAAGGGCAGATTTTTGTGTAGCACTCAGTTTGATTCGCATGGACATTCTATCCGGGCTCAGCTGGCCTGCAGCAGCTAACTGATCCAGTAATGTCAAAGCTTTTTTCGTTTTATCCAAAGCATCCATCTGCTCCCTGGCTTCCTTACGCAAGTCATTCAGCTCATTACGGAGCTTAGGCAATACGCCTACTTCAATGGAAGTCACAGTAGACATGCTGTTGCCGACGACGCGTGCTGAGACGTTTTCACCAGCCTGGATCGACCCGCCAACGATAAGTCCTTTTGTGCCTTCACAGATTACTGCATTACCTGCACGAATCGTGGAATGCATAATACTTTGAGATACAAGGACATTTTCAGCCGCATCGACGTTACCTTCTTGAATAAAGGTACATTTCACGTTATGTCCAGCTTGTATAAGCCCTTTGTTATAACCAATAATACCGCCGGTAATTTCGACAGAGCCACCTGCTTCCAGCTCCGCTCCCTCGACACCTCCGACGACACGTATATCGCCCGCCGCTTTTACTTTAAATCCGGTAAGCACATTGCCGCGAATGACAACTGTACCCACAAAATCGATGTTACCGGTGTTATAATCCACATCGCCATTGATCTCGTATACCGGAAACACATTCAATTTGTTGCCGTCTGTTTTGGTAACCAATCCATCCAGAGCGGCATACATCGCAGATCCATCAGGGTTAACGACAACATTTTTCCCCACTTTGAAGCGTGCTTCTTTCCCTGGACGAAACGGTATTTCTTCACCTGTTACAGCCCTACCCACCGTGCCATCCACAGGAGGAATTCGTTCGGCAATAATTTGACCTGTTCTAACATTGTTTAAGCGAGTCACTTCTTTGTAATCAACTTTTCCGTCCTCTGCCTCCAGAGGGCGCCGTTCATTGGAATCGTCCATGCCCACCAGCACTTTAATAAAGCCATTAGTTCCCGGTACTGGTTTAATACCTTCGGCAATCTTGTATCGATCCTTCACATACCTCTCAGGATGACTCACAAAAACAAGCAACGCTTCGCGCAGCACACCATACTTAATACCCTGACTCGCTATATATTTCTCGAGCTCATCCGGTGTACTGGCAAAACCTTCTTCCTGTTTGGAAAATTCAAGGTAGGCCGTACTTTTATCATCTGATAAAACAATGCTCAAACACTGTTCCAAAACAGTCCGCTGTGTCAATGCATTTCTTCCCCCTTTTAGACTTTCCACTCCCCAATATCCAAGTTTAAAGCTCTCTATTAATATATTAATATATTAATATATTAATCTTTACGCATAAGCAAGTCTTTTTGTTTATCCAGCGTTCCACGTAACCGTAAAATGGCCTTTGAGTGCAGCTGCGAGATACGTGACGGAGAAAGAGACATTACCTCAGCAATTTCACTAAGAGACAGATCTTCATAATATAACAGTGAAACAACTGTTCTCTCTTTGACCGTCAATTTCTCAAGCCCTTGCACCAAAGCTTCTTTTAAATAGAATTCATTTACTTTATAATCCGGGTTTTTGGCTTTTTCGTCGACCATTAATGAGAGTCGAGTCTCAGACTCTTCTTCCCGGATCGGGTCTTCAAGAGAGCAAAGCGACATAACTGCCACTTCCTGAAGCATATGTTGAAAGTCTTTCGTCGACACGTCGAGATACTGACTCATTTCTTCATCACTAACAGAGCGCAAATACGTCTGCTCTAGTTGCTGATAAGCATCTTCAATCCGCTTTGCTTTCTCCCGCACGGAACGAGGCACCCAATCTCCCTGACGCAAACCATCAAGGATCGCACCACGGACCCGCCAGGATGCGTACGTCTCAAATTGCAGACCACGTTCATAGTCAAATTTCTCCAACGCATCAATCAATCCCATGACTCCATTGCTCTCCAGATCATCTTTCGGGACATTTTTGGGCAGACCGACAGCCAAACGCCCGGATACATAGTTTACAATATGAAGATACTTTTCGATCAAACTTTTCTTGGCTTCAAGATCGCCTTGTTCTTTCCACTTTTCCCACAAATCAGCGTGGTTCAAATGTGAAGCTTTACGCTCGTTCAATTGCTTTCACCCTCCTTATTTGTCTGTCAGGTGACGAACGGCCTGCGCCAACTCCTCCGGATCCTTGGTCCGGACAAGTTTAGGCGGATCCAAAGGGGCAAATCCCGTTGGAGCTTTCGTCTCAGATGGTGGAAGGTTCTCCCCAGAGGAGGCGTTCTGTCCATGTTTGAGCAAGTCGTTCAGCTCTTGTCCATCGTCTTCGAGTTTAATGTCCACCTGTGAACCTCTTAGTTCTTCAGCGCCCGGTGAATCATACCCAATTCCCTCTGCCCGAGGGATTAGCAACAATCCCAGTCCCCAGCGTAAACCATAAGCAAGGACAAACCAGGCTACAAAGCCGATTAACCCACGAATTAAACTGGTCATCAACACATTGCTGCTGTATGCTACAAAAAAAGTCAGAATAAATCCGACTATGCCTGCTCCAAGATTAATGCGGTAGTTTCCTATCATGTCTTATAGTTCCTTTACACCCATTTGGACACTTCGAATAGTCAAAAGTCCAGTTTCACAGTCCATTTCAATCGTTCGTCCGTAATTCCCACCGGTATCTTCGGCAAGAAGTGGAACCCCAAGCTTTTCTAACCATTCCCGACAAGAATCCGCATTCCTCGGTCCGATACGCATCGTATCCCCTGCCCCAGCGAAGGCAAACATCTGAGATCCTCCAGCCATTTTGGACACAATACGTGAACGAGATGCACCGAGTTGTATCATTCTTTGTAACAATTCCGGCAATGCCGTGTCCGCATATTTGGCTTTGTTCAAAGTTCCTTCACGAGCAATCTCTGAAGTGGGGAGCATGACATGCGCCATTCCGGCAAGCTTCAAATGCGGATCATACATCGTTAATCCTACACAAGATCCCAAGCCAGTCGTACGGATTACGCCGGGTAGATGAGCAATGTTCAAATCCGCCATACCGACTTTAACGACGCTTTTGTCCTCAATCATGATCCAGTGGCACCCCTAGAGATTCAAATATCTTAGCAAATGAGGGTGGATCCGGAATCAGGAAAAATTGACCCTCTACCTGATCTTCGCCTTCAAAGAAGGAAGTGTCAATCAATAATGCATCGTCGCCCATTTCACCAAACTGCAATAAACCATAACTCAAAATAGCTCCTGCCATATCAATAGCAAGTCCAGGAACGGTCGGATACATAGATAGTTTCGTGAAATCTGCCAAAGAAGAAAGGTATGAACCCGCCAAAATATTCCCGATTTCGGATAGAGCCGATTGTTCCATTTCCGTGAATGCAAGGCCTTCCTTCAGATCAAAACCGGCAAGCCGGTTCAGCAGCATTTTGGCAGCCTCAGGTGCCATCATAAAGAACAGATTGCCTGGTGCTTCGCCTTCAACACGAAGAAATACGGTAACAACAATACGTTCATCTCCGCCCACTTTTTCAGCAACTTCTTCAAAAGGAAGCATCTGTACTGTAGGTACACCCATGTCAATCGGTCTATTGAGAAGCTGAGACAACGCCGTTGCGGCGTTGCCTGCTCCAATGTTACCGACCTCTTTGAGCACATCCATTTGGAATCCCTCAAATCGGTTGAACAGTTCCACGGTGTTAGCCCTCGATACTTTCCAGCTGTACAACCTCGCTTTTATTTAATACTTCGTTCAGGTTAAGCATAATCAACAAGCGCGCATCCTCCAGCTTAGCTACACCGCGCAGGTATCTTGCTTTAACTCCACCTACCACTTCAGGCGGACTATCAATAGCGTCACGCTTGATGTCAATAACATCATTGGCAGAGTCAACGATAAAGCCCACTTGCATATCGTCCACACCTACAATGACAATACGAGTTTGATCGGTGTATTCTGTTTCTGGCAAAGAGAATCGACCACGTAGATCAATGACAGGAATAACAACACCGCGTAAGTTAATAACTCCTTTTACAAAAGAGAAGGTCTTAGGAACACGGGTAATAGGCATCATACGCTCAATCGTCTGAACCTTGTCTACTTCAATACCGTACTCTTCGGAACCTAATTTAAAGACAATGACTTTCAACTCTTCTTCCATGGAAAAAACCTCCCTATTAAATGTAAGACTTATCTTATGTGCTTATTTAATAAATGCATTAGGGTCAAGAATCAGAGCTACTTGTCCATCTCCCAAAATCGTTGCACCAGAGATCCCTTCAATGGAAGGAAGATAAGTACCCATCGATTTAAGAACAATCTCACTCTGTCCAATAAATTCTTCAACGGCTACAGCTGCAAGACGTTCACCTTTGCGAATGACCACGATTTCAGTTTCCTGTTCGTCCGCATCATTGAAATCAGGCACTCCAAAAACTTCGCTCAATGACAGGTACGGAATTAGAGACTCCCGGAACGTAATCATTTTATTGCCATGAATGTTGCGAACCTGTTCGCGCTGTACAATGGCTGTTTCCACAATGGAAGACAAAGGAACGGCGTATTTCTCGGATCCAAGTCGAACAAGCATCGCAGCGATAATGGACAGGGTCAATGGTAACTGAACAGAGAAGTTGGTTCCTTTACCCGGTGTCGAATGAATGGTTACATTACCACCAAGAGAAGTGATTTTGGATTTCACAACATCCAAACCTACTCCACGGCCGGAAATATCCGAGATTTTATCAGCGGTACTGAAGCCTGGTGCAAACAACAGCTGGTTCACTTCATCATCGCTCATCTTGGCACCTTGTTCTTCGGTAACAACTCCACGTTTGACCGCTGTTCTCAAAAGGTTATCGCGGTAAATGCCTTTACCGTCATCTTCGATTTCGATAAATACATGATTTCCGCTGTGGAAAGCCCGAAGATTAACTGTTCCCAATTCAGGTTTACCTGCTGCCACACGTTCTGCGATCGATTCAACACCATGGTCAACTGCATTACGCAGCAAATGCACCAGTGGATCGCCGATCTCATCAATTACCGTCCGATCAAGTTCCGTTTCGGCACCCGTAATGACCAGATCAATCTTTTTGTCGAGTGTTTTAGCCAGGTCACGAATCATACGCGGGAAACGGTTGAATACCGTATCCACAGGAACCATCCGCAATTTCAGTACAATATTTTGCAAATCTGTACTGACTCTACTCAGATGAGCTACCGTATCTGATAAATCATTATTACCCGTCTCGCTGGCCAACTGCTCCAGTCGTGAACGATCGATCAGTAACTCGCTGAACAAGTTCATCAGTACATCCAGACGTTCTATATCCACGCGGATGGTACGTGAAGGTGCAGCAGCTTGTTTTGGTGCAGCTGTTTTGGTGGCTATCGGTTTCTTTGGTTCTTCTTTCGATGAAGAACTCGGTTCCGAGGATGCTTCTACTGGAGCAGGAACAGGTGCAGCTTCCACTTCAGCTGTTGCCGCTGCCTGATTGGTCATCTGCTGAAGAGTCTCTTGATCCAGCTGAATGACTTTGGCACTCTCAATTTCAGAGATGCTCATAATGCCTTTTTCAAGTTCCTGCGCCTCTTTGGTCGTTATGTAATACAACGAGAAACTGCGCTCAAACTTCTCTTGCTCGATATCCTGAACTGTTGGGAACGATTTAACAACCTCACCCGAGCGTTCTAATAGATCGAAGACCATATAAGCACGTACGCCCTTCAGCTGGCTCTGCTCGCTGACAAGAACTTCAACATAGAGCACACGGTGGCCTTCGGCTATGGACTGATCCAATACGGAGTACTGGAATTCGTCCAGTTCAACCGCACTTGGTGTCGCTGTACTTGGTGATTGGTTTACTGCGGCTACGGGAGCAGTACCTCCCGTCCATTCACCACTCTCAATTGCTTGGAGAGAAGCTACGATGGAGGAGACATCCGCTTTACCCTCTCCACCTTCGGTAATATCCTGAACCATTGTTTCCAAAGCATCCAAACTCTTGAACAGGGTATCAAAAATGAAATCCTGCATTTTCAACTTTTCGTTGCGCACCAGATCCAGCACATTTTCCATTTTGTGCGTCAATGATGCCAAATCCTCAAAACCCATTGTAGCAGCCATACCCTTCAACGTATGAGCAGAGCGGAATATGACCTGAACAATTCCCAGATCCTCCGGACTGCCTTCGAGTTGAAGCATATTTTCGTTAAGGGACTGCAGATGATCATTAGACTCATCAATAAACATAGATAAATATTGATTCATGTCCATTGTGAGGCACCTCCTCCATGAGTTACACTCCGTTTATTTCACAGCTTGAACAAGTTTAGGCGCAATCTCCTGCAATGGCAGAAGATGACGCACGCATTGCAGCTCTACAGCAGAACGCGGCATACCATACACAACACAAGTTTCTTCATTCTCTGCAAAGGTTGATGTGACACCCGCTTCATACAATTCTTTCATCATACGAGCGCCATCACTGCCCATCCCTGTCAGCAAAACCAGATGTCGTTGCAATGACGTGTACGGCAGCAGCGACTCAAACATCGTATCTACTGAAGGCCTGTGTCCATTGACTGGTTCTTCCTCTGTCAGCTTTATGGTGAACCTTCCATCTGCAGTTTTGTTGACTTTGACATGAAAGCCACCAGGAGCAATATAGGCCGTTCCTTTTCGTAGAACCATGCCTTCCTCAGCTTCAACCACATGCAGTTCACTGAACGTATTCAATCGCTGGGCAAGGGATCGGGTAAAGTTGGGCGGCATATGCTGTACAATAATGACTGGAGCAGGTAAATCACCTGGCAGTTGCTCCAGCAAAGTCTTGAGGGCTCTCGGTCCGCCAGTTGAACAACCAATAGCCACAAGTTTGTTAAATGATCCTTCTGGTCCTCCTGCTCCCTTATGAGACGGAATTACCTTGGCAATATCTTTGGATGGTTCAGCTGAAGCTGCAGCTGTCTCCTGTTCTGCCAATCGAGATATATTGGACAAACGGTTTTCCTTGGGAGGCTGCGTTAGCTTGTTTGGCTTTGCTAGGTTGTCAGTGCTGGCATCCGAAGCTCGATTTGCATCTCTCAAAGGCTCCATCTTTTTGTCCAGACGTCCCGTATTCTGCTTCGTCAGTGGAACAGCAGGTTGCTTCGGTTTTGCTCGTAAGGATTCAGTTTGTCCGCTACCAAGTCGCGTTCCTGGCTGCTGGGCAGGTTCTATTGTTTTCCTCAAAGCACCTTTGCGGTCTTGTAAGGGATGATCAACCTGAACTCGCTGGGACTGTTGCAGCAATTTGCTCTGTGCTTCATCCCGTTTCTTCATCGATGCTTCACGATCGGCTTTTCGCTTAATTTCATCCATAGCTGCTCGCATCCGCTCAACCAGCGCTTTACCTACTTGGGCAATATCCTGATCATGCACAATCGATGGCTTACGAATAAAGTCAAACGCACCGGCCTCGAGCGCCATGATGGTCTCCTTCATGCCTTGTTCATTGATACCCGACAGCATAATCACCGGAACGAAGGATTGCTTCATGATCGATTTTAATGCGTCCAACCCATTCATTTCAGGCATCTCAACGTCCATTGTGATGACATCGGGCTTCAAATCTATTGCTTTTTGAATAGCTTCTTTACCATTTGAGGCTGTTGCCGTAACCTTAAACTCCGAATCTGCTTCAATTAAATCTGAAACAATTTTACGCATAAAAGCGGAATCATCGACAACCAATACTTGATACACCGCCATGTTGTTTCCACCCCTGTTTCCTTTATTCAGAAATCATGTTGTCCGCTTTAGCCACTTTTTCATAAATCCTCTGATTCCTGTCAAGGTTTCGGATCCCGGAGCAGCAGGTGCAGCCAAATAGTGATGTGCGAGTTTCTCTATATCCCTGGAAGCTTTTGCATTCGGATATGCCAGACTGTATGGCACTTGCCTTTTAACTGCCTTTACAACCTGGGCATCTTCGGAAATATATCCAAGCAGCGGGATATCGATCTGTAAAAACCTCTTTGCCACTGCAGCTATTTTATCCGCCACCCGTTCCGCCTCTTGTTGGTCTTCAACCCGGTTAACGATCATCCGAAAGGGTGTGGCATTTTCCTGGCCATGCATAACTTTAACTAAAGCATAAGCATCGGTTATTGAAGTCGGTTCAGGTGTGGTGATGATCAGGCATTCATCGGCTGCACCGATAAATTTCATGTTTTCTCTGGAAAGTCCTGCCCCTGTATCAAAAATGACATAGTCCATCTCCTGTGCGATCTCTTCAACTTGTCCAGCAAAAAACTCCAGATCTCGATCTGACAATGAGAACAATTCTTTCATCCCCGAACCTCCGGCGATATAAGGCAACCCGCTTGCACCAAGCTGTATGATTTCCTGTATGGATTTCTGTCGGTATAACAGATGGTACAGATTATAGGGAGATGAGGTTCCCATTAGGACATCGATATTAGCCATCCCTATATCTGCATCAAACACCAATACCTTTTGCCCCATTGCCTGTAAGCTCAGTGCAAAGTTAAGTGTGAAGTTAGATTTACCCACCCCTCCCTTTCCACTGGCAACGGTTATGATTTTGGAGGAGCGTGAATCACGTCCCCTTCCCTCCACTCCGTTAGGCATTGAGACCATACTTCTGAGTGAGGCTGCCTGGTCCTTCATCGTACAAGCTCTCCTAACAATTGTTTGGTCAGAGAACCCGCATCAGGCTTGAGTAAATCATCCGGCACATTTTGTCCGTTAGCCACATAAGCAAGTTTAAGTGGAAAACGATGCAGCAGGTTAAACATCGGGCCGTAGCTTCCGGTCTCATCCATCTTGGTAAAAATGACCTTATCCAGCCCATATTTGCTGAAATGCTCCGTAATTTGAACCATATCAGCACTTTTGGAAGTCATGCTCAAAACCAAAAAGGTTTCACTATTTTCCACAGGCGCGAGTAAACTTTGCAGTTCTGAAACAAGCAACTCATTTCTATAGTTTCTTCCGGCTGTATCCATGAAGATCAGATCACATTCCTCGAGACGGGAGATCGCTCGTTGTGTGTCACCTGGGGATTGTACGACCTCAAGCGGGACATTTAAAATGGATGCGTATGTTCTAAGTTGTTCTACCGCTGAGATACGATAGGTATCCGAAGTAATGAAGCCTACCTTTCGCTGATTGTTGAACATCTGTTCAGCAGCCAGCTTGGCAATGGTCGTTGTTTTACCAACGCCAGTTGGCCCAGCTACATATACAATGCGTGTGGTCGGCAAAATGCCCACGTCAATACGTTTCTCCAAAAAATGTGATATTTCTAATTGAACTGCTTGAACAGCTTCTACTTCATTTAATCCTTTTTCAGAGAGCTTCGTCAGAACAACGTCAAACCAAGATTCCCATACTTCTGGCCAAATATCTTGCTCCATCAACCTTTCTCGAAGAGCATAAAACTCCTCTGGTAACGGGTCTGCCGAAGCTCCTTGCTTAGACAACTTGGTCATCATCAGTTTGAGCTCCTGCAATTCAGACATCAGTTGGCCCTGCTGCGGATCGGTCGCCTGCTCCTGCTGCCCTCTGGCTGATGTTAAACCCGAAAAATCCGCCCCTTGCGGTCGCGGTTTATGCTCGATACTCAAAGAAGATCTGCCGTTGCTCATGTCTGAACCGAGTTTACTCGATTCAGACACAGCTGTGGCATCCGTAGTTTTCTCTTGCACATTTTTTTCAGCGATACTCGCAGCCGATTCGTCAGAAGCAACGACAAACGAACGAGCCGTTTGTCGATATGCTTCAGGTACAAATGCACGAGGTACGGGTGAAAATTGATTTTGCACTTGATTTGTAGCCTGTTTTTTTTCTTCCTTATCTACAGCTGCTACAACTTCGATCCTTTTCTTACGGAACATCCCCAGCACACCGCCCACCTTGATTTCCTTGGTGGACAAAATGACGGCATCACTTCCCAGGTCTTTACGAATTTGAAGCATAGCTTCGGGCATGGTCTCAACGACGTATTGTTTTACTCTCATAAGTTCACCACCCCGACACTTTGGATTTCAACATTCGGCTCCAACTCACTATAGGAAAGCACTGGTATATCCTGCATGGTACGTTCAATCACCTGGCGCAGATACATACGAATGGTTGGAGAAGTTAATACAACAGGCTGCTGGCCCGACTGGATCAATCGATTGACTTGTTCAGTCAATTTTTGATATACACTTTGTGTTGAAGCCGGATCCAATGCAAGGTAACTGCCTTGTTCGGATTGCTGTACACTCTCTGCAATTTTCTTCTCCAGACCAGGTCCAACAGTGATTACTCTAAGTGTCTCCCCTTTTTGGGAGAATTGTTGGGTAATCTGACGAGAGAGGGATTGTCTCACGTATTCCGTCAGCACATCCGGGTCTTTGGTATACGTCCCGTAGTCCGCCAGTGTCTCGAAGATTGTAACCATATCACGAATGGAAACTTTCTCACGCAACAACTTGGCGAGCACTTTCTGTACATCTCCGATGGAGAGGACAGATGGGATGAGTTCATCCACCAGCGCAGCATAATTCTCTCTGAGATTATCCACAAGTGCTTTAGTTTCTTGTCTGCCAAGTAACTCATGCGCATGCTTCTTAATCAATTCAGTCAGATGTGTGGCTACAACTGAAGGAGGATCTACAACTGTATATCCTGCAAGTTCAGCTCTGTCTTTGGTTACTTCATCAATCCATAACGCTGGAAGTCCAAAAGCTGGTTCTGTCGTTTCGATTCCTGTAACAGATTCTTCTTCGTAACCCGGACTCATGGCCAAATAATGATTCAGCAACAGTTCTCCGCCGCCAACAACATTACCCTTAATCTTGATGACATATTCATTCGGTCTTAATTGGATATTATCCCGAATCCGGATTACTGGAACGACTAACCCCAGTTCAAGAGCACACTGCCTACGAATCATAATGATCCGATCCAATAAGTCCCCGCCCTGCTGATTGTCAGCCAGAGGAATCAAACCGTAACCAAATTCAAACTCAATAGGGTCCACCTGAAGAAGGTTGATTACACTCTCCGGACTTCTAACTTCTTCGATCTGCTGCTCCTCTTCCATTTGCTCCTCTGCCTCTTGCTTCTGATTCAGATTGTTCTGCATCCTCCATCCGGCAAAAGCCAACAAACCTGCAAGGGGCAACGTTGTAATAATGTGGATCGGCGTGAAAAAACCGAGCATTGCTATTACAAAAGATACAATATAAAGGAGCGTCGGGTATGTAAACAATTGTCCCGTAATGTCATCGGCCAAATTCCCTTCCGATGATGCTCTTGTTACAATAAGACCTGCTGCTGTAGATATCAGGAGTGCAGGAATC
Organism: Paenibacillus taichungensis; assembly: GCF_047302525.1. Taxonomy (GTDB): domain Bacteria; phylum Bacillota; class Bacilli; order Paenibacillales; family Paenibacillaceae; genus Paenibacillus; species Paenibacillus taichungensis_B. The sequence goes on along the minus strand of NZ_CP168020.1, from coordinate 2,147,388 downwards.
TGGCTTACCAGTCCATCCCCGATCGTTAACACAGAGTAGGTAGACAGCGATTCTGCAAAATCGAGACCATGAACCGTCATTCCGATGATAAATCCACCAATGAGATTAATCAGGAGAATAATGATACTCGCAATAGCGTCCCCTTTTACAAATTTACTCGCTCCATCCATGGCCCCGTAGAAGTCAGCTTCGCGTTCAATTTTGGAACGACGTTCACGTGCTTGCTGCTCGTTGATCAGACCGGCATTCAAGTCTGCGTCGATACTCATCTGTTTACCAGGCATCGCATCAAGGGTGAATCGTGCTGCGACTTCAGCTACACGCTCTGATCCCTTCGTGATAACGATAAACTGAACAACGACGAGAATCAGAAACACTATAAATCCGATGGCTATCTGTCCGCCAGCAATCCAGCTACCAAAGGTAGCGACTACCGATCCTGCGTTTCCTTGACCCAAAATCAGTTTTGTTGTTGATATGTTGAGTGCTAACCGAAACAACGTCGTGATCAGCAGCAATGCAGGAAAGATGGAAAATTGCAGTGCCTCTTTGCTGTTCATCGCAACAAGCAATATCATCAATGCCAGTGAAATATTGATGACAAGCAGTATGTCCAACAACCAGGTTGGGATCGGGAGAATCATCATCAACACGATGCCGATGATACCCGCAAGGACAGCTATATCTTTAATTTTCAATGGATGTACGGCCTCCGATCCCTTTTTATTTCGTTCTGCCCTTTAATTTATATACATAAGCCAGCACTTCGGCTACCGCTTGAAACAAATCAGCCGGTATGGCGTCACCAATCTCGGCTCTCTGGAACAATGCCCGTGCCAGCGGCTTGTTTTCCATTGTAATGACACCGTGCTCTTTGGCTATTTCCTTAATGCGCAAGGCGACGTAATCCTGACCTTTGGCTATAATCTGCGGCGCTTCCATCTCCGAGCCCTCATACTTAAGCGCAACGGCAAAGTGGGTCGGGTTGGTGATAATTACGTCCGCTTTGGGAACTTCCTGCATCATGCGCTGAACAGCCATACGACGCTGACGCTCCCTGATTTTCCCCTTGATCAGTGGGTCACCTTCCATTTTTTTGTATTCGTCCTTGATGTCTTGCTTGGACATCCTAATGTTTTTCTCGTAATCATACTTCTGGTACATATAGTCGAGTACAGCAAGTACTAACAGGGCTACTGCAATCTTGATTCCTAAGTTTAAGGTGATTGAAGCAGCAAAATGCAGAATCGCATCCAATGAAAAATGGGACAGTGAAGCAATATCTGACTGATAACCTGTGATGGTACTGTAAACCAGAAAGCCGATAATCGACATTTTCATAATTGATTTAGCAAACTCCACCAAAGAACGAAGAGAAAAAATGTTTTTGAACCCTTTAATCGGATTCAGCTTTTCCAGTTTCGGCTTTAAACCCTCTCCTACAAGCAGGAAACCTACCTGCATGTAATTGACGATTAACGCAACAAGTACTGCACCGAGCAAAACAGGAGCAAGCAATAGCATCACCTCGATGCCGTAACGCATCATTAAGGCTACGACGTTCTCCCCGGTGACCTCCATACTCAGCCGATTAATGAAGATGTCTGTAAACAGTCGAACCATACGTTCTTTGTAAAAGTTACTGAACATCATCATGATCAAAAAGGTGAATAGGAGAATGGATGCGCCGGACAGCTCCATGCTTTTGACAACCTGTCCTTTTTTTCGCGTATCCTGCCTCTTTTTCGGGGTAGCCTTCTCTGTTTTTTCCCCTGCGAACATCTGGAGGTCGAGTTGATATTTCATTCGAATCTTGTCCTCCGTTTCACTCAGCCTGGCCTTTGTCCAATGGTCCCAAGCAAGTTTTCCATGGATCTGAACATTACTTCGAACAATTGACTAAACACAAAGGCAAAACTGGGAACCAGCAAAAGCAAAATAGCAAGCCCAACGAGTACCTTAAGCGGCATTCCAACGGCAAATACGTTAAATTGAGGAGCCGTCTTCGCCAAGAATCCCAATCCTACATCCGTCAAAAACAGAGCAACTACAATCGGCGCAGACATCTGAAAAGCCAACATAAATGATTGGCCTAATGTACGAACCAAAAATTCAGCAATACTTCCATCTGCCAATCGTAGAAAAAATACATTCGACAACGGAATCCAGCGATAACTGTATACAATGGCATCGAGCAGATAATGATGTCCGTTCATTGTCAGAAAGAGCAATACCGCAAAAGCATATTTGAAGTTACCTGTAAGCGGTGCAGATGCACCTGTCATTGGATCATATACGTTGGCCATACCAAAACCAATCTGAAGATCAATAAAGGTTCCTGCTGTCTGTATAGCCGTCATTAACAGATAAGCAACAAAGCCTAGGAGCAAGCCAATCAATATCTCACGGATAACCAGCAGGATATAACTCAGATCTGTAGGTACAACCTGGTCTATGCCGTATACCATATACACAGTAAAGGTTACAAATGCCGATAAACCAATTTTTAGAGAATTCGGCACATTCCGAGCCGAGAAGACTGGCGCAGTTACAAAAAATGATGCTATTCGACAAAACATAAGCAGAGCGACAGGAAAACTTTGCAATAATGTCTCCATCTGCAACAGCCTACCCTATGTATCTGTATAAATTATCGAGAATGTTATACGTGAAATCGACCAGTATATTCAATATCCAAGGACCAAACAAAAGTACTGCCAGAAGTACAGCAATAATTTTAGGTACAAAGGCCAGGGTTTGCTCCTGAATTTGAGTGGTTGCCTGAAACACACTGATAATGAGTCCTACAACCAGAGCTAGAATAAGCATGGGTGCGCTGGCCAGCAGTGAAGTATAGACCGCTTTCCCGGCCAGACCGATAATAAACTCCGAAGTCATGACCGTCCTCCTTTAATATTCCGGCTCAAGTGTTAAAACTCAGCAACAGTGACTTCACGACCAGATACCAGCCATCGACAAGTACAAATAACAGTATTTTAAAAGGTAATGAAATCATGACAGGTGGAAGCATCATCATCCCCATAGCCATGAGTGTACTCGCAACTACAATGTCTATAACCAAGAATGGGATAAAGATCATGAATCCCATCTGGAATGCTGTCTTCAACTCACTGATTGCATATGCCGGTACCATCACAGTAATTGGAATATCCTGGTATGTGCTAGGCTTTTCGGTTTGATTGTACTTCATAAACAGCAATAGGTCTTTCTCCCTAGTGTGGGAGAACATAAACTTCTTCATGGGGTCCGCAGCTTTTTCCAACGCTTCGGTTTGTGTGATGTCACCCTTGAGATAGGGCTGAAGCGCTACCTGATTGATGGATGACAACGTCGGAGACATGATGAACAGTGTCAGAAAAAGTGCTAAACCGACCAGCACCTGATTGGGTGGCATTTGCTGCGTGCCCAAGGATGTCCGCACAAAACCGAGAACGATAACAATCCGGGTAAAACTGGTCATCAGTACCAGCAAGGCTGGTGCGATACTAAGTACCGTGATCAACAGGATAATGGAAAGTGAACTCGTGCTTGGTGTGCCCCCATCCCCGTTTCCAATTTGAATATCAATATTCGGAATCGGTTCGGCAAAGGCAGCAGTGACGGAGGCCAGACTGATGAGTCCTATGAAAAAACACGCTAACCAAATCTTTTTCTTCATGAATCCCTCGACCGATCTGTAGTATTGTCTTCTTCCAGGACCTTCTCCATCTTCTCTTTACGGTTAGGCATCTGCCGAAGTTTAGATTCAAACAGTTCGTGAAAAGAGGTTGTATCCTCGAGTTCCATTTCTCGCGGCGGTTCATCTTTGCGCAAGCGGGCTGCCAACTTTGCAATGAGAGGCGAAAGGCTTCCCTGTTGCGCTGAAGCATCCCGTTCAAATGAATCAATGATTCGCTGAGCCTCTTCAAGATCCGAAATCTTATCCACCAGCTGTATGTCATCACCCACACCGAGTAGATAAACGCTACCGCCAATTTCTATAATTTGCAGCGACTTGTTTGGTCCCAGTCCGACCCCACCCAAAATACGAATTGTGCCGTTCCGGAACCATCGCTGATTCCGCTTGTTTAGAAAACGAATCAGATAGACTATAAGAACCAGAATGACGGCCAGGACAACAATCACCCATACAAGCTGAAAATAATAATTGACTCCCGTGCCCACATCATCTGGAATCTTATCCTGAGCCATCATCATGTCTCTTAAACGCCCAGCGTTTTGCTGATTGCTTCGATAACCCGGTCAGATTGGAACGGCTTCACGATGAAATCTTTAGCTCCGGCCTGGATTGCATCAATAACCATCGCTTGTTGACCCATCGCAGAGCACATAATCACTTTTGCGTTAGCATCAATTTTTTTGATTTCTTTCAAAGCTGCAATACCATCCATCTCAGGCATGGTAATATCCATTGTGATCAGATCAGGACGAAGCTCCTTAAACTTCTCAATTGCTTGTGATCCATCCTGTGCTTCGCCAACGACCTCGTATCCGTTTTTGGACAAAATGTCCCGGATCATCATTCTCATAAATGCAGCGTCGTCCACGACTAAAATTCGGTTTGCCATCTTGATTCAAGTCCTCCCTAAATTGTGCTTATTGTAATTTCTGAATTCGGTCCCATTGGCTTACGATATCTATAACACGAACACCAAAGTTTTCGTCGATTACGACAACCTCACCTTTGGCAATCAACTTGTTATTCACCAAAATATCGACAGGTTCACCGGCCAGTTTGTCCAGCTCGACAATTGAACCTTGTGACAGTTCTAAAATATCCTTAATTTGCTTCTGGGTCCTTCCTAATTCTACGGTGACTTTAAGGGGAATGTCCATCAATAAATTCAAATTGTTTTCGTCTACCTGGCCAAACGCCCCATTTTGCAAATTGGCGAATTGAACCGGTTGTACGTTTACATTCCTATTCGGCACACCGCCGTAATGCTGCGGTACACCATAAGGTTGCTGCGGAGGCATGCCATAAGGCTGCTGTGGCGGCATTCCTTGCGGCATCCCCATTGGAGCCTGACCATAGCCATTATAATCTTGAACAGGCGGCTGTTGTGCCTGTGGCGGTATCTGTTGCTGAACTGGAGGTTGCTCAGGGGCAACAGGTACTGCTGCCGGTGCTGGCTCAGGCGTAGATGCAACTGGCGCACTAGCAGTAGACTCTTGGGCTCCGCCAATCAACATCTCTACCATTTCTTTCGCAAAATGCACGGGAAGCAGCTGCATGAGATTGGAATCAATCAGATCGCCAATCAACAGACGGAACGATACTTGAATTAAAGTCTCATCATCTGGAAGATTGCTGACTCCCTCGCCACTTTCCATATTGAGAATATCAATTCCCGGAGGAGAAATATTCACGAAACGGTTAAAGATTGTAGACATGGATGTAGCAGACGAACCCATCATCTGATTCATCGCTTCCTGTACTGCACTGATATGGATTTCATTCAGTTCTTCATCAACCGGATTTCCTTCACCGCCAAGCATCAGATCGGCTATGACTTGAGCATCCCGTTTTTTGATGACTAGCGAGTTGATTCCTTCAAATCCATCTACATAATTCACATGGACTGCAACATGGGGCTTAGGAAATGCTTCATCAAACTGTGTACGGCTGATGATGGACACCTTAGGTGTTGTAATATCTACTTTTAGGCCCAATAGCGTGGACAAAGCTGTCGCCGCACTACCAAATGTAATGTTACCAATCTCCCCCAAGGCATCCTGTTCCAGCTCGGTCAAAAAATCATCAACTGTTTTCTCAGCCGGTTCCGAACTGTTCATCGATTCCGATTGTCTGAGCAAAGCATCGATTTCTTCTTGGGATAAATAATCCTTACTCGTCAAATTCTTCAACTCCTTCGGTGACAATCTTGTCTATTTGCACAGCCACACGATCCTTGATGGTTCCCGGGCTACCCATATACTTCAGCCTATCTCCAACTTTAATGGACAGTCCCTCATCAACGGGCTTGTTCAACGTAATGACATCGCCAACAGACAGACCCAAAAATTCAGCAATCGAAATCCTAGATTCTCCCAACTCCGCAACGACGGGCAATTTGGCTTTGTTCACACGCTCTTTGAGAGCATCATATTCTTCCGGAGCTCTCGTCTTTTTCTCCGAAACAAACCACTGATGAGTCGACAACCGGGACATAATAGGTTCAAGAACGACATGCGGGATACACAAATTGATCATGCCTGTGGTGTCACCGATTTTGGTACTCAGTGAGATCAAAGCAATGGTCTCATTGGGGGAAACAATCTGCATAAATTGCGGATTGGTCTCCAGCGCTTCCATCCTTGGAGAAATATCCAACACAGTCTTCCATGCTTCCTGCAAACTCTCAAACGCACGGCTGAAAATCCGCTCCATAATCGTCGTCTCAATTTCCGTCATCGATGCGATCTTTGTCGGTGCATTTCCTGTTCCGCCAAGCAGGCGATCCAGCATTGCATAACCCACGTTGGGATGAACCTCCATCACCATCCGTCCCTGTAATGGCTCCGCCTCAAATATGTTCAATATCGTCATCTTCGGAATAGAACGGATAAACTCGTCATAAGGCAACTGTTCAACCTGAACGACATTGATCTGAACGAACGTCCGCAGTTGGGCTGAAAAATAAGTGGTGAGAAAGCGTGCAAAGTTTTCGTGAATACGGGTCAAGCTTCGAATATGATCTTTGGAAAAACGAACCGCCCGCTTAAAATCGTACGATCTAATTTTCTTTTGAGTTTCTTCCTTTTTCAATTCCTCAGCATCCATCTCACCAGAGGAAAGGGCAGCTAATAGGGCGTCAATCTCATTTTGTGATAATACATCCACCATGTTCTCACCCCCTTACAGATTTACAGCGTGTCCTGTTCATTACATTGGCGCCATCACAAAAGCAGAAAAACTAGTGCTGGCCAGCTTACCTTCTGGTAAAGCTTCATTAATAAGTTCAGTCAATTTTTTATTAAATTGAATGCGACCTTTCGCTGTAGCCAGTTCATCAGACTTGGTATCCGCAAAAGTCTGGATGATAATAGGCTTCACCGTGATTTCCTTGATTTTCTCAAAATCTTCTTTAGCCTTTTTGTCGGATAATTTGAAAGAAAAACTTACAACTACAATATGGTCTATATCAGCCAAATTAGTTTTAATTTCTCCAAGCTCTGAGGAAACTGCAACAATCTCATCCGCAGTCATCTTCTTCTCTGCAGCGGATGCCGTATGTGTATCAATCTTATTCCCGTTCTGTCCTTGCATAAATACAAACACAACCACCACAATGAGTGTTATAGCTAGCAAGCTTGTTGCAAGCCAAGGCAACATCTTTTTCATCAGGACTCCTCCGTTTGCTGCACTTTAATAGTGGCTGCCTGAACCCCGATTTCACGGTTGTAATCTTTAATTTTGGAAATAACCTCATCGGCTTTCTCAAGCACAATAAGTCTCTTTCCGGTTACCAGAGTAATATACGTGTCTGGTGTCTCTTCCACAATTTCAACCATCAGCGCATTTAACCACATGGGAGAACCATTTAACCGCGTAACCGAAATCATGCTAAGCCCCCTCGATCAGAGTGGAGGAGCAAGCTCCCCCACGCATTAAAAATTACTAATCAGTTATTAACGTTTCAGGTTAACAACTTCCTGAAGCACTTCATCGGACGTTGTGATAATCCGTGAGTTCGCCTGGAATCCACGCTGAGCCACGATCATCTCTGTAAATTCACCTGTTAGATCCACGTTGGACATTTCAAGTTGTCCTGCAATAACGGAGCCTGTACCAAATTCAGTACTATTGGCAGTGACAATTTCGAATTCCCCGTCAGCATTGGCATTGGCAGTAATGCGATACAAGTTACCACCGATTTTTTCTAGACCTTCTGGATTTGTTACTTTCCCTATGCCCAGTTGTGCTCCAGCTTCAGTTGTTCCATCATCCATCGTCTGGTTGATAATTCCATCTTGACCAATAGTGAAAGAAACTACTGCTTCATCCAAAGTGATAGGTTCTCCACCACTATCAACAACGAACAGACCATCGGATGTCACGAGGTTACGGTTAGCATCCACATGGAAATCTCCTGCACGGGTTAAAAAAGGAACTTCTTGTTCCCCGCCTAGGGTCACCAGGAAGAAACCATCACCATTGAGACGCAGGTCGGTTGGATTATTAGTTGTCATTGGGCTGCCCGCAAGATGCAGCGTATCAATCGATCCTACTGATACACCCAAACCAATCTGCTTTGCATTTACACCACCGTTTTCATCTCCAGGCGCTGTTACCCCCGCCGTTGTTTGGCTCATAATATCTTTAAACATGACACGGCTACCTTTAAAACCAACCGTATTCACGTTCGCAATATTATTACCGATAACATCAAGTTTCGTTTGAAAACCCCGCATCCCGGAAACGCCTGAGTACATTGATTTCAACATTTTTTAAAAATCCTCCCAGCCTTAATTTGGTTACCGCGTCAGTCGGTCAGCGGCATTCCGGCTCCCGAGAAGGGCCAGCCGGTCAAGAAATGATTACAGCACTATCAATCTGGGTGAATACATTATTCTTCATGCTTTCACTATCCATGGCTGTAACAACAGTACGATTTTTGACATTAACGATAAAAGCCATATCTTTCATCAAAATCAAGGATTCCTTGGCTCCTTTGGCAGCAGCCTTATCCAGTGCAGTTCCAATCTGCTGCATCTGCTCAGTCTTGAGTTCAATACCTCGCTGTTCCAACCTTTTGGCAGCATGATTACTCAATTTCAGGAGGTTGTCTTCCAATACCTGTGCAAAAGGGCGTTCAGGTACATTCGATGCTTCTCCCGCTTTGGAGCGGTTAAGCAAATTGGGTGTAATTGGACCTGTGTACAGTTGGCCTACTGTTATGCGGTCACTCATAACATGTTTCCATTGTCTTCAGGCTGTGCTGATGGTTCTGGTTCCTTGGTTTCGTTCGTTACAGTTGAATCTGCAGCGTCCTGAACTGGAGTTTCATTTTCCTCAGCCTGTGTTGGGTTAGTTACCTGAATAATTTCATCCAACTTGATTTCGTCATTGCCCACTTTTGCGTATTGAACACCATCTCGTACGATGATGGAATCCACAATTCCTTGACGGAGGGTTCCGTTATCCTCTTTATTAGAAGAAAGCCAACTGATCTCGCGGCCAATCATGCCAGAAACTGTCCCAAGAGACTGATTCAAAGTCTTAAGCTGAGACGAAATATTCACCAGTTGTTCTACCGAACTGAACTGAGCCATCTGAGCGATAAATTCCTTATCTTCCATTGGCTGCATCGGATCCTGATTTTGTAGCTGAGTGATCAATATTTTAAGAAACTGATCCTTGCCCAGCTCTTTTGTTGCAGCGCTTGTTGTGGCTTTATTCGCTGCCGAATAGTTAGGCCAGGTATTATTGGTAGAAATCGCTTCATTAGCCATATTTTCACCTCATTTCTGTTTAAGCTTCTGCTGTAAACGTGTCTCTCCGCAGGTCGTTGCCTTCCTCATGTTCACTGCGCCAGTTGCGCAATTCTTCCTGGAGAGTTGCTGTAGTTACAGCATCATCCGATTGTTCTTCACGTTCACGTGAGCGACGTTGCTGCTGAGAATTGCTTCCTGGCTGGCGTCCCCCATCCTGGTACATTTGTGAACCAAGTGAGCTGTTCTGAGTAACCTCAAGTCGTTCCACTTGAATGCCTTGAGCTTGAAGAGAGCTACGCAGTTGCATCATTTGCTGTTCCAGCATGTCTTTCGCCATCGTATGCTCGGTCATAAAACGTGCAACCAATTGTCCGTTTTGCAAAGTAATCTGCACATCCAGCTTACCCAGATGCTCCGGACGTAGTGAGATAGTCGCTTCCGAAAATCCCTTTTGTTGCACAATATCCAACTTATTCACAACAAACTGTGTCATCTCTTTTGCAAACTGGGATGTTTGCATGACAGGTTCAGCCGGTTTACCTGCTGATGTACCTGATGAACGTAAGGACAACTCTCCTGCCGTAATGATACTTGAATGGTCCACTTCTCCAACTTCATTTGCAGTAGGTGTTGAGTCCGTTTCAACTGAAACTTTAGTTCCATTATTTGAAGCGGCCGCAACAAGAACTTGTGATGCCACTGAGTCTTGCTTGGACGTTTGAACGGGATTTGTTGGAACCACTTGCACAGCCTGATCCTTAGCCACCGCTAATGTATCCAGAATGGATTTAAGTTCAGTCCACCCTTTGTTAAGACTGGTGTCAACGCCAGCATCTTGCAGCTGACTTTGAAGAGATTGAAGCAGGTGCTTGAATTCTGGAGCGTTTTTAACAACGGTACTATCCAGCTCATTCATACCCGCAGTTAACTGTGTAAGCACATCCTGTAATACAAAGCGCACTGCTGCTGGATGTTCCGTCAGATCAATTGCTGATGCTGCATTTCCTGTTTCACTTGTAGGCTCATCAGAACCTTCGGCTTGAATACCAGAATTAGCATCTAATTGAGCGTACATCTGCTGAATCAGACTTTGTAATTCCCCAAGCAGTGACGGATCATTTTCCAAAGCTTCATCTAGCGAATCCAAATCTGCGAATAACGAACTCAAGATATCGGTGATCGATGTTTGTTCTCCATCTTCACTAGCTGCAAAGGTAAACATAAGCGGATCCGCTGTTAAGCTCCCTGCTGCAGTCGAGCTGTTCTCCGCCGTTGCACCACCATTCAATGATTGGGCAAGAGTTTGCAGAAAATCACCGCTTCCAGCAGTTGCACCTTTGGATCCAGTTCCAGCTGTTTGCGCTGCTCCTGTTGTCTTGGCGGATGATGTAGATGTCATTTGATATACAATCGACATTTGTTTTCACCTCCTCTCCTTAGTAAACAGACGCTACTAATCTACTTGTTACCCATTAATTTATTTAATATTTTTGCAGTTTCTACCGAATTTTCAGTCGACATATTCTCAAGCAATTGAGACCGTGTAGCATCATCTACAGAATTCAAAATGGTCAAGGTTTTGTCCGGACTCAGCTTGTATGTTTCGAGTAACAGCTTGGCTCCACTAGAGGCCGACATGGAAGCAAACGTTTGACTAAGTTGGTTTTTATCCAAATTTTTGGAGTTAGTTGTAGACGCCGTAGATGTCGTTGCAGTCTCTTTCTTTAAGCGGGATTGCAGTGCATCCAGGGCCAGATCACCGGATGGTTTCGCATCCTTCATCATCATCGTGACATCAGCCGCTGTTTTTGGGTCCATCTTTTCCAGCACCTTGGTCCGTGCAGCCGATTGCATCGCATTCAGAAGCAATACCATCTCTTCATTCGTCATATTTTGCAAAATCGGAGCGGCTTTACTGGGACTCATGTCCGCATACATCTTAGCCAAATCTTTAATTTGTTTCTGATAATCAGACTCGGTCTCTGGATTCTGCGCAGCGGTTTCAGCAGCTTTTTCCGCATCATCCAATTTCTTTTGCAAATCACTTGCTTTCTTTGCTTCTGTGGTTGTGGCATCCTTCGCTACTTTGAGCTCTGTTTCTTTCTCGCTTACTTGTGCCTTCAGCTTATCTATTGTCGCTTCTGCACTCTCGACCTGCTGCTCGCTCTTCTCCAGTTTCTTTTTCTCCGGATCTAGCACAGGATCAGGTACCCAGTCCTTTACGACAGGAATTTTGTTAGCTACTTCAAGCAGGTTGTTGCGAATATCTACATTAAATAGAGTGAGCAAAACACCCAACAAAACCACAGTGAACACAATTGGGATTGAAATCATCAGAAACTTTTCCCAACCGCCGCTCGACTCTTTTTCCATATCTGTGTCTTTAACAGCCATTGTTCTTCCCTCCTTCACGAGACAACTTCGCGTCCGGCCACATCAATTCGCGCGTCCGACTTTGGCAGCGAAGCGTACAGTAGCCATCTCGTCCAGATCGTTCTGTTCCCGGAGGAGCATCTCCTGCTGAAATTTGATTTTGGCCTTGTCTCTCGCCCCAAGCCATACTTTTTCGTCCATCATTTTGCCGTTCAGAAACGTCTGATTCCGTTGCACATTGACCTCAGCATGTCTGACATCACTACTTTTGCGTGAAATGCACTCGTCAAGGTGATGTACATACCGCTGTATCTCCTGCAAGCTGGATACGGAAGCCGTACTTTCCGTAGCGGATTGAATGACATCAATCAGTTCCTTTTTATCATTCAATAGTTGTAAAAGATGCTCTTCCTCAGTCTGAAGTTTCCCGATCGCTGTGGATAACATCCACTCCGCTTGCGTTTTTTCATTGCTTTTCAGGTCAACAACCTTCTGGAAATGATATCGAAATTTCATCGTTTACCCATTCATCTCCTTGCAAATTCAAGAATCAAACGTTCCTGCACTTCACTCAACGTTACTTTTTCATCGACTTTCTGCCTTGTAAAATTCCAGATGCTATCAATCTGTTCTATCGATTCATCAATGGCAGCATTTGAACCTCTTTGATAAGCCCCAATGTTAATTAAATCCTCTGATTCCTTGTACACAGCCATGAGTCTCTTCATATTATTAACGGCTTCCAGCTGCTCTTCAGGAGCAATATCCTTCATAACCCGGCTAATGCTCGCAAGCACATCAATGGCTGGGAAATGACCTTTGTTTGCGATGGACCGATTCAGTACAATATGACCATCCAATATACCTCTCACCGCATCTGCAATCGGTTCGTTCATATCATCCCCGTCGACAAGGACGGTGTAAAAAGCCGTAATCGAACCTGTGGGTCCAGTCCCCGCTCGCTCAAGCAGCTTAGGTAAACTTGCAAAAACAGAAGGAGTGTATCCTCTCATTGCAGGAGGTTCTCCCACGGCAAGTCCCACTTCCCTCTGTGCCATGGCATAACGTGTAACGGAGTCCATCATCAACATGACATTCATGCCTCTGTCTCTGAAATACTCCGCAATCGTAGTTGCGATGACCGCGCCTTTGATTCGAATCAGAGCAGGTTGATCAGAGGTAGCGACAATAACGACGGATCGTTCCAGTCCTTCCGGACCCAAATCTCGTTCAATAAAGTCACGAACCTCACGGCCCCGCTCCCCCACCAAAGCAATTACATTGACATCTGCTGCTGTATTGCGGGCGATCATGCCCATCAGCGTACTTTTACCAACACCCGATCCGGCAAATATGCCGACCCTCTGTCCTTTGCCAACCGTCAACAGACCGTCAATGGCTCTCACACCTACACCCATCGTTTCGAGTACCCGTGGACGGTCCATCGGATTCACTGGCGTATTGGATGTAGAGTACATCGGCATTCTGGAAGGTAACAAGGATCCGTCCAAAGGTTGTCCCAATCCATCTAACACCTTACCAAGCAATTCTGATCCAACCTGAACCCCAAGTGGTTTACCCGTTCCGACCACATCACATCCAGGACCAATGGATTGAAGTTCACCGAGTGGCATGAGCAAAACTTTGTTATCCCGAAACCCGACAACCTCTGCCTGAAGTGGCTTGGCAGCTTTTCCGGGGTAGATGTAACATACATCACCAATGCTAGCATCCGGACCTTCCGACTCAACCATAAGACCAATGACCTGAGTGACCTTACCGTTAATGCGAACGGGATCAAATTGCTTAAGATGTTCCATGTATCGCTGTGAGCTAAGAATCTTCATGTTGATTTTTTCGCCCCTCATCCTCAAGTGCTATGCGGATCAGTTCTTTTTTAATTTCAGCGAGCTGGGTATCAATTCTGGCATCTACGCTTCCAAACGACGACCGTATAACACATCCCTTGTCTTTTACCGTAGCATCAGGCAAAATCTGCAATTCTGCCTGAGAGTCAATTGCCATAGCCAACTCTTCACGTGCGGCCTGCACAAAAGCAAATTGATCAGGTGCCACACATAAGGTGATCATCCCCTGTTCACGTTTGCGAGACAAACTCTGACGAATCAGTTCAAGCGTGTGTTCTGGTTCAACCGAAAGTTGTTTGTCAATCACCTTCTCAGCAATACCACAGGCGAGATCCACAAGGAAAGGCTCTGCTTCCTGAATAATCTGATCTTTGGCAACGTAAGCTTCTTCAAGCACCCCACGGGCTTCCTTCATCATCTCTTCGATCTTCACCTGGAGATCCAGTTCGGCCTGTACTTTGCCTTCTTCAAAACCCTGCTGGAAACCTTGTGAACGAAGCGCTTCAGTCAGATGTTCATCCTGCTGACGCTGTCCCTGCCACCAGCTATCAATCTGTTCACGGGCTTCTTGAAGCAATCGCTCCGCTTCCTCCGAAGCTTCACGTACCTGCTTTTCTGCAAACTCCTTGGCATCCTCCAGCATCTCCGCGGTAAGACGTTGTGTTTCTTCGTCCACTCGTGCTTGAAGCATCTCAGCTTCGGAACCTTCAGCACGTTCACCATCTAACTCCGCATCAGACTCCGGTCCACCATAATGATGATGATTTTCGAGTCGTTTGCGGTCATCGACCGGTACATACTGGAAAGATTTAATCAAATTAGACAATGATATCATCTCCTCCACCGCGAGCAATAATGATCTCACCGGCTTCTTCCAATCTACGGATCGTTCCTACGATACGAGTCTGAGCTTCCTCAACATCACGCAACCGAACGGGTCCCATGAATTCCATTTCTTCCTTGAATGTCTCGGACATCCTTTTCGACATATTCCGGAATATAGCATCCCGTACTTCTTCGCTTGCCACTTTGAGTGCTAACTGCAAATCTCCGTTGTCGATATCCCGGATAATACGCTGGATCGAACGATCGTCCACATTGACGATATCTTCGAATACAAACATGCGTTTTTTGATTTCTTCTGCAAGTTCCGGATCTTGAATTTCCAGCGAGTCGAGAATAGTACGTTCCGTACCACGGTCGACGCCGTTCAAGATCTGAACGATGGATTCGATACCACCCGCATTTGTATAATCTTGCGTAACAGTAGAAGATAATTTCTGTTCGAGCACCCGCTCCACTTGAGAAATGACTTCTGGAGACGTACTGTCCATAACAGCAACTCTGCGTGCTACATCGGCCTGCTTCTCTTGTGGTAACGAGGATAAGATTGCTGCTGCCTGCTCAAATTGCAGATACGATAATACCAGAGCAATCGTTTGCGGGCTTTCGTTCTGAATGAAGTTCAATATTTGATTCGGATCCGCCTTACGCGCAAAGTCAAATGGTCTAACTTGCAGCGTAGCCGTCAAACGGTTAATAACTTCAAGTGCTTTTTGCGACCCGAGCGCTTTCTCCAGAATTTCTCTCGCGTACGTAATACCGCCCTGAGAGATATATTCCTGTGCCAGACAGATCTGATGAAACTCAGACATAATCATATCTTTTTCAGAAGCATCCACTTTGCGAACATTGGCAATTTCCAACGTCAGTTGTTCGATCTCCTCATCCCGCAAATGTTTGAAGATTTGCGCGGATACTTCCGGACCTAATGTAATCAACAAAATTGCTGCTTTTTGTCTTCCAGTCAGACCTTGACTGCTTGCCTTCGCCAATGCGTTCACCTCTATTCGTCAGCCAGCCACGTACGCAGCAGATTGACGAATTCGTCTGGCTTTTTCTTGGCCAAACTCTCCAATTGTTTGCGCACTTGACTTTCGTTCGTTACACTGTCCAACGTAATGGACGGAAACTCTGTTGCTACCGGAAGAGGAATATCCTCTTCTTCTATTTCGTTTTGTTTGCGACGACGGCGTACTAACAAAATAACAACCGCTGCAATCAGTGCTGCCACCAGTGCTCCTATACCCCACATCATTCCGGTGGAAAGCTGGAAGCCTGTATTGGTTGCCGCAGCAGTTTGGAAACCTTGAGACATTACTGAAACTTTTTTGGCCAAGTCTGCGTCACTTGTTACAGTGCCTGAGTCCGCCAATGATGCACGAACAATGTTAACCAAAATATTTTCAATTGCATCCTGAACCGGCGCTTGTAATTCTGTTTGTCCTGCCGGTGGTTCAACCGCAACGTTAATGGTTAAATCTTTTACAGTATATGGACTAGAAACGATATCTTTAACAATTCGGTTGACATCGTAGTTTTTGGTGCTAGATGTTTCTTCCGAGGTTGAGTTACCTGATGCATCCGATGATGGATAACCCGGAACTTCCTCTTGACCTGTGCCAGCAACACCGCCTGTCGGATTGCTTGCCCCAGTGTAGCTCTTTTGAATCTCTTGTACACTGATCTCGATGCCTTTCATATTATCTACATCGACCGGTGTAACCAGGTTTTCTTTCCGCGTTTCCTTGTCAAAATTAAGCTTGGAAGCAACCAGAACATTGACGTTCTCGTCACCCACAATCTGGGAAAGAAATTGTTTCACGTTATTGCGAACATCATTTTCGAATTTCTTCTGTAACGCCATGTTCTCTTGAACTTCAGAAGATAATCCCCCGCTACCACCTCGGGCCGTCGGAATCAGTTCCGCTTCATCCGTGTTAGTAATCGTTATGTTTTCAATAGGTAGATTGGGAATGGCTGTCTTGACCAAATTAAAATATCCATCTACCGCAGCCTGATTAGGGTGATAACCCGGTTTAAACTGCAGGGCCACCGATGCAGATGCTTTATCCTGTTCTTCTAGACCAGCAAAGATATTATCTTTGGGCATATTGACCAGTACTTTAGCATCCTGTATGCCTTGCATCCGTTGAAGCAACTGCTCCACTTCTCCGTTCAATGCATTGTTATACTTCACATCGAACTCTTTATCCGTCATCCCGATTGGAGATGATGACTCCTCGAATGACTTATATCCTAATGAACCATTCTGAATAATTCCTTGTGATCCGATATTTACTTTTGCAATAGCTACATCCGTGCTCGGTACAGATATGGTCTTGCCGTCTGCACTTAATTTGTATGGAATACTGGATGAATCAAGATAACTAATGACGCCTGCAGAGTCACTTGCATTCAAATCCGTGAAGGCAACTTCATATTCCGTCTTTGACAATTGCATGGTTAGTACAACTGCAGCCAAAATTAAAAACAGGAAGGTGGAAATAAATAATACTTTTTGCTTTTTGCTAAAACTATTCCAATACTGGGATGCCTTATCCCTGTACTGGGCAATTCTCTCATTCACTCTGTCACCCCATCCGAAACTTTGCTTGGTCTGTCCTTCCGCAATCTCTATATGTTCTAAAGTTTAACGGTCAGGAGCAGCATCGCAGCTGCTTGTTGTAGTAATCAGCGCTGTTGTCGAAGCGCATTTAAGCCAATTTACAATTGCGTACGCATAATCTCCTGATATGCTTCGACTACTTTGTTTCGGACTTGAGTCGTAAGTTGAAGACTCAACAGGGCCTGTTCAGAAGCGATCATCACCTGATCAACGTTCACTTTTCCAACCAGGAATTGGTTTGACATTTCATGTGCTTGGGTCTCCTGTGCAGCTACAGACCCTAGCGCATCCTGTAGGTATGTACCGAAGCTCTGAATGGTTTCGGCTGGTGTAGATGGTTTACTTTGTGCCGTACTTTGCATCTGAAGCGGTTGAATCCCCTGTGTGCTAAACATGTTGTTCTGAATCATTAATGTCCCTCCCTTTCATTTCTGTTCTTTGGTTTTATGGATATTTCCATCTTTAAGCCATTAACTAGGCTCTTCCTATCTCCAATGCCTTGGATATCATTGCTTTGGTTGAGTTCAAAGCTGTGACGTTTGCTTCATATGAGCGTGAAGCCGAGATCATGTCCACCATTTCTTTCGCGATATCCACATTAGGCATGTACACATATCCCTCAGCGTTGGCATCCGGATGTGAAGGGTCATAGACCGGTTTCAGAGGTGACTGATCTTCACGAATCTCCGATACTCTTACTCCCTCTCCAGACCCACTGCTTTTCATCTGATTTTGAAGCAAACTGTTGAAGGAAGTCTTGTTGGGTTCAAGCACAACCATCTTGCGCTTGTAAGGAACTGCCTCGCCATTGGTTACACTTGCGCGCGTCGTCTCCGCGTTGGCAATGTTGGAAGATATAACGTCCATCCGCAAACGCTGAGCTGTTAGAGCCGATGCACTGATACTGAAACTGTTACTGATGTTCACCTAAGTTATCTCCCTTCGACTCCAACACGCATCATTTTGATCTGTTCATTCACTTGCTGAATATAAGCGTTGTAACGCAGCTGGTTCTCCGCCAGAAGACTCATTTCTTTGTCTACATCGACGTTGTTCTGGTTGTTATTCATAGAAGTTGACTGGTCCATATTAACTACTGGTGTAGGTATGGAAGAGGAAGGACCTATGACAAAATGCCTTGAATCCGTTACTTTCCCTTTAAGAACAGGCATATCTCCATTCATTTGGTCCTCTAGCATTTCTTCAAAAGAAACGTCCGAACGCTTGAAATACGGGGTGTCCGCATTCGCAATGTTGTCAGCAATCGTTCGTTGTCTAATGTTAGAGGCATCGAGTGCACCTTGTAACCTTTGAAAACTAATATCATTCAAAAGATTCATAATCGCCCTCCTCTCTTTAGAAATTATGGAAATAGATTCAATCTTTTTCCGTCAGGATGCTTATGTTTTTTCGACAAAAAACATTCACTTTTACACGGTTTTCTAGGACTTAAGTAGAATTAACTCTGATGTTGTCGTATAACATAAGTTTCTTCGAGATTGGGATATATTACAATAAGAAAAAAGCCCTATCTTTTCTGAAAGACAGAGCTTTTTGTGTATTTTCTGCAAATTATGAATTTTTCCGTAAATGTTGGGGCCCAAAACAAAAATAAGCTTAAGTGCTCTATCTGAGCTCTTAAACATTCTTAAAATTTATACTATGCTTCTATACGTTTTGGCATATCATAATAATACAAACCTGAAATACATTGAGATGCTTCAATCTGTTTTTTATTAGAAATATTTACCGATATAATAAGCTTTCTTATCAATTCAACTACACTCTTTGATCTTCAATGAAATAGATAATTGACAAAATATCCATATTGAATTATTTGATTTTACTGAATTCCCCCAACACTTTTTTAACATTTATCTCTCGCATGCAGATTTTGATGAACCGATATTTTTTTGTCACATCTGCAATACAATCAAATTCATATTTTGCGCATTTACGCAATTTTATCTTCTCTCATTGATTAAACCGATATCCAGACTTGGAAAAAATAAATCCTTTTATTGGAATTTTTAGAATTATAAATTATTAGCTCCCACCATGACGACAATCTTAAATACATTATATCTGCGGCACAAGTCCTAGAATATCTCTAGTCTTATACAACTCCAACTCTTTTATCGGTTATAATACTAGATTATATTAGGCAAAAACAAAAATAAACGGCATACACGTGGATTGAATAAAGTCTACTACAGTCGGAACCAGGACCGAATATCCTATTTCCGTGTAGTCGTGTGATCTTTATTCATCCATTGTATACCGTCATCCATACTTCAAACACGCACTGAACAGAGCATTATACCTATATTACAAGATATATTGACTTAAATCACGATCAAGTGCAATGTCATTCAATTTCTCACGTACATATTCCGGAGTGATTATCATACGCTCCAGCGTAAGTTCTGGTGCTTCAAAAGACAGATCCTCAAGAAGTTTCTCCAGAATAGTATGCAGGCGCCGTGCACCGATATTTTCGGTATTCTGATTCACGGACTCAGCCAGCTTGGCAATCTCACGAATAGCATCATCGGAGAACTCAATCTCTATATTCTCCGTACGCAGCAAATCCACATACTGCTTGGTTAACGCATTTTTAGGTTCAGTAAGGATCGATACAAATTCATCAAGTGTCAGGCTGTTCAGTTCTACACGGATCGGGAAACGCCCCTGGAGCTCTGGAATGAGATCCGAGGGTTTTGCTACGTGAAATGCACCGGCTGCCATAAACAGGATGTAATCCGTTTTGACAGGGCCATACTTCGTCATTACCGTAGACCCTTCCACAATTGGCAGAATGTCACGCTGTACACCTTCACGGGATACATCAGGGCCGCTACCGCGTCCTTGACTGGCCACTTTATCAATTTCGTCAATGAATATGATACCTGTCTGTTCCGCCCGGCGAATGGACTCCTGAGTAACATCATCCATATCGATCAACTTGCCCGCTTCTTCCTGAATCAACACTTTGCGAGCTTCCTTAATCGCCAGTTTACGTTTTTTGGTACGACGAGGCAATAAACTGCCAAACATCTCCTGCATGTTCATCCCCATCTGATCATTTCCTTGACCTGCGAACATGTCCATCATGTTAGGCGTGGTATCTTCCACATCGATCTCGATAATGTCATCTTCCAGCTTGCCAGATAACAAATCGAATTTGATTTTACGTCGCCGCTCGGTTACTCCCGTATCCGGTTCTTGCTCATCGGTTTCAGGCGTGTTGTTGCCATTATTGCCAAAAATCATTTCGAACGGATTCCGCTGATTTTTGGATTTGGATTGTGAAGGGGCCAAAATATGTACGATTCGTTCATTGGCAGCCTCTTCCGCTTTGTCCTTGACTTTTTCTGTACGCTCCAACTTGACCATCCGCAGCGATGTTTCAATCAGATCACGAATCATAGATTCCACGTCACGGCCAACATAACCCACTTCCGTGAACTTCGTAGCCTCCACCTTTACGAATGGAGCTCCTACCAACTTAGCCAGTCGGCGTGCAATCTCTGTTTTACCAACACCAGTAGGTCCAATCATCAGAATATTTTTAGGTACAATATCATCTTGGGTATGTTCGGGCAAAAGGCTACGGCGATAACGATTGCGAAGGGCGACCGCTACCGATTTTTTAGCCTGTTTTTGACCTACAATGTACTTATCAAGCTCTGCAACGATTTGTCTTGGCGTTAATGCTTGAGTATCCATATAGCTTCCCTCCTACCAGTATGCGAACCTTGTTTACGAGATAGAATATTATAAATCTTACCTACAAGGACAAAGAATCTCCACGAAGTAACTGGAGCCGATTTAATCATCATGCCCCATCACGGGAGATTGCTTTCCTTACAACTCTTCAACAATAATATTATTGTTGGTAAATACGCATAACTCTGAAGCAATCTGGAGTGATTCACGAGCAATATCTTTCGCTTCCAGTCCCACTGCATGACGTTTTAACGCACGCGCAGCAGATAAGGCGAAGTTTCCACCCGAGCCAATGGCGATAACGTCATCATCCGGCTCGATAATTTCGCCCCCACCAGAAATCAGCAGCATACCCGTTTTATCCATAACAATCAGGAGTGCTTCCAGTTTACGCAAAATCCGATCCTGCCGCCAATCCTTGGCAAGCTCTACCGCTGCTCGCTGCAGATTGCCATGGTGCTCCTCCAGCTTGCCTTCGAATTTCTCAAACAAGGTTATGGCATCCGCTACGGAACCTGCAAAACCAGCCACAACCTGTCCACGATATAAACGTCTTACCTTTTTGGCTGTATTTTTCATCACAACACTTTGCCCCATGGTCACCTGACCATCACCGGCAATGGCTGCTTTGCCATTATGACGAACTGCACAGATCGTTGTAGCATGAAATGACATATCCATGATATCAGCCTCCTCCCACGATTAATTTACACGCGTTCCGGAACGGTTAGACCTTCTGCTGCTGCAAAACGGGCAATGCCATCCAGTGCACGCTGCGCAAGTGCTTCATTCTTTTCCTTTTTGTTGCGTATTTTAGTTTCCAGCTTCGGCAACAATCCGAAGTTTGCGTTCATTGGCTGGAAATGTTTGAAATCAGCTGTTGTAATATACTGTGCCATACTGCCCAGCGTGGTCTCTACCGGCAATACCACCAGTTCCTGTTCAAGCGCTGCTTTGGCTGCATTCATACCCGCGATTAAACCGGATGCCGCAGATTCTACATAACCTTCTACTCCCGTCATTTGTCCTGCAAAGAACAGGTTCGGACGCTCTTTGAACTGATACGTTGGACGAAGCAGTTTGGGAGAATTGATAAATGTATTACGGTGCATCACGCCATAACGAACAAATTCCGCATTTTCAAGTCCAGGTATCAAAGAAAAGACACGCTTTTGTTCTCCCCATTTCAGATGCGTCTGAAATCCTACCAGATTGTACAGCGTTCCTGCCGCATTGTCCTGTCTAAGCTGAACAACAGCGTGCGGCAGTTCTCCAGTATGCGGATTGACGAGACCTACAGGTTTCATTGGACCAAACAAAGCCGTTTGTTTACCACGCTTCATCATGACTTCAATCGGCATACAGCCTTCGAAATAAATTTCTTTTTCAAACTCTTTCAGTTGAGCAACTTCCGCTGTGATCAATGCTTCATAGAACACATCGAATTCCTCTTCTGTCATTGGACAGTTCAAGTACGCTGCTTCGCCCTTATCATAACGTGAAGCAAGATAGACTTTATTCATATCAATGGAATCTTTTTCGATAATTGGCGCAGCCGCATCATAGAAGTAGAAGTATTCCTCACCCATAAGGGCCTTGATTTGCTCTGACAATGCTGGTGAAGTCAAAGGCCCCGTTGCAACAACAACGATTCCGTCTTCCGGCAAAGAAGTCAGCTCTTCATTTACAACTTCGATGAGTGGATGCTGATGAAGCGTAGATGTGATCTCGCCTGAAAATCCGTCCCGGTCCACAGCAAGTGCTCCACCTGCTGGAACGGCATGACGGTCTGCTGCACCCAAGACGAGAGAATTAAGCATTCTCATTTCTTCTTTCAATACACCGACTGCGTTGGTCAACCCATTGGCACGAAGCGAGTTGCTGCATACCAGTTCTGCAAATTTATCTGTATGGTGAGCCGGCGTTTTCACAACCGGTCTCATCTCGTATAATTTTACGCGTACACCGCGACTTGCGATCTGCCAAGCTGCTTCTGTTCCTGCCAACCCGGCACCAATAACGGTTACTTGTTGTTCATTCGTCAAAATCATTTACCCCCATTATGCTAATCCGCTCAGTCTTCTTCCGGTTCCTCTACCGGCTCTTGATGATCACATGAAGTACACTGCAATCGTGTTCCCTGCTTGTTCCGTTTCTCAATCATTAGTGATCCACAACTTGGACATGGTTTCGCTGACGGTCTATCCCATGATACAAAATCACATTCAGGATACTTGTCGCAACCATAGAAAATACGTCCTTTTTTACTGCGGCGTTCAACAACATGCCCTTCCTTACACTTCGGACAAGTTACACCAATATCCTTGATGATCGGTTTGGTATTCCGGCAATCCGGAAATCCGGAACATGCGAGAAACTTGCCGAAACGACCCAGCTTATAAACGAGCGGTTTGCCGCACTTCTCACATATTTCATCCGATACTTCATCTTCAATCTCGATTTCTTTCATTTCTTCTTCTGCAAACTCAAGGCGTTTCTCAAAAGATTCGTAGAATTCTGCGAGTACTTTGACCCAATCCTCCGACCCTTCCTCCACATGGTCAAGATCACCTTCCATGTTCGCGGTGAACTCCACATTCAGGATCTCCGGGAAAAACTCCTCCATCTGTTCGATGACCAGTTCGCCCAATTCCGTTGGCATGAATTTCTTCTCTTCAATGGCAACATATCCGCGCTTCTGAATGGTCTCCAGCGTTGGCGCATATGTACTCGGACGCCCTATACCCAGTTCCTCAAGCGTTTTAACCAATCTTGCTTCCGTATAACGTGGTGGCGGCTGTGTAAAGTGCTGTTTCGGCTCAATTTCCCGATTCTCCAGCACATCTCCACTTTTCAGTGGAGGCAGCAGACGATCTTCTTCCGTTGTACCGTCATCATTACCTTCTACATATACCTTCATGAATCCCTGGAAACGAACCTTTGAACCCGCTGCCCGGAAAATCGTATCTCCTGCAGCAATGTCCACGGATAGTGTATCCAGAACGGCAGATGACATCTGGCTCGCTATAAAACGTTCCCAAACCAGTTTGTACAACCGGAATTGATCACGACTCATAAACGATTTAATGGAATCCGGATCACGCAAAATCGAAGTTGGACGAATCGCTTCATGCGCATCTTGAGCATTGGCTGCTTTTTTGGAATAGTTTCTAGGCGTCTCTGGTGCAAATGGCTCACCGTACTTACCAATAATGTATTCCTTGGCTTCTTCCTGAGCCGATGCTGCAATTCGGGTAGAGTCTGTACGCATATACGTAATCAGACCTACTGTGCCTTCTTTTCCGAGGTCTACCCCTTCATACAGCTGTTGGGCGACAGACATCGTCTTGGAAGCTCTGAAATTCAATTTACGTGCGGCTTCCTGCTGCAAGGAACTCGTTGTAAACGGAGCAGAAGGGTTACGACTGCGTTCCTTCTCTTTAACTTCTTTGACTGTAAAAGAAGCGCCCTCGATCTGTTTTAAAATGGCCTGTACTTCTGCCTCACTGCCAAGTTCGGTTTTGGTACCGTTCAACTGATGGAACTTGGCTTCAAGCGGATTTCCGTCCGCTGTCAGTTTGGCAGTAATGCTCCAGTACTCTTCCGGTTCAAAATCATTAATTTCATTTTCACGATCCATAATGATTTTGACAGCCACGGACTGAACGCGGCCAGCGGACAATCCTTTTTTGACTTTCTTCCATAATAACGGACTAATTTTATATCCTACAAGCCGATCGAGAATACGTCTTGCCTGCTGCGCATTAACCAGATCCATATTGATCTTACGCGGCGTTTTGAACGCATCTTTGACAGCCTGTTTCGTAATTTCATTAAATACTACTCGGCAATCCGCAGTTTCATCCAGTTCAAGTGCATGGGCCAAATGCCAAGCAATAGCCTCACCTTCGCGATCCGGGTCAGCTGCGAGATACACTTTTTTCACTTTCTTTCGTGCATCCTTCAGTTCTTTCAAAATTGAACCTTTGCCGCGGATCGTAATATATTTCGGATTAAAATCATTCTCCACCTCAACGCCGATCTGACTCTTTGGCAAATCGCGTACATGTCCCATCGAAGCTTTTACGATGAACTTGCTGCCTAAATATTTGCCGATCGTCTTCGCCTTCGAGGGCGACTCCACGATTACGAGTGCATCCGCCATAGGTTCATCCTCCTCTCAGTCATGAAACTGCTGCTTGTTTTTATGATTCATACTTCATTTGCAGCAGGACTAACTTCCGCTAATAATCTATTTTCACATACTGCCTTGATCGCAGCATTGTCATACCCTCGCGTATTTGGTTCCAGGTAATTGGCTAATCTGCTTTTTTATGATTAAAGATAACAGAACTGAATGCAAATGTCCAAAATCCCAGTTGAGCTGTTCCACAAGTTGATCCAGTGATTGCTCTTCCTGCTCTAGCAGATAAATAACACGTTGTTCATCTGAAGATAGTTTTACGACAGGGAATATTCCTTCATTGGAACTTTCACTACTTTCCGCCGAACGTCCTCTATTGTAAGGAAGTTGCTCGGCATTTGGCAAGTCCAATCGAAACTCTTCCAATAAATCTGTGGCGCAGGTCACCAATTTTGCCCCCTGACGAATCAGATTGTGCGAGCCTCGGCTTTTGGGAGATGTAATGGGACCTGGGACTGCAAACACGTCTCTTCCCGCTTCGAGTGCAGCATCTGCTGTAATGAGTGATCCGCTTCGGATATCAGCCTCAACGACTAGCGTACCGAGGGTTAACCCTGCAATGATCCGATTACGTTCCGGGAATAATCCCTGACGCGCACGTGTACCCGGAGGATATTCTGACAAAAGCAACCCTGTTTCGGCAATTCGTTCGGCAAGACTTGTATTTTCAGGCGGATAGATGTTATCAATTCCTGTCCCAAATACCGCAATAGTCTTGCCGTTTGCACGAAGAGTCGCATCATGGCACACACTATCTATTCCTCTGGCAAGCCCGCTTACAATGGTCAGGCCGGCCTTGCATAGTTGCTCTGCCAGCTTCTCACCAATTTTACGTCCGTATACAGTAGGCATACGTGTTCCTACCATTGCAATGGATTGAGAGTGCAACAGATTCAGATCTCCGCGACCGTACATTACCCAGGGTGGCTGAACGGTTTCCTTCATTAATATGGGGTAGTCCTGATCCAAATAGGTAACGACTTCAATTCCCTGTTTATAAACACTCTCTTGTCTCTGCTCAATCCAGTCGGCATTGAATTGCTTAGTTAGACGCGTAGCCTGATCCCTGCGTAAACCCGCGGCAATCCAATCCCCTTCTTTATAATCCAGAAAATCCGTCAGTAGATGTTGTCCTGATAGCAGTTTGGAGATTGTTTTCTTACCAATACCATCCGTTTCATGCAGTCCAATCAAAATCCATCTCTCTTCCAAAATCAGAAACCTCCCATAACGGGAAGAAAATCTTCCCTCATATTGTGTGATAAGTGACAACGGAATGCAAGCGTTTACTCTTACAGGCAGATAACAGCTCCCTTTTACACCCCGTAAAAAAACGCAAAAAAGCAACCCTTCGCCCTGTTCAGGACAAAAGGTTGCTTACCTTTTCCGCATTATCAATAGTCGGCTCACCAGAAAAATAAATTTCCTGTACCGTTTCTTCTATTATAACGGAAAAGAATTAATGTGTCGTGCACAAATTCAGAATTCCGCGTTCTTCAAGTACGCTCACAAGAGTCGAGCCCATTTCAGCTGGCGTCGGAGCAACTTTGATTCCGCAAGATTCCAGTTTCGCAATTTTTTCTTTGGCTGTACCTTTACCACCAGAGATAATAGCACCCGCATGACCCATACGCTTGCCTGGAGGCGCCGTAACACCACCGATGAAGCCAACTACCGGTTTGGTCATGTTATCACGTACCCACTCTGCAGCATCTTCTTCAGCCGTACCACCGATTTCACCAATCATGATAACAGCATGTGTCTGCGGATCTTCATTGAACCTTTTCAGGATATCAATGAACTCGGAGCCTTTAACCGGGTCGCCCCCGATTCCCACAGCAGAAGATTGTCCAATTCCACGCGCAGACAATTGATGAACGGCTTCATACGTGAGTGTTCCACTACGGGAAACCACGCCAACGTGACCAGGCATATGAATATAACCTGGCATGATGCCGATTTTGCATTCACCTGGTGTAATAACGCCCGGACAGTTTGGTCCGATCAGAACGGTATCTTTGCCTTCCATGAAGCGGTCAACCTTGACCATATCAAGTACCGGGATACCTTCTGTAATACAGATCACGAGATCCAGCTCTGCGTCAACAGCTTCCATGATGGAATCCGCTGCAAATGCCGGAGGAACGTAGATGACGCTCGCTGTTGCGCCAGTAGCTTCCTTCGCCTCCTGTACCGTATTGAACACCGGGAGGCTGACTACTTTGCCATCTTCCAGCGTGATATCAACATTGGTTCCGCCTTTACCCGGTGTAACGCCACCTACCATCTGGGTTCCGTAGTCCAATGCGCCCTTCGTGTGGAACATTCCCGTTGAACCCGTAATGCCTTGCGTAATGACTTTTGTATTTTTATCAATCAAAATACTCACGTTGCTTCACATCCTTACGGTTATTTTTCAAGTACCGGACAGCTCCGGAACTAAGGCAGCAATTTGCCCAGGAATGAACTTATTTTACGAGGGCAACAATTTTCTGTGCACCATCGGCCATGGAATCAGCAGGAACAATATTCAGGCCGGATTCACCCAAAATACGTTTACCAAGCTCCACGTTAGTTCCTTCAAGACGAACAACCAGCGGTTTAGTCAGGCCCAGCTGCTTCGCTGCTTCAACAACACCATTGGCAATGACATCACAACGCATAATGCCGCCAAAAATGTTAACGAAGATACCCGCCACTTTGGCGTCAGACAAAATGATTTTGAAAGCTTCGGTCACTTTCTCTGTTGTAGCACCGCCCCCAACATCGAGGAAGTTGGCCGGGTCGCCGCCATAGTATTTGATGATATCCATCGTCGCCATCGCAAGTCCCGCACCATTGACCATACAGCCGATGTTGCCATCAAGTGCTATGTAGCTCAGGTCGTATTTGGAAGCTTCGATTTCTTTTTCATCTTCTTCATCCAGATCACGCAGTTCCAGAATATCTTTGTGACGGAACAAAGCGTTGGAATCAAAATTCAATTTTGCATCCAGCGCGATAACGTTTCCATCTCCGGTAACAACGAGCGGATTGATCTCGGCAATGGAGCAATCTTTTTCGACAAATGCTGTGTACAACGCAAGCATAAACTTAACTGCTTTGTTCACCAACTCATTCGGAATACGAATGCTGTACGCCAGTTTACGTGCCTGGAACACTTGCAATCCAATTGCAGGGTCAATAATTTCTTTGAAAATTTTCTCAGGTGTAGCTTCAGCTACTTCTTCGATCTCTGTACCGCCTTCTTCGGAAGCCATCATTACGACGCGGCCTGTGGCACGGTCCACAACAACACCCACATAATACTCTTTGCGGATATCGCATCCTTCTTCAATCAGAAGACGCTTCACTTCTTTACCTTCAGGTCCAGTCTGGTGTGTTACCAATACTTTTCCCAAAATTTCGGATGCGTAAGCACGAACTTCGTCGATACTTTTCGCTACTTTCACGCCGCCGGCTTTCCCCCGGCCACCTGCATGAATTTGCGCTTTGACTACAGTCACCGGACTGCCCAGTGCCTCTGCGGCCGCAACCGCTTCATCGACTGTATAAGCAACCTTTCCGTTTGGAACGGTGACTCCATACTGTTTCAGTACTTCTTTTCCTTGATATTCATGGATATTCATTCTCGAATCCTCCTATCAACATGACTGCAACAAGGCGGGTTGGTAGACTAACAAAAGACAAATGTTGACTATTTTCACTTAAACCCAATTCATTGTAACATGTTTTTAAAACGCTTTCCTTAAAAAAGTAATGGTTAATAGACAGTATTTTGATATGGGTATGATCCCATATTGTGAATGCTTGGATATTAATGGAAAAAACCTCAGCTAATAAGCCAAGGTTCTTGATTGATTGTAATACGTTGATGCATTTTATTTTCTGGTTTCTTTGGTGTTAGTTTGATGTACTTTCTCAAGCAGGCCCTTAAACTGCCCCAGTAAAGATTCGAACTCAGTACTGTTCAGACATGCATCCTCCTGGATCGCTTCAGGTATAGACAAGGCTTTATGGCGAAGTTCCCGCCCAGCGTCTGTAAGTGTAATCAATACTTTTCGTTCGTCCTGAGCTGAACGTTCGCGATGAATAAGTCCTGCTGACTGCAAACGTTTCAGAAGAGGCGTCAAAGTCCCTGAATCGAGGTAAAGTGCCTCTCCGATTTCCTTAACCGTACATTCTTCACGTTCCCACAATACCATCAAGACCAGGTATTGAGAATAGGTTACCCCAAGCACCTCAAGATAGGGCTGGTACATCTTCGTAATTTCACGTGAACAAGCGTATATGGCAAAGCATAATTGGTTATCCAGCTTCAAACTTTCATTCTGCATATAACTGTCTCACCTACCTATTGTGCATTCTATATTCCTTATAATAGAGGCTTACAAATGTTATAACCGCTAGAATTTGCGAATTATAAGGAGCCTTTCATCTATCTTAACATAAATTAGAAGAAAAACAGAATAATTGAGCACAAATGATTTTACTATTCTATTTAATAGCGTTAAATTTAATTGTATAAAATATACTATCGAGCTTAGATGTTCGAAAACATATGACCACGTGACAAAAAAATTCTTGATATGTTGAAACAGCTCACCACTCGTCTACATACTCCTCCACAACAGCGCGACATTGATTTGGAACTGAACTTTCTTTAATCCTGCGGTAAACTGTTAACAATCCAGAAGTCAGGGATAGATCTACAGCAGCTATGACGATGACGGGTTGACGCCCTGATTTCTTTTATATAAAATGCTTGTTAGAAGCTGAGGAAGCACCTTAATTCGTAGACTGGCCTGTATTATGCGCGCCAAGGACGAAGTGAGGTGTTTCTTTTATTATGTACGGAAAACTGCATAGTGCCTGTTTATATGGAATTGATGGAGTATTAATTGAAGTGGAAACAGATTTGTCGAATGGTTTACCCCAGACGTCTATTATCGGATTGCCGGATTCGGCTATTCGTGAAGCGGTTGAACGTGTTCGTGCAGCTATAAAAAACTGTGGTTACCAGTATCCATTGCAACGGATTACGATTAATCTGGCCCCCGCTGATCTGCGCAAGGAAGGATCTTCTTTCGATCTTGCCATTGCTATTGGTTTACTTACGACAAGTGGTCAGCTAGTACTTCCTGTGCAGGAACGGACATTGGTGGTGGGTGAGCTGGCATTGGACGGTTCAGTGAGATCTGTACCTGGCATTTTGTCCATGGTAGATTTGGCAAAACGGCAAGGCTTCACCTCCGTTCTTCTGCCCGCCGATAATTTGGAAGAAGCTTCGCTGATCCGGGGTATTCAGGTATATGGCATTCGTCATTTGCAAGATATTGTCCCAGAGAGTGTAAAAGCTACAAAGAGCAAGAACGGAACGATTCAAAATACGGGGCCTATTGTTTTAAAAGACTACGCCCACCTTTCTGTTCGAATTCCAGATTACGAAGATTTGAATAACCACGAGCGCTCGAAACATATTTCATTCCTAGAGGATGATTATAGTGATGTTCTGGGACAGCATCACGTAAAGCGTGCACTCATGATTGCCGCAGCTGGCATGCACAATATTTTGCTGGTCGGACCTCCAGGAACGGGGAAAACCATGTTAATTAAACGGCTGCCTACGATTCTCCCACCATTGTCCGAAGACGAAGCGCTGGAAGTAACCAAAGTGCTAAGTGCCGCAGGAAAGCTGAAAGATACCTCGAATGGTCTCATCGCAGACAGGCCCTTTCGCTCACCACATCATACGATCTCCACTTCAGGTCTAATTGGAGGCGGCGGAATCCCCAAGCCGGGTGAAGTAAGTCTTGCCCACCGGGGTATATTGTTTCTGGATGAGCTGCCTGAGTTTCAGCGGCAAGTCCTTGAAGTATTGAGACAGCCATTGGAGGATCGTAAAGTCACCATTAGCCGTGCTAGAGCCGCGTTCACCTTTCCTGCACAATTTATGCTCGCCTGCTCTATGAATCCCTGTCCTTGCGGATATCTCTCTGCCCAGTCAGACGATCAAAGATGTATATGCAGTCCTGCACGCGTGGCCGCGTACCGTGCCAAAATTTCCGGACCCTTGCTGGACCGAATCGACCTTCAGGTCGAAGTTCCTCCCCCAGGCGAGTGGCGCAAGGCTGGCGCTTCTCCTTCATCAGCGGAAATGCAGGCCAAAGTCATTCATGCTCATCTAATTCAGGCTGCACGATATGCTAATAGTTCAGTTCGCTGGAATAGCCAGCTATCAGGAACCCTTCTGCGTCGAACGATCCGTCTGCCTGAAGAAGCAGATCAACTGCTCCAGCAGACACTGCAAGCACTGAACCTGAGCATGCGTGCACATGATCGAATTATTAAGATGGCCCAGACGATCGCAGACTTGGATCATGATGGCGTCATTTTGAATGCTCATGTGGCTGAAGCGATACAGTATCGTCAACTGGATTTGAATTTATTTTGAGCGAGGGTCATACAGTAATAAATTCTATAAAGGGAAATATGTTCCTTCGCCATTCAGTATCATGATAGGTTCAAGCGAGATATCTGTAGATTTCAAACTTACGGTTATATAAACTAACAAGTCAAAAACCCCTGCATAAATATCCTCTGTATAAGAGGGATACGTGCAGGGGCTCTTACTCTTAATAAAGCATCTCTTTTGAATGTATAGCGAACAAGATCAATTATTCAAATATAGTCAGCTTGTCCTTGGCTGGTGTACGTTCTTTGGCAGAAGGAATAACATCTGGATACCCCATGTAAACCATGCCTATAATTTTTTCCCCAGCCTGAATGCCAAGGGACTTACGGAATTTTGGTCCATAAAGGAAAGGCTTGGTTACCCAGAACGTGCCAATGTCTTCACTCCATGCCGCGAGTAGGAAGTTCTGTACCAATGCACTCACTGCTGCAAAATCTTCATCCCAGATATTCTGGCGCGGATCTTCTTCCATAACAACAATCATGACGGCAGGGACCTGCTTAATATTGGCAGAGAACTTATTATCCTCTCCCATCTCTGCATCAATAGCGTCTGCCAGCTTGTTCAGTCCATTTCCGCTAAACAATAAAAACCGCCACGGCTCACGCAATTTATGATTGGGTGCCCATACGGCTGTGTCCAACAAATCAATAATCTGCTGTGTGGGAACAGCTTCTTTTTTGAATTTTTTTACTGTACGACGATTTTGAATGGCTTCTCTTACGGCGTTACCCGTTTGGGTAGATTTACTCATGACCATGCCTCCCAGATTATAAAAATTATCCGTGACCGCAGTTCAAGCCTGCGATGTGAATCAACTCATTTATGAAAAATCAAACGGTGCAGCAAAACTGGATTACCATCTTGATTATACACTGATCGGTTCATAGGATTCAAAGGAATGCTGACAACATTATTTTGTTCTAGTTATTTCGGATGCAAAAAGACAACTCCGACTTTTACCTCTCGAAGGGATTTATAGAATAAACCTTTCTTCATTATAAGTAGCTATTTAATCAATACGGGTATGATCCTGCTCAAAATAAAAAACAACCCACAAGAGAGTCACTTTTTCAAGTGTCTTTCTTGCGGGTTAACACAGCTGAAGAATCGCGTATATAGTAGGAACTCAAAACGCATTAATAATATGATCAACCGAAACGGTTCCGCCTGCTTTATCTAGTATGACAGCAATCACATCGAAACGGATCTGATGGTTCGTCTCTCCTGTCATTTGCAAATATACAGATGCAGTTGCACGCACCTGCTGCATTTTACGAATATCTACCGACTCCTGGGGTGTTCCATACTGTCCAGTTCCGCTTCTACTGCGGACTTCAATAAAAATAATCATGCCTTCATGGGAAGCAACGATATCGATCTCTCCGCTTCGGCAACGCCAATTTTGACGGAGAATCCGATAATCATGTTCTCGAAGACAGTCGCAAGCAGCTTCTTCACCCAATCGTCCTTTTTGCTGACGTGTCAGTTTTGAAGCTGGCCCCTGTTCTGATCTGCGCTCTACCATGATTCATCTTCCTCTCGTCCAGAAGCCAAACGGTCAGCACGATAAATATAGGTTAACACTTCGGCAACCAGTTGATACAGCTCCGACGGGATCTGTTCATCCAAATCTAGTTTGGAAAGCACTTCGACAAGTGCAGCATCCTCCTGAACGGGCACACCGTTTTCTTTGGCTTTATCCAGAATGGCCTCTGCTACTTTGCCACGGCCTTTGGCTACGACCACTGGCGCTTCGCTCTCACCAGGTACATATTTTAAAGCAACGGCCTTTTTGGATATCAGGTCCGGTTGCGAATCCTCTTTCATACCCGCATGTCCACCCCTTTGTATTGTTCAGGACTGTAGTCCGAGGCAGTCATTTTCCGTTCGGCACCCGGTTCCTGGCCAACAGGCCAGGGTTCCGCCTTGAAAGTCAGTAACTGATAACCCAGCTGGTCCAACGCCCGATGGATCTCTTCACGCCCACTTTCCAGGATCGATCCCATCCCTTCGCGGTCATTCAGTACACGTAGACTGACGATATTATTGACAACATGCACATCCACCAGCGTTGGACCGAGACTTTTCATATCCAGATCAAACCACAGGCGGCAGTTGGATGCATCCAATTCACCGCGTTGCCCACGGCGGGACTGAATCTGAACGGAAGCCGTCTCTTCTCCATCGGGTCCGGTAATCGGGATAAACCAGTGCATCTGGGCAAAGGTAGCACTGCGATCCGTTGTCAGCAATAACTGCTGACCTGTTAGAAATTGCACGGCCTGTCCGGCGGCATCCTTGAGCGCCGCCGGTGCACCATCGCTGCTGGCAAGCTGCAGCAGCAAGCCCTTGAGCGTGTCCGTGGTTCCCGGACTCGCCACATCGCTCACGCGCGCCTGCGCAGCCGCGCCGTGCACTGCCTGCTGCTCGTGCTCCGCACCGAGCAGCTTCAGCACGCGCCCCACCCACGGGTCCCCCTCGTGGGTGACAGGCGCCGCCGCAGCTCCCGCAGGTGCTGCGGCACTACCGCCAGCCGGCCGCGCATCCGCGCCGGCTGGCAAAAGCTGCGGCGCGCCTCCGGCAGCCGCAGCCGCCTGGCCGCCCTGCGATGCAGGTGCGGCCTGTGTCGCCGCACCAGGCTGTGCCGGTGCGGCTGTGGACGCGCTGCGCAGCGCGTCCAACAGCGCCAGCAGCTTGGGCGCCAGCTGCGCTGCCGATGGAGCTGCTGCGGAAGCGGTAGGCCCCGCAGCAGCAGCCGTTTCACCGCGACCGTCGGTTCGCCCGGCCGCGCCCCCCTCAGGCTGGCCTGCAATCACTCGGCCAGCCGCAGCATCCACTGCCGCCCCCGGCATGCCCGGGCGGCTCCCAGCAAAGCCCGCGTCAGCAGTACGCGGGCTCTCACCAGGTATTCCGGTTCCTGCCGGAATACCTGTACCCACCTTGCCAGCAGTTTCAACATGGCTGGCCCCAGTCTTAAACCCAGCATTCTCAGCATTTCCTGCACCATTCTGCCCATTGCCTTTCACTGCACCACCAGCAGCAGTATCCTCGGATCCATCAGCCATTGGAGCATCAACAGCAGCTGCCCCAGGCACAGGTTGCCCAGATAAACCAGTTGTTCCTCCTACCTGACGGTTACCGCCTGATGCAGTTAAAGCTTCTCCTGTCTGCTCTCCAGTCAACGAAACAGGCAATCCAGCCATGACGGCTGGTTTCACAGAAGCTGCCTGTTCACCAGTCGGCGGCGTTTTACCCGCGGTTTGGGTCAGCATAGACTCCAGTTGTTCAGCCAAACCCTTCAACAACTGATGTAGTGGCGGGCCAAAAACAGCTTGATGCAGACCCTTTACCGTTTCCGCTGTAACCGGAAGACCACGCTGAAAAGCAATACCTGTCGCCTGCACCCATTCTTCAACAGGCACTTGTGCAGGTTTGGCTGTTATCATATTTTGAACCATGGCTACATTATCCTTGGTTAAAGGTAATCCGCTTCGCTGCATAGCTAACAGCAGTTCCCGATTCCCCTTGGTATCCGGTAAACCTACCTCCT
This sequence comes from Paenibacillus taichungensis, assembly GCF_047302525.1. GTDB lineage: Bacteria > Bacillota > Bacilli > Paenibacillales > Paenibacillaceae > Paenibacillus > Paenibacillus taichungensis_B. The sequence continues at coordinate 2,112,258 of NZ_CP168020.1, read as the reverse complement.
GAAGCATATTGTTCAAAGATGCCTGTGGCAGTTCTGCTAATGTACCCGTCAGTGGTTTCATTACCGTTACGCCATTTTCACCTGGAGGCTGAACCTGAAGCAGTGTTGTTTCACCTGGGCGAAGCGGGGTTTCCAGTTTTGCACGCACCTGTACACCCTGAATCTGAAGAACCGCATCTGCTCCATCATCGGATACACTAACCACAGAACCCCGTACAACCTGACCTTCCTTTAACTCCAGTGGTTTGGCATTTCCCGGTTTACTATCTCCCAGCAACCCACGAATCACGGAACTTATATTCATACCCTTCACCCTCCCTCCGTGTATGGTTAATTAAAATAAAGTGTGCTGTTCTCCGAGCAGATTGCTGAGAAAACTGCGACGATGCATGGGTGTAGCACCACGAGCCATAATTTGTTCACGATGAAATTTCGTTGCATATCCCTTATGTATCGATAAACCATATTCCGGATATAACGTATCCCAATCCTCCTTGCAAAGCCTATCCCGGGTAACCTTCGCAATAATGGATGCTGCCGCAATGGATTGACTGTTTGCATCACCTTTAATAATGGACAACTGCGGTATATTCACATCTACCTTTTCGGCATCCACCAATAGATAATCTGGCACGCCCTCAAGCGCTTCTACTGCACGTTTCATGGCAAGCCTTGCAGCCTGCTTAATATTCAGTTGATCAATCGTTTCCGCATCCGCATAACCGATTCCCACTGACAACGCCTTTTCCATTATGATGTCATATAATGCATCGCGCTTTTTCTCCGTTAATTTCTTGGAATCATTAACCCCTTCGAGAATCAGATCACGAGGTAAAATAACGGCTGCCGCTACTACATCTCCAAATAAACAACCGCGTCCCACTTCATCAATTCCGGCAATACGTTCAAATCCACTTTCCCAATATTCACGCTCATAAATCAGCAGATCTTTGGGCTCCACCAATTCTTTTTTCTTCTTTTTCGGTTCAACCAGGGCATCCAGTTGCGTCAATTCAATTAACTCATTCATTTCATTCATTACAGTGTCATCTCCTCTGCCCACTCTTGCTTCAACACATCACTTTTATATCATTTTATTATATAGACGTAGATTCCCGATTTTTGTTCTATCAGATCCTATTAAATAAGAAATAAGCTTCTGTAAAGCATATGATAATACGATGGTGAGTTATTATTTTATCGGTATCTGATGGCTTAAATTGAAGATATTCAGCATTGAGCAGGCTAAATCTTCATCCCTCATCATAGCATGTTTTAAGAGACCCAGATATACGTACAATACAATCCCATAAAGTGCAATTTTCTAGAATCGCCTTCCAGATCAATCAAAGTTCCTCTATTTTAAATTCCAGTATGACAAAAAGCGACCGCTCCCGGTAATCCGGTAACGGCCGCTTCTTTCGGCAGTTGTCTTATTTAATAAGGAGCTTCCATAGAGAAACGTCCCATTTTGCCCGCACGCAGTTCACGCAGAAATGCTCGCGATGCTTTTTCCAAATCGATACGACCACCACTTACAACACAACCACGTATACGACCAACCTGTTCCATGATCGCAACAACGCTGTCAGAATCATCCGCATCCTTGGAGAACTCCTGAAGTCCATATCGTTCTTCAAGAGAATCCCAGTAATAACGCATCAGATAACTGATGCCAAAAAAGGCGATGTCTTCTGCATTCAGAATCTCTTCCTTAATTGCACCTGTTACCGCAAGACGATAACCCACGTTTTGATCTTCGAATTTCGGCCAAAGAATACCCGGGGTATCCAGCAGTTCCATTTCTTTACCCACTTTGATCCACTGTTGTCCCTTCGTCACACCAGGACGATCTCCCGTTGCCGCAATGTTCCGTCCAGCCAGTCGGTTAATTAGCGTGGATTTACCCACGTTTGGAATACCAACAATCAGTCCACGAACCGCTCGAGGGTTAATCCCTTTAGCTATTTGACGGTCAATTTTTTCTTTTAGGAGAAGCTTCGCTTGGGTTGGGATGTCTTTCACGTTGGTACCTGTTGAAGCATCTACAGGGAAAGCAGTGATTCCCTCTTTTTTGAAATATTCAATCCATTCTTGCGTCACTTTCGCATCCGCCAAGTCGGACTTATTCAACAAAATCATCCGGGGTTTGCCCTGTAAAATCTCGTCAATCATCGGGTTGCGGCTGGAGACAGGCAGACGGGCATCCAGCAGTTCGATGACCACGTCAATCAGCTTTAACTTATCCTGAATCTGGCGTCTGGCTCGGGTCATATGACCTGGAAACCATTGTATCGTCACCTTGTCTTCACCTCATTATTTGTTGATATACAAGCTTTTTCTATAACATGCACACCGTATCATTTCGCTGGCAAAACAATCTTCCGATCTCTATTATCCCCAAATTTGTTCTGCCCTCTACGTTTTGGTGTACACTTTATATTTTGCTTATATATCCTGCATTCATATTAATGGTTAATCCATTTGATATCGCCGATCGGCCAGAAAATCACATCTGCACGACCTACAATATCCGTCAGTGACACATAACCGATCATCCGGCTATCTGTACTGTTCGGACGGTTATCCCCCATTACAAAAACATGACCTTCAGGTACTTTCCCATCCGGGAATTGTTCATTAGGGAAGTCCTTCACGTTATAGGTTCCACCGTTCGCTTCAGCAGCATCGATTGCTCCCTGAATGTAAGTCTCATCGACTTTCTTACCATTGACGAGAACTGTATCGTCCTGAACCTCAACGGTATCACCAGCGACAGCAATGACACGTTTAATGAAATCACGGCCTTCGGTTGGAACGTGGAATACGATTACTTCTCCGCGCTGTGGTTCCCTAATATCATATAAAATTTCATTGACGATCACACGTTCACCTGTATGAAAATTCGGCTGCATGGAAGGCCCGTCCACAACAAAAGGTTTGAACAGCAACCACCGAATCAAAATGACAAGTACTAGTGCGATCACGATGGCTTTGAGCCATTCGAAAATTTCATTTTTGGCTTTTTTGGATCGACTGCCTTTCTCTTCGGCAGTATTGCCCTGGTCCTGTTGAACTTCCTGTTCCATTAATGATCTTCCTCTCTTCACAGTACATGTTATAGCAGTTTTTACACATCATCAGTTATGTAATCTTACACGCAAGCATTACCAGTACATTTAATCCACAATTCAAATGTCCTTCAATAACTGATTCCACAAGCCTCCCGGACTATTCGCGCGTGTGCCGCCATACCATTTTACTCGGAAGTGCACCTCCGGTTCAACTTTTCCCGGACAAAAACGAAAAGGGCTTGTCTCCAAGCCCTCCCCGGTATCCGTTATATTAACGAATTTCTTTAATTCTCGCTGCTTTACCGCGTAGTTCACGAAGATAATAAAGCTTCGCACGACGAACTTTACCACGGCGAGCCACTTCGATTCTATCGATTTTAGGGGAATGAAGCGGGAAAGCTCTTTCCACACCTACACCGTAAGAAATTTTACGAACTGTAAAAGTCTCACTGATTCCACCACCACGGCGTTTAATCACAACACCTTCGAACAATTGGATACGCTCACGAGTTCCCTCGATTACCTTAACGTGCACTTTCAAAGTGTCACCAGGACGAAAACTCGGAATATCCTTACGAAGTTGTTCTTGTGTAATCGCTTGAACGATATTCATCTATGACTCCCTCCTTCCGTACAGGCGTTCATACTTCTTCCAGAGAACACCTTGTCTCCTTCATTATCCATAGAGGACCGCCGTATTCCACATAACAGACTTATTGTATCACGCACCATAACAAAACACAAGGAAAAATAAACAAATTGCTGACGGAACTCCTTAGTTCTTCAATCCCCTTTAATTCCCTTTACTCCAATTAGTCGTTATCCCCTATAACGATCATCTTAAGCACGTCGCTGAATTCTATTATAGTCATATTACAATCACATTAAAATACCCTGTCCATCCGCTTTTCTGCACGATTCCTTTATGCACATAGAAGCTCCGCCCTATGGATAGTCGTAATTAGTATTCTTGGATAAGTCAAGTATTAGACGGAAAAAATACTGTAACTTTCTGTCAAGAAAGATCGTCTATGATATAGCTTGTTGGATTACGTGCTGATGCATCTAAAATGTAATTCCACAAAGAAATGAAATGGCAAAAGGAGAACCAATTGACTTATGAAACACTTAAAAAAAATCGCTCTTGCTGCACTCGCAGTACTCACTTGTACCATTACAATGTATGCGTATGCGGTAACTCATCCTACCAATGCAATGTCCCACAAAGCATGCACGTCCTGGGATATGGTTAAACGTAAGGCATTTCTAATGTCTCACTCCGATTATTCCAGCAAACCTGCACTTGATCTGGCTACCTTTCACATCGCACAAGGTTCGGCTACTGAGGTACCTGTACTGATGTATCATTACATACAGCCCAAAAATAATAATCATGAAACAAACAACAAATCGATCATTAATCTGGAAGACTTCGAAGAAAACATGAAATATTTGCATGAAGAAGGCTACAATACAATTACATTGGAGCAGCTTGAACAATACGTGAATGGACAGATCTCCCTACCCAAAAAGTCGATTGTCATCACCTTTGATGATGGGTATCAGAACAATTATACTTTAGCCTACCCTGTGCTCAAAAAATATAATTTCCATGCTTCCCTGTTTGTAATCGGCAGCAAAATTCAGGATCAGCCTTCGGCTTTTGATCCAGCCAAAAATACATTTATCTCCAAACAGGAGATGCAGGCCGCTAAAGACGTCTTTGAGTTCAATAGTCATACCTATAATCTGCATCACAAGGGATATATGCGTTGCGGCGACAACGTGCCAGTCGGACTCGACACAAGTCTTCTGAATGATGACGTCAAGTTAATGAAAGAAACCGGTATAGATACGCCGTATCTTGCCTACCCTTTCGGTTATACCAGCACGCAGATGATCTATCAGCTGCAGCAAAATGGGTATCGCATGGCCTTTTCCGTACGCTCAGGATTTGTTCGACCTGGGGATAATCCTATGAAGCTCCCACGATTAACGGTTACAACAGGAACCGATTTGGCTGCATTGCTCCATCCCGAATCAGACCCACAGGAAATCCTTCCTGTCGTAGAGATCAGTCATTAAGCTAGATTGATACTTCCCCGCCTGGATAAAGAGTCGAGCTATACAGCCTTTTTGGCTGAAGCTGGGCTCTTTTTATGTCCAAAGAGGTTGGAGTGGTTACATCCATCACTGAGCTGGAATAGATTACGGCTTCATGTGCATCATAGATGATGATCTGTTCCCTTCCGCTCTGACACAAGTCGGCATGTACGGCGTAGCCCTCTTTTCCGAAATCTGCAACCGTTTGCATGTTACCATTGACCAAAGCTGGCAGGACGCCCCCACCTCGACGATAAGCCAGGATATAGTCAAGCCCGCTGTCATCCCAGTTGCGTACAGGCTCAATAATGGTTAACCACCCACGAGTTTTACGATCTTCTTTCCACAGTTCTTTTCCGTCGCTACCCAGCATAAATAGTCCATCCTTGCCATTCTCATCTCCACGAATAATCCGATCCAAGCCTGCAATCTGTAATCCTTGTCTTTCTCTATAAAATTTCCCCAATGCAATATGCTGTGATTCAATCGAATCCTCATAACGCCATTTTTCATTACCGTACCGATCCAGCATCACCGTGACACTGCCACCAATAACAATTTCAACTTCCCCGTCCTCGTCCACATCGCCAAACCATATACAGTCTGCGTGATCATCAAGATTTTGACAGGACCATAATAATGTTCCATTATGATCCAGCATGTCATACCCGGCCATCACTTCATCCTTGCCATCCCCATCGATATCGTATACCCACGGAAAATGACCTATATTACCCTCATGCTTCCACAACAAATTGAAATCATGGTCTAAAGCCCATAACGTCTTATACCGATCCTTCAGCAGGATATCCATTGTGTGTTGGTCACCAGTCAGGTTTGCAAGAATAAGACAGTCATGCGCTTGCTCTTCAGGCAACTCATGACGTTTCTTTATCTCTCCGGTTCTTCCGTCTAGAATAAGAAATTGTTTGTTCATTACACACAGCACTTCATTATTTCCGTCCCCATCCCAATCTGCAATTTGAGCAGGATAGTCTGATCCTGGACCGCCTGCATCCGGATCCGGTGTTCCGACCTGCCACATTAATGTTCCATCCAGATCATATGCCGACAAACAGCATACCTGATGTGGAACGTAACGGTCATCTATGCCCCCATCTGCCTGTACCAACAGCATCTCAAGCCTGCCATCTCCATTCAGATCCCCCAGAAGCATTTTGCAGCGCTCTCCAGCTTCGCTTATATTCACTCTGCCAACTTCATAAGGCTGATGATTCATATTCTTCCTCCTCAGCATGTCGTGTTCATACGCTTCTAGTTGAGATCACCATAAAGAAATTCTTCAGTTTATACAACCCTATTTCGGAACATGCAAAAATGTTCAAAGCGGCAAAAGTGTTCAATACAGAAAAAGACCAACCTATATATCACAAGGCTGGTCTTTAAAGCTTTTGAATGAGATTATTTTACGTGCTCAAACGAAATACATCAAATTACTCTGCATTCTTTTCACGGTCGGAACGAATCTTATTTAGCCAAATCCGTTCTTTATCCGTCAAGTCCGCCGTCTCCAGCATATCTGGTCTACGTTCCAGCGTACGAAGCAAGGACTGCTCCCTGCGCCATGCATCAATATTCAGATGATGTCCGGATAACAGCATATCTGGCACCTTCATACCTCTGAATTCCGGAGGACGTGTGTAGTGCGGGTATTCGAGCAATCCGGTACTGAATGAATCCGTTACAGCACTTGTCTCATTACCCAGTACACCCGGAATAAGGCGCACAATACTGTCAATCGCCACCATCGCAGGTAGCTCGCCGCCCGTCAGCACGTAATCACCAATCGACAATTCGTCCGTCACGAGAAATTCACGGATACGCTCATCATAGCCTTCATAATGTCCGCAAATAAAAATCAGATGATCTTCCTGTACAAGTTCTTCTGCTTTTTTCTGTGTGAACGTCTCACCTTGCGGACACATTAGAATAATACGTGGCGGTTTCATCGTTGCCGCAGCTTCGCCTCGTTGCTCTAAAACATCCTCGACAGCAGCAAAGATTGGATCCGGCTTTAATACCATACCCCCACCTCCGCCGTAAGGTGCATCGTCAACTGTATTGTGTTTATTGGTCGCAAAATTCCGAAAGTTTGTTGCTCCCAGAGATACAAGCCCCTTTGTTTGGGCTTTACCCAGAATACTGGTTCCGAATACGCCGTCAAACATTTCCGGGAATAGTGTTAGAACATCCACTTTCATGTTACAGCAGCCCTTCCATCAGGTGAACCTTGACTTGTTGCTGGTCGATGTCCACATCAAGAACAACATCATCAATAACCGGTAGTAGGATTTCTTTGCCTGCTGGCGTTTTAACAACCCATACGTCATTAGCACCGGGAGTCAAAATCTCAGAGATGGTTCCGAGTGTTTCACCTTCATCTGTAATGACCGAACATCCAACAATTTGGTGGAAGTAGTATTCATTCTCTTCTAGCTCAGCCAAGTTTTCTTTCAACACTTTAGCCATGCCGCCTTTAAACTTCTCTACTTCATTAATGTTGCCATACTCTTTCAGACGAAGAATATACATATTCTTATGCAAACGTGCAGATTCCACGTTAACCATGACTGGATGATTATCTGGTGTAAAGAAAAACAACTCTGCATTTTTCGCAAAACGTACTTCGGGGAAATCAGTTAAAGGCATGATTCTCACCTCGCCGCGAATTCCATGCGTATTGACGATTTTACCTACATTCATAAACTCTGCCATACTTTCCTCCTACAATCCATTCATATTGGTACTCATATGTGTTGATCTCCCTGCGACCGTTCCGGTTACGGATCGTTCTTCGGATCGCTGTTATCCTAACGCTTCTTCAGAATCGATTCCGTACCCTTCACTACTTGCGCAGATAATCATACTTGACGAGCTATTTCAATCCTATTATTTAAGTTTCAGCATGCACGAAAAGGGGCTAGGACATGCATCCTAACCCCCTTTCGTATATCTTTAAGATATGATATCGACGGTTACCCGTTTATCCATCTTAACTGCTGCTGATGTGACGACCGTACGAAGAGACTTTGCGATTCGTCCCTGTTTACCAATCACTTTCCCAACATCGTCAGGATGAACGGTTAACTCATATACGACAAGCCGATCTTTCTCAACCGTCCGAACCGCCACATCTTCCGGATGATCGACCAAAGCCTTAGCAATTATGCCTACTAATTCTTCCATAGATGACCCTCCGAATCAGCACCTTATTTAGTCAATTTAGACTCGTGGAACTTCTTCATCACGCCCGCTTTGCTCAGCAAGTTGCGGACAGTGTCAGATGCTTGTGCACCGTTTTGAAGCCATTGCAATGCTTTATCTTCATCGATCTTAACAACAGCCGGTTGTTCAACCGGGTTGTAGTAACCGATCTCCTCGATAAAACGACCGTCACGTGGGGAACGGGAATCCGATACCACTACGCGGTAGAAAGGAGCTTTGTGAGCACCCATACGTTTCAGACGAATACGAACTGCCATTTGAAAATTCACCTCCTTCAATGAAATCTGTATATCGTTTAGCTGTTCCAGGAATCAACGGAAAGGAAACTTCATTCCTTTGCCCAGACCCTTGAGCTGCTTCATTGCTTTGTTCTTGCCGCCTTTAGGTCCCATCATATCCGAGAACTGTTTCATCATGCGGCGCATCTCATCAAACTGCTTGATCAGACGGTTTACTTCGGCCAGGGATGTTCCACTACCTGTAGCAATTCGCTTCCGGCGGCTATGGTTGATCATATCCGGGTTACGTTTCTCCTCGGTCGTCATAGAGTACACGATCGCTTCGATCCGGCCCATCTGTTTATCATCAACTTTCAGGTCCTTCGCTTGTTTCATCTTGCCCATACCAGGAATCATATCCATAATCTGATCGATTGGTCCCAGTTTCTTCACCTGATCCATCTGTTCCAGGAAATCTTCGAACGTGAATTCTGCATTACGCATCTTGCGTTCCATTTCCTTGGCTTTATCGGTATCAATGTTGGACTGTGCTTTCTCAATCAGAGAGAGCATATCACCCATACCGAGAATGCGTGAAGCCATACGCTCCGGATGGAAAGGTTCCAGCGCATCAAGTTTCTCTCCAAGGGAAGCAAACTTGATTGGGCAACCGGTCACTGCTTTAACGGAAAGCGCGGCACCACCACGAGTATCTCCGTCAAGCTTGGTCAGAACGACACCCGTCAGATTAAGCTGCTGGTTAAAGTGTTCTGCCACATTAACTGCATCCTGACCTGTCATGCTGTCTACGACAAGCAATACTTCATCGGGATTCACTACGCTGTGAATCTGGCGAAGCTCTTCCATCAGTTCTTCATCGACATGCAGGCGTCCAGCTGTATCGATAATGACATAGTCATTGCCGTTGTCCTTGGCGTGCTGTAGACCCTGACGTGCGATCTCTACAGGGCTTGTCTGATCTCCCAGTGTGAATACCGGCGCTTTGATCTGCTCGCCGAGCACTTCCAACTGTTTAATCGCTGCCGGACGATAAATATCTCCTGCAACAAGTAACGGTCTACTGTTCTGCTTTTGCAGCATTTTAGCCAGTTTACCGGATGTGGTCGTTTTACCTGCACCCTGCAAACCAACCATCATCAGTACCGTAGGCGGTTTGTTCGCTTTAGCCAGCTTCGACTGGCTTCCACCCATCAAATCCGTCAGTTCCTTGTTTACGATGTCGATAATGACCATTCCTGGCGTGAAGCTCTCCATCACTTCTTTGCCAACAGCCTTCTCTTTCACCTTGGCGATGAATTCCTTGACCACTTTGAAGTTTACATCCGCTTCGAGCAATGCCAGACGTACCTCGCGCATAGCTTCAGCAACATCTTCATCAGACACCTTGCCTTTGCCACGCAGCTTGCTGAACACATTCTGCAATCGGGTCGTTAATCCTTCAAATGCCATGATCCCACCTCCTTAAGCTGTAATACTGTTTTCAGGACCGATACGTTTCGTTCAACTCTTAAGAACTATTCTCTGAGCTGATGAATAATATCGTTTATTTGTTGGTTGTTATCAATGGAAACACCTGCGCGCTCCAATGCATTTTGCAAATCTTCAAGATTACGGTTGCGCCGTTCGTGCTTCTCCAGCAAGCCAAGCTTGCTTTCGTAATTTTCCAGCACTTGTTCGGCACGCTTGATATGCTCGTATACCGCCTGGCGGCTGATCTCGAACTCGGCTGCAATCTCGCCCAGCGAGAAATCATCATGAAAGTAATACTTTAGAAAAGTCTGCTGTTTCTCGGTAAGTAACAGTTCATAGAAAGCAAACAGCAAGTTAATCCGGTTTGTCTTCTCAAGCCGGTTTTCTTGACTCATAACGGGGCACTCCCTTCGTCAAGGAAAAACACTTTACACTCTTGCAACGTTCCTAATAATACCTAAAACAAATCAGGTTGTCAAGCAAAAATACTTGTCACAATAAAAACGTTCATTTTGCACTCATTTTTCTTTCCCATACGGTTGATCTTAGCCATTCCTCTACAGTAGAATACGACCTGCTGTATCCTTTATATAGAACAAAAAACGAATGGGTCTCCACAGATGGAGCCGATTCGTTTTACGCTATCTACCGTGGCCTAGCGAAGTGGTGTCAGGTACAGCAGTACCATAAAGAAATGAAGAATACTGCCTGCCAACACAAAGAGATGCCAAATCGCATGGTGGTACGGAAATCCACGCCACACATAAAAAAGTGTACCCAGTGTATACATTAGGCCTCCAGCAACCAGCAGCACGATTCCGCCTGTAGGAATGGTAGCCATAAGCGGTTGCCAGGCAATAACGATGAGCCAGCCCATCGCAATATAGAAAATCGTGGACATGAATAGAAACCTTTTCGTAAAAAACGCCTTAAAGATCACGCCGAATAATGCGATTCCCCAGATTACACCGAACAGGGTCCAACCAAGTGTGCCGCGAACAGCAATAAACAAAAGCGGAGTGTACGATCCCGCAATAAACAAATAAATGGAAGAATGGTCGAAAATCTCAAATAAATCTTTCACTTTCCCATCTTTCCATGCATGCACGAGTGTAGAGCTCGTATAGAGCAGTAGCATGGTGATCCCGTAGATCGTGAAACTGACCACATGCCAAGCCGTGCCTTTCATACTCGAAAATACAATCAATAGCACCAGTGCAGCTACACTGAGTGCAGCACCGATTCCATGTGTAACCGCATTGGCGACTTCTTCACGGCGAGAATAGGTATAAGTATTGGCCATATCAACCGTCCTTTCTAGCCCTTTAGCCTTGCCTTCTTTATTCCCATTATACACGTATTGCCAGTGACATTACACGTGACACTTATCACGTCTATCACTGGCAATACGGTTAACGCTATTAATTCATCCTATTTATTAATGGTTCTAGGAATTAGCTTCCTCTTCTTCAGCACTTTCAGCTGGCTGTTCTTGGATCAGTCCGGCAAACAACGCATGCACGAATTGCTCCGAGTCGAATGGCTGCAGATCATCAATTTTCTCACCAAGTCCGACCAGCTTCACAGGCAAATCCAACTCCTGACGAATCGCAACAACAATACCACCTTTGGCGGTACCATCCAGCTTCGTCAGTACAAGTCCAGTTACCCCACTCTTCTCTCCGAAGAGTTTGGCCTGATTAAGTGCATTCTGACCTGTAGTTGCATCCAGCACCATTAATACTTCATGAGGTGCTTCCGGAATTTCACGTTGAATGACACGATAGATTTTGTTGAGTTCGTCCATCAGATTGGACTTATTCTGCAGACGGCCAGCTGTATCACAGAGCAATACATCAGCACCCCGTTGCTTCGCAGCCTGTACTGCATCATACATTACAGCGGCAGGGTCAGAACCTGATTGTTGCTTGATGACTTCCACACCAGCACGTTGTCCCCATACTTCGAGTTGTTCAATCGCTCCGGCACGGAACGTATCGCCTGCTGCCATAATGACCTTTTTACCCTGCTGTTTGAAGCGATGGGCTAGCTTACCTATCGTTGTTGTTTTACCCACACCATTAACACCGACAAACAAAATGACCGTAATGCCATCCGGATTCATTTTCAGTTCATTATTCTGCTCGCCACGAAGCAAATCCGTCAGTTTTTCGGACAATACAGGCTGTAGTTCAGCCGCATCCTCAATTTTACGTTTTTTGACTTCTTCACGCAGATCTTCAATCAGTTTCATGACCGTATTGACACCTACGTCGGCTCCAATCAGAATCTCTTCCAACTCTTCATAGAATTCCTCGTCGATTTTTTTGCGGCGGATAACGAGATCCGACACTTTCTCTACAAGGCCTTTACGTGTCTTTTCCAACCCGTCCTTGAACTGTTTGGTAACCGACTCCGTTTTGCTTGCAATGCTGTCTCTCAGCTTTTTAAAAAAACTCATAAAGCCCCTCCATCGTGTACATTTCTTAGTTTAAATGATATTAGATGAGTTCATGCGTGACAACCAACTCAAAGATTAGGCAATGACAGCTTCCTCATCTTCCAGTTTAACCGAAACGAGCTTGGATACTCCGCCCTCTTCCATCGTGACGCCATACAGCACATCCGCTTCTTCCATTGTGCCTTTGCGATGTGTAACAACGATGAATTGTGTTTGTTCCGAGAACTCACGTAAATACTGGGCAAAACGCACCACGTTGGCTTCATCCAGTGCCGCTTCCACTTCATCCAGTACGCAGAACGGTACAGGCTTAACATGCAGTATAGCGAATAACAATGCCATCGCGGTCAATGCTCGTTCCCCACCGGATAATAGCTGCAGGTTTTGCAGCTTTTTGCCTGGTGGCTGGGCGACAATATCAATGCCCGTATCGAGCAAGCGCTCAGGGTCCATTAGTACAAGATCGGCGCGTCCTCCGCCAAACAACTTGGTGAAGACTGTGCCGAACTCCCGCCGAATCGCATCAAACGTTGCCTTGAATCGTTTGGCCATCTCGTCTTCCATTTCTCGAATGACCTGATACAACGTTGTTTTGGCTTCAACCAGGTCATTCTTCTGCGTGCTGAGGAACTCATACCGTTCGTTAACCCGCTGGAATTCTTCGATGGCTCCCAGATTGACGTCGCCGAGAGCTGCAATGCTGCGCTTCAGTTTCTGAACCTCAGCCTGTGTGCTCTCCACATCTTCCGGTACTGGATAACGCTCTTTGGCAAGTTCATAGCCGAGCTCATACTCATCCATCAATTTGCGCAAAATATTTTCCAACTCAACATCAAGTCTATTCACGGAAATTTCCGTTTGTCGCATCTGCTCCTCAACAGCTTTCAGCTGTGTACGCTGTTCCTTCGTTTCATTCTCGGCAAGCTCAAGCTTCTTCGACAGCTCGCTTCGGGCAGCACGCTTGAAGTCCAGCTCCTGTGCAGATTCCGCTTTTTTCAGCTTGTATTGGTTAAGATCTTCAATCTGTTTAACACTCTCAGTCTCTGTTTTCTTCAGATCGGCTTCCATGGAGGCCAGCAACGTACGATTTTGACGAAGATCCTTCACCAGTGAATCCACTTCGCGCTCCAAACGCCGTAATTGCTCCTCGTTGGAGAATCGCTCCTGATCCAGTTTTCCCTCTCGCACTTTCAGTTCGGTGAGCTGGGTCTGCAATTCCTCCTTCGCGGATTCATTCGCTTTGCGCGCAAATTCTGCGGCATGAATGGCACGATGGGTCGCCTTCTCTTCTTCCTCAAGCTGCTCCAGCTTCTTCACAGCGACATCGCGGGCTATATCCATCTCTTTGATTTCTTCGGTAAACCCGCTCTTTTCCTGCCCGGCTACGGCAACCTGTTCCAGTACGTGACGCAGCTCATGCTCAACCTGCTTCATTTCCATTGAAGCCTGCTGTTCTGCATTCCGGGTGTCGTCTCCAGACTGACGAAGCTCGTCCAGCTTGTCCTGGCACTGCTCCAGTTGAGTTTTTACATCATCCACACTGCGATGAAGTTTTACGATCTGATTTTCGGTATCCAAAATATCCTGGTCCAGCTGGTCCAGCTGCCGTTTGCGACTGAGCAGACTTACATTTTTCTTGTGCTGGCTACCACCAGTCATCGAACCACCCGCGTTAACCACATCGCCTTCCAGGGTTACGACCCGGAAACGATATTGGCAGCGAGCCGCGATCTTATTGGCATCCTCCAACTTCTCCGCAATAATGACATTACCGAGCAAACTTCCAATGATCGCAGCATAACGGGATTCGTATTGTACGAGATCCGCACCAATTCCCACAAAACCATCCATGCCTTCGATCATCGAACGTTCACCCGCACCAATGGTACGTGCACGAATAACATCCAGCGGGAGGAACGTAGCTCTGCCCAATTGACGTTGTTTCAGAAAAGCGATCGCCTGTCTGGAAACCGATTCATTCTCCATGACGACATGCTGCAGGGAAGCGCCCATCGCTGTCTCTACCGCAAGTTCGATCTTCTCAGGCACTTTAACGAGCTCTGCAACGGCTCCATGAACCCCGTTCAGTGTACCTTTGCGTGATGCCTTAAGAACTTCTTTGACACCCAACATGAAACCGTCAAAATCATCCTGCATCTCTTTCATTGTATCGCGACGGGAGACCTGGGCTTCACGCTTCTGCTCCCATTTACGGACAGTTCCCCGGCTTTCTTCGAGCAGCTTCTGCAACGATTGGAGACGTTCACTTTCCGTAATATATCCACCGCGCAGATCACTGATTTCCTTGCCCAAACGAACAACTTTTTTCTCAATCTCCGTTTTGCGGGCTTCCAGCGTTTCCTTCTGGCCTTCCCACTTGCCGGATTCCTCAGTCGCGCGATTCATTCGCCGTTCCAGCGTTTCTTTCTGTTGGTCGGCGTAACGAATTTCATTTCGTGTCTGAGCCATCTGATTCATCAGTTCCAGCAAGTTGCCCTTAAGGCTTTCCTCCTGCTGTTGGCTAATGCCGCCAGTAACACCGATAAGTTTGGCCTCTTCTTCGGAAAGGCGGTTTCTTACGTCACTCAATTCCAGTTCAAGCTTGGCAAACTTTTCGCGTAATGCAAGTAACTCGGCTTCACGCTCCCGATGTCTCTCTTCACTCGCTGCAAGCGTCACTTTAAGCTGTTCCTGGTTCGTCTGCAGATGACGCGAACGCTCCTTGAGCAGTTCTCCTAGCCCTTCGCTCTTCTCCGTTGCTTCACTGAATTGCAATAAGGCCGACTGCAGCTGTTCCGTCTCCGTTTCCAGCGTACGCAGTGCATTCCGGTCACTTTCCAGCTTGGCATCATGAGTGGATACGATAGCCGCCAATCCGACTTCTTCCTGTTTCAACGATTCAAGTCGTTGGTTTGCTTTGCTCCAGGAAGCGTGAATTTGTTCAATTTGATACACATACATGGAGATTTCCTGTGATTTCAGCTGTCCACGCAATTCCTTGTAGTGGATTGCTTTCTCCGATTGTTCCTTTAACGGACCAATCTGGTCTTCTAGCTCGGTGACCAGGTCATGAATGCGCAACAAATTCTGTTCCGTCTCATCCAGTTTGCGAGTAGCATCCCGTTTGCGAGATTTATATTTAACAATACCTGATGCCTCTTCAAAGATCCCCCTGCGATCCTCTGAACGGGTACTCAGAATCTCTTCGATTCGTCCCTGTCCAATAATCGAGTAAGCTTCCTTGCCGATCCCGGTATCCATAAACAATTCCGTAATATCCCTCAACCGACACGACTGCTTGTTGATAAAATATTCACTGTCTCCGCTGCGATGTACACGACGCGTTACCGTCACTTCACCAAAATCCAAAGCAAGCGCATGATCTTCGTTATCCAGCGTCAACGAAACTTCACCATAATTAACAGCCTTCCGTGCATCACTGCCGGCAAAAATAATATCTTCCATTTTGCCACCACGCAGTGATTTGGCGCTTTGTTCCCCAAGAACCCAGCGTATGCCGTCTGAAATGTTACTTTTGCCACTTCCGTTCGGACCTACAACAGCGGTTATGCCACGAACGAATTCCATTTCCGTTTTGTCGGCGAATGACTTGAATCCACCCAGTTCAATCCGTTTCAAAAACATAGGGTTTCCCGTCACCTCCTCTTGCAAATTTCAAATGTTGCATTTAGCGCCTATTTTACACTTGCCACTTCGATGACAGAACAACCTTCCGATCGCTGTTATCCCCAGATTTTTTTGATTCCTTTTATAAAGGGAACATCCGGGGATAAAGGCGAACTCTACGCTTCTTCAGGTTATTTCTGTCTTCTCCGTTTTGGTGTAAAACTCAGGTTCAACTTCTATAGTTAAACTAACAGGAGCAGCTAGCCCTGAACCTCTTTACAAAAAAAAGAGCAAAAAGCAGTCCGGCCGATAAATTCCGCCAGGCGGACCCGCGGGCTGCTCTTTGCTCTTCGTTTGTCTATGCGCTTACGGTAAAGCTCAGGCTTCCGGAAGCTTCAGTCGATCCAGCGCTGCGGATGCAGCCTGTTGTTCGGCTTCCTTTTTGGAACGTCCTGTACCTCTGCCAAGCCGTTCTTGACCCATATGGACCTCGGAGACAAACTCCCGTTCATGGGCAGGGCCCCGTTCCTCAACAATACGGTATTCGAGAGCTCCCATATTGTGATGCTGAGTGAGTTCCTGCAATTCCGTTTTGTAATCGCTCATCTGCAACTTGCTGCCCAGAACGATCAACGGAAATACATGCTGATCCAGAAATGTCCGGACAGGCGCCAATCCCTGATCCAGATACAATGCACCGATGAAAGATTCAAACACATCCGCTAGTAAAGCCGGTCTAGTTCGTCCTCCCGTCAGTTCCTCACCTTTACCAAGAAGTACATACTGCCCAAAACCCAACGCTTCAGCAAATTTGACGAGGGAAGGCTCGCAGACAATGGATGCCCGCAGCTTAGTTAATTCACCTTCCGGCCGGTTAGGAAACAAGTGATACAAGTATTCCGACACAGTCAGTTCCAGTACCGCATCGCCCAGAAACTCCAGACGCTCGTTATCCTGATGCTGACTGAACCGGTGTTCGTTTACATAAGAAGCATGGGTAAACGCTTGTTTTAAAAGCTGCCTGTTGTCAAATTTGATTTGAAGTTTGTGTTGTAACTGCTTCAGATCTTCACTCAAACGAACTAGCCCCTTATGCTTCAAATTTTTTGAGAATAATGGTGGCATTGTGACCGCCGAACCCAAATGAATTGGACATGGCAATATTGACTTTAGTTTGACGTGGAACGTTTGGAACATAATCCAAATCACATTCCGGGTCCTGATTTTCCAGGTTGATTGTTGGAGCAAGCGTCTGATGTGTCAGCGACAATCCGCAGATTACGGCTTCCACGCCACCAGCAGCACCAAGCATATGACCTGTCATCGATTTGGTTGAACTCACCGCAAGCTTGTACGCATGATCGCCAAACGCTTTTTTGATCGCAAGCGTTTCGGATCTGTCACCTACAGGTGTTGATGTACCGTGTGCATTGATATAGTCCACTTCTTCTGGTTCGATACCCGCATTACGCAGAGCCATCTTCATACAACGAGCTGCTCCGTCCGGATCAGGCTCCGTCATGTGATGTGCATCGCCAGTGAGACCGTAACCAATTACTTCGCCATAAATACGAGCACCACGTTTTTGAGCATGTTCAAGGGATTCAAGGATCAGAACTCCCGCGCCCTCGCCCATAACAAACCCGTCACGTTCCGTATCAAAAGGACGGCTCGACTTAGCCGGATCATCATTACGTGTAGACATGGCACGCATTGCACAGAACCCAGCCAGACCAGTTGGTCTAATGGTTGCTTCCGCACCGCCACAAATCATTGCATCCGCATCACCGTTTGCAATCAGCTTGAAGGAATCTCCAATGGAGTGCGTTCCTGTAGCACATGCCGTTACCACGTTGATGTTAGGACCTTTCGCCCCGAGAGAAATCGACATCTGGCCAGAAGCCATGTTGGAGATCATCATCGGAATGAAAAATGGACTTACGCGTTTAGGACCCTTTTGCAGCAATGCATTATGTTGGTCCTCCCAAGTACCCAATCCACCGATACCCGATCCGATCGACACACCAAAACGCTCTGCATCAATGTTCTCGTCAATTTTCAGACCACTGTCTTCAACGGCTTTGAAACCAGCTGCTACAGCGAACTGAACAAAACGGTCCATTTTACGTGCATCTTTGCGTTCCATGTACTCTTCCGGGTTGAAATCCTTGATCTCGGCTGCAATTTGAGTGGTGTATTCACTTACATCAAACGCCTCAATCTGAGAGATTCCGGACTTGCCTGCCATTAAACTGCCCCAGAACGTTTCCAAATCTTTTCCGAGCGATGTCATTACGCCCATTCCGGTAATTACAACTCTTTGTTTCAAACCGACTCACCTCTATATCGACTGCATTACGCAAGTATTTTGTGGGAATATCCGCAAGCAGACGTCTAGCCAAGCAGGATCCGAAGATCCGTTTGACCAGCGCCGCTTGCGGAATGAGAATAACCAATGAATGATGAGAAGTCCCGCCTGTTCGAAAACAGGTGCGGGACTGAATTGACTTTAGGTATGAGATTGTATGTAGTTTACAACTTCACCTACGGTCGTGATTTTTTCTGCATCTTCATCAGAGATTTCCAAATCGAATTCATCTTCCAATTCCATGACCAATTCCACTACATCCAAAGAATCAGCACCCAAATCTTCTTTGAAAGATGCTTCAAGTGTAACTTCAGCTTCGTCTGCGCCCAAGCGGTCGACGACGATGCGTTTTACACGCTCCAATACATCGGACATCCGGTTCACCTCCTCCTTGGTATTATACGAGAATCGCAGGCAAAATGCCATAGAAGACATATGCGGCTCCCGGCCGGGGAACCCGGCCTTTTTCCGGCATTTCGGATCGTCCAGCGCCTGTTCCCCGACTATTGTTCAAGTCCGGGAAGAATTACATGTACATGCCACCATCAACATGCAGTGTCTGCCCTGTCATATAAGATGAAGCTTCTGAAGCCAGGAACGTGACAACACCGGCGATTTCATCCGGTTGGCCCAGACGGGACAATGGAATACCGTTCAACATGTTGTCCACGATCTCCTGGGACAATTCCTTCGTCATATCGGTCTCAATAAATCCTGGTGCAACGCAGTTAACTGTGATGCCGCGGGAGGCAAGCTCACGTGCAGATGCCTTCGTCAAACCGATAACCCCTGCCTTGGCAGCAACATAGTTTGCTTGTCCAGCATTTCCGAGCACACCCACAACAGAGGAGATATTGATAATTCTACCAGACCGTTGCTTCATCATTGGACGCGTAACCGCCTTAAGACAGTTAAACACCCCTTTGAGATTGGTTTCGATTACCTGATCAAATTCCTCTTCTTTCATACGCATGATCAGATTATCACGGGTAATGCCAGCATTGTTAACAAGAATATCAACATTGCCCCACGCTTCAATCGTAGCTTTGACCATTTGTTCGGCTTCGTCCATCTGGCCCACATTCGCTTGAATCGTAATTGCCTGGACACCTTTGGCGCGAATCGCTTCCGCTACTTCCTCAGCTGCCGCTTGACTGCCCGCATAATTCACGGCCACGTTGGCGCCTGCCTCGGCCAAAGCGAGTGCAATACTACGCCCAATACCACGGGATGCACCGGTAACGAGCGCATTTTTGCCTTGTAATGGTTTAGACATAATCATTCCTCCTTTCCCCAAATCTAATCATGGTTAATCAAATTAGTGCTGCTGCCGTTGCTTCGAGCGTCTCAAGACTGTTCACATTGTACAGTTTAACGGTTTTATCTGTTTTTTTAATCAAACCTGTTAACACACTGCCAGAACCAATCTCGATAAAGGTATCCACACCTTGCTCAATAAGCCATGTCACACTGTCTTCCCATAAAACCGGAGAATAGACCTGAGCTGTCAATAAATCCTGAACCTTACCGTCTTCCACAGGTCTTGCAGTCACATTAGCGACTACAGGGACCGTCCCAGGTGAGAACGAAACAGTTTTCAGTTTCTCAGCCAGCTTCTCTGCTGCATCCTTCATTAAGGAAGAATGGAACGGACCGCTTACTTCAAGTGTGATGGCACGTTTGCCGCCCGCTTCCTTGACCCGTTCAGCGACAGCAGCTACCCCTTCCTTCACACCGGAAATCACGATTTGTCCCGGGCAGTTGATGTTGGCAAGTTCAACTGCATGACCACTTTCGGATACGTCTCGGCAAAGCACCCCCAGCGCTTCCCGATCCGCACCCAATACTGCAGCCATTGCACCCTGTCCACCAGGAACAGCCTGTTCCATATATTGACCGCGTGCCCGCACAATACTTACCGCGTCCGCGAATGAAAGAACGCCCGCCGCGACCAGTGCACTGTATTCACCCAGACTGTGTCCGGCCGTATAATCAGGCTGAATTCCTTTTTCTTTAAAAGCCTCAAGCAATGCAATACTTGCTGTCAACAGAGCCGGTTGTGTATTCGATGTCTGTTTCAACTCGGTCTCTGGTCCCTCAAAAACAAGATTGCTCAGTGAGAAACCCAGCGTTTCATCGGCTGTGCGAAAAATCTCTGTTGCCGCAGGCACAGACTCATACGCGTCCTTGGCCATGCCCACAGTCTGCGACCCCTGTCCGGGAAATACAAATGCTATTTTACCCATCCAATTCATCTCTCCCAGCTGTCTAGTTTACCAAACGAGTACCGATGCGCCCCACGTCAATCCGCCACCGAAACCAACCATAAGCACGGTATCTCCGGCTTTCATGCGGCCTTCTTCAGCAGCTTCTACCAGAGCAAGCGGAATGGAAGCCGCGGATGTGTTAGCGTATTTATCCACGTTGACTACAACTTTCTCTTCAGGAAGCTCAAGTCGCTGCATTGCAGATTGGATAATCCGGATATTGGCTTGGTGAGGAACAAACAGATCCACGTCCGTACGTTCCAGGCCAGCCTTGCGCAGAACTTCGATTGTCGCTGTACCCATCACCCGTACTGCAAATTTAAACACTTCACGGCCATTCATGTAAATGTAATGTTTTTTGTTCTCAACCGTTTCTACGGATGCAGGTAGACGGGAACCTCCGCCCTCCATTTGAAGCAGGCTTCCGCCCGCACCTTCAGCTCCGAGATCGAATGATTTAAATCCACGGCCTTCCGGCACTTCACCAACGATAACCGCACCCGCGCCATCGCCAAACAGCACACAGGTATTACGGTCGGTATAGTCAGTAATACGAGACAAGCAATCTGCACCAATAACAAGTGCATTGTTGTACATGCCGCTTTGGATAAAGCTCGTTGCTGTTGCCAGACCGTATACAAATCCGGAGCAGGCAGCAGACAAGTCAAATGCCGCAGCGCCCTTGGCACCAAGCTTATCTTGCAAAATACAAGCAGTAGAAGGGAATGAAGAATCCGGTGTAATAGTTGCCACAATAATCAGATCAAGATCGCTGCCAGTCATGCCAGCAGACTCAAGTGCTTTGATCGCTGCCTCGTATGCCAGATCTGAAGTCGCCTGATCCGGTGCAGCGATGTGACGCTCCTTGATTCCTGTACGACTGACGATCCACTCATCATTCGTATCGACCATTTTCTCCAAATCGCTGTTTGTCAAAATTTTCTCAGGTACATATTTACCTGTACCGATAACCCCTACCGGGCGCAAATTATTCATGTCTTCACTCACTTCCCGCTAATTTCCTTAGATATGCTCTCCACCAGCTGGTTCTGTACTGCAATCCGTGCTTGGCGCACAGCATTTTTTATGGCATTGCCATCAGCTGATCCATGACTTTTCACCACAAGTTTGCTCAAACCGAGGAGTGGTGCACCACCATGCTCGGTATAATCTAGTTTCCGTTTCAAACCGCGCAGCTCAGGCATGAGCACCGCAGCAGCCAGTTTGCTTTTGAGCGACGATGAGAATTGTTCTTTAAGCAGAGCGAAAATGGCACCTGCTGTGCCTTCGAGCGATTTCAGCAATATATTTCCGGCAAATCCATCACATACAAGCACATCACACGCACCTGTAAGCACATCGCGAGCCTCTACATTACCAACAAAACGAATCGGAAGTTGCTCCAGCAAAGGATAGGCATGTTTGGTCAACTCATTCCCCTTACCAGGCTCTGTTCCCACATTGAGCAGGCCCACTCTTGGTGACGCGATTCCCTGTACTTTTTGCCGATACAAGCTCCCCATCAGACCATACTGTGCGAGGTGTTCCGGTTTGGCATCCATATTCGCACCAAGATCAAGTGCAAGTACACCCACATCATCGATCGTTGGAATCATGGGCGCAAGCGCCGGGCGCTCAATACCTTCCATACGGCCTACTACAAGCAAGCCGGCAGTCATCAGCGCTCCGGTATTGCCCGCAGAGATCATGGCGTCTGCTTCGCCTTCCTTAAGCATACGACCTGCAACCACCATGGAGGCATCCTTCTTGCGACGGACTGCCTTCACCGGTTCATCATCCGAACCGATCACTTCGGAAGCATGCCGAATAGTCAGATTAGCAGGTTTCGCACCTGACTGACTCAGAAGGGGTTCCAGCTTGGCTTCATCGCCGATCAGGACGATCTCGGTATCCGCCCATTCCTTAGCGGCAGCAATCGCGCCTTCTACTGTTGACGCGGGTGCATTGTCGCCTCCCATGGCATCAATGACGATTCTCATTCCAAATGACCTCCTTCTACGCTGTCTTCTCCACCTGAATGGTAGATTACAAAGTTGCCTTGAAACACCATTTCTTCACCAACATAAGTAAACACTTCAACTTTTGCTTTACCCTTTTGACCCGGGATCGATCTCACATATGCCTTTGCAATACATTTCTCTGCCAAATGAACCGAACGAACAAAACGAATGTCTGCGGACGCCGTCAAAGCAATCTCGTCATTAATAACGGCTACAGCCAACGAGTTAGCCTGTGCAAAAACATAGTGTCCCCGAGCAATGCCCGTTCTCGAAAATACGTGTTCTTCCTTAATCTCAAACAAGGAAATCCCGCTCTTGTCCAGTTGCAAGTCCACAATATCACCGATAATCTCATGCAGGGGCAAGGAGCGCACCTGATCATAGGAACGCTCCGCCATCAGTTTCATCCGCTCCCGAAGCTCGGGAATCCCAAGCTCCAGTCTGTCGAGACGAATCGTCTGAATACTCACCTTCAATTGGCGTGTAAGTTCCTGATCCGTCACAAACGGGTTGTCTTCGATCATTTTGGTTAACTGCTGCTGCCTCTGTCTCTTCGGTACACGTTCGATGCCTGACACCCCCCGCTGTATCGTTTAAGGAACCGCCCAATCCGGTCAGTTCAACATTCTTAACATTGCTTCTATAATTGCATCCCTGATTAGCAGGGGCGTTCTCACACGAATTATGGTTCATGTTTATGTAACGTCAAATCTTAGAACCTGGTACTAAACTATAGTATATCTCATCCCGTGTCAAAAAGAAAGGCTGGCTGAACAAAAACAATCCTGCCTTACGGAGCCTGGCTTCACAGTCCCGAACATAACCAGTAACGAGCCTTACTAAAATATCAAAAACGTATATTGAACTATATTCACGAAGATAGAATACAGGTAAAGGTAGTCATTTTTGCGATGTTATAGTCTAAAAAAAGTAGCACCTCATCGAAATGAAGTGCTACTTGATGTCTAGCTATTATTGAGAGATGATCTCTCTTGCTTTGTACGTTCCGCACACTTTGCATACGTGGTGACTAAGCTTCAGCTCGCCACATTGTTCACATTTCACCATACCCGGTACTGCCAATTTAAAGTGAGTGCGACGTTTGTCGCGACGCGTCTTGGATGTTCTCCGTTGAGGTACTGCCATTATTCCCACCTCCTTATCAAAATAAACCTTTGCAGGTAGTTGTTACAATGTTCGATTTTCAATCATGCTCATTTAAAAAAATCCTTGAGCCCTGCAAGCCGCGGATCGATAACTTGGTTATCACAACCGCAGTCACCTTCGTTCAGCTCATGGCCACACTTGGGGCATAACCCTTTGCATGTATCGCTACACAGCGGTATAAACGGAAGATTCAGCAGAAAAGCTTCCTCAGCATAACCCTTCAGATCAACGCTATCTCCATCCACATAGAAAGTATCGTCGTCTTCGTGCAATTCCTCTGGCTGCTTTCCCTTCTTGAATTGCTCATGAAAATCAATATGAAAATGTTCATTAATCGGCTTAAGACACCGGGAGCACAACATGTCCACTCCTGCTGTCAGCTTGCCATGAACATCCACAACGTCTCCCTCTCTGAACTCTGCAGATAAATCTGCGGTCAGCGGGGTAACGGCTGTGATATCTTGTCGGTTAGAAACCAGTTCCTTGATATCCCACTGTTCATTAAACTGCAGGGGACCATCACTGGTAGCCACTTTGCGAAATGGCATTAACATTTCCCATCACTCCAAACGAAACCAATCTCATAATTAAAGTTAAACGCCTAACGACAGTTATACAGGTCAAGCCTGACTCTTGCAACACATCATATTCCTGACTGTATGTATTCTGACGATTCCTCGTTAAAAGTATTATGAAATTGACTTAACAAACAAAAATCATTATACCGATTTTTCAAGACGTTTGTCAACACTTTTAACTTTACACCCTTTTTAAAAATGACGATCCTAATCCGCATTCGATCTCTGATACATTATAGGCTTACTGTAAGTTAAACTACAAGTCATGCATTTTGAAGGCGGGTTCCGGCTATATCGACCTGAAGGATTCTTTTCTTTTTCCTCGTATACACTGCGATATGATTTGAACAAAGGTATATCCATGTCCTATTATGGAACAAGATGAGCTCGCATATAATCGGGCTAGGAAGAGAAAGATTGATCCCCAATTGAACATTTACCGAAAGGAGCGCATTCTCATATGAAAGCCGTTGGCGTCATTGTTGAATATAACCCTTTACATAACGGACATGTCTACCATCTGAGTGAAGCAAGGCGGCTCAGTGGAGCAGACGTTGTTGTGGCTGTGATGAGCGGCCCTTTTCTCCAGCGCGGCGAACCCGCCATCGTGGGCAAAAGGGCACGCACTGAGATGGCGCTGCATGCTGGCGCCGATCTGGTGCTTGAACTGCCGGTTGCCTATGCTGTACAACCGGCCGAGTGGTTCGCCTTTGGTGCGGTGTCACTGCTGCACCGCACAGGCGTGGTGGGCTCGCTCTGCTTTGGCAGCGAGTCCGGCGACCTGGACAGCCTGCAGCGCATTGCGCGCGTGCTGGCTGTGGAGCCCGCAGTGCTGCGCGAGGACATCGCGCGCCGCCTGCGGGAAGGCGCCAGCTATCCCGCAGCATACGCAGGTGCGGCGGCGGCACTGGCGCCTGGCGGCGTCGATGCGGACAACGCCGCTGTACTGCTGGGGCAGCCCAACAATTCGCTTGGGCTGCATTACCTGATCGCGCTGCAACGGCTGGGCAGCGCGATCAAGCCCTTTACGGCGGCGCGTACCGGTGCCGCGTATCATGAGGCGACGCCCGGACCGGGGGCGATCGCCAGTGCAACTGCCGTCCGCCGCCTGCTGATGGCGGACGGGCCCGAAGCCGCCGCGCCATACATGCCGGCGGCAACCCTTGCCATTCTGCGACGGGAATGGCAGGAAGGGCGCGCTCCCGTGCATTGGGAGCGCTTTGCACAGCCGCTGCTGCACATCGCGGCCACACGCCGTGCCTCTGAGCTGGAGCAGATCGCCGAGGTCACGGAAGGACTTGAACACAGGCTGAGCCGCACACTTGCTCAGCTCCCGGAGCCTTCAGTCGAGGCATTGCTGAACGCACTTAAAACGAAACGGTACACACGCACAAAGCTACAGCGCATGTTGACCCATATCCTGCTGAATCATACCAAGGCAGAATGTTCGCCCGAAAAGCTGGCTGAAGGGCCAGCATATCTTCGAGTGCTGGGGTTTAATGCACAAGGACAGAGCCTCTTGAAACAGATGAAAAAGACGGCTTCTCTGCCCGTTCTGCTGAAACCATCAACCTTTGTCCATAACCAGTTGGAGCTGGATGTACAAGCTCAGGCAGCATATGCACTCGCCTGCGAACATACCGATACACGCATGATGTACAGCGACTACTATGACCCACCTGTGAGGCTCTGATTCTACGTTCAGTCATATCCATAGCTGGTTGAATATAAAAGATTTCGACGTCTTCAGTGTTGTTCAATTGGATCGACTCACAAGTTTTTGCCGGAGCCAACGCTTATGCATAGTTTGATGCAATCCTGATCTATTGGTTATAAGATTGATCAGACTCCGTTGATGATGCGTTATTTAATATCGATTACTCAAACAAAATCCCCCTATTGCACACCGATTCGGCATCGTTGCAATAGGGGGATTTCACATCTTCCTCATTCATTCAACCATTCTATTTATTGAGAATAATTGTGTTAGGATTTGACAGACAAGGTTTTCAGATAAGCCAGCGCATCATCCACTGTGCTGACAGGGATGAGTTTCATTTTGGTACCAATCTGTTCAGCCTTGGCTTCAGCTTCTTTATAATTGTCCTTTGGCACAAAGAAAAACTCCGCTTCTTTCCGGTCCGCCGCAACAATTTTGTGCACAACGCCACCAATTGCGCCAACTACACCTTCTTTGGTAATCGTGCCTGTGCCAGCAATCCGGTGACCTTTCGTCAAATCTCCAGGGGTCAACTGATTGTAAATCTCGAGGGTGAACATCAGTCCGGCAGATGGACCACCTACCTGAGTATCTGTGAAGGATATCTGTTTATTCGGATCTTCTGCTTTCACTTTCTGAACCGCACCGATCATGACACCCAGTGCCGGGCGAACTTCACCGGTTTTGCTGTCTTTTACTTCAATGAGTTGAACGTCGCGGCTGATGGTCTCCCCACCTCGCTCCAATTGCATCTCGACCGTATCTCCGACCTTTTTGTTCTTTAACTGCTCAGACAGCACCGTATTGTCGGGAGTCGCCGTTCCGTTTACACCCAAAATAATATCTCCGGGCTCAATATCTCCCTTAGGTTTTGGATCTTCAGACAACCCAAATACAAAAATATGCTCAGGAACAATGGAGTATTTCACTCCCGCCTGCTCATAAGCCGCCTCCATTGCCGAGGATTGTGAATCACTCATGAACCAGACCTGTTCGGCAGAATATTCTGCTTCACTTTTGCCGCGCAGCCGATCTTCTTTTTTATCTACTTGAGCATTTCGATTAAACAAGGAGGTTCCTAGCAAAAACACATTGGCATATGTTGCCGACACTGTCGTCATCATAAACACACCGCGTTCTTCCTTATCCCCCTCTTTCACGGTAACCATGGGTTTTACTTCGTCGGCACTACCAGGCATATAAATGATATATGGCGTTGGCATATATACCGCAACATAGACGACCAGAGCCACCACGATCACAAAGATCGAAGCTCTGAATCCGCCAGATTTCCGAATCCGATTCATTGCATGAGCCCCCGTTCTTTGCGTATCTTTCAATAATTATAAGTCTAACACTCTCATGCTTTTGCATACAATGGTACAGGCCGGATAGGCCGCTGTTTACAGTAGCTTATCCGGTCAAGGCCGAAGCGTCCACGGACGTCATTCGGCCGTCCACAACTAATCCTGGCCGAGTGTATGCGGCACTATGCATATGAGGTGAAACAATGACAATGCAGAGCGAAGTTACGGGCTCTGGACCGTTACGAACGGTACTTATGAGTACAGGCGCTTTATTGCTGGTAATTGCAGTAGTTGTATCTCCGAAAGATGCATTCGATGCCTCTATTCAAGGTTTGGACATTTGGTGGAAAATCATCTTTCCAGCCATGCTTCCATTCCTGATGTTATCCCAAATGCTGACTGCATTCGGCTTTACCCACGCACTTGGCGTCTTATTAGGGCCATTAATGCAGCGCTGGTTCCGTCTGCCGGGCAAAGCCGGACTGGCTGTTGTTGTCGGCATGTGCGGCGGCTTTCCGGCAGGAGCAGATACCGCCTCCCGTCTAGTGCAGGATCAACAAATTACCGCCAAACAGGCGGGTATTGTCGCATCAGCATCTCATTTCGCCAATCCATTGATGATTATACTTGTCATCGGTGCTGCTTTTCTTCACCAGCCTGCTGCCGGATATTTCCTTCTGATCGTTCACTGGGTTAGTGGCTGGATTGCCACCATGATCGGAGTACGTCTCCTACCCAAGGAATCAAAAGGGGAAAAACACTCAACTGCAAATCCTTCTTCGTATAAACGACGGAGCCTATGGTCCCAGATGATGTTTGCAGCCCGCGAAGCCCAGGAACGTGACGGACGCGGGTTCGGCAAATTGCTTGGTGACACGGTCTCCCAAGCTGTACAAACCTTAATGATGACCGGAGGATATATGATTGTGTTTGCCGTGTTTGTTCGGCTGCTCACCCTCTATATCACCCCCGGTACTTCAGTTGCTTTTTGGCCCTCACTGCTGGAACTCCATCTGGGAACCTATCACCTAAGTCAGAGCCCACTGACATCCGTTATGCTAATGTCCTTGCTTGCGGCCGTCCTCGGCTGGGGAGGTCTATGCTCTCATCTGCAAGTCTCCGCCGTGCTGAAAGCTGCGGGACTTGCCACAACGTCCATGTTGTATTTTGCCGGAATCCGCCTGCTTCATGCATTGGTTGCATTTTTCATCAGCTTGCTGCTGTGGCTGCCATTCAGCCGTTACAGTTCCGAGGTCTGGGTCACGTTTCAGAACAATCCGGGCAATGGTTTGTCACCATTCCTAACCAAGCAATCCCTGGTAGGCATGAACACCTCCGACATCATCGATGCCGTCTGGATTGGATTCCCTGCTGCCTGTATCGGTCTGGCATTGCTGCTCACCGTCATGATCTGCCTATCTGGGCTGACCTTCTGGTTTAACCGCCGGTTTTCTCGCTAATTTTCTGACGCAGCGCAACTTCCACTTCAGGTGAGACCAGATCGGTGACATCTCCGTGGTAGTGGGCAATTTCCTTGACGATGCTGGAGCTCAGATAAGAATATTTTGGATTGGTCATCATGAAAATGGTTTCCGCATCCGGATTTAACTTGCTGTTCGTCGAAGCCAGCTGAAGCTCATATTCAAAATCTGTCACAGAGCGGATACCACGGACAATGACCTGAGCATCTTTTTGCCGTACATAATTTGCCGTCAGATCACGGAAGCTGTCCACCTCCACATTAGGCAGATGACTCGTGACTTCTGTAATGAGACTCTTGCGTTCTTCCACCGTAAACAATGGATTTTTGCTCATATTATTCAATACAGCCACGATGACGCGATCGAACTGCTTGGACGCCCGGGCAATAATGTCCAGATGGCCCATGGTTACGGGATCAAAACTCCCTGGATATACGGCAATTCGTTCCTGACGATGTATCATTTCACTCATGAGGAGCCTCCTCTTCCGCTGTGCTAGGTTCTCCATCTTCTGTTGTTGCAGCAGGTGCATAATAATAGATGGATACAGCTGTCTCCCCATACAATGCCTTGCGCGTTTGTTCAAACGGGCCGAATTGCTCAGGGTAACTATATTTGGATTCATATTCAAGCACGATGGTCGCTTCCGATTCAAGCAGATCCAGTTCATGCATTGTAAGCATTAACTCGTCCCCATTTTTCATACGGTAGGGCGGATCAAGAAATACGAGATCAAATTGTGTGCTTCGCTTGGCGAGCGCCTTCAATGCACGACTCGCATCATTCCGGTATATGGCCGCCTGATCTTCCAGCTTGGTTGCCTTCAGATTTGCACGGATCACTTCAATACTTTTCGATTCCAAGTCAACAAAAACAGCCTTGTCCATGCCGCGGCTCAGCGCCTCAATACCGAGACCACCACTGCCTGCAAACAGATCCAATGCTGTACCGCCCTCAAAATACGGGCCTATCATACTAAACAACGCTTCCTTCACCTTGTCGGTGGTCGGCCGCGTTCCTGTGCCAGGAACAGCCTTCAGCGGTCTGCCTTTCGCACTCCCAGATACCACTCTCACTGATGAGTCACCTTTTCTCTCTATGTAAGTTTATTGATAAAGCTATCGTACCACAATCGGGTTCAGTTTGAAAAATAGTGCGTCTGCTTTCTCTCAAGAAAATTGTTGACGCAATTGTTGACGGATATGTATAAAAAGGAAACTTTCCGGCCATCCTTTAATTATCGACATCACAAGTGTCGTAGACAACCGCGGAGAAGACTTACGTTTCCCCATAAGCTCTTCGTCCGGTTTCTCCTCTCCCATGAAAAAGAAGCTCTCGAAAGAGGGCTTCTTTTTGTTATCTAAAATTATGTACTATAACCGAACCGACCAATTATAAAACCGTTGCCCTCAGACAACACTATTCCCCATATTCATCCATACTGGCCTCGAATTCGGATTGTAGCCATTCAATTTCTTTAAGCCATTCTTCCATGTCATTCATAAATTCCGTATGATCCAAGTGTTCGATCTTATATTTCTTCAGTTTG
Organism: Paenibacillus taichungensis; assembly: GCF_047302525.1. Classification (GTDB taxonomy): domain Bacteria; phylum Bacillota; class Bacilli; order Paenibacillales; family Paenibacillaceae; genus Paenibacillus; species Paenibacillus taichungensis_B. Next base: position 2,081,580 of record NZ_CP168020.1, on the reverse strand, counting down.
TCGCTCAGAAAAGCATAGAAATAATGACTCAATTCATATCGCTGTCTGCTTTTGCTAAACGTTTTATACTGATCCTCACTGACCGTCACTGACCGTCATATCAAAGTAAATCGTATTCTCCTTCTTAGCATACCTGACCGTCGATTTTCTCTCATATTCTTCAGGAAGACATCTGAAAACAAAGAACAGCTCAATGTCACACGCTTGATATTTACGTTCTGCTTTATCAAACACTGGCTGCAATTCATCCGAAAGGGCAGCAACCTGTGTTAACCCTGAGGTGTCTGTGGATTTATCCAGTATCATATTAAAGTCCCTCTTTGTTCATCTCTTTGCTCATCTCTCTGTATTTCCGATTTGAACGGCGCAGGTTAATCATTGAAACCATAAGGAGAACTACAGGCAACAACATATTCCATGACTGATTCTTAATCATCACGATCGCGAAGAACACCATTGCTGCCCATACCACTATTTCAATTGCTTCATACTTGGTTAAGATGCGCTTGAATGCTTTTCTGGAAATGAGGCGAATTAGGAAATAAGCGATTAAGCAATAGAATGCGCCCATTCCCAGTATGGCAATCAGGACCATCAACATCCCCATGAACATGCCTCTAATCACCTCTCAACTTCATTCCCTTAATTTTACCATATGAGCGAAAGAGTGTCATCGGAATGCTCCTGCCTGAACTCTCCATATCACCTTCATTTATTTCTCTTCACTAATCACTGTCGCGTTATAAATCACAATCCGTTTGCCATTCAGATCAAAAAGCACTTTATTTCCATACTCCGTATCCTGCAAATCAATCTTCCCCTCATACGTATGAATCAATTCCCCCGAATTACTGTATACGTTAACCACACGCTCCAGACCACCGGAGTTGTTGGACCGCATCGTTTTCAGCGCACGTTCACCTGAAGCCGTGTTGAAATACCAGATGAAGCATCCTACGATGATACCTAGTATGACGAGAATCGTTACCCATACACCTGTCTTTGCTTTTCTGCTCAAAAGAAGCCCCCCCTTTATCCATGTCCAGTACAGTACGAAACAGATACGGTAGCGGTTTCATAGCTCACCATCTGATAACAACAAACAGAGGCCCCCAGTGTTGGAGACCTCTATCCTTTAGCTACATCTTATATAGCGCTATTACAGCGCACGAATGACAAATTCAAATTGCAGTTCGCCGTCCGAGGCGATGCGGTACTCCGGATGAACCGGTGCGCCCCAGCTATCGTCACCACCAACGCCCATTTGTTTGCCGGCTACCGTTACAACCGTATAATGCACCGGAGGCAGCTCATATGCATGTTGTGCATTCTCCAGCTCAAATGCCGTATATGGAGATACATTCAGCTCGACCGGAACTGCAGCCGATTCAATTTTGAAGCCACGTCCCGCGTTGTCGGTCAATTTGGCCCAACGTACACCCGTACGGTTGCCCGACTCCTGCGGTACAAGATATGGAGCAACGGTATCCACTACCTTGCTGTCATGGATGCCCAGTCGTGCGCCAAATGCACGGTCCGCATAGTTTTCTTCCGGTCCCATCGCCAGCCATTCCACATTTTCAAACTCCGGTGATGTCTTGAAGGAAAGCGCATGAATCGGAAGATCTGGCAGACCTGCCGTTCCTTTATACGTATTATGCACATGCACACTACCATCTGCACGGACGGTATAAGCCACTTTCACTTGTACATCTGCCGAAATATTAAGTTTGTACGTGAATTCGATCCGATATTGATCCGTGTTTTGTTCCGCTTTCCAGTTCACACATCTAGGCAGCAGACTTGCAGCATACCAAGCCCCAAGCTCGAAGCCCATAGCAGTACCCTTATCATTATCGGTGGTCGCACGCCAGAACAACGGCATTGGAGGCTGTGCAATCGTCTCTTGACCTGACAGCTTCAGGGATACCAAAGTTCCGAAAGCCTTGGAGAACAGGACATGGGTCTGGCCTACCCTTACCCCGATATTAACGTCCCCTTCAACGACCTGAATTTCATTTATCAGTTTCAGATCGGACTCCACAATTTTCGACTTGTCCTGAGCAAATACAAACTGTCCAAAGGCAACTTCATCGCCTTTTTCTGCCCACAATGTTGCTGCTTTTAATACAATCGCGGTATTCACTGCATACTCCCCACCAGCAAGAGATTCCACATCAAGTGGAAGTTTCACAATGGTCTCGCTTTGCGGGCCCACATTTACCGCCAGTGTTCCACGCAGCACTTCGTGGCCTTCACGATCCAGACTGTAAACCAATTCGAATTCAGACGTGTCCGCAAACAAATTATCGTTAACGATTTTCACACCTTCCCGATCCGGGAACAGCTTGATGTTTTGGTACAGGAACTTGACTTCCTGCATCTTGGCAGACACTTTGCGGTCTGCGTGCACAATGCCGTCTCCACAGAACGAATAATCCGAAGGACGATCACCGAAATCTCCGCCATAAGCAAGGAACTCTTTGCCGTAACGATCTTTTTTGTACATGGCTTGATCGATGTAATCCCAGATGAATCCGCCCTGGTACATCGGATACTTGTCTTCCAATTCCGTATACTTATGCATACCGCCAATGGAGTTACCCATGGCATGCATGTACTCACAGCTGATATATGGTTTTTCCGGATTCGCGTTCAAGAATTCCTCAATGTCCGCCGGTTTGGCATACATGCGTGATTCCATATCGCTCGTATCGTTGAAGCGACGATCGTGGAACACCCCTTCATAATGAACAAGACGTGTAGGATCAGCCGATTTGAAATATTGCGAAACTTTATAGATCACTTCACCACCATGAGACTCGTTACCACAAGACCAGATCAGAATGGACGGATGGTTTTTATCCCGCTCTACCATCGACACCGCACGATCCATAACGATATCATGCCACTCTGGAAGGTCACCAGGAATAACCCACGAAGGCTCAACCGCACCTAGTTTCTGCCATGATCCATGCGTCTCCAGGTTCATTTCATCAATCACATACAATCCATATTCATCACACAGTTCATACCATAGGCTTTGGTTTGGATAGTGAGATGTACGAACAGCGTTCATATTGTTTTGTTTAATCGTCTGAACATCCCACAGCATATCTTCCTTGGTTACAGCACGTCCGCGACGCGGATTGAATTCGTGACGGTTTACGCCTTTGAAAACAATACGTTTACCATTGATGTGCATCACTTTATCGATCATTTCAAATGTACGGAAGCCAACGGCCTGAGGTACAACCTCCAACAGCTCGCCTGCTGCATCATATACTTGAATGTACAGACGATACAGGTAAGGAATCTCCGCGCTCCACAGATTTACTTTTCCAATCTCCTCACGAAAACTCACCAGACCATTGGTAACTTCAATACCACCAAATGTTTTCACCGTGTTGCCTTCTGCATCCCGCAGTTCAACCTCCACTTTGGCTCCAGCAGCGGCTTTCCCTTCAAGCTTGAGATCAACGTTTAACGTACCATGGGTATAAGACTTGTCCAGATCCGTTACAACCCGAACATCTCGAATATGCGCAGCCGGCACAGTATACAGATACACATCTCTGAAAATGCCGGAGAACCGCCAGAAATCCTGATCCTCCAACCAACTGCCTGTGCTGCGTTGATACACTTCCACAGCCAGTTTATTCTCTCCGTCCTGCAGGAATGGTGTCAGATCAAAATCGGATGGCGTAAAACTGTCTTCCCCATATCCGACAAATTGTCCGTTAAGCCATACATAGAATGCAGATTCCACACCCTGAAACGAAATATATACTGGACTGTTCTGCCAGCCTGTTGGTAAATGGAATGTGCGAATATAACTGCCTACCGGGTTTTGGTCCTGCGGTAATGCAGGTGGACGCAGATCGTTTAAGCCATCCCAAGGATACTGTGTATTTACGTATTGGATCTGACCGTACCCTTGGAGCTGAATATGACCCGGCACTTCAATAGCATCCCAACCATCACTGGAGAAGTCCTGCTTGTAAAAAGCTTCGGGGCGGCAATCCGGACGGATCGCATAATTAAATTTCCACGTTCCGTTAAGATCGTAACGCATAGCCATTGCACCGGATGCTTTCGCTTCTTCCATAGTACGGTAATAGCGATGATCCGAGTAAGCGTTAAGGCGGTTTACTTCAAATACGCTCACATCGCCCAGCCAGTTGATATCTGCTTGTGTTGCTTTCATTCGGCTCTCTCTCCCTCTCAAAACAAATATATTTATTACTTATTCAGTACAGATTGTTGTTTTCCTTTTCACTAAACAAACATAAACAAACAGAAAGACAGAGGCACGCCATGTCAGGCGTCCTCTTCTCTCTTTTCTGCATCGACGTCCATTCAGACGGTTTGTTAATAATGCATTACTTGACAGAACCAACCATACCTGCCACAAAGTGTTTTTGCATAATGAAGAATACAATGGCTGTCGGTAATGTTGCGATGACGATGGCGGTCATGATGACACCATAATCCGGTGAATAACTGGAACCGAGGTTCGAGATTAACAGCGGAATCGTCTGTTGATCTGGCGTCTGCAGCACCACGAGAGGCCACAGGTAGTTATTCCAGCTACTCATGAATGTAATGATCGCAGCGGCTGCATATGTTGTTTTCATCGTTGGCATGTAGATCTTCAGGAAGATACCAATTTCGCTCAGACCATCAATCCGGCCTGCTTCAAGCATCTCTTTCGGAAACATTTTGGTGTTCTGACGGAAGAAGAAGATCAGGAACGCCGTTGTGATGGTCGGCAGAATAACTGCGGCCATGGTGTTGATACCGATGAACGGTGCAAAACCAGAGATCGTAGCAAACATCCGGTATAAAGGAACCATCAGCGCTGCGAACGGAATCATCATCGACAGCAACAGAATGTTAAATACGATATCACGTGATTTCGTCCGATATACTTCGAATCCATATCCGGCCAGGGAACCAATCAGCAGAGCAAGAATCGTGGAAATAACGGAAACAATCGCCGAATTTCCAAGTGCCTGTACCAGATTGGTCGAATCCAGCAATTTGTTGAAGTTATCAAGGAAAACCGATCCAGGAAGCAGTCTGCCTTTGGTGACATCTACAGAAGCATTGGTCGAACTGACAAGCATCCAGAAGAACGGGAAGATGGACACAAATGCAACGATGGACAAAAAGACATATGTGAATATACGTTTTGCTTTTGCTTTAGCCATTTCTCTCACCTGCCACTTTGAACTGGATAATGGACAATACGATAATCATCAGCACGATGGAATACGAAACGGTTGCCGCATATCCGAAGTCCGGTGAATATTTGAACGAAAGGTTATAGATGTACTGGGAGATGGACATCGTCGCATTACCCGGACCACCTTTGGTAATGTTCATAATCTCATCGAAAATTTGCAATGTACCAATCGTCGATGTAATGGAGGTGAACAGGATAATCGGTTTGAGCAATGGAACGGTAATTTTGAAAAATTGCGTGAAAGCATTTGCGCCATCAATCCGTGCAGCTTCATAGATCGACTGATCAATGTTCTGAAGAGATGACAGATAGAAAATCATGTTATATCCGGTCCAACGCCAAGTAACGGCGATTATAATCGTAATTTTAGCCCAGAACGGGTCAGTGATCCATTGAATCGGTTCAGCAATCAGGTGCAGATTCATCAGGAATTGGTTAACCATTCCGTCAGAAGAGAATAGATATTTGAATACGACAGAGTAGGCAACCAATGAGGTTACGCAAGGAAGGAAGATGGCAGTACGGAAGAAGCTACGAAAGCGCAACGTACTGTCGTTCAATAAAACGGAAATAAACAAACCGAGAATAATCATGACAGGCACTTGAATGATCAAATACAGAAATGTATTGGATACGGCAGTACGGAACGTTGTGTCAATGAATAATCTTTTATAGTTATCCAGGCCCGTAAATTCAAGATTGGCTCCTACACCCGACTTGAACGATAAGAGCAGCGCTTGCAGCATCGGATAGAAGTAAAATGCAACGATCCCGATAGCAGCGAGCGAAATAAAAGCCCATCCAGTCAAATTATTTTTCTTTTGGAGACTGTCTCCTGTATTCATGGCTTTCACAGTATGGCTCCTCTCTCTCCGTGTAACATGGATAGAACCCAGGGAGCCTTCCACCATGTCCGGGTCGGCTGTTGCTTGTGCCAGACAGTGGAACGGCTCCGATGCTTCCTTGGGTTCTATAAGTTACCGTGGATCATCTTAGTTTAATTGTGCTTCAGCTTGTTTCTGTGCATCAGCCAGAACGTCATCAATCGCTTTGCCGTTCAGGAAGTTTTGCATTTCAACAACCAGAATGTCCTCGATGGCATATGTGTTGATACCGTAATTTACGCTAGGGATTTCTTGCGTCCATTTTGCAAAGTCAGCAAACACTTTTTGTCCACCGAAGAACTCGTCGGCTTTATCAAACGCTTCGCCTTCTGCTGCCGGTTTGTACGTGCCGATCGCACCAATGTTGTTCAACAAATCTTGATACAATTGTTTATCAGAACCGAATGTTTTACCCATGAAATCAGCAGCTTGGTCTGCACCAGCAACATTATTCATGACGTACCAAGAGCTGCCACCCAAGTTCGATGCGTGTACAGAATTCGATTGTCCAGCCATTTTAGGAAGTGGTGCTACCGCCCATTTGCCGGATTGGGATGCTTCTTGACGCACGGATGGTGTAATCCAGTTTCCTGTAGGAATGGTAGCAACATCACCATTGTTGAATGCTGCCACGAATTGGCTCCAGTCGGAGTTCAACTTAACGATATTTGCATCCATCATTGCTTTGTACGTTACAAATGCTTCTTTCAACGCTGCATTGCCAGCCAGATCAGGTGTTTTACCATCTTCTTTGGAATACCATGAACCTGCGGATTGAATCATCATACGGATCAGACCCAGATCGTTAGGATCAAGTGTGATCAGATCTTTGCCAGTTTTGGCTTTCACATCTTTACCGATTTTGATGTAATCATCCCATGTGATGTCCTGAAGGTCGGCTGCTTTGTAGCCTGCTTGCTCCAGCAAATCTGTTCTGTAGTAGAGACCTGTTACGCCAGAGTCAAACGGAACTCCGAACTGTTTGCCATCAAAAGCGGTTGGTCCCAGTTTGTAATCTGCGAAATCGGAAGCAGTGATTGTAGAGGACATATCTTTAAACGCATCAGGGTAAGCGTTCAGGAAACTTTGGGAACGGTAATCTTCAATCAGGACAATGTTCGGAAGGCCGCTGCTTGTTCCCGAGTTCAAACCTGTATTCAGCTTTTGGATAATGTCAGCTTGAGCATATTCAATGATGTTGATTTTCAGATCAGGATTTTGTTTTTGATAGGCTTCTTTTGCAGTTTCTAATGCAGCGACGTTAAACGCTTTATCCCAAGCCCAGATCGTAATTTCATTAGAGGTTTTTTCACCCTCACTTGCCTTGTTCCCTCCACCACCGGAAGAACATGCAGACAACAGCAGGACAGTAACGAGCATCAGTACCCACATTTTTTTCAAACGATTCAACTCCCCTTCGACCTCTTTGTGTGTAATTTGTTTGCGTTTTCTGAAAGCGTTTGCTCTCGATGAATTCATCTTATCATTCCCAAATCTTCATTCGTTAGTAATAATTTTGTGTTGATTTGTCATCTTATTGCCACAATGAAAACCTTTACAGAAACCGCTTGCATTAAATTTGTTTTTTTGTAATTTCTTTTGATTTTGTACTTTTTTGATCTGAATATTTTACAAGTCAGGCTACATTCTTAGGCTCTGAGCACCAAAAAGGCCCTCCCGTGTTGTCACCGACAAAACAGGAAGACCTTCTATTAAAGCCACTTTTTCATAAAAGTAACGCTCTTGCATTCAATCAAACCCGATCGCTTAGCTCGTAATCAACGGGAGTGTAACAGTAACTCTTGTTCCCTCTCCCGGTTTGCTCATTATGGTTACACCATAAGGTGCCCCGTACAATAGCTCTATGCGATCATGTACATTCCTGATACCAATACCACTAAACAATTGCCGATTATTCTTTGGATTGGGCAGTGACTCACCCATGGAGAATCCTTCTATTCCGTCCCCGTTATCCATAATCTCGCATATTAATGACTCTCCAGCTCTGGAGACCATCACATGGATGGTGCCTGTTTCTTTGGAAATGAATCCATGGAAGAAGGCATTCTCGATAAAGGGCTGAATCACCAGTTTGGGTACGTGATAATGTGTACAATCCGGAGCTACGTAGAAGGCTGCTTTAATACGTCCTCCGTATCGGACATGATTAATGAATACATAGTTTTTCAGGTTTTCTACTTCTTGTTCCACCGTTATCGTCTCACTCACATTACTAATCGTATTCTGCAATAAGGAGATTAGCGCATTAATGGTTTCGGCAGCCCTGTCCTTGTTACCTTGCTGAACCAGGACTTTCACGGAAGCCAGGGTATTGTACAGGAAATGAGGATTAATCTGGCTTTGCAGCGCCGCTAGCTCGGCATTTCGCTGCTCCCGCTGTGTAAGTACCAGCTGATCCACATAGTCATGAAGTTCGTCCAGCATGTAGTTATAGGCGTGACCTAACTGTCGACTCTCATAACTCCCACTGACTGGAATATAGTTGTCCAGATCACTTTTGGTTATATTGGACATCTGCTTCACAAGTCTGCGCAGCGACTTGGTGATCTGATTCGTAATAAGAAACACCAGTATAAGCGCTCCTGCTACAATGGCTGCACAGATCAGAGCAATCGTCTTCATGTCAATCAGCTGCCCCATCGCGAGATCCTTATCGACCACGTTTACGATATAAAACCGGTAAAATGGCAAGTACTCGGACAGTACCACACTGTCCTGATCCATGACACGCGCATTTACACCTTTTACACTTTCGTTATTCATTTCTCTGGCATAGGTCAGCAATTCGAGTTGAGTGGTGCCGATCCATTCTACACGATTGGACGATACAATCTCCCCCGCATCATTCAGGATAACCACATCGTTGCCTCTACTCGTGAAACTGCTATAGAACTGACGAAATGCGTTCTCTCTCATGGTGACATACAACGTACCGTAGAGTCGGTTTTCGGCACGATCCGTCAATGCCTTGGTCGCTGAGATCATCTGCTGGGCAGTCTCATCATTCGTCTGATAGTCGTCAAAAATGATCCGGTTCGGACTGGCCGCTGCTTCCAGCGTAATCGGCTGCTCTTTCAATTCATCTGCTGATAAACGAAGATGAGATCGATCGGTGGAATACGTACGCCCATTAATACCGCTAATCGTTATACCAACTTCATAGGACTCCGTAATTGATTGAATCCGGTCCATCGTTTCTCTCATATTATAATAGGATTTTGCCATCGTGAGGGAGTCACCCTCCCCCTCAGACAGATAACCACGAATTGCCCCGCTTTGGCTAACATTATTGGATACAGCAGCAATCGCATCGTTAAAGGATTCAAAGTTCGTTTTGATCTGGCTAAGTACCTTGGAGTTCGTAATACTGAACGTCTCGGTAAACAGCTTGGTCGACATATGAATCGATGTCCATAGAATGAGCACGGAGACAAGAATGATGCTAACGAACATAACGAGGAACAGTTTTGGGAAAAGTCCAAGCCTTGAGAATGCATTCATCCATTTCTTCATTTATTTCTTCCTTCTGACGTTATGCCCAGAATTTTCGCCGGTATCGGCTCGGTGACAGTCCGGTAAATTTTTTGAACACCTTGCAAAAGTAACTGTGGTCGGAATACCCTACCATGCTGCTAATTTCGGAAATGGTAACATCGTCTGAGCGGAGGAGTTCCTCTGCCTTTTCAATCCGAATTTTATTCAAATATTCGTTAAAGCCTTCTTTTTTGTGTGAAGAGAAATAACTGGACAAGTACGATGGATTAAAATGAAAATGCTTGGCTACTTCGGCAAGTCCGAGTGGCTGATCAAAGTGCTGATGCATATATTCCAGCAGCATTTTCATATTCGGATCACTTCGTCTTGCGCCCTCTCCAGTCGTGCACTCCTGTACCTCAGCCATGAACTGATCCAGCACATTCATCGCTTCTGTTAGACTAGAGGCGCCATCCACATGTTTGAAATAGGCATACTTGCTCTCTTCCAGTGCAGCGGACTGCACATCCATATCAGCCAAGGTGATGGTTACGTTAAAGATCAGATTGCCCAGAAAGGACTTAATTTCAAACACATCCGCAATATAATCCCGTCCCAACGTAAGGGCATGCTCCTGCAAATATTCTCTTGCGGCTTCTGTTCGATTTCGCTTCACATGCTGCAAAAACATGTTCACATTGAACTGATATCCTGCAGGGTGAAGAGGCGGAAGTTCGCCATACACCAGAATAGAACGGTCCTCATAATAAAAGCGATACTCCATTAGCTTGATCAGACGTGTTCGATATACGTCCCCCATCTCTTCAAATGAAGAGAAACTGTCGCTCAGCACCCAGCAAGGTCCGTCCTGCCCGTCCTTATTCTCGCTCGCCAACTCCTTAATTCGCTGCACCATCCATTCATCCTTCGAAGGCTCAACATTAAGGAGCACCACTGGCGACAAGCCTTCGGCCGGAACGATTGCGCACTCCACATCAGGGAGCAGATCCCGTAACCGGGACTCCAATTGCTCGTTATCCAGCTTGTGCACATGTGCTTGTGTATCCTGCGGCTTATATACGAGTAAGCGGAAACATCGGTGAGGAAACGTCTCCCTAATCACATGCATCTCGTTTTCCTCATCCAACGTAAAACCGGACAGCATCTTTTCCATCAGTTGTCCGAGCCTCCACCCATCATGTGAAGGCTCAAACTGCAATTCGGGAATTTTGCCAGCCGTACGCTGAAGTACTTGTAATAATTCATTGGTATCCAGTTTGGGTTTCAATATATAGTCTGCTGCTCCATTTTGGAGCGTTGAACGTACATATTCAAATTCACTGAAGCTGCTAAGTACGATAACCTCAATCTGCGGATGACTGGCTTTTAACGTCCTGACAAATGTTTCCCCATCCATCACAGGCATCACGATGTCCGTAATGACAATATCCGGCTGTAATGAGTGTACCTGTTCAAGCCCTTCTTCCCCGTTGGAAGCTTCACCTACAATCTGAAAACCTTCAGCTTCCCAGTTCATATGGTGCTTAATGCCTTGCCTTACAAGAAACTCATCGTCAACAATCAGCACCTTACACAACCGGTTCATGACCCTTGACCCCCTTGTCTAATCTTTCTTCTATGTCTGTGCATGATATACCATCATATATCGGATAGAATGGCATCCCCGTGTTAGCGGTTACATTAATTTAAAAGTTTTGTACTTCTTTTTATATCTCAAAACGAACGTTTAAGCAATGGAAACTCTCTTTAGTGTACACTATATTTCGACAAAATAAGAAGCCTCGGCGCGCCATGAATCATTTTCGGCGCGCCAGGACTTCTTATCGATGTACGTTTAAATTAAGTCATACTTTCATTTTAAGTTCAGGTCTAAGGTTCGATACCCCATTGAAGACTTCCGGCAATATATCCCGTTACTTTGTTCCAGTCAGTATAGGCTGTTTGACTTGGAGCAAACGAATAATCATCCGTCTGAGTGTAGTTGGTCCAGTCTGTTTTGGAGAACCGTGCCTGAATTTCAGTACTTTGCCCCGCTGCCAATGAACCCGCAGAAGTTTTGAAACCAATCTCCAGCACGGAATCTGCTCCGGTCACTGGGGTCGACAGCGCGCTAAACGCCCCTGTAACATTGTCGTTTCCAGCTGTTGCCCAGTCACAGAAAAAGTTTTGGGCTTGAGCGCCATTGATCGTATAATAGTAACGAATTTTGACGTCGGAAAGATTAATGGCCGAAGTACCTGTATTCGTTAATTTGATCTTGGGGTTAATGGAGTTCCCCGTTGCTGAAGTCGTTCCATTGAACATCTCAATTCGAATGGCTCCTGCGGGTACAGCCGTCGTGTCTTTGATCGTCAGATTCAGAATCGCATCATTGCCTGCACTGAAATGAAAGGTTAACGCTGCGCTTCCCTTGGGCAAAGAAGCCAGATAGGTTTTACTCAACACGACCTGATTGCCGGATAATGTGTAATCCGTCCCTGAAACCAGCGTTGTACTTCCATTACGTATTGCACTAAGCGTGTTTCCGTTCAGTGTCAACGTGACAGGAATATCTGCCTGATTGCCTGTATTCTTGTCAAATTCCACATTCACTGGTGTGATGGTCGAACTGGTCACCGGAGTCTCGCCTCCACCTTCTCCACCGCCATTGTTCCCACCAATACGGTCAGCATATAAAATGCCTCGTCCATTCGTACCCAGATACACTCTTCCATACAAACGTGGATCACCTGTAATCGTGGTCACACGTGCATATTGATGCTGATTATCGTTTATCCGTACCCAATTCGCCCCGCCGTCATCGGAACGGAAAAATCCACGTGTTCCATCAATCTTAGCAATCGTGTACAGCGCGACCACGTTCTGCCCAGGTGCCGCTTTACCAAAACCGATGCTGTCCGCTTCCTCCACATTCGCAAGCTTGGTAAAGGTCGCTCCTGAATCGGTGGAATGCCACAGACCATATGGCCCTTCCTCTTCACTGCCACCTGCAAACCAAAGTTCGCCTTCCGTACCTGGAACAGCGTCCAGAACTGCATTTCCTTCTACCGGAAGCCCGATAGCCGCAGATGCAGTAAAGGAGGCCCCCCCATTGGTGCTCACATAGACTTTACCGGCAGCAAATCCATAGAATTTGTTCGGATTTACCCGGTCGGAGATCACTTTTGCCTGTGCGGGTATACCTGAACTCGCTGTCCATGAATTGCCGCCAGTGGAATAATGCACACCCTTGTCTGAGGTGCTCCATACAAGTCGGTTACCATTTGCCGAGATAGCTACGGTTCCTCCTCCGGTTGTACCGGCAGGCTCTGCGTTCGCCTTATACCACGTGGTCCCACCGTCGCTGGATAAACCAATGGATTTTGCATTCGGATCAGCAGTATAGTCTGCTTTCCCTACACGAACCATGGTATTTGGACTTAACTCTGCAAAATCCAGACTTTCCGTAGAAGAGTAGTTGGGGCTGGTAAACATGGTAGCTGGTGCCTGATCCAGATCGTTATGACGGAATCCCGAGACATCCCCTACTCCACTTAACAAATGTGCACCGCTTGGCGGGCTGATCAGATCCAGAACTGCGATTTCCTCGATCCCTTTGGCCATCACTGAAATATTGATTTTGTTCCCGTCATCCCAGTCTGTCAGATTTTTCGTGCCGTAGATGGTCGCACCTGTCCCATACATCATGCGGTCAGAGTCAAACGGGTCAATCTCCAGATCGCCAATCATCCAGCCCAGCTTTGGAGAAACTTCAGGCGGTGCAGGATTCGTCCCAAAGGTCAACCAAGGAGCGGCCGAAATATCCTGTGTATAGCGCATTTTGCGGTTTGGATATCCTTCAAATTCCCAAATGCGGGTCCAAGTAGCTCCACTGTCCGTACTGCGGAACAGATTCGCGTCAGGCCACCAAGAGTTGAGGGTTGCCACCATCAGTGTACCAGGATGCTGAGCATCTACAGCCAGTCCGCCGTATCCAAAATAATTGTCCGAGCTGCTGCTCGGCACTGGACTAATGTTGGTCCATACCCCTGTAGACGTATTTAATTTCCAAAGGTCTCCCTTTTCCCCATCATAAGGGCCTGCACCATCGCTGTAAGAGATATAGAGATTTCCATTAGCATCCAGTTCCCCATGATGAGGCAAATAGCCTGTAGGCTGTCCAGCAACAGCGCTCCACGTTGCGCCTCCATTTGTACTGCGGTATATGCTTTGATTTTTGTCGGCTACCCCGACATAGATGGTCTGTGTTGCCTGTCCAGCAGAACCTGTTGATTTGTCAAACGTGATCCAAGAAAGACCCACGATGTCACTGGTATATTCATAAGACGGGTCTTCCACATACGTACCGGGATTCGGGAAGCTCGTTACTTTGTTCCAGGTTACGCCGTAATCCGTACTTTTCCAGAGTCCGTTGCCACTGCGTGCACCAAAATACAAAATGCTATTTTTATTCGGATCAACGGTCAGGCGTTCCCCCATGGAACGTCCCGTCATGTTACCGCCGACTTTGAACGGAAGAGTGGTGGTCTGCCAAGTATCACCGCGGTCCGTAGAGCGCAGGATGGAGCCGTTGTTTTTGTCCCATGAATTCGTGTACGTGCCGACAGCCATATACACTCGATTCGGATCAACCGGGTCTGTTGCCAGCGCATCGACACCGTTTTTGTTCCAGTCATCCCAGCCTACAAAATCGGTGAGCGGGGTCCAACTCTCATTCGCAGGATTCCAGCGATAGGCTCCCCCGATATCCGTCCGGGCATAGATCAAATCTTTCTCTGCATCATTGAAAATAATCCCCGGCACAAAACCGCCACCAGCCCCGGTTACGACATTTTTCCACTGGTATGAATCACTCGGTGCCGCATCTGTGGTTCCAGCGAGCACGCCCAGTGAAACTGCTGCAACGGCAACTGTCAAACTCATCACCCGCAGCTTTCCCAAAAACGTTTTCATAATTACTTAGCCTCCTCTTCAATATGTTCATCGCATCCGGTAAACCCCGCTGTGTCATCATGTTGATGAGTGCAGTGTCAGACATTTAATGCATTGGAACAGGCAACCAGCCCCACCTCCTCTCCATTTTTATAAAACGCTTTCATAAATCAATTTCGATTACCATTCATTGGATTAACCTTGCAATAAATAACATTCGATGGCAATTAAAAAACCCCTTCTGCCCAAATTTTATTTTTTGTATTTTTTTCTGCATATCGCTTTTGAAAACATAAAAAAAGGATGCTGTTTAAAACAGCACCCTTCTCCATTGATAAATATTTTATAGACGAAGAACAAAGTTCTAGTAACACGGTCCTTCATTTATTTTGTATCCGACTGTGCTCCCCCGCCAAAAGCGTAGGTTTTCTGCCCTTTCACACCCGGTCTGACTACAAATAGAGATCCAGCATTCGTCGTCTCCGTCAGCCGTTCTTCTTGAATACCAATTCGCGCAGTCGTAATATATAAGTCCTCCAAATCAGGCCCTCCGAAACAGCAGGATGTCACCTGATCTGCAGGTACCTCAATCTGTTGCATCAGCTCTGCTGTATGCGGATTCCAACGAGTGACTCTTCCTCCGCCCCAGTGGGCAACCCACAGCATTCCCTCACTGTCTACTGTCATTCCATCCGGATAGCCAAATTCCTCCGGTATAGCAATTACACTTGTCCGGTTCGTTATTTCTCCAGCAGCCAGATCAAAATCAAAACGGTCAATGGATCGTGTCGGCGTATCAATGTAATACATCTTCTGTTGATCCGGGCTCCAGCCCAAACCATTGGATGTAGATACATCCCTGAACAACGTTCGAACAGGCTGTCCTTCCTCCAGGCAATAAAATGCCCCCGCTTTGCTTTCATTGTTCATGCTCATCGTCCCTGCCCAGAAGCGTCCAAGCGCGTCACACTTCCCGTCATTGAAACGGTTATTGTCCTTGCCTTTCTCCGGATCTTCAATCGGCTGTAACACTCCCGTGAGCAAGTTGTAGGTGTGGAATCCACTGCGCAAAGCAACGACAACCTTATCATCCTGGTATGGCACAACCGCACCTACATGCTCGCCAACATCATAAGTCCGATCTTCTCCTGTAGCCGGAACGTATACATGGATCTTATAGCTTTCAATATCCACCCATAATAATCGATTGTGTTCAGCATCCCAGCTTGGACCTTCGCCCAACAGTGCCGGGGTATGTACTGCAATGTTCAAGTTGCTCATGCCATCACGTCCCTTTTTAAGATTTGACGCCGCCTGACCATTCGAAACCAATGGCATCCAGGAACGCTTTGGAAAGCACCATATGGCCTGTTGCATCGGGATGAACCCGATCGTAAGTCAGCACGGACGTATAGAAATGATCCCAGAATGGAGTAAATGCGGCCTGTGTATCCACGAAAATGGCATCATATTCAGCCGCTACTCTGCGAACAGCTTCACCGTATATATCCATCGTAGCCCGCATCGGCTCTTCCGGATTGGCTTCCAAATAATAAGGAGACATCAGAACAAGTCCTTTCAAGCCAGGACGAACAGAAGCAACCAGATCACGCAGTGTGGATTCATATTCCTCCAGAAAAACTTGCGAGTCTGTGGATAGTGGATTGTCAAATTGACGCCATACATCATTAATCCCGATCATGATGGTTAGCCAATCTGGTTTGAGATCAAGCACATCACGGTCCCAGCGCTGCTTCAAATCACGGATCGTATTCCCACTATTACCCACATTTTGAATCCGTAACATCAATTCCGGGTAGATGGAACGCAGCAAGGCATACACTTGCGCCACATAGCCATGCCCCAGTCCAGAACTACCTTCACCAACAGGATGTTCACGGCCACAATCAGTGATTGAATCCCCGATAAAAAGCAGCTTATCATTCTTTTGCAATTTCATTGTCGTTTCTCCTTCGCTCTCATAAGCGTTAAAATATGTGAGATCACTCGTGTTCATTTTTCATATTCAGGAAAGACATAGATCAGCCAGGTGCCGCATTACCACCCTTGATTCTTAAGCCAGGTCAGGCACAGATCAGACCAAGCCCGAACGGCATTGTCCTCTTCTGCCAATCCCAGACCATGTGAACCTTTTTCAAATACATGCAAGTCATAAGGAATGCCGTGTGCACCCAGGGCAAGCGCGTAACGCAAACTGTTTTCTACAGGGACCGCCTGATCATCACTCGTATGCCAGATAAATGCTTCAGGAGCGTCGGCTTTCACCTGCTGCTCCGCACTGAAAGCCTTGATCTGTTCAGCAGACACATCTGACCCAAGCAGATTTTCACGAGATCCGGCATGTCCATAGGACTCCATCGTAATTACCGGATAACAAAGAATAACCCGATCCGGGCGTGAACTCTCCCTTTCAATAGGGTCTTCGTGATCTGGTTGACCCTCATCATACAAGGTTCCCAACGTGGCTGTAAGATGACCGCCCGCCGAGAAACCAAGCACGGCAATCTTGGAAGGCTGAATGCCAAATTGCTCGGCATGAGCCCGTACATAACGGATCGCACGCTGTCCATCTGCCATGGGTGCCGGATGCTGGTGAGGCACCACACGGTACTTCAACACAAATGCGCTAATTCCCGCACGGTTCAGCAATTCAGCGATTGGAGCTCCTTCATGATCGGCCAAAAATCCATAGCCCCCACCCGGACAGATAATGACAGCGCTCTCGGAACCGGGCTGAATAAATGGAATCAGATGGGGCATTTCATCCTCATGACCCTTAGCCGCATAAGGTGCTGCATGGTCCCACAATGGTATAGTTGATGTCACTTCTATCATCCTCTCTAAGTTGAACGGATACGTTGATCCGTATAGTCGTTTTCCATTCTAAGGAATCGATATCATCATAACGGGTAGCACCCTTGCGCATCAATACCTTCCTGGCATCACTTTTTGTTCAATTTGTAACAGGTTACACGGAATCCTCATGCTTGAACAGTGTTTTATAGCACAGTTATACTTCAGAATGATTAATATAACGTTCGATACTGCTCCGGAGTTACGCCCTCAATCCGCCGAAATGTAGCCACAAAATGACTCGCATCCCGAAAACCAACCTTCGCTGCCGTTTCCTTGACGGTTAGTTTGCTGTCCCCTGTCATCCATTCTTTCGATTTGCGAATACGGAGGAGAATGAAATAACTATAGGCGGTCATGCCAAAGGATTGTTTGAAAAGGGTATTCAGATGCCTAGGCGTAATGCCTGGTATGGCGGCCATCTGTTCAAGACCGATTTCGGGATCGGCATAGTGTTCATTCATAAATGAAATTAAAGGAGCCAGCCGTTCCACGGCATGGGAAATCGAAGAACGACTGCCTGTCATGCCATGTTTTTTGAGCAAAATCAGAAATCGGTACATGTCCGCTGACGCTTCCAAGCCGGATAAATCCTGGTCACTGCTGATGGAACCCAGCACTTCCCTGCCATAATATTCAAGCGGGCTCTCTGAGTCCCACTGGTGAAGGGCTGCCTCCCCCAAACCAAGTGACTCCGTAATGGCCGGGCACTGAGAGCCTCCAAATGTAATGTAAAGTGTCTCCCATTCTCCTTGCGAGCGTACATACTCGTGCGGCTCATTCGGCGGCAGCAAAATGCCGGATGTCTCTCCCAGCAGTACAGTTGAACCTGCAAATCTGAACTCTCCCGTTCCCTTCACCGTCTGAAGCCAGTGATAACAAGGATATCCGGCAGGTCTGTACACATTCTCCTGATTGCCGTTATACCCTATACTTTCGATGTAGAGCGGAAGCGGCTGATCCCGTGGGGTCATAAAATAGCGCTGATAGTGAGGTGAAACAAGCATAGCATGCTCTCCTTTGGGCATAAAGTTTAATAATATATTTCCGTATTCTTATACTCATCATTACTTTTCTTATATTTTAAAAGTCATATGAATCATATAATATAAAATTATTCTTATACAAGAGGTGAACACATTGATTAGCAGCAAATTACCCAAAATGTTCTATGGCGGTGACTACAACCCTGAACAGTGGGATCACGAAACCCATATTGAAGACCTGCGCATGTTCAAACTGGCAGGTATTGATATTGCCACCATCAACGTATTTTCATGGGCACTGATTCAGCCTGATGAAGTGACTTATAATTTTGAAGGTCTTGACCAATATATTAATAATCTTTATGAAAGCGGTGTCTATACTTGCCTCGCAACGAGCACTGCTGCCCATCCTGCATGGATGGCGAAGAGATATCCGGATGTGCTCCGTGTAGATACTAATGGGCGTAAGCGTAAATTCGGCGGACGCCACAACTCCTGTCCGAACAGTCCAACATATCGCAAATATTCTGAGAAGATTGCAGAAAAACTGGCGGAACATTACAAAGATCATCCAGCTGTTCTTGTATGGCATGTTTCCAACGAGTACAGCGACGACTGTTATTGTGAAAACTGCGAGAAAGCCTTCCGCGTGTGGCTGAAAGAGCGCTATAAGACATTGGATAATGTCAACAAAACGTGGAACACCAATTTCTGGGGACACACGTTCTATGATTGGGACGAGATTGTACTTCCAAGTAATCTGAGCGAACACTCGGGGGACAACAACTCGACCTTCCAGGGAATCTCGCTAGATTACTCTCGCTTTAACTCCGACAGTATACTTGATTGTTACCGGCTGGAGTATGATGCGATCAAAAAACATATCCCGGATTCGGTGGTTACAACCAATCTAATGGGATTTTACAAACCGCTGGACTACTTCAAATGGGCTAAGTATCTGGATATCGTTTCTTGGGACAGCTACCCGGGTCTCGCAACTCCGGTCAGTTACACGGCTATGGCTCATGATCTGATGCGTGGAGTGAAAGATGGTCAACCGTTCATGCTTATGGAGCAAACACCCAGCCAGCAGAACTGGCAACCCTATAACTCACTGAAACGTCCCGGCGTTATGCGCCTGTGGAGTTACCAGTCCGTTGCCCATGGCGCCGATACCATCATGTTCTTCCAGCTTCGACGTTCCATTGGCGCCTGCGAGAAGTATCACGGTGCAGTAATTGAACATGTAGGTCATGAGAATACCCGTGTATTCCGTGAAGTCGCGGAGCTGGGCAAGGAATTACAGCTGCTGGGCGATAAAACGCTGGATGCTACTGTTGAAGCCAAAGTGGCAATTGTGTTTGACTGGGACAACTGGTGGGCGATCGAGAAATCCAGCGGACCTACCGTTGCACTGAACTATGTAGATCAAATTCACAAATACTACGCTGCCTTCTTCCGCCGCAACATTCAGGTGGACATCGTTAGTGTGGATACCGATATCAGCAAATACGACATCGTGCTCGCTCCGGTACTCTATATGGTTAAACCAGGCTTTGCGGCCAAACTGGAGAAGTTCGTTGAAGCAGGTGGTACATTCCTGACAACCTTCTTCAGTGGTATCGTCAATGAGAGTGATATCGTAACAACCGGGGGTTATCCTGGCGAACTTCGCAAACTGCTCGGTATCTGGGTCGAAGAAATTGATGCACTGCTGCCTGAGCAAAGAAACAGTATTGTCATGAAAGAGGCTTATGGCGATCTTCAAGGAGAATATGGTTGCGGCATGTTGTGTGACTTGCTGCACAGTGAAGGTGCAGAAATCATTGCCGAGTATGGAGACGACTTCTACAAAGGCATGCCTGTGGTAACCCGAAACACGTTTGGTCAAGGTGAAGCCTGGTATGTAGCTTCCGATCCGGAAGATCGATTCCTGGACGGCTTGCTGGGACAACTGGCTGCAACCAAAAATATTGATTCTCTTCTAGATACTCCGGAAGGTGTTGAAGTGACTGCTCGTACCAAGGATGGACAACAGTACCTGTTTGTCATGAATCACAATGCTACCGCTCAATCCTATGATTTGGGCAAAGCTGAGGCTAATGATTTGCTCACAGATCGGTCCCTTTCAGGTACGATCGAGATTGAAGGACGCGGTGTGCAACTGCTTGAAATGAAATAATATTCGAAAATTGATGATACAACATGTTACATGGAAATCGCATTGATCTATATTTGCAGCTTAAAAGGGTGTCAATTGTTAAAATTTAAAGTATTATATGATTGAACTTGTTTCAATCTGCTACTTCCCGTATCCGTTTAGACCGGATACGGGTTTTTGTCATTATTTGTGAGGCTATCGGTTAGAAGGAAATACCGAGAAGCGAAGCGAATTGGACGAGACACACAATTTAACGACGCACCGCCGGGAAAAGGAAGCGGCCCTCCGAAAGTAGTCGCTGCACTGTATAGAATAAATAATATAACGTGCGAAATATTGGTGACAATCATGATGTCACTTATACACTGCTACAATGGGAGGAACACTCCAGCATCCTTTCCGGCGGCGCAACCCTCGAAACGGAGTGGCTGACATGAATAGAACAAATCGGCTTGCCGCCATCGTTATGGCATTGCAGCACGGTCACGAAACGGCACATTCACTTGCAGAAAATTTTGAAGTTTCCCGCCGTACCATCCTGCGGGATATCCAATCTCTCTCAGAGATGAATGTCCCGATCATTGCTATCTCCGGTCCCGGAGGCGGCTTCAGACTTATGGAGGGGTATGTACTGCCCCCACTGCAATTAGACCCGGTTGAAGCAGCTACTCTCATCTTTGCTCTCGAAGGCCTAAGCCATTATGCAGATACCCCTTTTCAAGAGAAACGCTGGACATTAATGGACAAAATCAAAAGCATTATTCCGGATGATGTCAAAGCAAGGATGGATCCCATGCTCAAACAACTGCAGCATGATGTTCCCGAGCGAAACTACATCCTTCATCATCTGGAACCGCTTCTGGCTTGTATCCCGGAGCAAGGGTGGCTGCGTATGTTATACCGCTCTGCTTCCCGTCAACGCTGGCTAACGATCTGCCCCATTCGAATCTATGCTTCAGCCGGTTTCTGGTATTGTGAAGCGTATTCGGAGGAGCATGGTGAACAGCGCCTGTTCAGGGCAGACCGTATTCTGGACGTTACGCCAGTTGAGCTGCTTGAATCACAACAGCTGGCAGAACAGGCAAAGCGACAGCGCAGCAAACCGAAATCTCCCGAACCTTCTCCGACACGTGTTACCGCACGTCTGAGTTACAGCGGAATGATCGAGGCAGAACAGGACAAGCATATTGGAGAACGGATGACCGAGATTGCTCCGGATGTATGGGAACTGTCCTTTCTTTGCCCTCCCGGTGAGTGGGCCTGGGCCGTACGATTTTTTTATCGACTTGGAAGTGAAGCAGAAGTACTTGAACCCGAGAACCTTCGCTGCGAGATTCGCAAACATGCCGAGGAAGTATACCAGATGTATCTTACTTCCAACAATAATCGTTGTAGCACACGCTAAAAAGGAGCTTGCCAAAATCATGATGAATGAGCATGAATCGATCGTAACTTACGAAGAAGCTGTGCAGCGAATAGAGGCTGTGGGACTGCTCCCACTCGCCCCTTTATTTCCTGAATACCCTTCACTGTCCTCCATAACGCCTAAAGAAAACTGGCACAAGGATAACGCGCTTGATCCCTGGTTGTGGCGTTCACGTCTGGCTGAGGAAGGGATCGCTGCCTATGGCAAATTTCTCAAAAATAAAGCCATTCTTGTCTCACGCGAATATTTCCCATGGGTGCACCGTCTGCTAGCGGACTCCAGAGTCATGAAAGAACAATATGACGCGGGTTTGCTCTCTCGAGAAGCATTCAAACTGTATGAGATAATCGAGAAGCATGAGGGGATTGATGGACGTACGTTGCGTTCACAGGCAGGTTTTGGGGCCAAAGAGGACAAAAAAGCATTTGACCAGGGGCTGCTGGACCTTCAAGGCATTAGCGCTATTGTCATCTGCGGCACCAAAGAAAAAGAAGGCCTCGCTGAAGGCAAAGTTGCTTGGAACAGCTCTGCTTATGAGACCTCAGGCTGCTGGATGAAGCGTCAAGCTATTAAGCCGTTTGAGGGCAGCGTTGCAGATGCGAGCGAACTCCTGGTACAACAATTGGAGAAACATACTTCTGCTGCCGCACTCACCAAAATCAAAAAATCCTTTGCGATACATTGATTGAAATACTTGTAAACGACAAATCCCGGAAGCCGAAAAGGGCTACCGGGATTTGCTGTATATACGTTTATCATACATGCAACTGATATAAAGCAACGAACGAATACCATTACAGGATGACTCCATCCTTGAATATTGCAATTTCCCGAAATCCATGCTGCTCGCTGAGCGTATGCGCCCGTCCTGAAGCAATATCGATCAGTTGACTGAACAGCTGCACTTTCACGTCTTCCATCGTCTTTCCTTCCAGCAGTTGACCTGCGTTAAAATCGATCCAGTGCTTTTTCCGATTTGCGAGGTCAGATTGGGTTGCAATCTTGACGGTAGGTACCGGGCCTCCAAACGGCGTTCCGCGACCTGTCGTGAAAAGAACAATGTGCGCACCAGCAGCAGACAGTGCCGTAACAGAGACGAGATCATTCCCCGGAGCCTCCACGATGTTCAGGCCGGTTTGAGTGACACGTTTGCCATAACGAAGCACATCAACTACGGAAGAACGTCCTCCCTTTTGGGTACATCCCAAAGATTTTTCTTCCAGCGTGGTAATCCCGCCTGCTTTGTTCCCTGGTGAAGGATTTTCATATATATTCTGACCATGGTTCACAAAGTATTGCTTGAAACCGTTCACCAAGCCTACCAAATCATCAAATACCTGCTTATTGGCCGCCCGATTCATCAGAATGGTCTCTGCACCAAACATCTCGGGAACTTCGGTCAATATGGCCGTACCTCCAGCAGCAACCAGCATATCCGCAACGGAGCCAACGAGCGGGTTCGCCGTAATCCCGGAAAGACCGTCCGAACCGCCGCACTTCAATCCAATTTTGAGCTTGCTCAGAGGTAGCGGCTGACGCTGTTCATGTTCGACGAGTTCCACTAGCTCTTCCATCAGACGCAGTCCTTCCTCAAGCTCGTCATCTGTTTCCTGCGCTTTGAGAAAACGGACTTTTCCCTGATATTCCGGTGCGATACATTCGCGGAACTGGTCTACCTGATTATTTTCGCAACCCAGACCAATGACTAGCACGCCGCCAGCATTCGGGTGTTCCACCAGGGAAGCCAGTACCTGCTGCGTATATTTCAGGTCATCTCCCAGCTGCGAGCAGCCGAACGGGTGCGGGAAATGGTAAACACCATCCACCCTGCTGCCGAACTGTGACTGGCCCATACGAGCCAAAGCCTCACATACTTTATTAATGCAGCCGACCGTATTTACAATCCAGATTTCATTACGGATACCTGCTTCACCGTTAGGGCGCAGATACCCATCAAATGAACGCAGATGTTCCGGAGGCATGTCCGTCTGAACAGGTGGTCCTGGCTGATACTGATAGTCAAGTAATCCGTGAAGTCCTGTTTTTAGATTGTGACTGTGAATCCAGCTCCCCTGCTCAATCTGTTCTTTGGCTATCCCAATGGAAAAACCATATTTCATCACATCCTCGCCCGGTGCGAGGGTATGCACAGCAATTTTATGGCCTTTGGGCACATCTTCCCTTAGTGTAAAAGCAGTGCTGTCTGGCAGTGTAATACTTTCCCCTTTTACATAATCCCGAAGAACTATAATGACATCATCCTGCGGTTGAATCGCAATCCAGTCATTGACTGTACGTGTTGTGTTCATTAACTCTCACCTTCCAGCAAACCAATTTCGTAAACGAGTGCTTCGCGAAGCCCCTCTCGATCATCCAGATTCTCTCCCCAGATCGATACATCAGACAATACAGCAGCTACACTCTGCTCTAATTGCTGCTTATCCCTCTTCAGAGGATCATAACTATCCCAATGCTTGGCGAGTGCAGCCAATACATCCACATCATCCCGAAGCAGGACAGACTCACCGTTCAGACGCTGTGCCATATAACCATCTGGCGTAGCCACTGGACGATATAGACACAATAGTCCCGCAAATCCCTTTACGAGCCGGGCAGGCCAGCTCCCCTGATTTTGCTCATAGGCCAAAAGTGTAGGCAGCACACGGACCTTGAACTTTCCTACTGTATTTAATGCAATATCCTGCAGCTTGTGATTAATATACGGATTGAGGAAACGTTCAAACACTTCAGCTGCGTACTGATCCAGATTATGATCCGGCATATCCAGTGCAGGTACGATCTCCTGATGTACCGCTTCTCTGACCCATGAGCCAAACTGCGGGTCTTCCATCGTCTCTCTTACATGTTCCTTGCCTTGCAGAATGCCGAGCGAAGACATGAGGGTATGAGCACCATTCAGAATACGAACTTTGCGCAGTTGAAAAGGTTTCAAATCCTTCACCCAATGTACGTTGAGTCCCGCCTGTTTTAGGGGGAGTTTCTTGTCCAGTGCTTCATCTGCCTGGATGGCCCAGAAATGATACGGCTCTGCCGTATTGACCAGTTGATCCTCGTATCCCCAGCGATTGGTCAGGGAATCGGCTTCTTCCTTGGTCGGTGCACCCGTGACAATCCGGTCAACCAGATTGTTCAGGAACAAGTTATGGTTCTCAATCCATGAACGGAAGCCTTCAGAATAACCGAAATCTTCACTATGCCGCAGCACACAACTGCGCAGTACATCCCCGTTGCCCTCAAGTAACTCACACGGCAGGTGAATCAATCCTCGGGATGGATCCCCATCAAAGCGCAGATAACGTTGATGCAAAAAGACCGTCAGTTTACCCGGAAATGATTGTACCGGTTCACCCTGCGTGTACTCTGAATACGTATATTTCAATCCCGATTCGGTTGTATTGGAGATGACAAACTCCAGGGAAGGCAATTCCGCTAGTTTCAGAAAATCCTGCCATTCTTCGTACGGATTAATACACTGTGAAAAAATCGAGATCATTTCCGTACGTTCCACTACTTTTCCCTGTGACAGCCCCCGGGTAATCATCGTATACAATCCGTCCTGATCACGAATTTGTTCCAGCTTTGCCTTTCCCCCAGGCCGAGGCTGGGTCACAGCAACACTGCCATGGAATTTGCCTTGTCTGGCACTCTCATGAAGCATCCAATCTGCAAACCCACGCAGAAAGTTGCCTTCCCCAATCTGTAGTACCTTTACGGGACGTTCCATCACTTCTTTGCACTTGCGCTGGCTATCACTTCCAAGCAGATTCAGCTTTAGCCTTGGTCTTTTCGTGCTCGCCGACATGAACACTCACCTCATCGTTTTATTTGTCAACATCAGATGTCCCGCTGCACGACACACAGCCGCTTACACTTCCATTGAAAACGCTTTAAATTCATTGTATCATCAATAAAAGGAAATTTAATTGCTTATATTGCGGTAAATGTACTCTTTCATGATCAGGTGTATTCTCTTTTTTTGTAGCCACTGTTTCGAAAGGAGATCGAATGGAACGTTCACCCGTTCGTACAACCATTCAGGCGGAATCGGGGATTCCCTTTCGTCTGGTGTATGCAGATACCAAGTCCCCCCAGAACGAGTTGCCGGATCATCTTCATGACTGGCATGAAATTATTTATGTATACCGGGGTCAGGGCACCATTTTCATTGATACCGGTCTTGAGGACATGCAGGAGGGCGATTTGTTCATCATTCCTGGCAGCACGGTACATCGCGCATTGCCGGATGCCGGGAATCCGGTGACTTCGTCGGCCTTGTTCTTCAGTCCAGGATTACTGGCCTCCACAGCGGGAGGCAATGCGTCAGCCATGCTCTCTCTATTTGAACGCTGCCGCAAACGCAGGGTGTACAAGAGGCATCTGCAGGCCAAGGAGCAAGCCCAGGTTGCCGCGTTAATTGACGACATTCATGCAGAATTCCAGTTAGAACATCACCTGAGTGCCCACGCCGCTCTGCTGCGGTTGCAACTCTTACTTATTTATCTGGAGCGATTGGAGGCAGTTGGTCCTGCAAGTCCTGCCAGAAGTGTTCCTGGACCAGGCTGGCTCTCCTCTACGCTGACTCATATGGATGAAGAGCTGCGCAGTGGCCTTTCCTTGCCGGAACTGGCACGGCAGGCGGCCGTATCCCCGGCGCACTTCAGCCGTGCGTTCAAAAGGTATACCGGCATGACGCTAACTGACTATGCATTGGCCCGCCGGGTCATTATGGCGAAAGAGCACCTTCTTCGAAGTGATGAGACGATGGCCGTTGTTGCCGATGCCTGCGGCTTTGAGAGCCTGCCCCATTTTTATCGTCAATTCAAGAAACTGACGGGTACCACACCCGCTGCTTACCGTAAAACCATGAAGAGTCAGGATCAAACGTGATTGTCACGACATCCTGAAATGTAGAGATTTGTCTGTGTGTAACATATTCTTCCATACTATTCGTGTGGTATGTTATAATACTGAATTACAATGTCGGAAACGATGCGTTTCTGCTGCCAGAGGAGCCTTACATCCCATGTTAAACGAATTGAATCGCAGAAATATCGGCATCTTCGCACACGTCGATGCAGGGAAAACAACAACAACAGAACATATGTTATTTCAAAGCGGTGTCGTACGTAGTCCAGGTCGCGTAGATGACGGAACAACAGCCACAGACTCTCTGGATATTGAAAAGGAACGAGGCATTTCCGTGCAGGCGGCTATGACCTCTTTGATCTGGAAAGATACGATTATCGATCTGATTGATACTCCGGGACATATCGATTTCAGCTCTGAGGTAGAACGATCCCTGCGTGTTATGGACGGAGCCGTTCTGATTGTGTCCGCCGTGGAAGGGGTTCAATCCCAAAGCGAGACCATCTGGCATGCTCTCCGCTCTCTTGGAATTCCTACCCTGATTTATATTAACAAAATGGATCGGGTTGGCGCCTCTGCTGAGACGGTTATCGATCAGATCCGCTCCAGTCTCTCTCTCTTCGTATGCGAGATCCAATCCTTTTGTATCAATGAAGATGTGTTCGAGGGCATTGACTCCTTATGGAATGAGAGCCAAACGCAAGTGAAGGGTTCTTCTTCATCTATC
Organism: Paenibacillus taichungensis; assembly: GCF_047302525.1. GTDB lineage: Bacteria > Bacillota > Bacilli > Paenibacillales > Paenibacillaceae > Paenibacillus > Paenibacillus taichungensis_B. The sequence continues at coordinate 2,053,939 of NZ_CP168020.1, read as the reverse complement.
CCCGGCCTTTTTGAATTACTGGCCGAACTCGACGAAGATCTGATGGAAGCCTACATTAATGGTGAAACGCTGCCTGTTGACCAGCTAGATGCAGCATTTCGCAAACAAGTGCATCAGGGAGAAGTGTTCCCCATTTGTTATGGTGCTTCTGGCAAAGGGATCGGCGTAACTGAGCTGCTGGATGCCATCATCGAATTTCTTCCTGCACCTGCACAGCCTCAAGAACCTTCAGTATCCGGGGTTGTATTCAAAATTGAACGGGATAAAACGATGGGCCGTACAGCCTATGTTCGTATGTATGGTGGCAGCGTGCATAATCGGGATACGATCTATAACTCCACTCGGAAGCTGGAAGAGAAAGTGACACAGATTCGCCGAATGGATGGTCGGAAATGGGCGGATACCGGTGCTGTTCATGCCGGACAGATCGCCGCACTGTACGGACTAAGCGAAACCCATGTTGGTGATATTATTGGCAGCCCCGAAGGTGTGCCTCCTGTACCCCAGCTGGCTGTTCCCTTGTTGACTGTGCAGGTCCATGGTAAAGACACGGCTCGTTATCCTGACCTTGTAGCAGCATTGCAAGAGCTGACGGATGAAGATCCCCTGCTCGATTTGCAATGGTTACCTGATGAACGGGAACTGCATCTTAAAGTAATGGGAACCATTCAGCTTGAGATTCTGTCCAGCCTGTTGATGAGTCGCTTCGGACTGGATGTCGTATTCGACCCGCCATCCGTCATCTATAAGGAAACTCCTCGTTCTTCTGGGGAAGGCTTCATCGCGTATACGATGCCCAAGCCCTGCTGGGCCATTCTTCGATTCAGCATTGAGCCATTGCCGCGTGGCAGCGGTCTGGTCTACTCATCCACCGTCCGCACGGATCATCTCCTGCTTCGTTATCAGAATGAAGTGGAGCGCCGCATTCCCGAAGCGCTATCTCAGGGGTTGTTGGGATGGGAAGTTACCGACCTGCGCATCACGCTAATTGAAGGAGAGCACCATGTCTGGCATACCCATCCACTGGATTTTGTGGTAGCCACGCCGATGGGGATCATGGACGGATTGGCAAGCACCGGTACAACCCTGCTGGAACCCATTCTGAATTTTCGGTTAACCGTCCCTGAGGAGTACGGTGGCAAAGCGCTCAGTGATCTGGTACATATGAGGGCAACCTTTGAAGCGCCGATCATCGGAGGCGGACGATGTATCGTTGAAGGACGTATGCCTCTGGCAAGCTCCATGGATTATCCTGTGAAGCTGCGTTCAGAGACGAGCGGACGCGGGGTGCTCACGACTTCTTTTGCCGGGTATCAGGATTGTCCTTCGGAGGTGACCCATACGCGGAAACGCAGAGGAGTTAACCCGCTGGACCAATCCAAATATATTTTAAGTGTTCGAAATGCGATTACATCATAATTGGAGTTGACTTTGTCGTGCTGATTAAATTTCTAATCTTTGGCCTGCTGTGGCGGATTGTAGGCAATCCGTTCTTGGCTGTTCTTATTTTCCTCATTATTCTGTATTTCCTGGATCGTCGCTATGTTGGGGTGATGCCAAGCTTCATGAAGCCACTTAAACGTATGCGTAACATCTCACGGCTCCGGCAACAGCTTGCCATGAGTCCGAATGAAGTCTCTTCCAAGCTGGATCTGGCACGTCTGTTGATTGAACGCAAACGTTATAGCGAAGCTCATGCCTTGCTGCTGGAACTGGAACGTCCTTACGAGCAATCAGCCGAATACTGGGAGGAGCTGGGCACAACTGAGCTTCATCTGGGCCAAACGGAAGAAGGAGAGCGTCATATTTTGCAGGCACTGGATATTAATCCAAGGGTGAAATATGGACGTCCTTATCTGACACTTGCAGGTGCATTCAAGGATACTCACCGGGACAAAGCGCTGGCATACGTTCAGCAATTCCAGGAGATTCATTCCTCATCCAGTGAAGCGTATTATCTGCTCGGCTCGGTGTACCGCTCCCTTGGACGTACTGCTGATGCAAAGCAAGCCTACGAGCAATCACTTAACGTGTATCGCTCCCTGCCAAAATATAAGAAGCGCCAGGAGCGTCGCTGGGCTGTACGCAGCTGGTTCCGCAAGCGTGGACTGTAAAGCTGTTTGGTTACGTTAAATTGAGCATTGAATTCGACGTCGTGAATTTGAAATGTACGCATCCATCCATTCATTCATGATAAACGATTTCACCAAATAAAAAGTGCACTGATTCTTGCCTCAAGGCATAAATCAGTGCACTTTTGTTATACATCCACATGTTGCAGAGCTAAATCAGCAGCTCACGTAGCCGTTCCTCATTACCTTTCATCCAGTCCACCCGTTCTCTCAGCTTCCTGATTTGCTGCACAGCCACTTCAGGCTCATCTGTACCTTCGAACAACCGACTGATAAAATGCATCACCACATCCAGACTTCGAAGCAAAATAAGCGCTGGAATCACGCTCAGCTCCTCTGGTTCCAGGTTGACCTGTTGCCTGAATCCCTGGATTAGTCCCTCCAAAGCCTCCCACATCCATGCCTGCTCCTTGTCCATCGTCAGAAGGTCAGACATGGGCACAGCTAGCTCCATTACCCGCAGATCCCATGTGGCAAATTCAAAATCCAAAATGGCACATATGATATCCTGAGAGTCTACCAATACATTGGATGCATTCAAATCCCCATGGACCAGTTGATGTGGCAAAAGCTCCATGCCTCGCAGCGTATTGAATAAGTCTGGCAATACAACCTTCAGCTTCTGCAAGTCATCCGCACATGCCATCAGCGTATCCAGGGGTGAGATGCACAGTTGTAACAGTTTCTCCGGTGAACAGAGCGGGTAAGCTTCCTGAATCTGATAATAGGGCGGATAAACGGGAGCCAGGGATATGGGAAGGTGCGCCATAACGGAAGACAGCATGCCAGCCGCCCTGCCCAGCCCACTCAGCTGATCGGGTGTATTCCACACGGGATTATGGCCCTCACGATAATGGAACAACGTCACGATTTTGCTCCGGCCCGAGGAACGATCCTGCACAGCAAGAAATGTTGCATGCTTCTCATCAGGAAGGCTAACGGGCGCAGGCACATCAAGCTCAAACTCTGAACGTGACAAGGCAGACAGCACCTCGTGTTCAAAAGCAATTTTCATTTGATCATTATGCGTTTCATACTGCCTCAGCACGTAACATTCTTCGTCTACATCTACCATGAAGGTAGAGTTGTTCATGCCTCCCTTTCCACGCTGAGCTTTCCAATTGGACGTGAAGCCATATGAGGATAAAACTGTGGATATGAGCTGCTGTTCTGAATCGTTTAGGGAACCTGAATCGATGATGTGCACCAAAAATAACTCCTTTATCTCACGTAATACAACCTCTATATGTCCTCATCTTAACGGAAGTATTTCTTTCGGTCTAGTCAGCTTCGAGGTAATAGTCATTATAAGCTTCACTGCCTGCTGATCAGGCAAATGGATAGTATCCTGTACGATTCAATTGTTCTGCAATCACGCGATAGCCTTTTGCATTTGGATGAACCCTGTCCCAAAATAATAGTTCACGTTCACGCCCTTCAAACCGGTCATAGACCTGAGCACAGGCATAGTTCCCCGATCCTGCACCATTCAGAAAGGAATTATATTGCCGCACCCAGTATGCAGCTTCTGCCGCTTGCGGATACGGGTTGTACAACCCAATCGTACGGACCATATATACACTGTTTCCTTTCAACTGCCGGATGTGCCTCATAATCTGTGACACGTTACTGCGAGTATCCCCAAGCACCTGTGTCATCTTACTTGCATTCGGGATCCCGCCGCTCGCTTTGAATGTACGGATCAGATCATTCCCACCAATCGACAACGTAATAATATCCGCCTCACGCAGCGATTGCCGTACTCTTGGATTGTTGGATATCATCTGCAGCATTTCCCCTGACGTAAGTCCATTCACTCCCAAATTATCCATCGATACAAACGTACGCACATTCATTTCTGCCATTCTCCGATATAAAGGAACAAAGCCGGTGCCCAGCAGCGCTCCTGTACCTACCGTTAATGAATCTCCTATAGCCACATATCGATATACCATCCCGCCGCCCCTCTCTGCTGTGTTATAAACTACTCCATATACAATTCCTATATATCGTATGAGAGGAACGGAGACAAGGCGCGGGATGGTGTCCGTAGGCATACACATTTATTTGTTCGTTTCACCAATGTTTTGCACAAAACCATACAAAAAACCCGCCGGGAATCCAGCGGGGCTGTTCATATATCATTTGATTACATACCTATGTTACGATCCGAATCAACGGAATCTGCCTGTTCCTTGTTCGGGAATGGCCACCAGTTGGCACGGCCAAACATTTTCACCATTACAGGAACGAAGAATGGCAGGAACAACAGAGAATACAAGATCAGTCCGCTGAGTACAACCGTCGCAATCTGCATCATCGAAAGAACTCCCGATGGATACATTGCGGCAAAGGTTCCACTCAGAATGACGGCTGCAGACAGGATAACCGTACCCATGTTTTTCATGGCATATAGCATGGCATCCTGTACTCTCATGCCTTTGTTCTCATTGAAACGGTCCATCAGGAAGATGCTGTAATCCACACCCAGTGCAATCAGCATGACAAAGCCGAAGAACGGTGTAACCCAGCTGATACCCGAGAACCCAAGTATATTCACAAAGATCGCTTCAGTCAGGGCCATGGATGTGAAATAAGCCAGCAACAACGAGACAATCAGATACAGCGGCATAATAACCGAACGGAGCAGCAGGACCAGAATGATAAACGTTCCTGCAAGCATCAGCATAACTGTGCGTGTGTAGTCGTTGTTGGAGACTTCCTGCAGATCTGCAAATGTACTGGTTACCCCGCCAATTGCAATATCCGCTTTTTCAAGTGCACTACCCTGTACGGCACGATGTACAGCAGCTTCGATATCCGGCACACGATCAATCGCTTCAGTTCCATATGGATTCTCGGCAAAAATAACGTCAATTGTCATCGTTTTCCGATCTTTGGACAGATACGTATCGAATACTTGTGTGAAGTCCTTACTATTCAGTGCTTCTTCAGGAACATACCAGCCTGCCAGATCGGAATCAGGAGAGTTTTGCAATTGTGTCAGGTAGTCCTGTGCTGAATCGAGTCCACCTGATACCTGTTCGATTCCATCTACACTCTGATTAAGACCATCTGTCAATTGAGTCAGTTGACCACTCAGATCCGAGAAGCCTTGCTGAATTTTCTCCTGACCCCCCTGAAGCTGACCAAGTCCATTCTGGATTGAAGGAATTTCACTAATCACTTTACCTTGACCGTCAGCGGCCTGTTTGAGACCGGATTGTAACTGACTGATTCCCGTCACAATCTGACCCAGACCATCGGCAAGTGCCTTCTGTCCGGATGCTGCGGACGCAAAGCCAACGTTCGCCTGATTGATTCCAGCCGCGGCTTCGCCCAGCTTGGTTTGAATTTGACCTAAACCTTGAGCGAGCTGTGCCGTGCCGGTACCTGTTTCACCGAGGGTTCCTTTGACCCGCTGATAATCGGCATCTTGCAGCAACTCAGGATAGCGCTCTTCAAGCGCTGTGAACGATTCATTCAAGCTGGTCAACGCTGTAGATACACCTTTGAGCTGTTGTTGCAGTTCACCTACAACATCACCCAGTGCAGCTACACCTGCTCCTGCCTGACGATAGGCTTGAAGCAGCTGATTGTTTGCCTGTGCAAGTTGATCCGCACTCGTTTTGGCTTTCTGCAGACCTGCTTTTAGATCACCGGCGCCCGAGGAGCCGTCACGAATCCCTTTTTCAATCTGCTGAAGTCCTTCCGACAACTGTGTAATACCAGACTGCAATTGGGAAGTACCTTTGGTCAGTTCTCCAGCCCCATCCGCAGCTTCTTTAAGTTGGGGTTCATTTTTGCTTAACTGACTGCTGGCTTCGCTCAGACCATCACGGATTTTATCCAGACCCGTTTTACCTTCGCCCAAACCATCAGACAATGTGCCTACTTGTTGTGTCACTTCAAAATCTTTGATCTCATCACCGGTTGGACGTGTCATACTGCGGACACCAGAGATCCCTGGCACCTTCTCCACTTCCCGGCTGATCTTTTCGGCGAGCGCCATATATTTGGCATTATCCATGGCTTCATCATTCTGGATAACGACCTGACCCGGCAAGGATTCACCAGGACCGAAGCTGTCGGAAATGATATTGAATGCTTTGACCGAATCATATTTCTCACCAATCTCATCAAGACTGTTAAACGACAATTTGCCGTCGTAAGTTGCCAGCAATGGCACACATACCGCTGCAACGATGAGCAGGGCTGCCCATGGACGTTTTAGGGAGAAACGACCGGCTGCACCATAAATCTTGCTCTCGGCATGCTCCAGTGAACCCTTGGAAGGCCAGAACAGCCTTTTGCCCAGCACTGCCATGAAAAATGGAACAATCGTGACTAATGCCAGCATCATCACGGCAATACCAACAGCAACTGCTACCGCGGAACGATATAACATAAACTGTGCAAAACCAATGGCAATGAATCCAACCAGCACGGCGAGTGCGGAGAAGAATACCGTTTTGCCTGCAGTTCGATAAGTAGCAATAATGGCATCCCACGTATTTTCATGATGAGCCAATTCTTCCTTGAACCGGCTAATCAACAGGATGCAATAGTCCGTACCGATCCCGAACATGACTGCCACCATAAAGATCTGCGTAAACGTCGATATAGGGAAGTCTAGTCCGTCCACAAGGAACGCAACAATCTGCTGTGAAACAATGTAGCTGATCCCCACCGTAAGCAGTGGAACAAATGGAGCGACAAAAGAACGGAATACAAGGAACAGGATGAGCAAAATAAATACTACGGTAATGTACTCCGATTTTTTGAGTCCTTCTTGGGAACTTTCCACCGTATCCTCATCAATTAAGCCTTTACCGGTTATGTAATGCTCCACATTGACCGATGACAAAGCTTCATTGAGATCTTCGCGCATTTCCTTGACTGTACGATCTCCCTGATCAATGGAAAGCGACGTTAGGATCGTCTTGCCATCGGCAGAGATCATTTTGTCTGATAATTCTGGTTGAGAGAACGGTTCCAGTATGGACAGAATGCCCAGTTTCTCTTTTTCGGCCTCCAGTTTCTTAACGGCCTGTTCTGCCTCTTCTTTACCCTCGGCACCCAAACCATCCGGATTATAAAATACAAGAGCCAACTGGCTGCCCTGCTGCTCTCCCTTTTGTGCTGCGGCTTCTTCCAGAATCGCCGCTGCCTGGGTGGAAGAGTGTCCTTCAGGAACCGAAAACTGTCCCTTTTCCCGAATCAATTCACTCATGTTAGGGGCGGTGAACATTAATACGGCGGCCACAACAACCCATAGCCCCATCAACCACCATCGCGCTTTCAAAATCGTTCTCATTCGTTCTCCTGTCCTCCTTCATGCGTTAGCAGAGCAGCAAGCTTCTCAAAAGATTCAATGAAATTCTGAACCTCTTCCGGTTTGAAATGGACCAAATACGGTTCCAGAAGCTGCTGTATTTCCTGTTCCGTTTCCCTGTATACTTCCCGTCCATTGTCCGTCAGGGTCAAATAAACAACTCTGCGGTCGCGCTCATCCCCGGCCCGATGGACCAGATCCCGATCCACCAACTTGTTGACCAGAGCAGTGATACTGCTCTTGCCTACACACAGAAGTTCTGCGAGATCAGAGGGCGTACACAACGGTTTCTCCTCGATCATACGAAGTGCACAGAACTGATCTGTGGTAATGGTTTGGCCCAGGCGTTCACGTATCTGGGTATCAAACCGTTTGGTTACCAGGAAAGAAGCATCCAAATAGCGGTTAACCAAACTTCTAGCATCCGGTGTGTTCATTCTTCATTCTCCTTCCCTAAAAATATAGTTCACTCATAGAACTATTCTTCAATGAAACTATTCTATAATGAAACTATATTGCAAAGCAATACGTTTTTCCTATTTTTATTAAACAAACGACAAAAAAACAGGACGTCCGACTCAGCTGCTTCGCCAAATCCAACATCCTGTTATGATTATGCTCTCTTTACGTTACACAGTAGTAGACAGTTACTAGTCTTCGCCTTGCTCCTCGTCCTTCTCCAATACACAGCGGAAGCGCTCCACACCCGGATACAGCTCACCCAGGCTGTACACTACGAATCCCGTATTTCGATAAAACTCTACCGCTTCCACATCGGTCTCTGCGATCAGTCTGTCGGGGTTATATTTGGCCAGCACCTGTGAAATCATGCCACGACCATAATTTTTAAAACGGTTCTCAGGCAGGACAGCGATGTGATGAATAGTGATCTCACTCGTTCCTGTACTTTCATATCCAATCAGACCGATCAGCTGGCCTTCGTCTTCATAACCGTCCAAATGCAGCTCGTCCTTATTAACATACTGTTGTAACGCACGATTCAGGTGATCCGGGTCGGGAAAGACCGAGTAGGACAACAGCTCCTGCACTTCCGGCTCCTGTATGCGTGATTTCAATTGAATTAACACCCTGATTCCTCCTATAACTTGCTTGATTCCGTTATCGTATTGTAGTCGTTAGCCTTTAAAAGTTCAAGTCATATGCAGTTTCAGCTCCGATTGGAGATCAGACGTGATACCTTCAGGCACCTGAATTCCTGCCAAATGATATGCATCCAGCAGCGCACCTCCGACTGCCGGCACATGGCTGGTAATGTAATGAATCTGTTGTCCACCCGGTTTATAGGCTGCATCCAGCCCCTTTCGAACGGCCTCCACCATATAAGGTGTACTCAGACAACTTCCTGTTAGCGTCATGCGCACCTGCTGATCTTTAAAACACGATGCAAGCATGAGAATACCCACAACGGCCGTATCCGCTGCTGAATCACATACTCTGACCGCAAGGGGAATATTTTCGGCTGCTGCTTCGGTAACTAAAGGAGCCATTTGACCAAATATCCGATTGATGGCCTGTCTATTTTCAGCAAAACCTGATACGCCCAGTGCAGCAAGCTCCGGAATCGAAGTTACATTCCAATAGGCTAATATCTGTTCGATCCAGGGTTGATCCTGCGGAACATAACGTCCCGCAAGGATGGAATGCACCGCGTCATAAGCCAAAAAGCGAGCTGCTGTTGGCGCATAGTGGCCGAACTGGTCATTGCGGAGCCAGATCCCTTGTTCCGTTTTACCCAGAATCAGAGAACCTGTGCCTCCAATAGCTACAATGCCCGGCTCACCGCCAAAAGCTGCCGTATGTGCAATATGCGTGTCATTTACTGCGCTGATTCTGCCTAATATACCGGTTTGGGCGAGTAACGCTTCAGCCCAGACTGTATCTTCAGGCCGATCCAGGCCTGCCATCCCCGCCTGAATGGAAGCAATCTTCTTCACTTCTAACCCAGCTCCGCGAATGGCTTCAGCAATGCCCTCCAATACATTCTGCTCTGCATTGGCATCATGATAGCGGTTGCAACCGCCTTTTTGCACATAAGTCAAAACCTTTCCGTTCTCATCGGCCAATGCCACACGTGTATGGCTTCCCCCACCATCCATCCCAATCACATATGTACTCATTCTGATCCCCCATGTTCTGGTGTGATGATGTTCCCTGTCCCATGACGCTTCTTGTGATGTTCCTATTAAGCTACTGAGTAATACGAACTGCCGGGACCTTACTACGCGATCCCGGCAGGCTGCTACTGCTTCTGTGCAGCGAAACGAAGCAGTTCACAACGGAACTGTGTCGGTTCATCATATTTTTCCTCTTCGATCGTCTGTGTTACATGTTCCTGAAGCAGAATGTTCCAATTAGCATAAGCCTTCTCCAGTAATGCGATAGCTTCAGCTGTGGGCAGATTCAACTCAATCAACGGCTCAATCTCCCGACCTGTGTTGATTTCCTTTTCCTCTACACTCGTACTCATCGTGATACAATGGATGCCGCCTGTACGAGTTCCCACTTGCAAACGTTCAATAGCCTCCACTAAGGCTTGTTTATTTGAAACATGTTCCAGGCAAGAGCAAGCAGCAATATAATCAAAATGATCCGGCTTGACAGCGTAATGCTCAACATCCGCCTTCTCTACTTGCACGATATGATCAACCTGATATTCTTTCGCATATTTGCGAAGTCCATCTACAGCCTCATCCAGCAAATCCACCCCGATAACTTCACTGTTCGTTTGCCCGAGACGCTGTGCAATGGGTATCGTATGTCTGCCTACACCACATCCCAAATCAAGAACTCGCAGTTCCGTCTTATGGGCAAGTAGACGCTCAAGCATGTCCATAACCATAGGCATGGGCCTCGCCATCCAGGTACCGGATGCAAATAATTCATTATTCTGATAGAAGTTGAAATGGTAACCTGCCTCTGCTTTCCGTGCAGCCTCAAATTGTTCATTTCCCATAAAAGCACCTCCATAGCTTAGATGTTAATCGTCAATGTCCCCGAACCTGCAAACAGAATAATGGTGAGAATAACCATCACTACAAATGCCCCGGTGACGAGCAATTTACCTGTATCCTGCTTATACGTATTGTCATTAAATAACATCACGCCGCCAATGGTCATGGCTACCGGAGGGAGAAACAGTGTCAACAGAACAAGCAACACAATCGAATATCGATCCAATATTACTTCGTCATTTTCAATCATGTAGGGTTGTTCAGGCTGAACCGTTTTGGTAGTAACCAGATTGCCGCAGGATTTGCATTTGAACTCATCTTCTGCCATTTTTTCATGACAATACGAACAAACTCTAGGTGTATAGGGCATCTCGCACCTCCCCTTAAGTACATCTTCTACTTAATACCCAGGATGCTTAATTGGAATCAGATGAATGCTGCTGGTTCTTGGTCAAAAAGGACTCAAGTACCTGCTCGTATCGGGTACGATCCACTTGAAACGCTGTTCCATGACCCGCACGGGGAATTGTCAACAGTTCCTTTTCTGTCGGACAAGCTTCATATAGTCTGTAAACCATTTCCGTCGGTACAAACGAATCTGCCTCACCATGAATAAAAAGAACAGGAACTTGAACTTTGGCGAGTTGATTTAGTGCCGATGCCTCCCCAAAGAAATAGCCTGCCTTCCATTTAGAGATAAGACTGGTAACGGGAATAAACGGAAATGCAGGCAGCTTGTATAGCTGTTTGAGCTGGAAGGTCAGCTCCTCCTTCACGGAGGTATAAGCGCAATCCGATACGATGGCCTTTACCTGATCAGGGAGAGCTTCACCACCTGTCATCAATACTGTAGCGCCTCCCATCGAAATTCCATGCAAAATGATCTCCGTCTCCGTACCGAGCTTGCCCAGAACCCAATGGACCCATTGAACATAATCTTTACGGTCCAGCCAGCCGAATCCGATGATATTGCCCTCACTTTGGCCATGACCCCGATCATCCGGCATGAGCACGTTGTAGCCCATCTTTTCAGCATAAAAGCGCGCAAAACCTGCCATCTCTCTGCCTTTTCCCGAATAACCATGAGCCAGGATAACTGTTGGTTGCTGCGATCCCCTGCGGGAAGGAAGCCATGTTCCATGCAGCTTTAATCCGTCATGGGATTCAACATATATATCTTTGGTTGGCTGCGTATCAAGCCACGTCAAGTCAGACGCACTGCTTATTATTTCGTTATCCGGTTCGGGCATCAGATTCGGATTGTCAACCAGAAATGATTTTGGAGCACGCCGAATGGCGGTTTTGAAGAAGTAAAGTCCACCTAACCATAGTAAGGCAAGAACGATCAGCACCAGAACGGCAAGGCTGTATAATAACATGAACATTTCCCTCTCTTTCAGTCGATCTTCCACGTGAAACATGTATGTATACTATCTATCGTTTCGTAATTTCTCCGGACAAAGATGCTTGTTGCCACTTCTGAATCACGTTGTTTAGAGCTTCAAGCGTGAAGGGTTTACCAATAAAATCATCCATTCCGGCTTCAAAACATTTCTCTTTCTCTCCATCCATAACATTTCCTGTCATCGCAATAATCGGAATGGGATGCCACAACTTATCCTGTTCTATGGCTCTGATATGGCGTGTCGCCTCCAGTCCGTCCATTACAGGCATCATGTTATCCATCAGGATCATACTATATTTATTGCTGAGAAAAGCCTCGCTAGCCTCTTCCCCATTAGAGACGGCATCCACCTGCGTCATGCCCAGCTTTTTGAGTTGCATTTGCACAACTTGCCGATTTATGACGTTATCGTCTGCCAGCAAGATTGATATCGGAAGAGATGTACGATTCTGCTCCTGGTTCTCCTTGCCGTGAACCATCTGATTGGATAACGATTCATTCGTTCTGTGCGATGATTTCATCTCGCCATGTTCATTAGAATTAGACATCACATGATCACTCTCCTAATCGCGAATTAAGCCCTACTGCTTATACGAAGGCCTCACTCAATCTTTTGCAGCAACTTCAACAGCCTCGATCGTCCCCGTTCAAATACAACCTATTTATTCATTATACATGAACGACGAATGGCATACATTCATATAAAAAAACTGACCTGCGTTATTAACGCAAGTCAGTTTTCCCCTCTGCGGCGAGTCCAAGCTTTTTTAACAAACGAATTGCATCTGCCTTTTCCGAAGGTTCCAGTCCATCCACCGCATCAATGATCACCTGGTGGTGCTGAGGAAAGATTTGTGTGAACAGATGTCTTCCTTCCTCCGTCAATTCAGCGTATATGACACGCCGATCTTCCTTGGATGCTCGACGAATCAGCAGATTTTTGTTCTGAAGCTTGTCCACAACATACGTGATATTGCCACTGGACATTAACACTTTCTCACCGATCTTTTGCAACGCCTGCGGCCCTTTATGGTATAACAAATCAAGCACGCCAAATTCTGTCGTATTCAGTCCATGACTCTGGATATCCCGGTTGGACCTGGATGTAACGGAATTATATGCGCGAGCGAGAACCACAAATAATTGTAAAGACAGTTCCCGATTGTCCTCGTTGTTCGGCATTTCTTAATCCTCCATCAGTTGTTTACATTTCGACCTGCGCCTGAAGATCGTATCTGCTCCCACTCTTCGCGCAGCATTCCCATACGAATTGAATCATAATGTTTGCCATCCACGATGCGGCATTTGCGCATACGTCCTTCCACTTGCAGTCCAGCCTTCGAAGCTGAACGCATCATCCGTTCATTGCCTGACCAGGTTGTCAATCCAACCCGGGCCAGGGGCAATTGCTCGAATAAGTGACTGGACCACATCTGAATTACTCGCGTGCCGATCCCGCGCCCCCATTGGGCTGATCGATATAGCACTATTCCCATTTCCAGCCACAAGGATGGACGATGTTCCCAATAATAGCTGATTGTACCGACGATTCGGCCATTCAACTCAATAATTCGAATGGATTCCGGATCAGCATTGCTCTGAGTTGCTTCAAGTCTTCTTAACATGCTCCGTTCGAAGTCTTCGTAGCTCTCATGTTCAAGGGCATAATATGGCGCATCCCATTGTTTCCATTCCGGTACGTCTTCACTGTAGATCAATTCATAGAGTTCAGTCAGATCCTCTTTCTCCACACATCGAAGAACAATCTCACCATCCACTAACGGGTTTTCCCTCATCTATGCAATGACCTCACTTTCCGTTCATGAACGATGACGCTCATCGATGCTGCCATCATCCTTCGCAAGAATGACGGTGTCCGCCATTTTAATAAACAGTCCATTATCGACAACACCTGGGAGCATATTTAACTGAACGTTAAGCTCCGCAGCATGTTCTATGGCTTCCATGCGGCAATCTGCAATGAGGTTTCCATTATCCGTAAGATAACGTTGATCCCCATCCATGCGCCATTCCGGGTGACACCCAAGTTTCTCCAGCGCCTGGAAGGTCCATTCTGAAGCAAACGGAACCACTTCAACTGGCAACGGGAATTTTCCCAGCTTTTGTACGGCTTTGCTGCCATCGGCCACAATAATCAGTTTGTCGCTGTTTGCAGCTACAATTTTTTCACGCAAAAGCGCACCGCCGCCACCTTTGATCAGGTTAAACTCGGGGTCAACTTCATCTGCACCGTCAATGGTCAGATCCAGACGTCCAATTTGATCAAATGGAACGATCGGAATTCCCCACTCTTTGGCGAGCTTGTCCGATGCTTCCGAAGTAGCTACAGCCTGAATGTTCAACCCTTCGCGTACCCTCTCACCAATTCGACAAATAGCGTAATACGCCGTTGACCCTGTACCCAATCCAACCTTCATTCCATCTTGAACATATTCTGCCGCGCGCTCAGCTGCTATCTGTTTAAGATTCATCTATAAACCCCCGCCTGCTCATGATTTGAGAAATGCATACTGTAGTTATTATAGATAAAACCGCTTCCGATGTATATCTGTGCATGACGTGTTCAACTGGGAGACTTGGCCTGTTTCTCTGCTTCACATGTATCATTGATGTTGCTTATGTACATTCTTGGTTAGATTCTCCTCCCTGATATCTTATTTGTGTGGCAGAAGAAAGTCCGTTTTCTGTCGTTTTCACTATTTTTTCAATGTTTTAGGATGTTTTTTAACCCACCATGTTATAGAATACAGAATGAAACTAAAAAATGGGAATTATTTTAAATAAACAGTTCTAAATACCTACATCTTACTTTCATATGTCCATAAATACGTAAAATATTAAAAAAGTTTTAACAAAACTATTCAATTTGACGACATTTTATACGACATATTAAGTATAGATGTGTTTTAATAATTAGACACCCATGGGTATCTAGGTAAAAATATCTCTACATAGCGACCAGGAACCCAAGACCATGGTCTCATATTATGCCTTTGGAGGGGATACGGGAATGACTTAATTTGCATCATGAAGACATCAGCATATTATCAATTCAAAGAAGATCAGGAGTGGACTTTAGTGAAATCATTAAGTTGGAAAAGCATGTCTTTTTTCTCCAAAAATCTGTTGCTTTCATTTACTAACATTATTATTATCGGCGTGGCACTTATTGCCAGCAGCTATTACTTTCAAAAAACGATTCTCGTCGACCAGCTACATGGCCAAGTAGAACAAATTACCAAGAAATGGGCAGAGGGTATTGATTCCACCGAAGTGCAGGCTGCTATTGCAGAAGGCAATTATGATGGAAAAGCACAAACCAAATTGCGTGCCTATTTCGATGAAATGCAGCAATATTATCCTAACATTGCACAAGCCTACATCTTTGGCGTCGAGCTGGGTGGAGATAACAAGCGGTTAACTTCCCTTGTTGCTATGCCAACCAATCTAAAGGAAGCCTTCCAGAGTGAAAATGTAAATATCGGGGACATGTATGAACAGCCTGTCGTTGTGGCAAATGCACTGAAAGAAATGCTGAATACTGATCGCCCGACGTTCACCACATTTTATTCCGACGATTTCGGTACCTGGACAACCATTGCTTATCCTATCAAGGATAGTAACGGCAAGATCTACTCTTACTTTGCAGTCGATGCAGACGCATCAGCAGTACCTGCCGGACTGAACAAATTGCTTAAGAACGGAATTATCATCCTGGTAGCGTTCCTGCTGTTGTTCCTGATTATCCAATATCTTGTTGTCAAAAACACGCTTTCCCCTATTCGTCACCTGATCAAAGGGATTGATGACGTAAGCCGGGGTAATTTGAATGTCAAAATTCCGACAGGCAAAGACGATCTGGGCATTGTGAACGAAAAGTTCAATACCATGGTTCGCAAGATCAACGACACCATTGTCAAAGTGCAACTCACTTCGCAAGAAGTTAACGAGTCTGCCAAGGAATTGTATGAAGTCTCCGAAAGAAACAGCGAGAATGCTGATTCTATTAATAGCAACGTTACTCAGATTACATCCAATATTCGTGCACAGGAACAGGCAACCCGGGATAGTGCCCGTGCGATGTCCGAGATGGCTATCGTCATTCAGACTATTGCCAGCAGTTCAGCGAGCGTAGCTGATGAGGCCTATGAGATGGAACGTCGATCCCAACAAGGAAACAGTGTGGTTCGTCAGGTGTCCGAACAGATGAATCTGATTACGGAATCTGTTAAAAACACCGCTTCTGCCATTCAGGTTCTGGAGAGCCGCTCTCAGGAAATTGGCGATATTCTGAACATCATCTCAGGCATTTCCAGCCAGACGAACTTGCTTGCACTCAACGCATCCATTGAAGCAGCACGTGTTGGTGAAGAAGGCCGAGGATTCGCGGTTGTAGCAGGTGAAGTACGTAAGCTTGCCGAGCAGTCCGAACAATCCACGAGCCAGGTTGCTGTACTGATCCAGGAGATTCAGGCAGAAATCAGACAAGCCGTTCGTGCGATGGAACAAGGAACGTCTGAAGTGGATACCGGGCTAAGTGTAGCTGATCAAACCGGTCAATTGTTCGAAGAAATTCTTGAAGCAGCCAAGAAAGTATCGAATCAGATTCAGGAAGTATCCAGTGCTACAGAAGAAATTTCTGCAGGTACAGAAGAAATGACCGCAACTGCGGATGATTTGTCTGCGAGTGTGAGTAAGACAGCTGACAACAGTGAACGGATTTCTTCATCCGTTGATGAACAAAAAGCATCACTGATTACACTTGTTGATTCCTCTACCCGTTTGAACAGCATGTCTGAGGAACTGCAAGAACTGATTTCGCATTTTAATGTAAGCAAACAATAATTCAACCCACAACTTGAACAGTTTGAACCAAGGAGGAACAACTGAAGTGGTCGAAAATCAATCATCATCTCCCCAAACAGTGGAATCTGGCCTGCCGGTTCTTCAGATTCCACTGGATTTTGGGCGCCGTCAACAATCATTCACTTATGAGTCTACTCATATTTCACTGGAATCGTCCCTGGGTCGGGAACTGAAACAAAAATTCGGCTCAGAGGGCGTGTATCCAGCTTTATTGTCTGCCTACGCAGCCTTGTTGTTCCGTTTATCAGCTGAGCAGGAACTTGCCATCGGCACGCTGGCTCCCGATCAGGCAGCTTCCCATGTGTTATTGCAGATTCAAGGCAAGTTAACCTTTAAAGATCTGATTCATCAGATTTCAGATCAACTCCAGCTTCATTACACGCTCCAAGCGGGAGGTAATCCGGAAACGCTGTTCATGTTTAACAGTGTACAGCTGCCTAAAGCTCCTCAATTGTTAAATTGGAATATTCGTGATGATCAGAATATGCTCACGCTGGATCTGTTCTATGACAGGTCACTTTTAAATGAATCTACGGTCACAAGATATGCAGAGTACTATCAGACTCTTCTTCTGGCTATGTTGCGTGACCAAGACAAGGCCATCGGCACAGTGGACATTTTATCCGCTTCAGACCGGCTGCTATACCGAGAAATGAATGATACCGCCGTTCTCGAACCGGAGCATCAGACGATTCATGGCTGGTTCGAAGCAACAGCAGCCGAATATCCGGAATCGCCAGCAATTACGTCATCAACTGGTCGGTACACCTATAGAGAATTGAACGAACGTGCCAATCAGGTTGCCCGTGTGCTGTTATCCAACGGATTGCAAAAAGGAGAATTCGTCAGCATCTTTATGGAGCGGAGTCTGGAAACGATTATTTCTTTGCTCGGTATTCTCAAAGCTGGCGGAGTCTACGTTCCTGTCGATCCTGAGCATCCACAAGAACGCAACAGTTATATTGTCGAAGATACAGCTTCATCATTTGTCCTGACCAAAGAGTCCTCTTTACCTGAAGCTTCACGGTTATTCTCAGGAATTACTACCGTTCGCCAAATCCTGGCCGTGGACGGACGCCTTGCCGGATTTGCAGCAAGCAACCCCAATCTGGATATTCAGCCAGACGACCTGGCGTATATCATCTATACCTCGGGATCTACCGGCAAGCCCAAAGGTGCACTTATTGCCCATCGGGGTGTTGCCAATCTCGGTAGTGTGGTGCAACGGGATTGCGATATTCAACCAGGTGACGTATTAACCCAGTTTGCTACATACAGCTTCGATGCATCAGTGTGGGATACGATTGGCGCCTTGTTCTACGGAGCAGAACTGTACCTGTTGTCGGCGGAAGAACGTGTATCCGTTGAAGAATTTGCAAGTGCAATTGAGCGCACAGGCACAACGATTATTACAATACTGCCAACCATCTTTTTCAACCAGCTTGCTTCCTTCCTATCTGATGAAGGCTTCCACAAGCTGGCCAAAGTCAAAATCATTACCGTGGCTGGAGAAGCACTGTATGGTGAGCAGGTTCGTGCCTTCCAGCGCAAATTCGGCAACCAAATTGATATCGTCAATGTATACGGACCTACGGAATGTACGGTAGCAACAGCGACCCATCGAATTAGTGAGCAAGTTCCGGAAAGTGTCGTTAACATTCCAATCGGCAGACCGATTCATAACTATAAAGTGTATATCGTCAATGAAGAACAGCAGTTATGCCCGGTAGGCGTTCCTGGCGAGGTATATATAGCAACACCCGCCCTGGCCAAAGGTTATCTGAACCAGCCAGAGCGTACAGCGCAGGCATTCATTGAAAATCCATTTGCCATCGATGAGAAAATCTATAAGTCTGGCGATATTGCCAAAATGCTCGATAACGGACAGCTGGAATATGTCGGACGCAGCGACTCCCAGTTAAAAATCCGAGGTCACCGAATTGAGATTGGTGAGATTGAGGACCATTTTGCCCGTCTTGATCAAGTTCAGGATGTTGCCGTGATTCCGAAAAAAGAATCGGATGGTCAAAACATGCTCGTAGGGTACTTTACATCCAAAGATGGCAGTACACTTTCCGTTGCAGACATTAAAGCCGAGCTGACGGTTAAGCTTCCTTCCTATTTTGTACCTAAATGGATTTGTCAGCTTGATGAAATGCCGATCGCACCGACAGGCAAAATAAATCGCAAAGCGATGGTATCTCTGCCACATGTAGAGCGTCATGAAGATCGACCTGATCGGGTACTACCGGAGACGAAAACCGAAGCGATTATTCTGGAATCCTGGAAAGAAATTCTTCAGCACGATGACTTTGGTGTGGAGGATAGCTTCTTCGCCATTGGTGGCGATTCTCTTCGGGTCATCCATGTATTGGTCATTCTGAAGCCGCATTATCCACAGCTGAAAATTGCCGACTTTTTTGCCGAGAAAACAATTCGTGCCCTGGCACAACGCGTGGAGACGCTGGCTCAAGCTAAAGAAGAAACTGCCCATTCCTCTGTGAATGACGGCGTAATCACCCAATTGTCAGAACATCCTGTAGAGCTGAAATCCCAGATTGGATATCCGGAAATTCTGAATCCCGAGCATGTGCTCCTGACAGGAGCTACCGGATATCTTGGATCCCATGTGCTGCAACAGTTAATTCTAACTTCGAATACACGCATCTATACTCTTGTTCGCCGCCCCGCAGACGGAAGCTCTGCGATGGAACGACTGAGCAGCGTCATGAAAGGTTACTTTGGACCGGAACTGCTACCTCTCCTCGCATCCCGCGTCGAGATTATCGAAGGCGATCTGGAGCAACCGAATCTTGGTCTTTCAGTCGAGCAGACAACTTACGTGCAAGAACGAATTGACCGTGTGATACACTGCGCTGCGGATGTACGACATTTCGGGGATGTAGCACAATTCGCCAAAACCAATGTGGATGGAACCACCGCATTGCTTAAGCTCGTTCGCAGTAAACCAGGTGCCTCCTTCCACCATGTATCCACGATGGGGATACCGGAAGATCTTGCACTCAGTGGACAGTGGGAGTCTTCATTGCAATATGATCGCTTCCCAGCGGACCTGCACGTGGACAACCTGTACTCGGACAGCAAGCTTGAAGCCGAGAAAGTGCTTATGATTGCTGCTGAAGAAGGTGTACCTGTGAGCATCTATCGTGCAGGTAACCTGACCTGTCATTCCGAGACGGGACGTTTCCAGTCTAATATCGATAGCAACGCCTTTTACCGTATGATTAAAGCGATGTTATTGCTGGGCAAAGCTCCGGCAGCCGACTGGATGGTTGATTTTACACCTATTGATTATGCAAGTCAGGCAATTGTACATCTGGCATTACGTCAGGATACAGCAGGACGTGTATTCCATATCTGTAACCCGGAACCTATCAGCTATGATGATCTGATCCGATCTGTAAATCGGGCTGGATATGAAGTGGAGACTCTGCCTTTTGCAGAATACACCAGCTGGTTGTTCGATGGCAGTGTGAGCAAGGACCCTGAGGCGCTTCAACTGGCTATCGCCCAGCTTGAAGGAGACGGTGCCAAGGATTCGGCATATGTGTATGCTTCTCCTGTAACAACCGCTTATGTGGAACCAGCCGGCATTACATGCGCCAAAACAGATGATCATTTCATCTCAAAAATGCTGGAACATGCCATCGAGATTGGTTATTTCCCTAAGGCCGTCCGACCGCAGTTTGGTACTTCGCCAACAATGGAATAACTCCAATAAAGTGAATGCATATATTGCATCCATTAATGAATATAAAGAAGCCACCTCAACGTCAGTGATGACGGATAAGGTGGCTTCTTTTCTTCATGAAGGCTTCTCAAATCAAGCGGATCAAGGCAATGGCAGCCAAATGTGCAGGATAAAAATAACGCCAAATCCAACGCGGACCTTTCAGACGGAAGCCTGCGTTATAATACTGGGCCATTGCAATTCCTGCCGTAGCAATCACGCTGTACATCTGAATAGAGCTGCTGTGCAGAAAAATATACAACACATTTAAGAGTAGATGAGCCACTACCAGTACTGGACCCTGGAAGTAACGGAATAGCAATACAAGCAGTAAGCCATACATACCGTAATCCATATGGGTCATTTCCATGATCAAGCCTGCACCGACGACAATCGGGATACTCAGCATACGTACCGGAAGTTTATCGAGCACGATCAATACAAGCAGGGCAGACCACAATGTCCATACCACATTCAGCGAAAAATGATTAAAAGCCGCCATAAACGGCAATTGAGAGATCACTGCTATCCAGAACAATCGCCATATGTATTTTTGTACGTTGCGCGTATGTTTATAACCGATATAAACGGCAAAAGCATAGATTGGAAAAGCTATCCGACCAATGATCCGCAGCTCACCCACCTGTGGATAAAAGACGGCTCCTATATGATCGATCAACATCGTGATCATGGCTATCCATTGCATCATTTTGTGCTAATCCCTCCTGCTTATCCTGAACTTTAGGGTTCTCCAAGTCTTTCTTATATATGAAGTTCATAATACATGAACTTGGTGTCCAGCGTATAGCCTTCCGACTCATATAATGCCTGAGCCTTCTTGTTGCTTATCGCCGTAGAGAGCACTATTCGTACAGCCCCACTCTCATTTCCCCATAGTCGTGCAGCTTCCAGCAGCTTACGCGCAATTCCTCGCTGGCGATGATCCGCATGTACGTACAGATCATTTAGTACCCAGATTGGCCTCATGGACACTGAACTAAAGCTAGGATACAGCTGTATAAATCCACCAAACTCACCCGCTAAGGGTCTATTCGTCAAACTGCACTCCTCTTCCTTTTCTGTCTCCAATTCCGATTCTGCAATCAAAATTACGGATTCATTGCGTTCCATTCGTTCTTTTATGTATTCACTTGCTCCCTCCAGATCGGTACGCTGTTCGTAAAACATTCTATAGTCATTTAACAACTGTGCCACTCCGTTAACATCGCTAAGCTCAGCACGTCTGATCCGATACGCCATCTTCCCTCATCTCCTTATGTACAACGTCTACCTACTTCATTCCATCCTCTTATTTTAAGGCAGATCCGAAAATCTCCCCATTCATCATCTGCATCAAAGTTTGTAATATATTTCGATAATCCAAACTTAAAAGTATATTTCAGTGGAAGCGTCGCACACTATAGTCAGATTACAGGCTCGGCATTACAGCATAGGGAGGCGAAACTGAAATGGAAAAAGACAATATCTATGAACAGGTTAAAGCTAATCTGTTGGGTGTTGCCGACATAATCTATCAGCCTTTTCAAGTTGGACCTTTCCATTGTGAACTCATCTATATTCAGTCCATTGTGGATACCCCTACCATGCGGGAAGCCATCGTCAAACCATTGCTTGAGGAAGCCTCACGAAATGAAATAGATCATCAATTCATTACTCGTGTCGTGACCGGATCATTTTTCACTCTTAACAGCCACCACTCGAATTCACCAGAAGCAATAGTGGATAATATCGTGTCAGGTAATGCAGCCTTATATATCGAGGGTATTTCGGGAATGATCCATTTTTCACTTCAAAATTATCAAAGACGTTCCGTACCGGAATCAACCAACGAAGTCGTGATTGTAGGGCCCCAGGAAGCCTTTATCGAAGATATTCATGTGAATATGTCTCTGCTTCGGCACAAAATTAAACACCCTGATTTGAAGATGATCAAATTCACCATTGGAAAATATACTAAAACCGAGGTGTTCGTTGTATATATTCAAGGGTTATGCAAAACGGACATTCTGGAAAATGTGTTGGAAAGCCTTGGTAATATTGATATGGACAGCAGCCTGGGCGTGAGTTATTTATCTGAATTTCTGGAGGATCATCCGCTCTCTCCTTTTCCGCAATATCAATATACCGAACGGCCGGATACGGTGGCTGCTGCACTGGTTGAAGGACGGATCGGGGTCATGCAGGACGGAACACCGTTTTCCCTGCTCATTCCGGTAACCTTTTTCTCTTTAATGCAGTCTTCGGAGGACTATTATCAACGATTTTATTCTGCCTCCTTTATCCGGCTTATTCGTCTGTTGTTTGCCTTTATAGCCTTCCTGCTGCCATCCTTTTATGTCGCCGTTACTACATTTCACCCGGAAATCATTCCGACCAACCTGCTGATTACGATTGCTTCTGCGAGAGAAAACATTCCCTTCCCTGCCTTGATTGAAGCGCTCATTATGGAAGTAACTTTTGAAGGTTTGCGCGAAGCGGGGATTCGTATTCCGAAGCCGCTGGGCCAAACGGTGTCTATTATCGGTGGGATTGTTATTGGTCAGGCGGCTGTACAGGCTGGGATAGTCTCAGCACCACTGGTTATTGTCGTATCCATCACAGGTATTGCCGCCTTTATCATCCCGCACTTCGAGCTCGGACTGGCCTTCCGGCTACTTCGTTTTCCGGTACTGTTTATGGGCGGAACGCTGGGTCTGTTCGGCATTGTGATCTCGATCTATCTGATCTATTGGTACATGGTTAGTCTGCGTTCATTTGGCGTACCATACATGCAGCCCTTTGCCCCCCTCGTGCTGCGTGATATCAAGGATACTATCGTTCGTGTGCCTTGGTTCCTGATGAAGAAGCGACCAGCAGCCTACGAAGATGCTAATAAGAAAAGGCAAAAAACATGAAAACGTTGATGGTTACAACCAAACTGAGTGTCGTTATGATATGCGTTTTACTGTGCAGTGGCTGCTGGTCCAAAGTAGAGATAAATGAACGTACGTTTATTACAGCCATGTATGTTGATAAAGGTGAAAAACCGGGTGAAATCGATATTTCACTAAGTATGCCACTGCCCAACCGTCTCTCTCCGGAAGGAACGGGGGGGCCCGGAAAAAATCCATATGCTCTCGTTTCGGCTACCGCATCCACCATCGCTGACGCCATGGAGAAAATCCAAACAGATCTCACACGAAAGATTTCCTGGGGGCACACACGGGTAGTGGTATTCGGTGAGGCATACGCCAGAGAGGGAATTCAAGATGCGATGGAATGGATCTCACGTGAACCTTTGTTCCATCTTAGCAGTTACGTCATGGTTTCGAAGGGCAGAGCCAGAGACGTGGCTGATCTGACTCCGGTTTTCGAAGAAACACCCAGCGATGTGTTAAGAGAATTTGCAACCGAAGAAAACATGTTAAAGACGCAAATGCTCAGTGTACTTATGGCTGACAAAATGAATCAGGGCTTTGCCGCCCCCTTGCTGGAATCAAAAGGAACCGCGATGGCAAGTGAGGATAATAGACGAAAGCAATGGACCAGTCAGAGAGGTGGCGCTCTTTTCAAACAGATGAAGATGGTTGATTCGATCTCGCCCGATGAAACAAGGACCATCGCCTGGGCCAATCGCAAATTGGATACCTTGGCCGTCTCCGTGGAAACCGATGATGAGAAAGCGAGCATGACGGTCTATAATATGAATTCCAAAATCAAGGTCAGGCTTGTCAATGGACAACCTTTCTTTGACATCACTTTGCGGGGGCAAGCAGAGCTGAATTCCGTGATTCCGATTCTCAAGGTAAAAGATATTGTGGGTGTGAAACAGATCGAGCAAAAGGCCAATGAAAAAGTGAGCACCTTTCTAACAGACGCAATAAGGACCGGCCAACGTAAGAAAGCCGATATTCTGATGCTCGGTTATCGCCTAGAATGGGCTTATCCTCGGGTCTGGGAACAGTTGCGCCCCGTTTGGAATGATTATGTCAAAAACGAATTGCAGTTTAATGTGCATGCCCAAATCAACATCCAGTTCGTAGGTTCGGAATCCAGCTACTGATAGGAACAGAGGAAAGCTTCAGGCCACTTTAGGAGGTAAACCAATGATTGCTGTTGTTTTGTTTGCCGTACTGTACATACTCGAGTGGCCCATGATTAAGTCCAGCAAAAAAGGAATGAAACGGACCTATTTCGTTCTGCTGGGGATATTTCTGCTGTGGAATACGTTGGCTGTCTCTGTACCGAGCTGGCCTAATCCCAATGATGTCATCAGGCTGGTCTTTGGCTGGGCAGACCGCTTGTTTGGCTAAGAAAGGAGCACGCCATGATCAAATTGTCAGCCGGACAGGCGTACCGTTTTATGTTTGTCTACCTATATTCCGAACCCATTGCTTTCCTTCTGCAGCGCTTGTTCAAAATGAGCGGTTATCAAGGGTGGATATCCATCCTTGGCGGGTTTGCGATTAGTCTGATTCTTCTCTTTTTCACATACAGATTGGGAGCCGTTCACCCTGATCGACCCTGGATTGATTTTGGTGAAGAAATTGTGGGTAAGGTCATTCACAAGCTGTTCCTCGGTCTCATTGTGTTGCTGTGCCTGTATTTGATATCTGTTGACGTAGAGAATTTCATCGTTTTTCTGCAATCCATGTATTTACCCGAGACACCCATATGGCTGACAGCAACTATAACCATTTTATGTATCAGCCTTTCAGCACGCTCGGGTTTAATTACCATTGTCTATTTATCAGAAGGGATATTTCTGGTGCAAGTCTTCACGTCTACTTTTCTCATGCCTGCTGTAATGGGTGGAGGAAATCCTGACGTCCTTCTTGCCATGGTAACTCATCATGATCTGAAAGAAATATTGACAGGCTCGATTTCAACCATGCCTTGGTTTTCAGAATGGATGATGTTCCTATTCCTCGCCCCTGCCATTGCTTTCAGGCGGCCGCTTCTACGAAGTATGTTATTTGCAGGCTCTACACTTGCATTATTCATTATCGTGTTCTGGATGTTTACTTTAATGAATTTTGGACCTTACGAAGCCAGCAGTCTTCGCTACCCTTTGCTGGAGATGATACGTTTTGCCCGTTACGGCGATTTTCTGGATAACCTGGATCCCTTCCTGATTGCCATCTGGTCTACGACCATGTTTACGCGCAGCTCGTTTCTGTTATACGTCGCATCCATTTGTCTTGCTAAACTTACTGGGGTCCGGAAGGATAGGACGGTCGTCTATCTGCTGGCAGGAACAGCGGCTTCATATGTACTTCAGTATGCAAAAGACGCGGCTTCTTATGAATTAGCCATTCGTTCTTTCGCCATTGCTACATATGGCGTACTTATCGAATGCATGCCTATATTGTATGTTGTTGTTTACTGGCTGCGTTTCGGGAAAGGCAAAAAGACGAGCGAGGCTTCTTCCGCCCCGTCGCCTTGACTTTGAATTCAGTTCAGTTCAACTTTTTTCGCTTGTGGGTAAGGATCTGTATCTGGGAAAATGACCCCTTTTTTCAAAATCAAATTGGCATACTGCGCACGTTCACCGGTTGCAACAATGACATAGGCGCGAGAAGCTCTCTCATAAAACGCGAAACGCTCTTCATGATCAAAGGCATCCGTTATGCCCTCATGGTCAAGAATCAGCCTGCGATAGTCTTCCCAGATGATGGGCACCACTTGATCCCCCTTGACGACCTGCATAACGGCTGCCGGACGCTCAGCGTACGTATCGAGTGGATACAAACTTAAAATGGCATCCAGTAACTCCACTGTACCGAGCGCATCACAGCGAATCAGCCGCTGGGCATGACTAGCTGCGGGGAAGTTGCCATCAGCCAGTACCAGCTCGTCTCCATGGCCCATTTCAGACATGATCTTTAGCAGTTCCGGAGGTATTATTGCGGGAATGTTCTTCAGCATACTCAGCTCTCCTCAGTCAGCTCCAGAATTAGCTGGAGCAGATTCGTCTTCGTAACCTCACCATCATGTAGCCCAATTACCGCGATACAGCGGCACTTCCATTTTATCAGTAATTTCCAACGTTTGCATATTTCAATGTTCGCATAACGGTTATTCCAAAGTGAATTCACATATGAACGGATCTTATCACTGCGCTGATATTCATAAATCCGTTTTGACAAAATTAATTGTTTAGCATATAGTTGTTATAACAAGTAAATGAATTGAGGCTATTTTGCTTAAAGAAAGAGAGGATTATATGGGGAACGACTATTCGCTCGATCAATCCATTGGATTCATGCTGGGCATGACACATCGCAAGGCGTCGGCTTTACTAGCCATACGATTCAAACCCTATGATATTACGACAGAGCAGTTTTCCGTTTTGTTCAATATCGGCAGAGGCGAAGGCGTGAATCAGAAGGAAGTCGCTACTCGCGTTTATAAGGACCAGCCCACAACTGCCCGCATTATTGATCTGTTGGAAAAGAAAGGCTGGGTCGAGCGCCGGACCAGTGAACAGGATCGCAGAGCCTACTTGCTCTATTTGACCGAAGAAGGAAAAAAATTGCTTGACCAGCTTGTTCCGCTCGAAAGAGAAATGAATAAAAATCTGATTGAAGGTATACCCGAAGACCAGATGGAAGCATTTAGACATACTCTTTCCCTCATGAACAGCAACCTGTAACGAATTTTACACCAAGGGGGAATGAACAACTAATGAAATCACAATCATCGCAAGTCAAACTATGGACCACCGATTTTATCCTGCTCATGTTATGTAACTTTCTACTCTTTCTACAACTTCACATGATTGTATCCCCACTGCCTTCTTATGTGCAGGACCGTTTTCACGCCAATGCCTTTGAAGTCAGCCTCTTTACCTGTCTTTTTGCCCTTAGCGCCATTGCTGCCCGGCTCTATTCAGCCAAAGCATTAGAGAAGGGTCTTCGTAATGCCATGATCTATATTGGCCTGACAGTTGCCTTACTCGCTACACTTGGATATTATTTTGCTGCTGGGATTGCGGTCCTGTTGTTGCTGCGGATGGTGTTCGGTATCGGATTCGGTATGAGTAGCACGGCTTTCCCGACTATGGCGTCGGATATTGTGCCTGTGAAACGGATGGGTGAAGGTATGGGCTATTTCGGTCTGTCCACAAGCTTGGCCATGTCCATGGGTCCCATTATTGGGGTCACCGTGCTTCAGGGTGCCGGGTTCGTGACACTCATGTTATGTACGGCAGGTGTTATTGTGGTCATCTATCCGCTCAGCTATTCACTGACACGCAAGAAAGCTCGTAGGGTCAATGATGAGGCGATACCAACGCCACCCGTTGGAACTGCTGCAATATCAGGCACCAAGGTAAAGACACCTTTCAACCGCAAACTGATTCTGCCAAGTGTATTGAATTGTTTGCTGTCCATCACGTATGGCGGACTGGTCGGATTCATCGTTTTGTACGGAAAGGAAGCCAACCTGGCTAACCCTGCATTGTTCTTTTTGTTTAATGCTCTCGCTGTACTGCTGGTTAGACCGTTTGCAGGTCGGATCTATGACAGTAAAGGTCCAAAAGCGTTACTGATTCCCGGAGCGATATTCATCGCTGCTGGACTGATCATGCTCTCTTACGCTTCGTCGATGTCCATCTTGTTTGTCGCTGCATTTTTATATGGAATCGGATATGGTTCGATACAGTCTTCCATGCAGACCTGGATGATTCAGATTGTATCCCCCTCACAGCGCGGTATGGCTAACGGCATGTTTCTGAATACGCTGGATCTGGGGATTGCTCTGGGAGCACTTCTGCTGGGCGCTATTGCTTCCATAACAAGTTATACCGATATGTACCGTTATTCCACTGTGTTCATGATCCTATTTCTCCTGATATACCTGATTCAAGGGAAACGAAATGGAGGTTTTGCGGTGCCTGTGCATCCGCTATTGTCTCATACACATATCGCTGCGCAGGATTCCGATCGGCATGAGCATACCGAAACTGCATCTGAAAATAACACAACTACTCAGCAAAAAGATAATTGATGCAAATACACTGCTATCCTTCGATTCATTAAAACGCGTTTACTCTGTGAGGAGAGATACATCCCTCAGAGTAAACGCATTTTTATATTTTAAATCAGAGTGGACTTTTCTTTCTCCGCCCTGGCAGATAACCACCGGGCTGTTTCACTTCATCATAATCATGTTCACGTTGATTTTGACCACTGCCTGATGTAGGCTGATTTCCCTGATCTGGCTTGACTGCCAATAACGTGAGTAGCCCTCCCACTGCCCCGGATGCGGCGAGAATACCAAACAGAAGGAAATGGTGGGAAGAAATCAACAATGACACGACAGGAGGACCGAGAGACACACCGATAAAACGCATGCTGCTGAATAACGCCGTAATGGTGCCGCGTTGTTCCTTGTCCACCCCTTCAGTAACCATAGCATCCAGACATGGCAGTGTAGCGCCTATTCCCGCTCCACCAAGGGTGAACAAACCAACAACTACATAAATGTTGTCAAAAAGCCCGATCACGCCAAGAGATACTGTTAAAACAGCAAGTCCGATAAAACCAAGCCATTTCATCCGTGTCTTGTTCTTTCCTATCCATTTTCCAGCAAAGAAAGACGCCAGACACAAGGCTGCCAGTGGTATAGCAAGTACAAGTCCTTTAAGTACACCCTTTAATTTGAACTCCGATTCCAACGTCTCCGACAGATAAAAGAGCACACCAAAGAGAACAAACATGCAAATACCGCCGATCGCAAAAATCGCATACAGCCAGCGGCCCTTTTCTTTCAGCACACTGCGGATGGAAGCAACAAATTCGGGAAAGCTCTTTGGTTCTTCCTTCCTCTTGGGTGTTTTCACCAGGAAAATAACCAGGACCAATGAAAGCACACAAAGTACCGGAATAGCCATAAAAGGCAAATACCAAATCCATACAGCCAAAGCTGCACCCAAAATCGGACTTAGTACCTTGCCGAAGGTATTCGAGGTTTCAATAATGCCAAGGCTTTTACTCACCTCGTTTTCATCATCGAACATGTCACCCACCAATGGAATGACAATCGGGAATGCCCCTGCTGCCCCTATCCCTTGCAAAAGTCTGCCACCGAGAATGCTCCAGTATGCCGCATTTCCATTCAGCATCCAGGCTGCTCCTCCTGCTACCGCGCCTCCTGCGGCTGCAATGATGAGACTGGGGATAATAACGGCTTTCCTGCCGAATCGATCCGACAGATATCCTGCAAGTGGAATGAGCAGGATTGCGACGACCGCATAAACCGTAATTAACATGCTGACCTTGAATGAGGACACTTTCAATTCACGCTCAATCTGGGGAAGGATGGGGATCAGCATAGAGTTACCCAGTGTCATAATAACCGGGATGGAAGCGAGTGCGACGAGGTCCCACTTTTTATCTTTCATACCTCAACCACCTTTACAGAATCAGAAAACAACAACGTTATTGTGGGTTGTTCTGCAGCTGAATATACGGCCTATGTAAAAAAGGTCACTTGGGATGACAGCGCAAAAAGGCTGTCGCACTAAATTCAGTGTCAGGACAGCCTTTTCGCTATGCATTATGAAGATCAACAAATCAACTTATTTCAACACAAATTGTTGAAGGGCTGCACCGCCCCTGAAAACAATGCAGAGCTGCTCGATCTCACGCTCTGCCTTCAGGGAACAGCGAGCTGTGTTCCACTGAAGATTCTTCCCGTTAACTGTTCCAGCGGAACCAGGAACGACACAAGTGCCGAGCAGTGGGCCTTCCGGACCTTCCGCCCGAATCTCCAATTCGCCACCCTCTCCGAAGGCAGCCACCCGACACTCAAACTCACTAGCTTGCCGGAAAGCATTGTCGTGGAATGAAATCCAGGAAGAACGACCTTCATGATACAGCGGTTCGCTTGAAGCAATGGCTCGGACGGCTGAACGACCTTCCAGACACTCATCCAACAGAACACCTGCATATGCATCGTAATTTTCCGCAAACGTAGGCACATTCAGCGCGCGTGCAGGAATAGTTTCACCCTCGATTTGGATTTCTGCGGTCTGACGAATATCTGCCGAGGAACGTCCAGCCATGATCGACCAGGTGGCTGTTTCAAGACAATATCTGTCACGAGTGACATCCCAGAAGGCCAGTTTCTGAGCAGGAATTTCGAAAGAAACATTTTCCACTGCGCCTGGCGCAAGATGAATCCGCCGGAAGCCGATCAACTGACGTTGTGGGCGCTTCACCCGTGAAGTTTGAGCGTGCCCATACAGCTGCACCACTTCATCGCTGGCACGCTCCCCTTTGTTCTCGACCTGCACTTCAATCTTCAGCACATCATCTCCAAAAGATCCCTGTGCCCGCTCCACTCGAATCGCCTTATACTCAAATTCCGAATAGGTCAACCCATGACCAAAGGGATACAGGACTGGACCTTCATGATACATATAGGTTGTATTGTTATGAATAATGTCGTAATCCATGATGTCAGGAAGCTGTGATTCATCCTCATACCATGTCATGTTCAGTCTGCCAGCAGGAGCATAATTTCCGAGCAGAACATCCGCAACCGCATTCCCCAATTCTTGGCCTGCATGCGTCAGGTATACGATTGCCGGAGCCACATCTTTCAACTCTTGCAGTGCAAATGGATAACTGCCAACAATGACAACGACCGTATTAGGGTTCACTTGGCAGACCTCTCTCACCAGTCGGGCCTGCTCTGGCGGAAGCAGCAGACTTGGACGATCGATTTCCTCTTTGCCGTTAATATACGGGCTATTGCCAACAACGACCACGGAGACGTCACTGTTCTGTGCAGCTTCTAATGCCTGCTCTATTCCGTTAGCAACAACGTCCAGCTTGAACACAGCAGGTTCCTGCGTCCCTTCTGTGGCATCCGGATTACCAGATGAACTCAAGTCCTCGGCTGTTTGTTCCTGCGTTGGGGACAGCACCAGTTGCCCCTGACGTTCATTCAGCACCAATGGCAATCCGTTCCATGTACGCAACGTACTGTTTCCATCCGCTTGTGAATCAATCTGTACCACTTCCTTGACGAACCAGCCACCAATCTCAGGTGCATTCGCCTGATAGATGCCCTGTTCGGTTAACGAAACATAGCGATTGTTTTTCACACTGCGAAGCGTGTGACTTCCCCAGCCCCAGTCCTGATGGATGAACTCGGCGTCCTCCGCACTGCCTTCCGGCACGGCTACAAGCTTTCCTTCAGCACCGAGCGTGATCACCTTTCCATCGCCTGTCTTCAGGGTGATGCGATCATTCCCATCTGCAAAAGATACTTCCGCACCGCCAAGCTGCTTGCGCAGTCCTTCCAAAGCGGTAACACGATAAGGCAGTGTACCGCTGTACCAATCAGTATAGACCACATCCGCAAGGGGACCGATTACACTAACCTTCTGCAATCTTTCCGATTGGAGCGGAAGCAGTCCGTCATTTTTGAGTAAAACGATAGACTCAGCTGCTGCTCTATAACTTAATTTGGCATGTTCAGGCGCACACAATACAGATTCCGATATCGAAGCATACGGGTTAAGTCCCGTCTGATCCAGTTGCCCAAGCCGCATCCGCACGCCAAAAATATTGCGAATGGCCCGGTCAAGATCCTCGACCTCCAGCAAGTTTCGCTCAAGCGCCTCTTCCAAGGCAGATACGACTAAGTCAACCTCGTCTGTCAGACAGTCCACACCTGCTTTTAATGCCCCTGCCGCCGATTCCGCATGCGTGGCATGATAACCGTGATAATTGACCGTCTGGGACAAGTCTCCCCCATCACACACGATAAATCCAGGCATGGCCCACTCACCCTTGACCACATCATTCACATATGGACTTTCAATGGCTGGTGTGCCGTTGATCGAATTGTAGGCTGTCATCATGGACAAGGCCCCACCTTCTACGAAAGGCGTCTCGAATGCTTTTAAATAATATTCACGCAAGTTACGCGGATCGATGCTGGATGAACAATTTAACCGATCCTTCTCATTATTGTTGGCAAAAAAGTGCTTCAACGTCGCTACCATTTTCAGATAGAAAGAGTGATTACCCTGCATACCCTTCACAAGAGCTGCCGACATTTCACCTGTCAATACGGGATCTTCACCATAACCTTCTTCCGTTCTCCCCCAGCGCGGATCCCGTTCCAGATCGACAGTTGGCGCCCATAAGGTCAAGCCGTGACGCTCCGGTGCACGATGGTGGTATGCTCTGGCTTCATCTCCGATGACGGAACCAATCTCGCGCATGAGCTTGGTATTCCAGGTGCTCGACAGACCGAGCGGCTGCGGGAAAACGGTAGCCTCACCTATCCAGGCAACCCCGTGAGCCGCTTCTCCTCCCACATTGTAACCGGGTATTCCCAATCGGGGTACTGCGGCTTCGCGTGTAGGAATTAATCGGATTTTCTCCTCCGTTGTCAGACGCGCAATCAAGTCATTCAATCGTTCTTCCAATGGTAATGTTGCGTCCCACATCGGATATTGAATATACTCTTTCATACTAAACCCTCCTACTTATTCGTTAAGTTTGAAATCTCTTCCATTCTTTCAATAGATCCAGTGTACGCTCACGATACTTCTGTCCTGCCTCCGGCTGATCCACCTGATGTTCATGCACATATGCGTTAAAGTAAGAGGAAAGTATGCGATAGGCAAGAAGGCGTGCCTGTCCCTCATCGGACATATCCTGTGGCCGGCCATAACCTTCATGAAAACCAGCTGATGATTCTGTCGATAAAATAGCCTCAAACTGCCTGTCCGCAAACATGGAACGATCCCCATCAATGATGGCGGCAATGTTTAGCTGCCCGTTCTCCTCATGGACAAGCACGTTGGCTTCCCACAGATCGTTATGAACAAGAACTGGAACAGTAACCTGATCAAATAAATCCTTATTTATTTTGAACAAATCTGCGATTTCTTCCCCCACACCTGGCATATACCCGGCTATTGAAGCTTTGAGTGCCGTCTCTTCTGCAAAAGAGTGCAGCACCTCGGACCAATGATCCGAGCCTTTAATCGTCCCATCGCCCTGCGGCCAGCCAAACGATGCACCCCCAAACTGATGCATGACAGCGGTATAAGCGCCGAGCTGATGATATAATCGCTCTTTATCTGACTCCGAAATCGATGGATGATCCAATTGCTTACTGGGTATAAACTCCATAAACATGTAGGTTCTCGGAATGATCGATCCGCTGTCATCACAGGCAATTATGTTTGGAGCGGGAATGCCTGCTTTACCGTAATATTCATAAACAACAGGTTCAGCAGACATCATTGTACGTTCAAATGAAAATAACGGATCTCCAGCAGATCCCAGCGGCATCTCTACCCGCTCTGGAGCCAAACGTAATATCACATCCGCGTACGACGCATGTTCAAGCTGAATTCGATACGTTGTATTAAAAAGTCCACCCTGCAAAAGTGCAAAACTCTTCACAATGGTAGCGGTTCCAAAAGTATTTTCTACCAACTTATGCAGCATTTCTGCTGTAATGGTTTGGTGTAAACCTGAATTCGTTGTACTCATTTGGTATAGTCCCCTATCTTTATCTGTCGCTTTATAAATTGAACTAAAGAATATTTACATTTACCACTTCGATGACAGAACAACCTTCCGATCGCTGTTATCCCCAGATTTTTTTTGAATCACTTTTACAAAGGAGCAAATCTGGGGATAAAGGCGAACGCTACGCTTCTTCAGGTTATTTCTGTCCTCTACGTTCTCATGTAAAAGTTCAGTTCAATCTATAAATGATACTACCATTTCTTTGCTAGAACCATACTTCCAATGGCACGACAGTAGACAAACAGACGGCACCTTGCGGCACCGTCCTTCTGTTTATCCAATAAACATTACAGTTGAATTGTAAGCGAGCTTGCAGCTGCCGTAACGACAACACCATTTGCACCAGACGCTTGGGAACCACCCTCTACGCCGGATACACTCTCGATGCCACGCAGCACGAGATTCCATGGTTTGCCTGCACCTTCAGCACGAACTTCCAGAACAGAGCCGTTACGGGATACGTTAACAACCAGCTCCTGCTCAGCACTTTGGTTCACAACCGCCGCTTGAGCGGAGTTGCCGTCAGCCAGTTCGAACAAGTGAAGGGACACATTATCCGCAAAGTCATAATCCGGTTTGCTATCTACAGCACCGACTGCAATCAGACTGTTTGGTTTGATCATCATTGGCAGTGTTTTGAAGTCATGGTTTTCGCTAATCCAGCGTCCACCTTCAACTTTGGCACCTGTCAGATAGTTGGTCCATGTACCTTCAGGCAGGTAATAACGAACATCACCCTCCTTGTTGAAGATTGGAGCCACCAGGATCGAATCACCAAACATGTACTGAGTATCCAGAGTGTATGTTGTTGGATCCTCTGGGAAATCCAGCAGCATAGCGCGCATCATCGGAATACCTCTTACAGTCGACTCCACCGCAGAATTGTAGAGATACGGCATCAAGCTGATTTTGAGTTTGGTAAAGTCACGAACAACGTCCACGGATTCCTCGTCGAACAGCCAAGGCACACGATACGAAGTGCTTCCGTGTAAGCGGCTGTGAGAAGATAAAAGTCCGAATTGTACCCAACGTTTGTATACGTCAGGGGTTGCTGTACTTTCAAAGCCACTGATATCATGGCTCCAGAATCCGAAACCGGAAAGTCCAAGCGAGAGACCGCCCCGAAGTGATTCAGCCATGGATTCATAAGTAGAAGAGCAGTCTCCGCCCCAGTGAACTGGGAACTGTTGACCACCTGCTGTTGCAGAGCGTGCA
This sequence comes from Paenibacillus taichungensis, assembly GCF_047302525.1. Classification (GTDB taxonomy): domain Bacteria; phylum Bacillota; class Bacilli; order Paenibacillales; family Paenibacillaceae; genus Paenibacillus; species Paenibacillus taichungensis_B. The sequence continues at coordinate 2,018,674 of NZ_CP168020.1, read as the reverse complement.
AACAGGGCAGCTTCGTTTTTGCCAATCTTTTCTTCAAGCAATTCAAATACAGCTTTGTTATAGAGCTGTGTATAATAGTTGTGCATTTTAACCGGATCAGAGCCATCGAAGTATACGACATCTGTCGGAATTCTTTCACCAAAGTCTGTTTTGAATGAATCGACACCTTGATCAAGCAGAACTTCCAGCTTACTCTTATACCAATTAACAGCATCCGGATTCGTGAAATCAACCAGAGCCATACCTGCTTGCCACATATCCCATTGCCATACGCTGCCATCAGCTGTTTTTACCAGATAACCGTTCTCCATGCCTTCATCGAACAAGTAGGATTTTTCTGCAATATATGGATTGATCCACGCACAGATTTTAAGTCCTTTCTCTTTCAGACGTGCAAGCATACCTTCCGGATCTGGGAACATCGCTTCATCCCATACGAAATCAGACCATTGGTATTCCTTCATCCAGAAGCAGTCAAAATGGAATACAGAAAGCGGAAGATCACGTTCAGCCATGCCATCTACGAAATGGTTAACCGTTGCTTCATCATAATCCGTTGTGAATGATGTTGTCAGCCACAGACCAAACGTCCATGCCGGTGGAAGCGCTGGTTTACCTGTTAATTTAGTATAATTATCAAGTACATCCTTTGGATTATCACCGCCGATAATGAAGTATTCCAAAGTCTCTCCTTCTACGCTGAACTGCACTTTAGATACATTTTCAGATGCAATCTCATACGATACGCGTTCAGGATGGTTTACAAATACGCCATATCCTTTATTGGACAAGTAGAAAGGAATGTTCTTATATGACTGCTCACTGCTTGTACCGCCGTCCTCATTCCAAGTGTCAACCACTTGGCCATTCTTAACAAACGGCGTGAAGCGCTCACCGAGTCCATAAACGTATTCACCAATGCCGAGATCAAGCTGCTCGCGGAAGTACGCTTCTTTACTCGGACCTGTAATATAACCAGCCGCTCTTTGACCGCTACCTGTAATCCGTTTTCCTCCATACAGGAAGCTGACGTCCCAACCGTTCGTTTTGTCGATATGAACTTCCAGATTGCCGCTTTTCAAAACAGCGCCTTGTTCATTTTTTGAGATGTCAACTTTCGCATCTTGATTGTTAAGCTCAAATTCAGGCCCTATCTTCACTCTGCCCTTATGATGGTTCAAGGTTACACGAATAACGTTAGGCATAGGTGAGCTGTACGTTGCTTTAAGCAATGTACCGTTCAAAGTGTCGCCTTTGGTGCGAATATATTTAGTTGCCGCATATACGGTCAAAGAATCCTCTTTTTGCACAATATCACGAATGTCAGTCGGGTTTTGAACGTGGTACCCTTCACGAGTCATCCAGAATCCATCAGTAAATTTCATGTTTTCTTTCCCCCTTCGGTTATACTATAATAATATTGACATTAATAACGAATTTCTTCTCATATTTTGACCAAATATATCACGATTCTGATATTTCTTATCCGATTCTTTATAAACACCACCAATCTATGGGAACGTTTACATTAATAATGATGCAAAAGGAGATTCTCATATGGAACGTGAACGATTACGGGAAGACCGGATTCACGGCAATGCCATGTATCCAGTCAGTGTGTACCCGGATATTCAACAATTGAATGGCGACAGCATTCTCGATTGCCACTGGCACGATGAGATGGAGTTCACCATGGTGACTCAGGGCAGTGCTGTTTTTCAAATTGATATGAATACGGTAGAGGTTCAGGCGGGAGAAGCCATCTTTATCAATCGGGGGGAAATTCACGCAGGCTATCTGAAAGGCGATGTCCCCTGTGTTTTTTCATCCATCGTATTTAACCCGGAGCTGTTAGGCAGTCGGACGTTCGATGCTGTACAGGAGAAGTTCATTGGCCCGCTAGTACACAAAACGGTTCTCCCCCCTTACCATATCCAAACCGATGAAGCCTGGGGACAAGAAATTATTTTTCATTTGAAACGGATTTTCGCCGATCATGCCGCCGGGACACCAACCTGCGAGATGACAACAAAAGCTTACCTCTATCTAATATTTGCACAAATGTTTGAACATATGAGACCTGCTGCACTCAAAGGCACCGTTCCGTCAGGCAGTCATGATAAAGTGGAGCGCCTGAAATCAGTGCTAAGCTATATTCACAAGCGTTATCCCGAACCACTCAAGTTAAAAGAACTGGCAGATGAGGCCAACATGAGCGAAGGACATTTTTGCCGCTTTTTCAAACAGATGGTGCAGAAAAGTCCGGTCGACTATATCAACTATTATCGCATCCAGCAGGCCTGTTATCAGCTTGAGAATACCGATCACAAAATTGTGGATATTGCCATGGACGTCGGGTTTGAGCATTTGAGCTATTTCATTACAACATTCAAAAAACACAAGAACATTACCCCGTCCCAATATCGCAAAATGTTTTATGAGAAAGTGGCGATGGAACCTGCACTGGTCTAAGCTTAAACGTCTTTCCGGTACGGCACTCAGCACATTGAACTGACGATTGTTTAATGTTCTCCACTTATATTTAGATAGCAGACGCAAAGAAGGTGCTACAGCCCGTTCGGTCGTTAGCACCTTCTTTATCATTCTGATGAATGGAATATCATTTACTTTTTCAATGTCTCCCATGAGCTATACTCATGCACCGAGAATCCGTTAAAGGACGAATGCACACTTGCCATTTTCTCTACCAGCTTGAGCTGTGCTTCCATATACACTGTACCCTCTTCATAAAAGGTAATAAAATCGCCTTCCTTGCTTTGCTTGGTCTCCACGGCAATCGATACCGTTTTACCCAAAAGTGACGCTTCCTCAAGCTCATCCTTCGCTACATTATAGATGGCCGCAGCCGTATCCCGGTAAGCCATAATGGTAATCGAGTCAAACTTGCGGATCATCCAGCTGCTTACATTCATCGTGGAACCCGGAATTTTATAACCATCCAGCCAGAAAGGCAGGTCAGCGGCTACAGGCATCTTCATCCGTGCAGCCCGATCGACGATGTATTGAACGTTCCCCTGCCACTGCGTAATCACACTGGCCTGATTGGTTTTCCACTCTGGATGTACATGAGGTTCAATGTCCAGATGAATGCCGGCAAATTTCTCATTGGGCTCTACTTGATTTTGATACGCTTCAACCCAGTCCAGAAAATCTGCAATTTGACCCCGGCTCTCCGTCAGTCCCCAGGCAGGTCTTCCATCCATAACGTCCACAGCAATATTTTTCTCTCTGGCTTGACGAATGAAAGATGTATAGTACGGAAGCTTTACATCCCGATTCATTTGTAGGTAGATCGTATTGATTTTGTTCGTTGTGGCAAACTTCAGCACTAGCTGAGGGTTATTTTGAATCTGTGTGGTATCCCATACCCAGGTCGCTCTTACGGATCCCTGTACCGTTCCATGGATGGTTTCATAACTGTCGACTGAGCCAAGTGCAGTGGCCTTGCAAACATAAGTATTCCCCGTAAACAGCATGAAACAACTAATTAACAAAATGAATTGGTATCTCTTTTTGCTTTTCATATTTGTACACTCCCTTTGATGTTATTCAGCTCTAACGTGCAAATCCGGATGAAATTCTGTCGTTTTATATTCATTCTTTGGATACTATTTCGAAGTACGACTATTTACATTGCTTTTATATGCAACATCATCTCTTAGACTCACGACGAAAGAATCATATAACATTATTTCGGGTATTCACACTTCTGTATTTATAGTTCTAAAGTCTCATTTATGAAAAACTTTTTAATTTAAGCTTAATTTCACCTCAACATGGGTCATTTTTTGCATATGTACAACAGACGACTCAAGACCTAGTAAGCGTTTTCCTGTGAAAATAAAAAAAGGCCGCCCAAAGGCGACCTATACTTCTCTCCCCGTTTCAAGGAAGAATGGACACGCTATTATTCGTTAATTACCAGCTGGAGCAGCTGGCGTATTCTCCACCATCTCATCAAACAGGGATACCAGCTCAATGCCTTCTGCCGAAATGCGTACCAGTCCTTTATCAGACAAGCGCAATTCCGGAATAACAACAAGCGCCAGCAGAGACAGCGTCATAAATGCGTTATTTAACGTACAGCCCGCAGACTGTAACGCTTCACTTATAGCCGCAGATTGAACTGCTACCACTTCAAAAGATTCCGTGGACATCAAGCCTGCAATGCGCAACGGGAATTCGGTCACACCAGAGGCAGTCACGACGGCTACACCGCCCTGCATTCCAATGACCCGGTTGCCCGCCTCAGCCATCAATGCGTCATCATTCCCGATAATGAGCAGATTGTGGCTATCATGTGCAACGGTCATCGCAATGGCCGCAGGACCTGTGAAGCCAATCCCTCCAACAAGAGCAACGGCGCGATTCCCCGTTTGTTTGTGACGCTCCAGCACCGCAATTTTGCAGATTTCACCTGATGTTGAGATGACTACATTGCCATGTTCCACCGTGACATTAACATGCTTCTCCTTGGTATCCACATGATTCTCCGTCACATGAATGACTTTTGCTCCAATCGTACCTTCGGTAATCGGCGCAGACAGCTCCATGTCCTTCGGCTGGATGTTGGCTTCCAGCTTTACAGTGTTCAGCGCCTCTTCCGGGTATGTGAAGCTGTCCCAGACCGCTGTCATTTTGCCGTTCTCTGCCACGACATGCCCTGCGGCAATCGTCATGCCTACACGGACATCAGCCAGGCGTCCATCCAGCAAAATAATATCGGCGATATTCCCCGGAATAACCGCACCAATGTCGCGAGCTACACCGAAACGTTCAGCCGTGTTAATCGTCGCCATCTGGAAAGCGGTAACTGGCTTCACCCCTTGAGAAATGGCCAAACGCACAACAAAGTCCATATGACCTTCTTTGAGCAGCGATTCTGAACTTCTGTCATCAGTCACCAGCATCATGCGACGTGTATCCAGGCCAAGCTCTGTACAGGCTTTGATCGTTTCCGCAACGTCATGCCATGCGGAGCCCTGACGCATTTTGGCGTACATGCCAAGCCGCAGGCGTTCCACCACATCTTCCTTCGTAACACATTCATGATCCCCCGTAACGCCGCTTGCTGCGTAGGCTGGCAGACGCCAGTCATCCGCTGCCCAGGTGAAGTGACCGTCTGCCACCTTGCCTGCTCGGAGCGTCGCCTGAATCTCACCGATCATCGTCTCGTCCCCGTACACAACCCCAGGGAAGTTCATTACTTCACCGAGACCAATCATATCCGGACCCCAGGAGAGGGCTTCCGCCACTTCTTCCGGTCCAATATAAGCGCCTGTTGTCTCCAGTCCAGGATGTGTGGAAGGAACACAGGAAGCCACCTGCATATAAGCAGCCATTGGCGTCGTCCGAGCTTCATCCAGCATCAATCGCAGACCTTTGAGTCCAAGCACATTGGAGATCTCATGCGGGTCAAAGAACCCTCCCGTTGTACCGGAAGGCAGAACGGCTCTCGCAAACTCCGTTACTTTCATTTGTGTACTTTCAATGTGACAGTGCCCATCCAGCAATCCGGGAGCAATGTATTTGCCTTCTGCCTCAATAATGCGTGTATTCTCTCCAATTGTATGGCTTACATCTTTACCAACATATGCAATCCGGGCTCCCTGTACCGCTACAGACATGCCCGGCAAAATTTCACCCGAAACCACATTAACCAGCGTTCCGCCCCGAATGACCAAGGTCGCAGGCAGGTCTCCCCGTGCTGTTGCCACCAGATCCGGTACACAATCCGCCATTAATGGGCGTTCAAAAGATGGTGTGTTCATGCTGCTGCCTCCTTCATTAAATAAACGATCCAAAAAAAATAGATTGTTACGATTATATGAGTCTCGCCGTCATGTGTAAAGAAAATTCACACCTATTGTACATGATCACAAAGGATGGATCATTTTTTATCCATGAAACCTAATCCGTCTGATCTCATGTCAGAAGAGATGAAATTACTATGTCCAGTGATCTCCTCCATACTTCTCACACCAAAGGCCAACCTCTTGAGCTTCTTATTCCCCACATCGTATTCCGCAATACACAGAAAGACTCCCGTCCCATCGAACGGAAGCCTTCTTCATGAACATGAAAGACGAAGTCAATCGGCTTGAGCCGCAGACACCTTGCCCATATCATACAATCCATCGGACTGGGACGTAATGAACGGGCTCGGTTTATCCATGCAATAGACATGCAGTAAATGCATCGCACGGGTACATGCCGTATAGAACAGCTTACGTTCATGTTCCTGCGCATATTGCGATGCAGATCCGTCATAGATCAGAACCGCATCAAACTCCACACCTTTAGCCAAATACGCCGGTATAACATGCACACCCCGTTCAAAGGCCAGTGTTGTTTTCTTGATCAGCTTCGGTGCCGCAGGCAGTACTTTGCTTAACGCTTCGTGTACGTCCTTGCTCTCTTCCGCCGTTTTGCAGATGACCGCAACCGATTCATACCCTTCCTGAATCAGATGCTTGAGATCGGCTGTAATGACATCCAGATGCTCCTGTTCATTGGAGGAAACGATCACTTTCGGCTTCTCCCCGCCTCGGTTAAATGGAACAATCTCTTCTCCACCCGGAACCATGCCGCGTGTAAACTCCACGATCTCTTGTGTTGAACGATAACTTCTCGTCAGCTCGATCACTTCCGTATTTTCCGGTCCATAGAGGTTAGTCAGCGGCCCCGTACCACTTAATACCGAAGAGTGTGCATAGATGGCTTGATTAAAATCTCCAAGTGCGGTGATTTTCGATCTCGGGAACAATCTCTTCATAAAGGCCAGCTGGAAGGCAGAGTAATCCTGTGCCTCGTCAATGATCACATGGCGGATATTGGAGTTAATATGGAAACCGAGCAGCAACTCACGCAGATACAAATAAGGTGTGATATCCTCATAGGCCAGCTCTTGTACTTTCAGTCTGCGAAGTGTCATCTCACTAATCTCTTCCCAATGTGAAGGCAGTTCTTCCTCTCCCAACAGGCGAACCATCTGGGACCGGTCGTTGAATAAGTGCGCGTACAGTTGACGGACATCGACAAAACGTAATGATTTGATCCATTTGCGCAAAGGCTTGAGCCGATCACTGACCACCATCCGGGCAAGGATCTCTCGTTCCTGCTGGAAATCATCGAACGTATCCGACTTTCCTTTTTGCTTGCGTTTCAAGCGCTGATAGGCCCGCTGGAGATCCTCCGGCTCCATTAGATCCAGTTGTTGATCTACCCAAGGGGCTTCCAATTCGCCTTTACCGAATGCAGATAACTCTTTTAGCATCAAGTCCCGTAATATTTCCAGACGATTCACCAGCTTAACGGATGGCTCAAAACTGTAAAATTTCTCGGCCATGGCCTCTGCCGTAACAACAGCCCGTCCCTGGAACCGAACTGGCTTGAATTTCATACCTTCAGTCATCATGCTGTCCTTATAACGTGTTATCACCTTCAGGAAAGATTCGGATGACTTGAATCGAATGCCGGACATACGCGCTTCGTACTGAGGATCTTCTGTTCCAGTAAGTACGTATTCAAGCTGAATGAATGGGTCTTCCAGCTGATATTCACGGCCCAGACGGCGTTCCAGATACTCCTGGAAGGTCGTTTGCAGCATATTTTCCTCCCCAAGTTCAGGCAGTACGGTGGAAACATAGCTGTTGAACATCGGGTTTGGCGAAAAAAGGACCATCTGATCCGCTTGCAGATGCTCGCGGTATTTATAGAGAAGATACGCCACACGCTGAAGTGCAGCGGATGTTTTACCACTGCCAGCAGCTCCCTGCACGATCAGCATGCGGGTCCGATCATTACGGATAATCCGGTTCTGCTCCTTCTGGATGGTCGCCACAATGCTTTTCATCTGTGCATCTGAGGTTCGACTGAGAACAGCCTGTAACAGTTCATCCCCAATCGTAACCCCGGTGTCGAACATAAAGCGGATACGTCCATCCCGAATGACAAACTGCCGCTTCATCTCAATGTCGCCACGGATCTCACCACTCGGTGTATGATACGTGACCGGACCTGGCGCACCATCGTAATACAGGTTCGATATGGGTGCACGCCAGTCATAGACAAGGAAGGACTCCTCCTTCTCATCCAGCAATGATGCGATCCCCAGATAGATTCGTTCTGCTTTTGGATCGCCATTTTCCTTAAAATCAATGCGTCCAAAATACGGTGAATGATGCAGCCGTTTCATTTTGTCCAGCGCTGCTGCCGTATTCAGATGGCTGCGTTCCCGATCCGATAGAACCTGTGATTGCTGCCTCATACTGGTGGAGGTCTCACCCACGTCATCCGCTTCGCTAAAGTTCATGGTGACTTCGTCCCAGAAATCTTTTCTCATCCCTACAACTTCGTCCCTGAAGGAACCTACCTCTTTTTCTAGGATGTCGATTTTCCGATCAATCTGTTCTGTTACAATGTTGACCCGCTGTTGCTCCTCGCTCCATTGCTGGTCTGTACTCATATGTTAATACGCCCCTCTTTCCCCGGATTGTGTCCTCAAAAGCCCATTTGACAAGCCCGAAAAGGCTATGGTATAATTAATTAGAAAGTAAACATTTTTTTATTTTATGTTAATTAGTTCTAATTTTCTGAAAACCATTTTTTATTGTACCAGTGACAACGTCCCGATGCAAGCGGAGGCGTTTTTTGTTGTTTTCATTCTATTATTACCCTCGAATGGGATGAATATAGAACGATCCCATTCTATTGTCGTAATTCTTCAATGGTCTCTCTCCAGCGTTTAATAGCCCCAGATTCGTCTTTCAATTGAAATGTTATCCCTGAAGTAATCTCCGCATAGGGTACATGATCTACACGAACGTTTAACACCTGAGCCTCGAAACGATCTCTCGGATGCACAGCTTCCATGAGTTGTGGCAGTGAAGTCACATCCAGACGAATAGATAACAAGCTTTGCTGATGAACAGCAATCAAGGTAGCCTTGCCTGTTCGTCTCATATTCATACTTGTCTGCGTTCCAGGCCATAAAGCCAGTCTCAGCAAGTTGGGCGTGATAGCAATAACTTCCCCCATACTAATCATCGCCTGATGCGGCCAGCCATCTTCGGACACAGTCAGCAATTGCATCGCTTCGTGCTGCTTCTGCTCCAGATCCTGTCCATTGAACCACTGCATCCATTCAGGGCCAAGCTGTGTTAAATTCATACGTATCTACCTCGGTTCGATTGAGTTGGTGGCGCAAGGTTTGCGCTATGTATGCAAAACAACCCGGACACGCTGTCCGGGCTGGTTGTGGTTCCATTGTATATGATGAAACCACATTACCGCAAACTGTACTACCATGTTTACGGCCATTTAAGCCAATTCAGAATTTTATCCTGTGACTCCTTGTCTTCACTGGCACTATGCACATGTTCGGCAAGCCGGTTCAATCGTTCCAGCTGATAGCCATAGTCATAGATGGCGGCAGCTACGATGGACAGTCTCAGCATCCCTTCCTGATCAATATCAAACTGGGAAATGGCCTGCTCCATGAAGCTATCATTATCCAAAATGAACTGTGCCGCCTCTTCCCCGTTCGGTTTCAGCTTATCCTCGAATTTAAGCAGCGCATGTTCATGGAATTTGATAACAAGCTCCAGATGTGTATCAAAGAACTCATCCATTTCCGGTGTTCGCGATGCCTGGAAATAATGGCGTTCTACCGAATCCAGCACGTCGAATCCTTTTTGCAGACTCAGCAGCATCTGTTTGTATACGACCATCTGCCGGGTCTCGCTGAATTTGGAACGTTTCATCTTCTTCTGTTCTTCTTCAAACAAATTATATTTATCTGACAAAGATTTAATGGAACCGCCCAGATTATTTTTCTCATCCCGGAACACCACTTCCTTGATCTCATCCGAGATCGATGTACGCAGCAGCAGTGACATGCCACTGAACACACTCTGAATCTGCTTCACGAACTGAATCTTTGGCTTGGGTGGAAATACCGTAATATTAATAAGAAAAGCAGATACAATGCCGACAAGTGTCAGCAGGAAACGGTTCAATGCAAAATGCCAGTCACCCGACGCTTCCATAATCGATACAACGGTTACCAGCGTCAGGCCAACCGTTTCGCCCATATTCAATTTAAGACAAATCATAATAACCAGCACAATAATTAACCCGACGGCGATGGGCTCATTGGACAGCACCATGCCTCCCAGCAGGGCCACAATTGCCCCAAGTGTGGTGGTCTGCAGCTGATCCAGGAAATACTTCCAGGAACGATAAATGGATGGCTGCATCGCAAAGATGGCCGCGATCGCGGCGGGAACGGGAGATTGCGGGTTCAGGAACATGCTGCTAAGGTACAGGGCCAGCGTGACCGCAATGCCTGTCTTAAGTACACGTGCACCAAATGACATGGTGACCCCTCCTCTTTTTCGAAACTGATTTCATTCGTTGGATGATCATTATCATTATTACCCCATATTTCTTTTTTTGCCCGAATCAATTCAGGAGAACGATTTATTGTATCATGGAAGCCTTTGGGTTACCATGCCCTGTATCCTGTTGATGAGTTAGATTCCCTATTACTTCTATGTATACACAACAATACCCCACACTCCACTATCGGAAGTAGGGGGTATTGTATGTTTAACTCAAACGGAGAAAGTTATGAGAACCTTCCTTCCCATTCACGCTTAAATTGCTCCACAAACTGCACCATAAAGTCATGACGCTGCTCTGCCAGTTCCTTGCCATAGGATGTGTTCATCAGATCTTTTAGCTTAAACAGCTTTTCGTAAAAGTGATTGATCGTTGTACTGCGTCCATTCCGGTATTCCTCTCGCGTCATCTGCTCTCGTGGCGGAAGGGCAGGATCATACATCTCACGGCCTCTCGCGCCGGCAAAAGCAAACGTACGCGCAATACCAATAGCGCCCAGCGCATCCAGGCGATCCGCATCCTGCACCACCTGGGCTTCCAGAGATGAGACGGCAGGTCGCTGCCCTCCTGCATAGGAAATGGAACTAATGATGTGTACCACAGCTTCCCGTGTACCCGCTTCAAGCGGCTGGGTATCCAGCCATGCATTCAGCTTTGCCATTCCGGCTTCAAGACTTTCGTTAAGCTTCTCATCCGGCACATCATGAAGCAATGCAGCGAGTTCACAGATAAAGGGATCGGCACCTATACGGTGTGCAAGCTCGACCGCAAGTGCGGTCACCCGCTCGATATGCGGCCAGTCATGACCATCCGTATGTGCGGCCGCATCTCCCTGTACAAAAGCACGAGCCGCTCGAAGAATTGCCTCTCCTGTTAACGTTCCATCAACCTGATCCCCATGCCCTAATTGTTGTGTGCTCAGGTTCAGATGTTGAGGGGAATTCTCTTGCATCTTACACGTCCCCGCCTTCGCGAGTTTGTTCACGCGGTATACGTCTTGCCACACCCGTTTTGACCGCTGCTTCAATCACGCGATTGCGCATCGATTTGACGATTTTATCGTTAAAAACACTCGGAATAATATAATAACGGGTGCGCTCTTCATCCGAAATGGCTGAAGCAATCGCCTGAGCTGCTGCGAGCTTCATCTCCTCATTAATCTCACTGGCACGGCAATCCAGAACGGCTCTGAACATACCTGGGAAACACAATACGTTATTGATCTGATTCGGATAATCCGAGCGGCCTGTCGCCATGACAGCCACGATGTCTTCCACCACAGACGGCATAATCTCCGGTACCGGATTCGCCATGGCGAAAACAATTGGATCGGCGGCCATGGTTTGCACATCTTCACGGGTTAACAGGTTACCGCGCGACAGACCGATGAAGACATCCGCTCCGCGAATCACGTCACGAAGTGAACCTGTCTCCAGTTCCGGGTTGGTACGAGCCGCATAGTCGCTCCATACTTCATTTTCATAGGTATTCGTCCGTACCAGAGCACCATCACGATCGACCCCGACAACCCGACTCGCACCCGCGGACAGCAGAATATTACTGCATGCCACACCTGCTGCACCGATACCACAGACGACAATTTTTACATCCGTGATGGACTTGCCAACCAGCTTGAGCGCATTGATCAGACCTGCATACAACACAACTGCTGTACCGTGCTGGTCATCATGAAATACCGGAATGTCCAGTTCCTCATTCAGGCGACGCTCAATTTCGAAGCAACGCGGTGAAGAAATATCCTCCAGATTAATCCCGCCAAATGCTGGTGAGATCGCTTTCACAGTTCGAATGATTTCCTCGGTATCCTGTGTATCCAGGCAGATCGGGAAAGCGTCCACCCCTGCAAACTGTTTGAACAACATCGCTTTACCTTCCATGACCGGCATCGCGGCACGTGGTCCAATGTTACCGAGTCCAAGCACAGCACTGCCATCCGATACTACGGCAACCGTATTCCGCTTGATTGTCAGCGAAAATGCCTTTCCAGGCTCTTCTGAAATGGCCGCACATACCCGGGCTACATCCGGTGTATATACGCGTGACAGATCTTCCCGGTTATGAATCGGTGTCTTCGGTGTAACCTCGATCTTGCCGCCCAAGTGCAGCAGAAACGTCCGGTCCGATACGTTTATGATGGATGCCCCTTTAAGCTGGCGCACCCCTTCTATAATTTTGCTGTTATCTTGTGCATCCGTTACAGCGACAGTTAAGTCGCGCACACTTACATCCTGATTGGTCGAAATTACGTCGATGGCGATAATGTCTCCGCCAGCTTCCGAGATGGCCGAGGCCACTTCCCCAAACTTGATATCTTTTGTTGTCATTTCCAGCCGAATAATAAAGCTGTTACCGTCTAGATTCCTTTGATTCATTCCAATTCCTCCCAGACTGAAAGTCTTGAGTTGCAATGTTACCTGTTTGTCTTCGCTGCGCGGACACGTTTATCCTTTATCTTGTCCAGAAAAAGTACTCAGTGTGATCTAAATACGACAAAAAGGACCACCCTCTCCGTCTGATCGAGACGTTAAGGGTGACCCTTCTGCACACTATATAAGTTGAACTAAAGAATATTTACACTTGCCACTCCAATTACAGAACAACCTTCGATCGCTGTTATCCCTAGATTTTTCAGCCAAATGAGTAATATTATATTATTTACGCTCAACCGCTCTGCGCAGTACTCTGATATCATATGGCTGCAAATCCAGGCTACCCTCTACAGCATCACCACTCAGCAGATCACGATAAGACTGGTTGTCCAGTTGTACTTGCTTAGGCTCCGGTGTGTAGTTCTGCACAAATACATAATCCGCTGTGCCATCTGTACGGATGTGTGCCGTAACTCCAGCAGGAAGCTGAGTTTCAAGAGCACGCTCTATACCCAGATCAGCCATTAGACTGCCATAGAAATCATCGTAAAATGGAGCTTTGAAACGCGTAGCCATATAATATGCTTTACCTGAACCAAGACGATTGACGGTCAAAGCAGGCCGTCCGGCATAGAAGTCAGAGCGATACGTCGCCAGTGCTTCGGCACCTTCCAGATGAATCAGGTCGCATAATTCGATTGCATCATACTCGGCATTCAGTTGAAGCCCGTTGTCCTTCACAGGCACAACCCCATTCAGATCACGGTCATGCAAGCCGTCGATCTCTTCTGACCAGATCCCCAACGTCTTGCGAAGCGGCCCAGGGAATCCTCCGAGGAAGCACAGATCATTCTCATTTACGATACCTGACCAATACGTTGCTACAAATGTACCGCCATTTTCCACGAATCGCTCAATGCGTTCGCCAACCCCTTCGCGTACCAGATAAAGCATAGGTGCGATGAGCAGTTTGTACTTGGAGAGATCAGCATCCATGTCGATGACATCCACAGGCACACCTTTTTTCCAAAAGGCATCATAATGCCATTCCACCGTCTGCTCGTACTTTACTCCGATGTTACGCGGTCCTTGGGAATCCTTTACCGCCCAACGGTTTTCCCAATCGAAGATGATGGCAACTTCGGCCGGAACGGACGTTCCAACCACCGCCTGCATTCCTTCCAGTGCCACTCCTACGTCAGTAACATCCTGGAACACACGGGTATGTTCATGCCCAACATGATCTACAACCGCTCCATGAAGCTTTTCACTGGACCCCCGACTCTTTCTCCACTGGAAGTATTGTACACTGTCCGAGCCGTGCGCCACAGCTTGCAGAGATGCCAGCAAATGCATACCAGGACGTTTCAATTTGCTTGTCTCTTGCCAGTTGGTTGAGCTCGGTGTGCTCTCCATCAATAGAAACGGCTGCCCGCCCTTGATTGAACGAACGATATCATGCATCATCGCCACTCTGGATGCCAGCGTATCTTCTTCGTCCGCATCATGCCATGTCGGATAACTGTCCCAAGACAAGAAATCCAGAATGTCAGCGAACTTCCAGTAGTTCAATCCTTCATAAAACTCCATCAGGTTGGTCGTTACCGGCAGATCGGGATTTTTGGCCTTCAGCGGTTTCGTTTCGTGCACGATAAAATCAGCGGTCTGATCTGTGACAAACCTGCGCCAGTCCAGATTCATCGCATGGACCTGTGTCTCTCCGTGCGGCGCAGGAGACTCCACTTGACTCCAGTCTGTCACGGTATGGCTCCAGAATGTTGTCCACCAGGAGTGATTCAACTCGTCCAGTGTGCCGTATTTGTTTTTCACCCAGCCGCGAAAAGCGTCCTGACAATAATCACAGTGGCAATCCCCGCCGAATTCATTGGAAATGTGCCAGCCAATTACTGCGGGATGATCCGAGTAACGTTCTGCAAGTTTTGTATTGATTGCAGTAACCTTCTCCCGGTATACCGGAGATGTATAGCAATGGTTGTGACGGAAGCCATGCAGGTTGCGAACGCGATTGACTCCAACACGCAACACTTCGGGATACTTGGCCGACATCCAGGCAGGTCTTGCACCGCTCGGGGTAGCCAGGAATGCATAAATTCCATTGGCAGCAAAACGATCCAGTACTTGATCCAGCCATTCAAACGTGTACACGCCTTCCTCCGGTTCAAGGGATACCCATGAGAAGATGCCAATGGACATCACATTACATTTGGCAAGCTTCATCAGGCGGATATCATCTTCAAGTACTTCAGGGTAGCGTAGCCATTGCTCCGGGTTATAGTCTGCACCATGTAACATATGAGGTGCTTTGGAACTTACGGGTGGATATTTGTATGTCATGCTGACAACTCCTTCATTCATTTCATTTTGAATCATCTATTTGATCAATGCAGCACTCGGCTGCTCATCCAATGCAGTGTCATTTTCCTCTCCAGCCTTCAGCGCTGAAAACGATTGCAACTTCTGACCCTTGAAGTCAAACATCGTCAGGTTGCCCCAGTTATTCGGATGTCCAACAGACCACTCTTCCTTGCTAGGAATCCAGGCAGGCTCCCAGTAATAGAATCCCGCTCCGAGACCGCCGGGAACTTCACGAATAATCTGCAGCAGATCCTTCAGATAACGCGTCTGTCCTTCCACGCTTGCCGGATATCCTGGCAACAACAGTTCTTCCTGATTCAGAATCCACTCGTGGCCTTCAGGCTGCTCCAATGTCCAAGGATAAGCGGTTTCAACAACATTGATTGGTTTGCCGTAGCGTTCAGCCAGGTCATGCAGATTATCCCGCAGCGCATCCAGTGTTCCATGCCACCAAGGGTAATATGAGAGCCCAATGATATCGAACTCCACACCTAGTGCCTCAAACCGATCATAGAATTTGCGACTCTCCGCATTATCACCACCGCGGTCTATATGAATCATAATCTTGATTTCCGAATCAATCGATTTAACAGCAGCGATGCCATACTTCACAAGTCCAGCAAAACGCTCCCACTGTTCGTCGGTATCATGCTCTTCCCCACCAACACGTCCTTCATCCCATAACATGCCCGGTGTAATTTCATTCCCCACCTGCACCATGTCCGGCAATGCATCATGCTCCTTGAGTGTTCTCAGTACATCTGCCGTATAAGTACATACCTCACGTTGCAGTTCCTCATATGACAGCTTTTCCCATGCCTTTGGCTTCCATTGATTGGCTGGATCAGCCCAGCGATCGGAATAATGAAAATCCAGCAAGAATTGCAAGCCTTGTTCCTTGATCCGTTTGGCTACCGCTACCGTCCGCTCCAGATTACAGAATCCGCCTACAGGATCATTCCAGATTCGCAATCGGATTGCATTGGCATCACCCAGCTTGAGAAGGGTCAGCAAGTCCGCCTGCTGCCCATCCTCGTCACGATAGCTCCCACCATGCTGCTCAATTTCATCCATAAATGACACATCCATTCCGAGAATGAATGCCTCTTCCTTTAAATTGCCCACTTCATCAACCTCCGTTTAATTTAGATGCAGGCTCAGCCTTTAACCGAACCCAAGGTCATACCTTTGACAAAGAAGCGCTGTAGGAATGGATACACAATGAGGATTGGCGCACTTCCAATAAAAATTTGTGCCGCTCTTACTGTGGTTTGGGAGATCGCTTCCATTTCCTTCGGATCCATGCTCATCGTACTCATATCGCGTCCAATAATGACAGTCTGCAGGAATGTCGCCAGTGGGTAATCCTTGGCATTGTTCAGATAGAGCAAGCCGTCGAACCAGGAGTTCCAGTGGAACACCATGCTGAACAAAGCGATCGTAGCAATGGACGGCATCGAGATGGGAAGAAATATACTGAACAATGTGCGGAAATGACCTGCTCCATCAATCAATGCCGCTTCCTCCAGCTCCTGCGGAATGCCGCGGAAGAAATTCAGCATCAGGATGACGAGGAACGTATTCACCGCACCCGGGAGTACAAGCACCCAGAACGAGTCCATCAATCCGATTTTTTGGATGACCATGTAGAATGGAACCAGGCCCCCGTTAAAAATCATACTGAAAACGAACAGCCATGAATAGATGTTTCTTCCTTTAAAAACAGAATTTTCTTTCGACAATGGATAGGCTGCCAAAAAGGTAATCAATAGCGTAATGCCTGTACCAATGACGGTCCGCAGCAACGAGACCCAGATCGAATGCAGGAAGATCGGATTATTCATCGTTTTCTTGTAGGCTTCAAGCGAGAACCCTACGGGCCACAGACTGACCAGATTGGCATCGGCGGCTGATTTGACACTAAAGGATACAGCCAGAACATGTATCAGCGGCACAATACAGAGAATGGCCAGTAGAATCAGGAAGCAGGTATTGAATATGTTAAACACACGATAAGGCAGCGATTTGTGATACATGTTGGTCCCTCTTTTCCCTATGAAGTCGGTTAAAAAATACGATATCCGGCATATTTCTTGGCAAGGCTGTATGATACGAGAATCAGAATCATGCTAATGACGGATTTGAACAATCCGATTGCTGTAGCAAAACCCATCTCTCCGTTCACCATCGCGGATCGGTATACAAACGTATCGATGATATCCCCGGTTTGATATACGAGCGGGTTGTACAAGTTGAAGATCTGATCAAACCCGGCGTTCAGTACGTTACCCAGCGCCAGTGTACCGACAACCATCAACATGGGAACAAGGGAAGGTACTGTAATGTGCAGCGTTTGTTTCCAGCGTCCTGCACCATCAATCTCCGCTGCTTCATACAGGGACGGGTTGATGCCAGCCAGTGCAGCGAGAAACACGATCGTGTTATAACCGAACTCTTTCCATACATCGGAAATGATAATCGTAAATCGGAACCAGTCATTATCTCCAAGGAAGAAGTAAGGTCCAAGCCCGAAGGCACCCAGCGCTCGATTCACCAGCCCCTCGTTGGAGAGCAGATCTATCAGAATACCACCGAGAATAACCCAGGACAGGAAGTGAGGCAGATAAACCAAAGTCTGAATGGTCCGCTGAACAGCAATTTTCCGAACCTCATTCAGCAATATCGCAAATACGAACGGGATAAATAAATTGAATATCAGCTTGAGTACAGCAATGATTAATGTATTCCAGATGACTTGCAAGCTGTCTTCACGTTCAAACAAATATCGAAAATTATCCAGCCCTACCCATTCCGAGCCGCTGATGCCCATCCATGGCTTATAGTTTTGAAATGCCATGACAATGCCGCCCATGGGAATGTAGCTGAATATGATCAGAAAGATGATGGCTGGCAGCAGCATTACGTGGAATGGCCAAGTTCGTTTTAAAGTTCTCATGATTGCTCCCCCTGTAATTCTTCCTACTCAAGTGCTCCCTGAGTGGCTTATACTGCGATTATATCAACCGTTTGCATAGGTCAAACAGCACATAAAAGCAATATAAATGGCACAAAAGCAACCAGTTTGGACTCGCTGTCTTTTCATTCATTCATCCACCGCTGACCCGAACCTTCCCGAAGCAAATCAGGCTCTCATAACGACAAAAAAAGCGCGCAGACCTGGTTGGTCTGCACGCCCCTGTATCCTTATTTTTTCACACTGTCATACCATTCGTTAACCTCTTGTGTGATTTGGTCACCGCCACCCGATTTCCATGTTTGTACAAATGTATCGAACGCATCTACCGGATTTTTGCCATAAATGATTTCATTAAATGCTTGATTTTCAATTTTGTTCAGGTAGTCCAGCTTGGATTTCATTGTCGCTGTTGTAGGACCTGTGAACATATTTTTATAGGAGATCTCTTCCTGACCGAGCAACACTTTCGCTGCGGCAGGGGTTTCTTTACCGTAGTTGACAGCAACATCCTTCTCAAGCTTCGTCTCAGGCTCTTTGCCATCTGCCAGATTCAGCAGGGCTTTCATCTGAGCATCCGGAATACGAGCGCCGTCACGAACGAGCAGATAACGTACAACATTCACATATCCGCCTTCGATTTGGTCAATCGGCATTTGTTTTCCATTGGCATCCAATTGATAGTCATACTTTGCAAACAGACCGTTATCATACGGGCTACCCGGTGCCGGGTCTGCATAATTGTCGAACAGGTAGTTCTGATAAGTAAAGAAGGCTTCAGGATGTTCCATGTCTTTCTTAATCAGAATAACACCGTTAACAAACTGTGTACCGTGACGCATAGCTTTGCCTTCTGGACCGGACGGGATTTCAATCGGTTTCCAAACGGCACTTGGCACATTTTTCACCGTATCCAGAAGCGGCCATCCGCTCATCCAGTATGGACCTGGGATAATACCGGCTGTACCTGCCACTGCTGGCTCTGCTGTTTTGTTTTCATCCCATAATGCTGCTTCCTGCGGGATATATCCTTTTTTGAGCCATTCGCTCAATTTGGTCAGACCTTGCTTCATGCCAGGATTGATGGAACCATATTCCAACTTGCCATCTTCAGCTACATTCCATTGGAATGGCAGTGTTCCGTATGCACCGAAGATCCAGGATGGATCTCCCATCCATGTGTTCATGGATGTTTTGAAACCGATGCTGAGCGGTATGACCTTATCCGGAGCTAAGCCATCCGGATTTTGATTTTTGAACGCATCCATGACTTTTTCCAGTTCATCGATTGTTTTTGGCGCCTCCAGATTCAGCTTGTCCAGCCAATCCTGACGAATCCACAGCAGGTAATCATTGTTGTACGCATAGTCCAGTACGGGAATACCCATTCTTTTGCCGTCACGGCTATACTGGTTCCATACATTGGGGTCCTGCTCCATCGCTTTTTTCCATGTGTCGGAAGCGTATTTGTCGAACAGCGGCCCCGCTTCCTGGTACATGCCAGAATCAATCAGATCCTGTGCAAGCAGGTTGTCCCCTACCGTTACCACATCAGGCATCTCCTGGCCAGAAGACATCGCTAGACGAAGCTTCGTCGCAAACGCACCGTTTGTATCCGTTACAGACCACAATGATTTGATGTCGATGCCGAATTTCTCTTTGGCCCACTTGGTTGACACGTTATTTTCCATCGATTCGCCATTTTTGAATTTTAGCTCAGGATCAATTCCCCATGCTGTTGTAAGGGTCACTGCCGGATCATATTTTTCTTTGTATTCGTTTTCAATAGCTGGCGTACTTGATGCCTCACTATCTCCTCCGCTATTTCCTCCTGTACAGCCTGCAAGGACGCCGGTCAGACACACCGCCGTTGCGAGAAGCGACAGTAATCTCTTTTTCGTGGATTTCGCTCTCAATGTTGTTCCCCCTTCAATCATTTTGGTTACCCTTTCATTATAGGCCTGCCGGGTCTTTCAGCCTATGTCACGAAAACAAGATTTCTGCACCTTTGGCAACCTATATATTGGAATGATGTTGAAATTATGCCTGATCCCGATATTCATTCGGTGTCATTCCGTAATGCTTTTTGAACATTTTGCTGAAATATTGCGGATTTTGGTACCCAAGCTCACTGGTAATCTCGTATATCTTTTTATTCGTGTTTTTGAGCAAATACAATGCACGCTCCATCCGCATTCGAATCATATAATCGCCCAGCCCCTCACCTGTCTCGGCTTTGTAGATCTTGGACAAATACACGGGGTGCAAATAAACTTTGTCTGCGATCATCTTCACGGATAGATCCTGTCCTGCGTCTCTGGTTACCATCTCCTGAACCTGCTTGATGACGTGTCTTCGACTCTGTACGCCTTCCTGATCCGACAGCTCCTCCTGCAACTTGGCGAGCATCTCAGTCGCCCAGCGGCGAAGCTTGTCAGGCGATTGAATCAGCTGATGCGCCAATAGCAGGTCAAATCCCGCATGATCGATCTCATGCACGAGATGCCCCTGCTTATGCGCGATATACATAAAAGCATTCGTCACAGACAAATACATCTCATATACATGTTCTCTGGAGAGACATACACGGTCCGCTGCATCAAAGACGGCATTCAGTTTGCGTGCCGCAGCCTCCCACTGTTTGGTTTCAAGCAATTGAGGCAGCACGGGTGGCTTATAAAGCTCTTCAAGCGCTTGTGCCGCATCGTTCTCCGGCCGTTTGGACAGCTCTTTATCCATATAAATGATCGTATTTTCCTCTGGACCCGACAGTACCAGTGATCCCAAACCTTTACGATAAGCGGTCGTCAGATCGGCAAAATGAAACGGTGCTGTGACCACCATGGACAGATCGCCTTGCAGATATCGAATGACATGCTCACGGAAGGTTCCAGCCGGCTGCTTCAGTTCTTCCATGTTCGTTTGCTCAGGCTCCGTCAACCCCTGATTCTGTATTATCATGACCAGACACTCATGGGGGCCACGTGAAAACCAGACGTTGAGTTGCGGTCCAAACACCTCTTCGGCGATATTGCCAACCGCAAACTCCATCAAATCCAGTGATTGCTGATCCATTGCCGAGAACCGGCCTGTCAGGCGAATTAGCATCATGACCGCCGGTTGATCTGGCTGGAGCACTATCTCATACTTCTCAAGCTGTTCACCCAGTGCCCGTGCTGAAATCTCGCGGCCCAGCAACAAATCGTGCATCAGATTTTCTCGCAAAATTTTATAATCTGACTTCCGGCTATATAACAAACGATGGTATTTATCAAATTCATCCCAATCATCCCGAAGGGACGTGATGGCAGCGGAGATCGAAGCCATGAATTCCTCATCGTTCACCGGCTTGAGAATATAATCGGCAGCCTGCAGCTGAATGGCTTTCTTGGCATATTGAAAATCACTGTGCCCGGTCAGCAGGATGCAGCGGATATGCGCCCATCGATTGCTTACCTCCTCAATTAGCTCCAGTCCGGACATGCCCGGCATTCGAATATCGGTCACCACGAGGTCCACTGCATTCTCTTCCAAAATCTGCAGCGCTTCCTTACCAGATCCTGCACGCAAAACCGTCGTAACCCCGAGCTCTCCCCAGGGAATGGTCAATTCCAGACTTTCAGTCACATACGTTTCATCATCCACCAGTAAGATATCAATCAAGAAAGTCACTCCCTATCTGCATAGTTATGCAATGCATGCCACGGTCATCATGCTGTAGTCATATGGCGTCTCTATTTCTTTCCTTCTATTCAAGAAGATGTTCCTCGTCAGCAGGCCAGGACAAGGTAACACGCAGCCCCCCAAGCGGTGATTCCATAACACTAAGTCCAGCCCGCTCCCCATACCTGAGCTGAAGACGCTGGTTGACGTTCCACAGCCCACACCCCATATCTTGATCCATACCCCCTGTAAGTTTGTGGAGCAGCATCTGCCGGGCCAATTCATCCATACCTTGCCCGTCGTCATCTACGGTAAGAATCATCATGCCATCTCTTTGTTCTCCCGACACCCGTATTTCCCCAGCCTCGGCATCGGCTTCAATACCATGAATAACCGCATTCTCCACCAGTGGTTGAACGATTAGCGGAGGCACCTCCTGCCTCAAGATGTCTTCCGATAAGTCAATTTTGAAACGTATTCGGTCCATACGCATCTGTTGAATCTCCAGATAACAGGTGACGAACTCAATTTCCTCCGTGAGCGGTACCACATCACGCTCCTGCCTCGTCGTGTACCGATAGTATCGGGACAGATTATGCGACATAGCAACTACGGCATCCACACGCTTCAGCTTTGCCATGCTCGTAATGAACGAGAAACAATTATAGAAAAAGTGTGGATTAATCTGCGATTGCAGCTGTTTCAGCCGGGCTTCACGCACATGAATCTGTTCCAGGTACACGTGTTCAAATAACTGCTGAATTTGCGCCACCATGGAGTTGAATCGTTCGGACAAAAAGCTGAATTCATTGCGGCCTTTGGGGATGATTCGAACTGAATAATCCTCCTGCTTCAATCGTTGGAATCCACGAATCAACTGTTTGACAGGGACTTGGACCTGTACATATAACAGATAGGCCACGGCAAAGCTCATCAATAGTAGACAGATCATAGCTGAATAAAACGTTATATTGGATTGATGAATCGGCTTCAGAATAGCTGATAGCGGCATGTAATCGACCAGATACCATCCTGTCGTGCTGGACTTTACCGTATTAACCATGTAAGGCTCGCCGTCAATGACTACTGTTCGGTTATCCACATCCTTAAGCTTATCAATGGCCAGCTTGTCCATCAGCTGGCCTGTCAGGGCACGATCCGAAGTTCGGTTATAGATAACCCCCGTCTCTTCCCGGTAATAAAAGGGATCATGGCGACCATCGTCCTTGAATTTGTCCAGCATATCTCGAATGTTGTCACTGTCGAATTCAAGCTTAATCACGGTTTGCGCATTGGCTGCGGGATCACTAATACCGTATGGAGATACGGTGATCCAGCTGAAGATGAATCGATCATCTTCCCCCTCCTGAATCTTTCGAACATTCCATCCAGATGATATGTTGCCTCGCAGCGTCTCCTGATCGTAATAGCCAGCATCTCGTTCAGAGATGACCCTGCCCAGCGTCGGCGAATAGAGGTACAATTTCGTTGTCCAGTTGGATGAACTTTCCTGGATACTCAGCTTGTTCTGAATACGTTTAACCAGATTGATCGTATCCAGATCGAAATATTTACTGTCAGCGTAGATCCGTCGGAAGCTCGCAATATCGGGATCATGGATGAGCAGATTCGGCCACGAGGATAACAACTCGATGTGTGTATTCACTTGATTTTGAAAAAATTCCAGTTGGTTACTGTTGGAGCGATTGAGTTCATCCCGCAGAACTGCTGTCGTTTTATGGTTGGAATACCAGTACAGCAGCACGACTGGAACCAGCATAATTAGAATTAAAATGACCATTTTGGAAAATAGATTCGTCCGGTATGACATCTGCTTACCTCACCTTGCCTTCATTAGTCAGTGAATCTAATTTTAACGATGAAAGCGTTAAACATAAACTATTTTTTCTGGGCGAATCCGCTCCACAGCTCATCTGTTATTCCTGACTTAATCTCTTTAAAGAGACTGTCTATATATCGTAAGCGTTACCATATACATACATAAAGGTGACAAAACCAACTTTTCTGCACTAATTGCAACTTCCACGCCAAAAAGAGCTGACAACCGCCAGCTCCTTTCTAAACACTATATATTGATTAATTTCTTCTAATTCGCAATGATCTTCTTATGTATTGATTCTATCTTGCTAACGCAAAATCATTATGGAATATCGTAGTCAAACACAGTGTTCTCTCCATCTACGGCGACATCCATTACAATATCGGTTAGCTTTCCTTTGACTCGCAGCGGGGAGGCAGCCAAACCGGAAAACGCCAGTTGACCTTTAAATGTTCCATGCGGCTCAATCTCTATATGCACAGGCTTCAGCTGGACAGATTGCAGGGATTCATAGAGCGGATCATCCTGGTGTTTGTAACTGCGGGCCAAGTCAGGCAAGAGCACAGCTGCTACAGGCTCTCTGGTGTAATTTTTGAGTGTCAGGTCACAGTTTACTCGTGTAATGCCATTTTCCAGTACATCATAGGTACAGGAGCTATCATTTTGGACATAGGAAACACCATTGATACCGGAAGCCCCCCATTTGGCTACATACATCAATTTATCCGTCATGTAGGAATAACTGAGAACAATAGCGAGAACGATCAGCCAGAGCCGTTTGGCCAGAACCGGATATAATGGCATGATTTCTTTGCGTGTAAGATAGTAGCTGCACGCTAATATACCCATTCCAAAAAATAACGTGATATGCACACCACTTACATAGGATGTGGTATAAGGCGACATGCCTATAGCAGACAACATCGTGTCCCCCACAGAGAAACCGAGGTGATGCTTAAACGTAAAAATGATACCAAACAGCAATAACATCGCAGAGAACACAAGTCTGGTTCTCGACACACGAACACCCCCTAATCAGACACCTGATTATATCATATTTTTCCTTATTATGGTTTGCGATCCAAATAAAAAAAGACGCTCCGGTTTTTAACCGAAAACGTCTTTTGTTTTGCAACTCAACTCTACTTTTTCGACAGGAATGCGTCGAGCTGCTCTTGTTTGGCTGCAATGATTTTATCAATACCTGCGGCTTTCAGCTTCTCCAGATATTTCGGGATCATCTCGTTCGGATCTACTGCACCCGAGGTCATGCCCGGTTTGAACTGTTTGTTCACGTTGTTGACCGCAGCAATTTCGTTTTTGACGGATTGACTGTTGAAGGTAAAGCCCAGTGCAGGTGATTTGACGCCTTTAGCATTAAACTCCTTGAACTTTTCCCATTTCTGTGGATCTTCATTATCCCAGAGGTAGTTCAGGAACTGGTTACCCAGCTGCCATTGTGCGCCCGGATTGTATGTGCGACTGTTGGCATCCACCCCTTGCGGGAGGGTAATAATGTTGTCCTCCCCGTCTTTTTTCACATAATGAGTGCCTTCAATTCCGAAGTTGAGGAGGTTGTTGATTTCTTTGTCAGAATGCAGCAGGTTAATGACTTGCATCGCCTTCTCCGGCTGCTCAGAGGAGCGGGAGATCGCCAGCATGGCACCGGAAGCATCCCCGGTAGTAATCGTAGGCTGCGTCATCTCAATCTGAGTCAGTGGATATCCGACGTACCCTTCTTCTTCCTTATCCTTGCCCGGCTTCATGCCATCGGTCCAAAGGAACGCCTTGCCTGCCTTCGCCTGATCTTT
Organism: Paenibacillus taichungensis; assembly: GCF_047302525.1. Taxonomy (GTDB): domain Bacteria; phylum Bacillota; class Bacilli; order Paenibacillales; family Paenibacillaceae; genus Paenibacillus; species Paenibacillus taichungensis_B. The sequence goes on along the minus strand of NZ_CP168020.1, from coordinate 1,993,195 downwards.
CGGGAACACATTGGAAGTTGCTGCATCACTGTTAATGTATCCAGCCTGATACCACTTACGTGCAAGCTCAGCAGCCTCCTTGAATTCAGGAGTCTCCACTTCATTCAGTACCGTCGTTCCACCTGCTGTTTTGGAGATAACTCCAGGCACTGAAGCATCCCCGAGATAATCCCAATCCAGATTCTCCAGCAGTCCGTTACCATTCGTGTTGGACATATAGAATGGAGTGATGCCAGGTTCGTTTTCCTTGATCGTTTTGAGCAGCGGCTCCAGGTCAGCCCACGTTTTCACTGCGGTCAGATCAAGCTTGTATTTGTCAGCCAGATCTTTGCGTACCAGTACACCACGCGTTGCTGCCAATTCCTTGTTGGTAGGAACGCCATAGTTCACACCATCCACCTGGGAACCTTCCAGAAAGGCTGGATCGAGATTTTTCTCGATATCCTGCCCATACTTGTCAAGCAGATCATTGAGCGGCAAGAAAGCACCTTTTGCCACATTGACGGTATAATTTTGCCAAGCCGCCGTGAAAATAATGTCTGATTTTTCGCCGGAAGAGATCATAAGATTCAGCTTGTTATCCCACTGACCCCAGTCGATCGCGTTGATCTTGAGTGTTGCCCCGATCTTTGGCTCCATCTTTTTATTGATCTCAGCTTCGACCAGAGCTACATCTTTTTGTGGTGTCCCCGGATAATACAAAGTCACTTCATAGGGCTTGCCCCCACTCTCCGCTGCACCGCCTCCCTCTGCTCCTGATGTTGTCCCGCCTTTGTCTGATGAGCAACCTGCAAGCACCAGGCTCAGCGCCATAACTGCTGCCGCGATACGCGGCCATACCTTAAACGTTCTAACCAAGTGAACCCCTCCCGTCATATGTTGGACCCTGCAACCGATTGCCCCAATTCGCAATGTTCCCAATCTGCAAAAGTCCGTTCCTTGCCGGCCCTCCGGCGTGACTGTACTTGCTGCTTTTTGTATATGCCCTCTCAGGTCCATCTTCGATTATCCGTTGCCCTCTCCGCTAACCGGCCGGAGTTACCCCTTCACTGCGCCTACCGTAAGGCCTTTGATGAAATACCGCTGGAAGAATGGATATGCCAGTACGATTGGACCAATACCGACAACAGCCATCGCCATTTGCAGTGTTTTATTCGGCAGATTCAGCAATCCGCCCTGTGACGAAATCTGTGAAGAGACATTGGAGTTGGATGTTAAATATTGAATGTCGAGCAGCGTCCGGTACATAAGGTACTGAAGACTGATCGTCCGGTTATCGGATATAAAAATCATGCTGAGATACCAGTCGTTCCAGTAATTCAATGTGCTGAACAGTGCAACCGTCGCCATCACCGGAAGGGAGAGCGGAAGCACGATACGTGTAAACGTTCTCAATTCACCCGCTCCATCAATCCGTGCCGATTCAAGAATCGATACCGGTATGGAATTGGCGAAGAACGTACGCATGACCAGTACGAAGAACGGTGACAGCAGCAGCGGCATGATCAGTGCCAGTACCGAGTTTTTCAAATCCAGTACGTTCACATAGACGAGATACCAAGGGACCAGACCGCCATTGAACAGCATGGTGAAAAAGATGAAAAAGGCGAACCACCCGCGATACGGCAAATCCCTCCGGGAAAGCGGGTACGCGTACAATGCAGTCAGTGCTACACTCGTTATTGTACCTATCACGGTTACGATAATTGAAATGCCATAGGAATGGATGATCTGATCCATGTCTTTGAACAGAAACTCATAGGCAGTCAGGCTAAACTTCTCCGGAATCAGCTTATACCCGTTCGCAATGACCGTCGTCTCGTCCGAGAATGAGATCGCGAAGACAAGCAGGATCGGCACGATGCAGGCAATGGCATAGAATATAAACATAGCGTGTATGATAGACGCGGAACGCCGCGACACGGCTAATGGATCACGTGATTTCACAGCTGGCTTGCCTCCTCTCAAAATAATGCATTATCTTTGTCCATTCTCCTTACGATGGTATTGGATACGAGAACAAGCACAAATCCGACAACAGCCTGATACAGCCCGGCTGCCGAGGACATCCCGATATCGCCCCCAATGAGGAAGGTTCGGTACACATACGTATCCAGAACGTTCGTGACCGGGAACAATGCGCCCGATTCAAGCGGAACCTGGTAGAACAGACTGAAGTCCGCGTAGAAAATACGACCGATTTGCAGCAGTGTCATAATCACGATCAGCGGTACGAGGAACGGAACCGTAATGAAGCGAATCTGATGCCACTTGCTCGCGCCATCCAGCACGGCCGCTTCATAATATTCCTCATCGATACCTACCACTGCTGCCAGATAAATAACGGCATAATAACCGATATTCTTCCATGTATTCACCAGCGGCAAAATATACGGCCAATACTTGGGTTCCGAATACCAATCAATTGGTTGTCCGCCAAAGAGCTGAAGAATCGTCGAGTTCATGAAGCCCGAATCCTTGCCGAGAAACGCGAGCACCAAATAGCTGACTACAATCATCGACAGAAAATACGGAAGCAGCATGAGTGACTGATACAATTTGGACATCGCCTTGTTCTTCACTTCATTCAACAAAATCGCAAGCCCTACACCTACAAATAAATTCAGCGCAATAAATACGGTGTTATATGCGAGCGTATTACGTGTAATCTCCCAAGCATCGCTGGTGGAGAACAAATACTTGAAATTATCCCAGCCGCTCCACGGGCTGCCCCAAATACCGTCGGCATAGTTTACATTTTTGAATGCAATCAGAACGCCGAACATCGGCATATAGTTGTTCACCAGCAGAAACAGAATGCCTGGCAAAAACATGAGATACAAAACCTTGAATTTACCTAGATTGTACAGGACAGACTTTCGTTTTCGAACCGGTATATCCGGTATGTCCCTTGCATCCGATAGACGTGCTGCCTTACCCACCTGGGGTTGTGTCTTCATAACTTGTTCTCCCTCACTCCTCTTGAATTTCATCCTCAGGATGAAACACCGCTGTGTCTCCTGTGGTTCAAGTATACGGCGGGGCGTTCAGGTCCACTATCTGCTGTGGTGACCTGTTCACTTATCAAATTATGACTTTAGGGCACAAAAAAACAAAAGACGCAGCATGCTGCGTCAAATCTGTACCGTTCGGGACTGTTTGCGAAACTCCTGTGGGGTAATACCCGTGCACTTTTTGAACATTTTCGTAAAATGAGAGTAATTGTAGTACCCGACCTTGCCTGCGATATCCGTCACCTTCACGGTAGACTGGGACAATAAAGTCTTCGCTTTGGCAACTCTGCGCTGGAGAATGAATTCGGAAAGCGACATGCCCTTTTCTTTACGAAACAGGCGGGATAGATAGGCCGGATTAAATCCGGCAAAGGATGCAAGTTCTTCTCGCATCAGCTCTTCACCAATATGATTTTCAATGTAAATGCATAACTGGTCCACAATCGTCATTGGACTGTGATCGTCCGGGTACAATACCGGGATCGCACGACTAATCAGGTCTGATGTCCACTGCTTCAGTTGAGGCAACGAACGTGTCACAACGTTTTCTTCCGGCTCCCGTTCTCCGGGATACAGGCTGCGTACGGATACATTTTTCTGATGAAGCAGCGGGTAGATTACATGCAGCATCGCATGATAATACAAGCGCAGAATTTCGGGTGACAAACGCTCCTGTGAGGCCAGTAATTCAAAGATTTCGTCCACACGCTCGCGTAGGTCGTCAAACTTTCCCGTTTCGAACAGGATGGACAGCTCGGAAAACCACGGTATTGGCAGAAAGCGATCCTCCGTATCCCGGCCCACCTCGTCATAGATGAAGACCCCTTCAAGCTCGTTGATATTGCGACGCTCCATGTCCATCAGCTCATTCAGCATCCCCTGTAAATCTGTAACAGCAACCGGAACTCCGACGTAACAGGACAATCGGCAATAAAAGTAGGTACCACATTCCTGGATATAGCTCTGACATCCTTGTGCCACTTCACTCGCCGTTGGTACGATACCATCCTGTTCGTATGCAAGCACAATATTTAGTCCACTGTGGTCCTGAAACACTTCGCCAGGTTTGTCACCAAGCAGCATTTCCTTGGCAGCATTGCGAAGCGCATATTCCAGGACTTCCTCATCACGCAGATCGAAGTCTCGCACCCATTCTTCGACGGAAATGACAATCGGCAACACGCGCACTTGCGGATCAATCTCGGCTCCATAGACCTCGGCCAGCTCCTGCAGCTTTTGCTGGGTTAAGGTTACGCGCTGTGAGATGGCGTCTTTCCAGAAACGCTCGGTCAACAGCGGTTTATGCGTTTGCCAGCGTTTGTACACCGTCTCATATACTTCATTGGTGCGGGAACGCTGCTCCCCATCCTTGATTTTGTCAATCGCCTGGCTCACAACCTTGAGCAGCTGGTCTGCGGGAGCAGGCTTCAGCACATAATCGAAGCTGTTCAACTTAATTGCCGTTTGGGCATAATCGAACAGAGCATGACCTGTAAGGAAAATCGTCAGCAGGCCGGGATCATGCTTTAACACCCAGCTCTGCAGATCTAGTCCCGTTTCACCCGGCATCTCAATATCACAGATCATAATATCAATGGGATGGGCTTTCATCAACATTCTCGCTTCTTCCGCATCACCAGCACTGAATACCTGGTCAATTCCGGCCAGGCTCCAGTCCACCCCTTCCACCATCGCTTGCAGGGCGTATACTTCATCATCCACGATCAACAGGTTCCGCATAGGCTCTCCCTTCTTCCTCTTCCGTCTGGGCGGGCATATGAATATGGACTGCTGCCCCTCCTTCAGTCTGATTGCTGAACTGCAATCCAGCATGTTTGCCGTACTTTACAATCAGCCGATGGATAACGTTCCAGATGCCAATGTGTTGTCCACCCGGATCTTCGGCGTATTGCCCCTGTTGCAGGCGCTCTAGTATTTCTTGCTCAAATCCAACACCGTTATCCGTAATCGAAAGTTGAAGAACCGAAGACAGCGTAGGATCAGATAACGTTTTCGACTTTCGTGCTGTTATGCAAATAACAAAAGGCTCTGTGCGTCGCTGAAAGCCATGAATGATGGCATTCTCCACAAAAGGCTGAATCGTTAAGGGCGGCAGCACATAATGCCCAAGATCCGGTCCAACATCCAGAACGAAATCCAGCTTGTTTGGAAACCGCAGCTTCTGGATCTCCAAATAATGACTGATATGTTCCAATTCTTCATCCAATCGAATGACACGTTTGCCTGCACGCAGGCTGAACCTGAAATAATCTGCCAGATGACCAGCCATCTGCTGCACCAGCTCATGCTTTTGCAACGAAGCCAGGCTATGAATGATATTCAATGAATTCAGGTAAAAGTGAGGATTGATCTGCATCTGCAATTGTTTAAATTCTGCTTCTCTCGTTCGTAATTGCTCCTCATACACATCTATCTTCAGATGCTGGATCTCACTTGTCATCTGATTGAAGCTGTGCGTGACAAACTCCAGTTCAGATGAAGCCGGCGTCTCAAGCCTCACATCAAGTTCTCCTCGGCTAACCCTCCTCATCCCACGTATGAGCACATTCATTGGACGGAACAGGAGTTGCCTGAGAAAAATCATAGCTGTGATCAGAATGACCGCTGCACCAATCGGAAGCAGGCGAATGATCTGCTGAAAAAATGGCAGGTTTCGCATCATATCCTCCTCGGGCAGCAGGACAATATAATTCATCTCAGACATGGCTGAAGGAATGCCAAGCATCAGATACTGACGTGCACTTCCTGTGGATGTCACTTCAGAGATCACCTGGTATGGATTATTCAATCCAGTGATATGGGCAGCGGCTAGTTTGATTTGTGCCGAGTTGAGGGCTGAATCGGACAGCGCCCCTCCATCTGCTCCCACGATGACTGCGCCACCCCGGTCACCGGACTCCGTAAATTGCTCGGGGTGATTCAGTGCATTCATGTCCACAAGCGCCCCCGCATAGAACTGGGCGTTAATCCGCACTGTTTTGACCAAGGCATTCCATGTGCCCCCCCGAACGATGCTCCACTCTGGCTTTTGGATTTCCCCCTCCAGCTGCTGCATTTGGACCGGCATGCTCTCCTGCACAATCGACATTTTGACATCATAATTGCCTGAGGTAGCGAGTAACAGATCATCATTCACGGCATCGTACAGAAAAAATGAATCGATCAGATTATAAAATCCGATATCGGTCATGAATTTGTTCATAATGCGCTGTTTGGCAATAATATAATCGCCGCTGCCGTATTTGAGAAAAAACAGGGAGATAATATCCGGATCTCGCTCGCCCAGACTGTATAAATAACGATTGGTCTCCTGGAGCACACGCTCGTTCTGCTCCACACTCTTCGCAAGATGATTCATATTGGTGAGAGATACTTGATCACGCACAACTTTCATGGCGTATACGTTGTTGTAATATAGCAGTATGAATAGTGGCAGCATGATCAATGTCAGACCCACAATAAACTTAAAACGCAGTGAACGGATGAAGTTCATGAATTCCCGTCCTTTGTCCAATCTGGATTTCAGTTCTTTTGCACATCGTTGTAACCGCTATCAATACTAAGCGATTCCTTCCGTTTTCGGATGCTCTACTTCTGTGTTTCTTCCATCTTCTTCCTTATAATGGCATGTTTATTGTAGTCATACTTGCTTGCACTGTCTATGTGGTTCCGTGACCTATCACTGTCAATTCTGGTGACTTGCACTTGATTTACAGTGCGTGTTCGAGGGTCCATGCTCTAATTAGTTCTCCATCTGTAAAAAAAATCCTGCTCCATGCTCCACGAACGCCCGGTGATGACATGCATACGATATATCACTCCTTGGGTTGACACCAAGGATGTAAGGAGGCATGTCCGATGAATATTCAACTCGTCCCATTGCATTATGTATATCTGGCTTTTATCGTCTTGATTATCGCCGTCATGGTTCGGCGTAGAGACACAACCATCATTTGTGTCGCAGGCATCATGACCATTGGACTCCTGGCGACCGAAACATTAAGCGGATCGGTTTCCGGAATCTTCAGCAGTTTTATCTATGCAGCCAAGGAGCTGCTCAGCACCATTTTTATCATCTCGATCATTGTCGCAATGAGCCGGGTGTTAATTCGGACGGGGATCAATGAAGTCATGGTGACACCGCTCACCCGGTTCATCCGTTCTCCACAGGTCGCCTATTGGGGAATTGGATTCATTATGATGATCGTATCGCTGTTCTTCTGGCCCTCACCTGCCGTTGCCCTGGTTGGGGCGGTACTGCTTCCGGTAGCGGTACGAGTCGGACTTCCTCCCATCGGTGCTGCCATTGCCATGAATCTATTTGGGCACGGAATTGCCTTATCAGGCGATTACATTATCCAAGGGGCACCCAAACTGACAGCTGATGCAGCTGGACTTCCCGTTACCGCTGTTATGACTGCAAGTATCCCGCTTGTCATAGTGATGGGGACGGTGTCTACGGTAACGGCATTCTGGATGCTGCGCAAGGAGTTGAAATCAGGTTCCCCCGTTAAACTTAGTGATCCGATCTCTAATGAAGCAGTAACTGTCCTTCCACCTTCATCAGACTCTGGGCCGATCTCCGAGACGCCAGCCGTCCAACATCAACCGATGCCGCCACGTCTGCAAAAGGTATTCGCTCTGATCATCCCATTGTTATTCCTAGTCGATGTCATTCTGATGTTTTTACTTAAACTTCAAGGCGGTGATGCCACAGCGTTAATTGGTGGAACAGCCGTACTCATTCTGATTGCCGTGTCACTTGCCGCACATCGTCATACAGGTCCGGAAGAAACAACAAACTATTTAATTGAAGGATTTCAGTTCGGATTCAAGGTGTTTGGTCCTGTCATACCGATTGCCGCTTTCTTTTATCTTGGGGATGCTGCAATCACAGAGCTGTTCAACAACCCGCTGCCTGCTGGATCACACGGTATTGTGAATGATTTAGGGGTTGCTCTTGCAGGGTTGGTGCCATTGAATAATACGGTAGGCGCTATAACGATGACTGTGACCGGAGCGGTTACAGGAATGGATGGTTCGGGGTTCTCAGGGATATCCCTGGTCGGCTCCATTGCGTCCATGTTTGCAGGTTCGGCAGATTCCGCACCTGTATTGACGGCACTAGGCCAGGTCGCCGCCATATGGGTAGGCGGTGGGACCTTAATTCCATGGGCCTTAATTCCAGCCGCTGCCATTTGCGGAGTCAGTCCATTTGAACTGGCACGCCGCAATCTGAAGCCGGTATTGCTGGGATTAACAGTTACCACAATTGTGGCTATCTTTCTAATCTGATTGTGGAAACCATTTTATTCGAACTGAAAAGACGTACGCAAGCGGGCCCATTGCCAAAGCTCATCCTTACTCATTGCGGCCAGATGAAGCATTGCCTCATACGGGTCTCCCTGAAGTCCTAATACTTTAGCGAATGCAGGCTCCGTCTTCAAGCCTTCCAGCTTCAGTTTGCGAATCTCCCGATGTCCTGGTGCACCCCAGAGTTGCAACAATTCCCACTCTACCAGCATGTGAATATAAGCATTCTGCCTGCGTACAGATACGGACTGAGCGAAAATCTCTATAGGCCAGTTTCCAATATCCACACAACAGGTCACATAAGGACGCTGGCCAGCACGTCCATCCCCCCGGTCGCATCGAAAACCCTGCATGCCGCCTAATTGTCGGTGCACTAAGGTTTCGAACGCTCCCAGATCCGCTGCCTCACATAATAGATCAAGATCACTTCCGGGAATATCAATATCAATCGGCACCGTTCCAGCCGGATAAGGCTGGTAAGCAGCCGATATGCTCAACAATCCACTAGATTGCAACACCTTATACGCATCCTGCTGACGCTCGTTACCCGAGGCCAGATGTGCCATTACATCCGTGGTTGTAATCATGTCACAACCTCGGGCACCGGCTCATTCCGACGCTCCTGTAACGACTTGTTTCACTCGACCTACCTGTCCACTTGTCAAACGCACTTTGATCCCATGCGGGTGTGTAGGCGATTTGGTCAACAAATCCTTCACGATACCGCGTGTCAGTTTGCCTGTCGGCTGATCTTGCTTGAGCACGATATCCACTTCAAGACCCGGTTTGATATTTACTCGTTGTTGTCCGTTCATGGGTTTCCTCTCCTCTTCAACGTATTCCATGTCATGTAGCCATAATTCACAAAGCTTCATCTATTGTAGACGTTTTGGATTGAAAACGAAAGCCATGTCCAATGTTCAAAAACATAACTGAACTGTTATTTCCGCTTTGAAGAGGGATCAGAAGATTTGCTTTTCATCATTTTCAGAGCTGATCGATAGACTTCATCTGCACTCTTTTCAGGTTCATTTGTATCCGTCAGCACCGCTTCCTCTTCCACTTCAGCAGGTTTACGGAAATGAAGCAATGCTTGACGGTAAGCTTGATCACCATCTGTGCTCTGCGTCTCTCTTTTCTGAGGTGAAGGGGCCACTTCCGATGTGGAATCCATCTGATGAATATCCGTTTGCCTATGATCCTCATGTTCCAAAACCTCTTTATGCTCTGCCTGTTCGTAAATTCTGTCTTCCTTCCGGGCTTGATCTTCTTCATGCAGCAGGACAGGCCCTTCATCCACCTCTGTTATTTTGGAAGCTCGTGCTTCTGCAGCCTTGCGGGACGATCTGGAGTTATAAATCATCAGAAACACAACCCCAATAACAACAATTACGACCAAAATGATCAACATATGAGCATCCTCCTTATCATCCGCCTGTAGGCAGCCTTAATCAATATATTGGTGCCCTATTCTGCGAATAATATTTCACCTTGTTTCGTATAGAGCGACAAAGTAGCGGGAATGCTCCAAACAGGATTGTCAGCAGAAGACTTTCAGCACCAATCAAAGAGAAGGTTTACAGAAAACCGAATTGAGGAGGAATGATCAGCATGAATTCACGTGCCATTTTGATCAATATCATTGTTATACTGGTGATTTTGGGAGCCGGGGCTGCCGGGATCTACTATTACAACCAATCCACCAGCTACGTTAAAACCGATAATGCGCTTGTTACCGGGCAGCCTATCTCCGTGGCTTCCGCAGTAGGCGGTGAGCTTCGCTCCTGGAAAGGCAAGGTAGGTACAACATTTAATGCAGGCGATACCGTCGCCACCGTCACCGCTGCGGGAAAATCAACATCCGTGACGATGCCTGTTGATGGCACCATTGTACAACAGACCGCCGTCGAAAATTCGCTAGTATCTGCCGGTACGCCCCTCGCACGGGCCTATGATTTCAATAACCTGTACGTGACGGCCAATGTGGACGAGACCGCGATTGATAAAATTAAAGCGGGTCAGATCGTCGATGTATATGTCGATGCTTTTCCAGACACCACATTGACTGGCAAAGTAGACCAGATCGGACTTGCCACTGCGTCCTCCTTTTCGCTGCTGCCGTCGTCCAATACAAATGCGAATTACACCAAAGTAACACAAGTCATCCCGATCATCATTACGATCGAAGGATATAAAGGACTGGGTGTGGTTCCCGGCATGAGCGCTACCGTGCGCGTTCATATCTAAGGCTGCTGATGGATAATCAAAAAAACCAACTGCCACTTGGAAAAACCATCGCTGTCTTGCTACTTGGAGCTTTTATCGCCATCCTGAACCAGACTTTGCTCAATGTAGCCATTCCGCATCTGATGAATGACTTTAACGTCTCGGCTACAACTGTACAGTGGTTATCCACGGCTTATTTACTGGTGAACGGGGTACTTATTCCGATTACTGCCTACTTGATCGAGTCTTACGGGACTCGCAAATTGTTCGTAACAGCCATGCTGCTGTTTACCGTCGGTTCGTTAATTTGTGCCATCAGTCCAGGATTTACAGTCATGCTTATAGGACGAATTGTACAAGCCAGTGGGGCCGGTATTATTATGCCTTTGGTTATGAACGTGTTTCTGACGGTCTTCCCTCCAGAGAAACGGGGAACGGCCATGGGGACGATGGGGATTGCCATGATGTTTGCTCCAGCCATTGGTCCGACCTTATCTGGATGGATCGTGGAACATTATACATGGCGGATTCTGTTCTATATGGTCATTCCGCTCGCCTTGCTTGATATTTTGTTTGCCTTCATTTGGCTGAGAAATGTGTCCAAGCTTACTTCGCCGAAATTTGATGGTTTTGGCGCATTATTCTCCACCATCGGTTTCGGCTTTCTGCTATATGGATTCAGCTCTGCCGGAGATAAAGGCTGGACCAGTGCGACTGTGCTGTTGACACTGATTATCGGAGTGCTCTTCATCGTCTTCTTTGTACTCAGAGAAACGGCTATGAAGAACCCTCTGCTGGAATTTCGTGTATTCAAATACGACATTTTCACCATCTCAACGCTGGTCAGTGCAACGATTAACATGGCACTCTTTGGCGGAATGCTGCTGTTACCGATCTATCTGCAAAATATAAGGGGATTCTCTCCCCTGCAATCCGGGTTGTTGTTGCTGCCTGGTGCATTGCTAATGGGCGTCATGTCTCCCATCTCAGGAGTGCTGTTTGACCGGATTGGCTCTCGCCCGCTTGCCATTGTCGGTTTGATCATTACCGCCATCTCAACATTTGAGTTTAGCAAGTTGACGGGGGAGACGCCTTATGGTCACATCATGATGCTATACACGTTTCGTAGCTTCGGCATGTCCATGCTGATGATGTCTGTACAGACAGAGGGGTTAAACCAATTGCCGCCTCATCTCACCAGTCATGGTACGGCCATGTCTAATACGGTCAGACAGGTCGCAGGTTCAATCGGGACCGCCCTGCTCATCACCGTGATGGCGACACGTGCAGGCATTCATTTGGCCGATTACAGCAACACCGTGACCACAACCAATGTCGCACTGACAGAACAAGTGGGTATACTCGGCACACAAATGGCTACTGCAGCTGGAATGCCGCCTGAACAAGGTTCCAGCCTTGCGTTACAGCAGCTCTATGGTATCGCTGTTCAGACCTCAACCATTGAAGGCATTAATGATGCTTTCATTGTAGCGACCTGGATTTCAATCATTGGTCTGTTTCTGTCGTTATTCCTGCGGCGAGCTCGCTCCCGTCCTCGTAAAGTCAAGCCTGAACGCTAAAATGGCCTTGGGCAACCCTATACCCTATATACAACCCTGTATCACAGATCAGATCGCAAGCTTCACTTAGATAAATTGAAACAATAAAAACCGCAAGTCTCTTTAATCCAGAGACCTGCGGTTTTTGGCTTGCGCTATGGATGCTGGGGTAAGGATGAATTGTCATCCTTGGCAGCCTCTCTCGCCTTAACGGCAAGCAGTTCCGTTACGGTTACAAAACGATAGCCTTGCTCCTGCAACTTGGGCAGAATCGTTTTTAGCGCAGCAACCGTCTGGGACTTGCCCTCCACCTTGTCATGAAACAGAACAATATCCCCGTTACGTGCGTTCTTCAGCACTTTATTTACAATGGCTGATACGCCTGGTGAAGCCCAATCACGTGTGTCCTGATGCCAGGACCATAGCACAATCGTATAGCCTTGCTGCTTGGCGACCTGAATGACCATGTCATTGTAATAGCCTCCCGGTGGTCTAAACAACGTGGGACGCTGCGCCCCTGCTCCAACAATGGATTTCTCCGCTATGTCCATTTCATGGCTGTACTTATCCGCCCTTGTTGACCTGACCGCGTACGTATGTGCATACGTATGATTGGCGATTTCATGTCCTTCCCGCTGCTCCTGTTTAATCAGGTCAGGAAACTTTTCCGCCCATTTGCCAAGCACAAAAAAAGTGCCTTTGGCCTGATATTGCTCTAGTAAAGCCAGAATCTGCGGGGTCTGGACCGGATCTGGCCCATCATCAAAGGTCAGTGCGATGAGTTTATCATGTGTGGGAACCTCCCACACAATCTCTCCCCGTTCCTCATAATACTGTCGATTCTTCTGCACAGGTTTGGCGTAAGCAGAACTGCTGCCAAGCAAAAAAACCAGCGTACACAATCCGATGCATCGGGCTGCCTTCAGGTTCATGTTTATGTCCTCTCTTTATCTTCAAACGTAAACTCCCTGTTAGCATTTCCCGATTCACCAGAACTATTTAACGAAATATTTGATCGATGACTGCAATTTCCTCAGTTGTGAGCTCAACATCCAGTGTTTTCAGATTGTTGATGACCTGCTCTGGTTTCTTGGCACCAGGAATGAGTGCATCGATGGACGACTGAGTCAGATACCAGGCCAGAACGAGATGTGCGACCTCAGCATCCTTGGACTGTGCGATGCTGCGTAGTTGTTCCACCTTGTCCAGATTCTGAATAAAGGCTTCCCCAGTGAATAACGGGTTCTTCGCCCGTCCATCCTGGAAGGTTGTATCACGATTATATTTGCCACCCAGCAGACCTGCTGCCAGAGGGAAGTAAGGTACAAAAGAAATATCATGCTCTGCCGTATAGGGCAGTAACTCCTTCTCCGCTTCTCTTTTGAACAAATTATATTCAGACTGCAGCACATCCACATCTCCATCCCGATTTGCCTCACGCAACTGATCAATGGAGAAGTTGGAAACTCCGATGGCACGAATTTTACCTTCGTCCTTCAAACGTTTCAGCGCACCTACAGCCTCATCCTTCGGTGTACGTTCATCCGGGAAGTGAATATAGAACAGGTCAATATAATCTGTCTGCAGACGTTTCAACGCCTCATCTACAGAGGTTTTGAGGAAAGCAGGCGAGTTATCAAAGACTACGTTGCCATCCACGAATTTATGTGCAGCTTTCGTTGCAATGATGGTATCTTGGCGCTGACCCGTTTCTTTCAGCACTTCACCAATTAACCGTTCTGAATGCTCAGGTCCATAGATGAAAGCAGTATCCAAAAAGTTAATGCCCTGTTTCAAAGCCGTACGAACGACATCCTTGCCCGTCTCATCATTCAGCATATTCGGATAGATGTTATGTCCTCCGACTGCATTTGCCCCCAATCCAATCGGGTTAACAATCAGATCGGTTTTGCCCAAGCGAGTACGTTGTTCTGCCATGTCTCATCCATCTCCTTTTCTGAGCGTTGGTAACTCACATATATTATATCAAAGGGTTAAGCATATTTAAAATATCGGGTTTATCGGATTAGGTATTTTTCAGCGCTGTAGCTTCCACATCATTGATGAAACGACGGAGTTTTGCAGCCACATCGCGGTTAATTTCGCCATTTTCGTATAGTTGCTGTATGGTATTGCGCTGCTCCTGCATCGCCACCATTTGCAATTCCAGCTTTTCCTGATCAAATGGATCTTCATTTTTGCCTTGATTCCAAGTGCGTAATTTGGCAATAACCCGCTCATATCTAGAGATGACCGACAGAGCCACAATCCGGTTACTATCGTTCATGTTAGCACGAATCGCCTTGATCGCTGCTTCAGAGGTACGCATCTTCACTTGACGGAACAGGTCCGCATTCTCAATCATAAATGGCTGGTCCGGCTTCCGTGAACGATTTGTAAACACATGTCCAAACACTCGTCCAATTTCACTGAGTGAGAACATCATCTGGGTATTCGTGCGGTTCGCAAGCATCATTTCCTTACGATCCAGCCAGCTGTTACATCTAAAGGCGGCTTCCGAAGCAATTACATTTTCATCCATCATATTCTCAATTTCCTTGCGTTCAGCCCGCGTACCGATGAGATTAATTGCTGTTTCCTGTTTCAAAATGTCCTTGCGCTTACCCGCAGTAAGCTCGCCAGCCGCCTGCCTGATATATTTCGACAGATCGGAAACAACCGCAAGCGCAGCAGCTTTGTTCTGGTCGTTCATTTCTGACTTAACTGCACGAATGGCTGCATTCAGCATAATATCCTGTGCTTTTCTTTCTGTCGTTTGCGGTGTACCTTCTTCCGCTTTTTCTTCGTTCTTCGCAAGAATAGGAAGAAACACACTTGCAGCAATCAGAGTGAACAGAATCACACCTGCCGCCAGGAAAATGATCAGATCCCTTTCAGGAAAAGGGGACCCGTCTTGAAGAACATAAGGAATGGAGAATGCCCCCGCCAGTGTTACAGCCCCTCTCACACCCGAAAGGGTAATGATCGTAATTTCTTTGAGCCGGGGCTTCCCGCTCGACAACGCCTCACCGGAATTTTCATTTCCTTTCCAGAACAGATAGATCCAGACAAAACGAAGCACCAACAATAGCACTGAAATTAGGCCCACATAGCCAAGTACTTGGAGGTTATCAAACGAGACATTCTCGAAGATGGTACTCAGCACATCTGGGATCTGTACTCCCAGAATGACAAAGACCAATCCATTCAAAATAAATAAAATGACAGACCAGGTACTGGCAGATACCACCTGCATCTTCAGTTGGACGGACTCGGTCCGATCACGCTCAATAGCATGAATGATACCACCAGCAACGACCGCAAGAATGCCCGAAACACCGATCTCTTCACTGACCAGATAAATGACGAATGGCGTTAAGATTTGCAAGAGCATATGAATGGTGACATCTTCCATACCCAGACGCCGAATCCAGACACCCAGTCGGATCAACAAGAACGATATCAAGGCACCGATCAACAACCCGCCAATCGCGATAAGTATAAAACTAAATGACGCCTGAGCCAGGGAAAACACACCCGTAACCGTGGCGGCAATCGCAAATTTGAATGCAACCAGACCGGATGCATCATTCATTAATGCTTCTCCCTCAAGAAGCCTATGTATGCTCTTGGGTAAATGCACACGACCTGCCATAGCGCCAACAGCCACAGCGTCTGTCGGGGACAGAATTGCCGCGAGTGCAAAAGCCGCAGGAAGCGGAATGGTTGGAATGAGCCAGTGAATGGCATATCCAGCCACGACAACCGTGACAAATACAAGGCCCAGGGCCAGCAAAAGGATGGGCGCTCTTAAATTCCACAGCTCGTGCCTCGGTGTTCGCTTCCCATCGTTGTACAGCAACGGAGCGATAAAGAGCACGAAAAACAATTCCGGATTCAGTGGCAGATGTACACCCGCAGGTAATAGCGCAATGGCTACACCAAGAACAATCTGAATCAACGGAACGGGGATAAAGGGTACAAACCGGTTCAAAATATTCGATAAACCGATCAGTACCAGCAAAACAAGCACGGCAATAAATAGTTCCATGATGACAATCCCTTTCCGAATAATGAAGTGGTGAAAACCATTTTGTGTAGCCTTATTTTAACATAAACCAAAGTTCATTATAAAAATGTTGTCATATTCAATACCCGTCTAAAGCGAATGGACAACAATCTGATTGCAGATTTCTGATTGGTTCTGTTTATAAGATGTTACAATATGCTCAGGACAATACCCGTTTGGAAAGGAACTTGGTCTATATGGCATTTGGAATTAAACGACAGGAGCTGGCCGAGTGGAAAGAACGTGTATCTCGTGGCGACCTTGCCTATCTCACTCATTTCTGGATCGACAACCGTTTTCCGGGCATTACCAGCGTAACCAAAGTGGGCTGTGCAGATCTGAACCGGCTTGAGGACTGGTGTAGAGCCCATGAACTCGATCCGCGTTATATACATCGGCGTCAGCCTTTTCCCCATTTTGACCTGCTCGGTAAAAAACAGAAGGAAATTCTGATCCAGGAAGGTCTGACCGATCACATTCAACGCTTCCATCTCTGATTGAAAAAATTAAAACGCCAGCCTTCAAGATTCAAGTCCCAAAGCGGGCTTAAAATCTTGAAGACTGGCGTTTTACACACCATTTATTTAGCGATGCGTTTGTTCCAACGTTTTCATTTTCTCCAGCAGTTTTAGCTCAATTTTCTTCAGCATGCCAAACATTTGCAGTTGTTCCTCTTCCGTAAGCGCCTGCAAAAGTTCCCACGTCATCCGACCGCGATTATTAATCAACGTTTTTGCAAGCTGCTTCCCATCTTCCGTTAAAGACAACCATACAATTCTTCGGTCCTCTTCACTGCGCACCCGCTGGATCAGACCTTCGCTCTCCAGTTGATTCAGCACAATTGTGGTTGCTCCAGAAGATAGACTAAGTTGTCTGGCCACATCCACAGCCATACAGCGTTCTTCACGCAAAATCATGCCCAATATATGACTTTTCGTCGGATTCAATTTGCAGTTTGTTTCATTCCTCTGCTGCTGATCCAATACTTTATTTTTATATCTGAAGAAGGCCTCCAACAATTGATCGACATTTGCCAATTGAGAGTTTCGCTCCGTATCCGGGCTCATAAACGTTCCTCCTACCTTTGATCATAACCTACCTTATATTGTAACATATTTGTACTATTTTGTTTGTGAAAAATGCGCTTGTTTCCCAAAACCCTTTACTTGTCTGTAAAGTTCATGCTTATTTTGCCGTTTCATGTGACAAGCTACCTTATAGCATGAACAGATAACCACACAAGGAGGAATCAAGCAATGAACATTTATATTGTTTTCGATAGTGAAGGCGGGCATACACGGGCGCTTGCCGAGTCGATTGCTGCTGGCGCAGCCAGCGTGCATGGTGCAACCGTTCATTTGCATTCCACAGAAGAAGCCGACATCTACAAGCTGGTGGAAATGGACGCCATTATCTGGGGCTGCCCCGGACATTTTGGCTCCATCAGCTCCGGGTTGAAAAATTGGATCGACAAGCTGGGCTACCTCTGGGCAGAGGGCAAGCTTGTAGACAAAGTCGGTGCGGTGTTCTGTACCATCGCGACCGAGCATGGTGGACTGGAGTCAACGTTGATTCATCTGCTGACACCCATGCTCCATCAGGGCATGATTATTACCGGGCTACCTGGCAACTTTGCAGATAATGCATTATATGGCTCCTATTATGGTGTTGGGGTGACTTGTCCGGTGGACAGTGATGATCTGCTCAGCGAACAGGGCATAGCGTTGGGTAAAGCTCTGGGAGAACGCGTGGCTCGCATAACCAACCGACTGATCACATAGATATCAGCGTATTTCCCATAAAACAAATTGCTGTTCTTATCAAGCCTGCACTCATAAGCTGAGAAGCATTACTGCAGGCTTGAACTCCCCTTCCTTTAAGAAATAGAATGATTCTATTGCATTATTGGATTGAATTTGTTTATAATAACGTATACCTTTAAAGTTACTTTTAGTTACTTAATGATTTTTATAAATCTGTTATTATAAAGTAATACGATATTCATCCATTATATTGCAAGGGAATTTTACACATGAATCAAAATACGCATTTAAAAACTGACGTTTGTATTGTAGGAGCTGGTCCTGGAGGGGCGCTACTCTCCTTCCTGCTGAAACGGCAGGGAATATCCACCATTCTGATCGAGCGCCAGCCGCACCTGCTTAAGTCGTTTCGTGGTGAGGTGCTTAATACAGATGGTGAGAATGTACTGAAAAAGCATGGATTATACCCTTCTGTCACCCAGCGTGGCGTGCTGCCCCTGGAGCAAATTCAATATTGGGAGAATGGTCAGATCATTCACACCATTTTCCCTGGAGAGCAAGAATCCCATGTGGGCATTCATGTGCCGCAGGATCATCTGCTGGAAGTCATCGTGTCACAATCACAGCACCAGGAAAACGAGCAAGTCCTTTATAATACGGTTATGACTGGATTGTTACGGAATAAGGCTGACCAAACGATTGGCATCAACATTCGGCAAGAAGGGCGCCCCGCTTCCATTGAAGCAGCGGTTATTGTTGGTGCGGATGGCAGATATTCAGCTGTACGCAGAAACGCTGGTCTGACCCCGGATACCCGCAAACATGGATACGACCTGTTATGGGCTCGAATTCCTGCTCCAGCAGGCTGGGAACCTGCTGTTCGGATGGCCAGTATGGATGGTCAACAGTTGGCGCTATTCTCACAATTCGGAGGTTACGTGCAGATCGGATGGAACATTCCGCAAGGGTCCTTCTCCAAGCTGCGTGAACAGCCTTTTGCTCCCTTTGTACAGAAACTCGTGGCGGCCTTCCCCTGTCTCGCTGATTCGGTCGCTGAACATATCCAGACCTGGAGTGATTTGGTTTTGTTATCCGTAGAGAGCAGCTTCGCCGAATCGTGGGCGCTGGACAACGTGGTCCTGCTTGGTGACGCCGCTCACACGATGACTCCTACGGGCGCTTTTGGATTGAATGCCGCATTGGAAGATGCGGACGTGCTCGCTGAGCTGCTCATTGATATGGCCGCCGATCAATTCACTTCTACAGAACGGCTGCATGAGCTGCAGACCAGACGTGGAGAAAAAGTAAAGCAGCAGTTGGCACGACAATTGGAAATGGAGTCTTCGTTCCAGCAGCGATACGAATCTTTTCAATAATGATGCGTGTATTCACGCACCGCGTTAATCAACAAACAGCCGATGACTCCCTGTTGGGGAAGCATTGGCTGTTTTCTTATGTTATGACTAACCAGAATGTCCACCATCTGTGAACTGGATTCGCAAAGGCTTTTGAAAAACAATTAGGGATCAGGCTTCACTACCATTCATGGCGCTTACTCGTAGCTCAGTCATAGGCAGAGACAGCTTATCGGGATGACGCAATCTCACCGTACGGCTCTCACCAGGGAGCAGATCGAAATAGTTATCACTGAAACGAACGCGACCAAGGGGCAGTTCGAGCTTCACCAACCGTGCAATTGCACCAATGGCCGTAACCGATACGGATTGCTCCTCTTCGTTCACATGCACACTGAGCTGCGATTGAGGCAATTTAACATCCTTCGGATCACGTAAGAAATATCGATTCAGTGGTGCAGTGAAACCTTCGGCTACCAATTCAACCATCACTTCTTCTGCCAATCTGCCTCCCAATACTTCCGCTTCGCTCAACTCTGCAATGCGAGTGGAGGATTGTGAACCTGTCACCACATGATGCGAACTAGAATACACCTTTTCCCCATTCAGTCCATAGACATTAAGTCGAAGCTGTCCCTTCAGAATCTCCCGTGTATCATTCACGACCCATAACGTAAGCGGCTCACCAGGTTCATGTTCCAGAGACAGCAGTATCGGATGAAAGAATACTTTTCCGTAATAAAAAGAGGCCTTCGGTAGTAGCTCGTAGTCAATCATGGACCAGCTTGTGCCTGGCCAGCTGTCATTAAGCTGCCATACAAGGGCTCCACTATTGCGATGATTGATCCGCCGAAAATGTTCAATGCCATACCGTAATCCTTCCGCCTGTGTCAGCATCGAGTAGTTCATGTACTCTTCGATATTTTGCGGAATGCCCGTATATCCTTCCATCAGAAGAATGCCTTTCTGATGATTGGTATCCTTATTCCGATAGGCCATTTCGGGACTGCCCCAGTAAAATTGCCCTGCAGGCATGTTTTTCTCCAACGTGTAACGGTTGGCTGAGGCATGCATGCCAAATTCACTGCTGAACAGGGCATTGTCTTTTTTATAATTTTTGAATGTCACGCCCTCAATACTGTAGTCCAGCAGTGGCGGCTCGCCGTGTTTTCGTGGATAGACGGAACCATGCCATACCTGCCAGTTATGACGATCCCCCACAGCCGGATCGTTGGCATCATTGCCGTGACTGTCCCCATACGGTGAGGAAGGCCAGTATGGACGAGACGAATCCAGCCGTTCAAGCACTTCTGGGATCAGCTCATGGTAGATCAGCTCTCCATAGAAGGGGCTGGTAATATCTCCACTCGCGGACTTCATGTCATAGAGCCAGTCAATTTCGTTATTGCCACACCAGAGTGCAAGCGAAGCACGATTGCGCAGTCGCAGGACATTATTTTCAACCTCATCCCGTACATTGTTCATGAAGTCACGATTGAAGTCAGGGAATAAGGCGTTGGCAAAAGCGAAATCCTGCCATACCATTACGCCTTGCCGATCACATTCATCATAGAAGACGTCCTTCTCATATATACCGCCTGCCCAGACACGCAACATATTCATATGCCCTTCCACGGTCAGCTCAATTAGCTCACGATACCGGGAGGCGGGGATAGCACCAATCAGATGGTCGGCCGGAATCCAGTTGGCTCCTTTCGCGTACACACGCACTCCGTTCAGAATAAACGTAAAGGCATCCTCACCCTGTTCATTATGAAGCGCCAGTTTAATGGTTCGTACACCATAAGGCTCGTTGTATTGATCCACTTCCACCCCATCCGCAAATAGTGTAACTTCCAGCCTATACAAGTAAGGTTCACCCAGATCATGAGTCCACCATAATTGCGGTGAATCCAATTTTAGTATTGTATCTGCGAGACCATTTTCCCCAACGACTTCAGCAGACCGTGCCACTTCCTGACCACTCGCATCCAGTAAACGTATATCACATGACAAAACCACAGCTTTTTCACGTTTCTGTCTGCTACGGAAAGACAATACAGACTTCACATCAGCAGTGACATGGACAGCCGCTTGCTGCTTGCTCACTGATTCGGTACGTGCAAATACGTTCTCCAGCTTTGCGATCGTTCGTCTTTCCAGCCGTACCCCGCCCCAAATTCCTACGGTAACCATCCGTGGACCCCAGTCCCAACCGAAATTCATCGCAGCTTTGCGCAACCATGGCCGTTCCTTCGTATACGAAGACCAGTCGAACGTCTCCCTGTCTCTGTGATGCAGATAAAGGGGATCGAACTTGACCGCTATAGCGTTCCATCCTTTACGAACCAGTGTCGTCACATCAAAAGTGTGGGACATGAGCATGTTGGCCGTTTGCCCCACTTCATGTCCGTTCACATATACGGTGGCGAACGTATCCAATCCTTCAAATACTAACTCAAAGTACTCCTCTGCTTCCCCATCCTTCACCAGGTTGAAGTTAGTACGATACCACCATTCCTTCTGCTCGATCCATCGACTCCTGGCATCGTTATGCCCATAGTAGGGCGGATCAATGATGCTGCGTTCCACCAGAGCGGTGTGCACATCCCCTGGCACCTCCGCTCCGATCCAGAATCGATCATCGAGCGCTGCCGCTGCAACATCCATGGCCCGCTTTTCCCCAACCTCGAAATGCTGAATCTTCCATTGCCCTGACAAATCCTGACTTGAATTATTCATCTTCATCCTTGCCTCGCTCTCCAGTTTCCTTGGTAATACGATATCGAAAACGTTTGCAATAAAAACATGACTTCATTCGTTGTTTTGTCTGCTCACCTTTAATGTCCGGAAGGCTTGTACGACACAGCCTCCTCGCGATACTCACTTGGAGTCTTGCCTGTATGTTTTTTGAATAGCCTGCTAAAATACTTAACGTCCTCATATCCGCTGATAGCCGCCACTTCACTTACTTTTGCGGGAGAAACCACCAGCATGTCCATCGCGCGCCTAATTCGCATACCTGTTACAAAATCACCAAAAGTGACGCCCGTTTCCTTCTTAAACAGTTCACTGAGATGACCCGGATGCAGATGAACCTGACCTGCGACATGTTGCAAGCTAATATCCTGTACCAATCCGGATTCCATATAAGCAATAGCCTTCTGTACATGCGTAGTCCGCCCTTGCCCCATCTGACTGTGATAGGTATGCATCAGTCCATATAAATGATGAAACAGCAGATCCCGGAGTTCACCAGCATCGGCATCCGGGTCTGGCCTCCATGGTTCGAACCGTTCCGGTTCGTCTCTTCCAATAGCTCGCATGGTACGAATCAACCAACGCTGTCCGGCGTTCACCGCAGCATGCAGACAGGCATCAAAAGACTCTGGCGTTACTTCGGGGTCCATCAGGAGTTCATCCACCAGTTCTCGCGTCCATGTGGTCAGCATAATCGAGTCGTTATCCATTAACAATGTCCCCAGGGTGGTTTCTTCCTCATGTTGAAGGACGGTTTTACCTCCTATGCGGTGGAAGACATCTTCATATTGCCAAATCCTGTCCTCAAGTAACCCGTGATAACGGTACGCGATCGACGCCGTTCGGTAGCTCTCATGCAGAAGTTGAACCTCCATGCAAGGTTGACCTGCTGCTGCACGCAATATACATTTTAACAATTGCTCAATCCGGGTTAATGCAATGCCCAAAGTAAATTGGAAATCCTGCTCATCGGGCGGCAGCTCTACAACACAGATAATCCGGTCCTTTTGAATGTGTGCAACTGCGCCTGGCAGGACATCCTCCAGCATATTTTGCACGGCAAAGTTTAGCAAAGTAGCCGAAGAACGATTCCACCCCGCAGCTTTCAAGATCAGAATCTGTCTCTGCACTTGCTCCTTGTCTGAGGAACATTCCGATTGCACATTTATTCCCGACTGGAGAAATACAGGACAAGGGCCAGATTCTACGTCTCCATCAATGATCCATCCAGCGAACAGCCGCTGTTTGTTCTCTCGCAGCAGCTGCCCTTCTCTTGATTTCTCAGCCCATCGTTCGGTAATTCGTTGTTTGGCCTGAAGCACCGTCTTGATAATTTCTTCCGGCTTACTCGTCTTAAGCAGATAATCTGTGACACCTTGACGAATCGCTTGCTGAGCGTATGAAAAGTCATCGTGTCCCGATAAAATAATGACCTCTAGTTCCGGCAGCATATGCAGCCCTTCCTCTGCCAGTTCAAGCCCCGTCCTTCCCGTCATCCGAATATCAGTCATCAGAATATGCGGCCTCTCTTCGTCCATGCGTACTAACGCCTCTTCTGCCGAGGCTGCTGGCGAAAGCAGCTCAATCCCCAGTTCATGCCAAGCGATTACACTGGCGAGCCCTGTACGGATAATCACTTCATCATCAACAATCAGTAATCTCATGGCGATTCCTCCAAGATTGGAATAGAAAATGAAATTCGGGTTCCACCTCCGACCCGGCTGTCCACTTCGAGCTGCGCCTCAGCTCCATAATGAAGCAGTAGTCTCTCGTTCACATTGCGGAGCCCGTAACCACCTTGGGATGTTTGCTTCATTGGCTCTTTTTCCGTCCAATGGTGGTTTGAATCATGTTGCTCTTCCTCATCCGATGACACAAGGCTGCTTCTGACATGCTCCAGTCTGTCCCGTTCCATACCAGCACCGTCATCCAGAACCAGCACATTCATTCGTTCCTGTTCCTGACGAACCATGATCGTAATTGTGCCCATACCCGCTTTCGGCTGAATTCCGTGAATCATGGCATTTTCGACGAGCGGTTGAAGCAGCAATTTCAGCATCATTCGCTGTTCAAGTGCCGGATCCACAATATAATGTACGGCGAACTTGTCGGGAAAACGGATGGACTGCACACGAACATAATGGCGAATGTGGGCAATCTCCTGCCCTACAGGACAATAATCCCTACCCTGATTCAAACTGATTCGCAAAAAATCACTCAATCCCTCGACCATCTCTGCGATCCGCTTTTCCTCAGACATCAAGGCAATCCAGTGAATGGATGAAAGTGTGTTATACAGAAAATGAGGATTGATCTGCGCCTGAAGTGCCCTGAGATCAGCTTCCTTCTTGCGGGCTTCACCACGGATAACCTCTTCTTTCAATCTCTCAATATGTGCACCGAGCAGATTATAACTCTCTCCCAGCTTGCCGATTTCATCATCACTTTCCGATCGGAATAGGGGCAGTGGTCGATCCGGATCCATTCGGGACAGATGTCTCGTAAGAACTCGCAGCGGCCTTGTGACTCGACGCACCGTAAACCAGACAAGTCCTGCACTGATCGCAGCAGACAGGCTCACTGCAACAGCAGTGAGGATGAGAATATAACCGTTTTCGGACTTATACTGATCGTAGGGAACCGTTCCGGTCAGCGTCCAGCCTGTCAACAGTTCCGGGTAATAGAGCAAAGTACGTTTCTCATTGCCGCTGCCATACGTGGCTGTTCCGCTTCCTTCCTGTTGGATCAGCGTATGTACTTCAGGCTCGATCTTCTCCAGTGACTGTCCAAGACGGGATTTGTCCATGGAAGACAAAATCTCTCCAGTGGGACCGATCAGTTCCAGTCGACCTTCGCCCATACCCAGTCCCAGCGCTGCCCATCCTTTCGAGATTGCCTTCTCGTCTAGACTGATCGCAAGCCATCCGATGGGCCGATAATCATGGATGCTGCGAATGGGTCGAACCAATGTTATTACATTTTGGATGCCCGCATAATTCTGAACCGGATATACGCCAGTCCATGCTTTAACCGCATCACCACGCGGAGCAGGAGGATAAGATACATTGGATGATTCATACCATGTAGCCGTGGACAAAGCCGTATCGAAACGTTCCGGATAGATGGCAATGTTGGCAATATATTTTTTGGAAGCGGCCAAATTGGTCATCCTGCCCAGAATATCCACACGCTCCTGCACATCGTCCTCATCGCTACTTAAATACTGCTGAATGTCCCTTTCTCCAATCAGAAAAATCGATAACGTCTCGGCATCCTGCAGCATATAGCGCAAATTCGCTTCCACCTGCTTCAGTGTGTCCATGCCCGAAAGCTTTGTTTTTTGTTCTGTGATGCGGGAAGAGATCAGAAAGGCGAACAGCCCCAGTGCCAGCAGCGGCACAATCATGGAAGCCGTAACCACGACAGACAGCTTCCGTTGCAGTGAAGATGTTAGCCAGCGTCCCACACCTTTCCCTCCTCTGGATGCGCTTTCGTTTAACCTTTGACTGCTCCGGCCGTCATGCCTTTCATGACTTGTTCCTGAAATACCAGGTATAGAATGATGGTCGGGATTACGGACAAGGTCATGGCAGCAAGAGTCAGGCCGTAATCGGTCTGATATCCGTCGGCAAAATTGGCGATCGCGAGCGGTAACGTTTTCAAACCTGTTTTGTTAATAAACACGAGTGCGAACGAAAAGTCATTCCACGCGTGCAGAAAACTCAGAATAGTGACCGTTGACAAGGCAGGCACAGACATGGGAAGCATGATCCGGGTGAACAGCCCCCATAGACCTGTTCCATCAATAAAAGCGGCCTCTTCAATGTCACGTGGAATGCTAGTCAAATAAGCTGTTAGCACAAATATCGCGGTTGGCAACGCAAATGCGGTATACGGCAATATCAGTGCCCAATACGTATTCAGCAGAGACATCTGTTTCATCAAAATAAATAACGGAACCAATGTGCTGTGAATGGGAATCAGCATGCCTACAACGAAGAAAGTCATGATCAACCCTTTCCAGCGAAACTGGAAACGTGCGAGTATAAATGAGGCCAGCGCTGCAATAAACAGCGTTATGATAAGCGAACCTACGGATACAATCAGGGAATTGCCAAAAGCGGTTCCCAGCTTGGAGCTTTCCCAAGCATTACTGAAATTCTCCACGTTCCATTTCTCCGGAAGCCCGAAGGGCCTGCTATAGAAATCTTCATTTGTTTTGAATGCACTGATCACAAGCCAATAGAACGGATACAATGTTAAAATACCATAGACCGTCAACAGCGTCCAAACAATTCCACTACTGAATCGGCGAACCGGATGGCCTGAAGTATTCCCCGGTGTTGGCATCGATAAAGGTGTAACACTCATTACATTCCCCCCTCTCTCCTAATTCTCTTTTCTCTTACGGCTTGTCGCCCACTGGCTTGTTCCGATAAGCAACAGGGAGATTAGCACGATGGTGGTCGAGATAGCACTCCCGAAGCCATAGCGATACGTTGTGAAGGTTGAATTATACATATACGTTGCCAGCAGCTCTGTCGCATGTGCCGGGCCGCCTTTGGTCATGATATACACCAGATCGAATGATTTCAGGCTGCCCGAGATACATAGAATGATCGCCACCTGAACCGTCCCCCAGATCATGGGCAAAGAAATGGAAACCAGCTTGCGGATTCCGGAAGCACCGTCAATCTTGGCAGCGTCATGAATTTCGCCCGGAATATTCTGCAGCGCCGAGATGAAGATAATCAGGTACAAACCGACAAAACTCCAGAGCAGCGGTGGCACCAGGGAGAAAATGGCGATTTTGTCATCCGAAAGCCACTGCAGCTTCCAGCTTTCCAGCCCCAATGCATCCAGCAGAAAGTTCAGTATCCCGATCTGCGGGTGATAGATATATTGCCAGATCATACCGATAACTACTGTGGATAATACCATCGGCAGAAATACGGCTGAACGCAGAAAACGCTGTAACGGATTGCTTTTGTGCAAAATGACCGCCAGCATCAACGCTAACGGAATTTGCCCAAATACCGAGGCTAGAACAAAAATGACGTTGTTTTTCAGTGCCCTCCAAAATACGGAATCATGCCATATTTCCACATAGTTATCCAGTCCGATATATTTTGACTCTCCGATCCCCGACCAGTTGAAGAATCCATAGTACGCTGACCATACGACTGGTACAAATACAAATAACGCGTAAATCAGAACTGCTGGAGCGAGCCCCAGCATAATAAAACGTCGACTCCGCAATGCGTTCATTTTGCTCACTTCCTTTCATCAAACCTTTGGCAATTACAACTCTTGATATCAATGCAAAACCCCTCCCCTACCGGGAAGGGGTCTGAATCTTACCGCAAAGCATCTTACAGCTCATCCAGATCTGGATCGGAATGACCTATGACCTTAATTTTCGACTGCATTGGCTTGCGATGCCTGAATTTTATTCGCGATATCTGCGGCTTTGCCACCCATCAATAGCTCCTGCAATCCATTGTTGATAACCTCGACGGTTGCAGATCCTAGCTTAGAATCATACACCGGAGTAATCTTTGCTTCCTGCATTAAGTCATAGAGCTCCACAAACAATGGATGGGCTTTTGATTTGTCCAGATCAATCTTGTAGCTGACCAGCGTGCTGCTATCCAGGGTTGCCTTCTGACCGTCAGGACCTGCCAAAGCGTAGAATAGCTCCATGGCCGCATCCTTCTGGGCACCGCTTAACTTCTTGCTTACACCCAAGCCTGTCCCTACAACGCCAGATGTCGTTCGGGCCTCACCTTGGCCTCCATCTACTGCTGGTAAAATCGTAATATGTGTATTGTTCAAAATGTCTTCCGGTGCGTTGTTGACAAGGTTGGCCAATGCCCATCCGCCGTTCATCACCATCGCTGCTTTTCCCTGGAAGTACAGTTGCATCATCTGTGTTTCGTCAATACTGTTGAAGCCATCCTGAAATGCTTTGCTGTTACCGAGTTCCTGCATTTTGTCCAGCGCCTGGATGAATTGTGGGTCTGTAAAGCTGGCCCCATCCTGCGCTGTTGCTTTTAAGAACCAGTCTGTGCCGGTTACCCGGTCAGCCAGTGTACTGAAGATCGTCGATTGGGCCACCCAATTGGCCTTGTTCCCCAGTGCAATCGGTATTACTTTGTTCTCATTAAATGTAGCAATGGCCTGCTCCAGCTCAGCCCATGTTTCAGGTGCTTTCACGTTGTACTGCTTAAAAAGTGCTTCATTGTAATAAATAAAGGAAGTGGGTGCGAGATTCATCGGTACCGAGTAGATATCCCCGTCCACCGTATATCCATCCAGAGCGTTCGGAATAAAGTTGTCTTTCCATTCCGGCTTCGCGTCCAGCTCGGCATTGATCGGCTGCAACAGATCTCCTTTCACAAACTCCTTGGTCATCGCATCCGGCCACATGACGAACAGATCCGGCATTTCATCAGCCGCTGCCACCGTCCGGAGCCTTGTTTTGAGGCCATCTGTCGGCAGACCTTCATCCACGACTTCAATATCCGGGTGCGACCCACGGAAGTCTTCAATGATTTTGCGCATCGCCACCGCTTTGGCGTCCTGTCCAGTCCAGTTGTGCCAGATGGTGACGGTTACTTTATCCTTGCTGTCGCTGCCTTCTGAGCTGTCCCCACCGCCGCAACCAGCCAGAACGATGGAAAACAGCACCATTGCCAACATTCCCGAAAGCCATTTTTTCAACATCTCTATAGTCCCCCTTGGCGATTTGAATACACTTATTGTAAATGGTAACGCTATCATTCTGTAAGGTGACGATGCACGGATGCAGGGGTGAAAAATATCGGATTCCCCGTTGATCCTGCAATCTTTGCTACATACAGAAAGAGCCCTCATTATGAGAGCTCTTTCTGTATGTGGATTCGTGAACCATTCATGAACTATAAATAAATGAATAGATAAGTTCTGATTTATTTCATACTGTCTTTCACAAGTGCTGCAAAAGCTTCCGAACCTTCCTTCGTTAGATGTACGCCATCTTTTTCGAAATATTCGTCATGCCCTTCACTTGCCGTGTGCCAGTCAATGAGAGATACATTGCTATAATCGGAAGCCGCTTCGTTCAGTGCTTTATTCACGGTTCGTTCCCATGGGCGAGGGACTCGCACGGTAACCAGATAAACATGTTCTTCATCTTTCAAGTAATCCAGCACAGAATTCAGACTTTTGGAATTGAAGGAACCGTTCGTTCCAAGTTCCAATACGACCTGACTGCCCATTTGGTTATTTCTCTTCAGGCCATCCAGTACATCGGCAGCCTCCCACATCTGACGGCCGATATGACCGTCCACGTGCACGCCCGAAATGGTTTGTTCAAGATAAGGTTTGGCGTCCAAAATAACCGAATCTCCAATGACCGTATACTGAATCTTGCCGTCTTTGGCTGGAGGGGCTGTTTCCTCTTGCTCTTTGGAGGAATCTGACGTATTGACAGGATCCTCCGGTTGTTCATTACCGTTGTCTTCTGGATTTCCCGGATTGTCGGTGCTTCCTTTGGGCTTACCAACAGCGTGGTTCGAGTCGCCAGGAGTTGATCCTTTCTGCTCACCTGAAGTTGGTTCCTCAGATTTCGGAGCTTTACCTGGCTTCGTCGTTTGCTGTACTCCTTTGCCTTGTGGATCTCCAGCGTTCGCTGTTGGTTTATCGTTTTTCTGTGGTGCAGGTTGGTTGTCCGCCCCGGAAGTGCTTACTGCTGCCGGGAGAACGTCCTGCCCTTTTTCCTCCGTTACGGAATGATCTCCATTCAGCGTGGCCGACATCGATACCGAATGAGAATCGGAGTTCGCTGCGGACGTAATCATCATCTGTGACACCGTAAAACACATCAACAGTATACTCATCAGCAATCCAGCGCGCTTCCACCATACGTTGCGAATACCTGTTGTATTGCGCCCTCTTCCCCATAACCGAGACCAGGAATCACGAAATCCGTTATGACGAATTGGATTTTCAATATATTTAAGTGACAAGGAGGCCAGTGCAACCGTTGCTGCAACCTGCAAAACCATTCGTACAGGATGTGCTCCACCCGTGTCTACCGTTGGACTCGTCAGAATAATGACAGGATAGTGCCACAAATATAATCCATAGGATCGTTCCCCGATCCAGCGCAATGGCTTGGCGCCAATGAGCCGTGCCAGGAAGGATGATGGATGAGCCAATACAGCTACGAGGAATGTCGTCGCTATGGCCTGAAGTACCATTCCTCCTCGATACAATGAAGGGTCGTACTCACTGCTATTCAGCATCATGTAGATTAACCAAGCCAGCGCAGCTAAACCTAACACATCCAGGACAAGGCGATTGATGCGGGCAAGGGATGACGATAGTTTGCGACTCGGCCAAACCACGGCCAGTGCAGCGCCAGCCAGTAAGGCGAATGCTCTTGTGTCTGTTCCATAATAAACACGGCTCGGGTCCAGATCCGGATTATACATGATGGCCATTGCACCAGCAGACAATTCAGCTGCCACGACAATAAAGACGACCAGCCATCCCTTTCTTTTGAACAAAACGATTGCTGCGACCAGTAGAAGGGGCCAAACAATGTAAAACTGTTCTTCCACAGCCAGCGACCAGAAATGTCCAAAGGGTGATGGAGGACCGAAACTTTCGAAATAGGAAACGTTATGAAAGATATACCACCAATTGCTTATGTATAATACTCCCGATACAATGTCACCACGTAACGCAGCCAGTCGAGATGGATCTGTGCAAAGCAGCCAAATCATCACCACTGCAGTCATCGTGATCATGCCAGGTAACAAGCGCCTTACTCTTCGCACCCAGAAATCACCGAGCGAAATCCGGCCATGCTCCTGCCATTGTGTCAAAAGAATGTCTGTAATCAAATACCCTGATAGAACAAAGAAAATGCCTACACCGAGCAAACCGCCCGGAATAATACCTAAATTCAGATGATACCCTATAACTGCAAGCACAGCGATGGCTCGCAAACCATCCAGTCCGTTCATATGCCGCTTGCTTTTCAATGATTGTGACATGCGAGCCCCTCCTTGACAATGTGAGTCGACATCATCCATGTCTGGGGCGTTCGAGAACTCCTTGTGGTTCTGGTTGTCATTAACATACGTATTGCACCTTCCATCATTCATTTACAACATAAAGAAGACGTGTTACTTAACCATGATGTTTTATGATTACGATTTCTTTATATCTTTGTCGTTATGTCCCGTTTAGCATTATACGCCCGAAAGATTATTCACAAATTACAGTAATAGTTACAATCCAATGAAACGATGTAACCTTTCCTGCCAAGCATATATAGCTGTAAAATCATACTCTAATTTTATTGTTAAATACAGCATTTTTCATAGAATGGCTAATATTACCTTACCTTTTATTTCATATATGAGCAGATCCCTCTGAGGGTCTGGAGTGTACACTTGAGCCAATAGGAAAAGGCTGCCGACTTGCTCAGCAGCCAATAACCATTATAAACCTATCTCTTGCCGGATTGAAAGTTTTGCTCATAATTGCATCTTGGTGCCTAGGACCCTAGAGGTAAAACGGATGAACCTTCTCTTCCGCACTCCCATCGAGGATCCGATAAGAGGATCGTCCTACGTACATTGGAATCTGCAATTTGTCCAGATTAACCATTCCATTTTCCAGGAAGTATTCCGGGTCTTGATACCGCTGTAACACTTCACCTGCAATCCATTCATGATCCCCATACGTTGTGATATCGATAACCTTGCACTCGTAAGCAAAATAAGCTTCAGTTAAAAGTGGTATGTTCACTTTGATTCCTTCTTCGTATGTAATCCCGAATTTCGAGAATTTGTCTGTGTCTCTTCCACTGAAGGTTCCCGCAGCCTGAATCCACTCCGAATGATGACCCGGAAGGAAGTGTACCCCGAATACTCCACTCTGCTCAATCAATTCATAAGAGTACGTTTCCTTCCTCAGCGATATCCCATAAATTCCGGGAGACGATCCAATATAGGTATGCCAGCCTGAGGCCATCACATTCTGCATTCCCTTATGACGGGATGTCACTACCGCCACCATGCCGGGATACGAATAAAACATAGGTTCATCTATCGGTTTCCGCATCTGATCACCTCTTCGTTTTCAATTGACCCAAAGCTGTTACAGGCCGTTTTCTTATCCATTATTATACAATATAAGTAAAGGATGAAAAAGAATTACTTCCTCCATGCCCGTCTCTAATGCTCAAATTCGATAGTTATGATCATGTCGCAACGTCTTCGACCTCTGCCATTGCCTCGCCAAATACACCACTCTCTTCTTCTAATCTTTCTGCAATTTCAATGATTTTGTCGATGACATCCTTCTCTTGATTCGCTACCATTTCACTCGCAATCTGAGCAAGTTTCTCATGTTGCCCAACGCAAATGGAACGACTGGCATACTCAAACATCGGAATGTCATTCGCATCATTTCCAAAAGCAATGTAATCATGGGGAGAGACCCCAAGTGCTTGCAAGCCTGTCCATTTATTCACACCCTTAGGACTAATATCAATGATATTCTCTGTTCCATGCATGTAGGTCACCACAGGAAGGTTGTGCAATGCCTCCAGCATCTCCTGGTGATTGCGGCTGCTTAAGACCACTACCTTCACAATCTCGGTTAATTCCTCCAGCTGCACGTTCTTCGCTCTGCACTCGGGGTCCAGATTTCTTCGAATGGGATGCTCCGGGTTGCCTGAATAACAGTAATCCCATTGACAATCAATTAGATACTCTGCTTCATGCTGCTTCAATAACGCCAGTATATGGTCAGCAATGGATGCTTCCAAATAAACTGTGGAAATCTCAAGTCCACTGCGATACACAAACCCTCCATTCCCCCCTACCAGCGGAGATTGTTGCATATGGACGGGCAGTATAGGCAATAAATCACGGATCGGTCGTGCAGATGCAAAAATAAGTTCATGACCTTTCTCCACAAGAAAGTCCAATGTCTGAACCATTTCTCTGGTTAACGGTTTCCCCTGAAAACAGATTGTTCCATCCAGATCAAACACAAACTTCATCGTCATTCCCCCTCGTTTTTCTAATCATATCAAGTTCATATATAATGAAAAGGACCGATGTCCATTCGAGGTAAAAAAAATGAAAATGTACAGGGGATACGAAAAAATACAACCTTATATGTCCCTTTTTAATTTGGAACAAATCTTTGCTGACGCTACTTCGCTTCCCATTCAGCTTCGGGAGTATGATTCAGATGAATATGTTCTTACGGAAGGCGATGAGCTGGATGGGCTTTATTTCCAAGTGAAAGGTCTGACCAGAGTCTCCTCAAGTGTCGAGACTGGCAAGTCTCTTTTGCTGCGTTTCTGCCACCCTTTATCCATCTTTGGTGATATTGAATTGATTCAGAAGGTGGTTGTACAGTCACAGGTGCAGGCTGTGCAGCCCTCCAAATTCTTGTTTATAGACATACAAACCGTTGAACGAAACTTAATGCAGGAGTATCGTTTTTTGAATGAACTTCTTAAACATCTGTCCTATAAACTGCAGACATGTACAGCGGCATCCCGAATCAACTCACTTTCCTCCGTTGAAGAACGGTTCGCTATCTATTTGATGTCTACTCGTCTGCCCAAAGAGTTTGGCAAGGAAATTAGCACGCCTCACATTCCGGAAATAGCATCCGTGATCGGTACAACGCCACGACACTTAAATCGCCTCATTCAGAAACTGTCCGATCTGGAAATCCTGTGCAAAAAAAGAAAAGGTTTTGTTGTGCTCGATTGGGAGCGGGTGGATGAACTATCAAATGGATTGCGTTATGACTAGCTTTCATAGTAATCTTGATTAAACACAACTGAGAAATGGGGAATAGCAGTGATTGAAAAAGCAACGTTTGCCGGGGGATGTTTCTGGTGTATGGTAAGTCCTTTTGAAGAGCAGCCCGGCATTCACGGGATTATATCCGGATACATGGGTGGAACCGTAGAAAACCCTACATATGAGCAAGTATTGACCGGGGAAACGGGGCATTTGGAAGTTGTGCAAATCTCGTTTGATCCAGCCATTTTCCCATATGAGAAATTGCTTGAGCTGTACTGGCCGCAGATCGATCCAACAGATGCCACGGGTCAGGGTAATGATCGCAAGAGCCAATATCGGGCCGCCATTCTGTATCACAATGAAGAGCAACGCCAATTGGCCTTGAAATCACGAGAGGAACTCGGCAAAACAGGCCGATTCGATAAACCTGTCGTTACTGCCATTGAGGAAGCCTCCGTATTTTATCCGGCGGAAGAATATCATCAAAATTTCCATCGCAAAGATCCAAAATATTATAAAGAATCCCGGATTTATTCCGGACGCGACGAAATTATCAAGAAATATTGGAGTTAATCTCTTTAAATAATAAAGCGGCCACATGGGCCGCTTTTTTTGTGCATCCTTTTTATAGTACACCGACTAAGGTCTTCAACTCCCCGATGCTATCAATAACCCGATCCGCCTGAGCTAATTCATCGGCTTGAGCAAAGTCAAAATTACATCCAATGGAGATTAAATCATTATCCTTCGCAGCTTTAATGTCAGACAATCGATCCCCGATTACCATCCCTTGAGTGATCTTATATTTCTCCACGATGGAGCGTACGAGATCAGACTTATTTTGTGATGAAATCTGCTGTATGCTGAATGTTTCCGTTACCCACTCATTCAAATGATAATAGTTTACGATGGCATTCAAGTATTCGATTTGTCCATTACTCGCTATGTATATCGGTATACTCTTCTCTTTGCAGTATTGAAAGAACTCTTCTACGTACGGGTACAGCGCACCATGGCCTGCCTCGATATTCGCGATCAACTTCTCATGAAACCATTCATTTGCTTGTTGTCTAATCTGGTCCGAGTATCCGGGCAACAAATTCTCCCAGACGACGGGTAGAGGAACTCCACCTATCATTTTACAACCCTTCCAGATTACACGACTGAAATCACCCCTTATCCCAAGTAAGGTTATGAACTGCCTCTCATTCGTCCATACTATTACCTACGAATAAACCGTCATCACGAATGGCAGGGGAGGAAGCACCATGAACCGGAAAAACCCGCATCAAATTAATCAACCTGCAGCAGAACTACCCGTTCCGCTTGAATTCGATCGCAGCTGGATCACCCAACTGGAGTCCAGACTCGATAAAGGCGGCCCTTGGGGCGATTACAGACTCTTTCAACTTGGCATTCAAGCCGAAGAGACGAATCTGATTCCCAACTTTGATGAAATCCAATGTCTGAAGCATTTACAGGGACTCACCCCCCTTCCTCACCAGATGGATACTGCACGCAGAGTACTGTTTGAAATGTCAGGCCGTGCCATTCTCGCCGATGAGGTGGGACTTGGCAAAACGATTGAGGCTGGCTTGATTTTGAAAGAATATATGGTCCGTGGACTCGTATCCAAAGTCCTGATTCTCGTGCCTGCGTCCCTTGTACTGCAATGGGTCCGGGAGCTGAATTCCAAATTTGGTATCCCTGCGATTGCACAGAAAAAGGCGTATTCCTGGCAAAACGAAATCGTGGTTGCCTCGATGGATACAGCCAAACGTGACCCGCATAAGGATATGCTGCTGAATACGGATTACGACATGATTATTATCGACGAGGCTCATAAACTCAAAAATAAAAAAACAACCAACTATCAATTCATGCTGAAATTGCGGAAAAAGTACTGCCTGCTGCTTACGGCTACACCGGTGCAGAATGACATGAGCGAGCTGTTCAACCTCATTAACCTGCTCAAGCCGGGACAGCTTGGTCGTCAGGGTGATTTTGCAGCCAACTTTGTCGTCGACAAACGCATCCCGAAAAATCAGGAGCAGCTCAAGGATGAGTTATCCAAAGTCATGATCCGTAACCGTCGCGGTGAAGGGCCTGTTCAATTCACCAAACGGAATGTGTCCAATGTGAATTTGCAGCTTTCGCCCGAAGAACAGGCCCTTTACGATGGGGTGACTTCCTTTGTGAAGGATCAATACCAGGAAGCGGGCGGCAACCTGAGCAGCATGCTTTCCCTAGTCACGTTGCAGCGAGAAGTATGCAGCAGCCGGGATGCCGTGTTTGTGACGTTGGTCAATCTGTCGAAGAAACTTCCACTGGACTCTCCACTGCGGGATAAGATTTGGGAGCTCGTTGCTCATATTAAAGCGATCAAGGAAAATACCAAAGCGGAAAAAACGATGGAACTCGTTCGTGACATGAATGAGAAGGTTATTATTTTCACCGAATACCGTGCCACGCAGGAGTACTTGCTCAATTATTTTCGCAACAACGGCCTGACCGCGGTTCCCTACCGTGGCGGTATGAACCGAGGTAAAAAAGACTGGATGATGGATCTCTTCCGCGGCCGCGTGCAGGCAATGATTGCAACCGAAGCGGGCGGTGAGGGCATCAACCTGCAATTTTGCCATCACATGATCAACTTCGACCTGCCCTGGAATCCCATGCGTGTCGAGCAGCGGATCGGTCGCGTACACCGACTAGGACAGCAACATGATGTGAACATCTACAACCTTTCGACGACAGGTACAATCGAGGAGCATATTCTGAATCTGCTTCATGAAAAGATTAATATGTTCGAGATGGTCATTGGTGGATTGGACGTCATTCTGGAACGGCTGGAGAAGAAGGAATCGATCGAAAAGAGTTTGTATAAAATCATGCTTGAATCACAAAACGAAGAGGATATCCGCCGGAAAATGGACTCGCTTGGACAATCGCTGAACTCCATTCAGCGCGAAGTCGCAGATGAGGCACCAGCCGTATCTGGGCTTGACATTCGTAAAGGAGGCCTCTGATCATGACCATGTCACCCCATGAAGTGCAGGCGTATGTGCTCACTTACCTGGAAACACTCGATTGTCAGATTATGGAGCGTTCTCCTGCCCATGTTACGGTAAAGCTTTCACCTGAAGCCGACAAGGCGTTAACCAACCGTCCGTATTATTGGGGATTTGTGGAGCGAACCGGGGCACCTGCGGAGACAATGTCCTTTACATTCGTCTTTGATCCGGATGCCCATCAGCAAGCGTTGGAAGCTGAGGAAGCAAAAGCAGCAAAGTTAGCTCCTCCAGCCTCACCAGGTGCCGGTCCCGGTACCCCCGAAGCTCCCAAAGAGACTATTCTAGGTCGGTACTTCGGTATTGTCCCTTCTCTGCCTCAGCTGGGACCCGGACGAATTTTGAAAGAAGATGTTGTATATGGTAGCCGCAGATTGCAGCAGATCTTCAATGCAGCGCGTGAAGGCGGCGCATTCGTGAACCTGTTCGAACAGGCTGCAAAAAGGCAATTGCGAGCTACCGCACCAGCAGTATATGAGCCATGGCTTGGTGTGTGTTTTAAAGTGGAATTCGCCTGTGATCTGAAAAAAGAGGAACTTCATTTTATCGGTATCTCCCTCAGAACAGGGGAAATTGTCGAGAAGTTCGGCTCGAAACTGAACAGGCGTGACCTTAGCCCAAGGCTGGCTGAGAATATGCACGTACAGACCGCCAAAGTATCGCTAGCCGATGCCGGGGCAGCTCTGGAATCGCATTTGACAAACCGCTTGCTGGAACTCGATTATAGCTGGGCAGAGAAAGCCAAAGAACGGCTTGATCTGGAACTTGCTGTTGTGGATACGTACTATGAAGCAGTTCTTAGAGAGGATACCCCTGAGGTTGACGTAGATACAACCTCTGCCTCCGGCACAGACAGGGTTTCTAATGATCAGGATCAGGCAGGGGCTGGGCCTTCTGCCCATATTCATACTTCTCGCTCCGGCTCTACTCGTATCCAGAAAGCACATCTACAGCCCGTCGAACCAACTGGCGTGATGATTGGATCAGATGTCGAACTCGCGGCTGAAGCTGCTGTTCAGGCAGAACCAGAAACGGACCCGGAACAGGATAAAGTCCGCCAAGCGGTCATGGATCGGGAAGCTATGAAGCTGCAATACGAAACACGCCGTACCGAGATGATCTGGCAATATGAGCCCAAAGTGAAGGTGACCGCGATTAGCAGCGGCATGTTTCATTTAAGATAGACGACGAAGACACTACTTTTCTCGCAAATGACGGCAAAAGTAGTGTTTTTTCATGAGTGGCAGCCCGACAGGTTGCAGCAACCTTTGCACAACCTGTCCTCTAAAATGGAACTAGAAACGATCACGCAGCGAAAATGGAGTCCGTTTTGTCATGATATGTACCCCAGAAAAGTAGGTGTTAGCATGAAACGACCCTTCCACAAGGGATGGAACGTGATTCGCCGAATAACCGGAATTGTAATGTGCCTTCTATGTGTAATCACCCTGCTCCCCTTACTGCAAGCTGAAGGTGCTGGAATTCAAAATGCATTTAGGTCCATACTACCCTCTACATTGGCCAAAAGTACGGCGGAACTTCATTCCGACACACTGGCTCCTGATGCAGTACAACAATTTGCTCGCGAGCAAGCCATCATTCTAAGTACTGAACATGAAGGGAACCATTGGGATCATGCTCAATTGGATTTTTATCCCCTCGGTCCAGGCACACGCAGTTGGCTGGTATACGCTAATGTTGGAGAGTCACCCGTTGGCTATATGATTATTTCAGCTAACGACCAAAGACAATTTCAACTTAGCGAGTACGGCCAGGGAGAACAACGACCGTATAACATTTCCTTGTTGGATCAAGCTCTGGATCGACAGCAACTCAACTTGAAGAAGATGATTAATGACGGAGGAGGGCTTCAATTACGTTATGCGCCTCCCCTGCTCGCTTATTGGAAAGTGGAAAGGCCTAATGATGATGCAATCTATATTGACGCAACCAATGGCGATACCTTGCCAACGGGTATTTTGAATGCACTGGATTCGGACTCACGGCAGGCTACGAAACGAATGAAGTTCATTAGGTCAATATCTGTACAAGCTGTCGTGATGACGCCCGAAGATTCACCACAAGTCTCCTCGTTGTCCGTTGACTCCATGGATCTGCAACCTCTGTTTGATCCCGCGGACAATCTGTTATGGATCACGTCAAAAGCACTTTCGATCAGCGGCGTGAAGACATTGAATCAGCAATGGAAAGAACATAAAAAGATCGTTTTCTCTGCGGATCAGCAAAATGTCTTGTATGGCGGGCCTCTGCCTGTCACTGGTTATCACATCTGGCGTGACGACCGTGGTACAGTTCAAAATCAGTATGTAGCTATTGGCGGGAATACTTCGGTAAGACGATATGTACCTCTTCAGACCTTGCTGCGGGACGGGCATTTCTATGCCGTGAAACCGTGACCGATCCTCACAACAAATAAGACGCCTTCCTCTGGTTCTTCATAGGAATGCGTCTTTTTCTTTGGAAGAAGCTACTACCTACGTTGGTTCTTGATTTACCCTTTACCCGAAGAGCTTCGTTTCTGTACTTCCCCCTGCGAATTCATCGCTTTTTCCTTTTTCCCAACCCATAGAGATACGGCAAAAGGAATCATTCCAAACCACTTCATTGTCCACGGCTCTTTGGCTTTGGTGCGTCCTTTACGCTCATCCTTCGGAGTGTCGATATAATGAACGACTCGCTCTGTAATGTATTTCACCAACTCATCACTTTTGGCCATAACCTCTGCCTCCCTTAGCTCCGGCAAAGCCGGGGCTTATGTTATCTCTATTGTGTGCAGAAGCGATCCTCAATAAACATTTTTTTGCTGCAAGGAGTATGAAAAACAGAAGAATGCACAGTCTAATGCCAAAGGTATCCATCCACTCACTTATTGCATAAGATGCCTATTTCAAGAAGGAGCGTGTATTCTCATGTATAAGCTGCTGGCCGCATCGATGGCATTGCTAATCAGCATCAGTTCCATTCCTCTAACCTCCCATGCCAGCGCGGCGACATTCGCCCTGACAGACCTGCCTACATTGCATTCACAACGATCGCCCATAAGCCCATCCATGCTGCCGGTAACCGATGGAGATGCCTATCACTCCACTCATCATGCGTTTGCAGCACCTGTCATCCTTCTGGACGTTGGTCACGGCGGCATTGACGGTGGAACAACAGACCATGGAATACTGGAAAAGGACATCAACCTAGCCATTAGCCAAAAGGTGTATCTCCTGCTTCGCAGCAAGGGTTATTCAGTCATAATTAACCGACTCGGCGACTATGCGCTGAGTGACGAGAATCGCTGGTTAAACAGTCGCTCACGTCATCGCAGAGATTTGGCTCAACGCAAAAGCCTTAGCGAAGAGGTCAGTACCGACATCGTCGTCAGTATCCATGCCAACTGGAGTCCAAGATCCTCTGCACGAGGCCCGGTTGTTTTACATCAGAACGAAGGACGAAGCTACATGCTCGCAAGTTCCATTCAGAATCAGCTTAATCAATTGTACGAGACGGAGCGCGATGTTGTATGGGGCAAGCCCTTTTACCTGTTAAATCATGTGAAGCAACCCGCTGTAATTGTTGAAACCGGATTTCTGAGCAATGCACACGATCGCGCAATGATCAGCGACCCGGGCGAACAGAAACGGATTGCACAGTCCATTGCTAATGGCATTATTTATTATCTGTCGGCAGTTTAGGTTCAGCTTGCCAATGCCACACATCTCGGACCAGATCGCTAATACCGACGAACTCAATCTGACCTTTGAGCCGAGATACGGATTCATGGACGACAGCAGAGGTATTTAATCCGGTATGGCCAACATGACCGATCACTACACACACATCTTTGTCGAGAGCACGTTGGGCTGCCAAATCCATTTGTTTGCGTATTTGTTGTTTGGAATTGTGGTCATCTAGAAAAATATCGTTGCCGACTGGTGGCATGTTTTTGGTGATGGCCAATTCCCCTACCACAGAGCGAAAATTGGTACGACTATCCACAAAAAACAACCCACGCTCTCGACATACATCCAATACAATGGACATGATGCGTTTATCAGACGTAATTTTGGAACCCATGTGGTTATTCATGCCGACGGCATAAGGAACTTCATCTATGGCTTTCTCGACTCGCTCACGCACTTCCTCATCCGTCAGATTGGAAGTGATCGCTCCTGGACCGAGCCATTCTGGTCTGCCCTTTTTGGGCTCCATTGGCATGTGAACAATTACATCCATTCCTTTTTCATGTGCCGCAATCGCATCTTTCTTCGTCGTTGGCAAAAATGGCATCACGGCCAACGTGAGCTTAACCGGGGTCGCCAAAATTTCAGATGTACCTTTCATGTCATTCCCTGCGTCATCAATGATGATCGCCATTCGTTTATGCCGCGATTTGTCTGCCGGAGTTTGTGATAACTGACCCGAAGTTGAACCAGGCACTTGTGTTGAGGTTTGCTCCGTTAAAATTTGCTCGGGCGTCTGCCCTGAAGTAATCTGTGGTTCCGCACTGCTGACAGAGAGGCCTACACCGTAAACCATGAATATCGTACCTGTGAGTACCACTGACATTTTAAATTTCCAGGTGCAGGACCACCCTTTTCGTCCGGCCTTATTCATCCATCGTTCCCTCCTTTGTTCTGTCCCATCATTATTTGAACAATGAAGGGGGAATATGTAGACAAAAAAAGCCTGTTCATTCCAATGGAGCGCTTGAGGCCGCAGTGTTGGATTGACTTAAGCGATATTGGCGCGGAGCCTGACCTGTCAGTTGATGAAAAAGGCGGGAGAAGTAATGAACTGAGCTAAAGTGATATTTTTCAGCAATTTGAGTGATATTTAATGTCGTGTGAAGCAAATCGTACTTCGCCCGTCCAATACGAAAGTGATTCATATACTGGATGGGAGAGTATCCAGTAGATCTCCTGAACAGCTCAAAAAAATGTCCACGGCTCATATTGAGACTTTTGTAATAGCTATCCAGTGGCTTGGGCGCTCCGTGAAGTAAGTCCTGCTCTATAATTTTAAGCATATGAGATATCCGGCAATCAGGGGTTACATAGTCATTTCCCATGCAACAGTTCAGAAAATAGTCGATAAACGTCTGGAAATTACGCTGAATCATCAAGCTCCACATAAAAGTCTGCTCATTGGTATATGACCCGCTTTTATAAAAATCCTGGAAAAGATCCTGCCAAATCTGCAGAGATTCCACCTTTGATATTTCTTTAAGCGCATATGGAAAAGTCGGGCCCACAAAGGCTTGTTGTAACACCTGCGGCGGATAACAGACCGGACAGGCCGTATCA
Organism: Paenibacillus taichungensis; assembly: GCF_047302525.1. GTDB lineage: Bacteria > Bacillota > Bacilli > Paenibacillales > Paenibacillaceae > Paenibacillus > Paenibacillus taichungensis_B. The sequence continues at coordinate 1,950,901 of NZ_CP168020.1, read as the reverse complement.
AATACATCTTTTCGCTCCACATAATGCCAATCAAAATAACAACACAGGTGGACCATAGGGTTATCCGAATCAGCCACCCATTCATGCAGTTGCCCTGCTGGAATATAGATCAGCGAACCGGGACCAAGTCTGCTGCTCTTTCCATTTGTACTTAATACCCCATAGCCTTCGCTGATCAAGTAAATGGAGCTGGTATAACAAATTCGCGGAGAACTCGACTGTCCCTTCGCAAAAGGGTATCGGGTCGCCAAGTATACATAGGGATGCAAGGAAGCAAAATTCATTGGAAGTTTCCTTTCGAGTCAAGTTTGTCTCGATGTTAACCTTTCATCTCCATCACCGAAAGGTACAATTGGGGACTAGAGGTACATATCAGCAGAGCACCAATTGATCTGACGATCGTGCAAATCATGGACGTCTTGCTAAATACAGCAAACTGCTGTTCAGATACAGTAATAACTGTACATCGCAATGACTTCATGAGGAGGATGACTTGTGCAGAAGAAGGATATGCAAACGAAGAGAAGGAACGAGATAAATAAGAACAGAGGCTATGAACGTGCCAAAAAGCATCCCATTTCCTTCAATGGTCCTGCGCCTGATTTTTTTGAAGGCGCACTACTGGGTAATGGAGGACTGGGCATTGTCGTAACAACCCGCCCGGATGCCGTGATGCTCCATTTTGGACACAACAATGTATGGGATATTCGTCTCGCCGAAGAACACCGAGACGAGCTCATGACTTTCCAAGAGGTATATGACAGATTTGCTGATCTGCCAGCTGATTTGGTGCAATTAACGGATCATCCGTGGTACAAACAATATTGTGAGCTGGCCGGCCAAAATTACAGTAAAGCTTATCCCAAACCCATGCCCTGTGGATCGCTGCTGCTGCGATATGATCGGAGAAAGGCCGAAGTCATCGGCCATACCATTGATATTGCCAATGGCCTTTGTACAATTGATTTCCTGATAGATGGCAAACCTGCTGTATTCGAACTCTTTATAGAAGGAGAGCACGACCGGGTCTGGATGAAAGTAAGAGATGTCGCGACGGGTGCTCTGGTTCCCTTATTCGAGGAGATCAAGCTTATTCCTGATCCCGAAACACCGCCTGAATTTCCTCAAACAGCAGTCCTAACCAGCGAAATTACGGGTAGACAGTCATTTACGCAAATTTTGCCGCATGTTGAGCATCCCGCTGTGCCCTATATCACACATGAAAAAGATAGAGCTTTCCGGCTCGCTGTTAACTCGTCCGGATTAACTGCAATGAAAGAACATCCTTTGCATAATCAGACGCCCGCAGTCAACGGCTCTCCTCTGGGAGAACCTGAACACGGCTTTTTGGCCTGCGCAGAGCTATGGGAAGGCCTTTATAGCCAACTCAATAATGAGGCTCACCCGCCAGAACTATCTTCCTTTAGTCAAGCTAAGGAAGAATCGAATGCAATGTGGCGTGATTTTTGGAGCCGCTCCTCCGTCTCTCTGGAAGATGAGTTTCTGGAGCGTATCTGGTACCACAATCTTTACTTTTTTAATTGTTCCGTGAGAGAGGGTGTTACCTGTCCAGGTCTATTCGCCAACTGGAGCTATCGTACCATCGGTGCAGACTGGCATGGGGATTACCATATGAATTACAACACGCAGCAGCCATTCTGGCTCGCATTCTCCAGCAATCATCTCGATAAACATCTTCCCTACGTGGATATGGTTGATCATGTACTTCCCGTCAGCCGAGCGTGGGCACGTGATTATTACGGACTGAACGGTGCTTATTTCCCCCACTCAGCTTATCCTGTTGAAATGTCCATGATGCCCTACCCTGTCCCGCACTGGGGATGGGAAATCTGTGAGACGCCTTGGACCGTGCAAAGTCTATGGTGGCACTATCTATATTCCATGGACGAGACGTTCCTGCGTGATCGTGCATTTCAACCCATGAAAGAAGCCGTGCTGTTCATGATCGATTACATGAAACGTCCAGAAGCACAGGGTGAACGCTGGGGAGATGACCATTATCACATTTTTCCGACGGTGGTGCCGGAGCTGTATGAGATTTCACCCGGATTTGCCAAAAACAAAGACTGCCTGATCGACCTGACACTGACACGATTTCTGCTCAATGCATTCACCCAGGCTTGCGGTGTCCTTGAAAGGATAGAATCCGAGCAGGAACTGCTAGAGAATGTAAAAGAGATTTTGAGCCATTTCCCTTCTTATCCCACAGCCGAATCCCGCAACGGTCCAGTCTTTGTGTCGGTGGAGGGCGAGGATCCTGACGTGGTGTATAACGTCCCGATTCCTATTACGACCGTATTTCCTGGTGAAGATCACGGGCTTCATTCGCCAGAGGAGGAATACCAGACCGCAGTAAACTCTTACCTTAACCACCGCAACGAAGGTGGGAATGAACTGGTTTTCTATCATCTTGCCGGAGCCCGGCTTGGGGTGTTGGATCTGGAACGCTTCAAGCGTCAAATCCAGTATTGTCTGCTACCAAACGGCACTTGCACAGATCGGGTCCTGATGAGCGGTGGTCGCTATGCTGACACGGAGAACTTCGATTTCATGTCCCGCATGGGCATCTGGTTCGAAAATTTCTCCCTACCTGCCGTTATCAATGAATGCCTTCTTCAAAGTTATAATGGAAACCTGCGCTTCTTTCCCAACTGGCCGAACGGACAGAAGGCAGAGTTCCATACTCTCCGTGCCGTGGGTGGTTTCCTTGTCAGTGCGGCTATCGTTGATGGGGAGACCGATTGGATCGAGATTGAGAGCGAAGCTGGTACTTCCCTAACCTTCTATATCCCTTGGGCAGAAGGGGCATTGTGCACAGTTTCTTCTGGCGAGCAATATATGCTGTCTGGTCAGGTTGGCAAGATCTCGACAGTAGCAGGGGATATCATCTCCATTGTTAAAGCAACGGTTTAGTTCATCTTGTAGAATGTGTCCATAAATAAGAAGCGTCCCGGACTATCCCGGGACGCTTCTTATTACCAAATTTACTCTTCAATTATTTCGAAGACCACAGTTCCATACGCTGAGCATATTTCTCGTTAATGATATCTTCCACTTTCTCATCGCCGGCCTTTTTCATATCCTCCAGCATCTTGTCAAATACGGAGTTGGCTTCAGCTTCACTTGGAGCAATAATGGCTCTCGTAATGCTCTGATCCATAATATCCTTCACCTTCTGGGCCGTCAGTGCTTGAGGTGTTCCCCCATCCGGATTCAGGTTGTCATACTGTGCTGTATCCCATACGGAATCGCCAAGACTCTTGAGGGCCAGTTCATCCACTTCACTGCGCTGGAATTTAACCGCCATGTCATACGGCTGTCCATTCGGATCCAGACCATTTTTGACAAACCATAACCATTTACGAACGCCGCTTTTCTTCACCGTGTCATCCCAGTTATCCTTGAAGCTCTGCAGGAATGCAGGGTCCGGTTCTCGCTTGCCATCCACCGTGGTGTATTGCTCGCCTTCCTTGCCCCACAGCAGCAAATGCTGTCCTTCATCACTCGCCAGATAATTAAACAGCTTAATTGTCTCTTCCGGGTGCTTGTTATTTTTGGTAATGGCGATCGCGTCCCATCCAAGCGAGCTTCTTGGGCCAAATGTTGTTTGAGCCGGATCTACACCTGGAGCAACAACTTTGTATGCGAATAACTGATTCTTTTCTCCGCCATCCTTCTTCAGGGCCGCATTGCCGTTACCTGGGTCCCAATATGCACCTGGGGTAGCGAATACCGCGCCAGTCGTCAGCTTTTGAATCCATGTTTGCGTTTTGCTAATGGCAAATTCCTTCTCAATCAGACCTTCTCTATATAAGCGATTGATATATAACAGCATCTCGCGATATTTGGGGTCCTTGACATCATATTGCAGACGCCCGTTGTTGTCATAATACGTTTTTAGGCCCCACATGCCTTTGAATGTTCCCAGATTCGCGCCCATGTTCTCACCGTTCATGGTCATGGGAATGGACTCTTTGCCATCAATCGTTTTGTATTTTTCTTTAAAATTTTTCAAGAGTGCTTCAAACTCGTCCGTTGTGAGGGCCTGTGAACCATCAGCTTTGTCTGGAAGAAACTCTTCCAACAGGCTCTGTCTCATCAGCATACCGAAGACAGGATCACTATCGAGACCATACCAGTTTGCCAGATAGTAGTTCTTGCCGTCTGTATAACGTGTTTTGGTCAATGTTTCGCCATACATTTCTTTCAAATCAGAACCATATTTCTCAATTAACTCATCCAGTGGAATGAATGCGCCGCTTGAAATGTACTTATCGAGGGAAGCATCTCCCCGGCTCATGACCACCACATCTGGATAGTCACCACTGGCGAGCATCAGGCTCAGTTTTTCTGTTGGATTACCCGTTGGCTGTTGGATGGAAATCTCTATGCCCGTCTTTTTGGTAATTTCCTGGGCAACCGCATCGGTAAATGGTTCTCCTTTGGTATTGCCATCAAACCAGGTCAGCGTAATCGGCCCTTGTTCCCCATCTTTACCCGCTGTATTGTTCTCCCCATCATTGGAAGAGCAGCCCGCCAGCAAACCAACGACCAATGCAGCCGTAATCCCCATAGTCATCCACTTTTTTGTCTTTGTCATTGACACCCTAATTCCTCCCAATGAATAAATTCCTGTAGTGCTAGATTGAGCATTTCCAAAACGATCTTTGCCCACCCCCTTTCAGGAAGAGGCCACCGGACGAGCCTTCCCTGCAACCGGATCATGGAATAGATTAACTCTTAACCGCTCCCAAAGTCATGCCTTTGACAAAGTATTTTTGCAGGAACGGATACACCATAACGATCGGTAAGGTAGCTACCATGGTAGCAGCCATTCGAATGGTATCACTCGAAACGGCATTCCGTTTGGCTGAGTTGGCCAGCATTTGCGATTGTGAGATCATGCCGCCGGTCTGAAATTGATTCAAGATTTTGACGAGCACGGCTTGCAGGGTCTTCAGGTCCGAGCTGTAGGTGAATGCATAGGAATCAAACCAGGCATTCCAATGCCCAATCGCTTGAAAAAGTCCCACTGTTGCAAGTACAGGTGTTGTCAGCGGCATCACAATCCGAAAGAAAATTGTCAGATCGTTAGCCCCGTCTACCCTCGCCGATTCTTCAATCTCATGGGGCAGCTGCTCCATAAAGGTACGGACAATAATCATATAGAAGACATTCATCAAACTTGGCAAAATGAACACCGAAAATGTATCGATCATGTTCAGCGCCTTAAGCACCATGTAGAACGGAATAAGTCCGCCACTGAAATACATGGTAAATATGAAGTACAGGTTCCAGCCTTTGCGACCAACCAGATTCCGCCGACTTAGCGGATACGCAAGCATCGTAATGACGAGAACCGATAGAGGTGCACCAATCAGCGTTCGTTTGACGGTTACCCACAGCCCGTTTAAAATCTCGCTATCTTTTAAAATCTGCTTATAGCTATCCAAGGTCAAGTCCCTGGGCCACAAGTAAACTCCGCCCCGTACCGTATCCTCCGCGCTGTTCAATGAAAGAACGAGTATATTCCAAAACGGAAGAAATGTAACCAGTAATACGAGAATAAGAATGAAATACACAATGATTTTGAAAATACGATCCCCGAATCTGTTCAGAATCATCACAAGCGCTCCCCTCTGTCTTTTGTAGTTAGAACAACGCCTGGTCGTTCACTTTTCTGGAAATCCGGTTCACGATGAGGACAAGAATAAAGGCGACAACGGATTTGAACATCCCCACGGCAGCACCGTATGAGAACATGCTGTTCTGTAGTCCGTATTTGTAGGCATAAATATCAATAACTTCGGAGTATTCGAGCACGGTATTATTTTGCAGCAGGTATTGCTGTTCAAATCCTGCATTCAAAATGCCTCCGACCGCGAGAATAGCCAATATAACAATTGTAGGACGCATGGATGGCAGCGTAATATGCCACATTTGCTTAAATCGGCTGGCTCCGTCCACCCTTGCCGCTTCGTAGAGCTCCGGATTAATAGAAGCGATTGCGGCGAGATACATTATGGCGCTGAAACCCATCTCTTTCCACATGTTCGACAGTGCGATAATCCACCAGAATAGAGGCCCGTTCTGCAAAAATGCGACTGGTTCTTTGACAATGCCCAGCAGAACCAGAATATTGTTAAGCATTCCATCCGAAGCCAGCAGTGTAATTACAATGTTAGCTGCAATAACCCATGAGATAAAATGCGGCAGATAAGAAACCGTCTGTACAAAACGCTTGAAAAATCCCTGTCTCGCTTCATTCAGTACAAGCGCGAGAATGATTGGAGCAGGAAATCCGAAGAACAGCGTCAGCAAGCTTGTCGCAAGCGTATTACGCATAACCCGATAGAAGTCCCCTGTAGTAAAGAAATACTCAAACCACTGGAAACCTACAAATTCAGCATGGAAGAACTGGTGCAAGAACGATCCCCCACCCGGTTGATAATTCGTAAACGCCATATACAGTCCGAACATCGGACCATAGGAAAATAGCAATGTCGCAATGAAGGCAGGAAGCATAAGCACGAATAACCATTTTTGCTCTTTTAGTCTGCTTATCAGATTATTGCTCCTGACTGTTTTGATAGCGCTTACCTTATGCATTAAATACCCTCCCTTTTTCTATATAGCAGCATGGCCGGCCATATCTTGATTCAACTTCTCTCCTATTTATCATAAATTTGACGCAGATCGCTTGCCATAGTCGAATTCTCCGAAAGATACCTCTTTTTAAAGATGTTTTTGTACAAAGAGAGGATTGGATTTACATATTCACTCTGCTATGATGAACTTTGCAACGAATAATCAGTCAAGAGAGGGCTACCTAATGCGCCAATTCTATCGAAAATACATATACATGCCTTTTGTTAACCTGAGCTTTCGTTCCAAACTATTTATGGTTTTTGTACTAGTTACCATCATCCCAATGATGCTATTGGTTTATTTTTCCTATGAACTTACCAAAACGAAACTTACCGAGCAGATCTATATCAACATGACGAACTCAACAGCTCAGATCACTAAAAATCTGGAGAATAAACTGGACAGCTACGAACATATTTCCGCCTCCATTTATTTGGATAACCGCCTTGCCAATTACCTTACGAACGAATATCAGGATGATCCATCCTATTTGGACGTCTATAATTATATTGGCAATCGAATCGACACCGTGATGGCAGCCTACCCTGATTTTGATAGCGCATTCATTTATTCGAACAATCCATCGCTGCCCAAAGATAATTATTATATCCGGCCGATTACACCCGAAGTTCAGAACACTGAACTGTTCCACAAATTGAAACAATCCTATGGGAACATTATTCATCTCTCATCGCCGCAGACAGAGAACGGTCCTGCAATGTTTACGCTCGCCCGGCTGCTGAACAACAATAGTAATCAGTACCCCTACGGGATGCTGGTCTTTCAAATTTCCGAGTCTGTCATCTACTCTCTCATGGAAAAAGAAGCAGGCGGCAAAGATATCTTTATCATAAATGATAAGGGCATTATTCTATCTTCAGCGGACAAGCAGTTAATCAACACAAGCCTGCCCGAATTGCTTCATCAGAATTTTGACGAGACGCCTTCAGGCAGATTTGATACAACGTATCAAGGTGTGAAGGCTCTAGCGGTTTATAACACGCTCAAAAACGGCTGGAAAACGGTATCCATCTTCCCTTATGACAGTATTATCAAGGATGCCAAATCTCTCTCTCAGCTTATTATCAAAATTTCACTGGGCTTCATCGGCGTGGCACTGTTGCTCATTTATATTACCGCATCGCTGTTCAGCAAACGCATCAGGACGTTAATTCGGATGATTCGGCGCATTGAACGGGGGGATTTCAATCCTACCCATGAGGAACAAATGGGCAGTGATGAGATAGGACAGCTTCACTTTGCATTCGAACAGATGACAACTCGGTTGAAAAGTCTGGTTACAGAGGTCTACCAGAAGGAGTTACAGAGCAAGGAAGCCGAGCTTGACCTGCTTCAAGCTCAGATCAACCCTCATTTTCTGTATAATACACTCGGCTCGATCTCCTCTCTGGCCGTAAAACATCAGGATCCCCAGATTCAGGATATGGTCCTTCATCTGGCCAAGTTTTATCGGATATCCCTGAATAAAGGAAAGAGCATCCTGACTATCAATGAGGAATTGAAACTGACGCAGAGCTATAATGCCATTCAGCTTATTCGATTTAAGGGCAAGCTGAACATCATCTACACGATAGATCAATCGATCCTGCCCTACTCGACCGTGAAGCTTGCTTTACAGCCTTTTGTGGAGAATGCAGTGATTCACGCTCTTTGGAATCAGGATCGGCCCCTAAATATCCATATCAAGGGCGTCATCGAGAACAATAGTATCATCTTATCTGTTATAGACGATGGAATGGGCATGCGGCGTGAGACGCTTCAGTCTTTGTTTGAAGAGAAAGAAGGACGAGGCTATGGCATTTCAAATGTGGATCGGAGAATTAAGCTGAAATTTGGTGAATACTACGGTGTTAAAGTGTATAGCAAACTAGGCATGGGAACCACGGTCCAAATCCGTCTGCCACAAAAAGAGATCCAATAAAAAAGGAGTGCGAAGCAGCCACTATTGGCTTGCAAAGCACTCCTTTTAAACAGTTCTACAGCATCCTTTTATACCTGCTCACGAATACGATACACCAGACTGTCGAAATCGCCGCGTAGAGGCAACTCCACCCCAATGTTCATCAGCGCACGGCCACTGACCGATAATCCCAGCTCTTCAATGAGATAGGTCTTGTCAGCCTGAAGACCTGCCAAACGGAGTCTAGGCAACGGTTCACCCAGCTTCTGCGAGTGAAGAAAAGCGAACAGCACATGATCACTTCCGGCAGCATCGCTGTACTGGACAGCAGTAACCCCCTTATGGCGAAGCGAAGTCAGACGGAATTGTCTTCCGAATTGCACCAGGTGGCGAATGGCTTTGTACTGACCGATGAATTCCCCGGACTGCTCAATCCATTCATCACTCCACTCGTTCAGATTGGAGCCAATACCTAGCGTGCCCATCATTGCACTGTGGAAACGATACTTCAGGGAGACGTTTCGGCCGTTCATTCCTGTAGGAGACTCGGTTACCCAACAGGTCATCATACGTGGTGCGTACGTATACGAGAAGCCTTCCTGAATGCTCAGACGGTCGAATGCATCCGTATTGTCACTCGGCCATGACTGGTCGGCATAACGGAAGATGCCCAGATCAATCCGTGAGCCACCTCCTGCGCAAGTCTCAAACTCCACATCCGGGAACTTGGCTCGCAGCTGTGACCAGATATCATAGAGACTCTGGACATGCCTTACCCATACTTCTTTCTGGCGGTTAATAGGGTGTCCCTTCATGCCAGGCTCCGTGATGGTCCGGTTCATGTCCCATTTAATGAACTTAATCTCATGGTTGCCAAGCAGTTCGGTCATAAAATTGATAATGTATTGCTTAACCTCCGGCTTGGAAATGTTCAGCAGCAGCTGATTGCGAAGCTCCGTACGTCCACGGGTCTCAAAATGATATACCCAATCTGGATGTGCTCTATAGAGATCACTGTCCGGGTTGACCGACTCCGGCTCCACCCATATGCCGAATTCCATCCCAAGTCCGTGAACCCGGTCAATCAGCTCCACAAGTCCGTTCGGGAACTTCTCCTTATTCACGTTCCAGTCGCCCAACCCCGCACGGTCGGAATGCCGCTGCCCAAACCACCCGTCATCCACGACAAATAGCTCCACACCCATCTTGGCTGCCCGCTCGGCAAGCGCCATTTGGTCCTGTGCGTTAACATCGAAGTAGGTAGCTTCCCAAGAGTTGTACAGCACTTTCCCGATTTCACTGCGCGGCAGTATGTAATCGTATTGATATTGATGCAAGCGGTGGCTCATGCCGCCAAAGCCCTCTCGACTGAATCCCCCGACAAAGACAGGCGTCTCGAACGTTTCGCCCGCACCCAGCAACCATTCACTGTCAAAATCATTGATGCCACCTGTTACCCGCACATGAGTAAATGGGGTCTTCTCAGCGACAATCTTCCAGTTGCCGCTCCAGGCCAGAGCACCAAACCATACCCCGCCGCCGCTTTCTGTCGAAAGACCATCATCAATCGCAAACCATGGGTTAGCATGACCGTCAGTGAAACCTCTCCGCGATTCAAGTACCTTTTTTCCCTCTATCAAAATGGTATTGCGCAGTTGGAATTCACCCGACCATTTCCCCGTAACATGCGTCAGGCGGTAATCCTGGAGATATGGCAAGGTCCAGGCTGCGGATTGCATGCTTTCCAGCACGATATCCTCCTGTCCCGTATTTACGATATTGGCGTAACGCTCCACCAGGTCGAATTCCGGGATGACCCGATATACCAACTGCGTTTCAAGTGCATACACCTGATCCTTCAACGTGATAATCAGCGTCTGTCTGCCATCCTGTTCAATGATCTCGTGACGGTCATACCTTACCTGAAGATCACGGACACCATCAGGCATGCGCAGTTTCAGAGATGGCTCTGTATAAGATGCACCTCCCCAGAAGCTATACTCCTCCACCTCTCCTTCCACTTCCGCGTCAAAAGAGCTATGGGATTGTAGATGGAGCAACGGAGCGCTGTCCTCGATTTCCACGGGGTCACCCCAATACAGATGCTGGAGGTGTTCTCTCTCATTAATTCCGAAAATGTAGGACGAATTTTGCGTCTGTATTGCAAATATACGTAGTTGTTCATTATATTGAATCGTCAAGTTTATCATCCTTTCGAGTTCCTGTTACCCTCGTGCTGTGTGTTGTGAACATACATATTATTGTAGGAAGCAGGAGTTAAATTAGCCATATCGCATTCTTACAATCCATAGGGGAAATCATCTCTCATTTCAAATTATAAAAATAAGGCTGCGATGCAATTCGCAGCCTTAAATCTTACTTCAAAATCAGGTTATAGATGACCTGAGCCGCTTCTGCACGGGAAGCAATCCCTTTAGGTACAAACTGTCCCTGTTTTTGGCCTTGGACCAGTCCCAATCGGGCTGCATCCTTCACCGAAACAGCTGCCCATGAAGAAACCTGAGCCATATCGGTAAACAAGATGTCTGTAGAACCAACAGGCACTTTCCCAACATTCAGTTCATATGCCTTCATCAGTATCACCGTAATTTCCTCCCGGGTAATCTGTGCGTCCGGCTGAAAACTGGCTGCGCTTCGGCCGTTTACAATACCGGCTTGGGTCGCAATCGAGATGGGTTCAGCGTACCAGGCATCTGTCGCTACATCTGTAAATTGTACTTCCCCTGCTACGGTCAGCCCCAGGGAATGAACGAGCATGGCAGTGAATTCAGCGCGGGTGACTGCCCGTCCTGGCTCAAATTGATCTTTATTTGTGCCTTCAACATACCCCTTCACTGCTAACTCCTTGATTACAGAGCTGGCCCAATGATTGGCCGGAACATCGGCAAACGTCCTATTCAGTTCCAGAACGGCATACTTGCTGAAGTGGCTCACTTTAGTCGTTAATACGCCATTCACGTAATCCGATTTGAGAAATTCCAATTTCCCATTTTCGTTAATATAATAAATTCCTCCCTGTGAAGGGTCGAAGCCTTCAGCCGCTGCCAGACTCAGCGTAACCGGATGATCAAACGCAGAGAGTGTCTCGGTTGTACCAGATTTAGTTGTTGCCGAAAGGCTGAATTCATAGATTTCTCCCTTAAGGGAAACCGTTGCCCGGGAAGATGATTCCACTGCAGCAACGACCTCCTTGGCCTTGCTGCCAAGCGGAACCATTTTCAGGGAAATCGTACTCTCTTCCTGTTGCCCCGCTGGTAGCTTGCTCAACAGCTGCTGGAACAAACTCGCAGGTACTTGTAGGGTTAGCTTGCCTGATTTCACTTCCAGTGTATGGTTGCCTAGCTGGCGTAAAACAGAAGATGACAATTGTAACTCCTGAGTACCAGCCTTGATGTCCACAATTGCTTTCCCTGCCCCACTGTCCACTTTCAGCATATCGGCTGTGATGACCAGTGTTACTGTATCGTTCTCCGGAGTCGTGCTGTTGCCGGAGTTCCCGCTAGTATTATTGTTATTGCCATTGTTGCCAGGATTGCTTGGATTACCTGGGTTGCCTGGATTTTCCGGATTGACTGGTTTTTCGGTCAATTTAACCAACTTCGATTCAGCCGGTCCAAGCGAGATGGACCATGAACCCGTGGCTGACGAAGATTCACCTGTCCACAAGTCTTTTAACGTGTAGGATTTGGATTCATTCAATCCGGCACGACCCAAATTAATCGTTTTGTTCGCTGAACTATTGGCGCTGTAATTAAATACGGCAAGGTAATAATCATTGCCGTCTTTCAGAACAAACGTATCTGCGGCGTTTGCATTCGTATTCCCTTCAAGCGGCTTGAATACTTTGCCTTTCAGCGCCACCTGAAGAACATCTGTGTTATTGTACAATGCTGTCATGTATTCCTGTGCCTTTGGATCCTTCACATCATCGGAATCCATCATCACCGTGCCGGCAATCACACCGGAATTCACCCGGCTACGGGCTTCCTCCAGGCTTGAAGCACTGCTTAATGCCAAATGATCTGGGTCTGTATAGGAATAGATCGTTCCATTTTGCCAGAAGCCATATGTCAATGAATTGAGCATGTACTCCGTCTCATTGATTTTGCCATAGGTGTCACAAGAGATCCGTCTGCTATGCGCGTATTGACTTGGAAAGATCGGTGCAATGGACGCACTAATAAACATTTTCCCATCCAATCGCTCTTCGACATAACGCATCCCTTCATTGTAAGCCTGGATTCCTGTCGTCACGGTTGTGTCATAGTGTTGGCCTTCCAGTGAGCCATGGGTCAGGAAATCCAGTTTGATGAATGTGAATCCAAGTGATTTAAACTTATCCAGAAAATAATTCATACGCATTTGACTCCCCGGATGTGTCACATCCAGTGCATATGCCCCATCCAGCGTAGGCAGAGGTTTCCCCTCAGCATCCTTGAGCACAATATCACCATACGTATATTGCCCATTGGTACCATCTACCGTTTGGCTCATATCGTTGCCCCAATACACAAATGGTCCCCAATAGATGCCTGCATGCTGACCATTGTCCTTAATTACAGATACGGCTTGGGCAAGCTCTGCATCACTCAGATTATCCCAGTAGGAATCCATATTAATGAATACATTGCCGTTATTGTTGAACTTCTTAAGATTGTTCTTGAAATAATTGGACACATCCACTACGTTCTGATACGACAGCCCGCTATCATAAGCTCCCCAGCTATTCCAGCCCACCGGAACACCTTGTGGCAGCTCCGGGTTCAACGCCAGCGGAGGTGTAATAATCGCATTGGCTTTACCGTATTCTTCAAGCCCTGTGCGGTAGTCACTGAAACCACCTACCATAATCAGTGGTGAGGACAGTTCAGTACCGGTCAGGCTGCCATGTGGCTGGGTATCGCGAGTAACGTCACTCGCTGCACCACCATACACAGCAAATTCATTCAGACGATTAGCTGAGCCTTTCCAGTCAATACCGGTCTTCCAGGTGTCATGGGTTACTGAACCAATCACCAGACCGTTACGAGTCGAGTTATTGAATACCGTTGTCATCTCGTAGCTGGTATCCGCCCGGTTCATCGTTTGAGATTTATAGCGAATCCATGCATCGTTGTCAAAAGGCACCGTAAGCACGCGGTTATCCGAGCTGACGCCGATATCCACACCACCCGTATTTTTCACGGTAATTGGTGACATGTAATTACTCTGGATCTCTGTATCACTGAAGGCATCCAGACGGTTGAGGAAATACGATTTATCTTCATAAAACCGATAGACCTGCTTCAGGGTTGGTTTGCCAGTCGAAGTATGAACAAAATTCAACTCAATGCCTTTGCCGAATCCATCCTGAATCTCCACTGGTGTTCCACCGCTCGCATGACTCTCATAACCTTTGGTTTCCACAAGGCTCTCACCAAGTTTAATGCTGCTGAAAACACCACGCATCTTCTGCCCTTCTGCCCAGCTATAGCCGACGAATCCGGTCTGGGTATTATAAGACACTTCGTATTGTCCGTTCGATACCAGAAGGCCATAGGTGTAATCAGTCACCGTTATATCCCCGTATCGTTGCGAGTCACCCGGTGTTCCCAGATCGTCATCTCCTTCACCTGGATTTTCGGGTTCTGTCTCTATCGCAGGCTCTACGATAATCCGGTCCAGATCGGGAGAATAGCCATTGTTGTCTGAAAAAGTAATCGTATTCTCGCCTTCAGTTAGTGGGAGTGTAAGATCATACGTACCTACCGTATCCCAATCCGGGGTTTTGGGCAGGTCATGGAACTGCTCTTCCCCACTATTTGCATGGACATAAAAACTCCGCGGATCACCTGAAAAATAAGCTACCGTAACGCGGTAATTACCTGTCATCGGGGCTATAATTTTATTAAACGTCAAGGAGCTCCCGCCATTCAGGTAGCCGACCTTTTTGCCACCGGAAGCATTCGGACTGTCTGTTACGCGCGCTTCACCAGTCAGCGTATTGCCCGAATCTTCGGCTTCATAGCTAAGCGTATACGGGATTACTTCAATTCGGTCAAAATCAGGGGAGTACCCATCATGATCCGAGAACGTGATGGTATTAGCTCCCTTATGAAGGGAAGCTTCCGCATCATACGTGCCTACCGTATTCCAGCTTGCCGTTTTGGGCAGATCAATCATCTCATCCGTGTCATTGTTCACCTGCATATAGACAGGTCGCTGGTCACCGGAAATATAAGATATTCGGATCAAATATGTACCATCTGCCGGTACGGTGACATTCGTAAATTGCAGTGAACTGTTTTTGTTCAGGTCGGTTACTTTCTTTCCACCCGAACTAATGCTGCTTTCTACCACCTTGGCATTGCCTTTCAAAATATTGTCGGCTGCTTCTGCCTCAATGATTGCACCATGCAAATTTTTCTTCCAGTCGTCTCCGCCCCCTTCTCCCGGGTGGCCACTGTCCAAACCGCGGATCGCAATCTTGTCGATGTCGGGTGAATACCAGTTGTTGTCATCAATCAGGATTGTGTTGGCACCAGCGTTCAACGGAAGAGTCACATCATACGTTCCCACCGTATCCCAGTCGACTGTCTTGGGCGGTTCTTCAAATTGCTTCTCCCCGCCGTTCGCACTAATATTGAATGGCCGAGAATCACCTGAAATGTAGTAAACAGAAATCTTATAATTTCCTGTCTCACTTACAGTAACATTGTTAAATTGCAAGGAACTGCCTTGGTACATGCCTCCGACCTTTTTGCCGCCTGAAGCCGTCGGGCTATCAGAGATTTTCGCGTTGCCAAGCAAAATATTCCCCTCGGCCTCAGCTTCATAGGTATTCATATCATCGGCGTGAGCTGTTCGGGCGAACTGGCCCCCGCCAACTACCAAGCAAAAAATGATAAAGAACACAAATCCTTTTTTCATAATCCGTCCCAACATAACATGCCTCCATTTTCTTTTGATTGAGTTAGGTCTCCATGTGCCTATCCTGCAGTGGTTCACAGCCATCATCTGTAATCGCTTTCATAAAGAGCTGTTAAATCCCATCTCTCCTCCTTCCTTTCCTATATGCCTAATTGTAAAAAGGAGGAGGGGGATGTTCCATACCACAATGTTACTATTCATACAGGAAAGCCTCTTTCATTCGCCATATCATGGTTTAGTAAGAGGGAGCCTACCCAAATCATGTTCAGGGAAAACGGGAGGATCATGATCGTTACCAGACAGCCTGTATCGTCATATACTTTTCCTGTATTCGTTTGGTGTGACGCCCTGTGTCTTCAGGAAAAGAGAAATAAAATAGGATGTACTCTCATAGCCCACGTTCTGCGCGATATCGTGAATCTTGAGCGAGCCATCTGCCAGCAGTTCCCTGGCTTTATCCAGTCTGATGCGTGTCAGATAATCGTGAATTGTCATCCCTGTTTTGTCCTTAAAAATGGATCTCAAATAGTTCGGTGACAAATAGACCTGATCAGACAGGCTGTTAATGGTAATCGGCTGATTGTAATTCTGATCGATGAGGGTACGGACCTTGTGAATCAGTTTTGCATTTTTGTCCATAAACCGCTCACCCAGCATACTCACAGCATCTTCCGCAGTACCGAGAATCAGATCCTCGATCTCATGCAGAGTCAGTGCATTATAGATGGAATGATACAGCTCAGCCCGCTTCGGAACAGGTTTATGAAGCTGCTCCAGCAGCTCATTAACAAGATCTATCGACCAGTCGCAGATGATTTTCTTCTTGACTCGCAGTGTTGCCAATCCCTCAATATACCCGTGCAGCTTCTGTGCCGCCCATTCAAAATCCAGTCGATTAATGGCCTCAAACCATTCCTTTTGTTCAAAAGGGGGCATATGCTCCGTATAAAACTGATTCGAAAGCGTCTCCGCATGAATGATCGTGCCTGTACCTTCATAGAAACGCTCGTTCAAAACGATACGCGTCTGTTCGTACAGACAGTGAATATGGGATAACTCGGTCTCTTGTCCTCCTACAGCTGCCGTTACCGTAAAATCCAGGGCACTACGAATAGCCTCAGCCAAGTCTTCCCACGCATAATGTCCCGGCTGCTGGGCCGCTTCCATAAATACACCGGTCTCTCCTTCCTTGTAATCCACAAAGATCGCTTTTAGGTTCTTCGCCTTGAAGAAATGGTCGAGAAAAGACACCAGCCGCCCTGTACATTCCTCCAGACTTTGCTGTTCCCCTTCAGCCTCCTTGGGATCGATACTGAACAAGGCCATTGCATATCGGTTGGTCTCAGGTTGTCGGGTTAGACGGCTGAAACTAAAAGCGAGATCAATAGCACGATCCTCATTTTTTTCGTAAGATAACTCCTTCAGGATATTGGCTTTGGCCGCCTCCATGGAACGGTTTTTAATTCCAACTTCGTCACAACGCTGTTTAACCTTACTGATAACGCTTTCAATTTCATTTAAATCCAGCGGTTTTAGCATATATCCCACGGCCCCTACGTTGATAGCCGATTTCACATATTGAAATTCATCGTGTCCGGTCAGAAACATCACCTGGATCGAGTCGTAGCTCTCATGTATCTTTCTCGCCAGATCAATACCGTTCATTATCGGCATCTGAACATCGGTAAGAACGATATCAGGCTGGGTGGCCTCAATCTTCTCCAAGGCCTCCCTGCCGTTACTCGCAGTTCCCATGATATAGATACCCATCTCTTCCCAACGGATATAATCCCTCATCATCTCAAGTCCCAGTTCTTCATCGTCTACCAAAAAAATACTATACATCAACGTCCCCTCCCTTTGTCTCTTTCTGTCTCTATTATATGTTTTTCCCCCCGTGGGACCATGGTCCATATAAATGAAAGTTATTTTCAAGTATAGATCGTTATTTTACCAACTCCAGCTCGCTATTGAAATAGTAACTTTGGCCTGCTTCGGCATGAAGGATCGTTCTTTGTTTGCCCCAACAAATGGTGAACGTTCCCGGCGAGAAGGTGTGAATGTTCGTAGATGTCAGCTTTCCATTCTCCCAGACGATGTCAACCTCGGCATTCCCTTTTGCCCTCAGCCCGGTTATTGAGCCAGTGCTCCATGCCTGTGGCAGCGCTGGGAGGAGGTAAATTTCGCCCGCATAACTTTGCAGGAGCATCTCCGCTACGACAGCTGTACCGCCGAAATTTCCATCAACGACGAAAATATTACTCTCTGCTCCAGCAATGCCGGATTTGGAATAGGTGAACAGATTATCGAAGCACAGGCCGCCGATCAAGTGTGAGAGGTGTTTATAAGCCGTCTCCCCATCATGCAATCTTGCAAAACCCAGTCCAAACAAAGCAGCTGTAAATTCAACATCCTCTAGCTCTTCCTGAACCATGCGGTTCTCCAGCGTTACTCGTGCTGCCGCACTGAGTTCCGGTGTACGGTCAGGTGTAATCTGACTGTCCGGATACAGCGCATACATATGAGACAAATGCCGATGCTCCGGCTGCACCTCCTCATAATCCTCCAGCCACTCCTGTAACTGGCCTTTCTTGCCGATCTGTAGAGGTGGAAGCTTGCTGATTGCATCTTCCAGCTTGCGTCCCAGTTCCTCGTCTTTGTTCAAAAGCCTTACTGAAGTGAGACAAAATTCGAAGAGCCTGCGCACCAGCATCTGGTCCATTGTTGTTCCCATGGACAGCTGCTGTGCCCCATCTCTCGAATTACCGGAATAGAAATGATTCTCCGGCGAATTGGAAGGACCCGTCACCAACCAACCGTTCTGAGGATGCTCACACATGTAGTCCAGATAGAAGGCCGCGGATTCTTTAAGTACAGGATAGGCTACATTCTCAAGGAAAACATGATCCTGACTGTACTCATAATGCTCAATCAGGTGTGTAGCCAGCCATAATCCGCCCGTAACGTTCAGCCCCCACGAGGTCTCCCATCCAGGCAACGTAAAGCCCCATACATTGGAGAAGACATGAGCGACCCATCCGTCGCATCCATATACATTGTGAGCCGTTTCTCTGCCCGCCTGTGCCAGATCCTCAACATACCGAAATAACGGAAGATGGCTCTCTCCGAGATTCGTAATCTCTGTGGGGTAATAATTCATCTGGGTATTCACATCAAGGTGATAATCACAGCTCCAGCCCATTCGGCATGCTTCACCATCATTCCAGATTCCCTGGAGATGGAGTGGCAGCGGAGAGTTCTCGCGAGAGCCCGCAATGGTCAGATACCGTCCATATTGAAGAAACAATGCGAACAGCTGCGGATCTTCATCCCCATCACCCTGTTCCAACAAACGAATACGCTGATCTGTAGCCAGACCGGATTTCCCCTTGACCCCCAACTGAATATCTACCTTGTCATATTGCTCGCTGTAATCGCGAATATGATCCTCCCTCAGCAAGGCATACCCCTTGTTTAAAGCCTTCAACAGCGTATACTCGTTCTCCGTTTCCCAATCCTGATCTGAACGACGATAATCCGTACTTACACTAAAATAAATCCATGCCTCATCCGCTCCGGTCACGTTCAATCGACCATCTCTACTTGCGATGGTCCCCCCGGATATAACCAACTTGACCAAACCCTTGGCCCATACGCCGCAAGTCCCATCACTATGTACATCTTCCGTTGCCTGCCCTTGGAATTCAAGCGTGTTGTCATCTAAGGCTACAACCTTGAATGATTCCGTGCCTGCCTGCAAGCCAAGTGTAAAGGATACGCCACCCGGAGAATCGCTCCAAATTCGGGAGGCCACTATATCATCGGCGTGAGAAGCGAAAACTTCACGAAGAATCGTGATGTCGTCATCCTTCCAGAAAGCCCCGGCCAGCGCATGAGTCAGATCCAGCTCACGTTGGAAGCTTCCAGCTTCATCAGAACCCGAGTTCTTCTTCCCAAAATCAATAACAACATCACATAATCCAAGATGGGTGCCGAAATTACGTTTCTTTGGCTGTAAATGCTGTTTGGCAAGACGATCCCCTCCATCATAATCGCCAGCGAAGAAATAACCGCGCATCTCTTCCAGTGCAGCCTTGCCTCCTTCGGAAGGGTGCTCCGGGTCAATCCGACCCGACCAGTAGGTGACCTCGCTCATACTCCATACTTCTCGATGCGATGACGCCATAACAACCGCCCCTATTCTTCCATTGCCCAGCGGCAGGCCTTGAGACCAATCCGCTGCAGGGGTTGAATACCACAAAGTAAAATCGTTCATATCATGTCCTCCAGTCCAATAATGATTATCTTTAGAGATAGACTCATTCCCCAAAATAGACAAACGCGCGATCTGTGAGAGACAAAAGCGCGCGTTTGACTTTGTTTTTATATCCTAAAACCGATCACAGCTCTGGGTTGTCATTTCTCCCAGTCAGTTTCCTTTCACGGTCAATCTGAAGATTTTGGATTCCGCCGGTTCCAGCGAGACAGTAAGCTCTCCAGACGTTTCCCCTTGCGAACCTTCCCACAGATCTTGCAAACTGTATATGGCATTGGCGTTTAGCCCGGCCCGCTCCAGCGAGATGGATTTAACTGCAGCCTGTGCAGCATCAAAGTTGAAGACGGCGAGATAGAAACTCTTCTCTTCCGGCGATTCAAGAACAAACACGTCAGAAGACAGCTTCCCAAAATCGCCTTCAACTGGACGGAAGGTTTTGCCCATACGAGCAACGTTCAAAATATCCTTGTTACCAAGCCACTCTCTTGCTCGTTCGGCAGCATCCTCTTTGCGGAAGTCATCCCCGAGTAGAAGCACCGTACCGGCAATGACTGAAGCAGTCAGACGGCTACGTCCTTCATTCCAGCCAGTAGCTTCCTGGTTGAAGCTCTTGTATAACACGGAATGATCAGGATCATTGTAGCGATAGAGCGTATTGCTCATCCACCAACCGTGTGTCAACGAGTTCAGCAGATATTCCGTATCCGAAAGTGTACCGAAGACATCACAGGAAATACGGCGGCTGTGGGCAAAAGCATATGGAAATAATGGAGCGATGGACAAGTTAATGAAAAATGGCCGTCCGATTACTTCTGGCGAGAGCTTATGTTGCAAATAAGACATCCCATAGTGATAAGCCGCAATCCCTGTTGTAATATCCGAATTGTGGTGCTGTCCTTCCAGCGAACCATGTGCCAAGAAATCCAGCTTGATATATTCGAAGCCTTCTGAGATGAATTTGTCCGTGAACCAGTCGATTCTTTGCAGGTTGCCAGGATGTGTCGGGTCAATTGCCAGACCACCGTCTACATCCGGCAGGATTTCTCCCTCACTGTCACGCAGCAGAATGTCTCCATAGGTGTATTTGCCGTTCGTTCCTTCGACTGCCTGACCGAACTGATCAGGCCCTCCCCAGAAGGCAAATGGGGTCCAGTACGTTCCCGCTCTATGTCCATTTTGCCGCACCCGGTCCAGTGCACTCTTCATCTCTTCCGGCGTAAAATTGTCCCAGAAAGCATCAAAGTTGATGTATAACGTATCCTCATTCTCGAATCCAAGCGGCTGTACTTCATTTTTTAGAAAATCGCTGGTCGCTGTATACAGATCATAGTCCAGATCACTCATGGCCGCAGACCAGCTGTTCCATCCGATCGGGACACCGCCCTCCCAAGGTAATTGAGCCTCAATCCAGGTATTAGCCTGACCGTAGGCTTCAAGACCTTCACGGTAGTCTTCATAGAACCCGATGAATACCAGGGGAGATTCAACTCTTTTTCCCTTCACATAACCATGAGGCTGGGAATCGCGAGTCAATTCACTCACGGCACCGCCGTACAGATCAAGTCCCTCGATATGTCCGCTTTTTTCGCTTTGCATACGAATCCCTGTTTTCCATACCTTGTGCGTAAGGGAACCCATCACAATTCCCCGGCGGCTGTCGGGCGCGAACAAGGCTGTCGCCTCGTAACTCTCCACATCAAGCGGCGGCTTAACCACCGTATATCTGACCCATTTATCGTTGTCAAACGGTACACGCAGAATACTCGGTTCATCTCCGCCGAGTGATATGGTTTTGGATTGGATGACAGCCATGCGATTCGCCTTAAGCTCTTCATCACCGACTATAGCGGTCTGCACCAGTACAAACGGTGAGGATTCATACATATAGAAATGCTGCTCCAGTTGCGGCAGCAACGAGGCTTTATGCAGAACGACCAAGCGGATGCCTTTTCCAAATCCTTCTCGAACAATATCTTCCTGTGCCGTCAGCTCATGGTTCTGATAATGATCCGTGCTGTATTCTCGACCTTGCCAGCGAAAAGCACTACGAATGCCCTTCACATGGGAAGAATGGTTGCCGATGCAGGACACTTCACCATTTTCAAGATTGATCTCCAGACTCACATGCCCGTTTGTAACGCTTACAAGATTAACATTCTGTTGCTGCACTTGTACGGCTGTATCGCTAGTTAGCATTATATGCCTCCTTATTGTTGCATGCTGTGCCCTGAGCGGAGCTGGTTATGTCTCTCCTGCCCAAGTCTGCCCTCATTATAAAGACCGAATAGAGCATTTTCCATGCAACGATCTTCCGATCCATAACGCGATTTAACTCAACTTAACCCAGTAGGTACGTCCTGCAGATGTAGGGAAGCTTATGATATTTAAATCGATGTCCTCCGTCTCAACCACGTTGCCGTCAAGAGTTACCACAACTGGACCTTCACCTCTAAGCACGCAGTCCCGGCCCAGGTGTGAAGTGATGTGCGATTCTGCAAGTTGTCCTTTGTCCCACCGGATGCTGACCTCAAAGCCGCCTCGGGCACGCAGTCCGGAAACGCTGCCCTGCTGCCAATCATCCGGCAGTGCAGGAAGCAATTCCATATAAGGACGGTGAGATTGCAACAGCATTTCGGCAATCCCGGCAGAGGCGGCGAAGTTGCCGTCGATCTGAAACGGAGGATGTGCGCCCAGAAGATTCGGATATACACCGCCATGGTTGTATTGTTCCGACGCTCCATCTCTGACCAGGCGTAACATGTTGGAGAGTAGACGCAGGGAACGATTTCCTTCTCTGAAACGACTCCAAAGCGCAACACGCCATCCCAGGCTCCAGCCCGTGCTTTCGTCTCCCCGCCGCTCAAGTGAGGTTCTGGCGGCGACAAACAACTCTGGTGTCTCTTCGTCCGAAAGCTGTCGACCCGGATACACACCTACCAGATGCGAGGTATGCCGGTGGTAAATGTCCTCATCCTCATAGTCCTTCGACCACTCCTGCAATTGGCCATATTTTCCGACTTGCAGCGGCAGAAGACGTTCGCGGATGCTCACCAGTTCTTTTCTGAAATCCGGGTCCGTTCCAAGAATCTCCGAGGCTTCAATACAGTTGGTGAACAACTCCCAGATTAATGAGATATCCATGGTTGAACCCGGACTGACCGCTGCTACACCTTCCGCTGTTCGGAATTTATGCTCCGGCGAAGTCGAAGGTGAAGTCACAAGGTGACCGCTACCATCGTCAATGAGCCAGTCCAGAGCGAACAGTGCAGCTTCCTTCATCACTGGATAAGCGGAATTCCGCAAATACGTCTCATCTCCGCTGAAGGCATAATGCTCCCATAAATGCTGGGTCAGCCAAATACCTCCCATCGGCCAGAAGGCCCAGCTTGGATCACCGTCACCATAATTGCCTACCGGTGCCGTCTGTCCCCAGATATCCGTGTTATGATGCGTGGTCCAGCCGCGGGTGCCATAGTTGACCTGTGCGGTCTCAACGCCCTTCTTCGCCAAATTGCTGATCAAGTCCAGCAATGGCTCATGGCATTCAGCCAAATTGCATATTTCAGCCGGCCAATAGTTCATTTCGGTGTTAATATTCAGCGTGTAATTGCTGCTCCAGGGAGGACGAGTTACTGCATTCCATATGCCCTGAAGATTTGCAGCCTGCGTTCCCGGACGGGAGCTTGAGATCAGCAAGTAGCGCCCATAATGAAAGAGAAGTTCCACAAGCCCCGGATCCTCCGCCCCATAGGTCGTAATCCGCTGTTCAGTGGACATCTCCTCCGGAGCAGGTGAATTCCCAAGCTGAAGCTTCACCCGATCGAAGAGCAAACGGTAATCCGCAATATGTGAGTCAAGCAGGCTGTCATATGGCTTGGCTACCGCCTCATTCAGAAATGAACTTGCAGTGAAGGAAGCATCTTTTCCCCCGACTCCTGGAATGGCATCCATCCCATTAAAACTTGTAGCCGCACTGAAATAAAAGGTTGCCGTTGTCGCACCCAATACATGAATTCCACTGCCATCCACCGTTACCTGTCCGTCCTCTGTCTTCACCGCTAGCTGTCCTTCAAAGACCATGCCCTTGTTATTTCCGGGGTCACCATATCGGATCGGGTCGTCGCTTGCAAAGTAGCTGGGATCTACATTCTCCGGGGCTGTTCCTTCCAGAACAAAGCGGCCTTCCCTAACACTAGTCGCATGCCGAAGCGGGCTATCCAGTGACGCATGTACATTCAGCGCTCCTTCCACACTTGCAGCTAGCCGCAGTACAATTACCTGATCAGGATGCGACGCAAACATTTCACGGGTATATATAACATGGCCAATCTGATATTCAAGGCTGTGCACTGCATTTTCTACATCCAGAGTCCGCTTGTAGGAATGGTAGATGTCCCCGTGCTCAAAACGCAGGAGTAAATCCCCGAAAGGCAGATAGGACTGGGTGTACGGACCCAACATCTCTTTGGTCAGCGTGTCTGCTTCCGTATAACGTTCCTCCTGTAACAGCTTGCGAACCTTTGGTAGAGCCTCCTTTGCGCCAGGATTACTGCCGTTCTTCGGATAACCAGACCACAGAGTGTCCTCATTCAAGCTGATTTTCTCCTGCTCCACCCCACCAAAAATCATGCCGCCCAGACGGCCATTACCTATGGGAAGCCCTTCGGTCCATACATGTGCAGGTTTGTCATATTGAAGTTTCATGTGCACTCTCCCTCATGATTTCTCATTTGTTAGTCAGTTCCTTCTGGAACATTAGTGAACGTATTATCCACAATGTCAACCTCGCTGCAGGCGGTTGCATAGACTGCTTCTTCAACGCAGGATAACTTTCCTGTCTCGCTGGAGGACCATATTTTATTCGACTTGAAAACCAACCCACGGGTGGACTTGGCGCTTAGAATCGGGACATCACTACAAGTTTCGAAACGGTTATTCAGGATAACGACCTGTCGGTGGACGGGAGCGCTCTCATCAACCACCACATTCTCCGGGGATATGAATATCACGGGATGCTCACTGCCGCCACATTCAATAAAATGGTTATCGGTGATCGTCACATCCTCTACCCTTCCGGACTCATACCAGGAAACGGCATCCACCGCAATCAAAATAGCATTCATGGACATGCGTTCAAACGTATTCCCGGTAATCAGCACTTTCCGACGAGTCGTTATGAGTATGCCTCGTGTTGGCACTCGGGCAAAATGATTATTTGTAATTTCCACTTCTGGTGTCCAGGTTACATTCTCAATGACATCATGGCTGCCAATACCGTCCGGTACCGGATGAGCAAGAGTGAGCAAGAGCTCACGAGCACTTAAACGCTCAACCGCAACCACATTGTTGGAGGCGTAGGTCGTCAACGAACCCGAACGGACAAATTCGATCTCATCACCAGGATAAAACGCTGGAAGCCCATACGTCTGGGGATGCATGAATCGAACCTTCACGCAATCCACTGCCGGCTGATCTACAATTCGTAAATAGGTACCGTGGACATTGACAGGATCATCATGCGAACCGGAAAAATAGCTGTCCCTTACGGCAACCTTGCCTCTGCAGCTGGACATGTGCAGAAAATCCGCAAAGCCGGCAACCGTACGTTCCGTTTCGGTGCGGGGAGCCAGGTTCATCCGTGAGAAGGTCAGATTTGTGCTGAACTGTCCGACGACCCCGAGTCCGTGCAGAAAATGCAGACTCACGTCTCTCCACGTTATATCGGAGCATTCGGTCATAAAAGCTCCAACTTGATCACGAATGCCATCGCGGTTTTGTAGTACATAACCAGGGACCACATCAGGTTGAAAATCAAAATGCAAACGGATGGTCATGGGCTCAAGCTCTTCCACAGATTGGGCCAATTCCAGCCAATTGTCGATTCGCCAGGTTGTATTCCGCAATGGATCATAGGTTTGCATGGGACCCTTCGCAAAACTCCAGCCTTCACCGAGCCAGGTTAGCTTGTTGTCCCGAATCTGATAACGGGAATCGGGGTGAATCCGGGCATCGAAATAATGCTTTCCGCTTGAGATAATCGTCATCTCGGTCACCGTCGGCTGGTGATAATCCGTACGCAGGTTGCGAATCTCCACATTCGTGCAATGGTCCAGCAGAAACAGGGTCTGTTTGCCGTGGAAAATAAAAAGGGAGCCGTTTCCCTCCAGTGTTACATCGTTCATCCCTTTCAGCAAAATAGCAATGGTCTTGGTTACGTCTGGGTTCTCTTCTTCACTCGTAGTATTGGAGATATAATAAGGAGCACGAATCGCCTCCTCCGGGTAGAAATGATATCTGCCTCTCGCACAGTCCAGCACCACCGGACCAGGGATTTCGGCCGCCGCCTGAATTGCACGAGCCATGGCTGGCTGGGTGTCCAACTCAGAGTCCGGCACAGCGCCATAATCCGTCAGTCTTATCGTCGTGGAATTCGTGATATGTTCTTGTTCAGTCACAGGAATGTTGATCCCCCCCTTCTTGGTATGTAACGCATTCATTGCTTATCCTCTATCATCACATATACTCCATCATCATACTTCTCTTCTGCCTAAATACAAGAAAAATCAGGTGCCGGTACATCATAGGCACCTGATTCAGATATCGCTGTTAATTACTTGCTAGTGTCATATGCTTTTTGCAAAATTTCCAGATAACGATCGAGCTTCAGGTTCTGTAAACCTTTCACATAAGCGTCCCAGTCCTTATTCAAATCCTTGTTGCCTGTAATGAATTGCAATTCATTTTGCTCAATGTAGTTTCTGATATTGGTTTGCAGCAAGCTGGCTTCGTCAATTTCGTTTGGATCAATCCAGACGGACCAGATAGGGAACAGCTCTTTCGGCTCATGCCCTTCGTACAACAGCGATGCGTCATATAATCTACGCTCATAACCATTGGATGCATAAATATCTGTGCCTTGAACGAAGGTATCACGATATTCTTTTGGCATATAGAAGTGAGCCATACCGCTCCAGCCCGCATTACGTGGTGCCTCACCTTCAGCCATAGGGATTTGTTTCACTACAGGTTTAACGTCTTTACCCAGTGCCACATCACCATCCACCGGGTCAGTCCAGTCAATCCCCTTCATACCGCTTGCACCGTTCGTTTGGCCTTCTGGTGTGAACATGTAGTCAACCATTTTGATCAGGGCAATCTGTGCTTCTTCACTCGCCTTATTCGTGATTACAAATTTCGCTCCTGGAGATACACCGCCCGCATCATGCGTCGCATAGGACACACCCTGTGGTCCAGAAATCGGTGCCAGCGGGTTATAGTGCGCCGAGCGAGTATTGCCTTCATCGATGTTTACGAAGATCGCTGGATGCATGGCTGCACCGGCACCCAAAATTTCAGCATCTGCATTTTCACCGATTTTTTTGAACGCTTCTGCGTTTTGTGTGAATGCACCAGGGTCAATCAGACCTGCGTCAAAGAGGGACTTGATGTAAGTCAGTCCTTCTTTCCATTCTGGTGTAATTGCCGCAGATTGAACTTTTCCATTTTCCATTTGCAGATAGTTTCTGTCATCATCATAGACAAATGCATTCATCAGGAACGGAATAATCCGTACGCCGAACTCCTCTATGGAACCACTCAGCGGCACCTCGTCTGCTTTGCCGTTTCCGTTCGGGTCCTGCGTTTTAAATGCTTGCAGCACGTTTTTGAATTCTTCGGTAGTCTTTGGCATTTCCAGATTCAGCTTTTTCAGCCAATCAGTATTAATCCACATCTTGCTCGGGTAGGAGCAGTGGAAACATTCCGTATACGCAACAAGTCCATAGATATTGCCATCAGGCGCTGTATTAAGCGTTTTCAAATTAGGGTTCTTCTCCATAGCTGCTTTGATGTTAGGAGCGTATTGATCAATGAGATCGTTCAAAGGAACGAGCACACCCTGCTTGCCATACTTCAGCAGATCTGCCTGAGAGAATTGGTCTATATAGTGGGTCAGCAGATAGGCATCAGGGTAGTCGCCGCTTGCCAGCGAGATTTGCCGCTTTTCCTTGGCCCCATCCGATGGGTTGATCTCCCAATTGAATTTGATATTGAATTTGTCTTCCACAAATGCAGTGAATTTATTGGTCGGAATATCAATGCTAGAGTCCTGAACCGCGAACACGCTGATATTCACCTTGCCGCCCTCTTCCGAGCTCCCCTGTTGTGCAGTAGACGAGCTGCCATTGGAACACCCGCTCATGACAACTGTGAATGCCACTACAAGCATCAATAACGTTACCATACTTTTCTTCAAATCTGATCACTCCCTTTTTGTAGTTTACCAGTTGAGACGATGGTACCTTGCGTATGAACTGTCTATATCTTCTTTCTCCATACACCGAATCTAAGGATCAACCTTTAACAGAACCGACCAGCATCCCCTGTACAAAATGACGCTGTACAAATGGATAGATGACAAGTACAGGCAAAGTGGCGACCACAATTAACGAATATTTTAACAGTTCGGTAAGCTGCTGTCTTTCCACCATTTTCGCGACGTCCATGGCACCCGAACCGTTATTTTGAATGATGATACTCCGCAAGATGAGTTGCAGCGGGAACAGGTCTGCCGATTTGAGGTAGATCAGGGCATCAAAGTACGCATTCCACTGCCCCACAGCATACATGAGAACCAGCACGGCGATGATTGGCTTCGATAACGGGAGTACAACACTCCAGATAAATCGCATATCACTACAGCCGTCAATTTCACTGGCTTCCAGAAGCTCCCCCGGAATAGAAGATTGAAAGAACGAGCGAGCAATAATAACTTGCCATACCCAGATTGCATTCGGGATCAGTAACGCCCAGCGAGTATCAATCAGATGAAGCTGCTTCACCACCATATAGGTCGGAATCAGCCCACCACTGAAAATCATGGTGAAGGTAATGATCATCATCAGGGTGTTCCTGCCGAAAAAGGTTTTGCGTGACAACGGATAGGCAATCATGATGGTCAGCACTACACTGATCAGGGTACCGGCGACCGTATAGAAAATGGAGTTACCGTAGCCGATTAGAATCTCAGGTGTATTAAATAATGCCTTGTAGCCGTTGAAGGAAATATCTACGGGCCAGAGCCATACCCGACCGGAAGTTACTGCTGCCGGGCTGCTGATTGAGCTGCTGACGATAAATATCAGTGGGTAAATGACCACCAGCGCCACGATACTGAGCAAAATGTAGATTGTAATCAGAAACGTTTTGTCCACGGCGGACTCTTTAATCTTGGTTTGAACGTTTGCAGCCATAGGTGAACTCCTTTCCTACCAAATGCTATTCTTAGTAACTCTCTTCGCCAAACCATTCACCGTAACCAGTAAGACCAGATTGATCAGTGAGTTGAACAGCCCTACGGCAGTTGCAAAGCTATAGTTGGCATTCAACAGGCCGACTCGGTAGACATAGGTTGCAATGATTTCAGAATTAGCCAGATTGAGCGGATTTTGTAGCAGGTAGACTTTCTCAAAGCCAATCGCCATGACATTTCCGACATTCAGGATCAAAATGATAACAATGGTTGGCACCAGCCCTGGCAGATCCACGTGACGGATTTTTTGAAAACGCGAGGCTCCATCGACTTTGGCCGCTTCGTACAATGTGGGATCGATTCCGGCAAGTGCTGCCAAATAAATAACCGCACTGTAGCCCGCAGTCTGCCAAATGTCGGACCAGACGTAGATCGAGCGGAACATGCCCGGCTCACCCAGAAAATTCACGGAATCCAGCCCAAAGAAGTTCAGTGCGATGTTTACAAATCCGAGCCGCGGTGCCAGGAACAGCATAATCATGGACACCATCACGACCGTTGAGATGAAATAGGGTGCAAAGGATACGAGTTGGACGAATTTCTTGAACTTGGCTCCTCGTACCTCGTTAATCATGAGTGCGAGCACAATCGGAATTGGAAATCCGGCCAACACTAAATAGCCGCTTAGCAAAATAGTGTTCTTCACCAGGGTCCAGAATAATGGGTTCTCAAAGAATAGACGAAAGTTTTGAAAACCAACCCAATCACTTCCCCATATTCCCTTGATGACGTTATAGTCCTTAAAAGCAAGAACCGCATTGATCATCGGATAATACTTGAAGATGAGAAAAAATAGCAAGGGCGGAATCACCAGTAGATGTAACTGCCAGTGCTTCATCATTCTTTTGCGGGCATTGGTCAGAAAACCAGGTGCCTTCGGCTGTGTTGATGTCTTGTGATTTAATACGATTTCCTTCTCCAGAACAATCCCCCCTTACTAGCTGTCTGCGATGCGTAAATTATGATAGCGCTTTCTTGATTCTGATCATAGTCGATTTTGATGTCCCATAAACAGGTACACCTGCGCCGTTACACGTACAGTTATCCTGTTTTTGGGGGCACACATCCGCAGTACGACAGCCATTTTTCCATTACGGAGGCGTATTCGCAAAAAAAGACCGCATTGTCCGGAACACGGACAACACAGTCTATGGGTCTTCCTTTCATTTAATCGTCAACCGATTGTCTATACACACTGGGCGAAACGCCATTCAATCGTTTGAAGGCCCTCCTGAAGGAGTGAGAACTATTATAACCTACCCGTGACGCAATCTCGTCCACCGTATAATTGCTCTCTTTCAACAAAATCACAGCCTGATCCATTCGGACTTTGATCAGGTGATCGGAAAAATTAACCCCCGTAAACTCTTTGAATAATTGAGAAATGTATTTCTCAGGCCGCTCCACATGCTCTGCCACCCGATACAGAGTCAGCTCTGTATCTGAATACATTTTCGCAGTATATTCCTTAATCTGTTTGATGATTTGAATATGAGCATCCTTCTTCTTGTTTGCAATAACGGAGCACAGCTCTTCCATGATCTCATAAAACTCAGCTTTGATCGTTTCGAGCGGCTCCGAGGAACCAATATCAATGACCCGCCGTTTCACATTCTCGATGGAGGCATATTCCGTAAACGCCTTTTGATCCAGCAACTTGAGAAAAGTCCCCTTCATTTCTCCAACAAGTTGATGCTTCATTTCCATGGACAACTCCCGCTGCTCCATGTTCTGCACAATGATTGCATCGACAATTCGTTTGGCCTCTTCAAGTTCCCCTGCACGGATCGTGCCAATCAGTCGTTGCTCCGAATCCAGCGGGTAATAATACGTTGTATTTTCGGTTTGGGCTTCGTTGTTCCACATCATGCCTTTTTTGTTCATGTAGACTGCATACTCCAGCGCCTGATTGGCCTGATCAAAGGATAGACTGACCTCTGTCAACGATGTGAAGAGATTTCCGAATCCTGACTGGATGGTCATCCTGTATTCATTGAACACATACTGTGCCAGATTCTCCATGATATGCGTGATATCTTCCTTTTCACGATCCATTTCGGAGTCGGTTTCCTTGGAAAAGAACAGGATGACCACTTTATCCGAGCCCATATCGGTCATCAGGACATCCACATCCAGTTCAGCCAAAGCCTGCTTCAACAGTAGTCGTGAGGCATTCAGTTCATTCAAAATCTCAACGCTGTCCATACTGGCATAACCCTTAATCTGGACAATTCCTGCATATCCCGTACCTTGATACAAATTAATATCTGCTTGTTCGGCGGCGGAAAGAATCTCATCCCGCGATTTGAATTCGCCGGAGATCAACCGCTTCAGGAAGGCATCCCTGACCAGTGGGAGCTGGCGATTCAATTCGGATTCGAGCAGCTTGTTCTTGGTAAGCATATCAGCGATATTTCCACTCAAAAAGTCAAATTCATTTTTGGGAGCCGATTCATCCTTCCCAAACTGCTCTTTCATTACACTTAACAGTCGATTGATTGGAACGCTGTTGCGATAGGCCAGCACAAGTCCAACAATCAGTCCGATGAGCAGTGTGCCGCCTGTAATCAGCATTGTCATCCCCTTGATCCTGTTTGCATTCTCCATCAGAACATGACGGGGAATGCCCGCTTGGTATACCCATCCGTTCTTATCAGATCTTGTAGTGATCACAAGATCATCTCCATAGAACTGGCTGACTCTGCTTGGATCAAAATGAGAGTCCGAGGCCATTTTCACCATCTCGGGCTCAGAGCTCCCTTGCAGCGCGATGGTATTTCCCTCCGCATCGCTGATATGAACCCAGCCACCGTATCGGTCATTCAGGCTGGACAACAGACTAAGAATCATTTTCTCGTCAATGATTACAACGGCGACAGCCGGTGAAGAATCATTGAAGCTGTCCAGAGGCAATGACTGCATATATGTGATTACTGAAGTCTGCTTTCCCCTACTGACATAGGAACTGAGCGGTTTAATCTCACTCCGGTGGGTCTTCCCTAACACGTCCTTCATCCATTCTTCCAACGAAAGATCGTTATAACGGAAATCAGTGTAATAGTGATTCGGTCTGTAAGAAGAACCCGGGGTCAAAATTAGATTGTAATTCGCAAGATAAATATAATAATTTTGCAGAAAATCATTGGTCTGTCCAAAGGTCAACACATTTTCCATCGTTCTCCATATCCCATATACGTTGGTTTCGTTGTCCCTTTCATTCATCAGAACGTTCAATTCCTGATTGACCGCAAGCTGTCGGGTGAAGCCCTCCACTTCCGCCATGCGGCCCTCCAATATTTCCTGGCTTTTCTGAAGTTGGGTAACACTATTCTCAATGGAAATGGACTGTGTTACGGAGATGGAAGTCAGATAAGACATATAACCGCCAATGCTGGGTATAACCAAAATGATCACGTAGGAAATTAAAAATTTACGAAAAACATTGGAATATTTAATGGGTAACCCTCCTCCCCCTCCTTGAGGTATTGGTAGCGTTATCAAAGATAATAATATTTTCCGGGTTAGTCAATTGTTTTATCTCATTCTTTAATCGTGTTTCATTCGGGAATGAATAAAAGGCAACGATAAAAAGAAGATTATCATTGCTTTTTTTAACATTTCCGAAGTTCTTTGGTTTGAGATGATAACTCCTTATCATTCAGAAAAAAGGGGCCAAGATGGCCCCCAATCCTAGTTCACATCATTTCTTCTTTGGTTCTTCCCCCTCTGTCCGGGGTTTTACAACCTGATCGACCGATGCTGCTTCAACATCGCCAAAGGCCCAGTGTGTGGAAGGAACATCCTTCCATTGTGGCTGCGAAACGTTCGTGAGCGGTGCTCTGCCCAAAGCCCTGTTGATAGCTACAACGGCTTCCGCTCTTGTCAGTAAGGCATTCGGTCGAAAAGTTCCATCACTATAGCCTTTCAGAATGCCTGCGCTTTGCGCTTTCAAAATGGCTTCCTTGGCCCAGTGGCTGCCGATATCAGAGAATCCATTGCCTGGAGTTCCGGAATCCGGACCGAGAAGGGCCACAAGACTGGCCATCTCCGCACGAGTCAATGACTGATTGGGCTTAAACGTGCCATCCTTGTACCCATTCATCAGCCCCATCTTGCTTACCTTAGCAATGGCGTCGGCTCCCCAATATTCAGATTTAACGTCACTGAATGCAACAGCAGATCCCGTGGCTTCTTTCTCAGATACCATTGCGAGTATGGTTGCCATCTCAGCACGGGTGACCTTGTTATCCGGCTTGAACAAACCGCCCGGATATCCTTGAATATATGCCTTATACCCTATATCCTGACCACCCTCCGTACCTGTTGTCCCGTCAGTAGTTCCGGATTCAGGAGTTGGCGCTGGCACAGAAGTGTCTGAGGGCTGAACGACTGGAGTCGATGGTCCGCCTGGATTGGATGGACCACCTGGATTCGACGGATTCGTTGGTTCACCGTTTCCGTTTCCAGTGGGGACAGTAAATTTCAGTTGATCGGCCAGCATGAGCTCACCGGATTTCTTCACAACTTTGATTGTATGCTGGCCACTTGCCAGTCCCGAGATGCTGTAAATCTCCTGCTGAATCTGCCGGCTTGGACTGTAGGCGTTCACGGTTTGCACCAGCTGTCCGTCTAAATAAATATCCACTTCTCCCTGCTCCGGTCCCGTAGGTGTAATCAAGCTTATTCCGGTCCCCTTGAAGGTGTATTCGAAGAAATCTCCATCCACCGTCGTAGAATGTACGTCATTGAGATAATCACCGCCGAAGGAAAAACTGAGATTCAACGTTCCCACGGGCTGGGCAGCAAGATACGTTTTGCTCAGTGTAACGTGGTCGCCATTAATCGTATAATCAGTCCCCCGAACCAGTTCATTGGAGCCGTTGGTAATGCCTTTAAAGCTTTCCGCCTGGATCAGCAGCGTTACATCAATGTCAGCCTGAGCGGAAGCTGACTTGTCGAAATCCGCGGTTACCGGATTAATTAGATTCGGAAGCTCAACTTTGAGCATATCGAGCAGCATGTAGTCCCCCGATTTCTTCACTGCCTTGAGCGTGTGCTGCCCATCCGGCAGCCCCGAGATGCTGTACAGGTTCTGCTGTGCCAGCCGACCGTTACGATGGGCGCTGACTGTTTCCTTGAATTGGTCGTCAACATAGATATCCATGTCTCCCTGTGACTGGTCAACCTCCGTAAATAACTGGATCCCCGTTCCCTTGAAGGTGTATTCAAAAGAATCATCGTTTTTTTCGGTATACTGCACGTCGTCCTTATAGTCACCCAAACCTCTGCCAGTGCTTCGTGACCAGGAGCCGTTGTACTTGATTGCCGGATCGTCGTTATTGATCATTATAAATCGAATGCCCGTAGTATCGCTGATCCTTATTGCCAAAGACTGCGGATCACCCGCGCTAAAGATTACGTTTAGACTCGTTGTCCCTATAGGCAGCTGCGTGAGGTACTGCTTCTTGATAGTCAGCTTGTCATTGACCACCGTGTAGTCGTCTTCACTGAGCAGCACCCCGTCATTTTCAACGCCGGTCAGCGTATTGCCGTTCAAGGACAGCCTCACGGTGACATCCTTCTGTTGTTCCGTCTCCTTGTCAAAGTCTGCAGAGGCCGGACTAATGGTGCTGTTCTGCCCTCCAGGAGGAATTTCCATGGTTACTCTAAGCGCATCCAGCAACATATACTTGCCCGAGCCCTTGACCACCTTCAAGGTATGTGGGCCGTTGTCCAAATCAAGTTTGCTGTACAAAACCTGCTGGACTTCCCTTTCTCCACTGGTATAGGCGCTTACAGTTTCAGGTGCTCCATTATCGAGGGTGACAATCATGTCTCCTTGGTCTTTATCCTTCTCCGTCAGTAGTTCAATGCCTGTGCCCGTGAAACTATACTCAAAATAATCGCCGTCTTTTTCAGTAAAATGCACATCGCCATTGTAATCGCCGTAACTTCTGCCGGTATTGGAGTTCCATGAGCCCGTGTATTTAATACTGCTGTCAT
Organism: Paenibacillus taichungensis; assembly: GCF_047302525.1. Lineage (GTDB taxonomy): Bacteria > Bacillota > Bacilli > Paenibacillales > Paenibacillaceae > Paenibacillus > Paenibacillus taichungensis_B. Next base: position 1,915,792 of record NZ_CP168020.1, on the reverse strand, counting down.
CATCATTAATGTAGACCTCATTGGTAACAGTGGCATCTTCCACGGAAATTGAATTTGCAGCATTGTCAGCTTCAGCGTCCAAGGCACCCGCTTGACTGCTATTCGTTGGACCAGTGCCCGAGGAATCCTTAATCGCTATGCTCAGATCCTGTCTCCCATCTGTCTGCTCCTTGCCCCCGTTGCGCTGCCAATCCCCGCTATAGAGCATGCCTGTATCATCGTCATTGACGGCTGATGTGCCTTTCAACGCTGTTACTTTAAGCATTCGAGAAGCATGGGGTTCCAGCACGCCGCCACTGAATTCCTTATTAAAGGTTCCCAGTTCGGAACGACTCCACAGGTCGCGGACCGAAGCAGGACCGTTGAGGCCAAGATCGCTCCATTTGACTTTAACCTCCGCACTCTGGTCGCCCAAATTGAACAAGGCTACACTGTAAGTACCATCTCCGTTATTGGCATACCAAACCTGCTGCTGGGTCTCCATGGAAACCGGATGGCCTGGACGTCCGGCCTGATTGACGGCAATGACTTCGTCATTCGTAAGCAATTCCAATCCATAGCTGTCTAGCCTTGTTAAATCATTGCCTGTATAGAGTGGCGCTGAAGAGATAGACCAGAAGGTCGTGGCGGTTTGCCGCTCAACCTTGGTCAGACCATCCATCGAGCCATTCCCGACATTCAGGGAATCGAAATCGTTCCAGCCCCCTGGCCCTGCATCACGCCACCAGATGGCTGCTATGGGGAATAAGCGGGAAATACTCGACCATTCGGTCAATCCCTTACTGCTGTCATAGGCTTCAACATCCCAGTCAATACGCCAGCCGTTCGCATACTTTTTCCAGAAGTCCACGTAATTGTGGTCAAGCGCCCAGGAAAGCTCAAACCAGATGTTATTTCTGTCCAGGGCTTTGGACCATGCCTCCACATCGCCGCGTGCATCCCGGCTCAGGTTATTGATTCCCGATCCTGGAGTCACACTGTCGAATTTGACAAAGTTGATGCCCCACTCGCCAAGAAGATCCGCGATTGAGTCAATGTACTTCTGTGAGCAAGGGTTCGTAAAATCAATTTTGTAAGTGTACGAATCCCAAGCATCCATAATAACGAGAGGCTGTACCGCAATATCCTGCATACGACATGCTCCGCCCGTCCCATAAACCTCAAGATTTTTGTTATAGGCGGTAATCGATAACCCCGGAATCAGATAAATCCCGATCTTCTGTCCGTTATTATGAACATAGTCGATGACCTCCTGAAATCCGTTCGGATAAAGAACTTCACTCGGAATAGGACGGCCGTATTCATCCTCGTCACCGTTCCAGCCAGCATCAATATTAATGTATTCATATCCATGGGCTTGCAGCTTCTCGCGCATGGCGTCCGATTGCTTCTTAATACTCTCGGCCGATGTCCAGTTACCCGCCCCGTCATATACCTGCATGCTGTAACTGCTCCAACCCATATACGGCTTTTGGGCCAGACTCTTATCTGCTGCTTGTGCCACATTACCTGTCGTTCCGATTATCCCGAACTGCACTGCCGCAATCATGATTACCATGAAACACATTGCCATCCTTTTTCCGATTCGTTTCAAATTATCCCTACCCCCTCTGAATTTGGTCGTTCAAACCCTTGTTGATAGCGCTTCCATACGAGAAGAGAATAGTGGATGAAAGATTTCCAGGATAGGTACAATTCGGTATTTTACGTACAATTAACCTGAAATATAGGGGCAAACCGTCGCAGAACGAACACATTTCCATTACTGGATAAATAAACAAAGTTTTTTTCTCTGCTCAAGTTGAAGGAATGGGTTGAAAAGAATTAGGATGAGCAAATATCAAAATCCGTAAACAAATAAAAAAGGTTCCTAAAGTGGCAACAATGCCATTCTAGGAACCTTTTTCGTATTACATATGATGCGGTCGAGAGGACTCGAACCTCCACGGGGGTTAGCCCACACGGACCTGAACCGTGCGCGTCTGCCAATTCCGCCACGACCGCGTATGTCGTATCTCCGAGAAATTATATCGCGGCGACAAGAAATAATATATCATGTGCAGGTAATTAGTGTCAACAAAAAAATAATTCCCCTTCAATGATAAAGCCTTTTAAAAATTATATCTTGGAAGGCCAGTTGCCGTACCAGGCATACCCGCCTCTTCTTTCCTTATCGATATCGCTGAGTTTATATTTCACAACCCCATCACGTCCTACGAAGATCGGTTTATCCGTTCCAATTTCGTAAAAACGTGCCCAAATTGGCGCTGCACCTGAATCAGCTACGAGTTTGCTACTTCATAAATCCTTGTTCCTGCAGGTTTAAGGGAGCTGGAATCATGCAGCTGTCCCCATGCAGTCAGTTTACCATTCGCTACAACCTGTGTATTAAGAGCATCTACGCCTTTGGCAACTGATTTTTTACTGCGATCCGCAAGAGAGCTGTCAATGAATGAGAAATCACCTTTACGTGCACCTACTTCATCCAACATGTACATGACATTATCATGGCATCATCGTAAGTTGATTCCTTTGATGGCAGCAGCCGAATACCGCGGATCATTCGTCTTTTTAAATTCCTTGGCTAATCTTCTAATTTCTGAGTATGTAGCTTTGTTATCAATCGTAGATTTGGCCCACTCACCACTTGTTTCTTTGTACTCCTTCTTCCATCCCCCGTCAGGACGTTGATTAGGCAAAATATCTGAGATACTTGCTGTCGTTCCAGATACTTAACCTAAAGCTATCGTCTAATTGTATATGAGAAAACCAATAAAGTGTCCAATTTTTCTCCATTTGAAACAGTAGTTACTTTTTTGTCATCTATTAAAACTCAACATTCGAGTTATTTCTACATAAATAGCGATAATTCCGTTAACATTGAGATGATAAGAAGTGTTCAAGATCGGTTTGACATTTTCGCATTTATGCAATATAGTTTCAAAAGGTTACAAAAACTTAATTATTCATTTGCCGAGTTTCATGTTTGAAAACGGGGGAACCATTTTGGGTGAATTATTCTTATACATAGGAAATATAGGGAACCTTCTACCGAACCCTTAGCTAACTCCGTAGGCATCGAAGGGAGAACAAAAATTTTGAAAAAGCTTATCATCTCCATTTTTGGAGCAGCAGTTCTATTTACATCCGGTGCAGCAAGCACAGAGGCAAGCAGTATTAACACCGTCGTTAACAACATGACTGGCATACCTTACAAATGGGGCGGCACAACAATGGCCGGATTTGATTGCTCTGGATTTATGAGATATATTTTCAACAAATATAGCATTGAATTGCCACGAACTTCCCAGCAACAAGCTAAGGCCGGAACTCCGGTATCCAAAGCTAATCTGCGTACTGGGGACCTGGTATTCTTTAATACGATGGGTAATGGCATTTCACATACAGGTGTATATATCGGGGGCGGACAATTCGCTCATGCTTCAAGCAGCAAGGGTGTCAGCATCACACAATTATCCAATCCTTACTTCAACGATCGTTACGTAACAGCACGCCGGGTAACAGGACAGTTTATGTATAACAAAATGCTGGGCAAAATATAAGTTAAACACGAAAAGGCTTCGGTTATAACCGGAGCCTTTTCTTTGTCTACATTGATTTTCTACAGACGTAAAGTCGTAATCAGTCTGCAATCAAAACTTTTAATGTAATGCCTTCTGTACTCTCATTGCACCCTGAGACAGCGCATGACCTCCGCCTACTGCTCCAGCCACAGCAACCGTCTCCATAATCTCCTGATCGGTCGCTCCTTTGGCACGTGCCTCTTCCACATGGTAAAACGTACATACCTCATTGTTTGCAAACAAACCAATGCCCAGCGCAATCAGCTGTTTGGTCTTGGCATCAATCGCCCCTGCCTGAAAACATTCTCCAGTGAACTCATGATAAGACTTCACCACAGCTGGCAGCACATCGCTTAATTCACCAATCTGATCTTTATAGGCATGAACCTTATCATTCATCAATGTCACGGTTATCGCACATCCTCTCGGCTGATATGTTACAAGCTCTGACTGTACCTATCTTTTCTCCTGAGAGGTGCAATTATGCCAAAACATCCATGGTAAATGAACCTAAAAACGCATGTCCTATTCTTCGAGCGGGCTCTTACGTGGTTCGCTGAACAACTGATACTGGTAATTCCGGTCAAGTTTGACCACACGACGATTCTGACGGCGAATGAGTACCTGCTCCCCGTCCCAGGCCACTACAATACCTGTCACATCATTGGACTGAATCTCGTCCCGTACTACCCTTACTTTTTCACCTGATAAACGCAGTGCATCCAATTGTGCATCACTGATCATATTTCCGACGCCTACTTTCCCAAAAAAATTATTTACAAAAAGAGACCTAAATGAAAAGTCATTTAGGTCTCACGTGACTGTATTGGACTGTCATGTCATTCGAAAGTATGTCCCGACTAAAAGTTACCGCTGCGCGTGCTCTTTGCTGTCGTTCTTCTCAAACCAAAAATCAAGCACTTTGGCGGACATCACACGTTCTTCAAGGTACTCCACTTGATGCGGTGTAAATTGTTCTTTCCAAGAGAAGGACAACTCTTCGCACAAGCCTACAATCGTCAGCAATTCTGACCAGGCAACGTAGCGTTTGTACCAGAAAAATTGAGGATGTTCAATCATATAGGGATAAAGGTCATCGAATTCCGTATGTTTACAATCCAGGGCACGCTCAAAATGTACTTTCGATTCCGCCAGCTTATCAATAAAAAATTGTTCTGTTGCCGGTTGGTTACCCATGGTGTTGCCTCCTCTCCCTAACATAACCCCATTATAAATGAAATCAGCGGTCATGCAAAGGCATTGTTATAAAAATAGGCACTTTTTCCTTTAAAAAGTCACAATTCGTTATCGTCAAATTGCACGGTGCCATCGTTCAGTGAACGAATGCGCACCAACGCTTCAACCGGGATGCCCTGCTCACGAATAGTGCGCGCTCCGGCCTGAAAACATTTTTCGACCACGACACCGAATCCGACCAGTTCCGCACCCGAACGTTCGATAATTTTGATGACACCACGAGCGGCATCGCCATTCGCAATAATATCGTCAATAAACAAAATACGGTCATTCTCATGAATATATTCACGGGACACCATAATATCCGTTACGATCCCTTTGGTAAAAGAAGGTACTCTTTCACAGTAGGCGTCGGGGTCAGCCAAAAGTGTTTTTTTGCGACGGGCAAATACCAGCGGAACACCTAGTTCATGTGCGGCAGCAAAGGCGACCGGTATCCCGGAAGACTCCACTGTAATGACCCGAGTTACACCACTTTCACGGAAACGAGCGGCAAATTCACGTCCCATTTCCATCGTCAATGCAGGATCAATCTGGTGATTCAGCAGACCATCCAGCTTAAGCACCTGATCTGACATGACTACACCTTCTTGTAAAATTCGTTGTTTCAATACTTCCATAATTTGACCTCCCAAGCCTATCCTATGACGTAAAAGTATCATAGATCCGGCTATCAGTTCAAGCGAAATTGCCTTTGCACTTGTCCAGAGCATAGAAATGACCCTATGTCACACTTCAATAGTCATGACTTTGGTGGGTCAAGCATACCTTGTACCATGGCACCCGCATGTCCAAACTATTCAGGGGCCTGAGAGGGGAAACGCATGAAACAGGCATTTCGGGTGCTGCAGATCGCATTTACATACATTGGAACGGTGGTAGGAGCCGGTTTTGCAACAGGGCAAGAGATATTGCAGTTTTTTACCCAGTATGGCAAATGGGCCACCATTACCATCGGCTTATCGACCATACTCTTTGTCTGGTTAGGTACAAAAATGATGCTGATTGCCCATGATACCGGCTCGCGCTCTTACGAAGATCTCAACAAGCATTTATTCGGTCATAAAGCAGGAAACTGGATTACCTGGGTTACCCTTCTAATTCTCATCGGAGTAAACAGTGTCATGCTGGCCGGAGCCGGGTCGGTCTTTGTAGAGCATCTGGGGCTTCATTACCAGACAGGTCTGATTGTTACCCTTATAGGTACATATCTGCTGCTTGGACGGGGTATTCAGGCTATTCTGCAAATGAACAGTATCGTGGTACCCATGATGCTCCTGCTCTCCCTGCTTATGATCACCAGCACCATACATCATCCCGGCGCAAACCGATTTATTACATTAACCACTGACAGCAATCCTATCCAGGTCTGGTTATCTCCTCTGTTGTATACTTCATTCAACCTGGCACTTGCCCAAGCTGTACTCGTTCCGGTGGGAAATCAGATTCGTAGCCGAAAGGTACTGAAATGGGGCGGCGTTCTGGGCGGAATTGGTGTAGGATTCATGCTTATGGCAGCTCACTTCGCCATGTCAGCCCAGATGCCTGGCATCACACAATTTGAAATTCCAATGGGCAGCATTGCCTTTCAACTTGGATGGGTAGTCCAGTCTATCTATGTATCCCTGATCTTTATGGAAATCTTCACAACGTTTGTAGCCGATATTTATGGAATGACCCTCCAACTCAGACAGCATGTCCACGTACATCCCAAACTAATCATACTGGCCATCATGCTGCTATGTTATTCGCTCAGCCAGTTTGGATTTAGTTCACTGCTCTCTATCCTTTACCCCATTTTCGGCAGTTTGGCACTAATCTGGGGTGCAAAATTAGTAATGGATCGATGGGGAAGCTTTCGCGGACGCAAAAAACATCTATAACAACGTATCCTTTTGTTGCGAAATATCATTTCCCTAAACATAAAAAAGCCGCTGTTCACACAGCGGCTTCCTTCTTTTCCCTTTTCAGAAGTTAGAACTGGCTCGGAAATTGCAAATACATTTTTTTCAGTTCATTGACCGATCTGCCCAAAGAGTAATGGGTTTTGGCCTTCTCACATGCCGAACGAGCGAGCTCATAACGGTATGCCGGGTCAACCATCACCTTCTCCAGCGCTTCTGCCAGTGCAAACGGATCTTCTGAAGGTACCAGCAAGCCGTTGCTGCCGTTCTCGATCTGCTCTGGTATGCCGCCAACATCCGTACCTACAAGGGCAAGACAGCTAAGTGCTGCTTCCGCGAAAACAGACCCGAACGCCTCCGCCCGCGAAGGAAGTACAAAGATATCAAAAAATGGCATGAATTCCTCAGGGTGCAGCGTGTAACCATAAAAAATAGTCTCATTATAAATGCCCAGCCGCTGGGCCAATTCTTCCAAGTCTGGACGGATCGGTCCGTCCCCAATAATATGAAGCACATAATCTTGTCCCCGCGCTTTCAACTCGGCACAGGCTTTGAACAGAATATCCAGCCCTTTCGCCGGAACCAGACGGCATACGGTGACCAACTGTGGTATCGCATTCTCATGGGGAATTGGCTTAAACCTTTTCTCATCAAAACCATTCGGAATCACACCGATAACATCGGGATGCTGTACATAAGGCGCCAGATAACGACGGAAAGAATCCGATACTGTTAACAACCGCTCTGCCTGGTGCTCCAGCTCACCATAGATGGCCAGCAGGAATTGATGCTCCGGTCCGTTCGGCTCAATGCGTCCATTCAGAATCAGCTCTCGCTCATAACTGGAGTGGATCGTTTGAATGAGAGGAACATCCGGGAAAACCTTCTTCATTGCAAGCCCCGCAATAGGGTGATGGGCATGAATCAGATCGTAAGGCTTCTGAATACGCAGCTTGGTCCACCACAAATAATCCCGGTAGGTTTGCATATATTTTTGCACGACAGGACTGTCCTGATACTGAGTCCAATCGAACGTCTCAAACTGGATATCTTCCCTGCCCTTGTTGCGAATTCGCTTAGGCAACGAGAACAGATCCATCTCCCACCTCGGGGTTGTAAACCTCTCTTGCATATACGGAATCATAGAGGATACACCTCCGGGCTGCTCCGGAGGAAAGAAAAGCGCCTGCAGCAATCTCACCGTTAGTTTCCCCCTTTCTAGCATAAATCTTTTCATTACATCTTCAATCATGATATATCAGAACATATGTTCAGTAAAGGTACAAAATGAGATTCCTTATCACTCGCTCATTTACAGCCGAATAATAGAATTCATTTCAATATCAATTGTACCATGTTGCATCTGACGCTGACGACATTACGAATACTGTTAGGTACTGGGGAATTCCACTGGAAATAATCGCTCTCTGGTGCCTTTACTCTACTATACGTTATCTTTTTCATCTTGTTTGAGCGTACACCCTTACGCCGGAGTCGTATTTACAACATATTCAGAAGATGCTCGGCTAAGAAGCGGATGTATGATTTTGAAAGTTAAGCCTCTTTTGCCGACATACAAATGAAAGCCAGTGAGCAATGGTTGCCCCCGGCTTTTTGAATGTACTTCTTATGTTTGAATACAGCGTTTATACAGACAAGTGTGTGACCGCCTTCTGGTACGTACTGAAGCCGTTTGTTTCTCCCACAAAGGTATAGTCGTTACGCCCATAGAATGCGTTCAATGTTGCGTTCTCGGCTCCACAATCCAATCGGACGATATGTTTGTCCTCAAACTGTATGCCGCTGCTGGACCATTGCAAAATCGCCCTTCCCAATCCACTCTGGGCATACTTTCTGCGAATGGCTAATCGGTGCAGATAAAGTGCGCCATCCCCGGCATGCGCTTTGCTTCCCCACAAATGTACATCCCATGCACTTGGCTGGCTCATCAAAATAACCATGCCAGCTACGTCAGAACCCTTTTTAAATACAAATACGTCGCCACGCTGAATGGCCTCCGCCGTATTATGAGAATCCTCACCTTTTAACAAAGCATTCCATTGAGAAGAGCCCTGGCTCTGCAACCACTCGGCTGTTTCCATGAGCAGGGACATCACATCCTCCGTGTCTTCCGGCTGAGCCTGCAATGCCTTAAATTCATCATTGATGTAGTCTGTTGTGATACTGAATGAGTGCTTCATGATTCTCCTCCACTTCCAGGTCTCTCTTAAACTAATGGTACTATACCGGGAAATGGCTTGTTCGTCAAAAAGTAAACAAAAAAGGCAAGAGGCTGTGCCTCTTACCCTTCAATCTTCGCTTCATCAATAATTTGATTACGGTATAACATCGTGAGATGTAATGTATCAAATTCAAGCTCTTTGTCCAGCTCTCGCATCAGAACTTCAACCAGACTCTTTCGCTGAACACTTGTGCCGGGAACCTGATAATCGATATAGCCTGACAAATCCGCTTCTGAGGTATCAATCGTTGCTGTACCTACAGGTAACCCTCCGCGTTCTTGTAGAAACAGTTCATATACCCGAAACTCCCGATCTTTGCGCACCAACATTACATAACAGGCTTCTTCAGCAGCTTCAATCTCTTCGAGCTCTTCTTCGGACTCTATCTCATCCTCATCCGCAAAATCCCGGTGCACCCATTCCGCCGATTCCATCTCCTGCCCCTGATGCCACATGCGGATCGTAATCGTATCAATGATTTCTTCATCGAGCTCTCGTACCAACAGCTCGGCAGCCGCATCCTGATAACTCTCTGCCGGTTCATCATACCAATGGATCTCACCCTGTACATCAGCACCATATTGTTTCAGAGAGGCTTCGGCCAGTTCCTGTCCATTGGCGTCATTAAATACATAGGTAGATATGCTGCGTCCAGCGCTTACAAGCTCCATCTCGAGCAAATGTTCCGGGTCTTCATATGTAAATGATTCGCCTTGTGAGCCGGATATGACATGTACTTCATTTACACCAGCCCGATCACTTTTCCCATCGTGACTGTACTTATCTTCAGACCGTGACGACTGAATGAACACATCCGTTTGAGACTCTGGCTTCTGTAACACAGAATACAGTGTACCGCAGCTTACAAGCACTTCATACTCAGCAGCACTTACCGCATCCGCGAGAGAACGAATATATTCGTGCACTTGCTCCACAATATATTCTTCTGTCTCGTCAGGTAGCGAATTCTGCTCGATCTGAAGACTGCCGGATACCCGATCCCCTTCCCTGAACACAAGCAGCAGCGAACCCACATATTGACCGTCCACCATAATATCCTGCACTTCGCCACCTGATGTTCGAAGATCAGGAATCAGCTCTACTTTCAGTTCCATGCACTGTCCTCCTCGGTTCCTAACGTTATTCTATTAGGTTACCCTTGAGAGCGACAGTTTATAAGATACAACGCTATTCAGATTTTAAGAGCGAACTGTTAGACGGACAACACATATTTTTGGATAGCGTGGGCCACACCCTGATCGTTGTTCGAAAGTGTAACCTCATCCGCAGCAGCCTTAACTTCCTCCGGGGAATTGTCCATCGCAACCCCTTTGCCTGCAAAGGTCAACATTGTGATGTCATTGTAGTAGTTACCTACCGCCATGATCTCGGAAGGCAGGATTCCTTTTGCTTCGGCCAGTCTTTTTAGAGCTGCACCTTTGGAGGCTTCGGGATGCATCAGATCAATGAAAAAATCACCGCTACGCGTCATATAATATGGAAGATTCCAGGTCGACCACTCCTGTTGCACCGCATTCATCTGCTCGATGGGTCCAAACGCAGTGAATTTCGCAAGCGGCTCTGTCATATCCGCCCATTGCGGCAACTTTAATGGCTCTGCCATGAAGTTTTGATACATTTCGCGTACCTGCAACTCCAAACCTTCGGGCTGATCCACATAGAGTCCAAACGCCGTATTGATGTCAAAATGTACACCTTGCGTACGGCAGTAAGATATGAAAGGCTCCAGCCCCTGTCCATCCATGGCAAAATGGTGCACTACTTCGCGAGTCTGAACCTGTGCGGTCACCGCCCCATTATGTGTAATGACATATCCGTCAAGTCCCATCTGCTCCATAAACGGGATCGTATTCGCAGGACCTCTGCCTGAACACAGGACAATCTCAGCTCCCTGACGGGAAGCACGAATTAAGGTCTCTTGCGTCATTTCAGTAAGTTCATGATGATCATTAAGCAGTGTTCCATCGACATCCAGTGCGATTAATTTAATTGTCATTGTCTTCATTCCTTATCTGTAAAAGAGTCGCACCCACCCAAACCCTCCGAGGGAGGGCCCCAGAGGGCTCTGCCCTCTGGACTCCCGTCTCGTTTACAGCGGCGGTTTGGATCTTGCTATGTGACGGTCGGTGTGGGAGCGCTTGGTTGCCGGGTCTGCCGCTTGACAGCGGCGGTCCCGCCCAAGCTCAAGCGGGACCATTATGGGCAGGGCTTCCGCATCCTGCCCGGGCTCCCTGCTTTGCTTCGCAAAGGCCGGGAGCTGTTACTTCCGCAGACGATCTAACTCATCAGCGGTTAGTTCGCGATAACTGCCAATTTCCAAATTGGCATCCAGCTCCAGTTCACCCATAGCAACACGTCTCAAATAAACCACGCGTTTGCCTACAGCCTGGAACATTCTTTTCACCTGATGGAACTTGCCCTCATGAATGATCAATGAAATGGAAGAAAACACGCCTTCTTCCGTTTCCTCACGGTGAAGCACAGTCAGTTCCGCAGGCAACGTCTCATATCCATCATCCAGCTGAATGCCGGCTTTAAATTTTTCGATATCTTCTTCATCAACGTTCCCCAGCACACGGGCTTCATACGTCTTGGGTACATGTTTACGCGGGGATAACAGATCATGGGCAAGTGGCCCATCATTGGTTAGGATGAGCAAGCCTTCGGTATCTTTGTCGAGTCGTCCTACTGGGAATGGATCGAAGACACGCTCCTCTTTACGCAGCAGATCAATCACCGTTTTATCCCGATTATCTTCGGTTGCCGACACCACACCAGGTGGTTTGTGCAGCATCAGGTAGATCATTTCACGATACACGATCCGCTCTCCATCGGCTTCAATTACGTTTACGTCTGGATTAACCTGCACGCCACTGTCTTTCACCGGCTTACCGTCCACACGGATTCTGCCCTGCTTCACCATCTTTTTGAGTTCACTTCGTGACCCCACGCCCATATGGCTCAATATTTTATCCAGACGCAGCGTTTGTTTGCCTTTTCCACTCATACCGATGTCCACCTCCAGCCTGCTGGATATTCATTTTTCAGTACACCATCCAGCCATTTCCCCCAGCCAGCCGCAAAACCGTCCACACACACCAATACGAAACCTTTGGCCACCGTATCTGCTTGACGATCAACTCGTGCCTCTTCGATGTTCAAAGTTTCTCCTTTGAGATACCTTACTGCTTCACCCTCTGCCGAAGATAAATTAACGGATCTCTGGGCTTCAGCTGCATTCAAAGCGCATGCAAGCGGATGAGAGGGCACAAATCGCCCATTCTTCACGGTACCCATAAACCATCCCGGTCGTATAACCTTGAGCTCTTCCAGACGGGCAGCACCCACAGAAGATTGATACACGCGATCGCCGTAATACACCGGTTCTCCAGCAAGCTCAATTTCCAGATTTTCTTGTAAAAATTGAGCATACACCGTTCCTGGATCGACATTCGCCTGGTCGGTTCCTCGTCCCTGAGCCCGTTCGTTTTTGCGACCACCACGTTCGTTTCCTTTGCCCTGTTTTCCCTGAGCCTTGCCACCAAGGGTATGCCTGTCATTGCGTTCTCTGGATTCGGTTCTCATTAGACGTTCCCGTTTCCGCTCTTCTTTACTGATTGGTGCAGATATACGGATAAATGGATCTACCGATTCACTTGGTTCGGTGAAATCTGCTCCCACTGCCTGTCCAATTTGTAAAACACTGCCCTCTTCTTCATTTCCGTCTTCTTCTGCAAGAGATTCCCCACGATGCTGCAATACAGCAACATAATGTCCCTCCCCCTCCAACAGATGAGGCCACAACCTCGCAGTGCCGCGCGTTTGGTCCAGCACAGATCCCGTCTCTTCTGCTTTTTCGGGCAACATCTGACGCACCCATTCCGGTCGTCCTGGAGCAAATCCTGCACTTTCCGGGATGTCATTCACCACAAAATCAGGATTGATGTTCAGAAATTCCGCAATCATCGCTTCATTTTCCTCTGGCGCAAACGTACATGTGGAATATACGATGGTTCCTCCTGGAGCAAGCAGTTTGGCCGCAGTCTCCAGAATATCGCGCTGCATCAGCACACATTTTTCCACCGAATGATTTTCCCAGGATTTCACCATGTCCTCATCTTTACGGAACATGCCCTCACCCGAGCAAGGCGCATCGATTAACACTTTATCAAAATAATGAGGAAATGCATTGGCAATCCGTTCCGGAGATTCATTCAATACTACAGCATTGCGTACTCCATACAGTTCCACGTTTTTGGCGAGGGCTTTCGTACGTTCCGCATGGATATCATTCGTAACGAGTACACCCTTGCCTTGCAGCTTGGCTGCAATCTGGGTTGTTTTCCCGCCAGGAGCCGCACATAGATCCAGCACACGTTCCCCGGGTTTCACATTCAATAATTCAACCGGGGCCATGGCACTTGGTTCCTGGATATAATACAAACCCGCATGATAATAAGGATGTAACCCCGGCTTAACCCCGTGAGGCACATAAAAACCCGTTCCGCACCACGGAATGGGTCGCATATCAAATGGAGCAATTTCCTTGAATTGTTCCAGCGATATTTTTAACGTATTCACTCTCAGCCCCGCATGTGGCGACTGCTCATAAGATTTCATAAATTGTTCAAATTCATCGCCTAACAAGCTTTTCATTCGCTCGGCAAATATCGAAGGCAGCTGTACAGCCATAATCCCACTCATCCTGTCTTGTTAAAATTGCATATAGTTCTATGTTATCATATCCGGGCAATGCTTTCCTATTGCTTCATACATATTCCACTACAGCGTGTAATGTAGTATAATGGCAAGTAGATTGATTGATGTGCAAAAATTCGGGTGTTTATGCATATTATCCCATCCTGTCTTTTTGCCAAACTATATTTCGATATGATCGATGGGGGATGTCTTAATGAAATCCAAGAAGAAAAAGAAAAGTGCTGCGATCCTTATTTTCCTGGGTATTTTCGTCGTATTAATTGCAGCACTTGTCCTGGTGAATCAGCAATCCAAGAAACAAATGGACGCCGTGGGGAATGCTTATGGCATCGCCGCTTCCAAGCTTAATCCCGCAACCCGCGAATTGCTGGACGATCCGAACTACCAACAAATTATTTTGCCTGATGATCTGAAAGCCAGAATTGATAACAAAGACAGCTTCTTTGTATATTTCTTTGCCTCCGACTGCTCACACTGCCGTGCGACAACACCTCAGCTGATGCCACTGGTCGATGAGGAAGGTATTCAACTGCCTCAGTTCAATCTGCGCGAATTCGATTCTGGTTGGACCGATTATAACATTGAGTTCACACCGACTCTGGTATATTATCAGGATGGTGTTGAGAAAGAACGCATGGTTGGCGGGCTGCAGGAAAATGGCAGTGACAACGGTTATACGCTGGATGACTACAAGCAATTTTTCGAGAAATATAAAGGCAGTACTACTCCATCAGCAAGCTAATCGTATATTACTTCGTGGATGCGATGGATCCGCATGGATCATATTGTCCTTTGCATGGACAAGCTCTGGAATCATTCCAAACTTTAATGATGTCCTTTAATATCGAACACCCCGGCAAATTCCTCTAGAGGAACTGTCGGGGTGTTTTTTATAGATCATATATCTGACAATAGTTAATGATGAAGTGAATGATGACTTTCTATTACAAGCTTACTCGCTCTGCAAGTTCTGTTCTTGCTGCAATGCTTTCATCTTCTCTTCATAGATTCGTCCACGTGTAGGACTTCGGCGTTGGGGAATATTAGGCTTCAGTTCAAGAGCTCGTTCTCGAACCTCCCGGGCCAGCACCTCATCCTGAATCTGAATGTGCAAGTCTCTGTAAGGAAATTTCTGTGGCTCCGGACCCGAAAGTCCATGAACCAGCTCCTGTACTTCTTGCACCAACGGTCCTAGGGAAATGCCTCGCGAAGTTTCCGGATATGACTTTAACAGATCTACCGAACTCTGTAACATCATGCGTCCTCCGCGAAGGTTATCATTCCTGAAATGATACAGCCCCACTGCGATTTGCAGCAATCCTTTGTACAGAGAATCCCGATCCCGTTCAAGCCACAGTTCTTCCAATACCTCATGGCATTCAAAGTAGTCCTGATCGCGATTGAAGTAGATCAGATAGTCAACATACAGCGGCTCATAGCTGCTCATCCGGGTTTTCGCCCTTTCTAGCCGCATTCAGAAGTGCTTTCACATCATCCAGAAGGTCTTTTAACCCTTCCATATCATGACGCTCCCAGCAGTCATTGAAGCGCTTTTGTGCCTCTATCGCTTCGTTCACGAGGTGGTAGAAGTACAATTGATGTATGATGTTAAGCGTTCTTGATACAATATTGGAATCATCCTCAAAGGCCTTTTGCGCCTCCAGAATTTGCAGACGGATCGCCGACATCTCATTATCGAGTACAAAAGCGGCTTCCGCCGTCTTTTTCAATCTTGCGCGCATATCATCCGGCAGACTCTCCCGAAACTTGTAACTCAAGGAGTGCTCGATCGTGGCCCAGAAGTTCATCGCCAGTGTCCGAATCTGAATCTCGGCCAGCACATTCTTTTGCCCAAGAGCGGTCTGAACAGGATACTCAATAATCATATGGAAACTGCGGTAGCCGCTCTCTTTGAAATTAGTGATATAATCTTTCTCGATTAATACCGTCAAATCCTTGCGACCACGAATATACTCGGCTACTCGCCGAATATCATCCACAAACTGGCACATAATGCGAATACCTGCAATATCCTCAATTCCTGTTTCCACCTGATCAAGCGGCACATTCAGGCGTCTGGATTTCTCCAGAATGCTGGATATTTTTTTGACACGACCGGTAACGAATTCGATCGGGGCGTATTCTTCCCTTTTCTTAAGCTCCGCCCGCATCGTTTTAAACTTAACTTTCAATTCCTCTACCGCTTGTTCATAAGGAAGTAAAAATGTACCCCAGTCTCTACCGTCCATGCTTATGCCTCCTGTCTCTATAGCTTCCCCTGTTCTTATCCATTATACATGATGTTAAGCGGGGGGAAGAGTCCCGTACGACATTACCCTCTTCCACGCTTCTAATTTTCAATCCGGGAAACTCCGAAACATTGCTTAACGATGCTCTGCACCGACAGCTTCCGAAATATGACTGTAACCGTCTTTGCGCAGCAATTCACGCAGTCCGGCATGAATGCGCCGGTTCACTTCAGGTCCTTCATAGATCAATGCCGTATATATTTCCACTAGGCTGGCTCCTGCTTTAATCTTTTCGTAAGCATCTTCGCTTGTGAAAATGCCCCCCGATCCGATGATTGGCAGTTTTCCTTCTGTCTGGCGATAGATTTGGCGAATGATTTCCGTGGAACGGTCACGCAGCGGCTTGCCACTTAGTCCACCTGTCTCTTTGGCATGCTGATGGGACAGACCTTCTCGGCTAATCGTTGTATTCGTTGCGATGATTCCAGCAACTCCACTATCTGCAATGGTACTCACCATATATTCAAGCTCTTGGTCATTCACATCAGGTGCAATTTTGACCAGCACCGATTTAACGGAACCGCCCGCTCTGTTGCGCTGCGTCTCCATCTCATTCATGACAGCGGCAAGCAATTCCTTCAATTCATTCCCATGTTGCAGATTACGCAAATCCGGTGTATTTGGTGAACTGATATTCACCACGAACAGGTCCGCATAATCATATAGCGCCCGAATGCATTTTGCATAATCCAGATGCGCTTCTTCATTAGGTGTCGCCTTGTTCTTGCCTATATTAACGGCCACTGGAATTCGGCGCTCCTTGAGGCGTGCCAATTCGACTGCCATGGCTTCGGCTCCAAGGTTATTGAATCCCATCCGGTTCACCAATGCCTCATCGGGAGGCAGGCGGAATAACCTTGGCTGGTCGTTACCTGGCTGTGCAAGTGGTGTGACTGTGCCCACTTCCATGAAGCCAAACCCGATGGAAGAAAAGCCCGTTACAGCCTGTCCGTTTTTGTCCAAACCGGCCGCAAGTCCTACAGGTGTAGGGAAATGACATCCGAACATGTCCACAGCCAGATCCGATGTTTCACGCACGCCATACATGACACGCAAACCGGAAGGAACCGGGCGAATACTCCCCATTCCACTGAGGCCCCCGATAATTAGATGATGGGCCTGCTCAGGGTCCATTTTGAACAACAAGGGTTTAGCAAGACTTCTGTATAACAAATCACTCACTCCGTTCTGGTCCGGTACGCTGAAAAAATGCTTTCCGTCTTTTTCATATGTAAAAAAACACTCTATACACAAGTCTATCCGTTTCTTCTTCAAAAGGAAAGTAGTTTGAGCATAGACAGAAGGAATCGTATTATGCAAAATGCTCACAAGAAATCCACCCGCCTACTGGAAATGGCGAGTTGAATTCTTTACAATGGGAGCATGGCTACATCTATATAGCCTTATTCCATGAAGGAGGAACAGCCCATGGCTCCCAAACGCAAACCACCTACTTTGCAGCAAAAGAAAGATGAGGTCAACCGGAAAGCCATTATCTGGACGGCAGCCAGCGTCGGTGGACTGATCATTATCATTGGTGCGCTTATTATTATCGCCAACCTGTAAATGCTTCAACCGACTGTTTCTGCATCTACATACCAATCCAGCATGGATTTTACGTTTTCTTCGGTCTGAATCACTTGGTTTTTCGTTTAATTCAACCAATGATACGTCTTATTCGGATTATTTTGCTTGGGAACAAGTGTGTACCGGTAGCGATCCTTTGCTTCTGGAACAATTGCTGTCTCTGGCAGTAAATCTTTCCCGATGCGTACCGGAGTTCCCTGAGGAGCAAGAGCAAATAGCTCTTCCACATCTTCAGTACTCATTCTCACACATCCAAGGGATTCATCCAGCCCGATACTGTTTGGCTCGTTGGTCCCATGGATGGCATAATTCGTGTCCGATAGCTGCATTCCCCTACTCCCAAATTCGCCGTTGGAGCGACCATTTGGATTTACAACCTTGTCTGAAATCACAAACGAACCCTCTGGAGTACGATCTCCCCCAAGCCCCACCTCGTAATTCCGAATAATGGTGTTGCCACTAATCAATGCAAGCTTATGTCTGCTCTTGTCCACGATGATCTCAAGCCGATCCTGCAAAAAAGGCTTTCCGCCTAATGTATCCACAAATGCAGCTTTTTTTCCTTGCGGCGAATCTGAACTTTCACCGGTTCCCTCATCTGTGTTTTTCCCTTTTCCCATTATCCCTTGTTGATGCATAGCTAGTAGTGTCGGAAACATCCGGGTCATGCCAGGTGCAGTCTCTCCCAAAATATTATTTGGAAATGGCTGGGCAAGTTGCGCAACACTTTTCGGCCAGCTTCCGTTTTGTTTCTTATATGTAATCATTGCACTCGACAGAGCTGCCGCGGATTCCTGTTTGGCTGTCCAGGCCTGTGCCAGCCGCTTGATCTCCGGTGATACTTCCGGTGGTTTACAGTTACACTGTTTGGCATCATAACTCTGTGCCGTTAATTTGCCACTGCTGTTCGTCTGAACGATGTATTTCACCGACATATTTCGCTTCCATAATGTCCAGTTACCTGCGACCTGCATTCCAAGCACAGCCGACGTCTGCACTTTGACACCAGAGCCCGACCATGCAGCTGCAAGTGCAGCCTCACCCTGGTCACCTCCACCGAATGCTCCAGCTGTAAACACATTGGAATTCGTAATAAGAGCCTGGTCTTCCTTCGGGCTATTCCCTGATTCGTTATCCGCAGAATCGTCCATCGGTTCCAACGCTGAAGCCAAAGCCTCGGCTGCATCCCGATTGAAACCGGGAGCATCCGCAGGTGGTAATCCTGCCAGTACAAGCAACATCAGTAGGGTGAGCCACATCTTGCGAACACGATGTTTTTTCTCCTTTTGCTCAGCCATCTCAACCAGCTTCTCCTGATAATCCACCCATATATCTGCCGGTGCCTTACTTCGCTCGAAAGCCTCGTAGACTTCACCCGCCTGTTGAAAACAATAATTCGCCTTGGCCTCCTGCCCTTCACCCAAATATTCCTTACCGAGTAAATACCAGGCCATTTTATTATCAGGATGTTTCTTTACATATGTTCGTAGGTGAGTATTTTGCATCCGATCCTCCATCATTTCGCCTTTTTCCGTTTCTATATATATCGGCAAATGATGACAAGAAATCCATAGGACTTGAGTACCCGGATCTTAACCCCAACATTCGACAAAAAAAGCACGTCCCACTGCCTCAAAGGCAGAAGAATGTGCTTTTATATGTTCATATGAAAGGAATTAACCTTCTTTGTTGAAAGGTTCATCCGCTACTTTAATGGAGTCCGTAGGGCAGCCGTCGCAAGCATCCTGCATGTCGTCGAACAAGTCATCCGGAATTGCTTTGATCCCTTTGTTGGCATCCCCATCGAAGATTACTTCTGCCAAACCTTCATCATCATAATCATAAATGTCTGGCGCCGTTGCTCCGCATGCTCCGCACGCAATACATGTATCTTTTTCAACCCAAGTAAATTTACTCATTACCAATCTCTCCTCCTATTATTCAAAAACGTACAGTATTTTTATCTAGAAACATATTAATACAAAGTAAGAGTTATTACAAATAATTTTAACAGCCTCAAGACTCCATTATGCCCTATTTAATCGGGACTTTGCAAATTATCTTTTTGCAGCGATGTTCCCCGGACCTTATGATTACGCAGTAATACGGAAGGATCATCCCCCAGCATTCCAGCTGTAACGACAGCATTCTCACCAAATTTGTCACGTAACTGATCCATAATGCGAATTAGGTTTTCCTTCTTCGGCTTCTGCTCATATTCAAACAGATCAAGCTGTATCACCGACTCCTCACGCGGAATCAACGTTTGAAGGGTCACACCCAACATACGAACAGGCTTCCCGCCGCCCCAATGTTTCGCAAATAAAGCACAAGCCTCCCGGTATATGATTGATGCATCTTCAGTAGGCACTTCCATCATCCGTGATCTCGTAATCGTCTTCATATCTGGTGTACGAATCGTAATCTGAATGCCCTGACTGAGCATTTCGTGCTTGCGCAACCGTCTGGCAACCTGATCACTTATATTCAGCAGTACCCGATGCACATCATCCATTTCAGATATATCCGCAGGTAACGTTGTTGTGTGTCCGATCGATTTGTTCGCTTCACGTTCAGCCTGAACTGCCGAATGATTAATGCCGTTTGCTGAATTTTTTAACCAAGAGCCATTAATTCCAAACACATCGGTTAACATCCGTTCGTCTGATTTGGCAAGTTGTCCTATTGTTTCAATGCCCAGTTTCTTCAGCTTTTCCGCTGTCTTTTTCCCGATCCCAAACATCTCGTTACAAGGTCTATGCCATAAAATCTGAGGTACATCTCTCATCCGCAAAATTGAAATGCCATTAGGCTTTTTCAAATCAGAGGCCATCTTGGCAAGCAGCTTGTTGGGTGCAATTCCGATCGAACAGGGCATCCCCAACTCATCCCGGATTCTGGTCTGAATACTTTCCGCAATTTCCAGCGGTGTACCGAACTGTCTGGACCCTGTAATATCGAGGTAACACTCATCGATTGAGGTCGCTTCAAGCAGCGGTGTATAACTGTAAGCTATTTTCATGAATTCTTTCGAATACCTACGATATAAATGAAAATCCGGACGAATCACAATTAAGTCAGGACATTTCTTCAATGCTTGATGAACAACCATGCCTGTAGAAATACCCCTGTTTCGAGCTGTGTATGAACAAGTTACTATGACACCTTTGCGCACTTCACTACTGCCAGCAACGGCCGTCGCTTTTCCTCTATATAATTCCGGTTCCTCGGCTTCATGTACAGAGCAATAAAAAGCATTCATATCGACATGCAAAATCACTCGTCCGGCGGTAGGATAATATCGATCTACATTTATGTTGTTATGCGTCTCGTCCGAAGACATGATCTACCACCGCCCTTTCGTATACACAATTCCGTTAAATGCAATCTCTACTCTATTATATCAAAATCCCTTATGTAAAAATCATTTATGTCCCCTTATTTTCGGAGAGATTTAACGATCGATCGAATGATACCCCACACGGCAACGACGATAATAGCAATTATAATGAATGAAATAATTGTATTCTCCCACACAAAATGCATCCTCTTCCCTCCATTTATAAAGACAAGATTTGAATCCATATTTTATCCTGGAATACTTGTATTAAGATGAAGCATAACATATGACAAGACTACGTTCACAGCTCACTTAACTATACAATCCATCATTTGTTACACCAAATGGTGAATTCGATGTAGCATTTGGCGATAATGGTGCTATAATAATTAATTATACAAATTCACGATTTTAGGACAAATCTACACTTTGAATTTAATACAGTGTAGCGGTACAGAATCGAAGGATTCGTCACCAACATGCTCATATGTTTTTTAAACACACCATTAAACTTTCTAAAAAAAAGCGCTTCATCTTAAAGGAGGATCTTCATGTCAAAGGCCATCTCCATCTTCGATACGACTTTACGTGACGGCACACAAGGGGAGGGAGTCAGCTTATCGGCAGATGACAAGCTCAAAATTGCCAAGAAGCTCGATGACCTGGGTGCTCATTATATTGAAGGCGGAATTCCAGGCAGCAATACCAAGGACATTGAGTTTTTCAAAAGAGTCAAGGAACTGAACCTGAACGCGAAGGTTGTCGCTTTTGGCAGTACACGTCGTAAAGGCAGCATCGCCAGTGAAGACGCCAACTTGAAGCGCATGATTGAATCCGGTGCTCAGGCAGCAACTCTGGTTGGGAAATCATGGGATTTCCACGTGCACACAGCTTTGCAAACCACTTTGGAAGAAAACCTGTCCATGATCTACGACTCCATTGCCTATCTGAAACAAAACGGTATGGAAGTCATCTTTGATTCAGAGCATTTCTTTGACGGATTCAAACACAATCCGGAATACGCACAGGCCGTATTGACCAAAGCCCATGAAGCTGGAGCGGACTGGCTTGTAATGTGTGACACCAACGGTGGAACAATGCCGCATGAGGTGTACGAGATCGTATCCACTCTCGCTGGACGCCTTCCACAAGCTCATCTGGGCATTCATACACATAATGACTGTGAACTTGCTGTAGCCAACACCTTAAGCGCTGTACAAGCTGGTGCCAGACAGGTGCAAGGTACGATGAACGGTTATGGAGAAAGATGTGGTAATGCTAATCTAGCTTCCATTATCCCTAACCTGCAACTGAAGCTTGGATATGAGTGCGTTTCTGAGGATTCAATGAGACAGCTCACGAATGTTGCCCGTTATGTCAGTGAGATTGCCAACGTAAATATGCCAATCAACCAGCCTTACGTCGGAAATGCTGCTTTCGCTCACAAGGGCGGTATTCACGTCTCTGCCATATTGCGTGATTCCCGAACTTACGAACACATCGTTCCTGAGTTGGTTGGTAATAAACAGCGTGTGCTCGTCTCCGAACTGGCAGGACAAAGTAACATTGTGTCCAAAGCACAGGAACTGGGTCTTGAATTCGATCCAAGCAGTGCCAACTCACGTCAGATCATTGAGAAAATCAAAGATCTGGAACATCAGGGCTATCAGTTCGAAGGCGCCGATGCCTCTCTTGAATTGTTGATCCGCGAAGCCAACGGTGACATGAAAGAATTGTTTACCTTTGAATCGTTCAAGATGCTTGTTGAAAAAGTGGCTGGCAAGTCTGTTGTTTCGGAAGCCTTTGTTAAACTTAACGTAGGCGGAACAAGTGCGTATACCGCAGCTGAAGGCAACGGTCCGGTTAATGCACTGGATAACGCACTTCGGAAAGCGCTTGTGCAGTATTTCCCTTCCCTTGCCAACATGCATCTGTCCGACTATAAAGTACGTGTTCTGGATGAGAAAGATGCTACTGCCGCGAAGGTTCGTGTATTAATTGAATCCAAAAACACAGAAAACACATGGAATACGGTCGGTGTATCCGAGAACGTGATTGAAGCGAGCTGGGAAGCCCTCGTACACAGTTTCCGTTATGCCCTTCTTCAGGAAAAATTGCAGGACGAGCCTGGCGTAGTCAACATCCCTGCTCACGGACTAAGCAACCATTAATGCATATTTCCCGGAAAATAAAAGAAGCGCCTGTCTCCAAAAAACATTGGAAGACAGGCGCTTTTGCTTCTCGCTTGGCTAGCTTCTTGCTTGGCTAATCCTCAATTAACTCCTTGATTTTACGCTCCAGCTCTTTCTCAGGTAAAATCCCCAAGATAATTTCCTGAACGACTCCTCGGGAATCAATCAGTACATTCGTCGGAAAAGCTAAACCGTTATATTTGGCATATGCTGTTCCGTCTTCATCAAGCAGAATAGGGAACGTCAGTTTGTATTCATCTACAAAAGCTTTGGCATCCCTGATTTTATCGTACGTAGTTACATTCACACCGTAGAGATCCAGTTTATCCTTGTATTTTGCTGCTAATGTATTGAGCGCAGGAGCTTCCTGCTTGCACGGTTCACACCAGGATGCCCAGAAACTGACGAAGATGGCCTTATCCTTGGCCCCACCTACAGCGTAGGTTTTCCCATCCATGGCTTGCAAAGAGAACGCTGGTGCCAGTAAACCCGCTTTCGGCCCCGTCTCCGTCGGCATTGGCTCCTCTTGCTTAAACACGGCTGCGATTCCGTTGTCTGCATTTTGAGCCAAAGCAATGCCCACAAGCAATACAACACCCAGCAGTATGTATATATTTCGTTTCATGACCAGCCACCCTTTTGTATAATCAAACATATCGAGATTCACGCTCTTCTAACATGTGAGATATTTCAGGCTCTCTCTCATATTGTACCCTTTTCCTTTAAAATTTTACAATCCGGGTCACACAAAATAAAATAAAAAAGGACTCCTGCCGAAGCAGGAGCCAAAGAGAGAGGGGTGAATACAAATGACAGCACCTCATGGGCAGCAAAACACCTTCTACATCCCTTCCTCCGTAGAACAGGAGATGTCTAAGTACATGTTCGCTTCACTGCCACAGGAAACCTGCGGGGTTGTGCTGGGTGAAGCCGCAGCGGGCGGCATACGAATCAGTCGGTTTCAGCCCATTCGTAACGTAGCACCTGACCCGCTGCACCATTTTGCATTGGATGATGCCGAATGGATCCGGTGTGTGTTCAATGAGCCACAACTTATCGGACTCTTTCACTCCCACCCCCGAACCACTCCCGTACCTTCCAATGAGGATCTGCGTAACCTACCGATTTTCGCCGGACTACTCCAGGTATATTTTATAGGCTCGCCTGATCAGACAACTGGTACACAATCAAAGATGCTTCTAAAGGGTTATCAAATTCATGCAAGTATTGATTCAAGCATTGGAATGAGCCATGTCCAATCATACAGCTTACAGCCCGCCCAGTTATGCGTGACTTAACTGAGTGTACAGATCACCTAATGTTTCTACATTTTTGCGAGACATATCCTCCAGATAACAGGACCATAACTGTGCAGTCATTTTGGCGTCCTCCAAGGCGTGGTGGCGTCCATAGATCGGAATGCTTTTGGATTCCAGCAATTCATCCAGACCATAGCCCGGTCTGTTCGGTTCAAGCCAACGTGCCAGCATCATCGTATCGATGAGCCGGTGCGTTAGCCTTACTTTGGATGTCCGCCACAAGGCCGCATTCAGAAAAGCCCGATCATGCGCACTTGCATGGGCAACCAGTACACTTCCGCCAACAAAAGACATGAAGTCATGCAAACCTTCCAGGAGCGACGGAGCATCCATCGTCATTTCCTGTGTAATTCCCGTCAGTTCGGTAATGTGTTCCGGAACGGAGACTTTGGACTGAACCAACGTATAGAATTGCTCATTCTCCAGCATCACACCGCCATTAATACGAACCGCCCCAAAGGAAAGGATCTCATCCCCATGCTGGGGAGAGAAGCCCGTCGTTTCCAGATCAAATACGACAGCATTCAATTCGTTCAAGGGTGTGTGTAGCACCTCGGGTCTGCGCTGTTCTCTCATCATCGAACGGATAAACGCCATATGTTGCGCCGTAGGGGCTCCCATTATGGAAGCGATGGCGGAAGGAACCCCTCCCTGGCGCAGCGAATTCCAGAATCCAGTATTGCCCCTTGCCGGCTCTCTCATGGACGTCTCCTTTCTGCAAAACGAAGTTGTCTTTGCAGCGCACGATGTACTCGCCGCACCAACCCTAACGTATCCCGGAGTTCATAATGTATTTGTTTTTCCTTCAATTGCTTCTCATTCAGGAAACCACCACTATGCTGCAACCCTTGTTTGACCACAATGGGTGTACTGCGTCGCAGCTTCAAAGCCGTCATAAATGAACGCTGAGCTGCATCCAGCAATGTAAGCGGAACTGCTTCGAGCGAGACCAACCTCTGAATCCGCTTGAGTGTGGACGTTTCTTTGATACCATGCTGTAAAGCCAGAAAACGCGCACTGTTCACCAGAGGAATATACAGGCCATATTTCACATCAAATCCACCTGCATGTTCACCGAATCGTTCCGTTACGACCCTTCCAAGAATGTTCAGCGTCGCCTTGTGTTTAACGGTATTGCGCAGCACAGCATCGGAAAGCTCAGGAACCGATCTGAACCCTTCATAAAATGCAGAAATCCATTCCTCCGCAAGCTCTGGATCACCTGCAACAAAACGCATGTCTGAAGCGATAATTAGATTGCGAACCGGCTCCCATGACAGGTCCGATCCCCACGCTATCAGTTGTTCCTTCCAAGATTCCAGCGTTTTCCTCCATAGAGGCTCTGAACACATCACTTTGCCTTCACATTTGGCGTAACCAAGTACCTCCAACATATCGGTCATTCGAAGTCCGAGTTCGGCAAAATATGTCTCTTTCCCCTTATGAGGGATATCACTGATAATCATGCCATTATCCTGATCACTCCATAACGTCGCTTCTTGCCTGCCGGAACTGCCAAAAACGATAAAGGCATAGGGGACGGGAGGTCGGCCTAAGCCTTCCTCTACCATCCCCTGGATGCATAACTCTACTGCCCGCCGAGCAACCCGGTCATGCAGGTCATTTACCGTCTGGTACCATTCAATCGGCGACAAGGAAGCGGACAACAGTTCCTGGAGCTCATTCTGCAATATCACACGTGCCTGGCGCAGTTCTTGAGAAGATGCCGCACCATCTATTCCCTGATAGGACCAGGATTGATTTATATACGGGATGGGTTCCATCATGTCCAGCCTCCTTGAAGCATGATTCAGCAATCATTCCTCTTAGGAGCTGAACGTACCGCCATTGGATTTAGTTTCTACATTTTTCATTTGTTCAGGGTACCCGTAAGTACCATGCTCACTTAAATCCAGACCCATCGTTTCTTCTTCTTCCGTTACACGGATTCCCATGACAGCTTTCATACCACCAAGAATAATGAAGGACATGATCAGTACGAAGGCAAATGCGCCTGCCAGACCCAGAAGCTGAACGCCCAATTGGTGGAAACCACCACCGTAGAACAGTCCCGCTTGACCTACGCCTGCATTCTCAGCAAGTTCCGGTGTTGCGAACAAACCTGTGGAGATCGCTCCCCACATACCGGCAATACCATGTACAGAGAAAGCATAGATTGGATCGTCAATTCCTTTACGCTCAAAGAATTGAGCAGTGAAGAATGTGATAATACCTGCCAGAGCACCAATAACCAGCGCTGCCCATGGTTCTACGAAAGCACAAGCACCTGTGATGGCAACGAGTGCGGCAAGCACGCCGTTCAACATGCTAGGAATATCGGATTTACCCAATACAGCCCATGAGATCAACAGTGCCGCAACACCACCAGCAGCCGCAGCTACGTTTGTAGTCAATGCTACATAACCGAAGAATCCATCACCCATGGCAGATAATGTACTACCTGGGTTGAAACCGAACCAACCGATCCATAGGATAATTACACCGAGTACGGAGTAAACTTGGTTATGACCTGGAATGATGTTAGGTTTACCATCTTTGTTATATTTGCCGATACGCGGCTTCAACAATATAGTAGCCACCAATGCAGCAGTTGCACCCGTCAAGTGGACAACCGTCGAACCTGCAAAGTCTTGCATACCAAGCTCAGCCAACCAGCCGCCGCCCCATACCCAGTGAGCAACAACCGGATACATGATAATGGTATACAGCGTACCGAAAACGATATATACACTCATCTTTGCACGTTCAGCCATACCACCGCAGGCAATGGCCAGGGATACTGCTGCAAAGGCAAGGTGGAATACAAACTTAATTGTTAGCGGAACATCAGAGAAGGCCAATGATTCGAACGATGCCGCCATTCCGTCCCCACTCAGGAAAAATCCAGTTGTTCCGAAGAAACTGTTACCATTACCGAAACCAAGACCGAAGCCAAGAGCCCAGAAGGCAATAACCGATATTCCCAATGTCAGGATTGTTTTACCCGCAATGTGCCCTGCGTTTTTCATTCGAGTCGAACCCGCTTCAAGTAAAGCAAATCCCCCTTGCATCAGGAAAACCAGCACAACAGCCAGAAACGTAAAGGCTGAGTTCAGACCGCTTTGAAGCTCGATGTTAGTCGGCCCCTCCGCAGCTGCAAATGCGCTGACCGGGAAAGCCAATAAAGTAAGCATTATTAGCACCGAAACCAACCATTTCTTTCTCATATACCCCACTCCCTCTTATGTTAAGTTTCTTCACATATCGTGAAACTCTTAATGCCATTATAAGCAGAAGACAGGAAAGTTGACAAGAGTATTTTCAGCAAAAATGAAAAATATTTCTGGGAATAAAGTCTTACGTCTTTTTCTTGCACTTAAGTACATATTCATGTCCTATGAGCACATAGATATAGAAACGCAGCCTGACAGCCGTCAAAGCGTAACGTTTGACTGTATGGTTAAAGATCATGTATCATAACTATTAGTAAGAAAAAAATTGGGCGGGTTATGCAAAGCCGCAACTGGAATCTACAATTCCCTACATTTGAACTTGCAAGCGAGGTGAATATCATTGGGGATATGAAATTGTTTCGGATTGGCGAACTTGCCAAAACTGCAGGTGTGAGCGAACGGACGATTGATTATTACACAAAGCTCGGTCTCATCGCTCCTGAAGAGCGCACAGAAAAAAATTATCGTCTTTATAGTAATGAAACTTTAACCAGGCTCGAACGTATTGTACACATGAAACAAGAGAAGTATAGTCTCGACGAGATTAAGCAATCTCTTGAGAAGTGGAGTCTGGTGAGCACGGAAGAACAGGTTGCCAGCAAACTGACAACATTGGAGCTCCATGTGCAACAGCTTGAGCGAGAGGTAAATGAGCTTAAACCGCTGCTAGGCGAGATGAAACCTGTACAAGCACGTAAGATGATGGCCGGACTGCTCGCCAAAAGTGCTGGTACGATGGAAGCTTTGAAAATCTTGCTTGAGAACACCATGATGTAGCTTATTATTTAGAAAGCGGAGGAATGAATATGAGTTTTAATAACGGTATGTTCGTTTTGATCATTATCGCCTTTTTGCTCTCCTTATGGGCGCAATTTCGCGTTAAGAGTACATTCAATCGTTGGTCTGATGTTAAAAACCTGAATGGAATGACCGGTTACGATGCTGCTCGTCATATGCTGGACTCTAATGGCCTACACGACGTCCCTATTGAACCGGTGCGTGGAGCACTCTCCGATCACTACGATCCAATCAATCGTGTCGTGAGGTTGTCTGAGCCTGTATATTATGAAAATTCAATCTCGGCTGTCTCCGTTGCGTGTCATGAAGTTGGCCATGCGATCCAGCATAAGGAAAGTTATCCGATGTTAGCACTACGTCACCGGATTTTCCCGATCGTCAACTTTGCATCCGGACTCGCGCCCTTCTTGCTCATTGCCGGATTCATCTTTAATGCAATGAACCTAGTCGGTATTGGTATTATTTTCTTCTCCGTAACTGTTGCGTTCCAACTCATTACGTTGCCGGTCGAGTTCAATGCTAGTAATCGTGCAAGAGAGATTATGGTATCGGAAGGTTATATCCGGAACGAAGAAGAAAGAGGCGTCGCCAAAGTACTGAATGCCGCAGCATTGACTTACGTCGCTGCAGCGTTAATCTCATTGCTGGAACTGGTTCGTTACATCGGAATTTTCAATAGCCGTGACTAATTGAATACACAAACAAAAAACAATACCCCACCGTTAATCGGATGGGGTATTGTTTTGTTGTAAACCGAAATAATTAAGCAAGAATGAACGAAATGACTGCGCAACAAGTGGAAGCTTGTCATCCGCGCGATGGATCAACCCAATCGTACGTGTCACTTTTGGATGAGAAATGGCTACATGCGCCGGTTGCAGCGGGTTCGTCTGGAAAAGGGCCATTTCCGGCAGCAAACTTACACCCATGCCAGCGGCAACCAGCCCACGAATGGTATCCGTCTCTTCACCCTCAAAAGCAATCTTGGGGGTAAACCCGGCTTCGAGACACGCGTGCCAAACAATCGGACGCAGAGAATAGCCTTTACTGAATAACACAAACTTATCATCTTTAAGTTGCTCTAACGCAATGCTATCTTCACCAGCCAATGGATGATTGGGCGGAAGGATTGCATGCAGTTCTTCCGTAAGCACAATATCACCATCTACCTGGTCGTGCTTTTCCGGAAATGGAGATATGAAGGCCAAGTCTACTTCAGCCGATAACACATCACGAATGAGCGTCGGGAACATACCTTGCTTGAATCTGAATTTGACGTTAGGATAACGCTGACGGAACGCTGCTACAACCGAAGGAATCAAGTGAATACCGAGACTATGAGGAAAACCGATACGAATTTCACCATGCTCTGGGTCGAGAAACTCATGAACCTCCCCGACCGCTTTGTCCAGATCTTTCAATATGCCTTCAACCCGTTTGCAAAAGAGCTGTCCGACTGCGGTCAACTGCAGATTTCGCCCTTTTTGCATAAAGAGGTCTACTCCCAGTTCTTCCTCCAGTTGATGAATCTGACGACTCACCGCAGACTGCGCTACATGCAATTCCTCCGCCGCCTGCGTAACATGCTCCTTCTGTGCCACTTTCAAAAAGTAATGCAACTGTCTTAATTCCACTGCCCCTGATCTCTCCAATCTACTATACCCTACTTATCCTTGATTGCATTCCGTCTTCAGATCAATCCGACTACTGCTTAAAGCTGCGGGGTTTCCACAAGCGGATGAGAAGTCCATAAATGAAGAATCCACCTAACAAACCACCCAAATGCGCCATCCAGTTAATGCCTGTCATGGCAAAGGAAAAAATAATTCCGAATACAAGCAGTGTATACAACGTTTTACGTGAGGTTTCGTCCATCATTGTCCGCTGGAACAAGGCTACATACAGAAACGCACCATAGATTGCATAGATTGCTCCTGAAGCTCCTACTGAGATTGTCGTCGCTCCAACCGAGTTATACCATGCAACAGCCAGAATGTTGCCTAGAATGCCTCCACCCAAGTACAACACACCATATCTTACCGACCCAAGCAGCCGTTCCATTGGTGGTGCAAATACGATGAGAGCAAAGCTGTTAAACAACAAATGGCTGAAACCAGCATGCAAGAACATGGACGTAATGTAACGCCACCAATCTGCTGCAAATAACTCATGGTTAACAAGTGCTCCAAACTTAAGCAGCGTCATACTGTTTGTGGAACCGCCGTTCAAACTCAACACAATAAACATAACAACATTGGCAACTAAAAGAATTGACGTCAAAGGGAAAAATTTCAAATAACTTTTCCAGTTCTCATACCTTATAAATATCATAAGTTTCTGCTTTCACTCCACCCTGTTCAGATCGGCCTTCAAGTATGACCCATTTTAATGATCCTTCGTCCGAATTGGACAATGCCTTTCATAAAAGATTATAATGGATTTTGGCACGGATCACCAACTTATAAGGAGGAACATTATTATGGCACAAGAACGTACAGGCGCAGCCACCTTTAAAGGCAACCCTATTACATTGATCGGACCCGAATTGAAAGTAGGCGATCAAGCACCCGATTTTACACTGAGTAAAAACCTGGTTGAAGATGCATCCTTGAAAGACTTCGCAGGTAAAGTCAAATTAATCAGCGTTGTTCCTTCACTGGATACTGGCGTATGCGATGCCCAAACTCGTCGCTTCAATGTTGAAGCAGGAGATCTCGGAGACAATGTTGTCGTATTGACAGTAAGCGTTGACCTTCCATTTGCACAAGCACGCTGGTGTGGCGCAGCCGGAGTTGACCGCGTCGTAACACTGTCTGATTACAAAACACGTTCATTCGGTGAAGACTACGGTGTTCTGATCAAAGAATTCCAATTGGACATGCGCTCCATCTTCGTGGTGGATGCTGAAGACCGAATTACATATGTGGAATATCTGCCTGAAATGACAGACTCCCCTAACTTCGAGCAAGCGATTTCCGCTGTAAAAGCCTTGCTGTAAAAGGTAGTTCACGTTCAGAACAAAAGCGAGGAAGGTTAACCTTCTCTCGCTTTTTGTTATTCACCCATCTATTTCAATCATTTGACTTATACTTACTCAGCTTTTTATCCAATACGGAGAACAAGTTCATGATCGTGCGATAATTAGAACCCAGATCTCCAAGTGAACCACGTGAAGCCGAATACATATCGACCGCACTACGTACAGGACTTACCGATATAATGGAAACCGTAATATCCATCGTCCGTCCAAAGGTAGTCCGCTTCTCCAGTATGACCTCTCCCACAGAAGGCACTTCATGCAGCACTTTATAACCCGGAATTTTTTTGAGTGTCGAAGAAACCTCTTCCCAGGCTCTGTCTTTGGATAAGTTATAATACCGTGTTTTTAATTTGGGATCCTTGGCTCGATCGCTGGTTCCCTCCATGCTGCGGATGATACCGACGAGCGTTCTCTTTAAGGTCAAGACCCTTCCTCCTTTGAATGTAACCGTTCCATTTATGTATACTAGTGTAACATTGTTCATGTAGTAACAAAAGGGCAAGCGACACTTTTAACAAAATACAGCCAATTCAACAAAATAAGCTCAAATAAAAAGCACCCTGAAATTCCTGGATTAGAGGAAAGAGTCAGGGTGCTGTACATGATAAAATAGGAACCCGCCTATGCCGTCCGGCTACATTGTCTTATGAACCTGCTTAGCAGGTGGGTGGCCGCAAAAATGTTTTTTGAAGTCCCCATGTCATATAGACAGGGCGTTTCAGCAACATTCTGTATTGATCTCCCGAAGACATCATCATTGGTTCAAAACAACGAATAACCGAAACGTACATCGCAGGATGTACAATTATTATATCCCTAACTGTGTAAAAAGTAAATGGTGACAGCTCATGTTTTATTTTTGGAGATTATCGTGTTTTTCGTCAGATGGCTTAAGCTTAGATGGTTCAGCCGTCTCGATCGTATCAACTGACTCCCCTGCCTGTTCAGCGGCTTGTGCAGCTTCCTCTTCTTCTTTCTTCAGCTGCATCTTCTCCATCTGCTCCTGCATCTTATTAAACGTTGCATAGAAGTTGAAGAAAGCAAACCAGGCAACAATACTAATAATGAAGAAGATGAACAAGACCGGATAACGAAAACCGATATAGAACAACAATCCACTTCCCAGCAACGTGGAAAATACACGGAATGGTCTAATCAGCGTCAATAGAACCGCATTTTTGATAATCAATCCGATGGACATGTGGTAATGCACAACCATCGAGAAGAAGTTAAAGAGAGAAACAAACAGCAGCAGCAACAGTACGAGCATAATAATTCCGACCAGCTGCATATTCTTGAATTGTGTCATATATACTGTGTAATCCAGATACATGATGACAAACAGCAAGGTATAGAAGATGCCTCCGATTAAACTCTGTTTGTAGTTCTCTTTGTAACCTACAAAGAAAGTACGGAAGATCGGCACGTCCGTATCACCCATATTCCATTTACGAACAACCGTAAACAGCGCCGATGTCGCCGGGAATAGTGTAAGCGGTGCCACAATGGCTATAGCCCAGTTCATTTGCAGTGATTCGTTGGCCAGGTTCTGCTGCATCACGAGCAGTTTCATAAACAAGAAAAACAAGAACGGAGACGAACAAATGGCCCACAACAGATTGGTTGCGGCCAGTCTCGTAATCCACTCTGTAAGTCGGTAGATCCCACCCATAGCTCCTTTAAATTCCAAACAATTCTCCTCCTCCGCAGCCTTGCGTCTAGCCTTAATTCTAATAATATTAATATACCTTATTATAGATAGGAAAAGCCAGCCCTTCCCGAAAAGAGATCGACGGCTCATTGGTTTGGCATAATCTGCACATAAAAAAATGGAGCAGTCGCCCTGCCCCATTTTCCAGTTCACACTTGTATATTATTCGAAAGAAGAATCTTTGGCAGGACGACGTCCTTCGTTGTTGCTTGGACGCGGTTTGCGGTCACGGTTGTAACCACCTTCTCTGCTTCCACTTCCACTTCCACTGCTGTTACGATCGCGGTTGTATCCACCACGTCCGCCGCCACTGCTGTTGCGATCACGGTTGTAACTACCGCCACCACCACTGCTGCTGCGGTTGCCGCTGTAACCAGATGGTTTGCGTCCGCCAGAGCGAACATCCGGTTTACGACGTTTTGCACGGATCGGATCTTCAGGAGTCAGATCAACTTGAGCATCTTTTTTGTCACCTGTCAGGAGCTTCAGAGCAGCTGACAACAGTTGAACAGAATCATATTGCTCAAGCATTTGAATCGCGATACCTTTGTATTCGTTCAGTTCGCCAGATTGTACGATTTCGAGCAAACGCTCAGCTGTCAAACGTTGTTTTCCTTCTACAGCCTCAGCCATTGTTGGCAGTGGTTTGCGCGGAATACGGTGACGTGTTACACGCTCGATAAAGTGCAGGTGGTCGATCTCACGCGGAGTAACGAAAGACCAAGCAGCACCCTCTTTACCCGCACGACCTGTACGGCCGATCCGGTGAACATAGCTTTCTGGATCTTGCGGAAGGTCAAAGTTCACAACGTGAGTTACGCCGGATACATCGAGACCACGTGCAGCCACGTCTGTTGCAACGAGAACGTCAATGCTGCCGTCACGGAACTTACGCATTACCGCATCACGTTGATTCTGGGACAAGTCACCATGAAGACCGTCTGCAGAATATCCACGTTTTTGCAAAGCTTCAGCCAATTCGTCAACACGACGTTTTGTACGTCCGAATACGATCGCCAGCTCAGGAGATTCCATATCCAACAAACGGCTAAGTGCTTCGAATTTTTGACGCTCAGGTACTTCGATATAGGATTGGTCAATCAATGGTGCACTAACATGTTTCGGGATCACAGAAATGTGCTCAGGATTGTTCAAGAATTGTTGTGCCAATTTTTGAATGTTAGGAGGCATTGTTGCTGAGAACAGCATTGTTTGGCGCTCGTCTGGAACTTGTTTCAGGATGGATTGAATATCCTCCATGAAACCCATGTCGAGCATTTCATCTGCTTCATCCAATACAACAGTTTGTACATCATCAAGTTTGATTGTTTTGCGGTTGATGTGGTCAAGGAGACGTCCAGGTGTACCAATGATAATCTGTGGTTTTCTTTTCAATGCACGAATCTGACGAACGATATCTTGTCCGCCGTAGATTGGCAGGGAGCGCAGACCTTTGAAGCGAGTGAGTTTTTCGATTTCTTCAGCAACTTGGATTGCAAGTTCACGTGTAGGTGCCATAATGAGGGCGCGGATTTTCTCGTCACTTTTAGTGATTTTGCTGATCAACGGAATACCGAATGCAGCTGTTTTACCCGTACCTGTTTGTGCTTGACCAATCAAATCTCTGCCTTCGAGTGCCAAAGGAATCGCTTGGGATTGGATCGGTGTTGCTTCTTCAAACCCGAGCTCAGTGATGGCTTGCAGCACCAGTGGTTCAAGATTGAAATCTGTGAAATTTAAATTTGTCAAAATTATTCATGCTCCTTTTATATGGTGGACATGGTGGACAATCCACTTTGTTGTCTGTATTCTTAAGTAGCGTTAATATTTATAGGGTATCCCATCAAGCCAAATTATTTTCACGAACGAATATAATTCCATGAATGGGTCCCAAACATAAGACTAAAACTACATACATGTGTTTGAAACATTTCAAAATTTTATTGCTCCATTTAGGAAAAGTTTCCTACTCAAGAATATCCACAAATTATTATATCACAAAACAATTCAAGATTACCAGCAATCTGGTTTTAAATATAAATGAGGTGATTAAATTGCCCAAAATGATTTGGCACTTTTTAGTGATCGTATTGGGTGCTGCAGCTATTGCCTGTGGCTTCAACTGGTTTTTGGTTCCCCATCAGCTTCTTAGCGGCGGGGTATCCGGTATTTCCATGCTTCTCGGCTATTTTACGAATTTGAATCTTAGTATAATGTATTTTGTTCTGAACATCCCTCTGCTCATTGCAGGTTGGTTTATTCTTGGACGTCGCTTCATTACATTAAGTATTGTTTCGGTAGCAGCCACTTCATGGTTCATCGGGCTTCTGCCTGTTTTTGCTGTGGCAACAGATCCCCTTCTGAGCTGTGTATTTGGCGGCGTGTTAGTGGGACTGGGTACCGGAGTTTCTTTCCGAGTCGGCGGCTCGACGGGCGGGCTGGACATTGTTGGTTCCATTTTCACCCGTAATCGTGATTTCCCGATTGGTACGGTAATGGCTGGCATGAACGGAGCCATTATTATGCTCGCAGGCTATCTGAATGATAACTGGAACATCGCACTTGCCTCCATGGTATCGATCTATATCACAGGCAAAGTGTTGGATCTGATTCACATCAGCCATGTCAAAGTCACATTGTACATTATTACCAATGAAACCGAAGCGATGTTGAAAAAATTGCTTGTTCGCCCTCGTGGGGTCACCAAAATCAAGACCCAGGGAGCATATACAGACATTGAAAAGGACATGTTAATGACAGTGACTACTCGCTACGAACTCGTTGAAATCAAACGAATTATCAAGGAAACGGATCCGAACGCCTTTGTTAATATTGTGGAAACAGTTGGAGTTATGGGCTCTTTCCGCCGAAGTTGAGACAGATGTACGGTTAACAATTCTAAACATTGTGGTATAATAACGGTGTACGGCTCCTAAATATGTTGTATAGCAGGATGTGCCCTTCAATTTCACAGAACCATGTGCTTTTCCGAATCGCGCCGAATGACTTACCATTTTGGAATTCGAGTAGGGAAGGGTGATTATTGTGGATATGGAAACGGTAAAACTGTTTGAAATCGTCAACAAATGGTGCCCGGAAATGCTCCCTTTCTTAAAACCGAATGAGCTCGACTCACTGATTGTTCTCCGGGATGGGCTGGGCATTCTGGAACAGGGAGACGCAATGGAAATCATTCAGTACAGTATTTGTGAGCATCAAAATGAGATCTACATTCAATAATTTTTTTTAGATTGATCACGCCGCTTCTTGTGGGGATTACCCCTCAACAGGAAGCGGTTTTCATTTTCCCATGTGTTTCATCACTTGAATAATATGGTTAAAAGCCCAGAGGCTTTATTGTATAATTCAAACATGGAATGCACATAGGGGAGTGGAAATGAATGAACATGTTTTGGGCTTTACTGGCTATGGCCTGGGGAACCTTCAGTGGTACACCAGCTACAGCTGATCAAGGGAATCAACCCTTTCAATCATTAACAAACAGTTTCAACACCGCCATCATTCAATCTCAAAAAGATCACGTCATTATTGATGCGGATAACCCGCCTGCAAAAATCGACCCACAACCCGATGCACCCGTTGTCAAAGGCATCTATGTGACGGCTTATAGCGCCGGTGGTGCACGGATGACATTATTACTCGATCTGATGGATAACACAGAGCTCAATTCCATGGTCATTGATATCAAGGACGATCTCGGATACATAACTTACCCTACGGAGAACAAGACGTTACAGGAAATGGGCAAATCTCAGCCTTTTATCCGTGATATTGATGCCTTGATGAAACGCCTGCAAAAACATGACGTTTACCCGATCGCACGAGTGGTAGTTTTCAAGGATACAATTCTGGCCAAGAAAAATCCGGAGCTCTCTTTCCGTAACAAGGACGGTTCTGTATGGGCTAACGGCAAAGGCGACAGCTTCGTTAATCCCTACAGCAAGGAAGTATGGGATTACAATATAGAGATTGCCAAGGAAGCTGCTAAATTGGGATTTAAGGAAATTCAGTTCGACTATGTTCGTTTTCCGGAAGGTTTTGAAACGCGTGCAGACGCATTGAAATACACCAAGTCCGACAAGTCCCGGGTCGACATTGTAGCCGAATTCGTGCAGTATGCACGCAAGGAACTTGCACCGCTGGGTGTCCGAGTCTCGGTTGATATATTCGGTTACGCGGCCTCAGTACCAGCAGCCGAGGGTATTGGACAGGATTTTGTGAAGATATCTCAAAACGTGGATGTCATCTCGCCGATGGTTTATCCGAGTCACTACTCCACCGGCTGGTACGGTGTGAAGGACCCTGACAAAGATCCATATACGACCATTAAAGGCTCCATGAAAGATACACATAAGAAACTTGATCCAACCAAGGAACTGAAACCCGTTATTCGCCCATGGATTCAGGACTTTACAGCAAGTTGGTTAGGCAGTGGACATTACATCAAATACGGCAAAAAACAGGTAGAGGACCAAATTCGTGCGATGAAAGACATGGATGTGGATGAGTATCTGCTCTGGAATGCCTCCAATCGATATACACCAGATGTAAACTATAAATAATACACTCTGTTCACTTTACTCCAATAACCTCGTTCCGTATTTCTGGAGCGAGGTTTTTTCACTATGCTTTCAACTTACCTTCCGAACAACCACGTTCCCCTCCCTATTCAAATCGGGCAAAATCCACTACAATAAATAGCTGTCCGTACATGACAGTTTAGTGATAACTCTTAAGAATAGTGAGGCACTGCCAGTGAACATGACCACCACCAGCTTCTCTCAGAAAGTAAAGCAATTCCTGATTATATTTTTACCCATCTTCACCACACAAATCGCCCTCTCTGCCATGTCGTTTTTCGATACCAATATGTCAGGCAAGTTCTCCCCTGCTGATCTCGCGGGCGTCGCCATTGGCACAAGTCTGTGGTTGCCGGTGCAGACAGGACTAAGTGGTATTCTGATCGGCATTACACCTGTCGTCTCCCACCTGCTCGGTTCGAAGCGTAATGACAAGATTGGTCATAGTGTCATTCAAGCCTTGTATCTCGGTGTAGCGGTCGGAATCGTCGTTCTTGCAGCAGGCACATTGCTGCTCAGTCCGATTCTAAACGGAATGCCTTTAGAGCCACGGGTTGGCCAAGTCGCCTTCTATTTCCTGTGTGCCTTGGCTTTTGGGGTTATCCCCCTTTTCGGCTACACTGTGCTACGGAGTTTTATGGATGCACTGGGCCAGACACGGATCACCATGATGATTACGCTGGTTTCGCTGCCTGTAAACATCTTCCTGAACTATTTGCTTATCTTTGGACGCTGGGGCTTTCCCCAACTTGGAGGTGTCGGAGCAGGTGTGGCTACAGCAAGTACATATTGGCTCATTTTTCTCATCAGCCTCTTTTTTGTACATCGGATAGAGCCTTTTGCCCAGTATGGCATCTTTCGGCAGATGCCCAAGGTCTCACTGACCAAATGGAAAGAACTGCTTAAGATTGGTGTTCCCATCGGATTTGCTACTTTTTTTGAAACCTCCATCTTTGCAGCGGTCACATTAATGATGAGCCGGTTCGACACGATCACGATTGCTGCCCATCAGGCGGCCCTGAATTTCGCTTCTACGCTGTATATGCTACCTGTGAGTATATGTATGGCCCTTACGATTCTTGTGGGCTATGAGACGGGTGCAGGGCGTGTGAGAGACGCAAAGCAATACAGTCTCCTGGGTATCGGAGGTGCCATTGGGCTTTCTCTATTAACAGCTGTGGTATTACTGCTATTTGGGGAACAAATTGCGAGCGTGTACTCGAATGATCACGAGGTTATTGCTTTGACACAGCATTTCCTGATCTACGCCATTTTCTTTCAAATCTCTGATGCCATTGCCACCCCAACGCAGGGAGCACTTCGGGGCTACAAGGACGTGAATCCTGCATTGATCATTACGTTTGTCGCCTATTGGATCATCGGTCTACCTGTCGGCTACATCACGGCTACGTATACTTCACTCGGAGCCTTTGGATACTGGGTTGGACTCATTGCCGGCCTCGCTGTTGGAGCAACGGCGCTTCTCTGGAGATTGTTCCTTGTACAGAAGCAAGCCTCGGTACGTATGTCAGAAAAAAAATAAAGGATATAACAAAGAACACAGCCCTCGCAAGAAGGGACTGTGCTCTTTTGGTTTTGATTGGATTATTGGGACAAACGCTGTGCAAGCTCGTAAGTCACCATATCGAAGTCTTTTTTCGTATTAACAACTTTATCAATATCGGTCAGGGTCAGTTCTCCCTTGATAATACCGCAACCTTTGTCTGTCTCACCTGCAATCAGACTGCGTACGGCGAAATCTCCCAGACGACTGGCGAGGTTACGGTCAAACGGAGTTGGCGTACCTCCACGCTGAATGTGACCCAAGACAGTTACACGTGGCTCATATGTTGGACAGCGTTCCATCAGTTCTTTCGCTACATCCTCACCTTTGCCCACACCTTCAGCAACAATGATGATACTGTGACGTTTACCATGTGCAAAATTGGCTTTCATGCGGTCTGCCACTTCGTCCATGTCAAACGGAACTTCCGGCACAAGAATCGTTTCTGCACCCGATGCGAGTCCTGCATGTAAAGCGATATCGCCACAGTGACGACCCATAACTTCAACGATAGAAGAACGTTCGTGTGAAGACATGGTATCGCGCAATTTGTTAACTGCATCTACCACTACGCTTACTGCTGTATCGAATCCGATCGTATAATCGGTGAAAGAAACGTCATTATCAATCGTTCCCGGAAGACCCATCGTGTTGATGCCCAGCTTGCTCAGTTTGTTGGCGCCGTTGTATGAACCATCTCCACCAATAACAACCAGGCCGTCAATGCCGCGTGCACGCAGAATGTCTGCGCCTTTTTGCTGACCTTCAGCGGTATAGAATTCCTTGCAGCGTGCCGATTGCAGAACCGTTCCCCCACGCTGGATGATATCCCCTACACTCCGCAAGTCCATTGGGAAAATATCGTTATTCAAAAGACCCTGGTATCCACGTTGAACCCCGTACACTTCGAGACCGTGAAACAGTCCGCTGCGAACAACCGCACGAACAGCCGCGTTCATCCCTTGTGAATCACCACCGCTCGTTAAAACTGCGATTTTCTTTACTGCTGTCATGATGTTTCTTCCTCCTCTAGTTTCACTTCAGGCTCCCACCACAATACGCCTGACTTACATATGCTTACGAATCCAGCGGCTAAAGATAAAGAAAAATACTCTTGTCATCGGGCTATTCTTCATCAGACGCTTGGAAACGACGCGAACTTCCTGTTGTTCGCTGACTTTGGGATCAGACAGGTAAATGGCAAGCAGTCCTTCGATAATCATCCGGTGAAACGCACTCCCCGGAATTTTCTGCACATCACTGCGGGCCATCTCCACAATAAAAGCAATTCGGTCCAGCATTGTCTCCACATTCTCATAATAATTGCAGAAGTTGAGATCTCCCCCGATACGATCTTCATCCTGATCGATTAAATAATCGAGCATAATGTGCAATGCGCATACATGAGGAAAATAGGCAGTGTGGATCGAAGCCGCCTGCTCTTCTGTCAGCTGATCATCACTTGCAGCCAGAAACAGCATGAATACGCCCAGCGTAGAGCCGGTAGCAGCGGCAAATTCGTTCCAACGGAACTGAGGTGTGCGGTGGCGATGTTCCGACCACCATTCCAGCAATGCCGTTTCTCTCAGTTCCGGCTTGATGTGCTTATATACCTGCAGGTCCGTGTATAGGCCTGCCAGATCCTGAATTTGAGGCTTGGCGGATGCATAGCCTGGCAGCTGACGGGTCAGCTCCTGACATGAGGTCACCAGATTCCTTAGGTATCCACCATCATCCTGCTCCTCGCGGAGCGCATAATAATTGACAGGGCTTGCTTCGGGATCTACCGCATCAAGCATAGATTGATGGAGAAGCCGAAAGTCATTCGGGTCCATCGATGTACTGCGATCACACAGATTGTCCAAATAATCACTAATAGTCTGATATGAAACGATCAGCGGAATCAGAATGTGCCTGTTCGGCAAATCAGGTAAAGCATAAACGGTCCCGCCTTCACAGTGGAACTGCTTGTCCCTGAGACTGGCCAGTGCCTGATTGCGCAATTCCTCATTCGGAATTTTCTCGGCCTGGGCACGCCATCCATCCAATTCCTTCCGCGTTTCCGGAATGGTGTATTTGTACACCCCTCTCATCAATGCCAACGGTCCACGCGGATATTGATGACGATTTCGATTTGATTGGCTCAAAATAAATGTGCCTCCACTTGGTTGAATACGTATTAGAGCGATTTTTAACCAATCCTATTATAATATGATCCCCTTAATTGTACAAATGATCTCCCGCATATTCCGCACAAAAAATCGCATCCGCTTTCAGGGCTTTGTGATATACTAGGCATATTTCATCCATCAAAGGAGTCGTTGACATGACGTCAAATGAACCACTTTCGTGGAGACGGTTATTTGCATTTTTTGTGCCGCTGGGCATATCCGCCTCTCTCGTTACCATCTCACACGTGATCATTAACAGTACACTCGCACGTTCCGCTCATCCCGAGACGGTCATTGCCAGCTATGCCATCGCCGGTAGCCTGCTGACCCTCACAGAGCGCCCTTCAACCCTGCTGCGTCAAACCTGTTCGGCGCTGGTTCGGGACCGCCTTTCCTTTCAGGCCCTCACGTTTGTGACCAAAATATTTCTCGCTTGTGTGCTTCTGATCGGATTTCTCATCGTATATTCTCCCATTGGTACAGGTGTATTCAAATATCTGTTTGGCGTAAGCCCGGATCTGTTATCCAAAGTGATCGATGTTTACGAGATTCTCATGTATGTCAGCATCTTTTCGGTCATCCGCAACATCTATCAGGGCATCATTATTACGAATAACCGTACAAAATGGCTGACGATCGGCATGTTATTCCGCCTTGCCG
This sequence comes from Paenibacillus taichungensis, assembly GCF_047302525.1. GTDB lineage: Bacteria > Bacillota > Bacilli > Paenibacillales > Paenibacillaceae > Paenibacillus > Paenibacillus taichungensis_B. The sequence continues at coordinate 1,873,539 of NZ_CP168020.1, read as the reverse complement.
GCATGTATGGCCTGTCCTTGTATTTCATATATACAGACAGCATTGACAGTGGACGTGTAGGCGCTATCATTTTTGCCGTCGGTATGATGATTGAGGCTTTGGTCAGTTTTCTCGAAGGAAACAGCATCAAGCGCAAGATGCCAGCCAAGCTGGAGGATCATCCTGTTGAAAACAAGGCAGACGTCTTTCGCTTCTACAAGCCGCTGTTATTATCCAGTTTCGTGGCCCTGTTTATCGGACCCGTCATTAACATCGTACTTGGTAAAACGACCGGGATTGCTCTGGCCATCTCTTCCTTTGCCGTTGCGAGTAGCCTGATGCAGCTGATGCTAAGCTTTTTTACATATATCCACCAAATCGTGCTGAATTTCTATCTTGTTGATGCCAAACTTGTGAAGAAGTTCGCACTGGTCACCGGATTTGTTCCTTTTGCCATGACCGTATCGATAGCTTACACCCCACTTGGACCGTGGGTATTGGAAAATGTAATGAGCGTTCAGGGCAATCTGCTACAGCAAAGTTTGTGGACACTGCGTGCGTTTGTACTGTTTCCGCTGATTTCACCTTTTCTCGACTTCAGCAATGGTTTGATTCTGCTGCGCGGACAGACCAAAACGATGTTTCGCTCCCAGACGGCAAATGCCATATGTACGGTTATCGTCCTGCTCATTCTGGTCAGCATATTCCCTGCGTGGAACGGCATGATCGGCGCAGTGGCTCAATCCCTCGGCCTGCTTGCCGAGCTTGTCATCGTCTGGCTTGTCATCCGGCGTACGCAGAAGGAACCTACCATGTCTGTACCCTCATCCGGGAAATCATCTTCCCTCAAAGGATAATAAATTGAACTGTAATCAAGAATGGAGCCTTTCATCATGAAATCAAGTCTTACCGCCCGGCCAGATCAAACCTGGCTGCGGGCACTTATGTTCACCATCTTCGGTTCCACCGTTCTGGTGGTATCGTATTTCCAGCTTTATTTCAGTCATCTGGGGTTCAGTCGGGCCGAAATCGGTTACCTGTACGGAATTGGCCCTCTCGTATCCGTATTCTCCAACATGTTCTGGAGTATGGCCAGCGACCGTTACAAAACCGTACGCAAAGTGATGATTATCTTGCTTGCCGGACAACTAATCACAGGTGTCATGCTTGCAAATGCCACAACCTTTGGTCAGGTATTTGTACTGGTGACCCTGTTTTACTTTTTCTACTACCCGGTTTATCCACTTTCCGATACGATGGCGATTACAACCGCGAGCAAGTATGGGAGAAATTTCACTTCCATTCGTGTATTTGGCTCGATCGGATATGCGTTCTTTGCGTTAAGCATCGGATACTTTCTCGGATCTTTCGGACCGGGATGGACGATGTGGGTATGTATCGCGCTGGCCGCGACTACACTCCTGATCGGTTTTCGATTAAAAGATCAGCCTTCGGGCAGCAGCACTAAAATGGATCTTTCGGGACTCTGGTCCATCTTGAAACGAAGGGATGTCCTCACCTTTTTCGGCTGCGTTTTCTTGCTCGCTCTGGGTCACCGGATGAATGAAGCCTTTCTTACCATTACGCTGAAAGATCTAGGTGCCAGTGAAGGGCTGATCGGCTGGTCCCTGTTGATCTCTTCGGTCAGTGAGATTCCAGTGTTTTTGCTGCTAAGCAGATACGGCAATCGCTACAAAGAACTTCCTTTGCTCACGATCGCTGCGCTGATGTATACGATTCGCTTATTTCTGATGTCCATCTCGGATACACCCGCGGCGGTCGTTGCCATTCAGACAATGCACAGCGTGACCTTTGGCATCTTCTACGTTACTGCGGTCCGTTATATCACCCGCCTTGTTCCGGATGGCTATCGCGCTACTGGTATGGCCCTGTTCACCATTGTGTGGTCCAGCGCTTCCGGTCTACTCAGCGGAACACTGGGAGGTTTGCTGCTGGAGTATACCAACAGAAACACCTTCTATCTCACTGCGATGGCGTTTTCCCTGGCCGCACTTGTTGGATTTTCCATGAAGCTTTGGTCAAGCATGACTAGTCGCGCATAAGCATCAAAAAGGGATTTCCCTTATGGAACTCAACGTATCAAAAAAAGCACAGCCTCCCATGGGGGGACTGTGCTTGGGTTCATATATTCAGCTAGAAGCCAATCATTTATAAGAAATCCGTATGACCGGAAATATTCTTACAATTTGTTTACGTTAGCTGCTTGAGGACCACGGTTTCCATCAGTGATTTCGAATTCTACCGCTTGACCTTCTTCCAATGTTTTAAAGCCGTCGCCTTGGATTGCGGAGAAATGTACGAATACGTCCTCGCCGCCTTCAACTGAAATAAAGCCATAGCCTTTTTCTGCGTTAAACCATTTAACTGTACCTTTCAAATGAACAACCTCCTAAAAATATCGCCATCTATGGCGAATACCCTCATTATACTGTATGACCTTCTACATTGCAATTTATCTTTTCCATAAAAGTCGAAAAAATTTGCTTTGAATCCAAGGGTACGGTATCATTTTACCAAAACCGTTAGTTTGGAGACTACCTATGATAAAAAAACATGAAATATACAAAACAGACAAGTGGAATATGATGACCGTAGAAGTTCAAGGCAAATATCTGGTGCTTCGTGAAATTTCGGAAGAATGGGGCGAAGAATGCCATACATTCCTCAGCCGTCCTGCATTGATGCACTGGGCTGAACGCCGCTTCCCGAAAGAAGATTTCGAGAACCGCGAGGACGAATGGCGTCAATTGATGGCTGCCTTCAAAGGGGTCTAGCCCATGCAGCTTGACTCAAGCAATGTTGTCATCTTTATTATTCTTGCATTTTCCTTAGGAGTCGTGCTGATTCTGGGACGCAACTCCATCCCGGATCGTCTAAGACGGGGCATGGCTCTGATTGCCACCCTGCTGATTTGTTTCGCATTTTTTCTGATCGTTTACTTTTTGGTCAATATGGGAGCCTAGCTTCTTCAAATATTTCAAAGCCCCTCAGGTCATACTATACGGGATTATTCGTATAGTGAGGAGGAAGGCCGTTGAAATACCGCAAATCGCTGTTCATTCTGCTGGTACTTAGTCTGATTCCTTCGTCTCTCTCCGCACAAGCGAGTGGGACGAAGGCAGCTTCGTCTATATATTCATCACTTCATCAAAGGAGGATTCCCATGAGTCAACTATTGAAACGTTCCGAGGTACCTACTGAACAAACCTGGAAACTGGAAGATCTATTTGCCGATCAGAAAGCTTGGGATCAGGAATATGAAGAAGTATCATCTTTGACCAAGAAAGCTTCCGAATTCCAGGGCAAACTGAACAAACCTGAGACACTCAAAAGCTGTTTTGAACTCGAAGATGAGATCAGTCTCAAAACCGAACGCCTCTTTGTGTATGCACGGATGCATCAAGATGAAGACACAGCTAGCCCTACATATCAAAATCTGTCCCAAAAAGCACAAAAGTTAAGCGTGCAGGTTGGTGAAGCACTATCTTATGTTACACCCGAAATCTTGTCCCTTCCGGATGATCAGTTGGATGCCCTCATTTCCAACGAGAAACTCTCTGCTTATAAGTTCACATTGGAAGAGATGAAACGTGAAAAGGCTCATGTACTGAGCCAAGCTGAGGAAGCATTGCTCGCACAGGTGGGCAACCTGTCCCAGGCACCACAAACCATCTTTAGCATGTTGAACAACGCCGATCTCAAGTTCCCAAAAATCAAGGATGAGCATGGAAACGAAGTGGAACTAACCCACGGCAGCTATATTCAGTTCTTGGAAAATCCGAATCGGGAAGTTCGCGAACGTGCCTTCAAAGCGGTGTATGAAACCTATGGCAAGCAAAAGAACACCATTGCTGCAGCTCTGAACGCCAACGTAACCAAAAACATGTTTTATGCCGATGTTCGGAAATATCCTTCCGTCATGGAAATGTCCCTTTACGGCGACAACATTCCGAAGGATGTCTATACCAATCTTGTGGATACGATTCATGAGAGCCTTCCGCTGTTACACCGTTATATGGACCTGCGCAAAAAATTGCTCGGCCTAGATAAGTTGCATATGTATGACCTTTTCGCCCCACTGTTGGATGAATACAAAATGGACATTACCTACGAGGAAGCAAAACAAACGGTTAAAGATGGCTTGAAGCCGCTTGGCAAGGATTATGCAGACGCATTGCAGGCCGGCTATGATGACCGCTGGATTGATGTATACGAAAATGAGAATAAACGTTCAGGCGCATACAGTTGGGGAGCCTACGGCACCCACCCTTACGTCTTGTTGAATCACAAAGATAACCTGAATAGCATGTTTACACTGGCACATGAAATGGGCCACGCACTGCATTCCCACTATTCGGACACTACACTTCCGTATCGTGATGCACAGTACACCATTTTCCTGGCTGAGGTTGCATCAACAACGAATGAAGCCTTGTTGATGGATTATCTGCTCAATAAATCGACAGATCCGAAGGAAAAGCTATACTTGCTGACGTATTATGCAGATCAGTTCCGTACCACGGTATTCCGTCAAACCATGTTTGCAGAATTCGAAAAAATTATTCACGAGCGTGCTGAACAGGGTGAAGCTCTCACACCTCAGCTGCTTTCCGAGATTTATTATGACCTTAATGTCAAATACCATGGAGATAGCATGGTGGTGGACAAAGATATTGAAATGGAATGGGCGCGTATTCCCCACTTCTATAACAGCTTCTACGTGTACAAATATGCGACCGGCTTCTCAGCAGCGACCAGTTTTTCCAAGCAAATTCTGGAAGAGGGCCAACCTGCCGTGGACCGTTATCTTGGATTCCTCAAGAGCGGTGGCAGTGACTATTCCATCAACATCCTGAAAAAAGCAGGAGTGGATATGTCTACGCCAGAGCCGATTCGCGAAGCTATGAGTGTGTTCAAGGAACTGATTGAGCAAATGGAACAACTAACGAAATAAGGTTGCTTTCTCGTCCATGTGACCTGATCCCTTGCCCAAATGGGCAAGGGATTTTATAATCAAGCAAGATGCAAGCTCCATGAATTAGGGTAATTGCTTACATAGTTCTGAATTGTTCAACAAGGAGGCACCACCATGAAAATGCAATGGGCACTCATCGCAGGTCTAGTTTTTGCATTACTTACCGGAATTTTTGCGGTCATTAATGTGGATTCCGTACAAGTCAACCTGCTATTTAACACGGTTCAAATCCCGCTGATTCTGCTCATTCTTGGCTGCGCCCTAATCGGTGGAATCATTGTAGGGTCTTATGGCATCTTCCGCCAATATCGACTGCAACGTGAGAACAAGCAATTGAAACTGCGTGTATCCGAATTGGAAAGCTCCGCAGCAAGCAGCTCTTCCTCTTCTCTGGATTCGTTTAAATCGATGGATACATTCGGAACGATCGATTCGGACAACGCTTCTGTGGAGTCCGATTCTATTCAGAGTCAACGAAAAGGAAATCCTTCGGATACGCTGTAACACATCAGAGGCAGCCTGCTGGCTATCAAGAATGGAATTGTACATTCTGCCAGACAGGCTGTATTCTGTTTTTAGAACAACTTTCTGCACATTCATTAACGAGGAGGAAATTTCCATATGAGTTTTACCATTGACGAATCCTATGTCCTATCTTTTCTGAAAAAGTTACTCGATACTCCCAGTCCTAGTGGCTATACCCACGATATTATTGAGATGATCCGTAAGGAAGCTGAATCACTTAATGTCTCTTTTGAATTGAACAACAAAGGTGGAGCTGTGCTCACATTGCCTGGGCAGGATTCTTCCAGAACGATCGGACTGAGTGCACATGTGGATACATTGGGAGCCATGGTGCGTTCCATCACTTCCTACGGCACACTGAAGCTCACTTCTGTCGGCGGGTTTACCATGAACAGTATCGAGAATGAGTATTGCACCATCCACACACGCGATGGAAAGACCTATACAGGCACCATCCTCTCCCTTCATCCTTCTGTACATGTCTATCCGGATGCGCGTACGTTTGAGCGAAGCGAGAGCCATATGGAAGTCCGTATTGATGAAGTGGTCTCTTCCAAGGAAGATGTTTTGGCATTGGGTATCTCTGTAGGGGACTTTATTTCCTTCGATGCACGTGCGGTCATTACGCCCAGCGGATATATCAAATCGCGTCACCTTGATGATAAAGCCAGCGTAGCTGCCTTGTTCGGTATCCTGGAATCTGCACATCGCGAAAACTGGAAACCACTACATAACGTTTCGCTGCTCATCTCGAACTACGAAGAAGTTGGACACGGTGCATCTTATATTCCTGCGGAAATCAGCGAATTGATTGCTGTAGACATGGGCGCAATGGGTGACGACCTTAGCTGCAAGGAGACGGATGTATCCATCTGTGCCAAGGATTCATCCGGACCATATGACTACGATATGACCACTCGACTGATCGAACTTGCCAAACAAGCAAGCCTTGATTATGTCGTTGATATTTATCCACAATACGGCTCCGATGGCAGCGCAGCATTACGTGGAGGAAATAACATTCGCGCTGCATTGATTGGGCCGGGCGTTCACGCTTCTCACTCCATGGAACGTACGCATAAAGACGCTGTCCTGAATACAGCGAGACTGCTCGCTGCATATATTACAACCAAGTAAATTGTGAACATGGACAAGTAGAATGGCAATACAGCATTTGAATAAATAATCAGAGTTGTGATCTCGATATTGTCGGGCATGCCGACTTGGATATCTATGATTCACTTTTATTATGTAAAAAAGGACACTTCAGCTGCGCCGTTTAGGGGCAAGCTGGAAGTGTCCTTCTTCTTTGAAATGATTTAATCCGCTCGTTCAACATGTTCGCAATACTTACGTTCCAGAAGCTCCAACATCACCTTGTGCTCCCGGATCTCATTCTTCAGTACACGCAACGTGCTTCGCACCGCACTTAGTCCATCCTTCACCTGGGTTTCAGCTTTCCGAATTTTGTCTTGAACCATCCAGTCCACAAAGAGATTGTCGAAGAAATAGTCTGCGAATGAAAGCAGGCCTCCAAGGTGTAATTCCGTGTGTACAGCCATCTTCACATCCTCCAGCTCCTTCTGAAATCGGCGAAGACGTCTTCCGGCATCCATAATGGCAACCTGAGCATCATCCATTCTGCTCCGCTTAATATGAGTCGAGATCATACCCCCACCCATCATGTCGTATACCCCCCAATTTCCCGCAGAGGATAAAGCCTTTTCAGCACGTTCAAGTGCATCGAGCAGATACTGCCCCTCTCGATCCGCTTCATTCAGCTCCTGAAGCTCTCCCGAGAGATGTTCCCGATCTTCAGCCATTTGCTGTAATTCTGCATCTTTCTCCAGCAAATCATTTTCCTTCTTGCCCCATAACACCTTGTAATCACTCTGCCAGAATTGATATTGCCGCTGACCGTCCAGTTCCTGCTGCACGTGCGAACGCTGCTCCTGGATATCCGTTAACATCTGGCAAGCTGTATCGTACTCTGCCTTACTTTCCATCAACTCCAGTTCTTCTTTTTCCAGTCGATCCTCTTTTTTGCCGATTAAATGATAAAAGAATGCTGATAACGTCATACTGTTGAGTCGATCTACATCGTTTTGTTCCTTCTGCAGGTGCTCCAGACGCTGCTGTACTTTCCTTTTCCATTCCGCTTCCTCCTGATTCAGCTTCTCCAGCCGATCATTCCATTTCTCGTACATTCTTCCCTTTTCCTTGATCACTGCCAATTGTTCATTCAGTTCTCTATACATGGATGTGGTGTTCTCCCCCTTCTATGGAATTCTTTATTTAATAAACGGTTTGAATATGGTTAACGTTTCATATAAATTCATTTACATCAATGCAAAAAAAATCGCCCTCCCCCAAAAGGCGACTACAAGTCGCTTTTGAGGAGAGAACGATTCATTAAAAAATACTTTAAGACTTGCTGTTTTCAATCTGTTCCGCAAGCTCATTCAGGACCGTCCAGCGTTCCATCAGTTCATCCAGATGACGCTCGGCCTCCGCCTGCTCTGCCATTAACTCCTGCAGACGGGCTGAATCGCTGAACGATTCTTCCATCTCTTTATTAATGCGGGCGAGATTAGCCTCGGCTTTTTCGATATTCTCATCAATCTGGTCATATTCACGCTGTTCCTTGAAGCTGAACTTCAGCTTAGGTTTAGCCGCCGAGGTAGCAGGTTTATTTTCCTCCGTTGCCGGTTTCACTTTAGCTGCTGTTCCCGTCGTACTTTCCTGAGAAGATCCAGGGGCATTTTTCAGCATCCATTCTGCATATTCACTGTAGTCCCCAACATGCACACGAACAGCACCGCCACCCTCAAAAGACAGTACTTTATCCACAGTCCGATCCAGGAAGTACCGGTCATGGGATACGACAAATACAACACCCGGGAAATCATCCAGGTAATCTTCCAGTACTGCAAGTGTCTGAATGTCCAGGTCGTTCGTAGGCTCATCCAGCAGCAGGACATTCGGTGCAGCCATCAGCACACGCAGCAGGTACAGACGACGCTTTTCTCCGCCAGACAGACGGGAGATTGGTGTCCACTGTGACGCAGGGGTAAAGAGGAAACGTTCCAGCATCTGAGCTGCGGTAATGAGAGATCCATCAGCCGTTTTCACATTCTCAGCCACTTCCTTGATGTACTCAATAACCCGCAGAGATTCATTCATCTCCTGATGCTCCTGAGTGAAGTAGCCCAGATTAACCGTAGGGCCCACAACAACCTCCCCGGCATCAGGTTCAAGCTTGCCTGAAATCATTTGCAGTAAGGTTGATTTACCGCTACCATTCGGGCCGACAATGCCCACCCGGTCACCAGGTACCGCAATGTAACTCAGATCGTCAATCAATTTGCGGCCATCTGCCGATTTGCACAGATGCTCGATCTCCAGTATTTTTTTACCTAAACGAGTGGAACCCACCGATACCTCCAAAGAGCCTGACCGATTTGGTCCTTGTTGATCCTTTAACTCTTCGAAACGATCAATTCTCGCTTTTTGTTTCGTAGTCCGTGCTTTTGCACCGCGACGAATCCAGGCGAGCTCCGTACGCAGCAGATTTTGCCGCTTTTGTTCAGATGCGGATTCACGCTCTTCACGCTCAGCCTTCAGTTCCAGGAAGCGGGTATAGTTGGCCTCATATCGGAATAAACGTCCATGATCCAGCTCCAGCATCACATTTGCTACACGATCCAGGAAATACCGATCATGCGTGATCATGAGCAGGGCGCCGCGCCGTTTTTGCAAATACTGTTCCAGCCAAACTACGGAATCATTATCAATATGGTTTGTAGGCTCATCCAGAATGAGCAATTCGCAGGGATGAATCAGTGCAGAGGCAAGCGCTACCCGTTTGCGTTGTCCGCCAGACAACGTACCCATCAGCGCATCGAATTGACGAATGCCCAGTTTGGACAGAATGCTCTTCGCTTCACTTTCCATCTGCCAGACCTGAAGCTGCTCCATCTCCTGGTTCAAGCGCAGCAAACGCTCTTGCAGCGCCGGATCGGAAGGATTAAGTTCCAGTAGCTCCATTGTTTCTGTATACTCACGTACCGTTTTCATCTCCGGGCTGTCGCCCTCGAATACTTGTTGCAATACCGTATTATCCGGGTTAAACTGCGGATTCTGTGCCAGGAATTGTATACGCACGTCATTCCCAATCGAGATCTGTCCTTCATCCGCTGGCTCCATACCTGCAATGATACGTAAAAACGTGGACTTCCCGGTTCCATTGACACCAACGACACCAATCTTGTCCTGATCGCCCATACCGAATGAGGCGTCTTTAAACAATATTTTCTCACCATAGCTTTTCGCAACTTGCTCTACCGTCATTATGTTCATTGCTCGTAACCTACTTCTCTGTAAAATAAATTCAATATGAAGCTGCACTTAAGATGCAATTACACTCACTCACGCTATACTTGCAAAAAGGAACGACATCCGTCCAGAAACAGAGCTGCTGCAAAGGCAATTCGTTTATTCAGATGTTCCTCGTTAAACTCCGGATTCAGCATAATATCCATCTTTAGCCGATCGAGAATCCCGATATAAGCTTCTGCGAGCAGCACAGGCTCAGGTACGCCAGCATTCTCTAACACCTCACGCACCATGCTCATATATTCATTCATAAATGCCTTCATGAATTTCATCAGGTCCGGATCATTATTCGGCGCCATAAAAAACAGCTTGGTATGATTGCGACGCTCATAATAATACGTAAGGTGAGTCTTGGCGATCGCACCGAGCTTATCCCCTGTACTCTGATGTGAGTTCAACGCATGATCCAGGCGACTGATAAAACTGTCGCAATCCCGCTTGGATACGGCGATAAATAATTGTTCCTTATTTTTAAAATATAAATAAATGGTGCCTTTCGCGATGCCCGCTTCGTCCGCAATATCGGACATTTTCGTCTCATAGAATCCTTTTGAACCGAAAATACCGTAAGCTGCATCCAAAATAGCCTCCGATTTGTCTCCTTGCACAGTGCTCAAACGCACTCCCTCCCTACGACGCCAAAATGATACCCAAACCGATCGCCAAACATCCGCCGATCAACGAACTGAGCACGTTCACCAGATCATTACTCATCCAAGACCAGCCACGAGATCGAACGGTTTTGTGTCCACAATGTTCACTTACCTCGACCTCACGACCGCACACAGTACAACGATACATATACTGAACCGTTGCGCCCAGATAAGAATCGGCAAAAGCTCCTGCCAATCCGCCTACAAGGCCGACACACATCCAGCTGAGCAGACTCAAGCTTCCAATCCCGGCAATCCAGGAAAAGAAAAACGCACCCACGCCGATTAAAGCTCCACCTACGGCAGCAGCCAGTGTCCCAAGTAATGAAACACCTCCAGAGGTACCTGGAGTCAGCACCCTCCACGTCACGACAGAGCGTGGCGGCTTACGACTGAGACTTCCCCACTCGGTTGCCCATGTATCTGAAGTAACGGTAGCCATGACACCGATAAAAGCATACATCCAGGCTGGGTGTGGGAAGACCCAGTTCCCCAGAACAAGAAACATGCCGATTCCACCGTTAGCCATAACCTGTCCAGCATCACGATTGCCCGTCTTGGCATACGATTTCTCAAGCTCCTGCTTGCGATCCTTGCGAAATTTGGAGAACAGCGTTGAGGTAATGAAAAACAACAGCAGTGTTCCAAACCAGAACAGGTTGCCCGCTCCGTAATATATCGTACCCATGATCACAGCCGCGAGGCAGCCGGACAGGGTTAGCGACTTCTTCGCGTAGGCAGCACCCGCCACAATAAAAGCGCATACGGCGCCAATAATCCAGTCCATAAGTTCTCCTGCATGTGGCAGCATCTATGGCCCACATGACGTTTTATATTTTTGAAATTCAATTATACCACGGTTTGATCCCAATGCCGAAACTCCCTAGCCCCGCATACAAAAAACCTGATTCGGTAACTTTGAAAGCTACCAAATCAGGTCTATGATATTGCGATAAAACTGAGATAAGTGATCCAACTTCCGTTTGACCAAGAATTCGAGGATTACATCAACTCAAGTTCCAGTTCAGACCCGCTTCGTTCCACCAATTACACCATAACGGTAGAGCACACTGCGACCAAACCAATTGAACAACCGATCGGTGAGAAAACCCATAAAGCCCAGAGAAATCAGGCCGACAAAGATCCAATCTGTGCGAAAGAATAATCGGGAATTCCAGATCAGATAACCCACGCCTTCATTCGCAGCAATCATCTCTGCGCCGATAATAGCCATATAGGAAGTGCCCATTGCCAGTCGTACCCCCGTGAAGATATACGGAGTCGTCGCCGGAACAACGACATGCAGCAAAATCTGCCATTCGTTTGCTCCCATACTGCGGGCTGACCGGATCTTGTCTTCTTCAATGGAGAGTACACCTGTCAGCGTATTTAACACAACGATGAAGAACGTTGCATACATGATGAGTGCAATCTTCGATTGCTCCCCGATCCCGAACCAGACCAGGAATAGGGTAATGAATGCAATCGGCGGAATAAAGCGGATAAAATTAAGGAAAGGTTCGGCAAACAGCCGGATCATATGAACCTTGCCGATGATCAGCCCTACCGGGATCGCTATCACACTGCCAAGAACCCAACCCGCAAGCACACGTGTAAAGCTAATTCCGATATACTGCATCAGTGTACCATCAGCAAGCAGTTCACGGGCACCGAGAATTGTATCCCACGGACCAGGAATCACGTCAGGACCATAGATCATGGCTCCAAGCTGCCAAATCAGAATAACCGTCACCCACAATAGAGGGATAGATACCCACTTTTTCTCCAACCATCTCATCTTGCTATCACCTCAATTATTCTTCAAAATGGCTTTGAATCTGATCATATAGCGTGTTGAACTCGGATGAGGCAATGTTCCTCGGATAAGACAGTGCATTGTCGTAAATATCCGTTATCTTGGAAGATGGCCCTACTGACATAATACCTATCCGCTGACCCAGCAAGAGGGCCTCCTGAATATCATGAGTGACAAAAATAACGGTTTTGTGGGTTTCCTGCCAAATATTCACCAGCTCTTTCTGCATCGTACGCCGAGTCATTGCATCCAACGCTCCAAAGGGTTCATCCATCAACAGGATGGCCGAATCGTTGGCTAGCACCCGGGCCAATTGCACCCGCTGCTTCATGCCGCCTGACAGTTCCTTCGGAAATTTGGCTTCATGACTACCCAGTCCGACAAGCTCGATGTATCGGTCTGATATCGTACGCCGCTGAGATTTTGGCACCTTGGACATCCGAAGTCCAAACTCCACATTCTCCCTTACGGTAAGCCACGGGAAGAGAGAAGAATCCGCCTGCTGGAATACCATGGCCCGATCTTTGCCTGGCCTATCAATCTCCTTATTATCCACCTTGAGCTGACCGCCCGACTTAGAGATAAAACCTGCAATCATATTTAGAAGCGTGGACTTGCCACATCCGCTGGGACCGAGCAGGACAAAGAATTCCCCTCCCTTGATGACCAGATCGACATCCTTGATAATATAGTGTACATCCCCATGGGTGGGGGCATTGTATGTTTTGCGAAGCTGCTCGATACGAATCGTATGCTGATCTGCAGGTAAGGACATGATAACACCTCCAACGCAATTTGCGAGTTATTTACTATAAGTCACTTTATCTGGCAGTGTCTGCTTCAGGAGCTCCAGGTTCAGTTTGTTATCGAGATCAAAATCGTGTTCGATGATCCCGTTATCCACCATATACTGCTTCTGCCCTGCCAGACTGTCATAAGCTGCCTGGGTAAATCCAACTTCCCATGGATTGATTGGAAGATCCTTCAAGGTGGCCTCCTTAGGCTGCTTGGTTTCCTTATACATCAGGTCTGCAACCTCTTCAGGATGTGCCTGGGCATATACGGAGGCTTCATTCAGCGCCGCGAGAAAACCACTCACCGTTTCAGGATTCGCCTGGATGAACTCATTGCTTGCTACGAGCCCCATTCCTAGACGTACAGGAGTTTGGGACATATCCGTGAGTTGATGTACCCCTTCAAGCGCATCGAACTTATCAGTCAAGGCGGAACCAATGACCCAGGTTGCATCTAGATCACCCTGCTTTAGTGCAATGTAGGCTTCGTCAAATGCTCCCTGACCCACCTGGGTTACATCAGTTAGTTCCAGTCCCTGGTCCTTCAAATATTCATCCCACAGATAAGGAATAAACGTACCGCGGATGAAACTTACTTTTTTACCTTTCAGATCTGCTCCACTCTGTATATCATTCTTGGCATATAACTTCCACGCGGCTGCCGCTTCATTCGTAGCCTGACCTGCGGAAGCAATGACGGAGTAATCTCCTTTTGCCAAAGCGTTCAATACAGGAAAGTCAGCCCCGTAAGCAACATCCACCTGCTTGATAAACAGTGCATTTACACCTTCCGCTGGCGAACCAAACGTAATGCTCTCTGCATCAATACCGTGGCTTGCAAAGAAACCTTTGGCTATGGCTACCCTGAACGTTGGGTTTGTACTTGTATCTGCGATCCGGATTTTCACTTTTTTGGCCTCTGTGCCGGATGCGCCTTTTGCTTCGGATACCGATTCGTTTGCAGAACATCCCGATAATATCAATAACATGGATAAGAGCATCAATAATGCACCAGTTAAGGTGGATGGTTTTCTCACAATATGCACCCCATTCGTTCTAATCATTGTTCGTCGCTCTTCGCCACCTTACTTGCCTTCATCTGATGTTGCCACACAGGCTGCACCTTCAACAAACGGCAGTGTTATCTCAACACTTACAACGGATGCAGAACCTTTGGGCGCTGCTCCCGGCACTCTGTAGGCGGACACATCAATGGCTTCAATAGCAACCTCCTTCGGCTTCTCCAGCTGTGGTACCCAGTGATAAGGCACGCGATACGAACGATAGACCATATTGGTGTTCCGTCCATCCTTATAAGGGGATATATATTCCCAAACCAGCTCATACTCGGATGTAACCTCGAACAGTCTGCCATTGGAACCTTCCGTAATTAGCGTGTTTCCATTAGGCAGGCGCTGAGCGGAGCTAATATATGGACTATAAAATTTATAGGAATCTGTCGGAACGGAAAATCCAGCTTCTGCGGATGTATATTGCCAAACGATCTCCAGGGTCACCGGATTGATCTCCAGTACGCGTGAATGATCGCGAACGGCGTGTTTCAAGCCGTATGGAGAAGCCGGATTGGGCAGGCCATAACCGGCCCAGCCGCCATTGTCGAATACCAGCAGATTCCCCTCTCCAGGCAAACCTTTAGGGATGATATGTGCATGATGCTGTCCTATAATGGTGCCGATATGCTTTACTTCAGGCAAGGAATAATCCGGCCCTAGTCTCCATACGATCTTTCCACTCTGTCTGTCGGTAATTGCGATAATATTTGCTTCTCTGGCATCCCAGATAATATTGTCGGGATGGAACCGCTCGTCTCCATTTTCATAGAAATGATTTGGACCAACATAAGAAGCTGAATTAATATGTAGCCAATCCCCCACCCCACCACCGAGATGTCCAAATGAGCGTGTGTTCGGGTCACGGAACAGAACATTACGGGCGGCCTCATCGAATCCAAGTTCCTCAAAGTGCTCGTTCGGCAGCCATTCCCATAATACATTTCCCTCCCAATCGATTTCTATAATCGCATCATCAAGCAAAGGCTTATCCGAAATGGACGGGTTGTTCACATTTTTATGAGCAAGAATCAAAGTCTTCCCGCTCTGTGTTTTTGGTGCAAGCCCCGGGGCGTAGTAGCCGACCGGATTGCCTTCACGCTGGAAATCATGGTGCTGACGAGCGTACCACAGCGGTTCATATCCCGGATCTTCGATATGTTCGTAGCTGTTGTATTTCCACACAATGTTGCCATCCCAATCCACCTGAACCAAATCGACGTTGTCCTGGATACCGAACTTCGGATCTCTTCGCCCCGTGCTGCCCAATACAAAGCCGCCGGGGAAAACTTTGGCCGGGAAGCCCAGCAGCCCCTTCCACAGGTGAACCTCCTTACCATTCATATCAATCAGTACAACCCCTTCCTCGCCTGCTTGATAGACGGTATAACCGCCCCAAGCCTTATCAGGGTTATATACGGTTGCCCCGGTTGGATAAATTGTTGAATGCCCCATTGATCATCTCTCCCTTGGATTGTTTGTTTTCACATCGGATCAAACGTTAATAACTGAGATAATTGCTCTTCCCGGTATTCTCCCGCTGCTTCTGTTCAGGGTCACTTTCGGTGGATGGATCGTGTTCCTTCTTCCCGTTGTTCTCTGCCAATTCCAGCAGCGTATCCGAGAACCCCTCCAGATTCGCTATCACCCGCTCATAAAATTGGCTTTGCTGCTCCAGTTCCTCCGTAGTAAAACCCTCAAACAGAAGCGTGATACATCGAGCACCGATATTACTGTTTCGCGCAAACATCTCCCGTCCACTTGCAGTAATGTCCAGCAGAACCGTCCGGCGGTCATCTTCCTTGCGCCTGCGGATCGTAAGTCCCTTTTTCTCCAACTTGTCTGTTAAAGCTGTAATGGCACCTGAAGTGAAGTCCAGTTGTTCAGCCAAATCCCCCAACCGCTGTTCCCCTTCACGAATGATTTTGTGCAGGATGAGCATGCCCGGTAAACTGACCCCCTCTACCGATATGCGATCTCGTTCTTTCACGAATCGTCTGACCATTTTACGAAACAACCAATCTGTCTTCTCCAACGCTTCCCAGTCCTTATTGCTCATTTCATCCTCCCTGTCTAACTGAAACGGCAGAAATACGAAAAAAGGCTCCCGCGGACATTCCATAGTGGAGTAGTCCCGGGAGCCTTTGGTGGTCCAATCAGCTCGATTCAGTTCAAATTATTTCACTGTTCATTTAATTAGTGTTAAAATAATTGAGTTCATCATATAACCCACTAACCCAACCTGTCAAGTGTGAATTTAAATTTGCTTTTTCGTAGCCAGATGTCCCTCATATTTAGATTACTTATCCGGTTTTAAGTTTCACTTCAGCTTTCCCGGTTACACTATCCTCAGAGCATTACATCAAACCAGCTACGATTCAGTTCGTACTTAACCATAGAAATGAGGATGACACATATGAATATGAAGCGCGTAATCATTGTCGGAACAATGATTGTTACCATGTCCTTCGCCGGAACAGCCTGGGGCAGATCAGCGATATCCCCTATACCTTTGACGAAATGGTCCATCGTTAACATAGATACCAGAGACGAGAGCGGAGATGAGTTGCTGAGTGCTCTGAATCAACAATCGGAAGATGACTTAGCTCAGGATCTGTACGCGGGTAAATCGCTGAGGATGATTGCAGATGAAAATGATGGTGATTTCAACGAGGTTGTCGCATTGCAAATAAGGCAGCTCAAGGAGCAATTAGATCAACGACTCGCAAGTGGAAGTATTAGCCCGGATCAACACGCAGTGCAAAGCAGTGAACTGGAAGAGTTGGTCACGGAGAGTGCCAATACAGTCTACAGCTTCGCGTAAATGAAAAGTCTCCCATGTGTTATAGCAGAGAATGAGGGCACGCCAAAAAGGAGCGTCGAAACGCCCCTTTATCTGTTTCATATTTACTCTAAGTAAGCAGATTGATGATGCATGATACTTACTGAACTGCTGCTGCGATCGTGCATTTGCCCAAGGATTCACCGTCCCAGGCCAGTTCAAGCACATCTCCTGCTGCCGTTGGTCCAACCCCTTCTGGTGTACCTGTAAAGATGACAT
The DNA here is from genome assembly GCF_047302525.1 of Paenibacillus taichungensis. Classification (GTDB taxonomy): domain Bacteria; phylum Bacillota; class Bacilli; order Paenibacillales; family Paenibacillaceae; genus Paenibacillus; species Paenibacillus taichungensis_B. The sequence goes on along the minus strand of NZ_CP168020.1, from coordinate 1,856,250 downwards.
CTCCAGGTCCCAGGCCGTAATGATGACCTACATAATCCACAATGTCCTGTAGGCTGAAGATCATGTTACGGATATTGCCCCGTTGGACCTCGGTACCGTTCTTGGTGAGTGTAAAGTCTTTCTCAAGAAGAGCCTGGACCCCCGGAAATGGCTGGAATGCAGTAACCGGAGCGGAGTTCTTGAACCCTTTGGCTGCTGTCCACGGATGGCCCTTTTTCTTAATGACCGTCTGTACGTCACGTAATGTAAAATCAATGCCAAACGCATACGCGTCAACCAACTCATCCACAGCCATACCCGGCTCATAATCCCGCCCGATTTGAACGACCAGTTCAGCCTCATAATGAACTTCGCCCTTTGTCGCAGGTAATTGCAGCGTTTCACTATTCAAGGCCACAACCGCATGGGAAGGCTTCATAAAGATCATCGGTTCATCCGGAACCGCGTTACCCAATTCTTCTGCATGAAGTTTATAATTTCGTCCTACACAGTATACATTGCGAATGTTTGTCAGCATGGGTTTACGACCACCTTTATCGGATTCATTAGCGTATATGGAGCATATTTATCTTTTTATTATATAAGTACATATCATATTTTCGCTATTCAAAAAATTGGAGTTTACGGCCTGAAAAATCGGCTGCTCGTTTCCTGAAAAGCCTGTTCCCACACATCAGGCCGGTTTGTACATAACATCAGCTCCGGATCAATCGCCGCAAGCCGCTTCATGATGATTTTGTCATCCACTGTCCAGGCCATCACCTGAATGCCCTCAATACGCATCTCGCGCATCAGTGATTTGTCCACATTGGTGTACCCGATGGAAAGGAAACTGCAATTCATCTGCCGCAGCACTGCTGCAAGATCCCCTGGTCGTGCATCAATAATCAACCCCGTTTTGAACTCCGGGGCCAGTTTCTTAACTTCAACCAGAGCTGCAGGTTCAAACGAAGTAATGACCACATCATGCTGCATATGTCTCTTCCTTACCTCATAAATGACCGCTGCTGCCAGACCGGGATACATGTTACCTTGCGTTTTCAGTTCGATATTCAATCGCACTTTGCCACAGGTGCGGTCCAGCACTTCACTAAGCGCAGGAACGCGCTCCCCTTTATAGGCTTTTCCTTTCCATGATCCCGCATCCAGTTGCTTTATATCTGCCCAGTCTGTCTCTCGTACGAAGCCTTCACCGTTCGTGGTGCGGTTTAGCGTAAAGTCATGAATAACGACCGGCACACCGTCACGTGATAACTGTACATCCAGCTCCATCCACTGAACTTCCGGCTGTTCCATGGCAAGTAGAAATGCAGCCATCGTATTTTCTGGTGCAATGGACGAAAATCCACGGTGCGCTACACAAAGGTTGTTCATTCCATCCCCTCCTAAATAAATAAAATACATTTTAACTTGTAGATGCGAATCCGTTCGCATCAAAACGAATACCTGGCGAGAGCTGGGTCATCTGCTCCAGCAGAAGTTTGTTGGCTTGATCCACCATGGGAATGGCCTGACCCAACCCTGCTTCATAAGGGATAACCTTCATGCTGCATTTGGCATCCTTACTACAGCTCGCCTGAAAAACCGCTGTTTTCCACGTTTCTTCTGTTGTTGATTTCGAGAAAATAAAGTTGCCTGTACTATATGCAATCCATTTGCCTTTGTAGTACTCCACCCCTTGCAAAACATGGGGATGCCCGCCTATGACCAGGTCGGCTCCGGCATCTACAAATTCATGTGCCAGTCGGGTCTGGTCATTATTCGGCGTGCTTACCCGTTCTTCTCCCCAGTGTGCAACAACGATGACCAGATCAGCCTTTTGACGGGCTTCCTGAATTGCTTTTACCGCTCCAGTAGAATCGTAGGTCTCGGCAACACCCGCCCGATTACCTTCCGCTTTCCAGCTTGTTTCAGGCACAACCCGACTGAATCCAAGCAGTGCAATCTTCATGCCTTTGCGTTCCAGATATGCAGGTGCATAAGCCTCATCCCTGTTCATACCGGCCCCTGTGTGCGCTATACCATATTGCTCAAGGTAAGTTAACGTATCGACCAAACCTTCTACACCTTGATCCAGAATATGATTGTTGGCCAGATTCACGGCATCAAATCCTGCTGAAGCCATCGCTTCGAGCGCCTTTGGCGAAGACTTATATACATAGGTTTTGTCTGCTGCACCAGTTCCACCAAGGGTTACAGGGGTTTCAAGGTTTCCAATGGTCAGATCATCTTCCTTGAACAAGTTGCCGAGCTTTGCAAAGGGATAGTCATAACCGTTCTTCTCCAACAATTCAGCCACTTTGCCGGAAAACTGAATATCCCCAACAAAGTTAATGGTTACATCCTTCGCCGAATGAGATGGCTGTGTCGCCCCAGTTCCGGCACCTTCGCTTCCCTTTGAGCCGGAAGAAGCGGGAGTATCCGTCGGTTTTTTCGTCCCTGTATCCGTCTTTCCATTTGCCTCGGAGCCTGTAGCATCAGGTTTTTTCTCACCCGACGTAGCGCCTGGATTCTCAGTTACCTGTTCAGCAGAATCCTCCGATTCTTCATCCGAAGTATTACCTGCCTCCGAATTCGTATTAGGTGAACTCACCTGATCACCGCCCTGTGGGCCCTCTTCATTCACTGGTTCCTGATTCACAGCCGTTTCTGTCACCGCCGGGTCTATTTGCTGCTTCTGCATGCCCACTGCGTAATAAATGCCGACGAGTCCAATTGCCGCAATTAATACCAGATTAATAATCCAAATCCGGCGTTTGCGGGCACGTTTCACTTTTTTCTTTTGTACACTTCGTTTTGATCTTGGGGGATACATAGGCAGCTCCTCTTCTTCACAGCAATCCTTATCATATTATATCAGGCATATTCTGGATTTCCATCATTCCTTGGAACTGCAAATATTGAAAGAGTTCACATCTCTCCCCTTTTCGCTTTATGGTGCAAAAAAGGCCGTCTCCCTGTAGAAAAAATCTACGTTCGAGACAGCCAAATACGTTAATTATTTTGCAGCAATCAATTGCGTAGCTTGAACTGACATTTCCTTTGCCTGTTTGATACAGTCAGGCAAGCCTACCCCTTCATAACCAGCGCCGGCAATGTATACCCCCGGCAATTTGCTGCCAAGTTGTTCGCGCAGTGCTGCAATCTGCTGCAGATGACCTACCGGATACTGTGGCATGGATTTGCGGAGCCGAGTAATTTCCGAGAAGATCGGAACGGCCTCAACGCCCATTGTTTCACGCAAGTCCTTGAGTACCAGATCTGTTAGTGCATCATCCGGGAGTTCCACATTCTGCTCGTCTCCGGAACGGCCAACATAACAGCGAAGCAGTACTTTGTCATCTGGGCTGGTGTGCAGCCACTTGGTTGATGTCCAAGTACATGCTGTAATATTGCGACCTTCCTTACGCGGAACGAGGAAACCAGACCCATCAAATACATGTTCGATATCCTTTTTCTCAAAAGCCAGCACCACATTCGCGACAGATACATAGTTAATCGCATCCAGAGCCGCTGTATCCACGTGCGGTTGCAGCAGTTCGGATGCAACATACGTAGGCACGGTAATGACTACATCATCTGCTTCAAGACGCTCTCCGTTATCCAGTTGAATGTTATATCTGGCCGCATCTCCATTCAGAACCTCCAGGGACTGCACGGAAGTGTTCAGCCGTTGATCCACGTCCTGCAATTCATGTACAAGCGCGTGAACCAGACTCTGCAAGCCCTGACGGAAGTTCAGAAAAGCACTTCTCTTCGTTCCCGTATGGGTCTCTGCCGGTTTGCGGCCCGTCATCATTCCTCGGATCAAACTACCATAATCCCGCTCCACTTCACCGAATTGCGGAAAGGTTGCCTGAAGACTCAATCGCCGCATATCACCTGCATAGATACCCGCAAGCAGCGGCTCAGTGAGGTTTTCCAGCACTTCCGTTCCAAGTCGGCGCTCAATCATATAACCGAGCGATTCATCCTCCGTTGTACGACGGGGAGGAATGACAAAATCCATTAATGCCCGCAGCTTGCCTGCCGGAGATACAAGACCACTTCTCAGAAATGGTCTCAACTCCGTCGGAATACCGAGAACGAGTCCTGCCGGCATGGGATGCAACTTGCCACGCTGCATGATGTACGTTTTTTTGGATTCCGGATTTTGACTGACCAGTTCATGGTCTATTTCCAGCTCTTTAGCCAAATCAATCATCGCCGTTTTGCGGGCTAGGAAAGAATCCGGCCCCTTCTCAATAACGAACCCATCCCGGTGCAGCGTTTCAATCATGCCACCCATGGAAGAACTCTTCTCAACCAAGGTAATGACAGGTTCAATTCCTGCTTCCCGGTAATGCTTCCGGATATAAAATGCCGCGCTTAGGCCGGTCAGACCTCCGCCGACAACAACGACACGACGTTTATGGTCTTCCATTACTCATCCGTTCCTTGCTGCCATTGGTTAATAATGATGTCACTTAACGTTTCCATGTAAAGTGAGTCACTATTGAGAGAATCGATACGCATAAGGCGCATGTCGATCTCTTTGGCAATCGCTTTGGCCTCAATATCAAGATCATAGAGCACTTCCAGATGATCCGATACGAATCCAATCGGTGCTACAAGCACATCCTCAACCTGTTCACGAGCAAGACCCTGAAGTGTGTCCAGAATATCAGGGCCCAACCATGGCTCTGCCGTCCGCCCCGCACTTTGCCACGTGAACTGCCAGTTGGTAATTCCTAAACGGGAAGCAATAACTTCCGAAGTCTCCAGCAGTTGCTGCGGATATGGATCACCGATATCTACAATTCGCGCAGGCAGACTGTGTGCACTGAAGAGCACTCGAACATCCCCGCGTTTGGCTCCTGCTTCCTCGAAAGCATCCAATTTGGCGCTAACACGTGTGGAGAGAGCCTGAATCAATTTCGGATGTAGGTGATAACTCTCAATGAAGGACATCTGGATGCCCAGTTCTTCCGCTTTCTCACGAGCACGCTTGATGTAGCTCCCTACACTCATTGTGGAAAAATGTGGTGCCAGTACGATGCCTATTGCAGTCTGAATTCCATCCTTCGCCATCTGTTCCACGCCATCCTCAATGAACGGATACGCATGCTTCAACCCTTGATAACAACGGAATTCAACCTCTTTGGAACGGTCATCCTTATTTAACGTCTCCTGAAGGGCCTTAACCTGATTATCCGTGTTTTCTCGAAGAGGGAATACGCCCCCAACAATCGCTTCATAACGATCGGTCAATTCCTTCAGTTGTTCCGGTTCAGGCGGACGTCCTCTCCGGATATGTGTGTAATACGCTTCAATACTCTCCATATTCTCAGGTGTGCCATACGACATCACCAGTACACCTACCGTATTAGTCATTAGTAACCGTCACCCCAGTCTTCAATGCTTTAGCGGAATATTCATGAATATACGCCGTGAGTTCTCTTAATTTATCCAAAGACGCTTCAGGAAATAGTCCGTGCCCCAGATTGAAAATATACCCTGGCTCCTTGATACCTTCGTCAATAATCAATTTGGCATGCTGTTTGATCAGATCCATCGGTGCAGTCAACACATAAGGGTCCAAGTTACCTTGCACAGCAAATTTTCCGCCCAGTCGTTTACGTCCCTCGGAGATCGATACTCTCCAATCCAGCCCAATCACATCGGCTTGCAGATCATGCAGGGTTGGCAGCAATTCACCAGAAGCCACACCCGGGAAATAAATTTTTGGTACATTCAAATCCGATAATTCGGTAAAGATACGAGTAATCGTCGGCAACACATACGTTCTAAAGTCGTTTGGCGAAAGCGCGCCTACCCAGCTGTCGAACAGTTGGAATGCCTTACCGCCGTTCGCAATGTGTGCACGGACATATGTAATCACCATATCGCCCAGTTTTTGCATCAATTTATGCCACACTTCCGGTTCACTGTACATCATCGTTTTGGTCCGTATGTACCCTTTGGAAGGTCGGCCTTCAATCAAATAGCTGGCGATGGTAAACGGTGCACCGGCAAACGTAATCAGGGGTACATCCAGTTCCTTGTCCAGAATTCGAATCGTCTCCAGAATATGAGACAGATCTCCTTCAACATCAATAGGACGCAAACGATCCACATCTGCCGCCGTGCGGATTGGATTGTCTATAACAGGTCCAATATTTTTAACAATATCGAAATCTATACCGAGGGAAGCAACCGGATTCATAATATCGGAATACAAAATAGCCGCATCCACACCGAGTTTACGTACCGGCATGAGTGTAACTTCAGCTGCTAGCTCAGGTTGACGGCAAATTTCGAGCAAAGAATACTTTTCCTTAATCTTGCGATATTCGGGATCATAACGCCCAGCCTGACGCATGTACCACACGGGAACACGGTCCACCTGCTGTTTGAAGCTGGCCTGAATCAGACGATCATTATAGCTCATGTAAGAAGCCTCCAATAGTTTTTGGACTCATAAATAACATTATGCCCTTTTTAAAGAGCGGTAACAACCACGTGTCGATCTGTTCCGATGACAATACTATGACATTCCTTACATCCCCTCATCCATATGCAAATTATGTTATAATGAAAGAATCGTGTTTTTTTGAAACGTTGCAGAAACGATCGGAAAGGAAGTGAAAGCACTTTGAAAACGTGGAAAGTAAACCTCATTGTGCTTTGGTTTGGACAATTTCTGGTCAACTCGGGAATGACCATGATTACCCCGTTTTTGTCCCTTTATCTCGCCAGGGATCTTGGCGTGGTTGGTGAGCATGAAATTGGCATATGGGCGGGATTTATATTTGCTGCCAACTTCCTCACCTCATTTTTGTTCCAGCCTTTGTGGGGCAAATTGTCTGACAAGTACGGTCGAAAAATTATGTTGCTGCGTTCCGGATTCGGGATGGCGATTGTTATCGCCTTGATGGGTTTTGCACAGAACCCGTGGCAGCTCCTTTTATTACGACTGCTCAACGGTACGATCTCCGGTTTCAACCCGGCAGCAGTTGCGTTGATCTCGGGTACAACGCCGAAGGATCGCATGGGTTTTGCCATGGGCATCAGCCAGTCCGGCCAGGTAGCCGGTACGATTCTGGGTCCGCTGATCGGCGGTTTGCTCGCTGATGCGGTTGGCTTCCGCCCTATCTTCTATATTACAGGCGGACTGATCTTTGCAGCATCCATGCTAGCGATGTTCCTGGTACGGGAGACCTTTGACCGAAAAGAAGCGGCTAAACTGCCGGAACAATCCGTTTTGTCCGGTTTGAAAGAATTGAATAAGTCCCCTCAGCTGCCTGCGCTATTCGCTGTAACGTTTTTGTTGCAATTTGCCATGATTAGCCCGATGTCACTCTTGCCGCTGTATGTACAGAAATTACATGCTTCGGATGTCAATGTGGCCTTCTGGGCAGGGCTTGTCGGCGCTGTCACGGGACTATCCAATATGGCCATGTCCCCGATTCTCGGGAAGCTCAGTGACAAGATAGGTTCACATAAGGTACTTACGTTCTCTCTTATAGGAACAGGGCTCATGCTTATACCTCAAGCTTTCGTGCAGACGGTATGGCAGCTCATCATCGTCCGTTTCATGATGGGTGTGTTTATGGGCGGCCTGCTTCCGAGCGTCAACTCGCTCATTCGCTCCTACACGCCAGATAGCATGATTAGCAGGGCGTTCAGTTTTAATACGAGTACACTCGCGCTCGGTAACATGCTTGGAGCCGTAATCGGCGGCTTTATGGCCGGGTTCATTGGCATCGAAGGACTGTTTATCGTCTCTGGTGGGCTGCTGCTGCTCAATATGGTGTGGGTGAGATTCAAACTGTACAAAAAGCCCCCTCTGATCAGAGAATCCTGACGCTTCGATTCAAAAGATATTAATTCTTATGAAAAAGCCGCTTTCAGCGCCCATTAGGCATGAAAGCGGCTTTTGGCATTCATTTGTTCAAACCTCAACATCGATTCATTGAGTCAGATGGCTAGTGAATTGAACTTCTGAATTGAATCGGGTATTCTTTGACGCCAAATACAAAGGCACTTTGAATCGGCTGCAGAACGGTTTCCGGCACAAGCTGAATATCCTCCATTTGGCGAAGCATCGTCTGAAGTACAACCCTCGCCTCAAGCCGTGCAAGCGGCGCACCCAGACAGAAGTGAATACCAAATCCAAAACCCATATGTCTGTTCGGCTTGCGATCAGGCACGAACTTTTCTGCTTGATCGAATTGAGCACTGTCCCGGTTGGCCGATCCTACCCAGGATATCACCTGTTCCCCTGCCTGAATCGTTTGTCCGTTCAATTCTACGTTTTCTTTGGCAATACGCCCAATAGCCACAATTGGCGGATAATAACGCAACGTTTCCTCAACAGCGGTGGAGATAAGTTCAGGGTGTTCCCGCAACTGCTTCTGAAGCTCAGGTTGCTCTGACAGAATACGAACGGCATTGGTAATCAGATTGGTCGTGGTTTCATTGCCGGCAGCAAGTAATAAGATACAAAACCCGACCACTTCCTCTGCGGTCAGCTTCTCCCCTTCAATCTCTGCAGCAAGCAGCAAAGAGATCAGATCATCCTTTGGCCGTTGACGTCTTTCTTCCATAATGGCCGTGAAGTAGCTCGCCAGTTCCTGCTGGTTCCGTTTCTTTTCTTCCATCAATTCCTGGAAAGCTTCATCACTGTCATCCCGCGCACCCTTCACAAGTGCATCAGACCAATCTTTGAACTTCTGGCGATCTGTGGCAGGAACTCCAATCAATTCGGCGATCACGATAACCGGAAGTGGAGTGGCAAGATCATCGATAAGCCTCATACGACCTTCTGAAAAATGCGGAGTCAACAATTCATCAGCAATTTCCTGAATACGTGGAGCTAACGCTTCGATCGCTTTAGGTGTGAACGCCTGATTAACCAAATCCCGCAGTTGTTTGTGCTTCGGCGGATCTGTAGTAAGCATGCTGGCGTTTGCGCGATCACGTTCAGAAGAGAACAGTTTTGGGTTTTTCAACACATATTGCACATCTTCATAACGGAAAACATCCCAGCATTCTCGATGGTTGTCATAGCGGACTGGAGTGTTGTCACGAAGTTCAGCGTACACCTGGAAGGGAAATAATTGCTGCTCCACCGCCTCCAGCTCCCGGATCGGAATGTAATTGGCATACTTTCTAGGTGCTCGGTTCATCGTTTCTCCTCCAATCATCGATATATATTTATTTACATATTGAAATCACCATTATTATAGACTCAATGCTTTGAGCATACAAATATTTGGCAATAATTGAGCCTCTTTTCCTAGATCGTATTACAAAAGTCGTCAAGACTTGCTAACTTACACCCCGGCTATTCGTTTTGAATAAGATCACTTCTGCTATGGACGATCCTGCAACACTTTCCCCAGAATCTTTTCAATGCCCTATCAGGACAAAAGACTCATATGTCATAAAATATGACGTTAAAATTCATTTAGTATGATTTCATATTCCCCATTCTCTTTTTTCATCTCCTTATATTTATCCATAAAACCTTATAAATACGCTTTATACTCTATATATCTATTAATGTAACCGATTACTCTATATATATCTACAATTGTCATATTATTTAACATGAAATACAATCAATTTGAACTTATATACATATCATCCTCAACAAACATCACACGAAACTAACCTGAAGGAGAGTGCTATTCATGAAAAAAACTTCAAATCTTCGTCCTTGGGCTGTATGGAGCACAGCCGCTTTGACAGCTCTGACCATTTCCTTGTCCCCCATCGGGACCTATGCGGCTCAGGCGGCTACGGTAGAAGTGAGCGGTACAACTAGTGCGGTTCCGGCCGCATCATCCACTCCGGCTCGTAATACGACCATCCCAGCTCTATCAGATTCGTTCAAACAATCCGCACTGCCTAATGTTCTGGTCATTGGAACGGGTGGTACGATTGCTGGTCAATCCGAGGATGCAACCAGCTTCCAGAACTATAAGGCCGGTACACTCCCGATTGGAGAAATGGTCGACGCCTTACCGGACAAACAGAAGATTGCAGATGTTAGCACACTCCAATTCGGAAATTCAGGTTCAGGTTCTTATACCATGGCTGATCTCTATGACTTGTCTCAGACGGTAGATAAGGCTCTGGCTCAGTATGACAGCGTTGTAGTTACCACCGGTACAGATACCATGGAGGAAATCGCCTACTTCCTCGACATGACCGTACAAAGTGATAAACCCGTCGTCATTACAGGGTCCATGCGCCCTTGGACGGTTATCGGCTCAGATGCACAAGCGAATCTGTACAACGCCATAAAGCTCGCAGGTAGCGGGCGCACCACTTCATTTGGGACCGTGCTGATGTTGAACGATACCATTCAATTGGCACGCGGCGTGACCAAAACGAATGATTATCGAACAGACACGTTCGAAACCCCGATGCTTGGTGCAGTAGGTTATATTGATGAAGAAAACATTCGAATTTACCGTGCTCCTGCACGTGCCTTGAAGCCTGAAGGTACATTGAAACCGGCATTCGACCTGAGCAAAATCAAGAAGGCAGATCTCGCCAAAGTGGAAATTGCGATTTCCTATCAGGAAGCTGGCGGCGAGGCTATTGAAGGATTTGTGAAGGGCGGCGCCAAGGGAATCGTAACGTCCGGTACAGGAGCAGGCGGTATTTCCAGAGCGATGGGACAAGCACGTACCAAAGCGGTCGAGGATGGCGTAATCTTCGTAACGACCACTCGGACAGGTTCAGGCAGTGTATATGGCGGAGGGAAAGGCGTTATCGCCGGTGACAACCTCAGTCCTCAGCAAGCACGCATTTTGTTGATGCTCGGGCTGTCCTTCAGCGATGATTTTGACACCATCCAAAAATGGTTCGAGACTTACGGAACGCCGGAAGTTTAATAAGGCTCTCATCACTTTATTTCAATAAGCAGAAAGAGACGATAACATCCTGAGATTCAGGAGTGTTATCGTCTCTTTCTTTTCGAATCGACCGCGCATGTCACTCGTTATAGTGGATCTGCATCTTTTTCTTACTTCACCCAAGCCAAAGCCAGGCCATCATAATCCGGCAACATCGTCGTTACGAGGCGCGGGTCACTGGCCATCTGCTCGTTGAAGCGTCGAACCGCGAGGACAGCCGGGCCCTGCTTGTCCGAATTCAGCGTACGTCCGCGCAGGAAACAGTTATCTCCCACAATGACCGCTCCAGGCCGCGCGAGCTTAATGGCGTAATCGAGATAAACGGGATAATTCTCCTTGTCTGCATCGATGAAGAAGAAATCGAAGGTACGTCCTTCCTGTGCCAGCTGCTCCAGACTGGCGGCTGCGGGGCCAATTCGATATTCGACTTTATCCCCAAAGCCTCCTTCCTCCAGATGACCACGAGCCATCGCTGCGTATTCCTCTTTCAGTTCCAGCGAAGTCAGGGTTCCCCCGTCACTTAAACCGCGAGCAAGACAGATACCGCTGTATCCGCCCAGCACGCCAATTTCGAGTACAGCTTCCGCTTTAGATGTCTTCGCGAGAAAAGTGAGCAAACGGCCATAGGCCGCTGCAACCGAAACTTCCGGCATGCCGTTCGATCGGATGGCTTCTTTTACCTTTAACAAGAGATCATCCTCTTGAAATAATTGATTTACATATTCATCAGGGGTCAGATTCACCGCTAAAATCCTCCTTGGACACTTGGACTGCTTTCCATATGGATGCCAATGTTCTATAATAAATGTTTGTTGTCAAACACAGGCGGTTGACTGCTGCATCGGCTCGAAAGGTGAATGCATAAGCTCTCCGCATTTCTCATTGTAAGTTTTTTCACGGAAAGCGGCAAGGCCGCACCGTCACTATACAGCTGAGAGAAGGACATTCCTTCTTCGGCTTGAAATGGAGTTGAAATGAATCACATGGCTCAATTGCAATTGATTGCGACCTCGGCGATGGGACTCGAGGCTGTTGTCGCCCGGGAACTGAAGCAACTGGGGTATGAGGATGTTACGATCGACAATGGCCGGGTTTTCTTCACTGGAGATTATATTGATATTTGCCGGTGTAATCTGTGGCTGAGAAGTTCCGATCGGGTGTTGGTCAAAATGGGTGAATTCCCGGCGACAACTTTCGATGAATTATTTGAAGGTACCAAAGCATTACCTTGGGAGGAATGGATTCCAGCCGATGGCGAATTTCCGGTTGAAGGTCGCTCCCAGAAATCTCAGTTGAGCAGCGTGCCTGCATCACAAGGGATCGTGAAGAAAGCAATCGTAGAGAAACTGAAGCTGACTTATGACACGGAGTGGTTCCCAGAGGATGGGTCTCGTTATGTGATTGAGGTCATTCTGCTGAACGATCGCGCCCTGCTTACATTAGATACGACGGGACCAGGTCTGCATAAACGGGGTTATCGTAAACTCGTAACCGAAGCACCACTCAAAGAAACGCTTGCTGCGGCACTTATTCAGCTCAGCCGCTGGAATGTATCACGTCCATTCTATGATCCATGTTGCGGTTCAGGCACAATGCTGATTGAAGCCGCCATGATCGGCTGGAACATTGCACCAGGACTTCGTCGGACCTTCAACTCCGAGAACTGGGCTGTCATTCCTGAAGAATTGTGGGAACAGGCGCGCGAAGAAGCATTTGACGCGGTTCGCGACGATATTCCATTGCAAATTTCGGGCAGCGACATCGATCCGGAAGCCATTGAAGTTGCACAGGCAGCAATCAAGAGTGCCGGCTTAGCCAAAGATATTGAAGTCAGCGTCCTGCCCGCTCATCGTGCAAGACCACAGGGCGAATATGGTGTCATTATTACCAACCCTCCATATGGTGAACGTTTGAGTGAAGAGAAAGAAGTGCAGAAGTTGCTGCGTTCTTTAGGGCGCAGTTACCTCGATTTACCGACATGGTCCTTTTTTGCCATCACGTCGACCAAATCTTTCGAGGAAAACTTCGGCCACAAGGCAGACAAGCGTCGTAAATTGTTCAATGGACGCATTGAAACCCAATATTATCAGTATTTGGGCCCACTGCCTCCACGCAATAAAACACCACAACAATAATAATATTGGAATGATCAAGCGCTCCTGCCTTCAACGGCTGGGGCGTTTTTTTGTATTTATTCCGGGAGACTTATGGATGATCTTGATAACATTGCTTCCGCATGAAGTTTTTCTCCCTTGGGCATAGTTGAAAAGCCATGACACCACGCTATAATGGATAAAGTCCTATTTTACATTCCGTTAACAAAACCATTCATCAGGGGGGAGACATATATGTTTGTCACTAAGCCAACACGCAGCCTTACGCCGCGCGGGCTTCTGAATCATCCACTTACGTTATATCTTATTTTTCTTGTACTCATGCTACTCAAATTAATGTGGCTCCACCACAATCTGCACGCTTACAATATTACGATGGGGCTTCTGGACAAAGTGATTGCCATCGGTTCGCTACTGATTCTGTCCTTCTGGACCTGGTGGCTGCCTCGCCGGGGTATGATCATATCACTCGTTATTCTCAATCTGCTGCTCACTGCACTGATCTATGCGGATATGGTTTATTATCGCTACTTTCAGGATTTTCTAACGATTCCTGTGTTGATGCAAGCCAGACAGGTCGACGCTTTGGGAGACAGCATTGCTACGCTTATCTACGCCAGTGATCTGTGGTTCTTCGTCGATTGGCTTGTAATTATCCCATATGCAGCAATCCTGCTGTTCAGCAAACGTAACCGCCGTCGAGATTACAGCGCATATTCGAACGGGTTAAACTCTTACTCGTCAAATTCAGGCAAATCAAGCGTGCGTCGTCGACTCACCGCAGGCAGCATTGCCCTGGTGTTGGGTCTGGGGCTCGCGGTTGGTCCGATTTATTTTTATAGTAAAACCTGGGCAAAAGGGTTGTTTGATAACAACTGGTGGAACGTATCCATGTACAACGTTACCGGACTTCTTGCTTTTCATGGTTATGATCTGTACAACTATGCCAAAGACCAGCTCGGCTCTGGACCAGAGGTCGATCCTGCCGATCTCGAACAGGCGGAAGCTTATTTCGCCAGCAAACAACAGGCTGACCCACTGAAGGATGCGATGTTTGGCAAGTATAAAGACAGCAATGTGATCATTGTCCAAGGTGAAGCCTTCATGAATTTCATGATTGGTCAGAGCATTGGCGGACAGGAAATTACGCCTCATTTTAACGAGCTGATGAAGGAAAGCCAGTACTACAGTCACTTTTATCACCAGACAGGTCAGGGGCGAACATCGGATGCTGACTTTGGGGCCAATATTTCATTGCATCCACTGTCGGTTGGATCCGCGTTTGTCCGTTACGCAGACCACAGTTACGATTCCCTACCTTCTATCTTGAAGGATCATGGTTATAGTACGAATGTATTTCATGCCTATGAGAGCGGATTTTGGAATCGCTATACCATGTATCAGAATATGAAGTATGACAAGTTTTACAGTAAAAATGATTTTGAACAGGATGACCCGCTTGGCTGGTCGCTATCCGATGAGTCCTTTTTCCGCCAATCGGTTGAGAAAATGAGCAGTGAGGTTACAGAGCCATTCTATTCATTCCTGATTACACTCAGTAGTCATCATCCATACGCGTTGCCCCAAGATAAACAGCAGCTGGATGTCGGGGAATTCAAAGGAACGATGTTTGGCAACTATCTGCAATCTGTTCATTACGTGGATTCTGCGCTCGGCAACATGGTGGAAGACCTGAAAAATCGGGGATTATGGGACAAAACGATCTTCATGTTCTATGGGGATCACGATAATTCCATTAAAGAACAGCCACAATATGAGAAATTTCTCGGACGTTCGCTGAATGATCTGGATATGGAGCAGATTATGAACGAAGTGCCTTTGCTGGTGCATCTGCCTGACGGAGCCGCCGCGGGAACGATTGACGAGCCTGCGGGACAACTGGATATTACACCTTCAGTACTGCATCTGCTGGGTATTTCAGATCAATCCTACTACCACATGGGCAACGATGTGTACGACAGTTCCTCCCGCATGGTGATATTGCGCAGTGGTGCATTTACAGATGGCTCCCTGTTCTATATCCCTTCGGATGATTACCTGTATGACAGCGGCTCCTGTTACGATCTGTCTACAGGCACCAAAACGGATATTAATGCTTGCCGATCTGGTCATGATGAAGCAACGAAACGACTGCATGTGTCAGATACGGTCAATACGTTTGACCTGATCTCGCGTTTTCGCGAGGAGCAAGCGTCTGAGTCCTCATCCTAACAGACACTGAGCGGAACGATGCGCCGACGGAACACTGTATACTTCATGTTTCAAAGTTAACCCGACACTACAATGAAATGGAGCTAGTGCACTACCATGACGTCACATACAGATCAATTCAATATCGAACAAAAGCTGTTCGAGGAAGCTGCAAACTTTGTCAAACATCGTTACCCTCAAGGGTGGGGCGGCGCAGCTGCCGTTTATACTGAAGCTGGCTCGCTATTAATCAGCGTAGCTCCAGAAGTGATTAATGACGCCACGCATCTGTGTATGGAAACAGGCGCCTATCTGGAAGCTCACAAATTAAACGAGCGGGTTACTCACTCGATCTGTGTGGCACGCGACGATGAGCACTCGGAATTCAAGGTCCTCACCCCTTGTGGTGTGTGCCAGGAACGACTGTTTTTCTGGGGAGAAGACGTGAAGGCTGCCGTGTACGATCCGGATGGAGCTTTAATTTACAAGAGATTGGACGAAATTCAGCCTTACCATTGGACCAAGGCATACCGGGATAAGTAAGAAGTTAAACTACAAGTGTTGAGGCTGCAATCCGTTGCATGCTTCAGCACTTCTTTTTTCGAGGCTTGCAATAACCGCAACCTTGCGAATGATAGAAAGTCGCTATATAATTGTAACTGTATTGGTTTCATTTATAAATGATGGAGGTATTAATTGATGAATATTGAAATATGGTCCGACTTTATGTGTCCTTTCTGTTATATTGGCAAACGTCGTCTGGAGAATGTACTGGCACAATTCCCACACCGCGATGAAGTTAAATTACAGTTCAAAAGTTTTGAGCTCGATCCAAATGCTGAATTGAACAGTGGCAAAACCAACGCGGAATATCTGGCTGCCAAATACAATATGAGTGTCGAGCAGGCACGCGGTATGAATGCCCAGATGAATGCCAATGCTCGCACGGCTGGACTGGAATACAACATTGATGAGATGATCCCTACCAACTCCTTCTCTGCTCACCGCCTGACCCATTGGGCAGAAACACAAGGGAAAATGCTTGAGCTGAGCGAACGACTATTTCAAGCGATCTTCATTGAAGGCAAACATGTCGGCAATACCGATGCACTGATCGAGTTGGCTGAAGAAGTGGGTCTGGATCGCAATGCCGCAGCAGAAGTGTTGTCAAGCAATCAATTCGCAGACCAAGTGCGTGCCGACCAGGCCGAAGGCGAACAGTTAGGCATCCGGGGTGTACCGTTCTTCGTCTTTGATCGCAAGTTCGCTATATCTGGCGCTCAACCGGATGAGGTGTTCCTTGATGCTATCCAGAAAGCATGGGACAAGCGTTCCCCTTTCACCATGGTAGAGTCCAACACCACTGACGCAGATGGCAGTGGAGTATGCACCGAAGACGGCTGCGAGGTTCCGCAACCGGATCAATCCAAATAACACAAAAGCAGCAGGATCAAGGGGCTTCCCCTGAACCTGCTGCTTTTTTTACTTTCCCCTTTTAAATCCATCCACATAAGATGAACTCATAATTTACACTATAACGGAGAGGGCAGAACAAATCTGGAGAAGCGGAGCGCTCGCATTTATCACTGGATTTTACCCTTTGAAGAAAGGGAATTCCAAAAATCCGGGGATAACGGCGATCGAAAGATTGTTCTGCACACGTAGTGGCCTAGTGTAAAGGATTATGCTTTCATTTTATATCACGAAGAACGATCCGTAACCGGAACAACTACACGCAGATCATTAAACACTTGTTTCGGAATTGAGCCACTCGCTCAATCCCAAAACAGCTGATCCGGATGTGGTCCCGTCCGTTTATCCGAATCCAGCGTATCAATCAATTTCAGCTCATCCGGGGTCAATTCAAAATCAAAAATGTCTGCATTCTCCCGAATTCGCCCTGGTGTAACCGACTTCGGAATCGTCACAATCTGGTTCTGGATATCCCAGCGCAGAATAACCTGTGCCGGCGTTTTTCCGTATTTCTGGGCCAGACTTTTCAAAGCCGATTCCTTGTTCAGCTTACCTCTCATAATGGGGCTCCATGCCTCCAGTTGAATGCCCTGCTCCCCACAGAAATCCTGCAGCTCCTGCTGAATCAGACCCGGATGCAGTTCCACCTGATTCACCGCAGGTACCGTTCCACCTTCATCTATGATATCGCGCAGATGGTGTACTTCGAAATTACTTACACCAATGGCACGTACGCTTCCTTCGCTATATAGACGTTCGAATGCTCTCCACGTCTCCTTATACTGGTCTCTGCCAGGCCAGTGAATTAAGTATAGATCAATGACATTCAATCCAAGTGCCTTCTGACTGGCCTCAAATGCTCTCAAGGTCGAATCGAACCCTTGATCCTCGTTCCACAGCTTGGTTGTCACAAACAGCTCATTACGGGCAATACCGCTGCTCGCAATAGCTTGTCCAACTTCCTCTTCATTTCCATAAACGGACGCCGTATCAATGCTCCGATATCCAACTTCCAATGCAGTCTCCACCGCTTGCTGTACTTCCTTGCCCTTTGCTCGATAGGTCCCAAATCCCAGCCATGGCATCGTCACGCCGTTGTTCAGAATCGTACAATCTGTAATATGTTTTGTCATTCTGTACCTCCTGTGTGAAATTTGCCTGCTCTTGGTCTATTAACCTTCTCACAATATTTTAAGCGGCACGTTACATACCGTTTGGCTGAGATCATTTCTCGGGGCCATTCAAAAATAGACATGAATAACCCGCAAAGCACTGCTGCTCTGCGGGTCTCTTGTGTGACAGGAACGCCTATAGATCCCCTTGCCCATTCTGACTCTGGATCGAGTTCAATCTTCTCTTCTCCTCAATGAACATCTCTTCTGCCAGCTCAACGCCCTGACCTCCAAGCGAACGTTCAGCTTGAAGCATAGCCTGCTCGGTATGCGCCAAACGGCGTTCTGCCTGTTCAATGGTCTGTTCTGTTGGATGTGACATTGCCTGTGAAACGGCAAAATGAAGTTTGTTCACTGCATTCTGCGCCTGGGATACGGTCGTATCGGCTTGCAAACTGGAATCATAACGCTTCGGCATGAGTATTCCTCCTTGGGATCATGTTCCTGTTACCCCTTTAGGATGGTTGACATCGGCCTTCCTTATTCTTGTTTTGTTGAAACAATAAAGGATTACTTTATGTTCCCCATGTGAGATTAAAGATGAATATTAATGATGTGTATAACCTTTTCCGGTCTGACTGCGTTTATTTGATAAGTATCTTTTCACAAGGAGGTTTGTATTTGAAGAACTTTTGGATTCTATTCATTCTGGTACCTTTATTGCTACTTACCAGTGGCTGTACACCTTCCACGTATGAAATAACGGGATATACAGGTTCCTCTATTAATGACGAGATTCCGGTTCCCGAGAATGCAAAGCAGCTGAGCGTATCGACATATTCAGACAACCCAAACATTAAAACAGGCATTAAATATGAATTGAAACATATTGGAGGAGAACAGGGATTATATGTACCATCCGATTATTTTGAGAAGTTATCCGAAGCCGGATGGGTTGAGGTGAAAGAAGAGCGTATGGGGAATGTTCATTATTTTAAAAAAAGCGATACTGTCATCGCTATTGAGATTCAAGAGGATACCTTTAAGATTTTTGAAATGAGGCAGGACTTCACCTTTTAATCTTTTATCATTCCCGATCACAAACTAAAAAAAGAGAGGCCACGGCCTCTCCTTTCCCTTCGTGGACAAGTTTGCCCACTGCAAATTCATACCATTACTTCACGAATTTCGCTACTTTTGCAAGCACTTCTTCTTCTGACGGTGCACTGATGTACCGACCGTTGATGAAGACAAAAGCACGCTTCGCGCAAGGACCGCAATACGATTTGCAACCAATTTTGATCTCCGTATCCGGAGCCATTTTCTCCAACTTGGCTACAATCGATTTTAGTCTAATATGATTACATTTTTCGCATACGCGGATATCGTTAGCCATGAGTTCCCCTTCTTCGCTCCCTTAGTGGTCGCCGTGGTTGCCTTTGGATGGGTTCGTAATAACGAATCCTTCTTCAGGGAAGTAAAGGTAATCAATTTTAACGCCATCCAGCAAAGGTTGATCATTTTCAAGAATAACGTCGATCTCTTTATCCGTAGATACGACCGTATCATTTTCTTTTGGCGTATCGATATCGAGTCCATAGTGGGCATGGTCTCCATGTGCATGCGTGATCACAACGCGCAGCAATTTACCTTCGTTCTCAGGCTTGTCCAATTCAAGTTTTAATACTTTCGCGGCATTACGTGTAATTTTGCAGTTCATTCCATTCATCTCCTATATCGTAATTGCTGGTTCCAACAATTTTTCAGTATTTCTAAACTCCAGCATCTATTGTAAAGAAAATTACTGCGCTTCGCAATAACATTGATGCAAAATCGATGTTAAAACCACCCATTTTGTGTCGGATTAAGACGATGCGCCCGCTGTAAGTACCGGATATTTGCGCTCCGCACGACTTACAAACCAGTTCATCAGCAACAACGTAACCCCGATATCATCTATAGGCATAAACGGCATCACGTCGGGAAGTACCCAGTAGAGCAGCGCCGGGATGATGAACAGCAGCTTTTCGCCCAATGGAATCTGCGGAGCCCGCAACAGACGCGGCAGCCGTTTGAATACTTGTGTCCATCGTTTGAATGACAGCAGTCTTCTCCACTTCATATGAACCCCTCCGTATAAGTATTGCACTGAAATAAAACAGACACGTTATAGTCACACCCATCATTACCCGTTCCAGAGCGATCCGGAACGAATGATGCAACATGCAGATTAAAAAACGAACGCCGGTAACAGCGCCCGTTCCTGTTATACGAGTGGACAACCAGTAAGTTTCATGTCTTCCCATCCAGATTATGTTAAGTCAGGTTTCATGGATTCTCAGTGTTTCCTGTTAGTGCTCTCGATCTGATAATAATTCAGCCAACAGCATGCCAACCTCTACGCAGATGTCATCGAACTGATCCATAGGGAGTGGGTTTACCCCGAGTCCCACCTCTACCGTGAAGCCAGGCTTCCGAAACTTCTGGATGAACCAGTCTTTGTACCCTGCATCGCTTCCACCCAGCTTGACTGCCTTGTACCCTGAAGCTCTTGCCAGTCTGCGTGACAGCGGAGCACTCTCCTTTGGCTCCAAATCGCGGTAGTTCCAATAAATTTCCTGCCCCTGGCTGTGCAGCGAGACAACAGCATCGAAATGATGTTGCTCTGTCCACTGTGCAAGCGCCCACGCCTCCGGTTCAGATAAGGGAGCGGTTCCTGCATAATCTCTGGGCCCTGGGGACGTTATCCCTCTTCTAGCTGCCTCTTCATCCCAATAAGCCGGAAATTGATCGTTAAGGTCTACCCCCCTGATATTGGACTTCCAATGCGTAAAATGGGAGCGTCCGGCATTCCATTCCAGCAATTCTTCTGCATGGGGATGATCATTAACCACGCCCTCTTGCACCAATTCAACTCCATCCGGATTGACCATGGGTACAGCCCACAGCGTGGTTTCCTGCATCCAGCGTTCCGTCTGGAATTGATGCCATGGCGTATGTGTACTGTAGGCCTTCGCATATTCTTCAATGAACCGCATCAGAACCGCTGTTGTCAGCCACTCATTCGCATGAACAGATGCGTTGACATGAATATGTCTGGGTCCTTGACCCAAACGCAGATAAGGCAAATCCTTGCCCATAACACTGCTGCCAATCGAGCCAATCTCGATAAATGGATACTTCTTTGCCAGCAAATCGATATCACGGTTCATTTCACGGTAACCATACTCTCCCTGCAACTTGACGATAGTTTTTCCATTTGAATCCGGAATATGAATACATCGCCCGCACCAGTCCGGAATGTTCGCTATTTCTGGATTGGCCTCGCGCAATTCTTCTTCATTCAGTCCAAAACGTAATGCAATCACGGCCACTTTCTCCCCAGGTTCTACTGCATACCTGCGTCCCGTCCCCGGCGTAATGCGCAGCATCTGTCCTGTCAGTAAATAGGGCTGGGACGCTGCTTCCGGGTTGAGAGCGGCCAGTAACTCCTTCGTCATATGGTTCGCTGCCGCAATACGCGACAAGGTATCTCCCTGATGAACAATAATCCATTGCAGCTCCATGTTGATCTCCTTTCCCTTAGGAAACTGTTAATCTCCTGTCCTTCTCTCGCCTGTGTCCTTACTGTATGTAATATGTATGCAAGTCTGGTTGTCCGTCATGTGACATGAATCGCGTAAATACCTCTATCATAAGAAAACGTGATGATCTTCCGAAGCTCTTTTACTTTCTGATATGAACAAAAAAATCCCGGAACACTAAGGGTTCCGGGATTCTTATCAGCATAGAAATCAAAAAAACGCTATGATAATTGCGTAACCTGCCACACAACTGGCGTTTTGGAGATCTGTTCTCCGAGCCATTGGCGGGTAATATTCTGGAACATGCGGGGGTCCCCTGTGCAAAAAAACTGATGGACCGGCGTCTCATCCCCACTGGCCAGCTTTCGTTTATCATACAAAATCGTACTGATTTCCCTCGCCGTTTCATCTGCCGAACTGATCAGCTTCACTTCCTGCCCCATAACCTCCTGAATGGTGTCCATGAGAAAAGGATAGTGTGTACAACCCAGAATAAGACAATCAATCGGCTGTTGTTTAATCTGGCCTAAAGATTGCTCCACCGTACTTGTCGTTTGCTCGGAACGGAATTCGCCTTGCTCTACCAGTGGCACAAGTGCCGGACAAGCCTGACTGACCACATCAATATAGGGGGACAACTGTTTGAGTGCAGACGTATACGCACCACTTCCAATGGTTCCCACGGTGCCAATGACACCGATGCGTCCTGTGCGTGTGGCTGTGATGGCCGCTCGTGCTCCCGGATGAATGACACCAATGACAGGCACATTCACCTTGGCTCGAATATAGTCGAGCGCTGCTGCCGTAGCCGTATTACAGGCGATAACGATAACCTTCGGATCGAACTGGATCAAGAAATCAACGATTTGTTCCGTGAATTGTTTAACTTGTTCGGACGAACGGGGTCCGTACGGTGTCCGGGCAGTATCTCCAAAATATATGATCTTTTCCCGTGGGAGCTGACGCATCACTTCCTTGGCGACCGTCAATCCCCCTACACCGGAGTCTAATATAGCGATTGCTTGCTGCACGAACACACCGCTTCCTTCTTCATTGAATTGGTTCTGTAACACATTGGTTCCCAGAGCTTTCTCCCTACCGTATGAATTTTCAGGCAAAAAGGTACCTACATCTTACCCGATTTCATCGCAGGGTTCAAACAAAATGCTGTATCGCGCAACAAAGCAGGCTCCCCTCCAGATGGAGGAAAGCCTGCTCGCGTTCTAGCTTAGCTTTAGATGTTATCTTTGGAGTCGTCGGCAGGAAGCTTCGCGATGATTTCAATGTCTGACTCGTTAGCTGCATCTGCATCGATGGAAGAATCAGAATCAGTAATGACGGCGGATACGTGCACTTCTTTACCTTCAGCGCAATTGCGCCAGGATTGGATATCCTGGATAACAACATCTGCCGTCTCTTTTACTTTGGATACGATCTGTGCGCTTTGTTCGCCCACCTTGCTAGCCAGTTCCTGACCCTTTTCACTCACCTGACGTGCACCTTCCGAAATATCTTGACGAAGTTCGCGTCCGGATTTTGGCGCCAGCAGCAAAGCTGTCACTGAACCTACAACCGAGCCGATTAATGCTCCCCACAACAAACTTTTGTTAGAATCCTTCACGTCGCATCTCTCCCTTTACCTTAAATGAAGTACCGAATAACCAAGCAACGGACTGTTGCTCGTCAATCCGGGCGAATGCCTACTCTGTTGATGCAGTATAAGCAGCAAGGGCTTGACCTGACACTCGGATACCAAAAAAAATTCTGGATACCGTTTCCACACCTTCTGACGTTATAGTGATATATCTCAAGTCTGCCGCGCCGGCTCAAGAGGAGCAGCGGCATGTTCATCACCCGGGTCCAGATCAATTACATATCGTCCTGGTGCAATCATCGCCGCTTGATGCTCACAACGCCAGCGTCGTCCGCCTGAAGATCCCAGCGTCTGTCCATCCTGTAGAACATCTCCCTGATCAAATATGTAATAGGCGGCACCCAGTAATGTCTGGGCTACCGTATCCGGATCAAGTCCAATGAAATGACACTGTACATCAGGCACGCCAAGTGCTGACAAACCTACCGTGTCCATAACCAGCTGACGCTGTTCCTCCGTGCCTCCAGCCTGATACATGCGTACATTCATCGCAGCATAGAGATGTTCCTCACGCTCCTGTGACAGCACATAGGCTTCCGGTTCAACCAATTTGTCACTGCCGTACCAGTATAACGCTTCACAAGGCAACACTTCCATGACAGCCTGAATCGTCATTTGGAACAATTCGAGCCGCTGTTTGCGCGGCATGGCAGCAGTGAACATATCATGAAGCCGGATGGAATATTGGATCGTTTCCATAGCTTGTCCTGCTTCTGGCCAATGCCAGGCTTGCTGCAAAGCCCCTCCAAAACGGGCGCGATCTACAATTTCAGTAATGGGGAGCATACAAGTCTGTGCTGGAATGTTACCTTCCTGAAAAGAAACCTTATGGTCCAGATGGTAGAAAACCAGCATCTCAGGATTATGCTCCTCATTGCCCTGCTTCACGTCAAGCCGGACTTGTCCGGTATGACGGCTCAGTGCATCCTGCAAACGCCCCTGATCAATAACGGGACGTTCCTGAAATAACAGCTCAATCATATATACCGGATGAAATCCGGAAGGTATGTCATTCGTTTCATTATTTCCTTCTCGAGCTTCTTTCCATTCGTTCGTCATGCTGCTTCCCCTCATTCCTTGCTCTGTCCCTCGGCCTGTGCAATCTGGAAAGGTCCGAGTTCTTTTTCCACATAGGTATTGACCTGATGGGAAAAATGTTCCAGCACGCCCGGCAAGTCACTGCTCAGCGGATGCAGTTCAGACCGCTCCCAGCTGTAATAGTCCTGAACGAGCGGCTTGCGCAACGATACGAGGCGACTAAGCACATCATAGGTTGCATGATCAAAAACCTTCTCTTCGTAGTTAATCTGAATAATATCGTCATAGCTGCTCGCATCACGCATGATGAAGCCGTCAATGAGATAACTTCCCACATCCGTAACGATTTCAATCGCCAGATGAAGACAACGTTCCTGTACCAGACCCAGCATGAGACTGCCATCCCAAGCTTGTGACGCGCGGCGAAGACCTTCGGCCACCTCAGGTACGGCAGCAAGCCGGCGGGCAATCTGTTCTCTGTTTACGTAATACAATGCGTTCACTTCCCGTTCAGTGAATTATCGGTTCCTTTTTCCTCTTCGCTTCAGCCAAAATAACATCACAGGACAAGCGATTAGAAACACGACAAAAATATATAAAAATTCCATAACGTCTCTTAAATCGCTCATGCAGAGTCCCCTTTATCCAAAGTAGAATGAATAACAGATTAGATTTCGTAGTCCACTGCAATCGACTGCTCTCTGACCTCGTTCATATACTTGATGACTTCCTGATGCAGCGGATGCACCTGATATGCCTGAAGATCTTCCAGTGATGCAAATTCTGCCGTAAGTGAGATGTCAAAAGATCTCTCCGAACGAAGCACGTCGATACCCACTTCAAGCGAGATCAGAACATCAATTTTCCCTTGCAGATTGCGAAGAACATTCGCAGCCGCTTCGATATTTTCAGGAGAACGATCTTTCATTTTAAAGAGAACAATATGTTTAATCATCAGACAAGCACCTCATTTGAGTATAATAATTGGTATGAATGAATTTTCTTGTATCCAAAATATATCATAACGGCCTCTATTACGAAAGGATACTTGGAAACGTTCTCTTAAAAGACAATCTAATCGGGGCTGCTTTCATTCGCCTTGGATTTCTCCTGAGACATATTATCCGTCTGTTCACTTTGGTTTGTCTGATTTTCCGGGTCAACTTCTGCTGCTTGTTCTTTTGTCTCCTTATTCTCCACGTTCGGCTGTGGTTGAGGCCATTCCCTGTCAGACAACCCCTCCTGTTTTTTCAGCACCGCTATAGCCTGTCTCAGCTTGTCAGGCAATGGAAGCCCAATGCGGGCATAATTTTCGGTAATGGATATCAGCTCATTCACCAGATAAAAGTAGATGGCTCCCCCTTTAATGATGTCAGTCCCCATGAGCAGGTCAATTCGGTGGGCAAGCAGAATAACCGTTAACATGAGGCCTTTGCGCGCGAGCCCCCAGAATCCAACATTACTATTTAATCCCTTACCCGTTCTGACTGCCGCAGCGAGACCCGTAATATAATCCACAGCCATTGCAACCGCCAGCAAGCTAAGCAGCTGATCCCATCCACCAAAAGCAAACGTCAGGAACGCCCCTGAAATGGCAGCAAAGGTACTTACGGATGGACTCACGTTCCTCACCTCTCCCTCTCACTTGATCTCCATACAAGATATGTAAGAGTAAGAGATTTTGACAGTCCACATGCCTTGCTAAACAAGCGGATTTCTAATTTCAGATTTGTGCACATTGGAAATTGGTCCCTTTAACGGAAAACGAATATTTATGGGTAAATCAGGGAAATAAACCGCATCATATCAACAAAAATAGATAAAAGTACTATAGTCTCACTAATAGGTAATTAGACTCATTTTATTTTTATTCATTATCTATTTGATCCCTTAAATTTAGTGAAACATTGTAATCTAGGAATATACTAGGATGTGAATTGCGTCTGGTCTAGTTCATAATTCCTCCTTTGTAGCGGATTCACGCATCCGTTCATTTGAAACAGGTGCACCCGGCACTTGAAAGTACCCCCATACTTATTGTAGTATTTGGTTAAAAAAATCGGAGGAAATATGCCTAATCAACCAGAACAACATTCCATCCAGGCGTGGTCTCTGATCAACCGTAAATATTTGGGAAAAGGCGTCCGTGTTAAACGATTCCGAAAACCGACACGCTGTCAAATCCGCAACCGTGTTCTTCTTGCCGTGCTGATGGCCAATGATATCAAGTTGTCTCAGCTCGCCGAAGATCTATCCATCTCTTCACGCAGTGTCAGCGCGTGGGTGTATGAAGGACGGATACCCGGCAGTACCAATTTGGACAAGGCATGCCAATTGCTCGGCTACCCGCGCCACATTCTTTTTAATGAAGAAGTGGTACGCAAGAGCCCTGTCATTTGTCAGCCCGAGCCTTCCCGCTTCATGAAGCGTACGGTGACCCGTTCTCCGGTTAGCAACCGTATTCTGACAGGCTTGTGTATGGTCCATGATTTGTCGGTGACAGATGTCAGCCACTGGATCGGGGTTCACCCCGGCACTTTCCGCAAATGGCTGCATCAGGGAACGCTGCCTTCTGCTGCGTTTCAGGAACAAGCGGAACAATTTTTCCGCATCCCGAAAACTATTTTGTTCGCAGATGTCATCTTGAAAGATCGCCACAATAACTAAATTAGCGAACAACCAAAAGGCTCTGTCCTCCCCCATGGGAAAGACAGAGCCTTTTTAAAGTACCATTTTTATCGTACAGATTATTAGGTTACCATTTCTCCAGTCGGATGCACTTCATATCGTCTCTCAGGGACTGTAAGCGGCCCTCTTGCCCTCCAACCAGCTTTGGATGCATCATCCCTTCCTCCCCAGTCACTCCTTTACCTGCGCCGATACAGCTTGCTCTCTGAACGAGGCGAAAATCACTTTGTATAAAGGGACGGCGACTTATACCCATATATACCTCATGGATGCTAACTACCACTTCATTAAATCATTGATCATTTAAAGAAATAGAACTTCATCGTTAGCTTCATTTTCACAATATATTTGTACGAACAATTTATCTCACAATTTTTATAGAAAGTGAAAAAAGCCTGTTCCCCAAAGGAATAGGCTTTAATTCACCCTCTATTTCAGCTTGAATAACGTTTGGTCCGATCCATTCCAAACCCTTGTATGACCGTGTTTTCCAAAAATCCATCTGGATATATTGCTTTCGAATCAAGCACTAGCACCTCTATTGTAAACAACGGCACTTCCTTGTCTCGTACATTACATTCCGCACTCTTAATTTGTACGTACAACTAAATGCATGAGATAACATCTGTTCATATTTATTTCAACCTTATTTCGAACCCACGTTAAGAATTTCGTTGATATATTTCAGTCCTGTATAACGATCACGAAGCAAATGAGCTGTGGTGAAAGCATGTTCTACCATCTCCATGGATACACCCAGTTGTTCAGTTGTTATAGGGCCCCCAACTTGCTCAAGCCAAGCTGTAAGCTGAGATGCATCCGGAAGATTATCGTATATACGGAAAACCGGCTCGTCGGATTCTTGTGCAAGATCTTTGTATTTTACGGTCAGCAGTGCACAGGCCACTCCCACCTTGGCACCATGCAAAACAGGCTTGTGCCCTGCCTCCATCAGGTCCATCTCCCACCGATGAGACAGATGATGTTCTCCACCAGATGCAGGACGGGAATGATCAATGATCAGCATGGAAATGCCGGAAGCAATCAGCGCATCCATCAATACAGTCACACCATCGGCCCGTCCTTCAGCGATACCTTGTACATGCTCCACACAGGTCGTTAGTGCTTCTTCTGTCATGCGATAAGCTACGGGGCAGAACGGTTCTCCACCCAGATCCCTGGAAACCACCCAGTCCGCCAGTGATGTATATTTACCAAGCATATCTCCGAATCCGGCAGCATTCATCTCTTGGGGGGCTTGCTCCAAAATATCGATGTCCGCGAAAATAGCTTCAGGCGGTACCGCCTGGAAAGTCTGTTTGACGCCGCTTACAATAAGAGGTGCACCTGCCGAGGTAAATCCATCAACCGAAGCTGCCGTGGGTACGGACAGAAAGGGCTTGTTCATTTTGGAGCAAACAAATCGCACCAAATCATGAATGGTCCCTGAACCTGCAGCAATGATAGCCTGACTTCCCTGTTTCACACCCAGCAGTACCTGCACAATCCCGGCCTCGTCGGCGATCACGTCCCCTGCTTTGTTCTCTGGCATGCATATCTCATCCACATGAACGCCCGCTTCTCGAATGTTCGTTACCACCTCGTATCCTGCTGCCGGACCCGTAAATCGATCATATACCACTGTTACACGTCTGTACCCTTGCTCGGACAAATAGCCAGGTAACCGCTGAATAGCTCCATGCTCCAGATAGACCTGCATTTGCACCAATCGATGATCATGCCCACAAGTACAATTCTGCGCTTCTTCGTTCCATGCGGCAATTCGCTCGTTCATATTCATTCCCTCTTAACCTCCCTTAAGAAATATCATGCATAATTACATGGTTAAAACCACAAAATGAAAAAAGGAAATAAAATGTGAGTATTTTCCTGATCACACTTTACTTCCTGTTTTAAAAATTTGCAAATCCTAAACTCACTTTCCTAAGCAGGTGAACCTATGAAATTAACCAAAGAAATAGGGATTTCTCTCGGATTTCTCGCAGGAACGACATTTGGCAGCGGCATAGCCTTTTTGTTTCGCTTTCAGGCGTATGAGGTCATGGCCAGTGTTGCGCTCTTTGGTATTGCCGGAGCGATAGCAGGCCTATGTGTGCAACAATTCATATTCAATAAATAAAAACACAAAAAAAGCTCGCGAATTGCCTTTATAGCAATTTCGCGAGCTTTTTTTTCTTCGATGCGGTCGAGAGGACTCGAACCTCCACGGGGGTTAGCCCACACGGACCTGAACCGTGCGCGTCTGCCAATTCCGCCACGACCGCATAATATGTATCTTCTCATCATGGATGAAAAGTATTCCGGTCAAGCAATGCTTGTTTTACCGTAATTAAGAGTATACATGCACTGAAATAAGTTTGCAATACCTTTTTTCCAAGCTGCAATGAAAAGGACATATGTC
This sequence comes from Paenibacillus taichungensis, assembly GCF_047302525.1. Classification (GTDB taxonomy): domain Bacteria; phylum Bacillota; class Bacilli; order Paenibacillales; family Paenibacillaceae; genus Paenibacillus; species Paenibacillus taichungensis_B. The sequence goes on along the minus strand of NZ_CP168020.1, from coordinate 1,827,044 downwards.
CTTTTTTAACCCCATCAAACTCCCTATCGTAGACATTAAGCAGATCAAGTGTCCTGTTGGACACGCTATTCGTTGCATAGAAAAGGGGAGTTTTGCATGAATATCAAGAACACAACACATGAACGTATTGAAGAAGGAAAACGCAGTATTCACTGGACAGAAATGCATATGCCCCTGCTAGGCGAATTGAAATCCCAGTTTGCCAAAGAGCTGCCTTTTGCTGGCTTAACCATCGGTATATGTATTCATGTGGAGCCCAAAACTGCTGTGTTATGCCGAACACTCCAAGCAGGTGGAGCCAAAGTTGTATTGACTGGCAGCCCGGGCACAACCAAAGACGCCGTCGCAGCAGCTCTGCAAGAAGAAGGCATCACGGTATATGGTCAACGTGCGGACAGGCGCAATGAGCACCTGCAAAATATCCACAGTGTACTTCGTCACCAACCCCATCTCCTCATGGATAACGGAGCTGATCTGGCGCGCACCTTCATTCAACAGTATGATACTAACTCTCTTATTGGTGGTACGGAGGAGACAACAACCGGGGCCAATCTGCTGCGTGAAGAGACAGGTGAGAACATTCCTTTCCCGATCATTGTTATTAATGACAGTCCACTCAAACGAATCATGGAAAATGAACACGGTGTTGGACAGACCATTATTGAAGGTTTTATGCGTACTACAAACCTGATTCTGCCCACACGTCGTTTCGTCATCGTAGGTTATGGAACCTGTGGACGAGGCATTGCCAGGTATTTGCGGAATCTGGGCAGTCAAGTCGTCGTCGTTGAAACCGATCCGATTGCTGGCCTAGAAGCGGCGCTGGATGGGTTCAGAGTGGCACGCCTGGAGGATACATTTGCATTTGCCCAAGTGTACATTACTGTCACTGGCCGTCCTAACGCTATTCTGAAGGAACATTTTAATCAAATGAATGATGGAACGATCCTCGCCAATGCCGGACATTTTTCTTGGGAGATGGATCTGGAAAGTCTCCGTCAGGATGCGAAGCATACGGAACAACTGACAGCGGATATTGAACAATTTACATTAACCAACGGACGTCGACTCATGCTGCTTACTCAAGGCGAGATGCTGAACCTGGCTGGTGGCAGCGGCAACCCTGCCGAAACGATGGATCTGGGCTTATCCCTGCAAGCCGCCTCCCTCCTATATCTTGTACAGCAACGCCAACATCTCACCCTCGGACCACAGCCGGTTCCTCATAGCGTTAACAACACCATTGCCGGACAGATGCTGAAGCATTTAAGCTACAAAATCTAATCAGTGTGATTGGTGATCTGCATTTAAAGGAGAGGTTCACATGAAAAAAGCGAAACTTTGTTTTATCGGTGCAGGATTCCATGCATCCACGAATATATATCCATCTGCTGTTGAAGCAGGAGCAGACATTCAGGCCATCGCCACCCGCAGTATTGAACGGTCAGGGGCGGCTCTCCTCCGTTTTGGGAGCAGCGGGAAAGCGTATGATAATACTCAGCTGATGCTGCAGAATGAAGACTGTGACGGCGTCGTTGTTGTGGCGCAACCAGAGGATCAGACAGCACTTGCCCTTGAATGCATCCGGGCTGGCAAAAATGTATACGTCGACAAACCCCTCGGATGGAACGCTGCCGAAGCTGCTGCTGTGGCTGAAGCTGCCCAAAAGGCAGGTGTGGTTGTCATGGTTGGATTTATGAAACGATATGCTCCGGTCTACATGAAACTCAAGGAACTGATTGATGGTGGATCATTGGGCAGAGCACGTTCTTTCCAAATGAAATTCGCTGTAGACAGCACACCATTCTGCAAGGATGAGGAACAATTCATAAAGCTCGCTGCCATTCATATGGTCGATCTGATGCGTTTTCTGTTCGGGGAAGCCATACAGGTCACAGGCACAACGGTTACGGACGGAGAACATATTAACCAGAGCATTTCCCTGAAATTTGATCATGGTGTGGTGGGCAGTGCCTACTTTGTTGGCATGAGTGCATGGTCACGCGAGAGCGAAAGTGTACTAGTCACCTTTGACAACGGATTTGCGTTAGCAGATGAAATTAACACACTTACGGTTCATCAATCTCGTACAGGAGATAACCTTCCCTGGAAATCCCTTGAGGAGCAGGATACTGTTTTCACCCCTTCTGGCTCTCCCATGTCAGGGGCTTATCGCGATCTCTACTTACGAGGATTTGTAGGGGAGATGGCTCATTTTATGGAATGCTGCCAGAACAAATCTGATCCACATTCCAGTGGTAAGGATAATATTGAAACCATGGCGTTATGTGATACCATTCTCGAGTCGCTGATCTGACGTTTATATGATATAAGGCCAATCATTTTATACAACCAGAGAAGAGGAAAGAAACACATGTTAGACGCCGGATTACTTATCATTCGACTTGTTATTGGTTTCATTATGATGGGTCATGCATGCAAGAAACTGTTTGGCTGGTTTGGTGGAGAAGGCATATCAGGAACAGCCGAATTTTTCGGGGCAATTGGTCTGAAGCCTGCGAGAGTTATGGCCGTCTGTGGAGGCCTTATTGAATTGATCGGCGGATTCCTGTTTGGGGCGGGTCTCTGGACTGGTTTTGCTGCCATTTTGCTCATTATCCCTATGGTTGTTGCCATAGCGAAAGTCCATGCAGGTAAAGGACTTTGGAATCTGAACGGAGGATTCGAATACAATCTGGTTATGCTCGGATCGCTGATCGGTGTTGCACTTGCGGGTGCAGGAGCGTACTCCCTGGACACTTTAATCTAATCAAGCCTTTCATTCGTGAGAACCTCGATGTTTCGTGATACGAAACCGGGGTTCTTTGTTGTTATAACATTATGACGATGCATGGGGTTTATAATCCAAGGGAGAAGTGATATGCTCATAGATGAATGATATATACATTTATGTGCTGTAGTACTCTATTGGATACTATTATTAACCACCACGAACTGGAGGTGCAATTATAATGAGAAAGAACCCGAACGATGCGTGTCCCTCGCCTTATGGCTGTTCCGTTGAAGTCACGCTTAGTGTCATCGGAGGTAAATGGAAAGGTGCGATTCTATATCACCTATTCTCTGGTTCGTTAAGATTCAACGAGATCAGAAAATTATTTCCTGATATTACCCAACGGATGTTAACTCTCCAGTTAAGAGAGTTGGAAAGCAGTGGAATTGTTCACAGGGAAATATATCCTCAGGTTCCACCCAAAGTGGAATATTCGCTTACACCGTTTGGAGAAACGCTCCAGCCGATTATTTACAGCATGCGAGACTGGGGAGAACAATATACAAATGAAGTCTTGGCCAGATCACAAGAGGTCTAAACAAAAGACAAAAGAAGCTATCCCTTTCTTAGATGGGATTAGCTTCTTTTGTTTTCGATATGAAAGATGAGTAAACCCTATTTTATGACCGTTTGAATGGTAATGGTACGATTACGTCCCTCTTCCTTGGCTTGATATAACGCATTATCCGCCAAATGGAACAACTCTGTCGCCGTTGTGGAATGCAGCGGATATTCGGCAATGCCTGCCGAAATGGTCACAGAACGATCAATGGGCAATATACTTTGTTCCACCGATACACGGATATGCTCCGCAATCTGATACGCTGTTTTGGAATTCGTATGTCGCAATAACACAACAAACTCCTCCCCGCCAAACCGGGAACATACATCCTGTGTCCGAACCGACAGTTTAATGATATTCGCGATATGCTTCAGAACCTGATCCCCCGCATGATGCCCATACGTATCGTTTATGGATTTGAAGCGATCAATATCCAGTACCACAATGGAGAACGGAACTTCTTCATCAATCCACTGCTGAATGACTTCTTCAAATGTTCTGCGATTGGTCATTCCGGTTAATACATCCGTTCTGGCATCATAGGTAAGCTGATCCTTCTGCTTTCGAAAATTCGCCAATGCAGTCAGCACGGTTCGTGTTAACAAGTCCGCTTCCCTGTTCCAATGCGGCTTCATTACAGGCAGATCTACTTTACCCTGATCCACCTGGTTAACCAGGTCCGCAAGATAAACAAACGGACTAGCCAGCTTGCGCGCTACACGAATAACGATAAGCGTCAGAATGATAAACGGAATTGAAGTGTACAACAGCAACATGCGAATATGTTGATTCAGCTGATCGTATACCATCTGGGTTGGAGATACAACGACAACTCCCCAATCTGTTGTTGGAACCTTATAATAACCTGCCAGTGAATCCACACCAGCCAGATTCTTGTATTGTTCTTTCCCTGTCTGGTCGTTAAGCAATTTCTGCACAACTTGATTTTTGCTTAGATTTTCACCGATTCTTTCCGTATCCGGGTGAAACAACAACGTTCCTTTGGCATCAACAATATAAAAATAAGAGCCATTACTGGTCTTCAGCTGGCTGCCAAATGACAGGTTCAAGATGTTGTTTTCCTGTAGATAGATGCTCCCACTAATTAAACCTTTGAATTCACCTGATGGACTGAAGATCGGTTCACTCACAAAAACGACTCTGCGTTCCGAATAAGGCGCACGATACGCTTCGGATATAAAGGAATCCCTCGATTTGAACGCATATTTCGCTGCATCAGAAGTTATAGGCTGTCCGAGGCTTTTTTCCAAATAAGGAGATGAACCCCGAATGATTCCTGATTCATCTATCAGAGAAACCGAATTGAAATAATTACTGCTGTTTCGAATCAAATCCAGTGTGGAATCCAGTTTTTTGGCGTCTGCATAGTCTATATCCGGAAAATAGTTGGCTGAATACTTCAAACTGCCCTGCATGGATTGAAACAACGAGTCCAATGTTTGGCTCATTTGAACAGCACTTGAATAATTAAGTGAGAGCGTATTGTCAATCAGCGATTGCTTCTGGGATGTATAAGACGAAATAAACATAATGGTCAATGTCATCAAAACGGCAATGGTGACCAATCCACTCAACAGAGCGGTAAGGCTGATTTTTTTGATCTCCCTTACTTTTCTTCTTAATCTGGATGTTTTATTCTTTGCGATCATTATTGCTTCCCCCGGTTTTTCATGAAAAGGCATATTCCTTCTATCTTATACGAAAGTTGTTAAGAAGAAATAAATAGTTTGTGAAGTTCGAATAATTACATAGGAACATTGACGAATTAATGACATTTGATTACATGATATGACACTTTTCTTCGAAATTTTCTGGATCTGTATTCGAGATTAAGATTCATTTGAATCCACAATAACATATCCCTCGCCAGGCTGCTGTTCTACAAACCCAGCCATATGACGTGATTGAAACGAAATGGGTTCGTCACTACCCACCAAAATACGATTTTGGATTTCATCAGTTGTTTCAGCTGGTAATGCAAACGAGCGCGTATAAGCGAAGTGTTCCTGTAACGTGGTGTGAATCGCATTCACTAGTCTGTCATTGCCCGCACGCCCAAATACATTCAGCAATACGATACCACCAGAATGCAATTTGTCTTTTAGCATCGCGAAAAATGAGCTTGAAGTAAACTGTACAGGTGTTCCCGTAGCCGTAAAAGCATCTACAATAATATAATTATATGAGCCTGAGGTTTCCTGCTCCAATAGTTCACGACCGTCACCAACCAACACATGATCTCCAATATATCCAAAAAAAGTTCTGCTGAGCTCAACGACTTCCGCATCGAGTTCTGCCACTTTTACTTGACGGTTGGACAGATAGGTTGATAAGGTTCCAATGCCGTGGCCCACCACAAAAACCGATTCATATTCGGGATTATTTCGTTCCATCAGGTGCACCATCGCTCTTGGATACTCCAGCACCATTCGGGATGGCTCGTCCAGATCCATCGCCCCCTGTACTGCTGCATTGGAAAATTCCAGCACACGAAATCGGCCCTTTTCCCCATAAAGCTTGGATGTATCATATATCGTCAACTCATTCTGTTCACTCTTATTTCGGTATAAAACTCGCACTGACCGTTCTCCCTTCGTACTTTTACGCAAATGATTATACATGTGTTTCTAAAAAAAACCGACTCCGCTGGAACGGAAACGGTTTTTTCATGACCATTTAGGACTGAATCGCCTCATGCAGAGCCTGGACATACTCCACGCCCAGATTGGAAAGTGAAGCATTTTTGTGGCTAATCCAACCGACATTAATGGTCTCTTCACACTCTAGCGGGACGGGGATGATCTCATTCCCATTCAGGTCGGCACTAAGCACACCTGTCGAGATGGTGTATCCGTTCAAACCGATCAGCAGATTAAACAGTGTGGCTCGGTCGTTAACTTGTATGCTTTTGGGATGAGAAAGCGTGCTTAGGATCTCCTCTGAAAAATGGAAGGAGTTATATTCCCCCTGATCAAAGGACAGGTATGGATAATCCTGAAGCTGTTCAATCGCAACCGATTCCTGCTTCGCCAGCGGATTTTGCACACTGATAAAGATATGCGGCTTGGCAACAAACAGACTGTTGAACACCAGCCCGGCATCCTTAAGAAGCTTGTTAATAACCTTGGAATTGAATTCATTCAGATAAAGAATGCCAATCTCACTGCGAAGGCTTTTTACATCCTGGATAATCTCATATGTCTTCGTCTCCCGCAGAGCCAGTTCATATTCATCCTGTCCATACTGCTGCACCAGCTTCACGAAGGCATTTACTGCAAACGCATAGTGCTGTGTGGAGACGGAGAAATGTTGCGGAGACGGCTTCGCATTCAAATAGCGATTCTCCAGCAATTCCGCCTGCTCCACCACCTGGCGTGCATAACTTAAAAATTCAACGCCTTCTTTGGACAGGGTTATCCCTTTATTCGTGCGTTCAAAAATGGTAATCCGCAGCTCCTGCTCCAGATCCCGAATGGCATTCGACAGGCTGGGCTGGGAAATAAACAGCCGCTTGGCGGCTTCATTCATCGAGCCACGCGTGGCGACTTCAATCACATATTTTAGCTGTTGCAGCGTCAATGCATTATTCCCCTCTCTCTGGTGCGTTACTTGATCATTACTATACCATATTGCAACCTAGACGAGCTCTCTTTCAGGGTACAAAAAGACGCCCCCAACCGTATATATGGTTGTGGACATCTTTGGTGTCTTACAGCGAGGTTTAAGCCATGCTTGCTGTGGGTCTCACCACGATTTCATTCACATCCACCTCAGCCGGCTGGTTGATCGCGTACAGAATGCTCTGAGCAATAGCCGTGGCCGGAATGGATATCCGCCGATAATCTTTCATAAGCTCGCGTGCTTCATCATCAGAGATCGATTCGGCAAGTTCGGATTCAGTCACACCTGGCGATACGAGGGTCACGCGGATATCTGCGCCTACCTCCTGTCGCAGGCCCTCCGAGATCGCACGGACTGCGTATTTGGTTGCACAATATACCGCGGCTGTTGGTGTCACGGCATAGGCTCCGATGGAGGCGATATTAATAAACTGACCAAAGCCCTGTTCTTTCATAATCGGCAGCCCAACTGCAATGCCGTGTAGAACACCGCGAATGTTAACATCAATCATACGGTTCCACTCGTCCACTTTTAGTGCTTCAAGGGGCGATAGCGGCATGACTCCGGCATTATTAACAATTACATCCAAACGTCCATAACGATTGAGCGCCACCCCTACGATCGTTTGCATTTCTTCCAGCTGTGTAACATCAAGTGTATGATATTCCACCGAACCTCCTTCCGAGCGAATGGAGGACGCCAGCGCCTCTAGGCGATCCAACCGTCTTGCACCAATGACAACATGTGCACCATGCTCTGTCAACAGACGCGCTGTTGCCTCCCCAATTCCGCTGCTTGCACCAGTGATCACAACGACTTTCCCTTTTACATTAAACATATTGTTTCTCTCCCTATTAGGTATTTTATTGTGCATTTTCTCTGTACAAAACCATGCCCGCATGATAAAGCACGCCGTCCTTAAAGTCTCCATCCGCGGTAAAGCCAGTATCATCCACATATTCAATATGGTCTCCATCGACTACATATCGACCTTGATATGCACTTTGCCTATTTCCCCGCGCTTCATCATAGCGACCGTCAGGGAGAAGTTCATGCCTGATGTACCCGTCCTTCGTCACCCACATCCCAACATACGGGTGTTCCACTTCTTGTCTTTCTCCTGATCTATTGCCTACCATATTTCCACGACACTCCTTTCTGTTGCCAACAGATTCAATTGCTTACCTTCATTATGTAAGGGATCAGTCTCTGTACGATAGAAGAATCCCACAGTATTCTTGCCTATTCGTCCAGCACATTCTAAAATAGTTAAACGAGCACGAGGAAAGGAGGGCCTGCAATCCATGCTTTCAAAAATGGAACCAGATACAGCTATTATTCAACAGCAGCAGCAGGAATTGGCCCGCTTAATCGAGCGTTTTACCCACGAAGACGGGGTTCACCTAACAGCAATTCCTTCGCTTGCTTTGATCCGTGCTTCCCAGGTTTCAGAGCCCATTCATGCCGTGCACGAACCCGCCCTGTGCATTGTGGCCCAAGGGTCCAAACTGGTTATTCTCGGACAGGAGAGCTACACCTATGACTCTTCACAGTATTTGGTTGCTTCCATAAACTTGCCTATTTCAGGGCAAGTTGTACAGGCTACGACAGAACATCCCTATCTCTGCTTGCGACTTGATTTTGATTCAGGGCAGATTTTTGATCTTATTCAGGATTCTCCTACCGTACAAACCAAACCCGACAAATCAACACGTCGTGGGTTGTTTGTAAGCTCAACCAAACCTCCGCTTCTGGAAGCCGTAATCCGATTGGTCAGATTGCTGGATACACCTGAAGACATTCCTGTACTTGCACCGCTTATGACTCGCGAGATTCTATATCGCCTGATTCAGGATGAACACGGACATTCCATCAGGCAGTTTGCAGTCCAGAACAGTCATGCACAGCACATCGCTCAAGTCATTGAAGTGATCCAATCAGAATTCGCTCATCCACTGCGAATCGAGCAATTGGCTTCCATGATTAACATGAGTACGTCCTCATTGCATTATCATTTCAAAGCCATTACCGCCATGAGCCCACTGCAATATCAAAAACAGATTCGATTGCAGGAGGCCCGGCGAATGCTGCTTGCAGGTTCAAACGATGCAGCTGATGCTGCATTCCAGGTTGGGTACGAGAGTCCTTCCCAATTCAGTCGGGAGTACGCCCGCATGTATGGCCTTCCTCCCAAAAGTGATATCAATCGCCTTCGCCATACACTCCATATTGACTGCTAAATATAAGCAAAAAAACCACTTCATAATGACGTGGTTTTTTGGTTCCGCTGAGCTTGCAGCGCTCAGGAGAAGATGTTCTTCTTTTCAAATACAGACATTTGATTCTCCCCGGTAATCGGGCACTCATCCGGAAACATGCTTCGTTTCTCCATCTTCTCATCAATAAAATCGACGATCTGCTGCAAGGATGCAATCTGCGCTTCGATCTTCTTCCGATGGTTTAACAGCATTTCACGCTCATCCGGGAAATCTTCCAGGTCCGAATCCATCGACATCTGTAAATAAGGCTTCATCTCCTCCAGAGACATGCCTGTTTTTTTCAGACAAGTAATAAGCTTCATCGTCTGAATATCCTCTGGACGGTATACCCGATGGCGATTGGCCTTGCGTTCAGCCCGGGGAAGAAGTCCAATCTTCTCATAATAACGAATGGTATCTTCCGATAATCCGGCCTGTTCTGACGTCTCTTTAATGGAGAACACTTCAGCATCATTCATCATCGTCGACCTCCTCCGCCTCTATTGATCTCTATCTTACAACTTGGAGTCAGCTCCAAGTCAAGTTTGTTATGAGTTCAAACACTCCACTTACTAAAAATTAAAATATAAACCAACATTACGCTTGACTTGGAGTCGACTCCAAATTATAGAATGAGCGCATTAGACAGATTGGCTCTGTCATCCCATTCACTCAGGAGGTATTTATATGAATTCAAACCATACACTTCGTACAGCCTTAATTACAGGTTCAACTTCGGGAATCGGTCTTGAACTAACCCGCACCTTGTTAGCCGAAGGCTGGCAAGTTATCGGCCTTAACCGTTCCGCTTTTCCAAAGGAAGACAGTGATATTCAGGACGGATTGCGCTCCGGCCAACTGCGTTGGGTTCAGGCTAATCTTACCCAGTACGACAGTCTAAGAAAAGCGCTGAATCAGATTAAATCCGAAACGGATACCATCGATGTGTTGTTTAATAATGCCGGGGGCAGCGGTTACGATCTTCGTTTGTCGGATCAAGGGCATGAAATGCACTTTGAATTACAGACCGTGGTGCCGTACATCATTTACGTGGAACTACAGGATCTTCTTCACAAAAGCACCTTGAAAACCGTTATTAATACATCCACCAGTGCGTTCAATATGGTCAAACAGTTTAATATGGACATCCTGGAACATCCAGCCGAGTTCAAAAAGCTGTTCGGTCCTTATGCGACTTCGAAGCTCGCACTGTCTTTATGGACACGCGAAGCTGCTTCTACCCCTGCGGCTAAAGGAATTCGGTTACTCAGCGTGGACCCCGGAGGCAACAATACACTCAGAGGTAATAAAACATCCGGACTGCCCTTTTATATCAAACCAATCATGAAGCTGTTCTTCCCACATCCAAGTCACGGAGCTTCTCTGCTTTATAACGCTGCCATTGCGCAAACCAGTCTTACATCCGGTACGTTCCTGATGAAAAACAAACCCACTAATCTCCGGTTTACGGAGCAAGGCTCAGCCATTCTGAACAGAGTACATGAAATTTATGAGCTTGAATTTTTGCAGTTTGACTCCAAGACCGACCCAGTAAGCAAAAAAAGTGTCTGAGCTTTCTTCTGTACTCATCCAAAAAGACGGGACCGAGCGTATCGGTTACGTCTTTTTGTTGTTCCTTTGGATTGTTTTTAATCCGTACTTTCCCTTCAGGAGCGGACTTTTGGATATAAATTCCCCGTCCCTCATAATTGCCAGGCTCTGGTTCATAATCTTCTCTATAACGACATCTATCATGGGATGAAGTGATGAACTGGAGGAATCTGGATATGAAAAATGAAAACAACAACAATGGCAAGCCATTAATTATACCGCAGCCGATACGAAAAGACGGTGCCGGAGGACCCGATCTGGGACCTCGGGATGTGATGAGAGATCTACAAAATCCGGATATGCTGGTTCCTCCGGTAACCGACAACGGCTTATTACCCAACTTGAGAATGTCTTTTTCCGATACACATATGCAGTTGAACCATGGCGGATGGTCCCGCGAAATTACGGTACGGGATCTGCCCATCGCTACGACACTGGCTGGTGTGAATATGAGTCTTACACCTGGAGGTGTACGGGAGTTGCACTGGCACCAGCAATCGGAATGGGCGTATATGATCTGGGGTACGGCACGAATTACGTCCGTGGATCAGCAAGGTCGTAATTTTATTGCAGATGTAGGGCCGGGAGATCTGTGGTTCTTCCCAAAAGGTCTGCCCCATTCCATTCAGGGCCTGGCCGATGGGTGTGAGTTTTTGCTTGTATTTGATGACGGGTCCTTCTCCGATCTGAATACATTATCCATCTCTGATTGGTTTGCGCATACGCCACCTGAAGTGTTATCCGTCAATTTTGGCATACCGGAATCCGCGTTCCAATCCATGCCAACAGAACAAGTTTACATTTTTCAGGATCAGGTCCCGGGTTCCCTCGCAAGCCAGGAAGTGCAGTCCCCCTATGGCACGGTTCCGCTCTCCTTTAAACATCGGCTGTTAGCCCAGAAACCGATCATTACACCGGGAGGCAGTGTACGCATTGTGGACTCCACCAACTTTCCGATCTCCACAACCGTTGCCGCAGCACTCGTGGAAATCAAGCCTGGAGGCATGCGCGAACTTCACTGGCATCCCAACGCGGATGAATGGCAATACTATTTGACAGGGCAAGGACGGATGACGGTTTTTGGAGGGAATGGCATTGCACGCACATTCGATTATCGGGCTGGAGATGTTGGATACGTACCTGTAGCCATGGGGCATTATATTCAGAATACGGGCACCGACACGTTATGGTTTTTGGAGATGTTTAGAAGTGATCGCTTTGAGGATATCTCCCTAAATCAATGGATGGCATTAACCCCGGAAGAACTTGTACATGACAACCTGAACGCTTCCCCTGAACTGCTTCATGCACTGCGTAAAGAAAAATGGCCTGTTGTTTAGTGGGCTATATCTCTATCAAATAGAGGAAAATCGGGTAAAAGTTAAATAATCCTAATATGAAGGAGGAATATAAAGATGAAAGCCGTTACTTTTCAAGGAACCAAGGATATTCAAGTAAAAGAGGTTGAAGACCCGAAATTGCAGCAAAAGGATGACATCATTGTGCGTATTACTTCTACAGCCATATGTGGATCAGATCTTCATATATATCAAGGAGCCCTACCAGCCCAGAAAGATTATGTCATTGGCCATGAGCCGATGGGCATTGTTGAGGAAGTGGGACCTGAAGTGACGCGAGTAAAAAAAGGAGATCGTGTGGTGTTGCCTTTTAACATCTCCTGCGGCGAATGCTTTTATTGCAATCACGACATGGAGAGCCAGTGCGATAACTCAAACCGTAATCCAGAGATTCATACTGGTGGTTATTTTGGCTTCACGGAACGGTACGGAAATTATCCGGGCGGTCAGGCAGAATTTTTGCGTGTTCCTTATGGGAATTTCATGCCCTTTGTGATTCCCGAATCATGTGAGCTGGAGGATGAAGCTCTGTTATTCCTGTCCGATGTGCTTCCTACTGCGTACTGGAGTGTGGAGAACGCCGGGGTGAAGCCGGGAGACACTGTAACTGTGCTCGGCAGCGGGCCGATTGGCCTGATGGCACAAAAATTCGCCTGGATGAAAGGTGCCAAACGAGTCATTGCTGTGGATCGCCTGCCATATCGACTGGACAAAGCCAAACGAATGAATGATTCCGAAGTATTTAATTTTGAAGATTACGATGATATGGGTGAACATATTCGCGAAATAACCCGAGGCGGAGCGGATGTTGTCATCGACTGCGTAGGCATGGATGGCAAGAAATCCACTTTGGAGGAAATTGGACAGAAGCTGAAAATTCAAGGCGGTACATTAAGTGCAATTGAGATCGGTATCAAGGCTGTGCGCAAATTCGGGACGATGCAACTGACGGGTGTTTATGGCTCGACCTATAACATGTTCCCCCTAGGCAATCTGTTTGAACGAAACATTAACCTGAGAATGGGACAAGCCCCTGTCATTCACTATATGCCGGAGCTTTTCCGCAAAATCACGGCTGGCGAATTCGACCCTACCGAGATCATCTCCCACCGTATTGCGCTGGAGAATGCGAAGGAAGCTTACCGGATTTTCTACGAACACGAAGACGAATGTACCAAAGTTATACTGAAGCCTTGATTGTGTGACGATCAAAAAAAGCAGAAGTCCCTTACACGGGTACTCTGCTTTTTTATTTTGATTTTACCCACTTCAACGGATCAATCTAAGAGCGCGAATCCTATTTCGTTTTCACCGCCTGAATATATACACTCTCTCCTTTGAAGCTAACGAGTCTGCCAGGTTGCGTCACTTCAAAATTGAAATACTTCTTAATCACAGATGGCGCGCTCAGCATGCTTGCTTCAAGCTCTCTGCTCTCCGGCTCCGGAAGTCCAGCTCTGTTGCACCAGTCTTCAAATATAAAGTGTTTCTCATAGGAAACCATCGTTTCCATTCGAAATCCGGCAAGCTCCAACATCCGAATCCATTCCGTCTTACGCCATGCCCGAACATGACTTCCATCACGCCACTTCTCGATTTCATTGTAAAATTGGTCGTTCTCATCACGTTCAGGTGCCACATTATCAATTAATAACAGTCTGCCACCAGGTTTCAGTACTCGAAGCGCCTCTGATACAAAGGAAGGTACGTCTGGAAAATGGTGTGCAGCAATGCGACAGGTCACAAGGTCAAAGAAATCATCCTCGAAAGGGATGTGTTCAGCATCTCCTGCAACAAAATCCACATTCTGGTGCCCGTTTCCCCGGATAAAGCGTTCAGCCACTTGTAACATCTCATCCGTTAAATCCAATGCGATAACCTGCTCCACAAGTGGAGCTAATGCATTGGCAACATGTCCTCCCCCAGTGGCAATATCCAGCACCTTCATATCCGAGCTCGCTTGAGATGAAGCCACAAGCAATGCCAGATCATCACCTTTGGCATGACCGACACTAGTCACATATTTCTCTGCATTTTTAGCAAATTGTTTGCGCACCTGTCCTTTAATCTGATCATTAGACATGTTGTCCCCTCCTATAGTTTCATTAGATGAAACTTGGTTTCATTAATTTGATACTATTTATCTTATCACAGAATAACCTGCAGCGAAATAAAAAAGCATCTCCTCAGTGAATTTCACTCAGAAGATGCCATTTTATTTTAAAAAAACTATGGGATAGAGCTTGTTTATATCTTCTAGGAAAACTTAATCCTTTGACTTATTTCACAACGGTCGGCGATTTCTTCCACAGTCCGAGGATCAGACCGGAGATCACTGCACCGATTGCTACAGCAAGCAGGAAGAGTAATGCGTGATTCGCCAGTGCCGCAACGAAGATTCCGCCATGCGGAGCAGGTACGTTAATACTCCACAGTTGAGTCAGTCCACCTGCAACAGCAGAACCGAGAATACAGGATGTCAGAACACGCAGCGGGTCAGCCGCAGCAAATGGAATGGCACCTTCTGTGATGAAGGAAAACCCGAGCACGTAATTCGTCAAACCTGATTTGCGTTCTTGCTCCGTAAATTTGGATTTGAAGAACGTTGTTGCCAGTGCAATCGCCAGCGGCGGTACCATCCCGCCTGCCATAACAGCTGCCATCCAAGCGCCATCTGTATTGCCGCTAGATGTGAATACACCGATAGCAAACGTATAGGCCGCTTTGTTAAATGGTCCACCCATATCGATGGACATCATGCCGCCAAGCAGCAAGCCAAGCAATACAGCATTTCCGGTACCCAGATTGCCAAGTGCATCTACAAGCCATGTGTTAAGGGAACCGAAGATTGGATCGAAGACATAGAAACTTATTGCACCCACGATAAGCAATCCGAATACAGGATATAGCAGGATTGGTTTCAATCCATCAATTGCTTTAGGTAGTCCTTTAAACAGTTTGCGCAGACCAATTACAACGTAACCTGCCAGGAAACCGGCAGCGAGACCACCAAGGAAACCGGCGTTTGAATTCACGGCCATCAATCCACCGACCATACCAGGCATCAGGGCAGGACGATCACCAATACTCATCGCAATAAATCCGGCTAGGACAGGAATCAGGAAGTGAAACGCACCGGTCCCGCCACCAATGGTTTGCAACAGTTGCACAATAGGATTTTCCGGACTCGCAATTTGTTCAAACAAGAAGGATATGGCGAGCAAAATCCCGCCACCCACGACAAATGGAAGCATATGCGAGATCCCATTCATCAAATCTTTATAAATCTTGCTGCCCATGCTCACTTTGCCTTGGCTTTCACCTTCACTTTTACCACCGTTACCGCCCTGGCTTCGGTAGATCGGAGCGTCCCCGTTAACTGCCTTGCGAATCAGTTCTTCGGATTTGCGAATGCCATCGCTTACGGGTCTTTGCAATACCGGTTTGCCATCAAAGCGGGCCATCTCCACATTTTTATCCGCCGCAATAATAACCCCTTTGGCACGCGCTATTTCATCAGCTGTCAGTACGTTCTGTGCACCTTCGGAACCATTGGTTTCCACTCGGATATTAATGCCCATTTCCTGTGCTTTCTTTTTGAGAGCGTCTTCAGCCATGAACGTGTGAGCAATACCTGTTGGGCATGCTGTTACTGCAACGACAAAATCTTCAGATGCCGCATCGCCAACAATAAGGCCTGATGTATTCTGCTTCTGTCCATTCGCATTGCCCGAGCCAGATACAGCGTTTGTTCCATTTGCAGCATTTGCTGCTTTCTCCGCTTCGGCTTTTTCTTTGGCAGCTTTTTTCTCCGCTTCCTCCGCCTGTTTGGCATCGAATAATGCAGTCACTTCTTCAGGAGTGTCCGTGCTCATCAGCTGCGAGATGAAATCGCTATCAATCAACAGCCTGGAAAGAGCCGCAAGCGTACGTAGATGTGTATTGGCCGCCCCTTCTGGAGCTGCAATCATGAAGAATATATGAGCCAGTTCATCATCAAGCGCTTCAAAATCAAGTCCTTTTCGACTTTTTGCGAATACAACTGTAGGTTCATTGACTGCTGTTGTCTTGGCATGAGGCATGGCAATACCGCCACCGATCCCCGTGCTCGATTCAGCTTCGCGTTTATAAATCATTTCCTTAAACAGCACCGGGTCATTAATACGTCCGCTCCGGTTTAAACTTGCAATGAGTTCATCAATAGCCTCTTCTTTCGTTGTGGCTTGCAGGTCCATGATCATCGTTTCCTGGATCATCAGGTCTGTTATTCTCATTATGGTACACTCCCTTAAATTCAGTCGGCCTGTGTGATGCAGACCGACTCATAATTGTACTTCTTACGCTGTTATATGCGATTAACTGAATCCCCTCTTCTATAAAAGGGGCATGCATTCCATTCATTTTGTACGGACTATATTTGGGTTATGGTGACTTGAGTACGCAGCTCTTCAATGAGTTCCCGAGTAGCCAGGTCATCCGAGAAAGCCGTTGCACTACCCGAAGCAACCCCCGTTCGGAACGCTTCAAGCAGGTCTTCGTTTAATCCAAATGTCCCTACGAATCCACCGATCATGGAATCTCCAGCACCAACCGAGTTCTTGACGATTCCTTTTGGCACGCTCGCATGGTAGACATCTGTTTTGGTAATCAACAGCGCACCTTCTCCTGCCATGGAGATTAACACATGCTTGGCACCTGCTTCCAAAAGCTTGCGACCATAGGTCACCAGTTCCTCTTGAGTGTTGATGGTTACTCCGAAAAGTTCAGCCAGTTCATGATGGTTCGGCTTCACCAGCAGCGGTTCATACACCAGAGCATCCATTAAGGCGGGTCCTGTCGTATCGATTACAAATTCGGCACTCGTTTGTTTGCACACATTGATCAGACGATCGTAGAAATCAGCTCCCAGTGAAGGTGGTACACTTCCCGAAAGAATGACGATATCTCCTTTTTGCAATGCGGATAACTTGTTAAGCAACCCCGCTGCTTCCTCTGGACGAATGGCTGGTCCCAATCCGTTAATCTCTGTCTCTTCTCCATGCTTAAGCTTAATGTTAATTCGGGTATCATCTGCAATGGTAACGAAGTCCGTCAGGATCTCATCTTCCTGCAATTTGTCATTAATGAAACGACCTGTGAACCCTCCCAGAAATCCGAGTGCGGTGTTTTCGGCTCCCAGTTGATTTAGCACTCGCGATACGTTAATGCCTTTGCCTCCAGGAAGTTTCAGGTCCCGATTCATACGATTCAAATCACCAAGCTTCAGATCATCCACTTCCACGATGTAATCAATGGAAGGATTAAGTGTTACGGTATATATCATGGCTATCCCTCAATTATTTTAGTTTTCTGGGCGATTACAGAGCGCCAGTGTTCCGGCATACGTTCTGTGATCAAGTCTGCCTCCTCAAGGTCAAACAGTTTGGCAAAAGTAATTTCCCCAATTTTGCTGGAATCAGCCAGCACGTAAGATCTCCCGGACAATTGATGTGCACGCCTTTTAATCAAGGCTTCCTCTGGATCAGGAGTTGTATACCCCATTTCGGCATCCACTCCGTTGGTTCCGATAAAACATTTATCAAAACGGAAGTTGTCCATGTTCTGTAATGCGATACTGCCAATAACGGCTTTGGTGTGAATTTTCATCATTCCGCCAAGCAGATAGCTGCGTATTCGTTTACTTACCAGCGCTTCTACATGAGAAAGTCCATTCGTCACTACCGTAACGTCCTTGGCTTCAATATAGGGAATCATGGCTAATGTCGTCGTCCCCGCATCCAGATAGATACATTCACCATTATTGATCTCCTGCGCAGCTAAACGAGCAATCGCCGTTTTTTGTTGAATGTTTTTGAACGTTTTTTCTTCCATACCTGGTTCTGGCGTCTTTTCATTCACTAGAGCTGCACCACCATGTATGCGTTTGAGCATCTGACGGCTCTCCAGATCAATTAAATCGCGACGTATCGTTGATTCAGAAGCACCAAGCACATCGACGAGCTCTTGCAGTTTCACAATACCTCTTTCGTGTAAGCGCTCTATAATTGCAGCATATCGTTCTTCAGTTAGCATTTTCATTCCTCCAACTGCTTTTATAGTAACATAAAATCCGTAAAAAACAATCATTTTCATTCAAATTAATTTAAAAACATTCAAAAACCATCAACATTCGACATTTCATAGACATCAAAAATCGCATTCAATCATGAATATCGTTCAAAATCGTTCAATACTTATTTCTTTTCAGATTGTCCATGTCCTCTTTCGTCTTCCATGCATTTGATAATATCGAACGAATAATTTCTTCTCTATTTTCACATGGGAGGTGGCCTTATGGCGAATAATCGAAACAAACGCCGAAAACCCTGTATTCCTCATACAGGCAAAACAAATTCTTCACTACGCTTCGGATGGATTTCCTCCAACTGGAGCGGTTATGCAAGAGCGGGAGACAAAGCTGAATTCAGACGTATCTCGGCTGAATGGAACGTGCCTTTTGTTTTACCATCGTCCAAGTCCTCATACTCCTCAGCCTGGATCGGGATTGATGGATACGAGAATTCCAATCTCATTCAGACTGGAACAGGCCATGATTGGGTTAACGGCCAAGCTAGTTATTATGCCTGGTGGGAAATTCTTCCGGACGTTGAAACGGTCATCCCTTTTCCTGTATCACCGGGAGATCGGATGAGAGCGGCCATTTACAGAATCAATCGAACTCGCTGGTGTATCACACTTCATAACCTGACCCAAAATTGGACTTTCCGCACCGTCCAGCAATATACAGGCCAGCAATCATCCGCGGAGTGGATTGTTGAAGCTCCCTCTGTGGGAAGCGCCATCTCCCGGATGGCAAAAATCACGCCAGTCACCTTCACATGTTGTCGCCTGAACGGTCGCTCCCCCGGCTTCGTCGCCAAAGAGAAAGGCATCATGATTCAACAAAAACAGGTTGTTTCCATTCCAGGAGCACCGGCACCACGAGGAGACTCTTTCGTGGTGAAAAGAAACGACTGAGCCTCCTTCGTTGACAGATTCATTAATGAAAAAAACTGCAATGTGCCGTATTCGGCGTACCATTGCAGAATGGATATTCGGTCATTATGGAATTGACACGAGTCTCTTTTTTCATTTATAGGAATAGCTCAACCCTGTCTGGCTTGGGTTTTACCCAATTTCCTTCTTCA
This sequence comes from Paenibacillus taichungensis, assembly GCF_047302525.1. Classification (GTDB taxonomy): domain Bacteria; phylum Bacillota; class Bacilli; order Paenibacillales; family Paenibacillaceae; genus Paenibacillus; species Paenibacillus taichungensis_B. The sequence continues at coordinate 1,807,632 of NZ_CP168020.1, read as the reverse complement.
TTAATAAATGCACCCTTGAAACGCCCCATCTCCAATTTCTCAATTAGCTTCATCTCATCCAGTACCAGAATTTCGGACAACTGCTGCACACTATAATAATCACTTGGATCGTAATCCAGCAGGATCGGAACAGCCATCTCGTACAGTTCTTTAATTAGATTCTCCAATGAATGACGTCCGAGGTTGTCCATGGTTTGGAAAAACTTCAGATCATGGGACACTAGATTGCGGAACGATTTATCTTTCAAGTTCATCCACAGCGTATTACACGCCTGAACACTCATATAGTTCTGCTCTACATCATAATATTGGATCTCATCAATCTTCATATACTTTTCCTGAAAAGCCACAATTTTGATCAAGGGTTCGTTTCGTTTGCGTGACGCTTTCTTCAAATGGGTTCTGAACCCCTCATAATCCATAATTCTCACAATAATATATCGCCTGCCTTAACGCTGTATAATTCGATATTTTACAGCATTATATAAGCCCCCGTAAATGTAACTTTAGGAAAAGGAAAACCGTACAGCATCTTACCCTGCTGTACGGTCATTTTGAATACTCAGATTCCAACTTCACTTTTCACCCAACTCGCGGTGAATTCCTGTTCGTTATACTTAAAAAATTGCTCCAAGATCTGTTCACGGTCATCCAGGAAAAGCTGATCGGCTACAGCTGAAACCAATTTCGGCACAGCATTCCGTGTCCCCGATATTGCCGAGGCGGAGAGGCCGCAACTTGCAAGTGCAGAGTAGTTAAAGACAAACAACCCACGTAGCTTATCCTCCCCATCCCCATCTCTGCTGGTCATTGCAAAACCGGGACTAAGGTAGGGATGTGCGTCAAGCAGTGCATTCCTTTGTTCCGTCGGAGCTTGAAAACGGTCTGCCCATCGTGCAATGTATGCCTCCACCATTCTGAGCTCGGGACGCAGTGACGGATCACTCACCATACCCGTACTTATGACCAGAAAATCAAAAGAGTGCTGGCCCTGTGGCGTAGTCACTACCGCTTTCCCATCCTTCATCTGTATATCCAGCCAAGGCGCATGAAGATGTAATTGGAAGCCTGGCCATGCAGCGGCCCGGTTGAAGGTATCGTTGGTTGGCGGCTGATTGTATTTGAAAAAATGGGAAATGGTCGCATACTTATCCTCGTCCGACAAAACGTGAAATCTTTCGATCATACCGGATTGTTCCATCTGACGAATCGGGTTAATGCTCGGCAATTGTTCCCTCCGCACAAATACGTGAGCCTCAGCCACACCTGTGGCTAGTGCAAAATTGGCATTATCAAAGGCAGAAGCCCCGCCGCCAAGTATGGCAATCCTTTTTCCTTGTAACCGTTCAAAATCAATCAGTTCTGATGTATGAGCGTACAAATGTCTAGGTACTTTCTCAGCGATCAGGGGTGGTACATGCCACTCCCCGCCACCCTGGATGCCCGTAGCCAAGACAACCTTCCGTGCCAGCAATATATTACTTGGAGCCCCTGCACCTGTAATGTGCAGTCGGTGTATGCCTTCATCTGCAGGTTCAATCAGTCTCAGTTTGACTTCATTTATGACAGGCAGATTAAGCACTTGCCTGTACCAGCGCAGATAGTTCATCCATTCATTGCGCGGAATTTTATCAACTTCATCCCATCCCGAAGGACCTGCTTGCGCCTCCCACCATGCTCGAAACGTCAGCGAAGGAACACCGAGATCAATGGAAGTCAGATGTTTTGGTGTACGTAACGTGACCATACGCGCATAAGTTTCCCAAGGTCCCTCCAACCCAGCGGCATTTTCATCAATGACGAGAATGTTGGATATCCGCTCACGCAGAAATCCAAAAGCAGCCCCCAAACCGCTCTGCCCACCACCTACAATAACGACATCATAGATATGGCCTTCGTCAAGTTCCCGGGGGCGAATCCAATCCGCACCTCCATATGCGAGATAAGCCAGATCATCTTGTACTCGTTGGTTTAATGTTTCAAGGCTCATCATTCCTCAACCCTTTCAACGTCCACTCGTATACTTCTACGAACCGCTCGTTTAATGTTATGTTGGTGTAATAATTTGTTTTGTTGATGGATATTTTGTAAGTCCAAAGCAGCCTAATTCCTTTATCATATGGATAAGGACGACGATTCCGTCTCAATCTCTTACATCATTTTCATTAGGATTAGCGTTATTATATGAGTTGGGGCCATTTTTTTGAATATCACGACAGATTTCTTGTCATCAGACCTAAAAATATCTAACATGCTTGTTAACTATAACGAAACCAAATTTATAACGACTTTGTCCTGTATGTAAAAGACAGATCAGGTTGGATATTAACGATAGATCCAACCTGATCTGTTTTCGTGTTGTCTTATTTCAAATAGATGAAGTGCTAATTAATTAGCTCACGTCAATTCGTATAGAGGACATTTTCCGCTTTTGCAATGCTACACTCTATGTCTAGGACATGTTTTGTGCACCGCCCATTAATGAAGTCATATCAGCATTCATCATTTTGGTTTAGGTCGTAAGCATTAACCGAGTCTTAACTCATTCTAATTATTGATTGATCAATTACAAGTCAACATAACACATTTATTTCTTTTTCAGCTCACTTATCGTCTGTGCAATCCCTTCTTCAAAAGAAGTCATCTTCACCGGCCCAATGCTGTCCTCGTATTTCTTTTTACTCAACACCAGCGGTTCTTCTGTCAAATATAACATTTCAACAACTTCTTTCATTACCGGTACGGCTAATCCAAGCAGCGAAAGTCCTGTTTTGCCGAGGGCTATCACCGGTTTCGCTCTACCCGCCGCCTGTTGTGCAATACGTACGATTTCCTTACCCGATATTACGCCAGCACCAGGGATATTCCAGTTCTGCCGATAGGCATCATCTCTGCTCGCCAACTCCACAACCATGACCGCTGCATCTGGCAAATAGATATATTCTCGTGGCATTTTCATAGTTCCGATAAAAAAAGTCATTTTCCCTTCCGCTATTGCTTCAAGTGTAGACCCCAGGTATGAAGCCTGATTGGCAGTAGGGCCATAATAATCAGGCAAGCGAACAATCATCACTTGCGCTTTGCGCCATTTGCTGCTAAATAACATCTGCTCAAAGGCAAGCCGAGTTTTACCTTTTCGAGTATGCGGCTGCTTTGGATGCTCTTCAGTCACTTCTTTCATTTGTCTTCTGCCATAAGGATAAATCCCGTCAATGACGACCACCTTCAGGCCCAGTTGTTCTGCCGCCTCCATAACGGATTCACCCAGAGGGATCAGCTTGCCCTCCATTTCGTTATAAGGTACATTCGCACAGTGAAACATTACATCAGCTCCTAGTGAAGCAGCTACAATATCATCAGGTCGGAACGCATCTCCCACAGCGATCTGAAGGTAATCAGGAGATCCCAGCTTTACCGCAAGTTGCTCCAGTTTTTGACGTGAGCGGCCAAAAATGATTGTAGAAATGCCACGTTTAATCAATTCCTCTGTAATCGCTGCGCCCGTTCCACCTGTTGCCCCAACTACGATTGCTTTTTTCATTTCATCTCAACCTCTTTCTTTCAATTAGTTATTGATCAATTACTTACTTAAACACAATATAACGCAAATTTAGTGATTGATCAATAACTGAAATACAAAAAGGGACTTTTCCCTTTCTATCTCTCCTTAAGCTCTGGCATATCCAGTGCGGTCGATACATTACATAACATGCCGATTGCCAGGAATATTAACGTTCTTTGCTGTGGATTGGCACTGCCTGCCGCTGTGAAAGCTTCCAATACCATGTCTCGCACCTCTGCGAATCCTTTTTGCATTGCTTGACGGATGACTTCCTCCTGAACCGTCTGCGCCTGCATTTGCAGCAAAATTTCGTTCTTGTGAGACTTAAGAATCTCTTCATAGGCTTCAGTTAACTCGTTCTCCAACTGATCTGGAGTAGCTGTCTCCACCACCGCTCGGAATGAATCAATCACTCGTGTCCAGGATACCTCCAGTGCTGTTAACAGCAAAGCTTCTTTGGTTTTAAAAAAACGAAAGATATACGGTTGCGAAATTTTGGCTCTTTCTGCTACCTGAGCTGTGGTCGCCCGGAAATAGCCGATTTCAGCAAACACCTCAATCGCTGCGGATATGATATCACTGCGTCGATTAACCGATACCGCTGCATTTTTACCCATGATAATCACATCTCCATTCCTTAGTAATTAATTGATCAATAGCTTGAAGTATATAGGAAAGTCTAGTGCATTGCAAAGAGACTCATCACTCCGATCCAGGATAAACCGAACCGACTCGCGCCTCCAACATGCTGTTATCGTCCGGCAGGAATTTGCATGCATCCTCCAATCTAAGCACTGCTTAAAAGCTCTTTTGTCTAAACATCTCTGTGACCACAATTTCATACATAGGTACATTACCTTTCATTATAGTTGATAATTATTCTCAATCACAATATAAATCGATATAAAGTTACTTGAATGGATAACCTACACCTACGGAATTAAGGAGACTATCGCTTTGGAATAGATGGATTTATCTTCTCATGACTACCCTGTTGCAAAATCAAAACACCCATGATATATTAATTGAGCCATCAATGATTGATGCATCAAATATTGATACGTCAAAGATTAACTTAGCAGATTTCACTAGCTAAGCAATGGCATTGTATAATGGCAACTTTATGTATTTTTTTCACATAAGCCGTTGTCATGGTCGAGATTCACCCGGGAGGTCTAGTCATGACACGTGTTTTTTCCAAAGAGGAGCAGATCATCAATCTGCTTAACGGGCTGGGTAACAAGATCAGCCCCAAGTTCGAACGCTGTACGGGCATCAGCTCATCACGCTTTGAGATTTTGCATGAATTGGATCAGGTGGACGAGATTAATCAGTCCATGTTGCAGAAAATCATTAATATCGACAGTGCGGCGATCACTCGCCATCTGAAGCAGCTTGAAGCCGATTCGATGGTCACCAGACGTAAAAATCCGGAAGACAACCGCGTTACCTTTGTCCGCCTTACGGATGAAGGACGGAAGCAAATCGAAGGTTATAAAGTTGAGAAAACCAATTTTATCAATCAGATTCTACAGGATTTTAGTGAAGAAGAAGTTCATCTGCTTGCTGATTTCCTGGAACGAATGCAAAACAATTTCTAAACCCATATATAGAGGAGAGAACCATACATGAGTACATTCCAAAGCACTTTTCAAAAGACAAATGATTTTAACGAAATTACTTACGGCCGCCGGTCTGTAAAACTATACGATCCTGAAGTCAAAATCAGCCGTGAAGAAATGACAGAAATTCTGGCAGAAGCTTCTCGTGCCCCATCTTCCATCAATTTGCAGCCTTGGCGTTTTCTCGTTGTAGATACGGCTGAAGGCAAAGAAAAGCTTGCTCCTCTCGCGAAATTCAACCAAAATCAGGTTTTGACTTCCGCAGCAGTAGTTGGTGTATTTATTGATATGAACAATGTCGAGTACATGGACGAAATTTTTGGTAAAGCTGTCGAGCTCGGTTATATGCCACAGGAAGTCAAGGAAATGCAGCTCAAAACTGTAATGCCTTATTATGAAAATATGCCCGCTTCCGCTCTTCGCGATGTCAATCTGATTGACGCGGGTCTGGCTTCCATGCAATTGATGCTCGCTGCACGTGCTCATGGTTATGATACCAACCCAATCGGCGGTTATGAGAAAGATCAAATTGCTGAAGCATTCGGTATGGATAAAGATCGTTACCAACCTGTTATGCTGATCTCGATCGGTAAATCGGCCAAAGAAGGTCACCCTTCCTACCGTCTGCCTGTTGAGAAAATTACGACTTGGGCATAATATCAGTCAATGTTTTACGTGCTCCAGCACCATTTACATTTCAAACAATAACAACATTCTAAATACACTAATGGAGGTTGAATATTATGATTATCATTCACGCTCACTTGCAAGTTAAACCAGACCAGGAACAAGCTTTTTTGGAAGCGACAAAAGTGCTAATCCCTGCAACACGTAATGAAGAAGGCAACATCAGCTATGATCTCGCTAAAAGTACTGAGCGCGAACATCATTACACGATGATTGAGCTGTGGAAAGACGAAGCCGCTACAGCTTCCCATAATGCAAGCGCCCATTTCCAGGCTTTCGTTCAACAAGCAGCAGCATTCATGGCCGCTCCAATGAACGTTGAAGTATTCGCTGGAGAAGCGGTTAAACGCTAACATATGAGCCTTACATTAATTAATTAAGCAGACCGACGAGATCGTCGGCTTGTGAAAAAGAAACCGCTCCTCGTCATGCTGACGGGCGAGCGGCTTTTTTGATATTGAAAGAAAATCTTTATGATGGCCATTTTAGTTTGTGTATTTTATTTGGTGTATAGATGTTTCATCAGCTCACGGTTCTTCTGCGTGAACAAGTCATTGTGCGAGGAAACCATCCCGTATGTATTGGCTTCGGGTGCCACGTACAGTTTGGCTTTGTTCACAGCATTGGCTGCGTCCTGGAACGCTCCTGCGATCAAATGAAGCTTCCCTTCATGATGCAAAATATCTCCCGCAGCAAAAATGCCCGGTACGGATGTTTCGCTGACTGGTGTGCCTGCGATCCAATGATCCTTCATATCAATCTTAATATGACTGTTCACCAGCAATTCCTTGTCCCGCTCATAACCGTAGTTAATGATTACTTCATCCACAGCCAGCTCCAGTGAAGCCCCGTCCTCATTACGTTTCAGTACAACCGTCTCAATCTGTTGATGATCGTCTGTAGCGACCAACTTCTCAATCATTGTATTGAGCAAGCATTCGACTGGACTGTTCTCAAGACGTGACACTTCAGCTTCATGACCTTTCAGCGTATCTTTCCGATACGTTAAATAGACTTGCTTGGCAATAAGGGCGAGCTCGTTCGCCCAATCAATCGCCGCATTACCACCACCCGAGATCAGAACCGTTTTGTCCTTGAAGCGGGAGAGCGATTTGACTGTATAATGTAAGTTTGTAACCTCGAAACGTTCTGCACCTTCAATCTCCAGCTTAATCGGCTTCAGAATTCCTCCACCAATGGCTAAAATCACAGTTTTGGAGTAATGTTTTTCTTCAGAGGCTGTGTGCAGTACGAAGGTTCCTTGCTCATCCTTGGATATGGACGTGACCTTTTCTCCAAGAACAACCTCTGGCTGGAAAGTCAGTCCCTGATTGACCATTTGTTCGATCAGTTGTGCGCCCGGAACGGGTTGTAATCCCCCTATATCCCAGATCATTTTTTCAGGATACACATGCACCTTACCGCCCAGATAAGGCTGAAATTCAATGATTTTGGTTTTCATTTCACGCAAACCGCTATAAAAAGCAGAAAATAATCCGGCAGGCCCACCACCAATAATCGTTATATCAAACACTTCATGATCTTTCATCTTGAATACCCTCATTTCCGAATTGGTTTGTCCAACATTCTTCTTCCATTTATTCCTGCATGGTTGGAACGGCCGAGGACTTCCAAACCTTTTATAATAATGATTCTCATTATCATTTAATACTATAGCAAGGATCATTGAAAATGCGAATGCACAATTCACCAATATGAGATGTATTATTGTCTAATGGAGGCTTAATCAAGATGCGTGTATTCCGAAGGAGAAACACCAAATTTACTTTTAAAAATTCGACTGAAATAGAGCGGATTGGTATAACCAACACTGATCGCAACATCGCGAATCAAATAACTACCTGATTTCAGCAGCTCCCCTGCCCTCTCCATGCGATAATGGATGACATAGTCAATTGGGCGGAATCCCGTGTATTTGTGAAAAAAGTAGGAGAAACGCTTTGAACTCATGCCATGTAACTCTGCTAACTCGTCCAGTGTCAACAGATTCATGTAATGTCCATGTATATAAGAGATGGCTTGCTCGATCACCTTCTCACTCGGCGAAGTTCCACCTTCCCGTTGACTGCAGCCTGTAAAAACCTGAACCATGATGCTCAAAAATAATTCTTTGACTCGAAGTTTGCCAATTCCCCCTTGCGCGTGTAATTGTTCCTGCAGCATAACCAGTAATTCAACAACCCTTGGATTGGCCCCGGAGTCCAATTTGAAATGAGAGTCGCATTCCTGAATGCTGTCGCCCTTTTCCAATTGGTCAAAACTATAAAATACTAAATAATATTCATACTCTGAATGACCATACACTTGTGAGTCCAACTGCATGCCTGGTGCTGCATGAAAAACGGACCCGGGCTGTAATTCGTATATCGTTCCATTCACTGACATGCTGGCTTCTCCCCGTACCACAAAAAGAAATCCATGATTTAATGTTCTGAAATCACGCAATATACTTTTGGGCTGCAAAACCAATCGATTAATTCCATCTATTTTAAACGAATTATCTGCAAATATTGAAGCTAATTGATCCACATCTGTCATGGTAATTCCACCTATCTTTTAGAATCGGTTTTAAACTGTGCTTTTTTTATCTTATCACACGTATCAAGTCATACTGGGTAGCCTAAGCTTTACCTTCTCCACGTCAAAACTATAAACAAAGGCTATCCCTTGTCTTGACGACAAAAGATAGCCTGATTAGCTAAGTGTTTAATTAGTCTAAAGCTTTTTAGATTATTTCTTCAATAATAAATAGACAAAATAAGGCACACCGATTAGGGAGACCATAATTCCTGCCGCAATTCCATCAGGATCAACCAGGTTGCGCCCAACGGTATCGGCAATTAATAGAAGCCAACCTCCAAGCAGAACGGCAACAGGAATAAATAACGAGTTACGTGGACCGACCAGCGCTTTAGCGATGTGTGGAGCCATCAAACCGATAAACGCGATTCCTCCCGTAACGGATACAGCAGAAGCGGCGGCTGCAACAGCAATCACCATGAGTACCAAGCGTTCCCGCTCCAGCTTCAACCCCACTCCGATCGCTGTTTCTTCGTTCAGTCCCATGAGATCAAGCCGTCTGGTTCTGAGCAAAGTAAGTGGGATTAACACAATGAGCCAGGGCAGCAAAGCCCATATGAATGGCCAGTCTGCCCCCCATATGTTTCCGGATATCCATTTGGCAATAAAGTCGACCTTGGAGCGCTCCGCCGAAGATATGATGACGATCATGATGCCTGACAGCGCCATCGAGAATCCAACCCCGACCAGCACCATTTTTATGGGATCAAGTCCCTTGGTCCGGCTATAGGAGAACAGATAGATGAGCGCCGCAGTCAGTAATGCACCGATAAAAGCAGCTAACGGCAACATATAAACGAACGTGCCCGCTTCAATCGGGAAATACAGAAAGAAGATCGCAACGGCAACACCTGCACCGGAATTGATTCCGATGATACCTGGATCGGCCAAGTCATTACGCGTAATACTCTGCAAAATGGAGCCTGACAGCGCAAGCGCCATACCAGCTAGTAATGTAATAAAAATTCGAGGTAATCGGACCGAAAACAGAACAAAGTCTTCTTTAAATGTGCCTTGACCAAATAACACCGGAATTACCCTTTTGAAAGACAACGAGGAATAACCCCAGCTCATACCTACCACAGCCGTGATGAGGATCAGCAGCAAACACACGAGCAGAATCAGTCGTTGCTTGCGAATTCGCGCAGACATTGTCATGAGAACGCTTTGCCCCCTCTACGCACAACGAACAGGAAGAAAGGTAAACCAAGCATGGAAGCAATGGCGACCACAGGTGTTTCGTAAGGTGCATTTATCGTTCGACCCAGTGTTTCGGCAAGCAGCATAAACGATGCTCCGGCAAAAATGGATACGGGTATAATATACCGATAGTCCGTGCCCACCAATTTACGGACAATATGGGGGATCATTAAGCCAACAAAGGCCATGTTTCCGATCAATGCAACCGACGCTCCGGTAAGTACGATGACCAGCAGGAACAGAACAGTTTTGACGAGTACAAGCTTCTGCCCCAGTCCAGTCGCCACCTCATCGCTCAGGCTAAGAATGTTGATCTGGTTGGAAAGAAACAGAACTACAGCTAGACCAATCAGTATGACAGGCGCAATGGCTTGAATCTGGCCCCATGTCGTTCCGATGAGTCCTCCCGAAGTCCACATGGATACATCCTTGGAAATTTTGAAAAAGATACTGATGCCATCCGAGATGGCATACATAAAAGCGGATACAGCTGCCCCGGCCAGTACTACCCGGATAGGAGATAAGCTCCCTCTCCGCATCGAGCCGAGCACAATAACCCATGCTGCTCCAAGTGCAGCACCAACAAAACAAGCGACCATAATCCCAAAATATCCGAGTGATGGCATGAAGACAAAAGCTAGGGCGAGTGCCATATTGGCACCTGAAGTCAGACCGAGCAGTCCAGGATCAGCCAGCGGATTGCGAGTAATTCCCTGCATGATGCCTCCGGAGACGGCGAGAGCCGCTCCGATCAGCATGGCAGCGAGTTCCCGTGGAAGTCTGATCTCTCGCAGAATAAGAATATTATCGTTCTTAGTCGCAGAGGTCAGGGTCAGCCACAGATTGCGGAATGTCGTTTCTTCTGCGCCAAACATCATGGCGATGATGAAGCACACAATAAGTATGAGTACACTACCCAGCAGCTTGGTTGCAAACCGAAAAGGAAGTCGTTTATTTTTCATCGCATTCAATGTTTACTTGCCAAGAAAATGTTGGATAAAGAATTCCAGCTGGTATTCCATGCTCAATGGATCATTGAAATAGAATGCCTTGGCATCAGCTTCAAATACTCGATTATTTTTCACCGCATCAATATTATTGTATGTTTCGGTATTTTGGAACGAATTGTCCTCGTCGGCATTTTTACTGAATATTACAAAGTCACCCATGTAGTCTTTCAGTACTTCGTTCGATACAGCAAAGAATCCGTCTTTCTTGGTAGCTTCCTTGACCTTATCTGGCATACCTAAGCCGAATTGATCATACAGTATTTCCGTTCCACGTCCGAATTTTTCGCCATAAACATAGAGTTGCTTATTGAACGTTTCAATAACGGATACACTCGCATTGGCGCCAATTTTGGCTTTGATTTCTTCCCCTACTTTTTTGCTTCGAGCGTCAAAATCGTCAACCCAGGCCTGTGCTTCTTTTTCTTTGTTCACAAGCTTTCCGATCTCCAGTTGTTGCTTGAGGAAGTCCACCTTACCATATGTATAGGTGACTGTTGGAGCAATCTGCTTCAGCTTATCTACGTTCTTGATATCCGACAGGCCGATAATCAGATCTGGGTTCAATTCAATAATTTTCTCCAGACTTTCGTCGGTAACCGCCTCTGTATTCGCCAGTTTATCTTTAAAATTCGGGTTCTCCTTGGACATTTCATCCACACCAACCAGTGGCACATCCAGTGCCATCACGTTTCCTGTCAGGAATCGGGTCAGCACAACCACACGTTGCGGGTGGGAAGGAACTTCCACAGGACCTGTCTCCGATTGATAAGTGAACGTACCTGAATCTGACTCGGATGAAGAACCTGCTGAATCCGTGTTCGAAGAAGTGGATTCGTTGGATGTAGTTGCATTCCCCGTTGTATCTTTGGCTGAGTTGCTTCCACAAGCGCTAAGCAATAAAACCAGAACTAATATAAATGGAACAAAAAGCTTTCTCATTAGATGACTCTCTCCCTTTTCTCTTTGAATATGAAAATCATTCTCATTACAATAGCTAATTATAGGCATGCAGGATGAACCTAACCATGCCTTTTTGTTTGAGAAAACCTTTGGATTATTGGATGCCAGTCCATAAGGATACAGCCCGTCCAAGCTGCAAACGAATGGAAACCGGATTGTAGGGTATCCACTCTTCCTGCTCCAGATGATAGATCCGATTTTGCTTCACTGCCTCGAGCCCTTTCCAGTATTCCGAGTTAAATATACCTTCTGAGTGAGCCTTTGACCCTTTTTCATCTGGAAAAACAATGACGAGCATACGAGTGCCCTCGTAATCCTGAAGTTCAGACAGTTGGATAGATACCGAATGAAATTGATCGCCAAACCTCTGTATTTCCTGGGCAATCTTGGCCGGAGGACGTAATGCGAGCGATTGATACATCACATATCCGACATTTCTGATTCCATATATTTGTAAGGTATCCGGTTTTATGACGAGAATGGTCAGCGTCTCATTCACAATCTGACTCGTTTGAATGGCTTCCCGTGCCTGCTGTTCTTCCCTTTCAAAGTCTGCCAGCCATTGTTCTGCCTTCTCCACCCTTTGAATCGCCTGTGCGATAAACCGCAGATGTTCTTTCCACCCAAGCTCCATCCACGCAATTTCAACAATAGGAGCGATGGATCTCAGACGTTCAGAACTTAATCCGTTCATATGTAGATGCTGATTTGCTGCAATGATGAGCTCAATATTAGCATCTAGCAATGCGGGCTTTATTTGTTCAGGTGAACTGTCAGAATGGATAAAACGTATCGTTTGAGGTGGGCTAACTCCCTCTGTGCTTACATATTCGCTGCTTTCCGAGATGACGATCGCTGGTTCCAATCCAAGTAACATCAGATGGCTTGCATAAGGTGCACACCACACAGCCACTCGTTGAAAAGGTCTGCGGCGTGTGTAACCTGAAGGACTTTCTCCTGTCTGCTGCTTGAAGCGGCGGCTAAGATAGAATTCATCCTTATATCCAACTTTGAGCGCGATCTCACGAAGTGAAGCGGACCCGCCAATCAATAACTCTTTTGCACGGTGAACACGCAAGCGTGAGAGATACTCATTCGGTGCGAATCCAGTAATCTGCTTAAAAAGAGTGGAGTAGTGAGACCGACTGACCCCCGCAATTTCGGAAAGTCCTTCGGTTGTTATTTTCTCACTAAAATGGTTCTCCATAAATGCGATGCTGCGTTCCATGGACGGCTGCTCACTCGCAATATATCTTGCTTCCATTCGCTCCAACAAACTCAGCAGAACTTGATGAAACAGAATCTGGTTACTCATATGCTTGACTTCATTGCCAGGTAAACGATACATATAGAGCTCCTCAAGCTGAGCTGCAATCGCAGGTTCATAAAACTTAATAAGAGTTTCTGCTGCAAGCACACTGGACCGTCCCATGGCTATCATTGGCAGTGATCTCTTCTGTTCTTGCGTGCGAATGGAGAGGGTGTATATATGAAGTGGATGCATCTGATTCCCCTGTATAACAACATCACTCTTCGCCGGAATAAGGATTACCATACCATCGGTGAGTTCGTATATGTGGTCGTCGAGATGAAGTGAACCCTGACCACTTGAAACGGCCAACAGAACGGTTAGGTTCTCATGGATTCTATGTATCGGCATGGTTGACGTACTATACAATGATTGAATGCTGTCTGCTGTATATATTGGAAAATAGGACTCTGCCCATTCCGAGTTGTTCATTTTCTTATCCTCCGTGACTGTTATGACTGTTAGCGGAAAACTAAACTAATCATTCCGTTCTGGGGTCACTCAGTCCACTTACTGATGATGGGATGATGCCTGATAAACGGCTCTGCATGACTATTTTAACATTATGGCTTCCTCCAGAATACTAGCGTTCAATTATAAATAGCTTATACGATTGACTCCCTAACTATGTGAGAGGTCACAAGGATGATTAGCATCGTTCAATTCAATGCAAAAACACGCCATAAATGGCGTGTCTTTTTTACTGCTATATGGAGCCTAGGGGGATCGAACCCCTGACCTCATCGCTGCCAGCGATGCGCTCTCCCAGCTGAGCTAAGGCCCCAGAATTATGAATGTAACAAGTTGTCCAACGCTGCAATGCTCCGCAGGCGACTCCTATATCATATAAAATACAGCTTTTGCTGTCAACAACTTTTTCTTATAGCTAAAGTGATTGGAGAAGAACAACCTTTTTTACTGGAACACACAGATGGTAACCCCAGAATGCTCTTCCCCTTTACCCGTTTCACTAATCCTCGTTGTTGTCTTTGGGCAATAGGGATTTCAGTTCTTTCATGAACATATTGATGTCTTTGAATTGACGGTATACCGAAGCAAAGCGCACATAGGCTACTTCATCCACTGGAAACAGCTGTTCCATCAGCAGCTCGCCAATCTGACGGCTCTCTACTTCTGCATCGGCTGTATTTCGCAGAGACTTCTCTACCTCAGATACCATCATTTCCAGTGTCTCCACAGAGACCGGACGTTTCTCACAAGCCCGAATGAGGCCACGGAGAATCTTATCCCGGCTAAATTCTTCACGACTGCCATCTTTCTTGATGACGATCAGAGGTGTTTCTTCCACCATTTCAAAAGTTGTAAATCGACGGCTACATTGCTCACACTCACGACGACGACGAATCGATTTCGATTCATTGGCCGGCCTTGAATCAAGCACCTTTGTGCCCAGATAGGCGCAATAAGGACATTTCAAATCAGATCACTTCCCATGTTTTACTTTTTACCAGAAATTGCCTGCATGCATTTAGTTATGAAAATCGTATTGCCGACACATAATACTTTTACCAACCGCGAGGAGGTGAACAGCAATGGCACAAAGCAATGGTAACTCCAACAACCTGGTGGTAACTAAAGCTTCCGCAGCTCTGGAACAACTGAAATATGAAGTTGCTCAAGAACTCGGAATCAGCATCCCACAAGACGGATACCAAGGTAACATGACTTCTTACGAGAACGGTTCAATCGGTGGATACATCACGAAGCGTCTGGTAACAATTGCAGAACAGCAATTGGCAGGTCAATACCAATAATATCTGCATCGTAATACGGTACACAGAGGAGCATGGAGCGGCCGGTGAATAACCGGCCTGCTCGGTGCTTCTACTTATTTTAAACCATGAATCCAGAGTGTATTAACTTAGAACGTATTATAGATCTTTACATATTGATTATAATAATAAATGACGCGTTGTACATAGTGCCGGGTTTCACCAAACGGAATATCTTTGACCGTCTCGAATGAACCGTCCCATACGCCATCCCTTAACCATGAGTTCACTTTACCTGGACCTGCATTGTAAGCAGCAATCATAGCCGCTTCATTCCCGTCAAATTGATCTGACAAATTGCGTAGATACCAGGTACCCAGCTGGATATTCCTTTCAGGCTCGTGCTTCAATTCTTCCAGTGAGGTGCCCGGTATTTTAGCCTGCTCCATAATCCAGTTCGCGGTGTCGGGCATCAGCTGCATTAATCCGATGGCACCTCTCTTGGATTCCTTGCTTGTCTTAAAATTGGTCTCCACCTTGATGATGGAAGCTATGAGAAACGGATCAACCTCATAACTCTGAGACTGGGCACGAATCTCTTCCTTATAATGAATCGGATAGAACCATGACATCCAATTGGTATTCAAGAACAGCACCAATACAAAAGACACAAACATCAACAACAATACCCGTTTCTTACGCAGCAATCTCATAATAGGCCCTTACGATGCAAAAATGAAATGATTTGCTGCTCCGTCTCTGACCACAAGCCGCTGTTGTCGATAACCACGTCAGCACGCTGCTTCTTATCTTCAATATCCATCTGCACGTCTATACGGGCATCTGCCTGTTCGGCCGTCATTCCATCCCGGCTCATCAGTCGATCCCGCTGCACAGACCTCGGAACATATACAACCATCACTTCTTCGAAGCCATCCTCCAGCCCTGACTCGTACAACAATGGAATATCCGATACGACCAGCTTGTCCGGATGTTCAAGCTCATAAAGGGCAGCGCGCTTGCGCATCTCCTTGCGGATCGCAGGATGTGTAATAGCCTCCAGTACCTTACGTTCCTCTGGATTCTGAAATACAATACTGCCCAGCTTTTTCCGATCCAGTGTTCCGTCCTCATTCAATATGGCTTGTCCGAACCGCTGAACAGCCGCAGCCAAAACGGGATGCCCGGGCAGCATTACTTCCCGGGCAATAACATCTGCATCAATGAGCAACGCTCCCTTACTGGCGAGAAAAGCGGACACACTGCTTTTGCCTGTCGCGATCCCGCCGGTTAAGCCAATATTCATTATTTCACCTCACAACAACTTCATTATTCCCATAAACATTAATAATAGCGCAGGTAGCACGGATAATCTTCGCATCCAACGCAGAGCAGCAAAGCGCAATCCAACTTTCATGCCGAGTGACAGAAATACCCCACTAAACAACGCAATAACTAATGCTGTCCACAAAGTTGGGAATCCCAATAATGCTGCCCCCAGTCCTGCACCGAAAGCATCCAGAGAAAGGGCTATACCCAGCCACATTGCTTCTTGGACGGATATACTGCCCGAGTTATCCATATCCGCCTTCGAGGGACTACGCAGGATTTGAATAACAACACCCAGCTTCCGCAGCTCAAGT
Organism: Paenibacillus taichungensis; assembly: GCF_047302525.1. GTDB lineage: Bacteria > Bacillota > Bacilli > Paenibacillales > Paenibacillaceae > Paenibacillus > Paenibacillus taichungensis_B. Next base: position 1,791,305 of record NZ_CP168020.1, on the reverse strand, counting down.
GTAAAGACCATTCGTTCTAGAGATCCTCCAGAAGCAGATGGCTCAAGCTCAAGCGCGAGCACCTGGTTTCTGCCCTTCGATTGAGCTTCTTGTGAGGCTTGCGTACCACTGCGGATTGTTCCTGCTCCCGTTTCCTCACCCACTCCATTATCCGTTTCCAGCTGTTCCTTGCCTCGTTTTCGAATGAGTTGCAGCAACGACCATGCGCCAATACCGATCAGAATAACCGCTCCAACAATCGAAGCCACGTCCGGAGATACTACATGAGACAGAAGCACACCTACTTGCATGGATAACGCAATAACTAGACCCGAACAGATGGAAATGACGACAATGGATAACAGCGGAATTTTAGTCCTCCGCAGCCCATATGTAATCCCGACTCCAAAACCATCTAAACTAAGCGCCAAAGCAAGCGCCAGTAATGAAATAAAATGATGCAGCACCCCGGATTCCTCCCCTGTGCGGAACTCGTTCCAACTGGCGGCTGCCAGTATGGGTATACGCCCGCTTATTTCTGCCATATCAGTATATGGAGGGAGGAATCCAAGGGTGCTACAATTTGACGATTTCGTTCATGCTGCCAAACCCATCACCGATTTAGAGCAGCGGTTGACACTTCGGACAGTAATGCGTGCCCCTACCGCCTACTACGCTCTTCTCGATTAATGTACCACAAGTTGCACAGGGTTCAGATTTGCGTCCATATATTTTCAACTGATGCTGGAACATTCCCATCTCGCCCTGTCCATTGACATAGGACTTAATGGAGGATCCACCTGCATCCACCGCATCCTGCAACGTAACCACGATCGCTTCATGCAGTACGGTTAACTGGGCTGCTGTCAATGTCTTGGCAATGGTCTCTGGATGAATGCCTGCGCGGAACAAAGCCTCGTCCACATAAATATTCCCGATGCCGACCACATATGCCTGATTTAACAACACGGCCTTGATTTTGGTCATCCGTTTGCCAACAGCATCCCGGAATGCAGCTACGGTAAACGCAGGATCAAGCGGCTCCAGCCCCAGTTTCAACAAAGGTTTGGATACCAGTTCCTCCCCTGCATTGAAGAGATGCATTGTACCGAATTGACGGACATCCTTGTAACGTAATTCTGTACCATCGTTAAAGTGAAAGATGACATGGGTATGCTTCTCCACTTCCTCATGCTGTTGGTACACCCCGTACCTTCCTTCCATCCGCAGATGGGAGACAAGCACCAGCCCGTCCAGCAAAATACGCAAAAACTTGCCTCTGCGCTCCACACCAATCACGGTATGTCCCGCAAGTTCCATTGCAAATGCATCTATGTCGTCTGGCCGCTGAATAATCCGCGGCAAGCTAACGGTAACTGAGTCAATGGTTTTACCAACAATAAGTTGATTCAAAGTTCTTCTGACTGTTTCGACTTCCGGTAATTCCGGCATGATGTTCTCACCTCCCCTATATTATAACGGAAGATGGCGCTCAGTGGGACCCCTTCTTGTGTCGAAAACAGTTGAAAAACATTTTGTAAAATAACGGAAAACCCGCTTGGGGTCTATTATTTAGCCTCGTACCAGTTTGCCCCGTAGCTAACTTCCGCTTTCAGCGGTACAGAAAGCTCCAATGCTTTTTCCATGACCGAAGGCACCAGCTCTTTCATCAGTTCCAACTCATCAGCAGGCACTTCGAATACAAGTTCATCGTGCACTTGAAGCAGCATACGGCTCTTCAGCTTGCGTTCACGCAGTGCTTCATCCATCTGTACCATGGCAAGCTTGATGATGTCCGCTGCAGTTCCCTGGATCGGTGTATTCATCGCTGTCCGTTCAGCAAAGGAACGCAGGTTGAAGTTGCTGGCATTGATTTCTGGCAGATAACGACGGCGTTCCAGCAACGTTTTGACATAACCATCCTGACGTGCTTCCTTCACAATATCATCCATATATCGGCGCACACCCTGGAATACTTCAAAATATTGATCGATAAACTGCGCTGCCTCTTTACGCGTAATATTCAGGTTCTGGGACAAACCGTAGTCGCTGATCCCATATACGATGCCGAAGTTAACCGCCTTGGCTGAACGACGCATATCCCCATCCACATCCTCAGCCTTCACGCCAAACACATCCGATGCGGTCTTCGTATGGATATCCATATCGTTGACAAAAGCTTCCTTCAGGCGCTCATCGTCCGAAATATGTGCGAGAACACGCAGTTCAATCTGCGAATAGTCTGCAGCCAAAATGGACCACCCAGACTCGGAAGGAACAAATACCTTCCTGATTTTACGACCTTCTTCCATCCGAATCGGAATGTTCTGCAAGTTCGGGAACTGGCTGCTCAAACGTCCGGTAGCCGCAATCGTCTGCCGGTAATACGTATGCACCTTGCCATCCTTATCTGAAATCTCTTTGAGCAGTCCTTCTACATATGTGGACTGCAACTTGGCAAGTTGACGATATTGCAGAATGTGCTTGACCACATCATTATATGGAGCCAGCTTCTCCAATACTTCGGCATCCGTAGAGTATCCTGTCTTTGTTTTCTTCACCACAGGCAGACCGAGTTTATCGAATAGAATCTCCCCCAGTTGCTTCGGTGAATTCAGATTGAATTCCGTACCGGAGAGCTTGTAGATTTCCGCCATCAACCTGCTGATATTTTCTTCGAATTCACTACCCAAAGCCTTCAAATCTGCCGTATTAGCCTTAATCCCCTGTTTCTCCATATCAGCAAGAATACGTGACAACGGCATCTCCAGTTCATGGAAAAGTGCGTTCATCTCATTGCTCTCCAATGCCTGCTCCTGGAGTGGAATAATGGCTGCTACCGCCGCCGCTTTGCGACACAGAAAATCGCCCAGTATATCCGCCTCAGGCACCCTGTATTTTGCACCTTTGCCCATGACCGTATCATCCTCCACAAGGGAAGGTAGACCATACTTCGTGGTCAGGCCACTGATCGTCTGATTCGATTCGGTTGGATCAAGCAAATAGGCAGCCAGTTGCACATCAAAGGACGCTCCAGCAAACTCAATGCCATGCGCATGCAGTGCGAGATCGACACGATGCAGATCATAACCGCGCTTGGGTTGTTCTGCATTGCCGAGCCATTCTCGTACTGGGGCAGCTACATCAGACTGAAGCAATTCGGGAGACAGGAATGTATAGGTTCCGGCTGAACCTACTGCAAGTCCGATTAGTTTCGCCTGATGGGGGTTATCGCCATGTGTCTCCACATGCAGTACATCAATGGATTCGAGTGAACCGAACAATTCGCTAATCGTTTCGTCTGTTGCAATGGAGGATTCTACCGCGGCAGCTGGAACGGCTTCCTGTTCAGAGACTATACTTCCACGGAATGACAGACGCTCAAGCAAAGACTTGAATTCGAGCTTGGCCAAAGCCGGGCCTGCCAGTTCCTCTTTTAACCCGGCGAACTGCATATCTTCCCAAGTTTGTTCCAATGGAACTTCACGGTGGATCGTGGCAAGCTGCTTGCTCATACGTGCATCTTCGGCGTGAGCCTCAATCTTTTCTTTCATTTTGCCCTTTAGCTCACCTGTGCCGTTAAGAACTTCCTCAACCGAACCGAACTGGTGCAGCAGCTTCAAAGCCGTTTTCTCTCCAACGCCAGGAATGCCCGGAATATTGTCGGACGTGTCGCCCATCAGACCTTTGAGGTCAATGATTTGCAACGGGGTCAGACCATAGCGCTCCTTGATCTGAGCAGGATCGTACAGCTCAATCTCGGTTACCCCTTTGCGCGTAAGCCCGATATGCACATGTTCAGAAGCAAGCTGCAACATATCTTTGTCACCTGACACAACGAGAACCTGTCTTCCGGCTTCATCCGCACGTTTCGTTAATGTTCCGATAATGTCATCCGCTTCGAACCCTGCAAGCTCAAACTGGGCAATACCGAAGCCCTGAAGCAGCTCTTTCAGCAGTGGAAATTGCTCCGACAACTCCGGTGGTGTTTTCTCCCGACCACCCTTATATTCCTGGTAACCTTCATGCCGGAACGTGACTTTGCCTGCATCAAATGCCACCATCACATGTGTCGGTTTATGCTCTTCCAGCAAGCGCAGTAGCATCGTGGTGAAACCGTACACCGCATTGGTGTGCAAGCCTTTCGAGTTAGTTAGCGGCGGCATTGCAAAAAACGCCCTGTAAATAATGCTATTTCCATCTATAAGAATAAACTTGTCCATTCCAGCACCTCGCGTATCGTATGGTCAATCCTTCAATTACATCTACTCTCATGATACCATACACACCTGTTACAACAAAAAAATTAGTCATCTTTACATGTCATAATCTGCCTGCAAAAAAAGAACTTCCTCCGCGGACAGCCTGATCATAGGCCACCCGAGAGAAAGTTCCTTAATTTCGTTACGAATAATACCCCAATTCCACTAAAAGCTGTTACCTATTGATTCAAATCAGGGCGTTTGCCTGTTACCAGGTACACCGTGCTCTCACCAATATTTGTTGCATGGTCACCAATCCGTTCGATGTAACGCCCAACCATCATCAAGAGCATCGCTTGGGAAGCCTTATTCGGATGATCTGTCATGAACACGTAGAGGTCACTGATCATATGACTGTACAATTGGTCAACCTGATCATCAGTCTGAGCCATTTTGTAGGCCAAATCCGTATTTTCTTTCAGGAAAGATTCGATGGATTCATCAACCATGGCTTTGACGATTTCCGCCATTCTTGGTATGTCCACAAGCGGTTTAATGAGCTCCTGTCCCTCCATCCGAAGGGTCACTTTCGCCACATCCAGCGCAAGGTCACCCATACGCTCCAGGTCACTTGAGATTTTAAATGCAACGATAATGCGTCGCAGATCCTTCGCTACTGGCTGTTGTGTAATGATGAGCTTGGAACCCAATTCCATAATCTTGTCTTCCAAGGCATTCAGATTCGCATCATTCTTGATGATGACCTGAGCTTTCTCAGCATCCATCGTCTGTAAACTTTCAATAGCACCATCCAACGCTGTGCCTACATGCTCACCCATTTGCCGAAGCAGTATGCGCAGTTCCTCAAGCTCCTGATCAAATTCTTTTCTGCGAATCATAGATTCCATGTCCTCCTTATCCATCATCTCCGGACACGCCGGGATCGTTCGAACTCAGCTTGCTTATCCGAACCGTCCGGATATATAATCCTCGGTTCTGGAATCCTGCGGTGTGGAGAACAATGTTTCTGTATCCGCCGCCTCCACCACTTCCCCGTTCAGGAAAAATACCGTACGACCCGATACCCGTGCAGCCTGGTGCATGTTGTGGGTTACCATAACAATCGTGTATTTGTGGTGCAATTCCTTGACTAGTTCCTCAATTTTGAGTGTCGAGATCGGATCAAGTGCAGACGTTGCTTCATCCATCAACAGTACGTCAGGCTGCACAGCCAGAGCACGTGCAATACAGAGGCGCTGCTGTTGTCCACCAGAGAGACTGAGTGCCGATTTTTTGAGCACATCCTTTACTTCATCCCACAGTGCAGCATGAACAAGACTCTGCTCAACCAACTGATCCAGTTCGGCCTTTTTTGTCACCCCATGAAGTCGTGGTCCATAGGCTACGTTATCGTAGATGGATTTTGGAAAAGGGTTAGGTTGCTGAAACACCATACCGACCCGCTTGCGCAGCGTCTCCACTTCAATCTCATTGCTATAAATGTCGGAACCGTCCAACATAACTTGTCCTTCCACACGTACGCCTGGAATCATGTCATTCATCCGATTCAATGTACGAAGCAAGGTCGATTTACCGCAGCCCGACGGACCGATAAACGCGGTAACCGTCTTCTCCGGCAGGTCCATCGATATATTTTTAAGCGCGTGATGCGTATCATAGTATAAATTAAGTCCTTCAATGTGAATGAGGTCCTTCATGGATGTTCACTTCTCCTTCGCGGCAGGGACAACCAGATTCCCTTACGTAGACCGATGCCAATGATTGAACTTGGCTCTCGGTCATCTATAATATCCTACCCTCTCATTGTAAAAACAGTATCACTTTCATGTTAACGGAATGTAAAAAGAGACATCTTTCACACCCATGACCCACCTATCCGATCATTGTGTATGAATGATGCCCATCCTACCTTCGTTTAGTCATCCACCTGGACCATATCTTCCAGTCTCTCCCGAATGTGCTCTGACAATTCTCCAGCCGTTTTGCCTTCCATCGCGATATCCTCTGCAATATGGGACATGCCTGCTACAGCCGTGTTCAGCTGTTTGAACGCAGCCCCTCCTTCGTTTACATGAACGGAACTGTTGTCAATCTCTGCCGCGCTTGCTCTCACCAGTTCTACAGTCTGTCTGGTCAAACCTCCGATATCATCCAGCAAAGAGGACATATTTCCCGCAACCTCACGGGTCTGCTTGGCTAGTGCGCGAATCTCACCAGCGACAACCTGGAAACCCCTTCCATACTCCCCCGCATGTGCCGCTTCAATGGAAGCATTCATAGCGAGTAACCCGCTTTGGTCAGCCAATGAACGAATGGAACGAGCCATCCCGGAACCCATGTCAATGGAGCTCAGCATGTCATCAGCGTGCTTCTGCTGACCCTCCATATGCTGATTTACACGGTTATAGGAAGCATCAACCTGGCTGAGACTGCTTGCTCCCCGTTCGGACAACTGCATGATCTGAGACGCCTCTTCCCCCGCCTTTCGAGCTGCTTGAACCAGTTTGGTGACGGAGTCGTTGATTCTCGTTATTTCCTGCCTGCTCTGTGTAATAATATGTACACGTTCTTCCGAAGCCACATGCTGCAGCTTACGGGAAAGGGACATGACATCCCTCATCGTCAACACACCCAGCAATCGGCCTTCTTCCGTAACGATCAAACAATCATAGAAATATTGCTCACTGCGAGCCAAAGCGATGTCAATAATTGCGATCGCTTCTGCGTGCACATCGACAATGACAGGAGAAGAGTCCGCTGCATGTACAACCGGCTTCCGATAGAAGAGGTCTGCCGCAAAGCGTCCATTCAACATCCGGTATAACGTCTCTCGCATCAACAATCCTAATGGCTGCATGTGATCATCACATAATACAATACACGGGTACTCCTGATCCTGATTGAGCAGGCTTGCCGCTTCCCCACAGGTAGTATGAACGTCAACTACAGGTATTTGACGGCAATAGTCCCATAATGAGATTACATTCTCTTTGGTGACCCCAACTTCATCTTCATCTTTTTGTTCTCCCATGGGAGCTACAACTTGTTCCTGTTGCGTATTTATCAATTCTTCGGGCTGGTCGGGCTTCACTTCGAGCAACATGGGCATAAATGCGCAATCTCCTTTACGTATGAGCTCCGTCCTGAGGTGGAATATGTAGGTATAAAGTATCACTCAGACAGCTTCATCCTACTCCCTATACGTAAAGGAAAATAATTGTTTATGTTAACGGAATGTAAAAAAAACTCCCCGATCATTGTTAACTTGAATGATGGGGAGTTTTTCTTTTTACAACCAATTTATAACCTACACCGCGAATCGAATCAATGTGAACCGATTCCGGGTCCAGCTCCAACTTTTTCCGCAATGAACTGACATGAACGTCCACCGTGCGCTGTCCTCCGATATAATCGAAGCCCCAGACCGCATTCATCAGATCATCCCGTGTAAGCACAACACCCGGCTTCTTGGCCAGATAAAGCAGTACCTCGAACTCCTTGGGACGAAGACTGATGGATTGTCCACCCAGTGTCACTTCATACTTCAAAGGATAAATCTCAAGCTCTCCCAGAATAATACGGGAACCGTCCTTATCCTCTGGTTGCGGCAAATCTTCACCGTTCGAATAACGTCTTAACACTGCATCTACGCGAGCAAGCAATTCGGATACACCAAATGGCTTCGTAATATAATCATCGGCACCTGATTTTAAGCCTTGTACAACTTCGGCTTCACCGTTTTTGGCTGTGAGAATAATGACCGGTGTACTAACACCCTGAATTCGTAACTTATTCAGAATATCCAGACCATTCATTCCAGGAAGCATCAGATCCAGCAGAATCAGATCAAATTCCTGGGACAACGCCCGATCATAACCTGAAGATCCGTGATCCTCAGCAATAACATCATAGCCCTCTTGTGTCAGGTTGTACGTAAGCAATCTTGATAATGTTGGTTCATCTTCAATAACGAGCAAACGCTGCGCCATGATACCCCTTCTCTCCTATAGGTTGTCTGTTGCCACAACACTTTCATTATCATAGCACCTAATTGTTAACTCTGTGTAAAACAGCACATTCCTTTTACATTTCACTTCCATCGCGCTAGATTTCTTCATCCTGAATTAATGGAAGGATAACACGAAACGTAGTCCCCATGCCAAGTTCGCTCTCTACAGACAGTTTGCCATGGTGCAATTCTACCAGATGTTTCACAATTGAAAGTCCTAGTCCAGTCCCTCCCGAATTACGGGATCTGCCCTTGTCCACCCGATAGAAGCGTTCAAAAATCCGCGGCAAATCTTTCTTCGGAATACCAATTCCTGTGTCGGATACTGCAAATACAACTTCTTCTTCGTCCTCATTATGTTCAACCGACACTTGTAATTTTACCCGTCCGCCCTCAGGGGTGTAATTAATGCCGTTGGATAACAGATTAATAAAGATCTGCTTCATTTTATCCTCATCAGCTTCAATATACAATTCTTCGGGAACATTCATCTCCAGGCGAATCTCTTTCTTCTCTGCCACCTTGGACAGGGTACCCAGGACCATCTCGAAGAACGAATACACATGCACTGGTGAACACTGCAGGGGAGCCCGTTTGGACTCAATTTTGGACAACTCCAGAATATCTCCGATCAATCGGTTTAGTCTGTCACCTTCATCATAGATAATCTGCAGGAATGAACGCTCCGTCTCTTTGTCCTGTACCCCACCGCTGAGAAGCGTTTCGGCGAAACCTTTGACCGCAGCCACCGGCGTCTTGAGTTCATGAGATACATTCGCTACGAACTCACTGCGCATTGATTCTAGCCTACGGATTGCCGTGACATCCTGCAGGAGGAAGAGCATCCCCCGATAAGCGCCGTCATCTTCGGACATCGGTACTCCATCAATCCGAATTAATTTTTCGACCGGATTGAACACACTCACTTCTTCATGCATCGGTTCTCGCAATGCAACACTCTCTTCAATCGTGCGCGTCAGCTCATAATGCCGCTTCAATTCAATATATGGTTTGCCAGTAACCCGCTCTGCCTGAATGCCAAGCATACGCTCCGCTTCCCGATTGACCAGCGCAATAGATTGACCAGCATCAATCATAATAATGCCGCCCGTCATGTTGGCAAGCACACTTTGCAGCAACGCTTCATTATCCCTGATCGTCTTCAGTTGCATCTGAAGGCTGTCTGCCATTCCGTTAATGGCAAGTCCCAGTTGACCGATCTCATCATTACGAGTTACATCCACTCTAGCATCATAATCCAGCTTGGTGATCCGGTGAGCCACCTTCGTAATATGCTCAATGGGCGATGTCAGTCCCCGCGCAACCCGGTAACTTACCAGAGCCACAATCAGGAACAGAAGGCCCAAGGTGAAGAACATCAAAATCCAGCCCTGCTGGAGACCCTGATCAACAGCTTCAAGACTCATGGATAGTCGAATGTAACCGTCAAATTTCCCACTGGGTAACTCGATCATGTCGCTTTGATCCGAATTCACAGGTAGCGCCACATACAGCATATCCTGTCCCAGTGTTGCACTATAACGAATCGACTGACCATAGTTTTGCCCAACCGCTTCTTTAATCTCCTGACGGTTCAAGTGGTTGTCCATTGAATTGGGATCGCTCTCCGAGTCGCCAATGACCGTTCCGTCTTTATTGATAAAAGTTACCCGTGAATCCGTCAGTCGATCCAGCTCAACCGCACGTTCTGAGTAATATTTCTGTGTCTCTGCATTTTTTGGATTGGTTGCATCATGGAACAGGAACGTTGCTTTTAGCAAGTTGATCTCACGCACCATCGTTTGCTCCAGTGCATTAATGTGAGTAGTCTTAAAAACTCTGCCCATCGTATACCCCGCCACAATGACGGAAATACCGATCAGCACCATCATGATGATGGCAAGGCGAATTCGGAACGGTCTCATCTATCTCTTCCTTTGTTATAAAATTAATAATTACAAATCCATTTCTATTCGATCACCACGAGAGGTAGGCTGGGAAATGACAAGAAACTCTATGTCTACTTCTCCCCGATTCTGCATCTGATGTGGCATCTCCGGCGCAATCTCTATTCCTTTCACCCCATATATAGTGTGCCGCATTTTGTTTGCTAATCTTCATGTGACCGCCTCCGAAGCTTACTTGTTCGGTGTATATCATATCACAGATAGCATGGAGACCCTGCCATATTTGATAAGCAGCAAAGCCGCGGCTATTCTAGAACTATCTCCAGGCAAGACTAATGATAAAATATCATGGTTGTATCAACGCCGATCCCGACTTTTGTAAACAGGATCAAAATCATACCCATTCCTCTATATGCTCATAAAAAAAGACGTACCGACCAGTCATGCTGGAAACGATACGCCTTCATTTAAAACACGTCTTCAATGGATTATCCGTTCACCACTTCGCCGCCATTAACGTGCATCACCTGACCGCTTACGTAGGAAGAATCATCCGAAGCGAGATATACGTAAGCTGGAGCCAGTTCATCCGGTTGCCCTGGACGTTTCATCGGCTGAGTAGCACCAAATTCACTCACCTTTTTCTCATCAAATGTGGATGGAATGAGCGGGGTCCAAATCGGCCCTGGAGCGACGGCATTCACACGAATTCCCTTCTCCACAACGTTCATTGACAAGGAGCGTGTAAATGAAGTGATAGCTCCTTTCGTAGATGAATAATCAATTAACGTCGGATTTCCGCGATATGCGGTAATGGAGGTTGTATTAATGATTGTACTGCCTTTCTTGAGATGTGGCAGAGCAGCCTGTGTAATATAAAACATGCCAAAAATATTTGTGCGGAACGTACGCTCCAACTGTTCTGGAGTAATATCCTCCAGCTGCTGCTGGGGATGCTGCTCCGCTGCATTATTCACGACAATATCCAGCTTGCCCAGTTGATCCACTGTCTGTTGCACGGATTTCTTGGCAAAGGCATTGTCACCAATGTCACCGGCAATCAATATGCATTTGCGTCCTTCCTGTTCGACCTGACGCTTGGTCTCTTCTGCATCCTCATGCTCACTCAGGTATACAATCGCTACATCCGCGCCTTCCTTCGCATATGTGACGGCAACAGCACGTCCAATTCCACTGTCTCCACCCGTGATCAAAGCAACCTTATCTAACAACTTTCCAGCTGCTTTATATTCAGGTTTCTCAAACTCTGGTTTGGGGTGCATCTCCGATTCAATACCCGGGCGCTGGTCCTGATGTTGCGCAGGCATCGTCTTTTTGTTTTGTGTGTCGGTTGACATGTGGCATTTCTCCTCTCAAAATGGAATTTCTGATCCAGTCTCATTCTGTAGGATGGCATGAACAGTACATATTATTCCCTTTTCCAACAGTCATGCTCCAAAGTCCCTGTGTGATGTCTCGATACTTACTTACCACTCCCTTTTGGCGGTCAAACAAAATTCCCAATACTCTCTCCCAGACATGCTGTCAACTGAGTTAAAGCCACATTGAATTCGACCTATTTTGCCATACATTCGAAGTTTTTTCGAAATTGAACTGATTCACTCCCAAATTGTATTCCTATGCCGTATGGGCTGATGTACAATGTACAGTATCAGATAAGCTTTAAACTACATTAATCCAGTTTGAATGAAGCTGTCATACTTCCCAACTAAGCAAATATTCTGATCTAATATGGAGACCTAACCCATGGAATCGCACATTAATTCTTATATAACATTTGTAGCAACTTCAGCTGTGCTGAATGTTTTTCTGTGTTTATATACTTATGTTAGAAGAGCAGAAATCCCCAGTTCTAAAATATTCATTCTCTATACAGCAGCTCTGTCTGTTTACACCTTCGGATATGCGATTGAACTCGCCAGCAATACACTGGAGCAGATGAAATTCTGGACGGTCGTCGAATACATCGGCATGCCTTTCTCCGCCTCTCTTGGGCTGATGCTCATGATGCAATACACTGGTAAAAAATTATCCAATAAAGCTTCTGCGGCGCTGTTTGTAATCCCTTCCATTACCTTGTTCATGGTGGCAACAAATGATTTTCATCATCTTTTCTATAAAAGAGTATGGCTAAGAGAAGACAGTTCCGTCCCTCTAATGGATATTGCCGTAGGGCAGTGGTACGTTGTTCATGGTGCATTCACCTTTTCCTGTCTGTTATGTGCCTGCCTTATTCTCGTCGGACAATGGAAACATACCAAAAAGATGTATCGTCGTCAGTTACTCACACTGATCACTTCACAGCTTATTCCCATGGTAGCGGCCTTTGTGTATTTGCTTGGTCTGACCCCAGGTGGTATGGATCCTGTTCCGGTTCTCATGTGCATTACATCCGCAATGTATATCTGGGCTATTCTATCCTCCCGACTGCTAACTATCGTACCTATCGCCAAGGATAGTATCTTTGAGAGCATGCGTGAAGGCGTTATTGTGCTGGATAGTTCCAATCGTCTCGTCGACTACAACAAATCTCTGCGCGATATGCTGCCAGAGCTTGATTTCAGCATGGTGGGTCAACACCTCAACGATGTATGGCTGTCGCTTGCCGGTGAGACCTTTCCGGTGGAATATGGCCGAGAAGGTCTGCAAACCGATCTGTACTGGCAATTGAACGGAGAGACTGTCTGTTATCAGGTAAGAACCTCTTATGTGTATAACAAAGAAGGACAAGCCGTTGGCACACTGATTATGCTGATTGATATTACAGAGCAACGTTTCCTACAAGAACAATTGAAGCAACTGGCTTACTTCGATGGTCTCACCAAAATATATAACCGCACGCAGTTCCTGCTTAGAGGTCGAGAGATATTGAGTGAAGCTCAGCTTAATCTGCAGCCTGCGGCCTTTATATTATTTGACATTGATTATTTCAAACGAATTAATGACACCTATGGACATGACGTTGGTGATCAGGCTATCATTCATGTGGTCTCTGTATGTAATCGTTACCTGAATTCGGAGATGCTGTTTGCACGTTATGGAGGAGAGGAGTTTGTTATCGCGATTCCCAATGCATCCCTCCAAGATGGTGAGCAGCTCGCCGAGAAGTTACGCGTGGCTTTGTTGAATGACCCGCTGGAGGTACAAGGTACTCGTATTCCACTGACTTCAAGCTTCGGAGTGGCACAATATAATGGAGGGTCCGATTCTCTGGAATCCTTACTGCGCGATGCTGATACAGCACTATATGAGTCCAAGCGTAACGGTCGTAACACCGTATTTGCCCACGCTGTGAGCCTAGGTTAACTAAATGTAGAGTATAACTACGTGAGCCATATATGCCGTTATTTCAGCACTAGCACCTTGATGGTTGTCAGACATTATCCCAGACGGAGCGAACAAAAATAGACAGCCTCAGGGCTGTCTATTTCACTACGGTTCAAGACCTTACTTTCTTATTCAGGTTGTCCCAACGTTTGAAGTGCAAACGCTTTAAGTTCAGCTCGCGAATAAAACTCGTTCGCAGCTATTGTTAGATAACCTGGTTGTTCACCATCAGATACACCATAATGAGCAGGAATACGGCAAGCAATGTGCTGAACGTACGAATCTTACTTTGTTCTGCACTGACGTCACGATTGCTTTTCACAGCCTCTGCTGCCAAGCGTAACGGTTTACCCATAATGCCACCGATTGCTGCAATAGCCAGCAACAGAACGACTACCACGCCCATCCACAGATAGGAATACTCACCCTTGGTCATCAAGTAACCACCCGTAAGAAGCTGAATTACAAGTCCATACTGTGCGATACGGTTCAATGAACGGAGCGATGCAAATGCTCCCTCTTGAGCGGCAACACTCAAGGTACGGATTTTACCCACCACGAAAGGCAAGATCAGATAGAAGCCCATCGCCAGTGCTCCAATAATATGGAGCAAATACATAATCATTGTCAAAATGTCCATCCTCCTCAAAAATTTCAGTCAGTGTGCTATACATCACATCTCATTATACTGGGGAACTTATCCAAAGAAAAGAAAACCTCCGGATGATCCGAAGGTTTTCTGTCTGTTCCTGTCAAAAAGTTTTCAAACTTACAGGTTTACTACTGAAATGACGTTACGAACCGAATCCGCAGATTTGTCGAGTCCCGCTTTTTCTTCAGCAGTCAGTTCCAGTTCAAATATTTTTTCAATTCCGTTACCACCCAGAATGGTTGGCACACCAAGGAACAAGTCGTTGTAGCCATATTCCCCTTCAAGGTAAGCAATAACCGGAATGATTCGTTTTTTATCTTTCAAAATGGCTTCGGTCATTTGCACCAATGAAGCTGCGGGTGCATAATATGCGCTGCCGTTTCCGAGCAGGTTAACGATCTCACCGCCGCCAACACGTGTGCGTTGTACGATGGCTTCAATGCGCTCTGCCGGGATGAGGGTATCGATTGGAATACCGCCAACGCTGGAATAACGAACGAGTGGTACCATATCGTCTCCGTGGCCGCCAAGAACGAATCCACGGACGTCTTCAACCGATACATTCAGCTCTTGCGCAATGAATGTGCAATAACGTGCAGTATCCAGAACACCGGACTGGCCGATTACGCGGTTTTTAGGAAAACCAAGCGTCTGATAAGCTGCATATGTCATTGCATCTACCGGGTTGCTTAGAATAATGACGATGGAATCAGGGCAATATTTTTTCACATTTTCACAAACAGACTTCACGATTCCCGCGTTCGTGTTGACCAGATCATCACGGCTCATACCCGGTTTACGGGCAATACCTGCCGTAATAATAACAATCTCCGAACCTGCAGTATCCTCGTAGTTGGAAGTACCGACGATATTGCTGTCGAAGCCCTGAACAGGACTAGCTTCCCACATGTCGAGCGCTTTACCTTTAGTCGGGTTTTCCAATTGTGGAATATCAACCAGAATAACATCCCCGAGTTCTTTTTGGGCAAGCATCAAAGCCGTTGTAGCTCCGGTAAATCCGGCGCCGACTACTGTGATTTTTTTGCGCTGAATAGTCATGATTCACATCTCCCCTTACAGGTTTTTAATGATTTGATCAGCAAATTCAGAACATTTCACTTCAGTAGCGCCGTCCATCAGACGTGCAAAGTCATAAGTAACTGTTTTGTTGTTGATGGATGTTTCCATACCTTTGTAGATCAGGTTAGCCGCTTCTTGCCATCCCAGGTGCTCAAGCAACATAACGCCGGACAGAATAACGGAACCAGGGTTCACGACATCTTTGTCTGCATATTTAGGTGCAGTACCGTGAGTAGCTTCGAAGATAGCATGTCCTGTTACATAGTTGATGTTCGCTCCTGGAGCGATACCAATTCCGCCAACTTGTGCAGCCAGTGCATCGGACAGATAGTCACCGTTCAGGTTCAACGTTGCGATTACATCAAACTCACCTGGACGAGTCAATACTTGTTGCAGAGCGATATCGGCAATAGCATCTTTCACGATGATTTTGCCAGCATCTTCAGCTGCTTTTTGAGCTGCATTCGCTGCATCCGTACCGTCTTTTTCTTTAATGATATCGTATTGTGCCCAAGTGAACACTTTGTCAGCGAACTCATCTTCAGCAACTTCATAACCCCAGTTTTTGAAGGCACCTTCTGTAAATTTCATGATATTGCCTTTGTGTACCAATGTAACGCTCTTACGGTTGTGATCGATGGCATATTGTACTGCTGCACGTACCAAACGTTTGGAACCTTCGGAGGAAACTGGCTTGATACCAATACCGGAAGTTTCAGGGAAGCGGATTTTGTTTGCACCCATCTCCTGTTGCAGGAATTGGATTACTTTTTTCACTTCTTCTGAACCTTCTGCGTATTCAATACCCGCATAGATATCTTCCGTATTCTCACGGAAAATGACCATGTCTACCAACTCAGGACGTTTAACCGGAGAAGGTACACCATCGAAATAACGAACAGGACGCAAGCAAGTGTACAGATCCAGTTCTTGACGAAGCGCTACGTTCAGGGAACGAATTCCGCCGCCGATTGGTGTAGTCAATGGTCCTTTGATCGCTACGATATACTCGCGAATAGCTTCAAGCGTATCGTTTGGCAGCCACTCCCCGTATGTATCGAATGCTTTTTGTCCAGCAAACACTTCATACCATGCGATTTTTTTGTTGCCGTCATATGCTTTTTCAACAGCTGCATCCAATACACGTTTGGAAGCTTTCCAGATGTCACGGCCTGTACCGTCACCTTCGATAAATGGAATGATCGGGTTATTAGGTACTTGCAGTGTACCGTTATCAATTTGAATTTTTTCGCCTTCAGTTGGGTGAGCAAATTTTTCTAATTTCATTAGTATAATTCCTCCTTGGGTTTCGTAGATGCAGTATGATAACACACCGCTTGTCTTATTGGAGGAAGGGTTATGAACGTGCTGCTAATTTCAGCCAACATGTTACACCCCTTCACCCCGTCCTTTTTTATTATACTGGTTTTGATGCCATTAGCGAAGTTCGATTGAAACGTACTTCTGATCTGTTGGGCCTGTGTACTCGGCACGCGGACGAATAATACGGTTATCCGCAAGCTGTTCCAGAATATGAGCAGTCCAACCTGATACCCGGCTAATCGCAAAGATCGGTGTAAACAGGACCTCTTCAATACCCAATTGGGTATATACGGAAGCAGAATAGAAATCTACATTTGGTTTCAGGCCTTTTTGTCCTGTTACCAGTTCTTCGATCTTCACTGACATTTCGTACAGGCGTGTATCGCTATTCATTTCTCCCAGTTCCTTGGACATCTTTTGCAGATGTTTTGCACGTGGGTCTCCATTTTTGTAGACACGGTGTCCAAAGCCCATGATCTTCTCACGGTTGTTCAATTTTTCTTGAATAGCTGCTTCCAGACGATCTGGTGTACCAATCTCATTCAGCATTTTCATTACAGCTTCGTTCGCGCCGCCATGCAATGGTCCCTTCAGTGCGCCAATGGCAGAAGTTACTCCCGAATAAATGTCGGACAGCGTAGCTACCGTTACACGTGCTGCAAATGTAGAAGCGTTCAACTCGTGATCCGCATGCAGGACAAGCGCTTGATCAAGGGCTTTAACAGCGGTCTCGGCTGGTTGTTCTCCAGTCATCATATATAAAAAGTTTTCTGCGATGGAAGCGCCTTCTTTTGGAGCCACAGGTTCTTTGCCCTGACGGATACGGGCTATGGCTGCCACAATGGTTGGCAACTGCGCTTGCAGCTTAACCGCTTTGTTCTCATTCGCTTCCGCTGTCATCTCGTCAGCCTGCTCATCGTACAGAGCCAGTGCGGATACCGCGGAACGCAGTGCTGCCATGGTACTCATGTTTTTCGGATACAATTGGATTTGTGCAATCAACTCGCTCGGAATCGGCGCGTAATCGCTCAGGCTTTTGCGAAGGGATTTCAGTTCATCCGTAGTTGGCAATTTACCAAACCACAGTAAATAGGCAACTTCTTCAAAGCTTGCATGTTCTGCCAGATCGTCAATATCGTAACCACGGTATGTAAGCACACCGTCTACAATGGAGCTGATCGAAGAGGTTGTTGCAACGATGCCTTCCAGACCTTTGGTAGCTGTCATATTACATCTCTCCTTTAATAAACGAAATCAAGAACCCATCCAGAGTGTCATCTACGTGCTCAAACGCACTCGTCCTTCTTTTGTAACCATTTACATTTTAAAATTAATAAATACCTCAATATCCGGTTTTCATATCTGTCAATCGGTATTTCCTTATCTCATCATACTGGATTTTGTCGTTTATGTGAACATGGTGCGAGGTCATCCGCACATCAAACTTCTTTATCAGACCGATAAAGCATTTTTGAAAACCTTTACAAAAACAAGGTTGACATTTTATTCTTTTTATATAAATCCATGCTATAAATCAAGTTTTCATTGCTATATTTTGTGAATATGAGGCATACTCTAGGCAAAAGAAAAGATCTAATTCGACGACATCCTGGCGTTTCAAATCAGTGTATTTGCTCTATATTAACTAGATAGCTTCCTATGCTTCCTTCATGGTAGCTTGAAATGGAATAAGGAGAGTTGATGCTTGGATAGAATCATAATGAAACGCCTGTTGCGCGGCTTATGGGTGATTATCGCGACCATACTCATTGCCGTTGCCATATAC
Organism: Paenibacillus taichungensis; assembly: GCF_047302525.1. Classification (GTDB taxonomy): domain Bacteria; phylum Bacillota; class Bacilli; order Paenibacillales; family Paenibacillaceae; genus Paenibacillus; species Paenibacillus taichungensis_B. The sequence goes on along the minus strand of NZ_CP168020.1, from coordinate 1,772,998 downwards.
CTGCTGTTCCCGCTGTTATATCCTTTTGCCATCGCCTGGATTATCGCTTATGCGATGAATCCTCTGGTGAAGTTGCTTCAATACAAGGCCCGATTTCCCCGCTGGCTGGCTGTAACCTTATCACTAATCATTTATTTCGGCGCCATTGTCGTCGTATTGTCTGCTGCGGTAACCCGTATGGTCAAGGAAGTCATTTCACTAACGACGAGCTTCGACCTTCATGTCGATGAGATTAAGGCTACGTTCATCCGCTGGACCCAGAATGACACGATTCAGAGTTTAATTGGACAGATCAATGAATTTTACAAGGAAAATCCCAACTATCAGGAGACCATTAACAGCAATATTAGCAAAACAACCGAAACGGTAGGTACAGCTGTAACGGACCTGGTCACCGGATTTTTCAACATGATCCTGAACCTGCTCACTTCTCTACCCAATATGGGAGCCGTATTAATCGTGGTTCTGCTGTCAACTTTCTTTATTAGCAAAAGTTGGACCAGACACAGCATTACCGTATCGGGCTGGGTGCCCTCATCCATTCGCAAACCGATTACCGACATATGGAATGATCTGAAAAAAGCCCTGTTCGGTTATGCACGAGCCCAGTTGATCATGATCTCTATCACCGCATTATTTGTCATGATTGGATTGCTTGTGCTCCAGGTTAAGTCTGCCTTCACGATCGCTTTGCTCATCGGTCTGGTGGATCTGCTTCCTTATCTCGGCGTTGGCCTGGTGATGGTTCCCTGGGCAGCATACCTGCTTATGAATGGAGACTTGTACCTGGGGATCGGCATCAGTATTGTATATCTCATTGTGCTGATTGCCCGCCAAATCATTGAACCCAAAGTGCTTGCCAGCAGTGTCGGATTGGACCCTCTCGCCACATTGGTTGGCATGTTTGTCGGATTGAAACTGTTCGGTGTACTCGGTTTGATCATCGGCCCTGTCAGCCTCGTTATCCTTGATGCATTTAATCGAGCGAACGTGTTCCGTGATCTCCGAACGTACATTATTAACGGACGTGTCCGATGAAATCATGATCTCTGTTTTCTGTCATCCGTATATATTCAAGATTAAAAAAGGCACCGCTCATCAGACTGAATCTGGTGGTGGGTGCCTTTCTTTAACTGATGCTGGTATATCCTATTTTTTCGGACCACGATAAAACTTAATACTTCCGTTTCTCATTTTTTTCTCCAGCCAGCCCAGGAAGAATAGACGGTACACTGAACGTGTTACTGGGAACAACAGTGTAAAACCGATCAGATCTGTGATAAATCCCGGAATCAGCAGCAGGAAACCACCGACAAAAATAAAAAGTCCATCTACCATTTTCCTTCCGGGCACCTTACCGCGCTCCATCTCGGATTTGGCATCAATAAGTACTTTTCGTCCTTCAAACTGCAACATTGCTATACCGATCAAGGACGTGAGAATCATGAGAAGCAATGTCTTTCCGGCTCCAATCCAGTCACTCATAAGAATGAAACCAAACAGTTCAATCACCGGAATGATTAATAGCAGGGCCCACATCCATCTTCGCATTACGTATTACCCCTTTCCTGAAAGCCACACTTTCTCAAGCGCGCTGTAGAGCTCAGAAGCTGCCTTATCCAGCCTGACTGGCTTCCAGTCCCCATTGACCCATACATGTTGGGTAGAGCCTGTAACCAATCGTTCACCAGGAAGGGACTCCTCAGATGACCATACTCGTTGCCCGATGCCTATCTGCTCATTAAGGTCTGGAGTCATGCGCCTTATGTCATACTCATAGTTCAGTCGCAGACCACTAAATGCAGCAATACGGGTGAAAATGATGATGTCATCATCATACCGGGCAGGTTTATGATATTTTACATCCAGTCCGGTTACCGGAAGCAGTAACCCCTGTTCCTCCATTTTACGATATGTATACCCCATTTGGCGAATCATCTCGGTTCGACCGATTTCAAACCAATTCAAATAGTTGGCGTGATAGACCACACCCATCTGATCACTTTCTTGATAACGCACGCGAAGGCGTGCCGTGTACCAACTGCCATTGCTTTGTTGTTGCATGTTACCGGCCTCCTTCGATATACCAATTATTACGTATCTAGCGACGGTAAAGTCTCATAAAGATGGAAAAAAAGCAACGGGACGCAAACGCCCCATTGCTTCATTCCTGTTGCTTCTCGTCCAAACACAATTATGCGTTGTTTGGAATTTGGCTTACTTTGATCAGGTTAGTGGAACCGGAACGACCCAAAGGTACACCCGCTGTAATAACAACAAGGTCTCCTTCTTTTACAAGTCCGGATTTCACGCCGCCTTCAATTGCATTTTCAAACAAAGCGTCAGTGGAATCAACAAGTCTTCCTTTGACTGGTGTTACACCCCAAGCCAGTGCAAGACGACGGGAAGTTCTGTCTTCCGTTGTCACCGCGATGATTGGAGATTCTGGACGATATTTAGAAATCATGCGTGCTGTATGACCGGATTCAGTCGAAGTAATGATCGCTTTAGCGTTCAGATCTTGAGCTGACAGGGCAACAGATTGGCTGATTGCTTCAGTAACTGTTGTTTGTTGAGCAACACGTTGTTTCAGATACAGCTCTTGGTAAGGCAGAGCGGATTCTGCTTTTTCGGCAATACGGGACATTGTCAGAACGGATTCAACTGGGTATTTACCAGCAGCTGTTTCACCAGACAACATGATTGCATCTGTACCGTCGAAGATCGCATTAGCCACGTCACTTGCTTCTGCACGTGTTGGACGCGGGTTGCGTTGCATGGAATCCAGCATTTGTGTAGCTGTGATAACCGGTTTGCCTGCAACGTTACATTTTTCGATCATGCGTTTTTGTACCAATGGTACTTCTTCCGCAGGAATCTCTACACCCAGGTCTCCACGAGCAACCATCAGGCCATCGGACACTTCAAGGATTTCATCCAGGTTGTCCACACCTTGTTGGTTCTCAATTTTGGAGATGATTTGAATATGTCCAGCATTGTGTTTTTCAAGCAATTCACGAATCTCAAGGACGTCGCTTGCTTTACGAACAAAAGAAGCCGCGATGAAATCGACACCTTGCTCGATACCAAATACGATATCGTTAGCATCTTTTTCAGTAATACCCGGCAGAGAAATGGCAACGCCCGGAACGTTAACACCTTTTTTGCTTTTGATCGTACCGCCGTTAACGATACGGCATTTGATCTCGGTGCCTTGTACTTCCACCACAGTCAGTCCGATCAGACCGTCGTCAATCAGAATTGTAGATCCCGGTTCAACATCACTCGGAAGATCTGCATACGTAATGGAAAGACGTTCTTTGGTGCCCAGAATTTCTTCTGTTGTCAAAGTGATGTACTCGTCTTGAACCAGTTCGATCGGCTCCACTTCGAGTTTACCTGTCCGAATTTCCGGTCCTTTGGTGTCCAGCAAGATCGCTACTGTCTTGTTCAGCTCTTCGCATGCTTGGCGAATTGCTGTGATCCGTCCGCCGTGCTCATCGAAATCACCGTGGGAGAAGTTCAAACGGGCCACATTCATACCGGCCATAATCAATTTTTTGGTATTCTCCAATGATTCACTGGATGGACCAATCGTACATACAATCTTTGTTTTGCGCATTTTGGGTTTCCTCCGATTTTAAAGGTCTATCTTTTTATCTCTTTTTCTTTTTCCAACTATTAAATTTACTATACTTTTGCTCATTTGTATAGGAAATTCGTCACATCATTCAGCATTTCCCGACAAATTACCTGCTGTATCGACTTCAACAGGCACTTGAGCGGCTTCAATTTGCACCTCAGGTTCAAACGTGACTGATCCAATCTTACGGAATTTCTCATACCGATCCTGCTTCAATTGGTCACCAGTCCAGCCTCTCATCTCGTCCAGATGACGAACCAAAGCCTCGCTAATTGCAGCCGCAGATTCTTCATAATCCCGATGAGCACCGCCGCGTGGCTCAGGGATTATTTCTTCAATGACCTCCATCTCCAGAAGGTCTTTGGCCGTTATTTTCATCGCTTCGGCCGCCTGATCTGCCTTGGATGCATCTTTCCAAAGAATGGATGCAGCACCGTTCGGAGAGATCGCAGAGTAAATCGCATGCTCCAGCATCAACACACGATTACCCACAGCCATAGCTAGGGCCCCGCCGCTTCCGCCTTCGCCGATGACCACTATAATAACAGGTACCGAGAGCTTCGCCATTTCCAGCAGGTTACGGGCAATAGCTTCCGATTGACCTCTCTCTTCAGCAGTATTACCCGGATACGCCCCTTTAGTATCAACGAATGTAATAATTGGACGACCAAATTTGTTCGCTTGCTTCATGAGACGCAAGCCTTTTCGGAATCCTTCTGGATGTGCGCTCCCAAAAAAACGGGCGATATTATCCTTCGTATCTTTCCCCCGCTGTTGGCCGATGACCGTTACTGTTTTTCCGTTCAGCTTCGCCAGTCCGCCAACAACCGCCAGATCGTCTCCGAACATGCGATCACCGTGCAACTCAATGAAATCGGTAAATATCAATTGGATCAAATCCAGTGCCGTCGGACGCTGCTGATGCCGCGCCAGATGCATTTTCTGGGCAGCCGTTATGCCGGTATAAATCTCTTCTTCGAGTCTATGATAACGTTCTTCCAGGCGGGCAATTTCGTCAGTGAAGTCGATGCCTTTTTCCTGTCCAAACTGTACGAGCTCTTCGATCTTTTTGCGCATCTCAACCAGAGGCGCTTCATATGGCAACTCACCCGCCATTTAGACCCCTCCTTTTTCACTATGCATGTCTAGAAGCTTGCCAAGGGTGGCTCGAAGTTCTTTACGATGGACCACCATGTCCAGCTGACCGTGCTGCAAATTAAATTCTGCCGTCTGGAAATCATCAGGCAGTTTCTGACGGATCGTTTGCTCAATAACGATTCTACCGGCGAAGCCAAATACAGCTCCCGGCTCAGCAATAATGATATCACCAAGGCTCGCAAAACTGGCCGATACTCCGCCTGTCGTCGGATCGGTGATGACCGAAATATACAACCCGCCCTGTTCATCCAAACGGGACAAAGCCGCACTTGTTTTCGCCATTTGCATAAGGCTTAGAATACTCTCTTGCATCCGGGCACCCCCAGATGTTGAGAAAATGATCAAAGGCAGGCGTTTCTCTGTTGCATGCTCAATCGCACGGGTAATTTTCTCCCCTACAACCGAACCCATACTACCTGTGAAGAAGTCGAAGCTCATGACAGCAACAACCACAGGCAAACCTTCTAAGGTTCCCTCACCCGTAATGACAGCTTCCTTTAGTCCTGACTTCAGGCGCTGTTGTTCCAGTTTGTTACTATATCCAGGGAATTCAAGCGGATCAACTGATACCATATCAGCGTCATACTCCACAAACCCTTGCTCATCTAAAACCATGGCGATACGTTCCATTGCGTTCAAACGCATATGGTAGCCGCAAGCCGGACATACTTTCAAGTTCTTTTCCAATTCCTTGCTATATTGAATCGTGCCGCATTTGCTGCACTTGTTCATAAGCCCTTCAGGTATTTCCCGTTTTGGACGTTCTCCAGCTTCCTGACCTTCGCCACGAAGCGCACGCTCGGAAGGTATGGTGGCGTACTTCCGTTTTTTCTGGAATATATCTTTGAACACAACTACACCTCTCCAGCCGTTGATTTGATGGCCGCAACCTGCAGTCCGTTGCATGTAGCAACTTCATCCGCGCGCTGCGGTAAACCGCTTACGACCCATACGCTGCCATGGGCCTTGTCCAGCATTCACAACAAAAAAATCCGCCGGTATAAGGCAAGGATCAGCGGCTTCTGTCAGCACGATTGATGTTACCTGCAATAACCGAAAGATTGTTGCGCTGATGTTTGAATCTGTCTTGGTAGGGTCTCTGGGAGCAATCTGGTCAGTCCTTGTCCTAACAAAAAAAGAAGGAAGGACAGCAGCATACAATACATGCAAGTCGATTCCTCTTTCCGCTTACGCGGTCAGTCCCTTATGTACCATTGGTACTTCTTCATCTGCCAAGGCACGTCTGATATCGAATGAATCAGGAATGCAGAATCGAATTCAGCACTTCCTGAACCTCTTCCAATTCCCCTGAAGGGACGCGAATCTCAAATTGCTGCTTGGATAAACTGATGGGACGGGTCTGTACCAGAAAACCTTCTTCCGAAAGCTTGGTCTTAATCTTGTCCGCAACCTTTGCTGTCGGTGCAATGTAAATCACCGTCCACATGCCATGTCCGCCCCCTAAGCTAATGTTCAGAGCCCGTATATTGGACTAATGATAACATACCTCACTTTTTTTCTGCAAGGAAGGGTTCGGGACCTTTGGGGAGAAAACGAGAACTAGAGGGACATTTGTCCCGTGAGGATAACCGATATGGTTGATGCAATGTTCCTAAGACTTTCTTTATCAAAAAGGAATTTCAGGCCGCTCAGGGCAGCAACAGCCACCCCGGATGACCTTCCATTGAACAAACAAAAGATACCAAATGAATGAAAACACAAATGAAGAAAATCAGATATCCGATGGATATTTCTTGGCTTTAATATTTTTGTGAGCAATTCGGGCAGAAGCAGCGGCGGCGAGCCCGGCAACCAGGTCGTCCAGAAAAACATGTATAGCTGGTCCTGCTTCATTCAGATCATGAATGACGCCAATCTTTTCTTTATCCAGATAACCAAAACTGGTTAAACCGATCATACCATACACATGGGTAATGCCAAGAGCAAGAGTCTCGTCCACTCCATACAGGGATTCATCCGCCTCCATAATCGCCTGCAATGGTTGCGGCAAAAGGCGTTTCTCAGCAAGCTCGTCAAGGGCTATACCTGTGTACAGCGTATATTGCACCTCACGTTTCTGCAGTACTGATTTTACACTGGTGACACAGTCGTCCATAGTCAGTTCCGGGTGGTACCCTTTTTGCAGACGATATACAATTTCCGCGATTGCATCAATCTGTACACCCCGCCGGGCCAGCATGGCTTCTACGATTTCATATGACATATCTCGACCTCCCGCATCGCTCCCCCGAGGACCCCCAGGTCCTTCGGTGTTCTCAAGTGTATGCGGCAAGCTCGCAAAATGTTCATAAAAAATGCGGAATGCACATTCGCTTTGGCAGTCTGCTTATCCTATAAATTATGTAAAAAGATTCACATATTACATTCTTGTGTTCAATATCACCTTCGCCTGTATACTTGATGTAATTGGTAAAATAAATACAAAAAAACCTGCTCGGCAGTTGGCCGAACAGGTTTTTTATTAGGAATAAGGGGTATTTGAGGGTCATGAGCATGGCCGGAGACACCTTTTTAGCATTATTCGGTTCGGCCCTAACGATTCAAACGCACGTTATTAGCTCCAATTTCCACAGATCTGCGGTTTAACGAATCTCAGAGATGTTATTTCGTCATTCTATAGGCCGTGCCGCAGTTTTGTACCGGAATAAAGTCACTGAAGTTCGTTAAACTTTGCATTACACGATCATCCGCCTTTTAAGGCGCAGTAGTTTCGTTAGCGCTTTGAGGCGAGAAAACAATCACTTGCGAGACAGCCTATTATTTTATTTTGACCGTGCCCTCACCCAGCATCTTCTCCATCTCGGAGAACAAAGAGGGCGAAGGTTTAATCCGGTAGGCATCACTCAATGCGAGCAGCTTCTGCTGCTGTTCATAGAAGAGCACCGTCGCCACCGGACCCGAATGCTGCTGAAGCAACTGTTTCAGTCGGGCCAGAAGCTCGGGCTTCTCCGCCTGCGGGGTGATCTTCACGAACACCCGCTGCTCCACCACTCGCGGCCCACGACTCTGCTCCGTGCCGCCAGCGGCCTCAGGGGCCCGACGAGCCACGGAAGCGGCCCCATTGGCATTGGCCGCCCCAGATCCACCCCCAGCGCTGTGCGACGCTGCCGGACCCTGGCCTCCGCTGCTGCGTGCAGCTCCAGCATCCACGCCTGCGCTGCTGCGCTGAGCTCCGGCTCCCGCGCCGCCCGCCTGCCGTGGCGGAGCCGCCGGGCGCGAAACACTGCCGCTACCGGGCTTGCCGCGCCGTTCGCGGCTGCGCAGCTGCTGTTCCAGTGCCGCCGGTGACAACGGCGCCACTTCCTCAGCCAGCAGCTTGAACCCTTCGTCCTGCTGCTGCACCTTGGCACGCACGACGAGTAGTTCACCTTTCCCGACATGCTGCTGGCTGCGCCGCCATACTTCGGGAAAGAGAACCACTTCACAGCGTTCGATCTGGTCTTCCAGCTCCATGAACGCCATAGCTTTGCCTTGTTTCGTCGTAATCGACTTCACAGACACGACCATCCCGGCTGCGACGGCCATCGTATCGTCAGCCGCTTCCGTCAGCTCCATAATGCGATCTGCGCCGCTGGATTCAAGCACATCTTCGTAGTCATCCAGTGGATGACCAGAGAGATACAAACCTAATAGCTCACGCTCCAGCTCCAATTGCTGACTCCCGGAATAAGGCGGAATTTCGGGATATTCAATCTCCCAGTTCGGCGTCTCGACAAAATCAAACAATTGAATTTGCAGATCTTCGCGTTCCTTGCGCCATTTCAGAGCCGCCTCCACGGTCTCATCCAGCATCGCCAGTAATTGGGCACGGTGCCCAGGTAATGTGTCAAAGGCTCCCGCCTGAATAAGCGATTCAATCACACGTTTGTTGCATACCCGCAAATCGACGCGACGACAAAAATCGAGCAAACTGTCGAACGGTCTTTCCTGCCGTACAATCATGATACTCTCCATCGCCTGGGTACCTACATTTTTTACCGCAGCCAGACCAAATCGTATTGCCCCGGTTGCTTTATCAGCATTCGAATTGTGATCAGGTAATCTATCTTGCTCCCGTACATCAGACATTCCACGCTGTTCAGCGTGCGAGGACTCCTCTTCCCCGTTCCCATGCAGGCGTTCTGCTGTAGAAACAGTCACTACGCCCGAATTAATCCGATCCTCGGACTGCTCTGGCACAGCCGTCGCTGCCTGCCAATCATATGCACCACCGTCTTCGTCTGGTACGGGACCCGGGTCATCCGGAAGAGGGGCTTCACCGTACTCCGCTTGTCCGGAATAATGATCATCATGTACGGCATGTTCCATAGTAGGACTTGCTGTACCGTCCTCCCCATGCTCTCCCCCTAAACGTTGGGTTCCCGCCGCTTGTCCAGGCCTAGTGCTGGTGGATGATGCAAGTACAGGTGTAAACAGAATGCCGCTCTCATTGACATCTGGTGGAAGTACTTCAATGTCCATGCGTCGGCATTCCACAACGTACTCCGCCACTTTGCGGTGACTGCCCATAACAGCTGTTAACATGGATGACATAAAATGAATGGGATAATGTGCTTTCAGATAAGCCGTCTGGAAAGCCAGCACACCATACGCAGCGGCATGGGCACGCGGGAAACCGTAGTTGGCAAACTTGACGATCATGTCATAGACCAAGTCAGCCTCCGCTTCGCTGTATCCTTGCTTAAGACTGCCCTGAACAAAATGTCCACGTTCGAGATCCAGTACTTCCCGTTTCTTCTTGGAAACCGCTCTGCGGAGCAAATCCGCTTCACCGAGAGAGAAGCCCGCCATCCGGGAAGCAATCTGCATAATTTGTTCCTGATATACAATGATGCCATACGTATCCTTGAGGATGGACTCCAGATCTGTATGCGGGTAATCCACTTCAATCTGTCCATGTTTGCCCTGAATGTATTTGGATATGAACTCCATCGGGCCTGGACGATACAAGGCCAGTACGGAAATAATATCTTCAAATACACTTGGCTTTAGCTCCTTCAGGACACGACGCACCCCTGCGGATTCGAGCTGGAATATACCCATGGTGTCGCCTCGACCAAGCATCTCATACGTGAGTGCATCGTCGTCCGGAATATGACGGAAATCAGGAATTTCGCCATTTTCACCAATCCAGCGCAGACAGCGTTCAATAATCGAAAGGGTACGCAGACCGAGGAAGTCCATTTTGAGCAGTCCAATGGACTCCAGGTTTTCCATGGAATATTGCGTTAAGGCCGTTCCCTCACTGCCCTCCTGAAGCGGAACGGCATCCGTCAGCGGATCACGGGAGATGACAACCCCCGCCGCATGCGTGGAAGCATGACGAGGCATGCCTTCCACTTTCATGGCCATATCGAGCAATTCACGTGTTTTCGGCTTGGTCTCATACAGTGCCTTCAGTTCAGGTGTGGCTTCCATTGCCCGCTGAATGTTAATGCCAAGCTGTGCAGGAATCAGCTTCGCTGCCTTGTCCACCTCGCCGTAAGGCACATTCAGTGCACGCCCGACATCCCGAACGGCTGCACGGGCAGCCATTGTACCAAAGGTAATGATTTGGGCGACATGGGCTTTGCCGTATTTTTTCGCAACATACTCAATGACTTCGTCCCGCCGTTCATCGCTGAAGTCGATATCAATATCCGGCATGGATATCCGTTCCGGATTCAAAAACCGCTCGAAGAGCAGGTTATACTTCATGGGATCAACGTCTGTAATACGCAAGGTATAGGCAACCAGACTACCTGCCGAGGAACCACGGCCCGGTCCGGTGACAATTCCCTGCCTGTGAGAATAGGCGATAAAATCCCATACGATCAGGAAATAATCCGAGAATCCCATACTGTCTATAACCCGGAGCTCATAATCCAGCCGCTGTTCAAGTTCGGCTCTGAGCTCCGTGTCCGTCCAACGCGATGATTCAATATAGCGATCTTCCATTCCCTCTTCGCACAACTGACGCAGATAGGCAGAAGGACTTTCCCCTTCAGGAAGCGGTCTGTACTCCGGCAAAATCGATTTGCCGAATTCCAGCTGCAATTCACACGACTCCGCGATGCGAACCGTATTCTCCAATGCCTCGGGCACATGGGGGAACAAACGCGCCATTTCTTGTTCACTCTTGAGATAAAGCTGATTGGTTCCGATGCGCAGCCGGTTCTCGTCATCTACCGTTTTCCCTGTTCCGATGCAGATCAACACATCCTGAAGCTCGGCATCCTCTTCTGACAAATAGTGCGCATCATTGGTCGCCACCAATGGAATATCAAGCTCTGCTGCCAGACGGATCAGCTGGGGGTTCACTCTTTTTTGCTCAGATAGCCCATGATCCTGCAGTTCCAGATAGAAATCGGCACCAAAAATATTTTTGTAACGGAGCGCCGCACGCTTTGCCTCTTCCTCTCGTCCATGCAGCAAATGCTGGGGAACCTCTCCCCCCAGACAAGCACTTAGACAGATGATACCCTCGTGATGGGCGGCCAGACTTTCCATATCAATACGTGGTTTGTAATGGAAGCCTTCCAAATGTCCGATGGAGCATAGTTTCATCAGATTGCGATAACCCGTCATATTTTTGGCCAGTAAAATCAGATGATGGATCGGCTGATCCTTGCGGCTTCCCCGCTCTTTACGAGACCCGGCAGTCATATAAGCCTCACATCCAATGATCGGCTTTATTCCCCGCTCGACGCATGCTTTATAGAAAGGGATAGCACCATACATTACACCGTGGTCGGTCAATGCCAGCGTAGTCATTCCGAGATCCGCGGCCTTATTCACGAGATCCGGTATACGCGCAGCGCCGTCCAGCAAACTATATTCACTGTGAACGTGCAAATGCACAAAAGAACTCATGTTTTTTTCTTCCTTTCGCCATGGACAGTCACAGCAACCATCTTGCATCAGGTTGCTGCACTATCTTCTTCTATCCGTATTTTTCATCCTTCGGTTCAGACCGAAAGTTGATTTCTGTATTCATGCAAAATGCTGCTATAAATGAAATGAATGAAATATAAGGATTCATCCTAATGAAGAGTGCTTTATTATTCTATTTTATCATAACGTTCGGGGGCACGCCCATACAATAGAAGTACAAGCCGCTCCCCCTGTTACGGACCGAAGACAGGAGGTGTGCTGCTGGGTCTGAAAGGGGTGTTGCCGGATGAGCACATTTTTGTCCAAAGCCATTCTTGATTTCTTCATTGCGTTTGGGATCGTGCTGGGCGGCGCGATGATTGGAGGTATAGGAGCGGTGGTCTCTCTCCAGCCTCCGACACAGACGATGCTTGATGTCGCTGGGAAAATTAAAATTTGGGCGCTCGCAGCGGCCGTTGGCGGTACAATCGATCCGATGCGGGTGATCGAAAGCAACGTGCTGGACGGCAATCTGTCTCCGGCAGTCAAACAAATTTTGTACCTGATATCCGCCTTCATGGGCGCCCACATGGGTACTGAACTGGTGAAATGGGTTTGCGGTGGAGGACGGGGTTAGCATGACTCCAAGAGAACGCCCATGAGAATCCCGCCTTTTGCACGTTACCGTCCGCTTATGCGCATGACTGCTGTCTTTGTTCTGGGAATGATCGCCGGTTGTGTCGTGTACAACGGTGTATTTCACCTGAGTTACAACGAGTTGTGGCTCAACAATCAGGAGTTGCAGCTTCAGCTGCATCAGAATGAGGAGGATATTAAAACGCTGAAAAAATACAGTAAACGCCAAACCGTCATCAAGGAAATCAAGGTCCGTGCAGAAGATTCTGACAAAGGTCCGGACGAGGCCTCCCTGAAAGTAATGTTGCAGAAACTGGGCGATGAACTTGAGGTTCTCCGGGGCCGCGACGTCTTCAACATCGATGAGTACAGCAAAATGACGCGGATCATGCTGAACCAAAAAGTGTATACGGTCAGAGAAAAGGAATACACCGTCCAGGTAAAAACAATGCTGGTGATGGAAGGTGTCCTGCAAGTTTGGGTACAGATTCGGATGCACGTTCCGGCTTAGGAAATGGATGACAGCCCCGGAAAAAAACTGCCCTAGCCCTCTGCCTGCATGGTACAATAAGGGCAGTAAATGCTTTCCAGAAAAGGAGCTGCGTCTTTGTGTTCATCGATGTACTCAAATATGCCCTAATCGCCATCTTTGCCCTGGCCATGGTCTGTTCAGCTCTGAACAGCATTCGTTCGCGCAGGACCACTGATCCCATCGCCACAGGTCTTTATCGTTCATGGACCAACATCTGGATGGGTAGCATGCTGATTATTCTTGCCCTTATCCTGATGTTTGTCTTTACCGGTTCTACACTATCCGTCGTAGTGGAAGCGCTATTTCTGATTATGGGAGCGTACAATCTGTTCGCCGGATTACGTAACCGCAGTTACTATGCCCGTCTTCAGCAACATGCAGACGGTGGAACTGGCAAGACATCCGGACAGTCTGCCTGATGCATTTAGCGGGATGTCAATGCGTTGTGCCAAAAAGAGAGTACCCTCATCTATCGAACAAGCCTGAACCACGTTGATTTCGGGGTACAGTGCGTTATTTCGATAAGAGGATACTCTCTTTTTTCTGAACTCATGATATTTTCCGAATCCAGGATCTCTCGCTTTTCTATGCATGGTCAATGGATTGCAGGGTCATCACCGCTTTGCATACAACATTCCCATCACGGGAAATGACAATATCCATTTTGCAGGTCCGACGACTTGTCTCCAGAATAATTGGACGAACCAGAATCTGATCTTCAATCTGTACCGGACGAACAAAATATGTTGTTACATTATCCACCACATGGTCGTTTCCTGTAACATCCCAGGCGGCACGCCTTCCCGCCTGTGTCATCACATTCAGCAGAACGCCTTCCGAGATCGTACCGAGGTCTGTCGCCATCTGCGGGATGATGAATCCGTGGAAAAACAATTCGTTCTGCTCTCCGCGCTCTTCCGCAAACCCGTTCCAGATCAGATGATCAAACGTCTCTCCAAGCTGTGGCTGCTTCTGTGCATCACGCATCGCCTGCAGCACTTCCTTACGTGTGACGGATGCAATCAGTTTACGGTTCCGATCCACAATCGGCAGAAAGTCAATGCCTTCCCACGTCATGATCTGTGCAGCCGAAGCCAGTGAGGTTTGCAGCGAAGCCGTGATCGGGCGGCGTACAACACACTTCTCAATACTCTGATCCTCTTTTAACTCGCTCACATCTTTGAGGCTCACAATACCGATAACCCGGTTCCATTCATCTACTACCGGGAAGCGATGTTCTCCTGTTTCAGAAACCAGCAAGTGAAAATCCGCAGCTGAACTGGTCACCTTAAGCACCTGAAGGCGGGGTTTCTGACCGATAATGTCCTCAACCAGCATAATTTTTTTCTTAATCAGTCGATCGAAGATCGCACGGTTAATCATTGAAGCCACCGTAAACGTATCATGTCTGGAGGAAATGATGGGCAGACCCAACTCATCAGCCATGACTCTCACTTCACGGCTTGTACCGAAGCCACCTGTAATTAATACACCTGCGCCCTGCTCGAGGGCAAGGGAATGTGCATTGTCCCGGTTACCGACAATCAACAGGCTTCCCGCGTCAATGTAACGGGCCATGGCCTGCTCTTTCATCGCACCGATCACGTACTTATGAAGCGGTTTGGCCAGACCGTCACTTCCACCCAGCACATGACCTTCAACGATGGTTACTACATCGGCAAAAGTCAGCTGCTCGGTCATGCCGCGAGGTCTTTTCTCAATCCGCACCGTCCCGATTCGTTCCTTGGTCACGACCAGGCCGAAGTTCTCTGCCTCTTTTACCGCACGGTATGCTGTTCCTTCGCTTACGCCCAGTTCCCGCGCCAGTCCGCGCACCGATATTTTACTGCCTACCTTCAGTTGTTCAATATGTTGAAGCAATTGTTCGTGCTTCGTCACATTTTCTTCCTGTCCGTCCATCTGTACCACCCCCGAAGATGCATCTGTACTATTCTGTATCTATTATAACACGACCTTATGAAAATAACCCCATTCTACGCAGCATTCTCCTAAAGAACCGCGCTACATTGATCACAATAACCGGAACATCGAATAACGGTATAAAAAAAGACCGGCCCCTTTCATACCAAAGGGAATCCGGCCTTACTTAGACAGATAGAACCATCTCTATCACCATGTCGTATGTGATCCAAATCTTATACAGATTTGCTCTGTTCCTGCTTGTCCACCAGTTTCATCTCCCACTGTCGCAGCTTTGCCCGCCGAACAGCTTCCAGTGCACGCTTCTTCTCTTCATCCACACCAAGAATAAAATGCAGATGTGCACCAATGATTAATAACGAGAACAGCACCCATACAATGCCAAAAATATTAACCCAGTCCATTCCTCCAGCAAAGGAAATCCGTGGCAACGCAATGACCAGCATCGATAACGCGATAAGCAGATAGATCACATGTTTTGCTTTCTTCAGCCTTTTCACCATTCACAGCTCCTTCGTTCTTGATCGACTCTATATGTCTAGTCTATGAACGATAAGGAGCTAATATGAGAGGTTCAGGCAAAAAAAACGGGACAAGGTTTTGGTTTAAGCTTCAGCGCCACCGTACAGATGACCCAGGCTGTCTGCAATAATTTTGTTCACGTCTTCGATAATGACACTCAGGCGACGTTCAGCGTCAAACAGACGACGGATATTCAGGTTCAGGCTCAGTACCTCAAACAGTTTCTCCATTTTCTCCATCTCGTCCGGTGCAGGCATATCCCCACTCATCATACGTTGTTGCAATTCCATCTGTTGATCACGGAAATTATCCAGCATAGCCTTTGCTTCCGGGTCCGTTTCGATCAGCTTCATCGCAGAAGTAATTTCTTCCACCTCGCTGCTTTCTCTCAGTGCTTTGGCCAAATCATTGGCTTTGTCATAAATGTTCACTATAATTCCTCCTCGAATTGGGTTGTTCTTCTGTTATCCATTCGTATTCATTCACATTCTCATCGCAACGTTCACCCGTGTTAATACACGTATTTAACTTCCGTCAAACAAAGGTTGCGGAATCATGCCATCCATTACCTGCCCGAGCATCAAATGCATTTAATCCAAATGGGTCAATCACCAAGGGTTATATGTCCTCATATGATGAAGCACATGCCATGTTTAGATGCCGTTCAACTTCGAGATCAGACATCAAGTTGCCGCCCGGAAGGAGATCCGCGATGTCCACTAAAAAAGTAACGATTCAGGTTACCGGCTCGGGCATCCTGCAGGACGACGTCATCATGCTGGGTGAAGGGCTGCTCAAGGCGCTTAAAATCCCTTCGGGAAGGCCGCTTCAGCTGCAATTCGGCTCTTTCAGCCGTGAAGTCACTGTCATCCCTGTTCCCAGGTATGTCGGTCTGCGCATCAATCAGACGGTAGCCAGCAAGACCGGCCTTGTTCCCCGTTCGGTCCTGAGCATATCTTATCGTTCAGCCAGCCGTACTTTGCGTCTTGGACCTTACATCAGTGTATTGGTCAGCCAGGATTACCCCGATCAGCCCGATCGGCCCTTTGGCTCCATCACGATGTTCTGTCAAGAACTGGTGAACGCCTGCCGGAAGAAGGGCGCCTATGTATCCTTTTTCACACCGGAGGATATTGGAGCGGTAACGGGTTATATGAAAGGCTGGGTGTATGATGACGGCTGGAAAAAGACCGTTCTGCCTATAGCAGACGTCGTCAATAACCGGCTGACGTCCCGTAAGCTTGAGAACAAACCTAGCGTACAGCATTTTATGAAAGAAGTAAAATCGCTCTACGGTACACAAACCTTCAACGAAAAGTTTCTGGACAAAAATGAAGTATTCGATGCCTTGAAGTCCATTTCAACACTGAAAAGGGTACTACCCGAATCCCATTTGCTCAAAGCTTCCGCCACACTCAAAACCATGTGCAATCGATATCCGGTTGTCTTTCTGAAGCCGGTTCGCGGGTCGCTTGGCAAAGGTATCATCCGGGTCTCCCGTCAAAGCGACGGCAGCTTCCTCACCCTCGCTACAAGCGTTGGGGGTACCCGAAAACAAACGTATGCTTCTCTGGATAAACTGTATTCCAGTCTGTCCGGGAAAATGAAAACAACGCGTTACCAGATCCAACAGGGTCTTTCCCTTATTGATAACAGCGGCAGGCCCGTAGATTTCCGTGCGCTTGTGCAAAAAAACCGTACGGGCAAATGGAGTGTCACTTCCATCGTCGCACGTATTGCAGGCGGCAGTCACTATGTATCCAACCTGGCACGAGGTGGAAGCCTCAGCACCGTCAAGGAAGCTGTAGCCAAAACCCAATTGTCCGGATCAGCCAAAGCTTCTGCGTATGCAGGATTGCATACGGCGGCGCTGGATATCGCCAAAGGCATTGAAGGTGCCATCCCCGCCCATTTTGGTGAACTCGGCATCGACCTTGCCTTGGACACCAGCGGAAGGGTCTGGCTACTTGAAGTGAACTCCAAACCATCCAAGAACGATAATACGCCACTTAGCGAGAGCAAAATCCGGCCTTCGGTCAAAGCGATGCTGGAATACTCTACCTATCTGGCCGGATTCTGAAGAGTCATCCATTAGAGGAGGTGTAGCGGAATGTTCCTGCAACATCAGACAAACACAGTAGCCATCCTGGTTCGGGCAACAGAAGGCTCGCCTCCTTTCGTGGATGAACTCTTCTGTCGTCGTCTCAGTTTGGAAAGCCACCGTTACGACCTAAATATCATTGTGCTGGCCGTAGCGAATAAACCCAGCGCATCCCTGCTCACACAGGGCTATGCATTCGACAAAGGAAAATGGAACATCGTGCCTCTTCCTGCTGTGGACCTGATCATGGACCGCTGTCTGCTACCGCTTCCCAGAAGATTCAAACAGCAGCTTCAGCAGCTTGTTTCCTCAGGCAACGGACACCATGGCCGATACTGGTCTGCTTCCTTGCCTGGTAAATGGAAGGTATACTGCGCCTTGTCTGCTGATACAAGACTGCGTGCTCTTCTTGCGCCTACGACGCTCCTTCAGTCGGATACCTTATGGGAGCAATCGCTGGAGCGCTGGCCGAAAGGTATTTTCTTCAAACCTGTATCGGGCACCCATGGTAAAAATACGTTTCGCCTTTATCGCGAAGATCACCACGCCTCCTGGATCATAGAGGGAAGAAATACTCGCAATGAATTGATTCACCGTACATTTGACCGTCGCCAGGATGTCTCTGCCTGGCTGGATTCACACAAGGCCGGTAAAAAGATGATCTTACAGCCGTATCTGGAGCTATGTCATCATGGACGACCGTTCGACATTAGGGCCTTGGTGCAAAAAAATGGGCAAGGACGCTGGTCTCTAACCGGATGTATGGTACGGGAAGGACCGGCTGGCTCACTCACTTCCAATTTGCATGGAGGGGGAAAGGCGTACCCTGTGCATCCTTATCTGTTGGAGCGATACGGGAGCAATCGTACCAATGATCTGCTAGAGACGATCAGGCAGGCTGCTGCACACATCCCCGCCCTGTTGGAAAGCCGCTTTGGCAGACTGGCCGAACTGGGTCTTGATTTCGGAGCAGATGTTCAGGGCCACCTCTGGCTGCTTGAAGTGAATTCGAGACCGGGACGTTCCTCATTCGCAGAGGCAGGGGACCCACGTATGTACAGTCTGACCTACACCCGGCCGCTTGCCTATGCCCGTTATTTGCTGCAACAACATGTTCTCACGGACGTGAAGCGTCCAATGAAAATGCCGAATACATCCAGCACAGCTGGCCTGAAACCCATCCCGATTCACGGCGGTTGAGGCACGCATCGCCCTGCTTGCCATGGAGCCGAAGGATCTTTTCAGGATAGGAGGATAAATCATGAGTTTGACCTTTTGCAATCTGCATTTCACACAGCAGCCGGATAAAGTGGTTTATGTATCCAACGCATTAATGAAAAGCCTAAACCTATCCGGCAAAAAAACGATTCATCTGCGGTTTGGCCGTGACCGGGTGCCCGCAACCATCAAACCGATCAAAAAGGCTGGCAAACATCTCTATCTCGCTTCGGGCATACGCAATCTGATGAACGTTCCGAAACGGGGCAGCATCTACCTCCGTAACTTGCAGAATGATGAAGTCCAGTTGGGTCCACTGATCGGCGTGCTGTCTGACGGACCTTCGTCTGGCTCCAATCCGTTTGGTTCCCGTACCGGGTTTATCAAACAACTGCTCCGCGAAGGCAGCCGTAAATCCTATATTTATGCATTCACCCCAAGAGATATCAACTGGCAGAATGAAACGGTATCCGGTTTTTTCCTTAACGACAATGGAAGCTTCAGTCGCAAAACCGTACCTCTGCCAGACGTCGTGTATAACCGGTTACCCAGCCGCCGTTCTGATTTCTCACCAGCGATAAACCAGCTGCGAGAGCGATTCATCCGGCGCAAGATCCCATTCTTCAACTGGAGTTTCTTCAACAAATCGGACATCTACAAGTTGTTGGAGAATGAACCTGCAGCAGGACGACATATTCCTGAATCCATCACTAATCCGACGGTGGAACAGATGAGGGAAATGTTGGAACGGCATCAGTTTGTCTACTATAAACCAACCGCTGGAAGTCTTGGCAACGGGATATACCGATTGACCTATTCACCCAAACGTGGATATTTCGCCCGTTATCGTAAAAAAGGTGGCAACGCACTGCTACGTTTCGGCTCGTTCAATAGCCTGATGCGCATGCTTCAAGGCAGACACGGCAAACAGCTCCGCGGGTATGTCGTTCAACAGGGTATCCGGCTCATTGAGATCGACGAATGTCCGATTGATTTCCGCTTTCACATGCATAAAAATGGAAACAATCATTGGGTGGTCGTCGGCATTGGCGCCAAGAAGGCTGGCCGAGGCAGCGTAACCACACATATCAAAAATGGCGGTTCCCTGATGACCCCTGAGCAGGCGCTCAGTCGCAACTTTGGCGACCGAGCGGGAGAAGTGCTTCAGCATGCCAAATCCGTCGCTATTACACTGGCCCAGGCGATTGAAACCCAGCACCAGCATCTGATTGGTGAGATTGGCTTTGATCTGGGCATTGATCAGGAGGAACATGTATGGATGTTCGAAGCCAACGCCAAACCCGGGCGCTCCATTTTCCGTCATCCTTCACTCCGCGTGGAGGGAAAATCGTCGGTGGAGCACATTTTGGAACATTGCCTGTATTTGAGCAAATTCCGGAAGCAGGACGGCAATTGATGAGTCCTCATGATGATTTCAAACCAGTCATTGCTGTACTCACCATGCATGATGATCAGCGAATGTTCAGGGGAAATCACCAAAATTTTCAGGACATTGTGCAGACAGGCGAGAATATGGGATACGTGGTATACATTGTGACTGTACGAGATCTGAACGTGAACGGTCCAACCGTGAAAGGATATACGTACAACAAGGGGAGTGGAAAATGGACGTCACAGTCCTTCCCTCTCCCCCATGTATTATACAATCGCATCCCTAACCGGGAAGACGAGCGCAAGCCTTCAGTGCAGCGCAAGATCGATGAATGTATGCAGTCTGGAATAGAGCTGTATAACCCGTTTTTCTTCAATAAATGGAATCTGTTCGAATGGCTTAAAAAATCGAAGTCTACCCAGCACCTGGTTCCCTATACTCGCCGAATGCGTAATGGATCCGCTTTGGGTACGGTGCTGCGGTCATATCCCTACTTGTATCTGAAACCCGAAAGTGGTAAGGCTGGAAAGGGTATCATGATGCTCAAGTTCCAGGAAAAAGAACGTCTTCCTTACCGACTTAAAATACAAAGCACCCGTAAAAGCACCACGTATAAAGCAGCAACCCTTTCCAAGTTATGGGCAAGAATTCGCAAGGAGACCGGACACACGCCCTATATCATGCAACAGGGGATTGAGCTGGCATCTTCCCGAAAGCGTCCCTTCGATCTAAGGGTACTTGTGCAGAAAAACGGCAAAGGACACTGGAGCGTAACGGGAATTGGAGCTCGTCTCGCCGGCTCCCGGAGCATTACCACCCACGTTCCGCGCGGAGGTAGTGTGGAGGACCCCGAGAAGTTGCTCACTGATCTGTTCGGGGAAGAGACATCAATTACACTGATGAAGCGTGTGAAATCTACCTCATTGTTGATTGCGAGACAAGTCGAACGAGGCTCAGGGCATACGCTTGGAGAAATGTCCATGGATCTGGGTGTTGACGATCTCGGTGAGATCTGGTTCTTCGAAGCGAATGCGAAGCCGATGAAGTTCGATGAACCGCAGATTCGGCGCCAGTCACTGGAACGAATTTTTGAATACAGCGCCTACCTTGCCCGTCAGTCCAAACGATGATGAACAGGAATAACAGCTAAAGAAGGTGATTGTTTGTGTCCTCACCTGTTCTGGGCATTATGACGTTGTACTTAAATGAACATCGCGCTCTGGAAGAACGGAGCATATACCGCAGAATGATCCTTGAAGGGCGCAAGCGGGGACTCGATATCTATGTGTTCACACCTGCCGATGTACACTCAGGAGGCAAACAGATTGAGGCTATGGTCTTTCATTCGGAAAAAGGCTGGTCCCGGGAATGGCGTTCATTCCCGGACATGATCTTCGATCGCTGCCGTATACAGCGCAATCGCAGATTCCAGCAGCTGCTTGCCTTTCGGGAAAAGTATGGCCATCTGCTCTTTCTAAACCGTCCACTGCGCAATAAATGGACCATTCATCAAACGCTCTCGGCGAAATCAGCCTTTCGTGAACATCTGCCAGATACCGTTCTGTTTCAGGATATGTCCGATGTGAATCGTATGCTGAAAGCCTCCTCGCTCATCTATCTGAAACCCATTAATGGAACCGGAGGGCGCGGAA
The DNA here is from genome assembly GCF_047302525.1 of Paenibacillus taichungensis. Taxonomy (GTDB): domain Bacteria; phylum Bacillota; class Bacilli; order Paenibacillales; family Paenibacillaceae; genus Paenibacillus; species Paenibacillus taichungensis_B. The sequence continues at coordinate 1,751,329 of NZ_CP168020.1, read as the reverse complement.
TCCTTCGCATCGAACGCAGTGGCAGCGAGGCCAATACGGTTCTTGTACAGGGACGGGACCAGAAGCGGCGGATCATCACCCCACGCAAAGTCCATCTGTCACGCCTGGGTTCACTGCTACAGCATTGGAATATGAAAGATAAATACCTTGTTCAGCAGGGCATCCAGCTTCAGCTTCCGAATGGCAGGGTTCATGATTATCGGATGCTGGTCCAGAAGAATGGTGAAGGACAGTGGGAGTTAACTGGATGCGCAGGACGTATGGGTGCGGAGAAAAGTGTTACCTCTAATCTGCATGGCGGTGGCCAGGCCATTGCGATGCACAAATTGATGAAACAGTGGATTACCGATGAGAAGGAACGGGCTGAGATCAACACCACTGCCGAGAACTTTGGGATTGACGTTGCCTCATTTCTGGAAAGTACCTATGGTACTTTGTGTGAATTGGCTCTGGATCTGGCGATTGACAAGAGCGGACGTATCTATCTGCTTGAAGTGAATCCGAAACCTGCACGTGAAGTATTTGCCCGCATTGGAGAGCAAGATACTTATTCCAAGGCAATCACTCAACCACTGGAGTACGCCTTATGGGTGTACCGCAACCATCCAAATGCAAACCGTCCCCCTCGTGGCGTGAAAGTAACCAAACCAGTCAAACGCGTAAAAGGTAAGTCTGCCACCCTCAAAAGGACCAGAAGATCCCGGTTATGACCGTCAGACTTAAATTGGTAGTGAACCAAATTCTCCTTGAACCAAAAAAACTGACCACCCAACATCCGAATGGATTTAGGGTGGTCAGTTTTTTTCTATTCGGCTTCCCGATATAAACGAAGCAGTTCCGTAAAATCAGAGATTAGTACATCTGATCCTGCAAGTTCTTCATCTCGTCCGAAACCTGCATAGGCACAGCCGATGACGGTCTGGTTGTTCATTTTACCTGCTTCCACATCCGAAGAGCGATCCCCGACCATCCATGCATCCTGAATCCGATGCTTCTCAAGCAGAATCTGAACCAAGTTAACTTTGGAAGGGGTCTTGTACTGTCCTGCACTATACACGCCTTCAAAGAGCGGCATGATCTCATGGGCAAAGGCCACACCTTTAACATAGTCCTCCAGCCCGTTGCTGGCAACAAACAACCGCACGCCCTGTTCTTTCAACGCTTCCAGCGTCTCTTTTACTTGTGGGTAGAGCTGCGAGCTCCCTCCATCCAGCCCTTCAATCTCCAACTGAAGCAGCAGTTCGTCTGCACGTCGATGGGCTGCAACTGAAGCTTCTGGCATAACCACTTTCCATATATCTTCTAGCAACATCCCCAGGCTTCCCAGCATTCGTTCTTCAGGAGGAGTCTCTCCCTCAAAATGCCCTTCAGCCCGCAATGTATCAAACAGCTGATGATAGGCTGGCAACAACAGAGTTTCCGTCTGAAACAAAGTACCATCCATATCAAAAATCATTGCTTCCGGTTTACGCAATACCGTCTCTTTTGTCATGTCCAATGTTCCTTTCGGATTGGGATATGTATTCGGAATCGTTCCCCTTCCATGATAAACATAAACGTTTGGCAGTGTAAACCGCGCAATGTAAAACATCTGTGTCATCAAAGTTATACACAATCTACAACCTCTTCTAACTCAGTCCTTTTTGGGATCAGGATTGATCCGGATTACGCAGCGCTTCAAGGACAAGCTGTGCATGATAGCCATCGTGGAAATCGTATATTTTGGCAGGTTGGCCCTGAATACGAGCAATGACGTGTTTGAGTACAGGCAGCATGCTTAAGGATTCCTCTACTACGACGGGAACAAGCGGCTCCCCGACGCGTCCACTCCATAGTTGATCCCAGTTTTCCAAGGCAATCGTTCCTTCAGTACCGTAAACCACCATGGATACACGCTCTTCACCTGCAAAATGAGCAATCCCATTTAACTGAACTCGGGTTCCATCCTCCAGCTCCATCGCAGCCTGAACTTCATGTTCACATTCACCTGTATTTTGAGGAAATTGAACCTGACTGCTAATCACGCGGATAGCACCAAACACTTTTTGGATCATATGAATCCAGTGGATTCCCACTTCAAGAATAAATCCGCCCTGCTCGCGGCTGGTAATCCATGCATTTTGCTGCCACGCTCGTGGCCACAGAGGGAATTGCAGGATCAGATCGATTTTGCGAATCTCACCAATCGTTTCCTGACTGATCAACTCTTGCAACTTCACTACAGACGGTTCATGCGGCATGGAGAAATGAATTGCATGTACTACATCGGCCTTCTCGGCTGCCTCAAGCATTGCTCTAGCTTCCTCCACGCTGTTTGCCAGTGGCTTCTCACAAAATACATGAATCTTGCGCTTTAATGCATCCATAACGACCGGATAATGATATTTAGGTGGAACTGCAATGTACAGCAGATCAACCGGATGTGTGTCGAGCAATTGCTTGAAATCTGTATACGTCTTCGTCTCAGGATGAGAGGAAGCAAACAATGTCAAATTATCCTCACTGGAATCGCACACCGCTACAATCTCTACTTTTTCGGATAGTTCCGCCTCTGTTGCCCGATGAATCATATGTATTCCCATTTTGCCCAGTCCAATTACGGCCATTTTTATCGTTGTCATTCAATTCACTCCCATCGAATTTCAGTATAACAGAAAGCATAACATTGCCAATCCTTGCACGGATGCGAAATGGAAAGCACACGATTCTCATTGGATCCTCACAAAAAATCCATCACATTATACATTATTTTACATTTTATTCTATAAATCATGTTTATAGGTAATTTGTTTCAGGAATATATAACCAATTTATTTTCTCTTATGGGACAAGACATTAAGCGTTTCCAACCTAAGAATCAGGAGCTTATACTCATAAAAGCGGTTGACAAAAAACCACAAAAAAAGCTACTCTTCCTATTAACAAGGATTTATTTCCTTTTACAACCTTAGACAACGACATACACCCCAAAAATGGAACTTGACCTGTGGGTCCAAAAACCTATTTTGTGAAGCGAGGTGTCCCGCATGAGAACAGTTGCGGACTATTTGGCAGAATCTCTGCGTAATTTAGGCGTTACTCATGTCTTTGGTATTATCGGAAAATCCATATGTCCTGCTGTCCTGAAGATGGTCGATTACGGCTTGGAATTCATTCCAGGTCGCCATGAATCCAGTTCAGGCTTTGCCGCATCGGGCTATGCCCTTCAAACAGGGAAACTGGGTGTGGCCTTCGCCACTTCAGGTCCAGGCGGAACCAACTTGCTCACCGCCGCAGCCCATGCCAAAGCCAACAACTTGCCTGTCCTGTTTATTACGGGTCATCAATCCATTCAGGAATTGGGGCTTCCACAATGTCAGGACTCCTCTTCCTACTTGGCTGATTTGGCGGAGATGTTCCGTCCTGCCACCCTATTCAGCAAGCTGGTGGAGCGCGGTGATCATTTCAGCACCATATTGAATCACGCCCTTTCCATTGCACTCGGTCCCAACAAGGGTCCGGTCCATCTCTGTCTTCCGTTTGATGTACAAACCGAACAGCTCGCTGATTTCCGGGTTGTCATCCCGGAGCCAGAACCCCTGATTAGCGTATCCAACCTGAATCATATCCTCCCCTTACTTCAACAGTCCAGTCACCCTTTAATTATTGCAGGCAAAGGCGTTAGTCGCGCCAGAGCCCATGATGAATTGCTCCATTTGGCCGAACATTTCAATATTCCTGTCATTACTTCTCCTGGAGGTAAAGGTGCCATTACCTGGGATCATCCCCTTTACCATGGGCCATGCGGTGTTGGCGGCTTCCCTCATGCAGATGAACTGCTCAATCAAAGTGATCTCTATATCGTATTCGGTTCACGTCTGAGTGATATGACGATCTGTAATTTGAAGCCTGTAAACCATCCTGCACATCTAATTCAATTCGACGCTGATCCTACATTCGTTGGTAAAATACTTAACGCTCAAACCTTACATATCACCGGCGACTTGAAGGACAACCTGCAGTTTTTGCTCGGTACACTGACAGAACAACCTATTGTTCCAAGAGAAACGACAACTGTTGATTACACCGTACCTCTCCCGGATCTGCCAAACCTGTCCCTAGCTTCCGTGCTGGAAGAAATGAGTGAACTGCTTCCATATGATCATAAGCTGTTTGTGGATGATGGCAGTCATGGTTTTCATGCGGTTCAACGATATAAAGTCAAGAAACCCGGTAGCTTTGTGTTTGACGCCTATTTTGCCTGCATGGGCAATGCCATCGGCATGGCTATTGGGGCCAAGACTGCTGCACCGGAAGAAACCATTGTATGCATTACAGGTGACGGATGCTTCATGATGCTTGGAACTGAGATTAACACCGCTGTATGCAACAATTTGCCAGTCATCTTCATCGTCGTGAACAATAAACAGCTGGATATGGCACTGAAAGGCATGGAAAAAACAACAGGTCGAATCGATGGCACTTTATTTGAGGTTCCCGTGGATGCGGCAAAGTTTGCCGAGTCCCTCGGTGCTGTTGCTTTTCGGGCAGAAACACGGGCTGAATTCACCTCAGCTCTCCAGGCCGCGCAGCAGCTGAACCAGGTTACTGTAATTGAGCTTCTTACCGATCGCGACGAGATCCCACCCACGGCTCACCGTACCGTGACTTTGAATTAGGAGGAACTTAGCATGAGTGAACAAGTGACTCAGGGATTGGAGCGTTTTGCAAAGCTTTCCGGTGAATATGGTGCAAAAGCACTGGCACCGATTAAGGATCAATTCCCCGAGCTCGCCGAGTTTATTATGGGAACAGCTTACGGGGATATTTTTCAGCGTACAAGCATTACCGATCAATGGAAGGAAGTTGCGATTATCTCCTCACTGATCTCACAGGGGCAGTATGAGCAGTTAGGGGTTCATTATACGATGGCGTTAAGTGTCGGTGTAACCGTGGATCAGCTCAAAGGAATTTTGCTGCATCTGGCACCTTGTGTTGGCGCTCCACGAATCATCAGTGCTTTTAATATATTGCTTGCTACACTGGATGAAATCCAATAATTCACTCTTCTACATTTTTATACACGATTCGACTTTTTTATTGATCTTATTACAGCTCTACCTTTATAATATGGTTAAATTATCCTCCGAATCCGACTACATCTCAGACACAGTCAGCGAGGGCCTCAAGGCCTATGTCTTGGTTAGCAGGATGCCTTAACTCATTTAAAGGAGAGAGAACAATCATGGGAAGTTTTATACTGAAAACTGACGTTCCGAACAAGGTGTTAAACATTGAACTGGAGGGCTCTTTCTCTCAAGAAGATGGTTTACGTTCCATCTCGGCATATCAGGACACGATCGCTCCGATTAACACCAAGGAGTATCAGCTGAATATCGATTGCAAAAAGTTGAATGTTACCGCTCCGGAAATTGTGCCTCTTCTTGAGGGCTGCCTGCAGATGTTCAAAAAAGATGAATACAAAAAAGTGGTGTTGACGCTTGAGAATAATGCCATTCTGAAAATGCAGCTGTCCCGTCTTGGACGGTCTGTCGGACTGGAAAATCTTGAGATCATCTCCACGGTTACGACCTAATAAACCAGGCGGACAAGCATGAGGGTTCACCCATCCGCTCAGGAGGAGAATGAAGATGGCTGGAATTCGTATTGTAGATATCGATATCTATCATCCAACGAATAAGGTGGGCAATGACTTTTATATTGAACATTTTGATGCAAGAGGTGTAGATATTCGGGGATTGTTAAAGGCACTTGGGCGTGATACACGTTACAAAATTGACAACGATGATGAAAACTCACTAAGCATGGCCTTTGAGGCCGCCAGTAATCTGCTCGAAAAGACAGGACTTACCGGTGCTGATATCGATCTGATTGCTTATGCAAGTCAAACGCCGGAATACATCTTTCCTACGAATTCCTTAATGATTCATCGCCTGATTAACGGGGCATCCCATACGATCTGCATTGACAGCAATGCCAACTGTGCGGGCATGACCGCCGCCTTTGAACAAGTTAGCCGCCAGATGCTGGGCAATCCCAGAATTCGTCGCGCCTTGATTATCGGCTCTGATAACGTGGCTCCTCACGCCAGTCCGGACGATCCTGTATACTTCGCGAACTTTGGGGACGCAGCAGCAGCTGTCATTGTTGAACGGGACGAACAGGCTGTCGGTTTTATTGACTCGATCTATCAGACCGATACCTGTGTGTACGGCAATTCCCTCTTCCCAGCACAAGGTCTTGCAAAACTGGGCCAAACCGGTGTTGACGCAGGTGCCTTCCATGTAAAATTCATACCGTTTGATGATTCCATCTGTGTAGGTGCAGCCTCCGAATCAATTCGCACTCTGCTGAGTCGTAACGAGATCGGAGCAGACGAGATCAAAGCCGCTTGTTTCTCCCAATTATCCATTGGCAATATACGTGCTGTATCCGAGAACATTGGCATTGGCGAAGATATTGCCGTCTACATCGGAGACGAGTTCGGGTACACCTCAACCAGCAGTCCATTTATTGCATTGCATCGAGCCATTACATCCGGCCAAATTCAGCGTGGTGATAAAGTGCTGTTCTGGACCGTCGGAGCTGGGTGGCAAAATGTTGCCATGGTCGTTGAATTCTGAGAGCATGACACTAAACCCAAAAAGCAGGGCAGCCTTTTTAATAAAAAAAGGCTTGCCCTGTTTTTTTTTATTTTATATTTGAAATGATAACTTTTGCTGGATAACCCCCCATTCCCATTACCTCAAAACCAATGAGCAGGATGCTCTGAACAATTCCTTTAATTGCAAAAACCGCTCCCTTGGCAGAGAACGGCAATGAGAATGATATGTTATCCTTTTCAGAAAATCTTCTTTGTCTCCCGATCATCCTTCAGAATCTCTACTGCCTCACGAAAACGCAAGGAATGCACAATCTCCCGTTCCCTTAGAAACTTGAGACTATCCTGTAGATCAACGTCATCCGTCAGATCGATCAACCACTGATATGTAGCCCGTGCCTTCTCTTCCGCTGCAATATCCTCGTACAAATCCGCGATAGGATCTCCCTTCGAGGCAATATAGGCTGCTGTAAATGGCACACCCGAAGAATTCGTATAGAACAAAGCAGAATCACGCTGTGCATAGTTTGGCCCAAGCCCCGCTGCTTCCAGTTGCTCCACAGTCGCATCTTTTGTCAATTTATATATCATCGTTGCAATCATTTCCAGGTGAGCAAATTCCTCCGTGCCTATATCATTTAATAGCCCGATAATCTTGTCCGGAATTGTATACCGCTGGTTCAAATACCGCAGGGCGGCCGCCAGTTCTCCATCTGCGCCTCCATACTGTTCCGCTAGCAATTTCGCCATATGAGGATCACATTTGCTGACCCGAACGGGATATTGCAATTTTTTCTCATACACCCACATGCAGATGCCTCCTCTTCTAAATCAAATCCAACCTGTTACAATCCCTCGAGCTCCCGGCCTGGAACAACTGCAAGGAAACTCGAGGCTGTTATCTCACACTTGCCAAGGCCATGGCGTCTGGGACCATTCCCACGGATATTTGGAGAAAGCATGCCCAAAGTTCATCAGCGGTCCGTACAATTGCTGAAACTCATGCGCCACCCTCATCCGCTCCTGGCTGAATTTGTTGTATTGCTCAATGCTCTGATAGTCGCCCGGGTGGGTGTCCAGATACAGATTCAGCTCAACCAATACAAAATCCAGGGCCTGAAGTTCCTCCAGCAGCTCATAGTATTTTGCATCGCAGGCTTTGGGTGCTTCAGGTTCCATCTGCTTCCACCTTCCTTCCCTTCGAGCTCGCAGGTGTATAAGGACTGTATAAAGCAGGCCACAACGTTCCAATTCTTAAGGCTTCAGCTGGACTGAACTGCGGCCAGCCCATCGGCTGAAATGGGATAAACAATTGCGGAGGAACCAGGTACGTCCGAATCGCCTTCGGTGGACATGGATCAAACGGCCCCACAAAAGGGGCGTAAGCACGAAGCTGCGGATCTGACACAGAACAACGCCTCCTTCATCACTGATTTGGTACATTCCACATCGCATCATTACAAGCTTTCATTTCCCGTCTCTATAACCATATGTCGCCGTCCCCCAAGTTAATCCCATATTTAGCGGAACGCAAAAAAAAAGACCTTCGAACGACTCACCCCGCTGGGCAGTGTCCAAAGGTCACTTCAATTAATATGGAGGCGATATGCATCGATGGTCAATTCATCAATACTCAGTCCCTGTTACGTTCACGATCATCAGCCTGCATCGAACCTTGTTCCTGTTCTCCTATCTCCACCTTATCTTCTTCAGAATCAGGTCGCTTATATACCTTCACTCGGGTAATTCGGAGACGGGTTGATTCTTCCACCTCAAAGACGTAACCGTTTTGCTCCCGTGTTTTGCCTTTGACCACGCTTCCTTCCAATTCCTTGAACAGCCAGCCGCCAATCGTATCGACTTCCTCATCCTCAATGACAGCTCCGGTCCATTCATGGACCTCTTCAATCAGGGAACGACCATCGATGGAAAAGGCTTCTCCACTGCGCTCCATATGTGGACGTTCGTCCTCAAACTCATCATACAGATCACCAACGATCTCTTCCAGAATCTCTTCGGCAGTTAGCAAACCGGCTGTACCGCCATATTCGTCGACCACCAGTGTCATCTGGGAGTGCTTTTTCTGCATCAGACGAAGTACATGACTAATCTCCATCGATTCAGGAACATTCAGAATCGGACGAACAAGCGCAGCCAGATCATGCTGCTGCTCTGGTTCAGCTAGAAGCAAATCGGTAATGTGGATAAATCCGATAATCTCATCCTTATCCTCAACAGCCACAGGGTAACGGGAATGCTTCGTTGCATTAATGATTTTCAGGTTTTCTGCCAGAGACATATGGGTATACAGACAGTCCATGTCCGTACGCGGCAGCATAATTTCACGTGCCAGCATATCCGAGAAATCAAAGATGTTATCCATCAGTTTGATTTCATCCTTATCGATGACACCACTCTTGGCACTTTGCTTCATCAAAATGCGAAGCTCATCTTCGGAATGGGCCTCCCCTTCGCTGGCGGGTTCAATGCCTGCCAAACGCAGCAGTGCATTGGCTGACGCGTTCAGTACCCAGATGAATGGGAAGAAAATTTTATAAAATAACAGCAATGGTGCCGATAGTAGCAAAGCCACTCTGTCTGTTTTTTGAATCGCCAGAGATTTGGGCGCAAGCTCACCCAGCACAATGTGTAAAAACGTAATGATACAGAAACCGATGATGACTGAAACCGTGGATATAAGTCCTGTATCCGCTACACCAAGCTTGAACATCAGAGGCTCGACCAGCAATTCGGAAATGGCTGGTTCACCGAGCCAACCAAGCCCCAGCGATGTCAGCGTAATTCCGAACTGGGTTGCCGATAGATAGGCATCCAATTTACCATTCACCTTCAGTGCATAACCAGCCAACTTATTCCCTTCACTCTGTAATTGAGTGAGGCGCGTTTGTCTAACTTTGACCAGAGAAAATTCCGCTGCGACAAATACGCCGTTCAAAAATACGAGCAGAAACACACAGACCAGATTAAATACTAACTGCCCGAGATGAAATTCGGTATGAATACCCAAGTCGAAACTCCCCTTTTCTATCTATTTCAGGAATACACCTGGAATATCAACGTGTAATTGCTTTTCTCGATTTGAAATCCACACCTTTATAATACATATCTGCCACCAGCAGATTCGGACCGCAGCAAGAAGCAGCATCACAATGACAGTTCACTGTCTGATTCAAAGGATGTTCCGCCGACCACTCATGGAATACGTCATCCAGCTTCCGGTCACGAATGTTGCCAAACGCCGGGATATCGGCAAAATCGGTAACATACACGTTTCCGGTGAACATGTTGACATTAACGCGGTTACGACCGTCGGGATCATTACGAACCGTCACTTTAGGCTCGCTATACAGACGGTTGATCAGTTCGCGATCCTGGTCTGCTGCACTGCATGCGAAGAACGGAAGTGTACCAAACAGCATCCACATATCCTTGTCACGCACATCCAACAAACGATGAATAGCCGCTCTCATATGATCAAGAGAAAGCACCGGCAGGGCAGAAGCAAAATTCGAATTATACATCGGATGCACTTCATGACGGACACAGCCCATCTCACGGATCAATTGATGAATGCCCTCAAGCTTGTCATGGGTACGGAAATTAATCATGGACTCCGCAGAGATAAACATGCCCGCTTCACTGAGTTTTTGGGAATTTTCAATCATTTTCTCATACATCTTCACCGCGACTTCCCGTTTTACAGGTCTACCACTGTTGGCAAACCCGACTTGGTGAAAGTCATCGGCATTCAGATAGTTGAATGAGATATGCATTACATCCAGATAAGGCAGAAGTTGCTCATAGCGACGGTAATCCAGCGTCAGATTGGAGTTGATCTGGGAACGAATGCCCCGTTCCTTGGCATATTTGAGGAGCGGAATGATCATCTCATCCACGGTCTTCTGGCTGAAGCTCGGCTCACCGCCCGTCAGACTGATCGTCTGAAGGTGCTCAACCTCATCCAGCCTTTTAAGCATCAAAGGTAGCGGAAGCGCAGGGGCTTCGCGCATCGTTAACATATCTCCTACCGCACAATGCTCGCAGCGCATATTGCACAGATGAGTCACGGTCATTTCTACACTGGTCAGCACATGGCGTCCATATGTACGCAAAGAGCCGATCGGATCCCAAGGATCATTAGTCGGCGATAAAGGCATCGGTTCTACCGATCCTGAGTTTAGCATGGTCATTGTTCCTCACCTTATTCCTTTTATTAACCTAAAAAGTTTTATTTACAACATACCCCGTCTTCAACTTTTGGAGTTATCTTTAATCATAGCACAATTTCCTGTGCTCTGGCATGAGCATGCTCTGTCCATTACATGACAAAAAACGCCCGCGTAATATCAGGCCGGCTCGGCCCTGATATTACGATATGAGCGTTGACCCATTCTCCATTTGACGTCAGGATATCAAAATAATTCGCCACGCGCTGCAGCTGGCGTAGCGTCTTCCACACCCTCAACGCCTGTAATCATAACAGACAACGCTGTAGACAGATCGATCTCGTAGGGTGCACTTAATGTCTGTCCGTCTGCATCCTTGAGAACACGAATGCGTGGTCGTTGCGGAACGCGCGTATGGATGTCTGCAACAACCCCGACCTCCCCTGAACTCAGCGTGACGGAGATACCTAAGGGATAAATGGCTACGCAGTCACGGAATTTCTCCAGCATTCGCTGTTCATATAAAGTCCCTGAACCCGTATATAATACTTCCACAGCTTGATGTGGCAGCAAAGCTTGTTTGTATACCCGATTGGTTGTCATCGCATCATACGAATCGGCAAGGGCCAGCCATTTGGCGTACTCATGAATCTCTTTGTCTTTCAAACCAAAAGGATAGCCGCTGCCATCAATCCGCTCATGGTGTTGTAATGCGCAATGTGCAGCAAGGAGCGGTATACCCGGTTCATCTTTGAGAATACGATGTCCATATGTAGTATGCTGCTGTATGATTTTAAATTCCTCATCGCTCAGTTTGGCAGGCTTGTGCAGAATTTCTGGGGCTATCTGTGTTTTTCCAATATCATGCAATAGAGCTCCTAGTCCAATCTCCATTAGCTGCTGCCGAGTATAGCCTGATGCCACACCAAGAACCAGCGTATACACACATACATTGAGAGAATGATTATACAGGTCAAAATCACTGGCGTTCATATCCATCAGCATAATCATCGCTTCTTTTTGACTGCCAATGTCCTCCAGAATCGTATTCATTAACCCGCTAAGTGCTTTTCCGAAGTGTGGGATTCGGCTTTTGGTTTTGAGACCCGACATACTCTGAAACTGCTGTTTGATCTCGACCAGCGCTCTGCGCCTGGTCTCTTCCTGCAGCATATCCGGAATGATGATATCCTCTGTTGCTGCATCCGAAATATACACATATCCAATCCCCAGGTCTTTCAGACGTCCAATCAACCGACTGGTCAGCTCCACTCCCTCACTGAGCAGAACCAAACCCTCTTCACTATAAATTCGTTTCCCCAGCTTCATGCCAGGCTGCAATAGGTTTATATGTACTAAACGCACAGCCTATCCTCTCCCGCTCCGTAGATGTAATTTCCACTAGCCGCCGCTTCAGCAGAAGGCAAGTACTTGTTAGATTTCATGCCAACGGGATCGCAGGCTGTCATCCAGCGCCCCAGGCCTCTTTAATTCCGTTTCGAGCAAGTCACGTATGAATTCAGGAAGTCGATACGATATATCCGTTCCAAGAGCCAGGGACGGATAACCTACGTTAAACGTAAACATGTCGAGTGTTCCTACCACATATTCATGTTCATCACGAATCGGCTCGCCGTCAATATATATGGCACGGATTTTCTCGTATGGAGGCGAATGGGGGTCATACTCCACGACCATTCCATCCATGCACAATGTTCCTAAAATATCCCCGCGAAATCCAAATCCGATAATCGGTTTACGTGAAAACTCTGACAACATGGACTGCTCCAGTGCCTCCCGAATCTGAATTCCATTCAAGCATATTGTACAGGCATTGATGGGAGATGGACATAGGGAATGTAACATTCCCTTCGTGATATTCCCCTGCGGGAGATCTGCAAGAAGCTGCCCGGCGTTAACAAGAGACAACTGCGCTCCAGTGAACTGACGAACTGCCTGGGCAAGCAATGACGCAAACGGAGACTCATGATCGTAATCAATGGTAAGCGTCCTGTCCGTAATAACGGCTGTTTGACCAAGCGTACGCTCGGCTTCCGTCCGGTGTGTATCTATAGCCAGCGATACGCTTTCTTTGAGCATCATGTTCTGGACCGGAAAACAGCCGCTGCTCACCAGTGTAAGTTCATTCGCTTCATATTCCCGCTCCAGTACCACCTTACCGAGCCACTGGCCAAACTTGCCTGCCGCTCCGAGCACCGTCTGACCAATGACTAATGGTTCTTCCAGTACATGATGTGTATGTCCACCCAGAATGACATCGATGCCCTGGATCTGTTCGGCCAATCTGCGATCTGTGGAAAGCCCCAGATGAGACAAGATAACGACTACATCCACCTGAGCACGCAAAGCTTCAACCTGCTCACGCAGCGTTTCTACCGGGTCCAATACATCCCAGCCCAACAATTCATAAAAAGCGGTAAAGGGTGCTGTAGCACCAAGCAGACCGATGCGAAATGGCCCCTTCTCCAGAACGAGAGAGGATTTCATCCAGACTGGTGGCCGGCCCGTAGCCTGGTCGACAACATTTCCACATACAACAGGACACAAAAGTCCAGAGTAAGACTGACCCAGTTGTTCGGGTGTAAATGTTAGTCCTTCGTTGTTCCCGATCGTTATCGCATCATAACCGGTCAGATTAATGACATCCACGTTGGCCGCGCCCAGGGTACCCTCCGTCTCAACTGCCATCCGATCCATATGATCTCCGATATCCACTACCAGAAGTTCTCCAGTCTGTTCCCTCTCGTGTTCGATCATGGCGGCGATGGAGCTCATGGAGCCAAAATGACTATGGATGTCATTGGTGTGTAGAATCGTTAATGTTTGCGCCTTCTTGGTGCTCATCACACCGCCTCCCTCTTATCGTCGATAACGTACATCCTCTAATGGATAAGCATAACATTTTCCGCGTCGTTATGATATATTTATAGGGTTTAGAGATTAAAAAGAGGTGAGTTATTTCCATGAAATTAACAATTCAACTATTTGCAGGAATCGCTGAACGTTTGGGCACATCTCTGCTTGAATATGAATACCCCGGAACGGATCCAACTCCTGTGCAATTAAAAGAAAAACTGGGCCTTGCTTACCCTGAAGCGGCTGCTCAAATACGTGTTTCTTTTCTGGCAGTAAACCAGCAGTATGCTTCTGCCGATATTATAATCAAGGCCCAGGATGAACTCGCCTTAATTCCCCCTGTATCGGGAGGAGATGGCACCCATTTGAATGGTGACGGACATCGTTATTCCCATCCTGAGCATCGTACAGATGACGGATTATTCCTGATCACCCAGTCCCCACTGTCCGTGGAAGCTACAACGGAGCTCGTCATCACTGCAAACCATGGAGCAGCCCTTACCTTTGTTGGCACCACCCGTGAAATGACTGGACAACAACGAACGGTTCATCTTGAATATGAGGCCTATGTACCTATGGCACTTTCTCAGATGGCAGCTATCGGAATTGAAATCAATGAACGCTGGCCAGGCGTAAAATGTGCGATTAGCCACCGAATTGGGAAGGTAGACGTAGCAGAGATCAGCGTCGTTATTGCCGTTTCCTCCCCTCACCGCAGTGACTGTTACGATGCAAGCCGTTACGCGATTGAAAGACTCAAACAGAATGTCCCCATCTGGAAAAAAGAAATATGGGAGGATGGTTCCGAGTGGAAAGGGCATCAACTAGGACCCTGGAACCCCACAGACAATTAAATAACTAGTCATTCGACCTGCTCAACAGGTGAAGAAATTAGTAAATAAGTCGTTGTCAACCCATTTTTTTCTTGTTATTATAATCATATGTGTCGATATTAGTCGAGGAAAAGGTGGTTTATACGTGAGAGTGCATGTTACTGATCTTAAAACTGGCGACCTGTTAAAAAATGATGTGTACAACAGTTCGGGTCTCCACATGCTGATGAAAGGTTCCACACTCAGCGACGATGATATTGCCAAGCTGCTGCAGCACGGAATCGATTACGCAGATGTAGAGCATACAACATCTGACCTACACTCTGATGCACAAACCTTACCTTCCGATCAAACCCGTCTGTTAACTAACCTGTTTAACGATACGATCAAAGGTACAGAATCTCTATTTGAACAAGCGATGGAGAAGGGTTTTATTGATGAGACTCAGGTCGATGAGATTTTGATAACCCTAACGGGACAGCTTGAAAAACAAAAGGACGTTGTCTCCTTGCTGCTGATGCTTGACGGGGACAACGACTATACCTACAACCATTCCTTACAAGTCGGAATGCTTGCTTTTTATATCGCCGGCTGGATGGGCTACAGCCCTGAAGAATGTCTGACCGTAGCCAAAGCAGGATATCTTCACGATATCGGCAAGTCCAAGATTCCTTCTGAAATGTTACATAAGCCGGGCAAATTAACGCCCGAAGAATTCGATGAAATGAAGAAACATACGTTATATGGTTATGAGATTGTCAAAGAGTCCACTCAGGACGAGATCCTTGCAACCGTTGCCCTCCAGCATCATGAGCGCGAGGATGGAAGTGGCTACCCTTACGGACTGAAAGGCGACGAGATTCATCCATTTGCCCGTATAACGGCTGTAGCCGATGTGTACAGCGCGATGACGACCACTCGGGTATATCAGACCAAGCAGGAACTAATCTCCGTGCTATGCGAATTGTACAGCCTCAGCTTCGGTCAGTTGAATGCTGAAGTTACGCAGGAACTCATCAAACACATGCTTCCCAATTTTATTGGCAAAAGGGTTCTGCTCACGACCGGCGAAACCGGTCTGATTGTTTTGAACAACCCTGCGGATTACTTCCGCCCACTCGTTCAGACCTCTACAGCCTTTATTGATTTAGTGAAGGAAAGAGATGTAGCTATCGTTGAAATTTATATCCAGTAACCATTAGCATTTAAGTATGCGCAGCAGCAGTTAGAGTAACCCAAATTCAAGAGAACATCTTACACGTTTACATGGTATGCACGTGAAAAAAAGGGGAGCCGTTAAGGCTTCCCTTTTTGTATACCGATTTGTTCATATCATATTAAATAAAGAATGCTTTAGTGATGATAACCAACAGAATGAACAGTACCAAGATCGCACCCGTGTTTGTGAACATATTGTATCCGCCTACGCCGCCTACGTTGCCCCCACAGCCATATCCTACTTCGCTCATGTGATTGCCTCCTCTTCATCAGGTATACCCTAACATATGACGTTTGCGTTGGGATGAACCGGGCGAACTGGAAACATTCAATAAATGGTTGTCTGCCTGCTTTTGCCTAAATCAAGCTTCACGTATACTCCTGATCTGTTCGTTAACTTGAGGAACTGGAAGAGACCTTGATTCCCTTCTCCTTACGATACATGATGACAAGTAATCTCCAAAAGTCATAACTGCCTGTTTCGTTCATTATATATGGTTGGTAGTAATGATAAGCTTCCTCAGCCCAAGATGGACAAGCCATACTGGAAATGCTTTTCTGCTGCTGAATCCAGGCTGACTGGGATTCCAGCATCTTCTCCATCGCTGTTAATCGTGCCCTTTCCTCCGTCGTCATTGGGGTCCCCTCCTGTCCTTCAACCGTCGAATTATATTCAGATTGCAAATATATCCCTGGATCAACAACACCATTTTCACTAGCCGTGTATCCATACGAAGGGGAGCTCGTTTTGCGTACCTCATAATGCACATGCGGACCCGTGCTTTCACCCGTGCTCCCCTGGTTGCCAAGAAGCTGTCCTTGTTTCACTTGCTGTCCAACTTTCACTGCAATTCGGGAAAGGTGAGCGTAACAATGCAAGTAGCCCCTATGATCCTGTACTGCAACCGTAAGCCCGTAACCGCCGAATCCTGAGCCTGTAGCACCTTCCGCAGAAAAACATACAGCCCCGTCCATAAATGCATGTATGGGCCCATTCCATGGCTCTGTGACGAGATCGATTCCACGATGAAATGTCTGACCGCCAGAAATAGGATGAATTCGATAGCCAAATGAACTCGTAATCCGATATCTCTTAAACGGATTTATGCTCATGTATTCACATCCTTTTCTATCATTAGATGCTTAAATCTAGTAAATGGCTTGTGCTATTGATCTTATTTTATTACAAATAAACCCAGGATAGAGCATCCCAGTTCGTTTCTACTGCAATAAAAAAAGATCGAGGGATAAACTCCCTCGATCTTTCTTGATATGCTATTTAGTTCACGTGAAACTGATTCAGCACAACTTTGCCACAATCAGAATCGACGTTTCGAAACGGACCAGGGCAGTTGGATTAACCAATCGACCCTTCCATTTCAAACTTGATCAATCTGTTCATCTCTACCGCATATTCCATCGGCAGTTCCTTCGTGAACGGTTCAATAAAGCCCATGATGATCATCTGTGTTGCTTCTGCATCGGTCAAACCACGGCTCATCAGGTAGAAGAGTTGATCCTCAGACACCTTGGATACCGTAGCTTCATGCTCCAGCATGATGTTATCATTCATGATTTCATTGTAAGGAATCGTATCGGATGTGGACTCATTATCCAGAATGAGCGTATCACATTTGATATTGGATTTTGCGCCTTCCGCTTGGCGACCAAAGGAAGCCAGACCACGGTAGGTTACTTTACCACCATGTTTACTGATCGACTTGGATACAATCGTTGATGTTGTATCTGGAGCCAAGTGAATCATTTTCGCGCCTGCATCCTGATGCTGATTTTTACCAGCTACAGCGATGGACAGAACCGAACCTTTAGCTCCGCGGCCTTTCAGTACAACTGCTGGATATTTCATCGTCAGTTTGGAACCAATGTTGCCATCGACCCATTCCATTGTTGCATTTTCTTCAGCAACCGCACGTTTCGTAACCAGGTTGTAGATGTTTGGTGCCCAGTTTTGAATCGTTGTATAACGAACACGGGCATTTTTCTTACAGATGATCTCAACAACCGCACTGTGCAGTGAGTTCGTGCTGTAGATTGGAGCTGTACAGCCCTCTACATAGTGAACGAAGCTGTCTTCGTCTGCAATGATGAGTGTACGCTCGAATTGTCCCATATTTTCGGAGTTAATCCGGAAATAGGCTTGCAGAGGCACTTCACATTTTACGCCTTTAGGCACGTAGATGAAGCTTCCTCCGGACCAAACGGCACTGTTCAATGCAGCGAATTTGTTATCAGCTGGTGGAATAACGGTTGCGAAATATTCACGCAGGATTTCCGGATGCTCTCTAAGTGCAGTATCCGTATCCATGAAGATTACGCCCTGATCTTCCAATTCTTTTTGCATGTTGTGGTATACAACCTCGGACTCATACTGAGCCGATACACCTGCGAGGAACTTTTGCTCCGCTTCAGGGATACCCAGTTTATCAAAAGTTTCCTTGATTTCGGAAGGAACCTCTTCCCATGTTTTTCCTTGCTTGTCAGAAGCACGGACATAATACTGAATTTCGTTGAAATCCAATCCGTCAAGATCTCCGCCCCATTTAGGCATCGGCATTTTTTCGAATTGTTTCAGGGATTTCAAACGGAATTCCAACATCCATTCCGGTTCGTTCTTGATTTTGGAAATCTCCGTAACGACTTCTGCAGTCAGACCTTTACCGGTTTGAAAGATGGATTTGTGCTCGTCGCGAAAACCATATTTATACTCTTCCATTTCTGGTGCTTTTTTAGCCATCTTGCTCTACCTCCCTATCGTTATTGTACATTGTCCTCTTCGTCAATTCCTTTGCGTAGTGCATTCCAGGCCAATGTGGCACATTTGATGCGTGCAGGGAACTTGTTCACACCGGATAGGGCTTCGAGATCTTCATAATCGTCGAAATGGACTTCTTCCCCTTTCATCAGTGAGGAAAAACGGTTAGCCATGTCGAGTGCCTGATCCATCGTTTTGCCTTTGACTGCCTCGGTCATCATTGATGCCGAGGACATGCTGATGGAACAACCTTCCCCCGTATACTTGGCTTCCTGAACGATTCCGTCTTTCAGCAAAAGTTGCAGTGAAATCCGGTCGCCGCACGTTGGATTGTTCAAATTCACCGTGACAGCTTCATTATCGAACGTTCCGCGGTTCCGCGGGTTTTTGTAGTGGTCCATTATGACACGCCGGTACAGATCATCAAGTTGCATCGCCAAAATACTCCTTTGTCTGGATTAAGGCGCTGACAAGCCGATCCACATCTTGTTCGTTATTGTATAGATAGAAACTGGCACGAGCTGTTGAACTGACTTCAAGCCAACGCATCAGCGGTTGGCAACAGTGGTGTCCGGCACGAATGGCTACGCCACTCGCATCCAGCACAGTTGCCACATCATGCGGGTGTACATCACCGAGGTTAAATGTAACCACTCCGACATGACGCTTAGCTGGCCCATAAATGGTCAGTCCGTCAATCTCGGCCATACGTTCCGTTGCATAAGCTGCCAGCACACTTTCATGATGAGCAATCTCATCCATGCCAATCTGCTCCAGAAAATCAATGGCAGCTCCCAACCCTACCGCACCTGCAATAATTGGGGTTCCGCCTTCGAACTTCCAAGGAAGCTCTTTCCAGTTGGATTCATAGAGACCCACATCATCAATCATTTCACCGCCGAACTCAACCGGTTCCATGGACTCCAGCAGCGCCTTTTTGCCGTAAAGTGCACCGATCCCGGTTGGTCCGCACATTTTATGGCCGGATAATGCGTAGAAATCACAGTCCAGATCCTGCACATCTACCTTCATGTGCGGTGTGCTCTGTGCGCCATCCACAACGATGACAGCACCTTTGCGGTGTGCAATTTCAGCGATTTGTTTTACCGGATGAACAACACCCATAACATTGGATACATACGCGATTGCTACAATTTTAGTATTGTTCGTAATCGTCTTCTCCACATCAGCCAAATCAATGTTACCATCCGGCTGAAGCGGAATGTATTTCAATGTCGCTCCCGTTTCCTTGGCTACCTGCTGCCATGGAATCAGATTGCTATGGTGTTCCATCTGCGTAATAACAATTTCGTCACCTTCTTTGCAGACTGCGCGTCCGTAGGACGAAGCCACCAAATTCAGAGCAGTCGTTGTCCCACGGGTGAAAATGATCTCCTGTGTGCGCCGTGCGTTGATAAACTTGGCAACCTTCTCACGTGCGCCTTCATAAGCATCCGTTGCACGGCTTCCAAGCGTATGAACACCACGATGCACATTGGAGTTCTCATATTCATAATAATGTTTAATCGCTTCGATTACAGCCAGCGGCTTCTGGGAAGTCGCTGCGTTATCTAGGTATACGAGCGGGTGTCCGTTGATTTCCTGGTGGAGGATCGGGAACTGCTCGCGGATAGCCGGGTTCATTGTCCCAGTTTCCGTTCGATGAGAGACTGCAATTGGGTACGCAGTGCTTCCAGAGGAATATCCGCCACCACCGGAGCCAGGAACCCGTAAATGATCAGGCGTTCCGCATCCGTACGGTTAATCCCGCGTGACATCAAGTAATGAATTTGCTCCACATTTACTTGACCTACAGAAGCCGCGTGACCTGCTGTTACATCATCCTCATCAATGAGAAGGATTGGGTTGGCGTCTCCACGTGCTTTCGGGCTCAGCATCAGTACTTTCTCTGTTTGCTGTCCGTCCGCTTTGGTAGCGCCTTTCTCAATCTTCGTGATTCCGTTAATGATTGCAGAAGCCTCTTCACGCATAACTGCACGTGTAATCATCTGACTTGGCGTGTTTTTGCCGAAGTGACGAGCTTCAGTTGTGTAGTTCAGCTTCTGGGAACCGGAACCTACTGCAATAACTTTGGAATCGGAGCTTGAGCCGTTCCCTTTAAGAACCGTCATCGTGTTGCTTGCAGTATCACCGTTGTTCATCTCACCAACGATCCACTCGATCGAACCGTCGTTCTCCACCACTGCACGGCGGAAAGATACGTCAGTAACACTTGTGCTCAGTTGGTGAACTGATGCGAAACGGACTTTGGCACCAGCTTTCACGAATACTTCCACAACACCGTTATGGAATACAGGTGAAGACAGTTCGCCAGATACATAGTTATCCACATAAGTAACGGAGCTGTTGGACTCAGCAACTACAAGCACGTGAGGTGCAAACGTTGCAGAAGCATCATCTGTGAGCAGTACCGCTTGCAGCGGAACTTCAATTTCTACATTTTTCGGAACATAGAGGAATACCCCACCGTTCCAAAGCGCTGCATGCAGTGCAGCAAGTGAATGCTCATCTGCTTTCACAGCCGTATTCAGATATGGTTTTACCAGATCACTGTGTTCGCGAACTGCTGTAGCCAGATCTGTGAAGATAACTCCTTTTGCTGCAAGATCAGCAGATAACTTGGAATATACCGTACCGGAATTACGCTGGATAACCAGACTGCCTTCCGCTTGGTCCTTAACCAGATCTTTAATGGAAGCTGGTACTTCCTCAAGGGAAGCAATCGCTTCACTAGCTTTATACGTGCCGTACTCGCTGACATTCCAGCGTTCGATTTTTTGTTTTTCCAGTTTGGGAAGCGCAAGCCCACTTGCTAGCTTAAGGGCTTCGAGACGCTGCTCGGTCAACCAGCCGGGTTCATTGTTGCTTTCCGACAAGGCGCGAAGCGCTTCAGATTCAACCGGAAGAATTGTTTGTGTAGTCATTGATTATCCTCCTCCGTTTTGTCTTTACGCTTGACCTACAGTTTCGTCCGTGATTCCCAGCTCTTCTTTAACCCAATCATATCCTTCAGCTTCTAGGCGGTGAGCCAGTTCAGGTCCACCAGACTTCACGATACGACCTTGCATCATTACGTGTACATAGTCAGGAGTAATATAGTTCAACAGGCGTTGGTAGTGAGTGATGATCAGGAAGCCGCGATCTTCGCTCTTCATTGCGTTTACACCGTTTGCCACGATTTTCAGAGCATCGATATCCAGACCGGAGTCGATTTCATCGAGTACTACGATTTTTGGATCAAGCAGCATCATTTGCAGAATCTCGTTCCGTTTTTTCTCACCACCGGAGAAACCTTCATTCAGGTAACGGTGAGCAAATTCAGGATTCATGTCGAGTTCTTTCATTTTACCTTCCATTTGGCGAATGAACTTGATCAGGGAGATCTCGTTGCCTTCACCACGACGTGCGTTAATTGCGCTACGCAGGAAGTCAGAATTCGTTACACCAGCAATTTCACTCGGGTATTGCATAGCCAGGAATAGACCTGCACGAGCGCGCTCGTCTACAGCCATATCCAATACATCTTCACCATCAAGTGTAATCGTACCGTCTGTTACTTCATATTTAGGGTGCCCCATAAGTGCAGAAGCCAGTGTTGATTTACCTGTTCCGTTCGGACCCATGATTGCGTGGATTTCTCCACCTTTCATTTCCAGGTTGATGCCTTTCAGGATTTCCTTACCTTCGATCGTCGCTTTCAGACCTTCAATGACGAAATTCGTAGCCATGTGTATTGTTTCCCTCCATTGATTAAATTGATGTTTACTGTCGAAAACGAAAAAGCGCCTATTAATATCTGAACAGGGCTTCCCCTGAATTTCTCCTGTACTCCAATCTCCAAAGCAAGAATCACTTTAGAATAATTCTAAACTGATTCTCAATGATTATCAAGTCATTTCCTAAGAACTCTTGTCCCTTACAGGAAACATTATTCTATTTGATTCTATAATAAAAGCCAGATTGAATCAAATGACAAAACTTCTTCGTCATAAATAGACAGTGAGAAAAATCACAAGGATTCAACCTTTTATCAAATCTGATCCTTTCAACCGAAAAAGGACCTATCCAAATCATGGACAAGTCCTTCCGATAAATAACATTACATTTTGAGCATCTCGTTAATCTTCTGTACCTGTTCGTCAAAATCCGCAACGTCCACCACCGGCGTCATTTCGCGCGGCACCGGACCATTCGGAATGGAAATCCATGAACGGCATCCGTTGTATTCAGGTAACACGGGAATCTCCATCGGTTCCTTCAAACGGTACACTCGGAGTATCAATACGTGGAGTGGATCTTTGCGTTTCCACTTTAGGCGGTCTTCGGCAAAATCCGCTGTCCACATATGAAAGTCAAGAAGTCGATCCAGCATCTCCTGATCTCTGATCTCCAAATCCTGTGTCACTTCAGCATATGCTGTGAGATGGATCGTCGAAGCTTCAGGCACCCATTCGGCCAGTGATTCCTCAACATAGAAATGATCAGAGGACTTTATCAGTTCTTTACGCTGATGTTCATAAGTCGGATACAGATAGAACGCTGGACTTTTCAACTCAAAACGTCGGGTTTCCTCCACAATCCCGCCTTTGCGCATCACCATAACTTGGCGACCCGTTTCCAGTGCTTTGATTGCGGAGGCCCATTCTTTTAATGCCGGTATCGTTGTGCCTATCATAAAGTTCTCCTCCCGAAGTCAGTCTTGTCAGCAGTATAGACGCTCGGCGTCATCCTGACAACGTGAAAGAAAGGTTAGAGTAACTGTATGGTTTATAAGCCAACAAACTCGGTAAATGAGGATGGAATTAGCCCAAGAAAGAGCGCAGCATCCACATATGTTTCTCCAGATCAGCCTTGAAGCCTGTCAGCATATCAGATGTTGGTTGGTCTTCCGCAGCGTCTGCCACTTCAATACCTTCCTGGTACTCGTTCGACAAGGTAGCAAAATCCTCGATCAGGTTCTGTACCATTGTGTTGGCATCTTCGCCACCAGCTGCTTCCTGAATGGAGGAAATCTCCAGATATTCTTTCATCGTAGCCGCAGGGCTGCCTTTGAGGGTAAGAATACGTTCAGCGATTTCATCCATTTGTACAGTTACTTCATTGTAAAATTCTTCGAATTTCACGTGCAGTGTGAAAAAGTTAGGTCCTTTTACATACCAGTGATAGTTATGGATTTTAACATACAGGACGTTCAGGTTTGCCACCTGACGATTAAGTACTTGTTCCACCGATTTTGCTTGATCCGTTTTGTTTTTTGTAGCCATCTTAATCCCATCCTTTTATTATAAAATTAGTCTGACATTCACTATAAGCAGGTTATCCTGCCGTAAATGACAGAGATTTAACATTTCGGCACCACCCAGTGGTGGGGAGCCTTGTCGGCGGTATTTCTGTCAACCGTCCGGCCTATTTGTTTTTACCCGTACACCAGAAGTTCGAAACAAGTCCGGTATAGGCTGTCTCAAAAAAAGGGTACAAAATCACAGTTATTTCCGATATACTGACATATACCAAGCAAAGAAGTGGGTTTTCCTGTTTCTTCATATATATGGAGGTGGCATTCTTGTCCCAATATCACCCTTTTACACCCCAGGATGCAATCGAACTGGCCAAAACATTACCGGGTCCGTTTGCGGCAGATGCGAATCTGGAATGTCGTGAGATCGGTGACGGCAATCTGAATTTGGTCTTCCATATCACGGATCAGAACTCCGATAAAAGTATCATTATCAAACAAGCTCTTCCTTATGCGAAAGTGGTCGGAGAATCATGGCCATTGTCTCTGGTACGTGCCAGAATTGAACGAGAAATCCTACAGGAAGAGTATCGTCTATGTCCGGGAATGGTGCCCGAAGTGTACCATTATGATGATGATCTCGCCTTAACTGTGATGGAAGATTTGAGCGATCATGTGATTATGCGTAAAGGCCTCATCGATGGCCGAACATATCCTCTTTTTGCACAACATATTGGGGAGTTCATGGCAAGAACGCTGTTTTTCACTTCAGATCTTGGCATGAACCAGCAACTGAAGAAAGAAAAACAGGGCAGATTCGTCAATCCGGATCAATGTAAAATAACCGAAGATCTGATCTTTGATGAACCGTATCGCATTGCGGAGAAAAATAATTATGAGGCTGCCATTGAAGATGAAGCGGAAGCACTTCGTACAGATGGAGAACTTCATCTTGAAGTAGCCTTGCTGCGCGAGAAATTTCTCACCCATGGTCAAGCTCTACTTCATGGTGATTTGCACACAGGCAGTATTTTTGTCACACCTGAATCCACCAAAGTCATTGATCCCGAATTTGCCTATTTCGGCCCAATGGGATTTGATGTAGGAGCCGTGCTTGCCAATCTGCTTCTCCACTACGCCTCTCTACCAGGTCGATTCCAGGATCAGACGGCTCTTCATGAGCGTGAAACGATTTTGCTGAATATGGTTCGTGACGTATGGACTGAATTTGAATCCCGCTTCCGTGCTCTGTGGACTTCCGATCTGGTAGATCCTATGGCTAAGGCGCCTGGATACGAAGATCTTTATGTACAACAATTATTCAGAGATTCTGCTGGCTTTGCTGGCGCGAAAATGGTCCGCCGTATTGTCGGACTTGCGCATGTCGCAGATATCGATACGATTGAAGATGCGACACAACGTGAACGTGCTCAGCGCAAAGCGCTGGCGATCGGTAAAGCACTCATCAAGCGTAATCGCAATCTGAATACCATTGGTGAACTTCTAGATACAGTAGCTACTGCAGTTACTTTTATTAAAGCTTAACTCAAGGAACGGAGGAACATCCATGACAAACCCTGAACATCAGCCTCTGTCCTCCCTTATATGGAAACAGGACAAGCTTGAAATGCTTGATCAGCGTCTGCTGCCTGAAACAATTCTGATGCTGAAACTGTACACGCCCGAAGAGGTATGGGAATCCATCCACTCGATGAAAGTACGCGGTGCTCCGGCGATCGGGATTGCTGCTGCATTTGGTGTCGTGCTCGGTGCCAAGGCATATGACGGACTTGCCGTACAAGGCTGGCTGGATCATGTAAAATCCATCTGTGCTCATCTTGCCACTTCCCGTCCAACCGCTGTTAACCTGTTCTGGGCGCTGGATCGCATGATGCAAAAAGCCAGTGACCTTGCTGAATCCGGTGCAAGCATCGAAGATAGCAATGCTTCCCTTGAAGCGGAAGCACTTTTGATTCAAAAAGAAGACGAAGAAGTCTGCCGTCTTATCGGTGAAAATGCTCTTCCTTTGTTCGCAGACGGTATGGGTGTGCTCACACACTGTAATGCAGGCGGACTTGCAACCGCGAAATACGGAACAGCGACTGCACCGATGTACCTCGCTCACGAGCGTGGCATCAACCTGAAAGTATTCGCGGACGAAACACGTCCTGTCCTTCAGGGTGCACGCCTTACGGCCTTCGAGCTCCAGCAAGCGGGCATTGACGTTACTCTGATCTGCGACAACATGGCAGGTATGGTGATGTCCAAAGGCTGGATTCAGGCAGTTATCGTTGGTACAGACCGCGTCGCTGCCAATGGGGATGTAGCTAACAAAATCGGAACTTACAGCGTAGCGGTCCTTGCCAAAGCGCACAACATTCCCTTCTATGTAGCCAGCCCACTGTCCACCATTGACCTGTCTACGCCATCCGGAGATCTCATTCCGATTGAGGAACGTGCTGCGGAGGAAGTAACTGAAGGTTTTGGCAAACGTACGGCACCGCAAGGTGTAAAAGTATTCAACCCGGCGTTTGACGTCACACCTAACGAATATGTAACAGCCATTATTACGGAAAAAGGCGTCGTTCGCGCTCCTTTCAAAGAGAATTTAGCTGCCTTGTTCGCCAAGGATGAAGCTTAAATTAATACAAGCATGTTTTATCGTTTGATATAGGATGAGCATATGTAAGTTAAAGAGAGGGCTTCCCAGTAGGGGAGCCCTTTTTTAATCGCCTAATATTCAGGGATTAGATCATCTTGAGCAATGCTTCTACACCCGTCATGCCAACCGTAATGCCCATAGCCTCGGCTTCCGTGGTTACCGACTCCATAGGTGCATGCAGCAACTGTTCCAATGTGCGCACGCCAACCGCCCGAGCTGCAATAATTTTGCGATCCCCAAGCTTCTCATTAAGTAATCCCACATCGAGTGCTCCGCACATGATATATCCTTTGGATGTATTAATCGTCAGTAATGTCGTTTTGGGCAGTTTAACCTCTACCCCGACCAACACATGCTCTCCAACCACAATCGGCTCCATCGTCACCATAATTTCCCGATACACCTCCTCTTCCACAGGTCACGATAATTGTATGCCTCATTCCAGATAGCCGTGTGGACACCTGCGGAAAAGAGCTTGAAATACATATGTTTTGCTACAAGTCGTCAATATAGCGACCCATTTTCTATGTCTCCAGCACTATGATTATTGCCTTTTTAATGATATAGTGTATTGAAGCATGTTTTTGCTGACATATCTTTTAACGGGGCTGGGATGAATGAAAGAAACCTTATCCAACGAAGAAGAAATCGGCTTTTTATTCAATGTCGATATTCTTATTAAGAGCCGCTCGAATGCATTGGCACTGCAGTCCCTGTTGGAGTTCATAAACAAAGAGGAACAAATTGCGGACTTCCGGATTCAATCCGGCATAGAGCTTGGCAAAATTATTGAAGTGACACTGCAGTCCAAAAAGGACTCATTCGCCTTTCTTCATAAAGAAAGAAAAAAATCACAATCCAATGCAAGACAGAAGAACTCTTCACTAAATCAAGCGACGGCTTCAACCGTTCCAGTCAAACCACAAAGTGAAATCGAAACACCTGCTTCCCAGAAAGCTCCTTCAACCGAAGCATCCAACACTACCAACGGAAATTCATTCGATGTATGGATTGATACCCTTATCAAAGAAAACCGTCTTACTCGGATCGTTGTGAACAACAAAAACGGTAGGCATCAGAGCATTCCATGCCGAATATTGAATTTTGATCGGGATACCAGCATTGTAAGCGTCTACCATGTGGATGAAAAACAAGTGTATACGTTCCGAACCAATGAAATTGATGAGTTTCTTTAACTCAATGTGCATTCAAACAAAAAGCAACTTACGGGGGAATTCCATAACATTTCCCAGGCAAGTTGCTTTTTTCAGGTGTTCATTCATGTAACAATGAACTGGTACATCGTAAGTTCTCCATAACTATGAACAGCCATTGTAAACCTTTACGAGCGATCTCTTCCCCGCTGCCATACGTCTATTGCTAATAACAACCAGCCGACAATAAAGGCTACCCCGCCGATTGGCGTGATGGCTCCCAATATTTTAATACCTGAAATACTCAGTACGTACAGACTGCCTGAGAATATGATAATTCCAATAAACAGCAGGCGTGCTGCCCACTTGAGCTTGGTGGACGGTCCAAGTTGACCCGCTGTAAGACCAATGATCAGCAGTCCGATTGCATGTATCATGTGGTACTGCACTCCGGTTTCATACACGGCTATGGCGTCTGCACCAATTTTCTCCTTTAGCATATGTGCACCAAACGCACCAATAGCTACAGAAAGCATTGTCAGTACAGCACCAAGCATCATCCATTTCCGTTGCATTTGCCTTCTCTCCCTTAATTCATCT
Source organism: Paenibacillus taichungensis (assembly GCF_047302525.1). GTDB lineage: Bacteria > Bacillota > Bacilli > Paenibacillales > Paenibacillaceae > Paenibacillus > Paenibacillus taichungensis_B. Next base: position 1,723,167 of record NZ_CP168020.1, on the reverse strand, counting down.
CTCAACTATTCATTTTAGCGAATCCTTGCAGTGTTTACCAGCCAGCTACGATGCGAAGGCATTTATATGTCTGGTTATATATACTTTGCTTCGCTTTTGCCTCAAAATCGACGAAAACTGGCGTTAAACCTTGATTTTTATCGATTTTTATGGAAAAGTAAAAAGGAATGCCTTCATTCTCTTGATGAGAATCATAATACCCGGATTAGGTTAATTACACTCATGACTACGATTAAGGGAGGGATAAACCATTTATGGATAATCAAAATAACCAGAATAACCATCATCCTTATCAATCCGGTTCCGCTACGGATTATTCAGATCCCAATCATGATAATCTGTATACACCTTACCCCTCCGCCCTTGAAGATCCATCCATGGGTCGATTGAAACACTCTGGGCCTGGTATTGCAAGTTTTGTGATTGGATTGGTCTCGATCATTGGTTACATGCTGACTTTTTTTATTGCCACAATGGCTATAAACAGTTCAATTGGCGTTGTAACCACACCGATCCAAGTAGAGGAGATTGCATTACATCCAGCAGTTGTTCTGGCTTCTCTGGCTGTTCTAGTTTGCCTGATTCTTAATCTGGCCGGAATCATTCTCGGCGTGATTGGGCTTATTCTCAAAAATCGAAAAAAAGTCTTTGCTATTATTGGAACCATTCTCAGTGGAGCCATGATCCTGGCGTTTGCAGGGCTTATTATTGCAGGTATCTATATGATGTAGAAGCGTATATCCGCTTCACACTCATTTCTCAAAAAACGATAATGAAATAACACTAATCCATCTCAACTTGATTTATTTGATCCATCCTATTGCCAAATTTTCGTATCCAAAGGAGATTGACATGTCACGAATCAAAATTTTCACGGACAGCACAAGTGATCTGGCCCCAGCATGGATCCAGCAGCACGATATCGGTATCATCCCTTTATATGTCGTGTTCGGTGAGGAATCACTGAAGGACGGTGCTGAAATTAAGCCGGAGCAGCTCTATGAACGTGTAAGCAGGGATGGGCGTCTGCCCAAAACGGCAGCACCTTCACCTGCGGATTTCATGACGGCATTTCAACCTTACATAGAACAAGGGTATGATATCTTATATATCAGCTTGTCCTCTGAACTTTCGTCAACTTACCAAAATGCAAGATTGGCCAGTTCCGAGTTTCCGGAAGGTCGCATCTCTGTCGTAGATTCTCTGAATCTTTCTTCCGGAATTGCTCTGATGGTCATGAAGGCAGTTCATGCAGTAGAAAAAGGGCAGAGCCTGACGGAGATTACACATCTCGTTGAAGCCATCAAACCGAATGTGCGAACTGAGTTTGTCATCGATACGTTAGAGTATCTGTACAAAGGTGGACGCTGCTCTGGCATGCAAAACCTGATTGGCAGTCTGCTGAAAATTCGCCCCGTCATTCGGGTAGCCGATGGCAAGATGTCACCTGCGTACAAGGTGCGTGGCAAACGGGAAAAGGCGCTGGAACAAATGCTGCAAAACACACTTAACCATAAGGAACAGATCGACCGTGATCTCGTTATCGTCGTGCATACCATGGCCGAGGAAGACGCGCTTGATTTGCAAAAGTCTCTGCAGGAGCAGACTGGAGCACGAGTGGAATTAACTACGGCTGGTTGCGTTATATGTAGTCATTGTGGTCCCAAAACGATCGGTATTATTTACAACACGGTTTTATAAAAAGCCTCTCATCACACAGCATGTTTCCTTAATAATTAGAATCATGTCTGCTTAAACCATCAAAGACCAAGCCAGAAAGGGCATCCCAAGCTACCGTAGCTCAGGATGCCCTTTTTCTATTGTAAACATGTAACATTAATAACTTTTAGTTTTCAGGTCATTCAAACTTTTGAACGCATATCCTTGTTTGCGTGCCTCATCAATGATGGAAGCTAGCGCCTCCGTGTTATCCTTCGACACAGAGTGAAGCAGAATGACTGCTCCCGGATGAAGCTGTTTCAGGACTTGCTGACGTGCATACTCTGTACCACGTTGCACTTTGGTATCCCAATCTTTATAGGCAACGGACCAAAACACATTAACGTAACCTTGGGCATGGCTCTCTGCAAGCGTCCGATTGTTAAAAATGCCACGTGGTGGCCGCAAGAAGGTCGCTTGCTGTCCAGTCAATCGATTGACCTCAGATCGTACCTGATCGAGCTCTGTTCTTATTTTTTCATTGGAAACTCGGGTCATATCGGGATGGCTCCAGGAGTGGTTACCCACAATATGGCCTTCTGCCGACATTCGCTTCACCAATTCAGGCTGGTCTTTCAGATAATGTCCGGTGACAAAAAAAGCAGCTGGCACTTTTTTTTCGCGCAGAACATCCAAGATGGCTGGCGTAAATCCATTCTCATAACCGTTATCAAACGTAAGATACAGCTCTTTCTGTTTTGTATCCCCCAGGAAAATGGCATCGTTATGCTGCAATATCTCCTTAAATCCTTCCTGATCAATGGAAGGCAACTGGCCGTTTTGGCTCTTTTTGAAGCCAAAATGATAAGCTCCATTTATTGGCGATGCTTCAGTATGTGCCGGTAATATACCGAACGTCAATACAGCCAGCAGCATGTAAAGAACCATTCGCTTCATTGCTATCCGCTCCTGTTCCTGAAAAATTCGGTTTATCGTTTCCTATCACGAACACCTTCAGGTAATATGCCACAGGAACAGCTAATGTATGTAAATTTCGATTACAGATCGCTTCACATACTTACACACCATGGGACCCAGTTCTCATTTCTCCGTTCAAAACCGTTTATTGTCTCGCTCGGGATGATGAAACAATTCAAGTAAGGTCTGAGGTTTTCCACTGGAAGCCAGCCACTCTCTAACCATTTCTATCGCACGTGTCTGACCATCACCACTATCCCGCCAGGTTAGCAGCTCAATTACTTTAATAATCAGGGCAGACATATTATGATTATCATGTTCAGAGCGATCTGCGCGCAATTTATGATATAGGGCCTCCTGCTCCCAATCAAGCAAAATCTCGTCACCAATGGTAGGTTTCATCAATGTGTATGCTCTACCACATCCTGAACAGCGAACCGCACTGACCTGCTCTTGAGCAAAGATTGCCCGAATATCCTGATCGCAATCCGCGCACTGGAAATATACCTGTATGTTGTGTATGTTATTGTTCATGTTGGTCTTCCTCCTGCTATGTATGTACTAATTCTATACCCGAATTGTCGTTGATTCACGCTAAATTTCGCCAAATTCAGAAGGTGCTATAATCTTGTAAATATGTTAAAATATTATACATATCATAAGTAGGAAGAGGCGGATATCATGTCAAAGGAAGAGCGTAACATTACCTGGCAGCAATCCAGCTTAAACAGGCAGGACAGGGAAAAACATAACGGTCATCGCAGTCGTGCCTTATGGTTCACCGGCTTATCCGGAGCAGGAAAATCCTCGCTTGCATTTGCCCTGGAGCAGTATCTGTACGAAAAAGGGGTTCATTGTTACGTACTAGATGGGGATAACGTACGTCATGGACTGAATCGGGATCTAGGCTTCACGGCCGAGGATCGGCAAGAAAATCTGCGCCGGATTGGTGAAGTATCCAAGTTGATGGTAGATGCCGGGTTATTTGTTCTTTCCGCCTTTATCTCGCCAGATGCACAAGATCGGTATATGGTTAGACAGCTCTTTGAAGCTGATGATTTCATTGAAATCTATGTACGTTGTTCGATCGAAGAGTGCGAACGCCGTGATCCGAAGGGGCTTTACAAAAAGGCCCGCAGCGGTGCCATTCCACATTTCACAGGGATTTCGGCCCCTTATGATATTCCAGAAGATCCTACACTGATCATTGATACCGAAGTGCTGTCCATCGAAGAAGCCGTGCATGAAATTGTGCAGCATCTGGAACGTGTTGGTGCTTTTCATCTTCCGAAGCCTGTTAGCAATGCCATCGTTCACTAAATGAAAATGGCAAATCATATTGATTACTTTCCTAATACACATAGATCAAAGGCGCTGCCTCAAATGGCGCGCCTTTTTGCTTTGTTCATTTCGGGATTTACCGAGAGATTCATTGCCCCACTACACCTGCCTGCATATTCAACAGTTTGCTGAACGTGCCTACCGGATCAGTAGATAATTGCTGATAGCCCCCTTGTTGGATAACCCGGCCCTCATCCAATACAATCACTCGATCCGCTGTTCGAATGGTGGATAATCGGTGGGCGATAACAATAACGGTGACATGCCCTTTCAGGCGCTCAAGGGCCTCATGAATGTGCTGTTCGTTCTCACTATCCAGCGCACTCGTCGCCTCATCCAATACCAATACAGAAGGGTTTCGAAGCATGGCGCGGGCAAGCACCAAACGCTGACGTTCACCGCCGGACAAGCGGATGCCGCGATCACCGATAATGGTATCCAGTCCTTGCGGAAGTTTGCGGACAAATGTTGCAGACGAAGAGAACTGTAATGCATGCCACATCTGTTCCTCACTGGCATTTGGGTCAACCAGAAGCAAATTTTCACGAATGCTCGTATGGAACAGAAAAGGGTCCTGAGAGACATATCCGATTGAACTTCTCCAGGCTAACAATCGATTTTCGGTTAACGGCACCCCATCCACCAAAATCTGACCGCTCTCCGGACGAATGAGCCCCATAATCAGATCAATCATCGTGCTCTTCCCAGCTCCCGACTTGCCTACAATGGCCGTCATGCCTTTCGCAGGGATGGATGCATACGCTTCGAATAACGAGTAGATATCGCTGCCTTCGTAGCGATAATTGACTTGCTGACACTCTATGGATTCCTTAAGCAACAAGGGTTCAATGGGCCGAACACTGCCATCTTCCTGCTCATTTAGCTTGGCCTGGGCCTTCATTTTAACCGAACGAGGACCGGGAACCGTTAACTCCTCATCATATGGTTCACCAGCATTAACCATTTTTTCGCTAATCTCACGGCTTTTCTCGGTCTCTGTCTGTAACTCTCTCACAATCTGAAACGCGGGCAGCATCGAACTCATATACTCCAGATTGGACTGAATGGACGTGAATCGTGGCCACAACCGTGAAAAAATCAGAATGATGAGCAACAAACTTGCCGGAGGTACAGCGAGCACATGCAGGGATAAATAGATAAAAGCAGCAATAATGACAGCCGCCGATATTCGATGAATCAATTGTGTGCCACTGTTCAACTGGCTGAACTGAATCACGTTACGTTCTATTCGCCCACACATACGTTCAAACCAGCTAATATGTGATTTTTCGAGCATATTGCTCTTAATATCCTTGATTCCGTTAAAGTGCTCTGTAATACCGTTATAATAGCTCTGGGAATATTCCGACGTCTGATCCCCAATCTGTTTTGCCCGTTTCACGAATTTTCTCAAGACAATAAACAATACCAATCCGCAGACCAGGACAAGGGTGGTTAACTTGGCAGACAACCAGAAGGCCAGGCCGATTTGAATGCCGGTGAAGATCAAGGAAGCCGCCATTTGCAGCATAATATTCGTTCCCTGACTGACACGGGCAAGTTCGGTCGTTAATATATGATTAAAATCGGATTTTCGTTTTTGGAGAAAAAAAGACCACTGCGCCATAATGATGGCACGATAGGTTTCCATGCGCAGCGTTCGAACAAATTGCTGCTGAATTCGAGTGTTGCGAATTGTCTGAAGACGTTGTAGCCACGCCTGTCCAGAGACAATGAGGACAAAGGCCAACAGTACCAGCAGCAGCCGGCCATTTTCCGGAAAACGATTTAAAAATTCTGATATCCAGGGTAAGTGCAGACCTGTTGGACCCATTTCAAAAATACCAATAAGACTTAACATCGGAACGAGCATATATATGCCGATTCCTTCCATCAGACTGATGCAGATCATGCCCAGCAGGTTCCAATATAACACTGGGCCCGTTACACGATGCAGTTTTCGCATAAAAAATTGCATTTCCGAAATCATACGTTATCCCCTCTCCGTCATCGTGTTCCTTTTGATTCGCCGCCAGAACCAGAGAAAGGGACGTAACGGAAAATACAAAAAATGCAGTGAACGCGGAAGCGGCAGTTGGTCTACATCCCAGGTACTCGGATACAAACGTTCGATAAAGAAAAACAGCTTCTGCCTTGTGCTTCGCAGTGCGAACAGATAGGAACGATAACTCTTTACATCTGCCGGGCTCTCAATCATCACATTCATGAACACTACGCCGCGTCTGGCTAATTTCTCTCCCGCACGTTCGTGCGAAGACAACAAAGCAAGATAATTGGCATCCAACGGGGTGTCCATTAATACCGAAGCCAGATGAAGAGCTTGTGAACCGATAGATAATCTATCTTCTGCTTTCAGGCGTCGCTCCACTTTTTTGACATCCAGTGGCATATTGCGAATCATCTGGTCGATATCCAGCAACCAGCGCAGTCTGAACCATCCATGTCTTGCACCGTGCGTCACCAAATATGCCCACAGATCCTCCCTTTCCAGCATACGGACAGGCGTCTGGGTATAGGTGCTGAATCGGCTGCGTTTCCACAGTAATTCAAAATCGGTTTCTCTTCCAGAATCCGGGTTAAGCCGCCAATGGATCTCCACTTGGGTTCTTTTGACCGGGTGTTTGTAACAGATATGATGTTCCCGCCATTTCCAGCTGGCAACGGTCGGTGTTCGCTTGCCTTCCTTCGATTCATAACCAAGCGATTCCAGGATCTCTTCCGCGGACTCCACATCATCAAAGGGAATGAGAATATCCAGATCTTTAGAGGTCCGCAAGGAAATATCTCCGTATAGATCATGTGCCAGCGCGGGCCCTTTGAGCGTAATATTCCGAATACCTCGTTCACGAAAAGCACCACACACCTGCTCCATCTCGGCTGTCAGATGTAACATGCGGAACGTATTGGCTGTATATTGCTGCCTCAGGTTTTCCACTACAAAAGCGGGAATAACCGCTGAGTCCAACTCTTTTATTTTCAGATAGAGAACAGAGTACAGTCGATGATGATGAGCGAGCTGCAAAAAGAGCTGCCAGTCCATGTCCTTCATCCGTATTTTGGCGTCCTCAGGGGTTATTGCTGTTAGATCGCCTTTCATCATGCTCAAAATCAGCTTAAGCTCCTGTGGAAATTCCGCTGTATATTGTTCCCACTCATGTATCGTAGACAATCTCCCCAGCTCCCTTCTCAGGACACCGCTTGCCAAACACGCCGACAACCGTATATTGGTCCATTGTATCTGCTCCAGTCACAATCAATTTCCCACTTCGTAGCCATGCATGAGCCATCATTTGGCCTTGTTTATTCCGTGCAGTACCCATATATAGAGTACTCTCCACTTTACGGCGTTCCAGCATCTTCATCGCTGCGATTGCCATGACAAGGCAACGACTCTCCCATAATGTATACCTGCTGGCAATGAGTATAGCTTTAGAAATATTTCGAATCGTCGTCACATCACTTCGATTGAGTCCCGTCATCGGCGTTTCGTACATCGGTGTACCGAGACCAGGAGCAATCTTGGCAAAAGGCATCGCCTTAAGTATTCGTGCCCATCCAAGGTGGACATAAGCTTCCCATACCAATCCACGAATTTCACGCGGCAATGAACGATATGCTTTTATTTTTCGCAACATGGTCTACTCTCCGCGGGTAACGTCAATTAATCCTTCATGCGTCAGATGCTCTAGAAATTGCACAACCTGTTCACGGCATATGTCTTGTTCAATCTCATATTCTGAAGCTAACACTTCAACCAATTCGGTCAATGTTCTTTCTTCACTGATCAGATCCCAGATTCGTCCACCCGTGCTGCCCAGATTATAGTACTTGCCGTTATGGATGCTCATCATGACTTTTTCCCCGCCCATGTCACTGACAAGATTGCCTTCCTTACGCAACACACGGTCTTCCCCATTCATTGGCTTCGTTGCTGTCATTGTCCCGTATACACTCCTTTACGTGCATATTCTGTAATCCGGTCAGCCATCTCAAATGCCGTAAAATCAGAGCCTGACCTCGTGATTCTGAAAACTTCAATACCGGCGGACAGCCGTGAGACCGTCTCGAACAGCCATTGTGCCAGACCCTGCCTGGAAACAAGTCCACTACGAAATGTATGAGAGCACAGCATGTGAAGGCGTTCCAATCCGGCAACTTCCTTCAGCTGTACGGGTTTCAGCATTTCTTCCGGTTTCGGATCAAGTTCAAAAACAGCGGCAATCGGAACGGGTCTATCATGAAAATAGTGCTGAACCGGTATCGCGTATTTCGTAATCTCCGCATGAACCGTTGCGTAATCCTGTTCCTTCATACCGAATCCGTCCAGGCTGGGCTGCCATAACTTTTGCTGCGGATAACCTGGTGATACGATTGCTCTTCCTCCTGCATCCCAAGTCAGTGCCACGACATCATCCGTTAAGAGCGGAAAGCCGCGTGAAGCAAGTGCAGCTGATAAAGTGGATTTGCCTGCACCCGAGTGTCCAACAAATGCATAAGCCCAACCATCAATGACTATCGCACTTCCGTGCAGCGGTAGAATGCCGCGCTGCATCATAATGACGGCCATACATGTGCCCAGCACAAATAATCTAACCTTTTTGTCATCTGCACCCGCTTGAGGGGATACCACGATGCGGCGTCCTTGTTCCACGAGAAACAGACCCGTATCCTCAATCCGAAAAAAAAGACTGCCATTTCGGGATACAAAGTTATCGCTCCCCACATCCCACTCTTCCCACTGTGCCGCCAAATCAGCTATTTCAATGTGTACGTCCGTATGGGCAGTTAGAGAATCTGTACCGCTCTGTACGATTTGGAGTTCAGGCATTGGGATTTGGCTCAACCAACGCAAGCCATACGCTTCATACTGCACAGGCAACAATGAATGACTCCTCCTTCGCAATCTGCATGTAAGTAAAAAAGCCCTTATATTCGCATTGCTCAATATAAGGGCGGAGGCGAAAAGTTGGGATATTACCCTTTCCGCCCTTCTAAGTATGATGGCACATGTTAAAACTAAGCAACTTAGGAAGTCGGATCGTAGAGATCAGCATCGTGGACAGTAATCCAGTCGATCTGTCTGTAACCTACTCCTGCCATCGTTTGGTTCACTTCCAATACTTCCAGTGCTGGTGCTTGCCATTCCTTTTTTTCCATTTGCATCGTGTTCACCTCCTCTCATAAGTCAACTAATTAATGAACCTTATCCCGGTTCATATCGCTACACCCACTAGCTACATCAGAACTTTCGGATGAATCGATACACGATCAGGCTATGCATCATCAACCGCAAGTCGGGGTGGGAAGCGAGCTCCGGCCGAGGGTTAGGAAAGTTTGCGAGTGCAGACTTGATTCGCTCTGTGTTCAATATGCCAGCGACCCGGCTGTCAGAACATAACGCAAGCAATTCGGCAGTAAAATCGCCCCAATTGGGAATCATGCGGTGCAACCAATCCGCGGGCTGAACACCGCGCACTCGCTGGTTTAACCTCACTTTGTCAGGTAGCTCAGGTGATGTAGCCCGCCGAATCAAGGCACGGTCCGTCCCTTGATTAACATATTGTTCAATCGGTACGGACAGACAGAAACGAATCACTCTGGCGTCACTCGTAGGATCACGCTCCCACGCACGATAACGAAGAGAGCATTTGGTCGCAACAGCACCATTTTTGTTGGCAATGGCCAGGTTGTTGAATTTCTCTGCCCGTACTTTGAGCGCATCTGCCTGAGCACCGCCTTGCAGAACGATAATGGATTTGAGCCGATCCAATACGCCTGTTCGCCTAGCAAACTCCGGATGGATTAATTGCACCGACGCAGCTTGGGCAGCTCCCTTTGACATGGATTTGAACAATTCCGGATACGCTTTACGGCCCGTAATTTTGGCAATTCGTGAGAACTTCATCCCGGTACGTTCACTGTACTGCTGCATTTCCCGGAGCCACCGGAACCAACGTCCGCTTTTTAGCAAACTGGCGTAATAATCAAGTGCTGGGCCCCAGGAGACCGTGAAGTTGCCCCGCGCTCCAGTCAATAGAATGCCTGCATCCTGCTGACTCGCTTTTTCATAAAAACCACGAATCCAGAAGGAGTTCTCAAAGTATTTATAAGGCATTTCCATAATATCAAGCCAGGTGTCCACTTCACTAAGTGGGCTTCTACCCTCAAAATCAAGATAATTCTCCGTGATATTACCGACATGATTAACCGTAGACTGGATAAACGGGCGTTCATCTGCTAACAGTGTTTTCGATGTGTAATCCGTAAAGTCAGACACCGGAACATAGCTGTACGCATTTAATGTTTTCCCTTGACTCCGCAGTGTTCCTGAGGCAAATCCAACCACAGCCCCAGAATCCAGCCCTCCGCTTAAAGCAGCAGCCACCTGTCGATGCGTTCGTAAACGCGATCCAACAGCTTGACCAAATACCTCCCGGAATGCTTCTACATATTCCCCGTCGGACTTGAGTCTTAGAGGCTCCACTTCGTCCCAGCGATGATATTGTTTCTGTTCCATCCTTCCATCCCTGAAACTAAGCGTATGGGCAGGGGGCAGCTGACTCACTCCGCGATAGACGGTAGAATGGATGTCTGCTGAGTCATGCATATCGGGAATGGCAAGAAATTCGGACAACCAGATTTCATCCAGTTCTTTATGTACACCTTCCAATTGCAGCAACGGTTTCATTAAGGTACAGAAGGCAAACCGCTCACCATCATGCCGAAAATAAAAGGATCTCATGCCCGTAATATCTCTGGCAGCGAAGAGTCTACGCTTGCGATCATCCCAGATTGCGAAGGCGAAATCGCCAAGCAGTTTCTCTGCCATATGTTCATCCCACCGCTGATAGGCTCGCAGGATCAGTTCACTATCCGACAATCCGGCTAACTCCGCCCTCGATATGGACAGTTGATCTGCCAGCTGCTCCCGATTATCCAAAATGGCATCCGCCGTGATAGTCAGACCACTCACTTCATCATATAAGGGCAATTGCTCGCTGACTGACTCCGGCGTAATCCACTGGGCGTGACAGCTTAGAAAAGCTTCATTGCCTTTCCAGACCCCCGTTGTATCCGCCGGAACGTGGCCCAGACTGGCATATAGGCGCCAACTGTCCTCCCACAACGCTTGCTGACCATCGGTGTGAACAATTCCTGCTATAGCGCTCATGACTTTCCTCCCCGGAGTATCTTGCGCTGTGAAGCCCAGGCGCTTATCTGGTTACCAAACGGAATCAAGGATTTGATACGCTGAATCTTACTGTGAGCAGAGGCAAGCTGTACCTTCAATCGTTCCCGCTCATTGTACCCTCGCTCCAGCCGATTATCGGCTGCACGTAATGCGGCTTCCAACTGCCTGATCGTTGCCAATGCGGCCAGAGTCGGGTCAATTGCATCAGGTTCATTCGCTGCCTGATTATCCCTGTTTTCATCTGGAGTATTGCTCACTAGGTCTACAGGCTGCATCCGGTAACCTCGCTGCCAGCTGCTGCCCGTTGCTTCGGAGAATTGACGCGTTAGCTTGGATATGACTTCCTCATCCGGGCCAGCTTCGTAACGTACACCCGTCCATTTCTCGGCTTCTTCGAGCTGTTCACTGTATCCCATCCGATGGAACAGATCTGCGCCTATCACCCGGCAATAGAATTCAACTTCCTGTGGATCGAGTATTTTTTTCCAGTTGTTAACAGAATCCTTATGAGCTTCCTGATGCGAGGACAGAAACGGATCACCGACACCCATACTATAGAACATATTGGACTTTGTACTGTCCACAAAGCGTCCATATTGCTCTATTCCCTCTTCATATCCGATGCCAAGAAAACCGCATAACTTTTCCATTTCGTCCCGAGGATTGGAGACAAGTTGTTCGTACTGAACTTCATAGGCATTCGTGTGTTTGTCCGCAAAATAATCGTTCAAACGGAGCATACCCAGTGTGAGATCAACTGCTTTCATATTAAGGTTCGGACTCTGCAAGCTGCCAATCAGTTCGAATCCTTCTCCGGTATGCCGGTTTACCTTTTTGTAGGAAGCAGCTATGGCAAGGGGGTTACGCTGGAGATGAATGCGCTTGGACTGTGGAAACAGGCGATCAAGCCATTCCAGCATATAATAGTAACGAGGAGATTTATCTACGATGAAGTCTGCCCCGCTCCCCTCCAGAAATCCGTTATAGATTTCAAGAGCAAAGCTTCTGCACGCCTTCTCAAAACCTTCGTCTGATACCATAGCACTGTAAAACTGACGGATAATTGCACTTCCACCATAGGGGCGGGAATCAGCCTTCTGCAAATCTACAAGATTCATCAGAAACCACATCTCCTGTGTGGCAAATACACGGCTGTGATTTTGCAGCATCACGGTGGATAGCGAACTTCCACTGCGAGGTACACATAGTAGTAAGACAAGTCCGTTACCATGAACATCTACCAATGGCAGCCTCTCCTCTGTAAAATTAAAATAAGCATGCAGTTGGTATAGCTCTTTATATCAAAATCCGCTAATAATCCTACTTGGGAATAGGTAATATGGATGATGTACTTTCGACAATTTTTAGATACGATATGTATTCATGCTTTTACTCTATGATACAAAATGTATCATGTCAATCTTTTATTTTCACCTTTTCATAATATCTTTCTATCCACTCTATTCTGTTCTCTGTCGTTTAAGCACTTATACTTACTCTATGACCCTTACCATCTATAACTGTTGCATAAACATGAAAAAGCTCCAGAGCAGTTTACGAATAAACAGGCCCACGGAGCTACTATTATTAATGATGAACATTAGACTATAAAACGTTAATAACCACTCATCCAGTCGATCTTGCCTCTGAGCTTTTCCCCGAAATGAGATGATGCATCCAGCCCTGCCCTTCTTCCGGATCAGCCTGAATCGCATCAGACATCCCCTGCTGCACTTTCACAGTCACTAGCACTGCAATCCCCACAGCGAAAAAGAAAATTAGAGACAGAATCCCCCAACGGGTTGACCCTGTTAATTGGCCCACCCAACCAAATACAAACGGCCCAAAAATGGAAGAAAATTTGCCTGTAATATTCACAAATCCAAAATACTCTCCAGTTCTGCCAGCAGGCATCAAATTACTGAACAAGGATCGCGCTGTCGATTGACTTACGCCCTGCACTACTCCAACCAGCCCAGCGAGCAGATAAAAATGGATGGCTGATGTCATGAAATACCCTAAGATAACGATGCATATGTAAATGGACAAGCTTACCATCAACACCTGCTTCGCGCCCCAACGCTGTGCCCATGCCCCCAGCAACAATGTGCAAGGAAACCCGATAAACTGGGTCAGTAACAAGGCCAACATCAGATCTGCTGTCCCGATCCCAATGCTTGTTCCATAAATCGTTGCCATCAGGATAATCGTGTTAATGCCGTCATTGAAAAACCAGAAAGCAACTAGCATGCGCATCAGCTGCGGAAAACGCCGTATCTGGCGAAAAGTTTGGCCAAGTCTGCGTACACCCACACCTGCATACCCTTTCCACGACTTGGGCATATCCGGTGCGGCAGGTCGACGCGGGGCATGGCGGAATAAAGGAATGGAAAATACCAACCACCACAACGCTACGGAGATAAAAGCAAGTCTTGTTCCCGCAAGTGTACTCGCCATCCCAAACCACCCAGGCTGCTGAATCATCAGCATATTGACCGCAAGCAGCAATCCCCCACCAATATAACCATAGGCGTACCCTTTGGAGGAGACCATATCTCTTCGATCGGCTGATACCAGATCAGGCAGCATCGCATCATAGAACGTGTTACCACCCGCAAAACCGATCGTCGAAATGACCAGCAGTGCAGAAGCGAGCAGCCAGTCTCCCTCCCCAATGATGCTGAATCCGAGTGTTGCGACAATGCCAATGATGGAGAATACTCGCAAAAAATCACCTTTACGCCCAGATAAATCCGCTAATGTCCCCAGTAAGGGGGTTAACAGCGCTACACATAGCATGCCGATGGAATGGGTGTACGCCAGATATGATGCTGCGGTATCTGTATCCAGTGTAGCTGCAGCCACAGAGGCGTAGAAGACGGGAAGAACGGCTGCAAGTACCGTCGTCGCATAGGCCGAGTTGGCCCAATCATACATAATCCATGCCTTAACTGCCCGTTTATCCAAATCGTACCCTTCCTTTGCATACATCCCTTTGAGGGATGCCAAGTAAACACCTTGTCCCTATTGTAAAGGAAGTTCGTCACACTTGTTCATCGTTTCTGTAAAAAAGTTCCGGACGATCTGTACAATTTTAGATGATCCTGGAAGGCAAGCTCGCGTAATTGTATCATTTTATCTACTCATGCATCACATATCGTCCCCGCCCGTGAATATACTTAATTACCGACAGGCCAAACTGTGCCGCGTAATCAATGGGGGGTGCCTACATGTCAAATTCACACCAGCCTTACTCGTTCGTCGTATCCCGGGAAGATTGGTCGCTTCACCGCAAAGGGTACCAGGACCAGCAACGCCATCAGCAAAAGGTTAAAGATGTCATCAAGCAGAATCTGCCTGATTTGATTACTGAAGAAAACATCATTATGTCCGATGGACAACAAATCATCAAGGTACCAATCCGCAGTCTGGATGAGTACCGTTTTGTGTATAACTACCAAAAGCAAAAACATGTGGGGCAGGGAGACGGTGACAGTCAGGTCGGGGATGTCATTGGTCGTGATCCCGCTTCGAAGAAACCAGGCAAAGGTGAAAAGGCCGGAGATCAACCCGGGCATGACATTGTTGAAGCCGAGGTGAGCATCGAGGAATTGGAAGATATGCTTTTTGCAGAACTGGAGCTTCCGGATCTGAAGCAAAAAGACAAGGATCAGATTGAGACACATACAGTGGTATTCAACGATATTCGCAAAAAGGGCATGCAATCCAATATTGACAAGAAACGCACCATATTGGAGAACTTGCGCCGCAACGCTACTACAGGCAATCCGGGTATTCACCATATCAGTCCGGATGATCTGCGTTACAAGACGTGGGAAGACAAAATCATTCCACAGTCCAATGCGGTCATTATCGCCATGATGGACACTTCCGGGTCCATGGGCTCCTTTGAGAAATATTGCGCACGCAGCTTTTTCTTCTGGATGACCCGTTTCCTCCGCCGTCAGTATGAGAAGGTCGAGATTGTTTTCCTCGCCCATCATACAGAAGCCAAGGAAGTTACCGAGGAAGAATTTTTCACGCGCGGCGAAAGTGGAGGCACCATCTGCTCCTCTGTATATATGAAGGCACTGGAAATTATTGATAGCCGTTATCCACCTTCCAGCTACAATATCTACCCTTTCCATTTCTCGGACGGGGATAACCTGACTTCGGATAATGAGCGGTGTGTCAAACTGATTGGTGAGCTGATGAAGCGCAGCAATATGTTTGGATATGGCGAGGTGAACCAGTACAACCGCAGCAGCACACTCATGTCCGCCTATCGTCATATCAAGATCGACCAGTTCATGTATTATGTGATCAAAGAAAAAGGCGAAGTGTACAAAGCTTTGCGCAGCTTTTTCCAGAAACGGGAAGGAGGCAGCGTAAGATGACAGATGAAATCCGCGACCTTGAATACGCCATTGCCGAGATTATGGAGATTGCCGATGGATTCGGCCTGGATTATTATCCGATGCGTTATGAAATATGCCCTGCCGATATCATCTATACCTTTGGAGCGTATGGTATGCCGACCCGGTTCAGTCACTGGAGCTTCGGGAAAACTTTTCATAAAATGAAGATGCAATATGATTTTGGACTCAGTAAAATTTATGAGCTCGTAATCAATTCCAACCCTTGTTACGCCTTCCTGCTGGATGGCAACTCGCTGATCCAGAACAAGCTGATCGTCGCACATGTGCTGGCTCACTGCGATTTCTTCAAAAACAATGCCCGCTTCTCCAAGTCCAATCGTAATATGGTGGAGAGCATGGCAGCGACGGCTGATCGGATCAGCAACTATGAGATGGAATATGGTACAGAGGCCGTTGAAGCGTTCATTGATGCCGTTATAGCGATTCAGGAACATGTCGATCCACAGTTGATCAAACCCCGCCATTTGGACAAACAACGTTATATGGAGATGAAAATGCGGGAGCAGCGTGGCGAGAAAACGCCAAGGCCGGAAGGTCGCTATGATGACTTGTGGTCCCTGGATGATACCCAGCCCGAGGAAACACCTACGGATGGAATACAGGTACATCACTTCCCGCCAGAACCGGAAAAGGATGTCATGTGGTTTATCCAGGAATTTTCTGAAGTGTTGACGGATTGGCAGCGGGATATTATGAGTATGATGCGTGAGGAAATGCTCTATTTCTGGCCGCAGATGGAAACGAAGATTATGAATGAAGGCTGGGCCTCCTACTGGCATCAACGTATTATACGGGAGCTCGACCTGAACAGTGAGGATACGATTGAATTTGCCAAACTGAACTCTTCCGTCGTGCAGCCATCCAAGCAAAGTTTGAATCCCTACTATTTAGGGCTGAAAATATTCGAGGATATTGAACGTCGCTGGGATAACCCGTCCCGGGAAGAAAGAGAACGTTTTGGGCGTCAACCAGGGCAGGGTCGTGCCAAAATGTTTGAGGTGCGCGAATTCGATTCCGATACCTCATTTATTCGCAATTATATGACCAAGCAATTAACCGAAGACCTCGACCTCTATGTATTCGAGAAAAAGGGCCCGGACTGGAAAATTACCGACAAGTCCTGGCAAAACATACGGGATCAGCTTGTATTTGCACGCATCAACGGTGGTTCTCCGTATCTGGTCGTTCAGGACGCCGATTACCTGCGAACAGGAGAACTCGTGCTCAAGCATCAATATGAGGGCATCGAGCTGGATCTGAAATATATGGAACGGACCCTGCCTTATCTGTACCGCCTTTGGGGGCGTACCGTCCATGTGGAAACACGGGTGGAAGATAAGCCGATCTGGTTCACATATGATGGCAAGAAGCACCACCGCAAGTTTTTATCATAAGAACAAAAAAGGCGGCAAGTCCCTGGCATATGGCGGGGACTTGCCGCTTGGCATTTCAGTGAACTTAGAGAATCGATGGAGCTCCATGCAGCCGCAGTGGCACAAAAAAGTCATGCTCCACTTCGCTTGCCGGCAATGGACGACTAAAATAATATCCCTGAATTTCGCGGCAATCATTTTGCATCAGAATATCCAGCTGTCCTTTCGTCTCGATCCCTTCCGCGATCACTTCCATCTTCAGATTTTGAGCCATCGATATGATCGTGGCCACAATCGCCTGGTCACTCCGGCTCTCCGTAATATCCGTCACGAACGAACGGTCAATCTTTAACTTATGAATTGGAAAATGCTTCAAATAACTCAGCGAGCTATATCCTGTCCCGAAATCATCCAGGCTGATTTTGACTCCAAGCGCTGTAAGTTCATTGAGAATACCTGTGGATACGGATGCATCCATCATCATGCTCTCTGTAATCTCCAATTCAAGATAGCGGGCATCGAGGCCCGTCTCAGTGAGTGCATTTTTGACCTGCTCCACCAGATTGGATTGATGAAACTGCTGACTAGACAAGTTAACGGATACCGGAATGAGTGGTCCGCCACTGGCATGCCAAAGTTTCATCTGTCTGCACGCTTCGCGCAGTGTCCAGTTCCCAATCTCATAGATCAAGCCTGTCTCTTCTGCCAAAGGAATGAACACATTCGGAGACAGAACGCCCTTGTCTGGATGATTCCAGCGAATCAAAGCCTCCACGCCGATCATACGGCTGTCTTCTGTACGTATCTGGGGTTGATAATACAAGACCAGCTCATCCCGTTCCAGTGCTTTGCGCAAATACCCTTCTAGTTCAATTCGTTCATACAGCTCCGAATCCAGTTGGGCCGTGTAAAACTGAAAACCGTTCTTGCCGTTTTTCTTAACTTCATACATGGCAGAGTCTGCATGCTTCAACAACGCATCCGCTCCTGTTCCATGATACGGATACATTGCGATCCCGATGCTGGCCGTAACGTAAAAGTCATTTTCCTTTAATCGATAAGGTAGCTGAATCGCTCGAACAATCCGTTCTGCCAGTTCGGCTACCCGATCCTCATTCCCCTGCTCATTCGTAACAACCAGTGTGAATTCATCGCCTCCCATACGAGCAAGCATGACATTATCCGTCGCGTTCGGGTCTGAATCCTGGATTGCACTCATAATTCTGCTGCTCACTTCTCGAAGAAACACATCTCCAATGGAATGTCCCAGGGAGTCATTAATCATTTTGAAACGGTCAATATCCATCACCATAACCGCAAATGAACTTCCTGCTGCCCCAGAAGTCGCGATCGTGCTCTCCAGCACATCATCCAGCTTGCGACGATTGGGGAGCCCGGTCAGCGGATCGTGCAGAGCCTGATGGCGGATGCTTTCCTGAGCCTGTTTCTCCTCGGTGATATCTTTGATCAGAATGTGGCTTCCCTGATGTTTACCATCAATCAGTACAGGCACTACAGCGATACTTAGATCAAGAATATTTCCCTGAACGTTTTTCATTTTTCCCATAAAATGCTGCTGCTCACGACTATCATCATCCCAAACCACATGATGCATTTCACTTGCCCAATGAATATCAACGTGCTGTGCAATCTCATCAATAGAACGATGAATGATCTCTCTTTCTTGGTACCCTGTAATACGTGTAACTGCAGCATTAATCCCCTTGATAGCCCCTTGCTTATCCACCGAAATAATGGCATCTGAATGGTTTTCGTACAGGGCCTGATACCACTGTTCATTTTCGTGAATCCGGCGATCTTTCTGAGATAAACGCTGATTAATAAAGATACCGAACAAGGTCAACCCCAATGCAATAAAAGTACCCGCTGCGATCAGATACGCGAGAAGTGAAGGTTCAATCTGCATCCTCGAACCAGCCATTGCGTCATGTGCATGATGAAATCGTGCAGCTGACATCCCTGTATAATGCATTCCCAAGATGCCCAGCCCCATAATAAGTCCGCTTCCCATTTTGTACACCCATGTATAACGTGACTGATGCTGCCGGAAGAAAAACATGAGCCATAAGGCAGCAAATGAAGCTAAAGCTGCGATCAGGATGGATAACACCACCCTGTCTGGTTCATACGTTATGGGTACCGACATGGCAGCCATTCCGATATAATGCATGCTGCTAATACCTGCGGTCATTAGCACTCCTGATATCAGGAGCTTGCTTATTTTACCTGACTGCTGACCTGCAATATTTAACGCTACACCAGATGCAATGATTGCAAGCAGAACGGATAGAAAGACCTCACCTGTGGAATAAGACACATGCATGGGAAGAACAAAAGCCAGCATGCCCACAAAATGCATGGACCAGATTCCCAAACCCATGGAGACTGCCCCGCAGGTGAGCCAGACATTCCGGGACATGCCTTTAGCCAGACTTACCCGTCCCGCAAGGTCAAGCGCTGCATAAGAAGCCAACGCTGCAATAATGTAAGATAAAATAACCAGTTCTAAGTTGTACGTTCCATGTAGGTGCTCCACTCACTTTGTCCTTTCAACCGGGAAATGCCTTGTATGTATGCAAAATGTAAAAAAAGAAGCGAGTGCACTGTCTGGATGACAGGCACTCCCTCCATATCATTTGTCTGGAGACCACCGACTTGTTATAAAGCCAAAGTCATACATCTCTAACCCGTTAATATTGATGTATATAGTCTAAACGTCCCAGACGTGGAAATCAACACTTTTTTCCAGAAAAAACGGATGTTTAATATCGCCGAATTCCCATCCACCATGCGCCTTGGAGGCGTTTATTTTCCCCTTGCCATCCTTTCCTCGCTTACCTTATTCGCCTTGGACCAGTTTCGCCTTCTTGCGAACTTCTTCGGTCATCGTCTGCTCATAACCCTTCACATCGAGCTTGTTGAATTCCTTCACATATTCATCCCAGACCTTGTTAAAGTCATCCGGGCTGGAGAGGACCAGTTTGGGCGCATATTTCTTTTGCAAATCCGTACGTTTCTGCCCATAGATATGGGCTGGGGAACCTTGATCAAAAGCAATGCTCCAAGCCGGGTACCATGGACGTTCATCCGGCGCAGCGAACAGTTGGGAGAATGTCTCCACGCCATACTTCTTCAGAATGAGCTTATCTCCATCCGTATAGGAGAATTGGGCAACTTCGGGTTGTCGTTCTACACCGACAGAATTACCGTCAGGCAGAGTCGATCCATTACCGTAACGCGGCCAGCTGTACTCAAAGTATTTGAATCCGAACGATTGACGGAACTCATCTGAGTCCGTTTTCTGGATCATTTCTGGTGAGCGCGTAAATCGCCCCTTGTCATCCACTTCGTAGGTCTCTCCTTCGATCCCCCAGTTGGACAGAATCTGATTCTCATCCGTTAACAGGTTATCGAAAAATTTGATAATACGGACTGGATCTTCTGCGCTTACGGTGATGCCAATCCCCCGATTATTAACAAAGCTCGGAGGATCAGTATACTGATCCTTGTTGTTTGCATCGTACACAATAGGCAGTGCCATATAACGCAAATCGTCGTTGCCAGCTTCCTTCAAATGGTTCATTTCCTGCCCTACCTGCCAGGCATAATCAAAGAATCCAAGCACTTTTCCATTGGTCACTTTCGCAAGATACTGGTCATAGTTGTCGACAAAGGAGGACTTATCGAACAGTCCCAATGAATTCATTTCATTCAGCTTCTGCATCCAGCGTTTGGTCTCTTCGGTCAGCCCATAGTCCCTGGCTTCCTGAGTCTGCATATCCACCATAATGGCTCCATCATTCGGATAACCTGCAAGATGCATGGCCGGGTTAGTGATCGTAAAAAATTTATCATCATACGTTAATGACAGGAATCCAGTCAATCCTTCATCTTTGTGTTTGTCAGCGTATTGTTTAATCAGAGCCATGTATTCATCCAGTGTGGTGATTTTTGGATATCCAGTCTCCTTCAATACACGCCGCTGTATCCAGAAGGCACCTTGATCCACATTCGGATTAGGCAGATAGTCTCCAACCACTGCGCTCATTGGCAGAAAATAAATGTTGCCGTCTTCCTCTTTCATCAGATTGTAGTACGGATCATACATCCGTTTAATGTTTGGGCCATACTGATCAATCAGATCGTTGAGAGGAATAAATGCACCGGCATCCACAATTTTGTCAATAGCCCCGTCCGGCACCATCACATCCGGGTATTTATTACTCGCAATCATCGTTCCGATTTTGGTATTAATATCACCCACAAGGTATTCAATTTTGAAATTAACCCCCGTTTGTTCCTCCAGCTTTTTACCGATTGTGGTTTCATTTGTATTGATGTCCTTGCCGGAACCCGCTTTAAAATACGAGAATGTAACTTTCTCTGTGCTTACTTTGTCGTCTCCTACTGCTCCGGCTTCCGGTTTAATCTCACTTCTTCCCCAGGAACAAGCCGTCACCATGGTTAAAGCTAATACTGCCGGCAGCCAGCGCTTCAGCATGTGGTTGACCAATATGAACACACCCTCTTTCTCCCTCGACTTATGTAAGCACTCTCATTGCGTTGGCGGATTTGATGAATCTTCAAGGGGTAAACCAATTTCCACACGTGTGCCTGCCCTGGCAGCGCTATCGATCTGAATATGGAACCGGCTATCGTAGATCAGCTTCAGACGATAGATGACATTCTGTACACCTACGCGATCACCCATTGAGTCTTCCGTTTCCACGTAAGAGAGTAGCTGCTTTCTTTTGTCCTCTGTCATACCTGCCCCGGAATCCTCCACCACACAGATCAGTTCTGTACCTGTTCGCCGAATACAAAGCCGAATTTCTCCGCCTTCCTTCAGTGGTTCGATACCATGAATGCTGGCATTTTCAACAAAAGGCAACAATGTCATCTTGGGAATGGAACAATCCGCAGCCTCTGGGTCCAGAACAATCGTATAATTCAGCTTGTGACCGAAACGATATTTCTGGATTTCAAGAAAACAGGTCACATATTCCAATTCTTCCTGTATGCTGACTTTATCCCGATTCCAGGTTAGGGCATTCCGAAAAATTTTAGCCATATGATAAATAATTCGTGCCGTCTCATCCTCATCTTTCATGAGGCTGCGCATGCGGATGATCTCCAGCGCGTTGAACAAAAAGTGTGGATTAATCTGGCTCTGCAATGCATTTAATTGGGCATGCCGCCGCTGTAACTCCAAATTTTTATGTTGAATGTCTGCCACGTAGACGTCGTTAATCAAACGATGGATCGTCATCGTCATGCGATTGAATTCGGCTGTTAGCTGCCCAATCTCGTCCGACGATTCCGGCTGTCTGATCGGTTCAAATCGCTGATGCTTCACTTTTTCCATGTGTTTCAGTATTCGTGCCAGCCTCACGTGGATTGTACGTGTCATCCAGATAATGATCCAAGTCGGCAGAATCAGATTGATACAGGCCAGTACAACGACGAGGTGACTGGATTTGCCCAATTCCTTGTAAATCTCGGATTCATCGAACACCCCATTGATTTTCCATCCCTCCATTTCACCTGACAACGGATAGGCCATTTCGAACTCTTTCTTACTTTGTTGATCCATGACATCGCCATAATTTACGAGTTGACTAGTCCATGGAATACCAGAATCCGTCGAGTAGTCTATTTGTCCAGCCGGATTAACCAGATAGAGATTGCCCTGTACGTTAAGATTGGTGAAAATCTGGCGAATCGTCGACGGCTTCAGATCCAGTCGTACGAACTTTTCCTTCCATCCGGGCAGAGCTTCATAATAATTCAGTTTGCGTAAAATGCTGAACGTCTGCCGATTCCCTTCGGGGCCGGATCTCATTAGAAGGGGGGCGGAGTGTTCACTGTTTGCCAGCAGCCTGTATGGCTCGGACTGTCGAACCTCTTCGGTCAGAAACTCAACTCCCCCGGAAGGCAGTACACTTTCGTTATCCACATATATCGTCAAGCCTTGGAGGGAGCGGTAACCGGAGTAATAGGTATTCAGGATTTTGCGAAGATAAGAATCGTAGGCTTCGATATACTGAACCGGATTTGTGTAATTCACATCCAGCATGTCATTTAATATGCTGTCCGTATAAAAGCTTGAGGAGAAATCTGCCGCATTGCGAATTTCCCCCATAAATTGACTTCGAATCTGTTCCATTCCTTTGGAGAGGTCGGCCATTCGCTGGGATTTTACATTCGCTATGGTCACCTGATAGAAAATAACATTAGTCAGGATAACGGGTACGAGTACAAAAAAGAGATATAAGATCAGCATTTTATCGCGTAAGCGGATATTATTAAAAAAGTTGAGCTTCACGCTTTCATCTCCCTACCCTTCATCCATGATGCGATTTCGATATTCCGTAGGAGCGCATGATTCCGTTTTCTCAAATTGAGTTGCGAAATAATCACTGCTTCCGAACCCAACCCTCTCGGCAATTTCATATACTCGCATATCCGTCTGACGCAGCAGCTTCTTGGCTTCCTCCATCCGAAGCTGAAGAAGGAAGTCGTTGAAATACACGCCATACACCTTGCGGAAACGTTGCCCCAAATAGACCGGATTCATGTAAAATTTGGAGGCAATACTTCTCAAACTAATATTGCTGCTGTAGTTGGCTTCAATATATTGTTTGATTTTTGTCATAGCTCCCCTGTGATTGTACTGACGCTGTTCCGCCAGTTTACGCGCTGAATCCAGCATGAAAACCGTCAACAACTGTCTGGCTTCAGCCAACGTTCCCCGATCTGCTTGCCATGCCAAAATTGGTTTGAACGAAGGTATCTCTTTCACATTCGCCTCAGCCGATTTCAGAATCGATAGTACCGCTGAGATCAATTGGTGAATTGCTGACGTCACGGCAACAGGAGCGTAATTTGCCGTTCTCATACCGGTGAACCATTCACCCACTGCATGCTCCAACGCCTGAATCCGTTGTTCCTCCATAAGTGTCAGGAGTTCCTGCTCCTTTTCATGATCGGTATGCACCCACTGTACAGGTTCATGCTGCATGTCATCATACAGGACGATCCCGCTCTTCTCTGAAATAAATTTATAGGAAATGGCCTTCAGTGCGGTCTGATAGGCATGTCCAATGAGTAAAGGTTCATAACAAACCTTCCCGATATATATGCTTACAGAGTCATGGCCCATTTCGGCGAAGCAGGATTGCATTTGCCCGGCAACCGCATGTAGATTCATTGAATAGGAGCGTAGATGTTCCGCAGTTAACAGAACTCCGATACGTTCGCCGTGCTCTTTTACATGAAGATACGAGCGATTTGCATACATCTTTCCAAGAACAGACTGCACAATCCGGCCAAAATTCTCTCCGCTCCTGGCTCCCGGCCCCTCTTCTTGAGCTTTATCCGAAACCCAAAAATGTAGCGTGTTATTCTCAACCAGCAGATATGCCAGCGGGTCGCCAGCACGTGTACCCGTCAGTTCAGTCCACTGTTCAAGCGTTCCCGATTCCGATTCGCCATAGATAAACTGATCAAGTAATCTGACGTATTCCTGCTTACGTCTGGTTTGTTCAGCATGTTTGTGACGATTCAACTCCTCCGCCAGCTTGCGTAAAGTCCCTTCCAGTTCAATTTCATCAATTGGCTTCAAAATATAATCCTGTACCCCGTACCTTACGGCCTGCTGGGCATAAGCAAAATCATTATATCCGCTCACGATGATAAAATAGGGCTGTTTGCACTTGGTTAGAACCTGCTCATCACGCTCAACCGTACGCCGGATCAATTCCAGTCCATCCGTCTCCGGCATGCGTATGTCCGTAATGACAACGTCTGGCTGTAGCTCTTCAATCCGGGTACAAGCCTCATCCCCATCATTCGCCTCTCCAGCCACTTCGAACCCGCATGCTTCCCAGCGGATCAGTTTGCGGAGTCCTTTGCGTGCGTATACTTCATCATCAACCAGCAGTACCCGATGCATGACCATCACCCTTCCCATTGAATGACAATTGCAGTGCCCCTATATTCAGCAGCAAATAAAGTAAGCGGTTACATAATTTTTTTTGTATTATTCTGCCTTTTATTGTTAAGGTCTGTGTGGCAAAAAGTCAACAGCTTTTCCTGCCATCTTTGCTCAGCAACTTCTGATCCCCGTTATTTCTTAAACTGAAATGACATACCAAAAAAGCACAGCCCGTAGGCTGTGCTGGTTTGAAGACCTTTACGCTTGCACAGGTGCAGTCGTTTGACGAATCACCAGATTGGATGGCTCCGTAACGACTGGAGGAGTATATGCAGGATTCTCAATCATGGCGATCAGATATTCGATGGATTTGATTCCAATGGAATGAATGTTTTGATTAATCGTGGTCAACCCCGGTTTGAACACTTCCGCATAATATGTGTTATCAAATCCGACAACAGATACATCCTCCGGCACCCGTAAACCATGCTTCTCAATTTCGTGGATCGCACCGAAAGCAGACATATCTGAAGCACAGACAATCCCCGTAGGCTGGTCCTTCAATGCAAGCAATCGGCGAGCTGCCTTACTACCACCATCGAAAGAATAGTCACAGACCTCCAGATACACCGTTGAATATGGAATGCCGCAGACACGCAAGCCTTCCCGATATCCATCCAGTCGAAGATTCGCTACGGCAGGCCCAAGTGTACCTGAAATATAAGCAATTTTCTGGTGACCCAGTTCATGCAAATGCTTCACACTCATGGCAATGGCATTTGCATTATCCGTCGTTATGTATCCTGCCCGCTTGCCAAACAAGTCGGTATCAACGAACATCGTCGGAATCTCCGCAGTAACCAATTCCTGAATACTCTTGTTGTCTCTTCCTTCCCCGAATACAACAACGCCATCCACATTACGGCTGCGGCAATGTTTAATAAACGAGTATGTAGGATCATCAAAACGTGTAGATAAGCGAACAAGATCGTATCCGCTGTTTTCCAGCGCTGTTTTGATTCCTTCAAGCAACTCCGATACAAACGGATTGGTAAAAGGAACCGTCAACAATACACCTACCGTCCAAGAACGGCGTTTTACAAGTCCACGTGCAACCACATTCGGTTGATATTTCAATAGTTCGATGGCTATATTGACTTTTTTGCGAGTTTTGTCACTTACATCGGGATAATCGTTCAGCACTTTGGAAACGGTTGCAACAGATACGCCCGCCTCTTTGGCCACATCATGGATAGAAGCCACCTGATCACCTCAACCTCTTTCAAATCCCCTGTCTCCGGCTGCATTCACTATAACATCGGCAGGTTTGTCTACCCATTATAGCTTAAAACAGCCAGAAACGGTATCACAGCTTCCAGCCAGTATTACCGCCTATTCCTGATGATCCAATTTCCTGAGATCAAGTGCCAGTTTCTCCATAGTGGTAGCAAAAACCGCAAGCTCTTCTGAACGGGATGCCTGACGCCTTGCTCCCGAAGCAGTGTGCTCTGACTCCTGTTGAACACTGCCCAGCTTCTTCATGATCTGTGCCAGGTTCGACTGGATTTTCCCTTGAGCCTCACGGGAACTAGCCGCAAGCTTGCGAACCTCACTGGCAACCACCTCGAATCCCCGGCCAAATTCTCCTGCATGTGCAGCTTCAATGGCGGCATTCAAGCCCACTAGATGACTCTGATCCGAGATTTCACGAATGATCTCACCCATTTTGCCAATCTGATGAATCTCCTTGGTCAACTCTTCCAATAGTCCATTTGCCTGATCCTGAGAGGCTGCCGTTTCCCTGGCCACATCAGAGATCGCCTGAGCATTTTCATTCAATTCACTAATCATGCCCGTCAACTGCTGGGTAATCTGTGTGATCGCCAGCAAAGTATGCTGCTGATCTTCAGCGAGTTGATTTAATTTTTCCTTTTCCTTCTTCTCGTAGGCCTCCAATACAAGCTGTGAATCGAGGTTGAACATTTTACTAAGGGCCTGGATGACCAGATGCCAGCGTTCAGGGATGACTTGCTGGAATATGCTTGTTGCAATATCGAGGTAAACCATATACGTGCCCAGATAATAATCTTCGGACAAACCAATGCGGGAATGGACCAGTCCGATTGCAATGCGCTGTTCAATGTATGCATCATCAACTACACCATCGGTCATGGATAACCAGTATAGCTTTTGAGTTTCCTTCAAACGGTCAATGGAAGAGAAGCGGGCAATTAGATCGACTAAATTCGGATAATTTCCCACATGGTTGTAGAAGTGGTCCACCACTTCGTCAACGACTTTCTCAAAAGCAGGTCGATGATCAGCAAGCAATTGCAGATCTCCGGCGGTCAATCCAATATAATCAAGTTGTTGTTGTCTTGCTATAGCAATACTCATAACTAGTTCTGTCAGCTCCTTAATAACCACAAAAAATATTAAATTGTAAATATCTGTATCGATTATAGACTAAATGACCTAATTTAACATATACCATAAGAACTAATTTGTCATGGAATTGACCTTCTTTGTCAGTTTATTAGTCTTAATTGTACATCTACCCATATAAAAAGACCCCTGACCCTGCTGTGAAGGAGCCTCACAGCAGGCGTCAGGAGCCTGATCCGGAATGGTTCGTTGCAGATCAGCGATTCAACAGACTGCCCACATAACGGAGCAGTTCATTCGCGCTGGCTGCGGTATATCCATGTTCTTCAATCAATCGCTTAATGACTTCATTCATGCGTTTCAGCTGTGTCGCATCTGGCGTCTTCGTTGAAGTTGTAATTTTGACAATGTCCTTCAAGTCAGTGAACAGCTTTTTCTCAATCGCTTCACGCAAGCGGTCATGACTGCTGTATTCGAATTTCCGTTCCTTGCGGGAATAAGCCGAGATGCGGATCAATATCTCTTCCCTGAAAGCCTTTTTGGCATTTTCGGAAATACCGATCTGCTCCTCAATCGAACGCATCAAGCGCTCATCCGGGTCCATCTCCTCATCTGTCAGTGGATCACGAATTTTGGACCAGTTGCAGAATGCCTCGATATTATCGAGGTAATTTTCGAACAGCGTTCTAGCCGACTCTTCGAACGAGTAGACAAATGCTTTCTGCACTTCCTTCTTCGCCAATTCATCATATTCTTTACGTGCGAGTGCAATAAAGTTCAGATAACGTTCTCGTTCATCTTTGGTAATCGAAGCATGCTGATCCAGACCATCTTTGATCGCCCGTAGGATATCCAGCGCGTTAATGCACTGAAGATTTTGCTTAATCAAAGCACTGGATATCCGGTTGATGACATAACGTGGATCAATGCCGGACATACCTTCATCCAAATATTCATTTTGCATCTCACGCAGATCGGCTTCTTTGTACCCTTCGACTTCTTCACCGTCATACATCCGCATTTTTTTGACCAGATCCATGCCTTGTTTCTTCGTTTCTTTCAAGCGGGTAAGTATGGAGAAAATGGCTGCAGTCCGCAGGGCATGCGGTGCAATATGGACATGCTTCATATCACTTTGCTGAATGAGCTTGCCATAAATCTTCTCTTCCTCGGAGACCTTCAGGTTATAGGGAATTGGCATGACGATCATCCGGGATTGCAAGGCTTCATTCTTTTTGTTGGAAATAAATGATTTGTACTCGGATTCATTCGTATGCGCCACAATCATCTCATCCGCACTGATCAAGGCAAATCGGCCTGCTTTAAAATTTCCTTCCTGCGTCAGCGATAACAGGTTCCACAGAAACTTCTCATCACATTTCAGCATTTCCTGAAATTCCATCAATCCACGGTTGGCCTTGTTCAATTCACCGTCAAAACGATAGGCGCGTGGATCGGACTCGGAGCCGAATTCGGTAATGGTTGAGAAGTCGATACTTCCCGTCAGATCGGCAATATCCTGGGATTTGGGATCGGATGGACTGAATGTTCCGATTCCCACCCGGTTATCCTCCGAAATGGTGACCCGTTCCACTCGCACCTTGCTGATATCACCGCCATATTCGGTCCGAAGACGCATCTGGCAGGATGGGCAGAGATTGCCCTCAATGCGGACACCGATCTCCTTTTCCACTTCGGGACGAAGCTCCAGCGGAATCAGATGCAAGGGCTCCTCATGCATTGGGCATCCGTCAATGGCGTATATAGCACCCTTCTCTGTGCGGGAGAATTGTTCAAGGCCACGTTTCAGCAGCGTTACCAGTGTTGACTTACCTCCGCTGACCGGACCCATAAGCAGCAGAATCCGTTTGCGAACATCCAGGCGGCGTGCTGCCGAGTGGAAATATTCTTCCACCAGCTTTTCAATGGAACGATCCAGCCCAAAAATCTCCTGTTCAAAAAACTTGTACCGTTTGTGCCCCCCAACTTCTTCCACGCCAAATGATTCAATCATCTGGTACACTCGTGCGTGAGCCGTCATTGCCGGAGTCGGGTCCTCTCTCAGCAGTGCAATATAATCTTCAAATGTCCCGTTCCATGATAAACGGTCACTCTCTGCCCGATGTTCCGCAACGCGTTCAAAAATATTCATGCTTGGTACCTCCCATGGCTCCTTTAGTGTGATTGTCAACCATTCCGAATGGTATGAAGAAATCAATAGAATTACGGCTTGTGCTTGAATACCAATCTTGCGGTCCGGATTAGTCCCGCCACCCTCTGTCCAAACATCATGTATTGTTGTGAAAAGTGTATTACATACCTATGCGGCAAATCGGATAAGTTGACCTCTTTTTTTCAATCTGCGGGTCTTAATTTGAGGCTTTCCCTGTTCTATCAGACATCTTGTGCGCTCAGAAAAAAAAGAACGGATATGATATAATGAAGGTTCTAAATTCAGAAAACGGGACAATAGATGGCCAGAGACGAGCCACTTCAGGGAAGGAGCAAAACGATGGCAGTAAAGTACGAAACCGAGTTATATTCGCCTGTAAAGGCTTTTTTCGAACGACGCGGCTACGACGTGAAGGCTGAAGTCAAACATTGTGACCTGGTTGGGGTCAAATCGGATCAGAATGAACCACTCATTGTGGAGATGAAAAAAACATTTAATCTGTCTCTGCTGTTACAGGGAATGCAGCGCCTGAAGCTCAGCCCCTTCGTGTATCTGGCTGTTGAGCGGAACCGTAGCAAGCGTGGTGCCGTGAACCAGCGCTGGGGCGAACTGACCGCACTGTGCAGACAACTTGGGCTAGGGCTTATCACCGTTACGTTCTACAAAACCAAATCACCTCTGATTGATGTGCTGTGCGAACCTGCTGCCCAAGCTCCTATGTCTGGTAGCGGCAGCACCAGTGTCCGTAAAGGCGGTATCCGGCGGCAACGACTGCTGAAGGAATTCGACGAGCGCAGTGGTGACTACAACACCGGAGGAAGCACACGCAGGCAGCTGGTCACCGCTTACAGAGAAAAGGCATTACGTGTGGCTTCCGCCCTTCGCGCTCAGGGAGAAGCCTCCCCCGCCTCAATCAGTAAACAGACAAGTGTGGGTTCCGCTGCGGCCATTTTGCAAAAAAACTATTATGGCTGGTTCGAGCGGCTATCCCGTGGACGATATGTGCTGACGGTTAAGGGTGTGCAGGCACTGACCGAGCATGCTCACATGCTTGAGGATAATGATATGATTGAACGGAGTATAAATGAACTAGAAATGGATTTTTCCTCGAATCAACATGACGACAGTGAGCTAGAGCTTATTGCGGAAGTAGCGGAGCCCTACCTGATCCATGGAAGGGATGACTGAGGCAACAGGCAGCGTAGCTTTATGCAAAATGCAGATGCACATGTAGAAAAGCCCATCATCTCCAATGGAGATGATGGGCTTTTTCGTGTTTCTATATATAGGCTATTAGAAGCTTGCTGCTACTTCGGAAGCCAATTTCAGACCTGCTGCTACGATCTCTTGGGAACGGTCAGGTGAAGCATTGTGGCCTTCAACGATAACCAGTTCAGGGTTTTGGATACCCCAGAAGTTCAGTACATTTGTTACATATTTCACGGACATTTCAGCGGAGGCCATAGGCTCTACGGAGTAAACTCCGCCACGTGCGTTCAACAATGCCACTTTTTTGTCGCCAACCAGACCCACAGGGCCTTCAGCAGTGTATTTGAACATTTTTCCAGCTTGGCTCAGGTAGGAAATGTAGTTCACCAGTGGTGCTGGAACAGTGAAGTTCCACAGTGGGAATGCAAATACTACTTTGTCTGCTGCCAAGAATTGATCTTGCAATTGTGCCGCAAGTGCTGCTGCTTTTTGCTCTTCTGCAGTTGCTTCGATACCATTAGCGGCTTTGTATCCACCTGTAATTACAGTGTTGCCGTAGTAAGGAATATCTGTATTGTAGAGATCCAGTTCGGTAACTGTGTCACCTGGGTGGGATTCTTTGTATGCGCTCAAAAATGCATCGTACAATTGTACGCTGACTGCTTGATCTGCAGGACGGTCGTTTGCTTTGACAAATAAAATGTTAGACATGTTCGTTCCCCCGTTAGTTAAAATATATGAGTGCTTCTCCTGAACTTGCAATGAATGCAGCTTATATAAAGAAAACAACAACTCATTAATACATATTATATATAAAAATGTTAGTGGATGCAATAACGTAATTACTTTGGGGGTAACATATTTGCTTCCAAATCCAATGCCTGGAACTTCTGTTGTCCCAGGTTCCAGGCATGAATTTGACCATACATTCTTTCTTTTCTATATCTGGTTTAGCTCCGGGCTGTAAACTCTGTTATGGATTCACTGATCAGATTCATGCCAAGGAGCAACTCATCCCGGCCGGGATGGCTGAAGTTCAACCGGATGTACCGATGATCCTGTTCACCCGTGGAGCAGAGTGAACCTGGAAGAAAGGATACTCCTTTTAACAGCGCTGCTTTGAGCAGAGCTCCGCTGTCCAATCCATCCGGCAACTGTACCCACAGATACATCCCTCCTTCAGGAATGCTGTACTGGCTCCCTTTCCAACCCGGACGCTTCAATAATTCGAGCATAAGCTTGAGTCTGGTCTTATACTCCCGGTTCAGCATGGAGAGATGATCGCTCCACTTAAAAGGAGAATGGGCGAGCAGTTGATACAGCAACCGCTGATTCATGGGACTGGACTGTCCGTCTGCTATCCGTTTCACGGAGGCCATAGCCTGGATCAAGGCCGGATGTCCGGCAGCCCAACCTGTACGCAGGGCAGGTGCTACGGTTTTGCTAAACGAACCAATGTAGAGAACATGTCCACCCTGATCCGCTGTATCCAGCGCAAAGAGGGAAGGATACTTCCGGTAGAAGTCTCCCGGCTCCAATCCATCGAAATGAAGTTCACCATAGGAATCATCTTCCACGAGTAGCACTCCATAACGTGAACACAGATCAAGCACAGCCTCACGCCGTTCCATACTCCACAGCACGCCGGTTGGATTGGAAAAACTGGGTGCAGCAAAAAGCAGCTTCGGTCTCACCTGCTGCATGTGGTGCTCCAAAAGGTCAGGCAAAATGCCATCTCCATCGCCTGTGACGGGCACGATTTTGGCACCTTGCATCTCCAGAACCTCGAGACAGCCTGGAGAGGTAGGATGCTCGACCAGTACGGAATCTCCAGGCTCAAGCAGCAAACGCATCACAAGATCGATGGCCTGCTGGGTCCCTGTGGTCAATAGAATCTGCTCTGGGACTGTCCGTATGCCCTTGCGAGCATTCCAATCGTTGTCCAGCCATTCTCTCAACGGTCTATACCCTGCCGGTTCACCATACTGCAATGCGGAGGGTCCAGAACTAAATACAGACACCGCTGCTTCTTCCAGCAATTTGAATGGAAACAGCTCCTCCGCAGGCAGTTCTTCTGCCAGAGAAATGAAATAATCCCGACCAGACATCTCACGTATGTCCCTCAGCGGTGATGTCAAAAGCCTGTTTGTACGGGAGGCGAAGAAATATTTCATCGGTCCGTTCCCCTTTCATCCCTAATCCGAACTGTGCTCGCAGTCCGTAGCCCCTACAACCTATTCCTGTTGGACACTGAATATGACCAGACCGGACACTTGACGAGCCATCGTACATAGGGATTCATGGAGCCATGCTCGTCAGGATACGGTTTTGGTCTGCCTCGCGTATAAAGCGTAACGTTCAATCGCCTGTGCCCTGCTGCTTACATCCAGCTTGACGTATATTTTACGCAGGTAATTATCAATCGAACGTCTGCTAACGTTAATCTCACTGGCTATTTTATCATAGGTTACGCCCTGAACAATTCTTTCCATGATAAAAGTTTCGGTTTCTGTTAATTCAACAATAAGTTCTTCTGCCGGTGATTCGACGGGCTGGGCCCACTCCGAACTGGCTAACCAGGATAATGGGATGGATACACATCCCTCACGCAAGCCGGAAATCAGATGAATCAGCTGGCTAGGGGAAGCCTGTTTGGACAGCATACCACTAGCACCAAGACTGATCAGATGACGAAATAATTTTACATTGTCCTCGTCCGTTAGAATAATGATGTGACTATGAGCCGACAGATTTTTCATTTGGGATATATACTGATCCGCCTGACCCTCAGGAAGCCGATAATCCATTAAAATCAGATCGGGCTGGTGAATGTTCACCAGGTCAAGACCTTCGGACCCGGTCGAAGTCATCCCCCGTACCAACAGATCTTGCTGTTCTTCCAAAATCAATTTTGTTCCCAGCATGCTGGTGGGGTGGATATCTACGATGACCACCTGCCATACTTTTTTCATTGTTGTTCCCCCTGTTATGTATTGGACAAATTCCTTTTCTACCATCAGCCATAATAATGCCTCTATCCTTGCGACAGTACGTGTATAGAAGAAGCAAAAGTCGGATAATGTCGAAAAATAGAAAAACACTTGATACAGCTGTAAGAACAGCTCTATTTCTACTGTATTTTGCTGTCGTCACATCAGGACTTTTGTCTTCCCAAGCGAAGAAAGATCAAAATATAGTATAAATTTCCTGCATTTCTATCTAAAAAAGTCGAAAAACTTGCCCAAAGTTCCTACTTATTGCATCTATAAGAAATTGTATCCTAGGACTTCCTTCCGATGCAATCTCTTTTTATCCTATTACTCAAAGAATTTCATTTTTGCGTAATCAATAGTGGCGTGATAGAATGAGGACTGGAAAATTTTTTGTACCTATAAATAACCAGGAGTGATGATATGAAACCTTCTGTCCAACCCTCTGACATCCATCACACCCGGAGCGCCAAAGGTAAGGCCGGATCTTCAGTCAAGCTGTTTCTGGTCATGTGGATTGTTCTCATTGCACTTGGAGTACTCGGAACCTACTATTATAGTAACCACCTCCAGCAACAGATGATTAATCAGCTTCAGACCCATAATCAACAGCAGATTGCAGCGCTCAAAGCCGACTACGAAAAGCAGCTAACAACGATATCCAAGGAAGTAGCGGACCTGCAGGGCCAGGTGCAGTCCTTTAATGAATTGCTGACTTTCACCAAGGATAATGCAAACGATAAAACCGACAACAGCAACAAATTGTATACCCAGCTGAGCGAAGTCAAAAAACAACTGGAGACACTCCAGAAAAAGATGGACCTGCTCAAATGATTACACCCGTAAAAAAGGTTAATCGTTTATTTATGCTTGCACTTGCTCCTTTTGTTGGATTGATGTTATGCATGCTGCTGATTCGTCCTCCGCTTGAACCCGGAGATTTCATTAATTCCGGTCTGGCTGAAGAGAATGTTACACCCCGGACCCAGGCAATTAGCCAGGAGCTTGCAGGGGCAAAAGAAGCTGCTGTTCAGACTTCTTCTTCTATTAAAAGAACAACACAGCTGTACAATCAGACAACGAGTACGATGTCGACGCTTGTACAGAAGGCTACGGTTCAAGCCGCTCGCCCGGAAACGATCTATAATCAACGAATCTCATCCAAGCTGGGCGTTCCGTTTGAACGGATAGACAGTGATCGACTTACGATTGAACTCTATAGGGTCAATCCAGGCCCCTATAAGGGCTATGCGATGAAAATCAAGCTAAAAGACCCCACGGCCATGAAGATGGCTCTGGACAGCGAGCCAGGCCGATCTGAGACAACCATGCAGGCGGTCAAGCGCAGCGGTGCCATTGCCGGAATTAATGCCGGAGGGTTCGCCGACAGCGGCGGTAAACGGTATCCACTGAGTACAACCGTTATGGATGGCAAGTATGTGAATGGTTTTCAGGCCAGCTTTAAGGATCTGTTTTTTGTAGGTCTTGATGATGCCGGTAAGCTGGTAGGCGGTAAATTTTTCGACAAAAGTTCCCTGGATCGCCTACAACCACAATTTGGCGCCACATTTGTACCCGTGCTCTTGCAGAATGGACAAAAAACGGTCATTCCAGCCAAATGGAAAGTGTCACCCAAGCGGGCTCCACGCACCGTGATCGGCAACTACAAGGACGATCAATTGTTGATTATCGTTGTTGACGGGTATAACGAAGGGGGCAGCTCAGGAGCCACCCTGGAAGAGCTGCAAGGACGTTTGTACAAGCTTGGCGTAGTGGACGCCTATAATCTGGATGGCGGCGGATCGTCCTCACTTATCGTGAACAACCGGGTTGTGAATAACCCTTCGGACGGGAGCCTCCGACCGATACCTACTCACTTTTTATTTTACAAATGATGGAGTGAAGCATTCCTTTTCTTCTTATAATGGTTATAATAGAAGTAAATGAGATTGTGCAGGAGGTGCTATGGTATGTCATTTTCACTGACATTTTGGATTATTGCAATTGTATTGGCTCTCTTCCTTACAGGCATTCTCACTTCATCCTACAACAATGACAAAACCAAGGGCCTTTAAGGGCCAAGCCTCTCCTGGTGAGAGGTTTTTTCATTTCATAATGGGTCAAATAAACAAGCTAAACAAGAGACAAGGCTTAAAAGAATGCTTCAATTCTTCTAAGCCTTGTCTCTTGCTTGCTGTACAGTCGTCGTTTGACACAACATCCATGGAATGAAGAAGGGACAGCGTCGTCAATAGCTAACCGCCTTTTCACCCTGGGCTTGCGCAAGATATTCTGACTGAACCTGGCTGTTTACCGACCCGCCCTCCACCAGTGTCACGTAGATGCGTTCATGATCGACAGGCTCTCCAGCAATAATCTTGATTAATTGTTCGGCTGCAAGTGCGCCCCATTTTCGTTTGGAATAATCAATCGTGACCAGTCTTGGCTGCACATATTTGCTAAGTTCAATATTATCAAATCCGATAATATCAATCTCCTGACCAATGTTTAACTCGCTATCAGCGAGCCGGTCACACATCCCAATCGCCATCTCGTCATTGAGACAAAATACCCCAACTGGTTCAGTATATTCCTGAATAATACGTTCAGCTGCCCGTTCTCCGCCACTCTTCTCGAAATCTCCTGTGATCTCAATCCATTCCACATTCGCTTCCCGCTCCGATACTTGCCTCACAGCCTTCAACCGCTGAGCCGAGTCAAAGGAACCTTCAGGACCTGTCACGACATAAATCTTCGTGTGTCCCTGTTCAATCAAATGCTCCATCGCAAGGGTTGCTCCTGCCTTGTTATCCAGCAGAACCTGATTAATATTGGGGTGATCCAGTTCCCGGTCAAGAACGACAATCTTGTGTCCTCTGTCCGCATATTGTAATAGTTCCTTGCTCGCAAATGTATGATCCAGAATGACAGCACCATCAATCATTCGCTCCGGAAGCATTCGATGAGATTGTTTCCCGCTGCACACAATCAGGTCGTACCCTTGCGCGTTACATACAGATTTCATACCACTAAGCAAGTCCCCATATACATCCCCGCTAAAATCCGTCAGAAATACACCCAGAATTTTGGATTCTCTCTTCTTCAATGTTCTGGCAGCAGCATTGGGAACATAGTTCAGCTCTTTGGCGATAGCCAAAATTTTGGAACGGGTCTCATCTGTCACTTTGTTGCTACCATTCAGAGCATATGACACGGTAGAGATCGAAACTCCCGCCTGTTTGGCGATATCCTTGATACTGACCACATTCTTCGCTCCCCTGTTATGTTCATCAGGCCCTTCGAAATCGAAGGACCTGACATCTAAAATATTTATTCTTGATAAAATGGACTAACGTTTACACGATTAACTGTAAATCTCAATCACGTTATTCTCGCTCAGGCTCTGTTCAAGCTCCTTGCGTGAAATACGCAGTCCACCAAGACGATAAGGTTGTTGCAGCCTAGTCGCATCCAGTTCCTTGCCATTCAGAACAATACGTTGTACGGCCTCTCCGCTGAAATGATAGACGAAGGTTACTTTTTTGCCGGCAAATTGGAAATCAAAATGCAAGCCATCCAAGCTGACAGGTAACACAGGGTCCAGAACCAGATCTTCTTCCTCCTGACGAATACCCAGGGCGTTCGAAATGAGCTGATTCATGTAGATTCCCGGTCCACTGGAGTAGATTCTCCAGCCACCCTTCACCTGCACATCGCCGGTGCGAAGCTTATCGAACTGCTCCTGCGCTGCATAACGGTTGTTGAATTTCCCGTCAGAGCTGCTGAAGTAGGCATTACTCTGGCGTAGATCTGCGTTAGGAACAGCTTCCTGAATACCCACTGGATTGATAATGCCTAGGCCATTCCAGACCTCATCCGGGTTGCCCAGCTTCGCCATGGCTTCAATATAGCGGATGTGAGCATGAACATATTGCAAGCCCACTTCACGTCCGAAGTTGGATGCCTGCTCTGCACGTTTGAAATGAGTGCTGACGCCGCCATCATACTGTGCTGGACGATTCATCAATCTAACGCCATCAGGGCAGTACAGCTTGTCCTTGATCAGTTCATAATGGGATTGGGCTTGCTCAGGCTCCAGCAACTCGGCAATCATGCTGCGTGTCATGGGCAGCAAACGGTACTGAATACCTGTCTCGCTGTCATCCGGATGCAGCATGCGCTTCGCTTGTGCCGGATCTTCCATATATACAAAGCCTGGAATCACATCGGTATCCAGCATGTACTTGCTGAAGTCCTTTTTCACACCCGCTGCCATATCGCTTAATTCGGAAGAAAGCTCCGGTTTCACAGGCGCGAGCGCTCTGGATAGCTGCTTCAACGTTTGATAGGTGAGCGCTACTGTCCAGCTGCTGACCATATATTGCTTCAATTGAGCATTGGCAGGCTGTAATGTATCGTCCCAGTCCCCGTCACCATATGAGGAGAGGAATGTATCATGCAGGAAATGGCTGCGGATATACTCCAGTTCTTTCTGGGCATGCTCCAGCACGCTGGCTGTCTGATCAGTAAAGTCAAAACCATGTTTTACGGTATAAGGTACTTCCTCATTCAGAATCGAATAATCCTTGGTAGCAATCAGATAATCACTTAGCACTTTAAGAGGCCAAACAATAATGTCACCATGGCTTTCTTCCTGCTGAACCTTGAAATAACGATCGAACATGAACCATTGCGGCCAGTTGCCGTCATCCTCATACTGATGCGAGTATACCGTCTTCAGAATGTCGCGGACCTGCTCATACTTTTGTGTAGCCATAAAGTATTCGACCGGACCCTGGCAGACATCCCGTGTTCCCCAAGCTGCACCGCCATATTGCTCCAGTCCGTGAGGAACAGAGTAATGCACCAGCATATTGTGGGTGTACCACCATGCAAGAGCATTCACTTTGAACAGCTCGTCTGCTCCTTGCTTCTGAGGCTGGGACAAATGGAATCCATTCATCACTTCTGCATAGAAAGTACGATAAGCTGCCACTTCCTCTTCGAAGCTGCGTGTCGATGATGCAGTCTGTCCTCCTTCCAACAGCCCTTGAATGGTCAATGTCCATTCAGCGCTGCTGTCCAGCCGTAAAGTCGTCAGTGAGTCGTCGCCTGCGTTTACTCCACTAGCCAGCTCAGTCTCATCGCCAACCTTCACTCCTGCTCCGCTTACACGCATGCGGTACTCCAGATTCGGATAAACTTCGGCACTGAGGGAGCTGTGATCTGCCTTGAAGCTCAGTTCACCATTCTGCTCGGCAACATGAACAGGCAGTTCATATTCATTCACATTCATCGTAATCTGATTGGTGATCAGGTATCGATAAGCTATTCCTTTTTCCGACTTCACATGAAGATGTACTTCAGGAGTATCCAAAGTTGTATAATTCGTGATGATCAGCGTATCCTCAGCTGTCTTGTAATACCAGCGAACATAGTTGAAGCCCATTTCAAACAGGGAAGGCATCGTGAGTAGGCGGAAGATTCCCTCAACCTCGACGTAGATCCGCTGACCGGATGATTTGGGTATGTTGAGTGCACTACGTGCATTGCTCATCATTTTATTGAAGTTCGTATTCCCCACAACCACATGGGAATTGAAAATACCATACATATAGGAAGACGTAGTGATTACGTTCTGACCCAGCTTCACATTGTTGCCACTCATCAGAATGTGTCCATGCGGACGTTCCACGCGCATTTCCTTTTCCTTCAGCACAATATGCTCATACGTATCTGTAAAGAACGCCAGCAATTCACCATCCGCGCGCTCTTCCTGATGTCTCTTCGAACCCGGGAAGAGGGAGTTCACTTCTTCTTCTGTCATCGATAAAGTAGGTATGGGTTCACCCATTACCGGATGGAGAGATACTTTTGGGAATACGTTGGATACTGCCTGTACCATGCTTGTATTCTCTTGACGCTTCGCTTCATACTCGTCCCAAGCCTGTTGGACAACATCCTGGTATTCGAGTTCCTTCACTGCTTCAGCGTGATTGGCCCGAAAGAGTCCATAGAACACAAAGCGAGCTTCGCCACTCAACACCACTTTTTCAGACTGCAGGGCTGTGTATGCAAATTCATACTGGTACACTTCATTCGCAAGTGTTGGCTTGCTCAGACTTTCAGGGACATTCGTTTCCTTGTAACTCAAGCCAAAGAACTGAAATCCATCTGTGGAGTAACCTGCTGCACAGGTTAATGAACCCTGTTGAAGATAAGGAAAAGTCCCACCCTGCGGTTGATTCTGCCGTGAAGCTACGATATATCCCAGCTTTGCATCCTCAAATACAGCATGGTCAATGTATTGCGACAAGTAAGCCTCATTGCTGCGTACCGCACCTGGATCCGCATTGCCGACATCCTGGCCGTAGACCACGTCGACCTCTTCTCCATTACCGTTTACGGTTACATCCCAGAACCATACACCTTGTGTTGTTGGAGCAAATACAACCTGATAACCTACGCCCTCTGCGGTACCTGTCCATACCATACGACTGCCGTCGGTGCTCACCTGACTGTCGGAGTGAATGCCAAGCATTGGCACAAAACGGATACCGGAATCACTGTGAAACCGCAAGTATAGATTGTTCATGGAGCCGTCCACCGGACTAGCCATCCACTGATTAATCATCGTTGTTCCACTTACGGCCTTGAACAAATCACCGCTTTCCCAGAACGTAAAGCACAGATCGCCGGATTGTACGTTGATTTGAGATTTATTCATGGTCTTCATATATCTATTCATATCCTCCTTCATTTATCGATATGAGGTGTATCCCATTACACCAGCTTGAACTTACTCTCCAATGTATCGCGGCTATTTGGTCCTACGAAAATGTGGAATGTTCCCTTATCACTGCGATGACTCAAATCGGAATGATGATAACGAAGCTGTTCTTCGTTTAATGTAAATGTAGCCGTACCACTTTCACCCGATGCGAGTGACAGCTTAACATACCCTTTCAGCTCACGCATTGGACGCACAACTTCACCGGTTACATCACGTACGTACAACTGAACCGTCTCCGCGCCAGCACGTTCGCCAGCATTGGTTACACGCACTTGGATTGTCAGAGGTTGATCAGCAGTCATTTCATTGCTTGAAACTTCCAGATCACCATACTCAAACGAGGTGTATGACAAGCCGTAGCCAAATGGAAGCAGTGGATCATTCGGACTATCAATATATTTGGAAACATAACGTTCTTCCGTCTTTTGCGGATTGAGTGGACGTCCTGTATTAAAATGATTGTAATATACCGGTATCTGGCCTACAGATTGCGGGAAGGACATCGTCAGACGCGCAGATGGATTCACCACACCTGTCAATACATCTGCAATGGCCGCTCCACCTTCACTGCCCGGGAACCACGCTTCAAGCACAGCATCGGATTCTTCGAATACACCATGTAAGTCCAGAGGGCGACCGTTGAAAATTACGCTGGCGATTGGTTTACCCGCTGCTTTGAGCTGTTTAACCAATTCCAGTTGAGCTGCTGGCAAACGAATATCCGTACGCGATCCACCTTCACCACTCATTTCGGAATCTTCACCAAGTGCAAGCACGATCAGATCGGCTTTGCTTGCTACTTCAAGCGCTTCAGCAATCTGTTCAGCGGTAATCGTGTGAACGTTGCTGCCTTGAGCCATATGAACTTTCCCGGCAGTAAGACGTTCCTGTAAAGCAGTTCCGAGTTTAACAGCATCCTCTTTGACACCTTCACAGGACCACCATCCGAGAATGTCTTCACTCTGGGCAAAAGGTCCAATTAACGCTACATTGGCTTCTGGCTTCAGCGGAAGAACGTCATTATCATTTTTCAGCAATACTGCCGATTTGGTTGCAAGCTCGTACGATACCTGACGATGTTCTTTCGAGAACACAATCTCGCGCTCACGCTCCGGATCAGCTGCACGCAGTGGATTATCGAACAATCCCAGCTTTTCTTTCAGTTGCAGAATACGCAGCACCGCTTCATCAATGAGCTTTTCTTCCACTTCCCCGTTCTTGATTAACTCTGGCAGATGATGGACATAACAAGGTGTCATCATCTCGATGTCCACTCCTGCACGAATGGCGCGGTATGCGGCTTCACGGTCATCTTCAGCTGCGCCATGAGCAATCATCTCACGAATGGAAGCCCAATCCGAGATCAATACACCATCAAAGCCCCACTCGTCACGCAAAATGTCACGCATCAGCTTCTCATTTCCGCTCGCTGGAATACCTTCTACGGTATTGAACGAAGCCATAACCATTTCGACGCCTGCATCCAGTGCTGCCTTATAAGCCGGTAAATAGTACTCGCGCAAGTTGCGCTCAGACATGTCAACCGTGTTGTAATCACGTCCACCTTCTGCTGCCCCATATGCTGCAAAGTGTTTTACACAAGCAGCCAGACGATCCGGCTCATTCTTCAAACTGTCGCCCTGATATCCACGTACAAATGCCGCAGAGAACAGACTGTTCAAATAAGGATCTTCGCCTGTTGTCTCCATTACTCGACCCCAGCGCGGATCACGAACGAGATCGACCATCGGTGCAAAAGTGACATGGAGGCCTGATACGGCGGATTCACGTGCTGAGATCTCAGCACTTTTCTCAGCCAGTTCGGTGTCCCATGAACAGCCAATGGCTAGCGGGATGGGGAAAATGGTTTTAAAACCATGCACGACGTCCGCCATGAACAAGAGCGGAATGCCGAGACGGCTTTTTTTCAGGTAAGCTTGCTGTACATCAATAATGGCCTGTGCACCGGACAATCCCAGAATGGAGCCACTGGCATCCACGGACTGCTCCGTGATTCCCATTTCTTCCATTGGACCTGTGATCTGACCTTCAACATTGGTTCCTTCATAAAAGTTAGCGGTCAGCTGAAGCAGCTGGGCCGTTTTTTCTTCCAGAGTCATTTGCTTTACAAGGTCTAGCAACTGTTCGTTATTCATAGACATTATCCTCCACAACATGTTGTTGAAATAAAGAACCCGGCTGCGTTCGGGGAGAGACCGCGCACCGGGTTCGATTGGACGGGACAGACAGAACACACCTGTCATATCCCATCTTGCTAATTACTGAATGATTACTTGAATTCTTTGTTCAGTTCATCCAGATAAGGTTGAACCAGGGACATTTTACTGTTTACCCATTCTTTCCAGTTCGCTTCAAGATCTCCATTTTTGAGGATCAAGTTGGCATATTCATTCTGGTAGTCGAATGATGCCTGACTTTTAGCTTTGGAATCGTACAGGTTGACATCCCAGTCGTATGTTGCGAGTGATTGGCCTTCTGTACCGAGTTTTGCTTTTTCCTCGAACAGCTTCACAGCTCTATCACGGTAATCCTTTTTAATTGCAGGGTTTACAACACTAAAGTCGTCACCCAGAAGATACAGGCCTTCGAAACGTGCTGGGTATTTGTCTTCCAGAACAGTTCCTTCTGGCAGCAAGCTAACCAGTTCGTTGTTTTCATCATATTTCCAATCTGTTCCTTCGAAGCCCATGTTGATGAGCAGTTGTCCTTCTTTGGTAGTCGAGTAGTCGATTAGATCCATGATCCGTTCGAATTTCTCGTCACTAATGTCCGGATTGAAGATCAATGCTGACCAGAAGTTGGCTTGCTCCATGTTACGGTATTTCCCGTCTTCGCCCAATACGATTGCTGTGTGTACCAGTTCATCACTATCTACACCCAGATTCTTTCTCATATCGGAATCCAGACCTTGTCTGTACGAAGCCAGTCCGCCCAGACTTGTTACTGCAGCTGTACCTGTTACTTTGAAGTTGTTTTGACCTTCATTGTTTTTCCATGTGTAGAACTCAGGATTGAGCAAGCCATCTTTGTAGGCTTTTTGCATCAATTTAAGTCCTGTCAGAGTTTCAGGATCTGCTGGACCCCAGTGGAACTGGCCATCTTCTCCTTTATAGAACGGAGAGTCAGTCATGGCATGCACACTGTTCGGCATAATGATATTCGTCATGGCATCTGCCGCATTGTAGGACAGAGGTACAAGTTTGTTGCCCACTTTGCCTGGATCTTTTTCTTTCACAAGCTCAGCGTATTCATTCAATTCAGTTGTTGTATATGCATCTTTTAGTTCGAAACCAACCGCTTCAGCCCAGTCTTTACGAAGCGCAATGACACCAATTTGGTTCGTCAATGGGTCAGCAGGTTTGTTCTCGAAATAGATTGGTCTTGGCAGGACGTATGTTCCACCCGTCAGTTCTTCCAGCTTGTCTCCAAGACCAGTCAACTTGTAGGCTGCTGCCACGTTAGGCCAGCGTTCTTTCCAGTCATCCGGGAATTTGTAGAACAGGCCTTGATCAATACTGTTCATGGCATCACCATGCACGTAGTTCCATACTGCTACATCCGGCAAATCGCCAGAGTTGATCCAAAGTCGAAGCTTTTCGCCCCATGAATCCCAATCGATATAGTT
Source organism: Paenibacillus taichungensis (assembly GCF_047302525.1). Classification (GTDB taxonomy): domain Bacteria; phylum Bacillota; class Bacilli; order Paenibacillales; family Paenibacillaceae; genus Paenibacillus; species Paenibacillus taichungensis_B. The sequence continues at coordinate 1,679,011 of NZ_CP168020.1, read as the reverse complement.
GTAATCCCATGTTACATTGAACTTGTCTGTCCAGAATTTGTGGAAGTCATTATCCAAGTTCCCGTTTTTGATTTCTGTCAGGTTAGCTACAGAGATGGTCAGGTTGTCTTTGTAATTTCCCTCTGCATCTTTTTCGTTACCACCTGAAGCTCCTTGGCTGGAACAAGCGGTCACCATCAGCATAACTACACTAAGCGTGATGGCAAAGAGAGCTCTTACTGACAACTTTTTGTTCGTTTTCATGTTTTACCCCCATGTTTTTTAGTAGAATTTTAATGCAAAATCCTATACGTATAATCAGGTCTTGATAGCCCCTGTTAATACCCCTTTGGCAAAGTGTTTTTGCAGCATTGGGAAGAAACACATAATTGGTACCATGGTGACAAATACTGCCGCCATCTTCATACCCATTGAGAAATTGCTTGCTTGGGCAGCATCCACACTGGATGCATTGGATGCGTTCGTCTGGGATGTGACGATAATGTTTCTGAGTACATTCTGGAGCGGTAACTGATCCGCTTTTCGAAGGAATATCATCGCATCGTACCAACTGTTCCAGTAAGCCACACCGTAGAACAACGTGATTGTAGCCATAATTGGTGTAGCCAGCGGAAGAACAACTGAGAACAGGATTCTCCACTCTCCTGCTCCATCCAATCTCGCCGATTCCATCAGCGATTCAGGCAAGGTATAGAAGTAGTTCATCATCAGAATCATGTTGAAAGCACTGAAGCTTCCCGCCAGGATAACGGACCACAGCGTACCTGTAAGGTGAAGTGATTTCATGATCAGGTACAGCGGTACAATACCACCATTAAAGATCATGGTGAACAGTACTAGGAAAAAGAGAAATTTCTTGAACGGAAATTTGTTGCGACTAAGGCCATATGCCATGCTTGTTGTCAGGAACAAGCTGAGTGGCAAACCGATGACTAGCAAAATAATTGTATTTTTGTACCCCGACAGAATCGTTCCGTCAGCGAACAACGCCTTATAGGAATCCAATGTCCATTCTTTAGGGAACATCAAAAATGGATTGTCAGCATATTCTTTTTGTGTTGCGAACGAGATCATGATGACATTCCAGAACGGAATCAGAATCATCAGGGCAAGCACAAGTAAAATGGCGAAAATAATGTAATCGAGAAATGTCATTTTTTCTGTACCAATTCTCGGTTTTTTGTTAGACTTCTTACTCATTTCATTTTTCCTCCTCTCTTATCGGAACAAACCGTCTCCGCCAAGCCACTTGGCAAATCTGTCTGCGAGAAGCAGCAAGACCATATTCACGAGGGAACGGAACAAGCTGACCGCTGTCGAGAATGAGAAGTCCGTTGAGGACTGGAACGTAATCCGATAGATATATACATCCAATACTTCCGATACATTTTTAGTTGCGGCATTTGCCAAGTTGAAGATCTGGTCGAAACCGGAAGACATCAATCCACCAACCGACAGAATGAACATGACGGTGATTGTTGGAAGAATGTTTGGCAATGTAATCTTGAACATCTGCTGCATACGGGAAGCGCCGTCAATCTGCGCCGATTCATACTGATCCTGATCAATACCGGAAATGGCAGCCAGGAAGATAATCGCACCCCATCCACTTGATTTCCAAATATCCGTCAACAGCAGCATCGGTACAAAGTTGGACTCGGAACCAAGGAAGTTAATAGTTGGCAATCCAAGCAAACCAAGTGCGCTGTTTACCAGTCCGTCATAAGCCAGGACGTTGATGACTACCCCGGATACGATGATCCATGAAAGGAAGTGAGGGAACGTAAGAACCGTCTGGAACCACTTTTTCCCTCTGCGCATCCGCAATTCATTCAGCAACAGGGCAAGAATAATCGGGAACGGGAACTGAATAATCAGTTTTAGAATGTTGATGTACAGCGTACGCCATACCGCGTCAATAAAGGTTGGATCCCGGAAAACGTATTTGAAATTCTCAAATCCGCTCCACGGGCTTCCCCAAATCCCCAGGTTCGCCTTATAGTCTTTAAACGCAAGAGACAGGCCACCCATTGGCATGTAGGCAAACAGGATCAGCCAGACGAGCCCTGGAATAAGCAGGGTGTACGTCATTCTGTGCTTCCAGATTTCACTCCAGAGCGAATTGCCTTTCAAGTTTTCCTTCAGCTTTTTGCTAGGTCCTTCGGCTGCAGGTTTCAAATTGCATCTCCTCACTCTACTTTGGTCTTGTCGTTATACAGAAAATCAAACATTGTTCTCAGGTGTTGCTCCCAGAATCTCCATTCATGGGTGCCCGGTGTCTCCACATACCGAAACTTAAAGTCCGTCTCCTGCATGTATTCCGCGAATTTGCGATTCATATCCACAAAGGGATCGATGTCACCACAACAACTCAGAATATCCGGTAAATTTCCACCTTGCTTCAACAGCTTTGCAGACAGTGCGTATAGGTCCTGATCGGGTTTTACCTGTAACCGTTCTCCAAAAACCGCTTTCATTTCCTTGATCATGCCTGATGGCATCTCCGGATCATGAAGCCGGGTCTGAATATCAGTTACACCTGATAAGGACACCGCCTTACGATACCTCTCGGGATATGTCAGTGCACATTTCAATGCACCATACCCACCCATGGATAGACCGGCGACGTAAGTCTTGGCCGGGTCTGTATTGAGATTGAGCTGACGCTTGCAGAATTCAGGCAGCTCCTGAGTGATGTAATGGAAGTAATTCAGGCCGTATTCCATATCGGTGTAATAGCTTCGGTTCGCTTCTGGCATAATGATGGTACAGCCATATTGCTCTGCGTACATTTCAATTGTAGTCAAACGTTGCCATGTACTTGCATTATCACCTGCACCATGCAGCAAATATAGCGTACCGCCTGAAGTGTCTCCGGAGTCACTGGACACTACATGTATGCTTGTATTCATGCATAACGTAGGCGATCCGGTTTCGATCGTTATATGCGCCATATGTAACCCCTTTCATCGTCGGCTGCTGTCTGTAAACTTCTATTTCTCTGCCTTTTTGTTGCAACTTCCAGTGATTCCCCCGTATTTCGCTTGGTTATCGAAACGATTTTCTCGAATCGTTTCAAAACATAGCCAACGTTGATTTACTTGGACTTGATTACAACACTTTTTACGTGGAAGCGATTTCTTCGAATCGTTTCGAATAAATCATAATCCCGAAGTGCAAACCCTGTCAATAACCTTTTTACAAATTTCGCGCTTTTTTCTCAAAAAACTGATTTTTCGTGATAAAATTTGCGTCAAAAGGCACTTCTAATGTAAAACAATATCCTATAAGTAATCGTTTACACATCTTCATTGACATTGAACCAAGTTTGTACTAACATAAGTTCTAATTTTTGATCCAGATTGCGGAAACGTTTCACCAACAGCAAAAATTCTTCTTTTTTTGAAAGGATGTTAAGATGTCGAGTATTATTAATTCTTTTGTTCATCATATAGATGAGCAGCAGTTAAACGTTCATTCTGTTCGGGTATTGCAGAAAGGGGTTACAATCGGAGCGTGGGATCGCACCAGTGATATGCGCCGTTTACAGCATTCCGTCAGCAAATCGTTTACCTGTATGGCGATTGGATTGGCTTTGGATGAAGGCACACTTACACTTGAATCCAGACTCGGTGACTATTTCACATCACCAACACCTGCTTCTCATTTAACAGCCTTCCCTCCTGCAGATCTCACCCTGTATGATTTGCTACGGATGTCCTCGGGGCATGACGTACCCGTGTTATGGGCAGAAGAGCGAGCCACCCTTCCTGAGAAAGATTGGGCGAAATATTACATGTCCCTTCCTTTGAACAGAGTTCCTGGTGAAACGTTTACATACAGCAGTGCAGATACGTTTATGATCTCCGCCATGTTTCAGGCTGCCACCGATCAAACCGTTAAGGACTATCTGATTCCCCGGCTATTCGAGCCACTGGGTATTACGAATGTAGAGTGGGAGACTTCTCCCTTGGGCATTACATTGGGCTGTGCGGGCCTGCAGCTCACCAACGAGGAATTAGGTAGATTCGGTCAACTGTTGCTTCAGGAGGGCCACTGGAATGGCAAGCAGCTCATTCCTACGGAATGGATCCGATTAGCGACAACACAACAGATCCCTACACCAGGAGACGGAGACTGGGGACAAGGTTATGGATATCAATTCTGGAGATGTTCCCATAACGCTTACCGTGCTGATGGCGCCAATGGTCAACTATGCGTTGTCCTACCTACACTGGAGTCCGTCGTTGCCATCAATAGTGATGAACAAAATATGCAAGCCATTCTTGATAATGTTTGGTCGGATATATTGCCTATTCTGGAGGGGAACATTTGAATATACGAGCAGCCACTCAGGCAGATTATGCGGAGTTGAGAAACATTTATCTCGAGTCGCGACGTGCCCGATTTCACTGGGCTAATCCGGAAGAACTGTCCCTGCAGGATTTTGATACTGACACCGTAGAAGAATATATTATCGTGGCTGAAAATGAAGAAGGACAACTTCTCGGCTTCGCTTCGCTATACCTTCCCGACAACTTTATCCACCACCTTTTTGTCCATCCCGGTTTTATTGGCATAGGTGTAGGAGCGCGTTTACTTGAGGCATCCATTGCAAACATGGAACAACCGATTCGATTGAAGTGTGTATCGGAGAATCATAACGCTATGGGCTTTTATGAGCGCCAAGGTTGGAAAAAAGTCATTGAAGAAGGTACACCCGGGAAAAAATATTGGGTGATGGAATACGACACTAATAGCTGATCTCCTTCGTTTAATCCCGGTAAAATAGAAGTGGAAATGGTTTTTTTCACACAAAAAAAGTATCATGACCTTCAGAGGTCATGATACTTTTTATTTTACCCGTGCTGTGGAAGCTGGGTCATTTCATCTAAACATTGTGCGCATATGTAACGCTCTTTGAACTCATTGACTTCTTCCATCGATCCACAAAAAATACATTTTGGACGGTATCTCTCCAGAATGATATGGTCCCCTTGTACTAAGATCTCTACAGGATCTCCCTCATTCATTTGATACCTTTTACGCAAAGATTTAGGCAATACGATCCTACCCAATTGGTCAACTTTGCGAACGACTCCAGCTGGCTTCATAGCTACGGCACACCTCTCCTATCTTACTCTAAATTTCTAGGTACATTTGTACTATGTTTATTAATTCGCCAAGATTTTGTCGAATCCTGCTGGAAATAAACATTTTTTGTCCTTTTTTTTGAAAAATGTTTTTTTAGCGAATTCTAACCGTCACTTATACGCGAATCGGATTAATCCAGACCCGGGAAATTAAGTTGACGCAATGCCTCATACACAATGATTGCTGCTGAGTTTGACAAGTTCAATGATCTGACATCCCCTGTCATTGGCATCTTCATACAAGTATCTGGATTAGCAGCAATTAACTCTGGAGGAAGGCCTTTGGTCTCCTTACCGAACACTAGAAAATCTCCATCCTGAAACTTAAAATCGCTATAACGGTTCTTTGCCTTCGTGGTTGCGTAGAAGAAACGCCCTTCCGGATACTGTTCCTGAACCTCGGCAAACGAATCATGGTATTCAATATGAACGGCATGCCAGTAATCCAGACCCGCGCGTTTCAGTGTAGCATCATCCGTACGGAATCCGAGTGGACGCACGAGATGTAAATGTGTGCCGGTAGCCGCACATGTACGAGAAATATTACCCGTATTTGCCGGAATCTCCGGTTCAACCAGAACGATATGTAAAGCCATATGTGTTCAATCTCCTTTTCATTTCATGTAAACGACAATTCTCTAATCTTAAAGAAAAGCCCTCCACACGTCAATGTGGAAGGCTCTGGTAAAGCACAAGTGTGAATGCTTGAATTCACAACTCGCTGCCAGGTTATTTATCCATTTGTCTTCTGGAAGTGGCTCATGAAGTCCGTAAGTGCTTTAACACTTTCATATGGAGCAGCATTGTAAATGGAAGCACGCAGGCCACCCACACTCCGATGCCCTTTCAGACCAACAAAACCTTCTTGCTCCGAAGCCTTGATAAACTGTTTCTCCAATTCCTCGTTAGCCAGGCGGAAGGTCACATTCATCAGGGAACGATCTGCCGGATCTACACAACCACGGTAGAAGTCTCCGGAGGAATCGATGGCATTATAGAGCAAATCTGCTTTCTTCACGTTCTTCTGTTCAATTCCAGCCAATCCACCTTGTTCCTCGATCCATTTCAGAACCTCATTCACCATGTATACGGAGAAGGACGGTGGTGTATTATAGAGAGAATTGTTGTCCACATGTGTACTATAACGAAGCATAGTCGGAATTGTTTTAGGAGATTCACTAACCAGTTTTTCGCGAGCAATAACAACCGTAATCCCTGATGGGCCCAGGTTCTTCTGTGCACCTGCATAGATCATGCCGAATTGATTAAGGTCAAACGGTTTGCAGAAGATGTCACTCGACATGTCCGCAATAAGTGGAACTGAACCAGTATCCGGGAATGACTTGAATTGTGTTCCCTCAATCGTTTCGTTAGACGTCAAATGAACATAAGCTGTGCGATCCGGGAAGCTAAGATTCGACACATCCGGCAATTTCATATATTTATCCGCTTCGGAAGATGCAGCGACCTGCGTCTCCCCAATCAGTTTCGCCTCAGACAGTGCCTTCTTGGCCCAGCTGCCTGTCATGACGTAACTGGCTGTCTGTCCTTCCCCGAGCAGGTTCATCGGCAGCATGGCGAACTGAGTGCTGGCTCCGCCCTGCAGGAAGAGGACCTTGTATCCTTTGGGGTTGCCTAGCAGAGACAACAAGCGCTCCTGAGCTTCATTATGTACAGATTCATACACCGCTCCACGGTGAGACATCTCCATAATCGACATCCCTGTATTCCGAAAATCAACAAATTCCGCCTGAGCACGCTCCAGAACCTCAAGTGGCAACGCCGCAGGTCCTGCATTAAAATTATACGCTCTCTTTGTCACAAAATCCCCCGCCCTTTCCATCCGTAGCTGACATATGAAGTGAATATTATCGCTATGATATCAGTATTCTCTATCTGCTTCAAGGGCAATAAGCACCGAAGCTGCGAATCAGGGTTATCAAATTCCTTTATCACCCTGCAAAGTTAATGCACTACATCGCTTAATTCAAGGAAAAGCCTCCGAGAGCGAGTCCCGGAGGCTTTACATTGGGAACAGTTTCTGTTCCGACCGGATTAGCAGTCGAAGTAGAGGCTGTACTCATGTGGATGAATACGAATTGCTACTGCTTTCGCTTCGTCACGTTTGAGGTTGATGTAGTTTTCAATGAATTCTTTCGTGAAGACGCCGCCTTCAGTCAAGAATTCGTTGTCCGCTGCCAGAGCGTCAAGCGCTTCTTCCAGGGAAGCTGGCACACTGCGGATATTTTCTTTGTCTGCATCAGACAAATCATAGATGTTTTTGTCGAGCGGACCATATCCAAGCTCAGTAGGGTTGATTTTGCGTTTGATACCATCCAGACCCGCCATCAGCATTGCGGAGAACGCCAGGTAAGGGTTAGCTGTGGAGTCCGGTGTACGGAACTCGATACGACAGCCTTTCGGTGTCACAGCTGCAACCGGAATACGTACTGCTGCCGAACGGTTACCTTTGGAGTAAACCAGGTTAACCGGTGCTTCATAACCAGGTACGAGACGTTTGAATGAGTTCGTACTAGGGTTAGTCAAAGCAATCAGAGCTGGTGCGTGGTACAAAATTCCTCCGATGTAGTGCAAAGCCATTTCGCTCAGGTTCGCATATCCCGCTTTGTCATAGAACAATGGGGAATCGCCATCGAAGATGGATTGGTGAACGTGCATTCCGCTACCGTTGTCACCAAACAGTGGTTTTGGCATGAATGTTGCAACTTTACCATATTGACGTGCAGTGTTATGCACGATGTATTTGTATACAAGCAGGTTATCTGCTGTTTTCTTCAACGTATCAAAACGGAAGTTGATTTCGGCTTGACCTGCTGTCGCCACTTCATGGTGGTGACGCTCGATCGAGAGACCCGCTTCTTCCAAAATGCGACACATTTCACTACGAATATCTTGTTGTGTATCCACTGGAGCTACAGGAACATATCCGCCTTTAGTGCGAACTTTGAATCCCAGGTTACCGCCGTCTTCCTTGCGGTTTGTGTTCCATGAAGCTTCTTCGGAATCTACGAAATAGGAAGAGCTGTTCGTGCCGCTCTCATAACGTACATCGTCGAAGATGAAGAATTCGGATTCAGGTGCGAAGAATGCTGCTGTACCTACTCCGCTTTCTTTTAGGAACTCTTCCGCTTTGACTGCGATACCGCGTGGGTCACGCTCATAACGCTCGCCATCCGGAGTGAAGATATCACACATAACATTCAATGTAGGGTGTGCTGTGAACGGATCGACATAAGTCGCTTCAGGATCTGGAATCATAACCATATCGGACTCTTCAATTCCGCGGAAACCTTGAATAGAAGAACCATCAAAGGCTACTCCATTTACAAAAGTGTCTGCGTCAACTGCCGAAGCTGGTAACGAGATGTGGTGCGCACGACCGGATAAATCTACAAAACGAAAATCTACCCACTCGATGTTGTTCTCTTGAATTGATTTCAATACGTTTTCAACCGACATGTATTCGTCCTCCCAAATATTCCGAACATTAAACAACCCCGCTAAGAAAATGTCCATATTCGAATTTTTTTCTGTCGTCATTATAAAATCTCAAATGTGACATCGTCAATACTTATGTAAGGTATTTTTTGCGACTATGTAAGCTATGCTTACATTTTATAAACCTATTGATTTCACTTAACAACGTAAATATACTACATTTAACTAGTTTAATGCGGTAAAGCAGGGGTATATTTACCCTAAATTATGGAAATAACATTACATCATAAATGTTTCTTATCACCTATGATTAATAAATGCGTTCAAAGCTCCAAATAACATAAAAACCGGACATTTTGTCCTAGCCCCATTCTCATTGAACGGAGTCAGGACAGATGCCCGGATGATATATATTACCTATATTATGATGATCAGTTATACGCCAACTCGTGCCGGAAAGAACTCCGCCGGTTGTTTGGCTGTGTTGAATGTTTTACCGACGATTGGTGCCAATTTCTCCAGATCCTGAAGCAGGTTGGCAAATTGGTCAGGGAACAGAGACTGCACGCCGTCACCCGTCATGGAGTTATCCGGGTCCGTATGCATTTCGATAATTAGGCCGTTAGCACCAGCAGCAACAGAAGCCTTCGTCATCGGTTCAACCAGTTCACGTCGACCAGTACCATGACTTGGGTCCGAAATGACTGGCAGATGACTGAGAGACTGCAGGACAGGGATGGCCGACAGGTCGAGCGTATTGCGTGTGTAGGATTCGAATGTACGAATACCACGCTCACACAACATTACATTCGGGTTGCCACCCGCAAGAATGTATTCCGCCGCATTCAACAGCTCATCATAAGTTGCACTGAAACCACGTTTCAGCAATACCGGTTTGCCACACTCACCCAACTTGCGCAGCAAATCGAAGTTCTGCATGTTACGTGTACCTACTTGCAGAATGTCTGCGTACTCGGCACAAATATCCACATATTCAGGCGTCATGACTTCTGTAATGGTTAACAGGTCATGTTTCTTGCCTGCTTCTGCCATCATGATCAGACCTTCAACACCCGTTCCCTGGAAGCTGTATGGACCTGTACGTGGCTTAAATGCACCACCGCGTAGCACCTGTCCACCGGCAGCCTTAACCAGTCCGGCAATCTCATCAATCTGTGCGGCTGATTCAACCGCACAAGGTCCGCCCATAACGACGAGTTCTTTCCCGCCAATGTCTACTCCTTTGATGGAGATCACGGTATCTTGAGGATGGAAGTCACGGCTTGCTAATTTGTAGGACTTCGAAATCTTGACGACATTCTCCACACCTTTCATTTGACGGAGATGCTCAGCCATTTTCGGCTCTACTTTACCAATCAAACCAATGATGGTGCGGTCCTCTCCACGCGAGATATGAACCTGAAGCCCTTCCTTTTCAATTGTAGCGACGATATCCTGAATATGTTCCTCCGGAGTAGCTTTACCTGCAATAACGATCATTATAAATCCCATCCTTCCTTGTATGAGAGCGCCTTAAGCGCGTCTGATTTAATCTCCAAAACTCTTCTTCACTTAAACGCTTGTTCGCTTTTAAGCTTTTATCCACTAAAGTAAATATAACATATTCACCCTTTTCAGTCAAGCCGACTCTTATCCCCCTCAAAAAAAAGAATCCTGCAGTCAGTCACCGGATTTCGGCTCTGTACTGCAAGATTCTTATATTAATGTTCGTTTACGTCGTACGAGTCTTTTCCCTTACAGGAGGTAGCAGTTTGCTCATATTCACCGTACGCTTGATTTCCCATGTTTCCGGCTTGTCATGTTCATACTGCTCCAGATACAGGATGACTTCCTTCGTGATGGGTGTTGGCGTTGAAGCGCCTGAAGTAACCGCCACCTTATTCACACCTTTCAGCCATTCCTGCTGAATCTCCGCCACATCTGATACACGATATGCCGTTACACCCGCAATTTCCTCCGATACTTGTGCAAGCCGGTTGGAGTTATTACTGCGAGGATCACCTACAACGATGACCAGATCTGCCTGCCCTGCCTGTTCAGCAACAGCTTCCTGACGGACTTGGGTAGCCAAGCATATCTCATTATGAATCTCTGCGCCTGGATACTTCTCCAGAAGACGGCTCATAATGTGTTTAATGTCCCATTGGCTCATCGTTGTCTGATTCGTAATAAGGATTTTACCGGGAGGTACGTTCAGTCCGTCAATCTCCTCTTCCTGCTCGATCAGATGAACATGATTGGGTGCAACACCAACCGCACCTTCAGGCTCTGGATGGTTCCTTTTCCCAATATAGATAATGTCGTATCCTTCAGCCGTCTTCTCCCGAATAAGGTCATGGGTTTTGGTTACATCCGGACAAGTTGCATCCACTGTAGTCAGGCCTTTATCACGTGCCATCTTACGCACTTCCGGAGATACACCATGGGCCGTAAAGATCACTGTTCCAGTCTCTACCTGGCTCAAAATATCAATCCGATTCGGTCCGTCCAGTGTAATAATGCCCTCATCTTCAAAAGAGTCCGTCACATGTTGATTATGCACAATCATACCCAATATATAAATAGGCCGTGGTAGGTCCAGATTGCGTGCCGCCTGGCGCGCGAGCACCATCGCATCCACAACTCCGTAACAATATCCCCGCGGCGAAATTCGTAGTACTTCCACTTGGTTGCCACCCGCTTTCTTTCTCGGCAAAGATAGCCGATGTAATTGCAGTCCAGTCTATTATAACCTTATTCGATAGGCGGAGCAAAGACAACCGGCAACCAAATGATAAAGGTCGTTCCTTCTCCACGTCTGGTTACAACCTCGACAGATCCTTGGTGTTCCTCAATGATCCACTTCGCGATCGATAATCCCAGACCTATACCTGGTGTGGCACCGCGGGATTCATCCGCCCGATAGAACCGGTCAAAGATAAACGGAACTTCATCCCTATCCATTCCGATCCCCGTATCACTGATGCGCAGTCCTACCTGACCTTTATAAAGTATCGCATCAAGCGTAACCGAACCATCTGGAGTGTACTTGAAAGCATTCTCGATAAAAATAAACAGCATCTGCTGCAAATAGTCCTTGCTGCCGTTCACATATATGCCATTCAGAATCGATAGATCCCCTGGACGCCAGTCTGCCTGATGATCAAGGAATTGCGATCTGCGAGCCACTTCCTGCACCAAAATTTGCAACGGGATCGGATTCAGTTCGATTTTCTGTCCTGTATCGGCTCTGGCCAAAGACAGCATGTCACTAATCAGCCTGCTCATGCGTTTGCCTTCATCCGCCATATCCTCTATCGCTTCGAGCGACATTTGTTTAACCGTTTCTTCGTCCAAATTCGGTCGGTCCGTGCTCTCCTGATCCCACAGCTTCTTAAGGAAGTCCACATTGCCACGGATCGTGGTCAGCGGTGTACGCAGCTCATGCGAGGCATCAGACACAAATCTGCGCTGAGCTTTATTCGTCTCCTCGAGCCCACGGAATGAAAGTTCTGTTCGTTCAAGCATATTATTGACTGTTTCAATCAGACGTCCAATCTCATCCTTGGGACCCGTGTATTGAATACGCACACTAAGGTCATCCCCGGACTGAATCTGATTGGCGGCATCAATCACATTGACGAGCGGACGCATGGATTTGCGAGCCAGAATCAGACCCGAAGTAATCGCAAGTGCCATCGCTACAAGCCAGCCAAAAACCAGAATATTTCGCAGAGCTTCCAGCAATCGTTCCTGAGAACTAACATTGGCGCCGACTTGAAGGAGCCCCCTTATTTCGTTGGTTCCCTGAAGAGACAGGGGCTGTTGATTCACCAAGAAAGGGGTCCCATTCACATAGATCTTGGATATTCCACGCTTTTTCTGGATCTCATTGGATTTCACAACGGGAAATTGAATCTGAAGCTTCTCCATATTGCCTGAGATTTTACCAGATCTGCTCTGGTAATCCCACAACTGGATGTATATCTGAGCTTCCTGAAGCTGACTTTCCGTAAAAGGGTCCAGGTCCAGCGACTGTGACAGCGGATTGACACCAATCTGATTCGTAATTCGTTCACTTTTATCTTTCAGTTGCTGTTCCACTTCTTGATACGTATTAAAATAAACAAAAGCGTAGATCACAACTCCCCAAAAAATGAGCACGGCTGCCAAGATGCCTGAATACCACGCGGTTAATCTTAACCGAATGGACATGTCAGGAGTCACCTCTCAAAATATAACCGGCTCCCCGGATCGTCTGGATCAAACGTTTGCCGCCGTATTCCTCGGTTTTTTGTCTGAGCATGGCAATATACACTTCGAGCACATTGGATTCACCACTGTAATCATAACCCCAGATTTTATCCATAATCAGATCACGGGACAGCACACGTTTCGGATTTTGCATGAACAGATTCAGCAATTCGAACTCCTTGGCAGTCAGTTCCAGACGCTGACCGTCACGCAACACCTCACGAGAATCATTATCCAGAATAATATCCTCATACATAAGACGATTATCAGGCGTGTCCGCTATATCCGCTTTACGACGCAGTAAGGCACGGACACGAGCCAACAATTCTTCAAGTGCAAACGGCTTCACGAGATAATCATCTGCACCTGTATCCAGCCCAATTACCCGGCTCTGTACTTCATCTTTGGCAGTGAGCATCAGCACGGGTACCTTGCTCCCCGCTTCTCTAAGTCTGCGGCATACTTCAAACCCGTCAATTTGCGGCATCATGACATCAAGAACCACGATATCCGGCTCTTTATCCATCAGCTTACTGAGGCCCTCCGCCCCATTGGAAGCTGTCTGTACATCATATCCTTCAAAAGCAAGTCCCCGCCGAAGCATGGACACGATTTTTTCATCATCATCAACAATCAGAATAGTTGAGCGCATGGTCTTTCTCCTTTATCCCTTAACGTTTTAATCTCATTGTAACAGCCAAAAGCCCAATCTGCATCTTCTCCAAATACCTTGTTGCATTTCAAGTCCACCCTTGATGGAGTACAAACGTATATAGTGCAAAAAAAGCGAAAGGGCCCTCGAACCCTTCCGCTCTTCTAAACCTCTTATTCTATAACCCATGATTCGGCATTAAGGTTGCTGTTGTTGTTGATCCGTCGTTTGTGTAGTATCGTAATCGTTTTTGTTGCCGATTTTGAGTTTCACATCCATTTTTTTGCCGTCCCGAACCACATTCAGTGTCACTTCACTGCCAATTTCCTGTTTCTTGATGAAATCAATCAAATCCTGGCTTGTGTTGTACGCTGTACCATTGGCACCTGTGATGATGTCATAAGCACGCAGGTCAGCTTGGTAAGCAGGGGATTGATAAATCGTGCTGGCTACAACTGAACCTTCAGTGATATCCGTTCCCATCTGTTTAGCCACTTCAGGAGTGAGGGCCATCAGAGATGCACCAATGAACGGTACGGGCTCTTTGGGAACTTCTTTGTTTTCTTTCAGATATTTAACCGCATCCGAGATTACACTCGAAGGAATGGCAAACCCAATGCCCTGTGCATCCGCGCTAACCGCAACGTTCATACCAATGACTTCGCCATTGAGGTTAAGCAACGGTCCACCGGAGTTACCAGGATTAATGGAAGCATCCGTTTGTAACAAGTGGCTATACTCACGAGTTTTGCCTGTTTCTTCATCAGGAATGCTGATCGTACGTTCTTTCGCACTCAACACACCTGCAGTAACTGTATGTTCAAAACCTTCCGGGTTACCAATAGCTACAAGCCATTCACCAACTTGTGTACTGTTAGAATCGCCCAGTGGAGCGACAGGGAAAGCATCATCACCGCTGTTTTTCTCAATTTTCAATACGGCAAGGTCAAGGTCGAAGCTGCTTCCCAGCAATTTAGCTTCATACGGTTTGCTGTTGTTCTCCAACGTTACCTGAATCACATCTGCACCCTGAACCACGTGTTGGTTCGTCAGGATGTAGCCTTCTTTGTCAAAAATAAATCCGGATCCAATGCCGAGTGGAACCAACTGATTGCTGCTTTGTTGCTGTTGATTTTGGCCTTGGTAGCTATCTGTTCCGCCATTGCTTCCATTACCAAAGAAGTATTGGTACAATGGATCACTCATCGTAGAACCACCCTGGCTGCTGCTGCGTGTAGACTGCTTAGCAAGTGTTTCGATTTTGACGACAGCCGGACTTGTACTCGTTACTACAGAGGATACATCCTCTTTGCCCGTTGGCAGTAATGACGCTGTCACGTTATTGCTGCTGCCTGAGTTAGTAGGAGGAGATGACTGACTGGAGCTTTCATTGTCTGCACTTGTCAGCGCTTCCTGTGGGGTAAACATGTTTGTTCTGTCCGCTGTATACATCAGCACTGTAATGACCAGCATCCCGGCGATGAAAGAGAACAGGAGCGATCTTACAGAAGAACGTGGCCGACGGTTGTTATAATTCCAATTGCCATTGTTCTTGCCGCCGTTCCCTTGATCTCCTCCGTTACCTGAACCATTACCGCCCCCTCTAGATGACTTATTGGCTTGATCAGATGATTCGTTACTGTAATTACTGTAGTAAGTAGGTACGGGCTTCACGGGGTCAGGTCTTGTAATCTCTACATTTCCTTCTTCACGTTGATTTTGTTCCCCATTATAACTTGCTGTATCTTCCTGATTCACGGACTGAAAAGGTCCATAAGAATAATAATAGGAGGAATCGTCCGTCCCGGATGAATTGCGATTCTCCGCTTGTTTAGTTTCATTTTCCTCGTCTTGACGGTTCGCTCTGTAATTACGTTCGTCCATGCCTCTCTACCTCCCAATCTCTTCTTCGCAAGAGATATTCTTTAACTGTCCTTATTTTGTACTTTAAACCTTAACCGTACCTTAAAAACAATTAAAAAGGAGATAAAAGCACGCTGTTATAGAACATTTTTCCCGCCAAATCTGCATTCTAACCCTTATTCTTCACCCAGCCCTGACGATGAGCGTAGATTGCAAGCTGTGTCCGATCGTCCATTTCACATTTCATCAGCAGATTGCTCACATGAGTTTTGACGGTTTTGATACTAATATGTAGTTCTTCCCCGATGTCCTTATTGGTCTTGCCCTCTGCAATCAGTAAAAGCACTTCCTTTTCTCGTTCCGTCAGTCCGGATTCGTTCTCTCTTGCTGTGCGCTGCCTGATGCCACGGGTCAATGCCTGTGATACGTCGCCTGTCATTACAGGCATACCTCGGTATGCTCCTTGCAGAGCATAGATTAACTCTTCAGCAGATACCGTCTTCAGTACATAACTGACCGCTCCGGCTTCAATCGCTTGTACGACAAGGTCATCCTCCAGAAAACTGGTCAGCATCACAATTTTCATCCCCGGAAATTCGGTCATGATCGCTTGTGTCGCTTCCGCGCCATTCATCACCGGCATCATCAGGTCCATCAGGATCAGGTCAGGCAGATCGTTTTCTCCCAGCTTGCGCAGCTGATTCAATGCATCCTGTCCGTTACCCGCTTCCCCCATCACATGAAATGTAGGCTCCAACATAAGATACGTTTTTAACCCCATCCGCACCATATCATGATCATCCACAATCATTACATTCACTTTTCCGCTCATTCCGTTTCCCCCTCTGGTTCTTTCGGGAATTTCGGGATGAATACCCGCACCGTCGTCCCCGCTCCCGGCTTCGATATAATCTGAACCTGACCCCCAAGTTTCTCTGCCCGTTCACGCATCGTTGATAATCCGTATGAACCAGGCCGTTCCGCTTGCTGCAAAAAACCTTGACCATCATCACTAATGCTCATGCTGATCTGATGTTCACTCTCTCGTATGGACAGGCTGACCAGACCCGCTTCCGCATGTTTTACCACATTAGCGACCGCTTCCTGAATAACAAGAAACAGCTGGTGCTCGATGGCATCGGAAATTCCGCCATCCAGTTCCAGCTCTTTCACTCCTTTTAAACCATTCTGCCTACAATAATCCGGGAACCAGCTATCCAGCGCTTCGCCAAGATTCCTTCCCTCCAACTCCACCGGGCGAAGCTGAGCAATAAGCCCGCGCATCTGCCGTTGTGCGATATGCGACATCTGAATAAGTTGATCCAGCACTTTGCTGCCATGCTCGGGATTCATCTCAAGCAGACGTGGTAAGGAGGAAGCCGACATATGCATGGCGAAAAGCTGCTGGCTGACCGTATCATGCAAATCTCTTGCCATCCGTTTGCGCTCTTCAATCACGGCGCGTTCCGATGCCTGTTCCTTCTCAATGACTTCCTGCTCACCGAGCCGCTGAAGCAATCTCATTTTTTTCTCAATCGAATCCATCATGACATTGAATTCCTGATATACCCGCCCGAAGGAGGCATCATCTGCCTCAGGCATACGAACGGAGAGATTGCCTTTGGACACTTTCAGCATGTTGAGATCCAGTAGATCAATCTTGCGTTGAAGCCGCAAGGCGGCAATATATCCCGTGATTACGGTAGCCAGTAGAACAACAGCAACATAGGTCCACGCACGCTGACGCCCTGTTCCCATCAGCACTTCCCCGTACAGCAAGTAAAACCCACCCAAAGTAATGAGTCCGGTCAGCGCAAAATACATCATCAGTTCCCACTTATTTGCTTTGAGAATCGTTCGAATCATGCGTTAACCCACCTTATTCACTTTGACATCTCCAATAAACACACTAACGACAATCCGTACTTTTTTTCCTGCTTCCCGATAATGCGCCGTTTCAGCCTGAGCACTGCTTAGAAATCCACCCCGTTTTTGATTTAACAGCGACATGTCTCCAATAAACGAGTTCGTCGTCACAGTCACACCCAGATCCATATCTTCCGGAACAAATACCTTCACATCCCCGATAAAAGAGGAAATGTTAATCTTCGTCTCACCGTAAGGTATTTGCGCCTTCGTCAAATCAATAACCGTATCGCCAATAAATGCCGAAATGTTCATCGGTTTCAGGGAGAACACTTCCTGTCCCATATACATATCACCGATAAATGCCGATTTGTTAATCGTATTTCCATGGCCACCATAATAATTCGGATCATCATCATAGTGGTCATCGTCATCAAATGTTCCATATGCCTTTTTATTTGAACCGAAACCTTTATGCTTGTGTTGATGATGTTGATGTTTATGATGGTGTTGATGTCCGTGTGATTTATGGTCTTCTTTATCTGTATAAAATGAGCCATGCGAATCATTCTTTTGTTCCTGTTTCGGTTTGCCAAATGTTTTCTCGAACTGTTCGTCAAACGAAGACGGCATTTCAAGGTCCTCAGGGGACAATGGCTTATAAGGCGGCTCCGGTGGTGGAGGCGGTTGTACTTGGTCATGATGTTTCCGGTCACGACGACGAGGTCCGATCAGAACGAATAATCCCCCACCAATAAGCATCACCGGTATCAGGTAGCGTATAAACTCACCCATGGAGTAATCGATCCATCCCAGATTGCGTGCCAAGAAGTATCCACCAATCGCCAGTACAATGGCGGGTCCGATCAATGCATGACTCCCGTTGCGCCGAATTTCGGTTATACCTTTTACACCCCACCAAATCAAAAATAACGGCCAATATGTTCTGAACATGTATCCGATATCTATGTCATAGCCCAATTGCCTGAACAATATTATTGCGCCAATCGCAATAAGAGGAATGCCAACCCACCAGCGGTCCCGCGTAGATCGTTTCATCGCTCATGTCTCCTTTGTCTGTATTCTGTATCCAGTTTACAACAGACAAGGGTTGGTTAACAGCGGCGGCAGATGGAATTGATCTCGGTCTTCAGACGGAGGCGGAAGGATATTTATGTAAAAATTAAAAACACCTTGGAGAAATCCTCCAAGGTGTTTTTGCAGTGATTTACTTTTGAGTTTTGCCTGTGTTCTCAGTACCGAACTCAGCATTGTATTTTTCATCAGGTGTTTGGAAGTTATCCTTCACTTTGTTTTGTTGCGATTGTTTCACTTTGCTTGCTGCATTCTCTTCTCCAAACTCTGCATTGTACTTCTCGTTTGGCGTTTGTGAACCTTGAGATTTCTTAGCCACGACGATCACCTCTCTCTTCATATTTACATTGCATGTCTGCAACGCGGGGTTCGTCCCCAGAGAGTATTATGTGACGAGTGCGCGTACGTTATTCATGTATTAAAATTCAACATTAAACAGCCTTGTCCAGCCATGCATCCGGTACGGATTTGTACACATCGATGGCTTCGGATAACTCTTCCAGCATTTTTTCAGTGCATTTTCCGGCACCTTGTTTGATAACCTGTACTTCAACGTCCTTTTTGCCCCATTCTTTATACACTTGCTTTGTTGTAGGGAAATAGAGATCAATTTTATTGCCCTTGATCGCCGAGCCCGTGTCTGCAACGATGCCGTAACCGTAACCGGGAATATATAAAATGGAGCCCAGTGGGAACAGCTTCGGATCCGCTGCAATCGTTGAGACCGTTTCTTTATCGCGGCGCACCTTTACACCTGAATACGTAATTCCGTATTGAGGATGTTTTGGACCTTTTCCGGTAGATTCCACCCCTGCAGTGTAACCGGTAGCCGTCACCTTATGTGTGTCCAATACCTGTTCTGTACGCGGAGCGAGCACCGGCATGGATGGGTCAACTGCGATGTGCTTCTCCGGAATTTCCGGTCGCGGAATGACAATAGGCTGCGGTGACCATAAAAAACCCATATAGACTATCGTTGTGAGCTGAGCCTGATCACTGTACTCATAAACTGTTGTTTCTGGATATACACCCTCAAACTCATTTGGAATTTCGCTGTGCTTATTCTCCACATACATGACTTCATTTTCCTCTTCAAAGGTATACGCTTCTGCCTGATTCCAGTTCAAGACTACTCCGGTGAGCACTACACAGCAAGAGATGATGAACCTTATGTTTTTCTTTTGAATTAAGAATTGCTTTTTCATTATAGAACCTCCCCCTTACTGCAAAGGTTTTCCAAAATGAAAAAATTCTATACTTTTCCCCGTTATGGCTTCTAAACCGGATGTCTAGAAAACCTGAAAACAACAAAAAAACCGTCTGAACCATTGGATTTACTCCAATATGATTCAAACGGTTTTCTATTATAAAACCAACAATTCAGGATTACACCTGTCTTGTTGTAATCTCTTCTTTGAGCTGGGCTACAATTTCGTCCAAAGGTTTCATGCCGAGATCGCCTTCTCCACGTTTCCGCACAGATACACCCTCTGCATTACGTTCATTTTCACCAACGACGAACATGTAAGGCATTTTCTCAAGCTGTGCCTCACGGATTTTATAACCGAGCTTCTCGTTACGCAGATCAGCTTCAGCAGAGATCCCTGCACGTTTCAACTTCGCTTCCACTTCACGTGCATAGTCATCGAAGTTGCCGGATACCGGAATAACCTTCGCCTGTACAGGAGACAACCACAGTGGCAGAGCCCCTGCAAAGTTCTCCAGCAAGAATGCAGTGAAACGCTCCATCGTACTGATTACACCGCGGTGGATAACGACCGGACGATGTTTCTGCCCATCATCTCCCACATATTCAAGCTCAAACCGCTCTGGCAAGAGGAAGTCCAATTGAACGGTAGACAATGTCTCTTCTTTGCCCAGTGCTGTCTTGATCTGAACGTCCAGTTTTGGACCGTAGAATGCCGCTTCGCCTTCTGCTTCATAGAATGGAAGGTTGAGTTCTTCCACAACTTCACGCAGCATGCGTTGGGACATTTCCCACATCTCGTCATTCTGGAAATATTTCTCGGTATCCTGAGGATCGCGATAGGACAGACGGAAACGATAATCGTGAATGCCGAAATCTTTATAAACCGTTTGAATCAGCTCAATAACACGTGCAAATTCTTCCTTGATCTGATCCGGGCGTGCAAAAATGTGAGAGTCGTTCAGCGTCATCGCACGTACACGGTGCAGACCTGTCAATGCGCCCGACATTTCGTAACGGTGCATCATGCCAAGCTCGGCAATCCGGATCGGCAGATCACGGTAGCTGTGCATGCTGGACTTGTACACCATCATATGGTGAGGACAGTTCATTGGACGAAGAACGAGTTCCTCATTGTCCATAACCATTTTCGGGAACATGTCTTCCTGATAGTGCTCCCAGTGTCCGGATGTTTTGTATAACTCAACATTACCAAGCACTGGTGTGTACACATGCTGATATCCGAGGCTCTCTTCCAAATCCACGATATAACGTTCCAACGTCCGGCGCAGCTTGGCACCATTAGGCAACCAGATTGGCAGACCTTGTCCAACCAGTTGGGAGAATGTGAAGATTTCGAGCTCCTTACCCAGTTTACGGTGATCCCGTTTACGTGCTTCTTCCAGGAAATGCAAATGCTCATCAAGCTGTGCTTTTTTCACAAAAGCTGTACCGTAAATACGTTGCAGCATTTTGTTTTTGCTATCTCCGCGCCAGTAAGCACCGGCAACATTCATCAGTTTGAATACTTTGATTTTGCTGGTGGATGGTACGTGTGGTCCACGACACAAGTCGAAGAACTCACCTTGCTCATAAATAGTGATAACACTGTCTTCTGGTAAGTCACGAATCAATTCGAGCTTGTAAGGATCGCCCACTTCTTCGAAGATTTTGATCGCTTCCTCGCGGCTAACTTCCTTACGTACAATCGGCAAGTTCTCATTAACAATACGTTCCATTTCCTTCTCGATCTTTTGCAGATCTTCGGGATTTAGCGGCTGTTCTAGATCCATATCATAATAGAAACCATCTTCAATGACAGGGCCAACACCGAGATGTACCTCTTTGTTTCCGTATAAACGCTTCACAGCTTGAGCGAGCAAGTGAGCTGTACTGTGACGCATTACTTCCAGACCTTCTGGTGAATCCAGTGTTACGATCTCCACCAATGCTCCCTCATGAAGTGTCGTGGACAAGTCCACCACGATCCCATCCAGTTTGCCGGCTACGGCATTTTTGCGAAGTCCGCTGCTAATCGAAGCGGCTACATCTTCAATGCTGCTCCCGTCGGCATACTCACGAACCGAACCATCGGGTAGTTTAATGTTAACTGCCATTTGTCTCATTCCTCCTGTAAATTCAACCTCTGTCCATACACGATCATGGATGGATTATCTATTGCTGTTCCTGCGATTTTTGCAAAGGAACGCAAAAAAACACCCGTCCCGGCAAAGGGACGAGTGTTGTATACTCTCGTGGTTCCACCCTAATTCAGCTGCTTCATCCATATTGGAGTACAGCCCTCATTGGCATGACGGTAACGGGCATGACCCGGCATATCCTTACTCATGGATAACTACCTGTATATAGAGGTAATGTTCATATCCATTTTCAAAACTGCAGCTTCAAAGGGGTAAACCAAACGTGGCATCCGGAGGAAATTTCAGCCTAGTTCCCTCTCTCTGCACTGACCGTGCGTATGGTTCTTGTCTTTGTCAACGCTTTTGTTTATTGTTCCATAACAACCTCAAATAAATATCATGGATCAACAGTTATTATAATTGCCGATATCACTTGCGTCAAGACCTGTCAACAATCCGGAGCGCAATACTTCACACTCAGGGCAATGATGGCATAATTGCACCTTGTCTTCAAAGATCTGGCGGATCGTAGAGATGATAGGCAGATCTGGAGTGCGTGTATGCAGCATGACCTTTTCAGGTGAGATGGAGATCAGCGTACTCACGATCATATCTTCGATATCCATTTCCAATTCAAGTCCTGGCATCTCCACGACGACCTGTTCATCCTTTTGTACAGGCAGCACATTAAGCGCAGCATCCAATACCTGAAATTCATGCAAACCTTTGTGTATCAAATGCACAAGAGGTACTTTCGCCTCCTGAAAGAACACAAAATACTTGAGCAGCCCCATAAACTCTTCATATTGACGATCCATCCAGAATTCATCCAGCGCATATTCTACCAGCTCATGAAGTTCCTGCTTATATGGCCGAATCCGGAAATTAAGAATGCCTTCAAGATGAAAAAAATGCACCTCTTCCAAATCCTGCTTCAATCCATTGGCCAAAGTGGTACGGCGACGCTCTCGCAGGCCTGGCTGATCCAAGTCGCCATTGAATAATAAAGGCATGCATATCCGGTTTACCTTCTCCACCTCATGTTCATCCATGACTGAGCAGGCCTTTGAGATCATCTCTTCTACCATAATACGTTCACGCGTATCCATAATGAAATCTGCAAGTCCCGTTGCAAGCAAATCACTGATCTGGGGCAACCATTGCTGGAAGTCAGCGTGATTCTCATTGCCTCTGCATACCCAGGCCGCTCTTCCGTCATTATGTTTGAAGGTGAGCCGAAATCCTCTTTTGCTTATATGTAAACCTTTGGTTTTTTCCTTCACACAACGATAAAATTGATCCGCTTCCTCCTGCCCTGATACATCGGTCCATACGGCGAACAGTTCCATAAGAATCACTCCTTTCCTTCCTGTTCAAAGTATATGGCAAGGCCGATAGGGATATACGAAGCGGATTGATGGAAAGCGTGTCATGATTTCTCAGTATATTATCAATCTGTTTGGAGTTAAGACAAAAATGTGTTATTATTTTTATAACAGTATGTTTCACGGAAAAGGGGGGAAGCCAAAATGAGACAACAACCAAGAATACTCCGTTACGCTTTTATTATCATTTTGTGCGTATTCCAAGCGTTGTCCTTCCCTATTCCGATGCAGTCGGAATCCGCTGTCGAGGTAACCGTTGAGACGACTTCCAACAAGGAAGTGCTTGTCCACACATTGGAGTCTCAGCAGAAACCTGCCATTCGCAAATACCCACAAGTCATGTCGAAGTTGATTGCGGTCACGCATAACAAACCTGTCTTTCTTGTGCTCGCTTTGTTGCTAATGCTGCGAATTCCTACACCGCGTCTACCCTTTAAACCGTTGATTTGTCTGTTTAAACGCAGATTATTTCTGCTACCCATCAAATTCACCAGTATGTATGTATCTCCCACCCCTATAGCACCAATTTACGTGAACGCTCTTAGCTAGCCGTTACACCGTATTTTAGGTTGCTTTGCATGGAGACGCCTCTGTCTGAAAGACGGTGTGCTTGTGCATAACTTATAACCCTTTTAGCAAATGTTAGATATCGATCAGCTTTATTGGCAACACCTATTTGTTAACGTCTATTTTGTTATCCCCATTTTCATTAAAAATTCACAACACAAGGCTGTGTGTCAGGAGTCCCTGGCTCTGTTTACCCGCATCATTTAATGTTCCTAAGAGCAGCAGATCATTCTATTTTCGGGAAATAAGCCTGTCTTCTGTGGCCAGCCTCAATTTAAGGAGGCATACTATCCATGGATGTACGCGAAACAGATTTGCCGGGAATCGGCAAGAAATTCCAGATTGAAACGAGCAGTGGAGATAAAATTATTGTCATTATTCACGATGACGGTCGCCGGGAAATGTACCATTTTGAGTACGATGATCCAGACCAAAGCATCTCCATGATTACGCTTGATGACTATGAAGCAAGACAGATTGCTGCCATCGTTGGTGGATTGACCTATAAACCAAAGCAGCTTGAAAATATTGAAGTAACGTTTGACGATCTGATAATTGAATGGTACAAAATCGAGCCATCCTACGGATGTATCGGTAAATCTATTGGTGAACTGGACGTACGTCAAAACTCAGGGGCAACGGTTATTGCCGTTGTAGAGAAGAATCACAAAAAACATATCAGCCCCGGTCCGGAGGTCGTGATTAGTGCAGAGTCCACGGTAGTAGCCGTTGGAGAACGCAATCAGCAAAAGCTATTCAAATCCCTCCTCCTGACCGGAAGGGGGTGAGTCGATGGATCATCTGATATTCGAAGTGGGTCTGGCGCTTGTGCTCATTGCAGCAGCCGGACTCTTATCCGCAAAACTGAGATTTTCGGTCGTTCCATTTTACATTCTGATCGGGATGGCCGTTGGACCTCATGCCATGAAGATCTGGCATCTGGACTTTCGTTTCATTGAAAGTCAGCCGTTTATTGAGTTTATGGGCCGAATTGGTATTCTGTTCCTGCTCTTCTATCTCGGGCTGGAATTCTCGGTTGGCCGTCTGATCAAATCGGGTAAATCCATTGCAGTCGGCGGGTCCATCTATATTGGGATTAACTTCACGCTGGGATTAATATTCGGTTTTATGTCCGGTTTCCCAGTTGCAGAAGCACTTATTATCGCAGGTATAACTACCATCTCTTCCAGTGCCATCGTGGCCAAGGTACTCGTGGATTTGAAACGAACGGCCAATCCTGAAACAGAGATGATATTGGGTATTATTATGTTCGAAGATGTATTCCTCGCTGTATATATCTCGATCTTGTCCGGACTTGTGCTTAGTGATTCATCCTCCATCGGAGGCGTCATCATGTCCGCACTTATTGCTCTCGGATTCATGCTTATCGTGATTATCCTTGGACGCAAAGCAACACCGCTACTAAACAAATTGCTAAAAATTCGATCGAATGAGCTATTCTCTCTCGTTGTATTCGGAGCCTTGTTCCTGGTAGCCGGCTTCTCTGAAACCATTCATGTTGCCGAAGCGATTGGTGCATTACTGGTTGGTCTGGTGCTTGCTGAAACAGAACACGCGAAACGGATTGAGCACTTGATTCTACCGTTCCGTGACTTCTTCGGAGCAATCTTCTTCTTCAGCTTTGGATTGTCCATTGATCCGTTGTCCTTGGGTGGCGAAGCCGTATGGTTAGCTCTGATTGCAGTTGTTATTACATTGTTCGGTAACTTCCTGGCAGGTATGATGGCCGGACGCAGTGCAGGACTATCGCCCAAAGCATCGGCGAATATTGGATTAACCATTGTGTCACGGGGTGAATTTTCCATCATCTTGGCCAACATGGGTAAAGCCGGGGGACTGTTGCCAATGATTCAACCGTTTGCCGCGCTCTATGTCCTAATTCTGGCCATTCTGGGTCCTTTATTAACCAAAGAGTCCAAACATGTATTCCGTTTATTGGATAAAATATTCAAGTTCAAGGATCCTCGGAAGAAGAAAGAAGAACCGAAGGTTCTACAGAAAGAAGGATAACCCCCTTGTCTGTTCAGAACAGACAACGTATCGTAATCGCGGCTCTACCGCCGATCTTTCTGTGATTAACCCAGGGAGAATGGCACGAAAGCCGCACAAAGGAGGATGACCTATGAAAGCACCTCTGATATCGGCTAATCCAGTGCCACAAACCGCCAAGACCAGATTATCATCTGCCCGTCGCATGTTGAATTTATTGTTTGTAATAGCGGGTGGAATTCTGGCCTCCGTGGGACTTGAATTGTTTCTACATCCCAATAAGATCATTATTGGAGGCATTACAGGCATCTCTTCGTTGTTCGCCCACTGGACCGAAATGAGGATTGGTTTGTTCCTGTTTTTGTTCAACGTTCCATTTATTTTTCTGTCCTATAGACTCGTGCAAAAGAAATTCGTACTGGTAACTGTTCTGGGTTTGGTTGTCTTTTCGATTGGTGCCATTGTGCTTCATCCCATGCCGCCGCTTGTCGAGCACCCGCTGGCTGCCGCCATGTTTGGTGGATTATGTCTCGGTCTAGGAATCGGTCTAGTCGTGCGGTATGGTGGGACACTGGATACGCTGGAAATCGGTGATCCGTCCTCCCGTCCACCTGAACGTGTATTTAGCGGGAAACGGATGCTTATCGAAAAAATAATCATGCTGCTCAACTTGTTGATTCTAACCGCTGCTGGTGTTATCTTCGGTTGGGATCAAGCGATGTACTCGGTAATTGCTTATCTCATTGCATATGAAATGGTGTATATTGCATTCCGCGGATTCACAGCTAAGCGCAAAATATGTATTTTAACCACACAAAGCGCTCAAGTTGAAAAAGCCATCCGTAAACGCCTGCGCCGTGAACCTGGAACATTGGATTCTTCAACGGATTCAGGGCATCCTGCTGTCGCTGAAGGATGGATCCAACACGTTCCGGGAGCACTCTACTATGAGATTCATTTCCTCGAAATGATCTGGCTCAAATCCATTGTGCGTCATATTGATCCACATGCAGGTATTGTGACGAACCCGGAAAAATAATTTAGATTCCTATAAGCTAGGCAAACAAAACTCTCTCTGATTTCCCATGGATGTTAACCATTCATTCAGGATCAGAGAGAGTTTTTTCAGTTATTCTTTTTATAACTCCACTATCGCTTTCACTACATGCGAATCCGGTCGTAACCAGGTGTCAATCGAAACAGGCAATTGATCAAAACTCGCCCGGTGTGTAATGTAGCCATCCATATTCAACTTCTTCTCCCGCAAGATCGACATGACCTCCTCAAAATCTTCTCGGGTTGCATTTCGGCTGCCCAGAATGCTCATCTCCCGCTTATGAAAGTCTGGATCATGAAAGGAAATATCGGCTTTAACCAGTCCAACAAAGATTAATTGTCCACCATGAGCCACATACTGGATCGCATCATTCATCGATTGCATGTTTCCTGTTGCATCAAAGACAGCCGTCGCATAGTCCCCATTCGTGATTTCAGCAACTTGCTGTGCCGCTTGTTCATTGGCCTGAACCATATTATCCACTCCGGCCCACGTGCGGCTAAGTTCCAGCCTGTCCAGATTCCGGTCAATAGCAATCACCCGAGCACCCGCCTGTTTGGCAAAAGCCATCACACCCAGGCCAATCGGTCCAGCTCCAATGACAACAACCTGTTCACCAGGCCTTAGGGCTGCTCTTCTGACCGCGTGAGCACCAATACTCAGCGGTTCTACCATCGCAGTTTCATCCAGTGTAAGTCCGTCGGCTTGGATTAGATGGGAGACAGGCACAACGATCCTCTCTCGCATGCCGCCGTCCACATGTACACCCATCACCTGCATGGACACACAACAATTTGTTTTCCCTGATCGACAAGCGATACAATGACCACAATGCAAATATGGAATAATACTAACCTGATCTCCCGCCTTCAGGCCCGCTTCATTCTCCCCGATTTCTTCAACAATCCCTGCAAGCTCATGACCCAATACACGGGGATAGGTAAAAAAAGGCTGATTTCCTTTGTAGGCATGCAAATCTGTGCCACAGATTCCAATTCGTCGGATAGTAACCAGCGCCTGATTCTCGGTTCTTTCGGGTTCAGCTATGTCTCGCAACGCCAAACGATTTATTTCTTCACATATAACTGCTCTCATTCCTGTTCCCCCTTCGATGATGCTTGTGACTTCATGTTATGTTCAATGTTATATTCAGGACGTCCGCTGGCCCAGCTCTCATTATGAACCGGAGCCAGAATACGCAGCACCTCCGTTAACAGTTTATGGTCTAGTGGTTCGTCAATCCAAGCTGCATTGTTGCGGATATTATGTTCACTTGCACTGCTGACCAGTGTTGTTGGAATCCGTTCATTGGCTGTTGCAAACTGTACAGCAAGCTTCGCAATATCAGTGCCCTGTTCCGCGCAGAACCGCGCCGCTTGCAGGCAAATCTGCTTCACGCGATCATCTGCCGGGTGCCAGGCAGGAGCTCCTCTTGTGCTTAATAAGCCCATAGAAAGAGGCGAAGCATTCACAAGGCCAACTTCTTTATTTTCCAGAAGGGGCAGTAAGGACAGTAGTGAAGTATCATTTAATGCATAATGGCAGTAGGAAATGATGGCATCGGCATCAATCTGTGGCAATACCTTTTCGAATAACGGCAGCGGTAATCCACAAATTCCTGCATGGCGAATGACTCCCTGCTCTTTCAGCCGGAGCAAGGTTGGGAAAGCTTCTTCAATAATGATTTCGGCCGGGACAAACTCAATATCATGCAAGAACATAATGTCGATATAATCGGTGTGCAGTCTGTCCAGACTCTCTTGTACACTATCATGTATCCGCTTACGCGAAAAATCAAATGCATTCTCCCCATAACGTCCAGCCTTGGTCGACAACGTAAACGAGCTGCGTGGCAAACTACGGATGGCTTCTCCAAGCACGATTTCGGCTTTCGTTAATCCATAATAGGGCGAAACATCTATATAGTTCATCCCTGCATCTACAGCAGCGTGAACCGTACGAACACCCTCATCTTGGTCAATATCACGAAATACCGAACCTAGAGAGGATGCTCCAAAGCTCAGCACAGGTACTTCCAGTCCCGTCTTACCAAGTCTTCTCTTTTTCATCAGCCTGCCCCTTCCCAGCATGTCAGCTTACTCACGTGTCCTTTCATTGTAACAGTTGAATTTCAATATAAAATATCGCCAAATGCGTAATATGTACTGTTTGATGATCTGTGAATAAGGGCTTGGTGTGAAGTGAAATTAAAAATCCGCCGATTCCCCTTATAAAGAGTAATCAACGGACTTCATATCCAAACTGACTGAATGATCTTATCGATCCAACTCATCAGCATGATGTATTTTAAAATATATATTAGTTCTGCATTACAAAATCTTGTTGAATGGCATTATCTTCATCAAACGTCCGCAGGATGTCATATCTTGTATTACGCTGTGCCGGAATATAACCGGACTCCCGAATCAGTTGCGTAATGGAACCAATGTTAACTTTGTACGTTGCGCCTGCAGCAGATACCACGTTCTCTTCAATCATGGTGCTACCAAAGTCATTGCAACCAAATTCGAGTGATTTTTTGCCGACTTCAGGTCCCATCGTTACCCATGAGGATTGAATGTTTTTGATGTTGTCCAATACCAGTCGACTGATCGCTACCGTCTTCAGGTACTCTTCTGGCGTCTGACGCTCCAGCTTCAGGTTTGTATTATCCGGTTGGAAAGTCCAAGGAATGAACGCCAGGAATCCTTCGGAATCATACTTGTTCGCAATGCACTCATCCTGAGCTTCACGTACACGAAGTAGGTGCAGTGCGCGCTCTTCCATCGTTTCACCAAGGCCGATAACCATCGTTGCCGTTGTGTTCATACCGATACGGTGAGCTGTCTGCATAACGTCCATCCAATCGCGCCATGAACCTTTCAAACGGCTGATTTTGCGGCGTGTACGGTCATCCAGGATTTCGGCACCACCACCAGGCAGGGAATCCAGTCCTGCTTCGTGAATTGCACGTACAACCTCTTCCAAAGTAAGGCCGTCGGACACTTCAACCATTTTCATAATTTCTGCCGGCGAGAAGGAGTGCATCGTAATATTAGGGAAACGCTCCTTGATCGCTTTGAGCAGGTCGGTGTAATAGCTAAACGGCAGATTCGGATTCGTTCCGCCTTGCATCAGAATCTCGGTACCATTTACGTCTTCGGTTTCTTGAATCTTCTGGAAAATGACTTCATCGGGAAGTACATACCCTTCGTCAGACCCAGGTCTGCGGTAGAAAGCACAAAAACGGCAGTACACATCACACACGTTCGTGTAGTTGACGTTACGCCCAATAACAAATGTTCTGTATGGTTCGGGGTGCATGCGTTTTACAATCACATTGGCGGCTGCCCCTATTTTGTCTACTTCATTTGATTCAAACAGCTGAATCGTGTCTTCCAAATCCAAACGTTCGCCCCGAAGGGCTTTATCTAAGATACGGTCTACCGTACTCATCGTAAAAAAGCCTCCCTCATGAAGAGAAAATATAATCACGATCCGTCCCAACTTGCTCATATAGATGAAAGTTTTGGTGGCAACATCGCATTTCTGTACTCCACATATCGTAACACAGGTTACATGTGAAAAAAAGCACCTTATGAGCAGGTGCTTTAAAAATTAATAAAAATGTTTACATATGCCATCTATTTCATTTCTTTTTCAGCGGGCTCTAACACCCGTGTTTCAATACAGCGGACTCTACGAATCCTGAAGTGCCTGATCCAGATCTGCAATCAAGTCATCGATGTCTTCCAGACCAACCGAGAAGCGCAGTAATCCGTCAGTTATACCCCGATCACGGCGAACCTCAGCCGGCATAGCCGCATGAGACATCATCGCAGGATAAGACAAGATACTTTCAACCGCACCCAAACTCACGGCAACAATTGGCAATTTCACACGGTTAAGTATAGCCTTGGCCCGATCTCCCGAACCTACGTCAAACGACACGACAGCGCCGTATCCGCTTGACTGACGTTCATGAGCTTCACGGCCGGGATGATCCAGCAGCCCCGGATAAAATACAGCCGTAATATCACTGCGTCCACTAAGCCAAGCAGCCAGCTTCGCTGTGCTCTGTTCACTGTGTGCCATGCGCGCACCCAAGGTTTTCATACCACGCATCAGCAGCCAGGATTCCTGAGCCCCGAGGACGGTTCCAAGTCCATTCTGCAATTGTTTTAGCTGTGTACCCAATGAATCCGTACGAGCAACAGCTAAACCTGCCAGCACATCACTGTGTCCGCCAAGAAACTTGGTCGCACTATGTACGACAATATCTACCCCGAGCTCAATCGGACGTTGGTAATAAGGCGTCATGAAGGTGTTATCAAGAATGGAGATTAACTCATGTTCCTGTGCCCAGGAGGTGACTGCAGCAATATCCGTGATCCGAAGTGTCGGGTTGGATGGTGTCTCCATATAAACTGCCTTCGTGTTCGGTTTGAGCGCTGCCTTTACTTCCTCAATATTGGTCATATCCACAAAGGTAGTCTCAATCTGCATCCGGCTCAGAATGGAAGTAAGCAGTCGATACGTTCCTCCATATACATCTTCCGTCACAATCATGTGATCGCCTGCCGAGAACATCATGAACACACTGGAGATGGCAGCCATGCCTGAGGAGTAGGCAAATCCGCGTGCCCCACCTTCCAATAATGTAATGTAATCCTCCAATGCCTGACGAGTCGGGTTACCGGAACGACTATAATCATGTTGAGGTGGATTAAAAATATCAAAATGATGGAATGTGGAGGCCTGGTAAATTGGCACACTGGAAGCCCCGGTGGTTTTATCGATTTCGTCACCGAAATGCAACAGCTTAGTATCGAACTTCAGGTCGGAATGAACATTCCGTTCATGATTATTGGCATTATTGTTTTGCTCACTCATGATGCGTTCCCCCTTCTATCTCCTGCTGTGCAGCTGTGAGTGCATTGCCCAGATCGGCAATCAGATCTTCGGCGTGCTCGATCCCTACAGAAAAGCGCAATAGACGGTCATCCACACCTACAGCGTCACGAATTTCAATCGGAATATCCGCATGGGTCTGTACCGCAGGATAAGTCATCAATGACTCTACACCCCCGAGGCTTTCCGCAAAAGCAATCAGTTTGATATTACGAAGCAACGGTTCAACATAACGGGCATCCTTTACTTTGAAAGAGAAAATGCCTGTATTTCCACTGGATTGTTTATTCTGTATTTCAAATCCGGGATGATCCGACAAACCAGGATGATACACTTCATTAACGGCTGGGTGCTCCAAAAGGTACTTGGCAATCGTCAAGGCATTATACTCATGTCGCTCCATGCGAAGAGCGAGTGTCTTCATGCCTTTCATCAGCTGATAGGAGTCGCTTGGAGACAACACTGCTCCAATAGAATTGTGCAGGAATGCCATTTCGGCCGACAATTCCTCCCCTTTTGTAATAATTAATCCGGCAAGTACATCATTATGACCACCCAGATACTTCGTGGCACTATGGATGATGATATCAGCACCGAGTTCAATAGGACGCTGGAAGAACGGAGTCAGTAGTGTATTATCCACAATGGTCAGCAGATTGTGGCTCTTGGCCCAGGAGCAAACCGCTTCCACATCCGTAATCATCATTAGTGGATTGGTTGGTGTCTCAATAAATACCGCTTTTGTATTCGGCTGACGAATACTTTCCAGAGCTGCCAGGTCATTGGTATCGACGTAACTTGCCGTCACACCAAATCGAGACAGGATGCGCTCAAGCAAACGATACGTTCCGCCGTACAGATCCAGCGATACAATCAGATGATCCCCTTGCCCAAATAAAGCGAAAATCGTTTGCAAGGCAGCCATACCGGAGCTACAGGCAAAACCTGCATCACCAGATTCCAACGCTGCCGCTGCTTCTTCCAACACTTTACGGGTTGGATTGGTCGTACGAATATAATCAAATCCCGTGCTTTGTCCAAGCTTGGGGTGGCGAAACGCAGTGGATTGATAGATCGGAAAATTAATGGCACCCGTTACCGGTTCATTGATAGACCCAATTTGGGCCAATCGACTTTCGATTTTCAACTTGTTGTCTTCCATTGCAGCATCCTCCTGTAATGTCGATTAGATTTGCGGACCAATATCGTAAGGTGTCTCTTGATACACATAGTAATTGAGCCAATTAGAGAATAATAAGTTTGCATGTGCCCGCCAAGTGGCCGGGGGAACACGGGAAGGATCATCATTCGGGAAATAATGTCTAGGCAGCGCAATGTCCATGCCTTTAGCTGCATCACGGTCATATTCCCATTTCAATGAAAGCGGGTCATACTCGGCATGTCCGGTTGCAAAAATCTGTTTGCCGTCTTTGGTAGCAACCAGGAAAATACCCGCTTCCTCTGATTCAGCCAATATTTCAAGGTTATCATTTTTTTCAATATCTTCACGTCGCACTTCCGTATGGCGGGAATGCGGGACGTTGAATACTTCATCGAATCCGCGCAGCAACTGCACATTAGATCTGTTGATCGTATGTGAGAATACGCCAAAACATTTTTCATCCAGAGGAACTTTGGGAACTCCGAAATGATGGTATAAACCCGCTTGGGAAGCCCAACATATATGCATGGTCGAAGTCACATTGGTTTTGGTCCATTCGAAGATCTCCTGGATTTCTTTCCAATAGTTCACGTCTTCAAAGTCCATTTGCTCTACAGGGGCGCCTGTAATGATCATGCCGTCAAAACGGCGGTGTTCGATCTCATCAAAGGTTTTGTAGAACAAGTCCAAATATTCCTGGGAAGTGTTCTTGGACGTATGAGACTTCGGATGAACCAGAACGATATCTACCTGAATGGGTGTGTTACCCACCAGACGAAGCAATTGAGTTTCTGTCGTTTCCTTTGTAGGCATCAGGTTTAATATAGCGATACGTAGTGGACGAATGTCCTGCTGGTAAGCAGATGTCTCGTCCATGACAAAGATGTTCTCTCCTGCAAGTACTTCCTTGGCAGGCAGTGTGTCTGGAATTTTGATTGGCATGGTGTTTCTAACTCCTCCTTGTGCATAAATAGATGCAGCCACTGCGGATTCGATACGATTCGCATCCGTACAGTTATAGGCTGCCATGAGCTTGCCTGCAGGCGCTGAATTGCAACCACATTGCTGGCAACAAGCTCAAGTTCCTTAGCGAAAATCACTGCTGAGAAGTCGGTGCATATAACAAAGACCTTCCTCGGATTCCGAGAAAGGTCATATGTAAATAGATATGCGCCTCTCTCATCTCTCAGTTACAACAGTGTCACTTGGACACTTGGTCGCTGCAAGAATTAGCACCGTGCGGTATACCGCCGGTTGCCGGGTTTCATCGGGCCAGTCCCTCCACCTACTCTTGATAAGATTTCGCTTTATTCAATTGTAAAAACTAGTGTGGTTCACCTTTTACTTTAAGACATTAATCCCCTCACGTCAAGGTGTAGTTCAATGTCTGTTCCTCAGGATCGGAACCGTTCCTCATCCGTTGTCATACACTGCTCCAGGGCGCGAAATCGACACATTTTTGCGCTTGAAAGGACCCTGTACCAGCGGTATACTAGACAAGTGTTATAAACCCTTATGTGAGAGGTGACATATTCAATGGATGGCGACCCGAGGCCTGACTGGCAGCCGAATTCCGACAAACTGCATAGAGAATTGATATCAGCATGCCGGCAGCGGGACGTTACTTCCGTTTGATTATAAAGCGAACGCAGTCCTGACTTCCAGGCTCCGCTGCCGACCGGCTGATCTGTTCTTTTTGCGCCCATATTGATGAAATCCGCCCATTTGGCGGGTGCAGAAGGAGTAGATGAATAATGAAAATCCGGTTGGTTAACAACGGTGTATTTATTCCGGTGGACGACATTCAGCAGGCGCTGACTCCACCAGCGGAGGGGTTTTACTGGATTGATGCGGACGTAGACGATTTGGCGGTACTTCAACCGCTGTTCATGATGCATGATCTGGCCGTGGAAGACTGTTTGAGTGACGAAGAACAACGTCCGAAGATTGAAATTTATGAGAGCCATTATTTTATTGTTATTAATAGCATTCGTTTCGATGATGAAGAGATTTTTTTACGTGCCGTCAACTTGTTCCTTGGCAGACACTTTATTATCAGTGTTACCAAACAGAAAGTCAGCGAATTGCGGACATTGAAACCTATCCTTTGGGAACAGGAAATCAGTACGCCGGATAAGCTGCTATATCTGTTGGTTGACTTGATTGTTGATAATTATTTCACAGTCGGTGACCGAATTGAAGCGCGCATCGAGAAGCTAGAAGAAGACATCCTGATGCATACCAAGAAGTCTCATCTGAATGAGATTATCGGGCTGCGCAGTGAGATTTTATGGCTGAAGAAAGTGCTGGGACCTCAGAAAGAGGTCATTAACACACTCAATAAAAAAGATCTGCGTCTTATTGATGATCAACTGCAGAAGTATTTCAGTGACATTTATGAGAATGCTGTGAAAATATCCGAAACCTTCGAGACTTATCGCGACTTGATGGGGAACTTGCGAGAAGCTTACCAATCCAGTATCGCCAACCGGGCGAATGAAATCATGCGTGTGTTCACCGCCATTACCACGGTGTTCATGCCGCTGACCGTTATCACTGGCATCTATGGGATGAACTTTACGAACATGCCTGAGCTGGACTGGAAATATGGTTATTTTGTCGTTATTGGCCTAATGGTTACACTGGGCCTGAGCATGTTCTTTATTTTCCGCAAAAAAGATTGGGTTTGAAATAGCAAAAGACGAAGCACTCCACATCTGGAGGAACGCCTCGTCTTTTTTATTGTCCGTTTACTGCATGACAACTACCGTCCTATTTCCAATCTAGCCTGCGTTCTGCTCCGTCTCTGTGTGACGACGAAACCGGATGCGAATCATGCGCAGCCTTTCGTAGACCTGCTCCAGATTGCTCCCGCCAGGCTTCTCCTCTCCATACACCTTATGTAACACGGGCTTCAGGAACGTATCTCCCAGCTCCTCGTAGGCACTCCATACCGCCTCTTGCTCCTCTTCGGGCATGACAGCAAGCTCCGCATCAAGTAGACAATCTGTGTCATACCCCTCCAAATCCAGTGTCTCCAACAGTTCAATTAGCTCCCGACGGGACAATCCGGAACGATTCACGATCTCCTCCAACGTATATCCTTCTTTCATACCTTCAAGTACCTGCTTCCGTGTGGTGAATCTGTCTAGCTCCTGCTTGTATTTCTGCTCTCTCTGTTTGTACAGCCAGCTCTCATATTCTTGTTCCTTCAGAACCGAGTACACCCACTCTAGCGGAAAAGATGTGGAACGTTCCAGTCCATTTGTAAGCTCCAACCATTCAGCTCCGTACTCGGAAGCCTTGCTCTCACCTACGCCAGGCAGTTGCATCAATTCATCGATGGTTTGTGGAACAAATGCACTGATCATGCGCAACAACCGGTTTGTTGCAATAAAATAGGGGGCCTTCCGGTCAGACGCTGCTCTCTTCCTGCGCCATATGCATAGGTCCATATACAGCCCCTCATTGCCATATAATTCACTGTAACAATGAAGACGCTGACCGCCATAACTGCGCGACTTCAAATCAGCATTTTCGTGAAACAAACCCTGCAGCAACGGACGATATCCTTCGCCCATCTGTATGGCTAACTGATGACGATAAACATGTAACAGCTCGTCCCACGAACTGCCAGTATACCAGATGGCATCCGTTCGATCTCCTTCCTCATATCGGCTCCATCCCAGATGCCACGCTCCTTCTTCTTCACCGATCCACAACTGCGCATGCTCTTCATTCTGACCTGACATTCTGGATAATCTGTTCATGAAAATGACTTCCATATCTTGTCCCTCCTTCAATAGTTCAGCTCAAACACAGTCTGTATTGTGCTAAATTAAGCAACAAAAAAAACACCTCTCCCGCAAAATCCATGCAAGAGAGGTGCTTCCTCATTAACCGTGCTATGCTGTTGCTCATATATTACCACAATGGAAAAATTCGTCAACTGCTTGTTTGTAAAGCTATTTATTTGTTCAAAGCCAATTTGGCCAACGCAAGCGAACCACACAGTCCTGCGTTATCGCCAAGTCCCGGTGAAACGACATACTGGTCAATTTCGGACTGAAGTGCAGGATGCTGAACGTATCCAGCGAGCAATTCCTGCAGTTTGCTGCGAACCATTGGGAACAGATGCTCCTGCTTCATCACACCGCCACCCATTACAATTTTCTGAGGTGTGAGGATCAATACATAATTCATCAGAGCATGCGCCAGGTAATGTGCTTCAATCTCCCAGGCCTTATGATCGGATGGCAGTTCGTAAGCCGGTTGCTCCCAACGTTTATTGATGGCAGGACCTGCGGCAAGCCCTTCCAGACAGTCTCCATGATACGGACAGAAACCTTCATACGTATCTTCAGGATGTCTGCGTACAATGATGTGTCCCATCTCTGGATGTGACAATCCATGGACCATTTTGCCACCTACAACTGCGCCTGCACCAATACCCGTTCCGACAGTAATATACAGACAGCTATCCAGGCCTTGTGCAGCCCCCCAGGTTGCTTCCCCAAGCGCAGCACCGTTTACATCCGTATCGAACGTCATCGGTACATCAAAGTGCTCCTTGAGCTTACCAATCAGGTTATACTGACCCCAATGCGGTTTGGGTGTTGTTGTGATGTAACCATAGGTCGGGCTTCCTTCAATCGGATCAATTGGACCAAATGAACCTACACCCAAAGCTTCAATACCTTTACCTTCAAAAAAAGCGATTACTTGAGCCATCGTCTCTTCCGGTGTCGTCGTTGGAAAGCTTACGCGCTCAAGAACTTCTCCTTCTTCCGTACCGATACCACATACAAATTTGGTTCCTCCAGCTTCAATTGCGCCTAAAATCGTCATGTTAGTCACTCTCCCAAGTAGTTTAAAATTAAAATGGATCTTCGAATCTGTTCTCTAAACGAGGGCATGGATTAATCCAGTTCAGCAGGTTCGAGCTTTGCCAATCGCTTCAACAAGGTCTGCTTCCAGCTGTCGGCCAGCGTTGGAATGGCCAGCAAAGCACGCATACCAACGGCATCATGCTTCCCCTGATGCATAATTCGATTGGCTTCCAGAATGGTCATTGATGTAGGGTCCGTGCTGATTCGTCTGAATATTGCAGCAGAGGTTACCTCGCCTTCTTGCAACACCCGAAAATAAAATCCGGTATGTCCGCTATCCTGAAAATAAACAGGCAGCTCTTTGTAATCATACCGTACACCTAGCTTGAAGCAAGGCTTTCTTGGCTGGCTGACCTGTACCTTGGCTTCCCCCAATTCATACACATCACCAATCCGGACTTCATCCTCCATACAGCCTTCGACGGTCAGGTTTTCTCCACAAGCCCCCCAGTCCAGCTTGCGATCCATCAGTTGTTCAAGCGCCGGATAACGACTGTAATCGTATACACAAACCGCCTTATCAGGTCCGCCATGATGCTCCAGATCCGCCTGGCCATCTCCTGTCATTCCGGTGAATGACAGGAAGACCGGGCTGGATATGGGATGTTTCACAATGCCGCTCATCACTTCGCGCTTCTGGCCAGGCAATGCCTGAGGTTGCCCCACGTTTACAGCTAATACAGCCGTTTTGCTTTCATCTGGCTTCCGGTTGTGTGTGAGTGTCACCTAATCCTACCTCCCATAATAGCTTTCTTTTAACGAACAGAGCCACCAAAAACAAGCGTATTACTTAACAAACGGCCCGGGGAAGTAAGCATTTTGCCGCCAGCGTACATGCCTGAGGATGCACCACCATCCAGATTCATTGCCTGCTTGGCACCGAGCTTCTGCATGACAGCAGCCCATTCCTTGATTGTCGCTCCCGAAACGGTAGCCAGCATAACCGAACCGTCGGCCATAATGGCAATACCGCTTCTTGCGCCTGAGGCGTTGAGAATTTTGGTATCCTTGAAGCCCTCACTCACTGGATTTACGGCAACTTGGCCGTCTTTCACCAGACGTGGACCTGCGCCCACAGCGGTGACTACATCTTGCCAAGGAATCTCCTTACCTGCTGCATTGGTGTATTTATAATTCATCTCTACGGTTGAGCCAACGGTGAAGCGGTCCGACGAAGATTTCTGATTTCCCGTAAAGACCAGCACCGAGCCATTCTTCGGAATGGCTACATTGGTATTGGGTACTTTCTTGGTGACAATCCCTTTCTCCATCACAACCGCCGTACCTCCCTTGAACCCGACTGTGGATCCCCGTTCAGTCGTGTATAACATCGTAATACTCGCATTCGCGGAAGGGGTTCGGTTGATAAAGGTCGCATACCAACTGCGCGATTTCCCTTCTGTATCTGTTACTTTACCCGTCAGACTCACTTGAAGCGAATCCATGATGGCTGAGCCATCTTCCTTAAACCCAATCGTCGTACCGTATCTTCCAATATGTATAACCTTACCATTTGCTATTAACATGCCGTATGGATCTGGAGCTCCGTTATAAGCTTCAAAAAAAGCTCCGTTTATAGCTGCTTGTGCGCCATAAGCCTTGATAATCGAAGGTAATGTTGCAGTCTGACCGACCTGCTTCTTCGCTAATCCTACGGTAACTGGTGTACCCTTGGGAATACTAACCGTCTGCACGGTAAAACTGCGTCCTGCTGCTTTTACTTTCTGTACTTTGGTGCTAATTGCCGCTTTGGCATCCGCTGTCTGTGGAGCACTCACCGCTCCTGAGAGGATTACAGGCAAAGCAAGGACGAGGGCCATAGCCCCTGTCCACCACTTTTTTCCCGTCCGTTTTGTCTGCATACTACTCACCCTATTGCCACTCCCATCCAAGAGCCCAGGCTCTTCATCTCAAGTTGTTCGAACTTGTCCATCACCATATCCGGATCAAGACGCAATTCACATACATCCAGTGCACAAGCTACCGGAACTGCACAGTGAATCTCTGCCAGTTTGCGGGACAGATGAAGCATTTCGAGATCATTCTCAATCTTGTTACGTACTGAAGGGGTAAGCTTATCCATATTGTCCAAAACACCTTCAATGGAGCCAAACTCCTGGACAAGTTTCAAAGCCGTCTTCTCCCCAATGCCCCGTACCCCAGGATAATTGTCACTGGCATCGCCCATCAGACCTTTCATGTCGATCACTTGACGAGGTGTCAGCTGTTTCTCCGTCATCAGGGATTCAGGCGTATACACCATGTAATTGCCATGACCTTTTTTCATAATAATAATGCTTGTGCGGTCATCGATCAGTTGCAACATATCGTGGTCACCCGTAAGTACCATCACGTTCATATCTGTCTGCTCGGTGTAGTATTTGGCAAGTGTACCAATGCAATCATCGGCTTCATATCCTTGAGCGCCAATATTCGGAATGTTCAAACTATCCATCACTTCACGAATCAGAGCAAACTGAGGAATCAGATCATCCGGAGCTTCCGGACGGTTCCCCTTATACGCTGCATACTCTTCACCGCGAAACGTCTTGCCCCCCATATCCCAACAGCATACGACATGACTTGGCCCAAAGGTCTGAACCGCATCCCAGAAATAACGGATAAATCCGTATACTGCGTTGGTTGGCATGCCTGCCTTTGTACGTCTGATATATCCGCTTGCAGATGTTGCATAGAATGCACGGAACAACACCGCCATACCATCTACCAGCAACAAAGTAGGTTCATTACGTTGATTCACTTGAATTTGTTCTCTCCTGTCCTGATTCCATAGAAAATTGAACTAAAGAATATTTACACTTGCCACTCCGATGACAGAACAACCTTCTGATCGCTGTTATCCCCAGATTTTTTTGATTCCCTTCTTCAAAAGGGAAAATCCGGTGATAAAGGCGAAGTGTATGCTTCCGATGGAGCTTTCTTTTAGAAAGCTTTTAGCTCCGCTTCCTCAGGTTATTTCTGTCCTCTCCGTTCTCGTGTAAATCTTTAGCTAAGTTTCTATAGCAAATAAAATATCGAACTAATTCTATCATTATAGCATAGTTCCGCCAAGGATCGACCAGCCAAAAAAGCCCTGAAATTTGAACATTCAGAGCCTTTTTTACCTTGGTTCATTTAACAATCAATGAAATCATTCATTTATAATTTACGCATTGTTCCATTCCTGCTCATACGTGTCTTCCTTGAATCCTACGGTCACTTTATGACCATCCGTAACGATTGGACGTTTGATCAGGCGACCATTGGAAGCCAGCAAACGAATCTGCTCTTCTGTGGACAACCCCGGGAGCTTGTCCTTCAATTGCTGCTCCTTGTATACTTCCCCACTCGTATTAAAAAACTTCTTCACTTCAAGTCCGCTCTTCTGAATCAACCCCGTTAATTCTGCTTCGGATGGTGGTGTATCGAAAATAGGGATTAATTCCAGCTCATGCCCCTGAGCTTCCAGCCATTTTACGGCTTTGCGGCACGTGCCACATTTGGCATATTGATATACTTTCAGATCACTCATCGTTACTTGTCCTCCTAAAATTGCTCCGGTGGTGCTCCGGTTTCGATTTCTCGCTTCCCTTGGTTTGCTTCGCAAATCCAAAAGTCGCTCCAAACCGATACCATCGCAATGTAACTTTACTGACTATTGCAAATGTAAAAATACACATTCGCTATATTGTTTTAGAATCAAGAACTTAAGAGCTTAAGAACCCAAGAGTTTAAGAGATTAAAGACTAAGGGCTCAAAGACCTTAGCCTACGGCATGTTGTTCGGGGGCTTTGACATCCCTCACATTGGTTATCTTACATCCAGGTGATATGCAGCCATATCATCAACTGAAGTACTGCACAAAGCGCATATCACAAG
The DNA here is from genome assembly GCF_047302525.1 of Paenibacillus taichungensis. Lineage (GTDB taxonomy): Bacteria > Bacillota > Bacilli > Paenibacillales > Paenibacillaceae > Paenibacillus > Paenibacillus taichungensis_B. Next base: position 1,637,461 of record NZ_CP168020.1, on the reverse strand, counting down.
TGCTTGACGCATTTACAACGTTTCCCTTGGCGACGCCTCATCGTCCAAACGTTTCTCCAACGCAGCCATATCTGCGGGCAATGGGGCCTGAAACGTCATGCGGCTCTGCAAAATAGGATGGTCAAACGACAGCTCACATGCGTGCAATGCCTGACGGGAAATCCAAGTGTCTCGTTCCTCCCGAACAGCCATGATCTGCTCATCGATCTCATGCACGGGAAGGGTCTTGTACATCCGATCTCCAATTAACGGGCAGCCGATCGATGTCATATGTACCCTTATTTGATGGGTTCTGCCGCTCTCCAGCTTCAGGTTCACCGCACTGGCGCTGCCGCCTGCCCATCGGGCGACTGTCGTGTATAACGTTCTTGCCGCATACCCGTCAGGTGTAACGATTCGACGATGCGGCTCTTCGGGATCACGATCGATCGGGCCATCGATAGCCCCCTCTTCTTGAGCAGGACTACCATGCACAAAGGCAATATATTGTTTATCCACCGTTCCTGCAATCATCTGTTCAGACACATGCTGGTGCACATATGGATTTTTTGCAATTGCCAGCACACCTGATGTTTCCTGATCCAGTCGATGAATCGGTCTGAAGCGGAAACGCTCGCCTTTGGACTTCCAATAATGGACAACCCCGTTTGCCAATGTACCTGTGTAATGCCCATGTGTTGGATGTACGATGACACCGGAATCCTTGTTCACGATAAGTAAGTGCTCGTCTTCATACAGTATCGTAAAGGGAATCGGCTCAGGTAAAATATCATCCGACTCTTCCTGTTCCATCCGGACTTCCAGGACGTCACCTGCGCTAACTTTGACGCTGATGTATACCCGCTCGCCATTTAGCATGATTCCCTGCTCTGTAAGTTTGAGTCTCGACAGGAGCTTGCGCGAAACCTGTAGGCGCCGCTGAAGCACGGTCTTCAGCAACCAGCCATCTTCATGTTCGGGAACCGTGTAAGTAAGTGGTGAATAATAACCGCTCATTCTTTGTCTTTGCGGCGGAATACTTTTTTGCTCCGCACATACTCAATGTCAGCTACCTGTTGTCTCGCATTGGCAGTCCGTGCAACAACGAAGAAATAATCAGACAGACGATTCAAATAACGTCGTACAGAAGGGTTGATATCCGTATGCTGTCCGAGTGTTACGGCCCGACGCTCAGCACGGCGACATACTGTACGGCAGACATGTAATGTGGAAGAGAGCAGACTACCCCCAGGCAAAATAAACCGTTCCACCTTCGGATTCTCCGCATCGTACTGATCAATCCATTGCTCAAGCCGGGTGACCATCTCATCCCGCACTTTATATTTGGTTTCGCTGATTTTTACAAAGGCGAGATCGGACCCGCAATCAAACAATTCTTGCTGAACTTCGAGCAAGTGTTCACGCAAATCTTCAAATTCCCCATTTGCTTGATCAATAAAACTAATGGCCTGCCCAACAAAACAATTCAGCTCATCAATTGTACCGTAAGCTTCAACCCGATCATCGTCCTTGATGACCCGTCCACCAATGACTGAGGTCTGTCCCTCGTCACCTGTTCGTGTATATATGCCCATTGTAATCCCTCCTATTGTTAATATCATTCGCATGGTAGAACGCTGGGGTTAAATATAAATGCATGCCCTTCTAGAGTTTAACTTAATCAGTATACTTGACCTGCTATGAATACGGGAATGCTATTATTTTCAGAAACCAGTGAGATCCTTCACACGTATATATGAGTTGGTGTACTCTGCCGAGTATACGCCAAATCCTTGCAAACCAAAAGTAGAGGAGACGATTATGCAAAACTGGATAACCGATTTCATGGAACAATACGGCTACATAGGCATTGCACTCATTATTGCGCTCGAAAACGTATTTCCCCCCATCCCCTCCGAAATCATATTACCTTTTGGCGGCTTCATGACCACCTACACCAGCCTGACCCTTCCCGGTGTTATTATTGCTGCTACCATTGGTTCTGTGCTCGGGGCTGTCATTCTCTATGGGATCGGACTGCTGATTGATGTCAATCGGCTGGAGAAGATTGTAGAACGTTGGGGTCATATTCTGCGGATCAAAAAAGAAGATATTCACCGTGTCGATGCATGGTTTGACAAATATGGAATGTGGACCGTACTATTCTGTCGTATGGTTCCCCTTGTTCGCAGCCTGATCTCGATTCCTGCCGGCATGTCCAACATGAAATTTGGTTTATTCCTGCTCTTCACAACCATTGGAACACTAGCCTGGAATATCATTCTCGTCTCGGTTGGTGCAGCGCTTGGTGCGTCATGGGAGAGTATCCTTAACTTTATGGACGTGTACTCCCTGGTCGTATATGTCCTTCTGGCGATTATTGTTGTGGGCTGTATAATCTGGTGGATCAGACGAAATAAAACTCGGAAATAAAGAAATTTACACGCGTAGCTTTTGTCATAAAATAAAGCCTCCTCACCACAATTTGTGGTGACGGAGGCTTTATTTAGGCTCGTCCATCGTTTATAACATTATGAAATGCTAATCTTCATATCGCAGCCCTCGATCTTTGAGATCAACAGGCAAGCCAGATATCAACAGATACATCTGTTCCGAATGCGCCTGCAACGCCCGGTTAACTGACGCCATTCTTGCTGCAAAAATTCGTTCTTCCTCTGAAGGATACAAAGAGCCATGCATTTCATTGGTAATCACGAGCAACTTTCCCTGGTAAGACAGAAGGGCGTCCAGCAACAGCTGTGTCTCTGAACGCTGCTGATCCAGATCATCACTTGCCCTGAACCCGGCTGCCATCCATGCTGTCAGACTATCCACAATGACAATTCGCTGATCTGCCAGGAAGAGATTGGATTCCCGATTAATCTGGTGAAGCACCTCCGTCAGGTGCTGGCCGTTCCCAGCCTGGATGGCACGATAATGAGCGGATGGCAATTCAGGAATCACGGGATCATGATCACCAGTGGATAAATAGATGCCCTCCCGGCTGATCCGGGCTGCGTATCCAAGCGCAAATCGGGTTTTACCACTGCCTATTCCGCCTGTGACCGTAATTAGCAATCCGCTCCCCTCCTTCAGTAGCCATACTAGATTGCATTTACTCTGTCAGCGCCTTCAGCACTTTCTTGGATTCTTCGACATTAGACGCCGACACCGGAATGGTAGCAAACAGATTTTGCGCAGCATAATCTACATCTTTGAACATTTGCATGTCTTCCAGCGGAATGCCATAGAGATGTGATTCTGTCTTGATGTCTGAACCGTCATCTCCTTCACCCTTCTCAACCAGGACCCCGCCTTCAAATACACCGCGCTTATACTTCTCCGGATCAAATGTATCATCAAGCGGAATATTGGAGCCGTTACTTCCGTACTGCTTCATATCAGCCTCAGGCAAAATGAAAATATCATGTCCACCAGCCGCATACTCTACCATAATTTTTTGAACATCATACATCGCACTGGTGATAACTTCCACCTTGGGCTCCTCGCCCAACTTCTGCTGCAAATTAGCTTGCAACTGCTCCGAGATCACGGATGGATTTCCTTGGTTGTCAATAATAAAAATCGTAAAACCGTCCTTACCGCCACAGCCAGCAAGCAGAAAAATCATAGAAATGATTGCGGTAAGCCCCCAAAATCTCTTCATTCCAGTTCCCCCTTTAGTCTCCTATGTACAATATATCACAATTGTTCCACGCAAAAAAATAACCCTGCCTGTCCGAAGCAATCTGTTCATAGATCAAAAAAAAGACCCCTTCCGGGTCTTCTTCGAATCGCATATGCGTAACGTTTCGATACAACGAAAAATTATTTCCCTTTAATCGGATTAGCCTTCATGTATTCATTAATCTTCAAATCTAGCAAACTGCTAATTTCAATTACAATATCGGATGTGAATGATTTCTCTTCAAGGAATATCTGTTCCATCCTGCGGCGTAGCATATGGATCTCATCTTCCAAGGAAACGTTATGCAAAGATGCGTGATCCGGTTTCACCGACCATCGGTCGCCATGATCGCCTTCTGCCAAATAATGCCCACGATTAGTCGGTAAATCATATTCAACACAAAACAAAGCCAACCCCTCCTTGGAAAATTTAGTTTACAAATACAAGAAAAACATATTTCAAATTGAAATTATATCACAATATTTTGTAAAAGAAAGTTATTTTTTTCTAGTTTGAAGAAAATTTATGTCGATCAGAAGCTTCTAATCCCTATTAACCCTCTTTTTGCAGTTTGTAAACAAAGTTTCCGATTCGTTCCAATGCTTCATTCAATTGGGTCACCGATGTTGCATAGGAACAACGAAGAAATCCTTCACCTTGTGGACCAAATACATTACCCGGAACAGCAGCCACTTTATTTTCCGTTAGCAAACGCTCAGCAAAAAGATCCGAACTTAGCCCCGTCTTCTGGATACTAGGAAATGCATAAAATGCTCCCTGGGGTTCATGACAGTCCAGCCCGATATCTCTAAAACCCTGCACGATAAGGCGTCTACGCTGATTATAGGATTCAACCATTCTATCCTTCTCACCCAAACCGTTTGTCAATGCCTCAAGCGCGGCCACCTGTCCCATGGCAGGTGCACACATCACCGTATACTGATGAATTTTGAGCATGGCTGCAATTAGTTCAGGATGTCCGCACATATACCCGATCCGCCAGCCAGTCATCGCAAAAGCCTTGGAAAACCCACTAACCAAAATGGTTCGTTCTTTCATATCCGGAATCGAAGCGAAACTAACATGTTTTTGCGTATATGTCAGCTCAGCATAAATCTCATCCGCAATGACGATCAGATCATGCTTTTTGATCACTTCAGCAATAGGCAACCATTCTTCATAGGTCATGATGGCACCTGTCGGATTGCTCGGATAACATAAAATAACAACCTTGGACTTCGGCGTAATTCCCGCTTCGAGCGCCTCGGCAGTCAGTTTAAACTGATCCTTCGCATATGTTTCTACACCAACCGGTATGCCTCCACCAATCGAAGCGATTGGAGAATATGCCACATACGAAGGTTCTGGTATCAGAATCTCATCTCCGGGTACGATTAATGCACGCAATGCCAGATCAATGGCTTCACTGCCACCAACGGTAACAATAATTTCGTCCTTTGGATCATACTTGGTATCAAACTGAGTGTCCAGATACTCGCTGATGGCTTCCCTCAATTTCGGCATACCTGCATTGGAAGTATAACTGGTCATGCCTCTTTCGAGTGAATATACACAAGCTTCACGCATATGCCACGGTGTTACAAAGTCTGGTTCACCTACACCCAATGTGATGATATCCTTGTTATCGCCAACCAGATCAAAAAATTTGCGTATGCCGGATGGCGGTATCTGTTGAACCAAAGGTGCCAGATACGAAGTCATTTTCTTGTTGTTTCCTGTTGTCTGTTCATTCACTATCATGACGCATCTTCCTTTACGGCGAGATCATGAGACGGTTGTCTTCCTGATGGTCTTCAAAAATAATCCCGTCCTGCTTATATTTTTTAAGAATAAAATTCGTTTTGGTTGAAAGTACAGAGTCAATCGGAGACAATTTCTCCGATACAAAATTAGCAACTTCACGCAGGTTGCCACCTTCTACTTCTACGAGCAGATCATATGCACCTGACATGAGATATACCGATTTCACTTGCGGATACAGATAAATGCGTTCAGCGATCCCTTCAAAGCCACGACCACGCTCAGGTGTAATCTGTACTTCAATCAGGGCTGTTACTTTCTCATCATCAATCTTGCTCCAGTTCACAACGGTTGCGTATTTCACAATCACGTGGTCCTGTTCAAGCTGGGCCACGGCGTTCTTGATCTTATCTTCCGACTCCCCCAGCAGCGTCGACAGCAGTGCGGGAGTCCTTCTCGCGTCTTCCTTCAACAAATCCAGAACTTTTAATTGCAGATCGTTCAGATCCTTCATGTCTTTCCCTCCAGCGTCATCCAGGTTCCTGAAAATGAATTAATACTTATATTACATGAATTCAACGATCATGCAAAGACAAAAACCGCCCGCCCTGAATTCGGGCAAGCGGTGGTATGGTCTGCAACTGTCCCTGCTTCAAACCATAATTACAAAGGTTACATGTAATAAGGGTTACCGTAATTCGGTTGATGCTGGGGAACATTAGGCGCCTGGTTGTAAGTACTGGCCTGCGTATTCTTTTCCTGAATGAACTGCTGGCATTTCTGTTGAGTCTGGTGAGCCGATTGAATCTGCTTGTCCACATCCTGGCGCAATGCCTTCGAACCCACCGAATACATGTTGTTTTGCTGCATTACATTGAACAGCTCACCTTGCAGACGGAGTGTATCATTGGTCAAGTCTGTGAACATCCGACGTGTAATCGGGCAAGATGCTTCAGATGTTGCAGTCGTATATTCGCGCGCGGTTCGTCTTAAATCCGCAAGAATCGACTTTAACAAATCCTGCTCCTGCATAAAAGATCCATTAGATGATAAATTTTGAGAATACACCCGGTTTCCTCCTATACGGTTAGATTCGGCTTACTGCACTTGTGTTGGAGCAAGAGATTGATGTTGCTGCAGAGCATTGACGAGTGTGTTCATATGCTGCTCATGGGAACGAACATAGTGATTCAGCGCCTGCTGAATTTGCGGATTATGTGAGATGGAAGCTGTGGCCGCACACTGCTTGATCAGCAGTTCTTCATTGGTTATTGAATCCGCAATATAATTCAATTCTTTCGGACTCAGCGCTTGCATAGATTGATTCTGCATGTTTCGTTGACCTCCTCGGCATAAAGTTTATGCGCAATTATTGTTAACCCGGTCACTCAAAAGTATACAAACGTAATCACGAAGGAGATGTTTCTAATGGATCTGGTCTATGGTACAACTTTCTGGCCTTCCACTTTTAATACAAATCCCAACTATCCCTCGCTACAAACCGACATCTCCTGTGACTGCTTGATCATAGGTGGAGGTATGGGGGGCGCACTGACTTCCGAATTGCTTACGGAGCGTGGAGTTAACACGGTTGTTATTGATAAGAGAAAGATTGCGCATGGCAGCAGCTCAGCCAATACAGGTCTTTTACAGTACACAAACGACAAAACACTGACCTCTTGTATTCATACCTTTGGCGAAAAGGCAGGCGTGCGGTTCTATGAACTATGTCTTGAAGCCATGCAGAAGCTCACACAAATTGCGGACAGGCTGGATACGGATCCCTGGTTTATTCCGCGGACCAGTCTCTGTTTTGCCAGCAGCATTGATGATGTAGCCATGCTGGAGGAAGAATATCAAACCTTGAAGCGCTATGGCTTTGAAGCTGAACTGTGGAATTCCGACAAAATTAGCAACCATTTCCCCTTCAGCAAACCTGCCGCACTGTATACGTTGGGGGATGCCGAAGTGAACCCGTATCGCTTTGTTCATGCCTTGTTTAAATCGGCAAGCAAACGAGGCGCACGAATCTATGGACAGACTGAGATGATTCATTGTGAATTCGATGATTATGGTGTGCTGTGTCATACTTTAGGTGGGAAAATCCGGGCCAGAAAGGTTGTTTTTGCTGCCGGTTATGAGACGCAGGCCATCAAAAAGGATCAAGGAGCCTACCTGCAAACCACCTATGCAATTGCTACTAAACCGTTGCCAGACCTGAAGGAATGGTATGAGCACAGTCTGATCTGGGAGACAGCACGCCCTTACCTATATATGAGAACCACACCAGATGGACGGATCATTGCTGGTGGTCTGGATGAAGAGACACCGAGGGAAGATCAGCGTGAGATTCGGGCAAAACACCGTGGAGATACACTCCTAGAAGAAGTCCGCTCTTATTTCCCATTGGACGGTCTAGAAGTCGATTATGCCTGGGGTGCCGTGTTTGGCAATACGAATGACGGTCTTCCGTTTATCGGTCCACATCCTCAATACCCACATTCTTATTTTCTTGAGGGTTATGGCGGTAACGGGACGGTGTACAGCATGTTCGCTGCTTCCATTTTGGCCGATGCTGTTACAGGAGTTAAGAATGGCGATATGGAACTTTTCTCATTAACGAGAACGAGTAAACCTTCTCCTGTATAAGCAACATCTCAATAAATAAGGGTACAGCTCAGGATCAAATCCCTGGACTGTACCCTTTTTACCTATGCAGAGGGTTCTTGCTGATCCGGATGTACTAACATTTTGCGCATAAATATCCATCCGATGAGCGGGAAAGCCCCAAGCGCCACAATAAGCCAGGTTAACGTTCGTAACGAAGGTCCATTCATGACAGTCAGAATAAATACAGCAAGGCCAAATAAACGACCGACCATCAAGCACAGCTCCCTTAATACGACAAGTTCGACCCTTTTCTCTACATTTTCGCCGCTCGTCCCCATCAGGTCGAAACCTGCCGAAATCATCGGCAAAATATACAACGGCATCGACAAGGCAGATCCAATTCCCATAATCAAAAGTGTTCCATAGCTGACCTGCCATAACAGAGGAATCAATACGATGAATAACAAAACCGCTCCGGCTAACATCCCTCTGGACCGGTATTGAGGCTTAAACCATTTTCCTGCGGCCCAGTAACTCACCAGAGCTACGGCAGAAGTAATTAGCGAGAACTGCCCAAGCTTATACTCCTGCTTAGTTGCCACGTAGACGAGCAACGCAATCAGAAAGGCAAACACGCCTTCTCGCACGCCTTGTGCAAACAGTCCCATGCCAAGCGGTCTCCATGCGCTATCTTTTGCAGATAACTGTCGCCACGGTTCAGACCAGCGGTACGTGCCGCTGACCTCCCTTTTTTTCAGAAAAAAACTGAACACGACGGCAATCACATAGATCACCAACGACACCGTAAAAATAAGGCGATAACCCGAATTGTCAACCATTCGTGAAATAATAAGACCTGAGAACCACGGGCCGATGATACCTGTCATGGAACCCAGTAGACCCACCCAACCATTGAACAGATCCCTATTCTCCCGGTCAGTCACCTCAAAGTAAACCACATTGAACGCAATCCAGAACAATCCGAGTGCACATCCAAACAAAATCCCCAGAGGCCATATCCAGTCGACCGCTTTCGGCCCTGCCCATAAAACAAGCATGTAAAAAACACCTGACAAGCCCGTCCCCACTCGCAACGCACTCATTTTGTTATGTTCCTTGACCCACTTCCCCGCAAGCCAAAACGTGAGTCCGAGTGCAATTTGCTGGCTTATCGTAAACCATCCTAGCATGGCGTAGTCCGGACGGCTTTTCCACAGATACACATTCAGAAACGTCCCCGACAAAGCTCCGGCTAACACAAACAATCCATTCACGCCTAGTAGCAGAATGGATTGTCGGCCCAGAGAAATCTTCATCTGCTCCCTCCTTATTCCGCCTGAAGTCAGCACTTCACAGGCAAGGTCTCAGGGTTAACGTACCCCAAGCAGAAGGAAAACATGATGAATTTCCCGGAATATTATATTTTCAGAACGTTATACCCCTTATTTCCGCGCACTCAAATTCTGGATCAGACGCAAACGGTCATCTTCGGACAAGTTATATTGAACCTGGAAGCAGCCTGAGCATACATACATTTGTACAGAGAACGGCGCATCCAGCAACGAGTCCGTACCAGAGACGGCATTGGCGACAGGATTGAAGGAATCCTTGGTTGCCTTCTGTGTGCCCGTGAGGATCATAAATTCACGGCAGTGAGGGCATTCCGGCACCTCTTCTTGCAAATCAAGCTGCTTCTCCACGCCTTCTTCGTATTGTATCAGATCATTGCCCTCATCCGCATACTTCGTCAATGTACGAAGCTCTGGCAATTTCAGCTCTACTTCATCTCCCCAAAGATTGGCGAGATCCGTAGTTTGTTCACCGTCCTCTTCATCATCCATATCATAGATGTCTTCCTCGGCTTCATTGTTCTCTTCATCACCGATATTGATGTTTAGTGTACGATATCCCTTTAATTCATTGTGACAGTAAGGGCATTCTTCTTCAGGACCTAGCTCCTCATCCCATACAATCTCGGTGTGGCACCATGGACATACTGTTGGTTCCATATTGAATCAACCTTTCTCTTTCAGATAATCATGTGTTTAACACATAAATGACGCCTATGGAAAAAAATACAATCGATGCAGCAAACAGAATCCGTATCAATATTTTCATGAACGGTCCCCCTACATGATGCTCGCGCCAATAACAAATGACAACGAGACGGAAATAATCATAGATATCAATCCAACGGCCCGGTTATCCGCTTCAATCTCCTTGTCAATGGAGAAAACCGGTGTCAGAAACTCGAATAGAAAATATGCAATGAGCAGAAGGACAAATCCTACAAATGACCACGTCATAGCTTCATACACCGATGATTTGGCCTGAATGCAGAAATGAAGCACGTTGCAGATTCCAAAGATCTTGCCTCCTGTAGCCATCGCAACCGCCACATTGCCCTTCTTGATTTCATGCCAGCATTTGTACTTGGTCACCAGTTCAAAGCAAGCCAGAAATACAAGCAGCTCCATAATCGCTACGGAGAAAAATCCGAGCACCATCCCTAAGGGATGAGACAGCAATTGGTCAATCGTCCCTTTCACTCATCGTTCCCCTTCCCCATTCTGCTGCCTGAATTCACTTAGGAGGCAGAACTTCTTTGATTCTTGGTCGGGCTATTCCAATTCTGCGACGGTCACACCGTTTCCGCCTTCTCCGTAATTGCCCAGCCGGTAACTTTTTATATGTCTATGCTTACGCAGATAATCCTGAATACCGGATCGCAAAATCCCTGTTCCTTTACCATGAATAATATAAACCTGACCCAGATTAGCAAGGAAAGCTTCATCGATAAAACGGTCTGTTTCCATCAAGGCTTCTTCCAGATTCGTACCCCGCAAATCCAGTTCACTCTTCACATTGTCATCGCGAGTTCGTTTCATGCCCGTTACCGGTTTCTGCTTCGGTTTTGCTTCTGATGGTGCAGACTGCTGTAATTCAAGGTCATTGAGGGATACTTTCATTTTCATGATCCCCAATTGAACTATGGCTTCCTTGCTGCCTGACATCTCCACCACATGACCCTTTTGATTCAAACTGTAGACAAGTACTTCGTCGCCCGGGCCGATGGCCCGAGACTTTGTTGCCGTTGCAGTGCGCTTAACCGTCTTCTTGCGTTTCTCTGGTTCTGCTTCATCCAGTTGTTTGCGAGCAGCAATAAGTTTGTGCTCCTTCACGGATGCGCCTTCTTCCATGGCGAGCTGGCGAAGATCGGCTATAATCTTCTCGGCTTCCGCTCTGGCTTTGTCCACAATGTTGCGGGCATCTTCTTCCGCTTTCTCAATGCGACGGTCACGCTGCTGTTCCAGCTTCTCCAGTTCGGCTTGATGACGGCTGCGCAATTTCTCCATATCCTGGCGCAAACGCTCTGCACTCTCACGTTCTTGCTCAGCAGTAAGCCTGTTCTCTTCCAGGGAAGCGATCATATGCTCTATGCGTTGGTCTTCCTCTTTCACTTCGCCACGGGCGTAATCCAGAATGTATCCTGGCAGACCCAGTCGCTCCGCAATTGCGAACGCGTTACTCCGTCCCGGCACCCCAACGAGAAGTCGGTATGTTGGGCTCAGTGTATTAACGTCGAATTCCATGCTGGCATTAATAACACCTTTGCGTTCATAAGCATAAGCTTTCAGCTCACTGTAATGCGTTGTTGCTACCATACGGCATCCGGTCTGATGCATATGCTCCAGAATGGAGATCGCCAGCGCAGACCCTTCTGCCGGATCAGTACCTGCCCCAAGTTCGTCAAGCAGCACCAGGCTCTTGGTCGTCATGTTTTTCAATATCCGAATGATGTTCGTCATATGGCTGGAGAATGTACTCAGGTTCTGTTCAATGCTCTGTTCGTCACCGATGTCCGCGTAAATCGCATCAAATACACATAGCTGGCTGCCGTCTTCGGCCGGAACGAACAAACCAGACATCGCCATGAGACTCAGCAATCCAATGGTCTTGAGCGTTACCGTTTTACCACCCGTATTTGGACCCGTTACAATAATGGACGTATAATCGTTGCCGAGTTCAATGTCGGTTGGCACCACATTTTCAATCGAGATTAGCGGATGGCGCCCTTTCTTGAGCTTGATGAACCCGCGGTCATTCATGCGTGGCAATGTGGCTTTCAATTCACGGGCAAGACGTGCTTTGGCAAAAATAAAATCCAGAGAGCCTAGCAAGTCAACATCATACAATAACCACTCTGCCTGTTCACTGACAAGTGCCGTTAATTTCTGTAAAATCACTTCAATTTCGCGTTCTTCCCGGATCCGGGTCTCACGCAATTTGTTATTCATCGCAACGATGGATTCTGGCTCAATAAACAGAGTTGCTCCCGAACCGGATTGATCATGCACAATCCCGCCAAAGTACGAGCGGTACTCCGATTTAACGGGAATCACGAAACGGTCTCCCCGAATTGTAATCAGCTGGTCCTGCAGCATTTTGGATACCGTCGAAGAACGAATCATCGAATCCAGTTTCTCGCGGATGCGAGCTTCACCGCCGCGCAGTTCACGACGAATCTGCGCCAGTGTTACGCTCGCGCTGTCTGAGACTTCGGCATTGTCGTCAATACAGATACGAATCGCATCTTCAAGCGTTTTTTGCTCAGATAACTGATCGCTGATATAGAAAATCGATTCCACCTTTTCATCATCGTGGAGCGCAGCGATCTGACGTTTCAACCGACGTGCTGCAAAGGTAGTGTTGGAAATTCCCAGTAACTCATGCGGGTTCAACGTGCCCCCTATTTCAGCACGTTTGATCGAAGCGGTGATATCCACAATTCCCCCAAAAGATGGAGAGCCTTTCAGACGATCAAACGTAAAAGCTTCATCTGTTTGCTGGAGCAGTCTCTTCACTTCTTCCAGTTCACTGATCGGCTCCAATTGGTCCGCTTTCCTTTTCCCCATCGTAGTCTGGGCAAAGCTTTGCAATGTATTTAAAATTTTGCGATATTCCAATGTGTGTAAAATTTTCGTGTCCAAGGGTACAACTCCTTCCAAACTATAACTGTATTATAACGAAAGAAACTTTCTAGCGCTATTTAACGAATCCTTCCACACATAACTTGGGACAAAGCGCCGCAAACTACAGGTGTCAGGATTGTGCAACCTCGCCATTGAACAGGATGTACAATGCTCAATTCGATCTGAATAAAGGAGGTATAACATCATGAATTTTCTGGGACATGTCGTGCGATTTATCATCGCCGCAATTGTATTGATGGTCGTCAGCTGGATCGTACCCGGATTCGCCGTAGGTGGTTTCTGGAGCGCACTGATGCTTGCTCTGGTTATCGCTCTGCTTGGCTGGGTTGTTGAAGGCATCTTCGGTAAAAGGGTTAACCCTTTTGGCCGCGGTATTGTCGGCTTCATCGTCAGCGCACTGGTGATCTGGATTGGTCAATATGTCGTAGATCATGTACATGTCAGTCTGCTTGGTGCAGTTCTGGCTGCATTGGTCATTGGGATCATCGATCTGTTCATCCCGGTTTCCACCCCTTTTGATGCCGGAAGAAGATCCAAAGATCACGCATAGGCTCCAACGTACCAACTCCCCATAACACTGTTGTTGGCTTCCCCTAAACCTCTGATGGCTTAAACGCCTGATGAGGTTTATTTTTTTAGGTTGTGAGCATGCTGATGTTCAAAAAAACGACATAGGCAGCATGTACAGGCATCGTCAATTTGCGGTATGATGACTGGAGAAATCATTCAAATTTTATCCATATCACGCTTTTTAAGGAGGCATATGATGAAGAAAGGTATGGCATGGCTTACAGCCTGTATGTTGATCCTGGTTCTTGCAGCATGTGGAGGAACTGGACAATCCGCAGAATCAAACGGTGAGTCCGATTCGGGCGCAACTGCAAGCGAAGAACTGGTAATCAAAGCAAGCAACTATGAATTTGACCAACCTGAATACCATTTGAAAAAAGGTGTTCCGGTTAAGATTGTTTATGAAAATGCAAACGGAAACCATGGTGTACTCGTGCCCGAGCTGAACCTTCAGCTGGATACCAAGAACAGTTCCAAAGTGATTACTCCCGACAAAGCAGGGGAATTTGAAATGTCCTGTTCTGTCTTTTGCGGAAGCGGTCACAGCAGTATGATCTCCAAAATTATTGTTGAAGAATAGTGTTCAAGACAAGGAGCCCCCGTAGCGACGGGAGCTCTTTCTTCATTATAACAAATTGTACAAGAGTGCGCTGTCCAGGATTCCAGTTATGACATAATCATCAGCTAGGTCTGATCCTGCTCAATCAATTCAATCCATTCGTTATATTCCGTCTGCAATTTCGTATATTCATCCCGCAATTGGCGGTAATCTGTATTCAGTTGCTCCGCCTTCTCCTGCTCCATTTCACGTTCAACCTGCAGCAAACGTAACTGATTGGCCGCAAGTTCATACCGCTCACCGATATCCAGCAGTTCATTTTCCATCGTCTGCTTTTCTTCGATTGCTTCCGCACGCTGCTGGGCAAGCTGCTGCCGCTCGTGTTCCAGCTCTTCTACCTTCTCCACACTGGCAGCACTTTCTTTCTGCCAGAGATTCAATTCATTCTCCAGTGTAGTCCATCGATCCTGCCAGGACTGTTCCTGAGCCGCCCATTCATCTGCACGACGTTGCCAAACCTGATCTTGTTGTTCCGCTTGTTGTTCCGCTTGTTCTACTCTTGAGCTTAGCTCAACTTCCCGATCAGTCAGCTCTTTCAGGCGAGAGGAGAGCTCTGCCTGTTTGGCAGACAATTCTTCATGCTTAATCTGCCACTCAAGTGCTTCTTCTTCTGTCTGAGTCAGTAAGCTGCCTTGTTCATCGATACGCCCAGATAGCTGATTAGCATTCTGCCTGGATTCTTCAAGCGCACGCACGATTTCTTTCTTTTCTTCGCTCATCTCATTCAGCTTGCGAGTATAGTCTTCTTCACGCTGCAGTGCATCACCATAATCCTTACGGATTTGTTTATAATTTTCCTGCAGCTTGTTCAGTTCTTCACGAGCTTCATTCAATTCACCATCAAGCTCTTTATGTTGTAACTCCAGACGACCAGCTTGCGCAAGATAACGTTCTGCTTCTTCGCTGGCGTGACGAGCTTCTTCTTTAACAACGGATAATTCATCATGAAGGGACTGTACACCAGACTCCAACGTTTCATTCTGTTCTGCAGCTTCAAGTACCTGTGTCTCCAGTTCACCGATCTCGATCAGACGTTGTTCAGCCTGCTCTTTCCAAGACTGCTCGCTCTGCGTCAGTGCACCAAGTTCATGTTGCAATGTGCGTACTGCCGCATGGGCCTGCTCAAGCACTTTTTGCAACCTGCGCTGCTCATCCTCGGACTTCACTTCGGCTTCACGGAGTTTCTTGATTTCCTGTTCAAGCTGACCGTGCTGATCCTGTACTTTTCGCAGTTGTGCTGTCAGAGAAGATTCACGTTCAACGGTCTCGTTGTACTGCTGTTTCCATTGCTGTTCCGCTTCCCGGAAATGTTCTGCCTCAGCTTCTGTGTTGCGAAGTTGTTCAGTCAGCTGAGCACTATCTGCTTTCAATAGATCCAGTTGCTGCTCCAATTCCGTAATTCGACGAAGCTGAACATCCTGTTCCTGTTTGTATACGGCTTGTTCATTGCGCAGCGTTTCTGTTTGACTACGCTCGTGTTGGAGTTGTAGCTCCTGATCTACAACAACTTCTTGAGCATTCTTGAGCTGCTTACGTACCTCGGCTAATTGGCCTTCAACATCGGTTAAGCGCGATTTGGCCTGTTTACGTTCTTCTTCCAACTGCTGCTTCAGCTTGCCTTGCTCTTCTTGCAGCAAAGCCTCAGCAGTTGCCGCAGCTTCTTTCGCCTGAGTCTGGGCTGCTTCATGGATTTGCTGAAGCTGCTCTTCATAAGCCGCTTCTTTTTCCATCCATTCCAATTCCGCCTGTTCGGATGACTCCTTGAACGTTGCATTCAGCTGTTCAATCTCAGCCAGTCGCTTCTGCTCTGCTTGTTGCTGCAGTGCGGCTTGTTCTTCTTTTGCCTTTTCAGTCAGTTCTTGAGCTTGATTGACGGCAGCTTGCTCTGCCTGCTGTATACGCTGTTCCATCTCGGATTGAAGTTCACTGTATTGAAGCTGTGCTTCTTCCTGAACTTTTTGCAATTGGGCCTCTGCTTGTTCCAATTCAGACAAAATTGCCGCTTCTGCTTGTTCCTTCGCTGTTTGTACTTGCTGTGCGGCCTGCACCTCAATTTTTTGACGTTCTGCCACGGCCCGAGCTTCTGCTTCTTTCAGTTGAGCTGCCGTCTTATCCTGTAGCTCCTTGTATTGTGCAGCCGCTTTGGCCTGGGCTTGCTGCAACTCATTTGCTGAACGTGTCTGTGCTTCCTTCAGCTGAGCTGCCGCCTGAGTCTGTGCATTCTTGATTTGATTCGCTGCTTTTTCTTCTGCTTCTTTGAGACGCGCCTGTGCCTTCTCCTCAGCCGCTTTCAGTTGCGCCGCAGTTTGAGCCTGAAGCTTTTGCTCGCGACCTGCTGCCTGAGCGCGTTCCTGCTCCAGTAATGTATTCAGCTTGGCTACTTCTGCCTGCTGATCCTTCTGGAGTTTCGCGATGGCCTGTTCCGCCTCAGCCTTAAGTTTCATTGCTTCAGCGAGTTCTTGGTCCCTGCGTTCCAGTTCCTGCTGATGTTCATTTTGTATGGCATTCAGCCGATTGAGTTCATTTCTCATTTCGGTACGTTCACCGGTCAGCATTTTTAGCTCATTCCGAATTTCCTGAGTCTGAAGAGACTGCTCAGCCATATGTACAGCTGCCAGAACTGCAATACGCGGGGTATCCAGTCGGGAATTATGTTTGGAGATGGCGCTCATTCGCTCATCCACCAGGTTAGCTACTTGTTTCATATAGTCGGCACTGCTGCCAACCAGTTTATAGGAAGTCCCGTAGATCTCTACGGTGACGCGTGTACGATCAGGTGTAGTCACAGTTGTGCCCTCCTTTAAGTCTGTATGTTGATTCTAAGCTGTAAAACAAAAAAAGTCACATCGATCCTCTAATGCTAAGGATTCGATGTGACTTCAAGCAATTCCTGCTAATCTTTGTTCAAAAAATTGACTTATGTTCTATTTACGCAATTCGGCTCCAAATCGCTCCTCCAGACGAGCAACAACACGAGCATGAACCTCGGTAATTTCCTCATCAGTCAAAGTACGTTCGCGGTTGCGATAAACGAGAGCCATCGCTACGCTCTTCTTGTCTTCACCCAACTTGCTGCCTGTGAACACGTCGAATACCTGTACGGTTTGCAACAGTTCGCCAGCAGATTCACGAATCGAACGCAGCATATCCCCAGCTTCGATATCTTCACTCACAACAACTGCGATATCCCGCTCAACTGCCGGGAATCGTGGAAGCTCACGATAACGGATATCCGCATCCGCTTCACTATAGATAGCTTCAAGCCCGATCTCTGCGAGATATACATCGTTCAAATCATATTGCTGTTGCAGTTCAGGATGCAATTGACCCATCGTACCAATCAGTTTGCCCTCTCCGCCATCTTTTGCTTCAAGGTATACCGATGCGGAACGACCAGGGTGGAAGCCTTCTGGACTGTTTGCTACCAGGCGAATGCGCTGCTCCAGGCCCACATAGGCGAACAGGTTCTCAAGTGCACCTTTCAGATCGAAGAAGTCCACTTTCTCAACTCCCACATTCCACTGCTGGGATGCACGATTTCCGGTGAGCAACAAGCTCAGGACCGGAATTTCATGCGGTTGCTTCGTCAGCTTTTCTTCTTCAGTGAAGAATACACTACCTACTTCAAATACAGCCAGTGAATCATGCTTGCGGTTCATGTTATACACCGTTGCATCCAGCATTTGCGGCAAAATACTCTTACGAAGCACGCTGCGATCCTCACTCATTGGCATAGCCAGCTTCACGGCTTTACTGCCTTCTGTCAGAGCAGGGAACAAGGATACTTTATCCGGGTGTATAAATGAATAGCTGATCATTTCCTGCCAGCCACTACCTGCAAACAGGCCACGAATGGTACGGCGCATTGCTTGCGAACGTGTGTAAGTACCCGGTGTTGTTGGTCCTTCGATCAACGTGGTTGGTATATTGTCGTATCCGTACAGACGGGCAATCTCTTCAAACAGATCCACATCAAGTGTAATATCCCCTCTGCGGCTAGGAACTTCAACATCAAGCAGACCCTGCTGCGCATCACCACACGCAAAGTGTAAACGAGCGAAGATGGTTTTCACTTCAAGCAGGGACAACTCGGTTCCCAGATAGCGATTCAGTTTATCCAGCGACAGCTGCACAACATGTTTATCCGCAGCGGCTGTTCCAGCTTCCACGATCCCCTGATGAACTTCGCCTTCCGCATAACGCTGGATCAATTCAACCGCACGGTTCAATGCCGTAATGACAGCAGCCGGATCGACTTCTTTCTCAAAACGCATGCTTGCTTCGGAACGCAGCCCCAGTTGGCGCGACGTTTTCCGAACAGTTCCGCCGTCGAACTTGGCGGATTCCAGCAACAGATTCACTGTGGTTTCCGTTACCTCGGAATTCTCGCCACCCATAACACCCGCGATGGCTACCGGTTTCACGCCATCAGTAATGAGCAGCATATGCGGCTCCAGCTTGCGCTCCTGGCTATCCAACGTCACGATCGTTTCGCCTTCTTTGGCCATTCGCACTTCAATGTGGCCCTTCTCCAGCTTATCTGCATCAAAAGCATGCAGCGGCTGTCCGTATTCCAGCATGACATAGTTCGTGATGTCAACGATATTATTGATCGGACGAATGCCAGCGGCCATCAAACGGTTTTGCATCCACTGCGGGGAAGCTCCGAGCTTGATGCCAGTTACATAGCGGGCTGCATAATGACTGCATTGTTCGCCAGCCGTAATCTCAACCGAGATATGATTCGCAGCCACATCACCGATTTCCACCAACTTTTGAGTTGGATCAGGCAGTTTCACTTCACGACCGAGAATTGCACCTACTTCATAAGCTGCACCCAGCATGCTCAGACAGTCGGAGCGATTCGGTGTCAGGTCCAGTTCAAGAACATGATCGTCGAGACCAAGTACTTGGCTGATTGGTGTGCCAATTTCCGTTTGTGCTGGCAGAACGAGAATGCCTTCCTGTTGGTCCTTCGGCAGCAACTTGTCGTTCATGCCCAGTTCTTTCGCAGAGCAGATCATGCCAAGGGATACAACGCCGCGCAGCTTGGCTTTTTTGATATCGAGTCCACCAGGGAGCTTCGCTCCTACCAGGGCAACGACTACCTTTTGACCGGCATCCACATTTTTCGCACCACATACGATCTGCAGATCTTCTTCCTGTCCGGCATCAATCACACATACATTCAGCTTATCAGCGTCAGGGTGTTTCTCCTTGCTCTTCACGTAACCAACAACCACTTTGTTCACGCCCTGGTTCCGGTTCTCCACTACATCAATCTCAATCCCCGCACGGGTGAATTTCTCTGCCAACTCCTGCGGTACCACGCCTTCCAGCGCGATATAATCAGACAGCCAATCTGTCGATACTCTCATGGACGTTCACTTCCTAATCTATGAATTGGTGTTGCAAATGAAGGGCGTTCGCCCTGTATGCTACTTCGGTAATTACAGTCGTCCGAATTGTTTCAGGAACGCCATATCACTGTTGTAGAAATGACGAATATCATCAATGCCGTATTTCAGCATGGCGATACGCTCTACGCCCATTCCGAATGCAAACCCACTGTATTTCTCCGGATCATAACCGCCCATCTCGAGCACTTTCGGGTGAACCATACCGCCGCCCAAAATCTCAAGCCAACCTGTCTGTTTACATACCCGGCAGCCACTGCCACCACATTGCACACAAGTCACATCCACTTCAGCACTTGGCTCGGTGAACGGGAAGAAGCTTGGACGGAGACGAATTTCAGTGTGTGAACCGAACATTTCGCGTACGAATTGCAGTAAGGTACCTTTCAGGTCACTCATGCGAATGTTCTCGCTAATAACCAAACCTTCAACCTGATTGAACTGGAACGAATGCGTCGCATCGTCATCGTCACGACGGTATACTTTACCCGGACAGATGACTTTAACAGGCACTTCACCTTTCATGCTTTGCATAGTGCGAACTTGAACCGGGGACGTATGCGTACGCATCAACAGGTCTTCTGTTACATAGAAAGAATCCTGCATATCACGCGCCGGGTGGTTCTTCGGCAGATTCAGTGCTTCGAAGTTGTAATAATCCATTTCAACCTCAGGACCTTCCGCTACGCGGTATCCCATACCGATGAAAATATCTTCGATTTCCTGTACCACTTTGGTCAGTGGATGCAGTCCACCTTGACGTCCGCGACGTCCTGGCAGGGTCACATCAATTTTCTCGGATTGCAGACGTTTCGCCGTCTCTTCCTTCTGGAACTGCTCCTGCTTGCTGTCAATGACTTCTTCAATCGCGCCGCGAACATCATTGGCAACCTGACCAATCACCGGACGTTCCTCTGCACTAAGCGCACCCATACCGCGCAAAATCTCGGTCAATGCACCCTTTTTCCCCAAATACTTTACACGCAGATCACTCAGCGTCTGTGGATCGTTCACGCCAGACAGTTGCTCCAGCGCTTCGATCTTTAATGCCTCCAAACGTTCTTTCATGTGTAAATGCCCCCTTTATGTGGTTTAATGCAACAAAAAAAGGCCTTCTCTCCCCTGAAGGGACGAAAAGACCGTGGTACCACCCTTGTTAGACATTCAATGCTGCCCAGCCCTTCCGGCCTGCAACATGTTTGCCTCACTCTATACGGAATAACGACCGTTAACCGTTACCCCCTACTGACTCATGCGATGAATCGCAAGATATGGTTCAGGGAACCGCTCCGGAGTGAATTTCAGCAGCCTTGTTCTACAGAAACGCTCTCAATCTACGGCGCTTCCTCCCTGTCCAGAGGCACTGCTTACTTGTCTCCATCATCACGTTTGCATGTCAGATAAACCTTCAAATTTACTGATGATCGTCCATTATTATATGCAAAATCGCTCGAAATAGCAAGCCGTAAAGCCGCATGATCAAACGTTAAGCCAAAAAGTAAAACGGCATAAGCTTCGTCAATCGATTACTTCTGTTTTCGCAGCTCGTGCAACTGTTTCAAACGACGCTGAATTTCGCGAACCTCCGCAACTTCAGCCGCCCGTTCAATTACATCATCAGGCTTAGTCAACATATCATTGCCCGCACTGTTCATGGGAGATAACAACTCGGATAAACGCATTTCAAGCCGCAGCCGTTCATCATCTGACTCCCGAACCTCAAGGGCGGACTCTCGCAGTTTGATGGATTGCTCCCAATCCTCCACTCCACCTTCATACAGTGTAGCCTTCCCACCGGGTTCTAAATCAAGCAAGCGGCTGGCGAGTACTTTGGTCAACATGCGGTCATGGGATACGAGAACCAGTGCTCCGGATGCCTGCTTCAATATATTCTCCATTACTTCCTGTGTATCAATATCCAGATAATTGGTCGGTTCATCCAGCACCAGCACGTTAGATCCCCCGAAATACAACCGCAGGAATGCAACTCTGCACTTTTCTCCCATACTCAAATCCCCAATACGCTTGAACACATCATCTCTTGAGAATAAAAAGCATCCGAGAATGGTACGTGCAGCACTTTGTGTCATGGATGGAAGACTGAGCAAACTATCCAGAAGTGTCTCACTTTCCGGTAACCCCTCAAGCTCTTGCGAAAAATAACCGATCTTCAGTTGTGGATGTCGTGTCACTTTACCCTGGGATGGTTCCAGCTCTCCAATCATCAATTTGAGCAGTGTCGTCTTGCCTGTGCCATTCGGACCACGTACGGCAAGACGATCTCCACGTTCGACCGCAATCCGGAGATTGTGAAGCAATGTTGGGCTTCCCGGATAACCAAAGCTTACGTCTTCCAATGCAAGGAGCTGGCGGGCAGCCAGCGTGTTCACTTGCAGCTCCATGTTCAATTTTGCAGCTTCGCGGGGTTTATCCACGCGTTCCTTCTCCAGGCGCTCCAGTTGCTTTTGCTTGGCATGGTAGCGGGAAATGTTCTTGTTGGCTTTCGCTTTGTAAAAGCTCTGAGTTATTTTCACTTCCACATCGCTTGCTGAATTATGAGCCTGATGAAACCACTGCTGATAATTGCGGATCGTCTCTTCTAGCGCTTTCCGTTCCAGCTCCTGTTTGCGATAGGTTGCTTCCTGCTCACGCAATTCCCGTTCCTTATGGCCTTTGTAATCAGTGTAGCCCCCCTTATATTTGGTTAGTGCATCCGGGCTAAACTCGATGACACCCGTTGCAACCTCATCAATAAAGGTCCGGTCATGAGAGACAAACAACAATGTTCCGGCATAGGCGGAAAGCCATTCTTCAAGCCAGCGCATGCTCTCTTCATCCAGATGATTCGTCGGTTCATCCAGAATCAGAAATTTGGGTTTACTGACCAATAGTCCTGCGAGACGGGCCTTCGTTTTTTGCCCACCACTCAAAGAATGATACGGCCGAATCCAATGTTCCGACGATAACCCCAGTCGCGTTAGTACCTTCTCTACTTCAGTCTCCCACATATACCCGTTCAATTGCTCATATTGCTCCATCGCTATCGTATAAGCTTCGAGCAGCCGCTGCTCATCTGCGGCTCCACTGTTGCTCATACGTTGTTCTAATTCTTCCAGGTCACGCTTCACCTCGTAGATCCGTCCACTTTCCTGCCGGACGGCATCAAGCACATTCATCTCAGGCTTGATCAAGGAGCGCTGGCGCATGAAACCCCATTCCTGCTGCGGAATGTGGCGTTCGATGCGTCCACCACCATCTTCTTCTCCAAGAATTATGCGTAATAAGGTGGTCTTGCCACAGCCGTTGCGACCCAGAATGGCGAGCCGCTCACCTTCATTTATTTCCAGATTCAATCCTGCGAACAACTCATTCCCGTTCCACTCTTTCGATACTTCATGTAGGCGTACCATTGTCATCATGAGGCCTCATCCTTCCTGCAATTCAAAATAAAAAACCGCTGGCATCAGCCGGCGGTCTGGCAATTCAGGATTGGATAAAGCGTCAAAAAACAAGCATAAGATACCCCACAGTATGAACAAAGAACCCCTAAAAGGGTACACACAAGCCAGAACAGCCTGCCTGTTTCCATACCTGATCCCATAGCTGAATTTGGACACACGAATCCCCTCATTGCTCAGCCGCTTTTTTTGGCTGACTGCGTCATAAACTCTCTGCAGTTACTGGGGTTCAATTCATGTGTTTTACTTCATGGGACGTATGGTTACCTCTCATTCATGTCTAGTATCGATTTCTCCGTTATTGTACCAGATGATGGAGGAAAAGCAAAGGTTTTGAATTCGGAGTCAGTGATATTCTCCATTCAAACATGACTTAGATTAAACTAACTTCTAGAAAAAGAAAAACCCTTGTTTTCACAAGGGTTTCAGGTGTTGCATTAGTTAAGCGGGTGATGGGAATCGAACCCACGCTATTAGCTTGGAAGGCTAAAGTTCTACCATTGAACTACACCCGCGCGAATGACGATCGGGACGACACGATTTGAACATGCGACCCCCTGGTCCCAAACCAGGTGCTCTACCAAGCTGAGCTACGTCCCGTCAAGTTCCGAGGAACATTTACATGAATTTCACAAAATTAATATACCATGATCATCCAACGCTTGCAACTTCTTTTTACCATTTCCCCCCTAACATTTCGAAACAGAACAAGACAGAAGCGTGTCCACGCCCCTGTCTATCCTTACCCCGTGGGTTTATCCACATCTCTCAAAAATTTTTTTTCAAAATCTGCTGCCACAATCGGTTTGCTGAAAAAGTACCCTTGAGCCTCATGACAATGCTGATCACGAAGAAACGAAAGCTGGTCCTCATTTTCAACGCCCTCAGCCGTCACTTTCAACTGTAGGTGATGAGCCATTGAGGTAATGGTCGACACAATTGCCGCGTTATTGCTATCCTCCATCACTTCATTGACAAAGGAACGGTCGATCTTGAGACGGTCAATCGGCAGATCTTTCAAATAATGCAGTGAACTGTACCCGGTGCCAAAATCATCAATACTGATGTGCACACCAATTTCCTTAATTTTGCGCAACTGCTCGAACGCACGATCCTTGTCAAACGTCATGCTCTCCGTAATCTCCAGCTCAAGCCACACAGGTTCCAAGCCTGTCTCCTTGAGAATGCCGCTGATGCTGTCCAGCAGATGGGAATGCCTGAATTGTCTCATGGACAGGTTAACCGATACACAAAGCTTGCGGTAACCCGCTTCTTGCCATCGCTTGTTCTGTGTACAGGCCTCACGCAATACCCATTCTCCAAGTGGCACGATCAGCCCACTCTCCTCAGCAAGAGGAATAAATTCCCCAGGGGATACTGACCCTCTAAGCGGATGCTGCCAACGCACCAAAGCCTCCATACCCACAATCAAACCACTAGCCAGATTAACCTGCGGCTGATACACAAGATAGAATTGCCCACGATCTAGCGCTTTGCGCAAATCATTCTCAAGCTGCAAACGTTCTTGGGCTTTCATCTGCATCGCATGGGCATATCGGTTTAGCTCCACTCCCTGCTCTTTGGCATTATGCAGCGCCGTATCCGCATTCTGGATGATCTCTTCAGGTGAGTCTCCGTCATGCGGGAATATCGCCATACCTATACCCAGCGTGAGATGATATTCGTTCCCATCTACCGTTACAGGTTTTTCGAACAGTTGCAAGATCGATCTTGTCCGCCGCAACGCCGTATCTGTTGTGCAGAAGTCTGTCATTGTCAGCACGAATTCATCTCTTCCCAGTCCGAACACTTCCTCTCCCGGGAGCGAAGAATGCTTCAAACGCTGTCCAACCTGACGAAGTACACGGTTAGCCGCTTGTTGACCCAGTGAATCATTAATCGTTTTGAATCGGTTAATGTTCAATACCAGTACGCCGACAAGCTGCTCCTCCACCATGGCCTCGTCCATCATCACTTTCAGTCGCTGAGAAAGACGACGGCGATTCGGTAGCCCTGTCACATCATCATGATGAGCAATAAAGTTCATTTTCGCTTCAGCCACCTGTTGTTTGAGAAAAGGCGTATCCACCACAGACGAATACAATCCCTTCTGGATGAAGAAATAGCCCAAACAATCGCTTAACAGACCTAGCAACAGATTGAGATCATTAATCTTCGTAGCAGAGACAAAGTAACATTCTCCAAAGAAAAAACAGAGGATTGCACAAAGGATGGTAGGCAGATCACCATCTTTGCCTTTTTTCCATTGAACAAATAACACGACCGCAGTCACGCCATACAGGATTCCGATCAGAAAATGAATTCGGGTAAACATGCCGCCAAGCACATTCCCCTCCAGCAAGGTCGGCAGTACAGCCCATTCCTGAATTGCCACTGTATACAAAACAACAAAAACACCGAGTGTTCCACTGAAGATTAAAAATTTGCGTGGTAACGCAATTTCCCTCTCGTTAACTGCATATATGAACAGCAAACCTGCCGCACAAACAAGAGATCCAAGCGACATCATCTTCAGCGAGAACTCCGACTCCACCATCGCGCCATTTGGCATTTCTTCGGCAAAAGAAACGATGTGAACTAATTCAAACAAACCAATCAATAAAAACAGCGTAGTCATAAGGACCCTTCGGAGGGTCAGTCTTTGAGTCTGAAATAACCAGCTTTGATTATAAATGCCGATACAGGCCGCTGCTGCAGCGAAGCCACCCAAGAGTGTCAAAACCGGGTAACCCGATATGATCAGATCAGAGCTTGCAGAGGAACGAAACCATTGACTTGCGAGGAAACACAATAAGCCGCCTATCGCGACCCAACCTATTTTTCTCTGATCTTGCTGATTAGCCTTCATGCCGTGTTTTCCTTCCCGGGATCACCTATCCTGAAATAACTTTAACGATATAAATCTACATTGTTACAATATTCGACATTTTTATATCTACCAACGTTCAATTCACATGCGAATACATGCTATCTGGTACATAATAACATTTATTTCCGCAGACGTGAACAAAAAAAATGAGCACTCCTAGGAATATTTATTCATAGATATGTAGAAAAACAAGGCAATAAGAACTAAAAAAAACATGAACCCCCCATTGGAGTCCATGTCTTTTTAAATTGCAACTGTATTTTAGACTAATTTTCGCCACATCTGCACCATTCGACTTAAAACGCTAAAGCGCTAAAGTCATAGACGCATTAGATCCCTTCTCTTGATGACTGGAAGTCAATTTCAAGAATTATGCAACAAGCTTATTTGTCAAAATTCACTTCTGGTGTTGTCAATTTATCATAGAAATCAACAACCTTATCTTTGTCTTCCGACGAACGCAGTGCCATCGCCGAGCGAGGATGCTCGTCCAATGTACCTGTAATCATATAAGGCAAAATGTAACCCCATTCTTCTTTTTCACGGAGAGGGACCATCAATTGCTCCAATACACCGAGTACTGGACGAAGATTGTATTTCGTGCCTTTCAAATGAGCAACAAGCAGTTCAGTCGGACAGTTCCCTGCAGCACGTCCCATACCGTATACGGAGGCATCCAGCAGTTCAACGCCAAGCTCAGCTGCTACCAACGAGTTCGAGAACGCCAGTTGCATGTTATTGTGTGTGTGAACGCCAAGACGTTTGTTCGGCAGATGAGTTTTGAACTTCTCCACCAGATATTTCACATCGTTATGATCCAGGCTTCCATAGGAGTCTACTATGTATACAACATCCACAGCACTTTCCTTGATCAGTTCAAATGCTTCCAGCAATTCATTTTCCATAACATTAGACAATGCCATAATGTTCAGCGTTGTTTCATATCCACGATCGTGGAATGTTTGAACCAGAGCAAGTGCCTTGTCTACATCTTTGCTGTAGCAAGCTACACGGATCAGATCCAGCATGCTTTCGCTGCGTGGCAGAATGTCATTCTCGTCCACACGTCCAACGTCAACGAGTGCAGACAGTTTGGTGTTACCTTTTTGCGGAATAACTTTGCGCAGGAAATCATCATTCAGAAAACGCCATGGTCCTGCTTCTTCTGCACCTTTCAAGAGCTTAGGTGAGTTTTTGTATCCAATTTCCATATAATCAACGCCGGCTTCATTCAATCCAGCATAGAGCTGTTGAACAAAGTCCACGCTAAAGTCCCAGTTATTTACCAATCCGCCATCACGGATTGTACAATCTACTATTTTGCAATGATTTGTCTTCATTAATGTCTGCTCCTTTTCTGACCAACTTGTGTATTCCTCTCATGATACTTGAACGTAACAAGAAAAGTAAAGGGATTCCCGACTTATTTACTTCGATAAGATTTCCATATCCGATCAATCTCACTCATCTCGGAATCGTCTGGAGATTTCTTCCCATAGCGCACAGCGTTATAGGTATCTGGTAGCATTGCAGAGAGCTTCTGGTCATCTTCTCTGGCTCCATGCTGAACAATCGTCTCCGCAGCCTCCAGTGGCGTATGTGCACCCTGTATATGCACGCCCCGGTGTGCAGCTCTGTCGATCCACTTTCGATAATAAAATCGAACACGTTCAGCTTCCTGTGAAGGCAGCGACTCCTTCTTGCTGAACCAGGATTTGCGCGTTTTTGCAGGCGCCTCTAACGTTTCGCTAATGTCCACATACTCCGTCCGGGGTTCTACCTTCTTCTGACCGGGCTGCATCAGCCCTTTGAAACGCTCCATAAGTTTGTTTATCGCCTTCTGCCCCAAACGCAGGATAAGCCACAAGATCACAACTGCGACAGCCCCCATGACTACCCAACCCAGGATATCCCAGAAAATAGAG
Organism: Paenibacillus taichungensis; assembly: GCF_047302525.1. Classification (GTDB taxonomy): domain Bacteria; phylum Bacillota; class Bacilli; order Paenibacillales; family Paenibacillaceae; genus Paenibacillus; species Paenibacillus taichungensis_B. Next base: position 1,609,550 of record NZ_CP168020.1, on the reverse strand, counting down.
GGTTCCCCTGCTGGTTCCATCCCTTCAGGTATCATTGGCGGTTCATTTGGAGCTGTAGGCGTAATAGGAGGTTCCTGATTGGAACTCGAGCCTATTAAACCTCTGATCCAAGCAAGCAGACGGTCACGCAATGGTCCTAGCCAGGCAACAAGACTGGGAAAAGCACCAATTCCAGCGATTACAATCAGCATCCATAACAGACGCTGGTGATTCGCCCGGGCAAACTCACGTAACACGATCCTTTTTGAGCCATCATTTAATATCGCACGATCCAGCTGCACACTGTACTGGCCTACTAGCCAGCCAACAAAACCGATTACTCCCGCTGCATATATGGTTCCGGTGTAAGCAAGAAGAGGTTGCATAAATTCAATTCCATTGGCCGCCCCACTAAGCACAATTGCACTGACTACACCCCAAATCTGCAAGCGCCAAATCAAAATCGAACGGAAGACAGGTTGAAAATTCAACCCAATATAGGCTGAAATAACACCCCATACCACTGCCGTCAGCAACTCAGGTAAAGGAAATGCCCGTACTAGTGCGATAACCAATGAGACCAACAGTCCCATTAGCAATGCTGCACCCCATCGAATAAACGTGTTTTTTTCGCTGATGGTTGGTAACCTGTGCTGTACCCACTGACCTAACCAGCCAGCAATAACAAAGATAGCCATTAATGTGTATGGCAAATGTCCCGTTGCATAAAGGGAAGTCAGCGTTAAAAGCGGATAGAAATATACCCCAATCAACAGAACGGCTGATATGGATAAAAGTAGTTTTTCTTTGATGCTGTTGCTGTTGGACTCATTCATGCACTCACCGCCTTGGAATCGCTTTTCCCGCCTTCTACTGGGAGTATGGTCACACGGTGGCCTTGCTCATGCAAACGCGCAATTTCATGTTCCATAGCTGGAGATACATAGGACGTAATTAAGAGATAACTGCGAACCTGCTGAGCCTCTTCATTCCGTATTACTTCATCACTCAGGAACTGCTCCATGGGAACCATGCATTTCAGCTCCGTCTCTGCCATAGCTTCCAGTAACATTTCCAGATGAGGACTGCCGTAATCCGGCTCAATCCGCAATGGATCGCGCCCTCCACTCACACGATAGCCATTATGAGCAAACCCTGCGGGTAATCCTCTTCCAATCGCATCTACCGCTGCTGTTGCCGCATAACGAAGTGCCCGTTCGATCATCTCCGGGCGGGTAACGACACTCCACATATCTGCTGACTCCTGAATGTTAACCACAATCCAGGATTGAGGGTCCGCAGTCCATCCCTGCTTATAAACCTGCAATTCTCCTGTGCGTGCACTCGCTTTCCAATGAATACGGTTCATCGGATCACCCGCACCATACGGTCGTACCCCGAGAATCAGAAAAGGATCTTCAACAATCCAACGGGATACCTCAACCTCACCCTGCCATACCTGATAGATCGCAGGCAGATCCTCCGCATGAACAAGTGAAGGATATACAACCATCGACAGATGAACGGGAATTGGCTTCGAAGTACGCCAGAGGCCAAATAGATCCCCTCCGGTCATAGTTACAGTGTTTAACGTGTAGATCCCACGTCTGCTGCATACAAAAGGATGCTTGCGCGTAATACGGGTAAACGGTTTCAAAGTAAAGATACTTTTATGATTCTGATAAATATCTCCCTGACTGATATCCATGCCCGAGCCGGAACGGAATACAAATGAAACTGGCATCATAGCTTCAAGTCTGAGCCATGGAACCGATATTCGTTTTTCATTCGCAATCGTCTCAACCATCTCCAGCTCATCCCCGGCGTAACAACGCATTTTGCTGAATTGTCTGGTGTACTTCAGCTTGCGTAAAGCCGGACGGCCGAACCATATGCCGTGTACTCCAATAACAATGCCTCCGACAATGACTAGCCATAGTAATGCCATATGTTATCGCCCGCTGCCTGTAGCAAGATTCTCCGTCGGCACTTCAGTCTGGCTCAGAAGTTCCTGAATAATACGCTCCGCCAAGCCATCTTGTTGCCTCACCCGGTTGCGGAATACAAGTCGATGGGCTAGCACGGGCTCCGCCAATATTTTAATATCATCAGGGAGAACGAAGTCTCTGCCATGTAAAGCAGCCCAGGCCTGACTTGCCTTGAGCAACGCCTGAGCTCCTCGTGGACTTACGCCCAGTGAAAGCTCGGGATGTTGCCTAGTCGCTTCTGTCAGACGGATAATATATCGCAATAGATCTTCGTCGATTTGGACCGATGTATAAGTGCTCTGTGCCTCAAGCAGCTGCTCGCGACTAATGATAGCGGACAGATCGGCAACAGAACGGCTCGCTACCGTACGTCTCAGAATTTCCACACTTTCTTCACTGCTTGGATAGCCCATTCGGATCTTCATCATGAAACGATCCATCTGTGCCTCCGGTAACGGAAAAGTTCCCTGGTTATCTACTGGGTTTTGTGTGGCAATGACGATAAACGGTCGTTCCAGCTGTCTGGTCGAACCATCAATACTAATCTGCCGTTCCTCCATACACTCCAGCAAACTGGACTGGGTACGTGGTGTAGCCCGGTTAATCTCATCTGCCAGCACCAAGTTGGCAAACAGGGGGCCAGGTCTGAATTCAAAGTCACCTTCTTTTTGGTTGAAAAAATGAATACCCGTCAAATCAGATGGCAACAGATCCGGTGTAAATTGAATACGCTGGAAGATACAATCCAGTGAAGATGCTACTGATTTTGCCAACAAGGTTTTTCCCGTACCGGGCACGTCCTCCAGTAGGACATGTCCTGAAGCAATGATGGCTGTCATCACAAGCTCAATCGTATGGTCTTTTCCCACAATGATCTTTCCTACATGGTCCATTAGCTGTTTGTTCATTTGTTCCATTCCCTGGATATTCATAATTGGTTCTACCTCCCGTAAATTGAGCTATGTATTCGCATTCATTCTAACTATAACCCTAATCGTCCCAACAAAAAACAACAGGAACCGGCGATTAGCCAATTCCTGTTCGCAGTGATCTTGTCTTTACACCAATGGAAGCATGATGATGAATCGGGTGCCTTCCCCTTTTTTGCTATCCACAGAGATGGTGCCTCCGTGATTCTTGATAATGCGGTAACTCACGGAAAGTCCCAGCCCTGTTCCGCTCTCCTTAGTGGTGAAAAACGGGTCAAACAGGCGGACAAGGGTGTTGTGGTCCATCCCCTGTCCATTATCAGCAATGGAGATCTGCACATACTTGTTCTCGGTTCCCGTGGAGATCTGAATCAAGCCAGTGTGCTCTTCGCCCACATCCTCGATAGCATCCATTGCGTTTTTAACCATATTCAAAATTACCTGCTTAATCTGTTTGACATCAATGGACACATTTAACGGGACTTCTGCTTCATCCAGGGTTATCTCGCACCCCTTCATTAATCCTTCGCTTTCGGTCAGCAAGACCACCTCTTTGAGCAAAGAGTCAACAGACATAATGGTCTTCTGAGGAGCTGACGGTTTGGAGGAATTCAGAAATTCGTAGATAATGTCATTCGCCCTGTCAATCTCCGTTAGAATGATTCGAGCGTACTCGTCTTTCCCCAATTGCAACAAATGAGGACGAAGCAACTGGATAAATCCGCGGATAGCCGTCAAAGGATTGCGAATCTCATGGGCAATAGATGCCGAAATCCGCCCCAACATTGCAAGTTTGTCATTTTGATAAGCGGTCTGCTCAATTTGTTTATAATCGGAAACATCCTTCACACTGAAGAGGAAGTCCCCATCCATCTGATCCCCGTACGTTACTGTAACCAGCCAATGCCTGCCATACTCGTCAATCAATTCATGATAGCGCTTACGATGAAAGATAGTTTCCCGATAGATGCGTAAAATTTTCTTTTTCTTGAATCGGCTCATCTGTGGATGATGCAACATTTGCATCAGGGTGCAGCCGCTCAATAGACTCCTAGGAAGCTCCAACAATTTTGCCATCTGAACGTTAATAAACGTCAATACACCGTTACTGTCAAACAACATTATACCGCTATCCAGATGTTCCAGGACATTCTCATACTTGTTGTTATCCAGATGTACAGGCGGGAATCCATTCGTTGGTCGAGGCACTGTATCCTGAAATTCACTAATCATGTCAGGTTCCTCCTTTTCACGTAAATGATAAACTTGCCATTCGGACATCATATCATCACAGAAACAGGAAGGGCCGATTTTATTTTTCATTACCGGTGCCCTTTCATTAGGGGGCAGAGCCGAAAATATGGATGGCATGTCCGGAACCCAAGCTGGTCTATTCCGGGTAACCAAGAGTCGATCCGGAAAACATTATACGTCTGTTCCATTCTAACCTTCTCCTATTCCCAAACACGAACATTTTTGCTCCGCCTCTTTTGCAAGTCTGTTTTTATCATAGACAAGTTTATAGAAGGGAGTCAATCGGAGAAAGTGTCGAATGGAAATTATTTTAAGAAAAACCGTGAATTAGTTTCTATATACAACAAAAACGAAGCTTTTTCGCTCGATTAGCGAATAAGCCTCGTTCGTATAGTTTAAATTTTAAATAATTAAATTCAATCTATAGTCCACTCTTGTTATGCTGAATTTTGAGTCTGCGCTGACTCATGACGGCTAAGCGACGCTTGAGTTCGCTTTCCCACTTCTCATCCTTCATTTCCTTGGCAAGACGAAGTAGATCCAGAGACATGTCGATCTGACGCTGCACAATGACCATAGCATCCTCGCTTTCACGATTCACGCAATTTTCAAAAATCGCATCTTCATCTTCTGTCACGTAATCTTGAAAATCAATCTCCGACGCACCATCTCCATGCGCATATTCAGCCAAAATTTCATATTCATTTTCCACTTTATAATGCACTTCTACCCGGTGACACACCGGACAAAACAGCAGGGGAACATTATGAACCTGGGTGCGGTAATGCTTCAGCGTGCCCTTTGTTCCCACCATACTTGCCCCACAACAGTAACTCATTTTTGTTCACCCTCCTTATAACGTGCCGAGACTTTTTAATGGATAGCAGTCCCGTACACTTCAAGCACTTCCGAAAAAGGAATAGTTCCATCAGTGTATCACATTCATGTACAAATTATAAATGCAGAGCACCGGAATATTTACCGGGTTTCCATACCCTATTCGCCTTGAGGCCCTTCGATTCCTCTTTCCAGAGATAAAATGAAGGCTTTCTTCTATTACATCATTACCACGTTTACGTCCCTGTTTAAACACTTTTCTTCCTTTAGGGCTTACATTCTAGCAAAAGGGTGCAAAAAGCCCTCAATCCCATGAGGGATGAGGGCTTGAACCATAAACGTTCAAGTTCAATCAGGCTTACAGGTTGTTGTCGCCTGGTTTCCAGTTCATTGCACACAATCCACCGGATTGCAGAGCTTGCAGTACACGAAGTGTTTCTTCAACACTACGGCCTACATCATTGTGGTTAACTACTTGGTATTTCAATTCGCCTTCTGGATCGATGATGAACAAGCCGCGCAGTGCAACGCCTTCTTCTTCGATCAGAATGCCATAATCTTTAGCAACTTGTTTCGTGATGTCAGAAGCCAATGGGAAGTTCAATTGACCAAGACCATTGCTGTCTTTAGGTGTGTTGATCCAAGCTTTGTGGCTGTGTACGGAGTCAACGCTCACGCCAAGAACTTCAGTATCCAAAGCTTTGAATTGCTCAGCAGCATCACTCAAAGCTGTAATTTCAGTTGGGCACACAAAAGTGAAATCCAAAGGATAAAAGAAAAATACGAGCCATTTGCCACGATAATCGGACAGTTTTACGGAACCAAAGTCTTGTCCATCTCCCGATACTGTTTCCATTGCAAAATCCGGTGCGGGTCTACCAACCAAACGTTCTGCCATAACTAACAATTCCTCCTTTGGGATTATGTAAGCACTCTAGTTGAATGCTCATCATCAAGAAAAACGAGAACTCTTTTCCTGTAATTAAAATGGGTTTGTTACTTGATAACAAGTACAAGTAAAATGTTATCATCCGGACTTCTCAAAGTCAAGATTATAATCGTTGTTTTATTATAATAATTATAAATAAGGATTTTTCGTGGCAAAAATCATAAAGGAACAGCCCTCTGCAATTCCGGATCGGAGCAAAGGGCTGTACTGTTGTTACTATTATTAAGCCTGTTTCTGAATTGCCGCGACGATCAGATCGCCCATTTCTGTCGTGCTGATCGCTTTACTCTTGTCTACAGCGATGTCGCTTGTACGATGTCCCGCATTCAGCACATCAGACACAGCTGCTTCAATTGCGTCAGCACCTTCGGCATAACCAAAGGTTGTACGGAACATCAATGCCAGCGAAAGGATCGTTGCGATCGGGTTTGCCAGTCCTTGACCTGCGATATCCGGCGCTGAACCGTGTACTGGCTCATACAGACCAAAGCTACCTTCACCCAGCGATGCAGATGCCAGCATGCCGATCGAACCTGTCAGCATCGCTGCTTCATCACTAAGGATATCTCCGAACATATTTTCAGTCACGATAACGTCAAAGCTGGATGGACGACGCAGCAACTGCATTGCGCAGTTGTCTACAAGCACATGTTCCACTTCAACATCCGGATATTCCGGTGCTACACGGTTAACAACTTCTCTCCAAAGACGGGAAGTTTCCAGCACGTTGGCTTTATCTACTGAAGCCAGTCTTTTGCTACGTCCTTGGGCAATTTCAAACGCCTGACGAACGATGCGCTCCACTTCGGTTACATTATATACGCATGTATCCACTGCTTCTTCACCTTGTGCACCTTCACGTCTGAACTTTTCACCAAAGTAGATTCCACCGGTCAACTCACGCACGACCATCAGATCCGTACCTTCCAGCACTTCCGGTTTCAAGGTGGAAGCATCCTTCAAGCAATCAAATACCACTGCCGGACGCAGGTTCGAGAACAATCCGAGCGCTTTGCGAATGCCAAGCAAGCCTGTTTCCGGACGCAATTCCTTGCTGTTGTTGTCCCATTTTGGACCACCAACGGCTCCGAGCAACACAGCATCTGCGCTCTTACATACTGTCAGTGTTTCTTCAGGAAGCGGTGTACCTTTCTCATCAATGGCGATTCCACCAAACAACGCATGCTCTGTCTCAAAACGGTATCCGAACACTTCCTCCGTACGTTTGAGAACTTTCTCTGCCTCCGCTACGACTTCAGGACCGATTCCGTCACCTGCGATAACTGCAATTTTTTTTACGTCTGCCATGGGTTGTCCACTCCTTATATCCATTCATTCGGTTATTCACTTCAATGATTAACGTGTCATTTTTAACTCTCTCTTTTGTATCATATTCGGAGGTCATTTGACCAAGATATACAATCTATGACTTTAATAGTTTTTACCTATAAGCGGTTTAAGATTGGTTGTTCTGTACCTCTGACTGAGTTAAAATAAAGCCTGAAGACAAATTCAGGTAACTCAGGAGGGATTGCAATCATGCAATACACGTACTTGGGAAAATCAGGTCTTAAAGTCAGCCGGATCTGTCTCGGCACGATGAACTTTGGTCCTGCCACAGACGAAAAAGAGGCATTCCGTATCATGGATGCGGCACTCGATGCTGGTGTGAACTTTTTTGATACCGCTAACATTTACGGATGGGGCGAAAATTCGGGTCTCACCGAGGAGATCATTGGGCGCTGGTTTAAACAGGGCGGCGGTAGACGTGAAAAAGTCGTTCTTGCGACCAAAGTCTATGGCTCCATGCACGACGATACAGACGGTCCAAACAACGATGCAGGTCTCTCTGCTTACAAAATCAGACGGCATCTGGAAGGTTCACTCCGCCGCTTGCAAACCGATCATGTTGAACTGTATCAGATGCACCATGTTGATCCCGCCATCTCGTGGGACGAGCTGTGGGGCGCGTTCGAGAATGCTGTCCATCAGGGCAAAATTGGTTACGTAGGTTCGAGCAACTTTGCTGGTTGGCAGATTGCCGTTGCACAAAGTGAAGCTAAAAATCGCCATTTCCTCGGTCTTGTATCCGAGCAGCATAAATACAGTCTTAACTGCCGTTTGCCTGAGTTGGAAGTATTACCCGCAGCGAAAGAACTGGGTCTTGGCGTTATCCCATGGAGTCCGCTGGACGGTGGGTTACTCGGACGTAATGCGCTCCAGAAGCTGGAAGGTACACGCAGTGGTGGCATTGCTGAACGGATTGAGTCCCATCAAACTCAGCTGGAACAATTCGCAGCACTTTGTCGCGAACTCGGCGAACCGCAGGATACTATAGCTTTGGCCTGGGTTGCCGCCAATCCGGCAGTTACCGCACCCATTATTGGGCCACGTACACTGGAGCAGTTTGAAACTGCGCTCAAATGTTTGGATGTACCTTTGGATGAAACGGTCCTCAAACGTTTGGATGAAATCTTCCCCGGTCCGGGAGGACAAGCTCCAAACGCTTATGCTTGGTAAAAGCTTATCGGCTTAACTGGGTACGTCATTTCAAGGAAAACGCTCTAAATAATAATGCAATTATCCTATAAGTAACAACAAAAAAGTCTGACCTTCAAATTTTGAGGGTCAGACTTTTTATGTACCTCACTGAACTACAATACTTAGGGCTGGGAACTCCATCTCAGCTTCTCCAGCCAGACGAATTCCAGTCCAATGAAGAGCTTTGCTTGCTGCAAATGATGTGTTACAGGTTCACATTAACGCGATTCGTGTAGGTCTTGCGTTTCTCAATCAACTTGTTCAATCCATCGACATAAGCGCGTGCACTGGCACCCAGAATATCGGTGCTAACGCCACGTCCTTGTACAGATATTTGGTTTTGAGTAAGTACGACGTGTACCTCACCCAATGCGTCCTTACCATGCGTAACCGATTTGATCGAGTAGTCAGATAGAGTTACATCTTCCCCACTCACTTGGTCAATCGCATTATAGATGGCATCTACCGATCCATTTCCTTCTGCTTGTTGTTCCACCGTATCACCATCAAGTGTAGCAATACGAACTTTAGCCGTTGGAGTGGATTCATCACCATACGTCACAAAGATGGATTCCAGTTTAAACACCTCAGGTGCATCCTGCAATTTCTCTTCGATGACCGCCAGCAAGTCCTCATCAGTCACTTCTTTTTTCTTATCAGCCAGATCTTTGAATTGGGCAAAAGCACGGTTCAATGCTTCATCTTCCAGTTCATAACCCAACTCAATCAAGCGCTCACGGAAGGCATGACGCCCCGAGTGTTTACCCAGTACGAGCTTGCTCTCCTTCAGACCGATGGTCTCTGGCGTCATAATTTCGTAGGTTGTTTTCTCCTTCAGCATGCCATCCTGGTGAATTCCGGATTCGTGTGCAAACGCATTCGCACCAACAATTGCTTTATTGCCAGGCACAACCATACCCGTCAAACGACTCACGAGACGACTGGTCCGAGCAATTTCAGAAAGTTGCAGCGAAGTTTTCGCCTGGAAAAATTCCTGACGTGTCTCCAGTGCCATGGCAATCTCTTCAATCGCGGTATTACCTGCACGTTCACCAATGCCGTTAATGGTGCCCTCAATTTGATCGGCTCCATTCTGAATGGCTGCAAGTGTGTTGGCAGTTGCCATCCCCAGGTCGTTATGACAGTGTGCACTCAGCTGCACCTTATCAATGTTGTGTACATTTTCCTTAAGATGTTTGAAAATATTTCCGTATTCATATGGGCTCAGATAGCCCACCGTATCCGGGATATTTACAACAGCTGCGCCTTCTTCCACAGCCATATTTACCATCTCAACGAGGAAATCATACTCGGTACGACCTGCGTCCTCCAACGAGAATTCGAGCTTCGAAAAAGTTTTCTTCGCATAACGAATTGCGGAACGAGCTGTATCGAGAACCTGAGCTCGATCCATGCGCAATTTGTGCTGGCGATGAATGGGCGAAGTTGCCAAAAAGATGTGAATACACGGGTCCTGAGCACCTTTTAACGCTTCTTTCACCGCATCGATATCCTGCTCTCTGGAACGGGACAAGCCAATGACGGTAACGTTTTTGACCGCTTTGGCTACTGCATTAACTGCCGCCAAATCGCCTGGAGAGGCCGCGGGGAAACCGGCTTCCATCCGGTCAATACCAAGCCGCTCGAGCTGGTGCGCAATTTCCACCTTTTCACGAGTATTCAGATTGACCCCCGGGGATTGTTCTCCATCACGCAGCGTTGTGTCAAATACATAGATTTTACGCACGCCTCGCACCTCCTAGACTTGTATTTTATGTTCCTCTAAACCAGTAATAGCGGCACACGCATATGCACGGCCGCTATTCCCGGTTGAAGCTGTAAGTTTACTAGATTACGTTAAAGTGCATGCTTACTTCTTGATCCAGTGCATCATCTCACGCAATTGTCCGCCCACCACTTCGATTGGGTGTTCAGCTTCGTTGCGACGAGTTGCTGTCAGGAATGCACGACCGGATTGGTTTTCCAGGATGAAGTCACGTGCAAATTTACCTTGTTGGATATCTGTCAGAACTTCTTTCATTGCTTTCTTCGTATCTTCAGTTACTACGCGAGGTCCAGTTACATAGTCACCGTACTCAGCTGTGTTACTGATGGAATCACGCATGCTTGCAAGTCCACCTTCATACATCAGGTCAACGATCAATTTCAATTCGTGCAGACACTCGAAGTATGCCATTTCAGGAGCGTAACCCGCTTCTGTCAATGTTTCGAATCCAGCTTTTACCAGGGCGCTTACACCACCACACAGAACAGCTTGCTCACCGAACAGGTCTGTTTCTGTTTCTTCACGGAAGGAAGTTTCGATAACCCCTGCACGCGTACAACCGATACCTTTGGCATAAGCCAAACCGATATCTTTGGCTTTACCTGTTGCATCTTGTTCAATTGCGATCAGGCCCGGTACACCGAATCCTTCCACGTAGGTACGACGTACCATGTGGCCAGGGGACTTAGGAGCTACCAGCAATACATCGCTGTCTTTTGGAGCAACGATTTGACCGAAATGAACATTGAAACCGTGGGAGAAGAGCAATGCAGCGCCTTTTTTCAGGTTTGGTTCGATTTCGTTTTTGTATACAGAAGCTTGTGTTTCGTCAGGCAGCAAAATTTGCACTACGTCTGCACGGCTAGTAGCTTCAGCCGGGGACAGAACTTCAAATCCGTCATTTTTTGCAGTGTCAAAAGATTTACCTTCACGAAGTCCGATGACTACGTTCAATCCACTGTCACGCAGGTTTTGAGCTTGGGCATGGCCCTGGCTACCGTAACCGATGACCGCAATCGTTTTTCCTTTCAATACGTTAAGCTCTGCATCCTGTTCATAATAAGTAGTTACTGGCATGTTTATAAGTCCTCCTTTGTATTGTAAAGAACCCTTCATTAATGAGCGGGTGTCTCAAGGGACCGGCACGCTTTTCCTGCTTTAGCGTCTCTGGTCTGATCCGATCCGTTCAGACACCCGCCCATTAATGCGGGTGTGTGGCTATATAGTCAAGCGTTACATCACTAAAATGTTAAATTGCAACTTGTACGGGACTGGCACCTCATCTAAGATGAACGGTATTTCTCAGCTTAATGCTGCTAACACATCATTGTCGTTCCGTCGATAAGCATCAGACCATGCTTTTTTTCTCAATATAATTGCTTAAACGTTGCCTCGTACCAATGCAGTTATGCCTGTACGTGACAGTTCGCGAATGCCGTATGGCTTAAGCAGTTCAATCATCGCATCAATTTTATCTGTATCCCCGACCACCTGTACAATCAGGCTGCCTGGACCAACATCTACAACAGATGCGCGGAATGTCTCCACCACACCCAGAATTTCTGGACGTTCGGATGGCTCTGCCTTGACCTTGATCAATGCAAGTTCACGGGCAACCATCGGCTTCAGACTGAAATCAACTACTTTGATGACATCAATGATTTTGTACAGTTGCTTTTCAATCTGTTCCAGCGTTTTGTCATCACCAATCGTTACAATGACCATCCGGGACAAACCCGGTTCCTCGGATTGACCTACCGTAATGCTCTCAATGTTGAATCCCCGTCGACCGAACAACCCTGATACCCGCTGCAGGACGCCAGGCTGATCGTTGACCAATATCGAAATCGTATGTCTTATCATTCCTCAGCATCCCCCATCAGCATTTGATCGATTGTCGCTCCTTGCGGAACCATTGGATATACGTTTTCTTCCTTACGTACTACGAATTCAACAACGACCGGTCCTGGTGTATCCAGAGCTTCTTGCCAAGCACGCTCGGCTTCTTCCTTGTTGGTTGCACGCAATCCTTTTACGCCATAAGCTTCAGCAAGTTTTACAAAATCAGGGCTGCCTGCCAAGTCGATATGACTGTAACGGTTCTCATAGATGATCTCTTGCCACTGACGTACCATTCCAAGGACCTGATTGTTGATAATAACAATTTTCACCGGGATGTTGTTAATGGCACAAATTGCGAGTTCTTGAGAACACATCTGCATACCGCCGTCACCGTTGATGGAGATTACGAGTCTGTCCGGATTGGCCATTTGAGCACCAATTGCAGAAGGGAATCCAAAACCCATCGTTCCCAGTCCACCGGAGGTTACCCATGAACGCGGTTTGTTGAATTTGTAATATTGGGCTGCCCACATTTGATGCTGTCCAACGTCCGTAGTCACGATTGCTTCGCCTTTGGTTGTATCATTGAGCATTTCCACAACCCATTGCGGTTTTAATACTTCCTCTGAATCTGTGTAGCTGTAAGGTTTCTCTTGTTTCCATTGTTTGATCTGATCTCTCCAAGCATCCGCACGTTCAGCACGTTGAACCTCTTTGTTCGCTATTTCGAGAACCGTTTTCACATCACCAACGATTGGAATGTCGGTTGCGATGTTTTTGCCAATTTCAGCCGGATCAATATCAATGTGCACAATTTTGGCATGTGGAGCGAATCCATCCAGCTTGCCTGTTACCCTGTCATCGAAGCGTGCGCCGATGTTGATGAGCAAATCCGATTTTTGAATCGCCTGATTGGAAGTGTATGTTCCGTGCATACCCGGCATCCCGGTCCACAATTCGTGACCACTCGGGAATGCTCCAAGTCCGAGAAGTGTTGTCGTGATTGGAATGCCTGTCTTCTCCACAAATTCGAACAGTGCTTCGTGTCCACCGGAGTAAACTACACCGCCGCCTGCCAGAATCATCGGACGTTCCGCTTCCTGAATCGCCTGAGCCAGACGATCAACCTGAAGTTTGTTCGGTACTGTCCGTGGGTTGTACCCTCTCAATGTAACAGGTTCAGTCACCGGTTCAAACAACGTTTTGTTTGCCGATACATCCTTCGGGATGTCGATCAATACGGGACCTTTACGACCTGTATTCGCAATATGGAATGCCTCATGAATGACACGTGGCAGATCTTCTACGTCTTTTACCAGGTAACTGTGTTTGGTGATTGGCATTGTGATTCCGGTGATGTCCGCTTCCTGGAAAGCATCTGAGCCGATCAGGCTGGAAATTACATTCCCCGTAATGACTACGAGTGGTACGGAATCCATATACGCTGTTGCAATACCCGTAACTAGATTCGTTGCTCCAGGTCCGGAGGTAGCGATACAGACACCCACTTTTCCGCTCGCCCGTGCATATCCGTCAGCTGCATGAATGGCGCCTTGTTCGTGACGGGTTAACACGTGCTTGAAATCCTCGAAACCATACATCGCATCGTAAATGTACAACACTGCGCCGCCCGGGTAACCAAAAACGCACTCTACACCTTCCAGCAACAAGCTTCTCAGCAGAATTTCGGAACCGCTAATGACCTCCGGCTTCATCCATTTTTCACGTAATTCATCTGTCGATCGTACTTCTGGAATTTGAGCTCCCATCAGTCATCCTCCTCTCGGAATTTACATCATTATGACATTTAAAGTTACAAAAAAAACCTTCCATCCCTGCAAACAAGTTTATGCTTGCGAGGGACGAAAGGTTGTTGCTTCCGTGGTACCACCCAACTTTGTCCGAAATTTCGCAATAACGGACCTTACCAGGTACAAAAAACGATAGATCAAACGGATATACCCGTTCTCCATACCTGTTGTCTGTAACGCAGACATACGATTTTCCCTAATACCCAATGGAGTGACATCCAATGCTTTTCAGGAAAACAGCTCCGAGGTGAGCTCGTATATAAGGGGTAATGGTGGTGGTTTCAGCAATTCCAGCCACTCTCTGAGCAAAAGAGCCCTTAAAACTTCGTCCTCTTCATAGCCGATGAAATATTCTCGTTAAATGTTAGGAACATTATATGATTCCTCCAACCGATAAGTCAATACCCCTTTTGTATAAAAATTCAGAACGTCCCTAATCCTTCAACTTCCATCTTTAACGTTACCCCAATCCCAACACTTCATTCAGTCACCTTTCAACTTGCCTCAGGCATAGGATATACGAGCAGCACGACTGGTCCTGAAAGGAGGCTTCCAATGGTGATTCGGCAACGTAAATCCAAGCTGGATGATGCCGCCATAATGAGGCTGATTGACTCTCAACTTGTTCCTCTATCTCATATGAGTGAAAGTGAAATCAATAAAATACGCAAAGAAATACCCCTGCGAATGAACAGGGGCATGACCTTTGTTGTCTCACAAAATCCTGACAACGAAGCTGTCGCATTCATCCATTTTCTCATGCACGGTGAACTGCTGTATGTGGATATGATGGCTGTTGCCACAAAAGAACAGCGAAAGAAATACGGTCAGACTTTGCTGCTCAAAGCGGAAAATTTTGCAGCATCTCGTGGTTGCAAAAGATCCAAAGTGATGGTTGACGAAGGCAATACAAAAGGCCTTCGATTTTACCAAAAAAATGGATATAGCACCATTCGATACATTATGTTAAGCCGCTGTTACGAGTTGGAAAAAACATTATAAATCGGTCTAGAAAAAGCCTGGTGGCCGTGGTCCATAGGGTCCATATCCTGGTCCTGGTCCTGGTCCTGGTCCGTATCCACCACCAAATCCCGGTCCATACCCCGGGCCTGGTTTTGGTCCCGGGCCAAATCCTGGTCCACCACCTGGACCAAAACCGAATCCAGGGCCGCCAGGGCCGTAAGCATAAGGAAGCGTAGCGACGGCGAGTAAATCAAATAATACCAATGGCAAAATAGCTTTGGTGTGTACCTTTTTGCCAACTGCACGTTTCAGCACCAATTTATTGCCCGATACTTTTAACAGTCTTCCGGTCACCCGAGTACCGTCTTTTTTGATCGCGACAATATTTTTGCCTATTAATTTCATCGCTTCATCACGCGTAACATGTTGTTTCATACTTTCCCCTCCTCCTCGGATCGTTCAAAACAGTGTATTCGTCCAGGGCTGGCTTCGCCTGTTTCTTTGTCCCTAAATGAAAATATGGGTGTCTTTCTCTATAACAAGTTAAGTAAGCTGGTAATCTGCTCATTTTCTTTATGAAACAAAAAAAAGGTTCGCACGAGGCGAACCTTTTAAGTAAAGCATTATGCGGGAAAACATAATTTCTGTCGTTACCTTTTCCCCGGATCATACGGTTCCCCGAGTGCGGACGGAGCAGAAGAGCGTCCAACAGCCGCAACGAGCACGATGATGGTGAGCAGGTATGGCAGCATATAAATAATTTCCTGGGGAATACTTTGAGACCATTCGAACAGCTGTACATAGTTCCGGATAGCTTGCGAGAAACCAAAGAACACAGCCGCCCCAAAGGCACCAATCGGATTCCACTTACCAAAGATCATCGCTGCAATCGCAATGTAACCTTGACCGGAAACTGTATTATGAGAGAATGTGCCTGTCGTAGTCAGCGTGATTGCAGCTCCACCAATAGCAGCCAACGCACCACTGATCATCACCGCAACATAACGGTAACGACGCACTTTAACACCAACGGTATCTGCAGCACTTGGATGTTCACCAACAGAGCGAAGACGAAGACCGAATGGGGTTTTGTACATAATGTAATAAGTCAGAAAGACGAAAAGAATAGCCAGATATGTTGTCGGGTACACATTCTTGAAGAAAGCTTCCCCAAGCAAAGGAATATCCTTTAACAGTGGCACATTAAACTTACTGAATCCTTGTACCAATGGTGAATCGCCTGATCCTTCAAACAGCAGCTTTACCAGATAAAGTGTGCTTCCCGCTGCCAGAAAGTTAATGACGATACCACTAATAATTTGGTCAGCCTTAAACGTAATGGAGGCAACCGCGTGGATCAGCGAAACCACTACGCCCAGCACAACCGCGAACAAAATCCCCATCCAGGCAGACGTCGTTCCACCCATACCCGCTTCTTGTGCATAATGCGCAGCAATCCCCGCAGCAAACGCACCAAATACCATGAAACCTTCAAGTCCAAGGTTGGTCACACCGGATTTTTCCGAGAAAATCCCGCCCAGGGATGCAAAAATCAATGCCGTGGCAAAGACAAGCGTCGTATTGATAATTTGCCCAATTGTCAACAAGTCCATCTACAACACCTTCTCTTTCTTGCGCTTGGAATAGAACGGTTTAAGTACCCAGCGCACGATGCCTTGTGCCGCAATGAAGAAGATAATCGAACCGATAACAATCCGAATAATCTCGGGCGGTACATCCGCAGCAAAGCTCATTCCCGCAGATCCATAAGTAAGCGTACCGAACAACACCGCGCCCAGCAACACACCAAACGGATGATTCAAACCAATCAGTGCAACCGCGATGCCGTCAAAACCTGTTCCTGGCGAGCCCGACATAACGGTCTGATATTGGAACACCCCTAGTACCTGGAATGCGCCGCCAAGACCTGCAAGCATACCACTGATAAACATGGCTTTAACGATATTGCGATTGACATGCATACCCGCATACTCTGCCGCATTCGGGTTATATCCTACGGCACGAATCTCGTACCCTTGTTTGGTTTTCCACATGTAAATATAAAAGAGTACAGCCATGACAAGAGCAATCAAGGTTCCCATGTGAACACGGGAGTTGCCCATCAACTCAGAAAGCCATGTCAGACTAATCGATGCGGTATCACTGATATCCACCGAACGATTTTCACCTTTTAACAGCAGGAATTGGCGCACGATCAGGTTGGCCAGATACAGACCAATCCAGTTCAGCATGATACTACTGATAACTTCGTTAACCCCACGCGCTGCTTTCAGATAACCGGCAATAGCTGCCCACAGACCACCAAATACTGCACCAGCAATCAAAGCCAGTGGAGCATGAATGTAGATTGGCAGACCTGCAAACTTCACGCCTACAAAAGTCGCCGCAGTCATACCGACGAGAAATTGTCCTTCTCCCCCGATATTAAACAGTCCTGCACGTGCCGCAAATGCAAATGCAAGTCCTGTCATAATCAGCGGTGTCATTTCCCGAACCGCTTCACCAAAGTTATACATGTCTCCGAAAACTTTCGTAAACAATGCACTGTACGCTTCAATCGGGTTGTATCCGCCGATCAGCATGACAATACCACCCAGGATCAGACCCATAATGATGGCTACAATAGGTAATATAAATGAATCACGGGTAAACCATTTTAATACGTTATTCATGCACAGTACCTCTCTTTTGGGTGCTGCCCGCCATCATCAAGCCGAGCTCCCTGTCATTGGTTTCTTCCGGCAGCACCTCGCCCACGATCTGTCCTTCATAGATGACAGCAATTCGGTCGGATACGTTGATAATTTCATCCAGCTCGAATGAGATCAGCAATACCGCTTTGCCCTGATCACGTTGTGCAATCAATTGTTTTTGAACAAACTCAATAGCACCTACATCCAAACCACGAGTTGGTTGGGCAGCAATAAGCAGTTCAGGGTTCTTATCAATCTCACGTGCGATAATGGCTTTCTGTTGGTTCCCCCCCGATAAAGAGCGGGCTTTTGTTTCAATGCTTGGTGTACGCACATCAAATGCCTCGACAAGACGCTTCGCTTGCTTCTTGATCGCTTCGAAGTTAAGAAATCCTTTACGCGTATAAGGAGCTTTATAGTACGATTCCAGGACAATATTTTCACTCACAGAAAAATCAAGAACAAGTCCATGTTTGTGCCGATCTTCCGGAATATGGGCTACACCCGACTCCGAAATATGGCGTGGAGAATGATTAGACAGTTCTTTACCCTCGAGGCGAATCGAACCGCTATCTACTTTACGCAGTCCGGTAAGAGCCTCAATCAGTTCGCTCTGTCCATTACCATCAACACCTGCGATTCCTACAATCTCTCCTGCACGTACATTCAGGTTGAGTTCGTTCAGTACCGAGATACCTTCTTTATTCTTGGCAGTCAATTTGCTAACTTCAAGCACATTGTTACCTGGAGTAGCTGGCTTCTTGTCCACTTTAAATGTGACATTGCGACCAACCATTTTTTCTGCCAACTCATTCGGATTGGTTTCTGATGTTATAACTGAATCAATCACTTTACCACGACGAATAATTGTCACCGTATCGGAGATTTCCATGATTTCTTTCAGTTTGTGTGTAATCAGAATAATGGACTTGCCTTCGGCCACCAACTTTTTCATGATTACCATCAGTTCTTTGATTTCCTGAGGTGTTAATACAGCAGTAGGCTCGTCAAAGATAAGAATGTCTGCACCACGATACAACGTTTTTATAATTTCAACACGTTGCTGCATTCCGACGGAAATGTCATGAATTTTGGCATGCGGATTCACTTTGAGTCCATACTGTTCAGACAGACGCTGCACTTCAGCAGCAGCTTTTTTATAATTAATGTTGAGACCTTTCCTTGGTTCAGATCCCAAAATAATGTTCTCTGTTACCGTGAACGGCTGTACAAGCTTAAAATGCTGATGCACCATGCCGATGCCAAGATCGATTGCTTTGTTAGGGCTGTCGATGATGACAGGCTTGCCATTCACTTCAATGGAACCTTCATCCGGCTGATAGAGACCAAAGACAATATTCATCAACGTTGATTTACCAGCGCCGTTTTCGCCCAGTAGAGCATGGATCTCGCCTTTACGAAGCTGAAGGCTGATGGCGTCGTTGGCAACAATGCCTGGGAAACGCTTCGTGATTTGTTTCAACTCAACGACGGGGGTTGCTGCACCCATGTAATCACCCTTATACCTGATATAGTGTGGTTCCGCAAACGTAAGAAAAACGTCTAACGACGTTTATTTAAGGAAGATGACCGCGTTTTAGCGGTAATTTTTCTTAGGATCATCGAATCCTTCAGTTTCACCGAAACTTCTGCATTCCATAATCTTAAGAAAAGCTCCTACGGGAGCGTTGATACGAAGTCTTCTTGCTTTTGCCGTGGGCTAATCCCCAAGCACGTACTACATAGCTTGTACAATTGTTATGATGACCTGAGCAAATTTTCCTACTCTGACAATCATAAGGCCGGTCAAGACCGGCCTCGATGATTATTCATTTTTACAGGCAGAATCAGATTACTCTGTAGGAACTTTGATTTCGCCGTTGATGATTTTTTCTTTGTACTCGTCCACTTTTGCAAGTGTATCAGCAGAAACATTTTTCGTAGAAGTATCAGCGATACCTACACCGTTTTCTTTCAAAGTCAGATTCTCAGCTCCGCCTTTGAATGTTCCATCGATGATTTCTTGGTTTACGCGCTTAACAGCTTCGTCAACTTTTTTGATCATAGAAGTCAGTGTTACATCATCACCAAACTCCAGGGATTGGTCTTTATCTACACCGATAACCCAAACGTCTTGACCTTGTTCCTTACGAGCGATTGCTTCTTTGAACACACCATTACCAGTAGCACCGGAAGCGTGGAAAATGATATCTACGCCTTTGTTGTAGAGTGTTGTTGCTGCTGCTTTACCCAGGTCAGGCTTATCAAATGCACCTGTGTAGTTGGAAATGAACTCAGCATTAGGATTAACAGCTTTAACCCCTTCTCTGAAACCTACTTCAAACTTTTTGATCAGTGGGCTTTCCATACCGCCAACAAAACCAATTTTGTTCGATTTAGTTGTCAGACCAGCTACAACACCTACCAAGTAAGAACCTTCTTCTTCAGCAAATGTTACCGATTTAACGTTAGGAACATCAACAACACTGTCGATGATCGCGAGTTTGGAATCAGGATTTTGTTCAGCTACAGTCTTGATCGCATCAGCCAATTGGAAACCGATACCCCAAGTCAGATCATATCCACCTTTAACGAACTCGTTCAGGTTTGGAATGTACTCTTCATCGGATTTACTTTGCAGGTATTTAACAGCTACACCTGTTTCAGTTTCAGTTGCTTGCAGCGCTTCCCAAGCGGATTGGTTAAACGATTTGTCGTTAACTCCACCCACGTCAGTAACCATACCGATTTTCAAATCGGATTTAGCTTCAGTGTTTTCGCCACCTGTAGTTCCTCCGGCATTTGTTTCCTCTTTCGGTTTGCTACCGCAACCTGCGAGCATAACCGATACTGCCAGCAACATGACCAAAGACAAGCTGAGCATCTTTTTCATTTCTCTTGTTCCCCCTTAATGATATATACCTAATTTCAGTCCAGGCCAAAATGGAACGGATCAACAGATCGATAATATGGCTTTTATGCAGAATGTATGGTTTCTTCGACATTAAAAGCGCATTCTTACCCCTTAACGATTGTGTCACCTGTCGAAAAACCGAACATTATGACTTGAAGAGAAAATTTTAGGACTAGCCTACTAGAGGTGATTATACATTCAACCCGTGGTAAAATCCAGATGTTTCATCACCAAATCTCACTTATTTTTGCTCTTTTTTTATTGAAAGCGCTTAATATTTTAACGATTTAACACACTAACGTTACAACGATGTGATGTTATATAACAAAAACTTATCATTATTCCTAGAAAGATGTGGAACTCACCTGTTTTCATTTGCATTATTTCATCGTTCGTATTTTATGTATTATCACAGGCTGTTATTCACCCGTTACATGCTTTCATTGTGTCCTTACAGGCTGCAGCATATTCGTTTCCTACAACCCCACTCTTTGGAGTAGATCACTCTTTAAGCCGTAAAAAAAGCCGCCATAGGTACGGCGGCTTGCATAAACAATTTTAAGCGTTGATTTTGCCTTTAGCTACAGTAGCCAAAGAGTTGAACGCATTGATGTCGTTAACGGCCAGATCAGCCAACATTTTGCGGTTCATGTCTACTCCAGCAAGTTTCAATCCATGGATCAGTTTGTTGTAAGACAAACCATTCATACGTGCTGCAGCATTGATACGAACGATCCACAGTCTGCGGAAGTTACGTTTTGTGTTGCGACGGTCACGATATGCGTATACCAGGGATTTCATTACTTGCTCGTTAGCTGTTTTAAAAATACGGTGTTTGGAACCGAAATAACCTCTTGCCAGTTTCAAAACCTTTTTATGACGACGACGTACTACAAAACCGCCTTTTACTCTTGCCATATTAAAGAACCTCCCAATAAATATTAAATGTATCCGTGGTATGTGTACGGCCTAAGCCGATCCCCCATACGGATTTACTATTTCAAGTTAGCCAGACCTTGTTTCAAACGTCTTACGTCCCCGGCAGCCATAACTGGGTTGCCGTTCAGAACGCGCTTAGCACGTTTTGATTTGTGGGAAAGCAAGTGGTTTTTGTGAGCTTTGTAACGCAGGACTTTACCGGAACCGGTAATTTTGAAGCGTCCTTTCAAACTGCTGTGTGTTTTCATTTTAGGCATTTTGTGTTTCCTCCTCCAATGTTATCAGGCTTTAGGAGCCAGAATCATGATCATACTGCGGCCTTCCAATTTTGGTTGACGTTCGATGGTGCAAAGTTCTGCAACCTCCACCTTAACGCGTTCCAAAATCCGTTGACCAATGGCGGCATGCGCAATTTCACGTCCGCGGTAACGAACGGAACATTTTACCTTGTCGCCTTCTTTCAAGAACTTAACTACATTACGAAGCTTCGTTTGATAATCATGCTCCTCAATATTGGAACGGAACCATACTTCTTTAATGTCAACAATTTTCTGGTTCTTACGGGCTTCTTTGTCTTTCTTTTGTTGCTCATAGCGGAATTTGCCATAGTCCATGATGCGGCATACCGGCGGTTTAGCCTGTGGTGCCACATTGACCAGGTCCAAGTTCAGGTCAATCGCCATTTGCAGTGCTTCCCGAATCGGCGTGATCCCAATTTGTTCTCCTTCAGCTCCGACAAGGCGTACTTCCTTCGCCCGAATCTCATCATTAATCATGTGATCTTTACTAATAACCGTCCACCTCCAGGTCATTTTGAATATCCTGTTACACAAAAATAAAAGGGATGCCGGTTAAGCTACCGACATCCCTGTAATCAACACAATTCTTCATGAGTATACACTTCATAAATTATTGGGATCGTTGACCAGCCAACATGTTTGTTGATCAGGTGAGAAGTCGGACTTCTACTTGTGATTCCATAGCTATTCATTTAACGCACTTGAATACTATAACATCCTGCAAAACCATTGTCAACCTCTCTCCAATGTTTTTTACAGACATGCTTTCACCCCAGTCGACCATTCATTATCCCTGTTTACTCTGCACCTCATCCAAACGTACAACACGTGTATGTTGGGTATGGCTCCATTGTTTGTTGTTCTGCGTGAAGAACGCGTAGAACGTAATTGGATACCATGAAAGAAGGTAAATCGGGAACAAGATCAGGTACAGATACACTTTGGCAAACGTAACCTTTTCCAGCGCCATGGACAACAAGAATGTCAGGACGTTCAGACCAATCGCTAGGAATCCTACCCAAAGCGGGAAGTACCCGTATATGTTTGCGATATGAGGACCACTGAATATCGCTGTATCCACCCACAGGACAGCTGTCATCAGGAACGTAAGCAAAACAACGTACACGTTTGCTCCATACACAGCAAGGTCAAATTTCACCAAGCTTCTTTCCTTGATACTCTGCCACAGCAGTGGGAAGAAATATCTACGCGCAACCGTAAAGTGACCTTGCATCCAGCGAAGACGTTGTCTTGCTGAAGCTTTAAAGGTTAATGGCTTCTCATCAAATACTTTGGCATCATAGTTAAAGACAGGATATACATTACGCTGAACACTGCGCATCGTAAACTCCAAATCCTCAACCAGACTTGTAGCGCCCCAACCAATTTCCTTGAGCAGGTTGGTCTCGAAGCACATTCCAGTACCTCCGAGGAAATTCGCCATATTCAGATTATGACGGGACAACTGCCACAGACGGTTGATGTACCAGTAAGATACGCCATATGCTGCAGTGATCCAGGAATCCTCCGGATTTTTGGTATCAATGTATCCTTGAATTACACGCGAACCATTGCACAAGTCGTCATTCATCTCGAGCAAGAAGTTACGGTCAACCAGGTTATCCGCGTCAAACATGACAACCCCGTCATACTGACGTGGCAATTTCCACAAGTATTTAAGCATCCATTCGATGGCATACCCTTTACCTCTGAGATCAGCATTCGTACGTACACAAGCATTCAATCCATGCTGTCTTACAATTTGAGCCGTTCCATCCGTACAGTTGTCACAAATGACAAACACATCATACAGATCTTCCGGGTAATCCAATTGTTTCAGGTTCTCCATCAAGGCACCAATAACTTGTTCCTCATTGTGTGCTGCGACGAGTACAGCGAATGATTTTGTCGCCGGATAATGTTTCTTTTTCTTTTTCTTAATCAGACCGAACAGCGAAAACGTGAATTGGTACACGGCTAGCAGTGCCAGAATGACCTGCATCGTGACGAATATAGCGTCCAACATCGTTCTCTGTTACCCCCTTTTTTTCAAAACCAGATTACTTAAAACGTTTCTCTTCCTGGATTCTGCACTTTTTATTTTTTTGTGATGCGCAGAATATGACCCTGTTCTTTGGTTTACTACGCAAATATTTCAGACAATGATTCAAGCATGGTTGATGCCAGTTGGCTGCTTTATCGATTTTGTATTCTTTTCAGCCATTTGTCAAAACCGCAATTCCACTTCCTGAAGCAGAAATGTGAACTTTAAACGCTGAATAGGCACCTCGTGATACTCCAACCTCGCATTCATGCCTGTTATATCTTATTTTCAGCCGTTTACTTGATTTTTATTTCTAAAGTCCCTGCTTTTTTCATCAGGCTGATACATATCGACAGAGGCTCTATATCAAATAACGTAAACAGACCTCAAAAAGTTCAGTCTTAAACTCACATTTTTTTAACCACATTTCAGCCATGTTGAATCATTGTATCTTTTTTAGATCGTCCGAGTCAAAAAGTTAAGTTGGGTGTATATCCACTCTTTAACATGAATTTTACTTTCTTCACATGTGTTCTTCTTGAAAAGGACAACATTTAAAAATATGATAAACATATACCTGAAATAACCTCAAGTTCACGAAAAAACGGTTATATACTAATCAGGACGAAACCGGACACAGCAATTTACCGGAAATACTGCCGCCAACATGGGGCCTGACTGGCAGGAGGCCAATATGAGCCGTTTATTCGTAAAGTTTCAAGAGTATGATCGAAATGTATTTATGTGGATTAATGGTCGACTTCATAATCGATTTATGAACTTTTGGCTGTATTATTTCACCCATCTGGGCGGAGCAACTTCTTCTATTGCAGTATCCTTACTAATCTGGCTACTGGCTCCCGCTCCTTGGAGTACAACAGGACTTCAGGCATGCATCGCTCTGGCCGTTAGCCACATTCCCGTAGCAATCGCCAAAAAACTGTATCCGCGCATTCGGCCTTATCTGGCCCTACCGGATACGATTACGTTCCGCAACCCCCTGACGGACCATTCGTTCCCTTCAGGGCATACTACTGCGGTATTCTCGGTTACGGTTCCTTTTATGGCAATGGAGCCGTTCCTATTGCTGTTGTTACTCCCTGTTGCATTAATTGTCGGATTTTCACGAATTTACCTGGGGTTACACTATCCCTCAGATGTGCTCGCAGGCGCTACTATCGGTACTTTAGTCGCACTTGCAACAGTTGCTTTATGGACATAATGTGAATATGTTAGACTAAGGAAAACCTAGCAGGAACAGGTGAAGCAAGCGTGGAGAAAAAAAGAGTATTACTATTATCTGAAGGCTTTGGCGCTGGTCATACTCAAGCCGCTTATGCGCTGTCCAGCAGTTTGCGAAAACTTTCGCCGAATGTGCAAACCAAAGTGCTTGAGCTGGGAAGTTTTCTGAACCCCAGAGTTGCGCCACTCATTATTACAGCGTACAAAAAAACGGTCATTAATCAGCCCAAGCTCATCGGGTATGTATACAGGCACCAATATAAAAAATCCTTGAACCGGCTGACTACACTCGCGTTGCATAAACTGTTTTATACCCATACACGCAGTATTGTGCGTCAGCTTCGTCCGAATGTTATTGTATGCACCCACCCAATTCCCAGTGCTGTCATATCCAGACTGAAACGTCTGGGTGTGCAGGTTCCACTTTGTACAGTCATCACCGATTATGACGCCCACGGGACATGGATTAGCCCAGAAGTGGACCTGTATCTTGTTTCTACAGATGAGGTAAAGTCCAAATTAATGCTGCGAGGTGTATCTTTAGACAAAATTCGGGTTACTGGCATTCCGATCCACCCCAACTTCTGGGAACATCCCGGGCGGGAGGAGATCCGAGGCAAATTCAATTTAAAGAACATGCCTACTGTGCTTGTGATGGGCGGTGGCTGGGGAATGCTTAGTGATGAAGTGGTTAACCAATTATTGACACGCTGGCATGAGGATGTTCAGATTATTTTCTGTCTTGGCCGCAATGACAAAAGCCGAATCAGCATGGAACAAAATCCGTTGTATCAAAAAGATAATATCCATATCATCGGGTACACCAATGAAGTGGACAAATTAATGGAAGTATCTGACCTCCTGATCACCAAGCCGGGCGGAATGACATGCAGTGAAGGGTTGGCAAAGGGAATCCCCATGTTGTTCCATAATCCCATACCGGGCCAGGAAGAAGAAAATGTTCAGTATTTCACCGCACGAGGTTTGGGGGAACCCATTACTTCCCTTGACGTTGTTGTAAAATGGATGAATAAACTGCTTCATAACTACCCTGACATTGTTCGCAAACGCAAACGTCACATGGCGCAGATTGCCAAGTATCACCCCATGCAGAGCGCACAGAGTATTATCGACCTTCTGGACCTGCGTCCCTACTCGGCAGACCAAGCCAGACTGTGACGGCTTCAAACAAGCCCGCATGTACACAGTAAAGGTGCCTTCGAATCGAAGGCACCTTTTTTTAATATGAAGAAAAGTGCAAACTATTGAATACCAGCAGACTTCAAGTAATCCTGCCACTGCTTGGTATACTCACTCTGAATCTTCTCAAGGCCCGCCTGTTTGGCTTTTTCCATAAATGTATTCAGACCCGCTTCTACATCCTCCACCAATCCCACATTCAACGGATAGAGATACTGCTTCTCTACCTGCTCCAGTGCAGCTTTCTCAGCTTGGTATGGCGTCCAATCCTCAGCAAATCCGGTAAAGATATCCGGCTTTTTCATTTTATCCAGCTCTTTGAAAATAGCCAGCACATCATCAAAGCTCTTATCATAGAGCATGAATTCCGGGTTACGCCAAGCCCAGCCATTCATGCCTTCACGCGGGAACCCATTGGTCTGGGCATCGCCCACCATTTTATAATAACCGTCTTGAACTTCAAAGTTTTTGCCTTCCACACCATATTCGGTAAGCCAGTTGTAACGTTTGTCGGTAACCAGTTTCTCGTAGAATGCGAGTGCTTTCTCCGGGTTTTTGCTGCTGCGTGGAATTGCAAAACCATTGTGGATCGGGTGAACTGGTTGTGCAACCCCTTTTGCATTCGGGTAAGGGAAATAACCGAGCTTCCAATCCGGGTGAGTGGACTGGACCTTGATCACATCCGCATTAAATTTGTTCGGATTCTCACCCGACAGTACAACAGCCGATTTGCCATTTTGAAGCAATGAGTTGGACGTATCCTTTACATTCAGCACGTTTTTCGGGAAAAAGCCTTTGTCCATCCAACGTTTGTACGTTTTCAGGTCTTCCAGATGCTGTGCAGATCCCCAGTAGGAATTGATATTGGATGGTGTATCATACATGATATCCAGACCATAAGGGAGCTGACCTGCCGTATTCACCAGCTTGGATGTCAATTGTCGAATACCATGGGTATGGTTCGCATTGCTATCCGCGATTGGAATCATATTCGGTTCATTGGCTTTGATTCCCTCCAGATAGGCTTCGAGTGTCTCCAGAGATTCCGGTTTGGGCAGATTGTACTTCTCACGCAAATCCTCACGGTACGCAATACCCTCAGTAACATATTCAGTCCATGTCGATGGTACAGTATAGATCTTGTCGTTAACTTTTACCGCGTTCCACATGTCATCAGGTACATAAGCTTTGAGCGTTGGTGCTGCCTTAGGCAGTAGTTCATCCAGAGGCAGGAATGCTCCTTTTTTCGCATAAGACTGGTAGAACGTCCAATCCGCGGTAAAGATCAGATCAATCGGTTGACCGGAGGACAGCAGCAGTTTGTATTTCTGGTCCCAGTCTGTCCAGGAGGTATAGTTAAATTTCACATTGACGTTCAGATCTGCCTCAGCCAGCTTGTTGATTTCCGACTCAATCGCAGGCAGATCCTTGGGGGCATCACCAAGCATGTAGAATTGCAGTGTTACCTTCTCCCCTTTGTTTTCAGAAGAACCTCCCTGCTCACTTCCTTGCGCAGATCCCCCCGAACCGTTATTACATGCGGCAAGCACCCCGGCAAACAACATCAGGGCAAGTACCATAGACAGGTGCCGAATTGTTTTGTTACGCATACGCATCCTCCCTTTTTGTGGTCAACCTTATATGTTAGCGCAGACTCGCCATGATTCAGACGCAGACGGATAGACAGTTATCCCGCCATCTGCACCCACAGCGCGTGCACGTTCTAACCTTTCACCGCACCAATGGTAAGACCCTTGACAAAGTACCGCTGCACAAATGGATACAGGAACAAGATGGGGCCAGTAACCACAATAGCCATTGCCATTTTGGTCGATTCGGTAGGTACATCCTGGCTAAGAGTTATGCCGGTACCAATCGCCATCTGGTCAATGAAGGTAATCGTGTTCATGGTGTTATACAAATAGAATTGCAGCTGGTACATATCCGGGTTGTTAATGAACAAGGATGACGTGAACCAGTCATTCCAATACCCCAGTGCCAGAAATAACCCTACAGTGGCAATGCCGGGCATCGCCAGTTTCAGTACTACGCTAAAGTAAATGCGGAAATCATTCGCTCCATCGATTTTAGCTGACTCAATAAGCTCATCCGGAACGGCTGAACGAATGAAGTTTTTCATTAGGATAATGAGAAAAGGCGTCATCAGTCCCGGAAAAATCAACACCGTATACGTGTCCGTAAGATTGAAATAATTTGCAAGCATGATGTACCAAGGAACCAATCCCCCGCCAAAGAGGGTTGTAAAGTAGATGAAAAATGAGAAAGCGTTCCGGTACTTGAAATCTTTGCGTTGCAGTACAAATCCCGCCATCGTAATGAGAAATAGTCCAAGGGCCGTACCCACAACGGTTGTAAAGACCGTCACGCCATAAGCTTTGAGCACCTGGGTCGGAAATTTGAACACCATCTTGTAACCTTCCAAGGAAAAATTGGTTGGAAAGAGGTGATACCCATCTCTTACAATGGATTCGCTGCTGCTGAATGAGCCGGATAAAATCAAAAGAAATGGAATGATACAGATTAAGGAAAGAATCAGGATCATGCTGTAAGCGATGATTTGAAACAACAAGGTGAATTCTGTATCTCGGGTACGCGTGTGCATAGTGGGTCTCCCTTCTGCCTATAGGCGTATTAGAACAAGGCGTAGTCCTCATTCACTTTACGGATGATATAGTTCACGGTCATGATCAGGATAAAACCGAACAGCGATTGATACAGACCCGCCGCGGTAGCCATTCCGATATCAAACGTCACTTTCAGAGAACGATACACATACGTATCGATGATATCTGTAGCGTTATATAAGACACCGTTGTTTCCAATGAGTTGGTAAAAGAGATCAAACTGTCCCTTCATAATGCTCCCGAGCGAGAATAACAACAGGATGACAAAGGTCGGTTTTAGCATCGGTACGGTGATGTACCAAATGCGCTGAAAGATATTGGCCCCGTCAATCCGGGCGGCCTCGTAATACTCATCGCTGATACCTGTAATGGCTGCAAGGTAGATGACCATGCTGTACCCAAGATTTTTCCACAGATAAAAAATGATGATCAGGAACACCCATATCCAGGGTGTGTTGTAAATATCAATAGGCCCCGCCTCGAAACGTTTGAGTACCGTGTTCACGAAACCAGATTCATAGTTAAACATGTTGTAAGCGATTACACTTAATAGTACAAACGAGATGAAATAAGGTAAAAACATGACCGACTGCGTAATTTTCTTAAACACTTTTCCTCGAATTTCACTGAGCAAAATCGCACAGAAGATCGCTAGCCCGTTTCCCAATATAATGAAGGCCAGATTGTACCCCACTGTGTTGGTTGTCAGCTTCAGCAGCATTCCTGATTGCCAAAGAAACTTGAAGTTCTCCAGTCCCACAAATGGGCTGCCGAACAAACCACCTTCAAAATCATAGCGGGTAAACGCATAATAGATGCCGACCATCGGAAAATACGAGTTAATCAGAAAAAAGATCAGTGTAGGCAGCAGCATCAGGAACATAATTTTATTTTTGTTCAATTCTTTGAGCATGGCTCGATCCCTCCCGATTTTCTTACGGCGCGGCGCGCAGTGGAGCTCTGTTTTTATTGTAGTTGCCCTAAGCGCTACCGGATACTGAATCATCCGGCCGGATCATGAACGATTCTGCGAAACGGAATATGAACAATATGAACGAACACTGAAATGAAGCCTGAGCGTTCACAAAAGTTGATATCGTGCATAGGTTGAACCTAGTGAACAATACAGCGAAAGTTGAACTTTAGCTAAGGAAATCGGGCATAGCAGCCGTTCTTCGTTGATGTAAACGCATACATAATATATAATTCAAGATACATCCGTGATTCACCACGCCCATATATGAAGTCTTATCCTTCGCTATGAAGTCTAACTTTGTTCATCCAAAACAGGAGGCCCACGGGAGGAAAGGTCATGCGTAAACGTTCAGAGGACAGTCAGAAGGTGTTTGCACGGATTCTCATCGGCATAATTGTTAGCACCGTTGCCACCTTGCTTGTGGCTTCTACCATTTTGTACGTCAACTATAATCGTATTGCCCTTCGCCAGGTCTACCGAACAGATATGAATAGTCTTACCCAGACCAGTCGGGAAGTCTCCAAGATGACCGAGACCGCCAAATCACTGTCTTATCAGATTTATCAGGATTACACCATCTCTGCCCTGCTGCTCTATTCGAATCCGAGTATCTATGAAATTACGTCAGCGATGGAACAACTCGACAACTATCGCATGTCCCTCCCTTTTATCGAATCCATCTATGTATATAACTCCAAAAATGATGAGTTCTTTATCAGCTCCAATGAAGTTCGCAATGGACAACAGTCCATTTCTGAAATTGACGATCAAGGGATTACAAGTATCCTCGACAGGTTCCATGACTACAAGCCTTTTGTCCCCATTCCGCGTACATACCAAGTTGGCTCGACCGAGGAAACTCAGGTCAGCAGCTATACGTACCTCTGTTATGACACGATCAATGACAATGCCACACTGAATTATGCGGTTGTCGTAAATATTAAGGACGACTGGCTCAGCCCCAATATGAACTCAGTCGATCAGCCAGGGAAAACGTTTATTATCAATGAACAGGGACAGTTATTGTCCGATTTCAGCAATCGTGCGCTGATGAAAGATTTGTCCAATGAAACGTTTATGCAGCCAATCCTGGAAAACAAGGAGCAGTCCGCCTACTTTACCGCAGAGGTTGATGGAAAAAAGTCACTTATTACCTACACCGCTCCTGACAATCTCGGGTGGCGCTATGTACGAATCACGCCTTATGACCTGATTACAGCAGATATTCGTAATATGCGAACACACACTGTTCTGTTTTGTCTTGGGCTATTAATTGCGGGAGTGCTCTTATCCTACCTCGTGTCCCGGAAGCTATATCATCCCATTGATAAAGTGCTTGTCCGTATGCGTGTGATGGAAGCGGAGCGTCGTGGCAGTCTGCATCTTTTGCGACAGGACTTTCTGCGCGGGGCTTTGCAAGGACGGGAAACGGTAACCGGAGGCATGCTGGAGGAACGAATGAAGTTCTATGGCTCTTCTGTTGATGTTCATCGTCTAACCAGACTGGTACTGCTTCGTATTGATCATTTTACCGATTTCAGCGATACCTACCGGGATGAAGTCCAACTTATAAAATATGCAATGATGAACATTTGCACGGAAACGGCTGACCTCTACTACTACACCGAAGCTGTGGATATGGGCGGCGATCTGATCACACTTATCTTTAATGATAAAATTCAAGAAGAAGCTGATTATGAGTATAGCTCCATTGAGGAGCTGTTGTGCATGATGCAGGCTGCCGTGATGACACATCTAAGATGTTCCATTTCATTTACTATCGGGCCAGCGGAAGATTCACTGGAAAACAGTATTGCTTCTTATACCCGATCAGCAGAAGCATCGCTTCATCGTTTGTTCATGGGTCCGGGCTGCCTGATTTATACCTCGGACATCATGGCGTACCATGCCAAAGAGTATGCTTTCCCTGTTGGAAAAGAGAGACAGTTGATTGATTGCCTGATGACAGGCAAGACAGGCGAAGCCAAACAGGTCTATGCAGACATCGTGAGCGAAACGGCAACATATCCATTTACCGTATTTCAACTGGCTCTATCCCATCTGACCATGACTCTAAATCATGTGAGAAACACACTCAAAAAGAACAACCAGCTTACACTTGAATCCATCTCCGACCGTTCAATGCTGCCGATCCATGATGCTGAGGATCTCAGTGAAGTTCACGCACACTTCTACCGCATGTTCGATGAGCTTGGATCCAAAGTAGAGGAAAAACGAACGCTCAAACATGAAGAACTCATTCGCAAAATTAACTGCATTATTGAACGAGATTACGCAAACACCAATCTTTGTCTGACCTCAATTGCGGATGAACTAGCCATGTCACCCATCTATGTCAGTAGACTCTATAAACAACTAACGTTAAAAGGACTAACCGATGTCATTAACGAGACCCGCATAGCCAAAGCGCAATATCTGCTCATTGAGACAGAAAACTCCGTAGCTGATATTGCCGAGCAAACCGGATTCACCAACAGTTCTTATTTCTATCGGATGTTTAAAAAATTCAACGGGGTCACTCCCAACGATTATCGGCGTAAGGAGCTTCATTCGGAGCTTTAGCATGAGGTTTAGTTCATCGAAAATAGCAAAAAAAGCGTGATATGAGAGTCTGGTAGCCAGATGTATATCACGCTTTTTTATAATATTACTCTTGATCTTCGCCAGACTCGTCCGTAGCTTCCCGAACTTTATACTTGTCCAAGCGGATTTGTTGATACTCGCGCAAAGCCTCTTCACCAACGATGACTTCAACCCGGTGAATGTTCATGCCTTTGCCCATGAATTTCTGCTCATACTCTGTCATGACATGCTCTTCATTCAATCCATCGCGGTGCAGGTTCAGGGACAAATTGGTCATTTGCAGACCAAAGTCGGCAATCGCATTGAGAGAGAAATCAAACAATGTCTCCGAATCTGTTTTGAAATGAATCTGTCCTTTTGTGTTAAGCAGTTCCGTATATTTCTTCAGGAAACGTGGATGTGTCAAACGACGACGTGCATGCTTGGCTTTCGGCCAAGGATCGCTGAAGTTCAGATAAATCCGTTCCAGTTCTTCCGGTTCAAATACATCTTCAATCTGTTCGATATTGGCCAGCGCCAGCTTCAGGTTGGGCGGTGTTTCCACTTCTGCCTGACTCCATGCATTGCGGGCCTTCTCACTGGCACGACGCACCAGCTCGTCGTACATATCAATACCGATAAAATTAAATTCCGGATATTTATAACTCATTTGGCTGATAAATTGACCTTTACCCATGCCAAATTCCACAAAGATCGGATGGTCATTGCCAAACAGTTCAGACCATTTTCCTTTGTACTGTTTGGGATCAAGAACAACGAGATCAACTTGTTGCTCCAGATTTTCCCGAATCCCTTTTCTGCCACGTAAACGCATCTTATTCCTCCGTTTATCCATACTTGTCTCAGAATCATTTTGCCGAAGAACTGGCTAATTGTAAAGAGCAATGAAAAAGGAATCTTCGGATCTGCCACTTTGGGGCAAATCTCAAAGATTCCCTCTTCGATTTATTTGGAATTGGGGTCCAACTACTTTAATAGTTCATAGTCTACCTTATCTTGGTGTGAAAAATCAAATGTCTTTTCGAAAGCATCGCGAACTTTTTGTCTTGCAGCCGCTTTCACTTTCGGATTGCCATTGAAACGAACACCTGTCAAAGCCAGAGCTTCTTCTGCCGTCAGTTCTACAGAAACATGATGAAGATCATTATTTTTAACTTGGGAATTCATTCATATCACCTCACGGTATAGTATGGTCCATGACGTCAACATTGATTCAAATGCTATGATGAATAGTACCCATTAGATGGTGTCTGACGCTGGTTTAAATATAACACAATGTGTAAACTATAGCAAGGATAAAACCTCGTTTCTACGGCCTATTTTTGCGACTAGATTCCCCTTTTTTTGAGTTTTTTGATACAATGGTAAAAGTTCAAAAAGAGTCGAATTCGGTAATATAATAAGCAAGCCATTAGGTAAGCCAAAGGAGTACCCTGAAGATGAATGCACCTTCAATACAACCTCCTCTTCTGTGGGGAGATAAACGATTCCATACCTGGAATTACGAAATGAGAGACGAATTTAACAATAAGGTTTTCAAAGTGATGCTGGATGCGGGTTTCACTTGCCCCAACCGAGATGGGTCTATCGCTAAAGGGGGTTGTACATTTTGCAGCGCTCGTGGATCGGGTGATTTCGCCGGTAGCAGACGGGATGATTTGGTCACCCAATTTAATACCATTCGGGATAAACAGCATCTGAAATGGCCTACAGCCCACTACATTGGCTATTTCCAAGCCTATACCAACACATACGCACCCGTTGAAGAACTGCGTGAATACTTTGAAGAAATCTTGAAGCAGCCCGGTGTCGTGGGTCTGTCCATCGCCACTCGCCCTGACTGTTTACCGGATGACGTCGTTGATTACTTAGCTGAATTGAATGAACGCACCTACCTATGGGTTGAGATGGGTCTGCAAACCATTCACGAGTCCACGTCAACCCTAATTAACCGTGCGCATGATACTCATTGTTATGAGGAAGCCGTTGCGAAGCTACGCAAACGGAATATTCGGGTGTGTACACATATTATTTACGGACTGCCGCAGGAAACCCATGAAATGATGCTGGATACCGGACGGGCTGTTGCCAACATGGATGTACAGGGGATCAAAATTCATCTACTTCATCTGATGCGCAAAACGCCAATGGTGAAGCAGTATGAAGCCGGGCTTCTTCGTTTCCTGGAACAAGGCGAGTACATTAAACTGATCGTCGATACGCTGGAGATGCTGCCACCCGAAATGATTGTACACCGCCTTACAGGAGACGCCCCGCGTGATTTGCTGATTGGGCCGATGTGGTCCATGAACAAATGGGAAGTGTTGAATTCCATTGATCGTGAGCTGCGTGAACGGGATTCCTGGCAGGGAAAATACTGGAGGGGTGCTTAAGATGGGCTTTCTTTCGGTTTTAAGTTGTGCCCATCAATGGATTTCTTCCCGTCTACAGCCTGGAGATTTAGCTATTGATGCAACGGTAGGAACGGGAGCCGACACTCTGTTTCTGGCACAAAAAGTTGGTAAACGTGGTCAAGTCATTGGTTTCGATATTCAGAGCGAGGCACTTACCTTGGCACAAGCCCGTATTCGTAAACAAGAGGACAGCGCCAAATTGGGCTCCATCTCCATGCTTCAATTAAGCCATGATCGAATGGCTGAGGCCGTCCCTGAAACATGGCAGGGTAATGTCGGTGCTGTAATGTTCAACCTGGGGTACCTGCCTTCAGAAGGTGCGGACTCCACCATAATTACGGAAACAGACAGTACTATTGCTGCTCTCCAGGCTGCACTGGCATTGCTCAAGCCGCGCGGCATTATTACCGTTGTGCTGTATCCAGGTCATGATGGAGGATCACAGGAAGCGGATGCGGTATTGGAGTGGTCCTCTGCTCTGCCTGTTGAGCAGGCACAAGTGGTGATTTATCGCCAATTGCAGCGTGATGCCTCCCCTTTTCTGATTGGCATTGAGAAAAAATAATTTCCTTTAATCCACAAATGCAATAAACTAGACACAATCGCAACAAAGCACTCTTTGGGTGCAATTTATGCATTTTGTGTTCTACATAAAGATGTGCAACCGTATTCACTGTTACATTCATGCCGCATACGCGGTCATGATTGATTAAAGCGATCCACCATTTCATATACTAGAGGAGAGATTAGGAATGCCTACGCCATATCCATTGCAATTTCAACCAGAGTTCAAAGAACGTGTATGGGGAGGTCGCGCGCTGGAGCAATTCGGCCTGACGCCACCTGAAGGACATATAGGAGAAGGCTGGATGATTGCGGATCATCCCAATGGTACAACTAAGGTATTAAATGGAGTTCTTGCTGGAAAAGGCCTGGACGAAGTTCGTGAGCAGCTGGGCACAGCATGGCTTGGAACCAAAGGAGTTTCGGAAAAGGGCGGACGATTCCCCCTTCTGATCAAACTGCTTGATTGTAACGATGATCTGTCCGTACAAGTTCATCCAACAGATGATTACGAAGCGCTCCCTCCTGGCGAGCTTGGCAAAACGGAAATGTGGTACGTGCTGGATGCCAAACCAGGAGCTCATATCATCTACGGCTTGAATGAAGGCGTTGATCGTGAAGTACTGAAGGAAGCGCTGGAGAATGGTACGGTCATGGATACCCTTCGTCAAGTACCTGTAGAGGCTGGAGATACGTTCTTTATCCCTGCGGGGACGGTACACGCTCTATGTGCAGGTGTCGTTGTTGCTGAGATCCAGCAAAACTCGGATACAACATACCGGATTTACGATTATAATCGTCCAGGCCTGGATGGCAAACCACGTGAGCTGCATGTTGAAGATTCATTGAATGTAACGGCTTATGAGGGTGCTGGCGCCACGACGATGAAAACAAACAACGCGACTCCGGGTGAGTGGCTGAAGCTTGCGGAATGCCCTTATTTTGTAGTGGAAAAAGGGGTTGTTACAGAACGTTGGGAGCTCTCTACAAGTACTGAAAGCTTCACTATTCTTGTGGTCTGTGAAGGTAGCGGAACGCTGGAGTGGGATAACGCGGAATCGGATAAAATTGAATTGAAAGCTGGACAATGTTACTTACTGCCTGCCAACCTGGGCTCCTATACGCTGGATGGTAACACTACTGTTCTTCGTTCTTATTTGCCTTAATCGAGTAATCAAATATCTATTCAAGGTGCTTTCCCTGAATTGAACTGGCTTTAATGTGACCTGTGAAGGAGGATTTACACGAGATGCAGGAATCTACCTTTAGCCTGGTTGGCGATGAAGGTACCCGTATTCATGTGTACCGCTGGCTTCCCGATCCGGAGTGCAACATCAAAGGTGTGGTCCAGATTGCACATGGCATGAGCGAGACTGCTGCCCGATATGCTGAATTTGCCCAACATCTCACCACGCACGGCTACGCGGTCTATGCGAATGATCATCGTGGTCATGGGAAAACGGTAGAAAACTCGAATTTGTTGGGTAATGCCGGCGACGATGCTTTCCGCTGGATGGCGAGTGACATGATGAATCTGGGCGAATCTGCCGCCAAAGAAAACCCTGATGTGCCCCTCTTTCTGATGGGGCATAGCATGGGGTCGTTTTTGGTACAGCATCTAATGTATGCTGGCCACGAGCGTTACCATGCATTTATTTTGTCCGGTACCAATGGCAAACGTGGTCTTCTTCGGATTGGAGAGAAACTGGCTTTCTTGCAGTGTGGCATTCAGGGGACTGGTCATCCAAGTATGCTGCTCAATGCGCTCGTATTTGGCGGATTCAATCGTTCTTTCCGTCCGGCAACAACGCCGTTTGATTGGCTGTCTCGGGACCCCGAGGAGGTCAAGCGGTTTATGGATGACCCTTTGTGTGGAGCCGTCTGCTCCGCAGGTTTTTTCCGTGACTTTTTCAAACTGCTGTTGGACATTCACTTGCCACGCAACATGAAACGTATTCCCAAGGATAAGTCTGTATATCTGTTCTCGGGTGAACAAGATCCAGTGGGACTTCATGGCAAAGGAGTGCTTAACCTGGTCTCCCAATATCGGGAGCTTCAGCTTGAGGATATTGAATACCGCCTCTATCCGGGGGGACGCCACGAAATGCTGCATGAGACGAATCGGACTGAGGTTGCAGGGCATGTCATGGAGTGGCTGGAGAGGCATACGCCCGACTGCAGTGCCCATCATTCCACAGTACATGTAGAAACCTCCGATTCCGTATAATGCGATACAAATTACTTATACAATGACGAAAGCCCCTGAACGGGTGCACAGCATACACTGTGCTCCGCGTTCAGGGGCTTTACTTTTTTTATTTATAAGATGGCAATTTAATGTTAAGCGTTATGGATTACCCTTCGATCAGCAAAGACTCTGGATCTTCAAGCAATTCTTTCACCGTCACGAGGAAACGTACGGCTTCGCTACCATCAATGATACGGTGATCGTAAGACAGGGCGATATACATCATCGGACGGTTCTCCATCCGCTCTGCATCAATCGCTACTGGACGAAGCTGGATTTTGTGCATACCCAGAATACCTACTTGAGGTGTATTCAAAATTGGTGTGGACAACAGGGAGCCAAACGTTCCGCCATTGGTAATGGTGAAGGTTCCTCCTTGCAGATCAGACAATGCCAGCGTGTTGGAACGCGCTTTGGACGCCAGGTCAGCAATGCTTTTTTCGATCTCAGCAAAGCCAAGACGATCTGCATCACGTACAACCGGTACGACAAGGCCTTCTTTGGCAGATACCGCAATACCGATATCATAGTACTTTTTGAGTACAACATCTTCGCCATCAATTTCCGCGTTAATGGTTGGGAACTTTTTCAGTGCGCCTACAACTGCTTTGGTGAAGAAGGACATGAACCCGAGATTGATTTCATGTTTCTCTTTGAACTTGTCCTTACGACGTTTACGAACATCCATGATTGCCGTCATATCCACTTCGTTAAACGTAGTCAACATCGCCGCTGTCTGCTGCGCTTCTACCAGGCGTTTCGCAATGGTAGCACGACGGCGTGACATACGTTGACGCTCTACTGGTTTGGTATACGTGGAACCACCTGCTGCCGGAGCACTAGGTGCTGCAGCGGGAGCTTTAGCAGGAGACGCTGAAGGAGCGGCACCCTGCGTGCTGTGAGTTTTCACATCATCCTGATAAACCCGGCCAATCGGATCCTTGCTCTGTACCTGATCCAGCTCAATACCACGCTCACGTGCAAGTTTACGAGCAGACGGTGAAGCTGTCTTCGAGCTGCTATCCGAAGACTCCGGTGCTGCAGCAACGGGTGCTGGTGGCGGAGTAGGAGCTTCCGGTGCAGGAGCAGCTGCTTGTTTCTGCTCCGTCGCTGCTGGTTGGGAAGCGGGCGCGCCGCTTCCTCCTCCAGTTCCTGCCGAGAGTGTTCCAATCGTTTCACCAATTTCTACAGTCTCGCCTTCCTGGCGAACAATTTTCTCAAGAACACCGCTCTCTTCAGCACTGATCTCAATATTTACTTTATCTGTTTCCAGTTCCAGAAGAACATCACCCTGATTAACGGTTTCGCCTTCTTTGACCAGCCATCTGGATACAGTTCCTTCCGTTATCGACTCACCCATTGCAGGTACTTTAATTTCACTCACAGCTGTTACCTCCCCAGTGGAATATTATTCTTCGTCGTTTGCTTCAATGCGGATGTAATGATCTGTTGCTGTTCCATGCCATGCACAAGTTGATAACCGCTGGAAGGACTCGCATGTTCCGGGCGACCTTCGTATTTAACGGTTGTTCCTTCTGGCGCGATTTCACGAAGACGAGGCTCCATGTATGTCCAGGCACCCATGTTTTTGTTTTCTTCCTGTACCCACACCAGCTCTTTCAGCTTGCTGAAACGTGCAAGTACACGCTTGATTTCTTCCGCCGGGAACGGATACAGCTGTTCGACACGAATAATGTGAAGCCAAGACCAATCTGCTTTATCTTTCTCAAAAGCATCTTCCAGATCAATGGCGATTTTACCACTGCACAAAACAATGCGCTCTACGCGATCCGGTT
The DNA here is from genome assembly GCF_047302525.1 of Paenibacillus taichungensis. Taxonomy (GTDB): domain Bacteria; phylum Bacillota; class Bacilli; order Paenibacillales; family Paenibacillaceae; genus Paenibacillus; species Paenibacillus taichungensis_B. Next base: position 1,570,072 of record NZ_CP168020.1, on the reverse strand, counting down.
TTGTGCCCAATCCTGCTTGCTCAAGCACAGGCTCAAACTTGCCTTCGCTGAACTCTGTTGCAGGTGAAGCGACACGAGGATTACGAATGAGACTTTTCGGCGACATCATAACGAGCGGACGAGCATCTTCCGTTTCAGTCAACGAAGCCTGACGACGCAACAGATGGAAATATTGCGATGCACTTGTCAAATTCGCAACGGTCATATTGTCTTCTGCACAAAGCTGCAGGAAACGTTCCAGACGAGCACTTGTATGCTCAGGTCCCTGACCTTCGTTCGCATGCGGGAGCAGCATGACCAGACTGGATTTTTGTGACCATTTGGCACGGCCGGCAGATACGAATTGGTCAAAAATAACCTGTGCACAGTTGGCAAAGTCTCCGAATTGTGCTTCCCAGATTACAAGCGTATCTGGTGAATAGACGTTATATCCGTATTCGAAACCAACAACGGACTCCTCAGACAACGGACTGTTGTAGATGGCAAAAGATGCTCTTGCCTGTGGCAGATGATGCAGTGGGCAGAATTTCGCACCATTCTCGGAGTCATGCAACACCAAGTTCCGATGGGCAAACGTTGCACGCTCTGCATCCTGTCCACTGATCCGGATTGGTTTGCCATCCGCAAGAATGGTAGCAAACGCAAGCGTCTCTGCAAGACTCCAGTCTACTTTCTCGCCTTCGTTCAGAGATGTGCTTCTGCGCTGCAAAATACGCTGCAACTTCGGATACACATTAAAATTCTCTGGCCATTTCAGCAAATCGGCGTTAATTGTCCGCAGATTTTCCAATGGTACCGCAGTTGGAATAATCGAAACGGCTTCTGGCTCGCTAATTTGACGTTGGTAATATTCATGTACTTCATTGTTCTTCATCTGCTCATATGCTTCTTTTAAGCGGCTCGTCACAGCTTCACGAATGCTGTTGATGGAGGCATCGTCGATAACCGATTCCTCTTTCAGATGATCCTGGTACAAGTGACTAACCGTTGGATGAGCTTTTACTTTGTCATACACAGTCGGCTGTGTTGTTTCTGGATCATCCGTTTCGTTATGACCATAACGACGGTAACCGATCAGGTCAATCAGGAAGTCCTTTTTGAACAGGTTACGGTATTCTGCTGCCATACGAATAGCTGCGATACATGCATCCGGATTGTCAGCATTGACATGCACAATCGGAATTTCATATCCTTTGGCAAGGTCACTCGCATAATACGTTGAGCGTGAATCGCTGCTGTCTGTTGTGAATCCAAGACGGTTGTTCACAATAATATGAATCGTTCCGCCATTTTGGTAACCAGGCAATGCTTTGAAATTGAGCGTTTCTGCTACAATACCTTCCCCAGGGAAAGCCGCATCACCATGCATCAGAATAGTTGCTGCTTTGGTTACATCCTGCTTCGGATATCCCGGATCACGGCGGTCGTCCTGTGCTGCACGTGCAAAACCCTGTACAACTGGGTTTACATATTCCAGGTGACTTGGGTTATTTGCGAGCGTAAGACGCGCTTGTACTGTTTCGCCGTCTTTTACATAACGGTTTGCACCCAGATGATATTTGACATCCCCCGTCCAACCGTAATTGATTCCTGTTGACCCTTCGGAAGGAACCAAATCCTTGTTCGGAGAATGATGGAATTCAGAGAAAATTTTGCTATACGGCTTGCCCAGTACATGAGCAAGTACGTTCAAACGACCACGGTGAGCCATCCCCATCAAAATATGGCTGGAACCTGCGTGTGCCATAATTCGGACTGCTTCATCCAGCATAGGGACAAGCACATCGTTACCTTCAATGGAAAAACGTTTTTGCCCAACAAATGTTTTGTGGAGGAAATCTTCAAATTGCTCCACTTCAACCAAACGTTCCAGCAAAGCTTTACGCTCCTCTGGATTAAGCGGTGCCGGCGAAGTACGAGATTCTGCACGGCGGTTCAGCCATTCCCGCTCATGAACTTCATGCACATGGCTGAATTCATAAGCGATAGGACCAGTATATATTTGCCGCAGGCGCTGGATGGCATCCAATCCTGTTACCGTCTGTCCATCTGCACCTTCCCAGATCAGGGAAGCTGGCAGAGCTTTCAAATCTTCTTCGTTCAATTCAAAATGCTTCGGTTCAAGCAAAGAAGTATCTGAATCTTCACTGATTCCAAGGGGATCAATATCGGCCGCAAGGTGACCATAGGTACGAATATTCATTACCAGTTTCCCTGCTGTAACCGCTTTCTGTAATAGTTGAATATCCACGCTTCCGGAAGCCTTTTGGGCGTTGCCAGAATACGAGGCTTTATGTGCATCCCTGCCAGACATCGGCGGTGCACCCCATTGTTCAAATAATTCACGATAAGCCGGTGTAACTGCACCTGGGTCTTGGGAGTATAATTCATATTGTTCCTGTACGTATCCCATATTCGGGCCATAGTAACTTTCCCAGGGTTTCTTGTTGCCTTCCTCGATCGTCATCGACGTTCCCTCCGTCTTGATTTAGTCATAAGTTTTTGACGGAAATCATTGACTAAGCCGTAATTTGCGTTCGTTCAACATTTTAAGCTAAATTTTTCATGAAGTCCAATAATCGTGCTGTTGGTGGTAGTAACGTTGTTCCGACGCTCCCGTCAAGGTTTGTCTGCGTTTTCAAAATCATAGTAAACTGATGATTGTATATACCGTCGCACAGATGTCGAATACTGTCCTGATCCGTTCGAGGGTTACACCTTCCTCAACTTTTTCAAGTGAAGTCCGTGTTCTAATATCTATTCTATAAACTTTTACGCTCAGGAGCATTTCCTATTTTTAGTTCAATTGATGCATAAATTAGATGAATCGAATAATTGGAACATTTCCGACCCACAAATGTGCTCTGATTGTATGGCGTTTTGTTATTAATCGCTTATCCTACGATGGTTTCTGCACATTTTCAGGTTTCGCCCGATTTGCAGCCTCCTTATTTAGAATTGTGGTCCATAATGTCCAAAAACAAACCGTCAAGATAAATATTAACCATTTGGCTTGGTATTCAACAAGAAAATGGGTATTTCTTGCAATTCAATGTTATAAATCAAAAGCCGCCTGTAATGCGTAAAAGCATCCGGGCAGCTTCTTTTAGACTTAGTTTATTTAAACTGACAGACTTTTTATTTTTTTAATGTGGTACCTGAGACTGAAAATCGCTCCGGCTGGACTGATCTGCATGGTAAAAGACCACATCGCCATCCTTTAAGGGCCAAGTTCTACCTTGACTGTCTACTGGACTGTTGTTAAAACCTTCCATCTTCCACTGATTCATCAGTGGAGCATAAATGTATTGCAGGTGTGGAGCTTCTGTATTCCCATCTCGAAGTGTCTCGATATTAAAGTTGACAACGATATATCCGTCCTTCAGAAATACAGAAGCCTTTTCATCCAGTTGATTTTGTCTGGCAAGCGATTCGAGATTGGTTCCCTTCGGCACGGCGTATACATCTGCAGGCAGGCTGTATTCTCCGTACCAACGCTGGATCGCCGCATTCGCTCGGTCCACACTAACACCCGAAGGAATGTCTGTCTTGGGTCCAATCAGTGTACGAATGGAAGCGGGTAGGATCATCCAGTCATAGTGGCCTACCCACGTTTTCTGGTGAGAGGTTTGATCTACAAGCGTAACCATATAATCGGCGAGCGATCTCTGGTTACGTTCATCGGCTGTCAGTTCATACGTATACTGATAACGCGCTGTATCCCCCAATTCCGTACCGGGTACATTACGCAATCTCGAGTTCAGGACAACAAACCGTTTCTCCAAATCCTGCGCCGATCCTATCCTGATAAGTCGCTCTTGACCGCGGTGGTAGTAAAGATCGACTTCTTGTCTGGAAGAGCCGTCTTTGCTCACAAAGTAGAATGTTGGAGTAATTCGAACACCATCCTGTTTGCCAAACATATTGCCTTTTGTTTTCAGGTCGAACTTGATATGGTAACCCGTTTTCACCGCAATATTACTGAAACCCTGCACAGGATGACTGCCTGGGCGAACAGGTAACACGAATGGTGCCAGATTCCCTCGCGGATCACCATCAATACTGTTAAGTCCTGTCCAGTAGCTCACTCCTGTCGGCTCCGAACTCCCGAGCTGCTTGCGGAACACGTTCTCCCAATTATAATCGGCGATATCCGTAACGTGAAAATCATACAATCGCCCAATAACCTCCACCGGAACCGTATCTGCCGCAACATGATGGGTCAGATTCGTGTTGGCATCCTGCTGTTCGGTGAATGTCGAAGGAGCATTTTCCGCAATATTGCGAAATTCAATTCGGTAATGTCCTTCATCCACCCATACTGGAAGATAGAAAACGGTATCCAGTTGGTTGACCGGAATGTCCACCCAGGTCTTGGCTGGAATGAACTGACTTCTATCGGCGTTATAGACATCAAAAGGGAAACGGATCTGTTTGATGCGAAAATACTTGGCATAGTCCCTATTGCCATAACCCGGGTAACTGGTTACGTCCAGATGCTGCCCTGAGGTCGGGAGGCGTACGATAAATGGTCGTTCCAAAATGAGCGCTGAACTGGTCGAATCAGGCACCGTTTTCTGGTTATGCGGCTGATCATCAGACACCCATGCGTAGTTAACGACAGGCGTGTGCACCGTTACAGAATTGATTCCTTGAATAGAAAACTTCTGATTCTGACCGCCTTTAATGTTGCCAGGAATCAAGCCATATGCGATCTCGCCCGTTGTCGGTTGGTCCGCCTTGTTGACCAGTGTATTCTGAATAGTTAAACGATTCTGGTACAGCACGTTGTCGCCGATCATATCAGGCTGAGGGATTGTCCCAGGTCGCGGAGCAGTCTTATCCATCGAAGCAGGATCCATCACAGTGGTACCGTTAAACACTACCTTGTCATTATTTACAGTGTTCTCTTTGACCTCAGTCTCCGCTTTGGATTGGAATAATGACGTCTCATCAGGTGTAGGCGGCTCGCTGTCACCGCCTGACTTTGTTTCAGTGCCAAGGTCGATTTCCTTGCAAGGTGCAGGTTTCACATGTGCGGTAACGGCATCATCATTAGCCGATTGTAAGGTCGGCGGTGTATATCCGTTTGGAGTCAGCGTTACTGTACCACCGTAGCCACCAAGTGCATAATTGGATATCGTAGCTTGATTTAGCTGGTAGACTTCCAAATTATCAATCTGCCAATAACTATATTGTCGGATGACCTGCATTGGTTTTTCCACAGGAACGTCTAGTTCCTTAGGTTGTGGAGGTGTGCCTGGATCATTCGGTCCTGTCGAGGCTCTGCCCGGAATCGTCCATGTTTTGTGATACTTCTTTTTTACGTTAACCGTATAAGTCACTGTTCCCGTCATGTTCACCCAACGGTGCTGGAACAAGTATCCTTTAGCCATGACATTTGCATAGAGATCTTCAGAAGTCGGGATGCCACGGGTAACATCAAACTTCTCAGATCCCCGATCATCAGCTTTCAGCACGCCCCGGACAGATGGGTCCATGGCAGCCGAATCGATCAACGCTCCTTTATTAGGTGGACTGATGGTCACGGGGCAACCCACAACACCACCACCGTTACCTGGATCAGTTCCCCCATCTCCTCCGTTGCCTGTGCAATCCTTTACATCTAAAACCTGAGTTCCTTCCTCATCCAACTGCTGGGCAGTATCCAAAAATCGCGCAGTGATGGTAGTGCTGCCGACGATACCTTTGATCGTCATTTTCCCATCTGCACCTATGGTCGCTACTGCTGGATTGGAGCTTTGCCAGGTCAATTTGGGATGAGCAGTAAGCTCATGAACAGAAAGGTCTGACTTGGTTAGGATAGCTTTAGCTTGCAGCGGTGTAGCTGTGTCTGCTTTACAGCCGTTTGGCAGGTTCACAATGAGTCCTGGTTCGGACGTTACCGTAATGTCAGCCGTATCCGAGATGAGGTATGTACCGTTGTTCCAGATTGCACGTACAAAAGCAGTACCCGGCTTTTCAGCCTTAACCATTCCTGTTTTCGGTTCAATACTCACAATACTCGGATCGGATGACCACCAGGTGGTCTCAGCCTCGCGCCGACTTACGTCGATGCCTTCACTAAATTGAGTAGCTCCATAGTTTTTCGTTTTAACTTTGGCTACCATCTGTTTGGTTTCTCCAACCGTTAGGGTAGAATCTGGGGTTACGTCAATCTCCTTTTCTTCTTCAAGATCCCCTTCCCAGATGATGTCCATTGGAGTGAAATAGGCTACTTTATGTTTAATACAGCCTGCAGTTGTTTTTCCGCCATTTTCAAATGGGTCGTTCTGAGTCCATTCATGATTTCCACCAGTTAAAGTCCGAATACCGACTATTGTGCTTGGAGGTGTGATAACCGTTCTTCCTACTCCTGTATAAGATTCTTGTTCAGGTTTTGTTTGATACTCTACACTTTTGATTTTCACTTCCTTGAAACTCGAGGCCGACAAATTATTCCCGTTATATTGGGGCCAAGAAACTGCTGGCCAGCGTGAAAAGTCAACACTATCCGGCACCTCTTTTAAAGCGGGATAGGGAGTAGCACAACCCCCATCATTGTTGGAATATGTGGGACCTCCACTGTGGTCTGCTCTAAATCTTCCATCATCAATTTGATACCAGTAAACGCCGGGGGTACCGATTGTTTTTTCAGCTTGAATAGATTTTAGAATAGGACTTTTCATTGACTTTGGACCGTATGGATCGCTTACAGCATAAATAGAATTATTCATCGACAACCCCGCCAAGCCAAAACTTATGACGAAGAATACAACCAATGTTTTAGACCAATTGAATACGGGCAACCGCATTCGTTTTTTCATAGAAGTACAATCACCTCACTAATAGTACATATTTTGTATTTTCATTTCTCCTATATTCTCCGAAGTGATATGATATGTCCCATTCTTGAAATCTAAAGAAGATCTAGTCCAGAACCTAACTTTTTTGCCCTTAGTAATGAGTTCTTTAGGACTGTTAGGAATGGTAGTGAATCCGTTCTTCTTTGCATAATCTAAATCTAATCTTCTAAACTTCAGTAATCCATTATTCAGACCACTACTATAGGTTATTAAATCTGTGTTATCTGTGTTTGATGTAAAAGATAGGTCTGTAAATGTTAAATAGTAATCACCACTTGAAATTTTGGGTTCCACAAATAGTTTGGTGTATATTCCTTGAGGTTTACCATTTTGAACTTTCACTACTATAAACCTATGAAACGTGAGCACTCCTGAATTGTTAGATAACTTTATATCCCCTTTAGATAGATCACTTACCGTAACAGAATTTTTAGTATAAAAGTAATTACTAATCGTCGTTAAATTCGTTCCCGTCGTGCCAACCTCACGCATTTCATTCAGATCACTGTACTTTCCTGCATCCGTACCCTCGACATCCATATAACGCAGCAAAATGGCAGACACTTCAGCTCGCGTTGTTGGATCAGCAGGCTTTAAGGAACCGTCCTCAAATCCACCGACAATGCCAGTGCCGCGAACAAGTGCAAGATAAGGAATTTGTTCTGCACGAATCGTTCCCCGATTTACTTCAGGGGTAGGTAGCAGTGTATTTTTGCTATCGTCAAAAGCATCCTGGAAACTGGTTCCCGACTTGATCAGTCCGTTGGCAATCCATTTCATCATCTCGTAGCGTGTCAGCTCGGCATTGGGGTTGAATCCTTTCGGATAATCACTTGCATGAATGAAGCCTTGGCCGACCAACTGTGTCACAGCTGATTCAGACCAGTGTCCCTTGAGATCAGCAAAAGGATTCTCGCCTTGTACCTTTTCCAAGCTGGTTGCACGGCTGAGAAGTGTAGCATACTCACCACGGGTGATTTTGGCATTGGGGCGGAATGTACCATCCTGATAACCGGAAATCAGATTTTTATCATAGGCTTTAACAATTGTAGCTTGCGCCCAGTGCCCTTTGATATCTTTGAACTTCGTAAGTGCAGAAGCCATTGTGCCCGCTCCATTCGTGCTTGTAGCAGCATCCACAGTAGACACCAGACCCACGGTTCCAGTAGTCAGCAGCGTTCCTGCCATCAAAGCCGTCGTCAACAAACTTACTATCAACACATTCCTTTTTGATTTCCTAACGTTTGATCTCATCTGCTTCTTCAAATCTACTCACTCTCCTATGTACCTTAGTATGGGGCAAACTTCTGCTTCTTCAGCAATCGTACTACTCTTCAAGCCAAAACCTAAATTTGTAATAATCATCAATATTCTACCATGCAAATCTAGGCTATTGGTATTATTTTTCAGCGATCCCCATCACCACAAGGCATGCAGCACCCCCTTCCAAAGACCCAATTCACCTCTAAAAACACAAAAAAAGGCCACGAATCCGCAGATTCACAGCCTTATGCTTTAAGGTGTCAGTCCTATTCAATTAAAAAAATTTGTAATCTATCCATCTCAGAATAAACGATTCTGTTCCATTTGACCAGTCCTAAAATTCAAATCAAATAGGTTTGTTAATCATATACTCTGCAAATGGCGTCAACGATAACGCTCCGACCTCTTCCATAGTAAACCATTGTGCGCCCAGTGAATCTTCGCCATCCGGTTCCCTTTTGATCTCATAAGGCCGACTTTCGCTTGTCAAATATACATCGTATAGAATTCCAATATGGTGCAGCTCTTCCGGCTCGCCTTCGTAAACCCACTCCAATACGTTCGACTCCGCAGAACGAATTACCAATTGTAGATTGGAAAGGCCCGTCTCCTCTTCAATCTCACGGTGTAGGGCTGCCCCCGGTTGCTCACCAAACTCCAACCTTCCTCCAGGCAAATCCCATTCCCCTATATAGGCTCCTCTTGCCTTATGAACTAACAGGAATTTTCGCTCCCAGCTGACTAAACCGTATACTCCCATGTGTGTGTACCGATCCACTTAAAGGTTCTTCCTCTCGTCTGAAAGATGCCTAGCTTGCTCTTCCAATCTACGAATACGCTTATTCATCTGATAGAACGACGGAGTAAAAATCACCCCAATAATAACAATGACCCAGACACTCAAATCATCAGCCCCTATCTTAAGAATCTCCCGACTCTAGCGATAACCGTACAATCAGTTCTTCACCCTCAATCAACAATGCGGTTAGTCCTTTGTTCGAGCCAGATTGGTGATTCTCTCCGTTAGTCCAATACGCGGCTTCTCCCGATCGTACAGCTACCCGTTCGCCTGTCTCACCTTCCACCCAACCTTCCCCTTCAAGCACCAGAAACACCTGCTCACCCACTGCTGGATGCAAACCTACACTTCCTCCTGCAGACAGTTTCAGTTGTGCTACGTGGCAGGCTGTTGTGCTTCGGAGTATCGGCGTAATCTCTGCTCCCTCACTTCCATAAGCGGTAATGCTGCGACGATCCTCTGATTTGAGGCGATATATCTTCACTTCTTGTTCTCCTCTGCCACGGTATCCAGATCCAGAGCCAAACGAATCATATCGACGCAGCGAATACCATCTTCTATAATCTCTTCTTCATAATGTTTCACAAAAAAATCCCGATCGACCCCTATAATGCGAAAACCGCAGCGTTGATACAGCTTCAACTGATGAAAACTTGAGTTGCCTGTCCCAATTTCTATCGTTCGACCACCGAGCCTGCGTGCTGCTTCTATCGCTTCCTTGATCATGTGTTTGCCAACGCCCTGTCCCTGTAACTCTTCCTGTACGGCAATATTAACAATCTCTACCGTCTCTGGACGCGTCTTAAGCAAAACAAACTCTCCTACCATTTCTCCTTCATATTCAGCGATAAAACAAACACCGCGACTCAAATATTCGTCAACTATGGCTTTGGACGGATCAGCCATCAATAAAAGCTCATAAGGTTTTTCTTCTTCCCAGTCCAAAATCCGGAACGACAATTTCACACCAATCTCCACCTTTTCCTCGTACATATTCATTTACGTCCCGTTTGCAGAAGCCTATGTATGGCTAGATCACCAAATATATAACAACCTTCCGTATATAAATGTTTTGGTCTGAATTCATATTTTTCTCTTTTTATAACCTCGGGTTACTGCGGAACGATTTTTATACTTTATTTCAACCATCTAGTTCACCAAATCTATTAGCTATTCACCGCTCCAGCCTGATTTTGATAATGACGAATCACCATGCCAGATGCTTTTTGCATGCCCTGTTTCTCATAGAACTCCTGGAGTTCGTTATCGCACAAAAGATCAATCATATAGAGATCACCCAGACGATTAAACATACGCTTGATGAGATCTGTTCCGATCCCTTTACCCTGATACTCCGGGAGCACTTCCAATAAGGGAATATATGCACTAAGAACTCCATCTGAAATCGCTTGAATAAAGCCCACCACATTTCCGTTTTCTTCATCAACAGCCAGTTCAACAGCATAGGATTGTTCCAGCAACTTCAGAAATGTAGGTTTAGATGGAGGGTTTGGCCAACCTTCGAAAAAATCCCCGCTAAGTTGGTCGATACCTATTCCCTCAAGCGATTCACGAAATGTAATATCCATAATAGCAAGTCCTCTCCTTTTAAAAAGTAAACTTCATTATATCATAATATCTGGATATAAATATATAGAATTGGCTGATAAAATATGAGACATGCTTCAGATAGAAGCCTCATTTATTAGCTTTATTCAAGTAATCTGTTATAAAAGCAAAAGTTCTATTCTACACGTTACTCACCCGTGCTTAAATGCTCGTGGATTAATTTCCATTCTCCGTTGATGCCTGCAACAAAAACATTGGTAGCCCGACCTTTTCCAGCAGCCGGTTCCCCTTGATACATTCCTTTCCAGTGGTAGGTGTAAATACAGACCGCCTGCTCTTCGCCAGTCGTAATCCACGTGACATCTTCTGCACGATACACCTCATCCTTGACTGTCTCCCAAGCGTTTTCAAAATAAGCCCGAATTTCATTAAGCGTAGTACAAGACGTTCCCGTAAACCAATATATGGCATCCGGTGATAACCATTTGCTTACCTCATCAAACTCATGTGTATTGGTCGCTGCAATGTATCCTTCCAGTGCATGCTGGTATCCCATGGTTTCTTCCTCCTGAGCGTTTTGAATTATTTGACTTCACTTTGTTCAAGAACCGAATCGCTATACACCATAAACGTCTCTTTCAGGGTACGTCCGGTTGATTTCTCCCAGATCACACTCCGCTCAAACGTACCTGCTTGAAAAAATCTCGGGAAACGTTCCGCAAACCAATCCTGCATGGGCAGCTCAAGCGCCTGTCCTAGAGACACCCACAACAGTTCGCCTTCCGGCGGCTCGTTCAATAGCTCTCCCTCATAAGAAGTAGCCACGTAGTTGAATACCATATATCGCAATCCTTGCTCCGGATCACAAAATTCATCAAGACCTTTGTATGTAATCTCTTTCACCACAAGTCCTGTTTCCTCTTTAACTTCTCGCACGGCACCATCCACAATACTTTCTGGAAAATCAACTTTCCCTCCAGGAGCAATGTATCCCGGAAATCCTTTTTGGTTCGGTCGATTCATTAATAGCACCTGATCATTCCGTTTGTCCCATACCATACACATCGTTAAAATCTCAGTTCTAGTGTCCATGTTTATCCTCCCAGTTGCCTTATACAAAACCTAATCCCTTGCAATTCACATATTCACTACGAAGATAGAAGAACCTTCCAATCCTTGATTCCCAGGTATTTTTCTGTCCTCTCCGCTCTTGTGTAAATGTTGAATTAAGCTTATATACTTCGTTGTACTCTAACACTTCTGGTACATAGATAGATTCTCCTGCTTCAATCTCTATTCAGAATCCCTCTTCACTTTCCTGATTATCTGCAAATTCAATTTCGATATAAACGCATACGAAAGACGGACACCGGAAATTTCGGAGGCCCGCCTCTTTATGATGTATGCAATACTTTGCTTTTGAACTGAGTATCGAAAAGGCGATACTCAGCTCATGCCTGTAATTAACACCCGGCGCTCTTTCCACTCGGCACGGCGATAAGCCTGCAGCAGACCAAATTTGCGAATACTTGCTTTCGGCACCGATTTGTAAGGCATAACGACTGTAAAGTCCTCATCAAACGGCACAAAAGACAATCCTACTTTCTCATTGGAAAGCCACTCGGCCTGAATGGGCTGCCTTGAACAGGCATCGAAAGTAGAGCCCAGTCCATCAGCAAAAAAATCATAACGTGCAGCAGGTGTTCCGGGTTCCTCCATACAGAGAAAAAGGCTGAGCTGATCACAAAAAAGCATAATTTCCACATCATGTTTCAGCCTAAGCTTCAACGCTTCACCACCACCAATCTGCTGTTCCATACGTAACTGATGCTCCCGTTCATCGTTTAGATACTCCCTGATATCTTCATCATCATTGGCGTTAGCACCCAGATTGTTTTGAAACAAATCTGTATACATCATGCTGCACAACAACCCGGCATACAGGTTTTTCTCCCGAACCTCTTCAATACCTTTACGGTAAAATACAAATCGTGGACGTAGCGGAAAATCACGAAACGAATACGGTATCTGACTATAATCATTCCAGAATGGAGCAGAATCCAACTCAATCCACCCCCGATCATGCTCTTTTGCGGCAAGAATCAGATCTTCTCGATGTGCTTCATCAGTTAACAATTCCCTTTTCCAATGGGAAGCCATTTCTCCGGCTACTAGTCCATGCTCATGCTGTGCGGTCAAAACAAAATCATGCTCTCTCTCATATACGATCATTTGCTGTCACCCTCCCGCATGGTATACGTTGACTTTAACATAATTTGGTTTACAATTTCCTATAAGTTGCTTTTCATTCAACTTTCAGGGAATATACTAAGGAGCATCAATGTAAAGGTGTTGTCAGTTCCCTGAAATTTGGTACACTAATGATTGTGCCAACATAACATTACATACAGAAAGCGGGATCTCATGAATTTATACTCTCCTTACACCGAGTTTAACCGCAAGGAATGGGCTGACTTGAAGAAATATCAGACCACTCTTCCACTAACGAAAGCGGAATTGGAACAGCTAAAGGGATTAAATGAAGAGGTATCCATTCAAGAAGTTGAGGATATTTATCTACCTCTTACCCACTTTATTGACTTATATGCAGGAGCTTCACGAGAGCTGAATCGCTTAACGGCATCTTTTCTAAAAAAAGAAGCACATCACGCTCCCTACATTATCGGTATTGGGGGCAGTGTTGCCGTGGGCAAAAGTACAACTGCCCGCCTGCTCCAGGCTATGCTTGCAAGAGGTAAAGGAAATCCCAAGGTGGATCTGGTCACTACGGATGGTTTCCTGTATCCCAATGCTGTACTGCAAGAGAAAGGCATCATGAACCGGAAGGGATTTCCGGAAAGCTACGATATCAAGTCACTGATTCAGTTCATGGGTGATGTCAAATCAGGCAAACCCGAAGTGATGGCTCCCGTATACTCCCATCTTGCCTACGACGTCATTGCAGGTGAAGAGAATGCCATATGTCAGCCGGATATCCTCATTATTGAAGGAATTAACGTGCTCCAGGTTAAAAAGGAAACTCCACTGTTGGTCAGTGATTTTTTTGACTTCTCCATCTATATCGATGCGGAAGAGGAGCATATCCGTCACTGGTACATTGAGCGTTTCAAGCTGCTACGCAATACAGCGTTTCAGAATGAGAATTCCTTTTTCCACAGTCGTTTTGCCAATCTGGAAGAAGATGAAGCTGTTCTTACGGCAAGTCAGATCTGGAAAGATATCAATGCCAAAAATCTGCACGAAAACATCCTGCCAACTAAAGGACGAGCCAGACTGATTTTGAAAAAAGAAGCGGATCATTCGATTCAGCGCATTCAATTGCGTAAGCTGTAAGCATAATAACGAGCAGAAAAATTCTGCTTAATACTATTAAAAAGGAGACAAGACCACATGCAGACCTTGATTATACTTGGAAGTATCATGATGTTTCTTGCTGTTGCCCTTGGAGCATTCGGTGCACATGCGCTCAAACGCAGATTGTCTGCTGACATGATCAAAATATACGAGACTGGCGTTCAATATCACCTTGTTCACGGAATCGGAATTATCCTGCTCGGACTGCTCGCTGATCGACTGGAGCAGCCTTCTCTTGTGTTGCTGGCTGGATGGCTGCTATTCGCCGGCATCCTATTGTTCTCGGGCAGTCTGTATGTCCTAAGTGTAACTGGCGTTCGAAAACTGGGGGCGATCACACCCCTGGGCGGAGTAGCATTTTTGGTAGGTTGGGTAATGTTATTAGTCGCCGCTTTGTAAAACCAACATCGTAAACTGAAAAGAGTGTTCTAGCCGATCTTAAAAATCGCTGGAGCACTCTCTTTATGTTTAACTTCGCCATATACGGCGAATGCTGTGTGTGACTTTATCCCCCTGCTGTTTTTCCAGGACATATACATCAGGATTAGATAGATTTTTCCACTCTTCGAATCCAAAGGATTCATCATGGCTGCGAATGAGCAGAGATAACAGATTGCCGTGTGTAATCACAGCCCCGCTATGCTCCGGTCGACTCCACAGCTCGCCCAGCACCTCAAGGCCCCGAGCTGTCGCGAAACGAGAAGATTCACCACCTTCTTCCGTCCAGTCTTCGTCCGTGTATGTACGTTCAAGCACATCCATCCAGTTATCCAGATGAAGGGTACTAAGCACCCTTTCTTGAAGACGTTCATCCGTATGTATATGTTGCAGGACGGTTTTGCCCAGTGGAGCTGCGGTTTGAAGTGCCCTTTTCCACGGACTCGACACAAGGTATTGTATAGAGTGCTCCGCCAACATCTCAGCAAGTTCTTCTGCCTGACGAAGTCCTTCATCCGTAAGCTCGGCATCCGGTTCTTGCCCTGTAGCTTTGGCATGACGGATGAGATAAATAGACTGCATCACCCTCACCTCCTGATGATTCAACTTACATTCAATGCTTCTCCAGATATTGGAGTGCAATTCGCATGTTCTCCCGGTCTTCCGAACGGCCAGATGAACTAAGAAAAGTAACCTTATCCTCTGTCCACACGCCCTTTTGGTCTGCCAACCCAAGAAGCTGCTTCAAGCGGTTAACTGTTCCCGTACTACCATCAATAATCTGAATATGATCTGGCAGAACTGTACGAAGAATCGAAGTGTAGAATGGGTAATGCGTGCAGCCAAGTACAACTGTACCGTATAAGTCCAGATCAAGATCAGCCAGTTTGAAGCGGAAATACGCCGCAATCTTCTGTGAATCAAAGTCCAACTGCTCACACCACTCTACAAGTTCAGGTAATGGAATGGAATCGACACTGTGGTGATCATCCACTCGGGATACCAATTCATGATATTTCGTTTGACTCAAGGTCAGGGCTGTAGCAAATACAAGCACTCTTTTGCCAGTTTTTCGATTCATTTCCACTGCCGGTTTCACAGCAGGCTCCATCCCGATAACGGGGATATCATACTTGGCACGTAAATCCTTCACGGTCAGACTGGTCGCTGTATTACAGGCAATCACAATCGCTTGCACATTTTCCTGAACAATAGCCTCCACACAATTGAAGATATGTCCTCTAACCTCATCGGCGGACTTGGTCCCATAAGGAACATGTAACGTATCGGCATAATACAGAAACGCTTCTTCAGGGAATTGATGCAAAGCCTTGTGCAAGACGGTTAAACCACCGATTCCCGAGTCAAAAAATGCAATTTTCTTCTTCAAGGGTTTCACCTCTATAACGTATTCTTTCAGGTTCCTGGAACCTCTCATTCCTGCTCATGGTGACTGGGAGGTGAGTTATGTTATTCCGGATCATCACAGACGTTAACACTTGACGACCTGCGGTGATCGTTTCGGTTACGGATCGTTCTTTCGATCGCTGTTGTCTCCAAATTTTCTTGATATATTTTATAAATGTGCAAATTCGGAGACAAAGGCGAACGCTACCGCTTCTTCAGAATCGATTCCGTTCCCTCCACTACTTCCGTTGTAAATTATTCACTAATGATGATGAGACATTATTCATTATTCTACCTTCATTTTATACTGTCTGAGCCAGTCTTTGCCACTTTGCCAGCGTTCCACGGGATTACGCTCTCCGAGCAGCTCCGTACTTGCCTGAGCCATAAGCCATTCCTTAAGGCCATTATCTGCACTGGACTCCAGCTGCTGAATCAGGACGTTTAACCCCTCTTCACCCGTATCCCGAATCTGAACATACGCCTCTGTGTTAGCAGCAATATAATCACCGGGATTACTGCTGGTCAGAACCTCAGGTTCGCTCACGATTTGCTGAAGATTGCTTTCAATCTTCCAGCTTACGTCCTGACTTTCCGCCTGATTCGAGCATGCTACCAGCATCCATGCTGTACATAGCATCACCGTGGCGCTTGCAATACGTTTGCGAATCATGGAATCACTCCTGTCCCTGCTCAAACTTATGAACGGCATTCTCAATAAACTCGACAAAGCTATGATCATAATTATACTCATCCCGATAGATACGGATATGCGCTACAATGACATATTGCAGGTTTTTTTGTATAAAAGTGTCCTAATCATTTCTGCAACACCAACTTTTGATTCCAGGTTTCAACGCAGCGGATTGATGCACTTCATTAACATAAATGAATTTATCCTTTTATGACGAAGTCGTGATGCTGAAATCCACACCAAACTGAATTAGTCCCAACTTCCGGGCAACAGTTTGCGAAGCTATATTATCCCACGATGTACTATAGATTGGAATCCGCCCGCTCTCTTTAACATGATACTGCCAGCAATTTACAGCCTCTGCTGCATAACCCTGTCCTCTGAAATTAGGCGCCGTATTGAGACTTGCCTCAGCACCCTGTTGGGATACACGGGCTGAACAACATACAGCGACAGCCGAATTCTCAATAACATAAGCGGCAACGGGCATTTTTTCATGCAGACGCTCTATTAAATCAGGAAAATGCTCTTCCAGCAAAAAAGTACGATGACTCTCTATAAGCTGAACATTTGGATGCCATCCGCCGCACTTCTCGGGAAATGCATAGGCCGGGCCCATCCATACACTCTTCACTGGCTTAAAAGTCTCCACTCTCCGAATCAGCTTCGTAATATCGAGCGGAAGCTCAGTGTCACAGCCTAACTCCTCAATCAGAGTGAACGGCAACTGCTCATGATAATAGGAGCATTGCCCAACAGAGGTTATCCCAACAAATAAGGCTGGAGCCTGCCCACCATCCGGTTCATTAATATTTAACAGACGCTTCTGATTATCCATCGTATACAATGTATCTGCTTGAATTTTCATCATATCCATGGGTGAAAGGTTTGAAATGGGATTCATAATTACGGAATGAACCTCTGCAATAATGGTTGGCCTATACTTCTTTTTCCAGCGTCATGCTGCTTCAGAAAATCAGTTATTAATCCTGATATCGTATATTTGCACATGGTCTATACCCCCTCATTAATTTCCATTATACGGTATATTCCGTGCAGATACGAATCCAATGTGCACAATTGCGAATACGAAATATACGAGAGGATTTTAAAGTCTAGACAATGATCCAATATAGTTTATTTAAAACTGCAGCACGGCTTTTTTCCATGCAACACCTAATTCAGCAACTGTCGCATAGCGATTCGCTCGCTCAGGGTCTACCGCACGAATAACCACCTGGTACAACGCTTCTCCCGCATCCCATCTGGCATATGAACGATCCAACTCTCCACCCAGCAGTGAGAAAGCCATCGCTCCCATGTTGAACACATTCGTGACTCCATCCATTGGCGCACCCAACTCTAATTCCTCAGGAGACATAAACCGGGATGATCCCCACATCCGTCCCATCGTATTCGTGAAAGAGTCCTTTCGATACAAATCAATATCGCATATTTTCATCGTTTGCTTGTCAAAATCATAGATCAGACTGCCATCGTAAAAATCAACGGCCACATACCCTCTCCGCTGCACTTCGATATGAAAATCCAAAATCTGCTCCATCGCGTGAATACGCGTCTTTACCGGAAGCTGTCTGAATCGATAATAGGGGGAACGAGGGTCATCATACTTGGCTGGTGGTGGAAAATCCCAATGGGAATGTAGACATTCTCCTTCCACCCAATCGAATACACAGGCGTACCCATGTTCCGTTGCAAAATGGTCTTTTAAATGAATCAATGTGTCATGTGCCAAATCTTCGTATATTGAAACAGATGATTTCAAATAATTAATCGCTTCGGCTGGCGCCCCTATACTACTCGCATGTATCGTGCGTGCTCCAGCATATTTCACGAATTTCCGCTCTCCGTCCCGACCCAGAACACCAAAGGACAAATTACCGGAATCCTGCTGATCAAACACACGAAATACGGTACCCAGGCGCGCGATCCACTCGAATGAATGAGGTTCTTTTAACTCAAAAGAAATGCCGTCAAGTTCAAGCTGAACCGTGTCCGTCATATGTCATCACCCGCTTCAACATGCTCATCGCTCACATTCAAACGCTCAGCATAAAAGTACGTCATATGCGCTTCATCGTAGGCTTTTCCCTGAACGACCAGCGCATTACGCTCAATGCCATAGGTTTCAAACCCATACCGCTCATACAATCGTCGGGCTGACTCGTTCGTTGTAACTACACTAAGATTGATTTGCTCTATGCCTTCCAGTTGCCTGCCTCGATCCAGCACTTCGCGGAGCAATCGGGAAGCAAGTCCACATCCACGATAAGACGGTGAGACATAGACTCCCCAGATGTATCCTTTGTGCCTCAGCTTAAGTCCCTGTTCTCTTTTGAATCCCATCGTTCCTGCGAGGATACCTTCTTCTGTATATGCACCCAGGATGTAATCATCGGGTTCGGTATGTATGCGTTCCTGCACTTCACTCATGGGAAGCTGAATCGACATTTCAAATGAAGCCCCGAAGGCTTCCGGATGATTTTTCAGCGCTTCCAGCCGCAAAGGCCAATATTTCTCTGCCTCATCTCTGCGTATATTGCGAAGGATGAACACGTTCTCCTTCTGACCTTCATTCATGCTTCAACCACTCCCTGCATGTCATAAGGATAATCGATCTGGAGCTTTACATTATCTGCGGCTTCCTGGCCTGCAAGCAAACCTACAACATAGACCCCAAGATCAATGGACGTCGCTACCCCGCCGGCTGTAATCACATTTCCGTCTTTCACAATCCGGGTTTGAATTACCTCGGCAACATATGGCTCAAGCAGTTCATACACATTGGGATGCGTTGTTGCTTTTTTACCTGTTAAAAACCCAGCCGCACCCATCAGCAGAGAGCCTGTGCACACGGATACCTTTAGTGGAACATTCTCGGCCTGTCTCAGCCAGCCCACAAAAGCCTCATCGAATCGAAGCTTACGTGTTCCCATACCACCAGGCACAAAAACGAGATCATATTCCGCCAAATCAGGCTTCACCCGGTCCACCTTCAACGTTAGGCCTGATTCGTCCGTAACCTGATCTGTCATCGCACATGTTTCCCACGCCGTGCCTTTGGTTTGTTCAAAGAAATTCAACCGATTGATCACATCATAAAATCCTGCAAAATCAAGGAAAGTCAAACCATCAAACAAAACAAAAGCGATTTTCATATAAAAGCCCTCCATTATTTTTTATTTCGTGATTGAGTTTCGTAGCTGATTCTATTTCAATCCATGCGCAATAATCCACTCCAGCCATTTCCATGGAAGCAGCAATTTGCCGATGATAAGCAAACGTGATCCTTTACCCAGCGCATAACGAAGCCTTGGTGCACGCATCCGTGCAATGCGAGCAATCAGATCGGCCACTTCCTGCGGATCAGGCGCAGTCTCTCCAGCATGCTGGGAATAACGAAGAACCGCGTCCAGCTTATCTTTATAGGGAGATTGATCGCTTCTGTGAATTTCACCCAAGCCTTTACTCCATATGGGTGTGCGATAAGCACCTGGCTCTACCAGCACAACCCGGACGCCTAACGAAGACATCTCATGACGCAAACTTTCCGTGAAACCTTCCACGGCGAATTTGGATGCAGCATACGGCGCATAACCTGGAAAACCGGACAATCCACTGACGCTAGACAAGTTGATGATTAATCCCTGCTTTTGCTCACGCATGACAGGCAGGACCGCACGTGTAACGGCAATCAAGCCGAACAGATTCGTTTCCATTTGCCGACGCCAATCATCCATGGATACTTCCTCAATAAATCCGCCAAGTGCAAATCCTGCATTGTTCACCAGCATATCGATCCGCCCATTGTTTTGAAGTACCGTCTGAACAGCCTCCTGCACCGAATCAGCATCCGTCACATCCAGCCGAATATACTGTAACCGATCCGAGATACCCGCCTGCTCTGCCAACCTTGCCAATTCCACATTCCGACTCAAATCTCGCATCGTTGCCACAACACGATATCCTTGTTTAGCCAGCGTAACCGCCGTAAGCATACCGAACCCACTCGATGTCCCCGTAATTAACGCAATAGGAGCGTTTGAGTCGAACTCTTTCGATTTCTCCACGGTTGAACCTGTTTCGCCCTGTATATGATCGTCCTCTGTCTGTATCTTCTGTTCTGTCATCTGCTTCACCTCTTCCCTTGGTGGATTTAGTGGATTTAGTGGATTTATCTTCGTTACCCTTGGAAATGCCCACCGTGTTGAGCCGATCGAAATGCTGCATCATGATCGTTTTGTCAATTAGCGGAAAGCTTCTCCAGTTGGATGCATCAACATCACCCCACCACTCCCGGTAAAAAGGCGACTTTTTACGAACTCGCTCCACTTGCCGAATGATCTGGCGTTCCTGCCAGCGTTCAAGCTGCGCTCGTGTTTTCCATTTTCTCAATCCCCGTGCAAGTGCATAATGGTAGACAATACGCAGTGTATTGCTCATATGTCCTCACCCTTTGAACCCCAAGCATCCAGAGCCTCGCGGAAATAACTGGGCACAATCCGAATCGCTGGAAACTGCTGATGCAACTGAACGAGTCTGTCAAAATTTCTTCGATACGCCTGACGATCCGACATAATGATTCCAGCGAGTGCGTGAGGTCTGCGTTGTTCCTGAAAAGCACGACTCGACCGCACTGCGTCCGCGCACAGAAAATAGTCATGTGACTCCGTACTGAGCAAAATTCCCATCATGCCTTCCGCATGACCCGATACCTCAACACCCAGCAGACTGCCATCACCGAAAATATCGTATACCTCGGGAAAAGGGAACTCCTCACCCGCTCTCACCCATCGCTCCGGCTGCTTCGTAACAGGCAATAATCGGGCATCAAAGTCCTCTGGCAGCAGCCCGGACAGAAACCCTGCCTTTACAGGGCAAGCGGCGATCCAATTCCTCGTCGGTGACTTCCTGTTCAGGCAAATACTTGCCTGTTCCAACAATTCTTACTCTTCTAAGCTGCATATGACCTACCTCTTTCTCTTCTTCTGACTGATCGATATAAGTTCAACTAATGAATATTTACACTAAAACTCCGATGACAGAACAACCTTCTGATCTCTGTTATGCTAGACGTGATGATGAAGTGCTTTAGAAAATACAGCAGAAGGGCAGATATCTCTGCCCCTCCCGTTGTGTTATCTTTTTTTATTCAGTCAAGTTGATTGATTTCTTTACTTCAAAATCTCGGCTAGTGCAAGATCGAGCGTATCATATCTGAATGTAAATCCTTCTCTTTCCAGCCTCTCGGGGATCACCCAACGGCTTTTGAGAACCAGTTCTGTTTCAGTCCGGATGAATCGCGCTCCCAGTTCCAGCATCCAGCGAGGTGAAGGAAGTCCAATCCGGACTCCCATCTGCCGCCTCAGACTCTCCATAAGCTGGCGGTTCGTGACAGGATGCGGAGAGGAAGCATTAATTACACCCTCCAGTTGCGGATGCTGCTGAACATAGATCACCATCCGGAACAAATCTTCTATATGAATCCAGCTAAACTGCTGGGTTCCAGGTCCTTGTGATCCACCCAGCCCAAAGCGGACCAGATTGGTCAGTGGCTCCATGACGCCACCTTCTCCCAGCACAATGGCAATCCGTAATGCAATCTGACGTGTAGACGGCAGACTGAATTCAAAAAAAGCCTTTTCCCACGCCGTGGCGACATCAACTGAGAATCCGGAGCCAATCTCGCCCTCTTTTTCCGTCATGGGACGATCTTCTGCATGTCTGTATATTGTGGCCGTGC
This sequence comes from Paenibacillus taichungensis, assembly GCF_047302525.1. Lineage (GTDB taxonomy): Bacteria > Bacillota > Bacilli > Paenibacillales > Paenibacillaceae > Paenibacillus > Paenibacillus taichungensis_B. The sequence goes on along the minus strand of NZ_CP168020.1, from coordinate 1,547,897 downwards.
TCGAATTAATCCATAGTTCAGGAGGGTTGCTACAGGCCAGAATAGACTCGCCCAAAATGCGGGTTGTTCGAGTTCTGGATTCCAGAATGATTTTACGGTTCTCGTCCGTGTAACGGCAGTTTACGGATTTTCCGGCCAGGTTAATCAGCAATTCTGCACATTCAAGTGCCTGTATGATTCCAGCCTGGTTCTCCCAGGCAATATGACCGGGCTGACGTGAGATAATGAGCACCTCATAACCAAGCTCCTTGAATCTTTGGGCAAAATCCTGACCAACAAACCCTGTTCCACCCGCCAACACAACCTTTTTCACGGTATCCCCTCATTTCCCCATACTGGGTAAAGCAAGTACGCTTATATGGACTAACACCGTCTGCGACCGTTTTGTTTGATTTTAATTTGCGCCCAATGCTGCGTATAAGCGATTGCGTTCTTCGATCGCCCATGCGTTCGCTGAGTTTTGCTCCAACTGATACATAAGCTCATCATGGAAATCATGAATCATGAACCCTTCAGGCAAATTCCCCAGCATGGCTGTAAAATTGTATTCAGGCAGTTTTCTTTGTCCTTTACCGATCTGCTGCAACCATTCCATCCATTCGGCAAGCGTCAGCACTTCTTCCTGCCATAGTTCGGCCTGTAACCCAAGTGCATCCTGAAGCTGCTCATAAGCAGATGGCTCGGAGAAGGGACGACATGCTTGCACAGCCAGTTCATACAACTCGATTACTGCGCGCCGTACCTCATGCTCATGCTCAAGCTCGATCTCCAACCCTTCCATGAAGTCCTGAACTTGAATTGTCAGCCCGTCATCGTATAGTAATGGTGCATGTGCCAACAGACGTACAATCTCTTCCATGTCATGCGCTGAAACTTTCTTTTGCTCATAGAGAGCAGGTAACATATATGCTGTAATGATCATTCACTCCTACATCGTTCTTCTATTAATGACGTATATTATATCATGATTTGGCGGGTTATCCTTGAATCACTTTAACGATGACAAAAAGGCAACCTTACTCTTTCAGGAGAGCATAGGTTGCCTTTCGTGTTCCTATTGGAGAAGCAAACAGCAACTAGATAAACGCTTTAACCGCTGCAAAATACTCACGGATCATATTGATTGGTTTCAGATAACCCGGTGAAGGAGCCGAGATGCCGTATTCAGCAGCGTAACCGTTCTTGGCGGCCAAATACTTGGATCTGAACATATGGTAATCACTTGTGATAATCATGATTTTGGGATGTTCCAGACCGGATGCATCAATGATTTTTTTGGAAAAAGCCATATTCTCCTGGGTGCTCGTCGATCGATCTTCCATAATGACTTGTGTAGGGCTGATGCCCTGATCAACAAGGTAGTTTTTCATGGCGAGTGCTTCTGGAATCGATTCCCCCGGCCCCTGCCCGCCGGATACAATCACTGGCGTCTGAGGATGACTGCGAATATAGTCCAGACTGGCATCCAGCCTTTGTTTCAAAGTCAATGACAATTCTGTTCCCTTGATGCCCGACCCGAGAATAATGACATAGTCTGCTTCTTCCGGATCATTCGCGCTAAGCTGAGTAAACACAAGTGCTTCGATAATAACAAATGAAACTGCAGCAATCCCGAACCCGGTAAGCAGAATGCGTTTCAGCAGGATATGCTTTTGATAATCAATCCGCCTTAACACGATAAAAGCTACAGTGATCATGCCAAAAAACTTCACCGCGAAGTTCCAGCCCCAGAAAACAAGGAAGAACACAAAACATGCAATGAAAATAAGATCTAGGATCAGGCCTTTTTCTCGTATAAACTTTTTCATAAATCCAGTAACACTCCTTCTCGGGCCTTCACTTCCGTCATATGCCCTTGATTCAGGATTTTATGATCGTAAGCTTGGGCCACTGTTGTTGCCAGCATTTCTTCTCTACACGCTGATTATAATAGTCTGCACCCGAGAAAAACGGACTTTGGCGTACGATTAACGCATACAGATCCTCCAGCCCATGCGGAGCACAGATACCCACCAGATTCTGTTCATCCAACTGTACACCTATGGCTGTGACGATTTCTGGCCAATATCGAAGAGCATCTTCTGTGGATTGATAGGGCTCATTTCCATTGCGCCGATGCATTCTCGCCTGATTTTTCACCGACCACTTGGAATTGCCTGTCTGCTCGCGAAGCCGTTGTTCCAGCAGCAGATCCCGCTCCTCACGCTTGTCTTCCCTATCGTAGTAAACCACATCAATATCGCTGTGCAGTTCGCGAAGAGGATAGCCATGAAGCACATCCCAGATGTAATTGCGAATATACCCCGCACCTATGTAACACTGAGGCAGATCCAGACTGCGAACCCGCCGCAGGTCGTGCATTAATTGTTCATGCTCCGTAATCGCCTGAATCAACTTTTCCTCATGCAGCATATAACGTCTCTCCCCGTCACTCTGTCCATTTCATTGTAGAGCTATCATTGCTCACTTTTACATTACCGACACACTGCTCCTTCCAATATATCATGTTTGAGTACCTGCGATAAAATAAACAAATCCCCTCAGGCAGTCATCCTAGGCTCATCTGAACAGATGTTCCTTAAGATTATTTACCCTGAGGGGATGAATTGAAGAGATCGAATAAAGGATTAGGCCGATGCCTTTCCCGTATACGTGATCTGCATTTTCTGCATTTTACGTGTGATTATCCATAAGTGTCAGTTGTCCGTTCTTCTCCTGCATACGGAAAATAGCGGGTCGTTCATTCGGATGATTGTTCGGAGCGTGAATGGTGAGACACAGTTGTCCTTCAAACGTGCGGAACAGCATCCCATGTCCTCCATTATTGGCGAACAATGGCTTGTCATCCTGCTTCCATGGACCTTGCGGTTTGCCGGACACTGAGCGGGCCAGCCCCAGTGTATAACCGTCTTGACCGGATGTGGACCACATCATGACGAGTTCATCATTTTGCATGCGATATAGAAACGGACCATCCGTGACATAACGGTTTTGCTGTTCTCCACCTCCAACAGACCATGGCGCTTCGGAAGCTTTGAATAACAGATCAGGTTTGCCTATCGTTCCTTTCAGATCCGGTTTCAGACGTACCGCGTACATCTCACCATCCTCCACCTGCACCCATTCCTTGCAAAAGATCATCCACGGATCACCCTGATCGTCCACATACAATGTACCGTCCAGGCATTCCCAATCGGGAGGCGTAAGGGAGCGACACCACAATTCAAAAGGTCCTTCCGGCTGATCAGCAACCAATACACCTGTTACCCGCGGAATGCCTTCCGCCTTGAAGCTGGCAAACATATAAAAGCGACCTTCCCATTCATAGACTTCCGGGGCCCAATAGTGGTGATCGGACCAGAAGGCCGCAGGTGCACGGAAGCATGGGGAAGGACCGCTCCAATGGATCAGGTCTTCGCTCTCATAGACATCAAACCCGATGGCTGGGCCATTCCACACATTTTGCCCGATAGAGCCGTATAAATAATATTTCTTGCGCGATAGTATAGCCAGTATGTAGGGATCACGAAAATGAATATCTTCCAAGCGGTGCACGTTCAACGGTTCATCCTCCTCATGAAAGCGGTTCATTAACCATGAGTATACACCATATCCCCAAATACTGGAATTCCATTAACCCCACATACCAATCAGCAATATGCCGCCAAAAATAACGATGGAACAGAGAATCCGCTTCTTCCCCTGCTGTTCTTTCAGTAACAAAATACCGAGGAAGGCCGCGAATACTGTCCCTACTTCCCGAAGTGGGCCCAGTCTAGCCATTGGCGCCTGCTGCAATGCGAACAGAAATAACAAGTATGAGCCCGGATTCAGCAGCGCTCCCAGCATAATGGTTGATCGGTTCTTCTTCCACTCCTGACGCAGTTGGCGGGAAGCGAGCAGCGCCGGAGTCAATCCGGCAACAAAGCCAATGTTCGTCACTTCAAGTAACGACAGGGGTGAAATATGCTCTAAATTCAATTTGTCCACGAACACATAACTGGTTGTACATAACCCGACACATAAGGCCATCAGAACCGGCTTTGATCCTGTTACCCTTGATCCAGATTTGCCGTCTCTGCTTCCCACACCACTGAGCACCGTAAATCCTACAATCATGCAGGCAATACCAAGCCAGCCGAACATGGATAACGTTTCCCCCAGAAAAGCAACACCGATCAATGGCACCAACAAGGTGCTCGTTCCCCGCATAATCGGATAAATCTGCGACAAATCGCCCAATTCATACGTCTGCGATAGTAGCCAGGAATACAAGGCTTGCAGCGCCATTGATAACACGAGTAGTGCATAGGCTGGCATGGTTAAAGGTTCCCGTACCAATTCCACGATAAGCACAGGCAGCAATATTACGGTTGGAATCATCATGATGGACCATAAAAACACGCTTTTGTTTAAACTGCGTTTGGTGAACATACTCCAGACAGCGTGAGCCATCCCGGAAGCGAGCACCAGAACTATAGGTAAAATCATAATCAAAACGTTCCTCTCTAATCCCTTGCTCTTCTATATTCTCTAATGTGCGGAAGTGCTCTCAGGTTGATGTTCTGGCTGTTCCTTCACGACCGATCCGTCTTCCAGACGAATCCAAGTATCAAAGCTGCGTTGTCCCGCCTGCAATTGAATAACCCGTCCTCCGCGCAGCATACCTTCCCTTCCATATGTACTGTGCCCGCTCGAACGCCCGTAGCAGAGACGAATGCCGTGGTAAGTCCCCTGAAAATCATTCACATGATCATGTCCGCAAAAGGTCCCCATCACATCGCCCATCTCCAGCAGTGCAGAGAACAGACCCGAGTTCACTTGGGCAGAGCAGACAGGTTCGTATTTGCTGCCGTAACAGATCTGTGTGTCCCACATGGACTGATATTCAGGAATCGGGATATGGAAAAACGCCAGGGCTGGGAGCTTATCCCCGCGGCTGCGGCCGGGATTGACGCGTGTGGATTCAGACATCAGCCACTGGATCTGATTGGGCTGAATCCAGCCATAACCGGGAATCGACTCGAACTGGGAATAGTTCCCTGAATCGAGCAAATACAACACTGCCGCCGGACGGCCATCCGCTCCGTCAATCTCCAGTGTGTAATTGCCTAGTCCCGCAATCTCACGCGGCCCAGGTTCCGTCACGGTATGCGCATGCTCCTGAACCACATCCATTAATCCATTGGGGGTAATCCGATTCTCTGTATCATGATTGCCATACACAAAAGCCCACGGAATACCACGCTCTTCCACCACCGACACAGCATCACGGAATGCCTGCTCCGGGTGTTCACATTCCTTATTGCCAGGATCAACCGGTCCCGTGTAGATGACATCACCTGTAAAGACAACCAGATCGGGTTGTTCCGCTTCAATGACCGTTTTCATTAATTGCCGGGTCCGAAAATCTTCAGGCCGCCCGTCCTTCCAGTGTAGATCTGTAAACTGCACGATTTTGAATGTTCCATTTTCTTTAAAAGCAAGCTGACGTTTCACCCTTTTTCCTCCCTGATGATCCATGTACTATGGATTAAAATTTAAATGTTGTTTGTTGTGGTTTCTCGTTGTTTTATATGATCTTATCGTCACATCATATTACTGTCAATACATATTAAGAACAGAATTTATTCCTCATTAGCATTCAAAATTGACAAGGTCTTCTCTCCAACTTAAACTATTAAAACAACAACAATCCACACCATCTCACAAATCTAAAATATATAGAACTTAGATCGAAACTTCAGGAGGTACAACCCATGTCTTTAACGTATGAAGAACGCAGACACACCATTCTTATACAGCTTGCGACCCAGGGCAAGGTTCAGGTACAGGTTCTGGCGGATCTGTTTCAGGTATCCACGGAAACGATTCGGCGGGATCTGGATCGACTTGAAAAGGAAGGCGAATTGCGCAAAGTATACGGAGGCGCTGTACGTGTACGCTCAGGCATGATTGAAGCCCCTTTTCAAAAGCGTGCGCAGCTTCAACTGAACGAAAAGCAGGCCATTGGCGTGGCAGCCGCCTCTCTGATTGAAGATGGAGAGACCGTAATGCTGGACAATGGTACAACTACGCTGGAGATTATGCGGCAGTTGCGACATCGGTCTCAAGTGACTGTCATTACCAACTCCGTTCCCATTCTTACCTGTGCACTGGAGGAATTTTCAGGCAAAATCATTTTCGCCGGAGGAGAAGTCACTCCAGTCGTACAAGCCTCTACTGGACCCATTGCTCATGAATTGCTGAGTCAATTCAAAGTCAACAAGGCTTTCATCTCAGCAGGCGGCGTTTCGTTAACAGATGGGATCACAGATTATGTGCTGGAAGAGGCCCTCATCTCCCGCAAAATGATGGAGCGTGCGGAGGAAGCCATTTTGGTAGCTGATCATACCAAGTTTGGACGTTCAACCTTCGCCCAGATTGCATCTATAAATCAAATATCCATGGTGATCACAGATTCTGGATGTCCCACAGAATGGGTAAAGGCTCTTCACCAAATGGAAATCGAAATGGTTCACAGCATTTGACAATGTGAGCCATTTTCTATATTTTAGAAGTATAATGATCGTTCTATCTTATTCTGAAAGGAGCGTATTACTCCTTATGAGCAGCAAAAAGGAAATGCTGTTGAACGTGGCTGAGGAATTGTTCTACATGCACGGCTTTCATTCTATCGGCTTGAAGCGAATCATCAAGGATGCCGGAATTGCCATCATGACGTTATATAATCACTTCGACTCCAAGGATGATCTCATTGTAGAAGTACTTCGGCGGCGTGAACAGCGCTATCTGGAGCAGCTGCGGCAGTATGCCGACAACAAAGCGCAGCCCGTATTCCTCAATCTGGCGGAAGGACATGCAGGCTGGTTGATGGAGCATGAGTCGAGAGGATGTTTGTTTTTGCGTGCCAAGGAGGAATTTGGCGGAGATACAGACAACGTCATTGTACAAACTGTTAATGCGCATAAGAAACATGTGATAACCTTGATCAAAAATCTTGATCCTGCCGCAAGCGACCGTGCAGTGCTGCAATTTAACCTGCTGCTGGAGGGTTCCACCGCACTCGCTGAGACAGAAAATGTAAATAACGTATGTCGGGAACTCATTCACATGACGCAGAATAGTTTCAAATAGTCCCACACCGGGTGAGTTATTAGTTCAACTCACTTTTTTATTTCAAAGAAAATATAATGATCGTTCTATCTAAAAGGCGGTGGATTTGTTGAAAAAAATTATTTTCCCAGGGATTGCCCTTATCGCTGTATGTTATGCATTCGGGAGATTCAGCTATGGGCTGTTTATGCCGGAGATCTCAGAAGCACTCCAACTGGACGATGCCCAATCCGGAGCAATCAATTCCGCAACCTACATTGCTTATTGCCTTTCTCTACTTAGTGCTCCACTGTTAATTAATCGCATCGGGCACTATCATGTCATTCAAATGGCGGGTGTTATTGCTGTGCTCGGTTTATTGGGCATTGCCTTGTCTCCAAACGTGTTTGTTCTCACACTAGGCGTATTTCTTGCCGGATTAAGTACAGGCTTAGCCTCTCCTGCATTGGGTAACACCGTCTATGCTGAGCTTGCGCCTGATCAGCAAGCCAGGGGGAATAGCTGGATTAATACAGGTACCAGCTTTGGCATTATCGTATCTGGTCCGATCTACTGGCTATTCACCGAGTATTGGCGTTTGACCTACATCTTCTTCGCTGTTCTCGGTGTTGTGGTGGTGCTGTGGAATAGTCGCGTTCTTTCCCCACGCAAAACAGAGCCTTGTACCAAGTCCCTCTGGACATGTATGAAGCCGACCAGACCGGGTGTCGCTCTGCTCATGGCCACCCTTCTGACAGGCATCAGTTCTGCGATCTATTGGACCTTTGCCCGTAACTTCCTCACAGACGAAAAAGGGGCCTCCGATTCGGAAGCCGTACTGTTCTGGATTGTAATGGGGATTATGGGGATTCTCGGCGGATGTGCTGGCCGGATTATTGAACGCATCGGATTTGGATGGTCCTATCGAATAGGCCTTCTGCTCTTGTCTGTTTCACTTGGCGTTATCCTTCTTCCATCGATGGCCGCCAGCCTGGTCTCAGCCGTTATGTTTGGCAGTACCTATATTTTTCTGACCAGTGTATTCATCGTGTGGGCGACCCGGCTATTTCGTCCAAATACGTCCATCGGGATCAGCCTTGCTTTTCTCGCGCTCGGTGCGGGCCAGTTCCTAGGTTCATCCATAGCGGGTTACACCATTGAAATATTCTCTAATACCACAGCATTTCTGGCCTTTGCCGTACTGGGTCTATTCGGATTATTTATTCGGGTGAAATAGCCAGTGTCTTATTCTACAAACAAGCAGACCAGAGACTATACATCCGCTGCGCATCTGAAACCAATATGCCCAGTAGATGTATCAGGCGTGTTGGGGATTCTCGCCGCCACTCTATAGCGATTGCAGTAGGAACGGTGGCATAGATAGGAACCGCCTTTTAACACCTTGCGTTCTTCATAAGGAGATAATTCCATGTCAGCAGCCGTAACCTTCTCGTGATCCGTAGTGTAGTTGTCTGCGCACCATTCCCATACATTGCCTGACATATTATAAAGTCCGTATGCATTGGGAGGAAACGATTGGGATGGAGCTGTACCTGCATAACCGTCGGCTGCATTATTTTTCGTTGGAAATACACCCTGCCAGATGTTGCAATAGTGCTGCCCCTCCGGCCTTAACGTATCGCCCCAAGGATATTTCTTCTGAATCAGGCCACCCCGGGCTGCGTATTCCCATTCGGCTTCTGTGGGCAGACGTTTACCCGCCCAGCGGCAATAGGCATTGGCATCATTCCATGAGATATGAAGAACCGGATGATCAGAGCGATCTTTAACATCAGAATCGGGTCCTTCGGGATGAGCCCAATCTGCACCTTCAACAACCCACCACCAGGGCGTCTGTTGTACCACGGTTCGAACTTGAGCCGCCGTTTGCGGAGAAACGAACAGATGAAAAACAAAAGACCAGCCAAACCGCTCCGCCTCAGTCCGATCCCCAGTCTCACGCACAAACCGTGCAAACTCCGCATTGGTTACCGTACAGGCATCCAGATAAAAGGAGTTCACCTGAACTTCTCTGACGGGGCCTTCTCCATCCGCGGCAAAAGCTTCTGGGTCATTCGTGCCCATCAGGAAACGTCCACCTTCAATACGAATGCTTTCTTTCTTCTCTGCTCTATTGGTTAGAGCTATCTTGAAATCAGCTTTATAACTGGTATGACTGGATGGCTTGTCCTCAACAGCCTCTACCGATGCAGCCGTTTCCTCTGGCAGACTCTTTTCCTCCAGCTTACCGTCTCGGCTTACAGCGCAGCAGCAGGAAGAAGGTTTCTTTGGTAGCTGATCATGCATCTCAAGCATCCCCTTCTATGGTTAGGTTTAAGACTCGTTCTCCCTATTGTACACGGCTGGGCGAATATTCGGATACGGTGGTGTTGTCATTCCTTCACCCAGATAAAAACGTAAGGCTGAAAGTTTGAACACGCATTTTAGTTAGGAAGAGGAAGAATTACATGGTTAGCTGAGACATTAAAGGAGGTCATATTATGTTAGGCATTAAAGTACAGCAAGTAGAGAATAAACTAATCATCCGTTGGCAGCTTTCCAAAATAGAAATTCCCATCTCAGATATTAAAGCAGTTACCCTTGATGATACATATGGTGGAAGTGAGCCTTCAGCCGTTCGAATCGGCGCAGCGTATGGCGCTTCCGAAACAATTCTAATCCGTACAAACCATCAATCCTACATCCTGTTTACTTCCAATGAGACTTTATTTCCAAAAATCAGTACCATGCTATCCAATAATGCAGGTTAGCTCTTTATTCAAACCTCATCCATTCACAAAAAAGACGAAACCTAAAAAAGCGTCAGCATTCGCATAATTTCTTATGCTTTGCTGACGCCTTTTTTAAGTTAGTAGAAGTTCAAATGATAGCCTATCTCCAACTCCACTTCGGTAATTGATCCAGCGTAATCACATCTTCGCTATTGTATACTTCCTTCAAATACGCTACGGCATTGTGATTACCACCCTTTAGGAATTCTCCCGTCCAGGTACAGAACCAGCTCCAATGTACACCTTGCTCTTTCATTTGCTTTGGATCAGGAATGGAGCCGTTCTCGGCTAAGGCAATGATTTTGCTGTCATTCACCAGTTCACGCAGATTCTCATGACGTTTAGCTAGTGGGCTGTGATCGCCAGCTTCTGGATACACATCCACACTCACAATATCCACCACATCGTCACCCGGATACCACTCCGGCTTTTCCGAGTTCCACACCCAGATCAGATTACCCAGCTCATACTTGTTGACCAATTGATCATACAGCAGGCGGTATAAATGTTTGGCAGGTTCAGGTCCTTTGGCTCCCCACCAGAACCAGCCTCCTTCCGCTTCATGAAGCGGCCGGAATAATACAGGCACCCCAGCATTCTTGAGTTCTTGCAGATGTACTGCAATTGCATCGATATCCCGGATCAATAAGGCATACTCTTGCGATTCAGGATGAGCCAATGCTGAAGCGAGATCGTAGGTGGTAGCATCCGTATAGAAACCGCGCCACCATTCCTTGCCTGGTTCATCCACAAGATGAGTAGGTGCATTCCAATGCCAACACAATGTCACAATTCCGCCTTGCTGGTGCCATGCAATCGCATCCCTAATCTCCTGGGAGATCGCGCCGCGTTCTGTCCTTGATGGAGAATAATCCATAAGATCGAATCCGATCACCGCCGGCTTGCGGCCTGTATTCTCATTAATCCAGTTCAAATTACCATAATCCTGCTGACCCGACAGTACCCCTTTTCCATAACGCTCCGCCAAGTACTTCATCAGTTCTCTAGCCTCGGAAGTCGCATCTTTATTCACTAAATTACTGCTTATCTTTTGCTCCGTCATTGATAATCCCCCATTCCAAGGCAGCGTACATAGCGACCCAAATATCAAAAACACCCGAATTACGCATCCTATACGACTACTCCAAGCCCGGTTAACCAACAACCCCGGAGCGTTCAATACTCTCCACGAAATAGCGCTGTACAAATAAATACAAAATAATGAGCGGTGCAATCGCCAGCAGAATTCCCGTATCCACGATCATGGCAACATAATTGGGGTCTGCCTTCATACCCGAGTTCGAGCCAAAACCCATCAATTGGGGAATTAACTGGTTCGCCTGGGCAGGCAATGAAGCTACCTTCAGCGAGATAAGCGGGCTTTCACTCATGAATAGCGCGGAATAGAACGTATCGTTGTACTGCCAGACAAAAGAGAACAGAATGACCGTGATCAGCGGTGAAATGGCATTCGGTAGCATGATTCGGGCAAATGTCCGAAACCCGCCTGCTCCATCAATCAGCGCAGCTTCTTCAATTTCCTTGGGCATGCCCTTGAAGAACTGGCGGAAAATATAAATGAACAGCCCGGCTTTCAGCCCACCTGCCGTAGCCGCGGTAATCATGGACGGCCAATATGTATTCAGCAGGTTGATCCCCTCACGTCCCGTGAACAGATGAACCATACCCAGGATGTCAAAGTTGCGGAAATGCAGGTACATCGGCACCATCAGGGTGCTTGTTGGTACCAGAATGGTGAGGATCACCAATACAAACAGCACATTGCTGCCGGGAAAAGAAAAGCGGGCGAATCCGTACCCGGCTAATGCACAGGATATCGCTGTGAGCAGCGTTGTAATTGTGACGAACAACAGCGTATTCGCCAGCAAAGGCAAATAATCCATCACCTGTGCCGCAAGCTTGATATTATCCAGCGTAAAATGCTGAGGAATCATATAGATGGTCGGATTATAGATATCTTGTTTATCCTTGAACGCAACCGAGATTTTAAGAAACAACGGATACAAAATAATAAATGAAATACCAATAACCAATGCATATCTGAATATGGAATACAGGAGGTCCGATGTCTTGTTTCGCACCCTCTGCATGCGATAGTAGTTCTCTTTGGGAACCACCACCATGCGATCCGTTCCCGACACAGCCATAGTCTCATGCCTCCTTCAACGTTCGTTAGCTTTCAGTTGTAATGAACCCGTCGTGACAGTACCCATCCGACAACAACCAATACCAGACCGATGACCAGCGTGTATAGCCAGGACATGGCTGAGCTCAGGCCGAAGTTTTGGGTTTTAAACGCCGTCTGGTAGATGGCCTCGGTCACCGGGCTGCCTGCAAAGGAATCAATAATCGTATAGATGACATTCGTCAGGATCAATGGACTCACCATCGGAAACGTAATTTTCCAGAATGATTCATAGGCTGTTGCACCTTCAATTTTGGCCACTTCGTACATGGAACCTGGTACCGATTGCAGCGCAGCAAGGAAGATCAGAATCTGAACGCCAGAGCTGCTGACAATATCGTAAATTCGCATAATGGCTTCCACGATATAATCCACATAAGCCATTGGAAGTCCCACATCATTCAGCATTCGCACAATTGAAATGACGTTGAACGAAGCTCCACCTTCGGTAGACGATTCAATCGCACTGGCGTCCCCCATCAGGTTGATCAGACCTGCGGACTCGGCTGCTGCCACCGCACTGGAGGCCAGTATGACTGGCAGGAAGAAGATCGCACGCGCCATCGTTCTCCCTTTGAATTTCTGGTTAAGCAATGTCGCCGTAAATAAACTGAAGAATAAAATCATCGGCACATTCAGCAGCATCGCTCCAACCGAATCCACCAAGATCCGGTTGAATGTAGCATCGACCAGGATGGCATCCTTGAAATTTTTCAGCCCGACAAAATCCAGCACATATCCTCCTGGGGCTACCGACAGATTGCTCAAACTGAACCGGATCGATTGCAGCAGCGGCGTGGCGAACAGGAAGATGAAACCAATCAGCCAGGGCGAAATAAACGCAAGGCCAAGCAGCGCTCTCCGTGATTTCAAGGATAAACGAAGGGTTCTCATCGGTTCACTCCTTCCACTGCATAGTCCGCCCCGCCAACGGTAATTCCATCAATCGTTACCGGATCATCCGTGTAATTCACCAAAATCGTTGCACCACCACTGTATGTGATACGCACTACCCCATCCTGAACTCGTTCATGCTCGGTTATTGGCTGGTTCCGCAAATGACCTAATACCTCATTCGCTTCCTTGTATAATGCAGCTGCGTCATCTACCCAATAGGTAAAGTCAGTGGCATAAGCCGAATCATAACTGGTCAGCTTCAGCTTGGACGATGGTTCATACGTCCATTGAAACTGCGGAGCAGAGCCCAGCTCCAGACTGCGGAGCAGCTGTTTGCGCAGATCCTGATCCCCAGACGTATTCATTGCGGAAGCAGCGTAGTCCATATATCCATGAATGACCATTTCATAAAAAGGAACTTCCTCGTCTGTAATGTTGAACCGGCTGGAGCCTGAGGGAGCATTAACAATATGCTGCGTATATCCCCACGCATACGCATTAGCGGATGATAACATCATGTTCGGATATTCCTGCTGCAGCTTGCCCAGTTGCTCCTTCACGATGTTCTTCGCGGTTTCTCGGTGGATGACACGACTATCCCGATAATCCGAGCTCAATACCTGCCCGAGATCACGCAGCGATAATGCGCTGAGTTCCATTTTGTTGATTTTCCCTGCAAACTCGCTCACCACATACGGCAGCTTGGCGGCCGACAACAGATAATAACTGTCTTTGCTCTGATCCATCCGGTTGAGGGCAGGACTGTATGGATACAATTCAGCCGTCTCCTTGGTGACAAATCGCGCTGCATCGGAGGAAGGAGCAAAGTTCCAATCGTCGTGATAGATACGCTGAAACGCCACATCAGGGAATAACGCTCCACCGGACTTCTTCAGTTGTTCAGACAGATCCTGCAACTCAGAACGACTGCCCACTTCACTGTCCAGCTTAACCTGGGTGGGTGTATGGTGACTGAAACCTCCGCCAAACCATCCCTGATACCGCATCTGCACGCGGTTCACGCCTTCCTGCTGCAGCTTCGCAGCCATTTCAGCCGCTTGTTCATATGTCGTCATAGCCAATGTGGTCCGATAAGGTACACCCAGGAATGAAGCTTTTTTGTCCACTGCACCTAACACATCCACGTAAAAAGGTAAGGCCGACTCGTCTTCCAGCGATTTCAGTACGTTCTGCTCCACCAATTGCTGCTGATACAAGCGGGCCATACCGGAATAGCTGGCATCCTTGCCGTTGAGAAAATGGTATCGAACCTGAATATCCCCGCGGAATGGTTCCTCGCTTAATAGCTGAATCTCCTGCATCTTTTGCGAGGTATACATCTCCAACTCATCCTCACCCCGCAGGGAGAACGTGCCGTAGACGTGGTTATAGCTATTTTGCCTGCCTCCAATATCCGCAGAGATACTGGCCATGCCATCCCCTTTTTCAATCACGGCAAACCAGGCATGTTCACCGTTCTTCAAACCAAAGACAGGCATATGGACAGATTCACTGACCTGCGGGCGACTGAGTGAATTGTCATTCGGATCTGCACCGTACACACGCTGTACGTACTGCTCCTCCTTGACCTTTCCGTTATTCAGATGGATCAGACTGCCTGAACCGTCAGGTACAAACATGTAACCTTCACCTTTCGTATCCGCGGCACCAAAGTAAGCGAGCAGATCGATATTGCGAATACGGTATTGACCGCTCTCTTTCACCTGACTTAGCGGCACGGTTACAACTAGCGATCCTTGATCCAACCGATATTCCACCGGAATGACGAAGCTTGGTTTATCCGACGTGCCTCCGCCTTCGACTCCATTCTCCTCATTGTCAAAAGCAAGATCGTCAGCGGTGTAACCCGCCGTCTCAAAGGCATCCAGCATTTTGTTCAGTACAAGCTGCTTTGATATCTGTCCATCCAACCGTTCCAGCACATCCGGGTTGTTTTTGGTTGGATAATAACGAGCAGATGTATATCTTGCGACTGTGGCATCCAGTTTCGAAAGGACCTTCTCCTCCAGACGCTGTTTACTGATCAGTTTGGGCAGAGCATCAATGCCTAGCGAGGTATCCCCAAGCGTGTATGTAACACGAATTCCCTGATCCACATTGGCAGCTGTGAACTGTTTGTTGCTGATACTGGAGCTAAAGTTCGGAAAGTTCTCCAGTGTACCAATCGCATCCCGAAATGACACGTTCAGCTGGGAGGACAGAACTTCCTTTTCATAAGCGGAAGCCAAGCCATCCTGATTACGTTCGTTCGGATTGCTGTACCAGATCTGTCCACTCGCTCCATCACGAACGGCAATTTCCGTCGTCTCCTCGTTGTAATACAGCGCCAGTCCCTGATCCTCGGCGACCAGTTGCATACCCGGCACCTCCTGCGAGGAATCGGTAAGGAATTGCAATGACTCCGTCTCGTTTGGCATAGCCTCTGTTGTTGCTTCAAGGTAAGCCGTTGCCTCCACGGCAGGTACTCCCCTGTTATTGATATACAGCAGTCCAGCCGCGATCAGGATCACAGCAGCACCACTGGCCAGCACCGTATATATTCGTTGCCTTTTGTTCACGGATGCCGCCTCCTTTAGGTCCGAAAAATCAACTCGCGGTAGATGTTGTAACCAAACTCATATAACTGCTGCAACATGCTGAACACCAATGCTCCGAGGAACACGATAATGCCCATGACAATTAACGTCAGCAGCATCGTCAGGATCGTTTTGATCACGGTGTACTGGTGTACCGTCATCGTGCCAATGAAGAGCAGCAGCAAGAACCAGAAGAAGGCGATGCTATTAAACAAATAATAAAAAGCCGTCTCTTCCTGTACCATAAACCGGCTGATGATAATCATCGGGACATAGATCAAAATAATCGGAATAAGTGAGTATCCTGTTGCTAGAAAAATCTCCCTGAACTTTCCTTCACCTTCCATCAGGGTGGTTACCGCCCAATTGGCTATGCACCAAAGAAAGAACGGCACTGCAACCGTTGCGATCTCCCCTATACTGTTGATTGTACGAGGATCGATGTAATTCACGAGAAACCCCGCGTATTGTTTTTGCAAAATCATCATGATAATGGTAAGCGCCAGTGCTCCAAAAGCAACGGTCATCCTGCCCCGCTGATCCGACTTGAGATCCCAGAATGCATCAATGGGGTGAAAAATGAGATGCAGCGGAAACTTAATGTAATCCTGCTTCACGGTCAATCTGCCTCCTCCGTCTCCATTTAACCGCCACTCGGACCAGGATCAGAATGAAAATCAATGCGATGGCAATCGTCAGAAAGGTGCCGAAATGTTCCTTCATCATCTCTCGCCGATATCTTTTGAACGCGACAGAGTAACTTTTGCGATCCATTCCCAGTTCGAAGTAACCTAGCGCTTCCTCGTTTTTCTTCTCCATAAGCAAGGACTTACCAATACCGATATAGGCGATATCATAGTTGGCGTTCAACTTCAGCACTTCTTTCCAGATATGAACAGCTTCCGTATCCTCACCCTGATAATGAAGGGCAACCGCCTCATTCACGCTGGCTCCAAACCGTGTTGGCTCATAAATAACCAGATTGCTTTTCCCCCGATCCAGTACCAGTTGATGATCCCCGGATTGTTCCATGGCGACTGGTGTTTTGAGCGTTCCCACCTGATTGCCTTTGCCTCCATATACATAGAGCAGATGACCTTCATCATCGTAAGTAAACACCCGGTTCTGCGTCGCATCCAGCACACTGTACATACCGTTGCCCAGTACCTTCACATCAATCAGTTTGGACGGACCCGGGTTATTGCGGAATCTGATATCTCCTTTGACTTCAAAATAACCAAATCTTTTCAGCACATCCTCGCCGGATGGATTGAGACGTTTAATCGGTTCGCTGGAACCCGGGTCGATATTGGTCGCATATACGAACCCTTTGGAGTCGATATCCACATTGGAAAACTCGGTTGGTACAAACAAAACCATTTGCGCCCGCTGGGCTTTGGTTGAGAGCATCCGCCAAATGTATTCGCCGTAGTCGCGTTCCACCTTGTTCGTACCGACGTATCCAATGAATTGACCCTGCTCGTCAAACTGCATAATTCCTTCGTAGACACCTTGAGCGACCACATACACCCGGCCTACCCGGTCCACAGTCAATTTCAGCGGTTGGAACTGAAAATTGGTCGCGATGATATCGGACTCTGGCTTCGTAATGGTATGGACCAGCTGACCTTCCGCATCTAGGACAACTACGCGGCTGTTCCCCGTATCTGCGATGTATACTCGATCCTCTTCATCCACGAATAATCCACCTGGCGTATTAAAACTCTCCTTGCTGCCGTCCATCATAAATCCTTCGATCACCCGCAGCAGCTTATAATCCGCGTCCAGGACAACAATTCGGCTGTTACCACTATCCAAAATATAAATCTGCCCGGAGGGAGAGACGTTTACATCACCGGGGTCTTTGAATTCGCCAATGCCCAGGTCGCTGCCCGAGATGGTCCGCTTGGGCAGATAGGCATCCGGTGAAGGAACGGCCTCTTTCCAGTAGTTGTAGTTATAACTCTCATACGGCGCCGGGGAGGCCGCCGCAGGCACGGCATTCACCAGCAGCAGCGATACTGCCGCCAGGAGAACAAGCCATCTTTTCACTGTGCGTGCCATATCGTTCCCCCTTATTCCTTCATGCCCGAACTCGCCATCGTCTCAATGATGCGGCTCTGAGAGAAAATAAACAGCGTGATGGGCACACTCATCAAAATAAGTGCTACCGCAGCACCTGCCCCGGCCCGGGATATTCCACCCTGAATGATCTGACCCGCCGCATAGTGCAAGGTCTTGAGCTGTTCACTGTAGATGTATCCATTGCCATCACTGCCCCACAGCATCTGGAACAACAGAATGATCAATGTGAGCCAGGCTGGCTTTACATTGGGCATGACAATGGACCAGAAAATCCGGTATTCACTCGCACCGTCAATTTTGGCTGCTTCCAGCAACGCATCCGGGATCTGCTCCATGAACTGCTTCATCAGATACAGACCCAATGAATAGGCGAATGCCGGAATAATGACGGCCCAATACGTGTCAATCCAGCCCAGCCATGACATGATCATATAGTTGGGAATGGCCGTCACGGCAGGCGTGAACATCAGGGAAAGCACAACGACCTGGAACATGAATACTTTGCCCGGAAATTTGTGCTTGGCGAGTGGGTACGCCGCTGCTGAAGCGAGCAGTACATGGCCCACGATGCCAATGCCCGTAATAAATACCGTGTTGAATATATATCGTGAAAACGGAACCCACGAGTCACTCAGCAGATTCAGCAAATCAGTGAAATTGCTGAACGTTGGATTTTTGACAAGTAGCGTTGGTGGAAAAGTAAAAATCTCATCCAGTGGTTTGAACGCATTATTGATCGCATAGATCAGCGGCAGCACCATGAAAGCACCAAATACGAGCAGAAGGGCAAACAGGGAGATGCTTCCTGATAAGGAGCGGTTCACCCGCTTTTTGCCTGTCGCAATTGCAGCCATAGCTATTCTCCTACCCTTCGAAGCAGTTTCTGTACCAGCAGATTGGTGCCCACCATAATCATGAACAGCACGGTTGCAATCGCCGAGGCGTATCCCATCTCAAACCGCGTTGTACCAAAGTCGATCAAATGGGTCACCACCGTCTCCGCCGCATAGTTCACACTCGGGAATCCGGCCAGCGCAATGGATACATCGGCCACGGCGAATGAGGTCGTGAGTTGAATGACTGCACCGAACATCAATTGCGGGCGCATCGATGGCAGGGTGATATACCAGAGCTCCTGCCATCGATTTTTGATCCCGTCTACCGCGCCTGCCTCATATAACGTCCGGTCTACGGTCTGCAAACCGGCGATAAACGCCAGAAAGCCTGTTCCAAGACTGAGCCACAATTGCACCAGAATGAGGATTGGCATAATGTAGGCTTCCGTTTTCAACCATTGGATTGGCTCCAGCAGAAATCCCCATTTGATCAGCAATCCATTGGCTATACCGTAGCGATCCCCCGAGAAAATCATTAGCCAGATAAAGTAGACATTACCCGAAATGGATGGCGCATAGAAAATCAGCGTCATGAACGCTCTCCATTTGGGCGTTAATTCATTAATGATCCAAGCAAATACGAAACAGGCAATATAGCTGATGGGTCCGGTAATAATGGCAAACAGCAACGTATTTTTGATGGCAATTAGAAATACGTCATCCTCCAGAAACAGCCGGGTATAGTTCTGCCAGCCAATAAAACGCGGAAACTCCAGCATGTTGAAATAGGTGAAGCTGAGTATGATGGAGATGACCACCGGAATCACAGTGAACATGATGAATAGGATCATATAAGGAGCTAGCAGTGCATAGGAATGTTTGCTGGCCTTCATTTCCTTGAGCTTCCAGGACCACCATGATTTCATGCCCATGCCTGGTGTTTTCTCAGGAGGACTGTTTTGTCCGTCTCGGAGTGATATTTGTGACACTGTTAACCCTCCCTCTGCTTACGGAAGACCAAATTCATTACGCTTGACTCGAATCTCGTCCTGAATATACTGGGTGTAATCCATGATGGATTCCCTGGCTTCCACTTGGCCAACAACCGTCTTGTAAAATGCGTTGAACAGATGGCGTCCGGTAAAATAACCACCAGGCACTTCGGGAATTCCCTTTACCGTCTCGAATTGTGCTTTCAGATTCGCATAATCTTCAGCTGGCCACGGAAGTGAATCGAGTGCCTTGATGTTGGCCGTCGGATAACGCGCAGCCGCACCCATCAGCCCTTCCATCTCGCGGCCAAACTCAGCCTGAACCGGTGTACTGGTCCACCATTTCATGAACTCCCACGCGGCCTCCTGATCCTTGGCGCTTTCCAGCATCATGACCGCGCTGCCGCCACCCGGAACGTCCCGATTCAATGTTCCATCCGGCTGTACAGTCCCCGGAACAGGAACAAATCCCCATAATCCACGGATCTCCGGTGCAAATACGGACAGCTGGTTATACATCGTATAATCCGTCAGACCAATCGGCATCTGTCCGGTCCGGAAACGGTTAGCAAAGTCGTACTCCCGCTCCAGCTTGTAATCGGTATAAAACTCTGTCCATTTCTTAAAGGTCTCAATACCGATGCGCGAATCCAGATCCGATTCCTTGTCGTCATTACGATAGAAGGAGCCTCCGTTCTGCAGCAGCATTGTGGCATACTGCGAGTTAGGCGGGATATTGACCCCCTGCATGTTGGCTTGGGCCACCACCGGCATGCCAAATTCCATATGATTTTTACTCAGAATCGCCAGCAGGCTCTCGACATCATCCCACGTTTGAGGAACTTCAAGCCCCAACTCTGCAAGCACATCTTTTCGGTAAAACAACATATTAAAGGTCTGTGTCTCCGGCAAAGCGTACACGCCTGAATCATAGGCGTACGGTACGATGGCACTGTCTCTAAACTCCTGTTCTACCGTGGTATAGTCACTGAACTGGGTGAGATCCACCGCTGAGTTCCGCATCGCAAAGTTCACGGGCAGATCATTGCCGATCTGCATCGCTACATCCGGTCCTTCACCCGATAAGGTAGCTGGCAACAGCGTGCCCATGTTGACCAGCTTCAGGTTAACGTTGATGCCGCTCTCCGGTGTGAATGTCTCATCAATCATCGCTTTCATCGTATTCGCCTGATCACGACCACTGCCGATCCAGACCGTCACCGTGCGCTGATCCTCCGATGTGGCTACGTTCCCGATCTGGTTATAATCAATGAAGAACGAGTGATAGAATGTCTTCGCTTCATGACCAAGCTTCGCCAGCGGACCCATACCCGTTCCAGGAATGCTGCTGTCTAATGAAGCTACATAAAGTGCATCAATCTCAAGAGGTTGCTCACGAGCCTGCTGTACCCAAGTTCCCAGTCCGCCTGTGTTCGTTTTGTATGCGGCAAGTCTTCTTGGAATGGTATCCGGCTTGTCGATCATCTCATCCAATTGTTGGGCCATCGTTTTGATCAACGCTTCCTGATCGCTGGACTGGCCTGACAGAAGACGAAGTTGCCCTGCCACTTCCTTCAGACGTTTGCTTTCTCCGCTAAATACCTCCAATAGATTCGGAATCTGCTTCTCCACCCGATAATCCCGGAATTCATCCGGCTTGGTGCCTGTAATCATCAGAATTCTCCGGTACATGGAGTTCAGGTTGTACAGGCTGTCTTCCACATTGCGAATAAGTGGAGCGAAGTCGCCCAGGCTGTTCTCCAGCCGAATGACATGTTTGCCTTTATCCAACTGAAACTTGTAAGCTTCCTCACCGCCCAGCACATCAATGCGATAGTCGCTTTGGTAACGGAACGGCGCCTTTGTCATCTCCGCAAACGGAATCTCGCCATCGATGGTCAGCTTGCGTGTGGAATAAATGCCTTTGACAAAATTTTGCTGAGCGGTAAAACCGATATGATAAAGTCCACTCTCCGGTACTTCCACTTCCCATTCGATCCACTGTCCTGGCAGACGCCAATTAAAGCCACCAATCGTATTAATACGCACCTGGGAAGCGCTGTACGGAGATACGGCAGAACTTGATCTTTCACTGGTTGGATATAACGTAGGTGAAGATTTGGCAACAGCCGCTTCCCCTTCAATTCGGATGAGCACATCCTTAGGCTGACCGGAAGAATCCGTCTGCTTGGCTCCTGCGGTTTCCGCATAAGCAACGGCTGGCTTCTCATTGAATAGTCGTATGGATCGAATTACCATGGGTTCGCGGGAGGATTTTAGCGTTAACGTGTGCTTCCCCTTTTCCAGATAGAACTTGAATGGAGCCTGTTCATACCCGTCCGAGTCCTGAAATGTTTCCTCCATCCAGCGGGGCTTCTCCACTTGTTTTGGACGAAGATCATTGCCCTGATTATCCTGTTCAACAGCTTGTTTCTCATTGCCCCATACCCGGTCAAACTGCAAATAGGCGGCTTCCGCAAACGGAAGTTCACCGTCAATGTACAATGCACGCTCAATTGCCGAACTCTTGCCTTCTACGGGAAAATAGACAGCAGAGAGGTTGTACAGTCCGGTTTCCGGTACTTCAACTACCCAGTCGATCTCACCTGTCTCCCCGGTATGCAGCGATACACCCGGCTTGCCCTCATAATTATTCAGCTTGCGTACCTCTTCACCCTCTGCCCGTATGTAGTCTCCTGCTTCGATAGTCATATCCACATTCGGTCGTGAGGCCTCGCCTGCTTGGGACAGATATTGTTCATATCCGTTCTTCTGCCTCGTCTGCTGCAAGATGGCATCCACCTCAATGGCAGGCAAACTGCCAGAAGGCACAACTGCACTCTTTACACCTGCACCGGAAGTAAGCAAAAGTATGACGCAGGCTGCCGCTGCTGCAATGACTATGGGCAGGATCCATTTCTTTCGTTGTAGAATTCCAGCCATCCTACGAGCCCTCCTCATCAAGGCTGATGCCAGCAATGCTTAATTGGTGATACAGGAAAAGAGGTACCCGTGCGTGAGCCCGGACACGAGGCACCCCTGTCTGAACCATGCTGGTATTATGGTTTGCCAAGTTTATCGACTGCCGCTTGTGCCTGCGCTTTATACTTCTCGGCTGTTGCTGTAACGGAAGCATTGTTTTTGATAATGTCGTTTACATAGTCACCGATTGGATAGCCCGCGTAAGCGTCATCCAGCAGGATGCGGCCTGTTCCCGCGATATGCTCGCGAATCATGGCGATGTCCTTCTCGTCGGTATAACGGCTTTCCAGGTAATCCTGACCTGGGTACTCTTCAATCTGCGGAATGTCGAAGGTTTCTTCATAGATTTGGTATACAATTTTAGGATCTTCTACACCTTTTGGAATGAATTTTGCTGAGGCAGCGTTGTTGGCGTATGTTACATCTTTGTTGCCCTGAGGACCGTTCGGAATTGGTACGACTCCAGCAGCAAAGGTGATATCGCCCAATTGCCATTCCGCAGCAGTGAACAAGGCCACATCTCCATCCTTGAACGTGTTGCTTTCCTCCCAGTTCGTTTTGTCACCAGTTTTGACTTTCACAACATTCTCCACGTTATACAGGCGTTTGACGAATTCGGCAGCTTCAATCGTTTTCGGATCGGACAATCCTTCTTTTGAATGTTCGTCATCTACGATCGTGCCTCCATTGGCTGCAGTAAAGTGACGAAGCACGTCAATGGCCCAGCCGGAGAACCCGTATACGTCAATTTTCCCGTCGTTATCCGTATCTTTGGTCGCCTGTTTCGCCAGTTCCATGAATTTATCCCAATTCCATTCGCCTTTGTTGTAAAGCTCCTGAGGATCAGGCAGCGACAACTTCTTGAATAAGTCACGGTTATAGTGAAGTCCCAGACCGATGCTGGTCGGAGATTCAAATGCGTAGTAGTTGCCTGCGATGGCAGGGTATTTCGTGATCAGGTTTGCCTCTTGGTTGATGTTATTCTCAGCTGTGGTGAATTCGGAGATTGGCAGCAGTTGCCCTTTGAGGATGGCGGGTAGTGCGGATTTGTACTCCATCTGAACGATGTCTGCGAACGGTTCGCCAGCCAGCGCAGTCGTTGTAAATTTGTTCATGTATTCTTCGAATGGTACATTCACGAACTCGATTTTCACGTTGTATTTCTTCTCGACTTCAGCGATTTTATCCAGTCTCGCCTTATCCGAAGCGGTCTCCCCCGCTGGCTTCAGATCCCACCAGGCCGCAACCTTGATGACACGTCCACCCAGATCAGGTACATCGACTGCCACTTCTTCTGTTCCGCCTTCTTTGTCTGTCTCGACGGTTCCAGTGCTATTGCCCGAATTCGCTGGTGCATCATTAGCCGGCTGAGCCGTTCCCCCACCACTGCAAGCGGATACAAAAAGCATTACGGCCAATAACATGAGCGGCAAAACGTTCCATTTTCTAGTCACGATTTTAACAACCTCCCCGAATGTGTATACAAATCATGGTCCGGCATAACTCCCTGACTTTCATTCACCCTAATAAAATTCGATGACCACCACCATTTGTTATTTTACCGTTTGGTTTTGACAAACAAAATTTAACATAGCGTAATGTAAGCGTCAACATTTTTATTGTTAACATTTTCTAATTATTCTGATAAAATGCTGTTATGTCGCTTTAAAACCTTATGAAATAGCATATTATCCAAATACCATTCTGAGTACTTTCATATTCGAAACGAAATCCATTTTGCTCTTTTTGTTATTTTAATAAATAACAAAAAGATAATATCTCATTCAAAATTCGCCTTTTTCTCCTGCAACATGTCCATCGCCGAGGTCTATTTGCGTCGTTACATGTATGAGACACTAACATTTCCACTTCTACAGCCGTTATTAGATTAAGAGAAATACATCATGATATACTATATAAATTGAACTTAACATTTACACGATAACGGAGAGGACAGAAAAAATCTGGAGAAGCGAAGCTAAAAGCTTTCTGAAAGAAAGCTGCTTCGAAAGCATAGGCTTAGCCTTTATCACCGGATTTCCCATTTGAGAAGGGATTCATAAAATCTGGGGATAACAGCGATTGAAAGATTGTTCTGGCCGCGTAGTAGTCTAGTGTAAAATCATTCGTTCAACTTATAGAGAAGCAGATTTATTTCGCAATGTAAGGAATACGGCAGAACTACGAGTGTAAGGATGGTATGATGAAGACGAAGGTAACAATTCAGGAAATTGCACATTTTACAGGTCTGTCGAAATTTGCGGTCTCACGAGCACTGTCCGGAAAATCAGGTGTTAGTGAGCAGACACGGGACGTTATTCTTAAGGCCGCTGGCAAACTTGGATATTTCAAAGATAACAGCATGTTGTCTGGTGATATGTATAGCAGCAATGAACTTCAGGACCCGCAGAACACGCGGTGGAGCGGCACCATTTTGATTTTGTTTCCTAATGTTCGTTATCAGAATCAGGAATCCGTATATTGGGGGCCTGTTTTTAACGGGATATCCTCCAGACTGAACCAGAAAGGAATCAATATTCTTACTCTGACAGAGCCTTCTGCGGATCAATTATTCACATTGCTGAATCCGGATGCCATTCGGGGCATTATTACGGTTGGTTCCATCTCGACACCTATTCTGCTTGAAATTAAGCGTCTGGGCATTCCTGTTGTCATGGTGGATCATCTGGACCCCGTCTTTCATAGTGACAGTATTTTCACAGACAACTTTGCTTCCATGCGTGACATTATGCTCTATTTGCTGCGCAAGGGATTCAAACGGTTTCAGTTTGTTGGAAATACCAGTGATGCTCACAGCTTCTATGAACGATGGGTCGCCTATACTTCGGTATTGATGGGTCATGGATTGGAAATGAATCAGATCCCCGAACTAAGCAGCCCGGATGTGGATGATTTTCGCAAGACGTTCACTTCGGTCATTCATGAGGGGAATTTGCCTGAGGTTTTTGTCTGTGCCAATGACTTCTATGCGTTATACACCATCGAGGCTCTGGAGAGCATAGGGATTAGTGTACCCGATCAGTGTGTAGTCACCGGTTTCGATAATGTGTACGACAATATCCCTGTGCTTGCCACGGTTAATGTAAACAAGGAACTACTTGGTGCGCGTGCGGTCGACCAGATGTTATGGCGTATTGTGAACCCGGAGAGTAATGTAGAGAAAAAGCTGATTCTCGCTGATGTGATGATTCGGGAACAGTACGGAAGACATAGCGGATAAAACGGCAAGGTACCCATAGACACCAAAACACCCCCATAACCAGTGTTCGGCTGGCTTGGGGGTATTTGAATTTGAATGCCATATAAAAATAGTTAATGTTAAAAGTCCATTCTACGTATCTGTCCGTACATCATCCCAATCCTGATCCAGATAACAGATCAGCCAGTTCAGCGCACGGTGACGTTCGTAGGCCACCCCGCCATTTAGCCCACCGGGAGGTGTTTGATCCTTCATACGACTGTCTACACACACCCAGTTGTACCGGTAGATTAGGTCCGCTGCATCCAAAATCTCACTTTTTGAGCGAAGGTGTGACCCGGCTACAAAAGCTTCAAGATCGTCACATTGCTGCAAATACCCCACATCTTGTCCTACGTTACAAAGATTTACCGGAGCTCCAAGTTCCTCGACATAGCCTAGCGCCCATAACATCACATGATAAGCCTCATATCCCCATGAAAAGGAGATAACCTCCTGATGCTCTGCCCCAAGCTGTTCCACAAATCTTCTCTCCACAGGTGAAAAGAATGAAGTCGCATCATACTTGTCGATTACTTCCTGGACCAGCGCTGCTGTATCTTCTGCACTCTCCCCCGCTCCCAGGCATTCACCTTTGAGAGCTGCAATACAAAGGGCTACCGCGCGCTCTGCGACTTGTTCCACACTGCGGATCGTAGTATGCTCATCCCCCGCTCTTGCAGGCAAATGAACATTGAATGGGATTCCTTGCTCCGTTAGAAGCTGCTCGGAGCGCTCTTTACGCTGCATTGCAGATTCCGACGGGGGTCTGGCATCATCCAGAAAACTGGTGTGCGCTGTCACTTTGTAATCCTCTACTTCGGATTCTCCGTTGACATCCAGCAGCAGCTGACCTTGCGCATTCAGCAAGGAGCCACCTCCCCAGAAGATGACTGCATCCAGGGCATCGGCCAGATGTAATAATTCATTAAAGAATTCTTCGGAAATGTCTTCTTCTGTCTCGATTCCAACAACCATATTCAGTGTAGAGCATTTAATAAGTACCTTTTCCTGTAGCGAAGCATTCTTTCCCTCAATCTGACTCAGAAATCCCAGCATCCCCTGAATCATTGCAGTAAATTCTTCAGGGTGGGTCTGGCTCGTCATGATATTGAAGCCCTTTGTCTTCTTACTAAATAACTTCTTGCGTGTAACTTGAATATGAGTTTTGTCTTCCTTACGCTCAATTGTATCCTGAGGGTATATGGATTGAATCATTTCAAACAACTGATCCAGGTCAAACTGCGAGCTGTATATCGCACAATTTCTCATGAGGTTCACCTTCTTCTTTCTATATAAGTTCAACTAATAAATATTTACACTCGCACTCCGATGACAGAACAACCTTCCGATCGCTGTTATCCCCAGATTTTGTTGATTCCCTTCTCCTAAGGGAAAAATCCGGGGATAAAGGCGAACACTTCGCTTCTTCAGGTTATTTCTGCCCTCTCCGTTATCGCGTAAATGTTGAGTTGAACATATATAACTAGTCCTTATACGGATCGAATTCGTTCCCTCCGGCCATCGCGACACCTACGGGGCGAAGGGTATGGTTGATTTTCAAGGTATGCGCATGCGCATTCAGCACGTCCTGCAGCTTTTTGTACACAAATGGACTTTCATCCGTTCCTGCACCCCGAAGCTCCACACCATAAGCACGAATCGCCGCTTGCATCTGTTCCTCGCTGATCTCGCCGCCCATGCGTGTACGCAGCTTATAATTCATTTTGCCAGCCGCCTGGGTTCGGCTCATAGTGCGCCCTGCACCATGTACGGTGCTGCGGAAAGACTCGGTATTCTCTTCGCTGTGGACTCCTTCCACAATCACTGAGATATCTCCCATGCTGCCTCCCACAAAACCGAGCTGGCCCGGTGCCAGCGGCGTTGCTCCTTTGCGGACCACCACCACTTCTTCGCTCATATGCTGTTCTTTCCAGGCAAAGTTATGATGGTTATGAACCGAATACTCTGCACTCGCCCCAAGAATGCCGAGCACCTGTTCAATCACATAATCGCGCCCTGCGTATGCATACCGGCCTGCCAAAGTCATTCCGTCCCAATACATATCACCCAGTTCACTCTTGAGATCAAACAGTGTTGGTGGTTGGTCCATCGATTCTCCCGGCGCTTTGCCACTGAATGCACGTCCGGCAGCCAGATTCAGAAACCCACTGGCGACCTTATGCCCAAATCCACGGCTGCCAAAGTGGTTTGCAATCCATACTTTACCCGTCGCCTCTTCCACAAAAATGTCGACAAAATGATTGCCACTGCCTACCGTCCCGAGTTGGTTGCGCGCGAGCGTCTTCAACTTGTGCTGTAGTCCAGGCTCAATGGAATCAAACAGCTTCCAGCTGGCATCGTCGAACAGCTCATGCTCCACAGGATTTGGATTGTTGCGTCCTACGCCGAAGGATATGGTTGCATTAATGTCATCCATAATCCCAGCAATCTGATCCCGTATATCATCCCACATCAGGTTAGTGCGCACAGCCTTGTTACCGCAGGCAATATCGTATCCAACCCCTGACGGACTGATCATGTTCCGGTAGGCAACGACGCCCCCGATGGGCTGTGAATATCCTTTGTGATGGTCTGCCATTAGAGCCACGCCCAGTACATCTCCATACTGCGAGCAAGTCACCGCCTGACTTACCGCATTCTCCAGCGGCTCCCCCCAGACTTTAATGTTATCTACGATACGCATGATCTGGTTAACCTCCTGTCTCATCAAAACACTTTGTATATTTTACCAGAAATCATGCCATATGGGCAGGAAATCAAATCCTAAGTGGATGTACATCTATTTGTCAGTTCGAGATTTATATGGCGGTAGATTTTAATTTTATTTTGCACTATCTAAAAAAATAGGTCTATGACCGTTTAGATCACAGACCAATCATTTTCCTTATTTAATTCCTATAACTTATCTCTTAGGAAGGATAATGTTCTATGCAATGGTTTTAATCTTTTATAATGATATTAATATTTCAATACAACTTGACATGTGAATAGATTATCGGTATGGTGTGAATTAGTTCACACTTCAAATAAAGGAGTATTCTATGCCCAAAAATTCTTTCTTTCGTTTAGATGAAGCAAGGCGCGAGGAAATATCTAATAGCGCTATGCATCTTTTTGTTGATAATCTTTACGAGGATATAACTATGAAGATGGTTTTGGATAGTTTGTCCATGCACCCCGGAACATTTTATCGGTATTTTGAAGACAAAGATGACCTTTATTGTCTCTTAGTACGTAATGTCACCCAGAAAAGAGCTGCGTATTTTAATAACAGTAATGAAGATTCCCTTTACCGGTTTTTCCTTACAGGTTTATTTGGTAACGTTAATGGCACTGTGACCGAGCCGCTGAATGAGTTGGAAATCAAACTCACTAAAACATTTTTATACATTCCTGAGAACGTTTTACTTAAAGTATATCTGAATGTGCTAAAGGGCGAGTCATTCCCTTTAATCAAGGACATTTTACGCCGAATGAGGGTTGATGGATATCTCCGACCTGATATTGACGACGACCTGATTTCTTTTATGTTTGAGTCAATGCAGTTTAATTTAGTCATGTTTTTTAGGGAATTCGATATTAAGGACTCTACGCTGCAACATAAGCTTAGCAAGTACTTTGCTGACTTTATGAGTCATGGGCTGCTTGAAGATCATAAATATTCTGAAATGGTTAGCGATATCAAGAAAGCCAGGGAGTAGATATGATTCACTGAAGATAGGATGTAATCGTTTCACCGTTTTGAAAAGTGCTCATAGCGCAGTGTATGTATTTCATATTCGTCACTTTTATTAATTAAGGGGGAACAAGAAAATGAAAACTTATGACGCATTTCCAGAACCAATTGGCGGCTATACTGTCGGTCGAACCCAGATGGATTTGGAGTACACGGCATCAGATCACTCCAAAAGAGAACTGACGGCGTTTGTGTACTATCCGTCCGACAGTAGCGAAGGTAAGACTACATCAACGTACATGTTTCCTGAGGTCTACGAGATGTTTAATGAGCAGCCACTTATCACTGCGTTGAAGGATGTTTTCTCTATAGATATCAAGACCCAGTGTTACGACGACCTTGCTCTCTCCGGGAAGGAAAAGCGCTATCCGGTGTTATTCTATGTTTGCGGCGGGGGCGGTTCTCCAGAATGGGGTACAGTGATCTGTACAGACTTGGCAAGCATGGGATATGTTGTGGTAAGCATCGGCCATCAGAATAGCACGATGTATAAGCGTAAAGATGGGCGCCTGTTTAATGTATCAAAGGATTTTTCGGATGTCATTATGGCGTTATCTGAAGATCCGGAGATGCTGGCGTTGGCTGGTAAGATGGAGATGCGGCCTGACGATGAAACTGCCATTGAGATGTGCCGTAACGTGCTTACACTGCCGATACTTGCCAAGGTAACAGAGTATAGTGAATTACAGGCAGAAGATGTAAGGTATGTAGCCGATTATCTTTACAAACTGGACTCTGGAGAACTGAATTCCATCTTTAAGGGCAGATTGTTGCTTGACATCGGCATGGGCATAGTCGGACATTCTTATGGAGGGCCTACGACGGCGATTGTTTGCCGGGACGACGACCGGTTCGCCTGCGGGATTGGCTTGGATAGCGGTGCGTTCGGCCTTCAGGGCAGCGACCTTAAGAAACCCTTCTTGCTTCTGTTTTGTGAACCTAACTATAATATGAATGCGATAATTGGCGCTAACAATAGCATGGAAACCTATTATTTCTCTGTTGATCGTGTTGCGCATTTAGATTACTGCGACATCGTGTTTACCAGTGTGAATGAGGAACTCAGAGGCGAACGGGATGCTATGGAGATGCGAAATCTTGTTACAGACTATACGAAGGACTTTTTTGATCATTACTTACTGCAGAAGGCTGCAAGTGTGGAAAGTCTGGCATACGATGGCGTGGACTTGATCAAGAAGACCAGCAACAAGTGACATAACCGAGAGGTTGCTGATAAACGCATGTTAGAGAGCTAGCCGTACAGACACAGAGCCGATAACCCTATTACACGGTTATCGGCTCTCTCATATTTCAGGCATTGTTTTCTATTTGAGATCATAAGCGGTGTTTTCACCGTTGAAAAACATACTTGAAGATGTTAGAAATTGGCTGGATTCTAGAACAGACATCGAGATTACAAACCTATCAACAGACTTAACCAAGAAAAAGAAGCTAAAATTATACACGCTTGGAAACAAACCAAATGAATTTATACTATTGAATCTAAAACATCTCATATCAACGTCATATAAGATCACACAGGGTTAATTCAATAAAGGGGACTTTAGTACAATAAGAGCTTGTATCTAAGTGATACAAGCTCTTGTCTATTTGTGTATTCTTACGCAAAATAAGTTTTAAAAATGGTGCAATATAAATTACAAATTGACAACATCTATTTTAGTTTAATTTTATCATATTGTATTTTATACTAAACAAAATGGCATATATATATTGTAAAAAGACTCAAATAGTATTATCATGAAGGGCATAGGGAATATTTCCCACATGTACACAAATCTTTATAAAGGAGAGGTCACTCATGAAATGGTTCAAAAAAAAATGGCAATCTGGATGAGCGTATCGTCAATCTGAAAAACAAGGTGTACAAGGAAGCTTACACTTTAATCATGTGCATCTGCGGCATCTCCATCATGATCAAAAGCTTTCTCAGTTGGGAAACTTACTCCATGCTGACGGAAGTGATCATCCTTCTCGCAGGAAGCATCTATTTCGGAGTTCGTTCCGTCATGCTGGGCATTTATTCGGATGAAGTTGAAGTCCATGACCAGACGAGCAAAATTTCTTATAGCCTGCGCAACATAATTACGGGCCTAATTATCGGTATTTCGATGGCCTTGTTCCTGGGCATAAGAAGTTCCGTTTTGTTTGCCGAGACTGCGCATGAGAAGTGGTGGTTTTTCTTCCTCGTATTTATTACTTCACTGCTGCTTTATATTCCGTTCTTTGCGGGATTCAATGTCATAGTTCATCACTTCGCAAATAAGGCGAGTCAAAAAGCCGCTCGTAAAGATCAGTGGGATTCTTAGAAAGGATACAAGGGTGAATAGGCATGAAAAATATACGATTAAAAGTCGCCCGGGTAGAAAAGGATCTATCGCAGGACGATCTGGCACGGATCGTTGGTGTTTCGAGGCAAACCATTGGTCTCATAGAACTGGGAAAGTATAACCCGTCCCTTAGCTTATGTATTGCCATATGCAAGGCGCTCTCAAGAACTCTGAATGACCTGTTCTGGGACGAAGAGCAGGCATAAGCCGGATGGTTCCAATACTAAATCATTTATTATCACGATGATGAGGAGGCAATATTTTGATTTATTTCAGGAAAAGAAAAACGGGTGCTGTACTTGCACTGACTACAGCCATACTGGCGAGTTCGCTCTATCCAACAGGGCATGCAGGTGCTGCTGCAGCATCCAACATGGAGACCATACAGGGTCAGGTCACCCAAGTGCAATCCGCAAAAACATCGGATGAGAAAATTGCGGAGTGGAACGAATGGGCCAAAGATCATGCGTATCGACTGGACAGCATACAGCCTGTGAAGACAGGTCATGAGCGCGATTCATTTTCAGATCTGAATATGCTGAAGCCTCTGCTGTATGACAAACGAATTGTATTTCTGGGTGAAAGCTCCCATGGGGTTGCCGAATTTAACCTGGCGAAGACCCGACTGATACAGTTTTTGCACCAGGAAATGGGATACAATGTTCTTGCCTTTGAAAGCGGTCTCTCCAACACATCGCTGGCTAATGCCACGATAGCACAGCAAAGTCCGGAGCAAACGATGAAAAACTCCATCTTCGGCGTCTGGTGGTCAAAGGAAATCACGCCCTTGTTCGATTATCTCAAAACAAACGCACAAACCGAACAGCCTCTGATCCTGACCGGTTTCGATATGCAGCTGCAATTCCCGTTGTTGGACGGCAACTGGCTGAAGGATAAAAAGCTCGCCAAGCGCCTTGCACAAACGGAAAAAAAGCTGTCCGAATTCTCCGCCGGAACAGACCTAAAGGCATACCATGCTGAGAAAAATGAGATCATCCAGGTATACAAAGATGTCCTTCAAATCCTGAAATCCGAAGCGAACCAGACTTATCTGCAAAAAAAATACCCGAATCAGCCGAAACTTTCCATGCTGCTGGAGCGAAGCCTCAATGATCGAATTCGTGTAGCGAGGGAATATGTCGATCTTTCGATCCGTTCAATGGCTGAAATAAATGAAGGCAAAATGGAGTCGTTTATTGATTCAATGGAGTGGCGCGATCAAGCGATGCATGACAATCTCATGTGGCTCACTACCGAAGTATATCCAAACGAAAAGTTCATCGTATGGGGACATAATGATCACATCCGCAAAGCGCAAAGCGAAGTGATGGGCTCACCCTATCCAATAGCCCTGATGGGAGAAAAACTTTCGAAGGAAATGAAGCAATCCAGTTATGTTCTTGGATTGTATGCATCCAGCGGCCAAACGGCTGATAATGCCGGCGGAGTTCATGCCGTTGAGCCAGCAGAACCTGGCTCTATTGAAGGAATTATGTCAGCGACCAATGCAAAGTACAGTTTCTTGGATCTTCGCTATCAGAGCAGAGAAACAGGTAATTCCTGGATGTTTGAACCGCGATTTGCATACAGCTGGGGCATATACCCTGAGAGTTTTGTCCCACGCGATCAGTATGACGGCATTTTAATGATTGATGATGTTCATCCACCGCAATATATCCGATCATCCTCTTCCGGCTCCAAAGAACAAACGAAAGAGTAAAAAAAGAGAGCCTTCGGCTCTTTTTTTACTCTTTATCACCCATTTTTTGAACATGAGAGTGCCTCCCTCTTATTCATTCCATTTTATAAGACTATGCCTTATTCGCCATGCTCCTTAAGTAATCCTTCCACTTGTGTAAGAACTTTTTATCTGCTCTGTTTCTTAGAGATGCTTCCGATAACCCTGAACCTTCTCATCCTTGAAACCCAGCTTCTCATAGAAAATATGAGCCTCCTTGCGCTGATCGCCAGACACCAGAATCATGTACTCACATCCAAGATCTCTCGCAATGTGCTCAATCTGAAGCATTAACTTTTGACCAATACCTTGCCTGCGCACTTGATCAGATACAATCACATTTTCCACGACCATAAAAGGCTTGCACTGACCCACCAGGTCCATACATTCAATACCCATAACCGAACCGGCCAGTTCCCCGTTGTAAAATGCACCGAGTACATGGTAGTGTCCATTTTGCTGGATATAGTGGAACATCTTCTGCATCTGAAGTTCATTGGTCGGTGTGCCCATCAACTCGTTGTATAGCTGGCTTAACGCGGGTAAATCTTCAAGTTCGATTGCTTTAATGGTAACCATGGTACCCCTCCTGATTTTTGTCCTATTCCATACTATCTTAAGTTAGATCCTTCTTAAAATAATAATGACTATGTCCCGTCGGTGCATTCTCAATCGTTGTGATCAATTGATAGCCATGCTTCTTGTAAAATTCAGGTGCCTGATACGAGAATGTGTTCAATTGGATGAAATCACAGGATTTCTCGCGCGCAAGGCGTTCAACCTCACGTAGCAACTGGGAACCATAACCTTGTTGCCGCTGCTCTGCATCTACCCAAAGAATATCAACCTCCAGCCAGTTCCAGCAAAGTGTACTGAGCACACCTGCAACAATCTCACCGACCTCATTTTTGATATTGAAATTCAATTCTTCGTAACGATGCCTTAATTCCTCACTCACATGCGCAGCATTAAATGCAATGAGTTGCTGGCGAACATATTCTGAATCCTCTGAAGTACTTGGATTGATATTTATTTGGGACACCCTCTTCTCCTCCTTCTCGTTATTAAATTCAATGTAGGTTCTTTATTTCAGTAGTCTATAATTCACTAAGATATAGTTCAATCCAGATAACAGCGTAACTCCTGCCGCCAGCCATAATAAAATCACATCAACCCGCACATCCGTCAGCAAACTGAACGGAATATTATTCAATAATACAGCGATGATGGCTGCCACCTGCAGCACCATTTTGATCTTGCCATATCGATCAGCAGCCAGGGCAATTCCCTGTTCAGTAGCAATCATACGCAGGGCCGTGATGACAATTTCACGTCCAATGATGATCACAGCAATCCATGAACCGATCAGATCCTCCTGAACCATCATAATCAGTGCAACCGAAATCAATAGTTTATCTGCCAATGGATCAAGCAATTTCCCCAGATTGGTGATCTGATTATATTTTCTCGCCACATACCCATCCAGCTTATCCGTACCTGCAGCCAGGGCAAAAATAATAACTCCAATCACCAGACCATGCTGATCCAGAAAACGAATAAGTTCACTCGACTCCTGTATCCATGACGGCAACGGGATGAAGCACAACATAAACAAAGGAATCAATGCCATTCTCGCCAGGGTAATTTTGTTAGCCAGGTTCATGGAAAACCTCCCTCTACTTCACTCCAGTATGTTGTGATTTCTCCACCCTTGCACCATCCTCCTTTTTTCCACAAAAAAGAAAGGGTAGACTGTATATCATACAGTTGCCCCTTCTTCGGAATTCTTTAATGTATTCCTCTGTTGCTCATCCTCTGATCTACAATGATTCCTTGATCACTCGTTTGTAATACCATATGGACAACAGGCCGAAGATTGAATACAACAAAGTATAAACAATCATGACGATTACAGTAGGTGTTGCAAGTTCTGTACCGAAGAAGAACCAGCCTGATTTCACAGCAAAATAACTATGGCTCAGTCCCACGACAAGTGGAATTCCGAAATTAAACAACTGCTTGAACTGAATCCCACGTAGCAGATTGCCTTGAGTAAATCCAAGTTTTCGCAGAATCGTATAGTTCGATTTCTCTTCTTCGCTCTCATTCATTTGTTTGAAATAGAGGATACACCCGGATGTAATCAAGAAGGTCAGTCCCAGGAAACCAACAATGAACATGATTAGGCCCATACTGGTACGTTGATTATTTCTGAATTCAATCTGGGAGAAACTCGGGGCCTCTAATTGCAATTCTGCAAAAATGGCATACGCATTCTCGTCTTGCCCTGGATCTGTAATGTGCACACCGTAATAATCGGTCGGTTCCCCTTCCTGAAGTTTCGGATCAAGATCCTGCGCGAGCTCCGCATAAACCGATTCATCCACAACCGCTACAGGCGTTCCTTTGGTGTAATACACAGGAAGCACGCCCTGTTTGAGGGTTCCAATCAATTGCTGGTCAATCGTTTTCTTCAACCCGTGAAGAACAATGGGGCCTTCATCCTTAATAGAAAAGAATTGCTGAATCACATTGCCATATCCCATGAAAATGACTTCGCCTGGTTTCAGATCAATGTTATCGACCATGCTGTCACTTACTACACTGCTGAACAACAGCTCCTCCATTGTGGAGTCATTCATCACCTTATTTGCATCAATTTCAATATATAAAGGTTGTCTGTGCTTTTCTTCGTATTGAATCTGTTTGTTATCCAACTCGGCTACAAAACGATTTTTCACGTTAGCCTGTGCAAATGAAAAATCTTCTGGCAGACTTTCCTTGGCTTGCGCCTCTGCCGAATAGTAGGAAATGTAACTGAGCGACAACATACCTATGGCGAGTGCCGATACGGTAGTAATAATGGTCAGCAGCAAGGCATTCGACTTCATGCGAAACATGATGGAGGATAACGACAATACCTCATTAATGGAGAGATAGCCTTTTTTACTTTTGCGAATCAGATTAAAGAGAAAACTGACGGAACCTTTATAGAATAGATATGTCCCCAAAATAACCGAGAACAAAATCAAAATCATTGTGTACATTAACTGCTGCATATCCAATTTCTCGACGCTGAACAGCCGTGCAGACAGTATGTAACCGAACACGATCAGAGCAATACCCAAGATGCCCATCAGAATCTGCCCCACAGATAACTTCTTTACCTGCTGTTCTGTTGTAGAAGACACCCGAAAGAGTGATAGAATACTCTGGGCTCGGATAAACGTGTAATTCATCAACATGATGAGCAAATACATGACGGCAAAGACAATCAGTGTTTGCACTAGCGCCATCGGTGAGAAGTATAGCTTCGTGATCACATCAACGCCAATAATTTTGAACAAAATCATCAATATCAGCTTGGAACCCAGAAACCCGATTAGAATACCGATTACCATGGAACCAAAGTAGAGAATGCAATTTTCCGCACTCAAGATACCAAATATTCTCCCCTTCGTCAGTCCGATCAGCTGAAACAAACCGATCTCCTTACTGCGTCGCTTGATAAAGATTGTATTGGCATAGAGCAGGAAAATGCCCACAATGACAATCAGTAACACGGAGGATGCGCCGATCGCAGCCGCTCCTTTCGTTGATTCAGCAACCTCATCCATGGAGGGATCATACTGTAGTGTCACAAAGGAAAAATACAGCGCCACACTAAAGATCAGGGCGAAGACGTAAAGATAATAATTCTTCAGGTTTTTCCTCAGATTGCGAAAAATGATGTAGTTCAGACTCATGGCTGCACACCACCCAATACGCCCTGAGTTTTGATAATATCGTTGAAGAAGGATTGCCGGGACTCGTCTCCTTTATTTAATTGAGTGTAGATCTGACCGTCCCGAATGAAAATCACCCTGCTGCAATAACTCGCGGCAAACGGATCATGGGTGACCATAATAATGGTGGCCTGATGTTTGCTGTTCATATCACTTAATTTGCCAAGCAGATCCGAAGCCGATTTGGAATCGAGCGCACCTGTCGGCTCGTCAGCGAAAATAATGCTTGGATCATGCACAAACGCACGCGCGGCCGAAGTCCGCTGCTTCTGTCCACCCGAAATCTCGGACGGATATTTGTCTTTCAGCTCATATATGCCCAGTTCACGGGCAATTTGTTCGAACTTCAGGTGTGCCTCATGCTTCGGCATACTCGTAATCGAGAGCGGCAGCATTACATTTTCTTTCACTGTGAGGGTATCCAGCAGATTATAATCCTGAAAAATAAAGCCGAGATGAAATTTGCGGAATTCAGCAAGCTGTTTCTCCTTCATGCCGGTGAACTCCTGGCCCTCAATATCAATCGTGCCCTGACTTACCCGATCGATCGAAGAAAGAACATTCAACAGCGTCGTTTTCCCCGAACCTGAGGGCCCCATAATACCAACAAATTCGCCTTTACTTACCCCGAGATCAATCCCCTTGAGGACTTCCTGTTTATTTAATCTGTTGCCATAGACTTTATGAATTTTTTTGGCTTCCAGTATCCACATATCCCACTCACTCCTCTTTGGTATATCTCCATCATAGGCGGGATGTTCCAATTTATCGTGCGATTCACCGAACAAAACCAAAAAGCATGTGACAATGTTGTCACACGCCTGCAAGGTGGATCATGTCATTTTTTCGCGGGAAGGTTAGCTTGACGCTAGTCCCCTCTCCGGGAGCAGACTGTACCTTAATGTCTATATGAAGTGCTTGTGCCACTTGTCGGGTCAAATACAAGCCCATTCCCGTTGCCGTTCCTTCCAGTCTGCCCTGAGTTGAAGTGAAGCCTTTATCAAAGATACGCGGTAAATCCTGCGCCTCGATCCCTCGTCCATAATCCTGAATGGTCAGTATGATGTGCCCATCCTGTTCCTTGCTTTCAATGACAATGTCAGAGGAATGACTGTATTTCACCGCATTGCTAAGCAGCTGCCGTATGATAAAACCTAACCATTTGCTGTCGGTCAGCACCTTTGTCACATCTAATGACACGTCGAAGCCAATCCGTTTGGATATACACCATGACTTCAAAGCTCTAATCTCGCCGTTCAAAATCGGTTCAAGCTCTGTTTCTTCCACAAACAAATCATTATGCATAAATGGAATACGCTTCTGGTGAAGCTGCTGATCGAGCAGTTGGTGAATTCGCAGCCATTCATACGTCATCTGACCCTGCAGCTTGTCATCCGGCATTCGCTCAATCATTAATTGCAGCGCGGTTAAGGGCGTCTTCACCTCATGAATCCAGGACAGCATCTCATCCTTTTCTTGCTCCAGCAAAATAAAATGAGCTGTGGACTCCTTCCGATAACGTTCGGTCTGGGAAGTCACGGCATCGTGCACAATCCGTTCATAAGGGCTTTCAGCGATATCCAAATCCCCTGGATCATAGGTATGATCCCAGGCAGTTAATCTTTTGTAGAAACGAGTCTCTCTTGGATATCTCGCCCAGATAAAAACGATGCATACCACCACATTCAGCACGACGATATATGAAACAGATCGGAATGGAATGGACGTGTCGATATAGGCTACAAATAAAAAGATGAGCTGGATGCTTATAAGTAACACTAGCCAGCTGAGCTTTTCCCGTATGTATTTGCCAATCATACTTCCGCCTCTTCTGTTGCCATATAGCCCTGACCTACTTTCGTTTCGATATAGCCATCGAGTTCTAGCGGCTCTAGCTTCTTGCGAAGGCGATTGACGTTGACCGTCAGCGTGTTATCACTCACAAAATGTTCATGATCCCATAAGCTGCGAATCAGGTCTTCCCGGGTCACAATCTGATTTTTGTGCTCAACCAGCACTTTGAGAATGAACATTTCATTTTTGGTCAAAAGGACAGATTCATTGTCATGGGTAAGGGTATTTTTCACATATTCAATGGTAGCCCCACGCCATGTGCGCAGCTCAATCCGCTCTGTATTGTAGTTATATACCCTACGCAGGACCGCCTGGATCTTGGCAATCAGCACATCGAAATGGAAGGGCTTCTGGATAAAATCATCTGCGCCCAAATGCATTGACATGACCATATCCGTAGGATGATCCCGTGAGGATAAAAAGATAATCGGCACATTGGAATGGGCTCGGATCATGCGACACCAATGAAATCCGTCATACTGGGGAAGCTGAATATCAATAATCACCAGCTGTGGTTGAATGGCACTGTATTCCTGCATCACTTTGCCAAAATCCTGCACGCCATACACGTCATATGACCACTGGGATAACCGTTCTTTGATTTCACTGAATAACGATTCATCGTCTTCAATGAGCATAATTTTAAACATATCTCTTCACCACGTTTCTGTTCTTCTTGGGCATTGCCCGAAGCATATTGTTTGACAATCTACGGGGGGGACCATTCCAGATACGGATCGTTCTTCCGATCGCAGTTGTCCCCAAATTTCCTTTATTAAATTTATTAAATGTAGAAATTAGGTGACAAAGGCGAACGCTACCGCTTCTTCAGAATCGATTCCGTCTCTTCCACTCCTGCCGCTATTAATAGAACAATACAAATTGTCGAGGCAAAGTAAAATCCATAATCTCTTACCAATTTAGATGAATCTAAACGTTTATAACTGTTAATCTGTTATCCCTCCATGGTGTGTAGAACCTTGCTTGGATCACTGATTTCTTCCATCCGTTCGATCAATTGCTTTGCGACATCTTGTGGCGATCTTAATTGGCCTGCTTCATAGACCTGACCGAATACCTCAGACAGTGCAAATTCCTCTGCACTTTTGCCTCTTGCCACAGCCTGTAGCTCAGTATCTACCATCCCTGGATCGAATGCAATCACTTCAACGGGATTGGGTTGCCCGGATTGTTCCATCGCTACGCACTGGGTGAACATGTTTATTCCAGCTTTGGAGGCACAGTAAGATGCCATTGAAGGTGCCGGATAACTGCCTGACCCGGACGATACATTGACTATTTTTCTGCGTGTGGTCAGGTGATTGGTATGTTGTATAAAAGATGAAGTCAGAATCATAGGCGCTGCCAAACTGATGTTCAGATTAAGACTGATCTCCTCTGCACTGCACCGATCTATCGATTTCAACGGTTCCAGCATCGCTGCATTGTTTATGAGCCCAATGAATTCAGCCTCTTGCAAAGGTATCTGTTTCAAAATGTGTGAGACAAGCTCATCGATACCACTAAGGTCACCAAGATCATACTGAAAATGCTTGTAGCGATCAGTCGCTTCCTTCATGTCAGCCGTTCCGCGTGCAATGCCGTAGACGTAATCTCCCTTTTCCACTAACAACTTTGCGAGTTGCTTACCGATCCCCTTGGACGTACCTGTAATGATAAAGTGTCTGTTTCCCATGTACTTTAACACCCTTTCTGTTACGCATTTTGGTTAGGAACGTCTTATTATGGATGGATTGGTTTTCTCCACAACGTCACCCATAGGATGGGCAAGCCAAAACACATATCATCCTGGCCCTTCATCTTCATCGGACGCAGCTCCACGCATTCAAAAGGATCTTCAAGCAAATAGCGAAGCTTTTCCTCCGTAAAAGCCAGACCGCCTTTCATCGACTTCTCACGGTATACTTCCCAATCGTCCATAATGCTCTCCGGTCCACCTTGACCGCCAAATCCTGGAGCAAAGCAGGTCATCCCAAAATACCCTCCAGGTTTGAGTGCGTTGTGAATCATCTGTATGTAGGGAATTCGCTGATGTGGTAGCAGATGGTGAAGACAGCCCGAATCATAGACGAGATCGTACTCCTCCTGTGGCGCGAGTTCAAACACCGACTTGCATTCGAAATTCACTTCAAGCTTTTCTTCCGCTGCTCTTTCCTTGGCCCATGCAATCGCTTGCTCCGAGAGATCATAAGCATCTACCTTATAACCCTGACGTGTTAGATATAATGCATTTCTTCCCGGGCCACAACCGAGCTCCAATGCTTTGCCCCCAGATAATATTCCTGAGTTCACATGCGCTACCAAATTTTCATCCGGTTTGTTTGGAAAAAAGGGGATTGGTCGCTCCCGATCCTCGTAGAAAGGTTCCCAAAATTGCTTCGCTGATCTGAATTCTGCGTCAAGCATGTCATATAGATCCTGGACATTTTTAATTGTCTTCTCCATAAACACATTCCTCCTCGAATTCATACAAAATATCCTGCACATTCCCTCTTATGTATCGATCTCTTCCCCTTTAAATCGCCCGCTTCATCACGGTTTCTAAGCTAAATCAACTACCCTCTATTATAACATTCCCACCCAATTTAACTCTATTTTTCTTGTAAGATTCGAGCCGAAAATAGTCTGATTATATGTTAAAAAACGCTGTTTAGAAGAAAGTAATTCCCTGTCCTCTCAACAGCGTTATAATCCTTTTTATTCAGGATTCGATCAGCTTAACTTCTTCGTTAGATACAGCACCACATCGTCATCGATAATCGTTTCATCGCCCCACTTTAGATAACGGCCATGCTTGTGAATGCCCTGTCCATCTGGTATATATCCACGACGGGCATACAGAATTTGAGCTTTGCCATAATCGGAGAACACCCCGACACCAATTCCGGCAGTTTCGGTTCGCTCATGAATGACTTCTTCTGCCCGGTCCATCAAACGTGATCCAATTCCCTGACGCTGATACTTGATCAGCACATTGAAATCATTAATTTCCGGAATACCCTGTTCCCTGAACGAAGGGTAATACGAATTCCACAATACATTCGCGTAACCGGCAAAAGCTCCATCCAATTCCGCTATTAAAGTCACCCGCTCACCATTCTGCTGTTCTGCAAGATATTGAATGTACTGCTCCGCCGATTTCGCCCAACCCTGTTCCTGAAACGCCTGCGAAATTAAGACCGGATCGCTCTCATCCAAAAGTCTGATATGTATATTCATCGATGTAATCTCCTTAATAAGTTATTTATTTCACCACTAGATTCCCAATCTGCTTCTAAGCGAGGTAATATGGGCAACGTGGTGTCTGCCATGCCATGCATATACGCCCAAATTGCAGTCCAGTCTGGTCGTTTCTTTGGAAGCGGGATGATAAAAGGTTTTGGCATAGTCTACATCTGTTAATGTGTTCAGTAGCGCTACCCAACGTCGATGCAGCGCATCCAGGATTTGCAGAGAAAACTCGACATCAAGTTCTCGTGAATCACTCAGTTCAGCCCATCGTTCCTCGTAATATGGTCTTATCGTGGGGTTATCCTCCGTCAGTGCGAGCTTGAAACGAACCATGCTATTCATATGGCTATCTGCCATATGGTGAATGACCTGTTTGAGCATCCAGCCACCTTCCCGGTAGGGTAACCTCAATTGTTCTTCACTCAATCCTTTGACCGCTTCGCGGGCGCGCTCCGGCAACTCCGCAATATCTTGAATCCACTGCTTCCGCTGCTCTGATGTAACCTCGCCTGTATGTTCAAATGTTCCAATCGGGTACCTC
The DNA here is from genome assembly GCF_047302525.1 of Paenibacillus taichungensis. Taxonomy (GTDB): domain Bacteria; phylum Bacillota; class Bacilli; order Paenibacillales; family Paenibacillaceae; genus Paenibacillus; species Paenibacillus taichungensis_B. The sequence goes on along the minus strand of NZ_CP168020.1, from coordinate 1,504,875 downwards.
AAATCCATCAATCATTCCTCCTTGGTTAAATGGTTTATATAGCACCGCGCACTACCTATGGGGCATACTCCATCAGCCAGCAGTCTCTCATCTGTCCTTCGTGCAGCTCATGTTCTGGTAACAGTCTGACCTTCCTGAGACCACACTTCTCGTAACAGGATATGGCTCGTTCGTTCCATGATTGCGGGTCCATGACCACTTTCCGAGCTTGCTTTTCGTTGACTAGATAGCCCAACATGGATTTTACTAGTTGTGTACCAATACCGCGGTTCCAGTAATCAGCTTCTCCAATAAACTGATCTGTTCCATAGATGATTTCATCGGTGTCTCCATAACCATACTCATTCCGTTCTTCCTCCTCCAGTTCATAGAACTGGATATATCCGATCGGTTTACCTTCGTGTTCAACCATACAACGATGTGCCGTATCCTCTTGTCTATAAAAGTGCTCTCTGACCAAATTCAGATCATGCGGCTGATCACGGCCTTCGTAATATTGAAGTACTACTGGGTTAGACAACCATTGAACAAGGAGCTGTTCATCCTTTTCATCCAGTAAACGTACCGTAATCTCATTCGATTGATAGATTAGCATCACTCTGCATACTCCTTAATGATTTCCAGAGGCTCTCCTGAGACCCAGCTCAGGTCTTTGCCCAGTAATTTTTCCTGATGAACATAATAGATCATCGGTTGCCGAATCAGTTCTGCCTCCTCACCCAAAGGATGAATGGTAAAACGAACCTTGTACGTGCCCACTGCATCAGGTATGGAGAACCCTGCAAATTCAGTAATCGCTGTTGATGACTGCCTCTGTAACACTTGACGAAGAATCTCTTCCATTGCACCTGTGCTGCCGACGGAAGTAGGTCGAATAAATCGGTTGTCCTGTTTGTCATAAAAAGATATTGAACCCCAGCCATCTACAAGGGGATATATAGTGTGCTGACCTTTATCTGCTTTTGTGCGTGTAATGGCTAATTGCACCTCGTATTCATCCGTAGCTGTCTGCCGAATCGTCCCCTTCATGTTAACATCCTGCGCTGTAATGCTTGGAGCCAGATTATTATATACAATGAAAGCTGCTACAATAATAATCGCAATGCCTGTTAGCCAAAATATCGTACTTTTTCGCATGTATTCAACCCCCAAGCTGATTAACCGTAAGTCTGAAGTAATTCACTCTCCATTAGCTTCTGTGTAACGCTGTCCAGTTCCGGAGAAGCAGACCAATCACTATCTGTATTCAAACCATATTTTATCGTATGGATAACGCTATTAGCTGACATATATAAATTATGGTGTACTCCTGGTTGCACAATGATGTGCTCTCCTTCGCCCATAACTCTGATTTCAAGAGTCTGATCATTCGCAAAATTTGCATAAGCGATCCAACCAGACTGCACAACATAGAACTCGGTTATATGGTTATGAAAATGGCTATTTTGCCATGCTCCCTGAGATGAAGCTACCGTTCTACAATAATAACTTCCATCCTCTGAAACCATTTTGTATTTCCGTTCCCCGTTAGCCATCTGCTCGAAGCTGGTATTCACATTATCTGGTCCTAAATTTCGTTCTAAAGTTTCTCTATCCAAAACACAACCTCCAGATCTGAAATACAAAGTCAGGCATTCATATTTTATAATCTTTCTTTAACGCCTTATTGCATTCCAGATATATTTGTGCTCACGCACAGCAAGTCTCCCATCCCCCAGAAGAAAATCCCATATTAAACAACATTCGACACAGACAAGTCGATTTTCCTGTCCATAGGTTAACTTTTTTCTCACTAAAAGAGTTTTATCTATTCTCATCTTGTGCTTGTTAAAATTTGAAACGCTTCTCTCGTAGGCGCCGTATTAAGCTCGAAGTCGTATTTTGCCACTTGGATAAACCAATAGGATGTGGAGGTTGAATGAATGTCTTTTTTTAAGAAAATGTTAGCCAGTGTAGGTGTTGGAGCAGCCAAAGTAAATACAGAATTACATACACCTGAGGTTACGCCTGGAGGAATCATCTCTGGGATCGTGTACATCGAGGGTGGAGACGTGGAACAGAATGTAGACCGAATCTACCTTACGATCAAAACCCATTACATACGGGAGCACAATGATCGAAAAGTAAATGAAACTGCCGTTGTAGCTAAATACTTGCTTACCGAAGGTTTTATTTTACAGCCAGGCGCCAAACTGGAGAAGTCCTTCTCATTTGATCTACCAGAAAATCTTCCAATTACACTGCATCGTGCAGAGGTGTGGGTTGAAACTGGCCTCGATATCTCAAGCGCCATGGACCCCTCAGACAGGGACAGACTCCATGTAGTTCCTACAAAAAATATGAACACTGTGCTTGATGCGATTGATCTCCTTGGTTTCAAGCTGCGTGAAGTGACCAACGACTATGCTCCAAAGCTTGGTGGTAATCTTCCATTTGTACAGGAATTTGAATTCGTGCCAACGAGCAAGTTCCGTGGTTATTTGGATGAGCTGGAAGTACTGTTCTACCCGATGGGAGATTCACTGGAACTGTTGCTTCAGATCGACCGCCGCGCACGTGGACTCGGTGGCATTTTCTCGGAGGCGATGGGGACGGATGAGAGCTTTGTCCGACTGCATCTCTACGAGAGACACCTTGAACGTGGTGCGCATTCGGTCGCCCAAGGTCTGGAAGAAATCATCTCCAAGCATCTATAATCTATTAAAAATAGATCCAAAAACAAAAAACAGTTCTCCTACCAACTTTCATTGGTGTAGAACTGTTTTTTGACTATGTTTTTCTTTTATTAATAAACAATCAGGAACGCTGTGTCCAGCGCTGTATCCCCGATCGAAGTCCATAGTATGCAGCAGCAAACAAGAGAAATCCAACAGCAGCGATCAGAATGGAAGTAGTATCCCAACGGGCAATAGAGCCAAAAGCAACCTTGGACTGCAACGTGCTCGTAGATGAATCGGTGTTCATCATTTCAGGTGTATAATTCAGCGTCATTAACATTCCTTGAACGACATTCCAAGCCATAAAACCCAGTGTGAATAGCAAAGTTACCAATAGGGATTCCACACCTAATCGTTTGTTGATACTCATCATTTTGCCTCCTCATTTACGGTTTGACAGCACTTTGGAGATTATAACATTCACCACATCATCTGTTGTTTGGCCGTCCGTTTGAATGTACTCTTCAAAGCGTGCTCCATGGAATGCTTCGACACACTTAACCGCTTGTTTAAAAGTCCACCCATCAGACTTATCCCCGCGCTTCAACAATCTCTCATGTAATGTTTCCATGGATGTCATCAGGGTAAAATGAAAAAGCTCAGCGTCGAGCTCTTTCAGACCCCGATGGATGTAATTGAACTGCTCTGACTTGTAGATGGTCATCGGAATAATCAGATGTTTGTTATACTTCTGCCTGATTTCACGGGCGACTTTCACGGTAAGGACTTTCCACAGCTCCATATCCTGAAAATCGTCCGTTTTCTCCACTTCCATTCGGATATCATCCGCAATCACGTTTCTTAACATGTATCCAATCTCTTCAGGATCGTAGATCATGCTGTTCGGAATTAATGGCTGCAGCTTGGTTGCAGCAGAGGTTTTACCCGAGCCAAATGCTCCATTAATCATCACAATCATAGTGACATCCTCCTACGTGTCAGATTCAATTAGACAAGAGGTGCTCCAACTCCTGTTTCAGGCGATCTTTGTTCGTATCCACATATTGATAAAGGAGTTCAAACACCTCTTCATTATCCGATTGCATGCTTAAATTACCCGCTTCCAGCTCCACCCGTTGCAAAACCTCATGGATCTGTTGTCCATGCGTATTCAGGGTCGTCGTTACATCCTGCTCGGAGAGTGCATTCACATTCTCTCTTAATTGCACAGGCGTCACACCATTTTCGGATAACATATGCTGGATGTTCTTCAGAATCTCTGCATCTGCATCATTGCCTATGCGCTGCATTGCTTCCGTCGTTTCACCCAGAAACTGCCCACTCGCATTTTCAAGAAAACCAGTAATGCCACTCATAGACAGCTCTGTATCCAAGTCTACGATCAGGATGGTATCTCTCAATACTTGTGGAAGTTCACGTCCACACTCCCGAATGGTCGCAAATTCCGCACGATAAAGATCCATAGCAACACTCCCCACCACTTCTTCACCCGACATGCTTTCAAGCTGATCCAAGGGTAATAATTGCTGCAATTCTTCCTGTAATTTGTTCATCTCTCTGCCTCCTGTATCTCTCTCTATATAAGTTGGACGAATGATTTCACACGGGTCCACTATAACTAAACGCCTATACATCATAGCAGAATATATTATATAAGTTTATCCGATGTAAGTTTGCACCCAATTCACTTCCCTGCACACTTTACACGGAATATGGATAAAGTTAACCTGCACTTGACCTTTGGAAAATGATCCGCTGTTATGATCTTGTCATCAAGAGTCTTGGGAGGGGTTATGATGCGCCTGGCCTTGTTCACCGACACCTATGTTCCGGAAACCAATGGTGTTGCCGGTACGCTGCACCGCTTGAGTAATCACTTGAACCGCAAAGGCATTGAGCATCTGTTATTCACACCGCAGTCTGTTATTGAAGGCAATGATGCCGCTCCGCTCCGTTCGGTTACCAACATCCCCTTTTTCCTCTACCCGGAATGTCGTATTGCCTTACCTAATCGAGCATCCATTCATCGGGAGCTAAAGACTTTTCAGCCAGATTTGCTGCATATCGCCACTCCGTTCAATATGGGTCTTTTCGGTCTCAGATATGCGCTCAAGTATCAGCTTCCACATGTCATCTCCTACCATACTCACTTCGATCAGTACCTCGAATACTACAAGTTGAAAAGTGTCATTCCTCTCTACTGGAAGTATATCCAATGGTTCCACCGGGCCTGTGAAGCAACATTGACACCGTCTCAGGACACCTTAAACTCATTGCAATCGAAAGGTATTCAACGTCTGAAGTTATGGTCCCGCGGGATCGATTGCAGTCTGTATTCACCTGATAAACGAAGCTCCGATATGCGTACTCGCTACAACATAACGGCTCCTCTAATTTTACTCTACGTTGGACGAATTGCCCCGGAAAAAGATATCGCTACCCTCACCCTTGCCATGCAGCAGTTGCCAGAACATATGCAAGCCCGTGTACACTGGATCATTGTAGGCGATGGACCATTGCTCCCCAAAATGCGTATGCAATCCCCACCCAATGTCACCTTTACAGGGTATCTGCATGGTGAAGAGCTTGCTGCTATGTATGCTTCGGCAGATCTCTTTGTGTTTCCTTCCTCAACAGAAACATTTGGCAATGTGGTGCTGGAAGCGATGGCTTCGGGATTGCCGGTTCTCGCTGCGAATGGTGGAGGTGTAAAAGACTTGGTCACACATCATCGAAGCGGTGTTCTGTTCGAGCCGGGTAATGCGGATGCATTGATTCGGGAGATATGCCTCTGGGAAGATCATATGGATCAACTGAGGAATATGGGCTTTGAAGGCCGAAAACTTGCTGAGCAGCGTTCGTGGGATCACATTTTTGACAGGTTAGTCGGAGATTATGAGGAAGCCATTGAGAATCGGAGAAGACGCACAAAAGATCGAATCATCACAGCTTGATTTTCATTAAATAAACCGAATTGAATAATGGATGATCACTGCTGCTCCAAGACCCACCTGTTGAAGTTTGGATATTCATATCCATCATCCTTCCAAAGAGAGAATTTATATTCAATACGAGGTATTAAAAAAGAGCGGGGATGGTTAATATCCTCGCTCTTTATAACAGTCGCCTACAGACGTTAAACGTATAGCTTTTTCGATCAGAGATAGGTCCCTTTCCCGGTCAAGACGTCTAACATTACACAACGGGTTCAAAGGATATCGTATCTTGCATGATGCTCCATTCTACCCTTGGTTTAGCCGTTGCCCCTTCTCCATTCAGGACATTCCCGATCCATATCTCGTCGGTCTCCTGATTTTGCAAAAAGTGCCGGATCGCAGCTTTAATCAGAATGGATGTATGTAAATCCAGCAGCTCATCCAAAGGAACCCAAAATAAATCCCCTTCATCTGATGGAATAAAGGCTCGATGTGTCGTCTCACCAAAATATACAAACTGCTGCCGAACTTCACCGTCACTATACTGCAACAGCACATATCGAAGACGGAAATTATCAATTTCCGCTTGCTTGAACCCCGTCTCTTCTTCAATCTCCCGGTAACTGGCGGTCATTGGTGAGTTAAGCTCGCCGTGCTCCAGATGCCCGCCAATACCACCCCAGAACTCAAAATCGAACAGCCTACTGCCTGCCTTCTTCATCATTAACATGTCGTTGCCATTACTCAAAAATGCCGTAGCCATTTGTCTGATCTCCATGTGCACCTACCTCACTGTTCTGTTATGTAATGTAATGTTGTGTTGTTTGAATCTAATCTGACGATCTCCCCTTAGAGCAGGCCTTTTAATTCACCAAGATGCTCAATAGCATGTAATGGTTTGGTTGTAATGCTGTCCTGCCAAGGCTGATTGACCTTCATCCAAATCGTGCTCATGCCTACTTTTGCCGCTCCTTCAACATCATTGACGGGATGATCTCCAATGTAGATACACTGCTCGGGAGAGAGGTTGAAATGATCCAATGCCAATTTGAAAATACGAGGATCGGGCTTTTTGACTCCAGCCTCTTCTGAAACGATAATATGATCAAAATCATCCCTGATGCCGAGTTGATCAATTTTTCCGTATTGAATCTCAGTTTTACCATTGGTGATTAAACCTGTTTTATATTTTCCTCTTAGATGCTGCACCACTTCTCGCGCTTGCTCCATCAGAACAGCACTTTTCACATACTCTCTGCCATAGAATTCCATAAGCTCCACGTGAGGTGGATTCTCAGCCCAAGGTAATTCATGGAGCAGCTCGTTGAACAACACGCCTTTGTCCTTGTAACCGTCCTCATCCAGCTCAATAATTCGTTTAAGAATATCATCAGTAGTCTGAAGATGAGCAAAGTAAGTGTTGATCAAGCTCTGGCTGAAGCCTTCAAAGGTACTTGTTCTGTTGAGAATCGTATTGTCCAGATCAAAAATAATCGCTTTAATATGATCCATCGTCATGCTCCTCCTGTCTGGTCTGTAAAACGTTCTTTCCTCAATAGTTGCTCCAGTTTCCGATTGGTTTCGGCCTGCTCTTGAATTAACCGTTTCGTATTACTTTCTATGCTGATGAGTGTGACCGTCATAATAATTACACAAATGATCCCAATAAACCCCATAATACTACTCACCTCTAACGTAATGTTTATTGTATTCTGTTAGATGCGACTACCATGAATTATAAACATGCAAACCCAACCATAGATTAGACCAGGGCTGGGTTTACCTTGTAAAACTCATTTTCATTTCTTCTTTTTGTGATAATGGTAGCCTGTGCAAAGGCCCTTTTGTTTGGATTTCGCGGAACAATTATGTCCACCATTTTTGTCCAGTCTGCCTGGATGGGCATAAGCTGAAGAAGATACACCAATAAGTACGACAAGAGACAAGATTACTATGACAGCCTTTTTCATAAGTCACCCTTCGATCACACCCTATGCTTTAGGGCTTAATTCATCCTCCATCATTCTACATGAAAACCCATAATTAGGATATCCTTATTACTCCAAACTTTGCTTATTCTATGATTTTAAACTTCCTCAACGCATGTGTGATGCCATCCTCACTTGCTCGCAGCGTGACATAGTCAGCACTTTTTTTGACGCGCTCTCCTCCGTTTCCCATCGCAATTCCAAGACCCACGTACTCTAGCAAATCAATATCATTTTCACCATCGCCAAAAGCCATTGCTTCCTCTTTCGATATATTCAGGTGGGCGAGCACTTTCCCTGCCGCTATCGATTTGGATACTTCATTCTCTTCCAGTACGTTAGACACGTAAGGATGAAACCTCACGAATTTTAATGCTGGAAATCTGGAATGGAATTTCTCCGCTTCGGCTTGATCGGCATATAAACAAATGCAATACACTTCCTGTTCCAAAGAACTGATGCTCAATGGGTACCCCATCAGACTGAGCGTATCTCTCAATGCATCGGTGACACGTACATCCGCTGTGCATAAACCATTCATTTCGAATGACTCTGTAAAATAAGAAATACTGCTGCCGTTCAGCTCGGCAAATTCACTGATTTCTCTAACCATTCGTGTAGAAAGCACCGATTTATGTATCACTTCTTCACCACTCTTGATCAATGCCCCGTTAGCCGAAATCATGGTATCAATCCCGAGTTTTCTGAAATCTCGGCATAAATTGTACGGTCTGCCAGTGACCAGCACGACCTCTATGCCCCTATGAACCAATTTTCGAATGGAATCCTCTGTACTTGGAGAGAGACTTCGATCCTTCTCACTGAGTAGCGTACCGTCCACGTCCATAAATACGATTTTAATCAAAGGAACACCTCCTAAGCTATGTTAATTGAGCATCCACCTTCAATACAAAAGGCAAGTGCACAGTTAACTTAGTAGTCTTCCTGCACTTGCCTTTACATTATCGGGTCTGGATGTTCTGACTCCGCTCCATATACCACAACTGAAACGCCTCTACGGCTTCAAGCGGAATATCGTTTAGCGTGTGATGCAGGACAGGTTTGGCCCGATTCACGGTTTGAATCGAAGCAACTCCAAACCAGCGTTGCAGCAGATTCCGGGTGATCTGTACCTCAATGACTTTCTCCCGCTTGGAGATGTATAGTGTTGAGGTTAATGCACCGGTTCGCAACTGGATAAAGTTCTGATTCAGGACGTATCGTGTATGGAGAAAATCAGTTATTCTGCATATGACGATCCACAGTAACAGAATAGCGGAAATCATCCACCATGCCTGATTCTGTCCCAGAATCACCGGTTTGAAATAAAACAGTAACCCCGTTGCAATGATCCACACCCAGCCTGGTGTCAGCATGCGCAGCCATAATGATTTGCGTGGAAGCTTCTGCATCTCTTGCGTAACCTGATAGGATGGCAAAATCTCCGAGATCATATCGTAAGCTTGCTTAACAGGTAGGAAAGGATAGAGCGAGTTAACTTCCTGGTCGGATTCTCCAACACCACCTGCTGTCGTCAGTTCTACTTCTGCTAATCCTAGCAGTCTTTTCATCGGAGACTGTGTGATTTTCACCGCCTGGACTCGTTCTTTCAGGATCGAAAATGCGCTCTGTTCCAACATACCCTTCGTAATGTAGATACGTTTGCGATCAGAGGAGATTTGGAAATCACCATACTTCACAAAGGTTCTGACAATACCTAGCATAATGGAAACAGCAATAAGACCTGTGATGATCAATGCGGTAATCCACCAGGTATCCAGCCATGTCAATAGGATGCTCTCCGTCACTTTTTCATCGGGAAAGAAATCTTTCACCGACGAATAGAGCGATCCCAGAATTGGAATAAGTACCAGAAAGCTGAGCGAGGTAAACGAAGCTTTGAATATATCTTTTCGAGTGGACTTGTAATGTACAATCCGTTCAAGCTCCTCTTTTACAGGTAGTTGAATATCTTCCAGTGTTACGTGTTCAGGTCGCGTCACTGGTTCTTCGTTTGGTTCTACAGCATCACTTGCGACATTCGCTTCCGACATATGTCCCGCTACTACCTTTTCAAGCCGATCCGATTCCGAAAGCGAAACGACTTGCAACTGAAAAGTAGCATCTTCTCCCTTTATACCCGTCTCAAAACGAATGGATGTGACTTTGAACAAACGATGAAACAGCGACGTATGCCGGTTCACGTTCTGAATTTTGGTATAGGGTATCGTTCTTCTTGTGCGATTGAACACCCCACTGTAGATCTGAAAAGCCTTATCATCTGCGGTATAACGTAGAGTAAACCAGCTCCAGATGATACTTATCACACTAAACGCGATAGCCACATAAAATGCGATTCTGCCATACATAATCCACGTGGACGCCGTGCCATGACGAAGAATAAATAAAAAAACGATAAATGCGAAAGAATTTTTCACCAGTTTCCACAAACTCCAGAGCATGGCTAACGGATGTTGTCTTTTCATCTCGTTCATTCATCCACCTCGTTAATCCTTGCATAAGACGCAATCTGATTACGCAGTTCAAGCGCCACTTCTTCTGGCAACGCCGGGATCGTATGAGATGAACCCATCGTGCCAACCGATACAGAATATAGGCCATATTTTCTCAAAAGGGGACCTTGGTTCGTCGTGACGGATTGTACTTTGGCCATGGGAATGATCTGATGTACCTTTTTCAAAGCGCCGTGTTTCAATTGCAAGAACTCCTCATTCGCATCGTAATACCAATGCTTGTATAACAATGAAGGCCGGATAAAAACCTCCCACACCGCATACAGCACTGATATGGCAGTCACTCCCCACAGCAACCAACCAATCCACGCCCTCCATCCAAAGACGGAATCCAGAATCAGCAGTGCTGCAAGCACAATCAACCCTATTCCGTTCGATATAATCGCACTGATTCTCCATATGGTTATGGCATCCGGCGATAAACGTTGCTCGGGTGTACTCTGTATGTACTGCATATCTTCACTCCTTTTTCTTACTGTACGAAGAATAGTCCTCTATCGATGCAGAAAGATTGACTTAGTAAAAGAGATGACCCCTGTTCAGTACAGGTCGTCATCTCTTAGTCATTTATTGCAGCAAAATCCTTCACATTACATAACCACACCATATGGTCCGTGCCTTCACCCCAGTAGTTCTTTGCCACGGCATAGGGTTCTCCAAACTTCCGCTGCCATTTCTTCTGGGCTATCCGGTATCCACTATCCAGGCAAAATTGCGTAATCTCACTTCTCTGAAGTTCAGTAGCCAAAGCATGAATGAGAGCAGAGCCAATTCCCTGACCCTGAACCTCTGGTAGAACGTAGAGACTACCCAATTCCCCTACGTAGTTCAGTTGGTGGTCTGTGCATTCTTTAATCTCCTCACCGCAAGGTCCATAGGAAATGGTACCAACGACGGTATCTTCCCTTTTGGCCAGCAAGAAGAAAACATTCGATTCCTGTTTGTTGTCAGGATGCAAAGCTAAGTAAAGCATCGCTTTTTTGTGTTCAATTTCATCGCGTATGTCTTCGTGCAGGGAACCCAGCCCTTCCTGTGTAAATGCATTCGTTATGGATGTCTCGAATACCCGCCAGGCACCCTCCATATCCGATGCTGTTAAAGGTTGAATGGTAATCAGGTGACTCATATGACCGTCTCTCCGTTTCAATAGATATATAAATTAAACCAAAGAATATTTACACTTGCCACTCCGATGACAGAACAACCTTCCGATCGCTGTTATCCCCAGATTTTTTTGATTCCTATTTTCAAAGGGTAAAATCCGGGTATAAAGGCGAACGCTTCGCTTCTTTAGGTTTTTTCTGTCCTCTCCGTTATCGTGTAATTTTTTGTTGAACCTATATAGTAAACTGACTTACCGAAGGTAACCTGTAATCTTCTGTGTCAGTCCGTATGACTTTGAATCAGTTTCCTCACTCGGTTTGCATCCTCTATGGGTATGCTGTATCCTACGTGGGTATCCTCATGGTTAACCAGAAGGGCTGACTGCTTGGGATCTTTGCCTATGGAAAAATCATACTTCGTTAAGGAGCCATCTGCATCTGTTAAGTTCATCTTGTACTCCACGCTATAATCAAGACTTCCCGCTATGCGCTCCGCTTTGTTTATAGCCTCAATTACGATTCCAATCTCAACCGGATCTTTGAATTCCACATCTTCACACGCTTCAATCGTGAAGTTGGGATTGCAGGTTAATGTAATGAGTGAAGGTAGCACTTCTTTCGGATTAGAATTAGTTCCATTTGAAGGATTGCAGCCTGCTAGTAGCACTACGAAGAGACCTAAGAGAATCCCTGCTTTTTTCATTAGCATATATACCTCCCGATTCTTACTTAGAACATGAGCGTAAACTCTCTATGTAATCATCAGTATTTAGCTCTAGATGCTTATGCTCGCATGCTGCAGCTCGGTGTCCCATTCTTGGAGCAGTACTTTTAAACGCTGGGCGGTATCGGTCACGAAAGCACTTATCTTTACGTCCATAATGAATTTGGGAACTATAACCTATGTTCAAGCCTGCACTCGCTCTGTTTGAATCCTCACAAATAACTGCTCCAAATCCGTATGAAGATCCGGCTGTTCGTTAACGAGCAGGCTTATGTATTCCGACCCGCATTCATAGAAAACAAGACGATTAAACGGAGATGAATCCCCCATATGATTGATTTCCAGTCCAAATTTCTCCCGTATTCGATTCTCCAGATAGCGCGCGTAACCTTCGTTCCATTCCAGCCAGTTGAAGTACTCCCCTTGTTCTTCACTCAAAGAGCTGAACAGGGCTACTCTCGCCTCTTTCACTTGCAAGAGATCCTTACTCTTCAAGGCTGACAGCAGCGAAGTAATCCGCTGGACAACCATCTCATTGTCATAAGGAAACTCATAATCCAGTTCCCATGTTACACGTTTGATTTGCTCCATCTTACGTTTGATCTCAAGACGGTCACCCATGTCGGTATACTGCTCATTTACGTAACAATGGACAAACTCATGAAAGAGGTAGACTTTCTGCTCAAAATTTTGGAACGCCGCATCCGTCACCACTGCGCACATCCGCCCATCCATGTGATGCACCGGGAACGCTGCAAGGCATTCATCGGGAATATTCAGGTCATCCGGGACGGTTTTTACCCATTCATATTGCTTCGTCTTGGACGAATAATCATAGATATATAATAAAGTTTCAAATGCCACAACCACGGGATAATGCTCTGCGAATAAGGGATGTATACTGACCAAATCTTTTTGAAGCTCCTGCAATTCGTTGATTTGCTCTAAAAAAGTATCCATTTCATTTACCCTCTCTTTAGTTGAATGATGATTTAATCATATCAATAGAGCAACAATAAAACACTGAGAGAAAAATGATAATTCTATTGTTGAGTGATATTTCTACAGCTTAGAACCGTTCTCCTCGTTTCTCATATAGATAAATGTCCAACGCCTGAATCCCGCGTTTAGCAAGTTTGATAAATAAAATGAGGGCATATACACCCAAACCGAATAACACCAAGTTAAATAAAACTGCGAATGTTGAAATGAATGAAAAGCTCATCACAATTCCTCCTTTTTTATCAATGTACTGAATTCATAATTCATATGATCATCATGATTTATTAATAAACTAACTTATTAATTCATCAACCTATTTTAGCATATTTTACCTCCATTCACTTTCTCCAATCAAATTCCTCATTCTTGATAGAGAGAATTTTAATCATTAAAATCAAAAAATCTTCCCCCGAACATCCGGCAGGAAGACTCTACTTAAGACTTATTTTATTGGATACGTTCACCGCTTACCACATGCCAGTGTTGATGCTTCGAATCCTGGTAAGTGCCCAGGTTAGTTACGATTTTGGAAGAACCCGTCTGGACAACCATGTCCGCAGCAACCTTTTTGATAACGCGCATAATTTCCAATAATAGTTCATCATTATTATCTTCTTCCTGTGAAATGAATGATTGGATATGGATCTTTGGAATAACAACAATATGATGCTTGTAGTATGGTCGGGTATGATGATAAGCCAGCACCTTGTCTGTTTCCATAACGATATTTACTTTGGTATTACCACTAAGCACTTCATCACAATAAAAATCCTGTGTCATATACGATCCCCTTTCATTACTTAGTCAATATATCCCGCTTTTTTCAGCACATATTCCGTGAACGGATTAATCTCTGGGATTGGCATACTCAGATCAAAATAACGCAGTTCCAGTCCTTCATCATCCATGACCGTTGGCTCGCCCTGAATTTCAGTAGCTTCATAGACTGCCATGACATTATATACTTCATCTCCATGCGGATACTTGTAATACATGTCCTGACCTGAGAAAACGGTAATGAGTTTATATGCACCCGCTCTCAGTCCAGCTTCCTCATATAATTCACGGGCAGCAGCTTCCTCCAAAGATTCTCCCGGTTCCAATGATCCGCCAAGGGTTCCCCAATCCAGACTATCTGTACGTCTTTGCAACAGCAGATGGCCCTGCTCATTGAAGACCAACACACATGAACCAGCCATGATTAGAGGGCGTGAACCCACCAGCTTTCTCAACTCCATGATATATCCCATAAAGATTTTCCCCCGTCTGTAATCAGATAAGTTCAACAACGTGTCTCTAAGACTTGGATTTAGTCAAGATTCCCTTGTCTACGGAATTTTGGATAATCTGCTGTGCGTACGTCCACAATGTTTCGGAACCGTTCTCAATCTCACGATTTCTATTTAACACCTGTTCACTTGTAATATTGTATTTCTGCCACGTATCTCCCTCATTCTGATGATTGTGGATCAACGGCTGCAACCGATCCATCGACGAGGCAAACTGCGCTTCATTGGTCTCCTTTGCCTCAAACTCCAGCCACAGATTCAACAGTTCTTGGGCCTGTTCCTCAGGTAAAATCCCAAATAGTCGATGCGCAGCCTTGATCTCTCGGTCATATTTATCCGCATGCCCTACCGTATCGTAGGCAAATGTATCTCCGGCATCGATCTCAACGAGGTCATGAACGAGAAGCATCTTAATGACTTTGAGAATATCCACCTCCTTGTTGGAATGGCTCTGCAAAATCAAAGCCATCATCGCCAGATGCCAGGAATGCTCCGCATCATTTTCGAGTCTGTCGCCATGGATGATTCTCGTTTTTCGTTCAATCGTTTTCAGTTTATCAATCTCAATTAGAAATTGAATCTGCTCCTGCAATGATTCGTTCATTTAAGTCTCCTCCGGATTATAGAATTCATGCTTATTAAGCTCGCTAATCATCAGTTCATTCCCTCCTGAACGACACTCAAAAAATAATCACGATGATCCGGATGACAGGCAATCAGATATGGCTCTGAATTCATACCTTCAAAGGGATTACCCTCAAAATCCATAACGATGGCACCTGCTTCCTTCGCCATTAATATGCCTGAATACAAATCGTCTCCTTCCGAATTGTAGAGCACAATGCCGTCAATATCCCCCTTAGCTAACATGCACCACTGTAAGGTTGGAGCCCATAATCGCATCATTCGTTTGAAACGAACATCCGATGTTGACGTAGTCGTACAGCCTTCTCCTCATTTTGCACCAGATGCCGCAGAGCGGATGATATGTGATGAAATTAGCATTAGTTTTCCCGATCATGAGATCCATAGTGAAGAGCGGGGGCATAACGGACAGACCTGAATCCAGCCAATGGTCCCTTTATGAATATACTCATTCTTTTGGACTTTCATGGGGTTCAGATTACAGCTTGCCCCATTCCCACGTGATGCCACAAACAAACGATCCACCAGAGGTTCGTAAATAACCCCGAGAACGGGTTCTGAACGATACATTAATGTAATGGAAACGGAAAATATCGGTAGACCAATGGCAAAGTTGTTTGTTCCGTCCAACGGATCAATCATCCACAGCCAGCCACTCGGGCTAAACGAATGGCTTGTTCGATGACCCTCACTCCGTTCGGTTACTTGATCCGTGTTTTCCTTTTTCTTTTATTATTAAAGCGCTCATTTTATGCAAATTTCATAGATTCGAGTCTCTTCATCATCAAGCAGATATCCTTTACCGATATACGCCCAGTTATTTTTTTCATAATAGTCCGTCAAATCCGTACATAAATACAGCTTGTCGTAGCCCTTTGTCTTCACCTCATTAATCGCATGATTCTGTAGTTGCCCACCCAGATTCTGGCCCCAGTATTCTGGATCAACATGAAGGCATGCAAACCACGGAAATAGATCCTGGCGGCTATTCAAATCACTTCGTAACAGAGCATATCCTCCAACAATCCTGTCTCCATCCAACAGTACATAAAATCGGGGCACATCACTCTCGGTTTCCACTGAACGCTCTATGCAATCCCGGTAAAAATGATAGCTTGATTCCGAGCCCCACTGCTTCCAAAAATATTGTACAGCTGCCTGCAGCATGTCCGGCTTTTGCCGAATATCAACAATCTCAAACATCACAATCTACCTTCCTTATTATGTTCTTGTATATTTTTGTGGTAATAACTTCCCAATCGTTGTTTTAGAATAACCCTCTTCTCCCTGCAAAATGACCTTTGTGTCCTTCCCATAATCACTAATCAGTTCTCTGCAAATACCGCAAGGAGATACTACATCTAACTGGATTTCCGCTCCGTTCGTTGCATCATTGGGATCAACTTCGGGATGTCTTACGGCCACGATCGTTTCGAATTCATGTTCCCCTTCCGAAATGGCTTTACCGATGGCAATCGCTTCCGCGCATACCGAGACACGACCGATATAGGCTTCCAGATGTACCGCCGCAAATATTTTTCCAGATCGAGTTCGTACTGCTGCCCCGACGTGATGCTTACCCTCCTGATACAAACGCGAAATTACGTTCTTTGCTGCTTCAATCAGTTCCAAATCTTCTGTCGTTATGGTCATCATGATGTCTCCTTTTATTGATAGATCCTGTATTATGCTGTTTCGCACCTGCCCTTTAAGCTTTGCTCTGCTCAACCTTGTCCTTCATCGCTTTCCACGTCCATGCTCCAAACCAGATTCCGCCAAACCTTTTATTTCGTTCAACATGTACTTCGCATAATCCAGAAGCAAATCATCACTTAAATTCACGCTTTCCAGCTCCCCGTTATACTTTGCTAGACATTGTGAAATGACTTCCTTGTATTTCGGTAAAATATGAATAAGTGCCCAATCGCCTGCTTCTCGCTTGGAGTATATTACTGAATCTTCCACATACAATAGAACCCGTGCTAGGTTCAAAACATAGTAGACAGGATTCTCCGTTATTTCTTCCATAGCTGAACCAACGTCAGATGTAATAGAGGCCAACATATATTCACGATTTACGGGCTGGAATAACTCCTTAATAGGTTTGCCAACAAGCACAATTCCACGGTCAACAATAACGGCCAGATGTGCTACCAGATCCGGATCTTCGTATCCACCGCAAAGATATTGATCATCATTTCTATACTTTTCCCGGTGATACGCGGAATAATGAAATTCAAATGGAGTCGGAAACGTCAGTTTAGCAACCGTAGACTCCAAAACAATACTAAGTTCAAATCCTGTGACAATATGCATTTCATCTTCGATGAGCATCAATCTCTTCGCAATCCTTCGATAGGTATCAGCAGACAGCTGCTCCCGGCATACCACCAGTATATCGATATCGCTTTGATTAGGAAGGAAGCACCCCATAGCCATGGACCCGTGCAAATAAATTCCTACCAGGGAATCCGAACATTCTTCTTTTAACAAAAGGGTAACTGTATGTAGTACTGCCTGTTCATCCACCTAAATCCACTCCTTCATTTACGTTACGTATCCAACTTCACTTTCATTTCCTCCACAAAAACAGCCGTTCCTCGTATTCTGACATCCATGTCCTGTCCATCTCTGACCACGCTAACATGAACTTTCCCATCTCTGCCAACCTCATGCCCTTGCTCCACAACAAAATGAGCCTGATCAATCTCAGAATTCATATACTCCAGATAATAGGCACCCATCACACCGGATGCTGTTCCCGTAACCGGATCTTCCGTAGTACCCGAAAAAGGCGAGGAAAAATGTCTGGCATGCATTAGAGCATCTGAATCGCGGGTTTCCAGAGTAAAGGGATGCAAAGAAGCTTTCGGATTTTCAACTAATATCTCAGGAAATAGAGAAGAATCCGGTTTCATTTGTTGGAAAGAAGTCAGTTTACGAATCGGTATCAACAAAGTCCAGGTGCCTGTACTTCCATAGACGATGGGTATGGATAGATCAATATCATCCGTGGTTAGATTAATGGAATTTGCCAGCTTCTCTATGTCACCTTGGAATGGCATGAAACGGGGTTGATCCTGCTTCATCTCAATGTTGATCGTATCGCCATCCTGCTGGAACTGAATCGGCAATATGCCTACATTAGTCTCAATGGTAATCGACTGCTTATCCTCCAGTAGCCCTCTAGTCTTTAACCCATACATGGATGCCATTGTTGCATGGCCACACAGATTAATCTCATGACCCGGTGTGAAATATCGTAATCTAACATCTGCTACCTCGGAACTTATCACGAAGACCGTTTCATTAAAGCCAACTTTATGCGCAATCTGTTGCATCACTTCCTCACTGAGCGAATCGGCATGAAAGACGGCTCCAGCCGGATTTCCTTTACCAGGAACCGTCGAAAAAGCATCATAATGATATACAGTGATCACACTCATTGTAGACCCACCTTATTTTTAGTTTATACAACGTGCCTCGCCATAGGACTCTACCACTTCACCATCGATAACAATTCCGCCACCATCTTTGCAAGCATAGATTGTTGTAGAGTTGTCTCGCGCGTAATCTCTTAATGAATCCAAAACTTCTTCCGTTCCATCCCAGTGCGGTGAAAATTCAAAATCAACGAGCGCCAGAGCCTGCTTATCCATTAATCCAACATGGTTCTCGTCTGCATCTTCGCCATATCCGGCCATTTCAATCGTCGGTGTAGTTAGAATACTGCCTGCGCTAACTCCAATCAGAATGCCGCCTTTATGCACATAGGAACGCAACAATTCCATTGCATTTCTCTTCTGCAATAAACTTAGAAAATAAAATGTATTCCCTCCAGATAAATGAATCGCGTCGGTTTCAAATATGGTATTAAATCTGTTTTCCTCGTATTCTAGGTCGAGATCATAATAATCAATTGTTTGGATTCCCAGTTGATTATAGTAACGTCTCGTATGCTCGAAATATCTTCTATCCGGGTCAGAACACGAAGGTACATAACCGATGGAAGGCTGGTCAGAGTTGAACAAGCTCAATATTCTCTGATTTAGTTCGTGGTTAGATTCGAAATATAAATCACTTAACAAGACCAACTTGGTCATCTGAACCCCTCCCTCTTCGTTCACTAAACTCTTTTTCTAAAATGGAGAAGAAATATTGATCCGTCCATTGATTGTTCCACCAAAGTTCTTCCTTGAACACGGCTTCCCGTGTCATACCCACATGCTGCATCAACGCAGCCGATCGGACATTCTGAGCATTGCACATACCTATCAGTTTATGGACGTGTAACCCGTTGAATGCAAATTCTAATAAAAGATTCGTAGCCTCACTTCCGTAGCCCTCCCCTACATAATTCGGAAGCAGCGCGAATCCGAGTTCCCAGCTTTTTCTATGATCCACATAGCTCCACATTTGGATAAGACCAATTGGTTCACCTTCTGGATCTTCCAAACGACGAATAATAAAATCATAGGCATACGGTTTTTCATCCGTAGTGAAAAAATGACTACGATATTTATCGCGAACTTTCTCAGTATCCGTTTCAACGTTCTCCTCGAAACTCCATATACTCGCATCACATTCAAGTTTGCTTATAAAGTCGAGGTCCTGTTCTGTGACAGGTATTATTCTTATCTTCTGTCCCGCGAACTCCATTTCAAATACTCTCCTTTGTTTGTTTAGGCCGTCGTTCCCATAGGACTATTGCATCTGCCCATTAATATATCTTCTATGACTTGAAGATGCATCTTGAGCCCACAATTCCAACTCGATTCTACTAACCAAAAACTGATCTTGAACCTTGATGAAAGGAAACATTTTTCCTTCAAAGAAACCCGATGCCGCGAAACTTCCTTGTTCGGCCTTAATAATGTCCATCACCTGTTCTTTAGTCATACTCAGATACTCCGCCGTTTCTTGGATCGTCATTAATGTTTTGTTATTGTTCGGCACATCCTGTTCCACTGCCTGAGTCGATTCACTAGCTCTCCCCTGATTGGATAGCAACAGGCAACCAACTATGAACGATATTCCCAAAATGACACTGGCTAGTAAAATGGAGAATGGAATGGATTTCATGGAATCCCTACCTTCTATTTTTGTATTACAGATCTCTAATCGTGTAATGCCCTGCTTCACCTAGAAAGTCACTTCGGGTTAACCCCTGCTCTCCAAGAAAAGCTCTATAACTTGTTATCGTACCATCATGTGAAATGATAAAAGTTCTTCCGCTCTGCTCTCTGCACCATTGAATTAGGTGTCCAGCATAAGCCTCAAATAGATGTTCTTCCATTCGATTAATCCCATCCAACCAGCAATCAAGTTCAAAATCAAGAATTCGCAGCCCCGTATACTGAGCATTTAATTCATCTTTCGAATAGATATGATCACAGCGCAGAACGGAGAACTCCGGATTTTGAGGGAACATTCTCGGGCCAACGAGTGGACAGACTATCAGTTTATCGCTTGATGTTAAGAGGAATGCCGTTTCTATCGTTCGTTTCGTAGGACTCACCAAAACTATGTCTTCCGGTAAGATTTTAATCTGCTTTCGCAATGCAGTCGCCTGCCTCTTTCCTTGTTCAGTAAGTCCCGGATGCAACTGGTTTAGCTGATGAGGATATTGAAGCAAATGTTCAGCATGACCATGACGAATAAATGTGATATCCACAAGCTCCTCCTATTTCTGAACGTAATGCTTAAGGCTATCTATGTCACGCTGACTACTCCAGATCCTTTTTTTAAAACACCGGATCAACCTCCATAATTTTAACTGCATCTAGGTTTACTTTGCCGACCAGCCAGAGGACAACCCCTCCACAAATCCATTAACAAACGATGGAATAAAAAGTACAATTAACAAAGTTAAACTCCCTATACCCCATCTAATCCATGTTTTGCGTTTGCTTCTTACACCTACGATGAACAATATAGCGGTAATGAAGATTAGTGTTGCCTCAAGAAATAACATGAAAATAAACCTCCGTTATGTATTGTATTGCCGTGCTAAGAAATCTCGTACTTGTACTTTGTATCTCAAAGTGAAATTTTCAGGATCTTATCCAGTTCCTCCTGGCAAACAGCGCGGTTATATTCCGAATTGTCCAGCCAGTGTTTGTCCATCTTCAGTAACTGATAAATCTCGGTCTCCAACTCTTTTCTTGCCTGAAGAACTTTCACGGTGCCTTCAACACCGTGATATCCTTTCGCGAGTCCCCATCCTTGATTTGTGTAATATTGTATGAATCCATCTGACCATTCCTTGGGTCTTTCCTGGATTGCTTTGTCAAAGGTATGTGCAAGATCCTCTTGATGAATATAGATTAGGAGCGGATTCAATGGTTGAACGATGCGCTCCAATTCCAAAACATATTGCACGTTTTCTTCTCTGGATTGATTGTATTTCACCAAACCTATGGTCAGTGGATTTTGAATAAAACAACATTCAAATATGGTGATGGAATCATCAGCCGTACTTATCACGCTTTCGGTAAAACTCCGCCATTTTTCGGTGATCAGCTTCACATTTTGTTCAAAAGGCAGTTCATAAATATCTTTGCTGAATATCTCCTGCACCACATAATCGGGGAAATCCACTCCAAATCCCTCTTTCATTTTGCGATAAGGAATCAGGAAACCATCCTGATAGGCTGTAGCTTTACTCTCCAATATATGTTTACACGCCCCGTGAGCATCCACCATAGACCTGAACTCTTCCGCAGAATAAAAGGCCACACCATCATAATCAGCAGGGTGATCCAGATTCCCTTCCTGGATTAGTCTCACCTTTTTGCCCTGCTCAATCAGAATCTCGGATACCATCTTGGCAATCGTCGACTTTCCTGAACCCGGTAATCCTTCAATAAGTATCAATTGATTTGTCATGATTTCATCACCCTTAACTTCATTTCATTCAGTTGTTGTTAATCGATGTCTGCAAAAATCCATTTCGCAGCATCGCCATCCGCTTTCTTTTTCCAAAACACCATGCTAGAGCTGGCCTCCTCCTCGTTCTCTCTTAATTCAGTAACCATCACAAGTGCTTCATAAAGCTTCTTTTGCTCTCGAATGTTGATATCGCTCATAGAGATGATCTTGCGAACTTTAAAACCTGAAAATCCTGAAACTGGCATGCCTGAGACTGGCGATTGTGGATCAAAAAGGCTCATATAGCTCTTCTCATCCTCTTCCCACATATAACGCATACGAGCGTTCATCAGTTTGACGATTTCCAGTTCATCACCTGTATACTTCGTTTCATCAAGATAGACAGGAGGAATGCCTTTGTCTTCTTTGGGTGCTTTGGGTGCTTCTGATTCGTCGTCCTTCTGCTCGATTAAATCATCAGTAACGCTTTCCGTCACTGGAATCGTTGGTTTCTGCACAGCTTCATGGGTTGTTTTATCCTGACAGGCAATTAAGAACAGAAATAATAACGACAACACGGTTAACTTTTTCATATCCAAGCCTCCAACATATGCACAACTTCGCCAAGATCTTTGCACTCATAATCCGGTGTAATCTGTTGTGGTTTGAGTTTTCCTTTTCGATTCAACCAGATAGCCTTAATTCCCGCATTTTGCGCTCCTTGTACATCACTGACGAGAGAATCCCCTATATGGATCACCTCATCTCGCTGCAAACCATACCTCTTGATCGCTTCATCAAACATCTCTGACCTTGGCTTATAAGATCGAACATCCTCGCTGGTAATTACTCCGGCCACTTCAATGTTATGTGCCTTCATTGCGGCTTTCACGTCATCAGTATCGATATTGGAAAGGATATATACCGGAACTTCAAGAGAATGAAGAAAGTGAATTGAATCAGCAAATATGCCCGGGTTACGCCAATGAGCTAACTGTTCCTGATTAAGCGACTCAGCCTGTAGATCCGATTTGAAATGGAGAAGCGTTTCTGCCAGAGATTGCACATTCAGCATTCTTTGCGTGGTAAACTGGCTGCCGTGGCTTGCATAAAACAATGTTGAAAAAGCCTTCCACCAATAAGCACCGATCTCATCCGTTGTACATTCCACCTGCGCTGTCGCTTGAACTTGTTTATAAATCACGGGAAGAATATCATCATCTTCATGAACAACTGTCCCATAGAAATCAAGGAAAATGGCTTTCATTCTATTCCTCCCACTGGAATACTCTCAATCCCGAAAAACTTCCTATGTATGTTAAATTTTCTCTGTAGGTACATCATAACCCATAATGTGGAATTTGCGAATGAACCAAATAACGAAATATCCGCCCCTCCTTACGGATTCTGCTCAACACAAAACCACGCTGCTCTGCATATTTGCATCATACAAAATCGTGGTATGTCGGAACCCCCTATAGTTGGAACAGGAACCTATTATCTTTTAAAAAACATGTTCATTATACCAAGGGCTTTAATGTTGATATCATTGCCTTCTGCATCCGTAAAAAGCTCATCATACGTCGTATAGATCCCCACATGCTGTATATGTCCGCTTCTAAAAATAAGACTCTTTTCCTGGCCGTTCGTGATCTGTGTATACGTCTTTCCTGCATTGATGTCGTAGGAGACATGTATACCATATTCGCTTTCCAGCCATCTATAGAAATCTGTTCTGGTTGGATTGGTAATAATCATAATGACAACTAAAGTGACAAGACTCATTACTACTGGTAATTTACGGATCAAGTTCGGTTCATAACCAAATCTATTCCTCATCTTTTTCATTCCGCATCTTTGTTATCATTTCAACCTTTTTAGCCAATACCCAGCCACTTAATCCATATGATGATGTAATGACAAAGTACAGATATTCCCCCTCGATCAACTTGGTTTGCAGCTCTTCATCAGTATTATACAAGATAGGCCAGCCCTGACCTTTCCCTTTGTCCAACAACTCGCGATTGTAACTAATAAAACAATCCAAACCAACGTCGTCAATATCGAAGATAATGCTGCCTTGCAACGGTGTATCAAACGAATGTGCCAATACATCCGAGAAAAGGATATCCGTATCTTCAGACAAATCAGAGTGATACGAACGGGTACGCATCTTAATGAGTTCATACTCCAAATCGACTTCGTAACTTAATATGATGTTATCATGTACACTTGCCATTGTATGACTCCTTTCATTGTTCCATTTAACTCATTGGTTGCTCTGTCTTCTCATAACTGGCACCACACAGAAGCTGCACATCAATATAACTGCCCGTATCCTGATTCTTGCGTTTTGCCTGCCAGATCAGCCCAGTGTCCTCTACATTTCCGATGCAGAATAACATAATACATAAGGTTTTGAGATACTCATGATGCACTGCTTCTTGATTCTCAATTTCTTGCTGCAAAAACTCCCTGATTTGCTGCCTGTGTCTGGTATCTGGATCTAAACCGTACAACTCCAAGATCTCTTCTTCGTTCATTTTCGTACCCCTTACCTACTTCAGTACGTTGTTTCATTCTTCCGCTTTTTTCCTGCTATCCATTCTAGCATAGAAATAGAATTGAATTGTGTGAAGTACTTGTTATGTTAGAAGAATTTCGAATTACAGCAGCATTGTTTCGCCTTCAAAATCATGAAAAAAAGAACTACTCCATGAAGAGTAGTTCTCCTATTGTCCTTTATCCACATCTGCTGCTAAAGATCAGATTATCGATCCGTTATCAGCCATGTCTTTGCCTCTTCAGGGTCAGCATAAAATGATACAAATTGCCCCATCCCCAGGCTCTTCAATCTTCTTTTTAATTTCCAACGATCCTTCCCTGATAATCCTACAAATGAGAGCTTATCCACATGATTTTTGAGATTATTCATATTGCAGATTAACTGATCCAAGACTTCTTTGGTAATCTTCGTCTCATACATATCCACCCAAACCTTGAGCTTTTTATTGATCCCTAAGATGAAAGCCTCTTCTTGTCTCATCACATCGAAAAGCTTATTTTGGTCCTTATGTTTACTGCCATATTTCAGACAATGGATTTCTCCACCTTTATAATAATAAGGAAAAATAGATCCACCCGGAGATTTCATGAAATGATCACTCCTTATATTTTGAGATCACTTTAGGCGTTGATCTCCGTAATCTCCAGATACTTCTCCTGATTTTGCCGAATTATTTCATTCATGTGTAAAATAGCTTCCTGAGCCGCGGCTCGATATTTAACGTATAGTTCTTCCGTTCTTTGCAGCAGGATCGGGTCTTTCTCCAAATCCGTGGGAAGAACCTCACGCCACGTGTCTCCATCTTTATTTTTATCTGTAATCAAAAGCTCAATGTCGTCCAGCAGAGTTACCATTTCATTTTGGTTAAAATAGCGCATCCCGGTCTTAATTCCATTCCAGCTCTTCATGTCGATAATGTTGTACGCCGAAAACCAATAAAACTCGGCCAAGCTCTTGGTGTGGTTATGATAGGAATAGAATAAAAATATCGCTTGTTGTCCTTCATGTAATTGCCGGTATACCTCTACTTTTGCTGCAACATCTTTACCACGAACGGAGATCAACATCGGTTGGACACATAGCCAGCTAAGCTGCTCAGAACCCAAATCTTCTGGTTTAACTTTAACTTTCAATAACATGCTCCTCTCTACTTGCGATGATTGTACATTCGAACTTCACTAATCATATGTTAAGGATTCTTTGGTGTTTCTACTGCCGGATCACTCTCTCCACCTATTCTACGTCTGGACGTTTCTTTCCTGCCTGTCGCTGGAACATGGTTAGACACTTTAGCCAATCCGAATTTGGGCATATTCGCATATATGGTCTCATATGAACAGGATTGAGCTTTGTACGTTTCATGATAAATCCCCACGCTTCCATCCGATCCAACGGATCTGTTAAATCGTTTCCAAGCCTCCAAGTGTAGGCCACCGCGTGCGTATTTCTCCAACTCATCATAAGATCTCCAATATTGCAGCAGAGTCACTCCACGCCAGCTCATAAAAAATTCCGTCCCCAGAAAACCGGTATCTGGGTTCATGTATAGTTCTTTAATCATCGGGCCCATGGATTTAAAAACAGGTAACCACTTATGTATGGCCCATAGGCGATTAACTCTCATTCCAATAATAAAAACAACAAACTCGCCATCGATCTCCGCTGAATATCTTCCCTTGTGTATGTTCGCCACATTAGTCCTCCCTTTCATCAAATATGTACCTGCGTTCAATAAACTTGATATTACTGCCTATAATAAAAGCTTGGCTTGCCGTCACACCTTCTTGGATTATGTGACCCGCACTATCAAATAATCTGACGTTGGTCCACATTAATTCCAGTGATTTAGCAGTCTTATCCGCTTCTCTTCGATCTTCATATGACCATTGCACCCGATGCCTAATATGTTGCGGGACCCACTGTGATCTAAATTTTTTTAATTTTTTGTAAGAAATATACTTCTCGATTCTCTTTCCACCCTTGGCCACACCATACACTAATGGACTTTCTGCCATCCCATGGCAATATAAAATGTATACCTTTGCACCCGTTCGGAGTTGATTGTCCTTAATCACATTGGCAATTACCGCATACATCTGGTCTGACCTCCATGAGGCTCAAGACTCATTAAATTATCCATAAAGATTCTCCTTTATATCATTCTATATTGCAAAATTAGTTGAAGACCATTGATGCCCATTTTCCGTTCTCCCATATTTAGAAAACCTGCTTTTAGATACAGCTTTTGTGCTGCAATATTCCCCTCATTCACAGCTAAAATAATTTCATTGACCTTCGGATCAAGCTGCTTAACCAGTGTAGGCAGTTCCCTCATCGCAGCCAATGCAAACCCGTTCCCCTGATGTTCTAACGTAATGGATAACGCACGTACCAGTATTGTACGGGAAGTATCTCTTTCCTCTACGTATTCAGAATTTTTATGTAATATGAAGAAACCAACTGGAGTCTCATCATTTAAAATCAATACCGGATATTTGTTCGGATTTTGCAATGCCTCCTCAATCACTTCCGCAGGCATCGCAGTAAATTGAACCTGTTCATCACTTAGTGAAAAATTAGCCAAGTCTTGATCGTACTTCTCATTATATGGGGCAAGGCTAATCAGTTTTTTCATTTAGAATACCTCTACTTTCCTTGTTAAAGTCTTCTAGTGAATCAGATGGTATAACCCACATCATCAAGCTTCTTTCTTTGCCATTAACACTCTTATGATACTTGTCGCGTTGTCGAATTTCATCCGATTATTTTTCTGGCGGCAGTCCCATCCTTGTTCTAATGCATATTGGATGAGATTAGAAATCAGCTTGGGTTCATAGACAAATATATCCCACGTATCTTCCCAAGGGACAACAAACTCCACGAATGTAGATTTATACGTATTCGAAAATATACGGATTATAATGTCTTGTGCTTGCTCGTCTACAACGTACAGGAACAAAATATCTTTTATCACCATTTTACGGATTTGTTTCTTGTATACCTTCACAAATATCACTCCTTGCTCAAGCAATGCAGCATAAATCTTCAAACACATCCCACTTTGTAAACAATTGTCTAAGTCTTTGGGCCGTTGTTTGTATAAACTCTTCTATAGCTTCCATAGATAAAATGTTCAAATCATCTAAGGGCTCATTTTCAAGGTTTTTCAAAAAGTCTACTTTTTCTTTTCTATATTGATACACCTCTTGCTCCAGCAATCCACCTAAATCAAAAGCTTTACCTGCTTCCAGCTTATTCAATAAATCATGGCCATCAGACCCTTTTCTCAAAATCATAAATTCCAGCTTCGTAACATCCTCCGTATAAATACTTCTTCCATTGGGGTGTTCCTCAAATACAGGATATATTTCAAAAGTCCATACACGATCCGTATATACATGGGCGATGTACCCGCACAAATATTGCATGAACTTAGGATCATTATGCGCACGTTCTTTGTTGGAATTAAAAAATACCCTGAGCTCTTCGTCTGTTGCAAATCGTGCTGTCTCTGGCATGAGATGAGTTTTTGCCTTTTCCGCTCTTTCATTCGTTCTCACATGAATGGAGTCAGGTGCAAGACTTCCCACTATAAATTCAGGGGTTGGATCAGATAATAATTCTGAAGCGATTGCAAAATGAACCATGGGCCAAGGCATATCAGGACTCCTTTCTCTATTAAAATGGGGGATTTACACTTACTCATGAACTATATCTTCCTATTCCCTCTCAAGATCTTCTTTCTAAAGCTTAGCGCAGAATTGTGAGTTCCCCTTGCATCAAATCTACCAATACAGGCTTCTGTACCTTGTTGATTGTGGAAATATCAATTTCATCTAGACTTTTAAAAACAAGCTCTAGCGATTCATTCTGTTCATCTTCAAATAAAAGGGTTGTTTGATCATGATCAAGTTTCCCACCCAACTCCGCGGTGACGTTAAACAGGAACATTACAAATACAACCTCGTTGCCATCCGGATATGTATATTTCATTTTCTCACCTGTGTAGATGGATGCCAGTTCATATGAACTCACTTCAAGACCCGTTTCTTCTTTTACTTCTCTAATCATAGTTTCTTCAATACTCTCACCGGGCTCCATACCACCACCAGGCAATCCCCAATCGCCATAATCTGATCTTTTTTGCAGCAGAATTCTTCCCATATGATCACGAATAATGGCTCCGCCCGTAACGACAATGCGGCTTGTCATTAATCATGCTCCTCTCTAATGGCTGGCTTCCCCTTTTAGTCAGCAGCTATGTTCCATAAGAAAATTTCACTTTAAAAGATCAAATACCAAAATGCAAAATGCATTTCCCATTTAGCTCTGCATCTTTTGCCATATTGGCAAGCTTGTTTAATTCGTTTATTAATTCAACTCTGTTATATATGAGTTTCTCATAATAGCCCCTCTGTTCATTTCCATCAAAACAATAATCCCCTGTAAGCTTGATCTGATCAGGAGCAAGGTTGAATACATCAATCCATGCGCGAATTAGTTGATGAAACTTCAACAAAGCATCTTTTTCTTCAATAACCGTTATTCCATAGTTGTTCAGTCCACTACATCTTTTACAGATAGATGGGTTCCATGTATTCAACCAGTTAAGAGAATCCTGAATGTATGAAATGAACTCATCTTCCAAGTAAGCATGTTCCTCTGCCATTAGTCCACTTTTATGTATAACTCCATGAGTATCCCATGAGTAGGAGGTGTAGATAGATTCATTGATTTCCGACTTATTTTCAATAACAAAATTATGAATAGGCATGCTATCCGAACCCCCGTTTTCTCTCGCGGTCCCCTTTTCATTCATCATAACCCATGTATTGGTAAATGCGAAGCTGTTTTGAACCCTTAACTTGAACTCCATATAACTTCCACTTCCTAGTTACGATTTACATAAATCTAGTCCATTCTTGCACATACAAAGGTTTGAGACAGAATCCGATGGCTGCCAGCGATGTTTTCAATTTCAATGCTATACTCGGACTCTACATATTCAATGTGATGTTGTTCATAATATTTTTTCCAGAATGAAACAGCCGATTGGTTATTAGCCAGTTGCTCCACTTTGAATCTGCCTTGAAATTGTGCAAACACCAGTTCAACCGCTTGAGCTGCCAATCCTTGTCCACGATACTTTTTGACCAGAAACAGTTCTTGAACTGTAAAGTCGACATCATCATCTACATAAGGAGGAGAGCAAACCAGCACAAATCCGATTACCTTTCCATCATATTGGATAAAAAACGGATGTAATTCCGCTCGTTCCAGATAGAGATAGGTATTCGTTGGATCGAATTTCCCCTCTTTTAGCAAATCCTCACCCGAGAATTCGGAAAGATCATACAGATAAAGGTTATACAAGTTTAAAAATAATTCTTTCTGACTTTTATCGATTCTGGTGATCTGTACATTCATGTCATTACACCTCACTTTATTAATGAACCACACTTCCCCATCTTTAGTTGCATATCACGCCCCTGCTTACCACTTAAATGTATCGCTTCAACTCCAGTAAATATAGGTAAAGTTTAATTTAAACGATGAAGAATCCTCTCCATCATAAAAGGTTATGTTTAACCAAAAACGGACACGACATCGTCGCGTCCATGAGTAATCTCACTTATTTGATTAGATAATTAACTACAGGATAAGAAATCACGTTCCGGTCTCTATAGGTTGAAATAACCGCTTCGGAATGCGTACTTAGAATCCCATTTTGCAACATGACAGGTCTAAATCCTCGCTCCATCGCGCCATTATAGGTAAACAGAACACATTCCTCGGCGGCAAATCCCGATATGATCAACAGCTCAACACCGTGACTCTTCAGAATCTGCTCCAAGTCTGTCTGCCAGAATGCATTGGAACTCTCCTTCGTCACCGTCAAATCCTTCTCATTCACATCAACTTCAGAAATAATACGATACGCCTCAGAATTTGAATCCTCCATCCCTTCAACGTCTTGTACATGAACTACCACATGGCCGCTCGAACGAAGCACGTCTGCAACATGATTGATATATTCACAAGTGCGGTCTATCTCTTTTTGATCTAACTTATCCCGTACAATACTCTCTTGCATATCCACGATCAGAAAACCTATTTTCATATCATCTCTCCTCTTACTTTCTTTCTCAGCATCATGATCTGTCCAATATGATACGCATTATGAATACACAGATTGGATATGACATTCCACCATGGGGCATTGAAGTACGATGGGATGGTCATCCCTAATTTTGCATCATCACTATCCTCTACAGCCTGTATCCAGCGACTAAATGTTGCTCCAATCTGTGCAATGCTTTTCTGCCAATCTTCTTCACTTACATGGGATGGGTCAACAATGAACGTCTCATCATTATTTATGCTATTGTCCGAACCCACTTCACCCTTGATAAACCGCTCCAACCAAGTTTCATTCCAGAAAGTCAGATGATTCACCAACCTCCAGATCGATTGTCCCTCATCATTCAGCCATAAGGCTTGCGCAGCGGTTACATCACGTAACATCTCATCCAGCGGCATAAACCAGCTCTTGTCATGATGACAGGCAGCCAGTTGGTCCAACAACACCAATTTGGTACTCATGTTCGGCTCCCTTTCTCCTTTCAAAATAAAAGCAATTCAGTCCTTGAACAACTCATTCAGCATCCGGTCACGATTTTCCAGAAAACTCCGGGTGATCTGATAATGCTCTGTATCCTCATACTCCACTTCCTGAATCCCACCATTGTCAAAACTTAAAATGCGTGCTCCCGGATAACCCAATAGAATCGGCGAATGCGTCGCGATAATAAATTGGGAATTGTCTGATAGATCATGAAGAATACGCAACAAGGAGAGTTGACGGGCTGGAGATAAAGCGGCTTCGGGCTCATCGAGCAGATAGATGCCTTTGGAATTGAATCGGTTCACAAATAGATTGAGAAAAGACTCCCCGTGGGATTGTTCGTGCAACGAACGCCCGCCATAATAATCAATGGAATCTGTCGCATCGACATGTGATGCAAATTGGTAGAAGGACTCAGAACGCATGAAGAAGCCTTTCGAGATTTTGGGCAGCCAGGATAAACGCAAATAATCCCCTAATGACGATTCTGCAGCATCAATCTCAAAGTAGTTATTTCTCCCTCCCCCTGCTGTGTTAAATCCACATTGATGAGCGATGCCTTCGAGCAGTGTGGACTTGCCCGATCCATTTTCACCAACAAAGAAAGTAATGTTATTGTTGAATTCCAATCGCTCCAATGACTGTATAGACGGTATATGAAACGGATATTGATCCGGATTTTCGACTTTAGCAGACAGTAACTCCACACTTCGAAGATACATAGACACACTCCTATTTTTATAAAGTTCGACTCCTGCTGGTTTCAGTCCTGTTTATTGATCCACGGATGGATGATTTCTTTGCGGGTGATGATCTCAATGGTCCTGATAAAAAACCAGGTGAACCCGGTATAAAAACCGATATGCGGAAATCGGAATGCCGCCGGTTTGTTGCCTTCGAAATAGAAGTGCCCAATCCAGGAAAGGGCGTAATGGATAAGTGCCAGAACCAGCATGACTTTAAAATTAATAAACAAGAAAATCCAAGCCGCAAACGCCGATAAAAATGCGAAATAATGCAAGATGAGGTTGTTCCGATCCTGATGTTCCTGAAGATAATAACGCTAACGCAAATCTTTGCGAACACGATTCAACATCCGGTCACACTCATTTCACCCTAAAATGTGATCATGGCTCCCTTTTCATCGAATACGGCAGTTGGATTCCAAGTGACTTCCCAGCAGTTATTCTCCGGGTCCAGGAAATAGGCGATTCTTCCGCCCCAGGCAGCGTCGTAGGGCTCTTTGATTACATTACCTCCGGCTTCACGAATTTTCCTAATGGTATCATCAACATCTTCCGCTTTATCCACATTGATTGCCAGCAACGTTCCCTTCAACCCGTCAGATGCACTGAATGTCATACCTGTATCTTTCTCAAGCTCCTGAATGGGATATAACGATAATAATACACCAGTCGTTTCAAAGACACTGTACTGATCTGAACTGATTGCTGTCTCACTCCAGCCAAGCTTCTGATAGAACGAACGCAATTCAGGCAAATGCATCGCACCAATGGTGACCAGACTCACTCGCTGTGGAACCATTTTTTTATTCCTCCCATGTACTGATAAAAGTATGAATTCATCCATATAAGCTACCAGTTCATTGCACAAAACAGCTACCTCCATCGTACCCCATAACGCGGTAAACATGAAACGGCTTTGAATGAAAAAAAAAGAGAGCAAGCGATATGCTTACTCTCTCTTTGTTAATATACAAATCTGCGCTGCGCCCAATAGCTGAACACAAAGATCGATACCTCTGTTAACAGCTTGGCTGCAATCAGCGGGATAATCAATTTTTCATTGTAGAAGTACAACAATCCGTAATTTAATAGCAGCACCAGAATGACCAATGAGAAGTATTTCGGTAAAGACTGACGGACTCTGGACGTTTTCCCAGCTGAAAATACATATTTCCGATTGATCGTATAGTTGAAGATGGAGCTGCAAAGTCTCGCTGCAACGACCGATAGGAACAGATTATGGGTGAAGTACTGAATAACGAACAGTAAGCCAAAATCGATCAGAGCCGATAACACCGAAGACGTACTGAACATCAGAATCGGCATATAAATGCGGAATGAATCCACCAATGGGCGAAAATGAGAGGATTTGTTATGATCCAGATAGACCGTATCAATAAACTCCTCCGTGATCTCATACCCTTCTTTATGCGCTGTTAGCAGCATGTTCATTTCGTATTCAAAGCGTTCTCCCGGTATCTGGCACAGCCAGTCCAGCATCGAGTACGGAAAACCTCGCAGGCCTGTCTGTGTATCATATACTTTCGTACCTGTCGTGAGAGAAAAGACGCCTCGTGTGACCGTGTTGCCAAAACGACTACGCGCTGGAATGGTTCCACTGAAACGACGACTTCCCAGAACAATCCCCGGGGTCGTTTGCTCCAATAGTACATCAAAGATGCGTTTGATATCATGCGGCAGATGTTGGCCGTCACTGTCTGCGCAAACGATACCGCCCTGTGGGCCATGTTCCTTGATATGTTGAAATCCTGTCTTGAGCGCACGTCCCTTGCCCAGATTAACCGTATGTGTTAGGACCGTACACCCATAAGCTTCTGCCGTCTCGAAGATTCCCCTGTAACCCGGGCCACTGCCATCATCTACAATGACAATGGGTCCTAACTGAAACGTCTGCAACTGTAACACAAGATTTAATAAACGAACATCCGGTTCGTATGATGGAATTAATATGGTCAAGATCATTGTCCCTCCTTCAGATAAAGGATGTCACTTACGCCGCGTTCCTGGTTTCTCCCCAGCGGATTATTAACAACCCGGCCCATGAAATACATCGTGGATGAGCCGCCGCCGTCCAGATTGTAGGCTTCCGTTGCTCCAAGACCTTTCATGACATCGGCAAGCTCTGCCAGCGTCATGCCACGGCTGTCATCCTGCCGTCCGTCAACCACAACAAATACATAATGATTCGGGGCGATCATGCCGATTGCTGTTCTCGGATTGGCATCCTGGATCGACCGGTTACCAAAGTTGTTATCGATTTTCACACTGCTGAAGTCACTTACAATCTCACCGTCCTGAATCAGAATTGGTCCAAAAGATAACGTATTGGTCGCACCTTCCTCCAGCAGTTCCGATGAGGATTCTTCTGTCTCGTTATATGTCTTCATCGTGCCATCACTGAACAATGCCATCGCATCACGCACCGGATCATCCCGATATACCGTACCATTGCGGATAATTACGCCGTCATCACGGAAGCCGTAGTAGTCACCATTGATCGCAAAGATGGCATTGTTGGCCGCTGCTATCTCTGAAGTATTTTCGGTAATATTCGTGCCAAAGCTGTTATCTGCCAGAGCCGATCGCAGGCTGCTCGCATCTGTCAGCTGTACATCTGCGACGTAATACGTAATCTGATCTGAGCCTGAGCCCGTCTGCACCTTATCGATCTTGACCTGCATATCATCGCTGGAATAGTTCCAGTCATCTGACGTTGCACTCACTTCTGTCGCCGTGGTTGAAGTATCGCTGGAGGCGCTGGTTGCTGATGTATTGTCATCCGCTACAACAACCTGTACATGCCGGATTAAGTAGCGATCTGCTAGGCTGTATATCACGGTACCAAGGCCCAGAACAATAACAAGGGTGATTATCAGCCATTTGCGCCTTGGTTTTGCATTTTTATATGGGTCGTTCTCGTTGGTTTTTGGATAGATCTTCATCATGTGAAGTTCACCTCTTCATCTAAGTTCTTAAGGCTCATCATAGGCGGGCTAGCTTAAATGAATCTGAAACAGGCTGAACGCAAAAAAAGAAGGTCATCCTTTCCCCCGAGAGGAAATCAGACAACCTTCCATATAAGTGATAATGATGGATCTCAATCTATATATGTACCCCAAATAGGGACAAGTACGATGCTAAACAGCTTTTATAAACGTGACTATTCACCCGCAAAAAGAGCATCGTATGCAGGGCAGGGCTTCTTTTCTAGATAATCCGTTAACGCTTGTGGTTGCTTGGTATAAATATCCTTCAAAGACGTGCCCTCGTAGATATTACCGATCACGACTGGGTGGCATAACTCACAGATGAGAATATCCCCATTACCGTGCAAATGCAGCTGTTTGGTCCCATCCACACAATTAGAGAAGTAGACACCAGGCTGTTCACGCAAACCCAGTTGTTCAGCAAAACGATCCATACAGGTAAAATATAACGTCGTATCTTCCTTCTTGTGCTTAATAAGCTCGTTTACGGAGTGGATGAGTGATTCTTTGGAAGCAATCTGGCTCCATTGACTATGTGACATCACGATGCTGATCTGGATCTCATGGATGCGCACACCCAGTTCATAGACTTTATCGCTAATGGCCTGCATGTTCGTTTGGGTACCTTCAAATAGCAGCGTCTCCAATACGGTCTCCAGCCCCGCTTCAGTACAAAGACGAATGTTATGCTCCAATCGCTCATACATGCGGGGATGTACTCGGTAATAGGCAGCATATGCATCCCGATCTGTATAGTTGAACGAAATATGAATATTGGACAAGCCGGCATCACGCAAAGCATGAATTCGTTCTTCCGTTAGCAAACTGGCATTAGTATTTAATTGCGTGTCGATGCCATGTGCCCCGCAATACGTCACAATCTCCAGGCAATCCTGATACTTCAGGGCCACCTCTCCCCCGGATAAACGCACCCGCTTGAGCTGCGGAAGCTCACGGATAATTTGGATAACCTCCTGACCGCTTATGCATTGCCCATCGTCCCGATTGTAGGCGCAGCAATAGTCGCATTTGTAATTGCAATTGGAGGTCACGCCGACCTCCAGTCCTTCCAGTTCATATACGCCGGGTGTTTCAAGCTCTAGTGATTTATATCTGTTTTTCGTTGTCAATTCAATGTACCTCCCGATTCCTTATCCATGTTTTTTCAACTTGGAGATTATAGCGGATCTCGGTCGATGCACGATATGACATTGTGTACGTTGGGATGTAAAAAACAGAGTAACCCCCAGCCATTTTATTGAGTTTCAGTCCATCTATGCTCAGGATGATATGCAAATTCATAGTCTGCGATCATCAAGAATGACACACGACTTTGCTGATCAAGCACCATGGATAAAATCATCAAATTTTCATAGCCTCCTTCAAGTACGAATTTATCAAATGACGTTATTACACTGTAGTTGCCTTGTTTATCTCTCTCCATGAGATACGTAATTGAGCGTACTTTTCTTTGATTAGAATCAATAAAGGCTTTCTTTCCGTATTGCTGGATTACTTCTTGGATTGTACTGCCATAACCTATGCCACTTGGCGTTTTATATTTTTTGGAATTTGCTGCCGCATCATCGATCACGATTCCATCCACAATTCCTTCTTTGTAATGAATCCACATACCTTTATACTGGTAAACATTCGTATGATAATAATAATCCACGTGTTTCCCCAACTGCTGCTCAACCTCTGCTCGAGTATCTCCGATTTGAATGGTGATATTCTTTGCTTTATTCTGAACTTTAAATTCTTCTTCTGTAAATATCATAGGCGCAGGAGGTAGATTAGAGACTTCGGACAGACTATCGGATACTTCAGAGTTACTTAAAAGAGTCATAAAAAGAACAACAAATAGTATTCCTTTGGTCAACAATAACATTCCTTTCAAACATGTTCAGCAGGTTATAACAATTGAAAATCTTCTCTGGTCATAGCATACATTTTCAAATCCTGCATTTCGTTTTTAATTTTCATATACTTGCGTAAAAGCCCTTCGAATTTCATGCCTGTCTTTTCCATGACCTTTGCGGAACCGATGTTACCCACCAGACATTTAGCCTGAATTCGTTCCAACCCGATGTCTTCAAACCCAAATTGAATGATTCGGCTAATCACTTCCGTCATGATTCCTCGACCCCAATACTCGTTGGATAACACATAACCTAATTCCACCCTCATACTGTTGCTGTCGCACCCCAGATAATTACAGCTGCCAATCAACTTTTTCGTTTGTTTATCCTCGATTCCCCATGGCCCCAGCTTATCCATCTCGTATCGACTCATCACAAAATCAATAAAGGCTTTGGTATCCTCCTTGCTCTGATGTGTGTCCCAAGTTGTGTACTCCGATACAGCAGGAACCGCGCAATAACGGTACATCTCATCCAGATCAGCATAGGTAATGGGCCTAAGGAGAATTCGTTCTGTTTCCAATACCGGAAATGGGTCAAAATAACTTTCAATAGACTTCATATGTATGCCTCCCCGGCTTATTCAAATTAGTTCAGCAACTGTTGCTTCAGGAATTTCTCTGTCCCGTTATTCTGTTTTGTTCTGGCTTTCCGCTTCTTGATCTACAGTTTCATAACTCACAAATCGCTTGAGACTTTCTCTGGTTTTGGAGCTGGTTGCTTCATATTCCGCCCATATTAAATAGAACAGGCCCAGGATTAAAGCAGCTATACTCAAATTTCGCGGAGCAGTTCCAACATAATCCAGCATATCCTGAAACAATCCCGAATTCCACGAAGCTAAACCAGAACCAAAAATGGCAGCACTCAAATATCGAACACCATACAGAAATGCCGCTATGACCAGCAGAAGTGTCCCTGTAGTTCTACGACTCACACATATTCCCCCTTTATAAAATCACGGCCATAACCTCTGGTGCTTCCATTGCCCATGTTGCAGAATATATTGGATTCGCACATGCTTTCGCTCCGGGTCTCCTTGCCAGAACTCAACTTCCTTTGCATTCACGGCGTACAGTCTCCAATTCGGTGTAATGACATCAGGATCTCGGCTGATCCGTTCCTTTTGAACGGCAATGACGTGTTCCAATTCTTCCTCGCTCTCCAGCTCCTGACTCTGTTGTCCTGTCATCGCAACTGCGCGGGCACCTGCCGATCTTTTCCGAAAATCTGCCGCACCTGCTTCCTCGCCCATATCCACGGCGTCTCCCCTTATGCGGATCTGCCTGCCCAATGTAGGCCAGTAAAAGGTCAGTGCCACATGCGGATTGCTCTCCAGTTGCTGTCCTTTTCGACTCTCCGAGCCAGATGCAAAATAAAAAGCTTCGTCAACTACGTCTTTCAAAATCAATACTCGTGCATCTGGAAAACCATTCGAGTCCACCGTCGAGATCGTCATCGCATGGGGTTCTTTCACCTCATAATCAATGGCCCGTCTCAGCCATTCCAGAAAAAGCTCCCCTGGTTGATCCGGTAACTGTTCGGTATCCCAAGTCGGAAAAGGTCCAGACAAGGACTTCAAACCGCGCAGCAAATCACTCGGTTTATCACTCACATCGGCAACCTCCTTAAGCTTCCATTTCATTCCATTGTAACGTAGTAGGCCATTTTCTCAACTATTTGTAGAAGCATCAAGGAAAAGGTTATGGCAAGGTAGCAATGAAAACTTGGATTCATTACTTCCTTTTCTAACCTAGATGACTCATCATATTCATGCTGCTAAACTCCCAACCATCTACTCCTTTTTCAACCGTATGAACACTGGTATTCCCAATAGAATGAAACACCGATGTATTGGTCCAATTTTGGTTTCCTAAGAGATAATAAAGAATGTTGATTACTCCGCCGTGCGTGACCAGTAGAACATTGGATTTGATCTGTTGCTCCTCTATACTTCGGCATAAATTCCGAAAGGATGTACATATTCTGTTATAAAAATTTCGAGGACTTTCTCCTCCTGGAAACGGGGTATCCATTCCAAGAGTGTTAAAATAAACTCCTGCATATTTCACTTCTGCTTCCTTATTTGGCATTCCAGCCAAATCTCCGTTGTTCATTTCTCTCCAGTCTTTCAGATAAAGCCCCTTTATGTTCAGTCTTTTTTCAAGCTCTTTGGCAGTCTGTACTGCACGCGGAAGATCACTGCTAATCACCGTGTTTATCTTATATTGCTCTGAATGAAGGTACAGGTAATCTCCGAGTCTCTCAGATTGAGTAACACCTTCTTCAATGAGCCCTCGTTGACTCCAGCCACCTCTGTAACCCTCCTCATCCATCCCGTGTCTTACTAAGAAAATCTTCAAGATATCTCCTCCTCTATTTGAATCTCTTATAACAAACCCCGACCATAGATCTTCCATCTTAGGTCGGGGCTTATGTTTTTATCTGACAAACGTATTGTGAACTCGAACTGATTTTATAAAATAAGGAATCCATATGGCACAGGTGAGTACCGACCTACCTATCCCTTTTAACGAACTTCCATCCTCAAGTTCTACCGCCATAGGAATCTGAAGTAACAACAGATAATCAATGATGCCCACGGCTAGACTGACACTGTAAAAAATAATCATAAGACGAGGGAATATCGATTTCTTTCTATAAAACGTAATCAGCGTGTATACGCTAAATACTAAAAATAGCACATTATATACCGTTTCAAAAACGAGAACCGGGCCCCACCATGGGTGATAATAGTCAGATTGTTTGGAAGTTAAGAGCTCCCAAGTCTCTGTCGTCAATGAAGGTACAAGGTATTGAAATAATTGCACAACAAGCATAATGATGGTGAGATAAAGTCCTATATGTACGAGAATCAACCATCCCCCAAGTCCTGATATACCCAAAGGTCGATAATCAACCTTCTGTTCTTCAAATTGTGGTTCCACTAAATAACACCTCCTATTCTGTTTTGTTATTCTGAGATGACTACTCTTTCTCGTGTAAACTTTTACACAACTGTATTATTATACAATGCAAGGAAGTGATGCGATACCAATTTCTCCATTTAAAGCCATTGACCAACAAAAGAGGGTTACACATTAAAAGATAATCCCTCTTCTTCAAGTGCTTGTCGAAGTTTTGGCATTGCAGAAGGCCCGATCCCGTGCAGCTTCAAAATCTCTTTTTCTGTGTATTTCGAGAGTAGCGGCAACGTCGTAATTTCCTGATTCTCCAGTGCTCGTCTGGCGGGTGCAGACAGCAATGAAAGAAATCCTTCTTTCGGTTTCCGTTCCTTCTCACATACCGGACAGGTTGGACAATCGCTACTTTTGTAATAGGAATGCCCTTGTTCACATGTTCTTAGTGTTCCTTTAGTGTTTGCCATGTTAGTCACCCCTTCCTGTATCGGATAACAATTATCTCGGATTTACTCAACCAGTGCTCAACATCTGAGATCATATCCTCGTATTGTTTTAAAGCCTCTATAGTCCATGTAACTTGTGATGTTCCCATTTGTTGTTCTTCATTGTCTGTGCATTCAATCCACAAAGAGCGTTTCAGACTGTATTCGAGCCAATCCAATTTTCCGGAAAAACCATTTTCGAGAACCCTTCTCCAATTGGCGTTTAAATTCCCCACTCGAGACCGATATCCATTTATAAAAGCCAAGAACCTTTCTTTTTCTACGATTCCGGTATGATCTACCGACCAATACATCGCTGTTTCCACCAGATCATGCATCGGATTGATATAACCCGCTGATTCCCAATCAATAATGATGGGGGTGTCCTGCTGCCACATCACGTTCTTAGGTTCAAGATCTCTATGGCTAATAACTGTATTTGAAGCCAGTATTACTGATGCATTTTTCGCCTGAGCACTCCACTCATAGAGCTTTTGAATGTTATCAGCTAATAAGATCGTCCAATCCGAATTTTCTGTCTGCCCTTTGTTTAAATAATCATTCCAATCGGTTTCTTTGGAATGATCCAACTGAAGGTCAGGAATATGAAGCTGTGAAAAATCAGTTTTATGAATATCCGCAAGAATCATGCCCATATGCTCACAATGGGTCTCGATTACTTCATGAAGCTCCAGACTTTTACCATCGATCCAGTCAAATATAAGATAACATTGATGATCTAATATCTGCATTGAAGAACCGTTTATCACTTTGGCAGGTTGAGCATGGATAAAATTTGCTGCCACGTTTGCTATTTTTTCGGATTGGATATAATTCTGCATAGCTGTAGGTCTACTCATAATTTGAGGGTTCAGTGCTTTCACAGCATATTTGGCATGTGTAGTTTCAATGGCATACATGCGATGTAAAAGCCCACCCGAGATTGCCTTGGGCTTACTGATCAACTCACCAAGTTCTAATTCAGCAACGAGTTTTTCGAATTTTAGATTATATTGAACATTATTCATACGTTACAACACCTTTTGGAAACTACCAATATCCAATCTGCGATCAAACTTATATCCCACGCCTTTAAACATCGCACATTGCTCATACCCATACTTTTCGAACAGGGACTTGCTGCGTGTGTTTTCCATGCATACCGTAGCAATCAAGGTATAGAACCCTTGCTCGCGCGCAACATCCTCTATATATCGCAGTGCCGTTCCGCCAATACCCTTCCCTACAATATCCGGTTTCAAATAAATGGTTACTTCTCCCGAGAAGTCGTAGGCTTGTTTGCTCTTGTATTGGGTAATTAGCACATACCCTTTAAGTTCGTCCTCTTCTTTAATGACAAACGATTTAAAGCGCGGATTTTTGTTCATGACAGATGCTTTGATTTCTTCCAGGGTTAATTCTTCAGTATGAAACGAGATGGTCGTGTTGGAGACATAGTAGTTATATATTTCTCTGACTTCAGTCAAATCCTGCTCCGTTATTTCTTCAAAAGAGTATATGGGCATTTCCATTTTCATACTGATAAATAACATGTCCTCGTCATGCACTTTGCTATAAAACTCCTTATCTCTTTTAAGCCTGTCCGCTCATACACTTTAATTGCTCGCTCGTTGAATGTGGCAACAACCAGCCGAAACTGAGAACTTTTGAAATGGTTTTGCAAGAATACTAAACTTTGTTTAAGGAACACAGACCCTATCTTTCGTCCTGTCAGATCTGGATCTAATCCAAGGCCTATATCCAGATATCCTTCTTCTTGATACAGTCCGATTGAGGTTCCTCCCGGTACACGTGCTGATTCCCCACAACAAATAAATCCCACTACCCTCTCCAGTTCATCCAGGACTGAAAAGTACTCCCCATTCATCAATTCTTGAATATCTTCATTGGATTCAGAGAAACTGTACATCGCATATTCATGTTCGTACTTCCAGGTAGCGATTTTTTCTGCATCAACTATTTTCATTGGATGATAGGATAAAAGCATGAATAGTCCCCCTTTTTATACACTTACGGGTTTAATGAAGTCGATAGAGACACCATCATTCTTTTTCATACAGACTGGCACTCCAGTTCCCCTGTTTCATTCTGCGAATGTATTGGAATCCATAATCCTTATAGTATTGATTAAGTCTCAGGTTATCTGCCATGCAATCCAGCCTGATCAAGGTTTTACCTTTTTGCCTAATGTCCTCTTCTGCTGATTTTAGAAGGAGCAGGCCTATATTTTGCCCTTTAAAATCTCTATTCACTGCAAATCGGTGTATGTATCCGGAATTGGTGTTGTCGAGCTCTTCCCAAATCAGGGGATCTGACCACGTTAAGGTATACGTCCCTACGATTTCATGATTTATTTCAGCAAGATATACGTCAGATCCCTCCGTCATGAATTCGATGACTTGTTCCAAATTGAAATACTCAGGACGCCATTGAAATATCTCTTTGGAGTTCAGCCACCGGGCAGACTCCTGCCATAGGTTCAACACAATGGAAGCTTCCTCCGGTAATGCAAGTCTAGTTATGAGTTTAGTATTAATTTGCTCCATCAAGATCCCTCGCTTATTCAAAAGTTTAATACCCCTATCAACCACGCTGCAAATCGTTCTTTCTCCTCAAACTGTGGGTAATGAGCGGACTCTTCAAATACAACAAAATCTTTTTCGGGTGCTCCAAGCTCATCGAAATAATCCCTTGCCGCATCCACAGACGTCATATAATCATACTTTCCCATAACAAAATAAGTCGGTATCTCCAGCTGATCTACAATGTCTGGCATATGGTTGCTGGACCCCTCCTTCAGGAGGATTTCCTGTGTAGCCTGCACTCCCATGGAATACCGAATCACATCCAACGCATTATATTCAGTTCCCAGAAGGAAGCCGAGCATATAATCTCTGTTGTCATCAATAAGTCTGGCCGCACCGCCATATTTGCGAACCAACTTTCTTGGTGTGTACTGCTCGCCTCGCTCAATCGGACCCCGAAGACGTTCCAGACTTTCCGCATCCGCTGTGTTGTTGGCTTGTTTCGCTTGTGCGATCGTATATTCCAAACTATCCAACTCACTCTGCACAGTATCAGCCATTTGCCCAATACCTATATAAGCAATGAATTTTTCTGGTGCTTTGGCCGCCGCTTTTGTCCCTATGTATGTACCAAATGAATGACCGACCAGCGTAACCTTTCTTTGCCCCAGTTCGGCAGTGACGTAATCCGTTAAAGCCAGTAAATCATCTACAAGCACATCTGAAGTCACATCGGAATAATCCTCCAACAAATGATATGACTTTCCACTTCCACGTTGATCATAATGCACAATGGTAAAATGCTGTTCAAGCTCCTGCTGATACTTTCTTACATAAGGAATCTCGGAGCAACCAGGGCCACCATGTACAAAAAGAAGGATAGGATTGTTCCGATCTACCCCGCGAATCATAACCTCATGACCAACACCATTGATCTCGACCTGTCCTAACGTGCTGATACTATTCTCTCCCTTGATCCCAGGGGTCCATGTGGGAAAGATCAGAGCGAGTATTACGATTAAAAGAATACTAAGCATGGTGCGTCTGAATATTTTAATCGACCTCTTACGCATCAGAAGGTTCCTCCGGCAGATATTCGTTTGTTTAAAAAGCTGACTCCAAACTCCTCACTAACTTGTTACTCCTTACTACTCCTTGTTACTTAACTTTATAAAAATACGGTCCGCACATGGATTCATGGGTATGTACATACGTCCACGTGAATTCTTGGTCAAAAATATAAATGTCCTGTTCCGAATAAAAATCTTCTGCAATGACGTTATTCGCATTCTGAAATATCTGTATGAATGGTGTATGTTGATACATGACATACAATTCGTTTTTATTTTCGGCATTAAAAGCATCTCGTGCTGCATTGTCTGTTAGGCAATCCTGTTTCTCATAACTGAACATATGCCACTTGTACTGGCTATAGTAGATGGCCTCTTTTACCTCTTCACTGATGTTCTTGGCAAATGTGTTATCCCATTTCTGTATAATTTCTTCGGATTCCTCGCACAATTCAGTCACAAGGACCCCTTTGTCCTCCAAATTTTTGTTATACATATATTTGCGATGCACAAGCTCAATTCGCGAGTACACCACATTCAGCTCATGGTCCGGTAGAGCATCCAGCAGCTCATTAATTTCATCTCTAATCATCATAGCCTCCGAAGTTTGTAGGATTTAAGATTTAAGGATTTAGAATAAACTAGCATTCCAACTACTCAAAGTTTGCTTCTTCTCGAAGCAAATAGGCCAATCGGTACATTTCTGCAATGTCATATCTATTCTGTTCTTCGAATCTCTTAATCGCTTCACCAATCTCCACAACCTCTACAGCAATCACCTGTTCCCCATCCACCGGATTCAGCGGTTGGCCCACGAGTTCAACCTCTCCATAGCCAATAAGTCTTACAAAATGAGGATGTGGAATATGCGGTCTATACGACTCAGGTGCACTCGACATGCAATGAAATTGTCCAAACACCCGATACGTGACCAACTTGGCTCCGAGCTCCTCCATCACTTCACGTTCCAATCCATCCATATACTTCTCTCCT
Organism: Paenibacillus taichungensis; assembly: GCF_047302525.1. GTDB lineage: Bacteria > Bacillota > Bacilli > Paenibacillales > Paenibacillaceae > Paenibacillus > Paenibacillus taichungensis_B. The sequence continues at coordinate 1,460,224 of NZ_CP168020.1, read as the reverse complement.
ACTTCCAATGTTCCTCCGGGCAGCTCCCATTTTCCGTTATCGATCTGAAAAACAACCACTTGTTTCCCGACAAACGGGATGATACTCACATTGCTTACCAGCGTTTCATCCACGATGTCATTCAATCTAAACTCCGCTTTAACAATTCCCCAATGAATCGATGTGCTGAGCGCCGGGAACTGTTCCCGGTCCAAAGTTTTCATTTTCTATCCGATCCTCTCTATGTAAAATAAATCTTCCATTATAAGTTCTAACTCTCATTATAGATCAAAAAAGAAAAAAGAAGGCCACTTTTCCCATCGGGAATCCATGGACCTTCTCATGTTATTTCAGTTGAACTAAAGAATGTCTATACTATTCACTCTGACCACTAATGGTGCACCAATTTCCCGTTTTCCAAAAAGAGAACCCGATCACATAGCGGCAAAATCCGTTCATCATGTGTAACCATGACTGCACTCTTGCCCTGCTCCTTCACGAGCCGTGCAATCATGCTCACAATATCTAGTCCGCGTTCCGCATCCAGACTGGCTGTCGGTTCGTCTGCGAGCAGGACGGCCGGATCATTCATCAATGCTCTGGCAATAGCAACCCGCTGGCGTTCTCCGCCGGAAAGCTTCTCGGCATATGCCTTACGCCGATGCGATAAGCCTACCGTATCCAGCAGCTCATCGACCCGCTTCTCTGCCTTGTTTTTATCTGTTCCGGCGAGCTTGGCGACCACCATCAGTTGTTCTTCCACTTTCAGATACGGAATGAGGTTGGCACTTTGAAAAATAAACCCGAGCTGCTGGAGCCGTACATCGGATATGTCCTGTTTGTTTTTGCCCATAATCGATGCGCCATCCAGCATAACCTGTCCCTCCGTCGGTTCAAGCAGTGCACCTGCGATGGACAGAAATGTACTTTTGCCTGAGCCGGAAGGCCCCATGACCGCGACGAGTTCTCCTTCGGCCACCTTAAGATCCAACTTATCCAATATCGTCCGTTTGACCCCGCCATCTTCAAAAGACTGTGTAATTCCCTGCAATACCAGTCGGTTTCTCATGCTGCTGTCCTCCCAATCGCATCAAGCGCATCAATTTTGGTAACCTTCCACACCGAGAAGAGCGAACCCGCCATAGACATCACCACGAATAACACACACGTTAGTGCCAGGGTGGACAAGCCTAATTGAAACGGCATCGAAGCTGGCAAGATCGATTCAAACAGCTGAACCAACAGCACACTGATCACCAGACTGCCGATGGACAGAAGCAATACTTGCAATGAAACACTGCCGGCCAGATACGAATTTCGCGTTCCAATGGCTTTCAAAATACCAAATTGACTCGTTTTCTGAATCGTGATGACGTAGAAGAATACCGCAAGCACAAACGCCGAGATGACAAATAAAAAGGCAATCATCATGAGCAGTGAGCCCTGCTCTTCCTTGTACCCAGGAATAGCGGATACCGCATCTGACTTCGTTATTACTTCTGTATTCGGCAAAGCAGTACTGAGGCTGTCTACCTTCTCACCTGCATCTTTAACGGCAATCGCATTGTATACCGGAGCATTAGAGTTTGCTGTTCCTTGCGAAGTACGAGAACCTTCTTGAATAGCGAGCCATTCCTGCTCGTTCAGAAACACAACCGGTGAGTGACTGAAGGACTCATTTTCCACAAATCCACCCACGGTCCACTTCGTGCCCGAGGCTTGATCGACCAGTTCCGTTCCAATCCTCACGCCAGATTCAGACAGCTTTTGATCCACCACAACCTGCCCGTCTTTCAGATCCGTAATTGTAGAGCCTTCGGTTACGGTTGGAGCCAGCCAGCCTTCCGGGTTCACCATGAATAGCGTTACATCAATCTTCTTCGTGTCACCAGCTGGACTGACCGTTGTCATTTTCACACCCAGCGGTTCAGCGTTCTCTTGCCCCACAACGGAGCGTGTCTGCTCCAGCTGGTCCTGATTCACCTGGGAGCGGGTAAACCGATGATTCGAATCCTGCTCCAGAACAAAATGGGTTGCTGCCATATTTTTGATGGATGCCGCGTTATCATACGCAAGCCCCTGTGCCAGACCTGTGACAAACAAAACCAAAAATGATACAAGCACCATAATTGTAGCAATTAATGCATATCGCCCTTTGGCAAACCTCATCTCTCTAATAGCCAAGTACATATTCTCTGACCTCCTCTTGATAACCCAAGTATAGGAGGCGAAAATGAACGGCAAATGAATAACAGATTACATCTGCGGGAGCGTCACGGTAAAGACCGTTCCTTCGGTCGAACTGGAGACCTCAATCGTGCCGTCATGGATGCGAATAATTTTCTGCACAATGGCAAGCCCAAGCCCGGTTCGGCCGGAAGATCGCTCTCTCGCACGGTCTACTCGGTAGAAACGATCAAACAGGAACGGCAAATGCTCCGCCGCAATCCCATCCCCTGTATCCCAAATATAGATTACGCACTGGGCATTGGTCTCTTCTGCACGAATCTCGATGCTTCTCCCCTGTGGAAGATGATTCACGGCATTACCCAGCAGATTCATCCATACTTGCATGAGCAGCACTTCATTGCCATAGAGTTGAATGGATTCGGGTACCGAAATTCGAAGCAGCAGTTCCTTCCCTTCCAGCTGCCATTGCAGCACCTGAACCGCTTGGCGGAATTGATCTCGTAGTGAAAATCTCACTTTGGTCAAATCCTCATGACCTTGTTCCAGAGAGGACAACAGCAGCAATTGTTTACTGAGCAACGAGAGATGGCGGCTCTCCTCTTCAATAATGGAAGCATAGTGCTCCCGTTCCTGTTCAGGCAGATCCCGATCCGCTACCAGTTGGGCAAATCCCTGAATCGAGGTCAGCGGTGATTGAATCTCATGAGATACGTTGGATACAAACTGCTGTCGTGCCTGATCCACCCGCTCCAATTCACGACTCATGGTCATGAAATGCTGGGCCAGCTGTCCAATCTCATCACGCCGCGTGGTGGACAATTTCAGATTATAGTTTCCTTGAGCAATGCGCTTGGTAGCCTCGGACAGACGTTCAATCGGATTCACCAGATAACGGGTACTGATTATAAAGAGTAGAATACTAATGCCCACCGTAAACGCTCCAATCAACGCAAAAAAGATACGCAGCTCACCGAATTGCAAAATGACATCCGGGCGCATAAACAACGCATAACTTGCATTGCCCATCTCTAGATGAACACCAACGGTATTGCTCAATTGATTATCGAAGAAACCGGTAATGAAAGGTTTGCTGGGAAACTCGGCGACGCCGTGGTATATCTCACCACTGAGCACCTGATCTACAGCCTGCTTGTCCAGATCCTTCTGGCGGAATTCACGGCCATAGAATTGGTCATTCCCTTTTCCATCCGTCACATAAATTTCGTAACCGAGCGCTGCGGCATTGTTCAGATAATGCTCTACCGTAGCTGGTTCCTGCTCTACAAACTGCTTCATTTGCGTCGCAATGCCAACTAACTTCTCATCATTGAAAGACTTCAGCTTCGCATGATAATAAATATTGGATAAAAGAAAACCCAGCATGGCGCTGACCAGAATCACCGCGATTGTAATCATAAACACCCGAAAGTACAGTGATCTCAATGCGCTTTCACCTCAATCTTATAACCAATCCCCCGTACCGTCTGAATGACAAAATCATCCCCATAATCGGCAAAACGATCACGCAGCCGCTTGATATGTACATCCACGGTGCGGTCATCGCCTTCATAATCCGCTCCCCAGACCAACCGAATTAGTTCATCACGCGAGAATAATCGCCCCGGAAACTGAGCAAGTTGAGAGAGTAGCTCGAACTCCTTCATTGGCAAAAAGAGAATCGATTGCCCATCGGAGACCTCGACATTATTCCGGTCAATCACGATGCGATTCATACGAATGATATCACTGGAAGTACGATGGTACCGACGAAATAATGCTTTAACCCGGTAGACCAGTTCCTCGGGTTCAAATGGCTTCGTCACATATTCATCTGTGCCTCTCAAGTACCCATCCCGCTTGTCGGATAGTTGATCCCGTGCTGTCAGCAGCATAATCGGAATGTCATAATGTTGCCGAATGAAGTCACATAACTCCAGTCCGTCCATACCTGGCATCATCACATCCAGAATCGCCAGATCGATTGGTGTTGCTTGCATAACCTTAACTGCTTCCACTCCATCCTGTGCTTCATGTACCCGATACCCTTCCTTGGTCATGACATGCCGGAGGAGTGCTCTAATATTGGCGTCGTCGTCCGCCAGAAGCAGATTCTTCATATTGTTGTCCGCCCCTTTTCTGTAAGTTGATATTGATATAGGTTCCGCGACATTGATCCTGCACAGATGGTAGCACAAAAGCAACGTAAATCGCCAGCGAACAAGTAAGAGAGCCCTGCGGGCATGTTTATATTTTCTTAAATCTGGTTGACACTATTATTAGGCGCACCTATAATAAAACCATAACATATGAATAACTGCTCATATGTTCATGTATTATCACTTTATCATTTCCGAAGATCACTTGTAGTCACAAAAGAAATCAATTACATAACGGAGCACGGCTCCAAAGGAGAGGATCTCATATGTCCGGACATCATCACAACCACGACCATGGACACAATCATGGTAGTACCAATAACAAGAAAGTACTGTTATTTTCCTTCATTATTATTACCGTTTATATGATTGTTGAAGCCGTTGGCGGATTCATCACCAACAGCTTGGCCCTCATCTCCGATGCAGGTCATATGTTGTCTGATTCCATAGCTTTGGGGATCGCCTTGCTGGCGTTCACCTTTGGCGAAAAAGCGGTGAATACAGGCAAAACGTACGGGTACAGACGCTTTGAGATTTTGGCAGCCACGTTAAATGGGGTCACCTTAATCGCCATCTCACTTTACATCTTTTACGAAGCAATTGGTCGCTTCATCAACCCACCAGAAGTCGCAACAGTCGGTATGTTGATCATCAGTATCATCGGCTTGCTCATTAATATCCTGGTGGCATGGATCATGATGCGCGGTAGCGATACGGAGAAAAACTTGAATATGCGCGGAGCATACCTCCATGTCATTAGTGATATGCTCGGATCGGTTGGGGCTATTGCGGCGGCACTGCTCATGATGTTCTTCGGCTGGGGTTGGGCTGATCCACTGGCGAGTGTAATTGTTGCGGCACTGGTATTGCGAAGTGGTTTCTTTGTCACCAAATCATCCCTGCATATCTTAATGGAGGGAACGCCAGCGAATGTCGATGTAAATGACCTTGTTCAGACCATCAAACAAGTCGATGGCGTCAAAGGCGTGCACGACGTGCATGTCTGGTCCATCACCAGCAACCTGAATGCACTGACCGCTCATATTGTGGTGGACGGAACGATGGATGTATACGCATCCGAGGTGCTTGTGCAGAAGATTGAGCATCTGTTGGAGCATAAAGAAATCAAGCACGTGACCTTGCAGGTCGAATCAGAGAATCATCTGCATGACACCTCGGTATTATGCACTGTCAAAGGCGACGAACCGGATGCTCATGCGCATCATCATCATTGAGATTAATAGTTGTAAATAGAAACAGGACTTATTCCCGTTCGAGGAATAGTCCTGTTTTTCATTTTGCACGTAACTTTAATTCCATTCAGGTGTTCTGTAATACATATGGCAGTATCGAATTAACTGGTTTTACACCGTAATTTACTTAAGATAACGAGGAGGTTAAATCTACCATGGGGAAATTCCAAAAGTTCATGTCAGTGATTCTTGTACTGATAACGCTGCTCCTATTTCTTAACTACCTGGAGCTAAGAGAAAACAATAGACTACAAAACATCATCATAGATGGTATATATAATTAGCTTATCCATTTAAGTGGATAGCCTGGATATGTTCTCGATCAAAATCAATAATCATAATGTGACCTTGTAACACATTGTCTCCGCAGGCTATCGTTGCTCCGTAGTCCTCTTTACTATTAAATGTGATATCTACTTGATAAACTTCAATTTCATTAAACCAATCCTTATGTACTTGTTCGTGAAGTTCGTTCTCATAGTAATTTCGAAATACGGCCTCACACTCCGTAAACCAATGAAGATATGAATCTATTACATCAGCAATTGCATCTAGCTGAATAGTCGTCGATATATAGATTCGGACATCCTTTAAATCTTCATCCTTTATGGATTGCTTAAATATTTGGACTGTATTTTTCAAAACATAACATTTGTACCTCTCATCACTCTCTTCCACGAGCTCAATAAAATCACTTCGCACCTTAACCCTCCTTCCATAAAACGACCTGCATGATGCAAGGTATTGCTTCTTGAATAGGCACCTATACTATACTTTCTCGTCAATAATATATTTATTATCACCTTGTTTATTGTTATTTTGTTTTTTAATTTCAGTTCTCAAATAGTGTACTTCTTTTATTAGATCCTCAAGTCTTTTCGATGTTTTTGATGAATCTATAGCATAGCGTATAACTGCAGCAACGATAAGAAACACAATAAAACATAGGATCAACGCTATAAAAGCTCCAAAGAGTTCCATCCTGATTCACAACTCCTTACTTATATTAAACTGTAATTGATTAACTGTTATGTTTACATGCATATAACGTATTGTCAAACCAAGTGCGAGGGAATTACTCTGGAGGATTTGTGAATACCACTATATAGAAAGAGGTAATAATCATGACAAATAAAGCATTTTTCCCGATTCTTCTGCTCATCCTACTTCTCACAGCCTGTGTTACTGAAAACCATGACACTGAAGTTATCCTAAGAAAAGAAGCTATACCCATAATTACGAATGTTGAGACTAACTATCCCGAAAAAGAAGGTTGGATTGTAATTCCTACAGATAGCACAGAGTTAAATGTCACAGTAGAGGCGACCAACGCGGAAACACTTCTTTTCTGGGCCGTTCCAACAGGAACAGAGACTTGGGGAGAAAGAGAACTGATCGGATATGATACCAATGGGAACGATGGTTGGAAGATAACGTGGGATATTGCGGGTAAGTCTTTGCATCAACACGTGATTGTTCAAGCATTGGGGAGTGACGGTATGACCATTACAGATGAGACATTAAATATTACGAACGAGTAAGGTTGATTTAGAATAATTTAATTAACGAAGATATAATTAATAATGGGGGCCTACCCGGATAACTATATCTTAGGTGGGCCTCCATTATTTTGTATGTAGTTGTCTCTGAACTACTTGATCTTGGAAAGCAACTTCTCTTTCTTTTGATCAAATTCATATTCGGAAATGATATTTTTTTCTTTTAACTCACCTAGCTGCAGAAGTTGTTCATGGACATTTACAGGTTGTTTTTTCCTCCGAGAAGATACTACCAAAGCAATAATTGAGAAGGGTATAGCGTACAGCATGCTTAAAAGTCCCAAGATTGCTGCGCTATCGGGATCTTCTGGCCCTAGCCCGAATATCAATAAAAACGTTAATGTGAATAACACGATACCGATAATTGACAATACTTTCAATTATAATTCCTCCTATATATTAACTTCGTCCCAATTCATAATGACATATCCAAGTTGAATTAAAAGCATAACTAGATAACTTATATTTACAACGAAACTGAATTTATGATTTTTCGCTAATTTCATATACTCTTCTTTACTGATCCTCCCAGTGTCCAATCTGGATTTAAGTTTCTTGTTCGATATCAATAATAAATACAACTCAATAATCCCAAACAATCCCCATACTAAAGTGAAAAACAATGACACGGCATTGGCAACCGACAAAAGCATAAGGGAACCTTCATCCAATCCCCTTCCATAATGAAAAATAAGATTTATGGCCAATGTCATAATAATTAATCCTAAACCAATGAAACTTAAATACGGTGTAAACCTGGAGCTTCTCATGAGCCCTCCTCCTTCCAGGTAATTCTTAGCTAAATATTTTGTTATTTAAAGCCAACACTTTCTTTCAAACGGCTAAACATCGTTTTACTTCTTTTTGGAATTCCCCACTGAAGTTCCAACAAGATGGGAGGATAAAAGATGGGGTTGATCCATGAGTAGCTCCCATCCAATTGAAGGTTCCCTAACCAAATTCGCTTTTCCTTATCTGCCTTGATCGCCCACTTACCGGAGTACACCACATGGCCTTTATTTTTACGAGCGAACTTCTTAGCTTTATCAAAATCAAACACTTCTAGCAGGGAGCTATCAATTTCCTTACTCATCTGCTCATGCTTTTCTTCTTTGGCTTTCCAGGAAAACTCCGAATCCCAGATCTCCACCAATTGATAACCCACGATGGATTGACTTAATATTTCTTGCAAAAAATCTGAAACATATATGTAAGATAACTCCCTATCCTCGCTTGGTAGTTTAATTCTGAATATGTGTTGTCCTTGTAAAGCTTTTTGATCTAAAACGAGTGAATACTCATCGAATTGAGGAACGTCGTCATAATAAGTCCTTACTTTAGAGTTTTCCGGGTCTATGCAATCGATAACACTCAGCACGTGTAAAATATAGTATTCCTCTTCAGTAGCCGTTGAGAGTGGCAAAAACTCGATATGTTCAATGTGGTTCTGTTCCAATAGTTCTTTCACTTTCCTACTAATGACAAGCGCTCCCGTGTATCTGTTTAAAATATCGGCTGGTTTGCCCACATTATTAAATTCTACGATAGGTGCAGACCATTCCTGAATAATCGGCTTATCACTGCCTAAAGCCTCATAAACTTGATCCAATTCCTCCGAATCGCTAAATTCAATCGTATTATTCGGTGGATAGTAATCTAACAACCATGCTTTCATTCATTTCACTCCTGCTTATAAGATGCGTACTATTGCTAAACAAACCAAAAATGATAAAACTCTTCCGAAAACCAAAACCAAATGATTCCTAGTATCACCATGATGCAGCCTAATGCTTTTAATATCACTTCTATCAATTTTGGAATATCTCTGTTTGGCGGGTTGTCCTCAAATTCCCCATTTGGTTTGGTTCCCCTATATCTCATCAGAACAAAGCATTTATATAAAATATCAGGAAAGAAATAAAATACAATCCCCAAGACAAACACCGGAATGGATAAATAACCAAATGTGCTGGTCGTCCACTCAATATCAATACCATTTGGTTTCTTCCCATATAGATTCATAGAATTATTTAATAAAATGCGTCCTTTCTTCTTGATTAGAACTGAAAATATAATCTGGATACTTGTTTGCAATAGGTGGAAGCTCATTCTCGGGGAAAAATTGCAGATCCTTTATCTCTTCATTATCGGATGCCAGTTGTCCAGACTTGATACTGCATTCAAATACGATCGTTAAATATTCAACTTGGTGACCATTACTGTATGTAAACCGCTGCTCTTCACCACCATAGATCCCTATCACTTTCTCCGGGTCTATGATAAGTCCTGTCTCTTCCCATGCTTCTCTTATCATCGCTTGAGCAAGTGTCTCACCGAGCTCGATTGCCCCAGCAATTAAGCCCCAGTTGGTTTCATTATGTTTACGACCGAACAAGATCTCTCCTTGTTCATTTCGGATAACCCCAGCCACACCTGGCATAAAAATCAGCTCGTTTCCGATCTTTTCCCTAAGGTTTTTATAATAGTCAGACATGCCCATAATTGAATACCCTCCTATCACCTTATTATTAAAGTTCGATGCCATTCGGCTTACCTCACTCCGGTCCTCTAATGATCCATTGCACTGCATCTAAAATATGTTCTGCGACATAATCAGGTTCTGTCTCTGACCATCTATCTCTAAATTTTGTTAATGAGGATTCTCCCCAACCTGTCTTCACCATGATCTTTGTCGCTCCTACTGCATGGGCAGCAAGCATGTCGGTATCCCCCACGTCACCAATAACTACGCATTTTGATAAATCCAGATCGTGTTGCTCTGAAGCATGTAACAACATACCAGGTTTCGGCTTTCTGCAGCTGCATTCTTGTTCATGTGGACATGTTTTTAAAAGCATGAGTGCTTCCTTCGCATTCGGATATAATTCAAAATCTCTAGGATGGATAAAGTGACCTGTCCCACCGATTGTTCCATCTCTATCCATAAAAACAGCTTGTACATCCAAATTTGATTTGGTCATGGTCTGTTCCTTTCCAAGAGAATTTTACATTGTTAAGCTACACTATGTTTTTCGAGCCCAATTTAAAAGTTTTTTTCTAAACTTTCTCATTAATGATATGTTTTTTGTTCTCTTACTTATGGTTACTCCTTTTCTTATTATAGTTTCCTAAAGAAACCTCCTAAAATTTTTCAATTTTACTGTAACATTATTTGACTTGGCCCGTTGTCTAAAGAGAAGGAGGAGGAAACTTGAAATGAGGAGTGATTTATATGCCGAACTATTCAAGCAGTACCAATCCTCCCTGCATCTCTATCTATACCGTATGTGTGGATCTCAGGAGACAGCTGAGGAGTTAGTTCAAGAAACCTTTTACAGAGCCATGGTATCCATGAAAGCCGAGCATGCAAATTACGCCAGAGCCTGGCTATACAAAGTAGCTCGGCATTTATTTATTGATTGGTATCGTAAATATCGTGGAGAAATTCAAATGAATCGAGAGATGGAGCAACAAGCGACAGAAAATACATATCGTTCCCCTGAGGAAGTGCTCACAGCTCGTGAACGTACCCTTCGTATTCAACAAGTGATGAAGAAACTTCCCGAACAGTATAGGACCATTTTGGTGCTACGAGAAATGAACGAGTTATCTTATAAAGAACTTTGCGAGATTCTGGATATGAACTTGAACAAGGTTAAGGTCACTCTTTTTCGCGCCAGAGAACGATTCAAAGCAGAGATGCTTCAAATGAAAGGAGACGTTTGAGAATGTCTAAAACACCACATGATGAGGAACATGTATTTCAGGAAGAGGATTTTGAGTATCAGCGTCCTGAATGGGGTCATAAGCAGTTTAAACGAATGGTTTGGAAAACGAGATGGAAGTTTTTCCTAAATGCAGGAGGAGCTCTTTTTCTAGTATTTATGGTATATCACATCTATGTATCGTCACTCCATATCTATTTTGATCAGTCAAAGGTGCGTAATGACTTCATTCGTTCGATTGTATCTGTGGTTGAGATGCATGGTGACGGACTTCGGGTAGAGAAGACGAATTATGAACTCTTTGAAGTAACCCCACTCCTAACCCAGAAAGCTAATCTGAAAATATATCGACATGTGGGCTCATGGGAAGTAATCACAGGTGAAATTCAAGCTGAACTCAGTATAACCGGTAAATTCACCTATACGATTACTAATACAGGAGCGTATATGAATGGCAATAACCCAGGCCCTTTCTATCTCCCTTACTCCCTAGTAGATGGTATACCTACTAAAGATAAAGATGCCTCTGATGAAAGCAGTAGCTTGAATCGGCTTCGTAAAATTGATGACGGACATGTCGCAGAGATGTCATTATCCTTGAAAAATCTAGCGTCTCCCGATCAACTGATGCAGCTTCTTACAGATTATGATGTTGCAGTAACCGCCATACCGATCTATTCAGGCGAATTAAAAGATCTAGATATCTCCTACTCTCGGTCAGGTATGTTTAACTATAATATTCCTCATTTGAGTCTTAAACCTCTTTCTGAATTTAAAGAGGATGGGGCAAAATGGTATAACTATTTCGTTCCAGAAGATTCAGGGCAGATGCAGGAACAAGTTCAAGCGATGATGTCTGATCTAGAATGGATGTCAAACCATCTTGAATACAGTGGTGCTGATCTGGATAAACAACGTCTTGCTTATTTAAAAAAGAATGGCGTTCAAGTATATGGCGCGGTGGTTACAGGTCCCGTACGAGAGTTAGAGAAACTTACAAAGGTCCCGGAATTCCAACATTTCCATTTGAATCGAGTAGAGATATGGAATTGGGATTAAGATGACTTATCCAGTATCGACATTACGTTTTATATTAAAAAGAGATGATACCTGTTTAATCAGTGGTGGTATTATCCCCTCAAGGTAGACAGTGAAAAAAGAGGTCATGTTAAAATGAACTCAACACTGAAAACCGGAGGGGATTTTTGCTATGCCAGCTAAAAAAGGCCAAACCTTTAATCAATATAGTGAAGAAACGAAGAAAGAGGCTGTTCGTCTGCGATTGGAAGAAGGTTGGACATACAGTCGGATCATGGAGAAGTTTGGTATTAAGAGTGAGAGCCAGATTATTACTTGGGTACGGAAAAGCCATAATGGAGAGAGTTTTGAGGATTATCGAGGACGTTGGACGAAGAAGCATTTTAGCACTGCAGAAGAAGAAAATGCTTATCTGAAAGCGCAGGTAGAATATCTAAAAAAGCTCAATCCGAATTTGCACGGAGAGGGAAGCTGGATTTCGAAACCCGGTGCCAGTCCGTTCGAGAAATAAGCAAGTGGGCACCTGTGGTTTGGTTGTGTAAAATTGCTGAAATTTCTCGTGCAGGTTACTACAAATGGAAGAAGAATATCGTCCTCAGAGAGAAACGAGCAGATCGGGATGCGGATCTAAAAGCACATATTTTAGGCATTCACCGGCTTCGTCCTTATTTTGGCTACAAACGTATGCGAACCGCGTTAGGAAAGGAAGGCCTCGTGGTGAATCACAAAAAGGTACGCCGCTTAATGAGAGAACTCCAGATTCGTTCCGTGATTCGCAAGAAACGTCCATTTGCTGGTCGGAAACCGTCCGTTCTTTTCCGTAATGTCTTAAATAGAGAATTCTCGGCGGCAGCTCCTCTGCAGAAGCTCGTGACGGATATTACGTATGTCCGGATTGGGCATGATTTTGCTTATCTCTCGGTTGTGATGGATCTATACAACAACGAGATTGTAGCTTGGGAACTCTCCGAGCGAAATGACTTAAAACTCGTTATGGACACGGTGAAGAAACTAAAATGTGGACCTACCTTGCTCCATTCCGACCAGGGGTTCCAGTATACAACACAGAGCTATGCCAAGTTGCTTGAAGAGAAGAAGCTAACAGGAAGCCATTCTCGGCGTGGGAACTGCTATGACAATGCATGTATTGAGTCGTTCTTCTCCCACTTAAAGACAGAGAAGTTGTATTTGGAGAAGCCTCAGAATCTGGAGCAAGCAAGGAACCGAATTACAGAGTATATTTTGTTTTACAACAAGGAACGTTTCCAAAACAAACTCGGCGACCTCTCCCCGATTGAATTCAGGGAAAAAGTCGCCGCTTAATAGAATTTCTCTTTTTTTATTGTCTACTTGACGGGGCTATGACCAGTGGTATTATCTCTTTTTTTCTGATTTCTTTTTACCATAAAATCACCTTGTGTAACGCTATTGTTGCGAGAAGCTCAGTTTCTCTACCGCCGCCTCTGTCTCACTCTTCCTCTGCAAGAATATCTTCACAGCGAACAATCAGTTCAGGCATATGTTCCCCTCCAAAAAGAACGTGCAACTCATACCCCTGATCAATTCGATACAGCTCTTGATACAGCCAGTAACTGCCTGCAATCTCCTCCTCTTGCTTGATGATCTCGGGTGTAACCAGCGTAAGTTTATTTATTTTGGTGAAGCCCCCACGAGTGTCAAAACGAATGACAACTTCATCTCCTGTCAGCAGTTCCGTCACTGTACAATCATGAAATTGAACCTGGCTATGTATTTCACCTGGAATATCCTGTGCCACAATAGCTTCCCTGTATTCTTTCGATACACGTACCATCTCTCTCCTATTTTCCGCACTCTGTTTCTTTAACTGAAGCAATATTTCTCTTGTGCAATACCCAAGCGTAAACAAACGGATATCCGCAATTTGCTCAACGATGTTTTGGGGTAAACGCTCTGCCTTATGCTCGAAATTCCACCCCATCGCTTCTTTGTACTTTTCTTTGCACTTTTTCTCATCAAAAGGAGGACGGGCATCATATTCGGCAATGAGATTTTCGATATGCGTTCGCTCTTCCAGCGGCATGTGGTAAACCATCTGATCCTCTTCCTTCACCGCTCCCCCACTAAAAGCTTTGTCTACACGAGTGAGCACCTGACCATCATGCTCCAGCATGAAACGTGGGTCCAAGTTATATAGCTCTCTCTCCTGCTTCACATGCGCTTTTTCCTTTCTTTTATACAGCCGTTGAAAAAGAGCCTCGTTCAATTCGTAAGCTTCGCTATGTACTCTCATGCTAAAATGAAGACCGGTCCGCTGGCAGGTTTCATACCATTCTTTCGTTAGATACTTCATGGGCATCCCTCCTGCTGATGTTCTGGATTAGACATTAAATTCACCGCTTGCAGATGTAAGTAAACGGAAATATTCAATTTGCTATTGAAGCATATACCTTTTATTTTGTGACGAAAATTTAGCTGCACCTGGAATTCGTGTGCGTTTAAAATAAGCTGTTAACTGTTTAGGATGATTTTTGACCATATCATATTCAATAATGTTGTTAGCGATGACAGACCTCGTAAAGCCTAAAACCTCGACAACTTCAGATCGATCTCCTTCATCAGGCTCCTCCCCCTCTGGGAATTCCCCGTCCGGGTTATCGGCCATCTGCTCCATAATCCACTGAGCACATTCTTCTTCTGCTGGAGACGAGACCCCAAAGCCCTCCGGAACTTTCAGATTTTATTTTGGCAAAACAGCATTACGCCTCATTATCCTCATGACATGACGGTCTCAATGAAATAAACGTACGAGTCTACGTCAAGGTTTGAAAGAACTTGTGCTTCATATCTTTATGATTCCGTGCTGCCCATGCATATAACTCCTCTAATCCTTCGGTCTCCTGATTTCTTTGGAAATAAAAACATAAATCCATCGGCACTAAACGTTTTCCATAGAGTTTGATACCAATTCGTTTGTAATTCACATAAATACACTCAATCTGGGATGCATCGTATTTCCGATGTTTTGTAGAGATCACATGATCGCTTTCCAGCGTAATGCTCGGTTTGGTAAAAAACAAACGCCGGATCAGCAAAATGATATAACCCAGAATAAAAGTCAATATAACGATACCGAAATACTTCAGAATGCCATTTTCGTCGAATATAACATTACTGAGAAGAATAACCTCAATGGCCAGCATGCATATTAAGTTCAGTACAGCTCTTGGGTAAGTCGTCGAATATGTGATAAGATATTCCTCCTATTCTTTCTCTCCATTGGTACTTGCTATGTTCAAGATTTAGTCGGACAGACTGGCTCTCGTCTACATATCTATGGGAAATCCCTTATTAAAGTTGTCTACGTTTACCTACCATCCCTCTCTATTCGACTAATTTGTTTGACAGATCACCAACATATGGATTAGCGTTATCATCCATCACTGAACTGGACCAGGTTCACCTCTTCAACACTCTGGAGAGTCAAACTCCTCCAACACCTTGGACTTATCCCCGTGAACCTTTTCAAGGTGCTCCTCTCCCCAATAGCACAAAAAGTCCAAAGCGGGTTTGAGTCCCCAACCGTAACTCGTTAACTCATATTCCACTTTTGGTGGAACCTCCGAATACACCTTTCGCTGCACGATCTCGTCCTTTTCCAAACCTCTGAGCTGCGTTGTCAGCACTTTCTGCGTGATGTCCGGTATCAACCGACGCAGCTCCGATGTACGTTTTCGCCCTGTCATCAAATGATAAATAATCAACGGCTTCCACTTTCCGCCCATCACTTCCAAGGCCGCCTCCACGCCGACTTTATATTTCTTTGGAGTGCTCGTTTTTCCATGTTCCGTCATCTTTTATCCCTCCTTCATCAAGCTGGGCCGAGGTAAAATCATAACCCTCTTACTTCTCTTCGTTTCGTTATTTGAACTCCATTTCGAGGTTGTGATTCAGGGTACTTTGATGTTCCTATGGCACTTCATTCTTCCTATAGTACATCAAAGTGCGTACTTCCAGATGTTTTCATACCTGTTTATAATAGCATCAGCCAGCGATTCATGGCTACAAGACAGCAATGTAGAAAGGTAGTGAAAGATAAGATGAATGTATTAGTCGTTGTGTCGCATTCGAGAAAAGATTCCCTGACCTTTCAGGTTACCGATCGTTTCGTGCAGGGCCTTGCCGAAGCGGGTCATGGTTATGAGATATTAGATTTGCATGAAATTGGTTTCGACCCTGTCCTTCAAGGCATAGATGAACCTGACTTTACCAAGGAACATCAGGTATTCTCCCCTGAGATAGAAGCGGAGATAGAGCGATTGAAGAAGCACGATGCTGTCGCTTTTGTGTTTCCTCTCTGGTGGTGGCATCTGCCAGCCATGCTGAAAGGGTATGTGGATCGTGTCATGAACAACGGGTTTGCCTACGGCTCGAACAAGCTTCATCATCAGCAGATGTTATGGATTGCTCTTGCGGGCGTGACGGAAGAACAGATGCAGAAGCGAAACTATGATGAATCGATCACGAATCTGCTCAATGTGGGTATTGCCAATTACTGCGGCGTGCCCCAGTCGAGCGTTGAATTTTTATATGAAACGTTGGATGCGCAGCCTGAGCATTATGAGGCACTTCTGAAACAGGCGTATCAGTTAGGGTTGAATTATGCCAATGATAATCCGACTCTATAACGATATTACGACCCTAATATGAAGTCTCAATCTGTTTTAAGTTCTGTGAATTGAAGCCTTCTTTGTGGAAAATAAATCACTCTAACCATAACGCTAACTCTCTCGTTTAGGATAATAGAACACTGGGCTTTAACACGCAAAAAGGTCGCTCCGAAGAGCGACCCTACATTTGTGTCATTCATTATTTTACTGTCGAAAGAAGAAACTTCACCAGCATGGTGATATCGGTTGATGCTATGGTTACTCAGATAGGTTGTAAGTACGTAATCCATCAACTCCAGAGTTATGTTTACGTTCTTAATATCGTTCTTTAAATCTACTGATCCACCAATCCTTCTTCATTAAGTATTCAGTTCTGATTGGCATAATAATATATTCTTCATTTACTTCAATCGGCTCACTCGGGCCGTTATAGATTAAATCCATATTTAAGTGAAATGGCTTAATTTTTCTATCCACTTCATCTTCAAATTCTTGAACATAACGTATAAGGTCAGGTTTCCCTTCCCAGTAATTCATTGCAGCTTGCCCGCCCGCTGGCATGTACCACCACTGCCTAAAGGATGGCCATAAATGAACCAATACCTCCCTTAATTCATGTTGTTCAACTAACTCAAAGTCGGGCCGTCCTAGCACAGATGATACATGATTATTATTTTTATGCGCCTTCTGTTGAATGCTGCGATCCCAGAACCATTTCCATTGTATTTCAAGTTTTTGATGAAGTTGATCTGATTCTACCCTTTGCCGGGATGGCCATAGATTATTCTCATTGATGTCCTCTTTAAGAAGGCCATACGTACTCGCTGCATAGATCAAAAAGTTCAATTCAAAATCACTGGATATACAAACAGACCATGAGTTATGGTTTTGAATCATTGACATTTCTCCTTTCACCCAAAATGCATAAATTTAACGTTGATCAAGCGATTTGAGAGATATTCTTTTTCCTATTTTGTTGCACTAATATAGCTCAATTTAAAAATACGATCATACATATATGTGTAAGAATCGTAATACTCAAGCGCCTTTTTTCTCTCTTCGTGGAAAGACTTTAATCTTTCCTTGTCCCCGGTATGAACATAGGCTATCAGCTCAATACTTGCTTTTTTATATGCCTCCAAACTATAAAACGCATCAGATAAATCAGAGGAACTATAATCTTGTACTGGAGTAAATACCTCTGGACGGATCACGACATTGGATTCGGCTTCCTTTATTAACTGTTGTAATCTGGAGATGTCAACTTGCTCTTCTAATATCACTTTACTAAGAATATCAATCACTTCTTGCTCGATCTTGTTGAATTGGCTTGTAAATTCATGGTTGGAAAGATGCATTTCTATTAAATTTTTGGTGTAATGAGAATAGCTATTCACTAAATTAAGCTTGGAGTTCTTATACTCTACCGCAAATCTTGCATCACGAAGAACACTGGCCGGGATATAAGCGTGATTGTCAATTATCTTGACTTCTGTCCCTGCTCTGGTCTTTAGTTCTTTTCCATTCAAAACTATACTTATCTTCTGTGGTGCGCTTGCCGCTGCAAAAGCAAGAGAAGCGCTTAATAACGACAAAACCAAGGTAACGATCATCATCTTCTTCACTTTGTACACACCCTTCGGTATGAATAATAGGGATCACCTTCAATCAGCTTTCATCGTACCATTTTATTCAAATAAAGGTAATACACTACATACGTGCAACGTCTTTTTCCACACAAAAAAGAAGCCACCTCCCTGGCCTTCCCCAGTTCAGTAGCTCCTTTTTCACAACCCTATTCTAACCCCTACATTCAACTACTCCTTCACAGCCCCAACCACGATCCCAGTCACGAAATAACGTTGCAGGAACGGATACACAAGCAGGATCGGCAGCGCACTGATAAAGATTTGCGAAGCCCGAATTGTCCGTTGAGACAGGTTCGCTACCGCTTCCGGATCAAGCTTCGACATGTCGGCCTGCACGATGATCGTCTGCATGAATGTCGCCAGTGGCAGCTTTTCTGCATCACGGATGTAGATGATCCCGTCAAAGTACGAGTTCCAATGTCCGACCATCATGAAGAGGGAAACCGTTGCAATGACAGGTACAGAGACGGGCAGATAGATTTTGATAAACGTCTGCAAGTGACCTGCGCCATCAATAAATGCAGCTTCCTCCAGATCCTTGGGAACGGTACGGAAGAAATTCAGCAGCAGGATAATGTTGAACACCGCGACCAATCCCGGCAGGATCAAGGCCAGCAATGTATTCATCAGTCCCAGCTTCAGAATGAGGATATACCCCGGAATGAGACCACCGCTGAACAGCATCGTGATTACAAAATACCACAGATAGATGTTACGTGCACGGAACACCCGCGTCTCTTTGGAAAGCGCATAGGCTGCAATCGTATTGACGATTAACGCAAGCCCTGTTCCCAGTACCGTCCGCTCCACAGACACCCACAGGGAGGAGAGGAAATTGCTATTGGCGAACGTCTTAGCATACGCCTCCAGTGTAAAACCAATCGGCCAGAACGTCACCAGTCCAGCATTGGCAGGAGCAGATGCGCTCAGTGATACCATGAGTAAGTGATACAATGGCAGCAAGCAGAGCAGCGAAAGGATGGTCAGTAACACATTGTTGATTATGCTGAATATGCGGTAAGGCATCGTTTTATGATACATGAGTTCGTCATCCTTTCTAGAAAATTCGGTATCCAGCGAATCGGTAAGCCAGTCGGTAGGAGATCACAATCAGGATCAAACTAATGACCGATTTGAACAGATTCACGGCGGTAGCGAAACTGAACTGCCCACTTAGCAGACCTTCTCTATACACAAACGTATCAATAATATCTCCTTGCTGGTAAATCAATGGACTATATAAGTTAAAGATCTGGTCAAAGTTGGCGTTAAGTACATTACCAAGTGCCAAGGTTGCGATTACGATCCCAATCGGAATAAGTGCCGGGATGGTAATATACATCGTTTGCTTCCAGCGTCCCGCCCCATCCACTTCAGCTGCTTCATACAGTGACGGGTTAATGCCAGACAATGCCGCGAGGAAGATGATCGTGTTGAATCCAAACTCTTTCCAGACATCACTCGCAATAATCGTAAACCGGAACCAGCTGCCATCCCCCAGGAAGAAGATTGGCTTAATGCCGAATACGGAGACCAGGAACTGATTGACAATACCCGTCTGGGCCAAAATGTCGATCAGAATGCCTGACAGTGTAACCCAAGACAAAAAGTGCGGCAAATATACGAGCGTTTGAATCGTTCTCTTCAGCGCCATCTTCCGTACCTCATTAAGTAATAAGGCGAAGACAAACGGAATAATTAGGTTCATAATGATCTTGGAACAGGCAAAAAACAGCGTATTCCACGTAATTTGCAGGAAATAATCATTTTCCCACATGTATCTGAAGTGCTTCAGTCCGACCCATTCGGAATCGAAAAAACCCAGTGCAGGTTTATAGTCTTGAAATGCCATCAAAATCCCGGACATCGGAATGTATGAAAAAATAAAGACCATAATGGCCGCCGGCAACACCATCAAGTGCAGAATCCATGGTTGTTTGTAGCGTTTTTTTGTTTTTCCGTTCGGCTTGCTCCCAATGTCCGCCTGAGGTACCCGGTTAGCTTCCATATTAGCCTCCATAGCGCGCTCCTGTTCCCAAAAAAAAGTTTTTGTGTGTAATGGGGATCTCTGCTATAAATAGTATCAGGCATTTCTCAGGTCTGACTATATAACATTGTTAGGCTTGATAGTGTTTTGTTAGGAACATCATCTGAAGAGGTTGTTTACACACGAATTTGAAGGAGACTTTTTATGAATACATGGAAGCGCTTTATATCATTTGGAAGAATGTCCAGATCCCGGTTTAGTCTGTTTGCCAAAATAAACTGTTTAATTGTGGTCCTGTTCATCCCCATTATTATCATGTATACCTACTCGAACAACGTCACTTATGATGTTGTAAGCAAAGAGCTACAGGTCTCTAATACGAAGCAGCTCACGTTTTTATCCAGTCAGATCGATTCCCGAATCAATCAGATGATGGATTTCAGTCTTATTCTCTCAAGAGATCCCAATGTCAGAGCATTTAATGGCTTGAACATATGGAATGATCGATATGACAAGATGCAGACCCGATATGTTATTCAAGAAAAACTGATGCTTCAATCAGGTGTTACCGATATATGGCCTACCCGATACGCTGTGCATTCACAGCAGAATCAAGATGTCATTGCCAACTATAATAGAACAACCGGGTATGATGAGGATTACCTGAAAAGAAATATGAGCGGACAATGGACATACGGTGATGGTGCTGAGTCCAAAGAGGATATGAAATCCTTTTACTGGTTCTTTACGGATTCCTTGGCCCAGCCGGGTATGTTGACGGGAAGCAATCTGGTGATTGAAGCCAGCTTCAGTTATGAGAACATTCAGAACATGCTGGATACGTATAAGGAAGGTGGGCAAGGTGATCCCTTCTTTTATCACAAAGGAAATTCACCCATTCTGAACCGCAGTGCAGACAAGCAGCTATCCGAAGAACTCATTCGTTATCTGGATGAACACTCGACCGAGGATACCACACAGGATGTCGTCAAGCTGAACGGGAAAAAGTATCTGGTTAGCTCGGTGAAATCCTCCTATCTGGATTGGCATTTGGTCGACGTGGTACCCCTCTATCAGATTCTACAGCCGATCTCACTCAGTCGGAACTTGTTCTATCTCTTTATGATTCTGCTATTTGTGGTGGGCATTTCCGCTTCGATTCTGTTATATAGAAACATTCAATATCCGATCAAAAAGCTGATCCAGGGCTTACGCCGCGTGCAGCGCGGAGATTATTCCGTACGTTTGCATAGCAAGGATCAGAATGAATTCTCGTTTTTGTTCCATCGATTCAATGATATGTCACATCAGATTCAAGACCTGATCGAGAACGTGTTCCAGGAAAAAATCAGGGCTAAGGAAGCTACGCTGAAACAGCTACAGGCGCAGATCAATCCTCATTTTCTATATAACTGTCTTGGCTATATCATCAACATGGCCCAGATGAAGGACGAGCAAGCCGTCGTCTCTATGGCGCATAACCTCAGTGCCTACTATCGTTATACGACACGAGTGGAGCGGGAGACATCTTCTCTAAAAGAAGAAATCAATCTGCTGGTCAACTATTTGGATATCCAGAAGCTGCGTAATGGCAGAATTGAATATCACATCGACATCCCTGAGGATATGCTTGCCCAATCCGTACCACGATTAATGCTGCAACCGATTGTGGAGAATTCCGTCATTCACGGTGTAGCGAAGTCTTATTCATCCGGTGAAATTCGAATTACTGGCGAGAGCTCGAACGGGTTCTGCAAAATTTACATCGATGACGATGGACCCGGCTTAAGCCCGGATCAGTTGGAGGCGTTGAATCTGAAAATGCAGCAGCCGCTGCAGGAGGAAATGGGCTGTGGCCTGTGGAACACGAATCAGCGAATCATGCACCTATTCGGCAATCAATCCTACCTTCTATTCGGCCCATCCCCACTCGGCGGATTCCGAACCGAAATGATCTGGGAGATCCCGAAAGAGGATACGGAGCGTGGAGATACTTGTAAGAGTTAAAGTTATACAAACCATAAATTGACGAATTAATTTTGAACAAGATCACGTACACGATAACGCAGAGGACAGAAAAAACCTGAAGAAACGGAGTGCTCGGAAGTGCTAGCCTATCCAGCCTTTCTTAAAAGAATGCTGGATAGGGGCATAGGCTTCGCCTTTATTACAATTCCACCTTTATATAAAGGCCTTGTTTAAAATAAATGGTTAGAGTACATGTGAACCAAGCGAAGGATTGAAGGGATTCTGTAGAAACGAAGTGTTCGCCTTTCAAGCACCATTTTAACCTTATAATCTTCTAATTCAGAAAATGGGGCTTGAACAGCGATCGAAAGAACCCTTCAAATCCGTAGCGACTTTGTTCAATTCACGTATCCTTTGATTTTAATTATTGGCCTTATATACCAACCACCAAGGGAGACAAACATCATGCAAATGATCATCGTAGACGATGAAGCACACTGGGTAGATAACCTGTCCATGACCAAACCGTGGCATACGCTGGGGATCGAACAGGTGCATAAAGCATACTCGGCACACGAAGCACTTCAACTAATTGATACCCACCCTATAGATATTGTGATCTCGGATATTCAAATGCCTGAAATGACAGGAATTGAGCTGATCGAACGAATCAGAGTCCGTGACAAAAAAATAAAGTGTATTCTTTTATCCGGACATTCCGAATTCGATTATGCCAAAAAAGCCATCCAGTTCGAGGCCGTCGATTACTTGCTGAAGCCGCCGACAGACGATGAATTAATGGGTGCCGTTCAGAAGGCCATCGATCAATTAAACACCGAATGGGAACTCGTAAGCTCACTAAAACGAACCCAGTTTACCCTTCGAGAGAACCTACCGCATTTGCGGGGTCGACTGCTCCTTGAAGCCTTGCAGGGACATCGAATTGCCTCCAGCGAGTGGGCACGGAAACTTGCGAATTACGATCTGCCCTTCCACGCCGGGGATTGCGCATTAATGCTTGTACGTATGGAAGAAGAATTCGGGAAATATGACAACAACGATCAAACCTTGCTTGAATATGCGGTCATCAATATGGCGGAAGAAATTATGGGTGAGTTTATGGAAGTGTGGGGCGTGAAGGAGGAGCATGGATATCTAGTGTTTTTGCTTCAACTGAAAGTGAACAACACCGACATTGGCAAAGAAACCATACTGGAGAAGCTTTCGGTACAACTTCAGTCCAAGGTTAAGCAGTTTCTGAAGGGTTCCCTCTCCATCGTCATCACCGAATGGTTTGCGTTTCCAGATCAGCTATATGATCGTTTTCGGCAGGCCTCCGCTTATTTCCGGCAAATTGTCGGGGACGAGCGTGAATTCGTGATGAGGGTCAGTGATGTGGAGACTCCGTCGGCACAAGGCCCGCTGGATGTCCTTTATACCCCGCCCACTTTCATTCATCTGTTAGAAAGTGGTCAATGGGATGCGGCAGAAGAAAAAATACTAGCCGTCTGTGCGGAGCTGGATGAGAAATGGTCGGAGTCGTGGGAGCATTGTATGGAGGCTGGTTTTTTAATCACGGCTTCGTTCACCAATCTCGCACACCGAAACAAGCTGACTTTGGCCAATTTAATGGGTGACGATATCGAGTGGTTGCAGAGCGGAGAAGCTTTCACCACCATCAGTAAACTGCGCAAATGGTCGCTTAGTGTACTCAGCAAACTCAAGGAAGGCACGTCCAACGAGATCAAGGACATCCGTTCAGAATATGTGAAGAAGATTCAGGATTTTACAGATAAAAACCTGCATCTGGATGTTTCTTTGCGTGTACTGGCCGATCATGTTAATCTGCATCCGACCCATTTGTCCAAGATCTATAAGATCGAAACGGGTGAAGGCATCAGTGATTATATCTCGCGCCTACGCATGGATCGGGCCTGTCACAAGCTCGTTACGACCACCAAAAAAGTATATGAAATCAGCATGGAGATTGGATATATGGACCCGGCTTATTTTATCAAAGTGTTCAAGCGCCAGTTTGGCGTCACGCCGCAAGAATATAGAGACCAGAATAAATAACATAATAGAGTCCTATCGAAACTAACAAACTCATATAGATGCCCTCCCGCCCAAATTGGTACAGTTACACTTGTAAAGATCATACATCGTAGGGGGATTGAACAATGATCAAATTCAAAACATGGTGGTCACTGCTCATGGTTATCGCACTCATCACGATCACTGCATGCGGCAGTGGCGAGACAGCCAAAGAGAATGGTACCAAAGATGATACACCGGCGACCGTCGGTTCAGCTGAAGCAGAAGCTGCTTTTGCCAAAGGAAAATACGACCCACCCATCGAATTCAGTTCGGTATTAATGCCGAAGAAATACGTGCAAGGGGATACCAAAGAAAATAACGTGCACGATCGCTGGATGCTGGAAACGCTGGGTATGAAGCATAAAGATACCTGGTATCCGGCCAATGACGATCAATACAGACAAAAGCTGCAACTGGCAATTGCCTCTGGCGAGAAGCTGCCTGATTTCGTGTCCGTACCGACCAATGCGGTATTGACCAATCAGCTGATCGACTCCGGTCAATTCATCGCCATTGATGAGTTGTTCGACAAGTACGCGAGTCAGACCCTGAAAGATCACGCAGCAGCACATCCTGAACTGTGGTATCCGTTCACTAAGGACGGTAAGAAATACAATATGCCTATCATGGAGTATACTGATAACGATGACACATTGCTGTGGCTTAGAGAAGATTGGATGGAGAAGCTGAACCTGGAAGCTCCGAAGACCATTGCAGATCTTGAGAACATCATGGACAAATTCAAGAACGAAAACCCGGACGGTCTGTCTCCAGACAAAGTATTCCCGCTGGCGATCTCGCTGAAAAATAACACCAACACCTGGATGGGGCAGCTCGACTGGTTGTTCGGTGCATATGGCACAATCGAGGAGCAATGGAACAAAGACGCAAACGGCAATCTGGAGTACGGCTCCGTTAACCCGGGTGCGAAACAAGCACTTGCCAAGCTGGCTGAGTGGATGAACAAAGGTTATATCCACGCCGACTCCGCCCTGTGGGACGAAGGCAAATCCGCTGAGAGCTGGACCGCCGGCAAAGCGGGCATTCTGCCTGGCGCAAACTGGGTACCCGACTGGCCTGCACCTGACCTGCTGAAGAACGTACCTGGCTCAAAATATAAAGCTTACCCTGTTCCGGCTGGCCCAGACGGCAAGATCGGTACGAAGTGGCAGAACTCTGGTGTCAACGCAAGTATCATGATCAACAAGGATGCGAAGCATCCAGAAGCCATCTTCCTGTACTACAACTACCTGCTCGATAACCTGGCTAACCCGGCTGCGGGCAGTGAGTATGAATATGGCTTCGCCAAAGGTTACGACTGGGATATCATTGACGGACAACCGTCCAGTGACAAAGAGAAGATCAAAGACTTCTCCAACGAATTCCCTTTCCTGACCGGCCCGGCTCGTATCCCGGATCTGTACATGAAAACACTCGTGAAGCTGGCCAACGGCGAGAAGCCTGAAACACCGTACGAGAAACAAATGGCCGAATTCCGTAAACCGGAAAACTGGTATGCAGGTAAAGTCGTTATGTCGCAAATCGACATTCGTAAACAAAACTATTTCACTGGCGCAGCCACACCAACCATGGTATCCAAATGGAACCTGCTCCGCCAGTCCGAGATGGAAACCTTCAACAAAATCATCTACGGCCAACTGCCAGTTGATGCCTTTGACCAATTCGTCACCAACTGGAAGGCCAATGGCGGAGATCAGATCACACAAGAAGTGAATGACTGGTTTAAGTCTGTGAGTGGGAAGTAAGAATTTTATGTTGTGAAAAGTAAAGCATTAAAACCCGAGCCGAAGCGAGTAATTCACGCTTCGGCTCGGGTTTTTAAGTGAAGATCGGGGTCGCTTCCCCTGATTTTGGGTTCGCGTTAGTGGATTAAGCCTTCGTATTGCCCTCCTCCGGCATCGATTGACCTAGCAAGGAAACTGTCAACTCAATCCCATCCCTCAGCCCTTGCATGTACAACCGTTCATTCTCTATGCCTTTGCTGACAATATAACGATTCTCCCACTCGGCATATTCCGCTGTCTGTTCGGTATCCTTGCCAGCAAACAACGCTTCAAATGCTTCATCTGTTTCCTCACGTACACGACTCAGTTTAGAATCATGCTCGATCTGGGCAGACACCTCATCTAGCCTCGCCTGAATTGCTTGTTCCAACCACGGCGGAAAATTCATTGCTTCTCCTCCCCTACGCATTATGTACCTCACTCATCATCGTACAACTCGGTTATGTCTCGCCTTCATTTCACCCACTTGGGCCACCAGTTCATCTACCCTTCGGCTCTGTTCCTGAACCTCGGGGTTATCCCACAACGGAATCGCTTGCTTCAAGGATGCCTCTCCAAGCTGATTAAGCTTGCGCCGTTCCTCTTCCAATAAGTCAAGCAACCGGCTCATACATCCACCTCTCTGATGGGTCTAAACTGCGCCATGTCTTGTTAATACTAGACATGAGTAACTTTTTTAATACGATTCGATGTTGTGTACCTGTTATTCTTGTCTCATCCGAATTGTAAGATAAAATAAGATCATTTTAATGCGGGGATCGAATTAAAATAAAAAAACACCGATATAAACCTTCGGTGTCAAAAATATTATTGGTTCCCGAATTGTAACTATCAGCAAAAGTAAAGGCATCAAAAAAAGAGAATTCCTGGCTAGATTGCAAACATTGGGGTTGGATATCAGTCAAACCAGTCTTTCGCAACTGGAGGGTCAATATCGTCTTGTTCAAGATTATGAAGTGGTGATGATTGCGAAGGCTTTGGAGGTTTCTGTCGGGTATTTACTTGGGGAAGAAAGTGAGTAAACACTATAAATATAAAAAAAATTAATTACATATACACCTACATTCTTCGTTTCATGTCATTAGATGTATTTCACCTAAATTGAGCATAAAAGCAATTTGCTCGGGATGAGAGATTGAACAAAAAATTTGTCCAAGTTAGTTGAAAAGAATATCTATATATCCTATGCCTAATTGATGCTGTAATAAATGAAGAGACCTTGCTTCTTCTTTCCTCTACTTACCACTTACCTTCATCTGCTTTCACCTATAATTAAGTGAAAGCAGATGAATATCTAGGACAGAAGTCTTGTTGGTAACGTCTTGTGATGAAAAGACCTTATCTCCTACAAAATCGAATAATTATCTTTTGTTATCAAAATGTACTCTCCATACGGATTTGACTTTATTTGCACTAGAGTTTTTTCAATGCATTGATTTAATAGTATTAATTTCGCATATCTACCGTAAAACAACGCCGACATAATTATTCTCTTTTTCTGTAGATAGGAAGAAAGATATTTTTCGAATTCAATCTCTGTGAATGCAATGTCCTCAGCTTTCTCAGTTTTAATATATTTAAATACATCTTGAATATTTGTGATTGGTGTGCTGTCTAAATATGATAATTTTGTACATATAAAATTTTTAAATATTTCACTCTGTGTTGAACTGAATAATAATGCTTCTACTTCAATCTTCTTATAAGTATTTTTTACTGTTATTGGAAAAGAAAATAATGAAATCATCAAAATAAGAAAACCTATGACTAAGAATAATGCATTAGACTCACTAACATCTAAATTATAATTGCTTAAAAACAGATATATATTACTTTCTGTCCCCGCACTACACCATGCTAAAAACCCACCCAGCAAAATTGTTAATAATATTACATTTCTTACACTTTTATGAAAATTTATATTAAAATCTTTTTGAAAAAACTCTTGATTTAATAGTAATTCATTCTTCTGTCTTTCATCTCTCATGATTTGCAATTCGCTCATAGTATATTCTCCTCTGTTACATTTAATTTATATCATTCCTTTTCTCACAACGTTCTCTGAACTTTTTCTTTGTATTACTGCTTCCATTCGTAGTTGAAACAAATTATTCATAACTTCATTTGCAAATCGTTTATGCTTATTTATTATTTGTTTTATTTCGTTTGGTCCCCATATTATTAAATTAAACTTATCTCGTATTTCATTTATAGACTTTTCCGCCTTCTTCAAAGATAGAGGCGTTACAGTGGCAGCTGATATTACCAAAAAACTCGTAATCTGCTTTCCAGTTTTGTTAGAGAACTTAATTAATTGATCTTGAAAAAAATTCAATCGCATTGTACGGCGGTTCAAGTCATATTTAATTTCAATTAAAACTGGTCCTTGTATCTTATCAAATCCTGTTTCTGAATATGCATCACCAAAGTTAATTGATTCCGTTGTTAATTAAAAACATTTATTTTGATCTTCAATATGGTGTTTAAGCATTTTCAGTATGAAAGTTTCGAATTCATAGAATCTTTTAGGTCCTAACATACCATCGTTCATAAACAAGTCTTCAATATCCATAATACTCACCTCATCAATTATAGTATTTCGCCTAACATTTCTGTATTCATGGACCCCGAAGGGGTTGTCTGCCGAAATGCCTCTTCGAAATCCATCTAACAGACCAAGGCTCCAGAGGAGCCGCTGCTTGAATATTATGTTATACGACGGAATTTCTTCTTGAATTTGGTGACTCTATCTGTATTCATGTAAAAAATTTATTTATTCTCATCGAAATTAAAAATCATTGTAAAGATAAGCTGTTTAATGGTATCTCATGTTTAAGTTATCTTCAATCCAACTTACTAAGACTTTTCGTAAACTTTTTTTAGCTTGGCGATTTTTCCGAATAAGGTTAGTGTATAAACTATCCATTGATCTATTGAAATTCACCTCATATTCAAGAAAAGCAAATTCCCCTGAATGAAAATGTCCTGATCTAACATTTCCATAGAGATAGTCAAGAAATTTTAAATCTACATCTTCACCTAAATATTTTCTGCAAATCTCAGAAAAACTCATCTTTTCACTTTTTCCTAGAGCTTCAACAGAAGCTACCATATAAGATATAGCTGAGGTTTCATTAAATTGCTCAATATTCTTAGCAAGTGCGTAAATACGAGATGCGTTTCTAAAAAATTCGTATTTATTCACATTTTTCTCTTCAAGCTGTTTGATCTCACGAAAGTATTCTCTAATCTTCCTTGGAACTTTAATAGAGTTATACGGATTATGGATCTCTGCAAATGAACCTTCTAAATATTCATTTTTCATTGTAGATTTTTTCTTTATTTCTCTATTTTTGAATTTATCTTCTAAAAAAGCATCACTATCTAGTTGATAAGTAACCTTCGCCTTCGCCTTCGTTTCCTCAGCAAGCAAATAAATCGGACCATAATCATATCCAGGTTTATCTTCAGGAGTAATGCCATAAAAATTATCTTTTATGTATAAGCCTAGCTCTTTATCATATGCACCTGTACGATAACGGGAAGCTTGTAATCTCCCAAAATTGTCTTTCATTAAAAAATTCATATATTTTGACCTTAAATCTTGAAATCCAACGTCTATAAGTAGAGACAGAAAAGCTGTAAAATCTGAAACAATGTTGTATGCCATACTTCTAGCTTGATCTAAGTTAACTGCTCTGACTTCCACATCAAATACAATAATATGTTCTGAGAATGATTCATCTTTCTCAAAATCCATTAAAGGAAACATCTGAATCTTATTCCCCCAGTTTATTGTATAAACACCTTTTATAGTCGTTTTGTTAAAGATACACTTATATACTCGAACAGTATATTTACTTGAGTTTTCTTTATATACACTATTCAATAGTTTAATTTGTATATTTTTATAAATATACAATTCCAAATCATTTTCATTTATCTGATGATGGGCGACAGAGACCTTCATGCTTTTAAAAATGTCCTTCGTAAAGTTAAACTCCAAAACTAAATTTAGATCTTCGAAAGTTCTGATTTGATCTTTATATATACAAGTTACAACAGTTTCATCGTTCACCTCTTTCGTAATGATTTGAGCGTTCTTGTTCTTTAAAATTTCAGAAAGCTCAGCGATTAAAACATCAATATTTTGGTCAAAATCTAAACCAACAGCTAATTCTACCATTTTGGTATCTTTATTCATTTCATTCATATTTGTTCACACCTACTTTTTAGATTTAATCTTACGATCTTAGGTTCTATAAGACTCAAACTTAATCCTTTCTTCTATCTTTGATTCTGTCGTATAACGTTCCAGTATTCACGACCCGACGTATGTCGGGTGTCCGGCGAATGCCGGACCCAGGACTTATGCCCGCAGCGTGAATATTATGTTATATGTTGTGGCCGCATCATTGAGTTACCAATAAATCTTTAAATTCTTCGTCAGTAATTTCTTTGTCTTCATATTCATAATCATCTATGACCTTAAACCAGTTCGCTTCATTTTCAAGTCTATGTTTATGACCAACTAAAGCACAGTTAGGCAAGATAATTTTCTTAACAAAAGGTAATTCTTCTGCTTCTTTGCTTATATAAAATGCTCCTGGTATCGAATTTATAAACCAAGGCCTTAAAACTGGTCCTCCTACACCAAATTGTAGTTCAATAATTGCTTTCAATATGTCGATAGCCGACTGTGCATATTCTTTATCCTGCACATCTGTATCTGGATTAAAATGAATAGAATAGTTCCTTAATTTTTTCAGTTCATTAAACTTTTCTACTACCTCCGGAAGCAAAACTCCCCAGTCATTTAAAGGAGTTATCATCTTATCCCAATTATCAAATGCCTTCTTTGAATACACATTTTTGTAATGTTCTGTATTCTTATACTCATCTCTTAATAAAAGAACCAAATGATTAAGTATCCGTTCGCCTAATGAACAAGCGGCAGTAAGAGCGGGATAGTAAGAACCAATTATGAAAGATCTCTTATTTGCTTGAAAAATTTATTGTGGAAAGCAATGATCGAGAATGGTAATAATCCAAAAGAAGAGAAATTATTTAATTTACTATCGTAATTCTCTACACCATAAGTATGTATAATGCCTTCATAAATAAATTGTTTATTCTTTTTCCAACGTAATTTAGCTTCTTCTTCCCAATCCTCATTGATTTCTGTATTTAAAAGCGTTGATCGAGAATCAAAAGAAAAATTCAATACTCTATATCTTTTCATAAATTTTCTCCTTTGAGCATCATTCAAGATATATTTTTGGCCATTACATATAACGTTGTTGTATTCATGAACCCCGAAGGGGTTGTCTGCTGAAATGCCTCTCCGAAATCCTTTTCACAGACCTAGGCTCCAAAGGAGCCGCAGCTTGAATATTATGTTATGCGTTGTTACTGCCATCTTTGAACTCCTTACAATTACCCTCTTTCTTATATGTCTTTCCATTTCTCTCTTCTTATTAGGTTTTCGATTTGGGATGCATGGTGTTTGTTGTGCCAAATAAACCTTTGTATAGCTGTCTCTAATGTAATTATTCCTAATACTTCGGTTTGTATAGTCCGTTTATACTCTTCTATACTAAGTTCTTTCAGCAACACTAAAAAGCGATGATGCAATATTTCAATAAGTGATAGCGAATTCTCTACGGGCAACTTCTTGTAATCAATTAATTCTCCCCACGAATCTTCTCGATATGTGTTTGCTAATGGATTATTTTCAGTTAATCCTCTTTTAAATCTCAGGTACGCATTCATATCATTATCAGCTAAGTGATGTATGACCTGCTTTACTGTCCAACCGTTCGGCCGATACGGAGTCTCCAATTGGTATTGTTCGAGACCAACCAGCAATGCATTTAATCGCTTAATTAGTTCAGGAATTTGTTTAATAAGATTTATTATTTCATCATTTGAAAGATTGTTTTTGGGTTGAAATTGACCAATCGGATATTTGATTTGATCCATTGTATTTCTCCTTTCTTCTTTAGAATTGCAATAATTACGCATAACGTTGTTGTATTCATGACGTCCGACCCAGTCGGATGTGTCCGGCAGCTTCCGCTTCCCCGAGATCCCTCTTCCGGACCAAGGGCGCATGCCCAATGGGTGAATATTATGTTATGTGTTGTTGGGGCCATCTTGAATAACCTTCATTCTATAATTCTCTTAAAGAAAGCAGATGCTTCTTATCAAAAAACAAAATATTCGCTTTCATATAGTTATCAATATCACTCTTTATTATTTGAATAGCATTTTCACTTATAACACCCGAAAAGATTACTAGCATTTTCGAAATATAAATTTCCTTACCATAAAAATCATTATAGGGTACTTTGAAAGCCATTTTAATTTGATTTGTTATCTCGAAAATACTTCCTTTAGCATTACCTGAAAGATCCCCAGCTTTCACTTGAACCGCAAAATATTCTCTATCCCCAAAAATATTTACAATTTCAAGTATATAATCCTTCCCAAATTCTTTATTCCCATGATTATACTTTACTTTGTCAAAACCTAACGATTTAAAGTAACGAGTTAGAAAAACATCACAAAAAAGCTTTTCATCTTTTTCAAATTCTTTATCCCAAATAATTGAGTTTAGACTATTCTCTGTTATCCGAATTATATCCTTGCATCGTTTAGTTAAATGTAAATATGCTTCAAAAAAGTTTGGAAATTCTTCCACACTAACAGTCATTGTAAGAAAAAAGGCTCTCGCAATTTCATTATCACTATCATCATAGTTATTTACAAACATATTATCAGATTGATCCACAACCGCTTTCATTCTAGATACAAATTTTCTAAACGAC
Organism: Paenibacillus taichungensis; assembly: GCF_047302525.1. Taxonomy (GTDB): domain Bacteria; phylum Bacillota; class Bacilli; order Paenibacillales; family Paenibacillaceae; genus Paenibacillus; species Paenibacillus taichungensis_B. The sequence continues at coordinate 1,427,339 of NZ_CP168020.1, read as the reverse complement.
CAATCTTTATAATATCCCAAATCGTCGCCTAATTTTATGAATTCGAATAAGAGAATATCATCAAATCTATTTATCTGAAGGGAAACAAAAAAATCATCTTCATAATTCAATTCGTACATTGAACCATCTTCAAACTCATGAAAATCAAGATCGTGATAATCACCAGGGATAAAGTAAAAAGGAAACGAATCGAATTCACTGTACTTTCTTTCACTAAGTTCTTGTATAAAGCTTTTCATATTTCCTCCTGAGATAAACTGATTTATATTCCTTGCTCCAATTGCACATAACGTTTCCGTGTTCACGACGTACCACACCCTAAAGGAACGAAGTGACTGGCAGCGATGAGGTTGGGTGGTGCGGATGTGTCGTTTGCGTCTACTTCTCCGAAATACCTCTGGCGACCGAGGGGCGTATGCCCCGATGCATGAACATTTTGTTATGTGATGTCACAGTCCTCCTCGATAAACTTACATAAATCTATTCATTCCATATTCTTATTACTTCTTTTAATTCTAAGTCTTCAAATTGCATTTTATAGATATCCGGTTTCTTTAATTGATCTAAGAAATCTAAGCCATAATTTGAATCAAAATGATTCATCATCAAAGTCATTACAAGACCGTGTGTCCCAATAACAATTTTCTTCCCTTTGTGCTCTTTTAATATGGTTTTGAGCACTGCAATTGACCTTTTCTGACAATCTAAATTAGATTCGCCACTTGGTAAGGCATATTCAGGTTTGTGGAAATTATTTCTGATTTCAGACATTAAATCAATAATATAATCCGAAGCAAAATGACGTTCTCTTAGATCTTCAAATGTTTCTATCTCTACGTTTAAATGCTGAGCCAATCCCTCAACACTCAGTACTGCTCGAGAATATGGACTTGAAATTATGATGTCTATTCCTTCACCAACAAGTAACTTCGTTACTTTTTCACCATCCACCTTACCCTTTGCGGTAAGGCCTCTTGTTCTTTCATCTCCTTCATCATATGGTGATTCGGCATGCCTAACCATATAGATAATGGTTTCCATACAGACCTCCTTGAGTCGCTCTGATAAATAGTTTACTGTGATTTCACATAACGTTCCTGTATTCACGACCTCAGCCTATGCTGAGGTGTCCGGCGTATGCCGGACCAAGGACGAATGTCCGCAGCGTGAATATTATGTTAGCTGATGTTGCTTGCTTTATTAAATTACTCAAGATTTAAATTATAAATTTCATTATTTAAAAGCCATGATATAGGATAATTCAAATCTAGTTCTTCAAAAAATACTTCTGTAAGCTTCATGGAAGAATGTATACCCCATTTGATAAACTCGTAACTCAAACATTTATCAGGAAAAAATGGATCAGGCGAATTAGCAAAAGGATTTAAACCAAATTTATGTTTCAGTTTCTTTTCTAAAGCTTGCTCAGTTATTTTTTCTGGAAATTCCGATTCAGTTGTAACCCATTCTGGCTCATAGTGAGTAATTGCATTTCTAACTTGAATTAATAAATATACATCTTGATAAGGGCTAACTCCCTTTTTAAAAAGATTTTTATCAGCTAATGTAAGAGCGATTTGATATTTGTCTAAAATACTGTATTTAGCTGTCTTTGGTATACCTAGTTCCCACATTGAGTTAATTAATTCTCTTTTCTTCGGTTTCAATCTCTTATTGTTATTATGATTCTCATCTTTTATGTTGGAGAAAAATTCATTTATTGTAGCTTCTAAATAACCAACTGTACACAATAGTGCGCCTGTAACATAAGATTCATATTGAATTCGAGCAACTACATCACTACTGTTGTTTTTATTTTTCTCCACTTGTAAAGCATTCCTTGCCAAAAATACTGCAGACTGTATATGGTTAAAAGAAAAATTCGTTTTTAGCGTAATTTCATAGTTATCAGTCATTTTTATCTCCTTTAGTTTAAATGTACTAGGCAATTTTAGCTAACGTTCCCGTATTCACGAACCCGAGAGGCTTAAGGTGCGTCAGCACCGGGTGGCTCTGCCACTTAGCCTCGCAGAGGTTGTCTGCCTGAATCACTACCCCGAATTTCACCTGGCAGACCAAGGGCCGTTAGGCCCGCAGCGTGAATATAATGTTATAGGATGTCAGCGCCTTCTTCGAATTAACTTATGCTTCGTTTAAATTGTGTAACCAGGTTTCTAAAACAGAAACCATTTCTTCATATTCTTTCAGTGCATTTATAGTTCCTGTTACATGTTTTGTTCCCATTTCCTGCTCACTTTCGTCTGCGCAATCAATCTGCAATGAACGTTTTAGACTATATTCCAACCAGTCTAACTTACTCAAATAGCCAAGTTCTAGAACAGTTCTCCAATCAGCATCTATACTTCCATAACATTCTTGATAACCGCAAACAAATGCATGAAATTTGTCTTTGTCAATTCCACTCGGTTCATTCATAGACCAGTAAACAGCGGTTTCAATCAAATCGTGTTTTGGGTTTATTTCTCCGGCTGACTCCCAATCAATTAAAATAGGACTTCCTTGTTTCCACATAACATTCTTAGGCTCTAAGTCTCTGTGGCTAAATACGCTATCCGCCGCCAACATCTTAGAAGACCTCTTGGCCTTTTCATTCCATAAAAATAACTGTTCAATGTTATTGGATAAGAGGTTTACCCAATCAGAATGAATTTCTTTCCCCATATTTAAATAGAAGTTCCAAATCAATTTGTTGAATCCCATTAGAAAGTTCATTGATGCTACTATTGCCAATCTGAGAGGAATCTGTTTTGTGAATTTCAGCAAGAATTGACCCTATCTTCTTACAATTAGCCTTAGTGATTTCATGAGATTTCAAACTATTCCCTTCTATCCAGTCAAAAATAATATAATATTGATTGTCAATGTTCTGTAAAAATCCCAAGTTATATATTTTCGCCGGTTGAGCGGGTATATAATTAGATACAATGCTAACGATTCTTTCCGATTTGATATAATTATTTAGCGCGGTTGGTCTTGCCATTATCTGGGGGTTTAGAGCTTTGACGGCATATTTACTCGTGGAAGTTTGGATTACAAACATCTTATGTAACAAACCACCTGAAATAGCTTCAGGGATTTTGATTAATTCGCCAAGTTCTAATGAGTTGCACAATGTTTCAAATTGCAAATTGTATTGATAATTCATTATTATAGGTCCTTTCTTTAGTTTTGCGCTGATTTCATATAACGTTTCTGTATTCATGAACCTCGTAGGGGTTGTCTGCTGAAACACCTCCTCGAAATCCATCTCGCAGACCAAGGCTCCATCAGGAGCCGCGGCTTGAATATTATGTTAACTGAAGTTGCTTACATTATTGAGTTACATATATATTAAAAATACCACCTTAAAATTTGACTTCCTTCTCATCAAATATATGCCCTTCTTTATAATATTCAATATTAATGCTTCTCTTCTTATAATTTACTTCATAATAAACTCCCAATGCATATCTACATACATGTTCTGGGAATGTATTTCCATCAAAAGACCAAACATCATCATAACTGTCTTTGGTCAAAGCAATTAGTCTGATTCTGTCACTTTCTTTCTCTTCTTTTGTTCTATCGGATTTCTTCATCTCTATCGCTATTAAATTGTCTTGGTTAATGTTATTTCCCCGGCTGTGAACAATAAGATCGCAATTTATCTTAACCCCAACATCCTTAGGTCCATAAATAGTTTTTACAATTGTTTTGATTTTACCATTTTTATTCCGATTATATTCCACGTCTACCTTGTATTCTGCAAATTCAGATTTTTTTATTATATTATTTATATGTAACATTAGCGCACCACAAAGTGTCCTCTCAGAAACTTTAGATATTAATAAGTCAAGATCACTTTCTAAAAAGTCTCTATTTGCATTCTCGAATATTTCAATAAGTCTTTTTATCAATGTGTGTGCCTCCGAATATTTCATTTTTGATTGTTTACAAGTAATTTCAGTTAACGTTCCTGTATTCACGATCCAGCATATGCTGGGTGTCCGGCGCATGCCGGGCCAAGGACGAATGTCCGCAGCGTGAATATTATGTTATGTGATGTCTGCTTCTTCTTCGAACTACTTAGACAGCTTGTTTGATTTCTTTGCCATGCTTTTAAACTCTTCATATTTCTCTTTAGCAGCTTTAATTTTACTTTCCACTACATAAGGAGCATCATCTGAAAAACTGGGTAGTTTCTCATTTATGTAATCGTATAATGATTTTTTCTCAGCAGTCGTCGGAATTATCGGCGCAACAGGTATAGGTAGTGGCTTATCTTCTACTTCTGTTCCTTCATGCAAATCAGCCATCCCAAAAGAAAGAAAATTATGAATAGCTCTTTTTCTATCTTCTTCTGTCTGTTTATAATTTCCGTCCGAATCTAAATGGAATCTATCAAATTCCACCATAAGTAGTTTATGCGGCTTCCTGTCTTTATTCCTGTAATATAAGATCACTTCAAGTACTTCCTCACCTGCTAATTGAGGAACAGATTTATGCTTATGATCTTTAGGTCGGGCGATCTTTATAACTTTGCCTGCACGAGATACAAATAAATATCTGCTTTGAATCATCTATCTCACTCTTTCTCTCTTATTTAAGCTGATTTCACATAACGTTCCTGTATTCACGACCTAGCAAATGCTAGGTGTCCGGCGAATGCCGGATCAAGGGCGTATGCCCGCAGCGTGAATATTATGTTATAGGATTGGGATGCCTTCTTCGTGTTGCATGATTGTAAATTATTTCTTTAAATATAATTAATGTGATAAAATTAAAGTGTTGTTTCTATAATAATCCAGGAGGAATGCGAAATGCATGAGCTATTTTTACAGGCTATTAACGAAAAAAGAAAAATTATGGTAACCTTCTTTTCTAATGAAGATGGACACTCATTAAAGCGACTATGTGCTCCCTTCGATTATGGCCCAAGTAATAAATACAAAGATAAATCGCCTAGATATCATATGTATGATTATACAAGTGATAGCGGTAGTCACGTATTGAGCATATTACCAGGTCAGTTAAAAGAAATCCTACTAACTGATGAATATTTTAACCCATTAGATCTAGTTACTTGGAATAACCCGAAGTGGCATGTTCAAAGAAACTGGGGAATTGTTTCTTAATATATTCTGTGTTGGCCCCTTCATTGAAAGGGGTTTTTCTTAGATTGAACGACCCTTTTTATTTTGTTTATTGTAGGTATAAATTCTATGATAATAAATATAAGAAATTCAAATAATTAATCATTGCATCCCTTTCGTATAACGTTTCTGTATTCATGAATCCCAAAGGGGTTGTCTGCTGAAATCCCTCTTCGATATCCATCTTGCAGACCGAGGCTCCAAAGGAGCCGAAGCGTGAATATTATGTTATAGGATTTCAGCGACTTCTTTGAAAAACCTAAACTTCCTTAGATTTATATTGTTAGAATGAGCTCTTTTAAATGATTTATTCCCTTACTATCTTCCCAGGTAGTTTTAATTGTAAACTTCCTTGGAGTACCACTATGAACTAGAATATGTTCCTCAAAATTTTTTCCAGCTTCTAAAAACTCATATGGAACCTTATCTGTATAAATTATTCCTTTAAACTCATCTGGAATTTCTAAATTAACATTATAAGCCGTAGCTTTACCCGAATTCCAAATTTTCAATTTATACTTGCCTTTAGATATATTTATTATTCGAGCTTCTATTGATGCCTTAGTTTCATCCAAACGAGCTTTTTCTTTCTCCTCTAAAGCAAACTGCTTTAGTTTTTCTTCTAATTCATTAAGTCTATCTCGAACCTTATTGGCTTTTCTAGAATCTTTGAACGATAGCAGAGATACAATAATAGCTACAGTAGGAAATCCATATTTCACAAGATCAGCAAAGACGTCTTTAAATTGATTCCATAGATCAGTTATAGTCATATTTCTCCTCACTTGAAAAGATTTTTCAATTCCTTCTCTAATTTCTTTATAGCTTCTTTCTTCAAGTCTTCAAAATTCGCTGCAATAATATGACTATTATCTTCAATTAGCTCCTCTTTCGTTGTAACTAGACCGCAGTCCGAACATTTTATTTTTGTTTCATTTGGTGCGCTCTGTAAATCATAAATGCATTCATCGAGGATAGAGAACTGATCATTTCCACAAGTTCTACAAAACATTTTTATATTCTTTTCTAAATTATCCATTTATACATGATCTCCTTTGTTTCCATTTCATCAATAATTAGCGCTGATTTCCTATAACGTTTCTGTATTCATGAACCCCGAAGGGGTTGTCTGCTGAGAATCCTCTTCGAAATCCTTCCCGCAGACCAAGGCTCCATCGGAGCCGTTGCTTGAATATTATGTTAGGTGAAGTACTATGCTTTCTAGACATTCTAGAAGGAGTTTTTCTGCGCCCATTTCTCTATTACTTGCTCTAATAGATCTCTTTGAGTTAAACCTCTTGATTTATAATAGGGATTTCGTTCATCCTTTGGTAGGCAACTTATTGCTACTAGAAAAGCTCTCCTGACCCAAGGATCAGAAATAATACTAAATTTGTTTTCTCTAAAATATCTATGATTTTTTGATCTTCCTAAATCCAGGATCAGCTCTCTCACTGTGAAGTTATCATGATATTTCTTTATTAATTCTGAAAAAAAATGTTTATTGTTCCATTCATCATTATTAGAAAATAGATGCAATAACCAAGATCTATTGAATTCTAACTCACTCATAAAGCTACTTTGAAGTAGGCTTAACACTTTATTTCCTATTTCATGCTTTTGTTCTTCACTATAAGATCTAACTAGTTCAAGATGATTAATAATAGTTTTAATAATAGGAAACAACTTTCTCATATTTTCTTCTGTCAATATCAATTCTGCTACTTCAGTATTATCAAAACGCGCTAAATTTCCGATTAGAAATTTAGCAAAGCCTATATCAAAGTCATCTTTATCAAGTTCTTCTTCTAGTAATTCAAATATGTTTAACTCATGGAGTTTTTTTATTTCTTCTTCTCCCAATAAGGAAAGATCAATTTCCCCATAGAAATCTCTACTAAACCCCAGTTTATCTAATAACTCATAGAACTCTTCAATTACCCTATCTTTTTCTCTATCCTTATATAAATAAAGATGCTTAGAAATAAAGCTTTCAGTAGTCAAAATTTTAGTTTTTTGTTCATTTAATTTTAAATTTAAAATATCATATAACTTTTGTGCTAAGAATGCTAAAGATTTATAGGCATCATTTTCAGATTTACAAAAAAGCCGATAATCATCGACATATCTAATAAACATAATATCATTTTCAATAAGTATCATATCGATCTCATTTAGTATAAGCTCCGCTATTGGGCGACTAAACTGAGGACCAATTGGAAGTCCTTTATGAGTCTGACTGATGTGCATAGCTTTAATTATATTAATCAAAGTCTCAGCATGAGCATTCTTTCCACTTAACCTTACACATTCGCGCAGATGGGTCTCAATATTATGTAAATATATACTCGGGTAAAAGTCCGTAATGTCTGTCATCACAACATACGAATACTCTTCAGATTCTAACAAATCTCTTGTTTTATCTTCGTATTCCTTCCAATTGTATTTAGGATCAAACAGTGTACCATCACTTTCAGGATTTAGCCTGAATGAATACACAACATCATGTACAGCTGGTATTCTTTTGTTTTCTATTTCTTCGTATATTTCATAAATCAATGCGTTATACACTATTGAATCTAAGGGATCTAATTGAGTACATATTCTAAACCCGACATTACTCTTTGGTGTGATAGTAGTTCTATATGGTCTAACTCCATTAGAGTATACATCAGTTGTTAATAGATGATTTTTCACATCATCCCAATTCTCATTAATTGCTTCAAATTCAAAAAGCTTTGGAGAAACATAAGAATCCCCGTATTTATTAATATGCTTCAAGGACCAATTGAGAGATTCTTCTTTTAGTTTCAACATTTTAAATTTTGACCTCCAAATTATTATAGTATTTCACCTAACGTTCCTGTATTCATGACGTCCGACTTAGTCGGATGTGTCTGCTGAAATTCCTCCTCGAAATTCTTCCAGTAGACTTATGCTCCAACGGAGCCGCTACTTGAATATTAAGTTATCGGATGTTCTCATGTTTCTTCTTCATTCAGTGTACGTAAGATAGGTATTTCAACTTCTTCCCCTTTAGCAAGTTCTTCAGCAATCAATTTATAAAAGTCATTTAATAAAGTCACAGTCCCATGTATCTTTTCATAACGGGAAGTAAAGTCATCAACAATTCCCACTATGGGATAGTCTTTAATTACTCTATAAAACATTTCAACCTGTATAAGAACTAGGTTAACCAAACTTAGTAGTTGAAAATGAATGTCTCTATCTTCAGTTCTATCAAATATCCAAGAAACTCCTTGATAGTTTTCTTCACTCAATTCAAAATTTCCAAATGCACTTAAGATACTAGAATGCGCGAATTTACTATTAATCTGCTTTTTATACACATGAATTGTATCAGACATGTCTTTATAATTATTTTCAATCCAATTATTTGCTTTTGATTTCACTCCTGATTTCTCTACCATTGAACCTTGATCATTTTTGATAGCAAAACTATCGATTTTAGGATTATACAATGCATAACACGCCAATACTGCAGACTCAATTGATAAACGTAAATTAAAGCTTGTTTGAACAGTATGCCTTCTAATTAATGATAAAAACGCTAAATACAATGAATTATTGGTTTGAGATAAAAAACCAGCAAATATCCAGGCACTGATCTGATAATTTTTAGTAAATGTCCAAGATAACTCTATTGCCTCTAAACATACTTCAAAGATTAATCCAAATTGATCGTTTGCTCTTACAATCATCTCATGTTCTTCCTGAGATATTTCATAAATGCTAAACATTCTTTACACCTCCTGTACAGTTTTTTTATTCAGTATATTTTATGAGAATTTCCGATAACATTATTGTATTCACGAACCCTCACTGACTTAAGCTGCTGACCGATCCAGCGCAGCGATCGGGTCAGCCGTGTCGAAGACCTAGCCAGTGCAAGGTTGTCTGCTGATTCCGCTTCCCCGAAAAGCCTCTGCATCCGTCAGGACCGCTGCGTGAATACGGTGTTAGCTGGAGTTTCTGACTTCATCGAGATGCTCGAGTGATATTTGTTTGTTGTTAGTTACATGCTCTTTTGTTCTAAGATCTCTCGTATATAAGGTGTGACTGCAAAACAATCCTCTAGGTCGTTCTCTTCTAGTGCCCAATAGATAATGGTATTGATATGTAATTTATAGTCCTTAAGTATATTTTGTTTTATTCGATTCCAAATTTTGATGTCTTCCGTTCCTATTCCCTTGGAAAGATAATCATCAAAAGAAGATATTATAACTATCGTCAGCGTAAATTTCTCTTTGTTGTTTAATTTATTTTTCTCATAATATGTAATAAATTCATTTACTCTTGAAGAATCAGCCGACGTATATTCCCAGTCCTGCGAAAACGGAGTAAGTGGCGATAAATGTAATTTCTTTATAAGACTTTCAATTGATTCTTTATCAGCATACTTAGGACTAGTCTCCTCCATTTGTCCGCACCTCTTATTTATTTCTTATTACAGCAATTTCAGCTAACATCTAATCTATGTACTTCATAAATACCACACATCCTGCCAGATATCTGAATACGTATATGATAACCTATGCGGTGATATTTGCGAAGAAAAATTTGGTGAAAAAGGGAGATATATTAGGATACTCAATCTCCCATGTCCATACGATCCAGTGTGCTTTGAATACGCTGAATATTTTTCTTACTAACATCCGTACATCGCTGAGTTGTTCGTGCACTCATATGACCGAGTAGCTCCTGAATGTATCGTATCTCTGTCTCATTTTCCAGTAAATGAGTGGCGAAAGAGTGTCTCACAGCATGAATACTTACCTTTCACAATTCCTGCACGTCGTCTTGTTTCTTCAGAAAGCACGATATCCCAGGCGAGATTTGAAAGAGCGTCCTACGATCCTTTTGCCCCTTCTTCTGTCTCATGCAGACGTACAATTTCACCTACACGAAGCCCGGAAAAATAGGTCAGAAACAATACGGCCTGCTTTCTTTGTGTTAGTCCGCCCTTTGGCAACGTGTGCACGCAACAGGAATAAAAGATATTACAATCAATCCACTTATTCACTAACTCTCCAGAGAGAGCTTAGCTTCTACGGTTTTAATATGTAATTATTTTCTCTTGCCTGGTTATTTATTGCTTTAAGCAAACTCTCTTTATAGATCGAAGTACTATATGGAATTTCTCTATGATTTTCATCTGGATGGATATTCTCTGCATAGATAATAAAGTTGTTTAAATCCATCTTTTTGATAATGAAGTAATTCCCCTCGAACTCACCACTACGAATGTGAGCTGAGTCAATGAAATCAAATATAGCTTCATAAAGTTCTTGTGATGGGATCTCATCTTCTAAAAAACGCTTGATCACTTCCTGGCTATTAATCAATCTTTCTCACTTCCTTTACGGTTTTTCTACTTCTTGAGGATTTCATATAACGTTCCTGTATTCACGAGCGTGTCTTACAAACTTTATTTCTTATTCCAATTCTTCATTATATGGATTTGCATACAAATCAACATCAATTTCAGCATGAATCATATTAACAAATTCAATAAAATCAGAATCGAAATAAAGAGCAGGCGTTTTCCCCTCTTCTATTCTTATTACAATGAAAAATTTCGTACTTAATCGATGTTCAATCCGAATTGAATTGATCTCTTTTACTTTGTTTCTTAATAAATCGACTACTTTTGTTAATTGGTGATTTACATCTAATGATTCTTCATAATCCGTACCTAATGTCCATGATGTTTCTTTTATTCGATGCTTTTTGTTTATTATATCGCCTTTATAAGCCGTATTCGTAGGTTCAATTTTAAGTACTGAAGTTACATAATTCGGATCGAATTCATCTCCAAACAAACTAAAATAGGCCATTACTTCAGTTTTGTCTTTCAGGGGTTTCACCTCTTTAAGAATTAATGTATGGATTTCGCCTAACGTTTAAAGATTCACGATGGGATTCATCCTTAGATAGCTCTTATCTTAGGATGAAAACTGTTTGGTGATTATGCTTTTACTGTATCTACTTCTTCCAATCAAGGGTGCACGCCCGTAGCGTGAAACTTTTGTTATGTGATGTTGCATTCTACCTGAAACACTTTTAAAAATATTATTTAATTAGAAATTATATACGAATTAAAGTCCTTATTTATTCCATAAATTCTTAATATCTTCTACTATAATTTTTGAAATATGTATGGATGAATCCTGTGGATACAACCATACTGTTACGATAAGAGTTAAACATATCATTAATCCTAGAATAACTCGTCCAACAACTCTATATCTGGTGTGTTTATGCAAATAATAAACTATGCTAGATGAGATTAGAATAATCACACCATTCATCATAAAAGTTATGGGCAAGCTTATAATCCTGCCTAATCCGGTGTTAGGTTATATTAATAAAAGCAAACTCTCTAATACTACAAATGGAACTGACAGTAGAACAATATAAAAAAAATGACTTTTGAATTTCCTCTCTACTACTGAACTCACCTACTTTAACTCCTTTAATTCAATTGCACGTAACGTCTGTGATGCTGCTTCACCTTCATGTAACGCTGTTATATCCACGAACCCTCACTACCTCAAAGAGTGCAGCGACTTGTCGCAAATCAGTAAGATAGTACAGGGTCACCTAGTCTTCGAATATCCTCAACAGACCAAGAAGCGAAAGCAACGCGGCGTAGATATGTTGTTATCTAGATGTCAATTACCTTCCACAATACTTATAAATTGTACTTTATTTTAATTCTTTCATATAACTTATAATCCGTATTTCTATTTACAATCTCTCCAATTAACTCTTTCCATTTGTCTTCAATCCACTTAGGACTTTGTTCTTTCAGAATATCCTCGTTAAATTGACTATCAATATACTCCAAATCATGTTTAAGAACTCCTATATCCTTAATTAGTTGATTTCTCGATTCTTTTTCTAGCGATATCTTATTCGACAATATTTCGCCTATGATTTCTACTCTTATATGCGTATACATATCTCTAAACACATTATAGATTAAATAGGTTGAAGATAATTGATCTTCCCGGAAGTCGGATTTCAGAAAGACGAATGATTCTTCACCCACTTTCAAAGATACTGCCACATTTCCTAATGCGTGTATGACTGTTTCCTTCGAAGAATTGTCCTCTAAGCTTTTTATCACATTATCTAAATTGTAGATGGATTCTTTTATACCAATTTGAGTTCCATGATTTAGTTTAATCGTGTAATCAACTTTTTGATTGTCTTTGTACGCTTTGAATTGATAGTTGAAGTACATGCTTATTATCAATCCAACCATTAGTATGATTATTGCTATGTTTTTTCTCATTGAATCACCTCGTAATTGTCAATTGAATTCATATAATATCTAATTTTTGTATTTCACAAATACAACATATCCCATCTACTAGTGCCTTAACTACGTATATGATAACCCATATTGTTACATTTAAGAAGGTGAATTGGCGAATAAAGGATATTTAATAGTTTTCTCAAACCCTTATCCATACGGATCAAAAGAAGAAAACGATAATTGTTCAAAACTAGTAAGCAAAGCATTTTCATATGATAGAAACTTAACGAGACGAAGAAATGAAGAAGCAACTTTATTTTGTAAAGGCATGGGTTATACTCACAAATATCCAGTATATACACTGTAGTTTAATCGTTTTACGATATAAACAAGAAAAGGTCAGCCTAAAGAGGCTGACCTTTCTTGTTTATAAATTAGCACAGAACTTATTACATAACCTTAATTCATTTAATCAGTTAATCAATAATTTTTTTAAGCTCAAAAATAGTTGCCTCTGATAACAAGATAAGCCTATCGTTATTAACAGCTAAAAAGCTTAAACTTACAGGTATGCTCATTTTTGTAGAAGAGTCACTTATATCTATTGCCTTTATTTCATCATTTATATGTAAGTCTGGGATATCTATTTTATAATATCTATAAAAAGAGTCAGAGTTATAGCATGTCGCCGTAATCTGATATAATGGATTTTTTAGTTCATATTGATATTTCTTATACTTTTTAAGTCCTTTTGATGAAAAAAAGTCTTTTTCGATTATAACTTTATCTCCAATAAATTTTTGCCCTGTTGGATATTCAGAAGCATCATTATATGAATTTGCAAATCCTAAAAGCTTCTCAACTTTCCAAGTTCCATAGAAATATTTTTCAGTTTCACTATCCAAGCTTATACGGTCTACCGTACAATAATCGGATGTGTTTTTTTGAATAATAGCCTCCTGAGTTTCAGGTTTAGGCTCACTAGAAGTATTGGGATTTGATGTCTTTTCAACATTTCCACAAGCCGATGCTAGCATCAACATTATCATCATACAAGCCAATATTGTTTTTTTCATATCTCACACTCCTACTATGAAGTTATGATTTCTCATGTTTACTCGCTTGCTAATTGAATTAATCCCCGTATGGATTAAAATCTTCTGTTCCTTCTTTTTATATCACCATGTGCTAAAAGCTACTTCCATACAGCGAATAATTCTTCACTACTGTATAACAAATGGGGCGATACTTTTTCTTTACTTTCCGATGACTTTATCAGTTTTGCCTCAGTGTTTTGTTCTGGTTGAGTTGTTACTTGTTTACTGGGAGGCTCGCTCTAGCAGAAATTATATCAGAGCAATTGAAGCGAGGAATGACATAAAATTTACATTATTTATGAATAAGGTTAACTTTATGTTATCTAAATCACAAACAACAATTCCCAATCTAACCCATACGCTTGCACTTGGTGACAGCGACGCTGGTATTACCCCAACTTAAAAGATTCTGAATATCTAAGCTTGGGAGGTCTGACTTTGTGGAGCCATAAACAAAATCCCACTCCATGGCCGAGTGGGATTTTGAATAGAACTTTTCTTTTGTGGAACTATCGTTTCGCTAAATCAAGGGAGAGTAGTATTTCTAACATATTTCATTCCAACTCTGAAACTGATTCACCACTAATTATCGTACCGTTATTCATACCTTCACAAATTTCTTTCATCGAGCCTGGTTTATCGAAGTTAAACACATGCATTGGCAAATTGTAGTCTCTTGCTAAAATGAAAGCTGATTGGTCCATTACCTTTAAGTTGTGTTCTAAAACGTCGTTGTAATGAAGCGAACGAAATTTCTTTGCATTTTTATCAAATTTAGGGTCTGCATTAAGAACACCATCAACACCTTGCTTTGCAACTAATAAAGCGTCACAATTAACCTCGATGGCTCTTTGTACTGAAGGATAGTCTGTTGTAACGTAAGGTTGACCGTTCCCCCCTGCAAAAATTACAATATAGCCTTTTTCTAGATGGTGGATTGCTCTTAGACGGATGTATGGTTCTGCAACTGAAGTAATAGGTATTGCCGTCATTACTCGTACTTCCTTTTTGGTCTTGGCTTTAAGAACTCCACGAAGCATTAAACTATTTACTACAGTCGCAAGCGTCCCAATGTTATCAGCTTCTGCCCTTTCTATCCCCCAGCTTTCCGCCATATTACCTCTGAAAATGTTACCCCCACCTATAACTAACGATACTTCAACGCCTAAATTTACTACTGACATAATTTCATCCGCAATATGGTCTAACCTTTCTGGCTCAAAACCAAATTCAGAGTTTCCTGCTACTGCTCCACCACTTAGCTTAACGAGAACCCTTTTGTACCTTGACAATTATTACACCCCCATAAAATAAAAACACTAAAGCAATAAATGCTTTAGTGTCCTAATGGAATGGAAATATGAAATTACGCAAGTCGACTGAATGTAAGTCTTCCGTTTCCACCTCATACCCCCACCCCTTCCATGTTTTTCCGTTAAGTAATTTTACATTACGTGAGGCTAAATTGCAATTACCGTCAATATTAAATCTGCAAGCAATTTCAATAAGTTATAGTATGATTTACGATGAGCCGGATCAAAGAGCTACCTTGCCACTATACTGCCCGTTAGCTTAATGAGGAACTCATCATCCTAATATAATTTTCCTGTTCTCTACTTTCTGTAAAGGTATACCTTTACAAACAACAAAAAAATCATAACCCGCTCAAGCCAACAAAGACTGTTCAATCTGATCCACAATGCCATTAATGCCTGTCGGTCCATAACAGCCGATCCATGTCGCGGCATCGACCGAGTGTATGTGCTGGCGCTCACTCGCATCGAGCATCCCCCAGACACGTTGCTCTGTCGCGGATATTCCCTCTTGCATCATTTCATTGCTAAGCAAAAAATAGTGGCTGGCATGTACAGCTGGTAGTCTTTCAACTGAAATATGATAAGCCGTGTCCGAAGCATCTGCTACAAATGATGGAGCAGGTAAACCTAGGTCACGGTACAGCACTGCACCTGTACGATGAGAGGCAGAATGTACGCGAACGAGAGAATCTAGTGGACGAATCAGTGCTACACTCTTACCTGCCAGTACTGTAGCAAGTTCTTCGGACAGCAATGCGGTTCGTCGATGATAATCCGCTAGTATACGCTTTGCCTCTGCTCGCTTACCTGTCAGTTCACCGAACAGGCTCAGAATGGTCTGCCAGCTCTCATTGCGCTTAAACATGAGAACCGGAGCGATCCGGCTTAACCGTTCATAGTGCTGATCATGCACCTCGGTGCAAATAATCAGATCTGGTAACAATCGTTCCACACCAAGCAGATCAGGGTACTCATACGTTCCGAGTAATTTTGTACCCTGAAGTCCTGCCCTAATGTATTGAGGGAAATTTACCACCGTACTTCCCGATCCCACACTTCCTGCTGGAGACAACCCAAGGGCAAGCAAATGATCGGCATATTGCACATCGAGTACGGCGATACGCTGTGGAGCACTGGTGACTTGATATTCACCTCGCATATGACATATCACCGGACCTTGGTCCGACTCGTACGAAGAAACCAATCGATTCTGCAGCAAGGAATGAGCATAGTTTGCATCTGTTTCCAAAGCGGCAGCAAGCCGATAACGCAGCGGAGGAACGCCATAATATTTCTTAAACGCCCTACTGAAGTAATACATGTCGCGGTAGCCTATTCTGTCAGCAATTTCCCCAATGGGAGCATCTGTATGATGCAGCAACCGCGATGCATTCTCCATCCGCAGCTGGATGACGTACTCCATCGGTCCGAGCTGCTTCTCTTGTTTGAATCGTCGCTGCAACTGTCTTACACTGCATCCAGCGAGGGCTGCCAACTCTTTGAGCTCCAGATTCTGACGATAATGCGATGATATATATGACACGACAACATCCACCATGTCGGACTCTGTTCCACCTTGACCACATTCATACTCCATGATCAGTTCGTAGATCATTCCCTGGAGCAACGCATTGGCATGAAAACGTTCCAGTCCTTCGCCACGACGCCATTTGGCAACGATTTTTTCCGCATTCTGAATCCATTCCGCTTGAGTCACAGGGTTCTGAATAAACGAAGTTTGCAGTGGGTGTTTGCGATATGAGGGTATAGCATGAGAGGCTCCTTCCATGGAAGAAGCCTTGTACATGATCACGATATAATAAAGTTCGTCTGATCTGGCCGTCAGCGTGAAGGATGTGCCCTTAACCACATGACCAGCAAAAGAAGCTCCAATGTGGCATAGCTCACCATTCATTGCAAGCTCCCCTTCCCCTCCGTATGCCAGCAGCAACACATTTGAATTTAATTCTGTTTCACTAAGAACACTGCCTGTCTGCAAAGTACCGCTATACCCGTCAAGCATCTTGATTGTCGTATCACTCCATAGACTTGTCTGTTCTTGCAGCGGCATTTCTCTCATCTCCTGACAATAGCATCCTTTGCTATATATTGAATCACCTGATTAGGCTTAACTCATGAATATACAAACAGGCCCATAGCAAAGGTATGATTGTTGCTGTTGTCATTTTAATTGAGATTTATTCTCATTGTCAATTTTCGGACATTTTCTGCAATATTCCCCTGACATCTGATAATAAAAACAACAGGTGATACGCTCGCTTTTCGCCACTGGAATGTTGTCCTTATGATCTGTGAAGCGGGTCAACGGATTACGTTTTACACCGAACACATGCCCGGGCGCTCCTTGCGTCAGATATGAAAAATCGGCCTGGATGTGCTCACTTTCCCGCTCTGCCTCTTCAGCTTCAAGCGTATACAGTGGCCCAATGCGTACCATGATATTCTCCCAGAGGATACTCATTGAAAGTGGAGCAATCGCAGCAAGCATCTTTAACAGCGGTGTAAGCTGTACCGCAAACATCTCCTCTACCACCTTTTCCCGAGAGAATTCCCTGTCTTCCGATAGTGGTTCTGCCCGAAGCCCGTTCACCGCTAGAAAAGGAAACCGTGTTCCCCCCTCATTAGCTGAGAGCGTTGGATGATAGAGAAAGCTGTTCTCCAACTGAAAGGTAACATGCTGATGATGAAAAGTCATCGCTATCACCAGCGGCGCGGTCCACAGATAGCCAATTCGCTTGGCTAACATCGAAGCGGCAACCTTCATGTCAGGCGCATCGATATACTCCTGAAACCAGCGTATATACTTCCGGCATGCCGCTTCATCATGCAGCTCACTTAGAGCAATGGTACGGATACTATGTTCTGGCGGCTCACCCAGCCATATCGAATGTTTTTCCGCCGTTTGTTTCCATAAGTCAGTCGAGAGATAACGGTCCATTTTAATTCGAACCGAGCAGGGCTTCCGATGCCTGATCTACAATAAGATTAATGGCAAGTGGACCATAGTATGCGATCCAAAGTGTTGAATTCACATCATATGCACGGTTATCTTTCACTGCATCAAGGGATTTCCATACTTGATTGCTCGCCATAGCTTCTGCCTCTGCGGCAAACAGCTCATCTGACAGCACAAAATAATGATCCGCGCCAATCTCAGGAACCTTCTCCATCGAGATTTCAACGGAGGCATCATCTTTGATCTCCTGAACGAGCGCAGGCATGTTCAAGCCCAAATCCTGATACAGAATGCCGCCTGTGCGATGCTCGATACCATGAACACGAATGCCTTCTTTTCTCGGACGAATAAGGGCTACCGTCTCATCACCCATCTTCTCTGACAGCTTCGCCTTCAGTCCAGCGACTTTGTCCTCATACGCTTTACGCACCTTCTCTGCCTCGTCCTGCTTGTCTGTAATCTTGGCGACCGTGGCTAACGTATCATGCCAATCTTCGTAGAAGTCGAGTACAAGGGTAGGTGCAATTTTGCTAACATTCTCATACTGTTTCTCTTGGAAGTCAGTCATGATAATCAGATCCGGACCTAGGGCTACAATCGCTTCCAGATTAGGCTCGTCCCGTGTACCCAGAACCTGTACGTCACTCGGCTGGTCACCTAAGTATTCTGGAAAATCGGTGTTGCCTCCAGCGATAACACTGCCTGCCGGCTTCTCGCCAACAGCTAACATCTGATCCAGAAATTTGACATCAAGCACCGCGATTTTCTTTGGTTTCTCGTTTAGCGTGAGCTCACCCTTCATGTGTTTAATCGTTACAGGAAAAGCTCCATCAGTCTGATTCTCTGTATTCGCAGGTGTCTCTGCTGGCGTTGCCGCAGACGGCTTGCCGCTATCTGTACCTGTTCCGGCCCCACAAGCCGTCAGGACAAGAATGAGGGCCAGCATCAAGCCCATAAATAATCGTGATTTGTGGGCAGCATAGGCTTTGCTTCTAGCCGCTTGTCCCTTTGTTCCTTGATTCATGATGAATCCCCCTTATGCATAAAACTGATAATGATTTTCATTATCGAAACATAAAGAGAGTATAAACGATCTCCGCATCGCGTTACCATGTACTTTTGCGACATTTGAGCCGGACTAATGCGACATCACCAGCCGCTTATCCGCCCTTTAATTTCTCAGCGATATACGCTTGCAGTCGGTAAATGTCTGAAAGAAGCTCTTCTTCCTCCGGCGTATTTCCATACTCCCCTAGCCAGCGCGGTGTGCGGATATGCCATTCGTTTGACATGTATTGCTGTTTATCTCGGTACTCTATAATATGCTCTAAGAAATACTTCAACGAGCCGAAGGGTTGTTTATGACTATCGTTGATGATGGATTGTGTTTTCTCAATGATTGCCTGTAACATGTGTTGGATATGATCTTCTGGATTCATAAATTTCTCCCCATTTCAACTGTCCAAAAAAAGAAAGGCCCTCCTTCTTCCCATAGGGAATCAGACAGCCTTCCAATGCTTTCGGATTTTTTTCAATGATAAACTTTAATCGTTTAATTTACTTATCTCCTTCAGTCTCTTCTACTTAATTTCTTAAATGCCAAGTATTCCTGCTCGGAATTCATATAACTTAATATCTTTTCCGCACATTCCGCTGAGCTAAGTTCTTCCGTGTTCACTTCCAGATCATATTCATCATAGGAGTATATGTAGTCGAACTGGGAATGGGCGAGTCCAATCGCACGATCTCCTCTGCTCTGCTCTCTTCTGGTGAGTTCTTCTTTCGAGCAGTGTACACCTACAAACAATATCGGATAATCCGATAGTAAATCATAAAAACCATTAAACCACTTGTCATTGCTGATGACCGTATCCACGATGACATTCAAACCCATTTCCGAAAACAGTTTAATGGTTGCACAGTACAACGAATTGATGGGGTCGAACAGGATATCTGTCATCACATGGTGTTCCACTTCTCTTGTTGGTTTCATATCTGGGTATGTATTGTCGATAAACTGATCATAATTTTGGGCAAATTGATCTACAGACAGATGATGAAACGGAACCTCTCCCTGATTTTTCAATTCCATCGCGATGCTCGTCTTCCCCGCACTTGACGTTCCGTTCAAAAATATAATGAGTCCTCGTTCCATATCAATCACCCTTATCTATCAAATTGGCAGTACCTTTCAGATCACATTGTTGTTTTGCTAAGTTCGAGCTAACCTGTACACTTAATTGTGCTATTACCATGGTGTTCTAACCCATTTCCTGCGTAGGAGCAAATATACGAATTCGCTTAATGTCCCATATATATTATTAGACGAAGAGAGGGCTAACCCTCCATCTCCGACAGGTTGTCTTCAGGCTTGAGTGGCCGAGGAGCTCCTGAATCTCCTTATTTTGGTACGCAAAAAGGCAGCTTCTGCTTTACACATCGCTGCCTTTTTACTTATTAACTTTTTTCAACAGACCTATCCATCGTTATGATGTTCAACCTTTTATACCGCTAAATGTAATGCCGCTAATAAACGTCTTTTGTAGAAAAAAGAACAAAACAATAATAGGTAATGTCATCAAGGTGGATACGGCCATTAATAGACCCCATTCGGATCCCTTTTGACTCTGAAATTGCTGCAATCCGAGCGAAACCGTGTAAGATGGTTCATTGGTTAAATATAGCAAGGGGCCCATGAAATCAGTCCAGCTCCCCATAAATTGAAACAATGCCACGGCTAAAACGGCGGATTTGGCTAGTGGAAACATGATCTGTAAATATATGCGGAATTCACTAGCGCCGTCTAAGCGGGCCGCTTCGCGCAGGGCATCAGGCAGTCCCATGAAAAACTGCCGCAATAGAAAAATGTAAATTGGCACTCCAAAAAATTGGGGTACAATCAGTGGAAGAGATGTTCCTACCCAACCTAATTTAGTAAACAACAGGAATAGAGGAATCATCGTCACCTGTCCGGGGATCATCATAACAGCGAGGGTAACAAAGAAAAGTATACCTCTCCCACGGTACTCTAACTTGGCAAAACTATATGCAACTAAGGGACAGGATATGATCACACCAAGCGTACTAACGATTGTTATAATCGCCGTGTTTTTCAGATATGTCCAGAAAGGGATATACTCAACGGCACGGGAATAATTACTCCACAGAATTGGATGCGGAATCCACTCTGGGGGGAACGTAAAGATTTGTGTGAGTGGTTTAAGAGAAGTCGAAAGCAGCCAAATGAACGGAATAATGAAAAATGCAGAAGCAACAATTAGACATAAATAGGCTAACGCACGATTGAGTCTTTTGATAGCGATAGGATTCATCCCTTACTTCCTCCTCCTTATTTCCCTTGATAATGAACCCAGCGTTTAGACGTAATAAAAACAATCCCGGTTAATGCCATAACTATAATAAATAAGATCCAGGCCATTGCGGATGCATAACCCATTTTGAAATACCTGAATCCGTTCTCATATAAATACATGACGTAAAAAGTCATGGAATTTGCAGGAGTTCCTTGCCCTTTGGTCAACGTATAGGGAAGAGTAAACTGTTGGAATGCACCGATCATTCCCATGACAAGGTTGTAGAAAATAACGGGAGTGAGCAAAGGCAGGGTTACCTTTCTCGTTTTCTGAAACCAGTTAGCTCCATCGATTTGTGCTGCTTCATAGTACTCTTCAGGGATGTCTCCTAATCCAGCAAGGTAGATGACGACGGCTTGCCCAATACCCCAAAGAGACATCAAGATGAGTGAAGGCTTGGACCACGACTCACCACCAAGCCAAGAAGGCCCATCAATACCGATATTCGCTAACATCCCGTTCACCAATCCGAAGTTTGGATGTAACAACCACATCCACAGAACAGCCAAAGCCACTTGTGGAACAAGTGTAGGCAAGAAAAAGATCGTTCTGAATATAGCCATCCCCTTGACCTTCATATTCAACATCATAGCGAGTGCCACACCGAAAAATATACTTAATGGAACAAAAAATACCGTGAAATAAAGCGTGTTGTATATGGATTTCCAAAACAAAGGATCATGAAATAGATCTATATAATTACTCATTCCGACAAATTCACCAGGCTGCAGAATGCTGTAAGTAGTGAAGCTGAAGTAGATGGACATTAGCATCGGAATTGCATAAAAGCATAGCAGCCCTATAGCCCAAGGTGAAGCAAACAGCCACCCAATCACGTTAGTTCTGTGGAGTGCTCGTTTCCTTGCCGATGGAATTGTGTTTACTTGAACTGAATCGGCCAGTTTCGCCATGTGCATTCTCCTTCCAATTGTCATTCATTAATAGGCAAGGAGAGAGTTCGCTCCCTGCCTACCGAGCACCCTATTTGTCGTATTTTTCTAAAGCCTTATTAACAATCTCTGTTACTCTATCCAGGTTCTCTTTCGGAGTACCGTTACCGCGGGTAGCCTTTTCCGTAGCGGAAGCTAACTCATTCCACAACAGCTGTCCTTCAGGAATAACCGGGCGGTTGTGTGAATTGGGCAAAATATTAATAAATTCCTTCATAATCGGATCGTCCTTGTAACCGTATTTGTCGTTAACCGAATCGATAACGGAAATTTGAGAGTCAGCGTTTAATAACGTTTGCCCCTCTTCTTTCCCTAAGAATTCGAGGAATTTCCAAGCAGCAGCGACGTTCTTGGCGCCTTTAGGGATAATAGCGGACCCGCCTCCCGACCATGTCGTAAAATTAGTACCTGTTGGAGTCGGTATTGGTGCAACACCGTAATTTAAATCCGGCTTAAATTTTTCGATACCCTTCACTGTAAAGTTTCCACTTATCTTCATGCTGACTTGACCGGAAATGAACGGATCCATTTCCTCCGTGCCAGCTGCGCTTGTGAATCCGGCAATATCCTCGACATTGTATTTTTTGCCGAAGTCGGTCATCCATTGTAGCGCTTCAACGACTTTAGGATCATTGGCGGTAATTTTGCCGGTGGCAGCGTCCTTGAATTCTCCTCCAAATGCCCATCCCCAAGTATACAGCCAGCCTTGCGAATACCATGGGATGAACCCGATCCGTTTGAAACGTTTACCTTCCTTGATGGTCAACTTTTCGGCGGCCGCTTCAAGCTCGGCGATCGTTTGTGGTGGTTTGTTGGGATCCAGCCCTACTTCTTTGAAATGATCCTTATTGTAAAATAGCAGGCGAGAGTCCGTATCCATCGGCATTGCATAAAGCTTTCCTTGATAACTGGACTCCTCCCAAGCAAATGGATAATACATTTCCTTACGAATTCCGGATTCTGCTGCCATCGAGGATAAGTCAGTCAGAGAACCTTGCGCAGCCCAAGTACCGACCTTAAAACGGTCGAAAAGTGCAACGTCAGGAGGATTGCCGCCTGCGACTGCAGTCAGCAGCTTCTGATCGGATCCCTCGCTGGATTCTGTATAAACCAATTTCATTTTGATGGTAGGATTTTTCTCCTCAAATGCCTTCACGACTTTATTCATATTATCTAAATCAATTGAGGTAAGACCATGCCACATGGTAACCGTTGTATTCCCCTCTCCGGCCTGATCGCTTGAGTCTCCCTTCGTTGAGCAAGCGGTTACAAGTAGTGACATAGCCAGAAAGTAAACAAGAATTGGAAATGCGATTTTTTTGGATCTCCTCATTCAAAGTCCCCCTTAAGTTAAATTAATTCGTTTAACTTGAGTTCCTATAAGATCCACTTCATTTTCTGATCAATCCACAATTTATGTAAGCGCTAACAAGATTGATGATATGAACTATTAAAATCAGAAAATGATAAACGAAGTGAATTTGTTATAAGAACCCCACTAGTTATACTAAGTATATTAATATGACATCATAAAGCGTGTCAATTGCAATATTACGACATAAATATTCATGACGTATGGCTATAATTAGATATATAAATCGACGTTTCAAGGTTCGTTAATCTCCCAGGTCAGGAAGGTCCATGCTTCGAAGTTTTATTTCTGATATCAAAAAAAGTGCCGATAAGCCCCTGGGGACTTCTCGACACCTTGAACAATATGCTTGCTTTTGTTGAGCTGCGCTTGTATTAACCCTACCTGTTATTTTTCACGACCATACGATGTTTAATGATGTTCAGCTCGGGAACTGCTGTTCCATGCAACTGAGAGATTAGCATATCCACTGCCAATTCACCCATCTGATTCTCATCCTGCTTAATATGAGTGAAGATGGGTTGACCCAGGTGGTCGTTCAGGGAGTCGAAACAAACAATCTCGAATTCCTCCAGAGATTTCCCCATCGAGTGGATGACTTGAGCCAGCATGGTAGCTATTAGAAATTCCGACGCGACAAACGCCTTTACATCAGGGTGTTGTTCCAAAAAATGCTTTACTGTTTCTTTATCACTTTCAATCGCTGTTCCGTTTATGTTCATGGGAAGGGTACCCTTCAAGTTCGTCAATAAAAAATCTTTGTTCAAGTTCATTCCTTCTTGGGTGAAGGCAAACGTATACCCGAGCAGCCTTTCCTCCAATGTTGAAGTGTTCTCTTCCGGCGGAGATAAAAAGGCAATTTTTTTATGACCTTTGCTAATCAGATGACGCGTAAGATCCATAGCCGCTTTCTTATTGTCTGTGTATACCGAACAAACTGGAATTCCTTTTAGATATCTATCGACCAAAACAATTGGAAACCGATCTAATACAAGTCGAAGTAGCTCCGAATTATAGTGTTGACCATGAATGGGGGTCACGATTAATCCTTTGATACCCAAACCAATAAATAAGTCGATCGCGCGTTTTTCCTCATCCCGATCCCCGCAAGTTCGCTTGATAATGAGTTGATAATTATGCTCAGCACTCCGCTTTTCCATCGATCTAAGAAGTTGTAGGCCAAACTCGTCAGAAAAATTCGGTATAATAAAACCGATCAACCGCTTATCATCCTCAGGCACCAAGGTCGTTTTTACCTCTGAATAGTGCTTCGGTTCTTGTCCTCCAATTATACCATCGGCCACATATGAACCTTTTCCTTGTATTCGTTTGATAACCCCAGAATCTGCCAATTTCTCCAGAGCCTTTTTAGATGTAATACGACTGACGCCAAATTTTTCAGCCAACTCTTTTTCAGAAGAGACTCGGTCTCCTTCTTTTAATCGACCTTCTTTAATCTCTTGTACAATATAGACATATATCTGCTCGTATAAATGCAATTCCACAAAACCACCCTGACATCATAATATTAATATACTAAGTATATTACACAAGGAGTAATTCGCAAAGTTACTCAGATTACCGACGAACTTCTGTAGCATTGAAGTCGAACTAGACGGATAATAATATGAAGTGCGACAAGCGGTGTTGCACTCCCCGATTCTTGAGCTAGATCCCAAGGACTTTATTGTCGTACAGAGCAAGACTTGCTTCATGGACGGTTCTGGACCTGGGGAACCAACAATTCAAAATCATTCTATATACATGTTTCATTCCAATGCAAAATGGGTAATTTATTAAACATATTATTGCAGTTATACGGACCTACTCATAAGGGACTCGTTACCTGCTTTTGCATTTTGCATATATCCATTTGGGCGGAGAGAAGCAGTGGCACAATTACAGGCTACTTGAGTTCTCACAGGATGTTAGGGATTCATGTATGAGAACGCATACTTTCCCGTATACGAACAGGGGCTTAATACTTTTTGGATGGAATTTTTTTACTTAAAATGTTATTACCCTCAGGGATTTCCTCGTTGAAAATTCTCCATCGCCTTGATGATGCGCTTAAACCTCATTTTGATTTCTTTAAAAGCTAACGCGCTTAGCTTCATTTCCATTTCTACATAACAAGTGTGCCGCCTTCCCTTAACTCTGACATCCAACTCTCCCCTCAACAGTTTTTTGGGTCTCCGATGGATAATATGCCAAATGCTCCGCATAATATGGATACTGCTTGCAAAGGGGCGATTGAATGATAGTACTAGAGCATGTGAACAAGGTTTATGATAATGGCTTTCACGCTCTGAAAGACCTTAACCTTGAATTCAAAAAAGGTGAAATTACCGTCCTTATCGGACCGAGTGGCTGTGGCAAATCGACAACGATGAAACTGATCAATGCGCTCAATACGCCCTCATCGGGCAAAGTGATGATTGATGGTAAGGATATTTCGAGATTGAATCCGGTTGAACTGCGGCGCAATATCGGCTATGTCATTCAAAGCGTTGGTTTATTTCCGCATATGAATATCTCCAAGAACGCTGGTGTGGTTCCGCGTCTGAAGAAGTGGGAAAAAGACAAAACAGATCAAAAAGTGAATGAATTGTTGGACATGGTCGGACTGGACCACACAACCTATGCCACTCGCTATCCATCGGAGCTTAGCGGCGGACAACAGCAGCGTGTAGGTGTAGTGCGAGCACTTGCGGCTGAACCTGACATCATCCTTATGGATGAGCCTTTTTCCGCACTGGATCCCATCAGCCGTGAGCAGCTTCAGGATGAACTGATCCGGCTTCAGCAGGATCTCCATAAAACTATTATCTTTGTTACGCATGATATGGATGAAGCTATTAAAATTGCGGATACCATTGTTCTGATGAAGGATGGTGAAGTGATGCAAACGGGTAAACCGGACACCATTTTACGGCATCCCGCAAACGATTATGTACGTGACTTTATCGGGTCGAAACGTCTGCAAGATGAAAATGAAAGCGCCTATGAAATTCCGCTTGTAGATGAAGTGATGATTACTAATCCGGTCACTGCATTCCCGAACAGAGGATTAGCTGAAGCCATAAAGATGATGGAAATGAAGCGGGTCGATTCGCTGCTGATCGTGGACCGTAACCGCCAGCTTCAAGGAGTGGTTTCAATCTACCGGGTTCTCGACCAATACGGCGAGGAAGGGAAAACTGTAGCTGATGTTATGCATCCGGTCCGTTTTTCCGTCGCTTCGGGAAGCACGCTTCCACAGGCAATCGAGACCATGGACAGCCATCAACTCAGTAATCTCCCTGTAATAGACAGTAATAACCGGTTCCTCGGATTAATTACAAGAGGCAGTGTGGTTAAACATTTGGCCGAAGTATATCCAATGATGGTCCCTCCGGTGCTGAACGGAGAGGATGAGTGATATGAACGCATTCTGGAGTTTCATCACGGATCGTTATCCGGATATTCTGAAGGCATTGCAGGAGCATCTGATCCTCTCATCCTCTGCCGTGCTTTTGGGGACGATTATTGCAGTACCAATCGGTATACTATTGGTATACAACCGGATAGGCTGGATTAATAGCATCGTATTTTTCATTACAAACCTGTTTCAGACGGTTCCGAGCTTGGCTCTTCTGGCTATTCTGATTCCGCTGCTCGGCATCGGAATGAAGCCGGCCATACTGGCGCTGTTTCTGTACTCCCTGATGCCGATCCTGCGTAATACCTATGACGGTTTTCACTCCGTGGATAAAGGAGTACTCAATTCTGCCAGGGGAATGGGATATAGTACCGCTCAAACGATTTTGAGGATTCAGCTTCCCTTAACGCTTCCTTACATCATGTCCGGTATCCGCATAACGACGGTGTACATCATCAGCTGGGCAACACTGGCTTCCCTGATTGGTGCTGGCGGTTTAGGCCAGCTTATTGTATCTGGACTTGGTGTCAACAAGCCCGAGATGATATTCATCGGTGGCATTGGTGCTATACTCCTGGCACTTGTAGCTGACGGTTTGCTTGGTCTGCTTGAGGGCTGGCTCAGCAAGCACTACCATCAGAATCAGACCCGGGACGCAGCTATATGAGTAACAACAACCGCAGACGGCGAGCCAGACGGAACAAGGAAGGCGTGATGAAACTGATTAAGCTCAAATGGATACCGATGTTAGTCTGCATGATTGCTCTTGCCGCTTTTAATTCCGCATGCGGAATTAAAAGCGAGATTACGATCGGGACTCAAACCTATACCGAAACCAAGATTATTGCCGAAATGTACAAAGCTCTGATTGAAGACCAAACCAATCTGAAGGTAAATATTATCCCGGATCTGGCATCCAGTTCATTGGTCATCAATGCGATGAAAAGAAACGACGTTCAGATGGCGACATTATATACCGGTGAAATTTTCAACAATCATTTTCCGATCAGCGGTACCAAAGAACGCGCCAAAGTCTTGAAGGAAGCACAAGATGGATTCCTGGAGCACTTTGGGTTCATCTGGATGAACCCTTTGGGTTTTGAGAACACATATGCGTTCACGATAAGAAAGGATCTTTCCGAATCCAATGGGTATACCAAAATTTCCGATGTCAAACAAGACATGACCAATATGAAGCTGGGGGTAGATACCACCTGGCTGGAAAGAAACACCGATGGATATCCAGCATTCTCCAAAGTATATGACATCAAATTTGGACAGGTGTTTCCTATGGAAATCAGTCTAGTATACAGCGCGGTAGCCAATGAGCAGGTTGATATCGTATTGGCCTATTCTACGGATTCCCGGCTAAAAGCCTACCAATTGCAGACACTTCAGGATGACAAGCAATTCTTCCCTCCATATGATGCAAGTCCGGTATTGCGTTCGGACCTTTTGAAGGAGCATCCTGAAATTCAGGATACAGTAGCGCCTTTAATCGGTCATCTGGATGCAGATACGATGATATCGCTCAATTATCAGGTGGACATTGAGAAGAAAAGCGAGCGGGAGGTCGCGATCACGTACTTGAAAGAGCAAGGCCTCTTGAAAAGCTAAAGGAGGGTAAGCATGGAAAGTGAACATTTAACATTTGCAGACTTTTTGTCCTATATTTCACGAAATAAAGGTTTGCTCTGGGAGTATTTCATCCAGCATGTTACGATGGTGGTTATCGGTCTGGGACTGGCAGTAATCATCGGAGTGCCTCTTGGAATCCTCTGCTCTAAAAGCAAATGGGCTGCCAAGATCATTTTATTTATTACAAACATCCTTCAGGTGGTACCGAGCTTGGCCATGCTTGTGGTTCTCATGTTATGGCTGGGACTCGGAACGAAAACGGTCATGGTAGGGCTCTTCCTGTATTCACTGAATCCAATCGCACGTAATACATACGTTGGGTTAAGACAGGTGGATCCCAGCTATCTTGAATCTGGAAAGGGAATTGGTATGAGCGCCTTCCAAATGCTCGTTAAAGTTCGTTTTCCGCTCGCGCTGACTTATATCATTTCAGGTTTGCGTATTGCGGCCGTCATTGCCATCGGCGTGGTAACGATTGCTCCCCTCGTGGGAGGCGGCGGGTTGGGACGGGAAATATACGCTGGACTGAACAGCAATAACTCCCTCCGGATCTTCGCAGGTGCCATTCCTGCTGCGATGCTGGCGATCGTTGCGGATCTTGTGCTTGGAATTTTGCAGCGTAAAATGGATCTGTCCAAACGAAAGTCACCCAATGCGGCTCCATCACCTGCTAAAATACAAAATATCAAATGACATTTGACTCCATAGGGGGTATCCCAAAAGATCTAAGATCGGGATGCTCCCTTTCTTTCAGTTGTCAGACGCTCCGTGTACGAATCATTCCTCCCATAGCTGTTTCCAGACTTCCTCGAATTGCTCTCAAGTCTTCATTCTTCATATCAGCCTTTTCCATAAATATATGTAACATCTACTGGAGGTCTGCTCAGTCGAGTGTCTGGCTTATAAGATTTTGTTACCCCTTATTGCCCCTAAAGCCTCCACGTTCTCCCGGCTCCCCCCATCGTAAAACGACCACAAAAAAAGGCCAACCAGTAATTACTGGCTAACCTGATAATACGAAAACCATCCCTCAAAATATATTCATACCTTGAGGAGCAGCTTATCGATACACTGCTGATTATTTAGATAGCTCTTCCTTCACCATAAGCTGACGGGCATATTCATTCAGATCGATAGACTCGCCACTGTTCAGCCGCGACTTTTCAGCTGCGAATGCTATCAGATGGCTCCGGACGGAAGCTGCAGCCGATGTCAGGCTTTCCTGGCCGTTATAGTGACGCACCTCATCTAGAAAATTCCTCACAATGCCACTGTCTCCCCCACCATGGCCACTGGTTTGAGAAGGGATTGTGATTTCTGTTTTTTGATGCGTCAAAAAGTCGTACACGGTAATTTGATCTTCCTCACCACGAAGTTCTCCTTTCGTCCCCATGATCTGGATTCTACGTTCCTGCTCAAATGTAAAGCCGCACATACTGAACATGGCCGTAGCTCCACCTTCAAATTCCATATTCACAACCTGATGATCTACCACATTATTGTCACTCCGGTATACACACCGGCCGTAATCGGTATCACGCAAGCCCTGTATGATATTCGGTTTCGTCAGCTCCTGTGTAAAATGTCCTGCCCAACCCCTGAACTGGTCACTCAAATAAAATCTTGGTGCAGAATACGCGCAGGTTGGTTCTACAGCACAATCCAAGCATCGGTCAGCGGAACCTTCCGGTGCATTGCCTTCATGAAAATGTTTAAGAGATCCGAACGAACTGACCTTGAGGCAAGGCTGATCCACGAGCCAGGATAATACGTCCATATCATGGCATGACTTGGACAGGATCATCGGGCTGGATTTGTTGGAATTGTTCCAATTTCCTCGCACGAAGCTGTGGGCAATATGCCAGTAACCCACGTTCTCATTCAACTGAATGGAGACAATTTCTCCGATACGTCCTTCTTGTATCACCTTCTTGATTGTATTCCAGAACGGTGTGTACCGCAGCACATGGCAGATCGTCAGCAGACGGTCATTATCTCTGGCCGCTTGTTCCATCTCAAGACATTCCTTCGGATCAGGAGACATCGGCTTCTCCAGCATAACATGATACTTCTTATCTAAAGCCTGCATGGTTGGGCCATAATGCATTCTGTCCTGTGTACAAATAACCGCAATATCAGCCAGCTTAGGTTCAGCCAACAGGGGCTCCCAAGACTCATAACAGCGTTCCGGCGGAATCCCGTGCTTCTCAGCAAATCTTGCTCTCCTCACTGGGTCGGCTTCGGCAACCGCAATGAAGGTAAGCTCATGCGGATAATCAAGTGCATAGGGTGCATAGCCACCCGCTCCCCTCGCACCTGCTCCAATCAGGACTGCTTTCAGTTGACTCATATTTGCTCACTCCTTTATGATCTGAAATCTACGGATGAACCTTCTAATCCGCTTGGGTATAACGGTCTGCTGCTGATTGATAGATGGCTACATATCGTTCTACGCCCATCTTTTGGAGAGCTGCCACATACTGATCCCAATTGTCAAAGGATTCATTTCCAGTAATGAATTTGTCACGCATTTCATCTACATACGTTTCAATATCCGTCTGGAAAGTGGTCAGATCCCGCTGCTCTTCCTGCGTGAAATTAAATGGAGGCCAAATTTGATCTTGTGGTAAGATGTGAGGCTCTGCTTTTTTCGCATTATCAACCGAAGTTGGCAGACCTTCAGCACCCTTGAAGTACTTCTGCTTCACAAAACCAGGGTAGTACCCACCCGGCCAGATCAGGTATTGACCTACCGCCTGGTCTAGATTAAGGCCATCCGGGTTGTTCTTGATATTGTCGACATAGTCTACGTTACCTTCTGCGTCTTCTTTATACGTCTCATCTTTCCAACCCATGAAGAACGTTTTGATGCCCTCATCGCTGTAGAAATAATCCATCCAGCGGATCATGGCCTCTGGATTTTGGGCTTTATCTGTCAGTACGAACATCCCGATATTACCGAGTGGAGAACCATAGGCGTTGTATGTCTGATCGCCATGAGGACCCTTCAGTACTGGCATGCCAACATAACCTTGCTGATTATATATCGCAACCGGATCGACATTATCCACGACTCCGATCAGGCCTTCCATTCCTTTAGCATCCACTTCGGTACTCTTAACAGAAACAATGTCTTGCTCGAGCAATCCGTCCTTGTAGAGCTTATTCACAAACTGTAGCAGCTCCTTGTATTGGGGATCGGTTGGAATAAAGCGTACTTTATCCGTCTGAGGATCTGTATCAATGTTAATGTTGGAGGTTCCATGATTATTCAACCCAAATGAACCTCTCAGGTAGTTCACCACACCAGCCGTTCCCACACCGCCCCAGGCAATCTCATCCTTTTGCCCGTTGCCGTTCGGGTCCTTTTCTTTAAAAGCTTTCAACATATTATAGAAGTCATCTAATGTCTGCGGTTCCTGCAAACCTAATTTATCAAGCCACTCTTTCTTCACCCAAGGTGTTCCGTACAGAACCGACTTGAATTCCGGATCATACAAGGTTGGCAGCCCATATATGTTACCATCCGGCATCGTAATCCCTTTGCCAATAACCGGATACTTCTTCATTAGAGCCTTAAAGTTAGGCGCGTATTGGTCGATCAGATCATTTAAAGGAATGAATGCGCCCTGTTTGCCGTATTTCAGCAGATCAGATCTGGAAAATGCCGAGGCGTAGAACAGCTCCGGGTAAGCGCCGCCTGCCAGCAGGAGATTGCGTTTTTCCTTCAAATTATCCTTCTGCACCGTATCCCACTGGATATGAACATTGGACATCTTCTCGTACTCTTTCCAGAGTCTGAGATCATTCCAGTCCGCATTGGCAAAAAACTTTCCGGCAAATCCGCTCACTTTAATGGTGTCATTTACGATCGGAAATCCGGTCGCATTGACTATGCCATTGGCAGCTCCTTTATCTTTGGTACTTCCCGGATCAGCATCCTTAGAATTGCACCCGGCCAGCATCGAAACGGACATCATACAAACTAGAGCGATACTCCCCCACTTTTTGAGCGTCATTCTTATTCCTCCCTTTGTCCCATTGCTATCCATACAAGGAATTATCCTTTAATGGCACCAATCATTACGCCTTTAACAAAATATCTTTGCAGGAAAGGATAAAGCAGGAGCACCGGTATATTGGCAACGACGAGTACAGCATATTTGATGCCTTCCACTTCCCTTTGCTGCTTAATCGCAGACTCGGTTGACATTTTGACCATATCGTTCGTCTGGCCTTGAATCAGAATCTCCCGCAAAATGAGTTGAAGTGGAAATTTGTTCTTGTCTGACAGATACAACATTGCGTTAAAGAAGGCGTTCCAGTGCCCAACAGCATAGAACAGAATCGTCACCGCTATAATGGGCATGGATAATGGCAGGATAATCCGGGTTAAAGTTTGAATATTAGAGCAGCCATCAATCGTCGCCGCCTCATGCAACTCATTTGGAATCGATTGCTGGAAGAATGTCCGCATAATGATAATGTTCCAGATCGAAACGGCATTCGGAATGATCATGACCCAAAATGTGTTTAACATGCCAAGGTTTTTGATTAGCATATAGGTTGGAATTAATCCGCCACTAAAGAACATCGTGAAAACAAACAGGGCCATGATGGCATTGCGGCCTATAAAATCCTTTCGAGATAGCGGATATGCCGCCAGAATCGTCATGACGAGATTAATCAGCGTCCCCACTGACGTATAGATCAGTGTATTGGTATAACCTCTGAGGATATCTTTGTTCTGAAAAATCTTCTCGTAAGAATGGAGATTGATCCCCTTGGGCCATAGGAACATTTCACCACGCAGGACGGCCTGTGGATCACTGAACGAAGCGCTTAACACAAAAACAAGCGGGTAGATAACAATGAGCGTAATTGTAATTAACAAAAAATGGTTAATTATATTAAAAATACGATCTCCTCTAGATTCAACAAGCATGCATCAGCAACTCCCTTACCATAGGCTCGTTTCACTCATACGTTTTGAGATCTGGTTAACAGTGACTAGTAAGATGAAATTGATTATGGAGTTAAACAGACCAATCGCCGCCGAGAAGCTGTATTCAGCATCTTGTATCCCGCTCCGGTAAACGTAGGTAGAGATAATGTCCGAGGTTTCTAAATTCAGTGTGTTCTGCATCAGCAGGACTTTCTCGAAACCAATACCCATGATGCTTCCGATATTTAAAATGAACAAAATGATAATTGTCGGCATAATACTCGGTATATTAATATGCCATATCCGCTGCAACCGGGTTGCTCCATCCACACGCGCTGCTTCATGAAGCTGAGAGTCCACGCCGGCTAATGCCGCCAAATAAATAATCGAGCTCCAGCCCATGGTCTGCCATACATCCGACATCACAAATAAGGTCTTGAACCAGGAAGGTTCAGACAAGAAATTAATGGGATTACCGCCAAACATACCAATGAAATGATTAATGATTCCGTATCGCGGCGATAAAAACATCATCATCATGCCTACGACCACGACGGTTGATAGGAAGTGCGGCGCATAGGTTATGGTCTGAACAAATTTTTTAAACTTTTCCGCCCTTACCTCATTCATCAGAAGCGCCAAAATGATAGGGACTGGAAAACCTACCGCCAAGCTGTACAACCCAAGTCCAAGCGTATTTTTAATTAATCTCCAGAAGAAATAACTGTGAAAAAAACGTTCAAAATGTTCAAAACCGACCCAGGGGCTTCCCCAGATTCCCTTCGTTGCAATGAAATCCTTAAACGCGATTTGAATGCCATACATCGGCAAGTACTGAAAGACAATGTAATAAGCAACAACTGGTGAAATTAACAAATAAAGCTGCCAATTTCGTAAAATGGGGTTCCACTTTTGACGTCTTCTTCTCTTCTTTTCATGTACTGCATTCATTGCAGGTTGTACAGTTGTATTGGCCATGAACATCCCCCCTGGAATTGTCACTACAATTCTGCCTGGCAAAATGTCTTTGTGTTACACTACCAGCGTCCTTACGCTGCTCGAAGAAGTTCCCACCTTTCTTTTTTGATTTCTAAGATTTGATTTAAAGTACTTATATGTTAGAAGTTGTTACACAAAGTGAGTGAAGAGCGTTAATAGATGACTTCATTATCTAACGCAAGGGGATTTGTTTTTTTGGATATATATTTGGATATATATTTGGTGCTAGTTTGGAATATATTATATGTAAATGGGAAGATATCAGTTTGGATAATAGTTTATAAGAGTTTTAGAGGATTCTTGTGTATTTTATATAAACATTGATTTAAAGGGGATGAAAGCGCAATCAATAATTTGGTTTAAGATATAATCTTAGCGGCTGGCTGAATCCAAACACATGGATAATTACGCCAAACGCTTAATTTCATACATCATAATATAGCCCATAGAAGGTTGTCAAACATTTTTTTGGCTTCATTTGGATTATTTTTGGCTAAAAAACAAGAAAAACCCACGCGGATGTATTCCTCGCAGGTTTTATATGAAAGTTATCTGGATTCATATGTAATATAATATCACACAACTAACTAGTCAATTGTACGATTTGTACGATCATAAACAGATGATTCTCTCACAATAAGGGTGCTGGGCAACAAAACTTTATGGAGAGATGAATAACGTCCTTCCAGATAATCGTTAATTAATTGTGCTGCTACTTTGCCGATTTCATATTTTGGAACTTGCACGGACGTCAGAGGTGGTGTCGTATACTGCGCCATAGAGATATTATCCATGCCCACGAATGCTATATCTTGAGGAATACGACCATTTTGTTCAACAACTGCCCGCATCGCAGGAATAGCGAGCATATCACTTGCACAAAAAATTGCCGTCGGCCAATCAGACTTGGGCGTCTCGGTCAGGAGATCCGTCAGTCTGCTGTAGCTGAGATTCACATTCCAGTTGGTGTTGATAATCCAATGTTCATTCAGATTCAGGTTTGCTTCCAACATGGCAAATTTATAACCGACATACCTTTCTTCGCTCTCTATTTGTTCCGAATATGCGGGGCCACCGATAAACCCAATCCGGGTATGGCCTTGCTCGATCAAATGACGGACTGCTGTGCGGGCAGAAAATATTCGGTCACAGTCAACGACCGGTACAGTAAGCCTTTCGTCATTGAGACTTACACCCAGTACAGTGATATTCTCTTGCTCAAGCAGCTCAAACAATTTTTCATCGTACCAGCTGATTGCGACTATACCTTGAGTACCCGTTTCCTGAAGCATCATCTTTATCCGTTCGGTGTCACTAAGTTCTTCGCAAGTGCGGACAATTGCTGGAGGTAGCCCCAGTTCCGTCATTTTGACGTGAAAACCTGTCAGTACCTGTGAAAAGTACGGATGATCATCCATCAAAATCTGTGGCACGATACAGGCTATCCGTTTGGCTGAGGTAATCTCTTTTCCAATTGATTTGGAGGATTCATCCAAAATGTATCCCAACTCAAGAGCAGCTTCCCTAATTTTTCGCTTTGTCCCTTCATTGACCGGTCGATTGGTATCATTGCTGATCGCACGCGAAACCGTTGATATGGATACGCCTACACGTTCTGCGATATCTTTTAATTTTGGCATTACAGCACCTCCCCCTGCTCTCTTCATTTGGAGCCAAAATTTATGTTTAGCAATGATCATATCATAATATTGTAATATTTTGGCGTCAATTAAACAAGCCGCGGTACGAGTTCTGTTATACTATCAACACGCGATTTTTGCCACTTTTCATAAGCTTTTAAATTGTTTGACAATCTGTCCGATAAAAAAGCCCCCGGTTTCCCGGAGGCTTATTGAATACTAGTTATTTCACCGCGATAACTTCAATCTCCACAAGTCCGCCCTTCGGCAGCTTCGCAACCTCAACGGCGCTGCGTGCCGGATAAGGCTCCCCAAAGAAAGTCGCATATACTTCATTAACAGTTTGGAAATCGTTCATGTCTTTTAGGAATACCATCGTTTTCACTATATGCTCCATGGCATAATCTGCCGCTTCCAAAATTGCCTTCACATTAGTTAGCGATTGCTTCGCCTGCTCCGATACAGAATCCGGAAACTCTCCTTCAGCATTCATTCCAAGCTGCCCGGAAGTAATAATCATATTCCCAAATTGTACAGCCTGTGAGTAAGGACCGATAGCACTTGGAGCGTTTGAAGTTGCGATTGTTTTTCTCTCTTGTTTTGTCATAGAAATTCTCTCCCTTTATCCACGCATTAATACGCTTTGTTTTTTTCTGTTTTCACAAGCGAGGGGGGTGATCCCCCTCTTATAATGATTTAGCTGCTTTTGCATCATCATATTCCTTGAGCATTTCCTGCTGCTGCTCTGGAGTCAGCTTGGTGATCCCAAAGCCTGTAAAACCCCATATGATCGCAAAGATAATACCTGTCCAGCAGAGGACTGCCCAAGGCAAATATGACAGAGTTGCGACGCCAAGCGTACCAGCCATATAAGCCCCT
The DNA here is from genome assembly GCF_047302525.1 of Paenibacillus taichungensis. Classification (GTDB taxonomy): domain Bacteria; phylum Bacillota; class Bacilli; order Paenibacillales; family Paenibacillaceae; genus Paenibacillus; species Paenibacillus taichungensis_B. Next base: position 1,390,293 of record NZ_CP168020.1, on the reverse strand, counting down.
GCTGCGGTCCACGGCAAAATCGGTTCAATAATGGTAGCGGAGTCCTCAATGGTTCGACCCAGGTTCTTCGGATGCAGTCCGCGGCGAATGTAAGCCTCTCGCAGCATTTCACCAGGCATCAGGATCGAGACCTGCCCATTACTCGTTACCCCGATCATAGTCAGACCGGTAGCAATTGTTGCCAAAATCAGCGATCCTGTCGAATGTACAAATTTAAGGATCTTACCTACAATCAATTCCAGCGATTTGGTCAACGAAATGGTACCGGCGAACGTAATAGCACAGAAGCAAATCAACAATGTTCCCATCATGGAATTCATCCCACCGCGGTTCAGCAAGGTGGGAATATCTGAAATCACTGTAGCCGCATCGAAGCCTTGGACGTTAATCATAGCTACATCGAATCCATTAATGACGGAAGAAGTCACATCATGCAGTGTGAATCCTTGAAAGATCATGCCACATGCCATCGCTACAAAAGAGGAAATCAGCATCACCGGTATGGTAGGCTTTTTGCGAATGGATCCATACAATACGATCAATACCGGAAGCAGTAATAATAAATTCCAATGAAACACCGTACTGAGCGTGTCCATAATGGTAATAACCTTATCAGGAATGGCGATATTGCTGGCATCGGTATTGAATCCCGTAATCAAGAAGACCGCTCCAGCCACGATAAATGATGGCACCGTCGTATACAACAAATGACCTATATGTTCATACAAGTTAACTCCTGTTGACAGCGCTGCCAAGTTTGTTGTATCTGATAAAGGGGACAGTTTGTCTCCAAAATAGGCCCCTGCTACGACTGCACCTGCAACAGCAGCCAGATTCGCATCAAGGCCAGCTCCTACCCCCATAAATGCTACCCCGATCGTACCTGCCGATCCCCAAGAGGTTCCTGTACATAAGGAGACAATGGAAGTGACAATGAATGCCGTAATCAGCAAAAATTGCGGATTAATAATATTAAGTCCATAATAGATCATCATGGGTATCGTACCACCGATCATCCAAGCGCCAATCATAAATCCGACAGTAATCAGGATCAAGATAGCCGGCATGGTCTTTGCGATTTTTTGCGCGATGGAACCCATAATGTCATCATAGTTGTAACCCAGCTTGATGGCGATGATTCCGGCAACCACTGTGGATATAATGATTAGCGGCTCAGGTGGCAATTCGAATAGAACATATCCTATACATAACAGCAGAATCATAGTAACAATCGGCAATAAAGCTAAAAACAGAGTAGGTTGCTTAACCGTCTTTTCCTTATTTGGCATAGCCATTGTAAGGTTCCCCCTATCGATGATGTAAGAAGTTATCTGTTACTTTAAAGGGTAATTGCTGACCATTCGCTCAAAAGCCTCTTGCAATAGTGCCCTGGGAGCACCGAGATTCAGGCGAATAAATCCTTCGCCATCCACGCCAAAGGACGAACCAAAACTGACGCTAACCCGGCTCTTTTGTTGAATCCATTCAATTAAATCGCTTTCATTCCTGCTAAGGGCCGTACAATCTACCCACAGAAGGTAGGTCCCTTCTGCTCTCACGATTTTCAGTTCAGGCATATGCTCAGTAAAAAAATCTTCCGTAAATGAAATATTGTCCGTAATATAAGATCGAAGCTCGTTAAGCCAATCATCACACTCCGTATACGCCACATCCAAAGCAGGGATGGCAAAAAAAGTAGGATTATGAATACCAACCTGTCGTAAACCAAGTTGGAAACGCTCTCTTAATTGCATATTTGGGATCACAATATTAGCGATTTCAAGACTTGCTAAGTTAAAGGTTTTACCTGGCGAAGTGCAAATAATGGAACGCTCCGCAATCTGCTCTGATAATTTCGCGATAATCGTATGCTCATGTCCTTCGTGAATAAAATCAGCATGAATGTCATCCGATACGAGCAATGCATCATAACGAATGCAGAGCTCGGCTATACGTTCCAATTCCGCCTTTGTCCATACACGCCCGGTCGGATTATGTGGGGAGATTAACAGAACAATCTTGACCCCTGCACTCATTTGGCGTTCCATATCATCAAAGTCGATTTCATATCGTCCATCTCTAAGCAGCAGCCGGCTTTCCACTAGTTTTCTATGATTAATTTCAACAGCATTAGCGATAGGTTGATATGCCGGAGTATGCATCAAAATTCGGTCACCAGGTTCTGTGAATCTCTCGATTATAATCGATACGGCCTGTACTATTCGCGGGCAGAACACAATCCATTCTTGCGGTACATGCCATCTGTAAGCTTTATCAAGCCAATGTTGTACGACCTTATAATACGGAGGGAACACATCGGTATATCCGTAGATTCCGTGCCGCGCCATCTCGCTCACCTTATTCACGACTTGAGGAGGCGCTTGTATATCCATATCCGCAACAGAGAGAACGATCATATCATCCCCCAAGCTGTTCACTACCCCGTCCCACTTCGCGCTATTGGTGCCTATTCTGCTAATCACTTGGTCAAAGTTATAGCTCATGATCTCACCTTCTTGTTTTCGTTTTCCATCTAGATTTCTGTTTATTTCAGCTTTTGTAAATAGCGATATACCGTAGGTTCCGATATCGACAAAGAACTTGCTACTTGTGAAACGCCGCCTTTCAGTAAGAAAACTCCAAGCTCGTTTAATTCGCGGACAACTTCAATCTTCTCCTGCGACGACAAACGTTCCGGTGGAATTTTTAATTTGCCAATGACTGAAGATATCATATGTTGCAGCAGATCATCTGCATTTCCCTGCAGGTACTCCGTTGTTTGCTTTTCTTCCTTCGACTTTTCAGCAGCAGCAGGCATTACATACGGGTTAGGTCCTCCTTGTAAAATATGTTGAACCCATTCAGCCGCTACTTCCATATGAGTAACGTCTATATTCAGGCAGAGCAGACCAACCAGCTTATTCTGATCATTCTTTATATAGTAGGTAGACGATCGAAAACTCTGACCGAATTTGCCTGACGCTTTGTAGTTGGCTATATACTGTTCCTCATGATACGCTTCCGATTTGAGGATTTTCAAGACAAGGTCAGTGGATGCATCACCTACTTCACGGCCACTAATATATCCGTTCTCAATAAAAACAATAGAGTGCTCCGGATCACTGATATCATGCACGACCACTTCACATTTAGGTCCTATAATTGCTGCAATAAATGAAGCGATCGGAAAAAACCTCTCAAGATACTGCCGATTCTCACTCCCCATCACTTTGAACTCCCTTCTCTTCATTCAACAATGTATTTTTATTGTACAAATAATAAATTATTATCTTGATAAAATAGTATCACACTTATAAAACGCTTTCAACTTTTTTTGTGGATGACCCTCATTTAAATAAAAAAAGCCTGCACGATCACTCCTGTGACCTGGGCAAGCTTCTCACTCATTTTCTCGAACATTGAGTCGATAACACAACTGAATTACAACGCGTTATTTTTCCCAAAGCTCGATCAGTCGACCTTCAGGATCTTCAATCCAGACAAACTTTCCAAATTCACTAATCTCTTTTTTCTTAACAAGAGGTACCCCTATATGTTCAAGATGTTGAATAATCTCGTTTAGATCATGCACTTGGAAATTTAACATCACTTGTTGTTCTGTCGGAAAATAACTGTCATTCTCCGGAAAGAAAGAAAAGACAGTCTCATTACCTGGTTCGGGTTTGATCACAGTCCCATTCCAATTTTCTATTTCAATCTTCAGCACATCACTGTACCATTTTTTTATCACTTCAAGATTTTTAGTTCTCCAGAAAATCCCTCCGAATCCTTTTATCATCGTTTCCAGCTCCTGTCTATCATCAAATTTTAAATATCCATTAGATTTTAGCATTAAGTGATGTCAGACCTTCATGCATCAGCTGCATTTTACTGCTCAGATTTGTTATCTTTCTCATTGCCGCGTTTAAAATTCCCAGTAATCTTTGCCATGACTAACTGTATTTCCTTATGATCCTTACCTTCAATTGAATTTATAAATTTATTACTTGCCTTCGTGTAACTTAGATCTGTAAAATTATGAATCTACTGGATTAGCGTGATTATCCCCAGGTTTCATCAAGATGTTGTGCATAGTATTGGATCGGTCTGCTAAAATACTGAAGTTTTTCATCTGAAGTTGTTTCTAGCAAATTAGATAAAAGAAGTTCCGTCGACTCTTTGTATTTTCCCGTATTATAAAGAGAGATCGCCAGAAACACTTGAAGGCCTCTATGATCAGGGAACTCTTTTACACCTCGACGTAATGTTTCCTCTGCTTCCTGATAAAATCCTAAATATCGATATGTGCTTCCTAGACCAAGCAAGGCTCTTTCAAGATCCGGTCCAGATAGTCCTTGTTCAATAGCTCGAACATAAAATGGAATGGCTTCTTTCCCTAGTCCCGAATTGTCATGAGCAACAGCCGTCTGAAAATTGATCTCAGCATCGTCTGGGTAAGTGAAAAGCAAATCTAAAAGCATTGTACGAGCTTCAGCAAGTATCGCTTGATCCTGCTTAGCTCGTCCTTCTTCGCGAAGTTGTATAGCCTTATCCAAAAGTTCTCTTTTCATTTTTACATTTACCTCTTTTTTTGAAATATTACTTATAGCTTATATTGTGGCTTCGATTTCGGATCAACAGATATACTTTATTTTCATTAATTTTCTATAACGTTACTGTATCCACGACGTCCCACCGACTTAAGCCACGTTAGGGACGGCCGCGATGCGGTTAGTCGGTGCGGATGTGTCCGCCTGATTCCACTTCCCTGCCAATTCCCTTCGGGCTGACCGAGGGAGCGTCAGGACCCGAAGCTTGGATATAATGTTATCTGACGTAAACCTCTACTGTGAATTAGCTATAATCTTCTCCGTTAAGTTAAACTCATGACGGCATTCATAGTAATAACTTTTGAGTTTATATTCCCCAGCTTTAAATACAGGCTTATGTTGATACCACACTATAATTAGCGTTCCTTCAAAAAGGATTCTACGAAGGATATAAACTATTCTGTTAAAGAGAATGTTTCTATTTTGAGCAAATTTATGAAGTGTTTCGGATTGAAACTGAACATGTTTCTCCTCATCACTTAAAATCTGATTACATAAATCTATTAATACTTCTGACTTTGTAGATTTTTGCAAGGCTTTATAGTACAACTTAGCAATGATCTCAGCAGTTAATAGAACAATGACTGATTGTTCTAAACTCGCATATCGACGTAATCTTCTAAATACATTGTCCACCCAATGTCTACGAAGGAGTGGGATTCCCTGTACCTTCATAAATCTGCCTAGATCTCTAGCGTGCCTCTGTTCTTCTTTAATGAATTCTATAAGCGCTTCATAGTAATCCTGATCTTGTGTCTGATGTACATATTCTTGCGCACGTTTAATTAGATATTTACCTTCAGAGTTTTCTCCTAATTGAAACTGTTGAATTGACTTAATGATTATTTCTCTTTCATTGGTTGTTAATTTATAGTTGTCATCCCAATGAATATATTTGAGGTTTTGATTATTTCTCCGATAATATTGCACCCATTTCGAGAAAGTGATATTCATTATTTGCTCCTAAAATGTAATAGGTTTATGTCAGATAACCGTTTTGTATTGACGACGTCCTGGCCCCTTAGAGTCGCTGCTTATAGTTGTGAGGCTTGCCGAACACTAATGCAGTGACGTCCCGACTGGCTTAGGGGGCTAGATGTGGTCATTCGCTTCTAAGAGTGACCCGGATCGTCAATATTTTGTTAGTCGAAGGAAGTTCTGGAAGCAGCCATTGCATTTAAGGCGTTCTCAAAATAGCTATATACTTCATCTGCAATTCCCAGAAACTCTTCAACAAGTACATTACTATCCAAGTAACAAGCATACAGATAATCAACTAAAGTGGAGTCAATCTCACAATAGTTTAATATGGCATTCTTCATCTTATTAATGTCATCTTGCCATACCCCTGTATCTTCTAAAACCAAAGAGTATAATGCACGAATTAATCTCTTCGAATACCCTTTAATATATCTAGTTTTCATTGTGTGATCACTAGCATTAGAAAGTAAACGATGTATACGATCTACTTCCTCCTTGGTCTCTGTATTTAAGTCTAAAATGAACTCTGGAGAAATAATGATCGGTGGTACTTTTTCACCAATGTCATGACCATATAGGCAAACACAAATGATCTTAACCCAAAAACCCCACTCATTCGGTTTACTTAATACATCGTCAATCGAGCAAATTATCGTATCAATCTTAGTGACTATTGGATATTCTTTCAAAAGCTTGTCTTTAATAGTTGACAATCTTTCGTAATCAATATCTTTGGGATTTACACATACAATAGTAAAGTCCGCATCTGACTTAAAAGGTTTAGCAGTTCCTTTTGGAATCGAGCCACACATATAAATGCTATGAATCTTACCTTTAAATTCGGTAAGGATATGATCTATATACTTATCAACAAAATCCTTATATTCACTTTGTATTACAATTCTATTTATAACTTTTTCTAATATCATATAGACTCCTCCTAAACTAAGAACTTCTTTTGGCTAACATTCCTGTATTCATGAACCCCGTCAGGGGTTGTCTGCTGAAATCCTCTTCGATATCCTTCCCGCAGACCTAGGCTCCATCAGGAGCCACAGCTTGAATATTATGTTATCTGATTCCGTTGCCTTCTTTGCGCTTACTTTCATTATCCTCTATAGTTTTCTTCCATCGCCTTCTTAAACACCTCGATGGGATACTCGTATTTTATAGCTTTATAGATGAATCGGTTATTCCAGTGATTTCTTTCTATTCCTTCAGCAAATTCTCGCTCTATGATTTTCATCGTATAGATAATTTCATTTAATGTTCCTATCATACTTCGATTATTAGTAGTTGTGATAATCATACCTTCATTTTCTTTGATATAACTGCTGAATTACTTTTCCTTCGATTTCCTCACTCATTAAATAATTTCTTAGTTCATTAACGAATAACTCTTCTACATTTTTTAATTCTGCCTTTTTAACTCCTTCGATCGTTAAACTTAATCTTGATAAGTCATTCATGAAGACGATTGTTTTTCTTCTATTCAAAGTGAACATATTGGCATGCCATGTATTTAACGGAACAGATATATCTGTTTTTTGTACTTTACAATCCATTTCTTTTAGCAGTTTTTGTGTCGCTCTTATAACGTACATTATTGTTCTATTCCTCTTCTCTGAAATGCCTCGGGCGACCTAGGAGGAGCGCAGCCCCGACGAAGCGTCACTTTGTTATCTGATGCCATCTGACCTCTTTGTATAACTTACGTTCACCTTGAATCTTCATTTAATTCTATTTCCAATTAATTGACTCCATCATTACTCATGTAATGCCTTAAGAATCTTTTCTTTCGTTTGACTTAATCGTTTTTCAGCACCATGAGGGTGTAAAGGTTCACCCCAGATGAATCCATCACCTTCGTACCTTGGAATGAGATGCATATGGTAATGGGTAAGGTCATTAAACTTTCCTCCATCTTGGCAAATTCTTATACCGTCAGGTTTAAACAAGTTCTTCAAAGCAATTGAAAGTTTTTTTGAAGCATCCATGATTGCATAAACAGTCTCTGACTCCATCTCGTCGATATCAAGATAATGCTTTTTGGGGAGGATTAGAGTATGTCCTTCATTAAAAGGAGCAATATCAAGCACACAAGTAATAAGTTCATTTTCGTAGACAATATTCAGATTGGGTTCAATACCGTTAGCGATTCTACATCCTAAACAATCCATGTACAGCTCACTCCATCATGAAGGGTATTTTTCATAGTTTTTAGTGTGTTGAAAGTTAAATATCATCCTAGCACATACTCTCGAACAATTCAGATTGTTTCAGATAACGTTCCTGTATTCACGACCCCGCCGAATGCTGGGGTGTCCGGCTCCTGCCGGACCGAGGGCGTATGCCCGATGCGTGAATATATTGTTAAGTAATGTCATCGAGCCCCTTTCCACACAATCATGCCCTTTAGATGTTTTAATTCTTGAATATAATTACTTTCTTCAAAATCAAGCTTTGCTTGGATAAAACTCCTTCTGACTCTGCAGTTTTAAACGAACAGCTTTAAGTTGATAATGAAAATAAAGTTGCACTCGGCTAAGTTTTTTTTGTCTCAGAGGTAGATACTGAAATAACTAAACTTCGAGTCCATCGCGGATAATGGTTTCTCCATGAGGCCATTGTTCAAAAGGAACGGCACTAGGAAGGATCATCGCAGGTCCAGTGTAGAGCTCAGGTTGGTAATGATTGTCGATCATTTTAACCTTCGAATCAAGAAGTCTCACCCAGCCACCGCTTTCATAAAAAGGGACGACTGCTTCACGGCAGGTCAAAAAAGCGTAAGGTATGTTTAAACTCTTGAAGACATTCGCAATCTGGTGCAATAATTTTCGGCCGACTCCCTTTCCCTGCAAATCGGATCTGATTCCGACCAGTCCAACGTCAGCTGTCAGTATACCGATTTCATTGGCCTCGGTTCGTAAAATCCGTCGTACAAAGCCTAAATGCGCAACTGCATGCTCCCCCTGATATCCAACAATACGTCCTTCCGGCTGTGCGCCTGACCAAGAACAGGCCTCCTTAAAACGGGCGGTATGAGCAGGATAGATATCGGCGAGCAGTCGAGTTAGCAGTCGATGATCACTCTCAGACAAGTCGGACTCCCAGTGGAGAACCCATCGCAGTTCATGTTCATATGTATTGGCGGCTATAATAGGCAAGTCAGATCCGAGAGAACCAGTCATTACGTAATCCCCCTTTTTATGAATACAAGGTTAATCATTACAATAAATCGGCCATATGTTTAAAGCATGCGGTTGTATACTTGTTCTATTTGCATTATTGTTATGCATCGTTCCTGACTTCCAGATATACTTAGACAAATTCTTTCATTTTATTTCTTTAATATTAAATGTCCCTACCCCTTTATCAATAAAGTTACCTTTTAGCCAGTCCACTTCTACAGAAATAGGAGTATTAGGTGGTAGTATTAGTTCAGATAATGTTATTTTTTCATTTTTGTCTAAATCGGATACTATAGTCTTAGAATCAGCTTTTACTATACTTTTTGATAATTTTTCTTTAGTATCAATTCGATAGTAAACTGTTACATCTTTAATTGGACTCTCCCCAGTATACTGAAATTCAAGATCATATACTTGTTGGTCCACTGAATCAACCTTTGGTAACATTATTACTTTCCAATCATTCAAATTATTCTGTTTAGAAAAATCAATATTGACTGAACGAAGCTTCGTATCCTTGTTATCTTGATCCCCTGAACATCCTGTTAATATGAAGAGTATAAATAGTACTAATACTGTAAGCTTTTTCACTTCTAAAAGCCCCCCCTATTTATTATGATTTTAGGAATTACGCATAACGTTCTTTTGTTCCTGACGTCGATTTCCCTCAGATAGCTCTTATCTTAGGGGAATCGATGTGTCTGCCTGTATCTGCTTCCTATGATATTCCTCAGGCGCCGAGCGGCGAAAGCTTCGAAGCGTGAATACTGTGTTATGCGCTATTACTGCCTTCTTCGAATTTCCATCAAAATCACTAAATTTCATATGTCTCTAGTTCTTTAAATAAATCAATTGGCTTTTTTAGTTTTTTGTAATCCGTTATTCTACTACTTATGAACTCTGGTATAAACCAAGTAGCGTGATATGCATTCATTACGTTCCTACTCGCTCCGTCTAGTTCATTTGAACCGCCATCACCAACAAATATACATTCGTTTGCTGTAATTCCCAACCGCGAGCAAACTAGTTCATATATTCTATTATCCGGCTTTGCAAATCCGACTTGATATGAAAAAATAACTTCATCCAAATATTGTGCTAACTCACTATATTTCCATGATTGTACTTCTTCTTCAGTGCAATTACTGATGAGACCTAGTTTAATATCTTTCTTTCTTAACACTTCTAATAATTCGATTATTTCTTGCAGAATATCCAAGAAGGGTACCGACTTCTCATGTACCCTTTCTCTGTACAATGCCCTTATGACTTTATCTTCATAAATTAAACTTTGCTTTTCAATTATGTCTTTTATCACTGAGAAATAATCAGGAAAAGCTCCTGTCATCCTTATTTCTTGACGATTATTCCATTCCTTACTGAATTCCTTATTAGAAAGACCAATCAGCTCTTGATAATCCCGCGAGATTCTACTAACTTTTCGTGATTCATTTGAATATTCTGTAATTAAGGTTTCATAAAGATCAAAAATTACAGCTCTAATTTTTGCCACATTCTTCACTCCTTTGAATAATCAATCGAAGATTTCTATTGCAGTAATTGCGCATAACGTTCAGGTATTCACGAACTTGCGCAGCAAGTTGTCACATGAATTCACTACCCTGACAAAAGCATCACAGTGATAAGGCGTATCCGCCGTGTGAATACTATGTTATCAGAAGTGACAACTACCTTGAATTACTTTCATTATCTCCAATTATTTAATTTTCTTTAAGATATATGTATTAATTTGCAGGGTATCATCATTAACATAGACTGGGTGGACCGATTCAGAACTATCACCAATTATTGATATATAATTGTATCCATCTTGATAATCCAACTCATAACCACCTGTAATTGTTGGAAATTCAATTGATCCGTCTCCAAGTATTGTTATTACGTTATCCTCTTCAAAATGCTCTGCAATTCTTAAACCTTCATATATTCTAATCATTCCATGTGTCGAAGTGAATTTTTCTAGATTAACCTGTTCGCTTGTTACTTTCCATTCACCAATTATTTGATCTATTGCAATTTGTTTTTCAGAACATCCTATTAATAATAGAAAAAATATCATTGCTGTACTCACAAATATTAATTTTACTTTCACAAATTCACACCTCGATTTTTTATAATTGTAATTTCTGATAACGTTCCTGTATTCACGACCCAGCGCATGCTGGGTGTCCGGCGAATGCCGGACCCAGGACGAATGTCCGCAGCGTATATTTTGTTATCTGAAGTTACTTCTGCTGTAATTAACTTACTTGCTGACTTTATCTTTGATTACGTTTTTCACTATACGATCTAACTCTCTCCAGCATTCGTTAATTTCATTTATAACAACTGTTATCTCGCTATCATGTTGAGTATGTCCTAATTGATTTCGGAGCCAAGTAAATCTCGTTTCTAATTCATCACTTCTTGTTTCAATTCCATCTCTCTTCACCATTCTTGTAGATTGTCTCTGATTAAATTCTTCATCAGGGTAATTTGAGATAATATAAGAATCTATATCTTTCTGTTTCTTTGCATCTATCATCACTATTAACAAGCTGTACAAAAACATGAATTTACCCAAATTATCATTATGGTTCATTGATTGTTTGTACAGGGTGTAATAGATATGATTCGCTTTTTCGTTTTTAGTCAATTCTACAAACTCATCAATCTGTTCTTGTCCAAAATCAGATAGTATACTAAACCTTCCTTGCATCCTAGCAACAATAGTTGAATTTGGTTTAATATTTTCTTTAAAAATGTAAGGATCGTTAATTTGACTTCCTTTCACAAAAACTAAGCTATTGATAATCTGCTTCACCTTATGGTTACCTAGCTCTTCGGCTTGATCGAATTCAATAGTTTCTTTGAAATAAACTGTTATTCTAACAAGACCACTTTTAGGTTGATCTCCTTCAGTTGAAAGTTGAATTTTTACCGCGGTAATTTCTCCCTGATCAAAATTAACAACTATTTCTTTATCGACAAAAGCTGTAGTTGAAGTACAAAGATATTCAATATATTTGGACATACAAATCACTCTCTTTCTTAATATCCTTTATGTAATTTCAGATAACGTTCCTGAATTCCTGACGTTCAAGCGGCTTAAGTCAACAAAGTTGCCGGGTCGATAGACTTAGCTGGTTGAATGTGTCGCCTGAATAAGCTTCTCCGATATCCCTCTTGGCGACCAAGAAACGTCAGCGACGATATAGGAATGTAATGTTATCCGATGTCTCTGCCTTCGTGATTTACTTGTATTAATACTTCCTTACCATACAGAAAGGCCTGTTCTGAAATCATTCTCGTCGGTTATGTATTTTATATTTGTATAGTCCTGTTTTTTTGCGTTAGAATACAGTCCTTCTACTAACTCGACATTCTTGCAATAGATTGTTGTATAAGAACTATCTACAACTAATAATGCCAATTCGCAGTTGCTTCTGAGAAAATCGTCGTAAGTTTTAATTTCAATTGGTTTACTATCTTTAGGAAAAGCTTTAAGGTCTTGGAATATTAAATAATAATCATTGTTCTTTATAACGTTTCTTAGTGTTTCACCTTCCATACATTCAATTAACCCTGAAAAAAGTGCATCCAGTTTGCCATCTAGTATAATGTATGACTCCTCCCCACCAATCCACCAATTATGATCTTCTACTTTAAACGGTTTTAATATATCTTCGAGAAATCTTCCATATTCATTTGGAATTTCAAAACTAATTCCTCTTATCATCTACTCTTCTCCTTATTCTTTTCCTGCAGAGATTTCGGATAACGTTCCTGTATTCACGATGTCCGACTTAGTCGGATGTGTCTGCTGGAACGCTTCCACGAAATTCATCCAGCAGACCAAGGCTCTGTTAAGAGCCGCTGCTTGAATATTATGTTATACGAACCACTTCGCATCATTGAACTGCATTCAAAATCTCAATTACTAAAATAGCTTCTTCTTTATAACCTTCAAGGTCGTTTAATTTAATCCATTCAGGTTCATCATGTCTAAATTGATAGAATCTAATTACCACATCTTCTCCTTCAATTGTAGAACTTAAAATTAAAATAAAGTCTTTTTCAGAGTAGTTCAACTTTATATTCTCTTTCCAATTCGAAATGAGTTTTATTCCAGTCCTTAAATCCTCTATGTGGTAATGATTAATTGAGGCTTCTAAATCCGTTCGATCTTGATAAATGGTTTCTTCAATAGAATCTGTCTCTCTTAAACTTGAAGCATCAACTACAATGCAATTGTCCCATTCATGAAAAGTAGGGTTAAATAAATTCGAACTGATCGATTCGTTTGATTGAGCAAGCTCATTCAATAAATTTCTCATCGCCTTATTTGTTTTCATGTTTTTCCTGCTTTCGAAGTGTTTCGTATAACGTTCCTGTATTTACGACCCGACGCATGTCGGGTGGCCGGCGAATGTCGGGCCAAGGACGAATGTCCGCAGCGTGAATATTATGTTATCTGATGCCGGTGTCTTCTTTGAATCCGCCTACAAATTAGACTCTAATTATAGGATCTTTTATAGAAACAATATCAACAATATGATTTAATCCGGCTACCCCATAATGTTTATAAGGACCCGGGTAATCCTCTGTTGCAAAAGTAGACAACCTTATAAAATCCAAATATCTTGATCTTTCAAATATTCTAAATATCTTGCCTTCAAATTCTTCATATGTATCCCAGCTTGTATAACTTTCATTTCTAATAGAAAAACCAATATACGAGTCAAATTGAATTTCGATTATTGGAAATCGATCATCGTCTTGAATGATCATTGAACTTCCTTGGGTGTTAATCAGATCTAAATAAGGCCATTCGTTTGTTTCTTTATGAATTCTAAAACGTAGAATGAGTTTCAGGTCTGGAGTATCTTTATAATCAACTAAATCAACATTAACTAAGTCTTTTAATTGGTTGTAATTCATCGTTTTTTCAGCCCCTTATTGGTTTCACCGGTTTCAGATAACGTTTGTGTATCTACGAACCCGAGAGGCTTAAAGCGCGCACGCGCCGGGTCCAACGGACTTAGCCTCGTAGGGTTGAGCTGACTACTCCATCTTGCGAACCAAGGGCAGAGCCCGCAGCGTAGATAATGTGTTATATGATGGATCGGGCATCTTGAACTACTTCCACAACTTTGTATTTATTCATTGTGTTAATCAGTAAAATTTATGCATAATAACCGCCTTCTAATAAATAAGTTCTTGTCTCTTTATAGTGTTTATAGATTTTACTAAATGCCCTGTTTGCTTTTTGCTGGTAATCTATATCACTTATGCATGGTTTAATTACTTTCACTACTTCCCTCATATCCGTATCACTTGGAATCTCGCCTGATATTAATTTTTCTAAATCTAGTTCAAATAATCCCTCAAAGTTTTCTGAACAATCCCCATACGCATATACTGCTTTGTTATCATCCATTCTATATAACTTGAATTTAATACAGATTGCCACAGAATTCATCCTCTATTTCTTTAATTTTATTGAATTACTTGTTTTTCCGATCTTTCATATAACGTTGTTGTATTCACGACGTCCTTCTACCTTAAGCCCGAAGGGCGGCCGCGATGCGGTTAGGTGGAGGGATGTGTCCGGCTGAATTCGCTACCTCGCTACTGAAATGCCCCTCCGAATCCACATCTAACTTCGGCCGGACCGAGGGGCGGATGCCCCGAAGCTTGAATATGGTGTTATCAGATGTCATATGCCCTCTCCGAATTATCTTATATACTTCAATAGTCATTATTCAGGTCTTTCTTTAGAATATCCATAAGTATCCCTGTAATGTTTTCTTTCCTCGGTGAAATCCCACCATTGGTTCCCACAGTAACTATTATTAGCGCAATATATAACGAATCTAAATTGATCTTCAACACAAGGATCAATTCTTTCCCCATACAAATGTTCTAAATCATCAAATAATCTGGCGCCATCTTTATCTCTTATTTCATTCAATGAATAATAACCTAACATTAATAAATCCTTTGCAAATTTAGGTCCAATTGAAGGTAAACTTTGAAACTCAGATAAAGCCTTTATTTCCTTGGCTCTATTTTCTGAAACATTCATAATTAAGCAAATCTCGTTATTTGTTAATTTATAAATTTCACTAATTAGTATTTTATTTTTTCTTAACTCCTTTCTCTCTTGAGTAGTTAATTCTAGTATTGGAGTCTTGTTCTTTTTCATTCTCTTACTCCTTTTAGAGGCTTCTATACTTGCAAATGATTTCTGATAACACTCCTGTATTCACGACCCAGCGTATGCTGGGTGTCAGGCGAATGCCGGACCAAGGACGTATGTCCGCCGCGTGAATACTATGTTATCAGATTTTTATGCTTTTCTGATTGCTCAGAAATTTCAGTTTGAATAGTTGTTACTATTCTTCTGCCCATTATGTTTAACAAATGTATTTCTTCGCTAAATTCAAATTCCGAAGTATTTATTGGTTTCCCTATACTGTTTCTAGACTTTTGCTCGTGAGTCAACATCTCAAACAATTCCTTATTCACAAGGCTTTGATTGTGAACAATGCAATTCCTCTTAATAAATATGACTTTAGCTGCCCTACTTTCTGAGCTAAATCCAAATTTAACTTTATAGTGTTCTTCCAAATCTGTGATTTGTTTTTCTAGAGAGCGAAATACATAACTTTTAATTTCTTGAACAATTAAGTCTTCTTTAAGTTCATTAAAATCGTTAAATTTAAATACATCTTGTAGCTTCATTTGTTTTTGAGAGTTATTTATATGTTCTGGATAGCTTTTTAGATAGTATTCAAATAATTCAATTAGAAAAGATTCGAAGGCCGAGCAGAGATTTATTATCAACAAGTTAATTAGCATTTTTGTCTTTTCCTTGTTGCTAGTTATCATATGAATACATTCATTGACTTCTACTTCAGTTGCTAAAAAGCCATCATCCTTCCTACCAAAAATAAATTTATTTTCTTCGTTTTTATACTTTGACTCTAAAGAAACGCTATCATATTTGTTTTTTTCTATTTGAGTATTTGCTAATTCGTTTTCTAGAAGAGATGACATATAATAATTCCTCAAAATAGTAAGCTTATTAAAAAATGAGTCCTTTATTTCTAAGATAGTTTTCAAGTTAATTCTCCTTTTATCAATGTATAAATTTCTGATAACGTTGCTGCATTTCTGACATTCAAGTGGCTTAAGGTGCAATGCACCGGGTCGTCAGACTTAGCCGGTTGGATGTGTCGCCTGATTCACTTCTCAGAAAATCCCTCTTGGCGACCAAGGAGCGTAGGCGACGATGCAGAAATGTTTTGTTAGGCGATGCGGACAGTTATACCCGAAAAATTCCTGACTTCAGTCTTACGATCTCATAATTATTAGATCTTATATATTCCCATACCGGTTCTCTAAATACTTTATAAGAACTTAGTACTTTACTCTTCGGATCTATAGTACATATTCGTTGATTTTCCATATCACAGACGTAAAGAAGTTCATCGTAAAAGTATATACTTTCAGGTAAGTTAAATAAGGTTCCTTCAATGTCTCCTATAGAATACAATTCTTTGTATGTTTTAAGGTTATAACACATTATTGTATTGCTTGTTGGGTAAGCAACCCAAATCAGATCCTCAGAAACAGCAAAACCATAGACTGTATCAAACATATCTTGATGGATAAATTCTAAATTTCCGTTACTATCAAACTTATGAATGTCTGATTGTTGATAGTGTGATACATAGACGGAGCCATCTAATGACCTGCATGAATCAGTTATATTATCCTGAAAGTAATTCATAATTTCAACATAGTATGGACCATACTTATGATAAAAGTATTCTTGTTTAGAAATAGTATTCACCTGTGAATTGGACCACTTGGCATAACCGAGATCCTCACCTTTTTCACCCATTAGGTGAAAATAAACCTCTTCTTCATCCTCGAATATTCCCCAGCCTCTTCTATGTATTAACTGCATTATATTCCTTCTTCCTTAAGCTCAGTTTCGCCTAACGTTCTCAGTGTTCACGAACCCGAGAATCCTAAAGGAGCGAAGCGGTTAGGTTCGCAGTGTTGTCCGTCTGATATCACTTCCCGAAATGCCTCTGGCGGACCAAGGAGCCGTCAGGCTCTGAAGCGTGAATATAATGTTATAAGATGTTGGTGCCTTCCTGAACTAATACTGTCACTGTCACTTATTGTTTATCCAATTTGGAATATGGTGTTTGAAATATTGTCCTATCTTCGTCAGTTCATTCATAACATAATTTATTTTTTGCTCATCCAAAAACCAGTTATCTCTTGTGGTACCAGTCTTGTCTGTTACCGAGCATACATAAAATTCTACCTCACTAGGAAATTCAACCTGATATGTAAGTAAAGCTCGTCTAGCAAAATAAGATTTGCAAACTAATATTGCTTTCCTTGGATTGATCCCCAGTTGTTGAAGAGACTCCCATGAATATCTTGCATTCTCAAACGTATTTGTCGCTTTATCTTCACGTAAGATTGAACTTTCTGGTACACCCAAATTTAATCCTACGTCTCTAAGAAACTCCCATTCAGTAGAGGAAACATTTGGAGTTGATCCTCCTGATGGGAGAATATAAGGAGCCAAACCCTGATGGTATAATTCTGCAGCTCTCTCCATTAGTTGAGGATGACTACCACCAGGTATTAGTATTACATCAGACGTTTCAATAGCAGTTTCAAAAAACATAAACTCGGAAATACAATCAAAAGGATAAGGCAAGTCGTTCATCCTCCCTTTTATTTTCATAGTTTGCACCAATTTCTTATAACGTTTCTGTATTCATGAACCCCAAATGGGTTGTCTGCCGAAATTCCTCTCCGAAATCCATCCTGCAGACCAAGGCTCCGTTAGGAGCAGTTGCTTGAATATTATGTTATACGACGGAATCAATTCTTCGAGTTAACCAACATCCTCTTATATTCTATTCTTTCATTAGTCTGTTAGATGTTCCAAAAGATCTCCAGGCTGGCATTCCAATGCCGTACATAATTTATCAATTACTTCTAAAGATACATACTCATTCGTGTTGAGCTTAGCCATGGTTGCCGATGAAATCCCCGTCATTTTCAATAAATCTTGTTTCTTAATCTCCCTGTCAATCAATAATTTTTGAAATGGTTTATAACTTATCATCTGGTACTCCTTCGTATCCGAATTGAATTTTTCTTTAATTATATGAAAATATATTTCCCTAATCAAAAATATCTTTGATATGTATTGACTATAGTTTTCATTATGATAAAATAATATTCAACAAGTTGAACTTTTGTTCGTAAAATAAAACATAACGGACGGTGATCATTATGCACAATTCTTTAGAAATCTTACTTGATTCGTTGATTCGTAATCGAATTGAAGCCTTATATAGCGATCTTCTCAAGAACAACACCAGCTATAATCAATTCTCATCTGATCGAAATCTTTACTTCAAACAGTTACATGAACTTCTACCTCAGGATATGCATAAAACTCTATTTCTTTACGATGATGCAGACCTCTCAGTTCAAACAATCCTAGAACCTGAAATCTACTTGCAAGGTTTTAAGGATGCTCTTCAATTACATAATGAATTAAATATAACTTCTACTTGAGAGCCAAACGGCTCTCTTTTCACTTAATTCTGTCGTATAACGTTCGTGTATTCACGACGTCCCAGCGACTTAAGGCAGCGAATCTGCCGGCTGCGCGAAAGCGCAGTTAGTCGTTGGGATGTGTCCGGCTGACTTTGCTTCCCTGCTACTGCCATTGTCTCCCCGAATCCACATCTAACTTCTGCCGGACCGAGGGGCGCATGCCCCGATGCGTGAATATGCTGTTATATGACGAACCAGACTTCTTCGAGTTACTTTCAATCTGCCTTTCTGTTTCTATTTCCACTCTATTAATGTGTATTTTCAGTAAAGGATTTTATAAACCGTTACATACTTATTTGTTACCGAGTTGTTCCGCTAAACCGATTAGAAGTCCTTCGATTCCACGAATGTAGCATAGCCGATACGAGTCCTCGTACTGAACCACTTCGCCAACGAGCTGAGCACCATACTTAGTTAGTCTGGATACCATTTCGTCAATGTCTTGAACTGTAAACATGACTCGTAGATAACCGAGGGAGTTTACAGGAGCAGTCCGGTGATCTGATATAGTAGGTGGGTTGAGAAATCTCGAAAGTTCAAGTCGGCTGTGGCCATCTGGGGTAACCATCATAGCATTCTCTACGCACTGAGAACCTAGTCCGGTTACGCGACCAGCCCATTCACCTTCGACAGTGGCTCGCCCTTCGAGATTCAAGCCAATCTCCTCGAAGAAAGAGATTGCGTCATCAAGGGATTCTACAACGATGCCGACATTGTCCATTCTTAGTAATTTGTTTTTTGTCATAGTATTATCTCCTCGTGTACAAATTTACTACCTGATTATCTTCAATATTATTAAAATCAAGAAAATTGGGTTTTCGGGTATGTCATATAACATCTTATTTATGTACTTCGTAAATACCACAGATCCTCTCTGATATGTGAACTACGTATATGATAACCTATGCTGTGGTATTTGCGAAGAAAAATTTGGTTAAAAAGGGAGGTTTATTGAAGTACTCAATCTCTCAGATCCATACGATCCAGTGGGCTCTGAATACGCTGAATATTTTTCGTACTAACATGCGTATATCGCTGAGTTGTTCGTGCACTCGTATGACTAAGGAGCTCCTGAATATAGCGCAGGTCTGTTCCGTTTTCCAACAAATGAGTAGCGAAAGAGTGCCTCAATACATGAATACTAACCTTTCTCACAATGCCTGCGCGTTGTCTAGCTTCTTCAAAAACCTTCTGCACACTCCGCTCCGTAAGATGCCGATCAGAAGATTGCCCTGGAAAGAGCCAACGAGTTGGTCTATATTCAGTGACGTATTTTGCACCATATCCCACGCTAGACTCGATAGGATCGTTCTCCGATCCTTTTGCCCCTTCCCCTGTCTCACGATGAGTGTTTGCCTTTCAATATCAAGATCGCTGCACCGTAAACGCACAACTTCACTTACACGAAGTCCAGAAGAATAGGTGAAACAATATGGCCTTATGTTTAGGGTTGGTTACGGATTTGAGCAATTGAGCGACTTCCTTTTCCGACAATACTTGCGGAAGCTTGGTCTGCTTCTTGGGACGAATATACTGGATTTCCGTAGGGTGATGGAGTACATGTTTGCAATAGAAGCGGAGCGCGCTAATCGTCTGATTCACGCTTGAATGGGAGATCCCTCGCTCAAGCAAGTCTAGACAATACGTCTGTACATTAGATGTCTTGACATCCGTTTTTTCAAAAGGAATATGTTTCAGAAAACGTTCGACCTGATTACAATACGCTTTAATTGTTTTGCGGCTGTATCCTCGTAACTTTAGTGCCTTCTGCAATGGTTCTTTGCTCCATGAGTTATTGTTTCCTCTACTCGCTTTCCATCGCTGTAGATCTTCGCTCTCAATCCATAACTCCGGGGTAATATGAACATCATTTGGATCGAACTGGCTTATGAACTCCTGTACAGCATCAATAGTGTAAGGGATGATCCACACTTTCAGTTGGGGCTCCCAACGTCTGCCCGTAATCTGGCGAATACACTGAACATATGCGAGGTTGTATGGGATGCGAATGTGCAGTGAATCAGTGGAACCTACCGTTATAGTTATCGTTTCCTTGGTTGTAGCCTTATTAGTCATCTGAAGCTCTCCTTTGCTTGAAGTTGTTATACCTGAAAAACAAAAAAAGGAAGGCCACTCTTCATCCCATAAGGAATCAGACGACCTTCCGATGCTTTCGGAACATATATGTTTTGATAAAAGGTGAAGCGGAGCGCGGCTTCTGCAGTGGCGAGCCGCGTAAGGGTAAGGTGCTGCGCCCAATGGGGCAGCACCTCACGGGATTGCACCGCCTCCATAACCGCGGTGCTCAACGTTGTAGCACCAGATCGGCAAAGCCATGGTGCTTCCCCCACTGCATGCAGCCATCGGCCATGCAGCTCCCCAATGCCGCTACACCTACATGGCAGCGGCTTCTTCTCCCAGCGGCAGCGTGTAATACTGCGCCTGCTGCCCTTCATGCTGCTGGTACACCACGACCAGCAGCGTCCGGCCTTTCGCGGCAAGCGGGCTGGCGCCAGCTAGCACACGCTCAAGCCGGAACGGAAGCACATCCAGTACGGTGTGCTTCTGCAGTTCCTTTTCGCCGAGACCGAGGTCGGCGAAAGCACGGGCACCCATGACCGTCTGTGCGGTCATGGCCGAGGTCATCGGCAACGCACGCGAAGCGTTGCCGTCCACCCCGTCCGCCGCTACATCCCCGGCGGACCCAATCGCATCGCTGCCGATTACACCCGCGGCATCCGCGGCAGAGTCTTCCCCGGCAGCAGCCGGATTTTCCCCAGCGGCAATCGCACTCGTACCGCTGCTTTCCAGCCACGCCGTGCCTGTGGCACCGGCAATACGCGGCAGGCGAACGTCTTCCGGACGTTCAGCCAACGTTTTCATATAACCCGCCCACTGGTCTTTCTGGAGCGGATCTTCCCACCAGATTTTGCGTGGTTTGTACTTGTGGCCGAGGAAGTAATCCAGCTTCATCAGGCCAAGCACGATATCCATATGCGGCGTGTTACGCGACTCTAGGAAACCGTGCAGACGAGTGAACAGATCCTCCAGCTGGTGACCGATCTTCTGCCAGCCCTGACCCTCCCAGTAATCCCCGAACGCCTGGAAGAAATCAAATGGCGAATCGAACTCCTGCTCCATCAGATACTTCAGCGTATGGTCCATTCGGTGTGCGTTCCAGTATTTCTCCAGCACATCCTCCAGCCGCTTCAGGCGCACGATGTCACTGAACGGCAGCACATCACTGCCCAGAATCTCATACGGCGCGTGATCCATATACGTATAGTTGTACTTCTCCGCATCCAGACGCAGACCCGTACCGCGCAGCATTTTGAGGAATCCAAGCTGAAGCTCTTCCGGCCCCAATGCAAACACATCGTTAAACGTCTTGCGGAACGTATTGTAATCTTCCTCCGGCAGTCCGGCGATGAGATCCAGATGCTGGTCGATTTTGCCGCTGGCTTTCACCTTGTTTACGGTACGACTCAGCTTCGAGAAGTTCTGGCGGCGTTTCACCAGTTCATTCGTTGGATCATTCGTGGACTGAACCCCAATCTCGAACCGGAATGTGCCTGGCGGCGCATTCTCTGCCAGATAGTCCAGTACCTCGGGACGCATAATATCAGCCGTAATTTCAAACTGGAATACCGTCCCCTGATGATTCTCGATCAGGAATTTGAACATTTCGAGCGCATAATCCCGCTTGATGTTAAATGTCCGGTCCACAAACTTGATCAGCTTCGCACCCTTCTCAATCAGGTACAGAATGTCCGACTTTGTCCGCTCAATATCGTAATACCGCACGCCGACCTCAATACTGGACAGACAGAACTGACAACTGAACGGACAGCCCCGACTGGTTTCAAAATATACAACCCGTTTCCCGAGCTCCGGGATATCCTCTTCAAAACGGTGCGGTGACGGCAAATCATTCAGATCAGCTTTTGGCCGTCCCGGCATGAGAATGACTTCTTCCCCTTTGCGATACGCCAGTCCATAGACGAAGTGGAACTTCTTGTCCCCCTCCAGCTCCGTCAAAAGTTGATGCAGCGTCTCTTCCCCTTCACCCATCACGATGAAATCGACATTGGGAATCCGGTTCATCCAATATTCCGTGTCGTAGGACACTTCCGGCCCGCCCAACAGAATTTTCACCTCAGGCATAACCTTTTTCAAAATATCAATGACCTTGATCGTCTCTTCAATGTTCCAGATGTAACACGAGAACCCGATCATGTCAGCGCCGCGCTGATACAGATCGGATACGATATTCATGACCGGGTCCTTAATCGTATACTCGGCCAGCTCAATATCAAAATCCTTCTCACTGTACGCCTTCAGACACCGCAAGGCCAAAGAGGTATGGATGTACTTTGCATTTAATGTAGAGAGAATAACTTTCATGGTTCACAACCTTTGTCTGGACCACCAGACTATATTTTTCATTTCAAAACGTAAGAATCTTCATCCAACATCTCACTCGTATTCATAAAAAGCATCATCATCCGTATCCACTTCTTCGCCCGTTTGCTTCTGGAAAAACTCCAGGAACGGCAGCCCGTACTTGCGGTACTTGACCTCACCGACCCCTTTGATATCCAGCATGTCACGTTCTGTCTGTGGACATACCACACTCATCTCGCGCAAGGTCGCGTCATTGAAAATAATGTACGACGGCACATGTTCTTTCGCCGCCAGATCACGACGGATCAGACGCAGCTGTTCAAATACCGTCTCGTTAACCGCAGATGGCATTGCATCGCGTCCACGACGTCCGCCGTAGTTTGTACCCGAAGCCGTCGCCGCCGTCTTGCGGACCACCCGCTGCATCACTTCACGCTGACCTTTGAGCACTTCCACTGCCAGTGGTTGCAAACGAACAACTGGATACTGCCCCTCGGAGAGCATCAGATACCCTTCGGACACCATAACGTTGATGATCTCGGCGATCTCACGCTCCGTACGATTGCCCATTACTCCATAGGTTGGCAGGGAGTTGAAGCCGTAATCTAGTACTTTTTTTGCACGGGAGCCTTTGAGCACCGAAGCGACCAGCGATACACCATACCGTTCACGCATGCGGTGAATGCAGCTGAATATTTTCTGCGCATCAATCGTCATATCCACCAGCTCACGGTCGTCCGTACATGAACTGCAAATGCCGCATGGCTTGTCCTCATGCACCTCACCGAAATAATCCAGCTGCGCACTGCGCAAACAACGCGTCGTGTAACAGTAATCCACCATCTGTTGCAGCTTCCGGTAATCGTTTTGTTTGCGGTCGCCCTCCATCGGGTTCTGCTCGATCAAGAACTTCTGGGTGATAATGTCCTGTGCTCCGAATAACAAAATGCACTGGCTCGGCTCTCCGTCCCGTCCCGCACGCCCGGCTTCCTGCACATATGCCTCCATGTTCTTCGGCATGCTGTTATGAATAACGTAACGCACGTTGGATTTATCAATCCCCATCCCGAACGCATTTGTCGCCACCATCACCCGGATATCATCGTACAAAAAAGCTTCCTGGCTCTGGGACCGTTCATCGTCCGTCATCCCGGCATGGTAGCGTCCTGCTGGCAATCCCGCCTGCAGCAAACGCTGATGCAAATCGTCTACGTCCTTACGGGTAGCGGCGTACACAATCCCCGGCTCGCTGGCATGCTCGCGCGCGTAATTCAGGACAAAGTCCTTTTTGCTCTCGCCGCGCAGCACGCTAAACGCCAGATTATCTCTCCCAAGTCCGGTCACATACGTCTGCGGGTCCTGCAAACGCAGGAGCCGCAGAATATCTCCCATGACTTCGGGCGTCGCTGTAGCCGTAAAGGCCGCAACCACAGGCCGCTCCGGCAAACTGTCCACAAACGGCGCTACCGCCAGGTAGCTTGTCCGAAAATCATGCCCCCACTGCGACACACAGTGGGCCTCATCCACAGCAACGCACGAGATTGGCAAATAGCCCATCTCCTCGCGGAACCAGTCTAGCTCCAGTCGCTCAGGCGCGACGTAGAGCAGCTTCAGCTCACCGCGCTGCGCTGCGCGGATACGATCATTCACTTCTTTGCCGCTGAGCGTACTATTAATATAGGCGGCTGCAATACCAGCCGTGGTCAGGGCATCAACCTGGTCCTTCATTAATGAGATCAGCGGGGAGACGACAAGCGTCAGACCCGAATACAACAAAGCGGGGATCTGATAACAGATCGATTTCCCGCCCCCGGTTGGCATAATACCAAGCGTATCTTCACGTTCGAGCAGGCTGGCTACGATCTTTTTCTGTCCCTCACGGAAGTCGGGGTAGCCATAATATTTTTGCAGGAGACCCTGCGCTTCTTCTAATGTAGGTGTTTGCACACTCATGTAAAGACTCCTTACTTATCACCGGTGTTCTTCCACCAGCTTGGTCCGATCCGATTCTGACATCCGAAAGCGGCATATACCGCATCCTTGACAACAAAATGGCGTTCTCATGACTTGTTCGTCAAGCAAACGCCGCTCCCTTTAGTTTAACGGCCCAGACCCGAATGAGCAACCGCGTTTTACTGTTAAACGATCTTTGGCAAATGTGTAACAGCGGTATATCCTGAGTGATCCGGAAAGAATGCAAGTAGAATCAGGTGTGAGTGAACATTCTAGGACAAATTAAAAAACAACCGCCTGCCCTTTTGGGGACAAGACAATTGTTTAGATTTAAAACACATTTGCTAATCTTTTAGCGCCTCAACTTCAGATTCAGTTAGACCACTCGTTTTGGCAATGACTGAAACTTCGATACCAAACGATAACATGTTCTTAGCAATCTCAAGAGCTTTTTTACGTTCACCCTTTTCCGTAGCCCACTCAATCATCGAGGCTTCATCGTGCAAATACTTTTGCCGTTCTTCATACAAGCGACGTGCTTCACGATCCTGACTCAGAAACTCCAGCGTATCCATCGCTTTCTTCAATGTAGGTTCATTCATTTGCAGCACCTCCCATTGTTTGTGGGGACGAGTTTTTTCTGTGGATTGCGTTGCTAATCTTTCAGTGCCTCAACTTCAGACTCAGTTAGACCACTTGTTTTGGCAATGACTGAAACTTCGATGCCGAATGAAAGCATATTTTTTGCAATTTCGATCGCCTTCTTTTGTTCGCCTTCCACTATACCTTTAGCAATGCCCTTTTCCGTAGCCCATTCAATCATTGAGGCTTCATCGTGCAAATACTTCTGCCGTTCTTCATACAAGCGACGTGCTTCACGATCCTGACTCAGAAACTCCAGCGTATCCATCGCTTTCTTCAACGTAGGTTCATTCATTTGTAGCACCTCCCAATTTGATTTGTCAGCACCTTTCAGGAACAAAAGCCAGTTAATCAGACCACCTTCCATCGGAACGGATTGATCATCCAGCTTGGACAGCTCCATAAAATGAACTTCGAGATCATCACTCAATTCAAGTCCAGTGTGGTCTTCCCTCAGATGAAATACATTATGATAACGCTCATTTTCGATAAACGAGTAATTTAAAATATTAATTGTCACACACTTTTTCAGTTCCTTGTAAGTTTGGCCTTCCTGCAACTGACTGGAATAACGCTTGCTCCAATAGTATAAGGTCCGCTTTTCAATATCGTATTTATTAAATAACTGCATCTCAATGTTGATCAATTTACCTTCAGCTGTTTTCGCCCAAATATCAAATATGGACTGTTTATCCAGCGGAGCATCTTTATCGGTATACGGATTAAGGAGTACAATCTCCGTCAGCGGCTGTTCCCCCGATTCTGCAAACGTTCGGTTCAAGAAAACTAGCAGTACATCTTTATTTTCTTCACTGCCAAAAATACGCTTGAAAACAAAATCGTTCCGAGGATCGAGCAAATCAGACATCTGACCATCAACTCCGTTTCTTTCTATTATACCATGCTTGGCATGCTTAATTGCAGCATCAACCACCTTTGGGCAAGTTAAACATTCCACATCAAACTACTACATCCTACTGCTTCTTTAAGTCCTGAATTTGCTAACAAGGCTCTCTTCCTCCATTTAACTTAGCTCTCGCTTGATTAAGGATTATTTTAACTTATTTGTTATTAATTAATATCCGCAATGTGTTACCATCGATTAATGATTAGCTTACAGAAAAGACATATGCGTACCTACATATCCATTACCTTATATCGTTTGATCCCACTGCCATTAAAGGAGGGCCGTTTTATTTATGTCGAAACAACATGCACATGCTAGTGACTGTTCAAACATCTCACCACCAAAATCGTGGATACGCCGACACCCGATAATCACCACATTTTCGATATTGATTTTTGTTCTGTTTGCCGCCGTATTCCTGTATTTCTGGCTTCGCCCTTACTTCTCCACGTTTGATCGATCCGAACAAGGAGATCTGAGCTACTCCATGCCTTCAAGAAACGGAGAATATACCGCCGAGATTTACGGTGTGCCCTATGGTGGTGCGGCAGGTGGAGTCACAATCTGGGTGGATGTGAAAAAAACGAATGATCCGAATGATTCCACCGTAAAAACCATTTATCGCGCCAAGCACCACGGACATAACCATCTGGAATGGGAAGATGAACACACGCTCCGAATCGAAAATTGGAATGAGTATGTAGATGAAACCATTACGCTAAATATCGATGAAGAAATCTATGACGGCCGGGGCTGGGCATGCCGAAGCTTGCGTACGAAGGATCAATACGTTCGCTGCTTTGCACGCGAAAAATAAAAACACAAATAAGCAGCCCCTCTCGCCGACTCTCACAGCAAGCAGGGCTGCTCTTATTCCACCTCTAGAACAGATCAACACTACTCTTTCTCTTTCTCTTTCTCTTTCTCTTTCTCTTCCGGGCCCCTGTTCCCCTTACTCACTACCGCTTCAAGCTTCTGCCGATTGGCGAGCAGGCCGGGGTCATTCGGCAGATACTCCCTTGCTTTGCTGTTATGCAGGAGCGCCTGCTCCCAGTTTCCTATGTGAGCGTAACAAAGTGAGAGCCTGGCGTGTGGCAGCCAAGTGCGGCATGCCGCAGGCACAGGGCGCAAACCCGGATCGCGGCTGCTGACATCGAGCGCTTGC
The DNA here is from genome assembly GCF_047302525.1 of Paenibacillus taichungensis. GTDB lineage: Bacteria > Bacillota > Bacilli > Paenibacillales > Paenibacillaceae > Paenibacillus > Paenibacillus taichungensis_B. Next base: position 1,362,774 of record NZ_CP168020.1, on the reverse strand, counting down.
ATATACCAGTAGATGGCGGACACAATCTCCTGCCTCTCCTGGAAGCAGGCAGCGATGGCGCAGCAGAAGTCGGCATGCGGCAGGTCAAATTGAAATGATTGCAGCAGCGCACCCAGCTTCCGACCCGGCTCGCCAAGCCGCTCATAACATTCCGCCAGCCGCGCGCAGGCGATAAGCCGATCCTCGCGATAACCGCTCGGCTCCAGCAGCAGCTTCGCGTACGCCCGAACCGCCGCCGCATAACACCGGCGGTCATAACATTCGCCTGCATAATAGAACAGCAGGCGTCCCTGGGCTACGCCCTCTTCGGCGATCCATTTGCGCAGAATGCGCACGTTTCGCGCCGAATGATGGCCCGCTTCGCGGCGATGCGTGACGGCAATGTCTGCCGTAATGACACCGCTCTGCGGGAAGCCTAACTGCTCGTGCAGTCGGCCATGCCAGCGGCACCCCGCCTCTCGCTTAACGAGGCGCAACCGTCGGTCCGTCACGAGCGGACTTCCCTCCGGCCCCTCGGCCAGCGTATAGCCCAAGATCACAGCCGCCGTCTCACCGTCGGACGGCAGCTGCTGCTTCAACCTTTCCAGTTTCACCCGTTCCGCGGGCAACAGCACATCATCCGCATCCAACCACAGGATATATTCCTGTGTGGCCTGATCGAATGAATAATTCCGCGCTACGGCGAAATCATCATTCCACTCATACGTGTAGACCCGGTCGGTATATTGCGCAGCGATCTCCATGGTACGATCGGATGAACCGGTATCTACAATAACGATCTCGTCCGCGATGCCTGCGACCGAGTCGAGACAGCGCGCAAGTGTGCGTTGTTCGTTCTTCACAATCATACACAGGCTGATGGTAATCACGGTTTAAGCCCCTTCCTGTCTTACGCGTATTGCGGTCTTTTTTTATTTCAGCCTCATCTACTACCCTTCCCCAGTCTCCTGACGACGCAGACGTTTAACCTGATCCACCGCATTGTCCATCGCTTTCTTGCGCTGATTCATCAGGCGAAGGTGATTCTTCTCCACTGCGGCAAAATGTACGTGATCCAGCTCCATCCATTCCGTCAGTTGGTTTAGGGTTGGTGACATATACAGCTGCGTTTTCCGTCTTTTGCGTGCCACACAACATAGATATTTATGATGAACTTCCAGCTTCAATACTTCAAAATACGGCAGCAAGCACATCGCCAGATTCCCGGCATAGAACGTCTGCTTGTGATCGTAAAAGGGATGGTAACCATACGGCACGGTCACAACCAGGGTTCCCTCCTCCTGCAGCAGTCGGTGAATTTGCAGCAATAACGTCTCCGGATGGGCAAAATGCTCCAGCACTTCGCCAAGCAGTACTGTATCAAAGGTGGTTCTGGCTTTCCATTGTGTAATGTCCAGCAGGCGAAAATCCACATTGTTCCGCACGGGTCTGGACTCCTTCGCCAGTTCCTCGCGGGCGTATTGTATACTCTCTTCTTCCAGATCAATACCTGTAACACGAAACCCTTCACGCGCCAGCAAAATGGAAGTGATGCCCTGACTGCATCCGACATCCAGAATTCGTTTGCCTGTTGCTTCGCGGCACATCCAGTGAACACGGGTACGTGTGGCTTCGTGCGATTCCTCCGAATTGATCTCGCCATAATAACGTTCGCTCACTCGGTCATGATTCGCCATGGCTGCCTCCAGAATTTTCGTGCGATTGTTTGAGGTGTGGTTCACTGTGTGCTTCATGGTCTGACTTGATAGTTTCGGTGTGTCCCCGCTTATCCCCATCCACCGTCTGAGACACTCGCATGTTCTCATGAATTTGCATTTCATGTACTTCATTAACGTCTTGCACCACGTTCACTTCCGGCCGAATCGGCTGTCCAAGCACCACTATATTGCCACCGACACATCCGGCAGTAGCATTACGTGTATCGAAGATCAACTTGGCATGATCCGCCATCTCCTGATAATCGAAGCCCGTATGATCCGTCGTAATCATGACCAGATCAGCCCCTGCCCACAATGCTGGTGATGCTGGTTGAGCCTGGGCAACCGTACCATCATCCTTGCGGAACAAAGGCACCATCGGATCGGTGAAGACCACGTCTGCCCCTGCTTCACGAAGCAGTCTATAGACATCCAACGCTGGCGATTCACGCAAGTCGTCGATATCTTTTTTGTACGCCATACCCGCCAGTACAATTCGGGCTCCTTTCATCGATGAACCGTTCTGTTTGAGCAACTCGGCGGCACGTTTCACCACTCTTTCGGGCATTTGCCGATTGGTCGCATCTGCAAGCGAAATGAATTGCAGCTCCGATCCCTGACGGCCTGCGGCCCAGGACAGATAGATCGGGTCAATTGGAATGCAGTGTCCACCAATGCCCGGACCCGGATAGAACGGCATATAACCGAACGGCTTGGTTGCCGCAGCGTCCAGCACCTCCCAGATGTTTACGCCCATTTGCTCACAGGCAGGTGTCAGTTCGTTCACTAGCGCGATGTTCACGCTGCGAAACGTATTTTCAAACAACTTTGCCGTCTCCGCCACTGTCGTTGAACTAACGGGAACGATCTCGTTCAGGAACGAACCGTAGAATGCTTTTCCATAGGATAGACAGGCTGGCGTGGAGCCGCCAATGATCTTCGGTGTATTTTTCACCCCGTAATGCACACTTCCGGGATCTACCCGCTCTGGAGAATAACAGACATGGAACTGCTGTCCTACTTTCCACCCTTTTGCGGCTTCAATCGGCTGCTTTACACGCTCCTCGGTGGTGCCGGGATACGTAGTACTTTCCAATATGACAAGGCCGCCCTCCTGAAGATAAGGCGTTATGCCATCCACTGCTGCAGCGATAAATGAAATGTCTGGCTGGTGCTCCGCAGTTAAAGGCGTAGGCACACAGATAACAATGACATCCGCCTGTCCCACCGCTGCGAAATCAGTCCCCGCCATAAATAATCCAGCCTGAGCAAGGGATTGCACAACCTTATCCTCAATGCCGATCACGTACGATTTCCCGGCACGCAGCTTAGCCACTTTCGCCCCATCGATGTCAATTCCTTGCACCTGATACCCAGCCTGCGCCATCTCCACCGCCATCGGTAACCCGACATACCCAAGACCAATGACGGCAGCTTTCAGGGAGCGGTTGTTTATATTTTGAAGCGTGGTATCTCCCTGTGTTTCCTTATTTCCTTCGTGTTTGCTGCTCTCTACCATTCCTTCCACCTCCAAACGGTCCGCCTCCCTTCTATTAATCGATAAAGCCGCCTGCACGCAAAAATTGGGCAATCGCGGAACGGTTCATCATCGCGTTGTCCGAACGATACTCGGAAAAGATCACACGAGGCAGACCACTATACGGATCTGTCAGGCTTTTGTCCGGTTCCTGTGGCAAAATCACATAATATTGCTCGTCATATTTGTAGGTACGCGGTGCCTCGAATGGAGAAATGAGTACTTCATGCAATTTTTCGCCCGGACGAATCCCGGTTACTTTATAGTCGTGAGCCGGACGACCTGCCTGTTCCAGCATGACCGAAGCCAGATCCGTCATCTTGCAGGCCTTCATTTTCATTACAAATGTCTCACCGCCCACCGCAGCCTCAGCCGCCTTCAGCAACAAATGAATGGCCTCCGTCCGCGTCAGGAAAAAGCGGGTCATGCCTTTGTCCGTAATGGTCAGGCTCTTGCCTTCATCAATCTGACGACGGAACAATGGAACAACACTGCCACTGGTCCCGAGCACATTGCCCCCACGAATACACACAAAACGGGTGGACTCGCTCAATCCATTGGCACGAATCATCATCTTTTCACCCAGAGCCTTGGTCATGCCATAAACGTTAATCGGATCTACCGCCTTATCGGTGGAGACGTCAATGACTTTGGCAACCTGCATGCGAATCGCAGCACGGATAATGTTCTGCGTGCCGATGACGTTGGTCTTGAACGCTTCATCCGGCTGATCCTCGCATACCGGAACGTGTTTCAGTGCTGCCAGATGAAAAAGAACATCCACCCCACGACAGGCTTCCTCCACTGCCCGATAGTCGCGAATATCTCCGATGACAAAACGCAAACGTGCATCATGACCGAAATCCCGCTGCATCGTTATCTGGGCGTACTCATTACGCGAGAGAATCCGAATCTCGGCTGGATTCTGCTCCAGCAGTACCTCGGTCAGCTTTTGTCCCCAGGAGCCCGTGCCTCCGGTGATCAGAATCGTTTGTCCTTTAATCATGGTGAATCCCTCCTTGTTCAAATCATGAATTCGCGTAATACCGCAGCCATCTCTTCCCGGCTCAATCGGTCTTTCGGTGGTACTTTTTTGATGGATGTATTGTTGGAATGCACAATATTCACGTAATTGCGCGGAGCCAGCAGTTCATGCGGCAGCTCAATGACATTGCCATGTGTTCCCCGGCCCGGCAGCTTCACCCGGTATCCCGCAGCGTACTCAGCCGTTTTATATAGGTAAACATAGAACTGCGGGGAACGATGAAAAGCTGGCGCCATCTCATGATTCACGCTGTCCCACAAGTATCCATTCTGGTTGATGAGTGCTATCGTTCCGGGCTGCGGCTGCACGTCATAGAGCTGCTGAACAAAGGTCCTGTGATACAGATCATCCGAGTCCAGACGCGCCATGTAGATCTCCTCCGCCCCTTCTGCAAAAGCCAAGATGGCCCGCACACTTTCTATGGTTGTTCCAAAACGGATATTGGAAGGCAGCGGCTCCTGTTCAGCTAAAATGTCTTGCATCAATTCCCCCGATTCCTTGGAAAGCTTCACCACCGTCAGAAAATCCTGATTCGTCTGCGCCTTAAGACAATGAAGAGTGAAAGTACGAAAAATGCTCATTCGTCGCTCCAGCCACTCTCTTGTCAAGCGCTGTGGGTCCATTCCGTAATTGTTGAAGTTAATCTCAATAACCACTTTTCTGGACATGCCCTTCCTCCTCATCTTTTGTTGAACTTCTTTCAATTCAGTCAGACTATTTTCATAGTTTTTACAGCCCTTTCCACGCAAAAAATGCCTCCGTCAGCCTGAAACTGCTATACAGAAGCTCTCTCCAATCCAGCCGACTCTATAACGTATGAAAAATTAATAGAACCGGTCCGGACACTTGCACGGGTTTTTGCATAAATCAGCTTTTACATAAGCCCATCAACACCTTCCGGTCCCGGAAGTAGATTGATATATAACCGAAGATGCACCCTGCGGGTCGAACGCACAAAACGTTGCCGAAGCCGCAACATAGAATAGAGCAATTGAATTTTCAAAGGAGGCTTTATACCACAATGAGTCCAATCTATCTTGAAATGGATGGTGTGCTGGATCAACTTGAAGCCGCCGTGAGGGATAAGCGTCCCTTCTCTCTGGTCCGTGTGGGCGATGGTGAGAATATCGTCATGTCCCAGGAAACGGTCTGGAGCACGGAACAGGTTTTGCAGGAGCGATGGGCCATCAAGGCCAATCTGGGGCAAAAAGGACTGCGTCTACCCAATCTGCAGCTTCGGGATGAGGTTGCCGCTTCCTTGCAACGGGCAGATATCGTAGGTGTTCTTCCTCACGGGGACAGTACCATCAAAGCCCCGGAGCATCTCAAAAGACAGCTGACCGATACGGTGTTCGCGCATTTCGGCATCGCTCCGGCACTAACTTGCCATGCCTGTGTCAATCGGGAACTCGCGCAGGTGCCCCGCTTCTGGAATATGCTTGCCGGCAAGCGTATTCTGCTCGTTACCCGCGAGATTGAGCAGCTGCGAGCCATGCTCGTTCAAGAGCCATATCACCTGAATATTACAGCTGCGCTGCCCTTCGACGGCTGGGATCAGATGCAGGAAACACTGCAATGGATTCAAACGAATCAGGATACCTTCGATGTAGCTCTCTTCTCCTGTGGCGTGAACGCGGTTGTACTTGCGGAGCGAACAGCGGCACTTGCGGGCAAAGTAGCCATCGACTTCGGCAAAGCCAACAACATTATTTTGAAAGGCCGCGCTAACTAGTCTGAAAAAGTAGATACTACAACAAAAATCCCGGACTCCTTAGAGCCGGGATTTTTGTCTGCTCATCATAAGATGCCATATGATAACACTCTTCCTGTTGAAACTTCTGTTCATAGGAACCAATCGGTGGCTGCAATACCATAGAACACCTCAGGTCCGGTCCGTACAGATGTGGACACCCCGGAAATAAACGAGGTATATACACTTTCCAGTGCAGGCGGTGCGGACAGATCCTGTGCAGTGAACGAATGGAATTCAGCGCCACCGTTCTGACCTATCGTACCTTCGGCGCGATAGATCACAAAAAACGGATCGTAAACACTGCCCCGAACAAGCTCAACAACGAACGTATCCCCCACTTCTCCTGTAACGCCAACCGTGCCATTCAAGGTGATAATGGGGTTTGGGACACCAAGGGTCTGCAGACCAATGGAGCCGAACGCTTCTGGTGATGGGCCCAGAGACAAACCGGGCTGTCCTACGGTTCCCGAGTTCATCGAAGTTCTCATATCGAGAAACACACCCATGAGTAACACCTCCAATGCTATGGGATACGTTATTCTATGAATCTCAACTCTCTTTGGATTGGATGGGTAACAGATTCTCTCCACCTATTTTTATTTGCCCCCGGTTAATGGTATATTGGACTGCATAACGAAATGAACGGATCGTATGCACACAAGCGGTACAGGCTGTTCAGAAGGAGATTACTATTTATGAATAAACGTAAACGCCCAACAGGCAATACATCCGCCAAAGGGAAAACATCCGCAGGTTCGTCCACAGCGCGGTCCGGTCGGTCCACTTTTACTTCCGCCAAATCATCAGGACCATCCGCATCACGTAATACAGGTGCGACGAAAAAGCCAGTAGCATCCAAATCCTCCGCGGCTCCCAAGAAAGCCGGAGCACCCAAACCCAAAGCAGCCAAACGCTCGGGCAATTCCTATTATCGCAAGCAAGAACCACCACGTCCGTACAAGGTTACTGAACCTGATGAGCTGCTCAACTTCTTGCTGAAACATTTGAAGTCCGGCCGGAATGCCGTCAAATCCATTCTGGGTCGCGGACAGGTCTCCGTTGATCAGAAAGTGGTGACCAAGTTTAATCTGGAGCTTACGCCGGGGCAGATCGTAACGATCAGCAAAGAAGGCGCTGTTGCCGCTCCTTCCCTGACCGGGATTAACATTTTGCATGAAGACGATGATATCATTGTCATTCGCAAGGAAGCTGGACTGTTATCCATTGCCGCTGACAAGAGTGATGATCTTACCGCTTATCGCCAGCTGACCGAGCATGTTCGCCGTACCGACGCTCTGAACCGGATATTTATTGTACATCGTCTGGACCGTGACACTTCGGGTGTCATGATGTTCGCGAAGAGCGAAGAAGTGCAGCAGAAGCTGCAGGACAACTGGAAAGAAAATGTACAGGAACGTTTGTATGTTGCCCTTGTGGAAGGCGCCGTTGCAAAAGAAGAAGGCACCATTTCCTCATGGTTGAAAGAAACCAAGACGCTCAAAATGTATTCCAGTTCTCGCCCGAATGATGGACAACATGCCATTACACACTACAAACGTCTACAATCGAACCGTGAGTTCTCCCTGCTGGAAGTCCGTCTGGAAACGGGTCGCAAAAACCAGATTCGTGTGCATATGGAAGATTTGGGCCATCCCATTGCAGGCGACAAAAAATACGGTGCTCACACCAAAACACTGGGTCGCCTCGGACTGCATGCACGGGTACTCTCGTTCATCCATCCAACGTCGGGTGAGTTGATGAGGTTTGAGACCGATATTCCAAAACAGTTCCTCTATCCATTCCGTACGGATGCTCCGCCAGCGAACTAACGGGATGATTCATAGAACAGGCATCGCTGACTCAGCGATTTCAGCCGATTCTGGACAAGCCGCGGTGCCGGAACTGGCCGATGGCCTGACCACGCCTGAAAGGAGGAAGCGATGCTGAAAAACGTGCTGATTACCGGTTATCGTGCACATGAACTACAGATTTTTGGACAGAAACATGAGGGAATTCCTTTCATCAAAAAGGCGATCTCCTCCCGCCTTACACCTCTGGTCGAAGACGGGCTGGAATGGGTACTGACACCAGGCCAATACGGTGTAGACCTGTGGGCCTGTGAAGTGGTGCTTGAGCTGAAGAAGACGTTCCCGGATCTGAAGCTGTCGATCATTACCGCTTTTCAGAATCCCGAGGAACAATGGAAGGAAGACAAACAGGAGTATTATCGCTCCATTCTGCAAGGTGTGGACTATTATGGCGCGATTAGTCGTCAGCCGTATATCGGCCCGTGGCAGTTTACTGCGCGGGATGACTTACTGCTGCGCAAAAGCGACGGTCTCCTGCTCGTGTATGATGAAGATGCCGGGGATGGCAGTCCCCGTTTTATAAAGGAAAAAGCGGTCAAAAAACAGCAGAATGAAGATTACACGATCATCAGCATCACCTCGGAGGATATTCAATCGGTTGCCGAAGATGAACGGATGAACGATGTCGGGGATTACGAAGATCCTTCATTCTGATCTGTGCACGACTGGGGAGTAGCAAAGAATGACGTACATATGTTTTTTTTGGCGGTAGGTTGGGTATAAGTAGTAGTAAAACTGCGATTACCATGTCGTATGGGACAAAGGGGAACTGCAACCATGACATTAACGCCAGAGCAGCGCATTCAACTGCATGGATTCAACAACCTGACCAAGTCGCTGAGTTTCAATATGTACGATATCTGTTATACGAAAACCAAAGATGAACGCGAAGCTTACATTGAATATATTGATGAACAATATAATGCGGCCCGGTTGAGCAAAATCCTGAACAACGTGTCTGACATTATCGGTGCCCATGTGCTGAATGTCGCCCAACAGGACTATGTTCCCCAGGGTGCAAGTGTGACGATGCTTGTCTCGGAAGGCCCCATTGTGGAGATCCCTGAAGAATCCTTCGATGAATCTCCAGGCCCTCTGCCCGATAATGTTGTCATGCAGCTCGACAAAAGCCATATTACCGTTCATACGTACCCCGAATTCCACCCGAGCGAAGGCATCAGTACGTTCCGGGCAGATATTGACGTCTCTACCTGTGGTGAAATCTCGCCGCTAAAGGCACTGAACTATCTAATCCACTCGTTCGATACGGATATCATGACGATGGATTACCGGGTACGTGGTTTTACACGGGATACGAGTGGACGCAAACTGTTCATTGATCATGAGATCGGCTCGATCCAGAATTACATTCCGGATGAGATCAAGAGTAGCTTCGACATGATTGACGTGAACGTCTATCAGGAGAACATTTTTCACACCAAATGCAAACTGAAAGAATTCGATCTCGATAACTATCTGTTTGGTTATACCAAAGATAAACTGAGCAAAGCCGAGCAACAGGAAATTACGGAGTGGTTGAAGCTGGAGATGGATGAGATATATTATGGCAAAAACATCAACCGTCCTTCTTAATGGCTTATTCGTGAGGACTGATTCATACGGGCTGGAACAAGGATAAGATGTCATGAAGCAGGATTTCTAAATGGAAGCCTCCGTCATGCTCATGTCCTTTTCTTTTGCCTAACTTGACAGGCAGTAGCTCATTTTTTTATGATGAAAGCAATTGCATTTTCCATTGAAGGAGACTGAGCCGTTGATTGAAACGAACACTTCCAGACGCAATGAATCTCTGTTACAAGCGCTGAACGTGCAGCACAAGGTTACCACTGAAAATATTGCCAATGCAGACACACCCAATTACAAAAAGAAATCGGTGGAGTTTGAGGAAGAGCTTAGACGTATCATTGAGAATGACAAAACAGATCAGTTGGATATGAAGCGGACTCATGAAAAACACTTTCCGGTCAGTAATCCCAATGACTCCATCGTAAACTACCGGATTGTCGAGAACAACGAAACTTCCATGAATAATAACAACAATAACGTTGATATTGACAAGGAAATGGCGAACCTCTCGGAGAATCAGCTTATGTATAACTACATGGTTGATCGGGTCAGCGGGCACTACAAGAAAATGAAAAATCTTTTGCAGGATATGAAATAAAGAATGGTAGAGCAGCCCTTTGGCTGCTTTTTGTTTTGTCTATATTCGGAAATATGTAGATGATCTATATTGAATTATATTGATCTATATTGAACGCATTTAGCGTCGCTTTTCTTTTCCTAATCAGGAGGATATGCTCCCCTACTTGTGCCCTTTTTCGGTATCCTCTCTGTTTCGTAGTATAATGAGATAAAATGTATGATTTCATATCCAATAAAAGAGGTGCAACATGGCTCCACGTCATTTAAATGCTTTTCAAGGCTCCAAAGTCCGGCTAGCTGCTCCTTGCCCAGAAGACTGCATGCGGCTCTCCCGCTTTACTGACAGTTATGATTACTTGCGTAATCTGGATACCGATATTGCTGTTCCGCTAACGCCGGATGAGACGGGGTCATCCGCAGTTCGCAGAGACAACGGCTTTGAATTTGCACTGCGTACTCTCGAGGACAATCGGTTCATCGGATTCACGGCCCTCTACCGAATTGAGTGGAATAACCGCTCTGCACGCCTGGCCATTGGTATTGGTGATGACAAAGATCGGGGTAAAGGATACGGCAGTGATGCTCTCGCCCTGATTATTCGTTATGGATTCCATGAATTGAATCTGAACAGAATTGCGCTGGAAGTAATTGAATACAATGAGACTGCCCGACGCGCCTATCTGAAAGCCGGATTTCGGGAGGAAGGCCGCCAGCGTTCTGCCGTTCTACGGGATGGCACGCATTATGATCTGATCTTGATGAGTATTCTTGCAGAAGAATGGTCAACGCAGACCAAACTTCCGCTCGCGTTTCAGTCCACTCATGCCCAAGGAACTAAACAGAACGAAGATCACTCAGACTCACGATTGGTCGCTGCCGAAGGATCTGCGTTGTCCTTACTTAACGCCAAAGGGACTGAGAACTCTCCTGTCCAACCTCGGATTGGTGTCGGAGCGGTCATCCTCAACGAACGTAATGAAGTCCTTTTGGTTTGGCGGAATCGTCAGCCTGAACAGTACACCTGGAGTATCCCTGGGGGCAAAGTGGACCCGTACGAATCCATTGAAACGACCGTCATTCGGGAGATCAAAGAAGAAGTCGATCTGGATATTATCATCGACAAGCTGCTCTGCACCGCAGAGACGATCCGACCTGAACAACAGGAGCATTGGATTTCCGTCCTCTACTCCACTCGAGTTATTGGCGGCGTTGCTCGTAACCTCGAAGAAGGCGGAGCAATTGGTGAGATTGGTTGGTTCCCGCTGGATGATCTGCCATCGCCGCTCGCTAGTTTCGCGGTGCCTGGTCTGGAAGCTGCGAAAAAACTCCATCTTTATTCTGAAGATTGAAATCGGGAAAACTATTCTCTAGTATGTATGGTCAGACAAGTCATATGAAGAATAACAGCCGCCAAGCTCCTGTCTTTAAGACAAAGGGGAGCTTGGCGGCTGTTTTCAGTTTTCTGCACAAATTCCTTCTTTGTGGTAGTCTCAGTACGTGTATACATAACTTTTTTTTTCCAAAATCAAGAACCGTTTGGTCCTTTCCACGGTCTAATACGCAACAACATCCATGAAAGGAGGAGCCATGTGACCCCTGCTCAACTGACCATCGCCGCACAAAAAGGGGATGCCGAGGCTTTTGCAGCCTTAATGGAGATGCATCAGAGTCGACTGTTCCGGATCGCCTATGCCTATCTGCACAACGAGGGCGATGCGCTGGAAGCGATACAGGAATCCACCTACAGAGCTTATCGAAAGCTCAAGAAATTAAAAGAACCCTCCTATTTCGCCACTTGGCTGATCCGCATTCTGCTAAATTACTGTGCGGACGAACGCAAACGCAAGAGCCGGTTCAGCCACGTTACCGAAATTCATGAACCTAGCAGCTGGGACCGGCCCGCAGACCCTGATCTGGCCGCAGCCGTCTCTGCGCTGGATCGGGATTGCAAACAGATTATTATTCTAAGTTATTTCGAAGGTTTCTCCTTAACAGAAGTCGCTGATATTCTGGAAATCCCGACCGGAACCGTAAAATCCCGACTGCACCGGGCACTCGGACAGCTCCGTAACCAACTTGAAACGAAAGGAGATGTAACTCATGAGCGATGAAATGAAGCCATTTGAAGCCATTGAGCAGCGTCTGAATGATCGTAAAACAGAGTACGACGCCATGTCTGTACCGGATGCCGCAGCATATCAGGCTGTACAGGCCGGAATCCGTCAGGCTGCGCGCAAGCGCAAGTCCCGGCTGCGCTGGTATATGAGCACCATATCTGCAGCCGCGATCATCCTCGTGTTTACGGGATGTATTCGCGTCTCCCCCGCCTTTGCATCCTTTGTGGAGCAACTGCCGGGCATGGAGGGTATCGTCAGTATGATTCGCCAGGATAAGGGGTTAATGATGGCCATCGATCAGTCTCTCTTGCAGAAGGTAGGCGTAACTGACGAGCATAATGGAGCTTCAATGACCGTGGACAGCATCATTACAGATGAGTCACGCATGGTTATTTTTTACACGATGAAAGGCATGAAAGATCCAGACAAAGGTATGTATGACATCGATTTGCTTGATGAGCATGGTAAGAATCTTCCTGTTGGATTTAGTTATTCTTCCCCTAAACCGACTTCAGACGAGAATGTCTATGAAAATTATATCGATGTTATCTTTACTGGCGATGCTTCACCCCCCGAAGAACTAAGTGTTGTATTTAAATCCAGATATAAAGGGAGTTCTAAAGAGTGGAAAGTTACTTTCCCAGTAGACACTGATTTAACGAAAGGTATGAAAAAAATCATCCCGGTAAATCAAACGTTAATGGTAGATGGGCAGCGTATTGATGTTAAACAGGCTACCCTTTATCCAACTCGTTTTGTGCTTGATGTAAAATTCGATCCAAAAAATACAAAGAAGATCTTTGGACTGGATGACCTGCAATTGGTCGATGAACAAGGCCGCGCATGGAGAACAAACACCACAACAGGTGAGGATGAACGATCCATTTACTTTGAAAGCATGTACTTCTCTATTCCGAAAAAGCTGACTTTACAAGGATCTGGATTTTCGGGGCTGAATAAAAATGAACTGGATATCGTCGTTGATCTGAAATCACACAAGATTACAGGCGGTCCATCTGGATTGAAGATGCTTGGAAGCAAGGTCGTTGGCAAAGATTTGGTTATCCATTTCTCAGTAGACGGTAGTATGGAAGGCAAGTTCATTCTAGCATTCGGAGATGTTATGGACAAAGCAGGTAAATCATATCAGATTCCAGGCTCCAATTGGAGCAGTGGAGATGGAACAGATGAAAGACATACGATTATCTCTTCTACTATTCAAAATGGGGCCAAGATAAAAGGGGAAATAAAGATGCATATTTCCACCTATCCAATGAAATTTAAATCACCATTTTCAATGGAAATCCCGGTGAACCCTTAATCATTTTCAGAAGCATACTGATATAAACGCAATTATTCTTTATAATGGAAACATTCGTTAAATTGATATGTTCATAGGAAAGGGTGTTTCCACAATGAATAACCGTTCGATCCGTTACCCGCAACCACTCGCTCCGGGAAATACCATTGGCGTCGCTGCACCATCCAGCGGTGTAAGTGAATCTTTGCATCATTACCTTGAAGAGAGCAGACACAACATGGAGCGCCTTGGTTTTGGGGTTCAGGAGAGTCCATTTCTACGGCATAACGCCAAATGTGTAAGTTCATCCAAGGAAGATCGCGCTGCCGAGATCAATGCATTTTTCCGTGACCCTGAGATTCAGGCTATTATCCCTCCGTGGGGTGGGGAGTTCCTTATGGATATCCTGCCCCTGCTGGATTGGAAGGCCTTGAAAACGTTACCGCCCAAATGGGTCATGGGATATTCGGATATCAGCACCTTTTTATTCGCTTACACCCTGATCACCGGAACGGCTTCGGCACATGGCACGAACTACGTGGATCTTAGATCCAGTGAACTCGATCCGGTGACCGCCCAGTGGATTGATGTATTACAGACTGGCCAGGGAGGGCAGATTACTCAATCTTCCTCCACTCACTATCAATCGGAATGGAAACCGGAGTTAGCCGGGTTCAACCTGGATACCCCTTCTCGCTGGAAACAGCTGGGGCAACCCGAAGGAGCAAACTCGCAGGTTACATTCTCAGGTCGGTTGATCGGCGGCTGTATGGATACGATCACTAGTCTCATTGCCACGCCTTACGCACCAGTTGAAGTGTATCTTGATCAGTATTGTGCAGAGGAAGGAACGATCTGGTATCTGGAAAGCTGTGAGATGAATGCGGGTGATATCTACCGTCATCTGTGGCAGATGAGACAGGCTGGCTGGTTTGCTGGTGTTAAAGGCTTCATGCTTGGCCGACCTGCTGGTTATTCGGATACAGGAGATTTCAACTTCACCGATGCCCTGTCTTCGGCTCTCGGAGATATGAATGTTCCCGTATTGTATGACGTGGATCTTGGTCACATCCCGCCACAATTAACTTTTGTGAATGGCGCACTGGGCAACGTGGCTTATGAGAATGGGCATGGAAGACTTGAGATGGCATTTGTGTGATCACCTTTTGTAGGCAGATGCATACCTTGAAGTAAGAAATTATTTTGAGGAAGGGTTGTGCATCATGTCTGAATCCACATCCACACCATCCGCACGGGTCGTATACCAAGCCAATCAACCAATGCTCCAATCCGTGCAAAGTGTGCGGGATATGCTTCATCATACAGCCCGGCAGCATGTAGGCAAGAAGGTGCAAGTCCAGAATATCGATGGTCAGGTATGGGAAGGTGTCATTATCAGCGCAGATCGGGGAATATTGTATCTCCAGGTTACGCCGATGCATGGATATCCTGAGCCGCGTGCCTTGTTTGGACCAACCATTCTGCCACTGGTGCTGTATGAGCTGTTGGTCATTACCCTGTTGATGTAGTTGTTTTTTGTTTCGATCGAGCCTAATCCAAGAAGCTTCGCTCCCTTTGACCATCGTGCCCCGGGAGCGGAGCCTTTTTTGGGGTTTTAGGAGTAATTGGGTTATCAATTTGGTGTGAATGTATGCATTAATCTCTGCAAACTGGATGACCTCCTGTCGTTCGTGCGGTATGTTTCCTTGCTAACGTGTGAAATATGATACAATGGTGTCGGCACCAAGCCTTATCTCATATGAACGGAGCTTGATCCGGTTGGAATATATCCCTCATGATCCTCCACCCGTGCCTCAGTCTGAGACGGAGCTGGTTGGGACAAATCATACTGAACAATCCCGCGTGATTGCAATCTGTCTATTGGCAGGCAAAATCATGCTGCAAAGCGGCGGTGAGACCTATCGTGTGGAAGATACGATGAAACGCATGGCTGCCGCGCTGGGCCTTCCCCATTCGCACAGTTATGTTGTGCCCACAGGTATCTTCTTCTCGGTTGATGCAACCGAGCCTGCCAAGCTGATACGGATCTCTGAACGAACCACGGATTTGCACAAGGTATCCGAAGTGAATGCCGTTTCCCGGCGTATTGGACAAGGTGAATTGTCCGTTGAAGATGCCTATGCATTGTTACAACAAATTGAGGGACAGCCCTCCTCCTATTCTGCGGTTGTGCGGCTTACGGCGGCGGCGTTATCCAGTGGGTGCTTTACCATTATGTTTGGTGGAGGCTGGGTCGACTTTCTCCCTGCGGTACTCTGCGGTGGTATTGGCTATGCAGCGGTCATTGCCTTCCATCGACTGGTACTCGTGAAGTTTTTTGCCGAGCTGACAGCTTCATTTGTCATTGGCTTGCTCGCCTTTTTGCTTGTCTATATGGGTGCGGGTCATGAACGGGACAAAATCATTATTGGCTCAGTCATGCCCCTGGTACCGGGACTGCTGATTACCAATGCTGTGCGTGACCTGATGGCCGGGCATCTCGTGTCCGGGTTATCCAAGGGAGCCGAGGCGTTTCTGACGGCTTTTGCGATTGGTACCGGCATTGCTGTTGTTTTTTCACTTTTTACGTAAGATGGAGGAGTTGCAGGTTATGCTTCATTTTATTGAACAGGCCCTGACCAGCTTTGTCGCCTCGGCCGCATTCGGTATTATTTTCAACGCTCCTCGGCGCATGCTGCTTCACGGTGGATTTGTCGGCATGATCGGCTGGATCATCTATATTGTGCTCGAATATGCTGCGGATGCTGTTCCTGCTACACTGGCAGCGACCATCGCGGTAGGTGTCATCAGCCAGTTGTTCTCCCGCATGTTTCGCGCGCCCGTCATTATCTTCAGCGTGGCAGGCATCATTCCGCTCGTCCCCGGTGGACTGGCTTATAATGCGATGCGTAATTTTGTGCAAAATGACTACGGTGCTGCCATGGAGATGGCTGCCAAGGCGCTCATGTTATCCGGTGCCATCGCGATTGGACTTGTATTGTCCGAGGTGTTGAACCAGATGATTCGTCGTATACCCGAATCGTTGCGAGCAAAATCCTAACACAGTAGATGAATATATTATCACTAAACTAAAACGATAAAGGCCCGTTGGAGACAGGGTAAACGCTGTCATTCACGGGTCTTCTATATTTCCAGCCAATGTTGATCCGTGAACATCTAATATGCAGTGTTTTGTTTTCATCGTTGTATCCATTTGTTTGATAGCTGTACGATCCATAAAACAGAACTCCCCATGTCTATTGGACAATCCTTGTCCATTGATGCACAGTAAACCATTCTCTTTTATGGCATAGTACGCTTCATAACCGACGCAAATAAATCCGCCGCCACACCACTTCCGGATCTCATATAATGCTCTGCATCCGTACGATCAAATCCCATCCAGACTGCAGCCGTCCACTTGCTGGTATACCCTACAAACCACAGATCCCTGTTCGCCTCCTTGCTTACACCAGGTAATGCAGCCTGCGTTGTTCCTGTCTTCCCCGCTACCTTATGCTGACTCAGTTGTGCCCTGCTACCTGTTCCTTGACTGACCACATTCTGGAGCATTCCGGTCATGGCCGTTGCCGTGCTGGTGGAGATCACCTGCTTGTTCTCTGGCTTAAAAACATAGATTGTCCGACCGCGTGAATCCGTAATTTCACGAATTAGATGTGCCGTATTGGACTTGCCGTTATTGGCAAACACGGAATATGCCTGGGCCATTTTCAGTGGAGACACCCCTTTATGTAAACCACCCAAGGCAATCGACAGATTGAGATCTTCCTTGCCCAGTTCAATGCCCAATCGACCTGCAAATTGATGTGCGCGTCCCAGTCCTGTCTTATGCAGCAGCCATACAGCCGGAGCATTAATGGAATTTTCAATCGCTTGCGACATCGTAACTGTACCTCTGTAACGCCCGCCCAAGTTGCTTGGTTGATAGCTCCCATATTTCATGCGTTGATCAGGCAGCATGCTCTCTGGCTTAAACCGACCAGATTCCAATGCAGGTCCGTATGCAATAATAGGCTTAAATGCAGAACCAGGTTGCCTTGCATCCGTAGTTGCCCGGTTAATGCCTCCTTTTACGGGGTCTCGCCCGCCCATCATCGCTTTGACTTCACCGTTATGCTGGTCCAGTATGACCATACTCGCCTGCACTTGCTCATCCTCACGATCATCGATGAACCGGGAAGATTCACGGAATGCTTGCTCCATCGCCAGCTGCGCTTGATCATCCAATCCTGTACGAATGGTCCAGCCTGCGGATTTAATCTCTGCTCCACTCTTGCCTGTGAGTCGGGAAGCCTCCTCGATTACCGCATCCAAGGCAGACACGTAGGCAGGCACTGTTGAGCCTGGAGTCGATGCAGATGTTGAATTGGACGGTGGATAGTCCACACTTCGCGCTTCCTCCATCTGTTTCTTTGTAATGATTCCTTGCTCATGCATGAGGCCAAGAACCACAGAACGCCTCTCTTTGGACAGGTCTTCCCGATCCACCGGATTGTATATAGAAGGTCCCTTCGGAATTCCAGCCAGCGTAGCCATTTGCCAGATCTCCAGTTGATGTAAATCCTTGATCCCGAAGTATCGCCATGCCGCGGCTTTAACCCCATATTGCTGGCGTCCCATATAAATATGATTCAAATACAGCTCCAATAGCTCATCCTTGCTAAATCTCTTTTCCATCGCCATGGCAATCGACATTTCATTCACCTTGCGAACCAGCGTTTTATCTCCGTTCAAGTACAGATTTCTGGCTAGTTGCTGCGTAATCGAGCTGCCTCCCTGACTCAGGTTCATATGTAAAATATCCTGCACAACCGCCCTGCCAATCCCGATAAAATCCAGTCCATCGTGGTTATAGAAACGTCGATCTTCCGTAGCCAGAAACGCCTGCTTTAACAGATCGGGCATATCCTTCAAATCGGCATACTCCGCATATCCTTTGTACTTGTAATCTCGAAATTTCTGTTCCATCTGCATTGGTAATGATGGTGGAAGAGGCCACTAATATGGCCTCAGGATGATTGCGAAGTACACCTTCGCCGTAAGTAACCAGATAGATATAGCCGACCGCAAGCAAAATAACGATGACTACAGAGGCATCAAATATGTGATAAATCCCGCGCCTTATGCTGCATTTCAACATTCAGGCTCCCTAAATACATGTGGATTGGAGCTTGAATGTTCCTGTGGCTTCATTTCCACAGAATCCAGGGCAAGTTCCAGCCTTAACGTCTGTTCATACGCCAGCCTGACCCAGTGCTGAATCTCCGCTTCATCCCGGCAGCGTCCTTCTATGATCGTATCAAGCGAAGAACGAACACCGTAGATAGTCAGTTTAATCGGTAGATCGGCACTTATGCGACCAGATTGTGATCCAACCAAATCTGCTTGAATACGTTGCTTATGGATTCTCTCACTTTCTAACATCATTTGTTGCCGACTACTTTCATCATCATACATACCAGAACTGAACCATTCTTCGCCTCTCCTGTCTCGATCTGTCCACTCCTGGTCTGAACTATTTAAGCGCTCCGCTTGAATACGTATCGCAATGTCATTAAGATCCGCGGCAATCTGTCGCAACTCTCCTCCGTTCAACACTTCTATCTGTGCTGGAATTCGGCCATTTGCCAGTTCATGAGTTCCACGACCAATCACCTTGAGGTCATCTGCAATCTTCTGGGATCGAATCCAAAAAAACAACGCAAACATACCACCCCCAATGAATATAACTAATGGCGTTGTACCGATATGGTTTATCATCCAGTACATAATGCGAGTTATTCCTGTTGTCTCCGATAGGATATGATGGTGGGCAAAACGTAACATGTGATAAACGACAAATAGGAGCGCTGCGCTAAGTAACGCACTTGCTCCGCAAATATATATGTAGCTCAATCTGACTGTACGTAATAATAACCTCATGTTCGGCATCCTCCTCAATTTTGCAGTTCATGCGTTCGATTGAGGTTAAGAATATCGAATATTTCTTAATGAAGAAGTGGGTAACTTCTTATCATTTTCTTAATTCAGCATTTAGCATAAATGCTGAATCAAGAAAACTCTTATACATTAGAAGAGGATTCAGCCATGTTAACGTTCCTCTGGATCACTATTCATCGGAGGAGCAGTCACCGGAAAACGGGTAACAAAATCAGTTCGGCCCTGCTCACTATATGCAGCGATACTTCCGTGATGTAATTCAATCATGGATTTGGCAATAGCCAGTCCCAGTCCGGTGCCTCCCGTATCACGCGAGCGAGATTTGTCTACCCGGTAGAATCGATCGAATAAATGGAGCAAATCCTGCGCCGGAATCGGGTCACCATAATTGCTGATGCGCACCACAGCTTCTTCACCTTCAAGAGACAAGCCAATCTCCATCACTTTCCCCTGTGCACCATAACGGATCGCGTTACTGAACAAGTTCTCATACGCACGAACAAGCTCTCCAGGAGCGGCATTAATCCATAAAGGTTCTTGTCCACCAATGATCTTGTATGTCATGCCCGCTTCTTCCAGCATCGGAGCGAACTCCTCCGCAAGCTGCATCAGGAATGGATTCAGGTTCAAGGAAGTCAATGACAAGGGTAAGCTACCACCACTGACACGGGTATATTCGAACAAATCGTCGATCAGCTTCCTCAATGTTAAGGATTTCTCGTACGCAATACTCACGTAATAGCGCATCTCAATTTCATCCTGGTACCGATCCTTCTCTATGTATTCCAAAAATCCGAGAATAGAGGTAAGCGGAGTCCTCAAATCATGAGAAATGCCCGTAATCAAGTCATTTTTGGCAGCGACCGCACTACGCTCCTCCTGCAATGATAGCTGCAATTGTTCAGCCATTTGATTAATACTGGCAGCCACAACGCCAAATTCATCCGATGTCTTCACCTCGATCCGATGAGACAACTCCCCTTTGGCCACTTCCTGAATTCCCGCCGTAATCTCGTCCAGAACCAGCATCACCCTGCGCGTGAACAGAAAAAAGAACAACACGAAGCCAAGTATGCCAACCATGATCATTAATGGCACCGACCCAATATTGTTCACCAGCCACCTGATGCCCCTTGCAGGAATCGAATAATCAGGATAGGTCTGAGCCGCCAGAATGGAGTGTACAACTTTGCTGCCCCCATACAAAATAGCCGCCGTCAAAATACCACTCAACAGAAATGCGTAGATAAATTTCCACCGGACTGTGTTAATTAATTTTGAATTCATCTCGGAACTCCCTGCTCACGCTACTGTATCCAATTAACCTTGTAGACGCACGTGCTTATTGTGGTTTGATCATCTTATACCCAACACCCCATACCGTCTGTATGAACTTGGGATGTTTGCTGTCGAGTTCGATTTTCTCACGTATCTTGCGGATATGCACCATGACGGTGTTGTTGGACTCCATAAACTCCTCTTTCCAGACCTGTCTGTAGATCTGCTCCATACTCAGCACAGAGCCTTGATGGCGCGCCAGCAGCTCCAGAACGGCAAATTCACGGGGAGTCAAGCGAACAGGCTGCTCATCCACCCAGACCTCATGCGTATCGGTGTTGATGACCAGATCGTCAATCACCCACTCATGCTCCTTGCTTTCCCGGCCTTCATTGAAGGTATGGTACCTGCGAAGCTGTGACTTTGCCCGTGCCACTAGTTCAAGCGGGTTAAACGGCTTGGTCACATAATCATCAGCGCCGATGCTCAGCCCTGTGATTTTATCCATATCCATGCTTTTGGCGGACAGCATAATGATCGGCATTTTCTGCTCTTCCCTAATTTTCATACATGCTTCAATTCCGTCCATATTAGGCATCATGACATCCAGAATGATCAGATCAATTGGCTCTTTCTTCAATTGCTCAAGCGCCTCGATCCCATCACTGGCTGTCAGAACCCGGTATCCTTCATTGCCAAAATAAATCTCCATCAGTTTAATAATATCCTGCTCATCATCCACAAGCAGAATGGTTGCTGGCTGTGCCACGGCATTATTCCTTTCCATTCCATGAATCATTGCTTGGTCAAAGTATACCATTAGGAAATGAATCTGCGAAAATCATCGCACTCGGAAGGGCAAAAACGTTGAACTACCGTTATACTGAATGCCCTCTCATAATGGATACGATTATAGTAACCCGATACAGCTTCTGAATATGTTCATCTATCTCTCTCATCATAAGTGGTATTGTTTTCTTCCACTTGGCAATCCCTATTATTAACGTATAGTATAGTATCGTCGATCTAATCCTTGCTTAACCGTTGCTTATTGCGGATAACATGCTCTATGTATTCTATTAAATCTTGCTCTATATTCAGGCAGAACCTCGCATTATGGACCTGGGTCTATCTATTCAAACAACGCTACTTTAGGCTCTATGCCAGTCAGCGTCAGCATCGTATGCAGTTGACCCCTGTGGTGATACACATGTCCCATGATCTCAAGCAGCCACTCCAGACGACTGTACGAAGCGCCCCAATAGGAGTCAGTCACCTGCAATAATTCCTCTGTATTAAATTGTCTGTACCGATGGTAGAGGTACATCTGATTCTCAATCAGCGCTTCCCTGATCTCACTGAGTGTATTCGGCTGATTTTCCTCGTAAAACAAAGCCATTTCTTCTTCGGAAGCTCCCTCCGAAATATGTACATCTGCACGACAAATGACGGATAGATGAGAAAGCAATTCCCCAACCGGCCGTTTGCCTTCAATCGGAATCAAAGCCAAATCCTGTTCGGATAGTTGGTCACATAAATTGATTAATGATGTCACTGCCACATCAATATGTTTAAATGCAGACTGAATCAACAGAAACACTCCCTTTTTATCCCATTATACAGAACGTATGATCGCTAATCAACCATAAATTCCCCCTTTGTATATACACCAGCTTTGCTCGAAAACCAACAATGACAAACAAAAAAAGTCCCTCCTCCCTCATATAGACGGAATTTGGGACATTTTGTTGCTCCTATGATAACAAACACGAACTCAACTTGAATATAACGAACAATACGTTTGATCAAATCGTCCCGCAAGCAAGTCAGCCTTGCGAATGAAAAATTGCAGCTCCCCACAATCCCACCATTGAAAACCGATGGCGTCATGCGTATCAATTTTCAATAGAAGCAGTGTATCCGCAAGCTCTTGTTGTGTCCGTTCCTCATCTCCACCATAATGAGCAGTCAGCTTCTTCTCACACGCCTGCTTGTCATAAGCATATTCTTCACCAAGTACGATCTGTAACAGCGCCTGATGTTCAGCATCCGGATGCTGACCGTCCGGGTATCCAAACATACCACCCCAGTTCTGCGTACTCGGATGATTCCAGCTGGACTCAAATTCCAGGTATCGGTCATACAGACCTTCCTCCCCTTCGACGGCTACCGTTCCACCAGACAGCGGGGCGGCGATTGCATTCAGAGCGAGAGAATCAATGTATGCATATGTAGGAAACTCAAGGTTAGGTAGCACCGTTACCGAATGCGCTACAAAATCGTCCTCATTCAACGCAGTTTCACCATCAGGCTCTCGCCTTATCAGGTTATGAGCGTCCGGCTCGTAAATTACACGATGATCAATATGATAAGCAGGTTCATCCACACCAATGAAAAAGTATAACATGCCCCGTTCGGGCAAACTCCCGCGCCCATCATTAGGCGTATATGGCGTCAAATCCACGAGATTCAACTGGGCCAGGAACGTCATGGGCACCCCATCTTGTGTCAAAGGCCATTTCATGTTCCCCGGCAGATCCGGATTTCCACCTACACGTGAATTTCCTGTTCTGCGATACTCATCGATTGTCGATACATCAAGGCGAATTCCCCAACGGCTTGAAGATAACAGCAGATCGGCAGCATTACCCAATCCATATTCTTCAAGAGTTTTCCGGGCTTTTCTGGTCAGACGTTCACATTGTTCAGGTTTAATCATACAGATCCTCCCCTTCTGACAATACATCTATGGTGAGACATATTCAGGTTCACACCTGTATATTCTTCCGCTGACTCTTCTTTCCCTGCTTCTAGCGAAAAAAGAGACTGACATCCCTTGTCAGTCTGCTTCCTTATTATCCATTCGGCTCATTCTTAACGATCACGATTCGGTGAATCATCTTGAAAAGCACGAATATGCTCCTCGCCATCCAGAAATTCATGCGACTGGTGTGCAGCCATTACACCATGATAACTAATATCCAGACCCAAATCTTCCTCCTCTTCCGTGGAACGGACAGGAACAATCTTGCCAATCAGTTTCAGACCAATCCAGGTCATGACAAACCCCCAGACGACCAAAGCAGTGAGGCCGAGCGCTTGAACACCCAGCAGCCTCCAGCCACCTCCCATGAACAAGCCACCATCCGTTGCAAACAAACCCACGGCAATCGTTCCCCACATCCCGGATACAGCATGAACAGGGAACGCACCTACCGGATCATCAATCTGCCTGCGATCCAGCCAATTCGTTGCAGCCATCATGAGCAATCCGGATACCGCCCCGATGAATATCGCAGCCACATCACCGACAAAGGCACACCCTGCCGTAATACCGACCAGACCGGCAAGCGAGCCATTAATGACCGATGGTGCGTCTGAACGATTGAACCGGAACAAGGTGTAGAGCAGTGTAACCGCACCGCCCGAAGCAGCAGATAACATCGTAACGATAGCAATGTGACCGATCCTGACATCAGTCGCACTGAGCGTACTTCCAGCATTGAAGCCAAACCAGCCGAACCACAGCAGAAATGCGCCTACAGATGCCAGCGGCAGATTGCTCGGAAGCGCAATGGCACTCACGCCAAGCGGCGTGTATTTGCCTTTACGCGGCCCAATAATAATCGCTGCGGCCAGTGCAGAGAACCCGCCCAACGCGTGAATGACTGCGGAACCGGCAAAATCCTGCATCCCCAGCTTGCTGAGCCAACCGCCGCCCCATGCCCAGTGTCCACCAATCGGATAAATAATTGCCGTCATCAATATGATGTACAGCAGATAGGCACGAAAGTTAATCCGCTCAGCCACAGCGCCCGATACGATGGAAATGACGGCAATGGTAAACGCGGCCTGGAACAGCCAGAATGTTTCCAATGATACAGGTACGTCCAGGTGAGACAAGTCTCCATTGAGGAAAAATCCGGTTATGCCTACAAAACCTCCAGCATCAGAGCCATACATCAAGCCAAATCCGATGGCATAAAAAAGCAACGTTCCAATTGTAATGTCAGCGAAAACTTTCATAATAATATTCACGCTATTTTTATAACGTACAAAGCCAGCCTCCAGCAGGGCGAATCCGCCCTCCATCAACAAAATCATGGCTGCACTCAATACGACCCAGACCGTATCAATCCCGGAGCTTAACGTCTCCAAAGTCATGCTCATACATCCTCCGTTTCCCTAAGCTGTCTAATCTCCCGGATCGTTTCGGGCGTAAGCTCGATTTCGTCCCGTTCGATGCTGTCCGGATGCTTGATTCGTTCAGCAATGCGGTCCAGTTCTCTTATCCGCCGCCGGATTTGTTCCATTTTGCGAAAACGTTCCTTCACCTGGACCATATATTCCACCGCCTGGTGATGGGATGCAGGGCGGCCTGCGAACCATTTGCGTACAGTCGACAAGGATTGATAAGCCACTTCTTCCGCACGTTTTTTTTGTTCGAATTGTTCAATTTTATGTTTAAGCGTTTCGATCTCATTTTCTTTTTTGACCTTGAGCTGTTGGATAAGGTACAATAAATCGGACGATGATATTTGCAATGCTGTATGGTGATACACCTCGTCAATTACTAACATACCATGTCAGGACTCCTTACATATCAAGTTACTTGTTATCGATTATAGAGTCCAGCACTACTTAGCGTCAATCCTTTTTTGGTGATCGCATGATTTGAAATGACTCGTTTATAAAAAATAACTTCAACCATATTCACATAACTTCAACTAACAAAGTAAATCAAACACACCTTCGCATTCACCTTTCAGATCATCTATGATGTATATCAAGCATCCACATAGGCATTGCACTTACACAAGCTGACATCATAGAACTCATATAAAGGAGAGGATCGCACGATGTTCACTCGTAATGACGACATTCGGAGCCAAATCTGGGAAGCCGTCTCTGGACTCAATGAAGAGCAATTGAACCTCCAACCCACACCTGACCACTGGAGTATTATGCAAGTTCTCCGTCACCTGAATTTGATGGAAAGCATAATTGTGAAGCAAGCCCGCGCCGCGCTAGAGAAGGAACAGACCGTTTCTGTGGACAAAAAACCATATGAGCTTACACTGGATCGCAGCCACTCTGTCAACGCCCCGTCTCATCTCCAACCTCCTGCGGAACCAGAAACGCTGGCGAATGTTCGTCACGACCTGGAAGACTCACATCAAGCGTTGATGCACGTTGCACAAGATCATGAGGCTGAACTGCTACGAAGCAAGTCCTTTCTTCACCCGATTTTCGGTGAGATGGATCTGGTCCAGTGGATCGACTTTGCAAGCTATCATGAAGAGCGTCATCTGGCACAGATTCAGGATATTAAACAAAGGCTTGGCGTGTCGCACACCTAAGTCATCCCAATATTTACTCTATGTAAGCAAAAATAACCTCCAATCCACGCATTGTGGATCTGGAGGTTTTCATTTATTTTAAAACATGATTATAATTTCTTGCCCAAAATCGCCAAATCCCGATTGACGCCATCCAGCACAGCCACTTCAGGGTAATAGCCCCACTGTTCAAAGCCATGCTTGCGCAATAATCCCAGACTCGGTTCATTATGTCCAAACACAAAGCCCAGAATCGTCTTGATTCCAAGCGCAGGACAAGCGTCAAAAATGGTATTCAGCAAACGTCCACCAGCCCCAATTCCCCGGCACTGCTGATCCACATACACACTAACTTCCACCGTCCCATTGTACGCAGGGCGACCATAAAACGAACTCAGACTAGCCCAGGCTACAATCTGTCCCTCATGTCTCATCACCCAGAGTGGGCGGTGATCGGATGAATGCTCCTCAAACCACGGAATACGTTGTTCGACGGTCACTGGTTCCAAATCCGCCGTCACCATCCGGCTCTCAATCGTAGAATTATAGATTTCCACAATCCTTGGCAAGTCCTCACGACGCGCATACTCAATCTGCACACTATCCAGCTTCATGTCTACTCCTCCATCATCCAGATCGATTCTATCTTATGACGGTATTATAACGGAGGAAGGAAGCGGACGTCATCCCCTAACATTCAGCTCAACTCCACACTTACTCAGGCAACCCTTGAATCGTGTTCCCCCGGGTTAGCTGCTGGCTCTGATCCACCCAACGAATGTTAACAGAACGGGAAGTGAATAGATCCGGGCCATCCGATACCTGGAAATGAAGATGAGCTTCACTGGAATTACCTGAGTTACCCAGCTCTCCAATGGGGTCTCCCTGTTTGATTTTATCCCCTTTTTTGACCGCTACACTGCCTTCCTTGATGTGCCCGGTGATGCTGTATTCTCCGTTTCCATGGTCAATGACCACATTGTTACCCGCCGGTTCTTCCGGGTTCATAACACCTGGTGTGTTGTCTGGAATATCATTCTTTATTTCGACTACAGTTCCGTCCGCAGCTGCATAGAGCGGTTCACCAAAAGCGTAGTAGTTTTCGTTCACCTTCGCACCTCCGTTGTAACTGAAAGCTTCTTTGGTCCGAATGATATCTAGCGCATAGCGCTGTGTTTCATGCTCGTAATGATAGTTCGACATCACATCATTGCCTCCCCAGAACACATACCATTCACCCTTCATAGGGAATTGAAATTCGGTTTTGGTGAACGTTTGATCCGTATCTTCATGGGGTTCCAGTGGTTGGATTAATAGCCCTTCAATCTGATTGGCTTCGGTAAAATAGGCTTGAATCCCTTTGGTCCCTGTTTGATCCTTCCAGGCGAACTCAGTTAAATGGTTCGCTTTTGCATCTACCACTAGATCAAAGGAAGTTACTCCCTCAAGGAATTGATCCGCAGACGTTTTAAACTGTTCAAGCGTTAGTGCTTCCTTCAACTCGGGACTCATCTGACTGTAGATGGCATCCTTGGAACCGTTCATTAACGTATCGATGAAATTGTCGGGTGTAATGATGGCGCTCACCTCTGTACCTGGATTCTCTTCCTGATGGGTACTCTCACTCGCTTCATTGGTATTTGTCGTCTGTTCCTTGGACTGCTGCTCCGCCTGTTCGGATGTAATCGAGTTACTATTACTGCAGGCAGACAACATCACGCAGGCTCCAAGGGCAATGGCAAGCAACTTCCAGCTCTTTTTGCTCTGTAATTTCTCATGTGCAGCATATCCTGATTTCGGAAGACTTTCCCCGCCATTTAAGTGGTTCGCACGAATTTTAGATCCTTCTTTTAACCTGTTCATTCTCAACATCCCTTCTGGTGTTCGTTATACTTTCCAGTTAAGTGTACAGAATGAATCTTATCCTTCGTCTAACCCATCCTTACATGTAGTTAAACTGTGGCGTCTGCTATGGCTTCATAATTAAGATTCCGTTAAGATAGCTCACACAATACATAACCCTTTCGGATGGTATGATTAGCAATAAACAAACAGGAAGCCCTAGGAGGTCATTTCACATCATGGATCACGTCTCCATACTGCTAGTTGATGATGAACAAGCCATTTTACATATGCTCAAAACCGTCCTGCTCAAAGAGCAATTTGTAGACATAGACACCGTTACCACTGGAGAAGAGGCGATTACCGCCTGCGAAAATAAAACCTATCACTGCATCGTGCTGGACATCATGCTGCCTGGCAAAAGCGGACTGGAGATCTGTCCCTTCCTGCGGCAAGTGACCGATGCACCGATTCTTTTTCTGACCGCCAAAACAACAGATTATGACAAGTTAACCGGATTCGCCGTTGGCGGCGACGATTATGTCGTTAAACCATTTAATCCACTGGAAGTGGTCGCTCGGATCAAATCGCTGCTAAAACGCTATTTACCTACCAAAATAGCGAAGGATACAACGGCGACTCCACCCTCTTATGACGCAAATACGTCATCTCCTGCTGTGCAGGAAGGGGTATATGATTTTGGCCGTTTTCAAGTGTTTGAACAAGCTGGTGAACTTCAGGTTGAGGGGCAGCCCGTAACCTGTCCGGCCCTTGTCTATCAGCTGCTGCTCTTTTTCTGCAAGCATCCAAATCGTATTTTCACCAAATCGGAATTGTATGAGCGTGTATGGGGTTCGGAAGCCATCAGCGATGACAACACCGTTATGGTTCATATTCACCGTATCCGTGAGCGGATTGAAGCTGATCCCTCTAACCCTGCGTTTCTCGTCAATGTTCGGGGACTGGGGTACAAACTCATTCAACCTAACCAAGTGTCACGCGCATGAGTATTCGTCGCAGGTTAATGACCCGGTTTATAGGTATGCTTGCTGGCGCTGTAGTCCTTATCATCCTGTTGGGTTCTGCAGCCACCTATTGGGTCGTTCAAAAGGTAAATGAAGTAAGCCTGGTGGATGACTTCGCTACCAGTGGTCTTGACCAACTGATTAATACCGCAGAAATCATGCCCGATGGGACGGTCCGCTATGATCCCAGGCTGCTGAAGCAGGTCGAGAAAAATCAGGGATGGCTTCAGGTTGTAGATGAAAAAGGCTACGTCATTGATGATTTTGATACACCGGATGACGTTCCGAAGCAATACAAGCCTGGAGAGTTGATCGCATACTGGGAAGCCAAAAAGCCGTTCCCGTACCAAATCGTCATGCTGATTCGGGAGAAAAACGGTGAGATGTTCACCTTGCTGTACGGCGAACGCAATCAGGTCAAATCCTTACTCGATCAAGCCCGGGAGGACAGTCATTACACCGATGGAGAGCTTATGCTGCGCCCCAAACAAGAGGATGCCATCCGTTCCAAAGGTGCCTATCTGCAAATTTTGGATGCCTACGGTCAAGAGCTGGCTTCTTATAATAAACCTGCCATGGGCGTTCCCAGCAGTTACAACATACAGGAACTGGCTTTGCGTATTCGTTATCCCAATCGATATGGAATATCGATCGCAACCTTTTACGATGAACAGAATGGCACGACCTGGATGCTCAGTATACCTGTCGATCCAACTGCTACAGGGGAAGAA
The DNA here is from genome assembly GCF_047302525.1 of Paenibacillus taichungensis. Taxonomy (GTDB): domain Bacteria; phylum Bacillota; class Bacilli; order Paenibacillales; family Paenibacillaceae; genus Paenibacillus; species Paenibacillus taichungensis_B. The sequence goes on along the minus strand of NZ_CP168020.1, from coordinate 1,333,115 downwards.
AATCCCTATAATTTCATTTTGACCCCAGTGCTCATCGTGCTGATCCTATCCGTTGTCATTTTGCTAATTCTGCTGGCCCTATGGTACGCCAATCGTTTCGGTTACCCCATGCTGCATATGCTCCAATGGCTCCAACGACTGGAACAAGCACATTATGAAGAACCCAAAGGCATTGGCGGCGTACCTCGCAGCCAGCGACGAAATGGCAAATGGAAACGGAAATACCACGTGTATGCCGAAGTGCTTCGCTCCATGCAGGCATTATCCGCAACATTGAAACAAGACGAAGAGCTCCGTAAACAGACCGAATCTCTGCGTGAGGAATGGATCGCCGGAATAACGCATGATCTCAAGACACCGCTATCCTCCATCCAGGGATACGCCCATATGCTTGAAGCACAGAAATATAGCTGGTCCGCGGAAGAAGTGAGAGAATTTGCGGGCATTATGCTGGACAAATCCATGTATATGGACCGACTTGTGAATGACCTTGCCATGACGTACCGATTGCGAAGCGGTGGATACCAGCCACCTGTGGAAGAAACTGACGTAAATACGCTACTTCATGATCTCGTCCAGCGTGCAGAACGCAACCCGGTATATGGCGAGGAACGTATTGTTTTCCGGCCTGCGAAAGTTCCGGTATATGGCCATGTGCATATCCCTTCGTTTGAACGCATTGTGGATAATCTGACCGCTAATGCCCTTCTGCATAATCCAGCGGAGTCGACTCTGACCGTTAGTGTGCATCCGGGTAAGCAGGCAGGTGAGTTCAGTGTTCATTTTGCCGATGATGGTCAAGGAATGGACCCGGAACTGGTCTGGAGGCTGTTTGAACGATATTACCGAGGGACCGATACAGGCACGTCCGATGTAGGATCAGGTCTTGGCATGGCGGTTACGAAAGGCTTAATTGAAGCGATGAAGGGTCGTATTGAAGTGCAATCGACTTCTGGTGAAGGTACTGTCATTCGATTAATATGGGATGGACAATCAGAACATGGGTAAAAAAACATTCCGCTTGACCTTTTCATTTTCAATCTATATAATCGACACTCAATAACACCTGTTCCAATATATTGATATGGACTTCAACGATATTAAGATCAATTCAATTGATATCGATTTTGCATATTTGGCGATGACCAGAGACAAGATTCCGTTTGCGTGCTGCCCAGAGAGAGAAGGGATTGGTGAAACCTTCTTCAGCGAACGGACCGGAATTACCCCTCTGCAGCCGTGACCTCGAACTTCAGCTTTTCGGTCTTCTTCATGAATTCCGGACAAAGCTGTCAGTAGAGTTCACCGCCTGATCCCCGATAACGGATTCCAATGAGGGTTATGATGTTCTTGCTTGCGGCGGCTGGTCGTGTTTAGGAGCATTCATAACCAAATTAGGGTGGAACCACGAGCTGAGCGCACTCGTCCCTTTTCCGGGACGGGTGTTTTTTGCGCTTCAAATTTGAATATTGGAGAGTGGTTCACATGAGTAATCCGAATAATAACAGCCAATCCAGCGACCAATCGAATGACCAAAGGCAACCCGGGCATCCGATTGAAATTCGCCTGCAAGGCGGAGCTGTACGTTCTTACGACGCAGGCATCACTGTAGGAGCGGTCGCCTCATCCATCAGCACAAGTCTGGGCAAACAAGCCATCGGCGGAATCGTAAATGGTAAGAATGTCGATCTCGACTGGGTGCTTGAGCAAGATTGCGAACTCGTCATCGTTACTTTGGACAGCGCGGAAGGTCTGTATCGTTACCGACACAGCACAGCTCATGTACTCGCGCAGGCTCTCAAACGCATCTACGGTGCGGAACAAGTGAAGCTGGGCATCGGGCCTGTCATTGAAGACGGATTTTATTACGATGTCGATCTGGAGCATGCTCTATCGATCAGTGATTTGGCTGCCATTGAGCAAGAAATGAACAAAATCATAAAAGAAAATGAAAAAATTAGCCGCCGGGTAGTTAGCCGGGAGGAAGCACTTCGCATCTTTGGAGAGATTCAGGACCCGTATAAACTTGAACTCATTCAGGATTTACCAGAGGACGCTGAGCTTTCGATTTATGACCAAGGAGAGTTTTTCGATCTCTGTCGTGGCCCACATCTTCCGTCCACTGGTCGGATCAAGGCATTCAAACTGCTGAATGTGGCTGGTGCATACTGGCGCGGCAACTCGGATAATAAAATGCTACAACGTATCTACGGCACTGCTTTCCCAAGCAAAGCCCAATTGGATGAACATCTGCACATGTTGGAAGAAGCGAAGAAACGGGATCACCGCAAACTGGGCAAAGAGCTTGAACTGTTCATGTTCTCTGAAGAAGCACCCGGTATGCCGTTCTATCTGCCCAAAGGCATGACTGTCCGTACAGAACTGGAGCAATTCTCCCGTGAATTGCAACTACAGGAAGGCTATCAGGAAGTTCGCACTCCCCTCATGATGAACAACCGTCTGTGGGAGCAATCCGGTCACTGGGAACATTACAAGGACAATATGTATTTCTCGGAAGTGGACGATGCCACTTTTGCCTTGAAACCAATGAACTGCCCGGGACACATGCTGATTTTCAAAAATACACTTCATTCCTATCGTGAGCTGCCGATTCGTATGATGGAATTCGGTCAGGTCCACCGCCATGAATTCTCAGGTGCTCTGAATGGCATGATGCGGGTGCGGACTTTCTGTCAGGATGATGCCCATCTATATGTTATGCCAGAGCAGATCGAGGAAGAGATCAACCAGGCGATCTCATTGATCGGACGCATGTACGACATCTTTGGATTCGAGTACAACATTGAGTTGTCCACTCGCCCGGACGATTCCATGGGATCGGAAGAACTGTGGGATCAAGCAGAAAGAGCATTGCAAAATGTACTTGATCGGCGCGGGGTGAAATACCGCATTAACGAGGGTGATGGTGCCTTTTACGGTCCAAAAATTGACTTCCACATTCTCGATGCACTGAAGCGCAGCTGGCAGTGCGGAACAATTCAGCTTGATTTCCAAATGCCCGAGAAATTCGATCTCACTTATATTGGCGAGGATAGCCTGAAACACCGTCCTGTCGTGATCCACCGTGCCATCTATGGTTCAATTGATCGTTTCATCGGCATCCTGACTGAACATTATGCAGGTGCGTTTCCACTCTGGCTCGCGCCCGTTCAAGTGAAGCTGCTGCCAGTGTCGGATCATTACGCAGACTATGCGCTTCAAGTTCAGAGCCAGCTACGGGCTGCTGGCATTCGGGTAGAAACAGACTTGCGCAGTGAGAAGCTCGGTTACAAAATCCGTGAAGCCCAGATGGAAAAAGTGCCTTACTCGCTCGTACTCGGGGAAAATGAGAAAAATGCCTCATCCGCCTCTGTCCGTGCATACGGCCAGGGCGATCAAGGCATTCAGCGCATTGAAGCATTTATTGAGCGGATTCAGCAAGCTGTGAAGGCCAAAGCCTAAGCGCTTAATCAGGAATTGGTTAAAACTTAACGTTGGAGGCAGACCGCTATGGAAAACGGCTGCCTCTAATTCTGTTCAAAGGACGTCTCCCCTTCTGCTTCGAGCGGTCAGCAATTACAATTTTTCTTCAGGTCTAAGTCCAACTTGCTCTTCGCTCCATGTCCAGAAACGCTCAGCGGCTGCGGCATCCAGCGCATGAGCTTTCAATTCCTGATCCTTTTGTTGATAAAAGTAACGCCCGGTTACCCCGGCGACTTCAGGGCTTGTGGCGAGATGGATGGTCGTTTGTGCCCCTTCTTCAGGTGAAAGAAAAAACGGTAGTTTGCCCACCAAAGCCATAATTCGAGTGCCAAAACCGGTATTGCGGTCTACGCCAATACTTGTACCCACCGCACCAGGATGAAGGCAGTTGACCGTGATTCGGGTATCCGCCAATTTGCGGGCCAGAACACGGGTGAACAACACGTTAGCCAGCTTGGATTGAGCATAACTTTTGATTGGATTGTAGCCTTTGTGCAAGTGGGGATCTTCGAAATGGATTTTGCCGGCTTTGTAGGCACCAGACGAAACATTTACAATACGCCCCTGCTTCGCAGACTTCAAAGGTTCGATCAGGAGTAAGGTAAGCAGGAAATGTCCAAGATGGTTAATACCGATGGCTTGTTCGAAACCGTCGGAGGTTTCTTGGCGCTTCAACATCACGACACCCGCATTATTAACGAGAACGTCAAGTATGTCGTAACGCTCACGGAAGGATTGTGCAAAATGGCGGATGCTCTCCAGTGACCCCAGGTCACACAGCATCAGTTCAATCGCAGTAGAGCCGGACTGACGCAGCGCCTCCTCCAGTGCCTGCTGTCCGCGCTTCTCGCTGCGGCACGCCATAATCACGTGATACCCTTGCCTTGCAAGTTCAATGGTGGTTGCCAGACCCATGCCTGAGTTAGCTCCCGTAACAATGGCTGTTGGAATGGACATCAGGTACTTCCCTTCTGAACCAGAGGTTCTTCATATTTTGAGACAGTCATCCTCTTGTTTTTAAAGCACTGCTGACCTCAATATGAGATAATCAAAAGATCACATATTGGTCTTATAGGGAGGATACGCATGCTAACCAAAGAAGACTTCAAGAAACTGAAAAAAGAAGCGAAACTTGAGATTGCACTAATCGAACAGGAAGTTCAAAATCTCCAGCAAAAGATAGACTCATCCCTGTATGAAAAAGATAAACTGTGGAACGATGAAGAGATTGGTGAGCTTACCCAAAAACGGAAAGAGCGAAAATATAGTTCATGGACGATTGAATTATGCTCGATCATTGAAGACCTGCTGAATCAACTATACCAGCAAACGTATCAAAAAAAATTTAATTCGATCCAGCTGATGAAAACTCCTGCATACCGTTCATTATCCAATATCGAGATCCTTCAGGCTGAATTGAAAAATCAGCATCTTTCCCTGAAATCGGGAGAAGAGAAATTTGAAGAAGAAATAGCCAAAGTGTTTCAACAGAGAAATAAACTTATTCACTCCAACTTTTCTTATGCTTCCATCATTAGAGAAAATCACGATGCAAAGCAAGAGTTTGAATCCATCCTGGATACGGTGAAAAAATATAGAAAACACTTGAAATATAATCAGCCAGAGAACTGACGAATGCATGATACATGCAAAATGGCCCTACACGACAAAGGAGGTGCACCGGATTCGCTCCGGAAACAAATATGAACAATCAATCCATGGATATTACGGTTCTAAATCTTCATATTGTCACACCTGCGGGTAAAAACCCGATCTACCCTGTTATGTTGCGCGATGAAGATGGTATTACGCTTGTGGATACAGGCATGATTGGCCAATTCGCCGAACTTCAGTCCGCACTGGAACATGAAGGCGTTCAGCTATCTGATATCAAACGCATTATTGTAACACATTCCGATATAGACCACATTGGTAACCTTGGTGCTCTTGTGAATGCTGTTCCAGATGTGGAAATCTGGGCGCATAGCGATGAAATTCCGTATATCACGGGCAAAGAGCCCATGATAAAGTTCACACCAGAACGCAAAGCGTTGCTGCCTGAACCTATAGCGGAGCTCGCGGAACAATTGATCTCACAACGGACTGAGTTCAAAATATCCAAAGTGCTAGAGGACGGTGACATGCTATCCCTACAAGGCGGTATTCAGGTCATTCATACACCCGGACACACCCCAGGACATATCTGCCTGTACTTCCGGGAGCAACAGTGCCTGCTCGCTGCCGATGCATTGCGTGTGGTCGATGATGAATTGGTGGGTCCTTCTCCACCCGCAACACCGGACATGCCTGAAGCACTGCGCAGTTTGAAAAGGCTGCTTGGCCTGAAGCTGGAGAAGGTGCTTTGTTACCATGGTGGCGAGTACACCAATGAGCCCAGTCAGCGCATTGCTGAACTCGCGGAAAGCGCTGACTAATTGGTACCTGCAACTAAGTTATATTTACGTAAATATTGAATCGAAGGGGCTGTCCCATACGTCATGAACATGGCGGGACAACCCCTTTTCTATTGTAAATGTTACGGGTATGGCGTCAGAACGATCAGTTGGTCATCTCCATCGCTCGGAGATCCCCTACCATCCCGGTTGTTCGTCAGCACGTATAACTTCCCGCCTTCTCCGGCAGTCACATTGCGAATGCGTCCCCACTCGTTCTTAAAAATCGGTTCCACCTGCGTTACTTGTGTACCATCTTCGGACAGAGTAACTTTGAGCAGTTGTTCACCTCGCAGATTGGCAGCAAGCAATGACCCGGCCCATGGTCCTTCCTCTATAAAAGCTACTCCTGATGGTGCCCATGTTTCATTCCCACTATGGGCAAGCGGAGCCTGATATGTGCCGTTGTCATCATCGTCTCCCTCCACCTCAGGCCAGCCATAATTCTCACCGGCTTCAATGCGGTTAATTTCATCAAAATTACGTTGACCATGCTCTGTGGCATACAGATAACCATTGTCCGAGTTCCAAGCCAGGCCCTGTGCGTTCCGATGCCCCATGCTGTACACAGGTGAATTAGGCCACGGGTTATCTTCTGGGATCGATCCGTCGAGACCAATCCGTAATATTTTGCCACCCAAGCTATCTTCGTTCTGGGCCAGCTCCGGTTCATATCGTTCACCTGTCGTAATATAGAGCAGATTGTCCGGGCCAATCTTGATCCGTCCTCCATTGTGATTCACCCCGCCAGGAATGTCACTGAGCAGCTCCTTGTCCATGGTCGCCTTCCCGTCGCTCACTTTCAAGCGCAATACCCGATTGGCAATGTCACCACCACCTTCCAGATAGGAATGGTATGCATACAGATAGCCGTTATCATCAAAATCCGGATCAGCAGCAAGTCCAAGCAGGCCACCCTCCCCCTCTTCGTTAAACGGAGCAGCAAATTCAATCAAAGGTTCAGATGCCAGCTCTCCGTTCTCGATGACCCGAATGGTACCCGGTCGCTCTGTTACAAACATCCGTCCATCAGGCACGCTTACCAACTCCCAAGGTACATTGAGTCCGTCGGCTAGCACGGAAGCCTCGTAAGGAATTACAGCATTTTCGTCTGTTTCCTCTTCTCCACCACTCGCACCGTCTTTACCACCTTCCCCTGTCTGTCCCTGACCTGCACCCTGTCCTTGTGATGTTTGCTGCGATTCTGTCGCCGGGTCACCCGAAGCACAAGCAGTTAGCAAAGCCATACTGAGTAACGAAGCATATAACGGAACGCTTAGTCGATTATTCATGGATACATCTCCCTTCTAATTTTGTTATATCGTGTAATCCTGATTTCAAGGACCGTCCATTTCTAAAGTAAGTAAATAAGTAAGTATGGCAACCCTACGCGGTTTCGCCCTGTATTACCCTCCCCACCTGCCACTCAAACGGGTAGATAAAGCTAATTTTCGGTCATCATGCCTGCCTCCATTTGGATTTCCTCGATATTCTTCTATAATAGAAAGATAGAACGAACTGAAAGGTGGACAACTACACTCATGAATCAAACTCCTTTATCCCGGCTGGAAGCTGGTCTGTCTACGCAAGGATTGGACGCCATGCTGATTACAGATCCGAAACATATTTACTATTTAACAGGTTTTGCGAGTAATCCGCATGAACGTTTCCTTGGGCTTGTCCTTGCACGCGGCGAAGATCCGCTGTTGATCGTGCCTGCACTCGATGAGGAAGCTGCCACTGCCGCTTCTTCGGTATCCAACATTGCCACGCATTCAGATACGGACAATCCTTACGCCTTATTTGAGCGTTATCAAGGACGTCTGGGCCGCGTAGGTCTCGAAAAAGAATACGTGACTGTCGCACGTTATGAACAGTTGACAGCCGCCCTTGGTGCTGCCAACTTTGAAGATGTCGGTCCTCTGCTTCGCACCTTGCGTGTGAAAAAAACACCGGATGAAGTTGCTCGCATTCGCCACGCCATTCATCTGATTGAAGAGACACTTCGTCAAGGACTGTCTCACGTTCGTACAGGCGTAACGGAAATTGAACTGGTTGCCGAAATGGAATACCAGATGAAGAAACTGGGTGCAGACGGCCCTTCCTTCGATACGATGGTGCTCACTGGACCCAAAACAGGCTTGCCACACGGCACACCCGGTGAACGCAAATTACAGCATGGCGATCTGTTGATGTTCGATATGGGTGTCTACGCTGGTGGGTATGCATCAGATATTACGCGCACATTTGCTTTTGGTGACATTTCACCTGAACTTAAAACCATCTATAACACTGTGCTCGCAGCAAATGAAGCTGCCATTCGGGCAGTTAAGCCAGGTGTCACCTGTGCGGATATTGACCGTGCAGCACGCCAGGTTACGGAAGAAGCCGGATACGGCGAACGTTTCCTACACAGAGTTGGACATGGAATGGGCATTGACGTGCATGAGTATCCTTCACTGCATGGTCAGAACATGGACTTTCTGGAGGAAGGTACGGTATTTACGATTGAGCCGGGCATTTATGTAACCGGCGCAGGCGGTGTGCGTATCGAGGATGATGTACTTGTGACGGAAACTGGCGTTGAGGTGCTGACGTCCTATCCAAAAGAGCTGCAAATTCTGACGGACTAATCCTTTTTGGCCATAACCAAAAGTCCCGCGAAACCATGAATGAATGGCTTTGCGGGACTTTTGTGTTGAATTCAACATTTTCCGGACGAATTAACTACGAATCTAGGCTTCATCCTTGAATTTAAAGCTTCGTGCAGCATATAGAAACGGCGTTCCTACCGCGGTCAATACAAATTTGATCACGTACGTCGTCAAGAAAATTTCAAGCCAGACGTCCCATGGATAGATGAAGGCAAACGCAATCGTGCAGAATACCAGTGTATCCGCGAACGAACTGATGATCGAGCTACCGTTGGTACGTATCCACAACTGATTGCGCCCTGGCGCCACCTTGCGCAGCCAAGTGTACAGTCGCACGTCCAGGAACTGACTGATGAAATAGGCTGTCAGACTACCGAGTGCCAGACGTGGCAGCATACCAAACAATTTTTCCATCGACTCCTGTGCAAAGTCTGTCGATGCTGGCTCAAAGAACAATACCATCTGCATCAGCACTGTCGTCATGATCAATGTGAAGAACCCGAACCATACGGCTTTACGTGCCTCACCCGGTCCATATTTCTCATTGAGCAGATCACTGGTCAAGTACATGCTGACATACATCGTATTACCCAACGTTAGAACGATACCCATAATATCTATCGTTTTGGTCACCTGTATATTGGCAATGACTGTTGCCACACCGATCCAGGCATAAAGACCCTTTTTACCGAACAAGCGGTAACACAAAAGAAAAAAGCCATACGTTACGAGAACGAAAAGCGCTCCCCATCCTAAATTAAACAAAATTCATACACTGCCTTCCTAGTTTTGATTACGCGGGATGGTTACGAACCGCGGTTTGGCTCTGGGCCAAAACATGAATACTCTATCACATTTCCTCAAGGTTGAACAGCACTAAAAAACTCCAACTGGCTTCGGGTGATATTTACGGTATGCCCAACGGATGCTAAAAGCAAAAAGCCGCCCTCCGGATTAACCCGAAGAACGGCTGCTCTTGCATGGCTTGTGGCTGTAACTGCCATCCGCCTATTATGAATCTGAATTACACCTGAACGGCTGAATCCAGATCACGGCTTTGATCATTGAATGTATCCTGATCGTTTTCTTTCAAAATTTTACTGGATACGAGACCTGCGGTCATCGAATCGTTCACGTTCAGCGCCGTACGGCCCATGTCGATGAGCGGTTCAACCGAGATCAGCAAGCCTGCCAAAGCTACTGGCAAATTCATTGTGGACAACACGATCAGGGAAGCGAAGGTTGCCCCGCCGCCTACACCGGCTACGCCGAATGAACTGATCACGACCACCAGGATCAGGGTAATAATGAAGTCCCAGCTCATCGGGTCGATTCCGACCGTAGGAGCAATCATGACCGCCAGCATGGCCGGATAGATCCCGGCGCAGCCGTTTTGACCAATGGTAGCCCCGAAACTTGCCGACAGGTTCGCAATCCCGTCCGATACGCCCAGCTTCTTCGTTTGTGTCTCCACGTTAAGCGGAATCGCTGCCGCACTAGAACGGGATGTGAAGGCAAATATCAGCGTTGGCAGAACCTTTTTCACATACGTAATTGGATTGAAGCCAAACAGTGAAATAATAATCAGGTGGATGATGAACATAACGATCAACGCCACGTAGGAAGCAATAACGAATTTGATCAGCTTCAGAATCTCATCCGGGTTCGTTGTGGCGGTTACCTTCGTAATCAGCGCCAAAATCCCGTAAGGCGTCAGCCTGAGCACAAGCGTTACGATCCGCATAACCACCGCATATACCGCATTGACCATGCCGCGGAACGTTTCCGCCTGCTGTGGTTTTTTACGATCCAATCCGAGCACTGCCACACCGATAAAGGCCGAGAAAATAACGACAGCCAGCGTGGACGTGCGACGTTCTCCAGTCATGTCCGCGAATGGATTCGACGGAATGAACTCCAGCACTTGCTGTGGAATCGTCTGATCCTTCACGTCAACGAGACGTTCCTCCATCTTCTGCCCCTGTGCAAGCTCTCTGTCTCCACCTTCGATCTCAATAGAAGTCAGGTTGAAGCTCAAGCTCGTCACAATACTCACGCTTGCGGCAATCGCCGTCGTGATGAGCAGGATTGCGATAATCGAAAGGCTCATTTTACCGAGATTCTGCTTGCCTTTCAGATTCATGATGGCCGAAATGATGGAAACCATAATCAATGGAATCACGACCATTTGTAACAAACGAACATATCCTGAACCGGCCAGATTAAACCAATCGACCGACTTGGTAATGATTTCAGAATCAGATGTGTAGATCAATTGCAGAATAACGCCGTATACAACCCCAATGCCCAAACCCGCAAATACACGCTTGGTAAAGGAAATATGTTTCTTCTGCATCCAGAACAGGACACCCAGAAGAGCGAGCATAACCACTACGTTCAAAATGATTAAAAAGGTATTCATCTGTATAAATCCTCCTCAGTGTGAGTAACCGGATATTCCGGTTTTCTACTCGCTCAAAAGCGATATTCAACAATATATCACATAACAAACTATTCTGGTAGGTATTAATTGATATTATGTAATATGCGTGTAATAAATTCATCTATTTCTGAAAAAAATACACTGAATCGTGAAAATTATTGTATTCAACCTCCGGTTAATTTTGTAATATAGGTATATCCGCTTATTCCCAAGTTTTCTCAACGTGAAAATTAGGCCTTTCTTCGTTGGTATTTAGTCTTACGATAACGGAAAAGCGATAATGTTAATGAACATGACGTGAAAGGATGATCCTTATGTTTCGAAATCGCACCGTTGCCGGTAAAATCAGAGGCACTTTGTTCCTCGTACTGCTGGTTGCTTCCCTGTTGTTTAGTATCAGTTTCTATGCTGTCTCCATGAATATTATGCAAAGCTACGTGCTTCCACAGTTCGATAAGGTCCTGGGCACGTCCATTCAGGATATATACAAGAACACATCCGCTTCTAAAATTTTGCAAGTACAGAGTGGCGGAGCTGGCTCTGAGGGTGCTGCACTGACCGTGGAGTCCTATTTGGCCGGCAAAGCCAAAGAGCATAATCTAGACGCAGCCTACGTCGTGGCCATTCAGGATGGTAAAGCTACCGTTGTCATCGCGAATACCTCCTCGGGCATGAAAGCCGGAGATGAGATTGAAGTAGAAGCAGCAATGAATGAGGCCACTGAGAAAAAAGAAATGGAAATCAGCCAGGTTTATGCCGATTCCTTCGGTGTACATAAAGCAGCCTTTATTCCGATCGCAGGAAGTAACATGATCATGGCTGTTAGCATGGATGCCCAGTTCATTCAGGACAAAATTGCACAGATCTTCTGGTTGTGCCTCGGTATCACGGCATTGGTCTTTTTGCTCGGATGGCTCATCTCGACAAGCATGATCAAACGTGTAACCAAGCCGATCATTCAGCTCGTTCAACATAGCAAACAGATATCACAAGGAGATCTGACTGCTGAACTTCAGATTAAAGGTAAGGATGAAATTGCACAGCTCGCTTCAAGCTTCCAGACGATGACTCATAATCTGAAAGAAATGATTAGCCGCGCCCTCTCTACATCCAATGAAGTTGTAGAAGGCTCCAATGATTTGCTCAAACGGGTAGAATCTATGTCCGGTATGGTGAAAGACTCCAGTCGTTCAGCAGAAAGTGCCGAGAAAGGTAGCGTAAGTATCGCTTCCAGCGCAGCCGAAAATGCAAGAGCCATGGAAGAAATCACGCAAGGCATTATGCATATCGCCTCCTCTTCTGCCGAAGTATCCGAGCAGATCGGAGATGCCGCGAACGAAGCTGTTAACGGTAACCGACTGGCTCAGGATGCCATTCAACAAATGGAACGTGTCGGCCAGACCGCGAGCGAATCTCTGCGTTATGTCGAAACGATGAACGAGCGCTCGATCGCGATAGGGACCATCGTTCAATCCATTTTTGAAATCACGAAACAGATTAACATGCTGTCCCTCAACGCTTCCATTGAAGCAGCACGTGCTGGAGAGCATGGACGCGGGTTCGCCGTTGTTGCCGGAGAAGTACGCAAACTGGCGGAGCAATCCAAGACAGCTACTGAGGAAATCTCCGATTACCTGGGTACCATTCGTGAAGACGCAGAACGTTCGGTTGATGCTATGAACCGCGTAACCCAAGAGATTGGATCAGGTACTCACGTGGTTCAGCAGGCAGGCTCCGCATTCCAGCAGCTTAACGAATTGATTCAGAATGTTAATCTGACCATTCAGACGGTATCCGCTTCAACTCAACAAGTATCCGCTGGAGCTGAAGAAGTCAGTGCTTCCGTGGAAGAAACGGCTCAGATCACGTCCAAGTCCCGTCAAAGCATGCAAGAGATTGCTTCTACAGCGGATCTCCAACTGAATGAGATGGACTCCCATTCCAGCACCGTACGTCATCTACATGAGCAAGCGGTAGAACTGCAATCCGCCATGAAGAACTTCAAAATAAACTAACCGGAATACCTTTAACCCATTATTTCCATAGTTGAATCAAACTTTAACATTAGGTACACAAATACCCCCATGTTCAGCATCGTTCCAGGTTTCAGGGAACGTTGCCACGCATGGGGGTATTCTTTTAGGCTATACACCAGGATGCATCCTTTATTCAGGCGCCTGAACGCCCATAATCTCGTATACACGCTGCATATCCAGTGCAGACCGCAACGACTCGGCAACACGGTCAAACTCCATTTCCTTGCGTTCACGTGCGCTGTACGTCTCCAGTAGCGGAGCAAGTCCTTTTCCTTCACGCAGACCATTAAGCCATGAACGACGGAACTGATCACTTTCAAACAAACCATGCAGGTACGTTCCCCACACTTTGCCGTCTATCGTCCCCCAGCCTTCATTGAAGGATTGACCTCCCGGATGGGCGATTTGGAACAAGGCCGTTACATGTTCAGGCTCAAGACACTCGGTAACGCCCATATGAATCTCGTATCCATTGATCGGCAACGAGTTTACTGCATCGCTTTCCTTGGACAAGCGAAATGGATGATGACTGTGTACATTCCCAGAGGCTCTCACCGTTTGTTTGTTCTGTAGAAATCTTGTCGATAGGGGCAGCCATCCCAATCCATTGGCTTCCTGGATCTGATTCGCTTCTACCGCAAATGGATCTTTGAGATGCTGACCGAGCATCTGATATCCACCACATATCCCGACAAGCTGAACATGTTCACGCTCCGTCTGGCTGGCAATCGCTTGCTCCAGTCCCGACGCACGCAGAAATGCCAGATCTCCAATCGTATCCTTCGTACCTGGAAGCAGAATGGCGTCGGGATGCCCCAATTCATCTGGAGAAGTCACGTATCGCACATTCACATCCGGTTCCCGAGAAAGGGCATCAAAGTCTGTAAAGTTGGAAATACGCGGATAACGAATTACCGCAAGGTCCAGCTCCTGCTGACCGGATTTGCCATGCCGCATCGAGTCCAGCACCACGGAGTCTTCCGCTTCAATCTGAATATCACTTATGTAAGGCAATACGCCCAATACAGGTATGCCTGTCCGTTCTTCAAGCCAGTCCAACCCAGGCTGCAGCAAGGACAGATCTCCACGAAACTTGTTGATGATGAATCCTTTTACACGCTGAACCTCATGCGGCTCCAGCAGCTCCAGTGTACCTACAATGGAGGCAAATACGCCGCCACGATCAATATCCGAGATCAGAATAACCGGAGCATCTGCCCAGCCCGCCAGATTCATATTAACGATATCCCGATCCTTCAGATTGATCTCTGCAGGACTTCCCGCACCTTCCATCAGCACAATATCATACGTCGCACGCAACCGATTCAGTGCATCCATGACCGTTTGTTTGGCTTTAGGCAGGAAATGCTGCCGATAGTCCCATGCACTCATCTGTGTAAGAGGCACACCGTGCACGACAATCTGGGAATGCATATCCCGAACCGGCTTGATCAGAATCGGATTCATATCCGTCGTCGCTTCAATGCCACATGCCTCGGCTTGCGCTCCCTGGGCTCTCCCGATTTCCTTGCCGTCTTCCGTGACGTAAGAATTCAGTGCCATGTTCTGTGATTTGAACGGAGCCGGCCTGAAGCCATCCTGCTTGAATATTCGGCATAAGGCCGTCGTAATTACGCTTTTCCCCACATCCGATGCTGTCCCTTGCAGCATTAATACTGCTGCCGTTTGTTCGGACGTTTGTGCAGAAGTATCTTCCACGTTACCTCACCTCCACTCTCAGCGTTATATCAAAAAGAATCCCTGTAACAGACTAAGTACCGTTAGCAGTGCGGCCTCAAGCAGCTCATTCATGGCTCCATACGTGTCCCCTGTAAGTCCACCCAGCCTTTCACTGATACGCCCGGCAACGAATTTGCCAATTACATAGCCAGCAAGCGGCACCACTATGATCGCTGCAACTGGATACAGCCACCATGGTAACGTCCCCAATCCATTCTCCGTCGCCAGCACCTGGAACATGGCTGTATCCGGCTGGAAGATCCATACCACTGCCCATGTGATTACACCTGCCAGAATGGTTAGCCCTACCGCGGAGCTGCGTGCACGCTGGACTTCCCTCCGTTCCCCCAATCCCTTGAACAGGACAGCGAGTCCGTCGTCCTTACGGGCATTCGGCCAGGCCGCCATGGCATACACCATGAACCACCGACTCCAGATCATCGGCAGGATGAGCAAAGCTCCATAGGCCCAGTTGCCACGAGCGATAAAGTCAGCAATCAATGCTGCTTTCATCATCAACAGCAGGACACAGGCGATTACGCCCATGGCCCCCACACGACTGTCTTTCATAATCTCCAGCATTCGCTCACGGGTTCGATAACTAAGCAGCCCATCTGCCGTATCCATCCAACCATCCAGATGGAGGCCTCCGGTTAGCCATACCCATAACGTCAAGGTTAACACCGCTGCCGGAAACGATGGAAGCAGTGCACCTGTCAGGGCTCCGCCCAGCCAGACGCATAATCCGATGACCGCACCAACCAGCGGGTAATACACTACACTTTCCCGCAATAATGGCGGGACGAAATCAAGCTGCATTCTCACCGGGAAACGGGACAGAAATTGAAAAGCGGCCGCAGCCGCATGTTTTTGTTCAAGATCGCCTTTACTCATAAACGATACTCCCTGCTTTTTAGCTCAATGGCAATACCCACTGTCACCAGAAACACTTCGCGGCAAATCGCTGCAATCCGCTGATTGAGAATGCCCGCCAGATCCCGATATCTTCTTCCCAGCGCATACTCTGGCACAATACCATCCCCTACTTCATTGGTGACAAACACGAGCAGACCCGGG
Source organism: Paenibacillus taichungensis (assembly GCF_047302525.1). Taxonomy (GTDB): domain Bacteria; phylum Bacillota; class Bacilli; order Paenibacillales; family Paenibacillaceae; genus Paenibacillus; species Paenibacillus taichungensis_B. The sequence continues at coordinate 1,317,229 of NZ_CP168020.1, read as the reverse complement.
TATGAATGGATGGCCGCTACCAGCGCGTCCATATGATCGTACAGCACCTGCACCGGCTCATGTTCATGCGCTAACAGCACATTGCTGAGCCACAGTGTCAGACAATCTACCAGAATGGTCGGTGCAGATGTACCTGTATGGGACTCTCCCATTCTTGTAATTAATTCAGGCAATGCCAGCGGTTCCTCCACCGTATGCCACAGATATCCTGCTTCATCTCGCTGTTTCTGATGCAGACGTATACGCTCGCGCATCTCGTCATCATAAGCCTGAGCCGTAGCGACATACCAGGCTTCAGAGGATCGCTGCATACAGAGACGCTCGGCAAACGAACTTTTGCCACTCCGCGCCCCGCCCGTCACGAGAACACTCATGATGATACCTCTCCTTGAACAGATGAATCAACAGAAGCTGATGAAGACTCGGTAGGTTGAGTGTCATTCGTGCCACCAGATACACCCGCACTTGCAAATGTCGCCATCTCATTCAGAATACGGCATGACGCATCAATCAGATGAAGACTAAGAACGCCTCCGGTACCTTCACCCAGTCGCATGTCCAGATCGAGCATAGGCTTCAGATCAAGTTCACGCAGCAACGCTGCATGTCCACTTTCATGCGATGTGTGGGAAGCAATCATGTATTCTGTACTGACCGGAGCAAGCTGGCTCGCAATCAACGCGGCAGCGGTGGAGATAAATCCATCCACGACAACGGGGCACCCGTTTGCAGCAGCAGCGAGAATCACGCCTGTCAGTCCGGCAATCTCCAGTCCACCCACTTTGCACAGCACATCGAGTGCATCATCTGCATCCGGAGCATTCACACTGAGGGCTTGGCTGACCACTGCGGCTTTGCGCTGCAAACCGACATCATCTACGCCTGTTCCCCGGCCAACCGCTGAAGCAGGTGCTGTTCCGGTTAATGCACACATCACCGCAGCGCTAGCGGTTGTATTCCCGATTCCCATCTCTCCGGTCACAAACAACTGCGTTCCCTTCGCAACCTCGGTGGAGACCACTTCAGCTCCTGCAAGAATGGCCTGAATCGCTTCGCCCCGGGTCATTGCAGCACCCTTCGCCATGTTGGCTGTTCCTTTACGGACTTTGCGGGAGACCAGGTCTGGGTGATCCAGATCCGCATTCACGCCGATATCCACACAGATCACATGAGCTCCAGCGTGGCGCGCAAGCACATTGACTGCCGCTCCCCCTGCTAGGAAATTCAGGACCATCTGCGGCGTTACCTCAGCTGGAAAAGCACTAATCCCTTCTTCAACCACCCCATGATCCGCAGCCATAACAATGACAGCTCTTCGATCAAAGCAAGGCCGAGCCTCACCGGTGATTCCCGCCAGACGAATAACTAGCTGTTCAAGCTTGCCCAAACTGCCGGGTGGCTTCGTCAATGCATCCACATGCGCGGAAGCTTCAGCCGCAACTGCCTCATGTGGACCCACGATCCGACCAATTAACTGTTCCAACACCTGTTCATTATTCATACAGCCAGCACTTCCTTTATCAAAATATGGGGTCCCCCCCCGTTCATTCATTTCTTCTCTCGTCTTAGCAAAAGCTGTGGCAATCCATTGTCGGGATGATTAACCATGGCCGGGCTCACCCGGAAGATCTCCCGGATGTTCTCTTCCGTCATCAACGAATGGGGTGTGCCACTGCCTACACAAGTCCCGTCACGCAGCGCCAGAATATGATCGCAAAATTGTGCGGCCAGGTTCAGATCATGCAGCACCGCCACAATCGTAATATGATTTTTTTGACGCCACGCTGATAATAACTCCATGAATTGCAATTGATATTTGATATCGAGAAAGGTGGTTGGCTCGTCCAGCAATAATAGCCTAGGTTCCTGAGCCATGACTTTGGCAAGCGCAACCCGCTGCCGTTGTCCGCCACTCAGTGCATCCAAAGGTCGATCGGCCATGTCACTCAGACCCAACTCCTCTAACACCTTATCAACTACCGCTGCTCCGTCCGACGGTTCTTTGCCAAGCCAGTTCTGGTAAGGGTAACGTCCCATCTCGACAACATCCCTTACGGGATAAGAGATGGCCGGCAGACCATCCTGCTGCAAGACCGCAATCATGCGCGACAGATCTTTACGGGTGTATGAGGAAATGTCGCGTCCATCAATCTGTATGCTGCCTGCGTTCGGCTGTTCGGTTCCGGCAAGTAGCTGAAGCAGGGTCGATTTGCCACTGCCGTTTGGACCAACAACGCCCCACCATTCACCCTCTGTGACTTGCCAGTCCACCGCATGCAGGGCCCGATGGTTACCATACATTTTACCAGCTCCCGTGACCTTAATCATCGGCCGACTCTCGGTAAGGTCTGTTTTCATGAATGTACTCATGGCATCATCCCCTTCCGCAGCTTTTTGTTCCGGTGCAACAGATACGCAAAGAACGGCGCTCCAACGAAAGCCGTAACCACACCCAGCGGAATTTCGGTTGGAGCCAGCAATGAGCGTGCAATCGTATCTGCCCAGACCATGAAGATGGCTCCCCCAATCGCTGACAAAGGCACCAACAATCGATAATCAGGTCCGACGATGAGCCGAAGAATATGCGGAATGACCAATCCGACGAAGCCGATCACGCCGGATACGGAGACAGCGCCTGCCGTAAGCAGCGTACCCACAGCTAACACCGACAGTTTCAATCCATCCACCTTAACCCCGATATGCGCAGCCTGTCGTTCCCCCAAGGCAAGCACATTCAACGAACGCGCACGGCTCCAGAGGAAAATCAGCCCCAGCACAAAATACGGGAAAAGGATGGCCGTATACGACCACCCACGCAGTGCCAGACTTCCCATCGTCCAGTATATAATTTCATTGATTGTCTGCTTCGACATGGTCGACAGGAAGGAGACTACTGCTCCCAGGAAACTTTGCATGACCACGCCAGCCAGAATGAGGCTGTGTGTCGGTATTTTGCGTCCCTCACGAGCGAGGGCCAGCACAAACCACAATGTGATTACTCCCGTCAGAAACGCGACCAATGGCAGAGTCCAGATCCCAATCAGCGCATACTGCAATCCGAAAAAAATCAGAAAAGCCGCACCTACCGATGCACCGGACGATACGCCCAGGGTAAACGGATCAGCCAGAGGGTTACGAAGAACCCCCTGGAATCCAGTTCCGGCAATCGCCAGCGATGCACCTACAAGCACGGCAAGCAGTACACGTGGGAATCTGACCTTCCATATAATCTGTTCTGCTGCTGTATTCCAGTCAGGAACAATCCAGTCGCCCAGCCAGGGAATGCGATGAAGCAAGATGCCCGCAATGTCCCGAACAGGCAGGGCAACCGAACCGATGCCCGTGCAGATCAGCACGGTTAACACAAGCAGTACAATTCCGGCCGTTCCGTACACTGCCAGCTTTTTACTCATTTGAACAGATCAGGGTAGATCGCTTTGGCTACTTCTTTCAGACCTTGGGTTACCCGTGGTCCCGGACGGCTCAGCAGGTTGGCATCCAAACCAATGACTGCATCATTTTTCACAGCCGTGATTTGATCCCATCCGCTGCGTGCTTTGATGATTTGATCCAATGTTTTGTTATCTTCCACTACATCGTTCGCATACAGAATGACGTCTGGATTAGAAGCAATAATGTTCTCTTCATTAATCTGGTTCCAGCCAGTCAAGTCGGAAGCTACGTTGTTTCCTCCGGCCAATGTGATCAATTCATCCATGAATTCGCCTTTACCCACAGTCCAGCCTGGGGAGAACTCAACATATACTTTTTTCTTTTCTTCCGGTTTAACTGCCTTCACAGCTTCAGTTACATCAGTCACATCCTGTTTCATCTGGGTGGTGATCTCCTGTGCTTTTTCCTGATGATCCGTGATTTCACCAAATGTTTCAATGTTGTTCATCACATCATCCACTGATTTAGAATCTGTTTTGAAAATCGTAATGCCCAGATCACGAAGTTTCTTCACCGACTCTTCGCTCATCGAGATACCTGTAAATACGATATCTGCTTCAGCTGCAATGATCGACTCTTCATTAGGCTTTGTTATGCCGCCCATTTTTGGTTTCTTTGTTGCTGCTTCCGGATAGTCGTCATAGTCGGATACCCCTACGATCTGCTCGTCCAATCCGAGTGCGAACAGGGATTCCGTTTCAGCCGGAGATACGGATACGATTTTGGCTGGTGCTTTGTCAAAGGTAAACGATTCACCCGTAGCATCTGTAACCGTGAGTGGATATTGTGTTTTGAGATCTGTTTTCGCCTGTTCCTGGGATTGCTCCTGTGCAGGTTGCGAGGTTCCTGTACCCTCGTTCGTTGTTGTTGTACCACATCCGGCCAACGTCAGTGCCAGCATCGCTGCGCTCAGCAGTGACGCCACGCCTTTCCATGTCTTGAAATTCATTGTGTTCATTCTCCCCTTCTCTATCCATTCTATTGAGTAGTGCTCCTGTCCCAATTCCGCTTGAATTTGTGTTCCGAAAAAATAAAATCCCCAATCCTTGGGTCAGGATCAGGGATGACGTCTCGCATGTGGCGATCTGCGCATGATCAGCTTGGCGCTGTATATGCACAGAGAACTGCCCGAAACGCTGTCCTTTCCTCGAAGGAACACCGGTTTATACGTCCAGGGCAGGTAACCTGACTTACAGGAATTCATCCTGATTTACAGTGGCGGGACCGTGCCGGATTTACACCGGCTTCCCTATTTCACCCGTTTGCCGTTCATGGCCTCATATGAACCCATGAAACATTGCTGCGGGACCCTTGGTCGCTGATATTGTTTAACCATTCAAGTGAGCATCTTGCATCCTTGGTAGAGCTCGTTGAGCCTCCATCCGATGATGCACTTGCTAAGTCACACTTCTGTTGTGATTATAGGTTATATTGTACATCCTTACAACCCGATTTACGGAAAAGTCAATCTGGTTCCAACCCAGCTATCCCCATCGCCATCCAGCCGGATCTTTATCGCTTGTCCTGGTATCACCTGCGTATCCCAGAATCCTTGATCCGGAACGAGACGTGATACCATATAACGAATAACACCGCCATGCGTAATCACGGCTACCTTTGGCACGTTTATGCTGCCAGAGTGCAGTATTGGTGAAAAGGACATCAGACACTCTTCCATAAATGAATCAATCCGGGCTGCAAATGCTGTCCAAGGCTCGCCATTCGGTGGCGTTATCTCCTGCGGCGCATCGATCCAGTCTCGGTACTGTGGATTGTCCTTGAGCTGATCGTAGGTCAACCCCTCCCACTGACCAAAGTCGATCTCCCTTAGTCGGGCATCAAGCTTGGCCTGTCCCATTTGGGACGATGCAATGTGTGTGAGCGTCTGCTGACAACGCAGCAGATCACTGCAATACAGGGCTTCGCATGCGATATTGCTGAACTGCTCACGCAGCGAAGATAGCTCCTGCTTTGCTTCAGGCAACAGTCCGATGTCAGTATGCCCAAGATACCTTTTTTCCAAGTTCCACGCCGTTGTACCATGCCGTATCAAAATAATCTCACGGCTTTGCATGCCACCCTGTCCAGCTTCTATTTCCATAACAGTGCACCTCCAGCAGACCATATCCCTAAGGTGACCAACCAACATACTAAAACAAAAGAACCTGCCGACCAGAACATAAGCCGTGTTGTTCGTACGATATCTTCTGCTTCCATCCGTCTTGACGGCTCGCCCATATATGCGCGAAATGAAGCCACGCCGTGATATACGTTATGCCCACCAAGTCTTATGCCCAGCGCTCCGGCCACCGCTGACTCGGGAAAACCGCTATTCGGGCTTGGGTGAAGTCTTGCATCTCGGGACACCATGCGTGCTGCCCCTCTGGCATCCAGCTTCATGAACCAGGCTCCAATAATCAACAGCAAAGCGGTAAGCCGTGCGGGAATCCAGTTGGCCCAATCATCCAGACGGGCTGATGCCCAGCCGAGGTGAAGATATTTTCCATTTTTATAACCCACCATGGAATCCAGTGTATTCACCGCCCGATAGGCCATGGCAAGTGGTGCACCACCAATCAGGGCATAAAACAGTGGAGAGACGATGGCATCCACGATATTCTCTGCAACAGTCTCCACCGTTCCCCGCACAATTTCCGGTTCATCCAGATGAGCCGTATCACGCCCTACAATCATACCAAGTGAACGTCTCGCCGCAGGCCAATCCTGTTGACTCAGATGGCGGTAGACTTCATTGCCCGCATCCTTCAAACCTTTGGAAGCAATGGTGGTTGCGATCAGCGCCACTTCAGCCACAACCGCAACAGCCGGATGAATAAGACCCAGCATATAGATCAATCCCCAACTCAGTGCAAAAGCTCCCCCTGCAATCAAAAAGGGAAATAATACGCCAGCTCTTTTGAGAGCCTGGTTCGAGTCCACTCGCGACCTTATCGCCCGCTCAAGTGCAGAGATGGCCTTTCCCATGCCAATCACCGGATGAGGAATCCAGCGTGGATCTCCGATACAGCGATCCAATATGTATGCTCCTACAATAATCCAGGCTCCAGCTATTCCCGTCCAGATCGGCCAGGTAGCCCATTGATGCAGCAGAGATGTCATTGCTTGTTATTCCTCTCTTTCCACTCCTGCGCAGCTTGCAGGCTTTCCGTTATCGTGTCATACACCAGCCTGCCGATAGCTGCACCCATGACCGTAGCCGTCCCGGCATAACTGATGAGCGGTTTATTTACTTCAGCCTGACTTACCGCGAGCACGATGGCATCCGTTGTTGTTCCGGTTGCGGTCAGACCATTCTCTGAATCCACCACACCGAAATCAGCTAACGCAGCGGCCTTCGCCTCTACCGCAGTCTGAATGGCATTCACCATCGCTCCAGCAGTCATACGCCCATTTATCCACAACATGATATTGATCGTACCGGGAGTATAGGTTGAAGCCGAAACCTTCCCTATTTTCTGGGACACCGTCCCATTGCTCATCTCATTTCCCGCAGCATCGAACACCGTTCTTGCAGAACCTGCCCTCGCAGCATTGGATACTCCTGCTGTAGTGCAACAAAGTAATCCGAACTCATCGCTTTCATATTCCTGGATCGCTGTATGCTCCAATCGAACCGCAGTCAGAAGACCGGCACATTGATCCTGCTGCTCCTGCCATTCACTCAACAGATCGGCAATATCACGTGGTGGATCGTCACAGCGATAATGTCTGTCCACATAGATGTTAAATATACGATCCAGTTCAATCATGCCGCCCCCATACACGGCACTGGAAAGTGCTGTTACAACAGAAGGGCTGGATGCTTTAATATGCCGTTCATGTGCAGAGACGAATAATCCCGGCCACACAGAAGATCTGTATTCGTTCTGGTCCTTTTGTACATGGGAGTAATAATTATAGAATGGCAGTGCCATCGTCGTGTCCCCCTGCCTCTAATCCCGTTGTCGGATTAGTCTCAATTACATTTCCTATTATTTCTAGTAAACGTCCGTTAGCCTCTGCGTCCTTGACCGCAAAACGTACATGTCGTTCCCCAAGTCCGGGGTACATCGCGCAGCTTCGGATCAGTATACCGCGTTCACCGAGAGCAGCCTGCATGGATGTAGCTGTCCACGGTTCTGGCAGAGCTGCCAATATAAAGTTCGCTTCCCCTCGCGTCACCTTACATCCCAAAGCCTCTAGGCCTTCCGTTAAACTCTCCCGCTCGTGTGACACCAGTGCCATTGTCTCCTGTTCAAAAGTTTCCCCGCTGCGCAGACAGGCTTCTCCTGCGATCAGTGCCAGCCCGTTCACACTCCAGGTGACCTGTTTCTCTGTCATGGCATGAATCAGTTCGGGACGACCCATCGCATAACCCAGACGCAGGCCTGGAATCGCATAAAACTTGGTCATAGAGCGGATGATGATCACTTGCGGATACTCTTTCAAGCTGGGTGCAAGTGATTGCCGCTGTGATTCAGGAATAAAATCGAGAAATGCCTCATCGACAACCAATATCGTGCCTGTTGTCTCTGCTTTACGAGCAAGCCGTTGCAGAACGTCCACCGGATACTGTACCCCATTAGGATTGTTGGGCTGTCCAAGGAAAAGCAGGTCCACCCGCTCCATCAGCTTCTCAATATCTTCCGATTCTGCTCGCCAGTCCAGTTCTTCCCGTCCTTGAACATGATGGACTTCTGCTCCAAATTGTCTGGATAATGCACTGTACTCCGAAAAACCGGGCTCTACCGTACCTACTCTACGAGGGGCGATTCCAAGTAAGATTAGAGCCATGCTTTCCGCCGCCCCATTACCCACAGATATGTGATCCGGGGTTAAACCCAGTCGGTCACTAAGCAACATTTTGAACGCCCGATGGCCCGGATCCGGGTAACGAAGTACCGTATGCAATCCTTGCCCCAGAGCCTCCAGCACTTCCCGAGGTGGACCCAGAGGATTAATATTCGCGCTAAAATCGAGAAAATCCGCAGGATTCCCTCCAAAACGTGCCGCGGCAGTCTCCACATCACCGCCATGTCCGAAAACTTCAATTAAACCGGTCATCCTGTCCGTCATCCTTTCTGCATGTCCTTTTTATTATGGATGTCGTGGCAGGCAGGGGTCAATCCTGATTTGACTATTCAAGCCCTTTGCGGCTTCAATTCCTTTGTGTCCCATCGACAATTCGTTTACAATAGAGAAGGAATTTCGATTCCGTAAAGCATCACTATAAGGGATATACATCCCTCACATACATTAATGGAGGAATGACCATGCTGTTTGTTGATAACCAGGGCATTACAGATCCTTCTGTAAACCTCGCCATTGAGGAATACATTCTGAAGCATCTGCCGATGGATGACAGTTACTTGCTGTTTTACATCAACCGCCCGTCCATTATTATCGGAAAACACCAGAACACCATTGAAGAGATCAACATTGAATATGTTCAGGATAACGGTGTTCAAGTCGTACGTCGTCTTTCGGGAGGCGGAGCCGTTTATCACGATCTGGGCAACCTCAATTTCAGCTTTATTACCAAGGATGACGGACAATCCTTCCACAACTTCCGCAAATTCACGCAGCCTGTGGTGGAAGCCTTGCAAGAGCTTGGTGTCAATGCCGAACTGACGGGACGTAACGATCTGCAAGTCGGAGAGAAGAAAATTTCGGGCAACGCCCAATTCTCTACGCGCGGCCGCATGTTCAGTCACGGCACATTGATGTTCAACCTGAACCTCGACCACGTACAGGCTTCACTCAACGTTAATCCGGAGAAGTTCAAGTCCAAAAGTACCAAATCCGTGCGCAGCCGTGTTGCCAATATTCGTGATCTGATTGACAGCAATCTGACCATTGAACAATTCCGGGACGAGCTGTTGCGTCATATTTTCCGCATGGAGCCACAAGACGTTCCTCAATATGAACTCACAGAGAAAGACTGGGACAAGATCAACGAAATCTCTGCTGAGCGTTATAACAATTGGGACTGGAACTACGGGCTTTCTCCAGAAAGCAATGTGAAGCATACACGTAAATTCCCTGTCGGCATCATTGATCTGCGCATGAATATCAAAGATGGGCGCATTGAAGATATCAAAATCTTTGGTGATTTCTTCGGTGTAGGCGATGTAGCGGATATCGAAGACATGCTGCGTGGCAAGCGTTACGAGGAATCTGAGGTGCGTACTGCACTTGAGGGTCTGGATGTAAAACATTACTTCGGCAACCTGGAGCTGGAGGACTTTATTGGCCTCATTTTCCTGGAAGAATAAAATTTAGATGTGAGTATAATTTTAGAACGAATTCCAGAATTACACGTTAACGGAGAAGGCAGAATCAATCTGAAGAAGCGAAGCGTTCGCCTAAAAGCTTTCTGGAAGAAAGCTGCATCGGAAGCATATGCTATCCCCGGATTTCCCCTCTGGGGAATGGATTCAATGAAATCCGGGGATAACAGCGATCGAAAGATGAATCTGCAGTCGGAGTGGTCTCGTGTAATGCTTATCTATTCGTTCGTTGTTATAGATACAGATAAAAAAGGAGAGAAACACAGATGACCTACAAATTAATCGCAATTGACATTGATGATACCCTGATTAACGATAACAAGGAAGTAACGCCTGCAACACAGACTGCCCTGGAACAAGCAGTAGCTCATGGTGTCGTTGTAACACTGGCAACTGGACGTGCTTACGCTTCTGCCCAAGCACTCGCTCGCCAAACGAAGCTGAACGTGCCCATCATTACGTATCAAGGCGCTTTGGTGAAAAACTTGCTGGACGAAAAAGTACTCTACGAGCGCTACGTTCCACAGGACGCTTCCCGCAAATTGTATGACTACTGCCTGGAGCATAATTTGCACCTGCAAACGTACATTGACGACAAACTTTACGCCCGTGAAGAAAACGACAAGCTGCGTGACTACGCTAAACTGAATGGCACTCAGTACCACATCGAACCGGATTTCATCAAAGTGATTGAGCAAAAAACACCGAAACTGCTCATCATCGATGAGCCGGATTACTTGGATGAGGTTGCGGTTGCCCTGCGCGAACTGCTCGGATCAGAAGTACACATCACCAAGTCTAAGCCATACTTCCTTGAAATCATGCACCGCGAGGGAACGAAAGGTCATGCATTAACCTTCCTGGCAGATCACTTCGGTCACCAATTGAGCGAGTGCATTGCCATCGGGGATTCCTGGAATGACCATGAGATGCTGGAAGTCGCTGGTCTCGGTGTAGCGATGGGAAATGCCATCCCTGCTCTGAAAGAGCTGGCAGATTACATTACCGCGAGCAATAACGAAGACGGCGTGAAGCAAGTGATTGAGAAGTTTGTGCTGAACGCAGAGTAAGCTTTTTAAGAAGTCGAGTCCATATAAAACGTGTTATTTCAAAAACAAAATTAAACAGCCCTGCACAGTGATGAATCGCTGTGCCAGGGCTGTTCCTGTAATAAAACTGTTAATTATTCTGCTTTCCATACTTCTCGTCAAATTCACGATTCCGCTCACTGATCTCCTTCATTAATCTCCCTTTGGATAAATCCGCCAATGGCCTAGGGAGCAGGAGCGTAACTCCTGTAATAAATAAAAGAATGGCCAAGACAAGTCCAATGATGCCACCCGTTTCAAAAGCGGCTTGCAGATAACGGCCCCATTGATTGGACCAGATCGTTACGTCCGGTAAATGAATAATGGTCCCAATATGGATAATGCCATACAGCACAATTCCCGCAAACAATAAAACAGCACCGATTCCCTGTCTATTCAAATGGATGTCTCGCCTCATTCCTGCGCAGAATATATATTCCCTATTTTACCATGGATTTGGAAGTCTGACTCAAAGAAGTTGTGCGTTTGCCTCTCTTGATCCACCCCATCACTTTCTCATTCATCGTCAGCAAACCCGAGACAATTAGAGCAACTCCCAACCAGGTAATCCAGCTTACATGCTCATTGTAGAGAACCGCCCCAAGCCCAACCGCAATCGGAGGGGAAATGTATAACCAGGTCGCCGGGAATAACGGGTTGGTACGAGACATGATCCAGTAGAACAAGCTGTGCCCGACCATCGAACCGATTACCGTCAGATAGATCAGAGATGATACCGCTGGCATCCAATCCAATCCAGTTGTGTTCCAGGATTCCGTCACCGCCGAAAGCGCGGATAACAGCACTCCTCCGTACATCATTTGCACCGCATTGATTGCTACAGGATTAGCCTCCCTAAACTGGTTAATGACCTTTTTGGAGTACAACGCACCTGCCGAATAACAGACTTCACCCACCAATACGGCAATACAGCCCCAAAGCCACAGGGAATTACCACCAATCGATACACCCGGCAACACGACGAGGATAACTCCAGCAAAACCGATCAGGCATCCCGTTATCATGCGTACAGACGTTTTTTGACGCAACAACGCTGTCTGCATCACCATAATCATGAGCGGACCTGTTGCTGACAGAATCGCACCAACACCCGAGCTCACATATTGTTCAGCCCAATATAAGGTCGCAAAGGTCCCGAACGTCAATCCGGCCCCCGTCAAGAGCATCTCTTTACGCCATAGTAAAGACAGGTTCACTTTCCCTTTCATCCACATCCATGCAAACATTAGAGCACCTGCAATGATAAAGCGTAGTCCGGCCGACAGAAAAGGTGGCATGCCTGCCTCCACGCCAATTTTAATCGCTAGAAACGTTGTTCCAAAAATAAGACACATTACGGTAAATGCTAATGCAACCATGCTAGCCCCTCCTTCATCTGTTCTCCATCATATAGCACTGTCTACAGAACAGAATGAATAAAACAGAACAGTTAGTTCCCGTTTGCTGTTACAATGGAGTTCAAAAGGAGCGTGAGCCGGGTGGGCAAAGCCATTATGATGACAGATAACAGCCTGAAACTATATGAGCAAGTGGTACATTATCTGGTTGTACGGATCGAAGCCGGAGAGTGGAAAGAGCATGAGAAGCTGCCGTCCGTGCGGAGCCTGTCCGAGCTGCTCGGTGTACATCGCCTCACCGTTTTTAAGGCCTATCAGGAACTAAAGGAACGGGGGAACGTTTACGTCAAGGATAAGTCCGGTTATTATGTCAGTCCTGCTGACCCTTCTCCCGTGACTGATCAGGCCGATGACCCGGCAGTGTCTGCCTGGCTGCATTGGGATTCACTTGCCCGCGTGCAATCCCTTGAGGCGGAATACCAATTTTCCAAATCATTGATTGACCCCGCCCTGCTGCCCAACCGATATTGGGGAGAACTGATGCGGGATTTGCTGGATCTATATCCCCGTCTGCTTGGCACATATTCCACGATTCAGGGAGATCTGGAGCTGCGTAGTGCCTTGGCAAGCCATCTGACGACAAGGGAACGTTTTTACATCTCGGCAGATGAAGTGCTGATTACTTCAGGTGCACAGCAGGCCATTGATGTGATCTCCCGAAGTCTCGTCAGACCCGGTGACCGTGTGCTCATGGAGAGGCCAACGTACGGCCCTGCGATGGAAATTTTCCGCAAACAGGGTGCAAAGTTGATTTTTACGGATATACATCCTGATGGCTACGATCTGGAACAGATTGAATGCCTGATGAAGCAGGAGAAGCCGAGAGTATTTTATATGACGCCGACCTTCCAAAATCCTACGGGCATCAACATCCCGACCGAGCAACGCAAACAATTACCTGAGCTGGCGGAACAGTACGGATGTTTTCTGGTGGAAGATGACAGTACCTATGATATCTATTTCAAGGAAAAACCTCCCGCGCCGATCTTCACATACGATACTACAGGGCATACACTCTATATTCGCAGCTATAGCAAATATGTCGTACCGGGTCTGCGGATCGCCGCCATTATGTGCCGGCCTCGATTTATGCCAGGATTACAGGCCGTAAAAGCACTGACAGATAACGGATCACCTCTACTGAATCAGAAGCTTTTCCTCCGTTATTTCCAGTCCCCACGAATGCACCAGCACTTGTCCAAGCTGCGTACCGCTATTCAGCTACGGATGGAAGTGATGGAACAGTGCCTTCAACAAACAGATTGGACGTGGACTCGTCCTGAGGGTGGACTTAATATCTGGGCGGAGCTTCCAGAAGGTGTAGATACGGGGCGCTTGCTTCACCGATGCATGGAGCATTCCGTCGCTTTTGTGCCGGGAACGGTATTCGATCCTTCCGATGCGAACGCCAGTCGCAAGCTGCGTCTCTCCTTCTCCTATGCTCACGAGCAGCAAATCCGGGAAGGCATGAGCAGACTAATTGCATTGGCTCAAAGTACGTGATGATACTTTTGCAAAATCTGCATTTGCAGATTAACGATAGCTTGTCTAGCAGGTCGCAAATTATAAATCTTCTGTAACACAAAAAGTCGCCGTTTGGCGACTTTTTGGGCTGCTGCTTTTCTCGACTGATAAAGTTAGTTAGAACATTGTTTTTTTATTGAAATCCTTCTTCATTCATCCTATAGGTCTTTCCTTGCAAACAGACGGACCGTTACAAAATAGGAGGCAATGAACAACAGAAGAATGCAAACTGAAACAAAAACATAAACCGAAGCACGAGCCATTCCGTTCTCGCCTGCCATATTCATGAGCGAGGCAACAGGTTGCGCTAAAATAATAAGAACGAACATGAATACCGTATTAATTATTCCCGCTCCCTTTTTACTAAGGGCGTAAAAAAGAGGCATATAGATCGAAATTAAAACCAGCACCATTCCAACCGAAATCAGGATGTCCAGTACCGAAAAGTCGGGCTTGTTAAGTTCGGGAAAAAGAAAGTTAACCAGCCAGTGAGCGCCTGACGAAGCGAAAACTCCAAAAAGCGTATAGAGAATGGCAGACAGATACTTCGCTTGCACAATGTTTCTGCGGCTAAGCGGTAGCGTGACAAGAAATTTATGATTATGGTTTTTGATATCAATCATGGTTGCAAGCATAATCGAACCGAAAGCGGTATAGATCCCTACAAAATACATTGACATTTCCACTGTCGGGATAAATGCGACACTGAATACACAAAATAAAAAAGGATGGACCATAGCGAGCTTTTCAAAGCGATATAATCTTTGCGAAGCAAGTTAAGCATGATGCTGTTCCCCCTTGGCCGTAAAATAGATAAGGTCTTCGAGGGAGGGTCTATGTAAAAGAGCAAAATTGCCAAATAGTCGTTCTGCCTCCGCCCTGTTATCTGCCAAGCCTTCAAAACCAACCGCTGTCTCACGGATTCCGACGAATTGCCTTCTCGTGTCCGCATCAAGCAGCTTCATGTCCCCCTTTACTATAGTGTACCTTTCAAGCACATCATCCTTTGCTTCATTAAACACAATCTTTCCTTTATTGATAAACGTAATATAATCTGCTATACGCTCCAAATCCGTTGTGATATGAGTCGAGAAAATAATGGATCTAGTTTCGTCCTGTATCATATCTGCAAGCAGGTCAAGCAGTTCTCTCCGAAACACAGGATCAAGCCCGGATGTAGGCTCATCCATAATGAGAAGCTCAGCGTCATGGGATAAAGCGATAGCCAGTGAAAATTTTATTTTCATGCCTTTGGACAGTTCTTCAATCTTCTTTTTGGGAGACAATTCGAATTGCTCCAGGAAGTTGTTAAATTGCTTCTCATCCCATTTCTTATAAAAAGGAGCAATCATGCTTTTCATTTCACGTATCGTAAGATGCTCATAATAGAAACATTCATCTGAAACAATGCCAATGCGTTCTTTAACGTTAACTTCCTGAGCAGGCATCTCTTTTCCCAATGTTTTGATGCTTCCGGAGTCAGGACTAATCAATCCGGAGATCAGGCTGATCAGTGTACTTTTCCCCGCCCCGTTTGGGCCGATAAGTCCGGTAATATAACCTTGTTTTACATCCAAAGTGATCTGATCCAGCTTGAATAAGGGGTACGTTTTTGATAGGTTGCACAACTCAATTGCGTTCATCATGTGTGTTCCTCCTCCACTAGCAACGTAAAATGCTTGACTACATCCTGAACACTCATGCCCAGTTCCTTGCTCTCACGAAGGATATCGAGCATTTTATCTTCGATTCGTTTCAGCCGCTGTTCCCGAATAAACTCCTGATTGGCCCCGGAAACAAAGCAGCCTTTGCCTACGACAGAATCAATCAGTTTCTCTTTCTCCAGTTCTTCATAGACACGTTTGGTTGTAATTACACTGACCTGCAGATCCTTCGCAAGTTGACGGATGGAGGGGAGACTCTCCCCTGCAACCAGTTCCCCGCTTAAAATGCTCTGTCTAATCTGGGTCAGAATCTGCATGTAGATCGGATCGCTTGAAGCGTTTGATATTAGTATTTTAATGTTCTCTCACCTCATTCGTTTCAACAACCCAATCCATGTATAGTGTATATACATAATATACACACTATACATGGATTTAGTCAATATTCGTAGATTTTTTTCCAATCCAGATAAGACAGTAAAAGCCCGAAAAGTCGAATGACCTTCCGGGCTACTTTGTTGTTCACTTTTCTTGCTTTTCTTTAGTCGTGTTTCTTGGCACGTATTGTTACTTTACTTACGTACTGGATATCACCTTATCCACAAGACCATACTCGACGGCTTCTGCAGCGGTCAGGAAGTAATCTCTATCAGTATCCTTTTCAATCCGCTCCATCGGCTGTCCCGTATGATCGGCAAGCAGTTTATTAAGCCGCTGACGGTGCTGGATAATCCGGTTGGCATGAATCAGCATATCCGAGGCCTGCCCCCGTGTGCCGCCAAGCGGCTGGTGAATCATGATTTCACTGTTTGGCAACGCCAGCCGTTTCCCTTTTGTTCCACCAACCAGCAAGATCGTACCGAAGCTGGCCGCCATGCCTGTGCAAATTGTGGAAATGTCAGGCTTCACGAATTGCATCGTGTCATAGATAGAGAATCCTGCAGTCACGGAACCACCTGGACTGTTGATATACATCTGAATATCCTTCTCCGGGTCCTCTGCGGTCAGAAACAACAACTGGGCCACGATAGCATTGGCCATCTGATCCTCAATCTCCCCGGATACCATAATGATCCGATCTTTCAGCAAACGGGAATAAATATCATAGCTCCGCTCTCCGCGGGCTGTCTGTTCAACAACATAAGGTACCACGTTCATGCATTTTGCCTCCCCGGTTTACGCAACCATGCTGACCGTATATCCTCCCCCATACGACATGGAATTCGTACCGGAGCTTGAATAACTGTACATCACTGGTTGCATCGATTGAGACGGCAGAGTCTGCTGCAAAATCGTTCCCGCCACAGCCATCGGATCATCGGTCTGATTCAGGCATAGATCAATTAAACGGGCTGTATCACCGCTGCGGAACGCCAGTAAATAACTGCGCAGTTCCTCCCGATTTTGCTGATGCTCTTCCAAGTGATTTGTCTGATCAGAATCCGCTTCGTTCAGGCTATGTCTCACTTTCGCCAGGGCAGAACGGGCACGACTCAGGGCAGCTTTGACTGCACCTTCCGTCGTGTCCAACAGTTCAGCAGTCTCTACCGTCGTGTATCCCATCAAATCACGTAACATATATATCGCTCGCTGCCACGGTGGCAGTTCATCCACAAGGATTTGAACAGCGGACTCAACTTCCTCGAATCGCTCTTCTTCCTCAAATTCTTGCATAAATGGCTTCATGCTTTCCAATTTGCTTGCCAAGTTCTCACGCTTCCGTATGGCGTCAATCCAGGTGTTGCGTGCAACGCGGATGAGATAGGCTTCCCAGTTCATGTCCTCTGTCATTCCCGTTCTTCGGGCAGCTGAAGAGGATAATGCTTTAACACATGTATCCTGGACCAGATCCTCCGTCTCCCAGACTGAACCAGTCAATGACATGCAGTAGGCGTACAACGAGCCCATCAGGTTCGGAAGCGCAGCTTCAATTGTTTGCTCTAACGTATATCCGATTAGAACATCGGAATGGCTGTATAGTTCAACCTGTTTATCATCATGTGGTCTGTTGATTCTGCAATCCACGGACTTCACAAAGGCCATGTTTGGGGCCCCCCTTTGTTGGTTCCTGATTGATCTTGCTTCAATTCACTTGCTGTAATTGCCTTACACTATGTAAACGAAGAACCTCCGGCAAAGGATACGCTCTTCTGAATTTATTTTTAGCATTGCTGTCCTATTCTCCCAGCTTCACCTTCAGACCGGTAAGTGCCAGCGTAATCCCCTGATCCAGATCATAATTCTTGCGTACATCCACGTCGTGAGACATATGTGTAAAATAGGTCTGACCCGGCTTCAAATCCTGCAACAGCGCCTGCGCCTCAACCATATCGTACACCGAGCGTGTGGAGAATTTCGCAAGTTCATGAACAAAGCTCGTTCCAAGTACCAGCAGATCGAGCCCATACAATGGCTGCTTCTCCGAAGCTTTCAGATCAATGGCATCCGAGCAATATGCCCAGGTAAATCCTTCACGCTCCAATCGATACGCATACGAATAGCCATTATGACCATGGCAAACTTTCCAGGAGTGCACCTTCCATCCACCGAGCTCGATATCCGCATCCGTTTCCAGAAAATTCATATGACGACCGAGCCATGGAAATTGACTCTGAATGGTCGCGATCACCTCCCGTGGTGCATACAACTGCCCTTCTACACCCAACCATCGACACGCATCTGCCCATTCGGGCAAGCCTCCAATATGATCAAAATGCGCATGTGTGATCAGCAGCGTCTGCACCATCCGCATCCCCTGGTCTTCCATCTGTGATCTCCAGTCCGGTCCGCAGTCAATCATGAAAGGTTCGTGCTCGCCATCACTATGGATCAAAACAGCAGAACGTTTACGGCGGTTGATCCCCGTAATTCGGGCTTCTTTGCAAACGTCACAATCACAATACACCCGCGGAACACCCATCGCATCCCCGGTTCCCAGAAATGTTAGCTGATTCATTATGAAAGTCCCCTCTCTATCCCGGAAGCAATGCATCCCAAATTCATGTTCCATCCGATTAATGATATGTAAATTGTAATCTCCCACCTCTATTTTTGCAAAAAAAGACCATCCCCCCGCAGTTATTCACTGCAAACGGGACAGTCTATTGTTTCACTAAACCAAGGCCCGTAGCTTCAACGTCAGCTCTTGGCCCTCAGGTACATCTTTGGATTCGGTAATCACCCAGTTTGATGCAAGGCGTTTTGCCAGCACATCTGCCTGCTCCTGTTTTAATTTCAACCCGGTTACGATGCCTTCACCAACAGTGAAGTCTTTCTCTGGCTGTAATCCGAAGGACTTTTGCAAGTAGATGCCCAGACCACCACGAGTGTTAAAGGTAATCCGGTAGCCGTCTTTAACCGCACCTTCCAGATTCTCGCCATGCTCGTCCGCATAGGAGAAAAGATCATCATATCTGTAGTACTCCTCAGACACGACATCAAAAGCAGCCACATCTTTGGCTTGTATCGCTTCCAACAAAGCTGCATCCGACATGCCTTTGCTACGAGCCTGTTCCAGCCGAATGGCTGTATTTTGGGACAACTTAAACTCAGCGCTCATCCAACTCACACCTTCCTGTCACTATATATCATTATTCCATTGATATTCCTAATCCATTATATCCTGTCTCGATAGCCGGATACAAAGTGTCCTGGCGAAACTTCCATCCACTCCGGTTCTTCATCCCGTCCTCGAGCGGATGGGTCGGTACCCCCACTGTAGATCGGCGGCATCACGTTCCGCACAGTTGGATCAGGTACAGGAATTGCCGCCAGCAATGCCTGGGTATACGGATGTACCGGATTACGGTACAGTTCTTCTGTTGGTGCTACTTCCACCAGCTTACCGCGATACATCACACCGATTCGGTTGGAGATGTGGCGTACCATGGACAGATCATGAGCAATGAACAAATAGGTCAGTCCCAGCTCTGCCTGCAAATCTTCAAGCATATTGACCACCTGTGCCTGTACGGACACATCCAGGGCGGACAATGGCTCATCACACAAAATGAACTCCGGGTTCACCGACAAGGCACGGGCAATACTGATCCGCTGACGCTGCCCCCCACTGAATTCATGTGGATAACGCTCCGCGTGCTCTGGCTTCAGGCCCACACGGTTCATTAGGTCAAGCGCCCGCCCCTTCATCTCTGCCTTGGAAGCATAATTATGAATTTCCATCGGTTCACTAATAATCTGCAGGACATTCATACCCGGATTTAGTGAAGAATAGGGGTCTTGAAAAATCGTCTGCATCCGTTTGCGAAATGGCTTCAACTGGCGTTCATTCATCTTCGCAACGTCCTGTCCGCCAAACATAATGCTTCCGTCCGTCACATCATAAAGTCTTACGATGCTGCGTCCAGTCGTTGATTTGCCACAGCCGGACTCACCGACCAGTCCGAACGTTTCGCCCTTGTGAATATGAAAACTGACGTTATCCACGGCTTTCACGACGTCTTTGCCTTTGCCAGCACCACGTACCGGAAAATGTTTTTTCAAGCCACGCACGTCCAGCAGCACTTCACGCTGATCGGTTCCTGTACTCATTGCTCCACCTCCTCTGACGATGCTCCTGTTTGTACTTGATGTTGTTCCCGTCCCTGATCGTCCAGCAACCAGCATAGCGCTCGATGACCGGGTGCAGTCTCGGTATACGCAGGCATCTGCTTGCATACCTCCATGGCGTGTGGGCAACGTTCCATAAACGGACATCCGGTTGGCGGATGGAGCAGATTGGGCGGTGTACCTTCAATGGTTGCCAGTCGCTGGTGTCCACCTTCCTCGCCGGGCTTTGGAATGGAGCGCAGCAATCCCTGAGTATACGGATGCTGCGGATGAGCGAAAATGCGCTCCACTGGCCCCTCTTCCATAATGAGTCCACCGTACATTACAATCACTCGGGTACAGACTTGAGCAACGACACCAAGGTCATGCGTAATCATCAGAATGGACGTCTGCGTAGACTCTTTCAGTTCCTGCATCAGCTGCAAAATTTGTGCCTGAATGGTCACATCCAGCGCTGTCGTCGGTTCATCCGCGATCAATAACTCCGGCTTGCAGGACAGAGCCATGGCGATCATTACCCGCTGTCTCATGCCTCCGCTGAACTCGTGTGGATATTGGTCAATCCGTTCTTCTGGAGAAGGAATGCCCACTTGTCGCAGCAACTCAATCGCTTCCTTGCGTGCTGCCGACTTGTCCATTTTCCGGTGACGACGAATGACCTCTGTCATCTGTTTGCCTACACGAACCACTGGATTAAGTGATGTCATCGGGTCCTGGAAAATCATCGAGATGCGGTTGCCCCGGATTTTGCGCAGTTCCTTATCCGACTTGGTCAGCAGATCCTCTCCACGGAACAGAATCTGACCATCCGTAATCCGACCCGGCGACTGGATCAGCCGAATCAGCGAACGGGCGGTAACACTTTTGCCACTACCGGACTCGCCGACCAGTCCAACCACTTCGCCTTCTTTTAACGTAAAACTCACACCCCGGACGGACTGTACCTCACCTTCCCGGGTTGCAAAGGACGTTTTCAGTTGTTTGACCGATAATAAATCTGTCATTTTGTATTCACCCCGCTGTTTACATGATATGGGTTGTCGACTATATAAGTTAAAAAATTAATTTCACACTGGATCACTACGCGATAAGAACAACTTCTATATTGCAAAAACATTTCACAGTAAACAATTATCTATCGCTTGTTCGCTTTAGGCTCGAAGGCTACGCGGAACACATCCCCCAAGAAGTTAAACGACAGCACCGTCAGCAAAATAAACAGTCCCGGGAAAATCGCCATATACGGCGCTTCACTAATAAAGCCCTGTGCATCATTCAACATGCTGCCCCAAGAAGAGCTCGGTTGTTTAACACCAAGTCCGAGGAAGCTTAGCGACGATTCCATTAGGATCGCACTCGCGATGTTGATGGTTGCTGCGACAATAATGGTTGGAATAATGTTGGGAATGATGTGCTTCATTATGATCCGTCCAGGCTTTTGACCCGATACACGCGCATACAGTACGTATTCCCGTTGCTTGACCGACATTGCTTCAGCCCTGACAATCCGGGCAATATTCATCCAGCTCAGCACCCCGATAATGACAATAATCGTACCGATCCCCGGCTTAAGATATGCGTTCAGGATCAGCATCAGGAAGAAGGATGGAATCGACATGAGCACATCAACAATACGCATCAACGTATTATCTACCCAGCCGCCAAAATAACCACTAACCGTACCTACAAGTGTTCCCACAATAACGGCGATTGCCATCGAGAGGAAACCTACGGCGAGAGACACCCGTCCTCCGTATAACGCCCGAGCCAAATAATCCCGTCCGTAATCATCCGTACCAAACCAGTGATCTGCACTTGGCTGTTGAAGTCGCTCCATCACTACAATTTCATTAGGATCATGTGGAGATAGAAACGCAAACAGGGATGCGAGCACAAAGATGCCCAATATGATGACAGCCGCAAGGCCCAGTTTCTGCTGTCGGAACTGCGTCCGTAAATTACGCCAGCGCATTGAATTCATGTTTGTCTCACCCCGTTGTCTTGATTCGTGGATCTACCACGCCATATAAGATATCAGCTACCAGGTTTCCGACGACCAGCAGCACAGAGGACATCATCGTAATGCCCATAATAATCGGATAATCCAAACCGTGAACGGCCGAAATCCCTAGAGATCCCATCCCCGGCCATGAGAAAACGGACTCCGTAATAAACGCTCCCGCAATCAGCTCCGGCAAAGACATGCCGAGAATGGTGATTACAGGCAGCAGTACATTTTTGAGTACATGACGAAGCAGTACCGTTCCTTTGGTTGCGCCGTAGGCATACTGGATTTGAACATAGTCCTCTTCCAGTTGACTGATTGTATTCGAGCGAATATACCGCATGTACACGGATACGTTCATGAAGGTCAGTACTGTACATGGCAAAATGCCGTGTTTGATAATATCCCATGCAGAGTCCATACCAACCGTTCGCATACCCATGCTTGGTAACCAGTGCAGCTCTACTGCAAAGAAATAGATCAGCATCATACCGAACCAGAAGCTAGGAATCGATATCCCGATATATGAGATTAAGCTGAGTCCACGGTCAAACAGACTGTTTTGACGCGAACCTGCAATCATGCTCAGCGGAATGGAAATCAGCAAAGACAATAATAGCGATGCTCCCATTAAACCAAACGTAGCGGGCAATCGTTCAATAATCATTTCGGCAACCGGGCGATGGTTCACCAGTGAATACCCAAGGTCACCAGACAGTACATTTTTGAGCCATACGACATATTGCACGTACATCGGTTGATCAAGACCGAGGTTTTGCCGAATACGCTCCACATCTTCTGCCCCCATATTCGGGGTAACAAAGGAAAGCACCGGATCGCCCGGCGCCAGCTTGATCAAGGTGAACGATACGATGGAGATTACAAAAAGAAGAGGGATCGCTTGTGCGATCCTTCGGACAATATAGTTGTTCACATGGGCACCTCCGAATCAACGCCGGCCTCGCGGCCGGCGTTATTGGCTTGTTATATAGAATGAACGCATGTGGATTGAACCAAGGATTCACATCGGCCACTCCGATTACAGAACAATCTTCCGATCGCTGTTATCCCCGGATTTCTTGATTTCCTTTTCTAGAGGAAGAAATCCAGCGATAGCATATGCTTCCGAAGTGGCTTTCTTTCAGAAAGCCTTTAGGCGAACACTTCGTTTCTCCAGATTTTTTCTGCCCTCTACGTTCTTTGTGTTATCCAGAGATTTCAAACAATACGTTCATTCTATATGATTATTTTTTAAAGATTTTAGACAGATCTTCAAGCATAACGACTGGTTTTGGATTTGCATCTTCAACGCCGCCGTATGTGTTATCCACAGCCACCACAGCTTTCGTGTAGGCAATTGGGTATACAGTCATTTCGTTTGCTACAGTTTGTTGGATTTGTTTGTACAAATCACCACGTTTAGTTTCGTCAATTTGAACGGCTGCTTCATTCCACAGCTTGTCGAAATCGGTATTTTTGTAATGGGAGTAGTTGTATGCCGCATCGCTCAAGAAGAGAGATTTATAAGCATCCGGCTCATAACCCATGATATATCCACCAAAGGACAATTCAAAGTCTGTATTGTTCATGTCCAATGTACGGTTACCGTAAGCCGTTCCGTCCATCGGCAGCAATTCCACTTCAATGCCAACGTCTTTCAGCTTTTGCTGAATGTACAGCGCTTGGCTTGTTTGTGGTTTGTTGGTGTTTGTGTAAGCAAGGCGCAATTTCAGGTTGCTTACGCCTGCATCAGCCAGCAATTGTTTTGCTTTTTCCAGGTTGTAATCGTACTTCTCGACATCGTCCGTTTGGTACAGCGTGTCCGGTGTCAGAATCGACGGAGCCGGTTCAGCAAAATCAGCTGAGGAATATGAAGCGGTGATCAGTTCATTTTTATCCACAGCATAAGCGATGGCTTGACGAACTTCTTTCTTTTGCATCGAAGGCACGTTCAGGTTGAACACCATGTATTGCAAGCGGCCTTCCGGGTAAGTCAACATGTTGAATTTGCCTGTGTCGTTCAATTTGTTGTAATCCTGTGTGTCGACCATACGCATTTGAATCTCGCCGTTTTGCAAAGCCAGGTTCGCCGCATTTGGATCTTTCGCTACACGATACGTCACGCTATCCAAATGCGCTTTGCCTGCAAAGTAATCATCAAAACGTTCCAGTGTTACGTATTCGCCCGGACGGTATTCCTTGAACTTGAATGGACCGGAACCGATCGGGTTGTTGTTTTTGTCGCTTTTCTCAATATCGGCTTCGCCTTCGAAAATGTGTTTAGGGATTGGAGAGAAAGAAACCAATGCTCCTTCAAAAGCAGCAGATACTTCCGGCAATTTGAATTCTACCGTCAGGTCATCGACCTTGGTTACTTTAACCGGTTTGCCATCAAAAACATATTGACTACGGGAAGAACTGTGCTGTTTCTCATCAAGGATGCTATCCATTGTGAACACAATATCATCCGCTGTCAGAGGCTGTCCGTCATGCCATTTCAGACCGTCTTTCAGCTTCAATGTATACGTCAGGTGATCATCAGAGAAGCTGTCGCTGTCTGCGAGCACATACGTTTTTTTGCCATCATTCACGTTGAACAGTGGAGCATATAAGGATTGATCAATCGTCAACGTTACACGGTCACCCGCGTAGATCGGATTCATCACTTTAGGATCATCCTGAACGGCAATAATGATGCTTCCGCCATCTTTCGGTTGGCCATCATCCGTTGTCGCTGTATTTTCTGCGGTATTAGACGAAGAACTTGTTCCGTCACCGCTGCTTCCGCATGCACTCATGATTGCCACAACCAGAACCAGCATCAATGACAGCCACATTTTTTTCGATTTCATTATGATATTTCCCCTCGCTGTAATTTAACGTTCTGTTAGATAGTATAGGCAAGGATTCGGCAAATTGCAACGATTTTTTCCAACTTAACCTATCGGGTTTAAATGAAATAACATTATTGTCTAGAAATGAAAAAAACCTCCAGATCACGTTGCATCGTGAATGAAGGTTTGAATGACAATTAATCTTCTGAAATTCAATAACAGGATGATGCTCTTACGGGCTTACAACCCGGCCAATACCTGGTACCATACGCCTCGTTTGGAATACAGTGTACTGCGTACCTTGTCCCATCCGCCGAGATAGTTAATATCGAACAGACCTTCAGGCGTTGGGAACGAGGACTTCGTCTCTGCAAACACATCCGGGTCTACCGAACGGAAACCATGCTTGGCAAAAATGCGCTGTGCTTCCGGTGTTCGTAGATAGGCTACAAAAGCCTCCGCCAATTCACGATTGCCATGCTTGTCTGCATATTTGTCCACAACAACCGCCGGATTCTCAATCAGGATCGTGTTTTTGGGAACCACAATGTCATAATTTACACCCTTGGCAATCCGGGCAAGCAATTCATTTTCATACGTGACGATAACGTCTCCCACGCCATATTCGAAAGCCGCCATGGAGGATCGGCCACTCTTATCCAGTGACTCGACATTCTCATGTACTTTTTCCAAAAAGGCTTTAGCCACGGCAGGATCTTTCTTCCCTTGCTCCTTCTCAGATAACTTCAACCCTGCACCATAGATGGCATTAATGTCCCACTGTGCTCCGCCTGACGTCTTGGGATTAGGATAAAGCACCTTAACACCCGGCTTGGTCAAATCTTCAAAATCGCGAATACCCAGCGGGTTGCCTGCTCTTGTACCCAGAACAACGATCGAGCGGGTGATCATGCCATCATTCGGTGCCTGTTTCCAATTGGAGCTGACCAGATCGGCTTTGACCAGCTTATCGATATCACTTTCCATCGCCAGAAGCGCAACATCAGCTTCGAATCCACCAACAATGGCTCTTGCTTGTGTCCCGGAGGCTTCATAGGATTCTTGAAAGTGAACCGTCTGTCCAGTCTTGGCTTTCCATTCCTCCTGGAATTTGGGCAATAATTCTCCGACGGCGTCTTTGGCTACACTGTAAGCACCGATAACCAATGTATTGGATTGGTCGTCTGTCGAGGTTCCGTTCTGTCCACTCGCATCCTCCTGCCTGCTACATCCAACGGTCATGCAGACGAGCAGAAGCATGAGGACAACATATAAAGGGGTGATTTTCTTCTTCCTCGTCTGCATGGGCAGCACCTCTCTCCAAAATTCTAGAACATTTCTGAACCAAATGATCTTCTGATTAGATGATGACCGGCATTGGATCTTCCTTCAATCGGTTCTCAACAACCCAGCTATCGTTATCATTGAACAGATATGCCCGATGCACGAGCACTCGAATCTGTTGACCGACTTGCAGGGTTGTTTTCTCCAGGGAACGATACGTAATGAGTTTATGGCCCTCAACTTCCACTTCCACCATCCATTCACTTCCGCGGAAATGAAGGTGTTTGACAATACCCTTTTCAGTAGCGGACAGCATGCTAAACTCGTTTTTCAAACCGATCTCGATATACTCAGGCCGGATCAGCGCACGTGTGCGCTCCCCTTCCACCGCATGTTCGAAGCCCTTAAGCTGTGAAGCGTCCTCCACGACGGTGGATTCCCCGATAAATGTAGCAACAAAAGGTGTCTCTGGATTTTTGTAAATATCCCATGGCGTGCCCTTCTGCTCCAACCGCCCTTGGCTGATAATCATGATTTCGTCGGCAACTTCAATCGCTTCATCCTGGTCATGGGTTACAAAAATCGAAGTGATGCCTACACGTTCAATTAGCTCTCTCAGCCATGAACGCAATTCCTGCCGGATCTTGGCATCAATGGCGGCAAACGGTTCATCCAGCAGCAGCAGCTGTGGCTCAGGGGCCAAGGCTCTGGCAAAAGCGACACGCTGCCGCTGTCCACCAGACAACTGATGTGGATAACGCTGTTCGAAACCTTTCAGCCCCGTCAATTCCACCAGCTCCATGACCCGATCACGGATTTGGGCTTTGGGTGTCTTTTTAACCTTGAGTCCAAAGGCGATATTATCAAATACCGTCATATGTTTGAACAAAGCATAGTTCTGAAATACAAATCCGATTCCCCGCTCCTGCGGAGGCAGATGGTTTACGACTTTTCCGTGAAAACGAATCTCCCCGGAACCCGGATTCTCCAGCCCTGCCAGCATACGCAGAATAGACGTTTTCCCACCTCCGCTGGGTCCCAGCAAACCGATCAGATGGCCTTTGGCAATATCGAACGAGACATCTTTTACCGCATGAAAATCACCGAAATGTTTGTTCAGATCACGGACTTCCACATGCATCTCAATGCACTTCCTTTCGCTTCTTGGCCCATTCCATCATAAGCAGCAGCCCGACGGAAAAAGTAACCAGTACCAATGCCACACCATTAGCGGCAGCAACGTTAAAATTCTCTACATCCTGATATACAAGCGTTGTGGCCGTCTGCGTTTTGTTCATAATGTTACCCGATACAACCAGCACTGCACCGAATTCCCCAAGCGAACGGGCAACAGTCAACACAAGACCGTACACAACCGCCCAGCGGATGGAAGGCCAGGTAACACTCCAGAACGTTCTCCAGCCGTATGCACCAAGCGTTGACGCAGCCTCTTCCTGCTGAGATCCAAGCTCCTGCAAGACAGGCATTACTTCTCGAACCATCAGTGGAAAAGTGACAAACAACGTTGCAATGACCATGCCCGGGAAGGCATACACCACATTGAATCCAATTCCTTCAAAAAAAGCGCCCATAATGCTGTTGGGACCCAGCAGTAGTACAATCATCAATCCGCCAATGACGGGCGATACGGCATAGGGCAGATCCACGATGCTGTTCAGAAGCCCTTTCACCCGGTCACTCAGCCATCCGGCGCGAACCAGATAAATAGCCATCATAACACCAAACAATGTATTTAACAGCGTGACAACAAGTACAACAAGTCCTGTCATCATCAAGGCATGCAGCGCCTCAGGGCGCAACAGCCCCTCCAGGAATCCTCCTGCCCCGTCTTCAAATGCACCAATAAAAATACGTCCAAGCGGGATGATCAGCAGTACAATAAACACCGCAAACGTCAGTCCGATTAATAGTCGCCTCATCGTCTTCTCCCCCGCATCTGCACCAGATTAATGAGCCAGAGGATCAGGAAGGAGAGTGTTAAGAGCAGTACGGAAACGGCCGCGGCACCGGTTGGATTGTCACTTTCGATCTCTCCGTAAATAAATACGGAAGCCGTCAATGTTCTTCCCGGAATATTGCCTGCCACCAGCACAACAGCCCCAAATTCGGCCAGTGCTCTGGAGAATGCGAGCATTCCCCCACTAATCATGCCCGGAGCCATGGACGGAAGAATGACCTGCCTGAATGTGCGCGCCTTCGATGCTCCCATCGTGTAGGATGCCTCTTCCTCTGAAGAATCGATCTCCTCGAGCAAAGGCTGCACCGCACGAATGACAAAAGGAAACGTAACAAAGGTCATCGCGATCACAATCGCAGGCTGGTGAAACACAATTTCAACCCCCATCGATTCCGCCAGTTTGCCAATGGCACTAATCGGGCCCAGGAGCAGCATAATCATCAGGCCACCAACGGCTGTTGGCAGAGCAAAAGGAAGATCTACCAGACTGTTAAGGAATGACCTCCCAAAAAAGCGATAACGTGTCAGCACCCAGGCGATCATGGTTCCCAGAATGACGTTAATCACCGTGGCTATAACGGCCAGTCGGATCGTTAACAGCACAGCTTTCCATGCAATTGGGTCCATAATGCTTTGGATAAAGTTACTCCATCCTTCAGAAAAGGAATTGACGTACACACCGATGATTGGAAGTACAATGAGTACGATAAAATATAGCAATACGGTACTGCGGAATCCCCAAGTCCATCCCTTGTGACGAAGAACGGTATTCATTGCTGCATTCCCTCCCAGCCTCCGGTTCTATGTCCGGTCGGCAGTCTTCCTGCTTTGGTACAACCATTTTCCTAAGTTGGATTTTATTACTTTAATATTATTCCCATTAGTCTACTTGGTTTTTACTTATCTGATACTTTACCAGTTTGCAGTGCTAATCGTCAATGCTTTTATTGAATAAAATCGGCGTACATATGAGATGGATTCATATGTAATTACACTGCCTTCTACATGGCCAGAACGACCTTCCGATCGCTGTTATATCCAGATTTCTTTGATCCTCTTTATTTAAGTGGTTTGTTTGGTACGTAGTGGTTAAGGTACAATTTAGGGGACAAATTTGGAGCAAAAGGAGTGGAGTAATATGTTATATACGAAGAATTTATCGACATCCCGACGGGATGAGATGAAGGATATTACGCGGGAGGTGGAGCAGGTTGTCCGTGACAGCGGTGTACAAAATGGGACTGTATTGATTTATTGTCCACATACGACAGCAGGCATTGCAATTAATGAAAATGCAGACCCGGATGTCAAACATGACGTACTGCTTCGTCTGAACGAAGTGTATCCTTGGGAACATCCCGAATATCGGCATGCTGAGGGAAATACGGCTTCTCACTTGAAATCGATCACTACCGGACCATCACAAACGGTGATTATACATGAGGGCAGATTACTGCTTGGCAGATGGCAGGGCATCTATTTTTGCGAATTTGATGGTCCTCGTCAGCGGGAATATTTCCTTAAAATCATGGAAGATTAGCTCCATTTCAACCCTATTTCTAATGATTCGCCATCAATCGAAATAAAAAACAAACAGGCGGTCCACCCTATTTTAGGGATGTAACCCGCCTGTCATGGTCTTCTTCCCGCAAAAACTTTCGCGAGACAACGTTATAAAGAATTAATGTTATGACAATTCACCGCCCTGAAGTGTGGAGTGCGACAAAAGCGCCTTATTGGACGCCAGGCTGGTGTTGGAGATTACGGCAGAGTACTTTGACATGAGATAACGCAGCCGATTCAATCTCTGCAAAGGTTAAACGGTCCTGAATATAATATGATATGAATCCGTGCATGGACAAAAATAGCGTACGTGGTACACATTGAATATCCTCTTCCGTACAGCCCTCTTCATTCATGTATTGCCGAATAATGGAGGCGAACAATTCAAAGCATCTTCCTTGCTCCGTACGACAATACGATAGCAATTCCTCATCCCGAATCATGAACATGATCTCGTACTGATACGGATTCTCCAAACCAAAACGAATAAACTCCATCATGATATGTTCTACCTTGCTCACGCCGCCCATGACTGGCCTGACCATGGCTTGCAGCAGCAAATGCCCCAGATGATTGAAATCCTCAACCACGATGGCATAAAACAGCTCTGCCTTTTCCTTAAAATGATAATACAGCGACCCATGACTATAGCCCAGATGCTGGCCGATGCTTCGCATCGAAATGGCACGGTATCCTTTGGTAATAAAAAGATGCCTTGCCGCCTCCAGTATCCGCTCCCTCGACAACTCCTGTTCGACTGCTCTTCTAGCCATATATTTTATTCCCCTTCAATAAAATAAAGCCGCTGTCCCTCCGTGATCCGGGATTGCCCTTGCGTCAAATCTGTGATCCAGGCCACAAATGCCTCGGTTTCACTATCCGGCGGAAGACAAGTCAACGTAACCTTATCGGTGAATCCAGTTTCACCTGTACGGACTTCCCGGCTCCTTAATTCATTTTCCACTTTGCCCAGCCATGTATAATCCAGTTCAACAAACACTTCACGATGGAGCACTTTGGTAATCGCTTCCCCGGCTTCTATGGCTGCAACTGCTCCATCCGTATAAGCACGAATTAACCCACCTGCTCCAAGCATAATTCCCCCAAAGTAACGTGTAACAACGATAGCCACATTTTTCAATTGCTGATTTTTGATGACTTCAAGAATCGGTTTCCCCGCGGTTCCGCTTGGTTCGCCATCATCGGACTGCTTCTGGATCTCATCCCGCTCACCAATCATGTACGCGGAGCAGTTATGAGTAGCATTCCAATGTTTTTTCTTGATTTCATCAATAAAAGCGTTGGCTTCTTCTTCCGTCGTGACCTGCATAATATGACCGATAAATCGCGACTTTTTGATTACAATTTCCAGATTGCCCGGTCCTCGAACCGTGCGATAACGTTCAATCATCCCTATCCAACTTTCCACCAATTTGATCCATTTTACAAGAAAGCAGTTCCCCGCGCGCACGCGGACGAACTGCCTTTGTTTAACATCCGGGAAACCATTGCTTCACAATGACTCCCCGAATGTAATTACATTACCTTATTTAACTATATGAGCAGACCGATGAATTATTCGGAAAGTCTCGCTTCCAGCGCTGCTTTCTCTTCTTCAAAGCCTGGTTTGCCCAGCAAAGCGAACATATTTTTCTTGTAAGCTTCCACGCCTGGTTGGTCAAATGGATTGACTCCCAGCAGGTAACCACTAATGCCGCATGCTTTTTCAAAGAAGTATACCAGATATCCGAAAGAATATGGAGACATATCTGGAATGTTCACAATCAAGTTTGGTACTTGACCATCTGTGTGTGCAAGCAGTGTTCCTTGGAACGCTTTTTTGTTAACAAAGTCCATCGTTTTACCTTCAAGGAAATTCAGACCATCCAGATCATCCGGATCTGCTTGGATCGAAATATGCTCCGATACTTCAGCAACCTGAATCACAGTTTCGAAGATGTTCCGGCTACCCTCTTGAATGAATTGACCCATGGAGTGCAAGTCAGTCGAGAAATCAACGGATGCAGGATAAATCCCTTTGTAGTCTTTACCTTCACTCTCTCCGTAAAGCTGTTTCCACCATTCGGATACAAAGTGCAGGGATGGCTCGTAGTTGACGAGGATTTCTGTTCCTTTACCTTTGCGATACAGTGCGTTACGAACAGCTGCATATTGATACGCTTCATTCTCAGCTACGTTCGGGTTGCTGTATTCTTTGGAAGCGTCAGCCGCACCTTGCATCATTTCTTCGATGCTGATGCCAGCTGCTGCGATTGGCAGCAAACCTACAGCCGTCAGAACGGAGTAACGTCCACCTACATCATCCGGGATAATGAAGGATTCATAGCCTTCTTCATTCGCCAGTTTTTTCAGTGCGCCGCGCTCTTTATCTGTTGTAGCATAGATACGTTTGCGAGCTTCTTCTTTACCATATTTTTTCTCCAGTGCTGCACGGAAGATACGGAAAGCAATCGCTGGCTCCGTTGTTGTACCGGATTTGGAGATAACGTTAACGGAGAAGTCTTTACCTTCAACCAGATCCAGCAAATGAGTTACATACGTGGAGCTGATGTTGTTTCCTGCAAAGTAGATTTCAGGCGTTTTGCGTTTGTCTTTAGGCAGATTGTTGTAGAAAGAGTGCGTAAGCATCTCAATCGCTGCACGTGCACCAAGGTATGATCCACCAATACCGATGACGATCAGTACTTCAGAATCGCTTTGGATTTTAGCAGCCGCTTTTTGAATACGGGAGAACTCTTCTTTATCATAAGCGGTAGGCAGGTCAATCCAGCCCAGATAATCCGATCCGGTTCCCGTTCCGTTGTGGAGCTGCTCGTGAGCCAAACGAATCGGTTCAGCGAAATAGTCCACTTCATGCTGATTGACGAATTGCAGGGCAGTGCTGTAGTCAAACTTCACTTTTTTTGCCATGATCTATAAAACCTCCTGATATCGGTAGCGTATTTTTTTCCGTTTTCCATTCTAAAACAACTTAGCCTAAGGATACTTCAAATCCACAGGGCTGACAAGCTTGCAGCCCGAACTTTGTCGTTAGAGTTTAAGAAGCAAAAAGGGTTAACCGAATCCGCGAGTTGCGGTTCTGGTTAACCTTCTTGTATTATTCCGCCGGGTACGAACAGCAGTAGTCGGTAACGCTGCGTATCTCCAGTTTAAATTTGGATTCGGCAGGCACGTGGAACGTAGCTTGACCTTGAATCTCTTGCCAATCTTCTTCTCCGGGAAGTAATACTCTCAGATCGCCGGACAGAATTTCCATAATCTCACGGGAATCTGTACCGAACTCATAACTGCCTGGAAGCATAATACCCAGAGTCACCTTGCTGCCATCCCCCAAAATAACTGTTCTGCTAGTTACCTGACCCTCATAATAAATGTTGGCCTCTTTCACTACACTGACTTGATCAAACTGTGACATGCGTACCCGCTCCCCCTGAAGTTAATCAAAACAAAAGGCAAAACAGATCAGGGCGGTTGCCCGCCCATTATCTGCCGGAAATCACTTGCTGCTAGGCAGGACAGAAATTAAACTGTACCTCCTGCAGCATTTTTCAAGCTATTACAGCAATGCTTTTACGCGACTAACCACGTTTTCCACAGTGAAGCCATACTCTTGGATAACACGGTCTCCAGGCGCGGATGCACCAAATGTGCTGATTCCGAGAATGTCGCCGTGATCGCCGACATATTTTTCCCAACCCATTGGGTGAGCCATTTCAATCGCCAGACGAGCTTTAACATTCGGAAGCAGGACGGATTCTTTGTATGCTTTGTCCTGTTTCTCGAACAGATCCCAGCTCGGCATGCTGATTACGCGAACTTGGATGCCTTGTTCAGCAAGTGCTGCTTGGGCTTTGACAGCCAGTTGCACTTCGGAACCTGTAGCGATAATTTGGGCAACGGCTTTGCCTTCTTTTGCATCAGAGACAACATACGCACCACGTTTCACGTTTTCACGGGAACCTTCAACGGTACCTTCCAGAATAGGCAGGTTTTGACGAGTGAGTACGAGTGCAACCGGATTGCTCTTGTTCTCAAGCGCATAAGCCCATGCTGCAGAAGTTTCATTACCGTCAGCCGGACGAATAACTGTCAGGTTAGGAATGATACGCAGGGATGCCAATTGCTCGATTGGTTCGTGAGTAGGACCGTCTTCACCAACAGCGATACTGTCGTGAGTCAGAACGTACGTTACAGGCAGACCCATCAGGGAAGCCAGACGGACAGCTGGACGCAGGTAGTCTGTAAATACGAAGAATGTACCTCCGAATACTTTCACACCACTGTGCAGTGCCATACCATTCATTGCTCCAGCCATACCGAATTCACGGATACCGAAGTAGATGTTACGGCCGGAATAATCTTCAGGCGAGAAGTTCTCGAGATTGTTCAAGTGAGTCATTGTGGAGCTTTCCAGGTCAGCAGATCCACCTGTCAGTTGTGGCACGTTATGAGCCAAACCGTTCAGTGCATTACCGGATGCTACACGAGTGGATACAGCTTTATCTGTTGCTGCATATTTAGGCAGATCGCGATCCCAACCTTCTGGAAGGTCGCCATTGATTGCCGTTTCGAATTGAGCTGCCAGCTCAGGGAATGCTTTCTTGTACTCAGCAAATTTCTCGTCCCATGCTTTGTTTGCAGAGATACCACGATCTTTCACTTGTGCAAAGTGTTCGCGAACTTCAGTTGGAACGTGGAAATCTTCCTCGTAAACCCATTTGTAAAAATCTTTTGTCAATTTGGCTTCGTCTGCACCCAGTGGAGATCCGTGAGTACCGCCGTGGCCGCCTTTACCTTGTTTGTTCGGGCTACCGTAACCAATTACTGTTTTAACTTCAATCAGTGTAGGACGAAGCGTGTCTGCTTGACCTTCCTCAATTGCTTTTTGGATCGCAGGCAGATCGTTACCATCTTCAACGCGCAGCACTTGCCAGCCATAAGCTTCAAAACGCTTCGCGATGCTTTCAGAAGAAGACAGGTTCAATTTACCATCCAAAGTGATGTCATTGGAGTCGAACAACATGATCAATTTGCCCAGGTGCAAACGTCCAGCCAGGGAAGCTGATTCATGGGATACGCCTTCCATCAAGTCACCGTCACCACAGATTGCGTAAGTGTGGTGGTCAATTACGTTGAATTTGTCTTTATTATATGTTGCGCCCAGTTGAGCTTCAGCCATAGCCATACCTACAGCCATTGCAATACCTTGGCCCAGTGGTCCAGTTGTTGCGTCAACGCCTGCAGTATGTCCGAATTCCGGGTGACCCGGCGTTTTGCTTCCCCATTGGCGGAACTGTTTCAATTGTTCCATAGGCAGGTCATACCCGCTCAGGTGAAGCAAGCTGTACAGCAACATGGAGCCATGTCCTGCGGACAGAACAAAACGGTCCCGGTTAACCCAAGTTGGGTGGTCCGGGTTATGTGTCATCGTTTTTGCAAAAAGTTGGTACCCCATTGGTGCGGAGCCCATAGGCATTCCCGGGTGTCCGGAATTTGCCTTCTCGATTGCATCAATCGCCAGTGTACGTACGGTAGTGATCGACAGGTTGTCGATAGTGTTGTTCTCTTCCTTTTGAATCGCTTCGTTCTTGTCAGTCATGGTTTGTCCTCCTCATGTCTTTAGATAAGTCGGGTTGCGCAAGCGAATCCCTCTCATCATACAAGCAAACCGAATTTCACAATAAGTGAATCCGCTTGAGTGTTTCATTTTGACTTATTCACTTTTGTATTGTATCACTTGGCGTGAAGGTTTTCCATAACCTTCTTTTAGAAGATCGGGAAAATTCGGCTGTTTATGACGAGGGATTTGTTTCCAGTTGCGCAAAAAGAGTGTCATACTGAGCATTTCAGCATATCTTCTAGCTCAGCCAGCATCGCAAATCCATCGGATGAAGTATAACCTTTAAGCGGAAAACCATACTCTTTTTAGATATCGAAGTTGATTTTGCATATAATGGTCCTTGATCATGATTGGAAAAATCGGACTTTTGTGCACATCAGGCTGTACTTCATATGGAAAGGAGGATTCGCATATGCCGGAACATTTGGCTAAGTCACCAAAGTCGCTAAAGCACATATTACCCTGGAATGCCGGGGTTTTAACAGGTCTTACATCCTGACTTATGCTAGGGTTCTTTTTAAAGGCTATTCAGACTTACACTGGTGTAAAAGTCTATACCTTGCTGCTGAACATTGATTTTGTTCCATGGCTTCCGCCCACATTACCTGAGTTCATTGAATTTGGGCTGCATCTTATCGTTTCCATAATCATTGGCATCTTCTACATATGGTGGATTCAGCATTCAGGTCATCCGATATCTAAAGGCGTCCTGATCGGCGCTCTCTCTTCCCTTCTGTATATCCCACTCTCCCAGCTGTCGAGTCGTGTGACTGATCTATATGATATAAAAGCAATACTTTACTGGCTGACAGGGCATCTGTTATTTGGCGTGGTTGTTGGTTGGTGCGGTCATGTATGGAAGAACAACCAAAAAGGCGATCCCCCATTCAGACATGAATAGGGAACCGCCTTATCTTTTTTTCGGAATAGAACTGAACTGTATCTTCCGAATCAACCTTGCGCAGTATTAAAGCATTAGCTTAAAACACAACGGTTTTATTTTCATGAACCAGTACACGGTCTTCAACATGCCATTTGACCGCACGGGCAAGAACTACACGCTCAATGGTACGTCCAATGCGTTTCAACTCGGTTACATCATCCCCGTGGCTTACACGCTGAACGTCCTGCTCAATAATCGGTCCGCCATCCAGCTCTTCGGTAACATAGTGAGCCGTCGCACCGATGATTTTGACACCCCGGTTGTACGCTTGGGCATATGGTTTACCACCGACAAAGGCAGGCAGAAACGAATGATGAATGTTAATAATGCGGTTGCGGTAATGCTCAATGAACATTGGGGAAATGATCTGCATGTAACGCGCAAGAATAATCACGTCGATATCATTACCAATGACGTCCAACTGACGTTGTTCCGCTTCCTTCTTCGTATCTGCTGTAACCGGAATATGGTGATAAGGAATGCCAAATGATTCTACGTAGTCCTTCATATCCAGATGATTGCTCACGACAAGCGCGATGTCTGCATCCAGATCGCCAGCCTGCCATTGCCACAACAGCTCAACCAGACAGTGATCCTCCTTGGATACAAAGATGGCAAGTTTCTTCTTGCGGCTAACCGCAGAAAGACTCCAATCCATTTTGAAACGGTTTGCTACTTCTTCGAAATCAGCTTCCAGCTTAGGCAGGTTCACCGATAATTGTGGAAGATCGAACTCGATCCGCATAAAAAACATGCCTCCAGCCGGGTCCATTGTGTATTGGTCCGACTGTACAATGTTTGCACCATGCTGGTGCAAGAAATGGGATACTGCGGCAACAATTCCCGGACCATCCGGACAGGAAATGAGCATCCGCGCCCGATCGGCGCGGTTTTTAACATCAGGACGTACTTGTTTAGCGTGAATCTCCATCGGGTTATTTTTCCTCCTTCAACTAGGCCGTGACAAAAATTTCTTTGCCTGCAAGCCAGGCGATCAAACGATGATTCAGTTGTTCTTCATTCAAGTGCGGGAACAATGCGGCTTCAGCCACGAGGTCATACAGACGTTCCAACGGCTCACGTGGATCGGCTTTCTTCGCTTTGGCATCATTTTTGAGCAGCGTCCAGATATCCAGAACATATGAACGAGAC
The DNA here is from genome assembly GCF_047302525.1 of Paenibacillus taichungensis. Lineage (GTDB taxonomy): Bacteria > Bacillota > Bacilli > Paenibacillales > Paenibacillaceae > Paenibacillus > Paenibacillus taichungensis_B. The sequence continues at coordinate 1,279,823 of NZ_CP168020.1, read as the reverse complement.
TCAATCTCTTTTCCTTTGAAGAAATGATGCAGTTGTTCCACTTCTGTTAGGAATTCGGGACCAAATCGACCAGCAACATCCCCGCGAAGCAATGCAATCTCTGCTTCATACATAGGACGCTGAGTTTTGGCCTCTTTGCCGATCCAAGGCGTTTCCAAAATAAACGGACGGCCCTTAAGAGCTTCGTGATGCACGATGCGGTTAATTGCCTCAAAACCAATCCAGCCAGAGCCAATCGGTGTATGACGGTCTTTGTGCGCACCCACAGGGTTCTTACTATCATTAATATGCATTACGGCAATGCGGTCAAGCCCTACCATACGATCAAATTGTTCAAGAACACCGTCCAGGTCGTTCACGATATCATAACCCGCATCGTGAATGTGACATGTATCCATACATACGGTAAGGCGTTCATTGTGTGTAACCTTCTCCATGATCTGAGCAATCTCTTCAAAGCTGCGGCCCATCTCAGTTCCTTTGCCAGCCATCGTTTCCAGAGCGATATTAACATCCGTCTCTTTCACACCATCTAGCACTTCATTCAAGCCTTCAGCAATACGTCCGATGCCGTAGTGAGCATCCTTGTCCGTAAATGCGCCGGGATGCAGCACGATATTTTTGACACCAATCGCATGTGTACGACGAATCTCTTCCTGAAGGAAACTGACGGCCAGCTCATACGTGTTTTCTTTGTATGATCCGAGGTTAATAATGTATGGCGCATGGACAACGATATCTTCCATTCCGCCCTCTTGCATCGCAAGCTTGCCTTCCTCAATAAACATGGACTCAATAGGCTTGCGGCGGGTATTTTGCGGTGCACCCGTATATATCATAAACGAACTAGAACCGTACGAGGACGCTTCCTTCGTTGCACTCAATAATCCCTTGTCCGAAAAGGACACATGGGAGCCGATTTTAAGCATCATTAATCCCCCTTTTTCTGAATTATCCCTTATTCTAACGCGATTATCGAAATAAATCTAGAAATGCGCTATAATTCGGGATATAGGCTATTTTTTACAGCTGTAATTTGGAACATGGGGGGCGGAATCCGTCTTTCCGTGAAAATCAATAAACCGAGGTGACTCCGCAATGATTTTCGGCTCCTACGCTTTGACGTTGACAAGTAGTTCCCCCAGCAATTGGTTTATGAACACGATTGCATTCTGGACAGTTCTTTTGCTTGGAAGTATGTGTGTTGGCGGATTTTTTATGATGCGCAAGTTTTTGAAAGTGCTTCCGAAGGCAGACGGGAAGTCGAAACTCGATTGGCAGAATCACTGGGTTGAAACCAGCCGTCATTTATGGACAGATGAAGCAAAAGCTTTCCTCGATCAACTTGTAGAACCCGTTCCCGGACCATTTCGAGATATCGCCAAACATTCCATTGCAGCAGAGATCGGCAAAATTGCGTTCGAAAATAATGCGCCTGAAGTATCCAGAGATCATTGCATTAAAGGATACATTATAGCCACACCGAAGCGGGATAATAAGTTTCTGGTGAAATTTCTGGAGAAGAACCAAATTGACTATTCGCCATATAAACATTTGATGAATAAATAGAAAATTGAATTCAGCCGAACATGTATTTGGCTTACATATGTGCAAACATGCTCCGTCAGGTAAGTCATTCCCAGCAAGGCAGTGCTTACCGTCGGGGCTGTTTGTCGATTCGATAATACATGTCAGTACAGTCAACATAACAAGGGGGTCGCCAAGATGAAGATTGCGATTTGCGGAGGTACCGGTTTTGTCGGAGGAGCAATCGTTGATTACTGGCTTCAGGCAGGCCATCATGTGAAAGTTATTACACGCAAACTGCCGAATTTACATAATCCCAGCCAAAACCTTACTTATATCTCATGGGAACAGGTAGAGGAACAGCCTCATTTGCTGGAGGGAATGGATGCCTTGGTGAATCTCGCCGGAGAAACGTTGAATCAACGTTGGACAACCAAAGCGAAACTGGAGATTGTTGAATCAAGAGTGACTACTGTAGCACGCGTAGCCAAATTGATAGATTCACTGGAACACAAACCGGAGGTGGTCGTACAGGCATCTGCCATGGCAATCTATGGCACCTCTCCTACAGAAACATTTGATGAGAACAGTCCTCAAAAATCGGTGAATTTCCCATCCCGCGTTTCTCAACAATGGGAAGTTGCTGCTGATTCCATCAAACATGTGAGACTCGTGAAAATCCGCGTTAGCCTCGTGCTTGGTCATAAAAAAGGTGCTTTTCCATTAATGAAACTGCCTTATATGCTTGGTGTTGGGGGCAGGGTGGGAAGTGGCAAACAGTGGACCAGTTGGATTCATATTATGGATATTGTGCGTTTGATTGATTTCACGATCCAAAATAAAGAAATCTCCGGTCCAGTGAACGCCTCTTCGCCCACCCCAGTTACCAACGATGAATTCGGACGTACGGTAGGCAAAGTGTATCATCGTCCGCACTGGTTCCCCGTACCCGGAATTCTGATCAAAACACTGGTCGGTGAACTCTCTGTCGTGCTGCTTCAGGGACAGCGGGTTATCCCGCAAAAAGCGTTGGATCACGGATTTCAGTTCACCTTCCCTACATTAATCGATGCATTGGAAGATCTAAAACACCGGGGTCTATCCGACTGATCGATACGTGTAAACAGACTCAGCCAACGCAAAGGTATCTCCATCTTCCAGTGGATATTCTTTGTATGGAGCAAGAACATCGCCTTTGAGAATGGTTCCATTCACAGAACCCAAATCCTTAATGACATAGCCCGATTTGTTCCGGCTCAATTCCACATGAGCACGGGACACACCGGTTGCTGAATCTACCCACTGGACCATGTCCGCAGATCGGCCAATAACAAACGATGCTCCACGGATATCCATCCGTTCATTTTTGTCCCCTGTTGCTGATCTGCGTTCAAGATAAAAGGAAGGTACCACTGGACCTGCGCCTGTAATGCTTCCGCCAGTAACACTCTGCAAATTTACAGTTGCATCAGCCGCCGCATGATGACGGACGAGTTCCGATGTTGCAGCCACGGCTTCGACATTATGCTGAACGAAAGGTTCATCAGATACTTCGGATGGTATATGTAGATTTTGAAAGCGAGAATTTCCTGCTACAGATGACCTGGATTCAAAAGAATTTCCCCGTTCTGATTGAGCACTTTGCATATCACCAGAGCTATGTTGACTCGTGTAACCTTGTGCATACGCGGTACCTTCTGGCGACATTTCAGATGCATTCCAACGCCAGCTCTCCTGAAACATCTCTTCTTCGCTTTCTTTTTGCTTATCTTTGCCTCTTCCCAATCCAAAAAAAGCAGATCTCTTATTGGTAGAGCCCTCTTGTAATTCGCCATCTGTATATTCTTCATTCGGCATCTTTTTGCGTAGCAAATTGGATTTCGAATGTTCGAATTTTCCTTTGGTCACCCATGCCCAACCCGCGATCCCAAGCAACCCAGCACTTAATGCTGCAGATAGAATCATTTGTGTCTGCCCTGGTTGTTCCATATAGATGAATCTCCATACCAGCGCCATGGCAATCATACAGCCCAGAATGATATAGGTCGTTTTGGAAGATTCCTGCTTCTCGTCCTTTTCCATATCATCGTCCTGTATTGAATCAAACGTTTGGCGCTCTGACGGATTCGTCTTAACACCTTTCGATTGCAATGAGGACTCTATCGGTGGACGTCTGCCGGAAAATCCTGAAAAGGGTTTGTTAAACGGTTTGTCTTCCTCCGAAGTAGATACCCTCGGTTGATGATTTGATTTCAACTGCTGCTCAGCTTCGCCATTTCGATCCAACTGACGATACTGATCTTGCCCACTTCTATTGGAAAATGGATCATTTCCCTGCTCTGGAACTGCAGAAAGTGGCATTCCAAATTGACTGTCAGTTGTGCCGGATGACCCACGTGAAGACATAAACGATGCCTGGCCTGAACCGCTCTGCTCATCTGCATATAATTCAAGCAAAAGTTCACGCAGTTGTCTGATATCCCATTGTTCACTGTCACATAGCTGGAGGACACGCTGAATCCCTTCGCCCTGAAGTTCCTGAACATGGGCCATTAGCCTAATAACCAGTTCGCGGAATTGCTGAGGCGTCGGATCGACCTCAACTGCATCGACAATCGGAATGTATACCAAACCAAGTTCTCCCAGTTCAAGTGAACCATTGATAAATATGTACTCTTCCTGAATCTGTAATTTACGTGAATCCAACATATATTGTCTACATTCCGTAAACGTATCTGCCAGCTGAAACAATAGACCATATAACACACGCAGCTTGATTTTTCCTGACTTCAACATCTGAGTTAACATCTTATATCCTGAAATATCATATTGTAACGTTACATTTCGATCTACCTCTCGAATATGAACGGGAAGAAGTCGGGGGATTTGATTGGAAGACAACATGCCCATCTGCACACGGCTCAGTTCGTCCATTCGCAGCCCTTCCACTTTCTCCAAAACCATAAACGATCCGCCGTTTCGAATGAAATCTCTCGTTAATCCATACATGCCAATCCTCTCTTTCCGTTGCTTAGTTAAGTCATGTAGATATAGGCGCTAATGAATCCCGGCAATACGGCCAGCATAAAAGGAAACTTCAATGTCTTTTCCTGATTAACCAGTTTGAGCGAACCGAGCATGAAGAAACCGGCAAGATTTCCTGCCATGCCACGAATCCGCTTCGCTGAATCCCTGCGGAACAAGAGAATGACTATTCCAATTGCCCCTGCGTACAAAACGGAGTAAATAATAACGTGAACGCCAAAGGCCAGCCCCGTCCAAGCCCCAATTCCTCCAAACAATTTCACATCTCCCGCACCAACTGCCCCGATTAGATACATTAGAAATAAGACACCGAACCCGATCGCGAATCCGGCTGCTGAGAACAAAAACCCCTCCCATCCTCCCCAGATGATATGGGCTAGTACTCCCGCGATAGTCACTGGTAAAGTTAAACGATTTGGAATTTTCATTGAACGAACATCTGTAATAAAAGCTACAATCACATATAGACCACAGGCCAGGTAAAACCACTCCACCTCCATCATCTCCTTCCTTATTTTCTGGAAGCCACATTAAACTCGGTCACCGTCTTGGCACCATCCGCAGTCTCTACAACAAATGTCCATGTGCCTTCCGTTGTACGTGTACCAACAAACCAGTTCCACTCAATCACACCATTTTCATCGGCAGTCGCCCATCCTATATGTTTGGCTGAACTTTCACCGGACTTGTAAAATATCGTTAAGTTCGCTGTAGCTCCAGGCTCCACTTTGACCTTAATTGTTGCATTATTGCCTATGTATGCTGGCTCCGGCTTGGATAACACGGTTACTGTTCCTGCAGAATCCGCGTCTCCCCCACTACTATTGGAGCCTTCTCCGGTATCTCCGATCCATACCCGTTCTGCCGCAGCTGCTTGAATGCGTAAAGATTTCCCTAGAAAGGGGACCTTAACAGGCAATTCATAGCTCAATTCAAGCCGAAAGTAAGGGTTCGTTTTATTTTTGAGATCAGGTATGGAAATACCGTTAACATGCACACGTTCTACATCCAGTACAGAAGTATTAATAAAAGGCTGAAGCAGCGGTTTAACAGTCGGATCAAGTACTGTCTCAAGAACGGATGTCTTGATCTCCTGTAATGGTTGTTCACCTCTGGCAGCGGCAGCACGGACCCAATCGCTTAGCGGCTCTGGTAGCGAAGAGGCATACTCTTCGGCCCATTCCGTCAGTGACAGCTCCGGTATTTTCCATCCACCCTCTGAGCCTCCACTACCTGCGGAATCAGAGGGCGTGAATACAAGGGAGACCGGATATATTTTCGTGGATAACTGCTTTACTGCTTCTCCTGCAGTGCTCTGCAACGCTGTTGATACTAACGTCATCTGTACGATGTAAATGAGGAACATGACAAAGAACAGGAATACAGGCAAAACCAGTGAGGCTTCCAAAACGATGCTGCCCTGTTCCCTTTTTGGAGAATGCACCTTCTGGATAGAACGTATCTGCTTAGTCAGAGATTTCAATCTTTCCAGTCTGTGTATTCGTGTTAGTCGATTGTGCAAAGATGCCAAAACTTTTTCCTGCTGATGCTGCTTATCCATAATCCCTCCACCGAAACGACCCGGATTATTCAATAGGAATAATCGGCCTTCCGATCAATGAAAAATCGCCCATCTTCTACCTGGTCTGCACTACCCATGACAGCACCTATACTTCTTGTGACTCCCGGTAAGAACCATAATTTGATACTACTGCGCATGTTTCCCGAAGCGTATGTCTGCTTCTCATCTGGATTCACGCCGGTATTCAATCGGATCAAAGCCAACATTCTGGACATTTTGCGTTCATTGTTGCTATGCATTAATAGGAACAAACGGAGATGGTCTCTGTATGTAAGCTTGACTTTGATATATTTGGACAATTCTACACTACCGTCTTTGGCCAGTTTCACCATATCTGCTATAGCGTTTGTAATTCCGTATAAAATTGCAGCAGATAATACAAGTAGTGGATTTCCAAGCTTGCTATTCTCAATTAATCCTTCTGCAGTTCGAATCGCCAGACGCATGCCAAAGATCTCCGCATATGCAGCGGCAATGTTCCCAGAAGGATTATGAAAACCATAGACGATGTACTCCAGTTCCTGATTTTCCAGTTTGAACACTTCACCGGCATCTCCACTACCTTCAGTCCAGCCCAACAACTGTCCAAAATCCATTGAGTTGAAATACGCCAGTGCATACTCATTCTGGAACAATTCATCGCCAAGGCTATCCAGCAAATTGGACATCCCGCCGAACAAACTGTCCATTCCGTTCATGGCGTCACCACCGGAGTCATACGGATCGCCAGCAATCTCTGCCTTTTTGGCTTCCTCACGGCTCGCTTGGTTAAAAGCGATGTTGGTGTTGTAGTACTCTTCCAGTTGCTTGAAGGCTTCCATTGAGCCGGAGCTTCCCTTTTCAATTTGTGATAATATACGTTTAACATCCTTCAGCTTCCCTTTGGATTCCTTGTCATTCGCTTTGCGCTGGGCATCAGATCCGCGACCGCTCTCCAACAGCTGTTTGCTTTGAAGAATGACATTGGAGGGTCCACTTCTCACGTAAGTGTCCATGTATCGTTCCGTGACCTGACTAGCCTGTCTAACCACTGGTTTAATGGAAACACCACTCATTACCGTAACAGTGCGAAGCTGCGTATTAAGCTCCATACTTTCATTGCTGACATTAGTAAAATCCGAATTTTGTGAGCGTACACGTGCATTTAACTGATCAAACAGTGTGTCAGCTCTTACAAGTTCCGAAGCAAGGGAGCGTGTACTCTTGGCTTCACTTCCCGATCCGGTAGACGGAGGGCTCGTCCCAGGCAGCGTTGAGTTGCCTACTTTTTCGTAACTGGCATTCTGTGAACGGTTCTCCCCCTCAGCGATTACCCGCTTCATTTCCTCATTGATCTTGCGAGCTTCTTCAATCTTGGCTTGGGCTTCCTCCAATTTTGTCTGGTGAGCCTGCAATGCTGGTTGTATGATCATGCTTATGCCTGTCGCCACATTCCCTACGCCTGTTCGATAACGAGCCAGCTCTAGAATGTACTGTTGCTGGTTGAATGGCAGTCCCTCATCCATTTGTTTTTTATTTAGATAATCCGCATAACGCGCCGCTACTTCGGCAGCTGTCTCTGGCGTCTCTCTTAACATCTCATCGTAAATAGCAGAGGAAGGCGGATTCATGATCAGTGCGGGCAAACCCTTCAGCTTATCGGCAGATTCCGTCTGATTGGCGATTGCTTCGTCCAGCAATTCCTCACGTTTGTCATACAGTTTTTGCAATTTTTTGAGCAGATCCACAGTATGAGCAGCTTCTTTCATCTCTTCCGACATCGGCTTAAAACGATTGACCACTTCCAGGGTAAAATCAACCGGCGCACGATATTTCATATCCTCCTGAATCTGGCGATTAAAAATATCGTATCTGCCCAGTTCACGCTCCATGCTTAGTGAAGTCGTATCCCATTGGATATCCAGAATTGGAAAGCCATCTTTCACAGCCGAGGGCTTCACACTATCATTCAGCACCTTGGCCATGATGGCCTCACCACTGCTGTCACCGTATCCAAATAGACCATACTCCCGCAAGGAAGTATCATAGGCTGACATCACAGATCTCATTGCCGCATGTGTCATTCGTTCTGCCTGTACTTTGAAGGCAGCAATACGTGCATAATCAATGAAAATGGAAACAAACATAAAGATTCCAGCCAAAATCAAGATTAAGAACACGGTTACGGCTCCTGATTCACCGTCTTTTTTTCTGATCAGTGCTTCCTCCTCCTTTCCTCATTTTTTGGTTTTGCCAAAATGCTGTACAACCTGTCCTGCTTCAGCGGCAGTACTGGCTGCGGCTCCGCCTTTACCTTTAAACTTAGCCGCATAATAACGGACCAGATCCACCGTTCGGATGAATTCAGTAGGCTCTACAACTGCAGATGGCCCTTGTGTTAATACACTGTTACCTGAATCAAACAAAAAAGAAGGCAGCGGTAAAGAAATCACCTGCTCCAGCTTGGTTGTAACTTTTCGTTGGATCAGCGAGTTCTGGTATTCAATTGTCCCTTTCATGCCAGAAGGCATGCCTTGTGCGGCTTGGGACAGTTTCTTTTCCGATAGACTTCCGCCTTCCCCTGCGGGTACAGACACAATAACCTCATTGTCCGCTCCCGCCCAACCAAAAAGTGCTCCAAGCAATCGATCATCGGTCAGTCTCCAGTACAGGTTGTCATGTTGACCAGCCACAACTTCACCCGTCATCGCCTGCTTGTGGCTGTTGTCCCAGCTGTAGGCGGCACGTTCAGAAGCTGCATACGCATGCTGGTTCAGAAATGTCTTCTGATACATGTACATGGAGAAAAAGAGGATCAAGACGAGAATAAACAACACAATAGGGAAGACCAGGGAGGCTTCAATGGTGAAGCTCCCTTCTTCCTTTTTGAATTTGTTATTCGAAGAACTCATTACTTTTGTCGCTAACTTGACCAAGCAACCTGGTTACCAACGTCTTAATTTGGTCTTTAAAAATCAAAGCAATAATGATAATAACGCCGATGATCAGAATGAGCTCCAGCGTACCGAGTCCGTCCTCTTCCTTCCAAAATCCAGTTACTTTGTTTTTCATCAATTCCAGCATCCCAATTCCTCCTACATATTCATCATCATAAAAGCAGGTGCTCCGATCATCACCACAATCGAAAAAAAGATCAGTACCATCGGAAACACCAGTTTGGAAGAAGCTTGTTCTCCCTTAGCCCGACTAACGGCCTTACGTTTCTCCCACAACACATGGGACAGATCCCGCAGGGCCAATACAAAGTCACCTCCCCCTCGCCGGAAATTCAGCAGCATTGTTGTTGTAAATATCGTAACTTCCTGCACACCACAGCGGCGACTGAACTGTTCAAAGGATTGTTGAAACGAGTAACCGTTGTTCCAGTCGTCCACTGTCTTTCGTAGCTCATTATAGAGGGGGTGATCCCGTTCTCTCTGACTGGCTACACAGTGAACAATGGCACGCTGTACCGTTTCTCCCGCACCAACCAGCAAGACAATTCGGTTCAATAACTCCGGCAGCTCCATGAGTATATCCTGATCTCTTCGCTGTACTTTGGTGTTAAGGTCTTTGTAAAGGGCGAAGGGCAGTGCAACACCCAGTGCCAATCCACCTACCATACCGCCAAGCCCCATGTCCCCAACGAGCGACAAAAGGCAGCCTACGAGCAACATCAGCCATGAGTAAGTCAGCATTTCAGCACAGTAGAGCATCGTTTTCTCTCCACTGTGCTGTATGCCATACATTTTCTGAATGGCATGCTGCATGCGGAACATGAGCACAGGCAACCTACGGCCCACCTCGAACTTGTCCAGTAAATACAAAAAGGGTCCATGCAGCTTCTTCAGACGTAATCCTTCCATATCCAGTTTGCGCAAATGTCGGTAGGTCTGCCCTCGGGTTCGATCCAGCACCAGCCACCCTGCTCCGAGCACCCCTCCGAAAATAACGGGAAGCAGCATCGTGTCAGCTCCTTATACTTTGATATCCATAATGCGTGTAATCCACAAATAACAGCAGGCAAGTAACGCCAATGCCCCGCTGGAGATCATATATCCCATCCCGCTGTATAACGGCTCCATAAAATCCTTTGCCGTAAAGTTCAGAAAAATTAGAAAAATAAATGGAGCGGCAAACATCACTTTGGATTCAAACTTCTTCTGTGCCACTGCTACCATGATGTCCTGCTGAATATCCAGCTTCTCACCAATGACCGCAGAGGTTCGCCTCACCACTTCGACCAGATCTCCACCCGTTCGCTTACAAGTGATGAACACATCGGCAAAGTTTGTGATATCCTCAATTTTGGCCCGATCCGAGAAGTCTTGCAGCGCCTCTTCAATGGGCTGGCCATACTCCATCCGCGTCCTCAAAATGGTGAATTCACGAATGAGATCTGTATCCGCCTCAGGATTCAGCATGCGCAGATCCTCTACTGATTCCTTAAATCCATTCTCTACCGATTTTCCCGCAGCCAGCGCGGAGGACAACGCATATAATGCCTGCTTAAAATGTAAACTGAGAGTCATTCTTCTTCGTTCCAGCAGTACTTTTGTCCAGTGTTTTGGTACCCATATACAACCCGCAGCCAATATCAATCCGGCCAACCAGTGATGATAGAACAGAATACCGACACCAAAGAACAACAAACCACTAATCAGCATGCAGACAATCCGCTGTCTCCGGGATAGCACATATACGGTGTAGTCCGTTAACGCCTGCCTGGCCTCACCCAACTTCATCACCTACCAATAAAATCATCTAATTAACGTTGTTATCCGATTTATCTAACTCATCACTATTGCGTTCTATGTACTCGTTCAACCATTCCCCTAGCCCAGCCATCTGAATTTTATCCACTTGTCTCAGCGTTCCAACTCGCACGAGTCCGCCAATAATCTTGCCTTCTTTTTCTTCGATTTCCTGGAAACGAAACAGTGGATTGAGCAGCACTTCTCCGTCATGCATGCCAATCACTTCGCTAATCTCGGTCACCCGACGTGAACGGTCGCGCAGCCGGGATAAATGTACAAAGATATCAATGGCCGAGCTGATCTGCTGCCGGACAACCGCAATGGGAAGATCCGCTCCGCTGAGCACCATGGTTTCCAATCTGCTGATCATATCGGAGATCGTGTTTGCGTGTCCGGTAGACAAGCTTCCATCATGTCCAGTGTTCATGGCCTGCAACATATCCAGCGCTTCTGCTCCCCGCACCTCACCAATGACAATTCGATTTGGACGCATCCGCAAGGATGACTTGATCAGGTCACGAATAGATATTTGCCCCTTGCCCTCGGTATTGGCATTACGCGTCTCTAGCGATACCAGATTGGGTACCGTGACAATCTGCAATTCAGCAGAGTCCTCAATCGTGATAATCCGTTCATCCGCAGGGATAAACTGAGATAATGCATTTAGGAAAGTGGTTTTCCCTGACCCCGTTCCGCCGCCAATAAAAATATTGTATTTGCTGCGTACCAACTGCTGCAGCAATTCTGCCGCTTCCTCATGCAGGGCACCTTTACCAATCAGATCGGACATCTTCATCGGTTCACTCGGGAATTTCCGAATCGTCATGGTGGGACCCTTCAACGCAATCGGAGGCAGCACGATATTGACCCGCGAGCCGTCTTTCAACCTGGCATCCACGATTGGAGAAGACTCGTTCACAATCCGGTTCACCCCGGATACAATCATCTGGATAATATCTTCCAATCGTTCCCTAGACTCGAACTCCAGCGTGATCTGTCTGACTTCACCTTCCTGCTCAACGAAAATCTCCCGGTGGCTGTTGATCATAATCTCCGTAATTTCGGGATGATCAACCAATGGTTGCAGAATATCCAGCCCTCGAAAGGAGTCAAATAACCGTTGCACAAGCGTATGACGCTCCCCGGAGGTCAGATCATCCAGTTTCGGATCAGAGAGCACTTTACGCTCAATTCCCTGCCAGAGTTCTTCGTCTCCCGCAGACGACGTTAAATCGAGGCCAGCCCTGACCTCGCGACGCATGATCTGAAACTGCTCTTCACGGTCCAGTATCATCTTGGATGAATCCATCATAGCGACCAACCATCACCCTTTTGGATTCGTCCTGTCTGCTTCAGTTCTTCTTCCCCATCCTGTACGATCATGGCGCATAGCCTCTTCACTTCACGTTGAAATATCGGTGAGCTGAGCATCACTTCCTCCTGACTCAGCTGCTTCCAGGAAGGGATATACGGCAGCACAGCATCCAGATGCAGATCAGGTCTTGGCAAGGCATTGATGACGTTGTCCCGATACTTGTTCACAATGAAACGGGCACGATCCAGTACACTTTCATGCAGATCCGGCCACGTACGCTCCATATGCTGCATCCATTGACCCCAGCGGTGCATAGAAGAGATGTCATCCTCAACCAGCCACACGAATGCATCGGCTGCATCGAAAATCCCATCACTTCGTCCATCCCAACCTGAGTCCCCATCCAGAATGAGCACATCATATTGCCCGCAGTCAGCCAAATAACGGATCAGGCTCTTCGTATCTTCACGGGACATTTGCAGCAGTTCCTTTCGATTCGATAACGGCCAGAATACATCCGACTTCAACGCTTCGTGACGAAGCACATATCCGTCAACCCCTTTGGAGGAAGACTGCACTTGTCCCTGTTTGCCTGATTCCTTCCTGCCCACCTTCAAATCGTAAAGCAGACGTGACAGTCCTGTTTCTGCGTCAGGTATACGCTGCCCACTTCTAGACAGACCTTTCTCCAGAAACGGCATCGAGCTATCTAACGTCTCCAGATTGAGATACAGAACAGCATATCCTGCAAGCCCCAGTTGCTTCGCCATATGCATCGCCACGGCAGTTTTGCCACTCCCGCCGGAAGCTGATACAACTCCAATAGAAAGCGTCTCCTGTCCTGGACGATGGGCCTTCTTACGGCGCGGCTGCCGACAAGCATTGAGAACAGTGTCCATCAGTGTAGGCAAAGGTTGATACTTCATCAGCCGTTTTTCCTCATCCACTTCTTCCAATCCTTCACTAAGCATCAGCCATGGAATACCCGAGGTTTCTCCACCGTTACCCAGCCAATTGTTCAGAAACTCCGGTTCCGCAATCACTAGATCCGGCAGTTCCCTGCCTTCCTGTTCATTCATGTGATCCCTGAACGGTTCCCATTGTGAAAAGGCGGTAAATCGTATACCAGAGCCGGAAGGACTCCCTTGTACAAAATCAAGCCAGGCGCTGATATACTCTTTGTCTTTGGAAGCCAGTACTGCCTTAAGAACAATCAATTCTTCTTCCCTCCCTGCAAAAAAAGCACAAAAAAGCACCGTCCAATAACCGCAAGAATATGCAGTGTATGGACGGTGCTTCCGTCACGTGCTATGAATGTATGGATAATATAGCATACAATTTCTGGGGGAGCAAGGGATTTATTCAAACGCAAATCACTCAAGAATGATAAGGGGCATCAAACTCAATGATGTTACGATCCGGGTCAAGTACAAAAATCTGTGCAAACCCGGCAACACTATCTGGTCTTGCCTCATACTCAATTCCCTGCTGTTCCAGCCAGGCCAAAGTCTCCTTGTAACTCTTCACCCAGATCGCAAAATGTCCATCTGTTGTATCGATCCCTGCCTCACGAAGCGTATGTCCCTGCGGGTGCTGTAACAGATGAAGCTGTTGACTACCAAGGGCATACCAGGTGCCTGTGGAGTTGAAAGACGGACGTTCAATCTCCTGCATACGAAGCAAACCGGAATAGAATTCCTTCGCAACTTCCAAATCACGTACAGCCAAACTCACATGGTGTATATGTGCATATTCAATCATTTCTTTTGACCTCCTGCCTGAAATAGCCTTCCTTCAACTTCCCATCAACTCTAAATTTAATCGCTTACACGACTATACTATAACACCTTGGACTCTGACCACAACGCATACAAAAAAAAAGAAAAACACCCCTGATTGAATTCAGCGAACCTGTTGGTTCACACACATTCATATCAGAAGTGCCTTCTCCAGAAGATCCACATCATAAGCAACTTTACCAGGTTAACTTCTCATCAGAGAGAATCACACCCGCTTATCCTTGCGCTTATTATTTAGCACTATCCAATGCTTCTTGCGGGATCTTGATCTCTTTCACGCCATTATGGTTAGAGAACGTGCTGGTCATTTTCATTTCCATGGAGATTTTCTGTCCTTCCTGCTCCATATCCATGACCATGTTAACATCCGTACTTGCAGGCAGGTAGGTTTCTTTGTTGATCATATATTTCATTTTCATGCTGGTAATATTCATTTGATCAAGCATCGCTTGAGTTTGGGCATCCGATCCGTTTTGCTCCATAACCGCTTTGGCCAGTTCCTTCACGTTATCACCGGATACGTCAGCGTTAATGACGTAGTTGTCGCCTTCTTCCGTTATTTTGGTGTCTTCGGCAATCTTTTTGAATTGCTCCAGTTCACCTTCCGGATTCATACTTGCCTGCATCTGCTCAATCAGTGGTTTCGTTTGCTCGTCAGGAATTTTGACCCACTGGTCCCCCACCTGCGAATAAATCTTATCCGAAGTGATGTACTGCTTCACATTCTGCGCTTCCTGTCCGGACATTTCCATTTTCATCTCCTGATAGATCATCATCGGATCTTTGATGATATCCATCTTCAGTGATGTTTTCACCTGTTGATCCTGGGACTGCTCACCAGCCACCAGTTTCAAATTTTGATCGATATTGGCTTCCGTAGTGAAGCTTTTCATATCTTTAGTCGCTGCATTCGTTTTCTCAATTAACTCGTCCAATGTAGGAATCTTTGTCTCCTGCTCCGCAGTTGTATTGCCCTCGTTAGACGTTTCGTTTCCAGCTGGCGGCGTTGCTGTACTGTTATCTGCATCGCTTCCGCAAGCTGTCATGCTTACTGCTAATAATGCCCCAATAATTAATGTAGTCCACTTCTTCAAGTTATTTGCCTCCCAAAATAGAATTGATCCGTACTCATTACCCAATTATTTCCGTTATTAATCAATCGGCATCGATACAATCTGTCACACTTAGCCTTTTAAAGGAATCGATCCTTGATTTCGGGTGTAGGCAGCATACACGCTTCATCTTTACCGAACCAGCGATATCGGTTGCGAGCTACCATGTTATATATGGCATTTCGAATAAATTTCGGTACAATAATCAACACGTACAATAATGGATAAGGGAATTTCAAACCTTTGGCCAGACGCAGCGCTGCGGTTGAACGTGTATAATACTTTCCATCCTCAATGAGTACAAAAGTGTCCATGCTGTCCGTGGACAGATTGCCATTCTCCAGCAATTTTTTCGCTACATCCGATTGGAGTGATGCAAAATGATACTTCCCCTCAGGGTCACGCTTGATAATCCACTTCGTTAATCCTTGGCAGAAATGACAGACTCCGTCCACAAGCACAATCGGGTGTCCCTGATGCTGATCCGTTTGGTTTGCTGTCATAATCGTGGCCTCCTCATATGTGCTATTAGCATAACTTACCCGTTTTGAGTCATCCCGGTCGCTTTCTCAACATTTTATTTAAGTGTAACGGAAAATAGAAAAAGAGCGCAGGCTCTATGCCCACGCTCGTATCTGTTTCGGCAATTACTCAGCAATTGCCTTTTCCATCCATTGGTCGTCGATCATCTGTTGATGCAGGTCACCAGCCCACTGGTCCATGCATTTGCAAATGAAATCTTTGCGACATACCGGACAAGGCGTTTTCTGTAGACGGCTGATATTGGTCAGCTTCCATTCCGGGGAATGGGAGTAGAATACACGGCATTGTGTACCGTCTACCAATTTCATTTTAAATTCATACAATCCGTCTTCCTTGTTGCCACTAGCTAATTCTAAATTTGCAATACGCGGTCTATAAGACATGGATATCACCTGTTAATTCAAATTTGGTTCATGCATTGACACTTCTTAGTACTAAATCATATTAAAGAAATTTTAGTTCGATGTCAACTCAATGCACATTTACCCGCCAAATAGAATATCAAGAATGGTGCCCACCTGACCCTGTTTTTTCCCTTTCAACACATCCGGATCGAATACTTCAACATATCCACAGGAAGAACAGGCGACGAAGAGATAATGATTATGCTGAATATCAAACATTTTGCTAAGTCCCGCTCCTGACATGGATACTTCCTTAATATTACAATCCGTACCCCTGCATTTGGTACATACAAATCGTCGTTCTATCATCTCTTCAATACTCATTGTCGTTCCCCCTTATTCGAATGTATGACTTCAAGCAAGAGTAGATTATGTAAAATAGTACGCTGTTCAACCCGCAATCTCCTGCATCGTAACTCTATTATAAAATACAAAACCCTGCCGAAGGCCAGCAGGGTCTTGTACTCGAACATTAGGTATCCAAAGATACCCTGCTCCATATGTTCCCTTCACTCCTTAGAGTCAGGTCTTAAACTACATTAAGTACCACATCAATATTGCCGCGTGTTGCTTTGGAGTAAGGACAGAAATCATGTGCCTTGCGAGCTAGATCCTCTGCTTGAGTGTGATCCACGCCAGGCATGCTCACATCCAAACGTACTGACAGTTGGAAACCATCATCCGCCGGATCTTTGCCGATGGATACATTACTTGTGACCACCACATTCTCCAATTTCACGCCCGCTTTACGTGCCACATTGGCAAGAGCACTTTCATAACATGCACCGTATCCCGCTGCAAAGAGCTGCTCAGGATTAGTTCCTTCACCACCGGAGCCTCCAAGTTCTTTTGGCATTTTCAGATCATGCTTGAGCACTCCATCCGATGAAGCCACCGAACCTGTACGTCCACCTTTGACTGTCGCTGTTGCTGTATATAAAGCTTCCATTAAGAATCTCTCCTTCACCTTTAAGTTTTTTGTTGCCTACAATTCAATTTAAACTTCTGGCTCATTTTGAAACGTTGTTGGTCCTTATTCAGC
Organism: Paenibacillus taichungensis; assembly: GCF_047302525.1. GTDB lineage: Bacteria > Bacillota > Bacilli > Paenibacillales > Paenibacillaceae > Paenibacillus > Paenibacillus taichungensis_B. Next base: position 1,262,718 of record NZ_CP168020.1, on the reverse strand, counting down.
TTTTACATCTTTATCTTTTTCATGCATTGGGGATGAATACAGGTAATTTATCCAGGGTTGGGTAATATACTAAGGCACAATTCACTCTCCGGTAAATTTTGTCCTCATACACAAAAGTTGCACTAGACAAAAATAATTGAAGGAGTACAATGTAAGTATCGACATAAACGTTTAGACATATCAAAAGTAGTTTAATTACGCTTTTGATTTTGGTTTTAAAGTTCAAATTTAATCAAAGGAATGACACCGTTCCTCTTCATATAGAATATCAATACTTCAAAGTCGGGTGATTATATTATGAGTAAAAAGAATCCGTTCAATGCTCCTTCAAATGAGCCATTGGCTGCGGGCATGGCCCCATCTCTCGGGGAAGCCCACAGCTCCATGAAGGTGCCTCAGAACGCTGCTTGGTGGAAAAAGTTCCTAGCTTTTGTTGGACCAGGTTACCTCGTTGCCGTTGGATATATGGATCCCGGGAACTGGGCAACTGATATTGCGGGTGGTTCACAATTCGGTTATACGTTATTGTCCGTTATTCTGATTTCGAACCTGATGGCTGTTGTATTGCAGTCTCTCGCTGGCAAGCTCGGGATTGTCACAGGACGGGATTTGGCGCAAGCCTGCCGCGAACGGTTCAGCATGCCTGTTGTAATAGTGTTATGGATTTTGTGTGAGCTTGCGATTGCAGCCACCGACCTTGCCGAGGTTATTGGTTCAGCCATTGCGCTCAAGCTGTTGTTCAACATTCCCATGTTATACGGCGTCATTATTACCGCTGTCGATGTACTGGTCATTCTTTTACTGCAAAATAAAGGCTTTCGCGCATTGGAATCGCTCGTTATCGTGCTGATGGCTACCATTGCCCTCTGCTTCGGGATTGACCTGTTTCTCGCCAAACCTGATATGGGTGGCGTCATGCATGGTTTCGTACCGAATGTCGAGATTTTGCAAAATCCAGCTATGCTCTACATCGCCATCGGGATTATCGGTGCAACCGTTATGCCCCATAATCTGTATCTGCATTCTTCCATTGTGCAGACCCGTCAGATTGAACAAACGCCAAAAGGGAAAAAAGAAGCGATTCTGTATTCCACCATGGATTCAACCATCGCTTTAACGCTAGCTCTGTTCATCAATGCAGCCATCCTGATTGTGTCTGCTGCCGTGTTCCATAGTGCAGGTATGACCCAGGTCGCGGAAATTACAGATGCATACCATCTGCTGACACCTCTGCTGGGTACTACCATCGCCAGCATCCTGTTCGGTGTAGCCTTGCTGGCTTCCGGCCAGAACTCAACACTCACCGGCACGTTGTCCGGACAGATTGTAATGGAAGGCTTTCTGAACATTCGTATCCCAGCGTGGCTTCGTCGACTGGTTACACGTCTGATTGCAATCATTCCGGCCGTCATCGTAACAGCCATTGCCGGAGAGCACGGAACAGAGGAACTGCTGATTCTGAGCCAGGTTGTGCTGTCGCTACAGCTACCCTTTGCCGTCATTCCACTGGTGATGTTTACGAGTGACAAAAAAAGCATGGGGGCCTTTGCCAACAAGCTGTGGCTCAAAGTCATCTCCTGGATCATTGCTGGAGTTATCGTTGTCCTGAATGTGTATCTGATTATCCAGACCATTCTGTTGTTTTAGGTTAAATGGAATTACGCGGTATTTTGTCTAACTCAAAAAGGCTGATCAACTCAAGTAACGTATACCTTGAGACGATCAGCCTTTTATATGTTTGAGCAGCAGCCTAATCCATACCGATTAGATCTTAAATACTGCTTGCTCTTATTTAGTTGTCTGAATTTTGAGTTACCATTAACAATGGAAGAAGTTCCTCCAGTGATTCAACAGTCCAGTCTGGACGCTCTGCATCCGCAAGCTCCGGCTGGAACCTGCCATAACCCTGCAAAATCCGGATCGTATGCATGCCCAGCTTCTTAGCCGGAATAATATCATTATCAATCCTGTCGCCGATCATGACCGCTTCCTCAGGTTTACATCCCGCCTGTTTCAACGCTACAGCATACAATTCAGGATCAGGCTTGGACACTCCTTCTTCAGCCGAACAGGCTAGCACATCTACATACTTGCGCAAGCCGTAGCTATCCAGCCGATTTTCCGTCCCCGGACTCTGATTGGCAATGATACCAATCTTATAGTGTTGCGACAACGTCTTGAGAACAGCGTCGGCTGACGCGAAGGGGCGCTCAAGCTCTTTGCGGAACTTCAGCTTCTCCTGTATCTGTTCCCGGTGCCCCTCATCGCTGATAAGGGTACGAATAGCCAATTTCATCGGCCATTGCTCGTAATTTCGGTAGGAGGCGGCAAATATATCTCGCACCGTCTGCATCTCCACCTGATAACCAAGCGCACAAGCTTCACGAACGAACTGACCGATAATATCATCTACCGGCTCCCATTCGTCCACGAGCGTATCCCCCACATCAAAGAACAACCATTGTATTCCACGTACATCCGGCACGCCTATTCCTCCTCGTTAGCCACAGGAAATCCATATCCCTATTTCCCAAACCATAAAAAAGAAGACCCACCAACATGCATGAGTCTCCTCAAGTTTCCGTTTATTTATGATTTCAATTATAACAGGCAGCTGACACTGGATCAATCACAGGAATAGTACTAGCGACTAGCCATTAAGCAGAAACCCAACTTCCCCATTCAAGGAATATACAATACGGTCTGCTCCCATTCCCCGATAGATCCCTTTGGGGTGGCTTTGTTCCGTAATGACACACAGGGACTTGGATGTCCAAGAGCGGCAGATCTGCAAATATCGACAGGTCAGGTTTAGGCTATTTTCAAAAATAAAAACATTGCCGACACTGTCTTGTGGCAAAAACCATTTCTGAGCTGCAGCCGTGTTCATGCGAATGACATGCTCCACACCGATTCTCCGGAGCCTGCGCTCTTCCCCTGCACTGTTGGTCAGAACGGCAAACGGCATTTTTTTGTACATCAGCAATTTGATAAATTTACGTCCTGCTTCATTTGGAGCAGTCACTAAGATCATCTCTTTATCCATCATTCGTTCCTCCCTTGGCGTGAAAAGACAACAAAAAAGAAGCGTGGGGGACCAAGGCCTCCCGGACGCTTCTTCAATAATCCATAGCAAAAAGACACTATGAACCAGCGTACGGCTTGTTGCCTCTCCCTTTAACGCTTACGAGGTTAGCTGACGGATTCGGGCGCGAGAGTCGCCCTATTTCCGGCTGTCACCGGAAAATTCACCCCATGGATGCCTACTGTCCTGGACAGTTCATCCTGTTGGTTCCCCCGTTTCCCACCCATGAATGAATGGAAACTCAGCGATTAAAACATCGTTCCTTTAGTATCATTAATCAGAGCGATATTATCGTTTGTTTCGTTTTTCATGTAAAATTTAATTAGAATTGGAATTACGATATGAATCATACACCCGTGCCATATTGGTGTAAAGTCTGCGCAGATCACCGAATCGACGGATTTTTGCCATTTCACATCAATAATAGCGCTTACAACACATCCATTCTCTACCCATCTCTTCAAAGCTCTCTAATTCTCTCTTTAGCGAAATTCAGGTAGCAAATCAGTCACAGATCATACACGCCAAGCTTAAATTGAGTTAAAAAAACAATATTAATTTTGCAATATTTAATTGCAATCAATATAATAGAAGAAAGAAGAATATGAAATGGAGGAGATTTTCATGTCAGTCTACGACTACAAAGTGAACACCCTTCGTGGTCAGGAAGTTGAAATGTCCAACTATCGTGACAAAGTACTGCTTATCGTGAATACAGCAAGCCAATGCGGCCTCACACCTCAATTCAAAGGTCTGCAGGAGCTTCAGGATAAGTTTAAAGATTCCCCATTTGAAGTTCTTGGTTTTCCAAGCAACCAGTTTGCACAGGAAAAAGGCTCTTCTGATGATATTGCCGAGTTCTGTCAGATGAACTATGGTGTCAGCTTCCCGATGTTCGAGAAAATCGATGTGAATGGTTCAAGCGCTCACCCTCTATTCCAGCATCTTACCAAAGAAGCACCGGGCGTACTCGGCTCCAAAGCCATCAAATGGAACTTCACCAAATTCCTTGTGGATCAGAACGGACGTGTTCTGAAACGGTATGCTCCCAAAACAACACCTGATAAAATTGAAGCAGACATCAAAGAATTGCTTAAATAACAAGTGAAGGCCATCCGCCCCCGGCAGACAGAATGACATGCATTCAGGGAAACGGGTGACCTTTTTTTGTCTAGAACCATCTGTATTGTAAAAAAACATAAAAAAAGAAGCTCCCCATACGGGAAGCTTCTTCTTAATCGTTCTTATGATGCGGTCGAGAGGACTCGAACCTCCACGGGTATACACCCACTACCCCCTCAAGATAGCGTGTCTGCCATTCCACCACGACCGCATGTCGTAAATTATCGGCAACAGAATTGATTATACCCGGTTCTTGTTTAAAAGTAAAGCATTTTTATTAATATCATTTTAACTGCGCTTTTCCTTCCATAAATCGTATAATCTCGTCATTTTCTCCTACGAAGTGCATATGATTAAATTTGATCTCGTTTATATATCCGATTAGTCGGATCACTCTACTTTATTTGTATTAACATCCTTCACATCCTCTCAGCATAATATAACTCATAAAGTTATATAAAATAACATTTAATAGATTTAATATTTAAAAAACCGAGAAACTATTGACAAAAAGCGGATATTTATGTGAATATATATATCATATAATTCGGATTTACAAACATAAAGCGAATCAAAATGGAGTATCAATGTTATTTAATATTACATTTAACGAACGTAGGAGGCGAAAGATTGTGAACCGTGGGAATAAGCTGCTCGATTATGTCAAATTGCTTGATTCCTCTATCCAGGTCGGAGGGTTCACCCATTCCTTCGGTATGGATGCCCATATCGCTGAAGGTACCATTCGTAGTGCTGAAGATCTCGAATCATTCATGCGCTGTCAATTGCACCCCAGCATCGTTCGTTTGGAAGGTATGGCGATTAAAGGCATATACACCGCCGCAGATCACAATGACGCATGGCGTACAGCCCTCATCGACAAGCTTGTCCATGTCCAGCGGACCCCAGTCAATCTCAGAGAACATGCCTCCACAATGGGCAAACGACTGATTAAGCTGGCTCGTGCACTCCACCCCTGGATTGATTTTAGCCTTCTCGAACAAACCCTGGCTAAGTATGAATCCGTTGGCTGCCTCTCCACCGTTCACGCCTGGATTAACCACCACCTCGAAATCCCTGTCGAGGAGGCGGTCCTTGGTTATCTGCATTCAGCCATGAGTGCCTGCATAACTGAAGCCTCCAAAGCGATTCCCCTTAACACCGATACAACCCAGGACCTGTTGGTTCGCCTGGCCGCAGACCTGGAGCATGAATGGCATACCGTCAGCGCCTCTGCTGCGGATGGACTGGTACAACCAACCTCAATGTCCACGAAAACGTTGTTCCCAAGCTTTCACATGCTTGGAGCAGGGCTTCACGCATACAGAGCCTAATTCCCATCCCCTTTTTCTTCATACAACCCACCTCCTCACACAGTAAAATATAAAAACACGCCGCAACCTCATTGCTGGCGTGTTTTTTATGTCAATTATTTTGTATATTTAACGTATTTACGCCATTTAACATATTAAAATACACTTATTTCCGTCTTTTTTAATTGTTAGATGACGCAAATACGTATATAATAAAACATACAGCTCGCATATCTATATATTTTACACCAAGAATAACCAGCTGAACACTACATTCCAACGAGGGGTGAACCCTTTTGAACAAAAAGAAACCTGTGACTCCTTTCGGATGGGCCATTAAACGCCGACTAACCGAACTCCAGGTCGACCAAAAGACATTTTGTGAACAGTATGGCATTCCGCCATATCGTCTGTCCAATCTCATTCACGGCACACGCAAAGCAACCCGGTTCAGGAACCAGGTCGCAGACATTTTGGAAATTCCAGATGATTTAAGATAAGATTTCTGCCAAGGAGGAGCTCATTTCATGAGATACTTAATATCCGATCTGGAGAGATTATCGTTCCAGTCCATGCAACACCAGCTTATCATCGTCGACCACAACTGGATCATTCGAAGCTGCAACACCGCTTGGCAACATGGACTCGGGCAATCGCTTCCCAAACCAAGCGTATCAGGCCCCTCCAGAACAGCACCTGTACCACCTCATTACCTTCATCTTGTAGAGGGGTGGACATTACGCGAGGAAAAAGCAAAGAATGCGAAGATTGTTCAGGAGTTGAAAAGTATCACTGCACCTTTTAAAGACAGTTATACATACGACATCTCCGTTCAAACTGCCCACAACGAACAGCGGTGGTTCCGCCTGGAACTCACCCCATTGATTCAGGCCGACCCATCCCTGCTGTCTGATCTCGCATTGATTGCACATACGGATGTTACCGAACAGAAACAGACAGAGCGCCAATTGAAGAAGGCCCTGTCCGAAGTGCGAACCTTGCGTGGACTGCTTCCCATCTGCGCTGTCTGCAAACAGATTAAGGATGAACAGGACAGCTGGAACTCTGTTGAGAGTTATTTGGAGAAGCACACCCATGCCGAATTCACCCATGATATCTGCCCGGATTGCATCCGAAGACTTTATCCGAAGTACTCCAACATTCTGGACAAGCGCTCCTGAACTCATCCTACGCCATGAACCTAAGCTACACAGACAGATGGTGCTCAAACTGCGACATATCCAATTCTCGCGGTGTTCCTTGCAGTGCAATTGCTCCTTTGTCCATTACATAGATATAATCTGCAGCACCGCGTACAAAATCAATGCTTTGCTCCACCAGTAAGATGGAGATTTCACCCTTTTCCTTAATTTGCAAAATGACCTGCCGGATATCCTCTACGATGGAAGGTTGGATGCCTTCTGTCGGTTCATCCAGAAGCAATAATCCAGGCCGGGAAGCCAGCGCGCGGGCAAATGCCAGCTGCTGTTGCTGCCCGCCACTCAGATCGCCACCCTGCCGTCCATACATCGTGGCAAGCACCGGAAACATCGCCAGCACATCCTCTGGGAACGTCTTTACCCCTGCGCCACTGGTCTCCAGACCCAGCAGCAGATTTTCCTTTACCGTAAGCTGCGGGAAGATTTCCCGTCCCTGCGGCACATATCCAATCCCCGACCTGGCCCGCTTGGCCGGATCGTGGGTGGATAATTCCTGACCTTTCCACTGAATACTTCCTTTGCGCGTTTTAAGAAGCCCCATCAATGTCTTCATCAAGGTGGTTTTCCCTACACCATTACGTCCCATCAGGCATACCACCTGACCTGGCTGGACATCCAGATTCACACCGCGCAGCACATTGCTCTCTCCATAACCGGACTCAATTCGTTGCAGCGACAGCATGGTCATCCCTCCTTTTGCCCAGGTACACTTCAGCCACTCTCGGATCTTCCTGTACTTCCGCCATCGTACCTTCCTTCAGAAGCTTGCCTTCATGCATCACCGTCACTTTGGCTGCATACTCGCGAACAAACTCCATATCATGCTCCACTACCACAACAGACCTTTCTCGCGCAATCTCCTGCAGTAGGCGACCCGTCTTGTGTGTTTCTTCGTCCGTCATCCCCGCTGCCGGTTCATCCAGCAGCAATACACGGGGTTCCTGCAGGAGCAGCATACCAATCTCAAGCCACTGCTTTTCCCCATGTGAGAGTGCCCCTGCACGTGCATCCACACGGTCCTGCAAACCAATCTGGAGCGTAATCCGCTCCATGGCCGGACTTATTTTCGCATACCGCTGAATGCCTAGAGCATGTAACGGAGAACGACGAGTCTCCGCAGCAAGCGTCAGGTTCTCCTGCACAGTCAGACCAGCAAAGATCGATGGAGCCTGGAACTTGCGCCCTACCCCTTTTCGAACAATCTGGTGCTCCTTCAGACGTGTCAGATCCGTACCATCCGCCATCTTCACTGTACCGGACAAGGGTTTGGTTTTGCCGCAAATCACATCCAGCATCGTTGTTTTTCCCGCACCATTGGGCCCAATCAGAAAATGCAGATCATGTTCATGCAGCTTCAGATTCATGCCTTTGACCGCAACAAAACCACCAAACGCCACCGTAATTTCCTCAGCGACCAGGACTACCGGAATGTCAGTAGACTTTTGGTTTTTCCTGACTGACTGGAACATGCACAACCTCTCCTCTCCGTTTCAGCAAGCGCACCACATGACGGTATACACCAACAAGCCCATTCGGCATGAACAAGACCACCGTTACAAAGAGCCCACCAATGACAAACAACCACCCTTCCGGATAAGCTTCACTGATGCCCGTTTTGGCTGCGTTCAGCACCACAGCTCCGATCACAGCACCAATTAGAGTTCCACGACCTCCCAAGGCAACCCATAACACCATTTCAATCGAAGGCACGATCCCCATCATGGAAGGTGAGATGATCCCTACCTGGAGCACAAATAACATACCAGCGATTCCCGCAAGCGCTCCGGAAAGGGCGAAGGCCAGCGTTTTGAACCCTGCCGGGTCATATCCAAGAAAGCGAACCCGATTCTCCCCATCCCGCGCAGCTTCTAGCACCTGACCGAACCTGCTGTTCACAACCCGGCGACAAAGCATATAGGCGAGCACCAGAACGGCAAGCGTTATATAGTAGAGAGCAATCGTTGTCCCTGCCGAATGAAGGGTAAAACCAAAGATCGCGTTATACCCCGTTATACCGTTGGTCCCTCCCGTCCATTCCTGTTTGCCTACAAACAACGTTACTATAATGAGGACTAAAGCTTGGGTCAGGATTGTAAAATACACACCGGTGATCCGATTACGGAACGTGAACCACCCCAGGGCAAAGGCCAGCAATGCCGGAAGGGCAATGCCTAGCAATAACGCCACCGGAAATGACCTGAACGGTTCCCAGAACCACGGCAGACCGCTAAGACCACTCCATCCCATAAAGTCTGGAAGTGTTGTACCACTAGCCTGGAGCTTCAGATACATCGCCATGGCGTACCCACCAAGTCCGAAGAATACGCCATGCCCCAGACTAAGTACTCCTCCATATCCCCAGATCAGATCAAGACCGATCGCCAGAATGGCCAGGGCCAGGAATTTCGCCAACAGACTAAGCCGGAATTCCGTGGAAATGAGTGGAGCCAGACACATCATGATCAGGACAACCGCCCAGATGATCTTCATTTTCAGACTACCCGTCTTGAGAAGCGCCGACATCATATAACCCCCTTCTTCGCATTAATCCAGACTCCGGGTCCGCATGGCAACGAGCCCGCGCGGCTTCCATTGCAGAAAAGCTACAATACAGACAAATACCAGCACCTTGCCAATGGAGGCGGAAGTATACGTTTCGAATAACGTATTAAACATGCCAATTCCGAGTGCACCACACACGGTTCCCACCAGTTTCCCGACACCGCCCAGTACAACCACCATGAACGCATCCACGATATAATACGTACCCAGCGAGGGTCCAATTGGGCCAATAAGTGTCAACGCACATCCGGCAATGCCGGCGATACCCGAACCAATAGCAAACGTCATGCCATCCACTCGTCTGGTAGAGATCCCGAGACAACCCGCCATACTCCGATTCTGCATCACAGCCCTCATCCGTCTCCCGGATGAAGTCCGATAGATGTACAAATACATACACAGCAGTACAACCGCAACCAGCGCGATAATGAAAAGACGTTTATACGGAAAGACAATATCGTCCGCGATGGTCAGACCTCCGTTAAGCCAAGCCGGACTGGATACCCCTACATTTGGCGCCCCAAATATCGTTCGAGCCAATTGTTGCAGCATCATGCCTACGCCCCATGTAGCAAGCAGACTGTCGAGCGGCCTCCCATATAGATGCCTGATCAGCACCACTTCCAGCAACCAGCCTATAAGAGCCGCCACACCAAAGGCGATAGGCAAAGCCACAATAAAATAGACATCAAACCACGCTTGCGGAGCATACGAAATGAACAGGTTTTGCGTCACATACGTAGCGTAAGCGCCGATCATGATCAATTCACCATGAGCCATGTTAATGACATTCATCAATCCAAATGTAACCGCGAGTCCCAACGCAATCAGCAGCAGGATGGAACTGATGCTTAACCCATTGAACATTTGCAGGACAAACATATCCATCGCCTTTCCCTCCTCATGCTGTGAACATCTGAAATTTTATACAAGATAAAGATACCACTCATATTTCGCATCAACGCTTTACTGTGATGTTGTAAGAGGGTGTGTTGTCTCACCCTCGTCTGTTATTCAGCAGTTTTGACGTGAGATGCCCATGCTATTTGGTACTGAGGAAAGCACCCCATTCGTACGTTTTCAGATACGGATCAGGTTTGACTGGTGCGCCGGAGTTCCACAATTCCTTGAATTGTCCATCTTCCTGCACTTCGCCAATCCGCACCGTTTTGTAGATATGCTGGTTCTCTCCGTCCACCGTCACTTTTCCTTCCGGTGCATCGAATTCCAGGCCTTTGGCGGCCTCCTTCACCTTTTCAACATCGGTTGATCCGGCTTTTTCCACGGCTGCTTTCCACAGATAAACTGCCACATATCCCGCTTCAATCGGATCGGCCGTCACCCGGTCAGCTCCATATTTTTCTTTATATTTCTCTACAAATGTTTTATTTTCAGGTGTATCTGTTGTCTGATAATAGTTCCAGGAGGCCAAATGCCCTTTCAGTACATCCGCACCAATCCCCCGAATTTCTTCCTCCGCCACACTCACTGACAGAGTTGTCAACTGTTCGGAAGAGATCCCGGCATCATTCAATTGTTTGAAAAACGCAACATTACTGTCTCCATTCAGTGTGTTGTATACAATATCCGGCTTGGCAGCCTTGATTTTGCTGATAATCGTACTGTAATCCGTGTGCCCCAGCGGTGTATATTCTTCGCCTACCACTTCGCCACCCTCAGCCGCAAGCTGAGCTTTGATGACCTGATTGGCCGTTTTCGGAAAAACATAATCCGAACCCAGCAGGTAAAACTTCTTGCCCCTGTTCTCCAGCAACCAGGTTACGGACGGTACGATCTGTTGATTCGTTGTGGCTCCTGTGTAAAAAATGTTTGGTGATGATTCCAATCCTTCATATTGCACTGGGTAAAACAACAGACCCTTGTTCTGCTCAAACACCGGAAGCATCGCTTTCCTACTCGCAGAGGTCCATCCACCGAATACAGCGGCTACTTTATCCTGCTGCAGCAACTTTCCAGCCTTCTCCGCAAATGTAGGCCAATCGGAAGCACCGTCCTCAATCACAGGCTCGATCTGTTTACCCAGAACTCCGCCCGCTGCATTGATCTCTTCAATGGCAAGCATCTCCGCATCCTTAACGGACACTTCACTGATCGCCATCGTTCCACTTAGGGAGTGAAGAACACCTACTTTAATCGTATCTCCGGATGAAGCTGGTTCTCCCGCCCCACCGGAACTCGACGCCTCAGGCGGCGTGCCACCTTCCACACATCCTGTCAACGCAATGACTGCACCGAGCAAAACACTCCATAACTTGACCGACCTCTTCTTCAATAGCCTACACTCCCTTTTTTTAGTCTATTGACGAACATTAAGGTCATATATGTCCGAAATGTTCGTTGATCCAAATTATGGAGTCTTACACTCACCGTGTCAATAATGCTTACACAATTTTATTTTGTGCATACTTGTTTCATGCATGCTGCTAATATAATTGGAACCATATTGACAAAGGGTCCACCCTGTGTGAGTATATTTAACATATAACATGATCCATGACGACATAGACTATCTAAGGGAAAGGTCGGATTACCTTGCACTGGACTGAGCAGGAAAAAGAAAAACTCCTGATTACCGTGGCTGCTAACCTCGCCCGCGAACGCAGAGGACGCGGACTTAAACTGAATGTTCCTGAAGCTATCGCATTATTGACCTCCGAGCTCATGGAACGTGCACGCGACGGCATGAGTGTTGCAGAGTTGATGAGATACGGCGGCACGATCCTGACACGCGAAGACTGCATGGAAGGTGTACCCGATATGATCCCTGAGGTACAGGTGGAAGCCACTTTTCCTGACGGAACAAAGCTGGTCACTGTCCATGAACCTATACGCTGAGAAAGGCAGGAGAACTCCATGATCCCTGGTGAATATCGCTTAAAAAAGGATGATGAGATCGTCTGTCATCCCGATCGCTCAACCGTGCGTCTGATTGTATTGAACCGCGGCGACCGTCCCGTTCAGGTCGGTTCTCACGTTCACTTCTATGAAGTCAATGCTGCGCTGGACTTTGATCGCCCTTCCGCTTTCGGACACCGCCTGCATATTCCGGCAGGCACCGCTGTCCGTTTTGAACCCGGCGAAGAAAAACCGGTCGAACTCACCACATTTGGCGGCAAACGTCAGATTTATGGATTTAACGGATTAACCGAAGGATCCGCAGATCAGCCACCTGATCCACAGAAACTGGAAACATTTCTGAAGGCATTTGCGCCCCCTATGCAGGACGGAGGGAACCCTTTATGAAACGAATGAGCCGCGAACAATACGCATCCATGTTCGGCCCCACCACCGGGGATGCCGTCAGACTGGCGGATACGGAACTATGGGCAGAGATTGAGCATGATTATGCTGTCTATGGGGATGAAAGCAAATTCGGCGGCGGTAAGGTTATTCGCGACGGGATGGGTCAGTCCACATCAGCCCTTCGTAGCGATGGCACACCCGATACCGTCATTACAAACGCCGTCATCATTGATCATTGGGGGATTGTAAAAGCGGACATCGGTATTCGCGATGGCCTCATCTGCGCAATCGGCAAGTCCGGCAACCCGGATACGATGGATGGAGTCGATCCCGCGCTGGTTATTGGCGCATCGACCGAAATCATTGCCGGGGAAGGCATGATTGTGACCGCGGGAGGCATTGATACCCATATTCATTTTATTTGTCCACAACAGATTCAAACGGCATTATCTTCAGGAGTAACAACCATGATCGGCGGCGGTACAGGACCTGCAACCGGAACCAAAGCCACCACCTGTACACCTGGAGCCTGGCATATCCACCGTATGCTGGAGTCCGCAGAGGCATTTCCCATGAATATCGGTTATCTCGGCAAAGGCAACAGTTCCAGCACCGCTCCATTAATTGAACAGATTGAAGCCGGTGTCATTGGACTGAAGCTGCATGAAGATTGGGGTACAACGCCAAGCGCTATCGATGCCTGTCTGACCGCAGCCGGAGAGCATGATGTTCAGGTAGCCATTCATACCGATACGCTGAACGAGACCGGATTTCTCGAAAATACACTGGCGGCCATTAACGGACGCACAATCCACACCTATCATACGGAAGGTGCTGGCGGCGGACACGCGCCGGATATTATCCGCGCTGCCGGAGAGTCTTACGTCATCCCCTCTTCAACCAACCCAACACGTCCTTACACACGCAATACCGTAGAAGAACATCTTGATATGCTGATGGTTTGTCACCATCTGGACCCATCCATCCCTGAAGACGTTGCCTTCGCTGATTCGCGGATTCGGCCCGAAACGATCGCGGCCGAAGACATTTTGCATGATCTTGGCGTATTCAGCATCATCAGTTCCGATTCGCAGGCAATGGGTCGGGTTGGCGAAGTCATTATTCGCACCTGGCAAACCGCCGATAAGATGAAAAAGCAGCGAGGCAAGCTTGAACTGACCTCAGGCTCCCCGTCCGATAACGATCGGATCAAAAGGTATGTCGCCAAATATACGATCAATCCGGCTATTGCTCACGGCATAGGCCATCTCGTCGGTTCCGTGGAGGTTGGCAAGTTGGCAGACCTGATCGTCTGGAACCCAGCCTATTTCGGGGTAAAGCCCGAGATGGTCATCAAGGGAGGCATGATCACCTTCGCCCAGATGGGTGACCCCAACGCTTCGATCCCTACGCCGCAGCCCGTATTCGGAAGGCCGATGTTCGGTGCTTACGGCGGCGCACTTGCCAAAGGGTCGATCACTTTTGTCTCCCAAGCCGCAGCAGATGCGGGAATCAAGGAGGAGCTAGGTTTGAACAAGCGCGTTGAACCCGTCAAAGGCTGCCGTTCGGTGAGCAAAAAAGACATGATTCACAACGACGTTACACCCATCATTGAAGTCGATCCCGAAACCTATGAGGTACGGGCTGATGGTGAGCTTCTCACCTGTGAGCCCGCGGATGAGCTACCGATGGCACAACGCTATTTCATGTTTTGACAAAGGGGGCCACGCATGATGATGCACAGCGGCACGAAATTACTCCGTTATGTTCAACTGCTGGATTCGGCCCTGCCCATTGGCGGGTTCTCCCACTCGTTCGGTCTGGAGGCATACACTCATGATGGCAGGATACGGACCACCGCCCAACTCGAACAATTCATTCGCGGCCAGCTTCATTCCAGCCTCGTACGGTTCGATGGTCTCGCCATCAAAGGTGTCTACCAGGCCATTGAGCAACAAGATGCCGCCCTTCTAGCCCTTTACGACAAACGTGTACACGCCCAGCGAACCCCCAGGGAACTGCGGGAAAGTGGGCACAAGATGGGGAAGCGATTACTCAAACTCGCCAGATCACTATATCCGTGGATGGACTTTTCTCTAATCGATGAAGCCGTTCAGGAACATGGTGCTTTTTGTGGCATTACAACGATTCACGGCTACATCAATTATCAACTGGAAATTGGACTGGACGAAGCCGTCACCGGACATCTGTACACTTCTGTTAATGCTTATGTAAATAGCGCCTTGCGTCTTCTGCCCATTGGGCAAACCGAAGCACAGATGCTGATCCAGAAACTTTTGAATGATATCGACTCTGAATGGTCTCAATTCCGGAATAACGACCCGGAAGACATGCACAGCTTCGGTATTGCCCAGGAAATCTATGCTATGCGGCACGAGAGCCTGCCAGCCCGTCTGTTCATGTCCTAACTACATTAATTCAAAACCAAGGAGGAATTTGTTATGTGTGGAGGAGCTAATCATACGCATCATGCGGAATGGGAACGTAAGGTATTTGATCGGAGTCGACCAATGCGAATCGGAATCGGTGGGCCGGTAGGTTCAGGAAAAACGGCCCTAGTAGAGAAGCTGTCCAAGGCACTGCGTACACGCTACAGCCTGGCCGTTATTACCAATGATATATACACGAAGGAAGATGCCGAGATTTTGCTGCGTCAGAATGCGCTCGCACCGGAACGTATTATCGGTGTAGAGACGGGAGGATGCCCACATACCGCTATTCGCGAGGATGCCTCAATGAATTTCGAAGCCGTTGATGAGTTGATTGAACGCTTTCCTGACCTGCAACTGATCTTTATCGAAAGCGGCGGCGACAATCTCTCGGCTGCATTCAGCCCGGAACTGGCGGACGTATTCATTTACATTATTGATGTGGCTCAGGGGGAAAAACTGCCTCGCAAAGGTGGTCCGGGTATTAGCCGTTCTGACCTCCTGCTCATTAACAAGACTGACCTTGCCCCTTATGTTGGCGCAAGCCTGCAAGTAATGAAGGATGATACTGAACGGGTACGCGAAGGACGGCCGTATGTGATGTCGAACCTGATGAGCGGTGAAGGGGTATCCGAAATCGTCCATTGGCTTGAACATCAATATATGGATGACGATGCTTCCGCTGCGCATCTGCATACACACACCCATGAGCACGGAACGACTCATAGCCACTAATTCCTCTTCCTCTTTACATGGAGTTGAACATGGACTGAATCGCAGCACTGGAGAGGCCGTGATACGCCGCAGCGAGCTTCGGGCTACTTTCGCCCTCCAAGGCGGGCGCACCGTCATGACCGATCGGTATTACAGCGCCCCTCTCCGGTTCAGCCGATCCTTTCGACCTCCGGGTGGCGGAGATGAATTATGTGTATACACTTCAGACGTCTCTCCAGGCGTACTGAACGGTGACCATTATCGATCCGAATGGCAATTGGGCCAGAACACTCACTTAATGCTAAGCAGCACATCAGCCACGAGGCTTCATCCCACACCTACTATTCCGTCATCTGTGAACCATCACTTTCGGCTGGAGCAAGGAGCGGTGCTGGAGTACTTCCCTGAATGCGTTATTCCGTTTAAAGGTAGCTCATCCTCACTCACCACGACCTTCGAGTTGGGTGAACAAGCAATACTTGCGTATGCGGATATCTGGTCCGCTGGACGGATTCATCGGGGAGAAGTCTTTCAGTTCAAGCGGTATCGCAGTCTGACAGAAATCTGGCAAGGGAAGCAATTGGCCGTATGGGATCGCTTCGGGCTCGAACCAGAATCGGACGATCCAAAATCACCCGCAGCGTTGTTAGACTACACCCATACTGCGGCTTTATGGATGATCGCCCCTGGATTGGGCGCAGCACAGTTGGAGTCCGTACGGTCCATTTTGCCCCCAGATGGTCGCATGCTTGCCGGAGCTAGCTTGCTCGCTACAGGCGGGATTGGTGTTCGTTTGCTCGGAATGGCTGCCTGGGAACTTCAGGAGCAATGCCTTCAGATCTGGAACACCCTTCGCTCCGATCTTTTGGGTAAACCTAGCCTCACATTCCGCAAGTGAAGGCTACACGTCTATCAGACTAACAACTTTCGGAATCGCATGTTCATGTTGCAACGAGTTCCAAAGAAAAAACCTCTGAACCACTCTCCGACGGGTTTCGGATGTATTCAGAGGTTTTTTATAATATACGCAGATAATCCAGTCAAGTTGTAGCTTTCACTAACTTGTACTACAACAGCTCGTCTCCTTTGGGCTTATCTTCTGCCTTGTAACGAAAGCCGCCTGAATCCCTGCTTTCCTTGGATTTGCGATAACGGGTAAATTCAATATATTCACTGATAAAAGACTGTTCCACAGTCGATAATTCGCTTTCTTGGCAATTCAATTGCCGCAACACGTCAAAAAAATAATCCTCCCGTTTTTCCCGTACCATCGCCTCCTTGGATGGACGCCCAATCATGAGCCAGTCAAGGCTCACATCAAAAAACGAAGCAATCTCAATTAGTTTATTCGTACTCGGAATAGATTTACCGCGTTTCCAGTCACCCAGATTGCCCGTGCTGATCTTCAGCTGTTGGCAGAAAGCCTTCTTGGTCATTCCTCGTTCGGCAATCAGGTGTTCAATTCGCTCATAGATCGACTGCATACAGAACCGCCTTCCAACCGTAATAATCAATACATGTACCTAAATTATACCACAACCTTCTTGAATCCTCAGCCTTTTAATCCCAGGAATACGTTCTGGTATTTCTCATAACACAAAGATAGACTCCCATGAATAATCATGAGAGTCTATCTTATAACGTTTGTTGCTGTGATGCGGTCGAGAGGACTCGAACCTCCACGGGTATACACCCACTACCCCCTCAAGATAGCGTGTCTGCCATTCCACCACGACCGCATATTCAATTGTAAAAATGGTGAGCCATGAAGGGCTCGAACCTTCGACACCCTGATTAAAAGTCAGGTGCTCTACCAACTGAGCTAATGGCTCTTGCTGTAACTTCACCGAATGTGCCATACGTAACTCTTTTGTTTAGGAGCTATGACTTTTTGAGGATTCCTCATCAGGATTGTGCATCCCTGAGGTGGTGAAGATAATGACCCGTAGGGGATTCGAACCCCTGTTACCTCCGTGAAAGGGAGGTGTCTTAACCCCTTGACCAACGGGCCTTGTAAACAAGTTGTCTTTCTTGGCGACAAGAATGAGTATATCATAGGCTAACTTAAATGTGCAACACTTTTTTTCAAACTTTTTTATGCACTCCTTTTCACCCCTTCTCCATAAGTTCAAGAGCGTGTTCACGCCTGAGATGTCTTTCACATATTTATCACCGTAATCATCGTAATTTGTAAAATTAGTATCAAAAAACTTAAATACACTTACATTCACTTATAATATTGCAAATATCATTATTAGTACTTATAATTAACCTATCAGTTATATACACGGTCAGATACGTATAAGGAGGCGGCACGTTTGTTTCAGGAAGAACGAATGCAGCTGATTATTGAACATTTGCGTAAACACAATCGCATCTCGGCTGATGATATTGTATCCCTCTTTGACGTTTCCCGGGACACAGCACGAAGGGATCTGATCAAGCTTGAAGAACAGGATGCCATTATCCGAACGCGCGGCGGTGCAATTCTCCCCGTTCCACCAGATGAGCACCGATCCTATAAAGATCGTTTGCTCCACATTTCCGATGAAAAAAGAGCTATTGGCAAGCTAGCCGCTGCTATCGTCCGCCAAGGCGAACACATTATTCTGGATTCTTCCACTACAGTGCAGACTTGTGCCGAAAATCTAAACGGCAAGTCCTGTACCGTCATCACCAATTCCATTTATTCAGCTGAACTTCTCTCCAATCATACCGCTGTCGAGATTCGTTTGCTGGGCGGCAAAGTCGATAAGGAGCAACGTTACGTCTATGGTACTTCAGTGATTGAAACTCTTTCCCATTATTATGTAGACAAAGCCTTTATCGGCATTGGCGGAATTACGATGGACGGCTTCAGTGCCTCTGAAGAAGAAGGAAAGATCAAGCACAAAATGATGCAGGCTGCGAAACAGGTTATTGTACTCGCTGACCATTCCAAGTTTGATAGGCGTTATGGTTATCGTTTTGCGGACTGGTCACTCGTTGATATGTTAATTACAGATCAATGGCCTTCCCAAGATTGGCGAACCTTTCTGGCCGAACAACAAGTCGAGATTCTCATTCCTGAACCTACAATTGAAAAGGAGTTGTAACATATGAAATTATTTGCTACCGATTTAGATGGAACCCTATTGAACAGAGACAGTCAGATCAGCCCGGAAAACGCAGCTGCAATCCATAAGGCGCAACAAGAAGGATTGAAGATTACGATTGCTACAGGCCGGGTCTATTCCGACGTATTAACTATAAGCAGCGAAGGCGGAATTAACACGCCAGTCATTGGCTCCAACGGAGCTACCATCCACGATGTCAACGGTGAACGCCTATTCCATCTCCCACTTGAGCGTGAAACGGCCGCATCCGTCATGCAGTGGCTGGAGGATCATCATTGCTACTACGAGGCCTCCACACAACAGGGTATTTACGCTCCTATAAGCAGCCACGAGGCGATGCTCGCTGAGATGGATCGCATCCTGGGTTCGAGTCCCGGGGAGGATATTGAACGCCTTATTCGAGCTGTTAAGAAGCACTATGACAAGAAAGACTATCACCGCGTAAACTCCCATCAGGAAATCCCTTCCGAAGCTTACATTTACAATATTATGGCCTTTTCAATGGATCCGGCTCAATTGCAGCAGGGACGCGAATACTTTGCTTCTCGCTCCGATGTAGCCATGGTAGTGTCCTCTGAACACAACTTCGAAATGCAGCATCCTGATGTATCCAAAGGTAACGCCTTAAGCAAACTGGCAGCTCATCTGAACATTTCCATGGAAGATACAGCAGCCATTGGTGATAACTTCAACGATGTATCCATGCTCAAAATGGCAGGGCTAGGTATTGCCATGGGCAATGCTGAACCGGAGATTAAGGCGCTTGCCAAGGCTATCTCCTTGACCAATGTGGAGCATGGTGTCGCACATGCCATTCAGTGTGTTCTTGAAGGCAAGCCCGTTTCCCGGCCGGAGACCGTCGTTGAAGGCGGTCAGTAATCGATTGTCGTGATAGCTCGGCATTGCGCGACATAACGAACCAGCGATAGCCTGGGCTCACCTCATATCAACGGATCGAACGTGAGGCACATCCTGCAATAAAACAATTAATTGCTCGGCACGATATGATCCAGGCAGTTGCAGAGTGAATTCAAGTACAGTCTCCTCCCCGGAGTCTGTGCTTATTTGCTGTTCTGTTTTGAACCCAACCACCGAGATTTTCTCCTGTCCCAGCAAAGCCAATACGGTTTTGAGGGTGTCCCCTTCCTTTAGCAGTCGAATGGTCAGCGTCTCTGTTCTCGCGGACACCAACCAGCGTGTCGGCCGATGCAGCAGCATCTGTGCCACTACAATAAGCAGCGTTACCCCAGCCCCAGTCCAATATAATCCCGAACCCACAGCCAGTCCCATTCCTGCAGTCGCCCAGATTCCCGCCGCTGTCGTCAATCCCCGGACCGTGTGGCGCTGTGTGAAGATCATCCCGGCTCCAATGAAGCCAACCCCACTGACCACCTGTGCGGCAATCCTGGATGGGTCAAGCGAGAGATTCGCCCAGCCTGCCTGATCCTGAAAGCCATACTTAGATACAATCATCATCAATGCTGCACCCACCGCAACAACAAAGTGTGTACGTATCCCCGCTTCCTTCATTCGGTTCTTGCGCTCATATCCGATCAACACGCCGCATATACCAGCTATGAGTACACGCATTAAGTATTCCATTTCCATGTTCATCACCTCTCTTATGTATATGCTTACATGTATCTTTCTTTACTATTTACCCAATCCCTGCCTAATAAAATAACCGAATTCTTTGATTACTCGCATGAAATCTCAATGGAGCCTCAATATAGATAGAAAGAAGCGGCACCCCAACCGACCCCACTTCATATATTCTGGATTACTTATTGGTTGTCTATGCTATACAGACCATATACATCACTTCTCTGCCCGAAAACTCTCCCCACGCCTTTCTCCAAGTCCATAATAATGTCGGAAATTATAAATTAAAGGATTCCACTTCTCTGGGTTAATCTTGTTCAAACCTGATATCAGTCGGGCATGTGCGTGTACCTTCAACGCTTTCACTTCCACAATCGCCATGAAAGGCGTATGTTCGGGAATACGAATGTGTTGTACCGCGGCTTCAATCTGGAGCGGACACTCCGCTATTTTATCCGGCTCAACTTGAATTGAACCTTGGGGCGTTAGTCCAGAGACGGCAAATTTATCATTGCAAAACTCAAATCCCATCCTCCTTTTCTCTTCAGGAACGGGATATATTCCGGTATAACGCCCCAGTCCCTCAACCTGCTCCCACATGGATGCATCCGGCAGATTAATCACACATTCGGGATGACGACTCAGGTTCTCAAAGGCTTTGCCCTGAATACCGACTCCAAGTACCAGGCAGTCGCCCAGTGCCCAGGATGAAGAAAGCGGAGACAGGTTTGTCGTCCCATCTCCGTTTAACGTGCTCAGCAACAGTACTGGTGTGCCATAGTACAAAATACTTGGAGTTATAACCTCATGTTGCATCACCTCTTTGTTCAAGTCCCGATGGTTCACCGGTTCAAACTCTTCTTGCGCTCTATCATTGGTATGCAATGTTTCTTCCTCCATTCTTCAATCCATCCCTTCCATTCTCTTGGGTTCTAATTCATGCTTGATTGAATTGTAATACACCAATAGTTAAGGTATCATCGAAGTATGAGTACATATCCGAATATTTCTGTTATTGCATCGTTAATTGCTGATCCCAGTCGTGCTATTTTTTTGGAAGCTTTGTTGGATGGTCGTGCCCTTCCTGCAGGCGAACTTGCTTACATGGCGGGTGTTACTCCTCAAACGGCAAGCAGTCATCTCGCGAAGCTGGTCGAAGGTGGCCTGCTCGTCGTTGAACAGCAAGGGCGACACCGATACTATCGTCTCGCAGGCAAAGAGGTTGCTTTTCTGATTGAGACGATGGGTAGTATCGCCGCACCAGTACAAGTGAGATCCCTCAAACAGTCCAACCAGCTCCAACATCTAAGCTTTGCTCGAACCTGTTATGGGCATCTTGCCGGAAAATTGGGGATATCGTTGTGTGAAGCTTTATTGCGGGAAGGTTATCTCGAAGAGCCTGAGGATGAGCAGGCCAAGGATTACCACATTACAGAGAAAGGGATTCAATGGTTCACTTCTTTTGGCATTATCCTTGATGGGAAAGCCGGATCACGCCGCGCTGTGGCTCGCAAATGTTTGGATTGGAGTGAACGTCGTCACCATATCTCCGGAGTACTGGGAGACGAACTGGGACGCCGCTTGTCTGAATTGGACTGGACCCGTCAGAAGGCAGGCAGCCGTTCGGTTGAAGTCACGGAAGCTGGCAAGAAGGGGTTGTACGAGGTATTGGGCATTTCTTTATAGGGACGCAATCGGGCATTCTTTCTTGTACATCGGCAAAATGACGATACATCAAAAATCCCCCTCCTCAGTATCCGTTAAAGGTTACTGAGGAGGGGGATTTTGTTTTGTTTGATTCAGAACGGAGAGAGAGGGATACTCTCACTTCATTCGAGACTGCGATGTATTCCTTCCGAAGCGTATGCTTCGACGAACCTTTAGGGTTCTCATCCCTTATACAGAGATGTATATCAGAACGGAGAGAGAGGGATTCGAACCCTCGCACCGCTTACGCAGTCTAACCCCTTAGCAGAGGGTCCCCTTATAGCCACTTGGGTATCTCTCCAAGAATGGCTCCCCGAACAGGGCTCGAACCTGTGACAACTCGATTAACAGTCGAGTGCTCTACCAACTGAGCTATCAGGGAATAATAATCTTGAATAACCTAAATTTATCATGATTAATATTCCAAGTCAACATGCCTCCGGTGACTTTCTTTATAAGCTTCAGATACTCCCATAAATGCTCACCAGGGAGCATATTGCATATAGTCTTGTGGTCTTGTAGTAAGAAGTGTTGGTTCCAAAAAACGTTCACTTCAGATGGTATGAATCCCCAACTTGCCCGCACATCGACCACAGCGGTACCGCTTCGGATCAACTTTGCGTTTACGCAAATATTCCGTGCCACAGCTCTTGCACACGAGCTTATAGCGATACGGTAATGGCTTTCTGCCCTTTCCATACGGAAGAGACTGACAGAACCGCGAACCGCCCACCTTCTGCAATAAGGCCTTGAATTCAGGATCACGGTGTTGGTAGCCGCGTCCACGAATGTGAAGATGGTAGTGACACAGTTCATGCTTGATGATTTTCTCAACCTCTTCCCGCCCATAGGCTTCGAGCTGATGAGGATTAATCTCTATTCGGTGACTCTTGAGCATATAACGCCCACCTGTAGTGGTCAGACGACGGTTAAACAGCGCCTCGTGAGTGAACGGAACACCGAAATGATCCAGTGACACCTGCTCAATCCAATGCTGCAATTCCTCATTTTCCATCGGTTCTCCTTTCACACCCCTTGGGCCATTTGTTTTTCCGCCATAATACTTGAATTTTAACCGTTTCGTAGGCTACACTGTCAAGTAGAATGTATGAGGGGAGATTATTACTCGTTATGCCTACAATGCGCTACGTCATCCTGCAGCAGGAACAGCAATTGCAGTTTGTGGAAATGCCTGCCGATTACGCTTATCAACTCAGTGCGCTCAACCTGCGCCTGCACAAAGAAATTGACAAACTTACCGCAGCAGATGTACCTGTTCTGCCTTGGGCAATCGCTGAATGTGACAATCTTGACCTTCTGGACGAGCAACTCTCCATCATCGGAGGCCTTGATTATATCAATGCGCTTGAACAAAGCTTCGCAGCACTAAGAGAGAGTGAATATCCTTTGATCTCCCTGCTCACTGAGATCCGGGCGCTTCAGGCTCAATTAGAGCAATGGTATGAAGAAGAGATGGAATCACTCTAATCCACTTATGGACTTATTATTAATGCAGGATGGAACCAAAAGCGCATCTCCTAAAAGCGGAGGTTGCGCTTTTTTTCACTTTTTCCAACCCTACATTCATAGGCCCCGCTCTTCAGTACATATCCGTATACATATTGAATTTTCCGTGTTCATCACGGGTTAATCTGCACAGTCCAGGCTATTGCCACATATGCTAACGTACAGATGAATTATGCAAGAGGAGGAGATACCCTTGCCTCAATGGCTTTGCAATCAACTGATGCGTGCATTTCACAAAAAGGACAGCAGACAGATCAAGCTGCTGAACGAATGCTGGTTCTTTTACCGAAACAAACCGACAAGTGGCACCCCGCGCAGCGCGGACAGCGAACTCTAAGAATCTGACGCCACTCTCTCCGTCCACTTCAAGCTCTCACTTCATTCATAAATTCCCTTCGAAGAATACAGTACGGGCAACAGTACTATTATAACTGACAACAAACAGCCTTCCCATTACAGGGAAGGCTGTTCTCCGATCATTGTGTTGGATTAGGAAGACTGCTTAGAAGAAGCAGGCTTCTTCATCGTGAGGCCGACACGACCTTTTTTGGTATCCACGTTCATCACCCAAACCGTTACATTATCCCCGACAGATACAACATCCATCGGATGTTTGACATAACCGTTACTCAGCTGTGAGATGTGGACAAGTCCGTCACTCTTGATGCCGATATCAACAAAGGCACCAAAGTCGATCACGTTACGAACCGTACCTTGCAGCTCCATGCCTTCCACCAAATCCTCAATTTTGAGCACATCTGTGCGGAAGATCGGTAGCGGCATTTCCTCACGCGGGTCACGACCCGGACGCTGCAAGCTGTCCAGAATGTCACGCAGTGTAGGCACACCCACATCCAGCTTCACAGCCAGCTGTTCTGGTTGTTGCTCAGACAGGAGAACAGACAGTTCCTTGCTGCCCAGCTTGTCCAGCGCAACCTGAAGCTCCTTAAAGAGCTGATCAACGACCTTATACGATTCAGGGTGAATCGGTGTGCGATCCAGCGGATTCTCACCTTCGCCAATCCGCATAAAGCCTACACATTGCTCATAGGTTTTGGCGCCCAGACGCGGCACCTTTTGCAACTGGCGACGATTCGTGAACCGGCCGTTCTCTTCGCGGTATTTCACGATATTTTTAGCAATCGTGGCATTTACACCCGCAACATAGGACAGCAGTGAAGGCGAAGCCGTGTTCACATCCACGCCCACATGGTTAACTGCGGATTCCACAACAGCCTTCAGGCTTTCTTCCAATATCTTTTGAGATACGTCATGTTGGTATTGGCCTACACCAATGGCTTTTGGATCGATTTTAACCAACTCAGCCAGCGGGTCTTGCACCCTACGGGCAATCGAAGCAGCACTCCGCTCAGCAACGTCAAGATCCGGGAATTCTTCCTGGGCTAGCTTGGATGCAGAATACACACTCGCTCCAGCTTCATTGACGATCAGATACACGAGACTTTCGTCCCCGTTCTCCTGAATAATCTCGGCAACAAACTGTTCTGTTTCCCGGGATCCGGTACCATTACCGATGACAATCAATCCGATATCATATTGCTTGATCATCCGATGGAAAACCTCGGCAGCTTCACGCTTCTTGTTATGTGGTGGCGTTGGGTACGTAACAGCCACTTCGAGCAGCTTGCCCGTATCGTCGACCACAGCCAGTTTACAACCGGTACGGTAGGCAGGATCGACACCAAGCACACGTTTGCCATGAATCGGCGGCTGAAGCAGCAGATTACGAAGATTAGCCGAGAATACGGATATCGCTTGGTTTTCACCTTTTTCCGTCAGTTCTGCACGAACCTCACGCTCAATCGAAGGGGCAATCAATCGTTTGTAAGCATCTTCAACCACAGCACGCAAAATGTCCTGGACCGCAGATGCACCCTTAATGATTTGTCCTTCCATATGACGGTGAGCCGGTTCAGGCTGCACGTCCAGACCCACTTTCAAAATGTTTTCACGTTCACCGCGGTTAATTGCGAGAATACGGTGAGGAGGCATTTTTTTGGCTAATTCACGATAATCATAGTAGTTCTCGTATACAGACTCCTGCTCAGCATCCTTCGCTTCCGAAGTCAGCATGCCATGATCGAGCGTATAACGACGAATCCATGCACGAATAGCAGCATCATCTGCAATATTCTCAGCCAAAATGTCTTTGGCTCCCTGAAGTGCGACCTCTGCATCTTCTACCCCAAGTTCAGCATTGATATAACGCGCAGCTTCCTCCAGAACATTCCCTTGCTTCGGTTGACCCCAGATCCAGATAGCGAGTGGTTCGAGACCTTTTTCCTTCGCCACACTGGCACGGGTTTTCCGCTTCTGACGAAACGGACGGTACAAGTCCTCCACTTCCTGCAGCTTGACTGCCTGCTTGATGGATTGTTTCAATTCTCCGGTCAGCTTGCCTTGTTCCTCTATAATACGGATGACTTCCACTTTGCGGTCTTCCAGATTGCGCAAGTAAACAATGCGCTCTTCAATGAGCCGCAGCTGGTTCTCATCCAGCTCTCCAGTCATTTCTTTACGGTAGCGGGCGATAAATGGAATCGTATTGCCTTCGTCCAGAAGCTCCGACGTAGTGCGGACCTGCTTCAAGGATAGTGACAGTTCCTTGGCTACCTGTTTGATGATTCGTTCATGGCGTTCTGCCTTTATTGTTTCTTCATTGGGTTCCAGAACCGTTTCCTGTTCAGACAAATAAATCCCTCTTTCCTTCCTGAATCGTTCAGTTGAAGCTTGTTCAGGGCAGCTTTGCTGCTGTAATCACAGTATCGAACCTGCATTCATGCAGATTCCTCTCCCCTATATTATCACAAAATCCCGTTCAGATTTCCAGCATTCGTCCAGGTTACAAGTTCTTACAATTGAGATTACGTATCAAACCTTCATCTCAGCCATAAGAAAAGACCGAAAAACGTCTCCCCGACGTCTTCCGGTCTCCCCTGACAAACACTGCATTCACGCCAGTTTATTATAC
This sequence comes from Paenibacillus taichungensis, assembly GCF_047302525.1. Classification (GTDB taxonomy): domain Bacteria; phylum Bacillota; class Bacilli; order Paenibacillales; family Paenibacillaceae; genus Paenibacillus; species Paenibacillus taichungensis_B. The sequence goes on along the minus strand of NZ_CP168020.1, from coordinate 1,236,044 downwards.
CCGTTCGAATCGGAACATTTCACTCCAATAGTCTCCCGATGCACGGCCTACAGAGATCCCACCATACATTAGCGCATCCCCGGTAAACGTCTCGGAGCCACCTTTCAGGCGATAATCCGCATTAGGGTCAAGGCCCTTCAGCTTCAGACGTTGGAGCGGTGCATTCGGTTCAGACAGCACACGGAAGTAGAATACAACGGCTTCGCTGCCATCTGGTGCAATAAACATCCAGGCCGTTTCATTTCCCTCAAACGGACTTAGCAAGCGCCGGAACGTTCCGTATTGGATAGTTCCCCGAATTTCTTTGTACAGTTCAACCTGCGCCTTTACAATGTCATTCTCTTCCTCTGTGAAACGGGTCAAATCCAACTCGTATCCAAAGTTACCGGACATAGCGACATGTCCACGAATCTCCAGTGAAGTAATTCGGTTGACCTGGTGATTTGGAACTGCTGAGATATGTGACCCCATTGAACTTACCGGATATACCAGGCTTGTACCATACTGAATACGCAGACGGGATATCGCGTCCGTATTATCGCTGGTCCACGTTTGCGGCATGTAGTACAGCATACCTGGATCAAAACGGCCGCCACCACCTGAACAGCTCTCGAACAGGATATTCGGGAACGCTGAAGTAATACGTTCCATGACTTCGTACAATCCAAGCATATAACGATGTGCAGTCTCACGTTGTCTGTCTGCTGGCAGCAATGCAGAACCCACTTCCGTCATATTCCGGTTCATGTCCCATTTCACATATGTGATTGGCGCAGATCCAAGCACATCGCTTAGCAAGCGTACAATCTCATCACGCACATCCTGACGGGAGAAATCGAGTACCAATTGTTGGCGCCCTTCCGTCCGGCGGCGATCCGGCACATGCAGACACCAGTCCGGATGAGCACGGTACAATTCGCTGTCTGGCGAAATCATCTCAGGCTCGAACCATAATCCGAACTGCATGTCCAGATCGGTTACCCGGTTGGCCAAATCATCCAGGCCTTGTGGCAGTTTGTTCTTGTCCACAATCCAGTCACCGAGCGAGGAGTTATCGCTGTCCCGATGTCCAAACCATCCGTCATCCAGTACGAACAGTTCAATGCCGAGCTTCTTCCCTGCCTGGGCGATCTGCTCAATCTTATCTGCGTTGAAGCCGAAGTAGGTCGCTTCCCAGTTGTTGACCAGAACCGGACGCTCTGCATTGCGGAACTTGCCACGTGCAAGGCGCTCGCGATACAGTTTATGATACGACTGAGACATGCCATCCAGACCTGCATCCGAATAAACCATGACCGTCTCAGGCGTCTGGAATGACTCCTGCGAATCCAGCTTCCAGCTGAACTCAAACGGATTGATTCCCAGCGATACACGAGTGGTGTGGAACTGATCCACTTCCGCCTGTGCAGCGAAGCTGCCGCTATATACAAGGCTGAACCCGTAGACTTCACCCTCATCTTCGTCTGTACCCGGTGTCATCAGTGCAATGAACGGGTTCTGCTGGTGACTGCTTGAGCCGCGACGGCTCTCGATGCCTTGCAGGCCGGAAGCAAGCGGTCTGCGAACGATGTCCCGTTCACGCGTCCATGCTCCTGACAGTTGCAGCAATTCGTAATCGGCATGCGGGAAATCAACGGAAGAGCTGAGCGCACGTGCAATATTCACCGAGGTAGCGCTCTCATTAATGATGCGCATGGAACGCGTAATCGCATTAAATGCTGTAAAGGCCGTGTAGCTAAGTTCAATCTTGATCCCTGCAACACGGTCTTCCAGTTCAACGATGAGTGTCTCGGCTTCATCGTCAGACTCAACATAAGTTGCAGGCAGTCCGGTAAGCGCTGCCTTTCCTTTGATCAGTTGATAGCCTGTATACGTAAACTCCGAAACGGTTGAACCATTCTCAAGCTCCAATTGGATTGCCGGATTACGGAAATCACTTGTACCATACACCGGCAGTTCTACTGCCAACGTGTCGAAAGAGATCGTCCGATCTTCCGGCACCGGATTCGGGCTGAACGAAGCACGCTCTGTACGCACATGAAGCCAGCTCAGATCGGTATCACGCAGTCTTTTGCCATAATACAAATGTACTAAATATCCCGAAGGCAGTACCTGAAATACATAGCTTGCCTTTTGAGTCTGTAGATGAAATTGAAGCTTCTCCTGATCAATATAAATGCTCATATGTCTCCTCCACCTCTATATATGTCGATTAACGTAAACGGTTTCTCAGGTATCATTATAACGAAAAGCTTCACAATGTTCTACGCTTTCATGAAGCTTTAATCAAAAGAGCGTACCCCGGCCGTTAGGCTGTTGTACGCTCTTTTGATTGCTGTCTGAAATTGTGTGTTCCTGTAAGGAACATCCATTGTCTACGGATGGCACGGCAGAACAAAGAAACAATTGTCTAATGCCTTAAAAATCGATTAAACCCAGGCTGATCTGTAAGGCTTCGTTGACCAGTTTCATGGTCTCCTCGTCCAGATGGGTAATCTTGTCGGTCAGCCTCTGCTTATCAATCGTCCGTATTTGTTCGAGCAAAATAACCGAGTCCCGGTCAAAGCCGTGTGCCGCCGCATCAATCTCCACATGCGTCGGCAGCTTTGCCTTTTGGATCTGGGCGGTGATCGCCGCCACAATACAAGTAGGACTAAACCGGTTGCCGATGTCATTCTGGATAACCAGAACCGGCCTGACTCCACCTTGCTCGGAACCGACAACGGGAGAAAGATCCGCAAAAAAAACGTCACCGCGTTTTACGATCAATGTCTACACCCCGCTAACTAAGCGGTCCAGAGTGCTGTCCGCATCTTCCTCCGCGTGAAAGGCCTCGGATGCCATGGTGAGGTTAATCTTCGCCATCTCCATGTACCCTCGCTGCATCGATTCACGGATGTAACGTTTCTTACGCTCCGTCAAATACAGCTTCATGGCCTGCCTAATCAATTCGCTGCGGTTGGAATTCTCCAGCGCTACGATGCCATCCACTTCTTGCAAAAGATAATCAGGCAAACTGATCATGATCCGCTTGGTGTTCTGCAAGTTGGCCACCTTTCTTCCACCCCCACAAACCTTTCGCCATTGTGAACCAGTATTACGTTTTTCCAGAACTTTTATACAAAGGAATATATATGCCCCGAGTATATCAAGTATGCTGTACTCCATTATAAACACGGGGAACAATATTCGTACAGACCAAACATCTCTTTTCAGGATTTTTCATCCCAGTCATCATTCATAATTCGAGATGCTCCGACAGTTTTCCTTCTGTTCTGAAAAAAAGTTTATTGGTAATAGCGTCCAGTCGAGCTATCAGGATGTCAAAAGAGGGTTGATTCTGGCGACTACTGCTCCATTACGGGTATAAACCCGAGGGATTCGATGCGCCATCATGCAGATCACTTCGTAGGGAATCGTACCGAGCTGAGACGCCACTTCGTCTGCAGTTATGACTGCACCCGATTGGTGGCCGATGAGAACAACCTCTTCGCCGGCTTGAATTTCTTCTGCTTCTGCTGCAAAAGATTGTAGCGACACCATACACTGATCCATGCAGATCGTACCGACGACGGGAACGCGGCGGCCGCGCACAAGTACATGTGCTTTACCTGACAGCATTCTTGAAAATCCGTCTGCATAGCCAATAGGCAGGGTCGCTATTCGTTCGTTCCCTTGTGTTACATATCGGGTTCCGTAGCTTACACCCCAGTGAGGTGGCAGCGTTTTGACCAGAACCGCCTTCGTCTTCAGTGTCAATACCGGGGACAGCTTCACTACCTGGTGATTTACCTCTCCCGAAGGATACAATCCGTACAGACTGATTCCCACACGGACCATATCGTAGGACAACTCCGGTGTATCAATGGTAGCGGCGCTGTTCGCCGTATGTATAATCGGGATGACACATCCCTGATCCCGCAGTGCATCAACCACGCCTCGGAACCGTCGATACTGCTCCAGTGTATAGGTCTTGTCTTTTTCATCCGCCTTGGCAAAATGGGTAAACATGCCTTCAAGCATCACCTGCTTCAGATTGGCTACTTCCTGAATGAATGCAAGCGCCTCGTCGCCAGGCAACAGGCCAAGTCTGCCCATGCCGCTGTCGATTTTGATGTGAACCTTGAGCTTACGAGAGGATGTGCCCGTCTCCAGATGTTGAATGGCTTCGAGTACTTCCTTACTGAACAGCGTAATGGTTACATCATGTTTCCATGCTTCAGCGATGCCTTCTGGCGGCGTGTAGCCCAATACCAGAATCGGAAGGGTAATTCCGTGTTGTCGCAATTCAAGCGCTTCGTCAAGAAAAGCTACACTTAAGTAATCCACGCCAACTCGTTCCAGTTCTCTGGCCATCTCCACTGCTCCATGCCCATAGGCATTTGCCTTCACACAAGCGAGCAGTTTCTTACCTTGCGGCAATGTTTCACGGAAAGCGTCTACGTTGTTGCACAAATGATCCAAATTGATTTCCGCTTGGGTCGGCCGATATTGTTCTTGCACGTTAAGTCACCTTCTCTAATCATCTTAATCCGGCTCACGTCAGACTCCATCGTAATGCTCAAGCATGTGACTGTCAAATGAACGGAAGATCTGCAGTCCAAAACACATACAAGAGAGCTATCCTGAAGTCGGGAGCAAACGCGGAATAAGAGCCATAAGCCAGACCATGAATGAGATATTTATCTCTCCATAACGTAACTCATCTGCTTATATCGTATTATTTACCCGGTTCCTCCCGCGTAGAAGCGTGTTTTGCATTATTGAGTGCACTGGACCTAATCTTTGCTTATCTTACGCAGGGTCACGGGCTGTTGATACCCATAGCTTCAACTGAAATCAAATCCTGTGAATCACTGCTATAGAACAGGAACGAAGACCTGTATATGCAGCAAAGCACCGGAGAATTCATCTCCGATGCTTCTTAGCATTCCTTATGTTAGGACGACTATACTTTCCAAATCATTTCCCTGACTCTTCCTGCATCGATGTCGCAATCTGTACCATCTCATTCTGTGGAAGATCTGCACTTGTGATCCGGTACTCCACTCCATCTGTCATCCATGTAAGTGTCTGTAAGGCATCTCCACTCAACATACCCAGCGTGAATCCAAGATCCACGACACTGGATGGCGCAAGTGATACGGCTCTGTCCTGTGGCCTTGCTTCAAAAATCGTGTAGTTATATGTTCCTTCGTAGCGAAGCATAACCGAATAGTCTCCTGACCCTTCCACGATCTGATCGTCTTTCAGCTTGACGCCTTCCGGTGCATAGGTCGGCTGAATAACCCCGAAGCTGCCTGTACCTTCCGGCTCGGCTGATGTCGGTTCTTCCGTGCCTTGCCCGCTGGCTGGATCTTCCGAACCTTGCTGCTCGGCGTTATCACTCACACCCGTCTGTCCGTCACTAACGGTTCCACTTGGATTCGATGCAGAACCTTCCTCTGTTGTAGCTTGAGGATTGGTAGTCTCTTTACCTTCCCCAGCAGGAGCCGTGCCTGAGTCAGTACCGACCTTGCCACCATTTTCAGTAGCAGCAGTCATATTACGCTGCATGTCAAAAGCGTCTTTCTCAAATTCGGTACCAAATTTGAAGCTATCGAACTTCACATCGACCACCACATTGGCATTCGAGTCGGATACTTCTACCTGTTTTGGAGCGTAATCGCTTTTGTTTAACCATATTTTCTGTCTGACCAATGCATGTGTATTGTAGTTGGCAGCTACATCGAATACATAGCTTTCCTTCTCATCGGCAAACTGGCGGGTCGAATCACCTGTTATGCTGCGGATCAGCGTCTCGTAGAGGTAGACCTGGCCTTGGTTATCCGGCCAGTTGCTCTGGAAACGGAAGCTTTTGTTCTGACTTGGTGTCAGAACAAATACGCCCTCATCATTGCGCAGTACAATTTGTGTTACATCCTTTTTGGCATTCGTTAACGCGATACGATAATACGAAGGCTTTTGATGCCATACCTCGACCTTGTACTGCTGCGGCGTATCTCCGGTATGCAGCGTCATAACGCCTGCCCCCTGATAACTTTCCATTTCTCCTACGACTTCGTTCAGATCTTTGACCACGGCTGCCGCATCCTTCTTCCCGCAGGCGGCAAGTAAGGTCGATAAGACCAATACCATGGCAAGCATCCATGATATTCGGCGCATGACATCATCCCCTTTAGCACATGTTTTCACTTCAGGATTGTGCGTACAGCAGAACCCCTACTTGATTAGTACATGTTATGAGGGACTTGTTCGATATATGCGGACTAGTTTGACAAGCATTCCATCGTGCATTGCCACAATACTCTATTTGATTACAGAAATCAGTCTCGGGTAGGATGTAAAATTCAACCAGATTCTTCATAGTAAATACAGATAACAACCCAACCAATGCAATTACATACCACTATTATGTAGCTGAATTGATGTACAACTCTATTTTAAATTGGAGGAAAATAATGAACACAACCTACCTTCACTCATTGCTGAATGGATTGGATGATTTTGCGGAAGAGCAACTTCAACGTTGGAAAGGAGTAGGTGTGGCGGTAGCGGTTATCCACAAGGATGAAGTCATTTTGCAAAAAGGATACGGTTATCGCGATCTGGAGTCCAAGCTTGAAGTCACACCCCATACACTATTCGCGATCGGTTCAAGTACCAAAGCCTTCACAGCATCAACAGCTGCCCTGCTCGTCGATCAGGACATTCTGAAGTGGGACACGCCTGTTAGAACCTATTTGAAAGACTTCAAAATGTTCGATCCCGTAGCTACAGAACGCCTGACCATCCGCGATATGCTCTGTCATCGCTCCGGACTTCCAAGGCATGAGATGGCATGGTACAACTCATCACGGAGCAGAGAAGAACTCGTAAACGCGCTTCAGTATTTGGAGCCTAATGAGGACTTTCGGAACAAGTGGCAATATCAGAACCTGATGTATATGGCCGCTGGTTATCTGGTGGGTCAACTCAAAGGAACTTCATGGGAGAATGTTGTCCAGGAGTCCCTGTTTAATCCACTTGGTATGAATTCAAGTGTCTTTTCTGTTGATGAGATGCAGAATCAACCTGACTTCGCCTTCCCTTATATGGATCAAAATGGAGAGAGTACACGAATACCTTTTCGGAAAATAGATGCCGTAGGCCCTGCTGGCTCCATTAACAGCAATCTGGTCGATATGATCGCCTGGGTGCAATTTCAATTGAATCAAGGGCAACAGGGTGAGAATCAACTGATTTCCAAAGAACAGTTGGCTGTTATACACAGCCCGCATATGGCTTGTGATACACCATTCCACAGCAAAGAGCTGCCTGTTAGCACGTACGGTCTGGGCTGGATGATTGATTCTTATCGCGGACACGCCATGATTCATCACGGCGGGGCAATCGATGGTTTCGCTTCACAGGTCGCCTTTTTACCGGAGGAACAGATCGGTGTTGTAGTCCTTTGCAATACCAATGGGAGCATTCTTCCCTACACGATTTCTTTTAACGTTATTGATCGTTTGCTTGAAGTGGAACCTGTAGATTGGAGCGGGAGATTAGCCAAATTAATGACTGGAGACTCAACTGATTCCGAAGCAGCAACAGACACCATAGAAACACCAACTACTTCAGAAACCTCTGTTGAGGAAAAACCAGTGGAAACTCAGGTTCATCCCCATGATCGTCCTATCCATGCGTATGCGGGAAGTTATACCCATCCGGGTTACGACGAGATCGTTATTCAACAGACGAACGATGGGTTACAGGCCACATTGAATGCCATGGAAATGCCTATGGAATACACTGGAAAAGATACTTTTTCCGTAGAACTTGTCCTGTTTGGCTTGAAAATCACTTTTACGTTTAAGACGGATGAAGAGGACACCATAAGCTCTCTCTCCATTCCGCTGCTGCTGGAACCGGGCACGAATCCAATTGAATTTATAAAAACACCTTCAGAATAAAAGCATCCCCCACCGGCCTATCCCATTGTAGTCACTAAACACCTTACCACAATGGGATATACGCCGGGTAACTCGCAGTATCTTCTCCTATATTCGGACTTCTCTTCACCCACAATCGACGCAGATCAGGCATACCGAATGCTACTACACGATAATCCTGAAGCGAAACGTGGTGTGCATGTTCTTCCCTGAAGCTGTATGTAGGCAGGAGCAAAGCCTCTTGAATGAGTCGCCCCTCCAACGTCATTAGCGTACGCAATCGCTCAGCACTATCCTGGATCATAACGACGTGTCTGCATTCGCGTTCCAGCTCGCTTTTTCGCTGGTCATCCAGTGCCATGAGGAACAGCGTATTATGGAACGTATACATCGTTAGTAGACTCAGCGTCACATGCTCATCGAACACTTCACCCGTGTAGATCACATCATAAGAGGCGAACTCGTCATGGTATACGGCGTCTACCGGATTACCCGGCATAACATTTACCTTCAGCCCAATAAGCTCACAACGCTGTGCGAACCAGGCCATGTCTGTCTCCATTTTCTCGCCTTCCTCTACCCATACATTCATGATCTGGCCTGCGTAGCAGCTGCATTGTAACAACTCTGAAGCTCTTACGAGAGAAGAGTCTGCAGGGGGGGAAAGTTGTTCCGATTGTTCATTTTTTTCTATTTGTTCAAGCATCTGCTTTTCCTCGGACTTGTCTCGAACCAGGCTATATGCAGCCTGTACACTTGAGCGTGCCAATGCCCCCATCATCTCCTGTGGATCCATCAGTTGCTGAACAGCCTGGCGAAAGTATAAATCCTGCTGTGGGCCTTCTTTTCGCATATTAAACGTCATATATACGCCGCCCTGAACCTCATGCTGAACCGAACGAGCCTGTCCGTCTGGAAACAAGTCCTGTTTGATCACCGACTCCACCAGACCCGACTGGGGAAGCTGCCATATTTCAACCCGATCAATAAAAGCCCGGCCCCTGAAATAGGAAGTGAATACGTCCAGCACAAGCAGCTTGGGATGATTGCGTGTCAACCGGTAAGGTCCTGTACCAATCGGATGCATCGGGTCCATCTCCATATCACGGGGCAAAATGGATGCATTCATGCTGCTCATCAGATCCGGGAACATAAAGTTGGGAAAACGTAACACAAAGCGCACCGTTAGCTCATCGAACGTTTCTATGCGATGAATAGAACCAAACAGTGACCTGCAAGGGTTCTCCTGATCGGAAATAATTCGTTCAAACGTATATCTTACGTCCTCTGCATCAAGTACCCTGCCATGGTGAAAGAGTATGCCTTTGTGCAAATAAAAGGTCCACTCTGTTCCATCAGGGTTGCTCTCCCATGCAACGGCAAGACTCGGTTCACAGACTTGCCGCTCAGCGTTGTACTGCACCAAGCGATCAAATACCTCCGCAACAATTCCAACCTCTCCCCACATGGCAGCCCTGGTCGGGTCTAATGTCTCAAAGGGAGTTTCCTGCGGAATACGCAGGGTATCAACTCTTCCACGAGCGCATTGATCGGAGCGTAGACCGAACTGCCCTTGCAATCCTTGCAACAATATTTCCCGCATTGAGAACGGCAGTGTTGAAGCCAGCACATAGGCCTCCTCCAATTTGTACCCTTGCAAGAATCGGTCGAATCGTTCCCGAGCGGCCTGTAGCAGGGGAAGGCAAAAAACGAGCACTGATGTTTTCCCTCTGCCGCGTTGTGGGCTCCATCTGATCCAGCCATGATCCATAAATTTGTTCATAATCAGATTCATATTGCGCATCGTACAACATAAATGATTCGCCAGCTCACCAATCGTTGTATGTATTTCTTCCTCTTCGTCCACGTTCGAAAAGGCCATGCGAAGCTGAATATAATGATCCATGACCTCCACAACCATCCCTGCCTTTCCTTCCCCTGATTAAAATACGAAATTGACCCGTACGCTTCTACAGTTTTTCTTCAGGTTTTCCTCCATTATACTCAGGTACATCGACAACACCAGCGGGAAGGAAGAGAACTGCACATGAAATATACTGATTTGCATCGCAACATCAAGATTCGTATCATTACTGATTTTTTTACGGATCTAACTCAGAAATCCATTATTCCTTTTATGGCGATTTATCTGAGTGTCCAGCTTGGTGCAGGCTGGGCAGGCATGCTGTTAACCGTTAATATTGTGGCCTCCATGATCGTTGGCTTGGGCGCAGGATACTGGTCTGACCGAGTCGGACGCAAGAAACTGATGGTCACCGCCCAAATGTTGCAGGTATTCGCCCTGTTCTGGCTGGCTGCCGCTAACTCCCCATGGATGGACTCCGTTCCTTTAACTTGTGCCATGTTTCTGCTTAGCAGCATCAGTTCGGGTATCACCGGGCCCATTGCCAATGCCATGATTGTAGACGTGAGCAGTGAGCATGAACGTCAGTATGTCTATGGGCTGCAATATTGGACCACCAACGCTGCCGTTACGATCGGTGCATTGATGGGAGGATTATTATTCGAATCCTTTCGCTTCATTTTGTTCAGTCTGGTATGCATGGAGAGCCTGGTTACACTATTTATTCTCTTGTTCTATATTCATGAAACAATGGATAAGAAACACTTCGAGCAGCTTGATGCCCCGATAAATAGGAATATATTGAAAACTTATGACGGTGTATTTAGGGACAAACGTTTTATGGTGTTTTTCACCGCAACGGTGCTGGCTGTCTCTCTGGAATTCCAAATGGATAAATACATCGCCGTTCGTCTGAAAACTGAATTCAATGCCCAACTGTTCAGTTGGGACATCTCAGGTCTGCAGATGTTCAGTCTGATCATGGCGATTAACACCGTACTCGTCGTAATCATGGCCATTCCATTCTCCAAATGGATGAGGCGTTTCCAATCCAGATTTATCATGACCGTCGGCATGTGTCTGTACACTACTGGTTTTGCCGTGCTCGCTTTCAGTAACTGGGCCTGGCTACTTGTAACATCGGCTGTACTTCTGACCATTGGTGAACTCATGTATGCGCCTGTCCGTCAGGTCATGCTTGCTGGCATGATTCCCGACTCCGACCGTGCTGCCTATATGGCTGCTGACGGCATGAGTTATAACGCGGCCGCTCTGCTGGGTAGTCTTGGCCTAACGATTGGGGCCTTTCTGCCTTCGTATGCAATGGCAGGCCTGTATGTATTGATGGGTATCGGTGCTCTCGTATTTTTCCGGCAGTCTCTCCGGCCATCAACGGTTCAAAGTGAACCACAACCATGCGCAGACGCCTCCTGAATTTCCGGCTCCTCTATGCTGGATTTTGCTCCTGGTAGTTGTGAGTTCTATTGGGAATGTATATCACAATCTACTATCTTGAAACCTATCGTGCCAGTAATCAGTAATAAACAGGAGAGTCCGTTTTACAAAATTTTCTTTTGAAGGAGTGTTTACATGCATTTATCCAATCGAAGCACCCGCTTCAGGTTCACCTCACTAACGGGGGCGTTCATGGCTTTTATCCTGTCCCTCAGTCTATGGGCACCCGCCGTGCAGGCGGAGACCGCACCTGCCGCGGTCAATGAAAAAGGAAAAGTGACAGCGCTGACAACGGAGTCCGCGACAGCTTTTCTGGATACATTTTTTGATTCCGCCGAAGCGAAAGCCCAATATGTTGGTGCTTCCGTAGTCGTTGTCAAAGATGGAAGAGTCGTGGCAGAGAAAGGGTATGGATATTCCAATCTGGAGAGTAAAACACCCGTTGATCCGAAAAATACCACCTTTCGTATCGCCTCGGTTTCGAAAACATTTACGTCAGCCGCTGTCATGCAGCTCGTAGAGCAAGGCAAGGTAGATTTGAAAGCTGATTTTCAGACCTATGTGAAAGGACTGGAATTCGATAATCCTTTTGACAAACATGTAACGGTAGAGAATCTGCTCACACACACCACCGGATTTGAGATCCGCGACCCACAACAGGAGGATATCCATGCCGACTTCGATAAAAGCGTATCGATGGAGGATTATGCCAAGTTACATATGCCCCCTGTCGTTAGAGAACCTGGTAGCGCCTACATGTACGACAACTTCTCCTTCCTGCTGCTTGGCATGATTGTGGAGAATGTGAGCGGAGAGCCGTTCGAAACGTATATGCAGCAGCATATCTTCAAACCTCTTGGTATGAATAACAGCAGTTTTATGCTGAACGGCAAGTTCAAAAACCAACTTGCAACAGCCTATGATGCGGGCCATAATCCACTCGACCTGTACACCCTTTCCCCAACACCTATGCCTCAAGGCGGCATGCTCTCAACGGCAGAGGATATCGGGAATTTCATGATCGCTTTCCTGAATGATGGTGTGAAAGATAACGAACGTATTTGGAAAGAATCTACGGTAAAAAGCATGGAACAATACCGTTCTTCCATTCATCCGCTGCTACCAAATACCACTTATGGATTTGAAGCTGCTTTTCAGCTTCCGGGTGCAGGCAGCAGTTCCAAAATTATTACCAAAGCTGGCGACCTGATCGGATTCAGCTCTTATCTCTTCCTTATTCCTGAGCAAAACACCGGCGTCTTCCTTACTTACAACCAGACGGGAGCACTTCGTAATTTCTTCTACCCGGCCTTTATCCAGACGTTCTTCCCGCAATATGCGGAGCCCGTCAAGTTCAAGGAATATACACCTCAATCAGCGGATGAACTGCAACGCTTCGCTGGACTTTACGCGGATCTGCGACTAAGTACAATTGTTAGTTCCCTGAAAGATGGCGGCAAAGAACCTGGACAATTAAGCATTTCCGACGTCTTCCTTGGCCCACGTACCCTGATTCAGGTTGAAGATAATCTCTTCAAGGATGAATTAACAGGCCAGTTCACGGCGTTTAAGGAAAATGCTGATGGAACCATCTATATGAAAGAACCTTATCTCAACCCAATGGGTTATGAAAAAAAAGGACAGAAACCCCAAGGTTTCCGGGATGTCCAGGCGAATAGTCCTTATGCTGAAGCCATCTATGGATTACAATCCCTTGGATACTATACCAATGATGCAAGTGAAGCTTTTCAACCCAAAAATGCCGTTACACGGGCTGAATTCATTGAGGACGTCCTTAAAATGAGCGGGCTGAAAGCCAGCAAAACGGCGCCACCTGCAGATACCGACTGGGCAACTCACCCTGCTGCCGGTTACATTCAGCTAGGTTATGAATCCGGCATGATCACGGGTGCGGATGAGAAACAGTTCAAACCGGATCAGGCCATCACACGTCAGGAAGCCATGGTGATGATCTGGAGAACTCTCCAACTGCAATATCCAAATGAACTGTTCGAGGATGTGAAGCTGGCCGGGCAAACAGATGCCTGGGCTGTGCCTGCGATCCAGATGATGGTTAAGCTAGGCATCCACGGTCCTGAAGTGAAAGTGCTGGGGGATGGATCAGTCGATTTCCTCTCCCGCAAACCACTGATCCGTCAGGAAGAAGCAGCGATTATGTACCAGCTGTTTACACAGCCAACCGACAAGATCGTAGCTGACCTGATGACAAATCAGCCGCACTCGGAAACTTCCTCAGATGAGGAAACTGCCGAAGATACAACCGCGCCTGTAACCGTGACTCCTGAATAACCGGAATAACAACCTCATATTCACGGTATAAAAAACGATAAACAGGCTTGTTCGAAGGAGGATAACCCTCCTTCTGAACAAGCCTGTTTTGGTTAGCGCGGTGACCTTTTGGTGTACCATTCGATGGTACGATGATACTCAAGAGGTACTCGTAAGTTATGGATTAAATACCTCGCTCAACATGGAAGAGACATGTTGATTGCCATTTCGCTGGTCATATTTATCTGCGGCTGCTTTGGCATATACCGTAAAATAGTCGGCCAGTTTACGCAAATCTCCCGGATCTCCTTCATAGGGGAATGAAGCAGGAAGCCGCAATCGGTATCCTGGAGATTCATCAGCCCAGCGGCGCAACAGTTGTGCTGCTCTGGCATAGAACATCATCTTGGCAAACGGATCTTCATGATCCATCGCGAGCACCAGGCTTTCTTCCAGTACATCGATGCCCTTCGCCGGGTTCGTGCGTGCAAGATAATCCATCTGCTCGGCAAAGCTTTGCACAAAATCATTATGTCCTTTGATCATGCGATAGCCTTTGGCCTGATGTTTGTCAGCTTCATCAATCTTGCCAAGCCGGTATAGTGGCATCAAAATCTCCGATAAGGTCAGGTGCGGAATTTCGGCACAACTCATTCTCCCTCTCAAAATAGGCTTCGCCGCTTCCAATACCTTCTCATCATCACCTGCCAGTATCCAGTAGCGCATAATCTCGTCCTGCTCACACGCCTCACAATCACTCATAAAGTCACGGTCCATATTTCTGAACTTCGTATAGCTGGTACCCGCCTCCTCCAGATCGCCAAGATCCATGGATATGCGGAACCGGTAATACCAATACGAACGTTCGCTGTACCCAAATGATTTGAAGCGACGTCCAAAGTCCTCCAGGAGCTCCATCATTTTATCGCGAGACACTTCCGGGAAGCTGGATAACTCGCCCAAAATCCATTTATACGACCACATTAACGTTTCTTCGTCATAGCGTTCAGGCTGTTGATCAAACTTGCCCAGCTGCCAGGAAAAAGCAATCAGTGCTTTCATCGGATAACCGCAGAATGTCGCGGTCTCCACGATCTCTGAACGCGCTTCGTACGCTTCCTCCTCCATGCCGTTCACATCGGCGACTTTTGCCGCTTCCTCCAGCATGCCCAGCTTCGCTGTTCCATTAGGCAGGCCATAGGCCTCATCCATCAGATCCTCAAAATCCATTTCGGTCTTCATCAGGCATCCCCCTTACGATCTGTATTTGCACGCAAACCCCAATCAATAAAACGAACGATGCCCTGATTCAGCACCTCAAGCTCCTGTCGATTCATCGCATAATGCCCCATCATTAATGCATTGACATACAACATCTCAATGGCAATCGGAGTCATTTGGGCATCCGGTGAAGTCAGGACCCGCTGAATAATTGGATTGCTGATGTTCAGGTACAGGGTTGAATAACCTGCGGAACTAATGCCGGATGACAATGATCCAAGGACGGAGGAGAACAATTCTGTACTCTCCTCACTTGCTTTTTCCAATGCACGCAGCGTGGAAGACTCCTGCGAGAGCGTGAACAGCACCGGCAAATCAGCTGGCTTGAAGCCCTTGACCTCTGCACGGCAGCGGAAACGTTGCAAAGCAGAGTCCGCAAGGCGCAAGGCATCGTAATACTGATTCCGTTCAGCTGGTGGCACGTCGGTGAAACTCATGGATACCTCGTCCGGCTGCAACCGTTGCGTCTGTACATGTTGCACCGCTAGTGGCAGCATTGCCATCAGATCGCTGTCGTAGATATATCCACCGTTAATGACCAACATCGATTGGGCTGACGCGACATGATGAATCTGACGATACTCATCAACCGTGGTAGTGAAGTACAATGTCTCTCCCTCACTCATCAACTCGCCCAGTTCCCGATGGCCACGGGTGCTTTCAAACGGAAGCCAGCGGTGAATCATCGCGTAGAACTCCTGATCCTGCACAGCCAGTGCCTTCATCGACAGCGCATGCAGGCGAATCAGCTTTTGCAGCCGTTCCGTCTGACTCTCAGCCATGTCGGCCAATCCTTTACGAAGGGCATCGCCAAGTTCGGAGCGAACCTCTTCCAGCTTTTCATTTTCATAAAAATGTTCCCGTGAAGCCGTTGGTTGAAGCTCGTCTGTCCAGATTAGGCATTTCACGAAGAAGGCCCATTCCGGCAAAATATTCTCCGCCTTCTCCGAGATCAGCATTCGCTTCAGGTACACCCGGTGAGAACGCTTGGCATTCAGATTGACAGCATGCGGCAGAACAAAGGCTATACCTCCCGTACGACCTGAAGCCGTCGTCAGTGGGATGAAATCCTGAAACTTTTCTCCAAGCAATCGTTCACCAAAAGCAAGCACTTCCGCTCTGCGTCCACGTGAAAGCTCAGGCTCCATCAACCAGATCGGTGACTCGCTATTGACGATATGTTGAACACCGTCACTATGCAGGATGACTGGATAAGGCAGTAGCGCTCCATAATAGAACAAGGCTTCTTTCACATATTCCGTTTCAAAATAATGGGCTGCATCCGGCGTACAACGCAGATATACTTTCGTTCCCGGAGACAACTGTGTCTCCAATTGCCGAATCGTATAGGTGCCATCAGGCTTACCCCGCCATTCCATCGAAGGTCCACCCTTCGCGGATTGCGTCAGCATGACGATTTCATGACTCACCATGAAACAGGACAATAATCCGATTCCGAATCGCCCGATAAACGAAGTTTCTCCATCCAGCAAGGCCTGCTGCCCACGCTTCGAGGATTGACCTATCATCGCGAGAAACTCATGGATATCGGCTTCTGTCAAGCCAATGCCGTTGTCCTCCACCATCATGGTCAACTGCTCACCTGTTCCGGTCAGTTCCACACGGACTTCACCCTGGAATCCCGGTTCCGCCTCTGTTCGAGCTGTAATGGCATCAGTCGCATTTTGCATTAATTCACGTAAAAATACTTTAGGGCTGCTGTATAGATGGTTCGATAAAATCTGGATCATACCGCTCAGGTTCACCTGGAAGCGATACTCATTGGATGCTGTCATTTCGCTCACCTTCCTCTGGTCCAAACACATCTGATGTTTCCTACTTGGAAGTGTTCATATGATGTGTTAGACGAAATAGTTATGTAATCACAAGAAATGAGGCGTTCCATTGGATGGATACGCCAAGTAACGACGTCAAACCGGCCTTGGCTAACCAAGACCGGCGTTAGATGAATATTCAGGCATTCATGATATGTAAGAGGCCTTAAGTCTAATTACCACGTTATGGATGGCAACGAAACGAGATATTGCATCCTTTTAACCAGAATACATGGTATAGACCACAGTGAAAACAAACCTGAGACCCGATTTCGCCGGACTTTAGGGTGAAGTTGCTGCTCTCGTTTGGGACTAAAGACGGAGAAGTTTTATTTTTTGGCCCTCCATTTGAACGAAATTGCTCATCTGGACGTATAATCTCCAAACTCAGATCGGACGGTGAATGTACATGATTGAAGTTCGCAACATTTCCAAGCAATTCAAAGTGCATCAGGCACTGAACGATGTCAGCTTCACGGTTGAACAAGGCAGCGTTACCGGGCTGATCGGTCCTAACGGTTCGGGCAAAACCACCCTGATCCGCATCATGAACGGCGTTCTCGGCGCTTCGGGCGGGCAAGTGAGTATTAACGGCCTCGATCCCTTCCGTGAGACGGAGAACGTATTAGCCATATGCGGCACATTAACCGAGCAGAGCGGATTGTATGAAAATATGAGTGGGCGTGACAATCTGATCTTTTTCGCTGAAGTTTTCGGTGTACAACATGCCAAAGCACGGATTGACGAGCTCGTGGATCTGTTCGAATTGCAGGAATATCAACATCGAAAAGTAGGCACCTACAGCACAGGCATGAAAAAACGCGTAGGTCTAGCACGGGTGCTGCTGCACCGCCCCTCCATCCTTTTTCTGGATGAGCCAACCAATGGGCTTGACCCGGATGGGATTCAGATGGTCCTCCGAATCATCCGCCGGCTAAATCAGGAGGAACATATGACGATTCTCGTATCGTCTCACGTGTTATCCCAGCTTTCGGCCGTGTGTGACCGGTATATTTTTATGGAAAAGGGGCGCAAGGTTGAGGAAGGTACGGAGCAGGAGATCGTCAACCGATACCTGACCTCACCCCGGATTGAAGTTGAAGCGAACATGCCGAATGGCTGGCAAACGGTAACAGGGTATACACCGGAGGTCGTCTCCGCGAACAAAGCGATATTCCAGCTTCAAACCCGTGAAGATATTCCGTTGCTACTGCGACAATTGACTGAGCGTGGACAAGTCTATCAGGCCCGGATTACGGGCAGCGATCTGGAGAGTATTTATTTTGCCATTAGGGAGGCACACCATCATGAATAACAGACAAGCCATACGTGCACTTGTTCGTAAAGATATTCGAGCTATCACAGCCAGCGTGCAGCTCTGGCTACCCATGTTGATCGTTCCGCTGGTTATCGGGATCATTATGCCTGGCGTACTCATTTGGATAGCCTCAAGGATGGAACTTGCTTCCCTCGGCAATATGAGCTTCCTGCTTGATACGCTGGATAACCTAACCCATGCCGGGCAGATTCCGCAGCTCGCTTCGATGCCTACGGATAACCATCGTATTGTCTATTACCTGGCCTTATACATGTTCGCACCGCTGTTTCTCATCATTCCGGTGATGGCATCCAGCATTCTGACGGCCAACAGTTTTGCAGGCGAGAAGGAGCGCAAGACCCTGGAAGGTCTTCTGTTCACTCCGATGAGTATGGATACGTTATTTAAAGGCAAAGTGTTAGCTGCGTTTATTCCTTCTCTGTTGTTATCCTGGATTACCTTCATTATCTACGGAATCATTGCCAATATTCTAATGTACCCCATGTTCGGGGCATGGATGTTTCCCAATCTGAACTGGATCATTCTGGTTCTGTGGGTTGTTCCGGCGTGCAGTCTTGTGGTCATTCTGTTAAATGTACTGATCTCGGCGAAAGTGCGTGGATTTCAGGAGGCCTATCAACTCGGAGGATTGGTCGTGATTCCATTGCTTGCCCTGATTGCCGGTCAGGCGAGCGGCATGCTGCTTATCAATCCTCTCATGTTACTCCTGGTCGGAGCGGCGCTTCTGCTCATCAGTTTCATTTTGCTTCGTCTGGTCACCTTGTGGAACAGTCGTCAGCAGCTGGCTGAAAGTCAGATTTAGGCGAAATATGGTTGAGATATAACGGCGGAAGATCTGATCATCTGTCCATTTCACCCGACTGAGATGTATAACATATTTTCCATAGTTTACCGATATAACTTAAGGTGTTAATGTGTTAATTACATACATAAAGAAGAAGGGTGACGATTGATTTATGAACAAATGGACTACACGCATGCAACGCACGGTTTGCACCTTGCTGCTGTTCACACTGATCGCGGCAGCAGTGCTTGGAGGCGGGGCCAATGCTCAAGCAGCTTCCCTCAGCCAAACTACGGTATATTATGAGTCCGATGGTGTATTGTACAAAGTATCCGGTGACGGAAGCGGAACCACAGAGGTATTGCTTGATTATGAAGGAGACGGTCTGTCTGCGGCGGGATCCTATCTCTATTACACCCGTTCCGAGTCTTCCACAACGCTGCTTCGCGTTCCCAATGACGGTTCCAGCAATTCTGCTGAAACGTATGCGACAGATGTGTTGAGCTACTTTACGGATAACGGGTTCATCTATTATATGGATTCCAAAGGAACGATCTATCGTGGAAATGGCAATAGCGAAGCTTCGGCTGCCACCAAAATTGCAGACAAAGCAGATACAGATTTCCCACTGCTCGCTGTAACGAAAGGCCGTGTATATTATAACGGGCTCGTTAATGGAAACCCATGGATCGTTTCCAAAGCATCCAACGGCAGCGGAGCTGTGCAACGGATTGCTGCTGGTGCAGTGGAGAGTCGTTATTTTATGAACGTGGCCAAAAACGAACTGCAACTGATGGTGAACACTGACCCGTACGAGCAGTTCTACTCGACCAACGCCATTCTCATGTACAAGGTAAACTACAATACAGGCAAAGGTACAGCTGTTAATCCAAAAGCAAAACTGGATGTAAACGCTGTTTATGCCGGCGGCTGGGGTAACAATCTTTATGTTTATAACAAAGGCATCAAGCTGGACAGCAACAAGGATTATAATTATTCAACAGGCAAAGCCTTTGCATTGACCACTTCTGGCAAAACACTTCAGATTCACAGTAAGAGCATCCGGGAGGTCAGTCCACTGGGTACAGATAAGGTTGTAGTTGTGGATGCAGACAAAAAGGCGTATGCCAAAACCATCGCCGGGAACAAGGTATCCAAATCTGCCAACCTGAATTTGAACAGTGTCACTTTCGTAACTGCTCAGTTGACCAACGGAACGTCAACTCTTGCATATCTATCCGGTACAAATGGTCTTTATTCCGTGAGCACAGCTCTCAAAGTTACCAAGCTTGCTGGAGAAGAATGGGCAACGTTCCAGCTTCATGATGATGTTCCGGGCATGTTCTACATCAACGCAAATGATCTCTATCGTCTGTATCATGTGCAAGCCAATGGCACAGGCAAAAAGGTGCTAAGCGACGTTTTCCTGGATGATATCCTGTTGGTCGTGCCAAACTAACCCATGCATGTGGATAAACGCTTATAGCCATCTCAACATTCTTGTCCAAAATAAAGAGGATTACCCTAAGCCTTCACGGCTCTGGGTATCCTCTTTTTTTCATGGCCAAAACTATTTTTCAAAAACATCTTCCATATGAGAATGATAATTGTTATCATTGAGAAAATAAGACAAAAGGATGGTCCGTATGACTGAACAGCTTCCCTTCATTTCTGAAACCTCATCTCTACCGCTCCTCTCTTCCATGTGCCGTGTACGGCGCGGGGAGCATTTCCGTGTGCAAGGCAAGACGGTGTCCCGGCCCATGCTCTGTCTTATTTTACAAGGAGACGGTGTCCTGGTCCTGAACGATACGGTCTATACAGCCGAAGCCAATCAACTGTATGTTCTGAAGCCAGGAACAACGATTGAGGCTGCTGCACGCTCGACTGTTACGGAGTTTATAATACTTAGCATGGATACGGTATGTTTGCAGCAAGTGCGTGGCCAATGGAAAATGTCCTCCTCCTCTGGTTTCCCGTTGGATTGGGAGACAGGCAGGCTGATGGTTCGTTATGACCAACAAGCCAGAGTACGATTTGAACAATTGTATGAAGCCTATCGCGGCGTTCACCCCGATCACTTTATCAGTATACATAGCCAGCTTCATGAGCTTTTGCAGCATCTCTCGGAGAATCGGCTTGAAGAAAATTATGAGAAGGTCGATCCTGCGCTTGAACGCAGCATTATGTATATGAGAAGGTTCATGAGTGAAGGTATCAGCATGGATCAACTGGCCAAAATTGCTGGATTGACGCCAAGCTCATATTCTCGCAGTTTCAAAAAAGCCAAAGGCATGTCACCTACCGATTATCTGAATCGCTTACGCATTGACGAGGCCAAAAAACAACTCAAGCAGGAATCATGTGTACTCAAAGACGTCGCCGTATCTGTTGGCTATGGCAATGAATATTATTTTAGCCGCAAATTCAAACAAACTTTGGGGATCGCACCCAGCCTATATATGAAAAAAGACCAAATTCGCGTGGCTACGGCGTCCATGATGGGACTTCATGAGAACCTCTCTTCGCTCGGATTGCATCCCGTAGCTTCAATGGACGGATTCCATGATCGAGAGCTTGATGAAGTCGAGCAGCAACAGCGTCTAGCCACACAATTGGAGAAATTACGTCAGGCCAAGCCGGACCTGATTATCGGTGATTTTTATCATAAATCCTTTTATGATAAGCTCAAAAGTATTGCACCTACGGTCATCCTGGATCAGGCCCATGACTGGAAAGAAAATCATTTACGCTTGGCTGAACTGGTTGGACGGGAGCAACAGGCCATGCAGAATTTCAAACAGCTGGAGCTTCGCAACCTTGATATTGGGCTCCGTTTGAAGCATCATTTCGGGCAAGAACGTATTATGCTTATGCAGGTTACGAATCAGTCTATCCGGCTTCAAGAAGATACCGAGCATCCATTAAATCGCCTTATCTACGGTGAACTTGGACTAAACCCTGCACAGATCATATCTACAGATTTAATGTCAGACGAATATGCGGCAGATAGCATCCCCATGCTGGACACGGATCATCTGTTCATGAACCGAGTCTCCAATTCTCCTGTCAGTGAGAAACTGCTTCGGCGCATGAAACAAACTACCGCCTGGAATCGCTCTCCAGCTGTGTTGAAAGGTAACGTACACGATATATCCGATTGGTCTGTACTATCCTGGACCTCCAACGGACGCCATCAGATCATGGACGAACTGGAACAGATCGTTCAGCAAATTGTGACCTTATCACGTGTGGGATTAATCGGACAATTGTAAGTCATATGTTTTTCTTCATTATAAATGTACAAGTTCATAAGCAACCATGACCAAAGAGCCCTCTCCAATTTGGAAAGGGCCCTTTGCTTTTGCTGTTATTAATGTTCCTTGATCTCTTCCTTCGGAACCAGTTTGTATATTTCTTCATCTTCCATGGTATCAATCAAGCGATCCAGCCATTTGTAGTAGGCCTCTGCTTGAAGCACCTTATGCTTGTCTTCCTTGAGAATGTGAAGAAGTTCAGCATCTGCTTGTTCATCCAGGTCAGCAATCAAACGATTAAGTTCATCAACGGATTTGCGCAGTACCTGAAGGTTACTCTCCACGGCTTTTCTCCATTTAATCACAAAATAATCCGTAAACGTCTGATGCCAGTCATACTCCACTTCATATAGGTCTTTCCGGGAGCCTTTGCTCCATACTTTATTCACCATTTTTAGATCCAGCAGTGTACGTACGCCGGTACTCATGCTCGTTTTGCTCATTTCCATTTCCCGGCCCATATCGTCAAGGGTCATAGGTTTGTCTGCAAAAAAAAGCAATCCATATAAGTGTCCCGTGGACAGCGTAACGCCGTAGAGATCCATATTACGCCCAATGGCTTCAATGACGCGTTTACGGATTCTAAGAACGGTTGCCTGCTGTTCCTCTTGTAAATGGTCCAAGCTCATGCTTGCAACCTCCATTCTGAACATTCCCAGTCATGGCAAAATAATTGCAACTGTTTAAGATCCTGCTTACATGGGAAAGTATCCGGCAGGACATCCTATATGCCAACGGGCTTTAGGTTACCCCATGTATATCATGGGAGCTTTACCAAGTTGCAAACGCCTACGACTATCTTTTAACCAAAAGAAACTGCTTAGATTCAGCACATTTTCTATTGTAGGAAAAGCGATATCAAATGTAAAGGTGTCTTATTAGCCAGAATAAGGAGAATGACGGAGCATATGGACGGAAAACTTTGTACAGTTTTTACTGTACAAACATTATGTACTGTTTATTCGGTTGCTATACGGGTTAAGTATTGTTAAAATACAAAACGTTACCCAGAAAGACGGGAAGCGAAGCAACGATTACCGGATTTCGTGGCTGGGCGCATAAGTGTATGGGCTTGTGGATGCTGAAAGCCGTTCGAAGTGCACAACACATCAGAAGGGGTGAAAACATGACCATACTTGAAGTAAAGAATGTAAGTAAACTGTTTGGCCCCCAAACCGAGCAAGGTCTACAATTACTTGAGCAAGGTTGGGGCAAAGAAAAGTTGGCCAAAGAAAAACAGATAACGGTTGGTGTTAACCGGGTCAACATGGAGATTCAGGAAGGTGAAATTTTCGTCATCATGGGGCTGTCCGGAAGTGGTAAGTCGACACTTGTTCGGATGTTCAATCGTCTGATTGAACCTACATCCGGAGAAATTCTTGTCCATGGTAAAGATCTACGTAAGATGAACAAAGAACAATTGCGTGAAGTGCGTCGGAAAACGATCAGCATGGTATTCCAGAAGTTTGCGTTATTCCCGCACCGTACCGTTCTCGATAATGTGGAGTATGGTCTCGAAGTTCAAAAGGTAGATAAAGATGAACGTCGGGAAAAAGCAAAAACGTCGCTTGAACTGGTTGGCCTTAAAGGCTGGGAAGATAAAATGCCGGATGAGCTGAGTGGCGGGATGCAGCAACGTGTAGGTTTGGCCCGTGCGCTGGCGAATGATCCGGAAGTACTGCTAATGGATGAAGCATTCAGTGCACTTGATCCACTGATTCGTCGTGATATGCAGGATGAGCTGATTGAGCTTCAGGATAAAATGAAAAAAACCATTATTTTCATTACCCATGACTTGGACGAAGCGCTGCGCATCGGCGATCGTATTGCCCTCATGAAAGACGGCGCAGTCGTGCAGATCGGTACTCCGGAAGAAATCATGATTCAACCGGCCAATTCATATGTGGCCCGCTTCGTCGAAGACGTGGACTTGTCCAAGGTCCTTACAGCATCTCATGTTATGCGACGTCCTGAAACGATTACGCTTGACCGTGGTCCTCGTGTTGCCCTCGAATTAATGCGCGAACGTGGTATTTCCAACCTGTTTGTCATTGACCGTTCGAAGAAGCTGCTTGGTGTCATTACAGCAGAAGATGCAACCCGCGCGATGCGCGAAAACAAAGTGTTGAACGATATTCTGATCACGGATGGGCCGACTGTAGCGCCAGAAACCCTGATTCATGAATTGTTCGAAATTGTAAGTTCAGCCCATGTGCCGCTCGCTGTTGTTGGCGAAACTGGCCGTCTGCAAGGTGTTATCGTCCGCGGTGCCCTGCTTGGAGCACTAAGCGGTGAAGTTGCAGTAAAGGAGGAACTTGTGAATGATTCCCAAAATACCACTAGCATCGTGGATTGAAGCGATTGTTGACTGGATGAGCACCTCGCTCTCCGGATTATTTAAAGTCATTTCTGTTGTTATTCAGGAGGTTGTCGGATTTTTCTCCGGGCTGTTCATGCTCCCCCATCCGCTCCTGTTTATTGTAATACTTGGTGTATTGGCATATCTTGTTGGCCGAATACCACTGACCCTGTTTACAGTTATCGGTTTCTTGCTCGTAGATAACCTCGGATATTGGTCCCAATCGATGGATACTTTGGGCCTCGTTATTACGTCAGGATTAGTCTCCATTCTGCTTGGTGTTCCCATCGGTATCTGGCTCGCATACAGCAAAACTGCAGCCCGGATTATTACACCATTGCTTGACTTTATGCAGACCATGCCTGCATTTGTCTACTTGCTGCCAGCGGTAACCTTCTTCAGCCTTGGTGTGGTTCCCGGTGTTATCGCGTCCGTTATATTCGCGATTCCACCAACGATTCGCCTGACTCATCTCGGAATTAAGCAGGTATCTGGCGAACTGGTCGAAGCAGCGGATGCTTTTGGCTCTACGTCCATGCAAAAGTTGTTCAAAGTACAGCTTCCACTCGCGTTGCCTACCGTAATGTCAGGGATTAACCAAACTATTATGCTGTCGCTGTCCATGGTTGTTATTGCTTCCATGATCGGTGCACAGGGTATTGGTGCGGAAGTCTATCGTGCGGTAACACAGTTGCAGATTGGTAAAGGTTTTGAAGCAGGTCTGGCTGTCGTGGTTCTTGCGATCGTACTTGACCGTTTCACTCAAAATCTGTTTATGCCAGGCCGTAAGAAAAGCTCACGCTTCTCAGCGAAACAAAAAGCCTGGATTACTGCTGCAGCCACATTTGTTGTGCTCGTAGCTGGTTTCTCACAATACTTTGTTGGCGGCAACAGTACTTCTGCCGGCGGTAACAACACTCCAGCGAATGCTGTAGGTGAAGAAGTCAAATATCAGATCATTGGTATTGATCCGGGTGCAGGCATTATGAAATCCGCTGCCAAAGCCATTGAAGATTATCATCTGACGGACTGGACCCTGATTGAAGGATCTGGTGCAGCGATGACTGCCACACTGGACAAAGCCATTAAAGCTGAACAACCGATCATTATTACAGGCTGGACTCCACACTGGATGTTCAACAAATATGATCTAAAATATCTGGATGATCCCGAAAAATCTTTCGGTGATGCTGAAGAAATTCACACCATCGCACGTAAAGGCTTGAAAGGAGATCACCCGGTTGCTTATGAATTCCTGTCCCGTTTCCAATGGACATCAGATGAAATGGGCGAAATGATGAGTGCCATCCAAAATGGTACATCTCCAGAAGAAGCCGCAAAAGACTACGCTGAGAAACATGCAGACCAGATTGACGAATGGACCAAAGGTCTGACGCCAGTTAACGGTGATGCATTTAAACTTAGCTATGTAGCCTGGGATTCTGAGATCGCGAGTACTAACCTGTTGAAATATGTCATGGAAAGCAAACTTGGCTATAAAGTGAACGCCCTGCAAGTTGAAGCTGGACCTATGTGGACGGGTGTCGCCTCAGGCGACGTAGATGCCTCTCCAGCAGCTTGGCTGCCATTGACTCACGCTGACTACTGGGAACGCTACAAAGACCAGGTGGATGATCTGGGAGCCAACATGACCGGTGTACGCACAGGGCTCGTTGTTCCTGCCTACATGACAGACGTTAATTCGATTGCAGATTTGGAAACAGGTGCTTCTTCCTCCACTCCATCGGCGAATGCCAATGTGGGAAATGAAGTGAATCACCAAATTATCGGTATCGATCCAGGTGCCGGAATTATGAAATCCACAGCGAGTGCCATTGAGAAATACGGTTTGTCTGACTGGAAACTGGTTGAAGGTTCAGGAGCCGCAATGACAGCTACACTGGATAAAGCCGTTAAGAATAAGGAACCGGTTATCGTTACCGGTTGGACACCGCATTGGATGTTCAACGCATATGACCTGAAATACCTGGACGATCCGGAAGGCGTCTACGGTGAAGCAGAACAAATTCATACCATTGCCCGCAAAGGGTTAAAGGAAGACAAACCTGTCGCTTATGAATTCCTGGATCGCTTCTCTTGGACACCTGAGGATATGGGTGAAATCATGGTCGCCATTCAAAACGGAGATGATCCCCAAAAAGCCGCAGCAGCTTTTGCCGAGAAGCATAGCGACAAAGTGGCTGAATGGACCAAAGGTCTGACCCCGGTGAATGGAGATCCCATTAAACTGAGTTACGTAGCCTGGGACTCCGAGATTGCAAGTACCAACTTGCTGGAGTACATTCTGAAAGAAAAACTGGGTTACAAAGTAACCTCCCTTCAAGTGGAAATCGGTCCAATGTGGACCGGCATTGCCAATGGTGATGTAGATGCAACTCCAGCTGCATGGTTGCCACTCACCTCTGCAGATTATTTCAACAAATACAAGGATCAGATTGATGATCTCGGTCCAAATATGGACGGTGCCAAAACAGGTCTGGTTGTACCAACCTATATGGACATCAATTCCATTGAAGATTTAAAAGATAATTAAACCAGATTGAGATGGATAAACCTGAATTTGGAAAAAAGACCACCGAAATTTTTCGGTGGTCTTTTTTAGTGTAACTTTTAATTGAGTAGGTAAGCTAATGGGTTAAAGCTATTAGGGGTTTAAAGGCTGTGAAACTGAATTATGTACTCAGGCTCTACAAATTTCTTTTCTTTTTCTATGCTTACCCAATCAGCAACAATAATACGCCAATGGTAATTAGCACAATACCTAAAATGCTATACACCACTCTTGCACCCTGGCGTCCAATGGTTTTCACAAAAAGACCTGCTCTAAAACTCTTCATAAACCAATCCCAATTGTTGATTCCACCCAACAAACTGAAAATCCCTGCGGCAATAGCCAGTAGTGCGATTAAAACCGGTTGATCTTGCATGTCAACACTCCTTCAATATAATCCTGTCTACTATACCTTCCTCTGGTAAAAATGAACAGTCATTAATTAGTAAAAAAACAGCTTGCAGATAAAGGTCTGCAAGCTGTTTTCATTAGAGTATTTGCTCCCTTTTTCATAGGAAGATTGACTAGTCTTATTACTTCACCTGAAACTCACTCGCTGACATCAATAAGGTTACAACTTCAGCACGAGTTGCTTCAGCGAGCGGGTTAAACATGTTCTTGCCTGCGCCTTTCACCAGTCCTGCATCATATGCAGCTGCAATATAAGGTACGGCCCATGCAGGTACTTTATTTGCATCTGCAAAGATTAGTGTGGCATTCGATTTAACTGGAAGTCCGAGCGCTCTTACGAGCATAACCGTCATCTCTACACGGGATACTTTGCCGGATGCACGGAACGTCTCATCCGTATAGCCACTAATGATCCCTTGTTCTACAGCTTGAGCAATAAAGGATTGTGCCCATGCTGGAATTTTGGAAGCATCCTTAAACGTCAACGCCTTACTGCTAGCTGGAAGTTCAAATGCTCTTGCCAGCATTACAATGAACTCGGCGCGTGTTGCCGGTGCATTTGGACGGAAATTACCGTCCTGATATCCATTCACAATTCCCCGGGAAATGCCCTGCTCAATGGCTGCTGCTGCCCAGTGATTGCCGATATCTTTCAAAATCACACCCGGATTGGTTGGTGTAGTACCGCCACCATTCCCATTACCCGGAACGGAAGGTGTTGTAGGCATGGTCGGAGTTGTTGGAGTTGTTGGATCCGTTGGGGTTACAGGTGTGGTTGGTGTCGTTGTACCTCCACCACTATTACCACTGCCCGGATTACTTCCGTTGTCTCCACCGCCATTACCAGGATTGCTTCCATTCCCGTCACCCGGAAGTGGAGCTCCCTTCAGATCAGTACTGCGTCCTTCCGTTGTCTGATTTACCGTACCTACACGGTCCAGATGTTCGTGGAAGATTTCATAATCCACCAGATTCAGTTCATAGTAACGGTTATCATCTTTCGCCGCTCTCATGGCGCGGTAAAAGTCTCCACCGTTAGCCATAAACGAGTTCGTCGCTACGATGTAGTATCCGTTTGGATCGATGTCCGTGTACGTCCCATTGGCATTCTTAATCTGTACTTTGAGCACGCGTTGACCGACTTGGGTCACCGTATTCGTTATGGCATCAATTTTCTCGCCCGGCTTCGTGGAATCGTAGTAGAAACGCATGCCTGAAACTTGTGGAAAGCGTCCTTCTCCTGTTTCCACACCGCTCACGCCATTTTCCAGCGCAGCCGTAATTTCCTTGCCTGTCATTTTCAGAGCAGACAGGTTGTTGCCGAAGGGCATTACGGTTAACAAATCACCCAACGTGATATTTCCTTTTTGGAATGACGCCCGAATGCCTCCACCGTTTTGGATAGCGACATATCCTTTAACGTCGTTCTCCTTCACAATGGATTTCACTTTCTCCAGCATGCCGTCTGTCATCAGGTTCCCCAGGTTGGTTTCCTGCTTGCGCACACTTCCGCGCTCTCCATCGAGCAATACATTCGTTTTACCAATAACTTCTTTTTTGAACTCAGCCAGAGGTTCCGCATAGCCTTCTAATTTCTTGGCTGCTTCCTTATCATCTGCGTAAACATAATTACCGGTGGCATCCTTCGCATCCAGGTTCAGCAATTTGCCGTTCCATGTTTTCAGTACGCCTGCTTCGTTGAACGTTACATCCAGTTGACCCAGGGAAACGTCATATTCTCCCGTCTGTACGACCAGCGTCGGATCGGTGTGTGTATCTACAACCACCGGTTTGTTGAGAATAGTATGTGAATGACCACCCACTACGATGTCGATGCCTTCCACCGCCTCTGCCAGCTTCAGGTCCTCTGAGTAACCCAGATGCGTCAGCGCAATGATTTTGTTAATGCCTTCATCTTGCAGCATGTTCACTGTCGCCTGAGCACTTGCTTTGTAATCCTCAAACTTGAGATCATCTCCCGGCGAGGACAGGGATACGGTGTCCGGTGTCGTCAAACCAAAGATTCCGACTTTCTCGCCGTTCACTTCAGTAATAATGGCCGGATAGATTTGGGAATTCTCGCCTGGATTTCCGATGTTACCGTTGTACAGGCCACCCAAATTCGCATCCTTGGTATAGTCAATATTGGCACTAACAAATGGGAATTCCGCTTGTTCAATAAACGCCTTGAGTACACTTGGGCCTTTATCAAACTCATGGTTTCCGAAGGTCATCACATCGTATCCGATCATGTTCATGAACTCCAGATCCGCCAGACCGTTAAAGAGGTTAAAGTACAATGTACCAGAGAATACGTCCCCTGCATCCAGCACCAGGGTGTTATCATTGCGTGTTTCCTTAATAGCTGTTACGCGGCGCGGGATGTTATCCAAATGCGCGTGCGTATCATTGGTGTGCAATACACGCAGGTTGAAGTCGCCCTCTTCTGAGGTGCTTCCAATGCTTAGCTGTGCAAGCAACGGATCATGGTCACTGACACGCCCATGTGAATCTTCGAAATCAGCATTCACATGAACCGCTTCGATAGCAGCTGTATCGGACAGATTTTTGCTCACCAGAATGTGATCCAGTGTCTGAGAGTTTCCGTCATAGATGTATGAATAACGCTTGTTCTCTGGCAGTTTGTTTACCAGATTGTCCAGTTCATTACCTTCGATAATATTCAATGTTTTGGAGAACTGGAAGTCATTGAAGTCGCCAAGCACAGCAACATTTACCTCAGGGTCTTTACTTAGCAGTTCCTTAACAAAACTGTTCACAGCAGTCGCCTGTCGTGCACGTTGAATCTCACTACTTCTTATCGCAGGCTGT
Source organism: Paenibacillus taichungensis (assembly GCF_047302525.1). Lineage (GTDB taxonomy): Bacteria > Bacillota > Bacilli > Paenibacillales > Paenibacillaceae > Paenibacillus > Paenibacillus taichungensis_B. The sequence continues at coordinate 1,205,772 of NZ_CP168020.1, read as the reverse complement.
ATACTTCCGTAGGGCTTCAGATCGCCACCTTTGGAATTCAGATGATTTGCAATCACAACAACGCGTTCTTCGTTGAACTCGAATTCAGCAGCGAGCGGCTTACGCGAGCTTGCAAAAGCATCGTTTGTTGGATCAATCCGTCCAGGATTCAGGGACAAGCTCCCGTCCGTTTCCACTTGGATACCCGTTACTGCATCCCCTTTATTTCCTTGTTTCAGGGTTACACGTGACTCATTGTATAAGAATCCTACACGAATGTTCCCGCCCGGAGCTCCACCATCCTTATTGTTTTCTGGAGCAATATCCGTGTATTTATAGGTAGGACCACCTTTAGATGCAATAGCATCAATCAGGGTTTGGAAACTTGCATCTGCAACAGTTGTTCCACTATCTGTAGCTCCATCATTATCTTGTACTTCCATTATGCCAATAATATCCGGATTCTTTAGATTATTGACTACAATTCCACCGATTTTGACAGCTCTCGCTGCATCCTTCTTGCTGAAATTTTCCACATTAAAAGTTGCAATCGTCAACTTACCATCGGCCTGCTGAATCGTCGTTGTTGCTTGCTCAAGCCCACCGGAAGTGATGACTGGAAGATTCCCCTCCGGATTCACCTTGAAATTGCCGTTGGAATAACTCATAACTCCTTTGACGGTCTCGGTAAGTTTATCACCTGTTTTGACCGCCTGAGAGGGCTTTTTGTTAATGAACAATCGTTGCGGATTAAGCGTACTCTCGTATGGTTCTGTACCATCCGCAGTCAGAATAACACCTCCTGCTGGTGTACGTACCGGATTATTCAAACCATTGTCAACGACAACTGCCAGACCCGGTTCACTGGAGTACGGACCGGTAATCGTTGCATTATCAAGTTGTACTCTCATGCCTTCCAAACTCTCATAAAAGTCGATCGCATCCATCTCCGGGTTAAACTCCCCGAACTGATCTGAATCAATTACAGTAGGGATAATTCGACCGTTAGTTCCCAGAATCACAGGCTCAGGAAGTTCTTGGTTATTGTCTTCAACCGTAATTGCCGTTGCAACGATCTCTGTCGTAGACAGCTCAGTCGTCGCTGTTGCATATTCTTTGACTTGACCCGACACCTTCACCTTGTTGCCTACTGTCATTCCATGAGAAGACTTATAGATGAGTATACCTTCGGATGTTTTTACATCGTCATCTTCCATTCCAGGAATCTCCTGTATATAGAAGGAACTTGCATTTACAACATAAGTCACAATACCTTCGACATTCTGAACAGCCAAACCATCATACAAAGAATTATGGGAAGCTCCTTGAATATCATGGATTCTAAGATTGTCCAGTTCATGAAGAACTTTGTAAGTAAAGCTATACACATCACTTGTATTTCCATCTGATACAGCAATCGCTTTTACAACCATGTCCTCGTCTACTGTAATCGGAGCACTGTACTTTGTGGATGTTTGGGTTGGCTCAGTCCCATCAACCGTGTAATAGATTTCTGCTTCTGCCGTTGGCGAGGATAATGTCACTGTTGATCCTTTGACAATACCGCCTGATGGAACACTGGCTGTAACAGAGAGCAGATTTTCGACAACATCCGATGCTTTACGTGGAATCAGTTCAAGACCATAACTTGTATGATAGGTCATAACCCCTGTCACTTTTTCGTATGTTTTGCCTGTTGCCAGTGCAGTAGGGCTATTTTTGGCATAGATCGTAATCTCTCCACCATCGGCATCTGTCGCATAAAAGGTGGAACTGCTGCTTCTTGTCACTGTAACAGCGTTGACTTCGACAAGCATCCCTTCATAAATGCCACCTGCACCCTTTCCTCCGCCTTCAGCAGGTGTGAAGTCTTTGGATGTCAGTGTAACCGGTTCAGGGATATCTAGTGTTTTATCCAAGACCTTAATATAACCGCCTGGAAATCCTGTCTTGTCCTTCTCTACCTGAAGCAAACCGTTATAGATCGTCAGCGGACCATATGCTTCAATACGGTCACCTCGCTCCACGGTGGCGTCTGTTCCACGAATGACAATTCCTGCATGTTCATCCTGAATGTACAGATTCGCCAATCCTCCGGATTCTTCTCGGTAGGTTACAATCCCTTGTACAGTAACCGGTGTATTCTCAGATTTATTTCGTGCTTCGGAGATTGAAATGGGGGTGTTGTTGACGATGGTGTAGTCAAAACGGGTAACATCACTATTGTCGATCCCTTCTTTGGCTGCGTAGGTCTCAATGTGAGTTGCATCATTTACCGTGATGGGCACGGTGTAAGGAAGATAATCAACGTCCGCATTCTGCTTGTAGTATACAGTTGCACCAACTGTGGTTGTTTCCAAGGCCACCTTGGCCCCTGTTGGAACTGCGCCTGAAGTAGGATTAGCTGTGACGTTTGCCACTTTAGTTACAGGAGTCTCATCGATCAGTTGGAAGGTTGTTGAAGTGGAGTCAATGTATTTGAGGCCAGGAAGAGATAGATAGGAAGCTAGCGTTCCATTGGTTATCCTGACTTTTTTTCCAAAAAGCTCGGGATTTTTATTTAATCCAAATATGTCACGTACTGAGGTATCACTGGGAATTTGAACAGACATAATCTTGCTTAAATCCGTTTCCCCTGGAGTATCGGCAAGTCCGAAATTACTTCCTCCACTAAACGGAGCTTCGGTTTGAAGTTGGTTTTTAGAATTATTGTTAAAGTACCCGATAACGTATCCTTCTACTGTCCCCGGCAATCCATCATTGTTGCGAGCTATCGCCTGAGCAACCGTTAACGGATCGTCAGCCGCGGCTACTTTGTTGCTGAACAAACCGGCTGGTATGGCACCTGTAATCAGCACGACCATGGCTAAGAATAATCTGAGCCAACTCTTCACTTGCTTACTATGCATCTTTTTCCTACCCCCATGTTTTGAATTTGCAATCATTTGTTCAGATAGCTTGTACATTAGTTCAAATATAAGATAACTGAACTTCTATTTGGTGTAAATAATATTCTTTTAAAATGATATAAAATAGAACATAAACATCACAAAATTGATAATAAAAAATAAAAATCAGTAAAAAAGTACTACATCACAGCTTTTTTATGTCAGATTTATTGCCTTAGCAGTAAGTTTCTGTGTATAACAGCCTATATTAAGTTACTTAAACTAACATAAAGAGATAAAAATCTCTGTATTCGACATATATTGATAGATATCCCCATAGCCAATTCGCCTCAAAGCGATTTTGTTCAAGATCTACTCACAGCAAAACGATGCGACAGTCAGGGTTGACCATCGCATACGTCTCACTCGTTATGACGTCCTTAGTTAAGCCATACATTCCAAATTTGCTATATCCAGCCTAAAGTTTGTCCTATTTTAAGAAATAAGTTACTTCTTCACCGTGCTGTTATACTGCCCAATCTTGTCTGTAATTTGCTTCGCTGCTGCATCCAATACGTCTTGCGGTGTACCTTGTCCATTCAGAACTGTCTCGATCGCTCCTTCGACAATTTGACGGGCTTCGGGGAATACACCCATTACGGCCCCGGATGTTGCTGTCGAATCAGCGGAAGCGTGCAATTGGTCGACTGCTGTCTGGAATTGCGGGTACTTCGCCATATTATCCTTTAATACTTGCTCATCGTAGGCTGCTGTCGTAATAGGGAAGTATCCTGTCGCAACACTCCAGTGGGCTTGCACCTCTGGTGTAGCCAGGTACTTGATGAATTCCCAAGCGGCTTGCTGTTGAGCTTCGGATTTGTTGTTCATGATATACAAGCTTGCGCCACCAACAACAACGCCGCCTTCTTTGGCATCTGCTGGACGTGGCAGGAAGCCTGTTCCCAGCTCAAACTTGCCGCCAGCACCCTCTACAATTTTCCGCAATCCAGCGGTGGAATCCAGCGTCATACCGATTTGCTGTGCGGTAAACGCAGCGGTCGTATCGTCAGTGCTACGTCCCAGATTAGAGATAGTTTTCTCGTCCATCATCTTTTTCCACCATGTCAAAGTCTTCACACCAGCTTCGGAGTTCAGCATGGATTCAGTCGCTGCACCGTTTCTTCCGTTACCATTGTTTACATAATCTGCATTCTGGTTCGCGAAGAACTGTTCCATAAACCAGCCATAGATGGCCATGGATGCACCTGGTTTACCGTCTTTCGCCAGTGCTTTGGCTGCTTGTTCAAACTCTTCATATGTCTTAGGCGGGTTCTCCGGATCCAGACCTGCTGCTTTGAACATATCTTTGTTGTAATACAGAATCGGGTTCGATGTGTTGAATGGCATCGCGTTCAATTTGCCATCGATGGTGTAATAACGGATGATATTGGGTTCCAGTTGAGACAGGTCGAACTTGTCTTTATCAATGAATTGTTGTACCGGCGTAATCATGCCCGAATCGATCATGAACTTACTGCCAATCTCGTACACCTGGATAATGTCCGGACCACTGTCCGATCCCATCGAAGCTTTGAGTTTGTTCAGGCTCTCATCATATTTCCCCTGATAGATTGCCTTCACCTGAATGTCCGGGTGACTTGCGTTGAAATCGGAAGCGAGTTGATTAATGGCTTTCTCCCCTGCACCCGACATCGAATGCCACCATGTCAGTTGTACCGGTTCAGCAGCTGCGGCATCTGCCTGCGCTCCGCCCGTTGTGCTTGTTGTTTCGGTTTTTCCGCCACAAGCGGACAATACCAGCATAAGTGCAGCCAACATCAATGCAAATGTTCCTCTTTTTTTCAAACGAAACCCGATCATAATCGCTCTCCTTTTTTTTGGGCTCTCGTCACAATAAGTGCTTTAATTTCTGCAAGGTGGCCGTTACGGATTCGAATCGTTCTTTTGATCGCTGTTATCCCCGGATTTTTTCACATTCCCGTTTCATAGGGGAAAATCCGGGGATAAAGGCGCACGCTTCGCTTCTTCAGAATCGATTCTTCTCCTTCACTACTTTTGCAGTTTCTGAAAGACTTATTTCAAGAGTGAGCCTTGTTTATTCGCTCCTGGGTATCCAAACCGCCAACCTTTTAAATCTTTTAAACAAACCTTACTCCCACTAACCCTTCAGCGCGCCTGCGGCCATACCGCGGACAAGCTGTTTCAAGCCGAAGACCAGAAGCAGCAGCGACGGCAAAATAACAAGCGCCGTGCCGGCAAACACCAGATTCCATGCTGTGGATTCCTGGAACTCCAGCATCGAGATCCCGATCTGTACCGTTCTCATCTCTGGCGTATTTGTAACGAGCAGCGGCCACAGATAGGAGTTGTACATGCTCAGGAACGAATAGATTGCCAATGTTCCAAGTGCCGGACGGGACAATGGCAGGACATGGGATACAAAATACCGGATGTGCCCACAGCCATCAATCTTCGCCGCTTCAAACAGTTCCTTGGGTAGCTGCATGAAGAATTGTCTCAGCAGGAATGTACCGAACGCTGTTGCCAGGAACGGAATGGTCAGCCCCTGATACGTATCGAGCCAGCCCCAACTACGCACTGTCAGATAGTTCGGGATCATGGTGACTTCCCAAGGAATCATCATCGTCGCCACAAACATGCTGAAAATGACGTTTTTGCCTTTAAACTCCATTTTCGCGAATGCATAGGCCGCCATACTCGCTGTAACAAGCTGACCAAGCATCGTTAGTCCTGCCACCAGGAATGTATTGCCGATAAACGAACCAATCGGAACGATATCGAATACTTCCGTGAAATTGGACAGGTCTATGGATTGCGGGATGATATGAGGCGGATACGCACTGGCATCCTCCGGCGTCATGACCGCCATGAAAAAGGTGTACAGCACCGGATACAGTACAAGTGCCGCACAGATTGTAAGCAACACATACAGCAATGTTTTGGTCCATGGTGTTCTCATTGGTAATGCACTTTCCTTTCCACCCATTTGAACTGAATCAGGGTCAGCAGCATAATGACCGCGAACAGGATAAGCGCCTGCGCACTGCCCGTCCCAAAGCGGAAATTAACAAAGGCTTCCTGATAGATGGAATATACGAATACATTGGTACTGTCCATCGGGCCACCACGGGTTAGAATGTTGATCTGACCAAACGATTGGAACGCACCAATGATCGATACAACGGTGACGAAAAACAGGGTTGGTGACAACAGTGGCATCGAGATTTTGCGAAAAGTAAGCAAGGGACCTGCGCCATCGATCTTCGCGCTTTCATAAATTTCATCCGGGATGCCCTGTAATCCGCTGGATAGAATAATGTAATTGAATCCGAGATTCATCCAAATCGTCATAATGGAGATCGATATTAAGGCCCAATCCGGGCTGGTCAGCCAGGGAATTGGATCGATTCCAACTTTTCCTAATAAATAATTCAGCATGCCCAAGGTCGGATGGAACAGGAACTTCCAGATGACCGCCGATGAACCGACAGACAATACCACGGGCAGAGAGAATACAAACTGGAATATACGCATTCCCTTGAAACGGTTGTGTGTTAATGCCGCGAGAATCAGAGCTGCCAGCATGCCGGTTGGCACGGTAAACAGGACAAATAGCAACGTCACTTTCATGCCTTGCAGGAACAGTCCGGACTGGAATACCGCCTTGAAATTGTCCAGTCCCACATAAGCTGCAATCTGTCCGGTAGGGTCAGTGGAATGCAGACTCAGGTACACCGACTTAAACATCGGATAAAACAGAAACACTGCAAATAAAAGCAGCGATGGTGCCAGGAAACCATAGGCCAGCATATTCTCCCGCATCCGCTGCACACGCAGCGAAGCTGTCCGGCGCTGACTTGTATTGGTTACGCGCCGTCTGGCAGCAGGCAAGCCGATCCGGTTGTCAAGCTCACTCATCGGATTTTCTTCCCCCTTGATCTACGCATTCGGTGTGTGAACTTCATCACCCACGTTATCTAGTGTAAAAGCCAACTGTCACAGCAGCATCCGTTCTGAATCAACGCAGCGTTAATCGTGGACAAGCGACTTTACCAAACAAGGGACGTTAAATAGACTTCATAACAAGCTCAGCAAACAGCAAAAAAACCGCAAGAACTCCCTAGATTCGGGAACGTTCGTGCGGCTTTATGTGTTAAGGGAAGATGAACAACGATTAGATATCAACTCAATCAATTTAACAGAAAACTGGATATTTAATGTTAACGCAAAATGTTCGGTAGAGAATCCCAAAGAAAATGGATGGCATATAAGCATATGACATACTCTTTTCATGCCATTGGCCAGTGTAGACGAAGCCTTTTAACGATTGAGATGATACGGCACAGTCGTGACAATTACGTCCTTATAATTAATCAGATAAGCACGGATCATGAAGCTGGTCTGATTGTGCAGTACATTTTGCCACCAATGCTTGGTAATGAATTGCGGAATTAGAATCGTGATATGGTCCGTCTCGGCCGTTTTCCATTCGACGGTATCAATGAACTTTTTGAGCGGTCCCATAATACTGCGGTATCTCGATTTAATGACAACCAGGCGAACGCCAGGGTTCCACTCTTCCCACTTCTGCTCCATCTTGCGGATGGCTTCATCATCGAACCCGATATACAAGGCAACCACGTGATCTGACATCGTCTGAGCGTAAGAGATTGTATTCATCACCACCCTCGTAATGCCAGCCACCGGAATGACAATGGTATTGCCCTTTCTCACCGGTTTCTCCAGCTTGATATCTATCCGCAATTCATCCGCGATGTTGCAGTAATGACGGTGAATGCGCATGAACACATAGACGACGAGTGGCAGGAAAATAAAGATAACCCATGTTTGCGTGAACTTGGTGAATATAAAAATCAATGTAATCGACAGCGTGGTCAGCATCCCAATCGTATTGACGAGCAGCTTCACACCCCAGCCGGTTGGTTTGACTTTGATCCAGCGAATCATCATGCCCAGCTGCGACAGGGTGAATGGAATGAACACGCCCACTGCGTAGAGCGGAATCAGGCTTTCCGTATTACCTTTGAATCCGACAACCAGCAAGGCAGACATCACACTGAGAAAAATAATACCGTTCGAGAAGCCTAGGCGGTCTCCTCTAACCATAAACATATGCGGCATATATTTATCCTTCGCCATCATGAAGGACAGCAGCGGGAAAGCAGAATAGGCCGTATTCGCTGCCAGGAACAGAATCAGTGCCGTCACACCCTGAATAATAAAATACATCGTGCCCCTGCCAAACGTGGCTTCGGCAATCTGAGAAATGACTGTGGCTTTGGGATCAGGCTTCACCCCGTAACCATAAGCAAGTAACGTGATCCCGATAAACATGGCTCCCAGAATACATCCCATAAGCATCAAGGTTCCTGCTGCATTTTTCTCGGCAGGCTGCTTGAAGTTCGGGATGGCGTTACTCACCGCCTCAACCCCGGTCAAAGCCGAACAACCCGAGCTGAATGCCTTCAGCAGCAAAAACAGACTCACATGAGACATACTCGTTCCGAATTCAGGGGCGGCAGCTTCCATGCCACCAGCGAGAAATTTGATACCCCCGGAGATAATCAGGATCGCAATCGAAAAGATAAACAAATATATGGGGATCGCTAGTACGGAAGCAGATTCCGTCACCCCCCGCAAATTCATAATGGTCAGAAATACAATCATGATCAGTGCAATGACTATGCTGTAATCATGAAGCATTGGAAAGGCAGATGTAATCGCATCGGTCCCTGCGGACGAACTTACCGCAACAGTCAGAATATAATCGACCAGCAAAGACCCTCCGGCAATCAAGCTCGGAGCCGTACCGAGATTATCCTTGGCCACGATATACGCGCCGCCTCCTGTTGGATAAGCAAAAATCGTCTGGCGGTAGGAAAAAATTAAAATGACGAGTAATCCCAACACGGCGATAGAGATTGGAACAGAGTACCACAAGGCGGCGAATCCGGCCGCAACGAGCACCAGTAAGATCTGCTCCGTACCGTAGGCAACGGACGATAGTGCATCGGAGGACAGGATGGCGAGTGCCTTCCATTTCCCCAATTTTTCTGCATCCAATTCAGCCGATTTCATAGGCTTGCCTATTAAGATTCTCTTCATTTTGCCAAGCATGATCATAACTTCCTTCCGTCTTTCATCTGTGAAGCATTGTTATTATGCAAAATCGCCGAGCCATTGACAATACGTCATTTCACCCGAATTTCGCCAGCGTGTGATAATGCATTCTACGATTCAATAATCGATAACAAAGCCGCGCTTTATCCACTTTTTGAACTTTTTTGAACCAAAACGGCGTTTGTTCGCCGAAAAAAAGAAAATGGCCTTCGGTTTAATAAACCAAAGACCATTCATATTAGGCTGTGTTGGAACTCTTTCTTTTATACGATCTCGATCCTTCAAACTTCCATGCCCAATATACCAGGACGAGGAGTGACACCGAAAGCCTGGGCCAATGTAGCTAGCTGCTGATCCGTAATTCTCTGTCTGATCTCATGACCTGCAACCAGCATATACACCTGGGCCGCTTTCTCAATAGTCTCAATGAGGCCAAAAGCTTCATCAATCGTTGTACCCGTTCCAAAAATCCCGTGCTGCGGCCAAATGACCGCGTGGTATTCTTTCATTTTCTCAGCCGTTTCCCGTCCAATTTTATTCGATCCAGGCACCATCCACGGAATAATACCAACGCCGTCAGGAAATACGACAACGCATTCCGTACACATCTGCCACAGCGTCTTTGTAAATTTCATTTCATCCAACTCATGGATAAATGTCATCGCCAGCACATTGGTCGCATGGTTGTGCATCACAACCCGGTGTTTCGGGTCGACTTTCAGACGTTCGATATGACTCATGAAATGCGTAGGCAATTCACTCGTTGGGTTCGCTCCCGACTTTAGCCCCCATAGCACTTCCAGCTCCTGTCCATCATTCGATACTCGCAGCAACCCCAGATTGCTCTCAGGATCAGCTAGTACATTTTTGAAATATTTGCCCGAAGCAGTCACAATAAAATACTTGCCTGCCAGCTCATGCATCGAAAATGCAGGTTTGATCTTGCGGATCACGTGGTTGATATCGATATATTGGGCGACTTCCTCTTCCTCCAGCAAATAGCTGACATTGCCACCATTGCGTTCATCCCACCCGTTTTTCCACATATGTTGAGTAATCTCCGCCATTTCACGAACAAATGGGATATGGAAACCCGCAGCCTGCGTTGTTTCATTGGTAAGGGTCACGTTCATCATCATTCTCTCCTCATGATAAAATATAGAATGCCCGTCACGTACATAGTAAGTTCCTTTTTTCACATTCATTATACCTTTGTTTATCTTTATAAGTCAATAATACACAGATAAAAACACTTTATTTATTTTTGTTTATATTTGTTTTGTGTACATTTATAAAAATAAACAAAAAAAATACCTCACCGGCGTCCGGCGAGGTCAGTCACACATCTATCTAACACGAGAAGGGGTTTACAAGAATTATCTTACCTCTGCTACCTTAATAGAAGCTGAAAATGAAATAAAAAAACGATGAAAACCCCTTTACCAAAAAATTACGGTCACTGCTGCTATCCATCCATTTATGCTATATATTTAAAACGTTGTGCTGCCCTAAACATGGAACATTTTTATTCCTTTTTCAGCAAATAAGACGGGTGCATCAGCCCTGTCGGTTCATAACGCTCATCGCGTACATACTCAAAGCCCAGCTTGGATAGCATGTCACGTGACACTTCATTGTCCGGATGATGCCCAGCAAACAGCGCTTTGGCTTTCAGTTCACCAAATGCATAATCAATCACTGCCCGTGCCGCCTCCATGGCGTAGCCCTTGCCCCAATGATCCCGGGTAAGATGAAATCCCAATTCATATATCTCTTCTTCCGGAGAATATGGGCGCAAACCGCAGCAACCAACAAATACTTCCGAATCTTTCTCAAAAAGTGGCCAGTATTGCACTCCCACCTCTTCTTGCCTTTTTATTTCCTGCGTCAACCGCGCCTCCACTTCATCCTCGCTCAGAAATCCTTTACTGCTAATCCACTTCGATACCTCATGATCCCCCCATAGAGCGGAAGCCAGAGCACGATCCTCCTCGCTCCACGTCGAGAATACAAGCCGCTCGGTTTCAAGAAACGTTGTTCTGTTCATCGTCCAACAACCTCCTGTTTCACAACATCAGTCTACGTGTTGTTCCTATATATAAATTACTCGAATAGCAACCTATGTAAACAAAAATATGATCTAAACCTATTATATCACTGGGGTCGCACATACAATTTCTGAGGCTTCTTCTTGATGGAATCGATATGATGCATCCATAAAAAAAAAGAAAAACCTCTGCCGACAACATGTCCGACAGAGGTTCACAAAGCATGCTACATTCATTAGAAATCAGATGTTGCGATTTGAATTGTGCCTGTTGAAGCACCTGCGGGAGTAGTCAACAAAGCAGCTACGAGCAGCAAATCAACAGACAACGTAAGGCTGTTGCCAGCAGGGATCAAATACGTGATCACTGGAGCGTTAACACGAGTCACAACCAGGTCTACCGGGAAAGGACCAAAATTGTTCACTGTGATGCTGGCATTCGTGCCTCCAGCAAGGTTTTCATAATACGATTTACCCACACTAGCCGCTAAGGCATAAAATTGTTGTGGTAAAAGGATGGCCATGGAAATCACCTCCTTTTGCTTTGATACGGTATTCTATGCTTGGAATCTATTAATGTAACGGTAAAATGACCGTGTGATAACGTCCATTTTGATAGAGATGCTAGACTAAAGTAATCAAAAAGCCCCGCCAGATCATCCGGCGGAGCCACTTACATGAAACTCAGATTCTAAGATTATTAAGCATACAGCATGAAAAAGTTCAACTCATGCCCCTGCTGTTTGAGGTAATTATACAACTGTGAACGGTGATGGAATACATGCGTTAGCGTTTCAATCTGCCATTGAGCCTGCAAATGACCGTGCTCCATATAGAAAGCTTTGGTTGAGCGGTTCAACAGATCTTCTTCGCTCAGTGATACAATATAAGCTTTGTAGGCTTCCAAATTGCCCCAAAGTGTTGCCTCCAGTTTTTCAATATCCTCGATCCCTGACAGGCTATTCTCTACCACACCAACCTCAGCTTCGCTCTTCTCCTGCATAATGGCAAGGTCCGATGCCGTGATCTGAATAAAATGATGGACCAGTTCCACCAGTGAACGCATATTGTCCTGCGGGCGGTATGCCCAATCCTCTGGACGGATCAAGCGGATCAGGCTCGCCCCCGTACGTACTCCCGTCTCCAATTCATTGAGCAGATGATCTCGAATTTGCAATGTTCCATTCATATAGGATATCTCCTTTACTATTATTCTCACGATTTCAGTATAACGGAAGGAACAACGGAGTTATTGTACAAATCGGACAACCTTCGTTGATGTTCTTTGGCAGCTGTCAGAGGGGTTTCTCCATAAAACTTACGGAATTGATGAATCAAATGGGCTTGGTCAAAAAAACCATGATTCAGGGCCAGCGCTATCCCATCCGCCGCATGCCCCTGATGAATACTACCCAGGACACGGTGAAAACGAACCACCTCACTGAATCGCTTCGGACTGATTCCGATCCATTCTGCAAACTTCCGATGCAGCTGGCGTTCACTAACAACCTCTCGCATCGCCAGCTCGCTGACGCTCATGCGTCCCCCATCGATAAAAATGCGATGCAGCGCGTTTTTCATCAGATTATTCTCATATGTACTGGTTTGCACGGATAATGGAATCAGATAGGCATTCATAACCTGCACCCGTTCTTCGAAGGTTCTTGTTCCAGCTATCCGCTCCTGAAGCTCATTCAACCTGACTGGCCAACATTCCTCAAGCGGAATTCGCATGTCCGTAAATCCTTCCAATGGCAAACCGTGAAAGACGTACGCCCCACCCGGAAAAAAACGTACGCCAAATGTGTAATCTGCGGAAGGACTTACATCGGATGGCTCGGGCAGAGCGAACGGATGCGAATAATTGCCACAATACGCATAGGAATGAACCGAACGGACCGAGTCGTATGTAATCAACATGTCCGTGCAGCCATCTGGCAATACCCGAGCGGGAACTGAGATAGTTTCCCGATCTTGCTCTCCCGTGTGCGGAATAGAACCCGATTCCCAAAAACAGGCTACATGAGCCATAAGGGAAACAGAAGGTATTCGCTCGATATAATAGGTGTTTTTATCTGTCCCATTCATCTGAATGGGTCTGAACAGCGGATGCAAGCTGGGGTCCACGAACTATCCCTCCGTTACTAGCATTTATGTATTCATCTATCATACCATCAACCGATGAAATGAAGAAAAAAAAGTGCCCCGTCGGGCGATCCGACGGGGCTAGTCACACATCTATTTAACACGAGAAGGGGTTTACAAGACTTATCTTACCCCTGCTACCTTAATGAAATCTGAAATGAAGATGAAAAGAAAATCAATTTTTATGGACAACGCCGGAGACATTCATTGCTCCCATGAAGGATTAAGCGCTCTAGCCATGGCACGAATATAATCTTGACTAGCCCGCTGGCTAACTTCCGCATCAGGCACAAACACTTCGAAGCAGTGATAAGCACCGGGATAAAGGTGCATTTCGACATCCACTCCAGCTGTCGCAAGGCGTGTCACATATTCAATTGTCTCGTCTCGAAATAGATCCAGCTGGCCAACACATGTATATATCGGAGGTAACCCTGCCAGATTTTCAGTTCTAGCCGGGACAGCGTAGGAAGGTATGTTGTGTTCTTCCTTTTCTCCCAATCCCTCCATCCCTCCTCCAAGGTACATACTCCATGCCTCCAGGTTATTAGTCCGATTCCATGTAGCATTTTGATCCGTAATTTCATGGCTCGAAGCCGAAATATTGCGATCGTCCAGCATCGGGTACAAAGGCATTTGGAAGATCAGGCTCGGCCCACCTTTATCGCGGACCATTTGAGCAAGCGATGCAGTCAGTCCTCCACCTCCACTTGCTCCGGCAATTGCTACCCTGGTGAGATCAATGCCGAGTGACTCTGTTTCGTCCGTCATCCATACCAGACCTGCATAGCAGTCATGAAGGCCAGCAGGATAAGGATGCTCAGGGGCCAGGCGGTAATCAACCGATACAACTACGCAATGTGCCGCTTGTACAAAGCGTTCACATAACGCATCATCCATATCCGGATGTCCCAGCACATAACCTCCTCCATGAATCCACAACATCGCTGGCAGCTTATCTCCAGTGCGCTCAGACGGTTCATATATTTTGACTAGCATGTCTCCTGCTGCCCCAGCAATAATTCGCTTTGTGGTGCGTACGTCGTCCGACTTCTCAATTGGTGGGTTCATGAGCATCGCCCGGCTAACCTGCAATCCCCCCTTCAAATTAAAGCCCGGAAACTGGGCTAATGTATCTCTTAATTCAGGTACCACCCTATCTACAAAACTCATATACAATCCCTCCTTCAGTGTATGTTCTCTATGCTTTTTGTCCATTCGCAGCTTCCCACTCGGCCAATTCTTCCCGTACCCGTGGTGCTACCTCTGTTCCGAGCAATTCGATCGCTCTCATCACCTGATCATGTGGCATCGTTGCGATGGGAACGTACATCATGAAACGTGTAATGCCCACATTCTTGCGTAGATGAACAATCTTCCGGGCAACCGTCTCCGGATCACCCACATACAGAGCACCGTCATGACTGCGTGCAGCATCAAAGCTGGCACGGCTGTAATGTCCCCATCCGCGTTCCTTGCCGATTTTGTTCATACCCGCCTGGGTAGAAGGAAAGAACAGATCAGCCGCCAGCTCTGTATCTTCAGCCACAAATCCCAGCGAATGCGATCCCACAGTAAGCTTCGAAGCGTCATGCCCGGCATGTGCCGCTGCCTGCTTGTACAACTGTACAAGGGGGCCAAAATTACGTTCCGGGCTCCCGCCAATAATAGCCAACGTCAACGGAAGCCCCAGCAATCCTGCACGCACCACCGATTCCTGATTGCCCCCGCTGCCAATCCATATGGGCAAAGGGCTCTGCACAGGCCGTGGATATACGCCCAGATTATGTATTGCAGGTCTGTGCCCACCTCGCCAGTTGACTATTTCGGACTTCTGCAGGTTAAGCAGCAGTTCCAGATGTTCATCGAACAGCTCATCATACTCACCTAGCTCATATCCAAACAAAGGGAATGATTCGGTAAAGGAACCCCGCCCTGCCATAATCTCCGCACGTCCATTCGAAATGCCATCCAGTGTGGCAAAATCCTGAAACACACGTACCGGGTCAGCGGACGAAAGTACTGTTACTGCACTAGTCAGCCGAATACGCTTGGTCAGGGATGCAGCTGCGGACAGCACCATCGCAGGGGAAGAAGCAGCATAATCTTTACGATGATGTTCTCCTACACCAAATACATCCAGCCCCACCTGATCGGCAAGTACGATTTCTTCCACCACTTCACGCAATCGCTGTGCGTGACTTATGACCTCACCTGTCCGAAGATCGGGGGTTGTCTCCACAAACGATGTAATTCCTATTTCCATAACTCATTTCTCCTTACTCAATATTGGACTGTCACTCGCAAAATAAATTACCGATCGGTATGTTATTTAGGTAGTTAATATATCTCAGTGTTTCTCTGACTGTCAATCTATTTATTTTCTTTAAATAAGGATCCTATTTCTTGATCAAATCATCAAAAAGACGTTCGTTTGACAAATTATTGAGAGTTATATAGTATATATCATACTGATGAGTAAGAAATAAAATTAGTAATACACGATCTACATGATCCAATACAAATTATCTATACTTTAGAAAATATAAGTAACAAGGAGTATTTATTATGGCGAGAACTCGCGAATTTGACGAAGAGAAAGTACTGGATGCAGCGATGCAGCTTTTTTGGGAAAAAGGATATGAGGCCACTTCATTAAGCGATCTGACTTCGAGGATGGGCATCCAAAGGCCCAGTATATACTCCACTTTTGGAGATAAAAGAGAACTGTTCGAAACGTCGCTACGGAAATACACGATGGCCCGTGCCGCAGAGATGCGAACCAGACTGGCGGGTATTGCATCGGTAAAAGAGGCTTTTCGTACTTTTTTTGCAGAAATCGTGGATGAAGAATACAACGCAGAGCGACTCAGTCGTGGATGCTTTTGCATCAATACGATGGTTGAGCTTGCACCCCATGATGAGAAATTTGAAATTCTCACCCGGGAACATCAGATGTACCTGTCGGTCATCTTTCAGGAAAATATCGAGCGGGGAATGCGATCAGGTGAACTTAACCCTTCCATGGACGCCAAGGCTGTCGCGCAAGCACTCATTGTATCGTTAATTGGACTGACCGTTTTCATGAAGTCCCGCCCCAATCGTTCATTTGTAGATAACTCGATTCGAGTCACACTTTCATTGCTGGATTAAGTCCAAGCAATGATAAGAAAAAATAGCACTGCTGGCTAACATGCCGACAGTGCTTTTTTGAGGTGACGATTACAGGTTTATAGTTTCTCAAATGAACATTATAATGAGAGCACGAAATAACGATGCATTACGAGGTGAGAATTTGCAATATCTGTTTACAACACTATTCATCCTTAGCTTTATAGCCTTCTTCGTATTTCTTGTTTTGATGGTCTTATCCATAAGAAAACATAACCGGATTCCGATAAGGCATGTTATGCTAACGGCGGCATGTTTTGCAATTGCTTCTATAGGAATGTATGGTATGTTGACTTTACCTTCAAATCCTCCGCAATCATCTGGGACAGATCAGACGGAGAAACACGAATCTGGCACTGCCACAACAGAGGAAGATCACGCACCTCTAGCCCAAAAGAATGCCTCTAGCTTCCATATGACGACGGAAGAATTCAAAAACAAGTTTAATGGCGCCGTTGGCAAATATCGACTGAATGGCTTGAGTATTACCCGCTTGAATATGAAAGACTCTTCAGAGCAGGACACTGGCGCTTTCGAGTATGTATTTAATGATAAATTAAGATTGGTTGGTAAATTAAATTCAGATCAAAAAGTTCAGGAAGTCATGTTATACGGGAATGGTGATGCCAGTGAACCAACGGGCGGAACCCTGTTGACTGCTATCGCTACACTTATTCTTACAACCAATAACGAGTATACGTATAATGATGCACAAAACGTGATTCAGGATATTGGCTTATTGGATCGTGATGTAAGTCAGAGTGAATTTGATGGAGCGACTGTTCGAAATGGATTTGAATATCGCTTCAGCATTCAAGAGGATATTTCCACTTTTGGAATAACAGCAGTTCATTGAGTCCCTCAAGCAAACAAGTCGTTGCATTGAGGAAAGACTCGACACCCTTCCCCCTTCTGCAAACTTCGTTAGCCTTTCCTTCGTATCCACTCCTGCATCTGAATAAAGAAAGGCTCCCATGTGGGAGCCTTTCAACTATTGACGAACAAAAATTGTTAACCTGCCTGTTAACATCAAAGCTATGTATGGTATGTTCGGTAATTACTACCTCGTGTATCGATCGATATCATCGATCGCAGATTGATGCTCTCTTCTATGATGATCTTCATGCTGTCGAACGTCGTTCTTTAGCTTGGCTAAGAATCCCCACCCCATAAATACAAGTAAAAGCACGGTAATCAAAGCATAAGCGAAACTATATAGATTCATGTAAAAATTGATGAAAATTGCACCGAGCATCAAGCCCAAAATCCATAATGTCCACTTTGTACTCTTTCTCAAACGATTTCCTCCTCAGTTAAAACATAAATTCAAAGCAACCTATCTAATTAATGAAAAAAGGCTCCCTCTCGGGAGCCTTTCATCTATCGGCATTAAAAGGTTTTTACACCTTTTATTACATCATGCCGCCCATTCCACCCATACCGCCCATATCAGGCATTCCGCCACCAGCACCTGCTGGTTCTGGTTTGTCAGCGATAACTGCTTCAGTAGTCAGGAACATTGCCGCTACGGAAGCAGCGTTTTGCAATGCATAACGAGTTACTTTCGCAGGGTCAACGATACCAGCTTCGATCATGTTAACCCACTCGCCAGTTGCAGCGTTGAAGCCGATACCTGTTTGTTCTTTTTTCAGACGTTCCACGATTACGGAACCTTCTTCGCCAGCGTTAGCTGCGATTGTGCGGATTGGTGCTTCCAGAGCACGCAGGACGATGTTTACGCCTGTTTGCTCGTCACCGGACAGAGCTACAGCTGCAACCGCGCTATATACGTTCATGAGCGCTGTACCACCACCGGATACGATACCTTCTTCAACCGCAGCGCGAGTTGCGTTCAGGGCATCTTCGATGCGAAGTTTGCGTTCTTTCAATTCTGTTTCAGTAGCCGCACCAACTTTGATTACTGCTACACCGCCGGACAATTTAGCCAGACGCTCTTGCAGTTTCTCTTTGTCGAACTCGGAAGTTGTTTCTTCCAATTGTGTACGGATTTGGCTAACACGTGCATCGATATCGGATTTGTTACCAGCACCGTCAACGATGATTGTGTTTTCTTTTGTTACACGGATTTGGCGAGCTGTACCCAGTTGTTCCACAACAGCGGATTTCAGGTCCAGACCCAGTTCTTCCGTAATCAATTGGCCACCAGTGAGGGCAGCGATGTCTTGCAGCATTGCTTTACGACGGTCACCAAATCCTGGAGCTTTAACAGCTACAGCATTGAATGTACCACGCAATTTGTTCACAACCAGCATAGCCAGTGCTTCGCCTTCGATATCTTCAGCGATTAATACCAGCGGTTTGCCTTGTTGAACGATTTTCTCAAGCAATGGCAAGATATCTTGCGTGCTGGAGATTTTTTTGTCTGTGATCAAGATGTACGGATTGTCCAAAACAGCTTCCATTTTGTCCGTATCTGTGATCATGTAAGGAGAGATGTATCCACGGTCGAATTGCATACCTTCAACCACTTCAAGCTCTGTAGCGAATCCTTTGGATTCTTCTACTGTGATTACGCCGTCTTTACCTACTTTTTCCATAGCTTCAGCGATCAGTTCGCCTACTTCTTCGTCAGCTGCAGAGATTGCTGCAACTTGTGCGATGGATTGTTTGGAATCAATTGGTTTGGAGATGGATTGCAATTCAGCAACCGCAGCTTTAACCGCTTTGTCGATCCCTTTGCGGATACCGATTGGGCTAGCGCCTGCAGTTACGTTTTTCAGACCTTCTGTGATCAGCGCTTGCGCCAATACAGTTGCTGTTGTAGTACCGTCACCGGCAACATCGTTGGTTTTCGTTGCTACTTCTTTAACCAGTTGTGCACCCATGTTCTCGAATGCATCTTCCAGTTCGATTTCTTTAGCAATTGTTACACCATCGTTAGTGATGAGCGGGCTTCCGAATTTTTTCTCCAGAACCACGTTACGGCCTTTAGGACCGAGTGTTACTTTTACTGCATTAGCCAATGCATCCACACCACGAAGCATGGAGCGACGAGCGTCTTCACTGAATTTAATGTCTTTAGCCATGTTAAGAAAACCTCCCTAGTTTTTGTTGGAAAATGGTAGTGCTATATGGTTCGGTTATCCGATTAAATTTGAATTAGTCGAGAATCGCGTGAATATCGCTTTCTTTCATAATCAAATATTCTTTACCTTCGAATTTGATTTCTGTACCGGCATATTTGGAGAAAATAACGCGATCTCCTTCTTTCACTTCCAGAGCTACACGTACGCCGTCTTTCAATACTCCAGCACCAACTGCAATGATTCTACCCTCTTGCGGTTTTTCTTTGGCGGAGTCCGGGAGTACGATCCCGAAAGAAGTTGTTTGTTCTTGCTCCAGTGGTTCTACCAATACGCGTTCACCTAAAGGTCTGATCATGAAAAATAGCCTCCTTTTGAAATTATATAACGTTACATTGTAGGTTGTAGCCATATGTATTAGCACTCGACAGTGTTCAGTGCTAACAACCAACTTTATGATACTTCAACTTGAAGCATGATTTCAAGTCCTTTTCATGAATTCCTGCGAGATTTTACGTTGTATTTACATCAACCCGGCCAAAAAACTCCCGATTGGCCTGCGTAAATGCCATAATACCTTATTAACTTATTCCACAGAATCCGTAAGTCCTCCTGCATCGTTCTCAGGCAGCCCTTTTCCATTGTATCCATTGTTGAACATAATATGCCTGCTTGTCCCGTTCGTCACAATATAAGCTGCAAAAGCTTGTCTCCCTTTATATCCCGGGTAAGAATTGGTCGCCTTATCCCGGGACGGGCACCATACAAGATTATCACAGTTACAAAAATCGCATGGAATCTCTCTTTTGTTATACTGCACTCTGCTTATCCTCGGCACGGATGTATCGGGATTCAGCCTCTGCATCAGCTGCAAGCTGTTTGCGATACACAAAGCCAGACAAAAACACACTGATCTCATATAACAGGAGCAAGGGAATCATCACAAGAAAATCGGAAATAAAGTCAGGCGGTGTGACCACAACCGCAATGAAAATCAGGACAAAATAAGCGACTCTGCGCATTTTGCGAAGCCGGATGGGATTCAAGATCCGCAGTCCTGTCAGGAACATAATGATTAACGGAAGTTCGAACAACAGGGATACCGGCAGTACAATTCCAAACAAAAAACTGAAATACTGCTTCATTCCGTAGGTCTCGACAAGCCCCATTTTTTCCGTAATCGATGAAGTAAAAGAAAGTGCCATCGGGAAAACAACGTAGTACGAGAAAGCTAACCCGATCAGAAATAACAGAAATACATAAGGTACATACTTCAGCGTTGCTTTTCGCTCACGCGGGCGCAGACCTGGACTGACAAACTTCCAGAGCTGAAACACCGTAAACGGCAGCGTGATGACCAGTGAGAACAGACCGGCAATCTTCATGTAGATGCCAATCCCGTCCCAGAACGAGAATGCATGCAGCACAAACCCCTGAGCAGTCTCTGCCTTCGTCAGATATTGATACACTGGGTCTGCCACCAGAAAGCCTGCCACCAGCCCCAAAATAAAAATACTCAACACATAAATCAACCGCTTGCGCAGCTCACTCAAATGTTCTGTAAGCGTCATTTCTTCCTTCTGCTGCGTCATGCCTGCCCCCCATTGTTGCCAGCTTAAAATACAAAACCCTTCCGGCAGGAAGGGATTTCTCTTTCATTGCCGTCAAAGTTATTCCGGCAGGCGTTTATCCTCAGGCTTGTCTGCAGATGCAGTCTCAGATGCCAGCGGCTTCGCCTTTTCCTGCTCCTTGCGACTGGATGAATCATCATCCGAAATAATCTCACGTGCGCCTTCTTTGAATTCACGGAAAGTGCGGCCGACTGCCCGCCCCAATTCCGGAAGCTTGTTGGGTCCAAACAAAAGCAACGCGATAACGGCCAGCAAAATAAAACCTGTTGGTCCAATGGAACTTAACATTGATATTATTCCTCCTCGTTTCAAGCTTCAAAGATGCACACGCTTGGCCATAGGCTCATAGATGTCTTTGCTTCATTTTGAATTATGTCAATCATACCATAGATGTAACCACTTACATAACCCACATTATTCACAAAAGAGACCCCGACATCCAATCATTTTTCCCTGCTTGATTTCACACCCGCTACTATATGTTTCACTCTTATTGCTTGAACTGACCCGTAACCATCAGCAGCGCTTCCGGAAGCTGGTCCATGATGGCCGCCAAATGCTCATGCACACCCTTCGGTGTACCTGGCAGGTTGACAATCAATGTACGTCCGCGAATACCGCATACGCCGCGGAACAGCATGGCAGAACGATTCTTGCCCATGACACTGTATCTCATGGCTTCAGCCATGCCTGGAACTTCCCGTTCAATAACCCGCCGGGTCGCTTCTGGAGTAATATCACGAATCGCAAGCTCCGTACCCCCAGTGGTCAATACCAAATCAGCGTGAAAATAATCTGTCATCTCAATCAAAGCCGCAATAATCTCATCGGGTTCATCCGGAACGATGCGGTACTCCACGATTTCCCCACCCAGTTCTTCTTCCACAAGTTCCCGGATCACTTGGGCACTCGTATCCTCACGTTCCCCGCGGGCCCCTTTGTCGCTGGCTGTCAGGATTGCTGTTCTCCACACCATAAAGATCACCCTTCTCCTCTATGAAAATAAATGTCCCTTATCGGCTGAAATCGCCGTTTTTGCCACCACTTTTGGAATTCAGCATGGTTGGACCGATAATCATATCTTTCTGCATGGCTTTACACATGTCATAGATCGTCAGTGCCGCAGCCGACGCCGCCGTGAGCGCCTCCATCTCGACACCTGTCTTTCCTTCGGTTTTGACCGTAACTTCAATCTGCAATTCATCGACACCGTTGTCATGAAAACGAATATCCACGCCCGTCAATGCCAATGGATGGCACATCGGAATCCAGTCCGACGTTTTCTTGGCGCCCTGAATACCCGCAATTTGGGCCACAGCCAGAACGTCACCTTTGCCGATGCGGCCCTCTCGAATTGCTTCAAGCGTAGCCGGATTCATCGTCACTTTGGATACCGCCACAGCTGTACGCACGGTACTTTCCTTACCCGAAATATCAACCATCCGAGCTCGTCCCTGTTCATTAAAATGAGTCAGTTTACTGCCGGAAGCCTGGTCGTTATTCGTTTCTGAATTCAATCACATCACAACCCTTTATTCGATATGTAATATACCTTCGGTTGTTATCAACAGATCAATCCGCAGATCAAGCGGGTCCATCGGAATTTCATCTTGAAGCTGGCCTGGCAATACCAATGCAGCCATCAGTGGTCTTTTGTCCGTCATCGCACATTTCGCTGCAAGTGTCTCGGCAAAACGATCATAATAACCGCCGCCATAACCAATGCGCCCTCCATGAGGGTCATATCCAAGCCCCGGTACTATGACAAGATCGATATCCGGCCAGCTTTCAGGTTGCAGCACTTCACAGGAATCCTTGGGTTCAGGTATCCCCCATATTCCCGGCTGAATATCCTGTTCACCCCTGACACGTCGCAATTCCATTCGAGCCGGATTCGCCAGCACTTTCGGCGCGAGCATCCGATCTCCATACTTCCAGCCTTCTTCAAATAAAAAGGCCGTAGATGCTTCGCTTCCATAAGACAAATAGCTGAAAATCATAAGCCGCTTGTTCCCCAGCTTCCATTTGTCCCCTCTAAGGCGCTCCAGCTCTCGCTTCGTCACATCATTAATCTCAGTCATCGCCTGCTGACGCATGCTTTCATCCATCAGATCCCGGCTCTGTCTCAGCTTGGAACGAAGACGGATTTTCTGTTCCGTATGATCCTGCATGTCCGTGAATAACCTCCTGTTGATCGGGAAGGTAAACTAGCTCTCAATTAAAACCATTTATATGTTATGCACCAGTTGTCATCGTGTTGGAATCGTTAAAATGATTCATTTTCTGCAAAATCCTCATCTATTAACATGCCTTCTTTCAGTTTATCATTGATTGACCAAAAAGACTACACGCCCCAAGCACTCCTAATCGGTGCATTTGCTCTGTATTTCATGTAAACTGGGATATAGTTGTCATATCAAGAACTGGACCTATGGAGGAACTTAATTTTATGCTGCTGCAAGTATCCGGAATTATCAAACGTTTTGGTGTCGATCCAATCCTGGACGGCGTGAACTTACAAATATTAGAACGCGAGCGCATCGGCCTCGTTGGTGTTAACGGTGCAGGGAAATCCACTTTGCTCAAAATCGTGGCTGGGGAAATGTCCTATGATGGCGGACAGATTTTCAAATCCAAGGAAACAACGCTTGGTTACCTCGCCCAGAACAGCGGACTGCAATCCGATCGCTCCATATGGGAAGAAATGATGAACGTATTCGGCCACCTGACTCAGGCGGAAGCGGATTTGCGTCAGATGGAACAGGATATTGCTGACCCTGCGCAGATGGAAGATGAAAAAAAATATGCAGATTTGCTTGAGCGTTATGCCAAACGCTCGGACTGGTTCAAGGATCATGGCGGTTATGAAATGGAAACCCGTATTCGCAGTGTACTGCACGGGATGGGCTTCGGTGAATTCTCACCAGATACCCAGATTGCCACACTGAGTGGCGGGCAAAAGACACGTCTTGCTCTTGCTCGCATTTTGCTTCAGGCCCCTGACCTGCTCATGCTGGACGAGCCTACCAACTATCTCGATATCGCCACCCTGACGTGGCTCGAAGATTACCTGAGAGGTTATTCTGGCGCCCTGCTGGTTGTATCTCATGACCGGTATTTCCTGGATCGGCTTGTAACGAACATCGTGGAGATCGAACGGCACCGCTCCAAAAAATATACGGGCAATTACAGCCGGTACATGGAACTGAAAGCTGCCGAGTACGAAAGCCAGATGAAGCAATACGAGAAACAACAGGATGAAATCTCCAAGATGGAGGAGTTTGTTCAGAAGAATATCGTCCGTGCTTCAACAACCAAACGGGCACAGAGCCGCCGCAAGGCACTCGACAAGATGGATCGACTCGACAAACCGATGGGAGATTTGAAGAAAGCTCATTTCTCGTTCGAACCGGCTGTTATGTCCGGCAAGGAAGTGCTCCGTGTGGATCAGCTTTCCGTTGCCTACGATGAGGCTTCGCCGTTATTCCGCAATGTATCTTTTGATCTAAGACGCGGGGAAACGGTTGCTTTGATCGGTCCGAACGGTATCGGAAAATCTACCTTGTTGAAATGCCTCACCGGAAGTTTGCGTCCTGTAAGCGGTGAGATCCAATGGGGTACCAAGGTGCAGATTGGCTATTATGATCAGGAGCAGACGGGACTTAACCCTTCCAATACCGTATTGGAAGAACTGTGGAGCGCATATCCAGGCATGGAAGAATCACGGATTCGTACAGTGCTAGGCAACTTCCTGTTCAGTGGAGATGATGTACTCAAAAAGATCTCATCGCTCAGCGGTGGAGAAAAAGCTCGTGTCTCACTCTCCAAGCTCATGCTCAAGGAAGCCAATATGCTCATTCTGGATGAGCCTACGAACCATCTCGACCTGTTCGCCAAAGAAGTGCTTGAAGCGGCGCTGATGGACTATGAGGGCACATTGCTGTTCATCTCGCATGACCGGTATTTCCTCAATAAAATGGCTGAACGTATTGTCGAGCTGCATCCCGGCGGAACAGAGCATTACCTCGGCAATTATGATGATTATGTAGAGAAGAAACAGGAGCTTGAAGATATTGCACGCGAAGCTGCTGAAGCACGCCAGGCCTCTAACAAAAACTCGGCCAAATCTGATCCAGGTCTATCCGCAACCGAAAAATCCGGTGCCGCCTCATTCGAAGCGGACAAGCAGGCCAAGCGCGAAGAACGTAACCGGCAGCGCAAGCAGGAAGCTCTGGAACAACAGATTGCGAAGCTGGAAACGGAGATTACAGAGCTTGAGGCTCAGATGGCTCTGCCTGAAATATACCAGGACTACATGAAGCTGCAAGAGCTCCAGGAAAAAGCGGAGGATCACAAGCTTCAACTTGCCAAGGCTTATGAAGAGTGGGAAGAATTAGCTTTGGAATAAGAATTAAAATAGAACGGACTTTATATCGAAAGCTGATTCCTTAACGGGATCGGCTTTTTTTGTTGAGCATAAAACGAGACAGATTTGAGTAGGATGATTCCCCATTTGTCAAATCCACTCGAATCAAGTGAAATATTTTTTTGTTGTACAACCTCTCATTTATCCACAAAAAAGAAATATAGCAAGCATTCAATTCAATTTAATTATACGGCGGTAGAATAGCTTTTTTTGCACAAAAACCATATTTATCCACCGAGTTATCCACATTATCCACAACTTTGTGGATATAACTCGACCATTCTATCCCCTAAAGCCTTTTATTTTCGAAAACATTACTGGTTTGACTTTGAGATAGTTACCCACAATTTACACTGAATATGTGGATAACTATAATCACACCTTGACAAACGCATTCGTTCTTTCAAATTTTTCTCCTATAAAAGGACAAAAGCAGACCTCTGTATTTAAGGCCTGCCTCTGGTTTATTTTTGACATAAAGTTATGTGATGCGCTGAAGTAATATTACGCGTGCACTGATTCATCACTTTCAGAAGACTCCGCCTTCAGTCCGGCCGCATTGCATGCTGCTACATAAGCCAGACCGGCTGCCATGACAATATCATTGTGCGTGGCAGTTCCTCTGAATTCACGTCCTGCACGCTCCACGGTAACCGCAGCTTCTGCACTCGCAGCCTCTCCTCCGCTCAGTGCGTGCATCTCCATATCGACAAACGTAATGTCGTCCGAAATACTTTGACCAATCGCACGAATCGTTGCATCTACCGGACCACCGCCAACCGCAGAATAGGATTGCTCCCCTGCGCTCGTGCGAATGCGAACTGCTGCCATTCGATCCGTCATGCTGCCCGCCGTAACCTGCAATTCAACCAGTTCATAATCCTGTGCAGGAATATTCATGGTCTGGCTCACCATCTGCAATAACTGGTCATCACTGACCACCTTCTGTTGATCGGCGGTTTCTTTAAATATCTCATACAGTTGTTCCATTTGCTGCTCATCTGGTTCAAAGCCATATTTGCGAACCCGATCTTTCAAAGCGTGACGACCGGAATGTTTGCCCAGAATAATCATACTGCGTGGAATGCCCAGCGCTTCCGGGTCCATAATCTCATACGTACTCCGATTCTTGAGCAAACCATCCTGGTGAATACCAGACTCATGCTGGAAGGCATTGCGCCCTACTACAGGTTTGTTGTATGCAATTGGGAAATGCATCGCACGGCTAATCTGACGGGATGTCTCATACATCTGGTTCAGTTTGATATTTGTCGTTGCGCCAATAACGTCTCCTCGCGTCTCCAGAGCCATAATCAGTTCCTCCAATGCACAGTTACCCGTCCGTTCTCCCACACCGTTAATGGTTACTTCAATCTGGGAAGCACCGTTGGCAATTGCAGCCAGACTGTTGGCAACTGCAAGGCCCAAATCGTTATGACAGTGTGCGCTGTAACGAACCTTATCTCCGCCTCTTGCGCCCTCACGTACCTGACGGAACATCTCTCCATATTCATGCGGCAGTGCGTACCCAACCGTATCTGGCAAATTGATAATACTTGCTCCCGCTTCAATAGCTACTTCAACCATTTCGATCAGATCATCCATCTTCGTACGAGCCGCATCCATAGCGGTGAACTCCACTATATCCGTGAACTGACGTGCATAGGAGACCATCTCCCGGGCAGTTGCCACGACTTCACTACGCGGACGGCGCAGTTGATGCTCAATATGGATGTCCGAAGAGGAGATAAACAGATGAATACGGCGGTGCGCTGCGTCAGCCGTTGCTCGAACGGCTGCATCAATATCCCCTTTGACCGCACGCGCGAATCCGCAAATCTCCACGTTTTGCAGTTGTCTGGAAATCGCCTGAACCGCCGCGAACTCACCTGGACTTGAGATCGGGAATCCAGGCTCGATGACGTCAATGCCCAGAGAAGCCAACTGATGTGCCAGTTCAATTTTTTGCTCAGGCTGCAGACTCGCTCCCGGTGCTTGCTCTCCATCGCGCAGTGTTGTATCAAAAATCTCAATCATGCGTTTGTTATTGTTCGTTGTCATATTCATCAACCTCCATCAAATTTGAATGTATATTGGTTATTGGGGATGTGAACGAGATGTTCATTTCCCGTTTTCTATGTTTATTCATTTTGCATTCCATGCCGGCGTGCACGTCGACTTGCACGCCGGACTTATTTCTTAAACTAAACCATGATTATGGATTCCCATCGCCCACCCTGCTGCCGGCAGCAAACACAAATAACCCGCCATCTCATCTAAGAGACGGCGGGTTATTATCCCTCCGCGGTACCACTCTTGCTTGATGGGCCAGGCTTGCGCCAGGCACCATCCACCTCGTCGTCTTCGGCCCTGATCCATTGCAGCTGCGTACACACGCAACAATAACAATCGATCCAGCCGGAGAAACACCTTATAACGGAGGTTAGCCGTTGCTGTGTACCACACCACATGTCCTTTGGTTACAAGGAAAAGGGATGAGACATCGTCTCACTGCTTCCACAGCTCCGTTCCCGGGCGAGATTCAAACGATTTCAGCCACTGCGTCGCACCATCCCGCAGCTCTCTGTGCGCTTTATCGTTTTACTGCTCCCGTTCATTACATTTATGATATGTGACCATGAATTCATCACCATTTTGAAAATCAAAAAAAGCCTGCCATCTCCTGCAATAATGCAAGAGACGACAGGCTGTTCACCTTCGCGGTACCACTCTTGTTGACTTTCATTTCCTTCGAGCTGATCCTGTATGCGTCCATACCGTTATCATTGCCCAAAGTGACAAAAGCCCCCTCAGTTATTGTTGATTTTCTACCGATATGTCATCCGGATTCCATCAACAACGGCCCATTCACGGAGGCAACCCGTAACCATGTACTTTGGGCCATCATCGGCCTTCGGCTTCTCCCAGGGAGTTACCGTGTTCCATCGTTCCGCTTCCAGGTGAGTTTCAGGTTTCCTTCGACTGCGTTGCACCACCCCGCAGCTCTCTAAGACCGGGAAATACCCTACTTTTCCTGTTCATTGCGTTTCAGTTCAGGAATCTGAATTCCTGTTTTAATTTGTAATTAATATACATTCTTCACTTGAGACTGTCAAGTCTTCATATACATAAATCATTCTATAGCGATTGAACAGACCATGCCTCAAGTGAAAGTCCAGGATCAGCTTTGGCATCGAATTCCGAGATTTCTCCCCGCTGCCACTTCAAATACGCCGCAGCTCCAATCATCGCTGCATTGTCGGTGCAATACTCCATCGGAGGGATCAGCAATTCCAGCCCTTCCTTGGCACAACGCTCCTGCAAAGCTGAACGCAATCCCCGGTTTGCCGCAACGCCACCGCATAACAGCAATTGACGTGATCCGTACTCACGGACAGCCCTTACTGCTTTTTCTACAAGCACTTCGACGACAGCTTCCTGGAAGCCCCGTGCCACAGCAGATGGTTCAAGCGTTTCTCCGCGCATTTTGGCTTGATTCAAAACATTCAGTACAGCAGACTTCAAACCGCTAAGACTGAAATCATAGGAATCTGCTTCAAGCCAGACGCGTGGCAAAGGTACCGCCTGCTTTGCTTCAGCAGCCATCCGGTCCACATGCGGTCCTCCAGGATAGGGGCAACCCAGTGCACGCGCTACTTTGTCATAAGCCTCGCCTACAGCATCGTCACGCGTACGTCCGATCAGTTTGAACTTGCCTTCGGATTCCATATGCACAAGCTCGGTATGACCACCTGAAACTACCAGTGCCATCGCTGGATATTGTAGCTCATGGGTAAGTCTGTTGGCATAGATATGTCCCGCAATATGATGTGTGCCAATGAGCGGTTTGCCAAGTGCCATGGCCATGGTTTTCGCCGCCACGATGCCGACCAGCAATGCACCCACCAGTCCAGGTCCTTGCGTCACGGCGATTGCACTCAGATCACGCGGACGGATGCCGGATTGCTCAATAGCCTGTTCTAACATCAGTGTAATGACTTCAACGTGTTTCCGCGAAGCCACTTCAGGTACAACTCCGCCAAATGCCTTATGTGTCTCGATCTGACTGGAGATCAGATTGGACAGCACTTCCCGTCCATCCTTGACTACCGCTACGGATGTTTCATCACAACTTGTCTCCACGGCCAATATATAAGATGGTGCTGAACTTATCTTTTCATTGAAATCCTTCATGAATCCGTTACGCTTCCTTCCTCTTCGCCGCTCCGGCTCGCAGGCGGCAAATTCGCCCACATAATCATCGCATCTTCCCCATTGTCGGAGTAATATCCTTTGCGAAGACCTGCCGATTCAAACCCTTTTTTCTGATACAAGCTCTGGGCAATCCGATTCGAAACCCTGACTTCCAGCGTCATTCGTTCCATCCCGAGATAAGCCGCCGTTCTCATCAATTCGTCCAGCAGCTTCTCACCGAGCTTGCGCCCACGATAGGCTTCCCGGACTGCAATATTGGTAATGTGGGCTTCATCCATGATCGTCCACATGCCGGCATAGCCAATCGCTGTACCTTCCAATTCCATGACCATATATTTAGCAAAATGATTGTGTGTCAATTCATTCTGAAATGCTTCTTCCGTCCAGGGCAGGGTGAAGGCTTCATGTTCAATAATCATTACATCCGGAATATCATCCAAAGTCATGAACCTGAACTGAAGCGCTGCTTCCTGCTCGTCATTCTCCACGTTGTCCATCTGCTTCCCCTCCCCCTTTAGCCTTTGCGCAGCAGGTTGGCTTCCGCTTCAGCCAGCTGAGTGTAGTTGGGCACGAGCGCATGCACGTCATCTCGCTGACCTGCAAGCAGCGCCTCGGCGCCTAAGCGCCCAACCCAGCGGCCCTCCAGCTCATAGGGTACGAGCTGGAGCGCCGTTCCTGCGGGGCAGCGAAGCTCAGCCGCTGCTGCCGCATGCGGGCCCGTCTCGCCGACAATCCAGACGGCAGCGGGCCGCTCTTCCGGCGCCGCTTCCGCCACGCGGGCGGCGAGGGCTTCCAGCCATCCGTCCACCAGGCGGATGGCATCTGGCGCCAGCCGCCGGGGCGCAGCGCTCCCGGCGGAGGCAAACAGCGCGGTATAGGCTTGACCGCGCCGTGCATCCACAAGCGGAACGATCCAGTGGACAGGGGCGGCACCTGTGCCACCCTGGTCCGCGGATGGCGTTCCGCCAGCCCCTCCTGCGGCAACTTCTGCCGCAGCTTCGGCCTTGGCGGCGAGGCCGCTGTGCCAGCCGCCCCAGGCCAGGGCCTGAAGGCTGGACACCCCGACAACGGGGATGTCCCACGCCCAGGCTAACGTTTTCGCCGCGGTCACCGCAATGCGGATGCCCGTGTACGAGCCTGGGCCAATGCCGACGGCAATGCCGTCCAGCTGTCCCGGCTGCGTGCTGCTGGCTTCCAGCAGCTGCTCCATTACAGGCACGACGTGAACCGAATGGTTGCGTTCTGCCCGTTCATTGCGTTCTTCCAGAAGGGCGTGACCTTCCATAACTGAGGCTGCCATCACCGCAGTCGAGGTATCCAACGCCAAAAACCGCTGGCGCGGCTGTTTTTGTAAATCTTCCATCATCATTTGACTCCATTCTGTCTGAACTGTCGGCACATGGCAGCATAAGTCTCGCCATACCCATCCAGCGTAATCGTTCGATCCTCTGGACCCGTCGTCTCGATCTGCACATGCAAGTGTTCCTGCGGCAGCAATTCAGGAATGATGCTAGACCATTCCACCAGACTGACTCCGGTTCCATAGAAATACTCATCCAGTCCAAGCTCGTCCGCTTCTTCCAGCGATATGCGATACACATCCATGTGATACAAGGGCAGACGCCCTTCGTATTCCTTGATCAGTGTAAACGTAGGGCTGTTGACCACATCACGTACACCCAAATGCCAAGCAAACTTTTGTGAAAATGCCGTTTTGCCCGCGCCCAGATCACCGTCCAATGCAATCACCATTCCGGCGGTTGCCTGTTCAGCGAGTGCGGACGCGAGTACTTCTGTATCTGCAATGCCATGGGAGTGATACACCCACTGCTCATGCGTCTGATTCAATATACGCCCCACCTTTGGCGGTCAAGCCGCCTGAGTTCACTTTGAACTTTATTATATCGGTCCCATTCTCCCCCCGCAACATCGAAGGATCAGAAGCAGAACGGAAGACAGGCCAACATTCACACGAACGACAAATAAACCGGTACCTGACGGCACCGGCCTTCCTAGACATCCTTCACCAGTACTTTCTCTTTTACTCTTCCAAACGGTCTACACGTACCGTCTGGGTATTCCCCGGTCTGCTGCCCACTTGCACCGTAGCCATGCCATTGGCTTCATCCACATTTTCGATCCAGACCGGATCTCCTTCCAATGTAACTGCAATCGTATCTTTGGAATCATAAATGGCTTTCGCGCGTTTCACATCCAACATTATTCATACTCCCCTTCCGGATCATCATGCGATTCCCGCACCATGCTATCTGTCGTACTTTCACCGATATAACCGTTATCTTCCGTGACTTGTCCACCGCCCAGACCCTCATTCACCATCCGGTCAATGTCCAGCATGAAAGACTCCCTGTCAAGCGGCAGCTCTTCTGATGTGACAGCCTCCCAGTTAACCGCTGTTGCAGGTGTATGGAAACCTTCAGACCCTTCCGACTTGACACGAGGATACGGAGAGAACGTATGGGCGTGAGCTTCATCTTCATCTCGTTTGTTCTTCATAGGAGTACCTCCTAACGTGATAGTTAACAACTAATATTATCCTCTTTCAAAACCAGCGCTATACAGCACAGATCTTAAGGATGTTTCTGTTATCATCCCCCACTCTTTCTGAAGCATACCGCTTCCGGGGAAATACGGTTATCCCACCCGTGAAATGCCCATACTATACATAAAATGTTCTCGGAAAGGAGCCGTTCATGCATACGGTCTGGAAAGGTGCAATTAGCTTTGGTCTAGTTCATGTTCCTGTCAAAATGTTTTCGGCTACCGAAGACAAAGACATCTCCATGCGTTACATTCACAAAGTCTGCGGCAGCCCACTTGCTTATGTACGTAAATGTCCTTCCTGCGAAGTTGAGGTTCAATGGGAAGAGATCACCAAAGGATATGAATATGAGAAAGGCAAATTCGTCTTGTTCGAAAAGGACGAGCTTGAAGCGTTAAATGATTCCAGCAGCAAAACCATTACCATTCTGGATTTCGTGGATTTAACGGAGATAGATCCGATTTATTTTCAAAAAACGTATTACCTTTCCCCCGATCAAGCGGGAGGAAACGCCTACCAGCTATTAATGACTGCCATGCGGGATACTGGCAAGATCGGCATCGCCAAAATATCCATTCGTTCCAAAAGCAGTTTGGCTGCCATCCGTGTACTGGAGGATTGCCTCTCCATGGAAACCATTTTCTATCCGGACGAGATCCGTCCCGTCTCTCAGGTTCCCAACCTGCCCGAGGTTCTGAATGTTAACGAGAAGGAATTGACGATGGCCAAACTGCTGATCGATCAGTTATCCACTCCTTTTGAACCTGGTAAATATACAGACGATTACCGCGCTAAACTGCTGGATCTGATCAATCACAAAGTAGCCGGTGAAGAAATCAAAATTGCCCCTGCCAAACCGGAAGCGAATGTCATGGATCTCATGGCAGCACTGCAAGCAAGTATTGAAGCTGTGAAGCCCATTCCAACCGATCCCGGAACCACCACAGCCAAACCTAAGAAACGTGCTCCCAAGAAAACTTCGGTCCAAGCAGCGGCTGGAGGAGAAACAGAGACTCCTGCTCCTGCGAAAAGAAAGAAGGCTGCGCCTAAGCCTAAGGCGTAAGAGGCAAGCAGCAAAGAGATTCGCTTGTCATCAATATCAACATTGGAAATCCGGCCATGAAGCCGGATTTTTGTTTTATATTCCATAATTGAAGTAGTACTCAAACAAGAATGAGCACACCATAATCAAAAATACAATTGACGAAAGTTGATTTATATTTTATATTAACTTATGAAAAGTAACTTATTTATAAATGTACAGTTGAGCCTCATATTTACATGAGCTATGACATTACAATAGCCCTATTCCATTGCCAATGCTTGAGCCGAGACAATCCAACTAAATTTGTTTTCAGGAGGAAATCCTTATGACTTCTACTTATCAAATCCCTGCTACAACCCATCTGGGTGAAGTAAGTCTGCGAATTAGCAATTTGGATCGATCTATCCAATTTTATACCGAGGTGGTCGGACTGAAACTGCTTGAGCGTAGCGAAAAAGTCGCTACCATGACAGCCGATGGAAAGCAGTCCCTTCTGCGCCTTGAACAGTTGACCGATGCAGTGACGATGCCTGTACGCTCCACTTCAGGTCTGTATCACTTCGCCATCCTGCTGCCTGACCGCAAATCGCTGGGCCTTGCCCTCCGTAATCTGGCTGAATCGGGCATCGAAATTGGTCAGGGTGATCATCTGGTCAGTGAAGCATTCTACATTTCCGACCCGGATCAGAACGGTATTGAAATCTATGCAGACCGTGCCCGGGACACCTGGAAGCGGGATGCAGATAATAACTACATTATGTCAAGTGACCCCGTTGATGTAGACAGCCTGTTCGCTCTGGCCGCGAACGAACCTTGGCAGGGATTGCCAGCCAGAACGGTCATTGGTCATGTTCATTTCCATGTACGCAGTCTGGAAGAGTCGCGCCGTTTCTATACAGGAGTGCTTGGTTTCGATATCGTTGGTAACTTCGCCAACATGTCCGCCCTGTTTGTGTCAGCAGGCGGTTATCACCATCACATCGGACTGAACATTTGGGCTGGTACAGGCGCACCTGTGAATCCGGCCAATGCGACAGGGATTGACTACTTCACCATCATTTATGACGGAAAAGAACAATTGGAACAGGCCGTAGAACAACTACGTCAATCGAACGCATCTATCGAACAGCAAGGTAAGGACTGGTTAACTGTAGACCCACAGAATATTCGAATTCGCTTAACTTCAACGAACTAAGACGGGGAATCCGTGACGTAAATATTGTGCGTTAAATTGATTACACTCTGATTAGCCCGGACACCAATTTCCTCGCTCTAACATGGGGAAATCCATTGTTCGGGCTTTTTTTGCCTACCTTTTTTTATGTTGATCTATGCCTTTATCCATTTCCTAATAAAAATGGTGCAATTGGCGCAACCTAACCAATATCTAGATCGATATGCGAAGGAGAACCCACATGATTGAAAAGGGGCGTTTAACTGTAAGACAACTGGGCTCACTGATGTTCTTATGCACGATTGGTGAACAGATTATCGTCTTCCCCTCAATGGTCACCTCATATGCGCATCAGGATGCATGGATATCCGCATTAATGGGCGTTGCCGGGGGAGCAGGGGTACTGTCCATCATGCTCGTTGTATACAAACTGCAGCCCCGGATGAATCTGATTCAACATGCATTGTATACTCTTGGACCCTGGATCGGGGCGTTCATCAGCTGTTTTTATCTATTCTATTTTCTAATGGGTACGTCTGCATTCATAAGAGAAATTGGGGATTTCATGACGACCCAGATCCTGCCTGAATCTCCCCTCTTCATTGTGAGTTTGCTTTTTGTTTGTACTCTTGCCTGGGGACTCTTTTCTGGTCTGGAACCCATAGGCAGGAGCGCCGAGGTATTCCTTCCCCTGATCGTGCTGTTTCTGCTCATTCTGACCGTCTGTCTGTTCCCGCATTCACATCTGGACAACATCAAGCCTGTTCTTGCAGAAGGCTTTCTTAATCCCTTTAAAGGCTTTGTCGCTGTGCTTACCTATCCTTATTGTGAATTGTGCATCTTTCTTATGCTCTTTCCTTATGCCAAAAAGGAAGCACATTGGGAAAAGGATATCCTTCTAGCAGCCATCATAGGGGGATTGATGCTTACCCTAACGCTAACCATCTGTCTGCTGGTCATGGGTCCATTTATGACGCAGCACCATTGGTTCGCAGCATTTAATCTGTCGCTGAAGATCAATATAGGCAACTTTTTGCAGAGAATTGAGGCCTTTATGGCTTCCGTCTGGATTATTGCCGTCTTTTTCAAGAGCATTCTGTTCTTCTATAGCTTTGTACTCGGAATCACTCATCTCTTCAAATTGTCCAGCTATCGTCCACTCATTTTGCCTGGCGCCATGTTGATTCTGTCTATGTCCATTGTGCTAGCACCCAACGAAAATTTCTACCTCAAAGTCGTTATTCCGTATTGGATTGATTGGGATTTGACTTGTGGTATTGGGATTCCATTATTGCTTATCATGGTACATAAACTGAAAGCACGGCTGCGGAAGAGCTAAACCTGCCCTACTCAACTTAGAGGATCAACCTCCAGGCAGATTTTAAAGATGAAAGGAGTTTTAAGCACATGTTCAATCCCCTGGTTCCTTTTGAACCTATATCCCGAGATGTGATCCCTACCGGGCAAAATTGGATTGCCCAAATCAAATGGGATGGGGTCCGCATGCTTGCTTACGAGGACGGACAGGGAATTCAGTTAATTAATCGCAGATTGCACAACCGAACTGCACAATATCCTGAGCTGGTTCAGCCACGCAATCTGTGCTCCGTCCCTTCTTATATTTTGGATGGAGAGATTATTGCCCTTGACCCGGATACGAGAAAACCGTCCTTCTATCACGTGCTGCGGCGAGATCGCATGAGCAGACCGGATGGCATTGCCCAAGCTGTAAACCAGATTCCGGTGACTTATATGGTATTTGATATTCTTTTCTGCGATGGGGTATGGGTCACAGATCAACCACTTGCAGATCGTCAGCGTCTGCTGCATCAAGTTCTGAATCCTGCTTCCCATGTTCAGGAGGTGACCAACACGTCAGATCCCGACGCCCTGCTCTCTGTGATGAGACAGCACCAGATGGAGGGAATTGTATGTAAAGACCTTTCCAGTACCTATGGAATCAACGGCAAGGATCAACGTTGGCAGAAGGTTAAGATTTTCCACGACCTATATGCCATGATTGGTGGGGTCACCTACCGCAGCGGCATCGTCAATGCAATCGCAGTCGGTGTATATGATGGGCCTAACTTTGTCTATATTGGTCATGTCGGCACTGGTAAGCTGAACTCGGACTCCTGGCGTAAAATAACCGAAGAAGTACAACCTCTTATTCGTAAGGATAGACCCTTTCATAACATTCCCGAGAGAAGCGCGGAGACGACATGGATTGAACCACAGATTGGTGTAAAAGTACAATTCATGGAACTTACCCATCATCGAACATTACGCCATCCCAGTATCCAGACTTTTGCTTCAGTGACCCGTGAGGAGTGTCAAATGAGCCAGATCAGTCATCTTATCCCTGAACGATAAACCCCTTTTTCCATCCGCCTGAAACATTAAAAAGGCTTTCCATTTAAAATTATACTTGTTCACCACAGGAGGTGTTGTTCATGGCCCATACAATAAAGGGCACCATAACGATTAATGGAATGGAGCTTACCGTGACCAATCCGGACAAGTTGTTATGGCCCGAAGCAGGTGTAACCAAGGCTATCTATTTGCAAAAGTTGGCGGCACTGGCTCCCTATCTACTTACTTACACCCGAAATCGGCTGCTCACCACGATACGTTATCCACATGGTGCAGGCGGCGAGTTTTTCTATCAGAAAAATGCCCCAGAACCCGTTCCGGAGTTTGTACGAACCGAGATGCATGACGGGATAAGATATGTGGTGATGAACGACCTCCCAGATCTGTTATGGCTCGGCAATCTGGCCGCTCTGGAGTTTCATCCTTCCTTACATGCTGTAAGCAGCCATCTGCCTTGCGAGTGGATGATTGATCTCGATCCTTCGCAGGAAGAAGAACCTCGCATCATGCAAGCTGCCCTGATCGTGGGGGAAACGCTGACTTCGCTTGGTCTTAGATCGGTACCGAAAACCTCCGGTGCTACAGGTGTACAGATTATTGTTCCGATCCGCCAAGGTGTAACCTTCGATGAATTAAGAGACATCGGTTATTTTGTAGGCAAATACGTCACTCAAAAACATCCAGATCTGTTTACACTGGAACGTCTTAAAAAAGACCGGGGGGATCGCATTTATTTTGATTATCTCCAGCATTACGGTGGCAAAACGCTCGCAGCTCCCTACACTCCCCGCGCCAAGCCAGGCGGCACTGTGTCTACTCCTCTCACATGGGATGAGGTTCGGAACAACGTTTCGGTTAAAGATTACCACTTGATGAACATCGTGGAACGCCTGACGAAGACCGGGGATCTGATCGCAGCTGTCGAACCCCAGCCTGTTGAACTGATCATCCAGCATTTAAAACAAAAATAGCCGGTCACCCTCAAACCAAGGGTACCGGCTATCTTTTCGTTTACGCGCGATGAGATTCGCTAATGTATACCTTTTTTCTTGAAACGTCCGCCCTTCACATCGTGAATGTTACCTATTGCCACAAAGGCATGTGGGTCCCAATCTTCAACAATGGACTTCAGCTTAGCTTCTTCCAAACGGGTAATAACCACAAAGATAATTTTCTTCTCGTCTCCGCTGAAGCCGCCCTCTCCATCCAGAAAAGTGACGCCACGACCCAGACGGTCGGTTAAAGCTGAACCAATATCACGGTACTTCTCGCTGATAATCCATACCGATTTGGATTGATCCAATCCTTCATTCACAATATCAATCATCTTCATTGCAATATAATAAGCAATCATAGAATACAGTGCGTTTGGCCAGCCAAACACAAAACCTGCACCTGCAAAAATAAATACGTTAATGAACAATACGATCTGACCTACAGACAATGGTGATTTCTCACTCAACAGTATGGCTACAATCTCCGTACCATCCAGTGAACCGCCAGAACGAATGACGAGACCAACTCCAACCCCCAAGATCAATCCACCAAATACAGCTCCAAGCAGTGGTTCACCTGGCGTCAGTGCAGGAACGTGATGTAACAATGACGTACCAATGGACATTACAACGATCCCGAGCAGTGTAGATAGCGCAAACGTTTTACCAATTTGTTTATACCCCAGAATCAGGAAAGGCAAGTTAAGCAAGGTCAGGAAAATTCCGAGTGGCAGATGTGTAAGCTCTGACACCATAATCGAGATCCCTGTTATTCCCCCATCAATAACGCCATTTGGCACGAGAAATACTTCGAGTGACACAGCCATCAGTGCAGCACCGACCAGAATCATCACGATGCGCTGCAGAAGCTTCAGTGAAAACACCGAACTCTTCACATTGCGGTCCGGCTTGGATGTTAGTTCTTTAATCGATACATTGGACATGGTATCCCCCCCGTTTTGATCAATATGTGAATCCATTTCATAAATCATTTAAGTACCCCAGAGGAACCCTACATACAGAGGAACAACACCGTTCCAACGCTATATGCACCCCGTTATAAAAGCACCTAAAGGCTATATGAAATGTATTCAAGTACGTCTTAATTCCGGTTGACACTTCCAAAAGAGAGCAAAAGGGAGCCTGTTTTCCCGCAGACTCCCCTCCTTCGCCAAGACATAATTTATATAAACATTATATCATAAAAGATCAAATTTGAGCAAAATAGTTAGCAAAAAGAAGATAAATTCACAAAAAGTGAACTTATCTTGAGAAATCCGCCCTATAACGGCTAAAGCAGCGGAGAAAGCATGCGAGAAAGCATTTCTGCCCCTTTTTGCCACCGTGAACGCTGCTGAAACACCTTTACGTCAATCTGGCTGCATTCATCCAAATCACGTTCAAAATCCTCGGTCAGCCGTTCCATGGATGATATTTCGAACAACACAGCAGTCAACTCGAAATTGCAGAAAAAGCTGCGCATATCCATATTGGCTGTGCCTACCGTCGCAAGCAAATCATCCACAATCAAGACCTTGGCATGCACAAAACCTTTGCGATATTGATAGAACTTCACTCCCGCACGCAACAATTCTTCGACATAGGACATAGAAGCCAAATGCACCAGCCGGGAATCCGATTGATACGGAATGATGATTTTCACATCCACCCCACTGACGGCAGCCGTCTTGATTGCTTCGTACAACGCAGGGTCCGGAATGAAATAGGGTGTTGTGATGTATATGCGTTCACATGCCACGGAAATCGCCCCAAAGCACATTTCTTGAATGGCATCCCAGTCCTGATCCGGCCCGCTGGCCAGAATCTGAATCCGCTCTTCCCCGCTGCAAATATGTGGCGGGAACAGTTCTGTCAGTTGAGGCTCTGTAATTTGCTCGCCAGAAGCGAGCTTCCAGTCGTTCAAGAACGTATTTTGCAGGAAATATACGGCATCTCCCTCAATCTGTACATGGGTATCGCGCCAGAACCCAACCTCCGGATATTGTCCGAGATAATCATCACCTATATTAATCCCACCCACAAATCCAATCCTTCCATCCACCACAACAATTTTACGGTGATTCCGGTAATTCACCCTTCGGTCAATCGTTGCAATGAGCGGCGGCAGAAAATAATGAAACTCCACGCCTGCGTCCTGAAACTTGCGAATAAACCTCCAGCTCATCTTGTGACTGCCGAGTCCATCGCAGATCAAACGCACTTTGACGCCTTCTTTCGCCTTGCGAATCATCACGTCCTGAAACTTTGTACTGATGACATCATCCCGAAAAATATAAAATTCAACATGCAGATGGTGTTCTGCCTGTTCCATTGCCCTCAACATGGCTTCAAATGTCTCTTCACCATTCGTCAGTACTTGACTCCGGTTGCAGCCTGTAATTGGGCTCTCAGACAGGTGTGACAGCAGGTTAAACAAACGATGCTGATGGTTGTATCGGCTGCCCGACATCTGATCGGCATGATCCACAATATGAGCCTGCTCCCAGATCGTTTCCCGTATTTCCCGAAAGATTCGCGAACCGCCTTTACGGACCTTCTTGCGTTTGTTGTAGTCCTGGGCGACAAAATAATACACAACAAAGCCGATCAAGGGTACACAGAATAAAATAAAAAGCCATGCCACAGCTTTCGCCGGATTGCGGAATTCCAGCAACAGAATGGTGGCTGCCTGGAAAGTAAATACGAGCAATATAATGACCAGCCAAAACATTCGGCTTCCTCCTCATGGCAAGGTATAACCTTGCCGTTCTCTCTCACTGTACAAGCTTTGACGATAAAGCCTTTAGCTAATCATTAGATACCCAATGTATGCACTGTTCGTAACGTTTGCTTAGATAAAATTTTACATACACAGCTGATCTGTAGCGGCCCTCAGCCAGTTCATTCCATACTTCGGCGTTGTATATTCTGACTGTGTTCCCCTCTACATATGATTCATTCCAGTCTGCGGATCAGCATTCCATCGCCATTTCGAACACACAGCCTTCCAGACTCTTCCTATTTTCTTGACCAGCAGGTGGTCTTCTTACGTAAAATTAGATATAATATTCGTTAAAAACTTATTACTTAAAGGAGAAGACTAGTTAATGGACAGTGAGAGGTATGCGTTAAATTTAGTATTGGTTGCGTTTTTGATAGGACTTTCGGCGTTTTTTGTAGCGGTGGAATTTGCACTCGTAAGGATTCGTCCAAGCCGGATCGACCAAATGATTGCAGAAGGAAACAAGCGTGCCCTGGCTGTCAAACAAGCCGTTGCCAACCTGGATGGATATTTGTCCGCCTGTCAGTTGGGTATCACGATTACATCTCTGGGACTGGGCTGGCTGGGAGAACCAACGGTTGAGAATATTCTCCACCCTGTGTTCGAAAGCATGCACATGCCTGAGACAGTTTCTTCATTCTTATCGTTTGTTATTGCGTTTGTTGCCATCACATATTTGCATGTGGTAGTTGGAGAACTTGCACCTAAAACGATTGCAATCCGTAAAGCCGAAGCCGTTGCTCTCCTGACGTCTACACCTATCATCTGGTTTAACCGAATTATGTATCCTTTTATCTGGCTGTTAAACAGCTCAGCAAATCAACTGGTCAAGTTGTTCGGAATCAAACCTGCATCTGAGCATGAAGATGCACATTCGGAAGAAGAATTACAGTTTATTATCAATGAAAGCTTTGAGAGTGGAAAAATCAATCAGGCCGAATTTGGATATGTAAGCCGGATTTTTGCTTTTGATGAAATGCTTGCCAAAGAAATCATGGTACCCCGGACTGATATGGTCTGCCTTTATGTGAATAGATCGAACGAGGAAAATCTGGATATTATCCGACAAGAACAATACACCCGTTTTCCTGTTGTAAATGAGAGCAAAGACGATATTATCGGTATTATTAATACCAAACAATTTTTCCTGGAGTTATACGGAAACGACGAACCTGTCGATCTGTCTTCCCTCATTCAGCCGGTATCCGCTGTTCACGAAACGACTCCGGTCAAGGATCTGCTCAAGAAAATGCAGAAGGATGGCGTGCATATTGCCGTGCTGGTCGATGAGTATGGAGGCACTTCCGGGATTGTAACGATTGAGGATGTGCTTGAACAGATTGTCGGTGAAATCCGGGATGAGTTCGACGCAGACGAAGTGGAGGATATTCAGGTCATCAATGAAAACTATGTCATTATGGATGGCAAGGTGTCCTTGTCCAAAGTAAACGATATGTTCACGTCAAACCTGGATGCTGACGAATGGGATACCATTGGCGGATGGCTTTATAGCCATCGTCCAGAGATGAATGAACAGGAAGAATATGAGTTCGAGAATCTGACCTTCGTTTTGCTGGAAAAAGACAAAAATCGCTTCTACAAAGTCGCCGTTGTTCCTAAGGAACCGCTGACCATGTCCGACTACACCGATGAAGACGAGACGAATTAATAAACTCGCTTCTTCAATATAGATACACTAAAAGGGGTTGTCCATCGTCGTGAAGATGATGGACAACCCCTTTTTTCATAATGGCAGGCGTATTAGGCATGAGTCGCTGTTAACGATCCTTGCTGTTTAGCGTATAAGGTGCCTGGAGTTCGCACCTTAGTTGAATTAATTGGCTGGATCTGCCTTGTCTTCGACGATTCGATTCTGAATCTTCCGGAAAATAATTTTGATGATCATATATAACGGAATAACGATGATCATCCCAAGAATGTTCCCCAAGTCTGCTCCTACAAGCAACAAGATGACGGTAGTCAACGGATGAATGTCCAATTGTTTGCCATAGACATAAGGAGAGATCAGATTGTCCTGGATTTGCTGGGCGATCACAATGATAACAAGCGACCAGATCGCCATTGAAGGTGATTCAATGAATCCGACAATGACGACAGGAATGGCTGCCAGCAAGGCCCCTACATAAGGAATGAAGTTCAGAATAATGGATACGGCCGTCAGGAGTAAGGCATATGGCAAACCGAGAAAGAGAAAACCGATATACATCAGGATGCCCAAGGCTACATTGACAATGACCCGACCTACAATATAGCTACTCAAAGCTTCGTCGATTTCATGGACTGTCTCTTCCCCATCTTTACGGTAACGTCTAGGGAGTAGCAGTGTAAGACTGGTTCCAAATTTGCTGCCTTCCTTGAGCATGTAATACAGCATAATCGGGAACGTCGCCAGAATGATTATCAGATTGGATACGACCGAGAACAATCCGGATACGTAATCCGTTACCTGGGCAATTCCTTGACTCAGAAAATCGGAGAAGCGAGAGAACAGATCTGAATCCTCCGGTATATATTTTGAAAGGAAACCGCTCTTTTCGAATTCAGCCAACTGATCACTGAGCGAAGTAACCAGTACCGGGGCATTCTCCACAAAATTCAACAGTTGTTCACGTAGTGAAGGCCATACAAGCACACTGAATCCTGCCATGATCAGCGCAATCACCACGTAAATGATAAGAACTGACAGTGCACGCTTCATTTTGTGCCGTTCCATATAGTCGACGAGCGGACGCAGCAGATAATAGAAGAAACCAGCAATCAGCAGCGGAATGATGATGATGTGAATCAGCGAGGTCAGGGGGCTGAAAATAAAGTTGACTTTATCCCCCAAATACACGATGAGCAGCAGCAAAATAATTGCTGTGCATATACGGTAAAACTTATTGTTTATCAAGAAACGTGATCCCTCCATACGCTGCTCTGCCAAATACGACTGCGGCGGTGATATGTATGTAATGCAACTTAATACAGCTTGGGCAGCGTGTTCCATTCCAAGCCGTATTCTCATGTATTATTATATGTACCCTTAAATGCTAGTCATGCCACAGCGGATGCTGAATATACTCTCTTTTCCATCCTGAAGGAGAAATTGGGCAAAAAAAAGAAGCAGGCGATTAGCCTGCCACATCTCTTTTGTTGAATACAACCCATGAGATCAACATGAAAATGACATAATATACAGCTAGCACAGCAATAGAAAAGCCAAGTGTCATACCTGCATTTCCATCGCCAAGCAATCCATAATCCGCCGCTGAATTCATATAGCGACTGAGATCCATGTTATTGAACAGAACATACTTGGCCCATTCGTAACGAACGGGATTGAAGATCATTGAGAACAAATTCTGTGTAAACATGATAAATAGAGACAAACCGATTGCCAGAGCTCCCGAACGAAACACGGAGGAGACCATAAAGGCAATAGCGAGCGTAATAAACAAGTCCACGTACAGATATCCCCATAGTGCAAATGCGTGTGATGCAGAAGCGCCGCTACCATCCTGAGTTACAGAATGGGAGAACAGCATATATGACATTACGGTTGCCAGAATAACAACAAGTAACGTACTCAGAATACTGAATCCAATCACGGACAAATATTTGGATGCCAGTATTTTGCTGCGTGACCACGGACGAATCAGCAGTAGTTTAATAGTTCCCCAGGTGAATTCTCCGGCTACCGCTTCAGCTGCAATGACGACACAGAAGATGGTATTCAGGAAAAAGACAACCTGAACGGTTGTAATAGCTGCTTGCCAGTATGGGACCTCACTAGACCCCATGCCTTCATTGAGCAGAACCGGCATCAACAGCGAGATCAATGCCAGAATGGATAACATAATCCAAGTACGCGGACGACGGAAAATTTTCATGTTTTCATTCATAATGAGATTGCCGAAATTACTCAATGCTTCCGCCCCCAGTCACCTGCAAAAATTGATCTTCCAGCGTATGGGTTACGTTACGGATACCATATACCTGGAACCCTTCACTGACCAGCCTCGCATTCAAGTCCGGAATCTGCTCACGGGATAAACGAATCACAATGGCATTGCCCTGAACTGTAGCTTCGCTAATTAGTTCGGCTGCACGCGGTGCATCATTTACCTCAAAAGCAACTTCAGTAAGTACGTCCACTCCCGCCTCAGCTCTTAGATTTCTTACATCAATCAATTTGCCATTTTGGATAATCGCAACGGTATCACACATCAATTCCATCTCGGACAGCAAGTGGCTGGATACAAAGACTGTGATCCCTTCCTCCTGACAGAGCTGACGCAAATAATCC
Organism: Paenibacillus taichungensis; assembly: GCF_047302525.1. Classification (GTDB taxonomy): domain Bacteria; phylum Bacillota; class Bacilli; order Paenibacillales; family Paenibacillaceae; genus Paenibacillus; species Paenibacillus taichungensis_B. Next base: position 1,160,802 of record NZ_CP168020.1, on the reverse strand, counting down.
CTAAGTTCACGTATTCCCTGTGGATCGAGCCCATTGGTGGGTTCATCCAATACCAATAACTTTGGTTTATGTAATATGGCTTGGGCCACACCCAAACGCTGGCGCATACCCAAAGAATAGGTTTTTACCTTGTCATGAATTCGGGCTGTAAGCCCCACACGTTCAATCGTCTCGGCAATGCGTTCTTTCGTAATACCAGGTGACATCCGAGCAAAGTGAACGAGATTCTGATATCCTGTCAGAAATTTGTACATTTCCGGATTCTCGACAATAGCCCCAACCTGAGCTATGGCTTGCTCAAATTCATTCTTTACACTGTGTCCCGAGATGATGATATCTCCTTTACTGATGGACATCAGCCCTACCATCATTCGAATCGTTGTTGTTTTCCCCGCCCCATTGGGTCCTAAAAAACCAAAAACCTGCCCCGGAGAGATATCCAGAGTCAGGTCACTGACCAATGATCGGGAGGAGATGATTTTACTGACGCCCTGAAGACGGACGACCGGCTCCTGCTGCATTCCATTTCCTCCTTCATCAACGGACATTCACATCATGCCCGTTTCTCATATGAAGATAGTGTATCATAATCTTTAGTATATTGTCCCGCAAACTGGGATTTCCCTTGACGTTTCGTATGAACTACACACGCTTCACAGCATCCAAGCGGCATCTCACTCCGATAAAATCCGGTGCGAAATACGTGATTGCCTCCACAGTCCTCTTCCTTTAGTTCGACAGAGCCCCTAGCGACCGACACAATCATCCCACAACTGACACAGTAAAAGCGGTCCGTTTCGATCAATGATATTCCTTCCCCTCACAAGGAGCATTGAAGTCCCTGTTATTTGTCGTTAGACGCTGAATTTTGATACAATTTGTATCTAACTCGTAATTTACTTGACACTGGGACTAATGTCAACCCCTTACAGGTTTAAAAAGAAATGAAATGCAAAAAAAGCTCTATAAATGCGACTAAAGTCTCGCATTCATAGAGCTTTTTCAAGTACAAATGATACAATTCGGCACATAATATGGGTTGATACTATCATTCGGTTTTGTCATGCTCAGTCTCGGTATCACCCTTCTTTGGATAATACCAAAGCAATGTCCAATCGTCCCCATCCTTTACGATATAACAATTCTGCACGATTTTAAATTGACCAAAGGTTCCCGTAAACTTCTGGGTAACACCAATGCGATACGCCTCTGCAAATGGTTTAACGCCATCAATTACCGTAACGTCGAACTCCCGCTCCGGTTTTTCCATCTCCAGATCAAAGGTTTCCACCCCAAAATGCTGCATGAAGATATGCGCTCTGGACTGTAAATAGGCGCTTTTGGGAAAGCGCTCTTTCATCAGTGGATGAAACAACTCCCATGAACTGCCGAAATCACCCGTCTGCTCATATTTGTAAAACTCTTGGGCAATGGCAGCAGCTTCATCTGGTGCATCCGCACGAAACAGATATGGGATGGTTCTGCCTATGAGCCACAACAGCAGCAACACAAGTGCTATGAATCCGATCTTTTTAAGTAACGCATTCCGATTCCTTCTTCGTAGCATGTCCCGCCCCCCTTGTCCTACTCCCATATTTATGATGGATAGCAAGCAAGTAGAAGCGGGAACTAGCGAGCAGCATTTCCTGGGAAATCACTTTCTTTTGACTGAAGATCGCCTTGGAGACCTGAATCTTCTGAAAACGACATTAACCCCCATATATAAGGCAATTCCGCCACATCCGCCAAGCAGATCCACGCCTACATCACGGATTGAACTCGTCCGATTAGGGCTGAACTGCTGAATATATTCATCAATGGAGGCGATAACCGCTACTACTGCCAGGGCAGCAGCGATACAAGCCAACATTCGCATTTTCCTGTATCTCAGCCCACCATAGATAAGCACCGCCAGCACAGCATATACAAATAAATGTGCACTCTTCCGAAATATGAACTCAACGAAATCATACGGTCGTTGTCTTAAGGAATAATCCAGCTCACCGTATGTGAATCGCACATCGGGTAATGCAAATCCGATTTTCACCTTTTCAGACCATTTATGCAGCCAAGGCTGGATGGTCTGCTGCTGATATGATTGGGTCGAAAAGTGCCAGATCACCAAAACCCAGACCGTAATCAGCAGCAGTGACAAGATATAAACATAAGGTCGTTGTTTTCGTCTATGTTTATGCCTTCGTTTCCCGTAATCCTCCTCCATAAGCAAGGTCCTCACCACTTTCATAAGCCTTTCATTATTTCTGTTTATTTCTCCAAATGTTCTTCAATTATTCCGTGAATGCGATCTTTTTCCTGCTGATCCACGATGTAATAATAAATCCCATTGATTTTCTCGCCTTTACCCTTGATCTCCACCGTATCTACATTCTCCAGATCATTGAGATAATCGAGGAGAAGTTCCTTCATCTCATCAAAAGTAACATCCGTTCTAACATGAGTACCTAGTTCATCAAGCATATTTTGGATATTAAGTACACTGGAGATTTGCATCGTATTCTTAAGCATCTGCTTCAGAACCTCACGCTGTCGATCATTACGACCCAAATCCCCTTTCGGGTCATCATAGCGCATTCTTGAAAAACCGAGTGCAGCAACACCATCCAGATGAATATTCCCTTGATCATAACGCTGGCCCTCATAATCAAATGCAAAAGGATTATTTACATCCACGCCTCCGACCAGGTCAATGATTTTGGCAAAGCCCTCCATATCCACTTTCATATAATAATGAATGGGGACTCCCAAAAATTGCTCGACGGTATTTACCGACATGTCCACGCCTCCGAAGGCATAAGCATGATTGATCTTATCTACAGTATTGTGTCCCACAATGTCTGTCCGTGTATCCCTTGGAATATTAAACATGAGCACTTGTTTTTTCCCGGGGTTCACACTCAGTACGATAATCGTATCCGAGCGCCCTCGATCATTCGGACGCTCATCCACGCCAAGAATAAGCGCATTAAAAGGCTCTTTGCTGTTGATGTCCACCGGTAGCCCACCTCTGCTATCTGTGACCGAGACGGGCTTTACAGGATTTCGGGGCTCATAAATTTGGTCAGCTGTTGATTTAACGGATTGATAGAGATATATCGCATAACCAAACACAACAACTACAAAAAAGGAAACAATCCAGATGGTAACTTTCATCCACTTTTTCATGGGTTCTTCCTCACTCACATTCAAGATGATGAATAGCGGTTAAATGATTGCTGCCGCTTTCCCTGCCAGTTTCGTCAAACCTGGACGACCAACAGAATAATATTGAAGATTAGATGCCTGAACCTGTTCAGCACTATACAAATTACGACCATCAATCATAATTGGATCGTTCATGATCTCGGCCAGTTCTTTCAAATCGATATGAGCGAATTCTTTCCATTCGGTCAACACACACAAGGCGTCTGCTCCTTCAGCAGCGTGAAGTGGATTCTCTTCCCACGTGATGGAGGCTACATCTACCTCTTTACGAAAATTCGCAGTTGCAATGGGATCATAGGCCTTAATTACTGCTCCAGCATCACTTAAATGCTGAATGATATCGATCGCTGGAGCATCCCGCACGTCATCTGTCTCCGGTTTAAACGCTAATCCCCAGACAGCAATTGTTTTTCCTTTTAAAGATCCCAGCGCCTCTTCCAGTTTGTGAATGACATGGAAGCGCTGATCCTGATTTACTTGGACAACGGATTTTAACAGTCTGAAATCATAATCGACCATGCCTGCGATCTGAATTAGTGCCTGTGTATCTTTTGGAAAGCATGAACCTCCATAACCAATGCCTGCCTTCAAAAAGGAAGCTCCAATACGCTTATCGTAGCCCATGCCTTCGGCTACTCGTGTAACGTCAGCCCCTACTTTTTCGCATATATTCGAGATTTCATTAATGAATGAGATTTTGGTTGCAAGAAATGCATTGGAAGCATATTTAATCATTTCGGCTGATCGAATATCCGTAATGATCAAGTTCTCGGTCAATGGCCGATGAAGTTTTTTTAGTGTTTTAATTGCACGATCACTGTTCGTTCCGATGACAATCCGGTCAGGATTCAGCGTATCATTAACCGCAGATCCTTCGCGGAGGAACTCGGGAACAGAAGCCACATCGAAAGGCTGAGATGAAATACTGCTAATCAGCTCGCGAACACGATCATTGGTGCCTACAGGAACGGTGCTTTTGGTCACGATAACTTTGTAGCTCTCAATGTGACTTCCAATCTCTATAGCTACTTGCTCCACATAGCTCAGGTTGGCTTCGCCGCTCGGAAGAGAAGGCGTGCCTACAGCGATAAAGATAATATCCGACTGGCTAATTGCTTCAGCAATATTGGAGGTGAACGATAGTTTGCCTGCTTTCATGTTGGAAGCCATCAACTCTTTGAGGCCTGGCTCATAGATAGGAACGTTGCCCTCGTTGAGCATCTCCACTTTGGCCTCATTGTTGTCCACACAGATGACTTGGTTGCCGATCTCCGAAAAGCATACTCCCGATACAAGACCTACATACCCTGTTCCAATCACCGCGATATTCATCTTGTTTTCCCCCAATTCACGCAATTTTGGATAATATCTGTCCATTCCATCTCTATTCGTACGATATCCTCTTCCACCAGTTCACTACCCATCTGAACTTCAATGATTTCAAGTTCGGTTACGGCTTTTACACTGTGTTTACTACCTGCCAGAATGGAAATGACATCCCCTTGATTAAGCAATCTCAGTTCACCATCCAGAATCAGTTCGCCTTGACCCGAAACAACTGTCCAAACTTCATTTCGTTTGAGATGGTATTGATAAGAAAAATTCTTATCCGCCCCAACAATAATCCGTTTGGTTAATACCTCTTCTCCTCTGGCATTACGCGTGTAATCAAGCACTTTGTAACAACCCCAGCGGCGTTCCTCATACATAGGACGTTGAGTATCATCCTTAAGAATCTCTTTAATCTGTGGACTTGCCTCTTTCTCACTGACCAGAATTCCATCCGGACTGGTCGCAACAATAAGATTGGAAACCCCCAATACACACACCGGAATATTCAACTCATTGATCAGATGTGTGTTCACCGAACTGTTCGTCATTACACCTCTTCCCACAATATGGGTACTCATCTCGTCCGTCAGCGTATTCCATGTGCCGAGATCTTTCCAATATCCCTCATAAGGTGTAACCACAATGTGACTAGCTTTTTCGACTACTTGATAATCAAAGCTAATTTTCTGTAATCTTCCGTATTGTTTCAGCATCTCTTCATACTGAATTGGCAGTTCAAGGGAGATCAGCAGATTAATCAGATAGTTCAGCTTGAATGCAAAAACCCCGCAATTCCAAAGGGCAGATTGCTCTATCATCTCTGCCGCTTCAGTCTCACAGGGTTTTTCTTGAAAACGTGATACTTTGGCGTAATGGTTATGTTTTTCGGTTTCATGTGGATCAGGAATAATATAACCGTATTTCTCTGAAGGATACGTGGGTTTTACCCCGATTAATGCGAGCTCCGCACCAGACTCATCTAACACTCCTTCAAGCTCCGTAACTTTATAGAAAAAGGATTCCTCTACATATGGATCAACGGGAAGTACAGCAACCGTTTCGTTCAGACTGACGCCCTGTACCGAGTACAGATAAACAGCTGCCAAGGCAATTGCGGGAAAAGTATCTCTGCGTTCCGGCTCTACGACAAGATCAACCTCATCGCCCAGTTGACTCCGTAAAATCTCCACCTGTGGCTTACTCGTTGCAATCGTGGCCTGTTCGCTTAATCCCGTATGCTTCAGTTGCCTCCATACCCGTTGAACCATGGATTCAGTTTGCCCTTCAGGGCCCTCCAGTACTTTCAAGAACTGCTTCGATCTCGTATCGTTGGATAAGGGCCATAACCTCTTGCCTGATCCACCGGAGAGAAGTACGATTCTCATGGTTATCACTCCACTCTCTATATTTTACACACATTGAGCCCGGTTTTTTATACTGTTGCGGTTGTTTCCATATACTTAGGTGTAGGTGGAGAGATCGTTTTTGAGGAGGTATCCATGTTTGCCGTGTTAACTTCATGAGTCCATATCCGATAATATCCAGAGTTTTTCCCGTAGGAGTTATCAATTAGCACATTTGGTTTTGCCATAAGGCAGGATAAGATGTGTCCGTGTAATCTGGAAGAATGAATCATGCGATAGTCCGCGAAACAACGAATAGCCTTGTTCACCAGATAATCACTATATTTCATCCATAAAAACTGTGAAATGGCTCGTGGAGCCCGCTTTTTCAGTCCTTTACTGATGTAATAAATTAGTTTCTTTTCATATCTGTTATATAAAGTTGGCCAATCTAAGTAGTCACCCTGCTGCTCTGTTGAAATCGAAGATTGTTGAGAGATTTGTTCAATATCTGTTCTAAAGAAATTCAACTTTTCTTTACGTGGGGATCGTTTCAATTCAATTGGCCATAATTGATGTGCCATATCAGGAATTAAAGCCACCTCACAGTTGGGGAAATTCTCGGATGCAATTTGAAACGATATTTCATCTCTAACATATATATGGAGATCTGGATGTTGATTAAAAATAGCAGCGGTTCTTTGAAGAGCAGACTGATCCTTATAAAATATCGTCTGAGGAAGAATCACAATCTTATGATTCGGATAATGCTGAACAATATTTTCTCTCAATTTTTGATGTGCTTCGTATAAATCGCCAAAATTCCCGCCACCATGGAGTACAATAATTTGATCTCGTGGTATTTCAACCGGATAATCAAAATCATAAACACTATATCTATGGGTGACGTGAATACGGTGGTCTTTAAAAAAAGTCTCTGTTCCTTTCATAATAAGAAGATCACCACAATTGCTATGGACAGGGTAATCAATATAATAAATTTTGGAATTAGAAGGTATGACCTCCAGTATGGTTTCAAGCTGCTTTTTCAACTCATCCATGGGATGAGTTCTTTGCGAGTTTGGCATCTTTCCGGGCTCCTTTAAATAGATTCTTCTCTCTGAATTGTTGCTTCAGGAATTTGATATCTTCTTTGTCATAGAGCATGCTTCGAATGGGAAGCTTGAACAGGACCGAGATCGAAATCAGCGACATCAGAATGCGAACAAACGAACCGGTTAGCAAAGCAATTCCAATGCCCATCAAACCAAACATAGGGGTAAGCACAAAAAATAACGTCACTGTTACTGCCAGCGCAATGATCTGCCTCAGCACGATAACCCCAGGCCTGCCGAGTGCATTAAAAGCCGAAGCCAGTATCCACGATCCTCCACCAACGATGCATTCCAACGAAAGCAAATAAAATACGCCACTGGCCTGCAAAAATTCTGGACCGAAGAGAAGGCCTATGAAAAAACGGCCTATCAGCATACTCGGTATAATTACGATGGTCATTAGAACCATGCTAATTCGAAAAGCTCTGCCAACAAGCAGCAACACTCGCTCCTTCTCCATGCCTGCCACTTTTGGAAAAATGACATTGATAATTGCGTTCTGTACGACATTGAACATCCGCGAAAGCGCATATACGACGGAATAAAGACCGAAATCACGAGGCGTAAGCAGAGCAATAATGATAATCTTGTCGAACTGGGTATAGAGCGTCCCCAGCAGCTCAACACCATACACGCGAATGCCATAACTGAATAAATGCACACAGGCTTTAAATTGATGGATCAGATAAGAAATTGATGCAAATATCTGTCGCCTCATCATGAACATATAAACGACCAATACAAGAAGTGTCGAAGCAAGACTCACCGCAATTGCTCGTTCTACCGTAAGTGAACCAGTCAGCCAGAAACCGATCAACCCAACCAGATTCAACAAAGGTACGAGTAGCCTAGACAGATTATAAATGTGAAACCGCTCTGTGCCCTGAGCGGCTGCCGCCAGGACTCCCGTCAGAAGCAGGACCGGGACCATAAGCACCGTGTACCAACGAGCCAGAGCGACCAATGTTTCCGAATATCCTGCAAGCCAGGAGGACATGCCCACCCAACTGATCAAACCGACAATCAGACTGATTGGTAGCTGCACGACAAAGCTCATACCAATATAGGTAGAGAGTTGCTGCTGATGCTTTTTCACGTTATAGATCAGTGAAGTAGGCAGACCAAATGCCGCGAGTCCGGACAGCAGCGCTGGCCAAAACAGTACGGTGGCGAGTTCCCCTTTGCCCGTTGCTCCAAACATGCGGGCCGTCAGGATGGAGGTAATTGTAGTTAGCGCCATAATAGCAATATTGGCGAAACTGGTCAGGAAAATCGTTTGAAGCATACTGCGCTGTCTAGAAGGTTTAGCGGTGGCTATGCTCATTACGTGTTCAATCCTTTTCCATTGCGTAATGAACCGACTATCGTTCCATTACGATAAGAAATTTTGGCCATCTGACTGGTTACCTTTTTAACATTGTTGAACGAGATCGCAATGAGCAGAGCCGACTGTGCGATTCGAATCAGATGTTTATAAATTCCCCATACGCTCTTTTGATAGCGGGTTGCGTCACTAATACCCTGCCAGTATACCCGGCGCAACAACCAACGCTTATTCAACCTGCTTTTGGCAATCTTATGTTCTACAACCGCATATGGACTGTAATAAATTTTATAAACTAACCGAACCCGGCCAATAAGTTCACTCTCTTCGCTCGACATCAGGTTATTTCCCACACGTCCAAGATCCACTCTAAACGGCTGGATTTCCCTAAAAATGCTCTTTCTAAAAGATACGTTCGCCCCAAAAGGAATATGGGGTGCCTTCATCTCCACAATACTTTCGGAAAAGTCCATTACTGTGTACAAACTTACAATATCATCTGGAATCCACTCCGGTTTTCCACCTTCCCAAATGGGCACGATCTTGCCCCCCACACAACCGATGGCAGGATCCATATCAAATATTTTGATAACTTCGGCAACCCATGTAGGAGCAGCAAGGGCATCGTCATCCAAAAACAGTACAAACTCTCCATTTGCCTCCTCAATGGCCCTGTTTCTTGCATAGGACAATCCTAATTGGGGCTCAAAAACATAGCGCACATGTTCCGGAAAGTTCAAGGAATCAAACAGTTCTTTTGTGTTATCGGTAGAACGATTATCAATAATCAAAATTTCATAAGTCATGTAGTCAGATCCGCCTTTTAATATACTATTAACAGCCTGCATCGTGTCATTTCCCCTGTTATGTGTGCAGACGGCTACTGATGCCCTCATCTTCTCACCCCAAAATATGCAGTTTTTTTGTCCTCAGGCCAATTGTCTTAACAGCTGACCACGATGTGACCAAAGACAATGATTGGTGACCCACTCATAGCCATTATCACCGAGCTTTTGTGCCAGTTCCTCATCCACCACCAATTGTTCGATCCGGTCCGCAATCTCATTTTCGTCCAATGGATCAACAAGATAGCCGGTAACGTGATCCTTGATGGCATCCGGAATACCGCCGCTATTGCCACCAATGACAGGTAACCGGTAATAGTTAGCTTCCAAAAATACAATCCCGAAACCTTCAACATCACCTTTTTCCTTAATATTTCGACTGGGCATGATAAACAGATCAGAGCATTGATACAATTGATGAAGCTCATGATCGGGGATGCCCCCTGTAAAAACGACGATATCCTCAAGAGCATACTGCCCAACCAAACGCTCCAGCTCGCTTCGATAAGGTCCTTCACCGCATATCACATATTTCAGATTAGGAATGCGCGGGGCGACGTGGCGAATCGCTCTCAGCGTAATGTCATGACCTTTCCGTTCTACCAGCCTGGAGACGGTGATCATCACCTTTTTGCCATGCAGATCATACTTATTTCGGACATCTTCTTCCTCACTTGAAACACTCTTCAACTTACCTATGTTCAGTCCTGGTGGAATAATCACAATCTGTTCTTCCCTAATGCCCAACTCAATCAACCTTGATCTGGTATATTGGCTATTGGCAATTACCTTATCGGAACGGCGCAAAATGTGCATTAAAACCGGAAAAAGCTTACTGTTCAGCATACCCATGACGTCCAGTCCATGAACGTAAGTGAAGTATCTGGTACGGAAGCAAGCTTTCATGACCGGTCCGGCAATTCCTACGGGAAACACGTTGATAAAATGGATTTCGTCAGCTTTTCTGCGCCATTTCAGCACAACTAGCTGGATAATTAGAATAATCTGTGATATAAGCAGGAGCACTTTATTTGAGTTCCAAAAAATTCGCTTCCGTATAATCTCGAAATCGGTCTTTTGGTCAAACTGCTTGGACTGCTCCGTATTCTTTATTTTATTGGTCAGAACGGTGGTTTCCTCCGCAGACATCTGCGAAATAAGTCCATAAGCATAATCATGAATTCCTCCTTTCTCAGGGGGGAAATCAATCGCAACAAAAACTTTATTCATATCCGTATCTCCCTTGAAAGACCGTGGCCGGCCTCTTTATACCGTATTCATGATAATGTTGACCGTATCTTTGGCACATTTGTTCCAGGTAAAGAACGCCGAATGCTCCTTACCCCTAACGGACATTTTTTGACCTAGTTCTAAGTTTGTTGTAATTTCAATTAAATGTGCGGCAGCTTCCTGAGGAACAAGTGGATTAAAATATAGGCCAGCATCCCCGCATATCTCAGGAATCGAAGCACGAGAAGATACGACGACTGGACATCCCAGCGCCATTGCTTCGAGAGGAGGTAAGCCAAAACCTTCATAGAGCGAAGGGAAAATAAAACCCGCTGCATGCTCGTATAACGCCAGTAGTTCTTCATCAGATACATACCCCAACCAATGAACAGCATCGGAATGAGGCGTATCTTGCTCTCCGAATACCCTACTATTTTTAGAACCCACGATAACAACTTTCAAGTTATGCCCTTCAAGTTCAGGCAATACATCAAAGATCATTCTAAAATTTTTATTGGGATTCATCGCGCACACAGCCAAAATATATGGACCCTTTAATTGATACTTCTCTAAGATTCCCTGTGCAGCTTGTATACGATGAATGTGATCAATACCTAAATAAGTCACCTCAATCTTTTCTTCATCTATTTTGCAATTATGAATCAATTCTTTTTTTGAAAAATGAGATACCGTAATTATTTTCTTTGATGATTTTCCTAAGCGCGCCAATAAAAATTTATACCAATTACGAAAAGCAAAGGAGAAACCCTCCGGGGAGCTAAATACTGCTGCATCATGAATAGTGACGATTTGGTTTTTTTTGAAAGCCGGCCCTGTATTACACATGTTTATCAGCATTCCCTCTCTTGAATATAAAGGAAGTTCAAACTGTTCCCACAGGTGCCCTTTTAATTTGCCTACGACTCTATGACAAATGTGTTTAAGTTCAAGTTTCGTTATTACATTGTTAGGTGATAATAAGAAAAATTGATATTGATTTAAATCAATATCACCTTGTTCAATCAGCCTATCTATTTCTTTCACCAGCTCTATTGCATACCTTTGTACCCCTGTAACGGTCTGGGTCAAGAACCGGGCATTGAAATATATTTTAATCATGTGCGTCTCCCATTCTCTCCGAAAATTTCGGTTGCTTAGTTGTAGGCACCTGAATTTTCCCCCGCAGATTAGATACTTCATAGTAAAGGTTTACAATTTCTTCATTCATTCTTGTAGAACTAAATTTTTCTTTATAAATGTCATACCCTTTATTCCCCATATCTGATAAAGTAGCTTTGTTCAAGCTCATCAACAATTCTGATAATTCGTCAGATTGATCTACATCGAATACATAACCATTTATCCCATGTGATACCAATTCCGGTAACGCTCCACGATTGCTAGCGATCACGGGCTTCTTGTTCTTCATCGCCTCCACTGCCGTCAGACCGAAGCCCTCCCATCTGGAAGGCACAATAACCGCATCACATTTCTGATAATGTTCATCGATTTCCTCGTGGTTAACCCATCCTATTCGGACAATATTATCTGAAAAATTCAATTTAATATCATCTAACACAGGCTCACCTATTACATTTAATGTAATACGCTGCTGTAAGTGTTGATGTCGTTGAAATACATCCAAGATGATGTCTAATCCTTTGGCCCAGTCGTAACGACCTACGAACAAAAGCTGGATACGTGATGATTCCTCCAATGATTGATATTCTGGCCGTTGAAGATGAGGAGACTTACTACTCCGCTTCTCACTAATTCCGCTGTATACTAATTTCGATTTGAAAGGTGACATTCCAAACCGAATGGACTGTTCCTGTTCACGTTTTGAAATATTTATGATACAGTCGGTCTTGAACTCCAGTATCTTCTCGATCATAAAATAAACCTTTTTGAGCCAATGTTTGGTGTCCATCAGAAAAGACCAGCCGTGCGAACAGTAAATCACGCCGGCTTGGCGCCGGGAAACAAAAAATAAGCCTCTTACAAGCATGCCCGCAAAAGAACTGTGTACGTGAATAATATCCGGTTGAATTCGTTTAATAGCTTGGTGGATCTGTCTCATAACAGAGAAAAAGTGCTTGGGATGGCGCTTATATTTGTAACGTACAATCCGATCCGGCTCCAAATCAAAGTCCGAAGCCGAATTATAATCACTCATCAGCAGATAAACATCGAAAAAACGACGTTGATATGCAACGACCTCGTTTAAATAAGTCGCAACTCCCCCAACAACGTATTCTCCTATATGCAAAACCTTCATTTAAGCTCACCCGCTTCATATGGTATATCGCCTATTTCTTTTTGCTGATAAAGGGCCATTCCAACGACAATCCATATCGATATATTGCCAGGAAACATCTCAAGTACGTTCGTCGTAAGACTTGATGCTGCCACGCCGACGCCAAGTGCAATTGCCATCTGTGGCAAACCCATTACGTTTACTGAAGGTATCCGATTCATTCGTTTTACCAGGTTGATCAGAATCCACATAAACAAGGCAAGCCAATACAACATGCCCAGCCATCCTGTCTGTTCATAAAACGAAAAATATTGATTATCCACAGCAAAATTATTCGATTGTATACCGATGACATGTGTTCTTCGACTCGCTGCACCTACGGAGCCAATACCGTTTCCAATCATCCCTGCCGTCGAAAATGGCGATGTCAGATTCGCACCCCAGGTCTGAAAACGGTCCGTCAAAGAGCTTACGGAGAGCAGATTGTAGCTATTCAGCATCTGGATACCGAGCATGACGGCCGCTGGCAGCAACAGAAAAACACCGCCTAGTAGAAGTACGTTATGTTTATTGTATTTCCGAACACGGAGAAGAAACATAACGACCTGATAAACTATCCAAAGAACCAGAGCAGAACGGATTGTGGATAAAAGCAAAAAGCTAATTGATAACAGCTGGATACTTAAGCGAATTAATCTATGCTTTTCCGCCAAGCGAATTCTCTCGGCGATCAGACCTGAAATGAGCAGCGCATATGCGTAGCCGTCAGGCGAATACGTAATGGAAGACAGACGTGGAACACCTTCCAGATAATGTTTGATGTTTACCCCATAGACGAAACCAAGTGAGATCAACTTCTCTATGCCAAGTGAATATTGAATCAGCCATCCGGCGATTAATAGAAAAAAGATGATCAGATTCGTTCTGGCAAATAAATATATTCCCTTACTTTTGGCAATAAACATTCCCGCAAAGATCATCAGTATCGGCAACAATGTGATCTTGAACCCGTAGATCAACGTAACAATGCTTTTGCCCATAATCAGGCTCAAGGAACCAATCACCACAATTGAACCGAGCAAAAATAAAAAGGGAATAATGAACTCCTGCTGGCTTCGATATACTTTGCTTAAAGCAAATACAGCAATTAGAGCCATTCCCGCATCCTTTAGAGACCGAATGAGAATATTGTCTACATATATGGAAATGAGCCCATAGCATGAAAGGTAGACCACCAAAATATGCATCATGGTCTTGAACAAGGCGTGATTTGATTCGTCCTGGGCTTTTACGTATACTGGGGTGCCTCTATTCATAGAAACAATGTGCATGTTAACCTCCATTACCTGATCAGCTTTTCGTAAATGTCCATATGCTCTTGAAGCAGGTAAGCTTCATTAAAGGTTTGGCTATGCAAATGACATCGCTCTTTTAGCTGTATTTTCTCGGGTTCTCTCAAGCGGTAATAATGCGTAATTGAGCGTGCAATTGCCTCAGCGCTATGGGCAGGAAAGGCAAATTCTTCAGTATCCAATAGAATCTCGGACATGCCTCCTACACGCGAAGCATACACGGGCGTACCTACTTGGTAAGCTTCAATGACAACTCTTCCAAAGGGCTCATCCCATGTTGAGGGAACAATGATTACGTCCATAGCTGCCATCTGTTTCGCAATCTCCGAATTCGCCACTTTTCCTTTGAACTCGATACGTCTATCCGATGCCGCTGAATTCTGCAAGGGGGAGAGCAGCGGTCCTTCCCCAAAAATACAAAGTTGGCCAGCAATATTTCGATCCAGTAGTTTAATAGCATCAATTAAATAATGGACGCCTTTTACTTCAGTTAACTGACCGAAGTATCCAATTTTCAACGGGCGGTTCACGTTAGCCACTTTCTTCTTATACAATTCTGCAACGGACGGAGCATTCTCTACGATATTATGAACTACGTGTTTGTTTGAGTCTTCAAAGAACCCAAGAGAAGTATGACTGCCCAAGATATGATTGGAGATGCCAATGACCGAAGATATTGTCCGACTGAATCTCTTTGAAATAGTTCGGTACATTTTGGAATATAAAGATAGGTTGATTGGATCAATCAGGGAAAAATCCCGTAACGTATGCACCACTGGAATACGCATTTCATACGCGGCCCTCCAGATCGCCAGACTAAGACCGGGGAGGTTCTGTGTATGAACCAGCTCAGGCCTTGTTCTGGCTAGATACTGCTTGATGTGATGATACTGCCTTACATTAAACACATCTTGAAGGCGCCACATGATTTTGCTCGGAATGGATACACTTCGGTCAGCGTCCCCTATCCAATATCGATTGTTGTAGGGCAAACGGACGACATTAATTCCATTTACATGGTCTAATCGAATTTCCCTGTGTCTATGTTCACCGACGGTCAAGACTTCGACTTCGTAATGACTACTCATTGTTTGTGCAAGGATTTGCGTTGATATTTCAGCCCCGCCAATGACATGCGGTGGATACAAACTGTGGGCAATCATTATTTTATGCACTTATCTCAACTCACTTTGTTCAGCTTCATGGGGTTTCCTGCAGCGTGGCACGAACATTTTCAATCGTTAGCTTCAGTCCTGTTTCCAGTGAAATTTCCGGCTCCCAGCCGAGCACTGTCCGTGCCTTACCAATCATAGGACGACGGACTTTGGGATCATCCTGCGGCAAAGGCAGGAACACCAACTTGCTGTCGGATTGGGCCAACTTTTTTACCAAATACGCCACTTCAAGGACAGTGTACTCTGTTGGGTTGCCGATATTGATAATCTCGCCATTCGCCTCTTCCGTTTCCATCAGCTTTTGCAGACCACGAATATTGTCATCCACATAACAGAACGAACGGGTTTGGGAGCCATCCCCATAAACGGTGATGTCCTGCCCCGTGAGTGCCTGTGTAACAAAGTTAGAAATAACACGGCCATCATCGTTCCGAAGTCCTGATGAATACGTATTAAAAATACGCGCTACCTTCACAGGAACACTGTGTTTCGTGTAGTATTCATAACAAAAAACTTCGCCCAAACGCTTGGCCTCATCATAACAGGCTCTAGGCCCCCAAGTGTTCACGTTACCTCGATAACTCTCAGGCTGCGGATGAACTTCGGGATCTCCATAAGCTTCACTCGTACTCGAATATAGGAACTTTGCTCCTTTGGTACGGGCGAGCTCCAACAAATGATAGGTTCCTAGAGTGTTCACCCAGATCGTTCCGATCGAATCTGCCTGATAGAATTTGGGTGAAGCGGGTGAAGCCAGATGATAGACTTCATCTACTGGCTGATCTATCAAAAAATCCAGTGAGTCGGACAACGTAACATCAGCTTCACGGAAAAAAAAGAGGGGGCTGTTAGCCACCTCTTGCAGATTTTTAGAAACGCCTGTTGAAAGGTTATCTATTCCGGTAACCTGATGTCCTTGATCAATTAATGATTTGACTAGATGTGAGCCTAGGAAACCGGCCGCGCCCGTCACTACAACGTGTTTCAATGCGATCACACTCCATATTATCTAATGAGTAGGCTAGAATGTATTACTTTTGATCATAACGCCAACGGTTTTAAAAATGATAATGATATCTATCTTTAAGGAAACGTTAGAGATGTAGTGAAAATCATATTGCAGATTATGGTGAATCGGTTCCTTGCGAACATCACTTACTTGCCATAATCCAGTAATCCCTGGTTTCACCAGAAAACGTCTGCGCTCCAGATCCGTGTAGCTTTCTTCTACGATACGCTTCATTTCAGGTCTGGGACCTATGAAGCTCATGTCACCCTTGATAATATTAAGCAATTGTGGAAGCTCATCCAGGCTCGTTTTACGAAGTAATCTACCCAGCCGTGTAATTCTCGGATCATCACTTGTCGTTGGAGATATGCCATATTTCGGCGCATCCGTGCGCATCGTTCTGAATTTATAGATACTAAATTTAACTCCGTTTTTCCCATAACGTTCTTGTCTGAATATTATAGGTCCTTTGGAATCAAGTTTAATCATAATCGCTGCAACAAGCATGACTGGTGATGTAATCAGCAACATCACAGCCGCAATAATAAAATCGATAAACGGTTTTATTACGTCAGCATATCCGCCAACACGCTGGGAGTATGGCTGTTCCAATACTGCCGAAGTGCCATCCTTGCCCAGGGCTTCTCCACTCCCAAAGTATTCCGGTCTTGGAAGTTTCACAGACTATCCCCTCCTGGGACAAGCATTTGGTTCAATTGTTCCTTCATCAAAATCTCTTCAATCGCCATCAGGATAGGTGCACGCAATTCTTTATTTTTGAGAGCAAAATCAAGTGTGGTCAGGATGTAGCCCAGCTTCTCACCCACATCAAACCGTGAGCCTTCAAAATCATACGCACTAATTCCCTCATCCCGATTCAGCATTTGCAGCGCATCCGTGAGTTGGATCTCACCACCAGCACCCACATTTTGTTCTTCCAGATACTCAAAAACTTTAGGTGTCAAAATGTAACGGCCCATAATAGCCAAGTTGGAAGGTGCTGTACCCAACGGAGGTTTTTCAACCATGCTGTTTACAGAAGATAAGCGTCCCTCTGTATGCAGGGGATCAATAATTCCGTAGCGGTAGGTTTCACTTGGACTTACCGTTTTCACACCGAGTACAGATTGGTTGACCTTCTCATATTGCTGAATGAGTTGCTTCGTGCACGGCACCTCAGAAACCACAATATCATCACCTAGCAATACAGCAAACGGTTCATTGCCAATAAAGTTTCGAGCACACCATACTGCATGCCCGAGTCCCAGTGCTTCCTTCTGCCTTATGTAATGAATATCAACGTTAGAGGACTTTCGGACATCTTCCAGTAAGCTGAGCTTTCCTTTTTCGAGCAGATTTTGCTCCAGTTCAAACGCGCTGTCAAAATGATCTTCAATCGCACGTTTTCCCTTGCCCGTTACAATAATAATGTCCTCAATCCCGGAAGCTACAGCTTCTTCAACGATGTATTGAATGGTCGGTTTATCTACAATAGGGAGCATTTCTTTAGGCATTGCCTTTGTAGCGGGTAAAAATCGGGTTCCCAAGCCGGCTGCGGGAATGATTGCTTTCCTCACTTTAGTCATCAAATACCACCCTATCCATTATTATTTTTTATGTTTAAAAGCATGAGTTGGATCATTTAAATCCATGAAACCATGAAATAAATTGATGCAATTCTTACTTTTAATTTCATAAAAGGGCATTAAACCCAACCTCACATCACACCCTTGACGATATACGTCTAAGGTACACTACCCACAGTGTGACCGAGTGCCTACCTTGATAAAGGTATAGTAGACATCACCTTGACAATATTATTTGTGGATCAATGTGGACATTCTTTAAGCATTTTCCCCATAGTACGCATTTCGGCTCTTTGGCACCTGTACATTGTTCAAGACAGCTCCAAGGATACGTGCATTCACATGTTCAAGATGGGCTTTTGCCTTTTTGACGAGATCCTTCTTCACCTTGCCCGCGCTCACGACAAGAATGACGCCATCACACAATGAACTAATAATTAAAGCGTCTGTAACTGCCAGAACAGGAGGTGTGTCAAATAAAATCACATCATATTCCTCCTTCAAATCTTCAAGTAAAGCTGTCATTTTACGAGATCCAATCATCTCTGAAGGATTAGGAGGTATTGGGCCGGAAGACAGGACATGCAGACCTTCCACTCCAGTTTCCCGAAGTACTTCCGTAACTGTATATTGACTGGATAACACACTGGTCAGCCCCACATGGTTGGGAACATTAAACATGCGATGTACCGCAGGTTTGCGAAGGTCCGTATCCATAAGGAGTACCTTTTTCCCTTCCTGTGCATAGGTAACTGCCAGATTGCCGATTGTAGTGGTCTTGCCTTCACCAGATAAGGCCGAAGCAATCATGATGGTTTGGATCTGACTATCAATCGATGAGAATTGGATATTGGTTCTCAACTTCCGATACGCCTCAGATGACGTAGACTTGGGATTAGCCATGGTTACAAGGCTCCCTTTTTCATTGGTTGACCGTGGCATACTGACCATCACCTACCTGTTTTTGAGATGTAGTTGACTGTTTGGAAAAACGCGCTTCCTCTTTTCTGATCTTAGAGATGACAGCTAGTGCAGGTATACCCAATTCTTTTTCCAATTCATCTTCCGTTTTCAAGGTATCGTCCAGATATTCCAATAGGAATACGAACCCTACAGACAGTAGAAGTCCCACAAGGAAACTGATTAGAATGTTTATAACAGGATTTACATTAATGGGTCTAGAGGAATCCGTAGGCTTGGCTTCACTCAGAATCGTTACGTTGTCCACTTTCATAATTACGGGGATTTGGGATTTAAACACTTTGGCAACGGCGTTCACTGTTTTCGCTGCTTTTTCAGAAGATAAACCGGTGGCGGTCAAACTCATAACCTGGGATTCGTTCGCGGTCGTTACCCGTATGCTCTGTGCTAGTTGATTCCCGCTCATATCTAGATCGGGATATGTAGCAGCAACTTTATCGAGAATTGCTGAAGATTTAATAATTTCGATATAGGAATTAATCACTTTAATATTGGTTTGAATTGAACTAATATCAAGGTTCGGAATACCTTGAGCGTTATAAGCCTGGTTCACGATTAATTTGGCATTCGCCTCGTAAATAGGTACAGTCAAAAAATAATTTTTAACACCTGCCCCTATACAAGCAACTGCTACAAAGCCAATAATGATCCAAATTCGTTTGCGTAATATTTGCATATACTCTTTTAGCTCCATACTGTATTCCTCCCATTCAAGTCAGCAAATTATGATGAAGATCGTTTCCTCTTAGTTGGTTACCAGAACAACAATCTA
This sequence comes from Paenibacillus taichungensis, assembly GCF_047302525.1. Lineage (GTDB taxonomy): Bacteria > Bacillota > Bacilli > Paenibacillales > Paenibacillaceae > Paenibacillus > Paenibacillus taichungensis_B. The sequence continues at coordinate 1,141,259 of NZ_CP168020.1, read as the reverse complement.
CGCCTCATGATCGTTGGTTCTTCCGGCTCTACGATTTGATTGTTCCATACCGAGCACGCATTATTTTGCAGAGTTTGAACTAGCCGACTTCCAAATCGGCGTTCAAGCAGGTGATATGCGGCTTTCATTGAGAATGTTCTTTCTTCCATATTATGGGCATCTGATGAAATGAAATGAAATCCGTTTTCTTTGCAAAAATGGAAACACCATTTCTGAACTTTTCGCCCGAAAAGTCCCATGACCGATTGAGCCGTAATTTGACATAGAGCACCTTGCCCAAGATATTCAACCAATAAATCGGGATTGTTCTGAATTGGACGATTTCGTTCGGGATGAGCAATAATAGGAATGATACCCGCCAACTTAAGTTCTTGGAGTATCCCGGGGAACTGCGAGGGGATATGACCAAAGGGCAATTCCAGCAACATGTAACGGCTCCCGGCGAGCGTGCAGCACTTTTCTGCGTATAAGTCTGCAATCAGGTTGTCATGCACCCTGATCTCCTGTCCGGGACGGATCTCCAAGCAAATGTTGCGTTTGCGAAGTTCTGCATGTAGCAGGTCCACTGCCTGATTGACCACGTTGGGTTTATTGTTGTACTGCCCGTTCAGGTGATGCGGAGTAGCAATGATCGAGGTAATTCCTGAGGCTGCCGCTTTCTCAGCCATCGCAATGGACTGTTCCATATGAACAGGGCCATCATCCAGACCGGATAAAATGTGGCAGTGCATTTCAACCATATCCAAACTTCCTCAATGTATGATCCCCCTCGCCCCTTTATTCATTGCGCAAATGCTTTTGGTGTTAAAGAACTAATGCATAACGCTATGAAATATAGTAAAATGGCGTTAAGTACATGCTTGTTCAGAATATGTTTAGAATGTGTTCAACTCATATGGTAAAATCAATGTAATGATAGGTTTCCTGCAAGTTAGGTTGTTCCGATGCCTTCTCATATTGAAACCGGGAAACCGTCGGAAACTGAACTTCTCGAATCATTGTATTTAACTGTCCCGTTATATATAGTGTCTGCTCTTGCTGAATATGCAAGCTTGAATGATACAATGTGAGCTCACCGAAGGGCTGTTTCCATTGCAACTTTGCGTGGAGTCGCACACATACATGGCTATCTTCTACATCCAAACCAATCAGCATTTCTGATGATATTGGCAAGTCCAGGTCGCTCAGGAAGGTGATCGCTCGTGTGTCCATACCAAGCAACAGAACGGGGCGTCTTTTGCGGTCTACCAATTTGCCATGAAACTCCTGAATGTACATATGGACATTTAATTTGAGATCCGCCCATTCCTGAATCATTGAATTCATGGCTTCATTCCTTTAGAATGGATTAGCTTGCAAGAGTTGCCTATACTCCTTCTCACAGGTATATTGGCTAGGCAACGTGGTCATACTTTAAAATATCCCAAATGATACATTTTGTAACTCCATACGTCCAATTTACGATACAATTTGTATCATGTCAAGCAGTATTTGGACATGGTTCTTTTGATTTACGACAATATGAGATGTCCTTAGACAGACCTATATACAACTAGGACTAATAAGGCGTTACGATGATGCAGGAAAGCTGCCCTGATCAAACACTTGGCTCAGGATTGTTCTAATATATATTTGATGGCGTTCAGGGGGAAATAGCATATGAGCTACGGAAATCGCATTGCTGAATTAAGGGAACAGCGGGGACTTACTCAAGAAGAACTTGCGAGCTCCATTCATATTACAAGAGCTGCTCTCTCCCACTACGAGAAAAACCGACGCAAACCGGATTTCGAAGTGTTAACGAGACTTGCTGACATCTTTGGCGTATCCATTGATTATCTCATTGGACGGACGAAACAAAGTGATGTCGTGATGGATGAGGACGTAAGGCAATTCGTGGACGCCCTTGAATTATCGGATAAGGAAGTGCTGGAACGCTTCGGCCTGATGATTGATGGCAAACCCTTAACAGAAGAAGAGGCACGTCGTTTTATTGCTTTTGTCCGCATGGAACGCAGTATGGATTAAACCCGCAAAGAAGACCCAGTACCGAGAAATATCACTCTCCGGTTTCTGGGCTTTTTTATGTCTTGATTTCCCTCCATCTATTCTATGCTTGTTAATGTGTTGTCAAGCGCGCTTGTTGTTGTCGGAGGATGCGAAATGGTTCCAACGCTCCGGGTCGATTCCACATTGCAGTAAAACTTTCATGATGTCCATCTGGGTTGCTTCGACTGGTTTACCTTTCGGCTTACGATCGCCCCTGTTTGGTTGCTTCATATTCATTCCGCTAACCTCTCTTATCTTTATACTTTCCCTACACTCCAAAACTAGCCTTATTATACTTGAGAAAGTTCCTCAATGTTGTCGTCTCATGGCGATAGCGTTTTTTGTGCGGGTTCTAATTTTGTCGAAAACCAAATAGGAGCTCTACAGCGCCTCATTGGCCGCCATAAAGCTCCTATTATTCTTAATACAACCCGTTCATGCACTCGAACAGGAATGTATTAACCTCCTGCACGTGCAAGTTCACGCATGTTGGCTTCAAAAGCAGCCAGCAAAGCAGCCTCTCCAGTCAGGCCCGTTGCCTGAATCCGTTCGATTTGCTCGGTCATTCGTTTGAAGTCCTTCGGGATAACCCGGACAAATTGATCTACAGATTGCTGCCAGTTATCCAGAATGCGCTGACCCGCCGCACTGCCTGTATTCGCAACGTGGCGTTGAATCATGCCCCGCAGATCTGCACTCTCAGAGACATCTTCTATACGCTCCAAAAGTACCATTTCCAGATTACAACGTTTCAGGAATGTGCCTTTTGGATCATACACATAAGCAATACCGCCGGACATCCCGGCTGCAAAGTTACGACCTGTATCACCCAGAACGACGACACGTCCACCCGTCATGTACTCACAACCATGGTCACCTACACCTTCAACAACCACTTTGGCACCCGAGTTCCGTACAGCAAACCGTTCCCCGGCGATACCACGAATATAGGCTTCACCACTGGTTGCCCCATATAGAGCGGTGTTACCAATGATGATGTTATCTTCGGCATCAAATGTGGCTTTTGGTGAAGGCATGACGATCAGTTTACCTCCGGACAACCCTTTACCTACATAGTCATTGGAATCCCCTTCAACGGTCAATGTCATACCTTTAGGTACAAAGGCCCCAAAGCTTTGTCCAGCAGAACCAACAAATTTGAATTGAACCGTATCTTCCGGCAATCCTGCAATTCCATATTTGCGCGTAATTTCGCTACCCAAAATGGTACCTACTGCACGGTTTACGTTGGTAATTGGAAGCACCGCTTCAACCGGTTGACCGGATTCAAGCGCAGGTTGTGCCAGTGGGAGCAACTGCTGCATATCCAGCGTTTCTTCCAATTGGTGGTTTTGATGCTGTGTACGGTAACGTGCAGAGCCTTCCGGCATTTCAGGCACATGCAGTAATACGGACAGATCTACACCTTTCTTCTTCCAGTGGTCTACTGCCTCTACTGTTTCAAGACAATCAGTACGGCCCACCATTTCCTGAATGGTACGGAAGCCAAGATCTGCCATGATTTCACGAACATCTTCAGCAACAAAACGCATGAAGTTAACGACATGAGCAGGATCTCCCGTGTAATTTTTACGCAATTCAGGGTTTTGTGTCGCTACACCTACCGGACATGTATCCATCTGGCAGACACGCATCATGATACAGCCGAGTGCAACGAGTGGTGCGGTAGAGAATCCATACTCCTCAGCTCCCAGCAAAGCAGCGATAGCCAAGTCACGACCATTCAGCATTTTGCCGTCCGTTTCCAGAACAACGCGGTCACGCAGATTGTTCAGCATCAACGTTTGATGTGTCTCAGCAAGCCCCAGCTCCCAAGGCATTCCCGCGTGGCGAATCGAGCCTTGCGGGGATGCACCTGTACCACCGTCATAACCGCTAACGAGGATAATATCGGCACGACCTTTGGCTACGCCAGCCGCGATCGTTCCAACGCCGACTTCGGATACCAATTTAACGTTAATCTCTGCACGTGGATTGGCATTTTTCAAGTCATAGATCAACTCAGCCAGATCCTCAATCGAGTAGATATCATGGTGCGGTGGCGGAGAGATCAGACCTACACCCGGTGTTGATCCACGAACCTCAGCAACCCAAGGGTATACCTTACGTCCAGGCAGCTGTCCACCTTCACCCGGTTTTGCTCCCTGTGCCATCTTGATCTGAATCTCGTCGGCATTGACCAGATAGTTGGATGTTACACCAAAACGTCCGGATGCCACCTGTTTGATCGCACTGCGACGAGAATCACCGTTACTATCTTTAATGAAGCGAGCCGGATCTTCCCCGCCTTCACCTGTATTGGATTTACCACCAACACGGTTCATCGCAATAGCGAGATCTTCGTGTGCCTCTTTGCTGATTGAACCGAAGGACATTGCCCCTGTTTTGAAACGGCGCATAATGTCTTCAACGGATTCTACTTCTTCTAAAGGAATCGCAGGACCGACCGGTTTCAGTCTCAGCATGGAGCGAATGGTCAACAACTGATCATTTTCGCCTTGCACGAGTTTGGAATACTTTTTATACAGTTTGTAATCGCCAGTACGTACTGCATGTTGCAGCGTATGGATCGTTTGCGGATTGAACAGATGCTCTTCTCCGTCGTTACGCCATTGGTATTCCCCGCCGGAATCCAGTACTTTGTCATTGCCATCTTTGTCCGTAAAGGCACGGTTGTGATGAGTCAATGCTTCGGCAGCCACTTCTTCCAGACCAATCCCGCCAATTCGCGAAGGTGTCCACGTAAAGTAACGATCAACGAAGTCTGATTTCAGACCCACCGCTTCGAAGATTTGAGCCCCGCGATAGGATTGAATCGTCGAAATTCCCATTTTGGACAATATTTTAATAACGCCCTTGGTAGCGGCTTTAATATAGTTCTTCACGGCTTTCTCATGTGAGATGCCACGCAGCAGCCCTTGCTGAATCATGTCATCCAGCGTTTCAAACGCCAGATAAGGGTTCACCGCACTTACGCCGTAACCAAGCAACAAGGCATAGTGATGAATATCACGCGGCTCTGCCGATTCCAGCAAAATGCTGACTTTGGTTCTGGTTCCTTTACGAATCAGATGGTGATGCAAACCTGCTACAGCCAGCAATGCTGGAATAGCCGCATTCTCGGCGTCAACACCACGATCAGACAGGATCAAAATGTTATGACCTTTGTCAATGACACGGTCCGCAGCTTCGAAGAGCAGTTCCATCGCTTTGCGAAGTCCTTCTGCGCCCTCTTTTGCTGTAAAGAAGATCGGAATCGTCATGGAACGGAAGCCCGGGCGACGAACGTGGCGAATCTTCGCAAAATCCTCATTAGAAAGTACCGGTGTATCCAAACGAATCTGACGACAGCTCTCTGGTTCAGGATTCAATAGGTTACGCTCAGGTCCGATCGTTGTTGCCGTAGAGGTTACAATCTCTTCACGAATCGCATCGATCGGTGGATTGGTAACTTGTGCAAACATCTGCTTAAAATAGTTATACAGACGCTGCGGACGATCCGACAAAACCGCCAGTGGTGCATCATAACCCATGGAGCCTGTAGCTTCCATACCTGTTGATGCCATTGGCTCCAACACTTTGCGCAATTCTTCAAATGTATATCCATACGCCAACTGAAGCTGGGTTACGTTATCATGTTTTGGATCAGGCAGTTCCGGTGCATCCGGCAGCTCATTCAGATCCATCAGATGCTCATCGAGCCAATCCTGATACGGATTCTCGGCCGCAATGAGAGCTTTCACTTCCTCATCCGCAATGATACGTCCTTGTTGTGTATCGACAAGCAGCATACGTCCAGGACGCAGACGATCTTTATAGAGAATTTCTTCAGGAGCGATATCAAGTACCCCTACCTCGGAGGACAAAATAATACGGTCGTCTTTCGTTACATAGTAACGTGCAGGACGCAGACCATTACGGTCAAGAGTTGCACCAATCTGCAAACCGTCGGTAAAGGCCATAGCTGCAGGTCCGTCCCACGGCTCCATCATCGTGCTGTGGTATTCATAGAATGCCTTTTTGGCAGGGTCCATTCCCTCATCTGTACTCCAAGGCTCAGGAACCATCATCATGGCCACGTGTGGCAATGAACGGCCGCTCAAATACAGGAACTCCAGCGTGTTATCAAACATCGCTGTATCCGAACCATCCGGATTGATAACCGGTTTTACTTTCGAAATGTCATTACCGAACAATTCGCTCTCAAACAGCGACTGCCGGGCATGCATCCAGTTTACGTTACCACGCATCGTATTGATCTCACCGTTGTGGATCATGAAGCGATACGGGTGAGCACGTTCCCAGCTTGGGAATGTATTCGTACTGAAACGGGAGTGAACAAGCGCCATCGCTGATTCCACGAGATCTTCCTGAAGATCCAGATAGAACTGTCCCACCTGTTCAGTTGTCAGCATGCCTTTGTAGACGATTTTGCGACAGGACAAGCTTGGCAGGTAGAATGAACCACCCTCTGCTTCATCCGCCGAATAACGAATAGCAAGCTCCGCACGTCTACGAATGACGTACAATTTCCGTTCAAATCCCAATTCATCCTTAACTTCTGTCGATCTTCCAATGAACACCTGACGTACATAAGGCTTCGCTGCAAGCGCAGAACGTCCAAGCATTTCATCAAACGTAGGCACATCCCGGAAACCGAGGAATGTCTGGCCTTCTTCTTCAATGATCTTCTTAAGGCTCTCTTCATGCGCGCTTCGAATGACAGGGTCTTGTGAAAGGAACAACATTCCTACGCCATAGAACCCCTGTTCAGGCAATGCAAAACCAAGACGGTCCGCTTCCTGCGCAAAATAGCGATGTGGAATCTGGATCAAGATACCAGCTCCGTCACCGGAATTCGGCTCACTGCCCTGTCCTCCGCGGTGTTCCATGTTACTGAGCATGGTCAGTGCCTGACTAACGATGTCGTGTGAAGGTACTCCTTTGATGTTGGCAACAAAACCCATTCCGCATGCGTCTTTTTCGAACTGTGGGTCGTACAGACCCTGTTTAGGAGGTAATCCGATGTGTCTCATGGAACGCAACCTTTCTATAGTGAAGTATTTCGGAAAGATCAAGAACATAGGCAACAAGCAACAATGAAACGGGAGGAGCGGGCATTTTCAACATGAAAAATCACCTGCTAGATGAACGAGGGCGACAGCAATAAGGGCTGTCTATCTTATAAGTGCTGCTATTGCGGCAGAGGCTATCCATGAGATGAGCTGATCCGGATCATCCGGCAAACAGCTTGGTATAACAACACGCAACCGCTGGCACGGCCGCTGATATGGAGCGACGTTTTTTGATATAGTTCTATTATTTTAACACCGAGCTAACATCAGCGCAATTTAAACTTTTTAATACCTCTGATAAGAAATGTTTTGCAGTACAGCTTTAGTGTATTGACGTTAAAATTCATCTCTTTTTCGAATAATTATACACATTTTATGTCAGAGTACAACTAATTTTAATTGCTGACAAAAGAAAATCATTCCATATGTGGCCTGCGTTTAACCATAGTTGGTCCAATTTCTCATGCCATGTTCCAGCGAATATCTTCATCCTTATGCATTTGTATACAAAAAGAGTCTGCAACCCATTTTCGGGTCGCAGACTCTTTGCACTATTTGACTACTATATTGCATAATTATGATACTTGAGTTCAAAGTTTATTTTCACTATTCTGTCCTATTCCGGTTCAATTCGGCTTATGCCGTCACAACTTGACCGGATTCAGCCACTTCGACTTCTTTTTTGCGACGTCTGCCGTTCCAAAGGAAGAAAGCCAATGTCAGCAGCACAGAAATACCTGCATAGATTGCCAGAATACCGACCTGATGCCACATCACATCGAAATTGCCACTGGATACAACTGCTTTGAAGCCCATGATGCTGTGCGTCATTGGCAACCAAGGGCTAAATGCCTGAAGCCACGACGGAATCAGTTCTACTGGGAATGTTCCCGCACTTGCTGCAAGTTGGAAGACCAATAACAGGATGACAACATATCGTCCTGGCAAGTCAAGCCAAGTTACGAGGGCCTGAACAATAAACATAAAGGTCAGTCCGGTAAAGATTGTGAACAGATAGAACAGCGGAACGCTGTGTGTTTCCAGTCCAAGACCGTACAGCATGAAGCTTGCCACGATCACGGATTGAATAATGCTCACAAAACCGAATACGAGTGTTCGGCTGACAAAACGGTTCCAACCCGTTGCGCCCGGTACGGAAGTTTCCCGCATTTTCAAAACAATCGTTGAAATCAGTGATCCAACAAACAAACCAATGGACAGGAAGAACGGCGTCAACCCTGTACCGTAATTGCTCACGTTTTCTGTTGTGTTCTCGGATGTATTCACAGGTTCAGCGAACATATTCACCACATCGTCCGTTTTCTTGACTTCTGATGTTTTCTGAGCCGCATCATTCAGCTTGGTAGCCAGTTCGCTTGAGCCGTCTTTCAGCTCAGTTAAACCGTCTGCCAGCTTGCCTGCACCATCACCGAGTTGTTTGGAGCCGTCCGTGAGTGAACTCACGCCACCGCTCAGTTTACCTACACCCGTTTGCAGGGCTGTAGTCCCGGAGCCCAGTTGCTTGGCTCCATCTGCTAGCAACGTACCACCACTTGCAGCTTCGCCCAGCTTGCCGCTAAACTGCTTCAGGCCATCGGAGAGCTTCGCTCCGCCCTGGCTAAGCTGTCCAGCTCCCGCCAGCAATTGCTGTTGGCCATCTACCAACTGGTTCGCACCCGTCAGTAGCTGCTCTTGGCCTCCGTGAAGCTCGGACGCACCTGCTGCCAGTTGCTGATTGCCCTGGTGCAACTGATCTGCACCCTGCGCGAGCTTCTGTTCGCTCTCACGCAGTTGCTTACTGCCTTCGGCGACTGCTGTGCTGGCTGCCAGCAGCTTCTGTACGTCCTCACTAGCTGCCAGTTCAGGGTTGGATGCAGCTAGCTGCTTCAACCCGTCGGCCACGCCCTGGGCTCCGTCAGCAACCTTGATGCTGCCGTCTACTGCCGATTGCAGGCCAGTGGCCAATGTGCCGCTGCCTTGCACTGCACTTTGCAGACCCTCGGACAGCTTCGCACTGCCCTGCTCAGACGATTTCAGACCCGCTTGCAGCTTGCCTGCTCCGTCCACGGAAGACTTCAGTCCAGTTTCCAGCTTGGCACTGCCGTCCTTCAACTGGTCTGCACCACTCTGAAGCTGGCTTGTCGCCGCCGCTTGAAGCTGCTGCAAACCGGATACCAGATTCGATGTTCCACTTTCAAGTTTGGTTGCACCTGTGTGAAGTGCATTGACACCATCACTTAATGGAGACAAGCCATCCTGAAGTTCCAATGTTCCGGAGGCCAGCTTCGCCAGATTATCCTTGAGCTTAACAGCTCCATCATCCAGCTTGCCTGCGCCCGTATTCAAGTCTCCTGCGCCGTCGCCAGCTTCAGCCAATCCGTCCGATACTTCGGAAAACTTGTCGAGCAGGGTCTCCGCATAGGATTCCGTTACTTTGGCCGAAACCTTAGCTTTCAGATCCTTGATAGCCGTCTTTCCAATCTGCGCACCCACGAAGCTGTAATTTCCATTCGGTTCGTAGATCAGATCAGCCGGTTCTGGCTTATCATCAAGCAACGTGGTTGCCTGGGATGAAAAGTTTTCCGGGATCGTAATTTGCATATAATACTTGTCGTTTTCCATGCCTTCTTTAGCTTGACTGGCACTGACAAAATCCCATTTAAAATCTGCATTCTTCTTCAGCTCATCAACGAGGTCACTACCGACATGCAATGATTTGCCTTCCAGCTCTGCACCTTTATCAAGATTAACAACCGCAACCGGCATTTCATCGACATGACCATATGGGTCCCAGTAGGCAGCCAAATAGATACCACTATATAGAATCGGTATAAACAAAATTGCAATAACGGGGATCAACACCTTCGGGTTTCTCACGGCCGATCCCACATCCTTGAAAAACACGGATAAAGATTTCATGTCATTTTCTCCCCTTGTTCTCTTTGCTTTCCAAGCAGAATAACCATAATGAAATTAATTTGATGCGTTCCGGAAAATTTACCGAAACACGAAGTGACCACTTTCCTCAAACGGTCACTTTAGAGCAAAAAAACAAACCTGTCTCTCGACAAGCCTCACTGCCTGTAATCGTATGACTAACCCATATTATAGTAGAATAAATTCGGGTTACGTTGCAGCAGCAATTCCTTCCATTAAGAAAAGGCGAAAGTAATTCTTGATTTCCTCTTTGCTCAGCGGTTCGTGTTGCTTGCTCCAATCTGAGGTGAGGGCAATGTACAAACGAATCATCATAAAAGCTACTACCTGTGGATCACACTCACGAATCTCTCCGTTGTCTCTTGCCTTCTCAAGCTCCCGAGCCAGAAAATCGGAGATGACTTTCTCCACTTTCTCCAAACCTTCCTTGGCCTGAAGAGTTCCAAAATCCTTAAGCTCCTGGGACAATTTAACCAGCAAATCGTGATCACGGCGAAACTCCAGCAATGAATCAAGTACACGAAACAGATTATCAAAAAAAGCACTTTCCTGATGAACTTCACGATGAGCAATGTTTTTCATTTCCTGGATTACTTCCACCAAAATCTGATCAAACAATTGTTCCTTATTCGTAAAGAACGTGTAGATCGTTCCCTTGCCAACATTCGCAATCTTCGCTACCTGATCCATCGTGGTTGCCTTGTATCCAAACATGGCAAAAGACTGCGCAGCTGCATGAATGACCTGCTGTCTCCTGTCAATCGGAGCCATCATATCCCTCCTCGTTTTCGTTGATCGTCCTCTTTAAATGACCAAAAATACAATTCGGTCATTCGGTCAAAACCAAGATTACCACTCTCACCATCAGATTGCAACCCTAACATTAAAAATTTGTGTTAATTTTTTTTAACCGAAATGCAGTGGAAACTGCTTCTATCGTCGTCTATAGTGTATGATGACTCCAATAACACGGATAAAGACGAAGTTTCGATGTATCAGAACATTAACTATAGTGTAAATATGTAACGAATGAACATGATTTTCCGCTTCGCTGTATATTCATGTAATAATGCAACGTGCGGTATGACTGTGAATGTTAAATTTAAATTGATGAATAAAGGTGAACTCATGCGAAAACCAAGAGTGCTCTTGTTATCCGAAGGTTTCGGCACCGGTCACACCCAGGCCGCCCATGCGCTCGCAAGCGGCATTAAGAAAGTCAGTCCACATGTGCATAGTCGGGTCATTGAGCTCGGCAAATTTTTAAACCCAACAATGGCTCCGCTTATTCTGTCCGCATACCGCAAGACACTAACCGTTCAGCCCAAGCTGGTCAGTCTGCTGTATCGGACGCAATACAACAAATCACTAAACGGATTTACCAAACTGGCCTTGCACCGGATTTTCTATACACAGACGGCTCAAGTCGTATCCCAATTGAAACCCGATGCCGTGATCTGTACCCATCCATTTCCGAATGCGGTCATCTCACGACTGAAACGTCAGGGACTTAATATTCCACTATATACGCTCGTCACAGACTACGACGTACATGCAACGTGGATTAATCCCGAGGTCAACAAATATTTGGTATCCACGCCACAAGTAAAGGCTCTGCTTGAGATCAGGGGTGTTGAGCCCTCTCGCATCCAAATCACAGGTATTCCTGTACATCCTGACTTCTGGGAAGCAGGAGACAAAGTGAGCCTCAGACAGGAAATGGGGCTTCAAAACATGCCCACTGCTCTGCTGATGGGTGGCGGATGGGGACTTTCCTTTGATGAAGAGCATATGAAAGCCCTCGCGTCATGGGCGGATCGGGTGCAGCTGCTGTTCTGTCTGGGAAGCAATGAGAAAATGATTGCCAAGTTGAAGGAAATGTCCTGCTTCCAGCATCCGAATATACGCATTCTCGGGTATACCCGAGAGGTCAGCAAACTCATGGACGTATCCGATGTGCTCATTACGAAACCAGGTGGCATGACTTGTACAGAAGCACTGGCTAAAGGCTTGCCGATGTTATTCGTTCCTCCATTGCCGGGACAGGAAGAAGAAAACTGTGAATATTTTGTACAAGCCGGATACGGCCAGGTCATTCACTCTGCTGACGTTATTGCCAATCGCTTCAGGCATTTATGTGAGCAGATCTATGCACCACGTGAAGCTGAAAGCCAGCTGAAATCAGTCCACAAACCAGAGAGCAGAAACACCTATGATCCAACGTGTTGTGCCCAGGCTGTTCATGATTTATTGTTCCCGGCTACAGCGGAAGTCACATCCGCACCTAAGGAGCGCTTCACAGCCGGAATTGGGGCAACTTCGCTGTCAGGTACCCGAATCCCATTCTAGCAGCTCTATGACCCCTTCTAGTCGTTCTAGGAGGACGTTTAATCTCTTAAAGACATGCATAAAGAAGGTTCCCCTCCATTAATCCGGAAGGGAACCTTCTTTTATTTCGTTCATATCTCCGTATGATTTGCTTCAAAAAAGGGTAATTTAAATAACAAACCCTCTTCACCAATTAAATTAAAAACGACGAAATAAAACTGCATTACAGGGCTTTTCAAGGTCTATGTAGTAAATACATAGTTAACTACCCTGCCTGTTTGCAGAATTTACAGGTCAATTACTTGTAAAAAGTATGATGCCCGATCGTTTTTACTTTTTTCTGGGAGCGAGCCACTGTCAGATCGTCCGCAAGCGTCAATGACAAGAAATAATACGTATCATCGGCGACTTCCTTTTTCCCATTCAACGCTGCATTAACTGCCTTGATACTGTCCTCATTAGGAGTAACACGTTTCAAGCGCCCGTTCGCTACAGGACTGAATTGAGATTTCTGGTAGATTACTTTGTAAATGGTATCGGGAAAATTGGCTGACCGCAGCCGGTTTAAGACAACATTGGCAACTGCCACTTTGCCTTCGTACGGTTCACCTTCCGCCTCTGCCATGACGATTTTTTGCAGCAGAAGCAGCTCTTTATCGGACACACTGTATGACCAGGTCGCAAGTTTCGAGTCTTCCTGGTTCAGAAGTTTGGTCCGCGTAAAGTAAAGTTTTTGGGGGGGAGTCGTAATTGCAGCTACTGCTTTGGCATGCTCGATCTTGGCCAATTTCAGAGCAGCCTCTTTCTTCGCTTTGGCCGCTGCTGCAGCTCGGGCCGCATGTTTAGCCTTGGCTTCCTTCTGTTGCTGCTCTTCCTGAGCAGCCGTCAGCCAGTTCTTGGCCGGGAGCGAGTTGGTCCAGTTACTAGTCTGGATAGACCCATCAGTAGATAGACTTGTCCCGTCTTCCATCATTCGCCTGTCTCCGCTAAAAGAATTTTCGCTATTTTCTGCAGAAGCCGCGAGTTCGGTCATCTGTTTGCTATCACTTGCCTCATTCCACTTTCCAGTCGCCTGAACGACATTAGCCCCCACTATACATACAAGCAGCACAGATAACATCGGTGCCACCCAACGATTCTTGCTTATAATATCCATTCGAAGATTCCTCCTGTCGAAACAATTCCCTAATCTAAGTAACCACAAAAAAAGAATTTGAATAACGATGGCTAATATTACATAGGGAATAACGTAATGTCAATGTGATTTTATGTCATAACAATGAGTTTCAGGAAAAAGAAAACGTATCCACGACCTCATACATCGGCGACTGACCTGGCTGTGTCACATAAAGCACAAAATCTTGGATCATCCATGAATTAACACCCAAAGAATGTTCAGGAAGCACTCCAAATATTCCTTTATCCTCATTTCCTGGAACTTGTCCCAGAAATTTTCTTGCAATGGTAATGTGCGGAGAATAAGGTCTCAATTCAGCCTCGTATCCAAGAGATGAAGTAGCTTCCACGATTCGTTTTTGCAGCAGATTCAGTTGGTCTTTTTCTCCTTCAACGCCTCTCCACAACACTTTGGGCGTTTCTTCCAGACCGAACGTTCCCCATCCGGATAATTGTAGCTCAAAAGGCTGGAATCCTACACTTGCCGAGCGCAAGGTTTTTCGAAGTTGCCCAATGTCACTAACAAGTGTATCCCCCAGAAATTGCAATGTAATATGATAATCCCGATGATCCGTCCATTTGCGAAAGTCAAGCTTTCCTTGCACCAATTCGGCAGACATGCGAAGTGATTGTTGAATATGAGCCGGCACCCGAAGTGCAGTAAATAATCTTTCCCGTCGAGATGGAAGGTCCGTATATGAATACTTATTCATGGTATACACCTCTTCTAAAGTTCGTTTTTATTATTTCACAGTCGTCTCTATGGTTTCAAGTTGGTTAATTATAGAGTGACACAATTTCTGGGATTTGCACATGAGGCTGCATTCCTGCCTTTTACGCACATCGCCTTCTTTTCTGCTACACTAAAAGCACAACATATTTAAATTCAGGAGGCCACTAACTATGGGTAAAATTGTATGTTTTCCATCCTTGTCGACGAAGCAGCAACAACGCATTCTGGATGCAGCACCAGGTTATACACTTACGGTTAGCAAAGCTAAGGAGATTGATTCATCGGAGTTAAAAGAAGTCGAAATTATCGTAGGCTGGTCTCCTCTGGTAACCGAACATGCACTGAAAGAAAACAGTCCTCTGAAGTGGGTTCAGGTCTGGTCCGCAGGTGTGGACAACCTTCCTTTCTCAGATTTGGAACAAAAAAGCATATTGGTAACCAGTGCTAATGGCGTACATGCCATTCCCATTACCGAAATTATTCTGGGTATGATGTTGTCCCACAGCCGCTGGCTCAGACAAGCGATGCTGCACCAGCAGCAGGCAGAGTGGAAATCACCAGGCAAACCACTTCCGGAATTGCATGGTAAAACAGCGGTTATCGTCGGCGTCGGAGAGATTGGATCAGAAACTGCGCGCATTCTCAAAGCACTGGGCATGAACGTCATTGGGGTTCGACGCTCCGGAAAAGACGTTCCAAATGTTGACCAAATGTACAATATGTCCGGCCTACATGAAGCACTGAGCCAGGGCGATTACGTCATCAATATTTTGCCACTCACCGATGAAACCCATCATATCTATGATCAGGCTGCATTCGAGCATTTCAAATCCGGTTCCTGTTTCGTCAATGTTGGACGTGGTCCAAGCGTGAATACGGAAGCTCTGCTGGGTGCACTGGACAGTGGACAGGTCGCCTTTGCTGCACTTGACGTATTCGAGGAGGAGCCGCTCCCTGCCGATCATCCACTGTGGGGTAAGGATAACGTCTTGATTACGCCGCATATTGCAGGCAGTACAGAGCAATACACCGAGCGGGCACTTGATATTTTTGTTCAAAATTTGGAAGCATATATCGCCGGGAAAACCCTTCCGCTCAATCTGGTGAATTATAGTCATAAATACTAAAAATGCTTATTTTTCTTATGTGAAATTGTACAAATTCATGTAAGGTAGTTTCCCTACGAAAATCAAAAACCTCCATACCGGAAAATAGATTTTTTCCGGTATGGAGGTTTTTTCAGTTATTTTCAGCGCAGTCGTTCTAAGTGCATAGCCAAATGTGACGTATAAACGTGCCTTTGCTCACCGTTCGATACTGATCGATGTTCCATCCGGCATCCAGAATGTGCCCCTCCACCCATTCGGTGGAAACGATCACTGCCCGTCCTGCAAGTCTCTTCAAACTCGTCAACATGGCAAGTTGTTCCTCATCCGGAAGAACAGAACAGAGATTATATGGCATGTCCAGAATAACTGCATCGTAGAAACCTTCCAGATCATTCATATCCCCGAGGGAAATTCTGGCTGGATCATAACCATAATGAGGAAGATTAATCCGCGCACCCTGTACCGCCAAAGGGTTCAAATCATTTCCTTTGGCCTCAATTCCCATCGACAATGCCTCAATTACAACGGTTCCCATTCCGCAGCATGGATCGAGCAACTGATGTCCCTCCACTTGCGGAATAGCAATGTTGACTAACGCTCTGGCTAACGTAACACCAAGGCCTGTAGAGTAATTTTGCGGCTTCTGATGATGGGTTTGCCACGAGCGATCGGCTTCTGTCCATTGACCGAAGAGCCATTTTCCATTCACATGCATTAGTCCAAAAGTCACGTCAGGCTGTTTCATCATAGCTTTGCCTTTAATGCACATGCCCAGCTCTTTTTCCAGCAGACGGCAATGCGCATAATCCGGCATGTCATCGCCCTCTTTCAAGCAGACAACCTTGAATGTTTCACCAGATGACAGATCGATTTGTGAAGCGGCAGGTTTCAGACCTGCCACTGTATCCGCTTCGGCCATCACATCCAGTCTGCCCCGGACAAACGGACTTCTACCCGGTGGAATGCATATATTGGAGCGAACATAGGCGTGATCTCCTGAACCAATATCTGTGCCAGGAACAAGCATGGTTCCCAATTCCATTTCACATAGGGCACGTTCATTCTCATGGCAAGCGAAGGTATATACGTAACTTCCGACAACTGAATCTTTGCTGTTTGTAGAGCTCAACATGGTAGCCGTCCTTCATGTTTCTTCTATTATAAGAAGAGGTTTTATATTTTTAATTTTTCAATGGAAGCCAGCAGATCTTCGGACAGGTCTTTCAAGGTTTGAATATTGCCGCTAATCGTTTCCATTGAACTCACCTGTTCTTCGGCCGACGCTGACACTTCCTCTACACTGGCCGCGGATTCCTCTGATACTGCCGAAATTTGTTGACTGAAATTATGCATGCGCCCGCTCGCTTCCTGCATGCCTTCCAGACCATCCGTCATTGTACCAATGACCTGGACCATACCCTCTACCGACTCACTAATGGTACGGAACAGATTGCCGGAATTACGTACTTGCTGCTGCCCGCGCTCTGTCTCCAGTACACCTGTTCGTAATTCCTCAACAACCCCCTGGGAATCCTTCTGAATATCCCCCGTGATGGCGGTAATCTCTTCCACAGAAGTCCGAACAGCTTCAGACAATTTCCGCACTTCTGCTGCAACGACTGCAAATCCGCGTCCACTCTCTCCTGCACGGGCAGCTTCGATGGAAGCATTCAATGCGAGCAGGTTGGTCTGGCGCGCAATGTCATGAATGACTTGAACCAACTGCGATATGTCTTCGTTTTTGCGGTCCAGCTGTTCCATCTTGTTCATGGAAGACGAAACTGCGCCAGCAATCTGCTGCATCTGATTCACGGATTGCTCCATGGACTCGCGACCGGTCCGTCCTTGTTTCAGAATGAGGTCTGACATCAGCCGAAGCTGATTCCCCTGCTCCGAATGTTGCTGAATATTTGCGTTCAACCCCTCGACGGTACGGGCGGATTCAACAGCCGTTTCCGCCTGACTCTCTGCCGCTTTTGCTGACTCTTCCATCGTTATAGCAATTTGGCGACTGCCGATCTTAACCTCTTCAGAGGAAATGGCCAATTCGCTGCTTTGACGGTTGACGGCTTCAGCGATTCGTCTGACATTCAGTACCATGGAGGTCAGATTACCTTTCATGTCATTCACGGCTTTGGCAAGAACACCAACTTCGTCTTCATGTTTGGTATGTATGTCCTGGACATTTAATTGACCTTCCGCAATCAGTTTCACGGCACTAATCACCCGAAGCAGCGGTTTAACAACTTGTGAACGGATGATTGGAATCGCAATTGCTGTAATGATAATCATCACCAGTACACCAACAACAATAATCATTCGGCCATCCTGTACGGATCGAATCGTCTGCGCAGCAGAGATACTGGACTGTTCCTGATTGTATTCCACCAGATAATCCAGATCGACTTGCATGGCATCGAAGGAATCGGCCCCTTTTTCGGACACTTCCTTGGCCAATTGTTCCTGGCCTTCATCACTCAGCTTAATGGACTGTGTGTTAATCTTGAGGTACGCTGCCCACTTCGTTTTGAATGCATCCCATTGTTCCTTTTCTTCCGTTGTCTTTTCCTGTTGATCGTATATTTTAATTGCCTGGGCCGTTTCACGAATATACTTGGTACGTTCTTCAGCGAGGCTCGCTTTGTCCCCAGCCTGTGCATCATAATGGCGATAACTCAATGACAAAATATGTTCTGTCGTATAGTTCAAACGGTTAATCTGTTGGAGTGAGGGCATCCAGTTATTAGTGATCTCATTCGTGTTTCTTTCCATCGAGTTCATTCGTGTAACAATCGTGACACTAAGAAGAATTAAACAGAGGATTAATAGATAGAACGCGATGCTGATACGCAGACCGATACTCTTGATCCTGAATCTGCTGAACATATGATTTCCCCCTTGTGCCCATCTTCGGCCACTTCCGTATTTTAGGTGCTTTTGTCGTTGTTTTACCCTTCTTTTGGCATCTTGCAAAATACTCTTTTCTATATTATATCTATAGGAAAAGAGACGTAAAGTATTATAACATTCTTTTATTTTAGTCATGCTTTATTTTGTAAAATCTTGTGTTTATTTCACATCACCTGTTGAACGGAATCGAATGATGTAAAACTCAGGATAAAATGAAGCAAAAAAGAGCTGCAGCATACGGCAAATATCCGATCTGCAGCTCTTATGATTCGACTCCATGCAGATGGCGGGTATGGAACCAGCCATTCTTTGTATCATAACAGCTAACAGCCGCCCCTTATGCGTTTGCCAGTAACTTGTAAGAGGCCAACCTTCGCTCGTAATCCGGTCCAGTTGTCACCACAAGCAGCCGATCCGTATCCAGCCTTTGGCACACCTGCTGCAACTGATTCCAGACCTGTGCAGGTGTACCGGCATAATGCCGTTGTACTTCATTCTCATTGGCATCATCCCTCTCGTTGGTGCTGGTACTTGTGCTGATATTGTCAGACTGCGTTGTAATCTCTTTCCCAACGGCTCTGCGTCTCTCCACCATTTCGAGACTCCAGGACAACGCCTCTTCCTGCGTCTCCGCACAAAGCACACTGACAGCAACCATAACCTCCGGCTCTTTCCTATTGGCGCTGGGGATAAAGCCCTCCCGATAACGCCGCACAGCCTCCGTACCATCCGCGTCACTCATGAATTGTCCGAATACATACCCCATACCGAAACGGGCGGCAAACTCAGCACTCTTTACGTTGGTACCCAGCATCCATAAGGATAACGGAAGCTCCGGAATCGGGCGGGCCGTCACCGGATGTTCTTCATAGGTATAACGATCTTCCAGTAGTTCGGTCAGTGCCGCGAGCGATTCAGGCAACTTGGACACATGTTGCAAATAATTTCCACTCAAGGCCATCGTTGCATGTGGGCCACCCCCAGGAGCACGTCCCAAGCCTAACTCGATGCGCCCCGGGTAGAGCGCCGCCAGCAGTCGGAACGACTCCGCTACCTTAAGCGGGCTATAATGTGGTAACAGTACGGCACCGGAGCCAAGCTGGATCGTGTTCGTTCTCGCGCCAATATGGGCAAGCAACACTTCCGGTGATGCTGAGGCAAGTTCGTCCATGTCATGGTGCTCGGACGTCCAGTACCTTGAATAGCCCCAATCTTCAGCATGCTGCGCAAGTGTAACGGATTGTTGCAGCGCCTGTTCTGCTGTAGCGCCGTTCAACCTTGGAACAAGGTCAAGTACGCCCAGATTGTATTTTTCGCTGATGTTCACACCCAAGCGTCTCATCTCCCTTCGTCTCGCTTATCTCTAGTCCAGATCGTAGATGGAACCGACCTTAAGACCGTAAAGTTCATTGTAGATTTTCTCGGCAAAAGCATCCGTCATCCCGGCAATATAATCGATCACCATATGCTCCCAAGTCCAGATCGGATTCGCCTTCGCCTGATCCTTCTCATAGCGTTGCAGCCAATCGGACGGAATAATGGATTTGGACGTTTCCGGATCAAGGAACGCATCCCACAGACGCTTAATCATCCATTCACTGCGCTTTTGCAACCTCTGCACACGCAGGTCACGAATCATGGTCACCCAGGCAAAGCTCTTAAGCACACTTACTGTACGCAGCATATCGAGGTCCTCCGCGCCTTCACGGACAAACGTCACCTTTTTCCAGTCTCCGTTATCAATAACTCCCAGGCTAGCGACAAAAAGGCTGACCCAGTAAGCCTTGACCTCACGGCGAGTTCGTGAATAATCATGCTCGCAGAACGGCATTTTTTCATTCCAGATGCGCAGGAACGAAGCGAGGACTTCTTCGACTTTTTTGCCAATCGCTTCTCTTGTCCATCCGTTCCAGAACAAATCCTCCAGTGTCGTAATCTTATCCACAATCAGTCGATTGATATGCGGATCTTGCAGGAAATGCTCGTGTACTTCGATTTTTCCTGCCTTGATGCCATCTTCCAGATCATGTGCGGAATACGCAATATCGTCGCAGAGGTCCATCAGCTGCGCTTCAAGCGTCTTTTTGCCAGCAGGAATGGCCCAACGATTTCGAATCTCGTGGATATACTGCCATTCATGATGATACATGCCTTTCTTGCTCTCCGTGCCAGGGTAAGGGTACTTGTTGATACCCAGCAGCACTGCATCGGACAGGTTAAGTCCATCGATATCTTCACGTTTTTCCAAATACATAATGAGGCGGAAGTTGTGCGCGTTGCCTTCAAAATGCTCATATTTCCGCTTCAGCTCCGCGCGAATCTCCGGCTCCTGTTGGGGTGACTTGGCCCCGCGGCTCTTCTTCATGATTTTCTTGACCTCTGTGTTGATGAGATCATCGAGGATGCCATCCAGCACTTCTTCCCCTTTATGCCCAAAAGGTGGGTGACCGAAGTCATGCGCAATCGCGGCACACTCCACCACTTCCGAATCGATAATCAATCCAGGGTTGTCCGCTTGACTCCAGTCTACCTCCGGAAACCGACGAAGCAGGCTCCGTGCCGCTTCCCGTGCAATCTGTGCTACCTCCAGGGAGTGGGTCAATCGTGTGCGATAATAATCGCCCGTTCCTGCACCAAACACCTGCGATTTACCTTGCAGCCGACGAAAAGTCGGTGAATGTATCAGTCTGGAATAGTCCCGTTCATAAGCTGCCCGAGCCCCATCCAGTTTTGTTAGTTCAGGGTATTGTCTATGTTCTCTCAGATCGTTCCATTGCATGTTGATCACTCCTAGCCGACTGTCTCTATTTTGAGTGATTATACACATATTCTGCAGTTTCGAAAAGCAAAACCTGTCTGCGATTGTCATCTCTTCTCACATCAACTTGTGATGCACAGTCGTCTTCTTTTATTATACCCTGCCAGACTACCATTCGTGCACCTAAATGATAATGATATAAAATGAAATCACAATTTACATTACATCACTCCGCTGACAGAAACCAAATAAGTACTCGCTGTGCAAAGTGGCCGTTCCGGTTACGGATCGTTCTTCCGATCGCTGTTGTCTCCAGGTTTTCTGAATTCCCTTTTTAAAGGGGTAAACCCGGAGACAAAGGCGAACGCTACGCTTCTTCAGAATCGATTCCGTCCCCTCCACTACTTTCGCTGCCCATAAATACAATAATGGTATTCACCATTTTCTCGCAAAAAAATAGTGAAGATCAAGTTCAAATTATAAAAATATCATATGAAATTTGATGATATGATAGTCTGTCTTCCTCATCCCCTCCCTGTATGAGTAAGGAGGTGAAAATAAAAAAAAACCGACAGGACGGAAATGTCCTGTCGGGGTGGAGATTATGGGTTACACCATAACTTTGCAGATATCGTTGGTGAACTCTACCGGGTCTTGAATTGGCAGTCCTTCGATCAGCAATGCTTGATGGTACAGCAGGCTTGTGTAAAGGCTCAGCTTTTCTTTATCCTGAGCGAATGCGTCTTTCAGGGATTTGAAGACATCGTGATTTACGTTGATCTCCAGCACTTTATCGGCCTGTACATTTTCGCTGTTCGGCATAGCTTTCAGGATTTTCTCCATCTCAATCGTCAGCTCACCTTCAGTGGACAAACATACCGGGTGGCTTCTCAGGCGTTTGGAAGCTTTAACAGCTTTTACTTTGCCGTCGAGCTGCGCTTGCATCGCTTCGAACAACTCTTTGTTGTCGTTGTCCTGTGCGTCTGTTTCTTCTTTGTCTGCACTGTCCTCGATGCCCAGGTCACCGCTGGAGATGGATTTGAATTCTTTCTCTTTATAATTCGTGATCATCTTAATTGCAAACTCATCGATGTCGTCGGTGAAGTACAAGACTTCATAACCTTTGTCGAGTACACCCTCGATCTGTGGCAGCTTCTCAATCCGTTCAATGGATTCACCAGATGCGTAGTAGATGTACTTCTGATCTTCAGGCATTCTGGAAACATACTCGTCCAAGCTAACCAGTTTCTTCTCTTTGGAAGAAGAGAACAAGAGCAGATCCTGTAGGGTGTCCTTGTTCACGCCATAGTCGCTGTATACGCCATACTTCAGCTGACGACCAAACGCTTGGTAGAACTTCTCGTAGTTCTCACGCTCGTCCTTGAGCAGGCTTTGCAGCTGGCTCTTGATCTTGTTCTTGATGTTCTTCGCGATCAGGCTGAGCTGACGATCGTGTTGCAGCATTTCACGGGAGATGTTCAGGGACAGATCTTCCGAATCCACCATACCTTTGACAAATCCAAAGTAATCTGGCAGCAAATCACCGCATTTGTCCATGATCAATACACCGTTAGAGTACAGTTCAAGCCCTTTTTCATACTCTTTTGTATAATAATCAAACGGTGTGTTCTCCGGGATAAACAGGATCGCATTATATACCACTGCGCCATCCGCGCTGATGTGCAGATGTTTGAGCGGTTTGTCAAAACCGTAGCGTTTTTCCATATAGAAGTTAGTATAGTCTTCTTCGGTCAATTCGCTTTTATTTTTGCGCCAGATCGGCACCATGCTGTTCACGGTTTGCTCTTCTTTGTATTCTTCGAATTCGTTCTCCGTACCCTCTTTCGGACGCTGACCTGTCACATCCATCTTGATCGGGTAGCGAATGAAGTCGGAGTATTTCTTGACGATGGATCTCAGGCGGTACTCTTCCAAGAATTCGTCATACGAATCTTCTTCGGTATTTTGCTTAATGGTCAGGACGATTTCCGTACCCACGGAGTCTTTCTCGGCTGGAGAGATCGTGTACCCGTCTGCGCCTTCGGATTCCCATTTCCATGCTTCGTCGCTGCCCAGCGTTTTACTGGTTACCGTCAGCTTGTCCGCCACCATAAATGCGGAGTAGAAACCAACCCCGAATTGTCCGATGATGTTGTGACCGTCTTTGGCTTCATTCTCTTTCTTGAACGCCAGCGAGCCGCTCTTCGCGATGACCCCCAGATTGTTCTCCAGCTCTTCCTGGGTCATCCCGATTCCTGTATCAGTGAGCGTAAGCGTACGGTTCTCTTTGTCGATGGTGAGCTTGATGTAGTAGTCCTCTTTGTTGAAGACGAGTGTGTCGTCAGTCAGCGCTTTGTAATATATTTTGTCAATGGCGTCACTGGAGTTGGAGATCAGTTCTCTCAAAAAGATTTCTCTTTGGGTGTAAATGGAGTTGATCATCATATCCAGCAAGCGTTTGGATTCAGCCTGGAATTCTTTTTTAGCCATGAATGGGTGTCTCCTTTCAAATTGGATATAGAATGATGATTAGATTGAATATAGAAAGTAAACCTTTGAATACTCCCATGCAGAATGTTACGTTGCTAGAAAAGCCTTCAATCGCTTTTAACCCCAGATTTTTCTGATTTCATATTCAGGGCTCAACACTAATACAAGTAATTGATGTTCTTCTGGTGACCGTTCCGGTTACGGATCGTTCTTTCGATCGCTGTTGTCTCCAAATTTTCTTGAACTATTCTGAAATGGTTAGAAATTCGGAGACAAAGGCGAACGCTACCGCTTCTACAGAATCGATTCCGTCCCCTTCACTACTGAAGCTGTTTCGCCAAATACTTGATAATGCTAAGACATCTTTAAAGCGGAAAAATCCGGTGAGACAAACTACGATTCCCAAAATCTTTTCTAGCCTCTTCACTCTCATGTACTATTCAAGTTTAACTTTATCCATATTCAAAATCACAATCATTCCATATGTAGTCGTTTAATGTAAATTCATTTGTTAGCACTCTGATGATCGGAGTGCTAAACCCTTTCCTTTTATATAACATATGGGAAAATTGGGTGTCAATACGAAGGCGGTTATTTTAACAAAATGATCGAATAACACTTCAAGTTTTGCACATCTCTAACCATTTTAGCTCAATACATCATGCAACACAAAAGCCGCCTCGAACAAAAGTTCGAACCGGCCTGGTGTCAGATTGTAATGAGTATGGAATCATTGGCAAGCCACACGCTAACAAACCTTACCGACGTTAATTGGCCTTTTTAGGATGATTTCGTAACCTAACGAATCGGAGACACGCTATTCCTCACCTTTAGCCGACCTTTCGAGACTTTCCGTAGGTTTTTCGCAAAAAAGCGTGTGTGAAATTCGTTAGACTGGCAAATGGGCAGTAAATCGCAGAATAAGGCATCCTAGGTTCGTTAGTTTTGAACAGAGTCGGAGATTTAGGTTAGCGATAATAATAGAGATGCAAATCTCTACTTTTTGGCCATCTTTGGATCAAGGGTATCGCGCAGACCATCCCCCAGCAAGTTGAAACCGAGCACGGTAAACATGATGGAAAGTCCAGGGAAAATAAGCGTCCACGGCGCTTTTTGCAGAAACTGGCGGGAATCCGACAGCATTTTGCCCCATTCCGGGTCTGGTGGTTGCGCCCCCATGCCGAGGAACCCAAGCGCAGCCGCTTCAATAATTGCTGTTCCAATCCCCAGTGTGCCTTGTACGATGAGCGGGGTGAGGCTATTGGGCAAGATGTGCCGGAACAGAATTCGCATATTGCTAGCCCCCAGCGTACGCGCTGACGTAATGAATTCCTCCTGTCTCAAGCTAAGTACCCTTGAACGCACCAGTCGTCCGTAGGTCGGGATGTTCACGATCGCTATCGCGAGCAGTGCATTTTGCAAGGACGGGCCGAGAATCGCCACAATGGCGATTGCCAGCAGGATGGCGGGAAAAGCGAGCAAGATATCGAACAAACGCGAGATGAGCATGTCAGCCCATTTTCCATAATATCCAGCAATCAGGCCGAGCAATGTGCCCGCAATAATAGAGCCAATAACAGAAAAGAAACCAACCCACAATGAAATGCGTGCTCCGTACAGCACTCTGGAAAATACGTCACGCCCCAGATCATCGGTACCAAACCAATGCTCTGCCGAAGGGGCTTGCAGACGATCTGTGAGCACCTGCTCTTTGTAATCATACGGGGCAATATACGGGGCAGCAAAGGCCATCAAGATGAAAAAAACGATAATGATCAAGCCTGCCAGCGCAAGCCGATTTTTCCGAAACGTTCTCCAGGCTTCCCGCCATGGACCTGATGCAGGTGCCGATGCGGCGTCAATGGATGCTCCGGTATTGGTCGATAATTTGGCCATGCGGCGTCTCCCTTCTTGGATATGAATGAAATACAAGATCAACGAGTTCTATTACACTCAAGCACTACGATTGCAGTACCATCTTCCGATCGCTGTTATCCCCAGATTTTATTGATCCACCTATTTAAAGGTGAAAATCCGGTGATAAATGCGAACGCTTCGCTTCTACAGATTGGTTCTGCACTCTTCGTGTCGTGTAATTTTTTAAAGATTTTATATTAAGTTCCATTCATCAACCCAAATGATGAATTTCCTATTTATAACTAATACGCGGATCAAATACGGCGTACAGCAAGTCCACAATCAGGTTGATCACTACGAAAAAGAATGCCACGATCAGAATGCCGCTCTGGATCACCGGATAGTCCCGCGAACTAATTGCTTCATATATATAGCGACCAACGCCAGGCCAGGCAAAGATCGTTTCGGTCAGCACGGCTCCACCTAGCAAAGATCCAGTCTGTATGCCGATGACGGTGAGCACGGGAATAAACGCATTTTTCAACGCATGTCCATATACGACGAAAAACGGGCCCAATCCCTTCGCCTTCGCGGTTCGGATATAATCCGAACTCATTACTTCGAGCATGCTGGAACGTGTCATCCGGGCAATAACGGCCATCGGAATTGTCCCAAGCGCGATACTTGGCAGCAGCAAATGTTTCGTTACCGTCCACAGCTGGTCCCAACGTCCGGCAATCATCGTATCCAGCACATACAAGCCCGTAATGGCTTCAATCGGATCACGTGCATTCATTCTGCCGATGGATGGCAGCCAGTGCAGTTTGTTCGCAAACAGCCATTGTTCCATCAACCCAAGCCAGAAGATCGGCATCGATACACCCACCAATGCAATGACCATGCAGCAGTAATCAAACCACGAGTTATGCTTCCAGGCACTGACGATCCCAGCATTCACTCCAACAATGATCGCAAACAGCATACTCGCCATCGTTAATTCGAGGGTCGCCGTCAGATAGGGCACAATTTCCTGGGCAATGGGAACCTTGGTACGAATGGATGTGCCCAGATCTCCCTTGAACAGATCGCCCAAATAGGCGAAATATTGTTGAGTCCATGGTTTGTCCAGTCCGAGCTGGTCCCGCAGAGCTTGCTTGGATTGTTCGGTTGCCTTTTGCCCGAGTATGGTCTCGGCCGGATCACCCGGAATAGCGTGGATAATGGAAAAGACGATCAGGGTCATGCCCAGCAGCACGGGCAGTAACACGAGTACACGTTTGACGATGTAACTGTTCACTCCTCATTCACCTGCCTTTAACGTATAAAAAGCGCTGGCAGACATGCATGCTTTAGATAGTTACGTCCAGATGTGGGTTCTGCCAAGCATTGCGTGTACGCCAGCGCTTTGAACTAATGGATCCTATTTAGTACTAAATTCAGCTCATATATAAGTTATTCAAAGTAGGCATTGGCATAGGATTCCGTGCCCAATGGGGACGGTACGAAATTTTTCAGGTTCGCTTTACCTGCCAAGATGGGAGTGGTGTGCACAAGTGGAATCCATGGAGCATCTTCCTTAATAATCACCTGCGCTTGCTTGTACAGTTCCGCACGTTTGTCCTGATCCGTTTCTTTCTGCGCACTCGTCAGCAATGTATGCAATTCTTCGTTTACGTAGAAGCTCCGGTTGTTGCCCGGAATTGCATCCTTATCGAGTAGCGTGTACAGGAAGTTATCCGGGTCACCGTTATCACCGGTCCAGCCAAGCATGTAAATATCGTCTTTCTCCCCGGCTTTGGCATCATCCAGATACGTTGCCCACTCTGGTGATTCAATGTTGACGGTCACTCCGATTTTCTCGAAATCGGCCTGGATCGCTTCGGCAACTTTCTTGCCATCAGGCATATACGGCCGGGATACTGGCATGGCATAGAACGTTACCGGGTCAGGCAATCCGTCAGGGTAGCCGGCTTCAGCAAGCAGCGCTTTTGCTTTTTCCAGATCGTAAGCATAGTCCTCAATACTGTCGTTATACCCCCACAGCGTTGGCGGCATCGGGTTTACCGCTGGCTGCGCTTGTCCCGCAAAGAAAGCATCAATAATGCCCTGTTTGTTTACCGCGTGATTGAGCGCTTGTCTTACTTTCACGTTATCAAACGGTTTTTTCTTAAAGTTAAAACCAATGTATGACACGTTAAATGGTGGACGCTCGATTTTTTGCAGTTCGCTATTTCCCTCAAGAATGGACAGATCATCCGGGTTCAGATCCTCCATGATATCAATCTCGCCGTTTTGCAGCGCATTGAAGCGAGCCGTGTTATCCGGAATGGAGCGCACAATCACTTTGTTCAGCTTCGGCAGTCCCTCTTTCCAATAATTCGGATTCTTCTCCAAGGTGATGGAGTCGTTCCGCTTCCACTCTTTGAACACAAACGGGCCTGTGCCTACTGGCTCGCTCTTGAAATTTTCTTTTTTCTCCTGAATCGCAGTTGGACTTGCAATGCCAAATGGCGTCATCGCAATGTTTTGTAGGAAAGGCGCTTGTGGCTGGTTCAGGGTGAACTCGACCGTTGTCTCGTCAATCGCCTTCACTTCCTTAATCACGCGTCCGTCTTCCGGACCAAACATGGAGTCATAATAGTCGAAGGAATCTCCCTCGAATTTATATTCACTGGCCGGATCACTCCATCGGTTGAAGTTGAACACCACAGCCTCTGCGTTGAAGTCAGTACCATCGTGGAATTTCACGCCGGACTTCAGCTTGAAGTCATACTTGAGTCCATCCGCCGAAATCTCCCAGCTCTCAGCTAGTCCAGGAACAACCTCGGTTCCACCTTCCTTGTAGTCCAGCAACGAGTCGAATACCTGATGTCCAATCTTCAACGACTCCCCATCCGTAACTATTGCCGGGTCCAATGCCACGGAATCTCCGCCGCGTCCCATAATCATTGTATCCTGTGTTGCCACTTCTGCCGGAGGTTCGCTACCTTCCGCCGGAGCAGGGGAATTGCCTGTACCCTCGTTACTGGCGCTGGAGCAGCCCGATAGAATCAACACTGTGCTCATGGCCATTGCCATGACCCCGGATAACCACTTTTTCCTCATTCGCATACGTACAACACCCTTCCCTGTCTCATAATGTGTGTGATACTGGCGTGAAAAAACTCCAATGATTACAATCGATCGGTTTGGTGCTTTGTATCATATGAAAGGCTTTAGATGCCTTTGATACCTGTCATGTAAATCTGGATAAGTAAAGCGTATATATGAAATGTAAACCGGGATGTAACCGTACACATTTTGTTAGTTTTTTCGGATGATGTGACGAGTTATAAATACCTGTGGTTGTTGCTTAATAATTGAACTTAGGTCAATAAGCAATAGTAGAATGGTACCGACTTGATGGCGGCCGACAAAGCTGATTTTGAGAGTACGATAGTTTTGTCTGGTGTGGAGTTTGGCTTGGAGTTAGATCATCATGGCTAAAGTGTAATGGCCTAGAATCTAATAGTGGCAATTAGCTGGAACAGAAAGTAGGTAAACAGGACATTTAAGTGGTTTCTCAAGCAGGTTGGATTGGATTGTTTCAATACGTTGTGAGATTGATCTACAGATGTTGGATTTTACAACAGGGAGACATTACAATAACTTTTCATGTTATAGTCTTGTCATGATGAGGAGGATTGTGTAAATAAACAGTGGTGAAAATCGATTTCGTGTAACTTACTTTACATCACATTCATCAATTAGACAAGAGATTTACGGACATAAGTCTTCAACTTTATTATATATGTTAATATCATTTACATAAAACACAAAAAAGGAACACCATTCGACAAAAATCGTCGTGTGTCCCTTATTGTGTTCCCTCTTTTAAAACCAGATCCAACTTATATTTTAAGTTATGTCAGCTTATTTTTTGAATAAACCTCTACGGTACATAACCGTGATGAAACGGTAAAAATCATAACTCGCCCCATTATCGATGCTGAACAATGGATTTTTGGTATCATACGCCAGTGCTGCATCGACGGCCGCTTTCGCCCAGACTGGAACTTCCATCTGCTGGCGCGCCTGCAGTTTATCGACCTGAAACTTCAATGCATCAAACGCTGCTTTCTCTTCGGCTGTCATCGGTTCGCCCCCTTTCGGTGGTTCGGTTGGATTCGTGGGATTGGTCGGTTCGGATGGCTCTGGCGGCTTTGGAGTTGCTGTTGCATATCTTGCTCTCAATTCCGCTGTCGATCCTTCAAACTCGTTCATATCCACGTTGCCGCTGATTCCGTTCACCTTGCCCGAGTCCGTGTACTGCCAGAACGTCCAACGTTTCCATGCAGGCTGGTCATTCGGTACACGTGTGTTGCTGTAACGCGCAATCCAAAGATCGTATGAGCTCATCGAAGGTTCAAAATTGCCGGCAAATGAATTGCCCGTGTATATAATCGGTTTCGCACCCGTGAGACGTTGCAACTCCGTTAAAAAAGCCTTAGCTACCGTGTTGATCTGAGCTTTGCTCAGGTTACCCGGATTGTTCTCGTAGTCCATGACAGGAGGTAATTGTAGCGCCTTGGCGCCTCCTACTTTTTGCAGTGTATTGGCATAATGCGCCGCTTCAGCCTTGGCACCATCGGTAGTCGTTGCGCGAAAGAAGTGGTACGTTCCTATCAGCAAGCCTGCCCCCAGTGCGCCGGTTACATTTTTCTGAAAGTTCGGATCGATATACGTCTGCCCTTCCGTGGCTTTGATGAACACAAACGTCATACCGTTTGCCTTCACTTTGGCCCAATCGATCGTGCCTTGATAACGGGAGACGTCAATGCCCTGCGTATTGCCCGAGCTTCTCGTTTGCATGTTTCTCACACCCTTTATGCGGCAAATTGCCGTTTGTATATAGTTAATGCTTGGGGATCTGGGGTTGCTTGTGTGCGTGTCCCTGATGTTGGTAAAAGGTAAATTGGGATGGCTATAGATTACGTCGATTTTGCTATTTGGGTAAGATTAGGTGCTGCTTGGTCAGTCTGCTTTGAATTCTATGTCGGTGCTATTAACTTCTATTGTTGTGTATTGGTTTCCATTAACTAACTAAGGAAAAAATACCAAGTCGGTACATAACCGTTCCAGATACGGATCGTTCTTCCGATCGCTGTTGTCTCCAAATTTTCTTGATTCATTTTCTTAAAGGTTAGAGATTCAGAGACAAAGGCGACCGCTACCGCTTCTTCAGAATCGATTCCGTCTCCTTCACTACTTGTAGCCAATGGATCAGACTATCGATTCAAATATTTTCTCTCTCTTGCTACTAGGCACATTTAAATGAATGCTAAGTCCTTACTTCGTTTCATCTCTGGTCTGTTTATCAGTGTCCTCATGATCTGACTGTACAAAAGATTCTTTGGAATCAGGAGTATAGTTACCGGGAATACCCCCGTCTCCGCCCTTACCCTTGAGCACTTCAATGGCCTGCCGAATCACAGGCGGAATCGGTGCACCCAATTTACCGCCATTTTCAATAATGGACAACAACTCATTCGCGATATAAAAAAAGGCGACCGCATCCCTGAACAAATGTCCGTCTCCCAGAACACCGTCCACCAGATGAGCCACCGATACCATTGCAAATATAAATACCTTTCGGGCGATGCCGAACATTCCGACATTACTCTCCAACTTGCCACTCATCCCCGCCGCCGCGATGCCGGTAAGGTAGTCGAGGATGACGAATACGAGCAATACGCCGAGTACGCCTGACCAGCCACCGAAGAAATAGGTTGCTGAGCTGGTTAGGAGCGCAAGGAGCCATTTCCATAGGGTGTCCCATCGTTCCATGGTTTCACCTCCTTTAGTTTGCTTCTACTGCTTAAATAGTTAATAATCTTCAACCCACCTTGGAATCGTTATCCTGATTAACACTACCATTTTCATGAAGCCAAGTAGAACTACCTATGTGAACCAAATTCTATAAGACACTGTTATTCTGTTGCAAAATAATTGTATGTCCTTTGATCTGTTATTCCTGTTCCACTAACATTAAATCCATTTACAGTAGGTACGATCTTATCATCCGTAGACAAACCGTTATCGAGACCTACTACTCTGTTAAGAAAACGCGTACCGCCTAAGCTGTAATTATTTCTTGGTGAATCCTCGCTGTAAACACCAAAATAAATATTGCTGGGCGTGTTAGTAGCATTCGCAAACGTAATGTTGCGTGGTTTAAAGCCCAATCCAGTTGCTGATCCAGCCCCATTCGAGCCTATAACAAATTGTCCTGTTGCAAATCGCTTACCATTCTTAATTAAGTGTATCTTACTGGCAAGCGTTAACCACGTGTCATTCATGGATGCGCTACTTCCCATGGCGTTAATGGCATCCACGATCCCATTTTTAGCATCAACGCCAGATTGAAAAACGTCAGGACTCCATTCACTCCATATATTATCCATGCAGGTTCTCATGTATAAAGTAGGCGTATTATGAGTATCCAGTCTTGATGCGCGTTGGATTACATGAGTTGGAGCGTTTGAATGCACAAGTACCTCAACGTAAAACCAAGCATTAACAACGCCCCCCGGCACATTTACAGCGTTGAAGCAATCGTATTGCCCACCATTCTTAATATTATTTAAGTTTGAATTGTGTGGAAGTTGAATAATACTTCCATTATCCTGCGTAATTTTGTACTTTTGCCATGGCTTATTATCGACGTAGTTTTTAAGCACTCCTCCGTCTGCAGCGGAAATTTCCAGCATGGATAACGACGCCGTGTTCTGATGCACACTTTTAGTCAGGTCTGTCAGCAACGCCTTTTCGTTTACTGAGATTGAGCCGAGAAAAGATGTAACCGGGGACACATCCTTCATCAAGTAAGTGACGGAATATGCTGCTGATGGATTATACTGGTGTCCATATATTGCAATTGCCTTTCCATTGTCTTGGCCTTCAAACACCCCCCACCCAGTAGGTTTCAAGTGTCCATTTTCGTATAGTGCAATCCATTTATCGACCGCGTAAAGAGTGGCATTCCCCATTGTCTTCCCAGTATTAATGTCGTAATTGTCAAATTTAATAGGTTTAGCAGGTTCCCTTAACACTATCCCCGTTCCTACTTCCACCTGATTACTGCCCTCAGTAAACGTCAATTGACCTTCTGACGTGATTGATTCGACAGTTGGCGTTGCAAGTTGGTAAGCGAGTTGGTACGGTGTATACAAATTGCCTAGAGAGTCCGTACCCGCGAGAGTTGTTGGGAGAGCCGTTGTATAGTCGACGCCATTTGCTAAAGCTATAGAGTCCAACATCCGCGTAATACGTATCCAAACTTTCGTGCCAGTACCGTCGTACGCTGTAGCCCGAGGCGAACCATTTACGCTCATTTTCCATCCCATGAAATACGCCTTAATCTCGTCTGGTGTAGGTGTGTATGAGTCTCCCCATCCGCTGTCTGCACTTGAAACGCCTATTCCTAAAAATACACCATTTGCTCCTGTGTCCCAATCTCCTCTGCTGTATTGATCCACATTTAAAGAAGGTGATCCATCAGATAAGCGAACTCCATTGAATTTAGTTGCCATAGGGAGATATTTTTTATTTCTATCTGTTATTCCGTCCATTAATCTGACACACTTTCCTCCTGCGTATGAATTAAAAAAGGAGTATGTGTATGTGGAATCGAACGATATCTTTTTCCACTTCGTTAGTTTGTAATACTGCCCTTCCTTCTCAAACACTTCGTCAGCATTGGCCCCGGTTATTGGATCAGCGTATAAATCCGTTTGCAATGCGAGCATAGCATCTTCACGTGGTTTGAATGGTTTGGTTGTCGTGCCGAGCGCTATCATCGGATTTTTGAGTGAAGCTGGATTCCCTCCTGATGACGCTCTCCATAAGAAGTTAATCTCTGAATTTTGTCCGCTATTAAAAGTGAACGTTGAATCATTAGTCCAAGGTCTGAGTGGTGCAGGAGTTTGCAGATCTAAAGGGTACACCGATGTGCTTAAATTTAAAAATGTTTCGGCGCTAAACGTGTAATTCGTATTGGGCATAACATTAAACTTCACGATTGTGTATCCTGTTGCGTCAGCTCCTAATAAATTTGACCATTCATACGGACCGTTTACATAATTACTTGAGAGGACAAATGATGAGTTCATAAGTGAAGGCAACAAATTCTCTCCATAACGAATCGCATACGGATTTCGAACGGGTTGGAGACTGTCGACGTAAGGATACTTTAAAGCCATTTGACTGGATGTTAGGGACTTATCCTCATCAGAAACTTTGTAGATAGCTGCATTAGAGAACTGCACTTGTGATCCGTTCGAAGCTTCATAAGTAGCATATTCCGCAGTTAATTTAAATCCAAATGTCGTGTCCCAACCATCCACAATAGCTTGATTAACAGTAATGACCCCATACATATCATAGGTTGATCCGCTAACAGGGTTATCAATGTTCATTGCTGTAAATCTATTGAGAGTATTTGAATACAGGTAAAGCTGTAATTGTTTAGCTGTTCCAACGATATGAGTAGCGCGAACCCGCAAAAACAGTTTATCGCCTACCTTAGGATTTAGAGCTGAAATATGATTATAATTCGTCAATTGTGGGTTTACGCCCGTTCCGTTACCGGTGACCATTATGACATTATTCGCGACTGTTCTTGTGCCCAACCCTACGTTCCATCTCGTAACATCCCCGAAATTACCATCACGCCCCAACAAGTTCACCAGCGTACGGCCCTTAATACCTTCCAACTTAATTGCCGAGGCACGTTCCGCATTAATAATCTGTAACCCAGGCTCCAACTTAACGGATCTCCGCTTCTCCGTATTCAGCCGATCCTGAATACTCTTCACCTGCTCAGCTGTCTCCCCAGATTTTCCCTCCAATTGCTCCGCAAAATCATCAACCTTCTCCCAGTTCTGATCCAAATACTTATCCAGATCAAAATAGGTTGTCGATGGCGATGAACGGTCAATCTTATTCAATCCCAAATTCGGTGTTTTTGGTTCATTCATTTATGCTCCACCTCCTGCAAATTTATCCTGTCGGGTCTGTTCGATCTCATCCAGCGTCATACTTTCAACCTCCGCAATCGTTAAATACCGTAGACGGTACTCCACGGTCATATGTGCCGGTTTAATATCCTCAATCGCTGCCTTCAGATCATCCAGATTGGGCGGCAAGCCCCAAGTGTCGATGAAGCGGATTCGGATCGAGTAATCCTCGGGCGACACGGATACATCAATCCCGCCACTTTCGTAGGCCTGCGCTACGTTTTTGAGCATGGAGCCAGAGACTTTGCCGCTACCACGCATTTTGGAAATGATCACGGATCTCCGCTGGTCGTCCGGCTTGGCTTGATTCGTCGGAATCTGCAAATCCCGCTCATACCGATCCAACGCCCATGTCGCAGACTCCGGGTAGAACTGGTCCAATACCCCATCCATCCCCTTAACCAGCCTGTCCAACTCCTGGCCTTCCGTTTGCGTGAGCAACTGCATCTCCAGCACATTTTCATACAACGGCGGCAAAAGAGTCATTAATACCTCTGCTTTGCTCATGTCACCTTCACCGTCCCGAGAACGGCGACTGCACCAGGTGCAATCTCCAGGTTGGACATACCACCATTCACCAGCAGATCGCTGTAATCGATCACAGGCGGAATATCCAGAATGACATTGGCAATACGCGTCCAGCGAACAAGCGGATCGGCAAACGCCAATTCTTTCAGATAAGCAGTAACCCCCGCTTCAATCAGCGTTTTCACACCGTCGTACGTTGAGCCTGATGCAAGCGTGACCTGCACCTCGACATGAATGGGCACTTCTTCTGCTCCCACTACCGTAACCACGGGTCCAATTGGGGCAGCGCCTTCACCCATCCCATCCTGCGTGGGATCGATATATTTCTGCACCGCCTCAATTACCGCCTCAGCGGGTGCGTGCATTTCGTTGTTTAACAGCGCTACTTTTACCGTGCCCGGACCGTCCCATAGGGGAAAAGCTTTTGCTTTCCCAACCCCAGAATTTTCCCGCGCCCACAGTTCATATTGATATTTGTTTGCACTTGTTACCGGACGGGAAACTTTATCCTGATATCGGTCGTATAACGCCTGATCTGTCTCTTCGTCTTCACCCGGAACCAGCAACTGAGTCAGTTCAGCTGTCGTTAGCCCGGCTATATAATCAATAGGCAGCAGCGCACCTGTATATTCATTGCCTTCCGCTCCGGCTACTTCACACTCCAGCACATACTGCCCTGCCGAGATGCGTTCCACAACAACATACACCCGATCCCCCGTGGAAAAACGACTCTCCAAAGGAACTTCAACAGGCTTACCTTCGTTATCCCGGAAACTACCAATCCAACGTGCCTTCGTGGCCGCTTTCCGACTAATGCCTGACCAGGCCACCGCTCGGTCAAGATACTCCCCGGAAGCCGTGTCCGCAAATTTCAGATTGGCGTTCACATCCAGCTCAATATACATCTGAGCCATCTCCACAGCGGCTGGTGCTAACGCATCATAGATAATGCTGCCTTCACGTTTGTCCACACCATCCGGTACCTTGTCCAGCATCCGGTCCAAAATGACTTCAAACGTCTGTCCCTCATACATTCAAGTTCACCTCCGTTTCTCCCCTAAAGCTGCCAAAATCCGTTTCCACGGTAAAAGAAACCCGTACCCCATCGGCTTCGTGGACAAAATCAAACTCCGTTACATCCGAAATGCGATCATCCGGAAGCAACGCTTCTCGAATCCAGCGTTCCAATTCCGATTCAACCATGGATCTCCCGGCTATTCCTTCCCAGGACCACTCCATACCGTAATCCGAGGAATAGATTAGATGCTCGTAGCGGTGTGTGGACAACGCTTTATACACCGCCTGTTTTACCGCATCTTTTCCATCCAGTTGCAATCTCCCGATTCGTTGCCCCGAAGGTTGAAGTACATAAGTCAGACTTGGAAGAACAGCCGTCTCTTCCTGATCTTCTGTACTAATCTGCGCACCCTGTGGAATCATGGATTCACCAGCCGATCCAGCACGACAAAGCTGTCCCCGCCTTGAACACGTAACAACAAGACATGGTCGCCCACTGTCCAAGCTTTGTTCACTACGGATTCCGGCAGTACCAGAAAAGGCTCAGCCAACGCCAGCCGTTGTTCAACGGTAATCTCCAGAGGCTGGGTGTTTGTCACACTTCCGTACATTACCTGAACAGGAGCTTTGGCATCCACGGCGGCCACCGCCGCCTTTTTAATCACGTCCAGCATCATTTATCGTTACACCACCTTCAAATCCAGTGACATCGTGTGCACGCCCCCCTGTACCTTATGCGTACATTCGTCTACCAGAAAATATTGATTGATCTTCAGTTCGTTGATCTGAATATTGACAAAACTGCCTGCCCTTACCTTGAAATCGCCAAGCGCATCCACTTTCAATGTCTGTGTCTCGCGGTTACGGAGCGTCATCAGGGTCTTCAGCATGGCATCAATCTGGCCTTCGTTCAGACCATCGTCCGCTTTTTGGTACAAAAAAAGCAGCCCCCATTGACGGATGCTGCCTGAATCCTGATGCACAAACGTTTCTCTTTTGCCCGTATCCTTGTTGTCCCGATACAACTTAATCTTGTTATACGTCTGGTCGTCAATCGACCGAGTATAGCTGTAATCCGTGAGCAGACTGTTATCCCCAATGACAAATCCATAAGGCATCTCTTCCACATCCCGAAGCACCAGCTTGCCGAAATCATCGTAGAAGATGTAGTTTTTGCCGCCATAGATCAACGTTCGATCCAGAGCTTCACAGATCATGTCAATTAACTTTTTGTTATCAAACAACATGCGCGGAATAACATATTTCGGCTGAATCAGCTCGCCCACCTTCAACTGAAAGTCGGTAGCAATTCGTTTAATTACATCCGTAGCGGTTGCGTTAACGAACTTGTACGTCTGATTCGCGGTCAGATAACGAGTCTGGTCGTAGGCTTTGATTTTGACACTTTCGTCTTTGCCGCTATCCACAGAGAAGATATATCCGTAAAATATGCCTACCTCATTGCTGATATATTTCACGACATATCCATTCTCATATGTGAATTTCGTATTCTGGTACAGACTGCCCTTGATCAACGTGAATTCCAGAGAGGAAGGCTTGCCGATGCGGGAGGTTTTGTACGTAATGTCGCCGGCAATCTCGCTAATGTCCCAGATGTTGCCCTGCTTGTCATCGAGCCATAACCGCTCTTTCATGTTTCCCTGCTTATCGTCCAAACTTATCTGCTGCTGCATGTTCCCTCTCCTTTCACGGAAGCTTGATCACAAGTCCAATCGGCAGCTTCTTCAATTGTGCATCCTTGATGCCATTCAGCTTCTGCAATTCTTTCCAGCGAGATCCATCTCCTAGGTTGGCTTTAGCTACAGACCACAAGGAGTCTCCAGCTTTGAGTGTGACGGTCTTGGCCTGGATTTTTTCATTGGGCCGCGATGCTTTAGTTTTTGTTTTCGAAGCAGCAGTATCCTTACTATCCTTGAGCGGCACCACTTTTTTGGCGGCATAAAAAATGAACTGCTTCATCTTGATATCATACTGGATATCCCCCACGGTACCCGCTGTCTCCTTCCAGTCGAAGCTCTCAATGGAAACAGCCATATTAATGGTGTACCTTGCGCTGGAAAAGAACAGCCTGACGGGTCTGCCCGTCTGCATCCAACGGATAAACTTTTTCACATATTCATACGGATCACGGTAAAATTGCTTCTGTACTGCCGGATGACTTGCATCAAAATTCAAATGATACGGACTGTAGTCTGCTGGAAAAACCCCGCTGAAACTGACTTCACGCAGCTTCGGCGACTTAATCACGTTAATCTCACCCAAAGCGCTCACGTTAAACGTACTACCGTCTCCCGAATCCGAAAACTCAATGCTCTCTGGTGTCACCGGGAAAAACATGTATTCGGAGCGGTTATTGAAGCTAAGCTGAATATAATATTCCATCTAACCGTACACCCCCTGGGCGCTGGAGACGATCTGACTGTTCAGTCCATCGGTGATTTTGCTGATGATGCTGTCCACGTCATGTCCGCTGTTAATATCCCCGGTCGTGACCTGAACAGTTGGTGTCAGACTGACAAATCGCTGAATCGCCTGCATCTCAGCAAGCTCACGCATCAGTTTCAGATCTTCACTGGTTACATCCACTGTGCCATCCACGTCTCCGATTTTGTCCACCTGCCCAATATTGTTAATTTTGTTGATGTTACTCATGTTGTTGTTGGGAACAACGGTAGGAGCGGGTGCTGTTGGCATCGATGGCATGGAAGGTGTTTTGGGAGTAGAGCCACCGAAATTCCCGGGTAAACCTGTTTCTTTGGAATTCGGATCGGGTAAGGAAGGAATTTTTGATAATAGTTTTTTTGCTACATCTTGTCCCTTGTCAGCAACTTTAGGATTGAACTCTCCATCCATCCGATTCATGTGGAAAACATCTTTGTCACTCTGTGGCTCCCATGATTCCAGCGTATCCTTCCATTCCTTAATGTTTTTGCTACCAATGTTAATATCGGATTCTGACATAACAGACAAGTTTGTACCAAAGGTGTCGTTAATAAAAGAAGCAACCTTGCCAATTGCCCCTACTGCTCTGCCCAGAAAGTCCTCAATCCCTACAATAATATTGTAAAACATCTGCATCGCGAACATTCCCAAGTCGTAAAGCAATTTTTGGAATGCATAGATTGGGTCTTTGAACACATTAGCTATGAAATCTGCGAAGATGGCAAAATAATTCCACATTGTGGCGATTACAACTCGTACCATCTCCCCAAGCAGCATAAATGTACCGATAATTGCTCCCAAAATCTCAGTTCCCGTTATACCCATCATGCTTAAAATACCGATAACTGCTGCGATGGCAGCAATGACGAGCAAAATTGGCCAATTCAGCAATAACCAGGCTGCAACCAGACTGTAAACTTGGATAATGACCAAAGCCAGAACCACAAGCGCAAGCGCCATGAGAATCGGCTGAATAATATCCCAGTTTTGTTGGACCACACTTGCAATATACAGAATGCCATCTACCAGCATTGTCAACGCATTTGCCGCAACCGTAAATGCATTGCTAATCCATTCAATAATGCCAGTGAATTCCCCATTGGCAAAAGCTTCATTCAATCGATCCAGCAAAGGTGTCAAGGCAACAAGGGCTGCCTGTCCGATCTGGCCAAGAACTCCGTTGAATTGATTCACAAGTATGTTCCACTTCTGTAATGGTGAGTCAAGCATGGTGTCAAACGCTTGTTGAGTATATCCTTGTTTTTGCAGAATGACATCAAGCTTTTGTATAAAAGCATCCAGATTGGATGAATCAATACTTTGTTGCAGACCTGCTCCATTCAAAATCTCTTCTGGAATATTAAAAGAGCTTGCTAGTTCACCGTTATCACCATTCATTGCAGCAACCAAAGCACCGGATGCATCCGAGATACTTTTCCCGTCTGGAGAAAGCATGCTTAACCGTTTAGTCATGTCTCTCAGCTGATCAACCTGATCCGTATTCTGTGCATATGGGATGAGTGATAATGCTCCTTTCAAAGCATCCGTAACATTCTGTCCGCTCTTGAAAGCTTCCGCACGGTATCGATTAAATATCGTCTCCCCCTGAGCATCATCACCAGTAGTAGCCATATATCGGTGCTTCAAATCCTCTTCCTGCGCCGCTGGAACAAGAACAGCTTGTCCTGCTGACTTGATCATGCTGATCCAGGCTCTTACACGCCCAGCCCCCT
Source organism: Paenibacillus taichungensis (assembly GCF_047302525.1). GTDB lineage: Bacteria > Bacillota > Bacilli > Paenibacillales > Paenibacillaceae > Paenibacillus > Paenibacillus taichungensis_B. The sequence goes on along the minus strand of NZ_CP168020.1, from coordinate 1,101,019 downwards.
CCGAAAAAGCTGCATTCACTTTGGCTTGTTCCTCGGATACGCCCTGTAGCAGTCTGGATGCCATTGCGATACTGTTCAATCGAGCAGAATTAAACATGGCACTTATAGCAGCAGGTAATTGTTGAAATTGCGTTACTATACGTGTTGAAGTAAGGTACAGTCTTGCAAACATGGCATACATTCATTTCTCCCTCCTTTCCCTTTTATTTTTTCCGGGCGCGGTTCTTGGACCGCTCTTTCTTCTCTTCCTCTACCCGAATGGAGATCATCGCATAGATGGCCGCTCGTTCTCGCATGGAGAAGGCCATTAGCTCATGCGGTAAAATGTTCAATTCGTGGAGAGCGTAATAAGCCAGATTGGCTTCGGAATCGCCCTCTCTAATTAGTTTTTTACGTCATCCACCAGTTCGTTCATATCCTGATTGAAGCCGTTCAGCTTTTGTACCTGTTCCCCGAGCGAAGCAAATTCCCCAGGCAACAGCATTTTCCGCAAAAGCGATTCCGCCCCCATCACGCCATACGAGCGCTGAAGTTCTGCATTTTTCAGATCGGGATAGACCACGCTGGCGCTCATCAGGCGAGCCATGTAATCATTGGCATCAATGTCGGGTGTGTATACACCGTTTTTGCCCTTGATTTTGCGGGTAGCCGCCTTGCGGCATTCCTGGTTCTCGTCTTCGGTCATGCTGCGCAGCTTCCATGCAACCGGTTCGCCTTTCTCATCCTTAAAACGGGAAGATACGATAAATTCCTCCGTTGTATCCGCCACTGCATTTTGTGCAAAAAACATACTCAATCCACTCATTTATGGTTCCTCCTCTAAAGTTAAGCTCCCCACCGCATGAAGCGGCGAAGAGCAGCATACTGTCCTTTATATCTGTTGCTGATGTGCTGCTAATGTACAATTTTTCTCCTCATGTGAAGAGAATGTGCATGAAAATCTGGACACACCAAATAGCCCGTAACACAGGCAAGTTGAACAGGTTTATTTTACAAACCCGCTACTAAAGTCAAACTCGTTATAAATCTATAGTTCATATGTCCGCAACTACTATATTACTTCGGCAGATTAAACGATACAGGCATATCGACATCTTCAAAAGTAAAGCTCACTTCTTCCTCCAGCGCCTCCGCTTCAGTATCCAAGGATGCCATGATCACACTGTCGAGGTTTACGCCTTTGAGAGTCACCGTCTGTTTGCCAATGGTAGACGAAGGATCTTCGTTGGTCACTTCAATGTCGAAGTAAGTGTCAACGCCATTCTGCATATACTGAAGCATCAGCTCGCGGAAACGGGATGTGGTATAAAAGATCGTCATGGAACCCGAGCCGGACCAACCAGTTGCTTTGTGCTGTACACCGCGTCGTCCGAGGGTTTTGACCTCTGCTTTTTGCTTTTCCACGGTTGCTTCAAGTGTCTTCACATAAAACATTTCTTCCGTCTGTCCGTTAATCGTTGCGTATGCGCGGCCTTCCTGGCCGGAAATCGTATCGCTTGCTTTCAAAAACGCCATCTTAAACCACCTTCACTTTCATGTATACTTTTTCAACCGAATCTACAGGTTGGACCTGAATCTCGATAAGAATGCTGTCGGTTTCATTTCCCGGAGTAACTGTGATATCAGTTTTGGAATCAAAATTTTGAATCGCCCCGATATCCTGAAGCTGCTTCAGATAGGTGACACACTGAGAACGGAACAGGCTACGCCCGTCTTCGTTGTTGTTTACTTTGCCGATAAAATAGGACTCAAAAATCCGTTTCATGTCGTTGGCAATGCCATCGAGTACGCGTACAACACGGTTTTTGGCAAAATGACGTGCCTTATCCGGTGAAACCGAACGGAACGTGTTAACATCCTGCTCTACCACCGCGCGGTTGCTGCTCGCCGTAAACACAAACTCGCCATTGCGCAGTGCCGCTTCTGTCTCGCTATGTGTCAATCGTCCATTAACATCCACCGCATCGTCATAGGCACGGAACGTCAGAGATTCATTCAGGTTAGCTCCAGCTGTTGCGCCGGCTGTCCATGCTACGGTTTGTTTTGGCGTAAGAATGGTACCGTCTGCGAGCACAACACCATTTTTAACACTAATCACGCCTTCATGATCCGCAGCCGGGTAATCAGACAGCACCAGTTGTACCTTCTTGCCTTCGGTGTCGCGCAAACGCTTGATGTAGGCCGTGTAGACTGACTTGAGTGTGACATCGTCTGAGATCAGACCAACCGTGTTAAAATCCAGTACTTCCAGCTTCGTCAGGAAATCCGCATGCTCCTGGTTGGTTGCATTACCATCCTGTCCACCTGTTAGTGGAAGTGCAGCTGTTGTTGTGAGAGCACCTTCGCCAGTGAATGTAACGTATGCGTTGGACTCCAATTCTTCGATGGTGGGCACGGTTTGTTTATCCACTTCTTTACCCGCAAGCAGGGTCGAGACATCGAATTGATCCGGGTCATTGATATTGGCGGAGATTACAACTGCCAGATCGTTACCACGCACACCGCCGTGTTGAGCAGTTACCGTCAGTTTGTCCAGTGTTGCCTTGGCCTTTGTTCCTGTATTCAAACCATAAAGGAGCAAAGTCTGCGCCCGTTTCAATGCCTCACGGATGAGCAGCAATTGCGGTGCTGTCCAGTCATAGCCCAGTTTGGCTTGTACATCTTGACCTGCCTGTACGGTCAGGATTGTGCCAGCTTGTCCCCATGACAATGGAAGTGCCAAAGCCACTGTTCCTCGCTCACCTACCGTACCCGGCAATGAACCCTCCGATGCAAAATTCATATATACGCCAGGGCGTACCTTGTTTTGAGTCGTCCATGTTCCTCCAGCCATTATTGTGCCTCCCCATTCATAAATTGTTGGATGTGTTGCTGTGCTTCTTGCAAGGTGTATGTTTGTTGTTGCAGCAGCACTGCTGCCAAAATGTCTTTCTCCATGCGGCTGAATTGCCGAGATTCGGCGAACTTTGATTTGCTGTATTTCTGGTTGTTTTTCTGTTGAGCTTCCGTTTTTTTAGGGTCCGGTTCTTTTTTTGTAAACATCGCCAATGCGCCTCCTATTCCTTTCATACTGATCCCCTCATTTGGTTAGTTATTCTCTTGTAGCTTTAAGTGCGGTAGGTCGCTGTTCCAGTTGTTGTATGGTAGCGGCGGACTCCGACACTTTGGTGGTTCGGATGGTATAGTACACCAGCATTCGCGCCGTGTCGCTCTCCGTTTCCCAACGCAACTCCGTTGCGCGATAGGGTGTGCCCTCCACGTCGATGGTTTCCAGTGCTTCAAACAGCTCGTCCGGCAGGGTCGCCGGAATATCGTTTGCTTCGAGCCAGCGGATCTCAAAGGCATGAGACTGGACGAAGCGGTCGCTGCGTTCCCGGATAAGTTGGGCAGATAGCAAGCGGTAGATGATACCTTTGGCATCAGGGTTGGGGCTTATTGTGCCAGTTGTCAGGTGGATTGGGATGTTAGGGAAATGCTGCGTGAGCTTGCTTGCAATTGCTGTGGTTAGTTGGTTTGTGATCATTGTTCTTGTTCACCTCCTTTCTAACGATGAGATCTGCTTAAGCTAGGTTTTTCCAATCTAACAGAGAACGCATCTGAGGCAGAGTTATAGATATACGTTTAGGCATGTCTTGTAAAAGATGTAATCAGCGCCACCAGGTAAGAGTTTGAAGCACTTTCTTTATACTGACACTATAGTGGTACCACTACTGTAATAGTGAATTCCAGTACCTTCACCTCCTGCCCAGGCACCATCAGTTCTATTAGATTTTGTAATATACAGCGCCAGTTCCAACTCACCATCCACATTGAAGCCTGCTGGAATATTAAAAGAAGCATACGGTTTGTTTCTAGTTGAGTAGCTGTTTTGGTTGTTGTAAGATACATAATTAACAGAACCACTACAACCAAAACTCTTTCTTGTTGAGTCCAAAAATAAACTAGTCAAATTTGCACTTACATCAAAGTTGTACCATGTGTAGTTATCGTTGTTAATATTACCACCAGCTATACTCAGAAGACTGAGTCTATTAGCGTTAGTATCGACTAGGCATAAATCCATACTTGCTGCATATTGATTTATTCTTGTAGGAGTATAGCTAGTTCCGAAATTAATCGAACCTGTATTCATTGTAATCAGTTTTGTTCCGGCAGGAAATTTCGCAAATGAAGCCCATTTAATTCCATCATAAGATGTGCTTATAGTCACATTACTCTGATTGTTGGTGATATTTAAGTTTTGGTATCGTCCTTGTTGGATTTTCTCCACGTTACTCGCGATCGTTACAAATTGGGCATCTGCCGCTGTTGGTACTCCCTTGCCAGTAATCGCAGCGGCAATCGATGCTTTACCGTTACTGACAGATTGAAAAAGTGCATCGTAATCTGTTTGATTGAGAACCCGTTTGAGTGTTGGTGTAAATGCAACTCCGTTAGTGGTAGCGATAAGCCCAGTGTCAAACATATAAATTTCAGGATTACTTCCACCTGCAAAACGCATAACCAATCCGCGAGCACCAAAGTTTGCATGAGTATTTTCAAAGCGATAAGTGGAACCATCTAAATAACAATTACTCCCATACAAGGCTAAACCGGTAGAATTGGACGAAAATCCTCCCCAACTACTGAATTTGACTTTGCCCGTTAATTCACCACCAGTACGCGGTAAACTAGCATTCTTTGCATTTGTCTCAGCCGCAACCCTCGCATCCCTAACCGCCTTCTCCGTCGCAGCCACCGTCTCAGACGTCCCATCCGTCTTACTCGATAACTGCACCTTCCCTTTCTGCGTCAATGACGCATCGGGAATGTCCATCTTGCTCACCGCTTCACGAAGCGTATCCAAATCCGCCTGTGTCGCAACGCCTGCATCAATCTTTTCAAAAATTCCGTTAATACTCTCCCGGTTTACGTTCTCGTTCCCCAAGGGCAGAGGCAATTTCAGTCGATCCGTTTCTTTTGGCATTACGCCCACACCTCCAGTTCATTCCACGTCAGGGACGCGGCGTCCAGTTCATCCCAGGTCATCTGTTTGTTGTCCAGATCGTCCCAGATCAGATAGCGATACTCATACTCCACGGCCATATGGGCCGGTTTCAGTTCATCAATCGCCCGCTTCAAATCATCAATATTGGGCGGAATGCCCATCGTATCCACAAAGCTCACCGTAAAGCTCCACACTTCCGGCTGAAACGATACATCTACCTTGCCCCCGGCATACGCCTCGGCTACATTCGCCACCAGCCTGCCGGAAAATTTCCCGGCACCCCGCAGCTTCGACTCGACCACCGCACGCCGCTGATCTACGGGTTTGAGACGATCCGTCTCAATACCAAGCTCCTGCTCCCAGAAGTTCAAGCCCCACGTCGCCGTGCGGACAAAAAACTGATCCAACGTCTCATCCAGCGCCTGATACAGCAGATCCATCTCGGTTCCTTTGGACTGCATATCCGCCTGCATCACACGTGAAGTCTCATAGTAACTCGGCAAATACGAGAACAGCTCCCGCCCTTTTTCACTCGTCAGTCCAACATTTACAACAGAAGGAGCACTCATGCTCTGTCCCCTCCCTTCCTTTCACATCAACGTAAACACCTTCGCTCAAATGCTGCGTTCCCGAGCGGCGTACCGCACGACCCAAGCACTCTTCTTGCCCGCCACTTTCTTCATTTCCAGCTGAACCGGATGCCGCATAGTCAGAACATTCCCGATGTCCCACACTACCGCTGCCTCCACATCTGCGCTTTGCTTCCTCCATTACACCTCTACTCATGCACATCCACCGTCCCCAGCACCGCCACCTGATTCGCTGCCATCTCGATATTCTGGTCGCTCACACCGTTCACGGTCAGCTCTGAATAGTCGATAATCGGCGGAATGTCGAGCAGGATCGCGGCAATACGGGTGAAGCGCACAAGTGGATCTGCAAAAGCCAGCTGTTTCAAATACGCGGTCACCCCGCGTTCGATCAATGCCCATACATCTGCCAACGTCGCATCACTTGCCAGCGTCAGCTTCACCTGAATGTTCATCGGTACTTCCTTGGCTGGCATCACGGACACCACTGGCCCAGCCGGTGCAACGCCTTCACCCTGACCATCCTGCGTCGGGTCCACGTATTTCTGCACCGCCGCCACCAGATCGCTACCTGCGGCACGTTTGTCCGTATCCAGCAAATACAATCCCACCGTGCCCGGCCCTTTCCATAACGGAATAACCCGCGTTGCACCAACACCCGGCACCTCACTGGCCCATTGCACATATTGCGACTTGTTGCCGCTTGTCCCCTGGTTGCGTACTTTGGCACAAAAGCGTTCCAACAGCGCCGTATCTGCCTCAATATCCGCACCGCCTTTAATCACCTCAACGTTCGTGACGGAAGTCACACCACTTACAGGTGTCGACAGCACAGTTACGGTGCCCGCAGGCACATTACTTTCTTTTCCGGCAACGAGCGCCCGCACACCAACACTACCCAGACCATCTTCTCCCAGCTCCACACGACCAACGGTTTCATATTCGAGCGAAGCCTCACCGGAGATTTCATCTGCCAACGTAGCCACAACCGTACCCGCAGGAATCACCTTGCCCGGCGCACCCACGAATCTAACCGTACCTTGTGCCGCCACCGCAGCCCGCCGCGTAAGGCCATGCTCTCCCGCCCGCAGATCCAGCTCTTCCGAACGAAAATTCGGATCACTGCTCGCCGCAGTACTCGCAAACCCCCGACGAAGCAGTTCCTGCGCCCACAAAGCCGCCTCAGACAGCATAAACGCGACCGGAGCCTCCGCATCCCACAGAAACGATCCCTCCGACTTATCCAGATCCGCGGGCAGACGATCCAGCATACGCTGCATAATCTGTTCCTCCGTCTGGTCCTCCAAATAACGCGGAATCTCAGCCATCCCGTCAGATCACCTCACTTTCCAGAATAAACATCTCTTCCTGCACACTCGCCACCCGGCACGAGAACATACACTGCTCCCGATTCCAATCAAACGTAAACTGGTCTACCGAATCCGTGCGAGGATCGGCCAGCAACGTCTCCGTCACCATCCGGGTAATCTCACTTTCCATCACACCCCAGCTGTCACCCTGACCCAACAGATCTTCCAGCTCCGAGCCATAGTTTCGGGAGTAAATCACATGTCTGTACCGCGGTGTCTTCACCGCCTTGATACACCACTGCACCCAGGCTTCATGCGCACCTGCCGCAGCGACTTTGCCACTTGGAGTCAGAACAAAATCCCCCGCATCGTAATCGAATCGCCAGCTCCGTCCAAATCGTACCTCTTCCGAAGCCACTCCTGACAGATCTTCCTCATCTCCCCATACCAAGCCCGTTTCCGGGAACAAACTAGGCATTCGCACTCACCACCTTACACAGCACCACAATGTCGTTACCGCCATTCACCCGCATCGCCAGCACACGGTCTCCAGCTTTCAATCCTTTACCAAGAGACCACACCGCTTCTTCCACTTCCCCTTTTTGCAAAAGAAACCGTCCCGTGCCCGTCGTTCCGCCGTTTGCCACGTCAGGTATACCGGAAATCGCGCCAGCAGCCTCGCGCTCCGGCAACCCAAGCGTGCCCGGTAACTCGGCCACGAGATAGTCCTGCACTTCGTGCTTGAAATCATCCAGCTTCACGCCAGATGAAGTCATCGTGCCCAGCACAGCGCCCATGCCGCTCACAGCTTGACGGGTATGCGTACTCATCGCACCCCGCATGACCTCGGCAAAATGCCCGTACGGATCATCTTTATTCAAGGTAAACCCTCCTTTTCACCATCTCGACTGTACCCAGCTCCAACGTCATCGTTCCAGGTCCGGCGGACAGATCACGGCTAACCGACATGACGATCAGTTTCAGCCCTTTGAGCAGCACCGCGTCTCCGGCACGAATCGTATTCACATCTGGTGCAGATACGGTAAAGGTCTCCTGAATACCCGTCAGACGGCTTTTCGCCAACTTCTTGGCAGCAGTCGCTGTTTTGACCTGATCATCCTCGATCAGCTTTTGCAGCGTACCCAGTTCGGCTACACCATCCTGCTCAATCGCCAGCACTTTGGAAGGAACCTCTTTGCCGCTGCTGGACTCCGAAGCCGCCATCACTTTAACTTTGGTGACCGCACCTTCGAGCGTACGCATCTGGGTCAGATCGATCAGCCGATCCAGCTCGTGCACCTTTGCATTACTGCCCACCTTGAACAGCTGCAACCCGCCCGGCGTCATCCGCGGATGATACATATCCCCACCGGACTTCACCGTTTCCTTCAGATCGGCAAACATCATCGAAAAAATCGTCTGCGACCGATACACCGCTTTGCTCAGCTTCGTTTTGGTATCCGGCAGCGCGGCGTATGGAATTTTCCATTCCTTGGCGTACGTTTTGAGTCGTTGCGTGGCAGTCTGGTCTTTCGGCAGCAGGAACTCATCCTCTGATTTTTCCAGATAAATCATCCGGTCGTATACGGTCAGGGACAGTCGCTTGGTACCGCTGTTGGAGCTTTCCACTTCCCAGATGACCGCAGGGTGCAGCAAATGGACCATTGATTTTTCGCCAAAAGGAACCCCGCTGATCCGCACCGCCATGCCCGGTGAGATCGCAGGTAGAGCTACAGACGCAGACACCGCCAGCCGGATGTTGGCCTGATAGGCAATCTGGTCCAGCGAGTCCTTCAGCGTAATCGTCTCCACCAGCTTGGTGATGTCATATTTGTCGTCCACAATGACCTTGTAGGTCATGGCATCACCAGCTTCTGTCCCGGCTTGATCCGGTTCGGATCGCTGCCGATAGCCTTCACATTGAGCTTGTAAATCTCGTTCCATTTGGAACTGCTGCCCAGCTCAAGCTTTGCTATTTTGGACAGGGAATCACCGGATTTGACAGTGTAAGTCTTGCTGCTTGTTTTCAGATCAGTACGAGAACCCGACTTGCTCGCAGATGTTGCACCGCCAACCTTCTCCACTTTGGAATCCCGCCACGTTCGCAGCGTAATGTCAAAGTAAATATCCCCGCTCTCACCGCCCCGAAAAGTCGTATTGTGAGAGATCAGATACACTGGCACGTTCACCCCCGTGTTGGTAATGATGAAGCGCAGCGGCTTTTTCGATACCAGAAACGTATTCAGCATATTCATCGCTACCCGCGGATCAGGCAAAGGCTCGTACATGCAATAGGACGCATCGTATTCTTTTGGAAAAAAAGAAGAGAAGGTGATCTCCTTCACCTTCTCTCCCTGCGCAAAATCAAATTCGCCATGCTCCAGCATATTGATCGTTTCGTACCCTTTGGATCGGGAGATCGTCAGTTCTTCCGGTTTCACCGGAAATTGAAACTTCGTTTTCCCATCGATCAGGGTAAATTCCATTTTGATACCTTCCACTTTATCTTCAAATACAGTCATGACAGGCCTCCTTTCTGCTTAGGCCATAATGGTTTTGCGGTTTTCCATCGCACGGCGCACTTCGCCTGCAAATCTCATTCCAACCTGATGTGAAATCGCATCGTAGTCGATGGCGTTCTCCCGGACAGTCACCTGCACAGCTCCTTGTGGTACGTTTACGGAGATCTGATTGGTCGTCTCGGTTTTAAAATCCTTCAGGTAACCGGACAGACTGCTCATCTGGTCTTCGGATATTTGTACCGTCATCGTGGACGATTTGCCATTGGCATTCGTTTGGGATCCGTTACCGAGCGCCATCGCTTGGGACTGCATCACGCTTGTTCCCAGGAGAGCGGCTGTCGTAGATTGACCACCATTGCTGTTCGCATAAGCCATAGGCCCAGTTGTTGTGAGCACAGATGGAATATAGGCAGGTGGCATTGACGGACCAGTGGGTACTGGTGTTGGATTAGCAACCGCCGTTGTTGCCGAGACGGTTTTTTCTTCTTTTTTGGAACCAAAGCCGAAGAAATTGGATATGCCACTTGCAATGTTCTTCGTTTTTTCAGAAACAAAATCGGCTGCAGTCGACAACGCTTTGCCTGCACCTTCCGTGGCATTGGACATGAAGTTTCCAATATCTTTCGCTTTGTCCCCAATCCAGCCTCCCGCCGAACTGCCAGCCCATCCACCTAAAGCTCCACCAATATACGTGCCGATTCCAGGTAAAATAAAACTGCCAATGGCACTACCAATCGCGGTACCAGCAGTCCCACCGATCATGGATCCAACAGCTCTCCCACGCTGCTCGGGAGGAGCAGTGGCAACATTCGCTACATCAGCGAGCATACTAATCGGTCCAAGCAGTTTACCCGCTCCCTTCGCAAGTCCCCCGCTCAGTTTGCCGAACATACCATTACCCGAAAACATATTGGACATTGGCGAACCAGGCAAATTTGCGCTAAAGCCATGTCGATTCGGATTCAATTTTTGATCAAAGTCCATTTTCAGCTTTTTCTCTTCTGCATGAGGCATGTTGGTAATGATTTTTTTCGCACGATCGGAAGCAGACGTTTTTACAGTTCCAGGTGCACGTTCCTGGTAGGACCTAGAACCGCTCTTGTAAGGACCTTTTTTTCCGCCCTCTGTTGCGGCTACAGTTTTAGCATTGCCACCACCTGCATTTTTGGTTTTTCCACCTTTAGCCCCGCCTTTTGAAATCCTCCCTACAAGGCTTCCACCAGAGCAGCAGCAACATTGGGAAGTATTGCTTGAACTTGATTTCCCTTTGATTTTTTCATAGAAGAACTTAACACCACTCCCAAGCTTTCCGAGCAAGTCCGTTGCATTATTTAATGGATCAAGAAAATCATTACTTTTTTGTGCCATTTCCCGTATCCAACTTATTTCTTCTTCCTTTGGTGCGTTCTTTACCGTATTATTGTTGCTCCCAATGTTAAGTGACAGCGAAGGCCCGCTCGCCGGACTCATCTTCCCCATTGCCACTTCAACCTTTTGCTTCACCTCAACCGATACGGTTCCTGATGCCTTTACCATCTGATTTCGGAAACTGTTCAGTTTTGCCAAAGCGCGATCCAAAGCTGGGCTTAACCGATCATCCAATCCAATCTTGGGCGTGATCCGCAACCTGCTCAAGCGAACAGCCGTACTATATATACTTTCCAGCCTACGCCCGGTTGTTCTCAGCTCATTGTTCACTTTAATCAGACTCTGATAGCGAACTCTGCCCAGTCGTTCCGTAGAACGCTGGATCTGATCCAGATATCGGATGGTCGTTCGCATTTCCGCATTGGATTTGGATAAACCCACAATCATTTCTGCCATTTCTTTCACCCCCTGTCCGATCTAATCATCGATTCATTTGCGAGGTGATCGCTGCCATTTCCTCTTCTGAAAAAGCAATCAACAGCGAGCGCTCCCCGCGTGGCAAAGACCAGAACTCTCCGGGCCGGAGATGATGACGCACCCACATATGATACAGGAACGTGGTCATCCCGCCGGAGTGAATCAGTTTTTTAGGTCTTCAATCTCCACACCGAAGCCGGACAGCTCAAGTACCTTGTCGCCAACGGCATCCAGCTCACCCGCGAGCAGCATACGGCGAACCGCCTGTTCCCCACCGGACAGCTTCATGCGACCCGTGATGCGGTTGTCTCCCCAACCGGACAATTCCAAGCCGCGAACATTCATTTTCACCGTTGCCTCGGAGATTAGCAGCGCATTAAACGTTTCGGTATCCACCTTTTCCTCGGTGCGGCCTTTGACCGTTTTCCGAATGGTACAGCGTTCGCGGATCTGATCCACTTTGGAGGAGGTCAATCCACGCAGAGTCAGCAACAGATCCAAACGTTGAATGCGTACATTCTCTTCCGGCAAACGTTCTGCTGCTTCAAACAACTGATCCAAAATTTGTTCTTCAGACATATTCTCGTTCATACTCATGGGGTGCGATCTCCTTCTCATTTCACAATTGGGTTAATACATTTCCATATTCAGGGACAACAAAGAGACCGAGAATTCTCGGCCTGCCTGTGTATCCCACTTCTGTTAAGTCTCGTTGCCCGTATGCCTGATTAGACAAGCTTCGTTACGAGGTCTTTCCGAAGTTCAAAGTCGTTCCATCCTTAGTTCGCTACAATTGGATTTAGAAGTTCAAATCCTTCAAATGTAAAACTTGTTTCCTCTGGAACTTCCTCACCCGCTGTCCAGTTGGCGAGCTGGATTTTGTCCACCATGCAACCTTTCAGCAAGACACTCTCATGACCGTATGATTCTGGATCGTCCACCTTCGAGATGATCTGGAACTTGGTGAAACCGCGCTGGATCATGTCCGAAGTGACTTTGTAACCCGTCATGGTACCTGTCCCTTTTTTCGCCCCGTTTTTGTGAACTTTCCAATCATTTCCGACCAGATTCAGCTCACGCTTCTCGATTTCTACGCTGGCCTCCAGCTTATTAATATTTGTCTGCCACACACCATCGATATGCAGCTGACCATGGGTACCGAGAATTACTCTTGACGCATCCAACATGACAATTCCTCCTTGAGATTAGAAAATATCGTATATACCATCCGTTCAACGAACAGTAGTTTCTTTTAAAACACCATTCTCTTCTACACAAACCTTATTGCACGTAAAACGTTCCAAACAACTGCTCCATCACATCCGTCAACTTCACGTTCCATTGCAGGAATACCTGATCCGCCTCTGGCTTGAGGATTGGTGCAGCACCATAATACGCCGGGTCGAGAACGACATCATATCCCTCAGCTTCGATGACATTGCTCTGTGCGAGCAGCGCCAAATAGGCTTTCATCGCACCGATCAGCGCCTGACGACCCTCTTCCGTATTGTTTACTTTGCCGATATACGTATCTTCAGCAGAGCGCTGCAAATCCGTATTAATCGCATCCATAACACGAATGGAACGGATTTTTTTCCAGGCATTATTCTGTCCTGCGGAAGGGGTCACGAGTGTATTCACTCCGCGAAGCGCCTTCACCTGACGTCCATCATGGAAGAAAATAAATACGCCATTCTGTACAGCCTGCTCCTGTTCTGCACGAGTCCAGCGACGCGTCACGTCATCGAACGGAGAAGGTGCGTATGTTGTGGATTCATTCAGGCGTTGTCCAGCAATCAGACCCGCGACATAAGCAGACGTTTCCGCCGAGCTGTAGAATGCATCTCCCAGACGCACACCCGTACCAACATTGATTACCCCCTCATGGTTCAACGTGAGCGAACGCGCTGCCGCCTTCTGTGCTGCAGTCGCAGAGGTGTCTTCTGCCGTAGTACCGCCGAATACAGCCATCACAGGTTTACCCTCACTGCGCACACGTTTCACCCATGCTGCAAAGCTCGCCAGCAAAGGCGCATCCGCCGCATGATCCAGTGCCAATACGTCAAATTGCTCGCCTTCCAGCGCGCCCTGCACAGCAATATACTCCGCATTGGTCAATCCATCGTTGCCACTTGCACCACCTTTGAACGCCGCTCCCGCAACGGTTGCAACGACACCTGTGCCATCGCCAATCGCCTGAGCTTTAATCCAAATGTTGCTTTCATCCGCATTGATCTCTTTCGCCAGCGATGCTGCCGAAATATCCGCAGTCAGCAGTGCATACAGCATCCGGTTGCCTTCAAACAACCGCACTTCATGCTTCGTATTATCAATTACCCCGGGCTGAATGGTGACGTAGAACCCGTTACCTCGGTCACCCGGATACTTGGCGTCCAGTTGCAGAACGGCTGCATCACTGCTGTCTTTCAGCGTAAGAGTCGCTGCTTTCGCCGTCTCTCCTGCTACCCGATAAGCGAGCAGCTTTTTCGGTCCACCCAGCAGGGCGAGCTTCAAGGATGTATAAGCTGTACCGTTATCCAGGGCATGCGCCGAGAAAATACGCTCAATTGCAGCTTCACTGCCAACTTCAACAAAAGTGCCCACCGGACCCCAGTTTGCCTTGATCGGCACAACAACCGTTCCGCGATTACCAGCCTGAATGGCCGAAGACGCTGCCGCCTGAAAATTCATATATAAGCCCGGAAGTACCGGACGATTCGTTTGCTCCCAAGTTCCGCCTGCCATTATCCCTTCACCTTCGCTTTCATAAATTGGTTGATGCGTTCCTTCGCTTCCTCAATGGAAAACGTTTCTTGCGCTGCTTCATACAGCGCACCATAAAGCACCTCTGCCTTAACGGCAAAGAGGGCTTCGGCATGATTCATCAGCTCGGCCCGCGTATATTGCGGGGCGGCCTGTTTGTTTTTTTTCGCTGAGCTTGCCATAACCATCTCACCTCATTGTTTGACTACTGAATTCGTTGAACCTGATCTTTGCACTATAATTTTGACCTATGAATTTTTGTCCCTATAAACCTACGAACCTATGAATTTATAAATTTGAAGCTAACGTATGATATTGAATTTCTCATCTGGAACTCCATCGAGAGTCCCTCTCGACTAGCACTTACTCTATCCCTTTGCTATGGTGAATCTCGCGGATCAATGGCACATCCGTACCCGGACGGCGAATACGCTGCTGCAGCGTCAGACGAATCTGCCCGTTCAAGAAGGCGTCTGACTGCAAGTCGGCAGAAACTTCATCGACCGTCACATATCGCGTACCGTCTGTATCCGTCAAAGCAATACGGGTCTGCACAGCCAGTTGTTCAACCAGATGTGTGACCGTATGGCGGACATCTCCCACATTCGCAGCCAGTACATGCCCAATCCATTGCTTACGAATCTCCAACGCAGAAGTCCCTGCGTTGGTTGTACTGCATCCCGTCAATCGCCACAGTATAGACTTGGCCTTATAACCTTCAGGCCAGACATCTCCATATACGGACCATTCCTGTCCGAGCTGAGTTCGTGTCCAGCCCTGAAGTGCAGCCATCCACGAATCTGTGGTTTCAGCCTGAGCGTATTCCACCGTTTCCGGAACATACACCCCAAATCGCAGGCTACGCGTAACCAGTCCAGAACTGGCGTCCACACGATCGCAATCCGAAGAACCCAGATAAATACAGGTAAATGCCCCGCCCTCTTCATCCTCCAGCCTGATCTGATGCAGTCCTTCCATCAGCTCTGCTGACCATACTTCTACTTGTTCAGCACCTCCATCTTCGGGGCGTGCATATGGAGAAATTTTGATGATCCTCCTATACCCGGCCCAAGCAGACTTCGGTACTTCTTCTGCAAAAGCAATCACGGCACAGGGTCCGGCTAACACCTCTCCCGGTGCAGGAATATCCTTTACTCGGCCATTCCATGCCGGGACAAGAGCCTCCAGCTTCTGCTTCAGCGTTCGCCTGATGACGTTGCTCACTTGCCCTGTGCTTACCGTGTTGTTTACCCCACTACTCATAGACACATTCATTTCGCCCCCTTCAGCTGCAAGTCTGCGATCTGCCCACATTGTGCAGCGACAATGTTGCAGCAGCGAATTCCCCCTTTAACTCAGCCTCTGCGTATCTACCGGCGCGAAAGCTGGACACTATTCACCGCAACAAAAAGACCGGCCCCTTGTGGCCGATCTGTACATTAGCGTATGTGCTTTCGGTGTGTGTCGTTTGCTATTGATCCGATAATACAATCTTACACCCTTTCATCCCTAGCGCGGATGGTGATTCGTACGACTTCGGTGCGAATAAGGGTGTATCTGGGGTGGAAAAAAGACGACTCAGCGTGTCTCATGCCATCAACACCTTATTTCAGCGTAACCTTCGGATTCAACGTAATCTCAAACGCACGTCCCCAGATGAAATCGGGGTTCGCATATTCCAGCAGTGCACTGCAATACTCCGCATAAGCTGCTTCGCCATTACAAATTTGTTTTATCGCTACGTTCCCTTGAGCAAAAGCTGTTTTGTTCGCCAGTGCCGTGGTATAGGTCTGCATCAGATCCCTGAGTAAAGTCTGCAAATGAGCGTAATCCTCTTCGGAGTTAAAGAGTGACATGTTTTGATCCGCAAGGGTTGCCACATTGGTATACAGCGCATGCGCTCTGGAATACGTGCGGATATCTGCAATCGCTACTGCTTTATAGTAGTAATCTTTCAGGAAGCGTTTGAACAACAATGATCCCTGTGCATTCATGGCATCTCGCAACACATGGGCATGTGTTTCTGTTGTAATCAAAGCATAACGGGATTGTCCCATACCCACAGCCATACCGATTTTGTTCCCCGGCGTATTCCATGCACTGTAACCCAGAACCCGACCCGTATACGGACTGTTCAGGAGTGCTTCGGCTACATCGACGTTGGCTGGACCTTTTCCTACAAAATCAATCAGCACCGAAGGCAGACCCTTCTCACTATTGCTCGTCAATTGCGCCACAGCCGCCTGCACCTGATCCAGCGCCGTAATGGCAATAATCTCAATGTCCACCGGTTTTTTACCCGGTTTTCCTGGATGACGATTCGTCATGCGATCCAGCTCAGACGCCATATCAAACGAAGAAGCTTCATCGACAGATGTAGCACTCGTCAATTCATTTTCATTTTCCACATCGGAAGTTGTATCCGTTGCCACATCAGGCTCTGGATAAGTGGAATCCGCTACAACCACACCACCTACAATATCCACATGGCGTACCACATTCTCGTGCACATTCATATATTCGTAGGGATTGATAATCGTGGAACCATGAGGGCCGAAATATTTCACCGCATAACGATTCTTCTTCCCACCGCGCAGCAATTGGTTCGCCATACGTGCCACCAGAGCGTGACCCAGGCCATCCGCATCTGGAAGGATAATCGCCCGATCGGGATTTTGTCCATCCGTCCCACCGAGCCATTCATTGATCCGAGCTTCCACATAATTGATCTCGTTAATCTGAACGCCTTGCGTATTCGCATCGTCGACTCCTACGCCGAGGAAGTCAATATATCCTTTGCGAGCAAGCTTATCCAGAATGTACAGGTTCGTTTTGAATTTATGTTGTCTGGTGTTGTAGTACTGCTCTTTATTAAAATACGTTGTTTCCCCATATTCCGTAGACTCTGGAGAAAGGTTGTACCCGTTCACAATATCCTCGAATGCCGTAAAGGACTGCCGCGGCTGCTGCATCAGTGCACGTGATTCGTTGTAGGCATCCAATGCGAGACCATCTGCAAATGAGGTGGTGGCGAGTCGCATAATGGTATCCATCACAAACACCGGTTTGCGTGGATATTTCCCTTTAACTGCTTTGATCACATCGAGCAAACGGGTGGTGTCCTGATCGTAATCAGGATATGTGCCGCCTCCACCTTCACGAAGCTGACGACTGCCGATCAGACCACCATAAGCCAGCATATCGGAAGAGATGATGAATCCATCCACTTTAGCCGCATTTTTCAAAATGAAATCATGAATGTTGGACGGTTTACCGTACGTAGGCGTAGACGTTCCAAGCAACGTTGTGCCTTCTACCATTTTCTCGGAATCCAGACGATTTTGAATGTCACCCAGGTGCGGTGTAATGAAATGGATACCGGCTGCTTTTCCTTGTACAACAACGTCATCCAGATTGGCTGGACGATCATCCAGTGGAACATACAATACTGTTTTCATATCCGAAAACCTCCTGTTAGATAAGTTGAACTAGAGATGTTACACCTTGTCACTGCGATTGCAGTACCATCTTCCGATCTCTCTTATCCCCAGATTTTCTTGATCCCTTAGTTCAAGGGTAAAATCCGGTGCTAAAGGCGAACACTTCGCTTCTTCAGATTGGTTCTGCACTCTCCGTTTTGGTGTAAAAATTAAATTCAACTTATAATGATGTATTCAGTCTTTCTTTAATACCCGATCAGAGCAAGGGTGCAATCACCGCATAAAAAAACCGGCCCCTGGCCGGTCTGTACATTAGCGTATGTGCTTATCGGGATATGTCACTTGCTTCTGATCCGATAATACAATCTTACATGTTTAAATCGGTCGCGCTGACGGTTGTCCGTATGGATTACGTCTATTTGTTGTCGCCATCATGGCGGTTAAATGTCGGTTTCTTGCAGAGACTTCTGCCAGATAACCCAACAAATCCATTCCTGATGCTGTTTATATGATAATAAGCAGCCTTTCTAACCCTATTTACAATAAAGGATGGATACGATCATGAAAAAAAAGCTCTGGTTCTATCTGTGGATCGCTGTCACCAGTTATATGGCTGGCCCCGTTATGTACGCATTGACAATGTACACCTTTTATCAGGAAACAGATGTTGTAACTTCATCACTCATTGGATGGACCGCTGCAACATTCTCATCCGTTGGTATCCTGTTTATCCTGGTCACAGTCATTCTGCTTCGAGTGCTCCACATCTATTATTTCTGGCTGCAAACCCTGCTATTTGAGTTACTTTTCCTTGTGCTCGTCTATATGACCACTGTTCTTCTTGGGGCTAGAAACACAGGTCTTCCCTCGCTGTCCTTTCCATTTACGCCCGAAGGCATTCCCTTGTGGGTGTTCTGGGGCAGTATTGCACTTATGAGTTCTTGGGGAATATGGTCAGCGCGTCAGCCCATGCGAAAATCACCATACATGCTGGTATCCAGAGTCATTCTGATCCTGTTTATCCTTGAAATTTGGTCTCGTTAAAAAGATAAAAAGAAGCACATCCATCTCAGGCTGTGCTCTCTTAAAAGTATTTTTGCTCACGCGATAATATAGCGGAAGTTTTCCCAGCTTTCCGGAACCGAATTTCCGTTTCTGGCATGATGGTAGAAGCTGAATGGAAATTTGAACACATGACCTCCATGCCAATCTCGGGAACGTCTGTCAGTGAGCCAGTATTCCAGTTCATGTGGAAGTGCAACAGAGCGTTCTGCACGAATCAATGGCAGACGATCGACTGGAGATTGCAGCGTCGGCATCTCCTGTTCAACATCCACATCCCGGCTCAGTCGCAGCGCCTTGACCATCCTGAGAAAAGGCGGTATGCCTTTATGGAACAAAGCAGGATAATCCAGTTCAAATAATATATTAAGCGCGTGCCCGTAGGTTAGCATGTGGCCGATCAGATCATGATGTGCTTCTGCCTGATAGATGGTACGAAATGCGCCAAGCTCATCCAGAATCAGCCGGGACAATTGTTCCGGTCGTTCTATATCAGGGAATCCGTCTGCCTCACTTAACTTCAAGCTGCGAATTTCTTTCACAGTTGTGTTTACCCAGGATCTACCTGGAATGGTTCGTTCAAAAGAATCAATAAGTTCAACCATCTGATTCATGTCATGCTCCGTGCCCCAACCATCAAGTTCCCGAATGGCTTTCAGACTAAGGGCACCATAGATGGCCTGATGGCCAACCCAGTGCAGCTCTCCAATGGTTCGGTCCAGCGCTTCTGTAATACGCGCTTCGGCCTCTTCCCTTGGCAGAACCTCTCCATTCCGGGAGGTCAAGCCATCGTTCAATCCGTGCTGGCGAAGCATGGCTTTCGCCTCAGCCGTAACACTGCCCGCCGCAAGGGCAGTGAGACGATTTTCCCGCACCCAAAAATAAGCCGCAATAGCTCCCGCCCCATAATGGGCGTGCCACAAATCTCCTGTACGCTCCCGACTGGACACAATAACAGCCAGCCCTTCTTCCAACAAACGTCGATCCAACATGCCACCACCCTTCATCGATGCGAACCCTGATACACACACGACCAGCAACAGTTTTTTAGCAAAACACTCCTTATAAAGCGTTTACTTCTATAAGATGATTCAAATGGTGCACATATGACCGTTTTGCCTGCTGTTCCGCGCATTTTAGCCGATTCGAAGTCTTCCAACATCACGAATGGACACTTCCAGCGGATATATGTTTGCTTTTTGCTCCGAAAAGAACCAGGTTCGCTCCTTCTTCACCACAATAAACAAACCGTTCACATCCCCAACAGGGGCAAAGGTATCACTAATCGCTCTCCATCGTTTCAATCCCATCTGCTCAAGTTCATCTACCGCAGAAAGCACATCTTCCGTGACAAGTCCTACCTCACACACCTGCAGCAGATCCTTCTCCGAAAAGGGGCGATCACTCTCGTTATGAACGGTATGATGAGCAATCAGCTCCAGAATGTTACCGACAGGATCTTCGAAATAGAGCGAATTCGAGTTCCAACTGGTTGAATAGGTCTCATCCTCACCTTCATGCCTGCTTAGACGGACACGTGCCGCTGCCCACGCTTTGGCCTCCTGAAAACGATTTGCTGGAATCATCCAGGCGAAGTGGTAAAACGGATTCTGGTCTGTTCCACTCTCAGCGAATATCATCTTCGTCAATCCAACTCGAATCGCAAATGAATGCCGGGACTCCTCAAGCAACTCCAACCCCAAAGTATCCACATAAAATGTTTTGATGTCTTCCAGTAGTGCTGTATATAATTTGACTTCTTCAAAAATCATGCTGTGTCCTCCTTCACCCGGCCGTGCATCTTCTCCCCCTCACTCCAGGGCACCATGCCGAGTTCCTGCTTAGCTTCATCCGGGAGCATCGATATGAATTCCAGAGAATGACCATCCGGATCGGTAAAATACACGGACACAGCCGGCATCCATCCAAATACATATAACTCGCCAATATCATCATCCAAAAAGTTATGCGTCTTGATCCCTTTATCCTCAAGATAAGTGACAGCTTGCTTCATGTCCTCCAATGATACCTGAAAAGCAAAATGCTGCCGCTTCACCTCTGAAGGGTCCTTTTGCCATAGTCCGAGCATCGCGTTGCCTTCACCACCAATCCAGTAAAAGGAGTTCCCACGTTCCTTCTGCCCATAAGCATGCTGCAATCCAACAATCTGTTCATAAAAATGATGGGATCTCTCCAGATCCGTTACGTTCAGATGAGTCTCAAATATGCCTTTAATCATGATGAAAACCTCTTTTCTCTTAACTCCCGGACGGTTTCCGTACTGCAGTTAACGTCTCGGCCAGGTGCAAAAATGAACCAATCACGCGTTTGATCCGGTCCTCAATGTCCTGGCTGCCTTCAAATTCTTCGTATCCGTCAAACGTTGCTTCAAATCTTCTGCGCTGTGCACCACCAATGGAAATCCACTCTTGTGCGTTAATACCATGCAAATTGCGAATAATCGCCTGCAGCTGCAAAAGTGAACTTACTCCCACCGCACCTCCTGCTGAGCTGATGGACAATACCGGTTTACCACTGAAATGAGCCTGGCTCAGATGATCCAATGCATTTTTGAGTACACCGCTGATGCTGCCGTGATACTCTGGCGTAGACAGAATAATGGCATCTGCTGCGAGCATACGTGTGTTCAGGTCAGACAGATTCTGATCTTCATTCTGTTTTTCATCCGGTGCGTAGAATGGGAGGGGTGTCTGATATAAATCGAACAAGCTAGCTTCATGCCCCTGACCGCTGATTACCTCCACGGCATATTCCCCTAAACGTGTACTGGTTGCATTTTTCCGATTACTGCCTGCCAAAATAATAATATTCATCTATGTCACTCTCCTTCGATTTTAATAAACATTTCATCTCTTCGTTTCAACTTTCTCTACTTTCATCTTACCTTGCTTCCACCTCGGAATCGTCGGCAGATAGACTTAACTTGCAGCACAAAAAAAACTCAACCTTTGGGTTGAGTTTCTACGACTTTAGTCTGAGAATATTGGAAGATGGATCAGACGACCCAACCATTTCTTACGGCATGAAGCGCAGCTTGTGTGCGATCTGCCAGTCCCAATTTGTCCAAAAGATGACTGACATGGGTTTTCACCGTTTTCTCAGTAATGATTAGTTTTATGGCGATCTCCTTATTACTCAATCCTTGCGCGATCAACCCCAGAACCTCTCGTTCCCGACGGGTGAGCATGTCCGGTCCATGAGAAGTTTCTTTTCCCAGCCCAACCCGCTCTTGCTCTGGCAGCCGATTAGACGTATGGGGATTTGCCCGCCCATGCGCTTCATTCATCGACAGTTCAGACGAAGCCATCACATGCATTAATTGTCCTGCTGCCGCTGGATGAAGTTCTACCTGACCTGCATGCACATTGCGGATGGCAACGGCAAGATCCTCTGGCTCAATATCTTTCAGCAAATATCCCTTCACCCCAGCACGTACGGCCGGTACGACATGATCCTGATCCGAGAAAGACGTAAGTACGATGATACGGATTCCAGGCAAGATCGCACGAAGCCTTCTCGCCGTCTCAATCCCGTCAAGCACGGGCATATGCAGATCCATTAACACCACATCCGGATGCAGTTGTTCTGCTTGTTCCAGTGCTTCCTGTCCGTTCGAGGCTTCTCCGACGACTTCCATATCTGGCTGTGTGGACAAAAAAACGTGCAACCCGCGCCTCACCATTGCATGATCGTCCGCGAGTAAAATCGTAATCGGCATGTCTTCTTCCCCCTGATTTTATACAGATTCGGACGGAAGTGGAATGACGACCGTTACCGATGTTCCCTTACGGGATGAACTCACAAGTTCAAGTCTGCCACCCAGCGATTGGGCCCGTTCTCTCATGATGGACAGACCAAGTGAACTGGCAGGCAAGGCCTCCCGCCTTTTGGCTCCCCCTTTTCCACGATCTGTAACGATTAATACTGCTTCCTGATCGCTTAGCTGGAGGGATATCTCAGCGGAAGGGACTCCCGCATGTTTACGTACATTATTGAGCGCTTCCTGTCCAATACGCCATAAGCCTTCCTCAATACTTTGAGGCAAGGAGCGCATACCTGTCCGATGTACAACGACCTGCAATCCCTGTCCTGTACCGTATTCCTGCAATGCACTGAGCAGGCCAGACTCCAATCCCGCCGGACGAAGCTGCATAATCAAGGCACGCATTTCCTTCAATGCTTCCTGTGACAAGGAACGTATATCCTTCATCGCTTCCGCAGCCGGATGCAGCTGTAGTGATCCGGCTAACATGCTCTCCGCACCTTTGGCTGTCAGGGACAGGGAGAACAAAATTTGGTTCACCGAATCATGCAAATCTCGAGCCAGTCGGTTTCGTTCCTCCAGTCGGGTTAATTCCCGGCGTTTGTATACCAGTCTCAGACTCTCCCACGAGGCTGTAATATGTTCAGCGAGTGCATCGAAAACCTCACGATCTGCCTGAAGGAAATCATTGACCGAGCTCAATCCAACCACCAGTACTGCCGTTTCGCCAGGAGAACTTAATGGGATAGGTGCAGCCAAGCCCGAAGCCAAAACAGACATAGGGAGCCAATTATTGCAATTTGCAGAAACGTCTTGAGTTTCCGTTGCTGACAATACCATAGCCCGATGAGAATCAATCACACGATGCAGGCGAGTCTCCACCTCTGGAGAGAGTTCGGATATTGTCATCATTTCGGACTTGCCATGAGCATGAGCCGCCTGTACCATAAAGCTTCCGTTCTTCTGGGATAACAGTGCGGCAAAAGGCCAGTCGTAATGATGTCCAAGCAGCTTTACAACCGTCTTGGCCATATCGTCTCCACTGTTGCAATCGTTGACCATCACGCCCAGCGATCGGCTGAACTCCCCCAGCCTGACATACAGATCCGCTCGCCTTTGCTCTGCGCTATATAATCGCATCCGTTCCATTGCACTGCCGATCTGATAAGCTACAGCCTGCAAAAGCGCCAGCTCACTATCACTAAAATGCTCTTTTCCTGGCGCAGCAACATTCAGCAGTCCCAGCATCTTCTCTCCCGAGCGAAGCGGAACCGTTGCATGATGGGTGATGTCACGGGTATCTCCCCATTGATGATCGACGGCATCCTCCAGGCGTTTGCAATTAATAATATTGACGGCATTATCCAATCTCCCGTCCCGGAAGCGATTCACGCACCAGCAAGACCCACAGCGCATCGGCTGCTTGTCATGATGCAGCAGAGCAGGAGGCAGACTGTAATCAGCAATACAGGAGTATTCTCCCTGAGCATCGATCAGGAACACCCAGCCCGTCGTCAGTCCCGTCAGTTCCATCAATTTGCCGAGTACCGTATCCAGCATCAGATTCAGGTCGTTGGATGTGTTGAGCGTTTCCGCGATCGTCTTCAGTGTGTACATCTCCTGCATTCCGGCTTGTTCCGTCATGCAGATTCCTCTCCTTTGACTGATCCTTAGTGTTGTTTTCAATTATTGTATACAATCAGCGAAGGATATAAAAGGATGAACTTCTTGCTTCACCTCTAGCCCAGCTTCTTTCGTTCTTTGCGAGATGCAGATAAAGGCTCCATATTAATCAGACCCCGATCCGACAGAGCCAGCGCCATTTTATAGAAAGCACGTGTCCGAATCTTCGTATACGTATCCTTGCTGACAGGCGGGTCAAACACATGGTTATACACTTTATAGTCAAATACATCATCATCCTTCAAATAACGTTCGCTGACAAGTACACGTTCCTTCTCGCTCAGTCGTGATACCACAAAATCAATCGTATCGCAGTACGCCTGACGTGCGCGCTGCACATCCACATTATAGATTGCCGTTCTGGCAGTGGAATCCCCGGTCACATTCGTTGCACCATGGAAACGCTCAGCGTAACTCGCCGTCACCATCACCTCTCGTTCTTCAAAAGCAATCGTTTTATAAATCCGGTATTTTTCCAGCGCGGTTTCAACAGCAGTCTGTGTTTTGCGTCGGTCCAATTCGGGCAGCATCAGTTCCATATTCATTCTCCTCCTTTAACATTCGTTATAGAATGAAAGTCTAGTAGCTTCGCATGTTCACTCCGATGACAGAAAAATCTTACGATCGCTGTTATCCCCAGATTTTTTTTGATTATATTTTCTAATGTAAAAATCCAGTGATAAATGCGAAGCATATGCTTCCGAAGTAGCTTTCTTTCAGAAAGCTTTTAGCTTCGCTTCTCCAGCTTTTTTCTGTCCTCTTCGTTTTGCGTAACTTAAAGTTCATTCTATAAAAGTTAAACTCGCATTCATCTCATCTTTGGTATTTTGTATTATTCGGTTCCAGTCGCTTACGGGTACAATAGATAGACGAATAGCACCTTTTCGATCTACCTATTGCTGATTTGAATCGCTCTTGGGATTAATACAAAATACTCCTTTTATTAGAGTTATCCAGTTCTCTGAAATAGTAACGGCATTTTTCAAGTTTTTTCTGTTGCCTTTTGGAATCAATTAAAGTCAGCTATGAAGCAGGAATTATTCATTTTCCTCATCATCCAACTTGTCTCAACTTTACATTTTGTTCGTATATTGTTCGTATTTCTATTTGAGGATACCACTTTCTGGGGATCGGCGTAAACCTTCATTTTGGGTCGTTTTAACTATAAAATAAAACCCGCGCTCTCGTTTCCTTTACCTTTTGGCATAATTGTTTCATATCCCTTTACCTAATGGTATATATACGATATAGTACAGATAATTAAAGATCCTCGTATAAGTCCGACTTTTTATATTTTAAGATTGAATGCCAGATTTGCACGTTTAACGGAGAGGGTAGAAAAAACCTGGAGAAGCGTAGCGTTCACCTTTATCACCGGATTTCTCCCTTATGAGAAGGGAATCAAAGAAATCTGGGGATAACAGTGATCGAAAGGTTGTTCTGCCATCGGAGTGACTCGTGTGAGACAAGTTCTCTTAATATATAATTTAGGCACTTGTACGAATCAAAGGAGTGGCATGAATTGTGGAGCACGCTTTTGGTC
Organism: Paenibacillus taichungensis; assembly: GCF_047302525.1. Classification (GTDB taxonomy): domain Bacteria; phylum Bacillota; class Bacilli; order Paenibacillales; family Paenibacillaceae; genus Paenibacillus; species Paenibacillus taichungensis_B. Next base: position 1,075,490 of record NZ_CP168020.1, on the reverse strand, counting down.
CTTATCTGAAACAACTGCGCGAGCAACAAGGATACAGCATCAATCAGCTCGCCGAAGCAGCAGGAATCAGCAACTCGCAAATTTCACGCATTGAGAATGGGGTTCGCGGAGTTCCCAAGCCTGCTACCATCCGCAAAATCTCCGACGCACTCTCGGTTCCCTACGCGGATATGATGAAACAGGCCGGGTATCTGGAAACCGGAAAACCAGCAAGTGAGCTCCATGACGCTCCAGAATGGGCAACTTACAAGGACCGTCGAGACTTTAAAAAGATGCTCGAGGACGAGGATGATCTGATGTTTGACGGCATTCCGCTGGATGATGAGGACAAGAAACGAATCAAGGATGTCCTGACAGGTCTGTTCTGGGAAGCCAAACAGATGAACAAACGCAAAAAAACGAACGATCCGGACGAGCGCCCATGAAGCATTTCAAGCTGAACAAAATAAAGCAGCAGGTGAGATGATATGGATGACATTGTAACAAAGCTGATTCGAAAACACCGGACAAACTGCCCTTTCAGCATTGCCAGAGCCATTGGAATACAGATCCGGTTCACCAATCTGGGCAAGTCTACCAAAGGACTGTATTTCCGAAAGCTCCGTCGCAGATTTATCGTCATTCACAATGATTTACCGCCGGAATGGCAACGCTTCGTGTGTGCCCATGAACTTGGACATGACCGATTGCACAAAGGCATAAACCGGTTCTTTTTGGAGGAACACTCCTATTTTGCCCCAGGTAAGCTGGAAAGACAGGCCAATCGTTTTGCCATACAGCTCCTAACTTCAGGGGTGATGCCAGAGCCGGATGAATCACTGGAGAAATTTTGTTTGCGTACTGGACTGCCACGTGAAGTGCAGCATTTTTTTTAGCCATTTTAAGAACATACGTTCCTTACAAGTGAAGTTCTCTCTTAATCTTCCACTATGAAAATCAGATGTCACTTTCAGGTTACCTATTTTTACACAAATCACGAGATTTCCTAATAGTAGTCTGGTAAAATACAACATGAGTTGTGCAAACGCTCAGGTAGATTATTATTTTTGGGAGGTTACTGATTCATATGAAAATCTGGAAGACTTATGTTTCACTTGTGCTAACGCTCTGTCTGCTGTTTGGCAGTGTGGGCATTGTCGCTGCTGCAACGGATACCACTCCGGGCACTGGTAAGCACATTACTATTCTACATACGAATGACACACACGCACGCGCAGTTGAGTCCTCACCTGCGATGGGTTTCGCCAAAATTGCTGGAATTGCGGACAAATACCGTAGCGAAAACCCAAATACCCTTCTGCTGGATGCCGGAGATGCAGTGCATGGTACAACCTTTGCTACACTCGTTAACGGTGAGAGCATTGTCAAAGTAATGAACGAAATTGGTTATCAAGCGATTGTACCGGGTAACCACGAATTCAACTACGGTTCCGAGCGCCTCATCGAACTTGCGGATATGATGAACTTCCCAATGCTCAGTGCCAATGTGAAAAAGAAAGACGGAACTCGTCTCTTCGATCCTTACCTCATTAAAGAAGTAGACGGCGTGAAGATCGGTATCATTGCGCTGACTACACCTGAAACGATGTATAAAACGAATCCGAAAAATGTGGAAGGTCTTGATATTACAGACCCAGCTGCGGAAGCCAAAGTTCTCGTGAACGAAATTCGCAGCAAAGTAGATGTTGTTGTTGTATTGGGACACCTTGGACAAGACGCGTCCAGCACCGATACTAGCTTCAAAGTTGTAAAAGAAGTGCCTGGCATTGATGTATTCATCGACGGTCATAGCCATACGGTTCTGCAAGATGGACTTGTATCGGATAACGGAACACTGATCGCCAGCGCTGGAGAATATACAAACTTTGTAGGCGTGATCGACCTGTGGGTTGACGGCGGCAAAGTAACGAATAAACAAGCAACACTGATTGATGGAACTGAAGCAAAAGACATCAAACCGAATGAGAAAGTTGCCGCATTGGTAAACTCCATTCAGAAAGAACAAGAACCCATTCTCAAAGAAGAAGTAGCCAATACAGCGATTCTGCTGGACGGCAAACGTGAACAAGTACGCGCAGGTGAAACCAACCTGGGTGACCTGCTGGCAGATGCCATCCGTGACATCAGCAAAGCCGATATCGCACTCACAAACGGTGGCGGTATTCGTTCTTCCATTGAAAAAGGTATCGTAACTAAAGGTGATATTATTACTGTACTTCCTTTTGGTAATCAGGTTGTAACGCTTGAAGTAAAAGGCTCTGATGTACTCGCAGCCCTTGAAAACGGTGTAGGATCTTATCCGGAACCAAGTGGCGGATTCCCACAAGTATCCGGCATGACATTCAGCATTGATTCTTCCGCTGCCAAAGGCAGCCGTGTACACTCCGTCATGATCGGAGATAAAGCCCTTGATCCAAAAGCAACGTACACAATGGCTACGAATGATTTCACTGCTGTTGGTGGTGACGAGTACACGATGTTTGCGAAATACACAACGTCCGGCATGTACGGTGCTATGGATGAAGCGTTGATCGAATACATGCAAAAACTGGGCGCTGTAGATATCAAAACAGACGGTCGAATCAAGGAAGCAAAAGCTCCTGCGGTTGAACCGGAAGCTCCAGTAACGGAAACACCAGCCCCAACTACACCGAAACCAGAGACACCAAAACCAGAAACACCGTCGAAACCGACGCCAAGCAAACCAGCTCCAGCCAAAGTGCATGTTGTAAAATCCGGAGATTCCCTGTATTCCATCTCCAAACAATACGGTACCACTTGGCAAGCTCTGCAAAAGCTGAATAAGATCAAAAATCCACACTGGATTTATCCAGGTCAACAATTGAAACTGCCTGCAGTCTCTTAAGTTCAGAGACGAGCAGATAGTTGTACCAATAAGATCCAAAGAAAGGGTGTCCCTCAAGCCATAACCGGCTGATGGACACCCTTTTCTATTTTACAAATTACATCACTCAATGGTTAACCTGCCGAGTTGTACACTCCATGTTTACTTGAATATAGCTTTGCTGCAAAAATAAATCCCCAAAGTCACTTTGAGAAATCACTTCATCTCTTGTCCTCAACCATGGACTATAGAAGATATCCCCAAAATTGCCACTCTCATGCGGTTATTTCACATTCAACTCGATATATTTCTCATTCATGGTTTGCACGTTTGCACATGCATAGATTCCTGGCAAGCTACGCCTGAAGCTCTTATGGACAAACCCACTGTATACAGAATACAGTTTTTCAATTTCTAGTTATTTGGTATGAAAATACGCAAATAGTGTTGCATCCTTACATGACTATAGCCCTCTTTTTAATGCTTTAATCCGTTAAATAACCACAAACATCTCTTACCGCATAATATCCGGACCTATTATACATCGCTCTATTATATAGAGACACGTAGCATGGTTTCATAAGGATTTTTTTTAAATTCTGGACTATAATTGTTCCTTCACCTGACTTACAGCCTCTTGTGCCGTCATACTGATTCGTTTGGATTCACCTTGTGCTGCAAGAACATGCGATCCAAATTCCACCTGTCCCTCTGCCGCACCTCGGCCAATAACAATTTGGACAGGCAACCCGATCAATTCCGAATCCTTGAACTTCACTCCTGGCCGTTCATCACGATCATCGATCAGTACACTGTATCCGGCATCTAAAAGTTGTTGTTCCAGTTCCAGCGTGAGCTCGCGTTGCTGCTCATCCTTCCAGCTCATTGGGATCAAATGTACATGATAAGGTGCGATGGTTGCTGGCCAACGGATGCCATCCTCTCCTGCATATTGTTCAGCAATAGCGGCCATCAAACGAGACACACCGATACCGTAACACCCCATTACAGGTGCGCACTGCCGTCCATTGCGATCCAGGAAGGATGCTCCCATGGCGTCACTGTACTTGGTTCCCAGTTTGAAGATATGCCCCACTTCTATTCCTTTTGTGAAAACAAGCGATTCTCCACATGTTGGGCAGCCGTCACCTTCAGCAGCGAAACGGATTCGATCTACTTTGTCCAAAGCAAAATCTTTACCCGGAACTACATTCGAATAGTGTACATCGACTTCATTCGCTCCTGTAATGGCACGTTCCATTGCAGCTACATCCGCATCTACTACAATCGGCAGATCCAGTCCAATGGGACCCAGAAAGCCTACTGTTAATTTCGGATGACCCGCAAGGGCAGTTTCATCAGCCAGGATCAGCTCCTCTGCACCCAATACTTGCTTCAGAGCGATATCATTCACTTCATGATCCCCACGAACAAGCGCAGCGATCAGTTGACCGTCGGCCTGATAGAGCAACGTTTTGATCATATGCTGAGCATCCTCGCCCACAAAGGCGCTTAACTCATTAATCGTACGTACCCCTGGAGTTTGGATACGAACCAACGTGTCCCCTTCGGCATTCCCCTCAGCTTTATCAACTGTAGTCGGAACAGCAGAAGCTTCTGCTACTCCTGGATTCTTAACAGAAGATTCAGAAGTCTGATATCCCGCCTTCTCCAGATTTGCGGCATAACCACAATGTTTGCAGGTTACGATTGTATCTTCTCCCACATCGGCAAGTGCCATAAATTCGTGGGTCTCCCCCTGACCACCAATAGTGCCTGCATCGGCTTCCACTCGAATATATTCCAGTCCACAGCGCTCCAAAATGCGCGAATATGCGGTGTTCATGGCCTGATAGGTGCGATCTAGCTCTTCCCAATCGGAAGCAAAAGAGTACGCATCCTTCATGATGAACTCCCGTCCCCGCAGCAATCCAAATCTTGGACGACGTTCATCTCTGAATTTGGTTCCAATCTGATAAAGTGTAAACGGTAGCTTCCGATAAGAATTAACCTCGTCACGAGCCAGTGCAGTCACAACCTCTTCATGAGTTGGACCCAAGGCGAATTCTCGTGCATGGCGATCCTTCAGACGCATCAGTTCAGGACCATACTGTGTATATCTTCCGGATTCTTCCCATAACTCAGCAGGCTGCATGATTGGCAGCAATACCTCCTGACATCCTGCACGGTCCATTTCTTCCCGAACGATACGTTCGACTTTCAGCAAGATACGACGCCCCAAGGGCAGGTAACTGTATATCCCTGCTGCGAGTTGGCGAATCATACCCGAGCGCAATAACCAGCGATGCCCTGCTGCATCTGCCTCTGCTGGTGCTTCACGTAATGTTGGAACAAGCATTTCACTTTGACGCATCTTGTCACACCCCTTATCCTTCTAATCGTTATTGTAAATCAGGTTATAAACAGCAAAAAAACACATCCGTCAAGGGACGAATGTGTCGTGGTACCACCCTTATTTAACTGCACTTTGCCGGCTGACCTGACTTCAAATCATCAAGGCATTCGCTATAAACCGGTTCTCCGTTTGCAACCTATGCAAAACGTGAACGCGCAGTCCTTCAGGGCATAACGGGCCCATCCGGCGAAGGTTACAGGCCGTTCGGGCCTTCTCCTCCGCAGCTGGCGAGGTAGGAATAACGAAACAGCAACAGAAACCTTGCACTAAGTGGTTTCCTCTCTGTAGAAGCTGGCTGACGTAATTATGTCCTCGTTGATCGCTGTTATCATTTTTGATCACCATAGTTTATTTACAAGAAGTTGTCAACCACGCTGTTGCTAACTTTACGTTAAAATGAATTGCTGGGCGATGGCTGACATGGCCGTGCGTTCCCTGTAGTATAGAGAAATAGAAACCATGTATTAATTGATAAAGGAGTTTGTCCTATGCCATATATTATTTACGATCTTGAATTCACGGTAAGTCGCAATACACGTTACTCTTCTGAAATTATAGACATCGGTGCCGTCAAAGTAACGGAAGGCGAGAACGGCCTGTACGTATCGGACACGTTTCACACTTATGTTCGTCCATCCAATAAATCAGTGCTGTCCGCCGATACGATTCAGTTTACGGGTATTACGCAGAAAGACATCGACGCAGCCCCTCTTTTTCCAGAAGCGCTGAATCAATTTATTGCCTGGATGGGAAATGAAACCTATTACATGTGCTCCTGGGGACCGGATGACCGCGCCAAACTGATCTCTCATTGTCGCACTCATCAGCTCGATGTAGCCTGGATCACCAACCACAATGATCTTCAGCAGCAATGGTCGCGCACAGTGCGCAAGGAAGGGAAATTCCGTCAACTTGGACTTGCTCAGGCTCTTGAACTGTGCGGTATTGAATTCGATGGTACCCAGCACCGCGCTTTGGATGATGCGATTAATACAGCCAAAGTATTCATGCATCAATTTGATCAATTCAAACTGGAGACCAATTGCGCCGCAGATGATGAGGGCATCACATCCAAAGTGGTCTATTCCAGCAGTACAGAAGATGACGACAAAGATTCCCCTTTCGGTAACCTTACACACCTGTTCAACACCAATGAATAATGTCAAACAACGCATGTTGAACAAAGGTGAAGCAGCCATGATCTGTACTGAAGTTCAGTTGTAGATCTCCCTCCAACGTTCCAGACGTTCTTTCATCATGAGGCGGCATTTCTCGGGTTCCAGAATTTCGGCATCGGGTCCATATTGAGACAACCACGTTAGAAACCCTTCTTCATCACTCAATATGGCTTCAAACAACAACGTGCCTTCCGGTTCAATCGTCAAGATGGGGCGTGCAAAAAACTGCTCCTGCATGACACGCTCCACAGCGTGCGGTGAGAATCTGATTTTGAATGCAGTCCACTCCGTACTGCCGCTAAGTTCCTGTGGCGTACGGAAGTGAGATTGTAAAAGGTAATCATCTTTGCGGAACGTGCGTGGCAAAATCCGAACCCTGTACAAGCGGTTCACTTGAAATATTCTCAGTTTCTCTGACAGGTGGCAATACGCCAACAGATCAAATCGGTATTCACGAGGAATAAGACAGTAGGGGTCCATTCGCGCAATCCCCTTTTTACCTTGAAACAGATATTCTCCTTCAATAGTGTTCTGGGAAATTCCAGCCTGAAGCAAGATCACCAGTGAATGATTCAGAAGTTCGGTACTTTCATTTTGCCAAGCAGAAGTACCCACCTTGAACAACCCGCTAATTTGCTCAGACCATTCCACTCGCTCTGTTTTGTTTTTCTGACTCGAAGCAACCACTTTCTCATACGCGCTCTCAAAAGCAGGCTTCAGCAACGGACGAATATTCTCCATGACTTCTGCCAGGTGCATAAAGGCTTGAGCTTCTTCATCAGACCAATTCAGCGGATACATGGCAAAATGGCTGATAAACATGTATCCTCTCCCGTGTCCCATATTGGCGATGGGGATATGCATTGCACTGAGGGCCTCCATGTCGCGGTATATCGTCCTTTCCGTTGTCTCGCACCGCTCGGCAAGCTCACGGGCCAGAATACCCGGCTTGGCCTGCACAAGAGTTATAATGCGCATTAATCGGATCAGTCGGTCTGTCATTTTGCCGGACCCTCCACGATGTTGTTTCAATAAATTCGATACAACTCCATCCATTTTTTTATTATTATGTTGTTTAGTACATTCGACTTATTCCTTGACTTCCCCTTCAAAAAATTATGTAGAAACATTCCTTTTCGTACCATCATCCCTAGTTCTTTATCCCTATTCACCTAACATCGTTTTTCCGCGATTATGAGCCATAGAATTAAAAGTAATCCCGTAATGGTGCCGAAGTTTCTCCACAATTTCGGCTTCCACATAATAATCCAGATCCTGTTTACGAGCCGCTTCAATTAACAGAGCATCTGCGTGACGACGCAGCATATCACTGCCCTCTTGTGTACGACCTCTTTCATAAGCGCGCAAAGCTTGCTTAATCAGAGGAACTGTTTCGTTTAATTTAATCGTCTTCTCTACCTTGGGATCTTCCGGCTGGCGCAGCATGCCCAGATGACTGGTGTACTGAATATACAACTGTTCTCTGCGCAGCAGCACTCTCTGGCTTTGTTTCAATTTTCGCGTACTCCAATAAGCTGAACATACGGCACTTTTCCCCGATACACGAGGTCCCATGGCGAATTCGAGTAAGATTTGTTTACTCTCTCCCTTGTATACATCTCCAAGTCTTAGAACCCAACCGATATCCGTTTCTTTGGAACGACATCCATAGATGCCCTTGAGCTGAATTCCAAATTCCGGTTTGAGCAAAAGTTCCAAGTCTCTCGACACAATTTTGGGTGCTATTTTCCTGAGTCTTTTGGCAGGGGCTCCGTTACGCCACTCCACCATCATATATACGGGGTCGGCTCCCCCTGTCGGTATGGCCTCTCTATTCCACGAATAAGATACTTCAAAGACTGAGTTCACTGGTAGTCTCTCCCCCGATTTATATGTATTATCTTCTAAGTTATCAGGGTAAATGGACACTATATTGTCACGGAACATATGTTCGCAGGAAATTTTTCCATAATATTAGTTTCTCATCCCTAAATCCGCGTAATTACGACAATAAACGACGAAAAAGCTTGGCAGTATGCCAAGCTTTTAGAGCACTTTTATATGACAAGTCCTAACTTAAATCGTAGATGGATTAATTCCCATTTTGTGTAAATTTTTTACAGAATCAGGTTCTGTGACTGGAGCATAAGTAATACTGTCGATAATCAATTCACGCCCAATCGGCTCACCATTTACAGTGATCATAATCGTTTTGGTTGTTGCAGCTTGTTTAGTTGTGTACATACGTTTCTACCCCTTCGTATTCACGATCTTCATAAAAATCGGATATATTGTTTTCTCTCATTAAATTACAAATTTCGTTAATATGAATAGCAGGCACCCGGAGCTGAAGTAAAAGAATGATGGCAAGACCGTCCGCAGTGCTGCCCTGTCCTTCTATTACCCCGGCCTTCTTAAAATTAAACACTTGTCCACATGTATTGATTTATTCTCATATAGGGTAATTAAAACTACATCATCTTGAACCCATTGTCCCGGTTTTGACGTATAATGTAAGAGCCGTATTTCAACAAATGACGACGAAATCGGCAAACGATTATGTAACCGAAAGAAGGTGCCATTCATGCCAAAATCCATTCAGGGTTATTTCATTCGGGTGTTATTCACCACATGTGTATTGTTTACTGTTTCTTTGACTTCAACAGTCAGTGCAGCAAATGCCAATATATTCTCCGATATCTATAGTGGATGGGAACGAGTCTCCGAGCTTCCTGGAGAAGTGAACGCCTTGCAGGAAAGCTATAAACAAACACTGGAGCAATTGAACCAGACTTCTGCCCAATTGGGACAAGCCCAGGCAAATGTCGAAGCATTCAAGGCCCAGAACGAGTTGCTGCTGGCGCAAAACGAAAAACTGACCGACATGGTGAGCAAGCTGCAAAATGATCAGGATGCCAAAACGGCAACTGCCAAACGCATTCAGACGATGATTATCACAGCCGTTTCACTCATATTGGGATACTTTATTCTGATTCGGGTGATGCGCTGGGGAATGCGTCGCCGTTCAGGCCGAGTATAAAAGAACAGGAGCAACCGCATGCACATACACCTGAATAATGCCGAAGCTGGCGGAGCCGGGCAAGTGGTCACGTTCTCGTTGATCCAGGACGACCGCCTGCATATTCTCCACCCCCAGCAAATTGTCGCTTTTCGCGGCCCAAGCAGCAGTCGCAATGATAAATTTATGAATATTTCGGGTATCTATCGCAAAAAAAAGCTGATCAAATCCGAAATTACCGGTCCTTGTCAATTTGTGGCCGCCCTGCCTCCCGGATTCACCATGAAGGAAGTTGAACTGAGTGAGAACAGCGATCTGCTGTACGACTTCCGCCACCTTTTCTTCTACTCTGACGGCGTCACGATGCACACCAAAATTCAGAAAATCAAAAATATGCTGATCACTCGGGATGCCGTGAAAATGAAGTTTTCGGGCAAAGGCAAAATTGGATTGCTGACACAAGGTCAGGTCTGCCAGCAGGAACTGCACCCTACCGCACCACTGTACGTGGATGCAGGCAGTATTATCGCCTATCCTGAGAACGCGCAACTTGAACTTACCGTATACGGGAACAACCTTGCCAGCCAGCATATGAACTATCATTGGAAGATGACAGGACATGGCTCTGTGCTCTTTCAGGCTGGCCGTGAAAATCATAGACTGGAACAGGATATGAATGATGAAGGCTTATTTAAGCGCATTCTGAAGGAAGTCATTCCTTTTGGAAATGTATTAATCAAATAAGTCCAGATGACGTTAGGCTCGGTTATAAATGGGTTCTCATGAAAAGCATGCTTACCGTATTGGAAATGTGATATACTGTACCGGACAATTGAAGAAGAAAATCCATGCCTATGGCATGGGAGAGGTTCGCGAACTCCCTCTATAAGACTCGACCTTCATTAAGGTCAATAAGTCTTGCGTACATTTTAGGTAGCAACGTACGTAAAAAACTAAGGACACTAGATCGTGCTTGCTTTTTTTGAAGCAGCCTACGAGAAGGTGTGTTTTTTGATGGATGCCAGTTCATGAACTTCTCTGTTCTTCCGACACTCTGTGCCTATGTGCATGGATTGATCTTAAGAAGATGGAGAGGTTTTTTTATGTTGAACGAAGAAAAAGCAGTCGTTGTATTCAGCGGCGGTCAGGACAGTACAACTTGTTTGTTCTGGGCCAAACAGCAATTTGCCGAGGTAGAGGTGGTTACCTTCGATTACGGCCAGCGTCACAAGCTGGAGATTGAATGCGCCGGAGAGATCGCTCGCGATCTGGGTGTACAGCAAACGGTGCTGGACATGAGCTTGTTAAACCAACTTGCGCCCAATGCACTCACCCGTACGGATGTGGAAATTACGCATGAAGAAGGCGAACTACCGAGTACGTTCGTTGATGGACGGAATTTGCTGTTCCTCAGTTTTGCAGCCATTATGGCGAAGCAAAAAGGGGCTCGTCACCTTGTCACAGGTGTATGCGAAACGGATTTCAGCGGTTACCCGGATTGTCGGGATTCGTTTGTGAAATCGATGAATGTTACTCTGAATCTGTCCATGGACTACCCATTTGTCATTCACACCCCACTGATGTGGCTTGACAAAGCCCAGACGTGGAAAATGGCGGATGAGCTTGGGGCCTTTGATTATGTACGTGAGCGCACACTGACCTGTTATAACGGGATTATCGGCGATGGCTGCGGAGAATGTCCTGCCTGCAAACTGCGCAAAGCCGGACTGGATCGCTATCTGGAGCAACGCACGAATTCTGCTACTGTCGGAACTCCGGGAGCGGACGTACGATGAGAGAACCGGGAACATTTCGTATTGTGGAACGGTTGCAGCGGATTGGGGAAGATATTCTCCCTGCACAGCTTCGCTATCATCGCAAACGTGTACTTGTGAGCAAGGAGTTTACGTTTGACGCGGCACATCACCTGCACTGCTATGAAGGCAAGTGCAAGAACTTGCACGGGCATACCTATAAAGTCGTTTTTGGGATCAGCGGTTATCCGGGTGAGACTGGGCTGACCGTTGATTTTGGACATATCAAGGAGATATGGAAAACACAAATTGAAGGGTATCTGGATCATCAGTATTTGAACGAAACCCTTCCCCTCATGAACACAACAGCTGAAAATATGGTCGTATGGTTGTTTGAACAAATGGAGCATGCCCTGCAGACCGAACCGTATGCCGCACTAACAGAGGGTGGTCGAACCGAGTTTGTACGCTTATACGAGACGCCGACCAGCTATGCCGAGGCAAGACGGGAGTGGATGATTGATGAGTAGTTTAGAACTAAGCAATCTCACAACGTCGACCCGTACCGATGGAACAAATACTGCTCCTGCGGAGGGATTGGCTGCCAACAAGCGTCCTCATAGGCAAGAACGCAACAAAGAGGCTCGCATTCCTGTAATGGAGATTTTTGGCCCGACAGTTCAAGGTGAAGGTATGGTCATTGGGCAGAAAACGATGTTCGTCCGCACTGCGGGCTGCGATTATCGCTGCTCCTGGTGCGACTCGTCCTTCACCTGGGACGGCAGTGGCAAGGACCTGATCCGGATGGTTACGCCGGAAGACGTGTGGGAGGAATTGCGCCGCGTTGGCGGCTCGCGCTTCTCCCATGTGACGATTTCCGGCGGCAACCCCGCCCTGCTCGCTTCGCTGGGCGGACTGGTTAAGCTCCTTCGGGAGAACGGCATCCGCACCGCGGTAGAAACGCAGGGCTCCCGTTGGCAGCCCTGGCTGGCGGACATTGACGAAGTCACCGTTTCGCCCAAGCCTCCCAGCTCAGGCATGACCACCGACTGGGCTGTGCTGGATGATCTGATCCACCGACTGGCTGCTGGTTCGGTGAAACGAAGCCATAGTCTGAAGATCGTAATCTTCGATGAGACAGACCTGGATTATGCCCGCCGTGTGCATGCACGGTATCCAGGCACGGATTTATTTTTGCAAACCGGGAACCCGGATGTGACTTCTGCCGATACGCCAGATCTGGCGTCTTCATTGCTTGCCCGTTACGAGTGGCTGATCGATCAAATCAGTGCATCCGATGAGCTGAACGACGTTCGTGTGCTGCCACAACTGCATACTTTGGTGTGGGGCAACAAACGCGGCGTTTGATGGGCTTTATGGGTGGAATGGGCGGCATGATGTAATTTTGGAAACAAACAGAGGCTAATAATGCCTATCATATATACCGGTAAGCTTCTTGCGCCGCCGGAAATAAGGAGAGTTTACGAACCGATGAGACAACCTGATGAAATGCAAGATTTGACGCTGCTGGGCAACCAGGGCGTAAAATATACGTTTGAATATGATCCAGGCATTCTGGAAAACTTCGATAACAAACATCCGTACCGCGATTATTTTGTCAAATTCAACTGCCCGGAGTTCACCAGCCTGTGCCCGATCACGGGTCAGCCGGACTTTGCAACCATTTATATCAGCTATATCCCTGATGTGAAAATGGTGGAGAGCAAGTCTCTTAAGCTGTATCTGTTCAGCTTCCGCAACCATGGGGATTTCCACGAGGATTGTGTGAACATCATCATGAACGACCTGATCAAGCTGATGGATCCACGCTTCATTGAAGTGTGGGGCAAATTCACGCCGCGCGGCGGCATTTCCATCGATCCGTACACTAACTACGGCAAACCGGGTACGAAGTATGAGCAAATGGCTGAGCATCGCATGATGAATCATGATATGTATCCAGAGACGATAGATAATCGTTAATTTGGTAGATACACCAATTATGCTTTGTATAAAATAAAATTATAGAACACACAAAAGCCGAACTCTTCGATCTGAAGAAGTTCGGCTTTTGTTTTTTTGTATGCTATGGAACGTGAGCGTTTGCAACCAATCGTATGGATTGGACTAGCATTCAAGGGTTACTGTCTTCCTTCAGTTCTTTCACTTTTTTGATGTAATGTCTCAGCATAAGTACACCTATAGACTGAACAACCACAAAAAATCCGATAGCAAAGTACAGAGACGACGATGCAACATAGATAGTCAGAAAAGTCATGACTGCCATAAATAGAATCGTCATCGCCAAATTACGTTTGGCAAGAACATATGGTGATAGTGATCTCATATCGATCAGTCCTTTATCATTTCTGATTTAGTAACTTTAATAGTAGGGCTTTAATAGTAGAATCTTTAAAGTATATCAATAGTTTACATTATAAAGAGAACGTTAATTTCACCTGTTCCCCTTGTCGACCTTTCAAATCTGTCCTATTATGTAACAATATGCTTAGGCACATCACATCATCAGGCGCTGATCCCTCGTGACCGCGACCAAAGGAGAACTGTACATGTCCATGCAAAATTCATTATCCAAAGACGCCGCTGCGCGTTCGAAAGCTCCACCCGGATTGGATGCTCAAGGTACCGTTTATCGGATCTTAATTGCCATCAGTCTGGTCCATTTGTTCAACGATTCAATCCAATCTGTCATTCCAGCTATTTTTCCAATTCTGAAAGACTCCATGCATCTCACGTATACACAGATCGGATGGATTTCGTTTGCTATTAACTTTACTGCTTCCATCATGCAGCCTGTTGTAGGCTATTTTGCTGATAAAAAACCGACACCATCCATCCTTCCCATCGGCATGGGCTTTACGTTTACCGGTATGCTATTGCTTGCCTTCGCCGACAGTTATATGGCCGTCCTGATCTCCGTCATCTTTGTTGGTCTCGGTTCGGCGGCGTTCCATCCAGAGGGTTCACGGGTATCCCATATGGCCTCAGGGCCTCGTCGGGGTCTGGCTCAGTCGATCTTCCAGGTGGGTGGTAATGCCGGTCAGTCTCTGGCCCCATTGCTCACCAGATGGATTTTCATCCCGTTTGGGTTGTTCGGTGCCATCGGGTTCACGGGCATTGCAGCTGCGGGAATCGCGGTTCAAATCTATATCGCTCGCTGGTATGGACGCATGCTGCAATCCGGAGGGTATTTGCGCAGACAGGCGGCAGCTCGTCGTGCTCCCAATCCGGCATTACGTAAAAAGATTGCTGCTGCCATAACCATTTTGATTCTGCTCGTCTTTGTCCGTTCGTGGTATGTCGCTTCGATCGGCAGCTTCTATGCGTTTAACCTCAAGGATACATTTAACTTGTCCACAGAGGACGCACAGATCTATATCTTCCTGTTCCTGGCGGCTGGGGCTCTTGGTACGTTCTTTGGTGGTCCACTGGCGGATCGCTTCGGTAAACGTAACATGATCTTCCTGTCGATGGCCGGTGCCGCTCCACTGGCGCTGCTGTTGCCCTACGCTAATCTGTTCTGGACAGCCGTGTTGCTGAGTATTATTGGGTTCATCATGTTGTCCAGCTTTTCGGTGACCGTTGTGTATGCGCAAATGCTGATTCCAGGCAAAATCGGAACCGTCTCCGGCCTGATTACTGGTCTGGCATTTGGTATGGGCGGTCTGGGAGCACTCGTGCTGGGGAACTGGATCGACGTGTTCGGCGTATCTCCAGTCATGCAAATGTGCAGCTTCCTGCCACTGATCGGTATCTTCACCTTCCTGCTTCCATCGGATAAGTTGCTGAACCGTTGGGCGGAAGAGAACGGTAGCGAAGAATAACAGATCCTATACAATCTAACCTCCAATATACAATGAAACAAAACAGCCTAGTGAAAAGTAACGTCAGATGGTTAACCAAGCTGGAATTAACGCCAGCTTGTGCAAACGGGATGAAGCCTGTATCTTAGGGCTTCATCCCGTTTGTGTTTTACCAGCGTTAGCGTCAACCGTTTGCAGCTTCCAGCACGCGGTGCCCTACTTCATGACAAGGTTGGTCAGCCAACAAGAGCGGCAGCAACTGAGCCTGCGAGAAATTATTGAATACAGTAGGATCACATGTGTATAACGAATCCAGCGCACTTTAATAGCATCATTTCTGGCAATCCGCCAATGTAACGAATCACAGACGCGTTATTCCTCATGTTTTGTGTGATTTCGCATCATTTAGTATGATTATCATGCAAATAGCGATGGTGAGATTCCTTAGAATCAGCGCATCCTTCTAAATGTCATTATAAGATGCCATAGATTCGTTAGCGTCAGAATCAGAGCCTTGTGGCGTCGTCCTATGGCCATTTTTGTTGATGGACATCATTGCGAAAGGCGCTGAAGAATCAGGCGCTTTTTATATAACATTTTTCCGGCTTCCGCAACATCACGAATCGTATTTTTGTTGCTTACCGAACCGAATACCATGCCGGCAATCGGAATGAGCTGAAACAGCTTTTTCCAACCAAAAGATTCACTGTAGGAATTAAAAACCTCCCGCCAGCCCTGCATTTGAGAGATAACCTCAACCTGCTTGTCCGGATTATCGTAATCGGCGAGTTCATCAATAATCGCTTTCTTGCCCACAATATCGGCGGAGGAGAATTGCAGACATTTGACGATAAATATGCGCTCTTGAGGTTCGTCAGGATCATATCCATAGCATAGCGCCATCTCCTGCAGCACCTTCAGGGAAAGCCCCATCACCATCGGAATATCCGCCGCAATCGTTACAATGCCGCCGATACCCGTTGCGGCCCCTTGTGCAGCAGCAAACCTCGTTCGACTGTCCGTAATGCTATCAGCAGTGCGATCCAGCACTTCAAGCGGTAAACCTTCCACGCTGTGGATTTTCGTCGTATCCTTTGCCTCTCCATTTTGTTCATCGTAAGAGGTATCTGCCTTCATGGAATAACCGGATTTGATCGCTTCCTCTTGGAGCAACTCAGCTACCTTCTTTTTCTGAACGAGAAATTTTCCGCCATTCTGCACATATTGACCGACTTCGTTCAGCGAGTCTCCAATCTTCTGTTTCAACGCTTTGGGCATAACCTTATCCAGCATGGCAAATGGCAAACGTCCAATTTTGTCCCAAATAAACAAGTCCTTCTGCCCTTTTTCCCATTTTAAAATCTGTTCCAGCTCCCGGTCCAATGTCTCGCGCGAATCCATATATGGCCTCCTAATGTTATGTGTATAGTGAATTTGTATACTCCTCATACGCAGAGGTTAGGTGATGGTTGCTTCTATGCAGCCCCTCGTATCCGTCTTCAAGTCTTCCTTCTCAATGTGTACATAAGTAAAAGCCCTTAATCAACATGGCTCGCTGACTAAGGGCTTACTATACTAAAACTTTAGAGTATTATTATTTCGCTTCAGCCGTTGCCTTCCCATCCGGAATAGGGACTCCAAAGTCAGGCGTGCCATCTTCGTTCCAGCGAATCACCTGCGCGCGGGCGTGACGGTTTGGATCGTAGAGAGGATCTCCCTCGATGTCCTTGTAGTTTCGTGCGTGATAGATCAGAATATCCGTTTTGCCATCCGGTGATACCGTAAAGCTGTTATGACCCGGACCATATTGACCATTCGCCTCACACGTCTGGAATACCGGCTTAGGCGATTTCACCCAGCTCGCTGGATCAAGCAAGTCGGCATCTTCATCCGCAGTGAGCAAACCCATACAATAATTGTAGTCGGTCGCACTCGCAGAGTAACCAATGAAGATCCGCCCATTCCGATGCAGTACCGCTGCCCCTTCATTTACCTTGAAGCCGATGATCTCCCAATCGTACTCCGGTGTAGCGATCATGACCTGTTCTCCACGCAGCGTCCACGGATTTTCCATTTCGGAAATGTACAGGTTCGAGTTACCCACAATGTCCGGATCTTTCTGCGCCCAGACCAGATAGCGGATTCCCTTATGCTCAAAAGTCGTTTCATCCAGCGCAAACGTCTCCCAGCGCGTTCGAATCTGACCTTTCTCTACCCAGTCACCTTCCAGTGGATTCGCAGAATCGTTCTCCAATACATACATCCGGTGATCAAAAAGACCTTCATTCGTCTCGCTGGTATGAGCTGCTGCGTAATATATGTACCATTTCCCATCGATAAAATGAATTTCAGGTGCCCAAATGTTGGCACTCATCGGTCCTGTATCATGTTTGTGCCATGCCGTTACCGGCTCGGCATCTCTTAACTCTTCCAGCGTTTGTGCACGTCGAATCTCAATCCGGTCAAAGGCTGGCACCGAGGCTGAGAAATAATAGTAGCCGTCTGTGTGACGGTACACCCACGGATCAGCACGCTGCTCCAGGATGGGATTGGTAAATGTAATGGAATCAGTCATGGGAATGCTCCCCTTTCAAATGTGTGTGTATGGCTCGGAGTGAAGATTTGAAAAAGCGCTGATGGATAAAGTGCAAAGACTTTTTTGGTGGTGCACCGCGGACGCTCCGGGGGTGGCAGGGCCTTGCCGCTCTCTTGTCCTCCGATTTCCTTTCACACCGCTCTTGGCGGTTGAAATCGGATGCCAAAGACGCTCCTTCGGCTCCTTCCTCCCCCTTCGCTGCTTGTGCACCTTAAAAGCATCGGCTTCGCTCTTCCACGCTCGCTGAACCAAATCCAAACTCCGAGCCATATCTATGGCTCTCTACTTCTCCGCGGCGCTAATCTGCTTGCCCCAGACGGCAATGCCGCGGTCGCTCAGGCCAGTAACCACAAGCGCAGGCTGGCTTCGCTCCCAGTCCCAGGATGGGAGCAGTTTGAGCTCGTCTGTGGAAGCTCCGCCCCACGGGCTTTCTTTCCACTCCAGCGTCAGTGTTTGTTTGCCGTCAAACGTCCATTTGCCTGAACCGTTTTCGCTTTTCAATTTGCCGTTGGCTTGCAAAGTGTAAGGCACTGCCTGCACCTGTCCGTCCACCGACGGATCAACAGCCAGGCCTTCCCACTCCCCGGCGAGCATCGACTTCGGAATGTCCTGTGCGTACTCACCTGCATAACGTTCTGGTGACACAACGGGCCAGCCGTCCTTGGTCCACAGCATTTTACGTACATGCAGATACGGCCAGTTTTTATCCGTCTCGCCTCTCGCATGATTCACGATATAATAATCGTCGCCATCCTTAAGGACGGAGTTATGTCCAGGTGCAACCCAGCCCTCACCTTCGGTGAAGCGATAACCACCCAGAATTTTGGTTCCCACTTCATATTGAGGCAGATGCTCCGTATCCAACATGTTCATGCCATTTACGTCTGTGTAAGGGCCTGTAATCGAATCAGCACGTGCTACACGCACGTTATAATCTTCAAATAAGGAATCATATGAGACGAATAGATAATACTTTTTGAACTCCGGGTTATACACAATATATGGACCCTCCACCGCACCTTCTTCCGTAGCACGATCACGGGCGGCAATGCGGGTACCATACCCCTCTTCCTTGAATTTTCCAGTTTCCGGATCGAGAGGTGCAATATATATCCCGTCGAAAAAGGAACCGTAGACCATCCATGAATTGCCTTCGGCATCCATGACTGGATTGGCATCAATGGCGTTCAACTTATCCTTTTCGTTCTCGGATGTTTTAACAACCAACCCTTCATCTGTCCAAGGCCCCTCCGGGGACGAGGATGTCTGCAAACCAATAGCCGAACGCGTACTGCCAAAGGTTGAAGCCGAATAATACATTCGGTAGGTATCACCAACCTTAATCACATCCGGTGCCCACAGGTTAACTGCACCTGTCCAATCGAGGGCTTCCTTCGGAATACCCGGCAAAGCCTGACCTACCCATGACCAGTTGATCAGATCATCCGACTTGCGTACCATGACGCCGGGTTTCGCTTCCCCTGCTACACGAACGTCTGTGGAATAGACGTAATATCCCTGATCTGTTTTGATAATGGCCGGATCATGCGCATTGTTCACCGTCCAACGGGATTCGTCGTCCAGAATGGAGGTGTCATACAATTGAGTATCTTGGGGAGCTTCAGGAAAGACCGGCGGGGACACCACTTCCCCTGCTCCTTCTCCAGAACAGCCTGTAGCTCCGACCAACAGCATAAGCAACATCGAAGAAACAACTCCTTTTCCTGAATTCGTCCACCCGCGGAATGTTCTCCGCTGATTCATCCTTTCACTCCAGAGATCGCTACCGATTCAATAATCTGTTTCTGGAAGATCAGGAAGATGATCAATACTGGCAGCAGCGCAACAATGGACGCCGCCATAATGAGCGGGTAATCCGTCTGGATCGCATACGTGGCATTGAAGTTCGCAATAACGAGCTGCAAGGTCTGTTTTTCAGGTGAATTCAGATAAATAATCGGTGCCAGATAATCGTTCCAGATGCCCATGAACCAGAGAATCAGTTGAGCTGCAATCGCCGGTTTAATGAGCGGGAACGTAATGCTGGAGTACAGTCGGAAATAGGAGCTGCCATCAATTTTCGCTGCTTCAATAATGGCATCAGGCACACTAAGTAGGTATTGACGAAGGAAGAAGATCATGACGACGTTACCAAATAATCCTGGAACGATAAGCGGTAACAGTGTGTCCACCCAGCCCAGCTTCGAGAACATGATGAATTGTGGAATCATGACTGTCGGATACGGAATCATCATCGATGCGAGCAATGCAAGAAAGAGTTTGTTTTTATGCGGAAATCTCAATTTGGCAAAAGCAAAGGCAGCGATACTCGACGTAAACGTTCCGACAACGGTAACACTGATCGCCACGATCAAGCTGTTTTTGATCCCGCTGAGAAGCGGACCTGCTTCCCAGATTTCCTTATACTTTCCGAATTGGAACACTTCAGGTATCCACACAGGCGGAAGTGCGAACACATCCTGCTTCTCCTTCACGGAAGTGGACAACATCCAGATCAGTGGTGCAATCATCGCAATAGCACCAAGCGCCAAAACGATAAAAATGATAGAGTTCGTTAATTTTCTCTTTTGACTGTAAGACATCTCCGGTTCACTCCTTTCCTAGACAATTAATCCCCATCATAGGCTGATTTTTCGTTCATTTTGAATTGCACCAAGGTAATGACAAAAATGAAAATACCAAGAATCATGGCCATTGCAGAGGCATAACCCATTTGCAGGTTACTAAATGCTTTCTGCCAGATGTAGAAGACAATAGATGCGGAAGAATATTCAGGACCACCCGTAGGCGTCATAATGTTCATTTCAGTGAAGATTTGGGAACCACCAATAATATTTGTAACGACTAGGAAAAAGGTAACCGGCTTCACCATCGGCCAGGTGATGTTGCGGAAGATCTGGAACCCGTTCGCTCCATCCAGCTCAGCCGCTTCGTAATATGTACGTGATACACTTTGCAATGCAGCCAGATACAATAACATCGTATAACCTAGACCTTTCCACACCGTCATAATAATCAGGGCCGGTTTAACTGTGTCTTTGTTGGCGAGCCAGTTAGGACCTTCAATACCGAATAGATCAAGGAATTGGTTCACTAATCCGTAATCCCCGTTGTACGCCCAGTTCCACATGATGGACACCGCTGCGAGGGAAGAAATGACCGGAATATAATAGATCACACGGAACGTCGTTGTGCCGGGAATTTTACGATTCAGACCCATCGCCAGCAGTAATGCAAGCAACAAACCAATCGGGATACCCAGCATCAGATAAAAGGTGTTGAACATGGCTTTGTAAAACAGATCATCCGTGAGCAAATCCTTAAAATTGGCTAAACCGATAAAGTTCATCTGTCCCAATCCATCCCAATCCGTAAACGAACCGTATAAGGAATAAAGGAAAGGGAACAGGACAAAGATCAGCAAACCAAGAACCGGAGGCAAAATAAACAAATATCCGTACAGCCTCTCTTTGCGATACAAACTAGATTTTGTAATCACTGCGCTCACCCCTGTTTCTAATATCAGCATGTTGCATGAATCGATGGATGCCTGCTTTCTTGATCAATTCATGCAACATGCCCGTATGGAATCCAAAATGATGCCAGCAGCGTGATAGCAGGCTGCTGGCACCGCCTTTTTTGAACACGGAATCTACTACTCTATCCATTTGGCGTAGGCTACTTCTCTCTAGAACCTACCCTTCAATCTTTTCAGTCACATTATTTCAGCATGTTGCAAAATGCTTATTTCTGAGATTTCTTCTCTTGTTCTACCGCTTTATCCAACAGCTTTTGCATTTTCGGCTGCTGTTGCTTCACATAGTCTGCGGCTGTAATCTTTCCATCCAATACCGGCTGAATGTCAGTGAAGAACAGGTCATACCATTCCGCATTGTACGTGTAGTTCCCTGGAAGAGAACGGCCATAATCTTCTACGATATCAATGAATTCCTGTTTATTGGCTGGTTTCGTTGAAGTATCTTTGGCCCATTCGTCAGCCATATCGAGCAGATTCGGAATTTGCACTTTGGCATCAACCAAATGCTGCATGCCTTCTTTGGAAGCTGTGAGGTAATTCACCAATGCTGCGGCTTCTTCCGGATGTTTCGTTTTGGCCGATACACCGATACCCAAGGAACCAATCCACGTTGCGGATTTTCCCGTAGAGCCCGCAGGGAAAGGCAGCAAATCATATTCGAAAGGCAGTTTCTCGAATGTACTCATATCCCAAGGACCTACTGGGAAGAAAGCCATTTCCCCTTTCATCCAGCGTTGATACGTATCCAATGTTTGCGCTTCCTCAATGGAAGGCGTGATTTTGTATTTATTTTGCATGTCCGCAAAGAACTGCAGTGCTTCCGCGAATTTCGGATCATCAATGGTTACCTTTGTTTTGCTATCATCCAACCAGTCTGCACCATTGCTCCATACGAAGGACTGCAGCGCCCATTGTACGTTGAAGCCTGTACCAAATACGTCCGGTTTACCGTCTCCATTCGTATCCTTGGTCGCTTGTTGGTTGACCTTGATGAATTCTTCCCATGTGTAAGGCCTGTCCTTATCAGGGAATGGGATGCCCTCTTTTTCAAATAATGTCTTGTTATAACCGAGTGCAAACGGACCCAGATCTTTCGGCATGCCGTAGATATCGCCCTGACCTGCCATTTTGCCATCATAACGATACAAGTCCAAACCATATTTCCAGATGTTATTCAGATCTACATCCGCATTATTTTCAACGTAAGGTGTCAGATTCATCAACACATTGCTGTTCACATAGGCTTTTATATCGCCAGGGTTAAAATAGAACACGTCCGGCAAGCTGTTGCCTGTAATGGCAGCTCTCAATTTGGTTGCGTATTGATCCGCAGCTGTTACGATAATTTTAACTTTGACACCTGGATGCTCTTCTTCGAATTTCTTAACAACGGCTTGATATGCCTTCTGTTCATCCGTGCCGCCCCGGAACATAAATGTCAATTCCTTGTCCCCGCTTGATCCGCTGCTTCCTCCGCAACCTGAAAACACAAGTGCACTTACCAGCATTAGAAGCATAAGTGTGACTAAACTCTTTTTCTTTACCATCGGAACCCCTCCTGATCTGGATTTGTAACCGTATTCAATTCAGTAAAATAAGATTTCTGTTGTTAAATTTATCAAATCCAGATCACTTTAGTCAATACTTTATTAAAACATTTTATATTTATTTAAAATAAACTAGTAAGTTGGCCATCCGCTGGAATCCCACAGCAGGTCGTTAATTAGCAATTTCGGATTGCCATTATCATCAGCATCATAGGCGTGGCGCGCAATCACATTACCGTTATACACATCCTGGCCGCCGGGTCCCTTCCACTTGACGTTCCCCGAATCCAATATGGTTCCTCCGCCATTCAACATGCTTACACCGTTTTTGTCCACATACGAACCTGTAATACTCGTTGAACGTCCATAGACCATTTTGTACGTGCTATTTACGCCCTGGCAGCAAGAATCAATGGAGGCAAACAAGTAATAATAGCCATTCCGGTACACAATACTTGGAGCTTCAATGGCACCACCATTATTCGGACGCGCCGCAATGGAGGATATGCTTCCGGTCGGTTTCATTGTGTTTTTGTCGAGTTTCACAATCTTCAGACCGCTCCAGAAAGAACCGAAAGCTAGCCACGGGTTGCCTGAAGCATCGATGACCAGATTCGGATCAATAGCGTTATAATTGTTGGCCGTTGTGGTTTGAAGTACTAATCCCTCATCCTTCCACTGACCTGCTCCAATGCTGGTTGCAGACGCAAGGCCGATCGCAGATCTGTTGGAGCCAAAGGTAGAGATGGAATAATACAGCCACACTTTTCCATTGTACTGCTCAACGTCAGGTGCCCATACATCCAGACCGCTCTGTCCCGGAACGGCAGAGGCCCACCAGGATGGCTTGCTCAGAAAAATCTGCGGAACGCGATACCATGAGGACCCATTATCCGATTTCAGTACCTGAATGCCAGGACCTGTTGAGAAGGTATACCATGAGTTTCCTTCTTTGATGATGGATGGATCGTGGACGGCAATATCTCCGCTCAGATTCCAAAATGCCGCGAATGCCCGGGACTGACCCGCCAATAGCAAAACAAGTACGAGTAGTGCAGGTAATGCCCAACGTTTCTTCCTGAATCCTGTCATTCCTTTAAACTTTTCCAAATCGAATCCACCTCTCCTGATCAAATAGTTAATTTGGTTCATGAAGTATTAAATCAATTTAGGTATACTAGGATTATAAAAGCGGTTACATCACATTTCAATGGTATATTTCAAATATATATGAAATGATTTAAGTTATTTTCTAAAGTGAATATTCATCAATTTATGAATAATTCGCTCATTTATGCTATGTATACAAGGGATTTGGCTTCCTTTTCTCCGCCCTTCCCTTCCTTCGGGTAATCATTTATAATTATCTAAAACAAACCATATAAATGTGCAGAAGCCTGGATCAGAAAGGCTTTGTTCAGAACGTGGAAAGGAAAACCACCTATGATTTATATTAAAGATCTGATGTCTGGCGTTAATATTTTCAAGGCACTCAGTTCGGAAATCCGAATCCAGATTATTGAGTTGCTTGCCAAGAACCAGAGTCTTAACCTCAATGATCTCGCAACCAAACTGGGGCTCAGCAATGGCGCCATTACAATGCATATTAAAAAATTGGAAGAAAGCGGTCTGATTGAGATCAATACTGCGGTTGGCAAACATGGAATTCAGAAGATTTGTTATCTCAATGAGGAAAAACTAATGGTAGACCTGCGTTCACAGGAGATTTTTAACCGATACGAGGTTGAAATTCAGGTAGGTCATTATAGCGATTATCAGGCAGCTCCTACATGTGGTCTCGCCACCCGAGACAGCATCGTGGGTGAGTTCGATGACCCGCGTTACTTTGCTGATCCGCTCCGTATTGATGCGGAGATGATTTGGCTGGCCGAAGGTTATCTGGAATATCGAATTCCCAACTACCTTAAGCCTAACCAGACGTTCAGCGAAATCCAGTTGTCCATGGAATTGGGTTCAGAAGCACCAGGTTTTTGCGATAACTACCCTTCGGATATTTATTTCTACGTTAACGGCATCGAGATTGGCTGTTGGACGAGCCCAGGAGATTTTGGCAATACCCGGGGTACGTTCAATCCGGACTGGTGGCCGCCGCATCTGAATCAATACGGGATGCTGAAACTGATCCGTATCACCCAAGAGGGCAGCTATATTGATGGATGCCGCATCTCCGATGTTACTCTGGACCAGATTGGCCTGGATTACAAAAGCGATATCCACTTTCGAATCGCTGTAACGAACGGACCAGTGAACAAACGGGGATTGACGATCTTTGGTAAAAATTTCGGCAATTACGGCCAGAACCTGCTTGCGCGTGTGCTCTATAATGTGCAAGAGGAATAGATCAACGAATAGACATTGTCATCATAAAACAAAGCATTAAAACAGCCGTCAGTTGAGAAACTGACGGCTATATTCATTTCTTTCACCCAATCTCGCCAAGATGTTCTTCAGGAAGGGTGCTTACCTTGAGGTAAGTACATGTACTAAAAGTGCGTACTTACATCTCGGCAATACTCCCTTTATACTCAAGAAACA
Organism: Paenibacillus taichungensis; assembly: GCF_047302525.1. Taxonomy (GTDB): domain Bacteria; phylum Bacillota; class Bacilli; order Paenibacillales; family Paenibacillaceae; genus Paenibacillus; species Paenibacillus taichungensis_B. The sequence goes on along the minus strand of NZ_CP168020.1, from coordinate 1,050,196 downwards.
TTATAGCTTAGGGAGGAAGAATTCATTTTGAAAACACTTGTCATCGTAGCACATCCCAACCTGGAAACGTCGGTCATCAACAAACGATGGATAGAAGAACTCCAACAATATCCGGAAAAATATACGATACATGAACTATATAAAGTTTACCCTGATGGACGTATTGATGTGCAGCAAGAACAGCAGCTCATTGAAGGTCATGACCATCTTGTTTTGCAATTTCCGTTCTATTGGTTCAGCAGCCCACCTCTCCTTAAACAATGGCTGGATGAAGTTTTTACGTATGGCTGGGCTTATGGCTCCAAGGGCGACAAATTGCAGCAACGCAAAGTCGCCTTGGCCGTATCTGCAGGAATCAAAGAGGCGGATTACACGGAAGAGGGCAAATATCGCTATACCCTCGGACAACTGTTATCTCCTTTTGAGACGACCTTCCTTTACTGCGATGCCGATTATCGACCATTCTTTGCCTTCTATGGGGCAGAACACGAGCCTGCGGCAAATGAATTGGAACAAAGCGCACAAAACTACTTACGTTTCATGGATAACCTATAATACTTACTCCAAGCAGATCAAAAAAGCAGTATCTCCGATTATTTAGGAGATACTGCTTTTTGCTTTTTTAATCTCACAACCTGACCGTTAGCGTTGCATTAACCCCGGGGTAGACACCATATTGGCTTCTCCCCAATCACACATCATATCTAACAGCGGCATCAATGATTGTCCCCGTTCCGATAATGAATATTCAACTTTGGGCGGAATTTGGGGATATTCTCTGCGTAGAATCAGATCATGTTCCTCCAGCTCCTTAAGCATGACGCTCAATGTTTTGTGGGAAATGGTACCAATACTTCGCTTCAGTTCATTATGTCGCATCACCTTGTTTTCAGATAGCCAATACAGAATAACCATTTTATATTTACCGTTTACCAGGGACAGCGTATATCCAAAGCCGGTCTCTTTTAGTGCCACGCCAGTTGGAACACAAGTTTCTCTCACACTCACCCCTCCTTCTTTCGTTCATCACACCGCAACGGAATATTATAGAGATTGCCTGTACGTTTTGGGAGACGTGCCATACACCTTTGTGAACTGCCGGGTAAGACAATTGCTATCGTTAAACCCACATTCATAAGAAATTTGGCTTTAAACTAATTCAAATAGGCGTTGCTCAACAATTCGCCCACTATGGTTCATGTTGGGATGAATGTCTATATCATGCTACTCCATGGCCGAAAAATCAAGGTTTGCCGATCCTTGGATCCATATAATTCCTCATGTATTGAAGCAAATGAACCTCTCATAAAAAAAGCCCTTCCATAGCTTTACACCTGTTATTCTCACCGAGTTCCTCTTCTTTCATGTGACTTTCTTCCTGTTTGCTCTGAAACTTAGAAAAGATTCATTGATTTATTAGAGAAGTTCTCCTAATATTTTTAGTAGGAACACCCAGCAGCTCGGCATCATGGTAATACTTCACTGTCTTTGTGAGAGCGCTATCGCTGCAGCTCTAAAGAAAAACGGGAGGTTGCAGATATGAAATGGAATCACTTCAAGTCCAAGCTTCTGCTTAAGTACACACTATCCTATATCTCCATTTTCCTTATCCCTCTTGTTATATTAACCATCATTATTTATCACAATGCTGTGGACACGCTCCGTTCAGAGATTGAACAGACTAATGTCAATCAGTTGACCCAAGCAAAAACGGTCATTGATGACCGCATGAAGGAATTGCAGGACATCGCATTTCGTATCGCCTACGATGAGCAGCTAACCCGTTATTGGACTCACCATCCCTACTATAGCCGGGAATCAATTGCTGCCTTGGTCAAATACAAAGCCACCAGTTCCATTATCGATGAGCTATTTCTGTTCTTCCGCGGAGATGATAGCATCTACTCGTCTCAGGGCTCTGAGAACCTGGATGTATTCACGGGCCGCTACAAATTTAATACATGGAACAAAACGGACATGATTCGGGATTTGAATAAGGTTCAGTTCCCCACGATACGACCAGCCGAACAAGTCGTTCAAGGAACCAAAGTACCCAATTCCATGCTGGCCTACCTTGTACCGATTGCACCTAACAATACGCCCGCCCACGGCACTGTCATGTACCTGATTCATGAGTCCAATCTGACCGGATTGATTGATTCCATTCTCAGCGACTACCATGGGATGACTTATATTTTCGATAATTATGGGCAGGTGCTGGCCGCCAATTATAAGGGGGAAACCATTACCGAACAGGAAGTCAAAGCTCTGTTTGAACTTGAGCCGGGAACACACAGCCTCTCCTTAAATCAAGAACCGCATTCGGTTGTATCCGTCAAATCAGACGCGGGCTGGACTTATGTAACCGCTATGCCAAGCAATCAATTTTTCAGCCGAATTGTCCATATTCGTACCTTTGTTGTTCTTGTTTTCTCCTTCGTGGTGGTGATGGGCACCTTCCTCGCCATTTTGTTGGCCCGAAGACAATACCATCCGATTTCAGACTTGATGGAGTTTATCCGTTTAAAAAATAATCCTGAACCTTCGACAACCAGCAACGAGTTGGAATGGATCAAGAAAACGCTGCATGATTACAGCCAGCGTGTGGACCTTCAGGAGCCCTACGCTCGTAATCATATTCTGCTTATGTTACTGAAGCATGGTCATACCGGAGAGCTCCCCTCTGAGTTTACGGATAATCTCGGCATACGCTTTAACCGATCCCATTATTTTGTCATGACCTTGGGATTGGAAATGCACGATCTTCCCAGCGGAGATCATCCCGAACAGCGTACTGTTATGCAGCTGATCAACGATATGGAACTGCCGGAGTTGTCTGCTTATGCTTATGGCGTGGAGCTTCCACAGCCAGACCAAGTGGCCCTTATCGTCGGATTTGATGCCGAGGTCGGGCATGAATCCAGCTTGAATGCTCGTATGGAGTCTATTGTTGAATCACTACAATCGATGGTGGCAGATCACGTTGGAGTCGCTCCTGCGATCGGGATCGGCAACAGCTATAGTTCTCCATTGCAGCTGAACCAATCCTATATTGAGGCATCAACCGCGCTGGAAGCGTCCATGCTGCACGGACAAGGTAGCAGCACCTTCTTCAACGCCCTTTCCGGCTCTAGTGAACAGGATTCTTCCTTCTGGGTCCCTAAGGATGTGCTGCTGAAACTGATTCAGAGCTTGAAACAGGGCAGTTACGATGTGGCGGTTCAGATGGTATCAACTGCGTTGAATACCCTGAAATCCGAAATGCCGTCTGTACCGCTGCTGCGCTGCATCTGCTTCGATATTCTGAATACGATGCTCAAAACGGCCTCGGAGCTTGGCATTCATCACGTGGTTAATCAACTTCCAAGGATCACTTCCTACGACTCGTTGGAGGATTTGGAGAAAAAACTGACAGGTCTTGCCGCAGAGATCTGCGCTCATGTCGAGGCGAAGAGCGAGACGGAAGAAAGCTCCCTGATGGATGAAATCGTTGCTTATATTGATGCCAATTTCTCCGATTATGACCTCAGCCTGGGTACGATTTCATCGAAATTCACAATCTCTTCATCGTATTTCAGCCGTTCCTTCAAAGAGAAGATCGGCATGAACTTTACCCAATATATCTGGCAGAAACGGATGGATGAGGTCATCCGACTGCTGCTGCATACTACCGACCCGTTAAAAGATATCATCACTCGCGTAGGTTATCTGGACACACCGAACTTCATCCGCAAATTTAAGAAAGAGACGGGTTATACCCCAGGGCAGTACCGCAAAATGCACCGTCCAAACGACTCCGCCGATTCCCCGGAAGATGACGACGAAGAATGTCTTGGATAATGGATGGATTCGTAAAATAAATAGAAACCTCCCCGAACCTTTTGGTTAGGGGAGGTTTTGTATGTTTTTGGCTCATATAGACAAGTCGATCCTTCGCATCCGACTCTCTTCTTCTATTTCCCTACCGGAACATCTTGAAGCCCTTGATGTATTGCACCCAGCAGACGATGGGTCGGATCACAGCCGTATTCCCAGAACATGATCCCGGCCAGGCCCTGATCCTTCACGTAATCGCATTTGCACTGAATCGATTCTTCATCATCATAAGATATTAGGCTCGACCCATTAAAGAGAAACGGTGCACAGGCTTCCTCATCCCAATAACGGATATAACCATTCTTGTTGATATACTTCGCTTCCAGTTCGGCAAATGCCGGACCGTAGCCGCCTGTACTACCGGCCATTTGGTGAAGACCGTGGTTTCGGTCAGGAACCTCAGTCCAGATCCGGGAGTAGAACGCAGCTCCGATAACGATCTTCTCCTTCGGTACGCCGGCGCGGATGAACAGATTTACGGAAGCATCTGTACTAATTCGGAACAGATCTCCGGTTGGTGTATACAGATTCGTATGATGTCCGGTCAGAACCTGAAAACCGCCGCGCATATCATAGGTCATCAACTGCACAAAGTCCAGGTACTGCTGCACCTCCGCCATCTCTGTACCGTCTACGTAGTATTGATCAGCCCCTGCCGCAATGGTGAGCAGATAATGACGGCCATCCTCGGAGCCCTTGGCATCCAGCCTTTCCCGAATCGTTTTGAGAAGTAAGGTGAAATTCCGTTTGTCATCAGGACTGGATGCAATACCGGCTTCACCGTAAGAAGGATACTCCCAGTCCAGATCGATCCCGTCAAAAGGGAATTCCTCCAGCACCCTAACCGCTGATGCGGCCATGCTGTCCCTCCCCGCCTGGGTTGAGGCGGCTTCAGAGAAACCACCAGCGCTCCATCCGCCTACGGACAGCAGTACCGTTAGATTTGGATACTTCTGCTTAATATTACGGACAACCTCTCCATTTTTTAAATGCTCGGTGGTGATTTCATCATTCTTGACATGTCCAAAGGCTACATTCAGATGTGTTAACTTCAACAGATCCTCATCCGTTATGTCGGGAAGAACAGAATCGACGACATAACCAGCAGCAATATATTTCGTCATCCTCTTCACTCCAATCCATTCAATGATTGAGATATCGCAGCAGCAATCTGCAGAGCTTCCTTGCCTGTACCAATCTTGTACCCGGAGGCCGAATATCGGATTTGATCCTGATTATCCAGCACGAACAGATGCGGATAGCCCGCTTCGTGAGCGGCAGGTTTCGAAATGAAACCGGACAAGGACGCATAGCTTGAATCCCGTACAAAAATCGTACGTACCGGCAGCTTCGGATAAGCCCCAGAGTCAAAGAAGGCGTTCCATTCTGTATCTCCGATCACCAGCACGATTGGCACGCCCAGCTTATCCAGCGGCTCAGCCAGCTCACACAGCTCACGAATTAGATGTTTGGTCGGTTCCCGTTCTGGTTCAATCCACGCAGCAATGGTCCCCTCTGATCCCAGAAGATCCTTCAGTACCACCTCTGAACCATCCAGACGAGTCAGCTCATTGCCGGTTGCCAGTTTACCCAGCACAGGGATGTCTACCTCCGTCTCGCGATAAGTAAGTACCACCTCTGTGGTGTCTCCAGCGCGAACGGTGCAGTAAATGAAGCGGACTCTTACCGTTCCTTCTTTCAGACGGATGCCGGTTGTTAAGCGATAAGCTCCCGGTTCAACCTCAAATGGATCGTTATAGATATCGGTGTGACCATATGGATAAATCAGCGTTTTGTACACGCCGTCCTCCAGACGTGACAACGAGAAATTCTCCGCATAGGATGCTGACGGCGCATCCTCCCGAGCCTCTGAATCCTTGAGAAGTTGCAGCATTCCCCAGCTTGAGCTCTCCTGATTTCGAGAAGAGATGAGACTGAACACCGCATCCTCCCAGCCTTTGTCACTAAGATACTGCGGTTTCTGCTCGCTCGGATGCAATCGGGCCGGAATGCCCAAACTGCGGCACACAGCGACAAACAGAATATCGAGCGACTGTGGATCTCCCTTCATTAGGCTGTACGTGCCTACAGGGTTTCCCTTGCCTTTCAGGTTAGGGAGATCCTCATAATACGAATAGCTCTGTTCCAGATTGCATGCAAGCATCGAAGGATCTTCCCTGAACGCCGCTGCTTCTTCCTCGGAATAAGCATTCTGGAATACGGATCGATAAGGCACCACCATTTCATAGGAGACTCTTGGGCACAGGATGTACTTCACAAAAGTCTCTTCTGCCCATTGTCCACGCTGCGAAAGTGCACCTATAAGATGATCGTCCAGTGTCAGCCGGAAAGTATCGATCAAATCTTTTTCGTTCATCGACTCCAGCAACTGTAGTGGCCACTCACCAAATTCACCGGAACATTCCTCTAGGAAAGCAGCGATTTCGCGGCTGTTGCCCCGTGCTTTCTGTAGAATATCCCATACCCGCTCCGGAGGCAGTCCAGCCGAACGAGCCAATGCAAAGGCCTCTTCCTCACTCAGGAATGTATCCTCATATCCACTCCGAATCTTCGTGCCTTCCTCCAGGCGGCGGTTGTGATCAAGGATCTTCTCTTCCGGTAACGCAGTCACTACTTCCCCCTCCCCTTCTGGAGGAGGAACCATATCAAAATCCACGATCCCTGATGGCTGCTCTAACGAATTCAACACAAGCTCAACATGAGCGCCGTCCTGAGCTTTGAATAGAATTTCACCCCACTTGCCACCACTAACCGCACGAATCACTAGGTCGCCATGGCCTGTCTTAAAGGAAGCTTCTCCTTGTGCGTCAGTCTTGATTTCGGCGATGGGATAAAATTCAGCACTATTGTATACCTCAAAGCGGACACTCGCTTCAGGCACGGGCGCACCCTGCTCATTTATCACCTTCACGCAGATGGTATGCGCTGGCGCATAGTTCTCCAGTAAATTGATCTCCGTATATCCCTTCTCGGAGAGTGTTATATCCTCCGGTCCCGGATAGTCGGCAAATATTCTCGTATTAATCAGCATGGCCCTGCGGGCTGGTGGACTGAACCACCCTTGATTCAATCCGGCTTCCGGCTCGCATGCCCCAATGTAATACCACTGGCCGTCCGCCCAGGCTTCTACCCAAGCATGATTGCTGTCACAGTGAGCCCAGCGTGGTGTGTAGACCTGACGGGCAGGTATGCCGATGCTACGAAGAGCGGCTACCGCCAGCGTGGATTCTTCTCCACAACGGCCGCGGGCATTCCGAATCATCGTCAGCGGCGATATCGTTCGCAGATCACTGCCAATATAAGTCGCTTTTTCATGACACCAGTAATTGGTCTCCAGAATGGCATCCGCCATAGATAACTTCGCTGTCCGGTCGGCCAACTCGTCAAAGATAATGCCACGGAAATCTTCAATATTCTCTGTATTGATTCGATAGGGAAGCACAAAATGCAGAAACAGATGATCTGGTACGCGCTCCCCCCAAGGCACACGCTTGCGAATGTCCAGTGCCCGACGCACATGACTGAGGAACAGTTCCCCATCATAATCAGCCAGGTCGTTCACTGGCATGTAGGCATACACATATTTCAAAGCCCATGCCTCTTCTTCAGTTAATGGCTGCTGAAACACATGAAACAGCTTATCTTTGCGGGCATCCGCAAAGTTTAACTTCTCCTGGAACTTCTGCTCGATCCGCTCCAAGGACTGTGCATCCATCGAGAACACTAAGGTTTGGCTGGTCATCGCTAGCTCACTCCTTCCACAGCTTTCCGTCTTCCCGAATACAGATTAAGGTGGTGCCGTCCGAGGAAGGCGTACTAATCTGGAATAGGCTACGGGTCGTTTCAATTACAGGCTGACAAATCAATGATTCCTCACCCATAAGTTGCTTCACATCTTGTGTAAATTCACCATGGGCTTCAAAATAATTACGTTCACGGTAATAGAGTCTGCGAAGCTCCCATTTGATTCGTTCATCTTCTGGCAGCTCAAAGGACTGATCCATTCCGTCATCCGAAAATACGACATATCCCCATAGCTCCGGATAATGCATGTTGATAATACCCATGGGCGACCAGACCCAGTTGTCCTCCGGATAAGGTTTGCCTGTATCCGGATTCAGCACCTTGCGGTATTCACCATCCTGCACCTCAGTCTGCCATTCCACCCGCGAGAAGTTGACACGCCAGAACTCGCCCGGTGCAGGAGGACGGTTGCCTTCGGCACATTCCTTTAGGCTGGTCCAGGGAATCGCGACCTCGACGCTCCATTTCATGTTATCGGAGCCAGGTGTGTTCAGCTCCCCATCGATATGTACGGCCGTCTTGAGACCGCTGATATCCCAACCGTTGACCGGAGGTCCACCATCCCGATATGGCTTCACCAATAACAGGTCCCATACCGTATTCAGCGCATTGATCTCGAACTCATAATATTGATGGGTATCCCCGTCGGGATCGATAAAAATCTCAAAATCATTGTCATAGAAAATAACAGAATCTCGCTCGGTCAACGTAGCCCATATCTGATCTTCAATCAGTTCGGCAGCAAAGTAGAAATAGTCGTCATCCCACAGCATTTTTACCCGTGTCTGTTTCCCGGGCTTCGGACGAAGATCCCCTTCGATATCAACGAAATCATCCGTCCAATCAGCGGCATCCCAGAATGCCTTATCTACGCAGCCATCCAGAACCAGCGGTTCCTTCGCACGCTTGCATATATAATGTTTGGGAGCATACTCAATCTTTGGCTCAGGTACTCCACTTTGGTTCATATCGCTCTCTCTCCACTTCATGAGGGAGGGCATGCATCTATAGGTGCATGCCCTCCCGTAATGTTAGTTATGAGTAACAACGGCTCCTGAACCGCCGTACATTTCCAGTTCCTCGTCGAATTCGAGCTTAAGAACCGTCACCTGCTCATGTGTGTCCTCCGGGGTCATTTTGATCCACGTTGTCCCCGGGATATTGAACCAAGGCACGCCCCCATGAATCTCATGATTAAGTTCTTTGCCCGAATGCAGCACAGTAATCTTCTTGATCTTATTGCATAGTCCCTTGATGCATACATTCTCTTTTGGATCGTCATAAACAAACAGATACAATGTCTTTCTGTCCTCGGATACGGTACTTCCCCCCAGATAATATCGAGGCATAATACCTTCGCCCGTTCCGAAGACGGCCTCTTCATGGGTTCGGATCCAAGCTCCCAGTCCAAGCAGAATATCCTCCTGCCTCTTATCGATAGTGCCATCCTCGCGCGGACCGATATCCAGCAGCATGTTGCCCCCCATTGAAATACAATCACAGAACATCCGAATGATCTGATTTAACGATTTGTATTTATGGTCTGTTGGCACATAGCCCCATGATGTGTTGATCGTGGTGCAGAACTCCCATGGTCCCTCCGGTCTTGTAATCGGAATGCCTTGCTCCGGCGTCTTATAGTCCCCATAACCTTGAAGGCGGGAGTTGATAATGACATCCGGGTTAAAAGATTGCAGGTAATGCTTGAACTCCGGCAGATTCCACTGCTCGGCACTTCGCTCCCAGTCCCCATCGAACCACAGCAGATCCACCTTACCGTAATTCGTCATGATCTCTTGCAGCTGGTGGTTATTGAACTCAAGGAATTTCTTCCATTTCTCCTGATCCTGAACACCATCCACAGGGCTTGAATGCCGATTGACACCGCCGAGATCCACCGGTACCTTTCCACCTTCAAACACGCTAGGATAATCCGGGTGCGACCAATCAATCAGCGAAAAGTACATCCCTAGATGTATGCCCTTCTCCCGAATTGCTTCCGCATATTCCCTCACGAGATCCCGATTCGCTGGTGTCTGCTTAACGACATTGAGGTCACTATACTGCGTATCCCACAGAGCAACACCATCATGATGCTTCGTTGTCAGCACGGCGTATCGAGCTCCCGATTTCTCAATCAAGTCCGCCCACTTCTCCGCATTAAACTTCGATGCCGTAAAGCCATCCAGCTGCTTCATGTACTCTTCGTAGGAGATCCTTCCATTATAGAAGGACCACGATTCCGAAACCCCATCCACAGCATAGATGCCATAGTGGATGAATATTCCCAGCTTGGCCTCTTCAAACCATTTCTGCATCCTTGTTCACACCTCTTTCTGGAGTCCTTGTTCTTATTGGCCTGTGTTCCAGCGATCGTAGGCACCTTGATACAGTTCAACGATACGGTCGCTGCCCATTTTTTTGATCTGCGCAATATACTTATCCCAGTTCTCAAGCGGCTCCTGGCCAGTTACGAACTTCGCTTCCATCTGCTTGACGTACGTATCCAGATCAGATAATAAAGCGGTCGCTTCGCTTTGCTCTTCATTTGTTAAATAAACGTTAGGGAATGGTGATTTTCCGATAGGTACCAACTTCTCTTGATTCTGCTGGTCAAGCCATTCATCAAATTCGGTACGAAGACCTTTCGCTATATCCGGATCATTAATACCCGGTGTCAAAATGCCATAGTTCGGCGTGATTTTACCGCGATATTCCTCACGATCCCCGCCGCCAGGAACAGGCAGCCACTCTTTTATGAGATTTTCCTTGTCTTTGAATTTCCACAGCAGACCTTCAGGACCTTGATTGAACAGGGTCGCCCCATCATAGCTGTACATATAATCGATCCAACGCATAGTTGCCTCAGGAGACGGGTTGCTGCTAGTAATAGCAAAGGTACCACGTGCCGATATGCCCGGGTGTTTACCGTATACAGGTGAGTCCGCGATCTCACTCTTCACTGGTGTCATCAGCGGATGTTTTGTGCTAGGCTCACCGCCAAGTGTGAAGTATGGATGGTAGTCATTGAACAGCGCAAGCTTGTTGCTTTCGCCTTTTGCTTTTTTCTGATCGCCTGTTTGGGAGAAGGTCTCATGATCCAGCAAATCTTCTTTCCACAAGCGGTTCATGAACGTCAGATAACCTTTGTAGCCTTCTTCTTGATAAGGATAGTGAACTTTTCCGTCCTTATCCGCGTAGATTCCTTCGTTGTACATTCCCCAGAATCCGAAGAAGTACATACGAAGATCGTCCAGTTTTACAGAAGTAAGCGGAATTTCGTCTTGTTGTCCGTTGCCGTTAGGGTCTTCTTCCTTAACACGCTTCAGGTACGTATATAATTCCTCCGTAGTCTTAGGTTCCTCTACATTAAGTGCTTTTAGGAATTCCCCGTTATACCACATCGGGCCTCTGTACCACACGGCAGCCGTATCGATAAATGGCAGTGCATACATATGTCCGTCAGGCGTTGTAAATGATTTGCGAACATCCGGATTTTCGTCGAGAATTTTCTTAATATTCGGGGCATAGCCCTCATCAATGTATTTTTCCAGCGGGATCAGAATGCCTTGAGTTCCATAAGTAACCTGCTCAGCTGGCTTGAGATCCGCAGCATAGAACATATCCGGTAAATCGCCGCTTGCGAATACCAGGTTCTTCTTTGTTTCAAAGCTGTCGATCGGCGAAAGCTGGTACTCCAGCTTGATGCCTGACAATTTCTCCATCTCTTGCAGGACTGGCATCGTATTCCAGTCGGCAACGCCCGCATCCTGGGACATGACCTTTAACGTAAGTGGTTTGTCCACAATCGGGAATCCTTCTTTTTTGACCCCTTCGACATTTGAAGTCACAGAACCTCCATCTTCATTGGAACCACAAGCTGCAAGCAATGCTGCGGATAGGGTAAGGCAGAGTACAATGGATGAAGCCTTGCGAAGCTTTTTCATGACGACAACTCCCCTTTTTTAGTGTGGATTATGGTTTAAGATCATCCCTTGACGGAACCGATCATAACACCCTGCACAAAGTAACGCTGAAGAAATGGATAAATCGCAATTACAGGTAAGGTTGAAACAATAATGACGGCATATTTGACCAGCGCAGCAATTTCCGCTTTGGAATTCATCGCCGTTGCTGAAGAGGTATCGATAGCTCCCCCGCCCTGCGCTGCCATCTCCTGAAGTACCAGAATCTGGCGCAGAAAGAGCTGCAGTGGATACTTCGAGGAATCATTCAAGTAGATCATGGCACTGAAATAGCTGTTCCAGTGTCCGACTCCGTAAAAGAGCGCCATCACTGCAATGATCGGCATGGAGAGCGGAAGCACAATTCGGATGAACAACCGGGTGTTGGTACATCCGTCGATATGGGCCGCTTCCTGCAGCTCCTTGGGAATGGTCGATTGGAAAAACGTACGGCATACGATAATATTCCAGATGGATGCAGCTCCTGGAAGAATAAGAGCCCACATGCTGTTCACCATACCAAGATCCTTAATCAGCAGGTAGCTCGGGACAAGCCCTCCGCTGAAAAACATCGTTACCATAAACATCGCCATGAAGAATCCACGTCCCACAAAATCAGAGCGGCTGAGCGCGTAGGCTGCCGGAAGAGTGACCATCAGGTTGACGAGTGTACCTACGACGGTATAGATGATCGTATTTTTGTACCCAATCCAGATGTTGGTGTTCTCAAATACACGGGCATACCCTTCAAACGTAATTCCTTTGGGTAGCAGCCACATCTCACCGGAGCTTACAAATTTGGGATCACTGATTGAGGCGCTAATGATGTATAACAGCGGGTAAAGCACAATGACGAGCGCTATCGTCAAATAGATGTAGTTGCACCATAAGAACACTTTATCGCTTCTGCTTTCCTTAACCGCGGTTGACATGTGTTTTCCCCTCCTTTTACCACAAACTGTTTTCACTGGTGCGACGTGCAATTTGGTTCACCGTAATCAGCAGAATCGCATTAACTACCGAGTTGAACAATCCTACAGCTGTGGAGAAACTGTACTGTGCATCGACCAGACCGGACCGATAGACAAATGTCGAGATGACATCGGATGAACCCATGTTCAACGGATTTTGCAGCAGCAAGATTTTCTCGAATCCGACGCCAAGAATACTGCCCATATTCAAAATTAACAAAATGGTGATCGTAGGGATAATCGCTGGAATGTTAATATGCAGAATCCGTTTAAACCGACTCGCACCATCCACCACGGCAGCTTCATGCAGTTGCGGGTCCACACCCGAGAGGGCTGCAAGGTATATAATGGTGCCCCAGCCTGCACTCTGCCAGACACCCGAGAGTACGTACACCGTCTTGAACCACGCAGGGTCTGTCAGAAATTGAGGTGCCTGAAATCCAAGAGCCTCCACCAAATTGACAATCATACCTGACGAAGGAGACAAGAAGGTGATAATCATACCTGACATGACAACGACCGAAATAAAATGCGGTGCATACGTGACCGTCTGAACGGTACGTTTGAAAAAGGAGTCCTTTACTTCATTGAAGGCTAACGCCAGAATGATTGGCAGCGGAAAACCTATAGCCAGCTCATACAAGCTGATACTGAGGGTATTCCATAACAAATCCCAGAAATAATACGAATTAAAGAAGCGGATAAAATGATCGAAACCAACCCACGGGCTTCCCGTAACGCCAAGCGTTGGGATAAAGTTTTTGAATGCGATTTGTATGCCGTACATCGGCCCATAATGGAAAATCAGAAAGTATAGAAATGCTGGCGCGATAAACAGGTACAACTCCCAGTTTCGAATCATCCTTCTCCCTAATTTATTTTTCTTGCGGTTCGGAATCGTGTGCACCGATAGGTTTTGCGACAAGGCGGACTTCCCTTCTGGCTGCATCAGTTGTTTCCTCCTTTTCTAAATGAAAATCCGTCCGTTTTGTAAGAAGAGCGAAACACTCCTGTTCAAATGTAAGGAATGAGTCCCGGACCACATTTCTATCATGTGAGGCTCTTGCTTCCCTCTCAATTTGGTAACGCTTACATACTGAGTTTATGAATCATTTCCGAATCCGTAAATATGCTATTTCGATCTTCACTCTTAAAAACACGGAAAGTGCTGTTAAAACAAGGGTTTACGCTTTTGGTTCCAGCTTGTCATTGTCATTTTGGAGAAGTAAAACATGTGGAATTTGACCCATTTCCTTCTTGAAGTTGTCGTTTGGAGTAGCTTCGCATGAACTTGAGAGATGTCAAATCTGAATGAAAGTTGAGAAACAGACCTTAAAGTCAAAACCCACATATGTTTAGGAAAGAGGTATTCCACATATGCAGGTCGCATTCTGGATTCACATCGGTCATACAGGTCGCAAGGTCTTAGCATGCTTAGCACATCGCCATCTTGAATGTAATAGAAGTTTCTCTTCATTGCTACTGTGTTTCGACCTCCTTCTCATGCATTGGTCCTTACAATGTCTTTCGGTCTGCTCTCGTAATGGGTGAGGTGCACCTTTTCTCTCTTGATGCTTAGAAAAAGTAATAAGGATAGATTTAATTCAATCACATAAATGTAATATTATCTATCATATATTTACCACTTGCATCAAACTCCCTAATGGCTTGGCTTTATTCTATGAGTTTCTTCCCAGATCGGTAAATATGTCGTTTTTATCCTTGACTACAATGCACATAAACGCAGATAAACGCTGGGTATATCCGGTCATATATGTTGATTTTGCACATGACATGGGGATCTGAAATGAATGATAATTTCCGAATCAGACCAGAAAAAAAGCCGCTCCGTTAACACGAAGCGACTTTATCACCTATATAGATATTAATTTACACCTTATAAAGGACAACATATATGTCACTTAATATAACTCAATTCCATTTATTGAACTACACAACGCTCCTTAATGTCACATAAATTAACAACAAAAATACATATCAGGCGACTACAAAAGATTCGCACTGATAGACAGGCGATCTCCCTAGGCAAGCTTCTTCATAACGATCGTCGGTTTCAGAAAGAAATCAAAAAAAGCGTGCTCCGATCGGAGATCGAAGCACGCTGGCAGGGCTTGCTTATTTTCCAGAAGGCTGCGCTTCCGCAGTGTATCCTGTTGGAATGTCTGTCTCTGCGGTTACTTCGGTAATAACCATTGGATACATCATGTCCGGGTCAGGCTGGATAATGGAATACAGCACAATGGCACGTCCATCCTTCTCCAATTTCACATCTTCAATCTTCAATCCATAACCAGGATGAGGCATTTGCGCGGTCAGTTTGACTTTTACCGTCTTGTCATCCACTTTGGTTGATGTCACGGTAGGTACAATCCCCTGTTGGCCTTCGCCTGGATTCGTTGGAGTCGGTTCTGTCGATCCGCCATTGCCGTGCTTATCTACAAATTCAAGTGCATTGAAGATCATGCTTGCAGCCTCCATACGGGTAAGCGACTGATCTGGACGGAAGTTTCCATCCTTATCCAGTTCAATGATGTCCATGTTCAGCAGGTTCTGGACCGCAGATTTGGCGTCCTTACCGATTTTATTTTCGTCCTTAATATCATTATACAGCATGATCACCGGATATTCCCCGGTTGTATTAATCCCTTCAAGGAGCAAAATGGCAAACTGCTCGCGCGTCATTTTGGCCTGTGGATTCAACTCCACTGGAATGGACAGACCATTCTGTGTTGCAGCCTGAACTGCATCGGCGTACCAGGTCGTTGGACTAATTTTATTTTGTGCCGAAGCGGCAGCGTATTCATTTTTCAGACCAAAAGCGTTCACGATCAGTTGAACACCCTGTGGCTCGGACAACGCGAGATCCGGACGAAATAGATCCGCCGTTACTCCGTTAACAACACCCTTGGAATGTAACGAGTCCACAATCGTTTTTTGCCCTTCATCTTTTACATCCGAAAATGCAAGTACCGATGCACCTCCTGCCGTCAAAGACACGCAGAGCGCAAGCGTTGCAGCCAATCCTTTTTTATGTTTCATTTCTTGGCACCTCCATATTTAGTAAACCCAATTTTTGACCTCTTCAATCCTACAGACGGGAGACCCCCCTGAAATGTTTCAGTAAAATCGACATCTGGTGAATAAATGACGGAAATACTGCATATATCCCTTACCCTACGGGCGCTGATCTGCTTTCTTTCCATTATGCTTGCTTGCTTCGTTGACATCCTTGCCGATTAGCGCAAAAATAAGAATAGAGAATTCTATCGAATGACGGATAAACAGCAAACCGGATCGCATAAAGTAAGAGGGCACGACGCGCTATTATCAGGTGTCGGCCCTTTTCTTGACTCCGATTCCAAACCAACTTTCACCCTGAACAAAGGAGAACAAATCTTATGTCCAAGAAAGGATTACTACGAGGCTACGTCATTGCCAACTGGCCCGTATATCTGTTCGCTGTACTACTGATTATTGCCTCCAATGTGGGTCAGGCGTCCTTGCCCCGAATTCTGGGCAGCTTCACGGATCAACTCATGCAGAACACACTTCAGATGAATACGGTCATCCGGTACAGTCTTTCGCTTTTGGCTATAGCCATCGCTTATAATCTGTTATTCGGTACCGGGCAATTCATGATCATGAAGCTTGGACGCCGCTTCGAATTCATGACACGCGAGCGTATTTTCGGCAAATTCTCGGAGCTGAGCGAGTACTATTTTTCCAAACAGGGAAATGGGAAACTGCTCAGTTACGTCATGAATGATGTCACCTCTGTACGTGAAGCCATCTCCAACGGCGTCACCATGATGACCAATGCAACATTTCTATTATTATCCTGCATCGTGATGATGCTGCTCAGCGGAATCCCGATGAGACTTATTCTGATCAGTATTGTGCCTTTGCTGGCCATTCCCTTTCTGGTCGTTTTTTTCGGTCCGCGAATTCGCAAGCGCTCTCGTGATGTGCAGGATGCTCTTGCAACGATGACGGAATCCGCAGAGGAACAGCTCGGTGGTATTCGTGTAACCAAAACATTTGCCATTGAAGACAGCGCCAGTGAACGATTTGGGATCACAGTAGATGCAATCAAAAGCAAGCAGTTGCGGCTCGTTCGTCTGTCCTCTCTATTTCAGGCCCTGCTGCCGCTGCTGGGTGCCATTTCACTGGTTGTCTCCCTGCTTGTCGGCGGAATTTTGACGATGCAGAATTCCATTACACTCGGAAGTTTTGTTGCATTGACGTTATATTTGCGGATCATCATGGGACCCCTTCAACAAATCGGTAATGTGATTAATACCATGCAGCGTTCTGGAGCGTCATTGGAGCGGGTAAATGATCTGTTGACAGAAGTGCCTGACGTGCGCGAGCTTCCCAATGCAACAAGTCTTAAAGCCGTGAACGACATTACGATTGAGAATCTGTCCTTCTCCTATCCCGGCAGTTCATCCCCTGCGCTCAAAAACATCAGTCTGAACATCCAGGCAGGACGAACCGTGGGCATTGTAGGCAAAACAGGTTCTGGTAAAAGCACCTTTGTGAAACTATTGCTGCGTACATATGAGCCGCCTGAAGGCACGATCCGCATTAACGGCACCGACATTCGGCAGCTGTCGCTGGAAAGCCTGAGATCCCGTATTGCCTATGTACCCCAGGATGGGTTCCTGTTCAGTACAACCATTCGGGACAACATCGCTTTTAGCGACCGTGAGGTTCCGCTGGACACCGTAGAGCACAGTGCACGTCAAGCGATGATATACGAGAACATTATCCGGTTCCCTGATCGGTTCGATACCCTGCTGGGTGAACGTGGACTCACGTTGTCTGGCGGTCAGCGTCAGCGCACCAGTCTGGCCCGGGGTTTGATCAAAAAAGCACAAGTGCTCATTCTGGATGACAGTATGAGTGCTGTGGATGCCGTCACCGAAAGTGGCATTCTGCGCAGCCTGCGTGAAATCGGCAAAGGCAAAACAACGCTGATCATCTCCCACCGGATCAGTGCGGTCCGTCATGCTGACGAAATTATCGTTCTGGATGAAGGCCGAATCGCTGAACAGGGAACACATGCAGGGCTGATGGCCGCAAAGGGGTTATATGCTGCAACCTATCGTTTGCAGGAGGAGGGATTACATCATGACTGACCGTAACGCTGAAGTTCGTTCAGATGCGGGAGCACAAGCACCGTCAGGGCATGGGTCCGGTTCCGATGCAGGCGCAGACCAGAGTAAGCGTACTTCCTTCAAAGCGATGATGTCCTACGCCCAACCCCATAAATGGGCCTTTGCAGGTATCTTTCTTTGTTCGCTGCTGGGTATTTCCGCCGATCTGCTTCAGCCTTATCTGGTGAAGATCGCGATTGATGATCATCTGGCGATTGGCCAGACCAGTGTAGGCTTTCTTATCCAGTTGGCAGCTATCTTTTTGGGGCTGGCTGTAATCAGTTTTATTTTCACCTATGTACAAAACAATCTACTGCAACATGTCGGTCAGAATATCGTCTCTCGCATCCGGAAAGACCTGTTCAAGCATATCTCCAAAATGTCGATGTCTTTCTTCGATCGCTTCCATATCGGTAGTCTGGTGACGAATGTATCCAGTGATACGGAAACGATCAGCAGTTTCTTCACCCAGGTGCTGCTTAGTCTCATCCGAGATGGCATGATGCTGGTGCTCATTATCGTCTTTATGTTCCAGCTCGATCCGGTACTCGCAGGGTACTCCCTCATCGTGTTGCCTGTGATCGCCATCGTTGCCGTATTATTCCGGAGCCAACTACGCAGGGCTTATCAGAATGCCCGAACTCGTCTCTCCCGTTTGATTGCATTCACGGCAGAGAACCTATCCGGCATGTTTTTGATCCAGGCCTTCCATCAGGAAGAAGAGCAGAAGAAAAGATTCACGGAACAGAACCAACTTCACCTGAAGGCCAATATCACACAAGCTCGTTCCAATGTCATATTCAACCGGACATTTGATATCCTTGGCAATGCGGCGCTCGTTATGATGGTTTGGCTCGGAGGACGTGCCGTGCTGGGTGAATCATTGCAGGTGGGTGTACTCTATGCGTTTATCAGTTACATCCGTCAGTTCTTCCAGCCGATTAACCAGATCACCATGCAGTGGAACACATTTCAGTCGACAACCGTATCCATGGATCGAATCTGGAACATTCTGAGTACCCGTCCGGAAGTCGCTGACCCGAAACCCGGGATTTCCTCCACACTTGAACCACGGAACGTGATGGGGCAGATTGATTTTAATGATGTATCGTTCGGCTATCGAACAGACCGCCCCCTGATTCAGCATATGAATCTGCATCTCTATCCGGGTGAAATGGTGGGCATTGTAGGAACTACAGGAGCTGGCAAAAGTACACTGATCTCCCTGCTCAATCGCTTCTATGATGTGAATCAAGGCAGCATTGAAATTGATGGAATAGACATTCGTCATTTCCCGCAGGCCAATCTTCATCGGATCGTTGGTCTGATCCAGCAGGAACCATTCCTCTTCTCGGGCTCCATCATTGACAATGTACGAATGTTCCGCGAGGATATTACAAGGGAGCAGGCTATTCAGGCCTGCCGATTCGTCGGAGCACATGCGATGATTTCACGTTTACCGCAAGGGTATGATACACGTCTTTCCGAACGCGGAAGCGGTCTATCCGCCGGAGAACGTCAACTGATATCGTTTGCCCGAATCGTGGTCTTTCAGCCCCGAGTGCTTATCCTGGATGAAGCAACCGCGAATCTGGATTCGCATACCGAACAATTGGTACAACAGGCGCTGGAATCCGTCTCTCAGGGAAGAACAACGATTGTTATTGCGCATCGTCTCTCTACGGTCATGCATGCAGATCGGATTCTCGTTATGGAGAATGGTGAGATTGTCGAGGAAGGCTCACATCAGAAGTTGATCGATGCTGAAGGGGTATATGCTGATCTTTACACCCATGCGCGTGAAGCCGGTAATGATTCAGCTATTTCTGGATAGCTCATCGAACCAAGTGGGGTTAAATAAACGTTGAACATGCCGCTCTGCGATGCAGGCGGCATGTTTGATATATTTTCTGGGAAATGATGATAAGGAGGCGTATTTATGAAACCTGAATTATATAAATCATCAGAGTCGAAGCTTGAGCATCGGCAGATTGGCTATCGCCGTTTCACGGCTGTATGGAAAGGAGTACTGTGTCTTCTGTTCTTGCTGTTATGTGTCACCCTGTTATGGATCATCTATGACGATCATGCTGGACAACTGGAGACATTGTATTATTCCATCGCAGCTATTCTTGGCATGTGGTTTATCGGGCCTTTATTTTTTATGTTTCTGTCCCGCGCAATCGCGAGTTCTCCTGTGTTATTATCCTGGAATGATGAAGGGCTTCATACCCTTAAACGGCCCATACCCTGGAATGAGATTCGTAAAATTGAGCTTGGCTCTCCCGCCTTCAGCAAATGGATATTATCTGCATCCCCCATGATTGCCCTGTATTTGAAAGACGGCACCCGGCGTCATATCCAGACCGATCATTTGCTAACCAAAAAAGAGCTCAGTCGAGCAGTTGTCATTCTGCAGGAGACACTCCGAGAAAAACAGCAACAGGACATCTGAAATCCAGCTCACATCATTCCGACTTTTCGATACCAACAGACAGGTTCATTCTGTAATTCCCATAAGGCAAAATGGCTTCCAACAAGCTGCCAAGCTGCTCCATTGTTCCTGTGCGTACTCGCATCAGATAGCAGCCCTCTCCGCTGACACGGTGAACCTCCACGATGTCTTCACGTGCAGCCATAAATTCACGGAAGGCGGCATGTCTGTCGCCGGAATTCAGAAAGATTGTTACAAATGCCTGCAGGCCCAAGCCGAGGCGTTCCGGGTTCCATTTTACCGTATACCCTTCAAGAACACCCAGATCATGCAGCTTGCGCACTCTCGCACCTACAGCCTGTCCGGTCAGATGCACCTCTTCGCCGATCTCTTTGTGAGAGCGTTTGGAGTCCCGGATCAGGCTTTTCAGTATGCGTATATCTGTATCATCAATCGTCTCATTCATCTATTTTGCAATCCTTTCAACTTGAAATTAAAGTGGTCTGTTTTCTTTCAGGGTGTTATTTACGCCCATAAACGGGTTGTATAACATATAGGATAATAACATTAATTCCCGAAGGAGTGCAGGTTCAATGAAAATTCAATTGATTCGTAATGCTACATTATGGTTGGAATATGGGGGGTTGAATATACTGGTTGATCCCATGTTGATGGATAAAGAAGTGATGCCTGCTTTCCCGAACACACCCAATGAATTACGCAATCCAAGAGTCTCATTACCCGAGACGGAAACGGATTATGTGAATCCCGATCTGGTGATCGTTACGCATACCCACCCCGATCACTGGGATGAAGCAGCAGCGAAGCAGCTCCGTAAGGATGTACCTCTGCTGTGCCAGCCAGGAGATGAAGCCGTGTTCACAGGAGCCGGATTTACTAACGTTACCGCCGTGGATGATAAACATGAGTACCATTCCGTACGTCTTGCCCGCACTTCAGGACATCACGGAACCGGGGAAATCGGCGAACGTATGGGCAAGGTGTCTGGTTTTGTATTAGAAGCTGACGAAGAACCTGTCTCCTATATCGCCGGGGATACCATCTGGTGTGAAGAGCCAGCCGAGGCCATTCGTCAATATCAGCCTGAGGTGATTGTGGTGAATGCTGGCGGTGCCCGCTTCCTGCAAGGGGATCCGATCACGATGGACGGACCTGACGTAGCTACCGTGAAACGCTGTGCACCGGATGCTCACGTCATCGCTGTGCATATGGATGCCATTAACCATTGCATGATGTCCCGCGTGGACCTCGCCAGTTATCTGGCATCCGAACAATTAGACGGACAGGTGCTCATTCCACGTGACGGCGAGAGCTTTGCGTTTGGACCGGGGGCCGGTTTGAAATAAAGTTCATTGATGCGATGAGTGACTTTTAACAAACGGAGTATACTCTAGTAGTTCTCTCCATGGAACACGAAAAAAGCTGGATGCGATTCGTTCGCATCCAGCTTTTATTTGCGTTTATAGTTGAGGAACAAAGCGATCCGAAGATAGTTCCGCCATCGGAGTACACTGTGTAACCCTGAATGATTCCCTCTACTCATTTTACCTATTACTGAACTTTCAATCGAATTACGTTCCACGAAGCTTTGGCCAGGCTTGCTGTGATTAATGTATCTGATACTTCTGCATCACCACGATTATGCGGAGCGACGCGGTTCGGCTGTGCTGCGGTATTGGCTGCTTTTAGATCATCACTTTCCAGCACAATATGCTCAATCAAGCGGCACTTCCCAAAGCTGCGCAGATCCACTTCAAGCGGAAGTGATTCTTCTAGATGACGGTTTACAGCGAAAACAGTTACTTCACCCTGCTCCTCGTTATGCACCGCAATGCCCTCCAGATAAGGAACATCCGTAATTTGTTTGGTGTCATATTTCGGCGACTGGATCAACGGCACAAGTGCTGTTCCACGTCCAAACACAGAAGCATGCATGAACGGATAGAAGATCGTCTGTCTCCATGCAGCACCACCATTATCGGTCATGATTGGAGCGATCACGTTGACGAGTTGCGCCAGACAGGCCATCTTAACTCGGTCCGCATGTTTCAGCATGCTGATCAGCATACATCCCACAAGCAGTGCATCTTCATGGTTGTATACGTCCTCCAACTGTGGCGGAGCAATCTGCCACGGGTCCAGCTTCTTGTCACTTTCATTGGAGTGGTACCATACGTTCCATTCATCAAAGGACAGGAACATGGTCTTCTTGCTGCGCTTCTTCGCTTTGATATAATCACAGGTCGCTTTTACCGTCTCAATAAAACGATCCATCTCAAGGGAACGCGCAAGGAATGTTGGCGTATCCTGCTCAGCATTACCGTAATACTGGTGGAGCGACAGATATTCAACATGATCATATGTATGATCCAGTACCGTTGCTTCCCATTCCGGGAAGGATGGCATACCCAGGGATGAACTTCCGCAAGCGACCAGCTCAATCGTTGGATCTGTCCACTTCATCACTTTTGCTGCTTCAAGTGCAATCCGTCCATACTCTTCTGCTGTTTTGTGACCAATCTGCCACGGACCGTCCATTTCATTGCCAAGACACCAGGTTTTGATGGCATGAGGCTCTTTGTATCCATGTTTAATACGCAAATCACTATAATAGGAACCTTCAGGATGATTGCTGTACTCCACGATGTTGCGGGCTGCGTCTACTCCCCGTGTTCCCAAATTGACGGCCATCATCACTTCCGAATTCGCCTGTTTGGACCAATCCACAAATTCGTTGAACCCGAATTCATTGGTCTCGATTGTTCTCCAGGCCAATTCAAGTCTGCGTTTGCGTTCAGACACAGGCCCAACCGAATCCTCCCAATTGTAACCGGATACAAAGTTGCCGCCAGGATACCGCACAATCGGAACCTGCAACTCCTTAACCATCTCCAGCACATCTCCACGGAATCCCGCTTCATTCGCTGTAGGATGACCCGGCTCATATATTCCACCGTATACGGCACGTCCCAGATGTTCAATAAATGAACCGTATAAACGTTTATCAACTACGCCAATTGTGAAATCCTTGTCTACCGTCATTTTTGCTTTTTCCATCGTGAAGTTCAGCTCCCTAAGATTAATATAAAAATTAATTGATAATCTATGGATCAACGTTCATATTTATATTAAAATCGATTATGGCACCAATTTCAACCTGAATTTTGCAAAATGTTATTCTTTTGACTGGATTTATGTTTAACTTAATTCTATAAATCAAAATGGAGGAACAGATGTGATTAGAGCAAATACCGATGCAGAATGGTTGCCCCTATACGAAGCACTCGCGAGTGAAGTGCGTCTGCAAATTATCAGGCTTGTCGCAGAGACCCCAATGAACGTGAAGGATATCGCCGCATCACTCGGCCTGAGCAGTGCAATCGTAACGATGCATGTTCGCAAGCTTCAGGATGTGGGCATTATTCAGTCCAAAATGATTCGCAAGGATGGTGGTACGCACAAAATGAACAGCCTGGCTGTCGACTGGATTGGCATCTCCATGCCACAAGAAACTGGAGCTTCCCGCAAGCTTCATGAAGTAGCAATCCCTGTCGGACATTACACCCATTTTGATGTGTATCCGACATGTGGTCTGGCTACTTCCAATCAGGTCATTGGACAATATGATGACCCACGCTATTTTCTAGATCCCGAGCGGATGCACGCCCATATTCTCTGGTTTGGACGCGGATTCGTGGAATACAAAATTCCAAACTATATCTTGTCAGGCCAACAGATCAGTGCCATTGAATTGTCACTTGAGATAGGTTCAGAGGCCCCTTCGGTTAACCCAAACTGGCCTTCGGATATTACCTTCATGCTCAACGGAATTCGACTCGGTGAATGGACAAGCCCTGGAGATTCGGGAAATGGACGAGGCATGTTCACCCCGGAATGGTGGAGCGACAGTGTTAATCAATACGGCATGCTCAAGGTGCTGCGGATCACCCATGAAGGCACATTTATTGATGGACAGCATATGTCCGAAATTACGCTTGCGGATATTCCCGTGGAACGCAACCAGTGGACATTGCGCCTCTCCGTGGAAGAAGATGCGCAGCATGTTGGCGGGCTGACGTTGTATGGTCAAGGATTCGGCAACTATGATCAGGATATTCTGTTCCGTCTGTATTACCAGGACTAATAAACAACAAAAAGAACCTTTCATCCCCCTATAGGCAGAGATGGAAGGTTCTATATGATCATTATTTAATAAGCATGCTGGAACTTAAAGTGCACTTCCACCAAACAAGAAACGGTACTCCCAATGTTTGCCGGAGATATCACTAATCGTTACACCGCCGCCAGCGTTGGAATAGGTGTGCAGTATTTTGCCGTCACCCAGATAAATTCCAGTGTGGGTAATCTTAGCAGTAGATTTGTTCACACTAGAGTATGATGAAGCCGAGCTACCTTTGTAGGACATAAAGTACATCAGATCACCGCGTTTCAGATTTTTCCAATTGGTCTTTACGGTACCATTGGCTTTCACATAGGCTCCTTGTTTACGCGAATCGGCTGGAAGCTTAATTCCGAGCGCATCAATAAATGCCTGGCGGACAAAGCTTGAACAATCGAACGTAGCCGTACTGTTACGACTTGCCCCAAATTCATAAGGCGTTCCCCAATATTTCATGCCAGCAGCTATGACTTTCTCTACTGAAGCACTGCCTGTAACAGACGTACTGCTGCCTGAACCAGACCCACTAGTACTGCCACTTCCTGTTGTCGTGTTGCCTTTCACGGCTTGTGTATATTTTGAAGAAGAAGATATGTATCCTGTCCGGTTACCGGAGTCCGTAACTTTATACCAGCCTGATCCGGATTTTTGCACTACCGTAACAGTCTCTCCTTTTGGCACCAAACGAACAATGCTTGCGGAAGAAGATGGCGATGTACGCAAATTAACTCCCCAGATGACTTTAACTTTTGAATTTTCAACTGCGGCTGCTGATGCAGGTGTCGTTAATGCTCCTGTTGTCAGACTTCCCATCAGCATCGTTGCTGTTACACTTGCAGTAATGATCTTGCTTTTCCAGTTCATGATGTCGTGTTCCCCCTGATGTTTACAGAATTTTAACCTGGCCTCATTCGCCGGGCTTGCCCCATTGTAAAACGGGCCGTCCATAACGATCATCAGTCCAAAGTCCTGTATTCGATCAGGCAGGCTTGAGCACTAAGAATCAGGGAAACCTCTCACACCAGTTGGCTTAAACTACCGCAAATCACTTCTTTTTCAAAGGTTAAATTATTGTAACTATTTGCTACGCTTCGTTTTACGCAGAAAAGAGGCCTAAGTCGAACATCACTTAGGACATGCGTCATATGACCTATATTTTAATGTTCATATTCTATATTTGGTAAACATTACTATGGTTCATTTCTCGATTATGAATACCTGTAATCCTAAAATCATCACGCAAAAAGCCGGAGATCTCTCCCCGGCTGTACTCTGTCTCAATATGAATCGATTATGGCTCGATGCCCCAAGCATTGACTCCGCCAATATAAGCGGTCACTTTGTTCCAGGCGCTGAAGGCCGTTTTGGTAGCATCGAAGGAATAATCATTGGTCTGATCAAAATTCGTCCAGTTGTTCTTCGAGAAGCGACCCTGGATAATTCCCGTCTCTGCCTCCGCAGCTAGACTGCCTGCTCCGGATTTGAATCCAATCTCCAGATACGTATCCGCTGTGCCTTTAGCCGGATCTACCGTCACAAAGTGAGCTTCAACGTTGGCGCTGCCAATCTGAGCGTAATCACACCAGAAACTCAGATCTGATGCACTATCCTTCGTAAAGTAATACCGTAGCTTCACCTGGCTCAGATCCACTGCTGTCGTGCCTGTGTTCTTGATATTGAACTGCGGGGTCACCGCATTGCCTGACGTCCCTGAACCACCATTGCGGTATTGCACTTCAAGTGCACCTGTTGTTACAGGAGGCGCTGTTGGTGTCACCGTCACTACATTGGACAAGGTCTGCCCGCTTGCATTTACTGCCACCACTCGGTAATTGTATGCGGTACCGTTCACTGCCGTGGCATCCGTGTAAGTCAGTGCCGTCAGACCTGTAGCCAGATCGGCGTAGGCTCCACCTGCAACCGAGCGTTGTACTTTGTAACTTGCAGCTCCGGTCGATGCGGTCCATGTTAGCACTGCCTGATTATTACCTGCCGTTCCCGTAACGGTTAACAATCCCGGTATGGATATTCCCGCTTGCGGAGTAGCTGACGCTTGAGCAGAAGGTGCAGATTCACCCGCCGTATTCACTGCCGTCACCACATAATAGTACGTTTTGCCATTGGTCAGTCCTGTATCCGTGAAAGTCGAACCGGTAACACCCGTTGCTACGGAAGTATACGGGCCACCGTTTACCTCTGCACGTTTTACCGTGTAAGAAGCGGCACCAGTGGATGCGGTCCAGTTCATAACAACCTGCTCACTGCCTGCTGCAGCTGTCAGACCAGCTGGAGCTCCCGGAACCTGAACTCCTGGACTTCCGGCATCACCCAGGAGACGATCATATTCGCCATACGCGGTAGCCATATCCACCTGTGACCAGAAACGGTGATACGTAAAGGTTGGTGCCCCATTTTCCCATTTTTTCGTTGTTGGATTATAAGACGTTTTGTACAGATTATCCAGATAAGCCCAGGCCGGATCTTGCTTGATGGCCGGACGCAAGTCAGAGTAGCCAATGTATACACCATTCCCCCCTTTGGCTGGATCGGAAGGCACACCTGCTGTGCCCGGAATCGTGTTACTCTGACCGAAGGTTCCCGTCCAGTTCGCCGGAATGTAAATCTCTTTGGCGAAGAAGCGGAAGTAGTCTTTACGGACTTCTTCGGTCACGATCCCCACACCATCATTGTAATCCCACGCCGTGTTTAGCAGTTTCTCAGCCATATCTTTGGCTTCCTGTCCTTTGGCACTGAGTACGCCTCCTTCTGCTTGAGTCCCCGCAGCAAAGAACGTCAAGGCTTTGATATAGCTTCCCAGCACGCCTGTATCCTGAGCAGGATCTTTAGTTACCACATGGAAATTAGGATTGTTCGTAAAGGAACTGAACCCATTCCATTTGTCCGGTTGCCCCTCCCATTCCTGGCTGCCTGGAATCCAGAATTCGCCCGGTGCAGGTGTAGTTGCAACCAGTGCGTTGGTACCGCCAAGAATCCGTTGACCTGCCGCATTCAGATAATACCCTTGTGCATCCGTCACCGGACGCTCATCAACGAATACATAATCCTTGGACCAGTCAATCCACTTGGAAATGACTTTTTTGGCCATCTGGAAGTTCTCGGAGCTGAGGTCCCCACTCTCGGCAAGAATGTAATACATCTCAGCTACACGCTCTAGCGACCAGGCCTGGAAACCGAACCATGTGTTGGAGTCCGGGTCACGATACACGGGAGCTTCCTGATAAGCCATGTCGTAGAACGTACTGGTTCCGGCAGGATAAGCTTTGTATGAGCCATCAAAACTGTTCGTCGCTCCACCGCCAATTGCCCCTTCGTGAGACTGTAACCAGGTGTAGAACTCCAATTGGCGCTTCAGCGATGCATTCCAATCGGCCTTGGCTGTTGTCGATTTTGGAATCAGGCCGCCTGCCGGATCAGACAAAGCATAAGCTGCCACCGGATTCTGGTAAGCCTGATGCGTGTGACTGGCTCCAATCCGCCAAGCCCAGTTCCCACCCTCGCCAAGACCGCCGCCCCATGAGGTATACCATGCCATCAGATACATATTAGAGTCTTTGCCTGTACCGGCAGTTGGTGTGCCGTTCTTGGCACTTCCGATCTTCTGGAAGTACTTGTCGTGCATCCCATAGCGCAGATAGTCACCCATCTTCTTCGCTTTATCCAGATACGCTGTATTGGTGTAGCCCATCTCCTTCGCCCAATACAGTACCTGCACCGCACGTGCGTCAGCATCCGTTGCGTTGGTATAACGCCACTGGGCAGCCGGTGTCTGGGTCTCCTTGGTAAACAGGCTCATGAAACCTTCGCCCGTTTTGCCAAACGTTTTATTGTCCTGGGATGGGTGTGGAATAGCTTCCCACACAGACTCCTGCTCTCCACGCTGGAACGTATTCACGTAAGCTGCCGTATGATTCGGATTCAGCAGGTTACCATACCCGTACCAATTATCCACATCCAGCAGCCAGTGCATCAGGTACGTCTGATTGTTGCCGTAGGAAGATTTCAGCTCGGCATCAAGTGGGTCTTTTCCAGCCGCATATTGACCGTTAATGGCAGAAGGATATTGATCCGGAAAAGGTTTTTCCGCTGCATAGGTGGCCGGGCTGTTCGGATTGTAATAACTCATCGTAGGCTGTTCTTCCTTACCGTCACCTTCATTGACAGGGATGATGTATTTCTCCATGCTGTCCCAAGCCGCTTCAAGTTTGGACCAATCTCCCGTATAGTGACCATACATCGTTTCCAGCCAGAGCCAGTAACTGTATGCCTCGGATGTCGTCATATGCCCATAATCCGGTGCCTCGCTCATCAAGGTTTCAATGGAATGATAAGGTATTCCCTCTGGAGAAAAATAACCGTTCGCCGGATCTTTCAGCTGATCATACAATTGCAAAAATCGTGCTTCATTTATTCCGTCCGCCTGAGCATCAATGTTCTGCTCTTCGGCATAAACCGTTTGGGGACCTGCCCACAAACCGGTGTACCCGGTCAGCATAACGGTCCCTGCTAGCATGGCAGACAAACTTTTTTTCGCAGCTGATTTCAACATGTATATACCTCCCTGGAATGGTGAAATTCAATTAGAATTACCGTGGGTCTGCCCATGCTGTTGAACTTCCTGTTAGGTTACGGCTCAATGCCCCAGACTTTCGTACCTCCCTGAAACCCAGTTACCTGATTCCATGCGGTAAAAGCAGTCTTGGTTGCATCATAGGAATAGTCGTTGCTCTGATCGAAATTACCCCAATTGTTCTTGGAAAAGCGCCCCTGGATCACACCCGTCTCCGCTCCGGCAGCCAGGCTGCCAGTCCCGGATTTGAAGCTGATCTCCAGAACCGTATCCGCTGTACCCTTTGCCGGAGTCAACGTGACAAATTCACCTTCAATATTGGCCGTGCCGATCTGGGCATAATCACACCAGAAGTTCAGATCCCCTGCACCGTCCTTGGTAAAATAATATCGGAGCTTCACGGTACTAAGATCAATCGCCTGAGTCCCCGTGTTTTTTAGATTAAACTGCGGAGTCACCGCATTACCGGAAGCACCTGACCCTCCGTGACGATACTGCACCTCAAGCGTGCCACCCCAGAAGGTGCAATAGGCATGACAACCGGTGTGACACCAGGTTCCTGGCCGTATATCCGTATTCCCGCATCGTAGACTGGAAGATATACGCTCTTCGCCACATTACCTGTGCCCAAGCCCTGGAATGAATGATCATTATTCGCATTCCAGGCGCCTTGCGGGCCGGTAATGCGGAACTGGACCTCTTTGCGATAATGTCCTTCCCCGCCTGGATATATCTTGGTTCCAGTAAAGTCCGCAGTAACAGCGTAGATTCGTTTCGCTGTATCAACCACAACCGGTTGGGATACGGTAGCTCCCTCGGCATATGAGGTTGTAACATTGACATCGGAAACAGTAAATCCTGCAGCGTAAACTTCACTCAGATCCAGGAAATAGCGAAAAGACAACTTATCCCCCATCCGCGCAGGCCAGCCGGAACGATTGTTCAGTTCAGCCTTGATTTCCGTGTAATTGGAACCGGATGCCTTCACGGCAGCTTCGACAAAGAACTCATCCGTCTTCACTTCCGGAGCCGGAAAATTCGCGATGGGCTGATCATTCTGGCCGAATAACAGATTCATCTTGGCTAACGCGCCTGTAAAGCCTGCATTGTAATCGGTGGCCACCTCATTGCTGACATAGTCCCCAATGGAATCGGTATAGGCATCCGATGCATCCGGTCCACCAACCATCGCTCCGTACAACGTGTGACGGTGCTCTGAAGGTACATTTTCATTGTTCGTCCATGAACTGTGGGAGGTCCGGTGATGAGGGTGCTTAGGCGGATTCTGACCATAACCGACCACATAACTGCTCTGGCGAGGATTATCCCCCAGAATGTAGTTCATTTGAGAGACGGCAAAGTCCTGATACCTTGCTTTCTTTACTGGATCACTGACCCAGTCGGAATATACAAAAGCAATAAACGATGCATTCGCTGCATACCGGAGCGATCCCCATGTATCAAGCCAGGCAAGCCCGCCCGGTGTATACTTGATTCTTTGTCCATTCGTGCCTACAGACCAATAATCCAGATTGCGCTCCGTGGATTGAATGAACCGCGTCGCTTCTGGCATGTTCAGATCCGACGTAATGCGAGCCAGCAGAATCTGCGCTCCGTAATGTTTGTCATCCCAGCCTTGGGTCCATGTATAGGCCCAGTTCCCGTTCTGTCCATCCGCCTGCCACAGATTCGCCGTAGCAATCGCCTTGGACAAGTAAGCGCTATCATTTGTCGCCATATATAACCATGTTGCAGCCCAGGCGAGTTCATCATAGTAACCTGTCCATGAATTGTAGAACGATTGAGCATCTGTAATGCAATCCGAGTATTTGCCTCGATACGTATCCGCGAAGCTGTAAAGTTCCTTGGCATGCTGAAGCAGTTTGTTGGCATAAGCCGGGTCACTGTCCCGGAACACAATGGATGAAGACGCGAGTGCCGCTGCAGTTTCTCCCGCAATTTCACTTCCCGGACAGGATGCATCGATCTTATAAGCAGGACGGTTCATCTGCATCACTTCAGCCGGTCCCCACCAGGCATGGTCTATATTGCCCGCTCCGACCTGTCCCCATAATTCATTTGTTTTCGTATGCGCTCTCACAAAATAGTCTGTGGCCCATCTCAAGTTATCCTTAATTTCCTCCAGTTGCCCTGCCTGCTCGTATCCCTCGCGGAATTCCACAACAGACCAAGCTAACATCGTAGCTGAATAGGCCATGGGCAGACCAAATTTCACATGATCTCCAGCATCGTACCACCCTCCGGTCAAATCAACCCCAACATCCGCTCCGTCATTTAATCCGGAGTCACCACGCCATTCCACCCGATTGTCTTCCGGTAAATTCCCTGAACGCTGTGTTTCATAGAAATAAACCGCCTTCTGTAATGCTTCCGCATAGTTAGGATTCCCGGCAGCCGCATCTGCCTTGCCATTCCATGCCTGTATGGATGTACTTCCTGCCAGTAGCCCTGCCGATAACGCGAGAATAGCGATTCGTCTCCACCAGCTTCCCTTCATCTTCAACCATTCATCTCCTTTTGCAATAGTCGTCTCGTAATTTTCCAATTACACTGATGTACTGACCCGCTCCTTTCTATGGTGTGACTCCATGTGTTTCCACCATTAATTACCATTATATCCTTTTGCTCCAGTTGCAATATCAGCGCTGGTGACTTCTGAAATAACATTGTTGTGACATGTTTGGGTAGTGATATGACAAAAAAGACTGTCCCTCATATCGCATGAACGCAATATGAGAAACAGTCCTAATATTTTGAATAACCCGTGCTACAGGCTGAATTATGATCATGCCATTAACCAGGCTGAACACCCTTCTTTTGGATCGTTTACACTCTGAATTTGTTGATTTGCTCCTGCAATTCTTCTGCCATTTTGGACAAAGAGCCTGCTGACGAAGCAATCTCTTCCATCGAAGCCAGCTGCTGCTGAGTTGCGGCGGATACATTATGCACCCCGCCTGCTGCTTCTCCAGCAATATTGGAGATCTGATCCACATACCCTACAACTTCATTCGTACTTGCTGACATTTCCTCCGAACCTGCAGATACTTCCTGAATTTCACCAGCGACCTTGTTCACTACATTCGAAATCTGTTCAAATGCTTGTCCCGCCGCCGTTACAATCTCAATGCCTGCCTCCGTTTCATTGCTGTTCACTTTCACAGCCTGCACGGCATGGTCTGTATCCTTCTGAATCAATTGGACAAGATCCGTAATCCGTTGCGCAGATGTAGAAGACTCCTCTGCGAGCTTCCGTACTTCTCCGGCTACGACTGCGAAACCACGTCCGTGCTCACCTGCACGTGCAGCTTCAATCGCTGCATTCAATGCAAGTAGATTGGTCTGACGGGCAATATTGTTGATAACCTCAGTAATGGTACCAATCTCTGCGGAACGTTCTCCCAGCCCTGTAACCAGTTCTGTCAGTGATGCAATGGAATTGCGAACAGATCCCATCTGTTCAACAGCCTGCTGAATAATCATATTCCCTTCGGCAGACTGATTCGCTGCATCAACGGCAGATACGGATACACTTTGAGCAAGCTCAGCGATTTGTTCCGAACCAAGAGCCATCTCACTCATTGCCTGTGAAGAACGTTTCACCATATCTACTTGATCAGATGTACCAACGGCCAATTCCTCCACCGTTTCAGAAATCTGTTCCGAAGCCCTTGTATTCTGCTCTGCACTCGCGAGAAGTTCTTCCGAGGAAGCAGCTACCTGTTCGGATGTCATCGATACGGATTGAATCATCTCACGCAGGTTGCCTGTCATCGTATTGAAGGAAGCCGCGAGCGTTCCCAGTTCATCCTTGTTTTTGAGAACAATGGTTTCACTGGTCAAGTCACCATTAGCAATAAGCATGGCTGCTGCATTCATCTTCTGAATTGGACGTGAGATGATACTTGCAATGAAGAAGGCAATAAACATGGCGACCAGGAAAGCAACAATAGTGACTCCCAATATAACATTAAATGCTTGTTCAGCAGACTCAACCGATGTATTCGTTGCTGCATCCGACAGTGAGTTCCCCATCGTAATTAATTGAGCAATGGTATCATTCGCTGTGAACCATAGTGGATAGGCCTCTGAATGCAATCTGCTGGCTTCTTCATAATTGTTGGCCATGCCCAATTTCATAAATTCCGGCATTTTCGCCAAATACGCCTCATAGTTCGTGCTAAATGTATTGTACATTCCCACTGCTTCGGTATTGCCTGCGATAAGTGTGACCAGTTCCTTGCGCTCATTCTCAATCTTGGCTTGAAGTTGTTCCAACGCTTCATTCATTTTGGTGATTTCAGTTGGATTCGTTTCCACAATTACGGCAAGAGCAAGCCGTTCAACGTCGGAAATATCACCATTCATCATTCCGAGCAGGCTCACACTTGGCATCCACATCTTGTCGATTTCATCGGCTTTCTTGGACATATCATGAATTTGGGTCAACGCATAAATGCTGACAAAAGCCAGAAGTGCCACCACAATCAAAAATCCACCCAGTAATTTCATTCGAATTGTTAATCTTAATTTCCCCGTCACGTTTCCCCGCGCGTCTTTCATGTTCCCCACTCCTCAACTAGTACATATTTATAGTATATCGACACGTATCGTCATGAATTGTAGATATCGGAATTCGATTTTTGTAAATTTCAGTTAACTTCGAAATAAACACAAAAAAAAGCCTCAAGTCTTTGGCTTACCAAAAACTTAAAGCTCTCATTTTCAAGACTTCTCTTCCGATCCCTACCATATTTATACGTTTTTAACGGAAAATCCGGCGATGAATGTTAATGAAGAAATCGGGAATCGTCTTAGTATAATTACGCGTAGCAATCAAGATTACACTGACCAGGCTACCCAGAATGAACCCGCCCAAAATATCCCCAGGATAATGTACACCTACATAGACACGCGAGACTCCTGTCAGCACAGCAAGCAACAGCATCCATCCTCCGAAGCGACGCCCGATAAAAAACGAAGCTGCAGCGAGCGCAAATACAAAGGAAGCGTGTTTACTTGGAAAAGATGGATCTGGCACATGCGGAACCAGTTGATTCACCGTACCTTCCATGAACGGTCTTGGATGACCTACCACAGGTGAAATTCCCCATTTTGCCAGACCAAGTGCTACGATCGAAGCTACACACGCATAAAATACAATTCGTTGCTTCGACGGATTGCCAAGAAACCACACAATCACAAGAAGTCCTATCATAACCCAGACCGCATATTCAGCCGATGTAATCATAAACCAGTCCAGAAACGGAATACGGTCTGCAAACTGGTTGATCCAATTAAATACAGATTGATTCATAACAGTCGTTTAATACCTCCATTACACAAAACACGATTATTTTTTACATAATAAATATACACTAACTATTTGTCAAACATGTCGCCTAATAACCGAACTTTCGAAATCAAAGAGGACATTTCTCTTACTTTTTGTTAAACTAGTTTGGGTTACATAATAGTTCATTCATAGAAAGGTGAAGATTATGCTTAAGAAATGGTTATGGGGGACATCCCTAACCCTGGCACTTGCCATTGCCGGTGTCATTGTATATTACGGATACTCGATCGTTCATTTTGCCAATAGCATCTCAACCGCTTCCGAGACTTCCTCTTCTGACACAAACCAAAATACGGACACCCCAACTACCCCTGTTCCCAAATGGGAAGGGAAGGAACGAGTTAACATTTTGCTGCTTGGAGGTGACACCAGAGGGGATGACGCCGGCCGTTCAGATTCGGTCATGGTTGCTTCCATTGATCCGGTATCCAAGAAAGCCCATCTCTTCTCTGTTCTGCGTGATACATATGTTGATATTCCGGGACACGGCAAGAGCAGACTCAACGCGGCCTTCTCTTACGGCGGAGCGGAATTAACCAAACAAACGGTCGGTGACTTGCTCGGCATCCCTATTCAACATTACGTGTATACCGATTTTATCGGATTCATGGCGCTGGTTGATGCTGTAGACGGGATCGATATTGATGTGGAGAAAGACATGTATTATACCAGCAAAGCAGATAAACATATGTACGATATTGACCTCAAAAAAGGACTTCAGCATATGGACGGTAAGACTGCCCTCCAATATGTCCGATTCCGGCACGATGCCACATCAGACTTTACGCGTACCGAACGGCAGCGGATTTTCATGACTGAGCTGGCTAAGAAGATGCAAAGCACTACTTCACTCTTCAAGATTCCTGAAATATTGGAAGCTGTCGCTCCATATATCGAGACAGACCTCAGTCCAACACAGATGTTAAAATTGGCTTCGCTCGGATTCGATATTAACGTAAATGAAATCGATAAACAGCAGATCCCTCCTAATAAGTTGCTAACCAATGAACTTGCAGGTTCTGCCCAGGTACTCGGTGTTAATAAACCGAAACTCCAATCATACATTCAGAATTTGTTTGAGGAAGATGCGAAATCCTCAGAGGATGAATCAACAAAAGTACAAGACTTAAACTAAATTGAATGGAAACAAAAAGAAGCAGGTATCGCAATGATACTCCGATTAAAAAGATGGCTGCCGCCATCTTTTTTTGTACCTATTTTCCCCATTTAATGCAGTCTTAATGTTCAACAGGTACCCTTAAATGATGAATTCCGGTTACACGAAGGAGGAATACATGTGAATAAACCGCGAATCGTGGAATGGACACAACTGCGCGGCCTTGCGTTTCTCGCCATTGTGATGCAGCATAACATCGCAGAATATATATATCGCGCTGATATTGAACAACCTGATTCCATCATGCTGACCATGATTTATCATCTGACTCGTTTTGGTACGCCGACATTCGTCTTCCTGTCCGGTGTAATGCTGTTCTATCATCACAGTCATACCAAACCGGATTACCCCAAGTTTATCCGTAAGCGGTTTGGAGATATCTATGTGCCCTTTGTGGTATGGACGTTCATCTATTGGTTGTTTGTCCGGATATTCACCCCCGAGTTCTGGCTTTCGGGTATGCCTGACTTCCGCAGTCTTGTTCGTGAACTTTTCCTCCCCCAGACGGGATATCATCTGTGGTTTGTGATTATGGTGTTTCAGTTCTATATTCTGTTTCCCCTGTTCCTTGCGGGAGCAAAGTTCATTCAGAGACGTATTGAAAAAGTTACACGCTTCACCCCAATGCAATCCGTCATCACGCTGATTCTCATTGGGATGGCATTATACACTTTACTTATGAAATGGTCCTACTACGATATGGGCGGGTGGACAGCTTCCTTACCACAACCCTGGTCGGGTTTGCTGCAATATCGCTCTTATTCATGGGTTATGTACTGGTTTTACTTTTTGCTGGGCGCAGTCTGTGCCTGGTCAGTGGATAGTTGGAGAAGTTGGACCGCAAAGGTATTGCCCTGGATGGTCTGTCTTTTTATCGGCATGTACATCTGGCTTGGATATGATGTGCTGCGGGGATCGGGCGATGTCGTTAACCTGAATATATCAACCTATCTGAAGCCAACAACCTTCATCATCATCATGGCCCAGATGTTCATGTTCTATGGCTTCCTTGTACTGCTGCGAGGCAAAGATACACCATTTCAGCGTCTCCTGACGTGGATTGGCCGATATTCCTTTGGTGGCTATCTGGTTCATGCACTGGTTCTCTACTGCATCGCGTATATTACCCGGCCACTTACGCTAACCGGATGGCATCTACCGATTACATTTCTTTCGTTTCTGGTCACCGTGGCAACGTCTCTTGCAATCAGCTGGGGACTTTCCCAACTTCCTGGTTCTCGCTTCACCATAGGATTACAACGGAAGAAACCCCTAAGTCCCCGTTTGCATGATACTGTTTCTGCGAGCAGAACAAGTTCACCCGAGCGTAATCCGTCAGCCAGCGCAAATCGCAGTCCGGAAACCAGCTAATCCTGGTTGAATATAGAAAAAGCGTCTCCCTTCGTGGAAGACGCTCTTTTTTACTTCACTTCTGTGGAAGCGGATCGACCAGGTACAGGTTCGTGAGGACCAGGAGCATGATGTGCATTGCCCTTCTGATTAACGAACCTTTTCAGGTCACCCGTCAACTGCTCCTTCAACTTGTCTACCAACTGCGTTTCACTGATGCCTTTTGCCTGAGCAATCTCAGCCAGTGACTTCCCGCTCTGGAGCTGCTGATGGAGCTGCTCCGGAGTGACGCCGATAAAGCGGGCAATAGCCCCCTTGTCCATCATTGGATGTCTGTTGCCATGGTGAGCGAACTCACGTCTTAACTCCCGCAGTGGTGTGTTGATTACCTTCTTCAGCTTGGTATCCATACCTGCTTTGGCTGCTGCTGCCTGTTCTTTCGTGAGACAGCCTTCTTCGGCTGCTTTATCCAATCGCTGAGAGAGCGAAGGCTTCAACTTCTCCAACAATTGATCTTCACTAAGTCCTTTGTGTTCCTTGGCAATCTGAGTCAACGTTTTGCCAAGCTCCATCTGTTCTTTTAAATCACGGAGCCCAATACCGAGCAGGTCTGCGGTTTCTCCAATCATAAACAGGCCATGACCTGCTTGCATGCAAGGCTTAGTCTGGTTTGTGGAGGAGGATGGAGTCGCAACTTGATCTTCAACAGATCCATTTGGATCAGCGGATGCTGTATAGCCGGTAGATGCTGTTATAAATACGGCTGCCAGTCCGACTGCCATCCATTTTTTCCATCTGTATTTCATTTCTCTTCTTCCTTTCATATGTCAAAATCGTGTGCTCTCTTAGTTTGAGCCTAACTTCCGCTTTTTTATGCCATAAAAATACAAAATGTCATTGTTTTTTTCACAATTCATCACAAAACCTCCTATTTTTTTCAATTCATTTCCGGTATACTGAAAGTAACTTCATGATCTAGTCGAATAGTCCTTAATTACTTTATTATGGGAAGGGCGTAACCAAACGATGCGGAGAGAATGGTTTGATCCGTTTAGATCCGATGTGGAGGTGGTGTTCGCTGCAGCAGAGCAGCTGGTACAGAAGTATCCTGAACCAATGTCAGAACATGCACTAGAACAACTTCATTTGGTCAATCCTTTGTTACGAGATTCGGGTCACAGCTACATCGGCTACATTATTCCATTGTGGATGCAGCTCTCGGATGGTCTACCTCCAGAGAAGGCACACAAACTAAGTACTGCTTGTCTCCTGCATATGCTATATTTTCTGAATCAGGATGAAGTTATGGACGAACAGCCAGAAGATGTGACACTGAAATTATCACTGGGTAATCTTTACTACGTGGACGCGATCTGTGCCTATTCAGAGCTATTCAGCCTTTCTTCCCCGTTCTGGACGTATTTCAGACAGTATGTGGAGGATTGGGCCATGAGCGTCACCGGTGAGAACTCTATCGATTATTTCAAGAGAAGCCCGCTATTAATCGCCCAAAAAGCCGCCCCACTTCAACTTGGAGCTGCTGGCTCACTCCTTCTTTTGGAACAGGAGCATCGCATTACTCCGGTATGTTCTGCCGTCAACATTGCACTGATGACTCTCCAGATGACAGATGACTTCACAGACACGAAACAAGATGCTGTGCATGGAAATTACAACAGCTTCCTCTCCCACATATCCGCAGCACTGGAACATAACTACCCGGCTCATCCTGTAAGCGAACGTGTACATGATAATGTATACAATACCCAATTGATGAACTCCTATGTAGACATTGCTCAGCAATATAACATCAGACTAACATCTTCTAACTCGGGAATTTCGCATCTCGAAGCATTTAATTCCTACTTATGCGGCATTCTGGGACAAACTGTTCACGACATTGAACAACACAAAAAAATGCTTTTTCAAGGCGGGTTTCATTACTGGATCAGCGAGAAACAACATTTGTCCTAATTACAAAAGAAGAGCTGGTACAGTTGAATTTTAAATATGAAGGGAATGTTGACGATGATGGTATCAGAGAAAACGTTGCACGAGGATATTATTGAAAAGGCCTGGACCGATGAGCACTTCAGACAACAACTGCACTCCAACCCGAAGCAAGCGCTTCGCGAAGCATTTGGCATTGATATTCCTGAACACATTCAAGTCCGTACCGTTGAAGAACAACAGAACGACTACGTTCTCGTGATTCCTCCCAATCCATCCAAAGTGGATTATGACGTAAATTGCGGACCGTGGAGAAGCTAAACGGATTAGATTGATATGTGATTGAACGACACCAGGGGTAGCGAACAAAAAAGCCATCGTACACTTCTGCCGCTCGTCATTCGACGAATGCAGCAAAAGATACAACGGCTTCTGTTCCTACCCCTTTTGTGCTTGTAAAGCTGATCTGCCCATGCATGGCTTCAACGATTCGGAAAGTCACCATCATGCCAAGGCCTGTCCCCTTAATTTTATTCGAGAAATAAGGCTCCCCAAGGCGGACCAGCGCTTCCTCATCCATGCCCTCTCCATTATCTCTAACATGTACCTTGATGATCCCATCCTGGGCATAAGCCCAAATATCAATCTGACCCTGTCCTTGCAGAGCTTCAATACTATTCTTAATAATATTAATAAAAGCCTGTTTGAACTTGGAAGAGTTCCCTCTAATCCATAGATCTGGCGGAATATCAGTTGTTATTTTGCCGCCTTCCAGATTAGCCATCGGTACAAGAATACCTTCAATATGATTAAATTCATCCGCGATATTCAGAGAGACAATATGATCGAACTCCGGTTTGGCAAACGTCAGGAAGTCGGTAATAATGCCGGAAGCGCGATCAAGCTCCTCCAGAGCAATCCGCACATACCCCTTGTTTTTGTTGTCTTCCTGCTCTGTCATGAGCTGAAGGAATCCTCGTGTCACCTGCAGCGGATTACGAACCTCATGAGCAACCGACGCCGCCAGTTCGCTAATGATTTCCATTTTCTCGGATCGCTGCAATTCATTATTGAACAATTCCAACTCTTTCGAGTATTCAAGCACTTTGGTATGTTTTTCAGCAAATCGGCTTCCCAGTATGGCAATAAGTGAGATAATAAAAGCAACCATGGACCATTTCCACCATATCAGATGATATGTTCCATTACGCTGGTAATACCACAGTAGTTCAGCAACACTGATTAAGGCAAATGTGCCGAATCCCGTAGCTAGCAAAAGAGCTTCCCTGCTCCTTTGAAGCGCTTTGGAGATAGTGCCGATCATTAAGATGCTCAACAGGATTACGAGAACGAATCCAATTACATTCTGAACCAACAAACTGTAGAGCATGTCCCATTGACCGCCTGAAATAAAATCAATCATCAGGGCAGCCACAGCTACTACTGAATAGATGAATTGGAATTTTCTTAGTTTGGTAAAGATGCCATAACGACCTGGTCCGATAATTTGTTCAAAAAAATAACAGAGTGCAGGCATGCCCATCAGCATAGCCAGATCAAACAATACGGAATACAGATTACCGTAAACCTGGTAGAACGTATATAAAAACTGTGAATAGGTGATAATCATCGTTCCGATTGAACCCATCACGATACATAGCGAAATCCACATTCCCTTGTGGAATTTGCCCAGGAAAAATGTGCAACTCAGCATCGTAAGTGCCGTAAACACAAAGGTCGCTCCCAATATTACATCAAGCAGTCCATTGTGAATGTACTTTTCCTGTAATGTAGCATATGGCCCAACCTGAACCGTTCCGTAGATGCCAAGTCTGCCTTTCTCATTCTCGGACCATACATACAGTTTTCCACCTGAATTCTCACTCGATAAGGGTAACAACACAGCGTTATTATCATAATTGTAATGATAATTCTCATACACCTTACGGTCGTCCAGATAGATTACAATGTGGTTCCCTTTAATATTCTCAAAACGGATTGCCGAGCTATCTTCGTTTATTTTAGGTATGGTCACACGAGTCCACATGGAACCTGAAGGAGCTTCTACGCTGCTGTATTCCAGCTTTTCTGCACCTTGCTTCTCCCAGATCTCCTCCGAACCTTGGACCTCACTGATGAATCCCTGATCGTGTACGTTCCCCCATTTTACTTCCCATCCCGTAATGGATACAGGTCTGTCAACTTCTCCTGCAGTCGCTGAGACGAAGTCATGCGGCAAGCAGAGAATATTCAACATACTTATCCATAAGATGATGATAGCTTTGGGCACATTTTTCATTCACAGCACCTCAAAGTTCTTATTTTCTCTATCCCCAAGTTCTCTCATTTATCATTCGCCACAGTTTAACGTGTCACCTTCTTGTAGGAAAATGAAAATTCACATTTTAGTAGATTTATAGTTTTATTTCCATTTTATTGATAGATTCCGAGTTTTTTCTCCATTATCCGCGCAGATCTTCGAACTGGTTCTCAATCATTTCGCGTTCTTTCTGTTCAATCTTCGTACGATATTCCAACCACTGCTCCGTTTCCTCATCGTCATAGATCGTCCATATATCCGAGAAAAGATAATCCCGCAACTGGACAATCTGTCCTGACCATATCCCGCCTACCCAGAACAGCCCGTCCGGACGGCGTATAACGGTACGGGAAAACCCGGGCGTAGACGCTTTTTGCCCGATTCGGATTTGAGTGATCATATTCCCTAGCGTAAACCAATCCAATTGGAATTCCTCCCTCATATATCCATGTTTCATCATATCATAGGCCAAAGATGAAAAGCTGTAAAACCGACCTGTGCGATTCAATCGTCCCTTCCGGGTGTAATGTTCCTCAAAGCAAACACTTACCATTGAGGAGTGATTCAAATGAATGAGCCACACAGAACGGTAGAGGTAGAACATAAGGATGTCCAACACAAATCGGATTCAAGTATGGTCGCTTCCACGTTTATCAAGTATGCGGCTTATATCATTATTTTCTTTGGATTCCTGTACTTTCTGGTCAAATATGTATTTCCCAAATTTTAAAGCATATACGTTGAATCTGTAATCCCGTAAATTTTCACTTTCATCTTTTATTCATATTTGGGGAACACAAGGGAATCATAATGGGTGCGAGATTACAACATTAGCCCTTTGGGTAACTACGGAATAAGAACCTTTACAAGATAACTGCCCAATCAAACAAACAACCATTAAATATAATCCTCTGAAAGGGAGTGCTACTTATGTCAGACAGACCGATTAGCAATGAAGAGAGCGAACGTTACTACGACCGTTATCAGAGGTCCCGTGATATTCCACTGGAAACCGAAGTTCCTGAAGGTGACATAGACACTTTTGATGAAGTTACGGGAAAACGTATCGATACTGATAATACACTGAATCCGCCCCTTTTAGCGGCTACGGAAGAACCGGAATTGGAGTCACGGATAGCGGAGCCTGCACTCGAATCCGTACCTGATGCTGATCTTATCCAACCGAATAGTCCGGTTGATCCTGCGGCACCCGACCCCAATGCTCTTCACGGGACAGACCTGCTAAACGGCGCTGGCGCAGATGCGAAACCGGAGAACGATATCCCACCACGGCGCTAATCCTCTTGTCACAGCCTGAATTAGGAGGTGCAGACACGATGAAGGATGATGATCACAAGCGACAAGTACATGAGCCCGATAATCTGGTAACCGAACGGGATATTGATCCGAATTTTGGATTGTTCACGGAAGATTCCTTTCCGGAAGCCCTAGCGGATGAGGATCAGCTTGATGCTGTTGAACATGCAATTCCGAAAGAGAAAGTTACCCGAAATGATTCATCTGAGGATGAATAGGAACGCGGACGCATTACAGACCAATGGGAATATTGGAAACCTCCTTGCTAAGAGGTTTCTTTTTGCTGAACCTTCCTAATAACAAAGACTGTATCCTGAAAAAGAGATGGCTACCGTATCCGTACGGTGCCATCCCCTCTTTGATATCCGATTAGCCATTTAACGTTTTACGTTTTTGATTACTTCGCCAAAGGTTTGCCCGATCCCGGCAACTTCTCCTCCAGTCGGGACCATTTCGCCACAATGGCGGTAATCAGCAGCGCCACTCCATTGATGATAAAAATCCAACGAATCGGCAGCCAACCACCGAGAACACCACCGATTATTGGCCCCGCCATCGTACCGATCTGGGAAGCCGACTGATTCAGGCTGAATGCTCTTCCCCGGAAGCCAGGTTCAGTCACTTGCACAATCATCGCATTAATCGCGGGGAATACCGCAGCGAAGAACAGTCCATACACAAAACGCAATATGCCGAATCCAATATAACCTGTAGTGAAAAACTGCAGCAGGTTACCAATCGCCCCACCAACGAGGCCAATAATCAGAACTTTGCCATACCCGATTCGCGAACCGATCTTACCCCAGCGCGGCGCCATAATGACCGTAGCTACACCAACCGCAGAGAAAATAATTCCCGAGCTGAGAGAAGCACGATCGGGCTGAATGCCCATTTCCATCACGTATACGGTCAATAATGGCTCCAGAATCATCACGGAGAAGGTACATATGCCCATCATGCCAAGTACCGTAATAAACAATCGATTGGCCCTGGCTTCACGGATGTCATCCATCACATGAGAACGTGCCTTGTTCCGGTTGAAGTTCTCTTCTTTGACCCAGAAGGTTGCGATCAACGCCGAGACCAATACTACGATGCTGGAAAATAAAAACGCATTCCGGTTGCCATAATAGTGGCTTACCACCCCACCAATTAACGGGCCGATTATACCTCCTGTTGCCCCGGCTGTAGACATGATACCGAGTGCATACCCTGTCTTCTCTTCCGGTGTGTTGGTACCGACCAGTGCAATCGCCGCCGGAACAAACCCCGCGAGCAATCCCTGAAACAAACGAACCACGATTAGCGAATATGGGTCCTGCACAAAATAATTGATCAAATACAAAACAGCAAGGCTGTATCCCGACCGGATCAGCATTGGCTTGCGCCCGTATTTGTCAGCCAGTGATCCCCAGAAGGGAGATACCAGCGCACTTGCCAGAAACGTGATGCCAAAGGCAAGCCCTGACCAGAACTCTAAGTGATCACGAACGCCCAGATCGCCACTCAGAAACAAAGGCAGAAATGGGATGGAGATGGAATAAGCGGTGCTGCAGAAAAACACACCAATCCACAAAATCACCAGATTACGCTTCCACGAGAAGTCCATATACCCGCACGCCCTTTCCGTTACTGACGCCGGGACTGCCGTGTATTGGAGCGGACGGAACAGACCCGTACGTCCCTGACTGCGGAAGCATTTTCCTTATTTTACACCTCTGTAAGCATTTACACCATCCCTTGACGCCCACAATATCCTGCCTTGCATTGCCATCTTGTCCGCAAAAACGGTATGATAGTTGAGGGATTATCTGAAAATAATTCTGACTAAACATATTATGCAGAGATGCAAGGGGGAACGTTCTCATGTCTTTTCGGTGGAAAAAAACAACAGCTGTGTCGCTGGTTCTAGCGATGCTGCTTATCGTCATTAGTGGTTGTGGACGCCCTTCAAGCAGCGCGACGGAAACACCAGCTCCAGTGGAGCCTGCTGGTCCGAA
This sequence comes from Paenibacillus taichungensis, assembly GCF_047302525.1. GTDB lineage: Bacteria > Bacillota > Bacilli > Paenibacillales > Paenibacillaceae > Paenibacillus > Paenibacillus taichungensis_B. The sequence goes on along the minus strand of NZ_CP168020.1, from coordinate 1,005,665 downwards.
TCCTGTAGCCACAATTGAAATGTCAGATGGTCAGAAAATCGTCATTGAGCTCTATCCGGAGATCGCACCAAACACGGTGAACAATTTTATCTCACTCGCCAATAAAGGTTTTTATGACGGCCTGATCTTTCACCGCGTCATTCCAGGGTTCATGATTCAGGGTGGTGATCCAGATGGCAACGGTTCAGGAGGTCCAGGTTATGCAATCAAAGGGGAATTTACGTCTAATGGTCACAAAAATCACCTGAATCATACGCGTGGGGTTATCTCCATGGCGCGGACAAATGATTTGGACTCCGCAGGATCCCAGTTTTTCATCATGTTAGCGGATGCTGATTATCTGGATAATGCATATGCCACATTCGGTAAAGTTACAGAAGGCATGGACGTCGTTGACGGGATTGCGGCTCAACAAATAGGCGAACAAGACAAACCAGTTACCGATCAGGTAATGAAAAAAGTCACCGTCGACACCCACGGAGTAGAATATCCAGAACCGGTAAAAATGCCTTAACCTTCGGAACGGATCTTAGTTATCCATCTTAATTCACAACCTGTAAGACAAACAAAAGCTCTGTCCTGCGTATTCACGCAAGGCAGAGCTTTATTTAATGTTAACGTTTACATAAATGACTTTATAAAAAATGCCCTCTTCTGGCACAACTCTATATGCAGCAGCTCTGCAACCCGCTGATCTCAATACATCCATCCCATCAAACGCAACCAACCGATGATCGCAATCCATAGCGGACAGCTGAAAGCAACACCCCATGCAAGCCCTTTCAGTAAACTACGGTTTACTTCCACGAACAACGACTCCTTTCTCCAGGGAATAGTCGCAGTATCGGTAATAATATATGAATTTATACCCGTTTTCATTCGTCACGTAACCCCCTATTTCCTGCTTTTGTTCCGCAGTTTCATGGAATGGGTTTGGTGAACCTGATATAATATGTTTACTGAACGATGATGGAAGCTGATTCATGTTTTTGAGAGGAGATTATTCTATGGCAAAATCCAAAAAACATACCCCTGCTCCCAAAGCAGCACAGGATAAACCGACCACACTAAAGGATCTGCTGAGCAGTGATGTGCTAGAGAAACTGAAAGCTCAGGCTGATGAAGCCAAGGCTGCCGAGGCAGACCGCAAAGAGCAGGAACGCCTGCAGGCGGAAGAAGTTCGTAAAGCTGAACAAAAGCGGAAAGATAATGATTTTGAGTACCTGTTGAACAACAGTTCGCTAGACTGGAAGAAACATAAGTAACTTTTGCAGCAATCAGATCATTATGATATCTAAACTACTGAAACAGGGCCGTGCAACGGTCCTGTTTTTTTGTATGGTGCATATGATTCATCACTCTTTAGTCGGGTATGTAGAGATAGAGAGTATACTGAGAATCCATACGATACGGAGGGATCAGGATGACTGAACAACGTTTGCAAGGGAAAGTCGCAATTGTAACAGGAGGTGGCTCAGGAATTGGTCAGGCAACAGCCATTCGTTTCGCTGAGCATGGGGCCAAAGTGTTCATGCTGGATCGGACCCCGGAGAATGCAGAGAAAACCAAACAAACGATTGAGAATGCAGGCGGAGAAGCCCACGTCATTGAATGTGATATATCCAAACCGGACAATGTGCAGAAAGCAATCAATCAGGTGGCAGAGCAAGCTGGACAGCTCGATATTGTATTTGCCAATGCGGGCATCAACGGCACGATGGCTCCAATTGAAACGATGGAACCTGAGGACTGGGATCAGACGATGGGCATCAATATGCGCGGCACGTTCGCAACTGTGAAGTACGCCATCCCCCATTTGAAAGACCGCGGAGGAAGCATTATTATTACGAGTTCCATCAACGGTAACCGCGTATTCTCTGGCATCGGGTTCTCTGCATACGCTTCCAGTAAAGCAGGTCAGACGGCCTTTACGAAGATGGCTGCATTGGAACTGGCTCGTTACAAAATCCGTGTCAACGCTGTCTGTCCGGGGGCCATTGATACCAACATCGATGACAACACCTATCCTTCGGACGATCTGAAAGAAGTACAGATCCCGGTTGAATTTCCGGAAGGTCACGAACACCCACTCAAGGGTGAACCCGGAACGTCGAAGCAGGTTGCCAATGTGGTGCTTTTCCTCGCTTCCGATGAATCTTCTCATGTGACCGGTACCCGGATCTACGTGGATGGAGCGGAATCTTTGCTCCGCGGATAACATTAATATCGTGCTCATATGAGTTAACAGCCAAACATCCCGCAATGGTCTGGATATCCAGACTGCTGCGGGATGTTTGGCTTGATATATTTTTATAGCAGAACAAAGAAAAGAGTCCCGTGCTTACTTACCCATCGGTTTCAGATGACTTTTAACTAGAGCGCTGAACTCTTTCCTCTCTTCACTCGATTATTCAGCCGCTCCGGAATGGCAAAGAGCAGTACGTACATTAGGGAGAACATGACTAACGCCAGTACCTCTTCCCCAAGAATGTACAAGGGATAGGGGCCCAACATGTCGAGCACTGAAGGCGTATTCGGTTTGTGTCTCAGGAACATATAATTGGCGTCAAGCAGGACATCCACACCATATACGACCAACGCAGCCACGTTCACGAATATCATCGAACCCAACACAGATCTCCAGCTTGGACGAAGCTGTTCCACCCAAGTCATATAGAGCAACGCCAGAATAATACAAGCGTGAGCAGTAAAAAATTGAATGAAACGAAAATGTTCATAAGCATAACCGAGATTAGGAGTTACGATCGCCATCAAAGCTCCTGCTATTCCTGCGAACAGCAATGCAGAATGCAGTAATCGGCTGCGTGTCATTAATAGCAGCGCCGATAATAGCAGGGACAGACTGCATAACTCCAGCGGCAATGAAGTCTGTAGACTCCACACATCCCCATATACATACCAGAGCTGAAGCACAATCTCACAGCCGAACATGACACATGCCAAAGCGATCCGAAAGGTACGGCGTGTGTTGGATGAAAATGAGCGCAGCCAATTCCGAAATAGGAACATCAATATAACCAGTGCAGCAATCACACCGATCGCCCATAGGTGCGAAGTGGAAAACAGCATAAACGGTTCTGCATCATAAGGGTCTAGCCACTGAGGATAAGCCATGCGCCTCTTCTCTCCTTCTCATTACTCAAACACAGTTTATCTCTTTAATGTTAACTTTTTCATTTTGTCATTGAATGAGTGCACTGTCCAGATGGAATTCTAAATTAGGATTGTATTTTAAATATCTTTATGTTAAGATAAATTCAACAACAAAACAAACAAAAAGTTAGTAACTTTCTTAACGGAAAAAATATAAAAAAATAATTTAACCATCAGGAGGAATTTATAATGAAAATCAAAGGACTTCACCATGTATCTGCACTGACCGCACACGCCGCTGAAAATTATCGGTTCTACACCAACGTCATGGGATTGCGATTGATCAAAAAAACAGTCAATCAGGATGATGTTTCGGTCTATCACCTCTTCTATGGAGATGAAAAAGGAAATCCGGGTACCGAGCTTACCTTCTTTGAAATTCCAATGGCCGGGCAGACACGCGAAGGCGTGAACAGCATCTCAGCAACTTCACTTCGTGTTCCTAGCGATGCAGCCCTTACGTACTGGCTACAGCGTTTTGATGAATTCGATGTTCCTCATGGAGAAATCACCGAACGCGGAGGGCGCGCTACTCTCTCGTTTACGGACTTTGAAGGACAACGTCTGATTCTGGTTTCTGATGAGCACAATACAGGTGTTGCAGGGGGCAAACCTTGGGATCAAAGTCCTGTACCTGTCGAGTATGGCATTGTAGGCTTAGGTCCAGTCCATCTTACCGTTAAAGATGCCTCCCTTACTACTCCAGTTCTTACCGAACTGCTCGGCTTCCGTCAAAAAGGGACCTATCCTGCTTTTGTCGCAGGCCAACCCGATGTACTCGTCTTCGAATCTGGTGAAGGTGGGAGTGGCTCTGAGGTGCATGTCGAAGAACGTAATGACCTTACCCAAGAACGCCCTGGACGAGGCAGTGTGCACCATGTTGCCTTCCGGGTCGATAATGAAGAAGAGCTGAAACAATGGGTGGAACGGGTTCATAATTTCCGATTCCCGAACTCCGGTTTCGTAGACCGTTTCTACTTCCGCTCCCTGTACTTCCGTGAAGCCAATGGCATTCTGTTCGAGCTGGCAACCGATGGTCCCGGCTTCGACACGGATGAAGAACTGGCTTATCTTGGAGAGTCCCTGGCATTGCCTCCATTCCTTGAAGGTCGCCGTGCAGAGATTGAAGCGAATCTCAAACCGCTCGATACAGTAATTCGCTAACCTGATCATGCGTCCCAAAAGGACAAAAAAACGATTATCGCTATGCCAGTCGAAAACAACCGTCCGGCTAATCATAGGCGATAATCGTTTTTAATATCTCGGTTATTTTTTGGTTAAATATGAGGTCGTCAACGGAACAAACAGAGAGGAGCCTGGGGCCTCATCAACGATTTCAACAAAGATGAAATCCGTGTCTGCAACATCCACGTCTACCCCAATCAAACCGTCTTCAGGGGAAAGCGATACTGTCTTGAGCGTTGTATTGTTTTCGTCCATAATCTCAAGCTTCTGTGAACCGCCAAGAACAGCCAAATCGAGATGCAGCTTGGCATACTTTTTCTGGGTCATGACTTGGAAGCTCTTGCCTTGCTTGGCTGTGTCGGTATGCAGGTATACATCTTTGTAATCTTTGCCTTTATACGCCGTTTCGGCCGGATCCTTGGTATGCCAATCCGAGGTGCCCAAGGCTGCAGTTCCGAGCGAGCTTAATGTCAGCTTGCCAGTTTCCGATGGTGGTGCAGATACATTATTGCTGCCAATGTTAACGGATGATGTTGCGCTATCATACGTAATTTCTGTACCGAGCAGCGTGCCGACTGCACGCACTGGCAAATAGGTCGTTCCGTTATAAGTAATTGGCAATACCGTATTTCCATTGGCATCTTTGGCTGTTACCGTTGTCCCATTTAATTTCAGAGATATCTTGCTGTTCAAATACGCTTTGATCGGTTCCAGACCCGTTGCTGCAAGTGCCCCAGTGCCGATGCCGAGTGTTAGTGTACCCACCATTAAACCCAATACGACCTTCTTCTTCATGAATGATCCCTCCTAAAAGTATGAAATAGATGAGTTCCATCCTTTATACATTTAAACGACTAAAGTGTTTGTGTCAACCATTTCATGGTAAATCCTTGGAATAAAATTCGATTTTGGATAGCACAAAGTGAGGCTAAATGTACATCATTTTTTTCAGCCTCACCCGTTTCCCTCTGTCATTTCAGACCGTGGGGACATATTTTTTTATCATTTTTTCAGCAATTCCGCTCTTCTCTTAAATACTCGATTCAATCAAAAGATTCATAGTACTCATCTTCATACTCTTCCGTGCTGTATTCCAAGTTCACAGCCTGCCACTCGCCATCCTTATAGTCATAGGCAAAGTTCAGATCACCATCATATAAACCCATACCGTATGCACCGGATGCCGACACTACCAACTTGCCATTCTCCACACTGTAATAAACAACACCGCCGAACTTGAGCTGCTCGTTATACACTCCCTCGCTTGTGTCTTCCTCCATCAGGGAAGGTTCTGCATGAACACCATCAACGGTAACGTTGATCGTCACCTGACCTGGTGTAACACTGACTTTCGAGTTTACATGCTGCTTTACAATCTCATTCAGTGATTGCATCTTCATCTCTTCCAGCGTATCTGGATCGATAATATGCGCTTCACCCAGATAGATGCCTGTTCCATGACCGGCTGTAAACAACACAACAATCTCCTTCTTGCCATCTCCATTCAGATCCAGTTCGTGCACTTCGGGTTTGTAGGATCCGCCTTCTCCTTGCCATTTACTGAATTCACGTTTCTTGCCGTTCACTTCCAACACCATTCCGTTATATATATATCCTGAACCTTCAACTTTCATGGGGTATAGTCTTACATTCTCATTTTCCGGAGCAAGCGAAACGTACTCTCCCTTAACAGGAATCGATTCCTTCGTTGTAAACGCTGCTTCATTCATTGTTTCTATATTGGAGGCCACGACCGCTGAGGTCTGGCTGGATTGATCATCTATGTTAAGCTGTTTTTGCGATTCATTCATGGTTCTGGCAGACGAAGTTGTACTAATCGTCGCTACCGCCAAAATAATCATCAGCAGGATACCTGTCCAAGTTTTCAATATGCTGGGCTCCTTAATCTGTAGTGGAATACTACCATTATATCTTCATTTATCGCCCAAGCGTTGCGAATTTGTTAATGTTTCATAAAAAAATCTTTACATATTTCAGTTTCTACGAAAGAACGTTCGGCTTTAACCATAATAAGCAAAAAAACACCCCGGAGACAGCTCAAGGCTGCATCCGAAATGCTTTCGTTTTGTCCATTAATCGATCTGTTAACTGTCTCAGCTCTTCAGCCGAGGATGAAATCTCCTGCATGATTGCTGTCTCTTCATGTGCCGCATCCATAATCCGTCTCGCCTCATCCGAGAACGATCCGGCTTTCCCTTGGATCTTTTTCACATGACCATGCGTTTGTTCCACGCGGCTGGTCTGTTCCCCAATTTTGGATCCGATTTCATGAGCGCCCTTCATAAACACTTCTACCGTACCTGTAAGCTCCTGCAACGTCTGATCAACAGAGATCGTGCGCTCGGATTCATTCACAACGAGGCCATGCTGTTCATGAATCAGTTGAGCTGTATCTTTAATCCGCTGCTGTACGCGGCTGATCAGCTCATTAATCCGATGCACCGATTGTTTACTCTCATCTGCCAGCTTACGAATCTGCTGAGCCACCACAGCAAAGCCCGATCCCTCTTCTCCTGCACGTGCAGCCTCAATGGAAGCATTCAGGGCAAGCAACCCTGTTTCCTCTGCAATGTTTTTGACGGACTGAGTAATGGCTTCAATATCCGAGGCTTCCTTCTCGAGCAGCACCATGATGTCACGGGAACGATTGTGAGATTCCGTCAGCTCGTCCATTCCTTTCATCAAAGAAGAGAAGGTCTGCTTCGTATGATCTACCGAACGTTCCATCTGGCCGGACATCTCTGTCATACCGATCGACTGACTGTGCATACGCTGAAAATCGTTCAACATCTCATCCGCTGTAATCAACGACTGATGTGAAGTCGTCTTCTGCTCTTCCACACCCACAGCAATATGATCCACCGCATCAGACATCATCTCGATCTGCTCTGCTGCCTGAGCGATTGCTTCACTAAGCGACTGGGCATTCTGTGAGGTTGTACGTGTACTATCTGTAATATCGTTTACAATACTTCTTAAATTGAAAACCATTACGCGAAAAGCATCATATAATACAGTAATTTCATCCTGTGTTCGCCGCTCTGGAATCTCGGCCGTCAAATCCCCCGATGAGACTTGTTGTGCCGCACGGGACAAATGCACAATTGGACGAGTCAACCAACGAGAGGCAAACCAGCCCAGAATCGCGTTCCAGCACACGCCCATGATAAGTACGATAGAGATATACAACCAGCTTGGCATGGAGAACGAGAGCCAGTCCTGAAGGAAAAATATAAAAAAGCCGCTAGTTCCGTACGTAATCAGTGAAATCAGTACCAAACCTGCGACGGTTTTTGCGCCTAAAGTCCATTTCATATTCACACCTCATAGTCCTTTTTTCCTATTTTACCAATAGATAACCAAATTACATGTGATTTAGATCACTGAAAACGACAATTAACCCCCATCTTATTCTTCATGCATGACTTCTCCTCTAAGTGGAGCATAATTGATAAGACGAGTTTTGACTGACTTAACCTTTAATCTGCCAAGGTGATATCCTTAATTTAAATTATTTATCGGCAAGAAGGGTGAAATGATTTAGGTTGGCATCCATTTTGCTTAAATGATATACTGAGTGCGCTTCGGCATTGCCGGAGCTGACCTATTTTTGGATGCCACTGGAGGCGAACGAAATGTCTACAATGTCCACAAGGACGGAGAAAGATTTTATTGGAGAAAAAGAAATTCCTGCTTATGCTTATTACGGAATACAGACGGTTCGTGCTGTAGAGAACTTCCCGATCACCGGCGTTCCTGTACACCGGGAGCTGATTACGGCTCTGGCTGCGGTGAAAAAGGCTGCGGCAATCACGAATATGGAGCTGAAGATGCTGCCACGCAAAATTGGCGATGTCATCGTCATGGCTGCTGAAGAAATGATGAAAGGCCATCATCTAGATCATTTTATTGTTGACTCCATTCAGGGCGGTGCAGGCACCTCCATGAATATGAATATGAACGAAATTCTGGCCAATCGTGGACTGGAACTGTTATTGCAGAACAAGGGTGACTATTTCCACTGTAACCCGAATAACCATGTGAACATGTCCCAATCCACCAATGACGTGATCCCAACTGCACTGCGCATTGCTGCGTATCGGTTGTCTGAAACGTTGCTGGATACGATGAAGCGTCTGCAGGATGCGTTCCGCAAAAAAGAACAGGAATTTAACGATGTAGTCAAAGTAGGTCGGACACATCTTCAGGATGCTGTGCCTATTCGCCTTGGACAAGAGTTCGGTGCCTATGCGCGCGTTATCGGACGTGATATTGAGCGTCTCGAGTTCGCAAATCGTCGCCTGCTCACCATTAACTTGGGTGCGACGGCTGTAGGCACAGGTCTCAACGCGAAACCGGAATACATCGTCAAGGTCACGGAGCATCTGTCCGATGTGACAGGATTGAATTTGCAAACAGCCGAGGATCTTGTGGATGCCACACAGAATACGGATGCCTATCTGGAATTGTCGGCTGCACTGAAAGTATGTGCTGTCAGTCTGTCCAAAATCTGTAATGATATTCGTATGATGGCTTCCGGCCCACGTGCAGGATTCAATGAGCTGCGTCTTCCACCGCGTCAGCCAGGTTCGTCCATTATGCCGGGCAAAGTGAATCCGGTTATGGCGGAAGTGATCAATCAGGTATCCTTCCAGGTTATGGGGAATGACCATACGATCTGCATGGCCTGTGAAGCGGGTCAATTCGAATTGAACGTCATGGGCCCCGTTATTGCGTTCAACTTGCTGCAATCGCTGAAAATCATGAATAATGGTATCGACGTCTTTACTCGTTATGCTGTTGAAGAAATGGAAGCGAACCGTGAGCGTTGTGCATTGATCATGAAGCAGAGCTTTAGTGTAATTACAGCGCTCAATCCACATCTGGGCTATGATGTGGCAGCCTCCATTGTGAAGGAAGCGTTGAAGACCGGAAACACCTTACAGGAGATCATTCTGGAACGGGGTCTACTGACACCGGAAGAACTGGAAGAAATTTTGCATCCGGAGCAGATGACTACTCCTGGTATAGCAGGTGAACACTTCCTGCACAATATGGAACGGTAGTAAGCTGTTTAAGCTCAACTAATGAATATTTACATTGACATTCCGATGATAGAACAACCTTCCGATCGCTGTTAAATCGGAACAAGTAACCCCCGCAGACCGTTACCACGGCTCGCGGGGGTTACTTGTTTAGAATATATAATGAAGGCAAACGTCATTCATGCCCATCGCTTCCGTTCAAGTGAAGGCAATATCTGAAGTTCTTCCCTGTATTTCGCAACCGTTCTGCGGGAGATAACGATGCCTTCATTCGTGAGTAATGCCGCCAGTTGGCTATCCGAGTAGGGGCGTTCCGCGCGTTCAGAACGAATCAGCTCTTTCAATCTGAGCTTCACCGCCGGCGCAGAGGCCATTTCTCCGTTCGTTGTTTCCAGACCTGTTGCAAAAAAAGCCTTGAGTTCAAACACACCATGCGGTGTCTGAACATATTTCCCATTGACCGCACGGCTCACCGTCGACTCATGCATGCCGATGGCCTCGGCAATAATCGCCAGATTGAGCGGCTTCAAACCTGCAGGTCCTTCACGCAGAAAAGATTCCTGTTCGCTCATGATCGCCGCCAGAACACGCATCAGAGTTCGGCGACGCATGCGTACACTGCGAATGATCGCTCTCGCCTCTGCTGCCCGGCCTGACCAGACCTCATCTGCATCAATCTCCTTGATCCAGCGGCAACAAGCTTCGTTCAGGGATACCCGCGGCACGCCCGCTGAATTCAACCTTAGAGAAAGCTCATCATTTCTTATCTGCACAACGGCATCCGGAATAATATAATGTGCACGTTCCGTACACCCGATAGATCGGCAAGGTTTCGGGTCCAAACAAGCAATATAGTCATAGGCTGCCTGAGCCTGCTGTGACGAAATCCCCAGTCTTGTTCCTGCTCTGCCTGGGTGGAAACGAACCAACTCCTCCAGACCTTTCGCCACCATGTGCTCCGCATGCTGGTTAGCTAATGGATCACGCCTAATCTGAAGCAACAAGCATTCACGCAAGTTGCGTGCTCCCACACCTGCCGGGTCCAGCGACTGGAGAATGTCCAGGGCTGCTTCAGCCTCAGGCATCGATATTCCCCTTACCGATGCAACCTCAGTCAATTCCATCGGTAGATAGCCATCATCGTTGACACAACCAGCCAAATATACAGCTGTTGTCTCCATTGCAGGCGGAAGATTCTGCAACCGAAGCTGAGATATCAACAGATGTTCAAGTGTAGGTTCGGCGCCTTTCATCTGTAACAGCGGATCATAAGAGGAGAACCTCTCCTGATTTAATCGTCGGGGAAGACGGGTGCGCAGGGTAGAGGGCTCTTCTAGCTCAAGCACCGGATTTTCATCCGCGGCTTCCTGCAAATAACGAGCCAATTCCTGACCCGATAAGGTTAGCAGATGAATGGATTGCTTCATCTCCGGCGTAATGGATAATCGAATGCGCCCCTCCTGTACCAACTGAATTCCTAACATCCGTCTCCCCCCTTAAGTGCTGCTCAAGCAACTCCAGTAAACTGACGAACAAAGACTATTTCAGGAAATGATAGCATAAAAACCAAGCGATTGTCAGCGGGCCCAGACCCAATTTTTCAACTTAATATTTCTCCGATACCAACTTCGCTTGGGTGAACAGCAGCAAGTAATCTCTTCCCCCTGCCTTGGAATCCGTTCCCGACATGTTAAATCCGCCAAATGGATGCGTACCCACCAGTGCACCTGTGCATTTACGGTTAAAGTATAGATTCCCCGCAAAAAATTCCCGTCTGGCTTGTTCCAGATGTTCGCGATTGCGAGAGATCACCCCACCTGTCAGTCCATAATCGGTGTTATTGGCAATATGCAGTGCATCCTCGAAGGATTCTGCCTTGATAAAGGCCAACACCGGTCCAAAAATCTCTTCCTGTGAAATCCGCGCTTGCGGGTCCACATCAGCAATAATGGTCGGTTCAATGAAATAACCTGCCTCGTTCCCTGTACTACCACCGAGTACAAGGCGTCCTTCAGCCTTGCCTATTTCAATATATTCAGCGATCTTGGCATACGCCTTGTCATCGATAACCGGACCTACCTGATTTCCGACTTCAAGCGGACTGCCCATGCTCAATTGCTTGGTTCGTTCAATCACTTTTTGCAGTACTTCGTCATATACATCTTTATGAATAATGGCGCGGGAACACGCAGAGCACTTCTGTCCCGAGAAACCAAACGCGGAAGCCGTGATGGATTCCGCAGCCAATTCCAGATCACTGTCGCTATCTACAACAATTGAATCCTTGCCACCCATTTCAGCAATCACCCGTTTAATCCATTTCTGCCCCGGCGCGGTGCGTGCTGCACGTTCATTGATCCGCAGACCGACATCTCTGGAGCCTGTGAAGCTGATAAAGCGGGTGAGCGCATGGTCCACCAGATAATCGCCAACCTCACTGCCCGGTCCAGGCAAATAGTTCACTACGCCATCCGGCACACCCACTTCTGCAAGCAGCTCCATGAATTTGGCGGCAATAACCGGTGTTGTGCTAGCTGGCTTCAATACAACCGTGTTGCCAGATACCAATGCAGCAGAAGTCATGCCTGCCATAATCGCGAGTGGGAAGTTCCATGGCGGAATCACAATCCCCACACCAAGCGGAATATAACTCAATTCATTATCTTCGCCTGCAATTCTTGTGAGCGGCTGTGGTTCACTCAGACGCTGCATCTCACGGGCATAAAACTCCATAAAATCAATAGCTTCCGCTGTATCCGCATCCGCTTCTGGCCATGTTTTGCCTGCTTCGTACACCATCCAAGCGGAGAATTCATGCTTACGACGCCGCATGAGCGCCGCTGCTTTGTACAAATAACGGGCACGTTCATTCGGGTCCGTATGTTTCCAGGTGCGAAATGTTTCCGCAGCCGTTTGGATGGCCTGCTCGGCAAGCTCTTGATCGGCCTGATAGATCTTTCCGACGATCTGATTTTTGTAAGCAGGATTTACGGAGGATAACGTGCGGGCGCTTGTTATTTTTTGTCCCCCGATAATAATGGAGTATTCCTGGCCAAGTTCAGCCTCCACCTTGCGAAGTGCGTTCTCAAAAGCTTCCCGGTTGGCCGGGACTGCAAAGGATGTGAATGGTTCGTTAACAAAAGGGATATTCATGAATGATTTCCTCCTTCAGATGTGGGGGTTCGCTGGCTGTTTGCCTGAGTTGCCATGCATTTTACTCATCACCCAATATATGTAGCAAGATCCGTGCCAACTCCGGTTGAAGAGAGAATATTTTTAAAAATATAAATGTTTTCCTGCAAAATTACCGCCCGTTTTCTTCTATGCAGAACAACCTTGGCATGATTATTGCTTGATATCTTTGTTATAAAGAAACATGATCCATAAGGAGGAACCCCGATGAGTATCGGAACCGAAATGTACCGTAAAACGCTGCTGACCGTCGCAGGTAATAAAGCTGTGGAGAATCTCTCCATCAAATACGGCAAAAAGCTGGCTGGAAAGTTTATCGCAGGCAACACACTGGAAGAAGCTCTCGAAGAGATTCGGGTACTCAACAACAAAGGCATCATGGCTACACTGGATCATCTGGGCGAGGGCATTACCCATTTAAGAGAAGCCGCGTTGTATCGGGATGAGTATATACGTCTGGTGGAAGGCATTGCCCGTCAGGGTGCAGACTCCAATGTCTCGCTAAAACCAACCCAAATGGGACTCGCGCTGGACCCTGAGGAAGGTTATCGAAATATACGTGCGGTTGCCACCCAAGCGAAGCTGCATAATCTGTTCGTCCGGATCGATATGGAGGACAGCCCGTTTACCCAAGCGACTTTGGATATTGTGCGCCGTTTACACTCGGAGGGACTGGATAATACAGGTACGGTACTGCAAGCCTACTTGCATCGTACCGTGGAAGATACACGTGATATGATTCGGGAAGGAATCCGGCTGCGTCTGGTCAAAGGTGCTTACAAGGAACCTGCATCCGTAGCTTATCAGAACACTTCAGAAGTGATTGATCAATTCAAAACGATGATTCGCAATCATCTCGATCAGGGTGTATACACTGCGGTTGCTTCACATGATGACCACATTATCTCCTGGACCAAGCAATATGCGAAGGATCGGGGAATTTCCCCGGATGCATTTGAATTTCAAATGTTGTACGGCTTGCGCATGGGCGAACAGGAACGCCTGGCCAGAGAAGGATACCGCATTCGTTGTTACGTGCCCTATGGAACCATGTGGTACCCGTACTACACCCGCCGTCTGGCCGAGAAACCAGCAAATCTCTGGATGGTGGTCAAAAACATGTTCAGATAATTTCCCGGCTGGACTCCCTTATATAAAATACAACGATAAGAACAAAAACCATGCTGCCACTTTCTTTCAGGGCACATGGTTTTTTGTATATATAGCATTCCAGAGCATCCAACTTTTCTTCTCTTCGGCTCATCTCTTAATGTCTAAAAAATGAGCATCCCCAATTTAAAATGTCTATTTTTCTGGACACTACTTGATTAGCTGCTCAATTGTTGAATGAGAATGGAAGCATTCGCATTAATCTGTGTTCCGCCTGCCAGTGTTTGCAGATCAACAGCCGATGCACTGGAATGATTTCGTAATGTCAATACATCACCGGGAGCGGCGGTGATAATAATCATTCCTGGATTCGGTTGAGTGCCAGCTCCTGTGCCGTAGACACTACCACCTACAGGGGCTCCATTTTGATAAAGGGTGAATTGATTTGCCTGAACGCCTGTAACGATGAAAAACACTGCATAGTCCCCAGCATTACCAATATTAATTTCAGCCGTACCCGGTGTATGAGTAATATTGGTAAGGTTCTCGTTGCTGTCGAAGGTTATATCCGTTTCGGTAGCTACAGACTGAGCTGAGGTATTAAAGATATAGCCATATGACGACAAACCTTGCCCTGTTGCGCCAGTGGCGCCAGTGGCTCCTGTATCTCCTGTTGCACCCGTAACTCCGGTGTCTCCTGTTACTCCAGTGTCGCCTGTCGCTCCCGTAACTCCGGTGTTGCCTGTTACTCCCGTAACTCCAGTGTCGCCTGTCACTCCTGCTATCCCAGTTGCACCTGTTACTCCTGTGGCTCCCGTGGCCCCTGTTACGCCCACGATCCCCATAGTCTCACCCAGCAACTCCTGCGAAACCAATCGGTGAGCCGTCACCAACTCGCCTTCGGCATCTTTGCCCCAGACGGAAACTTGTGCTTCCGAAGCAGCCGTGTCAGTCATTGAAAATACAAACTCGAACGCGTCGAAATTCCCGCTATAATCTTTGGTTATGACCTGATTAGGCAACACATTGATCAGTTCTTCTACATATAACGTCCTAACCCCATCAAGGTAATATCCCAAAAGATGTATATTGAACACATCTGTCAAATTCCGGTTATCGATTTTGATCGTGACGAATTGAGTCGGCCGGGCACCCGTCATTCCTGAAATGTTATTTTCAATGGGACCCGTTGATAGAATGGCCATATCTTCACTCTCCTTTGATTTAATGCACTCATCCCTTTATGGCCTTCGTATAGCATTATTCAGAAGCTTCTCAATGGTGTGGACAATTCGTATACTGTATGAATAATCACTTCATTTGCACCGTAGCGGTTAAATGCAGCAATCAATCTCATGGGATTTGTAATAAAGCTCGTTAAAATTCAACGCTATAAATCAACATTTAAATGTCATGTTTAATAACAAAGATCACAATACAAATCCCAATTATCATTCCAGATTTAACAGTTATGCCTAAACTATAAATTTGAAAGCGCATTCTAAATTGAATAAATAAATACTGCTATCTTCTACAGCTGTGATATGTACGCTTCATGTCAAAAAATATATACACACTTCATTCTGAAAGCTATAATATGGATAATCAACATTTGCTCCAAATCAATTTCTTTTGCAGATAATTTGTAAGTCGTATTACAGGTGTAGTTCCCGAAAGTTATGCCCTAACTGAGGTGATATCGATGAAACATTTACTTCCAGAATTAATGACCTTATTACGTACAAATATGACTATCCTGGATTCGGACCTCTCCATGCCCGTCATCCCTTCAACCACTGGACTGGCCGACGCCATCCCCCTATTCGATACCAGTCCTTATCTGTTAGTTCAGGATGATGGACCTCTATTGGGCTATATCGCTGTATCCGATGTTCTGCAAGAAATGATGCATGCCCATCGGCTTATGGAAGCTTATTTCGAGACAACACTGGAAACGGCAGGCTCAGCTCTGACATTGATTAATGAAGAAGCAAAGGTCACCTACTGGACATCGGGTGCGGAGCATGTTTTTTCCATCAACAAAAAAGATATCATTGGGAAACCGGCAGCGGATTTCTTTCCCCCGGATCGCCTTCAATCGCTCAAAACGTTATATACAGGGGAAACCGTGTATCGAAAGCAGCACCAGCCAAGACCCGATCTATTCGCCCTGATTAATGCACGTCCAGTGCAACTCGATGGACGTATTGTAGGCGCGGTTGCCGCCGAAGTGGACATAACAACCGAAATCCGCCTGCATCAGGAGTTATTACATATGACATCCAAAGTCCAGCATCTGGAGAAAGCCGTTGCCCGTCTGCGCCCGGATTCCGATCCGTTCGCCAGAATCAAGGGCAGCAGCCCGGTGATCAATCAGTGTCTGGAGACTATTCGCAAGATCAGTACCACCTCAGCTACCGTGCTCATTCTTGGAGAGAGCGGAACGGGCAAGGAGCTATTCGCCAAAGCCATTCACGACCTGCGTGAACCGCAGACAGCGCCATTTATCGCCATTAACTGCGGAGCTATACCTGGTTCATTATTTGAGAGTGAGTTATTCGGTTACGAGAAGGGGGCATTTTCAGGGGCTGATCCCAAAGGAAAAAAAGGTAAAATCGAACTGGCCGAAGGCGGCACGCTCTTTTTGGATGAAATAGGTGAAATGCCGCTGGAGCTTCAAGTGAAACTACTGCGTGTATTGCAGGAGAAAAGTTACTTCCCTGTCGGTGGAACACGCATGAAACAGGCAGGCTGCCGGATTATCGCCGCAACCAATCAGAATCTGCTGGGCATGATTGCCCGCAATCAGTTTCGGGAAGATCTCTACTATCGACTGAATGTCATTAATCTCGTCATTCCTCCCCTGCGTATGCGCAAGGAAGATATTTACGAGTTGACACAGACCTTCCTGCAAGAGTTTTCCTTGCTCTATAATCGTCATATTGAACTAGTTCCTCCTGAGGTGTTCAAGCTGTTATTCCACTATGACTGGCCGGGGAACGTACGGGAATTAAGAAATGTGATTGAACGGATCACCATTCTCACCACAGATGGTGAGGTCAAGCCTGAATATCTCCCTGACACCTTCATTTCATCCATTGATCAGGAACAATCCATATTGCATGGGACGGTACAGCTTCATTCGCAGCCTGACCTGGAATCGGGCTCGTCTCCTCTCCCCGGGAGCACGGACACATCTGTTTCAACACATGTAGGAGAACAAGACGAGCCGGCGGATACTTCCACCCTATCCTATCAGGAGCAGTTGGACGCCCATGAGTCGGAACTCCTGCTGCAATATCTGAAAGCCGCCGGGGGAAACAAAAGAACGCTCGCCCGACAGCTCGGCATCTCCAGAGCAACCCTCTATAATCGCATGAAGAGGCTCGGTCTATGACCAGCCTCTTCTTGACGTTATAATGAATGATACAGAGAATTGTGAAGCCTCGATGAAGAAGGTTGGTTGTAGCACATGGAGATACAGAATCACATGATGTTGTGGAATCACGCTTCCTTCAACATATTTGATATCCGCCGCGTGGTAGTCCAAGCAGGTCAGACTTTGCGCTCTTATGTCTTGCCAGCCAGTGTCTTTATCATGTCTGTCCGCGGAAGTGCTCAGATTATACTTGATGAGACATCATACAATACACGACGTTTTCAGATATTCCATGCGGGTAAAGGAAGCATTCTGAACGTGGAAGCTGGACAAGAAGGGTTCGAATATTATTGCCTTTATTATAAAGCAAAACTTTCACTGCCAGCCCATAACGAACTTGCAGCACTTGCTGAACGTCTGCGCCCTTTCCATGTTACCTACAGCCTGGTCCCTGCGGAACCTGTTATACTTTATCGCTGTTTGACGGACATGCTTAAGGAATGGGGCAAAGCCGAAGCGCTCGGACATTTGCGTGCCAAGACCCTGCTTTTTCAATTCATCACTGAAGTGCTGAATCAGATGCAGACTCAAGGTGCACGTTCTCAGAAACGCGATCTGGCTGCGCAAATCATCACGCTTATTCAGTCTCGATACGCCGAAACCATTACGTTGGAATTACTATCAGAGAATCTGAATTACAGCGTTCCGCATCTCTCCTCTTATTTTAAAAGCCGGACCGGACTCAGCCCGATTGATTACCTTATTAAAGTACGGATCGATAAGACGGCAGCATTGCTGCTGGAGACGGATGCCACGTTAAAAGAGATTGCATCCAGCGTCGGTTATCAGGACCCCTACTATTTGGGCAGGCTGTTCAAAAAATACAAAGGCGTCTCCCCCTCACATTTCAGAGCGGAGCATAGAGCGCCCCAACTAGAAGATAGTCCTTCCACAACCATGAGATTATCCATTGGCCCTCCAAAAACCCTCAGCTATACTGTTGTAGATGATAATGATTATCAACGAGTTGGGGATGGAGAGGACGAATTGAACATGTACAGAGGATCAAGACCACCAATTACGGCGGTATTATTGCTTAGCTTTATGCTGTTGATCAGCGCTTGCGGGACGGAGGCTACAGGCAACAGCTCCTCAGGAGCATCAGAGAATGCAACAACTCCGACCAATACCAAGCAAGGACAAGCTGCTGGAACTACAACTGCTGAACAGCCACAGACCAAAACCGTCTCCACGATTACAGGAGATATTGAAGTACCAATGCAGCCCAAACGAATTGTAGCAGGTGAATACCTGGGCAGTCTGATCGCTCTGGGTGTAACTCCTGTCGGAACATCAAGTCACCACATTGCAAACCCCTACCTGCATGATGCGCTGAAAGATGTGGAAGATCTGGGTGATGGAAACGGCAACTTGGAGAAGATTGCTGCCATGGAGCCGGATTTGATTATTATGGATGATATGTATGCTGAAATGAATGAGCAGCTAACTAAAATTGCCCCGACCGTAATCGTTCCCTATGCCTCATTCAAAACCGTGCATGAAGAAGTCAGCTATTTCGGCGAGCTACTGGGTAAGCAAGAGGAAGCAAAGGCATGGCTTGCTGATTATGACCGCCGTACAGCCGCAGCGAAAGAACGAGTGCTCCAGGTTATCCCTGCCGACAGCACATTCTCCATTCTGGAATATATGGGGAAAGATATTTCAACCGTTGGCGCCAACTATGGCAAAGGTGGACCAGTGATATACAATGTGCTCGGTTTCAAACCTCCAGCTGAGGTAATCGCTGAGTTAACTGATCCAGGCTGGGCGAGTCTATCCACTGAAGTTTTGCCTAAATATGCTGGGGATTATATCGTTCTGACGACAGATAACCAGACGATGGAAGATTTAAAGGCCGACCCCATCTGGGGAGGATTGGACGCCGTCAAAAATGATCATGTGTATATCTGGGGTGCCGATCGCTCCTGGTATTGGGACCCTATTGCCATTCTCACCCAAACGGAAGAACTGGCCGATTGGTTAGTGGAAACGAAGCATTAATGCTTCAATTTCATTAACCAATCAGCTTCATGAACCCTGGATCTCATAGTCATCTGATAGAGATTGACTCATCAAAAAAAAACACGCAGGACTGGCTCGGTTGGCCAGTTACTGTGTGTTTTTTGGTTTATTCCAATGATGCTACTTTCCGATGAATCCATATTATTCTTTCAGTCACGCTACAGCACTCTTGCCAGTCGGATCAAAGCCGCTCGCAGATGCCGATAGAATGTCGCCCGGCTCATCGAGCATACCTGTGCTGCGGCAGTTGGATTGCCAGCATGTGTCCAATAGGCCGCGTATAACAGCATCTGATCTTGCTGGGAAATACCATGAACCCGACCCTCCAGCAAATCCAGGATATGCGACTGTAGATGAATGCCATCCGTCATGCCATTCACTCTCTCTGCGGACTCTTGCAATGCTCCAGGAGAGTGCAGATGAGTCAGCATTTTGCGCACATCCTGTTCGGACCAGGGTACCTGACTCACGTCAGATGACCCCTGCTGTAACCCGCTGCTCTTCGTATCCGGACACAAAAGGGACATCACCCAATCACCGAATTGTCCACTACGCAAATCCAGATCCAGCACATCTGCCTCATCTGCATACACGTCACATAAACGGGTACGTGTTCTTCTACTCTGAAAACCAATGCTCTGCAAAAACAGCTTCAGATGCGGATTGGTTGCGATCAGGATGACTCTGGCCCCTTCCCCCAGTAGTGACAACCGATCCAGCGACATATAACCCACAAGTTCTTCACGTTTGTAACCTGGCACATCATCCCTTGCCGCAGCGAGTACCGCAAAGTGAGTATCCGTCTGGTCCGGATCGCAATCCAGCTCTTCCGGTGTGAAACATTCCTGCATTTCGGCCGGAAAATAGTTGGTCAACATCCCGCTGCTCTCGCGGTGCACAAGCACCGTAATGAACATCGCGATCGGATCGCCCTCCTTGTCACGCATTAATACAATCCCCTCGGGATAACGCTGTGCAAGTTCGTCTAAAAAAGCAGGATAAGATGGCGCCTGCCAGGGCTCTACACTATACTCATACCACTGTTGGAGCAATTTATGCAACGCCGGCAAGTCTTCCGCCCGCATCACTTCCATGGGAGAAAATAGTGAATCCGCCGATACATCAGCGTACTTCCGATGCTGGAGCATGGATTCCTGACACAAAAGGAGCATTTTCCTGGTAATCTGGCGTCTCTCATGTGGACCCGCTTGTTCATGGAGCGGCTTTAGCAGACCCGCTATTCGTACACGCATGGCTTGCAGACGCTGTGGTTCACGTTGGCGAAAATCCCGAAGCAAATGCAGTCTGGCCATATCATGCAGCGCCAGGCCATTAGGACCGGAACGGATGAACGACATACGCCTCAGGACGTTATATTCCTCAAGCGTCACCTCTGTTTGCAGAACGGATGCCAACAATTCCTGATTCGCCGTTTCCAGCAGCGTTAATACCTCTACCATTGGGTGCAGGCGAGGAAGCGTCAATTCAAGCAGCAGCCTGGCACTAATCATTTGTGACAATTCGGTCCAATCGGAGATGGGAATATCCCTGCGCTGATCCGCAGCCTCCACAGCAAGCGCCAGCCCCAGCGGATGTCCATCTGTCATACGTGCAATCGTCCCCGCTACGCTCTTGTTCAATGATCCTGCCACTGCAATATATTCGGACACTTCTTCACCCGTAAAATGTTGAAGAGGCATCTGCACGAGGCGCTGCCGCAACCTTGGATGTGTCCGCCACGCTGAAGCAGGCTCCGGTCGTGAGGCAAGAATAATAAGTACTCCATGTAGCGGGAGCTTGGATACGAAGACTTCCATAAACCAACTCTCCAGAAGAGCCAGCTCTTCATAATTATCCACAGCAAGGACCAGCCGCCTCTTTACTGAAGTCTCACTCAGTAGGCTCAATGGCCGCGTGTTACCATCACTCCCCATTGTCTCAAGTCCCAATGTGGAGGAAAGATACTCCAAAAAGACCGACGGTGTAGAGCCGCAGGATCTGCCATCCATCCATATGGCGGTCGCTCCCTGGTTCCGAGCAAAGGACAACATCTCGGACAGCAAGGATGATTTACCGATTCCTCCCATGCCCGTAACTGAAAAAATGGTTAAAGGTGCTTCCGGATTGTTGAGCCATCGGTCCAACATCATCAGTTCCTTGGCTCGACCCACAAAACGTTTTCCATGACCATAATGGCTATCGTATTGAATCTCACTACTGTTTTCCATCTGTGTCCTCCGTACTAGATACTGGTACTTTCCTTAACCGTATTTTCTCACAAATTGAGACTATATTGAGACGCACAGTTACATGTGAAGTGATAAAATCTAGATAAAAGCCAAATTATAGTAAAATATAAAAACAGCTGTATGCAAACGTTTAACACAGGGTACATACATCTTTCATGAGGATGTTCAACATATTCGCCATTCCGCTAATCGAGCACACCAATCAAGTGGGCATCCACCCATTTCGAACTTCATGCTTCCCTTTCAGAACCTATACAGCCCGATATTCCAGGAAAGGCGGATTTGTGTGAGAAAAAACCTCGATATCTGTAATCTGAGCGGACAACTAGGAATCAACCGTGAGCGACTTGATGAATGGTTGCGTCAAGCCGGTGTTTCATCCAAAAAAATGGAGACGGAGACTCTTCCGGAGCGCAGCTCTTCGCCATATCGCTTGGCTGCTCCCACCTCGTTATCCCTTGCACCTTCCTCCGGCCAACCCAAACTGTTCCGTGGCCGCCGTCCGGCTTCTGGCAACTCTGTATTACCAAGAGCATTACGACACGCTCGTCGCATCAGTAAAAATTGCTAGACTGTGCATGCTTTTCAATAATGCACAGTCTGGACTGTCTTCCAGCCTGATTCATCAAGACGGAAAATCCTGTTCCTCCTCGATCATGGCATGAGCAAGCAGCGCCATCTCCAGGCAGATTCTTCTTTCCTGATCCATAAAATCAGATCCCATTAATTCTTCTAACTTCTCCAATCTATTGTACAAGGTTTGCCGATGTATGAACAATTGAGCAGCCGCATCCCGTTTGGAACCGAAGTTTTGCAGAAAGGCATCCAATGTCTCCACCAGCCTTAGATGATGTGACCGATCATAGTCAATCAGAACGCCCAGATGGTCATTCACAAAAGGTTGCAGAAACGATCGGGGCAATGCTTTAAGCATTTGATATATACCCATACGCTCGTAAAAATGAATATGTTCTAGCCGATCTACGGATCGTGAAACTTCGATGACCTGATACGCTTCCCGCAGACTGTCCGGCAATCCTGTTAAACGGTTACGCACCTTGCCAAATCCGGCATGGATCGTAACCTGCTTCAGGTTGCGACTCGCAAATCTCTTCACATCACCAATAATGCCCTCAAGTGATTTTACCAGTTGATTTCGTGTGGATGTCTTGCTTTCTTCCTTGGCACAGCATACATATACCTGATTATTTTTCAGCATGATGAGGCTGGCCAGATTGTTCTTTTTGAGCAAGGAACGCAGCAGAACCAGAATATCCTGATGATTGGTTTCCATTCGCTCACGGCCGATGCCTTTCAGACGATGCTCTATCTCAATAACCCCGCCTGCAAACCAGTACTGTCCCTTCACCAACAGACGGAGCCCCATTCGGGTCTGAGCCTGCTCTTCATGAAGAATGTTACCGTTCATCAGATCCTGGATCAGCTCATTCTGGTTGCGTACCATCTTCTCCTCCAGAAACTGGGAGCGCAGAGTCAGCGCTGCCGCTGCCTTCGCTGTATAATCGAGCAACAGCTTAAGATACTCGACGGGTGCTGAAGGATGTACAACCATGCCTACTGCGGAAAAAACCTGACCAAAACATACGACCGGGTGACACAATAACACCTGTTCCTGATCCAGATGGAACCATAACTCGGTGTCTGAATCATTGAGATCCAGATGCTCAACCTCCTGTTCGTACCATGTGTAGATCGCTTGCTGTGTCTCCGAAGGCAGCTCCGGCACAAAACTGCCCGGTTCCATGGACGAGATATACACAACCGGTTTGGCCGCGTATTCATGCAGAAGATGAAGTACAGCCGACATGTCTGTACTCTGTAATGTTCGCTGCTGAAGCTGACGGGAATAGGTTTCCAGACTCTTCAGCAGTTGGTGTTGATGATTAATAAGCAAAGCGTGGATATCTTGCGTGATCTCAACAAAACGGACCGGTTGCTCAAACACGATAAGTGGGAATTGATGCCTGTCAGCCAAATCAATCAATTCTTCGGGAATGCCATGAATGCTCGTCCCAAACTCCACGCAGAGCCCCGCCGCTTCGCTCCGGATTAACTGGAGCAGATATTCTTCGCGCCCTTCTTCCGATTGAAGCCATAGTCCAGTGGATAAAATAAGATCATGGGGACTTACAAATGGAGAAACATTGGTAATCTCCAACACATGAACCCATCCAACTTGACGTGATGTTCCATCTTTCCCAGCAGCAAGCTGGGCTTTGGCAAAGACAGGGCGAGCCAGAATATCCTTTATCGTAAACACTCGGTCATTTCTCAATATCGATCCCTCATAGTGTCATTTTTTCTTACATTATAAGCGATGGACAAATGTCCTGAATAGTCTTTTCTCGACATTATGTTGAATCAATTCTCCAAAACATAGACATGAGATAAGGTGCAAAACCATGATCCAGGTCATAAACTTGTAGTATAAGCTAACAACCATTAAATGGACGAGGTGCATGGTGATGAGAATCGGAATTCCGAAAGAAATCAAAAACAATGAAAACCGTGTAGCAATGACCCCAGCCGGTGCTGCTGATTTTGTCAGAGCCGGACATCAGGTCATGATAGAACGTGGCGCAGGATTGGGCAGTGGATTCACAGACAACGAATATCAATCGGCCGGAGCGGAGCTTCGGGATACAGCTGCGCCCGTATGGGCAGAGGCAGATATGGTTATCAAGGTCAAAGAACCCCTTGCCAGCGAATATGCCTATTTTCGTCCTGGCTTGATTCTCTTCACCTACCTGCACCTCGCAGCGGAGCCTGCACTGGCAAAGGCACTGATTGAAAGCCGGGTAACCGCCATTGCGTATGAGACACTGGAGGTCAACGGTACGCTGCCTCTGCTCACCCCGATGAGTGAAGTTGCCGGACGGATGTCGGCTCAGATTGGAGCGCAGCTGCTGGAGAAAACGGAAGGCGGCAAAGGCATTCTGTTATCCGGCGTACCCGGCGTAAGCCGTGGCAAGGTCGTGGTTATTGGTGGCGGAACGGTGGGCACGAATGCCGCCAAAATCGCGATTGGTCTGGGCGCGGATGTGACCATCCTCGATTTGAATCTGAATCGTCTGCGCCAGCTGGATGATATTTTTGGCAATCAGATTCATACGCTGGTATCGAGTCCATCCAATATTGCGTCGGCTGTTGCGGCTGCCGACCTGCTGATCTGTGCAGTGCTGATTCCAGGTGCCAAAGCGCCAACCCTTGTCAGCGAGCAAATGGTCACCACCATGGCACCCGGTTCGGTCATTGTGGATGTGGCGATTGATCAGGGCGGAATTGTGGAGACAATTGATCATATCACTACCCATGATGAACCGACCTATGTGAAGCATGGAGTTGTGCATTACGCGGTAGCGAACATGCCAGGCGCGGTGCCGCGCACGTCTACGGTGGCGCTGACCAACGCCACCATGCCTTATGCGCTGCAGCTGGCGAACCACGGTGCAGCCGCCGCGATTCGCGGCAGTTCGTCCATTCGCAGTGCGGTGAACGTGCTGAATGGACATATCACGTATGAGGCGGTTGCCCGGGATCTCGGGCATGCCTATGTTCCCGCAGGACAGGCGCTGGAGAATACCGCCGCGGTCCAGTAATCTTGATGCGATCGTTCCCACCCGGCGCCTTGTCGCCAGCCTGTGGAACGTAATAGAAGCGCCAGTTCGGGCAGATCCTGTCCAGGCTGGCGCTTCTTGTTTTTTCACATGAAATAGGAATGAGATCCGAGGATGCTTCGGGTGGCGCTCTATACTACACGTTCGCTGCACACCTCACGGAAATTACAGTCCCGGCAAGCACGGTGTGAAGGCATTGGCGTGAAATACGAAACGTCCTTGGGACGGTTGTAATGCTCATCATCCACACAGGAGCGCATCTCCACAATATACCGCCCCACGTTCTCCTCCACCTTCAGGATATCCTCTTCCGTTGCGGTAAACTCTCGGTGTGTCCCGGTTAACAGGTACTCCACCCGCAGCTCAATCTGCTCCAGTGGAACCCGGTAATGCTCCCTCACATAGGATGCGTACAGCATCAACTGATCCGAGAAATCATCCTCCTTGCCCGTCTTCCAGTCCACAATGACGATGTTGCCGTTGCTGCGACGATATAACAAGTCCATCTTCACATATACACGCGTATCGTGCAGCATCATGGTATCCCATTTTTCAATCTCCAAAATATCCGTACTTGCACGGGACAGGTCCTCCCACGTGAGCGTCTGGTACAAATTGCCGACACAGGCCGAGGCTCGTTCTTTAATCGTCGCAATCCGGTCATTCAACGTGTCATCCCCGTAATACATCTCGGACAACATCACCCGGTTCTTCGGGTCAAGCCGCCACTGATCCTGATCCATCGATTCCACATACGCCTGATTCAGCAGCTTGCGCATTGTCAGTTCCAGAAAGTGTTCACGAGGTTTATCCTTGCCTTCTTCCCTGCTTCGAACCGCCGATTCACACATCCGATGCGCGAGGTCACCGAATACGAGGTATAGATTGCTGAGCTGTTTCAACCGATACAGACGTACCTGCATCTCATCAGCCGACTCTGCCTTCCAGCCGTTATGTGCTCCATAATAATGATAATAATATTTGCGCAGGCACTCATCGAACATACTCGCCCGCGACTGCGAATAAGACCACTGCGGGTATTGTGCCATAAGATATTCTGCCTTTCTGTATGCCGGATCTGCATGAGATCCCTTAATGCTCACAGTATATAGGAAAGGGCAAAAACGCCGCAAGCACTCTTCCGTTATTTTCTTCTAACCGCAACCGTTTCCGATTCAATGCGTAACGTTTATATAGTAACATCACCAAAAGATGAAATTACAGAGCAGAACGCATACTATACTAAATAGAGTACAGGATTTTGCTTTGATATAAGATCAACCATAGATTTACACTAAAACGGAGAGGGCAGAAAAAATCTGGAAAAGCGAAGCGTTCGCCTTTATCACCGGATTTCACCTTTTAGAAAGAGAATCAAAGAAATCTGGGGGATAACAGCGATTGAAAGATTATTCTGCACGCGGAGCGGCCGAGTGTAAAACTCATGAGTTGATCTTATATGAAAAAATATTGTACAGGCATATCCTAAAAGGAGGCACCACCCATGAATCGACCGGATTGGTTCCAGGCGGAAGAAGCATTACAACAAATCCAAGTCATCGGAAGCGACCGGAATGAGCTCGTGAACATCATTGGCCATGTAGAAGGACTGAATTGTATTGGCACAGGAACGGATGCCGCAGTATTTACGTATGACGGCTTGCCGCAGTATGCTTTCAAGATGTACTCGGATCATGCCCTCGACAAACTGGAAAATGAAAAACAGGTATATGAGCAGCTCAAAGGCCTGCCCTATTTCCCTACCTATTACGGCAGCGGCCGGAATATTCTTGTGATTAGTTTTGAAGCGGGGGATACCTTGCTCGAATGTCTGGAAAAAGGAATCCCGGTCCCCGAGCAGGTCATGCTCGATGTGGACGAAGCGCGTGAGGCAGTACGCAGCCGTGGCCTGAATCCACGGGACATTCACCTGAAAAATGTAATTCTTCAGAATGGACGCGGGAAAGTCATCGACGTATCGGAGTATATTCAGGACGGCAACGATAATCGCTGGGAGCATCTCGTCTGGGCTTATCACAACATTTATCCTCGGATCAAAGGTACACCCATATCCCCACGCATGCTGCAAACGATCAAATGGGGATACAATCAGCTTGATCAGGCCAATGTCAAAATGGACGACCTCTCCAAAAAGGCTAACCGATTATTCTCGAAATTCATGAAATAAACCTTTGCATATACAGATCATGTTCATATTCCGATCTCCATAAAATAATCCGGATCACCGCCAGAGATTGGCGAGTATCCGGATTTTTGTTTGTGCAGCGACGACGTCAAACAAGCTGCCTATTTTAACCGCCCTTGCGAGGGTGTCATCCCTTTGTATTGTTTATACAGCTTCGTAAAATAGTTGGCGTTATCACAGCCAACCTGGGCAGCGATCTCGGTAATGGTCAGGCTGCTCTCCTGCAGCAGCTGTTCGGCTTTCGTCATTCGGCACCCGTTCACATATTCCACAAAGGTGCGTCCAGTCAGTTTTTTGAACATTTTGCAAAAATGATACGTGTTCAGCCCCACCTGACCGGCTGCCTCGGTAACGGACATTTTCCCTGTTGGCTCCGCTTCAATCTGCTCAATCAAATGTTTAAATCGTTCTCGATTGGGAAAATAGGATCCCGTTGTTTTATCAGGGAGTTGGTGTGGCATAAATGTACGGGCAAGCAGTGTGAACAAGGCATGCAGCTTGGATTTCACAACCAGTTGATAGGCCAGCGGCTGTGAGGCCATCTCCTCGATGGCTTCATCCAACAGGGAATAATAGCCTTGACAAGCTATGTCGTGCTCCGCCGGTTTTACCGGGAACCTTACCTTCCCCTCCAAATAGGGAGCAACATATTTCAAGTGAACAGGATCATGGGTAAAATCATGAAATAATGCACTGTTGAGCACAACCGAATCATAGTGAATATCACCTTCCTCCAGAGCATACCCGACATGTAGCGCCCCTCCAGGAATAATAATGACCTCACCTGCTTGAGCTACGTAGGGCCTGCTGTCGATATGAAACAGTGCACTGCCCTTCCGCATAAAAATCAGTTCAAAGTGTTCATGCCAGTGCAAGTACAGAATGCATTCTTCCGTTTTCATCCTCCAACAACGATTCTGGAACAGCTGAAATGGATGAGATTTATGGTCAATGCGGGTATTTTCGTGAAGCGCTTTCAGATCCAGCACGCTGTCTCCTCCTTTCCCCACAAGATCAGACTAATATTGCACAAGATTGTATAGAGCCATCCGGCAGATGCCCGGCTATAATGAGTGTGTCACGAAGTACTATAAGCCAATATTGGAGTGAAATACAACCATGAATAATCCGTTACGCATAGGCACCCTTGTAGGTGGACACGACGCAATCCGCGTCATTCCACAGATTATGAAACATGGCTTCGAATCATTCAATCTTACCTTCTGGCAAACAACTGGTGATCTGGACCTCGCCGAAACAGCCAAACGTGTCCGTGAAATTGTCGACGAACAAGGAATTGTCATCTCTGCAGTAAGTGTCTTTGGCAATCCGCTC
This sequence comes from Paenibacillus taichungensis, assembly GCF_047302525.1. Lineage (GTDB taxonomy): Bacteria > Bacillota > Bacilli > Paenibacillales > Paenibacillaceae > Paenibacillus > Paenibacillus taichungensis_B. The sequence goes on along the minus strand of NZ_CP168020.1, from coordinate 977,049 downwards.
ACCGGAGCCGGGGATAATGCTGATACACTGGCCAGTTGGGAACGGGTGATTGACCATGCCCAGCTCTTCGGAGCGGATATCGTTTCCGGGTTCACCGGACGACTGACCGATCAACCGATTGACCAATCAATCCCACGGTTCAAGGAAGTGTTTGGAGAACTGGCACGCCGGGCTGCAGACCGGGGTGTGCGCATTGCTTTTGAAAACTGTGATATGGGCGGTACCTGGCAGACGGGCGACTGGAACATTGCCCATAACCCGACGGCCTGGGAGATGATGTTCGATGCGGTTCCCGATGAAAACATCGGATTGGAATGGGAGCCATGCCATCAAATGTCCAGCCTGATCGACCCAATTCCTCAGCTACGCAAGTGGGCGCCTAAAGTGTTCCATGTGCACGGCAAAGATGCCACCATTGCCTGGGACATCGTTAAAGAATATGGCGTGCACGGCCCACGTGAATTTGTCTGGCACCGTACGCCCGGCTTCGGGGATACCAACTGGTCCGACATCATTACGATTCTGCGCCAAAACGGGTATCAGGGAACGATTGATATTGAAGGCTGGCATGATCCTGTCTACAAAGATGAACTCGAAATGACCGGACAGGTGCACGCGTTAAAATATTTAAAACAATGTCGTGGTGGAGATTATGTTCCTAATCCGGTATAAAAACGGGATTAACATTGAGTTACATGATATCCATTGCACGAACATAGAAAATGAAAAGTATAAGGAGATGATAGGATGAGTCATCCTTATCGGGTAGTTGTGGCAGGCTGTGGGGCCATGTCTAACACCTGGGTTGATTACGCCATGCAGAGACCGGACACGGAAATTGTAGGGCTTGTCGATCTGTATGAACAGACTGCCGTTGCACTCGCTGCACGACACGGCCTCTCCTGTCCCACGTTTACGGATATTAGTGAGGCCATTCGAGCAACAGATGCCAACATCGTATTTGATGTTACCATTCCAGCGAGCCATTACGGTATTGCCATGGCGGCGTTACAACAAGGATGTCATGTATTTGGCGAAAAACCTCTGGCGGAATCCTTCTCTGACTGTGAAGATATTGTTCAGACTGCACGCCGTACGGGCAATATTCAGGCTGTGATGCAAAATCGCCGTTTCGATCCACGTATTCGCGCCTATCGGCAGTTGATTTCCGGCGGAACGATTGGTCAGGTCGGTTTTGCAGGGGCAGATTTCTTCCTAGGTCCACATTTTGGAGGATTCCGTGACCTAATGGATAGTCCACTGCTGCTGGATATGGCGATTCACACCTTCGACCAGGCACGCTATATTCTCGGTGCCAACCCGGTCTCGGTGTACTGCCACGAATTCAATCCTCCGGGGTCATGGTATCAAGGCAATGCGATGGCATTGTGTATCTTCGAAATGTCCGATGGCTCCGTGTTTAATTACCGTGGCTCCTGGTGCACAGAAGGTGTGCCCACTTCATGGGAAGCATCCTGGCGTGTAACTGGAGAAAAAGGAACCGCCATCTGGGATGGCAATGATGACATTTATGCTGAAGTTGTCTCGGCGCAGCATCTGGATGCGGAAGGCAAACCGTCCTTTTTCCAACCGTGTGAGCGGATTGAGGGACAACTGCCCGTCATGGAGAAAACCGGACATCACGGCTGCCTCGAAGACATGTTCGCAGCGCTGGAATCCGGACAACTGCCTGAGACCGATTGCAGTGACAACCAGTTCAGCATGGCCATGGTCCTTGCGTCCCTCGAAAGTGCCCGCACAGGTCAAAAGGTGCTCATCGCCGATCTGCTGAAGACTGTATAGTGAAACGCCTGTGTATTTCATATTAAACAAAGCCCAAACTGCAAAAGTTCAACAGTTTGGGCTTTATTTTTTTTTTACCTACTTCCTTTTCCTATACAAGGTACAAAAAAAGTTTCTGATAAAACGCGAAGTAGTGCAGGGAACGAAATCGATTCTGAAGAAACGAAGTGCTCGCCTTTATCACCGGATTTCCCCTTACAAAAAGGGAATCAAAAAATCCGGGGATAACAGCGATCGAAAGAACGATTCGTAACCGAAACGGCCGCTTTACGAGGAGTAAGCAATCTTTTTTACATGTATCTTTTATAGGATTCCTTTTTTCATTGCCTTGTACACAAGCTGCGAGAAGAGGCTGTTCGACCAAGCAAACCAGGGCCTTGTGAACGTGTTTGGATCATCCGAATGAAAACCTTCATGCATGTACCCGGTGCCTGCATCCGTGTTCTCCAGCAGATCTATCATCTCCAGCATTTCCTTATCATTGTCTGCGGTCAGACCCTGCATGGACAACGCCATATGCCAGATGTATCCGGGAGGAGTATGAGGGCTGCCGATGCCTTTGGCTGCTTGTCCTTCATAATAAAACGGATTTTCCTTGCTCAAAATAAAACGCCGTGTATTCTGGTACACGATGTCCTCCGTGGAAGCATACTCCAAATACGGTATAGACATTAGTCCCGGGGTACCTGCATCATCCATTAGGCAAAAGTTGCCGTAACCATCCGTCTCATAGGCATAAATCTGCCCATACTCGGGGTGACGGTAAGTACCGTATAGGGAAATCCCGTGTCGTATTTCTTCTTCCAGAAGGGCCATCTCGCTGACAAGCTTCTCATCCCTGAATACCCACCTTGAAATCTCTCCCATTTGACGCAAAGTCACCGCCGCAAACATATTTGCCGGGATATTATAATGAAAATCACATGCATCATCACTAGGACGGAAGCCGGACCAGATCATCCCGGTATAGTTTACCGGCATCCCCAATCCTTCGTTACGGAGCGTATCATGGGCTGGACAATTCCGGCGCATGAATCGATATGGCGACTGCTCACCATGACGCTGCTCCGTTTTCCACAGACGTACTATGCTCTCCATCACCCTCTTGAAACGATCGTCAAATATATCCGTCAATTCCGTCTCACGCCAATATGCATAGGCGAGCCGCATAGAGAAACAAAGTGAATCCAGCTCAAACTTGCGTTCCCACACCCAAGGCGACATCTGCGTCTCATCATTCGCATCCCAATGCCATCCATTAGCCGTTTCGTTGAACGCATTGGCATAGATATCGATGTCCGCATAGAACGTATGACGTTTGATCAGCCCTCCAATGATTCGCTGCAGCTGTTCGTCTTCCTTTGCCAGCGGAACGTAGTGCATCACCTGCTCCACTGAATCACGCAGCCACATTGCCGGGATATCCCCTGTAATAACAAAGGTTGTCCCATCATCCAATAGCTTTGTCGTCGTTTCCAACGTGTTGGGAAAACAGTTACGGAACTGTGCCAGCAATCTGGGTCTATGTTGCAGCCGTTCCTCGGCCTCGGTAAGAATGTTCTGCACAGCTTGCGGTAATCCCAGATGCGGCATGGGGATTTTCGGTAATCTGAACTGTTCCATGGATGTCGTCTCCTTTGAATTGAAGTTTCCATATTTGTTTGCATCGTTTCATTCAATGATTTGTGTCACATTGTTATTTTCGTTATGATAAATTATAATAACATTATTATTTGTAAGTGTACTGTGCCGGAAGATGATCGTCAATTCATAACGGATGGTTCATTGAAAAAATAAATTGGATCATATCTTGTGGATTGAAATGGCTTGTTGGATTTATGCAAATTGTTTACATATGAAGGAGTAATGAAATGTCACGTAAAGTATCCATCCAGTCGCTGGCTGACCAGCTTGGATTATCCAAATATGCCGTCTCCCGTGCTCTCAGTGGCAAGACAGGTGTCAGCGAAGCGACACGCGCCCGTGTGCTGGAATTAGCCCGTGCCTTGGGATATCGCCAAAGCACCCCAGGAAGCAGCACTGTTCCAACTGCAATCCATACAGAACAATCCGAGCCCCCATTTGCTCTCATCTGCATGAATCAGCTCAACCGGGGTGAACCCCACTACTGGCAGCGCGTCCTCTCCGGCATGATCTCTGCCTGTAATGAAAGAGGATGGCATCATGCCATTGTATCTCCCTCTCTGGGAATCGCTGATGAACACACACCGCCAGAACGGGCAATCGCTCCTCACTTGGATTGGGAACGTTGTGCAGGAGTCATCGCCATGGGTGCTTTCCCCCATGCAGTCCTGCAACGACTGACCCAGACAGGCCGCCCCATTGTGCTCGTGGATCATCAGGAGCCACTGTTGAACTGTGATACTATCAGCCATGATAACCTGGAAGCAGGCATTACTGTTGCGAGATATTTAATGTCGATGCAGTGCCGCCGCATCGGTCTGATTACGGATGATGGCCGGGCTGCCAGCTTTGCACAACGGAAGATCGGCATCGAACTGGCTTTGAACCATTTCCACGCAGACAGCAGTCGGTTGACCACGTTCAGAGAATGGAATATTCCTTATGAGAACGGCGAATGGATCGACCAATTGGCTGCTACAATCAAAAACATGCCCGCCGACGAACGGCCCGATGCCTGGATTGGCGCCAATGACGATATCGCCTTGCAGTGGATGAATAAGTTGCAGGAGATGGGATTCTCCACACCTGGGGATTGTCTTGTCATCGGTATCGACAATGTGCATGCCGCCGCTACATCGTCCCCGCCTCTGACCACTGTCAACCTGTGCAAAGAGGAGCTCGGTCAGCGTGCGATCGAAGCTTTGCAGCGCAGGATTGAACGTCCAGGCACACCGAAGGAAACGGTCATGTTATCCACGTCCCTTATTCCACGGGAATCGGCGTAACTCAATGTGCGCAACTTCTTTAGCGTCAGCCAACTTAACTTTATTGAATACCAAAAAGGCCCAGCATTTTATTATGCGGGGCCTTTCTATCTCTATCTAGTTAATCATCCAAGCTTATTCCGTTCCGTTTCTTGGCATTCATAACTGTTATTTCTGCCAAGGCAGGTTTGTGTACGACGGAAGATCCACTTCCCATTTCACATCACGATATTCTCGATTAACTACGGTTCGTTTTAAGGTTAATTTCGTTCCATCTTCTTTGTAAAAACCACGGATGACCAATTTCAGATCATTAACAACGTTCTCTTCATTATTATTGGGCTTATCCGGGATTCCCATCACTTCGACGGGATACTCAGTCCCTTGGCTATCAATCGCTACCCATTGATCCCCATTGAAAGCATTTCGGAATCTTCCATTTCCCACAAGTACAAGTGAAGAATTTCCCTTTACATTCCCCTTCGGAAGGTTATAAGATCCCTGTACTGACTGATAATTGAACTCGTATAATACAATTTGATCTCCAAACTGTTCAAATTGTACAAATGTGTAGGGTTTGGAGGTGTCTTTCATGTCCTTACGCATATTATCCAAATCCACTTCTACTGACTTCTCTTCCTTCACTGGTAAGGTGTAACCATCCAGGACAAAGCGAATGTTCTTTGCATCCACCGTTACAAAAGCGGGGTCCCAGGTCTCCGACAACTTTAACGGCCCACCATCCCTAATGCCACTCTGATCACGGAGTCGGAACTTGGCTTGACGAGCACTGGGTCTACTCCCGTTAAATATTCGATATTCATTCGTTTCAGAGATTTCGATATGATAAATCAAGTCCATATAATTCGCCCAACCCTCTTCCACTTTAGCACGAAGTTCATCGTCCAGACTTACATTCATGTCAAGCTTGGTTCCATTTGGAGTTCGCACCAGCTGTGTCATATCAAGTTTCAAACCCTCAGGAGTGGTGTAGGTATTGTTCATGGGAGCCTCAACAGCCAGTGATTTGGCTTTGGTCATATCGATGTTGAATTGAAAGCTCCAGTCAACTGTTGCGCTAGGTTCCACAAATTCCCCCTTTTCGGAATTATAATACCCGGGAATCTTTAAATGACTAAGTTCCCCTCGTACAACAACTTTATCCGGAATTCCGTCCTGCAACTGGTATACAAATCTTTGATTTATTGAACTGTACAGAGTCTGATCCCCAGGGGAAGACAATGATGCAATCGAATTTCCTTTCTCATCTGTAATATGAACTCTTCCCAACTCGGGATAAACCGGATTAATCATACTACCATCTGGTGCATTTTGCTGTAAGGTCATTACAATCTGAGAACGATCTACAAGCACATTTTCAATCTTAAGCGTGTAGCCCTGATCCTCAATGTTGATATTCGGATTAACCACTAGACCGAGTGGCTTCAAACGTTTGTAATCATCGGCAAAATAGGAATACTTGAGTTCTTCTGGAACAGGTATGTTAGGCAGTGGCGGATGATTCACGGCATTCACTGAAGGCTGCTCCGGTGCACTTGTGTGATCAAAAGCAAACCATGCCCCTCCCGCAAGAATCACAACCGCCGCCGCTGCAATCCCCGTACGGCGCATCCAGTGGGATTTGGAGGCTTTTTTCGTAAATGGATTCCCGTGCTCTGCGTTTTCCATGGACACTCCATCCAGTTTCCGCATCACCTCAAGCGTAAAGTCGGCATCCGGTTCCTCACGAAATAAATGCTGTTCCCACAATCGATCCTCATCATTTGGAATAGGCTTCATACGTCGATAAACCTCCTTTGCGCTCCATTTGTTTCTTCAACGTTTTCTTCCCCCGGTAAAGCGCATTACGCACTTGTGCGGGACTCATGTCCGTAATATCTGCAATCTCTTCGTAGCTCAGCTCATTCGTATATTTAAGCAGCAGCACAAGCCGATACGATTCTGGCAGTTGGTCCATCTGGCGATATATTTCACGCTGCATTTCCTTATGCAGTACATGTTTCTCTGGAGTTTCACCATTAGTTTGTTCCAAGCCCGTATGAACAGCGGTCATCACAGGCTTCTGCTGCCGCATAAAATCACGCATCCTATTCACAGCAATGGTGTATACCCAAGACGAGAAACTGCTTCCTTCCCTTCGTGTCGGAAGATAGCGGTAAATCCGGAGAAACGTATCTTGAGCGAGATCCTGTGCATCCTGATGACTCGCACCCATTCCGCGCAAAATGCCGAAGACTTTATTTTTATATCGATCCACGAGCACAGCAAATAGCTGTTTGTCCCCCGCGATAATACGCTGAATGAGCTCCTCCTCTGGTATCTGTTGAGTCATGTAATCCCCCTTCTCTACAGCTTCCATGCATGGTTCTGTACTATATAGACGGAAGCACTTCCTGAAACCTCTCACTTTATCCAAAAAAAAGAATTCGCGCCACCCGGTGCTAACCGGATGGGCGAACTCTGTAACCACTAATAGTTCATTGTTACTGCTGCACTTGCTGCCATGTGGAGTTTCTTTTTTGCTTCGTTTTTCAGTCCTCCCTGCTTTTCTCTGAGACAAAATCACTAAGCTGTGAATAGATCGCTACGATCTCATCCATCGACATACGCACTAATCCACTGGATGATGGGGCTACAAATTCATGAATTTCCTTGACGACCGGGTCGTCCTGAAATCCCCATTCCGCTTTGGCACGCTGACTGTACTGGGTGTATACCCCTTTCCCAACAAAACAGGCGATATCTGGTCGGTACTCCTCCAGCTTTTGCCGTAAAATCTGCCGTCCCTTTGCATATTCTTCTTTTGTAATATCGTCCATGCCTCTTGTTGGCCGGGCCACAATATTCGTAAATCCGTACCCCAGCTTCAGCAACTCTCCATCCTCTTGTGCATCATATAAACGAGGAGTCAATCCGGAACGTTCAAGAATGCGCCAGAAACGGTTTCCTTTATAAGCATAATGATGACCCGTCTCTCCAGACGTGACACTGGGATTGAATCCGATAAATAATATCGATAAACCATAATCCAGATGATCTGGAATCATAATGAAAAGCCCCCTTATCTTTTTTAGTCATTTACATCTTTCATCTGTGTATAAAATGATATAATGGTTGAAGTATTTTCGAAATCGGACTGAAATTTTCATGAAAAAGGAAGCTGAACTGATGATTGCAGACATCATGCTTGAAGTCGTCCTGCCCGTCTTTCTCCTGATTGCCGTCGGGTCCTGGATGCAAAAGGTGTTCAAGTTGGACTTGTACACCCTCGCCAAAATCAATTTCTATTGTATTACCCCCGCAGCCGTCTTTATGAGCATGTATCACTCCGATATGTCGGGGGAATTGCTCGGAACTGTCACGCTTTTTTACGCCTTATATGTAATTATTCTCTATATTGTGGGGTCTGTGTTCGCACGCTCGCTTCGCATGAATAAAGGCATGAAGGCCGCCTTCAACAACAGCATCATGCTGGACAACGCAGGTAATTATGGTCTGCCCATCAACTCCCTGGTATTTCGTGGTGATCCGCTGGCCTCTTCCATTCAGGCACTGGTCATGTCTTTACAGGCATTGCTGACGTTTACCTATGGTGTGCTGTCCATTCAGGGTGCGAAGCTCAAAGGCAATTACCGTGCGGTGATTATTGGATTTCTAAAAATGCCCGTTCCTTATGCGCTGTTGCTCGGCATTTTGTTTCATATGGGAAATATTCCACTGCCCACTTTCCTGTCCATGCCGCTGACTTACGCGCAGCAAAGTATGGTCGCTGTAGCACTCTTGACACTCGGCGCCCAAATTGTAAAATATCCAATTCGCCTGTATCGTCTTGATGTGTATATTAGCACATTTCTGCGTTTGCTGATTGGCCCGGCCATCGGGATTTCCATTGTGCTGCTGCTCGGTTTGCAAGGTATCGCCGCTCAGGCCCTTATTATCGCATCCGGTATGCCTACCGGAGTCAATGCGTCCATTCTGGCCGAGGAGTATGATAACGAGCCAGACTTTGCGGCCCAGACAGTTTTGATCTCGACGCTGCTTAACATCATTACGATTACTGCACTGATTTCGTTTGCGAAGACGTTCTGATGCCATATTTTAAAAAATGTCCAGTTCACTCTCCTCCAAGGAGCAGTGAACTTTTTTTGTTATGCGGATGGATGATATAACAGCTCAACTAAAAAAAGTCCAACGCATCCATATTCCGGATGCACTTGGACCTCTTTTGTTATCTTCATATGCCATCTGATCAAGTCTGTTGTTCGACTTACCAGCCTTAAAAAACTAAGATTCACATGTCGTCCGTTCAGGGAACTTACCGCCTTCTCTGAACAAACATCGAACCAGTCGCTGTGCGGCCCGATTGAAATAAAAACTCGGACTGACACCCTCGACCTGAACAGGTTCCAGTTCTTTCACACTTTCCTTGACCTTATTCATTTCAATGAGTCCCATCTTCCGCTCATTCGGTCCGAATCGATAAATAACCTTTTCATCGTCTTCCGTCTGTTTCACCAGCAGAATCATTGACGCCATACAGGTTACCCCCTATCGTTACGTTGTGAGATTCCAATGACCACTTGCTTACTATTAATTATTACCCAGAATGGATTGGAAACATATAGGGCTTTAGTTATTTATATTAACGTTAAAACTCCTAATTTTAATTATCTTGAATGAAATATTTTGACGAAAAATAAACAAAAACAGGCTTGGATATACCAAACCTGCCCTATTACCTTGCATCTAAAGGAATCAGAAGTCTCATGCTTCACCAATCCTGTTACAAACGTGGGTCCACCGGTTCAGACTCCAAAGCCAATGTCGCGAGCACACATTCATGAACCCTTTCCACAGGCTCCATGCGTACAAAACGCTCGATTCCCTCCATACCCAAAGCACTTTCCATCAGAGCGTGGCGCTCTTTTTTGGACGTTTTGCGTTTGCTGAGCCGGGACAAATTGTCCGGCGCGAGGTAATCCATGCCATAAATGATGTGCAAATACGCACGACCTCGTACTTTAATCGCAGGTTGGAATCCACACCTCTTTTAGTGCAAAACGGAAAATCCGATCCAATTCTTCATACTGAATAATCTGTTCATTCTCCAATTGAGCGGCCAGTTGTTCAAAATGCTCAATCCTCTCCGCCAAAAAAGTCTGTATCGCGGGTAGCTGCGGTTCCAGATCCAATTCCTCACCTGCCTTTTTCCGGCGCAGCAGTTCATGGATTTCTGTATAGAGCGGCGCGCTCTGAGGAACAAGCTCTTGCACCAGCTCTTCAAATGCCATCGGCGGCATCGCATCATAACGTTCGATCCAGCCACAGGCGAGCAGTGGGCGCAGCACATAGAAATACTTTTTGATCTTCACCTGTTTACCCTGCAGATAATCCCGGAAGTTTCCCTTCGCCATATTCAGATAATGGTACATACAGGACTTTGGCGAGAAGGTCAAAGGCGACAGTGCACGAATATGCTCTGCCACGCTGTACGGTTCGTCATACTGAATCGGGGATTGCAGCCACTCCAGCAGTGGTGGATTCGACTTGCGAAACAGCTTCAAGGCTTTGCGCAAATCCCAACCATTAATATCGAGCTGATCACTGATTGGGCGTTCGATAACATCCCTTTTATCCTCAATGGACAAGTACCATTCCAGCGGTCTCACATACAGAAAACGAACATCATAATCGCTGTCCTGTGAAGGAAATTCCCATGCACGGCTGCCCGATTCACAGGCATAGATGATCCGCACCTGCTCCTCCTGTTCAATCTGCTTCAGCTGCTGTCTAATCGTATCTCTCATTTCTTCATGAACATGAGTCATCTCTGTTCCTCCACATTTTCCAATTTAAATCTCTATCTCTCTCACCCGGCTCGCAAGTGTATCATATCCTGCTAAAGTTTCAGCAATATACGTCAGTACCGTTTCACTCCAGCCATAGATATAAAAGGTTTTGCCATCCCGTGGCGGCACCATTGCCTGCTGATAAGGTGCAATATCCACAATAAATGCTTTCAGATCCGGATTCATCATCCGGCGATAACGTTCAAGCTCAACATATAACGGACTGCCTTCGTTCTGCTGTTCATCGGTAATCATAATGATCTGATCCACTGTTTCTCCGATATCCCGAAGCTCTCGTACAGGCCGTCCCGTGTCGGTTCCACCTTGTGCGCGAATCCGGTGAGCTTGGGAAAGGATGCTTTCATCCATCTTGGGACGAGCATCTTCAACCATATGGTCGAATAACCAGAACAACGAGTTGCCTCGTGTTTGTTTATATAGCGCCAGTGCCAGCACCGAACCAATCCGCAAATAATCCCCTTGCATGGAACCGGAGCGATCCAGGAAAATGGCGGTTCTTCCCGGCAGCGATGGCAGGTTGCCAATGGATAGCTCCACCGCTTCCCGCAAAGCATATCGCAGCTCTTCTCTTGCGATCATTTCATACGCACTGGCGAATCGGAAAGGTAAGATACGCGACTTGCGCAGGGCTTCTGCATCCGCTAGACGGCCCGTTACGTAATCGATATTTTTCGATTTTTCAAAAACTCCCGCCCGATCCATTGCATTCAGATGACGCAACAATGCAAAGGTCGGCATCTGGGACATCAACGCCTCCCATACCGTACGTGTCGGCTGCATGATCGATGTGACCACCGAATAAGGCAGTTTGCCTTTTTCGATCAGATGCATCCGACTTGCCGGGTTAGGGGTAGCCTTCAACTTTTCTAGCGCCTGCAACTGCGGCAGGTCTGTAAGATCCACCTCATGTCCTCGCAAATAACGGAACAAGGCTTGTTGCTTCATATCTGTCGGCTTGGGGTGTGCTGTAGCGATCATATCGCCCAGACTGTATCCACGCCCGCGCCCGTTGTATTTGATTGCCCAATATTCAGTGATGCCGTTCAAAAATTGACTCACCTGGCGCTTCACCGCTCGACCGCCCTGCCCCCGACCCGTTCCTCTTAGAATCGTCAGAAAATCGGCCAAGTCAGCCGGTGTCTGTACGACCTTGGAGAATACCTTCGCAAACTGATCCGGGTCCACCTTGGACAAGAGCGCCAGACCATATAGAGGCTGTAACCGCATCAAGCCTTCATTACGAGCATAGACCAGCGCCCGCGCCATAAACCCTGCATCGATCTCAGCCATCTCCTGATGACTGACCATCGCATCGTCCATCAGTTGCTGTGTATCTGCATAAAACGTATTGTTCAATGTATTGGTTATCAACATCTGTATATATTGTTCCTCCACCAATCGCTCATAGGCTCCGTAGCCCCCATGATTACGTGTAGTTGGCTGAGGTTGATTAAATAATTGTTTTGCTCTGCTCATCACTCATGACCTCCCGGTGTGAGTCTATTTACTGATATTCCATAATAAAATGTTCCGAGGAAAAAGGTGGGAAGGTATAATACCCGCTCTACCGCTGAGCTACACCGCCATGAACGGCGGCGATTGGATTCGAACCAACGACCTGGTCGATTAACAGTCGAAGTAACCCTCCCTGGCGCCTCGGAACCTTGATCCGCAGAGTTTGTTGCTGCCCCGCTTCACACCCTTATTATGCCTCACACATTTGCAAGCGAACATGGCGAAAGTATGGCGACGAGTCAATTTCATAACTCATTAAATTATCGTTTTGTAACGATTGAAGCAGCTAAAGGTATTATGAAATTGATTCAACCTCCATAAGTTTAAAATGAAACCAGACACTCATCCTGATACAATGAAGGGATAACAGTAAATGGGAAGATCACGAATGTTTCTATATATCGCAGAATTGTTCTGCCAACATAGTCATCCACTATATCCGCCTGACTCCAGGCCACCAAGGAGTGAATATTCATGGCTAAAGAAAGCTTTGACAAAGAAATTCAATTTCTGCGCATGTTGTCCCTGACAAGTGGTGCGTACAACCGTAAACAGTATGCCGAACGACTCGGCATCTCCGTACATACTTTTGATAAAACCCAACGCAGATTAAAAGAAATCATGCAGACCGTCACTGACCAACGATCAGGCTCGGAACAAAACAAAGAAATGGCGGATCTCGTTCGCTTCCAATATGGGGAATCTGCAGAACCAATGCTGCTCTTCCTCTTTCGCGCCAAGTCGATGAAAGAGACTGAAGTGCAGCGACTTTCCGTTCTTTTGCATACCCTGCAAGATCAAGCTTTAACCGCAATGGAATTACTGGATGCCTGCTGCGCTGAACTTCCGGAGGAACTGGCGCTGCCTGACGAGAAGACCATTCGCTCAGATCTGAAGTATCTGGAAGAAGTGGGGGTGATCCGCAAGGAACCTGGCGGCAGGCCTTATCGTTACCTTTTGCAGCAGGACATACTTACGGGACTAACCGTGGAAGAACAGCTGGAGCTGTATGATTTTGTGGATATTATGGCAAACACTCAGGTTCCGTCCGTACAAGGCTACATATTGCGGGACAGTCTCAAAAAAGCCATTGGCGCAAGTTATCCGCAGGAAGAAGCCACCGAACCATTTATATATAAATACCACTATTATTCACGCATTCTGGACGAAGCACATCTGTACACTCTGCTTAGTGCGATTCGCCAACGAAAACATGTCCAGTTTCTGTATTATTCTCCCAAAAAACCGTCCAGCTACAGTTCACAGAATACGAATCCACGTTTTGAACGTGAAGCAGGCGGACGATCCAACCGAATCGTACCGCTTGAAGTTGTCTATGACCATCAGTATGGCCGCTGGTATGTCATTGGATATCAGGGACGCCGAGGCTTTGTGAAATTCCGAATGGAAGGCATTACACAGCTCGTGGAACAGGATTCGATTGAAGAACAATATATGCTCGAATTGAAGCAACAGTGGGCCGAGATCAGCCGCTACAGCTGGCTGGTGGATACGGGGAATACCGTGACGGTTCAAGCACGATTCTTCCATCCTCAGGACGGCCAGCGTAACTTCATTCTGGATCGGGTTCGTTTGCAAGGCCAATGGGGAACGATTATGCCCGAAACGGAACATACCTTTCTGTATGAAATCCAGGTCAACGGTATCACCGAGATTAAGCCGTGGCTTCGGAGTTTTGGCTCAAGCTGTGAGGTGATCGCTCCACAGAGGCTGCGTCAGGAGATGATTAAGGAATGGAAGGAGATTGCGCAATATTATGAATCTGTTCGAGAAGATGTTCAACTACCAGATGATGACGAGATTGAATGAAACCGGACTGTTCACCTGGACATCACAGGAACGGGCCTGGCTGCGCATGATGCTGAATCACCCTGCCGCACCAGAAGCTCTAAATCCTGACACGTTGCACAAAATGCATGACATGCTGGAGGCAGAGCAAGATCTGGACCTTCAGGATTACTTGACCGAAAAAGCTAAAAGTGAAGAAAACAGTGTTTTTCATCCGCAGCTTAAACCATTACGGCAGATGATTTTGCATCATCAAGGGTTTCGTTTGACAGGGCGTGTCCGCAATGGACGAATCAGCCAGGATCAGTTTGGATTCCCCTACAAGCTCGAATATTCCATGGTCAAAAAAGAATGGTACGTGCTCTGGTATGCTCCACTCTACAACAAACTGATGTCAACCAAGCTGCACAGCATCATTGCTGCGGAAGCCCAGCCGCTTCAATCGGAGACTGCTTCTCAATATACTGCCAAAATCGCGATTTTAACGGAGAAGCGGAAGACGACCGTAACGATCGAAGTACTGCCGGAGTACAATCAGGAGTTGTCGAGAATTCTATATGCCTTCTCCTGCTTCTCGAAGCAGGTGGAATATGTGGAAGCACAACAGACGTACCGCATTGAACTGACTATTCCGCGGAATGAGATGGATTATGTGCTGTCCAAAATGCGTTTTCTGGGCAAACGGGTACGGATTGTAGACAATGCTCTACTTCGAGAGCGAATGTCAGAGACAGCCGCCAAGGTATTGGCACGCTATGCTGAATCCGAGCTTGAAGCACTGCCTGAACGGACTTCTGGAGGAGCGCGCAGCCACCACGGGGAGGAACTTATTGTAAAGACGGAAGGCAGTGATACTGCCTAAAGTACTTCTTTTATTGCCAATCATTTGCAGATAACTTGCTAATCACTTGCCGCAATACACAAAGGGGCTGTCCAGTAGTCATGAAAATGACGGGATGCCCCTTTTGATGATTAACCTTACGCGCCACTACCGGCAGCCGAATTCCTTCTTTTATTAATCGCATGTACACCCATCACAACTGCAATCAATTCATAAGTATCCAGATGTTCTGATTGGTTGTCTAACACAAATGCGCCTGAACCGAACCAGCCACTTGTACGCCTGAAGCTTGCCACGATTTTGCCGCCCATCCCGGTGATATCATATTCCTGCGAAAACGCCGGAGCGGAGACATCATACACACCACGCGGTCCTGCATCGTACTCATACTTTTTACTGAAGAAGCTGATCCTCGCCCGTAAGACACCCCATTCCCTTCCATCGGCTGAGGTCACATCCCAACGATTACTTAACATGCGGAATTTACCACTGCAGATGAGCCCCGAGTTATCGAATACATCAAGTGATGAACCAAAGGCACTTTTCAAATCGAGATGACCTGCCTGTTCCTGTTCATGGTTCATAATCTCGGTGTACCCTGCATTAAAGAAATTATCTCTGAAATAGAGTTCCATGGAATTCCTCCCTTACAAGAAATCAACCTTCTCCCTTATTGTAAAACGACATATATCCCTATTTACGTATAAGAACTGGGAATTGCTTCAAATAAAAAAATCTGCCAGCTAAACTGCAGCTGACAGAATCTTAACTTATACTTCGACTTTTTTATTATTCAGATACACGGCAACGCCAACCAAAATCACTGCCACAATAATTTCAAAGATGATACTTGCCCACGTTCCATCTGACCACATGATTCGATTGGACATAATGGAGATCCCTGTACTTTTTTCCGTTACCTGAAATAATTCATCCGGGTTAAAGCGACCCGAGAAGATGGTATTCTCCAGCCAGCTAATGACATTGATTAGTACGAAAAATGCGACGATACTAATCCACGGTCCTGTTTTAAAGCGGAAGCTGCCTCCAATCGAAATGGAGAGGAAGATGATTATGATACAGAACAAAGCTACCCACCAGAAAAACAATAGCAAGGAAACAATCTCCGAAAGATGAATACCGGAATCGTTAATGTAGCTGGTAAAGTTAATCCCTGTGTGTGTTGCATTGTAAATAAAATAGTGAATGGTGGCAACAGCCAGTAAACCCAGCCCACAGAGTGTTCCGAATATGATCGGAGACAACACGTGAGACAGCCCTGTTACCGGCACAAGACGGCGATTGTACGAACGGATATTGGATCGATATGTCTTGATCATTTTTACATATATGGCTACGCCTGCTCCAACATATGCAATAACGCCTATAAGACTCCCTGTTATTTCAGAAAAAAACATGGACAGCCCAATTTGAACAATAATCAATACGGCTAGCCCAGCCAACAATGTGTTCCAATTCCTTCTAAAGTCATACTTCAGCAATGTCATCATTCCGCATAGACCTCCTTGAACATCTCATCCACACTTTTGCCGTACTTGAGACGCAGTGTCTCCACTTCTTCTCGCATCACCAATTCGCCTTCACGGATGAAGATCACTTCATCAAAAATCCGTTCAATATCCGTTACGAGATGTGTAGAGATGATCAGACTGCTGTCTTCGTCATAGAACTTCACAATCGCATCCAGAATTTTGCCCCGGGCAACCGGGTCTACCCCGCCAATCGGTTCATCGAGCAGATAAAGACGAGCTTTACGGGAAAGAGCCAGTGTTAATTGCAGTCGTTCATTCATACCTTTCGACAAATGTCTTACCTTTTCTCCCTCTCCAAGCTTCATGAAATCAAGCATCTCTCTAGCTTTCGCTTCATCAAAATCAGCGTAGAAATCGCGGTAATACGCAATCGCGTCCCGTACTTTCATCCAACTCTCGGTTAATGGGCGGTCCGGCATGAAGGATACCAACGACTTCGTTTCCAAGCCAACCGCTTTCCCCGTGACACGAACATCTCCACTGCTGGGGTGCAGAAGCCCTGCAACCAGCTTCATCAAAGTGCTTTTACCGCTACCGTTACTGCCCAGCAAACCTACAATTCGGCCTGGTGCGATATCAAGCGTGATGTCATGAAGAGCTTTCTTGCCGCCATACGTTTTGCTTACATGGTTCATCTCAAGAATATTACTCATTCACTGTTCCTCCTATTCCATCGCGATGCAGTGATTGCTTTCCTTCCGCAACGGCATCAGCGACGATATTTACGATATCCTGTTCTTCGATGCCCAGCTCCTGCATTCCTGTCAGAAAACGATCCAGTAATTCCCCAGCCATCTCTTTTTTGATCGTCATAATTTTCGACTCCTCACTTGTCACGTATCGGCCCAGACCTCGCTTGGTTTCAACCACTTCTTCCCGCTCCAACTCCTGAAATGTTCGCTGTACTGTATTGGGATTGATCTGTAATTCGGCCGCGAGCTCACGAACCGAAGGAATTTTATCGCCTGCCTTAAGTGTCCCGATCACAATCTGTCTTTTGATGTACTGCATAATCTGCAGGTAGATTGGCAAGTTGTTGTCAAATTCGATGCTCACAATGTCCTCGCTCCTCTCTGTATCTGTGTGTTAGTTACATAGTACACTAGTGATTTGTTGTTGTAAAGCCCATTTATTTAAAACGGCTCCAAATGCAAAAAAAAGAACAGATCCTCAGATCTGCTCTTATTACTCTTGATTCTTCCAACTACGGTCATTGTATGATGTAATCGGACTGACAAGAAGTTTCTATACGATATCCAAAGGCACTTTGCCCTTAGGTGCAGGGAATGCCTCATTCAACCGAACCATTTCATTTTGGGTCAAAATTACGTCCATCGCCGCAGCATTTTCTGCAACATGATTCAGCTGTACAGCTTTCGGGATCGCCAGTATGTCTCCATCCCTGATAACCCAGGATAACGCAAGTTGCGAAGGACTGACTCCTCGATCCTTGGCAATCTCACGGATGACTGAATGCTCCAACAATTCTCTACGAAGCCTGCCACCTTGGGCCAGCGGACAATAGGCCATCACAGGAATACGGCGTTCCCTCAACCAGGGAAGAAGCTCGTATTCAATACCACGAGAAGCTGCATGATACAGCACCTGATTCACCGCACAATGCTTGCCAGCTGGAATGTTCCATAGCTCCTGCATGTCCTCTGTATCCAGATTCGAAACACCCCAGCGCAGAATTTTGCCTGATTGTTTCAACTGTTCCAGAGCTTCAACCGTCTCTTCCAACGGCACACCTCCACGCCAGTGCAACAGGTACAGATCCATGCGATCTGTACCCAGACGCGAAAGGCTGCGCTCACAAGCGGTAATCATCTGCTTCCGATCCGCATGATGAGGATACACCTTGGATACCAGGAATACATCATCGCGACAGTCTTTTATCGCCTCACCAGTGACCTCTTCAGCCCCGCCTTCTGCATACATCTCGGCCGTATCTATTACTGTCATTCCACGTTCAATACCATGACGCAGTGCCTGAACTTCTTCTCTCCGACTGGATTGTTTCTCACCCATGTACCATGTTCCCTGTCCGATTGCAGGCAGTGTTGTCCCATCGGGTAGCTGGATTGTACGCGTCTGATTTCCTTGTTGCATCTGTACTCCTCCAATCTGACAATATTCCTCATTATCTATTCATTATTAAACAGATCAAAGCTACTTCCTTCACTCGCCCCTTCATTCGATCGCTTCCAACGCTCCACCATCATGATATACAACTGGTCCAGTGGTAATGTGAGGCTGTTCTGGGCAATGCTTACCGTAGCATCGACCATGCTGCTGTTTACCGTCATTAATTTGCGCTTCATCCCATTCTGACGCTCCAGAAAAGCTTTCTCGTCCCACAATTTAACCCCAATCATCTTCTGTCCCATGAATTCATACATAAAAATATTCTCAACATCTTTCCAGGCAATTAGCCCTCCTGATGTGTAAGAAGATGAATCCACAAACCCATGCTCATCGACAACAAAGGAAGGTTCCTTCTTAATCATCTTCACCAGGCTGTAGCAGAGACAAAGCCCAAAAAATAAAATGGAGAACAAGCCTATAACGGAAGAAATGGCAGATCCCTTGGCTGAAGAATCATCAAACATCAAAAAAAATCCGACTGCTACAAAAAGTGCTTCCCCACTGTAAGCCATGCCATTCGCTTCCGGCTCGGGTATTCCACTTGCTGTTGATCATAGGATGTGGACAAAGTGATGCTCCTCCTTCATGGTGACTGAGACAAGAATGATCTATATAAACGGGGTACAGCTCATTAAATGAGCTGAATTTCCAAATATACTCAAATAGCATTGTTCATTAAACAGATTCAACTGACATTAAACATCATTTTCAGACAGCTTTTCGTCTATTTCATGACTATTCAACATTAGGATTCGTCATGCTTCCAATAATTCCTTTCGAGCACAGGCGATATTGTTAAGAAATAGGAGTACGTTCGTTTAGAATCGTGTTGTCCTGCCTCATGCTTTCCGTTAATATAAATGGAAAGGTTAGGAAATTAAAACAATCTGATCGTGGTGGGAGGACAAACAATGAAGAGTCTGCGCGGCATAACATCGGAAGATCTTTTTCAGATTACATGGGTTAATGATCCAACTCCGTCTCCTCAGGGCGGACAACTGGTATATGTAAGTCGGAAAACAAACGAAGCACGAGACGGTTATTCTTCTCACCTGAGACTCCTTAACCTGGAGAACCAGAAGGACAGAGCTTTCACATCCGGAGATAAGGATCACGCTCCTGCTTGGTCGCCGGATGGTTCACAGCTTGCTTTTTTACGAGAACATGAAGGCAAAACACAAGTGTGGCTGATCGCCTCAGATGGTGGAGAAGCACAGCAAGTCAGCCATTTGAAGCATGGCGTCAGCTCCCTGCTCTGGTCACCGGATGGGCTCACTTTGCTTGTTAAATCATCTATGGACATGAGCGAAAAAGACGAAGATGAAACTGAAGACATAGATAAAAAACTGCTGCAAGAACTTGTCGTGGATCGAATTCGAATGAAATCTGACAGCGGTGGATTGTGGAACGGTCGACGAACCCATCTCTTCCGTGTTCCAACTGAAGGCGGAGAAGCGATCCCTGTAACTACAGGCCATTATGACGTCGGGGACTATGCGTGGTCGCCGGATGGAGAGTCCATTGCCTGGATCGCTCAGTTTCCGGAAGAAGGCGAGCAGTATAACGATTACACCCTGACAAACCATGTGTATCGTGCCAAGGCTGACGGATCTGACGTGCAGCAGTTGACTCCGGAAGGATACTCTTTCGGCCGGCTGTCGTACGCACCTGATGGACAATCCCTTGCACTGCTTGCCAGCGACCGTTCCTATGGAAATGCTACGTTGCTCAAGCTCTATACCCTTCCGATCTCAGGCGGCCAACCTGTATGTCTGAGCAAGGATTGGGATGTACAGATCAATCATAGCCTCGTTGGTGATATGCGCTCACACTTAACTAATACGGGCCCGGTATTCAGTCGTGATGGTTCATCCATTCTCTGTCTTGTTACTATTGAAGGTAGCGTCCGGATTGCCCGATTCGCACGAGATGGCAGTCATGCCGAATACATCTTGCCGGACGAGAAAGAGTTCTATCAGTTTGCTGAGCTGGAAAATGGACAGATTGTGGCAGGCGTAGCAGACGTACTTCGTCCTGGTGATCTCTTTCTATATACTCAACCTGATGAAGTTGGGGCCGAGCCTATACAATTGACCCATAGCAATCCTCAACTGGATGAAGAAATCCAACTTAGCACACCCGAGACCTTCTGGTTCGATTCCTCTGATGGCCTGCGACTGCAAGGCTGGATGCTGAAACCGGCTGGTATGGTGGAAGGAGTCAAAGTCCCAACCATCCTTGAAATTCACGGCGGTCCACATATGATGTATGGCTTTACGTTTATGCATGAGTTCCAAATCCTCGCAGCACAGGGCTATGCTGTTGTATATATCAATCCAAGAGGTGGGCTCGGATACGGGCAGCAATTCGTGAATGCCTGCCGGGGTGACTATGGCGGTGGGGATTATCGTGATCTGATGGAAGCCATGGATTATGCGGTGTCCCGATATCCGTTTATCGACGAGTCCCGTCTGGGCGTCACTGGCGGCAGCTATGGTGGCTTCATGACCAACTGGATTGTTGGACATACCGACCGTTTCAAGGCAGCCGTCACTCAGCGTTCCATCTCTAACTGGCTCTCGTTCTACGGAGTCAGTGATATTGGATTCTTTTTCACGGAAGACCAGATTGGCGGTAATGCATGGGATGACACCGAGAAGTTATGGAAACACTCCCCGCTTGCATATGTGGGTAATGTCAGCACGCCGCTGCTGATTTTGCATGGTGAGCAGGATCTGCGTTGTCCGATTGAACAAGCTGAACAACTATATGTTGCCTTGAAGCGACGCAAACAGACCACTCGGTTCGTTCGTTTCCCGGGAGCCAATCACGAATTGTCCCGCGGAGGTCACCCGCACTTAAGGGTACGTCGTCTGGAGCATATTGCTGGATGGTTCAATGAGCACCTGTAACGCCATCATAAGATCATATTTATGAAATAAAAGATAAATATTCTTCCTTTTGCTACCTATGTCTGCCTGAGCGGGAAGAATTCAGGATTAGCAAAAACCACCAGTAGAAGCGGTCATATCATGACCTTCTCTGGTGGTTTTTTGCTGTTTGGACGTTTGGATATGCGACAGTTACTGCGTTCTGCGTTACTATCCCATGTTTATTTTTATGAAAGCATGACTATGAGTACTTGATAGTGCTCCCTTACTCTTCTCCCCACACAACGGTTACTTCATTAACACCCTTGTACGTTGTAGAAATGGAACCAGTAATGGATACGGCGAATTTGCCTTCTTCACGGCCAACAATGCTGAATCCATCCGCCTTTACGTCTTGCGCGTATTGAGCCAGGTCTTTGTTCTGGTAATAATCTTTGTAAGATGTTCCTATCGTCAGCAGCGTTTCTTTTGTTGTATATGTAAAGATGATTTTGTTCTTGCCGCCGTCTACACTAGACTCTATCAGGCTAATTATCTTGGCATCCGTTGGTAAAGGTAAATCAGCTGGTAAATACTTGGCCTTCACAATTTCAGCCTGATTGTTTTTATCTGTTGATGCTGTTGAAGTCGAACCACTGTTGCTTGTGGAACTGGACCCACTGGAGGAGCTTGTGGAACCAATGCTTACTTTATTGGTTTTCGAATCATACGTGATTTCCGTGTTCAACGCTTCTGCAATGGAACGAACCGGCAGATAAGTACTGCCTTGATACGTAATGGAGGCGAGATTCTTGCCCTTGTCACCTGTCGGTGTGAACTTCTGTCCATTCACTTCAATACCTAACCCATGGTTTAAATAAGCCTTGATGGTTTCCAATTGTGTTCCTGCATATACCCCCGCTGATCCCGTTAGTACCATGCCGAAGACACCAGCGGTTAAAATCCACTTTTTATTTTTCATCCGAAATACCTCCTGATTGTTTTATTACCGAAAATATATGTACGGTTGCTGCTTCGTTGTTAAACCAAAGGTTGGAATCATAATACCATCTGGTGAGAGCTTGTACATGATTTAAGAGGAAAACAGGACCAGCGGCGCACAAAATTAGTCGTTTCATTATTTTGTTTTACGCACGCTCGAATCATTGTTATTACATGAATATATTCCTTGATGCAGCTCTATATAAGATGGAATCCATCTGGCGGTTACAAGTTGCGAAATCACCAAATTTATTAGATAATAATCTGTCGATTGTAGTCGAAGGAACGGATTTCAAGGGGGATTTAAGCAATGAGTAAGAACAATAATCATACATTTGACGAGCCGATTAATCGGCTCTCCACGGGATCAGAGAAATGGGATGCACTTGAGGAGATCTTTGGTGTTGCGGATGCACTCCCCATGTGGGTTGCTGATATGGATTTCGCCGCTCCACCATCGGTCATTCAGGCGTTGAAGACTCGAATGGAACATGGTATTTTTGGATATACGGTGCGAACAGATGCGTATCACGCAGCCCTAACGGGATGGATGGAGCGTCGTCACAACTGGAGAATTAACGATGAATGGGTTGTATTCACCCCAGGTATTGTGCCTGCACTCAGCATTGCTGTACAACGGTTCACCGAACCGGGAGATGCAGTAGTAATTCAGACTCCGGTGTATGCTCCCTTCTATGATGTGGTGCGTGGTCAAGGCAGAGAACTGATGACCAATCCGTTGGTGGAGAACGATGGACATTACTCCATGGATCTGAAGCATCTGGAATCCTGCCTGAAGACGGGTCGGGTCAAAATGCTGATTCTGTGCAGTCCTCACAACCCGGTTGGACGGGTATGGACTCGTGAAGAACTTCAAAGCCTTGCTGCACTCTGCGTGCAATACAATGTACTCATCGTTTCGGATGAGATTCATGCCGATCTGGTCCACCAACGCGGTGCGCATACACCGCTTGCTCTTATTTCTGAAGCTGTCTCTGATCTCAGCATCATCTGTACAGCACCAAGCAAAACGTTCAACATTCCAGGTCTCTGCACCTCCAATATCATCATTCCAAATGCCAAGCTGCGGGAATCATTCATGCAAGGTGTTAAAACGATGGGACTCGCCAACATCAGCACGCTGGGAGCAGTGGCAGCAGAAGCGGCATACAACGGCGCTGAAGAATGGCTGGATGACTGTCTTGCCTATATCCGCGGAAATATGGAATACGTGCAGGAGTATGTCGCGGAGCATATGCCGCAAATCGGAATTCAGCTTCCAGAAGCGACTTACCTGCTGTGGATGGATTTCCGAAAGTTGAGTATTCCGCATGCGCAGCTGTGTACGATGCTGCTCAAGGAAGCTGGACTCGCCTTCAATGATGGAAGTATCTTCGGAGCAGAAGGCACAGGATTCATGCGCATGAATGTGGCCTGCCCACGTTCCACGGTAGAAGAAGCCATGCGCAGATTGTCTGTGCTGATAGGCAGACTGTCGACCAAGTAAGTTGAATTACGTTAAAGCAAATTGAAGATGCTAACGAACCGGTTACACCTTATTCGGAAGTTTAGCGTGAAATGGGAAGGCTAACGAACTTCAGCCACCTTATTATCGTTTGCATAGCAAAATTCTGTGAAAATACAGGCAATACGGGCATATAAGGTGTCTACGATTCGTTCCAACACCGAAACTCCATAATTCCGTCTAATAGCGTGCGCTCGATTCGTTAAAGCATTGGTTTCTTTAAAATTGCAAAAGGGGCTGTCCCTGTATTCAAATCCATGATTAGTGTTCATGATTGACTACTCGGACACCCCTTTTATATTGGAAAACGGTTTATACCCCGTAAGCTATAGTTGGCATCTGCACAATCCGATCGCATAACCTGTCCAATAATTGCCGATCATGACTGATGATCAACATTCCCAGGTTGCGCTGACGCGCGATATTCATCACCGTATGCCAGATCTGTGCTTGGGTAATTGCATCCAGCATGGTGGTCATCTCATCAGCAATCACGTAACGAGTTGCTGTGCCGAGTGCACGTGCAACGCAGAATCGTTGCAATTCTCCACCTGACAACTCACCGGGCCTGCGATCCAGCCAATTCATCTGGATACCCAAGTCATCGAGCAGCTCCTGATCCTCGATCATGGCTTCCTTCAAGACACGGCGCATTCGCCAGCGTGGATTCACCGCTTTCTCCGGATGCTGGAATACAAGCTGGGCCGGACAGGCTCCTGTTTTGGGCAGCGGCTTCTCATCCAGCAGCACTTGACCTGCCAACGGTTCCACATACCCTGCAAGGATACGTCCAAGACTTGTTTTGCCACATCCACTGGGCCCCCATAAGCCAACGACTTCCCCCTGCTGTACTTCCATACTTATATTCTGAAATACCCAAGCGCCTTTGCCATAACGATACCCTGCATTTCTAACCTCAAGTGGCATGGATGCACCTCACTTCCCCGCCGCGAACTTTGCGCAGCTCAAGACGTTGGTTCGTGCAAGCCGTGGTCGCTCTGATGCAGCGTGGTGCAAATGAGCATCCTTCTACCCGTTGCCGGCCTGCTACAGGCTGTGTTCCAGACAGAGGTTGAAATTCATTTTGCGGCAACGCGTTCCAGAGCGCCTTCGTGTATGGATGTCGTAATCGTTCGCCCGTACCTGTAAAATCACAAGCCTGTGCCGTCTCCACATTAGAGCCTGCGTAAAATACGGATATGCGGTCTGCTGCCGTCAAGACTGTCGTAATATCATGGGTAATCCAAAGGATGCCGACGCCTTCATTGGCCAGTTGACGAAAGTGCTTCATCGTTTCAGCCAGCACTTCGGGATGGATGCCCGGTGTTGGCTCATCTGCAATAATGAGTTTCGGAGCACCAGAGGTGGCCGTTGCCATCAACACCCGCCGAGCCATACCACCTGACAGCTCAAACGGATATTTGCCCGACGTGCCCTGTGGCAATCCATAACGTCCCGTCAGTTCCTGCTCTGCCTTTTGCATCGTGGATCGGAGCGTCGATCCGTGCTTACGCCCTGTCTTTTGGCTTACAGGTTGAACCTGCCTGCCCACCTTCAACAACGGATCCAAATAACTGACCGATTGAGGAATGTACACCAGTTCATCTCCACGCAGATGAAGCTGCCGATCCATGGTCAGGGGCTCGCCTGCATAGCTAATCCGACCTTCTATCGTCGCATTGGCAGGAAGAATGCCCATGATCGCCTGCGCCAGCACACTTTTCCCAGATCCACTTGCCCCTACAACGGCGACAATCTCCCCTTCATTGACAGACAGATTCAGATCCTGAATAACATGGGTTTCCTCGTGCCCAAACCATCCCCGAGCACGCCGGAACGAAACCGACACTCCCTCTACTTCAAGAAGAGCCATGTCTACACCACCTCCCTTGAACTGCCGGTTCCCGTTAATGTCTTCAGACTACCGCCCAACACATCAAACGCACGAACGACCAACAACAATGCGAGTCCTGGGAAAAAAGCCAACCACCACATCCCTGCGGATAAATATCTCATCGACTCTGATAAAATAATACCGATCGCTGGCTGCTGCGGTGACAGCCCCAGCCCCAGAAAAGTGATAGCTGCCTCATGCAGAATCGCATGAGGGAAGATCAGCAGCACTCCCACGAATAGCTGCGGGATCAGATGAGGCAGCATGTGCTGCACCGCAATACGCATTCTCGAATGACCCAATCTGCGTGAGATGTGAATATACTCTGCTGATCTCAGCTGAATCATCTCTGCCCTTACAATCCGGGCCAGATTCGGCCAATGGGTTAGGGCAATGGCTAACGCCACCCCAGGCAAACCTCCACCGAACACAAAAGCCAACATTACCAGCGATACCAAGTGGGGAACACTCAGGAAGAGGTCAATGATCCATGAAATGACCCGGTCCGCAGCTTTCCCTGAAGCAGCAGCAAGACCCAGCAATAGCGCGATAAGTCCGCCGCCACAAGCCGCGAGTAACCCCACCTGAATGCTCGTTGCCAATCCTTTCAATGTGCGCATGAACATATCTCGTCCCAGCCAATCCGTACCGAAAGGATGCGCCCAAGCCGGAGCCAGATTCCGATCCATCAAGGAGGTCAGCGTCGATTCAGCAGGCAGCAGTCTGCCTGTCAGCCACACGGTTGCAATCCATGTCACACCCAGGCCACCCCAGATCATCGCCCATTTGCGCGGATTACGGAAACGAGAATTACTGCCACCTGAATAACCTTTCCCACCATGAGTACGTGGAAGTACTGACCTCCAATTTCTTTTGTTCCCCGCCTCACTTTTGGGAGAGTTAACCTTCGGATGCTGTGCAGTCTGAGCCGCAGGCTGGGAGGGACGTTCCAATGTCTGTTTCATCCTATAGCCTCCTCCTTCATGCGCGGATCAATGATACGGTACAGAATATCGGCAATCATATTGCCTGTAAACACAAATATTGCACTGCACAACACAAGTCCTAGCAGCAGCGGCACATCACCGCGTAATCCCGCCTGGACCGTTGCTTGACCCAATCCGGGATAGGAAAACACTTGCTCCGCCAACACAGCCCCACCGAACAATTCACTAAATGAAGCAAATTGCAGCGTCAAAGCAGGCAGTACCACATGCCTGAACCCATGACGACGAAACAATTGAACACCTCGCTCACCCCGTGCCCTCGCAAAAAGAATATAATCCGAGTCCAGCACATCCACGAGTTTCTGCCGGGTATGTAAGGCAATAGCGGCTACGCCCGTCAGACTCAACGTCAGCGCAGGCAGAATCATGTGCATGGCCCGATCTCCCCATGTCACTTGATCTGCTGCCATGCCCGCAGGTACACCAAGCCCAATTGGCAGCCAGCCAAGCCATACACCGAATACCATGAGCAGTAACAGCGCGATCCAGAATACCGGCGTGGAAGCCAGTGTGTAACAGTACCAACAGATCAGACGATCCAGCCGCGAATTCCGTCTCATAGCAGCAACGACACCCAGGCCGAATCCAATCAGACCGGATAATACCCAGGCCACCGCCATAAGAGCAACAGAATTCATGAATCGTTCCTTGATGATATCCGCAACAGGCTGCCTATAGATCATTGATGTTCCCAAATCTCCCTGAATCAGTGCCTGTCCCCAAGTAAGTAGTCTTTCTACGGGTGAATCATTGAGCCCCCAGCGTTCCTCAATAAGACTGCGCTGCTCTGCGCTTACCCTGATCATATCTCCACCAATGTAGGCCTCCACCGGATCCACTGGAGAGAACTGCATTAATATAAACGACACCACGCTGACTCCTGCCAGCAAAGATAACAGCCGCAACATTTTAAATCCGACGAATCTGGCCCATCCCACCCTGTCCTCCATCCAATCTCTCCCCAATTCAGGCTAACGCTACCGCAGAGTTTTCTATTTCAATTCTTCCTCCCAGAACCATTCTTCCAGGTTGGATGTCACCGGCCACCCATGACCATGTGGATGAATCTGCTGTTCACCGATATTTAGACCATTCTTCACCAGATACAGATGATCAATGTTCACCAGCCATGCCCATGGCGCATCGCCTTGGTAACTAAATCCTGTCGATCCATCCCACTCCGCTTTCTGCCAGAAGGGCAGTGCCTCTTCTTCCGTTGTCGCTTGGAGAGCTTGTTGCATCCAGTGGTCCACGGTTGGATTGCTGTACAATCCAGTGTTGTAGTACCCTTCGCCTTTATGGGTACTACTGTAGAGGTTGTATGTCTCAAGCGGATCATGACTTCCCCACCCAAATAATACGGCATTAGTATAGGCCAGCTTTTTCGTCTCTTCCCGGCTCTTTCCCTCTACATTGACCTTGATCCCTGCCTGGGCCACCATATCCGCAGCAGCCAGCGCTAAAGATTGTCTCGTTAGATCCCCTGCAAAATAGAGCAAATTGAACTCGGCCTTTGTGCCGTTCTTCTCGACAATTCCGTCACCGTCTGTATCCACCCATCCGCCATCAGCCAGAATCTGCTTCGCTTCATCGAGATTCGCATCTGCAAATACAGAATCCGGATTGCTCCACGGCAGGTCGTCGCTGACCGAGTAGGCCGGACGACCATGACCCTCCAGTACCCCCTCCACCAATGCAGTGCGATCAATTGCGACATTTACCGCTTTGCGAATGAAGATGTCGGATGTAACATCATTGCCTGCCGGCAGGCCGTCACCAGACTTAGCGCCTGCGGTTTGCATCGGGAACATGATGCCCCGGTTATCAACTGTTTTCACCGATTCCAGCTTCATGCCGTTTACCTGCTGCTTACTAAATGCCGCCGGGATAGCCGCGATATCGACTGTTCCGGCTTGCGCCGCCGCAAAGGCTGCATCCTCATCCAGATAGAGGAACGTCAATTTATGGAATGTAGACTTCTTCCCGTAATATTGTTCGTTAGCCTCGACGATCGCCTGCTGACCCTTATCCCACTGCACCAGCTTGTATGGACCAGACCCAACCGGATGCTCGGCATAATCAGGACCATAGGCGTGCTCAGGCACAATACCGAGTGTAGTCAGAAGACTGATAAACGTGGACTGCGGCGACTTTAATGTAAAGACGACAGTTGTCGTATCCGGTGCTTCCACATCAGCCATATTGGTCAAATCGATGACCGAACCGCTCTTGGCAGCCGTTTCAAACGTAAACCTGACATCTTCGGCCGTCAGTGGCTCACCATCGGAGAACTTTACATCATCCCGGAGTATGACGGTCCAAGTCAGCCCATCTTCACTGACGGAATGCTCTGTCGCCAGATCATTGACCAGTTGGAGCTTGGCATCCCTTTTCAGCAAAGTGCTCTGAAAGAGTGGCGAACCGTACTGTCCCCAGCCCGTAGTGGGATCAAATCCGCCTTCCGGTTCCGTGCCAACGGCCAGCACCAATTCGTCTTTGGGAAGAGAAACCGTCGCCCGATGGACGCTCTCTGTTGAGGATGTCTCCTGTGTACATCCCGATAGCCCCACTGTACATATAAGTAAAATACCTAATCCCGTATTAACCGATCGTTTCCCCCATGAAAATCCGCGCATCTACGTTGTTCCCCCTTTAATTTTTACTTCCCAACCCAATTCCGTGTTACTTTTTTTGAAAATTGTAGCACAAAAAAGTTTTATTGTGTCAACAAACTTAACTTCGAAATCCATTTATTTTCATTTACAGGGAATTCAAAAGAGATTAACAGGGGGTTCCGTAGATGATACAGCATTTCAAGTTAGGTATTATAACAAAACAAAAAGAACAACAGATTATCGGTAATGGACCAATAATCTGTTGTTCTAAATACGTGCTATGGACAAAGTCGACTAATGCCAATGAATCGGTTATTGAAATTTTGAAAGTTAATCCGTTGAAGAATCAGGAGAATGGTGAGGATGGTAATGACTTTGTTGATTTTGGCTGTGGTCATGATTGTGCGGACTGTGGTGGCTTGCCATTTTGTTGAGCTCATCCACATACGTTACGGACAGCTCTGCATACAGTACTCCTTTTTGAACCTGAATCTGCTGATGCAGATGACGCAATCGTCCTAGGTTGCCCCGTACCGCAATGACCTCCAGACACTGATCATGGTTCAGGTGCACATGCATATTGGAGATGATGTCATGGTGTGCATCGTGCTGCAGCTCCATTAACCGAATAGGAAGATCACTGATATGGTGGTCATACACCATCACAATGGTTCCAGCTACATCCTGCTCGGAATGCAATGCAGAGGGCTCCAGCAATGTTTTACGGACCAAATCACGAAAAGCTTCCGAACGGTTCTTATATCCCTGCTCTTCGATATAGCTATCAAACTGTTCGATCAGAGGCGTGGGAAATGCCACACCGAACCGGGTCAAATCTTCTTTGTCTGCCATTCATATCCTCCTGCCGCCTCGTTTGCTTCGAGTGTACCACAGTCCTGTCTTCTCATCGACTATACTGTTATTTCTCGGTAGCGGCAAAAAAGATAATGTAGCTCGCTTTTATTTAGGTCTCTTGGTCAGTTCCTGTCTGACTTTGGCATAGGTAGCACTTACCTTCTGTTCCAGTGTATAGATATGTTGTTTGGAGCCTGCCCATTTCTCTGCTGCTGCGGATAAGGAGTTCAACGAGCTTAATACGCGTGATGACTGGCCTAGTTTTGCACTCTGTTTGAATTGCTGCAACGCGTTTGAATATCGCTCTTTCGATAGGCTCGCCTGTTTTTTGCCCGTTTGAATCTGCTTCTTCACCGGATCAGCTCCAGCCAGAAAAGTACGCAACCGTTTCACTTCTGTGCTCTTTCGTTTGCGGGCTTCGGCAAGCTCCTTTTTCTTGAAGCGAATGTCTTGTCGGGCGAGCTGAACAACTGGTTTTAACGTATCCGCTTGGGTGCGAATAGCCGCACTCCATTCCTTGTTTTTGATCGCTTTGGCGGCATCGAGCTGCCTATTCACTGAACTGTACAAGGCAAACAAAGACTCATACCGTGCCTCGGTTTGTTTTACCTTTTCGGTTAAACCAGCGATCTTTGCATCATCGATTTGCCTTATACTCACACGTAATTGTTCAAGCTCCTTGGTATTGGCGGAGTGAATGGTGTTTGTCTTTTGTTCCCAGGTTTGTTCCTGCGTCGTCCAGTTGCCAACGTTCTCGTACGCTCGTTGCAGGGACAACTTGGTCTGCGAATCGGCCTTGCTCAGCACGGTTTCCCACGCCTTCTGGGCTGTTACGCCAAGCTCAGGGCCCGCCGCTTCAGCAGCGGAGGAATAATACATCACACTCATAATGAATATGATGATGAGTCCCAGACTCATACGGGTCCATACGTTAGCGAGAAGGTTAGGGCGTGGCCCGTATCGGTTACTCATGTTGCTCATGAAACTATGATTTGTCATGCTCCTCATACTGGATTGGTTCATGATCTGTTGCTTGCCTTCATTTCCCTCAATTATGCGGCTTTGCCTGGCTTGCACTGAACATGAACAATGACCCACCTGATGATTTTCCTTGTCCTCCAAAATTCCAGTTTGCATTCTCTTCTGCTCCCTTCAATATGAATTGATAGTTAGAACCTGCTGGAGTATCTGTGCGGTGATTCAATTACGATCCCTGATATACAAACTGGCAAAAAACAAAAAAAGCACCCGCAAGTCAGGCGTATTGCCTGCTCTTACGGGTGCTTCCCTCATAAGCCGTTCCATATGGGATTCGCCGAAATGGTCATCATTTCGAATCGAACCACTACCTTTTTCTAATATATTCCATACTTGTATTCTGGTCAAGTCCGATCGGCAAGCAACATGTTATAACGGGAGAACCCTTCCCGCATAAAGATAACCTTACTGTCCGACCAGGATGGCTTTCATCTCTTCCGTCAGGTCCTCTTCCTTCAGTATCATATAGATGTTCTCCCCGCGGGTGACATTCAATTTGATCTGATAGAGCGTATCTCTCTCTGTTTGATAACCGGACCTTTGACGTTGAAGCAATTCGCTGATAATTTTTTTATTTTTGGTAGCGATCTGTTTGTTGCCACTTAAATTCCCGTCCACATATTCTGACTGAGGGTACACCATCTGAGGATTTCCGGGACTGTTAATCTCCTGCTTTACAAATTGTGCGGAAGCCACCTCATCTACTGGAAATTCCAGTTGCTCGTATAATTTGTTCTCTTTGAGCCAGTGCAGTACCCTGTCATAGCTTGGTTTGATCTCAAAGTTCCACATCTCCTTGGGTTGAGAAGGTTCATTCGATGAGGAATCCTGATTCATTTCAGCGTATGCAAAAGACTGCCACGGAGAACGTTGTTCCTCGTAAGTCTGGTCCATAATGTCCTGTTTCAGCAATTCCTTGAATTCACGAACTTGATTCGGATTGCTAATATATACTTTTCGGTATGAACTAACCGTTGAGCGAATGCCAATACTTAGCGCGTCCTCATCCAGCTTATACGTATCAAATGCAAATTTTTTGTAAGCCTGAGACTGCTTCAGCGCCATCAATTCCTGACGAAATTCAGGTTCGGGAATGTAATATTTGCGTTTCATCACCTTGCCGTTATCCAGCTTGTAATTAATAAACACATACTCGTCATTACGCATACCAGGATTGATGGGATCATCCAGCAAAGACAGATCAGAATCCACGATCTTCTGATGAAGAGCAATAACGGCTTTCATATATTCAGAATCACTTGAATAGAAAGGATCGTCATCCATTTTCGATGAGACACCGTTAGTATAAGTGTATCTCTCTCCACCAAGCTTGATACTGTTGACCTTGTTCAGTTCAGGTACTCGGATAACATATCCATTCCAATTGGCAACAGGGACGTACAGAATCAATCCAGCCACGATACCATATAAAGCAAACTTGGGCAGCAGTTTGCTGCTCCAGATCAACCACGTCTTGCGGATAATCATCTCGGCACCAATATAACCGACAATTCCACCGAGGATATATCCGAAGATTCCCCACCCCGATGATCCTCTTGGAGCAATTATGGTAAAGTAGGCACCGCCAATTAAAACCAGCGTAAACATTAAACCAAATCGGAATATGGGTTTAACCAGCGTAAACGTCACCGCTTGGGTAGCAGATTCCACCTGTCTCTTCGCATAGAATACGTAAGACAACGGGATGAATAACAGTGTCAATATTGAATAAATAATGAGTTCCCAACCGATCACAGGAGCTCCACTAATCGAAGCCATGCGAAGAACTAGAGATATTTTTTCTGCATTTCGCCCAACTTCATCGTACGGATATCCAAGCAGGTAATGCTGAAGATGCAAGGAAAAAATGAACCATACAACAACAGGCAACAATAGAAGCGCGTACACGGTGAGTCCCTGCAACACGGACTGTCCAATGCACATACCAACCACCACGGTCAGCATGAACATAAACAACGAGTAGATGCTCATACTGAGGCCCCACATCCAGATTGAACTACCTCCGAATATAAATGCGGACTGATCCAGTGCTGCCCATACCCAGCCTGTGATGGCAGTCGTTATCCAGATTGGAAGCAGGATCATAATAAATCCTGTCAACAAATTAACGGTTAACAGATGTTTGCGGCGCAGCGGCAAACTGTGGAACAGATCCGAAGGTGCACCGGATTGCACATACCGGAACAGAAAAATGCCCGCAGCTACTGGGAACGTAATGGCAAACAGAATTTGTACTTCTCCATTCGCCTGGAACAAACTCGTAATCTGCTGTGGTACTTCCCGGTACTCTGTACCGATATGGAGCGGTAGCGAAAACAACAACGTGATCAGGTACAAGATGCCAATCCATCCATGCTGCCTGAAATTTTGGAACAGGATGCCCCGGTTACAGAACAATCGGTTGAATATCATATCCTGCATCCTCCATTTCATAGATAAATATTTCTTCCAGCGTCAGCGGCAGCACATCCAGCAGATAGGGATCAAATGCACGGAATCGTTCTGTTACAGCCTCGCGATTGCCTTTCACAATAAACAGGGATACACTTCCACGCTGCTCTTCATGCAAAATATTCACCTGTTCATCCATTGCCTTGGCATGATCAGGATGGCGGAAAGCAACCTGAATTTTATGCGTATCAGCCTTCAGATCATCCAAATCTTTCTCTACGATAATCCGGCCTTTGTGCATGATGGCAACATGGTCGCACAGGTCTTCAATCTCGCGCAAATTGTGAGACGAGATCAGAATCGTCACCTGACGCTCCGCTGCTTCCTGGAACAGCAGATTCTTGATCTGCTGCCGCATGACCGGATCAAGTCCATCGATCGGCTCATCCATGAGCAGCACTTCAGGCATACAGCTGAGCCCAAGCCAGACGGCTGCCTGACGGCGCATGCCTTTGGACATGCGATGCAGTTTACGTTTCACGTCCAGTTTAAATACACTGCCGAGCTGTACAAAGCGTTCCTCATTCCAGCGCGGATATACCGAACGATAGAAGGCAGCCATCTGATGGATGGACGATTGCGGGAAAAAGTATGGCGCATCTGCCATAAAAATGGTGCGTCCCTTGAGGTCCATATTTTCATATATTTCTTGTCCCTCAATGCGAACCGTTCCGCTATCCTGACGATAGATGCCT
Source organism: Paenibacillus taichungensis (assembly GCF_047302525.1). Taxonomy (GTDB): domain Bacteria; phylum Bacillota; class Bacilli; order Paenibacillales; family Paenibacillaceae; genus Paenibacillus; species Paenibacillus taichungensis_B. The sequence goes on along the minus strand of NZ_CP168020.1, from coordinate 942,607 downwards.
GCCAGTATTTTGAGCAGCGACGTTTTGCCCGCCCCGTTGGAACCGAGCAAACCGTAGATCGATCCCTTATGTACTTGCATCGTGACGCCATCAACGGCTTTTTCCTGTTCAAATGCCTTAATGACCTGATTCAGCTCAATCATGCGGCTCCCCCTTCTCTATACGGGCCATCGCTTCCTCAAATAAAAGCGTCATATCGGCTTTGCTCAAACCGGAATATGAAGCTTCCGCAATCAGCTTCACCAGAGCGGCTCTGATTTCATCTCTCATGGCTGCATTCGGATGTTCCACGGACGATGATACGAAGCTCCCTTTTCCCTGCAATGAATAGATATAACCTTCACGTTCAAGTTCCCGGTACGCTTTCTGAATCGTATTCGGATTAACCGTGAGTTGCCCGGACAGTGTGCGAACGGAAGGCAGCTGCTCATCGGGTTGGAGAACACCGTACACGATCATTTCTTTGATTTTGTCCACTAGTTGCTCATAGATCGCCTTACGGCTGCGTACATCCAATTCGAACATCCCGCACCTCCTCTCTATAAAAGTTGTAATACCCTATTGATGAAAGATGACTGTATTTTGAAGTGTATATATCCAACACTAAGGTGTATTAACTGTACTACTATTATTAGTACAGTTAATACAGATTGTCAACCATTTACTTTGACTTCTCGTATGATTCGCGTTAGGTTTATATATATGATTAAAGTGACATATAGACAGATAGAAATAGATCACTCTGTTATATAAAACGCGTAATTTCGGGGTTCAGTTTGGTTCGGGCGGGTTGCTACTGTTCGTTAAATCACTTATCCAGCTAAATACGTTCAATGCTTGTTCTGATCTTTCCTCTTCCGTTATGATGGAGAAGAACGTTGTGCACGTTCACTGGTTCACGCGCTCGCTTCGCTCGTTGTCTGTACAGTTGTCCTAACGTCTGACATATGCGTACATATTTTATAGATGGCTTTTAAAAACCTCATGAAGGAGAATCCGGGATGAATGAACAGAAACAGAATGATTCTATAGAACGTAATCGCCCAGAAACTACAAGCTTGTCAAGTAGCTTTGAAACAAACTCGACATCCACAGCTTCGACACAGCGTGTATTAATCGTAACCGCCGTTGATGCGGAAAAAGAGGCTGTACTGCGCGGCCTGGGTGACCAAGCTGCGCGCTTTGATGTGATTGCTGCGGGCGTAGGCCCTGCCTCGGCCGCAGCAGGAACCGCTGCCGCGCTGGCCTTTGCCTCAGCAGCGGCTGGCACAAATGCGCTGGCGCAAGGCTCCGCTGCGCCAAGCGAACCCGATGCGGCACAAGCATCTGCCGCATCCTCAAGGCCGGGGCCCCTTGCCGGGACCGGACTGACCCCAGCGTACACGCTGGTGGTCGGTGCCGGCATCGGCGGCGGGTTCCCCGGCCGGGCGGACGTCGGCTCCCTCGTAGTAGCCGACGCCATGGTTGCCGCCGATCTGGGCTCGCAGACGCCAGACGGCTTCCTCAGCGTGGACGAGCTCGGTTTCGGCTCGTCCCGTGTGGCGGCGGACGCGGTGCTTGCCGCGCGCCTGCGCCATGAGCTGCAGCGGGCAGGGCTCGCTGTCAGCGGAGGCACGGCGGTCACCGTATCCACGGCGACCGGAACTGCCGAGACGGCCGCGGAGCTGCTGCGCCGCGTGCCGGATGCCGCCGCCGAGGGCATGGAAGGCTTCGGCGTAGCAACCGCAGCCCAGCAGTTCGGCGTGCCGGCACTCGAACTGCGGGCTATATCCAACGCGGTCGGTCCACGCAACCGCGACGCCTGGCGCATCAAGGACGCCCTGGATGCGCTCCAGGCTGCAAGTTCCATTTTACGGGAGGTACTTACATCATGAAAATTGCATTTTCCCCTTGTCCCAACGATACATTTATCTTTCACGCCTGGGTGCATGGACTGATTCCAGGTGCACCTGAGCTTGATGTCCGTTATGCGGACATCGATATTACCAACGGCCTTGCGGCAAATCCGGATGGACCAGATACACCTGAAGTCATGAAAATATCCTATGCAGCACTGCCTTATGTGCTGAATGATTATGCGCTCTTGCCTGCGGGCGGCGCACTTGGCAGAGGATGTGGTCCACTGGTTCTGACCGCTAACGGCACAACCGATCCGGCCTATCTCTCGGGACGCCGAGTTGCCGTGCCGAGCGAACGTTCAACAGCCTACCTGTTATTCCGTCTCTGGGCAGCACAAAATGTTCCCGGCGGTGTAGGCGAGATTGTCGTTATGCCATTCGACCAGATTATGCCTGCTGTCCGGGACGGCAAGATCGATGCCGGCTTGGTGATCCATGAAGCACGCTTCACGTACCAGAATTATGATCTCAAACTTATGACAGATCTCGGTAACTGGTGGGAAAGCGACACTGGTCTGCCAATCCCTCTGGGTGCAATCATCGCCCGTCGCAACCTGGATGCTCACGCTCTTGCAGGTTGGGCACGTGCCTCGGTGGAATACGCATGGGCGCATCCGGATGAGTCCAAAACATACGTCATGGAACATGCACAAGAGATGGACCCTGATGTAACTGCGCAGCATATCGGCCTGTACGTTAACGAGTTCAGCGCCAACCTGGGCGATGACGGTTACGGTGCAATTACAGCGTTGCTTGGTCGAGCGATGAAAGAAGGACTTGTTACCGAGTTCGATCTGGATTTGTTGCGGATCTAATTCGCACGGCATCAATTCAGAAAATCAATGAGACTAGGCTGTGCCCAATCTCTTTTTCTATTTTCTGCTGGGTACGGTCTCAGTGCTGACACCTCGTGTCCAAGGCGCTAACCAATCGGTAACACCTTATTGAGCAGAATCGAGCGGAATGGAGATACTAACGAATCTCAGTTACGTTATTTCCGATAAATCTCAGCGAAAAGACAGAAAAAACAGAATGAACGGCGAAATAACGCTTCTAGGGTTCGTAAGATTCCATTATCTATGGAAATCCGCACATTAGCGTGACTCTAGTTCGTTAGATAATACAAAGGGCTGTCCTATAAAGTCATGTTCATGACAATAGGACAGCCCTTCTTAATCTATTCCAACAACACACCGAATCTATACAAAATGTTGATCCAAACTCAATTACTCCGCCGCTACCGTGCGAATCATAACCCGAAGAGCATCCAGCATCATTGGAATGGGCAGTGACGGCACCGAAGGCTGAAGCACAGCCATCTCTGTTGAAGCCGGAAAATGTACAAATCCGGCACGAATCGGAAGCTGCTTCAATCGGATATGATCCAGTACCCGGTACATCGTATTGTTGCAAATATACGTGCCTGCTGTATTGGACACCGCAGCCGGGATGCCTGCTGCCCCTATGTTACTCACCATCGCACGAATCGGCAATGTAGAGAACAGGCCGTCCGGGCTGCCTTCCACTATGAGCTCGTCCACGGGATGCTGGCCCTGGTTGTCCGCATAGGAGCCGGGAGGAATGTCTTTGACGTTAACAGCAATCCGTTCAGGTGTGATGGCTGTCCTACCTTTGGCCAAACCACAGGCGATGACGACATCCGGTTGATAGGATTCCATCTCTGCGATCAGCAGATCCGCACATTCATCGAAGTGCACAGGCAGCAGCACTGTTTTCAGCTCTGCTCCCTCTATCACTTCAAGCGCAAGTACCTCCATCAGCTCTCCCGTTGGATTCACCGCATCCCCGCCAAAAGGTTCAAATCCGGAGATCAGTATTTTCACCATCGCATTTCCACTCCTGTCTATTTACTCGGATTTGTAACGCAAGCCCCACTGCCCACGAATCGTGTCCATCAACTTCATGATTTCCAGGGATTCGTCCAGTTGGATCGTTCTGCTCTCCGTACGTCCTTCCAGAATGCAGCGCCCTGCTTCCTCCGCTTCAAATGCATATCCAATACACGTCCGGTCATCCGTAAATGTCTCCGGTTCGTCCTGGCCGTTCACGTGCAGATAGGCTTCTTTGCCCGCCAGGAAAAGCGGTAAACGAATGTACCCTTCTGTGCCATATATGACCGCTTCGTTACTCAAGTTAAGACGAATGGCCCCATTCAGCGATGCAGAACGTCCTTCGGAATAAGACAACAGTACGGAGAACTGTTCATCCACACCCGTCTGTCCAATGTTGGCCGTACTCCACACATGCTGAGGCTGCTCGCCAAAAATCATGGACGCGAAGGAGATCGGATATACCCCTGCATCGAGCAAAGCACCCCCACCCAGATCCGGGTTAAGCAACCTGCCTTCCGGCTCCCAACCTACACGGAAACCGAAGTCTGCTTTGACCAGACGTACCTCGCCGATTCTGCCTTCCGCGATCCATGCTCTGGCTTGGGTAATCGGCGGCAGAAAGCGTGTCCACATGCCTTCCATGAGAAAAAGCTTGCGCTCACGCGCCTTATCCACCAATTGCTCCAGCTGACGGGCATTCATCGTAAACGGTTTCTCACAGAGTACCGCTTTGCCCGCTTCCAGACAAGCAAGCACATTTTCTTTATGTAACGGATGCGGTGTTGCCACATAAATAATATCCACTTCAGGGTCCTGCAGCATTTCATCATATGAACCGTAAGCGCGTGCAAAACCATATTCAGCTGCAAACTTCTCTGCACTTTCGGCTGTTCGTGAACCCACCGCCGCTTTTACGGCGTTTCCGGCATGCTCCAGATCTCGCGCGAACTGGGATGCAATCCATCCTGTACCCATAATGCCCCAATTCACTTTGTCCCGTCCAACAACTTTCGTCATATTAAAGCCTCCCCTGATATCAAAATATTTTATAAAGATCACGATCTCGATTAGGCCAACACGGAGTCTTCTTTATTTTACCAAAAAGAACCGCTTGCGTCAGACTGGTTTCATCTTTCACATTCCATGTTGTAATTTCAATGATCTAATCGAGATTCACTCTCATTTCAATTTTTTCGTATTTTTGCTAAGATGATTGCAGATCACGGATGAAAGGACGACCCGACTTTGTCCACACTTTTAACTATTGAGAAGCTAGTGAAACGTATCGGTCTAACCGAACAGCATATTTTATTTGAACATGTGAACGCAGTAGTGAATCAGGGAGAACGTATTGCCATACTCGGTGCATCTGGCCAAGGAAAAAGCACATTGCTCCGTATTCTCGCCCTGCTGGATATTCCTGATGAAGGAGACCTGATCTGGAAAGGAACTTCTTATCGGGATTCGGACCCTCGTATTTGGCGCATGCGCATGACTTATGTCGCACAGCAGGCTGTCATGCTGTCAGGCACTGTGGAAGATAACCTGAAAACAGTGCACCTGCTTCACAGGCAGCCATACGATCAGGATCTCGCCCGACGCCTGCTTGCAGGTATGGGATTGGAGAATCTTGATATTCAAAAGCGGGCCATCGACCTCTCCGGTGGGGAGAAACAGCGCATAGCTCTTATTCGTTCCATGATGCTGCGTCCTGAGGTCCTGCTGCTGGATGAAGTGACTGCTTCCCTGGATCGGACCAACGCACGCCTGGTGGAAGAGCAATTGACCCGCTGGAGCCAGCAGGAAGGTACTTCGCTCATCTGGGTTACCCATGATCAGGAACAGGCACAATCATTCAGTACAACCACCTGGTTTATGGGCAATCAGACACTGCTGGAGCGCCAGCCGACAGCTCATTTTTTTGACAATCCGGCCACCGACTTGGCCAGACAATTCATTTTGCACCCTGCCCCTGCGGCAGAATAAGGAGAAATCATGTCTCTCATCGCTCTGAGTTTTACCATTATATTTGTGATGCTCACCATGCTCATCTCCGTCTGGCAGAAGCTTGATCTGGAAAAGGATATTGCTATAGGCACTGTTCGTTCCGCTGTACAGCTGTTGCTTGTCGGATATGTACTTCAATTTATTTTCAACTCGGACCACCCCGCTCTCATCATTGCCATTGTCGGATTCATGATTATCGTAGCCTCCACTAATGCTGGCAAACGCGGAAAAGGACTTCGCTGGATTTCCTTATATATTGCGGCTGCAATTACGGTCACGGAGCTGCTCATGATGGGACTGTTGTTAGGCCTGGGTATTGTAGAGCCTACTCCTCAATACATTATTCCATTGAGCGGGATGACCATCGGTAATGCCATGGTGGTGTCCGGGCTGTTTCTGAATCAGATGAAACGCGAAGTCGAATCCTCCAAAGGAGAGATTGAATCCCTGCTTGCACTGGGCGCAACGCCAAGACGTGCTTTTCAGGACGTATTGAAACGTTCCGTGAAATCCAGCATGATCCCCACGATCGATGGCATGAAAACGGTAGGACTCGTACAGCTTCCTGGCATGATGACAGGCATGATTATTGCGGGTGCCGATCCGGTTGAGGCCGTGCGTTACCAGATTCTGATCGTGTTTGCTTTTACCAGTTCGGCCGCCATTACCAGCATCCTGCTTAGCCTGATGACGTACCGACAGTGGTTCACATCGGATATGCGGCTGCGTTCGCTATGATATATCAACCTCATCAGGAAAGGAGGCCACACGATGTTAACCCATCCGAGCACCAATAATAACCGGAATACCACCCACATGTTGACCCAACCAGATCAGCCGAAACGCACTGATGAATCCATGACACGAACGGAAATGGATGCTTTTCTAAACGATGCGTTGCTCGAACTGCGTCAGGCAGAGCTGGTTACCTTGAATACACATTGGCAATGGAGTCAGACTGAGCTTCCTCATCATACCTTTGTCTACATGCACAAATTCACGGGCAAGCTGTTAGTAAACGGAATCGAATCCCTCGTCGCCCGGAAGTCCGCTTTCCTGTGTACTCCGGGAACATCCCTGGAGCTTTTCTCTGATGCGGACCATGAGATTGAACTGTATATCATTCATTTCGATCTGTTTCGGGTTGCTGAGAAAACGGAAGAACGGCGAATATATGAGCGAGAGCTTGGTTCACCTGTAACAGGGTGGATTCAAGGTCCTTACTATGGGATACAGCGAATTGCCGCACAATTAACAACCGAAGCTTCTCAGACCAGCCTGAAAGTGCAGCTGCTTCTGACCGATCTGCTTCATACGCTCTGGCCGCAGGAAGGTCAGTCGGATGTGGATGGACAGGACGAGCCTGAACAGTGGCTCAGATCAACCTTGCAGTTCATGCGGGAAAACTATATGAACGAAATCAAACTCGAGAAGCTGGCCGAACTGGCAGGTATGCATCCGTCGTATTATTCACAGCTGTTCAAGAGCCGGATGCAGAAAAATCCTATCGAATATATCACTCATTTACGAATGAATCGGGCCAAGGAATTGCTCATGACTTCAGATCTGCGTATTCGTGATGTGGCCCGCCAGGTAGGCTATCGGGATGAATTCTATTTCAGCCGCCGCTTCAGGAACCATGCTGGTTATGCGCCAACTTCCTATGCCAAGCAGGTACATCGAAATATCGTCTCACTCTCCTATCCATACACCGATCACCTGATGACACTTGGCATCACACCATGTGCAGCTCAAATACAAGGCCATCTGCCCCATGTTCCCAAATCGTTGACGCTGCCGTTCCATGCCTATGAACCCTGGGAACAGGGACGCCAGGCATTCCTTGATGTGAATCCCGATTTGATTCTAACTAAGGATAACGCAGCTGCTAAAGCGATGGAACATATTGGAGATGTCGCTCCAATCATCACCATCCCTTGGAATCAGACAGACATGTTCGGTCATTTGCAGAAAATCGCCTCTATCGTGGATCGTACTCAAGCGGCAAAGGAGTGGCTAGATCGGCATGAGCGTAAGGCGGAGCGGGCTCGCAAAAAGATCAGGGAGACAGCGGGTCAGGTCACCGTCGCTATCTGTACCTTAACTGCAAAAGGACCGCGCATGTACAGCAATCGCAACTTCGGTCATGTATTTTACCGCAGCCTGCAACTGTCCCCTCCTGATCGAATTCAGAAGGAACTAACAGGCAAACCTGCTGGTGTGGGATTCAACTGGACGTCTTTCACGCCTGGAGAATGGGATGGCCTCGAAGCGGATGTGCTGCTGATTGCGGTTACGTCCATGAACGAACGTACCACTCTGTTACAGCAGATTACTGCTGATCCGTTGTGGAAGAACTATCCCGCGGTAAAAGCTGGACGCGTTCATGTCATAGACTGGAATTCATGGGTGGTATACGCTCCGTATTCCATCAACATCCAGCTCGATGAAGCGCTCTCTATGTTGACGAACAAACCAGCATTTCTGTAATCTAAAAAATGTCCATCTCTATAATCTTAATTTATGCCATGTACGGGCCTGAATTAAGATTTTATAATGTTCTCTAATTGATAATGATAATCAATAACAACAGCAATGCGTTGTTGGTAACAAAGGAGTGACCCGCATTCAACATCCGGGACTGTCACAACGTCCGTCCAAATCACGAAAATCCGCAGTGACGGTTGGCCTGATGTTTTTGGCGGCCATTGGCGCACTGCTGCTAAGTATGTTTGTCGCCATTTCTCTTGGTGCCAAGGGGCTGACACTGGAGACCGTATGGACTGCCATATTTCAGTACAACCCGGCTTTGACGCCGCATCAGATTATTCACGAACTACGGCTGCCACGTGTAATTGCTGCTGCTGTGATTGGTGCCGCCTTTGCTGTGGCCGGAGCGCTCATGCAGGGAATCACACGCAATCCGCTGGCAGACACCGGCATTCTGGGGATTAATGCAGGCGCTACCTTTGTCGTGGCGCTCAGCTTCGCCTTCTGGCCGGGATTGCCTTATGCCTGGATCATGTTCCTGTCATTTGCAGGGGCTGTGCTCGGCACTCTGCTCATTTTCCTGCTGGGTATGGCGGCACCCGGAGGTCTAACCTCCATCAGGCTTACCGTTGCGGGTGCCGTTATTGCAGCCATGCTGAGTTCGCTCAGCACCGGTGTCGCCATATATTTTGATTTGAGCCAGGATTTGGCCTTCTGGTATGCAGGTGGTTTCGGGGGGATTGAATGGCGGCATCTGAAGTTGATTCTGCCTGTTCTGCTGGTTACCCTCGTGCTCACCTTGCCCATGGCCCGTCGGATATCCCTCATGTCGCTTGGAGAAGAAGTTGCGATTAATCTGGGAATCAATCTCCGCTGGACCAGGCTGTTTGCCTTGACGGCGGTTGTTGTGCTGGCTGGCGTATCCGTTTCTGCTGTAGGCTCGATCGGCTTTGTTGGACTGGTCATTCCACATATTTCTCGCAAATTGGTTGGCGTGGATTATCGACTCATCATTCCGATGTCCTCGCTGCTCGGAGCCGTCTTGCTGGTGCTCGCCGATCTGGGATCACGCATTGTGAACCCGCCTCAGGAACTAGCAGTAGGCATTATGGTCGCCTTTGTCGGTGTACCCTTCTTCCTCTATCTGGCCCGTAAAGAAAGGAGGGCCCTATAGCGATGAACACCAATGCACCTTCACGAGGCAAACGTTCCATAGCAGTCAGTATTACGCTGCTCTGTATCGCCTGTGCCGTTATCGTTATCAGCCTCAACTCGGGAACAATTCGCCTGTCACCAATAGCCGTGCTTCACACCCTGCTTGGCTATGGTACGCCGGATGATCAGATTGTATTGTTCGACTATCGACTGCCACGCATTCTGGTTACTGTACTCGCCGGAGCGGGACTCGGTATTGCCGGTGCTGCGCTGCAAGGCATTACACGCAACCCATTGGCCGATCCGGGCATCCTCGGATTGCATGCAGGAGCGGCTTTTGGATTGATGGTATTCGTAAGCTTCTCCCATTCCATGAATGGCTCGGTAGCCTTGCTGATTCCGTTGTTTGCTTTTGCAGGCAGTGTCGCCGCGGCGTTGATTATCATGCTGCTATCCTATGACCGACATAACGGAGTATCCCCCATTAAGCTTATTCTGGTGGGCATTGCCGTAGCAGCTGGTTTCCATGCCCTGACGCTCTATCTGTCCCTGCGTTTGGATGAAGACACCTATTCCTTCGCCGCCCGCTGGCTGGCAGGTAGCGTCTGGGGCAGAGACTGGGTTCATGTTCAGGCGCTGCTTCCATGGATTGTGCTGTGCATCTCGTACATATGGAGCCGCTCCAAAACGCTGGATGCCTTCAATCTGGGAGATGCTGCCGCGACCAGTATTGGTACACCTGTCAGATCCCAACGTGTTATTTTGTTATTGTGCACGGTAGCATTATCTGCCGTCAGTGTCTCCATGGCCGGCGGGATCGGATTCATTGGTCTTGCGGCGCCGCATCTGGCCCGCAGACTGGTTGGCCCGATGCATCGCCATCTGATCCCAGCCGCCGGACTCATCGGCATGGTGATCCTGGTTGCTGCCGATACGGTTGGGCGAACGATATTTCAGCCCAATTCCATTCCGGCAGGCGTCGTGGTCGCGGCGATAGGCGCACCTTACTTTTTATATCTGCTGGTACGAACCAAGTAATGACTTTATCGGAACAATCCGAATAATTTCACCGGTACACCCAACATAAAAACGACATCCATGAGATGTTCAAGGAGATTGAGATTACCCATGTTAAAGAAAAACCTTATGCTCTTCATGAGCATCTGTCTGATGCTTGTACTCGCAGCCTGCGGGAACGCCAATAATTCATCCTCTGCTTCGGAAGGTTCTACTACGGACACTCCGAACGCTACACAGGACACCAATTCCGCTTCCGGAGATCAACGCATCGCATCCATGTCGATCCATCTGACCAATGACCTGCTGTCTCTCGGCATTACACCGGTTGGTTCGGTGATCGGCGGGGAAGCCAAAGCCTTCCTGTCCCATGTTGCTGATCGTCTTCAAAATACAACGCCGCTCGGTCCCGTTAAGGACCCGGACATGGAAGCTTTGCTTGCCCTGAAACCGGATGTCATCTATCTGGACGAAGAATTCTCCGGTGATGATATTGCCAAATTCGAGAAAATCGCCCCTGTACACGTCTTCAATCTGGATGATGGCACTTGGCGCGACCACCTGAAAGACATTGGTAAACTGGTAAACCGCGAGAAAGAAGCAGAGCAATACATTCAGGATTATGCGACTGAAACGGAAGAAGTGAAATCCCTGATTCACGATACAATCGGTGACGGCACCGTAATGGCTATCCGTGTAACCGCCAAAGAATTGCGTGTGTTCAGTACACGCCGTCCAATGGGCCCGATTTTGTATGAGGATCTGGGGCTGACGCCAGCTAAAGGCATTGAGGAATTCGATTCGTCCAAACCATATCAAGTTGTTTCACGTGAAGTGCTGCCAGACTTTGATGCAGATGCGATCTTCGTTGTCGTGAACTCGGATGATGAAGCTCAGAACATGTTCAAAGAACTGCAAAACAATCCGATCTGGCAAGGACTGAAGGCTGTCAAAGCAGGCCATGTCTACCCGATCGGTGCTCAACCTTGGCTGGACTATTCTTCAATCGGCAATAAAATGGCCATGGATGAAGCCAAAGAAATGTTTTCTAAGAAATAAAATGACCCTTACGCACAACATATAAAAAACACCAAAAAACCTCTCTTTGTAGATAGGAACAGAGTCAGCAAATATGCTCTCTCCATCCGCTCAAAGCAGAGGTTTTTTTGTATCCAAACTTGTATCCCTGTAGGTAAAAGTCCGTTGCGCATGTCTCGAATCACTCTGCTTGAACCTCACTCACCAATATAAAATCACTTGACGATATGTCAAATGAAACTTATCATTTAGTTAGTCGACTAATTAAAAGGATGGAAGCGCTTATGAAATCAGATCGAAATGAACGGTTAATGGGACAGTTATCAGAACTCGTCAAGCTACAGCGTTACAAGGTTCATGAGAAGCTTATCAACCACCCTGAGTTATATCCTGGACAACCGCCGCTGCTGTTCCAGCTTGAGCGGGAAGATGGCCAGACCCAGAAACATCTGGCAGAACAGCTTCGCCGCGCCCCTGCAACGGTAACGGTAATGCTGAAACGTATGGAAAGCTCGGGGTTTATACGGCGTGAAGCTGACCCGAAGGATCTGCGCAGTCTGCGTGTCTATCTGACCGATCAGGGCCGTGCTGCGCTTAAGGAACTGAGAGAAGTATTCCAGGAGCTTGATCGCCAAGCCCAGAAAGATTTTACACCCGAGGAAACGCAACTCATGTCAGCTCTCGCCCAGCGCATGGTTCAGAATCTGCGAGAATATTAAATGAGGTGCTTCTGTCTGCATCAATATTTGCAACATGACTATTTCATAACGAATGAGGTGATTTTTCCCATTGTGGACGTTAAAAAGATTCCTTACCCCGTATAAGTCAGCGGCTATTCTTGCTCCGCTGCTCATGGTCCTTGAGGTTGCCATGGATCTGCTTCAACCCAAGCTAATGTCCAGCATTGTGGATGATGGTGTTCTTGCAGGGAACCTGTCCCACATTATGACTACAGGTTTGTTTATGCTTCTTTTTGCGTTAATCGGATGGGTTGGCGGTGCAGGCTGCACGCTATTTTCAAGCAAAGCTGCCGTTGGATACGGCACCGATCTGCGCCAGGAATTGTTTGATCATATCCAGAAGTTCTCGTTCCGTAATCTGGATACCTTCCAGGAGGGCTCGCTTATCACTCGCCTGACGAGTGATATCACCCAGATGCAGACCTTTGTACAGATGCTGCTGCGTATGTTTATCCGTTCGCCGATGCTGATTATCGGCAGTATTATTATGGCGTTTACGATCAGTGTCAAACTGGCGCTCATTCTCATTTTGTCCGTGCCGATTCTTTTTATCATCTTATATATCCTGATATCTGCTTCCTATCCGCTGTTCGCCAGCGTACAGAACAAGCTCGACAAGGTGAACGCGGTTCTTCAGGAGAATCTTGCCGGCATTCGTGTCGTCAAAGCTTTTGCACGTGCACGTCAGGAGAAGAAGCGTTTCCAGCAAGCCAATGAAGACTATACCCATACGGCAGTGAAAGCCTGGCGCATCGTATCGCTGAATGCACCGGTATTAAGCCTGATGCTGAACGCGACCATTGTAGCGGTGCTGTGGTTTGGAGGCTTTCAGGTGGTGGGAGGCGATATTGCCGCCGGGGATTTGATTGCTTTTATCAACTACGTAACTGTTGTACTCTCGTCGCTCACTTCAATCGGCATGATGATGATGAGCTTCTCCCGCGCCAAAGTGTCTGCAACACGCATCAACGAGGTGCTTCACACCCAGCCTGATATCCAATCGGGAGATGATGTGTCTCGTAAAGGAGCAGGTCAGGTGGAATTCAGGGACGTATATTTCCGCTATGATGGAGAACATACCCTCTCCGGAATTACACTGACGGCTCGGCCGGGAGAAAAAGTGGCCCTGCTCGGCTCTACAGGATCGGGCAAAACATCACTTGTACAGCTGATCCCCCGATTATATGATGCCTCACAGGGTGAAGTGCTCGTGAATGGAGTAAATGTGCGTAACTGGGATCTTCAGGACCTTCGCAGCCGTGTGTCAATCGTATTACAGGAATCCATCCTGTTCAGTGGCAGCATTCGGGATAACATTTGCTTCGGCAGACCTGATGCGACGGAAGCTGAACTGCGTGCCGCAGCTCAAGCAGCGGCAGCTGATGATTTTATTATGAATTTGAAAGATGGGTATGACACGGAGCTGGGTCAGCGCGGGGTCAATCTCTCAGGTGGGCAGAAACAACGGATTTCTATCGCCCGTGCCCTGCTCATGCAACCGGAGGTTCTGATTCTGGACGACAGCACCAGTGCCGTCGATCTGCGTACCGAAGCAACCATTCAGAAGGCGCTGCATTCACTAATGAAAAATAGTACCACCTTCTTGATTGCACAACGGATCTCTTCTGTAAAGGATGCAGACTGTATTTACGTGCTTGATGAAGGAGAAATCGTGGCAAGTGGTACACATGAGCATCTCATGGCTCATTCGTCACACTACCAATCCATCTATTATTCGCAGCAACGGAAGGAGGATGTTCAATTTGGCTAAAAACACTTCTTCCTCCATCCATCAGACCGTTGTTCCGCCGATCGGAAGACCTGGGCCACCCGGCCGAGGTCCGGTTCCCAAAGTAAGAGCCAAGAACGCCCGGCATGCCATCATCCGAGTATGGTCATACATGGGACGTCATCGCAAAGGGGTTATCACTGCTCTGGTACTGACGGCTCTTGGGACATTACTTAATCTGGCAGGACCTTATCTGCTCGGCCGTACGGTCAATGAACATATCGTTCCCAAAATTACGGATGGTCTGCTGAAAGACTGCATGTTATTGCTGACCGTATACGTCCTCGGCTCGTTCATGATGTGGGCTCAATCCTATGTCATGATCGGTGTGTCCCAACTGACTGTAAAAGATCTGCGCCATGCTCTGTTTTCACGGCTGCAACAGCTGCCGATCAGCTTTTTTGACAAAAATCAGAGCGGTGATCTGATGAGCCGGGCTACCAATGATATCGATAACGTGTCCACGACACTGAATCAAAGTGTAACCCAACTGATGTCCAGCGCCATCTTGCTGGTTGGCTCTCTGTCCATCATGTTTGCACTGGATGTCCGACTGACACTGCTCAGTCTGGTCACGGTTCCCCTGATTACGATCGCCACTCGGCTGATCGCTTCAAGAACACGCAAACATTTTACCGCCCAGCAAAAGTTGCTTGGTGAGCTTAATGGCTACGCTCAGGAAACTATTGCCGGACAAAAGGTGGTTGCAGCCTATAATCGTCAGGAGCAAGCACAAAAACATTTTCAGAATCTGAACGAGAAGCTTCGCGCTTCCAGTACCCAAGCTCAGAGCGTATCCGGTCTGGTCGGGCCAACGATGAATGTCATGAACAATATCGGCTTTGCCATACTGGCAGCGGTAGGTGGATGGATGGCTTATCATGATCTGACGTCCATCGGGCTGATTGTAAGTTTCCTTGCTTACTCCCGCCAGATTGAGCGGCCCATCAATGATTTGGCAAACCAGTACAACCTGATTCAGGCAGCGATTGCAGGTGCTGAGCGTGTGTTCCACATTATTGATACACCTAGTGAATACGTGGAAGAACAGAAGAAACAACTAGAGCAGATTCAGGGTAAAGTTGTATTTGAGGATGTATCCTTTGGATATAGCCCCGAGAGGGAAATCTTGAAAAAGGTTAGCTTCACCGCCAAGCCAGGCGAGATGATTGCACTTGTCGGACCGACTGGAGCGGGTAAAACGACCATTATCAACCTGCTGCCCCGTTTTTACGAGATTACGGGTGGACGGATTACCATTGATGGCTGTGACATCTCCGAACTGGAGAAAGACCAGCTAAGGCGCGAACTTGGCATTGTGTTACAAGACGCCTATCTATTCTCCGGCACCATTCGTGACAATATTGCCTACGGCAAACCGGATGCAACGGACGAACAGATCCAGCAAGCGGCGAAGTTGGCAAATGCCCACTCCTTCATCCGCAAATTATCGCAGGGTTACGACACCCCGATCATTTCCGGTGGCAGCAATCTGAGTCAGGGACAGCGACAACTGTTAACCATCGCTCGTGCCATTCTCGCTGATCCTGCGATTCTTATTCTGGATGAAGCGACCAGCAGCATCGATACACGCACCGAAATGCAGATTCAGGAAGCGATGCGCACCTTGATGAAGGATCGCACCAGCTTCGTCATTGCCCATAGGCTGAGTACGATCCGTGAAGCCGATCAGATTCTGGTTATTGATGACGGCAAGATCGCCGAACGAGGCAGCCATGATGAGTTGATGCAACAGCAAGGTTTCTATTATCAGTTGCATCAGGGACAGCTTACCTGATTGGGTTCGTGTTCATTGATGATTAAAACACAGAAACATAAACAAAAACGCCGCATTAGGTTCCGTTTCATTCCGGACCTTTGCGGCGTTTCCATTTTATCGCTTCATTCGTACAATTCCGCGTGTAGATTTATATAGAAAATTCAATGTGTGTTCTTTAAATTCAGAAGGAGGTAAGTTGTTTATTTCTTCAATAGATTGATCGAGAGTTCGCTTTTGGCGAAATAAAATGGTATTAATCTTTTTTATCATGCTTATTTCTTCATTTGAAAATCCATTTCTTCTTAGACCAACGATATTAATACCATGTATGTACGAACGTGGACCATCTGCTAAAGAATATGGAACGACATCTTGTGAAACTTTACTTCCCGCTCCAATCATTGCAAACCTTCCTATGTTACATGATTGGTGTACACCAGAACCACAACCAAATGTGATATAGTCTTCAATATTAACATGTCCGCCAATTTGCACATTATTGACGATGACGTTATGATCTCCCATTAATACATCATGTGCGATATGAGCATAATTCATAATAAAGTTGTTACTCCCTACTCTCGTGAAACAATCTCCTTTTGATGTGCCTTTACATATGGTGACATACTCTCTCACGGTATTATTATCTCCAATAATGAGATACGATTCTTCGCCTTGGTAACTTTTATCTTGTGGATCTGAACCGATAATGGCACCATGTGAAATATTGTTATTCCCCCCCAATATCGTGTTAGCCCCTATAATAACGTGACTTCCAATCCTACACCCGCTACCTATTTTTGAATTTTCTTCAATGATACTGAAAGGTCCGACTTCGACATTGTCCCCAATTACTGCTGTAGGATGAATAATGGCTGACTGATGTATCATTTAGCACCTTCCTTTGTTTTGGAAAGTTCATCAAGTTTTTGATTTAGTTTTTTTATCGTTTGGGGGAGTCTGGAAAGTGCAGCGGATTCTCGTAGTTGTCTCTTATGTGAGCGAGCTGTATATCCTGACACCATTGAGTTCTCGGGCATGTTTTTAGTAACCATAGTTTTAGCTAAAACAACGCAGCTGTCTCCAATGGTGATATTATTAATTACCGCACTTCCACCAGCCATGGTGACGCGATTACCAATTTTCGATGATCCTCCAATTGCACTTGTACCTGCGATAATGCAGTGCTCACCAATTTGAACATTATGGCCAATTTGAATAAGGTTGTCCATTTTAGTTCCTTTACCAATGGTTGTTGAATCAATCGTCCCGCGATCAATAGTGGTGTTTGCACCAATTTCAACGTCATCATAAATAATGACATTTCCCACATGGGGAATTTTCACTTGTTTTTGCCCGTCCCATTCAAAACCAAACCCGTCAGCGCCAATCACTACGCCAGAGTGAATGATGACATTATCTCCGATGAAAGTATCATGTAGAACAGTGACATTAGGGTGGATCAAGCAATTCGTCCCAATGGTCACATTTCTACCAATAAATGAATGCGCGGAAATAATAGTATGATCCCCAATAGAAACATCTTCTTTGATTACCGCGAATTCGTCGATCTGCACATTGTAGCCTAACGTTACCGAAGCGTGAATTGCTTCTGATGATACTACACCACTACTTTTGGTTTTCTCACTAAACATTTCAATTAAGCGAATAAAATCGAGTCTGGGATTTTTCACCTTAATAACAGGTACTTTAAATTCTATTATTGTCGTTTCTGGCACAATTAAAGCTGAAGCATTACATTTATCTAATTTATTTAGATTTTTATCCGTTACAAAAGCAATTTCCCCCTCTTTGGCAGCATTAATTGAACCTACGCCTGTTATAACGACATTGCCATCACCTATTAAAATCCCATTTAACTGTTCAGAGATTTCATTCAAATTACATGGCATAATATGGTCTCCTTTTGTATTTAGATTAGTTTATTTAATAATTCTTGAGCAAAAAGAGTGTTCAAATAATGAGACGTTCCCGATCCTATGATTCTTGCATGAAAAGGAGGATTCAAAGCTAAATCGCCAATAAGATCCAGCAGCTTGTGACGAGACAATTCATCATGAAAACGTGAATTGGGATAAATTTTCTTTTCACCAATAACTATTCCATGCTCTAAAGAAGCACCTTGAATTAAACCTTTGCTTTTTAAGTACATTATTTCTTCTTCAAAACAAAATGTTCTAGCTGGTGCAATATCCGTTAAGTAATTGTTTTCTATAAAATTAAAATTGGATGTTTGATCTGAGAGGTGGGAAATTTTGTGTTCATTTTTAAAACACACGCAATAGGAGATCATTGAAGAGGGATGAGCTTCAAGAAAAGAATTACCGTGCTCAACTCTAATTTTTTGTTGTAAATGAAGATATGTTTTTTTAATTTCTTGCTGCAGATGGCCAACTTCTGAAATCTTTGCTGCAATACCGGTAGAGCTGCCATCAAAAATTGGTAATTCTTCACCATTAACATCAATAATCACGTTATCGATACCCATCCCTCGAACAGCAGACAGCGTATGTTCAACCATAGATACAGAGTATCCATGGTTGTTTTTAAGCTGTGTGCAACGTTCCGTATTGGATACATTACCGATTTTAGCTTCAATAATTTCATATGGATCTACATCCACTCTTCTAAAAATAATACCCGTGTTTGGTTGTGCAGAATGCAGAGTAATCTCTGACAAATTCCCACTATGTATAGCAATACCGTCTAATGTAAAACTATTACGAATCGTTTTTTGGTACATAGCATCGCCCCCTTTGGCATAATTCTCACATTCGGATCCTATTCACATGTATTATATCGATTATGATTAGCTGATGTTGTCGATATTTGGAGTCTCGTCAAATACACATGGATATGTAGCTGAGAATAAAATGATCCGCAAGTACGCTGAAAAAAGCGTCAACGCAGAGGAGCATAAAAGAAACCTTAGCACGTTATCTGAGCTAAAGTTTCTAAACGAACCATTTTTTATTTTTTAACTGTCTACTTGACGGGGAAAAGTTCAGCGTTTTTGTTTGTTGGAATTATGGCACCATAGGTAAATGAAGGGTGAATGTTGAGCCAATCCCTATTTCACTACGAACGGTAATTCTCCCACGATGATCCTGAGCGATTTTCTGACAGAGTGCCAACCCAAGTCCAGTACCTTCTTCCTTGGTCGTATAAAATGGATTAAAGATCGTCGCCAGTGAGTTCTCCGGGATACCGCTGCCCGTATCGGTAATCGAGATAAGCGCTTTATCTCCATCATGTAACAGATCAATATGCACTTCACCCGGGTCTTCCATTGCTTCAAAAGCATTGCGGATCAGGTTAATCAGAACCTGCACGATCTTGTCCCGATCCATGTTGACCACAACTGGGTCACCAGTCATCTCAAGTGTAATCCGATGCCCTCGCGATGCTGCATCCGATTCGGTTAAAGACATGACTCGTTCAAGACATTGGGCCACTCGTTCGGGCTTCATGTGATTGGCCTGTGGTTTGGAAAACTGTAAAAACTCGGCCGTCAGATTCGTTACCCGTGCTACCTCACCCATAATGACCTCATACCACGGTGCTATATTAAATGCCTGTCCACGTGATAACTGCAAGAAACCTCGTATGGCAGTGAGAGGATTACGGATTTCATGAGCCATGCCGGCCGCCAGCTCACCTACAGCCCGTAGTCTTTCCGAGCGGAAGACCTCCTCTTGATTTTTCAACCATTTGCTGCGTTGTTGGTGAAATAACCTGTCCTCCGCTACCGTAATAAAGTGCTGCAACGTCTCGGACATCCCCGGATATAGGGAAATACTGTAGTTTACTTGTAAGCCCCTTAACTCCCCGGACAGCAGTAACGCCATGCGTTCTTCGATATTTTGTATTTCAGGCAAAACGACAGCATACCGATCCCCCGCATACCGAGATACGCCATATGCATCTGCAAATTGTTTCGAAACACTCTCGCCTGTCGCTTTGATTACATGACTCCAGTTGTCTTCGACCTCTTTATCAAACCCGTTGAAATTCTGAATGTTCATGATAATCAGCAAAAATGATCGTTGCTCGTCCACCGTTTCCTTCAGTACGTTCATATATCCCTCGTAGTTTAGCAATCCGGTGAGTGGATCATGGAGGGTTAGAAAATGATTTTTCTCCCGAAGTCTGCGCTTCTCTGCTTCGCTGTTAATCAAGGTATGATACACAAAGATGATGACAATTGCAGTTAACATGTCAAACATGGACACTAGCAAATTATATGTATCTATCGTCACATACGAAAGCCGAATCACGGTATATTCAAACACAATCAACATTGAGATAGGTAACGTCTGCGTAACACGTTGTTTATCCTGAATCATCGACATGATGAGTAGGTAATACAACATATTGCACCAGTTCAGTTCACTGAAATAATGGAATATGCCAAGAAAAATCCAATGGATGTTACGCAGTACCGGATACTGTTTTTCCTTGTATATACTTGCTACAAATAACACACCAGCACATATCATTAACGCGAGATGGGAAGTAAGCCCTAGAAAATAAGAGGACAGGACAACAAGCAGACATCCTAGCGGGAAAATAACCATTTTCATCGTGTAACTCAGCAAACAGCCTCGCCCCCTTTGACATAATTCTCATATCTAAGATCCTATTCACATGTATTATATCGATAATGATTAGCTGATGTTGTCGATTATTGGAGGTTCGTCAAATTCACATGAATGTATAAATTTATAATTAAAATAGGACAAACGGTTTATAGGAAAGTGCATATTGCGAAATAATCAATCAATCACAATGGTCATTACTGTGTTACAATACATTTAATGGGTTTATTTAGAATATCAACTTGGTTATGGAGGGATAAACATGATACAACAAAGAAAACCTTTGGGCATCGGGACACTTTCTCTGCTGGTGCTCGCAATGGGGTTGGCCTTTAATTTTCCCTGGGGCACAGAAAAGGTAAAGATCAGTCACTATTTGTTTAATCTACTGAACTTGCCTATATATAGTAACGGTCATCAAGGATTTAACATCCCCTTCATAGTAGCTATAATCTTTTGGTTATCTTCCGTTTTGATCGCACGTAAATATCAAACGCACTATGGTACAAAGGTGGCCTACAAGGTCGGTGGTTTCATGCTGATCTCTAGCGTCATGATCTTTCCACTTTACAGTTTAATATGGGTTATATTCCATTAAAAGAGCAAAAAAAGCATAAAGCCAGCCCCTGTCATTTCAGGAAGCTGGCTTTATGCTTCATTACTACACTTCTATTTTTTCGCCATATACTTACGGATATCAAATGCTACCGCAGCCACAATAATCAACCCTTTAATAATCAGCTGCCAGTAAGGACTTACACCGATGAAGGTCAGACCATAGTTGATAACCCCAAAGATCAGCACACCCGCCATTACACCAGGAACGGTACCAATCCCTCCGGCGGTGGAGACGCCCCCCACTACGCAGGCCGCAATAGCATCCAACTCATACATGTTACCGTAATTGTTCGTTGCCCCGCCCGTACGCGCGGCTTCCAGCACACCGCCCAGTCCATACAGTGCACCTGCAATGGCATACAACGCAATCAGGTTGCGTGCCACATGAATGCCGGACACATGCGCAGCCTGAATATTGCCACCGATGGCATACATGTTCTTCCCGAGGCGGGTCTTGTTGAAGACCACCCAGCAGATCAGCGCAACCCCTATAGCAATCAATACAATATACGGAATGGAATAACCACCACCAAGATCAATGTAACCAGATCCGATAACGGTAAAATCAGGTCTCAATCCACCAATCGGTTGTGACTGATTGGGCTCTGTATCAAAGTAAATCGAGTTCAGTCCATATACCGCAACCATTGTACCCAGTGTCGCGATAAAGGGTGGAACATGTAATTTAGCTACAATAATTCCGTTGACGAGCCCCACTGTCAGGCCTGCAATGATCCCGATAGCGATCGGCAATCCCACCCAATACTGTGGCAGATCGGGAAAGAACCGATTGGCATATTCGCTAATTTGCAGCATGGATGCGGATACTACAGCCGTTAGCCCAACGACCCGTCCTGCCGACAAATCGACCCCGCCCGTTACCAGGATAAACGCCGCACCCAGCGCAATGATGGCCCGTGTGGAGGACTGTTGTAATATATCCCGAAGTGTAGAGAAAGCAAGAAAGTGCGGATCGGCAATGGCAATGCCAATGACGAGCAGAATCAGCACAATAAAGATCGCGCGCTGCGCCACATACTGCTTCACCTGATTGATTACCTGTGTATTCATGTGTTCCCTCCTGACTAAGCCATCCGCTGCTGTGCGGCCAGCCTCATGATATCCTGCTCTGTTGCCTCGGCTCCGTCCACAATTCCGGTGAGCCGCCCTTCACTCATGACCATAATTCGATCTGACATACCCAGCAGTTCAGGCATCTCCGAGCTGATCATAATAATGCTTTTGCCCTGACGGGCCAGTTCCGTAATAATGGTGTAGATTTCAAATTTGGCGCCCACATCAATCCCACGTGTCGGTTCATCGAGCAGTAGAATTTCAGGGTCAGTCAACAACCATCTAGCCAGAAGTACCTTCTGTTGATTACCACCAGAAAGGTTTCGAATAAGCGTGTTAACCGAAGGCGTTTTAGTTCTAAACTTCAGAGTCTGCTCGCGTGCCTCATCTCGGCCTTTCTTCTCATCCAGCAGACCAATCCGATTCCGGTAACGTCCGAGACTCGCGATAATCGTATTTTCATACACAGACAACACTGGAAAAATTCCCGTGACTCTTCGCTCCTCAGTTAGCAGGGCAATGTTATGGCGCTTCGCTGCGGCAGGTGACTTGATCTTTACCTTGCGTCCATGGATCGAGATCGTCCCTGAAGCAAGTCCGCGTAAGCCAAATAATGACTCAATCAATTCCGTCCGCTGTGCCCCAACAAGGCCGCCAATTCCAAGCACTTCGCCTTTCCTCAATTCAAACGTCACATCCCGGAACGAATTCGGCTGGCTGGAGGTTAAGCCTTCTGCCTTCAAAATCACTTCTCCAGGTACGTTCGTCCGTTCCGGGAACCGTTCATCCAGATCACGTCCAACCATGCGGGTAATGATCAGATCGGTCGTTAAATCAGCAGCATCCCAGGTACCGACCACAAAACCATCCCGCATAATCGTGACCTCATCGGAGATCGTCAGAATTTCCTCCATCTTGTGAGAAATGTAGATAATAGACACCCCGCGACTGCGAAGCTGGTTAATAATGGAGAAGAGCTGATCCACTTCCTTGCCCGTGAGCGAGGATGTTGGTTCATCCATCACAATAACTTTGGATTGAAAAGAGACCGCTTTGGCGATTTCCATTGACTGTACTTTGGAAACGGATAAGGTTCCTGCCTGAGTCTTCGGATCAATGTCCAGATTCAGGTCCTTGAACAAGGCTAGTGTATCAGCGTACATTCGTTTCTCATCCACCAACAACCCCCTCATCGGAAACCGTCCCAGCCAGATGTTCTCCGTCACAGGACGATGAGGTACCGGATTCAGCTCCTGATGAATCATCGATATGCCATGCTGAAGCGCCGCTTTCGAACTCGGAATCTCCACCTCATTGCCGTCCATCCGAATCGTCCCTTCATCCGGGCGATACATACCGAATAGACATTTCATTAGCGTGGATTTGCCCGCTCCATTCTCTCCCATCAGCGCATGAACCGTACCCGGCTTTACCTTCAATGTGACCTGACTCAGTGCCTGCACACCCGGAAATGCTTTGGATATTCCGTCCATCTCCAGCAGGTAAGGTGATTCCATCTTTCATCCTCCCCTTCCGTAAACCCGGCAAAAAAAGGACGCCATCTCATGACGGACGTCCCTGTCTGCTGCTGTTATTGGGCGTCGGCAATGTTGTCTTTCGTAATTTTTTTGTAGGCAATCCAGACGTATTTGCCATCCGTAATGTCATAACCCGTGTTTTCCTTCGTTGGCGTCTCACCTTTCGCGAGTACGGAAGCGAGTGCAACCGTTGCTGCGCCCTGGTTCTTGGCATCATTCAATACCGTGCCCAGCATCGTTCCGTCCTGAAGGGCCTGAATGGCCGGAGCAGTTGCATCCACGCCGACAACAGGCATCGTTTTGCCGTCTTTGAAGTATCCGGCTGCTTTCAACGCTTCAATGGCTCCAAGTGCCATGTCATCATTGTTAGCCAATACTGCTTCAATCTTGTCTCCGTGGGAGGCAAGGAACGCCTGCATTTTCTCCTGGCCTTTGACCCGATCCCACATCGCCGTGTCTTCCGCCAGCGCTTCCACTTCAATTCCAGCATCCTGGATGGCCTGAACGGAATATTTGGTCCGCAGCTCAGCATCCTGATGGCCCGGCTCGCCTTTCAGCATGACGTATTGCAGTTTGCCGTCCCCGTTTTTATCCGCTTCCGGGTGGGCCTTCCAGTAATCCACGATGAGCTGACCGGAGATCGTGCCTGACTCTTCCGCCTTGGCTCCAACGTAATACACTTTATCCCACTTGTTCATGTCCTCGGCAACCGGCTCACGGTTCAGAAAGACAACTGGAATGCTGGCCGCTTTGGCTTTGTCAATAATGACACCTGCTGCGGTCCGGTCAACCGGATTCACGGCCATTGCGTTGTACTTCTTGGATACAAACAGATCGACTTTCTCATTCTGGGTCGGCTGTGCGTTCTGGCTATCCACGATATCGAGTGTGGCTTTGCCTTCCGCTGCTGCGGTCATTGCATTCCGTACACCTGTCATGAACGTGTCATCGAACTTATAGATCGCCACGCCAATCTTCGGCGTTTCCGTTTCTGCCGCCGTCTGACCTCCTGTATCTGTTCCTGTACTTCCCCCTGCGCTGTCTCCGCCACTGCTGCACCCCGCCGCCGCAACCATACACGCTGTAAGCAACAATGTCATCCACGTTTTCTTCATATCCTAATGACCTCCCCCAAGTTCATTCGGCTTTACCGATGTCTTTATTATGAAAGGGTTTACAATAAATTCGAATACAATATCTTCCTCTGTTTTATCGAAATCTTCCTCAATTGAGCCTTTACTGTACAAAAGGAAACAACAACTTCTGATTATCCATCCAGAACATATTGTCCGTACTGACCAGCTTCGTTTCCAGCGTTACCCTGGCCTGCACCTGTTGATTGTTCAACCGTGCAACAGCCTGATTCACCCCAAGATAACCTGCGCTGAATCCGTTTTGTACGATCAAGTGCTGAATTCTGCCTTCCTGTAACTGCTCTAACTGCTGCTGTTCACTACCAAATCCCACAATCTTCACCTTGATCCCATTGTTATCGGTCGTACGTCGATTCAATTCATCCGCTGCCCCCAGAGAAGCAGGTTCATGAAGGGCAATCAATCCGTCAACCTGCTGCTGGTCAAGCAGTTGCTTCGCCGCTTGCCAGCAACCATCACGCGTGCTGCATACGGATTGGGTCTCCACATGAATATCCGGATATTCAGCCAGTGATTCCTCTACCCCTTGTTCCCGGTTAATCAGGACAGAATTTACAGGATCAGGACCAAGCAAGGCTATACGTCCTCGTCCTCCCAGAAGCACAGCCATGGCCTGACCCGCCTGCCGTCCAGCCTCAACGTTATCTATCGAGATAACACTTGTTATACCTTTTACAGGAAACTCGTCATTCAACAAAATTACGGGGATAATCACTCCGTTGGCATCTTTAGTCTGTGCCTTCTGAATGATGTCGCTGAGTGCCTTCTCACTCAAGGGATCGATCAACAGGGCCGATGCTCCCTGTTCCAGTGCCAGCGATACTGCATCGACCTGGGCTTGTTCACGCTCGCTCAGTGGATAAGTCCCATTTTGCAAATGCTCTTGCTTAACCCTTCCCTGTCCTGCTGTGAAGTCAGGGTTAGATGGCGCGTAAGTTAACCCCTCCGAGGGAAAAGCCTCCACCGTAATGAGCTCCGCTCCCGCTTCTTTGGCAGCCGCTTCGGCCCCAAGACGTATCGCTTCAGCGAGTTCTCCGGTTCCCGCTGGCGTAATCAGTGCAATACGCGGCGGTGATCCCGCCGGATCAGCATTGGACATACCGCACGCCATACATAACAACAGGCAGCAGATTGCTGCTGACATGCCCATATAACGAAGAATAAGGACTCTCGTCCGTATGGCTTCCACGCGGGTGCAGATTGTTATTTTCATAACCATATGCGCAATCCAGTCCGTTCTATTGATCTTATTAACTTTCATGAGCATCGTCCTCCTCTCGTTCAGATTGGATCGGAATCCGAATCCAGACGGTTGTGCCTTCTTCCAGCTCACTTTCGAATTCAAGACCGTAAGCTTCGCCATAATAAAGCTGAATCCGATCATGCACATTGCGTACAGCTACACCTGATCCTGCACCACTTTTCACGATAGGACTGTCAATCAAAAGTTTCAACATCTGCTCTTCCGTCATGCCGACCCCATTATCCGTAATGCGAAATACCAGCTTGTCGTCCTCCCGGTATACACGAATCTCAATACATCCCTCGTCCATATGATATTCAATGCCATGCACGATCGCATTTTCAATGAGTGGCTGAAGCACCAGCTTAAGTGTCAGGCAGTCCAGTGTATCCTCATCCGCATTCATGCTAAAATTAAATTTGCGTTTGAACCGCATCTGTTGAATCGTCAGGTAATGGTGGGCGTGCTCCAGTTCTTCCCTGACCGTAATAATCGTTTTGCCTTGACTGAGACTGATGCGAAACAATCGGGATAACGAAGTGATCATCGTAATGACTTCCTCATTCCGGCTCATGCCCACCATACGCACGACCGAATTCAACGTGTTGTATAGGAAGTGTGGATTGATCTGAGCCTGCAAAGCTTCCAGTTCGAGACGACGCTTCTGTTCCTGTTCATGAATGATCTCACTCATCAAGGTGCGGATTTTATTGACCATCAGGTTAAATCGACGGGATAAACGTTCCACTTCCAGCGGCCCTTCGATGGGTAGCTCTACGTTAAAATCCCCTCGCTCCACGGCCTTCATCTTTCGTTCCATACGTCGGATCGGACGTGTCAGACTGGAAGAGAGGAACAGCGAGACGAGAATGACCAGTACCAGCACAACCAGCAGCACCCGAATCAGATATCCATTGACCTCCTGGCGGGTTGTCATAATCTCATCCAGATAAGCCACACCAACGATTTTCCATCCGATATTGGCGACAGACTTGACCGTATTCAACCTTTTCTGCCCGTCCGCCTCATCTTCATAACTGCCGGTTGCAACCAGTGCCTGTTCGATATTTTCACTTTTGAGCCCCATGTACATTAATTGCTGCTGCGGATGGTAGACGATATTGCCTGCACTTTCGTCGATAATGTAGACGTATCCCCGCTGCCCCAGACTGACCCGGCGGCTCAGTTCGTCCATTTGTTTGAAGTTGATATCCACCAGCAGAATGACCTGCCGATCCTGACCATTTTGGCGTACAGTAATGCCTTTGCTCATGGAAACGACCCATTTGTATGGGCCTGTGTACATGTTCTGAATATGAGGCAACGAGAAACTAAGGTGATCCGGCACTCGGAGTGCAGATTGAAACCACCCTTGCTGTGTCACATGCGCACTCGGTTTTAATTCAGCTGAAGGTCTGTTCTTGAGCAAATGCCCTGTAGAATCCAGCAAAGTAATGGAGATGATATCCTCGCGGCTGCTGAGCAGCGTGTCGAGCTGTTTATCTACCTGGTCCCCTTCCCACGTGCCATCCCGCAGCATATGTTCTTCGATGGCTCGATACAGATGCGACATGCTGCGCACATAATCCTCCAGATTGTAACTGACCTGATCCACGATCTGTCTCGTCGTCAGCTCCGCACTTCGCTCCGCAGCCTGTGTGAATTTGTCATGCAACAGCAACGCCATGATGGTCATCACTAATACAATGAAGACAGAGAAGGACCACGTAATAATAAAGCGGATACTGCTGACTCTTGATGAACGCAGCCTGGACCGAAGCTTGAGCCAAAGGGATCTTATCCATCCGGCAAACGTTCTCATCGACTTGTGCCTTCACTAGCTGTTAGTGCAGTCTGTTTGCGATATTCTTTGGGCGAGACGCCGATATGTTTTTTGAAGCAAAAACTGAAATAATTCGGTTCCGCGAAGCCTACCTGACCAGCAATCTCAAACGACTTCATCTCCGTGGATCGAAGTAACTCCTTGGCCGCCTCCATCCGGATCTGCATCAGATATTGCAGGAAGGTAAGCTGTACTTCTTTTTTGAAAATGCCACAAAAATAACCCGAGCTGATATGCAGATGCCCACATACTTTCTGAATGGACAGATCCGGCTCGGCGTAGTGTTCTTTGGTAAACGACAATGCCTGTTCCACAATATCCTTGTATACATGCTGCCTTCCGCTGGCAATGCGATGTTGAACGAGCAGACAAACCTCGCGCACCTTACCTTGTGCCTCAGACAACCCAGGCAAACGGAACAAATCGGCATACAACTGGAACCCTGCCCCAAAGATGTCCTCCATGGCCTCGCCCGATGCCTGAGCTGCCTTCCAAACGTTTGTTAATACTTCAATCAGATACAGTTGAATGTCACTTCGCCCATGCTCCACCGTAATTTCCCGGAAAATGATCTCTAGCGCGTCCTCCAGCTCCGCCTGCGTACCCGCTTTCAGACAACGTGTCAGCGTTTGCTGCTTCAACTCGTCAAAACGCAATTTGCCCGCCGTCTGCCGCTCAACATCTGCAATATAGATGAGGGGATCGGTCCCCGGTACAAGCCGATAATCCAGTGCCAGTAGTGCATCTTCATAAGCATGCTTTACACCTGCTAATGTGTTCACGATCGAGCCTGATCCGACAGTGGCAGGAATACGCAGATAGTGATTGATGCTGCGCATTACATTTTCCAGCGCCTGCTGCTGTCGTTTCTCCCCATCTTCTCCACCCCACCGATCTACATAGAGCAGCACAATAGTCTCCTGATGCATAAAAGCATGTCCGGCCCCGTGCTCCGTCCATACCTCTGCGGCAATGTTTAGCGCAGCGAACTGCTTCAACTCCGCATCCTCGGATTGGTCTCCGTCCATATGCAGGGTCAATACGGATACACCATAGCGTTCACCATGCAGATCCAGTCCACATTGCTTTGCTTTGCCATGAATATATTGCGGCGATTTTTGCCGATGCAGCAAAGTGGCCATCAGGTCCGCCTGTAACAAGGGCAGGCTTGTATAATAATGGTCGCGCAGCTGTTGTACATCCTCTCGCTCGGCCACTTCAGCCGCCATCTGCGCACGCAACCTTGTAAGCAGTTCTGTTAGATGTCCCGCCGAGAATGGCTTCAGTAAATATTCATCCACACTCAGCGAGACCGCTTGTCGGGCGTAGTCGAATTCATCATATCCAGTCAAAATCACCACTTTCACAAGCGGATTGCGCTCCCGCAACCTTTTGGCAAGTTCAAGTCCATCCATAAATGGCATGCTGATATCCGTTACCACAATATCCGGCTCAACTCGTTCGGCCATCTCCAGTGCTTCACGTCCATTCTCCGCCAGACCAACTATGCGCAGATCGAGCGCTTCCCAATCTACCTCTACAACCAACCCTTCGCGTACATCCTCTTCATCATCCACTAGCAATACCCGGTACACGTCAGATTCCTCCTTTATTTAACGGGCCTTAAGCCCAAGCAATAATGTATATGTCGATATGATCCAAGGTTGCCATCATAATATACAATATAAATTTAAATATGTAACCGCTTACTTTTAAGGTGATAAGATTGATATAATGAGCGCTCACAAGGATATTTATGGTAAATTATTGAAAGGAGTTAATTATGAAATAGGAAAGGAGTCTATTAACTGATGAATTACTTAAAATCTGGAATGGTAACGACCGGTATTGCCGCAATATTAATCTGCAGTGGTTCAATCACAGAGACAATTCGAACCGATCGATTTGAAGCATCCACCGAGACTTCACGCTGGGAGAACCAACCTCAAGAACTTCAGGAGAAGTTAACAAAATCATGGAGCGGAGGACTAGACGCAATACGTAACACGCTGAATGAGAATAGTGAGAAGGAGAATATAACTGAATGGAAACTGTTTTACAGCTTGGAGGATTCATTAAACACCCTTCCCCATCCAGAACACTCTTCCTTCATCGCTGCCTATTATAGTAACGAACGAAGAACCATGCTGGAAAACGGGGATATCATGCCTGCCTTACTTTTACATCCTGATCATACAAAGGCGATACTTTTTTGGGAAAAGCTTGATGGAACCTATGCCATTATTACATTAGAATCGCAAATCAATGCAAACAACAAGCCTGAATGGGATGTAAGTCATTCTTGGATAACCAAACAACCCTCATCCACTTGAAGTGGGTCAGGGCATCATTGATCCTATATCCATTCGTAATCCCTCATAAAGAGTGCTGCATGTACTTTAATTGCGGTTCCGTTTCTCCATCCTCTTCTGCTGACGAAGATAGATTGGCATTTAATCCCTTCACATAAATCATCGTGGTATCCGGATTGATATGCCCCATCATTTCTGCCAAGCGATGCAGTGGTGTATGCTCGGCCATAGCGTATCCAAACCGATGACGCAGATCATGGGAACTTAGCCCTTCCAGACCGGCTGAAGTCATCACCTTTTTGATCAAATGGCGCAGCGCCCTCTCCGTTAAGCGATCACTAGTTTTCTCGGAAGGAAACAAGTAAGGACTATCCGGTGCGAGGCCAGTCATGTACATCTTCAACAAAGCAATACATGTCATGTTCAGCGAAATTTTCCGTTGACCGTTTCGTTTATCGGCCCGCACGGTAAGCTGCCCGCTTCGTTTGCCCAATTCAATATCACTGGGAGCAAGATTACATACCTCCATCGTTCGCAAACCCGTATGAAACATGAGGGTAAGGATGGTTTGATCCCGAAGCGAGTTGCCGTCCTCGACCGCAGATATGAATGATCGTTCTTCCTCGGTTGTCATTCGGCGGGGGCTAACCTTGTCTTCTGGAATGAATTTCAAAGGTTTGGAAGGATCACTGTTGAAACTAGATTCCGATGCAGCCCACTTGAAAAAACGCTTCAATGTAATCAGTCTGCGATTAATGGTAGATGGCTTCAATTGCATTACCTTTTGTGAATCTTCCCGATAACGGACTAAAGTCGATGTATGCACATCTTCGATATGAAATGAACTCTCTTCACCCCGAGAATCGTTCCCTTTATACCATTCGGTAAAATGCTTCAAATCACTCGCATATTCCTTCAAGGTTTTGGGAGTCAATTCTCCCTGGATCGTAAGCATATGTATGAATTCCTGAACAACCATTTCCCCTTGTACCGAAGTACCAGAACCCTTATCCATTAGAAAAAACCTCCAAATCTTGACTTATATTAGCGGACATGGTATTATCATATTAATCGATACATTAGCGGACATCAAGTCTGTGGGTTGAATATACCTGATTAGCGTTGATTTTTATAATTAACCTTTTCAAAATGGTCGTTTAAAAACTTATTTTTTGGAGGAACTACATGCAAACAGGTACAGTGAAATGGTTTAACGCGGACAAAGGATTTGGCTTTATCGAAACTGAAGAAGGAACAGACGTATTCGTTCATTTCAGTGCAATTCAAGGCGACGGTTTCAAAACATTGGATGAAGGACAACGCGTCCAATTTGAAGTAACTCAAGGTAACCGTGGTCCACAGGCTGAGAACGTTACTAAAGTTTAATTATATTAAAGCTGCCTTGTACAAGGCAGCTTTTTGTTTTATTACATGAGCATTTTGCATAGATTCAAAGAGCGTCTTTCAAAATGCTGACTTCATAAACTTATCATCCAAAAACGAAAAGCGAGGTATGACAAATGGACAAAGAACAATTGATCACAGAAGTAGCCAAAAACGGCGGATTCTCCAAAAAGAACGCTGAAAAGGCCGTAACGGTTGTACTGGATTCGATTTTGGAAGCATTGAAAGAAGGCAAAGAGGTTCAACTGGTCGGATTCGGAAAATTCGAAGTGCGTAATCGTGAAGCACGTATGGGCAAAAGCCGTAGAACTGGTAAGGAAATTCAACTTCCAGCAGGTAAGGTTCCCGTATTCACAGCAGGATTAACGATGAAAGAAGCTTTAAACTAAACAGCAACAAAAGGATTGGAAAAGAGGTTTTTATTCAAACACACAACGAACATTTTGATGTAAATGTCGTGTTTTCTACGGTTGATGATATCATTAACTTTTATTCCGGCAAGCAGACAAACCAGAATAACTCGGAAGATCACACCCATTCAACACCCCCATCAACAGAGTCTGCACAGACGCCACAACCACCCACTCGCTAAAACGAACCTTTCATCTTGGACAATAAGAGGCCCTGTTCCGCTCAACACGGTCCAGGGCTTGATTTGTGTCAATCGAGCACCCAGGGAGAATGAATCTTGGGTACGTCATTGATTAATTGCTTGGTATAGGGATGCTCCGCATGGTGGATGACCTCCTCCGCTCTCCCTGCCTCCACCATTCGTCCATGCTCCATAATACAGATCGTGTCGCTCACATAATAAGCCAGACCCACATCGTGCGTAATAAACACAATCGTCATACGGTTCTCGTCACGCAGCTTGAGCAGCATATCCAAAATCGTTGAACGAGAGCACGCGTCCACCATGGACGTCGGTTCATCGGCAATCAACACCTTTGGATGCAACATGAAAATGCGGGCAATCATGAGCCGTTGCATCTGTCCACCGGACAGCTCAAACGGATATTTGTTGTATAACTCCTCGAACTTCAGGTTGACGAAGGAACAGGCTTCCTTCATTTTGGCATATTCCTCATCCTTGTTCAGCTTCAGTCCCTGAAGTTTGATACAGTCCACCAGCAGCTTTTCCACTCGGTGAAATACGTTGAACGAAGAGAACGGGTCCTGGAAAATGGCCTGAATATCCTTCCAATAGGCTTTACGCTCACGATATCGCTTCAGCTGTCTGGGCTTGCCATCGTATTCGATCGCTCCACCCGTTTCCTTGAGTAAGCCCATAATCATTTTCGCGAGCGTCGTCTTGCCACTGCCGCTCTCTCCGACAATGGAGATAATCTCCCCTTCATGAAAATCAAAGCTCACATCGTCCACTGCTGCCTTTTTGCGATTGCCTGTACCGTACACCTTGGTCAGATGGCGGCCGCTGATCAGCACCTTGCCCATCGCCATACTACCTCACTCCTTTCGGGGAGCCTTGATCCGAGCCCATTACGCCCAAAAAAATCATTTCATTGGTCTGCAATATCGTCTGTGGCAGTTCGAATATCCCGGACTTCTTCTTTGTTTGAAGCGTTCTCCTCCTGGTTTTGTTCCCTCTCCTGGGGCTCTTCGTCCCTGCTCTCCTGCTGTACGTGACCGTCCTGTTCCTGCTCCCTGATCTGCTCCAACATCTCCGGTGTCAGGAGACAGCGATATATGCGTCCATCGACATGAATGTTCTCGATTTTTCCTTGGCGGCACTCGTCGGTCACCAGTGTACAGCGCTCTGCGAAGCGGCAGCCTTCCGGCACATTCTTCAGATTCGGTGGTGCACCGGGAATGGCAGCCAGTTTGTGCTCCTTCATGCCCTCTTCCGGCACAATGATAGAGCCCATCAGCTTCCGGGTGTACGGATGCAGCGGATTGAAAATCATCTGCTCTGCCGTGCCTCGTTCCACAATCTCCCCGGCATACATCACCATAATTTCATCCGTGACATGGTACAACAGCGGCAGCTCATGCGTGATAAACACCAGTGATTTGATTACTTTGCGCTTCAACAAATCCTTCAACAGACGAATGACTGCCTTCTGAGAAGTTACGTCTAGTGCCGAAGTAGGTTCATCCGCAATGAGCACGTTGGGATTCAGAATCGTTGAGATGGCGATAACCGTTCGCTGCTTCATGCCGCCAGACAATTCATTTGGATACATATCCAGCACATCCGGCGACAGGTTCAGTGATTGGAAGCGCTCCGTAGCCATCTTCCGCACATCCGACCGTTTCAGCTCCGGACGATGCTCCTTCATGATATCTTCAATAAACCTGATAATACGCAGCGTTGGGTTCAGTGCATTCATGGCGGCCTGCGGAATATAGGCAATTTCCTTGCCCAGAATGCGAGAACGAAGCTGCTCTTTGTTCAGCTGCATAATATCGGTACCGTTGATCCGGATCGAACCACTGCCATAATGAAGCGGCGGGAAATAAAAGCCCATCAGGCTGAGCGCCAGCGTCGATTTACCACAGCCCGATTCACCTGCAATACCCAGCGTCTGCCCCTCTTTCAGCCCGAACTCCACCCCGTCGACGGCAAAGACGTTCTCCTTGAGCCGGGTACGGTAATAGGTTTTGAGACCGCTGACCTGAAGTATAGGTTGGTTCATGGTCTTAGCTCCTTATTTTCGGATTGAAAATTTCGTCCATGCCCGTATTCATCAGATAAAGCGAGAAGGTAATGACGGCAATCGCCAGCGCCGCAGGAATGAAAGCCCACCACGCCCCGGCTACTGGCGCTTCAAACACCAGTGCCCAGTTCATCAGAATGCCGAGCGAGATCGTATTATACGGTCCCAGTCCCAGCATGGAGATGGAGGCTTCGGACAGAATGCCCGATGCCGTCTGGAGCACAAAAGCCATCACCACATAAGACGCGATATACGGCAAAATCTCATGGATAATGATACGCGGCGTACTGTGTCCCGAAATTTTCGCAATATGCACATGATCCCGGCTACGCAGAGATGTTGTCTGGGCTCGCACAGCCCGGGCCGTCCAGGGCCAGCTGGTTATACCGATAATGATCGCCGTCACCAGGGAACTGCGTGAATCAATGCTGACTGAGATCAAGATCAGAATAATAAACGAAGGAATAACGATAAAAATATTGGTAATTGCCGTCAGAAAGTTATCCAGCATTCCCCCGATATATCCCGACACCAGGCCCATAACCAGACCGATAACGGTCGCAAACACACCTGCAATCAGCCCCACACGTATGGATGTCTGGATGCCATACATCAATTCAAGAAAAATGTCCCGTCCAAAATTGTCCGATCCTAACAGTAAGCCATCGCCAGGTGACTGAAACGCCATCGCAATCATCTCCAGGGGATCACTGCGATTAATGAGCGGATAGATCGTAACCAAGAGCAGCATGCCGACAAAAGTCACCGCACCGATCATGAATTTGGGTGACTTCAGCAATATAGAGATCGAATGCTTCATATCACTGTTCCTCCATTTGAGCGGCCTTGATGCGCGGGTCAATGAAGCCGTAGATGACATCAATGGTGAAATTCGCAAGCAATACAGCAATGGCAATCAGCAGCGTACACCCCGAGATTAGTGGGTAATCCAGTTGCCTTATGGCCGTGAACAACCATGTGCCTATGCCCGGATAACTGAAGACAATCTCACAGATGAGTGATCCGCCGACCATCGTACCGATGGAGAGCGCAAGCCCCGTAATTTGCGGCAGCATGGCGTTACGGAACACATAACGCGAAATTCGGCCGTCGCGAATACCCAGCAGTTTGCTGTATAACACATAGTCCGAATTCAGCTCATAGATGGACATCTCCCGCATGCCAATCGCCTGACCACCAATGGTCACGAGTACAATGGAGAGGAACGGCAAGGTATGGTGGCGAACCACGGACATGATGAAGTCGAAGCTCAGCTGCGGCACCATCTGGAAGTCATATCCCCCTGATAAAGGGAACCATTTCAGTGATAACGCAAAGACGTACAGCATAATAATAGCCAGAGTAAAAAAAGGAATGGAATTGATAAACAACGCTACCGGAAACAGCACTTTATCAAAAACACCCTTCCGGTACGCCGCAATGGCGCCGAGCAAATTGCCAATGATCCAGCCGACCAGGATGGCCGGAAGTTGAAGCCCCACCGTCCAAGGGACGGCGGAGGCCAGAATGTCCGTTACAGGCTTCGGATACAGTCCAAAGGACGTGCCCAGATTGCCTGTGAACAGATTTTTCAAATAGATGCCGAATTGGGTCCATAGCGGCTGATCAATGCCGAACTCAACCGTAAACGTCTCATACACCCGCTTGATGGAATCCGAGTCGGTCATCCCTGACGTCATTTTGGAAGCGATCATGCTCACCGGGTTACCTTCAATCAGTCTTGGCAAAATAAAATTCAGTCCGATGGCGATGACCAGGGTCAGGCCGTACCAGAATACTTTTTTGGCGACATATCTGGAATAGGCATTCATAGGATTTAGCACCCCCGAGTTTAGCGGATAAGGGCCTTATGTCTGAAGTGGTGTGTCACTTCATCGTGTCCTGATTCAATATGAGTTCCTTAATTGTGGATCTGATACAATGCCTTAATACCTGCGCCGTCCATCGAGATTTGCGGCGGAATGTTGGTTCCATCTCCTTCGGTCGGGAAACCTTTCCAGACCGATTCGTTCACGGTGTCAAACACCCATGGTCTGTACATCAGCGGAATGGAAGGGATATCTTTCAGCCAGATGGTATTCAGCTCGGTATACAGTGACTTCAGCTTCGCCTCGTCAGACACGGATGGAATCTCTTCAATAATGGCGTCTGCGCGGTCATTCTGGTATCGTCCCCAGTTCCAGAACGCCATCTCACCCATTGGGGCAACCCCTTTGGAATACATGATCGTCATCGCACGGTTCCATGGCTGGCTTGGGCTGACCCCGCCTGCAGGTGTGTTCATGATGATATCGAATTTGCCGGTTTGCAGATCATTGGTCCATACTGGCGATTCCGGGAATTTGGTGCGAATCTCAATCCCTATGGCCTTGGCGCTCTGCGCTACGATCTCCAGGGCAGCGTTCCAGTCGGACCAACCGTAAGGACATTCAACCTCGAAAGGCCCAAGGCGTGTGCCGTTAAGGACACGGGTGCCGTCTTTGCCTTTGGTTGCTCCAATCTTGTCGAGCAGGGCGTTGGCTCCTTCAATATCCATCGTCCATTGCAACGACTTGATGGCATCCTGGTCAATATATTTGGACTCGGCGTCCGAGTTCAAGGTCAGAGAAGGCTGCATAGGTGCGGAATATCCGCTCATGGCCAGCTCCGAGATTTTGTCATAGTTGATGCTCATGGCTATTGCACGGCGAACGTCAGCATTATCGAGTCCAGCTTTGGACAGATTGAAGAAAATGCTTGGCATGGAACCGGGCAGATAATACGGCGCATCCTTCAGATACGTTTTGACGGCAGCCCCGCCTTCCCACATCTTCCACACCTGAGGGATAAACTGCTGGGAGACGTCCACTTGCCCACTCTTGAACGCCAGATCACCTGCGGCATTATCCTTGTAGATCACGTGAGTGATGTACTTCGGTGCGGGCAATTTGCCGAACAATTTCTGACCCCAGTAGTTGTCGTCGCGGACAATCGTAATTTTCTGGTCGTTGTAAAAGTGAAGCTTATATGCTCCGGTGCCCACCGGATTGTCATTGATCTCTTTGCGAATCGCGGTCAGATCATTATTGTTCTTCTTCTCGATCTCTTCCCAGATATGCTTCGGCAGCATCGGGATCAGTTCAATGCTGTCCAGTACGGTCAGCTTGTTTGGGTTATCAGGGTTCAGCTTAATTTCCACGGCCTGCGCTCCATCCGCCTTCACTTCACTGATGTAGGTCCAGAAGCTGCTCCAGTTGATATCGTATTTTTTGCCCAGTTCATAGGTGTATACAACATCATCTGCTGTAAAAGCCGTCCCGTCGCTCCACTTCGCATCCGCATTCAACTCAATGCGCAGAGTGGTTTCATCCGTCCATTCATACGAATTGCCCAAGAGAGGTTCAAGGCCACCGTCCAGCTGGTTTACCATAAACAGTGTCTCGTACACCAGCTCCCTGGAGTTGCCGTAATTCACTGGAAATGCGGGATTTCCGCTCAACAGATTGAAGTTGGTTGGTGGCCCCCATTGCAACCCATTGATATACAACGTCTCATTACGTGGTGTCTCCTTGTTGGTCTGTGGTGCAGGTTCGTTCTGGGTTGTCGCGGTTGGTGTATCCACCGTTCCTTGTGGTTCACTTACTGATGGCGGCTGAACACTTTGGCATCCGGCAAACAATGTGACCGACATGAACAGAGCGACGAGCGGTGTGGCAGCTCTCTTAAATCGCATTCTGAACCCCTCCGTGAATTCATATTGATGTTATTGGAAGCGCTTACTTAAAGTTATTCTATGACTTATCTCACACAACATTCCATCTCTTTTCTCAATTTTGAGACATTGTTTTTGAGGTCATACAAAACATGTGATTATGGAAATATAAAATCCAAAATGAAAAAGCCGGCTCCGTAAGGAACCAGCGATAACCTCGCTTTTGCATATCAATTCACGTACATCAACCTACTTGCTCTTCAGAAGCTCACGCAATGTCTGGAGATCGTATGTAGAGACCAGTCGTTCCAAATGTGTGTCCAGCCACACCTCATCCTGATCCCACCATTTCAGTTCCAGCAGTAAAGCAATAATCTCGTCGTCGAAGCGCTTTTTGATTGGTTTGGCCGGATTGCCACCCACAATGGTGTAAGGCTCGATGTCCTTGGTGACTGTCGCATTGGAAGCGACGATGGCACCGTCTCCAATAGTGACACCCGGCATGATGGTTACATTTTGCCCAATCCAGACGTCGTTCCCCAATAAAGTGTCTCCCTTAAAAGGCAGCTGATCCAGCGTAGGGGTCACTCTCTCCCAACCACCACCAAAAATATTGAAGGGATAGGTCGTCATGCCCTCCATCCGGTGATTGGCGCCATTCATAATGAATGTCACCCCTTCGGCAATTGCACAAAACTTACCGATCTCCAGACGATCACCCAGGAAATCATAATGATGTTGAATGCGGTCATAAAATTGCTCGGGTGGACGACTGTTGTCACTATAATACGTATAATCACCGATCAGCACATTAGAGCGCGGCGGCAAATTTTGAATGTAACAAACGGTACGAATATTGTCGTTAGGGAAAAGTTTTGTTTTATCGGGAGCCATATTTATCCCCTCCTTTTCCTCATTGTACCAAAAAGGGATTCGATCTGACCATCGAATCCCTTTTCTCATTCTCCCTAGAACAACGTTGCTTTACCGGGGAGATTTCTTATTTGGTTGTAAGTGTTACTTGTGCAGCCGTTTGATCCCAATCCACGGTCAGTCCCAGTCCTTCAGAGATGAAGCGTACCGGCACAAGCGTGCGACTGTTCTTGATAATGGCTGGTGCATCGATTTCGAGCGTTTCACCATTCACCGTTGCTGTGCTGCTTCCGATCTGGAGCACAAGCGTCTGGTCATTCAGAACGGCTGTTACGGTTTTCGCTGTTTTGTCCCACGTTACTTCTGCACCCAAAGCTTCAAGGATGGCGTTCACTGGTACCATAACCCGGCCACTTTGCTCTAGCGGGTCCTGATCCGGGAACGTAATCGCTTTGCCATCAAGGGATACAGTAATCGCTTTGTCTGTTGTTCCAGTTCCGTTATCCGTGCCTGTATCTTCTGAAGTCTCTGGCAAAGGTGTTACTTCGCGTCCAAGCTGCTCTTGCAGATTGGCAAGTCGGTTCAGGGCAAACGTCGTCAGCGATCCCGCTGCCATGGAGCCCATACCGCCGCCTCCGCCAAAGTTACCGCCAGGACGTGTCTGGGTTTTGCCTGTGCTGTCTGTTGTTCCTTTTCCCGTTGCGCCATCCTGCGGCGTTGTACCATCGGGAGGTGTCATGCCTTCAAAGCCTTCCGGAGGCGTCATGCCTTCCATGCCCTCTGGCGGTGTCATGCCTTCGAATCCTTCTGGTGGTGTACCACCCATGCCACCCATACCGCCTGTTGCATCAGCGTTGGCAGAGTATGCGATGTTGGATTCAAACTGCTCTGTTGTGTAGAACTTCGTTGGATCTGCTTCTACATATGGACGAATGATGTCAGCCAGACCTGTGATACGGTCCTGGATACCTTCCATATAGTCTGTCAACTCATTGACGTAGCTCAAGTATTTTTCCTTATACTCAGGCACGGCCAACAGGTTGTTGATCATCGGTACATTTTCCATGCTAATGCCCAGTACTGGCTCGTCCACAGATACGTTTGTTGCGTTGGTGTTGGTCGTCGTTGATCCAGTTGTTCCACGTCCGCCTCCACCGGAGTATCCATTAAACGACATGTTAAAGTCCCAAGGTACAACTGTGAATTTGCCATCCGCATCGCCGTAAAGCATGTAGTTATGCCCTTTGTCGCCGCTATAGCTGTCATAGTTACCAAAGACCATGTTGCCCGCGATATATTTCAGTGCCGAATCGACGTCCAGCACACTCTCGATATCACCTTTTTCACCTTCAGGCATGTCATTCAGCGTTTTGATGAAGTTTTTGAGTTTGGTTTTATTCTCGTCCGTACCCAAATCCTCCGTGATGGTGCTGTAGTCACTGCCTTCTGAATATTGCAGGTAACTCTTCTCATCCGTATCGTAGAGGACACCGTCCTCATAATCTTCACCGTAATTGCGTTCCAGGTAACTGTCATCTACTGCTTCGACCCCGGTATAGAAACCAACCAGTTCGCCGTTTATATACAAGTTAACGTAGTTCGTCATCGGTACATCCATGCCAATGCTGCGCAGTGCTTCATAATGAAGAACTTCACGCATGTACGATGGATCAGCGTAGTTGTTGTTCAGGACCATTTTATCCAAACCGAGCAGGGTTTGTGTTTTGTCGTATTTATCGAACTTCAGTCTGAAGCTGTAACGGTCGGAATCTTGCATCGAAGCTACGGATTTCAAAGTCAGATTACCCTTGGTGGAGAAACCAACGTTATCCAGCTTGTTGCCGTCTACTTCCACACTTACCTTCTTATAATCCTTATCCAGCGGGCTTTCGAGCATGCTCTTCCAGTCTGCATCATCAATCGTAACATTCACATCAATGACGTTGTCCGTTTGGAACAACGATTCATAGGCTTGCGTGATGCCTGTGCTGGTGCTTGTATCCTCTGCGGCAAACGCAGCGTTCGGGCTTCCTACCAAAGCAAAAGAAGATGATGTTACCATCGTCACGGACAAGGCCGTTACTGCAACTTTACGTAGTAAACTATTCAAATGATGAATCCTCCTTCTTGGTTTCTGTTAAGCAACTTAGGCTTATGAAACCATGGTAGAGGACAAACCTTTAATGAATCTTAAATAAATGATTCACAACAAAAAGTAGCCCATCAGGCTACATAAGTTAAACTATAAATGTTACACCTGATCACTCCGATTGCAGTACCATTTTCCGATCGCTCTTATCCCCAGATTTTCATCATTCCCTTTACTCAAGGGAAAAAATCCGGTGATAAAGGCGAACGCTTCGCTTCTTCAAATTGGTTCTGCACTCTCCGTTTAAGTGTAAAATTGAGCTTCAACTTATATAGACGCCTGCTAGGCTACTTGTTCTGATCCTTTATAACTCGGTAACTGTAACACCTGCTGCTTTGTAATAGTCCTCATTCACATTGTTTAGAATGTTGGTCTTCAGCAGAATACCGACTCCGGCAAAGAGTCCGATTCCGTTTGTGTTACCTTCGATTCGGTTATTTTCAATTAACACATTCTCAGGGTTTCCTTCGCCAATATTGCCTGCTCCGGCATCGCCTTTGTCGCGCTCAAGCCGCACGCCCCAGTAACCGCTGGCGGTATTGTTGCGGATCACATTGCCTCGAATCACCGTGCCCGGTCCGTTCAGGACTTTGATTCCTGCCGCATCTGCAACCGTGGTTGTATTCTCGATGAGATTATCCTTGATTACTGTATCGGGGGTGCCCATGGTTACCGAGATGCCGATTTGGCTGTTCCTGATTGTGTTGTCATGAATATAGTTTCCTTTGCCCGACTTGCTGTGGTTGCTTGGTGCTGAACCTCCTGTATTGCCGAGTCCAACCCCTGCGCCTGTCAGCACATCTGTAATGATATTGCCGGAGATTTCATTCAAATACTCCAGTTCACCATGAAGATCAATAGCATCCAGCTTCGTTTCGTTAAATGTATTGCCACGCAGCACGTTGTTATGGGCCACAAACTGGATCAACGCTCCATGTCTGAGATAAGGACCCTCAAACGTACTATCCTCCACCACATTCCATATCGTATCATTGTCAAAGCCAAGCCGATCGGTCTTGGCCGTTCCCTGAATGGAAATTCCATAGCCTGAACCTCCAGGGCCCAGATCTGTTGCGTTGCGGAATGTTGCATGCTTCACAACGACATCGCGGCTGTGTTCGATGCGGATAGCCATTCGTTTGAATTTCTCCACAATCACGCCATCGATCGTAATGTCATAAGATGGAGCCTCACCATAGTTGGCGATGTGAATCATGCTATCCGGCCCGCCTGCAGAGGGATTGTTGGATTTGTGTTCGGTCGTGTAGCTGCCAGACCAGGATGAAGTTATGGTCATGTTGGATACGAGAATGCTATGTTGAGCCGATGCTTTCAGGACGGCGCTGCCCGTCACCTGATCCAGCGATGTCTTGAGTACGGTTCCTTCACTGCTCTCTCCTCTCAGGTTCACCCCGGATTTGAGCATCAGGTTGGTGGTTCCATCCGGCCCGGACAACAAATTGTACACTCCATCAGGCAAAAATACTTCATCACCAGCGTTAGCCTCATCAATGGCTGCCTGTATTGCAGGTCGGTCATCACTCGTATTATCAGCCAGATCTGCTCCGTAATCCCGTACATCAATCGTACGTCCAGTTACAGCATGAGGAGAATGGATAGTATGCGGTGTTCCATCTGTCTCCGTCAGTCCTGGAGCGATAAAGGGCACCGTCCCTTCAGGTGGTTGTGGCTCAATGTATGGAATCAGGGCAACAGGCGTTCCTCCCCCTGCATAAGGGGCATACAGATGCACATCGGTCAGACTCGTATAAATACTTGAATCAGAATTGCCATGCCCGGTGATCCGTACATAACGTGCAGAAGTATCCGGGATATCAAATGCCTGCATTTCTGTTGTATCCCCACTGCTTTCGCCGCCATATACCTGGGTCCAATGATTACCGTCAACAGACGTTTCTACCTCAAAGAAGGTCTTCCTGACATCCCCTTTGTAAAAACCAATCCCAACATAGCCCACTTGCTGTGCCTGCCCCAGATCAAACGTGATCCATTGCCCCTCTCCGGCAACAGACCAGCGTGTATAACTGTTATTGTCAATGGTATTGGTCGCCAGGTTGCCGTCGCTACCGCTTGCCGAGACGGAAGCAACAGGCAGGGACGATACCGGAACGGCAAGGGTGGTCAAATCGGTTGATAGAGCACTGCTGATGTTGCCCGCCTCGTCAATCGCCCTCACTTGAAACGTGTACGATGTTCCAGCTGTAAGTCCGCTATCACGGAATGCCTGCTTACCTTGTTCAGCCAGCAAAACTCCATTCCGATATATCCGGTAGGCAGATACAGCCGTATCATCGCTGGCAGCAGGCCATCTCAGTTCCGCAAAATCCGTTCCCCAGTTGCGAATCTCCAGCTCGGCTCCCTGCTCCCATTCTGGTGACTGCGTGTCACTGCCTTCTTCGATTAAAGCAATGACCGATAACTGTGGACGCGGATTGCTCGTTCCGTTGGCTTCCTTGGTGTATACGTTCACGGAAACACCTGTTGATCCCGCATCCGCGAGCAAAAATGCAACCTGCCCCGTATCTGGACGACTCTTCACAACATCGGTTACATCAACTTCATAGACGGCCGGGCTTCCATTACGATCTGCCGTGACTTGGAATTTGCCAACCAGCGAACTTTCGCTGAGACTTTGGACCGGGGCATTCGACCAGGTTAACGATGATTCGCTCCAGTCTATTGCATTCAAACCGTACAGAGACAACTCTGTATCGATATTCGATGTGCCTTTCTTGGCGGCAATCCGTAGTCGATACCGATCTCCTTCGGGCTCATTTCCGGTCATATCAAATTTGAAATACACGTATTTCTTGGTCGACGGAGTGGAAGAGATGCTTAGTAATCCGGTGCTGGAGCCCGTAGCCTGATTAAAATTCAGGTCAGGCTTGCCGCTGTCAATCGCCGCATCGTCGCTTGGCAGCTTGCTGGCGATGACCTTCTCAATCAACGGTTTTTCTTCATCCTCTTCTTCATCTCCAGACGAAGTGTCTTCGGGATTGCTTTTGAAAATAATTGGCTCCGTAACGATCCGGTTCTTCACATGTTCATCAAGAAAGGCCCACGCCTCCGCATTGGCAACCTCGGAAGCCGTCCCTGTAAATCCATGCCCCTGACCGGGTACGACTTTCATATCCACAATCGGGACACCCGCAGATTGAAGCTGTCCCGCGAAAGTAACACTGTCGGTATAGGGAATGGTAGCATCAGCATCACCGTGCCGAATCCAGAACGGTGGATCATCCGGTGAAGCATAAGTTCCCGGCATCGCAAGTCTGGCCTGCTCCGGTACATCGAATGCACGATGCCCGCCAAGAAGAGCCGTGACCGAGCTATAGTTATTAGCAAATGTCGTCGTAAAATCAGCGGGTCCGTACCAGTCAGCGACGGCCTGCACTTTGTCGGAATACTCAGCCCATCCACCAGAACCTTCAAGATCAGGTA
The DNA here is from genome assembly GCF_047302525.1 of Paenibacillus taichungensis. Classification (GTDB taxonomy): domain Bacteria; phylum Bacillota; class Bacilli; order Paenibacillales; family Paenibacillaceae; genus Paenibacillus; species Paenibacillus taichungensis_B. Next base: position 898,161 of record NZ_CP168020.1, on the reverse strand, counting down.
CATCTACCGTCACTCCTGTATCGAGCATTACGGTGTCACCAGCAACCATGTCCCCTGTTGTACCGAGCAATGCAGCCAGATGGCCGCCCGCAGATGATCCCCAGACGCCGATACGACTCGGGTCCAGATTGTACTGGGCTGCATGGGCCCGCAAATATCGAATAGCGAGCTTTACATCCTGAATCTGGGCAGGGAAAGGAGCCTCATGCGTCAGCCGGTAGTCCAGAGATACACCGATATAACCGCGTTTGAGTACATAATTGCATATGGAGTTTAATGCCTGCTTTCGGTCCCCGTGATTCCATCCACCTCCATGGATATAGACCATGACAGGCATCGGTTCAGCTCCCGCTGTCTCGGGAACAGCAATGGATGAATATATTGCTCGCCCACCAGCCGTGCCAATCTCCACATCCTCGTATAAAGTCACTCCTTGTGGTGGCGTAAACTCAGTATTCTCCTCTCCAGGCGGCACTGGGGATGGGGCAGGCGTTATACCGGGAATAGCCTGACCGTAAATGGCAACATTGTCGATATACATGTTGGCCTGCATGGCATCTCCTGTCCGAAAACGAATTTTCACCGTGCTGTTATTGTTCGCTTCCGAACTCAGCGTCCAGCTTTTAAGCATATTCCCTTCCTTATTCTTCGCTTCTGGAGTGCCTGGGGGAAGTTCAAATGTCTCCAGCGTTGCCCAGGAAATGCCTCCGTCCTTCGACCATTCGATAATAATGCTTCCGCTGATATAGGATGAGGCGCGTGTGTAGTAGCTCAGCCGGATATTTCCGTATCCAGTCAGATCAAGTGGCAGGGCGAGTGCATCGTTTCCGTCAATCTTGATCATGTTGGGTAGCGAGGGTGCGGTTGTGGAAGATGACGTTTTGGCCTTGCTCCCACCTCCCCCTTCCTGCAGCCAGGGGGCTCTCAGTGCAATTCCGCCTGTAGAGCCAAAATTGTCCGGGTCATCAAAGTTTTCCGCGTAAATCTCCAGCTCTGGGCCCTCTGGATCTGGGATATTTTCTTCCTGCGTAGTATTTAAAATAGAATGAGGAACAGCGTCTTCCATCGCCCGGACTTCATGCACGGGAACGGTAATACCGCTAATGAGTATGACAGACATGGCAACAAGTACAACCCGCTTCTTCCACGTTTTGAACACGTCATTCACTTGTATCCCCTCCGTATTCACCTGACTCACTGCACTGGTTCCATTCATTCTGCTTATCTAGCGACGCGGTGCCGACACTCCCTCACCTTTTTTAAATTTCTCCGTGGCTTCTTTGATTGCCTGATCGCCGCCCTTGGATTTCCATTCCTCTACCACTTTCGGCCAATCGGAGATCGGCTCCTTACCATAAACCATCTTGATCATGTGTGTGAGCAATACCTGAGGAGGTGTATCCGAATTGGGAGCAATATCGGGATTCTGTACAAAAGCTTCCAAACGCGGATCAAAGTTGATGCCATCCCGACCTTCTTTGGCTAAGATGGTATCGTAAATATTCATCAGCTTTCTGCCTTCTTCTGTCAGCGATAACGAACCTTTATTGTACGTCGTGTCCTGTACGAACCATAAGAACGACTGACGGTAACGCTCTTCGTCCACACCAGCGGAGTCTGTTGGAGCTGTGTATGAAATCTCGCCATTATCCTCTGTGTAGGTCTCTCCTTCTGTGCCGTATGTGAAAAACTTCTCAGCTTCGTCAGACACCATCCAGTTAAAGAAACGGATAATGGAAGCCGGATCAGCCGCATCCTTATTAATAAAGTAGGCACGTGTCACCGGACCGTACAAATAATAACCGCCCTTTCCGTCGGGGCCGACAGGGGAAGGGATAATCTCGATTTTGGCATCGGGAACCGACGCTTTAATCTGCTTCTCCCATTGGATCAATTCGTTGGCGTTCATAGACCACATACCCGCCTTGCCAGATAGAATCGTATTTTTGAATACGGTAGAATTGATGGTCGCGAACTCTTTGTTGATGAGCCCTTCCTCGTACATCGTCTTATAGACAGTTAGGGCTTGCTGCATATTCTCGTTATCCATAAATTTCGGTACAACCTGGTCGCCCTGCTGCTCCATCATGGACAGGAATTGCTGTACGTCATAGGCACCGAAAAAGGTATCTGCATATTTGAAATCCTCACGTCCCATATACGGATTCTCCACGCCGAGCTTCTTAAAGGCGCGCAAGACGTCCATAGTTTCCTCAACCGTAGTTGGCACCGGTAGTCCCGTTTGATCCAGAAGATCCTTGCGGATCCAGGTTGCCCGGCGGGATGGATTGGATAAATATTCGGGGATGGCATAGATATGGCCGTCATGGGTTACCTGGTCCCACGCTTCCTTCGGTACGGCTTTGAGCAAATCTTGCCCGTACTGCTGCAACAGTTCATCCAACGGCTGAAATACCCCGGCTTCGACCGAGCCGGCCATCTCTTTGCCGTTGACACCGCCGTCACCCTGCACCACGTCAGGAATATCATTGGTGGCAAACATCTGGACCATTTTCTGTTCATATTCCTTATGGGGCACCAGGACAATTTTCAGATCGGTATTGGTCAGATCCTCCAGTTTCTTCACCCATTGATCCTTGTTAATGTCCGGTGACTTCTCCACATAGGTATACGCCAGCGTACGTAGTGAAATGGAGAATTTCGTTTTACCGTCTCCCCCGCCCTCACCGGATGCCGCTCCGCTCCCTTTGTTGCACCCTGTCATGACAGCTGCCGCCAGCAATAGCGCCATGCCTGAGACCATCCACTTTTTCATGCTACCCCTCTTTTCATCCTGATTTAGGTACCACTCATTGGTAAAGCGCTTTCAAATAGATGTTAAAACATCCCCACCGCCTGCAACAATGGGGATGTTTTAGATGAGATTGCGTTTTCTTTAGGTCAGCACTCAGCGTTCCACAGCATTCAGTTTCATCTTATCTAGTACGTCTTGGATACCTCGATCTTCTTCGTTACACCGTTGTCGGTAAAATAGAGATGGATGCCGTGATCCTGGTCATCGATGAAATAGGGGACATACTTCGGTTCCTCGATCTTATATGGTACAAGCAGAGTTACAATTCTATGGCTTGAGGCCGGCCGCGTTTCTGCGCTCAGATGATGATGTCTTTCCAACCCTTCGTACTCTGCCGGGTCCACCTCAGCGAATTGATCCGTCTGGCTGAGCACCAGCTCACCGGAGGAAGCATATACAAACGTGCCCTCAAGCCCCGCCTTATTACCGTTCAGACGGAAGCTCTGCCCTTTCAGCTGTAGCGGGTGCAGTGCATGGAACAGCCATTGAACGCTGTCCGGCTTCTCCAGGTCAATGTGGTCCACAATGACGAAATAGGAGGATTGCAGAAAATGAATCTCCCGTACAACACGCTTCACATGGGGTACGGTGCTGGCATAGGCATCGGTCGCTACCGCGCGCACATAACCATCGCCATCCCGCCAATAGGCCTCCTCAATCTGCCCGGTTGCGGCCATGTTCAGCACCTTGTTGTTCTCGGCATACTGACCTGTTCCACCGATCAGCAGGTTGTTTTTGGAGCGTGTCTGCCTGCGCCATTCCCGGTGAAAGGAGCTGCCGTGCGCGATATAATAGCCCGTATCCGCCGCGAGCGGCTCACCGAATGCATGTAGGGTGAAACTGTTTTGATCCGCATGACTGTGGCTGATGGAGCCATAACGGCTCGACTTGAGCAGCAGCATAACATGCTCATCCGGATCGTCCATCCGGTGATGCATGGCTACCCAGCCCACATCACGGAACCACTTAAGCGGCTCGATGTCCACAGGCGACTCTTCCTCCACCTGCGGATAATCGTGGCGGTATACCAAGTCGTCAAAATCAAAGTCCCACCAGCCGTAGTTATAAAAAGCTCCCTCTGTCCCCGGATCGGATTGGCGCACACGCTCAAAGTACCACTGGTACCAGTGGTTGCCTGTAACACCTGCCAGTTGGCGGACAAGATAACCTGTTTTCAAGTTTACCGGGTCACCTAGCGTAGACTGATCTCCAAAGCTCGCGCGCCGTGCATCGGGCGGGTACACGTAGAGTGGAAAATCCCCGGTACGCTGGAAGAATGGCCGACGGAAGAAGTCGATGCCTGCATAGTTTCGCAACAAATTCATCGCTTCGGTCACATAGGCCATGCCTGTAGTCCAGTACATCGGGCCTTCGGCCCATCCCCCATCACTGCCACCCCAAGGGGAGTACAGACAGGCATAATAATCGATCGCATAATCCAGCCACTCTGCAGCCTGCTGCTCCTCATGCAACAAGGCCATACAGCAGGGCACAAGCACGGAAGACAAGGAACGCACAGCATGGCTATCATAAGGCACATGATGGATTTTCGAGCGGACCATCACATGCTGGGCCACCTGTTCTGTCCGCCGCAGCAAACTGCGCCTCACCACATCTTGCTCTTCACTGTTCAACTCATCATGCATCCAGTCATAGCCCCAAGCGAGCGCGGCTGCGACCCGAAATGCCGCTTCATCGTTATAATCACGGGAGGTCGTTCCTTCCGTATCCCAAGCCGCTACATGCAACAGCCAGGTTTTCGCCGCGCCAAGCAACCGTTCATCACGGAGCACCCGCCCAGCGATGCTGAGATGACGAATCGCATATAACGTTTCCTGACAGTCAATGTACATTTGCCTCCACAGCGCGGCGACACGTTTGTTCTCCGGGTAAGGCAGCGGTTCACAGATCGGCTCGCGGTTTGCCCACGGCTCCACGGAATTTGCCATAAACGCATCCCAGCCGCAATATGTAGCATCTGACGCAATGGCATCCGCAAGTGCCTTTAGCCCACTCTCTCCGAGCCATAGCCGAGGATGAGACGTGTCCGCGGCAACATACCGCTGTGCCCGAGAAGGTATCGGTGTCTCGGGTAATCCCGCTGGTACCGTAAACCGCCTCACCTCACTCCATGCCGACATTTCCTCTTGCTTCCCTTGGGAGACATGCGCTTCGGCTTCGCCCACTTGCTGCACTGGATAGTTCACAAGCAGCGCATATCGCCAGTAATAATCCCCAGGTTCAAACACCCGGTCCGGCGTGAAAAAGTTATACGGGAGCGGCGCAAAGGTCATCGTCTCTCCTTCCTGAAAAGAAGACCCCACCGACACCTGCAGCATATAGGCATTCTCATCTTCTTGCTGTGCCGCCATCCAGGTAAACCTTGGCGGATTTTCTGCCAGAATGGTATGTTCATCAGGTGCATAGTCCACATGGAACGGCCCGCTGATTGGTTGGTACAACGGTCTTTCTGCAAGCTTCCGCTTCACTTCCATCGTATCGTCCCCTCCTTATCGCAATGGTGTAGCATCAACGCATGTACATTCCGCCATTGATTTCAATCGTTTCTCCGGTTATAAAAGAACCCAGCTCGGAACACAGGTACAGCGCCGCTCCTGCGACATCATCGGGTGTCCCTTCCCGTCCAAGCGGAATGCTGCTTACCGCAGAAGTTCGGCCTTCCGCCGAGGTGAACGTAGCGTGGAACGCCGTTTGTCCGATGAAGCCCGGTGAAAGGGCATTAACCGTAATCCCGCCAGGAGCCAGCTCTTTGGCTAGTCCTTTGGTTAACGCAATACAAGCCGCCTTGGAGGCTGCGTAAATAGCTGCACCCGGGCCGCCCCCGTTATGAGCCGCTACCGAGGTCAGATTGATAATTCGGCCGCCTCCAGCTGCCTTCATGCCAGGGATGACCGCTTTGGAGACAAATACGGCGCTCTTCAGATTGACATCCATAATCCGGCTGTAAAGCTCCTCGCTCATCGTTTCAATGGGGCTCCGCTCCACCAGATGCCCTGCATTATTAACCAACAGATCAATCGGTCCGCCGAAGCGGATCGTAATCTCCCCAACCATCGATTCTATGGCATTCGTATCAGTCACATCTGCCTGAAATGCCGCTGCTTCACCGCCAGCATACCGGATGGCGGTCACGACCTCCTCCGCCCGATCCATATTATGCAGTCCATTCACAGCCACCTTTGCTCCGCAACGTGCCAATGCCCCAGCAATGGCAGCACCTATTCCTCCGCTGGAGCCGGTAACCAGCGCAATTTTGTTCTGCAAGTTAATATTCATTTTGATCTTCCTCCCTGTTATAGGTTCAATTAAATCCGTTTGCTATGCTGATCTGCAGGAAGCGCCATCGTAATGGTCGTTCCCAAGCCTCGCTCACTCTCAATCATCAAGCCATACATTTCTCCAAATACAAGCTGAATCCGGCGATGAACATTCATGAGTCCGATGCCTCCGCGATGGTAGACATCATCGGAATCTTCGCCTGCCAGGCGATTTAATTCCAGACGATCACGCAGCTTCTCCAGTCGCTCCTCGCTCATGCCCATACCGTTATCCTGGACGATGACAAGAAAGCGATCTTCCAGGCGCCGAGCATCGATACGGATAAAGTGACCGGGCTCCATGCCTCGCGGAAATGCGTGTTGTAACACATTTTCCACCAGTGGCTGAAGGGTGAGTCGAACCATTTTTTCCAACAACAGATCCGGCGCAATGATAACCTCAACTTCAAGCTCTCGATCCATGCGATGTTTCATGATGGAAAGGTAGGCCAGCACATGCTTCAACTCATTAGCAACCGTAATTTCCTCCAGATTGGTCTGAATGGAATAACGGAGCATATGAGCCATGGATTCCACCATCTGTGCAATTTCTTCGGAGTCCTGTACGACGGCATAACATTTGATCGTTTCCAGTGTGTTGTAGAGAAAATGCGGATTGATCTGCAACTGAAGCGCCTGAAATTCCGCACGGTGCCGTTCCAGCGCCTCCTGCTGAAGCTCAATTTCCGACTTCTGGCGGCGCAGCTCCGATTCGTATACACTCTCAATCATGTCCGACAGGCGACTGACCATCAGATTATAGCTGCGAATCAGCACACCAATTTCATCGCGCCTTTCCTTCATCTCCACCTTGTTCCAGATTCCCTTCTCCGTCTGTCTCATTCCGTTCATCAGCACACGAATAGGTTCCACTTGAGATGCTCCGATCCGGTAGGCAACGACAAGTGCAGCGAGCAAGGTTCCTGCCCCAACCCATAATGTGGCCGAACGAATCGTTGCAATCGGTCTTTGCAGCTCCGACAGCGGTACAGAAGCGACAAAACGCCAGCCCGAATATGCAGAAAGCTCCGATATAAGCAGCCGTTTAGTGCCATCCGTGTTCTGTTCCAGTGACCCTGCCTCCATGTGCATAAGCCTGTTCACAGTGTTGGACGGCATGGCTGTCTGCGCCTCTTCGTCCCCGGGTGTGTAGATTACGGTTCCGTTCTGATCCATCACATACTGATACCCACCTTGACCGAGGTCGAGTTCTCCCCATATTTTGTCAAGCTCCAGCACATTCACTTCCATCGCCAGTACTCCGTTGGGAGTATAGGAGGACACCCCTCTGATCCGGCGCGCAATCGTAATCACGTTGGCACTCTGTCCACTACGAATACTGCGGGTAAGCAATGTCGATTCGCCATTTGCAGGGGTTGCAGCTAGCAGCTCCTTATACTGCTGTGCCGCGTCGATATCCGGTATGCCGGCTGAATTCTGGTTGTCATCAATCACAACACGCCCGTTATCCCCGATAACATACAGGAACTTGATCTGTGGGTATAACATAAAAACAGGCGGGAACACGTTCGTCTTAATCTGACGGCTGTACTCGTAATAGGCATAACTGTCCTCCGAATTCATATCGAGAAAGTGCTTCACACTTCCGTTCGAGAGGATGGAGTAGGTCGCACGATCATAATTTTGCAAATACAGATCGGTCTGGTACGCCGTATTGCGCATCGTTTGGGCGATGTTGTCCGCGAGCTGGTCGTTCATTTCAGTCGAGGCATAGGTATAGGTAAACAAGCCAATGGCGGACAGGGACAACGTAATCACGACGGCAAAATGAAAGAACAGGCGGATGGACAGGCTGCGCTTCATCATTCAATGCCCAACTTGCTGCGGTATTCGGACGGGGTCAGTCCGGTAATTTTCTTGAATGTTTTCGTAAAATGGGGATGATCCGCATACCCCACTTCGTAGGAAATATCCGTAATCCGGTTGCCCGGCTGCTCCAGCATGCGTTTGGCCAGTTCCATTTTGCTGCGTATCCGGTATTGGATAAAGGTCTGGCCTGTCGTCTGCTTAAACAGTTGGCTGAAGTAGGACGGGTTCAGGCCCAGCTTGGCGGCAATCTCGTCCAGTGAAACTTCGCGGCGCAAATGCTTCTCCAGATAGGCTTTTGCTTCTTCCACTGGATGCTTGCGCTTGCCACTACGCTTTTCCTTGATTGTCTTCATTAACGTGTGGATCTCGTTGCCCAGAGCCTCGAAACACTCTTTTGAGGAAGCGCTTTCATTTATCTCGCAGGACGTACTCATCGTTCCGTTACCACGTGCATTCATTCGGGCCACAATCAATTCCAGTAATTCCTGAAAAAGCTCCGCTGTCTGCTCAGGCATCAAGGAATATGCCGGATACCGACCAGACCATGCTGCGAGCAGCTCCGTCACATCGGACTGCCGTAACTCCCATATGGCCTCTTCCAGACGCATCGCCCAATCATTCAGCTCCCTCACGGGTACAAGGGAAACCGTAGGTTTCTCCTCTTCGGTTGCCAGCAATTTGAGCAGCAGTTCATGAAGCTCCTGTCGTCCCACAGGCTTCAGCAGATATCGCTTTACCCCATAATCCATACAGGCTCTTGCATATTCAAAGTCCGAATAACCGGAGACCACAATAATGCGCATCGTACTTCCTTGCTCGGATAAACGTCGACACAGCTCAATACCATCCATAGTCGGCATGCGGATATCCGTAAACAGGATGTGTGGCCGAAAGGCCTCTACCACCTGAAGGGCCTCTTCCCCATGCGCTGCCTGACGTATCTCACAGTCGAACAGTCCCGCTTGCTTAATCATCTTCGCCAGACCCATCCGAATCATCGGTTCATCGTCCGTAATCAAGATTCTGAACATCGCCATTCCCCCGTTTCCGTCAGATCTGTATGCTTCTTGTACTTAAGATTTGACGGAGCCAACCATGATTCCTTTTACAAAATGCTTTTGCAAGAAAGGGTAGATGATAATGATCGGCAAGGTGGCGATGATGATGGTTGCCATTTTGATGCCTTCCGGCGATGTATGTGCAAGAGTGCTATAGACGGCAGAACCCGGATCGACGGAAATATCGTCACTCTCAAACAGCTTCTTGAGTGTTACCTGGATCGGCCACCAGGCCGGATCATTCAGATAATAAAGCGCGGTGGAATAGGCATTCCAGTGGCCTACCGCATAGAAAATGCCGAGTGATGCCATGGCCGGTTTGGACAATGGAATGACGATACGCCAGATGATACCGAATTCCCCACAGCCATCGATGCGGGCAGCGTCGATCAGTTCACCCGGCAGCTGTGCGAAGAACGAGCGCATGACGAAAAAGTTAAAGGCATTAATCGCTCCTGGCACAATCAGAACTAGCGGATTGTTGACCAGATGCAGTTCCTTCATCAGGATAAAGTTCGGAATGAGCGGCGCCGAGAATACAACGGTCACCAGGACAAACATGACGACCAGGGAGCGCCCCTTGTACTCCGGACGGGAAACGGGATAGGCCAGCGATGCCGTTGCAGCGAGATTGACCAGCGTCCCGAACAGCGTCACCCCAACCGATACCGCAAATGCCCGCCAGAACGAAGCATCGCCGAATACATATTCATAATTGATCCAGGTAAAAGCAACAGGCCAGAAGCTGACCTTTCCGCCCATGATCGCTTCCGAGCTGCTAAGAGATTGAGCCAGCACATTAATGAAAGGCAGAATCATCGTCAGCGAGAGCAGCGTAAGAAAAACGAGATTGCCAATGCGGAATATACGGTAACGGACACTGGGGGTACGCATCTATCTCGCCTCCTAATACAGGCTTTCGCCGGTTGTTTTTTTGCTGAAGAAATTACCGATGAGAATAAGCATCAAACCCACGACGGACTTGAACAACCCGATGGCTGTTGTGTAGCTGTATTGCTGTGAGAGAAGTCCGGCTTTGTAGATATACGTATCGAGAATTTCACCGGATTCCAGATTGAGCGGATTCAGGAATACGAACACACGCTCAAAGCCCAGATCAAGGAACTTCCCGATGTGCAGCAGCAGCAGAATCATAATCGTCGGTAGCAATGATGGCAGGGTAATCGACCATATTTGCTTCAAACGTCCGGCTCCATCCACCTCTGCCGCCTCATACAGATCGGGATTGATCCCCGCAATGGCAGCCAGGAAAATAATCGTGCCGTACCCGGAGTCGCGCCAGATCCCCGAACCGATCAGAATGGAACGAATGTACGAGTCTTCTCCAAGAAAGTAGATCGGTTGCATGCCCAGAAATCCAAGTGCCTTGTTCACCACCCCGGCATCCATCGAGAAAATACCCATGAAGATACCACTAATGACGACCCAGGACAGAAAGTGAGGCATGTATACAATCGTTTGCAGCAAACGCTTAAACACAATCATCCGCACTTCATTCAGCAGAATTGCCAGTAAGATCGGTACGGGGAATGCAATCACCAGATCATATAACCCGAGCAGGAGCGTGTTATTGAGAATTCGCAAAAAATCATAATGGCTGAACATCTTCTGGAAATGCTCCAGACCTACCCAATCACTTCCGGTGATGCCTTTGAAGATGTTGTAGTTCTGAAAAGCAATGACCGAACCGAACAGGGGCACATATTTGAAGAGGAAAAAATACAGGATGCCCGGTACTGAGAGTAGATATAGTATCCGGTATCGCCACAGATAACGCCCCGCATCTCCGAGCCGAGAGCCCAGACCAGACGAGTTAAGTCTAGCTGTTCCCCGGCTTGGCGGCGCGATGTCCGCCGGCTTCACGTCTTCTCTCCTCCCTGCTTCTGTGATTGCATGGCTTTCAAATTATCAGGAACGTTCTCGTCCCATGGGATTTCATTGAATTCAACGGAAATGTAATCCGGTTCACGGTCGATAATACGCGAGAGCTCGCGTGTGAACACCTCCACTATCTCCTGCTTTTGCTCATCCGTCCTGCCTTCATACAGCCTGATCGTAATTTCTGGCATCCGAGTTAAGCTCCCTTCACCATATATTGTAAACGCTTTAACAACTTCATCTTAGCTCTCCTGAGAGAGAGCAACAATGGACTGTCTTTTCGTTCACTTGTGTTTTCTTTAGGTGGGGATTATGGTGGGAAGCTAATATTTCGGATGGGCTTATGACAAACATCACTTCCTCCCTCCCCATTCAATGATACATTTGTTTACGACCAATTGACCGAATAAGTAATCTGGTCAAATCATGCAACAAGGAGGTGTATTTGCCATGAAAACAATCGATCGAAGGCAGCAGGTCATTGACTCTGCTGAGAAATCGTTCGCGCTGTTTGGATACAAAGCCACCACAATGGAGCAAGTTGCGAGACTGGCCAACGTGGGGAAAGGTACGATCTATACTTTTTTCGAGAACAAGGAAGAACTGTTCGGAGAGATCCTCCACTCGATCATTGCTGATATGAAGCGGATTACAGAGCAAACTGTTCAAGACGACAAACCATTTCTTGAGAACGTACACCAGAGCATGGACGCTTTGCTGGAGTATAGAGAGGAACATGAGTTGTTAATCAAGCTGTTTCAGGAGGTGAACGAGTTCGGCACGCCTCAAGCGAAGGAAGGTCTGCAGAAAGTAGAGACAGCGATTCTCGAATATCTGGAACGCCAAGTTCAGCGCGCAATGGAATTGCAACAGATTCGCGAGGACGATCCCAGGCTGGTGTCTTTTGTCCTGTTGAAGCTGTATGTCACCTTAACATCCGATTGGAACAAAGCGCATACTTCGCTGCACAAGGATCAGATCAAGGATTTCGTGGGCCTCTTTCTCAAAAGTGGATTATCCCCTACATAAAGAAAGTGTGCGGCTGAATCCTTTATAGATTAGAGATAGATATAGCAACAGAGTAGCGTAATGATGGGGAGAGAACATGATGAAATCATTCACTGTATTTGGGCAGGATTTGAAATCCGCCTTCAAGAAACCCAAAGTATTTATTCCGATTCTCGTGGTGCTGTTTATTCCGGTGCTGTATAGCGGTCTGTTCCTCAATGCATTCTGGGACCCTTACGGCAAAATGAATGAACTGCCTGTCGCCGTGGTCAACACGGATCAGGGGGCAACATACAATGACAAATCGCTGGAAGTCGGACAGAATCTGGTCAATGAATTGAAAAAAAGTGACGACTTCAACTGGAAATTCGTAACACGGGAACAAGCGGAGCAAGGCATGGAAGACAACACGTATTATATGACGATTGTTATTCCAGAGGATTTTTCCGAGACAGCAACCACTCTGATGGATGACCATCCACAACCGGCAGAGCTGATTTATGAACCCAATGAAGGATACAACTTCCTAGCGGGTCAGATTGGCGGGACAGCGGTCAAACAGATTAAATCCAAAGTCTCAGCCAAAGTGACGGAATCGTATACAGAAACCCTGCTGGATCAGGTAGAGAAAATCTCTAGCGGTTTGGCGGATGCCGGAGATGGCGCAGGTCAGATTAACGAGGGTGCGGTTAAGCTGGATGAAGGTGCCTCCAAGCTGAAAGAAAACCTGTCCAAACTGGCCGATGGAACCGACAAACTCGAAACAGGCATTACCCCGTTAAAAGAAGGCACGAACACCTTAGCTCAGGGTATTGGTGAGCTTCATACGGGAGCCAGCTCCCTTTCCAATGGTTTGTCCCAATTGGCGGCAGCAGGTACGAAGCTCGGTGACGGAGCAGCACAGGCTGAAGCTGGCGGCAAAAAGTTACAGGCTGGTATTCAATCCGCTCAGGAAGGAGCAGCCCAATTGGATGTCGGACTGGCAGCAACTGAGGAAGGCAGTGCCAAGCTGACCGCGGGATTGCAGACTTCAGTCGGAGGCAGTGGCAAAGTAAGTGAAGGTGCCAAGGCCGTTGCACAAGGTCTTGCCCAATTAGCTGAGGCCAGTCCAGAGTTAGCTGCTAACCCGGCTGTACAGCAGTTGCTGGCAGCAAGCCAGGCTGTTGCCGCTGGTAGCGAACAGGTATATCAAGGTGGACAGCAATTGCTCGAAGGCAGCAAAACCCTGCAAGCTGCTCAACAGCAGCTGCATAAAGGCAGCAGCCAGTTAGTGCAGGGTGAGCAGCAGCTTTTAGAAGGAGCAACGCAATTGTCCGCTGGACAGGTGCAGCTTGCGACTGGCCTCCAGCAGTTCAACTCCAAGTTGTCTGAGGCTGCCGCTGGCGGAGCCAAACTTTCAGAGGGTTCGAGTCAATTAAACGCAGGTGCAGGGAAACTGGTTGATGGCTTGGACCAACTTTCAGACGGAATCACCACCATTGCAGACGGTTCCCGCAAGCTGGATGATGGCGCAGGAGATTTAAAAGAAGGTACCGCCAAATTGACCGACGGCTCTGGTGAGCTTGCCACCAAACTGAATGATGCCGCCGATCAAACGGGTAGTGTGAAAAAGACGGATGAACTCGTAACGATGTACGCAGAGCCCGTTCAGGTGGATGAACATAAACATAACGAAGTGCCCAACTATGGTACAGGATTCTCACCATATTTCCTGTCATTGGGGCTATTCGTCGGGGCATTGATTGCAACGCTGGTTGTACCAACACGCAGCAGCTCGGTTACCGATGCGAGTGGCTGGAATCGTTTTGTGAGCAGAACGCTGGCTTTCACGATCATGAGTGCCGTGCAATCCCTGCTCGCTTCCTGGCTTGTCTTGTCCGGCTTGGGCCTGGAAGTTCAAAGCGTGCCTTTGTTCCTTCTATTCAGTTTCGTTACCAGCCTGACCTTCATGTACATCATTCAGGCTCTCGTTACTTGGTTGGAGAATCCCGGCCGCTTCCTGGCGATCCTCATGTTAATCTTCCAATTGACCACCAGTGCGGGTACTTTCCCGTTGGAGCTCATTCCGAATTGGCTGAAAGGTTTCAATCCATGGCTGCCAATGACCTATTCAGTAACCGGGTATAAAGCTGTTATTTCGAGTGGACAGTTCAGTGTAGCATGGGATCAGATCGGAATTCTGTGCATCTTTGCGGTGATTGGTTTGGCGGCTACCTTTGCCTATTTCATGATGCATCGCACGAATGAGGTAGAAGAAGTAAATAGTGAGGCAGTGCTTCACGTATAAGATGGAACATAAAAAGCAAGGCATGTTGTAAGCAACACCCTCGCCACAACAACAGCGGGTGTTTGCTTATACACGGCCTTGCTTTTTTTTGATCATGAGAAAAAGAGGTAGGAAACTGCTCAAAAACTTAGTATGTAGAAGTAATATTGGTACTTACCACAACAGTAAATAGTAGGACAAGTATAATGAGAATAGCATAGAGAGCCGTCCCAATAATCCCACAGACGAGCCCCGCAATGGCCAACCCTTTCCCCTGTTCCATACGAATTCTGAGTTCTTTCAGTGCCAACGACGCAAATATGATAGCTACGATACCAATAAAAAATCCCAAGTATGGTATGGTGAGCGACAAAATCCCCAAGACAAGAGCTGCAATAGACTTGCTATTGGTTTTTGGTACTACATAAGGTGGTGGCGGAAGCGGATCGCTATAATAACGGTCCACATCATTGTGACGTTGATCCAAAGGTAAATCCTCCCTGTTTATTAAGTAGTCTTATTATAATTGATAAACTGGAAAAATATGCTCCATTATTTGTAAATATTCCGATTTTATTAAAAAAATCCGGATCCATCGTCGACTTTCGTCGAACCAATGAATTCGGATCCCGTTTACATTCATATCTTAACTCGTCTTAACCTCTACCCTTCCACTTCCACCCGCTGCAAAAACGTACGCGTGCGCTCCAACTTGGCATTGCCAAAGATCTGCTCCGGCGGACCCGCCTCGGCGATTTCGCCGTTGTCCATGAAGAAGACGCGATCTGCGACATCGCGGGCAAAGCTCATCTCATGGGTGACGATCATCATCGTCATATTCTCCTGTGCCAACTGCTTGATGACGCGTAGTACTTCCCCCGTCAGCTCTGGATCGAGTGCCGAGGTCGGCTCGTCGAACAGCAGAATGTCGGGCTGCATCATTAGTGCGCGTGCAATCGCTACGCGCTGTTTCTGTCCACCGGACAGGTTGGCGGGATACGCATCCGCCTTGTCGGAGAGCCCTACTTTACCGAGCAACTCCAGACTTCGCTGCCGGATGATCGCTGAGCTTTCTTTTTTCAACGTCTTCGGTGCCAGTTCCAGATTCGCCTGTACCGTCAGATGCGGAAACAGGTTGAAATGCTGAAATACCATGCCCATGCGATCCGTAATCTTTCGAATATCCGCGGCACCTGCATACGATCCGTTCTCAGCCAGCGCCTGGCCTTGGATACGAATGGTGCCACCCGAAATATCCTCAAGATGAATCAGGCTGCGCAGCATCGTACTTTTACCCGAACCCGAAGGTCCGATTACGGCAATAACCTCACCTGGCTCCACGTTGAACGATACCTGCTTCAGCACATCAAGTGTGCCGAATGATTTTCTTAATTGATTTACTTCTATAATATGTGTCATATGCAGACAGTCCTTTAATTGATGAGATTAGATAACTTTATATACTTCTGTTCCGTGCGCGTTTACTCAAATGTATAACGTTTCTCCAGTGCCTTGAAGAACAAGGTAAGTACCATGGTCATCAGCAAATACATAATAGCTGCAATCAGGAATGGTGTCAGACGGAAATCCCGGTTTACTGCGGCCTGTGCGTAATGCAGCAGCTCAGGTACAGCAACAGCGTACAACAATGCCGTATCTTTGATAAGGCTTATGGATTCATTTGCAGTGGCAGGTAATGCTACCCGAAACATTTGCGGGATAATGACTTTCGTCATCGTCTGCCATTTGCTTAGACCCAGTACCTGTGCAGCTTCATGTTGTCCTTTATCAATCGAGAGCAATCCACCTCTGAAAATCTCGGCAAAGTACGCACCATAATTCAAAATAAAAGCCAACGTTGCCGCCGTAAAGCGGTCAAATACAAGATACTCCCCTACCCCTGGAAGCAGCGGCAGACCGAAGCAGAAGAACAACAGCTGCAGCATCAGCGGCGTTCCCCGCATCACATATACGTACGTATGAGCGATCCATGCCAACGGCTTGAATCGGCTTTTCATCAATAAGGTTACTCCAAATCCAAGTGGTACAGACACTATAATGGCCACCAAAAATAAAAAGATCGTGGTCTGTGCCCCTTCAAGCATGGGCTTAATGACACCCAATAAATACTCCCAGCTCATCGCAATCGGCTCCTCTAATCTGTTAACCCCGCATTCCGCAGGAGACTTGCTCCTTTTTGGAATCCGGGGTCATGTTGTTTACTACATATGTCAGGCAAGTGGCCTGATCCTATTTCAAAACTTCATCTTCACCAAACCATTTGGTGGAAATCTCGGCTGATGTGCCATCGGCATTCAGCTCATCCAATGCTTTTTGCAGTTGATTCAGCAGTTCTTCATTGCCTTTTTTCACACCAATGCCGTATTGTTCCGGAGCAAGGGATTCATCCAGCAGTTTGAACGTTCCCTCTTCCTTGGACATGTAATATCTCGCGACCACTTCGTCGATGATGACAGCATCCAAACGTTTAGTCTTGAGATCGGTAAGGGCCAGTACGTTGTCTGGGAATTCGGAAGCATTCACTTTATCCTTCAGAGGACTTGCAGCGAGTGCATCTGCCGCAGAGGACAGCGCCTGCAATCCTACATTTTTGCCATCCAGTTCATTCAGCTTCGTAATCGGTGAGTCCGCGAGTGTGACTGCAACCTGGCTGTTCTCCAGATACGGCTTCGTGAACAGCACTTTATCTTTCCGCTCATCCGTAATTGTGTACCCGTTCCAGATCAGGTCGATGCGGCCACTGTTCAGCTCCGATTCTTTGGAAGACCAATCAATGGGCTGGAACGTAATTTCTTTACCCATTTTCTCCGCTGCCGCTCTGGCATAGTCAATATCAAAACCAACAATTTCATTTTTGTCATCCCGGAAACCCATTGGAGCAAATTTATCATCTATCCCCACAATAATGGCATTATCATTTTTGCTTCCCGAGCTGGAACAACCCGCAACAACAATCATGCATATGCTGATCAATAATAGAAATATCGCTTGTTTTCTCATCTCTCTAACCCCTCCATGTCTATAACCAAAACCCAAACGCTTTAGTTCGTTACCACGTTATCAGAGTCTTATAATAACATAGCATAAGAGAAGAGTCGAGCCTCTTACCTTTTCCTTATCTTCGAATCAAGTCAATTGTCAACAATTTGTGAAAAAGCTTCTTTCACTTGCATGGGCTCCACTAGCTTCTTACGTACTGCTGAATCCCACTCCCCCGGCTCCTGAAGCGTCTTCAGTTCTGTTCCGACCCATTGCTGGGCAGCCTCACGGCTCAAGGTATATTGAATATTCTCAAATGTATAAAGCACATGCTCCAAATTATCAATCCATACAAAATTGGCAGCAGCATTATATACAAGTATTCGTTCCAACTCTTCGGGCTTCATATCACTGGTGTTCATCCTGTAATTGATCTGAGCCGTCAATGTCTCTGGATACAACTGATACCCATTCAATTGCTCACTTAGGGGCAAGGCCTGATTCAAATGGCTGAGATTGGAGAAGTCTCCCATATAAGCACTGCGATATCCCGCTAATGCCGCAAAATCATGGGTCAACGGATCTTGCTGCTCTGCTTCGTACTGCGCCTGCTTCGCCTCTATTCTCGGATTAACGACGCCCTCAACCACAATAACACCAAAGATACCGAGCATGACCAATGCAATAATCCATTTGTTCTTTCCCGTCATATGACATCACCTACATCATACTTGCCCACGATCCGATACGCCCTCTGCACGATCAAAGGAATAATAATACTTAATAAAGGTATGGCAAAAGCAATCGCGATTACCGTAAATTGATAGGGCCCCTCTACCTGAATCGGTCGACTATACCAGATGTTGCTTCCAAATCGCAGCGCCGCCTGTGTACCCCACAGCACAACGATGAGACCTGCCCATAACCACCACAATCTGCGCGTCCATTGCAAGAATACAGGTATACGGATAACGGTGATGTCCTCTGGATCTGCCGAAGTATTTTTATTTTTCAACATATAAAATACATACGCTCCACCCACGATCACACTCATGAGCATGAGCAAGTTGTTAATGGTTGCGCCCTGGACCATGACTCTCATTGGAATAGTAATGATCCAGGCGATAAGGCTATAAATCAATGCAGACTGCAACACCGCAGTCCAATAAGGAACGCGTTGCACCCTGCGATGATCACTCATGATGTGATCCATACCAGCTACATGTTGAATGGCAGTCTGAAAAGCCTGCTCCTTGTCCATGCCCTGCTCCATATAATCCTCGATTCGTGCAGCGAGATTACTGTGAATCTCTTCTTTTAACTCCCGATTGGTCAATGTATCCTGCGCATGATCGAACAGACGATTCACATGTCGGGTAATACGAGCTTCCAATGTCATATCCTTTCATCTCCCTTTTCCCCGGAAATAATCATGCAGTCAATCAATGTTTTGGCTGCGTGCCAAGCTTGAACGTGCTGTGTATAAACTTCCTGCCCCTGCGTTGTAATCCGGTAATATTTGCGTCGTCCTCCCTGGGTCTCTTCCCCCCAGTAGGATTCCACATATCCGCTCTTCTCCAGCCTTTTCAGACTGGAATATAGTGTCGGTTCCTTCAATTCAAACCGTTCTCCACTCTTGCGATAAATTTCCTTAATAATGCTATAGCCGTAGTTATCCTTCGGTATAAGTACACTCAGAATAATCGGGTCAATGTTGCCTCGAATTAAGTCACTGTTAATCGCTTGTTCATCCATCTGCCAGATTCACCGACTTTCTTCAATCCTGTGTATACTATAACACATATTACTATGTCTGTAAAGGTAATATGTGTTGATTGGTAAATATGCATCACAATGGGCAACTTTCCTCTCTCACTTTGCGTCTGGAAGATATTAGGGAGGTGGATAAAATAAAATTCTTCATCACTATGAGAACATTGACTTCACTCGTGTTCCTTACAACTTTGCTGATATTATCCGGCTGTAATCCTACACCAAGTAACAGTACACACGGAATTGCCTCACCCCCAACGACTAATGCAAAGGAAGCCGAGATGGGATCAACACATGCTCAGGAACCGGAGCTCAACTTATCTCAGGAACTGCCTACGCCAACTATTCAGAGCGAAAGCGGCATCTCTATTCCTGCTATACAGGGCAGTTATTGCTGGGGAAATATGTGTGTTGACTATGCAGGTGATATGGAGCTGCTGGAAGGTAAAGTACCTGTCTCTGTTTTGGTGGGCGAGAACATATCTATTAATCTGGGTACGGATGTACCCCCTGACGAATTCACTCTGGTCGAATATGTGAACGGGGAGGCACGTCCCATCTCTTTGCGAGAAGGATCATTCCAGTTTGCACAGGAAAAAGGTACTCATTATTATGGAGCATTTGTCCGTTGGTCTTCCCCAAAAAATTCGCAGGTTTCCTTGGGTGATACCTCTTTTGCCTTTGTAATCCGTGGTGTCGAAAAAAAATAGAACCAAACAAGGCCCCTCCAACTTTGGAGAGGCCCTACTCATTTTTATCTATTGCTGCACTTTCTCGCGATCTTTCCCTTTATCCGACTCACCCGCATTTTTGTTGGCGGCGTCGCGATCCTGCTGCATCTCCTCAACTGTTTTCACTTTGAGGCGCGCAGCACCTTCATATTCCTTCGTAGGAATCAGGTTGCCTGCAGCGAGTCTTGCTTCTGCCGTGGCAATGGCGTCACCATATTGTGGCAACCACTCGGCTTGAGCGACCAGCATTTCGTCGACCATTTGCCAGATCTCTTTTGGATTACATACCGCACCCACGAGTGGGTCCATCATAAACGCCTGACGCAATAGTTTGTCGTCACCATGTACTGCAGCTTCAACCGCAAGTCGTTGTACGGAAATGCTCACATTACACACAGCAGCTGGGCCGAGTGGCAGGTCGCCTACATGCGGCATCGAAATGCCATTACGGTCAACATATCCCGGTGCTTCGATGATCGCATCATCCGGCAGATTGGAGATCACACCGTTATTGACGGTATTGAAGTGTCCGCGGTATACGCGTCCCGTTTCCAGCCCTTCTATAATGTAGGAACCATGTTCTCCGCCTCGTTTTTCCGGGGCAAATTGCATCGGTTCATCCTTCATCCAGTTCGGGAAGTCAGTCTCAAACCAATTTCTGCCCTCTGTACATACACGCAAATATCCACCTGTCTCGCCATTAATCCAGTTGCCCAGATCAATCCATTCCTTGATCTCCTCCGGACGTTTGCGGTACCAAGGCACATATTCGCTTAGGTGACCATTCGATTCCGTACTGTAATAACCAAATCGGCGCAGCATATCAATCCGCACTTTCTCGGTACGGCTATACTCAGGATGTTTCTCGAAGGCTTCGAGCAAATCACCCGTAAGGTC
The DNA here is from genome assembly GCF_047302525.1 of Paenibacillus taichungensis. Lineage (GTDB taxonomy): Bacteria > Bacillota > Bacilli > Paenibacillales > Paenibacillaceae > Paenibacillus > Paenibacillus taichungensis_B. The sequence continues at coordinate 877,546 of NZ_CP168020.1, read as the reverse complement.
TTTACCTTCATGGGATGCCTTGATGTACCAGGTTTGATGATTAATTCCGGCACATACGATATCCACTTCATTCATTTTCAGTCCAAATGCTTCTGCAATCTGGTGATGCCCATGCTGTACCCCGTGACATAACCCAATCGTACGAACACCGCCATACTTGTTGCAGGCCCATGTCAGCATAGCCATTGGATTGGAATAATTGAGGAGCAGCACATCCGGTGCGCTTTGCTCACGAATATCCTTACAGATGTCGAGCATCTCGGCAATTCCGCGCTGTCCGTACATAATTCCACCTGCACACAATGTATCGCCGACACATTGATCTACCCCATATTTGAGCGGAATATCCACATCGGTTGCAAAAGCTTCCAACCCACCCACACGGATTGTACACAGTACATACTTCGCGTCCTTGAGTGCTTCTCTCCGGTCCGTTGTCGGCTGAATCTGAATATTCAGTCCATTCTCGCGGATATCGCGCTGACACAGCTCGGTAACCATGTCCAGATTGTGCTGATTGATATCACAGAACGCAATCTCAATATTGTTGAATTCAGGTACCGCGAGCAAATCCCGCAACAACCCCCGTGTAAATCCGATACTGCCTGCCCCGATAAATGCCACTTTAAACGACATGCACAGTTCCTCCCGTAATCCGAGTATATTCGCCCCGGTTAATGATCTCACTTCATGAAATCATTGTAGCAACGGGTTATAAGGAAGCGTTATCAAAATCATGACCTCTTCACATCGAGGTTGTCAAAAATCCTCACTTTTGCATCCACCACGCCGTACTTTCCAGATAAATTGCACGATTTATTCTTCAGCGGGATAATGACTGACATGTCGCTCCATCGAGGAACGGAATTCAACCGGAGTTCGGCCTGTATATTTCTTGAACAACATATGAAAATATTGTCTGCTTCCCACGCCCACGTAATCGGAAATTTCGGAGATTGGAATATCTGTCTGTTGCAGCAGCATCTTCGCCTTTTCCATTCGGAGCATCGTGAGATAATCGGTAGGCGTGCGCTTTGTGTGCTGGCGAAAAATACGGTGCAAATAGCCTGGATGAAGATTCACCGCTGCCGCGATATCCTTCATTTGAATATTGCGATCCATATTATGATGCATGAATTCAATCGTCCGTTTTACGTACAGCTCCGTCTGATCCAGCGCACTTCGGTTAATTTCCCCGCGAAGTCTTGCGACCCGAACCAGCAGTTGGATAAACAACGTGCGTACCAGCGTACCTTGCTCAGGCGACTTCAGATCACGGGATTCGCGATGATGCGATCGTTCCTCAGGCGGAATAATCCGCATGGGTGCAGAAGATCGTCCCTGCTCCATCAATCCACGCTGATCCAGCTCCAGCACAAGGCTTTTCATAATGTGGTACACCTCTTCTGGGTCAGGCAAAACCAGATAAGGCGAGGATTGTGTTAGAAAAGCATGGACTTCTTCCTCTTCCAGCGCGAGCTGGCGAATGGATGGATGCCCTGGCTCCGAACTGGCAACTCCAAATTCCACATTGAGCATGCGGCACGGTACGCCATCCTTCACCAGTAGACGGTGTGGAACCCCCGCGTCCAGCAGAATGAACTGCCCTTTTTTCAATACTGCCTGTTCCGAGCTGCCATCCTGCATCTGCACATCGACCCGGCACATTCCCGAAATAATGTACATGATCTCCGTGGAATCATGATCGTGATAGGACATCTGATAGTTGTCCCATTGCTTGTAATAATACGCGTAGAAACGCGGTCCATAGTCCTCCAAGCGCAGTTTTTCTTGAAACAAACTGCCTGTCGAATGTTTTGCTTCCAATGCCTGCACCTCCGTTGCTGCAACGATCCTCACTTTTCTCCATTGTAGCAAGTCTCAGCGATGTATTTCACCATTTAAATGAAAAATCATTGCGATTATAAATTAGATAAACATATAATTAGTTATAAATCTAATCAATTTTATTTTATCTAATCTAATCTATAACGAGGAGGTCGTGAGACTATGAAAACTACATTTTATCTGGTGAGGCATGCATTAAAAGAAAAGCGCATCGGTGATGTTCCCATCACATCCGAAGGAGTAGCACAAGCTAAGTCAACAGCACTTCATTTGGTTAACGTATCTGTCACCAAGATCATTGCAAGCCCACTTCAAAGAGCGATCGACACTGCGGCGCATATTGCTCACCATAAAAACGTTACAGTGACTGAAGACCCGCGTCTGCGGGAACGCGCCAACTGGGGGGATCTTCCTGAACAAACATTTGAAGAATTCATCGCGATGTGGGACCGTTCAACGAGCGATCCAGACTACCTCCCACCTGTGGGCGACTCCTCTAAGCAGGCAGGCGAACGTTTGGCCTCTTTCTTAACGGAATTGACGAATGTAGAGCTACTAGATAGCCATATCGTTATCGTTACTCATGGCGGGTTAATTACAGATTTTCTGGTAAACACATTCCCAGAGCATGAACTTAACGTCTGGCATCCTGATTTTATCGCCATGCAAAGTCAACTGATTCCCGAATGCTCCATCACCACATTGATTCATGAAAACGGGAAATACACCATTCAAGATTTTGCATCTGTAGCACATTTGAAATGATGATGCCGTCTGTTTTTTCAGTTTAGCCATATCAAAAAAACTCCGGGTAACCTCCCGGACGCCTAAACGCACTGAGGTTACTCCAGAGCTTCTTAATACAACAGTAAACACTTTTGGATTTACGATCTTGGATTTATGTTTTCCAAGTGGCATTCCGCAGTATCACCATACGGTTATTGCGTTCTCAAGCCCTGCCTTCAGATGATCATCTGCGTTTTGGGCTACTTTCTGACTTTTCTCCTATCACCTATTACTTCTCACTTTCCACCCATACCCGACTTGGGCGTGTGGAACTTGGGCAGCGTAACCTTCGACCAATCGATATCCGATGCCATGTAGAAGGATGGGTAGGACGGCTGATTGTATCCACTGTTCTGTCCAGCAATGCCGACACGATACATCGCATCATGCATCAGCGTGTACAGTTTACGATCGGTCTTCTCGGTGCTCAGGTAGATGCGGATCGCTGAGCTGTCATCGGTTCTCACCAGCATCTCTTCCCTCCAATCCCCGAAGATATCTGCTACGAGAGATGGCGTACCTTTAGTATAATTGTTGGTCAACGTGCCGTTCGCGGTCAGCAGCCTGCCCCGATTCCAATCCTTGATCGTAGGTGTGACATCGATGGCACCGTCTACGATCTGAGTTGTCATATCGGCGGCCCATCGTATATTCATATTCGTGCCAGGGGCTTTATCGCTTATTTTCTCACCGCTGGCTGTCCACAGTCCTACAGCCCATGTCTCCAATCCGCGGCGGGTCGGGTCCACATCACCGATCATGCCGCGTCCAGTGTCTTTGCCGGTGTACCCGCCATAGATCACTTCCCCAGTCTTCGCATCCCGCAGGGAATATCCGTATGGCGCCCAAGGACCACCCTCATGCACCATGAAGATCTCCAGTCCTGGACGATCCGGATCAATATCCGCTACATGAAGCGCATCCCCATGGCCCAGTCGTGCAATCGTTCCCGGCGCAGCACTCTCCGCAGGCATCAGGTCCTTGGAGCTGTACAGCACACTGCCATCATGATCAATCGTGGCCGAGCCGTACACAATCTCCTGTTTACCGTCTCCATCCACATCAGCGACACTGAAATAATGTGCGCCTTGCGTTGTAATTGAGCCATACACCGGATCTGTACCATCCACTCCATGCGGACCGTCATTGAACGGGTTCTTCATTGGCGTCCAGCCACTGTCCACTTTCCATTCACGCTTGAGCTTTTTGCCATCCCAGTTGTAGGCGACCATGGTCGAACGTGTGTAGTACCCTCGTGCAAAGATTGCAGACGGTTTCTTCCCGTCCAGATATGCCACGCCTGCCAGGAAACGATCTACCCGGTTCGCTGGTTCAATACGCGCCATTGCGTAATCGCCCCACATCAACCCATCATCCTGCCGTCCCGGTTCATAAGGAATGGTCTCCAGCTCTTTGCCTGACTCTCCTTCGAACACCGTTACATACTCAGGTCCATCCACGATAAAACCTTCGAACTTGCGCAGCTCATTCTTGTCACTGCGGCTTGGTGCATACACATCGATGAAGTAATCGGCCAAGCTCTCAGCATCCTTCTGAGACAATGGATAACTATACTTTTTCTCAATCCCAAAAGCTTCCTCCAACGTAGCAGGCCAGTTGCCCTTCACGACCTCTTCATGTTTATGCCAGTTTTTGAACATATCCACGACATGATCATAGTAACCATCTGCACTTAAACGGTAATCATCTTCGTTGGAGTATCCTGCCTTGCGATCCTGCTTCGGAAGGGTGATGTATTTCTCGGAAGTGACCTTTCCTTTTTTGTTATATTTGATAATCTTGGTTCCCGGTGCGGTCTTAAACATCATCTCGGCCTTGCCATCCCCGTCAAAATCATAAACGAGCATCTGTGTATAATGAGCACCCGAACGGATGTTGACCCCGAGATCGATCCGGTACAACAATTGTCCGTCCAACGTGTAACAATCCACGTAAGTTTTACCGGTGTAGCCTTTTTGCGAGACATCCTTGGAGTTAGAAGGGTCCCATTTTACAAAAAACTCATACTGACCGTCCCCGTCCACATCGCCCACACTCATGTCATTCGCAGAATACGAGTAGGCTTCTCCCACTGGAGTCACACCATCGGCCGGTTTTTGCAAAGGAATATCGACGTAGCCGTTCGTCCAAGGTTTGACGGATGCACTGCGTTTACTCTCCTTTCCCTTCTTGCTTACCGCTGCCACTTCATAACGGGACGACGATTTGCCTGAGGCATCAACATAGTTGGTGCTGTCGGTGACCGTAGCAATCTTCCTGCCATCACGATATACGTTGAAATCCGTGCCTGTCAGACCTTTATCGCTATACCCTGTAGCCTCGTCACCAAGCAATCTCCAACTGAGAAAAACACCCTCGGAAGTAGACGCCGCAACCAGACCGCGATCAAGATACTCAAGCTGAATGTCTTTCAAAGAACTACCTCCCTTATGTGACTGCACGCTGGCCTCAGCCGCGCTGTTCTCACTGGAAGCTGCTGCTCCGCTCGCACCCGCTGTTCCCGCAACGAGCAAAGCAACGCTTAGTGCCGAAGATAGCATTTTGGCTGCAAGTGGCATACGCACCTTCCTGCGATTGGAGTGCATACCTGAAACCGATCCTTTATGTATCGGCGCTGTTATTTTGGATTTCATCGACCTTCACTCTCCTTGAGACAGAATGGGTGATGCTTATGGCTGTGCTTGGATCGTTGCGACATCCGTCAATCCATACAGAAGTTCATATCCTTCAAATTTTACTGAATACGCTTACAAAATTATAAAAGAATAGCCCTTGTGAACAGACTTCTTCGACTCCGTCCCCCTTCCATTCCATCTCCATCAGAGCAGCTTCATCCAGCCCATCGGGTATTATTATAGACATCCTACCTGCTCCGACATAGGCAAATATCCGTCCAAAACGATCAATATTCAGTGTTGTTCAGGACTCTAACGAAACGAGCACACCTTATTTCGAAGATTAGCGGGCTATAGAGAGTCTAACGAATTCCAGTAACGTTATCTGGTAAAAACCAGCGAAAACAGAGTGAACACAGGGCGAAAACCTGGTAATAACGTGTATACGATTCGTTAAAACACTGCACCAGCTCCATTACACGAAATAAGACGCACTCAGTTCGTTAAAATTGAAAAAAAGGGCGTTCCCTAGTCATGAACATGACTTGGAAACGCCCCTTTTTCGTATTCGCTCCTTTTAAGGCTCAATGCCCCAGACCAGGGTACCGCCTTTGTAGAGGGTCACCTTGTTCCAGTCCTGATAGGATGTTTTGGTAGGATCGTAGGAATAATCATTGGTTTCATCAAAGTTACTCCAGTCCATTTTGTACATGCGGAGCTGGATATCCCCCGACTGTCCACCTGCCTGGATCGCGCCTGCTTCAGAAGTGAAGCTCAGCTCCACATAGGAATCGGTGAACGTGCGCTGGATGTTGGCACCACCGACCTGAGCCCAGTCAATTGCAGAGTCCATCGCTGCGGTACCTTCTTTGGAAAAGTAATAACGGATTTTCAGATCACTCAGGTTTACAGCCGTGTTACCTACGTTTTTAATATTGAAATACGGTTTGATTTGGTTATCTGCCGCGTTGGTATCTCCCGCACGATATTGCAGAACCAGATCACTGGTCGGAACAACTACACTTTGTGGTGTTGCAGAAGCTGCGGCAGAATTGACACTTTCCCCGGCAGCGTTCACGGCACTAACCACATAATGATAGGTCGTTCCATTGGTCAGGCCCGTATTTGTGTAGGATGTGCCGCTCACGCCCGCAGCAACCGTAGTGAATGGACCCGATGCACTCAATGCCCGTTTCACATTATAACCTGTCGCTCCTGCCGAAGCCGCCCAGGACAAGCTGATTTGAGCATTGCCTGCCGTAGCTGTCAGCGCTGTTGGTGCGGCAGGAGCGGTCACACCTGCTACTGGTACCGCACTTTTCACTGCCGAATTCGCACTCTCACCAGCAGCATTCACGGCACTAACCACATAATAGTAGGTCGTACCATTGATCAGACCTGTGTTGGCATACGATGTGCTGGTCACGCCCGCAGCAACCGTAGTGAATGGACCCGACGCACTCAAAGCCCGCTTCACGTTATAACTGGTCGCACCTGTGGAGGCTGTCCAGCTCAGAGAAACCTGTGCGTTGCCTGCTGTCGCAGATAGTGTTGCCGGAGCTGCTGGAGCTGTCGTTTCACCCCCTCCACCATTGCTGGCTGGAAGAACAGGGAATGAGTTTTGCACCAGCATGACGAATTGGTCATGGAACCAGTGACCTGACACTGGTGCGTTAGGCAGCGCACCCGTCAATACACCATCACGAGTTGTGAAGGTTGGATCACACATCCGGTCGAAGCCTTTACCTTCGTTGTTCGGAATCTCCGAGCTTGAGCCATCAGACTCCCCTGGAGGTTTGACCCATACATATGCATCCAGATGGGCTGGTCCTGGTGCTGCTTTAGGTGCTTCACCTATTCCTGCTCCGCTATTGTTACACCAGTTCCCCCGGTGATCCCGCTTATCCACACGCCCGGAGTTCACGTACGTGTTAATATCACTGCCTGTGGCAGATGTTGGACGGTTCACCCCGCCCCATCCATTGCGGCTGGTATCAATAAGGAAGCCTGTGCTGGCCGGCCAGCCAGCTTGTACAAATCCGCTATACAGTGCCGCAGTGAAATCGGTTTCGTCAAAGTAAGGATTCCACTCATAAAACTTGGAAGACTTGATCGGTTGTCCGCCGATGTTCAGATCCGGATTAGGCAGATTCGGCTCATTCAGCGGTGTGCTGTTCGCTGTGTTCGTAATGAAGCCATCGGCGCTGTTCAGACCTGCTGCTGTTCCTTGGACAACGTTGGTATACAGCGAGATTGCACCTGTACGGTTGTTATCCCAACCAAGCCAGCCGGAGTGACCAATATCCAGGTAGTTGTACACATTCGGAATGGCATGCAGCTTTTCCAAGGCGTATTTCACGCCAGCTTCATAGATGCCTGTTGAACTCGCCTGGGCACAAGCTGGTGTACTGAGATTAGTTACCAGATTGGGAAGACTGTCCGGCTCAATGATAGCGATGATGCGAATGTCCTGATACTTGGGCTCAGCAAAAATATCGGCGATTACATTGATATAATCATTTTCATACGTCTGCAGGGCAGCCTGTGTTAGTGGAAGTTCGCCATTGGACGCAAACGCATGACAATCCCGTCCAGGCAAGTTGTAGATAACGAATGAAGCGGTAATCGGAGTTCCTGCTTTCTTTTGTGCCAAGGCGGCATCCAGATGCTGCTCCACACTTTTGCGTCCAGCATTGTCTGCTCCACCATTAATGGCGGCAATACGGTCGATCCAGACTGCCGTTGGATAGGATTTGACCGTTTCCATCTTGGCTTTTAACGACGCATCACTGGTGAGAGCGATGGACGTATCCACGAGAGCGGAATAATCCTGGTTTAAATACGCCGTAGCTCCGACAAAGGGATTATCCACATGCGCTTCAGCCGCCTGACTCACTCCTGGAGCCATGCCCGGGAAGATTCCCGCCGCGAGCAGTGTTGCTGCCAGCATTTGTTTTACACTTCTGTGAAGGACCTTTCCGCCTCTCGATAAGGTTTTCGATTTAGTCATTACGGTTCCACCTTTCCTGTAATTGGATTGGGTATATACTCATGTCTGATCCTCTGTGTCGGCAAGATGCTATGCACAGTAGAGAACGTATGGATGAGCTTTAGGAACATCACCTCCATGAATGTAGTTCAATTGGGACAAGCTAGGTCAACAACAATAAGGTGTGAAACAAGAAACAGAAATGGTGTCTTACACTGGGGTTAAGTGACAAAGCAAGGGGATAACATCTGTAGGTGTGTGCGGGTGATCTTTGGTGAACGGCTTTCAAGGCATTGCTCAGACTTGAATAAAGTAAGCGCTTACTTTTAGGGGTTTTAAAAAAGGCTTACCCTCGATACAAACCTCACATCGCGTGTCCACCTCCTTATGAATCGATTATAACCCATGAAAATATTACTGTAAATTGAATTTATTAAAATTTATTATATTTAATTCCATAAATCAGGCAGGAATTCTGAGATGTTCCTCCCCAAGCCATAAGAAAGGCTCATCACGGGCTTATCCCCCGTAATGAGCTATTTCACATGGCATATTCTCATACTTTCTTTTTACGGTAACACCACAACATCTCCCGGTTTCAAGCCGTTCAATACTTCAGTCTTGTCATCTGTCTCTATGCCTGTTTGAATAGTCTGCTGTGCATATTGCCCGTTGCCCTGATCCAGCATCACATATGCCATATCCTGATCCCGCATGACCGCCAGCGTGGGAACGACCGTTGCTTTCTCCTTGCGCAGCGTTTCAATCTTGCCCTCCAGACTTAATCCACCGATCAGCTTGGCGTTTGGCTTCAGATCAATGACAATATCGAATTGGGAAGGCTGCTTCAGATCTGTTTCCGTTCCCTTTTTGGCAAACTTGGAGATTTTGCTGACCTTTCCGGTTAACGGAACCTCCTTATTGCCCGTCATATGTACACTTACAGGCATGCCTGTTTGGATTTTGAATAGCTCCTGCTCGCTAATGGCCGCCACAAATTGTAATTTGCCTGTGTCCACAATGGTACCCACATACTGACCTTCGCTCACCATACGTGTCTTGGTCTCCGTATCGTTCATCAGAAACACACCGGATACCGGCGCGTACACTGTGGATAAACCAATGACCGCTTTCTTGGCCTGAATCTCCTGCTCCTTTACGGCGATGGATTCCTTGTTCATTTCGTTGGTCAGTCGTTTTGTTTCCCGCTCGGCGAAGGCTTTCTTCCGTTCTTCTTCGGTAACCCCTAATTGCTCGGAGCCCTCTCCCTGAGTAAGAACAATCTCATTCAATTGAGCTTCCAGCCTCGATTTCTCAATATCGGTTTCCAACTGCTGCACTTCCGTCTGCAATGCTTTCGAATCAAGCGAGAACATGACGGCTCCCTTGTGAATGGACTCCCCATTCTCCACATTCCACTGCTTTATTTTCGAGGCAAAAGGAGCGTACACATCCGTCTGTTTGGCATAAGCCGACTTGCCTTTGACCTGAATTTCCTGCGTGATTGTCTCCTGTGTGACTTCAAATGTAATGGGCTGCGGAGCCTCGATGGGCGCTTCGGGTACCGGTTTATATTGCTGGTACAGAAAATATCCAGCGCCCGCGAGCAGTCCGATCATGATGATTCTCTTTATCCATTTGCTTATTGCCGAGTTCTTCATTGCCGTATGTCCCTTCGTTAAATCTGTCTGTTAAATCCTTAAATCCCTAAACTGTGCTTTCCTGTATCTCTGCTTTATTTATGCCGATTTAATTACCTGCAACGCATTTGTACGCGAGGCGCTAATCGCCGGATAGATTCCCGAGAGTACTCCGGTCAACACCGCAAACGCTATACCAGCAGGCAGGGCAGACGTCTCAATAACCACTTGGAGAGGTGTGCTTGCCTCCATCGAGATTTGTTCTTGGAGTAGTCCATTTACCCCCTGGATAGCTCCGTAAGCGATGAAGACACCAACAATGCCGCCCAACACCCCAAGTACAGCAGCTTCTGTAATGAACATCTGCCTGATCTGCCACAGATTAGCTCCCAGCACCTTCATGACGCCAATCTGTTTGCGGCGCTGATGTGTGGACATGATCATCGCGACAATAATGGACAGCGAAGCCAGCAGCATGACGAATATCCCAATGCCCATGGCGGCCTTCTGGTACATGCCGAGCTGTTCATTCATCGCCTGCTCCTGATACAGATTGCTGTCTGTCATCAGCGTCAGCTTCTGAATCTGCTCCTGCACTTGTGCCACATACTTCTTGTCCTCTACCTTCACGAGCGCCGAGTTCAACCGTCCTGCTGCCGCGGCCTGTGCCTGACTGCTCTGGAACTGTTCAGCGAGCATACGGGCGGTTTCGAGGGAAACATAGACTTTTTTGTCATACATGGCATTGTTCTCACTCATGCCGCCAGGTAACTGCAGCACACCCGTTACCCGCAAAGGCGAGCTTGTTTTGACTTTGGACGAATCATTCATGTCCTGATATTTCAGGTTAAACTGTGCCTGAAACAGCTCGGTTTGGGTAGACATCAATGCCATGTACTGCTGTAAAAACTCGTCATTAAACGAGTCCTCCATGAGTTTGTTGTTCAGTTCGCGTATCACCTCGGCATCTACAAGTCCGAAGGTTGCACCGTAATTCACAATAGCGGCTCCGCTAATCCCTGATGCCCCGCCTTTGTCAAAACGGTAGCCGAAACGGCTCAATGATCCAAGCTCTGTACCGATGACTTCCACATTGGAGCTTTTGCCATCCAATGTAGCCATCTCCAGCATATCCAGCTTCAGCATCGGAGCAACGGCGACAACATGCGGAAGGCTGGCAATAATATCGATTTTTCGAGCCGTCAATGCTCCGCGTTCGAAGGTGGACGTCTGCCCATTGCTTCCGCCCGAACCGATTCCCTCATTGGGAGATACCGTAATCTCATCCATTTTGTAATTCTCATTTAACGTTTTCTCACCATAGACCTGTACCGACTGCCCCACGCTTAATGCAATAATCATGGCCGCACAGCCGATGGACAGGCCAATCATGCACAGTAGAGTTACCACCTTCCGGCGTACAATCTGTCCCCATGACATTCGCAACACATCCAGAACTCTCACAACCGCTCTCCTTGCTCTACTGCCTTGGACTGGCCACTCTCCACCAAGCATCCGTCCTGCAATGTAATGACAACCTGCATCTGCTCCGCCACTTCAGCCTCATGTGTGACAATAACGAATGTTGTATGCATCTCCCGATTCAGCTGTTGCAAAATGGAAATAATCTCTTCCTCCGTTCGGGTATCCAGGTTCCCGGTAGGCTCGTCCGCGAATATGACGGATGGCTCCGTAATCAGTGAACGCGCAATGCTGACGCGCTGCTGCTGCCCTCCTGATAGCTGGGAAGGGAATAATTCGGACTTGCCGACAAGGCCTACCTGTTCCAGCAGGTGCATCGCCTTTTGCTTACGCCGTGATGGGCGAATGCCCTGAAATACGAGCGGCAGCTCCACATTTTCCCGAATCGTCAGGTTCGCCAGCAGCTCATACGCTTGAAAAATAAAGCCAATATGTGTCCGGCGGAATTCCGCCAGTCGGTTCTCACTCATACGTACAATATCCTGATCTGCAATGAGGATCTTGCCTGTGTCCGGCTTCATCAGACCTGCCATCAGATGCAATAACGTCGACTTGCCTGAACCGGAGCTTCCCAGCAGTGCAACCATCTCTCCCTTGCCCACGGATATGTTAATGTCCTGCAATACGGGAACAGTCCCCTGTGCATTGCGGAATGTGTGTGACACCTGTTCAACTCGCAGCATGAATCCGGCTTCCTCTCTCATCGATGTAATAGAGGTAATTATAGCCATCAGATGTATCGGTCCAATCTGGACTTGTATCCAATTTGTAAAATCAGACTTTAGCTGCTTTAGGATTGAAAGGCCTTCTTTGGATTTATGCAACATGTTCAAATCACAAAAAGGCCCTATGGGTTCAGTCCTTAACATAGCGACTTCATTCCATAGGGCCTAATTTCTGAGCATTCCATATTCACATCTTTACCAAGCTCGGAAGCTAAACCGGTATAACTCGCTTTTTTCCATAGAGCTCCCGACAACAAAGAGATTGCTGTCATTCCATTTCAACTTGATAAAGTAATCGATATTCCGGTAGATAACTGTATCGGACCCCAGCTTGCGGTCATTCAGATAGGCAATGTGCATCTCATTCTTCTGTCCTTCGAGTGTCAAAAAATAAGCAATGCGGGACTCCTCCTCATCCAGATCGAAGCTCCAGATGGGCCCTTTGACCAGCAGCTCAAACTTCTTGGTATCCGCTCGATATCTGTACAATCCCTGTTCGTTGTTGATCATGCCCTGAATCAGCATGTCCCCATTCTTCAAAACTTTAAACTGCTGTATATCCTGGGCAGGAGTGTATGCAGTGATATCATTTTTGTCGTTCAGAGAGAAGCTATAGACGGCGTAATTTTCTTTCAGTTTGACCAGCACATACACCCGAGATAGATCCCGGCTGATCTCATATGAATCGAGCATAATCAGGGTATCATCCGGACTTGAAATGTTGCTCGTCTGTGCGACCTTGGCAACTAACTCATCATAACTGTACAATTCATGTTTCTTTCCCGTATTCAGCTCCACCATGTTGAACACCAGATCATCATATCCGATGTAGGATTCATTGCCTACAAAGACGCGTGAATAGGAGTTGTCATTCTTCAGCTTGTGATGTTCTCCTGTTTTCAAGTCATATTCATAGGTTGTCTTCTGCGCCTGAGTGGATCGGTACTGTGAATAAATCAGCTTGCTCTGATCCGGACTCAGGGTAATGCCATACTCTGTATTCGTGGCGATGTCCTTCAATAGATTATCATCCATATGCAGCTGTGACAGCTTGATCCCGGTATAGGAACGATCCGGCCGATTCAATATCACCGTGTTGGGATCAGCTACCTCAAAATCATAAATGGCAAAGTCATTGGGCAGCTTGGTAGCCGACTCAATCTGAATTGTGCTGCTTGGCGGTGGTGCCAGGCGGCTGTTGAACTGTTTATCCGGCAGAATGACGGTTCTGGGCTTCCCATGTCCAATGCTGAACAGGCTACCAATGCCAAAGATACCTCCGACAAATACAATCAGCAAACCGGATAACATAAGCATATCGCGATGTCTGCTCCAAAATCCTCGTTTCTTCATACGACCGATTCTCCAGGCAGACTGATATTCACCTGTGTTCCCTTGTTCAATATACTCTTCATTTCCACCGTTCCCCCATGCTGCTCCACCGTGTTTTTCACAATTGACAAGCCTAGCCCCGCGCTTCCCTTCTCTGTCCTGTTCATCCCGTTATCCCGGTAAAATGGTTCAAATACATGCTTCAGCGCTTCCTCCGGAATGCCTTCTCCTTCATCACGAATCAGTATGGCTACTGAATCCCCCAGCCGAAACGACTGGACCTGAATGATGGAATTCACATTCCCGTATTTGACCGAGTTATCCAGTACATTCAAAAAAACTTCCTTGAGCTTATTCCAGTCTCCCTGAACATACAGCATTTCTTCCAGCTCATAGCGAATGCCAATATTGTACTTGCCCGCCTTGATGGACATGTCTTCGCAGGCTTCCCGAATAATATTCGATACATTTACCCGTTCAAAGCGATAGGTTTGAATCGGTGTGGACGATACGGTCACTTCCAGGATATCCGCAACCATGACGTTGAGGCGTTGACTCTCATTGATAATATATTTCAACCCTTTATCGAAGAACGCTTGATCCGTAAATCCATTATCCCGCAGAATCTGGGCATACCCCAGTATCGTGGTCAGTGGTGTCTTTAATTCGTGGGTCACATTGTCAAAAAAAACCTTGTTGCGTGCCTGCAAATGCTTGACCTCATCCCGTTCTCTCTCAATCACATCAATCTGCTCCTTTACCCGAGCAATCATGACCGTAAAGCTGGAAGCCAGCTCTCCAATCTCATCCTTCGTTGAGATGTGGATGTCTGCATTCAGGCTGCCTTGTGCTACTTCGGCTGAACGTTTCGTCAGCACACGAATCGGCTTCGTAATCTGGCGTGAAATAAAGACAGAGCCAATGAAAACAAACACAAAAATGACGGCTGCAAAGCCCTTGATAGTGTTCTGAAAGCGCAGATGCCGTTTGAACAGATCCGTATAATCCCTTTCCAGCTGGATAATGCCAAGGATGCTCCCCTCCGACAGCACTGGGAAGGACAGATTCCCTGTTACTCTGCCTTTGTCCACCACGGTTGTATAGGCGATCTTTGATTTCATTGCAGCCTGTAGATCAGAGGTTTGAGCGGCACCCAGCTTCCCCTCCGCACCCACGGTACTAAACGGGGTTCCATCTGACCGATAGACCATGACCTTGCCACCTACCGCGGATCCGATCTGTTCTGCGAGTTCCCGATTCCCTGTTCCCAGGGAGTCCTCACTAATCCGTTTATTATGAATCAGGAAGTATTGATTGAGCGCGATATCCAGATTTTTTTTGGATTGCACCATGTCCTCCTGCACTTCCCTGTACATGTTCTCCTCACCCACTTTATTCGAAATAATGAGCAAGGCCGAAAAACCGATAAATACGATGACCGAGAAAAGAACGACCATCTTGAACTGGATCGTCCACTTCATGTATGCACCTGAATATTCAGTTTGTACCCTACGCCGAAGACCGTCTCGATAAGTGAGATCCCCTGCTCCCCACTATCCAGCTTCTTGCGGATGCGCTGAATATGAATGTCTACCGTCCGTGTATCGCCGGGAAAATCAAATCCCCACACTTTATCCAGCAACTCAGACCTTGTATGTACCTTGCGGTGGTGGTTGACCAAATATAACAGCAGATCATACTCCTTATTGGTCAGTCCAGCGCGTTCCCCATCTTTCCAGACTTCACGCTCATCCTTGCGGATCTCAATATGTCTGCCAAGCCGTACCACTTCATAAGACTGATTCTCCAGCGTCTCGCTAATTAGATCAATCCGGCGGAAAATGGCCCGAATGCGCACAACCACCTCACGAATGTCGAATGGCTTGGTAATATAATCGTCCGCCCCCAGCTCCATGCCGAGCACCTTGTCCAGCATATCGGACTTCGCCGTAATCATAATCACAGGAATCTTCGAATTCACGGAAAGCTGTCTGCATACATCGAACCCGCTCATATCGGGCAGCATCAGGTCGAGCAGGATCAAGTCTGGTCTGGACTCTCTGAGCAGATCGAGGCCCTCTCTGCCTGTTGCTGCTTCGGTCATCTCAAATCCTTCCTTGCGCAAAGAATAGGACAGGATGTCGCGAATGGACTCTTCGTCCTCAATAATCAAAATCTGTTTCGGTCTCATGATGAATCTTAATCTCCCTGCTCTATGAATTTCATCTGCCTTATATTTTGTATCTCTGCTCCATGATTGAACAGAGGTTCGCGGAAAATGTTACAACTCGGATACAAGTCTGGCGTCTTTGGAAACATCATCCCGATATACTATGGAACATAGAGAACAAACCAGACCGGAAAAGGCCAGATCGGTATCCAAAGGGGAAAACATCACGTGAACAATACAACCATTCATGATGCTTATGTAAACTATAAATCAGAAGTGACACGGTATCTATCTCAGATCGTCAAAAATCCACAGGATGCAGAGGATCTCACGCAGGAGTGCTTCATTCGAATGATGAATGTATCGGCAGATATTCCGGAAGAACGACTTCTCTACTATCTCAAAAGAATTGCCCGTAACCTTGCCATGGATACATTCCGCAAGCGAACCCGTACACTGAAGCGGGACAGTAAGTTGGAGATGCAGACCTATCACTGTGATACATCCGAGTTGGAAATCTCCGAAGGTGTTAACGACCTTGTGTCGATCATCAACAATACAGAGCATCGCAAAATTCTTGAATTACGCGTGATTCACGGATACAGCATCAAGGAAACCGCACAGCTCGTTAACCGCAGTGAAGGTATGATCAAATCCTCGGTATTCCATGCCGTCAATCGTATTCGGGCCAAAGTCATCTCATAAGAGATGGCTTTTTTCATGAGCAGAAATGACGTGAAATCAACATCTGATGTTAGAAAGTATCAAAATTTGTTCTATGGAGCATGACAAAGGACTCATTTTTACAAAAGTCGAGTTCGTTTTTACAAATTGTTATGACTATGTGAGATTTTGGTGTGTTAGAATATGGACGAACTCATGTTTTAACTAATATTTGGGAGGGATTTGGTTGGGTAAATTGACACGTATGCGAGGAGTATGGGTAAAATCACTCCTGGCATTGTCCATGGCATTGCCGCTTCAGATCGGATTGTGGAATGGAGATGCAACGGTTCAAGCCGAATGGGCAACAGACCCTGCACCGTTCATTCAGGCAAAGGTTGTTAATGGAAATGCAGGCAAAAAAGTATTGTTCGACAATACTCATGCACAGACAGCCGGAGCGGCTGACTGGGTCATTGACGGAGGCTTCTCTGACTTCGGCAATGCACTTGCGAACGATGGATATGATGTAAAGGAACTGCGCAAGACGACTCCTTTTACCTATGACGATCTGAAAGAATATAACGTGTTTGTCATTGCTGAACCCAATGTTCCCTTCAAAACGACAGAACAGGCTGCCTTGAAAGAGTATGTAGAAAAAGGCGGCAGCATCTTCTTCATTGGAGATCACTACAATGCTGACCGTAACAAAAACCGCTGGGACGGTTCTGAAGCGATCAACGGCTATCGTCGTGGCGCATTCGATGATCCAGCCAAAGGCATGAGCACAGAGGAGCGTAACTCTGAAGCTATGCAAAATGTAACCAGCACGGACTGGCTATCCGATAATTTCGGAGTACGCTTCCGTTACAACGCATTAGGCGATATTAACGCCACTAACATTGTGCCTGCTGGACAGGCATTTGGCATTACGGAAGGTGTATCTGCTGTAGCCATGCACGCAGGTTCTACACTTGCGATCACCGATCCGACAAAGGCTAAAGGTATTGTATACCTGCCGAAAACGAATGCAGCTTGGCCAAACGCTGTTGACCAAGGCGTATACAATGGAGGTGGAGTTGAGGAAGGTCCTTACGTAGCCGTATCCAAGCTGGGTGCAGGTAAAGCAGCGTTTATCGGGGATTCCTCTCCGGTTGAAGATGCTTCACCGAAGTATCTGCGCGAAGAGACTGGCGCTCGCAAAACAACGTATGACGGCTTCAAAGAAGTTGATGACGGCAAATTGCTGGTCAATACGGTTAACTGGCTTGCTAATCAAGAAAATTACACTAGCTTGACTCAAGTGAACGGACTTCAACTGGATAATGCAACAGCATTACTTCCGTTCGAACAACCTGCTGCTTCCACAGAACCACAGGCTGAACCTTGGGCCGCACCAGCTGCAGGATACAAGTGGTATGATCGTTCCACGTTCAAAGCAGGTTCTTATGGTGGACCAGCTTCAAGCGCGAACGCTTCCTACAGCTTCGTGAAGCAGGAAACCCTGCCAAATGCGGAGGATTTCCAGATCCGTGTGGTTGTAGAGAACATGCCTGCTAACACAACCGTTTCCGGTTACAGTGCAGGGATTTATCTGACTGGTGGAACACAGGTCGCCATGATTCAGAATGAAGGTGGTACATGGCCGACTTCGTACGGTTATAGCTCCAACTTTAGCGTAACTTCCGACAGCAAAGGTCGCGCAATCAAGGACCTGAATGTCCGCATTAAATCAGGTACAACGGGCGCTGCCAGCCTGCGTCTGCGTCTGAACGGCAGCAACCTGATCACGACTGCAGTTACAGTCGGCAATGTTCCGGCTGAGCAGCTTCCGGAAGAAGAAGGACCAATCCCGGCAACAATCAGCATTGCTGATGCACGCACCAAAGCAGCTGGTTCAACGGTTACGGTTGAGGGTGTAGTTACTACAGAGCCAGGTGCTTTTGGTGGACAATCCTTCTATCTTCAAGACACAACCGGCGGCCTTTATGTTTTCCAAAGTACTGGCGGCTTCCACGCTGGAGATGTGGTTAAAGTAACTGCAGCAACGGCGCTGTACAACAGTGAATTTGAGCTTACGGATATCGTAGCGATCGAGAAAACAGGTACAGCCTCCATCCCTGCTGCCATCGAGGTTCCAGCAGTAACGGCTGCAAACCAGGGTCAACTCGTTCAATTGAAAGAAGTAACTGTTCAGAACATCATTAGTGCAACACCGATAGGTTCGTTTGAATTCGATGCGGTTGCAGCGGACGGAACAAGCACGCATGTACGTGTCGATACACGCACAGGTGTAACGCAAACGATCTTCCCTTATGCAGCAGGCGATAAAATCAGCGTGACAGGTGTTGCCGCTATTTTCAAAGATGTATTTCAACTGAAGCCTAGAAGCTTGAACGATTTCGTAAAAGTTGAAGAAGGCGGCGAAGAAGGACCTTCTACGCCAGCTGTTGGGGCACCAGGTAAACCGGCGCTTACATCCAACAATGGTTACAGCAACGGTCTGTCTGAAGGATCTTATACTGTTACTATGAACCTCTGGTGGGGTGACAATGGCACAAGCTATAAACTGTATGAAGATGGCGTGCTGATTGACACACAAAAGCTGACAGACGCTACACCAGCGGCGCAATCGGCCCAAACTACGATTAATGGCAAAGCTAACGGTACTTACACCTATGTAGCTGAGCTGACGAACTCTAAGGGGACAACTCGAAGTGAAGTACTCACGGTACAAGTTGCGAATGCTGCCCCTGGCAAAGCAGTTCTCTCCCAAGACAATTGGGATGGGGATGGCAACTACAAAGTGACGATGAATCTGTGGTGGGGAACAAATGCATCAGAATACCGTCTCTATGAGAATGGTCAACTGATCGATACCAAAGCACTGAACGCAGTAACACCTAATGCACAAAGCGCTGTGACAGATGTATCTGGTCACGCGAATGGAACGTACACGTATCGCGCCGAGCTGATCAATGCAGCGGGTGTGACAAGCACTGAAACGATTACGGTACAAGTAACGAAATCCGCTGTATCTTTGCCAGCAGCAAGCTAAGAAAAATGAAGAAAACCGAAACTCACACAGCCTGATCTAAGGGGCTGCGTAGTTTCGGTTTTTTGATTACATCACAAGTTCAGATGTAACAGGACCAATGTAATCAAGGTTCGTCAGGGCAGTTAAGGAATCTCACTTTGATTTTAAATACTCAAGTAGCCACTCAGATAAACATGAAATGGCGCGCGCGTGTAATGAAGTTTACATTTGATGATCCCAGCCGTGTTTATGTACGTTTCTATAACACCCTTATCTTGCTCCAAACTAACTAACTAACTAACCAAATAAATCCACGAAAAAACGATAAGATAAAAGGATATATGATTGTATTCATAATTACATATTGTTTTTTCCTGTTGAGAAAATACACGGCGAAAACAAACGGCAGAAGCGTTAATGACATATTCAAAATGGTCTTTCCTTTTGCTGGTCCGTCAAAAATAATAAATCCTTCTCCCGCAGTTAACATAAGCACAATAGAATAATTCAGAAAAATCACTCCCCCGCAAACACTCAATATCCCCACCACAATAAGAAAAACAATCCGTAAAATCATGTAAACCTCCTTTCGTTAAAATATCGGTATCATGTACTAATAAGTGAATAATAAATTAGCACCATAGTAGTAATACATCGTTGTAATTTTATTTCTCTGCGGTGAGATACCTTCATTACCTAGTGCAGTGCAGATCTTTCAAACCCACTGAAAGATGAATCGGACCTGAACGTATTTGTAGCAAGCAAGCGCTAGCGCTAACGAATCTGAAGCGTCTTATTCAAGGATTTGAAGTGACCACAAAAATCTAAGGAACCTGAGACGCGCTATACCAGAATAAACAGCCGATTGCAGCGTTTTTGTCAGTGATTTAAAGAAATAACGTGTCTGATGTTCCTTAGTTTTCAAAAAGAGTACTTGAAGGTGAAATAAGACGTCCTGTGTTCCTTAGAAAATCGTCTACCATTCGCCAACATAATCCGGCTTGGTATTTAATATTTTCAGAAGCCAATCTCCACCATCATAATATCGCTTGACTGAATTTGAAGAATCACCCTCATCCAAAATAAAATTTTAAAAAAGACTATTCATGCCATGTATCTTGGCACTGAATAGTCCTTTGGTATCCATAATTCAATATATTTTAGTCTCTATACCAGCTTCTTGCGAATGTATCCCGAGATGAGATCAATGATCGTGATCATCACGATAATACCCAGCAAGATAATCCCTACTCGCGGCCAGTTCCGAGTGCTGAGTGCAAAGATCAGCGGTGTACCGATCCCCCCTGCCCCGATAACCCCCAGAATGGTTGCGGAACGCACATTAATCTCGAACCGATACAACGTGTAGTTAAGGAATCCAGGCAAAACCTGTGGCAGTACAGCAAACCACAGCTGCTGCATACGAGTCGCCCCAGAAGCGAGCAACGCTTCAGAAGGACCATAATCAATATTTTCCACTTCATCAGCGAACAGTTTACCTAGCATCCCGATGGAATGAAGTCCAAGGGCGAGTACACCCGCGAAGGAACCCGGACCCACCGCCTTGATAAACAGCAAAGCCATAATAATCTCCGGGAACGTACGGATAAAGCTGAGCACCATTTTGCCCGTACCCGATACAGGACGGAAGCTGCTCATATTTCGGGCAGACCAGAACGCAAACGGGATACACAGTACAGCGGAGATGACGGTACCCAGCACGGAGATCGCCAGCGTATCCAGCAATCCTCGCAGCAAATCTTCACCCTCAGGCAGATAAACAAAATCCCAATCCGGGGAGAAAATCCCGGCGACAATTGCCTTCATGATCTGACCAGCCGTTTCCTTCAAACCGGTAAACGGTACACCGGCAAGTGCCCAAGCGTACACAAGTATAAGCAAGATTACAATGACCCAGCGAAGCGGGTTCTTCCGTGGTTTGCGCCGGATTACGCTTGTTTCATTTTTCATCATAACAATTTCTCCCGCAGCTTAGTACTTACATAATCAATGATCAGAACAATGACAAGGGTAAACAGAATGATTACACTCGTTTTGTCATATTCCAGGAATCCAAGTGTTGCTTCATAATACAGTCCGATGCCCCCTGCACCCACCAATCCGAGAATCGCAGCGGCACGTACATTAATCTCAAAGGCATACAGTACATAGGAAGTAAACTGGGCGGCCAGTTGTGGCACCACGCCATAAATAATCAGTTGAATGCGGTTCATGCCGACAGCCGTCATCGCTTCTAACGGGCCCTGATCAATCGTTTCCAGCGTTTCGTAGGTCAGCTTGGCAATCAGTCCCACCGAGAAGACGGCGAGTGCCAATATACCAGGAATCGGCCCCAGTCCAAACACAGCAACAAACAGCGCCGCCAGCAGCAGGTCAGGCACGGTACGGATCAGATTCAGCACAAAGCGGGCTGGATAGTAGATCCAACGGCTAGGCATTAAGTTGCCTGCACAGATGATCGAGACTGGAATTGCGATGATCGCACCGATCGTTGTACCGATGAGAGCCATACGGATCGTCTCCAGCATGCCCTGAACGATGTTGTCAAAGTAACTCCACCGCGGCGGGAACATCTCACGCAGCAAATCCAGCATGTTGGGTAAACCTTCAAACAGCTCACTGAAGCTGGCATCGGTCTGTCTCGCACTTGCCCACAAAAGCAGCAGAATGATGACAAGCGTGAGCAGATGTTTGGTACGCCCCGGTGGTTTGGGACGGTGGACAACCGAACCTGAACCTGTGCCAGGACGCTTTCCCTTTCCTGATTCATTCTGCAATGATCCATCCATCGATACGTTTACGGGTTGCTTCATACCAGAACTTCTCCCCGCTGTTCCTGTACAGCCTGTTTATCCAGCAGCTCGTCTGCCAGAATAGGTCTGCCATAAATTTCGGCAAAACGCTCATCCGTTGCCTCAGATACCGGACCATCAAACACCACTTCGCCTGCACGCAATCCCACAATACGGGTCGCATACTCTCTGGCAAGGTCGATAAAGTGAAGGTTAACGATGGTTGTAATGCCGAGATCCTGGTTAATGCGTTTCAGATCATCCATAACCTGTTTCGTTGTTAGTGGATCGAGTGAAGCGACAGGCTCGTCTGCCAGAATGATTTTGGCTTCCTGTGCAAGCACTCGGGCTATCGCCACCCGTTGCTGCTGCCCACCGGACAACTGGTCCGCACGGGAATAGGCTTTTTCTGCGATATTTACGCGTTCCAGTGCTCCAAATGCGAGTTCTGTATCTTCTTTTGGAAAACGACCCAGAATGGTACGCATCGTGGAATGATAACCCACACGTCCAGCAAGCACGTTACGAAGTACACTGGAACGTTTCACGAGGTTGAAGCTCTGGAAGATCATGCCGATATCCCGGCGAATCATGCGAAGTGACTTGCCATGAGCTTTCGTGATCGACTTGCCATTAATCAAAATTTCACCGTCACTGATATCATGAAGTCGGTTAATGGAACGCAGAAGCGTCGATTTTCCCGCACCAGACAAACCAACTACGGCAATGAATTCCCCTTGTTTAAATTTCAGATTAATATTATTCAGGCCCTTGGTCCCGTTAGCGTATGTTTTCGTTACATTGTGAAGCTCAATCATGGCAGTAATCCTTCTTTCATTAATATGGTATTTCGCAGGGTCACGCTGTAATGGGACAAGCCAGCGCAGCGTATGTCACGCTGAACTGGCCTGCCCGCTAATACGATGAAGTTATCCAATGAAAAGATAATCAATGCAATGCGATCATTAACGATCTTTCTTTTGATAGAAAACTACTCGGTTTTTACTTTTTCGTTGTATTGACGAACGATATCAAACTTACTGTCATCAGACTCTACATAACCTTCGTGTGTGTAGATTTCTTTGATGATTTCGTGACCTTGTGGATCTTTACCGATGTCGATGAACGCTTGTTTGATCTTCGCTGTCCAATCTGCATTCATGTCTGTACGTACTGTGATGGTATCGTTAGGAATTGGCTCAGTGAACGCCAGTACACGAGTATCTTCAAATACAGTCGGGTAGTCTTTCGCTACAGTATTACGAGCATCCTGGAAAATCGCTGCGGCATCAACGTCGCCGTTCAGCACTGCCAGCACGCCTTGGTCATGGCCTTTAACCGTGATTGCCTGTACATCTTTTAAAGGGTCAATGCCTCTGTCCAACAACAGGGCTGCCGGCCATACATAACCTGCAGAAGAAGTTACGTTCTGGTAAGCGATTTTTTTGCCTTTCAGATCCTCAACGGATTGGATCGGCGAATCTTTTTTCACAATAATCATGGATTTATACGAATCTGCCAGTTGCTCGGTAGGAGCGCCAGTCTCATCATTTACACCAAAACGTTGTGCCTGAAGAATAACTTCAGCTGCGCCTTTTTCTTTGGCAAGTACATAAGCCGTCGGAGGCAGGAAACCTACGTCCACTTTATTGGAAGCCATTGCTTCAATAATTGTGTTGTAGTCTGTGGATACGCTGACCTTCACCGGGATACCCAATTTGTCACCCAGCAGCTTCTCGAGCGGTTTTGCTTTAGCTTCGAGTGTATCTGCATTTTGTGATGGAACGAATTGTACAGTCAGCTCAGTCGGCACATAACCTTCAGCGGCTTTGTCTGTCTTTGCCGTGTCAGCACTGGATGAATTCGAGCTCGTATTAGCCCCGTTAGCCGAACCTGTTGTACTACTGTTAGACCCACAAGCACTTAGAAACAGAACCAAAATCAACAATGGTAAAAATAAAGCAGACTTCTTCAAGCGAACACCCTCCAAAGAGTTTCTATTTTTCATTACTTGTCTACTATAGTCGTCAATTATTTGCGCGATGTGAAACGAAATTTGGAGTTTTGTAAAGTTTCCTGTCAGGCTGTCAGAGCGACTTTGATCTGTTAGAATAGCCTCATTACGGTTGATAATACAAGTAGAAATGGTGAATTCCCTTGTACTCTGCCGCCAGAATGACCTGTGATTTGATATGTTTAAACTTATATATTTAGAGGAGATTGTAAAATGACATCCATAACAACTACGTCAAGCTTCGACATCATGGTAACCAGTGATCTGCATGGGGCCATTCGTCCCATACATTACAATACCAATGCATATCGTCCAGCCGGACTTGCTTTGCTAGCTTCGCTGATCCGGCGTGAACGGAAGCGTTCACCCGAACTGCTGCTCGTGGATAACGGTGATCTGTTGCAGGGTTCCCCTTTGGCCTCGTATGCTGCGTCCTTTGTTTCAGATCACGAAGTGCATCCCTTCATTAATGTCCTGAATGAACTGGGCTATGATGCTGCCGTGATGGGCAATCATGAATTCAACTACGGTCAGGACTTGCTGCGTAAAGCAGTTGAAGATTCCCATTTCCCTTGGCTATCCGCAAATATTGTTAATGGAGGAAAGCATGACGATGAGGTACCACACACTGCACCTACTGGAGCAGCCATTCCCGCATTCGGTCCTCCCTATCTGATCAAAACCTTGTCTTCGGGTGTTAAAATTGCTTTGCTGGGCGCAACGACGCACTATATTCCGAACTGGGAGCATCCAAAAAATATAGAAGGTTTACTGTTCCTCGATGCTTTGGAGACTATTCGTGCATGGGTTGGCTATATTCGTGAACATGAACAGCCGGATGTGCTCGTTGTCAGTTATCATGGTGGTTTTGAGAGTGATCTGGAGACAGGCGAACCTGCCGAGCGGTTAACCGGAGAAAATCAGGCGTACGCCATCTGTCGTGACATTGCAGGGATTGACGTTCTGCTCACCGGGCATCAACATCGTCAGCTTACCGCTGACATTCATGGAGTGACCGTAATCCAGCCTGGGTTTAGTGGGAACGGGGCCGGTCATGTATCTGTCCAGTTGGAGCGGTTATCGAATGGAAAGTGGCAGATTGCAGGAAAACAGGCTCGCTTGTTGCTCTTGGATGAAAATAGTGATGTACAGCCCGATGCGGCTGTTATGAAACTGACGGACGAGTTGGAAGCAAAAGCACAGGCATGGCTGGACCAGCCGATTGGCGAGGTAGCCGGAGACTTGTCCATCACCGATTCTGCCGCACTGCGGCTCGCGGCGCATCCCTTCATTGCTTTTGTACATCAGGTGCAGATGGAAGCAACGGGAGCTCAAATCTCCAATACCGCATTACTCAGCGAAGAAGCCCGTGGGTTCGGTTCCCTCATTACCGTCCGGGATGTGTTGTCCAACTTTATCTATCCCAATACACTAACGGTGCTGGAGCTTCGTGGTCAGGACATTCGGGATGCATTAGAGCAAACGGCGCGTTACTTTGAAGTGGAGGCTTCGGGCGAAGTTGTCGTCAATCCTGCTTACATGCAGCCGAAACCACAGCATTATAATTATGACATGTGGGCGGGCGTCGAATATGAGCTGGATATCTCCAAACCTGTGGGAAGTCGTGTGGTGAAGCTGGAACGTGAGGGCATACCTGTTGCAATGGACGCGACGTACTCTGTAGTGATGAACAGTTATCGCGCAGCAGGTGGCGGCGATTATGCGATGTATCCAGGCAAAAGGGTACTTCACGAAGGCGCCACGGATATGGCGGCACTGGTGGAGGATTATATTCGCAGACATCAACCACTTACAGTGGAGCAGGCGAATAACTGGCGGGTTGTTGGATCGTGTGAGTAATTACTGTAATGGAAAGAAGTAAAATCATTACCCTAAGTCGTACTACTTCAGAAATGCAAAGAGCAGAACCTGCATCACAGGTTCTGCTCTTTCTATTATAATGAAACCAATGCCCCACGCTCATCCGCCGAGCGCATCTCGGCTTCAATTAACTCAAGCGTGCCTGTTGCACTTTCCGGTGTACATACAGATACAGGCATACCCGCTTGAACAGACTGGATATAATATTTGAGTTGGTGATAATATCCCGAATCGGGTGACAGCTCAGCGACGAAACCAGGAGCATTGTTCGGATTTACTTTCAGCTCACCATTCTCAAAGACCAGATTCCCCTGCTCCAAATTAACGCGATACGTCATTGAGAAACCGTAGTCTCCCCCCAGCGTCCAGTCGGCTTGGGCATTCAGTACTTTTCCGTCAGGGTATACATAATTGGTGGACACGGTATCATAGCCGCTTCCTGGAATGACGTTGCGAGCCAGCGTGGATACTTGATCCGGTTTGCCAAACAGCCAGTGAATAATATCCGCATCATGGATGTGCATATCTAATATGCAACCACCGCTTTTCTCGCCATCCAAAAACCACTCTTGAGGCAAACCTGAACCCCTGAAGAAGTAACCTGCGTTTACCGCTCCATATCGACCGTCTTCTACTACGGATTTCAGGTAGGCATAGGCTGGCCAGAAGCGTAAACATTGACCAATCATCAGTGTTTTCCCGGTTGCTTTGGCTGTCTGCGCCATCTTCCAGCCTTCCGCCGAATGGCGAGCAACCGGTTTCTCACACAGCACATGATAGCCTTTCTCCAGCATGGAACACGTTAGTTCAGCATGCAGCGGCGTGGGCAGCGTAATATCAATGATATCCAGTTCTTCTTGCTCCAGCATCGCGTCGATGTTGTCATACAAACGATAAGGTGATAGATCATATACCTCTTGCTCTGTCGCCATATTGCCGGCTGCTTTACCGTTCTTCAGTTCCTCTATTCTCAGATCGCAGATGGCTACCAATTCCACGGGTTCCCCTTCAGAGGCAAGGCGTACATAGTTGTCAAAATGCATACGTCCCATAAACCCAAAACCGATCAATCCCACTTTTAACATATTTCTACCTCCCAAATAAAAATAGGTTTTATATTCGTATAAATGTTGTTATCTGCAATTATTCCTGAGAACGTCCAAGTATGGCATCCATCGATTTGGATGTATTGAATATAATCTGCTTCGAATGATGAGTGTAAGGCGGAATCATCTCGGCAGTCACGTAGTTGTCGTAACCAATGGCCTGTAATGCCTGCATCACCGCCGGATAATTTACATCTCCAGCCAGCAAATCAACAAATCCATGAAGCCCTCCCGCTTGACGACGGTAATCCTTGAAGTGTACCTTCTTAATCCGGTGACCAAGAATGCGAACCCACTGCTCCGGGTAACCGTTCTGCACCACATTGCCCACATCGAAATACGAACCTATATAATCTGAGCTAAAAGAATCAATAAAGGTTCGCAGCTCTAGCGGTGACACCAGAAATTTGTTCCATACGTTCTCAATACCAATCGATACTCCGGCACTTTTCGCATACGGCAGCAGATGCGCAAGGGCTTCTTGTGCCCGTTCATAGGCAACTTCATAATCGGTCACTTCGCTGTCTGGAATAAAATCCACACCAACCGCGCCCGGAATGACCAGAATGGTATCCACACCAAATGCTGCAGCAAGCTCCAGCTGTTTTTTACACACATCCAGTGCTTTCGTGCGAATCTCCGGACGGGCGCTCGTCATCGGGTAATCCCAGTACAATCCGGTTGCAAGTCCCGCGATTTCGAGTCCAGCCTCTTCGAGACGTCCCTGAATATCACGAACCTCCTGATCCGTGGCAGACAGGCTCAGCTCGCCTTCTCCATTAAGAGATAGTTCAATCCCCTCAAAACCAGCTTGCTTCGCCGTCTGAATACAATCCGCAATAGAGGCATCTCCTGGAAACGACCATATGTTAATCCCTTTTTTCATCCGAATACCCTCCTTCAAAATATGAAAACCTGTTCTTCAGCGGTGTATAGCTATCCCAATTGAAAATAACCAAATCGGGCAGGTAAATGAAAGTTTACAGCCCCCGTAGGCTGCCATGCCTGATACTCCCGATCTCCCTGCACATTCTCATCAATACGGTAAACGTTGACCCTCCAGCGTACGCCTTTAGCCAGGGACGACTTGAAGTTACTGGCCGGAATATGGATCAAATACACCCGATTGCCCTGACGGTCCACTTCTACAGCCGTTTGCAAACCCTCCAGCTGCCAGGTTACATCTGCCTTCAATTCGGAACCTTCGCTGTTATTGTGAATGAGTGCATCAAATATTACGTTGTGCGGACTGACTTCCAGTTCGATATAATTCCTGCCATCGCCCTGTTCATCAATGAACAGTTCAACCACATCCTGCTCATACAATGGCTGATCCCTTTCCGTGAAATCAGATACGACATGATCATCCTGGCACACAAAGCGAATATGCAAGTATTCGCGACTCCAGCCAAAACGAACTTCTGTGGATTGATGAGGTGGTCTGCCTGTTACCGTGTCCACCAGTTCCACTGGAACACATCGTTCCCAATCCGCAGTCGAGGGAAATCCACTCTGTGCAACTGACCTAAGTGGTTCGCAGCAATAACTCGGGCTCCGTTCCACAGGGAGAGATCGCATCTTAATCCTCTCCTTTTTAGCTTAATCCGTGATGTTGTCTCTCTCGTAAGAACATGTGATAATACATATATTATAAATATTTTACGTGATCATTTATTTAGGAGATAAAGAGATTATTTGCACAATTCCGTTCAGTTTTAAATAGATCTATTTAGGCCAATCTCATTGAAAAAGGAGAGGGGATTTATGTCTTTCCAACAAGCGGTATATCCTCTGCAACGAACCGTCACTTACAAGGAATGGTCTCCCAACGTGCATTATGCTCAGTTCCAGAGCCTTCCTCCCGGCAAGCTGGCAAAGCGGCGTTTGTATGATTTTGAACTTCTGTACGTCTCTCAAGGTGAAGCTGCAACTCATATGAACGATAAACAACATAATTTGAAAGCGGGTCAACTAATCCTGCTGCCTGCCGGGGTCTATCACCAGAATGAGGTGGTTTCCAGCCCGGAAGCACGTTTCATTGGCATTCATTTTGATTTCTTCAACGAATTGACCATTCTAACCGAGGCAGATATGGTTGTTAACGAAGAAACTGTCCTGCACCATAAATTCGCAGTGGAAGCTTGCGTAGAGGGCATGACACCACTATCTATCAACCCGGTGTATACCCCTTCTCCAGCTACCGTTCAGCTTATGGAGCAATTGGTACATGAATTTACGATGCGCCCACCGGGATATGAACTGGTATGTAAAGCCTTGATGTTGCAAATATCGACCCATCTACTGCGTTCATCCTGGCGAAGTTCGTCACGCCATGATTCGGTACACGGAGAGAAGCTGCACGAACTCATGAAACGTATTGAGGCCGCCCCTTCCGACCCGTGGACCAATTCGAGCATCGCCAAACAATTGAACCTGAGTGTGGATCACATGGCCAAATTGTTCAAACAGATTGCGGGCATGCCGCCCAACGAATACATTCAATCCATGCGCCTAAGCGAGGCACGCAAACTATTACGGGAAACCGATCATTCCATTGAGGCTGTGGGTGCACAAAGCGGTTACCCGGACATTCATTATTTCAGCCGCATGTTCCGCAAATATGAAGGCATTTCGCCCCGGGAATACCGGAAGTTGTCCAGAATGTTATAAAAAAAGGAGCAGCCTGCCAATGTGCAGTCTGCTCCATGCTTTTTGAAATAACGTTAAGACAAAGGGTTCATTTTCCCATGTCAAACCATAACCTTTAATTCAGCCTATATAGGTAATTTCCGCTCAATATCATTCTCTCTACTTATATTGTACCGTTATTTATATGTTTTTTGTAGACTGTTTTTTTTGCAATTCCTACACTATACTGCTAAATACAAATCTAAAAAAAAGAGGTGTATCAGTATGGATGACCAAAAAAATGTCTTAGATAATGGACCCTTTTTTCATGGTACTAAAGCAGAACTGAAAATTGGAAATTTATTAGAACCGCTATACTTATCCAATTACCAAGATAAAAAATCTAACCATATTTACTTTACGGCAACATTAAATGCTGCCAAGTGGGGTGCTGAATTAGCAAAAACTAATGCAAAAGAAAGAATCTACATTGTAGAACCATTAGGAGATTTTGAAAATGATCCTAACTTAACTGATAAAAAATTTCCTGGCAACCCAACACGCTCATATAGATCTAAATCACCTCTAAAAATAGTAGCTGAATTAGCTTCATGGGAGAGACACTCCGGTGAAGAGATAAATCATATGCTTACATCTTTAAAAAAATTAAGTGAAGAAGGGAAAAATGTGATCTACGATTAATTTATAACCAAAGAGTTCCTTTCGTCCAAAACTGGACAAAGAAACTCTTTGGTTGATCGCTATTCTATTTTGCCATTGGAAGACTGGCGGAATATACAGCGGTACGGAACGATCATTTTGACAGCCACTTCATACTGATGATCCAGATAATCGAGCAGCTGTTTAACCGCGAACATACCCATCTCAAGCTTAGGCACATGAATGGTCGACAACGGCGGAGAGGTGAATTCGGATATTTCAATATTATCTACCCCAAAAAAGGCGATATCCTCCGGAATACGGAGTCCCTGTTCTGTTGCAGCACGCATGGCGGCAATCGCCATCATATCACTGGCTGCAAAGATGGCTGTAGGTCTGTTCGCATTGTTGGTAAATGCCTGCTTGGTCAATTCATAACTCAGCGAAACATCCCATTTCACGTCGATCACCCAGTCATTATCAATAGGTAATCCCGCATCCGTCATGGCACGCCGATAACCAAGAAACCGTTTTTCCTCCAGAAAATCATTCTTGAATTCTGCTCCGCCTATGTAGGCAATGATCCGATGCCCTTGGGCAATCAGATGATTCGTTGCCTCCCTGGCAGCCTCTTCACGATCATAACCGACGACCGGAATGTCCGGGTCCGTAATATCCACACCCACAACAGTCCGTACATTGGTCTTAAGCCAGCGATAGGCTTCCGGATCAATCCGTTCCACCACAATCATGCCATCAATCTGATGTTCCTTCACCAGAGACTGCAGCTGCACGATATCCCCATCGTTTTCGATGCTGTACACAAATTCCAGACGCATGCCTGCTTCAGCAAGCTGCTTCTCAATCCCTTCCATAATGACTGAAAAATAAGGACTGTTGTATTTATTCTGGGGAATGGCAACCACACAGCCGATCGCATATGCCGTTTTGGGCTGGACCTTTTTCTTCTTGGCCGGACGCTGTGAACGGTAGCCCAGTTCCTCAGCGGTGTCCCATATTTTTTTGCGGGTTTCATCGCTGACCGATCGATTGACATCGTTCTTCATCACACGTGAAACGGTAGAGATCGATACACCAACGCGGTCTGCAATATCCTTCAATTTTGCCATGTGAAGTCCCCACCTTTCCTCTAACTATGTATTTAAACCCCATTCGTATTGGGGCAATTTCATCTCAGCAAACACAAATTTGCGGCAAATATAATTCTATATTTCTACTGACCAGAAGTCAATGAAATGGTGCACGGGCGCAGTCTTTTATAAAATAAAAGCGGCAGTCAGGGAGCTTGCTGTCCCCCATAACTGCCGCAATTTTAATTCTTTTTAAGAAAAAGTATGAAGCATTGCCACCTCTTTATCTGCTTATTGCATCTTGGAGGCCAAATCCTTAAGCGCTGCGTTCAGATCACCATCTCCGGCAAGTGGAAGCTTGAGTGATTGCTCACCATACGTCCAGACCAGATCGGTTTTCTTGGTTGTAAAGGGAGATACAATGCCATACTGCTGCGCATCCAGGAAGATTTTATTATCTTCACCTACAGTGGCAATATAGGCATCCGCTGCGGCCTTGTTCGCCGGAATCGAGTATCCCTGCTTCGCCAGTTCTGTCTGTCCTTCCGGACCTGCTAGCCAAGCCAGCAGCTTGTAAGCCGCCTCTTCATGCTTTGTATTGGAGCTGATTGCAAGACCTGCTGGCTGAACAACGGTTTGGTTGGTTTTGAATTTCGGCAAATAAGAGATACCGTAATCCACACCAGCCTCCTGGTAGTTGGTTGTATTCCAGCTGCCACCCGGATTCATCGCTACTTTGGATGTAGTAATGGCAAGGTTCACCTGTCCACCCAAACCTTCAATCTGTGCAGGTGTGGTGTTGATCTTTTTATTTTTGGTCAAGTCGATAAAATAGTTCAGCACTTCCATCGCTTCAGGTGTCTCAAGCGCAAGGGAACCATCGTCATTCACCAGCTTCGCACCGTTGGACCACAGCTCCGGCTCCAGGAACCAATCCATCGTTGATCCTGGTGAAATGGACAAGCCCCACTGCACAATGTTACCGGCATCAAAGCCCGCTTCGTCTGCGCTTTTCCCGTTCTTATCCAGCGTCAGCTTGGTTGCAATGTCGGTAATTTCATCCCACGTTGGCTCAAGCGATGGAACGGGAGCTTTATGAGGATTCGTGGCTTCATTCTCAAAGATCGCTTTGTTGTAATACCATACGATGACGTTGGCATCGATCGGCAAGGATACTTGTTTACCTTGATATTGGTGAAGACCCAGCAGACTTTTGTCCACATTGTTCAGATCAAACTGATTTTCCGCGAGCAAGCCGTCCAATTCCTTGAAAATGCCCAGCTCGGCGTATTTCTCCACGTATGCATAACTCGTTTTGAACACGTCCGGAAGTGTGCCACCTGCTGCATTCGCTGTCAATCCATCCCAGTAGCTGCCCCAATCCTTACCTTCGAGTTTGACCTTAATATCGGTATTGGCCTTCATGAACTGATCCAACAGTTCCTGTGTACGATGAAGCTCTTCTGCCGTCCCCCACTGGGAGTATGTGATCGTTACAGGTTCACTCTGGCTACCGCCGGAACCAGAAGAGTCGGCGTTTTCGGACGATCCCCCATTTCCACATCCACTGATCACCACCATTGTAGCAAGTACAAGTGCCCATACATTGAATAGCCGTTTACTCTTCGCTCTCATATACACAGCTCCCCTTTAAGTCATATCAATAAGTCCTGTTCACCTGAAAACTGGAAAGCAGGCAGCCACTCTACCCTTTGGTGCCCGTAAGCACCACCCCCTCGACGATATAACGTTGTGCAAACAGATACAGCAGACCGATAGGTACAATACTGATAAATGCACCCGCAGCGAGTGCCGGCAAATCCTGGCTCGTCTGACCAATCAACAGCTGCAAGCCCACACTCAGCGTGAACATTTCTGGGTTTTTGATATACAGGAACGGACCCAGAAAATCGAGCCAGGAGTTCACAAAGGCAAAAATAATGGTCGTCATAATAATGGGTTTGGACAGCGGCATAATGACTCGTGCATATACCGTCCAGCGGTTGCCGCCGTCGAGATATGTAGCCTCGTCCAGCTCCTGGGGAATGGTCATGAAAAACTGTCGGAACAGGAAGATATAATAGGCGCCTCCAAGCCAAGCTGGCACAATGAGAGGCAACCAGGTATCAATCCAGTTCAGCTTGGAAAAAAGGACGTACGAGGGAATCATCATAATGGATGGAGGAATCATTAAGGTAACAAGCACGACCGGGAACAGAATATTCCGATACTTGGTTGCAAAACGGGAGAAACCGTAAGCGACAAGTGAACTGGACACCACCGCTCCCGCCGCAACAAAAAAGGAAATGATAAATGAGTTCTGAATCCACTGCCACATCATCGGCTGCACAGCGAACAACCGTTCAAAGGCTTCCAGGCTGAATGTGTCTGGCAGGATGGTTGGAGGTACCTTGTAGGTTTCCGCTTTGGTTTTCAGCATGGTCGAGAGCATCCATACAAGAGGCCCTGCGAACAGCATTAATGCTACAATCAGCATGGTATATTGGGACGCTTTTACCGCTATTTTTCGGGTGTTCATGTAACTCTCCTCCTATCGTTCTCCCTCGTAATACACAAAGCGGTTTGATACTTTCATCAGGATCAGGGTGACAAGCGAGATCACGGCGAACAGGAAAATCGACTGCGTCATCGCCATGCTGAATTTCAGATCGGTAAAGGCCGACTTGTAAATATTGTAGACAAACGTATAAGCAGAGTAGTTCGGACCACCCTTAGATAGCAGCAGTGCTTCCGTAAACATCTGAAAGTTATACATCGTCTGAATAATGATGACAAACAGGATGGAAGGACTGATCATCGGCAGTGTAATTTGGAAAAATCGACGAATCCCGCTTGCACCGTCAATTGCAGCAGCTTCATACAAATGTCTGGGTACATTTTTCAGTGCAGCCAGGAAGATCAGAACCCCGCTGCCCGAGATCCAGACTTGAAGCATGATGATGACTGGCTTGATCGTGTGCTCCCCGCCAATCCAGTCCACTTTGCCTATACCCAGCGCGCCAAGTCCGGCGTTCAGGATGCCGAATTCGGAGTTGAACACCAGCCGCCAGATAATAACTGTTGCCACAATGGGCACCAGGGTCGGTAAATAGAAGAAAGTGCGGAACAAGGCAATACCTTTCACATTAAAATTAAGCAGCATCGCCAGACCCAGCATACCCGCAGTTACGATCGGAACACCGAATACCACGAAAAACATCGTGTTCATCAAGCTTTTCAAGAAGATCGGATCGTCCATCATGTGCGTAAAATTATCAATGCCGACAAAGTTGAAGTTGGTCGCTCCCGGAAGTCTCGCATCCGTAAAGGCGTAGAAGACCGAAGTCCCGAAAGGAAATAGGAAAAAGGTGATAAATCCGATAATCCATGGCAAAATGAAGAGAAAAAACAGCAGTGTGTCATATTTTCTCAACCTGTTCATGATGACACCCCTCAGCCTGAAATTTCTTCTAAATAGACGTACCGTTCTTCCAAAATGGATTTCTCTGCCGCCAGGGCAATAAGCAATGCGTTACGACCAACCTGTGCACTCGCAAAGGGCTGTCTGCCTTCCTGTACACATTTCAGAAAATCAATGCGTTGGGTCTGTCCCCCCGTGTGTCCACCCATAATGGAATCCGACGTCACATCAATCTCCAGATGGTCCTTCGTCCAGTCCTGCCCGCCAACGATATCAATCGTCTTGTCATTACGGGCAACCATCTGACCGCCATTCTCTCCGATCAAGCCAATCTCAAGTCCTTCTCCCATCAAATTGCGCGGTTTCAAATACATGCACAACCCCAGATTGGCCTTGCTGCCGTTATCATAATCAATGGTGATAAAGGCATGGTCGACGATGGAGGTATCCGAAATTTCTTTCGTCGGATAGTGACTGTATGAATTCTGAATCCGATTAGGCTCTCCTTGCTTCATGACATGCTGGCCTCCAGAGGCAAACACGCGGACAGGCTTCGCCTGGATCATCCAGTTGAAAATATCGAAGTGATGACAATCCTTCTCTACAATCGCTCCCCCAGACTTGGTTTTGTCATAGAACCAATCCGCAGGCGGGAACGGATCACGGAATTCCTTGCACCACATCAATTTCACGTCACCAAGACGTCCGTTCTCCAATTCCTTCTCCATTCGGCGATACAGATTCGAATACCGATAAACCAATCCGATCTGCAATACCCGTCCTGAGGCTTTCGCAGCTTCTATAATGGCATCACAGTCCTCAATGGTATGGGCGACCGGTTTCTCCAGAAATACATGCTTGCCAGCTTCCAGAAAAGCGACTGCCACTTCGCGATGCAAATAGTTCGGTACACTGATGACTACCGCATCCAAATCTTCCTTGGCAAGCAGTTCACGATAATCACTAACTATGGTGGGATTACTGTTCTTGAGTTCAGCCAGCGTACGTGCCACATTAGCCTCATTCATATCACAGATATAACGAACCTCACTATCCTCGAGCAAATCAAAACCAATGCAATGATGTGACCCCATGTCTCCTACACCGATAAAAGCCATTTTTATCTTCCCCATGCTTACACTCTCCGTTGCTCGTAAATTTGCGGCAAATGCCATGAAGCCAACTTGATGTCAAGAAATCTAACAGAACTGTGACTATGTAACGATAGTAAAATAGTTTTAATGGCTTGTCAATCAATTTTGGCTAAATTTTTAATTATTTTGCGGCAACATATTTGCAACTTATTTTATATACTACTAAACAGTATAACTCTTTATTCATCATAAATTAAGCGTTTACATTTTCGTTGTATTATCATATACTTTAATTTGAATTCATTTTTATTTGCGGCAAATATTATATTCAACTAATGATTACTTATGTTCAAAATCCAATGAAACACTCTCGTTTTCAATAGAAAACTCAATAAATCCTGGAAAAAAATCTGTTGAATCTCCTGTATCCATCCCCTATAATGCAATTTAGACGCGGAATCCAAGAACTAAAAACACTTTTTATATTTGCCGCAAACCAAAATTACATCTTTTTAGTTGTTTATTTTCCGATTACTACCATGACTCTTACATAAAACGTTAATATTCCGCCACTTCATGCGGATCAGAAAGGGGTTGAACTCTCCTAACGCTCCCCTCATAAAGAAATCGGTGTGGGCAGAACGAGTTATCATTCAAAATCCATTATTCAGGAGGTATACCATGACAAGATTATTTGATCAAAGCAAGCGGAGCTTTGGATTGTTTTTGGCTTTTGTCCTCATAATTACCCTGCTATTGCCTGCGGGAGCCTTACCCAAAGCCTCTGCTGCAACCATCACCATTGATGGCAATGTCAGCGACTGGAGCAGCGTTAGTGCTCTCACCACCAATAGTGGCACTGCCCAGACGCTCAAAGTGACCAATGATGGAACCAACCTCTATCTGCTTATTCAAGGCTCAGGTCTGAGTACAACGATGGGCAACTTCTGGATCAACACCGATAACAATACTTCAACCGGTTACCAGGCTGCGGGCTGGGGAGTTACAGGTGTGGAGTGGCTGCTTGAAAATACGGGGTTATACCGCTATGGCGGTAGCGGAACCGACTGGGTCTGGAACTTCAACAGCACGTTGACCAGCTCCCAATTCTACAGCAGCTCCACCGTCATTGAGGTCGCTATTCCTCTCGCCACACTGCAAATCAGTGCAGGCAGCACAGTGCGAGTCGGGTATATCGACAACAGCTCGGATACATCGAGATTGCCCGCGTCTGGACAAACACTGCCCGCTTACCTTCTGACCTCGGCTGGATCGGGTGGCGAAACAGGGAACACCGTCGTGAATCCCGTTGAGCTGGACAGCCCACTCAACAATCCATTCAAAGGCTGGGCGCCTTCGGCCAAGAGCACAACATATGCACAGCCACACAGGCTCGTATATGCCGGCGTGACTTGGAAGGAGCTGGAGTCCACCAAGGGCACATATGATTTTAGTGCGATTGAAGCCGCCAACAATTTTGCCTACTGGAAAAGTAAAGGCGTCAAAGTGGTGTTTCGTTTCATTCTGGACAGCCCGACAGGACAGGCTCACAGGGATATTCCAGATTGGCTCTACAATGACATGGTTGCCCGTGGAGAATCACCTGGAACCGTATACAACGATACAACCGGAGGCATGGGTACGGGCAACAACATGGGCTTCTCTCCCAACTACAACTCCACCTACCTGCAAGAACGGCACAAATTAGCCATCGAAGCCATTGCCGCAAGGTACAACACTAATGATCGTCCGGTCGCCTTTGTCCAGATCGGTTCACTCGGACACTGGGGCGAGTTCCATACTTGGCCTTATGTCGGACCAAATGGTGAAACCAATTACACAGGTGCTTTCCCTACCAATGACATCTCGAACAAGTATGTTCAGCATTATATCGATGCCTTTGCCGGCAAAGAGGACAAAATGCAGGTTCTGATCCGGCGCAGTATCGCCCTCGCCAAAACCAATAACAAAGGCATGGTCATGGGCATGTTCAACGATGTGTTTGGACATAAAGACAGCTTCGATGCGGATTGGGGCTGGTACACTGGCACCCAGAATGGCTATTGGGATGACATCGGCCAACAACAGCCAGCACATGCGAACTTCTGGGAGACACGTATCTCAGGCGGGGAATTTTACGGGGGAGCTTCCGGCATGCTTGCGGCATTAACCACCGGTAGCGGATTTACGGAAACATTGCGTCAAACGGAGCTTAGCAAACCAAGCTGGCTGGGACCGAATTCCCCTGCCTCGCTTCCTCTAAATCATGCATTACAGGCCAATATCGATGCACTCAAGAAACGAATGGGTTACCACTTTGTAGTGAAGGAGATTTCGCATCCAGCCACCATTAGCGGAACCACGTTTACAACAACGATTAAAGTGGAGAATAAAGGCGTACAGCACTTCCCGTTTGCCTGGCCGGTTGAAATTCAACTGCGCAGCGGCAATACCGTGGTCGCCAAGAAAACAACAACCGTTAATCTGACCACGTGGAAAACAGGTACCTACACCCTGACCGATTCTATTCCGGTCTCCGGTCTTGCTGCCGGAACCTATGATATCGCGATTGCGATCATTGACCCGGAAACGAATAAACCTGGCGTAGACTTTGCCAATACAAATAAATTGACCGACGGCTCGTTCAAACTGAGCAGTGTAACGAAGTAAACGGCATGACATGAAAAGAGCAGGAATAAGGGCCACAGCGCCCTTATTCCTGCTCTTTCTTTTTTTGGATGATAACTATCTATCAAACCGAACACAACAATCAGTAAGCCCCAGCAACCCTCCCCTATACGTGAGGCACGGGTGTCATTTGATTGCGTTCCATCAAAATCCATAATTCATCAACCAATTCTTCTGCGGAGTACGGTTCGGCTGAGGTAATCCACCATTCAATCATGCCAGCCAGCGCGGAAGCAAGGAATTGAAGCATAATCTCCTTGTTCCTTCCCTGATTGATGCCACTCATGTCGATTTGTTTATCCAGTCCTCTCAACAGAGCAGCTTGCAAGCGAGTTCGAAATTCCGGGACACTTTGATCAGTCAACACTGCACCATAGAATAGGGCATGTTCTTTCAGATACCGAAAACTGTGCAGCAGAGCTTCTTTGGAAGGAAATATGCCAGTGACTCCGCAGAAGAGACTGCTCTCGATCAGTTCCACCAAATGGGATTTTATACACTGATCCAACAAATCAAACTTGTCCATAAAATGCAAATAAACCGTTCCGCGACTTACATTGGCTCGCTCTGCAATTTGATTAATCGTGATTTGCTCGAATTTTTTTTCGGACAGCAGTTGAATAAAGGCCTCTATAATCGATTCACGTGATTTTTGTATTCTTCTGTCCATACTTACTCCTTTTATTATCGGATCTGAGATTGAACAAAACAGTAGATTGTGTTCAATATTATACACATTCCATTGTTTTAACAATTGTCGTCCAATCCCATTATAAGTACGATCATTATATTGAACGGCTGGGAACAAATCAACTGACAGCCAGCAATACCGAATGGAGGACTATGATGAAAGCAGTAGTGATAGAAAACTATGGAGGCTCGGAGGTTTTTGCGGAGCAAGAGCGCGATATACCACATATTAGTGATACACAAGTGCTCGTGGAGATGAAGGCGACCACAGTATCCTCAGCGGATCAACTGATTAGGACCGGAACATTCAGGCATTTCATGCCCACCCAATTCCCTTATGTTCTTGGAGTCGATATAACTGGAATCGTCGTGGCCACAGGAAAAAAGGTTACTCGTGTACAAACCGGGGATCGCGTTATTGCGGTGTCTCGTACAGGAGGTGGTTACGCTGAACATGTCGCTGTGGAAGAATCCGATCTTGCTGTGATAACGCAGTCCCTTTCCGATGCAGAAGCTGCTTCGGTCTCTGCGTCCGGCATGACGGCCTGGCAAGCCTTATTTCACTATGGCAAACTGCAGCCGGGACAGCGTATTCTGATCCACGCCGGTGCAGGTGGTGTAGGACACATCGCCATACAATTAGCCAAACAACACGGCGCTTATGTGATCACCACGGCTCGGGCCCATAATCATTCATTTGTTCTTCAGCTCGGTGCCGACGAAGTGATTGATTATACAACAACCGACTTCGCTGAGTCTTTGAGTCCTGTTGATGTCGTGCTGGATATGGTTCGTGACCCGGTTGTCGATAAAGTCACGGGAATTGGAGCAACAGAACTGAAAAATTACAGCATATTAAAGAATAATGGGACGTTCATTTCCCTTGTAAATCCGGCGATTGCGAAGCAACCTCCCATCCGTGGAATTGATGCCCAGTTTGCCTTGATCAGCCCCAATGTCAACGACTGGGAAGCGTTTACCCAATGGATTCAGACGAATAAGCTCGATATACATGTAGACAACGTATTCCCCTTTACCCGCCAAGGTGTAGCCGAAGCTCATAAATATTACGACACCCGGAATATGAGAGGCAAAATAGTCATTCAGAGGGATGTTATAACAGATAATCTATCTTCGATAGTTGCTCAAGAAACTGGAATGTCCCACTTGTAGCAGCAAAAAGAGCAAGTACTCGAACACTTTCAAGGTTCAGTTACTTGCTCTTTTTTTATTCTATTGTGCCTTGTTCCGCAGCTGACTGTAATACAGTTCGCTGTAGAAGCCGCCTTGTTCCAGCAATGCGTCATGCGAACCCTGCTCCAGTAGCTGACCATCCTTCAGCACAAGAATGCGATCGGCTTGGCGGATCGTGTTCAGCCTGTGAGCGATAACAAAGCTGGTGCGGCCTTGCATCAGGCGCTGCAGCCCTTCCTGGATCTTAATCTCCGTGACGGTATCGATACTGCTCGTCGCCTCGTCCAATACAAGGATGGACGGATCGGCCAGAATTGCCCGGGCAATCGCAAGCAGCTGCTTCTGTCCCTGACTGATGCCACTTCCGTCGGCCTGAAGCACTTTGTCGTACCCGTCTTTCATCCGTATGATGAACGAATGGGCATTCGCCAGCCTTGAAGCAGCTTCCACCTCTTCGTCAGTCGCATCCAGTCGGCCGAAACGGATATTTTCCCGGATCGTACCCTGGAACAGGAATGAATCCTGAAGAACAAATGCCATATGTGAGCGCAAATTCTCACGCCGAATGGTCGTGATGTCACGTCCATCCACCGTTAGCGTACCGGCTGTAGGATCATAGAAGCGGGATAACAGCTGAATCAATGTTGTTTTCCCTGCCCCGGTCGGACCTACCAGAGCAATCATCTCGCCCGGCTTGGCTTCAAAGTTAATTTCATGCAAAATATTGCGTCCTTCATCGTATCCAAAGGATACCTTGTCGAAGCGAACGGCTCCCTCCACCTTTTCGAGGGATACTGCTGCGCCTTCATCCTTCGCTTCCTCATCCTCATCCAGCACCTCGAACACGCGCTCTGCCCCGGCAATCGCAGACAGCAACGTATTCCACTGGTTGGCCAGATCGTTGAGCGGACGGGTAAACTGACGGGCATATTCTACGAAGATGATAATCACCCCAACTGTAACGGAACCTTGAATCGCCAAGATTCCGCCGATGCCTGCAACAATCGCAAAGCTCAGGTTGTTCAGGCCATTCATCAGCTTTGGAATAAAACCGGAGATGGTCTGCGCCCAGAAACCGGACAACCGAATCTTCGTATTTCGTTCCTCAAACCCACGAATCACCCGCTCTTCCTGCGAGAAAGCCTTGATAATCTTCTGCCCGGACAATGTTTCCTCAATGTAACCATTGAGTTCGCCAAGATTCCGCTGACGTTGTTTGAACAACGGCCCGGTTCTGCGCGTAATCCAGCGCATGCCAATAGCCATCAGCGGTACCACGATAAATGTAAGCAAGGTCAGCAGCGGACTTAACCAGAGCATCACGCCAAACGTTCCGATCAGTGTTAACACACTGGAGAAAATCTGGATGGCCGAGCTGTTCAGCGTACCACTGACATTCTCAATGTCGTTGGTAACCCGGCTCATGAT
This sequence comes from Paenibacillus taichungensis, assembly GCF_047302525.1. Classification (GTDB taxonomy): domain Bacteria; phylum Bacillota; class Bacilli; order Paenibacillales; family Paenibacillaceae; genus Paenibacillus; species Paenibacillus taichungensis_B. Next base: position 835,530 of record NZ_CP168020.1, on the reverse strand, counting down.
CTCACCCTGCTGACGCTTGCCAAAGAATGGAATCGGTAATTTGTGCAGATGGGAGAACAGATCATACCGCATGCGGAACACGGTCTCCTGTGCAATTTCGATCATCCATATATTTTGAAGCCATGACGACAAGGAGAAGAGAACATAGACTGCCAACAGGCCCGATAAAAATGTCGTCCAGCTGGAACTCGTTGCTTCTCCATCAATGAATTTATCCACAGCTACACCGACCATATAAGGTCCAAGCAAAGCGAGCGCGGAACTGGCAAATACCATCAACAGCACCATCGTCAGCTTGACCTTGCGACGGGCCAGATACGCCCAGATCCGGCCTAACGTACCGGACCAGTTCTTCGCCCGTGCCTTCGGCTTACGACCTCCACCTGCCTTCAGCGTCTCGGGATCAATCGGCGGTGGGGGCTGACGGAAAGGTTCAATGAATGCTTTGAACATGTGGTGTACCCTCCCCGTATTGTGATTCATAGATTCGGCGATACAGTTCAGATGAATCCATCAGATCCTCATGTTTCCCCTGTCCAATCAGACGCCCGTCGTCCAACAACAGAATCAGATCGGCAGAGGTGGTTGAACTGATCTTCTGCGTGATAATAAACGTTGTACACGATAACTCTTCCAGTGCACCCAGCAGCCTTGCTTCCGTGGCTACATCAAGAGCACTTGTACTGTCATCCAGAATCAAGATGCTTGGACGACGAATCAATGCACGAGCAATCGAGAGCCGCTGCTTCTGTCCACCTGACAGATTAACTCCCCGCTGTCCCAGCTGTGTATCGTAGCCATTCGGCAGCTTCTCAATGGTCTCGTGAATCTGGGCACGCCGCGCTGCTTCCTTAATCTCTTCGAGCGTTGCGTCCTCCCGGCCCCAGGCAATGTTATCGCGTACTGATCCGGTAAAGAGGACCACTTCCTGCGGCACATAACCGATAGCTCCGCGCAATGTGGAAATGTCCAACCGTTCTGCATCATTACCATCTATACGAACCTCGCCTTGATCTTCGGTATAGAGCCTTGGAATGAGCTGTACCAGTGAGGATTTACCCGAGCCTGTCGCTCCCATGATGGCGATACGCTCGCCTCGTTTAGCTGAGAATGTAATATCCTCCAGCACGGTAATTTCACTGCCCGGATAGCTGAATCCTACACCCTGAAAATCAACTGCACCCTGGATAACAGGATTCCCTTTCCCAGTTTGTGCAGAACGACCTGTATTCAATGTTTGAGCTGATTCCGAAACTTCCTCCGTGTCAAAAACTTCGTTAAGCCGCTGTGCCGAAGCACTCGCTCTGGAGAAGGTCACCAGAATCCAGGACAGTGCAGACATGGCGCCAATGGTGCGGAGCAGATAGTTAATAACTGCGACGACTTCACCCACGGTTGCATTTCCGGTAGTGATGTCACGTCGTCCAAACCATAGCACGGCGATGATACAACCATTCATCATGAGCAGCATGAATGGCATCGTTGTCTCCGTCAAGCGTAGCGCGGAAATCGTGCCTTTCATCAGCTTGCCGCTATAACCGGCAAAGCGTTCAATCTCGTGGCCCATCCGGACGAAGACACGGATCAGCCGAATGCCTGTCAGATTTTCCTGGATGACACCGTTGACGGCATCCAGTCTGCGCTGCACATTGCGGAACAGCAGCGCTGCCTTTTTGATCATCCAGATGACAAACACCAGCAGCACAGGCACCATCACAACGAGCAGCAGACCCAGCTTAGGGTTCACCACGACCGCCATAATCATGCTCCCAATCACCACCAGAGGCACACGCGTCATGAATCGCAGACTCATAAACACCGTATCCTGCACCTGTGTAACGTCCCCGGTCAATCGGGTAATCAAGGATGATGTTGCAAAACGGTTAAACACTGCATAAGAGAACGCTTGCACTTTATCATACAGCTTCTCCCGCAGATCGTAACCGAAGCCGAGACTCGCATGTGACGCAAAAAAAGAACTCGCAATACCCGCGGCAAACGCCACGACGGCACTGCCCACAAGCACCCCACCCCATAGCCAAACCACTGACAGATCTCCTTGCTGGATACCGTTATCAATGATCTTCGAGATTAAATAGGGTTGAGCCAATTCAACCGTCAATTCAATCAGCATCATGACCAGTGCTGCGATGGCGGCGACTCGATACTTCTTCAAGTAGTACAACAGCTTGATCATAACCATTCCTCCGGCCCGGAGCGCTTTATTTTCGTGACGATTTGGTATGTTCACGCAGCCAGCTCCGTTAGTCTCTTTCCATAACTCTATGTAAAATTTCACGTATCCAATACGCTTATTATATCGCATTTTGAACCTTCAAATCGCTAATATCTTCTTTCCTTCTTATTATTAACCTGAAATAGACTTGGAGTGAACATGCATCTGCAACAAAAAACCTGGGCAGACTGCCCAGGTTCCAATTCGAATACGTTTGTTGACACTCAACTCATTCCAGCTGTTTTACTCCGACTTTTTGAAATCGGCTTGCTGCTGTTCATAGATTTCATAGAAATCATCCCAGACAAGTACATTGTCCTTTTCCTTGCTCCACCATTCTTTGTACCATGTTTCAATTTCCGGGCCACCACCCTGCTCCCACTTTTGCTGCGCTTCTGCAGCAGCCTGCTCAACCGTATACTTACTGCCGCTAATAATGGAACGGGTGAAAATATCATTAATGGCTGTCGTCACATTGGTAAGCTTCACCTGAAGCTCTTTGGGCAGTTGAGGCATATGTTCCGAATGGGTAACACCTTCGCCCACCGGCAGATCGTTCATGTATACTTCCCGCGCTTCCTTGAAGAGACGAAGTCCTTCCTTCTGGGACGGGATTTCCTCACTGAACAGCATTTCGGTGTAACCGCATTTGCCTTCCTCCAGGCGGCTGTACAGCATCGCGTAATCTCCCGCCCAGCTTATTTCCTGTTTGTACTTTTCCTGGTCAGATATACGCGGGCAGCCCTGTTCGTTCAACGTATAATGAGTGCCTTCGAACCCGTTCTTGACCGTTCGGCCTGTCTCGGTTTTGGTCAGAAAATCGATATATTGAATGACGGCTTCCGGATTTTTGGCACGGGCATTCACGACCGCCGTCATCTGTACCGGGTTATTCCATACCATCGTATATTGACCCACCGATGTGGAAGGCAGGGCAATGACCTTCAGCTTGGCATCAGGCACATTCTGCATGAGCGTATCCAGTTCCTTGGCCGCAAATCCGGTGTAATCAGCCGTCATTGCGGCATACATGCCTATTTTCCCGTTCAGGAAATCCTGCTTGGATTTGGCTCCATCTTTGTCAGTCAGAAAATCCTTGTCTACTACCCCCGCCTCAAACAGTGCTCGCTTAAAAGCCGTCACTTCCTTCATGTGATTGGGGCCGACCACGATCTCCCCGTCCTCCTCGTTCACCCAATTGGCATTGTACATGTAACGGAACAATCCGGCAGTGTCCCCAAACTGCAAACCTCCGATTCCATACGTATCATTAGCACCGTTCCCATCCGGGTCATTCTCTGTGAATGCCTTGGCGACCGCCAGCATCTCTGCTTCGTTCGTTGGCACCTCCAGGTTCAGCTTTTCCAGCCAATCTTCACGGATGAAGAAACTGGTCAGCGGAAATACCTCATTCATTCGGCCCACTTCATATAACTTGCCATCACTCTTGATCCCGGCCTTCTTTAACTGTGGATACTTCTCCATCAGCGCTTTATATTCCACACTGGAGTTCTCGATCAGTTCATCCAGCGGCATCAGTTGTTTTTGATTAAATAACGTATTCCGAATAGGCGTTCCGAATTCAAAAATAACATCCGGTGCACTGCCCGAAGCGAACAGCACGTTTAATTTGGACTGGGATTCCCAGCGGGGAACCGCCGTATATTTTACATTGGCCGGGCCGTTCTCATTGATCCACTTGGACCACATGTTATCCTCAATCGTCCCCATACCGCTTGGTACGGCGCCCCGATCATAGATCGTCGACGTTATATTGCCGCGCCCTCCTTCCCCTTCAGCCCGCTCACTTCCACTTCCTCCTGAACACCCTGCCAGTATTCCGCCGATCGAGCCCAGAACAAGACCGGACTTCATCCATGCCTTGATGGATATCGCCATAAGATCAGACCCTCTTTCTTATATAATGTGAAATGAAATAAGCGAATGGCTTACAGCCTGCACTACCCTTTGATGGAGCCCAGCATGACCCCTTTAACAAAGTACTTTTGCAAGAACGGATACACTGCCAAAATGGGAATGACCATCACGATTACGGCCGCTGCCCGAATGCCTTCTGGCGTCAGATTCGAAATCATCGTCGGATCGGTAAAATCCTGCACGTTCAGATTGGACATGATCATATTCTGAACCAGTACAGTCATGTTGTATTTGGAGGTATCGTTGATATAAATCATCACACTCATGAATGAATTCCAGTACCCTACACCATAGAACAGAGCAATGGTCGCCAGCAACGGTTTGGACAGAGGAAGCACGATCCGAAATAACAAACCGAGCTCTCCGCATCCATCGATGCGCGCAGCTTCGTCCACTTCCCCTGGCAGATTTTCAAAATACGATCTCATAATCAACATGTTATACGTACTTACCAGACCTGGCAGCCAAAGTGCACCATAACTGTTCACCAGCCCAAGGTTCTGCACCACCAGATAAGTCGGAATCAATCCGCCGTTAAAAATCATCGTGAATACCATCGCCATCGTAAAAAACCTGCGGTGGTAAAAATGCCTGCGCGACAGCGGATACGCCGCCATAATCGTAACAGCCATACTCAGCCCCGTACCGATTAACGTAATCTCGACACTGTTCCAGAACGCATTCAGGATCGGCGTCCCGGTCAATAGACTGTGATAGGAAAACCAGGTGAAGTCGACTGGCCATAGCCCTACTTTACCGGATACTACGGCTCTCGCATCACTCAACGACAAAGCCACAATATTCAGAAGGGGCAGGATACAGCTGATGGCGACCAATGTTAACAACACATAATTGATCATATAAAAGACTTGTTCTCCTCGTGTTTTTCTCACTCTGCTCCGCCTCCCTTACCACAAACCTTCGTTAAATCGACGTGCAATATAGTTGGCACAATAGATGAGAATATACGCGACCAGCGATTCGAATAATCCCATGGCCGTCGTCAGGCTGAACTGCGCTCCCTGAAGACCTGTGCGATAGATATACGTACTGATGACATCGGCAACCTCGTTCACGTTAGAGTTCTGAAGCATATACACTTGGTCAAATCCAACTTCCATCACGCGCCCCATCGACAGAATAAGCAGCAAAATAATGGTGGAGCGAATGCCCGGAAGGGTTACGTGCCAGATCTGTCGCAGCTTGCTCGCCCCATCCATCTGTGCAGCTTCGTACTGGCTTGGATCGATGGTCGTTAGTGCCGCCAGAAAAATAATCGCGTTAAAGCCCATGTCCTTCCAGATTCCCGATCCAACAAACACGGCGATCCAGGAGCCTTTGTTGTACATGAACGGATACGGCTCTCCCGTCCAGGCTTCCACCCATCGGTTCACGATTCCGTTCTCCAATGAAAATACGGTCATGATCATCATCGCGATGATGACCCAGGAGAAAAAGTGCGGCATGTACACCACGGTCTGCACGGTCCGCTTAAACGCCATGTTTCTCACTTCATTCAGCATGATCGCCAGAATAATCGGGATGGGAAAACCCACGATAATGCTAAGCAGACTGAGAAATAGAGTATTACGGATGATCTCCACTGTGCGCGGATCGCTGAACAAGGTCTGGAAATGTTGAAAACCCACCCATGGACTGTTCCAGAGACCGTCATAGAAGTTATAATCCTTGAAGGCGATGACCAGCCCCCCAATCGGCGCATAACGAAAGATAAGATAAAACAGAATCACCGGAAGAAACATCAATAGTAGCGGAATATTCGTCTTGAAACGGCGAAGCCGCTGCTGCCGGATTCTCTGCCTCACTTCGCTGTCAGGCGGTTCCAGCCTTGGCGGCCCTGCGGCCAGCTCTCCCTTCATGTTCATCACTCCTCTCTGCTGTGGATGTCTATAGTTGTATTTTAGATAAAAATGTAAGCGTAAACATTCGATATTTAACGATCCTTTTTTAAATTTCTACGCAAAATAACCCCACATCGTGGGGCTGTATTCGGTAAGCACTACTTTTATCCCTTGCTCTCATGACTCGGCTGCTTGCGAAATTCGCGGGGCGACAGCCCGGTCATCTGTTTGAACACGGTTGTAAAATAACTGGAGTTATCGAACCCGGTCTGTTCGGCAATGTCCGCCATGCTCTGCCGGGTACTGTGCAGCAGCAACTTCGCCTTATCAACTCTACGCTTGCTGACGTACTGGCTGAAGCCATGTCCGGTTTCTTTTTTGAACAGGTGACTGAGATAATTGGGGGTCACGTGAACATGCGCGGCTGCCGCCTGAAGATTGCAATTGCTGGAATAGTTCATCTCGATGTACTGAAGGACCCGTGTGACCACGTGATCCTGCTGTTCCTGCGTAAGCCGCACCAGCATACCAAGCCATTCTTCACTTTTGCAGCGTGCCCAGGCCATCACTTCCGCTACCGAATGAATCCAGAGCAACGGATCTGGGCCGAACTTGTCGACACTCGCAGACTGCTGAACACGGAACTGCTGCACTAACAGATCGGTCATCACTTTCATGAGCAGCTGAATCTCGGCTTTGCATTCAGGGAGAGGCATCCGGGATGCATTGCTGAATAGTTCATCTATCCGTGCAGCCATTTGCGGCATCTGCTGGTTCAACAAGAATGCTGCCAACTCATCACGCAATCGATCCGCTCTCTCTACTAGACTGTACTGCTCCCTTATTCGGTTATCGGATTGTCGCTGGCAGTATCGCTCATGTGCTTTGCGCAGAACACGACAGGCCTCATCTAGAGAGAAGGGCTTGAGCAGAAACTCCATAGCACCATAACGGATGGCGCGCTGTGCATATTCAAACTCCCGATAGCCTGTCAAAATGATGATCATAATGTCCTGACCACGATCATGGATCTGTTCTGCCAAGTCCAAGCCATCCATCACAGGCATGTTGATATCCGTAATAATTAGATCCGGTGTACAGCTGTTTACGGCTTGCAACGCTTCTTCTCCGTCGGCTGCTTCACCAACCACTTCCCACCCGAGCGGATTGTTGGAAACCAGATGTATCAATCCTTGCCGAAACATCGCTTCATCATCGACTACGAGCATTCGTCCATTCAATGGATGTATTCTCCTCTCAGCATGTTATCTGTTCAAATACAGCAACCTATTCTACCTGATAGGGCAAACGAAGCCGCACCAGCGTTCCCACTTCAGCAGTGGATTCGATCTGCACACCATAAGGCTCGCCATGAATCAGTTCGATTCGTCTGAGTACACTTCTCATGCCAATGTGTTGACGCTCCTCATCAGCGTGCGCCAAAGGTGCCAAAATACGATCCATCATGGATGGGGCCATCCCGCATCCGTTATCGGCTATCTCCAGGATAAGCATGTCCGATTCTGCATCATTTCCCGCGTACCGGAAGCCGCGAATCTCCAGACGACGATTGTCTCTTTTGTCCGCAAAGGCATGAACAAACACATTCTCCACGATGGGTTGCAGCAGCAGCCGAATCACCTGGCACCGGAGCAGTTCAGGAGGAACAGAAATCTCGATCGATAAGGCCTCCTGATACCGGGCCTGCTGAATCTGCAGGTAATGGTCAATCTGGGTCATCTCATCCTGCAGGGTAGTCAACCGCTGGACCGGCTCCAGTGTATATTGCAGCATCTCGGACAAGGCCGTAACCAGACGCGCCGACTTCTCATCTCCAAGCATATAGAACTTCCAGAAAAACATGCTTAATGTGTTATACAGAAAATGTGGGTTCAACTGGGCCTGTATAGCCTTGAGCTCAGCTTGCTTTTCACTTAACTCGCGCTCATAGACTTCATGAATCAACGTATCGATCCGTGATGCCATCGCATTGAATCGTTCTCCGATGAAACCCAGCTCATCCTGTGTCTGAATCCGAACGCGTGTATCAAATTGTCCGTCGCGCACTCTTTTCATCGCGTTAACCAGACTGGCCAGAGGACGCAGCAGCCTACGGCTGATGATGGTAATAATGATCCACGAACACAGAACCGTGGCTGCCGCAGAAAATACAGCAACCTTTACGATAATCTTGCCCTTGTGCTGAATCTGTGCCAAGGATACTTTGCTGATCAACGTGAACTTCGCTTTGTCTGACGTTTGTTTTGTATACAAATGAGCGGTCCCCTGCTCGTCCCTAATCTCGGTTGCCCCCATGCTTAGTTGTGTAAGCGGTGGTGGGTCCGCATCTTGATTATGAAACGCATATACCAGTTTCCCATCTGCATCCAACAAATACGCAGCAATATCTTCATTAAGACGCAGGTCCTTGAGATAGGATTCAAACAGAGAGGTATTAAAGAGGATTAACATGACTCCATACGTTTCCAGATCAACAGAACGCATTAAACGCCCTGCCAGAATCCAGTTGGATTTTTCCTCCTGAAGAAAAGCATCTGCATCCAGACGGTTCCATACATATTCCCCGCCCGTCCCTTCCAGCTTATGGACCATCTCAGCCAAATATGAAGGGTCCATCTGTTGAAACGATCCGGCAAACGTACCGAGATTAAATATGTTCCCCTTAAGATCATAGATTCGAATTCCCATGATCTCCGGTGCATCGAGACGTACCTGATACAACTGGTCATCCAGTTCGTCCTCCAGCTTCATCTGATCGTAGGAGGAAATGCCCGCAGCCTGCGCCTTGATTGCATTTTTCACAGACGGGTTCAACGTAATGTAGTCCGTCACTTTATACATGTCATGTACTCTGGAGTCGAGTCTTGCAAGTACCTGTTCTGCGGTAAGACTATACTGGCGACTCACTTCTTCATTAAACAGCGAAATATGTATGCGATAAGTAATTAACCCCGTGATGCCTGATATCAATACAGTCGCCGCCGACAGAAACAAAATCAGTTTTGTTCTGAATTTAAAGCGTTTACATAATTGAATCCATCTCATCGCTCTTCGCACCTCACCCTTGTCCCGCACCACTTTATTCTTAAAAAAGATATCATACCCCTATGTAAAACAACAGAAAAACCCTGACCCCGTGTCGACGGTAGTCAGAGTTTCTACCTGCTCTATGATAGGCGGTGTGAACATTTTTCGGAACAGTAACTTCCCATAGATGACTATTTGCCGTACGTCTGCTCCAAACGTTCTTCTTCATTGGTGGACAGCAAAATGTTCAGCAGCCCCATCACGTTATTCGCTTCTGTTCTGGCTTCCTTATACTTCTCGGCAAATGCAGCTTCGTCCTGTTCCGGATCTATTGCAGCCAGTTTGGCCCACGAATCGCGGGCTTTATCGTAAAGTTTCGTTAATGTGATGTCATACGTATGCTGCGCGACAGGTGCCATGGAGTCGAACTCCGCTGCCGTCTTGAAAAATTCCATCGAGTCCGTAAAGGACTGACTGGTGTAATCCTTGTTCTTCATGGCATCCTCCGTGAGTAGCAGCGCCTGACGAGAGATAAACAACGTCTTCACCATGGCACGCTCCAGATTGGTTGCTTCTTCCCATGGTACATAGGACACTTCTGGTGCCTGAACGGTAGTGAAAAAAGGAAAGGCATCATCAATCAAACGCTGTGAATCGGAATGAATCGGAATACCTGTGTTCATATTCACTATCGCATCACTATAGTTGGCGATATTAATATTTTTGGAGCCTTCTTCACTTACCCTGCGCACTGGATGATCATTAAGCGGGACACGGATATAGCCAAGCTTGTCCGCATACTTCTGCTTCAATTCCTCCAGTGTAGAGTCCACTCCGATCTTGCCTTCTTCAGACGAAGACCCCGTTGTATCAGAAGTTGAGGAGGTGTCCGCAGAGTCTTCTGCATTCGTATCTGCTGCCGGCGAGTCAGCCGTTGAGGTGTCGGAACTAGTAGTCGTTGTGGCTACCGTGCCAGCATCCTGAGCAGACTCCTTCGTTGTTGCTTCCTTCGCCCCACCGCCACATGCAGTCAATATGGCAACCAAGCTGAAAATGGCCGTGAACATCTTGATTCTATGATTCCATCTCATATCGTATAATCTTCCCCTTATCTTATGTATGTACCTGAATTACATCAACCTCTACTTCAATCCATGAACAGTTCATTCCATAAATATCCTTTCGGATAACATAGATATATCACTATGGAATCTGGTCTTTATTTTATCATAAGTTAAATACTGGGTGTATAAGACAATGTGCCTGCATGCTCACCTGCACTTCTGCCTCTCCTATTCTCACTTACGGAGAGAACAAAAAACACGGTCATCCATGAAGGACAACCATGTTGATATGTACGCTTGGTGTGCTGCATCATTCGTTTCAATTCATCGCGCATGGATGATGCAACAGGTTGCAGGTTCCTCTTATTTGATGCCTTTGGCCTTCTCCATATGATCAGCCCGAATCTGGGGATCCGTGGAATTGACTGCGGACAGCAAGTTGTAGATCGCCTGGATATCCTGTTCTTTATACAACGTTTCGGGGACTTCGGTCTCAAGCCTTTCCGTTTTGCGCAGAATGGTCTCCACCAATTCATGATCATAGATAATCAGTTCATCCGAATTGACATACCGCACAGCTGGATCAACACTGATCCGGCAGCGATTGGTGAAGGTCACCATGGAGACGAGACGAACTCTTTTATAATCGCCGAGGTGTGCCTGAATGGCCTCTACATGCCCTCGGTGCTGCATCAATGGGTTGTACATCTTGATTCGGCTGCTGCTGACTGTCCAGTTGGCCTCTCTTCGGCCGCCACGAATCTCACCTGTTGTCAGGTTTCGTGTCTCAATCACGAAGATTCCCCGCGGACCGATGACAACATGGTCAATCGATGAGTAACCCGAGCGAGACTTGGAATTGGCAACGAGCAAGTCGTTCAGAACTTTGTATTCACCCGGAAGACCATGCAGCTGCTGGGCAGTGCTTGGTTCCTCTGGCTGACGGGTCCAATCTCCATCCGATTTCGTTTTGCGTTTACTGCGGACCATACGTGTGGGAATAGGGGCCGTTGACGGTAAAGATGAAGCGGAAGCTGTTATCTGGTTCGCGAGCTCTGGCTGTGACTTGAACAGAGACAGGATTTTTTTGAACATGGGCAAGCTCCGTTCTATGTAGTATGGGTTTCGCACATCCATTATGTATACTTCTATTCCTTATGTCGGATAAAGAGGGGCAAAAATAAAGGGAAGAGGGCCAAAAATCCATTGTTCAACTAAAGTATATACCAATATTTAACCAATACTGTGACTTTAGACGCATACGAGAGGGGAATTTTTAAAAAAAACAGCGTATTCCTTTCTATTGAAGAAAAAGAACACGCTGTTGTCTTGGTTGTGAGGATTAAGCCTGTAAATAATATGTGTAAAGCACCTGTGTACCCTTCTCATCCAGACCATTGCTGGATATTTCCTGATACAAGGATTCGGCCAGCGCCAGCCCTGGCGTCTTCATGCCCATGGCTTTGGCAGATTCGAGAGCGATACCCATGTCTTTGATAAAATGTTTCACATAGAATCCAGGCTCATAATCGCCTGCGATCATGCGCGGACCGAGATTGCTAAGTGACCAGCTTCCGGCTGCACCGGTAGCGATGCTCTTCAGCACATTCTCCGCGTCCAGACCGGATGTCTTGGCATAAGCGAGTGCCTCGCATACACCCATCATGCCTGAAGCAATGGCGATCTGGTTGCACATTTTGGTATGCTGTCCTGCTCCCGCCTTGCCTTGCAGCACAATATTGGTGCCCATTTGCTCGAACAAAGGACGAACCGCTTCAAAAGCCTCCGTACGACCTCCAACCATAATGGACAGCTTGGCATCCCGTGCTCCGATATCCCCACCAGAAACCGGTGCATCCAATGCATGCAGTCCTTTCGCTTCCGCGGCTTCATAGATCCGTGCAGCCAGCAGCGGACTGGATGTGGTCATATCAATCAGATACGAACCCGGTTTGGCGTTCGCCACGAGACCATCCTCACCAAGATAAATCTCCTCAACATCCTTTGGATAACCCACCATCGTGATGATGACATCACACTCGGCTGCCAGTTTGCCTGGTGTGTCATGCCATACTGCACCTTCCTTCACCAACGCTTCCGCTTTGGCGGCCGTGCGCGTATAGACATGCAGCGGATAGCCTGCCTGCTGGATGTGCCCTGCCATGCTTTTGCCCATTACGCCTGTACCGATAAAGCCAACTTTCGTCTCTCCAGGTGTCTTCGTCGTATTTGTCATCGTAGGTTTCCTCCTATTTCTCTATACTTCGTTTGGAGCTTGTCTTCTAAACTTGCTATATCTGTATGTTAATGCTTTCTGTCTCTTCCGTCTATCTTGTTTCGTCTTCTATTGTTCAAAAAAATAAAACAGGAATCGAAAATCCATTTCCTGTACAACCTAACGGAAACTTCCTTGAACGGAAAGGAGGATTCCCATGAGCCGTGAAAAGGGAGAAATCACGATATGGCTGTCCTTTTCCATCATTTTGTTAAGTGCAGGCCTCGTGTGCCATGTTCTGTCCATTCCGGCGATTCTGGATTATGCAGGCAGAGATGGCTGGCTATCGGTAGTCGCTGCTGCTCCCTTCTTTTTGTTATTTCTATGTATGATGTTCGTTATTATCCGGCGGGTACGCGGACAGCGTTTGACTGACTGGATCACAAGGGAATTTGGCGCAATTCCTTCATGGATTTTCCGTATTACTGCCTCACTCATGCTGCTTTCACTTGGATCACATACCTTATATGAAACAACGAACTGGACGGTATCCACCTATCTGCAATTCACCCCACCCTATGTGCTCGCAGGCGTGGGTGCACTGGTTGCTGCCTGGGCGGCTGCCAAAGGTATCCGTTCCATTGCCATGACTTCAAGTCTTCTGCTTCCATTCGTGATCCTGCTTGGATATTTCGTGATGTCAGCCAACATGAAATACAAGGACTATGGTCAGTTGTTTCCCATCATGGAATATGGTGCCGGTCCCGTCCTGAGGGGCATGATCTATTCGCTTGCCGGACTGATGGAAATCTGGATATTGATGCTGTTCCAACACGATATCAAAAGCAAAATTCGCTGGTGGCATCTTCTGCTGCTCGGGTTATTCATGCTCATCATGGCAATCGGCCCAACGCTGGGAGCCATCGTAGAGTTCGGTCCAGAGGAGGCAGCGAAACAACGAAATAGCCCCTATGAGCAATGGAAGCTGGTGAATATAGGGAAATTGCTACAGCACGTGGATTTCCTGTCCATCTATCAATGGCTAAGCGGTTCGTTTGCCAGAGTGGCTATCTCCATCTATCTTATCGTCGATCTGCTCGATTTTCGCAGACCAATGAAAAGGTACGTTGCCGTTCTAATCGTCACCTTCATCATGTGCGCCATAGCTGTACAGTGGTGGAGAATTGATTACGTTGACTATTATGTAAACCATATTCAATTTCCCGTGATGCTGGCCTATGTATCCACTGTAACAGTCCTGTTGACCCTCGCCGCATTCATACACAAAAAAGACAAGGAGGCTCCCGCTCATGCCGCTCACAACCACACCAAAGAAGAACCCCCCTCTGGCTGAACCATTCCGAATCAATGAGCATAATCTGACGACGTTTTTTGCAGGTTCAGACGATGTGATTATCAGCAGTCATATGATTGGGGAGTCTCCCTTACAGATCGTCGTCGTGTATTGCAGCGGTATGGTAGACAGCAAATCCATATATGATATTATTCTTCCAGAATTGACGCGAACGTACGAGAGAACTCACTTTGTTCGTGCATCTGATATCGAGAAGTCCATTACCCTGCAATGGACAAGCATGGACTTGCAGAACAATCCACTGGGAACGGAACTCATGTCCCTGCGGGTGTTTGAGGGACATATGCTCATCTGCATACCTTCCCTTCAGAAGATGTGGAGTATGGATATATCCAACATTCCTACCCGGACGCCGGATGAATCCAGCACAGAAGTATCCATCCGTGGGTCCCGAGACGGCTTTATCGAACGACTGTCAGTCAATATTGCCTTAATTCGTACACGCCTGCGTACAGCCGAATTAGCTTGTAATATTGAATTAATCGGTTCTCGCTCCGTGACCAAAGTCGCCCTGATGTATATTAAGGATATTGCCAATCCCGAACTGATTGATGATGTCAAGAATCGGCTGCGCAAAATCGACATAGAGCGGATTATGACCGCCAATGAACTGGAGGAATTGTTATCGCCTTCCAAAATCACATTGTTTCCGGTAACCCATTACACGGGCAGACCTGATTTTGCGGCGGAATGTCTTCTGAACGGACGTTTCATCATTATCGTGGATGGTAATCCCAGCGTCATCATCGGACCCGTTAATTTGTTTCTGCTTCTCAAATCACCCGAGGATGCCAGCTTCCCGTTTCTTCCGGTGAATGTGGGTCGCATGCTGCGCTTTATCGGGCTTTTAGTGACCGTATTCTTGCCTGGTTTCTATATTGCGCTGACTTCATTTCATATGGATCAGCTTCCCTTCCCGCTTGTAGCCACGATCTCGGTTGGGCGCATGGGACTGCCTATGGAGTCTGGTGTGGAAATGTTTCTCATTATGCTTCTGATGGAGCTGTTCCGAGAGGCAGGGGTAAGGCTCCCCAGCGCCATCGGACAGACGCTGACCGTTGTTGGCGGATTGATTATCGGGGATTCAGCCATCCGTGCAGGCATGGTTTCCCCGCTCATGATTGTCGTTATTGCCGTTACCGTAGTGGCCGGGGCAACCATTGTGAATCAGGTCATGACCAGTTCTGTTCTGATTCTGCGCTTTTTCTGTTTTGTATTGGGGGCATCCCTTGGCATATACGGGTTCATTCTGTCCATTATCCTGTTCCTAATCTATCTGACCGATCTAAAATCGTTCGGTATTCCTTATCTGACGCCGCTCAGTCCGCTTAATTTCAAACAGGCACTGGCCTCCTTGTTCAAACTTCCGAAAGGATGGATGAAACGCAGACCTGTCTATCTGGAAACGCAGGAGCCACGCAAGGAAGGGAATGATCGATGAAACGGCTCATGCACCGATGGTTGCTAGGGTTGCTAAGTCTCTCTCTTTGTTTCGTGACCAGCGGATGCTGGAGTGCATATGAGATCCAACAGGTGGACTATGCCAAAGCGATCGGGATCGATTACAAGGACGGGTTGTACCACATGTATGTTCAGACCATGGACTTTGCCAGTGTAGCCAAAAGTGACAGTTCAGCCAAATCTGCGGATACCCCTCCCGTATGGGTTGGACATGCAGCGGGGAAAACATTGAATCTGGCTGTAAACGAACTGTTCCGAAGTTCCCAGCTGCATATCGCCTGGGGCCATGTGACGGCCATTGTCATGGCCGAAAGTGTCCTGACAAGCAATCACATCAAGGGTGTGTTCGATATGCTGGGACGCTTCCCGGAATCACGTTATACCACCTGGGTGTACGGCACTCGCGATCCATTGGAGAATATTCTGAGTGCCACGTCCATATACAATATGTCGCCGCTGGACAGCATTCTTCATAACCCCCTTCCGTCATTCCAGGAGGAATCGCTGTTCCCTCCCGTGCTCAGTTTCAAACTCATTTCCACCCATAACGATGCATCCACAACAACCTATCTGCCATGCATCGCCATGAACAAAGATCATTGGTCGCAGAACAAAAAGAATCATGAACTGTTTATCATTGACGGCGCTTTTTTTGAAAGAACCGGGGATGATTTCGAATATTTGCCCCACAGCAAGCTTCCAGGATATCATTGGTTACTCAAAGATATGCGACGTGCGCCATTGATCATTGAAAACGGAGGAACCATCTATGGTGTGCTCAGTGTCGGCTTGCCCAACATCAAGATTGTGCCTGTCATTCGTGGGAATGAGGTTTATTTCAACATCGATGCCAAGTACCTGACCGCCTTGTATGAATATCTCACCCCTATTTCCTATGATGAGATGGTCCAATTTAGCGAGAAGACGTTACGGGATCAAATCTTACAAACGTATCGAGAAGGTCTGAAACGTGGAGTCGATATCTATGGACTTCAGGAGAAGGTTTATCGCAAAAATCCAAGCCTGTGGCGCAAGCTGTCCAACAACGGCACAAAGATGATCCTTACGGAAGATTCCATTCAGAAGCTGGACATTCATATTACCATTCCATATACGGGTAAATTCCGTAGGAAAGTGTAGCCATAACAAATCCCCTGCCGTATGAAACGGACAAGGGGATTGTTTGGTTGATGCTACATTATTTTGTATACGGGAATTAAGGATTTCTCTATTGCGAAGCATTCTTCCTATAGTACTCCATTATTCGCATGCGTGTGGTCAAAATCAGGGTCTGTGGCAGCAGCACCACAAATATAAAAAGCGGCACGATCAGCACCAGATGAGCGGCAAAATTCTCTGCGCCAAACGATGGTTTGGGAAGCTCAAAGAAGTACCACCAGCAAGGGATGGCAACCAGCCAGGTCAGTCCGGTAGAGATAAACAACTCCTTCACCCCGCTCCACAGAAAACAAAACACAACGACAATAGCTAATACATACCACATTTGAAGGGGAATCATCCGGCTCCAAACTAAGAATATAAGTATTGGATACAACAGTGTCGTGCCCCATCGCCAGATGTTGTTAGTGTACAGTTTCATAAGCTTCCCCCTTTGTAACAAGCAACCCTTTTACTTTATAAACAATACTCATTCTAAAAAGTTGGAGATTCTGATCCATTGGTTTGCATGCATAATTACCAATTTACGGCTCATACTACCCATAAGGAAATTATTGAAGGAGTGACAACATGAGGTTAAAAAGCATCATTGTCGTTGGAACGGTATTAACTTGCTCGACTCTGTTATGGGGCTGTGGCAATGCCAATATGAACCACGCTTCGCAGCAAAAGGATACCGTACAAACCGAGAGCTGGAGCGATCCCAAACGGCTGGAGGCTTCCCACCTGGAAGCGTTGGAACGGATGGAAAAGGATCATATTCATCGCATGGTTTCGCTGAATGCGAGCATGGATGAAGACAAAGTAATGACCACGCTTGAACGGTCCACCCAGAAGTTGGAGGAAATGAGACCTCTCGCTGAAATGTTGCAACACGAAGGGCACCCAACGCTGTTACAACGAATTCAGGAGATGGCCGGAGATATCCAAGGCTCGAAACAAGTGGTTGCTGAGATGAAAAAACTGCCTCAGGATGGAAAAATTAAAATGCAGTCCGAAAATTCCGATTCCTTGCATCATATCGGCAGTTTTCGCGATTACCACCAGTACATGCAAGAGAAGATTCAAACTTTGAACAAGGCTAAGTCTGCCACACATTAATTTGTATCAGCTACTCGGATGACGCTGCTCCAATGTATAAACAAAATAGTTAGATGGGAAGGCTCATTCCTATCTAACTATTTTCTTTTGAAGAGGTATTATTGTATCCGGCTGCGATCCCTGCGGTCTTCTCTGTCCGCTTCCTCCATTTTACGAATATATCGCTTCAGTTCTTCTTTATGGGCTTCAAGTTCTGTCAGCTTTGCAGAAGCCCCATCCATAAAGGACTGCATCTTATGTGTCAGCTCTGTTGCGGATGTACCGATCCAATCTTGCTGCAATCGGCCATGAATGGAGCGCATTTTCTGTTCCTGCTGCATGAGCCGTTGCTGCAACTGCTCACATTGCTGAACAGCCCTTCTCAAATCAGACAAGGATACGGATATTCTGCCCATTTCTCATTTCCTCCTGCTAGTCCTTCTATGTAGAAATGCATTAGTGTTGGTCTGCGATTATAAAATCTTCTCTTTTACGTTCAATATATTCCGCAATTTCGCTGATGGATTCCTGATACCAACGATTGATCGCTTGGAGCGTTGCTGTTGCGTTATAGGCGATGGGAGTAAAGGACTGACTTTCGCTGGTAGATATATGTGTCTGAAACATCTGAATCGAAGCCTGGGTATCATTCGAGAAGCCACTTAAACTTAGCCTCATCTCCCTAGCAGCCTGCGCTAACTCTTCCGTTGTTAATTGAATCTTGCCCCCGCCCTTTCCACCAACATTTCCTGTAGCCGCTGCGATCAACGGAGGAATAATGCCTGACATCAAATTGGAGAACGTGGCTAATGCTTCCTGATGGGCCGTCCACCTAGGAGAAATATCAATGGTTTCACCAGTGTTCCGGTCTATTAGCGGTCCTTTTAGATTTCCATTCTCATCAAACTCATATTGATCCATGGAATGATAACCCTTGCCTTCGTCCTTCGAGAATGAATCAAAAAATCTCATGATATCACCAACATGAAGCTTGTCCAGATCCACACCTATTCTTACGTCATGAACTAACATGGGCGAGCCTGCACCCAGAGGCTGAAAAGGGACCTTTAACTGAAACTGAAATTTCCAGTTCTGATACATCGCATTAGCGGTGTCAAAGTCCTGACCTTTATACACGGTACTTCCTACGTGCCTGTCATATTCACTTATTCCTCCAGCCCCTACAGAATCATTGGGATGAACCACGTTAACCATTTTGTTATCAAAATGACCCTCATTCACCTTGGCCAAACTGACATCATCCAGGAGATTCGTTACACTAGGAGCACTATACGTCATCCCAGACACATCCTGACGAGCAGCTACATATTGAGCCAAACCGCCACCCAGAGAATGACCCGTCAATGAAATGTCTGAATCAGGGTACGCCTCCTTCACCGCCTCATACAATTCCTCAGCTTGGTGAAACTGATTATTTTCCCAATCCATATTATCCTTCATAAGCTTGAAGGGACTATTTTTAAATATATTATGACGTTCTGGATCGGTTATCGCATCTTCAAGCCTTCTGGTTCTGCCACCTACGACATCGAAGGCATCTGTCTCAATATCAGCTGTTTTTCCAATAATACCTTCAGGTTCAGTACCTCTATAACCGATGATAACTTGATTTGTTTCTTCATTTCGAAAGATAATTGAATCGAAGCCCGAATATTTTTTATGCAGCGTGGCTCCTTCTGGTTCAACTGCTTTCCAATCTTTATATTTAGCATCTTCCGAGATAACGGTACCCACAGAAATGTCATTTTGGTAAGCAATTGTCGATATTTTATGATATAGTTCATCACTGATGTAATCCTGCATAACCAGTCTCCTAATTCAATGCATTTTTATTCTTATATGTAATCTGGTTTAAATTAAGTGTCTATAGTATATTTATACCATCATATGAAAGCCGAGGTGCTATTGATTTGAAAAAAAGATTAATTTTCTTTTTAGCCTTGGGACTAATTTTTACTATTCTAGGAGGGTGTATGTCTACTCAAGAGAAAGTAATTCTTGCTGATGCAGAGCAGTTTGCCCATAAATACATATTCGATAATTATGGGTTAGATGTTGATTTTACTGAGCATAAGTTTACCCCCGTTGATCTCGATAAATCTGTAGGAATACATGGGCATGTCAAAGGAGACGATGACCAAAAAGTATTTGTACTTGTAAAATACGATCCTTTGAAGGTAGAAACGCTTTCTCTCCCTGAAGGAACGGACAAGAAATAATACATCACATTTGATTGGCACGGCAAGGAGTAATGAAGTGAATATTCTTAATAGAAAATACCTTACATTAGCGTTCTTGTTTATATGGTTCATTTTTGCTTTTATCGTATTAAGCGGATGTATTTCGAACGAACAAAAAGAAATTGTACAAAAAGCCGAAGAAGCAAGTCTCACTTACTTTAAAGAAAACTATGGAATTGATGTAGAATTCACAAATCATAAATTCATTCCGGCTGACTTATCTCATACGGTATCATTGACGGGATATGTGAAAGACAACAAAGATCAAGAAGTATTCGCTATGGTGGATTATGATACCTATGAAGTCAAAACAGGTTCAGTGCCTGATCATATCAAACCTCTTAAATAAATCGATTCATTTCTCACTAAGAAGTAAGATATTGTTTAGAATTTATTTTTTCTTTTGTTTAAGCAGTTCTTTGGGGACAATGGCTGTTTGGACTTCAAACGTATCATAATCAATAAGAATAGAGATTTCCGTTTCTTTGTCGTCTTTGACATGTCCGCTTAGACTAACATTGTGACTAAGATCTTTTGGCATGAACTTATGATCTGTAAACTCAACTTCCGTATTGTATTGATCTATAAAATACTGTTGACCAATTTCTGTGGCCTGTTCAATGATTTTGTTTTGATTGGGCATAGAATTGCATCCTCCAAGGATAAGTAATAGAAGTATAGATATCATAGATAAACACTTAAGCTTTTTAAAAATATTATTCACCCCCTATATATGTGAACTTATACCAAAAGAAGTAGAATCATTATAGTGCATCTTTGGCCTAATGAAGTTATTAGGCAGTGACTGTACACATGATTCCTCCATACCCACTGCCCTCACTTTAACATGCTATTCATTAAAGGGTATTTACCCTAATCATCCATGATTCATTCCACCCACAAGGATACCCATATAAAAATGCTGAACAACACTACTGGCATAAGCCCCCCAGTGGCTAACATGATCCAAAGTGTTACCGGCCTTACATTCTGAAAGTATTGATCAAACCTGTGAAATCGTTCTTTCCGCCATTTGGCAAACTTGAGTTGCCTGATCATATGCTTCAACATTTTATACCGCTGCTTTCCTTCCTCCACTTCTTCCAGCGCACGTCGCAACTCGTCATACAAAAGCGCCTCTTCCTGCTCAGCCACTGTGCTTGTCGTCATTTTGCATTCCCTCCTTTACTTAATTAACACGGTAACGACTCCAAAGTTTGAGATGTTATATAGAAATGAACATAAGACTGTTCACGTTCCACAACCATCTTCGCCAACTCCTGATCTGAAGTTTTTAATAACGGACCGTTCCCTCAAAAAAAAGTCCGGAGCGAGCTATCTCTCCTAAATGTAGACAGCAAAAAGCGATCCTCTTCCATGACCAGTGTCAAGTTGGAGAACCGCTATAATGTACCGTTTAATACTACCTATACAGGTTAAACATCGCAGTGTGTTACACCGACAAGATTAACCCACGTTTTCGATTAATGTGTTCAAACATACCGCACCCTGCGCACGCACATTAACCACAATAATTGGCGTATCCAGCATATCGTGCATCCAGGACATATACTCCTCAACCTTTTCGTTGGGAAGAATCGTCAGAATGACCCCTGCAAATCCACCGCCGTGTATACGGCAAGCGCCATCACCCAGCTTTTGCAGATAATTTTCAGTTAACGCCAGTGCGATACCAATCTCCTGTTCCTTCACCGAGCCGCTCTGGTATACATTCTGGAGCCACTTCCAGGAAGAATTCCCGGATGCCGTAATCAGATTCAGGAAATCAGCAAAACGCCCATCCCGTAAGGCCTGTACCTGACCGTCCACCCGATTGTTTTCCTCCAAGAAATGCAGCGCACGCAGTACCGCACGATCCCCCGCTGCTTCACGTACCTGTTTGAGATTGGCATAAATCGCCTCGCCCGTAATTTCTCGGACATATTCGCTGCCCAACGCTTTAGCAACCGCTCTCATCTCATATGGTACTGCAGCGTAATCCGCCGTCAGATCCGCATGATTCCCACCTGTGTTTACAATGACCAAGGAGTAACCGTTTTGTTGGAAATCCCATTTTACAGGCTCAATTACAGGCTCGGCCGGATTCTCAAAATCAATCGCAATCAGCCCACCATAGGCACAAGCCATCTGATCCAGCAGACCGGAAGGTTTGTTCCAATATTGATTCTCCGCATACTGACCAATCTTGGACATGACCACCACATCTAATGTGCCCTCATTGTAAAAATGATTCAGAATCGTACAAATCAGCATCTCGAACGATGCCGACGAGCTCAGCCCGGACGCCGAGAACACGTTACTGGAGATGTACGCCTGGAAGCCGCCCACTTTGTATCCGAACTGCCCAAATCCCGCAGCCATACCACGGATCAACGCCGTAGTGCCGTCGTCCTCAGCCTTCGGTGCCAAATCTGTGAGATCGATTACATATTTCTGTTCATAGCCTTCTGAATAAAAGGTAATTACCGAATCCGTCGTTGACGCAGCCACCGCTATCGTATCCAGCGTAATACTTCCCGCGAGCACCTTGCCATGATTATGATCCGTGTGGTTGCCGCCAATTTCGCTTCGTCCAGCCGCACTGAACAATTTGCTGCCCTCTTGTACGCCAAAATACTGTTCGAATGATTCATTGAGCTTCGTGTAACGTGCTGTCTGTTCCTCTAGTTGTTGCTGACCATACATTTGGGCAAGCAACTCTTGGCCTGAAGTAGATTGAATCAGTTCCAATGGTTGAGTGTTCATTAATAATCCTCCTATGGATATATAGCATTTATTTTTCTGCCGTAGATGATGAACAATACGGGAACGATTCATGCCCGTTTACTCTCCCATTATCTCAGCTTCGTTTCGGAAAAGGTAGGGTAGAATTGAAAGTTTGTAAGCGTTTTTTAAAAGGTTTAACTTCAATCTGATCAACAATAAATTCATTGTCGGCTTTATCGAAGGTATACGTGATATTGAAGTCACACACATATGTAGGAGATATACCAATAGACCCAGGAAGACTTAATTTTATTTTGTGATTATCCAATGTATAAATAACAACACCGCCGAAAGCAAGCTCATCTTGATGGTAGTCTGGTGCTGGATCAAAATCATAATTGAAGTTACCTACTTGCCCTTGTGAATTCACTGTAATCGCTAATGTACCATCATCATTTTTAGATACACGCGATTCAATATGCTCAGCAACAATATCCTCATAACGCTGTACTTTAATTTCCGATAAGTTATCGGAGTTAACGACATGAATTTCATAGATATTCAAGCCTGTCCCTCGGCCAATCTGAATGATTACTATAGCCTCTTCCTTACCATCACCGGTAAGATCAGCATAAAATAACTGCGGCTCCGTTCCTGAATAATGAGAGATGCTCCAATCAAAATCTTTTGTGCGCCCATTTATATCTATAGTTACTCTTTCAATTGCATCTTCCGTTTCTTTAACTGTATAAAGTTTTACTTGTTCATCCTCAGAAGATCCGATTAATTTCAATTTTGAATTTGTTTCTTGTTCCGGCTTCGTAGTTACCTGCTTGCTGGGAGACATACCCCGTTCCTGCTGTACAGAAACTAACGAATCTGATTGGCATCCTCCAAAAAGAACTGCACTCAACAACGTCAATGAAGCTATTTCTTTTATCAAATCCATGTCCCCTCTCATCTAAATAGCTAAAATTAATCCAATGAATTTAACCGAATTGTTACCTTCCTCGTTTCACGATCATTGGAATCAAACCATTCTTTAAGTACGTTATATTCGCTTGTTTCTAATGCTGCTGTTTCAATCGTGAAATGGTTATTGTCTATCCAATCATAAGAGATGATGGGCCAGGTCGGTTTCAACATGAATGCTTCTTCCAAATCAGTTGATGCATATGGGATGATTTCTAATTTTTTGAGATCCACGGCAACAAGGATTTGTCTCTTAACCAGACCGCCTTCATCATAAGCATACCGAATCAACACCTGCTGATAATCAGAGGAAAGTTTATAATCTTGTAAAATACCCTCAGGCAACGGCAAGCTATGCGTCCCTATATCATCAGTTTTCACGAAAAGGGTAGAGCAAGCTTTGGTTCCACAGCCATACTTTAGCATCGAATATGTTTCCGAAGAAGGCACCTTCAATACCTCCAATTGTGTACGATCTATTTCAGTTTGGAAGTCCCATTCGTTCATCAAGTGGCGCTTATACTCTGGGACGTCGTTTAGAGATAATTGTAGGGTTGCTTCTTCATTTATGATTTCAATAATATTGGGTAATGATGATGCTTGGTTAGGCAAGCCTACGGAGTTGGCGTCGTTTCCCATTTCCGTCTGAAATGCGGAAGATTTCAACCTATCAAACCATAATATAATTACCGCTGAAGTAACGAGTACAACAAACAGTAGTAACAAAAGAAATTTCTTTTTCATAGCACTCCTCTTTCGCGCATGGTTTCGATCCAGAACCAAATGGATTATACTACAAAGATATCCATTTTTGGTGTCGGATCGGTTTCAATGTTGTTTTCATGAGAACACCCATTATTCAGATTAAGAGGTGAATGTATGAACGTTATTTTAAACAAAGAACCAGATAAACGTCGTATAAACGTAGCCATGCTTATGTATCTCATACTAATGATTTTATTTTATGGCATTTATGTTTCCTTGGAATCCGATCGTATAGCTCAATCACAACAGTGGACTTCCGGTGGTTCCATAAGCGAACAGGCTATCGAGTCAATGAGTCAACTGGGAAGATGGACGTCAATCACGGAATCGCTGTTTCTGGTCCTTTTCATACTGGTGATGATCATCATGATTACGCGGTATCGAAGTAAGGTAAGAAGATTACTCCCTTTTGCCTTATGGAATGTCGCTTTGTTTGTTGGGGTTGGCGCGGTCAGTCTGGTTGGTTCACAAGTGACGTCAATGTCCATTGGCAACCTGGCACAACCTATCATCGTTCCTGCGTTTCTATTGGCTGCGTTGTTCATATATTTGGTTTCGGGATTAATGAAACGTGGATAACGTGTGTGAGGCGATTATAAACGTTCAAAAACTTTGGTTGTTTTCTCCATAGATATCTGGAGTGCAGCCAAAGTTTTTTTACATCTTACCTTAGAATCGGATCGATTAATGCACTTGAACGTATCACAAATTCTCTCCTTGACTGTTACGTAGGGTCATACTTGATAATGGGCTCAAGTTCACCTAAAGGAGAGATTAATGATGAAGATTACCGAGTTACGCTCAGATAAAATCTATAAAGAGATCATCAAGGCTGCACCTGATGACAAATTGGAGTTATACCGCGAGCGAATGATGGGTCCCTTTATGAACAAATGGAACATTCAACAGATTCCTTTTCGATCAAGCGAACCTAATGGCTTCGACGTGATCAAGATGAATAACTTTATGAATATCGCTCCCGCAGATATCACACCTGAGATTAACGAATCGTTAGCAGCGATCTCGTCTAAAGCATTTTGGCAACAGTGTCATGAAGCCGTTCGTACGAGTCTATCCACCTTTACAGATCACGGGATTGAGCTGTTAGTCTCTGAATATCTATATACGATTTTATTAGGCGACAAGAATAGCACTTCACTCACGATGAACGAAGGCATCAGCGGAGATGGTGGAATCCCGGGTTATATTATTGCGAACCTGATCCCCAATGGGTATACTCTACCTCGTATGCAATCCGTGTTAGCTCATGAATGCAATCATAACGTGAGGTATCAATATATCCAGTGGAATCCTCAGATTACGCTTGGCGAGATGGTTGTTAGCGAGGGGCTGGCCGAGAGCTTTGCGACATCTCTGTATGGAGAAAAGTTGAGAGGCCCCTGGGTAGGCAAAACGGACATGGAGACATTGAATACCTTAATCAAACCGAAGATGAAAGACCAGCTGCATGTCACCGGTTTTGACCAGATTAATCCGTACTTGTACGGCGATGAACTTGCCATAATGCAAAATTTCACGCCCGTAGGTATGCCCTATGCGGCTGGCTATGCCTGCGGTTATCATTTAATCCAATATTATCTGAACAAAACAGGTACACCGATTACCGAAGCAACCATCACTCCGGCAAGTGTCATTCTTGCTGAAACAAAGGACTTTTGGAATGAAGACACCCTATTTCACCGTTAAAGATATCATTCAGATTACCGGCATTACCAAACGCGCATTACATTATTACGATAAAACGGATCTCTTAAAACCGAGCAAAGTCGAGGACAATGGCTATCGGTATTACGATCAAGAGGCACTGGGGAATCTGCAGATGATTCTCTTGTTCAAAGAAATGAATTTCTCATTAAAAGACATTGCAGCCATGATGCAACTTTCCAAAGAAGAACAAAAAGATATCCTAAGAGAGCATCGCAGTACACTCGTTCAACGCAAACAAAAACTCGAAACCATCATCGACCAGTTGGATGAGTATGTAGATGGGACGGATATCTCTCATCTTCATCTGTTTGACGACTCTTCCATTCTGTCCATTCAAGAACAATATGAATCTGAGGCGAAGTTTGTATATGGAGATACCAAGAAATATCAGGAATTCGAAGCTAATGTGAACCAACTGTCTGCGGAAGAGCAAGAAAAAGCTTACCAGCAGTTCTCGGTTAACATGGAGCAGGTATTTCGGGAGTTGGCGAAGCATCAGGATCTATCTCCTGCTTCTGGTGAGGTGCAAGCGTTAGTGCTTGAATGGAAAAGTTGTCTGGAACAGTTCATGAGCTGTGATGCTGAGATTCTGAAGTGTATTGCGGAAGCATACACGACGGATCGTCGCTATGCGGGTTATTTTGATCAGTTTGGCGATAAGGAATTTTTGAGTTTTTTTTATCAAGCGATTATGGTTTATGTGGAGGAGGGGGAAAAGTGATTTTGTGTGAATTGGATACCCTCTACCTACAAGGTAACAAAGTAAAAAAACGTATCTCCATTGCATATGTATGGAAGATACGTTTTTTTAATATAGTTCATTTTACGTGTAAATATTACTTTCCCATTGTTCGTTCAGACCACATTCGATTACCCTCTACTTACCGCTTTATCTTTTGGCCTTTCCGTCCGTTGCTGCTGAACCTCATCCAGATATTGCGTGAATCGGGAATCACCAGAGTAGCTCAGGAACAGCCGTTCCAAGGCTCGTGTCATACCGATGTAGAAACGGGACACCTCCCGTTCATCCATTTCATCTGTTTTTCCCACCTTACGTGGCATCGTTTCAATGGCAATGATAAACACAGCCCTGAAATCAAGCCCTTTAGCGCTATCGATGGTTAACATTTTAATGCTTTCCTCTTCGCGATCAAAACTCTTCTTACTCTGTTCATCTCTGGTCACCCAATTATACGGAAGACTGTTATCGTTCAGAGCTTGCTGCATCTCACCAATAATGTTAATTCCTTGATGTTCCTGTACCCTATACAGGATTGCAATATCCTTCAGGGCAAACGATTTTTCCCGGCGCAGATAGTCAATCGACTTGGCTACAAACGCCATCTCCTCCTGCGTGCTTTGGCTTTGATAGATCAGAGGCTCTGGTCCTTTGCGTTTTGTGAATTGAGGCGGTATAATCTCGATTCCGTCTGCCGCAGTGCTAATGACTTTGTGCTGTAACCTGGAGTGTTCCTTGTAAAAATCCCACGCAAATTGCACGATCTGTGCCGTGTTCCTATAATTGATCGTCAGAATTTTGGAGCGGCCACGGAAGTCCAGTCCCGTATCTTGAGCCAAACTGTTTTTTCGTTTGAAAATCGTTTGCGCCCGATCCTCCACAAGCAAGAGCGACTGCGTCTCCTCATTGAGACAAGCACTCACCAACTTCAACCAATCCGGTTCGAAATCCTGACCCTCGTCAATCAATATTGCATCATATTTCGGCAACTCTTGTATGCCCTGCTCCATCTTCTCCAGCAAGGCTGGCAACTTCTTGTCCATAATCCGAAATTGCTTGCCGAGCCAGGAATGGAACGTACTCACCTGAATATTGGATCCAAGCGTAGAAACCCCATCATTATCCGAAAAATCAAATAAATCCTCAGGCTCTGCCATCTTCTGCACAATGGCCTGTCTCAAGTATTGGGATAAGGTTGATCCATAACAAAGTACAAGAATGTCCCAGTCTGGATTGGCCTTCGCCAGCATCCGCGCCCGACTGACAAGCACCAGCGTTTTACCGCTACCCGCAACTCCGCGGATTAAGCGGTGCTTGTCTCCAACCTGCTTAGCCATCTTTTCCTGATGCAGATCCATCGTCTTGATGTTATGCAAGGATAACAATAGCTGGTCCTGATGAGGCACGATTTCTTTGCGCTCCGCACTAATCCGCACTTCGGGGAACAGATGGTAACGAATTGCTTGTATATCGTCATGGGTCAAGCTATATCGGTTCCGGGTAGGCACCGTAAACATGTGCAGAAGCTTCTCAATCAGGATTTCTTCCGAGAAATCTTCATCCTCCGGATTGACCTCTTCTCTGGTCAGCACAAACACCGGATCAATAACACTGTATAAATCCATATGTAGAAAGTCCTTTTGCTTCAACCGGGTGAAAACAACACCATACCCATAATTGAATTTCAAATATCCTGGCGTTCCCTCTTTGATCAGATTCTTATCCTTCTTCAATTGATCCGCTATGAGGAATGCGTAACCTCTTGCTTGCTTCAGTGGACTCGGTTCAGTAGTCGTCTCACCTGCAGTAGTGTGTAAAGTCCATTCATCCCGATTTACCTGATGCAGTGTGCCTTTGGTATAATCCTTCACTTCTAGTACAAGCAAACCTAAATCTGGCCCGATAATGACAAAATCCGGTCGTCTTCCACGAATCTCAGGTTCATAGTATACAATGTAGTCTTCCGGGAGATGTTTCTTAAGAGTTTCAAATAATAACCGCTCACCAGCCATCGCTTTCTTAGGGATAGCCTCTGGTACTGTAATTGCCATGCTAATCGCTCCTAGTCAAATCTATAATTGCTATATGTACATTATATTATTCAACATAAAACCACAATTTTCCACAAGTAATTTTATATATGGATCTTTTCTCGAAACAGTATTCGTTGCAAACGAATCTATCGGGCGCTAAAGCAAAAAAGAGAGACTCCAAAGTTCAGAGTCACTCTTTTGTTAAAAATGGGAAACTAAACTCATTTCTAGTTGTTATATACTAATAAGTACCAAATCCAATTTAAGGTTTGTAATTCTGTTGAGTATAAATGTGAATGAAATAAGGAACAATAGCTCCGGCTGCTTGAGCTTTAGCACCTTCATTGTTTGCAATAGTGATTATGTTGTTCGGGAAGCTGCTTGGAACGGTTTTATCTTGAAAATCATACTTATCATAAGTATGAATATATACTTTCCAGCTTCCACTCACTTTTTCAGCTGCCCAACTAACAGTAACTTTACCCAGAGCCAGATAAAAATCCAAACCCGCATTTCCAGCGCTTGTAGCAACACTGGAATCACCAGAAACAAATGTTTTCCCAGCAGCATTTGCATTATCAATCGCTTTGGCAATAGGTATTGAAACTGTAGTGTAAGCTGAAGTTAGTGACCATGCATTTGAACGACTGCTGCCTGCAGCATAATCGAGTGCTGAAGGAGAGTCCTGAAGCGAATTTTTAAGAGCCTGTCCTGCAAAAGGGCAAGAGAAAGAGCCTAGTGATAGCGCCACCAAATTAAAATCAGAACGATACTGTGCTTTTGTTTTTTCTGCTGCCGCTGCAAAATTCAATTGATCATTGGCATTTGTAGAAGACTGGAATTGTTGAACTTCTTCCAAAAATTTGGCCTCAGCCTCTTGTTGGGCCTGAGCTTTTAAAGCAGAAGTATTGTTGCTTTTAATACTCTTCAAGACCGTCTTTGCCTCATCGTCATATCTTATATTCCAAGTCGATAAATCTGCTTCTTCTTTCAACTGTTCATTATTTACAGTACCATCTGTCCAGGCATTATTTACGCCATTCGTGATAGGAGTTGATGCTTCGACTGAAAGGGAATCTGCATAAGTAGTATTGCTAGAAATAGCATAAGGCATAAATGCTGCAGACAATAACGAGAATGCAAGTACTGGTTTTAGTAGCTTACTAGAATTATTCATCTCACTTCCCCTTCTTTATATGTTATTTATTTACATGTATGATATTATCATATATAAAATAATTTGTAAAATTTACCTATAATAGAAAGGTTGATTTTTATGAAAAAATTAATCACTAAGTTAGCCTCTGTACTCGGTTACGGACTTTTAATTACTCTTTTTATTTTTTTTGTTATAGCACTAATTGCTATTATAATTCTGGCTATCTATGAATTTAAAAACTAGATTGATAAGCAAATTAATCGTTATGAATCGATCAAAAAAAATATAAGTGGCAACAAAGCAAGGGTCTTACCAGCTTCGTTGCCACTTATCCTTTATAAAACAACTTCAATGAATCTCACCAAAAGAGGATTACCCCCGCTCAAAATACGCATGCAACCGATACTGACAAATCTCCTTCGTCCAACGATATAGCAGCGCCCCTTCCTCTGCATCCTCCACCTGCACATTCAGCGAGAACACACCATCTTCGAAACGGGTCATGCTGCCCTTCGCCCCACTCCACATAGACATTGGCATGTCGATAATCAGTTTCTCAATCCGTGTTGCCGTCTTCTCATTCCATTCCCATAGCGCAAGTTTGCCTTTGTCCGAAAAGTCCTTCCTTTTCCGGTACACCTTCTCCGTTAGGTACGTATGGAAGAATCTTGCCATCTCCCCCGGCGTGATCGGGTCCATCCAGTGGGCTTCACCTCGCTCCAGCATGTACAGCAGCACGATCATTTTGTAGCTTTTGTTCATGAGTGTCTTCTCCACTTCACGCAGCCACGCCTCATGCCGGACGTACACCTCTCCCTCAGTCGGGGACAGCAGCTCCGCCCAATACAGAAATCCAACATAGGAGCCAAATTCGTTCCGGTACCCGATGCTCTTCGTACGCCCCATCAGATGCAACTCCAGATAAGTCGGAATACGCCCCAGCTCTCGTTTCACATCCAGAAAATCCTGATGCAGCTTCTCTCGCCGTGGCAGCCGTTTGCGGCTTAGCTCCTGAAGCAGATTCACCACTCGGGTCTCCAGATGAATCCCGCAGTTGTCTGGAACTTCCGGCACAGCCGAATCCCGGTCTTTCGCGGTTCCCTCCAGCTCCCCACGCACGTCCAGCAGACTCAGCTTCACATCCGCATTGCGGTAATTCCCGATCAGGTCGATGATGACACAATGCGATTTGCCCTCCGCCAGCCGCAGACCGCGACCCACTTGCTGGGTAAACACCGTGAGTGACTCCGTTGGACGCACAAAGAGCAGCGTGTCCACACGCGGAATATCCGTCCCCTCATTGAACAGATCCACCGTCAGCACAACCTCCAGATCGCCCGCATCAAGCTGGCGAATGGCTTCCTCCCGCGACATCTCCGTTGTACGCGAATGCAAGCTGAGTACCTTCACGCCCTGACTTCGAAAATACGCAGCCAAATAATCGGCCTGCCGGATCGACGAGCAAAAGCCAATCGTTCTCGTCTGCTTGTGCCGCAGCCAGGCCGCATAGATCGTTTCCACATGCTCCTCTTGCAACTGAACAGCCATGAGCTGTTCTTCATCATACTTCGTGCCAATCCAGCGAATCTGCGAATAATCCGTGTCGTCGAATACCCCGTAATATTGAAATGGCGCCAACCACCCTCGCCGGATCGCTTCGATAAAATGCATCTGGTACGCCACATTCCCATCACAGAGCGCATACACATCCTTACCATCCAATCGATCCGGGGTCGCCGTAATGCCCAGCAGGAACTTAGGCTGAAAATGCTCAATCACCAACATATACGTCTTCGCCGCCGCATGATGGAACTCATCTACCACAATCAGATCAAAGGCATCTACCGCAAACCCATCCCGGTGCTTCTGCATACTCAGCGTAAAGATTGAAGCATACACACAATCCGCCGCTCCATCCTTGTACTGTCCGTTATATATCCCATGACTGCGCTCCGGCATGATCCGCTGAAAAGACTTCTTCGCCTGGAACAAAATCTCTTCCCGGTGTGCCACAAACAATACTCGCTGGAACCGCTGTGCAAAGAAGCCCGCCAGATACGTTTTGCCTAGCCCGGTCGCCATGACGACCATTGCCTTGTCGTACTGTTCCTCCATCGTGCCATGGAGTGCTTCAAGCGCATCCAATTGCGCAAAGCGCGGCTGGATCGGGGCAAGCGACAGCTCGGCGGCGGTTTCTTCCTCTGTTTCCTCCGGCAGCCCCGTACCGAACTCCGCTTCTTCCATCTCCATGATCCGCTGGATCATCTCCGGGTTCTTCTGGTGATACTTCCGGTACTCTTCCTCATACAGCGCAATGGAATCCGGGTTCACCGGCAAGGGTGTCTCGTGGTAGAAGCTCTGCATGAATTTGTCCAAAGCTGACTGAAACGTATACGGCTCCGCCTCCGCATTCATCGCCAGATTCCATTCATATCCCGTCTTCAGCGCCGTGAACGAGAAGTTCGACGAGCCAACAATCAGCAGTCCTTCCCCGTTGTCATGATCGAACAGATACGCTTTTGGGTGAAAAGAAGTGCCCATACTTCGCCACAAACGTGTCTCAATTCGTGGATCAACCTCACAGAGCGCCCGCAAGCCTTCCGGCTGTGTGATATACAGATAGTCTCCCGCGAGCATCCGCACCTCGGCCCCACGCTCTGCCGCCCGTTTCAAATGCGGCGCAAGCAGCTTCACCCCAGACTGCATAATAAATGACGTCATAATATAAATCCCGGACGCATGTTGCATCCGGGTAATGAGTTCGTCTGCCAAGTTATCTGTAATGAGTTTAACGTTAAGCTTCGTCGACATCGATCAGATACACCCGTTCCTGGAATCCACCGCGCGCCTCGGCTTTGTCTGCCCGCAGCTTATCGAGTTGGGCCGCATTCGCCCCATGCACTTCCGCCAGCGCCCGGATGACCTCCAGCATGTCGGCCAGTTCTTCCAACGCTTCCTGATCGTTCGCTGCACTCACGTATTCTTCCGATTCTTCTTGCAGCTTTGTTCTTAGTTCTTGCTTATACTCCTCTGGGTCCAGAATACGTGTGCGGCATTCCTTACCGCTGGATGTGATAATATGCGGAATCTTGTCCCGCACCAATTTGTTGTATGTAGGCATGTGGTATAACATCCTTTCTGCTGTGAGAGCCTTCGAGCCAGAATCTCCATTTTTGCCATTATACCATTTGCTAGGGGGAGGGATGGGTTGATTTTGTAAAGCAGTAGATTGGATTGAGGAGATGAGAATAACCCATGACTACTCGTATTCGAGTTGAAATGGGCTTTCTGCCATTATTAATGTCTAATTATTTTGCATCAAACTCTGGTTCAGAAGGATTCTAAGCCAACAGTTTTGAGACAATAACATTCGTATCCATCATTTCTTTATCAATCTCGACCAAGCAAGTGTCATCATCCATAGCTGGTTCATAACCGATTCTAACTTTTTCAATTGCATACTTCTTCTTAATATCAAGAATATACTCTATTAACTTCTGAGCATTTAACGTTGTCTCTGAATTTTCTCCGCTGAACAACTCCTCTTCTGGAAAATTCATAACGATATCTCCAGATTCCTCATCGAATGAAAATACAATCATCACGTCGTTATAGGTATGACCTAGGTTAAGCTGAGATAATAATATATTCCCCGTTCCCTTAGGAGAAAGAATCTCTTCAAGGCTCTCTATTTGCTGAAATTCAATATCGTTTTCACTACGGTTATCATAAAAGTGAGAACTTTTGATTCGATCCACCTGAATGTTCAAATCATTTTTAATGAATTGATCCAGATTATTTTTGTTAAAATCAATTAAAATGATTTCTAAACTTTCCAAATTCACAACCTCCATCATTGATCGATAAATCCTTTGAATGAACCATCTTGGTTAAGCCTTACTCCGCGACCATCAGGTAAATTCTTTTCGAGGAAAGTAATACCTCTATTATTTGTAATTTTCTTAAATTCACCTGGAGCATCAAGTATATCCTGTAAATGCTTTTGAGCTACTTGATTAATTTGTTCAGGCCCACCTCTAACTCTTCCCCATATATCTGGGTTTCGTCCTGCATGTTTCTGCAAAGCATGTCCTACAACGGTTTCTCCACCTTTTTTGGGAGCAGTAGCAGAACTAATAACGGTATCTCTGTTAAATATCACAGGGTTTACACCATTCAAGTTATCTAGCTTAGACTTTGGAAACTTCAATCCTCCAGTCGGAACCTTATAACCCTTATTATACGTTCCTGTAAAAGCCAACACTAGCTTAGCAGTCTGTAAACCTCCTATAGAAACTGCTGCTTGCCATGCTGGTATGGATTCTCCAGTTACGGGATGATGACCTTCCTTAAATGCACTAATCTGTTCATCATATATATCCCCACCGCCAGACTCCGGTTGCTTCGGTCCAGCTCTCATTTCTTCATAGGTGCCACCCTGTTCCCAATACTTAACAAACTCCTTTTGCCCTGGCATCCCATCCTCTGCTTCACTGGCAGGCATGTTAACTCCAAACAAAGGATTATATACCATTCGTCGTTGCTCTTCTGGGTTACCTGTATTATGGTTCATCATTGTATGGGCAGCAATCTGTCCAGCAACGGCTCCCAAGCTCACCTGTTCCTGATCTGCTTGGTCGAATCTCTCGGCAATCGCGAACAGATCTTGGGATGACTTAACCATACTTTCCAGCGCTCGATCCAGAACAGAACGTGACTGCTGAAAATCATAGAAAAACCGTTCTTGCGTCGCTCCCGCCCACTGAGACTGGATGAATCCGATCCTTGCAGTCAGGTCATTACGTATACCTTCCAACTGCTGCCTGCCTTGCTCAATCTGTTTAGATATATGCAGCAGCTCCTCCGGTGTTACTTTAATTGTACTCATATCATTCTCCGCGTTTGAAATAGGATTTTACCATGTTAGCAGAAGCTTGATGTATATACATCCTTCTAACATCCTGATTTTTCCTTTTTCACCATAACAATATTTCCAACAACGTACTTCATATGTCCTAATTCAAAGGAAATCTTCTTAATCTCTTTATTTAATAGAAAATGATCAACAAACACACCAACGGGCACGTCGTCAACAATGCCGCTGTAAAACTGATCTGTGCCGCGACTCGTCCTCCGGTAAACTCTTGCCGTGAAAAGAACATCCAGATCGAGAGGTACGTAGCGCCTAGTGGAAATGAAATTATCCCTTTAAACGTACTCGGTTCCATATACCCATGCATCATGCTTTTGCCGATTAGGATTAAAGTAACCAATTCCAATATAGATAATATAAAAAACGCGATAGCAATCACTCTTTTCAAAATGTACACCTACTTTCCAGACGCAAAGCAAAGAGCATCCTTTGTATTCTCTGCATCATATATCCTTTATTTGGATGATGTCATCTTATAAGCGTAACATAGATAAATCAAACATTTAACCCAAATGATCAATTAAAAAAACATCTTACTCTGATGAATCCTTCATCAAACGTGCAGATAGATCATCCAATATCTCTTCCGTTCGTTGAATAAGACTTTCGATGTTGTTTAGTTTTAGTGGCTGATCGTGTGGACAATCCTCCAAAGATGACATATGTTGCATCGTGCCGATGAACAATGCAATATCCAATCCGAGTTCAGTGTCCGTATGCACTAATGGCAAGATCTCATTCATGGTGAGTTCTTTGGGTGGATGAACTGAATGATACTTATGGATATAGAGCGCCTTAATCATGGAGGCTAGAGACCAATCACATAGAATCAGGCAGGCTTTAAACTGATTGTGATTACACATGATGGCGGCAAGTTTGAGATGATACTTAGCATGTTGGTGATAGGCCATTATTGTGGTACGTAGCATATGGTAAGCAGGAATGTGTTTGGACCTAGGTTGTGTGGAGATATCATGGTCTTGCAAACGTGGGGTAAAATCTACTTGGTGATTACAATGTGCTTCGGTTATGGACCAATTTCTTGCCATTGTCATCCCTCCAAAGAGTTAATACCAGTATTATACAATAAATTGATTCATATAGTAATCAAATAAATTATTTGTATTCTTCGTTTGGTGTTTACCTTGAGGAAACTTGTCTACACTTTTGAACATAGAGAGGTGAATACCATGAACGAGGACAGAGAAGTTTTGAAGCTGGTCGGAGCCAGAATTCGCGCACTACGCAAAGAAAGAGGGTATTCACAGGAATCCCTCGGAGAAAAAGGTGGATTTCATTTTTCATACATAGGGCAGATTGAACGTGGAGAAAAGAATGTTTCTTTAGTGAACTTGGCGAAAATCGCTGAGTCACTTGAAGTGAACTTAATACAACTGTTCGCTTATATCGATGAGGACTTTCACTTCACAGAGTCAGAATTAGTCATACAGGAAATTGTATCCATGTTGAGAGACGCCTCCCCAGAGAGTATTCATCTAACCAAAAATGTGATACGTGAAATATTAAAGTGATCTTGAGCATATAAAAAAACAAAGGCAAGGCAGCTTATTAGCTGCTTTGCCTTTGTTTTTCACAATAACTTTGGTGTGGTTACTCAGATAACTTTCGTTTCCCGAAATTCGAGAAATTGCTATATCCCGAAGCTTTTAGCATATAAAGCGTACTTGCCGTAGCTTATTTGAAATTTAAATAATACCAATAAACTCAAGGATTTATAATTAAGAGAGCTAATAATCTTCGCTTCAATCAGTTCTATACTTTTTAAAATTCTCTGCCTGTTCAAAAATTTCTTTGAATATTTCATCTCTAGGTACTGGGGGATACCCATTTTCGGCCAGTGTTAAAATCAAATCAACCTTCAATTCTGCTTTGATGTCGTCACGGTGTGCCCAATCTGTATATCTAGCTTTGTCGTCAATGATCTTCTTAATCTCCTGCGAAAGCTTTATAAGTTTATCGTGTGCGTATTCAAATTTATATTTCTCCGCTATAGCTTTTAAAATATCGTAAAACGCTTTTTCTTCAAA
Organism: Paenibacillus taichungensis; assembly: GCF_047302525.1. Lineage (GTDB taxonomy): Bacteria > Bacillota > Bacilli > Paenibacillales > Paenibacillaceae > Paenibacillus > Paenibacillus taichungensis_B. The sequence goes on along the minus strand of NZ_CP168020.1, from coordinate 798,707 downwards.
ATCAATTCCTAGATCTTTAAAAGAATTCCGTTCGTTCAAGAGTTCTGCAAATAGATCTGCGAATTGGTCTGCAACATCATCCAACACATCACTTTGCATTGCTTGAAAATCTTTTCTTTCATTATACAGGTCAATCAATTTCTTTAATCGTTTTGAGAAATCAATCCCTTGTATTCTATTAGTTTTCTTGAATTCTTCTATTGCTCTCGCCAACAATTTTTGCAACAGCTTAATTTTAGTATTTGGCAATTTAATCTTATCAATCTTCGCCATATATTCATCACTGAATAAATCCACATTATCCTTAGGATCATTTTTATCAAGCTTAAATATTTCTTCAATACCTTCACTTATCAATGCTTCCTGTATCATCTGTCTTACTTTCTCGTTCATCTGCGAACTATCAGGTGCTCCCCCTACAGTTAGTTTATGAATGATAGATTTAATCGCAAAATAATAGTGTATATAGTCTCTTTCAATTTGGCTGATATCTTCGCTGGAACAACATAAATTGTATGCAGAGCGAAGCTTTTTTACCATTGAAATGAATCGTTTTTCCAGTTCATTAGTTTGCTGGGCAAATTCTGCTGCTTGGTTTAAACATTGGAGTTGTTGTAACGGCGTTCCCTTAAAATAAGCAGTACTATCAAATCTGTGGAAGATCCTCGCAAGTAAGTCTAGCTGGTCTTTTACAATAACTACTGCTTTTTCAGTACCGTCAAAATTTTCACCATCTACCACAGCATATCTTTTTAATGCCATATTCATACTACTCTTAATACCAAAATAATCAACAACCAAGCCCATTTCCTTACCTTCATAAACACGGTTTACTCGGGATATCGTTTGAATTAAAGAATGTTGTTGAATAGGCTTATCAATATAAATGGTGTCTAAAAATGGTACGTCAAAACCAGTAAGCCACATATCAACAACAATGGCAATTTTGAAGTTTGACTTTTCGGATTTATACTGTCTATCTAGTTCTTTGCGATAATCTTTTGTACCCAACAATTTATATAACTCTTCTTCATCATCCTTATCTCGTGTCATTACCATTTTAATTTTTTCAATGGGTTTTATTCCCTGTTTCTCTTTTTCAGTAAGTACTGTGCCCTCATCACTTTCTCTAATCTCTGCCCATTGTGGACGCAAGGCAACTATCTGTTTATATAGATCGTAAGCAATCGCTCTGCTAGAGGCCACGAACATTACTTTACCTTTTACGGTTGCACCTTCTTCAATTCGCTTCTCGTAATGCTTTACAAAGTCTTCTGCCACTAATTTCAATCGTTTAGGGTCTCCAAGAATAACATCCATTTGTGTTACAGCTTTTTTACTTTCTTCTATTTGATGTTCGTTCGCTCCATCCGCTTCACATTTTTTATAATATTCTTCAATTTCTTTTAGTTTGGCCTCGTTTAAATTCACTTTAGCGGCTCTACCTTCATACACGATCCTAACGGTTATTTCGTCATAAACCGATTCCTTCATTGTATAAGAATCTTCTACATCTCCAAAAACGTCCATTGTTGCATCAATTGGAGTTCCTGTGAAACCTACATAAGTGGCATTAGGTAACGAATCGTGTAAATGTTTCGCAAATCCGTACTTCTTTTCCACACCATCTTTTGTAATTTTTATTTTTTGGTCAAGATTAAATTGCGAACGGTGTGCTTCGTCTGAAATGCAAATCACATTTGTTCTTTCAGTTAGCAGGTCGATGTCTTCATTAAACTTATGAATGGTAGTTAAGAAGACCCCACCACTTTTTCTTTTTTGTAAATATGTTTTCAATTCGGCGCGACTCTCTACACTTATTACTTGGTCATCACCAATAAAGCCCTTAGCGTTAGTGAATTGACCTGAAAGCTGGTCATCCAAATCAGTTCTGTCTGTTATAAGGACAATAGTAGGGCTGTGAAAGTATACACTTCGCATCAATAATCTTGTGAGGTAAAGCATGGTGAAACTCTTACCGCACCCTGTCGCTCCAAAATAAGTACCACCTTTCCCAGTCCCTTGTGGTCTCATATTTCGTTTAATGCTTTCAAACAATTTGTTGGCAGCATAGTATTGTGGATAGCGAGGAACTATCTTTTCTTCTTTAGTACTCGTATCGGGAAAATACACAAAATGGCGAACTACATCCATCAAACGTTTTTGGTTAAACAAACCTTTCACCATTGTAAAAAGTGAATCAATACCGTCCTTATCCAAGGGTTCATTACCCTCTATTTTGCGCCAAGAATAAAAGAAATCATATGGAGCAAATAATGAGCCGGTTTTGTTATTTATACCATCACTAATAACACAGAGGACGTTGTATTTGAATAACTCTGGAATATCCCTTCGGTATCGAACCGTAAGCTGAGTAAAAGCATTTTTAATAGTAGTGTTTTCTTTAATAGCACTTTTAAATTCTAATACTACTAATGGCAAGCCATTCACGTACACAATAGCATCAGGAATACGTTTTTCATAACCCTGTATTTCTAATTGGTTGACTATTTTGTATAGATTGTTCTCTAATCCTTCAAAATCAATCAATTGAATAAACAAGTCTTTCTTGCTACGGTCTTCTCGTTTGAATATAAAACCGTCGGAGATCATTTTGATAATTGCTTTGTTACTATCGTATAATGCGGAAGAAGGCAGTACTTCCATTTCGCGGATGATACTATCTATTTCATTATTCGTAATCTCATCATCAGAATAGCGGTCGAGTAGATAAGTTTTGATATCATCACGAAGAAGCACATCACTTATTTCCTTGTGAATACACATACCATTTTGATGCTTATAGTCTTCAGATTCAAATAATTCTATTACCGCACGCTCTAGGGATTCTTCTGTGAATTTCATAGGTTATCCTCCAATGTTGCAAGCTTGGATAGTAAAATATCTTTTAGGGACTCAAGAAAATAGTTCACTTTTCTTTTAATCATAATATTTTCATTCAATATATTGAAAATAAATTCTAGTTTAGAACCAACTTTACTAGATGGGACTGTAATGTTGAAATTGAACAAATGTTCTAAAGTTACACTTGCTTGATTTGCACTTCCTTGTGCTCCCGATATGACAAAATCAGAAAAATCTTTTTCGATTAATCGATAGTAAAGGAATAAATTCCCTGTTTTTTTTGATCGTAATCTCACAGCGTTTTGATTCAATAATGAATTATTGGCCAATTCTGGTACGATAACAACTTTCCCGACAATTGATAATGGATTATTTGGCCAAGAACCCACCGTTGAAATGATAATATCGTTTGTCTTTAATTTATATTGGGAATATTCTTGAGCTTGATTTTCAGCTATATAATAGCAACTTGTTATATCAATAGATTTATCTTTAAAATCAGACACACGAACTATTGGTACACCTTTTTCAATATAATCATTGGATTGAAATGCATATCCTTTTTTATAATCAATAAGATCACCCAACCTCTCAACTTCCCACCCTTTTGGAATTTCGATATTCAATACTTTATTGAACTCCATCTCTCCTCCATTGGATTTGTAGGGCTTTCCGTTTTCATCTGGAAATTCATAATCAACAAACCAATGTTTGTAAATAACCTGTGCAGTTTCTTCTATTTTTTGTATAAGGCGATAATTTAGGTTTATTCTATTCACTAGCACATTGTATTCTTTTACAATTTCCTTTTGCTTGTTAATGGAGGGTATAGGGAGAGTTGTATTACAAAGTTCTACCCAATCAAATCCTCCACGAATTGCACTGTCACATTTAAAAAAAGCATATCTGTCAAACTCTGTTCTACGAAACCACATCATTAAATATTCAGGATGAAGTTCATTTGTGTCATTAACTTCAAAAACAGGATAAGCGGGTGACACCAAATTGGGTTCATCATCTGTTTTTAAAACAACAGGCAACTTGTAAACCCGAATCACGGACATAAAATCACAAGCAAACTGCCATTTGCTCATTACTTTATAAATAGACATATCTGTGCCCACAGTATTCGAAGTAGTTTCTCTAAATTCTTTCGTCATACTTAGCCCCAATAATTTAGTTACTTTTAGATCTGTATTTCGATTGTCAACTTTGTGAATATAGTCTCCAAGTCGCTTATAATTTGATTTCATACCCTAGCTCCTTAAACACCGTTAGTAATTCATTTTTAGAATTTTCTTCAGCTTTCAGTAATTCAATAAATTCTGATTGCAGTAATTCCATCTTTTCATCAAAGTCAATATTTTCATCACGATTAACGAACTCTATATATTTACTAGGTACCAATGAAAAATCCTTTTTTTCTACTTCTTCTAGCGTTGCGCTGTAACAATACTCCGCAGTGTTTTGATAAGTTTTTTCATAATCAACTTGTTGCCAATTATGGTATGTCTTTGTTACTTCATTAATATCTTCATCAGAAAACTGTGTGTATTTTTTCTCAAAAGGAATACCTTTTTGTCTTAAGTCCATAAATAGGATCTCGTTGACGCGATTACGAAATTTTTTTAGTTTTCCATTATGATCTATCGAGCGGGCTTTTTTATTTTTATTTAGTATCCAAAGGGTTACGCTAATGTCTGTCGCATAAAACAAGTTTCGTGGTAGTACTAAAATAGCTTCAATTAGCTTGTTTTCAATCAACTTTCTGCGTATTTTATACTCATCTCCACTTCCACTCAGCGCACCATTAGCCAGCAAAAAACCAGCTACACCATTCTCAGATAATTTAGAAACAATATTTAATATCCAGGCATAATTTGCGTTTCCTGTAGGCGGCAAATCATAACCCGCCCAGCGAGGGTCATCCGTTAATTCATCATCTGCTCTCCACTGCTTCTGATTGAATGGAGGATTTGCCATTATAAAATCAGCTTTCAGATCCTTGTGTTGGTCTTTGAAAAAAGTGTCCTCAGCCATATCACCCAAGTTCGCAGATATGCCCCTAATCGCTAAGTTCATCTTAGCCAATTTGTAAGTTGTTGCAGTGTATTCCTGTCCGTAAATAGAAATATCTTTTTTATTTCCATGATGAGATTCAATAAATTTTACTGATTGAACAAACATACCGCCAGAGCCACAAGCAGGGTCATAGATTTTACCTTTGTATGGCTCAAGTAATTCTGTAATGAGGTTAACAATGCTCTTAGGAGTGTAGAACTCCCCCTTACCTTTTCCTTCTGCCAGTGCAAACTTGCTAAGAAAATATTCATAAACACGTCCAACAATGTCTTGTTGTTTGTCTTTAAGAGTATCAATATTATTAATCGTATCGATTAAGGAAGCCAGTTTACTTACATCAAGACCCAATCTTGAATAGTAGTTATCAGGTAGCGCCCCTTTTAAAGAAGGATTGTTTTTTTCCACAGTAAAGAGTGCAGTATCGATTTTCAAGGCAATATCCTCTTGCTTTGCATTCTCTACCAAAAAACTCCAGCGGGAAATCTCAGACAAATAGAACACATTCTTCATTGTGTAGAATTCTACCATATCTATATATGTTTCTTTACCATCGGAAATCAACTCTTCTCTACGTTCTTCAAATTTATCACTGGCAAATTTCAGGAATATAAGCCCCAAAACAACGTGCTTGTATTCAGATGACTCAACCGAACCTCGCAGCTTATTCGCGGAATCCCAAAGGGTTTCTTCGATACTTTTTTGTTTTGTTTTTTTTTTTGCAGCCATTATATATTCTCCTCTTTGTTTCAATTCGATTGAATATTGAATTTATATTAAAATGTGTTACAAAAACTTAGATATAATTTAGAGTACGATTCACAAATATATCCAATTGATTTTGAAATCGTGACAGACATGAATGTTCTTGATTGTTCCAGGTCCTCCCTAATAATTCCGGCTGTTTAATATTTTAAAAAAATCACTTGATCTGCTTCCGCAGAACCACTGGATACAAGGAAATAATCTGTGGAATCAAACCATTTCTTTTCTTCTGGGTCCTTAGGTTTACCTACACCACTATAGTACTATTTAACCGAATTATCCATTATGCAAATTATACTAACAATTGCTTCGATTCCTGGCTGTTCCCAATTAATCAGACAATACACTTATTCGCCACCGCCACCATCTTCGCAGGCATCTCTTCCCGCAGTCGCCATACAAAGCTCATCGGTTTGTTCCCCTCGTGACTCACATAATCGGCCTCGCCTAGGAATACAAATGGAGACGTATAGTTATGCTCCTCCTTATACTCCCGCACGAACAAAGCAATCCGGTTGCCTGTCTCGCGATGATGAATATAACGCTGCGAGGTAGCCGTATGCTCTGACACCCGGCTCTGAGTCTGCCAATGGAATAAACGCTCGTTAATCGCATAATCCTCGTACAGTGTGGATGGTGAAAAATCTTTGTCCGATTTGTTCAGTGTAATGAAGAAGATATCGGTCTGTTCATCGGCAAAATACTTCACTCCTTCACGGAAAGCGGGTGATTGCTCAGCGTTCCAGTAACCAAAGGCGGCAAGCACTTGGTCGATCGAGTACATACAGTGGATATCCAGTGGACAAGTGTACGGGAACGAATTACTTTTATCCACAAATCGCAGATGAGCCAGATTATATTTGAAAATATCCACAAGCTCTGCTCGGAATGCTTCACAAGACAGCACACGCTGCACACCCTCTTCGATGCTGCTCAGTCCTAGTTTCTCAGGCGCAGCCCGATGGAAGGTGTAATAGAACATAATCAACATGCGCCGTTCATCGGTGGTCGTTGGTTCTTTACCTTTTTCGATATAGTCAATCAGGAACGTCAGCCAGCTTCGGGCGTTGATCGTCAGCACAGACGGCAGTCTGCGGATATATTCCTCTTGCTCACCCTCGATTGGCTCTGTCAGTCCGGCTTCGGCCAACATGCCACGGAAATACCTTTTGCCCGTACGTCCACCATACAATTCATATAGTGTCATCCCGTGATGCTCTACAAAATGAGCCAAGGTCAGCGGCAGTCCGGTGTCTTGCTGGAACGTTTGCAGCTTCTGGATCAACGCTTTGCGATTACGACTCATCTGCTTGAGGTTGCGCATAATGTATTCCTTCGCTTGCTTTTCCAATTGAATGAACGTGCCGCGAGGCAGGTTCGAGAAGCCGTTCTCAACATAGTACGAAATGGAATGTTTGGTAGCGCCAATCAGGGCGCGGAATTTATCCTGGAACCTGTACTCCTGATGCGCTTGCCCGATGAAGTCGAGCACGGTCAGGCACTCTTTGCCCTCCGCCATCCGTAGTCCACGTCCCAACTGTTGCAGGAATACAGTCAGACTCTCGGTAGGACGCAGGAACAGGATGGTGTTCACCTCAGGGATATCCACGCCCTCATTGTACAGATCAACTACAAAGATCATGCGCAGTTCCCCGTTCACCAGTTGTCCTTTCGCAGAATGACGTTCCTGTTCGATTGACCCACCATGCAGGGCCATGGAAGGAATGCCGGCTTCGTTAAATATTTTTGCCATATACAGCGCATGATCCACCCCTACGCAGAAACCAAGCCCCTTCACATCGTCCAGATCGGTTACGTATTTGTTCAGACTTTGGATGATCTGGTTGGCACGGATTTTGTTATGCGTGTAGAGCTTTTCCAGTTCGTTCAGGTCGTAGCCTTTACGCGACCACTTCACCTGAGATAGATCGACGGTATCGGTGACGCCAAAATATTGAAACGGACTGAGCAGCTTCCGATCAATCGCATCAGTCAGACGGATCTCGGCGGCAATCGTATGATCGAAGTAGGCGGTAATGTCTTTGCCATCCATCCGTTCAAGCGTGGCGGTGAGTCCCAGCAAAATCTTCGGTTCGTAATGGGACAACAGCTTCTGGTACGAAGGTGCAGCGGCATGGTGGAATTCATCCACGATAATGTAATCGTAATAACCTCGGCTGGTGACCTCCGTCAGCTTCATGGAGTTAAGACTCTGAATGCTAACAAACAGGTGATCCAGCGCCTCTGCTCGATGATTCCCGACATGCAGCTCGCCAAAGTTCATATCCTTCAGGATATACCGGAACGTATCTCGGCTTTGCTTCAAGATTTCTTCCCGATGGGCGACAAAAAGTAGCTTGGCTCCCGCATGGCTTGCACAGAATCGCTTGTAGTCGAAGGCTGAAATGACTGTTTTGCCAACGCCTGTGGCGGCGACGATCAGATTGCGGGTTCGTCCGTACAGCGTACGCTCGGCGTGAAGCTGTTCCAGCACTTCTTTTTGGTAATCGTAAGGCTGAATGTCGAGGTGAAAGTGGTTGGACTGATCTTTTTTGCGATTCAGAGCCGCCTTCAACTGTGCCTCATGTCCCTCATCTTCAGCAACGTACCGCGTAAATTCGCGGTCATTCCAGTAACTCTCGAAGGTCGCCTCAATCTTGCGCAGTACGTCGAGTGAATCCTTCTCCGTTAACTTGAGGTTCCACTCCATACCACTGGTCAGCGCTGGGTTGGACAGGTTAGAGGATCCCACATAGGCTGTGGTGAATCCGGTATCGCGGTGAAAAATGTACGTTTTGGCGTGCAGCCGAGTCACTTTGGTATCATAGGAAATCTGGATTTCCGTGTTGGGCAGTTTGCTAAGTTCAGTGATGGCCTTAAGGTCAGTTGCTTCCATGTATGTAGTTGTGATGATCCGCAGCTTCCCGCCACTCGCCGTGAATTGCTGGAGCTGTTCCAGCAGCAGGCGAAGCCCGCTAAATTTGATAAATGACACCAACCAGTCGATCCGATCGGCTGTCACGATCTCCTTTTGCAACTCCAATAACATACTCGGCTCGGACTTCGCGCCTGTGAATAATGAACTTTGGGAGATTGGCGTATCAGGACGAACGATTTTGCTATCCCGGACCGCTCGAATGCTGTTCAGCTTGGAATACACATGGGTCAGTACTTCCCCCTGCTCATCCAGTTGCAATTCATTGTACTCTTCTTCCCCAAGCGTGCCTTTCAGGGTAGCAATAATCTCATTACACGTTCGGATCTGTGCCAACACTGCTGTCTTATCTTCTGTCTGTTCCCGTACAATCTTGAGCGCTCGCCGGGTCACGGCCGCCAAATATGTAGACAGCAGCTTGCGCGCTTCCTCTGCATCCAACTTCTCGGTGCCAATGTGATACACATCCGGGTCCAGCGCCGAAATCTCCTGTCTGGTGATTGTGTTGATAAGCTGTTCATATATGCCTTGTTTCATGAATGTACCTCGTGTGGGTGTAGGATGGTTGTGGATATGTAAGTGATATCATTTCATATTGCTTGGTATTGGTAAATATGGTCTCTACTCTATTATCGTCCAGCATGGGAGAAAATTCATTAGTTGTTTGTATATAAAAAAGAGCACTCTCTATTGCCTATGAACGGCAGGAGCACTCCACTTTGGATGCAAAGCATATCTAGTATCAATTGACTCTTCTTCATCATTTGTACCTTGGATTCAAAGCCTCTCTCCAAACGTCATCATCGACAAATTCAACATTTTTTTCTTGAAAATAACTCTGGGTCTCTTGCTCCAGATCATTCAAGATTTGGGGCCAATCGTTCTCGTTGATTTCCGTGGATTCAAAGTCCCCTACAACGTTCAGCCATCGATGGTTTAACTGCTGGTACTCCTCGATTCTGGCTTTAAGTTCAGCTGTTACAGGATAACTGCTTATATCCAGCCTCTCGAACGTCATTCGCATACGGTGAAGCGTAGGTGGCAAAATGTCATCTTGGCTGAAGTCGTTTGTAAATAATGCTGCGGGTTTTACCAGCCAGTTGGCTTCTTCGCTGAAACTTAGATTCATCAAGTTATACTTATTCATAATCTGCGTCATATCTGTAAAGTTGTAATAGAGCTGGCTGGCTTGTTCTCCATCCTCAACCATCTCGTTTGTTATTATTTCATTCTTAAGTATTCGGTTAAATATAATGTCATTATTTATAATCGCACTTTTCATATCAATGATATCTTGGCGGACATTCATCGTTAGATACTGTTCATACATTCTTTTTTCTTTATAAAAGCTATAGGTTAGAACAAGTAAGAATACAAATCCAACGCAGCATCCAATCATTACAAATCGTTTCTTTAATATCATGGCAATTTGTTCTCCTAGGTTTTTAATAGTAAGAAGCACCTCTACATTTGTCTGGTAGAAGTGCCTTTATGCATTATTTATCTGTAATTCAGTTGTGAGGTTTCGTAAAAACCGAATACTCGATATTTTCAAGAAGTTCTCCGTAATGCATCTGGAGTAATTCAAGATATGTTCCGTTGAACGTATACTTTCCGTTTTTAAAGAAAAATATCTCTTCTCCAGAAGTGTGATAGAATACGCCATTTACTTTAAGTGATTCTACTATAGCGAAAGAAATTTCATACATTGTTTTATACCATAATTCATATTGCTGGTTATTCTCCAATTCATAAGATATTGTTTGTTGATAAATAAAATCCTCTTCTTGAAACATCGTTTCATAAGATGCTGCTGGATGATCAGGCGGAAAATTATTATCATAAGCAGCTATTTTCAAACCGCCTCTTAGATCAAACTCATCAATGGACAATGAATTGTGTTTTCGGTTCATATAATTCACTTCAAAATTTTTACTTTCAATTAATTTTTTCAACCAAAACGCATCTTGTTTTCCATTCAACTTCAGTGAATATTCCATAGACTTCTCTCCTCTACTTTAAGGGAATACCGATATGATCTTACCATCCTTTTTAATTGCGATAACTTCTTCTAGACCTTGGATTTCCCATTCTTTAAATTGCTTAAGCAACGAAGCGTCATCTCCAGACCACTTTGTTAAATTAATCACCACATTCTTGGTTTGTTGTTTAATCACAACCTTTTCTTGAACCTCACTCCAAATACCTCTAATACCTTTATTTTCAGTTGGTGCATAGCAGTCAAATATACGCCCTTCAATTCTAAAATCGGGATCTCTGTTGGAATCAATTCCATCACTATCCCGAACTTTTGGGTTCTGTTCAATTCTATATCCACTTCTCGCCAATTGATCAGCAGCACCATTTTCTAATTCTAAAGACTGTTTAGTCGCCTTATCCGCATTATTCGGAATTTTTGTTCTCGGTCCACTTGGTAAGGCTTCTGGATTAGGTGATCCACTGGGCTTAATTAGATCTCTTGGAATATCATTTCCCTTTACAGGCTCCGGCTTACCCCCACTCGATCCTCCCAGATCGCTATGCTTATTCTCCACCGAACGAAGTGCCTTGCCAACAAAAGCATAGGCCAATACCTGCCCCATCACAGAGCCACTGTAGTACCCAGCCCCACTCTCATCCACCTGTTTCTTCTGCTCTTCTACAAATTGGCCTACATCAGACCTGGCTGTTCCGTTTCCCCAGGTTGCATCCCAAGCAAACTTAATGCCTCGCCCAACATCGACCACTCTACCCAAGGTCATAGCATAAGCCACACTGGTCACTGTACCGAATGGGTCATAAAAGAGCGCCTCTGCTGTCTGTCCAATTCCAGTTACGGTCTCTCCAATCGACTTGTCGAGCAGTCCAACACCGAAATTTCGTTTCAGTTCTTCAGGTATATATAGAGCAACCTCACCCGAACCATCCGCTGTTCTAAAATTCTTCGCTATAAAAATAAATTCATTCTGAATTTTATCCAAAAGACCCAGTGTGGCAGGGAAAACTTCTTTCAACTGCATAAAATCCCAAAAGAAACGTTCCCCCGTCACACCCGACCATTCCGATTGCAACAGATAAATTGATTTTTCTAGTTCCCGTACCATCCGCTCCAGTTCCAGTTTCTTTTGCTGGACCAACCGGGCTTTTTCCTCTAATACATCGGGATGTATCTCGATTCGTTGCATTCCGTCTTCACCGCCAACCTGACCGTAGTATATGTACCTAAATTTTAACAAGTAAGAAGGACGATTGGAATCAAACGGAGGATTCATTTTTTACGGGTGATCCGATAGGTGGACCATATTCCTTAGGCAACTATTTTGCGTATTCATGTATTTTCAGCACCGCTTAAACACTACGTCTATAAAGTGGAACCTTGAGTCGATGGATGTCTTATACAAAAAGAACGACTTCTATCTACGATAGAAGCCGCACAAGGTAAAAGGTAGAATGGTTCTGGCTAGTTTTAAGACACTACGAATTGTACGACAACTGGAATTCCTGCATTCAGTGCATCTCCTCCGGGAATCGTAATCGTGGTGGTTGTAACGGTGGATGTATCCGCTGTTTGCATAATGCCATTAATATAAAGATTGTAATAATTGAACGTGCCCGGAAATGCCGTTGCGGCTGTACCCGCGTCATTTGTAAAAGTAGTCGCGGCAATTGCAAACGTTGCTCCGGTTCCCGTTCCATCACCAATTGTTGCAGCAAATCTTAAACTGTTCTGAAAGGGTGTCACGAGTGGCATGTTTCTCACCTCCTACCTGACATAGTATATGTGGTAGATTCGAGAGTAGTGAAGGCGAAGTCACGAGGAGGTTTGACCAATTTTAACCATTAGTTATTTTGGCTGTTAACTGAATCGTCTCCAAGATGATCGGCGTTTCTGCAAAGATTACTCCACCTTGGGAAGGAAAAAACAGCATAACCTTACTTACGTCATATGAGTTGCCCGGCTGGACGATCCCGTTGATATAAAGATTGTAGAAACTGGTAAGTCCTATTCCTGCAAATTCAGATACACTCCCACCCTCGTCATTCACGAATTCCTCGACGGGAATCGTAACCGAGTCCGATAAATTCAGATCGGTGTCTGGAAAATAGAAGTAACGGTTTACCGTAGGAATAATCTCAATTCCGGGTATGCTGCCTGGCGGTCCTTGCTCACCAGGAGGGCCGGCGGGACCTTGCGCTCCGGGAGGGCCGGCGGGACCTTGCGCTCCGGGAGGGCCGACGAGCCCCTGGGCTCCGGGAAGACCCGGCAGGCCAGGCGCTCCGGGAAGACCTGGCAGGCCTTGCACTCCGGGAGGACCGACGGGGCCTTGCGCTCCGGGAAGACCCGGCACTCCGGCGGGGCCGACGAGCCCCTGGGCTCCGGGAGGGCCCGGCAGGCCGTGCTCGCCGTGAGGACCGGCGGGACCTTTAGCGCCTTGCTCCCCTACTAGCCCCTGCATTCCGGGCGGTCCGACCGTCTTCGTTTCATGTTCTCTCACCGGAGCAAGCCGGGGCCCGGGCTCTGCAAATGCCGGGTTGACGCCAATCCCCCTCGGCAAAGCAATGACTTTTTTGTCCCAGATGATTTTCAGTTGTCTTATTGGACGCTGCGGTCGGAGGGAGCGGCGTTTTCTCCGGCAAGGTTTACGGATAATATGGCATTTCTTGCGTTTTTCTGGGGATTTTTTTCTGCTTTTTGGTGTTGGACGTCTGGACCTTAATTTGCTGGACGTAGCTATCCTCTTATTCAGATACCTCAAAACGGTCACTCTCCTTAGGCCAAGGCACACAGTGTGTATGCCCTATGTATATGTCATTCGCACATTCAGAGAGTGTGCGAATAACTATAGAGGAGGCCCAATAAAAAAGACAAGAGTCCCGGCCATAGTCCCTTGTCTTGGCCACACGCTTTCATTGTCTCCTCATGAAGGGTCTCGCTGATTACACTGTACATACAATTCAGACGAAATTTCCTCGTAATTGAACTGCTGGTCCTTACGGACATTGTTTAATGAATGAGGACTCCGCAGGTTTGTTTGTAAACACAATCAGAGTAACATCATGGGTTTGATTTTTGATCAAAACTTCAATTGCTTTCTCTCTATTATTCTGGCCACATCCCATGATTAGGAGCATCAACGAGCACAACATCCAGAATTTCTTCATCATATAAACCTCCAAAACCTGATCAATTGGCCATTGTGCTAAAATCTCTTTTTCTGAAAGGAGCCTATAAATTGAACAAATAAAGTATCATCATCGCCGTGATCATCGGTCTTACCTTGCTCGCTCTCCCCTTCATACTCTACTTTTCCGTTAAAATGTCAGATGACTCGGCGTTGCCTGAACCGATTGCCTCTATCCCATATGAACTTGCACTGAAGAATAGTTGATACATGATCGCCTATAAGTGAACTCTTCTCGTATCTTATCGTAACACTTCCCATACTGAGCTTTCAGGTATAATAAACGAAATAATACTATAGAGTTCAGCAGATCTTTGTTTTTTGGTAAGCACACCGCTGGAAGAAGTCGTTGCGCGTTTAACACACCAGAACATCAAAATCGAAGAAGGACCGATAAAGCGGACAGGTGCACTGGGGCCAATCTGTTCGGTGTATATACGTGATCCTAATGGTAATCTGATCGAACTATCCAATGCTTTGTATGCATAACCAGCGACTCCCACTCTCCATATGGCAGCAAAAAGATCCTGAAAAGCCTCGGCTTCGCAGGATCTTTTTTAATTTACAGCATGAATAATTACATAGCTCAACTATTTACGGTTAGATATCGCTCTCATAGCTTGGGAATAGAAAAGGTACTCCCTTCCTTCTCACTAACCGGTTAACACGTAAAAAACACGTCCTTGCTCACTCTTCATCGTACCGATCCCTTTGCAGGTGTTGGTCGTAATCCCCTGTTTGGAGCCATAGGCATCCCTAGAGTTATCATAAGTCGATTGAATGGATTTGCCATCGTATATCAATTCATAAATGATGGCCCCACCTTCAATGGTATACATCGTTACACGAACCTGATCCTGCTGTTTGTTCTTCACATTTTTCACAAATGTTTTCCACTTATCCTTGTTCCGCATGCCTTCGAGAAGCACAACGACATCCCCACTTTGCTCCGCTTGCTCAGGGTTATGTGGCTCAATAATTTCCGGAAATGAATTCAAAACCACTGGAGAATCCACTGTCGGATCGTTTGCCTCACAGGCTGTTAACATCATTAACGCTAACGAAAGCGTGAGCAGTACTTTTTTCATCCAATCACCTCATGAATTAAAACGCTAAATTCTCCGTACATGTTACCTATGTGCTTTTAGAAATAGCTTAAACACACTCAGCACCGACTTTCAATATAAAGGAATTTTTATCATTTGTATGTAACTTCCCCCTCCATAAAGTGTTTATATAGCAATGCATCATTCACGTCCATCTCATCTGAAAAAGAGGCGATACCCATGCGTTCGGTTAACTCATCCGATGACACAGCAAAAGAAAAACGACGTCCCACTTCACGTTTGAATCATAGACCTAATAGTAAAAGTAATTCGTCCCGACGATTCGCCATTGCAATGGCTGCAGCATTAGTTGCGTCAAGCCTGTTGTTGGAGCTGACAGCTGAGCCAACTACTTACGCAGCCACTAACGTACAGCATTCCGGCAATAACACTACTGTTCGATCGATTGCAACTAACACAGAGAAGAAACTTCACTATACCGCTGTAGAGGGAGCTTATTATTACACAGTCGCCTTGAGAAGTGATGGTTCGGTCTGGACCTGGGGCCGCAATCTGTGGGGAGAGATCGGAGTGAGCGAAAAGGTTCGATATCGCCATACGTTTAGTCCAATCCGCATACCTGAACTATCGAATGTAATATCCATTTCAGCCGCCGGCGGTGGGATCAACGCAGCCGTTCAGGCGGATGGAACCGTCTGGGAGTGGGGCGCTGGTAAACTACCCAGCAAAGTCGAAAGCATCCACTCTGCGAAGGATGTGGTGACTGGTACTTTCACCGTCGCTCTTCTCCAGAACGGGACAGTCTGGTCATGGCAGCACCCGGCGGCTCAAGGAAGCGATTCTGATCACTTACGTAAACCGCATGCGATCAGTGGACTGAAAGATATCATCCAGGTTGGAACCGCAGGTCTGCATGGATATGCTCTGAAGAAAGATGGGTCCGTATGGACATGGAACGAGCCCGACGAATCCGGGAAAGTCCTGTCCAAACCTACCAAGATAAAAGGCCTGACCAACATATCATCGATCACAAGTTCAGATACATCCCTGCTTGCACTGGATAAGAACGGGAAAGTCTGGGGTTTGGACGAGACAGGGAAAGCGTTCGCTTTTGATTACGACTTCAAGGTGAAGAAGATGGATGGAAATTCTCAATATATGTTATTACTCACGACATCCGGTGAGGTGTATAGCTACGGAAGGAGCGTGAACGGCAAAGAAGGAAAAGTAAACCATCTATCCGGGATTACCGATATTTCAGCAGGATATTACCACAGTCTTGCCTTATCCTCGGATGGAACCGTCTGGGGCTGGGGAAGTGATAAATACGAGGAAGCGGGTGCACCTGCAACTTCATCTGGAGGAATGGTCTACAAACCCGTTCAAGCCAAAATTGGTACAGATGTATATCTGAACGGTGAGCTGTTCCAGTCAATGTATGCCGCTGTTGAAACGCCTAAGACCGTGCAACTGCCAATCAAAGCCATCGCCGCAGCACTCGGAGCAGAATTTGAGATTCATAAGGGAGAAGGTAGCCTGAACCACTATACGTTGAAATATGACCATCGGACAATCACAATCCGACCTAACGAAACACAGTATGTTATAACTTCCGCAGATGCATCTGGGGAGCGAGTCATGCAGCTACCTGAACCCATAAATAACTACTCGGGAGCAACTACAGTTCCTTTTGAGGTATTGCGTGGTTTGGGATTGAACGTGTCCTGGGATTTAGAGAAAGCTATGCTGACCATTGACGATGCTGATAAGAAAGATTCAGGAAGCTAAACGAATCGCTTAACATACAAAAAATCCCCTTCAGGTAAACGTCCTGTTCTTAAAGAACACCGTTTACTTGAAGAGGATTGATATCTCTATCCCTGAACTACTATATCTGGCGTCCTACTTCTCGAACCGGAACCAGCCAAAGTCAAACTGACTACCCGGCAGGAAGATAAAGGTCACCTTCTGCACACCTTTAACTTGCTCAAGCTCAAACACCCGCTCCTCATATCCATCGGACTGTGTGAACTCAACCAGCTGATTGCTCTGTCCGTCCTCACCTGCAAAGCGGATATGAATCGTGTTTTTATCAATCGGAGAACGGCCATAGATCACAAGCTTGGACGGGGCTTCTGCCGTGAAGTCCATATTTTCAAACTCCAGCGACACATTGTTTCCGATCCCCTCAACATGATCGCCTTCGATCTTGAACGTATCCCCGTAGAGATGATCGCATGATGCAGCCGTATTCTGTTCAAATGCCCGGCTTTGGCGCTCGAATGAGAAGCCTTTGATATGAATCTTCTGCTTCAGTACAAAGCAGATCGACGTAATCCCGCTCAGCCGCTTGGATAGTTGATACGTCTCTTCCTGATATACATTCCATCTGGACTCTTTGTCATACACCACATCTGCCAGCAATGTGCTTCCCTCTTCATCCGGCATGCCTTCCCAGATCTGAATGAAGTACTCTTCACTGGACAACGCAAAGATTGGAATCGTAATGGTATCGGAGCCATAAGGCCCGAAGTCGATATTGCGGAAGCCCACATGTGTCTCGCCATCCCGGCTTGTCGCTACCCCACGTTCATTACCGTTACCGACATCTCCTTTGGTGTAATCGTACAGTCCGCCTGTAATAAAGCCGTATGGATCTTTGTAAGCCGTGCCCAGACCCGTTGCTTTGAACTCCAGTTGGGAGATCAGTTTGGTTTGATCCGTACCGTTGGTACTGGTTGCACGAAGCCGGAACTCCCCATCGCCCAGAGCGGATACGTTGACTTCCAGACCCTTGGCTTCGACCTTGGCAATATTGGATTCGATCCCTGCATCGTTCACCACTGCCCACTCAATATCCCGATAGGATGTGTTTTCCGGATACAGCTTGGCGCTCACCGTCATTTGTTGTTTCGATGTATCGAATAGCTGTCCACCTTCGCTGATAATCTCGATTTTCCGCAAAGGAATCTCCTGCGCGCGTCCCGTCAGAACCGGACGTTCCGTATTACTCATGGGTACGGTTTGCTTCTGACTTGCAGCGGCCCCGAAATCACCTAAGGTACGATCTTCTGCGCCTGCAACAGCTCGTGATTCGAACTCGGCAGCTGCACTTTCCAATCCTTCCGAGGTCACCTCGATCCGTACCGTTCCTGATTCGTTCGTTGCCCCGATGATTGCCATCAGCTTGCCGCTGAACAGCCTTCTGCTCAGTCCTTTGTATGGATCATAGTCCGTGCTGTCCCCGTTATCGAGACCCAACAGACGACCTGCACCTGTCACTTTGACCTGCACACGATTGTTTGCATTTTGCACGGGATTGCCTGCTTCATCTTCCACTTGAATTTCCACGAAAATAAGATCTGTACCATCCGCTTGCAGCTGCTCCCGATCGGCTTGCAGACGAATCTTCTTCGCATCTGTATAGGATCTTTGCACATCCGTTGCAATAACGTTGCCGTGTTCATCATAAGCGATCGCTTTGAGCTCGCCTTCTTCATATGGCACTTTCCACCAGCCTGCTAGCTGCGTTCCCGTTGCATGGTCGATATCATACGTGCCGATTGTCCTACCATTCAGCTGCAATTCAATCTTCGGCGCATTACTGCACACGCGTACATCGATGAGCTGACCAGGACTGAAATCCCAGTAAGGGAACAGGTGAACCATCGGACTTTTCTTGTAATCCGTCCAGGCTGCTTGGTAGATATAGTAGGAATCTTTCGGGAACGTTGCTGTATCCAGCTGTCCAAAATACGAATTCTTCGTATGATACGGTGTTGGTTCTCCAATATAATCGAATCCCGTCCACAGGAACTGCCCCAAGGAATACGGCGTATCTCGTTCTGCCAAAATGCAATATTCTGCCGACTTCGCGCCCCAACTTGTCGTACTGTTCCCAAGTGCCGAACACTGCTCATCATCATCTGCCAGTATGGATTGCTCAAACGGGAAGTGATAGATCCCACGGCTCTGCACCACAGACGACGTTTCACTACCATAGATAATCCAGTCCGGATGTTCTTCGTGATGTTTGTCGTAGTATTTTTCCGCGTAGTTATACCCTGCGAGCTTCACGATATCGGCGCATTTTTGCGCGTTTTCCCACGGCATATAGTTGGAACCGATCGTCACGCCTGCATTCCCTTTTGGATCGAATTCCGGTACATACTCCATCAGCATGCGAGTCACTTCCTGCCCCCGCTCATCTGCATGGGTATCATAAATTTCGTTACCGATACTCCACATGATCAGACTAGCATGGTTACGATCACGCTTCACCCAGCTCTTCACATCGGTATGTGCCCATTCCGGGAAAAATCTCGCATAGTCGTAAGGAGTTTTGGCTCTCTCCCACATATCGAACGCTTCCGAAACGATCAGCATACCCATCTCATCCGCAAGTTCCATGAACTCTTTGGCAGGCATGTTATGAGCAGTCCGGATTGCATTGACGCCCATTTCTTTCAACAGCACAAATCTTCTGCGCAGCGCCGTCAGGTTAAAAGCAGCCCCAAGCGCCCCAAGATCATGGTGTTCACACACGCCGTTCAGCTTCATCTTGACCCCATTCAGGTGGAAGCCTTCGCTTGCATCCAGCTTAATATCCCTGAAACCAATCCGCTGTGTGACGGTCTCGATCGTCTCATAGCCCTGCTCACCTGTAGCTACTTGTAGTTCCGTTACCAGATCATACAGATTCGGTTCATCCGGGCTCCATAACTTCGGAAGATCGACCGTCAGCTGTTGGCTGTTCGATTGTATCTCTCCATGTCCGGTGTCTTTACCCGCTGTAGCTGTAACGTCCGCTTTGCTGGATACGATCTGATTACCCTGATACCAAATCGTGTGCACAAGTTGTGCATTCTGATTGAGACTTAGCTCCGTATCCACCTCAACCTGCCAGCCTTCTGGCTGCTGCTGAATCGATACATAGGTACCGTCTGTGACGATGTGATTCCGATCTCTCGTTTTGAGCCACACATTGCGGTAAATTCCAGCCCCGGAATACCATCTGCTGTTGGGACTCTGATGCACGACTTTGACTATAATTTCATTGTCACCTTCCACCAAAGCACTCGTGATCTCATGCTCAAAAGCCGAATAGCCGTACTTCCATTCCCCCACAAGCTGACCGTTCACATATACGGAAGAATCCATGTACACCCCGTCAAAGCAAAGCAGAAGCTGCTGCTCATCCTTCGTATATGGGAATGTCTTGCGGTACCATCCGATGCTGTCCTCATACAGTTCAAGCGTATTATAGATCAGCCAATCATGGGGAAGCTCAACCGGTTCAAAAGTTAACCCCGCAGGCTCCGTAACCTCCAGCTTACTTTTCGCAAATTGCCATCCATCCGTAAAAAGCTTTTTCTGATTCATCTCAGCTCTCACTTTCTGTGTGTATTATGATTGCGGTTACAAACAAAAATAGACCACTTACCGAAAACCTTTTCGAAAATAACTTGGTGAGACAATAACACTTCACCCGATTATACCATCTGACCGCCTCTGTACGTCACTTTTTGAGCAGATTGAAGAAAAAAAAGGTCCAGCTATAGATATCTAAGTCGGGACCTTACGAATTCTACCATATATAACTACATTAATTATTCATTGCTCGAATAGGTCTGTAGAATGCCCGAATATCATCAGCCAGCAACTCCGGTTCTTCCAAAGCCGTAAAATGCCCTCCACTAGGCATGGAGGTCCAACGTGTTACGTTCAGGTTTTGCATCGTCCAAGACTTGGGCGGCAGCACGATATCCGCAGGAAATATGGCAATGCCTGTCGGGACTTCTATACGGCCCAATGGTGGCAAGGAATGCGAATTTTCGTAGTACATACGTGTGGATGATCCTATGGTGTTCGTAACCCAATAGATCATAATATGAGTCAGCAACTCATCCTTGCTAAATATTTGATTGAGGTCACCTTTACAGTCGCTCCATGCACGAAATTTCTCAATGATCCAAGCGGCCAAACCTACTGGCGAATCGGAAAGTCCATACGCAAGTGTCTGAGGTTTGGTTGATTGAATGGACATATAACCCCCCTCTTGTGAAATCCATGTTGAAGCATTTTTCTTGTACTCTCGTTCTTCCTCTGAGCGTTCTGCTTCATCCTGGGAAGATAAGAGATCTCTTATGATACCAATATCCGTTAAGTGGATTCCAACTAGAAGTTCAGGATTATTCGATGCCAGATAACGTGTAACGCCAGAGCCGATATCTCCACCTGCAGCAGCAAATTTACTGTAGCCTAATTCTTTGGTCATTAGTTTGGCCCACATCTGGGAGACACGAGAATTGTTGACGCCAGGTTGGTCAGGACGACTAGAGAACCCAAATCCAGGCAGTGAGGGCACAATGACATCAAAAGAGTCCTCCAGATTACCTCCGTGACTCGCGGGATCGGTCAGGAGAGGAATAATCTTTTGATAACGAAGATAGCTATCGGGCCATCCATGGGTAAGAATAATCGGCAGAGGGTTAGGCCCTTTACCACGCTCATGTACGAAGTGCACATCCACCCCATCCAACTGGCAATGAAACTGGGAAAATTGATTCAATCTGGACTCTTGCGCGCGCCAGTCATAATGATCTCTCCAATAGGAAACGAGTGATTTTAAATAACTGATATCTGTTCCTCGCTCCCAGCCGGAGTCTTCCAATTGATCAGGCCAACGGATGTGATTCAGCCGATATTGCAGATCGTCCAGAATCTCATCGGAGACATGAATATGAAAACGTTCAATAGTCATCAAGATTTCCTCCCTTTTTGTTGATTCACAACGTTATTATATCCTTTTAAACTTGTATCTTGCACGGTTATAACTGAAGCAAACAACTTCAAATCGCTATTCATAGATTCCATCTCTGTCAATCGATTCCTGTAATTTCTTGTCGTGCTATGTTAGATTATCCATTGGAATAATATCACATATATAGATAGGGGAAATTAGAACGTGAAGAAATCATGGGTACTATCCATCATTATGAGTTTTGTTTTGCTTGGTGGGGTATTTGCACCTGCAGGGTCCTATGCCGCTGCTGCGGATGACTCAACCACTACATATTCGGAAGACGGATACTCCGAGGTTGACCCAACAGAAGAAGAGCCGGAACTTACAGCCGACGAAGCGGATTTCTTGAACTACCTGGATCAACTAGATAGCGCATCCGTATATGAGGAGAAAGCATTCAACGCTTTGGGCGGTGGATTTTACATTACATCCTCCAATCGCAAGTCCGTTTTCCTGAAATTGACCAACACAGCGATTCCTAACTACACCAAATATGTATCCAAGCTGAAGCTGATTAAACCGCAAAATACAGAGTTGCAAAAAATCCATGCCAGCTTGATCAAAGGTAGCTATACACAGCTGGAAGGATTCCAACTCGCTAAAAAAGCGGTCTCCAAAACAACGGTAAACAGCGCTGTCCTGAAACAAGCCAACGCCAAAATTGATACCGGCAAGAAAAATATCGAGAAGTACCAAAAAGAATTGTCTGCCTATGCCAATAAACTTGGGTATGAGTTTTAAAAAATAGCACCTAAATTTAAACGGTGAATTCAAGTCACCTTTACCTCATATATGAAGCGAAAAGCACCCTGCGTTTTGAATTCGATATATTGAGATTTCAGGAAAAAAAAGTGTTTTCTTTTTCCGATTTAGTTCGTATAATAGCACTATAATCAAAAGGCTATGCTGCCGAAAGGTACAACCTCGTAAACATTGGGGTTGTGCCTTTTTTGCGTTTATAGCCGCATGATTCATCCCAGATAAGGAGTGAATGCTATGTTACTTGAAGCTATTTATCATCGTCCCAAAATGAATTGGTCCTACGTATATGACCGTTCGACCATGCACCTGAGACTCCGTTCCAAGCGGGGCGACCTGGATGCCGTTATCGCCATCATCGGGGATAAATATGCGTGGGATCGCACGGTCCTCCAGCTTCCGATGCGAATCTTTGCCCGTGATGCCCTGTTCGATTATTGGGAAGTGGAAGCGCAACCACCCTACCGCAGATTACGCTACGGCTTCCAACTGATCGAGGGAGAGGAATCGGTCTGGATGACGGAACGGGGATTCGAGCAGGCTCTACCTGATCATCCGTTGGAATTTTTCGATTTTCCATTTATGAATCCGGCAGATATCTTCGAACCGCCAGCTTGGGTTAAGGATGCTGTGTTCTATCAGATCTTCCCTGAACGTTTTGCCAATGGTGATCCGTCGATCAGTCCGAAGAATGCTGAGCCCTGGGGTGGTGAACCGACGCCTGTCAATTTTTTCGGAGGTGATTTACAAGGAGTTCTGGACCACCTCGACCATCTAAGTGCACTTGGCATTAACGCGATTTATTTCTGCCCGGTGTTCCAGGCCACAACCAACCATAAGTACAATACCGCCGACTATATGAGGGTCGATCCGCACTTTGGTACCAATGAGAAATTGAAGGAACTCGTGGATGCATGCCATGAACGTGGCATACGGGTTGTTCTGGACGCAGTGTTTAACCACTCAGGCAGAGAGTTCCTTCCATTCGCGGATGTACTTGAAAAAGGGGCTGCTTCCCGTTATGCGGATTGGTTCCATGTCAGAGAATGGCCAGCACGTATCGAGGACGGTATTCCCACGTATGATACTTTTGCCTTTGAACCCCTTATGCCCAAACTGAACACGGAGCATCCCGAGGTTAAGGAATATTTGCTGGAGGTGGCCCGCTACTGGATTCAGGATATGGGTATCGACGGTTGGAGGCTGGATGTAGCCAATGAAGTAGACCATCAATTCTGGCGTGAATTCCGGCAAACGGTCAAATCACTTAACCCGGATGCCTATCTTCTCGGCGAAATCTGGCATGATTCCATCATGTGGCTGCAGGGGGACCAGTTTGATGCAGTCATGAACTACCCGTTCACGAATTCAGTCATGGATTACGCTGTGCTTGGCAAGCTGGACGGCCTCGGATTCGCTAACGAGATTGGCAAACTGCTTGCTGCTTATTCACAGCCTGTAACCGAAGCGGCTTTCAACCTGCTCGGCAGTCATGACACGCCAAGACTCCTCACCCTTTGTGAAGGGGATGTACGCAAAATGAAGCTGGCCGTCATTCTGCTGCTTACGTATCCAGGTGCTCCTTGTATTTACTATGGTGACGAGGTAGGGCTGGATGGTGGCTATGATCCAGGTTGTCGCAAATGTATGGAGTGGGACGAACAGAAGCAGAACAAGGATCTGCTCGATTTCTTCACCCAAGCCATTGCCCTGCGCAAACAACACGCTGCATTGCGCAGTGCGGACATCACGATGATTTACGCGGAAGCCGGAGACCCGTGCATTGCCATCGGACGCAAGGATCAGGATACCGGGGAACAATTCGTCCTTGTCCTGAATGCAAGCGAAGAACCCCGCAGTATGGAGTTACCACTACACCAAGGAACTTGGCGTAATGTATTCTCAGCCACAACTCGGGAAACTCAGCAGAACAAGCTGAAGCTGGACTTGGAAGCGTACGGTTTCTCCCTGTTGCAGTTGGATGTCAAATCACACGTGAAAGCATAACATCTTGCTTCATTCTAAACCCTTCCTCCGATGCGATTCTTGGTACATCGTATAAGGATATTTCACATTAAATGTGTAAGGTTCATCTCTCGTAGTTATCTCTTCGAATCTATTCAACAAAAGGGGAACCGTAGATGCATAATGCATCCATCGGTTCCCCTCTCCAATTACAACTCATGATGTCCCCTGCTACATTGGCATTCATGAGTCACTTTATTCACTCGTTCATTCAGTATTGTGTCCCTCCCGAATCTTCCTCCAGGCTTGCCGCAACCTCATCCCGAACGGAGGAGATTGGACCGGGATTCCTTATTTTCTTCATTCTTGTACTTCTTAATGTCTCCTGGGTAATCACAATCTTTTGCGGAATTTTGTACTGGGGCAGCTTGTCTCGGCAAAAGTTCCAGATTTGTCTGCGCAGTTCCGTAAGAGGCTGCTCACCTGTAAGTCTGATCGTGGCCTTCACCATCTGCCCCATAATTCCACTCGGTTCCCCGCTCACCACAGCCGTTTCAATGGCTTCCATTTGCTCCAAAATGCTTTCCACTTCCGCAGGATAAACCTTACGTCCGCCTACATTAATGATCTCGGAGCGGCGACCCAAAATGCGAATGTAACCATCCTCCATCTCCGCTTCATCTCCGGTCTGGAGCCAGCCATCCTCCGTGAACGGAGACGGAGCGTTCAGATACCCGATCATGGCCGTTTTCGTTTGGATCTCCAGCAACCCGTCCACAATCCGATAACGGACTTCTCCATCACGAACCGTAAATAGCAATGAACCCGAGTCTTTGGAGCGTGTCGGCAGAATTCCAAGCTCCGACATGCCATAAGCCTGCACCGTGCGTACATTCGGGAACTGTCTATTCCATGCGGTAAGCAGCGCCTCCGGCATAACCTCTGATCCATAGGAGACCACTTCGAGACTGGATAGATCGAACTCCTGATAGACTCCGCTAAGGAGCAGCAAATTCATGAACGTTGGTGAGACTGGCAATGCCTGAACACGGTACTTTTCAATGGTTTTGCATACTTCCAGGGGGGAGCGATCCGGTATGACGCATAAACAGCCGCCGCTGGACAGGGATTGCAGCATCGTGTTTAAGCCGCCAATATGGTCAAACATCATGAACGGAATGGTACAAAGCGGCCGGACTTGCCGCCTGAACCCGTCCAACAGACGATCTGCGCTGTGAACAGCAGCTTTGCTTCGCCCTGTCGATCCGGATGAGAAGATCACCAGACCTGCTTTCTTTTCCTGACCCAGCCTTGCCAAAATCGGGGACCGACTGCCTTGCACGGAGCAATGTCTGGCTATAGCTTCCCCTTCCCCAACACTCATGCGCCATTCTGCCTGAGCGAGCGCTGTATACTCATTCCGTTTGGCCTCAACCAAGTGTCGATCCAACGGAACCACAATACAATTCCGTTCCAGAAGAGCGATCAATGCCGCTGCTGCATAAGGAGAATAATCCTCTTCAAGCACAACAATCGCCTCTTCGAGCCCTTCTCTGGAAATCCACTCGCTAAAGGTGTGAACCTGATCCAATAACCAGTTATAACTATACTGCTCGTCCTTCCATATCAACGCAGGACGATGGTCATACGCAGCAAACCGTTCCAGGAGAAAAGTGATATTCATCCCTCGTCATCCTTTGGGCAATGTTTCAATTGCGCTTCCAGATATTCAACCAGTGATTCCACCGTTCGATAAGGACTTTCGGGCATGGAAGCAGCGGCCATTTCCGCGAGGGTTATCCCTACACCGAATGCATCTTCAACACTTTGCTCGACAACCGCAAGTAAAGTTACAAGTTCAAGGGAGTCCAGTCTTCCCCGACTTCCATATAGGGGCGCCTGCAAGCCATGCTCTAGAGGAATGGGCGCGTTATGGTACCGATTAAGCTCATCGCAGCTGTCCAGCACAATCCGCTGAATGACTTCCCGATTTGAAGGCGCAGGATTTTCCACAGTCGATGGGATCTGTCTGAAGCGATCAACATGCTGATGTATCGTCATTAGCGCTTCGTACCAGCGTAATTCGTCCGCAGCCAATTGTTCGATAATATCTGTTAATTGCTCCCGCCATCCAGGGCTTCGTTTCATTCTGGCGATCTGCAGCAGCTTATGTGCCTGTTCCCACCGGGCAATCATTGCACCGAATTCTGCAACATATTGATCATGAGGAGAATCGAGCCATTTGGCTGCTTCCTCCAGCAAATCGCGGAAAAAGTAGCGGCTCCAGCGCATGTCGAACAGGAACGCGGAGATAGCTTTCTCCTGTTCCCGATCCACCTCGGCATCCGGGTGCAATCTTTGTAACAATTGTGATGTGACAGCCTGTCCAAAATAATAGCTTCGATTGCCTTCCCAGATCGTTCTGCCCGCGATGAATTCATGGGCCTGTGTAGCCAGCGCAGAGCGCAACATGTTCCGATAGCCTGCGGAGTCGAGTGTTTCCACAGCACGGATCTCCATCGTGCCATATGTTCGTAATGTTTCTTTGCGCCGGGCTATTTCGAGCTCGGAGATATTTTTGTTTCCTTTCCAGAATTCTTGGAAATCAGGTGATGACACAGCTCCCATGTATTTGGAGGGAACGGGGTCATAGACATAGAACTGCCCCTCATCCATTCCGTACACAGCCAGCCAATGATCGACCAGATGCAGGCGTGAGTCTTGTTTAACGAGTTTATGAATATATTCGGGATTTCGATAATCATCCCCATAAGGCAAGCAGTAACTTGTGCCTGTAACGACCAAAGGCCCCTCATTTTCAAGCCGTTCCCGAATATAGGCCTTTCCTTGTTCGAAGCTGTCAAACTCCCGTTCTCCAAACACTTCCCACATCGGCTCCTCATAATCCAACTTATGAAAGTAAGGCTTAATTAGGCCACGATCTGAACAGGAAGTCAGACTATATAAGCGGCTGGAAGCTAACAGGCCGAGACTGCTTATCGAGCCCTGACGCTGAAGGATTTCGTGAATCAAAGGAAAATTACAGGGATAATAATACGGAATATCCATCGTTGGTTGAAATGGTTGACTAATCATGGCTACCTCCTGTTCTCGGCTTTGGCAGCCGTGCTGCCCCAAGACTGGATTTTGTAATGAAGAGACAGGTTATCATGGGCACGAAACACCCGATTGGGAAGTGCCTTGCCCTCTGCATCGGTTTCAAACTGCCGGAAGCCTCGCGTGAACCTGAACCGAAATCCGCTGTCACGTGGAACCTCGAAGCAGCCCTCATAATGGCCACCTCCGGTGTGCAGAAGCTTCATGCCCATGCCTCCGTAGATCGAGTCATCATACATGTCCTGAAAGGGTACCTCGGCACTCATGCAGACTGTCACGTGACCCGATACTTCTTCCACAACCGTGAACGTGCGTGATGCCGACAACTCTCCCACCGTCAGGGTAACCACTGCATTACCTATCTTGACAGGAACCAGTTCCCCATTGGGTCGAACCTCAAGAACATCAGGGTGATCGGACCTATAATCCCCTTCAAGCACACTCATGGTGAACCCGCTGTCGTAATGAAGCAGCGCATTGATGTGCCCGCTCATGCCGCCCTTCAATCCAATAACGTCCCTTCCCATCAGCTCCAGAGAGACTGGATTGCCGATTCGGCCAAACATGTAAAGTAGCGGAAGGTGAACCCGCTCTCCCCAATCCGCTTCCTGATGACCTGCATCCGGCTGTTCCAGAAATGCGATGTCCTTGCCAGGCTTGTATCCCAGTGCGAGCATCTGATGGACTACATTCCTTACCTGGGAAGGCAGAAACAATCCTTCTGCGTCCCCAATATCCATCCACATTTGAATTGGAGCACTGCCCTCAGGCATGCGGTACATGTTCTCCTCCTGCAGCCTGCTCTCCGACGTTTCGTCCAGCTGCACATCCACGAAGAAGGGAGAGAGCATGATTAGTTTGCCAAAAATATCAGGATGACGTGTTCCCATATGAAAGGTGCTGAGTGCCGCTGCGGAAGAACCAAGCAGTCCCGTATTGTCCCTGTCTGGAAGTGTGCGGTAATGCTCGTCAATGAACGGTTTCAGTTCATGAATAATAAAGTGTTCATAATCCAGGCCTGAGCAGCCCACACTCACCGCTTCTCTTGCAGGCGCAATGAAATGATAGAATTCATTGTGTGTAACTGGACGAACATGAGCAATTCCGACAATGATCAGCCCGTCCATCAAGCCTTGATCAATCAGTTGGTCTGCCGCCTGATCTACGTGCCACGTTTCATTTCCCGCAGTCGAAGAGCCGAAGGCCCTCTGACCCGCATGCATGTATAACACTGGATAGCGATGATCCACATGCTCCTTATAGCATGGTGGCAAATAGACAAAAATCTTTCTCGCGTTGTCCAGCCTGGATGCCTTGAAACCTTCCACACATTCGATAACAGAATGAGTGTTCACTGATCCATCAACCGCCTCTCCTATAGATTTCCCTTTTACACTACCGGGATTTTCTTGTTAGTCCTGTTTCGTTCTTCCCTCGGCTACATCGACAAACAACCCCGTCTCTGAAGAGACGGGGTTGTTTTAAAACACCGAAATGTTCTAAAATGCATAGCCCTTATATTGGTGGGTCTGCGAATAGTTTAAATCTGTTGAGCCTGATTTGTAAATATGGAAATAGAAAAAAAATGCTCAAGAAAAAGTTATTGACAACCAAACCATTATTTAATTATCATAACGTTGTGATTATAACTAGAGGGCCATGCTTTTAAACCCAATCGGTTTAGGACAACCCCGGTAACTCCAGCAGGAGGTGCCGGGGTTGTTGGCATTCATAAAGGGGGGGATAACGTTAAGATAACTTGCCAACGTCTATCTTGAAAGCGCTTTTCTAATCAAGAAAGAGAATACACATCTATATAAATTGAACTAAACATTTACACGAGAACGGAGAGGACAGAAATAACCTGAAGAAGTGGAGCGTTCGCCTAAAAGCTTTCTGAAAGAAAGCTGCATCGGAAGCATACGCTATCCCCGGATTTCTCCTTTGAAAAAGGGATTCAAAAAAAATCTGGGGATAACAGCGATCGGAAGGTTGTTCTGTCATCGGAGTGGTAGTGTAAATATTCTTTAGTTCAATTTATATAATAAACGAAGGGTGGATTACCATGTTCAAATGGACCAAGCGAATCATCCTCAGTACCACGCTGAGCTTCAGCTTGCTGGCCGGAAGTGCACTACCAATATTCCCGGCGGCCTCCGTATTCGCAGATGCTGATACGGCTGTAACCAACAAGCAGAACTTCAGCACCGATGTTATTTATCAAGTATTTACCGACCGTTTTCTGGACGGAAATCCCTCCAACAACCCTACTGGGGCGGCCTATGACGCCTCCTGTTCTAACCTGAAGCTCTATTGCGGGGGCGACTGGCAAGGACTGATCAACAAGATTAATGACAACTATTTTTCCGATCTCGGCATTACGGCACTCTGGATTTCCCAGCCTGTGGAGAACATTTACTCACTGATTAACTATTCCGGTGTCAACAATACGGCTTATCACGGCTATTGGGCACGTGACTTCAAGAAGACCAATCCTGCTTTCGGTACGATGACCGATTTTCAGAACCTGATCAATACGGCACATGCCAAAGGCATTAAAGTCATCATTGATTTTGCTCCTAACCATACCTCTCCTGCCATGGAAACCGACACCTCGTTCGCAGAGAATGGAAAGTTGTACAATAACGGCACTCTGCTTGGTGGCTACACCAATGATACGAACAAATTATTCCACCACAATGGCGGCTCTGACTTCTCCACACTGGAGAACGGTATCTACAAAAATCTCTATGATCTCGCTGACCTGAACCACAATAACAGCACCATTGACACCTACTTCAAGGATGCGATCAAGCTCTGGCTGGATATGGGTATTGACGGAATCCGGGTGGATGCGGTGAAGCATATGCCGATGGGATGGCAAAAGAACTGGATGTCCTCCATCTATGGCTACAAACCGGTATTCACGTTTGGTGAATGGTTCCTGGGTTCATCCGCATCTGATGCGGACAACACCAACTTCGCCAACCAATCCGGCATGAGTCTGCTCGACTTCCGTTTCAACAATGAAGTACGTAACGTGTTCCGTGATAACACATCCACGATGGTTGCCCTGGATTCCATGATCACCAGCACTGCCGCTGATTATGCCCAGGTGAATGACCAAGTGACTTTTATTGATAACCATGACATGGATCGCTTCAAAACAAGTGCCGTTAACAACCGTCGCTTGGAACAAGCTCTTGCATTTACACTTACCTCGCGGGGCGTACCAGCCATCTATTATGGCACTGAGCAGTATTTGACAGGTAACGGTGACCCGGATAACCGTGCCAAAATGCCTTCGTTCTCCAAAACAACAACTGCTTTTAACGTCATCAGCAAGCTGGCTCCATTGCGCAAAACCAATCCAGCCATCGCCTATGGAACAACCCAGCAGCGCTGGATTAACAACGATGTGTATGTGTATGAACGTAAATTTGGCAACAACGTGGCCGTCGTAGCGGTTAACCGCAATCTTTCGACTTCCACTTCCATCAGCGGCCTTACTACATCGCTCCCTTCAGGAACCTACAACGATGTACTTGCAGGTGCGCTAAACGGCAATAACATTACCTCTACAGGAGGTAACGTCGCTAACTTCACTTTGGCAGCAGGAGCTACAGCGGTCTGGCAGTATACAGCCAATACCACCACACCAACCATCGGGCATGTGGGCCCTACAATGGGTAAAGCGGGTAATACCGTTACCATTGATGGCCGTGGATTCGGTACTACCAAAGGCACTGTCTATTTCGGTACAACCGCTGTTACCGGTTCAGCCATTACATCATGGGAAGATACTCAGATCAAAGTGACCATCCCTGCTGTTGCCGCCGGCAACTATGCAGTTAAAGTCGCAGCGAGCGGAGTCAACAGCAATACCTATAACAATTTCACGATTCTTAGTGGCAACCAGGTTTCCGTCCGCTTTGTCATCAACAATGCTTCTACTACACTCGGTCAGAATCTCTATGTGACAGGCAATGTTGCGGAGCTGGGGAACTGGTCTACAGGCCCTCTCGCCATTGGTCCGGTCTTCAATCAGGTCATCTATTCTTATCCAACCTGGTATTATGACGTCAGCGTGCCTGCCGGAACCAATCTGGAATTCAAGTTTTTCAAAAAGAACGGCTCTACGATTACGTGGGAAAATGGCAACAATCATACCTTCACCACACCAACCAGTGGAACCGCGACCGTTACAGTGGACTGGCAACCTTAATTTCTTCACCGTCCTATCATTCAACCCGGAGTCAGACGCGACAAGCGCCTGCTTCCGGGTTCTTTGATTAGGCTCGTCCTTATCTATGGCATGCATTTACTATCGATAGGTACGAATGGATTTTAATCCTGCTGCCGCAATAATTCCTACCACCAACAGCAATGCTCCCAGGCTCTCCAGCACGGTTTGGGCACCCCACTGATCAGCCAAAACGGAAACCACCGTTAATCCCAGGATCGGGGCTGTACTTGTTATGGTTCCGAGCACTCCGTAGATTCTCCCCTGCAGCTCATCGGGAACCTCTGCACGCATCATGATCTGGGTTAACATCGTACAGCATGCAAACATGGCTCCCCCGGCAATGATCAGCGGCAAGGCCACCAAAGGAGAAGAAACATTGGATAACAGCATATACAATGGACCAAGAACCAGTAGACCGATAAACACCCATCGTCCTCTTCGTTTCAGCCGATTGCCTGAGGCGATCAGAATCCCGGAACCCAGCATGTACCCCAGTGGAATACAAGTCTCGATCAGTCCGAACTGAACAGGATTCGCCTGCCATACTTTGACGGCCATGACTTGAACAAGCATGATGGCTGACATGAAGAAGAGAATCAGCAGCGGATTAAGAATAACGATTGAACGAATCAGAGGATGTGCAAAGATGTAGGAAAATGAACCGCCCCACTCCTTTACGAATGATCCTCTATGCATGGAAGAGCGTTGTACATCCGGAAAACGCCCGGCCAACATCACACATATCGCAGACAGCAAAAAGGTCACACCCGTAATCATAATAGCCGTAAATCCTCCAAATGCAGAAACCGCAATCCCCGCTGCGGCCAATCCGCTGATCCGGGCAATATTATCGACCAGATGAATGGTTCCTGTAGCTTGTTGCAGATGCTCCCTCCCCACCAGACTGGTTACCGAAGCATGAAATGCAGGCGCCTGAAACAGGCTGGAAAACATCGAAAGGGAAAGCATGAGCAGTACGATTGCAAAAGGAGCGTGCAGCACAAACAGACTCACCGCGATGATAAACGCTATAGCCCCACGAAACAAATCCGACGACAGCATCAATGTTCTGCGATCCAGCCTGTCGGCAAACGTGCCCGCGAATGATCCAAACAAAAAACTGACGACCATATTACATACTTGTACAGCTGCCATGCTCTTCGCACTTCCCGTGGTCTGCAACACCCACAGACTGATGGCAATGCCGTTGAAACAATCACCAAATACGGAGATGCCGTAGCCACACAAAATTCTGCGATAAGCAACATTGCGCCACAGCGCTCTGTTAGCCATTTTCTGACTCTCCGCAGCAGCAAGAGCCCCGTTCGGTCCCAATTCTGGTTCTGGGGACTGTAGCGTTCCCATCGATCTTTTCCTCCTCTTGTCATTCGGATCTCAGACAGCAGGCAGGCGCTTCCGGAGTAGTTCCAGCGATGAATGGAACCTCTCAGAAGCGCCTGATTGGTGGCCTGAATATGTTCTACAGGCTGTCTATGCGATTTGGGTGTTTATCCACTTATCCTTTTATCCTTTGGAGGCGCCAGAGGTCAGCCCCTGCACCAGGAAGCGTTGCAGGAATACAAACAACAATGTAATTGGAATGGCGATCAGTACCGCCCCGGCAGCAAACATCGTAAAGTTACTGTCCTGATAACGGCTAACTAGATCCCACATGCCAACTGCAAGTGTCCAGTTTTCTTTTGTTCGAAGTACCAGCCGGGCAAAGATAAAATCCATCCACGCACCAGTGAAGCTGGTTAAGGCTACATAGGTCAGCATCGGCCGGGACAACGGCAAAATGATACTGGTGAACACACGCAGATGACTGGCACCGTCAATTCGTGCTGCTTCATCCAAACTGCGCGGGATGGTATCAAAGAACCCTTTAACAATAAATCCACCCAGTACGGCCCCAGAAGAATAGACCAGAATCAACGCGGCATGGGTGTCCAACAATTTGATCTGAAGCAAAATAATATAAATGGCAATCATGCTCATGAAGCTGGGGAACATCCCCAGGATCAGCATGGTGGATAGAATGGTCTTGCGACCGCGAAACCGGAACCGGGATAAGGCATACATGCCCAAAGTGACCATAAGCGTTGAGAAAATCATGGTGAAAAAGGCGATCTTCAACGTGTTCAGATACCACGTTCCATACATGAACGACGGGTTGTTAAACAGTTCCCCATAATGGGCCAGCGTGAACGCTTCAGGCCACAGACGTTCACTGAACAGGGCCGCACCTGGACGCAGTGACGAGAGAAATATCCACAAGACGGGATACACCGATACGATGGCAATGATGACCAGCAGCACATAACTGATCGTCAGACGCATGGGATTATTGCGCTTTTTCATTGAATCATGTCCTCCTCCTTGAACGATTTGGAACGACGGAAATTCCAGATGGAGAACGACGCAATAATCAGGAAAATAATGATGCCGACCGCCGAAGCCATATTGAACTTGTTGTTATCCAACGTCAGTTTGTACAACCAGGTCACGAGAAGATCGGTTGATCCCGCATACTGATAATCACCACGTAGTGGATTACCGTTCGTCAGCAGGAAGATGACATTGAAGTTGTTGAAATTCCCGGCAAATTGCATAATAAGCACCGGTGTCGTAGCGAACATGATAAAGGGAAGCGTAATGATGCGGAACTTCTGAAAGCCGGACGCACCGTCTACCTCAGCCGCTTCATACAAATCCCGTGGAATCGCCGTCAGCACGCCCAGTATGAGCACCATGCTGACCGGGATTCCAATCCACATGTTGACAATGACGACTGTAACTTTTGCCCAGAATGGATCGGTTAACCATGGCAATCCCTCAAGGCCAAAAGCCTTCATATACGTATTAATGGGACCAAACTGTCCGTTGAACAGGTTACGCATTAGGAGCAGTGAGATAATCTGTGGAATGGCATAAGGAAGAATGAATATCGTCCGCCACACCTTTTTGAAGCGAATACCCTTCTGCTCGATGAGAAGTGCAACCAGCACCCCTCCGAAATACGTGGTGACCGTTGCCAGAATGGCCCAGATCACCGTCCACGTTAATACCCCAAAAAAGGTATGGCTCCACGATTTAAGCTGGATCAGATCCGTGAATGTCTTGAAACCAACCCAGTCCACCAGCTTGGCGGGCGGAATATGATCCGGTGCCGAGTAATTGGTGAAGGCCAAGGTAATCGTAAACAAAATCGGCATAATCGTGAAAAACAGGATGCCGAGCGCAGGGATGGATAAGAAAAGATACGGGAATTGTTTATCGAGCAGATATCTCAGGGAAGCAGAAGCTCCGGTGGCCTGCTTTCCTTCCTCTCTTAATTTTCCCGTGATGTACGCATCCCGGATATTGAAGATATACAGAAGAAGAAAAACGAAAAATACCAAAAGCACTATAATTCCATTGAGCAGCAAAAAGATGGAGTGGTCGCCCTGTTGAAGCACCGTTGATCCATTGACTTTGACGAAACGCTGCGTCTGCTCGCCCAGCGTCCATACTCCCCATACGGCCTGATTCAAACGGGGAATCAGATATGCGAGTCCCACTCCCTCTAAGATCAGAAAACAGATTCCCTTGATCCATTGACGGTTATACAACTGTCCAAGTCCTTGCAGGACAAGGGACAACACAGCCGCTGTCATGCGATGCTGTCTTTCTCGATTCGGTTTAACAGTGACTGGAACATGCTGTTGTTTCATTCATTCCTACTCCTTCCCGGCAAGCGAAGTTACCGATCAGTTATAGCAGAGTGCAGAGGATATGTTGACTTCCTCTGCACCTGCTCTTTCTTTTTTATTGGACAGTTGCAAGGCTCTCCTTGACTTGTTTGACTGCGTTATCCAGAGAGGTTTTGACATCCTTGCCTCCATCCCATATGTCGGTAATTGCCGCGCTGATGGGACCCCATACGCTATCCATGGCAGGAAGCGAAGGCATTGGGGTGGAGTTGTTGAATTGCTCAAGGAATGCCTTCGTGATTTCATCCCCTTGAATCTTCGGATCTGCCGCCACGTCTTTATTGGCTGGGAGAGTTCCGTTCATCTCAAAGTTGACCATCTGGGAATCGGCACTGGAGAGATAAGCTGCAAATAACTTGGCAGCATTCGGATAGGTTGTAAATGCATTGACGTAATATGCCTTGACTCCAGAGAAGGAGGTCATCGGTTTGCCTTCAATCGCCGGGAGTGGCGCAACACCGAAGTCAATGCCCGCATTGCGATAATCGGCGATGGACCAAGGTCCGTTAATATCCATGGCCAGTTTCCCGCTTGAGAAGAGACCTTTCTTGATGTCATAGTTCACATCGCCCATCTTCACAGGCAGTACTTCCGATTTCAGCGTTTGCAAGAACTGACCGCCCTTGATGGCTCCCTCATTGTTGAGGCCAATATCCTCGCTGTTCATGCCTTCATCACCAAAGATATATCCGCCCTGGGAAGCCAGATAAGCAAAGTTATAATAGAACTGCTGTAACTCCCACATCAGAGTGTACTTGTTGTTTTTGGTGTCATTAAAGGTTTTGGCAAAGCTGATAATGTCATCAAATGATTTCGGTGCTTCGGGATAAAGCTTTTTGTTGTAGAACAACGCATAGGTTTCTACGCTGTAGGGATAGCCGTATAAGATGTCTTTGAAGGTTACGGCTTTAACCGCATTGTCACTAGTGGATTGTGTAGTCTGTTGCTCAAAAATATCGTTCGGCAAAATCAGTCCGGCTTCTGAAGCGCTGCCAATCTTGTCATGTGGGAAAACGACCACATCTGCAGCCAATCCCGCAGGTCCGTCCGTAGTGAGCTTGGTCACTTGATCGGTCGGCGGCAATTCCTCGATTTTTACAGAAACGCCGTACTCTTCTTCAAATTTCTTCGCCCGCTCCTCGATAAAGCTTCGCTGATTTTTATCCTCCCATATGACAAGGCTTGCGCCCTCTTCTGGCTGAATATTTTCCGCGGTCACTGTGGTTTCTCCAGTCTCACCGCTGTCTGTTGTGGTTGGCGCAGCGCCTCCACCTCCGCTTGAACACGCGGTAAGTGTGAGTACCATGAATCCTGCAAGTGCTGCTTGCTGCCATTTTCTCATTGAATTTCCCCCTTTTCGTAGTCATGATCGATGCTGTACTCGCGCTTTTCACCCGTTTTTCTGTGTACTGTTCCTGTATTCCGAAGTTCGGCTTGTATCCGTTTGAACGCAATACAAACGTTTGCTCATATTAACCTCAGATGGGTACAATCCTTATGTAATCGGGATGAATTTTCTAGGAAGTATGTTGACTCAAGTCATGTAAGCGCTATAATAACAATCACATCATACAATAGTGAACTTTATTTGCACAAACGTTTGCACAAGTCATTTTCGTCCATTTTCCTTCACTTTTATGGCTTATGTTCCTGTAATTTCCGATTTGCTTGATCTCCCGCCGTCTTCCTTTGTTTTGCTTTCCCATCTTCACCATGATGCAGTTAGCAATTGATTTATCGAAGTCTTTGAATTAACATAGGAGACATGTTGAAATGCTTGTACAGAAGGGATTTTTCACATGATTACAATCAAAGATATTGCCAAATTGGCGGGTGTATCCCCTTCTACGGTCTCACGGGTTATTTCCAACCATCCCAGAATCAGTTCGGAAACGTCACTCAAAGTGAAGCAAATCATGAAAGAAATGAATTATCATCCAAATATGATGGCCAAAAGCCTTGTTTCCAAAACGACTCAAACCCTGGGTATCATGCTGCCCCGACCTGCTGAAGAGCTGTTTCAGAACTACTTTTTCGGAGAATTGCTTCGGGGAATCATTACGTATGCCACCCGCATGAATTATGAACTTCTTCTCTCCACCGAAACGTCTTCCAGCGATGAATTGAATGCCATATCCCGCCTGGTACATGGGCGACGCGTGGATGGTATCTTGCTGCTTGGCTCCAAAAGGGAAGATCCGATTATTTCGTTTTTGGAGGCGGAAAAGTTTCCTTTTGTGCTGATTGGCCGTAGCGAAACGCATCCCGATGCACCAATGGTGGACAATAACAATGTACAGACAGCATTCGATGCAACCACACATCTGATTGCCCAAGGGCATAAACGAATCGGATTTGTCAGCGGACCACCAGATTTGACGTTATCTCATGATCGCATGCGAGGATACAAAAATGCGCTTGAAGAAGCGGGTCTTGATGCTAACAATGACTGGATCGTGGAAGGAGAATTCCTGCAGGAAAGCGGCTTCCGGGCGATGTCCCTGTTCATGTCGATACCCGACAGGCCAACCGCCCTCGTTGTCATCGACGACAATGTTGCCTTTGGCGTGCTTCGCGCTCTGGCTGAACTGGGATATAACGTCCCTGAAGATATAAGTGTTGTAAGCTTTAACAATATTGCCTTATCGGAACTTGCTTCACCGCCGCTAAGTTCCATTGATATCGGAACTTATCAGCTAGGTTATACTGCGGTTCAGGTATTGTTAAAAATTCTAAATGGTGAACACCTGCCTCAGAATCCGGTTATTATTCCGCACCGCTTGATTGTTCGGGATTCGTCCCTGTTTACGTTATCCGGGAATGCGTAGACATGTTTGTGCAAACGTTTGTCCTACTCAACTAATGTCCCACATTATCGCCTGTTGTGAACATGCAAAAGAAGCCCATACACTGGTATGAGCTTCTTTGCATATTTCAGTTATGAACGACGGATTAGTAAGAGCTCCATCCTGCATCTGCCGTTACGAC
Organism: Paenibacillus taichungensis; assembly: GCF_047302525.1. Classification (GTDB taxonomy): domain Bacteria; phylum Bacillota; class Bacilli; order Paenibacillales; family Paenibacillaceae; genus Paenibacillus; species Paenibacillus taichungensis_B. Next base: position 760,181 of record NZ_CP168020.1, on the reverse strand, counting down.
TGTTCCGTTCACGAAGCTGGATTCATCCGAACCAAGGAACAGCGCTACCTGTGCAATTTCTTCACTTTTACCTGCACGCGGATTGATCGCCATTCCCAGCTGTTGTCTGCTGGCACCGAAGTGGTTAATGTTTGTCATTGTGGAAGCAATATTGGTTTCAACTCCACCCGGAGCAATTGCGTTACAGCGAATACCTTGCTGAGCATACATGAAGCCTGTATTTTTGGTGAATCCCACAACTGCATGTTTGGAAGCCGTATAAGCCGCGCCTGCACGTGCACCATGCAATCCGCCTGCTGAAGCGATGTTGACGATAACGCCTTTTTGTTTTTCCAGGAAGATTGGCAGCACTTTGCGGGTAGCACGCATGACACTTGTTGTGTTGATTGCAAAGATCCGCTCCCACTTGTCATCCACAATGTCACCAGCTGGTTCCATACTGTCCATAATGCCTGCATTATTGACCAGAATGTCCACTGTTCCATAGGTGTTAACCGTCGTATCGATCAGGTTCTGAATATCCTCTTCCTTCGCCACATTGGCAACCACAAACGTCGCTTCTCCACCTTTTGCCTTGATATCCTCAGCAACCGCCTGCGCTGAAGCTTCATTGATATCCGATACAACCACCTTAGCCCCTTCTTGCGCGTACAGTGTTGCAATCGCTTTGCCCATGCCGGAACCCGCACCTGTTACTACAGCTACTTTATCTTGAAGTCTCATATTGTATCATCCTCCATGTATTCGTTTACAATAAGTTAACAAACAAATGTTCATTAACTCTTATCCTTAGTATAATAAGTCATAGCATTCTTGTTCAATCAGTAAAAGCTTGCCCAATTGTACGTTAATCAACACTTCTAATTCCGAATGTACTTTATCTTAAAATACCTATTTACGAGGAGTACTGTATATGGCCGAACTTCCGAGTTCTATGGACCGAAGAATCAAGAAATCCAAAGCGGCGCTGAAGGGTGCCCTGATTCAATTAATGCAAAAGCAGTCATTCAAGGAAATATCCATTACCGATATCGTGCAGCTGGCGGATCTGAATCGGGGAACTTTTTACAGACACTATCAATACAAAGAAGACCTGTTCAATGAGATCATCGATGACATCATTAAGGATCTGGTCTTATCCTATCGTGAGCCTTATCTGGATAAAGAAATATTTGAAGTAAGTCATATGCCCTCTTCCGCTATCAAAATATTTGAACATGTGCATCAGCATGCGCAATTCTACACCCTTGTCGTGAAGTCGGAGGCATCGTCCAATTTTCAGCAGATGATCTGCGATGTTCTGCGTGATCTTGCTCTTCAGGACCTGAACGAAATATTTCCGTCCCACATCAATCGCGAGCTGCTGGCAAGTTATCAATCCCATGCGATCTTTGGCATGATCATCGAATGGATTCGACAGGAATTCAAGCATAGTCCCGCTTATATGGCAGATGAGTTATTTAAAATCATTAATTACAAGCCTGGCAATGTAGTGTATCACACCTCGTATAAGGCACCCTAAGTACAACATGTACAGATCAGCATTAATTTTGAATGAAAGTCTCTCTTTTTCCTCATATTAATCAGGAATCAATTGAATAGTTTCGCAAAATATGGGTAAAAGGTATGAACGCCATATTTAACTATTTACATGTGTACCTAATATAATATGAGGAGGAATCATGATGACATCTTTCAACTATCGGCTCGAACAAAAAGAACCCCGTATGGGCCCTGGCGGTATTACCCGCGGTGCTTCCGTTCGGGATTTTCCTGCGTCCATTGGAATAGCGGGTGTATCCATGCGCCTGGAACCGGGAGGCATGCGTGAATTGCACTGGCATGCCAATGCGGCAGAATGGGCTTACGTGATCAGTGGCTCCTGTCGCACCACTGTCATTCATCCGGACGGACATGCGTACACCGATACATTTGAGCCAGGAGATGTGTGGTATTTCCCACGTGGTTACGGACACTCCATTCAGGGATTGGGACCGGACGAATGCCATTTTATTCTGATATTTGATAATGGTGATTTCTCGGAAGATCACACGTTCAGCATTACCGATTTCCTGTCTCATACACCGAACAACATTGTTGCCCAGAATCTTGGGATTACCCCCGAGCGTGCAGCGAAACTGCCTCAGGGAGAAGCCTATTTCGTCAAAGGGCCTGTCCCTAATGACAGCTCCTCTTCCGGGACCTATCGCCGCAATTCGGAGCTGACGACTCCCCACCGATACCCGCTGCATGCCAAGCAGCCAAGACGTGCGCCAGGCGGCGGAACCCAGCGCACGGTTACTGTTGAAGATTTCCCCATCTCCACCACGATGGCGGGATCACTGATCGAGCTGCAACCAGGCGCATTACGAGAGATGCATTGGCATCCCAACGCCGACGAATGGCAGTATTACATTAGCGGCACTGCCGAAATGACAGTATTTCTGGCAGAAGGTCATGCGGTGACAGAGCAATTCGAAGCCGGGGATGTGGGTTATGCCCCGATGGGTGCAGGTCACTATATCAAAAATACGGGAGATGAGGTCTGCCGTGTGTTAATCGGGTTCAACAGCGGACACTATGAAGCTATTGATCTGAGCGAGTGGCTCGCAGGCAATCCGGATGATGTGCTGTCCACGAATCTGGAAATGTCCAAAGAGGAAGCCGAACAGCTTCCGAATGATACTCTTTTTATCGCACCGGCCCCGAATAAGCCGAAGTCATAGTCCAACTACCGGTACTTATTGAATATAGGTTTGGGTTAGTGATCCTTCTGTCATATATCACGAAACCACTCCAGTCTCACGGAAAAGGGGTTGGACATCATGGCTTCTGCTTCCGATTCGACCAGTGATCGCAAACGTGTGGGACATACCGTAGAACGACTGGAGCCGGGTCTTTCCCGGCTTCTGCTGTCATGTGTACTTGTGCTGATCTCTGGTTTCATTGATGCGGTCGGCTATCTGCAGCTGGGGAAAATCTATCTTTCTTTCATGAGTGGTAACAGTACCAAGCTTGGCATCGCGCTATTTGAAGGAGACTCCGCTGTATTAACGAATATAGGTCTGGTCATTTTTTTATTCGTTGTAGGCGCCTTTATCGGAACGTTGATCACAGATCGATCGGGAAAAAGGCGACTGGCGGGCATTTTAGGCTTTGAATCTTTGCTTTTTGCCGGCGCCATTGTATTCTTGCTGTTCCTCCATACACAGAGCGTACTTTTCCCGATTGCCGTTGCCATGGGTATGCAAAACACCATGCACCAGATGGTTGCTCATGCTGATGTAGGCAAGGGCTTTGTGACAGGCACATTATTCGGTATTGGACAGGCACTGGCCAAAGCCGTTCGGGGTAAGGCTCCTGCTTCCGAATGGGCAGTACTCGCCCTGTCCTGGGTTATTTTTGTGATCGGTGCAGCTCTGGGAGCACTGCTATTAACCCAAGGAAGCCTGCTGCTTGCCCTGATAGCCTCACTGGCTCTACTTCTTCTGCTGATCCCCTACGTCCTCCATGTTCAACGTGATTTGACCTAATCAGCAGAAAATCAAAAAAAAACGGTTGAACCAGAGTTTATCTGTGTTCAACCATTTTTGATCTCATGCCCGAAACTTCCACTATATCCTTCTGAATACCTTTCAAACTACAGCCCCAGCTTCTGCCCTTTCTCCAACCGCTGAATCTGTTGCTCCCCGTTATCCGCCAGTTCACGGAATTGATTAATGGTCTCCCGCATCCGTGGCAGTGCCTCCTGCTTATAGAGACTGATGGAGTCGAGCGCGGAAAGCACATCTGTGAAGGCCTGCTTCATCGTATCAACGGAAATGCTGGCCTCATAAGCTTGCTTCTGGATGGCAATGCCCTGATCTTTCAGCATTTTGGACGTACCTGCGATCAGGTCGTTGGTCGTCCGGTTAAGCAGTTCAATTTTCTGCAATACAATCTTCTGATTGTAAAGTGCACTCGCGACGGTGACGGCAATTTTCAATGCCGAGATCGTTACATTTTTGGCCCGATCCACACCACGGATCAATTCCTTATTGTTGCGGATGACAACTTCAATTGCCATGATGCCCTGCTGGTTCACCACCAGCATTTGCTGTAAATCCATGACCCGCTGACGTAGCGGGAACAGCACTTCTTCCGTGATAAAACGGACTTTCTCCGGGTCCTCGTTACGCACTTTGGCAGCTTCGATCTGTGCGTCAATCGACTCATCCATCAGCACCCCAAGCTGAATTTCCTTTTGCAGTCGTTTGGTGAGTTCCCGCAGATTTTGCTGTTCAATCTCCAGGGTAGTATTGTCGTTTCTCAAGGTCGCTCTGCCTTTATCCAGCGAGGTCACAATATCGGCGATGACCGCGTCAGCCTTCTGGTATTTCAGGAAATAGGCCCGTAGCGGATTGAACAATTTGCCGAGGAATCCGGTCTTGGCAAAGTCGACCACGCTCGGGTCGAGATCCTTCAGTTGCATATGCAGCTCGGTCAAACCTTTGGCGACCTGACCGCCCTCGTCTCCCGTCTTGGACAGATGTCCAACGGAGACTTGAAGCAACGCGTTTTTCTCGGAAGAGGATCTCATCGTGTTCATGCCAAAGCCGTCAATGGATTGCAGAATCTCCTTGCGTTTCTCCAACGATTCGAGATCCAGTGTCATGATCATCTCCACGTTGGCATTTGCGACTTGCTGCAGCTCCGCCACCTCGGCAGGTACAGGCTTTATTTCCTCCTCAATCACCTTCTGAATTTCCTTCTGGCTAGGTATCTCCATCGAAAACGACATCCAAGTTCCCCCTTAAATTACGTGCTATATAAATGGAATAATGAACCTTACATTAGGTCACTTCGATCGCAGTCCCCGTGTTACATCTGCACGTTGAACAGGTTACCGATTTTGTACACAACATCGTCGGTATCCGCGTTAATGCTCGCCGCTTCGTTAATGCTGGAGATGCTCTCCAAAGCTTTGATGTCCGCGTTATAACCAATCGTGTAGATCGGCACTTTGTACGTCTCGACCAGATCACGAATATCCTTCAGTGTATGACCTTCGTTGGTTTCTCCATCACTTAGGACAAAGATCAGTGGCTTCACATTTGGATCAGTAGCCATATAATCTTCCAGCATCTTCATCGCCACGACGATCCCATCAAAGGTTGCCGTACCGCCACCCGCTTGCAGGCTATCCACCGTACCAACAAACATCGATTGCTGATTCGTATCATACTTGGCAATCGGCAGGTTCACAGTTACTCCACTAGAGTAGGAGACGAGGCCGATACTGTTATCTGTGCCCAGGAACTTCTGGCCTTTGCGCAAGGATTCCTTGAGTCGGTTCAGCGGTTCGCCGTCCATACTCCCGGATACGTCGGTTACAAATACGGCTGCAATCGGTTTACTGCCGTTCTTTTTCTCTTTCCATACTTTCTGAGCGGACAACAAGGTGCCACCATCCACTGTGTTCAATTCGGACTTGTAATCCTGCAAACCGTTGAAGCCGAACTCCTCAGCCGATTGCTGATACTTCGCTTGGGTTACGAATTCCGCATACTTCTTAATGATCTCTTGCTTGTTCTGCGGCAGTTGCCCCAATGCATACAGTGGGCTGTCATGTCTTACGCCAAAAGGTGTAAAGACATATCCGCTTTTCAGATCTGCGGTGTTTACGTAAGTCTGGTATTCCAGTACAAATGCGTCCAGTCGCCCTGACTTGGCTGCCTCACGCATCTGAATGGTTGTGGAAGCCGTAAACGGTACGTTCGCTTGGAACTTCTCAAAACCCTCAATCGCTTTCTCTCCAAGAGGATTGGAGCTGTCGTATGTGTTGAGTGCCGTCACAAGAAAGTTCAATCCCGTGGAGCTGGCGAACGGATCGGTGTACCCCATTGCGAGTTCATTGTTCGCAATCGCTTCGGTCACAGTTTTTACATTAACTGAGCCGTACGTGTCGACCAGCGCATCATATTTGGCTTTGGAGATGACGATACCGGGAACGTTCCCCACCAGTCTTTTGGATACCAGGTCTGTCTTTACTCCGCTTGCAGCCACCATCTCGCCCCACAACTCATTCGAGGGGGTAAACGCATCAGGTACATATTTGCCTGACTTGATATAATCAGCAGCCGTACCGGATGCGATATTGCGTAATTTCACCGAAACCTGTTTGCCATCAACGGTAATGTTAGCCTTGTTGAACTCTTCGCTCACCTCGGTTAACCAGCCATCTGCCCCGGTTCCCGCCTTTTCGATGGAAGAAAAGATCTCTACATAATCATTCGTTGTATTCTCGACCGTGATCGGAAATTTCGAGATGTCCGGCAGTGATTCAGCCACATCCACCGGATCGAGATCAATCTGTCCCTTCACGGGTTCAGCCGTTGCCGGAGCAATGTCTGCATACAGCTTGCCTAACTCTTTGCCTGCATTCTCTGTCGTTACCTGTGTACTGGTTTTACCAACGTTCGACGTCAGCGTGATACCTGCGTATACCAATCCGAACACGAGCACCAGCATCAAGATCGATATGAAAAAAAACTTTCCCTTCTTAGCCATACGTACAACCCCTCACTGTCTGTATAATTTGGTGTGCTTGATTAATTGGTCAATTTCCTGCATACAAGGCATCTGTTCGATATCTCCAGCTTCAAAGCTGTCCAGGCGGGAGATTTCCAGCATCAACTGGTCGAGCTTCAAAAGAATTTCCTCATTGGTATGAAGCGAGTTTTTCACATAGCTTAGATAGTCGTTATATACTTTGGTCTTCTCTTGAAAGAGCTTCTGGGGAAGTGTAGCGGATTTGGACTTCATCAGGCTGGCGTACTCGGCTTCATCGAACACATTGAGTCGGTTAAGTACACTTCGGATGTTGAGGTATAACAGCTTCTCCACTTCGAGGGTGACCGAAGCAAATTTCTTGTAACTCAGTTCCCCCGGATCAAATCGCTGATTCAGCACGTTCAGGAGGGTTTCTTTCTTTTTCTTCATACGACTCAGTTGGGATAATCCCAGTGTGATATCTTCCTCAAGCACTTTAATGCGTCGATAAAAGGATAACGCTTCCACATAATCTTCATGGGTTTCGATATTCTTCACGGGCAGGACTACAGGCTGTCTGAACAACAAGGTGTAGCTTCCATAGAAGAGAGCCAGCACGCTGCCGAACAGAAATGTCACCGAGAGCGCTGTCGTAAATGCTCCCCCGCCAAACTCCAGTCCGATGAATCCTGGCGAGAACAATAGAACATTCATGACCACAACGCCGAAGATCAGCCCCAGCAGTTTTATGTACTTTATCATGTAAATCATCAGACCCCCTTCGCGCTATGTGTTGGACCTTTATGTCGATATTTACCATTGGAACTTTATTTCATTGTACATGATGTTGCCGCATTCGGGTGGATTAATATGGATATTCATAATATACGTGGCATAGGCTTATCCCATTTCATCTTTAGAGGGACAACGTGGATAAGATTTTGTAACCTTTGGGAAGCGAGCCTGGTGCCCTTGAACAATCAGTGGCGGAAAAAGAAATGTTATCAGGTAATACGTGGAAATTTGCAGTGCGTGTCATTTTTTATATAGGGCTAATTCGATACGATAAAAATCAAAAAAACACCCCGACGCCAGCGCCGGAGTGATTATGATGTTGGTGCTCATTTTATTTTACGAAAAGATGGATCCGGTTTGCTGCGCGTTGTACGTACATCCACGACTTTCCCGGCACATCCGTTGTCGTCCAACGCCTGGAATGCAACTCGCACACTGTCTTTACCTGACGTAACCGTCTGAGGGATGTCATAGGTAACGTAGAATACTTCGCCGATCTTGTTCATATGAATCCGCTGTTCACCGACCACATGTCCATCGACGGCGATACTAAATATTCTCTCATGCCGTGTTCCTTCCCGTTCAAAAGGAGAATGATCCCCGCCCCAGTATGCCACGCATACATAGTTCGGTGCAGAACCATCCACCGCCAGCTGGTAGCTGAAGTAAGCTCCGCTGACACCAAAAGCTTCCCGCCACATATGCAGCTTGTTGCGGCTGTCTGTATACGAACCGTTATGATGATCTGCACGGCAATTGCTATCCAGATGATGTCCGATCTCATCCTGCTGACCATCGGGCTGCACCCTGTCGATGGTGATATCATTTAATTCCTTCTCCAGCGCATCCCCTTCATCGTTAAACGGCCAATAGACCGTATAGAACTCATGATGCACATCATAGAACGGAATCAGTTTCACCGGGTTACCGTCCGATGTGACATCCTTGCTGATCTCAAACGTCAACGTACTTGCGTCTACAACCTTGATCCACTCGCGCACATCCTCCTGCTCTGTCCAGATCACAGGTACAGGTGCGGTTTTGGGATTCAGTGCCGTTTCGTCCACGATGGTATCCTCGGGCAGCCCTTCGCTTCCCAGAGCCCCTGCCAGTACAATGGGGCCGTACAGGAATGCCACCTTGTGCGCATCATCCCGGGACGTGTACTGATGGAGCGACATCGGCAGCGTGATTGTGATGACATCACCAGCGGTCCATGTGCGCTCGATGTCGAGGTATCCGGGTTCCATCCGGGTATGCGGATGAGCCGTATCGCCGTTGACCGTTGCCGTCATTGGCTCCTGCAGCCATGAGGGCACGCGTAGTCTAAGATTGGCCGAGGCGCTGCCTTCGGTGATCGTAAGGGTTACCTTTTCCGAATAAGGAAAGTCGGTTTCGAGCTTCAGCGATATGCCTTGGGATCTCCAGTCCAACTGGGAAGCAATATACAGGTTAACGTACAGATCCTGCTCATCCTCGAAATAGATCGCCTCGGCGTATTTGCCCGGGTTTTCCATGCCAGATCCTGTGCAGCACCACCAGGCGGTATCGCGAGTACCGTAGATTTTGTAGTGGCCTTGCAGTGTTGATGCAAAATACGTTTTGTTCCCTGTGTCCGGGTCCTGTGTGCCCAGGATATGGTTGTAGATCGCATTTTCATAATAGTCCATGTATGCACTGTCTGGATTCCAAGTGTAGAGCTGCTTCGTCAGATGCATCATGTTGTGGGTACAGCAGCTCTCTCCGGTTTTGATACCCAGACTCTCCATGCCTTTCGCTTCATAATGCTCCGAAATGCTCGTAGCGCCAAATACATAAGAACGGTGATGAATCGTGGTGTCCCAGAAAAACTCCGCAGCTGTCCGGTAACTCTCATGGTTATGGTCCTGGTTGTAGATTTCGGCTGCACCGATGACTTTCGGAATCTGTGTATTCGCATGTTTGCCCTGAAGATCGTCCTGCTTGTGTTCCAACGGTTCGAGGATTAATTGATGTGTGAATTTGTTGGCTATCTCAAGGTATACAGACTTCCCGGTGATTCCATACAAATGTGCAAATACTTCATTCATGCCGCCGTGTTCACATTGAAGCATGATCTGCATCTGTTCCTCGGTCATCGGGACCAGGCCGTCCACCGCCCAATCAGCAAACCGTGTTACCACCTCAAGAGCCTGCCCGTTGCCCGTTAGTTTGTAGGCGTCAATTAGACCGCGATAGATCTTGTGCACACTGTACCAGGGCACCCAGTATTCGCCGATGTTAAAACCACCAATATGGTCTGCCCGAAATGCAATGCGGAAGGCTTCTTCGGACAGGCCGCCGACATACCCGCTGCCCGTTGTCAGCTGAATGGAAGCAAGCTCGCTGACGGCATAGTCCAGCATTTGCTTTAACATTTCATTACCTGTCGCCTGATAGGTCACAGCCAGGGCAGACAGATAGTGTCCGAGGGAATGCCCGCTGATCGAGCGCGCCTCCCAACCCGCGTATCGTTCCTTTTTCGCCGGTAACCCATGGGCCTCAAAACATGGTGCCAGAAAACGGTCAATGTCCAGGGATAACAAATACTTTTCTCCAACTTCCTGTGACGTTTGAAAAACGCCATTTAACAGATCTACATGCTCAGGTCCCAGAAATCCCTTTTTGGTTTCAATCATTCTGCTCGCTCCTCCTCGGTATGTAGTGGATATTTAGAAGTACTTTTATAGATATACAAAGGGTAAAATCCGTGTTTCGATTCATGCATCCCTTGCGATATTTCTTCATATAGGCCTTGAATATCCTCATATTATCAAATAAAATACAACTACATCAGACTCATAATCCAAGAAAAGGTGGAGAAATCCGTCCTATGCAAAAGCCATTGGAACATTACCTGTGCGGCAAGTTCATAACCGAAGGAAATTGGAGCCACATGAAGCGCAGCATGCCTGTTCACGAGGTCATTTTGATGTTGGAAGGCGAGATGTACATTGCGGAGGAGGACATGCAGTTCGTGGTTCATGCAAATGATCTGCTGTTTCTGAGGGCTGGACGCACCCATTATGGCTATCAGGTCAGCGATGCTCCCGTCAGCTTTTATTGGGTTCATTATGATTCGATTGAGGAAGAGTTCGACCAGTATCCCACCCATGCGACCATTCAGGTACCATCCACGGCTAATCAGCTGTTCAAGCAGTTGCTGCATAGTTCATCGTTCTCATCGGAAGAAGCAGACGCGGCATTGCTGCTGCTGCTCAAAGAACTGGAACGCAACACACAGGCGGGTTATCGGCCGCACAATGCGATCGTTGACCACATCTGCAAGTGGGTGGATATTCATCTGCATACCGACATTACGGTTGGCAAGATTGCCGAGACTTTTAATTTTAACAAGGACTATATCTCCAAAATGGTGAAACGTGAGAAAGGCATTGGGCTCAAAACCTATATCCTCACGGAACGGATTCGCCGGGCCAAGCAGATGCTGCTCAATACCAATGCCAGTGTGAAAGAAATTGCAGGACAATGCGGTTTTTCGGATTACAAACTCTTCCTGCGAATGTTCAAACAATACGAAGGCAATACCCCCACCGAATATCGCAATAATTTGTATTCCACACAGCTCAACCGCCTATAATGAACCTTATACGTGCGAACCTTGGATGTGCTTGTGCGGATATACCAACTCATAGAATTTCATGAGTCATATATAGAAAATTTGAATTAATCCATTACCATTGGGTGTGATACAATTCAAGTCAACTATATCTCTTATCAAACCAAGATCAGAAGGAGAACTTGAGATGACAACGGCAGTAACGATTCATCCCGCTACAGAAGCTGACCATGAAGAAATTGTACATATTCTCATTGAAAGTTACTCCGAGTACCGGGACACGTTCCAAACAAAGGAACAATGGGAACATTATTTGAAGGACATTCGGGAATCGCCGAGCAATCCTTATATTAAGCAATTATGGATTGCCAAAATTGATAATCAGATTGTCGGTACGGTCCAATTGTTTGAGACCGCGCATAAGGCTTACCCGAACTTCGAGTTGCCTATTGATTATCCGTTTATTCGACTGTTGGGCGTTGATCCCAAGTGGAGAGGTCACGGCATTGCCAGAGAATTGCTTCAACAATGTGTTGAATCTGCCAAAGACATGGGCAAAAATACGGTGTATTTATATACGGGCGGTCAGATGGTCAACGCGATCCGATTATACGAACGTTTCGGTTTTGTAGAAGACCCGGAATTCAGTTCCGAGAGTAGTGGAGGCAAAGCGATCTGCTACCGTTATGATTCATAATTCTCGCAAATGGTAATAAGCGCGGATAGCACAAAAAGGGATGCCCATAAGTCATTAACATGACAGGGGACATCCCTTTTTAGCGTTATTCTGAGCTAAAGAATCGGAGTCGAGCGGCAAATGCTAGTCGCTCCATTTTCCTCACTATTAACCGCCGATTTCCACCAGAATTTTCGCATGGCTCTTGTCGGTCATGAGCAGTTCAAGTCCTTCCTGAACGATGTCGTCCAGCTTGATTTTTCTGGTGATCACCTGTCCCACATCAAGTGCTCCCTCAGCAATCAAAGAGATGACTTCAGGGAAGATGTGGCGATAAGCCAGTGTTGCTGTCAAGTTCGCTTCCTTCACTAGCAGGTCGAAGAAATTCACCTGTAGCGGATTCGGAATTGCTGCGATGACAACAACTTCCCCACCTTTTTTGATCACGGCTACGGCGCTGTCCATGGTTGGCTGTACACCTGCCGCTTCATATGCTACATCTATTCCGCCAGACTGCTGCAAAATCACTTCAGTGGCATTAACTTTGGCACTATTCACTGGAATGGCTCCCAGCTTGGCTGCCAAATTCAGACGTTCTTCAAATACATCGACTGCATAGATCGTGGAAGCTCCAGCAGCTTTGGCTGATAGGATCGTCAGCAGTCCAATCGGACCTGCACCATATACAGCAACCTTTTGACCTACTTTTAGTTTGCTATGGCGAACTGCATGAAAAGCTACCGCTGTAGGCTCAACTAATGCGCCCTCTTCAAAGGATACGTTATCCGGCAATTTATGCACCATATAAGCCTCAACCACAACGTATTCAGCAAAGCCTCCATCACCGTTCAGTCCCACAAATCCGAATTGGGTACATTGGTTATAACGCCCCTGAATACAGTACTCACACTGTCCGCAATGATACAGCGGTTCAACAACAACACGGTCCCCTACACTGATACCGCTTACATCACTTCCCAATTCACTGACGGTTCCTGCAAACTCATGACCAAGTGTCAGCGGCGCTTTCTGTCCTGAAAGCGGGTGGTTCTGCCCTTCCTGAATGCCTACGCCATGATGGTAAGCGTGCAAGTCACTACCACAGATTCCTGCGTACTCGACTTTAATTTTCACTTGTCCTGATTGGGCTACCGGTATTTCCCGTTCTTCGACCCGGACATCTTTTTTGGCATACCATACTGCTGCTTTCATGAGATACATCCCCTTTGGTTTATCTTGTCTACCTGAAATTCAACTCTGTCTATTAATTATATCGCTGTTCACGTATTATTCATATTTATAGATACTAATGTTAATATTACTTGTACTAATGCTAAAACGGAGATGAAACCATGAATCTGGAACAGCTTGAATATGTCGTTGAAATTGCCAAAACCCAATCGTTCTCGGCTGCCTCGGAGCACTTGCATGTCACTCAGTCGGCAATCAGCCAATCTGTGCATCGTCTTGAAAATGAGCTGGGTATGATCCTGTTCGAACGCTCGCGGCATGGGACGTTTCCCACCCCTGAAGGCAAACCGTTTATTGCCAAGGCACTCGATATTTTGCAGCGAATTGATGAATTGAAATCACTGAATGCCGAGACATTCTCGTTAACTGGAGAACTGCATGTTGCCACCTTTCCAAGTGTGATGCCTTACCTTGTGCAAACGGCAGCAGATATGAAACGCGAGCATCCTCAATTGAATATTGCCATTGAAGAGAAAGGTTCTATGGAAATCATCGAGGATATCCGCAACAACAGAACCCATCTGGGCTTCATCGCCATCTACGCCAAACAATTGCGGGAATTCGATGGACTGCATTTCAGTCCCATGTATTCAGGCAAACTGGTTGTGTGCACTCATCACCAATCCGAACTAGCCAAGCTTAACCGAGTTACTCCCGAACAATTAAAAGAACATAAGCTTGCTCTGTATCGTGATGGATTCATCGAAGATTTCCTGCAGGAGTTCACGTATGATTATGGCCCTCTGTCCATCCTGTTCAAAACGAACAACTCGGAAGCGATCAGCACCGTCCTGAAAAATAATATTGCCGCCACCATTGGTCATGACTTCTCCTTCCACCAACATCCGCTATGGAAAGAAGGCATTGCGAAAATGGTAGAGATCGCCTCGATCGATCAACCTAAAATGCAAATCGGCTTCGTACAGACCGAATCCAAGGAGGTCGCTGTAGCCGCAGAGCGATTTGCCCAACGCTTCAGACAGGCGATTGAGCTGGATCAGTTATGATAGCAGAGTCTAAGCCATAATTGGGTGTCAAAAAAACACTCAGGTGCTTGCACCAGAGTGTTCCATATTCGATATGGGTTCAGCTTGCTTCCCCTATACCTTTACTTTTCTTACGGCTTCGCTCAACTCAATCGTTTGCTGCCGCAGCAGGGTGGACGTTTGTGCCACCTTTTGGAACATGCTCGACTGTTCCCCTGTCAAACGATAAATTTCATCCGAATGATCTGAAACGCCAGATGAAATTTGCGAGATGGTGTTGACCGATGCTGCCGCTTCCTCGGAACCTGCCGATATCTCCTCCGCTGCTGCGGATACCTCCTGGATACGATGTGTCACCACACGAAACGTATCAACCATATGCGTGAAGGCAAGCTCAGCTTCTGCTGTGCTGTTCACCCCCTGGCCGATCTCTTGCGAGGTAACATCCATCTGTGATCCGATGTGCTGGGACTCCTTCTGAATGCCGAGTAACAAATCGGATATCGTCTGCACAGATGTGCTTGAAGCCTCCGCCAACTTCCGTACTTCATCAGCTACAACGGCAAATCCCTTCCCATGCTCTCCTGCATGAGCGGCTTCAATTGAAGCATTCAGCGCCAGAAGTTTGGTCTGACTCGCAAAATCCCGCACTGTATAAAGCGCACCGCCGATTTGCTGCGAGAAGTTGTTAAGCACTTGGACCATGGCTACAACTTCAGCAGATACAGCCGAAATGCTCTCCATCTGTTTCTTCATTTGCGTCATGCTCTGCTTACCCGATTGTGCCGTAGCAAGCGCAGTTGTTGCAGCGTCGGACACGGCTGTAGATGACTCTGAAATATCGGTAATCCCTTTAGCGATTTCTTCCATCGCATTGGCGCTGTCGCTAGCACCTTGCTTCTGGGTGTGTGCTCCCTGTCTGATCTGCTGCACGGACTGGTCAACGCTCTTATTCATCTCAAGCATGTCTTCTGCATCACGATTGAATTGCTCCGTTGATTCCGCGAGAATATCGGTGGTTACCGAGACACCCGCGACCATGTCGCCGATCATTTTATTTAAGTCCCCGGACATATGGATCATCGCCTTGAATGTGCTGCCAATCTCATCCTCACTCTGCAGCCGATAGGCTGTCAGGATCCGGTTGGCCTCCGCCAGCTCACCTTGCGCCATTTGTTCGACACTTGCCTTCAACGGTTTCAGCGGTCGCAGGCCTCTTACGATGAACCACAATACAACCGCGATGCCTGCAACCGTGATGAACAACAACAGGGCATACAACGGAATGCTGGATTTCATAATATCTGACTCAATACTTCCAATGACCGACACAGCTGTATCGATTCCTATTACACCCGTTAAGGCCCCATTACTGTCCAAAATCGGAGCGTATGAGGAAATATATTCGCCATACTCCTCATTATTAATGATGGGAGAACTGGCTGTTTTCCCTTGCAGGAGCTTTTGGACTGCATCACCTGGGATATCCGTCACTTCATTGATCGGTGATGCTTTATCTGCATCTTTCATGCCATCCACCATAATGAGAGGCGTGCCTGTATCGTCTATTTTTACAAAATACACATACATCGCACCGATGCTCATACGAAAATCATCCAGCTCATCACGAATCTTCAAGAACACGTCATTTTCCTTGGGATCTTTGGCAAATTCCACATACGGTCCTGTATCCAGCTGTTTCACATAACTCTCGGCAATTTGAATATTGTAACTCGATATGGCCTCCTGCGCGGCTAGCTTCATATTCGCCAGCTGAAGCAACATGCTTCCCGCAGATATAATCATAATGACCAATGTAACAATGGCAACAATGCGAACAACCAAACGTTTCTTGAAAAACCCGACCATCCAATCCTCTTCCTCTCACGCCTGTATGTAAGCCTTTTCGACTACGCCCTACCCAAAAATAACATGCTTGAAGCACTATGTAATGTGAAAATAGTATATGAAGTTGTCGAATTAGGCAAGAAAATATTGGATGAGGAAGCGATAAAAAAACACCTCGGCACGAACGCCGAGATGTCGTTTTAATCCGCCTTTCTGAATCGAATCAGGGACCAGATAATCAGTACAGCAAGTACTATCAGACAGATACTGATGCTAAAACGATTGCTCTGATCAAATACAAACATGACTGCAATGACACCGAGACAGAGCACAGCAGCTCCAGTTACGTAAGGGAATCCCCAGACCTTAAATGTCGGCTGTACCGGATATCTCTTGCGCAGCTTCATCTGTGATGTGGCGATACAAATCCACACGAGCATCACGACAAACCCCGGAACCGCCAACAGCACGCGGAAGAGCTGATCTTGTGCGAATAGCCCCAGCATGGAGCCCCCAAGCAGAATCACAGCACATACCAGCAGTGTATTTACCGGACTGCCGTTACGATTCGTTTGTGATAATGCCTTGGGAGCTTCACCACCTACCGCCATGGAATGCATCATACGGGATGCGCCGTAAATGCCGGAATTTGCAGCAGACAGAACGGCGGTCACCAAAATAAAGTTCATAATATGTGCGGCCCCCGGAAGTCCTGTAGAAGCCAGCACCTGTACAAACGGACTGCTCTCGGGCCCCAACTCATTCCACGGAATGAGCCCACAGATGATGAGAATCGGCAGCGTGAAAAATAAAATGATTCTCAGCATGAAGTTCCCCACAATTTTGGGCATCACCTTGTCCGCATTTTCTGTCTCCGTTAAGGTTAAGCCAATAAGCTCAGATCCTCCATACGAGAACATGACGACCAATAGTGCCGAAAAGATCGATGACCATCCATTAGGGAAGAAACCGCCTGCTTGCGTGTAATTTTGCAGATAAGGCGTGTTGTCACTTGGAATGATCCCGAAGATCAGAACAGCCCCGAGGATAATAAAAATAATAATCATGGCGATTTTAATGCCAGCCAGCCAAAATTCAAATTCCCCAAATACGCCTACACTCAGCAGATTAATCAGTATAATAAACACCGCACATACCAGGCTCAGCATCCACAGCGGCACTTCCGAGAACCAGTACTGCAAAAAGCTCCCTGCTGCAATCACCTCAATTACACATACCGACAACCAGAGGAAACAATACATCCATCCCATGATAAAGGAGACTCTGCTACCGAACGCTTCCTGCACAAAGTCTTTCATATTTTTGTTCTTGTACACCGTAGCCATCTCCGCCATCGCAGCCATGACAACCAGTAACAATAATCCTGCAAAAATGTACGTTACAATAACTCCTGGACCTGCAAGTCCAATCGTTTCGGCGCTTCCTTTGAAAATTCCGGTCCCAATGACACCGCCCATAGCCATAAAGCTAATATGTCTTGGTTTAAGTTTCTTCTGTAATGTTCCTTCTGTCTGAGCCAATTCAAGTCCTCCTGATGTAAAAAACGTCTGCATTTCTGTTTCATGTTTACATAAACATAATGTCCAGTATACCCTATTGTCCATGCCTCAGCCCAGCAGTTCCGTACGGCCAATTCATCCCAAACGAATGCTGACATAACCTATGTTTTATACCCCACAATGATACAAAGCAATCTGTATGCAATCCAATCCGTTCATTTGAATATATTCTACTCATCTTGCGATCTCCAATATGTATGATTTGTTGCAGTCCACCACTTCGCAAAACAATCATTAAACGCAAAAAAACAGCGGTCTGTATGCAACAGAATGCTGGTTTCTCGTGTGTTCCTGCTATGCTTTTCTTCGTATCATTCCATTTATAATTCCTTCGTCATAAAAGCGCTGTTCGGGTCCAGACTATAATCTGCAAAAGGCTCACAGTATACAAACCCAAAATCTTCATACAGCTTCCGCGCCGGAATAAAAGAATCCATCGAACCCGTCTCCAGACTGATCCGTTTATAACCCCGATTCTTGGCAACTTCAATAATGTGGGCAAGGATTTGCCTTGCCACACCTTTTCTCAGGTGAGCCGATGCTGTACGCATCGATTTCAATTCTGCATGCTCCGAATTCAATTCTTTCATGGCACCGCAGCCCAACAGTTCTTTCCCTTCCCATGCGCACCAGAATGTAATCTCAGGTTTCTTTAACCCATCCAGATCCAGGGCGTGAATGCTTTCCGGCGGCGAATCTGCTGCCATACCCTGCAAATGTTCTGCTATTAATCCAATGACTTGATGACCGCTCAAATCGTCTACTTTGATCTCCATATCTTCCACTCCTGCCCGACAATTTTGTTGTGTGTTGTATCACTGAATACATGTCTATTGTTTATATAGTACTACCATGACAGGTTTCCTGACAACAGCTTCAAAAACACAAATGAAATGTCTATTGTAACACCCTTAAATTTCCATTATAGTGAGGCTATCTGAAACCAAAAGGAGCGAGGAATATTGCGTAGCAGCCATATAGCTAATTGTCGTACTGAGGTGAAGCGAACTTAATTTGTGAAAAGGAGATCATCATGACACTATCGACTGAAAATCTGTTTTATAGCAAACGCTTGAAAATGACTCCGCCCCGTGCTGAAGACGTGCAGACCATGCTGCAATGGAATGAAGATCCTGAATATTTGCGAAATGTGGATACGGATATTGCCATTCCATTTTCGGAAAAGCAACTTGAGGATGAAGGCGAGACAAAGGACAAGGAAGTTTACTTCCGGCTTCGAACGCTTGAGGATGAACAACTGATCGGATTCGTTGTCATTCACAGCATTGAGTGGAACAACCGCTGCGGACAGCTTGCCATTGGCATTGGACTAGCAGAGCATCGCAACAAGGGATACGGAACGGAAGCGTTGAATCTTATTTTGCGGTATGCCTTCCATGAATTGAATCTGGACCGGGTAGGACTGGATGTCATCGCCTATAATGCCAAGGGCATCCGTGCTTATGAGAAGGTCGGCTTTCAATTGGAGGGTCGTGCTAGATCAGCCGTGTATCGTGATGGAAAACGCTATGATCGCTTATTGATGGGAATTCTAAGACCGGAATGGGAAGTACACAATCAGATCAATGTGGAGGGTGGACAAGCATGAATATGAATGTGGAAGTCACTGAATTTATCGAACAGATCCCGGTTCCCTGGCAAGCTCAGGTTGCAAGTAAACTGCGGGAGTTGGTACATGAGTCCATCCCTGAAGTAGAGGAACGTGTGCAATACAAGAAACCTCATTTCCTGAAAAACGGTAAATATGCAGCAGTTATCTCCCCTTCCAAGCCGGCAGTATCCTTCACGATCTTCAATGCAACCGGACTTGAGCTGCCAGATGGGATATTCGAAGGCCCAGCGGAACGTAAAACAATCAAAATCAAGGAAAAAGATACGCCGGACTATGAGTGGCTGGCTGCACTTCTGACACAGGCATCGGTAGAACTCTAAGCGTTAAAGAAAAAGGTCAATAGTAAGACTATTTTGAAGTTTCATTTCTCCATTTGGCCGAGTCGCTTGGCCAAGATGCTAACGAACCTGTTAAACCTTAAACGGCGGATCCTCAAGGCATGCAAATTTTAACGAATCTCAGTGACGTTATTTCGGTGTAACAACGGGGTCAAAGCCTTATATTCGACCCTATCGATGAAATAACGTCTCTGTAATTCGTTACATCTCAGATCGGTGCAAATGGGAGCAAATAACGTGTGCCAGGTTCGTTAGACCAAAATAATGTGAACAAGGGGCGTCCCGTGTCATCCTCATGACTATGGGACTGCCTCTAGTCATACAAAGGGGCCTCCCGTAATGTCGAAGACATGTGGGATATCCCCTTTTTGGTATGTAGCAGCTGTCATTACAATTTAAATCGCATCTATGCAATAACAGATTATTACTTCCCTCATCAGGATTGTTGATAAGATACCGCAGTCATCTGACACGGCTCGCAAATGAACATGTAATACATGCCATCCCCGTATTCCTCAACCTCGCTCCAGTCCATCTGTCCAACGACCCTCATCCTTGAAGCGCAGCATGGACAATTCGGATAATCCGCGTCCTGAACCCATCCGGGATGGCCCCCAATCTGGGATGTAGAAGGCTCCATCGCCCACTCACTGCCATGGAACGGGTGACGTGGTGCAGTCGCAATCCGAAACTGCCGGCCTGCATCCGGTGCAAGCTGTACGTAGTCGTCCGGGTCAAGATCATCCGCTCCCATCGGCATCACATTATGCGCACTCCAGCACGGTTCCCCTGCTGAATCCAACTCCATATAAACGACGCCATAACAGCTGCATATAACGCAAGTCTGTATTTGAAGTCGCTCACTGTTCCAAGCAACGTCCTGCAGTGCTGGATGCCGTACATCCAGATCAATTAAGGTCGTTAAATGACTGCCACACCACTCACAGTTATCGGCACTGGTCAACAGAATGGAGATTGGATAGCCAATTGACGTGTCACCAGCCCCTTCATTTTCTTTTACTTTATAGAGTGAATAACTTGGAGTGATGAATAAATCCCTGCGTTGACCTTCATTCGTCAACTCCCAACCGGCTTCGGTTGTATAGTGCTCTGGTGCGACATGCAGCTGATCTGCCCAGCGAGGTGGAGACTGCCTCCATTGCTGGAACTGACGTACGACCACTTCATCTCCAATATAGGCGAGCATGAGCAAGAGATTATTCCGATTCTCATCATCGATGTTCACCCGCTGCAAGAGTTGATTACGTACTTCGGCAGAGGCACTCTTATACAAAATGACAGGGTAGTAGATTTCGCGCTCCAATAGCTCAGGAATCTGTGCACACAACGAGGTACCATGATAACAAACCAGATATACCAAAATATCTTTACCTGTATCGTCATCCCCTGTGCGAATCAGCTTCATCGCATAATCGATCATGAGGGCTTGCTGCTCCGTAGACAAGGACAGATATACCTGTTCTTTGGATTGCTCATATGCCACATAACGGATTAGTGGATCATGAACCTGACGTGTATGCATGATTTTCAAAATCTCCACAGGGTCCGTTATTCCCTCATACAAGTCCACGTCGCGCCGATTGGCTTCAATATATCTTTGATGCGCCTCGCGTTCCATCTCCTGCTTGCAAGGCATGCAGTACCCACCTGTTCTGGCAGCCGTTGCTGGCAAAATGGTATTCGGGCACCCCTCTCGTTTGCACGGAATGCGTTCTGTCATCTATGGGTACCTCCTTTGCTATTGATCACGCTTCACGATCCATCGAGTCCGATCCATATCGATCAGCGGGATGATAGATTAGTGATGTCCCAGTTGGTCCTTCGTAAATTCATAAAATGCGATCGCATCTTCGCTATTGGCAAAACCCGCCTGAGCCATCTTGTCGCTGCCGCCACCTTTGCCCTGGTAGGCTCCGAGATTGCCCTTGAAGAAAGGTCCACAAGCCCACTCCGGCGGCTGCCCGTTCTGTGCCAATACAACTTTGGCCTCCGAGATGCTCGCAAAGAGTACAAGCCCCTCATGTTCTGATGTCAGCTTGGTCGCCAGACTCTGCATATCCTTGAGTGATTTGTCTTCAAAGATTTGGGCAATGACAAGCCCTTCCCGTGCAGATAAAAGCTCCTGCGCATAATAAGCGTCATTGGAAGTTTTCACAGCGTTCAGCTCTGCTTGCAGCTGCTTTTGTTCTGCTTCCATTTTGTCGATCCGATCCGCAAGCTCTTCCCGGCTGGTCTTCAATTTGGCTGTAATTCCGGTCAGCACGCTTTGCGCGGCGTTGAACTCATTCAGTGCTCGGTATCCGCATTTAAAATAAATCCGGGTGCCGCCCTTCACTTTCTCGGTTTTCAACAGTTTAATAATCCCGATCTCTCCTGTGGCTGACACATGTGTTCCACCACAAGCGTTATATTCCACGCCCTCGATCTCCACGATGCGAATATCTTCAGTGACGGAAGGCTGCTTCACCAGCGGTAGACGGGCCGCTTCTTCCGCTGTGACCCAGGAACTGCTGATTCTGGCATTCCGGTAAATCTGCTGATTGACCTCCATTTCAATTGCAGCCAGTTGGTTCGCTCCCAGTTCGGCTGCGGCCACATCAATCGTGATATAATCTGTCCCCAGATGAAAACTGAGCGTCATCGCATCTGCCAGCTTCAGCGTAATAGCCGACAGCAAATGCTGCCCGCTATGCTGCTGCATATGATCGAATCTGCGCTGCCAATCGATGTGGCAATCCACGTCATTCTGCTCCGGCGCACGCTCCAGCTTGTGCAGCACCTCACCATCTTCACTAATTACATCCAACACATCAATGCCGCCGATCTGCCCCAGATCACAAGGCTGTCCACCCCCATGCGGATAAAAAGCCGTCTCCGCCAGCGTGACATATATACCGTCTTCCTTGTCCACTCTGCCTGTAATTTGTGTATGCCACTCCTGTGTGTACGCGGAGTCATAATAGATTTTTTGCGTCATCGAATCATCCGATCCCTTCTCGTTCAAATGGCTATCCATACTCTCCAGATTACACTATCTGGAACCGCCAAGCCAAATTCCCGCCTCACATCACCGCTTTTCATATCAAAAAGACCGCTCTGTAAGCCAAGCTACAGAGCGGTCTCCTTACTTATATCCACTATCCACGTTTAATGAAACGTTGGATATGGATTGAACCTTATAATTACACCGGAACGAAGATTGCAGACTAATACTGTAGAAGCGAAGCGTTCGCCTTTATCACCGGATTTTACCCTTTATAGAGGTCAATCAAAAAAATCCGGGGATAACAGCGATCGAAAGTATGGTCTGCAATCGGAGTGGCCAAGTGTAATCTCGTTGCACTCCATGTTTATTTCATTGACTCGGATAGCTCTGTGAAAATAACACCCAGCGCATACGCTCCAGCATCCGGGTAGCCCAGACTGCGATCGCCAACAGCACCTGCGCGGCCCATACGTGCCACGATGTCTTCTGTTTTCTTCGCACCTTCTACTGCAGCTTCGGCACCTTTGGCAAACGCCGTTTTGAAGTCATCTCCAGACGTCGCACTTTGCGTCCATGAGTCTGCACAAGGGACAAGTGCGTCAACTAATGTCTTGTCACCTACAACGGCACCACGTCCGAAGGAACGTTCGCCTGTAGATTGAATCCCTTGTACTGCCGCCTGTATCATGTCAGCGAACTCTGCAACGTTCATTGACTGCTTGTCACCAACGGCTTTGCCTGCTGCCCGGAATGCCGAACCCCAGATTGGGCCGGATGCACCGCCGCAGTATTCCATAATGACAAGAGAACATGCATCGAGGAATGAACCGATATTCTTTTTCTCTTCGTTCACGATATGGTTCCATTCGCGCTTGAGCTGTCTGAAGCCCTTCGCTATGCTCATGCCAAAGTCGCCGTCACCCGCATGGGAATCCAGTTCACAGAACGGCACTTCGTTCTTGATAATGATTTCACTCATCTTATCGATCAGGTAGACGATATTATCCAGGGAGAATTGATTGTTGTTGATCACCGCAGACGTTGCAGGTGTCTCCACTTCATAGGATACAGGCGCATCTTCAGTCACGACGGCTTCCAACGCTTCCGAATATGCCACTGGCGCTACTGGAGGACCAGACACTTTGAAAGCAGGTGTATCACTTTCCTTAAACAACAACGTTTTTAGTTCATCGTCCAGTTTCAGGATGGTTACCGATGCGCCTGCCATATCGATGCTCGTCATGTAATTGCCAACAAACGTAGTGGCTACACCCAGTCCTGAACGCTGTGCCAGCTCACGCTGAACCGAGTTGTTGAGCAGATAAAGCTCCTGTAAAGGTGTCGCACCAAATCCATTTACAAGCACAGCAATCTCAGCGGATGCATCGTTGTCCAGCTTCATGTCTGAAAGCAGTGATTCAACCATGCGTCCTGCAAGCTCATCCGCAGATACCAATTTCTCGCGGCGTATGCCTGGCTCACCATGAATTCCTACACCGAATTCCATCTCATCTTCAGCGATTTCAAATGTCGGTGTTCCTTTCGCAGGCACGGTACAGGAAGTGAATCCAAATCCGATGCTGCGAACGTTCTGGGCTGCTTTCTCAGCAACAGTTTTCACCTCTGCCAGACTGCGGCCTTCTTCGGCTGCGGCTCCAGCGATTTTGTGCACCAGTACAGTTCCGGCAACGCCGCGGCGTCCTACCGTATACAGACTGTCTTGTACAGCAATGTCATCCTCAACCCGTACATATTGCACGTCAATGCCATCTTCCTCGGCAAGATGCGCCGCGTTCTTGAAGTTCATCATATCGCCGCTATAGTTCTTGATAATTAGCAGCGTGCCCTTCTTGCTAGCTGTGGCCTTGATCGCCTGATATACCTGAATCTGGGAAGGAGATGCGAATACATCTCCACAGACCGCAGCATCCAGCATGCCTTTACCCACGTAACCTGCATGGGCAGGTTCATGACCACTACCGCCGCCACTGATTAGGCTGACTTTATCAGCATTAATCTTCCTCCGCTTAATGACCTTATATTTTTTCAAAAATTCAAGCTCCGGGTGCGCGAGCGCAATGCCGTTGCACATTTCCATGACAACATTTTCAGCCTGATTGATGATTTTCTTCATTATTTCGCCTCCCGGCGAGCCTTGTACTCCGCACCAATCCGGTCAGCGGTAGCAATCGCACCAGCAACCTCAGTTACGGTGATCGGGAAAGGCATCGCGTGGATCGACTCTTCCGGAATACAAGCAATTTCAGCCACTTTCAACAATTCTTCCTGGCTAATGGTATCTACACCGATGTCAGCCAGACATACAGGCAGTCCCACTGCGAGACAGAAGTCCATGACTTCATGCAACTCTTCGGTTGGTGCATTTTCAAGGACGAGTTGTGCAATCGTACCGAAGGCTACCTTTTCCCCGTGGAAGAAGTGATGTGTGCCTTCCAGAATGGTAAATCCGTTATGGATTGCATGGGCTCCAGCCAGACCACCACTTTCGAATCCAAGACCGGACAACAGAATATTCGTTTCTACGATATTCTCCAGCGCTTGAGTGACCATGTTGCTGTCACTTGCCACTTTCGCTTTTACACCGTCACTGAGCAGCATTTCGTAGCACAACTTCGCCAGCGCGAGAGCTGCATTCGTACCTACCGCAGATGGTGTGTATCCTTCACGGGAACCCATTGGAAAACTTGCGTTCACACGAGAGTACGACTTCGCTGTAGCTCTTGCTTCGAAGTACGTAGACAACGCGTCACCCATACCCGATACGAGGAAACGTGTTGGTGCGTTTGCAATAACCGTTGTATCCACGAGAACAACACTTGGGCTTTGTTTGAAATAAGCATAATCATCAAAAGCACCTTCAGGCGTATACAACACAGCCGAATGACTTGTTGGTGCATCCGTTGCTGCGATGGTTGGACAGATGATCAGCGCTTCACCTTCTGCCACACATTTGGCTGCATCAATCGCTTTACCGCCACCAAGACCGATCGTACATGTGCATCCTTTTTCTTTCGCAATTTCCTGGAGACGAGCGACTTCCTCGCGGGAACATTCTCCTCTAAAACCGCTTTCAACAAACGTAATATTAAATTTCTGTGCCGTTGCATCGAGCTTCGCCTTTACACGCTGAACATCATCCGGATGTGCGATCAGCAATGCAGATTCACCAAAGGATTTTACAAAGTAACCTAGGTTCAACAATTCATCTTCGCCTTGTACATATTTCGTTGGGCTAATAAATGCTTTTCTCATAATGATATATGCCTCCTATGGATGATATAAGTTAAGTTCGTTTACTGCATAAATTACCTGCATACCTTCAACAAGGCTACCTGATGTAATTCTTGGATGAACTTATACATTAAATTTTAAATGCTCACAATTAACCTAAATATATACCATGCATGTGAGGTTTACAGTGGACTTTGATAACAAATTATTATAATTTGCAATCGTAATTTTTTGCTTTTCAACGGAAGCATGGTATCTTATTGTCATGTGATGGTTTATTTTTGACCTCCCATAACTATTTACCCGTCATTAACTCATCTTAATATGTACAACTTGCTAACTTTTAACGAACGAAATCATCATTCATCAAGTTAGCTATGGAGGATCACCCATGATTAAAGAATATCTGCATATCAATAAAATCCTTGACCTGAATAAATGGAAGCGTCTACAGGATTCTCTTGCCACTGTGACCAAGCTGGCTATTCTAACCGTTGATTATAAAGGCATTCCCGTAACCAGCCATAGCAGCTGTCAGGCCTTTTGCCAAAATGTTCGCAAAGATCCCGCATTGCTCCCCTACTGCCAGAAATGTGATTCTCGCGGTGGTCTGGAAGCCGTTCGATTGAACGAGCCTTATGTCTACCTGTGTCATTTCAATATCGTGGATATCGCGATTCCAATCACGATCGATGGGAAATATATCGGTGCGGTAATGGCAGGACAAGTGAAGCTCGCTGACCCGGAGAAAGGGACGGAATTGGAACAGATCGTCACGTCCAAGAACGTGCCTATGCATGCTGCGAAGCTAAAGGAATTACAGGACGATTATGACCAGCTGCCTGTCATGACCTATGAAGAGGTTGTGAAAATTTCCAACATGCTTTCTTTACTTTGTAACTACATCGTGGAGGAAGCACTGAACAAAAATTTGCTGGTGGAAATGTTCGAGAAAGCTTCGGGTCATCAGGAGTCTCTGAATCTGTCCACTATTCTGCCTGGGTACTCCATCCGTAATATTGAGTCGATCAAAAAAGAAATGACCAATGCGATTGCGGATGCCTATCTTAAAAACAGCCCAAGTGATACAGAGAGTTCCAGCCCGGTGCTCCAACCTGCTTTTGAATATATTCACAGTCACAAAAGTGAGCAAGTCTCACTTAAACAAATGGCCGATCTGTGCCACCTGAGTCCAAGTTATTTCAGCAGGCTGTTTGCCAAGGAAACGGGTGAGAACTTCACGACTTATATTGCACGACTCAAAATCAAATGGGCCAAGCAATTGCTGGAAGTTACGGACATGCCCGTGTCGCAGATCAGTGATGAACTGGGATTCAATGAATCGGGTTATTTTATCAAAATATTCAAAAAATTCGAGGAGATTACGCCTGCCCTCTATCGCAAATACATGCAGGAACAATGAGCAAGCCTAACTATAGTTTTTGTTACCAGAGGAAGACCTAGTGATATCTTTTTCATATCAAAGATGGGGTTAAAAGATATTTCACCTATTAATCTGCCATTGCTACAATGGAGTCCAGATTACTTAGGGAGGCGTCACGAATGGAATATCGCAAATTGGGAAACAGCGGTCTAACCGTCAGTGAGATTTCACTGGGCAACTGGATTACACATGGAGCACAAGTGGATGATGGAACCGCAAAAGCCTGTGTCCGGGCTGCTTTGGAGGCAGGCATCACGACATTTGATACGGCAGACGTCTATTCCAACACCAAGGCAGAAACTGTGTTAGGACATGCTCTAAAGGAGATCCGAAGAGAAAGTATTGAACTGTGCACCAAAGTCTGTCATCCAACCGGCTCAGGTCGCAACGACAGAGGACTTTCCCGCAAACATATTATGGAGGCCTGCAACGCTTCGTTGCAAAGATTGCAAACCGATTACATCGATGTCTATTATGCTCACCGTTATGATCCAAACACGCCGCTGGAGGAAACATTCCTTGCGTTTGCCGATCTGGTTCGTCAGGGCAAGGTTCACTATATTGGAGTTAGCGAATGGACAGCCGCTCAGATTGAAGAGGGTTCCGCATTAGCTAAGGAGCTTCGCGTGCCTTTTATTGCGAGCCAACCACAGTATTCGATGTTATGGCGTGTTATTGAGGAGAAAGTTGTGCCAGCAAGTACACAAGCAGGTCTGGGCCACATTACATGGTCTCCCCTGGCTCAGGGCATACTATCTGGTAAATATATTCCGCACGAAGCGCTGCCAGCCGGATCACGTGCAGCGGCCAATGCTGGAGCACCCTTTTTCAACAATCTGGCTGGTCGGTGGTTACGTGACGATGTTCTAACTGCTGTGCAGCAGCTTGTTCCATTGGCGAAAGAGATCGGTCTGACGCTCCCTCAACTCGCCGTTGCCTGGGTTCTCCAGCATCCGTATGTGTCATCCGTCATTATTGGGGCATCCCGTCCAGAGCAAGTCCTTGAGAATGTGAAAGCCTCTGGTGTTCAACTGGATCGGGAAATCCTGTCCCGCATTGATGAAATACTGAGTGAGTGGATTGAGAGAGATCCTGCCAAGACGGGTTAACCGCCATTTTGGGACAACTTTCGGAACACGAGAATTCTCATTCCCCATCAACGCATTCATCTACAATATTCATAAAACGGGAAATCACTTCCTGATTCATGTCCGTCCGCCATGCTGTGTACAACGGTACGGAGGGCGGACTTTCTGCTAATGGTAGAAATACCACACCCCTCCGCTCGAACACATCTACTGAAGAAGGAACGATGGATATCCCCATGCCCGCTGCAACGAGATTCACAATCGTGTACATCTGAATGGCTTCCTGTGTGATACGAGGATCTACACCATGCTCCCTACAATAATCCAGAACGAGGCGATGGAACGGAGAGCCCAGACGCCGCGGGAATAAAATAAAATCTTCGTCCGCCAGCTCGGTGATTGACACCTGAATCTGTGAAGCTAAAGGGTGATAGTCTGGCAGCACTGCGATTAATGTTTCCGTCTGACAGACCCGGAACGACAAATTTCCGTTGTGATCCTGATACCGCAAAAATCCAATATGGATCTGTCCATCTGCTAGTGCCTGCAATTGTTCGGACGAGGTCATCTCACGCAACGTAAGTTCAATCTGCGAGTACGCCGCACGGAATTTTCTCAACACATTGACCATAATACTCCCCGAAGCCGAATCCACAAAAGCAACCGTTAAATGTCCAATGATGCCCTGGTCAGCCTTCTGCGTAAGCTGGATGGATCGCTCAAGTTGGGCCATGATCAGCCTCGCCTGTTCCAGAAATACGGCACCGGCTGCCGTGAGACGAACCATTTTTTTCGTGCGTTCCAATAGCTTCACGCCGAGCTCTTCCTCCAGATTCTGAATCTGCTGGCTCAGCGGCGGCTGCGTCATATTTAATTTCTCAGCCGCACGGTGGAAATGAAGCTCCTCCGCCACGGTGATAAAGTATCGTAATTTTCGAATATCCATATGCCTGGTGTACTTCCCTTCCGACTAGCCTGTGACTTCATCTATTCCTGAACATGAAACATAATGAAATTTTGGTCCACGAATATGTTTACTATTAACGACGTGATGATACCAGAAGCTGCATTATTGCTGTTATTGCTGCATTTAAGTACCTTTCGTCACCTATCTTTCTTTTCCTGCAACAAAAAAGCCCTATCCAGCAAGTGGATAAGGCAGAATAACCATAGCTTTATTTTAGTTCACATGTTTCCGCAGTTCTTCATCCAGCCATTCCAGCGCTGAACGCAGCTTGTCCTTGGGTACATTCTGATAACGATCCCCTGTTGAGAATTCAAAGGCGCAGCTATGCGCACTGGTCTGCTGCAAGTATGAAGTAATCCCTATGCCGAATTGCTGAGCCATGGATGCCAGAATACGCTCCACCTCGGCTTGGGCCAAGGGGAAATGTACGTGAAACATATTGGAGACGGGTACTTCTGGCAATGTACTTATACCATGGCACGCATTCAACAAGGTGGCCAATTCCTTGGCCTGCTCATAATAAAGCCCCATTTTGCCAATTCGTTCATTGAAATAATATTGAGAGCTAAGAATATAAGGATATAGGCCGATCAGATCGCCGCCGTGCCGACGCTTCCATATTTTCGATTCTTGCATAACATCCGTATCTCCTGCCAATATAGCCCCAGCAATTCCTCCAATGCCTTTGTAAAAAGAGACGTAGACACTATCGAACAGACTGCAAATCTCGGCGGGTGTCTTCTGATAATAAGGCGTGATTTCGAACAGGCGTGCTCCGTCTAGATGAAGCTTGATTCCACGTTCACGGCAATAGGCTGAGATTGCCTCCAACTCTTCATAGGCAGGCAATTGTCCACCAATCTCGCGTTGTGGCAGTTCAAGCAGCAGGCAGGAAATCTCCTCATCCATCCCCTCTACATCTTCCAATCGAATCAGTCGGTCCTCGTCCGCCAGCAAAATGGATTCAATCTGATGTAACTCTTTCAGTCCGTCTTCCTCATGGATTTCCAGATGAGATAAAGGATGATAAGCTACCCTCTTGATGCCTTTGCGGTCACACCAGATACGTAAGACGATTTGCTGGGCCATCGTACCACTGGGGAAAAATACAGCTGATTCCTTACCCAGAACGTCAGCCATCTGCTGCTGGAATTGATCAATGATTTTGCCGTTGCCATAATGATCACTATACTGTTCCCCATCCACCTGCTCCAGCGCTTCCTGAAGTACTTTGACTTTACGACTTCCGTGTCCACCTATAATAAACTCTGCCTGATTAAAAGCTTCCGCTAATGTTAGCTCTATATCCTTCAAGGTTATTCACTCCTTTTATTGTTCTGGTCCTTGTTTCGTCATCATCTGCACCAATGCATCCAACGCTCCGGATCGATGCTCACTCCGTGAATGCACAAATCCTACTTCCAACCTGCGATACGGATCAGGTAAAGATAATACTGTAACTTCGCCTCTGCGTTCTGCTTTCGCAACCGAGGAGCGTGGGAGCAATGACACACCCAACCCGGCAGATACGCCATTCATAATGGTGTCCAATGTTCCGTATTCCGTGACATTGAGAGTGTGCACGCCTTGATCTTTCAAAAAGGCTTCTGCCTGCATACGATGTGTACAGCCTACTTCAAAAAACAACATCGGTTTGCACAATAAATCATGCATTTCACGGGTTCCGGGTTCAGCAATCAGCACCAACTCTTCGTCGTACACTTTCATATAGTTCAGCTCAGGGTGGTCGATTGGGCCATATATTAAAGCTCCATGCAGCTCATGTTGAATGACCTTCTGATTGAGTTCATGTGTACCCCCTGTAATTAACGAATGTTGCACCTTAGGGTAACATAAACGGTATTCAGCGAGCAGCGGCGTAAGAAAACTGGAGGCTGCGGTCTCAATCGCGCCAAGACGGAGTATCCCAGCAGGTGGATTCCCGACCTGCGTTGCCTGCTCCGCTTCATATAACAAATGTAATATTTTATCCGCATATCCCAGTAAATTCTCACCCGCTGGTGTGAGCGACATGCCCCGGTTGGAGCGATGAAACAGCGGTACTTGCAGCTGATCTTCCAACTGTTTAATTCGTGTTGTTACATTGGATTGCACATAATTCAGCGCTAATGCTGCTTTGCTGATACTGCCTTCGCGGGCAACCGTCTGAAATATTTTCAAATCTCCTGCATCCATGCCCTGATCACCTGCTTGTTATCTATTATCTGAATTGATACTGACATTCATTTTTGTTCATTTTACGTGAATCTGCCCCATCTGTACAATGAGGCTCAGTAGTGAAGTTTTTATATACACAAGGAGAGATTTTGAAAATGAAAGCTATTATACATTCCGGCCAAAGCGGCCTTGAAGGTCTTCAATATACAGAGTCAACATCTCGGGCCCCAGAAGCCGGTGAAGTACAGATACAACTAAAATCTGCTGGAATTAATCATCGTGATCTGTTCATCATGGCAGGACGTACATTCCAGGACACACCACTCATTCTTGGCTCCGATGGAGCAGGTGTAATCATAGCAATTGGAGAAGATGTAGAGAACTTATCTGTAGGTGATGAGGTCATTATCCACCCTACTCTCGGTTGGGACCACGCATTAGACGTACCCATTGTGCCCGAAATTGTAGGGGGCCCTACGGATGGAACTCTCGCACGATATATTACGCTGCCTGCTAGAAATGCCTTACCCAAACCCTCTCATCTATCATGGGCGGAAGCAGGGGTATTGTCCCTTTCGGCTTTGACAGCATACCGCGCCCTATTCACTCGTGGCGGACTTAAGCAGGGTGAACACACCCTCATTCCCGGCATTGGCGGCGGTGTAGCGACCTATGCTTTGCTTATGGCCGTAGCCGCTGGTGCCAAAGTGACCGTTACATCAAGAAGTGAAGCCAAGAGACATGAGGCTCTTCGTCTAGGCGCTTTCCAAGCTCTGGACAGTCATGCAGACTGGAGTCTGCAGAATGATCTTGATCCTGTTGATTTCATCTTGGATAGCATCGGACAAGCCATGTTCCCAAAATATTTTGATATAATCAGACCAGGTGGACGTATCGTGATGTATGGCGCAAGCTCGGGAGATAATCTGGCTGTTCCGATCCGCTCGATCTTTTTCCCTCAAGTTAGCCTGATTGGCACCTCCATGGGCAGCCGTGAAGAGTTTGTCCAGATGCTCCAATGGGTTGAAGAGCATAATTTACATCCTGTAATCGATAGCATATATCCACTACAGGACACAGCGAAAGCATTCGAACGTATGGAAAAGGGAGAGCAGTTTGGCAATCTTGCTATACTCGTGGAGTGACACCTGGTTTTAAATGGACCTTCATGAATTGGTAAATATCATTTTACGATAATAGGGGGAGTCCATCTGACCCGTCTCGCTAAACGTACAGCCATTGTTCTCGTCGCAATTATACTTTTGGCCCAAATTCCTATGTTGAAAGCAACCTTTGCCCGAGGGGTAACTACGCTATATGTGAACATAAAGTATCCCGAACGCTCCTTTCAATACAGGGATTTCATCTATGAATCTCATTTTGGAAGCTATCTCATTTCTTATGCTGATCAAGACGAAAAACTCATTAGCCTGATGCTTGAGCCCAAATTTTTACCGGTCATCGTTACGTATGATCCATTGGATCAACCCATGAAAGACTAGATTGTTCACTCTATGAATCATTCAGGAGGTATCGATATGTCCAATCATTCGCATTTGGTCGAATGGGTTCGCAAACTGCAGAATGCCGAAGGAACCGAAGATGAACTGGATGAGATGCTAACCGAGCTACAGCAGCAATTGCCTCATGCAGAGATCAGCAATCTGATTTTCTGGGATGATCGAGACCTGACACCCGAACAGATTGTGGAAGAGGCGCTGGCTGCTCGTCCGATCATTCTTCCGCCCAGCCCTTAGCCCTTATCCTATTAAATAAACATCACAATTCAGCCCTTTCTCCCCATCTTCCATATTTTCGTTATAATGTAAACAAGACATCAGGAATACAGGAGGCGAATTATGGAAACGGAAGGTTTACGCAACGTCGAGAAGTTGGCGCTGAAGAAACACAAGATTTACAAACAAAGCTTGATCAGGTACCTTGCACGCTCCATGCTCGCCAGCATGTTTATCGGGTTTGGCGTCATCGTGGCGTTCAAGACGGGTAACTTCTTTTATATGGAAGATTCCCCTTTTACATACCCTATGGCTGCCCTCACGTTCGGTGCGGCAATTATTCTGATCGCCTATGGTGGCGGTGATCTGTTCACAGGAAATACGTTCTACTACACCTATGCCGCCTTACGCAAGAAACTGAAATGGTTCGAAGTGGTGAAGCTATGGATCGCAAGTTACAGTGGAAATTTGATGGGTGCGGCGGTATTTGCCCTGTTAATCTACCTGACGGGTCTATTCGATTCTTCTCAAGTGAATGGTTTTCTGTTGAGTGTCGTGGAGCACAAGATGGAAGCTCCGGCCATGCAGCTTTTCTTCCGGGGTATCCTGTGTAACTGGCTCGTATGTCTGGCGTTCTTTGTACCAATGTTCATGAAGGAGAATGGCGCGAAAATGTTCGCCATGATGCTCTTTGTCTTCTGTTTCTTCATTTCGGGATATGAGCACAGCGTCGCCAATATGTGTACATTCGCGATTGCGCTGGTACTAAACCATCCGGGGACCATTTCATTCGGCGGGGTTATTCACAACCTGATTCCGGTGACGCTCGGCAATCTGGTGGGCGGCGTGCTGCTGATGGGCTTCATGTATTATGCGGTGAATAAACCGTTTCTGGACGAAGAGACACACTAATACTTTGGGCAAAAAATCCCCCTTACTGGCCCGGTCACCTGACCGAGGGAGGACGGTAAGCCAAACCACGAACACCCGCGCAACCTTTCCATCCTGTGATGAAGGTTGCGCGGGTGTTTGTTTATGGGCAGGCTCCCTATATGCCTGCCCTCGGTTCTACCTGCCTTGTACCCGAATGGAGGCTACAAGGCTTGGCTCCGTGGCTTAGTTATACTCACGCCACGGAATATATTCAATATCGTTGTCGCCACGCGTGACCACGATCATATTCTCGATTTTGCCTGTATCCTTGTTGGTTCGGTAGATCATCGTACGGGTCTCCCCTTCTTCTGGCACGGAGAACAGGAACTTGTCAGCAACAAAGGAGGAGCCGAGGCCTGTTGCATGCTCTGTAAAGGCAGATCCGCTCTTGCTGGTCAACAATAGGCCAATGCCATACGCTGTAGCCGTTTGTGCCCCTTTGCCAAAGAGATGCTCCCCATGACTGGTCGTATGGGTTTGCTCCCAATACTCGTATTTTTTCGTATCCTTGTTGTAATCCACCACATTGCCCTGTTTATCCAGGCTGATGCTGGTCGTTTCACCCTTGTCACTTTTCACCTGATACGTACCTACAATCGAATCCTCCGTAATCTTCACTGTCTTGCCTGTGCTCGGATCGGTCTGGTAGATCTCATCCTCATATTGAAGCCGAATGATGTTCATGCTGGCCTGAAGCTGCTGCACCAGCTTTTCGTCACCCATTTCCTCGGCTTTCTTCAACATTTCTTCGTAATTTTTGTAATCCTCGGCGTCCTTCTTATCCCAATCATCCATATTCTCCGGAGGACCTGACGTTTTGCCCGGGCCATCGCCTTTATGTTTACCGAGGGACGTAAGGGTCTGTGCCGCAGTCAAAGCCACCATAAGAGCCTTGTTCACAATATCTTCATCCGTGGTGCGGAAACGCTCGGCAATTTTCTTGAGCTCCGACTGAATGGACAAGACCAGCTCAAGTACAGACTTCATTGTACCTTGGGCCGTTGCATAATCGTTATAAAAGCGCTCCCGCTCCATTCCGTCCCAATTGCTACGCATGACACGGATCTGGCTATCCAATGTGGACATAAATTCCGACAATTGCTGATGTGCCTGGGCAAATTGCCCACTGACTGTATCCAGTTGCTCCGGTGTTACCTTAATCTGTGTCATCCTGCACGCTCCTCTTCGTCATATTCCTCCTGTTCCGTGGTCCACCGATGATTACCTTGCAGCCTGATCTGCCTTGATCTCCAGATGCAGCAGCGGAAATGGATTACCAGAACCATCCAACTCGGAACGACCAATTTGTATAAATCCCATTTTTTCGTAGAATCGGGCTGCCCCGGCATTCTGCTCATTGACATCCACCTTGAGGTGACGGCCTTTGATGTTAAGGGTATGGTTGATCAGAAGACGTCCCAGACCCTGTCCATGCTGACTAACATCTACAAACAACATCTCAATAAAGTTATCATCCAAACCGATAAAACCAACGGGTTCATTTTCAGCATTCAGTGCTTCCCATACCTCAACTTGCCTTTGCTGCAACACGTCGCTCACTACTTTTTTATAGAACTGGATGTGATGTTCTTCCAAAAACGTATGTGTTGCCCGAACGGCTCTCTCCCAAATCTCGATCAACTTGTCATGATCCTGTTCACGATATGAAGCAATTAACATTTCCTACGGTGCCCCTTTTCCAGAAAACGGTTATGTAAAAATCCGATCCTGCGATTGGATTTGGTTAATACATTAAATTTTATATAACTCTACGCATATTTTACCATGCCCAATTCTCAATCTGTACCCACCATTGCCAATCTTGAGTCAACTTTTCACTGCTTTTTAAGGATTCCTTACCAAAAAACAGAAAATAAAAGGCAGCTAAAGTCACCTTGATCTGGTGCTCTAGCTGCCTTGGTAGATCAATATATTCATAGTCCCAGATCATTGATGCGCATAACTCGCCCCATCCTTCATCTGTTCCGGCCAATCCCAATTCAGCAAATCATCACTCCAGGCCAAACCAATACAGGCATGTGTATCAAAGATAGTTCGTTCATCTTCGGGCCCGGTTCCATGGAAAAACATGACGTAACAGCCCACGTCCCGGATTTCACGCGCGTCCAGCACAACTCCAGCCGTAATTCGCCCTCTAGCCCACGGCCAATCCGCCTGTCCCAGTGTCAGTAACACTGGATCAGCTGTCCATTCATGCAGATTTGGAGATCGCATCACACCTATGCCGTTCTCCGGGGAATGGAACATGATATATTCCTCACTATTATGAACTATGCAGACATTCTCTCCAGCAGATTCACGTCCAGCATACGTCCACTGGGTCATATCATGGGAGTAGGAACAACTCACCCCGTCCTGTTTATAAAAGCACCACCATTTTCCCTGCTCATCCCGGTCTTCAACAAGGTATGGATCAATCATGCGACCCATCTGCTCCACAGCTATATCCGGTCCCTTGACTCGTATCAGTTCAGGTGTGCTCCAGTGAAGCAGGTCGGTGCTGTCCATTATCCAGATACGGGCATCCTCATTCCCATATTGCTGACCATCAGGTCTGGGATAGGTCTGTAAGCAGATCAACCAGCGATCC
This sequence comes from Paenibacillus taichungensis, assembly GCF_047302525.1. Classification (GTDB taxonomy): domain Bacteria; phylum Bacillota; class Bacilli; order Paenibacillales; family Paenibacillaceae; genus Paenibacillus; species Paenibacillus taichungensis_B. The sequence goes on along the minus strand of NZ_CP168020.1, from coordinate 723,729 downwards.
TGTACGCGTACGATATTGCCAGGGCTGGAATAATTCAAACGACGATCTCTTGGAGTCAGGCGTACCGCCCGACTCCAGTGTATCCAGTCCGTGCTGGTACTCATCGCCGTATACATAAACACTTCTCCAGTGGGTTCGGTTTCTACTAGGGTGTAGTATAAGTACACCTTTCCCTCATGAGCAATGACGGCGGGATCACGGTAGGCTATAAGGGCGTTTCCTTGGAGTACAATTGGCGACTGTAATTGGTTCAATATGTTATGCTCCATGCTTCACCTTCCTCTCAGCAGGATATGGTTGCGGAAGCTCCAAGCCTACCATCCATACCATCATATAATCGGACCCCAACGTCCTTGGGAATCAAGCTCCACCCGTAGTATGGCTGGACGCTCCCGCAGAGGTGCACTGTCATTGTTACCAAAGAACGTACTCCACCACTGTTGTTGTTGATCCTGAAAATACATATTGTGTCCGCCATGCCTTACCGCGATATAACGATCTTCATAGGGTCCATATAAATGGTCGGAACTTGCCATGAATCCATGGTAGTCCCCATCAACGAAATCCGCTCCAGACAGATAATATCGACCCTGCCTTTTGAACAAATACGTTCCTTCAAATCCAACATGAGCTGCATTTGAAGGCTTCAGAAGAACCAGTTCTTCCTCCAGTGCAGTCATGCTTTCGTTCATTCGTGCGAGCTTGCCATTGTCACACAGGTAGTACACTAGCCCATCATCATCCTGGAAAAGGGAGGCATCGATATAAGGACTTAACGGTCCCTGTTCCGACCGATCATCAACATAAGGGCCCTCGGCTTGGCCGCTGATGCTACGCAGTATACCGCTACCCAAGCGGGGAATGCAGTAAGTCAACCAATAAGTGTCCTTCAGGTAGTGAATTTCTGGTGCCCAGAGCGGCCGGAAAGGAGCAGCGTCTCGCAGACCGATCTCCTTTTGCCAAGTGCCATCCCGATCGATATTCCAGACAACACTTCTCCTACGAGGTTCCGTGATGACTGGTGACCATTGTTTCAGATCTGGTGATTTCCATAACTGAATATCTCCCGTAACCGCCCACCAATCGGGACAGCCTGTTGTGCCTGTCATATAATAGTACCCGTCCCCGCCCAAACAGATCGAAGTATCACGCACGGGGCAATTGATCAATTGAATGAAATTACTTGGACATGTTTTCATTATAGTAGGTCGTGAACTCCTCCATAATTTGGTCTCCGCCACCTGAACGCCATTTGGCTACAGCATCGTTCCAACCTTGTTCATCGAGTTCACCAAGGACGTACTTGGTATTCGCATCGGTCATATCTTTGCTCAGATTGGCCCCCTTCTCGGTATTGGTATCCGAAATCAGCGATGCACTTAAATCTGTAACCGCGATGTCCGCATTGTCTTTAATGGTTTGCTCAATTTTTTTCTCCAAATCGGTTTGGATGACTTCCTTCGTTCCCGTTTGAGCTCCCCAACGCAAGTTGAAAAGATCTCCTGCACCGGTTGATCCTGCAATTTTCTTTACTTTGCCATCTTGTATCGTATAATCCGTTCCTTCAATTCCGTAAGCAATGAGATTACGCATGTCGTCGTCGTTAAGTTTGTCGAGAAAATCAATAATTTTCTTTAGCTTCTCTTCACTGGTTACACTGGATTTCGGAATCACAAGCAGCGAGTCATACCCGTTCGTTCCACGCACACGCTCCCCATCCGTGCCTTCAAAATTTTGAGCAATATCAATGTTGATTTTATCGTTTTGTTTCATCATATCCACATGACGAGTACCCGCATCATCAATTACGGAGAAATACATCCCGGCTTTGCCTTTATTAAAGTACTCATACTTCTTCGCAATGGAAAAATCCGGACTGATGATCCCTTCACTAACCATCTTGCGGTACAGATCCAGTGCCTCCTTGAATTCGGGATACAAGAAATCCGGTGTAACTTTGCCATCTTTCAGTCCCCAGCCATTAGGGCCACCATTATATACAGTGAGCTGCTTCAGCAGTTCCATCGTGTTGTCTTCCTGAATACCAAATGTATTTTTCTGACCGTCCTGATCTGGATCATCTTGCGTAAAGGCTTTGGCAACAGTGTAGATGTCCTCAGGCGTTTTCGGCACTTTCAGGCCGAGATTATCGAGCCAATCCTTGCGGAAAATCATGCCGTATCGAGCCAATACCCGTTCTCTGGGAACACCGAATAAGCTACCGTTGACCGAAGCATTTTTCACACCGGTTTCATTCATTTGACTCAAATTCTTGGTTTCCTTCAGATATGAAGAGACATCCCAGAAGTAACCGGATAACTGGGCGTTCAGCATCGCAGATTCCTTGTTTCTCCGTGCAAGCATGAGATCTGGCAGTTTGCCCGAGGCAATCGTGGCACTCACTTTGTCATCGTAGGCGCTTGCAGGAACCCAAGTAATATTCAACTGCGTGTCCGTATATTCTTCAATCTGTTTTAGTATAGGGTTATCCCGTTTCACAGGTTCTGCTCCCTGTTGGATCATCATGATGTTTAAGACGGTTTTTCCATCTGCGGTAACACCGTCCGAATCTTTATCGGAACCACAGGCAGCAAGCAATGAAGTGAACAGGGAAGCAACCAGCACCAATGCAACTCTCTTGTGACAGAACTTGGATGATTTTTCGGTTTTGTTCATCAACGTATTAACCCCTTCCAAGATATAATTAGCCTTTAACGGAACCCAGCAGAGCTCCTTTGGCGAAATGCTTTTGCAGAAATGGATATACCGCCAGAATCGGGAGCGTAGATAATACAATAACCGCCATCTTGATGGTCTCTGCAGGTGGTGCCACATAATCATCACCCATCAGGGACATATCCCCAATTCCGCCTTCAGACAGAATGACAATCTGTCGCAACCACACCTGAATGGGCCACTTCGTATTGTCATTAATGTACAAGACAGCGTTGAAATACGAATTCCAGTGGCCTACCGCATAAAACAAGGCAAGCGAAGCGAGCACTGGAGCCGAGAGCGGAATAACGATCCGAAACAGTGTTCCCAGATCACTGCTTCCATCAATACGAGCGGCTTCCTCAATCCCGTCAGGCAGCTGCTGGAAGAAGTTACGCATAATGATGAGGTTAAAGGCACTAATCAAACCGGGAATAATGAGAGAACCAAGACTGTCCAGCAGTCCCGTCCAGCGTACGACCAGATAGGTTGGAATCATGCCTCCACTGAACAGCATGGAGAATACAATTAACTTCATGAACAGTTTGCCGCCCATCAAATCGCGTTGTGCCAGCGGATAGGCCATTAATGCAGTGAATAGCAGGTTAAGTAACGTACCTGTTACCGTAATGAAGATGGAGATCCCCAAGCTGTACATAATCGTTTCTGTGGATAAAATATAGCGGTATCCCTCCAGCGAGAATTGAGTCGGGAATAGTACAAACCCTTTACTTAGCAATTCTTCCGGAGCCGTGAATGAAGCGGCCAGAATGTAGATAAACGGCAGCACACACATTAGTGCAACCATGGAAAGAATGATGTAATTGAGCCCATCCGCTAATCGGCTCAGTAAACTTCGATCAGCCATGTCTGTATCCTCCCTCCATTAATAAATGCCTTCTTCACCAAACTTTTTGGCCAGTCGGTTGGCACCAATCACCATGATGAGGGCCACTACCGATTTGAATACCCCTACAGCGGCGCTATAGCTGAACTTGCCCTGCGATATCCCCATATTGTACACATAGGTATCGAACACTTCACCGACTTCACGGTTCATCGGATTAATCATCAGGAAAATCTGTTCAAATCCGGTGTCCAGAAAGGAGCCCATCCGTAGAATAAACATGATAATGATCGTGCTGCGAATCGCAGGCAGCGTAATATGCCATATCTGTTTCCAGCGTCCAGCTCCGTCCATACGTGCAGCTTCATGAAGCTGCGGGTCCACTCCCGCCAAAGCGGCCAGAAAAATAATAGTGCCCCAACCTGTTTCCTTCCACATGACCTGTGAAGTAATCACGGTACGAAACCATTCCTTACTGAGCAGAAACTGCACGGGGGAACTCCCCAATTGTGCAAGCAAGTTATTGACGAGCCCATCCTGTGCCGAGAAGAATAGAAAGGTAATCCCTGCTACAACAACCCAGGATACAAAATGAGGAATATAAATGAGGGTTTGAATGATCCTTTTGAACTTATTTTTCGTTACCTCATTCAGCATCAGTGCAATGATAATCGGCAGTGGAAAGAAAAACACAATATTGTATACCGCCAGAATTAATGTATTTCGGAACAATAACCAGAACGTCTCATCACTAAAGAATTGTTGGAAATGCTTGAATCCCACCCACTCACTCCGAAATATTCCTTCGAATGGCTGGTAATCCTGGAAGGCGATCAGAATGCCCCACATCGGCAAATATTTGTAGAGCAGAAAGTAGATCAATCCTGGCGTCAGCATAATAAAAAACCATTTTTGGCGCCGCAGTCTGCGCATGAATACGGAACGTTTTGAATTAGTAAGCGTTTTCAATTCAGTTGAAACAGCCTCCATCGCTTTTACCTCCCCTACTCCTGGTTGCTAGTGAATGCTTGAGATCAGCTGTTTACACCATAACGCTCAACTTCATCACATTCCATACTCCCCGCAGCAGGAAAGCTATAAAAATCGGGGTCGAGTTGGCCTCAGTCGTTGCTATGAAAGGCTTTCAGTGCCCTAGCCACTTCATGCTCCAGGTTGCGTATTTCATGCGTAATAATCATTAGGGAAGGCCGTTAATAATCATCTGGGAAGATCCCAAGATGACCCTATTCACAAATTAAACTGAATGTAGTACTCGCAAAGCATGTAGTTTAACCCCCGGAAGCAGGTCCCGGAGGTTAAACTCTACTTCCTGAATTAGCAGTTACTTTCGATGTTACTTTTGATATTTCTTACGATATTCACCGGGAGTCATCTCTTCGACTTTTCGGAAATAGCGAATAAAATTCTGAGCATTGCGGTAACCCAATTGTTCAGCGATATCTCCTATTTTCATATCCGTCTCCACAAGCCACTGCTTTGCTTGATTCAGTCGATGACGGGATACATAATCACTGAAGTTCACACCAGTTTCCTTCCGAAAAACAGTTTTCAAGTAATTGGGATGATAGTTCAACTTGGCTGCACACGTATCTAGGGTGAGATCCTGCTCTACATTAGCATGAATGATCTCCATCATCTGCTGGGAGATGTTCGTGTTACGCTCTCCCCATTTTGCCGTGGTCATCTCCACCATGGGTTCCAGAATCGTTTTCATGAACCAGCGTTCCACATCCGCAGACGTTTTCAGATTAACCAACTGCTCAAACAGATCTCTCACGTCTCCTGAAGGCAGCAATAAAGCCTCCCCAGTGGTCTGGAACTCGCGAATCAGATCGGACAACAACCGGAACAGAATCATCTGATATTCCTGATGGGAATGACTTTCCCGCAGAGTCACCTCCAGAAGTTCATGCAGGCATTCACGGGCCAAATCCAGATCAGGTACATGTAGTGCATCGATTAGTCGTTTCTCGATCCATTCAGGGAACATCATCTGTACCTCTTGATCAGGGAGAACATCTTCCACATGCAGCACAACATTTTCTCCAAACCGAATTCGGTATTTCAGCGCTTCTACACTCTCTTTGTATGCTTGCGTAGCCTGGGCCATATCCTGAAGGAAACGACTAATGCCTACGCTGACGCCAAGCCCAAGCACTTCTTTCACCGCCTCCTGAACGCTCTGTGCCAGCCGATGTACTTCAAGCTTGCGCCGTTCCTCATCCGTCTCATCCGTCGTCAGCAGCGTAACCTGTTGTTCCCCGATAACTACAGGGTCCATACGTGAGCACGCGGGAACCAGATCCGCAACCATATTAGACACGGCAAACAACAGCAGATCCCGGTCTGATTCACGAAACCTTGTGTCACTGAAAGTGTCTGCCTGAACGGCAATAACGCAATAGGCTTTTGCATTCATGGCATAATGCACTTGTTCCATTCCGCTCTGGATATCTCTCGGGTTCATCTCTCCCGTAAGCAGCTTGCGTACAAACAGACCTCTTAGTTGAACCGTGTGATTCTCGATCTCTTTCATCAGACGGGACTCGGAAAATTTTAACGACTGGACGCGTTCACCAATCGCACGCAGCTCATCCTGTGGCCATTCGACAGTTGCTGCTTCACCGGCAACCCCTTTTAAACCGTCTTTACGAGAAAACTCTCTCCAGTGAATTCGTCTGTTTCTATCCCCGGGTTCTAGTCCCATAGCTGCCTCAAATGCATGCCGAATCGGCATATATATTCGCCTGGACGCAAACAAGGAGAACGCCGCAAGTCCTATAAAGACGCCAGTACAGATCCAGAATGTATACCAGCCAATGGCTCGTGACTCCTTCGCAATCTCATTGATGGAGACGAGGGAAATGTAGGTCCAACCGTTATAATCGGACAGACGGTAACTCATACCATACGGTTGCCCGTCAATGTTTAATCGCTCATATCCTGAGGCCAGATGGTCTGCAAGCAGTACAGGTACAATCTGCTCCATCGCAGTTTTAGAAAATGCCTGATCCTTGGGACTGGTCAGACGATGATGCTCGCTGTCCAGAATCAGTGATTCTGCACCATTTTGACGTGCAGGTACCAATTGCTCCAGGCGATGGGATGGGAGAGTCACTTCCAATAGTCCCGCTGGCTCACGAACAGAATTGACCGGTATTTTCTTGATTAACTGCACATTCTCACTAGTTAGATCCGTGAACCATCCAGAGGTAGCTGACATTCGAATAAATTTTGATAGCGTTTTCATTTCAAGATTTGCAAATGAACTACTGTACCCGCTATTATCCAGCACCCATCTGCCTTCCAGACTCACCAGTCTGACATTTTCGATGCCCTTCTCGTACGTCTGTAATTTGTACAAGCCTTCACGTAGCTCATTAATCCCCGGATAATCCTTCACACGCACGGGTTTGCGAACAGATTCACTAATTCTGGACGTGTTAATATATTGAATCAGTGAATAATCAATGGTCTGCAGCAATTGTTCTGTCTTGAGTTGTGTCTGTTCGAGAGTCTGCATGTTCGCCTGAATTACCCTTGACGTTATAACTCACTTTGCCTTGGAGTATGACAGATATCCAAGTGTAATGACGGGGATTGCGACCAATATGACACTGAATAATAGAAGACGCCGCAAGTAAATTGATCTCCACATGATTGCATCCCTCACTTTAATCTGTGTTAAAGCGTTAAAGTCATTATATAGAACGCGCTTACAAGGTTCAAACCGTATTCCCCCTACCAAGTAAAAAACCGCCCCATATGGGGCGGTACGCTCTGTTCCTAATGCTGCAATTGTGCAAGGATTTGCGGGTCCTTGATTTTCTTGTCTTCAGCCAATAGTATCACTTTGGATAAAATCTCAGCCGTTCTCGGATCTTCATCGAGGAATGGTAGGAATATTCTGCCCCGATGCTGACTGTGCACAGGTACGATATGAAGCGCGCCCGTCGCCTGTTTGAACACATTGCCGCTGCCAAGATGAACGGCATACTCGCCCAGTTCACCATCAATTCGAGCGTAATTTCCATCGAGACGTACGTTATCGACCTTCAACAGACGTAGTGACTCATTCACAATCACATGACGCATCTCAATCGTGGTCAAGCTGGCTTCCGGATCTACTCCGCCAACATGCGCAACGCTAACCACCAAATCAATGTCACGCATGACTTCCGAGAAGAAGACTGGCGGTACATCTTTCAACGCGACAGGTTTATAAGTCTTCCGATCATAGAACTGCACCGTCTCCAGAGTAGGCGCTTCTGTATCTGCGGGTGAGAACCAATCTGCCATGGCATAGAGATTGGCAATCAGATTATGCTCATAGCTTACCTTTTGCAGCCCTTCCTCATAGCTGACTGTCCATTGACGTCCTTTAAGCAGAGCAACTGCTTTTTTCGGCTGAATCTGATAACCTGCATACCGACGGGATACCGTTCCATTAGCAAGCTCATCCTCATTCGGAAGATAGAGTTCACGGAACACCTGTTTGAATGGCTGACGTTCCTGACGGTTGAACAAATCCCGTTGGAATTCACTCCAGCTTCCGCTCTGGAACAGATGCAATGGATGCGCAATGAGCAGCCGATCCTGTTCCGTCAAGGTTTGAATCGAGCTTACTGAATCATCCAAAGCCGGAGTATCCAGCCCACCAGACGTTACATCGAAACGGCCCAGCTTGTCATCTGCTAGGAACACAAGCGTGCGAACCAGTGGACGAAGAACCGGATTCTGCAGCAGGCTTGAAACTTCTTCACTCGTAAAGGACGTTCCTGCGGTCATGGAACGCTCCAATTCCTGTCTTGCCCGGCGATACTGATCAACCAAATCTGTCCTTAATTCCTTCAATTCGGCGATGTATCCATCTTTCTTGAACCGAGCAGGTACAGACTTGAGTGTCTTTCCTTTGCTTACGATAAGCAGTTCCGGCTGACCTTCTTCATCAATGACCAATTGGGCTGTGGTAGCATCATCCAGTTCATGGGGCTCAAAATAGGATTTCATCTCATCCAGCTTGCGAGCTTCCATATCCCACATCAGCCGGGTAACATCGGCATATCCCGCATTACGGGCAAGGTTGCCCAGCGCTATCTGGGACACCAGACCTTCACTGGCCCGGCGCTGTGCGCCAAACTGTTTGCTCTGCATCAGAAACTTCTGAATGAAGTCGTACCGCTCACGCAGATCCTGTTCCCGTTCTTCTGCAAACGGAATCAGGCTGTAGGTCAACAAATGATCTTTATTGCGCTTATCTTCCACGGACCCACGCATATCTTCAAGTTTCAGCTTCCCAAGTGCCGCATCCGCGAACAACTGTGATCTGCGGTGATTGGCTCCCCCGGAAATATATTTGGCACAATCGTACAACAGACTGAACCGCTCCTCACCGACGGCTTCATATGCCTCCTCGAACCAGGCGATATCAAATGCACCTTCGTTAAAGTCCTGAGGTGAAATTGGAGAATAATGCGCCACAATGGTTTCTTTCTCAGCAGTGAATCGTTCATTGATATGTGCATGGAAGTACCAAGCTGCACTGCGCAGTCCTTCCCATCCGAGATGCTTCGCAACAATCTCCATCCATTGCGGCGCGTACATTGCGGCTTCCAGGAGCTTCTTCTCCTGAATGGGATGCTTCGCCAGCAATTGTCCCAGCAGCACTTCGTCTTCTCCATCACGCGGATGGCAAACCTGGATCAGATGGCTGAACGTTTCTTTACGTGTCGTATTGTCACCGTAGCTGTAGATATATCCACGGACAAAGGTATCCTGATCCATGGCAGCAACGAGATGCACCCAATGCTCCATACCTTCGATGCGTTCAAGCTTCATGGCCAGCGTACTTACTTCTGTTGAGAGCTCTCCTCGGGTCAACTCAATCTCCAAAATTCGTTCAACAACTGTTCGGCGCAGATCTGCAAGTAAAGGTTTTTCCGCAATCCAGTCATAACGGCTCGACGTCATATCCCGAATAAACTGGGCACGAGATTCTTCAACAAGCAGTTGCTTGTACAGCTCTTGTACATCGATGAAATCGAGTTCATAGGCGCGCAGATAATCGTCCAGACCCAGGAAGGAGGATCGATAACTGTCCTTGTTCAATCTTCTGAATTGGCAGAACGTCTGGAAGAATCGCTTGAAGCTGGCATCGTCATATACTCTATCTCGTACAATATATAGCCATGGACCAGATAACAAACTGAGCATTCCCGATTCCTTTTCCACCTTATCTTCAGGCATCATTTTCATGAGCGCATAGAGAGTCCGTTCAGCGATCTCAAACGTATCGACCTTTTCACTGTCATCATGAGCGGCCTCGATCAGCGTTCTCACCTGATCTTGATAACGTAGCTCACTGACTATCTTTTTCAAGTCCTGGATGTACTTGAGTGGGTAGACTTCCTCGGCAAATTCCTTACGCCAGCCTTCCAGTAGCCAATGTTTCTCCAACTCACTGTATTCGTACACATCGGAATAATATCGGTAGTAATCACTCAGCTTTTTGTTCATCTCCTCAATACGGATCGTGAATAGCAGTTGCATCAGTTCCTTATTATCCAGACCACTCGATTGGACATACCCCTGCCATACTTGATGGAGAGGGAATTGCTCCATTAGAGCAATCTCTCTTCGCTGCTCATAAGTGATAAAGGCTATGGAACGCAAAGACGCTCCCACCAGCAGCGTTTCTTTGTGTCCTGGAAAATACTCAACTTCATATTCATGATCCCTATGCTCATGCACAAGTGCATCGAAACCCTCAAGGAATTGCTTCGCTTTTTCCAACGAAAGGGTGAACAGGTCTTTCGGCTGATACCCGCCGAGATCCCGTTGTTCATTGAGTAGCGGGTTATCCCATGAAGGGTCGTACAACCCAAATCCATTAGATGCCGTGTACCTGCTCCCTTGTTCTGTAAGCTTATCCAGCAGTTTCTGCTCTTTGGCGGTTGGTTTTGCGATGAGTTCTATCAATGGCTGTATTTGCTCCTGCTGCTCTGCTCGCTGGGGATCTGCTGAAATCTCGGTCAGCAGCTCAAGTGCACCCAACCGCTGCAGTTCACTCTTGGCTTGCAGAAGCGACTTTAGTGACATCGTCAACTGGTCTGCAGGCTGAAGCATAAGGACCTGAATCACCTTTTGACGCAGCGATCCCGTTTTCAGTTTCAACAGCGCCTCCATCAGCTTCATTTCTTCGGTTGTCAGTGTCAGCAGCTTGGCTTTGAGCAGAGCATTCTCACGGTTGTTCATGCTTTTATCCGACAGACTATCAAAAATAAATTGTCTTTGTACTTCATTCTCGGGATGATGGACAAACTGGGACAACAATTCTCCTCGCAAATCCGGGCTTAGCTTGTCTTTGAGCGCAATGACCTCGCCAATCCATTCCGGGTCCATGTCATACGCAGCAAGGTACAGCATTTTTTTCACTACATCATCCGGGTCGATCCGATATTGAACAAATTCAAGAACACCGGATGGTCCACCTGCCCCTCCCTGCGGAATGTAGGCCAGCATTTGTTTAAACAGATCGAAGTCACGCCGACGCACGGCTTTATCCTCAAAAACAGGCAGTGGCCAGACGTGAACACTACGTTGATTCTCCCCATTTTCAAAGCTCCAGGTAAACATGTACATAGCATCATAATTCTCAATCACCCAATGCAGCAACTCCAGATCCTGTACTTCAAGATACTGACGTGCCATGTTTAAGCGCAGCCCTCTGTTCTGACTGTTAGCAAGTACGTATTGTGCAACAATCTGCTGATATACTTGCCCGTGATCCATGATTTGGATGACTTTTCGCTCCATCTCATTCTCTTCGATGACTGCCGTTGCCCAGAGACTGATAAATAATTGGTTTGCATTGGCGCTTTGCTGCCATTCCTCTCGCACCGCAGGATCAGTCAATGCTTGATGTGCTTGTGTAATTAGTTGCGCAGCAACACGCTGATTCGCCGCTTCAATTCCGATCCCTGTCCATACGGCGAGCGCTCTCACCACTGAACTGAACCGAATCAAGTTGTTGTCGATAATTATTTTTAATATGTATATATACGCCTCAAGCGTTCCTTCATCCATCCGTTCCACAATGCTTTGGCGCAAACCCTCCTGCAGTCTGGCTGCTACCAGCAATTCCCCAACCATCCGGTAAGCATCCACCTGATCGCTCATAAAGATACCTTTGATCATTTCAGTGGTCAGCAATGCATTCTGATTGTCGCCATAGATAATGTCATGCAGCGCCTGCTTCATATCGCCGGTCTCATGATCCAGTTCATAGGCAATGCAATCCGGTAAAACGGCTCTAATCTCATGAAGATAATCAAACTTGTACTCCCGCATAGATACATATTCGTTCAGGGAGAAGCCATGCATCTCCATACGGAACAAGGCAATCATTTTACGAAGAACCTGTCCTATATGCTGTTCGGGATCGGTCGTACGAAATGGTCTGCGCTCATAATGTTTGCTATAAGGAAAATTCGCGGCACGTTCTGCAATGTAACGGAACCGAGCCAAGAAGGATTCACTGACCAGTTGCTCCAATACATCCAATAATGGACGGAACAATGGAGTTTTCGTCTCAGCAGACATACGTTTCAATTGCTGCTCTACATCCAAATAGGCCTTTTCGTCTTCGCGCAAATAGGTGAATCCAGCCATCTCTGCAACATAGCCTGCGAGTTCCTGCTCCACACCATTCAACGATTTCACTTTTTCCTGCAACTCTTGTTGATACTGTTGAACTTTATCTTCCTGATTCATTCCATTTCCTCCTCGTCACTCTCTACCACAGACGCCCGGCAAGCATTGTAAAGCGGATAAATACCACGTTATCGTCTTCCTGTATAATCAACGGCTCATCCAGTGCCTGCAACTCTTCATCATTGAGAAACACTTTAAATAACCCATCTTCATATGCGGTTACAGCTGTATCCATGGCGCCTTCTACATCGGGAACCCCTTCGTTATATATCGTGCCAAAGCCTACTTTTCCTGCTGCTCCCTGCTCTTGAATGTCCTCGGGCATCAGGTAGGCAAGCCATTCCGCTTCACTGTTCTTGTCCTGAAGAGCCTTGAGCTGCTGAGCCACCATGTTCTTAATAAGCTGTCTCAGCGTATCGGTTGTTTCCGGAAGTTCGGCAGCTTGTTTGGCAAGTGCCGGCTTGCGTTTACCCAGACTTTTCACCGTAATCCATACGTTCACTGCTTTACCTCCTATGTATTGCTTTATGTTAGAAGAAGCCTCTATCAACCTTATATCTATACCAGCATGGAAAATGGACCAAACTTAAGCTCCGGCCTGCTTCGTTATCTATTCAAATATGCGTACATACGTGCCCCTATTGAACATTCTAACGAATATCCCGACCATATTCATGGGCCAATCCTCATGTTTACATGCAACCAGCGAACTAATGACCTATATTGCATTTTCGCAGCCGGAACAGTCTTCCCACAGCAAATAAAAAGAGAACAGTGCGCCTTCGGGCAGTCACTGCTCTCTGTAAGTTTACGAAGAATATTTCTGCAAAATAATGACCGCATTATGACCACCGAAGCCAAATGAGTTGGACATGCCAATCTTCAGGTCAGCTTCTCTTGCAACGTTGGGGACATAATCGAGATCACATTCCGGATCGCTCTGCTCTTGATTGATTGTCGGTGGAATGATGCCGCTACGCAAGCTTTGAATGAGCGATATGGCTTCCGCACCACCAGCCGCACCCAGCATATGTCCGGTCATCGATTTGTTTGCTGTTACCGGAATATGATAGGCTTCCGCACCAAACAGCTGCTTAATTGCTCGCGTCTCGGAGAGATCACCCGCTTCCGTACTAGTAGCATGAGCATTAATGACATCAATCTCATGCGGCTGAAGCTGTGCATCCGCCAGAGCGGCTTTCATGGCCAAGTATGCACCCCGCCCTTCCGGATGGGTCGCTACAATATGATACGCGTCTGAACTGGCACCATAACCTACGATCTCTGCAAGGATGTTTGCACCTCTCGCAAGGGCGTGGGACAAAGACTCCACAACTAAGACCCCGGCACCCTCAGCCATGACAAAACCATCTCTGCCTGCATCAAATGGCCGACTCGCTCCTTCGTACGCTTCGTTTCGTGTAGATAGCGCCGTCGCATTACCGAAGCTTGCCAGTGATACTTCGGTGACAGCTGCTTCCGTCCCTCCAGCAAAAATCACATCTGCTCCACCATGACGAATCAGCCGGAAAGCTTCACCTATAGCTGTGTTGCCAATCGAACAGGCTGTCACTGGCGAGAGAGTGGGTCCCCAACAGCCAAATCTCATGCTCACCATAGCCGCAGCCATATTGGATATCATCATGGGCACCAGTGTTGGACTGACTCTTGCAGGCCCACGTTCAGACAAGAGTTTGCCTTGTTCCATCAGGGTCTGGATTCCGCCGATGCCGGAACCGATATACACGCCAACGCGCTCCCTGTCCACATTATCCATTACGAGACCGGAGTCAGATAAAGCCTGATCTGCTGCCGCAACAGCAAATTGCACGAACCGGTCCATACGCCGTGCTTCCTTCCGTCCAAACCGTTCTTCTCCGTCAAAATCACGGACCGCCCCTGCTATCTTCGTCTTATAGGAAGTTGTATCAAACGCTTCAATTGGCGAAATTCCCGATTTCCCTTCCACCAATCCATTCCAAAATGTATGCACATCATTCCCCAAAGGAGAGATAATCCCCATTCCTGTAATAACAACACGCTCCATAATGCATCCTCCTTTAGTGCTCTTTCCATACTTGTTTAGTTAAGTTATGCACTTATATTGCCATTCGTATTATCCTATTACAAGTTGTCAATTATAATAGTATAATGACTACCATGATAAACTCAGGAACGAAGGTGATGGAATGAACCATGATGTCAGGCTGCAGGCACTATCCGTTTTTCTGAAAAACCAGCGTTCCAAAATCTCTCCGGAATCTGTCGGATTACCTGCGGGCTCCCGGCGAAGAACGCCTGGATTAAGAAGAGAAGAAGTATCCCAATTGGCAGGTGTGAGCACGACATGGTACACCTGGCTTGAACAGGGTCGAGATATTCAGGTATCTCATTCCGTATTGGATAACATCGCCTCAGCTCTCAGGCTGACAGCGGATGAACGGAAGTATTTGTTTTCCCTTGGTCTGGATTACCATTCGGAACTTCATATCCTGGATGAGAAGCCACTCCAAATTCATCCCTCTTTACAAAAAATATTGCAGGAACTTCGCAATTGTCCCACAATCATCTCAGACCGACGCTGCCACATTGTTGGTTGGAATGACGCAGCGCGGCATGTGTTTATGGACTTTGAACAGATTCCTGCTGAACAGCGGAACATGATCAGCTTGTTGTTTGAACGAAAGGAATTTCGGAGACTGGCCGTCAATTGGGAGGATTTTGTTAGCGGATTCCTGGCTATTTTCCGAGCTTATTACGGTCAATATGTTGATGATGAATGGTATAACTTGTTTTTGGATGACATGATGGACAGATATCCTGATTTTCATACCCTTTGGAAACAAAGCAATGTCAGCAGCGCCCCGGACGTGTTGATTGAATTTAGACATTCCAGAGCTGGCAAAATGCTTTTTGATCTTACTTCACTACAGGTTCAGGGAAATGCCGATTTGCGGTGCAGCATCTACACACCTGCGACAGACACCGCTACCGAGCGGAAACTGATTCGCCTCATGGAGCCAAAGGTAGAACACGACTCTGATAAAAGCTGATGCTGATCTTCTCATTTACTCCATAAAACAGGTTAACAAAAAAGACCCAGGCGAATGAGGCCTGGGTCTTCGTATTTGTCTTGTATCATTTCAGTACAATCATGTTAGTTGCAGATTAACGGATCTTATTTAAAAGCCGGGATTGCAATATCTGCATACTTCTCTTCAAAGAAGGCTTTCACTTCTGGACCCGCCATACGCTTCGCCAGCTTCTGAATGGCTTCCGAATCCTTGTTATCTTCCCGGGCAACCAAGGTAATGGCAAAATGGGAATCATCCTTCTCAGTGAACAGCGCATCCTTCTTCGGTGTAAGCCCCAGCGGACTCGCATAGGCTGGAGTCATGGCAACCAGATCCGCATCATCCAACATGCGGGCTAGCATCAACAGATCCACTTCTTTGAACTTGAAGTTCTTCGTGTTTTCCGTGATGTCTGCTTGCGTAGCATTAAAATCGACGCCTTCTTTCAGCTTGATCAGGCCGTTCTGTTCCATCATCACCAGCGAACGTCCAATGTTGGACGGATCGTTTGCAATCGCTACCGTTGCACCTTCAGGCAATTCTTCAATGGATTTAACCTTTTTGGAATATGCTCCATAGATGGCATTGTAGATCGGTTGAACAGCCACCAAGTTAGCGTTATTTGCTTCATTGTACTGATTCATGTAAGGTACGTGCTGGAAGAAGTTTGCGTCTACTTCTTTGTTCGCCAGTGCAGTATTCGGTTGAACGTTATCGGAAAGTACAACAACTTCCAGATTAACACCATCTTCTTTCAGCAATGGCTTCACAATATCCAGCACATCCGTCATTGGCGGAATCAAAGTAGCTACTTTCAACGTCACTTCTTGTCCGGCTTGAGTGCCTTCCTTATTTCCTTCCGCCGCAGGTGTTTCTTCTTTTTTGCCGCATCCGGCTGCTACGAGCGTCACTGCCAGCAGCATGAGTATTAGTTTTGCTTTCATCTGATATAAACCCCTTCATCATGTAATCTGTATTGTTCATGCTGTAATTCAATCTTTCTGCACTGCTTGTCCTTCTTCAGGATCTGCGATCGAGCCAGCGGGACAGTCTGCTGCCAGTAAATTGGATCATCTGTACCAGGATAATCATAATGATAATCGTAAATACCATGATCTCCGTCTCGAATCGCTGATAACCGTAACGAATCGCAAAATCACCAACACCGCCACCACCGACAATACCCATGACCGTAGAGTAAGAGATAAAGCTGATGGTTGCCGTTGTTAAGCCGAGTACAAGACTTGAGCGAGCCTCCACATACAGGAATTTCACCACAAGCTGTATGGTCGATGCACCCATGGAAGAAGCAGCTTCAACCACCCCTTTCGGGACATCAAGCAATGCCTGTTCTACCAGTCTGGCGTAATAAGCAATTGCGATGACCGAGAGCGGCACGGTTGCCGCGAGCGTCCCGATGGATGTTCCAACGATCAGACGTGTGAACGGAATCATAAATACGACTAGCAGCAGAAACGGGAAGGAACGAATGATGTTGACGAGACTTCCCAGAATCGTGAACAGAGGTCGATTCTGATAACGTTGCCCTTTTCTGAACAGATACAGCAGTGTACCCAGAGGCAACCCGATTAACACAGCCGCCGTGATGGAGATCCCCACCATGACAAACGTCTCTCCGATGGCCTGCCAAATTTCATGCTGATACTTCACAATGGACTCAGGTATCATCGTTATTGTCCTCCTGACCGCCATGAAGAGAGGTATTTCGTCCGCTCATGGATACATCTTCGCCCATCAACAAGGATGTTAGAAGATCAGGCTTCGGTGCCGGTATGCTGCGTACTTCCGCTTCCGACAGCGTTTTGATGATCCGTCCCTCTTTCATCACCGATATCCGGTCGCAGAGCTTTCGGGCAACCTCCATCTCATGTGTAACGAGTACAATAGTTACCCCCAGCGTTTCATTGACATGACGCAGCACATCCAGAATTCCACTCGTGGTCTGCGGATCAAGCGAAGATGTTGGTTCATCACAGAGCAGCACATCCGGGCGGCTGGCAAGTGCTCTGGCGATGGCAACACGTTGCTTTTGCCCTCCACTTAACTGTGCAGGATACTGGTTGGCCTTATCTTCAAGTCCGACAAATCTCAATACCTCAAGTCCTCGTGCAACCCGCTCGGTTCGGGAGACGCCCGCAAGTTCCAGAGGCATGCAGACATTTCCACTTACGGTTCGATTGCTGACCAGATTGAAGTGCTGAAAAATCATGCCAATGGACCTCCGTGCCTCCCGCAGACTACTCTCACTCATCCGGGTCAGATGCTGCCCATTCACAATGACTTCGCCGTCTTCCGGCTTCTCCAATCCATTGAGCATGCGCAGAAGCGTGGATTTCCCTGCACCACTGGAGCCGATAATGCCGTGGATCTCTCCCTGGCCTACTTCTAGGGAAACCGAGCTTAGCGCCTCGAATCCCTGATCTGCACGGGAACCACGCTCGTTATAACGCTTGCTTACCCCGTATAATGAAATCATGGGAGATTCCTCCTGCGATTGATCGTACATGGTCCTTCAAGAACACATGAAGAAAGCCCGCACAGCCGATAACCGGAGCGCGAGCAATCCTGTTTATTTATAATAAATCATCATTCGACATGAAACAAGCTTTAACGTAAGATATCTGTGTCCAAATCACTTGCATCATATATACTAAACCGTCCGTTGGACGACCCAATATAGACTTCATTTCCAAGTCGATTCATGGTTCCATTCTTCGCGTCCCGATCACGATGTTCCGGGTTTCCCATCACAACGTCATGCACACGGCCGATCAAGGTGCCGTCATTTTTATCCATAACTAGGAGATCCTCACCCATCGGCAGCAAAAGCTGATCTTTAATCACCACGTAACTCCCCTGATTGGTAGGGTATCGAAGTGACAAAATCGTGTTTTGTGTATTCCAACGTGTCTCTCCTGTATCATATGCAAGGGCTGCCGGATATCCGTTTTTGATTACATATAATTGATCTTCCTCCACAAATCCACGTTCGATCTTGTCGTTCAGCGTCCAACGTTTTGTCCCGCTCTTGGCATCGTACAGGGTGGTTGTGAAAGCCGAAAATTCTCCATAATGATCGCCTTTTTTGTTCTCTCGGATCAACAGCATGCCATCATTCAGCACCTCGAATCTCTGTCCTTCCCGAGCAGGGAAGTTCGCCAGCTGTGCGCCTGTGTTCAGATTAAGTAGTACCCACTGATGACCTTGTAACATCCAGCGTTCGGGCTGAGCTGGCGCAAACGGATCAAGACGTTCGACTCCGTCAAAATATGGATCATTCACAAGTTGTTCTATGGTGGATCGTTTGGATTTCAAGCTCCATATGGTTCGACCTGACTGAGGATCGGCTGCAACCAGTTGATCTTGCTCCCAATATAACACATAAGGGTCATCTGCACTCTGGTTCAACAGTTGATATCCTGTACTAAGCTTCCGCGTCCACAACGTTTTTCCGTTCACACTGTTCAGTACCGTTATTCGCCCATTACTTGAGCCTTCAGCAGCTGGTTTATCTACAATCAATACGTTCTTCGCAGCTGTGATGCCTTTCAATCTGATTTGTTTCTGTGGGGTGTACTCCCAAGTGACCTCTCCATCCTTCATCCGGAGATGGCGTATACGATCCACGTATTCTTTCTTGTCAGGGTCATAGCTTGTATAAATCGTAACTGCTTCACGGTTGGTATCTATATATGCTTGCAGCGCACCATATCCTGAATTGATCTGCCATAGTTTCTGGCCTGAATGACGATTAAGGGCGTATATGGAACCTTCGTAGTAACCCCCACTAAATCCACCGTCATCCCCTTTCATCAGGAGCACATCATCCGTCGCTGCTTGCAAAAAGGTATAGTTGATATCCCCTTGATTTGTCCATATTGGTTTCCAAGGTAGCGTTATCGGCAATGATTTGCCTGTGATTTTGGTTGTGAATTCATATTCATCCGAACGACCGAAGCTCCAATCGGACACCACATTGTTTCGGTCATCTTGCGGTATATTCCAGCGTGTTCTAGCAAGTTTGCCGTTCTTATTGAATGTCACCAAAAATTGGGCATCTGCTCGCTCATATCGCCAGGTCTGTCCAATACTCATCGTATAACCGGTGTCATTCAAATTGGCTGAATTCTCTTTCCAATCCGGTTCACCGAGCCATTTTCCGACTTGTTTGGAGGTTGTTTTTTTGTTCAGCATGATATCCGTCAAATGGCGTACAGCCAAAGCCGTCTGCGATGCATCCTGTTGAAACCAACCATCCGCTACAATGGCTTGTTGCTCTACAGCCTGTGCTTTAACCCAAAGCAATGCAGGACGATAGGTGAATGATTCCTTATTCCAAACGCGCGGGGCAATCGACAAACCGTACCAATCCTTCGTCGCTGCAACAATCAACGCCTGGTCTGTGAGCGTTGGGCTTGGAGTCCAACTTGTCGTACTTCCAGGAGCCAGATACAGCTTACTTCCAGGACGAAGACTGAACGTTTGGGGAGTTACAGTCTTTAGGCTTCGACTTTCTTTGGATGCGTACCAGCCGGGAATCCAGAGTTCACCTCTGCTGTAATCCTGGAATTTGATCCATTCGCCGCGAGCGGCTTGTACTTTAATTTTCTCATTGCTGGAAGTGTAGTACTGTATTCCCATCAGATCAACGGGCACTTTGTTACCTATTACTTGGGTGTACAGGGGCATACCTGCCTCCAAATTTAAAATATCTCCCGGTTTATAAGTCGTTTTTGCTTGTGCAGATAAGGCTTGAGTTGTCGAACCGGAGCCCTGTGCTGCCCTTGTTTCCGTATTCGTATCCAGCAGCATGAACCCCGTAAGCAGCACGGCCGATATTCCAGTTACAGTGATCCATAGGTACCCCGTCTTTTGCCACTTCGACTCTGTCTTCACACTCGTTCACCTCATCTATTTGAAGTTATTTCCATTAAAGACGTTTTGAACAAGGAAAAGTTACTGTTACTCCCAAATATATTTACAAGGTACAAAATAATTACAAGTCTCACCTTACATCCACTAGCATTGAATTATAAGGGAATGTGGTTCCCAATATATAAGCAGCCGTCAACATGATGATAAAATAACCCATAAACCATACATCCGCTCGGGAATACCCGATTTGAATGTAATAGGTCCGGCTCCCGCCTTCCTTGAATCCTTTCGCTTCCATCGCCACCGCCATACGCTGCGCACGGCGAATACTCTGAGCAAGTAGTGGAATAGCATATCGTTTCAGTATGCCGTATACATTCCAGCTGGAGCCGCGCTGCCTCGTTCCCCGAATGCGGATGGCATAACGCAGCGTCTGGAATTCATCCAGCAAAATCGGAATCATGCGCATAGCCGCCAGAAAGCTATAGGCATACTTGGGTGGGAGCCTCCACTGCTGCATTAGGGAATAAAAGAGACGAACAGGCTTGGTCGTCAGGCCGAATAACAATCCAGCCGCCGCCATACTTAGCGAACGAAATCCCAGATGCAACCCACGATAGAAGCTCTCTTCGGTAATATGAATCAATCCCCACTGAAACCAGGTGGTCTCGCCTTTACCAAACATGATCATACCTGTGGAAGTTGATATAAATACCAGAATGAACGGAGACGCATACAGCAATAATCTGAGCCATGGGTGACCTGTCCAGCCCAGTAATAACAGCATGACGACTGCCACATTAGCCATAACATTCAGGTTGTGAACAAGAATGACGAAGACAAATAACATTGTCAGGAAAATCATTTTCAACCCCGGATTCACCGCGTGAAGCCATGTCTCACGATGAGGAAACGAGAGCTGCATCCGTTAACCTCCCCTCATCCACCGTCCAAATCCTGGTGCAATAACGTTTCACGATTTCCCGGTCATGCGTAACCATTACAATGGCTGTCCCTTCACGCCGCAACCGCTCCAGCTGTGATAACATGGCAAAGGTATTCCGCGCATCCTGTCCAAAGGTAGGTTCATCCAGTAACAGAATACGCTGTTCCCGTACCAGAGCTGAAGCTACACTCAGCCGTCGTTTCTGTCCCATCGACAATTGGTATGGATGCCTCCCCGACAGGTCAGTAAGTCCGAATTGCTCCAGCATATGATCGGTTCGGATACCTCTTTCTTCGGCAGTTAGCTTGCCGCTCAGCAAGGAAAATCCCACTTCATCCCGAACCGTATTCGTCACGAATTGGAATTCAGGATTCTGGAATACAAAGGCGATGTGATCTGCAAGCTGCTCGGTTTTTCCGGCCGATTGTCCTTCCACAACATAATGACCTGTCGTTTTTAGAATATTCATCATGGACAGCAATAACGAACTTTTACCTGCTCCGTTAGCCCCGACAATCCCTACCCAATCTCCGTGCCATACCTTGGCCTGTTCCACCTGAATGAAAGGTGTTTTTCCGCGCCATCCGGTGAATTGTTGCATTTCCAGGGCTGGTTGGGGCAGCGCAGAAGCTCGCCCCTCCTTGTTATCCATACTTTCAGTTTCTGTTGCCCCATAACGAATAAACTGTCCTGTGACCAACGTCTGTGCTTTCGTCTGCCCTCGTTCTTCCCAAACCCCTGGATACCAGATTCCGTATTCCCTGAGCATATTCCGCTCATTTGTAAACACCTGATTCGCCGGGCCATCTGCCACAATCTTTCCTTCAGGCGACAATACGATGATTCGGTCCACCCACTCGACAATTTCATTAATTTTATGTTCCACGATAATGAGTGTTTTGTCCTGTGCAATCTGTTTCACCGTATCCCACACCTGAGAGGTTCCTTCATCATCCAGCAGTGCCGTTGGTTCATCCAAAAAGAGTACGTCTGGCTCCATGGCCAGAATCGAAGCCATCGCAAGACGCTGCTTCATCCCCTGTGACATGGATTGAATGAGTGTTCGGTTATGTTCAAAATGTAACCCTACTTGTTCCAAGTATTGATGGATAAGAGCAGGCATCTGCTCACGTGGAATATTCCGGTTTTCCAGTACAAAAGCAATCTCTTCATCCGTATATGACATACAGAACTGGGTATCCGGATCTTGAAAAACAATACCGGACTGCTCTGGAACCTGAATGTCATCACATTTCATCGGAATTTCCACAGAGCGTGGAATCAGACCGCTCAAAATTTGCAGCAAGGTGGATTTGCCAGAGCCGCTTGGTCCAAGCAACAACACTTTCTCCCCTTGACGCACAGAGAGAGACAAGCCTTGAAACACCAAGGCCTTCTCTCCCGGGAACTTGCATCTTAGATTCGTAACACCTACCGCTTGCACATTCTCCACTTCATTCATCTAATCCAGCGCCTCATAATCCTGCTTCGACACCGGTCTAAGGGATCGTGTTACACCTGTAAGTTCCAGCGCTTTCGCGAGATAATAGGCGAATATTCCCGCAATCAGAATACTTCCAACGAAGCGGAAACCGATAAACAGCGTGTAGTTCCAAGCCGAGAGGGAATCAATGTACCCGTACTGATAATCCAGTACAAGCGAAGCCGCCGCTGCACCAATAGCCGCAAGGCAAGTGACGAACAGATTGCTTTTCCGATACAGAAATGCGGCGAAGAAGATCTCTGCACCCAGCCCTTGCAACAGCCCATACACCAGTGTCGACATGCCCCACTCACTTCCGAGAAAAGCACTCACCGTTGATGCCGCAACTTCAGCCAGAATGGCTACACCCGGCTTACGAATGATTACAAAGGCAAAGGTGCCCGCCATGAACCACATGCCGTAAATCATCTGCTCCGCATGAACGCCGAATGGCTTCATCAGATCATATGTAGGTCCCCATATTTTGTAGATCACCCCAAATACCACTGCAATCACAATCGTTACCAAAATATCGGTTAACTTCAATCTGTTGCTGCCTACTGCTGTTGACATGTTCTCTACTTCCTTCCTCTGTTTCCCTTGATTTATAAAACAAACAAAAAAAGCCTCCCCGGTTCACAGGCAGGCCATACGCACAGTTTACAATTCTCACGATGCTACGCATTAGGCAGTTATAGAGAAAGAAGAAAACAAACGACACCATCCCCGTCACATCAGAAAAAATCCCGTTGCATCCAAGAAACGCTGACATTTATTATCTATCCCTTATCGCTTACCATTGCTCATCGCAAATTCATGTTCTCTACGCTGGCATTACCCAGATCAGATATACGGTCAGCAGCACAAGGCCGCTCTCTCAGCCCAACTTCATTGAGCACCCGGTTCACTTATTTCATTGCTTCTACTGTACAACACATGGGTATTTGTGACAATCCCGATAAGGAAAAATCGGTTTAACCTAGAAGAAAGAGTGATTAACTATATGTTCAATTTGTGCGGATATGCCTCTTCTTCAAGCTGTATTTCTTGCAGTCCATATTTAGAACTACATGACCAAAAAGGCCTCCCGAAGGATACCTTTTGGTGTATTTCCGTATCAATGGAACATTCCATGCAAGCAGGTACGCTCCGCTTTTAATATTGTGTATTCCCGGATTGACTTGTTTTGCCCGATGCAAAGCCTTTAAACAAGGTCGGTACTTTGGAGTAACGGGTATTTGTAATTTTCCCTTGCGATGTACTGCTATCCGTACGCATAATGGAATCTCTGACATTGGAAATGTCCGAGTTGTCGAGCGTCATGTTCACGGCGAAGGTTGTTCCGCCATTCTGACGCACCAGCTTGCCAATGTCGTCTGCACGGAAATTTTTAATGTTGATCGTTCCGGCTGCATTCATTTGAAATACTTTATCATAGGCCTTGTAAGCTGCTCCACCAGTGATGTTGACCGTTCCGGAAGACTTCAGCGTCAGTGCATCCTCGCCCACGTCTTGCCATACCACATTCGAAATAGAACAGTTACCGTAACAATGAACACCGTCAGCTGCAGGTGAACCGATAATTACATTTTTGAGTGTGGCACCTGCCTCCAACCGAAATACTGGTTTCTGATCTTCCGCTTGAGATCCATCTCCCAGTGTGGAAGGGTTGGCTACATAGGTTTGGCCTTTGCCGTCAAAAGTTTCACCCTTAGCTACAATAATCGTTGAGTTCACAACAGTAGGTGCAGCAAAAGCTGGAATTGCACCGAATAATGAAGCGACCAGACCGGCGGACAGCAACAACGTCAACATTTTTTTCATCACTTAAATCCTCCCTTATTCTGATGAATTGGCGTACAAGCATAAGCTTGTCCCCAAGGAACCTATCAGAGGTGCACCTCTGGCTCGGAACCTACCCTGATCCTACCAAAAAAGGAATGTTACGATAATAATCATTAGCTTAGATATAGGAATGACAGCATTTTGCCTGTGATTTCGGCATTTTTTGTATCGTACTCCATTGTGTAATGTGCCGATCTCAACTTCGGGTATGCTTCTTTTACAACTTGTAATCTATGGCTATATGCTCCTTTATCGTTCTAGAAAAAAACGAAAGACCACTTCATCTGTTTCCAGACAACGTGATCTCTATTATTTTGAATCTCATTTTATTTATTAAATTACGCTTTAAGCGCCAAACCGCTGACGATATCCGCACTTCCGACATAATTCCTCCACTGCTTCCCGTTTGGAGAAACCATAGAACAGATTGTTGGCTCGTTCACCATCCACAATCTCCGAGAACGATTTTTCATGAACGTTGCCCAAGTTAATCACACCCTCACCATCGAGACAGCATGGAACCACAGTTCCATCGACAAGCACTGCAGCCTGACTACGAAGCGCATGGCAGAAGCCTTTGCCGTCATCTTCCGGTGCATCCAAACTCGGCCACTGAAATTCATGATCCTGATTCAGATACACATTCGGGGCAATTTTGACACCGCTACCCGGCATCACCTTTTCCTCAATGCGGAAATCCAGATTGAACTCCCGTTCAAGAACCTCCAGCGTCTCCCGGTTTCGGTTCATCTGGGCATTCGTGAAGTTATCCTGTGTCAGATTCCAGAGTCGGAATGAAATAATGACATTGTGCTTCACTGCTTCCCGGACAAATGACAATACATTGCCCAGATAGCCCTCACGGTCTGTGGACCCTTCGTGACCATCAAAGCTGTGCAGAGAGAAGTTCATTTGACGCAGTGCCGGTTTGCCGAGCAGTTTATGTTGAGTCTTGGGCAGTAGCGTACCGTTCGTCGTAATATTGACCTTAAATCCCTTTTCATGCGCTGAATCCAGTAACAGATCAATTTTAGGATGAAGCAACGGCTCACCTTTGACATGTAAATAAATATGTTTGGTATGGGGTTTGATCTGATCCAATATATTGTTGAAGACTTCAGGGTCAATGAAATTTTTGGCACGTTTGGTCTGTGGACAGAAGCTGCATGCCAGATTACATATACTTGTGATCTCAATATATACTTTCTTGAACGTTTTCAACTCGGGGTCCCCATTCTGCTAGAGGGAGAACAGTCCCACCCTCATTTGTGATCCGGCCCATATGTGCCACCACTATTATATCGGGTTCGGGAGCCGAGGTAAATCAAACAGCATGTTAATTCCCTTTTCTCCTCGAATCCATTAACTACGTCCACCTATAGATTCTTTCAATCGAAGTATAGGATCTATTGATTGTCCGGGTTATTGTGGTTGCTGAAACGCGATGCTAGAATCTAAAGAAATTAAAACCTAGTTAAAACGTAAGAATAATAAGCTATAAAGGGAGTGTATTCATGATTACTGTTAAGGCACCCGCAGTATATGTACACGAGGCTAACATTCTTGAGCAAAGTGGTTCGCGAATTGCACAGCTTGGGCAACATGTTCTGATCATCGCCGGTGAGTCTGCATTAAAAGCCGTAAAGCCTTACCTTCTTCCTTCACTGGAGGAGCATAAGATCAAGTTCCATGTGCAATTGTTTCACGGTGAGGTTACAACAGGCCAGATTGATACTTTTACGCAACAAGCTTTCGATCTGGATGTTGATCTGATTATCGGCGTCGGTGGCGGCAGAGTACTTGATCTGTCCAAAGCGGTGGCCGAGCAAGCCCAATTGCCCATTGTAACGGTCCCAACGATTGCCGCAACCTGCGCTGCCTGGTCCGCCTTAACCGTGCTCTATGATGAACAGGGCCAATCTGCAGGATATCGTCCCCTGCGCCGTTCGCCTAATCTCGTTCTGGCTGATCCTCATATTCTGGCGAGTGCACCAAGGCGGTATTTGGCCGCAGGGATCGGTGACACGCTCGTAAAATGGCATGAGTTCGCCGTTAATCTGAGTGGTAACGCCACCAGCCTCACTCTCCGAAACAGTGTCAGCACTGCCAAGCTTGCACTCGATATTCTTGAAGCGCACGCCATCGATGTCTATGAATCCACCGATACAACCGGTAGTACGCCTCAATTCCGTGATGTTGCCGATGCCATTATTGTGCTCGCAGGCCTTGTGGGCAGCATTAGCGATGGATCACTTCATGCCGCGATTGCTCATGGGCTACATGATAGCCTCACCAAATTACCCGAAACACACGCTTCACTACATGGAGAAAAGGTAGCTTTTGGACTGTTCACCCAGTGGATTCTTGAAGGCAAAGCAGGGGATGAGCTTCATGAGCTGACCACTCTGTTACATAAGCTGAATCTGCCTATCACTCTTGCCCAACTCGGCATACAACAACAGTCTCAAGAAGCTGCTGCACGCATTGCAGCAGGACTACAGCTGAGGGAAGGCAGTGCGGCACATCTCTCCTTCGGAGTTAGCACGGCGCAGGTATCCGAAGCCATTCTTCAGGCAGACCGTATCGGCCAAACATTCAGAGAATCCAGTCAGTCCAGTGAAAGCAGTTCATACACCAAGGAGGTCTCCTCCCTATGATCCGTCCAAACCGCCATTACACTCTTCCCTTAACTGCCTTTCTGAGCGCGCTTCTGTTGTTGCTGATTTCCGGCTGCTCTGCCGGAGCTGACAATCAGGACGCGGGTACAGGCTCAACACCGACAGCGGCATCAGCTGCTTCGAATAATGACGTTACTATTCGTGTTGGTCAGACCGGATGGGGCAATCTCGAATTGGGGCTAAAAGCCGCCGGACTCGATGACACCCCCTATAAAGTCACTTATAACGTATTTCAGGGGGGTAACCTGATCCTCGAAGCGATGGCTGCAAATCAATTGGACTTTGGTGTTACCAGTGAAATTCCGCCCATTTTTGCATCTCAGGCTGCCAATGGTGGAAGCTTCAAAATTATTGCGGTACAACAAGGCAGCACATTAAATCAGGAGGTCGTTGTTCCTAAAGGTTCATCGATCAAATCAGTTGCTGACCTGAAAGGCAAGAAAGTTGCTTTCGTAAAAAATACAACGGCCCACTATTTCCTGCTCAAAATACTGGAGGAAGCCGGATTAACCTGGAGTGACATCAGTCCGGTCGAACTTTCAACAGCCGATGGACTCAGCGCCCTGATTAGCGGGAAAGTGGATGCCCTTGCCAGTTACGGCAATGCCATCATCTCCGCACATCTGAATGAAGCAACAACGCTCGCCAGCGCCAAAGATATCCTATCAGGCAGCTTCCTTGTAGCCGCCTCCGATCAGGCTATTGCAAATGCGGAACAGAAAGAGGTCCTTGCCGATTATCTGGAGCGAATCAACAAATTCAATGATTGGGCTCGTGCCAATAAGGATGCGTGGGCTCAAATTACAGCAGACAACACCCACCAGCCGGTGGAACAAGCCCTTAAAACCTACACGGATGGAGAAGCACAACGCCCATCACGTATTGTTGCCATTTCTGACGAGGCCATCAAGTCCGAACAGGACGTAGCGGATACGTTTCAGCAAGCGGGAATTTTTGAGCAGGCAGTCGATGTGAGCACATTCTGGAGTGATGAACTTCAAGATCAACTTCCAGCTCCAGGTAGCCAATAACGAAGGAAGCAAGGAGGTAGGCATAACGTGCGGTCCAACACCTTTAACCGGGCATGGTTTAACCAATTCATTCCTTTTGTTGTCCCACTACTCATTCTGGCTTTGTGGCAATGGCTTACTGCATCTGGAGTTGTTGCAGCCAATATTTTGCCCCGTCCCGCTCAGGTACTGGAGGCCTTCATTCGTTTGCTTCGAAACGGTGAGTTATTGAACAATATCAGTATCAGCGCCAGGCGGGCTTTGGGAGGATTTCTCATTGGTGGGGGTCTGGGCTTCCTGCTGGGTGTGCTGAATGGCATCTCCTCCCTTGCGGAAAAGATCGCCGACTCCTCGGTGCAGATGATCCGCAACATTCCGCATCTGTCCTTGATCCCCCTCGTTATTGTGTGGTTCGGGATCGGTGAAGAAGCAAAATTATTCCTCGTTTCCCTAGGTGTATTCTTTCCGGTATATCTGAATACGTTTCACGGCATACGATCGGTCGATCCCGGTCTGATTGAAATGGGCAAAGTATATGGCCTCAGCCGTTGGTCCCTTTATAAGGACATTATCCTGCCTGGTGCACTGCCTTCCATTCTGGTGGGCATTCGTTATGCACTTGGCATTATGTGGCTGACACTTATCGTAGCCGAGACGGTTGCGGCGGATGCGGGGATTGGATACATGGCGATGAACGCGCGGGAATTCATGCAGATGGACGTAATCGTCTTAAGCATTCTGCTATATGCTCTGCTGGGCAAGCTGTCCGATACCATCGCCAAATGGCTGGAACGGCGCTGGCTGCGCTGGAACCCGGCTCTATCCCGCAAGTAAAGCCAAAGGAGCGTGAATTAATCCATGAGCACAAGTCAGATCAGTCCTTTTCTTCAAGTAGATGGGGTTCAGAAATCGTATGATCAGCGGACGATTCTATCCGACATCAACGTCAATGTTAGACAAGGGGAATTTGTAGCCATCGTTGGACGAAGCGGCTGTGGCAAAAGTACTTTGCTACGTCTGATCGCCGGGCTGGAACCCCCCTCTTCCGGGAGCATTATGCTGGGCAACAGAAAGCTTGGCAGTACAGCACCCGAGACACGGTTTCTGTTTCAGGAAGCCCGGCTGCTGCCTTGGAAATCCGTGCTCGACAATGTACGGCTGGGCATCCCCGACAAGAACAAGGAAGATGCACGCCAGTCGCTTCGCAATGTAGGACTTGGAGAGCGTGAAGGTGACTGGCCGGGGTTATTATCTGGCGGACAAAAACAACGTGTCGCCTTGGCACGGGCACTCGCAAGTCATCCACGCTTACTGCTGCTGGATGAACCGCTGGGTGCACTGGATGCATTAACCCGAATTGAGATGCAGCAATTAATCGAACGCTTGTGGGTAGAAGAAGGCCTGACCGTCATTCTGGTCACTCATGATGTCAGTGAGGCGGTTGCGCTGGCAGACAGGGTGCTGTTAATCGAAGATGGTCATATAACGATGGATACCCGAATTACGCTGGAGCGGCCACGCGTTCGGGATAGCGGGTTTGCTCATTTTGAAAACCTGATTCTGAATCGGTTGCTGACTCCTCCACAAGAGACAGCACAGCAGATTGCCCAGAAACAGATATCATTCTCGATCTAATTCCACTGGAAAGAAGGCTTGATTATGCAATCCCTTTCACCCGTACCCTCTCCTCCTGTTAAAGACCTGTTAAATCAAATTCCGGCTTATACGCCTGCCAAATCCATGGAACAGATCCGGCGGGAGCTGGGACTGGAAAGTGTGGATCGACTTGCAGCGAACGAGAATCCGTTTGGTTCTTCTCCCCTGGCTGCGGATGCGGTCAGATCGCTGGGTTCCGATCTTTTGGCTCAATACCCCGACGGCTCCAGCCAATTGCTGCGTGACAAACTTGCGGAGCGACTGGGTGTGCGTACCTCCCAACTGGTATTTGGCAGTGGATCATTCGAACTCCTAACCCTTACCGCTCAAGCCTATCTTAATCCCGGCGAGGAATCACTCATTCCGGTGCCCTCCTTTAACTGGTATAAGGGCGCTACGCTGCTGGCAGGCGGTGTCATCCATGAAGTTCCTTTAGTCAACCATTCGCTGGACCTGGAGCAATTCCGGCAACGGATCAATGCTTCTACCCGAATCATCTGGCTGTGCAATCCGAATAATCCAACCGGAACCATTTTCACGGCAGATGCCCTACTTGGTTTACTCGAACATGTTCCCTCCCATGTTGTGGTTGTCCTGGACGAAGCGTATTATGAATTCGCGGAAAGTGAAGATTATCCTGATACGGTTAAGCTGCTGGAGCAGTACAATAATCTGATTATTTTGCGGACCTTCTCCAAAATATATGGACTGGCCGGCCTGCGTATTGGATATGGCATCGGGAATGAAAGCATTATTGAAGGCATTAACCGGGTCAAGCTGCCTATCAGTCTGACAGCCACTTCCCAAGCCGCTGCTTCGGCCAGTCTGGATGATCATGAATTTGTCTCTCATTGCCTGCACTACAATCGTCAGGGACGGGAAACTTTAATTCAGTCCTTTGATCAGTGGAAATTACCCTACATCCCTTCCGAAACGAATTTCATCATGGTTGATCTGTTGCAGGATAGTGGCCCGATTACCAAAGAATTGTTGAACAGAGGCATCTCTGTCCGCGGCGGTGCCGAATTCGGTATGCCTACCTGGCTTCGGATTACGATTGGTACACCTGCGCAGATTGTCCGTCTGATCGGTGAGCTTGATTCACTGTTACATTCAAACGATTAGAATAGGTTACTTTCTCAAGTCACATTACGCACACTTCTTTTAAGCCGCCCTCTTTACATTCCACTTGCATGTGATATATGCTGAACACACAACTGCATATCTTAAACATTGCACTAGGGGAGCCTTGCGGCTGAGACGAATCGAACGATTCGGACCCTTTGAACCTGATCTGGATCATACCAGCGGAGGGAAGTGGAGCGGCCTCTCAGTAAGCGGATTTTTTCATGTTGATGATGAAATTTAATGTGAATTGAACTTACAGACCCACTCATTTCTCCGGAAATGGGTGGGTCTTTTTCGCGTTCTGCGAGCAGATCAGAAGGTGTAATTAAAGATCCCGCGGTTTGAAGTTGAATTATGAATAACAAGGGGGGACGGAACGAGATGGATAACGATATAACCATTCACAACATGAGCTACGCTTTCCCGGGAAAAAGGGATTCCCCCGTGCTCTCCAATGTGTCGATGCGTGTAGCCAAAGGCGAATTTGTCTCGCTCATCGGTTCCAGCGGCTCCGGTAAAAGTACCCTTTTCAAGCTGCTGGCAGGCTTGCTTGAGCCAACACACGGAACCATTGAAATTCCTTGGGTTCAAGAAGGAAAGCGACTGGGGCAGGTGGCCTACATGCCACAAAAGGACCTCCTGTTACCCTGGAGAACCGTCATGGAAAATTGCATGCTCCCCTCTGAACTTGCTGCAGGTCGGCAGGATAAGGTAAGGATTCGAGCAGATATCCTGGCTGGCCTCGACAGATTTGGCTTATCCGGCCACGCGCATGCTTACCCGGACGAGCTGTCAGGTGGCATGCGCCAGCGTGTCGCGCTGCTTCGTACTTTGCTGACAGGTGGCCAACTCATGCTGCTGGATGAACCATTCGGCGCACTCGATGCCCTGACCAAACGGGAGATGCATCGCTGGCTGCTGGAGCTATGGGAAGGCCTTGGCAAAACCGTGTTGTTCATCACACATGACATTGAAGAAGCCCTGCTGCTCAGTGATCGGATTATCCTGTTAACTCCGGGGGGCCAAGGTCAACAGCTGCAGGATCTGACGGTACCTTTGCCACGTCCAAGACATTCGGACATGATCTACGAACCGGCTCTCGTCCAGATGAGACGACTACTGGAGGAACAATTGCATGCGAGACGGTAACTTGAGAGACAGCATGAAGGATAGCGTAAGAGGTTGGCTTGCCCGTTATGGTCTGTTTCTTTTGCTCATGATCTTGCTGCTTGTCATCTGGGAGTGGATTGTGCGTATGGGATGGGTGCCTTCCTTCATCATTCCAGCCCCGACGGCGATTGCCAGTTCGCTGTATGAATATCGCCGCCTCCTGTTGGCTACACATCTGCCCGCTACCTTGATGGAGGTTATCGTTGGTTTTGGCTTGTCCATTGGTGCCGGAATTGTATTTGCAACTGGTATGCATATGAATCGGTCGATTGAAAAAGCGTTATATCCCTTCATCGTGATCAGTCAGACGATCCCACTGATTGCCCTGTCCCCCGTCTTCATCCTTTGGTTTGGCTACACCTTGTGGAGTAAAGTCGCGGTGGTATTCTTGATCGCATTTTTCCCAATTGTGGTGAGCACCTACGATGGCCTGCGCCAAGGTGATCCGGAGCAGCGTGAACTGCTGCTGACGATGGGGGCCAGCAAGTGGGATATTTTTCGCAAACTCCAGATTCCACTTGCCCTTCCCTCCTTCTTTTCGGGACTGAAAATGTCTGTGGTGTATTGTGTGGTCGGTGCAACGATCGGGGAATGGCTTGGCGGAAGCAAGGGTCTTGGTTATTTCAGCCGCAGAATGTCGAGCAATATGAACACGGATGCGATGTTCGCCGCCATTGTGCTGTTATCCCTGCTCGGTATCGCCCTGTTTGTACTCATTGCATGGATGGAGAGAAGATTCGGTACACCACGTCATGCAGGTAGAAGAAAAACTGGATAACTTTCGGATTTCAAAAACAGAAAACAAGGAAACGAGGAACTTTACGTTATGAATAAAAAGCATATATATTCCCTGATCCCCATTCTGCTCATAACCCTGTTGCTGATCATCAGCGGATGCGGAAATACGGGTACCACTACGCCTGCCACAGATTCAACTTCCAATGCAAAAGATACAGAATCATCTTCGGCCGAAAGGTTATCGGAATCCAAAGACAAGCTGTCCATCATGCTCGATTGGTACCCGAATGCAGTGCATTCCTTCATCTATGTTGCTCAGGAAAAAGGTTACTTCGCGGATCAAGGTCTGGATGTCGATATCCAGATGCCTGCCGATACGAATGATGCACTCAAACTTGTTGCCGCCGGGAAAATCGATCTTGCACTAAGCTACCAGCCGCAAATTTTGCTCGCGCGTGGGGAGAACATTCCTGTACGTTCGATTGCAGCCGTCGTTCGTCATCCGCTCGTGCATCTGTTGACTGAAGCTGAAGGTAAAGTGAAGTCGCCAAAAGATCTTGAAGGGAGGACGGTCGGCTATTCCTCAATCCCTCTGTATGAAGCGATGGTGCGTACCATGATCAGCCAGGATGGCGGTAATCCCGATAAGATGAATCTGGTCGATGTAGGATTTGACCTGATCCCTTCCCTGGCCTCCGGACAGGCAGATGCCATTATGGGTGGTTTTATTAACCATGAACAATTGATTCTGGAAAAAGAAGGCCACGCCATGAAATCGATCAATCCCGTCGATTACGGCGTACCTGATTATTATGAACTGGTCCTCACTGCAAGTGATGCGGGCATTGAAGCGAAAAAAGATCAGCTTACCCGCTTCATCAAAGCGATGCAGGAAGGTCAGAAATATGTGACAGAGCACCCCGAGGACGCACTGAACATTCTGCTTGCGCATGAGAACGAAACATCTCCACTTGACCCGGAGATCGAAACCAAAAGTCTGAATATTTTACTGCCACTGATGAATGAAAAAGGTCAGCCGTTTGGCAGGCAGGACGCCTCTTCTTGGGAAAACGTACGTGCATGGTTGGTTCAAAGTGAACTGATTCCGGATTCTGTAAAGGCTGAGGATGCTTTTATCAACTTGCAGGGTGAGTAAGTAAGGAAAATCGGTTGTTGGACGAGATCAAGGGAAATTTGAAAGTTGTCATTGCTTATTTATAAGGAGGAACTCATATGTCTTATCTGGAACGTGTTCGTACGCAAAATCCACTCGTTCATAACATTACTAATATTGTCGTCGCTCCCTTTACGGCCAACGGATTGCTCGCACTAGGTGCATCTCCCTTTATGGCCTATGCACATGAGGAAGTCGCTGATGTCGCTAAGATGTCGGGAGCGGTTGTACTGAACATTGGCACACTGGACGAAAAGGTAGTTGAGGCGATCCGACTGGCTGGTCAATCGGCTAATGCAAATAACGTGCCTGTTGTGCTCGATCCGGTTGGAGCTGGTGCAACCGCCTATCGTACGGAAACCGTTCAGATGCTTATTCGCGAGCTTCGCCTCACGGTATTGCGTGGCAATGTGGCAGAAGTCGCCAATGTCATCGGTGAGCGTTGGAGCATCAAAGGCGTGGATGCAGGTCAAGGCGAGGGGGATCGAATCGGAATAGCGGAACGGGCAGCGCAAAAACTCGGCTGTGTGGTCGTCATTACCGGACGCGAGGATGTCATTACGGATGGACAAATGACTTTCCTGACGAGTAATGGACATGCCTTGCTTACGCAAGTGACCGGTGCTGGCTGTTTGCTCAGCTCGGTGATTGGTGCTTTTGCAGCCATAGCGAAACCGGGTGAAGACATGCTGGGCAGTGTTGTGGAAGCACTCGCTTTCTATGGCATTGCAGCAGAGATTGCGGCAGAACGTTCCGCTGACCAGGGACCGGGCAGCTTCCAGATCGAATTGCTGAATCAACTGTCCCAAGTAACACCTGATGTTCTCGCGCAGCGTGCACAGATTCGTGAGATTGATGGAGGTGCGCAATGAGTATTGCGCAGGCTTTGACGATTGCTGGTTCTGATAATGGTGGCGGCGCCGGAATTCAAGCCGATCTGAAGACCTTTCAGGAGCTCGGCGTATACGGCATGACTGTAATTACAGCCATTGCTGCCCAAAATACAACAGGTGTCCAAGGCGTCTTCCCTATCTCATTTGAAGGTATCGCTCAACAGTTGGATTCAACCGGGGATGATTTTCAACCTACAGCAGTGAAGACGGGCATGCTTTATAGTGCCGAGATTATTCGTTTGGTCGCTGATAAATGGCAGCAATACGGCTGGTCCAATCTGGTCATCGATCCGGTTATGGTGGCCAAGGGCGGTGCTTCCCTCCTTCAACAGGAGGCTGTTCAGGCGTTGATTAAAGAGTTGCTGCCTCATGCACTGATTACGACACCGAACATTCCAGAAGCCGAGCTTCTTACTGGAATGTCTATTACCAATCTGAGTCAGCGCGAAGAAGCTGCAAGGCGGATGGTGCAGATGGGTTCCACGTATGCTTTAGTGAAAGGTGGTCATGATGAGGGAAGTGGCATAATTGTCGATGTGCTCTATGATGGGCAGTCTTTTCACTATCTGGAGAACGTTCGAGTGGTGACAAGGCATACCCATGGAACGGGATGTACGTATTCTGCGGCCATTACTGCCGAATTGGCGAAGGGCTCAGCTGTTCTGGCTGCCGTCACCACCGCGCGAGCATTCATTCAGGCAGCCATCGAAGATGAGCTGGGGATTGGGGCCGGACATGGGCCGACGAATCATTTTGCGTACCAGCGCAGACTGCGGGGTGGGCAGTGATGCGCCATCTGGATGCAGAAGCGGTACGCCGTGCGATGCAGGTGTATTTGGTCATGGGCAGCGTGAATACGACGCGTGACCCGGTGGCGGTGCTACGCCAAGCCATCGCTGGCGGCATTACGCTGTTCCAGTTCCGGGAAAAAGGAACTGGCGCTCTGGTTGGCGAAGCACGCATTACGCTTGCGATGCGGCTTCGCGAGGTGTGCAGCCAGCACGGGGTACCGTTCATCGTGAACGATGATGTGGAGCTGGCTGTGGCGGTAGAGGCCGACGGCATACATGTCGGCCAGGACGATGCGGACGCGGCGCTGGTACGCGCCCGCATCGGAGAAGCGCGGATGCTTGGCGTATCCGCCCACTCCGCGCTGGAAGCCCGCCGTGCAGTGCAGGCGGGCGCCGACTATCTTGGCGTCGGGCCAATGTACCCGACGCAGTCCAAAGCGGATGCCCACGCTGTGCTGGGCCCCCCCGGGGTAGCCGAACTGCGCGCCGCAGGCATCGCAGTTCCGGTGGTGGGTATCGGCGGCATTACGCCCGATACCACGGCCGCCGTGATGGCGGCAGGAGCCGACGGCATAGCCGTCATCTCCGCCATCGCGGGCGCGGCCGATGTGCGTGCAGCGGCTGCGCAGTTCGCTGCGGCGGTGCGCGGGATGCAGGCGTAGCCATGCGCTCCCTGCACCGCCAGCCCATGTGCTGCACCAGATAGATGGTGCAGCACATTCTCAAGATGCAGCTTCGGTGCCTGCATCTTATTTTATTATTTTCACTAGTTGACTCTCACGTAACGTGACGCTGTACAATCGGTGGTGTAAGGAGGTTTCCATCATGGCCATGAAAGTAAAAGAAGTGGCCGAACTTGTCGGGATCAGTGTGCGCACACTGCATCACTATGATGAGATCGGACTGTTAACACCGGACGAAGTGACTTCTGCCGGATATCGACTGTATTCAGATGCCAATCTGGAAATGCTTCAGCAGATTTTATTTTTTAAAGAACTCGATTTCTCTCTGAAAGATATCAAGGAGATTATAAACAATCCATCTTTCGATCGAGAAGAAGCCCTGAATATGCATCGCCGTATTTTGCTGGAGAAACGCCAGCGGTTGGACCAAATGATCGCCACCATTGATAAATCGGTTCAACACGTGAGAGGAGAAATTAAGATGACAGCCAAAGAACAATTTGAAGGGTTTAATTTCAGTCATAATCCATATGAACAGGAAGCGCGGGAACGTTGGGGAGACCAAGCAGTGGATCAGGCTAATCAAAAGTTACACAACCATTCTCCTGGGGAGCAAAAAGCTCTATCCGATCAAATGAATTCAATCTACACCCGTCTTGCAGCAATTCGTCACACGGATCCAAACTCTGCCGAAGCTCAAGCCGGAATCTCGGAATGGTACAGCTATCTGAACAACATGGGCAATTATTCTCCTGAAGTCTTCAGAGGGTTGGGCCAAATGTACGTGGACGACGAACGTTTTACACGTAATATTGATCAATTCGGTGAAGGCTTGGCTGTATTTATGAGGGATGCCATGGCTGTGTTTGCTGACCAAAACAGCTAATCAGGCGTTAAGTTAGTTACCATTTTGTATCATCCAACGTCAACTGCCATTAAGTATTCATATGCTTTCTTAAGCTATTAGGACATCACTCGAACCCACCTATTGCTATATGCATACACCTTTTATTCAACAAATTTCTACTATCTTATAATCATTAAAATAGATTCTGTGCCCATGCTTTTATCTCAAAATAACGCAAAAAATCCCCTCTATTAGCCTTGAATTGGCAGAGAGGGGATCTCATTTTAACCTATGAATAACATACTTAGATAAGTTAATGTTTATAATTGCGTCGCGTTGGAAGGATTAATGACAGCAGCAATCTGGGCCAATATGGCATCCACCGATGCTGGGTCATTCACATCATACTCATCGATGTTCAAACGCAGTACCGGACAGGCAGTAAATTGATTAATCCATACCGAATAGCGCTCATGCATATGTTCCCAGTAGGAACGGTCCGTCTGAATCTCCATCTCCCTTCCGCGTTCCGTAATCCGATTTAGAATGGATGGCAGGCTGCCTTCCAGGTAAATCAGTACGTCCGGATGAGGGAAATACGGTGTCATCACCATAGCTTCAAACAAACTGCTGTACGTCTCGAAATCCGTAGCCGACATTGTGCCCTGATCCGCATGCATTTGCGCAAAGATACCTGTATCTTCATAGATGGAACGATCCTGTACAAATCCACCGCCCAGTTCAAAGATTT
Source organism: Paenibacillus taichungensis (assembly GCF_047302525.1). Taxonomy (GTDB): domain Bacteria; phylum Bacillota; class Bacilli; order Paenibacillales; family Paenibacillaceae; genus Paenibacillus; species Paenibacillus taichungensis_B. The sequence goes on along the minus strand of NZ_CP168020.1, from coordinate 685,671 downwards.
TCTTCTGTTCCTTGAAACGCTCTGCCAAGAAGTATATCTGTAAATGGAAGCTCCATCGTTCGAAGTCATGATAGAACTTCTCCAGATATGGATTGTGGTCGACTTGCTCGAGCGAAGTCTTGAAGCTCAAACGCTCTGCCAGTGCCGCTGTTAGAGTGGATTTCCCCACCCCAACGGTTCCTGCTACCGTAATTAATGCATTGGCCGGAATGCCATAGTTGTTCATGTGATATACTCCTTTACCTGATTAACAATCTGTTTGAAATGTTCGGGATGTTCTACAAAATCGAGCTGCTCCGCATTGACCTTAATGATCATCGGTGGATTCGGGCTGCTAGCCAGGTAATCCATGCCTGTTTTATAATCTGCAATTAACTGCTCCATATAAGCCGGGTCCATATCCTGCTCAAAAGACCGACCACGTTTGTTGATACGGTTCATCAATGTATCGAGTTCAGCCTCAATATAGAGCACCAGATTGGGTTTCGGCAGATCATCCGTTAAGAGATGATAGATTTGACGGTATTTGTCCCGTTTCGTTCCCTTTAAGGTACGATCCGCAAAAATCATATTTTTATAGATATGATAGTCCGAAATGACGGGTGTATTCTTCTTAATATAGTGCACGCCTGTATCTTCCAGTTGCTTGAACCGGTTACACAGAAAAAACATTTCAAGCTGGAAGCTCCACTCATCTATATCCTGATAGAAGGAAGCCAAAAAGGGATTCTCTTCTACAATTTCCTTGACCAGCGGAAGGTTCAATTCCTGAGAAAGCATCGTTGCTAACGTTGTTTTCCCCGCACCAATCGGACCCTCCACGGCAATAAACGGGGCTGATTTCATCGTGATTCAGTTCCTCCTCGTACTCATGCGTGCTTCCATTTCTATATAGACCCCACCTATTGTATCACAGCTTGGATGATGGGAAGGCCAGTATTTTATGTATAAAATGAGTTTTATCTCTAAGACGAAGATATATAAAACAGTCTACAGTAGTTATATTCATTCCCCAAATCATAATAACAGAAAAAGACACGATCGCTTATGTCCGATCGTGTCTTTTGATTGCTTGGCGGCGTCCTACTCTCCCAGGACCCTGCGGTCCAAGTACCATCGGCGCTAGAGGGCTTAACGGTCGTGTTCGGGATGGGTACGTGTGGAACCCCTCCGCCATCGCCACCAAACGCATAGCTTAGCTTACACTTCAGAGATCATTCTCTGAAAACTAGATCCGAAACGAAATTTGCGATTTACAACTTGCATATTGGATAAGCCCTCGACCGATTAGTACTGGTCAGCTCCATGCATTGCTGCACTTCCACCCCCAGCCTATCTACCTCGTCGTCTTCAAGGGGTCTTACATACTGGGAAATCTCATCTTGAGGGGGGCTTCACGCTTAGATGCTTTCAGCGCTTATCCCTTCCGTACATAGCTACCCAGCGGTGCTCCTGGCGGAACAACTGGTACACCAGCGGTACGTCCATCCCGGTCCTCTCGTACTAAGGACAGCTCCTCTCAAATTTCCTACGCCCACGACAGATAGGGACCGAACTGTCTCACGACGTTCTGAACCCAGCTCGCGTACCGCTTTAATGGGCGAACAGCCCAACCCTTGGGACCTACTTCAGCCCCAGGATGCGATGAGCCGACATCGAGGTGCCAAACCTCCCCGTCGATGTGGACTCTTGGGGGAGATAAGCCTGTTATCCCCAGGGTAGCTTTTATCCGTTGAGCGATGGCCCTTCCATGCGGTACCACCGGATCACTAAGCCCGACTTTCGTCCCTGCTCGACTTGTAGGTCTCGCAGTCAAGCTCCCTTATGCCTTTGCACTCTTCGAATGATTTCCAACCATTCTGAGGGAACCTTTGGGCGCCTCCGTTACTCTTTAGGAGGCGACCGCCCCAGTCAAACTGCCCACCTGACACTGTCCCCGCACCGGATTACGGTACCAGGTTAGAACCTAGATACGATCAGGGTGGTATCCCAACGGTGCCTCCACAGAAGCTTGCGCTCCTGCTTCAAAGGCTCCCACCTATCCTGTACAGATCGTACCCAAATTCAATATCAAGCTGCAGTAAAGCTCCATGGGGTCTTTCCGTCTTGTCGCGGGTAACCTGCATCTTCACAGGTATTAAAATTTCACCGGATCTCTCGTTGAGACAGCGCCCAAGTCGTTACGCCATTCGTGCGGGTCAGAATTTACCTGACAAGGAATTTCGCTACCTTAGGACCGTTATAGTTACGGCCGCCGTTTACTGGGGCTTCGGTTCACAGCTTCGGATTGCTCCTAACCGCTCCCCTTAACCTTCCAGCACCGGGCAGGCGTCAGCCCGTATACTTCGCCTTACGGCTTCGCACAGACCTGTGTTTTTGCTAAACAGTCGCTTGGGCCTTTTCACTGCGGCCCCCTCGTGCTATTCACACTACCGGGGCACCCCTTCTCCCGAAGTTACGGGGTCATTTTGCCGAGTTCCTTAACGAGAGTTCTTCCGCGCGCCTTAGAATTCTCTTCTCGCCTACCTGTGTCGGTTTGCGGTACGGGCACCATCACCTGGCTAGAGGCTTTTCTTGGCAGTGTGAGATCATGACCTTCGCTACTATAATTTTCGCTCCCCATCACAGTCCAGCCTTAACGATGTGCGGATTTGCCTACACATCAGCCTCACTGCTTAGACGGACATCCATCAGTCCGCGTCACTACCCTGCTGCGTCCCCCCATTGCTCATAACGGCTTACGGTGGTACAGGAATTTCGACCTGTTGTCCTTCGACTACGCCTTTCGGCCTCGCCTTAGGTCCCGACTTACCCTGAGCGGACGAGCCTTCCTCAGGAACCCTTAGGCTTTCGGCGGATCAGATTCTCACTGATCTTTTCGTTACTCATACCGGCATTCTCACTTGTATAATGTCCAGCGCTCCTTACGGTACACCTTCAACCCTTATACAACGCTCCCCTACCCCTGATGCAAAGCATCAAGCCATAGCTTCGGTGGTGTGTTTAGCCCCGTTACATTTTCGGCGCAGAGTCACTCGACCAGTGAGCTATTACGCACTCTTTCAATGGTGGCTGCTTCTAAGCCAACATCCTGGTTGTCTGTGCAACTCCACATCCTTTCCCACTTAACACACACTTGGGGACCTTAGCTGATGGTCTGGGCTGTTTCCCTTTTGACAATGGATCTTAGCACTCACTGTCTGACTCCCGGAAGTAAGTCTATGGCATTCGGAGTTTGACTGAGCTTGGTAACCCTTGCGGGCCCCGCACCCAATCAGTGCTCTACCTCCACGACTCTGTTTTCCGAGGCTAGCCCTAAAGCTATTTCGGGGAGAACCAGCTATCTCCGAGTTCGATTGGAATTTCTCCGCTACCCCCACCTCATCCCCGCATTTTTCAACATGCGTGGGTTCGGGCCTCCAGTGCGTGTTACCGCACCTTCACCCTGGACAGGGGTAGATCACCCGGTTTCGGGTCTACGTCCACGTACTAAATCGCCCTATTCAGACTCGCTTTCGCTGCGGCTCCGGCTCTTCACCTTAACCTTGCACGGGAACGTAACTCGCCGGTTCATTCTACAAAAGGCACGCCATCACCCCTAAAACGGGCTCTGACTTTTTGTAAGCACACGGTTTCAGGTTCTATTTCACTCCCCTTCCGGGGTGCTTTTCACCTTTCCCTCACGGTACTGCTTCACTATCGGTCGCTAGGAAGTATTTAGCCTTGGCAGATGGTCCTGCCGGATTCATACGGGGTTTCACGTGCCCCGCACTACTCGGGATACATCTCGGAGAGAACAGACTTTCAAGTACAGGGCTTTTACCTTCTTTGGCGGGCCTTTCCAGACCTCTTCGTTTAACCGGTTCCTTTGTAACTCCATGTGAGATGTCCCACAACCCCAAAGAGCAAGCTCTCTGGTTTGGGCTTCTCCGCGTTCGCTCGCCGCTACTGACGGAATCACTATTGTTTTCTCTTCCTCAAGGTACTTAGATGTTTCAGTTCCCTTGGTATGCCTCTGCATAACCTATGTATTCAGTTATGAGTAACTGGAAATTACCCCAGCTGGGTTTCCCCATTCGGACACCCCCGGATCAAAGCTTGCTTACAGCTCCCCGAGGCAGTTTCGTTGTTCGCCACGTCCTTCATCGGCTCCTAGCGCCTAGGCATCCTCCGTGTGCTCTTAGTAGCTTAACCATATTTGCTCCGGTTTCGACTGCTCGCTTCCCTTGTTTTGCTTACGCAAAGCCAAAAGTCGCTCCCATTCAATACCATCGCAATGCAGTTTTCACTATTTATTTAAACTTGTTTAACACAAGTTCAGCTTAAAAAGGAATGTTCTAAATCGCAAAATTTCGTTTCGATATCTAGTTTTCAAAGAACAAGCTCCATGCAAAAGCAAGCTGTTTGAGAGTTTGAGCTCTCAAAACTGAGCAACGAGTGAGTAAGTTTTGCAGCTAAGCTGCATATTTGAATGTTTCCACGCGGGAAACGATTCTCCATAGAAAGGAGGTGATCCAGCCGCACCTTCCGATACGGCTACCTTGTTACGACTTCACCCCAATCATCTATCCCACCTTCGGCGGCTGGCTCCTTGCGGTTACCCCACCGACTTCGGGTGTTATAAACTCTCGTGGTGTGACGGGCGGTGTGTACAAGACCCGGGAACGTATTCACCGCGGCATGCTGATCCGCGATTACTAGCAATTCCGACTTCATGCAGGCGAGTTGCAGCCTGCAATCCGAACTGAGACCGGCTTTTTAGGATTCGTTCCACCTCGCGGCTTCACAGCCCGTTGTACCGGCCATTGTAGTACGTGTGTAGCCCAGGTCATAAGGGGCATGATGATTTGACGTCATCCCCACCTTCCTCCGGTTTGTCACCGGCAGTCACCTTAGAGTGCCCACCCGAAGTGCTGGCAACTAAGATCAAGGGTTGCGCTCGTTGCGGGACTTAACCCAACATCTCACGACACGAGCTGACGACAACCATGCACCACCTGTCTCCTCTGTCCCGAAGGAAAGATACATCTCTGTACCGATCAGAGGGATGTCAAGACCTGGTAAGGTTCTTCGCGTTGCTTCGAATTAAACCACATACTCCACTGCTTGTGCGGGTCCCCGTCAATTCCTTTGAGTTTCAGTCTTGCGACCGTACTCCCCAGGCGGAGTGCTTAATGTGTTAACTTCGGCACCAAGGGTATCGAAACCCCTAACACCTAGCACTCATCGTTTACGGCGTGGACTACCAGGGTATCTAATCCTGTTTGCTCCCCACGCTTTCGCGCCTCAGCGTCAGTTACAGCCCAGAGAGTCGCCTTCGCCACTGGTGTTCCTCCACATATCTACGCATTTCACCGCTACACGTGGAATTCCACTCTCCTCTTCTGCACTCAAGTCACCCAGTTTCCAGTGCGATCCGGGGTTGAGCCCCGGGATTAAACACCAGACTTAAATGACCGCCTGCGCGCGCTTTACGCCCAATAATTCCGGACAACGCTTGCCCCCTACGTATTACCGCGGCTGCTGGCACGTAGTTAGCCGGGGCTTTCTTCTCAGGTACCGTCACCTTGAGAGCAGTTACTCTCCCAAGCGTTCTTCCCTGGCAACAGAGCTTTACGATCCGAAAACCTTCATCACTCACGCGGCATTGCTCCGTCAGGCTTTCGCCCATTGCGGAAGATTCCCTACTGCTGCCTCCCGTAGGAGTCTGGGCCGTGTCTCAGTCCCAGTGTGGCCGATCACCCTCTCAGGTCGGCTACGCATCGTCGCCTTGGTGAGCCGTTACCCCACCAACTAGCTAATGCGCCGCAGGCCCATCCCCAAGTGACAGATTGCTCCGTCTTTCCAGTTCTCTTCAGGTGAAGAAAACAACTATTCGGTATTAGCTACCGTTTCCGGTAGTTGTCCCAAACTTGAGGGCAGGTTGCCTACGTGTTACTCACCCGTCCGCCGCTAACTATCAGAGAAGCAAGCTTCTCTGATAGTCCGCTCGACTTGCATGTATTAGGCATGCCGCCAGCGTTCGTCCTGAGCCAGGATCAAACTCTCCAATAAAGTATTGAAAAGAGCGATAAGCTCATTTTGAAACTGACGAGATTAAAAATCTCATTTATGCTCCAGTCAATTCAAGCCAAGGCTTGTCTCGAACTTTCGCGTTCATTCTGCAAGCAGAATGTTTACTCACTCGTTGTTCAGTTTTCAAAGATCAAACTTGTTTCATTGCCGTGTGTTGTTCTCTTCAGCAACTCTTATATATTATCACGTCCGAACCAACTTTGCAAGCATTTTTTTTAGTTTCTTTCGAAGCTTATTTCATTCGCTTGCCGCACCGTGTTTCTCGTGTTTTCTTGGCCGGATTAATAATATATCATGTTCTAATACTAATTACAACCCATATTATAAAATGATTTTATTTCACTACATTTAGTTGATCTACTCTCCTATTATAGATGCACTCCAGCGGTTGTTAAGCTAACGAAATTCTACGGAACCGCTCTATGAGTTCTATGGGATAGCCTATATTGGCTGTAATCCCAACGTCTAAGCTCTAATGAACATTTTGTCTCGTAGGGTCATGAAAACTTTTCTTCATTAATGTCACTACTCATTAAGTTACCTTCATCTATATACTGCTGTCTTTCATTACAGTAATAGGATATCGTTCATTGATCTTTTCGATATTCGCCAAGTCTCGTTTAGAGTCATTTTTGCGTATTAATGTATTTCATATATGCGCATATCTTTATTTCAACATAAATCCCTCTCCCCTTTATGTATATACATGTTAGGCACAATTCACTTCTTAAAATGAAGGGAACTTATTCCTTTTGGCATTTAATTTCCCCAATCTTCAAAGAAATTGCCGTTATAGATTTGCGCATTTTTCAATAATGAACACAATAATGAAAGAAATGAGAAGTATTCTGAAAACCTTGGTACTAAAGCATCATTTTCATTCAAAAACTAACATTAGTCTAACCCTATTACGATATATCACATGGATACGAAGCACCATACCTAGAGCGAACACGCATCAAGATGGTCACAATTAGAAAAAGGAGTGAACTATGTTGTTAGATAAGATAAGGTGGAGTACTCTTCCCTTCTTTGCTAAAAATCTCGTTATTTCATTCGGCAGCATTATGTTGATTGGGGTTATCCTCATTACTGCGGGATATCAACTGCAAAAGAATATTCTGAGTCAACAATTGTACGAGCAGGCTGAAGTTACAACACAGAAATGGTTTGATGATCTGGATACACACAAAGTACTTGAAGCAGTAAAAGAGAAAAGTTATTCTGGACCTGTTCAGAAAGAATTAAGAGAATACCTGGATTCCATCCACGAGCTATATCCCAATATTGCACAAGCCTATATCTTCGGCACTGAACTGAAGGAAGGAAATCAGACGTCCATCATCGCGATTCCTACTAATTTGTTGGGGCCTTTTGAAGAAAGCAATATGGCAGCAGGTTCAATGTATCCATTACCACAGAAAAATGTTATAGCTCTTGAAGGTATGAAAAACGACGAGGAACCTGCATTAAGCAGCTTTTATACGGACGAATACGGTACTTGGACTACGATTATGTACCCTATTAAAAATGCCGAAGGAAAAATGTACGCCGCACTTTACTTCGACGTTGATGCAAACGCAGTTCCAAAAGGACTTCATAAGCTGATTACATACAGTAGTATTTTCCTTATCGGTTTCCTGATCCTGTTTATGGTACTGCAGTATATCCTATTGAAGAAAACACTTAAGCCAATCCGTGACCTTATGAAGGGGATTGAGACTGCAAGCGCAGGCAATCTGGATGTAACCATCCAAACCGGACGGGATGATCTGGGAATTATCAATGAAAAATTCAATACGATGATTCAGCGATTCAATGACACGATGTTCAAAGTCCAATCGACATCCTATCATCTCTCTGACTCATCCAAGAAATTATTAGATATTTCCGAGAAAAATAACGATAATATCCAGATGATCAGCAGCAATATCCGGGACATCTCTCACGGCCTTCGCTCTCAGGATCAGGCCAGCGTGGAAAGTGCCCGAGCAATGACAGAAATGTCTACCGTTGTGCAGACGATTGCCAGCAGTTCTGCAGATGTTGCGGATGAGGCATTAAACATGGAACAACGTTCTAATACAGGTCATGAGATTATGCAACAAGTGGTTGAGCAGATGAGACTCATCTCTGGTGCGGTGCAGCACACTTCGGAATCGATACAGTCTTTGGAAAGCCGCTCCAACGAAATTAGCAGCATCGTAAATATGATTACACAGATTGCAGATCAGACTAATTTGCTCGCCCTGAATGCTTCCATTGAGGCGGCTCGTGTTGGTGAGGAAGGAAAAGGGTTCGCGGTGGTTGCAGGGGAAGTACGCAAACTCGCTGAACAGTCCCAGGATTCTGCTAAACAGATCCGTACCTTGATTGACGGAATTCAACGCGATATCCTTCAATCTGCCGAAGCCATGCAGCTAGGCTCCCAAGAAGTGGAGAAGGGATCTCAAGTAACTATGGAGACGGGTCAATTCTTTGAAGATATTCTGACAGCTACGAACAAAGTCGCTAACCAAATTCAGGATATCTCCAGCTCAACCGAAGAAATATCCGCCAGCACACAGGAAATGTCCGCTACTGCGGATGAGTTGTCTGCGAGCGTCAGCAAAGCAGCACATAGCAGCAAACAGATTGAGCAATCCATTGCCGAACAGGAATCATCCATGGCTTCCATTGTTGCTGCCTCTGATGAACTCTCGGCTGTATCGGGCCAATTGCAAGAACTGATCTCCTTCTTCAAAGTAAGAGCTAACTAGAGCTGAATACCAAGTAAATAAACAATAAGAACGTTAATAACAAAAAAACCAAGATGCTTGAGGGTAATTCCTGCTCTTGGTTTTTTTCTATTCGTTTAATATGATGCGCTTGCGACGAAATAAAAAAGAGACCATCCCTGTATTTAGGTCAGATCCCTTCTCTACTCTATCTCGTGCCCATTTACACGGACTTGTCACTTGGCGTTTCGGCATCGGTTTTATTCTTTGTGCCTTTACTTTTATAAGGCTTCGGGGCACTTTTCGCCCGGTTAGCGGCGGCTTGCCAACGGTTCCAGCCTTTTTTGCCAGTACCGCGGCCGGTACCGCCTTTTCCTTTTGCTTTGCTCATGTTATCACTCCAATAATCCTGTATATGCTTAAAAATGACCGTCCTCGGTAACTTATTATGCAACCCAGCCCATCTTCTTCACTTCCAGCTTTCTTATTATAACAAAAATTGACGTCTTTACGTTCATTTCCATAAATCATTGTATTGTTATTCTGTTATGAAAGCGGTATAGTGGACATAATTGAAAGAGGAAGCTGCGTCTTCTTCGGGATTGTTACTGGTAAGCAGGCGATACCCAAACAAAAGGCTGTCTAATAAGCCTTTGTTTGGGTTTTTTGTTATTATTACGAGCTATTGAGGTGAACACATATATGATCATCCGACAGATTTTCAACAACAACGTCATTCGCGCCGAGAATCAGGTAGGCCAAGAGTTTGTTGTCATCGGCAACGGTCTGGGTTTCAAGAAGAAAAATGGACAGCCCGTGGATGAGGATAAAATCGAGAAAACCTTTGTGCTGAAATCGGATAAAATACCGCAAAAATTGATTGACCTGATCGGTGAAACATCGGTTGAATATTTAAAATTGGCTGACGAAATTGTAGGGTATGCCAAACAGGAAATGGGCGATATTTTTAGTGATAATATCTATATTTCGTTGATTGATCATATTCAATTCGCCATTACAAGGTACCGTAAATCCGTCGGACTGAAGAACTCCCTTTTGTGGCAAATCAAGAAGTTTTACAAAAAGGAATTTTGGATTGGCATGAATGCCGTGCATCTGATTCAGGAACAATTCGGCATCCAAATGGATGAGCATGAGGCCAGCTTTATTGCCATGCATTTTGTCAACGCCCGACAAGATGGTCAGGGTATGAAACAAACGGTTGAAATTACCGAGGTTATTGATGATATTTTCAACATTGTCACCAATCATTACCACATTGCCCTGGATGAAAATTCATTTAATTATTCCCGGTTTATTACCCATCTGCAATACTTTGTACAGAGAATGCTGAGTAATGAACAGGAGCAATTTGCATCGGGTGATAATTTCTTGTATGAGCAGGTTAAAGATAAATATGCCAAGGCTTTTCAGTGTACACAACTGATTAATCAATACCTTGAAGAGAAGTTTGAAAGCGCCATGTCCATTGATGAAAAAGTGTATTTGACGATCCACATCCACCGTGTCACTTCACGTAACGAAATGCTGGACGCTGAATAAAAAAAGCTTGCAAACGATTTCGGCGTCATTTATAGTAGGTCTCACAACTTAACGACAAGGATTGTTACTGGTAAAGCAGGCGATACCTAAATGATTGGCAACAGGTCATCTTTCCGATGATCATAGCCATTCGTTTAGGTATTTTTTTGTTTTCAGGCAATCTTAACAACAAAGGAGAATGAACATGGATCATAAAAAAATGGGGGATGACATCGTTCGCCTCGTCGGCGGAGAAGCCAATATCAACGGGCTTGTCCACTGTGCAACCCGGCTGAGATTCGATCTGAAGGATTCGAAAAAGGCAGAACGCGAAACGCTGGAGAAACACGAAGGTATCATTACCGTTGTCGAAAGCGGCGGCCAATTCCAGGTCGTTATTGGCAGCAATGTGGCTCATGTATATGCAGAGATCGTGAAGAACAGAGATTTTGGAGGGGATTCTTCCTCATCCGCTGAGTCCACGGGAGAAAAAACCTCGGTATTATCCAAAGTTTTTGAGATTATTTCCGGAAGTTTCTCACCGTTAATCCCGGCCATGGCAGGATCAGGTATGTTAAAAGCTTTGCTGACTGTCCTGACCATGTTTGGATGGATGTCTGATACAAGTGACACGTACCTGATTCTATCCGCTGCCGGCAACGCCGTCTTTTATTTCTTGCCTATCTTCCTCGGTATCACACTCGGTATGAAACTGAAAGCCAATCCTTATGTAGCCGGTGTGATTGGTGCCGCTCTGATGGAGCCGAATTTCACTGGACTGATGGATAAAGGCTCGGATGTATCGTTCCTGGGCATACCCGTTGTCATGATGAATTATTCAGCCAGCGTGTTCCCGATTTTCATATCGATCAGCATCTACGCTGTACTCGACAAACTACTGAAGAAAATCATTTTGAAAGATCTGCAATTGTTCCTGGTACCGATGATTGCTCTGATGATTATGGTTCCTTTGTCCGCAATGGCCTTCGGCCCTTTCGGCACCACGGTAGGTGACTGGATCTCCTCCGGGGTAACTTGGCTTATTGGCGTCAGCGGCATTTTGTCAGGAATTGTACTGGGTGGATTCATGACCTTCATGGTTGTCTTCGGACTCCACTGGGGCTTCACACCAATCACGATTCAGAATATCGGGGTTGGCGGCGATCCAATTGAAGCTATGGCTGCTGCAGCCGTGTTTGCACAAATCGGTGTAGCATTTGGTATTTTCCTGAAAGCCAAAAAGAACAAAGCCCTGCGAACCCTTGCAGGCTCCACCAGCCTTACCGGTTTACTTGCAGGTGTCACTGAACCGATCGTATACGGTCTGATCTTGCGTTATAAACGAGTGATTCCTATCGTTGTCATTGCAGGTGCGATCGGCGGCGCCATTAATGGTCACTTTGGCGTTAAAATGACTGCCTATGTGTTCCACAATATATTTGCCATTCCTGTCTATACACCAACGGTTGTCTACGTGATTGCGATCGCTTGCTCCTTTGCTGTAGCAGCGGTATTGACCGTGATGTTCGGATATGAAAGTAAAACCAAAGACACAGCTTCCGAAAAAAATGAATCTATCTCCAATACATCGACTGAAAGCACACCGGAAGAACTTCCTGTCGTACCTGAGGCAAAAACAACTGAAATCAAAAAGGAACAAATTTATAGTCCGCTTACAGGTAAAGCTGTAGCCCTAAACACCATCAACGACCCTGCTTTCTCAACAGGTGCCATGGGTAAAGGATTGGCGATTGTTCCTGAGATTGGTGAAGTCGTTGCTCCCGTGGATGGCGTTGTAACTTCACTCTTCCCAACTGGACATGCCATTGGATTAACGACCAACGCAGGTACCGAGATTTTGATTCACATTGGTATTAACACGGTAGCCCTGAAGGGAAAACATTTCAATCCTGTCGTTCAGGAAGGCGACATCGTTAGACAGGGCGATCTGCTGATCCAATTTGAAATCGATAAAATCAAGGAAGCCGGATACGAAACCGTGACTCCCGTCATTATTACTCTCACGCAGCAGGAAGTGGATGTATTCGAAACGACTCAAGAACATGTACAGAAAAACGATGTCCTGTTGACTTTGGTTGTCTAACTCTTGTCTAACTCAACTTATATCATATGTATTCAATTTAGGAGGAACTAACAATGAAGCATACTCAACTTAAACCATTTCCTAAAGATTTCTTCTGGGGAGGTTCAACCTCCGCCTATCAGTTTGAGGGAGCCTGGAATGAAGATGGCAAAGGCCCTTCTGTTATCGACATGGGCAACCATGTGGAAGGCGTAACCGACTTCAAGGTAACAAGTGATCACTATCATATGTACAAAGAAGATGTGGCCCTGATGGCCGAAATGGGCTTCAAAGCCTACCGTTTCTCCATCGCCTGGACTCGCATCTATCCGCAAGGCGCAGGGGAAGTAAATCCAAAGGGACTCGCATTCTATGATTCCTTGATTGATGAGTTGATTAAATACGGTATTGAGCCCATCGTGACCATGTATCACTTTGATCTTCCTTATGCGCTCGAAGAAAACGGGGGCTGGTCCAACCGTGCAACGATAGATGCCTTTGAACAATATGCCAAAACACTTTATGAGAACTACGGTGACCGGGTTAAATATTGGCTGACCATCAACGAACAAAATATGCTGATCCTGCATCCCAGCTCTCTGGGTACACTGGATACAACGCTTGTTGATCCGCAAAAAACACTGTATCAACAAAATCACCACATGCTGGTCGCTCAAGCCAAAGCAATGGTTCTGTGTCACGAGATGCTGCCTGAAGCCAAAATAGGCCCAGCTCCCAATATCGGTGTAATCTATCCCGCGAGCTCCAAACCGGAAGATACGCTCGCTGCTGATAACTATGCCGCCATTCGCAACTGGCTCTATCTCGATATGGCAGTATACGGACGCTACAATCATATTGCCTGGAGTTATCTCGAAGAAAAAGGATATACTCCCGTCATTGAAGACGGAGACATGGACATCCTGGCTCAAGGAAACCCTGATTTTATTGCTTTTAACTACTATACATCACAGACCGTTGGTGAAAGCCTGAATGATGGCAATGACTTCTCCCATACAGGAGACCAGCATGAAATCGTCGGGGAGCCAGGAGCTTACAGAGGATCTGTAAATCCAAATCTGCAAAAGACTGAATTTGGTTGGGAAATTGATCCCGTTGGCTTCCGTTCAACGCTGCGCCAGATCTATTCCCGTTACCATCTGCCATTGATCGTTACCGAGAATGGTCTGGGTGCATTTGATAAACTGGAGAAAGGCGACGTGGTCAACGACCCTTACCGCATCGATTTTTTCAATAAACATATCGAGCAGATTCAACTGGCTATTACAGACGGTGTAGATGTATTCGGCTTCTGCCCTTGGTCTGCGATTGATCTGGTTAGTACACATCAAGGATCAAGCAAACGTTATGGATTCATCTACGTGGATCGGGAAGAATTCGATATCAAGGAATTAAGACGTATCCGCAAACAGAGCTTCCACTGGTATCAAAAACTGATTGAAACCAATGGAAAAATCCGTTAATATTGTAAAATAAAAAGCCAGTCGTTTACACATGGTTCATGTGTAGCCGACTGGCTTTTTGTGTAGGTTCACTCACGCATTATTATTCAAATCAGGATTACATTTCTGCTTTGGCGTTACCTGTGGAGTTAACTCCTCTTAACACCCGCAGAGATAACAGGAAACAGATTGCCAGAACAACAGCTGCTGAAACGTAAGGATAGTTGATATTCACATCAAACAGTGCTCCCGCTACAATTGGACCTGCGATATTCCCCAAACTTGTATAGGCTGAGTTCAATCCGGCCACAAAGCCTTGCTGTTCTTCCGCCAGTTTGGACATCTGCGTACTGATAGCCGGACGCAATATATCCATACCAAGGAAGACGATAAACGTTACGACAAGAATCATCCAGTAGGTGTTTACAAACAAGGTTAACAGTACAAATACGGCTACAAAAAGCAAGCAGACCGAAATGACTTTTTTCTCACCAAACCGGTTTAACAGCCAGCCAATCATTGAGACCTGCACCACGGCTCCCGCAATGGAACCAAACGTAATAATGAATGCAATATCCTTGGTGGTGAAGCCAAATTTGTGATCCACAAACAAAGAAAAGACTGTCTCATAGTTAGCCAGACCAAACGCCATGACAAATACAATAATTAAACTGAAAAAGTAAGGCTCCCGGTACGAATGCAGCAACTGGGATACCATGCCCGGGCTTTTGACCTTCGGTGCACCCGCAACAGGTTTGGTTTGCTCTCCGGTAATTCTGGTCGATTCCGGCAAAATAATTAACGTAATGATGGATGCCAGCAAACCTGCAATACCTGCGGCATAGAAAGGAATCCGAATACCAAAGTCAGCGATATATCCGCCTATCCCCGGTCCAATGATAAATCCTGTAGTAATTGCCGCATTGATTAATCCCATGCCTCTACCGCGTTCTTCATCTGTCGTAATATCTGCGGTATACGCCATAACTGCCGGGAAGATCATCGCTGCACCGATTCCGCCAAGCATCCGGGCCGCGAAGAGCAGCGATGGTGCATTCACAGCACCAAACATAAACTCCGATACAGCAAAGATTAACATGCCGCCAACAATAATTTTTTTACGTCCCAAGATGTCAGACCAACGGCCCGCAACTGGAGAAAACAGAAACTGTGTGAAGGAGAATGCTGCTACCAGCAAACCAACCGTGAACCCGGTGATATGCAGTAGATCCATGTACGCAGGCATAATAGGTACCACAAGACCTATACCTGTAAAAACGAGAAAAATATTAAACATTAACAGCAGCAATGCGCCCCTGTTCCGTGTAAGTAATGCCATGATTCCATCCTCCGTAGTTGTCAAAATGTTGCCTTAAGCTTTATCTTTTGCTATTCCATACAAGAATACGCTAGCCGCTTGGCGGTATAAGGCAAGAGCCTGTTCTGGCTCCATTCCGCGCGACAGCTGACTAAGTCCAATAATGGTACTTTCCAGAATGAGCGCAAGATTGTCTGCGTTGTCCGCCTTGAACTCTCCGCTCTCAATCCCCTGTTCCACCAATTGTTTGTTAAATTGAATATGGCGCTCAAACATCAAAGATATTCGTTCTTCAATATCATTTTCTTTCTTTTCCCCCGTAAAGAACTCATCTGCCGCCTTTGTCAGCGGGTGATTCATATCGTCGAGGATTAATTGTTCTGCCAAGCCGTATATCTTCTCCGTAGAAGTATGATACAGATGTTCCTTGGCCGCCCAATTCTCTTCCCATTCCCGATCCCACTCATCAATCAGATACAGAAAGAGGCCTTCCTTACTTTTAAAATGGTAATAGATATTTCCCTTGCTGCTGCCTGTCGCAGCCACGATATCTTCAATAGAAGTTGCTTTATACCCTTTTTGCACAAAAAGAGCTCTTGAGGCATCCGCAAGTTTCTTCTTGGTCTGCTCGGTTTGAATTTGCTTTTTATTCATACTCATACGTTTCACTCCACCTCTTGCATACTGAACGTTCGTTCTGTATTTTAACAGAACCATCAAACTTAAGCAATCAAAAAGGAGAATCGGCTTGGCGCCCATTCTCCCTCCACAACTTTATTTCACTTTTTTTCCTTGACCATGAAGTATTTTCAGTTGTCCATTTTCATAACCGACTTGATACGTAACTTTATATTTCGTGGTGACCAATTCACCGTCTTTTCGTTCATCCGCTGTAATAACCGCAGCGACCTCTATTTCATCATTTGACTTATCTGAGGACGAAACTTCGGCAATGGTAACATAACTGGTGTTGATGTAACCTTCACGGAACTTGGCATAACTTATACCGCTCTGCCACTCACTACCAAGCAAGGCATAGGCGGTAACATAGTCATTCAGATTCAGGTTCATATAAAATTCGGTCACCAGTCCCTCTGCTTCCAAAGAAGCTGAGTTTGCTCCCGCTCCCTGACTGCCACTCGTCTGAACCGCCGTTTTAGACGATGATGGTTTCTCAGACCAGGCCTGGACCTGCTTCAATACGCTGGTGATGGGAATGCTGAACCCGATTCCGCCTTCCTGCTCCACAACGGCTGAATTAATGCCCAATACTTCACCGGTGTCCGCACTGATCAGTGGGCCACCACTGTTGCCGTGTGTAATGGGCGCCGAGATTTGATACAGATTACTATAGATATACGGGGCAATTTCGAAGCTGCGGCCAACTCCGCTGATAATGCCTGTAGTTACGGTGTTCTCCAGACCCAGCGGACTGCCCAAAGCGAGAATCTCATCTCCCGTCTCCGCTTTGGATTTGGCGATAGGCAGCGGTTTAACTTTTTTCAGATCAGGCACCCTGACGACAGCAATATCCGTCTCTTCTCCAATCCCGATAACGGTTCCCTTATACTCCTCATGATTCAGGGTTCGAATCGTTACTTCTTTCGAGCCCTCCACCACGTGAGCATTAGTTACCACATCCCCCTGATCATTGTAGAGAAAACCGGAACCCAGTCCGCTGCTGCTCTCAATCGTAACTACTTTCTTCTGACTCTCTTCAATAATCTGTTTACGTGTTTTCTTCACGGCTGTCTGGGAGGACGGTTTAGACGCTGTGGTTGCCGTTTCCTTTGTAGTGACAACAGCCAGTCTTGGTCCATCCTGCAGTTGATCTGCTGAATACTGATGAATCCAGAATACCCCTCCTGCTCCCGCTCCAATAATGATTGCACTGGAGATAATCGTACTCCATGTTCGTTTGGCCATTCCAACCTGTCCTCCTATTCCAGATACCACGTTGCGTTCACTACAGAAACTTCAGCTTCCTCGTACACACCGTAATAATATGTTTCAAAAAATCCTTGATCCCCTACATCAAGCCAGCTTGGATACACATCCGCATAAGTTTGACCGAGATATGCCCCATCTGAGCTGTAGATGTCCAGCATAACCGTTACGGAAGAGATAGGCCGAGTGGCATTATTCACGATTGAGCCGCTTATATACAGATCGCCATACATATCAAGCGTTGCTTCTACTTCTACAATGCTCACCGCTGCTGTGCGGTTTTTCAGGTCTTCTTCTGCCGCTTGTTGCTCAGCAAGTTGAATTCGATCGGCTTCTGCTTTTTCAAAAGCCTTCTTCTCACTCAGCACCCGTTCGCGATATGCTGTCAGTTTGTTATCCTCGGGCGCGTAGGACAGTCCCAGATCAACGGTTTGCAATGCAGCCGTAAAATCCTTTTTCTTCACTTGCTGTTCAGCTTGCTTATAGCTAAGGCCAGCCAGCTTGTCGATGATTTGTTTCTGAACCGCCTCTGCTTCCTTGCCTTTCAATTTCGATACCGTGTCCAATTTCTCAGCAAGTGCCTGTACGGTTGTCAAACTATCGATTTCTTTCTTCACCTTCAGGACAGCCAGTGTCACCTTGTTGTTGTTTAGAGTCGTACGTACCTTGGCAAATACCGGTTCTTCTCGCTCTTTCAACACTTTCGCTACAGCCTGGAGTGTCTTGTCACCTGCAGCAAGTTTTCCAGTTTTCAAACTCGTCGCAGCTTCGTTCAGCTGATTCATCAGATTGAAGGCTTTGGCTGTAATTTGGCGATCCTGCACAAGTCCATCAACGTTTGGCCGTTTCGTAAGAGCCGAATCCAGAAGTTGAAGCGCCTCTTGATATTTTCCGTCCAAGGCCGCCTGCTCCGCCTGTTGATGCAGTGATTTTACTTCCGCATTGATACCCATCTCCTGCTTGTAATAATAAGTCAACAAGGCCCCCATCACCGCTGCTAGAAGCAGTGGAATAATCCAGCTAAATGCTCGGCCTTGTACTACGTTGCTCTGCTTCGGTGCAGACTGATGCTGTCTGGATAACTGATCTAATGCTTTGCCTGTTCCACTTTCCAGACCAACCGCTGTTTCTGCCCAAATCTGTTCGTCAGTAGAGCTTGAATCTTTTAATTTCGTTCTACACTTTCTACATGTGCTGTCCCCTGGATTGCTTTTGGTCCCACATACGTGACAATACACCCTGATCCCTCCATCAAAAAGAACGTATGTATACTATGCTATTTTTACATGAATCGACACTTATCATATAGTAAAAAGGTAAATTACACCATATGTTACTGGGATAAATGAATGCAAAAAGTGCCTCCCTGTTAATAGGAAGGCACTGACAAATGTATTCTATTCTTGCGTAGGAAAGCTACTTAGATCCATATAGGAAACTTCCCATAGATGATCATCCGGGTCCTGAAAACTCCACCCATACATAAACCCATGATCTTGAGGATCGTTATAAGGCTTGGCGCCAGCATCCAGGGCAGCTTGTACAATCAGATCGACCTGTTCACGACTATCCACCGACAAGGCTACGATGACTTCCGCCGTGTCCGCTGCATTGGATATTTTTTTCGAAATAAAAGATTGAAAACGATCCTCCACCAGCAGCATCGCATAGATGTTGTCTCCAATGATCATGCAAGTCGTAGACTCGTCTGTAAAATTCACATTGAACTCAAACCCTACTTTGGTAAAAAAATCAACGGACCTCTTTAAATCCTTAACGGGCAAATTAACAAAAATCTGCTTAGCGCGAACAGCCACCATCGATCACCTCAATCTAATAGAATGGATTTCACCTCAAAATAACATCTCGCGTATACGCTGTCAATTCATTATAATAACGATATTCCAAACTGTGAGGTGACACGGATGTCGTTCCGAATCGTTCGAAGTAATTAGTCCTTGGGCTGGGTCAAAACGCGTACCAGCTAACATGGGACACGTCTGCCCTTTTTGAGCCTGTCCGGCATCTAATCGTAACGATTTTGCACAACATCTGTCTAGAATCAAGAACTCACATTGGAGGAATCATATAATGAAGAAAAAGATGGATTATACTACTTTTTACGAACGTATTGGTCGATTGAATGGCTGGGACTTCAGCTCCCTGAAAGTGACTTCAGAGGGCATCGAATGGAATTTCTACGAGGAAGTTACACGCTGCACCAAACCGTCTGATCTAATACTTGATATTGGTACAGGTGGTGGAGAAGCTGTTCTTTCCATCGCGCATCCTGCACTGTTATTGGTTGGAATCGACCTTTCCCAGGGAATGATTGAGACTGCCCAGCGTAATCTCAAGGCCTCTGGTTCCCGTTCGAATGTCCGTTTTGTAAATATGAATGCAGAACAACTGGCATTTCCGGATCAATTCTTTAATGTGGTGTCCTCCAGACACTGCGACTTCTGCGCTACAGAAGTATTCAGGGTATTGGCTGATGGCGGTGTATTCCTTACCCAACAAGTCAATGAAAATGATAAATGTAATATCTCCAAGGCTTTTGACCGTGGACAATCGCTGGGCGTTCAGCCTGGCACATTAATGGAACGATACAAACGTGAACTTCGCGAAGCGGGTTTTCGTGACATTGAGGCACACGAATATAATGCAACAGAATATTACGCCACGCCTGATGATCTGCTTTTCCTGCTGACTCATGCACCGATCATTCCCGGTTTTGGAGAGAAGGAATACGACTTAGAGCGTTTCCAACAGTTTGTTGAGCAAAATCGCTGCGATAAAGGGATTCGAACGAACTCGGCACGTTTTATGCTGACTGCTCGGAAATAAATCTTATAACATAAAGGCAAATTAAAGCCCATCCGCCATTTTAGTAACATGAATGGTGGATGGGCTCTTCAAATACTAAAGATACATCGTAAATCGCAATCCAATTACTGCGTTACTCCCTTTTTCTCCAGGAAAGGCTTTAATTTATCCAAAACATAATGACTGCCGCCTCTTCCGTTCACTTGTTCAATGACCGCGGCTATAAGGAAGGATGGTGATTCAGTATCAAACACCACGACAAAACCGTTCTCCTGTCCTTTCTCCCCCTTCTTGGCCTTCAGCTCCGCAGTCCCTGTCTTAGCCGCCAGTCCTTCAGGAAGTGAGTTCAAGGAATGGGCCGTTCCTCCCGATCGGGTCACGACCTCGCCCAAGGCATCCTTCACCGTATTTGCGACTTCAGGCGTAATCACAACTTCCGGTTCGGCGGTTTCCTTTTCCTCTATCAGTACAGGCTTCACCATTTTTCCTTCATTAATAAAAGGGGTGAAGGACGACGCCAGATGGATTGGCGACATCAACATTTCTCCCTGTCCATAGGATGTGTCAGCGAGCAGCACCTCGGATGACAGATCAAGATGAGCCTCGTTTGCATACTGACTTGGTTTCAAATATAGTTCGTCTAGTCCAAAGTTGTCTCCAAAACCGAACTTCTGGATGCCATCTATGAACTTGGCGCTGCCCATCTCAACAGCTTCCTTCGCAAAATAAATATTGTCCGAGTAGACCAGCGCATCTACCATGTTCACCGGGGATACACTTTTCACACGCTTCACATAGTAACCGCCCCAGCTCTCATCCTTACGCCATTGCAGACCAGAGATATCATGCGATTTATCAGCTGTGGTAACCTTCTCCATCAGACCTGCCGCTGCCGTAATGGCTTTGAAGGTTGAACCCGGTGCATAGCGATTCGTAAACCTATTGATAAAAGGAAGCTTCTCATCTGCTGAATAGGCATCCCACTCTGCCTGTGTCAGTCCCGTAACCATCTTGTTCGGATTATAGGCAGGCGCACTAACCAGTGCCAGCAGGTTACCATCTGTTGGGTTCATCAGCACCATCGCACCAGCGTCACCACCACTGGATAGTGTCTTATACAACTTACGCTGTTGCTCGGAGCTGATCGTCAGTTGAATATTCTGTCCATCCACTGCATCCTTGCGAATAAGCTCAGAGCGCGTGTTTCCAGATTCATCGGTGATCTCGATCAGGCCACCTCGTTCGCCGCGAAGCTGTTTCTCCAGTGATTGCTCCAGTCCGGCTTTGCCAATCCAATCTTCCGCACGATAATAGCCTTCCGTATCTTTCTCCAAATCTTCCTTGGTGGCCTTGCGCACATAACCGATTAAATGAGCAGCAGCCTCACCAAGAGGATAATATCGTATTTCCTTGGATTGAACTTGCACACCAGCCAATGCTGTAGGCACCCGGGAGTCCTCTGTCGAAGCAATCGGAACAAAATATTCTGGCTTCACCCATTTCTGTGCAAGCGCGGTGTTGATCATAGCTTCTGTTACTTTGTAATGCTCCGCGATCCGGGCGATCATCGCCTCCGGATTTTCTCCCAGCTTCTCAGGTATGATGCCCCATTCATATATATTTCCCTTTGTTGCGAGGGGCATCCCTTCACGATCAACAATGTCTCCACGTTCCGGGAAAAGGGTTCTCACCCGAACTTTGCTTCCCTTGACCATGTCAGTCAGAATCATGGATGGCTTCCAGTTGATCCGCCAGACTTTGCCACCCTCCTCAAGCTCTTCACGCACCAGTTTCAGTGTATGTGTCTCGTCCACTTCCCCCAGGAAGGTCGTTAACTGCAGACTGTAGTCCACTTCATAGGCATCCGGGTTTTGGTTTTGGTTTTTATTTTCATTACCAGTGCCGTCCGTGGTCTCTTCGTTTACTTTCGGTTCCAATTCTGCCTTAATCGCAGAAACCTCCATACCCGAATAGATTGCGTTGTATTTTTCCACAAATTGCTCACGGTTCATGCCGGACTCTTTCAATGAAGCAGGCGTCATCAAGGTATACAGTTGATCGAATTCTTTCTTTTGCAAATGCTCTATGTACTGATTAGCGGTTACCTCGGGCTTTACTTCCTCTGTTTTGCTATTCTGCATGTATAAGTACATTCCGATTCCACCGGCAAATAAGATGGGAAGCAGTCCATAAATAATTTTACGTTTCGATTTCATGATCATATCACCTCTAATATACACTATAGATTTCCAGCCTCAATTAAACAATGGAACAAATCTGACGAATTTATCATTAAAAATAGCCGAAAGCTCACATAATATGTTTAAATAAGGAGAGTGAGATTACAGTAAAGGAGCCCGATGATGGAAATCAGCTATTTTTTACTCCCCAAAGCCGAAGTGGCCTATATCAAGTCTTCCGCTTCCATGAAAGATGCGATCGAGCAGCTTGAATTGCAGCATTATACCGCCATTCCCGTGATTGACCAGGATGGAAAATATGTTGCCACCCTGTCCGAAGGCGATTTGTTATGGAAAATGCGGAGCACCCCCGGACTGACATTTGAGACGATGGATCAGGTCCAGGTGCACGAGATCGACAACCGTGTATATAATGAATGTGTCTTTATTAAGGCAGAAATGGAGGATATGCTGACGCTGGCAGCAGACCAAAACTTTGTGCCTGTGGTGGATGTGGACCGTGTCTTCCTAGGTATTATCCGTCGCAAGGATATTATTGAGTATTATACGCGCAACATCTCCGACTAAATTTGAAATGAATATATGCCTTTTGCTGATCACAATGGCAGAAGACTGAAACAGAAATGACGAGTCCTTGGGGCAATATCACTAAGTTACTTAACTTAATGACATTGCACATTGGGCTCGTCATTTTTGTGTTTTCAGATAACATCTGGCCCCACTTTCATCTTTGCGAAAAAACAAATAAACATATTGCGCAAATTTCGACAAATAACTACAATAATTATTATGATACAACAAAATTAACCATCGAAAATTGAACCGATGGTTCTATATTTTTCGAGGTCCTATCTCTTTTTTCAGAATTTGTTCAGAATCGTTTAGTACAATGATCACATTCTTTTTATTCCGATAGGCACTACTCAGAAAAATCAGGAAGAGGTATTCACTTGAACTACTTAAGTACACGCAACAAGATACTTGTCACAGCTACTGTGATTATGTCTTGTATTTACGTCATTTGGCGTACATTTTTCACCATTCCTTTCGGACATGGCCCTCTCGCCGTAACCGCAGGTCTTGCCCTCCTCATTGTCGAACTTATAGGTATGTTCGAACTGGCCGTCCATTTTTACAATATGACCCGGCTCGAATATCCCGAACTTCCCGTTGTTGACGAAGCCTTATATCCGGATGTGGATGTATTTATCGCAACTTATAATGAACCCACTTCGCTTCTGTTCAAAACGATTAATGGCTGCCTGAATATGGATTATCCTGATCGCTCCAAAGTACATATCCATCTGTGTGATGACTCCAATCGTCCCGAGATGCGGGAACTGGCTGCTCATCTGGGCATCAACTACCTTACGCGAACAGAGCATGTACATGCCAAGGCGGGTAACCTAAACAATGCCATGAAGCATACGTCTTCCCCGCTAATCGTCACCTTTGATGCAGACATGATTCCGAAACATGATTTTCTGACGTCGTGCGTTCCCTATTTTCTGACCGGAGAAAAAATTGGTTTTGTGCAGACACCACAGAGTTTCTATAATCCCGATCAGTTCCAGTACAATCTGTACTCCGAGAACCGGATACCGAATGAACAGGATTATTTCTATCGAGACGTACAAGTGGGTCGCAACAAATCCAACTCCGTCATCTATGGCGGAACAAATACTGTACTCTCCAGACAGGCACTGGAAGACGTCGGCGGTTTCTATACCGGTTCCATTACAGAGGATTTTGCCACTGGTATTGAAATGCAGAGCAAAGGGTATCGCTGCTTCGCTACCAATAAAGTACTGGCCTCCGGACTTGCTCCCGGTGATCTGAAAAGTCTGATCAAACAGCGTCAGCGCTGGGCGCGCGGTTGTATCCAGACAGGTAAAAAAATGAACCTTCTCTTCAAAAAAGGACTTAGTTTTGCGCAAAAACTGAACTACATTTCTTCCATTACCTACTGGTACTCCGGGTTAAAACGACTGCTGTACATCATGTCACCCATACTGTTTGCCGTGTTCGGCGTTCTGGTTGTGAAATGTACCATTCTGGAGATTCTCGTGTTCTGGTTGCCGATGTATCTGTTGACCAACACCTGTCTACGGATGTTATCAGGCAATATTCGGACCACCAAATGGACCAATGTATATGAGACCATTTTGTTCCCTTCCCTTCTGCCCGCCGTCATTCTGGAAACTCTGGGCATCACGATGAATAAATTCGTCGTTACCCGCAAAGACGGTGCGCAAAATGATGATCGGAACTATCAAATTAAACAGATGATTCCTCATCTGATTCTGGCGGTACTGTCCCTTATCGGAATCGTGAATTGTATTCATTGGACATTCAGTCAGGGAACGATTGGTTTCCTCGTTGTACTGTACTGGTTGTTGATTAATTTCTACAACATCATGATGTCGATCTTCTTCCTGGCTGGACGCAAAGTGTTCCGCAATCACGAGCGCTCAATGGCTACCGTGGATTGCACGCTCACAACGGAAGGTGAGACCATCTCCTGCATCACCCACGATCTCTCGGAAGGCGGCATTTCCGTCATGCTGGATACACCGAAGTACATTCCAAGTGATATGGAGATTGGCATTAAACTGGTGAATGATCGATATTCAAGCGAGTTTACAGGCAAGGTGATACATGTCGCTTCAATCGGAAACCGTTGGAAATATGCTTTTACGGTTAAGGATATCAAGGAACAAGAGCAGCGCCAGCTGCTGCACATCATCTATGATCGCGAACCTACACTGCCTCAGAAGCTGGACAAGGATATTAGTACATTTGAAGACATTCGCCTGAATTTTGTACGTCGGGGTCAAAGTGAGTTCATGTCCAACCGGAAGCTGGCTCGAATTGCGCTAAATCGCGAATTGAAAACGCCAGATCATGGAATCGTGACCTTGCTGGATTTCAACTATGAATTCGTCCTCGTGGAGATGGAGTCTCATGATTTGGTCAATAAGATCCAACTTCCGCTTGGCGAAGACATCTCACTGGAATGCGTGTGGGTGCAATCCCTGCGTGACAAACGAGGCGATCTGTACCGTGTGACCAATATTCGAGATATTGCTCGCAACCATCAGATGCCAACCTTGGAAGCTCTGCTGAAACAGTGGAATAAGGAACATAGCCAGTTGGGTAAAACAGGCCCTGCATCCCAGGGCAAGAACAACATCTCTCCAGACGAACTGAACGAGATGGCTTATCTATAGAGCGGAGGCAAGAAAGCATGATCAAGAAGTGGAAACAACTGACGCTTGTCGCCAGTCTTGTTGTGTTATGGAACGTGTATCCCATACAGGCTGTTCAGGCAGAGCAGCTCAAGGTGAGTGGGAATACACTCCATGAATGGAACAACGGAGCCAAGGTAGACGCCAGCGTTGATAACAAAGGCAGTATTCAGATTAAGACCTCCACGCAGGGGCTCAAAAAAGGATACTATTCGGCTTACGTCTATGAGCTGCAGAATCGAGACTGGTCAGGCTATGGGGCTTTGACCTTCTCCATCCGCAATGAATCGGACCGAAAGTTGCCTCTTAATATCGTACTGACCCGAGCGGATAAAATCTCCCTTACTGTGTCTGATGATCGAAACGTCATCGTAGTCGAGAAATCAACCGGACAGGCTGAACTGGTTCGCCCGATATCCGGCCTGATCGCGTTGGAACCGGGGTTTGTCGGACAGATCCGCATCCCCTTTTCCAGCCTAATGGTCCAGGACAAGGCCAGCACGGCAGGCCAGGTGAATTTGGGTAAAGTCATTGGCTGGGGCATTACAACCACAACTCCCGAAAACGCCAAGCTAAGCTTCCGCATCGGCAATATCAAGCCGTTATCCAAGAAGCAAGCTGTGGTGGAGAACGGGCTCACCACCTTGCAAATGACTGGTGACGAACGTGTGGTGAAGCCTGTAGCTGGGGAATCCATTGTCCAATACGGTGTTGAATCCTTCTCAGAAGAAAAGCCCAATGTAAAATTCCAGCTCGACACCCCCGTACAGGGAGTATCCATTACACCGGATGGACTGCTGACGCTTCATACCGATGTCGATGCTGAGCGAGCCACCATACGTGCACTTGTGAATGACAAATGGAATCTGACAAAGACCGTCATGCTGGATCGCTCTTCGGCCATGAATGTTCAGGAGAAAGACGGAACGCCACGTTCTATTCCTGACCCATCTGACGTTACCAAAGTGCTCAGTCCTGCGGACCCACTGATGAAAACATCGGTGGGATGGTTTATTCGACTCTTGTTAATAGCTGCCGGAATCCATGGACTCGTCCTCTACTGGATGTGGAGAAGACAACGGAATACCCAGGGCGCCAGAAAGCGACGTTCCCGGGATGATCGACAGGCACGGCGACCTTTTCGCATGTAAACGACCCTTGCAGACTAACTCGCATCCTGAGATGCGGGTGTCTGTCTGTTTTACTTGAGCCTGTTGCATCAATAGATACAACGTGCTCCCTTATATGATCCTCAAGGAGGAAAGGCAGTGCTCTTTTCCAGTGTAATCTTTCTATTTTATTTTCTGCCGCTTGTGCTGGGGCTGTATTACATACTGAGATTCTCGGTTACGGCCAAAAACATGCTGCTGCTGGTTGCCAGCCTGTTCTTCTATGCATGGGGTGAACCGTGGTTTGTCCTCATCATGCTGGCCTCCATCTGTTTCAACTATATTTTCGCCCTGCTTGTGGACAAGTTCAGAGAACGACGGAATGCCGCTTACATCATCATTACATTGATGCTTATCGTCAATCTAGGTATGCTGTTCGTCTTTAAATACATGGCTTTTGCACTGCGTATTATGAATGAAAATACCGGCTTTGGATTAAATATTCCGAATATTGCGTTACCGCTAGGAATCTCGTTCTTCACCTTCCACGGAATTTCCTACGTCATCGATGTGTATCGTGGACATGGTGCCGTGCAGAAAAACCTCTTTTATGTGGCGCTTTATATTTCCTTCTTCCCTCAGCTCGTTGCCGGACCGATTCTGCGCTATAACACAATTGCGGATCAGATGGTCAACCGTAAGGAGAGTTGGGACAAGTTCGCACTGGGCTGCTGCCGCTTCATTGTGGGTCTGGGTAAAAAGGTGCTGTTATCCAACAGCATGGCGATTGTCGCCGATCACATCTTTAGTATGGGTGGCACCTCGGATATTCCGGCAAGTCTGGCATGGCTTGGAGCCATCGCCTATACGTTGCAGATTTATTTTGATTTCTCAGGATACTCCGATATGGCGATTGGTCTCGCCCTCATGTTCGGGTTCAAGTTAGAAGAGAACTTCAGATATCCGTACATCTCCCGGTCCATCACTGAATTTTGGCGCCGCTGGCATATCTCGCTGGGCACCTGGTTCAAGGAATATGTCTATTTCCCGCTCGGAGGATCACGTGTCACTAACAAGGATAAAATGATTCGCAATCTGCTCATCGTCTGGGGACTGACTGGCGTGTGGCATGGTGCGGAGTGGACATTTGTAGTCTGGGGATTAATTAACTTCGCATTCATTGCGCTGGAGAAAATCTCTAACTTTGATAAAGGTACACGCTTCAACCCGCTGCGGCATCTCTATGCCATGTTCATTGTGGTCATCGGGTGGGTGATCTTTCGTTCACCGGATTTGCTGCAAGCTGGCAACTATCTGGGCAACATGTTTGGACTGTACGGTAATGGATTCTGGAGCGAAACGACTTGGATGTTCCTGAAGGAATACGCGCTCTTCTTCATTCTGGGCATTCTGTTCTGTATGCCGATTGCCACGCGAATGAACAAACTGATGGTCGACGGCGCACGTTTCAGCAAACCATTGGAACTGGTGTACCCGGTCACGATCATCGTTTTATTTCTGGTCTGTGTATCGTATCTGGTCAAAGGTACATACAATCCGTTTATATATTTCAATTTCTGAGAGAAGGCACAAGCATGCACAACTTTTTTGCCAAAAAGAGAATCACGGCTTTCCTCTTCATTCTCGTGCTCGTGACATTCTCTGTTCTGAATATTATCCAGTCCTTCGGGCCGATCCAAAAGACGCTGGCTTCAGCGGACTATCATTATTCTGAAGCCAAAGAACTGATTCACGAACTGGATGACGACATTAATGAACATGTTTTTGAGAAATTCGGCTTCGTCGAAGCGTACGGATATATGCAGTCACTCATGTGGAAGAACGAGGAGAACAACTTCGAGGTCGTAAAAGACATGGAGGGCAAGCTGCACTATACCTACTTTGCTACAGGGCCGACGGATACGAAAGAACTGTCGGATCGGGTTGCTGCGCTGGGAGCACAATTGGGCCCCAAAACGAAGCTGACCTATGTGATGACACCAGACAAATACGTACGTGGGTATACGCAGTTCCCGGAAGGCATTCCTTACAATTATAACAACGAAACAGCCGATGGCTTTCTGGCCAATCTCCAGCAGGATGGCATCGATACGGTGGATCTGCGTGAAGGTCTGTTGGAAAGTGGCATTCCGGCAAAGGATCTCTTTTTCACTACAGATCACCACTGGAAAATCAAGACCGCGTTCTGGGCCTTTGGCCAACTCGTGAATCATCTGGACGGCATGTACGACAAGTCGCTGGACCCGGAACATTATTTCACGGACTTAAATAACTATAATGTGGTTCCGTATCAGGATATTTTCATTGGATCACAGGGTCGAAAAGCTGGGAAATACTTTGCTGGTGACGATGACTTTGACCTGATTTATCCGAAGTTCAAAACGGACTATTCCTTCTATTTCAAGACCGGCGAGACGGAAGCCACATTGAACGGACGCTTTGAGGATGCTCTACTTACGACCTATCCGCTGAATGTGCAAGGAGCTACCTATGATCTAACCTCTGATAAGTACTTTACGTACCTGTACGGAAATCAGGGAATCGTTCATGTGGTGAACAAAGACAAACCGAACGGACTCAGGGTGCTGTTCATCAAGGACTCTCTCGCAGTGCCGATGATCTCCTTCCTGTCGACCGTCGTGTCTGAGATTTACCTGATTGATCCACGGTATTATACGGGAGACATCGTGGATTTCGCCAGCAAAACCGACCTAGATCACGTCTTTGTGTCCATATCGCCGCAGGATCTCGTAGATGAATTTTTCCCTTACGGATCGAAAGATTAACCCGGTGAAGGATCATTCATCTATATAAAGTCGAAAGAAAGGGTACCCCACAGCCAATGATCTGGCAGACAGGGTACCTTTTTTTTAATCCAATAGAATCAGTTTCGTTCACGCTTCGCCTTCTGTTCCTTATAATATTGCAAAACGTCACGCGGGCTGCCTTGAAACGCTCTTTCCTGGCCATATGAATACGCCAGATCCAAATTAGCAAAAGCCTCATCATGCTGCTCTAGCCTCATGCAGACTATACCCAGTTCAATCCACGGCCCGGTGTTAATATCCGAACCTCGGGTTTGCAGTGCTATTTCAGCCCACGGCTTCGCCAGTGCGTACTGCGCCAGATCCATATGTGCATTCACGTGACAGGAAGCGATCCAGCTTGCTATTTCCCAGTCGGTCTTCGGCTCGGGCAACATCCACCAAGCCTGATCATAATAGATCAGGGCCTGCTCATGCTGCTGCATTTCATCGAGAACATTGCCTGCTTCTACCGTTTCGATAATTTGTCTCTCCAGTTCGGGATGCTCCGGCGTCAAATCTTTCACTCCGTAACCTCCTTCTCCAGTTCGAAATACCATTCCAGAAAGTTATTGAAGCTCGCCCACTGCGGTTTACTTTCACCGCTCAGGAAACGTTCGATCGATTCACCAAGCTCCACCAGAGCCACATCTCCCGTTTGGCGGTTATAAAAGAATCCACCCTCGCCCTCAAAGCTGTCCAGCGGTATGTAGGCTTCTGGCAATCCCAACGTGAGTTGAGCCACCGTCATGTCCTCCAAATATACGGTGTTTTCCATAACCCAGCAGATCTGATAGATCTCCTGATGTCTGCTGTAAAATGTCGGACCATCATCAGCATGCAAATAAAAATGAGCAAACTCAGATTCAAGATCAATACCCAGTTTACGTAAACCTTCTTCATACTCTGCTGGCACATCTTCATGCCACCAGCCCTGATTTTGACAATAATCAACCACTTTATTGGATAACATATTAAGCCTCCTAATGAATAGAACATGCTGCAGCCATGATGAGTAAACCCTCTGGTACTAGTTTATATTTATCTATATAACGATATAACCTGGCCTGTTATCCGTTAAATCACGACAAAGGTTTAACAGGTATCCATACTTGAGGAGGAAGACCCTGACCTCGGTATACCTCAAGTTCCGGAATTCCCGCATGCTTGTAAGGAGTGGCTCCGAACCATTCGCTCATAATATACTTCCACAAACGTTGTATCGCTTCTGGCGCCAATTCATTGGCTTCAAACACCATCCAGTGGGACGCGGGAATCTCTATTGAGAACAAACCCTCAGGCACTTCCCCGGAGTGTGAGGTTGCGATCCAATATTCCATTTGATCGCTGTGTAATTCCCTCTGATCTATACAAATGCCGACCAAACCGGAGACGGCCCCGTTATTAAACTCGTTTAAACGATTTTCTATTCCGTCCGCCAAAGCTTCCTGCCACATCTTTGGAATCTCTCTCAAATTCTCGCCATCCACACAAGAGAACGTTCTTTTGATGCCTACGAAAGTTAGGGACTGCTGTTCAATCAAGTTATCTTTCACATTCATAGAATGGGCTCCTTTCAGATCAAGTGCAGAACGATATGGAGTGTGGTTGCCCATCACCCATTCATGAAATAATTGGTGAGCACTGCTGGCATCCGGAGCCATGAAGAGATACGTTCCCTCCACCTCTCGGCGGCTCAGCTTGGAATCAAAAAGCTCCCTATCCTCTTCTTCGTTCAAAACAATTCGGTACGTCCCATCTTCCTCTCGGAAACCGATCGCGTACACATTCGTATTTTGTTTATAATATCCCAGCTGCAAAACGGCTGGTTGCTCTTCTGCCATTTCCCCTGTGGAGGTCGGATTAGGGAACTCCTCGTCAAATCTCTCTTCTTCCAGCACGATGCCCTTAAAGAAACCATCAACCACTCTGCCCAGACGATCCACCATGAGATTTGCATATTCATAGGGAAACTGTTGGATCTCGTACACGTCCCGATCCGAATGATGCCATTGCAGATGCTCCATGATTTTGGAATACGTGAAGCTAACGGCGCTCGCCATTTCCCGATCCAACGGCTGGGCTGCGGTAAGACGGGTCAATTCCACAATACTGTTCACATACTTCCAGAATAACAACTGGTCGATGCGCGCTTCCTCGTGCAACATGTACAAAAAGGTATTCTCCTCCGCACGCGCATTGCGCAGCAGTTCCTGAAGCGATTGTTCCATATACAATATATCCTCCCGGGTTTTACTATAAATACTGTATCAAAAGAGCAAGACGATTGGAAATGGGTTCATGCATAACCAACCTCAATTTCCTTATTCTGGTGCAACTTTACCTTCATTCTTTCGTCTAATGATTGACTAACAACGAAGGAGATGACTATGCGAATAAGTTGCAGTCCCGGTTTCCCCAGGAGCATGATTGGGTCAATTGACCTTCAGCCTACCAAGTTTAATATGGGTGTTTCCAGCAACAGCGAGATTTCTCATCATGTTGATCCTAAACTCATTGCCATTCCCTATGTGGATGATCCTGAATTCGGTTCTTACTTTGATGCGATGAAGGTGATGAAGGGAACGTACCAGGAAGAGTTTCACGTAAGCTATGATGTGGAATTTACGATTGATGTGGATAAAAAGGGGTATATCACCCAGTTCGAGCATACCTTTGCACTGGATCGTTACCTTGATCTTGTACGGACACAGTCCTATAAAGTGATTAAGACGAATTGGAAAGGTCATTCCTTCCATGTCATGACCTACAGTTATATGGAGGAAGTGTGTAATCCGAACAACGTAATCTTCAAATGTAATAATGCAGAGGATGTTTTCGTCGTAACTGAACTTGTCCCCTATTCTGTCGGTGGTGTTGTGGTGCAACCCCATAATCGTTACTTGCACCTTCGTGCATTAATCTCCGCGCGGGATGATCTCTACCCGATCGACTATATGTGTGAGCCTGATTTCGATCTAAGCATCGAACCATAACTTCTACATCATTTGAATACAGCAAAGAGCACAAAGCGTTCCTGACTTACTTCGGACCACCTGTGCTCTTTTTGAATATAGGTTCAGTTCACCAAAAAAATCAAATTTCAGGGGTGGTTATATGGATTTTCGAGAAGAAACACCCGAAGAAAAAAGAGAACGTTTGAGACAAGAAGAATTAAAGGGAAACCCTATGGGTACGTTCGGTGATAGCATAAATCGTGCTCAATTTGGAAGCTTCGCAGATTTAGTTGGCGGTTTGGGATGGAAAGGCACCGGAATCCTCATTATATTATTGGTCATAGGGTATGTAATTTATAAATTAGTGTTCTAATAAGGATGGATAGAGATAACTATGCATTCTTCGCTATTTGAATAAAATAAGCGTATTCAAAACTTACCATCGAATACGCTTATTCGTTTGTAGAAAATACTCAACCATTTAAGCACTCAAATCCTTCTTTTCTTCCTTTGCCACCAGCTTCTTGTGCTCCCACTTCTCAATCCAACCCCCAACCCGGATGAAAAAGAAAGCCACCGCCATCGAAAAGGTCACAATTCCGTAGAAGCCGGCGCCCGTGCCAATACCGACCCCACCTGCAAATAGAATCATGGCTGCAGATGTCAAACCTTTCACTTCAAATCCGGCCTTCATAATGAGCCCTGCTCCGAGAA
The DNA here is from genome assembly GCF_047302525.1 of Paenibacillus taichungensis. Classification (GTDB taxonomy): domain Bacteria; phylum Bacillota; class Bacilli; order Paenibacillales; family Paenibacillaceae; genus Paenibacillus; species Paenibacillus taichungensis_B. The sequence goes on along the minus strand of NZ_CP168020.1, from coordinate 652,646 downwards.
AACCAAGGCCAGAGACGATTTGAGCCGCCAGACGCATCGGATCCATCATCGTTCGGTTGTGCAGTTGTCCGTACACTTCAACGCTCTCAATGGATACGATTGTAATCAGTGCAGAAGCGACCGTGACAAATGTATACGTCTTTACGCCCGCCGGTTTGTTCTTATGAGTCCGATCGAATCCGATTAACAGCCCGAGCACAGCACTGATCAGAATTCGAACATAATATTCAAAAGGTACAGAATTGCCCATCCAGGATGTAAACGTTATCATATTTAACCTCACTACATCCGAAACTCATTCTTGCTAATTCTTGATCGAGGAACAAGAGTTTCTCTCTATTATTTTGCTAGGCACGATCCTGTTATTCTCATACGTTCCTTCCAAAATACCTAGCTTATTCATGAGCAGCCTTACCGACTGAACACCCAGCTCAGATGGTTGCAGATCCATTCCCGTCAAAGAAGGCCTTACCTGGTGCATCATGGATTGATCACCGCAGATTACAAACAAAGAGATATCTTCTGGCACACGAAGACCCGCGTCGTTGATGGCATTAAGGGCGCTAAATGCAGTACGGTCGTCGTCTGCGATAATGGCCGTAACCCTCTCCGTGTGGTTCTTCACATTATGAAGTGTCTCATCATAACCGTATTTAATATACTTGTCTGAATGAATACCCGGTTTATAATGAATCATTCCGGGCTGGACCATCACACCATGCTCCTGCAGCACACGGATGAATTCTTCCGTACGTTCAATGGAAACAGTCATCTGCTCCCCAGCGTTCAGAAACATGATGTTCCGATGCCCCAGTCCAAGCAAATAATCGCAAATATCGCGGATAACCTGTTTATTATCGTTATTGACGGTAGAAACACCCTGGAGTCCCTTGTTAATAATTTTGCCGATCGTGACGAACGGAATTTCATGCTGATACAGCAAATTGATCCGGTCATCCTCTTCTGTAGGTCCCAGCACAATGGCCCCATCAATAGGATAGCTCGCAAGCGAAGGTGTCTTCACCTCTTCGGCAGCAATCATGTCCAGAAGCACCCGATATCCGTAATTGGAAGCTTCCAGAATCACACCATTGATAAACTGATTATGGAACACGCTGAAAAAGAATTTGCCGTGCGGAATCGTAAGCCCGATCGCCATTGTTTTCTTGGTGACCAAGCTTCTTGCAATATGATTCGGCACGTAATTCAATTCCTTCGAGATTTGCATCACTTTCTCGGTTACCTTTTTGCTCGTCGGCCTTTTCTGGCTGAATACGTTGGATACCGTTCCCTTGGATACACCCGCCAGACGGGCTACATCATCAATCTTTGCCATTAGGAACAACCTCTCCTCAACACTAGTTCGATTTCGTCCTCGCGAGTTCAAAGATGACTGATGGTATCGTCAGGTTCATGTCGTTGGTTAGGATGTCCTGGATTGAATCTCATCCTCAGTCTCGATTGGAACGCCGCGAAGCTGAAGCTGCTCTGCATAATGACAGGCAGCAAAATGATTATATCCTACTTCACGGAGTTCAGGAACGTGCTGGATGCATTTATCCGTCTTATACGAGCATCGGGGATGAAAATGACAGCCGCTTGGTGGATTGGCCGGATTCGGCACTTCCCCCTCCAGTATAATTCGTTCTTTTTTAAAATCCGGATTCGGTTGGGGCACGGCTGACATTAGCGCCTCCGTATAGGGATGCTGAGGATTCGAGAACAATGATTCCGTTGTTGCCAGTTCCACAATTCTGCCCAGATGCATAACAGCTACTCGGTCGGAAATGTTCTGTACGATGGAAAGATCATGCGAGATGAAGATATATGTGATCTTGAATTGCTCCTGCAAATCTTTGAGCAGATTGATAATCTGAGCCTGAATCGATACATCCAGAGCAGAGACCGCTTCATCACAGACAATCAGTCTGGGTTGTGTAATCAGCGCACGCGCAATGGCTATCCGCTGCCGCTGTCCCCCCGAAAATGCATGTGGGTAACGTTTCAGGTAACTCACATTCAGACCTGTTTTCTCAGCAATTTCCATCACCTTCGTCTCCACTTCAGCCCTGCTCAGCTTAAAGTTCGCAATCAGCGGTTCAGCGATAATATCGAATACGCTCATTCGGGGGCTGAGTGAGGAATACGGGTCTTGAAAAATCATCTGGATGTCCTTGCGATATGCCTTGATCTCTTTGCCCCTCAAGTTTAGGTAATTCACTTCTTTTCCATCTTCCGCATGATAGACTACACTGCCTGAAGAAGCATCCACACCTCTAACGATACAGCGTCCGAGCGTTGTTTTTCCACATCCGGATTCCCCGACAATACTGAGCGTCTCCCCTTCAAGGAGTTCAAATGAAATTTCGTTCAGAATATGAACGGGTTTTGGCTTTTTGAACAGGGCTTTTTTGGATTTGACCTGAAAGCTTTTGTTCAGATTTAGGACTTCAAGAATGGGTTTGGTCATTATACTTCTCCTTCTCTCTGGTCCGCGTACAAGAAACATCTGACCATATGCTGGTCGGAAATCGCGGTTTTCGGCACAGCTTGTTGATTACATACACCTTCAATCCTGTCCTTGCAGCGATCATAGAATCCGCACATTGGAGGCATGTTGATCGGCATCGGAACAGAACCTTCGATGGAATCCAGCCGTTTGCTTTTATTCCCTCCCAGTCTGGGCATCGATTTAAGTAACCCTTTCGTGTAGGGATGCTTCGGATTGTTGAAGATTTCCCTCATTGGAGCCTGCTCAACAATTCTCCCGAGGTACATCACCGCAACCTCATCACACATCTCGGCGATAATACCCAGATCATGGGTCACCAGCAGAATGGCCATGCCAAATTCCGCCTGCAGGCTTTTCATAAGTTCCAATACCTGAGCCTGAATAGTCACATCGAGCGCCGTCGTGGGCTCATCCGCAATCAAAATTTCGGGGTTACAGGACAATGCCATGGAGATCATCGCCCGCTGACGCATACCTCCCGAGAATTCATGCGGATATTGATCGAAACGCTTGGCCTGATCGGAAATCCCGACTTTGCTTAGCATCTCTAACGCGATGTTTTTGGCCTCTTTCTTGTTCCTCGTCTGATGAATTCGAATCGCTTCCATGATTTGATTCCCAATGGTATACATCGGTGAGAAGGCCGTCATCGGCTCCTGAAAAATCATCGAGATTTTGCGGCCGCGGATGGAACGGATCTGCTTGCCCGTCGGCTTAAGAGACAAAAGGTTCAGACCATGGAGAGTCGATTCCGAGTCGGAATTGTAAGTGATTGTTCCACTCGTTTCACATTCCTTGGGATTGATGCTGATGATCGATCGACTTGTCAGGCTTTTGCCGCAGCCCGATTCCCCTACCAGCCCAAGGGTTTTGCCTTTGTATATATTGAAGTCGACTCCATCCACGGCATTCATGACGCCATTTTCCATCTGAATCCGAATCTTCAGGTCTTGAACGGACAGTAAAGGTTGCTCCTTATCAACAGCTTGAGTTGCCATGCTATCCCCTCGCTTGCCTAGTATTTTGACAATTATTTTTTGTACGGATCAGCCGCGTCTCGCAAGCCATCGCCGATGAAGTTATAGGTCAATACAGTCAGAATGACAAAAGCGAGCGGAATGAGCTTCCATGGATAAAGGGCCACATTTTCAATTTTTTGCGCCTCCTGAAGCAGCACACCCCAACTGGTTGCCGGCGAACGTACGCCAAGACCGAGAAAGCTCATAGCCGTCTCACCCAGAATCATGCTCGGAATCGCCAAGGTTGTTGCCACGACCAAATAACTCATGAAGCCTGGCAGCAGGTGTTTGACAATAATCTTTGCGTCCCCTACACCAGCGATCTTTGCAGCTATTACATAATCTTCATTCTTCAACGAAATGAACTTGCCTCTGACCACCCGTGCCAGATCCGTCCAGCCAATAAAAGCGAAGATGATAACGATGTATAAATACATCGTCACTACCGGAATACGTGGCGGAATTGCAGCGGACAATGCCATCCACAACGGCAGCGTCGGAAAGGAACGGATGATTTCGATAATGCGCTGAATTAAGGAATCAATCCAGCCGCCGAAATAACCAGAGATGCCTCCAATAATTAAGCCCAGGATAAAGCTAATGCCTACGCCGACCAGCGGAATGCTCAGTGAAATTTGACTGCCCAACACGATCCGGGAGAACAGGTCACGACCCATACCGTCCGTACCCAACAGGAATATCCGCCCTGGCTCATCTACAGCGAACAAATGCGTTGACATGGGGATCAGGCCAAGAAACTTATATTCTTCTCCCTTCACAAAGAACTTGAAGAAATGCTTTTTTTCGGTATCCGGGACAAACATTTTACGCAATGTTTCGGGGTCACGCTCGCTCTTCAATTCATATACAAACGGCTTGATATGATACTTGCCTTCAGCATCGACAAATCGAAGTCCCATTGGCGGTGCATTAACATATTTGCTGTCATAGCTTTGCAGCCCATACGGCGCGATAAACTGTGCAAACAGCGCAATGATGTAAAATGCGCCCAGAATGTACATGCTGATCCGGGCCAACTTGTGTTTCTTGAATTTCTGGTATATCAGCCTCCACTGCGAGCTGTATACAGTATCTTTGGGTGCTGTTGTAACGGGGACTTCCGGCCTTTGACCTTTAAATAACGGTAGTGGTCTCATAATTAGGATCCTCTGAACTCTGTACGTATTTTGGGATCAAGCCAAGCCAGCAAAATATCGGAAATCAGTGTTCCGAGAACCGTCAGCAAAGCCATGATCAATAAAAAGGTTCCAGCAAGATACATGTCCTGACCGAGCAATGCATTATGCATGACTGGACCTTGAATCGGCAGGTTCAATACGATTGCTGTAATGGTAGCGCCGGTAAAGATGGAGGACAGTGACCAGCCAAAGGTACTCACAATAGGATTCAAGGCTGCACGTGTCGGATACTTGAACAGGATTTGCATCTCTGATAAGCCCTTGGCGCGGGCTGTAATGACATTCGGTTTGTTCAACTCGTCTAGCATTTGTCCCCGCATGATCCGAATCAAATCCGCAGTACCCGAAAGTCCGATAACAATAACCGGAATCACCATATGCTGCATTAAGTCTTTTACCTTGTCCATGGACCACGGCGCATTCACGTATTCGTTGGAGAATAAGCCGAGCAATGGATTACCGAACCACTTATAGGAAAAGAACATGAGAATAATGGCTAACAAAAAGTTGGGCGTTGCCATTCCGATAAAGCTCAGGCCGGAGAAAAAATAATCGCCCGCAGAATACTGCTTTACCGCCGTATAGATCCCAACCGGAATCGCGATTATATAATGGAAGGCCATTGTCACCAGCGAGACGACCAGAGTCAGTCCCATATACTGCTGAATCACCGCCATCACCGGTTTGTTATAGTTGAACGAGAAACCAAAGTCGCCATGCAGAATGATTTTCTTTACCCAGACGAAATATTGTTCATAGATTGGCCGGTCGAGCCCCAGATTCGCCCGCATGTCATCCATCTCAGCCTGGGTCATGATATCGCCGGAAGCGGACATCTTGGCCGAGTAGGAGGATACGTAATCGCCAGGTGGCAATTGAATAATGTAGAAGACGATAAAGGAGATCACAACAACAACAGGAATGGCCAACAGGATTCGTTTTAAAATGTATTCAAACATCTATTCCTCTCCTCTGCACCTCGTGAATGATACAAAAGGAAACAATAGCAAGGATAAGCCCCTCCTCACTATTGTTTACCTGAATGCTTCACCAGCTATTGCTTGATGAAAAATTGTGCCGGATGGCCTTGACCCAGCGAGCGATACTCATCGGACCAGATGAGATCCGTAGGGATGTTATGAATTTTATTCGAGGCTGTAATCAGCACCGGAGTTGGTCCCGCATATCCGATTACCCATTGATTCTTCTGGTGCAGTTTCACAATCTCATTGCTATACTGATTGATTTCATCCAGTGTCTTGCTTGCTTTCACTTTTTCCCAATACTCAAGGATCTTAGCGACATCCCCTTCAGGCTTGACACCTTCCTTGCCGCCAGATTGGCTGTATAAGCCGTAATGGCCGAACCATGGTGTGATAACACGGAGCGGAACCATTGTATCCGGTCGGAAGGCTACGTTGACGACAGAAATATTCTCGGTAGTCATCGGAATCTTGTTGGCATATTTCATATCAAAATGAGTGCCTCCGTCAACCACTTTCAGGTTCGTTCGCAGCCCCATATCCTCGTAGTATTTCTTAAGCAATTCAAGGAATGGTGCTGTATCGGTCGTATTCTCAATCACGGTAAGAGTCAACTCGGATCCGTCAGGGTTCAGACGGAAGTTGTCTTTATCCCGCTTGTTCAAACCTAACTCGTCAAGAATTTGGTTAGCGCGTTCAGGATCGTATTCCGCCCACTGCTGGGCCCACCCTTCCTGATAGCCCATTACGCCTTCCGGTACGGAAGCTTGAATCGGCTCTCCCAGTCCACTGGTGACAATCTCAGACACCTGGTTACGATCCACCCCAATGGAGAGTGCTTCCCTGAACTTGATGTCCTGGAACAGTTTGCGGAGATTCGGATCTTCCGTAGTCTGGTTTAACTGTACTCCCGCGCTGGACCAAGCTGGTTGTGTCCAAGGGATAATACGGTAGTCACCTTTTTTCTCATTCTCTTTCAGTACCGTGAAGTCTTTGGAATCAAAGATCACGAGGTTGTAATCACCGGCAAGCGTTCCAAGTACCTTTTGGCTCGGATCTTGAATCTTGGTCGCTACAATCCGGTTAATATACGGAAGCTGTTTGCCTTCTTTATCTGTTTTCCAGTAGTACGGGTTGCGCTCCATGACAAACTGATCGCCGTTAGGATCATTGGTTGGCACCCATGCTCGGAGTGTAGGAATCTGGTAATGCAGCCAATCCGTATACCCGGTTTCCATCAAGAATACTTTGGGATCTTCATAGCCCCACTGCTTCGTAATCTCCAGTGTTTTGGCATCCCCAACGAACTCAGGAAGGATGGTTTTGTGAAAGTGTGCAGGAGCGAAGAACCATTTGTTATCGATGGCCACACGTTCCAGGAAGAGCACACTTGGATATTTGTGAGTTACGGTAAACGTGTAGTCATCCACCTTCTTCACTTCAGCCAACGCTCTATCCCCGGTAACAGGGTCAACGGAATAATAAGCGTCATAGATCTTTTTGCCAAAGGTCTCTTTGGTCAACATATGCTCCCAATAAAAGAGAACGTCATCCGCAGTGAAAGGAACACCGTCAGACCATTTCATGCCTTCTCGCAAATGGATGGTAAACACGGTGGAATCATCATTCACTTCATAGCTCTTGGCTACGTTTGGCTCAACCTTGTTTCCTTCCTTGTTAAAACGGAACAGCGCTTCCTCTGTCGGTTGGCCTATCCCCCACTTATCAGGAACACCAGTCCAAGGCATGTTCCAATCTCCACCATATTGCCCGATTTCCTCGACGACCTCTTCAACCATAATGTCTTTGGAAGCCGGCAGGCGCTCAGCCAGGGCAGGCAATTTACCTTCATCGACAAGCTTTGTCAGCATCGGGGCTTCTTTGGCACTGTTGTCCGTAACAACAGGTTCTTTCACTGTTGATTCCTCATTTTCGTTGTTAGACGAAGATGCGGAGCATCCCCCCAGTATTGTCGTGATTAGGACAAGAACAATTAACAAGTTGCTTTTCCTTTTCAAGCTAAACCCCTCCACGTTTGGATTTGCCATTAACTTGCCTAAATATGCTCTGGTTGGCGCTCACCTCCCTAACGAAATAAACCCTTTATGTACATATGTAGATACAATTAAACCGGTTTAATTTTTATGCAATAGAGGTTCTCAATCGGGAAAACATCTCATATAATTAAACCGGTTTAATTGACATATAAGAAAATGTAAACGCTTTATTTGTATATAATACATGGATGACTACGTTCAAGCAATAGGGATTTCACAAAAAAATTCTGTTTTTTCAAATTCATTTCAGGAATAGTTCCGAACAGTTCTGATCTACTCAAACAACACCCTCACTCATAAATCCAAGTATAGGTTCCAATTGTACTAGGATTATTATCCGATCATCAATTTTTGGTAAAATTCTACATGAACTTCTCTTATTTGCGGTTTGCAGCTGTATTTAATCGAAAGCGGAATTTGGCATCCTCGCCGAACCACATTGGGAAATTGGTACCCCAGATATTGTTATGCAGATTAAACTGCCACCCGGATTCAAGCGAAACAAACGAGTTGTCGAATTGCAGCAGTCTTCTCTGTCCAGGTGCGACCAAAGCGGAATCCAGTGCTTCAATAGAGGCCTGGCCATCTGTGCCCTCATAGAATACTCCCTTGTCTACAGCATGTAGATTACGGTTGCCGTCTTTTACAACATTCAACGGAGAGATTCGTCCTCCAAGCTTGTCCATCATCCACAGATTGGGGTTATCCACCTTAAGTCCGCATCCAAACCAACTGGCCTCTGGAAGACGATTCGCTTCTTTTCCAAACCATTGCAAACTAACCTCTACCACTCCTGCCTGTGAAAACGTATATACCAGCTCCAGTTCCTTGGGTGCTCCGTACAATTCATGACTTTCTGTTGGCATGGACAACCGGAACCCATACGTATCACCATTAGCATTGCCTGACTTGTGCATATCGGTCACGATTGGCAAGTACACCTGATGGCTTGGCAGCGGGCGCACAAATTCAAAGCCAGGCTTGCTGAAATCGGCATCCGCCCAAGGATGGGTCACAGGCAGGTTCTGCATATAGGTACGGAAATACCTGTCGTAATCCTGCGTCCCGAAGGTTTCATAGGCATAGGCTCCGAACGGATGCTTCGCGTCCACCCAATTCTTTTCCTTCTCGTCCGTCAGCTGAATCAGTGCACCATTGTTATTGAAGGCCAGCTGATATCCGCCACTACTATAAACTTGATGACATGCCGCAGATACAGTACCGGAAGATACACTTTTAACTGGATTTAGTTGTTCAAAAGCTTGCTTCGCTTCCTTCTGTTTATCATCACTCAGGAACGCCACAGCCGTGTCCAAATATCCCCGCTGTTCCGCCCAAGAGCTCTCTATCATGGAATAGGTACGGCGGCTCGTCTCTGAAGAGAATAGTCCGCTGGAATGACTGTCGAACTCGTCCATGGCGAATGCACCGATATATTGAAATTTTGCAGGAATATCCTCCACATCGACGTCGTTCATTTCCCGCGCCCGGTTGAAGTCAGGCTTGGCATAATTCCGGAAATCTGGAAGCCATTTCTTCACATCAAGCCCCCACGTATGCTCCACAACCAGCAACATGGCATCACTCATGCCTTTATATTCAGCGCTTGCCGGATCGATTCGGCCATCGGTAAGCCATTTGTCTCTTAACCGCTGCAACTGGCGGAATCGGGCTATTTTAAGCGGGTCAGTACCGCCTCCGTGAATCCAAGTATCCCCGAGCTCTTCACGTACAACAGGTAATTGGTCCCGAACCTGATCAAGGTGCACTGCAAATGCATCAAGAGACGAAGCCATAATCTCTGCATCGGGGTATCTTTCCTGGATATGCTGGAATTGTTCACGAATCTCTTCTGCGCTTGGCGGTCCGCAATTGTCGCCCGTATGGGTAAACAACAAGATATCATCGATACCTTCAATTTCGACTGCCTCTCCGTAGGTGTCCGCATAATTGACAATGATCTCACTGCCATCCGCTGCCTGCCATCTGAACAGTTTAGGCACATCCGGGCGCATGGAAGCTGGATTAACCCCAAGATGCATATACCGGAGACCCGCTTCATTCATCAAAGGCACCATGGACAGGGTATGCCCGGGTACATCGGTCATTTTTGCTGCAATGGTCGTTTTGCCAAATTGTTTATCCAGCTCCAATCCGATGGACAATCCGTAGCGAAATAATGAGGGGTCCATCAGCTCGGTGTGCGTCGTGAACGGTAATCCATGCCATACGATATGACCTTTGTGGATCGCTTGTTCCATGGCCTGTTTTCCCTCTTCGGACGCATGATTCAGATAATGACGGATCAGCCAGGAACCCGTAGTCCATATGAATTGCTCTCGTCCTCCCTCTGCTTCCAACTGCGCGGACAGTGCGATAGCTTTGGGTACATACTCTTCCATGTACTGCTTTACGACGTTTTCCGCCAAGTGCGTAAATCCGATATCCAGGTGAGTTTTAAAAACAACATGTACTTTTTTACGGTTAGTCATCGTTGTCTGAGCCTCCGTTGTTAGATTCACAGTTAATACTGTTTATTTGAACAATAAGCATGGGAGACCCGCTTCATGTGAAAGCGAGTCCCCTCGTTAATCATCGCCTAATCTAAAATAACATCATTCGTTAATGCGCCTTTTTCCTGCGGTCCTGTTGGTCCTCCTGCAAGTAGAGGCTGACCAAAGAAGGAGCCTTGGGACGGATTTCCGAATTTATAGACAGATAAGCTGTTCAGATTGCTGTAATCCCTGTCCAGCCATGAAGGCCAGGCATTTCCCAGACCGTTGCCTGTTCGGGTATTCGGATAATACTGAAAAGCCTGGATATTGTTCCAGGTATCCCATGCCGTTCCCTGATTCGTTACATCAATCAACTGGGTCACGACAAGTTCCTGATAGACATGATTGCCAGGATCTTTCCACATCCCATGGGAACCAAACGCGGAATAAGCGACAGGATGTGTATTGTTTACTTTGTCCACTTCATCCCAGGAGTAGATTGTACCGAAAGAATGCGCGCCATAGTAAACTTGAACCGGCTTCACATAGTTACTGTTCTGATCGGTGAACTTTGCCAATCTGACCGTGACCCGCTCCCAGTCTCCGACATGATCTCCCACTTCCGTGCCAAACACCGTTTTCCCAAGATCATAGGGACTGAACTGGAAATATACCAGATCGACGTTGTTATACTCCTTCTCCACCCAAAACGCATAGATCGGCGCATTAGCCAGATCGCCCGTAAAATACGGTAGTTTCAGGGTATATGGATTCAACTCCGTTTTGGTCTTGAATTCATATAAGCCTGAACCTGGATTCACATAGCGATCCACATAAGGCAGGGTATGTTCTACCGAGGACGGAAAATAAACTTCGCCTTGGGCAAACCAGATCTTGGGTGCAAAGGTTTGCAATATTTCACGCTTGGATGTGTCGCTGTAATCGTTACCCGGAACGGCAACTGATGTGGCGTCGAGCGGCGAGATAGCTTCAACCTTCAGGCTAGATACCGAATCATTGATATCTCCGCCAACATAGATCGCATCTGCGGTCAGAACCTTGGAGTATCCAGCGAAATTGTAGTCTTTGTACAATGTTACCTTATACCCTGGGGCTACGCGAAGTGCAGAGATGGCATCATTGCCTACTCCAGCCTTCAGTTCATCCACATTATAGCTGCCAATATCAAACTGCTGCTCAAAACCTCCATAAGGCGAATTGGAATATGCGATAACTGGTTTATTGGGGCCTCCGATCTTCTCTACTTTCAGACTGGAGGTCGCGTCGTTAAAATCATCAAGCCATCCCGCATCGACGGTCAGCGTTTTGGTATCACCGGAGAAATCCTTGTCTCGATACAGGGTCAATCGATATCCCGGGGCTACCTTTACCGAAGATATTTTGTCGTTGCCAACCACGTTAAGCTGATTCACATTGAACTGACCAATCCCAAACTGTTGGGAGCTGCCTCCAAAGTCTCCATCCTGGTAAACCGTTACGGCATTGTCCTCTGCCGCCTGCGCAGGCTGCGCCAGTGGAAAGAAAAGAGATACTGCCAAGAACGAAGCTGCAAGCAAGGATTTGATTGTCATATTCGGGCTCCTCTTCGAATAATGATTTCGTTTATTGCCAACGTTCGTACGTTCATTTCTTTTGGCTCTGCAGGTCATTTCCCAGGATGTATGGTAGCGCTTTCTGGAATATCCTCCCTTCATCCTTGAAAGATAAGTGGCATACCTTCACACTAATATATGTCATTGACATATACAATGATATAAGTGTAAATTTTTCTCTATAAAAACTTCATATAACTACTATTATTTACAATATTTTTGCATGAAACGGTAACGAACATAACATATTGTGCATTATTGAGTTTGAATAAGATAGCAAATTATATATGTCACTGATATATAAAAAAACCTCCCTTATCATCAAAGCGAGATAAGGAAGGTTTAAATGGCGGAACCGGATCGATCCTCATTGATTGAGATTACGTACGGAGCTTCGTTCGATGATGGTTGTGTTTACCTTGATGGATAAAGCTCCTTCTCGGGAATTTTCCATACGTTTGCACAGCAAATTCACTGCTGCCTGTCCAAGCTTCTCTGTTGTTTGTCTTGCCGTAGTCAGCGGAACGGGGAGTAGACTCGCTAACTGGATGTCGGAAAAGCCAATGATAGACAGTTCCTCAGGTACCCGCTTGTGGATGAATAAGGACGTGTACAGACAAGAAGTCGCGATATAATCATCCGCACAAACAACGGCTGTCATTGCGGGATTACTTTGAATGAAATCCTTGAGTTGGAGATTCGCTCCATTCAGGTTGAGCATATAATCCTCTGCGCAATCCAGGCAAATATTGCGACCGTTAACAGGCAGTTCATAGTCTAGCATGGCCTGCACATAGCCTTTATAGCGGTCCTCCCGGCTCGTCACTCCATCAAACGGCATGGAGATATACCCAATTTCCCGATGTCCTCTTTCGATCAAATATTCCGTCAAGTTGTAGGCACCCTGATAATGGTCATGGTAGACGCAATCAATATTGACCTCACGGAAGATTCGATCGATGATCACCAATGGATAATTTAGCAGGTTAAGCTCCAGCACCTTTTCACTGCAGCGTGTTCGCCCCCGTGGAAACAGAATAATTCCATCGATTCCTTCCTCGTACAACTCTTGTAAGCAGAAGCTCTCATCCTCTTTATCCGTAGTGATCCGAATGAGCAGCTGGCACCCTGATTTACGTGCTTCCTGCTCGACGGATGCTATAATTCTGGCTACGTAATCATCCATATTGGGGAACAACAGGGCAATTTTTCGCTTCATAAGCTTCTTGTCTGTAGTTACATTCCCCGATAATGACTCCTTACCCGGGCCGCCCAAATAATCACCCGACACAAATGTACCCCGCCGCGCCAACCGATAGACAATACCTTGTTTCTCCAAAATTTGCAGCGCAAGCTTGGCTGTCATACGGCTGACAGAATACAGTTTGGCGAGCTCACCTTCTGAAGGCACGGGATCATGTGGCTGCAATTTCCGGTTACGGATTTCTTCCATCACCAAATCGGCAGTTTGCAAGTACAACAACGGCTTCCGATGTGGTTCTTCCATGTGAACACCTACCCCAGTTCCGGTTTTTACGATCATTCTATCATTTTCTCATGTAAAAAAGTAAAAATAGCCCTTGAGCAGAAGGTAGAATGACATTCAATCCTTCTGCTCAAGGGCATGCAAGCAAACATTTATTTATTTGACTTCGGCATTTAGTCGTTCAATAAGTTCAATCAGCTCCAGCGGTTCACCGACTGTGTGAGTCGGACGTTCTGTTTCATCCACCGGCTCATGGGGATAACGCGGCGTCCAGCTCTGAAAGATACTGGTGATGCCTAGTGCGTTGGCTCCCTTCATATCACGGCTTAGGTTATTGCCAATCATCACTGTTCTTGAAAAATCCCCTTCCGACAAATCAAGGGCACCAATTGCTGCCTTGAACATCCGCGGGCTTGGCTTGCTGGCTTTAATATTCTCCGAAATAATCATTGCGCTAAAATAATCATGAAGTCCATGCTGCTTAAATACGTTCTTGAAGGATTGTGCATCGCCGTCAGCAACCAAGGCCAGCGTGTACCCTTTTTCATGAAGCTTTTGAATCGTGATATCCGCACCCGGAATCAGATCCGCACTCAGAACAATTCCTTCTTCGTCCCGAATCTCGGTCGATTCATCAACGATGGTATCGCCGCTGTCAAAAAAGATAATTAACTTTTTGTCGTCCATGTTCGTTATGACCGTCCTCTTCATTCAATTGGTGAAACGACTTGCCGGTTTCCACTTGACCATGTAATCCAACATTGATGTTCTAATAAAAGGTATAGCGCTTAATCTAATGTTACAATGGAGACGAATAAAAAATCAATCATTATTTCGTTGTGCTTATGCAGAGGCCTGATCTAACCCTAATCATCTTTGCTGGAAAATTAATGAGGATCAATTGGTCGGTAGTTGGAGGGGCTGCTGCTGACCAAACTGTTTTGCTTTTACTGCCATCGCTTTATCCAGCCTTGCTCTTAATCCACTCATCCATTCCGGCTCATGCGCCCATTGTTCTGCCCCAGATCGAAGCACACGTACATAACCGTACAGATTGGCAAAGCGACGACATGCCGGGAACATCGACTCCATATCATAGGCGTCTCCTGCTTCCTTCCAATACCCTTGCAAGAATATTCGCTTCTTCTGTTCCCATTCATCTGGCTGAATTTCATCCCGTAAACTATCCAGAGTCTGCTCCACATCCATTGCGTACCAGTGGTACATGGCGTCATCGAAGTCAATGGCGTAACAGGAATGACTCTCCTCGTCATAGAAGACATTATCCAGTTCAAAATCATAATGAATTAACCCGAAGTTCTGCTGGGTAACGGGCCAATCTGCAAAACAATCCCGGAGAACTTCTACCTCATTGAGCGCTGCAGTCTCGCCAGGAAACTCATCCAGCACGTCCTTAATCCAATCCAGTACATCGGTATAAGTCCAGCGTGTCGCCTGTTTGGGTCTGTATTCGCGGGATAAACCATGCAGCTTACCCAATGCCTCACCAAAGCTATACACGATCTGGTCATTTAAATCGATACTGCCCATCTGGTTACCGGGAACTCGTTTGAATACGGAGGCATAATACATTCCCCAAGGCGTATGAGCCTCTACCAGCTCTTTTCCTGCATGGGAAGGTACAGCTTCCATGGCACCATATTGGTTTAGTTTAAGATAGGACAGGAACTCTAGCTCCGCTGCAAGATTGGTTTGATTTTTCTCCTCTACAGGGGCAAAACGAAGCAAGTGAACCTTTCCCTGATCCCTGAACGGATACACGGCATTGGAGGATATACGATAATACTGGAACATGTCCAGTGACTCCGGATCATAACTCCAGTTTTTCAAAATCATCTCGGCGAGATCGTTATTATGGAATAAATATTTAAGTTTTAACATGGGCATATCTCCTTAGTGGTCATTTAATATAGAACGCTATTAGAGTTCCGAATCCTATTTTTGCGCGCAAAAAGCCGCAGGCTATGCCTGCGGCTTTAAAAATTCTGGGTACACGAGGATTATTGCATAAGCAAATAAACCTCGTGTACACCAGGAAAAATGAGCAGTTATATCCCTATATGGCGGCAGACTTCAGATCGTCACATTAGCAAACTCCAAATGCTTCGCCATGTGTCCGTTGCTCTGCCGGATCTATTCAGTTCGTAATCACCTTAATTGTTGTTGTCACACTTTGCATCATCTTAGCCCGTCGTTTCATGACGCTCACTCCTTCCGAAAAACAAGTTATTTCCATAATACTCCATCAGATGATTATCGGCAACGAATATCAAGACTGTGTAACAACCATTCGCTCTACGGTCTCGGTGTTCTCCTTATACCAAACCATAACGACATCTCCCTCTTTCAGATCAGACACCTGAATGGATGAATTAGCATTTTGGTTGTTGCCTGGGGTACCCACGCCCATGCCTTCCGTGATATCCACATCCTCACTGATGTTCAATTTCATTTCGATGCCCGTATCTTTCATATCCATGCTTCCGCCTCTGGAGGCGCCTGATCGTCTTCCATTTCCATTATTGGAATCTGTGGATGAGTTATCCTCCACTTCAAGCAACGAGATCGTGACGGTACTCCCTGTGGCAGAGATCACTCTGCCTGTAAGATCGGCATTCATCATCCCCCGCATATCGTCCTGACCGCCTGTTCTGTCATTCATCCCTTGCCCTCCGCCCCTCTGTGTTCCTCCATTCATGCCCGGGCCGCCACCATTCATACCTTGTGCAGAACCGGTATTCGTAATGTTCTGGGCAGTAATTGCATCGCAGGCAGAGAGCAAAACTGAACAGGCCAACAACAAGAGCATAGCCGATGTGAGATAACTATTTTTCCGCATACGGATCACCTTTTTCTCAGGGAAGAACGTTCCCAGCCAAGTTTTCTATGAAACATGAAGTTATACGCATCTTTGAATCCCATGTACGACAATACAACCAGCAGCGGATATACGGGGTAGATATACCTCGATTTAATCTCCCACAGAATGTAGAACCCGATAAATCCGAGAATAACCAGAATCAAAGAGACTTCGTCATACCGCTTTCCACGAATTCCACTGACCAAGCGAATGAAAATAAAACAGTACATCATGAAATTCATCACATAAACGACCCAAAGCACCCCCGTCCGGTAGACGGAATCTCCCTTGAATAAGTCTGTTACCGCATTGGTATAACTGTAGGAGCCGGCAATTCCGCCACCTCTTCCTCCTCCCATACCCGAGGAGCTTTCGTTGCCGATGCCATATCGATCCATTTGGTAGGTACCTTCGGTCCAGGTCCAAATGATCTTTTTGTAATACATCTGGGCCAAGTCACTTAAGCTGGCTTCCGACAGCTTGCGTTCAATCTCCTGCTTGTACAGTTCTTTACTTTCAGCTTTATTATAATTGGCTTCTCTTTGATAGATCTGGTAGCTCTCCATGTTGTCCCAGAAGCCAAATCGTTCCAGATTAATACCCATGTTCAACCACATATAGACCGGTGCCGAACTTTCCCCAACAGGCTCACTTACAGCACCTGAAGATTTCAAGACCGCATTCTGAGTCCACCCTGGAACGTTAAACAAAATAGCCAGCACGAAGATGGAGACAATCACTTTCTTGAATCCAATACTTCGCATATTCAGCAGGATGGTTAACATAGCAGCAATCAGCACTATCACGCCGATGCTTCGGAAGTAGTTGCCAATCGCGAGCAGAATGGCGGCAATGACGATCGTCTGCCAAGACTTTTCACGTATAAACCGAATCAAAAAATATAAACAAGACGTTAGAAATGCCGTAGCAATTACATCGTTATAGATCAAGTTGTTCAGGAACAGGGATGGCAGATACGTGGCTGCAAAGATCAGAACCCCGTAATCACGTTCCGCGGACTTATTATTTAACTGTTTATAAATGAGATAAATCATTAATGTCGTTAACGTTGAAAACAAAATATTGAACAGCTTGATCACCAGATAATTATCCGGGAACAGGTACAGCAATGTTTTTAGATACAAGACGGAGGAAAAGTTAAACGGGAACATGTGCAGATATCCGCCCGTTTCGAAGGATGAATAGTCCTGATCGTAGAGCATGTTCATCGCGAGTGAAAGCACGGTCTGTGAATCATCCGTAGGCACTCGTGGAAACACGAAGATAATTATGATTTGGATTGCCAGAGAACATAGCAGCACCACCGGAATGACAACCTTTGGACTGTATTTGTTCAGCCTCAGGCAAAGACGGTATAGCCCAATACCCGAAACCAGAAGCAAAGCAATCACCGGGATAAAAATACTCCACTGCTGCATACCCAGAATCGGATTATCCCCATACAAGGTGTAGTTGTACTGCGCCCGGACAAACAGGGACGAAACGATAAACACGCCGACAAAAACAAGCAGAATGAGATAAAGCGACTTATGGATCACCTTAGACATGCCAAAACTCCTTTTCCAGTACAGGATTCGGGAATAGTATAATGCCTCTACCTGAAAAAAGGCTGAATTCAGATTCATGCTTAAGAATGCTCATTAGGGATGATTAACAGCATAAAAAAAGACCGTCCCTTGCGTAAGGGAACGGTCATAATTGATTTATGTGATAAGCTATCATATTTTTGCATTCCCGAGCTTGTTTGTCCGCATTGCGCGCTTCAATGGTGTTTGCAACCAATATTCGCAAAATTATATTTGGCTGGGTTCCGTTATATAGACAACAAGGAATATGAGGATACCTCATCGAATAAGAAAAATATGTTGGTCGAATCGTGCCTGTTTACTGTCACCGACATGAACATAAAGCTTCGGCCTTCTGCTTCTTCTCGTTAAGCTAACGGGCAGGTTTGGGATTAGCAATCCATAAGAATCAACCCAAGTTGAATTAGGGCAAAATGTAGTAACTGTAAAGTTAGATATCCCTCATGCACAAAGGAGAACTGAAAATGAGAAAACTCGTTCTATTTCTTCACGCATCGCTTGACGGTTTTGTAGAAGGGCCGAATGGTGAAATGGACATTGGCTGGGTTGCCTACGATGCTGATTTGGAGAAGCACGCGAAAGAAATTCTGAGTACTGCCGACACTGTCATTTGGGGGCGTGGGACTTATCAGATGATGCACAGTTACTGGCCATCTGTGCCTTCGAACCCATCAGCTTCGCAACATGAACGGGATCATGCCGAGTGGATCGAAAAAACAGCCAAAATTGTTTTTTCCACGACGCTGGAGACCGTTGAATGGAATAATGCAAGACTCGTGAAAGAAGATATCGAAGAAGAGATCAATAACCTTAAACAGCAGCCAGGCAAGGATATGGTCATCCTCGGCAGTCCTAGGTTCGCACACCACCTTATGCAGCTTGATTTAATTGATGAGTATAAAATTACGGTTTCTCCCGTACTAATCGGTAAGGGATTGCCATTATTCCAAGGCCTCAAGGAGAAGATCAATCTTAAGCTAATCGGAAATAAGACCTTTGATTCTGGAGCCATAGGTCTCGTTTACCAGACGGTAAGATGACCTTGTCACTTAAGGTGTTTACGCTAACGGTAGACGTTAGCTCAAATTAACCGCCTTTTCACAAAGGCGGTTTTCTTATGGTCACAAATTAGAATTTAACATAGCCATTTTTAAAAAGAGTATAGGACTTTAAGCTAATCGTTGAAGATCACTTTTCGTCCTTAATAAACTCAATAATATCTTGGATCTCACAATCCAAAGCCTCGCATATTCGATTCAGCGTATCAAACTTCACACCATCTGTTTCCTCATTATATAATTTGGCAATCCCATTTCTATGTAATCCGGTTAGTCGGGATAAATCAGCAATGTTAATTCTTTTCTCTCCCATAATTCGAGATAAATGAATCTTAATCATACATGTTCTCCTCCAAACTATAATGCATACTGTAGTGTTGACAAAGCACACCACAAAGTGTATATTCAAAGAAATATAATGTACACTGTAGTGTTCATATATAAGCTCAATATCTATACATTTCCCTAAAAGAGGTGTGCAAAAATGATAGAATCTCTTGAATCTTTGGCAGAACCGTTAATCCGAACGCGCTTAGAGTTATTATACAACAATTTGTCTCACACGCAGCCTGATTATACCCAACTATCTGAAGAATCTGATCATTATTTTCATACCATTCGCCAAGCTTTACCTGAACATCTGAATCAGACCATTTTTTTATATGAAGATACTCAACTCTCTATGCAAACACTTCTGGAAAGAGAGATTTATTTACAAGGGTTTCGGGATGCCCTGCAGCTAATGAGCGAGTTACATATACACAGATTCTGACGCCATAGCTTCTTACATGCTGATGCTTACCTTCGGTACGCTCATCGTTGCCATTCTGTCCGATAGACGCAAATAGACCGCCCCACATAGCAAGGAATGCGGTCTATTTATGATCATCTTTCTAAGCGAAGCCCACCGCCCTTAAAAGCGGCTATTGCTCAGAGAGTCGTGTTACCCGCACGGCTCTCTTTGCATTTTACGTCTAATCTGCTCTAATTATACCATACTCAAATCTTTGAATTCATATATAAACCGTGTTAATCCTCATACAATTCCTTATATTCATGCCAATATAGAACCTCAATGCAATTGGACCAGTTCAGAATCGAACCGACAAAGTCCTGGATGTCCAATCCCGGCATTTCATACGTCTCTTCTGTGTTTACCGAACCCGTTGCGTCCTCGATCAGAGTGACTTTGAATCCTTCATGTTCGGCAGTAATTGCCGTAAACAGGCAACAATATTCTGTGTTAAATCCAACAATAAACACATGTTCCACTTGATGTTCATGAAGCCATTTCTTCAACCCCGGGTTGCTAAAGGCGTTAGGTTTACTTTTTTCCAGAATCGTATGCCGCCCAGTGTCGACTACAATCTCCAGACCCGCAGCATTCTTGTAAAAAAGTGAAGCCCCCTCGTGATCATAGTCTACATGTTTCAAGTAAATGACCGGTTCATTCCGCTGTTCAAAATCAGCGATAACAGCTTCAATTTTCCCTAGCTGTGCTGTGAAATCTCTCAACGATGTAATCCCGTATTGCACATCCAATACAATCAGGGCTTTGTTCATGTGCTCTCCCCTTGCTCTAGTAGATCGATAGGTGTTCTCCCCTATCCACTACTTCTTTCGCTTCTTTTCCCGAGCCTTTTCCACATTCACTTGCACTCGAAATTCCACGATCCGGCGGATTAATTCTTCTGGCAAAGGTTGATCCAGTGGGAACTGAACTGACCCTTTGGCTCCTTTATACCGTGAGAGTTCTTCCTTAAACGCTTCGATCCCACTGGCACCCGGGTAAAATCCGATATGCTTGGAGTACGCTGCAAAATGAACCAAGTTCCCATGCTCTGCATATGTTGGCATCTTGTAACTGATCTTCTCCACGGCATTGGGAGCGGAATCGCGAATAATCTGTCTTAATGATTGTAATTTGACCTGTACATCTGAAGGAAATTGCGCGATATATTCATCTACCAGCACATCAAAAGAAGTACTCTCTGACATCTTAAACTCCTTCCACCACGTCCATTCGTGGTACGCTTATTTTTCACAACGTCATGGCTCGGCCATTTCGCATCAAATAATCTTCCTTGGCTTTGTAGTCGGGCATAATACTGCCCACTCGGCGCCAGAACGAACGATCATGATTCATATGATGGATGTGGCATAACTCATGAATGATCACATAATCAATCACCTCTAGTGGAGCCATCGCCAAGCGGTAGTTAAACGTCAGCTTTTTATCCCAACTGCAGCTTCCCCATTTGGTCGCCGATTCCACGATGTCCACAGACTTCGGCTTCACCTTCAACTCCTGCTGGTAACGGCCGATGCGCTCACCGATCATTCTTTTACACTCGGCAACATAAAACTTCTTCAGATTCGCACGCAAATCCTCTTCCGAACATCCCTCTACGTTAATTAACTCATGCAGCGCATGTTCCTTACCAAAGAGTAGAAACTTCCCTTTGCCTTCCTCTTCATATTCTTTCGCTTGAGGACCGTCCAACGCCTGCTGCATCAGAGCTGATTTCGTCAAAATTACTTCCCCATGTTGCGCAACAAGCTGCCGGATCATGTCTTCGCTGGTACCATTGGGAGCCTTGATTGTGACCATATAGGGTAAATCCATCGTAATGGAAGCTTTCTTCCGTTTTCCATATTGGATATGACAGTTAATGATGTGATTGTTTATTTCAATAGTTAGCATAACCTGCTCCACTTCTTCCAATATTTCAATTTCAAAATTTGGATTTATTCATTCAGATTGTAACCTATTCAGTAACTCTATGCATAATGTTTAGCGACATTATATATCTCGTATTGAATTTTTATTCATAAATATGTATTATTATAAAATTATAAGATAGGAGGATAGATATGATCCCTACATCGAATTCGGATTATAAAACCATTGAGGAAATATCCCTCAACCATTGGCAGCCCTTATCCACCTTACTTTTTGACGGATGGGTACTGCGTTTTGCACAGGGATATACGAAGCGCGCCAACTCCATTCAACCTCTTCACTACTCTACCCAAGATGTGTATGAAAAGATCGAGCAATGCGAGCGAATCTACGCTTCCAATCAGTTAAGTACCATATTCAAGATTACACCGTTTATCCAGCCGGATCATCTCGACCAGCTTTTGCATGAAAAGGGGTATTATGTTGTGGATCTGAGCCGGGTTCAGACCCGGAGCCTGGAAACCATTAAGGAGCCTGAGCACTCTGCTGTAAAAATGGACGAACAGTTAACCGGAGAGTGGTTGGATCACTTTTGCAGACTAAATCAGGTAAATGATCTGCAGCGGGGAACGATGGAACAAATGTTGACCAACATCCGTACGCGCACAGGTTTCATCTCGCTGTTCATCGACGGACAAGTCGTTGCTTGTGGATTCGGTGTGGTGGAACGAGGTTATATTGGATTGTATGACATCATTACGGACGCTAACTTTCGGAATCGGGGACTGGCCGAGCAGATGATCCTTCATCTGTTGCATTGGGGAAAAGAGAATGGCGCTACCTCCAGTTACCTGCAAGTAGTTGCTAATAATGCTCCCGCATTAAAACTGTATGCCAAGCTTGGATTCTCGGAAATCTATACATACTGGTATAGGGTCAAGGAAGCTTAGGCTTTCCTACAATCACTCCACCAGCATAAGCCGATGGCTTTTACAAACTTTTCAGTTTATTGAGGTCGGTACCCAGACGCACACTCAATCTGCCGGACATCCCTTGTGCAGAAGACACGCTCACATAAAACCAACCCGTTGACCAAGCTTGGTCACTCCAATAAGTATGCTCTTTTCCATCTGCTGGGACAGTATAAGACATTTTTGCGGTTCCAGCAGTAGAGTCTTGGTTGATCGTGAACGTGAACGCTTTCGAACCTGTGTTTTTAAAGCTTACTTTCACATATTCAAATCCCACCGGGATATTAAACTGTTTCGTAGTCGCAGTACCTGCGAGATCCTCATTATTAATTACTGACAATGTGGAGGATGTAGTGACAGCAGTTTCATTATTCATTGATACTGTTGTTATTGCTGTAGTAATGATAGCGGTGGCGGCCAGGGCAGCCATTGCCATTTTTGTGATGTGTTTTATGATGTCACCTCCATCTGTTATGTCTGTATGAAAGCTCTCCTGTGAAAGAGTTGGTTCTCAGCTCTGATTGCGCTCCAATTGTTTTTCGATCCCCAGCCTGTCGATCTGAATCCAGTATTCTGCAATTCTCTCACTCTCCACTCGATATACCGCACTCGCCATTTCAATCACGGGCAGGTTGGTCGGCGCATATCCATCCACTTCTCCAACATGAGTACCCACTTGTCTCCAGCGTACATATACTTTATCTCCCTGTGCAAGCAACTCCTGAATCTGCAGCGAAAAATCTCCGTACGCCTCAATCATTTCCCTCACATGATCCGCATAGACGGAAGGCGTTCTTGTGACTGTCACTTCCTCTTCCGAGATCACCTGGTGAGCCAGTACCTGCTCAGCCATCAGTGTATTGGCATAATCAAGATTGCGACCCGAGCGCACTTCTTCAAAAAAAGTTCTGACAATCTGTTCTGGCGTCATCCGATCCACTCCATTTTTCGTTTTATCATGCATTGTACCAGAAGTCTCGACAATTCTCACTCTCTCGCAAAGATCAATTTAATTGGCTCTTATACAGGATTCTTACTCTATTGTATATAGTCATAATATACCATTACATATCTTGACAATAAGTCTATATGACCATAGACTAGCAAAAGACATTAGGGAATTAATAGGAGGTTTTACTGATAAGAGGTTCGAAAATTAGTTTTAACCAGAAATGATAATGTTCGATGTTTAGATTTTTTAGAAATTAGCTTTTGCAACAACTTAGAAAAACGAGAAAGTGGTGTACCATGAAACGTTTATTTTTGATTATGTTTACGCTCACCCTGTTATTGGCTGGATGCCAGAGCAATGACAAGGAGAGTAGCCCGTCCGAGAATAACCCCACAGAAATAGTAGAAGGCCCTAGCGTATTAAGTTTGAAGCAGAAGTACGGATCTGAATCGAATAAAGCGATTATGCCGATGTATAACGTAGCTCAAGATGAAGAATTTAAGTTTAAGTTTAAAGTAGATCTGAAAAATAGCCGTATACAAGCAAGTGATATGATTAGTGTACATACCGATATTAAGGCCCTTGAATCCAGCAAAGTTTACGCCATACCTGAAATCAATGACAATAGTGTCTCCATTAAGCCTCTTGGATGGGGTGTTTTAACCTCAGATAAGTTACGGACACAGGAGCAAAGCACTTGGGGCGGTGCCCCCATTTATTACATTCGTATTAACTATGATCTGGATGCCGAGAAGCTCACGCTACTGGATCAACCAATGATCATTCCTTTCACAGTGAAATCCGAACTGCCTGTTCCCAATCTCAAATATGAAATCGACAAGGATAAGCGCTTTAAACTGACTTGGGACAAGGTCGAAGGTGCAACCGAATATAAAATTTATAATCGTGCAGATCGAACGGTTATTTTTGAAACAAACAACGTACCCTTGCAAGGAGCGGAGAAAGCCTTCAATGGAAGCAATCCATTGGTTTTAACCACAACAACGGAAACATCCTTTAATGACTTTATGGAAGATGGAAAAGGCGGTCTCGGCACCATTAATGAGCAGATGACTTCTTATCAGAACCATGGTATGAAGGGTGAATATTACGTCACCGCGGTCAGCGGAGATAAGGAATCCAATTTCAGCAACGGTGTTGCCACTGCCCCCCTCTCTAATCAGTTGCCGATGGCTTTAAAAGAACAACTGTATATGAAGAAATTGAAGAACATGAATGAATTACCTAAAACAACAAGTATTGAGTACATCGATGGTTCGTTTTCCCAAGGAACGATTGTCTATGACACCACTGGGGTAGGAATTTCGGAGTTCAACGAAACCAATATTCCGTTTCACATCAAAGGAACAGCTCTGAAAAGTTACGTACGCGTAGAAAATATCACCCAAGAAGATCTGGACAAATTGAATAATCAAACGGTTGCTGAGTCCAGTAACGGACTGGTGGAACCGAAAAATGACACACCATACGTCCCTGCACCTGATGTGCCAACCATTATCAACAATCATGATACGCCTGCATCGGAGACTGCAACGGAAACAGAAACAGGACCGACGGTTGAAGAAGCTCCATCTACGGAGTCCACAACCGATACTGGAACGTCAGAAGATAAAACTGACCCGGTATCCAACGAGGCTTCCGATGATACTTCCGATAAGTCTTCCGATAAAGCTTCTGAGGAAATTACGAGTGAATCTCCTGATCCAGCTTCCGAGATTGAAGAGGATAATCTGGTAGATGAGCAGAAATCCAATACACAGCAGAATGTAGAACAAGGCAATCAGGAAACGGTTCCTGAGCCGGCTACAGGCGATGCAATGATCAATGCGGATTCTGCATTGGAAGAAGTTTTGGCTAAAAACATGGTTGCTGTCCAAGACAAGATCTCATTAAAAGCTTTTCCAGAGGCCCAGAATTTCACAACGCTCTCCGATGTTGTCCTGAAAGTGATGTACCAGAATCCATTGATTCTGGGTGTGGAAGGTTTTGAATACAATTACGGTACACTTACCCTGTCGATCCATTACAATGAGTCGGCAGATGTCATCCAGAAGAAACAGAGCGAGATTATTGCCAAAGCAAACGAAGTTGTTGCTTCCATCATCAAGGATGGCATGAAGGATGATGAGAAACGGAAAGCCATCTACGATTATCTGAACGATAACGCGAAGTATGATGATGCAGCATTGGAAAATGCGGAACAGAACAACTTTAAAAATGTCGATGCACAGTTCAATGATTCGTTTACCACTTACGGTATCCTTGTCAAAGGCGTTGGCGTATGTGCCAGCTATGCTTCCGTCTACAAACTGCTCTCCGATCTGTCTGGACTGGAAAGCATTGTCGTAACGGGAGCATCCAGCGGTGTTCCTCATGCGTGGAATAAGGTCAAAATCGGGAATGAATGGTTCCATGTGGATGCCACCAACAATTTGACCAATTCCGGTATTCCTTACTTCCTGTACAATGCAAATGATGAAACGGCTGCAAGCCAGAAAACGATAGCCGATAAGGATTACTGGCTTGATTCCGAACTCGCCCTTTTTAATGGCGAAAGTGATGCGAACGATTATTATGTACAGAACGATCTCGAAGTCGCTTCGATTAGTGAATACAAAACGAAGGCTGAGAGTGAACTGAAAAATGGAGAAAATCGGGTGATTCTCCGTTTTGCCTCACCTGTGGACTCTGATGAGCTGATGACAGCTGCAGGCGAAGCCCTCGCTACGGTAGATGAAGCCCTGCTGAATACAGCTCAATTGGCCACGCTCGGCAGCTACGCCATTCTGGAGCCTAACCCGGATCAGAAGTAATTCAATAATTAAGAAAAATTCCATAACAACAAAGAACTCCATTCACCTTCATCGGGAATGGAGTTCTTTGCTTCACTTGCCTATGATCACTGACCTATGATTCATAGGCTTTTTATATCCAAAATTACGGACTAACTGTACCACCATTGGCGTTCAATGTCTCACCGCTCACATAGCTTGATTCCTGGCTCGCCAGGAATACAAACGCTGGCGCCATTTCAGCAGGCTGTCCTGCACGGCCAAGCGGAGTATTAGATCCAAAATCAGCAAGCTTCTCTACGGGCTGTCCACCGACCACCTGAAGCGGTGTCCATACCGGACCTGGTGCGACGACGTTCACACGGATGCCTTTGCTGCCGACTTGTTGGGCCAGCGCTTTGCTGAAGGTGTTGATTGCTGCCTTTGTTGTCGCATAATCCAGCAGGATTGGAGATGGCTTGTATGCCTGAATAGAAGACGTGTTAATGATGGAGCTGCCTGGCTTCATGTGTTTCACAGCTGCTTTACAGAGCCAGAACATCGAATAGACATTAGTTTTGAATGTCGCATCAAATTGTTCTGTGGTCAGGTCGGCGATCTGCTCAACAAACTGCTGTTTACCTGCCACGTTGGCGAGGATATCGATCCCACCGAGCTCTTTTACAGCAGATTCAATGAGTTCTTCGCAGTATTTCTCATCCTTGAGGTCACCTGGAATCGCAACAGCCTTGCGGCCTGCCTCTTCGATCAGCTTGACCACTTCCTTCGCATCGGCTTCTTCCTCGGGAAGGTAAGCCAGAACGACATCCGCACCTTCACGGGCAAAAGCGATGGCGGCTGCCCGACCAATACCGCTGTCTGCTCCGGTTACAACAGCTTTACGTCCGGTCAGACGGCCGCTGCCTTTATAGCTTTTCTCACCTGCATCAGGTACAGGAGTCATTTCACGCTGAAGCCCCGGCTCCTCCTGCTGCTGTTTCCAATCTGATGTTGCCTTCGGATATTGTGTCGTCGGATCTTGCATGGTGTGCTGGTCTTGATTAGCCATGTTCAATTCCTCCTCAGATTAATTTACAATGATCACTACGATCACAGAATAACCTTACGATCGCTGTTATCCCCAGATTTTTTTCTCTCCTTTTATAAGGGGGAAATCCGGGGATAAAGGCGAACACTCCGTTTCTCCAGGTTATTTCTGCGCTCTTCGTTATCATGTAAATTTTAAATTTATTTATTATGTTGTTTTCATAAAAGTTGCACTCTTTCCTTTGTAACCGAGATGGGTGGAATTTAAACTGGCTCTGAAGATTTCCATGGCAAACCTTCCGACTTTGAATCTCCAGTAACTGGAGGTTGTATAATAGATCCTGAGGTGATTTCATTGAACCAAAGCAAAGATACATATTCGATCGGTGAAGCTGCCAAAATGATCGGCTCGACTGTCAAAACGATTCGTTATTACGATGAAATCAAGTTGCTCCGGCCCTCTTTTCATACAGAAGGTGGTCACCGTCTCTATACACCGCAAGATGTATGGCGGCTGGAACTTATCACAACGCTTCGCTATTTGAATTTTGGCATATCGGATATTCGCAAGCTGATGTCCGGTGAACTTGGCGTGTCCCAGGCGCTGGATCTACAGATTGAAGCCTTGGAAACTCAGATCGGGACAATGAATTCCATGCTCTCCATTCTGCAACAAGCCAAACAGCAGGAAGTGGAAGATACGCTTCATTCCGGACAGTCTCTAACCTATGTTTCAAGCCTGGTGGATTCGCTGACCGTCAATGCTCAAAAAAGGAAAAAATTCGTTTCCACCAAAATGGAAGAATCTCACCTGCTGGATGGCATCCCGCACGAATGGAGAGTTTCGTTTCTGCATTTTTTCGACAAATACATGATGAAAGATACAAAGCTATCTGCCCAACAAACACTGGCATGGAAGGAAATCCAGGAAATCATCAACGATCCGGCCTATATCGCCGATCTGGCCCGCCTTGAACTTCCTTTCTTCACCATGGCGAATCATCCACAGATTGAAGCAGATGCCTGGGTGAAAAAAATGGAGACCCTCCGCATTCGTGCCACTGAAGCTCTGGAGAAACGTTGGCCGTTAGATAGCCCCGCAGTGCAGAGCATGGTATGGGATTTTGTGATGATGTACGCCAGTATTGAACATGCTGGAGATCCGGAAGCATTTTTTCGCAAACAAGCTCGATATATGCTCGACTCCGTAACAGAGCGCATCCTTCGTTTTAACAAGCTCTGCAAGATCGTGAATCCTGAATGGAGCCAGATCGTAGACGGCATTAATCTGTTGCAAGAAGGCATGCGACTGCGGTTAAAACAAATGGAAGAAGACTGAATTCCAGTCCTCTTCCATTTTTAGATTCAACCTTTTTTCAATGAATAGGATGTGTGTTCTCCCACTTCACTGTCCAACTGGAGCGGTTGCCCTTTCAGATAGTGGTTAAAGAAGTCGATTGTTGTATCATTTACGATTTGGTGTGCTCCCCTTGCTTTTACACCCTGTGACCATTCGAGAATGGGAGATATCAGATAGAGGTCCGAGAAGCTTAGATGTTTGGTATTACTCAGTTCCATCCAGTAGTTTCCTCCCGCGGTCACTGGTTCATAACGTGCATACACTTCTTCGTAGTATTTCTCGGCTTCCGTACGAGTCGTGCCCATAGCTGCAATCTCGTCGTCACTCATGACACTTGTACCTGCAACGGTTGTGTCCGCGCTCATCATGAGAAACGGCTTGCCCACACCTTCGGCAGGAATGCGCTTCTCTCCAAACAATACGCCATCCATGTTCATACCAGCTTTGACACGAGGATCATCCATCAGCATCTGTACCGTTGTTGCTCCGCCAAATGAATGTCCAAACATGCCGATGTTGTCCAGATCCATATGACCGTTAAAACGCCCGTTTGCGTCATTGGCAGCCAGCTTCTCCACTTGATCCAGCACAAATTGCGCATCCTTCACCCATGTCTCGTTGAGCTTGTCCATATAACTGAACTGCAGTTGATCGAAGCCTTCCTTGCCCTCCGATTCAAACTGCGCCACACGCCCATCCGGGAACACCGAGACCAGACTACTGTACGTATGATTAATGCCCACAACAATATAACCTTGGCTGACCAGTTGCTCCACCTGGAACGTATTTTGGTTTTCATAACCATGCAGGCCATGAGAGAAAAGGATGACCGGATACTTGGCTTCCGCATCAGACAATGATGCCTCCAGAATGGCATGGGTTTTGACTTGACTCAGGCTTGAAAATAAAAGCTTTGGCAGCTTCAGCACATCATTAAAGGCTGTTGCATACACTTTCGGATCATTCACATAAGGAGCCGTTGTTCCCTTGGTGTCTTTATCCGTTGGATACCAGATCTGCACCATCAATTCCCGTTTGTCTCCGGCTGTACTCGTCAGCAATTCCTCCCGGCTCTCGTCCGTCCAATCGTAGGAAACCGTACCGATTCCGTAAGGTCCTGTTGGATTATCAAATGAAAATACCGGAAACAGAAGTGGCAGCCCCATCGTCACGGCAGCATATACCAATACCAACAGCGATGTTCCGATGATTCGAACACGTCCGAATTTCCGCACGACGGCTGATTTTGACCTCTTAGCGATTAACACAATCAGTGGAACCAGGGTGAGCAGATACGCCGGAATCATAGGCCAACGCAATCCCTCAATCACCCCATGAACCAACAATAACACAACCGATATGACCAATCCTCCCCACACCATTTTCCGAGATTTGTTCCGGTTCCCAATCAACCACACCAGCATTACTACATTGAAAATAAGATAAATCCATACCAGAGTTCTCATTATTCCTTGCCCCCTTCTCTGCCACAATTAAAATTAAAATATATCGTGCAGCAGCTCTTCTATTTCCAATCATAAAACCTCCAGTTACAGGAGATTCAAGCATGAATTTTAAAAAAAAAAAAAAATGCACTCCCTGCATAACACTGGATCTCCCGAAGGTTCTCCCATGTATTCAAGGAATGCACGTATGATATTACCTCTTCACATCAACATTTTATAATATGCGCTAGTGATGTTCGCCTTCATCTACCCGCTGTCTTTTTCCTATGCCAAATACGAAATATCCGATCACAACGATCGCCATAAATGTAGCCCCGACAATCAGGGGTAACCGCGTATCCGGGTTAAATGCCATACCGATAATAACGAGCGTCAGATATACGATGATGATATAGTTGCTGATTGGGAACCATTTGGATTTAAAATTGTGATCCCCCATCTCATTGCCCCAACGCTTTCTGAATCGGAACTGGCTGAAGGCCAGCGCGAACCATGGAACCATACCCGGAAGAACACTTGCACTGTAGATATACAGGAACAGTTTGGAGTCCGGCATCAGGTAGTTGAGTACCACACCCACCAGTAGCAAGGAAATCGTAATGATAATACTGTTGCGGGGAACCCCGCCTTTGGACAGCTTTTTGAAAAAGGCCGGTGCCTGTCCATTCTCCGCAAGCGTGTAAAGCATACGTCCTGCACTATAGATCCCACTGTTACATCCCGACATCGCCGCGGTAAGCACGACAAAGTTGATAATTCCCGCAGCAGCGACAATCCCGACTTTGGCAAACGTCAGTACAAACGGACTTCCCGTCTCTCCCACTTCATTCCAAGGGTACAATGTCACGATGACAAAGATGGCCCCAACGTAAAAAATGAGAATACGCCACACGATGTTTTTGATCGCTTTACGCAGCGTGATCTTCGGATTTTCTGCTTCACCTGCCGTAATCCCTACCATTTCAACGCCCTGATAAGCAGCCGTTACGATACACAGGGCAAAGAGGAAACCTTTGATCCCTCCTGGGAAAAATCCGCCATGGCTCACCAGATTCGATAGCCCAATGGGCTGTCCTCCATTCCCCCAGCCGAAGAAGATCAGTCCGGATCCAATCACGATCATGAAGACAATCGCCGTCACCTTGATCAGTGCAAACCAGAATTCGAATTCTCCATAGTACTTTACCGCTGCCAGATTCGCTGCCGCAATAATGAGCACGCCAGCCAAGGCAGGCAGCCATTGTGGAATATCAGGGAACCAGTAGCCTACATAAATCCCAATCGCGGTGACTTCTGCCATACCAACCGTTACCCAGAGGAACCAGTAACTCCAGGCAGTCAGGAACCCGGCGAGTGGACTGATATACTTATGAGCAAATGTGGCAAATGAACCTGTGACAGGCTCCTGAATCAACATTTCCCCCATAATACGCATGACAAAAAAGATAATGATCCCGGCCAACAAATAGGCCAGCAGCACCGAAGGACCTGCCCATTTGATCGTACTTGCCGATCCCATGAACAATCCAACCCCGATCGTACCTCCGAGTGCAATCAGCTCTACATGGCGGGGCTTTAGCCCTCTAGATAGTTGCTTTGATTCCAAACGATTCTCCCCTTTTCACATTCACATTAACGCAATGCAGAATTACTTCACCAAATTGTACGAGATGTGCCGCAGAAATACAACAAGGAATGTAAGGAAGCGGATTCATCGAATAAATAGGCAGCAGGCCATGCAAAACCAGAATAACCAGAGCATTCAATGCTTGTCCCCGTACATACTCATTTGCCTTAGTGTTCTCAATCAAGCCGTACAACAAATTAGCATCCCCATCATATATAGACGCAAGTACTCGTCCAATCCCCTCCGTGTGAAGAAGCTTCGAACAGAACGATAATTCCAGATTATATGGAGGTAGGCTCCAGCAAACTTTGCCGTTCAGCAACGGCATCTTCTCGCGACAACACAGCACATTCACGAAAAGCAAAATGCTTGCAGCCTAGGCACTTCTGGTGATTCAGATGTTGTAATGCATAATTGATGGCTTCACCGGTATGCTCAAACATGTGATCAGGATGAATGCGCTCCATTAAACCCGTTTTCCTCATCATCTCCAAGGGCTGCTCCTGAACGCCTGAAAACAGTATCATGCCACCGCATCGCTCAAAATGCTTCACCAAACTGGCAAGGTTGGCTTCACCTGTTGTATCCATAAAAGGAACCTTCCCCATACGCAGCAGCAGAATACCTGGTCTTTGATGAATCGAATCCATCACCGATTTCTCAAACACATCTGCCGCTCCAAAAAACAAAGGGCCTTCAATCGTATACATACTGATCTGCGGACAATCATGCCCTTCATGAACCATATGCGCCATAACCTTCTTATGCTTGTGATCGGGATCAGGCAGCACTTTGGCAACCTTCAGCATCTCGCTCATGCGCTTCACGAATAGAAGGACCGCCAGGATCAACCCCACCTCCACAGCGGTGGTTAGACTCGTAAAAACAGTGAGCAAAAAGGTAATGAGCAGTACGAGTGAATCACTCGTTTTGGTTTTCATTACATGTATGAACGATCTCCGCTCACTCATATTCCAGGCAACCAGCATCAGCACCGGGGCCATACTGGCAAGTGGGATGTGGGACGCATATGGTGCGAAGAGAACAAGCACAAGCAACACAACAACGGCGTGAATAACGCCAGAAAATGGCGATACTGCACCGGATTTAATATTCGTTGCCGTACGCGCAATGGCCCCTGTTGCTGGAATGCCCCCGAATAGCGGTGTCACCATATTCGCGATCCCCTGCCCAATCAGCTCCCGATTGCTGTTATGACGGCTCCCGGTCATGCCATCTGCAACAACAGCTGATAAAAGCGATTCGATACCGCCCAGCATGGCGATGACAAAAGCGGGCTGCAGCAAACTCACCACACGAGCCCATGTGATCTCTGGAATATGAAACTGGGGTAGCGCTCCTGGGATAACACCGAAGGTCGAGCCAATCGTAGCCACCTGATCCTTGAAAAAGAGTGCAGCCACGACGGTGGATAGAAAAAGACCGAGCAGCGAGGCTGGTACCTTTGGTGCAAACTTTGGCACAAGCAAAAGAACAACTAGACAAATTCCAGCTGTCAACAAACTGTATATATTAATCGTCGAGATATGTACACCGATTTCTTTCATATTGGACCAGAAATCCTCGTGCTTCTCGATGCCGCTCAGCCCCAGAAAATTCGCAATTTGCCCACTAAAAATAATCACAGCAATACCCGCCGTAAATCCAATGGTCACGGGTCTTGGAATAAATTTGATCAACGCGCCAAGCTTGAAAACGCCCATAAGTACAAGCATCAATCCGGCCATTATCCCGGCAATAAGCAGATTTTCGTATCCATACTGCATGACAATGGCGAAGAGGATCGGAATAAATGCACCCGTTGGACCACCAATCTGGAATTTGGACCCCCCCAGCAAGGAAATGAGAACGCCCGCGATAATCGTTGTATACAGACCATACTCGGGTTTGACTCCGGAAGCTATCGCAAACGCCATTCCGAGCGGGATCGCAATAATGCCCACGATCAGTCCGGATAACAGATCCTTGCGAAAAGCGGAAGCATTGTATCCTGCAAATCTCCCCATCCATTTCATCGGTCTTAACCTTCTTTTCTTTATATATTTGAATATTTGAATATAATAAAAAGACTACTCCGGTCTGTGCTGTCTGTCAATCGTAATGCTCACAACAGTTACCCTCATAAAACGCAAAAAACAAGAAGTTACCTGAACTTGCTTCCGGTTCCTCTTGTTTAATGTGTTTAAGTATCTTTTCGAATGTCTTCCAGCATGGAAATGGCATCAACCAAATGATTATCAAAAATCTTTTTAGCAACGGCCAGCAGGTCTTTAATCAAAGGGTCGCGAAGCGAATAAGTAACTGTCGTTCCTTCTTTTAATCCCTGGACAACGTTTTTGCTGCGCAATACAGCCAACTGCTGCGAGACGGCGGAGCCTTCCGATCCCAGAATGCTTTGCAGTTCATTCACATTTTTCGCCCCATCGCTCAGCAGCTCCAGAATCTGAATTCGCATCGGATGCGCCAACGCTTTGAAAAAATCCGCTTTAAACTGTTGTATGCTCTGATTCATACGCTATGCCCCTTCAACCAAACTTTTGAAGATGCAAATATCATAACATATAACATATTGAAAGGAAGTAGAAAGGAAATGTAACGCTCTATGTCGTCCGTGAAGGGTTCATTGGTCGGATTTTAGCCGTAAAGAATCTAAAGGAATCTATAGGCAGCCCTGAGCTGTTTTCTTAATTATCCTAAAGGCAGATGAACCATCACCGTCGTCCCATCACCTTCCTGGCTTTTCATTTCGACGGTTCCGTGATGGAGCATCACAATTTTCTTGACGATCGCAAGGCCCAGACCGTTACCGCTGATGCTGCGGTTTCGCGACAGGTCTGTTTTATAAAACCGATCAAACACATACTCCAGCTGCTCTGGCGCTATTCCAATGCCCGTATCCGTTATCATGAAGTGAATTTCATTCGCTACCTGGTTCGTCCGTATGTGAATATGCCCGCCTGCTGGCGTAAACTTGATGCTGTTCCCCAGCAGATTCATCCAAACCTGATTAAGCTGATCCCGATCTGCTGTAACTTGAATCGGTTCTGCCAACTCCAGATGAACCTGAATATTTTTGGTGGACCACTGCGGCTCGCAGGTAACGATAATTTGCCGAATTTGCTCATCAAGATTATAGGTAGCAGCCTCGAATGGATGATGATCGGAGTCCAGAGATGCAAGCTCCAGCAGATTATCGCTAAGTCTGGATAGCCGTCCACTCTCCGTAATAATGATATCGAGGTAATAGTTACGATCAGCTTCGGCAACCAGACTACTATTTTTCATCGCCATGGCAAAACCGGAAATAGAGGTCAGCGGGGTTTGAATCTCATGAGATACATTGGAAACAAAATCCTGTCTCATCTGTTCTAACTGTTTGAGCTCACTCGCCATCTCATTAAAGCTGTGTGTTAAAGCTCCCATTTCGTCCACACGTTTCGTTTGGATTTCCACGTCAAAATCACCCTTCGCCAGCCGTTTGGTTGCACGAGTCAATACCTGAATCGGTTTCACCAAGTACCTTGCAGCAATAAGAATACATAGGCTTCCGATAAACAGTGCGAGTAATAATACCAGGAAGACCATCCGATTAATGATATTTTCGTTCTGCGGGGAATATTGCATGAACACGGCTTGTGGCTCCCCTTGGAATGGGAAAGGAAGACCGATAAAGGTCTGATC
Source organism: Paenibacillus taichungensis (assembly GCF_047302525.1). Classification (GTDB taxonomy): domain Bacteria; phylum Bacillota; class Bacilli; order Paenibacillales; family Paenibacillaceae; genus Paenibacillus; species Paenibacillus taichungensis_B. The sequence continues at coordinate 617,136 of NZ_CP168020.1, read as the reverse complement.
CACCTCAGCCGGAGAACGATAGACCTGACCCTGCAATACCATTTGAACCACCTCTGGTGCAATTTGAACGGTCTCCGTATTGTCCAGATCATAGTATGTTACGTTGCCGGAAACATCATATAGATGAATGGGATAGGTGGATATCTTCACCATACTTTTAATGAATGCCTCCCGGTCCTCCGGGTGTGTTTGTTCATAGAGACGTATCATTTCCTCACCTGCTGCAATCATGTCATTCTGACCGAGATGGTTTACTTCTTTTTTGAATAGAAAGAGCCCTATGAGGAAAGACGACAGCAGGCTGAAAATAATGACAATCAGAAATGTGAAAATGATGCGAACGTATAAGGTCTTGATCATGTGATCACTAACCGGTAGCCCAGACTGCGGGCCGTTTCAATCTGAAAATGGTGGACATCACCAGCAAATTTTTCCCTTAATCGCTTAATGTGAACGTCAACCGTTCGGTCATCCCCTTCATAGTCGCTCCCCCAGATTTTCGTAATTAGCTGTTCCCGGGTAAATATCTGCCCAGGCTGATTCGCCAGCATGAACAGCAATTCGAACTCCTTTAAAGGCAGATTGAGCGTCTCCTCCCCTCGAATCACTTGAAAGCTGCGGCGATTCAGTGTAATGCCCCCCAATTGAATCGTTTGGGAAGAGACAATCAGATACCGTTTCAGCAATGCTTTCACTCTCATCACAAGCTCCAGTGGATCGAAGGGCTTCGTCAAATAATCATCTATTCCAAGCTGGAATCCCTTCACTTTCTGAGCCGATTCCCCTTTTACCGTAACCATCAAGAGCGGCATATTCAGATCCATGCGCCGGATCTCCCGGCATAGTTCCCAACCATCCAATTTTGGCATCATAATATCGAGGATAACCAGATCAATTGGGGATTTCTCAACAATATCCAATGCTTCTGCACCGTCTTTAGCCACCACGATCTCAAATCCCTCATTCCGCAAAAACAAGGTAATCAGCTCACGAATGTGCACATCGTCGTCCACGACAAGGATTTGGGTCATATCAAATGCATGCCTCCAATATATTTCTTCTCCTCTTCCACCTGGGTGGAGGGTTCAACCAAAATGCCAGCCCAACAGATTCCAATGATAGAAAAATAAACATAAGGTTACTGCTGCTAGAGTTACGAACGTATAGTACACACGCTTAGGTAACGTCCAATATTTGTTTTTCCATGCCATAACGTTCATCGTTACGATTGCCACACTCCATCCCACAAGAATCAGAGGCATGAACAGATAAAGACGTAGAGATAGTGGAATATGACTGAGTCGATCGATCAGATCTAAGTTCATCACCAGAAGTGTAGCTCCCAAGGTCACCAATGACCACACGGACGAAACTACCGACAGCAGGACTGCCCATTTCTGCGCCCTTGGCATCGCTTTGATTTTGCGTCTACGATAAACAGCTCCCAGTAGTACGGTAATGAACAGAACGGCCGAGATACCGAGCAACGGAAGCCAGAACTTCGATTGATTAATTAACAGGGTTGGCTCCAGTGGCATGGGGTTGAGTATATCCAGAAACAGATACGTGACCTTGCCCTCTGTATCCGTACGGAATCCCATCTGATGCTTCCCGCCGACTTCCTGGAATAGATTCACTCCAATCGGAGTGTATACTTGCTGATCTGCACCACTTCCAATCGACAGCCGGTTATCCGAAACCTCAATATTGATCTGAGTCAGAAAACTGAAAAACTTATCGATCTTCGTGTGATTACGACGTGTAAATTGATATGAGCCAGCATATTTCTCCAGAGGCTCCCCTAGTTCAATAGAGGTTGCAGCAGGCTGCTTCGTCATATGGGCAGGATAGTAACGATCAAAGAAGGCTTGCGCCAATCCTCCTGCTGCCGTTCCACCGTCCCCTCCACTATAGGAAACAAATATGCCGACTTGTTGGTCTGGTACAAGATAGAGCGCTGTATTAAATAGCTCGTCGGCACCTCCATGAGAGATCACACGCAGTCCATTCATATTCAACTCATAAAAGCCCAAGTCCATGGCAGGTAAACGTTCGTCAAACTGGAACGCCGGGGAATGCATAAGCCTGGCGGTTTCCGGCTTGAGAATTTGCTTATCCTCATATCGTCCGTCCTGTAAATGGGCAATCATGAAATGAGCCATATCATTCGCCGAGACACTGCCTGATCCTGCTGGTCGGAAGCCGCCTTCAAACGTAGGGCGCTTGGTTACATACTCGCCATTGGCTCGGGCATATCCAAGTACGGCATAGGGCTTCAACGATGCCGGAACAGGCTCCTCCACCGTAGCATACTTCATGCTCAGCGGATCAAATATATTTTTCCGTATATAGTCATTATAAGCAATGCCACCAACTTCTTCGACGATAAGTCCCGCGAGTGAGGCACCATAGTTGGAATAGGCCATCATCTCGCCTGGAGGCATGACCCGTGCTGGCATATGGTTTGCCATTGTTTCTGCAATGGAAACGGGGAGCTTCTCTGGATCGGTGGTAATCTGATATCCAACACCGCCTTCCTCAAAGCCTGCCGTATGGGTCATGAGATGACGTAATGTAATTGGTTCCGCATAGGTTGGTGGTATTTTCACCGTTTTCAGATAGGTGTTAACGTCAGTGTCCAGATCAAGCTTTCCCTCCTCAACCAGCTGCATCACTGCGGTCCATGTGAACAGCTTTGTGGTCGACGCAATCCGAAACAGGCTGGTCTCGGGATCAACGGGTTTATTTTCTTCGATGTTCGAATGTCCGTACCCTTTGGAGAGCAGAATCTTCCCATCCTTCACAATCGAAATGACTGCACCCGGAATCTGTAAAGAATCCATTTGAACATCCATAATCCCATCAATGAATGCTGCTAGCTTTTCTTTGTTATCAAGGTTAACAGCGACTCCCTTCTCTTGGTTACCAGAACTCAATCCGGAAGAGTAAGCCTCTGCTGATACGGGAGCTTTAACCCCTAACCAAGTTGCCCCTAGCGTAGTACCCAACAATACCAGTAACATCATTTTGCAAGCCATTTTCCTTATCGACGATGACATAACAAACCTCCACCACTCCGTATATTTTGTGTTGATCACTGTTCCTCGGCTTTCTTTCGAGAGCATATCAAGAACGTATGAACGGAGCGTGAACCTTTTAGTCATATTTTGCCAAATATAATTGGCTTTAGTAAGATAGGGGAAGGTTGAATATGAAAGGGAGAATGGATATGCCTGACTTTTTACTAGTCTTGTTTTTGTTTAATTTATCTTTATTTCTACTGCACGAAATGGACGCCATTAGAAGATCTGAGTGGAAATTGTTTATGGTGCTGAAAGTTATGGAAGATGAAAAAGCCTATAAATGCTTCACATTCGTTCACCTACCACTCTACACCGTCATACTCGCACTGCTTTTTAGCTCATATCAAACGATTACGTTCTGGGTGCTGGATATATTTTTCATCATCCATGCGGTACTGCACCTATTTTTCGAAAAACACTCTCGTAATGAATTTAAGAATTCATTTTCCAGATCATTTATTTACCCCATGGGGATTATTGGGGCCATCCATTTGTTAGCGTTAATATTGTAAATTCCCGCTATTTACAACTGTATTTTATTGGTATATATTATAGCCGTCAGGAATGTTAACGCTAACATAAACTGAAAAAAGGAGGATGTCTCCATCCATTTTCGAAAAGGTTTTCGTTTTAGTGAGGTTACCCTTTAAAACATTTCATTTTGAAAGGATGAGGTATCGATGAAAAAACTAAGCAGCACCTTATTTGTATTTTTTATGGGCATATCCCTTATGTTCGGCCTGACCGCATCAGCTAATCCCGCCATCGTAAGTTATGGAGGCAGCTATTCCAATACGCTCACTGCTGGTCAAGGATACACCTACATTCTCCCGAATGCCAAAACCACCGGTACGAGCGTAAAAATTACGGCATCCGCAGCCAATGCACTTCAACTGCACTACTACTGGAGCTACAATAATACGACAATTGATCTGGGGACAGCCATCGTAAATAGCACCAATTACAACGGCGGATCAGCCTACTACAGCCCTGGCACTCTGGTCACTGTGGTAGAACGCGTACCCGCGTCCACGACGTTGTACCCTTCCGTATCCTACACGATTTCTTTCAATTAACAATACAACGAACACATAGTAACTATTCTTATATGAAGATTTAAATACATGAACTCTTTCAGTTTAATCAAAAATGCACCTCTTAGAAGTACAAATTGGAGCCTGCCAAGGAATCCATAAACTTCTGTTGGGGTGCTTTTTTTCTGTGAACGGTGAGGCCCCATTTATAGTAAACTGGAGAAAAGGTCTAATCATTCGGGAGGTCTGCTTATGCAAGAGCAACATGCTGCACGAGTCGAATTATTCGTTTCCAACACTCAGATCATCAAAAAATCATTCAAGTGGCAAAATGTGATGATGCACCGTCTGGCAGCCCTTTTATATGCAGCGGAAAATAAACAAGCCGATGGCGAGGCCATTCGCCAAAGTCATGAATTGATTAAGCAAAACACCAATCTCTTTTCGACCTTCAGGGGAAATTCGGCGATCAGCATCGCCACCTTACTCTCGCTTACGACAGATCAGGAAAAGAAACTGGAAGACACCCTCCTTATCTATGATCTGATGAAAAAAATCAAATTTCGTACGTCCGATTTTCTGGTTATTGCCGCCTATCAGATTGCAGCTCACGCGACTCCTGACCAATTCGAGCATAAGGTCGAACGAGCCAAATCATTTTATGATCACATGAAAGCCCAGCACCGCTTTCTTACCGGACAGGACGACTATATTTTTGCTGCCATGCTGGCCCTTTCCGATCTCGACGTGGAATCCGGTGTGACCCGTATGGAGCAGCTCTATGTTGAATTAAAACCTGAGTTCTCACCGGGCAATAGCGTGCAGGCATTAACACAGGTTCTGGTCCTAGGCGATGATAATCCGGAGGCGGGCGCTCATGTGATAGCGTTAAATGAGGCATTCCGCAGACGGGGAATACGATTAGACAAAATGTACACCCTGCCGGCTCTGGGGATCCTCTCCCTACTGCCCGCTGACAGAGATACGCTGGTAGAGCAAGTTGAGGAAACGTATGAGTGGTTGCGTACACAGAAGGGCTTTGGTGCCTGGTCAATCAACAAACAGGAATTGCTGCTGCTCACGTCCTCGCTGGTGGCAGTGCAATATGTGGAGGATCTTCGAAACGGCGTCCTGACCACGACGGTCTCCACTAGCATCACCAACATTATCATAGCCCAACAGGCCGCCATGGCCGCTGCTGCAACATCGGCTGCCGTCGTAGCTTCGACTTCATCGAACTAAAGGTTATAAAATGCATCTTACAAAATAAAACAGGCCCTCTGGAACCATCCAGAAGGCCTTCTACCTTTGAATCCATCATTGTTGTTAGTCATCACTACTAAACAATTCCTGTGTCACGAAATTCCTCAATGAAACTATCCAGCCAATCCGAACCATAGTCCAGCGCACCCATATCACTTTCGATAAAAGCAACATCCAGACCCATGACCCAAAATCGGCGAGCGATAATAAAGAGATCAACAGCCTGTTCATCTTCGGCAGAGAAGCTTCTAACTGAACGATATCCTGCCATGAGCGCACTCCATAACACTTCTTTTTGCTCACCAGACTGTCTCTTCCGAGCCTTCACCTGCGCCAGATCGTAGGCACGCCAGCCTTTAGCTGCCCACTCGAAGTCATAATGGATGAACTGATTCCCCTGCTGAAAAGCGTTATTGTTCCCATGCATATCGCCATGACACAGCCCCGTGTCCAAACCTTGTTTGGATGCAACGCCGATGCGTTCTTTTAACTCTCTAGCAAACGTATGTAGGAATGATGATGCTTCATTTTTTTCACCGATGTAGTTAATGATTCGTTCAAGAGGCTCGTCAATTAGCAACTTCGTATCCAACTCATATCGCGGCTGCTCCAATACCACTTGGTCCATCGCCTTATGCAGCTCAGCCGCAGACTGACCAAAAGCGTAACATGACTGTTCATCCTCAAGGTTGTTCTCCGTACCCTCAATATACCGAAACATCACAGCAACCCGCTTGCCTTCAGCGGCCTCCAACACAGTATATCCAGTATGATCTTTCTTCTCGATGTACTCTCCAATATCGGTATGTACAGATGAACCTAAAATGCCCTTTAATTGAGATAACAGGGACAGTTCGTAACGTACATCATTTTCCGTAATTTCAGTATGGTAGACACGAAGAATATACATGCCAGAGGAAGTACGTACCCGGTAGGTATCATTTAACCCTCTCAGCCAGAATAAACATTCTTCCCACGGTCCGATGTCATACTGATCACTCAATGCAAATTCCAGATATTTAGGATTGAGCACTGAACGTAAAGCAGTCGGTTGATTGAACATATGTATGCTCCTTCAGTTTGATATGATCTTTACTATATTTACAGATAAATGATTACTTCATCTATCAACCTATAACATAGTATATTTTTAATTTATTTTCCAGAATATATATTTAATCCGGTGAATGCATAGCTGAATTCATTTCGCCTCTTTTATGCGCACAAATCACTTTCACAGCCTTGACCTTGAAGTATACTTCAGGCTTTATACTGTGGATATCATACTTTATGGATGAGAGGCGGCGCACAGATGAGTGTAAATATATATAACAAAAAACGCTCTATCAAGAGCTATCTATTAGAAAAATACATCGGAACTTTAGATAGCAAGAAGAATTTATCCACGCGAGAAAACACCCTGAAGCACTTGGAGCACATGGGTGTAGAGAACAATAAACCTTATGAGCTGGGTAAGGTTAAATTAATCTCCTCAGTAAATGAACGTTCCTTTGAAGACATCCAGGTATTTACTTTAAATGACCAAAGTTCCCCTGAACAACGGGTAATTCTATATATACACGGCGGCGCTCATACGCACCAGCCTCTAACCTTTCATTGGAAGTTCATGGACCGCATCGCACAATCGTTGAATGCCAAAGTTATAGCACCCATCTATCCCAAAGTGCCTCATTTCAACTATCAGCATACTTATCCAAGACTCTTGAACTTATACCGGGAAATCATTGAATCGATAAAGAGTCCTGCACAACTTACCATTATGGGAGATTCAGCGGGCGGAAATATTTCGCTCAGTTTCGCACATTACATTAAGATGAATCTTCTTCCTCAACCCAAAGATATCATTTTGTTATCTCCATGTGTGGATATGGTTCTGGACAACCCGGTAATATTCGACTATGAGACCCGAGATCCGATGCTGGCTGTGGAAGGCTATGATGTAATTCGGGGAATATGGGCGGCAGATAAAGATCTGGATGATCCACTGATCAGCCCAATCTACGGAGATTTCAAAGGACTCGGAAAGATTACCATTTTCATCGGAACCCATGAAGGTTTATTTCCCGACAACATGAAGCTCGACAAACTGCTTACCGACCAGGGCATTGACCATAATACCTTTGTATATCCCAAAATGAATCATGTCTTTGTGCTTTACCCTATTCCTGAAGCCAAGGATGCAGAGCGCAAAATCATTAATATTATTAAGCAATGATCACATGAATTGCATATATGAGACTACTACTGAAAAAAACCAAGGAAAATCTCATTCAGCACTTGTAAATTGTATTATTCCGGGTATAATACTCGGTATATAGAAAAGCGTAGCTGACTGGAGTGAATAACGCCATGGATTCTTTGACACAAACTTGGGTTAACGATTATTTGGACTTATATAATTATGCCCGTACCATAGAAGACTTGGAATGGGCTGAAGATATTCTCAGGAAGCTTCAAGATCAGAAGGATGCGTTGCTGGAGGAAGAACGAAAAGCGATACTGCTCCGTGAGTTGCTTACAAGCTATGACCGAATCAACAAGCAACTGATAGACATTTTCAGCAAACTGAGAGTCGCTTCAGAGGGTTACCAGACTGAGTCTTTACAGGAGCAATGGTTCAAATTGAAGCTAATGCGGATTGATGTCTCTCGGAAGATTCTTCAATATAAATAAAATAAATAAGAAAAAAAGCCGGTCTGCAGTTCGTCTGCTTAACCCGCCTTGATTAAAGGCTTATTATTCTTTTGATGCGTACAGTCAACTGTTCCGCACGTATGTAAAGCCCGCCAGCTTTACATAAAATGAATGATCGATAATTACATGGATGCTTTCTTCATGTTGCTCATCATACCCATCATTGTTGTCATCATTTCGTCGCATTCTTGCATACAGGACATCATTTTATTCATGTCCATGCCTTCCATCATGCTTTTGTCTTCCATGCATTCCATCATCATCTTCATGGATTTCATCTTGCACATCATTTCTTCCATACACATATTCATCATCATGTTCATACACATATTTTCCATTTCAACTTCCTCCTTTCAATTATAGTAAACTTCCTTTTTTTAGCATAAACGATTCCCCACTTAAAAGCAATCTTTTTCCTCTTGCCTTTTCCGTGAAATCGATGTATAATACGCACTTCACTTATCAATCCTGTCGGAAATAAAGGCTTTTGTGGAGAGATGATCTCTCCGCAAAGGCCTTTTTGTATGCCTACCTAAGTCTTGAATAACTGGATTATCTATCAAATTTATCCTTGTTCAGCAAATGTAGGTCCTTTACAATAACTTTAGAAATTCCCGTATATCGATTTCTTTATTGAACAATATCCATATATGGTATATGGAATAGCACTTCCTTAATTACGATATAAGCTCTTACTTGAGTTTATATAAAAAAATGATACAGGAGGCTATCGAATGTTCAGATTCATTTTACCGTCTTCAAAGCTAGTATTGATTTGCTGTCTGCTGGTGCTTACAACGGTAAGCATGCTGTTCAACAGTCCCAAGGCGTTGTCACATGGTTACGTAGAAGGGCCAGCGAGCCGAGCTGCACTGTGTGCTTCGGGAGTCAATCAAGATTGCGGCAGTATCGTGTATGAACCCCAAAGCCTGGAAGCACCTAAAGGCTTCCCTACTGCAGGGCCTACGGACGGCCATATTGCAAGCGCTAACGGCGTCTTCCCTAAGCTCGATGAGCAATCCGCCACACGTTGGTCGAAAGTGAATATGTCTAGTGGCAGTAATACGTTTACTTGGAAGCTGACAGCTAACCATTCAACGGCAAGCTGGAAATATTATATTACGAAAACGAACTGGAATCCGAATGCACCTCTATCCCGTGATTCGTTTGACCTGACACCGTTCTGTTCAGTTCCTTATAATGGCAGCCAACCTCCATTTAGCTACACCAACTCATGCAACGTACCAGATCGCAGCGGTTATCATGTCATTCTAGCAGTCTGGGAGGTTGCGGATACTCCCAACGCCTTCTATAATGTCATCGACGTAAACTTCTCCGGGACGAACCCGGTTGATAATGTGGCACCAACACCTCCAGCTTCACTTGTGGCAACTGCAACTGCTGCGACCAGTACATCCTTGTCGTGGAAGGCTTCCTCAGATAATGTAGGGGTAACGGGGTATAAAATTTACAACGGGACTACCTTAATAGGCAATGTATCTGGCACAACTACAAGCTATACCGTAACAGGGCTGACAGCAAGCACGGCTTATACCTTTACGGTCAAAGCAGTCGACGCAGCAGGCAATGAATCTGCAGCCAGTAATAGTGTAAGCGTCACCACAACTGCACCTCCTGCAAACGACACTACCGCACCTACATCTCCAGGCGGGCTGCATGTGATGGGAACACCAACCGCGTCCAGCATTCAACTGATGTGGACGGCATCTACGGATAATGTAGGAGTTACAGGGTATAAAATTTATAACGGCTCTACTTTAGTTACAACAACATCCGGGACGGCAACGTCTTATACGGTAACCAATCTTGAAGCGAACACAACCTACAACTTCTCGGTTTATGCTGTTGATGCAGCAGGCAACCAGTCTGCTGCTAGCACAGTCAGCGGTAAAACAGCCGCTGCTTCTACTGCACCTGCATGGGCAGCTAATACTCAATACACAGCGGGTACAATCGTGAGCTACAATAACCTGACGTATAAATGCCTTCTTACACACACATCTCAAGTGGATTGGATCCCTTCGGCAACACCAACCCTCTGGCAGCTGCAATAACGGGATTGACTGGAGGATTAGTTAAAAAGAAGTTCTTATAAGATTCTGATTACAACCATAGCCGGTCCATATTCAGGGGATCGGCTGTGTATTACACCATGCAAAATAAGACGCTTCAGGAATTAGTCCCGAACGTCTTATTGCTTTCTTTTTATGTTTCTATACCGATTTTATCAAGCCAATATGGGTGATCCGGGTGTCATACGGATCTAATTCCACGGTTTGTTTCCCATACTCGGTATCAATTGTCGTCGTTTGAACCTGATCACTATTGTTAATGACGACCAATATTTTACTCTCCGGATAATAAGTACACTCTGTAAATAAGTTATCCGTAATGTACTTCGAATCATGGAATTCATGACCTGCAAAGCGAATCAGATTCAGCAGCAGCCTTGTGTTCTCCCAACTGAATTCGAATGAAGGCAGGTAGATTCCTTTTCCTTTACCAAAGTCATGTGCAGACAATGTAATCATACCATCCGTTTCATCCACCACAGCCGCTGTTCCATCGGTAAGATATATGTTATTCTTCGGCGCTATTTTTGCCCCTTCCGGCAACAAACCGTGCTCATCGCAAGTCTCATATGTCCATTTTCCATGAACCACCCTGGCGCCAGTATCCTCATCCACCCCAAGAACATGTGCCATTCTGAAAAAGCTGTCGTACCCTTCTACCGCTGATGGCTGGTTGATACCAATAAAAGTACCGCCTTCATACACCCATTTGGTCAGCAGGTCCACACATTGGTGGTCATTCCAAAGTTCTCCGCCGCTCCAGGCTGAACCGGCAGAGCCGGCATTGATCACGACATCACAATTTTGCAGTACGCCCTGACGGATATCTTCAAAATCAATGAACTGCACTTCAACTGGTAAGCCTGACAAGGCTTCATTTACATGAATCAAGTCATGCATATACGTTTCATGGAAATGGCCAGACAATGTCCACGATCTTAATTTGCCCCAGCTATGCAGAACAGCTACCTTGGTCTTTATTTGATAGGGCTTGCCTTCATTATGAAGCTCTTTTATTTCCCTGAACTCGTTCGCAATCTTCTCGATATAATCGCAAAAGTCCGGGTAAGGCTCAACCAGATGCAGATATCCACCCAACCCAATCCGGTCAATCGGCTCTCTGAGCAAAGCGCGCCTTATATTGATCCAATACTTTTTGGCATCCAGCGTGGGGTCTCCGCCCTCCTTAAAGGTAGGAAGTCCGCCTAAGCCAACCGGAAACAAGTAGGGATGCAACCGAATCTCACGGGTATCCACGTTGACACCTGAACACATCCTTGCCTCATAACCGGAGAACACACATTTAATCATCCCGTCGAATCCAAACTCCTGAAAGCGGTCATTGTAAGGCTCCATGCCAACCCAGCTGTCATCATAAAAGACATACGCCAGCTTGCCGTGGTTATGCACGATATCAATTAACTTCTTCCCAAATTCGATGACAAAATCATTGATAAATGCCATCCAGTCCAGCTTGCGCTGCTGCGCCGGGATATGACCCACGCGATATTTGCCGCCATTCACAAAATCCTCAGCAGAGAGCGAATATCCAACTTTTTTGGCAAACAGATCAAGTGCTCTTGAACTTACCGTGAAATCATATGAGCCCCAATCCGAGAAGAGATGGCGATTACGCTCGTCGCTGCCCCAGATCCAAGCGAAATTATAAAATAATGAGGTAGAACGAACCACCGTTGTTTCCTGATGTCGCTGACACCAATCCTCCATCCAATCCAGCAGATATGTCTGCGTTTCCGAATAGATCGGATCAATCTGCATCAAATGCTCCTTGTCCCAATGATTCGTCGTGTGATTATACATCGAGATCTCTTCCCAGATCCGATAGGCCATGAAGCTTACCGTGTATTTATGCCAAGGGACAATGCCGGTAATGACCACATGGCCGGATTCCCGTTCATAATTCCACTGTCCTTTTGGCACTTCCTCCCCGGTTGTCCGGTCAAAGACCTGCCAGTACTTAAACGCTTCTTTCGAATCATTAACCTTGAATTGTTCAGCAAAAAAATCCTCCATCAGATAGAAAGATACATAATCTTGTACAGCTACCTTCGGATTCGTAATTAAAAAACATTGTTGTAGCTTATCTTGATTTCGAGATGCCCACTCATTATGATCCCGGATGATGCAGATGGTCGAATAAATGCCATACCCCGCGTTGATAATTTCATCGGATAATTGTGTACCGTCACTGTCTCGAATGACATCGGCACCCCACCGTTCGGCAAGTTCCAAAGTCAGTGCCTCATAACCGGATTCGCCGGGTAGTGTAAAGGAGCCTTTGATTGGTTTGGACAACTTGGTTCCCTCCCTATTTCAACATGTCGGACAGGAAAGCGAGCGCCAGGCCCTGACCCCAGCCCTGAATCCAGTCTTTTGGAATATTGCGATAGCCATCCCGATCCTTCATCACCGCCGTACCACCCGATACACCAAGCACACGTCCATCTTCACTAATGTTGTTCAGGATGCCTTCCAATGCCTTTTGAACGTATTTGGTATGGAGCGGATTACCGTTATTGATCATGGCTGCTGCAATACCAGCGGAAGCCGATACCTCTTCATACGACTGCTCGTCATCCAGAACTGTGCGCCACAAGCCATTCTCTGTCTGCACGAGCTTCAGAGCTGCCAGTTGATCCCGCAGCGAGCACTCCACGTCCATGCACTGTGGATACAGATACCAGTCCTTCAACTGTGGTTTTACTTGCGACATGGTGTAGGCGCCCCAGGCGTTCGCTCTTCCCCAATACAATCCAGACATGTGGTCCTTGTTAACGTTATTGTAGCCGTGGTACCAGAAACCGCTGCTCGGATCTTGCAAGTATTTGATATGCCAGTAATATTGATTAAGGGCATCCTGGATCATATCCTGATCCTTTAATTTGCTTCCTACACGGAGCAGGAAAAATGCCGCCATAAACAAGGTATCCGCCCATGCCTGCTCGGGAAAATCATTGGAAATGGATACAGTATGCTGCAGCACGTTATCTCCGAATCTGAGCGCATGATTTTGTAGATAATCCACCTTGCTCATTACAATATCCCAATATTTTTGGTTCCCTGTTTCTTCATATAAAGTAATCAGCATATGGCCCATCGCACATGTATTTACGGTCCAGTCTGGCAAGCCTAGCTCGATGTATTCATCCGCCCATTGGACAAGCCTGTCCAAATACTCTTGATTCCCTGTCGTTTGATAAGCTCTAGTTACACCATAATACGCCACACCGCAAGGCCAATCCCACGTCAAATCCATTGCCAGTGTTTTTTTCGTAACGTTATCAATAACGTTTAAAATTTCTTCCCTGTCATATTTCACTTGAAGCATCGGTGATTCCCCTCTCGTGGCGCACATGCCCCCAAATGCGCTTGAGAGCTGTCCGTCCTTGGTTTGAAAACGCTTTACTTATTCCATTGTACGCAGTAAAATAGTGTCAATCTAAGCATATTCGCAACAAAACTGCGCAATTTCAATCATTTATGAATGGGAGTTATCGAATGTGCCCAGAAAAAAGCAGCCCATTATTGAATACCGCCACTACAGCTTACCGATCCACTTTCCTATTCTGCTGTTAAGCGGTGAACGTTGGAAAATCTCTGATATCAAAAGTGAACATCTTCATTTCCACAACCATTTGGAGATTGGTATTTGTCATTCGGATAGCGGCATTATGGAGATCAAAGGTGAATCGGTACCTTTTAAAGCCGGTGATGTAACCTTTATCCCCAGGTATCTTCCTCATACAACGTATAGTTCACCCAATGAAGCCAGCTTATGGTCTTATCTCTTTTTCTCGCCAGAGGACCTCTTTCAACATTCGTTTAAGAGTAGTACCTACAGTAACTTTGAGCCCAATTTGTGGGCAATTAAGGGATTGAACTGCATTTTAAACAGGGAGGAACATCCGAGGATTTACACCCTTGCAACATCTGTCGTAGAGGAATTGAAGCAGAAAAATCCTTTTTATCAGGAAAGTGCCTATGGCTTATTGTTATCCCTTTATATCGAACTCCTGCGAATCCATTCCCGGAATGAACCCTTGGCAGACCAAGAAACGCAGCATAATCTAAAAGGTGATCTTGTTATTTCTCCGGTTCTGGAGTATATCACCAAAAACTATATGTCACCCATCACCATCGATTTTCTCGCTGATCTTTGCCACCTGAGCACCACACATTTTCGTAGAAAATTCCATGACATTATGGGAACAGCACCTCTGGATTTCCTAAACAGCACCCGGATTGAAGAAGCCTGCAAGCAATTAAAAAGCACTGACGCTTCCATTCTTTCAATCTCCGAACAAGTCGGTTTTCAATCCATTTCCAGCTTCAACCGATGTTTCTCCAGACTTATGGGGAAATCGCCGAAAGAATGGCGCAAAGGCGCACAGTCCGAAGTGCAATCTGCGAAAGCTTCCATATTGGAGTTTACAGGGTGGATGTAAGGGGAGATATAGTTTATAGGCAAATGAAAGACGCTCCAGGAGCGAGTCCTGAGCGTCTTCTTTCGTTCCTTGTATCATTTCAATACGAATAAAGGGATTGTTACACGACTCTAAAGTATCTCTGTCGTGAGCGTGAACCCTTCGATTACGGCGTCTTCATCGACCTCAATCATGATGCACCGTCTACCTTGATAATTCACCTGTTTCACATACTTCAAATCCTGCGGGCTGACCGAAATCGTGGCTACTTTGGTTTCAATCTTAATGGATTTCGAAGTAAATTTCGGCATAACGCTGTTCGCCTTCAACTCATAATTCTTATCGTCCACGATCGTTTCAAATGCCCGTTCCACTTTCTCCGATGTCAGATCCTCTACACCGCTTGCGGTCAGCACACGTTCCACATCTTTATAATCGAGCTTCGGAGGTTCTTCTTCATGTGTCTCTTCATTGATTTCGATGACCCGGTTAATCTCCTCGTACACATGGGCTAGGGTGCTTGCGTCGAGTTGTTCACCAGTCAGTTCCTTCACGATATCTTCGAAGATCGCCCGTTCTTCCAGTGCTGTCACGGATCTTTCTCCATTCAATACATTTTCGACAAAATGCGGATCCGGGAAATTGGATTTCCCTGTGCAGTACAGAATGCGATTAACATCGGAATAGTTGTCCGTCACGCTTGGGTACAGGAAGCCCTGCTCCGGTGTGCTTAATTTGACAACCGGATCTACAATGACATTGTACTTAAATTCTCTCTCCACGTAATCAAACAAGAGCGTTTTCCGCTGCTTCTCCGTGGAATTCACACTGCAAAGAATGAATGGATGTGCGAACACTTCATTTTTCTCGCTCTCTTCCGCTTGGTCGTTCCGAGCCTTGGTTGGCAAATAATACTGTCCACGAACGAACGTGATCACCATATCCCTTTCATACTTGGCATCCGCCAACATTCTTTCCACCAACAGGAGCATCAGGTCCTGCCATTCCTCCGGATCTCCTGTTACCAGTGCTTGGTGAAGCATCACCTGAGCCGGCTCCTCCGCTTGCTCCTGGAACTTCAGCTCAAACAATTTCTGATCCAGCTCACCCGTCAGCAATTTTTTGAAATTGCCCATGTACAGTTCCTGTTTCTCTCTGTCCACCAGCTCAAACGGATGGCGCTCCCAATGATAAATCTCGTTCGTTTCCTTCGTAATATACACGTTGAGAATATCGTAAATATTCAGTAAATCATGATCCATCTTAAACTGTTTACGTATATGCGCGACTTCTTTTTTATTCATGATTCGTTAGACAACTCCTCAAGTAAATTGGCCTTACAAGTATAAACGATATAAAAAACCTTCGCTATATAAGTTCAACTAAAGAATATTTTCACTGGTACTCCGATGACAGAACAACCTTCCGATGTAGCTTTCTTTTAGAAAGCTTTTAGACGAACGCTTCGCTTCTTCAGGTTATTTCTGTCCTCTCCGTTATCGTGTAACCTTTGGGTTATTATACGATACGTTGGATACTGTTTAATTTTTAGTATCCTGCTGTAAACACAAAAAAACACGCCTATAAATGGCGTGTTTCCTCTTATCTATTTACAACTAAATAATTCTTCATACAAGCCACCGTAACGCTCTCTCCGCATTCACAGTACTGGGTATTTATCATGCCAAGACTTTTATGAAAACGAATTATTGTTCATCTATTAGCTCCAAGAAAAATATGGTATACTCACAGAGCAATGGAAAGGCTTATATGGGCGGTCGGCTAATCTCCCGGGAGGGAGGTGATGCCTTGTGACAGTATTTGAAGCAATTATGCTAATGCTTACCTTCGGTTCGCTGATTGTAGCGCTGCTGTCCAATAAACACAAGTAGACCGCCCACCCTTGCAAAGGTTGCGGTCTACTTGATCGTATATCCTCTTGTTAAGCCCACCGCCCTTAAAAGCGGCTATTGCATCAGAGAGTCGTGTTAGCGCACGGCTCTCTTTGCATTATAAGCTATTTCTATCCTTATTATAACATGGTGATTGTGGATTTCAATTTGCAGATTCGAATGTTCCCTATACCAAAACTGACGACAACTATTCAGCTTAACATCTTACATATTTACGCTTGAATCCAGTGCGCTCTTTTTCCACTGCCTTTTGAATATTTTCGGATGCTAGCAGAAACTTGCTCTTAGGTTTGTCCTTGTTGACTTCAACAGGTCCCACGGCCTTGGCTGTCTCCACTGCCTGATCATGCAACGGAAGGTAGGAAACTGCAACGGTGTAGAGGAAGTTGTTCATGGAATACTTGGTGCGTTCAGGTGATTCGTGAATTGTCTTTTCTACCTGTTTAAGCATATCGTTCAACTTACTTTCGGAGAACTCGCTATCCGGTCGGCTACCGAGTAACCAGCAATAACAGCTCCAGCCTGCAGACATTTTCAGTTCATCACCGCTCGCAATCCACTTGTCCGAAACCGCTTGGGCAATATCCGTCTCCGCCAGCGTGACCGAAACGATGAAGTCAGAGATCATGTAAAAATAAGCGGCATCGATCCAACGGTCAAAATCAGCTTCCGTCATCGCTTGGGGATCGGCAATCACACCAGCAAAGTACATGGCATCATAGTTCCCTGTAGCGTAAAGCAGCTCAGCCAAAGGTTGATCCTTTTTTATTTTCTTCGCGATTGGTTTCATCGCCCCGGTTGCTACTCCAAAAAGCGGTTCGTGTGCGCCATTGGACATATATATTTTCTTTGTTCGTTCTTTCCCGAGCGCTTCTAGCTCCTGCATTACCTCTTCCAAATTCATTGTGCAAAACTCCTTTTTCATAGGACATATATATTTCTAATTTATCTTTTAGAGGAATTACAGCTTGCGAGATGATCCATACAACAACTTCGCTTTCATTGTATCACAGCTTGTTGTCCCACTATACATCCAGATTCCACTAAATGTATCCCCCTTCCAACATATCGTTTGTACACAAATAGCCACTACTCTGAAGAGCAGTGGCCCATTACTGATAGCTTATTTTCCTTGTTACTATCCTTGGTTTACGGGTCTTTGACGACTTTTCCATTCCCGATAACGTTCAGTAATAATCGGCTCAATGATGTGATAGTTCTCAATGGAATCTTGCACATAGTAGATCGTTGGCAATCCAGTTGCCAATACGTTAGTGAAATCAACAGCCGTGTATAAGTCGTTATGGATATCCAGGTATTCGCGAGCAAAGACATCCGCTTCATCCGACAATTCCTTTGAGCTCAACACACCATCCCAGTTCTTGCGAAAGAACTGAGCACCCGTCATTTCATTTCGTTTCACGAGCTCAATTTCCGATGCATCGTTTCTACTGCTTTGTTTGCCAATCATATCGTTTTTGATTATCCAGGTGATGAACATCTCTGTTGGAACATAGGCTTGAGTGATGTCCAGCTCTTTCGGAAAGTCTCCCTCATAATGCCACTTCGCTTTGTCATACACATATATTTCTTTTTCCGGGATCTGAAACAAGACCTCTCTCTGCGCTTCCACAAAACCTTTAGTTCTCAGTTCATTAGCCAGTTCATTCAGCCCATCAACGGTTTCCTGCTTGGTAGGATAGGGTTCGTACGTCGGATTCATCGTCTTCTTATCAGGATATAACCGGCCTTTAATGATATTAAGAATGCATACTTCTGTTGCTTCCGTAATGATCAAATGTCGATAATCCGTAAACGTCTTTCCAGGTTTGATCAATACAAGCTCGATCTTTTCCATCCTCTCACCTCACCAATAATGCTAACAACTACATATGTCGAGTGATTAGCGTTCACCCTATGATATCAAAATTCGGAACGCCTAACAGAGTTATTCTATAGAACTTAATCTAATCCGAGACTTCTTCAAAGTCCTAATTACAGATCTGAGAAAGGCCACTTATCGTGCAATAAAATACCGGTACAGAACCATTTCTGTACCGCTGCGTTCAATTATGCTATTCGAGGACGGTCCGGCAACCCTGAGCAAGAAAGACCGATATATTAGAGCAAGACCGCTGTATAAAAAAATAGAGATGCCTCGCAGGTCCATTGACGGCCCTACGAGGCATCCCTTTTAGGTCAAGATGCTGCTATTCGAAATTAGTTTTCCCAGTATTGCTTGGCAATCTTTTGACCTTGAACGATTTTGGCCCATTGTTCAGCTTCGCTTAGTTCGTTACCGCCATCGCAGGATGCAAAACCGCATTGGTGCGAAAGCAACAGACGATCCTTATCAATAATTTTAGATGCTTCGTCAAGCAAACGGATTACGCGCTCTTCATCATCAAGTGTATTGGTCTTAGATGACAACAAGCCTAATACGATTTCCGTTTCAGGTCTGTCCTTGAAAACCTCCAGGGCTTCGATAGAACCCGCACGATCATCATCCCACTCCAGGAAGAAACGATCATATTTCAATTGCTTCAGGAACAGGTTAGCGATTTTCGTGTAAGATCCACCACCCATGTTGCGAGAATCATAGTTGCCGCGGCAATTATGTGTCCACATTTTCAAGCCCAGGCTATGACCGAAGTCAATCACTGTATTGTTAATATCAATAAATTCGGTGGCGAGACCCTGTACTTCCTCTTGATTAATGTGCTCCCCTGTAAACGGAGAGTTCGGGTTGTCGTCTGCAAATAGCTCCCACAAGCAGTCATCCATTTGCAGGATTTTACCGCCTACCGCAGCGAATTCTTCCACAAATTCCTTATATGCTTTCACAAGACCCTCTTTGAGCTCCTGAATATTCTGATAAACAGCGTCCGTACCGCCGATATTATCGGACCAGGAGAGTTCACCAAAAATATGGGATGGCGATGGAACGCAAAGTTTCGTTTGCTGGTCGCCTGCCGTGTCTTGCAGTTGTTTGAACAGTTGAATGAAATGGTGATTTTTACCGCTCAATTCGCCCGTTATGCGCAGGCCAATATCTTTACGTGTTTCATATTTTGAAGAGCCATCCACATCACGGAAAAAATAGCCATGGTCTGCAATATAACGCTCAACTCCACCAAAGCCCCACACAAAATCCAGATGCCACATCGATTTGGAGAACTCTCCATCTGTAATAATCGTCAGGTCATGCTCGATTTCTTTTTTCACCACTTGTTTGATGGCCTCAGTCTCGCATTTTTCATAACCTTCAAAACTCTCATAGAATGGATATTTGATATCATCACGATGTTCAATTTGCGTTTTATATGTCAGCAGCTCATCAGGACGCAACAAACTACCTACGATCTGGAACTTATCAGTCATGTCAAAAACCCCCTCGTTGTATACCATTATCATATCATGCAGAACGAGGTTGGCTGAGATACTTAAATGCCATAACTAGTTATAGTTAAAAGCTATAGCAAAAATTGAACAATAAAAAAAGTAGACTTTCCAACATTCGAAGGTTGAAGTCTACTTAATCATATCTTTTCTTGTTAGCTAATGTTCAGTAGGACCATCCTTGACACAGGCTACTCCGTCATTGAACTTTATTATGTTTCACAACGTACTGCGCCTTAATTCATAAAAATACTGCACAGCTGGATGCTTTAACTTTATCTGCTCGGACATATTTAAGATTCGCTTTTTGCCCACTCGTCTGTCTATCAAAGCCAGAATATTCAACAAGATATCATGACTTTCCAGACTTTCCTCTATAGAAATCGATAAAAACGTAGTAGCTGCAACAGTAAAATTGGATTTACTTAATGATGACTGTGCTGACAGGAGCTCCTTTGCAAGTCCTGAGCTTTTTCTGCTTCTTGCTATGACTTGAAGGCGATCCTCTGGAACGGTCCCTTTGGTTTCTTTTCTGACGACTTCAATCTCTTCATGACTTACAGGAATCAGGACATCCGGGTCGTTCTTGATCTCCTGCTCCGTCTGATACCATCTGATCGAGCCAGTGATGTCACTCATATTGAGTACGTTCTTTTTGTCTACGGTAATGTAACAATTTCCTGATTTATCGGGTGAATAGCGGTAGCTGGTTGCCCGGTATTCGACCGTTCCAACTAACGTGGGACTAAGGAAACTCTCCAGTTGCTGCTTCAATTTACTCCAGGACATATGACCTCCTGTATTCTATTCATTTTCCTCTACCCCATCATGCTCCTTACTTCCAAATTCATCTAGCAATTCGCGTACTCTAGTCGTTGTTTTGGCGTTCATCAAGCTATTTCTCAGCTCACTTGCCCCGCGGAATCCACGGACGTAGATTTTGAAAAAGCGGGCCAGCGGGCTGAACGAACGCGGTTCAAGCTCTGAATATTGATCATGCAGGTCCAAGTGCAGCCGCAGCAGATGAAGGAACTCCTCTGTGGTATGTTCCCTTGGCTCCGTTTCAAAAGCAAACGGATTCTGGAAAATGCCTCGTCCAATCATAATGCCATCCACACCATACTGCTCGGCGAGTTTGAGTCCAGTCGCACGGTCAGGAATGTCTCCATTAATGGTTAGCAACGTATTCGGTGCAATCTCGTCCCGAAGTTTCTTGATATCCGGGATCAGCTCCCAGTGCGCATCGACCTTGCTCATTTCCTCTCTTGTACGCAGATGAATGGACAGATTCACAATGTCTTGCTGCAAAATATGAGTCAACCAATCGCGCCATTCGTCCACCTCGGTGAACCCGAGGCGAGTTTTGACACTGACGGGCAAGCCACCAGCTTTGGCCGCCTGAATGATCTCCGCTGCAAGCGCAGGACGGCAGATCAGACCGCTTCCTTTTCCATTCTCCGCCACATTGGCGACAGGACAGCCCATATTAATATCGATGCCTTTGAAACCTTCCTTCGCCATCCCGATGCTCATCTCGCGGAAGAACTCCGGCTTGTCTCCCCAGATATGGGCCACAATGGGCTGTTCATCTTCGGTAAACGTCAACCGCCCACGCACACTTTTGTTCCCCTCCGGGTGACAGTAACTCTCAGTATTCGCAAACTCCGTAAAAAACACATCCGGTCTGCCCGCCTCACTAACGACATGCCGAAACACTACGTCCGTCACATCTTCCATGGGTGCCAGTATAAAAAACGGTCGTGGCAAATCACGCCAAAAATTTTCTTTCATATTAGAAACTCCTCTATATATACCAGGACAATCTTTGTCCTCATTAATAGTTAAAATCGTAAGCCATACATCTGCAATCGTATCATTTACATTAGCAGATTCGTTGAAATTTACATTTTGATGTCCTTGCTTCTTCTTCACTTATACCATGCAAATGTAACTTCGTACAAACATCAGTATCTGTTAATGACATCAAGATGAATATACCCTACCCCGAAGAGAAGCGCACTCTTCAATAGACTCGCATAAAAAAGAGGGGCAATGCCCCCTTTGCTAGTTACCGTATGGGTCCTGGTTTTCCTTTTCTCCATTTATCACTCCACCAATTTTACCACGTCTTTAGTTGATTTTCAGCACGGGTTTATTAGTGATTATTTGAAGCATAACTTTATCTTCTCGTTTTGGCCCCCCCAGTATAGAAATCAGACTGCCTCCATCGTTCTAATTATTCGCTTTGTTCGCTCTTGCCGAACCGAACAAGCTCCTCTACAATAAAAGTTCGGCAGGCTTTTGTACCTGCAAATCGTGACATGGAGGAGGCCTGAAACAAACATGGAAATTTCACTCGATATTATCAAAGACAAAGTCGAATGCTTGCAGGCTTATGACTTCAATGAACTGGAACGGGCAATCGAAGACCGAATCGGAATGAACAAAGCATTGCTGCTTCGGGTGAAGCAGGTTCAGCACCAAGTCACGTTCGACCCGCTTCGAAATAAGATGTTATATAGTGCAGTTGTTCATTTTTCTGCAGAGTGATGTACGAGTTTTTTTACTTCGATATGGAATAGTAGAACTACCCCCGTCTGGATTATACGGGGGTAGTCTTTTTTATTAGTTGGTTTAATTAAACTTTACATTTCCCAGATCCGGTAGAGAACCATCGCTGCTTCAGCACGGGTCAATGGTTCGGCTGGTGCGATTTTGCCATCTTTGCCGTTAACAATTCCGCTTCCTACGAGGGAAGCTACACTATCCATTGCGTAAGCGGAAATGCTTGCAGCATCGGAATAAGGAGCTAGATTTGCGTTGCTGGCAGATTGCTTACCCGCTGCTTTCATAGCTTTTGCCGTAAGAAACATCATATCTTGACGGGAAATGCTGCTGTCAGGTTTGAATGTGTGATCTTCGAATCCAGAGGTGATACCAAGTTCTTTGGCAATGGCCACGACCTGTGCATAGTGAGCAGTTGGCTGTACATCGCTGAAGGCTGCCGTGTTCGTGCCCGAACCCTTCAATTCAAGTGCTCTGACAAGCAGGGTGATAAAGTCGGCTCTCGTGATGGAAGCTGCAGGAGCGAAGCTGTCATCAGAGATTCCTTTAATAATATCGCGTGCAGCCATCGCTTCGACTGCTTGTTTTGCCCACAGAACATTTTGCAGATCGGCAAAAGACTTGGTTACGTAGGCTACAGCATAGGTGCTGAAATGAGTTGTTTTGAACACCATTGAGCCGGATTTAGCATCATAGCGTCCACTTGGCACGGCTGTTGCATGCCCTTGATTGTCAATGTAAAGAATCACGATTTGATGTGCATTGGCAAGCTCCTGTGCAGCAAGAGTGTACGGAACAGATACCGTTACAGGTGCCGCTGGATTGTTCCAGGCAAGGAGACGGTCACCAGCTTTTACACTTAGATCGATCACCGGACGGCTCCCCACAATAGCGCGAACATCTGAGCTCAGACGATCTGCTGAGACTTTGCTAATCTGAATAGAGACTTGATCGGCTTGCTCCGAAATATTAGAGAGCATGTTGGACGGAATTTGAAGTGTTGCATTGTCCGTCTTAAGCACAAACTCAACATTATTGTTGCTTTGCAGGATTGAAGTCGGCAATTGCACAACATAGGATTGTACATTTGCTTGCTTCGGCACTTCGATGGTAACCTGCTTCTTGCCGTTTGCACCTGGAGAAGCTTTTTCAATCGCTTTATTCAGGCTGTCGCTTGAAATGGTTGCTGTGGCTGTTCCATTTTCGACTTTAATTACCGGCACAATCGCCGAGTCGCTGCCTGGAAGCTCTGGTTGAGGCTGCGGCTGCGGAGTAGTCCCGGAGTTCGATCCGCCACTGCCGCCGCCATTGTTCCCCCCGCTGTTGTTACCTCCGCCATTGTTTCCACCAGAAGAAGGTTTGCCAGTCAGCGTCAATTCACCGAATACGGAAGTATCCTGGTAACCTTGACCAGATGGATCGTTCCATGCGTTCACGCTGATTCTGTTGCCGTCTTTAGCATCATTAATCTGCGCATCAAAGCCAATTTTAGCATTGTTCGCAGGCTTAACCTTTTTGAACGGAATTTTCATTTCAACTGTGTAGTTGGTACCGGAAACAGAGACTTTTGATTCGAAGCCTGCAGCGATTTTCGCAGGATTAAAGGAAGCTACGTTCTCAAAGTTCACTCTGTATTGTCCATCATCATCTTGGAAGTTAGCCGTTTTTCCGTTATTTTCATCGACGAATACTTCGACGGAATCCTGCTCCCATACATTCGGGTTGGTCTTGTTCAGTTGATCGTCTCTGACTTGAACCAACACATACAGATTGTCGTCATCCCAGAGCGCTTTTGCTGTTCCTGTTGCACCTGACCATGCCATTTGCTTTGTATCCAGTTTCAATTCAGGAGCTTTGCTCCATATACTGTCTACGGAGCCATCAATAGCTGGTGTCCCATAGTAAGCACTTGAGCGCTTGTAATCAAGAGCTTCAGGCGGATTTTCCGCCATGTACTTTTCAGGATCAACTACTGCGTAGAACGCCTCTTTTGCTTGAAAATTCTTATCGAACAAGGTTGGATTCTGCTCGGCTCTCCAGCTGGTGCTGTCATTTAACCCCCAGAAGGTGACACGCGAAATATGCTCGCTGTTCTTCTTATAGAGATCCATCAATTGGGCATATAGATAGGCCTGCTGCTTTGCTTCTTTTTCAGTGATTGTAGAATTGGTGCCTGCCATAATGTCCAACTCGGTGACACTGACTTCTACTCCCAAGGAAATAAAACGCTCAAGCGACATCTTGACATTGTCCAGTCTCGTACCCAAATTGTAGTGGGCTTGCATGCCGATGCCGTCAATCAGTTTCTCGCCAGGGTGATTTACGGCGTACTTCTCATTGAGCTCTTTCACCATGCTGTAGATCGCTGTAGCTTTATTTTGGTTGTCATCGTTATAGTCATTGTAGTAAAGCTTGATATCCCAGCCATTTTCTTCAATGACTTCTTTTGCTGCAAGGAAGGCCTCCTCTATAAATTCAGGGCCGATGGCTTGTAACCAGCCTGAATTACGCAATGCATTTTTCCAGTCTTCCGGATTAGCCGGATTATCGTTCATGGCTTCGTTGACAACGTCCCAGGAAATAACTTGGTCACCAAAATGCTCAACGACCGTTTTAACATGTCTTCTTAGATTCGTCAGAGCATCCTCACGGCTCAATGGTTCACCACTCACTGCCGTATGAAGCCAGGTAGGTGACTGCGCATGCCATACGAGCACGTGGCCGTGCAAATCAAGGCCTGCATCATGTACTTTTTGGACAAGAGCATCTTCTGCAGTGAAATCAAATTGTCTGTCCATGTCATATGCATAATCCGGCTTCATGTCATTCTCAAACGTGACGACATTGTGATGTTTCTTCAGAAGCTTGAGCCGAGTCTCGTCAAAGGTAGACGGATTAACAATGTTCCCGATCAAGAAATCATCTTTGTAAATATGCTTGAGGTTTGGAAGGTTTTCTTGAATCGGAGGTGCGGCAGTTACAGGTCCCAGATATTTTAGAGCAAAGTCATCCAAGAAGAAGGTACGGTTGCCGCCGTCATTGTTTGCTGTTTCAATATAAGCATTGAGTACGCTTGGAGTAGTGGTGAGCGTATACTTACCCGTTAAGTGTACCCATTCCTGATCGGTAACGGTTGCATTTGGTGAAACGTTCGCAAAGCCGCTGTCAGCATATTGAACACTAATACGAAGGGTTGTAGGCGCTTCGCCAGGTGCCATTTTCACCCAAGCAGACAGCTCATATTCGTGATTCTTCGCCATTTTGCCAGTTGCATCAACCAAGGCTGCATCATATTGTGTTGTAGTCGTCACAAGCAAACTTTGCTTGCCGCCAGATGTATGATTATCGTTTTGGGAAAGAACTACCGTTTCACGGCCATTCCGTGCTTTGAATCCATCCAGGCCATTCTCAAAATCGGCAGAGATGCCCGTTTTATCTACAATCTCCGGTGCGGTTTGATCAGGGGTTACATCGGTGATGATGACTTCATCAATGTAAATATCGGAGGTTAACGTATTGTTTGATGGTTCAACATAGATGATGACCTCATTCGTTTTAGAAGGTACTTCATAGCCTTTGGTTTCAAATAAAGTCCAGTCGGAAGCGGTTACAAGCTTGTTGCCTATAATCCAAGGATACTTCTGATCATCCGACAATATTTCAGAATCTATCTTAGAAGCCAGATGGAACTGGCCTTCACCTGAACCGAGTCTAACCTTGAGAGAAATATCATACTTACGGTCGGATTTCATTTTGCCAGTAAGTACGAGAGCTGGAACGGCCTTCTCATCGGCCCGGTTGAAGAACTTCAGAGATTTCGTACCTTCGGAGGCTACGTCGTTAACGACCGCAGTATCCCCGTTCGATCCCCAACCCAGCTTGCCCCATCCATCGGTACTGCCATCTTCAAAGCTTTGGTTAAGGACTACCGCTGGTTCAACAGGTGCTGCTGTCTGGGTAATCGTGATATTCCCGATATAGAATTGAACACCATTTCCGGCATCATCAGATTTAATCCGCAGAGCTGTCTTGTCCACACTGGTTACGGAGAGAGCGGCGGATAGCGTAATGCCTTTTCCTGCTTTAAAGTCAGCAGAGCTAATTCCAGTGTATCCCTCTGATCCAGTAACGCCCTTATTAGATACAATCTCCAGGAGAGCTTTCCCAGCTGCAGGTGGGTTAGAATCAGTATCGACATAAACGGAAGCGGTTACAGAATACTCTTCGCCAACCGCCAAACCCAGGTCACCGAATGTGATGTCCACGCCATCCCAGTTGTTAGATCGGTTACTAACTTTTAGAGCTGCTCCATCATCATTGCCTTCAAACGGTTTGCCTGTTACAGCGTCCAGCTGGGCACCACCTGATTGAGTTACCTTGCCTTGGCCATTCTGGAATGTTTCTTGATACACAATTTGTGAATTAGATGCCGCTAGATCCGCAGCGCTATCTGCCGGAGCAATCAAGCCGCCCGGAAGAAGCAGAGCCGCTGCGAGCACCCCGGAAACGACCTGCTTAAATGATTTCCTCATTCGAAGCATTCCCCCCACATCAAATTTTTTACAAAACATATAAAGCGCTTACATAATTTGTTATAGCCAGCCTCCTTTCACCCCAGATAATACCACTTCATGAAAGAGAAATCTTACTCCAAATTAAAGGGGAATCTTAGTTTTTTACAGAACTCTACCAAGTCTGATAATGGTATGGACATACTCTTCATTCCGCTAATCAGGCCGCGGCAGATAAATTCGTCTCAGCACTCACAACAGATCCCCTCTTAATAATGCCTACCACCAGCCACACTTTAAAAAAGACCAAAAAGGAGCAGGATTCCCCTGCTCCTTCGCTATGTGAAACTTCTTTCTCTCATCAAACGTAAATTCACAAGGTATAATGAAGTCAGATGACCGTTCAGCATGATCTTATGACCATCATAATGAAGGAGGGGACATTCGTGGCGTTTATCCCGTTAAACTGTCCCAATTGCAACGGAAGAATTGAATACAAAGAGGGTGAGATTTTAAAGTGTCCCTATTGTGAAACAGAGCTTTTATTGAAGCAAAATCATGTCTATTACGTAGACCAGACCATTAATCATTACCACGGAACGCCCCCTAAAGCACCGCTGAAGCAGACTGCCTCCGTAAAGGTAATGCTGATACTGATGTTAGTCCTAACTGGCGCCATCGGTACTTATTTTTATTATAGCAACAGCTCCACCTATCCAAAAACAGAGGCCAATCTGCCTGTGCGAAAGATGCCCGAAAGCGAGGTTCTGCTCTCATTTTTGCGAGATATCTTCGATAAAGGGTCTGCCTTGCCTGCAGAAGAGGAATTGGCTCGTCTTCGCTATTTAACCGTAGAGCATTCGGAGAATGATCAGTGGAATTTTACATATAGCCTCTCCGATCCCTTCAGCGATGAACAGGCCGAGAAGATCACTTATGTTACTCAGGACAAGAAACTGAATAGCCAGCGGATTGATCAGCGAGATTTTGAAGCTTTTAAGGGACTGACGGCATTGGACCTGACGAATACCTATGAAATCTCCCAGACGGACCAAACCACTTTGGCCCATATGTCCGGATTAAAAAGTTATGGAGGCGCTTTTAACGAATCCTTCAGTAAATTTTCGGGCTACTTTGGCGACAAGTCTAAAATTACGGAGCTTTCCACTCAGCTTCGCAGCAATCAGGAATTGGTCCTGCTGCTGGAATTTCCTAATCTGAGCTCTTTATCCATTACCTATGTGGATGAGTCCGTGACGGATTTCTTTCTGTTGAATAAACTGCCGCTCAAGTCCCTGTCGCTCACCTTTGTCGATGAACTCGAATGGTTGTCGTCCATGACCGGGCTGTCATCCTTGTCCATACAGCACAGTGAAGCCACAGACCTGCAGCCGCTGTACGCCTTGACCCAGCTTCAGGAGCTTCAGCTGTCCTATTTAACGAATGTAAAGTCCATCGACTTTGTACAAAACATGCCTGCTCTACAAACGTTAGATATCGAAAATGTAAACTTTTCTAGCCTGGAGCGCTTGGCCGGCAAGAACTCCATTACTAAACTACGCCTTGCTTCTCTAAGTCAGCTTAGCTCGGTAAAGGCCATAAACAGTCTGCCCTCTCTGCGGGAACTAACGTTGTCCGGTTACTATGAGAACGCAGAGGCGTTATCTTTACCTAATGTGGGCCGAGTGGAAATTCCAAGCTCCTTTCTCCCGGGGCTGAAGGCGCCCGCCGCAACCAGCCTGACGCTCCTTGGCGGAAGCGGAGAATTGAACTTGGCGGCGCTGGGGAAATTCCCGAAACTGGAGCAACTCTCCCTCTGGGAGATCAGTGAAATAACCCATCTTGGCGCCCTGGACGGCTTGTCCCGCCTAGAGACCCTAAGCATTTACGACTCGTCACTGTTCAACGAAAGCGATGCCTTATTTCGTTTGAAGCAGGTCAAATCTCTGATGTGCTCCGAGTGTAGGCTCAATTTCGGACAAAAATCGGCCGCAGAGAACGGCGTACTTGAGCATTTGACCTTAGAGCAGCCTTATGTCAGCATAAACAATACCTCTGTTACTGAGGTTGACCAAATGATGTCTTACTTTGCGAAAATGTCCGCTCTACGTTCCTTCACTCTGCAAGACAGCAATTTGGCTTCCCTCGAATTCATGAGTAACTGGCAGGCCATAGAAGAGCTTCATCTTGAGAACAATGCCATTTCCAATATAGAGACCCTAAGCCAGCTGCCTAATCTGCAAAAGGTATATCTATCCGGTAATTCCGTACAAAACAAATCCGTACTTGGTACGGGTGTGCACGTATATTAATTACCGCCTGGGATGATGGGGAGTTTTAGACTACTACAATTAATGAACTCACTCCAGAATTACTCACAAATTAATGAATGGTATTGAAACAAAGACAAGAAGGGGTTCGAGAATCATATATAAATTCTCGAACCCCTTATGTTTATGTTTAGCTTCTAACCAACACTGCCACACTCTCTACATGTGTTGGGTTGCATAAAATAGACATTCATAATGTGGCAGTATTCGCTGCTTCCAACATCGAAAAGAATAGTATATCTTGTGGCTGAATCATTTTCATCCTCGTTCTGAATAAACTGATAGACTTTAGGAACACGGAGATGTGTCTTAAATACACAAACCCTTTTTCAAAATCAATTATACTAACATCAGAGGTATGCCCCTGCCGCGGAAAAAGAAAACAAAATCAATATGATTGAATCCTTAAAAAGGATGGAGTAAGAACGCCATTATGGTAATTAATGTTGTCTTGGCGTATACAAAAACACCGCTGAAGCCATCCCGGCTTGCAGCAGTGTTTTCATTTACTATAACCGATACTCTACTCTTACCAAGTAGCCATATGGCCACTCATTTACAAGTCTATCTTTCCAAGCGCACGCATTATTCTAATCAGTACAATCGCCGCCTGCTCTCGTGTTGTTTCACTCTTCGGGCTGAATGTATTCTTTCCCGTACCCTGCATGATATTGAGCTTCTGCATTAGACGAATGCTCTCCAAATTGGTTGCATCTACGCTGTCGAGATCCTTGTAACCGCTCGGACTGCTATCTTCCCTGGTGATCGGTAGCTCCTCCAGGACAATCGCGGCCATTAGCATGCTGGCTATCTCCTCTCGGGTCAACGGCTGATCCGGCAGAAAGCTATCGCTGCCCGCAAACCCCAGCAGTCCAAGTTTCTTCGCTTGAGCAACAACGCTGGAATACCATTCGCCCGGCAGTATGTCCTGATATGGAGACGATTCCGCGGCTGTCACAGAGCTGCGTCCGAGCGCACGAACCAGCATGGCGGTGAACTCCGCCCGAGTGACACTACGCTCCGGGGCGTACTTCCCACCGCCAACCCCGTTAACCAGGCCTTTTGCAGCCGCAAGCTCTACATAAGGTTGGCTCCAATCCTTCTTCACATCGGTAAAGCTTAACGGGTTTTCTGCGACAACGTACACGCTGTTTATGTTGGATTGGATCATCGCATACCACACGCCTTCGATCTGAACGCTCCGTGCCGCGACAAACTCAAATTTCTGCACCTTCTCGTCGTAACGAAACGCTCCCCATTGTTTTGGCAGAACAGTCAGGCGCTTCGGCAAAGGGATCATTCGGGTTAAGGCCTTGTTTGATCCTTCTGCATTCCCGATCGATTGACCGGTCTTCGTGTTCACGATCTCCATGCCGAAATCAACAATCGCGCTCATCACCTTGCCATTCGGCAGGTCCCCTGTGAACGTTGTCTGAATGTTCTTATCGTCCGACCTGTCCGTCAGCGAAATTCTCAAGCTGATCTCATCTATTTTCAGTGTATTGGTCGTCAGTACATCCTGCAGCCCCGGAATGAGCACCCCCAACTGTACCGGCAAGAGGTAACTGCCATAAGGGGTCTTGATTTCGAGGACAAAGCTGGCGTTCTTGTCAGCAAAGCCGGATAGAACGGTGGCCGGTATGCTGACATGAACGGCGCCTTCCTTGGGTGTTGCCTCTAACGTATAGGACGGCTTCGTCAGGTCGATGATTTCCGGATTCATACGAGTACCGTTTACATCGATATAGGGCTTGGCAGGTGCAGGTACAGGTGCGGGTCCGGGTACAGGTCCGGGTGCAGGTGTAGGTGCACCGCCCCCCGTATTGCTCTGTTCCGCTGGCATAACCGTCACGGTTGCTGACGGACCCGCTTGCTCTGTACCATTGAGATAGACCTTCAAGCTATGGGATTTGGCGTTTGCCGCATGGTTCCTTGGCAGTGTGACGACTGCTTCCGCGCTTGTATCGTTGCTGGCAACAGCTGTGTCGGCATAGATGCCGTCCACGTATACGTCCAGCTTCTGTCCGATCAGATGCATGCCCGCTATAGACACCGTTACGTCTCCTCCAGTATGCGCGAGACTTGCCGGCTGCGCGGTTATGTTGGTCACGACAGGCACCGCCACAGTAAAGCTTGCGCTTGCTGCATCAAGTGAATTATGGTTCGCATTCTGCACCTCATCTCCTGCCACCTTCACGTGATAAGCGCTGTCACCAAGCGTGCCGTCGAACGTTAAGGTAAACGTCAGCGATGATTGATCATAGGTTACCGTATAATCTGAGAACGGCGCACCGTCCTTTTCCATGCTGAGCAGCGTTGCCGCATCGGATACGTCCACCTCATCCCCGTTCGCTATTCCATAGACCGCTTCACTGACCGTAATATGGATGGAGGCCGGGGGCGCAATGAACACTTGATGATCCGTAAACCCGCCAAAGGTCACGACCGGTTTCGTCGTGTCGTACAAGTAGCTCAGGACATTGGATGCTACGTTTTGGTTGCCCACTGTATCTGTAGCGGCATTGGCCGCAACTTGCACGGTTACAGCCTGTCCGCTTATAAGGGGAACAATTGTAGCTGTATAGGTCTTGGCGTCCTCAGCAACAAAGTCCGTTACAGTTCCGTTATCAACCGTAATGCCAGCTACCATGAAGCCGGTTACCTCCTTGCTGAAGTCGATCTTCACAGGGAACGGCGCATTAACTGTCCCGCTTGCCGTACTGGAAATCGTAACAGCAGGAGGTGTCAAATCTCGCAATACGGTAATCGTATACGTCCGGGACGGCTTGAAATACGGCTCCACGCGGACGTTAATAGTCGTCGTGTCTGCGGAAATCCCGACTATTGCAGAGCTTCCGCTTACTTGCAGCTGATCGTTCACATAGAGAGCGGCGTATTCCTCATCCTCAAGCCCGGTCTCCACATGTACTTGCGATACTGACGGGCCGATATAAGACGTATAGGACGTGATTTCAGATGAAAACGGGACATCGAACACGCCTTCCTGCAGCCCCAGATTTTTCAACCCGTTATCTCCCGGTACGGTCGTTTGGCCACTACCATTATCTCCCCACGCCACAACCGTACCATCCGCTTTCAGCGCCAGGGAATGATTCAATCCCGCTGCTATCGCGACGACTCCTTCTTTCGCTTCTACCGGTACGGTCGTTTGGCCAAAATAATTATATCCCCACGCCTCAACCCTTCCGTCCGCTTTCAGCCCCAGGGAATGATTCCATCCCGCTGCTATCGCGACGACTCCTTCTTTCGCTTCTGCCGGTACGGTCGTTTGGCCCTGACCATTATATCCCCACGCCTCAACCGTTCCGTCCGCTTTCAGCGCCAGGGAATGATAACCTCCCGCTGCTATCGCGACGACTCCTTCTTTCGCTTCTACCGGTACGGTCGTTTGGCCATAATTATTAGCTCCCCACGCCTCAACCATTCCGTCCGTTTTCAGCGCCAGGGAATGATAACCTCCCGCTGTTATCGCGACGACTCCTTCTTTCGCTTCTGCCGGTACGGTCGTTTGGCCACTAACATTATATCCCCACGCCTCAACCGTACCATCCGCTTTCAGCGCCAGGGAATGACTATCTCCCGCTGCTATCGCGACGACTCCTTCTTTCGCTTCTGCCGGTACGGTCGTTTGGCCATTCGAATTATATCCCCACGCCTCAACCATTCCGTCCGCTTTCAGCACCAGGGAATGATAACCTCCCGCTGCTATCGCGACGACTCCTTCTTTAGCTTCTACCGGTACGGTCGTTTGGCCATAATAATTATCTCCCCACGCCTCAACCATTCCGTCCGCTTTCAGCCCCAGGGAATGATATGCTCCCGCAGCAATTTTGCTCCCTTTGACAGGCGAGGCTATATCCTTCGGTACGGTCGTTTGGCCACTACCATTATATCCCCACGCCTCAACCGTTCCGTCCGCTTTCAGCGCCAGGGAATGATCCCATCCCGCTGCTATCGCGACGACTCCTTCTTTCGCTTCTGCCGGTACGGTCCTTTGGCCACCACCATTACTTCCCCACGCCTCAACCGTTCCGTCTGCTTTCAGCGCAAGGGAATGATAACCTCCCGCTGCTATCGCGACGACTCCTTCTTTCGCTTCTAACGGTACGGTCGTTTGGCCATAATAATTATATCCCCACGCCTCAACCGTTCCGTCCGCTTTCAGCGCCAGGGAATGATAACCTCCCGCTGCTATCGCGACGACTCCTTCTTTCGCTTCTACCGGTACTGTCGTTTGGCCATAATTATTATCTCCCCACGCCTCAACCGTTCCGTCCGCTTTCAGCGCCAGGGAATGACGCCCTCCCGCTGCTATCGCGACGACTCCTTCTTTCGCTTCTACCGGTACTGTCGTTTGGCCATAATTATTATCTCCCCACGCCTCAACCGTTCCGTCCGCTTTCAGCGCCAGGGAATGATACAATCCCGCTGCTATCGCGACGACTCCTTCTTTCGCTTCTACCGGTACTGTCGTTTGGCCATTCGAATTATATCCCCACGCCACAACCGTTCCGTCCGCTTTCAGCGCCAGGGAATGATAACCTCCCGCTGCTATCGCGACGACTCCTTCTTTCACTTCTGCCGGTACGGTCGTTTGGCCATAATTATTATCTCCCCACGCCACAACCGTTCCGTCCGCTTTCAGCGCCAGGGAATGAAAAAATCCCGCTGCAATTTTCACTATCCGACTTTCAATCCCTCTTTGCGCTGCTTCCACCTTCTGAGGATGAATAGGAAAGATCACATTCAGCAGCAGGAGTGAAGATAATACCTGAAGCACAAGCCTTTTCCAATTTTTCGATAACTTCATCTTTATTCTCCATTCTTGTTTCAATGTGAAATCTAAATTAATCCGCTACATGACATCTTAGCTCGAATAATAGGAGATTGTAGTCCTACTAAAGTAGTACGCGGCAGAAAAAAAGAAAAAAAGCGAACGACAAGGTTCGCTTCATGGCTTGTTAATCAATCAATTGCAGCTCTTTCGCTCGGACGACTGCTTGCCCTCTTCGCTTAGCACCCAGCTTGCCGAAAATTCTGGACGTATGCGTCTTGACCGTCGTTTCGGCAATGCCGAAACGATTCGCGATATCTCTATTGGATAAACCCTCCGCAATCGCCGTTAATATTTCAACTTCCCTCCCGGTCAGCGGCTCGACTAGACTCGATTGGGCTGTGCCAGGTGCAAGTGAAGATGCAAGAGAACGAGCATCCTCTGCGGATGCCGCCGCTGCTTCGTCCTCCAGCACATTAAAGTAAATGATACGCGTGGCTAGAAGCTGAAGAACATTTAAGTCGCGCTCTGTAAAAACACCAGACAGGTGTCGGTTCTCCAAATACAACAAAGCAGCAGAACGTTCCCCCGGAACCCGAACAGGCAAACAAAGAATTGATCTAGGGCGCTGCTCCTGTATGTAAGTATCTTGCAGGAAATGGCTATGAAGCGCATCCTGAAGCAGAATTGGTTCATTCGTCATGACGGTATGACGCAAGACACTCACCGCGTACCCATCAGCTACCTCTTCGTCGGCATGCCCGCCTAAGCTTGAAGCGATGTCAAAGCCGTTATTACGACAACGAAGAACAGCCCCTCTATCCGCCCCCGCTTGGCGGATCGCAACCTTCAGGAAGCTTATCGGCCAGTCGGCCTTGTTCGTCCAGCCCTGCCAATCGAGGATTTGCTGCAACAGTTCGTCTCCGTTTGCCGAAGCCCTCATATGTCCAGCAACGTGCGGATGAGGCAATTGTAACTCCCTATCGGCCTTCCCCTTCAGCTCCTCATGAATTTGACCTCCATAAGTCTTCGTGATATAACGGAACAGATCGGCATGCTCATGCCTGATTAGCGTCACCTTGGAGGTGATCCCCCAAATGGAATAAGCGGTACAGGCATCCATTGCAGCGATTATCGCTCCTGACCGACTGTGCATGTCGTTCTGATAATAACTGGCAAGTCGTTCGCTAGAAATCCCTTCCATCAAGCCGTATTTCTCGACTCTCGCTCGCTTTACCGCTTCCGTATAGCCGCGCAGCGCGCCCCACTCATCCCCTTCGATTCGTGTCCATTCCGCTTTCATCAGCAGATACGCAGAGGAATCTGCTCCGAGATACCCCTTCCTTTTCTTCATCAATCGCAATTGTCGACGTATCGCTTGCCGTATCCGCTTACGTTCTACTGCATCGACCTCTGGATATACAGCCGCTAAAGCCAACGCTTCATATAATCGATGCTTCCAGATCCTGCCCCAATCCAATGCCAGCTCATTTTCCCTTCCCCGCTTGGCCCAATACAGCGCCTCCCGATACTTCCCAGACAGATAAGCGACCTCAAGCTTACAGATAAAGCTGAAATTGTCCTCGCTGTCCCTAGCCCGATCTTCGCTATGAGGTACGGGAATCGTAATGAAATCGGCTTGCAAAGATTCGTCCTGAAGAGCCGCCAGATAGCTGCCGGCGATCTGTACCAGTTCCAGCGTCTTGTCACTCGCATAGGGCCGCATGTGAGCCTCGAAATAATCCAACAGATCGGATAGCACATATAAGTCTCTGTTGTGCGTAATGAGACAGGAAATCATAACGATATTGGCAAAGGATTTATCTCCAAGCTCCACCGCATAATGCAATGCTTGTCCCATATATATGGACGCTTCCACAGGATGTTCCAATTGCTTGGATAATCCTCTTGTATAGGCGAGTCTATGCTGAAGCTTTGCGCCTGCAAAAACTGAGGCTCCGATGGATTCCCGATCAAAGAGGAACTCTGCTTGGACATAACGCCGTGACACCCGCTGCAACAGCAGTTCGTAACTCCAAATAATACCTATCAGCGACTCGTTCAACCCTTTGCGAACCCCATAACGAATAAACCTTGCGTACAAATCCACCAGCGCCTCCGGATTGTGTACAAGCAACGGATAGAACAGGAGCTCCACATAGCGGCATAGTGCAGCATGCTCCACATCGTGACTGGAGGTGATAGCGTGTAACTGATCCTGCATTTGATGCAGGAAAAGCCGGGTATGAATTACTTCCTTGACGATGGACAGCTTGGAAACCTTCCCTCTCACCTTCCATCCATAGGCCGCCAATGCTTCTTTGCCGTACCTTATCGATATTTCATTCTCATCCAAAGCGTGGAAGTGAATCAATTCCTCCCAAAGCTGTGAACGGTCCACCCGATTCAGCTTGCCACCGCGCTTATCCATGTCCAGCAATAGTTGCTTCGCTGACTCCTTGTTGCCGCTCATATACTCGAACCATACGTAAGCTTGCTTTAACCGAAAAAATTGCGACCCCGATTGGATTTCCTCTTCTTCAACGATAAGCTGAAGACCCGCCTCAATATAGGGTTTTCCTTTCCAATAATGCCCGTCATCCATAGCATTCATTGCGACCTGGAGGTTATACTCAGCCAGCTGCTCCATCTCTTGCACGGACATGCTTGCAACGCCACGATTTAGATGATCAACCATCTCCAGCAGCGTGTCGTCGCCTTCCGACTGACGGCGCTGCAGCAGCCGTCCAATCTTCTGATGCCTCTGCGAATTCCGATCCGTATCGCATGAATACGCGAGTTGATGCAGATGATCGTGCCCAAACATGTACACTCGCTCATGCACGTCTTTTGTCCTAAGCTCCTCCTCCCAGTAGACAATTCCTTGCACTTCTGCATCGTGAAGAAAGCCGAGCGTCACTTCGGTCGCATAATTACTGACCTCAGAGAGAAGTGACAGATGAAAAGTGGAGCCGATGGCAGCAGCCATCGCCAGCAGCATTTTCGTTTCGACCGGGAGTAGGGTAAAGCCCTTCTCCATTAGATCAGGATTGGCTTTTACATCGCTCAACTGCCGCACGATTTCTGCATCCCATATCCATTGGCGCTGCTTATCGTCAAAGAGAAGTTTCTTCTCCAGCACCCATCCTTCCAATAACAGGCGTATTGCACGGGGGTTGCCGCCCGTCTCATGGTAAAGCAATCTGGCCAGCAGCCTAACACGAGCCGAATCTTCATGAATTGTATCGGTGACATATTGCCTTATATCTGCAAAGTGCAGCGGATGGATAACAACCTGCTCAGCTGCGAAAGTGCGTATCCTATCAGCAAGCCAGGGAAATTTCAGTGTGAAATTCCGGTCATTGTCATCCACACCACAATCCAGTTCGGTCTGAAAGGCGCCAATCAGGAACAAACCGGGGATTGGTTCCCCTAGCAGAAGTGCACGAATTACAGCATGCGTATTTTCGTCGGCCCGTTGCAGATCATCCATAAACATAACAAGTGGTGGCTTGCTATTCGCAAAACAACGAATCAGTAGCGGAAGCAGCTCCCCGAACCGTCTCCAAGCATCCGCATCCGGGGCGAGCGTCTCATCCACCTGGCTTATGAACAGCGACTTGGCCTCAGGCAATACCGAAACAATCGTCTGTGTCTCTTGCCCGCACTCCGCATGCAGCCGTCCCTTCAGCCGCGTGATTTCATCATCCGGCTCACTCCAGAGCTGATGAATCCACTGCCGCAAAGCTTGGAGCAGCGGTTCAAATGGCTTTATCGAAGGGAACTGCTTGCCTCTCCCCTCAATAAATCGCCCGCCTCTTGCTACAATATCTGGATAGAGCTTCTGAACAAGAGAGGTTTTGCCGCTTCCCTCAACCCCGCTAATCCACCGAAACACAGGCAGACCATTCGCAGCCTGTTGCAAACCGGCTTGCATCTGCTCGATTGCCGCGCTGCACCCGTACAAAGAGTCCGTAAGGTGAAAGGAACGGATAGTGTCAATTCGGCCTATTTCAAAAGACGTCAGCTCGCCGCTTTTCTCCAGCATCTCCTCGCAATGCTTCAAATCGTCAAGCAAGCCATAAGCGCTTTGGTAACGTTCATCGGGAGATTTAGCCAACAGCTTCAATAGGATCGCTTGCAACGGTCCATCCCATTCCCGCCGAATTTCAGATAGAGGAAGGGGGGCCATTTGAACATGCGCGGCGGCCCATTCCTCCCCATCTTCAGGAAGAAACGGTAATTGCCCAGTCAGCATTTCATAGAATAAGAGGCCCAGAGTATAAAGATCGCTGCGACCATCAGCCACACGATTAACTCGACCCGTTTGCTCGGGAGATTGATAGACCTCATTCCATTCCATGTTTCCAGACAGATGCGCCTTCTTTAGATCTCGTTGAATGCTTATGCTGGAAGGGTTCAAGCACCCGATTACCGCAATCTGTTGATGTGTGCGGTACACCAGATCCGTCAATAGAATAGATAAACCAATGAAATCCTTCTGTTCCATAGGCGAATCCAATATATAATCTCTCAATTTTTTATCGTAGTTTATAATCATACACACCTTATCTAAGTTGGGTAAATAGGATCACAGTTGAGTCCCTATCTCAGCCATTTAGGTAAATTTTAATATATTCTGCCTTCCCGTTCAATCCTACTTCAAAATGTCTTTCCAAGCAAAGCCCCCAACCCCCAATAGATAAGTGGATCTTTCCTTGTTTTATACAAAAAGAACCAAGCAATAGATCACCTGGTTCCTTATCGGCAAATGCGGCCCTATATCAATACTTTCTTACTAGCAACACACAGCACTCCACATGCACCGTGTGTGGGAACATATCCACCGGCGTTACCTCAACCGTCCGATACCCGCCATCCTCCAGCACACGTAAGTCACGTGCCAGCGTACTCGGATTACAACTCACGTACACAACGCGCTCCGGCTTCATCTCCAGGATCGTATCCAGTAAACGTGGATCGCAGCCCTTGCGCGGTGGATCGACGACAATGACGTCGGCTTCGATGCCTTGTTCTTTCCAGCGTGGAATAACGTCCTCGGAAGCACCCACTTCGAACTTCACGTTACGCATCTCGTTCAACATCGCATTGCTGCGAGCATCCTCAATTGCTTCAGGCACAATCTCCACCCCGTACACCTGATCCGCATGTTGCGCGAGGAAAAGAGAGATCGTTCCGATGCCGCAATAGGCATCGATGACAGTCTCTTTACCACTCAGTCCTGCGTACTCTACCGTCTTCCCATAAAGTACTTCCGTCTGCACCGGATTCACCTGGTAGAACGAACGCGCCGAGATGGCAAACTGCACATCACCGATATAATCGTAGATTACATCACGGCCCCACAGGACGCGGGTCTCATCGCCGAATATAACGTTGGTCTGTTTCTTGTTCACGTTCTGGCAAATGCTCGCCACATGCGGAATCGCTTCACGGATACTGCCGATCCATGCATCTTTGTGTGGAATGTCTCTTCCATTCGTGACGAGAACGAGCATCATCTCGCCTGTACGGAATGCCTTTTTCACGACCACGTGGCGCAGCAGACCGCGACCTGTTTCTTCGTTATATGCGCTGATTCCAAAATGACTGCCGATCTCCTTAACCTTCGCAACCACTTCGTCATTGTGCTCATGCTGAATAAGGCAGCTCTCCATATCGATGATCCGGTGACTTCCTTTAGCGTAAAAACCACCTACCAAACCACCCTCGGCTGCTCCAATCGGCACCTGTGCCTTGTTCCGATAACGCCATGGCTCGTCCATGCCCATCGTAGGCAGTACACGAATGCCCTGTTGCTCGGCACCTTCCGCATCCTCCACCAACACATTCAACTTGCCGATCCGCTGCAAATTATCCACTACGAGCTGGCGTTTCCACGCAAGCTGTCCGGCGTAACTCATATGCTGGATCTGGCATCCGCCGCATTGATCGTAGATCGGGCAAGGCGCGGATACACGATCCGGGCTGGCCTTCACGATCTCCAGCAGTTTGGCGTAGCCGTACTGCTTCTTGGTTTTCATCACTCTCACGCGTACAGTTTCGCCCGGAAGCGCACCTTGCACGAACAGCGTGTATCCATTGGCACGGCCGACACCTTCACCGTCATGGTTCATACCGATGATGTCGATGACGGTCTCTTCATTTTTGCTGACAGGAAGTCCTTCGATTGGTGCAGATTCACGTTCCCGTCCCTTCGGACGAACGGCAGAAAGAGATGCGCCTTGTGGCCGCACCTCTTTCCCTTGCTGACGTGTAAATGGACGAGATGATTTGCTCGGCTGACGGGATGCTGAAGCATTCCCTTGCCCCTGAGAGGCAGCCGAATTCCGGCGGTTTTTTCCACGACCGCTGCGGTTTGTATTAGACAACGTACATTCACTTCTTTCTTTTTAGTATTTAACGATACAACATCAGGTGATGACGCAGGTTCTTAAATGTCGCAGGCAATGTTCCGCCCAACTCGCCATCCAAATTCAACTGAACATAGCCCGGCGACGTTACTTCCATATAATCCGTTTGGAAATGAACGACCTTCTTGTCGTTCAGATGTTCACCACGCAACGCAAGGGTTACGAGGCGAATCATGTCAGCCAGATTACATTTGCGCACACCGATCACATCGAACAGACCGTCATCAATGGTCGCACCTGGAGCCAGCTTCTCGAAGCCCCCGACAGAGTTTGTATTGGCAATGAGGAACAGCATGAATTCATCATGAATTTCTTCCTGACCCGCGGCACGGATAACCAGTTCCTGCGGAGACAGGCTCGCCATTTTCTCAATACCCTTCATATAGTAGGCCAGTTGCCCAATCATCGTTTTCAGACGGCTTGGCACCTCATAGGTCAGTTCGGTTAACGAACCCCCGCCCGCAATATTGATAAAATATTTATCATTCGCCTTGCCCAGATCGAGCGGACGAAGCTGCTGGTTAATGACCAGATCTACGTAATCTTCCCACTGCCTCGGAATACCGAGCGCACGCGCAAAATCATTCGTTGTTCCCAAAGGAAATACACCCAGCGGAGGACGATTCTCCCGCTCGGCCATGCCGTTGATGACTTCATACAATGTACCGTCGCCGCCAGCGGCAATAATCATGTCATATCCTCGTTCAATCGCCAGCTCCGCTTCCCGGGTTGCATCTCCCTCACCCGTTGTTGCGTGACACGAGGCTTCGATACCACCTTGATCCAAACGCTGCAAAATATCAGCCAGACGTTTCTTCATTTCTTCCCGGCCTGAGGTCGGATTATATATCAAGCGAGCTTTTTTCATCTCATACGCCACCTATTCCACATTATCCATGAGTCTGAACGACCTCATTTTCTTACTATCTGAGAGTAATCGCAGCAGGGCATCATTTTACACAATGACTCACGTCCGTTAATCCTGCCCCAACACTCTTCTCTACTTATATATATGCATAAGGAATTCCGTCTCATTCCAAAGCCTTTATGTACTATCATATCA
Organism: Paenibacillus taichungensis; assembly: GCF_047302525.1. Classification (GTDB taxonomy): domain Bacteria; phylum Bacillota; class Bacilli; order Paenibacillales; family Paenibacillaceae; genus Paenibacillus; species Paenibacillus taichungensis_B. The sequence continues at coordinate 575,493 of NZ_CP168020.1, read as the reverse complement.
TCAAATGTGAAGATGTCCTAGCCTGTGATACATAAGTAATTATTTTCATATCGATTATAACGAAATTTTACATCTTGTTAACAATAACGATAAAACCTAAAGAATTACCTCATTCCAGCAATGGCAAGCATGCTTTCTGTGCACTTCCGAACTTGTCTATCCTTTACAAAATAAACCTCTAGCACTCCTCTTGAATCTAATCCTATGGATTTCCTGTCATTTATAACCATCCATCACCATTCTGCCCGCTTGGGCCGGAAATAGTCTAATACCCTCTCAAATCATGAGAACAACATATCCTGCAAAAAATTCACAAAAGCCCGAACAAGATGACAAATAAAATGAAACCTTTTCCAATATAGTCTTAGTGCATCCTCAACACATTCCAATATCATACCCATGAAGGAGATCACCGAATGAAAAAACTCGTATTATTGCTCATGGTATCGCTCTTGGCCTGTATTCCCTTTGTCACAGACGTTGAAGCGGCAGTCATTAACCATGATCAGGTTGTCGGATTCCAGGAAGTAAATCCCGTCACAGTCACCCAAATAACAGCCAAGCGTTTCCACCCCTACTTAAAAGTCTACCATGGATGTGTTCCGTTCCCCGCCGTGGATCAACAGGGCAATACCAATGCAGGCTTGCAAACCTCCGGTTCACCTAATGGAAATTGCAGCTCAAGTACAGGCCAAGTGTACTCCCGTTCGGCATGGCATAATGGCGTATGGGCTATTATGTACGCATGGTACTTCCCGAAAGACTCCCCTTCCTCCGGCCTCGGCCATCGTCATGACTGGGAAGGCATTGTTGTATGGGTAGACAATCCCGCAGCACAAAATCCTCAAATCCTCTCCATCGCCTATTCAGGACATGGGCAGTTCACGAATGTTGCCCCAAGTAACACGAACCTGAACGGTACGAATCCTTTGATTAGTTACAACAGTACCTGGCCTCTAAACCATGAGCTTGGTGTTACTGAAACCGTCGGTGGAATGCAGCCTTTGATCGGCTGGGATGATCTGACGTCTGCGGCACGCGATGCGCTGAATACAACTGATTTTGGCAGTGCCAATGTTCCGTTGAACGACAGCAATTTTACAAACAATTTAAACAAGGCCTGGTTTAGATAAAAAGTCTTTCTCTCCATTAAAATATATGCTTCGTGCTGAGAACTGATTAACCGCCATCCTCTTTTAAAAAAAGTAAAATCCCCTTCAAGTAGACACAGAACTTGAAGGGGATTGTTTTTGCAACTACATATAGTTTAAAAACCAATCTTTCTGCCAGCACGGAGCTGTTTATACCAAAAATATATGGTGCAACCTACACAGTAACCGAGTAATGCGGCACTTGCAGCAAGGAGAAGCATCGACGAGAAAATATAACCTGCTACCTGCCAACCAAGGCCGAATGAGACAAGTGCCAGAGTAAGAAACAATACCGCCAGAACATTGTTGAAGCGTTGCAGTTCCACTGCCTGTGTCTCTGTCCCTTTTCCAGTTAACACGGCCTTCCCAATCTGCACAAACAGATTAAGCTTGCCTCCGGATGCCAGACCGACAACTTGAATGATCCATAACGCTCCCAGAATTAACGGTTGATTGAACAGAAATGACAGGACAACAAATAGCACAATCCCGATCTGGTTCGCTTTGACATAGCGCATAGGTACTTCCCGCATCTGCATATCTCCTTATCCCCATTTTATTAGTTGGTTTAATTGTAGTCTGTAAATGAAGTAAGAGCAATAGGAAGTTGCTTTGATCATGCTTATAAGAAGGAATAGCCCCTTTTCAAGATCTCCCAATGCGGTGTTGGTACACCAGTAGCCTTTTTCCAATCAGTAAATGCATTATCTAACGCCTCAATCTCTCCAAAGGAACCCGCAACCAGTTTATAGATCGGAAGCATACTATACATCTTCAACAGAAGGTAAAACATCCGTTGATGTTTGCGAATCAGTTTGGCCTGAATCTCCGGTATAATCGTTATGCCCATAGCCTCAAGAACACTAAAGCCCTCATCCATCGCCCCAATCATATGCTGGAGTTGCTTTTTGTTTCCATCCAGCTTGATCATCTCACGTTTCTCATTAAAGCTCACCGCATTAAGCATCAGAATGGGCACAATATGGCTTTTCAGCCAGGCATCGATATCGTCCAGGTAATTCAACTTGTATTTCGTCTTCTCAAAAGCTTGATCCAGTATGGATTTAAAGGCAATCTCACCGTCCAGCCCGCCAATCACCATTTGCCCGCTTGCTCCACCAATGGATAACATACGATCTTCTTGCCGCCGCCCACCGCTAACCTGAAAACCAAACGCGACCTTTTTTTCCACCTTGCTGTTTTCCTCCAAAAAGATTTGCATGCTTCGTGCATCTGCATTGTTGCCGACGATCACCAAATTCCTGCTCTGATTGGCTGCCAAAATAGGCAGTACTGATGGAAAATCGTTATATTTCATAACCACGAAAATAAGATCATATTCATCATTCTCTTCCAGCGTTCTTGTTACCCGAACCGGATCAACGGTCGTTTTAAACTGGAACACATGACGAATGACAATACCATCTCTCTCCAGTTCCTCTGCCCGCTTCCCTCTAGCCAGAATGGTGACATCATTTCCCCCGCGTACCAGAACCTGCGCCAGCTGACTGCCCAGAACGCCTGCGCCATACACTAATATATTCATTAGTTATCCCTCTATTTCAAATTTTTATGGATATTCGTTGCTTTATCAACATTTGTTGATAAAATAAGAGTAACAAAGCATCTGCAACGCTTCAATCGCTAAAATATCCGTTATTGTTGAATAATCAACGAATTGATCCATATTGTTGAAAACATCAAGGAGGAGCCATGGACAGACGAGTTGTCAAAACAAGAAAAGCCATAACTGATGCCTTTATCGGGTTGTTGGAAGAGCAGGATTTCGAGCAAATTACGATTAATGAGATTGCTGATCGGGCCAATGTGAACCGTGGTACCGTCTATTTGCACTACACGGACAAGTTTGATCTGCTGGATCAAAGCATCGAGACGTATTTGCAGCAATTGGTAGAGAGCTGTATGGTGGAGAGTCCTACCACTCCCTTGACCATCAAGGACGCGTTGCTCCGAACCTTTCGTTACCTGGAGCAGCACGCTCCCGTCTATACCACGCTATTAACCCAAAAAGGGATTCCTGCCTTCCGAAACCGGCTGATGACACTCCTGATTCAGGGGGTCGAAGAGCAGATTGATGCGTGTGGCATTCACAAGGGGATCAACAGGGAGATCACTGTGCAATTTCTGGCTTCTGCCTCCGCTGGGCTGCTGGAATGGTGGATCATGAATTCCATGCCTTATCCAGCCGAGAAGATTGTTGAAGAACTGATGTCTTTGCTGGAGCTTCATCTGATTCTTCCTTCTCAGGTATAGGGTTAATAAGGAGCTACGGATTGAATGAACAGGAGATCATATGTTGCAGAGACTCCTCCCTGTATGCTGAACTTGTCCTCATACTCCTTATACATGTTGGTGAACAAACGTCGTAAGCTATACCCAGGAATCGTTGCTGCTTCTGAAGTGCTGGCTCCCATTCCTTTAACCGAATACAGAAAATCTCTTGCGGAAGCATACTTTTCCATATGAATCGAACGTTCACAATGGAAACTAGAATATCCGGATTCCTGAAGCATGATTTCCCATTGAACAGGTGAATGAAACGAAAGTCCATGTCGCTGTGGTTCCATCCCGTTGGCACGATAAACTTCATTAAATGCCTCATGCATCTCACGAAATGTATCAGGCCCAAAGGTCGTATATATGAGCAAACCTCCGGGGCGCAGCATTCGCCGCAGGTGACCCAGTGTTTCCTGCGGCGAACTTAGCCATTGAAAACAGGCGTTGGAGACGATGATATCCACTGAGCACTCCGGAGCATTTACGGCCCACATCTCGATATCTGCCTGTAGAAAACGTAAATTATCCGTTGTATACTCCCCAGTACCTGGATGCTGTGCTGATTGGAACCGTTTTGAAGCCACTTCGATCATCTCGGGTGCAATATCAAGTGCAGTAATATTCGCGCTAGGCCATTCATTCACTAGGATTTGAGTCAAAGCCCCTGTGCCACAACCGATTTCGAGAATGCTCGGATCACTTAAGAACCCTTTGTTCTTCCATTCTGCGAGGGATCTTGCTAGATGATCAGCCATAGAACGCTGAATATGTGCATGTGCATCATAAGAAATGGCACTACGATTAAATTGGCGTTGCACAGCACTACTTCTACGAATGGTCATGCCACCATCTCCTCCATTCATCAGCGATGTGTACTTCCTTTCCCAAAAAGGGTGCATGTCCGCAGCCCGTTAAAGTAATTAACTTAGCTTGAGGTAAATGAGCTGTAAGCTCCAATCCAGCACCGTAAGGACATATCCTATCCTCAGTCCCATGAATAAGGAGAACCGGACAATCGATATTGGGCAATTGAGACAAACATTCCTCGCTTCTCAAAAGCTGAAGACCTGCCAGTAGTGCTTGCGTTGTCCAGCTACCCGTATGAGGTAGACGTTCAGCAAGACCTGCTTCCCATTCTTGCTCCGTAAACATAATCTTTCGAAAATTGGCTTCCACTTCGTCTCGATCCTTTAAAATCCCTTTGATCATCTGCCTAACGTATGCATCTGCTAAGCCGCGGTCAAACTCTTCTTTTGAGCGGGTAAACCGAGCCGTTGCACCGAACAGCACAAGGCCATCCACGTAACCTTTAGCCGCTAGTCTGAGCGCCAGTAAACCTCCGAGCGACCAACCTGATATTAGAAGCGGACCGTGGGACGCTCTCTCCCTGCAAGCTGATCCTTCAATACATAACATGTCCGTAACTGCTGTTTCAGTTAGGCTCAGCATTTCCTCAGGAGAATCCGCAGCACTATAATCTACAGAAATATGGCGAAAATCAGGCAATAATAGGCGAAGACGGTCAAACACCGTATCAGGCATGCTCCATCCCGTTAGCCATAATATAGTTCCACTTGTCTCCTGCTCGATTTTCAGCGGACTATTATCCAAGGCATTCATGAGCTCAGCACCCCTAACTGAAGCCCGATTTTGCAGATTCGTGCGCTGGCATCATTCAGTTCCTTAGGGGTATGGTCGGCCGATAAAGAGAAGCGAATTCGCGCTGTGCCATCAGGAACGGTAGGCGGTCGAATCGCTACCCCAGCAATACCATCTGCTTCAAGTGCCTCACTTAAACGAAGAGCCCTTTCGTTATCACCGACGATTATCGGTACAATAGGGGAATCGCCGGTCCCAACGTTAAACCCGGCATCACAAAGTGAAGAACGAAATAAACTACTTGCCAAATAGAGGCGTTCGCGACGCCAGTGATCTGCTTGTACCAAAGTTAACGCTGTTGATATACCAGCTACGAGAGAAGGCGGCAATGCCGTTGAATAGATGAGCGGCCTTGCTTTGTTAATGAGAAAGTGGATTAGTGTTCGGCTGCCGCAGACATAAGCTCCATATAAACCGAATGATTTGCTAAACGTCCCCATATGCACATCCACATCATTTTGAAGACCAAGCTTAAAGCAAAGTCCTTCGCCCCGTTTCCCGTAGATGCCCCCGCTGTGCGCCTCATCCACCATCAGCATTGCCCCGTATTCTTGTTTGAGCGCAACGAGCTCTTCCAAGTGTGCTTGATCACCATCCATTGAGAAGACGGCATCCGTAACAATCAGCTTACGTCGTTTATCCCGATGTTTGTTCAATAATAGCTTCAGATGTTCCATGTCATTATGTCTATACCGGGCATGTTCCGCGCGGCTCAGCACAATACCGTCCACGATGCTGGCATGGTTTAATTGATCACTAAAAACGACATCACCCCGGCCCACGAGTGCACGAATGACACCGGAATTAGCCATATAACCATTTGCAAAAACAAGCGCAGCTTCACTATGCTGCCAAGTGGCCAGCTCTTCTTCCAGACGGCCATAAAGCAGTCGATTCCCAGTAACAAGACGAGATGCGCCCGAACCTCCTCCTTCGGTAAGAAGCGCCTCGCGAATCGTATCAATGATAGCGGAATGTCGAGCAAGTCCCAGGTAGTCATTGGAGGCCAGGTTGAGGAGCACTCGGTCTCCTCTCCACGTATAACCAGGACAATCTGGGACCGCAGCACTGTCACGCAAGTAACGTTCATTGGAGGCATCAGCCAATAACGCAAGTTCTTTTTCCATCCAATTCATAGTCCGTACCGCCTTAAAGTGCATTTAACTCAATCTCAAAACCCAAATCTTCAATCATTTGATGATCATTCGATATTTCTTGACCTGCTGTTGTTAAATAATCACCTACAAAGAGTGAATTTGCAGCATACAGCGACAAAGGTTGCAATGTACGGAGGTTGATTTCGCGTCCACCCGCAACACGAATCTCTTTAGACGGACAGATGAACCGAAATAGTGCCAGTACCTTAAGCGCCTTCATAGCCGGTGTGCGTCCTGCTCCTTCCAGAGGGGTCCCCGGTATCGCATTCAGGAAATTAATCGGAATTGAATCCGCATCAAGCTTACGGAGCGCGAAAGCCATCTCGACAATTTCCTGATTACTTTCACCCATACCGATAATGACACCGGAGCAGGGGGACATGCCGTATGCTTTTACCTTCTCCACGGTTTCAATTCGCTGGTCATAGGTATGAGTTGTGGTTATCGATGGATAATTGGCCCTGCTTGTGTTCAAGTTGTGATTGTATCGGTGCACGCCTGCTTCAGCCAGACGTTCTGCTTGACCGTCCTTCAAGATTCCTAGACACGCACAGATTTTAAGGGGCATCGTTTCACGGATTTCTTTTACCGCCTCTACAACTTGATCCAGCTCCTTATTCGTGGGACCTTTCCCTGAAGCTACAATGCAATAGGTTCCTGCTTTACGCGCCATAGCTTCATGTGCTCCTGCAAGCAACGTTTCTTTGTCGAGCAAGCTGTATTTTTGGATGGGAGCGGTGGATACAATGGATTGTGAGCAATAACCGCAGTCTTCGGGACAAAAGCCGCTTTTGGCGTTGATGATCATATTCAGCTTCACTTTTTTGCCGTAAAAATATTGCCTCACTTGAAAAGCCGCTTGCATTAGCGGCAGTACCTCATCATCGCTTGCTTCAAGCACGGCAAGTCCTTCTTCCATTGTCAAACATTCGCCATTCAACGATCGATTCGCAAGCGACGACCATTCTAGATTAGTTACCGTTGTTTTCAACTTCATTCCTCCTCCATGGATTGAACTGTTAATGCCTGTCTGATTGGTGTTAACTGGATCTTTTCTCGAATGACCTGGATCAACATTTCCGTATTCATTTCGTCCATCAAGCGGGGAAAACGTCCAAGAAAGGGTATGCCGCAATAACGTTCAATCAGCTCCGCGTTTGTTGTGATACTGGAGTCGTTATAAATTCCGTCAGATTCACCATCGTTCAGAATAAAACCTACGATCGGAATCCCATGCTGCTGCAGGTATGACACCGTAAGAAGTGTATGATTAATCGTACCTAGACCCGTCCGCGCAACGATCAGGGCCGGTGTTCGAAGCTCCGAGATCAAATCCACTACAAGAGAGTCCTCGGTCAGTGGAACAGCGACGCCGCCTGCTCCTTCAATGAGTACCGATTCGTATCGATTTGCCAGCGGCTGACCAGCGTTGATTATCTCCTGTAACGTAATATCCACCCCATCCTGCTTGGCAGCGAGCATCGGGGTAAGAGGAGCTTTGAATGTAAATGTCGCCACATCCTCGGCACGCTCATCAATTCCGGTGTATTGCAACAGACGCTCTGCATCGGTTTCTCCGCTACCAAGAAGTGCACCGGATTGCACGGGCTTCCAGACGCCTGTATTCAGCTTTTCAGCACGAAGCGTAGCAACAAGAGCCCCTGTAACGATTGTTTTCCCAACCCCTGTGTCCGTACCTGTTACGAATACTCCGCGAATTACATTCATGATTCCAAACCACCTTCGGTGACGTCAAAAATGGATTGCATCAAGATATCAATCATTGCTTCAAGCTCAGCCTCTGTACTAGCAAGAGGAGGAATGAACACAACAACATTGCCAAGTGGTCTCGTAAGCATGCCAAGCTCTCTGGCACGCTTGGTTACCCGAACGCCGATTCGTTCGGCCCAATCGTACGGTTCCCGAGTAGCTTTATCCCGTACAAGCTCAATTCCTAACATCAGTCCCTTTTGCCTGATATCCCCGACGTGCGGAGAATCTTTAAGTACTGAGAGCTTCTGCTCTACAAAAGCCGCCTTTGCTCTTACACCTTCCACCAGGTTGCGCTCTTCAAATAGTTTCAAGTTAGCCAAAGCAACTGCGCAGCCGAGCGGGTTACCTGTGAAGGAATGACCGTGGAAAAATGTTTTTTGATCCTCATAATCGGCATAAAATGCGCTGTACACCTCATCTGTTGCCAGTGTCGCTGCCACAGGTAAGTAGCCACCTGTAAGACCTTTGCCTATCACCATCAAATCAGGAGAAACTTCTTCGAGATCACAAGCAAACATAGCACCTGTCCTGCCGAAGCCTGTCGCCACCTCATCGGCTATGAACAGTACACCATATGTACGGCAAAGTGCTGCCATCTCGCGTAGACAGCCCTCTGGCATAATAAGAATGCCACTAGCTCCTTGCACAATCGGCTCTACGATAATGGCCGCGATTTCATCTGCACTGGTTTCAAGTACATTACGCAATGCGGTTAACGTAGCTTCCATGGCTTCCCGCTCGCCGTCCTCATGTCGATAAACGTAAGGATACGGAATGACATGAGTAGGAAACAGCATCGGACGGAACACATCATGGTACAACGGAATTGCACCGACACTAACCGCACCAATCGTATCTCCGTGATAGGCTTGATTCATCGTAATAAACTTCGTTTTACCGGTTTCTCCTCGGTTCTTCCAGTATTGAAACGCCATTTTCACTGCGATCTCGACACCGGTTGCTCCCGAATCGGAATAAAATACTTTATTTAATCCCTCTGGGGAAATCTCTACTAGTTTCTCAGCAAGTTCAATAGCTGGCACATTAGCCATTCCGAGTAACGTAGAATGTGCAACACGTTCCAACTGATCCGTTATAGCTTGGTTCAGCTCGGGGACGTTATGTCCGTGAACATTAAGCCAAACCGAGGAGAAGCCGTCATAATAAGCACGTCCTTGGACGTCATAGAGCATGACGCCTTCGCCTCGTTCAATAATGAGAGGATCGGAGTTATTGTAATCTTTCATCTGCGTAAAAGGGTTCCATAAATGAGCCTTATTTATAGCTGCAAGCCGTTCATAATGTGTCACAAGATATCACCTTCCGTTAGATCATTTCAATTGTTAACCAAAATTATTTTCAAGGTTAACAATTGAATGTTGACATCTTATCAGACAAAAACTTTCCTGTAAAGAGAATCATTTCTGAGTTAGAAACCTCACCCTCCACTCTGTATGAACGGATTGAACCCGGAACTTCGGCTCGTAGAGGGTTTTGCCTAATACAAAAAAACACGCCTAATTCGGCGTGTTTTGTCTAAAATACATATAAAAACAAAAAACGACATCTCTGCCGTTTGTGTTTAAGCTATTGTTAGAGATAACGGGGATAATCGCTAGCAGCGACCTGTTTTCCCCTAAACTAAACCTTAACCTCATTACATCTTTCCAGTAAAAGTTGAATTTGACGCTCCAGCCACTTTCCTAATAAAGGATGTGGAAGCAGCGTCTCACCACTATACGCGTAATCCAGTTCCTTCAGTCGGCCCGGGATCACCTTCATGGTGAAATAACCGGCACTCAAAAACAGCGGCGCCACAATAACCCGGCTCCCCCGCTCTTCACTCCAGTATTTCGCCTTGTCGTACACACTATCCGGATTTAGCAGCGCATAATCGGTATGAGCAACACCGCTGACTTCCTGCACCCGCTGTGCGAGTGAAGAAATGCCCGCTTCCCAGCGCTGACGGAATCCATCGTGAATACTCCCATGTCCGACTAACAGGATCGTCTCCTGTTCTGGTTGCTGCGACAGGGCCTTTACCTTGTCCCAGACCATGACCGCAATATCCGGGTCATTATCCACAGGATAACCGAAGTGGACTAGTGCTTTCACCCCGAAGGGTTCCAGTTCAGTCTCACGCTCCGGAGCGTCTTTGGCACCGATGGCATACTCAATCTCATCCACATGTGTACTACCGGACGAAACAAACAGAGGTACGACCAATATATCGGTTACGTCCTGTGCTTCCAGTCGGTTGATACCGTCCTGGATCAGGCGTCCTTCCACAAGTTCAAGAAACCCGGCTTCAACGGGCAATGGTACAGGCAGATTCAACCGGGAGACCGTGTCATCGACGGATTCTACCCAGGTCTTCTCCTGAGAACCGTGACTAATGATGAGTACACCCGGTTTCTTCATCCTTAACGTCCCAGGCGTTCCAGCGTCATTTTATAACCGTCATTACCGTAGTTCAGGCAGCGTTTTACACGAGAGATCGTGGCTGTACTTGCACCTGTCTCAGCTTCAATCTGGTTATAGGTATTTCCTTTGCCAAGCATACGTGCTACTTCCAGCCGCTGGGACATGGATTGAATCTCGTTTACCGTGCAGAGGTCATCAAAAAACACATAACACTCTTCAATATCTTTCAGAGTCAAAATAGCCTCAAATAATTGTTCAATGCTTTTATCATTTAGCTTTTTCAGCTGCATTTCATCATCATCCCCTAGCGGTTACTGTGTACCTTCATTGTACCCAGCCTGAGTTGGTATTTCAAGCGTTAACGATTTCACGCACTACAGAATAAAAATACATGTTACCGCTTTCATATAGCATTAATGTCCTCCCTACGCGCACAATCCCCCTCTATCTCACGATTTATCCCCTTTTTCTGCGTATATTTCCGATTAATTATGTAGGAATTATTCCATTTAAAATGTGACAATTTTGTGTCTGAGACATATAATTCCACTGCGAACCTATCATCCTCTCCTGCGCCCAAATCCGCAAATATCCCGTTTTGCGGGATACTCGCCTACGCCGTTTCTCCGCTAATGACATACAGTATAGCAAAAGGGAGTTCCATCTCGGTCTGTTATGCACGACCAGCCGGAAGGAACGCAATTCCGAAATCCAACATAGAAGGAACGTGATAGTTCATGCCACAGCATTATTATCACCGCCAGCCCGCTCCACGGCAGCGTCCGTCTTCCCATACGCAACGGCAGGGACATACTTCTGCCTATATGCCGCCACGGGCATTGAATGAAGCCCAGGTTCAACCCATGTATCCTGGAGTAGAGCCTTACAACCCTCAATTCCAAGAGGTTGAAGCATCCGGACTTGTACCTTATAGTCCAGGTGGTCCGGGGGGACCCGGTGGAAACTTTTTCGGCGGGGGAGCTCCTGTTGCTCCTCCTGTTTCGGTGGAAGCGCCTGCGTCTTCCTCAGGCTTTTCCCTGGCCAACATCGGAGAACTGAAAGGAATGATCGACCGCTTCGGTGGAATTGATGGCATCATGAGTGGAATCGGCAAAATGCAAAAGGTCGTTGGCGGCTTCCAGCAGATGGCACCAATGATGAAACTGGTGATGGGGATTCTACCTTTTGGAAAAGGAAAAAAAAGCAGCAGTGCTGCGGACAAAGACTATGAAGAGTATTCTCCGCCTCGCTCACGCAAACGCCGTAAAAAAACGACCTCTGCTCCGCGCAAACGGAACACGAATAGTAAAACTGGCCGGAATAAATCCAATTCCACCAATCGTCGTCCCAAAAGAAGCAAAAAGCTCTAACACTTTTCCCAGGCGCCCTCTTACATAAGGGGGTGCCTTAATCCAATTCCATCTTATTCTCCCCTTCAATCCACTCATTCTTTCATATAAGAGAATATTCATAACCAATTTTTTAAGAACCTATGTTCTTATTCTCGTGAATTGAGGTATACTGAGTTATAGATAAAGGAGGCGGATTATGGAACTGTTTAAAGACAAATATACTCCCGCATTAATCGACCGGACAGGAGAATGGTTGCACCAATTCTACCCCAAGTTGGACAAGCAGCAATTTCGTGAACTTGTATTTGCTGAGGGCTGGGAAGAGCTGGAATTCAAAGCTCGTATCCGCCGCATTACGTCGGCATTGACCGAAGTTCTCCCCGACAACTATGAAGAGGCATTACACGTGATTGAGCAGGCAGCACCACAGATGCGAGGGGTCGAATATTTGTTCGTACCCGATTATATTGAAGTGAACGGACTTGCGCCGGAAAACTACGAACTATCCATGAAGTACTTGGCCGTCTTCACACCTTATTCCAGTTCCGAGTTCGCGGTCCGCCCGTTTATTGAACGCTACCCGATCGAAACGATGAAACGCATGATGGAATGGACGGGGAGTCCCAATGAACATATACGCAGGCTTGCCAGTGAAGGCAGCCGTCCACGTCTCCCATGGGGCTCCAAACTTCGGGGCTTCATCACCGATCCCACACCAGTACTTCCAATTCTCCATGAGTTGAAGCAGGACGAGTCCCTGTATGTCCGGAAAAGTGTAGCCAATCACCTGAACGACATCTCGAAAGACCATCCTGAACTGGTCCTGGATTTGGCCTCAAGCTGGTACGGACAGCATGAACATACGGACTGGATCGTTCGTCATGCAAGCCGCTCATTGCTGAAAAAGGGACATCCGAAGGCGCTGAGTCTCTTTGGTTATGTCGAGCAGGATGCGACACATATCGAGCATCTTCAGCTTGCAAGAGATACCGTGGCCATCGGGGAAGATCTTCATTTTTCGTTTGATGTCGTTAATGAAAGTGGTCAGTCACAGATGCTGCGGATCGAATATGAAATCGGATATATGAAAGCAAATGGCAAGCAGGCACCCAAACGGTTCAAATGCTCTGACAAAACCTTCCCTACCGGAAGAACCAAGGTTGCAACGAAGCAATCGTTCAAAGTCATTACGACGAGAAAGCATTACGCTGGTTTGCATACGCTAACGATTGTCGTTAATGGACAACCTACAGCTACAGCCACATTTGTATTGGAGCAAACAGAGTAAACTGCGAAGGGCCAGTAGCCATCCAACTTATCATGAAAAGATAGCAAGGTTCATTTGTGATATGAATCCCATGTTAAAATTCAGCTCATAGAATCCATTCCTTGAGAAATTCCCCAAGGTGTCTTCAGTACTGAAGATGCCTATTACCTTTTCCACCCTGTTCGTAACAGCCAAATATCCCTCAAAATCAAGTTATACACATGATGCTTCTTCATTTATCTTATCCACATGTGGACATCTATTCCGAAAACAAATCTATATGTACTCCTATTTGCCCTCTTATGCACATCATACACAGGCTAAAGAAGCGATCTTTACAGACCGCTAACTCATCACTTGCTATTCAGTTTCTATTCTTCCTTACTTAAACCAGCCCCGCTTCACGAACCAGGCCACCATACTTCCGCCCAGAATAAACATCAACAGCAGCACAGCTCCATACCCAAACTTCCATTGCAGCTCAGGCATATAAGCAAAGTTCATACCATAGATCCCTGCGATCAGCGTCAGTGGCATAAAGACTGTTGTTATCACGGTGAGGGTCTTCATAATCTGGTTCATACGGTTGGAATTCAGCGAAATATAACTGTCGCGCAGGTCTGCCGTCATTTCCCGATCAGCTTCAATCATGTCCGTCAGCTTCAACAAATGGTCATAGATATCGGTAAAATATACGGTATGCTCTCCTGTTCTCTGCACATGCTGAGAATTGACTACCCGATAGAGCAGATCCCGCATGGGCACTACCGTTCGTCTAAGCTTCAGCAGTCGACTGCGCAAGTCGAACACCTGATTCATCAGGTCTTCCACCGACTCCTTGCCGCCCCGGTTCTCCAGTTCAGCCAGCTCATCCTCTATGGCAAACAGAGACGGGAAATAATGATCGACCAGCTTGTCCATCACCGTATACGCAGCTGCCACCGGGCCCCGGGCCCAGATGGTTCGTTCATGCGCATGATGCAGCAACCTCTCCCAAGCTTCATCGACTTCCTCCAGTGCCCCGTGATGAAAGGATACCAGGAAGTTCGCCCCCAGAAACAGGTCCACCTCTTCCGCTTCCAATGTGGTCGGATTCAGTGCATGCAGCACGAGGAACTGCAAATTGTCATAATAATCGAGCTTAGGTCGCTGCAATACATGCATACAATCCTCAATAGCTAATGGATGAAAATGAAAATATGTATCGAGCAACTGGCTTTCCTCTTCGGAAGGCTGATTGAAATCTGCCCATACCCAGGCGTAATCCTGCAGATCCAGCTGTGTAAGCGGTACATTTACAGATACCTGATGATCCCGTGAGATGGCGAGTGTACGAATCATAAATTAGACCACGTCCTTGTCTTGTATCCTTTACGTTATTGTACAACTTTAACCATTGAACCGTCTCCTGCAACAGCCCATTATACACACGTTATCCTGCAAACGCGACAACAAAAAAAGCCAACCCTGTTGGCTTCTCTCATTTCCCTATCCACAGTCTCCTGTATCCACAGGAATATCTTCTTTTGGTTTATCATTCCACGGATGGCTATCCACATATCCAGCCTGTCCACACGTTCATGCACAGGCGTCTCTTCTTTTTGGTTGTATAATTGTCCACATATCCCGATATTCACATAGTTATGAACAGTTTGTCTGAAACCCAGAATTTGTCCCGGAACACATTTTCGAATTAGAAAATGATCCAGTATAATAATCCTGCCAGCGCCCCGGTAATCGGAATCGTAATAAACCACGTAATAATGATACGTCCGGCAAGTCCCCATTTCACGGCTGAGAAACGTTTCGCGGAACCAACACCCAGAATGGCAGATGTGATTGCGTGAGTTGTACTCACCGGCAGGTGGAGCAAGGTTGCCGAGAAAATAACAGATGCGGCTGATAGATCAGCTGCAAACCCGTTAATCGGTTCAATTTTGAAAATTTTGGTTCCCATCGTTTTGATGATTTTCCAACCACCGATGGAAGTACCGAGTGCCATCGCTGTTGCCGCGGAGATTTTAACCCACAACGGAACATCCAGATGATCCTGTACGCCTGCTGCAACCAGTGCAAAAGTAATAATCCCCATTGCTTTCTGCGCATCATTGGTACCATGCGTAAACGCCTGGAGCGCTGCTGTGAAAATCTGTACCGTACGGAAACCTTTGTTCACGTTATGCGGACTGCGTTTGGCAAAAATATATTTGAGAATGGTCATGACCACATAACCGATGGCAAATGCGATCAGAGGTGATAATAACAATCCTCCGACGATGTCAATAAATCCACTCCATTTGACTTTATCAGCGCCTGCGCCAACGAGTACAGCTCCTGCAAGGGCTCCAATCAATGCATGTGAGGAAGAGGACGGAATACCAAACCACCATGTAACCAGGTTCCAGATAATCGCCGCGATCAAGGTGACTATGACGACCTCGATCCCGTTATCTAGCGTGGTGGGGTCGGTTACACTCCCCCCAATCGTCTTCGCAACTCCCGTAAACATCATGGCACCGACAAAGTTCATCACCGCAGCCATAAGAATAGCTCGGCGTGGTGTCAGTGCTCGGGTCGAGACCGAAGTTGCAATGGCATTCGCCGTGTCGTGGAATCCGTTGATGAAGTCAAACGCCAGTGCAAGGAAGACGACTATACCCAATACCCAAATCGTTGTTTCCATTATTCTCTGGCTCCTTAAGAATTACGCATGATGATGGATTCAAGCACATTGGCAACATGTTCACAAGCATCCGTTGTCGTCTCAAGACGTTCATAGATTTCTTTGCGCTTGATCAATTCAATCGGATCAGGCACGGTAGCGAAAAGGTTCTTGATACAGTTGCGCAGCACTTCGTCGCCCTGGTTTTCCAGATCGTTCAAACGAATCGTGTACTCGCGAATCGCCAGCAATTTTTTCTGAGACAGCAAATGAATGGCCTTCTGAATTTCGTAAGCCGATTGGCGCAAAATTTCAGCGAATTGAACAATATATTCGTCCGGGTCAGTCAGTTGGTACATATAGAAACGGGAAGCCGTTGCTTCAAGCCCGTCCAATACGTCATCAAGTGTTGTTGTCAGTTCCATAATATCATCGCGTTCGATCGGCGTGATAAATGTCTTGTTGAGCTCTGTAATGACGGTATGCACATAATCATCACACTGGGACTCGTACTTCTTCATTTCATTGGCAAAAAGAGTCACATCCTGAAGGTTGGAAACATGTTGGGAGAAATAATCAGCCGCTTGCACGACCGTATCTGCCATGTTCTCTAGTGTCTCAAAAAATATATCCTTCTTCTTCTTAAGCTTCATAGCTCTATCCCCTTTACGAGAAATTGCCGATAACCGATGAAACATGAAATGACAACCTTTGATATCTTATCATAAATGTTTCACGGTTTGTACATAAGGCATGATCCTTTTTTATATTCTTATCACATAAATCTGAAATGAATCTTAATTATTTGGAATGGCTGGAAAAATGATGATGAAATTTTACACTGCGTTTACATTTCTCTTCAAATTGGATTAATTTTCAATTTCAACATGCCCTGCAAAGTCAGGCTGATTCGGAACGATACTAATAAAAGTCTTGCCAGGAACAAGAGCAACTTCGGACCCATTTTGCACAAATCGAATAATATCACCTGGTTTTTTGACCCACTGTCCTCGAATCATTTTGCCTTTTTGAAACAGCATGGCTTCACCGCCCTGCTCCAAATTAACGGAAATTCTGCCCACATTGTCGAGCACCTTGTGATCTGCACCCGCTACAATAATATTGGCCGCTCCGATGGGATTGCCGTTATCCAGATCCTGATCTGCCTTTCCGTTCACCAATCTCATATATCGTCCGCTAACTTCATCATAATCATACGTGACCCGGTAACTCTCCAATAAATAATGAATATCGAACTGCTTGACCAACTCTCCGGCGGACGTGGCACTTTCTTCGTTATACGTATATACAGGGGACTTAAAGTCGTGACTATAGCCTTTGGTGTCCGCGCCTTCTCTCAGCTTGTCCGCCGACGTATATAGATTGTGCGGTGCTTTACGATCCGAGGAACGCCAGAAATAAGGGCCGCTATTCGATATCTCATCCATATGCTGTTTCTGCTGCTTCTGCAAAATGGAATAGGCATCCGGGCTGCCACCCGCATGAACCAATACCCCATCGTAACTCTCACCAAGCTCGATCAGATACGGACGGATACTGCGCACGGGTCCAACCGTGTCTGCCCCGCCTTCACTTTGGAAGATGGCAATAAAACGGGTAATGCCTCCCTCAGCGAGCACTTCGATAATAATATCTGCCGCACTCAGACCTGACTGGGGCCGCGCTGCAGGTGCATTGTTAATCATAACTGCCAGCGGACGGTGCGTAATTGCTTCATCAACAGGCAGACCCGTCAGCGGTGCTGTGTAGAGCGACGTGGCAGGTACTTCCGTCTCTTGCTCTTCCTGTATGGGTGTAGGAACGGACTCCGGCTTCGGAATCTGGACCATCTCCTTATTCTGGCAAGCGACCAGACTCAGGGCCAGAATAAGCAGCGACGCCGCTGACGTCGTTTTGTTCCATTTCAATTGCTTCAATATATGTACCTCCTGAACGATATGGCTGAAATCTAGGCTGTAGTTGCTCTTATGTAAGTGACCATTTCACGTATTTCTTTCCATTTAATCACACACAGCACCATTTGTCTTCGATATGGAGAGCATTTTCTACCCTTCATTTTACGTTTGAAACTTGAGACAGGACGAAAAATATGTCCTAAATGTGAACTTCTCAAACCTTACTTAAAATTTGAACTAGATTGTGATAATAATCACAAACAGAATGACTTTTGAACTATACAATAAAGACATCAAAGGTGATCACTTAGAAAAACAAAAAAAACAACACACACTAAATTCCATGAAGGAGTGGTTTATATGTTCAGCTTCAACCAATGGCTTAGAGAAAACAAAGTGGCAATGTGGATTTTGACAGTACTTCGGGTGTATATCGGTTACGACTGGATGACACATGGCTGGGGCAAATTGACAGGTGGATTCCAAGCTGGCGGATTCCTTGCAGGCGCTGTAGGAAAAGCAACGGGTGAAAACCCAACTGTTCAAGCTTGGTGGGGAACATTCCTTGAGAACTTCGCAGTACCAAATGCAGGACTGTTCGACTTCATCATCCCGATGGGTGAATTCCTTGTAGGTCTGGGTCTCATTCTGGGATGCTTTACAACACTGGCAGCACTGATGGCGATGGTCATGAACTTCGCGTTCCTCTTCTCGGGAACAGTAAGCACGAATGCTCAATTAGTTCTGATGGAAGTCTTCCTTGTAGTCGCTGGTGCAAATGCTGGTAAAATCGGTTTGGATCATTGGGTAATGCCTTACCTTCGCGGATTGTTCACTAGAAATAAAGGCAGCCAGCCTAAAGACACACCAACAATAAATCATACGCACAAAACAGCCTAAATATTAAATAGACATTTTCTTCCGGTCCTGCTCCCCTCCCCCTGGAGAGCAGGACTTTTTTGTTTTTTTATATATGCTTGTATGTCATCTGACTTGCCCATCGACAGAAACACGTATTATGATGAACATATCGATCGATTACAATTAAAGGAGTACATGACATGCCAACCCAGCGCCGTCTTGAAACCGATGCCGACTTCCAAGAAGCCATGGAAATGAAGCATAAAGTTCGTGTTTTTAAAGATAATCACCAGATTGATTCCGGTGGCGTCATTATCCGTTTTGACAGCAATACCGTTGTTATTCAGTCCAGTGTAAGTGAACTAGCATATCACTCGCGTACAGCATGTGAGCTTTTCGAGATTCGCAAGTGATTATACTAAATTGCAGAATGCTCAAGTTATAGAAAAAGGTTCCTGAGGCCCATTACGCTGGCCGCAGAAACCTTTTTTGGTTCAGCTAATTCATAACCTAAGTCTGTCTGGTCGATGAACTAGGTGTATTTGCAAAATAAAACTCAAAGACTTGTTCACATACTCTTGTTTGTTCCAAGTTATACGCCGTCACCAAACTGCCAGCAGTTTAAACTGAGCGTACCGTAAGGATACGACTGGAATAGACGTTTTGCAGATCGAGACATATCAGCCGTACCCATAGCATAGAACAAGGGCGCAACGTGCTCCGTTCCATAAGATGGAACCGCCGTGCGGGCATGGGGCGCTTTTTTGTCATACTGAAACAGCTCTCTCGTATTCCACTGCTCAAGCCGCTCGCCAATCCAGTTATCGAATTCCACTGCCCAGTCTTGCGGTTCATCATTAGTGCCAAGCATGCGCAAGTTATGAACCGTTCCGCCACTGCCAATGATCAGCACATTATCATGACGCAGCTGCTCCAGCATCCGGCCTATATCATACTGTTCCTGCGGGGAACGCAACGAGTCGACAGATACCGCAATAACAGGAATATTCGCCTCTGGATACATGTGTAACAGCGGTACCCATACCCCGTGATCCAATCCCCGGCCTCGAACCGGTTGATGTGGAAGATTACTACGAGTGAACAGAGCGCAGATCTCATTCGCAAGGTCTGGCTGACCAGGAGCCGGGTAATTCATTGTATACATATTAGAGGGAAATCCGTAAAAATCATGCAAGGTCTGATGTGTATCATCCATTGTCACGGACGGTTCGGGACGATCCCAATGCGCCGTAAATACAACAATGGCTTTCGGAGCCGGCAGCCTGTCTCCAAGCTGGTTCAAAAAGTGAGTGTAGTCATTGCTCTCCACCGCCAGAGCGGGAGAACCATGCGCAATGAATAGTGCGGGTAATGTCATTGCTGCCAACCTCCAGACACGGATAGGATGCTTACCCTTCTATTTTACCCCGAAGAAGGCGCTTTTCCAAGCTAACATCCCAATCAGATGCAATATGGACGCGCATGTTGCCTTATGGACCAATCCATGTTGGCTATAGAATGCTCCAGCCTAATCATAGAGATCGATATTTAGTCCTCTTAGATCATCCAGTGCTGCCAATCCTGTTCAATCTTCTGACGCTCTCCCAGCCATTCTCTCGTACGCGTAATCAGCTGTTCACGCTCTTTACCGGAAGAGAAGGTATGATCGCCCTGGAAAATAATCTCCTTGTCGCAGCGGCCTTCCTGGCGCATCCAGAATACCTTTTGATACAGGAACGCGTAATCCACAGGAATGATCTCATCCGACGTGCCGTGCACCACCAGAACATCTCCGTTAAATTTAACGGCTTCCTGGTATGGCTGATGTTCAGCCAGTGATTCAAAGAATGCTGGTGTAAACTTATAACCGAGATAATCAGCAGATCCCAGTTTCACCCCTTCATCATACACATCACGTCCCGTAATTTTCACAATATCATTGAACGGATATCCCACGGATGACCACATGACGAGATTCTTGACCCGTTTGTCACGGACAGCAGTCAGCAGAGCAACAGCTCCACCCAGACTATGACCGATCAGCGTTACACGGGTTGGATCTACATCACTGCAATTTACCGCATAGTCCAGCACAGAACGTGTTTGGGTAATCATGGATTCAAGTCCTTCAGCTCCATACTCACCGCTGCTCTCCCCGCAGCCGATGTAATCGAAGCGCAGCACCAAATATCCATCTTCGGCCAGCTCACGGGCGGTCTTCACAAAGAGACGATCCACACCGATCCGACTTCCTACGAATCCATGGCAGATGACAGCAAGAGGCACGCGCTGTTGGTGATTTCCCTCCTTAATGTCTTTGACGACCGGATAATGAATCGTGGCTGTTAATTCTTCTTGCCCATGACGAATACTGATCTGACGCTCCATGCCTATTTCCCCTTTCCATTCTTCCCTGCTCATGTTCATTTTGTTAATCATATATAAATCCGATAAGTTTAATGTGTATTAAGATGATATTAGTATATTATCATCCTGAGAACCTCAAGTCAACGTGAGGAAATGTCCATTTCCAGACGTACCTTGTCTACATTTTATCGGCAATTTCACAAAAAAAATGAGCCAAGCTGACAACAGCTGACTCGAATCATTTCTAATATTTGAGACCATTACTCATAACTTCGACGGAACATCTCATGAGTCTCCACTCGCCCCTGCCATTCATGTTCATAAGCCGAATTCGAGCTCCCCCAGAAGCTCCCTGACTGAAAGGTTCCATCTGTATACTCTTCCGCATATTCAGCATCCTCCAACGTCTCATCCATTGGCACAACCTCATCCGTTACTCCGCGGGAGTTGCTGTTCAGCAGCAGCTTCCTAGTTAATTTATCCGTTTGTTGATCCATAACCTGCCACGCTCCAATCCCTGGTTTCTGTTGGAAATGCTACTATTGTGGTGGAATCGGCTGCACTTTATTCATTCTTCACACAATCGTTGGAACTGGGCGATCCCTTACGCATATTAACGGCCAACCACGGAGAACCTAATCAATATAACATAGCCAACATTTGCCTCCGATTCCTTCTGGCGAAAGGGTTGAATTCATGGAACACATCTTGGATTGGATTCGTATTCACGGAAAACTGGTACTGCTATGTACCTGTGTCATTCTGGCCTGCGCAGGGCTATGGTCGAATCGTAAACAGTTGTTTTATAAGGAATGACTTTGCGAAACGAGAGCCCTTCCCGTATACTAAAATACCGTCAGGGTCTCCAGATCACCGGGGATCAGAACGTGTGTAGACAGGGGGAGCAATCATTGGGGATTTCCTATAAAAAGTTGAAAGAAATACAGAATCGGCAAATGACCGAAATGAGTAAGATGACACCGGAACATGTAAAACTGTTTGATCAGATCAGCACCATTGCGCGCCAAGCACCTGCCGATGAGAGAACGCAGGAAGAATGGATTCTCTCTGCTGGAAGAGCCATCGTACAAGCTCAGCGTGACGGTAAGCCTGCTCGCGAGTTATATGGACCTGATCTGGAACAACATATCTATTCACAACTAGGAGTAGCAGACAATAATCCGGCTGCAACTGCTAGTGAATCAAATATGGACTCATCCAGAGCTTCAAGTACGGCCGTACAGGGCTCCGGAAGCAAATCCAATGAACGCAGTACGTCAGCCAAGAAGACAGCAGCAGTTGAAGCGGAACCTGCGGAGACTCCGGATCAAGTTAAACGGACGCCCAAATGGTACTTCATGATCTCTTGGGCAGCTTTGTCTTTTGTCATGCTGATTCAAGGTGCGGTTGGGCTATTTATTGGCTGGACGGGTGGAGATACGGAACCATTTAGCCATATCAGCTTGTTCTCCCTGATCGTTGCGGCGGTTGGGGGGATTGCACTGGTTGAAATGCTTCGTCGCCTTGCTGAGCGTCCAGATGATCAGGGAGCAGACAAGACTGCCAGACCACAGGTCAATCTTCGCGGGATCGTCATCTATATCGTTATCGTTGTGCTTGTCTTATTTGTAGGATATCCGCTGCGTGACAGCCTTCCCGTATTTACGCTGGCTCCGTGGATTAGTCTCGTAATCGGGATTGTGGGATTGGCTACGTTGAGACCACTATTTGGACAAAAGAAAGCGTAAGGATGGCCCTTTGTGGAGAAACAACATTTGGGTATATCGTACAGTTATGTGGTGTGCGAAGATGAAGTACGAGTGAAGTACGACAATTCGGTGATGAGATAGAATATCGAGTGTCAAAAAAGGGGCCATTCTGGCCCCTAGCCAGCTGTTGAGAATTCTCGACAGCTATTTTTATTTTCAGACCGTCCAGTAAAACCTCATAATGCTTTTAATCTAGCAGAGGTAAAGGTGATTACGTGCTACACCTTATGAGTAACCTTACATACGGCCAGTAGCTCGTTTGAAACTGAATCCATTTCCGAAAGGAATGGCCTTGTCATACTTCATATAGATGATCCACAGGGCCCGTAGAGTCTTTCTCCATTTTGAGCTGAATGCGATGCTTGATCTCCTTGCCCGGGGTCTCTCCGAATTCTCGCTTATACATCCGGATAAAGTAGTTCACTTCCATACCAACCGTCTCCGCAGCCTCTCTTACACTTGCTCGTGGGTGCTTGTTCAGCCATTCCGCCGCCTTCTGCAAACGCAATCGCTGCATGTACTGATGTCCTGTCACCCCATGCCTCTGGTGAAATAATCGGTTCAGGTGCTGCACCGAATAACCAACGGCCTCAGCTACATGCTTCAGCAGCAGATCATCCTGGTAGTGCGTGTGCATCAGCGACACAGCTCGGGTGAATGCTTCATTTGCCGATTCGGACTCGCGCTCTGAACGTGTTAACGACCTACTCCTTGCTTCTCGCTCTTCTGTCTCATCATGCAGCGTGAGGGTGGACCGTGACATGTCCAGAATAAGCTGGTAGATGATCGTTGAACTGTTCCACATTTCAGTCATCCCATCGTCCAGTGAGTGCCAGATAGCCGTCACTCGTGACCAAAACTGTTCAAATTCGGACAAACGCAGTGGCCCCATCGCCAGTAGTCCCGCCGACCGAAGCACCATCCCCGCCGCCTCTCCACCAATGCCGATATATCCAAGTTCTCCGTGTGTTTTAGAATGTGGAATATACTCATGGGCAACCCCAGGTTCCATCACGAACAGTTCACCCGCCGATACTGTCCACGCTCCTTCACCCGGTACCTTAAATTCCCCCTTGCCGCTGCGTAACAAAAAAAGCTGATACACCGGAAATCCATCCGGTCTGAACTGAACCTTCTCTTCTTGTGTCCCTACACAATACAGATACAGAGGCAACCGGGAATCCGGCAGGCCGGTCAAGCGAAATGCAAGCATTCCATCATTCCTTTCGGATCATGCTCTTCTTCCTCCTATTATCCGTCGATATGCCCCATTGCAGCAACGGCCAAAGGAACCTTTTTGGTGACAGGATTTTTATAAAGAATAAACGTGTTCTCACATGCGAAAATTAAAGCCTCCCTTTCACTTTTCCAAAGGGAGGCTTTAACAAACTTTGTTTAATAAATACTTATTTATTTCACACTGAACGGTGGACTATTTAGATATCCATCATTCAAACCATATAAGTTGAGAATTAAATTTTTTTATTTATGCTTCACTACTACTTTAAAGTCTAATAATCAATTACTACCTGTAGATGAAGTTTGATTATTCGTGCTATTGCCATCTTTACCATTTGGGCTTACCTCAGTATTAGGTGTGCCTGTGCCACCCTGATTTGTATTAGAAGTCGGCACTGTGAAAGATCTTGATGCTGCGGAAGTTGAATTTTTATTAGTTGTCTGATTACCAGCTACAGAGACAACATAGATGATATAATCCTTTCCTGCTTCCAAATCAGCTCCATCCGAGTCTTTTGCATTTAATCCTAAATTCGCCGTAAAATTATCGGCAGTATTTATGTTTCCAGAAGGTTTTGTTAAATCGAAGGATGTTTTCGATGCTTTTACAATATACAAATTATAACCGGAAATCCCATCCGTACCACTAGGCATATTGAAACTTACATTGATCCCCGTTTCAATACTTGCCGTTGCCGTTACATCGGTTGCAACAGGAACTTGAGACTGTTTTTTAGCATTAATTTTGAAAGTAGATGAAGTCATACTTGAATCCCGTTTGCTATCAGAAGATTCTGATAAAATATATGCAGTATACAATTTACCTGCTTCAATATTTTGACCGTTAATGTCAAGCAGAGCATTTGAAAGTAAAACTGGACTACCATTTATTCCTACAGATCTACTATTATTAGCTAATGCAATATTCTTTGCCATACTTAGATTAAATGTGCTTCCAGTCGGGGCAATCATTAAAACATAACGACTGATCCCTACCTTTGAAGCTGGTTCCGTATATCTTAAAGTTACATCCGTTGCATCGCCAGCAGCTTGCTCTTCATTTTTAACTTCTACATCAGTGATTTTAACTGCTCCAACAGCACTTGTTACAGACAATTTAATATCAGCATAAGCCGTGGACAGCACATTGGAAGAGTTGCTGTTATTGCTTACTGCGAGCACAAATATACGATAGTTTTCATCATTGAGAATTTTTGTACCATCTGTTGCTTTTACATCATTTAAAGTCAAAGTATAATTTCCGCTTCCGTTAGCTTTATTCACAACCTTATAGTTTGGATTCCGATTTGCTTCTGCCAAATCGAACCCACCCAAGTTCGCCGTTTTGACTACGAAAACACGGTAATGATAAACATTCGTCTCATTAGACGATCTATTAAATGTCACCTGCAAATCACTACCGTCTCCATTATCTCCGATGTCCGTTGCATTCACGTAGGTCGGAGCGGCCACAGTCGAGTTCTGTACTAGCGTAATTTGTGAAGAATAAGATGACAATGCATTCTGGCTGGAATTGCCACTATTGCTTACCGACAGGACGAACACACGATAAGAAATACCATTAGTGATTCGAGACCCACTAGTATCGACCGTATTGCTAGGAAGAGTAAATGACTGATTTCCACCCGTCTTGCTCACCTGATAATAATTGTTCGATGCATTAGCTGCGCTCAGTGTGAAGCTGCCTGCATAAGCAGAACGTACCACATATACCCGATACGCTGAAACGTTAGTTTCATCCGAAGCTCTATTAAACGAAACCTTCAGGTCACGTCCATCGTTGTAGTCACTCACATCAGCCACTCCGATGTTGCTTGCGACTCCAACATTACTATTCGTTGTCAGTCTCAACAGCGTCGACGAGGAAGACAGCGCATTCGTATATCCGTTCTGCTGGTTGCCTACAGCCATAACGTAGATCCGATAATCCTGTAAATTCGTTACGTTATAACCACTTGTATCCTTCATGGAAGATGGCAGTGTTGTTGTAATATTGTTGCCTGTTTTGTTCACGTTATAGTACAAGCTGGAAGACAGATTGCTCGCCGTAGTCAGATTGAAGCTGCTGGATACCGAGTTCCGCACTACGAAAATTCGATAGTTAGCAACTTTAGACTCATCGGATGAACGGTTGAAGCTCACCTGAATGTCACGACCGTCTCCATAATCCGAATTATCTCTCACTGATGTGATAACAGGTGCTGTTGCTGTGTTTACGCCCAACGTGAGCGAAGAGGATACTGTGGAGAGTTTATTGTCTGCTGTTGCCGCATTCGAGCTCACGGATACAATGTAGACGACATAGGATGTGCCGTTTTTGATCAGTTCCCCAGATGTATCACGCGTCGAGGAACTTAGCTGGGTTTTAACCGCTGTGCTGTTACCTTTGTAGATAATGGTTGAATTAGAGCTGGACACATTGTTGGCCGTAGTCAGGTTGAATGAAGAAGCGTCTTTCGCCTTGACTACAAAAGCACGGTAATACGTAATATTGGATGTTGTACTCGGCTGTGTGAAGTTAATTTCCAGGTCACGTCCATCGCCATAGTCACTGATATCTGCGATCCGCAGACCTGTGACAGGTTGAACCGTTGTTTTTACATTGTTTAGTTTCAAAGACTGGGAAGACCACGCCAGCAGATTTTTGTAGCTGTTGTTGCTATTTCCCATTGTAAGTACATACAGACGATAGGTTTCACTTGTGTTTAACAAATCCCCGTTCACGTCGCGTGTCTGAGCATTCAGCGTCAATCTTGGATCAGTGCCATTTGGAGAAATGGATGTGTAATTACCGGATGGTACGACCGATGCCGCAGACTCATTAAAGCTGTTTACATCACGGGTTTTCACCAGCATCACACGATACTGGGATACAGCTTTTTCGGACGTCGGGCGTGTGAAGCTTACAGTCAGGTCACGACCATCCCCATTGCTTCCGGATACTGAACCGTAAATGTTCCATGCTGCATATTTCGTCTCATCCACAGGAGGTGTGGACGTTGTTTTGATATCTACCCGCTGATTGCGGGAATTCCAGAATACTTTCTCTCCAAAAGCTTCACTGACAAAGCGAATCGGAACCATCGTATTCCCTTTGATTGTGTTCGCAGGAACATCCAGTGCGATCGCTTCGCCGTTGATGTAAGCCGTTTTGGAACCCAGCGTCAGTGAAACCTCCTGATCTCCCCGGCTCGCCGTGATCGTTTTGGTTTTATTGGTGTACTTTACCGTGGCATCCAAGCCTTCGAAAATGGAGCGCAATGGAACTAGTACACGTCCACCTTTCATGACAGGGGCCTGCGCGGACGACAACTCCGCATCGTTGATATATATACTAATTCTTGCAGCTGCATCCATAACTGACGTTGGAAGTGCAGACATCAACATAGCCGATACGGCCAGTGCTGACATCACCTTTTTCACTTGACGTCCTCCAGCTTTTCTCATATCCAATATCCCCATTCTCTTCATTATTTAAGTTAAAATGTGATCGTTGTTGAATTTCATTTTATTCCTGTAATTTCCTGTGCACATCTAAGACGTATGAACATCAGTAAAAGTTTCCAATCCCACAAAAAATATTTTCGCAGAAATGCCCTTCCACCATCTACCCTCCAAAGGTTAAAAATAACAGAAGAATTTGTCATTATTCCGCAACAACATCCTTCCCAAATTCGTTTAATGTATAGTGAATAACAACCTATTATCTTTAAAATTACGGGAGGTTCACACAGATGACATCATCGTATTTATCTGACCAACGCAAAGGGATGCGATTCTTCATCACAGTCCTTACCATTGCTACAATTTTTACAGGAACCGCAGCTACATCTGGAGCTGCTACTACCGCTCCTTCAAGCCTGGATACCAAAGTAACTACCAGCAGTTCAACCGCCATATATAAAACATTTCAGTCCATGCTCAAAAAAAAGAACGGCTTACCCGCCGCTGACACCTTTCTGGAATCCAATATCAAAAAGGTAACAACGCATCACGCTACCCTGATGGTGCTTCAATTGGAGAGTGCGCGTCTGAAGGCTCTAACCTCCACGACGGACCGTCTGCTCGTTCCTAACGTTCAGGACAAGATGCTCAAGGTATACCAACCGAACGACAGCTTCACCAAACTCATGGAGCGTTCCCAGGACTCCGATCTGCGTGTACTTTTAAAAGAAGCCCGTGACAGCGGCTATCGCCTCGTCATGCTCGAAGGCTCCCTCTATCCCATTATGAATTATGCGGCACTCGTGAAATATACCTCTGATATTACAGAGGATATCTCAAGCTACATCAGTATCATGACGAAGGAAACGAAAAACTTGCCTGCGGATGACGGAGCTCTGGTCATTGGCTATCAGGAAATTCTCCTTCGAGCACTCAGCCAGGAAAGATTTCTGGAGCTGTATCCGAAATCGAATCGGGCCAAGCAGGTGCAGGATCTGTTGAACAGTTATACCCTGTATACCTTTTATGGGCTGAACAATACACCGCTGTTTGATTATGACACGAACAAAATGGTTGCGAACGCCCAAAGAGGATACAACGGCGTCTTGCAGCGTCTTGCATCCGTAGATAGTGAATTCCTCACCAAGCTGGATGCCTTTATGGATGTGGTTAAGGAAGCGAAGTATGAGAAAACAGCTGCGGTGGAGAAATGGCTGGAACAGAATGTTCCGACCGGGGCGGATGCCGGCTACTAAATGCTTCATGATATTAACCACCTAATGAACGCAAAAGAACCGACATAGGATTCGCTCCCATGTCGGTTTTCTTTGGATTCTATCTATGAATTGAATCTCCTACTCCAGGCTAACTCAGAGTTGAGAACTACAGAATTGGCTTGACCATATGGTTATACTCATGTCCAGCAATAACAATCACTTCATCCTTGATATAGCCCTGCCGTTCGTACAACATCAAGGCCCGGCCATTGTCCCGTTCAACAATGAGGGATACCTGGGAGTGTCCAAGTTCCCTTCCCTGCTGCTCAAAAGCAGCCATCAAGGCCTTGCCGATACCCTGCCCCTGATATACTTCGCTTACGGATAGAGTATCCAGATAATACTCCCCGGGACGGGTTTCTTTGACCAACGTATATTTCTCATCTGTACTCCGACCAGGCCGATCCAGAATCGGCTGATCCAGAAGATCTGCCTCACCGCCATCATACGCTACCAGTATTCCAGCGACCTGTTCGTTCTGCTCCATTACCGTTATATTGCGATAACTGATCCGATTGTCTTCCTGCACGTAAAATTGCTGCAAAATCTGCATCGCTTTCTCATGCTCACCTTCACCCGCCAGAGCATAGGCAATATCACCAATCGCCTGATAAAGCAGAGGAATGACTTGTGCCACATCTTCTTTGCGAGCAGGTCTCAACAGAGGCTGTGCCTCACTACGGTCCGACTTCATATTGGAATGATTCATCAGATTAACATGTTGAACAGATTAAGATTTTTGTTCAGTTCGGTATACGCGAGGCCTTTACGATTCATACGTTCAATCAGCGGCTGGTAATCTTCCTTGTACATCAACTCGATGCCCACCAAGGCAGGTCCATTTTCCTTATCATGCTTCTTCGTATATTCAAAACGGGCAATGTCGTCATTGGGTCCCAATACTTCCACAAGGAATTCACGCAAAGCTCCCGCACGTTGTGGGAAATTGACCATGAAATAATATTTCAGACCTTCGTAGATCAACGAACGTTCTTTGATTTCCTGCATCCGATCGATATCATTGTTGCCGCCGCTGATCACACAGACAACCGTCTTGCCCGCAATCTGTTCGCGATACTGCTCGAGTGCAGCAACCGCCAGAGAACCGGCAGGCTCCACAACAATTGCATTTTCATTATATAGCTCCAAAATGGTGGTGCAAGCTTTGCCCTCAGGCACCTTCACAATGTCGTCCAACGTGCCGCTACAGATGTCGAAGGTCAGGTCACCAACACGTTTCACCGCAGCACCATCCACAAATTTATCAATATCATCCAACGTGACAACCTGCTTGCGGAACATCGCCTCACTCATGGAAGCCGCACCAAGTGGTTCTACGCCAATGATACGCGTTTCCGGGCTAACCGTCTTCATGTAGGTTCCAACGCCAGCAGCCAGACCGCCGCCACCAATTGTGACGAATACATAATCCGCTTTTTCATCCAGACTCTCCATGATTTCCATCGCTACCGTACCATTACCCGCAATGATCTTCGGCTGATCGAACGGATGTATAAACGTCATACCCTGTTCATTACACGCACGCATAGCTTCTTCATAAGCATCGTCATACGTATCACCTGTCAGCACAACTTCAACATTATCTCCACCAAATCGACGGACCTGTTTCACCTTCTGGTTTGGAGTTGTGCTCGGCATGAAGATTTTGCCATGGATGCTAAGCGCGTTACAGGAAAAAGCAACTCCCTGCGCATGATTACCCGCGCTCGCGCAGACAATGCCTTTCTCCAGTTCAGCCGGAGTCAGACTACGAATCATGTTGTAAGCTCCGCGAATTTTAAACGAACGTACCACCTGCAGGTCTTCCCGTTTAAGATACACATTACAGTTATATTTGGCCGACAATACAGCATCCCGCTGCAATGGCGTTCTTACAATGACTTCACGCAGCACATGGTGTGCGCGCACGATATCTTCCATGCCAACACCGGTACGGCCGGGATTGGCAGTTCCCGTTGGTTCTTGTTCCACTGGTTTCATCTCTTATCCACACTCCGCTTATCTTGGTTGGCAATGCAAGCATTGCTTTTTCTTTTTATTGTATCACTTTTGTTCTGTTCTTGCGCCTGAGCTCGCATCATTTACCATTCGCAAAATTTCATCAACAATGACCTGAGGATCTGTAAACATGACCATATGGCTGGATTGATCAGCTCCGATCCATTTTGCATTCGTTAAAGTACTCACAGTCCTGCGGTGTGCCTCCATAATAGCAGGTCTTATTTTACGTTCTCCCATGCCCGTTTTCGTACCTGAGATAATGCTGACCTCCAGATCACCAAGATCGAGAGGGGTAACCAGCAAGGAAGCCAAGTCATTCAGAAAAGGTTTCGATTCCGCAACCATTGTCCTGGCCGCCTGTACGGTGAAATCCTCTGCACCGTGATCCCTGACAACATCGTCAGGCTGTACACTTCCAGGTCTGCTGCCTACTAATCTGTACAATCCTGTACGTGCCATGAGTGGAATTAGGAGACTGTTCAAGGCAAAATTGAATTTGGCTGCTTTGGAAAAGTACAATTCGCAATGCTCGTCTGAAGGATCAACCATGATGATTCCCCTTAATCGTGACAGGTTCGAGGCCGCAGCTGCTCGTACAATGGGGCCTCCCCAGCTGTGCCCTACCAATATGAACGGACCTGGCCCCAATGCAGTCAGCAGATCGTCAAGATCTTCTGCTATTCTGCGAAGTTTGCGCGGAGACGAATCGACTTCACTTCGTCCTGTGCCCGACCTGTCGTACACGACGGCACGTGCATGTTCAGCAACAGCAGGTGCTACCAGCCCCCAGGTCGATCGTGAGAAGCCCATACCGGACTCAAATATAACTATCAGATCGCCTGTTCCTCTGGACATATAATGTAATTTGCGACCATCCCGGGTCTGAATAAAGGCACTTGAACCAAAAGAATGTGAGCTATGGCTAGGCTTCATCTTCCCCTCCTGAATACACGCATAGTCATAACAAACCGAATCTAAATGAAAATGATTATCAATTACTTGATTATAGATTATTCAACTCTTTAGGACAAGGCGTAACGTCGCTCTGATTCAATAAAAAGTGAATCGTTGGAACTTGGAACGAATAGCATGCTGCTCGGTTCGTTAAACCGTAAAAATGGCAAAAAAAGGGGTGTCCCAGTCATTTTCATGACCTATGGGACATCCCTTTAAAAGAAGTATTAGAGCAGCCAGTAAAATTTTTTAAGCCTGAGTCTTAAACCAAGCCGCAGCAGCTTCCGCCTCGGTACGAGTCAGTTGATGCCCCTGACGCTCCAAGTGCATATGCACGGCTGCACCCGCACCGCTAAGCAGTGAGGCCAATTCATCCGTTTCACGTTTCGGCACAATTGGATCGTTCTCTCCTGCTCCGATAAATACAGGCAGCCCTTTCAGGTCTGGTAATTCCAAACCGTGAAGTGGTACCATCGGATGGTGCAGAATCGCTCCTTTGAATACGTCAGCCTGATGGAAGATCAGACTTGCTGCGATGTTTGCTCCGTTGGAATAGCCCAGTGCGAAGACATTGGCACGATCAAAGCCATACTCCACAGCAGCTGCATCCACAAAAGAACCCAATTCCGCTGTCCGTGCAATGAGATCCTCTTCGTCAAACACCCCTTCCGCCAAACGGCGGAAGAAACGGGGCATTCCATTTTCAGATACGTTACCACGCACCCCCAGAATACCAGATCCTGGGGCAATCATCTCGGCCAGACCTACCAGATCGTTCTCCGTTCCACCTGTCCCGTGCAGCAACAAAAGTGTGGGTGCATTTGGCTGAGAACCTGCTTTATAAATATGTTTCATTGTATTAGTAGTACTCATGATTTGGACTCTCCTTTCCATTCACGTACTTGAATAGGTGGCAGCAGCTGTTCAATCTGCTCACGCTGTGGTTCGTACCATTCAGGCAACATCAGCTTTTGACCCATGCTTTCCTGTGGTTCATCCCGTGCAAATCCTGGAGGATCAGTAGCCAGTTCAAACAGTATACCTCCCGGTTCCCGGAAATACACAGCGTTAAAGTACTGGCGGTCAATGACCGGAGTTGGATGATAACCGGCTTTTTGAAGCTCCTGCTGCATTTGTTCATGCTCGACATAATCTTTTGCACGCCATGCGATATGGTGAACCGTCCCTGCTCCGCCAATTCCCCGCTGGATTCCAGTCGATTGAATGTCGATGAGTTGACCGATGTCACCACTCGCCTGCAGACGAATGATTCCATCCTCTTCTCCTACTTGCTCCAGACCGAGCATCGTTATCAGCACATCCGTTGTTTTGTCAGGTACATGGCTGAATAGTACAGCTCCACCAAAACCTTTGATGGCATGTTCAGACTGCACACCGTTGAATGCCCACTGACTTGGCTGGCCTCCATCACGCTCGACCAATTCGAGCAAGAGACCCCCTTTATCGAAGAAGCGAATGTACTGCTCGCCAAATCTTGTTTTATTTTCAAATGGAATATCGAAGGATGTCAGACGTTCTTTCCAGAATGGCAGACTACCCACCGGAATCGCATATACGGTTACGCCAGTCTGTCCTGCACCGATGACACCTCTTCTGGCATTTTGTTGAGGGAAGAAGGTGATAATAGTACCCGGTGCCCCATCCTCATTGCCATAATACAGATGGTACACATCCGGTGCATCAAAGTTAATCGTTTTTTTCACCAGTCTCAGTGCCAATACACCTGCGTAAAAATCAACATTTTTCTGTGCATCATCTACAAAAGCCGTAACGTGATGGATTCCTGAAGTTCTGAACATAATCTCCACTCCCTTAGTTTTATTTGGTTCATTGTTATATTTAGCAGTTTGTTATGCATCGCTTTTTGTTATTTATCTTAAAATTAAGATTCTTTAAATTCATATTAATCCATTGGCCCTAAATAAGCAAGCTTTTGTTTTGAAGTTAAGATATTAATGGACTTTAACCTGCTAATACCGCCTGAGTATACCGACATGGACAAAAAAACAGGTCCCGATCACTCGGAAACCTGTCTTCCTTGAATCTTATTCAATTGCCGCCACACAACATCAAACCTTATAATCTCGCATTACGTTATTAGGTTAATTTTAATCGCTTAGACGGTTGGACCAGATCTTTGCCATCATACTCATCCTTGATATCTCCAACAATTTCTTCAAGGATGTCCTCCATCGTAACCAGACCAACCGTTTCCCCTTCTGCATTATGCACCGTGGCGATATGGGAACGACTTTGCTGCATTTGGACCAAGACATCCTTAATCGGCGATAACTCCGAAAATTTTAACATGTCGTGTACAAACGTATCCATGTTGAACTCCCGGCCTGCTGCAACACTCGTAAGCATTTCCTTAGTATGGATAAATCCAATGAATTGATCCTGATTTCCTTTTTCGATCACCGGGAAACGTGTATATTCATGCTGCTTTAGAACCTCGATCATACGTTCCAGCGGCATTTCTTTGTCCAGCGTAACGATTTTTTCTTTGCGGATCATAATCTCCTGAAGCAGACGCTCATCAAAAGCAAAAATGTTTTTGAGGTAGTCCAGCTCTGTCTGATTAATTTCTCCACTCTCATAACTCTGCGCCATAATCAGCTTCAATTCCTCTTCGGAGTGAACCGTATCGTGACCGGCAGGTTTTATACCAAAGATGCCAAGCAATAGACGGGCAGCCCCATTCAGCGCGTAGATGAACGGATTCATGATCTTACCAAACCAGTACAGCGGTGGTGCAAGCAATAGTGTCATCTTCTCTGCAAACTGGATCGCCAGTGTTTTCGGTGCCAATTCACCAATAACGACATGCAGGAACGTGATGATTGCCAGGGCAATCCCGTAAGAGAGTACCGTTGACAACGCCGCTGGGACTTCCAGTCGCTCAAACAGCGGGTGCAGCATTTTCTCAACAGTTGGTTCACCCAACGCACCCAATACCAGCGCTGTGATCGTGATACCCAATTGACACGCAGATAGATAATAATCCAGATTGTGAGCCACTTTTTTGGCTAATACCGCTTTTTTGTTCCCTTCCAAGATCAACTGATCTATTCGGGACATCCGTACTTTCAGAATTGCAAATTCCGCTCCAACGAAAAAGGCGGTCAGACCTATAAATACGGCTACTAAAAATAAGTTTAAGGCTATTATTCCGTCCAATGATTTCCCTCAATATGAGGGATTCACCTCCAAGTTAATCATTTTAATTTAAGTTTTCAAATAAAATTGCTTAGACACTCCGATGACAGAATACCCTTCCAACCGCTGTTATCCCCAGATTTTTAATTGTATATTTAAGAGGAGAAAATCCGGTGATAAAGGCGGACGCTTCGCTTTTTCAGTCTTTTCTGTCCTCTCCGTTATCGCAAAACATATTTGAAAATCTAACGTTTTAGCAGTGTAAAATTGGTTTACAAACGCGAGCGCTTCGCTTCTTCAGAATTGATTCCGTCCCCTTCACTGTTACGCTGCCATATCGTAAAAAAATAATGAGGGCAGTAG
The DNA here is from genome assembly GCF_047302525.1 of Paenibacillus taichungensis. GTDB lineage: Bacteria > Bacillota > Bacilli > Paenibacillales > Paenibacillaceae > Paenibacillus > Paenibacillus taichungensis_B. The sequence continues at coordinate 540,337 of NZ_CP168020.1, read as the reverse complement.
CAGTGAGGAAAGCACTTTTAGTGTAATCAGATCAGGCCAGGTCACTGGAAGATTCATCGACCTGAGCACCGTTTACACGTTCAAGCAGAACCTGCTTAATGTGAAAATTTTCTGCGTCCACAACGGTCCAGACGTAATCACCGTGTTCTACCGTATCGCCTTGTTCCACACCGACACCCTTCTGGAACTGAATCCATCCGGCCACGGTATCCATCTCTTCATTGCCTTCAAAGACAAGCCCAAACTGCCGCTCCAACTCATCCAGCAGAACCCGGCCGTTAATGAGATATTGGTGCTCTCCGGTTACCTGAATGTCAGCAACTTCATCAGCGTCGAACTCATCCCGAATCTCGCCGACAAGCTCCTCCAGAATATCCTCCATTGTAATGATTCCCGAAGTACCTCCGTATTCATCCACGACCACAGCCATGTGCACGCGTTCCTGCTGCATCTTGATCATGGCATCCTGGATACTTGTAACTTCAGAAACGAAAGGAATTTCGCGAACAAAATCGATAAGTTTGTGCTCCCTAAGGGCAACCATGTCAGGCAAAATCTTTTTCACATTCACTATACCGACAATTCGGTCCTTGTCCCCATCCTCGATGACGGGATAACGTGAATAATTATGCTCATCCAATATCGGAATGATATCGTCGTAAGTCATATTCTGATTCAGTGTCACAAGCTCTGTCCTCGGAACCATGATGTCTTTGGCATCACGCTCATCGAACACGAATACGTTTTCCAGATACGAAAGCTTGGTCTTGTTGTTCTCGTCTCCTTCATAACTCTGGTTCATGATGATTTTGATCTCATCCTCCGAGTAGGCCTGTTCATGCCCGGCAGGCTTCACGCCAAATGCCCTAAGAAGCACGCGGGATGCACCATTCAGCGCCCAAATGAAGGGATACATAATTTTTCCGAACCAATATAGCGGCGGCGAGAGCAACAGCGTCAATTTTTCCGAAAATTGAATCGCCATCGTTTTGGGAGCCATCTCCCCAACCACGACGTGCAGGAACGTGACAAGGATAAAGGCAATCGCATAGGAAGCAACCGACGATATGGAAGCTGAAACGTCCAGATAATTAAATACCGGGTATAACAACCTCTCAACGGTTGGCTTACCGAGCGCCCCCAATCCAAGGGCAGTTACGGTAATACCGAGCTGGCAGGCTGACAGATAATAATCGAGGTCCGAGACTACTTTCTTGGCCAATATGGCTTTTTTATTCCCCTCGGCAACCAGTTGATCCACTCTTGATGTACGAATCTTAACCACAGCGAACTCAGATGCAACGAAAAATGCGGTCAAAGCAATCAAGATAATGAGTAATACAATATTTAATATGGTGATTATGTCCAATGATTTCCCCGCTTCTCAGGGATTCACCTCCAGAGATAGTTACAGTGTGATCGGTTAACTTGATTAACCATTCAACAGCTGATTGACGTTCAATATGGCGTATGCCTTATATGAAATCGATAAATGATAAAGTGTGTATAGGTTGTACTTTGACCTTGTAAAATTGCAAAACAGGAATTCAGGATGAAGTCAATCACTTAAAGAAACTACTTCACTAAAAACAGGGTTCCCCCTCATGCTGTCATTGTTTCTCGATTTACTCCACCAAAATTCTCCATTTGGACAGTTTACAATATCGCCTTCCCAATAGATATCCACCTCCCCTCTTGTTCATTCCTGTTTCAGAAAAGTATAACATGATCTACTCCAAACCATCCAGTTGCACGTTATGGTTTGGAATATAGATTATATAATGAGTTCACAAAATAAACTTTTATGTATGTGGTCTTTCTCGCATCTACAGTTAATTCTATGTGATATTGTTCACATGATTAGTATAGACCAGTTTATAGAAATGGTACCCTTTACTTTAGTCGATTAAACCTGCTGTGGCCTTTATTTACAGCCATTCTTCTTTGCCGTATCCGGACTGTGACACGTCCAGCAATGACATCATAATCATGTATACGTTGAAAAGGGCCCGCAGGATGCAAACACCTTTTTTCGGTGTACATCTTTACGGGCCCTTAGGTTTCACTTTATCAAGTTACAATTAATTAGATTTAGTTATACCAATGCTTTGGCGGCAATATCAGAACGTTGATGTTTACCGTCAAAATGGATACGTTCCGCTTGAGCATAAGCTTTGTTTCTGGCCTCGGCAATATCAGAACCAAGACCCACAACGCCTAGAATCCGTCCACCATTGGTGACCCATTCTCCAGATTCATTGCGTGCTGTTCCGGCGTGGAATACTACTGCTTCGTCGACTTGATCCAGTCCCTCAATGACTACACCTTTTGCATATGGACCAGGATATCCTCCAGATGCAAGCACCACACATACAGCGGCTTCGTCGCTCCATTCAATCTCGATATCCGCCAATTTCCCGTGCACGGTTGCCCAGAAAATGTCGATTAGATCACTCTTCAGACGCGGCAATACGACCTGTGTCTCGGGATCACCGAAGCGCGCGTTGAACTCAATCGTTTTGGGTTTGCCATCTGGTGAAATCATCAGTCCGGCAAACAATACACCTTGGAACGGCCGTCCCTCGGATACCATCGCTCTGGCTGTTGGTATGATAATCGTCTCTACCGCTTCTTCAATGATGGAGGCCGGGATATGTGGCAATGGTGAGTATGTACCCATACCGCCCGTGTTTGGCCCCTGATCATTGTCGAATACCGGTTTGTGATCCTGTGCAGCAGCCATCGGACGAACGGTCTCCCCATCGACAAACGCCAAAATCGACATTTCCTGACCTGCCAGGAATTCTTCGATAATTACTTTCGCTCCTGCTTCACCAAATACTTTGTCCACCATAATGCTGCGGAGTGCCTGATCAGCCTCATCACGGGAATAGGCTACAGTAACGCCTTTTCCAGCTGCCAGCCCATCGGCCTTGATTACCACAGGGATGGACTGCTCATTCAGATAAGCCTGCGCTTGTTCGTAATTGTCGAATTTTTCATAGGCTGCGGTTGGAATGTTGTATTTGTGCAGCAGGTCCTTCATGAACGTTTTACTGCCTTCAATCTCTGCTGCATTGCGGCGTGGTCCAAATACCGGAATACCGGTTTTATCAAATGCGTCTACGATGCCGTCTGCGAGCGGATCGTCTGGCCCAATAACAACCAATCCCACGTTAAGCTCCGTGGCAAGCGCCGTCAGTTTATCGAATTCATTTACCGCAATCGGATGACACTCGGCGAGCTGCGCAATGCCCGCATTTCCCGGAGCACAATGAATTTTGCCTGCCTTCGGGCTTTTCGCCAGTGCCCATATGATTGCGTGTTCCCGGCCACCGCCGCCCACTACCAGAATATCCATTAGCGTTGTTCCCCCTCCGCGCATAACTGGTTTTGTTAAACTATTACGTGTTGAATTATCCTAAAAAGAAGGGGTGTACCATAAGTCATAAGCATGACAGGCGACACCCCTTATTAAACCTTTTTTGCTCTAGTGTTTGAAGTGACGAACGCCAGTGAAGACCATGGCAATGCCGTATTCATTCGCTACTTTGATGGACTCTTCGTCCTTGATCGAACCACCTGGTTGAATAACGGCTGTAACTCCAGCTTTCGCTGCAAGTTCCAGTGTATCGCCCATTGGGAAGAACGCATCGGATGCCAGAATGGCACCTTTGGCTAGTTCTCCGGCTTGTTCAATAGCAATCTTGGCTGCGCCGACACGGTTCATTTGCCCTGCGCCTACACCTACAGTCATGTCGTTTGCTGCAAGCACGATCGCATTGGATTTCACATGCTTAACCACTTTCCAGCCAAACAACAGCTGTTTCAGTTCTTCTTCGGATGGTGCACGATCTGTAACTACCTTGAGCTCGCTCGCTTCAATGGAATGCACATCGCTTTGTTGAACGATCATGCCGCCGTCGATGGAGGTTACTACGAACTTACTCTCCCGATTGCGGGCAGCGTTCAGTTCACCCGTTTTGAGTAAACGAATATTTTTCTTTTTGGTCAGGATGTCGAGTGCCTCTTGTGTAAAGTCAGGAGCCAGTACGATTTCCAGGAAAATCTCACTCAGTTTAGCCGCTGTATCGCTATCGATAATGCGGTTGGCTGCCACGATTCCACCAAAGATGGAGGTTGGATCAGCCGCATAAGCTTTGCCATAAGCTTCGTAGATGCTTTCGCCAATACCTACGCCGCAAGGATTCATATGTTTAACCGCCACAACTGCCGGTTCTTCAAATTCTTTGACAATCTGTAAGGCTGCGTTCGCATCGTTGATATTATTGTAGGACAACTCTTTGCCGTGCAATTGCTCGGCTGTTGTCAACGTATCTTGGGCTGCCAGCGGTTTGCGGTAGAATGCCGCCTGCTGATGTGGATTTTCGCCATAGCGCAAATCCTGGAGTTTTTCGTAAGTAACCGTCAGACGCTCTGGCAGTGGATCACCGTTCAGGTTGGAGAGATAATCGGAAATAACTGCATCGTATGCCGCTGTATGGCGGAACACTTTTGCCGCAAGCTGTTTGCGTGTCTCGAGTGTGGTGTCCCCATTGCTGCGGACCTCTTCAAGCACCTTGCCATAATCTGCTGTGTCTACAACAACACTAACATAAGCATGGTTCTTGGCAGCAGAACGAAGCATGGTTGGACCACCAATATCGATGTTCTCTATTGCGTCCTCATACGTTACGTCCGGTTTGGCGATGGTGTCCTGGAACGGATACAGGTTTACAACAACGAGGTCGATATAATCCAGTCCATTCTCTTCCATCTGGCGCTTGTGCTCTTCGCTGTCACGAACAGCCAATAAACCACCATGCACTGCCGGATGCAATGTTTTAACACGTCCGTCCATAATCTCCGGGAATCCGGTCACATCCGAAATTCCGATGACAGGTACGCCTTCCTTCGACAACAGACTGCTTGTACCTCCTGTCGAAATAATCTCCACACCCATTTGCGACAGCTCGCGGCAAAAATCCACGATGCCTGTTTTATCCCATACGCTGACCAGCGCTCTTTTGATACTCACAATATGCTCCTCCTTTAATGTCCCATGGCTTCGCGTTTCATGGCGAAACACAACCGATTTATTTCCCGAGAAATATCACAAAATGCGTACCAATTTTCGACTTCTGTTATACAAGTTGATAAATGAGTTTACACTAAAATACTACGAGTCCAGAATAATCTTTCGATCGCTGTTATTCCCAGATTTTTCGAACACTTTTTAAAAGTGAAAATCCATGAATAAAGCGTATGCTTCCGATGCAGCTTTCTTTCAGAAAGCTTTTAGGCGAACGCTCCGCTTCTCCAGCTTATTTCTGCCCTCTCCGTTAACGTGTAAAAGTAGTCCAACTTATATCAATCCGGTTTCATCACCGTAACTTGGCGCCCTTCGAGTTGTACCCATCCCTGAGCAAACCAGGATACAACCTCAGGGTACAGCTTCTGTTCGGCAGCATGGATGGAGCGACTAACGGATTCAACCGTATCCTCTGGCAAAATAGGAACAGGATGCTGGGCAATAATCGGCCCTGTATCCATTCCCCCATCCACAAAGTGGACGGTAACCCCAGTGATTTTAACACCATATTCCAGTGCCTGCCCTATGGCATCTTTGCCTGCAAACGCTGGCAACAAGGACGGATGAATGTTAATCAGTCGTCCTGCATAGCGATCCACGACTACTGAAGTCAACAATCTCATGTATCCGGCAAGAACAACCAGGTCAATGTTTCTGGATTCAAGCACTTCCACGATCTCAGCCTCGTAGGCTTCGCGGGAATCATAATTTTTGGGAGTAAACAGATGGCATTCCACGCCTGCCTCCTGCGCCCGCTGCACCACACGTGCAGCCGGTTTGTCACATACCAGCAGATCTATGGATGCCCCCAGCCCTCCGTTCCGTGCTGCATCAACCAATGCTTGAAAGTTCGACCCTTCACCAGAGGCAAATACAGCAATACGGTAGTTCGCCATTAAACATCCGCTCCCGTGAAGGTTACGCGCGCATCTCCTTCAGTCACACGTCCAATGATGTACGCTTCTTCACCGGATGCTTTCAGTTGTTCCAAAGCTTCAACTGCATCTGCTTCATTCACGACCAGTACAAGTCCGATCCCCATGTTAAATGTGGTGAACATGTCGCGGTTCGAAACGGAGCCTTTTTCTTGCAACAGGTTGAAGATTGGCAGAATCGGCCAAGAACCATAATTAATATCTACATTCACGCTGCTTGGCAGCATACGCGGGATGTTCTCGATGAAGCCGCCACCTGTAATGTGGGCCATGCCTTTTACTTTTACCTTTTCAAGCAGGGACAGGAGTGGTTTTACATAGATTTTGGTTGGTTCCAGTAGTGCGTCACCCAGCTTGCCACCCAGTTCAGCGACTTCATCCTGCAAGCCCAATCCGGCTTGTTCCAACAAAAGTTTGCGTACCAAGGAGAATCCGTTACTATGCACTCCGCTGGATGCAAGTCCGATCACTGTATCACCAGGAGCGATGGTTGTACCGTTAATGATTTTCGCTTTGTCCACGATACCAACAGTAAATCCGGCAATATCGTATTCGCCCTCACTATACATACCTGGCATTTCAGCCGTTTCGCCACCGATCAGAGCACAGCCCGACTGATGACATCCTTCTGCGATTCCCGCAACAATAGCTTCGATTTTCTCTGGGATGACTTTGTCACATGCCAGATAGTCGAGGAAGAACAGCGGCTCTGCGCCTTGTACCACAATGTCGTTCACACACATGGCTACCGCGTCGATTCCGATGGTATCATGACGGTCCATGGCAAATGCGATTTTCAGCTTGGTTCCTACACCGTCTGTACCGGATACAAGCACCGGCTCATCATATTTATCTTTGTTCAAACCGAACAGGGCGCCAAAGCCTCCCAGATCTGTCATCACTTCCGGACGGAAGGTACGCTTCACGTGTTTTTTCATCCGTTCAACCGCTTCGTTGCCTGCCGCGATATCGACGCCGGCGTTTTTGTATGCTTCGGACAAGTGGAATCAGCTCCTTATTTTTCGCCCCTCCTAAATCCTCCCGCCCGGGAGGACCCCAATGGACCTTGGCAGGCCCTCTGGACACCCGCCAAACAAGCGGTGCAGGGGTGGCTGGTATGATCTTGCTATGGTTGGTTCGTTCGTGTGCTCGCGTGGTTGTTCGCCGATTCCGTTGGCCGCAGGCCATCGGTCGCCGAACCCCGCTCGGCTGCGCTGCGGGACAAGCCCGCGGGGCAGCTGCTTCGCCTGGCTGCCCGTGCCCCTGTTGCTCCGCAAGGCGCGGGGCTTAAGGGCTCGGGCTATGCCCGGAGGGCAGCTGCTTCGCACCGCAAGGCGGGGCTAAGGGCTCGGGCTATGCCCGGAGGGCAGCTGCTTCGCACCGCTGCCCTGGCCCCTGTTGCTCCGCAAGGCGGGGCTTAAGGGCTCGGGCTATGCCCGGGGGCAGCTGCTTCGCCTGGCTGCCTGAGCCCCTGTTGCTCCGCAAGGCGGGGCTAAGGGCTCGGGCTACGCCCGGGGCGGCGAGATACGTTTGTCTCGCCGGATAACAGCTAGCAGCTGCAGCCGAATTTCTCTTCGCCGCCGAAATCGAGGCGGGTTGGGTAATCATTATCAAAGCATGCGAGGCAAAGTCCGCCTTTGTAGTCATCCTGATTATCTCCCTGAATCGATGTAATCAGCCCATCGGGGCTGAGGAACGACAGGGAGTCCGCGTTGATTTCACGGCAAATTTCTTCCACCGACAGCTGGGAGGCAATCAATTCGCGACTGTCAGGCGTATCGATTCCGTAAAAGCACGGGTTTTTAAACGGTGGTGATGTAATGCGTACATGTACTTCTGTTGCTCCGGCATCACGCAGCATGTTCACGATCCGGCGGGAAGTTGTTCCCCGTACGATGGAGTCGTCAATCATGACCACGCGTTTGCCTTCCACCACACGACGCACAGCGCTCAGTTTCATCTTCACGCCTTGTTCCCGCAGTTCCTGGCTTGGCTGGATAAACGTACGTCCGGTGTATTTGTTTTTGATCATACCCATCTCATACGGAATCCCCGTTTGCTCGGCGTAACCGATTGCCGCGGAAATACTGGAGTCCGGTACACCTGTTACCAGATCGGCATCGACAAACGACTCAATCGCCATCCGGCTACCCATCCGTTTACGCGCAGCGTGCTGATTTGCACCATTCATGTCACTGTCCGGACGGGCAAAGTAGATGTATTCCATCGCGCATAGCGCCTTGCGGTGTTTGTGATGATCGAACCGGTCCTCATGAAGACCATCCGCATCCAGCACCAACAGTTCACCCGGTTCAATGTCACGAATCAACTCAGCACCAATCGTCTCCAGCGCACATGTCTCGGATGCGAACAGATACGCATCTCCCAATTTACCCATTGTGAGCGGACGCAGACCATGGGGATCAGAAGCAACCAGCAATTTGTCGTTGGTCATGATCAGAAATGCATAACCACCCACAATACGCTGGAACGCATCCTTCGCAGCTTCTACCAATCCTTTGGAAGATCTCGCGATTAGATGGGCAATAACTTCGGTATCACTGGTCGTTTGAAAAATGGAACCGCCCTGCTCCAATTCACGCCGGATTGTTGGCGCATTTACGATATTTCCGTTCGTTGCTACAGCCAGATCACCATCGCGGTATTTAAATACCAATGGTTGTGCGTTCGTCAGCTTACTGTCACCACTGGTTGAATAACGAACGTGTCCGATAGAGATATCCCCGGTCAACGTCTGCATCAGGTCTTTGGTGAAAACTTCCTTCACCAGACCCATACCACGGTGGTAGTGAAACTCGTTACCGTCACTTACACACATCCCTGCACTTTCTTCACCCCGGTGTTGAAGGGCATGCAGGCCATAATAGGATAATGATGCGGCGTCAGGGTGTTTGAACACCCCGAATACTCCGCATTCTTCCTTTAATTTGTCGAGTCCTTCCTTGCCGGACCCTTCGTTATAATAATCACCTGTCCACAATGGTCCTGTCGTCAGTTCATGAGACATGGAATCGCATCCTCCCAGACCTGAGCTAAACCTCCTACAGGTTCGTTCACGGCTGATGTTCCGTTCAATTCAATTGTCAGGTTACTTCCTTCTACACGTCCAATAACAGCTACAGGCACACCGCGTTCACGTACAAAAGCTTCCAGCTTACCAGCTTGCTCCGGCGAAGCCGACAGCAGAATACGAGATTGACTTTCACTGAACAACGCATGATCTGCACGCAATGCCGTCTCAACATTAACCTGTGCACCCACGTTACCGCTGATACAAGACTCTGCGAGTGCAACAGCCAAGCCGCCTTCAGACAAGTCATGTGCAGAGCGAACGAGACCGGATTGAATAGCTTCCAGCACGGTTCCCAGCAATGCTTTTTCCGTTTGCAAGTTCAGTTCTGGTGGACGGCCTTCCGTTTTGCCATGAACCGCATATTGCAGCTCACTTCCACCCAGTTCAGCTTTCGTTTCACCGAGGAGGATGATAACATCACCTTCGGATTTGAATGCTTGTGTCGTGATATGATCCGTATCATGAACGAGACCTACCATACCGACAACTGGCGTTGGATAGATGGAGCCTTTGGCGTTTTCGTTATACAGACTTACGTTACCACCGATGACCGGCGTATCCAGCACACGACAAGCTTCCGCCATACCGTCTACCGCTTTCTCCATTTGCCAGAAAATATCCGGCTTCTCCGGGTTACCGAAGTTCAGGTTGTCCGTAATCGCCAGCGGCTCTGCACCGGAACATACAATGTTACGCGCTGCTTCACTTACGGCAATCCGTCCACCTACTTCAGGATCCAGATAAACATAACGTCCATTACAGTCCGTTGTCATCGCGAGACCTTTGCGTGTACCACGAATCGTAACTACGGCTGCATCCGAACCAGGACGAACGGCAGTGCTTGTACGCACCATGTAGTCATATTGATCATAAACCCACTTCTTGCTCGCCACTGTTGGGGATGCCAACACTTGTTTCAATGCACCGCCGAGATCCGACACTTCGTCGTAACGAAGCGTGTCGATGGAAGCACTTTGCTCGTAGTAAGCAGGTACAGAAGAAGGTTTGTCATACACAGGGCACTCGTCAACCAGTGCTGTTACCGGCATATCTCCAACCACTTCGCCGTGGTGAATCAATTTCAGACGACCATCATCCGTTACTTTACCGACTTTTGCACAGATTACGCCCCAACGTTCAAAGATTTCCATCGCCTGCGCCTCATCCTTCGGCTCAACGACGAACAACATCCGTTCCTGGGACTCGGACAACATCATCTCGTAAGGTGTCATGCCTTCTTCACGCTGTGGCACCTGATCCAGATACAGTTCCAGACCATTGCCCGCCTTACTTGCCATTTCCGCACTGGAGCACGTCAGACCTGCTGCGCCCATATCCTGAATACCAAGCACGATTCCGGTATCGATCAATTCGAGGCAAGACTCCATTACGAGTTTTTCCATGAAAGGGTCACCTACCTGAACCGCTGTCCGTTGGGACTCGGATTCTTCCGTCAGTTCAACTGATGCAAAGGTCGCTCCATGAATACCATCCCGGCCTGTTGGCGGCCCTACATAATACACAGGGTTCCCCACACCTTTAGCTACGCCGCGCTGGATTTTGTCATGATCAATCAGACCCACACACATCGCGTTAACCAGCGGATTGCCTTCATAGCTCTCATCAAACATGACTTCACCAGCAACAGTAGGAATACCAATACAGTTTCCGTATCCAGCAATACCTGCTACCACGTGCTCGAACAGATATTTAACGCGATCACTTTCCAGCTTGCCAAAACGCAAGGAATTCAACAAAGCTACCGGTCTTGCTCCCATAGAGAAAATATCACGGATAATGCCGCCAACACCTGTTGCCGCACCTTGGTAAGGCTCAACCGCGGAAGGATGGTTATGGCTTTCAATTTTGAATACAACGGCCTGATTGTCACCGATATCTACGATCCCGGCACCTTCACCCGGACCCATCAGGACACGCGGTCCACTTGTAGGGAATCGACGCAGTAACGGCTTGGAGTTTTTGTATGCGCAGTGCTCCGACCACATAACACTGAAAACACCAATCTCCGTGTAGTTCGGCTTACGCCCCATGAACTCACAGATCAGCTCATACTCGCTGTCAGACACGCCCATTTGTGCGTAAAGTTTATGTTCTGCGACCTGTTCTGCTGTCGGTTCCTTAGCGGATAGCTGCTGCGTCATGCCGATCCCTCCATGCTTTCAAAATAGATGTAAACATACGTTTGCCGTCTTCCGAACCCAGCAGTGAGTCCACCGCGCGCTCTGGATGTGGCATCATACCAACCACGTTTCCACCCTCATTACAGATTCCCGCGATATCACCCAGGGAACCGTTCGGGTTGCTGCCATACGTAAAGACGATCTGGTTGTTTGCCTGCAAACTCGCGAGTGTTTCCTCGTCACAGTAATAGTTTCCTTCACCGTGAGCAATTGGAATAACAATCTCTTCCCCCGGTGCATAGTCACGTGTAAATGGAGTATCTGCATTCGCTACTTTCAACACCGTATCGTGACAACGGAATTTCAGCGACATGTTGCGGATCAAAGCGCCAGGAAGCAATCCTGCCTCAGTAAGGATCTGAAATCCGTTGCAAATGCCGAGAATATATTTACCTTGTTCAGCAGCCTTAGCTACCTCATTCATTACGGGTGCAAAACGGGAGATCGCTCCGCAACGCAGATAGTCACCATAAGAGAAACCACCTGGAACTAGGATACAATCATAAGCCGATAGATCTGTAGCCGTGTGCCATACATAATCAACCTCTTGTCCAATCGCATCTTCTACTGCTTTGTAACAGTCGATGTCACAGTTGGAGCCAGGAAACACAAGAACTGCAAATTTCATGGGGTTAACCCTCCAATTCGTAGCGGTAATCTTCAACAACGGTGTTAGCCAGCAGCTTCTCACACATTACTGTCAATCGTTTCTCCGCTTCCGCACGGTCTGTTGTATCCAGAGTCAGTTCCATGACTTTACCAATCCGTACACTTTCCACTTCATTGAATCCCATCGAATGCAGGGCACCTTGAACAGCTACTCCTTGCGGGTCGAGAACGCTTTGCTTAATAGTGACATAGACGGTTGCTTTGATCATGATCCTTATGTTCCTCCTCAGTAATGAACGGGATAAATGCTTTATGCTGTTAAAAAGGGGTTTGGAGCTTGCTCCGGGGCGGATTGTTCTTCCGGTCGCTGTTGTCCCCAGGTTTTTTGATTATTTTGAACCGCTGTGCGGTCAAAACCCGGGGACAAAGGCGAACGCTATCGCTCCTTTAAGAACAATTCCGCCCCTCCGCTAGTCCATGCGACGTTTTTTTAAAGGCCTAAACCCTTTTACGTTGCACGGTGTGTAATGGTCTAGCCTGACCATTACGCGGAAACGCTGATATAGTCTTCGAGTTTAAATGAGTAACCTTACTATTTTTTATATTGATAGACTTCCTGTTTGATAGAAGTCTTAGTTTTAATTGCCTCATCCACCAGTTTGAACACTGGCGGAGGGAAAGATTTGAGCTGGAGAAGCGAAAGCGGTCGCCTTTGCCCCCCGGAATGTTTCCTTTTGAAAAAAGGATTCCAATCAAAAAATTCCGGGGGCAACAGCGATCGAAAGCCAAACTTTCTCGTAGCCCGCTCAAACCTTAGACTCCTCAAACTTTCCCGAAGCTCACTTCAAACGTTACAACCTATTATTTCGTTAAACGGTTATAAATATCGACGTATCTTGCGGTTGTGGCCTCCACTACTTCTTGTGGCAGCGGGTCAGGTTTGCTGTTCTTGTCCCAATCGCTGCCTAACAGATATGTGCGTACCGGCTCTTTATCCATGCTATCGATCTCGATGTCGAGTTCGTAATTCTCTTTGGCCCAGAAGCGAGAAGCGTCTGGCGTGAAGATTTCATCGATCAGAATGACTTTACCATCGACCATACCGAACTCGAATTTGCAGTCTGCGAGAATGATTCCCCGCTGATCGCAATAGTCGCGAGCAAATTCGTAGAGACGCAGGCTCTTTTCCTGAAGCTCAATCGCGAGAGCATCTCCGACAAGTTCTTTCATTCGATCCATCGGGATGTCTTCGTCATGACCGACATCATTTTTGGCTGCCGGGGTGAAGATGGGAACGTCGAGCTTGGCGTTTTTGCGAAGTCCATCCGGCAGCTTGATGCCGTTGACCTCTCCGCTTTTCTCATATTGTCTCCATCCGCCACCGGTAATGTATCCACGCACCACACATTCAATATCAATGCGCTCGGCTTTGCGGGTCACCATGATGCGGTCTTTGAGCAGTTCAGGATCAGTAATGATATCGCCCAATTGGTTTACATCCGTATGCACCACGTGGTTATCCATCATGTCGCCCGTCAGTTCAAACCAGAAGCTGCTCAGTTTATTAAGCACATTGCCCTTCTCGGGAACGGCTGGGTCCAGCACATAGTCAAATGCCGAAATCCGATCCGTAACCACGATGAGAAAATTTTCACCCAGATCGTACAACTCACGTACTTTTCCCTTATATAACAAAGGAGCTTTAACGAGATCTGCTGCAGTGGACAGCGCCATGGAGGCTCACCTTCTTTCAGGAGATGTAAGGCTAAGAACAGAATCCTGATGGTGCGGACTCCACTCCGATGACAGAACAATCTTCCGATCGCTGTTATCCCCAGATTTTTTGATTCCACTTTTTCAAAGTGCAAATCCGGGGATAAAGGCGAACGCATTCGCTTCTTCAGCTTATTTCTGTCCTCTGCGTTCCCTGCTGACCCATCATTCTGTTCTCTAGCCTTATGAGAGTATTATATTAGTCGTTCAAACCAAGCTTTTTGAAGATGGTGTCTACGTGCTTCAGGTGCCATGATGGGTTGAACGCATCTGCGATTTCCTCTTCGCTCAGCACTTCCGTAATTTCCGGTGTGGATTTTACGATATCCTGGAACTGGCGTTGTTCTTCCCATGCCTGCATGGCACGTGGTTGAACGGTATCGTATGCCTGCTCGCGGCTGAAACCTTTGTCGATCAACTTGGTCATCACTCGACCGGAGAATGGTACGCCGAAGGTGCGCTCCATATTACGTTTCATATTTTCAGGGAATACCGTCAGATTCTTCACGATGTTACCGAAACGGTTCAGCATGTAGTTAAGCAGCATCGTTGCATCCGGCAGAATGATACGCTCTACGGAAGAGTGTGAGATATCACGCTCGTGCCACAGTGTCACGTTCTCGTATGCCGATACCATATGTCCGCGAATGACGCGGGACAGACCGGAGATATTTTCACTACCGATTGGGTTACGTTTGTGCGGCATTGCCGAAGATCCTTTTTGACCCTTTGCAAATGCTTCTTCCACTTCACGGAATTCACTCTTTTGAAGCGCACGCACTTCTTTAGCGAACTTGTCCAAAGATGTTGCGATCAATGCCAGTGTAGCCATGTATTCTGCATGACGGTCACGTTGCAGCGTTTGAGTCGAGATCGGTGCAGGTTTCGTGCCCAGCTTCTCGCAGACAAACTCTTCAACAAATGGATCGATGTTTGCGTATGTGCCAACTGCTCCTGAGATTTTACCGTACTGTACGTTGTCTGCCGCGTGGCGGAAACGCTCCAGATTCCGTTTCATTTCTTCATGCCAGAGTGCCATTTTCAGACCAAACGTCGTTGGCTCCGCATGTACCCCATGTGTACGTCCCATCATTGGCGTGTGCTGATAAGTCTTCGCTTTGTCACGTAAAATTTCGATAAAGTTCACGATGTCACGTTCCAAGATTTCGTTTGCCTGACGCAGTACATATCCCAGAGCCGTATCAACGACATCCGTGGAAGTCAGTCCGTAGTGCACCCATTTCCGCTCAGCACCCAGACTTTCAGATACCGTACGTGTGAAGGCAATAACGTCATGACGTGTTTCCTGTTCAATCTCGTAAATGCGGTCAATATCAAAAGAAGCGTTCTGACGAAGCAAGGCTGCTTCTTCCTTAGGAATGACTCCAAGCTCTGCCCAAGCTTCACATGCACAAATTTCAACTTCCAGCCATGACTTGAATTTGTTCTCCTCCGTCCAAATGGCTCTCATTTCGGGTCTGCTATAACGTTCGATCATAAATTTGTATTCCTCCAAAGATTAGTTTGTTCAATCCATTGTAATCCTTCTTCGACATCCTGACAGAGCAGATTGACATGCCCCATTTTTCGTCCTGTCTTCGCTTCGGTCTTACCATATATATGAAGCTTAGGAATTACACCGAGTTCCAACGCTTCCGCGTCAGCCTGACCCGTTCTGGCAATAATACCTTCCAGATGTTCTCCAAGCACATTGACCATAACAACCGGGCTTAATAATGAAGTATCTCCAAGCGGCAATCCGCAAATCGCACGAATATGCTGTTCAAATTGTGATGTGGCACAGGCCTCCATCGTATAGTGGCCGGAATTATGCGGCCTAGGGGCCAGCTCATTCGCATACAGTCTTCCATCTGCCGCAACAAACAACTCCACTGCCAGCAATCCAACGGCTTGGATGGATTGAGCCACTGCTGCCGCCAACTTCTGCGCCTCAATCTGTATTTCGGTCGCCACTCTTGCTGGTACGATCGAAGCATGCAAAATGTTGTTCACATGAATGTTCTCCGCAGGCGGGAACGTCTTAATTTCCCCATTCGTGCTGCGTGCAACAACGACTGAAATCTCGCAGTCAAATTTAATAAATTGCTCCAATACCAGTTCCGCACCGGTAGCTGCGAGTTCTTCATACGCAGATATCGCCTGATTTGTTTCTCGTATAACCCGCTGACCCTTGCCGTCATATCCACCAGTCACCGTCTTCAGTACACAAGGAACACCAAGTTCACTCACGGCCGCCTTCATTGTGTCCTTACTTGTAATTTCCCGATAAGGGGCTACACGTACACCAGCCGCCTCAATGGCACGTTTTTCTCGTAAACGATGCTGGGTTGTGTACAATAATGCACTTCCTTGCGGTACATAGGATTCCCGTTCTAGGAGAGAAGCAACATCTGCATCTACATTCTCGAACTCATAGGTGATTACATCACACTGCCGAGCCAGTTCGAGTGCAGCCTGTTCATCGTCATAACCCGCTTTAATCTGATCGGCAATTTGTCCACAAGGAGCATCTGCTGCTGGATCAAGTGTAACGAACCGATACCCCATCGCTGTTCCGGCAAGTGTCAGCATCCGTCCAAGCTGCCCTCCTCCGAGAACACCAATGGTTGTTTTTCCTGGGAGCAAGACACGTTCTGCTTTGCCTGCTGATCCGGGTTGTATTCTTGTACTATTCATATTTCGTCACTGCTTTCGAGCACTTCTTGTTTGATTCGCTCTCTGCGGGCTTCGCTGCGACGTTGGACATCCTGGTCAAAAGCACCGATGATCTGAGCCGCAAGCAATCCGGCATTCGTTGCACCTGCTTTGCCAATCGCTACCGTTGCGACGGGAATGCCACCAGGCATCTGAACAATGGACAGCAAGGAATCGAGACCATTTAGCGCCTTGGATTGCACGGGAACTCCAATGACCGGAAGCATCGTTTTGGAAGCGACCATACCGGGCAGATGAGCTGCCCCACCCGCACCCGCAATGATAACCTTGAATCCACGGTCAATCGCTTGCTCCGCATATTCAAACATCAAATCTGGTGTGCGATGCGCGGATACGACTTTTTTTTCATACCCAATCTCCAGCTCGTCCAGCACCTCACAAGCATACTTCATCGTTTCCCAATCCGACTTACTGCCCATAATTACAGCCACCTGTACTGACATGAATACATCCAACTCCCGTCTGAGCGTTTTGGTTTCATCCTGTTGCTTCTCGTTTATTGTGAAATGAAAAAATCCGCTACCCGCGAAAACATCACATTTTCTCCGGACACCGGACTCCAAGAAATACGTATCCCGCATTTGGGCATGCCAAAGGCAGGCTTGCTGTCCGCATCTGATTTCATGCGTCTCTCAGCCGTATCTCCTCGTAGTCCGGAAATTTACGGTTCCCGGGTAGATACTTCCGGGCCCTATTCCCGGCGTTATACGAGCAAATATCTATTTCAACAAATTAATTCAATAAAATTGAAAATTCCACATCTTTCGAACCTACTCGACCTTATATATAACTGATCGACACATCTAACATTCTAACAATCCCCTACAGCTAATGTCAACTTAAAGACGAACATTTAACATATTGACAAATTTAATGTTCGGAAATAACCGATCATTCGGAGATACTGCATCCCTTTTATTCCAAAAAAGAAAGCCGACCCCTCTTCAACCTATCGAAGACAGCCGGCTTTTCTCTATTATGTGTATACACACATTCTATAATTATTTCACGATAAGTACTGGAACCTGAGCATGCTGCACTACGTTGTGACTAACGCTGCCCAAGACAAATTCCCGAATTCCACCAAGACCACGACTACCAATAATGATGATATCCGATCCGTTCTCTTTGGCATAATCGAGAAGGACCTCGGCAGCAGCTCCTTGAATCAGATCCACGTTCGCTGTAACGCCAGCAGCCTGAATCCGCTCTTTTGCTTCATCCGTCGTTTGCACCGCCAGATTATAGTAGTCATTATTCAAAGAAGGTGGCAAAGGTGCCAATCCTTCCCCGATGAATACACGTGGAAAGTCAAAGGCATGAATAACATCCAAGACTGCACCCGGAGAAACTTTGGCTAACTCAATCGCACGATCGAGTGCTTTATTTGAAGCTTTCGAACCATCATAAGCAACTAGTATTTTGGAGAATAACATGTAAATCCCGTCCCTTCCTTTATATGTAGAACATTCGAAGCCAGCTTCGGTCTGACATAAAATACAAGAACCATGTAACTCCTTAAACGTCCCCAGGTCTAAATGAACCATTTATAAGAAACATTTTACATAATCATTCTAGCCACTCACCTGGAGTACAGCAGATCCTAACCATTAAATTCTACCTTATTGCAGGAAATAACCATAAATTACCGCATTCAGGAATAACAACAACGGAATGCCGATCGTAAAACTGGGATGTTTGGTCTTGTGACGTTTACGATACATTGCAATCCATACCCCCAATGCCCCACCAATAAAGGCCAGCAGAAACAGCGTTCGTTCGGGTGTACGGTCTCGACGGCGCTGCGCACGTTTCTTGTCGTCCGACATGACCAGGTAACCTACGACATTGATAAATAAAAACCACAGTATCAATCCGGTTTGCATATAATTCTAGCGGTCCCCCTGTCCCGGGACATCTCCCTGTACCTCCATTATAGTCCTCTGAAGGAACATGATCAACGCGAGAAGGGAACCGCAAAGATATTTAGAAGCAATGAATCCCGAATACCTAACCTATGACTCCTGTTTAGGAATACCATTCAGGTTTGGTGCTCTTTTTGCTGCCTTTTCGGGACGTACAGAGATACTCTCTTCCTGAATGCTGTCTTTGTTCTGCTGATTATGAATCTTCTCTGGTTTGTTATGTGGCATCTGCGTATCACCTCCTAGGCTTACGTTGCCTGAAAAAGGAGAATCTTATACGACAGTCTTACTCTCCCTTTTTCTCCATGGCTGCCTTCAACAGTTCTCCCAAATTGGAACCGATCGACTCCTGTTTCGCATATTGTTTGACCAGCTTTTGCTGATCACGTTTGTTCACATGCTGTTTGTCTTTATCCAACGTTTCCGTTATGCCGCAAGGCAGACATTGCACGTACAAACCTGCCTTACCCTCTTTAATTTCCATCTTTTTGTGACACTGTGCACAGCGACGGTTGGATAATCGTTTCTCTGCCGAACGACGATATCCGCAATCCTCCGTTGGACACACGAGGAACTTGCCACGTTTGCCTTTCTTCTCCAGTAAGCGGGCATTACAATCCGGGCAGTGACTATTGGATACATTATGCGGCTTATACTCCGCTTTGCTTCCTTTTACTGTAGATACAAGCTCTTTCGCCATCGAACGGATGCTCTCCAGGAAAGGCTCAGGCTTCCCTTGTCCACGGGCGATTCGTTCCAGCTCAGCTTCCCAGCGAGCTGTTAACTCCGGTGAACGCAGCTGTGGAGCAGCCAGTTCAATCAGCTGTTTTCCTTTTCCCGTTGGATGCATGCTGTTCCCTTGACGATCAATGGTGTCGGAACTGACCAGCTTCTCGATAATATCCGCTCGTGTAGCCGGAGTGCCCAGTCCATGCTTCTCCATTTGGGAAAGCAGCGCTGCCTCGGTATACCGTTTGGGCGGCATCGTCCGTCCACTTTTGATATGACAACGTTGAACCGTCACGGACTGACCTTGCTGCACGTCTGGCAAAAGCGCACGATCAAGGTCTGAGGAATCGTCAGCACGATCATCATCCTCATCGCTATAATCTCCGCCGTACACTTCCCGCCAGCCGCTTTCTTTCACCGTTGTGCCTTTCACATGAAAAGAATCGTTGCCCACCTGAACAGTGATCGCAACAGAATCGTACTTCGCAGCCGGATAGAACAAGCTGATAAAACGGCGTACGATCAAATCGTATAGCTTACGTTCCTCTGGATTCAGCTGATTGAGGAGAACCGTCTGTTCTGTTGGAATGATCGCATGGTGATCCGTTACCCTGCTGTCATCCACGATACGTTTGGTGATATTCAGATTTTTGCGCAACAACGGACGAGCCAGAGACGCATAGGGGCCAATCGCTACACTATCCAGTCGTTCTTTCAGCGTTCCCGTCATATCCGATGTCAGGTAACGGCTGTCTGTACGTGGGTAGGTTACCAGCTTGTGCTGTTCATAAAGACGTTGCAGCACATTCGATGTTTGCTTGGCGGAAAAACCATATTTTCGGTTGGCATCCCGTTGTAATTCCGTCAGGTCATAAGCCAGCGGATGCAGCTCAACCTTTTCACTTTTTTTCACTTGGGCAATCGAACCCTTACGACCCTCAATTCGTTTCTTCAATTCTTGTGTCTCTTGCGGATCAAAGATGCGTGAATCCCCACCTGCAGCGCGCCATACCGCCTGAAAATCTCCCAGATCGGCCGTTAACGTCTCATACTCCTGCGAGCGGAAACCGTTGATCTCATTTTCCCTGTCCATAATCATGCCAAGTGTAGGGGTCTGTACCCGTCCAGCCGACAATTGTGCATTAAATCGAACCGTCAATGCACGAGTCACGTTAAGGCCGATCATCCAATCGGCTTCTGCCCGGCAACGTGCCGATTCATAGAGACGATCAAACTGGCTGCCTGGCTTCAGTGATGTAAATCCATCCTTGATGGCCTTGTCCGTCTGGGATGATATCCACAGCCGTTTAAACGGCTTTTTCCACTGGGCCATTTGCATAATCCAGCGAGCCAGCAATTCACCCTCACGTGCTGCATCCGTTGCAATGACCAATTCACCAACATCCTGACGTTTCATCAGCTGCTGTACCGCTTTGTATTGATGGTTGGTCTCTTTGAGTACCTTCAGCTTGGTGCGATCAGGCAGAATCGGCAGATCCTCCAGATTCCAGGTTGCATACTTTTTGTCATAGTCCTCTGGTTCAGCCAATCCAACAAGATGCCCAAGCGCCCAGGTCACGATATATTTCGGGCCTTCCATATAGCTTTTATGTTTATCACGCGCTCCCATCACTCTGGCTATTTCTCGTGCCACAGATGGTTTTTCTGCGAGTACTAATGTTTTCAATCCATATCTTCCTTTCTTTGATAAACCTATGACTCTCTTGCTTCTATCGTAATTAAAAGAGTTCTTCTACTTCTATCTTTTCATTATATCATTTCATGGTATTGGTTTGCTTTGGCTTCACAAATAACGATTTGTCCCATAAGATGCCTATCTTCCGGCTCTTATGTAATATTAGTTAACACAATATTCTTCGACATTTTTCTTCCGCGCATGGAATTAGGAGCATTTGGTAGGTTCTATAGCGGAAAAATAGTATGTATACGTTTTTTTGGATAAAAATGAGTGTTGTAAGAATACCTTACATTTACTTAGAATGTGAAAAAAGCAACTATATCAGATTCGCCAACACACATCATTGATACACAGGAAGGGAGCGTGGATGCATGACTTATCATGGATCTGTATTGAAAAAAAGTGGGGCCTTGTTACTGGCCGGAGCGGTTGTTGTCACAACATGGGGAGGAACGGTTCCCTCAGCGTCAGCTGCAACGGCAACGCCTTCTAGCAAAACTACGGTTGCAGCCGTAACAGCTGGTAAGGTACCTGTCACAGCAGTAGCATTTGTTCAAGCCATGGAAGAAGCGGCTACACTTGCAGGTGTTCCTTTTTCCATGGACAAACTTTCCGGCACAACAGTACAGCGTAAAGATGCTGCTTTAGCTTTGCAAACCTGGCTGAAGCTGGAGTCCACTCCAGAATCGTTCAAGGATGTTCCGGATCAGGCGAGCTTTGCCGGTGCCGTTGGTGCGCTGAACACCGCGGGGTTGATGAAAGGATATACCGACGCACTCTTCCTTCCTAATGCAGTACTGACCCAAAATGATGTCGCTATATTGAAAGACCGCATTTATAACTACATAAAACCATTTGTTCTGGAGGAAGCAACCATTACGGATCTCCAGGCTGCCATGACGCAAGGAAAGCTGACATCCAAAGAACTCGTGCAGAAGTACTTGGATCGCATTGAAAAATATGATGATCAGGGTGTGAGCATTAACGCAGTCCTGACGTTGAACCCGGATGCCCTCAAAATCGCTGAAACGTTGGACGAAGAACGTGCAGCTCGGGGTGCCCGCGGACCTTTACATGGTATTCCGGTTTTAGTTAAAGATAACTTCGATACCAACGATATGCCTACAACCGCAGGCTGTATCTGTCTGAAAGATTCCGTACCTGCTCACGATGCTGAACAAGTGAAGAAGCTCAAAGCAGCCGGGGCCATTATTTTGGGCAAAACCAATCTGCATGAATTCGCATTCGGCATTACCACGTCCAGCTCACTGGGTGGACAAACACTGAATCCTTATGCGCTGGATCACTATCCAGGCGGGTCAAGTGGTGGTACGGGTGCCGCCATTGCCTCAAACTTTGCAGCTGCGGGCATGGGTACTGACACCGGCGGATCAATCCGTATCCCTTCCAGCTTCAACAGCCTTGTCGGTATTCGTCCAACAATCGGACTGTCCAGCCGTGAAGGAATCATCCCTCTTGCATTGACACAGGATGTCGGTGGTCCTATGGCTCGTACCGTAAGTGATGCCGCAATTATGCTGGATGCTACAGCCGGCTATGACAAAAACGATGTCGCTACAGCTTATGCTGTAGGCAAAATCCCTTCCAGCTATACTGACTTCCTGGATGTAAACGGTCTGAAAGGTGCACGGATCGGTGTGGCCACCGAACTCATCCCAAGTACCAAAGCTGAGGAAAAAGCCGTTGCTGACGTGATTAACAACGCTGTAGAAGAACTCAAAACGCTGGGAGCTACGGCAGTCCCAATCAGCATTCCAAACCTGGCGGAAATCAACAAATACCCAAGCTTGAGTGGATACGAGTTCAAATTCCAACTTAATGACTATCTGGAGTCTCTTGGTGACGAAGCCCCTTATCACAGCTTGTCCGAGATTATTGCTTCCGGACAGTTCGACAAGTCACAAGAACAGTCGATGAAGACTCGCGATGCACGGGAAACGTTGGAGACTGCCGAATATAAGGACATCGTCCTGAAACGCACCCAAATCACACGTGAGTCCTTGCTGAAAGTTATGGCGGACAACAACCTGGATGCCATCATCTATCCTACGTCCACGCAAGCCGCTGGTGTTATTGGCGAAGGACAAAACTCCGGTGGTAACAACCGCTTGAGTCCATTCTCTGGCTTCCCGGCAATTACTGTACCTGCTGGATTTACAACTGAAGGTCTGCCAGTAGGTATGGAATTCCTGGGCCGCGCCTTTGACGAAGGAACCTTGATCAAGCTGGCTTACAGCTATGAGCAAGGGACTCATCACCGCCAAGCACCAAAGCTCACGCCATAAATCGTTCATGGGATTAAACATTCTTTATTGCTACACACAAAAAAAGTCCATCCAAATTCATGTAGCCATGAATTTGGATGGACTTTTCACTATTTTGTCCGTTTTGTCTGCTACTGTTCAATAGATTACTTGTTCATTGTTTCTCTGTAGTGGCCTCTGTAGTGCCACTCTAACGGCTCCCAAGCCAAAACTGTGTTGGCTATTGCTGTTGCCAGTCACTAATCAAATAATCCTTTTTGGCCAGTTTTTCTTCCACTAAAAAGTTTTTCGTGCCTTCCAGCAGCTTCAATCCTTCCTCCGTAAACGCCGTATCCTTGATTTCACTGATCGGATTTACCTGCTTCGCCAGTTCAGGTGTAGTGTCCCCAATCTCAGCAAGGAACTGATAATATTCATCTTCATGTTGCTTAAGGTCAGCTAAAGCCTTCTGCCTGGCTTCATTCCATACTCGAGGAAAATCAGAGAATTTAGCGAGGAAATCCTCTCCTACAACTGTAACGCTGCTGCCTAGAAGATCTGGATGCTGTGAAGCATCATCCAGATGCGTATAGCCTTCGGAAATGAGCTTTAGCGCGGGTACACCCAGGTTGGTAGTTGCATCTACATCCCCTCTTGCCAATGCAGCTGTTGCATCCGGAGTTAACATATGAACCAGCTTGTAGTCGGTTACTCCTTCTTCCTGAAGCAGGCCGACCACGTAACGGTGCATGAAGGAACCTTTTTGAATTGCAATTGTTTTGCCTTGCAGCTCCTTAACTGTTTTTGGACCGTCCTTTTTACCAATCAGATAACCCACATTATTCACCATAGATTGAGTTATTAACCTGGTCTTCGCTCCGGAAGCATAAGCAATAATGGCTGGCGTATCGCCCAAGCTGCCAAAATCCAGCCGTCCGCTGATCAACGATTCCGTCTGGTCAGGCCCATTAGGGAATCCGGTCAGTTTCACTTCCGTAATACCGTATTTTTTTAGTTCCTCTTGAATAATACCTTTATATAGGCCCCACCCCTCGGCACCACCAGGCAAATTCAGCTTATTCGAGCCAATAAAACCATAATTGAGAATGGTCGGTATATCCTCTGACCTTTGACCACTTGTCGCCTTCGATTGACCTTCATCAGTTGAGCCTGTCGCGCTGTTGGTATTTCCTGAACCAACGTTATTCCCACAAGCCTGAAGAGTCAGTACTACCATAACAATGCTAACCAGAACCGACAGCCGCAGCCACATTGCAGTTGTCCCTCGGGTATTCTTCTCCTTGTATCTGTGTGCCTGTTTCATTGTTGGTTTCCCCCTTGAACATTTGCATCTTCAGAATCCGGCTCTCGCAGAGAGTTGTACCATGAAGTTATGACTTGCTACTGGCTTTCTGCCCTTGCCCCAGCCTACCTTCTCACGATATCCACCTAGAAATCCCTGCTCCTGAAGCTCCTGCTCGGTTATTCCGGTAAGTGCTTCGGAATCAGGTGCAACATACAAGGCATCCACTGGACAATACAGCTCACACATAAAACAGGTCTGACAGTCGTCCTGCCTTGCAATAACGGGTATTCCACCCTCTACTCGATCGAAGACATTGGTTGGACAGACGGCTACGCATTGGTTGCACTCTATACACTTGGTCGCACTGATGACTTCAATCACAAGGGAACACTCTCCTTCGCCACTTCCTCGGTTTTCACCCAGACCTGATCCAGGCCGCCACTGATCAGCCGATGATGCTGTGCCGTATCGGACTCTTTGTAATCCTCACGTTTGTGCATCCCTCTGGATTCCGTGCGGGCCAGTGCAGAGTTGTACATCCAACGGGCAGTTGCCGTCATGGCGGCTGCCTCCCGGGCCTTCACACCTTCCGGTGTTCGCTGAACCTGTATATTGCGTTGAATGCTCCATAACTCGTCAAGACGACCAAGCGCCGAGGACAAACCTTGCTCTGTACGGAACAAGTTCACTTCATAAGGCTTCACCTCAGCCTGCACAGCGGATACATATTCTGCTGTGCGAGCTGCCGTCCCTTGCTTCACTTGCCCTTGCACCAGAGGAGCAGAAGATAAGCCTGATGGATTACGTTTTGCAGCATTGTGCCCGAGCTCTAACACGTACCCTGCTGCACCCTCCCCGGCGAAAGACCCGGAAGACATCGCCCAGGCCGCATTATGGCTGCCACCTCCTGTAAATCCACCACAGATCAACTCTCGTGTAGCTGCATCTCCTGCTGCATAAAGACCTGGTACGCCAGTGGCACAATTTTCATCCGTCACCCGAATGCCGCCAGTTCCACGAACTGTCCCCTCCAGACGCAGCGTGATCGGGAATAACTCCTTGAATGGATTAATTCCAAGCCGATCAAACGGCAGGAAAAAGTTCGTTTGCGCTACTCTCAGCAACGGCTGTAGATCTTCTGGCGCCTGATCCAGTCTGGCGTAAACCTGACGTCCAGCCATCAGATGGCGAGCGATGACAGAGCGTCCCTTTTTGGAGCCTGCACCTTCAACAATGGTGCCATCTTCATGATAAAAGCTGGCATAATGGTAATAGGCCGTCTTCGTTACGGAAGAGAACGTCGGGCAGATGGCATAAGCATTGGAAAACTCCATGCCTGAAAGAGCCGCTCCCGCCTCGACTGCAAAAAGGTAGCCGTCGCCAGTAAGTACGTTGCAGCCCAACGCTTTGCTGAGAAATGCGCATCCTCCAGTCGCAATGACAACAGCCCCTGCATGAACAGTCCATGTTTTTCCACTCTGCGTTTGTACTCCGGCTGCACCTGCTACACCATATTCATCTGCAAGCAGCTCCATGGCTGGGCTATGATCCAATATTTTAACCCCTGCCCTTTTAACCAGCTTACGCATCAGTCGCATATATTCCGGCCCTTGCAGACCACGACGATGCTGCTGACCTTCTTCATTGATCGGAAAAGGGTACCCTGATACTCCCAGTCGATTCATATTGTCATATGTTCGATTCAGCACCCGATCCATCCAGCGATGCTCAGCTAGTTGACCTCCCATAAAATACCGGCTCGCCTTCGCTTCTTCCCGTAGCTTCTCATCAGGCTTCACATACCACACCCCTGTTCCAGAAGGGGCAGTGGCTCCGCTTGAGCCGCAATATCCCTTGTCAGCCAGTACCACTGAGGCTCCTTTGGCAGCTGCCGCGAGAGCTGCCCATGTACCCGCTGGTCCTCCACCAATAACCAGTACATCTGCCAAAAGGAATAATGAATCTTCTCGTACCGCTTCACTCATGTGCATTGACCTCCCTGAAATGTTCAGCCCTGGTAGCTGTCTCGCCAGAACAGAAATTTACGTTCTATCATACGAAAGAGCGAGTCTATCCCTTTGCCGACAATAGCGAAAATGAGAATACCGACAAAAATGATGGCCGTATTGGCATTCTGCTTACCCTCATTGATCAGAAATCCGATTCCAGACTGTGAGCCGATCAATTCCGCCACGACCAATCCAATCCAGGCTACGGCTAACGAGAGCCGGAGCCCCAACAAAATACCCGGTAGTGCTGCTGGAAGAATCAACCTGCGTATTCGCTGATACGGGCTGAAACCGAGTACCTGTGCTACTTCATATAGTTTTTTGTCCACCCCACGAATAGCCATAAAAGTGTTGATGTATAGAGGAAAAAAGGAACCACTCATAATAATGACCACCTTGGATACTTCTCCGAAGCCAAACCACAAAATAATCAGCGGTGCAATCGCCAGATGCGGCACAAGTCGAAGCACCTGTACGCTCGGGTCCAATATATATTCTGCTTGACGAAAGAGTCCGGTTAGGATCCCAAAACACAGTCCGAGTACCCCGCCAATCAGAAATCCCAATCCTGCACGGCCCATACTTACACCAAGATGATGGATTAGCTCTCCTGTTGCCACAAGCTCGGTCAATGCGCTGAGGATACTCAGTGGGGTTGGAAGAAATTCAGCCGATAACCACCCTATGCTGCCAGCAATCTGCCATAATGCCAGTGTACCCAGTGGAATCAGCGACCCGATGACCACATCCGACAGCGAGGTTTTCCATGAACGCGATGGTAGCTTTAAACGAGAGATTACTTTAGTCCGTCCAGCAACGATCGGAGCTGTTCCGCTGATATCTCTGGAGTCCAGCGCGCTTTTAGCTGTTTTCATTATGGCTTCCGTTCCCTCGTTCATAGTGCATCCCTCCTATCATTTCGAGCTTTGTCATTTATTCTTTAGCCTTTCAATTAACCTGAAATGCTGTCCTTCCATTGCAATAATCGCTGTTCCAGCAGTCGAACCAATGTATCGCTTAACAACCCTGCTGCAGCAAAAATGAATATTCCCACGAACACGACAGGTGTATCTGCGAACTGCCGAGCATCCGACATCATATAACCGATGCCTGAGCTGGAAGCAATCATCTCTGCCACGACCAGTGCCAGCCAAGAAAGCCCAAGTGACAATCGCACGCCAAGTATAACGTTTGGCACAGCCGCCGGAAGCACAAGGCGGGTAACTTGCTTGATCCGGCTGTAACCCAGCACCCGTGTCACCTCAAACAGCTTATTGTCCACCCCACGTATGCCCATAAAAGTTTGAATATATAAAGGAAAGAATGCAGCCTTTGCTATCAACAGCACCTTTGATTCCTCGCCTATACCAAACCAGAGAATGAATAAAGGTACAACCGCAAGGCTTGGAATCATACGAATCATTTGCAAAGTAGGGTCCAACAGTTTTTCTGATTTGCGAAACAAACCTACCAGAATACCGAAGAAGAGGCCAAGACCTCCGCCAAGAAAGAATCCCGCAAATGCTCTCATAGCGCTAATTTGCAGATTAGCCCACAAATCTCCCGAAACAACTAGAGTCACCAAAGCCACTGCGATGGTATAAGGGGTCGGGAACAGCATTTCCGAAATGATTTCGTAATGCCCCAAAGTCTGCCACAGTATAAGCACAATACCCGGCAAAATAAGACCTAATGCAAATTTTACTGCTTTGCCGGTTTTTTTATCGGTCGCTTTGAGCGTTGCCGCCTGTTCTGACATTAGATCATATCCTCCTCCACTCACTTAAACATATTTATTTTATTGAATTACTCGGATTAATAGTGGAATGAATGAATCAGGTTAACTTCATTTATACCCCGGCCCCATCCTTAAGTTCAAACTCTTCCAATTTCTCAAACTCACTTAATACCTTTAACCGAACTTCTTGAAATGAATTCGACGCTTTCTTTCGAGGATAAGGGAGATCAATAGGTACGATTTTTCGAATTTGTCCCGGGCGGGGTTCCAAAATGACCACACGCTCACCCAGAAAAACTGCCTCATCAATATCATGGGTTACAAAAATCATCGTTGTCTTGTTTGTGCGCCAAATATCTAGTAGTACCGACTGCATATGAGCCCGAGTGAATGCATCTAGCGCACCAAACGGTTCATCAAGCAGTAAAATTTGGGGACTTCGGAGCAGCGCTCGCGCAATGGCGACACGCTGGGCCATACCACCCGACAACTCACGCGGATAGGCTTGTTCAAATCCTTGCAATTTCACCAGTTCAATTAGTTCATTCACCTTCCGTCTGACTTCCGGTTTACCGAGCGGCAGATCAGAAGCGATGTTCTTCTCTACAGTGAGCCAGGGAAAGAGTCGGTGCTCCTGAAAAATAAAGCCCTTATCGATCCCTGGTCCTTTAATTTCGTTCCCATTCAGCGTTACGCTACCCGTATAACCGCGATCCAGTCCCGCTACGATACGCAACAAGGTGCTTTTTCCACAGCCACTTGGCCCTATAATCGTTATGAACTCCCCTTCTTTCACATGTAAATCCACATTATACAAAGCCTGGACCGACCCTCCTGTGGTATCAAACTTTTTGTTTAGTTGAGATATAGCCAATAACGTCTCACCCATTTGAGTCCCCCTCCCAGATGAAAAGTACAAAAAAGAGGTATCCTGCAAATATACCTTTGCAGGATACCTCTGTCTAAACAGTCGGTATATAAAATTATAGTAAAACAAAGTAAATCAATTGGAATTTGTATGATTAAATTATCATCTTTCCTTAAGCCTGTCAATACACAACATAAAATTACCCATAAATACACTAAAGGATTGAGCTTTATTTTACAGGACTGTCCGGTACACTCCATCTAAGCACAAGACCTGCGAAGGTCAGGCCGCCTCCAAAACCAAACAGGGCTATTTGATGCCCATGCTTTAATTTCCCTGCGTCTACTGCAAGCTGTAAAGCGAGCGGAATGGAAGCTGCCGAGGTATTTCCCCTGTACTCAACACTTGTTAAAGTGCGTTCCAGCGGAATAGGACCGCGTTCACAAACCGCTTCAATCATTCTTAGATTCGCACTATGGGGTACAAACCAATCGATCTGCTCCGGCTTCATCTCTGCTTTGGCTATAAGCCCACTCAATTGTTCTGGAATCGTGCGTACTGCCCACTTATAGATCTCTCTGCCATTCTGGACAAGGCATCCCTCACCCTCCAGAGGTACACCATTCATCTCAGAAGAAAGACCACTCTTATAGAGATGAATACCGCCTTCTCCACTCGTACCTGAGATGGCTGCCATAAAGTCACCTTTTCCAGCAGCTCTTTCTACCAAAAACGCTCCTGCCCCGTCGCCGAACAATACACATGTCGTACGATCTGTATAATCGGTAATCTTGGACAACGTCTCTGCTCCAATAACCAACACTTTATGATACATACCACTGGTTACCAGACTGTCAGCCAACTGCAATCCATACGTAAATCCTGCACATGCCGCATTCAAATCAAGTACTCCCGTATGTGGAATCTTGAGATTCGCCTGTACTCTAGATGCTGTGCTGGGAAATGAATATTCAGGTGTGCTGGTAGCAACCAAAATCATATCCACATCTTCTACGCTAACATTATAACGGCGCATCATATCTTCTACAGCCTTGGTGGCCAGGTCAGATACAAATTGATCATCAGCTGCTATGCGCCGTTCTCTCATCCCTGTACGCTGTACAATCCATTCATCACTCGTGTCGACCAGCTTCTCCAAATCAGCATTGCTTAATATTCGATCCGGTACATACGTACCCATTGCGGTAATGGTTGACATTGATTGATTCATACCGGTAGTCACCTCGTTTGTTTTTTATATCATTATAGCACTAAGTATTAGTACTTGGTACTAATTTTAAAAAAATATTTATTATGATTCATTCGTCAGTTGTTTATTTTAAGCGCTCTCTTCATCCTATTACCCAGAGTCATGCAAACTATCGCATGCATTTTTGATGAAGAATTGTGGATATCCTCTGAGTAACATGAAGAATGCCTTAATTAAATGCGTTTTCTATAGACAGTCCATTCCAACAGGAGGAAAATAAACAGATTGCCCTACATTAC
The DNA here is from genome assembly GCF_047302525.1 of Paenibacillus taichungensis. Taxonomy (GTDB): domain Bacteria; phylum Bacillota; class Bacilli; order Paenibacillales; family Paenibacillaceae; genus Paenibacillus; species Paenibacillus taichungensis_B. Next base: position 509,850 of record NZ_CP168020.1, on the reverse strand, counting down.
TAAAGAATAGAGATGATGTATACCCATGAAAAATGAATTTAATATCCTTGCGATTTCCGGAAGCCTGCGCAATCAGTCCTCCAATACGTTACTAATGCATGCCATGATTAAGCTAGCTCCTCCTAACCTTAAGTTTGGAGTATATGGTGGATTAAATGATCTACCGCATTTTAACCCTGACCTCGATGTCGAGGAAGGTCCTGAGTCCGTGCAGAATTTGAGAGCCCAACTGAAGCATTCGGATGGAGTCCTTATCTGCACGCCCGAGTATGGAAACGGAGTTCCTGGGGTCTTAAAAAACGCATTAGATTGGATCGTATCTTCAGGAGAATGGCTCAATAAACCCACCGTTGCCATCGCTGCTTCTCCAAGCCCCATGGGCGGTGACAAAGCCCATGCTTCACTATTGCTGACGTTAAACATGATTAATGCTCAAGTCTTACATGAGGCCTCTCTAACCATTCCTCATATTACATTGAAGATGAATAAACAAGGAGTCATCGTTGATTCAGAGACCCAGCATGCATTGGAGAACTCGCTTTTAAGCCTAGGGGATGCATGCAACCAAATGGATAAATAGACAGAGAGTCTGCTTAAATTAAACTGACTATACAGAAATGAACAGCCTAAAAAGATTTAACACATCCACATAAATTAAAATAAAAAAAACAGCCCTGGATTTTCTCCGGGCTGTTACGGTTTATATTAGATACCTCGTATTAAACAAATAAAAACCACCACCGAATAACATCGGCAGTGGTTCTTTGCTTGGCGGCGTCCTACTCTCCCAGGACCCTGCGGTCCAAGTACCATCGGCGCTAGAGGGCTTAACGGTCGTGTTCGGGATGGGTACGTGTGGAACCCCTCCGCCATCGCCACCAAACGCATTGCTTAGCTTACATTCAGAGATCATTCTCTGAAAACTAGATCCGAAACGAAATGTGCGACTTACAACTTGCATATTGGATAAGCCCTCGACCGATTAGTACTGGTCAGCTCCATGCATTGCTGCACTTCCACCCCCAGCCTATCTACCTCGTCGTCTTCAAGGGGTCTTACATACTGGGAAATCTCATCTTGAGGGGGGCTTCACGCTTAGATGCTTTCAGCGCTTATCCCTTCCGTACATAGCTACCCAGCGGTGCTCCTGGCGGAACAACTGGTACACCAGCGGTACGTCCATCCCGGTCCTCTCGTACTAAGGACAGCTCCTCTCAAATTTCCTACGCCCACGACAGATAGGGACCGAACTGTCTCACGACGTTCTGAACCCAGCTCGCGTACCGCTTTAATGGGCGAACAGCCCAACCCTTGGGACCTACTTCAGCCCCAGGATGCGATGAGCCGACATCGAGGTGCCAAACCTCCCCGTCGATGTGGACTCTTGGGGGAGATAAGCCTGTTATCCCCAGGGTAGCTTTTATCCGTTGAGCGATGGCCCTTCCATGCGGTACCACCGGATCACTAAGCCCGACTTTCGTCCCTGCTCGACTTGTAGGTCTCGCAGTCAAGCTCCCTTATGCCTTTGCACTCTTCGAATGATTTCCAACCATTCTGAGGGAACCTTTGGGCGCCTCCGTTACTCTTTAGGAGGCGACCGCCCCAGTCAAACTGCCCACCTGACACTGTCCCCGCACCGGATTACGGTACCAGGTTAGAACCTAGATACGATCAGGGTGGTATCCCAACGGTGCCTCCACGCAAGCTGGCGCTCACGTTTCAAAGGCTCCCACCTATCCTGTACAGATCGTACCCAAATTCAATATCAAGCTGCAGTAAAGCTCCATGGGGTCTTTCCGTCTTGTCGCGGGTAACCTGCATCTTCACAGGTATTAAAATTTCACCGGATCTCTCGTTGAGACAGCGCCCAAGTCGTTACGCCATTCGTGCGGGTCAGAATTTACCTGACAAGGAATTTCGCTACCTTAGGACCGTTATAGTTACGGCCGCCGTTTACTGGGGCTTCGGTTCACAGCTTCGGATTGCTCCTAACCGCTCCCCTTAACCTTCCAGCACCGGGCAGGCGTCAGCCCGTATACTTCGCCTTACGGCTTCGCACAGACCTGTGTTTTTGCTAAACAGTCGCTTGGGCCTTTTCACTGCGGCCCCCTCGTGCTATTCACACTACCGGGGCACCCCTTCTCCCGAAGTTACGGGGTCATTTTGCCGAGTTCCTTAACGAGAGTTCTTCCGCGCGCCTTAGAATTCTCTTCTCGCCTACCTGTGTCGGTTTGCGGTACGGGCACCATCACCTGGCTAGAGGCTTTTCTTGGCAGTGTGAGATCATGACCTTCGCTACTATAATTTTCGCTCCCCATCACAGCCCAGCCTTACGATGTGCGGATTTGCCTACACATCAGCCTCACTGCTTAGACGGACATCCATCAGTCCGCGTCACTACCCTGCTGCGTCCCCCCATTGCTCATAACGGCTTACGGTGGTACAGGAATTTCGACCTGTTGTCCTTCGACTACGCCTTTCGGCCTCGCCTTAGGTCCCGACTTACCCTGAGCGGACGAGCCTTCCTCAGGAACCCTTAGGCTTTCGGCGGATCAGATTCTCACTGATCTTTTCGTTACTCATACCGGCATTCTCACTTGTATAATGTCCAGCGCTCCTTACGGTACACCTTCAACCCTTATACAACGCTCCCCTACCCCTGATGCAAAGCATCAAGCCATAGCTTCGGTGGTGTGTTTAGCCCCGTTACATTTTCGGCGCAGAGTCACTCGACCAGTGAGCTATTACGCACTCTTTCAATGGTGGCTGCTTCTAAGCCAACATCCTGGTTGTCTGTGCAACTCCACATCCTTTCCCACTTAACACACACTTGGGGACCTTAGCTGATGGTCTGGGCTGTTTCCCTTTTGACAATGGATCTTAGCACTCACTGTCTGACTCCCGGAAGTAAGTCTATGGCATTCGGAGTTTGACTGAGCTTGGTAACCCTTGCGGGCCCCGCACCCAATCAGTGCTCTACCTCCACGACTCTGTTTTCCGAGGCTAGCCCTAAAGCTATTTCGGGGAGAACCAGCTATCTCCGAGTTCGATTGGAATTTCTCCGCTACCCCCACCTCATCCCCGCATTTTTCAACATGCGTGGGTTCGGGCCTCCAGTGCGTGTTACCGCACCTTCACCCTGGACAGGGGTAGATCACCCGGTTTCGGGTCTACGTCCACGTACTAAGTCGCCCTATTCAGACTCGCTTTCGCTGCGGCTCCGGCTCTTCACCTTAACCTTGCACGGGAACGTAACTCGCCGGTTCATTCTACAAAAGGCACGCCATCACCCCTAAAACGGGCTCTGACTTTTTGTAAGCACACGGTTTCAGGTTCTATTTCACTCCCCTTCCGGGGTGCTTTTCACCTTTCCCTCACGGTACTGCTTCACTATCGGTCGCTAGGAAGTATTTAGCCTTGGCAGATGGTCCTGCCGGATTCATACGGGGTTTCACGTGCCCCGCACTACTCGGGATACATCTCGGAGAGAACCAACTTTCAAGTACAGGGCTTTTACCTTCTTTGGCGGGCCTTTCCAGACCTCTTCGTTTAACCGGTTCCTTTGTAACTCCATGTGAGACGTCCCACAACCCCAAAGAGCAAGCTCTCTGGTTTGGGCTTCTCCGCGTTCGCTCGCCGCTACTGACGGAATCACTATTGTTTTCTCTTCCTCAAGGTACTTAGATGTTTCAGTTCCCTTGGTATGCCTCTGCATAACCTATGTATTCAGTTATGAGTAACTGGAAATTACCCCAGCTGGGTTTCCCCATTCGGACACCCCCGGATCAAAGCTTGCTTACAGCTCCCCGAGGCAGTTTCGTTGTTCGCCACGTCCTTCATCGGCTCCTAGCGCCTAGGCATCCTCCGTGTGCTCTTAGTAGCTTAACCATATCGCTCGTGTTCGAGCTGTCTCTTCCCTTGTTTTGCTTGCGCAAAGCCAAAAGTCGTTCCATTTCGATCACTCGCTCATGCAATCTACCTTATAAACACTTCACTTGTTTACACAAGATCAGCTTAAAGGAATGTTCTAATTCGCAAAATTTCGTTTCGATATCTAGTTTTCAAAGAACAAGCTCCATGCAAAAGCAAGCTGTTTGAGAGTTTGAGCTCTCAAAACTGAGCAACGAGTGAGTAGTTTTGCAGATCAAGTCTGCGTATTTGAATGTTTCCACGCGGGAAACGATTCTCCATAGAAAGGAGGTGATCCAGCCGCACCTTCCGATACGGCTACCTTGTTACGACTTCACCCCAATCATCTATCCCACCTTCGGCGGCTGGCTCCTTGCGGTTACCCCACCGACTTCGGGTGTTATAAACTCTCGTGGTGTGACGGGCGGTGTGTACAAGACCCGGGAACGTATTCACCGCGGCATGCTGATCCGCGATTACTAGCAATTCCGACTTCATGCAGGCGAGTTGCAGCCTGCAATCCGAACTGAGACCGGCTTTTTAGGATTCGTTCCACCTCGCGGCTTCACAGCCCGTTGTACCGGCCATTGTAGTACGTGTGTAGCCCAGGTCATAAGGGGCATGATGATTTGACGTCATCCCCACCTTCCTCCGGTTTGTCACCGGCAGTCACCTTAGAGTGCCCACCCGAAGTGCTGGCAACTAAGATCAAGGGTTGCGCTCGTTGCGGGACTTAACCCAACATCTCACGACACGAGCTGACGACAACCATGCACCACCTGTCTCCTCTGTCCCGAAGGAAAGATACATCTCTGTACCGATCAGAGGGATGTCAAGACCTGGTAAGGTTCTTCGCGTTGCTTCGAATTAAACCACATACTCCACTGCTTGTGCGGGTCCCCGTCAATTCCTTTGAGTTTCAGTCTTGCGACCGTACTCCCCAGGCGGAGTGCTTAATGTGTTAACTTCGGCACCAAGGGTATCGAAACCCCTAACACCTAGCACTCATCGTTTACGGCGTGGACTACCAGGGTATCTAATCCTGTTTGCTCCCCACGCTTTCGCGCCTCAGCGTCAGTTACAGCCCAGAGAGTCGCCTTCGCCACTGGTGTTCCTCCACATATCTACGCATTTCACCGCTACACGTGGAATTCCACTCTCCTCTTCTGCACTCAAGTCACCCAGTTTCCAGTGCGATCCGGGGTTGAGCCCCGGGATTAAACACCAGACTTAAATGACCACCTGCGCGCGCTTTACGCCCAATAATTCCGGACAACGCTTGCCCCCTACGTATTACCGCGGCTGCTGGCACGTAGTTAGCCGGGGCTTTCTTCTCAGGTACCGTCACCTTGAGAGCAGTTACTCTCCCAAGCGTTCTTCCCTGGCAACAGAGCTTTACGATCCGAAAACCTTCATCACTCACGCGGCATTGCTCCGTCAGGCTTTCGCCCATTGCGGAAGATTCCCTACTGCTGCCTCCCGTAGGAGTCTGGGCCGTGTCTCAGTCCCAGTGTGGCCGATCACCCTCTCAGGTCGGCTACGCATCGTCGCCTTGGTGAGCCGTTACCCCACCAACTAGCTAATGCGCCGCAGGCCCATCCCCAAGTGACAGATTGCTCCGTCTTTCCAGTTCTCTTCAGGAGAAGAAAACAACTATTCGGTATTAGCTACCGTTTCCGGTAGTTGTCCCAAACTTGAGGGCAGGTTGCCTACGTGTTACTCACCCGTCCGCCGCTAACTATCAGAGAAGCAAGCTTCTCATCAAGTCCGCTCGACTTGCATGTATTAGGCATGCCGCCAGCGTTCGTCCTGAGCCAGGATCAAACTCTCCAATAAAGTATTGAAAAGAGCGATAAGCTCATTTTGAAACTGACGAGATTAAAAATCTCATTTGTGCTCCAGTCGATTCAAGCCAAGGCTTGTCTCAAACTTTCGCGTTCATTCTGCAAGCAGAATGTTTACTCACTCGTTGTTCAGTTTTCAAAGATCAAACTTGTTTCACTGCCGGGTGTTGTTCACCTCAGCAACTTTTATATCTTATCACATCCGAACCAACTTTGCAAGCTCTTTTTTTAAGTTTCTTTCGAAGCTTATTTGTTTCGCTTGCCGCACTGTGTTTCTCGTGTTTTCTTGGCCGGAATTAGAATATACCATGTACAGATTCGGAACGCAAGCTTTATTTTCAATTTATCTGTTAGCGGTTCTCTTCTTCTTCCCTACTCCTATTATACCTTATACGATACCCATCCCTCATCAGCAACTATCTTTCCAATCTCGGAGAATAGCGTCTCTCTCACATTACACCGATATCTATGTATATATAGTAGATATAACTTTCAAACTAGTTATATCCAACTTGCTGTTTACTCACCTCAATCCGTTCAGATACACCTATCTGCCCAATTCATAATCATTTATAAAACCAAGAAACAGAATCAGTTGTTTCCACTTCCGTTTTCATGAACCCTAGAGGTTGCTATGTAATCCTTATCGTGATGTTTTTCAAGTTTGCTATTTTAGTATACACATTAGGGCCTGATGATCTCACCATCCGAGCCACTTACATCAAAAAAAAACCAACGCTATGCTTTTTAGCCAACTCACGCATCATTTTATAGGCATCTTCCGCAACAGACCACGCGAATGCAGCATAAATCACTTCTTTTCCAAGCGAGTATTCTTTTAATCGATTATTCGTTTCCGCTTCTTCCATCGCTTCAAACACATCGTCGTCCACATTCATAGAAGGAGATGTCAGTACAAGTTCTTCATAGAAACGTTGCGACTACTCTGAACTCACCTTAATGTCCGAGTAGGAATGATCTTCCGCCCGCTTTGACTGGATCAAAAACCATTAAAACGTAACTCATGTTTGTTCCTCCTTTATATATAGAAGAAAGTCGATTTCATTTATCCTACAAAATAAGAATATCCCCTACAGGTAACATTTCAAATTGTCTCCTGTCCCTTATTTCAAAGTTTATGCTACTTATATAGAAGAAACAAAAAAAGCGAAAGCCACGATAACATACCGAGGCTCCCGCTTCCTTCATTTACATTATAACGAATCATCATAAGTAACTGACCCATTTCATTCAGTCAAACCTTTATTCCCCACCTATAAATACATACCGACATATAACAATGATAGCCAATATCCACATAAGCCAGTGGATCTTCACTTTGCGCTCCGTAACCAGGTTACTGAATACGGCCAGAATTACATAGGATACAATCCCTGCGGAAATCCCGTTTGCAATTCCTCCAGTGAAAGGCATCAATACGATTGTAAGGAACGCCGGGAAAGCTTGTAGGAAGTCATCCCACTCAATGCTGCGAACCTGACTCATCATCAAGACACCCACGATGATCAATGCCGGAGCTGTTGCAGCGGACGGAACAACCAATGCCAGCGGAGCAATAAACAAGGCCAGGATGAACAGGATACCTGTCGTTACAGAGGTCAGACCCGTACGTCCACCAGCTTCGACGCCAGAGGCACTTTCAACAAATGCGGTAATTGTACTTGTACCCAGTGCAGCTCCTGCACTTACACCCACTGCATCGACGAGCATTGCTTTACCAATTGTTTTCTCGCCTTTCTTCTTGTCCTTCATAATCCCCATTCGCGTTGCTGTACCCACCATCGTTCCGAATGTGTCAAACAGCTCTACAAAGGTGAAGATAAAGATGATTTCAAACAATCCAAGGCTAATTGCACCTTTCAAATCCAGTTGTCCAACCGCCAGATCGCTGAAGTTAGGCAACCAGCTTGCACCGGACAGACCGCTGAGATTCGTAACGCCCATTGGGATACCGATCAACGTTGTAGCAATGATACCGATTAGCAGTGCACCTTTGACGCGCATAACCATCAGTACAGCTATAATGAGTAGCCCAATCAGTGCCAGTAATGCATCATGATGCGTGATGAAATTACCCAAAGACAGATTAAAACTGCTGCCAGGAATCGGTTGGCTCAGATCTGCATCAGGTGCAACATTAACTGTTACAGCGACCAGATTAGCCAGTTTGAAACCTACAATGGTAATAAAGAGACCAATACCAACTGTGATTGCCATTTTTAATGAGTCTGGAACTGCAACGAGCAGCATTTGACGAATTTTGGTCACTGTCAAAATAATAAACACGATACCAGAGATAAATACGGCTCCGAGAGCTGCCTGCCAGGAAATCGCACCGTTGGAACTCAGAACCACTGTCATGAAGTAAGCGTTCAAACCCATACCTGGTGCAAGGGCGATCGGAATGTTAACGAACAATCCCATAATGATGGTCATCAGACCAGCACCCACGGCTGTTGCAAAAAATACTGCATTGTCCGACATACCGGCTCCGGCCGATCCCAAGAACAACGTGTTTACGAAAAGAATGTACGCCATTGTCATAAAGGTAGTAAGACCCGCAACAATCTCCGTTCTAACGTTCGTTCCGTTTTCTTTTAGTTTAAAGAAACGATCCATAATTCACTAATTCCTCCTTAGAGATGTTGAAGCCTTATTGAAAAACGACAAATACCCCTGAAGATGAATGCATCACCCAGGGTTTTAGCTGATGAGGAGTGGCACTGTGCCAATTACGGAGAACAAAAAAAATTCTAATGTGCGTGATGTCATGCCCGACGCAATCATGTAGAATTCATGTGCTCAGCCTTCTCCTCTTCGTAGCCAGATCATTAGGGTGATCTCGTAGAGACTCCCAGGCCAATCCCCGGGATTATACGAAGTAGTATGCGCTATTTGTGTGTTTCCAATCACTATTTTAGGAGGGTTACCTCTAGTTTGTCAATGAGAAAAACGAATATTATTATCACTTATCATATAAATCGTTCGTATTATTTAACAAAATGAACCAGTTCAGCGGTTTACCACCCAAATTAAACTGAGGTTTCACAAATCAAAAAGCTACCGCAATCAAAGGCGGCAGGCACACTTTGATTGCGGTAGCTTCATGGGTTACCGTTACCGAGAAGATGGTTATGTGATGAGGATCATGTATTTGGATATTCAAAAAGCTTAGGTATGGAGAGCAGGCTGCTACGGTTACTAGTTCATTTTTTTACATGATAGGTCCTACGCCATATATTCTAAATCTCTGTCTGAAACACGTCCTGTGCCTGCTGTTGTTCCTGACCTGTATTATCGGTCGATCCCTCAGACAATTCCTGATTCTGGGCTTGATCGGAAGATGAATCTGCTGCCTCTAAGTTCACAAATGAAGAATCCCCCGCACCAAGAGCCAAGTCCTGCATACCCGAGCCGCATCCTGCCAGCATCACCATCAGAAACGCACTTCCAATGCCCATCTTCCATTTGCTCATATTGTCGGTTTTACGCATACATTCAATTCTCCTTTCAGTTGCCATATAGCCGTATTCTGTACTTAGTGTACAAGCCCGACATGAAAACAATATGAAACGAACTTAAAAAAGAAATTAAATATCCAGAGATTCATCGTTATACCACCATCCGCTCTCATCCCACATGCCTGCTGCCATTATCGCCTTCTTCGCCACTTTTTGCTGTTTGGCACTTTTCAAATGAACGATCATTCTTTCCAAGGATTTATGATAAATCAGGGATTCGATATCTTCGGCATTAATATGCTTCATTTGCAGAAGAGCGAGCTCTTTCAGACTTTTGGAAGTCTTTGCCCAGTCAATATTCTCCACATTCACATTGTTCAGGAAAACACGCTGTAATTCAGTCAGATTTTCAAGAGACGGCAGACTCGTTAGATGCGGCTGGTCCTCTATCCCAAATAAGTGCAATCCCTTCAATTCAGGCAATACGGATAGGTCAGATAATCCTTTCACCCTTAGGAGCTTCAACAATTGCAAGGATTTCATTCCCGCAAGGCTATCCAGATTCTCTGCTCCACCAAAACTGAGATGAAGTTGGCGCAAATTTGCTAACTCTTTTAAGTATCCCAATTCCTTTAACGGCATTCCCGAAATATAGAGGGACCGGAGTGAAGACAATGTTCCGATCGTTTCAATGTGCGTTCTATGACCATTCACACTCAGCTTATTAAGCTCGATAAAGCGGCTAAGTACGGACAAATCCGTTTTCTTTGTTTTGGTTTTGCCGATGCGGAGCTGATGTAAAGTAGTGGGTACAAGTGTTAACACCTCAAGAGATTCCGCTTCAAATACGTCAAAAGCAAACTCTCTCAGCTTTAGCAATTCACCTAAGCCCTCAATCCCATGAATGCGTCTGTTGCAATCAATCACAAGCTTTTCTACATGGTTCATATATTTTAGAACAGACAAGTCGCCAGATTGCGAATGAAAGCCATATATACGAAAAGTAACATCGGGTCTGTTTGCAAACAGCTCCTCATTCAATGTCTGAATCAAGTTTACATCCGGGATATTGTGCTCGCTGTATTGAACAATCTTTAGTTCAGGATGAGCCGTAAGTGCAGCAACCTCTTCACGAGTCCATCCGGGTTCAAGCTCGAGTCTTTCCTTCATCCGTCGTAGTTCCTCCTTACAGAGTGTTCTTCTTCGTAATATCTATTGGATGGTCCATTGATTATCGTAAACCAAAGTATAAATAACGTCTGGTGCAAACACAAAATTAAAAAAAGAGACCGAAGCTCCTTTGACGGAAACTCCGATCTCTTGTTATTAAATCTGTATAGATAACTTCTATTCCCACTCAATCGTTGCTGGTGGTTTGGAAGTTACGTCATACACGATACGGTTTACGTTATCCACTTCGTTAACGATCCGCACGGTGATTTTCTCCAATACGTCCCAAGGGATACGTGCCCAGTCAGCTTCATACCATCGATGGATGTTTTAAAATTTTCATAAACAAAATTGCATTTTACGTTTCATAGCTCATCGACACGGACAGTCTTGTTTAAGTTTCCCTCCCTTATCAGATTAATTTTCTCCACGAAACATGTATACTAATATTAGGATGGGAGGAGAAATATGAGAATTAACAATAATCTGCCAGCATTAAACGCCAAAAATAGAATTAATAATAATAGTAATTCCAAAAAAACTTCTTTTGAAAGACTTTCATCCGGTCTACGCATTAATCGCGCTGCGGATGACGCTGCTGGTCTAGCTATTAGCGAAAGTATGCGTGCTCAGATTCGGGCTTTAGAGCAAGGGGCAAGAAATATCCAAGATGGAATTTCATTAATTCAAACTGCGGAAGGTGCTCTCGATAGCATAACAAACGGGCTTCAAAGGATCAGAGAACTACTTGTTCAAAGGGAAAACGATACATACACCTATAGTGATAAAGAAACAATTAATCTAGAAATTACACACAACCTCCGAAATATAGAGGATATAACAAACAACACACAATTTAATGGAATCTACCTTTTGAACGGGTCACTTACTAATGCTGCTATCCATACAGGTACTGAAACAATTCCGCTAAGTATTAATGACATGCATCTGGACCTATATTATCGGGAGAATTTTAACGATCAAAATAGGTTTTCACAATGGCATCCTGCGCAAGGTTCCTGGACAGTCCAGAACGGTTCATTGACACAGTCCACTGAAGGAGTTGGTGACAAAACGATTCTCTCGGAAGTTATTCAAGGCAACGATATGACCATCACAGTCAATGGAAAATTCATGACGACACATCCGGATGGAAATATTGGCATAATTATTAAAGGAAACGACTTTAACAACCAAGTTTTTGGTTGGTATAGCCAGTACGGTGGATTATATATTGGAGAACGCGTAAACGGATCATATCGATTAATTACCTCCATAGTGGTGGATCCTGCGCAATTGGATCAGAACTATGAACTTACTGGAACTGTTGTAGGCAATTATTATACTTTTTCTGTCACGGGTGTAGGAAAGATCGAAGGCTATTCTGCCAATACATCCATGCTTGAAGGCTACACCGGATTGTTCACCGCTTTTTCGGAAGCAAGTTTTGATGATTATGAAGTCATTCCTCATCTCACAGTATCAGATATCAAAACCGCTTTAGATAAAGTCACAGGGGAGCGTGCAAAATTAGGCGCCTATCAAAATCGACTAGAGTACGCCTATAACAACACATCCAACTATTCTGAGAACCTTACAGCATCCGAGTCACGAATCAGGGACACTGACATGGCCAAAGAAATGATAAAGATATCTACACTGAGTATTCTAACCGAGGCCTCTCAAGCCATACTTGCTCAAGCAAACAGTCAACCCCAACGAATACTGGAGTTAATTCGGAACTAGGGTTGATTATTTCATCTAACCAAAATAAAAAGCTCATTCTTGATAACAATTTATCAAGAATGAGCTTTTTATTTAAAAATTCAAGGGTTCCAACCATATCAGGGCTTCTAAGCAATGAAGTCCACTAATATTTCACAACCTATTCCCACTCAATCGTTGCTGGTGGTTTGGAAGTTACGTCATACACGATACGGTTTACGTTATCCACTTCGTTAACGATCCGCACGGAGATTTTCTCCAATACGTCCCAAGGGATACGTGCCCAGTCAGCTGTCATACCGTCGATGGATGTTACGGCACGGATACCTACAGTGTAGGAATACGTACGCGCATCACCCATAACCCCAACACTCTTCATGTTAGGCAGGGCCGTGAAGTATTGCCAGATTTCGCGGTCAAGACCGGCTTTGGCAATCTCCTCGCGCAGGATGTAGTCCGAATCACGAACGATTTTGAGCTTGTCCTCAGTTACTTCGCCCAGTACACGAATAGCTAGACCCGGACCTGGGAATGGCTGACGCCATACAATTGCTTCTGGCAGACCGCACTCTTCGCCGACTTTACGCACTTCGTCTTTGAACAAGGCACTCAGTGGTTCGATCAGCTTGAAGTTCATGTCCTCAGGCAATCCGCCCACATTGTGGTGGGATTTGATGGTCTGAGCTGTCGCTGTGCCACTTTCCACGATATCCGTGTACAGTGTACCTTGCGCCAGGAATGCAAAATCATCAAACTGCTTGGACTCTTCGTCAAATACGTAAATAAACTCGTTACCGATGATTTTACGTTTTTGTTCCGGATCATCCACACCTACCAGTTTGGACAGGAAACGCTCTTGTGCATCGATTTTGACAACTTTCATGTCGAATTTGCCGACGAACGTCTCCATTACGCTCTCCGCTTCGCCTTTGCGCAGCAGACCATGGTCGATAAACATACATGTCAGTTGGTCACCGATGGCTTTGTGAAGCAATGCAGCAACCACGGAAGAATCAACACCGCCGCTAAGTGCGCACAATACTTTACCGTCGCCCACTTTTTCACGGATATCCTTGATCGTATCTTCAATGAACGTCTCCATGCTCCAGTTGCCTTCGCAACCACAGATTTCGTACAGGAAGTTTTTGATCATTTCATTACCGCGAACAGAGTGGCGTACTTCTGGATGGAACTGAACAGCATACAATTTGCGCTCATCGTTACTCATTGCTGCGATTGGCGCACTTTCCGTGCCTGCATCCAGTTTGAATCCAGCAGGAAGAGCAACCACGTGATCACCATGACTCATCCATACCGTATGTTCACCTTCGATACCTTGTGCGAGAGCAGCACCTGGTGCAAACTCAATATCCGCTTTACCGTACTCACGCTTCTCAGAACGCTCCACTTTACCATCAAGCTGTTGCGCCATGAGCTGCATACCGTAACAAATTCCGAAGATTGGCAATCCCAGATCATAAATGGCCGGATCTACGTGTGGTGCATTTTCTGCGTAAACGCTAGATGGTCCACCCGAGAACACGATTCCCTTTGGTGATAATTCTGCGATTTTCTCCGCCGGTGTGTTATACGGCAAAAGCTCGCTGTATACGCCCAGATCCCGGATTCTTCTGGCGATTAACTGGTTGTATTGGCCCCCAAAGTCAAGGACAACCACTATTTCATTTTGCTTATTCATTACCGAGCCTCCCTCAATTAATGAAACTAATTATACGCAACGACAAAACATACCGTCAAGGAAAGGCGAAACTCCTTTTTTCGACATCTCAAAACATGGCATATTCAACGCCTGAGATTACAGTATTTGGTCGAATATTCTCGCCTCTATTATATATATTCCCGATAGGAAATATAAGAAAAGGGTTGATGCACTATTTTCATCATAAAAGAGATCTTCCGCATGAAGCTTACGGTGTATGATCGCGGAAAGACGCCTCGTTCGCTTTATGGGGCGAGAAAGGCGTCCTATGTTTAGCGCTGCGCTGTACTTCGTGTTACAGCGCCTGCATGCGCCGGGCCAGTTGAAGTGCCCGGCGCAGGAAGTCCAGACTGTCCGCACGCAGCGGACGGTCCGGCCCGTACAGCAGCCGTTCCCAGTCGGCTGCGAACCGCGCGATGTCCGCGCCGTCCGTGCCTGCGGCTACGGCGGGTGACGCTGCATATTCACGCAGCGTCATTCCCGGCGGCCGCTGGCCGTAGCGGCGCGCGAGCGCGGTCCAGACCGGAGCGGCGGCGCTGAGCAGCCGCTCGCGGTCCGGAAAGCTGCTGCGCGGCCACGCCAGCAGCAGCCTTAGCCGCAGCGCGGGGCGAAGCCGCCGCATGCGGATGGCCCCGGCGGCGCACAGCAGCGCCGCTGCCGCAAGGGCTGCCGCGAGCCATGGGTGCGCGGCAATGGCTCGTGCGCGGGCGAGCAGCCATGCGCCCGCGTGAGCTACCCCGCCGTCCGTCTGCGGCGGGGTTACGGCAACGGGCTGCTGCCCGCTGAGCGCAGCGGCATCTTGGCCTTCACCCTGCGTCATGGTGAAGCCCGGCGTAGCCTCAAACGGCATCCAGCCCCCACCTGGAAAATACACTTCTACCCAGGAGTGTGCATCTCCTTGGGTCACAATGTATTGCCCGGAGACGTCCGCATCCGCTTCCCCGGGCCCGAATCCCTTAACCCAGCGTGCTGGAATACCCTCTGCACGCAGCAGCACAATCATAGCTGTCGAGAAATGATTGCAATATCCCTGTCGCGTAACGAATAGGAAATCGTCCACAAAATCGGTTCCGCGTGGTGGCATACGGGTATCAAGTGTATATTCGGCGTGGTCCGCAAGATACGACTTTACGGCTTGCACGGCATCATAACGAGTCTCACTTCCCTGAATGATTTCCTTCGCAAGAGCCTGCACACGTCCGGGAAGCGTAGTTGGTAGCTGCAAATACGTTCTGCGAATTGCCGCCGGATCTTTCATATTGGACTTCTTTCCCAGAAGGCGTAGTTGTTCAGGTGTTGCCACGGGAATCATGATGTCTGCCGTATAACTTTTGACAGATTGATTGTCATAGGTAGCCGCCAGCCATAACGTGGCGGAATCTTCATTTGATAGTAATAAACGTTTATTCTTCTGATTATCCCTGTTCTTATCCTGGAACGAAAGATTGATTGGCATTCCACCTGTAAAGAGGGGATTGGGTCCTCTCCATTCTCGCTTCATCGTTACCGTTTGACGAATACGTTGCCAATAGGCTGGATACTCCCAACCATCGGTACGCACCAATCCAGATGGACTTGCCGTCTCAAAGCTCTGCACAGGATCACTCCAGGTGCTTCCGTTATAATATGAACGGGTCTCGCCCCGCCAATACGTAGCTTCCGGACTTTTCGCCGTAAAAAAGATCGTGTCTCCCTGCACCAAAGGTGCGCCCATTGGTGCATCCGCTGTACTATATCCTGTGACGGCGGTTGTGGCAGGAATACTTCCGTGCTGTGTATAGCCTGCCCAGCGGGCCAGCCGTTCACCCATCTGCTCAAGGGATATACGTTCCGGTGGAGGAATGGAAGCAAGTTGACCAGGGATCGCTGAGAAAAGTACCATACCTGCAGACACCGCAAGCGTTACCGTGCACCAACGGCCATAAGGACTCTGCTTAAAGATCGGTGTGGTGACCCCGCCATTAAGGCGAAGCAACTGTAACATGGCCTGAATGAGTAGAATCCACAGCACAGAACGTATCACCGAAGCATATACATCCAGTCCGGCAAAGGATTCAAGCAGCAGCAAATAGACCAATGTTGCAATGCCAAAAAGCATCACACTTCGTCGCAGCAGTACAAGGGACTGCACGGAAGCCATCAGCATGCTCCAACCGCACATCATGAGCAGACCTCTTGTCTCCACACTAATCGAGTGAACACGCCAGGTACTCATGAAACTGCCCATATCCTCAGAAAGAGTGGCCGGATATGTAACAGCCCATCCAGCAGGGTCATTACCTCCATACATACAACATAATGCGGCTAGAGCAATGAGGAGTCTAATCAGTATTCCCGTGATCCAGCCGGTACGAAGCAACCCCGCGAGCAGCAAGGTTCCTGTTAATCCTGCCATCACGGACAAGAATCGTTCACTGCCCTGCTGACCCGTTGACGTAACCGGATAAATCCACTCCAGGGACAATATAAGCAAAATGGCGGAAAGACCGATTCTGTAAAGGAGAGGTTCCGAATTTTGGCCATGACTCTTCAAATCTACTCCAGATGTCCTGGTTTCCGCTTTATATATGGAATGCACAGACTCTAATCCCAAACTGGCGGTATGCCCCCTGTCAGCCACAGTGGAGTTCACTTGAGGGTTTCCATTATGCTCCCACATCCGTTACCTCCGCCTTTCTCATTGAAGGTAAAGAGCTGTCTGTGATCCAATGGATCTGTACTCCACTTTGACGAAGCTGTTCCAGACTTTCATTGCCCATGTTACGAATGGTTCGATCTGTTGCAATGGACTGTGCTGTTTCTGAAACTACAGTGGTATCAGAAGTCGCATCACCTTGAGTTCCTCGATTCTGAGCCATATTGCTGCTGAGGGATTCCGCTCGCGATATAGGTGATGGATCTTCTCCAGCCATGAACTCCGTTAACTGAACCTCTACCCTGTATCCCAACCCAATTGCACACATTACCCACTCCACAAGAGCTTCGTCCATTCTACCGGTGAGAACCACAATTCGTGACCCGATCGCCATTCTATCCAACATCTCTGTGCGAAGCGAAGGAGGTACAACTTGAGCCGTGGCAATTCGTGCCTGCGCCAGCTTGTCTAACGCATGGTTTTCAGGAGAGTGCAGTAGTTCTTGTTTCCATTTCTCCTGAAGAGCAGATCCTGACCCACCGCCTTCCGTCCACACTTGATAAGGAATGTTGTCCCGTTCAGCGGTATGAATCCAACGAGCAGCTGCACGGACCGCACGTTCAAAAGCAGGCATATCCCTCTTCTCTGACTGCCGCACTTTATAACCCGATGCACCTTCATACACCAGTATACCCAGCGAGACAGAATCGGAGGTTTCAGGCAAAAAAGTCTGAAGTCGACCCGTTTTGGCTGTGCTTTTCCAATGAACACGCCCCAGTGGGTCTCCTTGCTGATATTCCCGGAACTCAGGACTGCGATTCCCCTGACTGCTTCTTCGCTCAGACAGTGCATCTTCCCCCACGGCCGAGTATTCTCCAGAATTACTCTCACCCCATTCCGTAGCTTGGGGAACAACAATTAGCGAGGTATGATTCACAGTCTCTGCGGAGACCGTATTCCATCCGAAAACATCACCCCAGTACAATCTGCCTGATTCCCATCTGTACACACCTCTGCGCAAACCCGATAATTCATATTGATACGTAAACTGGCGACGGGTCCCCGGAAATAGTAATTTACGATGTACACCGGCAGGTGTATTCTCACACAGAATGATCCATAACAGTGGAATCGGGCAGTCGAATTTCAGTTCCACTGCCACCCGCGTTCTTTCGCCTGCCACAACCCGATTCGCATGCATTTGCCGCCGAATGTTAATATTGCGCGGACCGAAAAAATGGATAATCAGTGCGCTTGCGAGCATCAAGGCCGCTATAATGGACAGAAATAGCGCGGCTTTGCCGCCATGCCATACATATAAAGAGGCAAAAGCCACGACCAGGACAGCACCCAACATTCGTTGACCCAGCGCAGTCATTGACGCCGTCCCCTTCCCTGTGTCGCCATCTGTACAGGTACAGGAACCGATGACAGAGCTTCCTGAATCAATTGCGCCTGTGCCCAGATTTCGGCTCTGTTCTGGGCTTTTAATTGAACGCGATGGGAAAGGACCGGTACAGCCATCTCTTTCACATCATCGGGAATGACATAACTGCGTCCTTGGAGGTAAGCAAACGATTGTGCAGCAGCCATCCAGGCCAATGTTCCGCGCGGACTGATTCCCAGTCTTACCGCCGGATGACTTCTGGAGGCAACGGCAACAGCAACCAGATACTGTTTGACAACAGAGTCCACATGTACATGTTTCACTTCACGCTGCATGGCTACGACTTCTTCAGCAAGCATGACAGGACGAAGTTCATCAAGCAGTTCTCTGCTTTGCATCCGGGTTAACAGTTCGACTTCCTGCTCCGGATCAGGGTACCCCAGTCCGATCTTCATGATAAAACGATCCAACTGCGCTTCAGGCAGACGATAAGTGCCCTCAAACTGCAACGGATTCTGCGTCGCCAGCAAAAAGAATGGGCGCGGCAAAGCATAGGTTGTGCCATCCACTGTAATGCGTCGTTCCTCCATCGCTTCCAGAAGTGCCGACTGGGTACGGGGGGAAGCGCGATTGATTTCATCGGCCAGAACAATATTGGACATGACGGGGCCTGGTCGAAACTTGAATTCTCCCGTATGCGGATGATACATCGACGTGCCCGTCACATCTGCCGGCATCACGTCCGACGTGAACTGAATTCGTCCCATGGAGCAATCCAGCGCAGAAGCGACGGCGCGAACCAGCATCGTTTTGCCTGTACCCGGTACATCTTCCAGAAGTACATGACCTCCACTAAGCATTGCAGTTAACACATAACGAATCTCTTGTTTTTTGCCAATGATCACACTTTCAACTCGCTTCATAACTCTATTCAGCAATTCAACGGCATGCTCATGTTCCATTCGGATATAAGACATTTCTCCTGATCTCCTTCCATCCATCGGCATTCCTGAACCATACTAATCTATGATTCAGTGTTGCCCGGAAGTAGAGAGAATAGTCCTGCACGAACGACTTTATTCAGATCAATTTATCCAAATACATGCTGTTAGCAGCTGCCAGAGGAACGCTGGCTTTAACCGTCCATTCCTTTTCATTCACCTTTAGTGAATCAACGGTTACTCCCATATGCTCCATCAATTCACGTAGCGGAACCCAAATCGTTCCTCCCTGGCTCTGCACGACTCCCTCTGTCATCCTGTCATTCATCTGGTCTGCACGTTTCGTTGTCAGGTCTCCGCTGATACTGTCTGCATGGATGGTTCGGTCTTTCCATACGGCTGTAGCTGTCCTGGTCTCTGCATTCCAGCGAGCGCTGCCACCGAACTTTTTCATAAAGGTCCGCAAAGGCACCATGATCCGCTGATCTTCCACGCGAAACTCTCCTTGCTTCAATGTGGCTGCTGCCAAGCCGATTTCCACCTTCAGTTCCTTGCCAGCCAACCACAAGTTGCTGTTCTCTTGTACATTTTCTGCGACCCATTCCTTACCCGGAGCTTTGCGTGACTTGTATTTACCATTGGAATCGATGCGGAATTGAACAGGCTGATCCGAGGCCTTCATCGTGTCAAAACGAAAACCCTGATCGCGGTAATACTTGATAATGCCAGGTAGTGCTTTTACCGTCTCGGCATGAGCGCCTCCATCATGCATCAATACAATAACCGAATGTGCCCCGGCAGGCACCTTGGTCGCATTGTGTAAGATTTCTTTGGCCGGAACACCCTTCCGTTTGGAATCACCGCTGTCTACGTTCCAGTCCATAACGGTGTACCCGCCCAATTTCAGCAGATCAAAATAACTCTTATCAAAATGTCCGTAGGTACCTCCCGGTGCCCGGACCAGATTCGGTCGAAATCCGGTAATTCGCTCTACTACTGCCTCTGTCTGTTTGATCTGCTTCCAGAACACTTTGAAATCACTGTACAGCTGTTCATAATTATGATTAAACGTATGATTGCCCAAAGCATGTCCATCTTCCACAACCGCACGGATCATCTCAGGATAACGTTCTGCTTGCTCACCAAGCACAAAAAATGTAGCCAAAACCTGTTCCTTGCGCAAAATATCCAATACTTCACGGGTATGGTTACCCGGTCCGTCGTCAAAACTCAAATAGACTACCTTGTCTTGAGGATTCTCTTCTTTGGAGGCGGGTGCATCAGACCCCGATACAGAGGAAGCGTAAGTTGTGCCTGCCGATGCAGCGAATACACACAGCAGTACCACAATGCGAAGTATAAGCACAGACCATTTTCCAGATGAAATTGTATGTATTGGTGTTACCATGTTCGAATCAACCTCCAACGTCTCTAGTGAATTTGCTGATAGACTTCAGCAGATTTGTTAGAATTATATGGAGGGCGCGCTGAAAAAAGACGCGATTTTGTTTTATAATTTTTCACAATTTGGGATGGCTCGTGATTGATTCTTGGCTTCGGATTAGGTAGCATAATGGACAGGTAGGATCGTGAACAAAACTCCTTGGAGAGTACGTATCTCCTCCCACCCTGTCTGCAGGAGAGTGAAGTCTATTGGAATTGCTTGAGAAGGTCCAGCATCTGTTTGGATCCTACGGATACAGCGTTTTGTTTTTTGGCTTATTGCTGGAATTCATCGCCCTTCCCTTCCCGGGAGAAACGACTATGGCTTATGCAGGTTTTCTGTCCTACAAGGGTCATCTGGACTTCGGAATACTCGCCATCCTCGCTTTTCTGGGAACGACGATTGGCATGACGATCACTTATTTTATTGGGGCCAAAGCAGGTCTGCCGTTCATTACACGATATGGCAAATGGTTTCTGATGAAACAGGACAAGCTGGATAAAACGCAAAAGTGGTTTGCCAAGTACGGCAATGCCCTGATCTTCATCGGTTATTTCATTCCGGGAGTGAGACATTTCACCGGATATTTCGCGGGTATAGCCGCTGTTCCCTTTCGCAAATTCGCTCTCTACGCCTATTCAGGCGCACTGTTCTGGGTCATGCTGTTCCTGGGCATCGGCAAAATATTTGGACCTCAATGGAACGCGGTGTTTCAGCTTGTTCATCAATATGCACCTTACATCGTGGCGGGGATTGGACTGCTGCTGATTGCAGCCGTGCTGTACCGTTATCGAAAAGCGTGGGTAGCCCGATCGTTGCGCAAGCCTGCTGCTATTCGGCAAAGACAAAAATAAACGATAGCATTCACATATCTATCGATGATATCAATGGTTGAATTCAGACACATTTAGCGCAGAGGTTTTTCTGCCCTATTAGATGTGGGACCTCCGGGTTAACCTTTCTGTTAATAGTAAGGAGCTGCATATTGCGGCTCCTTTTTTTCACGTTTTTTTGGTTATACGTCTAATGTTAAAAGCCTCACGCGCCCTTAGCCATCCATAGGCTGTAAGCAGAACAGCAATTGCGGCAAAACCCAATCCGCCTGCGAAACCAAGCTTCCGTGGCTCTACCACTTCTAATAACAAACCTGCACCAAACATGGATAACCCCAGCATGCTACTACTGCAAGCCGTCACCAAACCATAGATGAGCCCTCGGTATTTCTCAGGTGTTTCACGCATCAGCAGTGTATCCAGACAAGCATTGCCTACCCCTGACATAAGGGCCAGCAGAATATAGATCAGAACTGCGATCACTGGCAGAGTCGCCATACTAAGTAGCATAAGCAATCCCCCTTCCACGAGCAGACACATTACTACTCCCGGGAGCAACCAATGCTGAAAATAACGAGAGCACCAGTTACTTAATACCAGCCCCGTCCCAAGCGCCGCATAGAACAGACCTACACCCCAATCCCCAAGGGCAAACACTTCAATTGCATATACGCTAATCAATACATTGTCGATCCCGTTTATGACCGGTACCCATAACTCGAACAGGATGATGATCTGTAATGCTACAGAGGATCGAACCAGCCGCCATATCACCGAAGGAACATAAAATGCACCATTGGCGCGAGCAATCACTGAAGGATTATCAGAAGCTGAAACGGTTGATCTCTCCACATTTTCAAGTGATCTCCCATTTGATTCAGTACCCATTCCCGATGGAAACGAGACTTTTCGGATCAAAACAGCAGCCACCAGGAAACACAGTGCATTGGTTATAAATGCAGCCTGCGGCCCCATCACTGATGAGGTGATCCCTCCAAGAAAGGCACCTACAATCAGCACCGTACCGTTCATTACCTGTTCAAGTCCGTTAATTTTGAGCAAGTTTTCCGGCTGTACAAGAAGTGGTATGCCTGATTTGCGAACCGGAGCATAGAGAGCCTCAGCACAGGCTAGTAAAGTACTCGCTGTATAAAGAATCCATAAATCATCTGCACTGTTTACGAGTAAATAACTCAGAGCAAGAGGCACCCTTATCAGATTGGTAAGCAGCATAATCTTTCGCCGTGAGAAGCGCAGGGTTAACATGCCACCTGCCGGGGCAAGCAACAGGAATGGAAGCACACGCAGACCAAGGGCTAGTCCTACGGCAACCCCTGATCCTGTTGTGCTGAGAATTAACGAAAGCATGGCCACCTGGCAGAAACGGTCACCTATGCCGTTCACTAATCCCGCGACAAAGAACTTGCGGTACTCCGATTCTTTTTGTAGCAGGATCACAATGGAAGATCTAAATAACATGACAAATCCTCTTCTCTAATATTAGATATTAATCTAATTAGATAATATTCTAATATATAAGGATTGACAACGTTCTTTTTTATTTTGTGGGATATTCAATAACACTTTTGTGATAATCCTGATTCATCCAGGTCATACTAATTTGCAAATATAGGGTGTATAAGGGGTGAAGGAATGAGTACAGCAGCGCAGAGCAGTCAGGATCAGAGAATATCTCCGAATCTTACGGAAAATACGGATTATTGCAAGAAAGTGATGGGGAATAGCAAAGACTTGATGATTCGTCCTCTGCAGTGTTTGCACAAATGGCCTTCTGTTATGTTGTACATCGATGGGATGGTAGACGTGCAGATTGTGAATCATTCCATCCTGGAACCCTTGTTACAGACCCGTGAACTGCCTGACTTTTCGGCGAAAAACGAGCATTTGAGCTATCTCCAGAATGATGTCTTGGTCGCCAGCAATGTAATATTAATCGATGAGATAAAAGACGTTCTTGATGCCCTTCTGGCGGGCTTTGCCGTTGTACTCCTAGAAGGTTCCAATCAGGGTCTGAAAATTGCAGCAGCAGGATGGGAAGATCGTGCCGTCGGTGAACCGATCTCCCAGACGGTTGTTCGAGGACCCATGGAAGGCTTTAATGAAAATTTGCGTACGAATACAGGCTTGATACGCAAACGAATTCGAGACCCCCATCTCTGGATTGAAGAAAGAGAGATTGGCCGAGTCACCAACACCAGAGTAGCCGTGGTATATCTAGAGCATATCGTCGATCAAGAGGTTGTAAAAGAACTACGGCGCAGACTTGATGAGATTGACATTGACGCTATCCTGGAAAGCGGATATATCGAGGAGCTCGTGCAGGACAAAACAGGTACGATCTTCCCTACGGTCTATAACAGTGAGCGACCAGACACCGTATGCGCTGCACTGCTCGAAGGTAGGGTCGCGATCATTGTAGACGGTACTCCTTTCGTACTGCTTGTTCCCGCTCTGTTTGTACATTTCTTTCAGTCCCCCGAGGATTACTACCAACGAGCCGATATTAGCTCATTGATTCGAATGATTCGTTATCTGGCCTTCTTTATCGCGCTGCTCGCTCCATCCTTCTATATTGCCATTACTACCTTTCACCAGGAGATGCTGCCTACCAACCTGCTTATTAGTTTGGCAGCACAGCGGGAAGGTGTTCCATTTCCGGCATTCATTGAAGCCATATTAATGGAGCTGACCTATGAAATTTTGCGGGAAGCCGGCATCCGGATTCCGAAGACCGTCGGTCAAGCCGTTTCCATCGTAGGTACCCTTGTTATTGGTCAGGCCGCAGTAGATGCAGGCGTTGTATCGGCTGCCATGGTTATTATCGTATCCATTACTGCGATATCCAGTTATGTTATTCCGGAAAATGGATTGTCCATCTCTGTGCGGATTCTACGTTTCGTCCTGATGATTCTGGCTGCAGCCTTTGGTTTCTACGGGATTCTGATGGTTCTACTAATTACGGTCACACATCTATGCAGTTTAAGATCTTTTGGTGTGTCTTACATGTCCCCGTTCGCACCTTACATCGGGAAAGATCTCAAAGATACCATTTTCCGCGTGCCTTGGTCCCGGATGAAGACCCGTCCGCTCTCTACCGGAACTGCGAACGAAACCAGGCAGGCGAACAAAAAAACGAAGCAATAATCGGTAAGGAGAACGTGTATGAACAAATGCCTACAATTGATTCTGTCTTTTGCCGTTCTGCTCCCTCTCCTTACCGGATGCTGGGATCGCCAGGAACTCAATGAACTCGGTATTATGCTGGGACTTGGTGTGGACAAGGATGGCGATATGATTAAAGTGAGTGCTCAAGTAGTTGTCCCTAATGAAGTATCCTCCAAATCAGGGGGAGGCAAAGGGACCCCTGTGACTCAGTATCAGGCTTCTGCCCCCACTCTGTTCGAAGCCATTCAAAAGTTAACGGAGTCAAGTCCACGTCGTATCTTTATGGCGCACATACGTATTTTGGTATATGGCGAAGAATACGCCCGCAAAGTCGGGATTTATGATGTGACCGAAGCTCTAATGCGGGAACCTACAGTTCGGCCTGACTATTACGTCATGGTGGCACGAAATACAACGGCTTCCAAAGTGCTTGACGTGATGACGCCTCTTGAAAACTTACCTGCGGAGAAAATGTTCAATTCATTGGATGTCTCCACCAAGACCTGGTCACCGACAACAACTGTAACCGGTGATCAGTTAATGGAATATATTTTATCTCCAGGAATACAGCCTGTGATTACCGGTGTAGAAGTCGTTGGCAATCCGGAGAAAAGCGGACACCAAGAAAATATTGCAACTATTAAGGCTCCTGCCCGACTGAATTCAACCGGGCTGTCCATATTCAAAGGAGATAAGCTGATTGGCTGGCTAACGGAGGATGAATCCAAGGGGTATAACTACATTCGAAACAATGTAGTATCCACCATCAGTCATCTGCCTTGTCGCAAAGAAGGATATGTTACCTTCAAAGCACTCCGCACAACGACCAAACGAAGTGTAAAAGTCGTTGCCGGACATCCTGTAATCAACATCAAAATGAAAAACGTATCGTCTATAGGCGCAGTGGAATGCGGAATCAAAATCGGTTCAATGGAAGTACTCAAGGAATTGGAACGAGACAGTGAGGAACGGCTCATAGAGCTGATGCAAAAATCCGTCAAGTCGGTACAGCGCAAATTTCATGTCGATATTTTCGGATTCGGGCAGGAGGTCTATCACGCTGATCCCAAGTTCTTCAAAAAGGTGGAGAAGGATTGGGATAAATATCTAGAAGATCTGGATGTCCATTACGATGTCAATGTGCAAATCAAACGTGTAGGCACACTGGATGATTCATTCAAAGATCAAATTAGGGAGTGAGACAGGTGTTACTTACACTTAGTGTCGTTGTGACCGCAGGGCTCATAGGGTGGTACGATCTGCCTGGGCTCATACGTCGCAAGGAATGGAAAGAAACAGCTGTTTACGGTGTCTTGCTGATCATAGCTACCTTTCTAAGCATCTTCGCGGCCAACCTGTGGGAGTTTCCCAGTCCACTTTATCTCATCATATGGATGTATGAACCTGTAAATCAATTTCTAGCACACTTGACTGGAACTTAGGAAAAAAGGAGGGGACATTATGCTTGAGCAGGGCCGCATCGGAACAAGACAATTGTCCATCCTTATTTTCATGATGGTGGTCGGGGATATGATGCTCATCTATCCCTCGGTCATTACTTCCTATGCCAAACAAGATGCCTGGATATGTGCTCTTGTCGGGGTTCCACTCGGGATGCTCCTCATGCTAATGTTCATAAAATTATGCAGTTTGTATCCGGGGAAGAATCTGGTACAAATTTCACGTAGCATTCTGGGATTTTGGCCAGGCAGTCTTGTATCCGTATTTTACCTTTTCTTTTTTGTAATAGGTGCCTCCACGCACACCCGAGAGGTCGGAGATTTCCTCACCTCCCAAATCTTTCAGTACACCCCGATTCGAGTCATCATCTTGATGTTTGTTATTACGCTGGGCTGGGGGGTATACCATGGTCTGGAAACGATGGGGCGAAGCAGTGAATTGCTGATGCCAATCCTTATCGTGTTTATCCTCGTGCTTGCATTCTGTCTACTACCTCAGGTTGATCCCAGTAACGTGAAGCCTGCAACGGATATCGGCGTCGTTCCCATCCTGCAGGGTATTCTCATAAGTATCATATATCCGGTAGGTGAACTGCTCCCTATTATGATGATCGTTCCCTACACACTAAAACAGGCACACCGAACTCGGGATGTTCTAGTTGCGACAGGACTTGGCAACTTGTTGCTGGCTATATTGGTTACCATCTCTCTGCTTGTACTAGGTGCGTTCCTTACACAGCACAATATCTATGCGTCCTTTGTCTTATCTCAGAAGATTAATATCGGCGGTTTTTTTGAACGCATTGAAGCCATTATGGCTTCTTCTTGGCTTATCTCCACGTATGTCAAAGCGATGGTGTATCTGTACGCATTTATTGTGGGATGTGCCGAACTGTTCAAGCTCAAGCAATACCGGATGCTTATCCTACCTGCATCATTGCTTTTATTCGGCCTTGCCAATCTGGTCTCGCCCAATTTGACCTTCATCGTCATTACGGTCGTCCCATATTGGGTAGATTGGGATACCACATTGAGTATTATATTGCCAGGGTTGTTACTGTTGGTGCATATGTTCAAAAAGGGTTGGAAAAACAAGCCTTCGGGATAAGGCAATGCTGAAGTTCTAATATGTCAGGAAAGAGGCTGTAGACCATGATAATTAAAGATAAAATTACCATTCGGCAATTTTCCCTGCTTACCTTTCTTGTCATGGTTGGGGATATGATTCTGATCTATCCTTCGTTGGTCACAACCTTGGGCAAACAAGATGCATGGATATGCTCTTTCCTCAGCCAACCTATCGGTCTATTTATCATTTGGATTTTGTACAAACTGCACCAAACCTATCCTGAACTATCTTTAATCGAAATTTGCAAGAAATTGCTTGGTCCATGGATTGGATCGGTCTTATCTGCTGGTTACCTGTTCTATTTCGCAATAGGCGCTGCCATCTGTATCCGGGAGGTTGGAGACTTCATGACGACCCAAATCTACCTCCAGACCCCTATCCGTGTCATTTTAATTATGCTCATGTGTTCCCTAATCTGGGGCCTAATGAAAGGATTGCAGACCATGGGAGCAACCAGTGAACTGTTAACCCCTATTGTTGTTGTTTTTATGGCTCTCCTGTTCGTGGGGTTGCTGCCCAACATAAAAGTCTCACATCTGCAACCATTCTTGAGCATCGGCTGGGTCCATTTAATTGAAACCGTTATTCGCGGATCCTTTACCGCCTTCGGGGAGCTGCTCGTGCTTACTATGATTCTTCCTTATGTAATGCGAGGGCCGCACCTTAAACGAGACTTGTTGCTTGCCACTTTCTGCGGAGGTCTGCTCCTGTGTGTACTGTTATTGTTTTCCCTTATGGTTGTGGGACCTTTCCTAACCCAGCATAACATTTTTATTTCGTATACCCTGTCTCAAAAAATTAATATCGGCAACTTCTTTGAGCGCATTGAAGCCTTCATGGCTACTGCCTGGTTAATTGCGACCTATTTCAAAAGTCTGCTGTACATGTTCGCTTTTGTTATAGGACTAGCTCAGCTGTTTCAGTTGAAAACATACAAACCGCTCATTCTCCCTTCATCCTTGCTCATGTTTGCATTGGCCATCCTGATTTCCCCCAATGTTATTTTTTATATCGAAACCATCATGCCTGCATGGGTGGATTGGGACATTACTTGCAGTTTTATTATTCCTCTATTGCTTTTACTTGTTCATCGCATTCGCTTCGGCAAGAACAAAAAAAATCAGACTCATCCAGAACGCTTGCCCACATAAAAAGGCTGTGCTTCACGGTATAAACCGCGAACACAGCCTTTATTATTGAGTAAACATTTTTCGATGTATAGAGAACAGACGAGCACTCTTCCTAAAGTTGCTGCAAAGCCTCAAGTGCTGCTTCAATATGGCCTTTAACTCGCACTTTCAACCACGACTTCAACAGTAGCCCCTCTTCATCAATGAGAAAAGTGGAGCGTACCATGCCCATGTATTCCTTGCCATACATCTTTTTAAGCTGCCATACGCCGTATTGCTCGGCAACCTGATGTTCTTCGTCGGATAACAGGATGAATGGCAAGCCGTATTTGGCAATGAATTTATCGTGCTGCTTCATCGGATCAATACTAATCCCCAGAATAACTGTATTTAATCCCTTGAACTCCTCATGACGATCACGGAAATCACATGCCTGCTGTGTGCAGGAAGAAGTCATATCCTTCGGGTAAAAATATATCAGCACCCGCTGTCCGCGATAATCCGAGAGTTTCACCGTCTCTCCCGTACTGGACGGAAGTTCAAAGTCTGGAGCCAGCTTGCCTTCGGTTAATGTCATCTCATTTCCTCCTATATCTCGTCTATACTTTCAATGGATATCTGTTATGATCCTGCTCCGCGATACTTCTTCACGCCATAATTCCATAGCAGAAGGCCGATGGAGCCAAACACCAATCCCATCACAGGTGTCAGCATCGCCATACGATGCATTTCGGATCGTTCCAGGAACAGGGCTGCCGGATAGATGCCCACGAAGGCAAACGGAATGACCCACGTTAACAGGACCTGAATCGCACGGTTATAGATGGTTACCGGATAGCGTCCATATCCCTGAATGTTGTACATTAATGGCAGAATGCCTGTAGGCGCGTCCGAATAAAAAGACAACGACGTCAAGGTGATATAGATACCTGCATAGATTAGCACTGAACTAAGAGTAAGAATAATGAGGGCCGGAATATGCCACCACTCCAGCACAAGCCCCATCTCCGCACCGCTGATGACCATAATGATCAGACCGATAAACGAACCAACGAGTGCAGGCGGGTCCACATTTTCAAGTAAAATCTGGAACAGGTTATGCGCAGGCCGTGTTAATATGCGATCCATCTCGCCTTTGACAATATACCGTTCACTGAACCCCCACAGATTGATAAAGCAACTGAAGATGCCGTAAGGCACCATAAAATATCCATAAACAAAAAGGACTTCACTCTCACTCCAGCCGCCCAAATTATCCGTATGTCGGAAAACCACAAAGATAAAGATCAGATTGGTTGCCTGGAACAGCAAATCCGAAAGGATTTCAACCCAAAAATCGGCGCGGTACGTGAGACGTGTTTTCATGTAATTTTTTAAATATTCCCAGATCAGACCCATATAGTACACTCTGTTATCCTCCTTGCACGAACAGACGCTTGCGCGCCTGACGCCAGATCAGCATCATCGGAATGAGCAGTATGACAAACCAGAACACCTGAATGCCGAGTACGCTCCAGATGCCTGTGCCTTCCACTCTTCCGGTGAAAACCGAACCGGGTAGATACGTAATGGCCTGAAAAGGCAATACTTTCATCACTGCGGACATCCAGCCCGGATAGAGGCTGATTGGAATGATCAGACCGGAGAACAGATCAACCACGACACGTTTCATACGCATCATGCCTTCATTGTTTTCCACAAAGAATGCGGCCAGTCCCGTAATGACATTAATCTGGGAGTTAATGAGGAAACTGAAGAACAGCATAACCAGAAAGCCAATCCACGCGGACGGCGCCGTAGGCAGTTCAACCGGAAACAACAGAATGGCAATGAGCATTCCAGGAATCATGAGCAGCAGGAAACGGAAAATACCTTCGCCCAGCCCCTGCATCATTTTGACCATGACATAGTTGATCGGTCTTATGAATTGAATGGCAATGGAGCCATCCCGAATGTCTGCGGCTATTTCCCGGTCCAGGTTGTTAAAATAAAACGCACGCGCCATCCACGATACAGCCACATATGTCGTCATCTGAGCTGCAGTAAAACCGCCCAGTTCACCACTACTGCCGTAAATGGCTTGCCACGTAAAGTAATACACGCCGATATTTAGCGTATATATCAAAATGCCGGAATAATAATTCACCCGGTATGCAAGCATCGTCAGGAACCGGATGCGCATAAAATCAAAAAATGCACTATTCATCTTAGGATACACCCACCGCTTCGTTCTTTGCTCCCACAATCTCGGGACGCTCGGCGGAACCGGATTGGTAAATACTGCGCACGATCTCATCTGTGTTAATCTCAATAATCTGAATATCGGTAATATCCGCCTGTCCAACGACGCGTCCCAGCACATCCGAAACATTGAGTTCAAGTGGAATCCAGACCGATGCGGACAGTTCGTTCTCCACCGTCCAGCGAACAGGGAGCGCAGCAGTCCATTCCAGCATTTGTTCCATGGGGTGAGCCGTGCCAAACTTGAACCGGATTTCCCGTTCCTTGCCCCACTGGGACTTCAGATGATCCAACCCGCCATCATAGATGATATTGCCCGCATCGAGCATAATAACTCTAGAGCATAAAGCTTCGATGTCCTGCAGATCATGGGTTGTCAGCAAAATGGTTGTTCCGTGTTCCTTATTCATGTCTTTCAGGAATTCACGGATTTCCGACTTCACAACAATATCCAAACCAATGGTAGGCTCATCCAGGAAAACAATATCCGGATTATGCAGCAGCGCAGCTACCAGCTCACAGCGCATACGCTGTCCAAGACTGAGCTTACGAACAGGACGGTTCAGCAAATCCTGAAGCTGCAACCGCACAACCAGTTCATCCAGACGTTTGCGGAAATCGACCTCACCTACTCGATACACCTTGCGCAGCAGATGGAAGGACTCAATGACACCGATATCCCACCAGAGTTGGCTGCGTTGACCAAATACGACACCAATATTTTGCACAAACTTCTCACGTTCCTGATACGGAACATATCCACCAACCGATATTTGCCCTGAAGTAGGCACCAAAATGCCGGTCAACATCTTAATCGTTGTTGATTTACCGGCACCGTTCTCCCCAATATATCCGCATATTTCGCCTTGCGGAATTTGAAATGAAATATCATTTACAGCCAAGACCTCCTGGTATTGACGTGCAAACAGATCCTGAAATGCGCCCTTAAGCCCTCCTCGACTTTTCTGGACGCTAAACGACTTGCGTAAATCTTTGACATCAATCGCCAGCATGATTATACCTCACTTGGATTTTGTTGAAATTGCTTGTAGCCCAAAAAGAAATTATAATAGTATCAGTCAAAATTCAGCAAGCTTTAAAAAATAGTCTAAGGCCGCGTCCTCTGTTTCATCTCACAGATATGTCGTGTACGGAAAGCCCGGGCTAGATCAAATTGGACTCATCTTCATTTATTTTGAATACAAAGGAGAGCTAGCATGACCAGAAAGACGAAGAGAACCATTTGGATTTCTCTTGCCGCCTTCGTGCTGATTGTTGGAGGCGCTGCGGCATTTTATTTCGGTTCTATTCTCAATCAGTTGAATGGCTTGCAAAAGGAAGGCGATGATTCGCCGTTTGCCGGTATCGAAAATGTTGAAAAAGTAAGTACACCGGATCCTCCGAAATGGGAAGGCACCGAAACGGTAAATATTCTCGTTATGGGTGTTGATGCCCGCGGGCTGGAGAAGGGGGAAGTTCCTCGTTCTGACAGCATGATGGTCGTTTCGCTTGACCCACTCACCAAAAAAATTAATCTATTCTCCATTCTGCGCGACACATACGTCAACATTGACGGATATGGCAAGGAACGCATCAATACTGCCATTACCCATGGTCCCAACGTGGCAATGAAAGCTGCTGGAGACCTGCTGGGTATCCCTGTCCAGTATTATGTGTATACCGATTTCCAAGGATTCATCAAATTGGTGGATGCCGTTGGCGGTGTGGATTTTGACGTAGAGAAGGACATGCACTATACAAGTAAAGCAGACAATAATGAATACGATATTGATCTGAAAAAAGGCTACCAGCATTTGGATGGCGATACGGCTCTCATGTACGTTCGCTTCCGTCATGATGCCATGTCGGATTATGCCCGCTCCGAGCGGCAGCGCGAATTCCTGAAAGCTGTAGCAGCGAAAATGCAGTCAACAACAACAATTGCCAAATTGCCTTCCATTCTGGAAGAAGTAAATCCTTATGTAGATACCAATCTGACCCTCTCCGACATGTGGAAGCTGGGCGGACTTGGATATCAGAGCAGCATGAACGGCAGCGAGCAAATTCCGCCAATGAAAATGCTCAAGGAAGAACGTACACCAGGCGGAGCTGAGGTGCTGTCGGTAACCAATGAGGACAAACTCAAGCAATATATCCAAGATATCATTCATCCTCCTGCTCAAGAAGAAGGCAGTACTACCGGAGCCGAAGACAAAACGGCCAGTGGTGACGAACAAGAATCCAAGCAACCTGCACAGTAATGAAGTGCACACGAAGAGGGCAGCCCATATGCTGCCCTCTCGCTGTGTTTTGTTTATCTAATTATGAAAGGAAAGGAAGTTATCTTATGAATCCATCACGTTCCCGTTCCGAGCTTTTATACGAAGAAGCACTTCAACATATTGTAGGAGGTGTCAACAGCCCCTCCCGTTCATTCAAAGCGGTGGGTGGCGGTGCACCTGTCTTTATGAAAAAGGCGCAAGGAGCGCACTTCTGGGATGTCGACGACAACCGTTATATCGATTATCTCGCGGCGTATGGTCCGATTGTTACAGGACATGCTCACCCTCATATTACCCAGGCGATTACCGAAGCAGCAGCAAATGGCGTGCTGTACGGCACGCCTACGGAACTTGAGATCAAGCTCGCCAAAATGCTGAAGGAAGCCATTCCTTCAATGGACAAGGTTCGTTTCGTAAACTCCGGTACAGAAGCAGTCATGACCACCATCCGGGTTGCCCGTGCTTACACCAAACGTAATAAAATCGTGAAATTCGCCGGATGTTATCATGGTCACTCCGACCTGGTTCTTGTGGCAGCAGGTTCGGGTCCTTCCACGCTTGGTATTCCCGATAGTGCAGGCATTCCAACAAGCATTGCGCACGAAGTCATCACGGTACCTTTCAACGATCTGGACAGCCTGAAAGCGGCTCTGGAGCGTTGGGGCGATGATGTCGCTGCAGTCATGGTAGAACCGATTGTCGGCAACTTCGGTATGGTTATGCCGGAACCTGGCTTCCTGGAAGGACTCTGTGCCATGACACGGGACAATGGTTCACTTGTCATTTACGACGAAGTAATTACAGCCTTCCGTTTCCACTATGGCTCCACACAGACGTACGCTGGACTGGACAATCATGCGGAGATCGAACCGGATCTGACTGCTCTTGGTAAAATCATCGGCGGCGGTCTGCCAATTGGTGCTTACGGCGGTCGTAAACAGGTTATGGAGCAGGTTGCTCCACTCGGTCCGGCCTATCAAGCCGGAACGATGGCTGGTAACCCTGCGTCTATCTCTGCGGGTATCGCTTGTTTGGAAGTTCTGCAAGGCGAAGGCGTATATGCCGAGATGGAACGTCTTGCAATTGATCTGACAACAGGACTTCAGGCTTCTGCGGATCGTCATGGCATTGCATTAACCATTAACCGAATTCGTGGTGCCTTTTCCACCCACTTCTGTGACCATCCAATTACGAACTATGATCAAGCCCAGGATACCGATGGGGAACTGTTCGCTTCTTTCTTCCGTCATATGCTGAATCGTGGCATTAATCTGGCTCCTTCCAAATATGAAGCCTGGTTCCTGACCACTGCACATACGGACAAGGATGTTCAAGAAACATTGGAAGCCGCAGAAGCTTCATTCAAAGCTATGGCTCAGGCGTAAACGGTTATCTAAACAATTCACACGTTGCATCATAGAAATTTACCATTTGAAATAAGGCGTCCCCCAAGCGATTATTCCGCTTGTGTGGGCGCCTTTTGCAGTTTTGCTATTTCCTCACGGATAATCCGCAGCCCTTCCTTGATCCGTTGCTTTGGTACATTCGATATGTTTAACCGCAGCATTTTATCCTGATGTATCTCCTGTGCATCTTCCGGATAATATCGTTCTGTTGTGTCGGCAATGACTCCCCGTTGATCCAACCGGGACAGCAAAACCTTGAGCGGCATATCCTTAGGCAGTGGCAGAACCGTATGCTCCCCTCCTGTACGAGGTGCATTCGCAAATGGAGTGAAGTCCGGGTAGGCATTGAGCTGTTGATACAGCTTGTTCATCCGGGCAGCATAACGGCTGCGGATCACTTTACCATGGTGAGCAAACATCCCGTTCCGGATGTAGACCTCCAGTGCTGCCTGAGACAGTACCGCAGTGTCAATGTCGAGCATTTTTTTGTATTTACTAAACGATGCAGTAAGACTCGCAGGCAGGATAGCCACGCCAATCCGCAGGCCGGGAAACAGGATTTTGGAGTAACTTTTCAGATAAATGACTCGCCCTTCCGTATCATACGACCATAACGGGTCCTGCTTTGTGTTCTCTTCCAGATCAGCCAAGAAATCATCCTCTACCAGATAGACATCGTAACGCTGTGCCAGCCGGATCAATCTTTTCTTCTCAGCTGCCGTCAGGGAAGTCCCAATCGGGTTGTGGAAACGCGGCATGACATAAAAAAATTTGATATCTCCTTCGCGGAACTGTCGTTCGAGCGCGTCCCAATCCAGGCCCTCCAGAGAGCGTCTGACACCTGCAATAGGTACATTTAGACCTTGTAAAAGAGAAGGCATATTATGATAACCCGGCAGTTCCAGCATCACCTGCTTTTTCCCATTTGGAAAAGGCATTAACGCCAGCACAGCTAGAGCTTGCTGCACCCCTGAAGTAATAAAGAACTGCTCCTTCCCGGCAAACACCTGATAATCGGCGAATTGCTTCTGCAACAATTCAATCAAGGAAGGCAAGCCTCTCTCGGTTCCATACAAAAACAAATCCGCCTGTTTCTTCTCCATTGCCTGATCCACACAATGGCGAAAATCGGAATAAGGGAATACTCGCGGATCAGGAGCTGCGGAGGCAAAATCCAGCGGTCCCTGCCACTCTCCATCCTCCACTTCGGCTCCATTCTGTACCGCATAGTATCCGGACTGAGGCACCGCGTAGACCAGATGCCGCTCTTCCAGCCACTCATACGCTCGTATGGCTGTACTCACACTACATTGATACTGCTCAGCCAGAACACGCACAGCCGGCAGTTTGATTCCTTTGTCCTGCCATTGTCCACTATTCTGCTGCCGCAATTGGTCCTGAATCCATTGCTTAAGTGATTCGGCGATGATTTCGTATTTTCTCATTGGATTCTGCCACTCCTCCGACTTCAGCATTACCTTAAGTGTACCGGTACAGTAAACGTTTTTGTCTATTGTACCACTATTGGTCTGGCAGTATATTGAATAAGGTCAGATCGCACACATTGGAGGAAACCTTATGAACAATACTCAAACTAGAACATACGCATATGTAGCAGCTGTTTTATATGCAGCCATTATTGGTTTATCCTTTTTATTTGTCAAAATGACGGTGAGTGTCGCACATCCAATTGATGTACTTGCACATCGTTTTGCTTTGTCATTACTCGTAGTCAGCATCCCTGTCATTTTCGGATGGATCAAGATCAAGCTAACCCTTCGTGATCTATGGCGTATCATTCCGCTAGGGCTGCTCTCTCCTGTTTTGTTCTTTGCCTTTCAGGCATTCGGGTTAGTCTCGTCCAACTCATCGGAAGCAGGGATTATCCAGGCGATGGCCCCCGTATTCACACTTGTGTTGGCCTCTATCTTTCTAAAAGAACGTACATCCCTTTTGCAAAAACTGTTCCTGCTGTTGTCCGTGGCAGGTGTAATCTTTATTTTCTTGATGAAAGGGAGCGGGATGTCGGCAGGCAACTTTAAAGGTATTGCTTTACTGCTGCTCTCCACGGTGTGTTTTGCAGGTTATGGTGTATTGGCAAGACCCTTAGCGCAGAAATATAAACCGATGGAATTGACCTGGGTGACCCTGATGGTTGGATTTATCGTGTTCAACGCAGCTTCTCTGATTCGTCATGCGTCGAGCGGAACCATGATGGATTATGTGAAGCCACTCGGAGATGCATCTTACCTAGGAGCACTGGCCTATCTGGCTGTCCTCTCCACCATGTTCTCCACGCTGCTGGCGAGTTATGCCCTGACTCATCTGGAAGCTTCCAAAATGAGTGTATTCAGTAATTTTTCCACACTCATCTCGATTGCTGGCGGAGCCTGGATATTGCATGAACCTGTCCATGGATACCACTTTGTTGGAGCCTTGCTGATCATCGCAGGTGTACTTGGCACCAATATGAGCGGAAGAAAACGCAAGCTGGTCAATCCAGATAAAGCATGATACAATGTGAAAAATTATAAACGGATGTTATCAACAATGATGAAGAGAAGTACACAGGACAGGATACCTCAGAGAGCCGGCGGATGGTGTGAGCAGGTGTATCGGTCATGTGGAAATGGGCTTCGGAGTTCCGAGTTGAACCCGTTCTGCCACCTGTACTCAGGAGCGCGGATCGTCAGTAGGCAAGGCGGCATGTTCAGCCGTTATCCATGGACAGGATATCGATAAGGAATATGTGGGCTTCCTGCATATATTTATCCGTATCCCTCAAGTGGGCCGCAACCAGCGGCCAATTAAGGTGGCACCGCGAAGCATAAGCCTCGTCCTTCTATTCTGTTCCCGTCTGGGAAACAGGATGAAGGACGAGGCTATTTTTGATTTATGTATGTACTCAAAACTGTTGCAGGCTGAAAGGAGGTGATGGTCGTGGAAGACGGCTGGTGGCGTCAGCAATTAAGGATCGAAAAATCACAACATCAAAGGAGAATGAACCATGAACAAGAACAAAAGACATTATTTTAACCGGAGACCGGACAACCGGACAGCTTCATCTCGGCCATTACGTTGGCAGCCTGCGCAGTCGGGTGCAATTGCAGGATGAGTACAAAACGTATATTTTACTGGCTGATGTACAGGCGCTTACGACCCACTATGATCAACCGGGACTGATTGCAGACAGCGTGCATCAAGTGACACTCGATTATCTTGCCGTAGGTATCGATCCCAATAAAGCCACTCTGTTCATCCAGTCGATGATCCCCGAAATTGCCGAGCTGACTGTCATATTCTCCATGTTTATCACGGTGAACAGTCTTCGGCATAATCCCACGATTAAAAACGAAGCGCGTGACCGTGGCTATAAGGATCTCTATTATGGATTTCTTGGATATCCCGTCAGCCAAGCTGCGGATATTGCGTTCTGCAAAGCAACCCTTGTTCCAGCGGGAGAAGACCAGATCCCACATATCGAAACTGCACGGAAACTGGTACGGCGGTTCAATGAATTATATTCGCCAGTTCTGCCTGAACCACGTATTCTGACCGGAGAACGGCTGGGCGGACTGGATGGCGTGGGCAAAATGAGCAAAAGCATGGGCAACGCCATCTCGTTGAATGCTCACCCTGATGATGTATATGCCAAGCTGGCCAGGGCAAAAACTTATCCTGCCCGCATTCATCGTTCTGACCCGGGACATCCGGATATTTGTCCGGTGTTTGCCTATCACCAGCTGTTTCGAAAGGATGAGGCCGCTGAGATTCATGCGAACTGTAGTAATGGCACCATTGGTTGCAAGGATTGCAAGAAGATTGCAGGCACTGCAATTAACGAACTGCTCTCCCCTTTTCGTGAACGGCGAAATTACTATGAACAACGTGGACATAAAGTAAAAGAAATCCTCGTGGAAGGCACACGCCAGGCCCGTCAGGCTGCACGTGAGACGATGCTTGAGGTTCGTGAAGCGATGGGGATACGTTATTTCGACTGACGGTATGAGAAGGCTTGATCACGTTAACACTGCTGAGAACAGTATATTGGGAAAAGAGGTCCCCTCAGCATGAAACCAACACAGCCTTCTTTTTTGCAAGCCATGATGTTAATGATGTTATCTGTCGGCCTGATCAGTCACGTCCTGATCATCCCTGCCCTTTTGTCTTCGGCCAAAAGAGATGCATGGATATCCGTTCTGTTGTCTGCAGGGCCTTATCTTTTATTCACTCTAATGCTTGCGTATGTCTCTCGTTTTCTCCAGCATCAAACCCTGCATGAATGGCTGACTTCCCGTCTTGGCAAGCCTATTGGTCTGCTGTTTCGGGTGGGAAACAGCCTCTTTTTTCTGTCCATGATCTACTTCACTCTGCATGATACCACCACTTGGGCCAAAACCAATTATCTGACGGAGACGCCAATATTGGTTACAAGCATTGCCCTGATGTCTCTCTGTGCCTATGCGGCATATAAAGGAGTACGCTCTCTGGCATTTACAGCAGGATTGATCCTGCCCTTGGTTGTGCTACTTGGCTTCTATGTCGCTATCGTTAATACACAATACAAGGATTACAGTCGTCTGTTGCCTGTGCTTGAACATGGCTGGCATCCCGTACTTCATGGCACAGTCTACAGCCTTTCAGGCATGTTTGAGTTGCTGTTCATCTGGTACTTGCAGCCCCACCTCTCCAAGCGTATACGTGTATGGCAGTATCTGATGCTCGCATCAATTATTCTTGGTCTGACACTTGGCCCACTCATTGGGGCAATCGTGGAATTCGACCCTTTCGAAGCTGCCAAAATGCGATATCCCGCCTTTGAAGAATGGCGAATTGCCTCCTTGGGCAAATATATTGCCCAGACTGATTTCTTTTCCATTTACCAATGGCTCGCCGGTTCTTTCACCCGGATTAGTCTGGCCATGTATATTGTGGTAGAAATTTGGAATATTAAGAGCGCCTCCAGAAGGATCATATGTTGTGTCACTCTTGGCGTCTTATTTATTCTTTCCATGCTGTATCCTCTGGATGATATGACATTCGAAAAGCTGCTTGTCCAATACATATTCCCGTTCAATCTCATGTATCTGAGCGGACTAGCGGTGGTTGCAACAGCAGTTGCATACATCAGTTCACGCCATCAGAGGAGGAAACATCATGGAGCACCAAACGATTGACACCACGTCCCATGAAACACTGCTTGCCTCTTTCGAAGAGCAGTTCAATCCCTGCGCAGATGTTGTTATTCAGACCTTTCCAGCCAAAGATGAAACCGATATGTCGGTGATTATGCTCTATTGCGACGGTTTGGTCGATGGCAAACAAATCAACCAGTTTATTATCCCACGGCTGGAAAGACATTCTCTGTTCATAGAAGAAGCACATCCCAAAGAATTGGGATTAACATTGAATCCGGTGGAAGATCTCACAGATGCAGAGAATTTAAACCTGTTGATTTTTAGTGGACAATTACTGCTCATTTTCGGAAATGGTGATCAGTCCTGCAGTCTAGATATCGCGAGTATACCGGGAAGAAACCCTGAGGAATCGGCGATCGAGTCATCGATTAAAGGGCCTCGTGACGGGTTCACCGAAGAGCTGTCTGTGAATATCGGCCTCGTTCGTAAACGAATGAAAACCTCTTCCATGTGTTATGAAAAATATGTTAAAGGTGGTCGTACCCAGACCTCTATTGGTCTGTTGTATGTCAAAGACATTATAAACCCCGATATTCTGGAAGAAGCACGCCAAAATCTCGACAAAATTGAGATCGATGGCATTCTCGGTACCTCCATTATGGAACGTGCGATTATGGGGGGAATTCGCAGCATCTTCCCACTCACGGACAATACGGAGCGACCCGATTATGTCGTGGACTCCCTTTTAAATGGGCGTTTTGCTGTACTTATCGAAGGTTCTCCCGTAGCAATCATCGCGCCAACTACGCTGTTCAATCAGTTGAAATCGCCCGAAGACGAGAGTACCCCATTTTTCATTGTGACTTTTGAACGCATTTTGCGCATTTCCGGATTGCTGATCGCCTGTTTCTTCCCCGCATTTTATATCGGCCTGACCAGTTTCAATGTGGAACAGATTCCACTACCCTTTCTGGCAACGATTTCTGGTACACGGATGGGTCTGCCTATGCCAGTGACGCTGGAGGCATTTTTGATGATTTTTATGTTTGAGTTGTTTAATGAAGCAGGCCGGAGACTGCCTCGGGCATTGGGACAGACCGTCAGCGTTGTAGGTGGGCTTATTATCGGAGATGCCGCTATTCGTGCTGGAATCACTTCTCCTACCATTATTGTCACAGTAGCCATCTCAGTTATCTCCAGCTATATTCTGGTGAATACCGTGCTCAGTGGGGCTACGGCCCAAGTCCGAATCGGAATGCTTTTCATTTCTACCATTCTTGGCTTATTCGGATTCATGCTTGGACTGTTTGCTCTGCTGGTGCACCTCGTATCCCTTGAGTGTTATGGCGTATCATACCTGTCA
Organism: Paenibacillus taichungensis; assembly: GCF_047302525.1. Taxonomy (GTDB): domain Bacteria; phylum Bacillota; class Bacilli; order Paenibacillales; family Paenibacillaceae; genus Paenibacillus; species Paenibacillus taichungensis_B. The sequence goes on along the minus strand of NZ_CP168020.1, from coordinate 469,425 downwards.
CCCGTCTCTCCGTATATTCCCGGCGACTTCACCCAAGCCGTATCCATGCCCCCTTCCATGAAACGGACCAAGCGCCCAGCTGTACTCCATACGCAGGATTCTACCCGTCGGAGGAAACGCTCGTGACAAGATGGATGGCTAAGGTTAGCTTGTTTATAAGCTGCTTCATCCTGCTGACCGGGTGTTGGGATTCCAAAGAGATTCAGAGCATTAACTTTATCACGGCTGTAGGGATAGACTATGTGGACAGCCAGTACATTGCTTACGCTCAACTCATTGATTTCTCCAGTATTGCCAAGCAGGAAGGACCAACTTCAAGGGAAGCAAGTGATATCTGGATAGGACGGGGTGAGGGTTCTACGCTGAGTATGGCTATTGATGACCTATATCAAACTTCTCAGCAACAAACACTGTGGACCCATGTAAAAGCGATTGTCTTATCCAAAAATGTGTTGAATGGACGGCTGGAGGATGTGTTCAATACATTGTTGCATTCAGGCCAGCTGAGATATACACCTTGGATCTACGGTACGGATCATAATATTCCAGATGTGCTTTCTCCCTCAGCATTGCTGAATCAATCTGCCCAGACCATCGAGCTGTTCGAACCGATGAAGCTGTATAAGCAACATTCCGGTTATGAACCCATCCGGCTTCATCAGCTCCTTGACGGATTTCGGGAGCCGGCTTCAGTTATTCTCTTGCCTTCCATTACCAATCAGAACGAGACCTGGCATAATGGGGATAAAACACCCCCGCTTATTAGAATGGATGGGTTTTATGTCATTTCAAACGGTAAAAGTCAAGGCAGGATCACGGGCAAAGACGCTGATGGTACACGATTCGTGAATTATGACCGCGTCTATCAATATCCGTTGTACGTATACAGAAAAGGGAGTAAAACTCCGGATCTGACGCTTAGGCTTAATAACCCAAAGACTACGATTAAAGCAAGGAAAGAAGGAAATGGTGTTACATTTGACCTAGTTATTTCGGTTAAAAGCGCCATCATTGAGGATCACGACTCTCACCGGTCTCCCCATGTCATGGAAAAGGAGGCGGAGAAACAGATTGAGTCCGAAATCCGCAATACGTTTGAGAAAACCAAATCACGCAAAATTGATTCCTACGGTTTTGTGGAATATCTCTATCGCCATGACCTCCCCCTATGGAGACAGGAGGTATACAAACGGGCTAATCCACTTGAGCGGTTTAAACTTGGAAAGGTGGAGGTTCATGTGAAAATCCTCAATGCCAGTACGTATAAATACAATGAGTAGCGCAAAAAGACGATCAGCAGCCTGCAGTTCATGCAAGGTTACGGGTCGTCTTTGCTTTTCATGAATTCACATGTTATCCCAATGGAAACGCCATAACACTCATGAGTGCCAGTTCAGGCTGAGTTGTATCTAGACGACTGTACTGTACGATAACAGGAACATCGCTGGAGACGGTAATTGCATAGGGTACTCCCGGAGGAATAAGTTGTTCACCCGATCTCAGCGACGCTGTCCGGATATGCTTTGTTCTCCGAGCAGGCACCTCAGCCACGATGGCTTCGAGCGGTTCCCTGTCTTCGAAGTAAATCGTCATTTGCAACTGTGCATCCACTGTGCCTGTATTTAATACACAGATGCTCTCATGACTCTCCAGTGAGCCCGAGCTGTCCGGTGGAATGTAACCATCGGGAATTACCCAGTAGGTGTGACCTTTTGCAGTGGAAGATGTTTTATGTGCTGAAGTGTTCGTCTGATCCTGTGCCATTGAATACGTCCTCCTTTGCTAATGCAATAATTAGTTAAACACTCGGGAGGCTCGCGGTGCGGTCGCTTCGGCGGGAGGATCGGGCTGTGGGCCGCTGTTGGCTCGGGATTTCTTTTCATTCCCCCTCAGCAGGGGAAATCCCGCTCCAAAGGCGGACGCTTCGCTCCCACTGCTCCGATTCCGCCCTCCTCCGCTGCAACGCTCGCCACGGCTTTTTAAAGGCTTATTGCCTTCGCTATGTTCGCTGGGCAACTTAAGAGCAAGTTTGCTCGTTACTTCGTTAACTCGCTAAATAAAATGGCTTCGCGGTGCGGGCGCTTCGGTGGGAGGATCGGGCTGTGGGCCGCTGTTGGCTCGGGATTTCTTTTTATCCCCCCTCAGCAGGGGAAATCCCGCTCCAAAGGCGGACGCTTCGCTCCCACTGCTCCGATGCCGCCCCCTCCGCTGCAACGCTCGCCATGGCTTTTTAAAGGCTTATTGTCTTCGCTATGTTCGCTGGGCAACTTTTCGGGAGGCTCGTTACTTCGTTAACTCGCTGAATAAAATGGCTTCACGGTGCGGACACTTCGATGGGCGGATCGGGCTGTGGGCCGCTGTTGGCTCGCGATTTCTTTTCATTCCCCCTCAGCAGGGGAAATCCCGCTCCAAAGGCGGACGCTTCGCTCCCATTGCTCCGATGCCGCCCTCCTTGCCGCTTACCTCAAATACATTTGCAGCGGCTGCAATCGCAACTCGCGGATGGCTTCCGCCACCTGAATGGCGAGGCGACGGGCACCGCGCTCCTGAAAGTGCGTGTTATCCTCCACACCTGCTGGGAAGTTCACGTACTCACCCGGCAGCACCCACATAAAGTCCTCCTTGCTGCCTTCAACACCCGCTTGCTCGAACAGGATGCGGCTTCGCTCAGCTAGATCGATCAGCGGCACCCCTTCCTCTTCCGCCAGCTCACGCACGGCGACGATATAATCGCCATGGGTGTCGGTCAATGTGCCGTCATCAGCGAAGTAGCGCCGATGCACCGGTGTCACGAGCACCGGATGAGCACTTGCTCCACGGACGGCATCGATATACTTTTTCAGATATTCCTTATATGTTGTGAAAGGATCCGTTCCCCGGTCAGGACCCGGCTTCTCATCGTTATGTCCAAATTGAATAAATAGAAAATCTTCCGGCTTAATCTTCTCCAGAATGGCGTCTAGCCTGCCTTCATTAATAAAGCTGCGGGAACTTCGCCCCGACTGGGCATGGTTATCTACAGCCACATCATGTTTGAACTGTGCGGGTAACAGCTGGCCCCAGCCGCAGTATGGATATCCACTCTCCGGCTGATCCGTCACGGTAGAATCACCAGCGAGAAATACAGTCATCGTCTGATTGGCAAGCGTGATTTCCAATGCATTAATCCGTGGCGCAGGACCGGAGAAGGATAGTCGGAGCTTTCCGCCACGAACCACAACTGAGAATCGAACCTCTGCACATTGCCCAGGAAGTGTACGAATGGTTGGCAGCATCAGCCTGCCCTCTCCGGCTTTGACTCTGGTGATCGTCTCCGCCAATTCATCCCCTGCAATTAACAAGACTTGATAGGTTCCATCGGGTACATCAACGATGAAAGATGCCTTGAGCGGAATACAAAAGCTTGAACGCAATCGGGCAGACACATTGGCCTGCCCTTGATTGTTATTGTTTGCCCTACTAATATCCGATACTTCGTCTTCACTTATCCGTTGTTTCTCATACACAAGGGAGCCGGATTCAAAACCGTACTCTCCCTGTTCTACATATGCGGTGCTGGCAGACACTTTCAAATAACCCTCAATCTCACCTGCACTGCCAAAGTCCGGTCCAAAATTGAACTTCCAATGGGTAACGGTGTTTTTACCCCTCTCTGCCGTTGCCTCTGTGGCAACAGCCTGACTACCCTGGGCCTTATTCAATTGGAACAACCTCCTTGTTCAACATGCTAATCCGGGTTTGAATCCAGTGGATATCGTTTATCCTTTCAGTCCGCTGGTGCTCATACCCTGTACAATTTGTTTTTGGAAAATAAAGAACACGGCTACAACGGGTACAAGACTCACAATGGACATCGCGAACATCGCTCCCCAGTTGGAGGCAGACTCACTGTCCAGGAACATTTTCAATGCCATGGAGACCGTATATTTATCCGGCGAGTTCAGATACAGTACTGGACCAAGCAGATCCTCCCATCTCCAGTAGAAGGAGAAGATTGCAGCCGTTGCGAGTGAAGACTTGATGAGCGGCATAATAATCTGGACATACAGCCTGAACTTATTACATCCATCAATGGTAGCTGCCTCATCCAGCTCTTTCGGAATCGTACGAATGAACTGAACCATCAGGAAGATAAAAAACGGCATCCCGAAGAACGTAGGTACAACTATTGGCAGAATGGTATTCAACCAGCCAAGCTTCGTGAAGATAATATATTGGGGTACGAGTACAACGTCATGCGGTAACATCAGGGTCAACATCATCAGGGAAAACCAAAAGTTACGCCCTTTGAAGTTGAGTCTAGCAAAACCAAAGGCAATTAGCGACGAGGATAACACTGCTCCAATCGTGGAGATGACCACAATAACGAGTGAGTTAGTAATGTAATCCATAAACGGTCTTCCGCCTGCACCTTTCCAGCCATCCGCATAGTTACTCCAGATCCATTCCGTAGGGAACAGGGAATCGGCAGTTACGAAGATGGTGCGGCTTTCCTTGAAGGAACTGAACAACATCCATAGCACCGGATAGAGCATTAGGAGGGCCAAAGCTGCAACGAACAGGTGATAGATGGGCCATTTCACATTTCTCCAAACCATCGTTACTTCCCTCCTTCGGATTCATAAAACACCCAGAACTTGGATGTCAGGAACACCGCGACTGTGAGTATACCGATCATAATAAGCATGATCCACGCCATGGCCGAAGCATAACCCATGTTGTTAAACATAAATGCCTGACGGAACAGATACAGCGAGTAAAGCATCGTACCGTCCATTGGACCACCTTCGCCTTTAGAGATGATGTATGCAGGTACGAAAGTCATGAAAGCACCAATAGTTTGCATAATCAGGTTGAACAGAATGATTGGACTGAGCAGCGGTAAGGTGATACCAAAAAACTTGCGTACCGGGTTGGCACCATCCACACCTGCTGCTTCGTACATCTCGGGAGAGATATTTTTTAGACCGGCGAGGAAGATGAGCATGGAAGATCCAAACTGCCAAACAGATAGCGAGATCAGCATAACCAGAGATGCATTCGGATCACCAAACCAGCTGATTGGCCCGATTCCGATTGCCGTTAATGCACTGTTGATGACACCTTCGTTACTAAAAAGGTTACGCCACATAATTGACACGGCCACACTACCACCGATAATGGATGGCAGATAGTACAAGGTACGATACGTTCCGACCATACGGGAACCCGTATTCAGGATCATGGCTACGAAAAGGGCGAAGACCAGCCTTAGAGGGACACCAATGAACACGTACAGGAACGTTACTTTAACCGAGTTCCAGTACTTCGGATCATCGAAGAACATTTTGGTGTAGTTGTCCATCCCGATCCACCGTGGGGAAGTGAACAGGTTATAACTCGTAAACGACATGTATAGGGATACAAACATCGGAATAAGCGTAAAGCCCAGAAAGCCGATGATAAAAGGACTAATAAAAGCATACCCGGTTAGGTTTCTGCGCAACGAAGAATATTGCCTCAACGGAACGAACCTCCTTTATTGATCTGCTTGCTTCCCGCAACCTTGCTTCGGGCTACTGGACGGGGAAAGGCCCTCGCGTTATACGAGTAGCCCTGTTCCCGTCCATCCCGGTAAGGGGATGAGCAAGCGATCATATTCAACAGTTATTTATTGTTGGCAAGAACAGCTTCGGCATTTTTGCGGAATGTCGCTGCTGCTTGTTCCGGTGTAACCTTACCAAAGTTCAGTTCCTCAACAACATCCGCCAAAGAAGCAATGACTTCCGGCGAACCTACCGGCGGCGGCGGGCTCATTGGTGAAGCCTTAGGCTCCATGGACGCTACGAAGTCAAATACCTGTTTCGTTGCATCACTCAGCTCAGGAGCGATAGCTTCCTTGATTTTGCCTGAGATCGGCACACCGCGCTCGCCTTTGATCAGTTTGTTAGCTTCCACATCGTTCACCCAGAAATCGATGAATTTGGCCGCTTCTTCCTTCACTTTCGAGTTCGATGTTACCGCCCAGTACATACTTGGCTGCATGTAGAGACCTTTTTCCATGTCCGGTCCTGGCATTGGAGCAAATTCCAATGGACGGTTAGCTACCTGTTGCACGGCTACGAACTGGTTGGACCATTGCCAAATACCGATTCCCTTTTCCTTAACGAGATCTGATTCCTCGATAATACCTTTGGTTTGGTTAGCCAGATCTGGCGAAGGCGCTGCGCCCTGCTCGATCATCCGGCGCATGAGTCCGAAGAATTCAACGAACAGTTTGTCGTCATCATAGCCAAGACCTGTTCCTTCTGCATTGTAGAGGGACAAACCTTTGGTCCGCAGGAAATAGTGGAAGAAGATATCCGGCGCTACGCCCCCGTCCAGAAAGAGTCCTTTGGCAGCCGCTTGCTTGCCAAGCGCTTCATACGATTCCCAGGTCATATTTTCAGGAATGGCATCCACGCCCGCTTTTTTGAGCAGAGCCGGATCATACTGGAAGCCAAGTACGTTAACACCCGCTGGTACGCCGTATTGTTTCTCTTTGATAATACCCGTGCTGATTACGTTCTCGGATACGTCATCCACTTTGATCTGGTTTCCGAGGTACGGGGACAGATCTTCGAGCTGTCCGTTCTGAGCATATTGGCTGATGTAGGAAATATCCATCTGAACAATGTCCGGCAGTTGATTCGCCGCAGCTTGTGGAGCAAGCTTTTTCCAGTAGTCATCGAACGAAGCATATTCCACGTCAATTTTGACGTTCGGGTTTTTCTCTTTGTACAAGTCAATGACCTTCTGTGTATATTCGTGACGTGCATCCGATCCCCACCACGCGATACGAAGTGTTACCGAACCATCCCCAGATGTTCCGCCCGATTCTCCGCTGCTGCTGCATGCCGTTGTTAATACCAGCAATGCCGCCATCATCAGGAATATCGCCTTTTTCACCATGCCAATCTCCCCTTTTATGTTGAAATGGTTGTGTGAACGAGTTACCCTCCACTTTCTGATAACGCTTTCACAAACTTTATATTGTCATTTTCGCAAATGTGGGACCATAGTTGAATACACAAAACCGTCTTGTTGGTTCAAAAAACAGAGGAGGACAACTGCACCTTTAACGGCGCTGTTCGTCCCCCTCATACATCGACTACATGATCGTCAGTCAATTGTTATAAGCCAGTTCTGCGGAATTCGGTAGGTGTCATGCCGGTCCACTTTTTGAACACCTGACTGAAATATTGCGAGTTGCCCCCGAAGCCAAACAATTCGGCAAGCTCAAAGACCTTCACATCTCCACCTCTGCGAATATGATCGCAGGCACGCTCAATGCGCAAACGATTCACATAATTGGAAAAGTTTTCGCCCGTCACTTTTTTGAAAATTTTTCCAAGATAATCCGGATTCATATATAACATCTGATGGGCGACCCCGTTAAGCGATAGATCAGCTTCGCCATAGTGACGATCCACAATATCCATCATCTTCTCCACGGCAGATGACTGACGACTAATATGATTTTTGTAATAACCGGAGGTTAACCGGGCTGCACTGCTGGCGACAAAGGATTTTAAGCCAGACAATGTGTCGATATGAGGCAGCTCTGCCATCCGCTGGGTGAATTCCGTCGCCTCCTCAGGAGGACAGACATGAATCATTGCAGAGTACAACTGCACCACATACGAACGAGTAATCCCGATTTCAAGCTGCTGACCAGACAAAAGCTCGAACAGGCGATCCACTTCAGATGCAGCTTCTTCGGTGTTGCCTGACTTAATCAACTGGCACAGTTGCTCTGCATCTTGTTCAACATGTACACCATCACATTCCCCGGCCAGGGCCAGATCATTTTTGGTAATCAGCTTGCCTTCGCCGATAAAGAAGCGGTGGTTCAGGCATTGCAGCGCCTCACGGAACAAACGCCGGGATTGGATCATTCGATCTGCCTCACTGAGGGCTGCCGTAACTTCCAGTTTATATAGTCTCGTGAAAGCAGCCCGCACTTCCTCAATGCTCTCCTTTAGACCGACCGGATCGGCAGAGTCCCCCAGCAAAATTAACAATTTGCCTTCAATGGTAGTACTTAACAGAACGTTGGGCAGCAGATCACTCGCAATATTTTTGATCGCAAATAAATGACTATAATCATGTTCATCTGCAATTCGGAACAGCAAAAGCCGAACTTCGTTATCCTCCAGTTCCAGATCAAACAGCTCCTGATAATACTCCAAATCGACCGGACCATAGGTTTGGTTCGTCATAAACTCCAGCAGGAACTGCTCCTTCACATGTGGGAGCACCCGCTGCAGCCGCTGTTTCATCTCTCCAGCCACATGTTCCTTCACCTGGGCGTCCTGGTGTTCCTGAAGCAACTCGGACAAGGCATCGCGAATCTGGTTCTCGTTACACGGTTTGAGCAGGTAATGCTTTACTCCATATTGCATGGCCCGGCGGGCATATTCGAACTCTTTGTAGCCAGACAACATGATAAAGCGGAGTCCAGGGTAAGCTTCGGATGCTTTTTCAATTAATCCAAGACCATCCAGGCCCGGCATGGAAATATCCGTAATGATAATATCCGGTCTCGAATGACCGATTTTATCCAGCGCTTCAATCCCGTTTCTCGCGGTGTCAACCAGTTCCGTTCCCGCTGCAGCCCAATCCACGACTTGCGAAATTCCCTCCAGAATGACACGTTCATCATCTACGAGCATCACTTTGTACATCGTCATCGTCCTCTCTGATCCAAGGTATTCTGATCGATACTACGGTCCCTGATCCGGGATTGCTGCTCATGATCATTTCGCCTTCGTCGCCGAAGGTCAATCTGATCCGTTCCTTGATGTTCGACAGTCCGATCCCCTGTCCCCTCGTCTGTATGCGTCCCTCCTGCAATTGCTCCAGAAATTCGGAAGTCATGCCAGGACCATCATCTTCCACCTCAATCACAACGTTGTCTCCGTCCGCTCTCGCCCTAATCCGAATACGACAAGGTTCTATGCTTGGCTCCAATGCATAATGAATGGCGTTCTCCACCAATGGCTGCAGGGTTAACTTCGGAATGCGTGCAGTTCCCACTTCAGGTGCAATGTCCATGTCAAAATCAAGTCTTTCCTCGAATCGCGTGTGCTGGATGGTCACATAACTGCGGACGATTTCCAGTTCCCTTTCCAAAGTAATCCACTTCTCTGACATGCTCACTGAGCTTCGCAGCAGAAATCCGAGAGCCTCAACCATTTCGGAGATTTGATGCTGCTTCTGCACTTTGGCAAGCCAGTTGATTGATTCCAGTGTGTTATATAGAAAATGTGGATTAATCTGCGCCTGAAGCGCTTTCAATTCAGTCTCTCGTATCACGAGTTGCTTCGCATAATTCTCGTCAATGAGTTCGCGTATACGCTGTACCATCATCTTGAACGTGCGATGCAGCAATCCGACCTCATTTTGTGAAGATATCGGGACATTGCCCAGCGCTGCTTCCTCCAGCTTATCCAGGTCGCCTTTTTCGATATTGCGCATTTTCTTGATCAACTGGGCGATTGGCTGTGTAATACTGCGGGAAAACTTGGCTCCAAATACAAGCGCCACCAGGAATATCATGATAAAAATGACGGTCACCAGCTGTTTGACAAACTGGATCTGTTTAAACATCTGGTCAAAGGGAGTCATGTAAAGATACACCCAGTCCGTATAGGATGAATGCGCACGGGCGACGAAATTTCTCCCCTGCTCGAACACGGCTATCCCATAAGGCTGAGTACGCTTCAGTTCAGACTCAATTTCAGATTTACTGACAGTTGACTCTGTTGGGTAGATCACTTCACGGCCATCTGTAATTAATAGCTGTGAATCCTCTGCCGGGTGTTGCATCTGGTCCTGAACAATTCGATCCAGTCGTACACGAATAACCAGAGTGCCCAGCTTCTCCAGCGTGAATGCTCCACCGGTAAAGGACTTTACCTGTCTAACTGACAGTAGTCTGGCTTGTTGATCCCCACCCGTGTACCAGGCATTGGACCCCGAATATTGCTGCGCCAGCGAAACCAATTCCCTCTGCTTCTTCTCCGAGATTCCTTCCCGGTTTCCAGCCGCCATAATATTATTATCATTATCGATAAAGATCATGGAATAGACGTATTTCTCTGAACCTGCATATGCCACCAGTCTGTTAGTAATTTTTTTGCGCAGGCCATTTTTCTCATATCCTGATTCAGCCTTATCCAGCTGAAGAAGATATTGCTGAAGAGGCTCGTCGGACATGACCTTGAAGGATAGATTGGAGATCTCACGCAGCTGGTTCTCGATGCCTACCGAAGACATATTAAGCACCTGTGAGGATTTCTCATAGATTTGTCGGTCATAAATGCTGAACACATATCCCAGGACAGATACATAGAACGTGAAGCTGATCAACATCAGTAATCCGATGAGAAGGATGGTTTTGTGATGAATGGGCAATGTCGTGAAAGCGTTCTTAATTTTTCTCATCCAAAGCGCTCCTTTGGCTTGCGAGGGGTGCCGTCATTCGAAACTGTTTTCGATCTACTGTAAGTTATTTTCATATTTACACATCCATGGTCAGATGACAAGTCATATTTATACAACATTTGAGGTCATTTACGAAGGCGTGACTCCTTGGTCAGGAATGAATATATACGCAAAAACAGCCAGATTTCCTGAAAAGATCAAGGAAATCTGGCTGCTCGATATCATAAGATAGTATACGATTTACTTATTACGTTACGGATTCACAAAAACGGTTTTTAACTTGGCTACATACTGCACATCAAAACCAAGACCCTCGGCCACCATGGCGAGAGGTACATACGTTTTGGATTCTGTGCCCACCTTGTTCAGGAATGCAGGTGTATCCACGGCTACGGATGCACCATTCACCTGAACAGCCGTTGCACCAATCTTCACGGCAACCTTCCGATCTCCGTATGTAATCGTTGCGGTTGATGTTTTGTTATCCCATACCGTGGTTGCGCCAACGGCGTTCACGATATCCTGGATCGCCACAAAGTTTTTGCCATTGCGGATGATTGGTTTGTACGGCGTATCCAGCGTTTTACCACTGACGATGATATTCATCGGTTGGCCTGCAGCAGGAGCCGTCAGCTTGGTATAATCGCCCCAGATCGTTTCTGCAAATACTTTGGCAATCGCTTCATATCCGAACTGATTCGGGTGGAAATCGCGGTCCTTAATCATGTGAGTCATCGTGCCTTCACCGCCAATAAACTCCTTGGCGACATGGGCTACTTTTACATCAATCCCTTTAGCGGAAAATTCAGTCGCAATTCCATCAATAGTTGCAGTAAACCCTTGGGAAGCTTCCATTAGTTTCGCATAGAGTTCTTTGCCAGCTACTTCAGGCATGGGTTGGTACTGGTCTGCGATCACGATTTTAGCATTAGGATTAATCTCATGAATATCATTGATAACTGCGCTAACATTGGCTGTATAGGAAGATAGCAATTCCTTCACTTTTGCTTCCAGTTCCGCATCACTCAGCTTATCTGCTGTTCCGAGCAACTCGGATACATCGTTCCCTCCGATCGTGATGGCAACGAGATTGGCTCCAGCTACACTCTCCCGGATGGCAGCAATATTGGCTCCAACTTGTGCCGCTCTTGGATCAGGAAGGTTCGGTTGAATAGCTTCGGAAGTGAGCGCTTTCCCTTCTTTAATCGCATCTGCAAAGTTTTTCAAACCACTGCTCTTCAATCCGGCAATACCATAGTTGTCCACCTGAGTACGTCCGTGAAGCAGGCCTTGTTCCTGCAACCGTTCTACATAACCATATGGCAGTTCTTTCAGGTTCGGCTCATACCCTACGGTGATGGAATCCCCCAATGTGACGAGGCGGAATTCCTTGGTTACCGCTACCGCATCTTTCTGTACAGGCAATGATGATGTTACGCTTCCAGCTGGTAACGTATTGCTATCCGCAGCATGAGCAGACTGTGCGGATGATGCTAAAATCAGCATCCCTGCCAGCATACTTGCCGTTAATCCCGCGGCGGTACTTCTCCATATGCGTTTACGCTTCATTCTTAGAACACTCCTTTTTCTCGTATCTATAAAATAAAATATAATTACATATTACACTGTTCACTCCGATGACAGAAGTTCGTGTAACTCTATTCTAACATTATTAAAGGGGCGCTGTCGTCTGGACTCCATATCCGCACGAAATAACAGACTCCCCTAATTAGGGAAGTCTGTTATCCGTTGAGTATAAGCAAGGTGTTCACTCGTTAAGACTATGATTTTTTCGCGTCTCCAGAATCAGAACCATCCGTGTCCATTTCCGGTTTGTTCCCGGCAGACCGCTCTAGGTAGCGATCATAGCGATCGTCCACCTCACGTGCCATGTCCCGGTACTTCAACGTTTCTTCAACAATCGGGTCCCGTTCTGTCTGAATGCGCACCTCGTACTTAGGAGGAATCAGCTGACGTTCACGTTTGTCAGCATCGCCGGACTGCTCCATGTCCTCTTCAGTCAGCATATCACTCAAACGTCGTTCCAGTTCTTTGGATTCATCCATTGTTGTTCGCTCCTTCAGTAAATTTTTACTCCAGACCTGTTGCGTTTGCTTCCTTCAGCACACCCGTCAGTGCATCATGAATCTTGCCATTGCTGGCAACCACATGGCTCACAGACAGTTGGTAAGGCGTTCCCACGGTATCGGTAACCTTGCCGCCGGATTCCTCAACTAGCAGTGCACCTGCGGCGATATCCCAAGGCTTCAGTCCGACTTCGGTATAAGCGCTCAGACGACCCGCAGCAACATATGCCAAATGCAGGGCAGCAGAACCACCTGCACGCAGACTGCGTACTTGCGGTGCCAGTGCTTGGACAGCGGCCATATTGATCGGCAACGCGTAGGTTGTATCCGCCGGGAAGCCAACCGCGATCAGACTCTGTGCCAGTTCCTGTTCACCAGATACAAGCATCCGGTTTCCGTGCACATATGCGCCTTTCCCTTTTTCCGCAACAAACATCTCGTCACGGGAAGGATCGTAGATTACCCCCACAATCACCTCACCGTTATGGGCCAAAGCAATGGATACGGAATAGAACGGAAAACCGTGTACAAAGTTCGTCGTTCCGTCCACCGGGTCCACAATCCAGAGAAACTCTTCTTCCTCAGCTTCTTTCAGTGCCTTCGCTGATGCTTCTGGTCCTGGTTCCACGCCTTCTTCACCCAGAATGGCATGATGGGGAAAATGCGTCAGAATCAGGCGGCGGATCATCTGTTCCGCGCCTTTATCCACTTCAGTAACCAGATCCTGCGGCGAATACTTGGTTCCGGGCTCCCCCACAGTTCCGAGACGGCTCTTGATCCACTCTCCAGCTTTGGAAGCTGCATTAATGGCGACGGCAGTATAGCTTTTGCTTGTCACGACATAAGGTGTTTTTTCCTTCTCATTCAAAGCGTTCACTCTACTTTCTATATCAATCTACGAAAAATTAAAATACTTGTTAAAAGTATACGCCCCGAGGGTCGTAAAGTTTCTCGTTGCCCAGGCCCCTTTTGGCGCTACGGATGAATGATAACCGTTGACTCGTCCACCCACTCCACACCCTCTTCGTGATAGAATGCTAGTTTCTGCATCAACTGCACCAGCGCTTCATCCTTGCGTTTGGCCTCAATCATCACATCAAGGGCGAGCGTATCTGCTGCAATATGACGTAAAAAAGCAAGCAATGGTTCCACCTCAACACCGTCAGCATGACCACGCAGGTCCTTCTCACTCTTTGGACTGGATACGTGAATTTTGGGCGGCAACGGCTTGTCTGCCGGTGATTCTGCTTGGGCGAGCGGGGACTCCCATGTCTTCAATATATCAGGCCATAGATCCCACGGCTGTTCGCCTTCATTGTTCACCCATTGATGATGGATATCCAGCACCATGGGTAGCCCCATACGTTGACATACCGCAAGTGTCTCGGGCGCATTGAAGGTTTTGTCATCATTTTCGAGCGTTATCCGTTCCTGAATATCCCGATCCAGCTTCAGAAAATTTTCTTCAAAACGCAGCGCTGCACTAGGCTTGTCCCCGTATGCACCACCAATATGTATATTGTTCTTGGCAGTGGCATTCAGCCCCATGGCATCCAGCATGCGTACATGATGACGAAGGTCGCGCATCGAGTTGCGCAGTACTTCCTCACGAGGCGTGCTGAGTACCGTAAAATGATCCGGGTGGAAAGACACACGCATCTCGTTCTCCTTCACAAAATCACCAATCGTGGCAAAATCCTGCTTAAGCGCGGGAAACGGGTCCCAATCACTGAGATCCTCATGCGTTGCCAGCGGAATTAATTTGGAAGAGAAACGATATACATGAATATGGCTTCCTTTGTTGTGTCTGAGCAAACGTAACGTATTATGCAAATTCTCGGCTGCAATCCGTTCCAGCTTGCGAATTGCCGCTTCCCTATCATCAATTTTCTTGAAGCTGGACATGGTCATCGTCCGGGAAGGTGAAGCATTCTCCACAAGCACAGACATCGCCACATAGCCAAAACGTACGAGCATGAATTTCTTCCTCTCTATTAGGGCGGGATTCCTTCCCGGCATATGAAGCCGGCAGTCTTCCCTTCACTTTATATAACCAAGTTTTACCCTAAAAGAGTGACCATAATCGTGATTTGGACAAATCCGTCCATTCGCTCCGGTTCACGTATAACAAACTACCCCTGAGCCTGTTCACCAAAGAACATCTCGTCCGCGAGAGCGGTCTGAATGCGTGATTCTTCCTCGTTCAGTTTACGGATCAATTGCATCTCCACTTCGGTCACTTCCTGACCCTGGAAGTTAATCTCCGCAATGGAGACTACGATTTTTACGATGGCTACGGCCACGTTATCCGGTGTGTAAGCAATGACTTTCTGTCCGGTAGGAAATACGCGAAAGCCTTGTTTGACCATTTTGCCACGGCCGTATTCAAGCAATTCGAACAGCTCTTGTTCATTCTTGAATTTGCACACGGAATTGAATTCGGTCTGAAATCCCATTCATACCCCTCCTTATATTGTCGTCCCCAGGCTATGCCTGTACGCCGTTCTCGTAGTTCAGTGCCTGCTTGCGGTTGTAGCGTTCCAGAGCCAGCTCAATCATGCGATCCAGCAGTTCGGCATACGATACGCCCGTTTCACGCCACAAGAGCGGGTACATGCTGTATGGTGTGAAACCAGGCATGGTGTTTACTTCATTAATAAGCAATGCCCCATCCGATTTGCGAATGAAGAAGTCTGCACGGGAGATGCCATTGCCTTCAATCGCACGGAACGCCTGTAATGCGGCCTCACGGATGCGATCTGCGGCTTCCGGGTCGAGCGGAGCAGGGATCAGCATCTGAGACTGACCATCGATGTATTTGGCTGCATAGTCATAATATTCACCGGAAGATACGATTTCTCCTGGTACAGAAGCCATCGGTTCGTCATTACCGAGCACACTGACTTCAACTTCTCGAGCCTCTACAAACTCCTCAATGACTACCTTGGTATCATAACGGAGAGCGAACTCTACTGCTTTCTTCAGTTCATCCCGGTTACGCGCCTTCGAGATTCCTACGCTTGAACCGAGATTGGCTGGCTTAATGAAACACGGATAGCCCAGTTGATCTTCCACCTGCAAGATCATTTCATGTTCAGTCTGCTTCCATTGAGTAGCGTTAAAGTACGTAAAGGCACATTGGTCAATTCCGGCCTGCGCGAACAGTTTCTTCATCACCACTTTGTCCATACCGCCTGCCGAAGCCAGTACACCTGCGCCAACATAAGGCATATCCGCCATCTCGAACATCCCTTGAATCGTGCCATCCTCACCAAACGTACCGTGCAACAGCGGGAACATGACGTCCATCGCCTCTTCTCCGCCATATAAACGGCCGAACAGCGCGTTCAGTGCTTCCTGGGTTCCGCCCGCCGCCTGCTCCAGCTTCAAATCTTCAATCTGCGCGAATGGCGCGTGCATGACAGATCCTTTTTTCCACGTCCCCTGTTTGGAGATATAAAAAGGAACCAGTTCATACTTCTCATAATCAAATGCGTTCGTTACAGCAAACGCCGTTTGCAGCGACACCTCATGCTCGCCTGACTTTCCGCCGTAAACGACGCCTACTGTTAATTTATCCATACTCATGTGTAACCTCCGATTATCTGTGCAATGATGCTGCCATGTCTGCATGTTCAGCACCACTTTTATTCTGTTATCTAGACTTATTTTACACGGAACCGGATGTCCACGTCACCGAATCCCGTAAAATCTTTGACCATCAAAACTCATCTGCAATGTGAAAAAGCCGGTACACCGTCCGCTCGTTCCAAGCGTAAGAATCCCGGTAATCCCAAAAACGGTGGCGGCTGCTGACCGTGTGTGCGTTCACAAGCGGCATGCCCCCCGCATCAAAAGCGGTCACAACGGTACTGTGCTGAAACCTGCCGTCCCCGTCCCAGTCGTAGAGGATTACATCTCCGAGCATTAGCTGCTCTGGACGATCCACTTCAGTTGCTGACAATCCCCAGCTGCTGCCGGATAAATAACGCTCCAGACTATTGGACACGGCCCAGCTGTAACTCCACATTTCAGAGCCATTTACATAGCCTTTGTACCACCAACCTGCTTCTCTTTTACCAGTATAGTGGATGGGTGCTTCCCCTGCAAAGAGACATTGGGACACATAATTGGTGCAATCTACTTCGAATTCCTCAAATGCCGGGTTTCCCGCATTCCACCACCGATCCGCGTAGGCGACAGCCAGATCCCTGCGATACAACTGCTGCCTCGATCTCCTACCCTGTCCCAGTACTTCTCGGTTAAGCAGTGGCCGATTCATCGCCTGTACAAAATCGGCTTGTTGAAAAGGACGACCTTCTCCTACCGGGCGACGCTCCGGCACTTCACGTTCCACACGTGCAATGGTCCAAACTCCACCTTGTCTAAGAAAGGTCAGGCGTTCTCGCTCAATCCGGTCTTCCCGATGGGTCAAACCGCTCTTCTCATAGAACAGCCTGCTGTATAATTGCACATCTACCACCGATTCATCTACCCCATCCATAAGTGTCCGCACAAGCTTGGCGCTGGTCTCACTGCGAAGAGGCACGGCCCGCCGCTTGCGGTACCATTGGTCCAGTCTGGCCATCCGCTCCCCCCGTTCCAGCACAAATTCCGGATCGGTGACAATCCGTTCGCTTGTCTGTGGACGGTAGTCGATCTCACAGCGATTATACTGGTTCACGTAGGTATATAAGGCACTCTTCCATTCGCGTTCCAAGCCTGTGTCCCCCTTTGGCATGAGTTCTGTCGGGAATTATCCATTGCATGAAAACTCTTTTTATTTATATGAGAGAATTTCGGTTGTATGTGTCTGGTTCTGTTTTGAAGCCTGATTATCGGGGATAATGCGTACGGAAGAGATCGTGTCCTTTCCCTTTACTTGAGAACGCATTCAAACTCTCAATAGCTTGGCTGGACGGGCAAAAAGCCCTTTACGTACGGAGTTGAAAACGGTATACTTAAAACTAAAGTTACGATTATGAAATTACGTTTCACCTGATGAAACTAACGAACAAGGACACGGAACGATGAAGGCCTGTTCTTCACCTAAATGAACGTTTTCTTCATCTCACCGACACATTTTAAGGAGGTACATGTATGTCAGCCAAGAATCATTTCTCCGCGGCCCGCAGTCTTGAGGTCGGAGGCAAGTCTTATCGCTACTACAGTTTAGATGCTCTTCAGGAAGGCGGCTACGGCGACCTTTCCAAGCTTCCTTTCTCCATTAAAGTGCTGCTCGAAGCAGCTATTCGTCAATTCGACGGACGTGCTATTACCGAAGAACATGTAAAACAACTGACCGGCTGGGCAGAAGGCCGTGACAATAACAAGGAAATTCCATTTATCCCTGCACGTATCGTTCTGCAGGATTTCACTGGTGTACCCGTGGTCGTTGACCTTGCAGCAATGCGCGATACCGTGAAAAAAGCAGGTGGCGATCCAAAACAGATCAACCCACTCGTACCCGTCGATCTCGTTATCGACCACTCCGTTATGGTTGATGCGTTCGGAACGAACGATGCACTCGACTACAACATCAAGGTTGAGTTCGAGCGTAACGAAGAGCGTTACCGTTTCTTGCGCTGGGCGCAAACGGCATTCAACAACTTCCGTGCAGTTCCACCATCCACAGGGATTGTTCACCAGGTCAACCTGGAGTACTTGGCTTCCGTGGCTGCAACCAAAACGATTGACGGAGAAACCGTTGTATTCCCGGATTCCCTGGTAGGAACGGACTCCCACACCACCATGATCAACGGACTCGGCGTTGTTGGTTGGGGTGTTGGCGGGATCGAGGCTGAAGCAGGTATGCTGGGCCAACCGCTTTATTTTGTAACACCGGACGTTATCGGTTTCAAATTGACAGGCAGCCTGAGCGAAGGCTCAACGGCAACGGATCTGGCACTCACAGTTACTCAAATGCTGCGTAAAAAAGGCGTTGTCGGTAAATTTGTCGAGTTCTACGGACCGGGTCTTAGCAACATCAGCCTGGCTGACCGTGCAACGGTAGCCAACATGGCACCAGAGTACGGCGCAACAATTGGTTTCTTCCCTGTTGATAGCGAAACACTGAACTATATGCGTAATACCGGCCGTACCGACGAACAGGTGGATCTGGTTGAAGCTTATTACAAAGCTCAGAACATGTTCCGTACTGCTGATACGGTTGATCCTGAATTTACAGATGTGATCGAACTTGACCTGGCATCCGTTGTACCAAGTCTCGCGGGACCTAAGCGTCCACAAGATCGCATCGAGTTGACTCAAATGAAGGATAGCTTCAACAGTATCATCCGTACGCCGATCGACAAAGGCGGTTACGGACTGAGCGACGAAAAAATTGCAGAAAAAGTACCTCTGAAACACCCGAACGGTTCCACTAGTGAACTGACTGCTGGTGCTGTCGTTATCGCGGCAATCACAAGCTGCACCAACACATCCAACCCTAGCGTTATGGTCGGAGCGGGTCTGCTTGCGAAAAAAGCCGTTGAACGTGGTCTGACTAAGCCTGGCTACGTGAAAAGCAGCTTGACTCCAGGTTCCCTCGTTGTTACCGAGTATCTGGAAAAAGCAGGTCTGATCGAATATCTAGACAAACTCGGATTCAACGTTGCCGGCTATGGTTGCGCAACTTGCATCGGTAACTCTGGCCCACTGCCAGACGAAGTAAGCGAAGCAATCTCCGAGAACGATTTGACGGTAGCGGCTGTATTGTCCGGTAACCGTAACTTTGAAGGTCGTGTGCACGCGCAGGTCAAAGCCAACTATCTGGCTTCTCCGCCACTCGTTGTGGCGTATGCTCTCGCGGGTACCGTTAATATTGATTTTGCAACCGATCCAATCGGTTATGATACCAACAACGAGCCTGTATTCCTGAAAGACCTCTGGCCTACCTCTGAGGAAATCAAGGATACCATCGCTAGCTCGCTGAACGCACAGATGTTCCGCAACAAATACGAGAACGTATTTACAGCTAACGAACGTTGGAATACGATCCCTGTACCGGAAGGCGAATTGTATGAGTGGGATCCAAACTCCACGTACATTCAGAATCCACCATTCTTCCAGGAGCTTGGCGACAAGTTAACTGATATCGCAGATATTCGTTCCGCACGTGTTATGGCATTGCTTGCTGATTCCGTAACAACGGATCACATCTCGCCAGCGGGTAATATCGCACCATCCAGTCCGGCTGGACTGTACCTGAAAGAGCATGGCGTAGAACGCAAAGACTTCAACTCTTACGGCTCCCGTCGTGGTAACCATGAAGTCATGATGCGTGGTACATTTGCCAACATTCGTATTCGTAACCAAGTGGCTCCAGGTACTGAGGGTGGCATTACGAAATACCTGCCAACGGACGAAGAAATGTCCATCTACGATGCTTCTATGAAGTATCAGGACGAAGGACAGAACCTGATCGTTATCGCAGGTAAAGAGTATGGTACAGGAAGCTCGCGTGACTGGGCGGCAAAAGGAACATTCCTGCTTGGCGTCAAAGCCGTTATCGCTGAAAGCTTTGAGCGTATTCACCGCAGTAACCTGGTGGGCATGGGCGTAATGCCACTGCAATTCCAGGAAGGTCACGGCTGGAAAAGCCTTGGTCTGAACGGTCGTGAAACGTATGACATCACAGGTCTGAGCAATGATGTGAAACCGGGACAAGAACTGACGGTTACCGTAACTCGTGAGGACGGCACCAAGTTTGACTTCCCTGTCATCGCTCGTCTGGACAGCATGGTGGACGTGGACTACTACCATAACGGTGGTATCCTGCAAACCGTATTGCGTCAAATGATGAAAAAATCTTAATTGCCTTTATATTTAATGCAATTAAGTTATACAGAAAAGCTCCCCGCCACGTGCGCTCTGCACGGTGACGGGGAGCTTTTTGATTTTGCCATTTTTAATAATCGATATATGTTTAAAAATCAATCTTCAATCCAACTTCCGAATCATCAGGTGGCGCAGGAATGCGATATACACCTCTACAGTTTAATTTCTCCACGTTGATCCAGTCTGCAAAATCATCCCCACCGTAGCAACGTACAAAAACACCATATTCTTTCTTACCCTCATGATCAATATATTCGGTATATTGGGTGAATGGATGTTTCCCTTCTATACTCTGCAAAAAATCAGAAAACTCCCCTCTCCACTTATTCATCTGCTCTGCATATTGATCGGGAACATAATAATAGAAACCATCTGGCGTAAAGTATGAAATCTTCATTATCATCTAGCAGACCTCCTAGATCCTAATTTGATAGCAGTTTAAAGTTTTAAGATTTCCATACCTTCTTTTAGAAATGACGAGACGAGTGTATGAAATTGAATTCTATCTGCTATTTCTTGTTTTGTTTTATGTACCAGAAAGTGAGAGTATTTCTTCATCAGTTCATGCTCATTCAACTCAATGGGTAGGTAAATAAGCTCAACGTTATCCGAGTCAAAATAGTGTCGATATCCTCTCTCTGATTGCCCTACCTCCATCACGGTTGTTATGACCAGTAACTCATCACGTGTACAGGTTTTTATCAAATCGGATCTTTTCTGTTCTAAATCACACACAAATTCTTCACCTTGCTGATTACGCTCAGCTTCAGCAATTTCACTTTCAATGTCCATGATCCCTTTCATTCTTCCTGCGAGTTGTTTAGCCAATGAATACAATATATGTCCTCCTTGTAAGGATGTGGATTACTGAATGTATCACCTCTACTCTACTCCATTAGCGATTCAACTCGCAAACCGCATCATTATTTGTTTTAACTTACTTAAACCTATCTGGCAGATATAAAAACTTCCCACCATGTACTCAACACGCGATGGGGAGCATCTCTTATTAATATGACAAAGGCTGTGTAACGCCTCTACACTTCCTTTTAATATCCAATGTAAAGTGAAGCTTGATCGAGAGATTGCATGTGCGCTTCCCTACTTACACCCGACTCTGATTGGAATTATACTCTTTTTTCGCGGTGCGAGCTGTTCCTCCCACAATCATTCGTTTCATGCTGATAAGCATGGTATACAGAACATAACCAATCATTCCACCAAAGGTGTTCAACATAAGATCATCCACGTCGAATATGCCCATGCCCGTCAATAGCTGTGTCGCTTCAAACGCAAAACTTAAGAGCAAGGAAAGTACGAGTACCTTGGCCCCTGACAACAGCTTGTTCCCCATCAGCACTGGAATGAAAATACCCAGTGGGATAAAGGCCATGACATTGCCCAACAGATGAATTGCGGTACCTGGACGATGTAACGACAGGCTATGCCAGTCTCTTGAGATTTCCTGAAATGGCGTCAGGTTAACGGTTCGCGTATGAATCAGATCCGGCTGATGCGCGATCGCGATAAGTTGAACCCTCACGATGTCCCAATCCACCGTATGCCCCTTGAATAATATCAGCTTGGTTAGCAGATACAGATAGACGATCAATGCCGCGACCCATATCATCTTCATGTTGAACTCCTTAGGTTTCATAAACGAACCTCCATGTATTTCTAGTTGTTTATTCCTCCACCGTCACGACAACTCCCTTCATGTTGTCTCCCGATATCTCATATTGACCGTGCTCAGGTATATTAATGGTCTCATCTTTGGATGCATCGTAATAACGTACAAGATAGTGTTCGCCCCCGACTTCAGCGGAAATGCTCTTTTTCTGCTGCAGCAGCTCCAGATATTGCTCCAGCACCAGATGATTATGATACATGATGGCGCTGTGCGGCAATCCCACATATCGGAAATGCCATGGTTCGAATTGGATGCCGGTGATGTCCACTTTATCCTTCGGGTAACGCAAGATGAATCCGAATTTCCATGCATTCTTTTCCAGCCAAGCTCCTTCCGGTGCTTCACTCATAGCAGCCAGAGTAGAGCCGATATCCATGGACAAGCCCAGATTATGTTCACTGTGACCCGCGGGAAGCGCATAGTCCGATCCCTTTTCTTCATAAAGCTGCTCCTGTTTCGTAAAGTCCCGATAGCCACTGCTAATAATGAAGTATCGTACATCATCTTTCCCAGCAGCTTCAACCATCTTCTGGAATGCTTGCGCTACGTACTTTGACAACATAATGTTATTATCCAGCAATCCATATCCACGGACCAGCTCATGTTGTTCCGCCAAATTGACAATGTCGGTTCTAATCCCTTCCGCATGAACGGGATACTCCGAATTGACGAGCAATAAATTCCCTTTATGTACTTGATTCCTCATATCCACATTAATTGTTTTGGTATATCCTGCACGAATTTCACCCGTATCCTGAACTTCCAGATTCGCCTCTTCCTTCTGCTCAAATAGTGCGGGTGACTTGGAAAAGATATATCCCAGTACAATGATACATATCAAAAATCCCCACTTTTTCATTCCATGCTCCTCCTTTACCTCGTAATTCAAGGATAGAGAAAACTAGTTAAAAAAAAGCAGGGCAATTCTAAAGTTTTTCTTAAATTATATAAATTGAACTAAAGAATATTTACACTTACCACTCCGATGACAGAACAACCTTCCGATCACTGTTATCCCCAGATTTTTTGGATTCCCTTATTCAAAGGGGAAAATCCGGGGATAAAGGCGAAGCGTATGCTTCCGATGCAGCTTTCTTCAGAAAGCTTTTAGTCCGCTTCTTCAGATTATTTCTGTCCTCTCCGTTCTCGTGTATATGCTTAGTTCAATTTATATAGCCTTTTACTTCATTCTAGTGCTGGCAACCGAACTTCAAATACGGTCCGTACGATATCACTTTGAGCCGAAATGGAACCATTATGCTGCTCCACAATATTTTTGGCGATAAACAGGCCCAGACCTGTTCCACCTTCCTGAGGTGTCCGCGCACGATCTCCGGTATAGTACATATCGAAAATATGAGGCAAATCATCCGGATGAATATGTCCCCCATAGTTCATGATCTGAATGATAACCTGTCCTGCATCACGGTGCCCATTGATATCCACATAAAGACCATCTGTACCGTGACGTGCTGCATTAATCAACAGGTTCTCAAACACGCGTGCAAGCACCTCACCATCGCCGGAAATGGTTAACTCGGCATCGATATGCAGTCGGGTGACCAGGCGGTTCTTTTCAAAAACAGGGTATAGCTCTTCGTTCATCTGCCTTAGTAGTTCACTAAGATCAAGTCTCTTTTTCTCAATCGGCAACATGCCATAGTTCATTCGTGTAATCTCAAACAAATCATCGATCAGTTTCTCGAGACGCTGAGATTTGGTAAAAGCAATCGCTGTAAAGTGCCTGACCTGCTCCTCCGTCAGCTGATCATCCTTCATCAACAGATCCAGATAACCCAATACTGATGTTAAGGGGGTACGCAAATCATGCGCCAGGTTCACAACCAGCTGGTCCCTGCTGCTCTCCGCAAAATCTCCCCGTTCTACCGCTTCCCTCAGTTTCAGACTCGCCAGATTGATATCCTCTGCAATCGCGCCCAACTCGTCCTTCGTCGAAATTTGCACACGGTGCTGGAAATCACCGCTCGCGAGTTGCCTGATACCTGTGGAGATATTTTTGAAGTAGGTAACATACGGCTTGGTAAACCAGAAGAAAAACAGGATCGCAAGCGGTATGAACAAGATAAGGAAAAAGTAAATATCCCCTATACTTCTCATAAAGTGACGATATTCCGCTAACTGATCTTCCGCACGCACACCGGTGTAATAGTATTGCATCAATTTATATACCCCAAAGGTAATCGCACCAGATGCCAGCATGCTTAAACCAAGCAACAGAATCATGGTCGTTCGAAAACTTCTGCGTTTATTCATTGAACGTGTACCCCACACCCCAGATCGTTTTGATAAACTTGTTCTTGTCTATATCTTCTCCCAGCTTCTTGCGCAGGGTTCGAATATGAACCATCACGGTATTGCCGCTCTCATAATAAGCCTCTCCCCACACTTGTTCAAAGATGCTCTCCGCACTGAACACCTGTTTGGGATGACTTGCGAGCAGATACAGGATGTCAAACTCCTTCGGTGTTAACTCTACTGGCTTGCCGTATAGGGTGACGCTATGTTGATCTGGCGAGATAATAAGCCCGCCTTTCTCCAGAATGGAGCGCTGGACCGGTGCAGACTGGCTAAATTGAAGTGAACGGCGCAGTTGGGAATTGACTCGGGCGACCAGTTCCATCGGGTTAAATGGTTTAGTCATGTAATCGTCCGCGCCCATCACGAGCCCGGTGATTTTGTCCATATCGGAAGTTTTGGCACTCAGAAAAATGATAGGCAGGTGATACTGCTCCCGAATTTTGCGGGTCACTTCATATCCGTCCATACCAGGCATCATAATATCCAAAATGGCCAAATCTATTGCTTGTGTCTGAACGGCTTGGACCGCCGCTTTCCCATCGAATGCCTTGATGATGTGATATCCTTCTTTTTGCAAGTGCAATGCAACCAGATCAGCGATCTCAACTTCATCATCTGCGATCAAAATCGTAATACGTTTCATTGCTTATTCCACTCCTATATGTGATGCTCAACAATATAACATATCTGAATCCAACTTATAAATGATTGAAGGGAATCCAATATATGAAACTCGACCGTTTATTAGCCATTGTTGTGCTGTTGATCAATCGTGGCCGGGTGCAGGCCAAGGATCTGGCCGATACGTTTGAAGTATCCATCCGCACCATCTACCGGGATATAGACACGCTGGGTCAGGCGGGTATTCCTGTCGTCACCTATCAGGGTGCAAGCGGTGGTATTGGCCTTGCAGAGGGCTATCGGCTTGACCGAAATGTACTAACTGACAAAGATCTGGCCTCCATTGTCACTGCGCTGCGCAGTGTCTCCACCTCCCATACGAATGTAGCACGGGATCTGTTGATGGAGAAACTCAGCAGCATCGTGCCTGAAGCCAAAAATGAGGATTTCCAGGCCAATACCAGCCGCTTCATTGTGGATTATTCGATGTGGACGCATCCCGAAGCACTGCAAATCAAACTTCAGCTCATTGAACAGGGCATGGATCAACTGCGGCCCATTACATTTACCTATTGTAGTGCAGAAGGTACTCAAACTCATAGAACGACCGATCCACATACTCTTGTGCTCAAAAAGCATTCCTGGTACCTCTATGCATTCTGTCACGAACGCAACGATTTCCGCATGTTCAAACTGGTCCGCATGCGAGAAGTCGTCCTTGCCCAAGGAAGCTTCGAACGCAAGCCGATCAACCTGCAGGACAGGCCCTGGCAGCAAGAGTGGGCAACTCCAGATAATAAAGTAGCCTTGAGCCTGAGATTCCATGCTCGTATCCGTCACATCGCAGAGGAATGGTTTGGCATAGAGAACGTCGTTTCGGATGGTGAGGGGTATTATATCAGCCAAGTCGCATTCCCGGAGGACAACTGGTTGTATGGGTTCATTCTTGGGTTTGGCGCGGATGTCGAAGTGCTGGAGCCTCTGCATATTCGAGAGGAGATTCGTAGAATTGCTGAACAAATTGTGCAAAATTATAAAGCTCCGCCCCTAACCTGACAGACAGGTGTCCAGTTCCTCCCGTTATACTTCTACTATATTCAAGCTGTACATAACGAGGAGGAATTGATGATGAACGTCACAATATGCCAAAGCTGCGGAATGCCACTTACTACCCCTGCTCAATTCGGAACAGAAACGGAAGGTAATACAACCCGCGAATACTGTATCTATTGTTATAAAGAAGGCAAGTTCGAGCAGCCCGATATTACACTGGATGGCATGATTGAAATGTGCACCGCCATCCTGAATCAGGAAGGTATGGACGAGGAGTCAGCAAGGGCAATGCTGCGCAACCAACTTCCTTTTTTGAAAAGATGGAATGCATCCGGCTCAGAACGGAACGTGGCATTTGGGGCAGAAAATTCGGATGAGTCCGTTGTATTTAATCAAACTACTCGCGACAATCGGCTTTCCACAGAGCCCGCTCGATATGTCACGCTGCCAGGAAAGCGCCTTGCAGGTGTGTCCGCCAGAACAACCAATGCCATTGAGATTAGTGGCAAAGGCTGTATTCAGGGACTCTGGAACAGCTACTTCGCCTCAGATCATCAGCCTGCCCCTGAAGCTGCCCGCTATGGCTGTTACGCTGATTATACGGATGGTATAAATGGAGAATACACCATACTGGTGGGTCATGAGGTGGGTCCGGATGAAGCGTTGCCTGAGGGAGTGAGTTCCGTTGACCTGCCGCCTGCAACATATGCGGTATTCACCTCCAGAAAGGGCCCGATGGCCGAGGTCGTAGGTGAGGCCTGGGGTGCGGTGTGGGCCTGGAACAATCAGGGGGAACGCACGTTTACCGGAGATTTCGAATTGTATGATGAGCGCAGTCTCGATCCTGATAACGTACAAGTCGACTTGTATATCGCTGTTCGCCAAGAAAAATAAGAAAAAAAGTGATTATGGTCATTTCTTAATTCCAATTGGACCGTTTTGATCTATATCTCAGCAATGGAATACTGCTCACGGATTTATGCAAAATGCTGTTAGGCTGTCAGGTTTTCCTGATGGCTTTTTGGCGTTTCCCCTTTGTCTGCCCGTCCAAAATTGCCCTAATATGCACCCGACAACCGACCATGGTACCAAGTTAGCTAGCTTGAGTCGTACCTATACAACCAGACAATATGTCTTAATTTCGACACAATTGGCATTCCCAAAACTGGGTCTATTCACTTAACAACCGCTTCTATCCTCCCATATGAAACCTAACATATGCGGTCCTTTCCTCCTGAATTTACTTAAAAACGTTTACATCTCTTGAATACGGGGTAAAATCACTACAATCCAATTGGAATTACACCTTAAGTTGCCTGTTTCGTCTAACAAGTCACATATACCTATTTGCGTAACAGAGACGATAACCCGTCGGAATACATAACCTATTTAATAATCACATATGCATATTTGAAAATGCATTAAAGGAGGAACCAAGATGATCCGCATGCCTATTCAGCAAATGATCCCGTACCACCATCAATATCCGCGCAACACGGCGACCACTGCTCCCAAAAAGGAGAATGAGAACACTCAAGGTCTATCCTTTCATGAAATTTTGCAACAAAAAATGGCTAAAAAGAATGCTGCCCCTTCTTTGCGATAAATGAAATGATGAGCGAATTGAGAATCGCTTGCGTGATTTGCACCGTTCCTCTGCGAATATGTGGATGAACGGTTATTCGCGTTTTCACGATAAATGTTGTTACCTCAGTATTTTAAATATGTACAGTCTATTGTCATATCCCTATAATGGGTTAAATATCTGCGGCACTTATTGAGACATAATCCATTTCAGGGGGCAAGTATGATGATGACCATTGGCTGTTTTCACGCTCACTATTCCAATATTGTACTGATTGAAGAAGCACTCGCTCCTTATGAGGTTGAACTTGTCCATTATGTCGATCCGGGTCTGGATCGTCTCAAACATGATGCTGATTTCACCGAGGCAGTTACTCATGAGAAAGTATCACAAACGCTGCAATGGATCGCACATTGTCATGCCGACGCCATCCTTGTCACCTGTACCCTGTTTGCAGCCGTACTTGAGCAGGAGGCAAAACATGTTCCCGTCCCCGTGGTTGGTATTGATGATCCCTTACTTCAGGAAATGCAGCAGAATCCTGGCGAGTACATCCTAGCGTTTACTAACCCCGCAACGATTGAAGGAACGATGGTGCGGGTGAATCAGGCTTCTTTGCAGCAAGGTGATGAGGATGGGCAGCGAAACGGGATCGAAGCGATAGAGACTGAAGCAGTATTGATCCCGGGGACATTCGAATTAATTATGCGAGGCGATAAGGAAGGCTATCTTGCGGAAGTGAGCACCGGATTACAGCAACTTGTTGAGAAGTACCCGGGTAGCACGGTAGTAGCCGCTCAACTGTCCATGGCTCCCGCAGCAGCACGGGTTACAGCAGACACAGGCATGTTGATCTATAGCCCGCTGGCATCGCTTGCGGCGTATTTGGAGAAGAAGTTTAACATGGCTCAGCGTTAAGTGTTGAGCTCATGAAGCAAAATAAAAAGACTCTCGAATGAGAGACTTTCGAATGGTATAATCATTTTGTACAGCCAATTTGTGGTGGGAAATAGGTTGCCTCCGGTGGGAGGTGATCCTATGAACTTCTCTTTCAACCACGTAATCGTGTTCGCAATGTTAATTATTGCGCTCTTGACATACATCGACCGTAAAAAGAAGTGACCCGCCACAGGTTGACAGGCCTGACGGGTCACTTCGTCTGAACTATGCTGCACTTGGAGGAATACCCACCGCAAATGCTGTGCAGGAGTAGCCATTGGCCTGGCTACTCTTATTTGTTTTTCACTTATATTCATTTTATTAAACATCTGGGAGACAATCAACCTATAACTGATAAAATATGTTGTGGCATTATCCTTGTCCTTCGAAGTTAAGTGTGCGCACCACATACCAAGTAAGAGGCCGCTCTTCTCCGCGATCACAGAGAGGAACGGCTTTTCACTATGTCAGGCCGCCCAGATTGCGCTGTAACGACGCCTAAGGGCGGGTTCGGTATTCCTCAGCCTTTTCCTGCATGCCCGCGGCCACAGCCTCATTCTCGGACAAACCTTTGTCTGCGGCAAATGCACGAATATCCTGCGTAATGCGCATGCTGCAAAATTTCGGTCCGCACATGGAGCAGAAATGGGCTTCCTTGGCCCCTTCGGCTGGCAACGTCTCATCATGATAGGATAGCGCACGTTCCGGGTCCAGAGACAGGTTGAACTGATCCCGCCAGCGGAACTCAAACCGCGCTTTAGACAATGCATCGTCCCGCCGCTGGGCACGTGGGTGACCTTTCGCCAGATCAGCGGCATGAGCAGCGATCTTGTAAGCGATAACCCCTTCCCGCACATCATCCTTATTGGGCAGGCCCAGATGTTCTTTTGGCGTAACATAACAGAGCATCGACGTACCGAACCAGCCGATCATCGCTGCTCCAATTGCCGAGGTAATATGGTCATATCCTGGTGCAATATCGGTCGTCAGCGGTCCCAGCGTATAGAAAGGCGCCTCCTTGCAAATCTCCATTTGAAGATCAACATTCTCCTTGATCTTGTGCATCGGCACATGCCCCGGACCTTCAATCATCACCTGCACATCATGCTTCCAGGCGATTTGTGTTAGTTCACCAAGTGTAGCCAGTTCCGCCATCTGGGCTTCATCATTGGCATCGTAGATGCTTCCTGGGCGCAGTCCATCTCCGAGAGAAAATGCCACGTCATACCTTTTCATAATCTCGCAGATTTCTTCAAAATGGGTATACAAAAAATTCTCCTGATGATGCGCAAGGCACCATGCTGCCATGATGGACCCGCCCCGTGACACAATGCCCGTCATACGTTTGGCTGTCAGCGGAATATAACGCAGCAGCACGCCTGCATGGATCGTAAAGTAGTCCACACCCTGCTCTGCCTGCTCTATGAGCGTGTCACGATACAACTCCCAGGTCAGTGCTTCGGCTTCCCCATTGACCTTCTCCAGCGCCTGATAGAGCGGTACTGTTCCAATCGGTACAGGTGAATTGCGGATGATCCATTCGCGGGTCGTATGAATGTCCTTGCCTGTAGAAAGATCCATCACCGTATCCGATCCCCAGCGTACCGCCCAAGTCATCTTCTCCACCTCTTCCTCGATGGAGGAAGATACCGCCGAGTTTCCGATGTTAGCATTGATCTTCACATGAAAATGACGTCCGATCAGCATCGGCTCACTCTCCGGGTGATTGATGTTTGACGGCAGGATGGCCCTGCCACTCGCCAGCTCCTGCCGCACAAACTCCGGTTCCACACCCTCACGAATGGCGGCGAACTCCATCTCCGGCGTGATCATCCCCTGCCGTGCATAATGCATCTGGGTCACGCTGCGCCCTGCCTGTCCTCGTAATGGTTTACCGCGCAAGCCCGGATACTCCTCGGCTCCAGCTCGCTTTCCTCCAGCTTTCAATCCGTTATCCTCCGGTTTTACCGTTCTTCCCTGGTAGGCTTCAACATCTTCTCGCTCCGTAATCCAGCGGGTACGCAGCGCTGGCAGACCTGCCCGGATATCGGCATGAAATCCGGGATCAGTCATGGGCCCGCTCGTATCATAGACACGCAGCGGTTCGTTATGCTCCACTCCTTGGGGAGTATTGGTGTCATGGAGGGCAATTTCACGCTCCGGTACAGCAATATCCGGTCGTGAGCCATGAATGTATACTTTGCGGCTGCCCGGGAAGGGCTGAACCCGTCCTGTCGTACCTTTTTCCTCTGCCAACTGCTGATCCTGCTTGTCCTGTCCCATCGTTCGGTTTCCTGTGCTCATCGCTCTTGTCTCCTCCTCATTGGTGATTGCCTGGATTGTAATGCTTGCGCACGGGTCCCAAAATCATCCACAACATAGAAAAAGAAAGAGCAACCATACGACAGAAAACAGGGACATACACTTCAAGTAATACAGACATTCGAGGCAAAAGATATGCACCCCAATGCTCGCCAATGGCTCCCAGCTCTTTATCCAAAAGCAGCTCTGACACTGGCTTCTGCCTGTTTACTGTATAAAAAAAGCCGGTTCCCAAGGGAACCGGCTTTTGTCCATCACCAATAACGAACCTTATTCAGGCTCCATAACGGAGTCCATCCATAAGTCACATCATATGGTGTTCGTGGTCGTATCGCCGATTACTTCCCTACGCTGGTATGATCCAGATCAGGTGCAAAGGGTCCGGAATCTCATGCGATTCCGTCTCAGTCCGGACAATTCAGACTCCCCTAGTAACGTTAACAAGTTGCAGCATCTAAGCTGCAGATTGATATTCAATTATGCTGACCCTGCTGGGCCGTCCATTACAGAGTAGCGCAACCGAATCATAAAAACAACCTTTAAATTCCAGAAAATATAATCAGGATAACATAAGTCCCATCTGTGTAGCAGCTTCCTTCAACACAGGTGCGTATTCATGCAACGTCTCCTGCGAGAGGCGACTAACAGGCCCGGATACTGAAAGAGCAGCAGCGATGTTGCCTTTCCGATCCATGATGGGAACAGATACTGCCGCGGCTCCTGGTTCACGTTCCTCATAACTTGTTGCGTAGCCATATTCCAGAATGTCTTTCATCTGTGCCAAATATACTTTGGGATCGATAAATACCGGCCACTCCGGTCCATTCATCAGATCTTCGCGGTCCTCTTCGGTGGCAAAAGCCATCAGCACTTTGCTAGACGCTCCCACGGATAGCGGAAGTCTGACGCCCACCGGAGCTACACGACGAATCGCCTGATCACTCTGAACAGCTTGAATCCGAATCCGCTCACTGCCATCACGCAGATATAAGCTCACGGTTTCACCCAGTCGATCCCTCAGCCTCTCCATTGCAGGAAGGAGCAGAATAGCCGGATCATCGCTGCGAGACATATGGGCAGACAGTTCCCAGATGCGTATACCAAGCCGGTACTTCTCGGTGGCTGCATCCCGGATCACGAACCCCTTGTCCTCCAAAGTAGCCATCAGACGATGGACTGTACTTTTGTGCAGACCGATCTGGCTGGCAATTTCCGTGAGTCCCAGATCACTGCGGGTTGTAAAACACAATAATATATCCAGCGCCCGTTCTACAGCCCGGACGGTTAACTTTCGGTCTTCCATGGCAAGTTGCCCTCCTCATGTTTCATCACATGAAACTTGGTTACATAAATTATATGAGAAACGGTCTCATCTGTAAACCAAAAAGCGCCATTTGGAATAGGGATATTTGTAAATATTTTCTTTTTATAAATTAGAATCCCCTGCATTTTGCACCCTAAGGAAATGTTACCCATATATCTTCAAAACTATATAACAATTGCGTAACAAATGGCCTCAATCAATTGACTTTGACTATATTGGAACATACGATAAAGATATATTAAATTAAAATTTCGCTTCATAAGTAGTCAGAAAAATCATTTATCCGCTCTGTTCGTCTCGTTGTTATCTTCATTTGATTTTTAAAGGAGGGGCAATCATGTATCCGACATCCCAGAGCGAAGCCCCGCTGCAAACGAAAGTGTCAGATCTGCCTTCTTCGTTATCACCGAGGCTGATCCGGTTCAAACATATTGTCGTGGCGTTGTTGCTCTCCGTTATATTTTTTCTGCTCTTTTGTTTCATTGCACTACACGGTTATATTGCTTGGGTATTATCCAATCCAACTGTAGCGCCTGTATTCTCTAATCCCATGCAGGCGAAGAACATGAAGTATCAAGACATCACGTTCCCGGCAGCAGACGGCAGTCGAACGATGCAGGGTTGGTATATTCCAGCTGACGATAATGCAAATAAAACCATCATATTCAGCCATGGATATGGTGCGAATCGTGAAGAGACCTGGGTACCGATGTATGACCTGGCCCATTATGCTCACCAACTCGGCTTCAATGTGGTGATGTTCGATTACGGTTTCGCTTCACAGGTGAACAAAGCTGTCGCCACAGGCGGCAAAGCCGAGTCCCAGCAGCTGCTTGGTGCAATCCAGTTTGCGAAGCAGCGCGGAGCTCAGGAGCTTGTCGTATGGGGTTTCTCCATGGGTGCAGGTACAGCCCTGCAGACTGGGCTTATTACCAAAGATGTGGATGCTATGATTCTGGACAGCACGTTCCTGCTTGAGCCGGATACGCTGTATCACAACATCCATAATCAGATTGATCTTCCGCGGCAGCCTACGCTGGAGATTATGAACCTGCTGTTCCCGATTCTGAACGGGACCGGATTGCAGCAAATTCCGTATCAAGAAGTAAAAAAAGAAGATTATCCTTTCCCAATTTTCTTCATCCATGGTACCGAGGATGAGAAAGCTCCTTACCCGATTGCGGAGCTGCTTGCCGGCAACCAAACCAATCCGAATTCCGATGAATGGATTGTGGACGGTGCGCATCATGAGCTGATCTTCCGAGAGCATCCGAAGGAATATCTGCGCCGTGTCTCCACGTTCCTGAGTCATGTGACTAAGACGAGCAGCGATGATGTGGAAAATACCAATACCGGAGAATCGTGAAAATCCGATAATTCAAGAGCCCTATGGGGCTCTTTTTTTGTGTACACATAGGACAACATGCCTGGAGAATATACTTTTGGGACGTAATTAAAGACAGCTCTAGCTTGTATATTACAAATTGAGCGAACCTGGTGATCCAATTTTTTTTGTGCTGCTGGATCTGAATTTGAATTCATCTGAACGGAGGTTTACCGCTTATGAATTGGTATGGATATGGGCATCTGCTACCTCTGCGGGTACTCGAAGAAGTCCGTTTCTGGAAAGAGCAAGAGAAGGAACATACCATTGTCATCCGTGCACTAGTTCCTGAGCTTGAACCCTCCTATGTCAAATGGCTTGCGGAATGGGAAGCGATCTTTGAGAATAGCGAAAGAGTCGCGAATCAGCTGTTGAAGCAAATACTACCGGGAACCCAGCCCCCTGCCCCCTACATCATACGCTGTATTGAACAGCTCGTGGCTGCTGCCTGCTCACAATCGCGGGAGTTCATTAGACAGCTGTATGTCCTGCTGGAGCAAAGTACTGCTGTGCAGAATGGGCCGATTGCCAAAGTCGTTATTCTGCATTTCATTCGCGAATCCGAGTATTTCCTGGGGGTACTTGAAACGCTGAAACAATCTGGAGCGTTGCGAGATTTGGTGTCTGATCCATCTTTTTCACTGGAACATATTCTTCAAACCTCGGGACAACCGGCTAATCCCAACGTACTAATTGCTTCAACGCCCGTGTCTGAACAGCCCTATCGTGAAGCTGTAGAAGAATCGTCCAATACTGCGAAAAAAATCAATAACCCCACTCCAGCGGTACAGGCACAATCTTCAGCGGTTGTACAGTCTCCCAATGCAAATGCAGAGGGCACAACCAACTCTTCAGCAGCGCCAGTCAAAGAGAAACCTGTACCTATTGGTGGACACACACTGCCACCCCTACCCTATGCCTACAATGCGCTGGAACCACACATCGACGAGATGACGATGCGCATACACCATGACAAGCACCATCAATCCTACGTGGACGGACTGAACACCGCGGAGAAAAAGCTCGCAGAATCACGGAAAAAGAATAATTTTGAACTCGTCAAACATTGGGAACGTGAACTCGCGTTTAATGGTGCAGGCCATTACCTGCATACGATCTTCTGGACGATCATGAACCCCAAAGGTGGAGGCAAGCCTTCCGGTATGCTCGCAGAGCAGATCAAGCGGGATTTTGGCAGCTATGAAGCGTTCAAGAATCAATTCACCGAAGCCGCCAACAAAGTAGAAGGCAGCGGCTGGGCCATGCTGGTCTGGAGCCCGCGGGCGCACAGATTGGAAATTTTGCAGGCGGAGAAACACCAGAACTTATCTCAGTCCGACATCGTGCCTCTCCTGCCGCTTGATGTATGGGAACATGCCTACTATCTGAAACACCAGAATGAACGCAAAAAATATATCGAGGATTGGTGGAAGGTTGTGTACTGGCCAGCTGTGGCGGAACGTTACGAAACTGCGCGCAAGCTGTTATGGCCGCCTTACTGAGATTAGGATTGGAATGATGCGAAAAAGAGATATCTCCAGCTTACAGACTGAAAGATATCTCTTAGATCGCAAAAAAAAAGCAAGCCTCCTGAATCAAGAAGACTTGCTTGTAATAGGATAATCTATGGACCTCAAGCCATTAAGAGGCGCAGCCTTCACATGCAACATAGTTGTCGCCAACCTGTTTGCTAATTGCGATCAGATCGCCCAGCTTGATATCTTCTTCACCTGTAAATTCAAGATCAGCGATACGCGCAACGATCAGGGCAGCTGCTTCTTCCTTGCTTGTAGCCATTTGGCTAAATTCAGACTTTTCGCCTGTGGAAATAACCTCATATAAGTACGTATATCTTAAAGTTTCCATGTAGACACTCTCCTTCCGAAATCACATCATATCATCTCTATTACCCAATTCCAAGTCCAAGCTTCTAAACCTAATCGTAACGCAGTTTCATCTGCTCAGCCGTCAGTTTGACGGCTTCCCGATCCACGGTCAACACTCGGCTCGTCTCCGCCAAGGGAAAACGCTGACGCAGTGTACGTACCAACGAGGCTGTATACGCTGCAGCAGAAGGGACACCTGCAAGTTCCTGCAAACTTGCCATCGTTCCAGGCCGGACATCCGGATATCCTTCGTTGGCACCGTCTGATGCGTCCTGATAGAACTTACGCACGTCTGCTGCCAGTTGGTCTCCTTGTCCTTCCACGATGATAAAAGCAGTAATGATATAAGCCTTGGCCTGTCTGCGCTGGGCAATGCCACAGAATTTCAGTCCACCCACACTGACATCATAATCACCTGGACAGAAGGCGCCTTCGATCTCACCCGTACGTGCCTGACTCGACCATGGTATTAGCGATTCAGCGATCAGTGAGGCCATCTCCCGAAAATCATCGTGAATATTGATGGCACGTCCCGGGTTAGGCAGAATTAATGACACGTTAACCACCCCTGGATTCAGGGGAACTGCTGCACCACCCGATGGACGAACGCAGACCGCCGTTCCCTGGCTTCTAATGCGTTCCATCGCTTCTACTGCCTGAGGCAGCCTCCGATCCCGCAGCCCTGCTACAAAGGCATCTGGATGCCGCCAAATGTGAGCAACAGGCAACTGACCTTCTCCCACCCGGCGGCACATGACTTCTTCCCAAGCAAATGCTTCAAGTACACTGCTCCCGTGCCGCAGCAGCGGTGTCTCCCAAATCTGTAGACGCAAAGAATGATCCAGCTGCATCTGCTGCTCTGCTCCCGGCGATCCGGGTTGATCTGAATTGGACGGTACACTCATGTATGATAGCCTCCGACTAAACTAATCTGGATGAATTGAAGTAATTGCGTGATCCTTAAGTATCCCCTTGTGTGAATGCAAAAGTAATATATAAATAAGCCGGTTCCCCAGGGAACACGGCTTATTTATGAAAACTTCCATTGGCACAAGCATGTATCCTGCCATTTCAGATCCAGCAAATTGCCGACTGGAAACAACATGATGGTGCCAAAGGATTCAATGCTTCTGGCCTGTCCAATGAGTGGAATGAGCCGAACTTAATCTTTCATCAGCGACAGGAACTCGGCACGCTGTGCCGGATTGTCACGGAAAGAACCACGTACGGCAGACGTTACCGTCTTACTGCCCGGCTTCTTCACGCCGCGGGAACACATGCACAAGTGCTCACCTTCCACGACAACCATGACACCGTTCGGCTCTACCGCTTCAGTCAGAATATCGGCAATCTGAGAGGTAATTCGCTCTTGAACCTGCAGGCGGCGGGTAACTGCCTCCACCAGACGGGCCATTTTGCTCAATCCCACAATTTTGCCACTAGGTACATATCCAATGTGCACCTTGCCGAAGAAAGGCGCCATATGGTGTTCACATTGGCTGTAATAGACAATGTCCTTCACAATGACCAATTCTTCATGATTCTCGTCAAACGTAACACCAAGTACATCGCGCGGGTCCACTTCATACCCACCAAAAATCTCTTCATACATCCGGGTTACGCGTGCAGGCGTTTCTAGCAGCCCTTCCCGCGTACTATCCTCACCGATCAATTGCAAGATCTGCTCAATGTGATACTCGATCTTCTCCCGATTGTCGGATACTTTTGAATTCAAATAATCTTTAACGCCAGCCACTGCCGAACGCCTCCTTTCGAACCACATGCTGCAAGCAGCTATTCACTTCAGCATTATGCAAAATGCTCGCTCACAGCTATTATTTTCGGCGGCCCGAGTTTTTACGCGCAGGATGTTGTTGCGGCTGAGGCATCTTCGCACCAGGCTGCTGGTTCTTCATCATCTGCTGGGCGCGCTGCATCTGCTTGCCATTCAGGTTATAACCCATTTGCTTCGCCATCTTCTGGAGCATGTCGGGATCACTTTGCATTTTCTCAAGCTGTTTCCGCAAGTAGTATACCCCAATGAAAAATCCTCCGACCAGACCAACAATCAATGTAATAATCGGTATTGCTATTTCCATCTCTTAGACACCTCTGTATGCAATCTAAAAAGCCTGATGATCCGTGTCAACACATGATGTTATACGCTCAAGATGCAAACATGACACGCACCGGATTTCCTGAAAGTTATCATAGCATTTCCGCACGCCTTGAGCAAACGGATTTTCCAGCTAACTGCTGAATTTAACATCCAGAAAACAGATAGAAAACATTCAGCAAATCTCTCAGTAACATCCGAATAAGTTACATCAGTACCGCCTCTATGAAAACGGTTGTATGCTGAGCCAGATCCACTTCAATCACATCCAGATCATAACGTGTACTGCCACGCGCAACCCGAATGACCGGCCTGCCGGGCAAACCCCGGTGCTGACGTACAATGACACCGGTCTCTTTGGTAGACAATCGAACTGCTGTTCCATTCGGATAAACGGACACACTCCGGTTGAATTCTATCAGAATGTCACAATCCAGCTTCGTGCCAGACATCGCCATCATCTCTTCACAAGCTTCATGTGGCAGCATACTTCTACCCGATAGGCCATTGATCAGATTATCATACGTGTTAGCTGCACTGACGATTCTAGCGAACAGATGAATGTCTTTTCCCTTGACACCTCTCGGCAGTCCCGTGCCATCCACATGCTCATGATGCTGCAGAGCTGTATGTGCCACAAGCAGATTGAACTCCCGTTTGGACTTGATCAACTCGAACCCTCTCCACGTGTGATGCAGGGAAGAATTCGCTGCGGAACCGCTGCCTGGTGGCTCCCCTACTTTGCCGATGTCATGCAATAGGGCTCCGACAGCCAGATCCTTGAGCTGCACATAGTTAAGCCCCAGATTCAGACCAATGACAGAAGACAGCAAACATACATTCATGGCGTGAACATACTGTGCGTTATCTTTGGTCCGAATATCTGTGAGCTGGACAAGCAGTTCACGCCCGTTCAGAACATCGTTCAGGAGTTTGTCTATGCTGATGGCGACCTTTTTTGGGCTCCAATCCTTCCCGGAACGGATAGATTCAAGCGTTACACTCATTTCATTAATAACTGCCTTTTTCGTGGCTTCATCCAGAATGTCTTCTGTATCCACATCTTTATAAGCTTCATCCTGGATGTATAGCATGGTCACGCCAATACGCTTCAGCGTATTAACCATAAATACGGTGAGTTGGACTCCGGCAGACAGCATTACCGTACCGTTACCGGAATATATGGTTTTGCCCAGAAACTCTCCCGCTTCCACACTCTCCACGTTAACATACTTCATGAACGTCCCCCGCTCTTACGATTGCTGCTCCAATGTGAGCAATTGCTCTTTGGTTTGCAGACCGCCTACATAACCCACCAGGGTTCCATCTTTACCGCTGATGCGGTGACAGGGAATAATAATCGGAATCGGATTTTTACTAATAGCATCCAGAACTGCTCGAACAGCTTTGGGCCTGCCGATGATTTCCGCAACCTGTTGGTGTGTTGAGGCCTCTCCATAAGATATATCGGACAGGACTTGCCATACTTGTAGCTGGAATGGTGTTCCAAACAAATCGAGCTTCAGATCAAACGCTTTTCGTTCTCCTGCAAAATACTGGTGTACCTGCTTCGCAGCTTCGCTAAGCTTCTCTTCATTTTTCTCATATCGATATTCGCCAATCCAGGTACGGGCCCATTGTTGCAGATGCGCTTCGCGCACATGAAACGCCCCGAAATCAATATGACACAGGCCCTTATCCGTAGCACAGAGCGTAAGCGTACCAATCGGTGTCAGCACTTCATCGTAATATACCGGCGTACCATGCAAGCCTGTTACGGCCGAAGGTCGCCAAGCCGCAGCTTCCGGTTTGGCAGGCTCCGTAGTTTGCCCGCTTTCCTGTTCGGATGCCTCTTCTGTTTTCTGATTCGGCTGTTGCACATCCAATTGGTTAATCGGATTATTCTGTTCCTTCTGATCCTCAGGCTTATTGTTGCTCGTTTGCTCTGCCTGAGGCTTATCGGGTAAGGTCTTGGACGAACTCAGTCGTTCCTTGGCCTTCTGCAGCATGCTTAGCACGTTCCCATCTTGTTCGTTAGCGGCAGCTTCCCCAATGGCTCTCATTGCGTCTTCTCCTCCAATTCTGCTCAGCGCCCAAGCTGCAGTTCCCCGCAGCTCGGGACGCGGATCACGCTTCAGTACCTCCGTTAGTTTCGGTACAGCGGTTTTGTCTTTGAAATTGCCCAAGGCAATCACGGCGTTACGCTGGATTGGCTTCTTGCCCCGCCAAGCGGCGGAACTTTGGCCGAAGCGCTCTTTGAATTCACGGTTACCGATGTCAAGCAGCGGTATCAGCAAAGGTTTTACAATCTCCGGATCGGGATGAAACTCGGGATGGTGGTCCCAGTTTTTACCCCGATTCTTCGGACAGACAAT
Organism: Paenibacillus taichungensis; assembly: GCF_047302525.1. Taxonomy (GTDB): domain Bacteria; phylum Bacillota; class Bacilli; order Paenibacillales; family Paenibacillaceae; genus Paenibacillus; species Paenibacillus taichungensis_B. The sequence continues at coordinate 429,418 of NZ_CP168020.1, read as the reverse complement.
CTGGCAGGTATCACAACCGTACAGACGGTTGCCAATTTTCAGCATAAACTCTTCATCCACGAAGCCTTTCGTCTGGGTCACAAACGAAATGCAGCGCTGTGCATTCAGTTGTCCCGGCCCCACCAATGCTCCTGTTGGACAGGCATCAATACACTTCGTACATTCACCACAATCCTCGGTCACTGGGTTATCTGGCTGAAACGGAATATTCGTGACCAGTTCGCCAAGAAAGATCCATGAACCGAATTTGGGCGATATAATGGCACAGTTCTTGGCACTGAATCCAATCCCCGCTCGCTGGGAAACAGCACGGTCCACCAATGCCCCCGTATCTACCATACTTTCGATCATGGCTTCAGGTACGCGTTCACGTATAAAATGAACCAGCTTGTCCATTGCTGCACGCAGGACTTGGTGATAATCCTGCCCCCAGGCGGAACGAGCCAGAATACCGCGGTATGCACCCGGCTCTGACTTCGGCGGATTGACCATCTTCGATGGATAAGCCACGGCAATGGCAATGAGTGAAGCAGGCTCTCCATCTTTCAATTCGGGACGCACCCTTTTCTCAATATCAGGCTCCTCAAATCCGGACTCGAACCCTTTCGCCCGATGTTGCTCCAGAATGGATTTCAATGTCACGAATGGTTCTGCCGAAGCAAACCCTATATCATCAATACCCATCTCGGGAGCAGCTGCCTTAATCTCTTGTTTTAACTTCTCCCATACAGCTGCTGCCTTTGCTGCTCCGGTCTGTACACTCGTCATATCTATTCCCTCTCTTCTTCCACGCTAATTCCGTAAATAGTGAACGCCCGCCTCAGGTGGGAGGACAGGCGCTGATTTCGATATACAAGTCGGACATACCGGAGCTAGAAAGAAACCGAGTCTATATCGTTTAACGCAAAATGCAGCGTGAAGTTGTTGTCCTTGTCCTGCTAACATTTTACAGTTTTTTAATTTCCGAGAACGGCCAAAAAATAAACTCCGCCCTGCCTACAATTTCACTGGATATAATGCTGCCAAACACACGGCTATCCTTGCTCTTGCCTTCATGACGGTTATCTCCCATTACAAAGTAATGATCCGCTTTCAGCGTAATTGGTCCAAAATCAGGGTCCTGAACCTCCGTATCCGTGTACGTTTCGGCTTGCTGCTCCCCATTCACGAATAAATGATGATTCCGTACTTCAACCGTGTCTCCGGGAAGTCCGACAATCCGTTTGACCAGAAAATCTTTTTTCTCCACACCTTCGCTTGGATCACGAAGCACAATGACATCCGATCGGGACGGCGTCCCAAAATCATATACAATTTTATTCACAAACAAACGGTCCCGCTCAACCAGCGTGGGCTGCATCGATTGACCTTTGACCATCGAAAGATTGAATACAAACAGGTTCAACAGCATCATGATTACAAAAGCAATCACTATGGTTTTCACCCAGTCCCAAAGCTCTGCACCCCAGGATTTCCCCGGTTGATCAGGCACTCCCGGACCATTTCGTTCCTTGGAAGCCACATGCTCCGTTGAAAGATTGTTGGAGTTCAAAGAGACACCTCGTTTATCAATTTTGTGATAAAAAGTCGATCGACATACTTTCAAAGAAGACAGATCGCATATAGTGAAAGTTTTTCTTAAAAATATCAGGAAGCTGGCGCTCCGCATTTATATGTTCTGATATTACCAAAATTGAGTGATCATAATCCTTTTAATTCTACTTCATTTGCAAAGGTGAAACAATTGGTTATGAGCACCAACACGACTTGAAGGGTGAATAACACTGTGATTAAAACAGTTAAACCAGGGATTAAGTTAAATGGAATGGCGTTCAGAAGTGGCGAAAAAAGGGGAATAATCGGTGAATAGCACCCATATAAATAGAAAGGCATATCCCTCACGTGGTTACACGCTGAAAGATACGCCTAATATGAAATGAAAATCTGTTATATTTCTTTTTAACCATGCAAACTAAGCTTTTGACAAGATACTAAGTTTCTGGAAAGCGCTCATAATCTGATTGGCACCATAACCCATTGCTTCATAAAGAGGCATGGCTACTTTGTTGTGCTCATCACCCGCCACCCATATTTGACTGACTTTACGCTGCTGGAACCTTTGTTCCATGGCCTCGACAAGTTTTTTGCCGACTCCGCGGCGACGATAGTCTGGATGGACCGCAATACGATAGATGCATCCCTGGTTGTGGTCAATCGTACCGATCAAAGCGCCGACGAGGTCTCCCTCTTCTTCCGCAACCATGATCAGGTCAGAATCCCATGACAATTGACGGGCAAACGGGCCCATCGTGTTCTCATAACACTCTTCCGATAGTGCAACCTGGAGAAGCTCTGTCATCTGGCTTGCATCACTCAACTGAAAGGAACGAACGTGCATGTCTTAAATCTCCCTTTTCGTTAGCTTAGATGAGGTTTTACAAAAAGGGGCTCCCCTTTTTACCAAAAACCCAATGTTCATATAATGACAAAAAACGAGAAAATACCGCTTCTTCGTCAATTAAACCATACTTTACTCCATAAAACACGCATTTTCTTTTGAAAGCGCTTAATTGTAACCGTTTACATCAGAATATTAAACTTTCCCTCTATTTGAACGCCTGAAATCACATAAATAGTTTCATAATGGGTAAAATATGTTTGTTATCTCTGACCCATGAATGGATTAACGTCTGGGGGGACTTAATAAACAAAAATGTTGCTTAATTAGCCCGAATGCGGTTTAATATTAGTGACAAGGGTATTATTACATAGGTACCTGTGGCAATTTGCATAAATCCTGTGAGCGACTTTCACTCAGCAAGATATAGATCGAAGTGAACCTATTCGTCTAGAACTTGTCCCGGAAGCGATTCGAATTGAATTATGCAAAATGCTGACCTTAACAAAAATTCAAAAATCTCAGGAGGTATTTCACTATGACTTTTCAATTACCAGCACTTCCTTACGCTAACGACGCACTGGAACCACATATTGATGCGCAAACGATGGAAATCCACCACGATCGCCATCACAATACTTACGTAACGAACTTGAACGCAGCTCTGGAAAGCGCTCCTGAACTGCAAGGTAAGAGCTTGGAAGATCTGATTGCTAACCTTGACAGCGTACCTGAAGGTATCCGCACAGCGGTTCGCAACAATGGTGGCGGACATGCTAACCACAGCCTGTTCTGGGAAATCATCGGACCTAACGGCGGCGGCGCTCCTACTGGCGACATCGCAGCAGCAATCGATAGCGAACTGGGTGGCTTTGACAAATTCAAAGAAGATTTCGCTAAGGCAGCTACAACTCGTTTCGGTTCAGGTTGGGCTTGGCTCGTAGTTGGTAAAGATGGCAAATTGTCCATCACTAGCACACCTAACCAAGACAGCCCTCTCTTCGAAGGTCTGACTCCGGTTCTGGGTCTGGATGTTTGGGAGCACGCTTACTACCTGAAATATCAAAACAAACGCCCTGACTACATCGGTGCTTTCTGGAATGTAATCAACTGGGACGAAGTAAACAAACGTTACGCTTCTGCAAAATAAGACTGCTGGCATAATAAAAAAGCCTGATTTGGTCAACGCGACCGAATCAGGCTTTTTTTTGTGCTTTTGCTTGCTGCACTTCGTTATGAGTAATCCTTCTACGGCTACGATCTTTAAGTTAAGAATACTTAGTCCTTAGAGCAAGTATCCTCATCAAAGACGGTTAGTATGGAATAGTTTCACTATTCATTAACATCGTCATATGCTCCCGCAAAATAACTGCTGATCAGCTTCAGGAATATGTTCGGGAATGCCATTTTGTCCATATCTTCCGGACCAATCCAGCGATAGGTCAGGCCATCGCCTTTTCCACTCATTACATCATGCGCCGGGCTACTTGCGGCAAATGCTGACAACGGCTCGCCCTGCTCATCAAGCGAGCCTGAGATGTTGGCTGCATCGATGTTGCCTGGCTCCGATGCTTGGGCTAGAGCAGTGGCTTCCTTGGCAGCCGCCTGTGCGTCGTAGGCGGCTCTGGCTTCCGCAGCGATCAGCGGAAGCTCGTTACTCTGGTCCTGCTCGGTGCACTTGTACACCTGCAGGCTCCAGACAATGTGGCTGAACACATGCTCCGCATGGGTAGCCAGCCCTTCCGGGCGGGCAGCGAAGCCTTCCGCCCACAGACTGCCGGCCAGTAAAGCCATGGCCGGCTCATCTGCCAGCGGCCCCGCCGCCTTGCCGGCTGCGGCGGGCGCCGCCAGCACATGCGGCAGCTCCCACATGCGGGCCAATAGGCCCGTCGCTGGGCGCTGCCGCACAAGCACACGGCCGCGATGAGCACCGCGGCCCTCCACAATGGCGACCAGCCGCTGCTCAGGGCGTGGCGGCTTCGCCTTGGTCTTGACCGGCAGCGTGAGCTCCCGTCCGGCGATACGGCCGGAACATTGCTCCATGACCGGGCAAGTCAGGCAGTGCGGCGCTTTGGGCGTGCACACCAGCGCGCCAAGTTCCATCAGCGCCTGATTGAAATCACGCGCACGCCCTTCTGGAATGAGCTCTCCCGCGAGCTCCTCCATCAACACCCGGGTGCTGCCCTTCATAATGTCCTCATCAATGAGGAAGTATCGGGACAGGACCCGCATCACATTGCCATCCACCGCTGGCTGCGGCTGGTTGAAGGCAATGCTTAGAATGGCCCCGGCTGTATACGGGCCCACCCCTTTTAACGCAAAGACTGCCTGCTTGTCCTGCGGCATCTCCCCACCGTGCAGCTCCATGACTTGTCTGGCAGCTGCCTGAAGATTGCGGGCACGCGAATAATATCCGAGTCCCTCCCAATTTTTCAAAACCTCTTCTTCCGGTGCTTCAGCCAGAGCCTGTACAGTCGGAAAATTCCCAATAAAACGATTGAAATACGGGATCACCGTATCCACCCGAGTCTGTTGAAGCATAATCTCCGATACCCACGTAAAATAAGGATTGTTGTGGCGACGCCACGGCAAATCCCGTCTGTTGACCATATACCAATCCAGCAAATTCACGCTGAAATGTCGTTTCTGTTCCAATAAACCCATATTCCCGTCCTCTCCTGTTACCATGCTTACGTTCTTCACACGTTCTCCCACATTGTTACTGTTCAGATCCGGGTAACGTCTTCCCCATCTGCTCTACAATAGCAAAGGCCGCAGCCAGCTCCGTCTGGTGTGTAATGCTCAAATGAATATCATACTGTTTGCCGTATGGCAGTTGCAGTCGTTCCCATGCTTCATCAGACAGTGTGGCAACGGGGCGCCCTTTCGCATCAGGCAGCACTTCAATGTCGGTAAAACTCATCATGCTTCCAATGCCGCAGCCAAACGCCTTGGACACTGCCTCCTTTGCTGCGAATCGGCCGGATACAAACTCTACCATCCGTTTTCCCCGATGATCCGCAATCTCCCGCTCTGCATGCGTTAAAATTCGCTTCATAAACGCTTCGGCGTGCGACCCTGATAACAGCTTGCGCATGCGTCCAATCTCCAGTATGTCGTTTCCAATACCATATATCATCAACGTTTCACCCGCTTAACCTTTTATGCTGTAAACGATCTCCATTCGGTCATCTGATCCGTAACTTATCCGAACACGTATTCTATTGTAGCAGGAGGCGCACACGGATGCGAGTACCTTCGTCCACATTACCATTTATGTTAAAATATGAATCAGGAATAGATGAAACTTTAGGAGGAATAAGATATGTCCACAGCATTTGAACTGCCTGCTGGCGGAGATGCCGTCATTCGCGGAAATATATTCACTGCACGGCAACCCGCTCAAGGAATCATTGTCCTGGCTCACGGTTACAAAGGCTTCAAAGACTGGGGCATGTTCCCCTACGCTGCATCGCAGCTAAGCGAGAACCATCACGTCCTGACCTTCAATTTCTCTCACAACGGAGTTGGAGAAGATCTGGAACAATTTTCTGAACTTGAAAAGTTTGCAGTCAATACGTACAGCCGGGAGCTTGCCGACTTGGCAACGCTGCTTGACTATGTGTCCACACAGCCTGAACTTAACGGACTGCCGTTATTTCTACTTGGACATAGCCGCGGTGCAGGCGTAAGCCTTGTGTATGCGCTGGATCATCCCGAGCAGATTGCAGGCGTACTTTCCTGGAACGGCGTAACCAACCTGGATTTGTTTACCCCTGAGCAAAAAGAAGAAATGCGCACACAGGGCCGCAGCCATGTCACGAACGGGCGAACCGGCCAGCAGATGCCTCTGGACGTTTCCATTCTGGAAGACCTGGACAAGCATAAGGATCGTTACGCCATCATTGATCGTTTGGCTTCTTCCCCTCTTCGCGTAGCACTTATTCAGGGAACAGAGGATGGCAAACGGTTGCGTGACGGCTCGGCCGCACTGGTTCAGGCTCGTCCGGATATCCCGTGGCATCAGATTCCCGGAGGAAATCATACCTTTAATACTGTGCATCCATTCAAGGAATCGACGCCTCAGCTTGAGCAGGCGATCGCAGAAACACTTCGCCAGATCGCAACTTGGATTAACTAATCTTGCATAACAAAAAGAGTCGCTGCCTTATGCAGTGACTCTTTGCTGTTCAGATGCTTTCATTGTCCATATCATATCATGGCATGCTTGCGATCCATATTAGATGCCAGGAATGGCATTACGTTTGTGATGGGTACGTGTGTAGAATGCTTCAAGACGCTCTTGTGCAGCCGGATCAATCTGTTTGCCTTCCAAATAGTCACTGTTCGCTTCATACGAAATGCCCAGTTCATCTTCATCGGTCTGGCCTTCCCAGAGTCCTGCTGATGGAGCCTTGTCCAAAATGGCCTGTGGCACGTTCAAATATGCAGCCAGCTGACGCACTTGACGTTTGTTCAGGCTGCTCAGTGGTGTAATATCCACGGCGCCGTCACCCCACTTGGTGTAAAAGCCCGTGATGGCTTCAGAAGCATGGTCTGTTCCGACAACCAACAGGTTTTCCTCAAAGGACAGAGCATATTGCATCACCATACGGGTTCTCGCTTTCACGTTCCCTTTGCCTTGATGAGTCATATGACGCGGGCTGCCCATGGATTTGAAACCTTGTTCCACTTCGAGTGCGATTTCGTTAACTGCATCTTCGATGTTGGTTTCCACGACATGCTTCAGGTCATAGGCTTTTGCCACAGCATAACTATGGTCAATGTCCGATTGCTCACCGTAAGGCTGGAATACACCCAGCGTTTTGTATTCCTTATTCTCTTCTGCTGTAAGCTCGTCCGTTGCTATTTTGCAAAGCGCCGTAGCTACAGCGCTGTCAATCCCGCCACTGATTGCGATTAGCAACCCTTTGGAATTGGCATTTTTCACATAGGTTTTAAGAAAGTCAACGCGCTTGCGCACTTCCTCTTCTTCATTAATGCTTGGTTTAACCTTCAATTCAGCGATGATCTGTTGTTGCAAACTCATCGTTCACACACCCCGTTTCTAAATTAATGAAATTTGATGTCCATTTTGAAAGGTCCGAATGGTTCAATAACCCTATTCGCTCAAAATGAAACGCCCCGGCATCGGTCATCCGAAAGGCGGGGCGTTGCTTGAGCTAATTAACGGCAGTAACGGTCAAACACACTTGTGAGCTCAGCTGCAATTTCCTCCGCAGAACGGTCTTCCACTTGATGACGCTCAATAAAGTGAACGAGTTCTCCGTCTTTCATCAAAGCGATGGAAGGTGAAGATGGAGGATACGGTGCAAAGTATTCACGAGCTTTAGCTGTAGCTTCCTTGTCCTGACCAGCAAATACCGTATACAGGTGATCTGGTGTAATATCATGCTGAAGTGCTTGGGATACACCTGGGCGGCATTGACCTGCGGCACATCCGCAGACCGAGTTAATAACAACCAGAGCAGTACCTTTGGCATCCGGCAAACTTGCTTCAACTTCTTCTGGAGTACGCAACTCCTGAATTCCCAAACGAGTCAGATCATCCCGCATCGGTTGAACCATATCTTTCATGTATTGATCAAATGACATAGACATTCGGTTTCACTCCTTAAATATGTGAGTTCTATTATTTAAAAAATTAAATGCTTTTGTGCTATTCCTATTATACATCCCTAATCAATGAAAGCAAGGTTCAAACACCGCCTGCGGAAAGGCTTCTCCTTCAATATTATGTCTCATTCCTTGGCAAAACATGCTTGAAGTTCAACGTTGAAATGCAACCTTGAAAGTTGTACCCTGCCCTTCCTCTGATTCGATGGTAATAGTTCCGTTATGCCGTTCGACAATGCTTAGACACATGGATAATCCCAGTCCGGTTCCTTTGGCCTTGGTCGTAAAAAAAGGTTCGAACAGCTTCTCCTGCTTCACTCTAGGTATTCCCGGGCCTGTATCTCGCACACACAGCTCCACGGTGTCATCCACCAACCGAGTCTCAAGTGTAAGTACCCCTTTTTCATTCATGGCTTCCATCCCATTACGAGCCAGATTAAGTACCACTTGTTTGATTTCCTTTGAATTCAGATGCAGCTTCGGCACATTGTGAGCAAGCATAAATTCAATACTCTGACCTCGCAGATTTGCATCAGCCCATAACAAAGGACTTAGTTCATGGATGATATCATGCAGCTGGGATTCTTCCTTCTCGGCAATTCGATTCTGAGCCAATGACAGAAAATCATTAATAATGCTGTTCGCCCGATCAAGCTCCTCCAGAACGATCCGGTAATAGTGATCCAGGGACTCCGGACTCTTTTCCTGCATTAATTGAAGAAAACCACGCACAACCGCCATCGGGTTTCTGACCTCATGGGTAATACTTGCGGCCATTTGCCCTACAAGACTAAGGCGATCCACGTTATCGAGCTCGCTTCGCAGCATTTCAAGCTCAGTAATATCCTGAATGATCAACATGGCTCCGATAGCTTCTCTTGGCAGTTCTGCTGAGTACGCGTAGATGGGAACGGTTCGGGATTGAAATACGTTTGAACCGTAACGCACCGTAAGTCCACTCACTTCTCCATGAACAATGGCTTTACGTATACTGCTCTCCATCTTGTCTGCCTGGGCTTGTTCGACAAACTGACTCGCAGGTTGCCCAATCAAATCCGGTGTTGTAGTGCAAGGCAATTGATCCCGCGCCGTTTGCTCCATCGTATCGTTGACGAACTGCACGGTCCCCTCTTTATCTACGGTTGCTATGGATAAAGGAACAGCATTCAGAATTTGGTTAAGCTTTTCCGTTTCGGCTATGTATCTATGATGAACTTCGGACAAATGTTGCTCAAGCCCCCGATGATGTTGCATTTGTTCAATCCAGAGCATACTAAGACTTCCGGCAAGAACTGCACCGATTGTATATCCCAGCGTTAGCAATACCCACTGTACTATTGAGAATGTTGGCTGGCTTTCCATCGATGGAATATACAGTACACTGGACACAACCAGCTCTGCCGTTATTAAGGCGATAACTGTTCCCATTTTGCGTGAACGTGTATAATGCTTGAATCGTTTGGCTGACAACCATACAATAGGATAGAGAAGGATACCCGTTTGAAGTAGAAATCCGTACAGATTATAGGGATGCGCAAAGAGAAAATAGAAGAGTATTTGGAGAAGAGACAGCATTAGGCCTATGCGAGGCCTGCAATACAATATGACGAGCGTCAAGGGCACAATGCCCAAGGAGATGGGAACTGACACGGGGCTCCCATAATGGGCAAAAAGCAGACATAGCAACATGCTCACCACACTGGTCGCGGCAAAACTGGGCTGTACCAGCCTATGATATCCTGCCTTGGCGACCGCTTGCCTGGAGAGCCCCAAGTGCAATAATGGAATCAGGAATACCGCAGCTCCTGCGAGCAGTATTTGTAAAAGAATGTCCTTCAACGCAACCACAATGCCATCCCCCTCCTCTGCCTGCACATTCCCTTATGTATTTCTGATTAAAACATAGGCGACAGTATATTACAATATATCCCTTAAGACAGCATAATAGAACTGCTAATACATTTGTATTGTTTCATAAACTGGCAGGAGTAGACATCGTTTACGGAAAACAGACAAAATCAATGAAAAAAGAGGGTAATAGCGCATGTATGATGTCATTGTAATTGGTGGTGGATCTGCGGGCCTCATGGCCTGTGTTGCTGCTGCCGAGCATGGAGCCTCGGTGCTTCTGCTGGATAAAGGAGATCAACTCGGCCGCAAACTCGGGATCTCTGGCGGCGGTCGCTGCAATGTGACCAATGCCAAGGAGACGGATGAACTGATCCGGCATATTCCGGGCAATGGACGCTTTTTATATAGTTCATTTCAGAATCTGGACAATCAGGGAATTATGCGTTTTTTTGAAAATCTCGGTATTGCCCTGAAAGAGGAGGATAACGGGAGAATGTTCCCCGTAACCGATAAAGCCAAAACGGTCGTTGATGCGTTGGTAGGCAAAATTGTTTCCCTTGGGGTAGAGATTCGCACCAAACAGCCGGTTAAGGAATTAATTCAGAACGGTCAACACGTGCAGGGCGTGAAGCTAGCTTCTGGCACAACGGTGCTTGCACGCTCTGTTATTATAGCTACCGGGGGCAAATCAGTTCCTCAAACCGGATCAACCGGGGATGGCTATCCTTGGGCTGAAGCGGCTGGACATACGATTACAGAGCTGTATCCGACGGAAGTACCGATTGTGTCTGGCGAGAGCTGGATTCAATCCAAAGAACTGCAAGGCTTATCCTTGCGGGATGTCGGGTTATCTGTTCTAGATGCCAAAGGCAAATCGATTATCTCCCATCGCGGAGATATGATCTTCACCCACTTTGGCGTATCAGGACCGATCGCACTTCGTTGCAGCCAGTTCATTCGCAAGGTGCAAATGAAATCTGGGAACCCCCAGGTCACGATGAGTATTGATCTGTTCCCGGACCTGTCTGCCGGTGCTCTTGAAGCCCAGGTTCAGCAGGTGCTGGAGCAAGAATCCCGAAAAGCCGTCAAAAACATACTCAAAACATGGGTTCCTGAGCGCATGATTCCATTGATGATGAAGCGTGCAGAGATCAGCGAAGACCTCACATTTCACCATTTCCCCAAAGGTATGTTAAATACATTAGTGGGGTTAATGAAGGATTTTACCTTCCGCGTAGACGGAACTCGTTCTCTCAAAGAAGCCTTTGTGACTGGCGGGGGAATCCACTTAAAGGAGATATACCCAAAAACTATGGAATCCAAGCTGCTGCCGGGACTATTCTTTTGCGGTGAAGTTTTGGATATTCACGGCTACACGGGAGGCTATAATATTACCGCTGCCTTCTCTACGGGGTACACAGCTGGCATGCATGCTGCAGAGTATAAAAACGCTCGCTCATGACTTGAACATAAGATGTTCATGGACCAATTCACGTTCCACATCACGTAAGTTTATTAAGAGCATGAAAAAACCTCGATCCCGCTATCTGTGGGGTATCGAGGTTTTTTTGAGATGTATGCAATCCAGAATCACTGTCACCAACAAGGCAAGCAGCATCGTTGCCCCTGTTGCATTTACGCCTTCACACTGCCCGAGAAACCATCGACTGAGTCATCGAATGTCGGATCTTCATCCCGGTTAGACATCTCCTGTTCGGGATTGCCCCCCTGGATTCCGCTCGCATAACCTTCATTCCAATCTTCATTCACGAGATGAGCCGGAATGGATATATTCTGAAACTGATCCAATCCATCTGTTTCGGAGAGAAACACCGCACTTCCACCGTGTGACTGTACGATTTCCACAGCAGATAGCGTATCCTGTCGATCTGTAGGAATGTACAATTCAAGCGGTCCTGACTGGTATGGCTTATACCCAAGTTCCTCCAAAGTTGCCTGCGCCGCGAACAACGCTGCATTGTCTGCAAAATGTACCTGAAGTTCACTATCATCCAACATGATTTTTTCCTCCTTGCGAGAGCTGATCCCTTACTTTCAAAATCGTAAGACCCGTCTCCTATAGCATGGTCAGTTACTTCATCTGATATGCTACTGAACAAGGAAGAATATCATCTAAGCCGATCGGATGTAACGAATCCAGCCTGTTATAGACAGGACGAACAGTCCGAAAGCCACGACAGCCGCAGCCGTAACGATACCTTCCAGCCAGCCTAGCCAGGCTGCTCCCAGTGAAAATCCCATTAAAATCCCCAGCGGAACGAACAACATCCGTACCATGGTCACACCTGCACGATTTAACGTCTCCGAATCGTAGGATACGAGCTGAACATACTCCGAGGTTGCAAATACCTCCCAGGAGCGATAGAAAAGTACGCTCAACATGATGACCAACAAGCCACACACGATTATATTGACCGGGAAAGGTGGCAAAGCAACGGCAGCGATCGAAAGGCCGCCAAGCTGCAAGTACAATTTCATCGTTGATGAGTTACGAAAAAATGCTTTGAATGCCGTCTCGGCTGTCCGATTAGAGATCGTTCGATGACGCAGCAACTTACGCTGCTTGCGGAATATGATCGTCCGGGTGCGCGGCGCTTTCGGCTTAGTCACAGAACGACTCAGTAAAAGGGCGGTAAACTTTAGCCGTTCTCGTAAATCTTCACGCACATCGCCCTCAAAGGTTCCCTTCATCTCCAGCCTCATTCGGCCAACCACAATCAGAAGAAGGATTGCGGCCCCAATGCCTGCAAGCAGTGTCCAGATGTGCCCATGCATCCAGGATGTTAACCCAATCGTGATGATGCCCATTGCAATTGCTAAGGGGAACATGCGAAGCCAGCGTCTCCATCCGGTATAACGCACTTTCGTCATATGGAGTACAATGACCTGGAATGAAGCTACTGCGCCAAACCAAATCGCTATTAGTGCGATATGGATAAAAGACATGTCGTACACACGGGACCATAGTGGTGAAGTCAACGCTGTAATTGCGATCATTTTACCCAAATGCTGCAAACAAGCCCGGTAGATCCCTTGTTTCATCAATGTACGCATCCACAGCGACCTTGATTTCAGGAACAACACATCCGCTTCCTCTACAAATATAAGAATTCCACCTGTAAGCATAATGATGTCGATCAGCCCTGTCAGTGTAGGCAATGTTAATCCGGTCGCCCAGGAGGGCAGCGGTTTGGACCATAAACTCACGTACCATCCGCTGAGATACAACAGACCCGGAATAAGCAAGTATACCCATACCGTCCAGTCTACTACCAGTTTCAGGTTTTTCAATTGTTCATTGAAGTGCTCCTTGCGTCTGCGTCTATATAAACTAAGTGGCGTATATGCTCGAGAGGTCTCCATCTTTCTCCCCCCTTCCCGGTTAGGATGTCAGTGTGTCAAAACAATCAAACAACGAGGCGTCCGGCAAATCTGCGGCTGCACGGATTTCGTCAAGTGTTCCTTCGGCAGCAGATCGCCCGGAATGGATGAGTATAAAACGATTACAGATTCGCTCAGCGGTATCCAGTACATGTGTTGACATAAGAACACCTGCACCACGGCGGCGCTCATCGTCCAGCAATTTCAGAAAATCCTTGGTTGCGCGAGGGTCCAGTCCGATGAAAGGCTCGTCCACAATATATACATCCGGCGAGGACAGGAAGCCGATCATCAGCATCATTTTCTGCCGCATCCCCTTGGAGAAACTGGCCGGAAGATCATTGCGGACGTGGTCCATGCCGAAACGAACCAACATCTCCTCCGCCCTGGCGACAAAGACCTCTTCTTCCATCTCATAGGCAGCCGCTGCCAGATCGAGATGTTCCCACAGGGTCATGTATTCATAAAACACAGGTTGTTCCGGAATATAGGCATAGCGTCCGTCTCCCCCAATGGTTACTTCATACTTCGCATGTTCAAGCAGGCCAAGTAATGTTTTGATGGTAGTGCTTTTGCCAGCCCCATTCGGTCCGATAATACCCACCAGCTCCCCCGGCGCCACGTGTAATCGGATGTTCCTTATCGTGGATCGACCCACCTCATATCCTGCTTCCGTAATATGTACGTCCAATATGGACTCCTGTGCGGCTGTATCTTTGTTTTCGATTTCCATATCATTCACTCCCTGTCCTGTCAGGTGCTTGTTCGGTTCTTTATTGATATTGTAATCGAGTTCGTGATGAATTGTTTGATCATTTTGAGCTTTTGTATAATGATTTTACATTTGCAATTCATGTTATAATGTTATAACGTACTAACATTTATACTTACTTACGTATTCATTTCTTAAGTTGGATCATACTATAAGAGGAACATACTATGAATGGTGGGGCCCAAATGAAAGAGGACAATTTTAAGAAGAAAATTTTATCTCGTAAGATAGGTAAAATGGGTAATAGCTTAGGCGTTAGCTTGCCAAAGGTTTTGATCGATAAGCTCGATGTGTCACAAGGTGATGAGATTGAATTTATTGAGAACAGTCAAGGTGAGATCATACTCAAAAAAGTTAGACATTTGAAAATACCTGAAAATGTAAGACCTGAAGTACTTGAAGCTTTTTTTGATGTTTTTGAAGAGGATGAGGGCATCCTCCAAGATTTAAGAGATCGTTAATCATGATCATATTCCTTTCAGTAGAAGAAGTTGTAGCCGCTCATTATTTTATGATGAAGAGAATGAATGACACAGCACAAGCTGGAGTGAAGAACTATTCTTTGTTGGACTCTGCTGTAAATAGACCCCAACAAACTTTGTTTGGAGAAGATGCCTATCCTTCTATATTCGATAAAGCTAGTGCTTTATTAGAATCCTTAGTTAAAAATCACTGCTTTCATAATGGGAACAAACGGACAGCTTATCTCGTAACCAAATCGTTTTTGATTTTGAATGGTTACCATCTCCAAATGGAACGTCAATATGCAGTAGAGTTCATGGTCAATATTGCAGAGGGCAAACACTCATTTGAAAGCATAGCAAATATATTAAAGTACCATTCAGTCGTGCGGTAACTAATTTTATAATAAACGAAAAAAGCAGGGGTTCCGGAACCCCTGCTTCTTTATATTACAGTGAAAATCTCATATTACCGATTTGACTCCACCACAGTTGAAGTTTCGCTTTCTGCATCTGCATTTACATTCAGACCCAGATCCAATGCTCCACGGCTTTCGCTCTCAGAGCTACTGCTTTCGTTACGATCACGGTCGTTTACGCTATTGTTGCGTTCGGTTTGAGCCCATGTTGCGCTCTCTCCTTCTGCCTTCGCGTTCAGACCCAGATCCAGCGCTCCATGGCTTTCACTCGCATAGCTGCTGCTATCGTTACGATCACGGTCATTGACGTTGTTATTGCTTTCGGTTTGAGTCCGTGTTGCGCTCTCGCCTTCTGCCTTCGCGTTCAGACCCAGATCCAGCGCTCCACGGCTTTCGCTCGCATAGCTGCTGCTGTCATTACGCTCACGGTCTTTCACGCTGCTGTTGCGTTCAGATTGAGCCACGGTTGCACTCTCGCCTTCTGCCTTCGCGTTCAGACCCAGATCCAGCGCTCCACGGCTTTCACTCGCGTAGCTGCTGCTATCGTTACGACCACGGTCATTTACGCTATTATTGCGTTCAGTTTGAGCCCATGTTGCACTCTCGCCTTCTGCCTTCGCGTTCAGACCCAGATCCAGCGCTCCACGGCTTTCGCTCTCAGAGGTGCTGTTCACGTTCCGTTGTTCGCCGCTTCGTGAATAGTCGCTCATCGTTGTACTTTCTCCCGACACATTGGCATTGAGACCAAGGCCCAGGTTACCAGAACTGCTGCGTTCAGCAGTATGATCGGAAGAACGATCATTGTAACGGTTCATGCTCTCTGTGGATAGGCCGGCATTCAAACCGAGATCCAGATTTAATGCTCCAGATGCACTGGACGAACCTCCGTAGCTGCCATTGTTGCCATAACCTGCGTCACGGTGTCCTGACAGAAGAGATCCCAGCTCCAGTCGCAAACCTGCATTCAAATCCAGATTTCCGCTGCTGTTATTGCTATAGCTATCCGCGTAAGTTGCTTGCGAAGCTCCCAGCAATCCAGCGACCAACGTACCCGATAATACCGACAATTTTACCCAACGATTCACTTTTTTCATGATAATATACACTCCTTCTCCATTTTGGTTGAATTAACGCCATTGTGTTTGAGAGAAAGAGATATATTGCGGCGGCCGCCCTGGCGGCGCTTGTGACCATTGACTGAAACCATCCAGACGTTCCATCCTGAAAGCAAAACCGTAATCTGGTGTAGCCAGTCCGGAAGTTGCTCCTGGAAGTGCGGCGGGTGGAGCGGTTGATCCTCCACCAGTTACACCGGAGGAACCGGAGCTCCCACCTGCGGCAGCATTCGCTGCTCCAGGAGAAGTTGCCGTAACAGACCAATCCGTTGACCGTTCTGTACGCGGCTGCAATGGTGACGCCTTATTGGAATCATCCTCTAAGTTAACACCTTTGTTATTCTGCACTGGATCAATGACAGCTGGTTTAACTAAAGACTGATCCACCAGGAATTGCTCCTCATCTGGCAATACTGCATTTGAACTAGAATCCTGCTCCAGGTTAGATTCTTCTACAGGCACTGCCTGCGGAGTAGCAGGCTGTTGTGGACGTACTTCCGATTGCCAAGTGACGTCAATCACGTTGCCCGTAACATGCACAGCAGTCTGTCCATCTTCATCACCCTGCGATGAAACCTGATGTACTCACTCCGTTTTGCCGATTGTAGGCTTTTCAACGTTCGATGTATTAACGACCGAACGCTGTTCCGGCGTAACAGTTGGTTTTTCAGGCTTCAGACTTGGTATCTCTACCGTTCCCTTATCCGGATTACCTGCGGATACATCCACTACAGGAATATTCGCTTCTACCGAAGGAAGCTGAACCTTACCTTTCGTCAGATCCACACGGGATGAAGAGACATTAACCCAAGTAACTTCAGGTACATCCACCTTCACGGAAGGCAATTCAACCTTGCCCTGCCGAAGATCTGTTTTCACAGCAGACGTCTCTGCCTTGATCACCTCGGGTACCTCTGCGGTAACACCAGGCAAAGAAGCTGTCCCTTCGTTCAGGTTTACCTCACTGCTCGATACATCCGCTTTTAATACCGGTGTATCCGCCTTCACAGACGGTAGTTCAACGGTTCCCTTGTTCGCATCAATGTCGATCTCTGATGTTCCTGCCGATCCAAGCGGCGTATCTACCTTCAGTTCAGATACACTCAGCTTGCCTGTCAATTTATCCGCTTTGATCGACGGAACTTCAACATCCAGTAATGGTGTGGATACAGATACCGACGGAGTCAGGTTCAACCCACCATCCGAATCTCTTGAAAACAAATTCAGCGATAAGCCACTGGACTTGTTAGCTGAAGATGCCTGAGAATCATCTGCATACACATGCGACGATCCCAATCCTATAATCAGCGTCCACGCGAGTATAGCCAGTGGTATGCTTCCAAGACGAACAATCGATTTTGGTAACTTTACATTCAAGTTGCTTCACCCCCTTTCCGCTACTGCGTTGGTGGGAAAAGGCATATGAGTTTTCCCCTAAGATTAATTAGAATACAGGGATTTCTGCCTGTTCCTCATTAAACGTGAAGGCGTTTACTCAAACGTTTTTTATTCAAAAAGTTAAAATTTTAATGAAATTCTACCAAGAATTTCCCCATTTCCACCTCTGTAACCGAGGTATTTGCAAACTCGTTTCACTTACCAGTAATCATGGAGTTTGCTGCAAGACTCCCGTCCATGTCTTTCTTTTTTTGCCTGCGAATCACTACATAAGTCACGCCAAGCAGCGTCAGCAAAATGCCTGAACTGATAAAAGCCGGAATAACTCCGAATGAGGTCACCAGAAATCCACCTACCACCGGACCCATGATGTTACTGGCCGTCATGATGCTGCCAACCGTTCCAAACACACGGCCCGTCATGGATTCAGGCGTTTGCTCCTGAAGTAGAATTTGGAACGGAACAATGGCAAACCCAACCCCCACACCTGCCAAGGCAAATAACGATATCAGCAGCAAATTAGCGCCAAGACCAGCATGCGGCCATACTCCTACGATCATGCCTACTCCACCAATGACAAGACCCATCAATGATGTTCCAAGACCCATCTTGATTACATGCCCCGCCTTCTTCCACTTCTGAACACTCATCACTGCAATTAACGTTCCAACACCGCTAGCCGCGACACACCATCCAAGCAGATCACTTGAAATACCAGGAAGCTGTCTGAACAGGACTACCGTCTGGGAATCCGCAAATTGCAGAAACAGAAGGGCTGAGGCAAGCAGGACTAAAGAGGTACCCACATGAGGAAGAGATGCGAGCATGCGGATGCCTTCCATTGTATCTTTCATAAACGTAGCTTTTTTACCTGCTGGAGCAACACCTGCTGTCTCTTCCCTTACTTGTTCTACGTTCTGATTCACAGATTGGATCACTCGTGCTCCAGGAATCCATAGCAAAATAATGCCTGAGATCAGAAAGGACGCGGAATCCAACACGAAACACCAGGTGATCCCAAAAGCGGCAACCAACAGCCCGCCAAGAGCCGGGCCGATAATTTTGGACATCTGTTCAATCACCGAGCTGATGGACACCGCCTGCCCCAATTGCTCCTGGGGTACAATTTCCTTAAGCTTGCCGTTCTTGGCTGGTGAGAACACCACATCGAATAAAGACTTGAGAATAAGCAATACATACACATGCCAGATTTGATCGGCAAAAATGAGCCCTCCAACGATCACAATTCGCGCACCGTCTGCACCGATCATCAGCCACTTCCGATTGGCCCTGTCCGCCAGCGCCCCTGCAAATGGACCTGTAAGTAAGACAGGCAATGCTGCACACAGCGTGGTGAACGTAATCTCCCACGGCGTGGCATTCCAGCGAATACCCACCAGCGTAAGAATCGCCAGCAGGTGCAGCCAGTCTCCCAGATTGGAGATAGCCTGTGCAGCCATCAAAGTGATAAAAGATCGATTGTGCTTCAGGGGTCTTCGTTCCTGCATCGTTAATCCACTTGTCATCACTCTTCTCCTCCGCCCTCAACCCATTCATGATATGAATTTATTATAGAGAGCAGGCTGAGCTCCCACCTCCTGCCAGAGACGGAGAGTACGCGCTACCTTCAGGATGATTTTCCCATTACTTATTTTCAAATCTCTCATGATTGCTGACTATAAAAATTGAACTAAACATTTACACAAGAACGAAGAGGACAGAAATAACCTGAAGAAGCGGAGCGTTCGCCTTTATCCCCGGATTTTCCCCTTTGAGAAAGGGAATCCAAAAAAAATCTGGGGATAACAGCGATCGGAAGGTTGTTCTGTCAGCGGAGTGACAAGTGTAAATATTCATTTGTTCAATTTATATTGACGAAAAATGATTAAATTTTAATTGCTAAAAATGCAAATCTTGTGACATATCGCATGTTTTTCGTGCAAACAGATGTTTACAATAGAAATATGGCGAACCTCTGAATCGTCAAATGTAAATTCATCAACTCCAATAAATCTGAAAAGGCGGGATCAGTATGCTGGAATTACAGGAAATCGGAACCGAACGTTCTCTTCATCTGTACCGCACCTTGGCCCAGACATTTAAGAGCGTGAATGAACACGCTGTATCCGGAAGCAAAGTGCATGGCTTCAACCCCACCGCTTACGGGGTGCTCGAAGTGTTATATATGAAAGGAGCACAGCCCATTCAACAAGTCGGTGCACAGCTTCTGCTGCAAAGCGGGAATGTCACTTATGTCATTGACAAGCTGGAGCAAAAGGGACTTTTACATCGAAAACACTGTCCTCAGGATAGACGCATCATTTTCGTAGAATTGACCGAGGAAGGCCAGCGTACGATGGATGACATCTATCCAGGCTACGCACACAAAATAGATCGTGCTGTCAGCGGTCTGAGCGAAGATGATAAAACATTGCTCTCTGAGCTGTTGGAAAGGCTTGCACTCGGTGCGGATCGTTTATCCGCAAACGGCTAAGACCAGCCCCATATCACCTGATCCAAATTAAAAATAACCGGTTCGCCTAAATAGGCGGTACCGGTTATTCGTATTGTTAATCAAAGGTACAGAATCCACATCAACACCGTGAGGGCAGCGACAACCAATCCACCTGCAATCAGCAAATCGACAATGTAACTGGACAGACCTGAACGGCTGTGACCCTCAATCTCCCTCTGAGTCTCTTCGTACTTGCTTTTGGCTTCATCTTCCTTGGACGAATTCAGATTATTGGGAAACATCATCCTCACCCCTACTCCAAATGAGATATCTATATTATCCTGTGTTGGTCTGCTCCTGCTTACGGACTCTATTCAAAATCCATCCCAGACCTGATTGCCACAGCAAAAAAACAAAAGATGTTATTACTACGTATTGATAAGGGCCAGCATACTGAAAGGCATCCATTTTGTACACAAAGATGGAGAACAACAGCGCACTGCCTACACCAAGAAGAAAATAAGCTAAGATTGTACATATCACCTTGGTTACAGGTCCTTTCATTTTCAGGGAAGCAAGCACACTGTCCGCAATTAACGATAAAGGCAGGATCAGAAACAGAAGAAGAGCCAAGTTAATAAGGATGCTTATGATCAATGTATACCAGAAGGGATAGTAATATGTATGTTCCGCTCGTTCCGCCAAGGGAACATATTTCATGAGTCCGACAACCAGGGTAAGCGAAATGCAGGTCAGATTGGCTGCCAGCAGCTTCATTGGAAAGGGTATTAACCAGAACGATTGCAACGATTGCTTGCTCATCTTAACTCACCTCCCATTCCATTACTTTAAATTATAGATAATCCCTTCTAGAAAATAATAAACAAAAAAGCAGCCGAGAAACAGCTGCTTGATCCAAATAATTATTCATTTTACTTCGTTTAATTCCCTGAAGCTTGTGCTTGTGGCGGAGCATCTGCATTTTCGGGAACGATTAACCGTTTGCGCAAGGCCAGTGTCGTTACCCATGAGATAATGGCAATGACAAACATGATGACGAACAAGGAATGCAGACTTCCTTCCAACACGTTACGCAGTAGCGCCCATTTGTCATCCGACAGAGCAGCTTCCGTATGCGGAGCAAGCAGTTGATTCAGATCCCCATCCGAGATCCCCGCTTCCGCCAGATGCTGTTCGCTCGACAACGTTGATATTCGGTAATTCAACCATGTGCCGAAGGCTGCTGCACCAATGGTTTGTCCGAGCGTACGCATAAAGGTATGTAGCGCCGTCGAAGATCCACGCTCTTTATACCCAACCGACGACTGTGAAATGATCGTGAATATCGTAAAAGCAAATCCGAATCCGAGTCCGTAAATAAAGGTCAAAATAAACAGTACGGCTTGGGGTGATGTTCCACCGACCAGGAAGAGTCCACCCGATCCAATGGCAATCCCGGTTAATCCAATCACCGCTGTTAAGCGTGATCCAATTTTCATCAGCAGACGGCCGGCAAGTACACTACCGATCAGCCAGCCAACAGACATCGGTGCAAGCAACAACCCTGATTCGGTCGCGTTACCGCCCCGAACCCCCTGTACCCAAAGTGGCAAATAACTGGTTAGGCCAATCATCAGAGTACTGGTCAGTAGTCCGGCGATATTCGCCACCCGGATGTCCCGAATACGGAATAGATGGAGAGGTACCATCGGAGCCTGGGCTCTTTTTTCCACCACAAAAAATAAAATCATAAACAAAATAGCCACGATACTCAATCCCACAATAATAGGAGAACTCCAGGCATAATACTGTCCACCTGCGGACAATACAAAGAGCAATGCTGTGATGCCGACGGTAAAGGTCAACGCACCCATATAGTCAATTTTCGCGGTACGCGGAGACATTTCTTCCTTCAAATAACGGAATACAAACCACATCGCCAGCAGTCCGAACGGCAAATTAAACCCAAAAATCCACTGCCAGCCCAGATTGTCAACGAAATAACCGCCCAGCAGCGGTCCGGCCAGAGATGAAATGCCCCACACGGAGCTAATCCAGCCCTGTATTTTGCCCCGTTCTTCAAGGCGATAGATGTCACCAATGATCGTAAACGTAACAGGCACAACCGCACCTGCACCAATCCCTTGAATCGCTCTAAAAATAATCAGTTGCTCCATGTTCTGCGAAAGGCAGCACAGAAGCGAACCCAGTAAGAATAAGGCACAGCCAATCAGGAATACTGGCTTTCGTCCGTATAGATCACTGATTTTGCCAAAAATCGGCGTGCTCACAGCCATCGTTAACAGATAAGCAGTGAAAATCCAGCTCAACAGCTGCACACTTCCCAACTCACTGACAATGGTTGGCCCTGCCGGACCAATTACTGTACCTTCAATTGCAGACAAAAAAGTCGCCAGCAGCAATCCCGCCAGGATGAAACTGCGGTTCAAACCTCCGGTTGTATTCACACAAACCCTTCTCTCTTCAATTCTCTATATAATTTGGAACATTGATTTACACAGCCCACTACGAACCAGAACAACCTTTCGATCGCTGTTATCCCCAGATTTTTTTCATCCCCTTCAAAGGGAAAATCCGGTGATAAATGCGAACGCTACGCTTCTCCAGCTTTGTTCTGCCCCTTCGTTATTGTGTAAATTTCAATGTGAAAAAATTATATATTGTTTTCTCTATTTATCTCTCTTACGCAAAAACTCATCGTATAACAATGAATACATCACCATATCCTTATATCCGGTAGACGTATGCTGCACCTGACGCAGCAGGCCTTCCCGCGTGAAACCGCGGTTCGTCAGAAACTCTCCCGAAGCGAGATTACGCGGATCAACCAGCGCTTCAATCCGATTGAGCCCCATCGTCTCATACCCAAACGGTAGCATAACCGAAAATACTTCCGTCATATAACCGTGACGCCAGTAGTCGCGCCCAAGTTCATAACCGATCTCCCCACGGAATGCGCCTTCAAGTTGCCATGTGTTATATCCGCAACTTCCGATGAGCCGGCCCGTTTCCTTGAGTTCAATGCCCCAGCGAATCGCCTCCTCTTCTCCTGCCATTTGGTTCAGCAGCCCAATCATATCCGCAGCCTCACTTGTCCCAATCATGGGCGCCAAATTCATATACCGGGTCACCTCCCGGTCTGACCAGCAAGCGAACATCTGGGCCGCATCCCGGCGGCGCATTTTGCGTAGACGCAGCCTTTCTGTCTCTAGTTCGGGAATTCTCCCTTTGCATTTATACATGAAAAGACACTCCGTTCCGATCTATCCCACAGACCTCATATTCAATAGCCATCTAACCATAACCTGCACCGAATGGCAACTGTTCAATCATCGTAATTACGTCAAAAAACCGGGCCACTTCCGCTCCCGGTCTTGTTGTACGTATGGATCAACTCAAGTTTGCATCCTATTTCGGGACACCTTATCCCAATTTGGTCAGGCTGTAGACGTCTTCTTGCCCGTCCCCAGCAGCTCCTCACTAACCCGGCCGAACACGGCTATGATTTCCTTAAACTCCTCAATGCCAGTCCCGGTAAGGCTCCATTGATCTCCATGGGCGGTTAGGAAGTTCTCCTGTGTCAGATGCTCAAGCTCCTGCTTGATCTCCCGTTCTCCAACGCGATATCCCCGTTCTTCCAATAGAGGCAGTGCGTCGCTAACGGTTAAATCCTGTTTTTGGGCTAGATATAGAAGATGAATTCGTACAAAAAGATTCTGTACCTCTGCATGCATAAGCCAAGCTCCTTCCCGGGTTGTAGCCCGCCGTGGTTGCTAAGTATTTACCCCACGCAGGAAGATGAGAAACAGGAGGAATATTCATGCATGACCTGCCCTTTCCGAAATCCTCCGCTTGACTAACCGCATGCTCTGCACTATCTTGAAAATAAGTACCATTTTTGCTCGGGAGGGTGATTCATCATGTTTCAAGCTGTTTCTTATGAAGGAACACGAAGCGAGCAGCAAACCGCCGTCCTGGGACAGTTAAGTGCTCTGATCCGCGATGAACCTAGCGATATTGCCAATCTGGCAAACGCTGCGGCGTTGCTCAATGTATTTATGACCGATACCAATTGGGTCGGATTCTATCTGTATGATGGAAAAGAACTTGTACTCGGTCCATTCCAGGGACTTCCTGCCTGCATCCGTATTCCACTTGGACGCGGTGTATGCGGCACTTCTGCTGCGGAACGACGTACGATGGTCGTTGAAGATGTTCATGCCTTTCCAGGCCATATCGCCTGTGATGCCGCATCGAACAGTGAAATCGTTGTACCCATTATCAAAAACGGCGAATTGTACGGGGTGCTCGACATCGATAGCCCGCTCAAAAACCGTTTTGACGATGAAGACCGCGTCTTCCTGGAAAAGGCGGTAAGCCTGATTACAGAGCAGCTGGAGTTATCCTAACTGCCTGA
The DNA here is from genome assembly GCF_047302525.1 of Paenibacillus taichungensis. Classification (GTDB taxonomy): domain Bacteria; phylum Bacillota; class Bacilli; order Paenibacillales; family Paenibacillaceae; genus Paenibacillus; species Paenibacillus taichungensis_B. The sequence goes on along the minus strand of NZ_CP168020.1, from coordinate 405,072 downwards.
AGTAAGGTCTTAAGCCGATGGAGAGTTCATCGGTTTTACGATGATATGCAATAACAAAGAGCGCACTCCTCCTAGAGGATCTGCGCTCTTTGTTATGATTATTTTTCTTCACACCCATGTTCTGCTCGCCCATGATACTTTATGCATCTAGGATAAATCCTGTTCCGCCTTAATCATCATCCCATCTCGTAAAAACTCGGCCAACTTGGGGTGGTAACCATCATACATCTGGCGAAAATTTTTGTGCTCGACGTACAGATTGCCCAGATCACGGTAAATCTCTGCCGTTGGGGTGTAATAATCCTTGATCCAATCGAGATGTCTGCCAATAATCTGCTGTACTTCCGAACTGGCGGGTTCTAACCCATCCTCAATAGCGCCCTGCAAGTCCAAGTGAATCCGGTCAATCTTCGCCTGTGAATCGAGAAAATCTTCCTTCGACTTCATCTCCTGACCCTCAGGCAGTGTGGATGACTCCGGGGTATTGGCGCTGTACTTCTGACTGGCCTCTGTCTGCAACTGTTCATAATAGTCATTCTTTGCCGCATGGTCAGAGGTCGTTTCATTCAAAAGCTGGTGACGCCCCTTATTCGAAAAACCAGCGTACAGTTTGTACTCATCCAGTTCCTGCTCTCCACGTAAATAGGAGATGGTTTTGTCCAGTGTCTGAATCATTCCGTGCAGATGAAGTGCCTTCTCCAGCATCTCGATCCGATGCTGCTGCATAATACGGATCATGTCACGGGGAGTATCCCTGAGCATGGGGCCGATCTCTTCCTCCTCCATGCCTACTTCTTTACAGAACAGAATCTGCTGTAGTCTCAGCAGCTCTGGCTTCTCATAGTAGATACCCTCATCTTGACCCACGAAGGCTGGATTCAGCAGACCTGTCTCTGCGTACTGTCCCAATTCACTCAGACTTACACCGGACATCCCGGATACATCAACCATGGAATATGCCATTTGAATACACCTCCTGTCTGGCCTGTAACTCCTAGGTTCAGGCTTGTTCATACTGCATTTTATTTAAATTCAAGTGAGAGATTATAAGACTTTCAACAATTCCGTACCCCAGTAATCCGTTCATTTCTCTGGATGGATACACAACGCTTCAGTGATATGAACGACATGTAATTGGTAGATTTGCGGTATGATAAGTATTTATACCCTTCTCATCAGATGTGAACCCGGGGTTAATAAAGAAAGGCTATGTATTTTTTTTACGGTAAGGACTGGATGTAGAAAAGAAAAAAATCCTGCACCCACTAACTTGGGCACAGGATCACCTTGTTCTATTTCATCTCGAATATCCGCTCGTCCTATGAGTGGATATTTAATTCTTGTTAAACATAACAAACTTCAATTCGGTCATTTCCTCTACGGCATATTTGACACCTTCACGCCCCATCCCGCTCTGCTTCACACCGCCATAAGGCATATGATCTACACGGAAAGTGGGAATATCATTAATCATCACGCCGCCAGCTTCGATGTGGTCCGCTGCATGCAAAGCAGTATGAATATCATTGGTGAATACACCCGCCTGAAGCCCATAGATGGAATCATTCACATGCTCAATGCCTTCTTCAACCGAATCCACCGTATTAATGACAACAATCGGGGCAAAGACCTCCTGACAAGACACCTTGGCATCACGAGGAACGTTAACAAGCACAGTTGGACGCAATACGCCTCCCTCAGCTTCACCGCCTGCTGCAACCTTAGCGCCTGCCTGCTTGGCCTCATCAATCCAATCCAGTGTACGCTGTACATCTTTGGAAGTGATGAGCGCAGAGACAACGGTATCCGGATTCAACGGGTCTCCAACCACGACTTTTTGGGCTGCTTCAGCAAAACGACGAATGAACTCATCCGCGATCGCGCTGTGCACATAAATCCGCTGCAGCGAGATACATACCTGACCTTGGTAAGTAAAAGCCCCGGTCACACATCTCGGTACCACGTTGTCCAAATTGGCATCCGCGTCTATAATGACGGCTGCATTTGACCCCAGCTCCAATGTTACGCGTTTCAGTCCGGCTTTGCTGCGAATGCTGGTACCTACAGCGGGGCTGCCTGTAAACGTAATATGGGCCACGTCAGGATGCTCTACAAGTACATCACCAATCGTTTTGCCGTCACCGCTCACCACATTCAATGCGCCATCCGGTAATCCCGCTTCCTGAAGCAAATTGGCAATATAATACGAAGACAACGGCGTCTGCTCCGCAGGCTTCAATACAATTGTATTGCCTGCTGCCAGCGCCGGTCCTACTTTGTGAGCCACCAGGTTCATCGGAAAATTAAACGGCGTAATCGCTCCAATAACGCCCAAAGGCTGCCGCATCGTGTAGCCTACACGTCCTTCTCCGCCTTTGGCTGCGTCCATGGGAACCGTCTCTCCGGTGAGCCGCTTGGCTTCTTCTGCGGCGAAACGATACGTTTCCACCGTACGATCAACCTCGGCGAGCGCCGCAGTAATCGGCTTCGCTGCCTCCAGTGCAATTATCCGTGCTGCTTCTTCCTTCCGTTCTTCCAGCAGGGTGGACAGCTTGTAAAGGACGTCTGCACGCTTATAGGCAGGCATTCTGCGCATCTCTTTGCCCGCCTGAACTGCAGCGACAATCGCTGCTTCAACTTCCTCAGCTGACGCTGAGGATACTTCTGCCAGTGTTTCTTTCGAGTACGGTGCCTGAAGTGCTATATAGTCTACTGATTCGGTGGGCTTGCCCCCGATGAACAGATGTTGTTTTTTCATTGTTGTATCCTCCATTCATGTTTAACGCAGAGTTTTCCCATACCTATTTATACACCACTTTAGCATCATCAACACAAGAAAGTCATACCACTATTTGACAGTCATCACCGGACATCCTGCATGTTTCAAGACGCCGTGGCTGACACTGCCCACGACGATTTCAGCGAGCATGCTTTTTCCGGCCGTTCCCATCACAATGAGATCACAGTCTCTATCCTTCGCTACACGGCCGATCTCATTCACGGGATCACCAGCAATCAGCAATGTTTCATAATGAACAGAACGAGCGGCTAACAATTCATTAACGGGTTGTATGATATGCTGCCCTTCTTCAGCGATCCGCGCTTCCAGATCTACACCCAGTGCGGGCTCATTTAGCGAGATCGAAGGATTAACATGTACAATAAGCAAGGAAGCCGTTTGTTTCAGACTTTCTGCCAGAACAACAGCTTGCTCCAGAGCTTTGTGTGCATGGTCCGACCCATCGACAGCAACCAATATTCGTTTCAGCATTTTCCATTCCTCCTGTTCATTAATGATGCGTAATGGCAGCATCGATATCACGCAGATGTCTGCGGCGTACCAGAAGCACAACGACCCCAATCAGGACCATCAATGCGCCAAAATAAAACGGTGTCTCCGGCAGGAACCACTCGGACAATTTACCAGCAAGCCAAGGTGCCAACGCACCTCCAAGGAACCGGACAAAGCTGTATGCAGCCGATGCCACAGAACGTTCAACTGGTGCAGCTTCCATAACTGCCGTCGTAATTAATGTGTTGTTGATCCCAAGGAAAATCCCGGCCACAATAACGGCCACAATAACCGTTGTGGATGATCCCATCACCGTACCCACAGCCATCACCAGCAAATCTAAGGCGAATAGGGTCAGCATGACGCTCATGGAAGGAACCGATCCGAATCGACGTTGCAGTCTTGGTGCAACAAATACAGACGTAATTGCCAGCATCAAACCCCAACCGAAGAATACATAACCAAGTCCGTGCTCATCCAGATTCATGACATAAGGTGAATAAGCCATCAAGGTAAAGAAACCAAAGTTATACAGGAAGGCCGTAATCGCCAATGTTTTCAGTGAAGGATAACCCAGAGCCTTGAACGGATCGGACAAGGAACTGCGCGTTTTCGGTTTGGCCATCTTAGGCAGCATAAACGTAATACTGATAAAAGCAATCGCCATCAGAACAGCTACACCAAAGAACGGGCCACGCCATGAGATGGAACCCAGTTCACCACCGAGCAATGGACCAACGGCAATCCCCAGACCAAGCGCTGCTTCGTATAAAATAATCGCTTTGGCTGTCCCCGAAGTGGACAGTCCTACAATAGCGGATAATGCGGTTGCGATGAACAGGGCATTCCCTAGTCCCCAACCACCACGGTAACCGACGAGAGCACCTACAGTGTCAGAGGTCCCGCCGAGGAAAGAGAAAACAATGATCAGCAAAATCCCGCTGAGCAGTGTCCACTTCACACCAATCCGGCTGGATACAACACCTGTAATCAGCATGGCTACCCCGGTAACCGCGTTATAACTTGTAAACAATAAAGATACCTGGCTTTTGGAAGCATGCAGCTGATCGGCAATCGCAGGCAAAATCGGGTCGACCAATCCTAATCCCATAAAGGAGATGATACAGGCGAAGGCTACTGCCCATACCGCTCTGGGCTGGGATAACAGACCTCCACGGGATGACGGCAATTCGTCAGGTAATGAGGGTTCTCTTTTCATACGTGATTCCTCCTGGTTCATAATTTATGTTGTGAAACAAATTGTGAAAAAAGAATGAAATTCTCATCATTATTTTCAGAAATTTAGGAAAGAAAACGGCACAAATGACACCGGATCTCCCGGTGCTAATCGTGGAATACTCAGTTATGTGTCATTCTCGTGCCCTTCTAATCGTCGAATGCCGTTCTGAACCCGTTCACGCAACTCCTCAAGTTCCTCCTGAACGGCGTGAATGCTCTGAAGTTTCTGCTCGATCAGCTGCAGCTGGTCATCCAACGTCGTTTCCATCTTGGTGAGCTTCTCGATCCGTTCTCTCACTTCAGTGGTCTGCTGGTAGTCAAAACGCTGTTCGTTCAGTGCATCTGCCGTTGCCACATAGGTATGCAGCTCCTGAAGTGAGAAACCAAGCACTTCCTTCGCCCGAACCACCTTTTTGAGATAATCGATATCTTCCCGGGTGTATAATCGAGTGCCACCGTCCGTCCGCTGAGGTGACGGCATAACACCGATCTCTTCGTAATACCGAATGGTACGCTTGGTCAAACCACATTCCTTGGCTACGTCATCGATTTTATATAAACTCATTTCCTTCACCTCACTTTAATATGTCTATAATGTTATGTACATAATTATATATATTATTAACGTTAACGTCAACGTTAGATTTTTGGCTCGAATATGTAGTATGTCTCAAACATGAACAGATTATCGTAGTGGTAATTTTTACAATACGTTGTTAAAAGCAGTTATCTGTTATCCTCCGCCTCTATAAGATGCAAAAAAGATCCGCTCTCGCGGATCTTTCGTTCAGATCGAATTCACATCATGCCTCTATGCGCCTTGCTTCTTCTGTCCCTGTTGCTGGACACGCTGCATTTCCTTCAAGCGGCCTTCAACCTTAGTAAACAGTCGTACCGTATAGAACACAACAGCGAAGAGACTTAGAACCAATGCTTGTACATCGGTAAACCAGAAACCGAGAATACCAAACACCGTAATAATCACACCAAACTGCATCATCAGATTGGCGCTATATCGTTGTGCTTCTTCCCACAATTCCGGGTTACTCATCGCGCGCGGGGTGCGGTAACCATATATGCCATTAATTTTTTTCGGCGGTTTTTTGTAAACCATTAACCCCAATACGAAATAACATACACCGCATATCAAACCAACAATTGCTCCTGCCACAATGTCCTCCCCTAACTCCATTAAAAATACACCACAGATATTAAAACAAAAAAACGGCTCTACGTATATACGAAGAGCCGTCCGGATCGTTTCGTAAAACTTAGATGTCCTTCACCCGTAGTACACGCATGGCATTAAGGACAGCCAGCACGGTCACCCCTACATCAGAGAATACTGCTTCCCACATGGTGGCAATTCCGAACACACCCAGTAGCAGGAAGATCGCTTTGACACCCAACGCAAAACCTATATTTTGCCAGACAATAGTTCGTGTTCGTTTTGCAATCCGGATCGCACTTGCCAGTCTGGATGGTTCATCCGTCATGATGACAACGTCTGCCGCTTCAATTGCGGCATCCGAACCAAGTCCACCCATCGCTACACCAACATCGGCACGCGCCAGAACTGGTGTATCGTTAATGCCATCACCGACAAACACCATTTTCTCCTTCGGTGATTTAGCAGCTTCGAGGCGCTCCAGCTGTTCGACTTTATGCTGTGGCAACAGCTCAGCGTATACTTCATCGACACCCAGCTCACGCCCTACAGCTTCACCAACAGCCTTGGCATCCCCTGTTAGCATCACTGTTTTGCGGATACCAAGCTTCTTGAGTGCCTGAATAGCTGCCGCTGCATCATCCTTCACCTCATCGGCAATGATCAGGTGACCGACATACGAACCGGATTCGGCAACGTGCACCACCGTGCCTACGGTTTGTGGAGTCGTGTAGGAGATACCTGCCTGCTCCATCAATTTGGCGTTACCAGCAAGCACTTCACGTCCATCTACACTGACTTTGATACCATGCCCTGCAACCTCATCGTAATCATCCACACCCTGGGTCCGAATATCCTTTGCCCAAGCTGCGCGAATGGATTCAGCAATCGGATGATTGGAATGGGCCTCGGCAATTGCGGCAAGCTCCATCAATTCATCTTCGTTACGCCCACCTTCAGGGCGAATAGCTGTTACTTTGAAAACACCTTTGGTTAGTGTACCCGTTTTATCAAAAACAACGACTTTAACATCGTTCAATGCTTCAAGGTAGTTACTTCCTTTGATGAGTATACCGTTACGCGAGGCAGCTCCGATGCCCCCGAAAAAACCAAGCGGAATGGAAACGACCAGCGCACACGGACAAGAGATCACGAGGAAGACCAGTGCACGATAGATCCAATCGGCGAATGTCGCACCACTGAGCATCAGTGGCGGAACGAGCGCAATCAAAGCGGCAAGAATGACGACAACCGGCGTATAATAACGGGCAAATTTGCTAATAAAATGTTCCGTTTTGGCTTTGCGGCTACTCGCATTCTGCACCAGGTCCAGAATTTTGGATACCGTGGATTCACCAAAAGTTTTTGTTACTTCAATAGTTAACATTCCGTTTTTGTTCACGAACCCACTCAGTACATCACTACCAGGTTCCAGTTCACGCGGAACTGACTCTCCTGTCAGAGCGGAAGTGTCCACCATGGAACGACCTGCCTTAACAATCCCGTCCAGAGGTACTCGCTCACCCGCTTTAACCAAAATGCGATCTCCAATACGTACTTCTTCCGGCGACACTCGCTTGGTCTCTTCTCCCGAGCCAATCAGCATATTCGCATAGTCCGGGCGAATATCCATAAGCGACTGGATCGACTTCCTTGACCGATTAACCGCCAGCCCCTGAAACAGCTCACCGAGCTGATAGAAGAGCATAACCGCAACACCTTCGGGGTATTGACCAATGGCAAAAGCACCGATGGTAGCCACAGACATCAGGAAGTATTCATCGAATACCTGACCGCGAATAATATTTTTGAACGCCTGGAGAACGATATCTCCCCCTGCGATTAGATAAGCGACAACATAGAGTGCAAGCTGCGCCCATCCTTCCAGCGGAGACCAGATCGCGGCTGCCACCAGAACGGAGCCAGCCGCCAGGCGTGCCAGCAGCACCTTCGTCTGCCCAGCGCCATGTTCATGTGAGTGTCCGGCATGCGCGTCATGATCGTGACCGTCCGCATGACCGTGATCATGTCCGGCATGACTTCCATGATCATGCGTGTGAGCTTGGGCTCCGTGATGATGACCGTGGTCATGGTCATGGGAGTGACCAGCATGATCGAGCCCACTCGGAGTATGCTCATGCGTGTGAGCCCCGCTGTCTGTATGTGCGTGCACATTGCGGTTGGCGTGATTTATTGAATCAGCAGCACCACGACTGCCTTGTGATGATTTACCTTTTTCCGAAATACGAATATGCGGCTCCAGCCGAAGCACTTTGCGTTTCGCTTCTTCCACCACCTGCTCATCCATATCGGATGTGGTGTGCATGGATAAGGTTTTGGTCACAAAATTGACCGAGCAATCGGTAATGCCTTTAATTTTTTTGACGCCATTCTCAATCTTCAATGCACAGTTCGCGCAATCCAATCCATCCAGCAGCAGTTCCCTTTTCACCTGTTCCTGTCCGGTTCCCATGTGAACTCTCCCCTTTGCAGTACGTAAAGCATGATTATTTTCCGTAATTTTTTATGTTACAATCAATATATGAGCAATCATTCATATGTTTTGTTAACCCTATTATATGCACGCTTAAACACGAGTGTCAACAATTCCAGTTGATTTTCCATACAGAATATGCTAATAGTAATCATTTCGCTTTAGACGTTTTTTGGATATAATAGGCTTATCGAAGAACATTTGATCAAATCAAAGGTTGAGTTAATATAGGTGGTGATAGGAAATGGAACAACCGGTTAAAGCTCCAGCCGAATGCGACGCGGCCTGCTCTGGAACAGAGGCTGACGTGCAAACCATTCGTGCTTCTCTCATGGATCGCGAGACCTCTTCGGAGATGGCTGATTGGTTCAAGGCTTTCAGCGACCCGACACGGCTTCGTATTATTGATGCGCTGTTGCAGAAGGAATTATGTGTGCACGATCTGACGGTGCTGCTCGATATGGGACAGTCGGCCATTTCGCACCAGCTGCGATCACTCCGCAACATGCGGATTGTCAAGCGGCGCAAAGAAGGCAAGACCGTGTATTATTCTCTGGATGATGCACACATTGAGCAGATCTTCCTGCAGACGCTTCAGCATATTAAACATAGCTAGGCATTAGCCTGCCTGTTCACACAACAGAACCCCCGCCTCTCGGCCGTTAGCCGATGGACGGGGGTTCTGTTGATTAAGAGCACCGTTTTGCCAGAAAAGGAAGTTTATCATGGATCTAGCTACGGATATGCCCACTCCGGTTACAATAGATTGTTATTCTTCGGATCATACAGGCCGGATCTTTCCTTGAACCAGTTGAAGATATGCGACACACATACTTTCAGCACCGCGTATCCTGGAACGGCCAGCAGAATGCCCACTACACCGAACAGATTACCTGAAGTCAGGATGACAAAGATAATGGTAATGGGGTGAATTTTAAGCGTTTTGCCCATAATCTGAGGTGAGATGAATTTACCCTCAATTAATTGCACGACCGTCCACACCACTACCATCTTCAGCAGCATGAGCGGAGAAGTGACCAGAGCCACGATCAACGCAGGCGTAATCGCGATTGCAGGTCCCAGGTACGGTACAACACTCGTGAAGGATGCGATAATCGCAAGAATCAGCGCATAGTCCAGACCAATAATCATATAACCGATGTAGAGCAGAATACCAATGCAGAAGCTGACGATAATCTGTCCACGAATGAACGAACTGATCTGGTGATTAATGTCTTCCAGCACATGCATTGCACCTGTACGACTCTTGATAGGCAGGAAAGACAGAATTTTCGATGGAAGCTTCTTGCCGTCTTTCAACAGATAGAACAGGATAAACGGAACCGTTACAATGGATAACACCGTCTCGGTGAACGCTCCGAGGAATCCGCCCAATTTGGTCCAGGTCGAGTTCAGAATTTCAGTGGCTTTCTGGGAGATCGTGCCCCACCAGTCCTGAGAATTCAGATTCACCGTTTCCTGGAACTGACTGAACAGCTGACTGCCCGTAAGTTCTTCAAACTGATGCTTTACCGTCTCACTGTACGTTGGGAAGTTTTCAATCAGCCCCATAATCTGGTTACGTACGACCGGAATGACCGCCAGTACCACGACTGTCAGGATGCCTCCGATAGCCAGATATAAGATCAGAATGGACCAGCCACGCTTGATCTTCCACTTTTCCATGACATCCACAATCGGATTCAACAGGTAATAGAGAATACCCGACAGAATAATCGGCAGCACGATCGTCTTGATCAGCACCGCGAGCGGGTGCAAAACAAAGGATACTTTGGTAAGAACCATCACGTTTAGTCCTACCAGCAGCAAAATTAACAGAAAAAGGACGAACTTATTATTCAAAAAAAATCGTTTAAACCGATCTGGCCAGATGCGGGGTTGCTCCGGTTGCTCCATTGGCGTGTCTTCCTCTCTTATGTATCCTTTATCAAAGCATAAGCTGTAAACCTGCATGTTTCTTTACTGCGCATAAAGTTGCTTGTACAAGCCAACATATGTATAACACATTGAGTTTATACGTATGGGGCTGTTTAACCGTTTCAAATTAGAACGGTAAGTTCATTTTACCCTAAAAAGAACCTTCTGCCCCATAGGTCTCCTTTGAAAAATATCCCTACCAAAAAACGGCTCGCCTCCGAAGAGACAAACCGTTAATATGTCAGCGGCGTCCGAGCCTTATGTTCACGTCCGCTGTTACGTTTATGCTTTTGTTTATGCTTTTCCCGCAAGTTGAGCGATCAGCTCGTACGAGTGTAGGCGTGCCTGATGATCATAAATCATCGACGTAATAATCAGCTCATCCGCCTGTGTCTGAGTAATAAATGATTCCAGTTGACCACGCACGGTCTCTGGAGAACCGTTTACAGCTGCTTTCAGCGTCTGCTCTACACCAGCTTTCTCACGATCCGTCCATTTGCCTTCCATATCGGCTGGTGGCTGCACCAATCCGGTTGTGCCACGAATAATGTTCAGGAACTGCTGCTGCATCGTCGTACCAAGCCATGCGGCTTCTTCGTCGGTATCCGCAACGACTGCATTTACACCCACAATAACATGGGGCTCTTTCAAGTGATCGGATGGCTGGAAACTGCTCCGATACGTTTCAAGTGCAATCCGGGTGTAATCCGGTGAGAAGTGGCTGGCAAAAGCAAACGGTAATCCCAGCTGTCCTGCGAGACGAGCACTGAAATCACTGGAGCCGAGCAGGTAAATCGGGATATTCAATCCTTCACCGGGTACTGCGCGAACAGGCGCATGATACGATGTAGCAGAAGCATCGAAATATGCTCTAAGCTCAGCCAGCAATTCGGGGAAATCTTCACCGCTGTTCAGGTCTTTGCGCAAAGCGAGAGACGTGCGTCGGTCACTTCCTGGTGCACGGCCCAGCCCAAGGTCAATACGGCCTGGATACAGGGACTCCAGTGTGCCAAACTGCTCGGCAATTACAAGCGGAGCATGGTTAGGCAGCATGATTCCACCTGAACCGAGACGAATGGTCTTCGTTCCACCTGCAAGGTAACCAATGACAACCGAAGTCGCGGAAGAAGCGATGCCCGGCATGTTGTGGTGTTCCGCTACCCAGTAACGGTGATATCCCCAACGCTCTGCGTGCTGAGCAAGATCCAGACTGTTGCGAAGCGCATCCGCAGGCGTCGCCCCCACAACGACAGGGGCCAAATCCAGAATGGACAATTTAACGTCGTTAATATGTTTTTTATGGGATGAAGCTGTGTTTTCGGTAGACATAATAGAAATTTCTCCTCTGTGGGTATATTTTTATTTTTGTATATCCAGATATATAGATGTAAAAGCACAAAAAAATGATGTGGCAGAGCTGCTCCTCAAGCCGTTTACATCCGGACGGAATACCCGCCTGCACCTGCATTCTTGCTTCCGTCTCGGCGTCCGGCTTATAACTCGTGTTGTACGTACTCGGCAAATTGACGAATGGTTTCTTCGTTGCGGCGATAATACGTCCACTGTCCCCTGCGCTCGGAGATCAGCAACCCGGCTTTGAGCATGGTCAGCAGATAGCTGGATATGACGGATTGAGCCAGTCCGGCCTTCACCTGAATCGTTCCAACACATATGCCGCTCTTTCCTGCATCCGGATGCTGGGATAACTCCAGCGGTGGAAAGTGTTGCTCCGGGTTTTTGAGCCACAACAGAATCTGTCGGCGTGTCTCGTTGGATAATGCTTTGAAAATGAGTATAGGTTCCATGGGTAAGATTATACCGCCTTTCTTTCATTTTGCAAACCAAACAGACGGATTCGACGAACGAACCGGCCTGCCAATAAATACATGTGTATACGTTTAGAACTTGGTGCTGACCGTTTCTTTTACTTGTTCCAGCATGGACTGATAAGCCGTAACTTTACATAGACACCTATTTATATTCAAGCTTTTTTTAATGAACGAGCCCTAGACCTTCCATTGAGGAAGAACCGGGGCACGTTCATTACTATATAAACATCAGATCACGTGAAGCTTTAATCAAGCCACTGCGTGACTTTATCCAAAGGCTGACGGGATTTCTCGCGTGGCGGATCTTCCGCACGATAACCAAAGGCTGCCATGACGGAAACATCCCATAGTCCATCCTCCAACAGACCTTCCTCTTCCAGAATACGATGTACACCCTCATAGTTAAACCCTTCAATTGGGCAGGAATCGATACCAATCAGCGCTGCCGCAGTCATCATATTACCGAGAGCGATATAAGTCTGTTTCGACGCCCAGTCAAATAAAGTACGCGGGTTCTCAAGCATTCGTTGGTTCTTTTGGAACTTGCCATAAGCTTCACGGGTCAACTCAAATACGTCATCTGGCATGCCCTTGATTTCTTTCAGCATATATTCTGCGTAAGGCGAGTTATAACTCGCATCAGACCGCGCCAGAATAACAATAAAATGGCTGGCCTTCGCCAATTGTTTCTGAGCCCCGGAAGAAACTTCGGACAGACGCTTGCGCAAGTCCGGGTTCTGCACAATCAGAAATTTCCATGGTTCCAAACCAATTGAGCTTGGCGACAACCGCCCCGTTTCTAGAATAAACTCAAAATCTTCTGCCGAAATGATACGTGAAGCATCAAACTGTTTGGTTGCATGCCGAAAATAGTAAGCGTTCAAAATGTTTTCTTTCGTAATGGCTTTTGCCGAGGATTCCATATGATCTGCACATCCTTTTCTTGTTTATGTTCATGTTTATGGTCTGAACCTGAATACCTGAGTGTTATTTTAGAGGTTATAATCAAAATATAAAAGTACGCACAATAATGTTTCTTAGTATATAAAAGTAACAATTATTTCTGGCAAGGTTTTTTCAATAATCAAGTGCATGCCCTGTTGTAACAAAAAAAACAAGTCGCCATGGATCTGCTGCTCCCCAAGGCGACTTACCTGTAATTCGTATCAGAGATGAATATGATTACGACAATTATAGCTGTTCCATGAACTTATTTTCCGAGATAACCGTAAATCCCTCTTGGCGCAGCAAAGCAGAAGTAACCCCTTCGCCCACGACTTTGTGGTTGGCAAAGTTGCCATCGTAGATCATCTGTGTACCGCAGGAGGGACTGAATTCTTTGAGCACCACACAGCTGACATCCATTTTTTGCGCCCATTCAAGTGTCTGGTAGGCTCCTTTAATGTACAGATCCGTGACGTCCTTGCCACTCTTCTCAATTACCTTGGCTGTTCCTGCCAGCACATCCTTACCCGTACCGCCGATAATTTCAGCTGGCTCCCGCGGGGTGGAAAATCCTCCAAGCAGCTCCGGGCAGACCATCTTCGCCTGTTCCTGCTCCACAAGCTCCTGAATCTTTGCATCCAGACTCGCTGTTCCGTTGTAACGGCAGGCTACGCCAGCAAGACATGAACTCACCAAATATTTCATCGTTATGCTCCTTATGCTCCATCCATCTATTAAATTGATTGTACCATATGGAATCAAGTCTTAGAGGTTGGCATCCCTTGTGATCATCGTAATACGAGCATCCTCGTTATATCGAATCTGAAAAACATCCCTTGTCGAGTCCAGTTCAAATGTAACGATTCCCGGGGCTTCGGTATTTCGATGGAGTTTATATGCTTGAAGATCAACTTTGAATATTTTTTTAATTAAAGGTTCTACCTTTTCCCTGAGGGTCGATTCTTTTACTTGAAGAAGCTTCTCATGATAAGCCTCCACTTCTTCCCAGGTAGTATAGTCTTTTTGATAAGAATTCGCATCTATAACGGCATAATTAATACCCAAAGTACCTTCAGTCGTCTGAACAAAATAGTTATTTTCAAAGCTAAAAATAATGATATCTCTACCATTTTCATCATCTTTGGTCCGGTGTATGCTTGTCAGATCAAGATCAGCGTTGCCAGTAAACGCCTCAATGGAATCCTCTGCATACGTTAAAGCAGTTTGGGAAACTTGATCAGGTTGGACATCGCCTGAAACGGAGATCGCTGCATCCTGCAACCAAATGATCTCTCCATAGCTTTCTTCATTCTCTAACGATAGAGTAGTATATGATTCCGGCTCTAATTCGCCCTGCTTCATTCCCACATATCGATTGGCTGATATTGGTGTGAGAGCAGGGTCCCCACCAATGCCTTGAAGCAGTGAAGGAATCTGACGCAAATAACGATGCTCTAGCTCATTAGCCGACATCTCCCGTCTCATCTGTACCTCACGTAGATTGCCTGTTGCCGCATCAAGCCAGACCAACGCATATTCTGCATCGCCTTCTTTTCCAGCCTCGACGGAGACTCTTCCAGAGACAGGCAGGTCCTTCACTTTGGTTATAAGTAATTGTTTGCCAAGATAGTCTCGCATCGTGACGGCTACATTCTTTTTCATCTTGTCAGTGAGCAGGCTCATGCCGGCATCATCCGTATATTGCAGCGCTGCTGTGGGATATACTTTTTCAATTACAGGCTCCACAATCTGTCCGTTCCAGAGAATGACCGCCGCTGCCACGGCTGCAATCGTCGTGCACGCCATAACGGCTTTATGGGAGCGAAGACGGCGTCTGTGTTGATTGGGCAGGGTGTTTTGCTCGGTGGACTTATCCCCAACATCACTCATTTTCTGTCCAGATCCCGATTTGAGCCAGGCTACCTGGCGAAGTACGTTCTGCTTATGCTCCTCGGTAAAAGGAGACTCCGCAAACGGCTCCTGTCTGACTACTTTTTCCCATTCGTCATCCATATGTTTCATTCGCTTCGCTCCTCCCACTGTTTCCGTACTTTGGCCTTCACCCTGGACAGTCGCGATTTGACCGTTCCCGCGCTGATGCCAAGCATTTCCGCAATTTCACCCGTCGTAAGCTCATACTTCAGATGCAGCAAAAGCAATTCCCGGAATTTGTCCGGCAGAGCCATAATGATGTCCCAGATTTCGTGAACGTGCTCCCTGCTGATCGCCTCGGCTTCGGCAGAGGGGTGAACCAATTTTTCAGGCTTCATCTCACCCATGCTCGTATTCACCTGTTCCGTGTGGATTGGCAGTGTCTCTCCCCATAAACTGCTGCGAAAAAATCTGGACTTCCGGTATGTAAATGTCGTGTTCCTAGTAATGGTCAGCAGCCATGTCTTCAATGAGCATTCTCCTCGAAAATGGGCGATCCCGGAATACGCCCGGATAAACACCTCTTGTGACAATTCATCCGCCTGCTCGGTACTTTTGGTCAGAAAGTACGCATAGTTCCATACGTCGTTCCCGTAATCATCCATCATGCTGCTAAGTGTGTAATTGTCGATCGTCTGAACGTGTGCCAGATATTGATAGTCCAACTGATGTTCACCTCACTTAATAAGACTGCGTCCATTCGGGTTTGGTTCCCAAACGGTTTATTTCCTGCAAAATAAAATAAACCAGCAAGGTCCAGATGCACTGAACGCGCTGGTCTATCTAGTTTAAAACCCATAAACTTCATTTTGATGCCGAAGCTGCTGCTCAAGCCTTAACCGCGGCAATCATCAGAAACATCGGTCGACGACTCTCATCTGACATACCGGGAACCTGTTCCATCATCTCAGGGGATGGCTTGGACTCGGCTACCTGTTGAATGACAAAACCAGCTTGAATCAATTCATTCAGATGAGTCGCCATCGTACGATGATATTTTACCACATCCTGGTTCAGAAAGTTCGCTACCCGCTGCCCTTCCTCTTGATAATGATCCACGGGCCAGTGCAGTATTTCACCCTGAGGTCCATAATGCCAGTCCTGCTCCGCCCGGGCCGTGAAGATGGGATGTTCCGCAGACAAGACAAACTTACCTCCTTGGACTAGACATGCATTGATTTTGGCGTATACCTGATCCAGACGCTCGATATAGTGCAAAGCCAGTGAGCTGATCACCACATCAAATTGTCCCGGTGCAAAATCAATATCCTCAATCGCCATACGCTGGTACTCGATATGAGGATCATCCGTCATCTCGCGTGCCCGTTGCAACATATTTTCAGACAAATCCACGCCAACCACAGAACTAGCCTGTTGCTCACGTGCATATCGACAGTGCCAACCAAAGCCGCACCCCAGATCCAGTACGTTCTTACCCTTTAATTCAGGCAGCATCGTTTGCAGTTCATGCCACTCGCCAGCAGCCTCCAGCCCTTGGGTTGATCGGGCCATCTGACTGTAATTGCCGAAAAACTCGGCTTCATCGTATTTGTTTTGCTTCATAAAGAGATTCCCTCCCGTATCATAAAAGATGCTCTATTAACTCTATCATATAAACGATCATCTTTTGGAAAAGTTGCCAACCAAATTCTCGGCATGTTATTATACAGAACGAACGTTCAGTATAATATAGAATGAACATTCAGTATACTTACGGAGGTCACCATGAACACAAATTGGACGCATCCATTAGAAAGGCAATCTGTAGGTAAGGCATTTGTAAGCTACCTCGTGCCTTCCATATTAGGGATGCTGGTTGTTGCTTTCAACTTTATTATCGACGGCATTATGGTTGGACACAAACTGGGTTCTACAGCGTTGGCGGGAATCGGGATTGCTTCTCCTGTCTATACGCTTTTTGTAGCTATGTCGCTATGGATTGGAATGGGCGGGGCAACCTTGTATTCAACCTATATGGGTAAGAAGGATCTCACGACAGCGAAGCAAATTTTCACCAAATCCATTACTATTATTTTGCTGATTACAATGGTTATCGGATATACGGCATATACTTTCAGAGATAAGCTTGTCTTGGCCCTTGGTGCCAATACTGAAACATTCCCGTTTGCTGCGGACTATATGAATATTATGCTGTTGTTCGGTTTTGTCTTCACCATTGAGAATGCACTTACTATTTTTGTTCGTAACGACGGAAATCCCAATACATCCATGTATGCTCAGATTACGTTTGCGGTAGCCAATATTGTGCTTAACTATATAACGTTATACGTACTGGAATGGGGCGTTCGTGGCGTCGCGATTGGTACGATTGTATCGGCATCTCTGGCGCTTCTTGTGTTGCTGACTCACTTTTTCAGGAAAAATAATAATCTCAAATTTACTCGCTTCAAATGGAATACCAAACTGCTGGCTTCTATTGTACTCATTGGTTTTCCCAGCTTCCTGGCTGAATTAGGTATGTCTGTCTTCTCCATCTCTCACAACATCTCACTGGATCGGATTGCGGGCACGGATGGCGTGGCATCTTTTACAGTCTTGAACTATATTCATGGCGTTGTACTGCTGGCATTTCTCGGTCTAGCGTCCGCTGCCCAACCTTTGGTCAGTTATTATCACGGAGCCAAACAGATGGATCGGGAAAAACAGACCATTCGATTAGCCTCCAGAACGGCTCTGGCATGTGGGGTCCTGCTGTTACTCGTTGTACAACTAGGCGCACCTTATTTTGTGCAAATCTTCGGGAACTTCAGTGCCAGCGTGACGGATAACGCCGTGTACGGTTTGCGAATATTTACTTTTGCATACTTGTTCATGGGTATTAACTTTGTCATGAGTACGTACTTCCAATCTGTCGGAAATGCCAAAATGGCCATCTGGATTACAGCTGCACGCGAGATGATCATTATGGTTGCATTGATTGCGATCCTCCCTTCATTCTTCGGTGTCACTGGCGTATGGCTTGCCGTTCCGCTTTCCGAGATGGTGGTTCTGGTGACTATCGGCATGTACTATAAAAAAAGATCTATCTCTGAACGGATAAACGGTTTAACGATTGAATAAAGCATATGCATGTGAACAACCAAAAGACCTGCTTGATCTATAGAGATCAGGCAGGTCTTTTTGGTTAAGCTAATCAGCTCTAACTTACCAATTTGCTCGTTCGTTTAATATATTTTTTATAAGTTTTATATTCCCTCTTATACCCGAATATCAAATCGGCCATTGCTTTCCGTTGTTGCATTTGCAATTTCTTGCGGGGATGCTGCTTGCATGCCATTGGTTGGTGGTTTGGCCGGCGGCGCTTCTTTGGTTCCGGTTGTACCGCTGCTCTGGGAGCTTTGCTGCGAGATTTGAGCTTCGATTTGCTTAATTTGCTGCTGCAGCTGCTTTGTTTTGGTCTCCTTGGTTTTCTCATCGTCCTTGCTGGATTGTACTTTCTCCAATTCGGCCTCAAGCTTCGTCTTTTGTTTCTCCAACTCACTTGTGCTGTTCGAACTGGATGAAGACGTGGATATGTAGGATGTCGTGGAACTTGCTGCTGAAGAAATATTCATTGTTGATCTCCTCCTCTTTCTTGGTTCCACTATATCCCATCCAAATGGAAGGAACGTTAAATTCAACTGAAAGGTAGCTGAAATTGTGGCTCTAAAGTCCAGAGTGCTCCAAGCACAGCGCAAAAAAGACGAGCTCTCGGCTCGCCTTCATGCTTCTTTTCACATTACTTGTGATTGAAAGATTCCTAACTTCTCAACCTTATTTGGACAATCCATGGGCTTCTCGGACGAGTGAGAAATATTCATCCGCCTTCACAACCTGGAATTCTGCTCCAAGAGATTCCGTGATCGCCAACACATCTGATGGTGTCATACTCCATGCGTTGATCCCAATCGAAATAAACTTTGGAGATTTGCCATCCCAGTCTTTCTTTGCATCAGTCAATACATTTTTACCGTCCTGAACCGTTGAGGTGCCTCGCATCATAGATACTGGAAGGCTCCCATTCATGATTTTAATATCCTCTTTATCTTCCCCTGCCAAGAAAAGACCTTTGAGTTTATAATTTTTCTCATACGCAGCTGCCGTCGACTCGCTGAGCGGAATGTCTTTTCCAAGTTCCCGATTCAGCACATAAGGGTACGACATGTCGGTTTTCTTAAGATACGAATAAGATTGTTTCAGGTATTCCGGAAATGTCTCCTTCGGCCAGACATGCGGATTGAAGTAACTCGCTCCAGATGGTCCTGCGACAAGCAGGTCATTTTTCGTTGCAGTTGAACGGTAATAATTTAGAACGGCAGGAGCTGCATCATACAGCAGCGGACTTGAAGTCCAGTTAATGGGTACTTTGCCCCGAGCGGGATCATCCCATAAGTTACGCATATGATTCAGGTCGTATTGCAAATTGTCGCCTTCGCCAAAGGTATAGGTCACGTAAATTTTATTCTCAAGCTTAGGATCAACTCGTTTAGGTGTCGGTTCTTGTTTTACTTTTGTTCCTGAAAATACGGTCATGTTATGAAACCAGTCAGAAGGTATAACATAGACACTATGACGAGACGTTAGTTCGAGGCCAGCGACCTCCCCTTCGAAATCATTGTCGAACCATCCCATATAAGGTGTCCCCGGCTTTACGTCGGACAGAATCTTCTCGAAAAGCGCCTTTTCCTCAGGTACACTTGTTGACAGCCAGAAGACCATTGCTTTGTTTGCTACGGCATAATCACGTAGAAAACCATAAGGTTCCTTCTCTTCAGATGAGAGTGGTTTAATATTGCCCGCAGATACTTTGTATTGGTTCCACATTTCAATCGATACTGTTAATTGCTTCGTATTGGCTGCAGGTTTAAATTCGTATACAAAGTAATTGCCGTGATCTACGAAGCGGTGATCGCTTCCAGGTAAAAATTTGGAGTTATGTCTGTCATAGAGAAACGTTTCTTCCTCGGAGGTACCCGTTTTAAAATCTGAGATGACCTGTCCATCTGCCTTCACTGTCACTTGATGAACGGCTGGCCCCCAGCCATCCTGAGGAAAAGCATCTTCGAAGCGGAGATAGACAGCCTCTTTTCCCAAATAGGAAGACAAATCATATTCAAATGTTTTCCGATTACTTCCATCACGTACTTGTTCCTTCTCGACAGCAATCGTTTGGAACGAATCAAAATTTCCTGGCGGGATCGGGATGGATGTGTCCGGACTCAATCCGACCAACATTCTTTGAGTCGTTTGGCTCCAAAGATTCTCATATTGCCAATTGTATGCGTCCATACGATTCTTGAATTTGCCTTGTAAGTCTTCAAGTACCGACAGGTTATACGGTGCAGCAGTTAATTGTTGTGCAAGTTCGGGACTCGCGACAACGGCATCTTTTAGTCCAGCAAGTGTAGTTGCCACATTAATAGAGTCCGGTAAATTTGGATCATATACAATAATGCCTTTAATCTCTTTTGCATATTTCTTGAAAACATCCATAGCGTTGTCATATTGCTTATATGGAACCTTTAAGTCCTTAAGCCATGGGTCAACTTTATTCTGTAGCACATAAATTCGTGGCTTTTCCCGATTCACAACTCCTGAAAGAGTTGTCAAAAGCAATTTGATATCCCCCTGTGCCTCATATACATTGGCAACATCCAGGTGTTCGACTTTACCGAAGTTTGGAAGCGCTTGATTTTTAGGCCATTTCAAAGAATCCACATGCTTTGAATCATTAGAAGCAGCAAATGCGCTAACCGAGAACACTGTTGTGCAGACAAGGGTAATACACAAAACCGCTAACTTACGAATCATAATTTTCATTTCTCCTTTTAATGTGATGTGAAATGTGAAGTCATGTGGTGCCATGTGCAGTAATGGAACAAACAGCGTCCTCTTCTTATACACTCCCTCCTCGGCGAATAAGTCATTTCATTTATATATTAAATATATAATATATAACTTTCAATACCTTTGACAAATGTTCCTTAAATTCGACATTTAACAACAAATTAATTAACTCCCTCAATTGTATGATGTCGTATTATTACATTTTATAGCTTAAACACGCCCTTTTTGAATCGGTTCATTTATATCCCGAATAACTATATTAAATATATATTATGAGGCGATATAGTTATAAACAAATAAAGAATGACCGGACCTTTTAAAGACCAGTCATTCTTATCATAAAAATTGAAATATAGTCCCTATCCTAGCGCTCGCCGCACCAACCTCACCTGTCCATTCATCCCTGAAGGAAGTGCTGATTTTCCATATAAATTCTCCAGTGTGTTTGCTGCATGAATGTTAATTTTATTATTCCCTTCTTGTACATATGGCGTTATGTTCCATTGGTAAGGCGGCCATAAACGGATGCCTGCTTCAATATCATTCACATACAAACATGCCGTCTCCCTTATATCTTCAGCTACCAACCATAATTCATCATTTGCAGTTAAGCTGACATCAGTCAGGTCCACATGTTGTGAGTAAAATCCTGTGCCCGAATAATAAGGATAGCCAGCAGAACCCCAACATCCAACCACATGTTCCACATCGGAAGTTAACGTAGTATGATCTTCTATTGCGAATGGACCAATCAGAAATGCTGGGAATGAAATAGCCGGCATCGGTTCCAGTAAAGAAACCGTCAGAATCTCCAGCTCATTCTCGCCAACCAACAAATGTGGTGTGATATCTACACTGTCGTAATAAGCGTCCTGCCAAGAAGATGGCTTCAATGCTTCCTGGCGTATACCATTGACGAAGATTTCAAGATTCCTTCTACGTGACAGAAAGCCGATATGAGATGGAATCTTCTGCTCTACATCGTCTAGAATCAACTCAATCTTGGCCGATTGTTCTTTTCCTGACTCATCGGAATGACCCGAATCGCTCTGTGATTGTACAATCTCGATCAATTCTTGCGTCATCATAAACGTAGTGCGATACGTATTCACTTGTCCAGGCATCGTGGCGTTCATCCTGGACTGTCGGTCATTCAACGTTACATGCCATTGATCTAGCAGAAGAACGTTGGGGTCGGCAGTTTTGAACTGCCACTTCTCATCAAGAACTACCACATCCGTAGAAGTTCGCTCTCCATTGTTCATTTGTTCTTGCGGAAAGGACGGACGCTCTTGAGGTCTTACCGATAGTACTCGCAGCTCTCCCGGCACAAATGAAAGAACCGCTTCACAGTCTAACCGACGTACTCCCCCGCTCTCCAAGTCCCATTCTTCCAAGTAATCCTTATTTTCTCTTGGATCAAGCTTAATGGTCACTGGCTGATCCGACCAATTCATAAACCACACATACACATGATCCCCGATCTTGCGTTCCACCCTAATCAGGTCTTCAGACTGCCCTTTTATCAGTTTATAGGGAATAGCTCGTGGTTCTCTTAACAAATCACATAATAGAGCACAAAATGCTTCCAATCGATCCCCAGCCTGATCCCCTTCATGAGCAGAGTCGTTCATGGAATAGAACATGCTGTATCCCTTACCAACAGCATGTAATTTCCCATGCCGACGATCGGAACTGAATAACTCACTCATATACTTCAGCAACTCTGGATCTTGCCTAAGGGCCTCACTATGCTGTGGAGTCGTTCCTACTGCAATTAGAGTGCCTCCTTGCTTCACAAAGGAAACGAGTTGTGCAGCGATGTCCTTAGACATGACCTCAATCTCTGGCATAATCAAAATCGAATATACATTCTCATTCCCGCCAAATCGATACCCTTCTCCATCCACGAGGGTGGCATCACGAAGCTGACATTCATCTACATAGTCATAGTCGACGGACCCGCGCAGCATGCGATCCGACAGGAGCGAGAACAGTACATCTGAAGAAGGATGCATATTCGATTCACCGGATGCGAACATATTTTGGTACACCGTATGAATAGGCGATAACAGGAGTACCTCTGGCGTTCGTATACCGCTTGCACCTAGCAGACTCAATCGACCAATATAATCGGCAAAAGCTCTATAATGCGGCCAATGCGGTGCATGTTTGAATTCCGTCGGAGGGAAATCGGTCTTACGATACCCGGCAAACGAATAATAAAACGCATGCGGAATAAACAGATTCACACCTAAGAATGCCATGAAATTGGCATCGAGTCGTCTCTGACGCATGGAATAGCCGTGACCGCTTGCGCCAAAAGATTCACATATCACTCGTTTCTTCCTATCCAGCTGCGCTACAGAAGCCGCTGTCTTAACGGACACGATGCGATGCGGATTCTCCTTTGTACCGATTCCAGGAGTCAGATAATCCACCCCTGCGTAGTGGAACTGCTGCAATACCCGGGTCTGATTGCCTTGAGACCTAGCCTGTCCCCAGACCGGCTCCTCCAGCGTATGACCGATATACAGCAGTCCATGCCGCTCACACCAAGTACGAATCGCAGCATGATAGCCCTCAACATACCAGCGCGTAATCGTATCATAATATTGCTGTTTCGTTGACCGGCTGCCATCTGCCATGTTATATAACAATGCGCCCAACCGCGGGATAAGATCATACCCATTCTCATGTTGATACCGCTTTGCCATCCCATGTGTCCATGCGAAGACCATGCCCGGCAATGTAGCACCCACATCATCAACAACCGTTCGGATCGCTTCCACCCCGGAGAAACCATCATGAATCATGAGCCCTGGCTCGTCGGTAAATACCCCTTGAATTGTGGAGCCGAAATATTTCTGCAATGGCAGAAACGGTTCATAAGACATTTGAATGAAGGTCTGAACGGCTTCCGGATTCAACGTATCGAGATAGTACCCTTTGGCAAACGTGATTCCTTCAGCGATTTCACAGGACCAACAGGCCAGCACGATATAAGTATCCTCCGTATCCGACTTCCAATCCTGCCCCCATAAATGTGTGATATCTTCCGGTTCATCATAGAGCAGCCACTCCCCATCATGGTGGACGGAACGATAAGCCAGAATGGCGATAAGCTCATTGTGATCATAAGAGGCAAAGTCCAGCTTCAATCCTTCCTGCTTAGGACCTCGCGAATATCTTTTTTCCTCCATTCTTAAGTAACGCATGCGATATTCCGGATGATCACGTGTTAGCTTACCGCCTAGAGTTCCGCTCGGCCAATTATCCTCATCGTACAGCCAGACGACCATATTGCGTTTCTCGCACTCTGTTGTACAGAACTCCAACACTTCCATAAATTCTGGCGACAGGTATGGGGTTTGCATACCATGACGCGCATGCAGCACAACCCCACCGACTCCCGCTTCAAACATCGATTGAATCTGACTCTCGAGTTCCGGCTTCTCAAGCTCATGATTCAGAAACCAAAAAGGCTGTGGGCGATACGTTGCATCCGGGTTTTCGAATTGCTGCTTTAGCTGTATTAGGTCCGTACAAACTTCCTCGATAATGTTATTCACATTCATCACCTGCCTTCACACGAATTTGCCTGTAGAATCTTGCATGAGTAATTGAATGAAGAAGCCACCGACAACAGAACGATTCTGGAAATTCATCTGCTTTGTGGTGATGGTGTCATACCAATCCGTTACCGGAACACGAGCCGAGGTTTCATTCATGAAATCCCATAGAGGTGAGATCAATGACTCGAACTGTGCTTGTGTTGAACTCATGGAGGCACACCATACCAGCCAATCCGATTTGGTATACGTTTCACGGCTATCCAGCGGCAGGCCATAGCGATTTTGTTTATGCATGTAGTATTCAAGCTCTTTAGCAGCGACTTCTTTTGGGAACAGGTGTAAGTCGAGCAGATGGTCCCACACCAGATTGTATTTCATGCTCCATGAATCGGCTGGACTGTCAAAAGTCAGCTTATAGTGATCCCCGGCATCTGCCATGGTCATCCATTCATGCGCCATTTTCCGAGCGGCTTCAAGGTAAGCGGCTCCTTCCTGCAAACCGAGCTTGTCACACATGTACGAATAAGCAGCAATGCCTAATATAGCCTTAATAGATAGATTTGTATTGTGTGCCAAATGTCCGGCGAAGTCATCGGTGCACAGCTGGTTTTCAGGGTCGAGTCCATTCTGAAGCAGATACCCCGCCCATTTCGTAAGAGGTCCCCAGTGTTCACGGGCAAAATCGATATCCCCCTCATACTTGCTCACCGCAGCAGCCATCAAGAGCATATTTCCGCATTCCTCAATCGGCATCTGGTCTTCCAACTTGTTTTCACCATATACCTGACCGTTGGCTTTCGGATAAGTTCCTACGTCGTGAGGCGCAAAATCAAATGTCCAATCACGGCTCATGGCATACTTATAAATCGGACGCATCATGCCCTTGATCAGTTCCGGGTTATATCTCAGGAACAATGGAATCGACGGGTAACTGACATCCACTGTAGCGATACATCCATTACTGAAGTTCTCTTTGGAGAAAAATAAAACATCTCCCGCTTCATCGGCAACCAATTTATGCGCGGCAATCGCCTGTCTGTACGTAAGCGCCAGAATATCCCGGTACTTCTCACCGCCTGCGGCTTGGCTCTCTGCCAAGAGCTCACGATTAAAGCTGTCGCATCGTTGCTGGATCTCTTCATATTGATCAGCTGCCATCAGCAGCATTTCATGAAACGTCAATCCATTTCTTTTCCAATAAGCATTCAGAGGTTTATGAAAGTATTCAATCGCATGAACATCGTCATACGCAAGCATCAGGTACTGCGATACCGGTTCTTCCTGTATTACACCCAGATTGATCTCTGTTGCCATGACCGTCATGTTATCGGAAACAGCTCTCGGCTGGTGCTGATCATCCTCTGTCGGCAATTGACTGGTTCGTACATACTGCTCTCGACTCGTCACGGAATGTATCACCGTCTGGATACGAGGGGTCTGAGGAACAGCCAGAACCATATATCCCCAATCAATTCGTGTATCATCACCAGCAAGCTGCAATACGGGCTGTTCGACTGTACCCATGGACATTGCATTGAGTTGTCCCTCGATCACGTGGCGTTCCCAGGTCACTTGCTGATCCGTTGTATGTACACACCATTCGCCTGTGACATCGAAGTAAATCTTGACTTGATGGGATTTCCCATCGATAGATTTTGCTTGAAAAGTCACATACGTCACAGGTCGGGATAACAGATCCAGATCATCCAACAATAAAGGCGTGTTGAACTGGACCTTAAGTTCAATCCCTCCCCCCTGAAAGGTGTATCGAGTCGTTACCGGCTCCACCGTCAGATCGGTTTGAACGAGTGCCTCCGGCTCCTGAAATTCAGATTGATCCCGCAATGCCACTTTCCCCATAAATCGTCTGGCCTTACCATCAATGATCGCAAGCCCAACCATGCCATTCGTTTTGTTCGTCCAATGTCGGGTATGATCTTCATACAGATGGTCTGCAGCGGACCATACACTAAAATAAGGATCTACGGTTACAAGAGGTACAGATGGAGGTCTGAAATTTGTCGTCATATGAATACAACTCCTTAAAGTAAAGTCAATATCAAGAATAACGAATTCCACGGATGTATTTTTCATAAAGAGTGGACACCCTCACGCTCAAGCAAAACAACGAAAGGCTTCGCTCCCTCGTTTACCAAGGTGCTGCGAAGCCTTTCGTGTTACCGGGCTCCCTTAATTATGGAAGTCATCAGTTCGGCATCTGAACGGTTACCACGTCTTTGCCTTTCAGATTTTCGTTCGTGAACTGCATGGCTTGATCATATCCGGTCTTTCGGAGCTGCTCGCGAAGGTCATTGATAATGCCCATCGCCGCTTCATCTGATTTCGCAAAGATTGCTTCCTTCCAGGCATCATTGATCCGGTCCATCGAAGGTTTCAGCATTTCCCATTCGGGCGCTTTGGTAATCACATCGCCCGGGTTATAGGCTGTAATCACCTGAATGCCGTTAGGTCGCAGGATTTTGCGGGCTTGCTCCATGGCATCGAGACGTTCCTGATCGGCCCAGATATCTCCGCCAGCAGCGGAATTGATGCGATCAAGCCCCGTAATCGATTCCAGGCCGATGCTAATGCCTTCGTTCTTGCGAACTTTTCCCGATTGATCTGCCGTAAACTTATCAAACCACTCTTGATTAGCGACAGGTTTACCATCTTTCATATCCCAATGAACGCCCTGAACTCCGTATCTCGCCAGCATGAAGCCTTCATCGGAAGCCATATAATCCAGGAACTTTAGCGCCGCATCTACACATGCGCCCTTGCAGTCTTTGGTGATGGCTGTTACGTTGTTGCCTTGAATGCCTAGATCCGCGGGGCGGTTCGGGTCAACATCTGCCCACTCCAATGGGCCAATAGGAATGTAATCGCTTCCGGGATGCGAAGTGACATATTCTTTGGAAGCATCCAGAATGGCCGGATAATGTGCAGCAAGGATAGCGATGCGGCCCTGATTGATTTTCTCTTTAGCGATTGGGTCTGTCTGGGTAAATGCTTCAGGGTCCATCAGCCCTTCTTCAACTAGCTTCCGATAGAATAGTGTGTACTCTTCATAGCCTTTGGTGAAAAAGTGATGCTCTACCGTTCCGTCTCCTTTGTCGACATATCCAGCACCCGAATAGAACATGGTATTCCCAATGCCCACGGACCAGCCGTTACTGAAGCCACCCAGCGGAAAGACCGGCTGACCGTTCTCCTGCAGATTGGCATCTTTGATTGTTTTGAGGAAGTTATAGAAATCCTCCTTCGTCACGACAGACTGAGGGTCCACACCGACCTTCTCAGCGATGTCTTTACGGACATAGAAGCCGTAAAGCCAGTCCATGCCGTCTTCGTTCTTGGCAGGCTGATTTTGTAGGAGTAGATATTTTTTGCCGTCATATGCATCAATTGCTTTCTCGTATAGCGCTGGGGGTACATTTTCTTCGGCAATGGATTTCGCAAGGTTTGGATAATCCCCCAATTTGTCGGAAATATCCAACAACTGTCCTTCTTTGGCAGCCTTGATAATGCCGTCCAACTCGCCTCCCCATGCAGGTCCAGTATAGATATCCGGCAAATCCTGCGTGGCAAAAATCTGGTTTACTTTCTCAGTCTCACTGCCTTTTGTATATTCCCACTGGAGGGTAACGCCAGTCTTCTCCTTGATGACTTCTTCCACAGGCGTCATGCCATTATCCGATCCCCCTGATCCGTTCCAATTGTGTAGTATTTTGAGTTTGTATGAACCATCGGCTGCTTCTCCACCATCACCGTTCCCTGATGAATCCGTACAGCCGCTCAACAATCCTCCAACCAAGATGGACACGAGTAATACGGATACGCCTTTTGACCAAATCTTGTTCAAACCAATCGCCTCCTGAAATATGAATATGAATGATCTTGGTCAAGCTTGGTAAAGCCAAGCAAATTCCGGGTCAGGATAACCTAACCTTTCACCGAACCGATCATCACTCCCTTTACGAAATACCGTTGCATGAACGGATAGATGCACAAGATCGGGAAAACCGTGATGACAAGCAAAGCCATACGAAGGGATTCAGGTGTCGCACCTGCACCTCCTGCACCACCAACCGTCTGCCCGCCCTGTTGGGCTGCGCGTTGCATCGAATTGGATAACGACTCTGCTTCCGTCAGCATCTCCTGCAAGAGGGTTTGCACCGGGATCAGATCTTTGTTGGATACATAGTAAGCCCCTGAGAACCAGTCATTCCAATGGGCTACCCCAATAAAGAGGGAGATGGTTGCCAGTACCGGTCCCGAAAGAGGCAGGATGATCCGAACAAATATTTGGAAATCCCCATACCCGTCAATGTGAGCAGATTCCTCCAGCTCTTCCGGAATGCCTTGCAGAAAGGTTCGGATAATGATGATATGCATGAAATTAAATAACAGCGGCAAGACGTATACCCAGAAGCTATTGATCAAATGCAGTTTCTGAAGCGTAATGAAGAACGGGATGAACCCGGCACTGAAAATCGTAGGCAAGAAGATGTAAAAGGTGAAGAACGATCGGCCGGGCAATGTTTTTTTGGAAAGCGCATAGGCCATGAGCGTACACAGGACAACATGGAGGAACGTACCCAGCACGGTGCGCATGATTGTAATTTGGTACGCCTTCCAGATGCGGGCGTTATCGAATACTTGAGCATAGTTCTCAAGCGTAAATTTTCGAGGAAGAAAATAGATCGCGCCCTGCATCGAATCCTTACCGTCATTCAATGAATAAGCCAAAATGTAAATAAACGGGTAGATCATGGAGAAACCAACCAGAGCAAGCAAGGTATAGTTGACTACTGAGAATAAAGACCATTTACGTGTCATAACGTCACCTCCTTAGAACAGGGATACATCACTGACTTTGCGGGCAATCCGATTGACCGTCAGAACCAGGATAAGACCAATAACGCTTTGGAATAATCCAACAGCTGCGGCGTAACTCAGGCGCCCTTCCCGGATACCAGAGTTAATGGCATGCACATCCAGTACGCTGCCCATGCTGGCAGTCCCAGGTCCGTTCAGGAGAAGAAGCTGCTCATAACCGGCGCTCATCAAATTACCCACGGCGAGAATAAATAATATAATGGCCACATTACGGATACCTGGAAGTGTCACGTGCCACATCTGTTGAAAGCGTCCAGCGCCATCGATCTTGGCAGCTTCATATTGCTGCTGATCAATTCCTGCAATGGCGGCCATAAAGATGATCGAATTCCAACCGATGTTTTTCCAGATGTCCGATCCGAGAATCATCTGATAGAACCAGGTGGGATTGTACAGGAATTGGATCGGATCGGTTCCAAACGATCCCAGCAAATCATTGACTGGCCCGCCATATGGAGTAAGCAATCTCTGCATCAGGGTGACAACCACGATCCAGGATACAAAATAAGGTAAATAAGAAAGAGTCTGAACGGTTTTCTTGAACCTGATCATCCGTATCTCGTTTAAAAGAATGGCAAGAATGATCGGCATCGGAAAGCCGATAAGCAGTTTCATGAGACTGATGATCACCGTGTTGCGGATGATATCACCGGATTGATAATAGTTAAAGAATTGTTCAAAGTACTTGAAGCCCGCCCATGGACTTCCACTGAAACCGCCAACGAAGGTGTAATCCCTGAAGGCAACTTGAATTCCATATAAGGGCACATAGGAGAACAAGAAAAACCAGATGATTCCAGGTAGCATGAACAAGTAAAAGATCTTATGCTTCCAGATTCGCTTCATTAACAGATTGTTAGACTTATTCACATTCCCAACGCTCCTTTCCCTTGTGGAAGGTTGAACCCGTTATTCTTGCTAACCTTTCAATCGCAACGAGATGATTTCGAATGGTGTAAAGGACAAGACTACGTCAGATTGATTCTGAAGTTCCAGCTTTGAAATGTTATTCTCCATGAGATCAACCTCCCAGACTTCAGCTGCATTCCATCCGATAGACAATTTCGTTTTGACCTGGGTTCCCGAGGTTTCATACAGACGGACGATGATGTCGTTACTATCCTCGGCTTTTTTTACCGACTCCACCATGATGTGCGGATGATCCGGCTGCAAGAATGCTTTCATATAAGGCAGTTTTCCCTCTGATACATCCGCTGAGGATACAGATAAGGAGCTCAGGCGAAGCGGAATATTCAGCTCATTTCCTTTTCGATAGATTTCAGCCTGCACGTGATTTCCTTGATGCGGATATAACGAGTAGGTGAATTGATGCTCTGCACGATCCGCCACCGGATCTGGATAGGAGCTGCTGCGCAGCAAATGAAGGTCAAGCACATTGTTGATGGCTCGATGCCCGTATTTACAATCATTGAGCAGGGCGACTCCGTAATCCGGCTCCGATAAATCAACCCATTGATGAGCGCAAATCTCATCCTTCGCAAAATCCCACATCGTATTGCGGTGAGTCGGTCTGCTCAAGCTGCCGAACTGGATTTCACAGTGAACCTGATCGGTACGGATGTTAACTGGGAAAGAAGTACGTAACATTTTACCGTTTTCTCTCCAATCCGCGCCGGTCTCGAAATCGATACGCCGACTACCCTCGGTTAGAGTGACGGTTTGGGTTAGAGTAGACTCTCCGTAGCTGTAATCAAAAACCAGCCCAACTCTCGGACCATCCCGAAGCTCCCGGATATCATTCAGAATTAATGGCATCCCCGCCTGCGCTGAATAATCATGACGGAAATCCCAGGCATCACCTTCATCATGATACACGCGAAGATCGTTCCCCCGCTGTCCTTGCAGAATGACTTCACGCGCCTCCAACTTATCCAAGATCGAGGTGATGCCACCATTCTGATCAAATTTCACGATGAGGATGTCATTCTCCATACTGCGCTCCTTGGCTTTAACATGGAAACCCGAATCCAACGTTTCCGAATCGATTTCAATGCTGGACGCTACTTCCCGCTCGACACCCTGGTTGCCATAATCGGATACCACAGTGTATCCCATCGATGGAACCTGCACTTTACACCATCGTCCATCCATGTGGAGCCATTCCTCGCGTTCCCAAGGCAGTGAATTGAACACCACGACTCCAGAGGAGTCTGCCTCACTCGATGAGATATGGTCTGCTAAATAGCCGTAGGTTTCGGTGATCATGGCTTCCGTCTGCTGGAGCAATTCTTCATACCGTATTAACGACTCATCGTACACCCGCTTAATTGAAGATCCTGGAAGTATGTCGTGGAACTGGTATAGAAGGACTTCCTTCCAGATCGTCTCCAGTGTCTCGGCCGGATAAGACTTGCCAATCCGGTTAGCCAGCACAGCGGCAAACTCCAGTTCACGTAAAGCTTTCTCCATCTTGCGGTTGTAGCGCTTGCTTCGTGCCTGACTGGTCAGGGTTCCTTGGTGCTTTTCCAGATATAGCTCACCACGCCAGGTCTGGAATCTTTCTCTTTCTTCATTCAATCGTTCAAAGAATCTCCATGAAGGTTCCTGTACAACAGGCGCCAGACCGAGCAGGTTCTTCTCTCGCTCCAGCCGTTCCAAATGTTCTTCTCCCGGCCCACCGCCGCCGTCTCCAATGCCGAAGAGCATCAGTGCGTGGTTGGATACATTTTTATCTAAGTACTCCCGCTCTGCTTTGGCAATGGAACGTGGAGCCGCCGGACTGTTGTACGTATCCTCAGGTGGCATATGTGTTAATACTGAGGAACCGTCGATCCCTTCCCACAGAAAGGAATGGTGAGGATGGCGGTTGTACTCACTCCAGGAGAGCTTCTGTGTCATCATGTAATCCACACCGGATTTTTTCAATAACTGCGGCAAGCTTGCGGAGTAACCAAATACGTCTGGCATCCACAGTGACTTCATCTCCATTCCAAATTCCTGTTGAAAATACCGTTTGCCATACAGGATCTGACGCACAAGAGATTCACCACCCGGCACATTGGTATCCGACTCTACCCACATCGCCCCTTGCGGTTCCCATCTGCCTTCCTGCACTCGTTCCTTGATCTGGTCATATAGCTTGGGATAGTGTTCCTTCATCCAATCGTATAGCTGAGGCTGGCTCGCCCCGAACACATAATCGGGATAACGTTCCATCATGCGAAGCACCGTCGAGAATGTTCTTGCACCTTTTCGGATCGTTTCACGGATCGGCCATAACCAAGCCAAATCGATATGCGCATGACCAACGGCACTTATGTTCATCACGGAATCTCCACCGCGAAATGATAATTGTTCGTTCAATAATCCCTTAGCACGATGAATACGGTCTGGTGTGAATTCCGTCAATATTAATGAAACGTCATATAGGGACTGAAGAATTTTTTCTCTACGCGCTGTGTCGGCAGGGAGATGCTCTGCCGTTTCCAGAAGTACCTCTGTGTCGTAATACAGACTTCGGATCCCTTCATGGCAGATCGCAATAACCGCTTCTTTTACAGTTCCACCTTGGTACTTGCCAAATAAGTCGTTATTGCCAGCATCGGCCCACAGTTCGAATGCTCCCTCCGCCACCGTTATCGAAGAATGATCCAGTTCAACCACTCTTTTCCCAGGGAGACCCAATGTGAATTCAAACTCCGAATTGATGGTTGTCAAACCCTGCACAGGCGTTCCTTCGTGGTCCACCAGACAGAGTTCGCCGTTCACGTCCAACAGAAGAACAACCTTGGCGTCACTTCCAGACGGTGGAATGCTGCCAGTAAAACAAAACCAGGCACAATCCCATAACTCCCCCCAACGCTCGCCCTGTGAAAGGGTGATTTTCTGACCTGACATTCTTTCCTCGAATGAAACGGGCTCGGGGGTAACCCATGCCGTCACATTCAACTTGGCAATTGGCTCATATATCGCTTCACGGAGTTTGGATAGCATTTGATTCAAATGCCCGAGTCTAATCGGTTCATATGGCATAATTGTTTTGTTCTCTCCTCTCATTCATCAAGCTTTTGTATTCTCACGACCCCACCTTACTTGAATCTCCACCTTGTTCTTGCTGCCATGCTCATACTTCAGCAGTACGGTTTTCGACTCCGTATCCCATTCCCATCCGGTAGTTACAGTCTTATGTTGATCTATACTAGAAACGGATATCGGTTCAAATGGACAGTAGAATCTGGCCGTGGCCTGCATATTTGACGGACCCTTGGCTACACATTGAAAACCTGTATTCGTTATCGTCAGATCTTCAATTCTGGAAGAAGCTGAGACTAGGCTGACCTTGTCTTGCTGTGGCCTTCCGGCCGTAATGTCGTATAACAATGCTTGCTCACCAGGAGCTAGCCTTACCTCTTGCAGAACATGCAGGGCAGGATCGAACAAGTCTACAACCGGACCTGGAATAACCAGCGGTTCTTCGGATACAGACTCTTCCAGGACAGAGGCAATGATGTAGGGCCCCCGTTTAATCTTAAAATAATGCTTGGCTTCCCAACGGAAGTTGGAATCCTGAAGTTTCTCCAATGTTTCTTTCACAGACTGGCGAAGTTGATCTGCACCCGATTTACTTGACGAACATGTAGCCGGATGTACAGAGAGCCACTGAACCAGTCCTTTGCCCACATGATGAATCCCTTCCTGCTCTACCTTAAGCCCAAGCTGTTCAAATAAGTGCTCTCGTGGTGAGTGATACATGGTATTAGTGCTTTCACTGCGCTGGTCGTCATTCCACCATGCTCGAATGTTGTGATACGGGTCGCTGTCATCCCCAATATAGATCAACGCGCCCCCATCCTGTACCCATTGGGCCAGTGCATAATGGATATCAGAGTGTTCTGGCTTCATAAACTCATAACTCAAAAGAAGGACACGATATGGAGCCAAGTAATGGGGATAGCGCCTCACATTATCAAGTTGGACAGGTCTCACCGGTATCCCGTGTTTAAGTAAGGGTAACGCAAGACCATAGAATGGAGAGAAATCTAACAACTCTGTATCGCCATCCTCTTGGAATCCTTCTGGATCTGTGCCGTCATACTTTCCGGCATCAGGTGCTTCCGGCTCCGATTTCATGCGCTGAAACATCGCTGAATCTGCAATCAATACACCAACCTGAGGAGATTCACCTTCAATTTCAACATTGTCCTGATCCATGTTTCCAAGTGTGTGCATAACGTGCAGCAATGTCGTTGCATAATCAGGAGGAATCTGCTCTTTACCTGCACCATCATCAGATGGATAATTCCCTTTAAATATTCTTCGCGGCCATGGGGCGACCTCGTAATGGGAAACTCCAGGATGAAGAAGTGAAGCAGCAACCGTCTTCAGGTAGTTCTGTTTATAATCGGCCCATGTGTAATTCGGATTGTCTTCGATGGGATCATGCAGAAACCACATTCGTCTGTCTGTTCCCCTTACTAGCTCTTGCATAACACCATATTCTAAGTATGCGGTTTCAAACGTTCGTTCTTTTCGTACCCCCTCATAAACGTTGGGTGTTCGTGAAGTCCCTGTCCAGATTTGCGCAATATATCCATCTACAGACGGAAGCTCAA
Source organism: Paenibacillus taichungensis (assembly GCF_047302525.1). Taxonomy (GTDB): domain Bacteria; phylum Bacillota; class Bacilli; order Paenibacillales; family Paenibacillaceae; genus Paenibacillus; species Paenibacillus taichungensis_B. The sequence goes on along the minus strand of NZ_CP168020.1, from coordinate 370,341 downwards.
TCAAGCGAGACTGCGGACTAACGATTCGCCACTGCGTATAATTAATCAGACTGTGGGTTGGAACGTAAAACCGAAGAACGCGATTGTAACGCTTTAGAGCATAATCTTTCATCTCGGTACATAATCGGTCTAATACACGTGTATATAAATACGCTTTCAATTTGGAGGCCCGAAACTGTGCATCGGGTGAGGAATGAGGCGCTCTCCAGGATTCTTTGTAATACAGCTGCCATTCTCTCTTAAACGATTCCGAGTATCCGCCGTTCACCCAGAATTCAGGCTCTTCCAGATGAATCGCCTCCACGCCCGAATCAACAGCTACACGTATGCGTTCAGCAATATATTTGCCAAAGGAAACGGTTGGGACCATGTAAGGAATAATGGGCTCCTTGCCATGAACAATCATCTCACCATGACGGTCCGTTTGTGCTTCATCCCAATGTGTTTCTCCGTCTACTTCCCCGTCCAGGTAGCTGTTATAGGTCCCCCATGCTACTCCTGTCATTAAATGCACAACGTACCCTTTATTCTTCCATTCCCGAATACGTTCCTGCATCGTTTCGTCAATCCCGTAGACCATGACAAAGTCCGTTTGCAGATCATAATCGGGATGATAGGGCGCTGATTCCTGAAATCCAATTCGTTCTTCTTTACGATCTCGAAGCATGGTCCTAACCTCCTCACCCATGTTTGTCTGTCTTTCGTGGTTTGTGTATCCACCATTTCATAAAATATAATATATATTAACAATATATTCAATATGTTTTTTAAAAATAAAAAGTCCTTTCCGGATCATATACGGAAAAGACTTTAATCAAAACTTGGAAATTACGATATGGGACAGATTCCCGAGGTTTGTCGAATGACAAGTTCAGGTTGAATTAGTATCTTGCTGAAGCCGATAGTATCTCCGCTACTACGAATGACTTCGACAAGCTGGCCGGCTGCACGGGATCCCATCTCGCTCTCAAACTGCTTAACATGCGTGAATATACTAAATTCCTCCACGATGGAAGTTGGATCATCAAAGCTCACAATCGACACATCTTCGGGAATACGGAGTCCTGCTTGCTTGGCCATTTGATAGATCTGAACACCCAACCTACCGTTAAGTGAAATATAAGCCGTGACCATTTTGTTAGAGATATATCGGTATAATGGATGGGATTCTGCGTCCTTCAGGACAGACAATGGCTTGAAATCTGTAATCATATGAGCAGGATTAATAAGCGCCCCTTTATCTTTCAATGCTTCAATATAACCATCAATTCGCTCCTGGACCGTGACGGTTTGCAGCGGTGAATCCGAGCAGATGGCTATATCACGATGTCCAAGATCCCACAGATGTTCAACGGCCATCCTCACACCTAGTCTTCCATCAGCCGCGATGTAATGGGTTTCGACTCCCGGCAAATATCGGTCAATCAGCAAAAAAGGGAAGCCGGATAACTTCATGCCGAGAATTTCCTCGTTATAATTCCCTTCATCTACAGGAAAGATAAGTAGCCCCTCCGCTCCAAGTGCTTTTAGCTCCTTGATCGCATCCTTTTCTTTCTCGATCTTGCCATTGGTCAACATGATCATGCTGCGGTAACCTTCTTGATTCAGTGTTTGTTCAATACCCTCGATTAGTCGGATAGCAAAGTAGTCGTGGATCGTAGGCATGATAATACCAATCAGGCCTGTACTAAGCCCCCTTCTCATTGTAGTTGGAGATTCAGAAAATACTGTGATAACTGCGTCCGTCTCTTCTGCGACAAAACTACCTTTACCAGGAACACGGGCGATCAGCTTCTCGTTAGCTAAGCCTGTTAGGGCATTGACAACCGTAATTTTGCTAACATTAAACTGATCCATTAGCTCCTTCTCTGTCGGTATCCGATCACCCGGCTTCATATTCTCCGAGGTAATTATTTTGCGGACATAGTCCTGAATTTGTTGGTATAACGGTATTCGATCATTAGTACTCATGATAATCACATCACCAATTCATTTGTTATATTTTTAATATACAATATATTTTTACACATATAAGCACAATAAACAACCATATAATGCCTGTCCATGTTATCGTTAAAGCCAACTTTAGCTTTAATGTAGGCCCTTGGTAGATTTAGCACCTGCAGCACTTCGCGGTGTTATGAGAACGCAAACAGTGGTAAGGATTATTTCATTACTCGCCCTCCCTTTCCACTGCCGAAGGCTACACACTTGTACTTGTACTTGTACTTGTACATTGCTGGACAAGAGCTTGTCAGACATAAAGACACTTACTCAGGTAGCTGAATGGGTTCTTTATTAGAAACTTTCTAACATTTTTTGAAAATCCCCTATGATTCACCTATGATGAGGCCATGCTGCTTGCATTTTTTTCATATTTCAGCAACTGATCTTCCCTTTTAACCCCATTGGAGGATCACTGTGCAGAAAAAATTTCGGCTTAGAGACACGTAATATCGTTACTAATTATTGGTTAGGTTTTATCAACAAGAGATCAACAAATTTTTTATTAAGAGGTGTATTTTATGAATGTCATTACCATTTGTGCGATTCTAAAAGCAAAACCTGGACAAGAGGAGCAGCTACGCGATGAGTTGATCAAACTTATTGAACCGTCGCGTGCTGAGAAAGGTTGTATACAATATAAGCTGCATAAATCGCTTGAAAAAATAGGCACATATGTTTTTTATGAGTCTTGGGCTGACGAAAATGCCATAATCGCACATGTGAATACTGAGCATTACCAAACATACCGGAAAAATATAGAAACCATAATTGACACCATGGATGTGTATCATTTGGAAAACATTGAGACATAAGATCAAAGCTAAGTACGTTGTTATCGTTTATGTAAAGATCAATCGATTCTCCAATTGGTATTATCATTGTATCCACCGAGAAAAAAGTTTCTTTTATAGAAACTTTTTTTCTTTATTTGAACTCATTTAAGTTCTCACTTAATATTGGCCTACATAAGGAGGTGAAAGTATGAATTCAAAAATCTTTATAGCACTAATGTCACTTGCAATAAGTGCTTTTGCTATTGGAACGACAGAATTTGTTATTGTCGGTATTCTACAAGAGGTAGCCACCGATCTTGGCATATCGGTAACGCAAGCTGGAACCCTGGTGTCAGGGTATGCAGTTGCCCTTGCTATTGGAACCCCAATCGTCGTAGTTATTACCGGGAAATTGCCTAAAAAAGGATACCTGGTGTTCCTCATGGTCGTCTTCACTTTAGGGAATGCTCTAGCAGCAATAGCTTCCACCTATTTCCTTTTGCTCTTATCTAGGATAATTACAGCTATTACACATGGTGTATTTTTCGCTGTTGCAGCTACAGTGGCCGCAGATATGGTGCCTGCTAACAAGAAAGGCACCGCCATCTCCATTATGTTCACTGGGTTAACCGTCGCTACCATTTTGGGTGTTCCCCTTGGAACCTATATCGGGCAGGAATTTGGTTGGCGTATGTCATTTGCCGTGGTCGCAATTTTAGGGCTGATAGCCTTGTTGGTCAGTCTTGTGGCAGTAGAAAAAGTCCCACGTTCAATGCACTCACCGACCTTAAGAGATGTTGGAAGTTTGATTGTTAATCCTCGGATCATCACTGCCTTGTTAATGACGATTCTAGGTTTCGGCGGAACCTTCGCCTTATTTACGTATATCTCTCCTATCCTTGAAGAGATTAGCGGCTACTCATCTTCGTCTATTTCATGGCTACTGCTGATTTACGGTGTTGCTGTAGCCATTGGGAATATTATCGGGGGGAAATTAGCAAATGGACATCCTGTAAAGGCACTTCGATTCGTATTTCTGTTTCAGGGCATTGCTCTGCTGCTCCAAATATGGCTACTGCCCAACAAGACGCTCACCATTTTGTCCCTCATATTAATGGGCTTCTTCGCTTTTATGATGTCTCCCGGCGTACAGGCTTACATTCTAATGCTCGCAGAAAAGCTGGTGCCTTCTGCCAAGGATGTCGCTTCTGCATTAAACATCTCTGCTTTTAATATTGGGATCGCGGCTGGTTCAACATTGGGTGGGCTTGCAGTAGACCACTTGCATATGATGGACACGGCTTGGATCGGTGCAATTATGGCAGGATTCGCCTTTTTACTGGCAGCTATAAACTACAGAATGGATAAAAAACAAAATCTTTTTGTTGAGGAGAGAGGATAAATGGATTTGAAATCATTGGAACTATTAGAGGAAGAATTGGAATTTGCAAGTTTTAGCCACCAAGATGCTCTTGTCATTGGTAACCAGATTGTGCAGTATGCTCAAGAAAACAACGTAGCGGTGGCCGTGCATATTGAACGTAACCGAGTTCCCGTGTTTACACATCTCATGGATGGTACTTCGGAGGAAAACTACGTATGGTTATTTCGCAAAAAACGGATTGTCGATCACTATAACCGCAGTTCTGCCTACATCGACCAGCGCTTTATCCAAAGCGGTGCTTCTCATGCAGAACACTCCCTGCTTTCCACTGCAGAATATCAAGCGGTTGGCGGTTCTATTCCCATCCGTGTCAAGGGTGTTGGCGTAGTCGGATCTGTAACGGTTGGCGGATTAACCGGCGAGTTGGATCATGCTTACGCAGTTGAGGGCATCCGCCTGTTTTTAAAAGGAGAATAAGTGGTCATGGTTATGGTCATAACCACTTAAATATACCTGAGAGGGTTTGGGCGTAAAGCTCTTTCCCTCTCTTTTTCACTTGTAATCAGTTGAGGTCCTCTGGTGAAAGACCGAATCTGTACAATTTTACTTCATACACGTTAAAATGGAATGCAATGGTTTTTTATTTATATGTCAATAATTCAATTATAATAATTTCCCGCTTTCAGTAAAACTGAAACTACATTGGTAGCCATAAAGACAAAATTAAAGGATGCTTAGAGGTGAATCAATGGATCAATATGAGGTTGCAACCCTAAAAAAAGGACTACTCATTCTAGACGCGTTGCAACAAGGTGAACCCATGAGACTGACTGAGATCATGCATCGGTTTAACCTTAACAAGTCTACAACTTTCCGTCTGCTATATACGCTGGAAATGACAGGATTTATTCAAAAAGATGGTCACACGTACAAAGCTTCTGAATTAAAGGGACACCATTCATCGTCTGCTAACACTCGACTTAATTGGTTAGTTGTTCCATCCCTGCATCAATTAGCACAGGAGCTTGGCGAAACTGCTTATATCGGAGTTTTAGATGGAATGAAGGTCATGACAGTCCAAGTGGTGGAGGGCAATCATGCCATCCGTAGCCATACACGTGTAGGTGATTCCGCTTATGCCCATCTAAGTGCCTTTGGGAAAGTTATCCTGGCGCACCTAAGTGATGAACAACTAAAAAAAATGCTTACACATCTTACCCAGCACAAAGCAACAAAGCATACCTTTGACGACAACCATTTATTAAAAGAGCATCTAAACGTAATCCGTCAACAAGGATACGCCATTGATGATGAAGAAACGGAAGTGGGTTTACGCTGCGTTGCTGCTCCAATATTTTATAATGGTAAAGTGATTGCAGCATTGGCTATATCCGGCCCTGCCGCGCGATTAAGTCGAAAGAGAGACCGTGCGGTAAGTAAAAAATTGAAGGAATGCAGTGCACAAATTTCCGGTCTACTTTGACCCGCTCACCTGCTAAAATTCAGCCCAAGATGAAATATAGATCGATACCCGCAGACGCCTCGTATCCGGCCTTCTCCGATTTCAGACTGCTGATGGTCGTTCCCACCTGAACGAAAACCACAAGAAGGACGTCCCGCAGTGGACAATCGAATCATGTTAAACGCAATGCTATGGATAGCTCGTTCAGGCGCCCTTGGCGTGATCTACCAGACCACTTCCCCAATTGGAAATCCGTCTTCACCCGCTTTCGACGCTGGCAGAAAGCGGGCATTTGGGGTGACGTGTTAAAGCATGTTTCCCTAGATCCTGACGAGGAAAGCGTGATGATTGACGCCACGATTGTGCGAGTTCACCAGCATGGATCAGGCGCAAAAGGGGGCAAAGCGAGCAAATTATCGGACGTCCCCGAGGTGGATTAAGCACGAAAATACGTGCGGTAGTTGACGCATTAGGGAATCCACTTCGCTTCGACTTGTCCGGAGTCGAAGCGCATGACTCCATCCAAGGTTTCAACATCCTTAAAAGCATGAAACTGACCGAAGCAAGTTTTATCCGACCGAGCGTATGATACGAATGCCATTCGGACTTCCTAGTACACTTTGCCTAAAAATACAGTCCTTTCGCGAAAATCCCTCCAAAGAAATATCTTTAATTTCCGAGGGCTTGAATATCCACCCAAACCTTTCTATATCAGCCTTTGTCAGGCGTTTTGAAAGAACTTCCGAAGCGTCAATAAAGGTAGCGCTTACAAACATCCAAAAAAAGGGTTGATAATTGAGAAACCATCCACTATGATAATCTCATCAGTCCGGATAATAAAGTTAAAGCACTTTAACTTTCAATTACATAACATCACATGAAACCTTTTTATTTCGGGGAAACTCAAATACGAAAGTTAAAGCGTTATAACTTTATATCAAATAGAAAGGTTGGTGTTTATGTGACCCATCGCGAAAGCCGGCGGCAGACATTTTACATGTACCTCTTCATCTCTCCATGGCTTATCGGTTTCTTCGTGTTTGCCTTGTATCCGATTCTGTCATCCCTTTATTACAGCTTTACGGACTATGACATTATCCACCCGCCAAAATATGTCGGACTCGCGAATTACAAAGAAATGTTTCAAAATGACCTGTTTTGGAAATCTGTTGTCGTAACGGTGCGCTATACATTTATCAGTGTACCGATCCAGCTGCTGCTGGCACTCGGATTTGCTCTCCTGCTCAATGCGAAAATACCGTTCCGCGGATTTTTCCGAACCGCCATGTATTTTCCCAGTATGGTATCCGGCGTGGCGATGTCTTTGCTGTGGTACTGGATTTTCAACCCATCGATCGGTCTGTTCAATTACGTGCTATCCTGGTTCGGCATTAGCGGCCCAGCCTGGCTCATGAACCCCGATTATGCGCTTTACGCTCTGATGATTATGTCCTTCTGGACGGTGGGCTCAGGTATGATTCTGTTCCTTGCGGGACTTCAGGGCGTTCCTGCCAGTCTCGTGGAAGCCGCCAAGCTTGACGGTGCGGGACGCTTCCGGATTTTCCTGAACGTGACGCTGCCCATGATTTCACCGGTACTTTTGTTCCAACTGATTATGGGCGTCATTGATTCCTTCCAGGTATTTACGCAGGCGTATGTAATGACCCAAGGGGGTCCAAACTACTCGACCTGGTTCTACGTTTACAACCTGTACACCAGTGCCTTCAAGGAATACAGAGCGGGCTACTCCTCGGCACTCGCTTGGGTGCTGCTGATCGTCGTCATGGCGTTTACGGCGCTCATTATTAAACTCTCGAACCGTTATGTTCACTATGAAGGAGGCGGACGCAAATGAGTACGATTCCGACTGCCGGCCCAGGGGCTTCACCTTCTGTGAATAAACGCCGGCGCAAAATCGACGCGGTTAGCATTGCCAGCTTCATTGCCCTGGTGGTCACCACCTTTCTCATGCTCCTCCCTCTGTTTTTCATGGTCTCGACCTCACTGAAATCGAAGAAGGAACTGCTGACGTTTCCTCCGACCTTTCTGCCGGAGTCCTGGCAGTGGAGTAACTACAGAGAAATTTTCGACACGCTGAACTTCGGTCAAATGTATATGAACAGTCTCATTATCGGCATTTTGACTGTTGTCGGCACCCTGTTTTCGTCGGCACTTGCAGGCTATGGCTTCGCCAGATATCGGGGCAAGGGCAGTAACTTGTGGTTCATGCTCATGCTCAGCACCATGATGCTTCCATATCCAGCGATTATGATCCCACAGTTCATTCTCTTTTCCAAGCTGAACTGGATCGATACCTTCCTGCCGCTGATTGTCCCTGCGTTTTTCGGTTCAGCATACAACATCTTTTTGCTGCGACAGTTCTTTACCACCCTGCCGGATGAGCTGTTTGACGCCGGACGCATCGATGGCTGCAGCGAGTTCCGGATGTGGAGACAGATCGCTTTGCCTCTGTCCGGTCCGGCGCTTGCCACCGTTGCGATCTTTGCCTTCATCTACAGCTGGAACGACCTTTTGACACCTGTGCTCTATTTAAGCTCATCGGATAAGTTTACGCTTCCGGTCGGTATGTCTTCCTTCACATCTTCGCGTTTCCGAATTCCGCCGTGGCATCTGCTCATGGTCGCCTCCGTGCTCGCCATGCTGCCGATCGTGACCCTGTTTGCGATAGCCCAGAAGCGGTTTGTGGAAGGAATTGTACTTACAGGCATCAAGTAAAGACTCCGCCGCAGGGGCGGCAAAAAACTTGAATATATGGGGGACTGTAATTCATGAAAACGATAAGGATCAAAAAGTCTTTTACACTTTTGCTTGCGACCAGCATGCTCGTCGTATTGGCATTGTCCGGCTGTAGCGGCGGCAAATCAGCGGGAGATGTCGTACCCGGTAACGATGGCGATAACGCTAAATCCGGTTCCTCAGGGGGCCAAGTCACTATAACGCACTACACCATCGATTCCGAGGATCGCACCTTTATTGAAAAGCTGGTTCCGGATTTTGAAGCCCAACATCCGAATATTAAGGTGAAAATCGAGAAAGCTCCTTACGAGCAGTTCGACAGTAAACTCCAAACGCTGATTGCCGGGGGCAAATCGCCTGACGTCACAAGCCATTATGGATACGGCGGTTTTGCGGAGTATTACAACAAAGACATGCTGCTTGATATGAACGACATTATTAAGGAAGACGGATTTAAAGCGTCCGACTACAACATCCCGGATGATCTTATGAAAATCTACACCGTCAAAGACCAAGTCTACGGTATTCCGGTCAACATGTACGTCTCTCTGATGCTCTATAACAAAGACATGTTCGATGCTGCCAACGTTGCTTATCCTCCAAGCGATTACGAGGACAAGAGCTGGACGTTTGACAAAATGGTCGAAGACGCGAAGAAAATGACGCATGTATCCAATGATATTGCCAAAACTCAATATGGCGTTGACTTCACATGGTCCGAGCGCGATATGCGCCCGCTCTATTTCGGAGCAGAACCCTACTCCCAGGATACCTGGACCAACGGCGGCGTACCATCCGAGACTCATTTCGATTCGCCTGAAGTCATCGCAGCCTATAATAAGCTGTTCAACCTGATCTTAAAAGATAAAGTGTCTCCGACAACGGAATGGAGCAAAAGCGTAGCGGGGCAAAACGGCGATGCGTTCGTAACCGGCAAGGTGGGTATGACCGTCAGCGGCTCATGGAGCCTTGCCGGCTCCAATGACTTCCCTTTCAAAGTTGGTGTGGCTGCAGTGCCTGCCGGCGGCAATGACAAGGTCCGCAGCGTGCTGTTCGTCGATCCGCTCTTGATTCTGAAGGGTTCCAAACATCCGAAGGAAGCTTTTGAATGGATCAAGTATCTCGTCAGCGACGAAATTCAGGAAAAATCCATCGACCTGAGCGGTGGCAACCCTCCTGTCAATACGAAGGCAGCCGAAACCTATTACAAGCATTTCGATGGCATCGATGCGGCAGATGTGAAGAAGGTTTACGAAGGCGCTGTTGAATACGGATTTGAATCCTATAACCACCTGATCACCCACTATTCTCAGATCAATGACATGTTCATCAATGAGATGCAGCCGATCGATACCGGACACAACACCGTTGAAGAAGTGATGCCGACGATTCAGAAAAAGGTCATGGAAATTATCAAACGTTAACGCTAGACATTGTGCCGTCCTGCAAGGGGCGGTGCATCTATCAAATTAGCTTCGCGGCTAAGCCTCCGTACATGTATACTAATGTTAAGTCAATATAAAGTACGGAAAATCTGCCGCAAGGAGAATAAACAATGAAGGTTAGTATATTTGATGTTGCAAAGAAATCAGGGCTGTCCGTCGTAACGGTCTCACGCGTCTTAAACGGTGCCGAATCCGTGCGAGAGAAAAATAGGCAAAAGGTTCTGGAAGCCATCAAGGAGCTCGATTACCATCCCAACGCTGCTGCGCGGAGTTTAGCTCGCGGTAAAACAGGAATCGTCGGTTTGATCATGACCACTCTTCAGGATTCCTTCTTTGATACCGTCGTTAAAGAGCTGAACGAAGTGCTTGCACTTCACGGCTATTTTCTTGCCGTTTCGGTCTCTACCGGCATTGGCTCCGATGAAACCCATTACCTGATCCAGGAGGACCGGGTAGACGGACTTATTCTGCTCTCGCCGATGGAAGAGGATAACTACATTGTAGAACTGAAGCGGCGCAATATTCCTTATGTCCTAATCGACAATCAGAAGCCGGAGAATGATACTTTTTCGGTAACGATCGATAACTACAAAGGTGGCTATGCCGCTACGAAGCATCTGCTTGATCTCGGCCATACCTCCATCGCGCACTTAAGCGGACAAAACATGTTCCGCAGTACGAGGGAGCGTCGCAGCGGTTTCCTGCAGGCACTTAAGGAAAAAGATCTGGCTCCATTTGAAATGATCACGGGCGATTTCGAAATCGATTTTGGTTATGACATCTGCCGCAAATGGCTGCGTGAGGGACGCCTGCCTTCCGCGGTGTTCGCGGGCGATGACCATATCGCGCTTGGGGTCGTGAACGCCCTCATGGAAGAAGGCATCAAGGTGCCTGAACAAGTAGCTATCGTCGGCTATGACGATCAATATATTTCATCCAAGCTGCACCCCCATCTGACAACGGTCCGGCAGCCTGCCGACCGCATTGGGGTCGCCGCTGCCGATATGCTGTTGAAACGCATGGACGGTACGATGAAACGCGGGGCTAATGTAAGGATCGATCCTGAACTCATCGTGAGAGAATCTACTGGATCACCAACAAAAGGTACGACCGGATAAAAAAATATAACCTTATATATAGGAGTGACGACCATTGGCTTACTACTTGGGAATCGATGGGGGAGGAACAAAAACATACGCCCTGCTGACCGATGACTTCGGCAATGTGCTTGGCAAAGGCGTGGGCGGCAACGGTAATCACCAGATTGACCGCGCCTTGGCCGCACAAAGCATACGGGAAGCTGCAGAAGGAGCTCTAAACGAAGCAGGACTGCGGATTCACGAAATCTCGCACACCTATTTCGGACTTGCAGGCGCAGATCGGGAGGTAGATTACCGAATCCTGCACCCTCTGGTTCAAGGAATCGGATTCACCCAGAATTACTCGATTAACTGTGATACAATGATCGGTCTGCGCGCAGGCACGAACCGACCTTACGGGGTCGCACTGATCTGCGGCACAGGCACCAACTCTGCAGGCCGTAATCCGGCAGGAGAACATGTGCAGGTCGGCGGTTTTGATTATATGTACGGTGATTTCGGCGGTGGTGGTTCCCTCAATATTGAGGTGTTCCGCTCTGTCATCCGTTCTTGGGACGGTCGTGAGCAGCCAACGCTCCTAACTCCCCTGCTGCTGAACTTCCTTGGATATGACAGTGTCAGCGACATGTTCGATGACTTTCAGGATCACGGCAAGCATGTGCCTGTCCATGCAGCGAAGCTGCTATTTGAAGCGGCTGCAGAGGACGATGCTGTAGCTCTGGAAATTCTGAACCGCCAGGGCGTCGAGATTGGCAAATCAGCCGCTGCGGTGATCCACAAACTTGGAATGGAAAAGGACACTTTTGACGTAATACTTGCAGGAAGTCTGCTAACAAGGGGAGATCGTGGATGGATTCGCAGCCAAGTTGAACAGACTGTTGCAACCCTCGCTCCGAATGCGACCATCGTAACGTTGGCAACCGAGCCTGTTGTCGGTGCCTTATGGTCTGCTATGGATGCGAGCGGACATGCGGTAAGCCAGGATGTATATAACAAAATGCGGGTCTTCCGCGACTTCGAACATATTAAACAAACAACAAGATAAACGTCTATAAACACTGTCATCATAAAAAATTCTTAAAAGACTGGAGTGTGCAAAATGGCATATGAACAAGGGCTAAAAATAGCGGTAATCGGCGGTGGATCTTCCTATACTCCGGAGCTCGTTGAGGGGTTCATCCTCCATCATGCCGAGCTTCCTGTACGAGAGCTGTGGTTGGTAGATATTGAGCCGGGAGAGCGCAAACTGAATATTGTCGGCAACTTGGCCAAACGCATGGTGGAGAAATCGGGTCTGCCGATTGAAGTTCATTTGACGTTCGACCGCCGCGAAGCCATCAAGGGTGCGGACTTCGTCAGCACTCAAATGCGTGTCGGTATGCTTGACGCCCGTGGCCGCGATGAATCCATTCCCCTGAAATACGGCGTGATCGGTCAGGAAACCACTGGTCCCGGAGGCATGATGAAGGCGCTGCGGACGATTCCGGTCCTGCTTGATATCTGCCGTGATATTGAAGAACTCGCTCCTAATGCCTGGCTGCTGAACTTTACGAATCCGGCGGGTATGGTCACAGAAGCCATTCTGAAGTATTCCAACGTTAAAAGCATTGGTCTCTGTAATGCACCGATCGGCCTAATCAAGCAAACCTCGGCCAAATACGGCGTAGAAGCGGACCGCATCTATGCCGAGTTTGTTGGCCTGAACCATCTCCACTGGATTACGCGTATTGATGTGAACGGAGAAGACAAACTGGATGACATGTTGGCCGATACGGCCGGTTACAGCGCGAAGAACGTGCCTGCACGGGAGTGGAATCCAGAATTCCTGCAATCCCTGCATGCCCTGCCTTCTTACTATCTGAAATACTTTTATATGACCGATGCCATGCTCGAAGAGCAGCTTGAATCCTTACAAAAAGGCGGCAACCGTGCGGAAGTGGTTAAACGCGTCGAAGAAGAACTTTTCGAACTTTACAATGACCCGGACCTGAAAGATAAACCGAAACAGCTGGAACAGCGGGGGGGCGCCTTCTATTCCGAAGCAGCCGTGAACCTGATGCGCTCACTCTACAACGGAACGAATGACATTCAGACGTTGAACGTAGCCAATCAAGGTATCATTGATTTCCTGCCAGACGATGCCAGCATTGAAGTCAACTGCGTGGTCACCAAAACCGGTCCACTGCCCCTACCGTTGACCAAGGTTCCTCCAATGGCAGTTGGACTGATCCATGCGGTAAAAACCTATGAGCGCCTCGCCATCGATGCTGCCGTGACCGGTGATCGTGGATTGGCCATACAAGCATTGGCTCATCATCCTCTGGTCCCTTCGGTCGAAGTGGCGATTCAGATGCTGGATGAAATGCTCGAAGCCAACAAGGAATATTTGCCGCAGTTCTTTACTGAATCTGCAGCTAATGCATAATTCGGCTATCATCCATTCGTCCTGATACTTTAAGTAAGTAAAACGTCTATCGACTTACTTTCACATTAAACGAAACCGCCATATCCCAGGATTTCTTGAGATATGGCGGTTTGTCGTTTCTAGGCATTTGCCCATCTATAACGCTTGCTCAAATCGATTATTAAATCATTCTCCTAGCTAGCTCCTTCCATAAAAAAGCAGGCAGGGAGCTAATCTCCCTGCCTGCCTGCTTGCATATGAGCAATCAACGGATTATAAGTTGCTTAGTATGTCCACCAGTTACCGGACATCACGATCATGGAGAACAGCTTGATGCTGTCTTCATAGTAGCCTTCATTGGAGCTGCCGGCCGTTTTGGTCCAGACGGAATTCAGCCAGTTTTGGTTCACGGACGAGGTCATAGCGCTGACACCAAACGGTGCATAGAACGCGCCGCTGCCGCCGGAACCTGTAACCGTGCCGTTGAGTTTATAACCATCCTTTACGTTGCTAGGGTTACCGCTTACTTTGGTTGAGATCCAGCTATTCATTTGATTGAGCTGATTGAGTGCCCGGCTGTCACGGGTCATCAAGTAATCCGTTGCGATCCGCCAAGGCGTACGACACGAGTTGTAATCGTAGCTGCCGTCGTTTGCCCCTTCCAGAAAATCGGCTGAAGCTGGCTTGTACGTCGAGCCCGACAGAACGACGAAGTCTGGAAGCAATCCGGTTGATGAGCTGTACCCGTTGTATAAGGAGTTGACAATGGTATAGGTTTTGTCGATCACGTTTGCCCATCTGGCATCACCAGTTGCCGCCTGAAACGCCTTCAAGTGATTCAGCATAAAGTCCGATGGACGGGTAGCATTTTTGAAGGTGTTGTCTGTTGCCCAGTCGCCAAGACGCAGCGTCCATTGGGACTGATTCACGTCACTTTGCATGATGGCATTGATGATGTCCTTGCCGGCCTGAAGGTAGTTGATACTGCCGCTGCTACCCCACTGCTTGTCCGCAAGCAGGAGCGAATAAGCAATGTCCATGTCTCCATCCGTGGCCGAGTCGGCGCCTTCAATGTTCTGGAAGCTGCTGTTTTGTTTCCATGCCATCAATTTCGAATTGTTGGCGCTCGGATGCGCTTTATAATATTGATAAAGTCCGTCGAAATAGGTCTGCGCATTGCCGTCATAACCGGCCATTATAACCGTTGCCAGCATTCCGTACCCGTGTGCCTCAGATACGGTATCCCCGTTGGACTGATACTTTACATAATACTTGCCTGTGCCCGCCGTTTTCAGATAAGCCGATTTCCAGCTGTCCCATTTCGCTTTCACAGAGCTGTCCATCGCACTTTGAGTAACATGGTTAGGCTTGATCGAGCCGCTGGTATATGTCGTGTGCTGCGGGAACGGCTTGTTTGGAGCGGCGAAAGCAAAGCTCGCCGGAATCAGAAGAAAAGCGAGACAACACATCATAACAGCCTTGCTGCTAAACGAAAATCCCCTATTTTTTCTCATAAATTTACGCTCCTTTTAGGTCCAAATGGGTTTTGATCCATGACATAACCTTTAAGCCTAAAATTCAATACAGCATCTTGATGGAGAAACAATGATTCGATACTCGCGAGACAAAATCACCCCCTCCTTAAAGTTAAAGCGCTTTAACTTTTAAACGCTTACATTCATTTTAATTGTTCTTCAAATATTTGTAAATATATATTTCTGAGATTGAATCTAAAGCCCTGATTCGACATTTTAGCAAAGATCACCGTGTTCTTTCCCTAATTAATATCAAGCCTTCATTCACTCACGTATGGATGACTACTCCCTTCTTCACAGGCATACAAAAATCCCCTCAAGCTTCCAGTGCTTGAGGGGATTTTAACGATCTCTTTTTTCACTATTGTCTACCCTGAGGGGAGAATACCAAGCTCCCATAAAAGGAGCTTTGATTCTTTTATTTTCGTACCACTGTATATCCTTTATCTTTCAGCAACTTCACGATCCCATGATCGCCCAAGTAGTGCGCTGCACCTACCACGATGAAGTACTCTTCACCCTTGCCGTTTCTCAGGTAACCATCGATCTTATCAGCCATTCCAACATTACGGTCGATCAGCATTGCTTTGTTGTATTCTTCGTCATCAGAGATGCTGTTCGTCAGCTCCAGCAGTTGCTCGTCATTTCCTGTTTTCCACATTTCGGCCATTTGATTCACGCTGTCATCCAACACATCGAAATTGTCCAAAGTCGCTTTCAATGTTTTCTCTTGCAGCTCCTTAGAGAAGTCATTGAACATTCCCAATTGAGATTCATAGGATTCCAACTCGATCACCGGAAGTTTGC
This sequence comes from Paenibacillus taichungensis, assembly GCF_047302525.1. Classification (GTDB taxonomy): domain Bacteria; phylum Bacillota; class Bacilli; order Paenibacillales; family Paenibacillaceae; genus Paenibacillus; species Paenibacillus taichungensis_B. The sequence goes on along the minus strand of NZ_CP168020.1, from coordinate 354,667 downwards.
GCTCGATTGCCTTCTGGATGAAGTACAGATCAACCCCCGCAGAAGCTTCATAGCCCGCTTTCATAGACTTCAGACTGGCTAACGTGCTCTCTACTACCCAAGGCTTAAAGGTATCCAGTGCATTCGGCTCCAATCCACTTTGCTTCAAAATATCGCCCAGTTGAGTATACGTCTCGCTGGAGATGTGATCTTTCAGTGTTGTGCCATCCTGATACGAACCCAGACTCAGAACCAGCTTTTGCTGCGCTTCTTCAGCCGCTTTGCTGATATCGATCTCTACGCCTAGGTAATCCGCCTCGGCAAAGGCTTCTTCAAACTCCTTACGCAATGGATAAAAGCTTTCATCCGCAATATGCATAGAACCTACCAGGTACACGGTGTTGCCGTTGCTTTCGACTTCCCACATGAAGCCACGTCCGCCGGTTTGAACAGTTTCTGTTTCGCCACCTTTGGAAACCAACAGCACTGTGCGTGTAGCAGTATCCCAACGGACCTCATAACCAGTTGCATCCCCTACAATACGGATAGGAGCGTATGTTACGCCATTAATACGTGTAAGCCTGCTCTTCAAAGTAATCGTCTTGCCGTTAACTACGCCTGTAATCGTATCATCTGTAGCTGTCGTCAGCTTTACGTCCATTGCGTCCAGCGTGGAGCGAAGCGGCACAAGTGTTGTTCCTTTATCGTTAATCGGTGCACCCGCCGTGTATTCAACCGTTTCGTCATTCACCTTTACCGATGTCTCTTGGGGAGAGGCCATAGCCGGTACTGCGGATGCGAGCAAACCAACCGAAATAGTTAGAGACAAGAGCATGCGTTTCCAGTTTTTCATATTATGTATTCTCCTTTAAGCAATATAGTAGTTTGAATAAGGATATTTGGATTATTACGAATTAAGCAGAGAAGATGCTCCTCTCTATTGCATAGCACCTTCTCTGCTTTAATTACTCAAGCCAATTTCGTTCTGGATCATGAAGGTTCTATTGAACCACACCACTAATTTAAAATTTAATACTTTACTCGTTCGTAAACTTGGATCAGATTTTATATGCCTTCATCGCTTTGAACAATTCCTTGAACGTTGGGCGTTTACCATACATCAGCACACCTGTACGATAGATTTTCGCTGCCAGCCAGCCGAAGATCATAATCGATACCACGAGAATGGCCAGGGACGTCCAGATCTGCCAGGTTGGTGCAACGCCTGCCCCAATCCGTACCAGAATTGCCGTTGGCGATGTGAACGGAATGAAGCTTGCTACTTTCAACAACAGGATGTTCGGTGTAGCAATACTGAAGATCGCGATATAGAAGGAAACCAGGGACAACATCGTAATCGGCAATACGGCCTGACCCAGTTCTTCTGTCCGACTCACCATAGAACCAATGGCCGCGAACATCACCGCATACAGGAAGTAACCCAGAATGTAGAAGATGAGTCCATATACAATGACTGCGACGTTCACATCACCCAGGTTCATGTTGAAATCACTCAATACATCGCGGTTATGCGGTAACAGCATATTACCAGCAACTACTGCACCGAAGATACCGATTTGCAACAGACCTACCATGAAAATACCGATAATTTTACCAAACATCTGACTGAGCGGAGATACACTTGTAATCAAAATTTCCATAATACGCGAGCTCTTCTCGGCCGTAATCTCGGAAGCAATCATATTACCTGTCATCATCGTTGATGTGAACAACAGGATAATCAGCAGATATACCACAATGTAGTTGATGCCACTCATGGTACCTTCCGACCCCGCAGCAGCTCCGCTTTGGTCAGAATCAAGGCTTTGCTCTGTCAGTTTTACCGGCGTACTGATGAGCTGTTTTTGTTCCGCCGTGAGTGTATCCTTCACCACCACATCCAGCTTCACAATTTGCAGCGCAGCTTCAATAGGTGCTATAACCTGCGGGGAAATATCTTCGCTTGAGTACAAGACCGGCTGTGGGAAATCTTGCCCCGCAACAGGTTCGAACTTCAGGTACCCATCCAAAAGCTCCGACTCCACATCGGCTTTGAGTGCCGCTTCATCTTTACTCGCGTCGTTAACAAAACGATACGTCTGGTTGCCTTGTGCGGAGGAGTATGTCTCCAGCTTCTCGGCTACCTCCGTTTGTCCGGTGCTCAGCAGACCGATATTTACCGGATTCGTGCTCGAGCCTCCACCGATGGGACCACCATTAAATAAAGTAATGAAATATGGAATATTGAGTCCAATCGTAATTAAAACTGCAAGTACAATGGTCGTGACCATGAAAGACTTCGTTTTCACTTTGTTTTTGAACGTAAATCCGATAATCGTCCCCATTTTATTCATTCGACTCACCTACCTCACGAATAAAGATTTGGTTAAGCGTTGGTTCCTTAATTTCAAAATGTTCAACGGTCGTCTGAGCCATGGCTGCTCTCAGAATTTCCTGAGCTGCTTCCATCTGACCAATATGGATTAGGTATCCACGCTCATTTTGCTCTACCTTTTTCACACCCGGCAACTGTTCCAGACCGCCCACATTACCCGTTGTGCTCAGGAATACATGCTCACGTGGATAACGGCTCTTGATCTCCTTAATCTCTCCCTGCACAACAGTGTTGGAGCGATGCAGAATTGTTATCTGACGACATAATTCTTCAACGTGCTCCATGCGGTGTGTCGAGAACAGAATGGCTGTTCCTTCGTCACGCAACTCCTTCACCGTGGATTTCAGCAATTCCACGTTTACCGGATCAAGTCCGCTAAAGGCTTCATCCAGAATGAGAATTTGTGGTCTGTGGACCACTGCAGCAATAAAGCCCATCTTTTGCTGATTCCCTTTGGATAGTTCCTCAATCTTTTTGTCGTAATACTCCGGCACTTCGAATCGGTCCAACCAATACTTCAGGCTCTGATCCGCATCCTTTCCATTCATGCCGCGCAGACGGGCCAGATAGTTGATCTGTTCACTGACCTTTACCTTTGGGTACAAACCGCGCTCTTCCGGAAGATATCCCATAATCTGCTGCAATTCTGTGCTATAGGGTTTGCCGTTGTACTGGATATTTCCACCGTCCGGGTGGATCAGCCCAAGTACCATACGCATCGTTGTAGTTTTACCAGCGCCGTTGGCTCCGAGCAGACCGTAAATCTCCCCTTCTTTTACATTAAGCGTCACACCATTAACTGCCGTTTTGTCTGCGTATTGCTTGACTACCTGCTTCAATTCCAATCGGTTCATCATCTATCGTCTCCCTTCGGTTATTTCCACTGTACGGGTGCATACCCGGCAATCCAGAATGCCAAGACTTCATCCAATTCCAAGTTACGGATTTTCAATACCCGGTTATTTGCCAGCTCCAGCCTTTCCTGCGCTTCGCTGACCCGGGTTGTAATGACGCGAACCAGTCCTCTCTCTTCAGAAGAAGATTCCACAACCCCAGGGATACTCTCTGGTCGTAAATCTCCTTCATACCAGACTTCTTTCCACTGATCGAGCACCATATCTTTCTCGGCCATCCCCAGCGACTGACCACGGTGCATCAATACGATGTAATCGGCAAGCCTTTTGACTTCGTCCGCAATATGTGTGGCAATCAGAATCGTGGTGTCTCCCTCAGCCATGAAGGTACGGAACTGCTCGATCATCACTTTCCAGGCAAAGGGGTCCAATCCTGATGAAGGCTCATCCAAAAGCAATAGTCTTGGGCGAGCTGCGATTGCAGCTGCGATCTCGAATTTCCTCCGTTCACCCTTGGACATCTTGTTCAGCTTCACATCAACAGGTACTTCCATATCGTGAATCAGTTGGTCGAACAACTTCATATCCCAACGCGGGTACCAGTAGGCCCGAAAATCAGCTGCTTCCTGTGCAGTAATCCGGTTCTCTTCGAGCCCAGCGTTGTCAGCCACAAAACCGATCTGTTGTCTCAGTTCAATGGGAAGAGGCCCCTCATGTTCCTTCCCAAACCATATAATCTGCCCGGCATCTGGCAGTACCACTTGTTGTAGCATGTTAAGAAGTGTGCTTTTACCTGAACCGTTATGACCGAGAATAGCAACTACATACCCTTCCGGGATGGTCAGATCGATTGGGCCAATAACTCTGCGTTTTCGCATTTTGGATACGCCGTTCAACTGAACTGCTATGGGCTCCATGTATGAATCACTCCCTCACTTCGAGTAAACTGCCTTGAGGACTTCCCGGAACAGACTCTCCAGTTCTTCTTCCGTACATCCCACCGATTTTCCGGACTGCACCGCTGCCTGCATCGCTTCATGCGCGGCCTTCAATCTATAATTTTCTCTGTCGCCGGCTTCTACCTGGGCCACAAATGTACCCGTCCCCTGCCTCGTACGAAGCAGCCCTTCATTCTCCAGATCCTGATAGACCCGTCTAACCGTTATAACACTGCAATTCAGTGATCCGGCGAATTCGCGAATGGACGGCAAATGTGTTCCCTCCCCCAACTGACCCGTAACAATTAACGATCTTAACTGATTTTCAATTTGGTGATATAAAGGTTCAGCGCTATTTTCATTAATTTGAATGGGTATTTTCACATCTTGCACCTCGCCCTCCGGTACACTCCAGTCTGTTACCTGTCCGTGCCGGTTTCATCCTGTATTCATTCTTGCGTTCATCCCTCATACCGTTAACTCAAATCCCGAATGGAAAGTTTCTTCAGCGTCAATCGACTGAAAAGCCATAATCCCGCTATGCCAGCCACCAAAGCAACCCACATAATCGGGGAAAGCAGCCCCCATGATTTACTCACATCCATTACAATCGAAAATCCGTAACTGCCCGACGTTCGGATCAGCAAGGATATGATGATCGTAAGTGGCAAGAACAACGAACTGAGAAGCAAATATTTTTTACCACTGTACAGAAACTCTCCGTAAATATATAAGCCTGTCATGAGAAGTCCGTAACCTGTACAAGTTATGCCAAAGGCCAGGTACTGATCCCACCGGAACCCTTCCTCGTGCAACCCGACCACATACAGTGATCCATAGAAAAAGATACCATTATACGTAAACGCCATCAGAGACTGCTGAAGTCTCGACCACATCACTGTCTCGTTTGGAATGGGAAGTCTGCGATAGTAGGCCAGCATCTGTGTATAGGAATCCTCCTGTATGTAACGGAAAGATCGTCTGCTGAACACGAATCCCTGAAATGGCACCATGATCAAAAAGAAAGTATCTACAACAGGATTAATGAAATCTGTCTTCTGTTGTCCTAATAACATCACACCACTCATGCCACCCGTGTATATCATAAAAATTGCGGTCCACAGCCATTGGAGCTTATCCTTGTTCATCTCGCTGCGGGTCAGCCACCAAGCCTGCTTCCATTCGTTCATATCATTGCCTGCCTTTCCATCTCGACTGTGCTCACTGTATATATCAATATACACAGTATACAGACCACTCCCTATTCCCGTCAACTCCTTATTTTCCTGAATCAGGAAGAAAGGATGGGATTCATGTCAGAGTTACGATAAAATAAAACTTGATTCTGAATGTACAATGATTCATTGTAATTTCATTCATTCAACTTATAGAGATACTATAGAGATACATAGAAAGGATTGATTCACCTATGGATTGGCTGGTTGAGATCGGGTTTGTGCTCCTTTTCCTTATCGTGGTCATCTGGCTCATTGTTCGCGACGAACCCAAACGGCATTCTGCCAAAAAAGGCAGACATCGAGTGCGTCGTAACAACGGCTACACCGACTCATCTCCGGCATACCCGGTCATTACCACCAATGATGACTCCTACACTCATCATTCCAAACACACTCACGATCACAAGCATCATGACGGTGATTCTTTTTCGGGATCTAATCACCATCACAGCAGCGATAGCGGAACCAGCAACGACAGTGGTGGAGATAGTGGCGGGGGTGGTGGAGATTAAAATCTCCTCAAACCAAAAAAAGAGCTGTATCCGATATTGTGCGAACACAATTCGGAACAGCTCTTTCCTGTTTCCCGGCACCTGAATACAGAAGAGGTCTAATCCTTAAACGAGATCGTAGCCACTCGGCAGAGTCCGATTACTACGGATCTCACGAATCTCAGCCAGCGTCAATCGCTGATTGGTGGAGATCAGGGATTCCACATCATTGCCACGGATCAGATCATCCAAATCTCTCAAATTGGTGTTCCCACGAAAGACGCGGAATCCGCCTTGAAAGTTAGGTCTCGTAAACACAACTAATGTTGCATTTGAACTTGTCGAGAAGAAACGCAGGCTCTCTACCCCACCCAGAATGTTATCCAGATTACGGAGACCCGTGTTACCACGGTATACCCTGCTTCTTCCACGATAATCCTCTTCTGAATACACCGTGAGTCGTGGATACGTTTGACTTACATGGACTGTTTTTTTCATTTGTTTTCCCCCTCTCGATCTCATTCTATGAATGAATGCGAGAGGAAGCTTGGACCAATCAACGGATCGATTCATCCATTTTCATATTTTCAAAGAATTTAATTCATCGCATTAAACACCCAGGATGACTTCCCATACCGGACGAGTGTGTCCACCAGGATACAGCAGGTACAACAGAACGTATACAATAACGCCTGTGATGGCACTGCTAAACCAGATCATGGATGTGAATCGCCCCCAGCGGCGATGTGTCTTGAATTTCTTTTTGAACCCAAGCACCAAAGTGGAAATCCCGAAGACCGCTGCCACCGTGGCGAGGATAATATGAAAGATCAGAAATATTCGATAGAAGATCTCCATCTCCGGGTCCCCGCCCCAAGCTGTATTCCCGACAAAGATGGTACGAGACGTATATATGACAAAGAACAGCAGCGCAGCAATGGCCCCTGCAATCATCGCGGTTTGGTGCGCCTCCCGTTTGCCACGGATAATTAGCACCCAGCCAATTCCAACCAGCACCGCGCTAATCACAATGAAAGAAGTACTGATCGTGGGTAGCAGAAAATACATATCCATCGTGTGTTTCCCCCTCTTGTCCAAACAAAACTTGTGTTATTTCGCTGCAGGATTAAGCGGTCCTCCCGTATTCTCTACAGGGTAGGGATCATCATCATCTTCCCGTTTTTCCTTGCGGTACCATTGGAAAAAGACATACGCCAGCATGGAGACGAAGATGCCTTCCTGTATGAATTTCATCAAAATACCGCCCACCTGCTGATCCTCCTTGGCAGAGGACAGAAAGTTGAAGAACGCCGGTCCACCGAACGATCGCAGCAATGCTGTGGAATCCCCGGATACACAATACCGCATCGCCTCAGCCCATACGGCAGGATTGCTGTAGGTCGCATACAAGGGTTCGGAGGCAAAAATAATTAGTCCACAAGCTGGTGTCAGAAGCACCATGTTCAGAAAAATAAAACCAATCTTAGACAGCCCCGACGCTTGTCTCCCTTCCGGCAACGGATTGAGCAGCGTCCACCACATCAGCATGGAAGTAATGAAAAGTACAATGTAATACAAACGGTGAACCGTAAAATTTAACATCACGTAATCATGTACCACGGGTAGATGATATAACGAGAACAACCCGTTAAACAGCACAGCCGCCACGATCGGATGAGCCAAAAAAGATAACTGCCGTGTCGGCAGCCACCGGATGATTCCGCGCCATACCCAGAGGGGTAATCCCTTCATCAATAGCGGTGGCGCTACCAGATAGGACAGAGCCATACTCACCATATGGAAGCTGAACATCACATGACCCAGCAGATTGAATGGCCCCGCTTGTGCAAGATACAACACGGTAAGCCCAGTAATAAACATCATTTTCTGTGCGACCGTGGCCTGATCTGCCCCCTTGATCCGCTCACTGAATGGACCAACGAGCACTAGATAAGCTGCAGCAATGAGCAAAAACAATGCCATAATAAGTGGACTCCATAAATCATTGAAACTAAAATATTGCAACCCGAGCATACGGGAAACCTCCCCGTGACCTGATTTGGTTGTTGCCTGAATCCATTGACTGATTGATTCGCCTAAAAGGGGAAAAGACGGCGACACTGCGCCGCCGCCATCTCTTTTACCACCAAACCCAATAGAGTGCCATAATGATGCACGTAAAAGCTACGAAAAATCCGAAGCACATGAACAGGATAGGCATCAAATGCCCTTTATCCTTCAAGTGCATCCAGTAACCGAGCTGTACAAACACCTGAAGGATCGCCATAACCACCAATATAATAATGGTAAAGGTCGTATTAACTCCTCCCGCGGCAGCAGCCGCGAACGCAATTAGCGTCAGGACGATCGAGAAGATAAAAACAACGACGTGTTTCTGTGGCCCTTCCGCCCGGTGACGATGCTTCACAGGCTGCTGATCACTCTTATCCTGTACCGACATGTGTTACCCCACCTTTCCGAGCAGGTACACGACCGTAAAGATAAACACCCAGACCACGTCAATAAAGTGCCAGTACATCGCGGAGACGTATACTTTAGGTGCAGTTACGACCGTTAATCCTTTTCTGAACAGTTGCCCGATAATGAGCCCGATCCACATAATACCGAATGCAACGTGAGCTCCGTGGAACCCAACCAGCGTATAGAATGCTGAACTGAATGCACTTGTGGTCATGCCGAACTCTTTATGTTTCACATATTCATAGAACTCGTAAATTTCCAGACCGAGGAATCCGAGACCCAGTACTACGGTAATGCCAAGCCAGAGAGCAAGAGCATTGCGCTTTCCCTTATGCATAGCTTGGATGGCAAATACACTTGTCAAACTGCTGACCAGGAGAATAAAGGTTGCGGCAGCCACGAGTGGCAGATGAAACAATTCATTCGCCGTCGGCCCGTCATTCGTTTGGCCACGGAGAGCCAAAAAGGTTGCGAAGAGGGTTCCGAACAATACGGTCTCGCCGCCAAGGAACAACCAGAAGCCGACAAGCTTGTTGCGTCCTTCCAGCGTTGCTTTCTCCGGCTCATGCGGCAATTTGCCGTTTACCGGTTCAGCATGTGAAGTTGTCATGTTCTAACCCCCTTCTCATCCTGATCCTCCGGTTCAATATGCCAGCCATGATCATCGTAGAGTGACCGCAGTGCCATTGCACCAAATGTAATCAGAAGGCCAATAATGACTACAATATAATTGTTAAACAATCCGTTCATAAACGCATTCCCAAAATCATCTTTGCTGAACATGAGACCAAGTCCGGCAATGAATATACCGACGGACATAACAAACGGCAGTGGAGTCGCTGACGGCATATGGATCGAACCTACAGGTTCGGCCGGTGTCATCTCCGTATGTCCTGCCATCTTTTCTTTCCAATACGCATCAATTCCACGTACCAGAGGCGTCTGCTTAAAGTTGTATTCCGGCGGTGGAGATGGAATCGACCATTCCAACGTACGGCCATCTTCCCACGGATCATTCGGTGCGTCTGCTGGTTTTCTCATTGTGATCACGATGTTCACGAGGAACATGATAACCCCAACACCCATCAGGAATGCACCAACGGAGCTGACCAGGTTAAGCAAGTCGAAATCCTGATTCGGCAAATATGTAACGATCCGGCGCTGCATCCCCATCAAACCAAGGAAATGCTGTACAAAGAACGTTAGTTGGAAACCGATCATGAACGTCCAGAACGTCCATTTTCCGAGCGTTTCGCTCAGGACGCGACCAAACATCTTCGGCCACCAGTAATGTAGTCCCGAGAACAAACCTAGCACCAATCCACCAACGATAACGTAATGGAAGTGAGCCACAACAAAGTACGTATCATGGAACTGGAAATCCGCAGGCGCAGAGGCCAGCATGACACCAGTTACCCCGCCCATAACGAAGGTTGGAACGAATCCAACAGCAAACAGGTTTGCTGCCGTAAAACGGATCTGTCCGCCCCACATCGTAAAGAGCCAGTTAAATATTTTGATCCCTGTTGGTACAGCAATCAGCATGGTTGAGATTGAGAACAATGCATTGGCGACTGTTCCCAGACCTGTCGTAAACATGTGATGCGCCCATACCATGAATCCCAGAAAGGCAATCAGGATGGTTGCAAACACCATGGAGCTGTAACCGAACAATCTTTTACGTGCAAAGGTTGGAATAACCTCAGAGATAATACCAAATGCAGGCAAAATGAGAATATATACTTCCGGGTGCCCGAAGATCCAGAAGATATGCTGCCAGAGTACCGGGTTACCGCCACCTGCTACATCAAAGAAATTGGCTCCTAGTATACGGTCAAACGTTAAAAGTACAAGTCCTACCGTAATGGCAGGGAATGCAAAAAGGATAATGGCTGATGTAATAAATGTGGTCCAGGTAAACATCGGCATCCGCATATAGGACATTCCCGGCGCACGCATCGTAATGATGGTCGCGAGAAAGTTAATACCCCCGATGAGTGTCCCTAGACCGGCGATCTGGAGACCTATCGTGTAGAAATCCACACCGTGCGTCCCACTGTACTCGCTGCCAGAGAGTGGCGTATACGAAGTCCAGCCGGCATCCGGTGCCCCTCCCATCAACCAACTCAGGTTCAAGAGCAGTCCGCCAAACAGGAACGTCCAGAAACCCAGCGCATTAACAAAAGGGAAAGCAACGTCCCGTGCCCCAATCTGCAAAGGCACAACGGCATTCATAACGGCAAAAATAATAGGCATGACACCAAGGAATATCATTGTTGTTCCATGCATCGTAATCAATTCGTTGAAGACCTGCGCCGACACAAAATCATTCATCGGTTTCATGAGCTGAATCCGAATCAAAATGGCTTCAATGCCGCCGATTCCAAAGAAAAACCCACCCGCAATTAAGTAGAGCACGGCGATTTTTTTGTGATCGACGGTGGTAATCCAATCCATCAAGCCCCTATACCGCTTGACGCTATGAGCATGAGCCAAGGTTGTGTACCCCCTTCTTCGTCCTTGCTGTTCTATTCATAGTCCAATTTGTAGTTGGCCAAATATTCGGCAATTCCGTCGATTTCTTCATCTGTGAGTCCAAGGTCTTTCGGATTAGGCATCGTATTGCCCGGCTTCACGGATTGTGGATCATGGAGCCATTCTTTCATGTTATCCAGCACCGGATTACCGTCTTCCTGGCCTTCGCCCTGGTTCAGCAGAATACCTGCCACGGATTGCTTGCCACCGATACCTGTAAGGTTAGGCGCAACTGGCCCGCCCTGATCCCCAACTGCATGGCAAGAAAGGCAGTTCGTTTTGAACTTCTCAGCCAATTGGGTATCTTCCGGAAGTACCGCCGGAGCTTTCATTTCATTGACCCATTTGTCAAAGGATTCCTGGCTGACCGCTTTTACCTTGAATTCCATGAAGGCATGTGATCTGCCGCATAATTCAGCACATTTACCTCGGTAAACGCCTTCATTTGGCGCCGAGAAGCTGAACTTGTTAAGCGTTCCATCCGGGTTTGTGTCCATTTTACCCGCAAGTGACGGCACCCAGAAGGAGTGAAGCACGTCAGCGGTTTTCAATTCGAATGCGATTTTCTTTCCGGTCGGGATGATGAGGTCTTGAGCGGTGGTTACGTCATATTGAGGATAAGTGAATTCCCACCAGTACTGATGCGAGGTGACTTTGACCTGAATTGCATTTTTGTCGTTGGACAGATCTTCGCCTTGGGCAAAAATCGTTTTTACCGTCGGTACTGCCAGAACGATAACAAGCAACAACGGAATGGCTGTCCATATTACTTCCAGCTTGAAATTGCCTTCAACCTGTTCGGGCATCTCATTCTGCCCGGCTCGTCTGCGAAACCGGATCAACACATACGCAGCAATAGCAAATACAATGATGAGCACCACGATCATAATCGTAATGGACAGCTTCATCAGATCATATTGGCCTTGCGCCACAGGACCCTGAGGTTTCATTACCGACAAGTCTTCCCGCCCGCATGCGGATAGCAGCAAAGAGAACACCGCCAGCAAGGGGAGAATTCGCTTTGCAACCTGCCACTGTTTCATCATTGATCTACCCCACTTTTTTAACATTTTCGTAGATTGCCGTTGTCGCCCGAAATAAACTCATTCAGTCCATTTCAGGACGATACACGTAATCCTGTCCGACATACAGAATGCTTACAAAAATAACGCTTCCACCACTCCCGTCATTTCCTGCTAAGGGCATGTCTGCGCATTCTTCCAATTCATTCTATATGGTTCAATCACTTATTAAATATAAGTTGAGGGTATGATTTTGTCAATCTTTGGACACATGTTCACAAATTGTTCACTTTATGTAAAAAACCGCACCACAACTTGATTTGCAAACGATTTCAGTTAAAGATATTAGTCTCTACATTTGAAAATTTTTGCCAAATTTCGGTGATAAAACAAGATTTTTTGGCGATTTTTCTCACATTGAAAACATGCAGTATTATGCAAAAAAGAAAAGCAAGCATCAGATTGTCTCTCTTACAACTACTGGAAGCCGCAGTAAAGCCCCATACCGCTCCCTTTTAGAACCAAACGGCATGGAGCCTGAACCTATTGAACATCCCGGAAGCCATTACGCACTCTCTTACCAGCTTTCCATAGATACAGCGTCTAAGTCCCGTCAGTTAGTATAAGAGGACCATCACTTGTTATGGCTACCGTATGCTCATACTGAACGCCCCAGCTTCCATCCACTGTTCTCACCGTCCAGCCATCCTCATCCCATACAACCGCTCCAGAGCTGCCTTTTGTAAATATGGGCTCAATCGTAATGACCATGCCCTCTGTCAGCATCATGCCCGTCCTGCGTTTCCCGTAAGGGAGGACGTTCGGGGGTTCATGGATGTATTGACCAATCCCATGACCAATAAGAGGTTTCACAATCCCGTAACGATACAGCCTTGCTGTCCGTTCAATCGCGTTACCGATATCCCCCAGCGTATTTCCTGGCACTGCCTGTGCTATCGCCTTATGAAGCGCCCTTTCCGTTCGATTCATTAGTTTGCGTATGGACCTGCGTTGTTCACCGATCCCATACGTCCATGCAGAATCGGCAAGCCAGCCGTCTTTGTTCACCACCATATCAATAGTCACCACATCCCCTTCGGCCAGTTTCCGGTCATTAGGGAAGCCGTGGCAAACCACCTCATTAACTGAAGCGCATGTAGCGTAAGGATAACCTTTGTACCCTTTTTGCTCCGGTGTAGCTCCTCTTTCAGCTAGAAAAGCCTCCACCCGTTCGTCAATATCTCCTGTCGTTACACCGGGGGCCAGCCACTTTTCAATATACTCGTGACAGCTTCGCAGGATTCGCCCCGCTTCCCGCATGTAGCCAATCTCTTCTTTTGTTTTTAAAATAGGGTCCACTTGCATTCATCCTTCCTGCCATATCTGTACTTCCATGTATATGCAGTAGGAACGAAACAAAGCCCCCAAAAGTAGAGGGATAGCTTGCCGGCTTATTGTGTTTACTTTAGGTGAACGGTTTACACATTGGAAATATATACATATCGTTTTCCAATCAAAAAAAACCGTCTGCCGGAGCTTAACGCCCGGGAGACGGTTCTATTCATATCGGAACAGTATAATCAGAGTTGTGTGTGTTTCAGGACACGGAAGAATCCATCTTGACAAGCTCATGCTCAACCACAGAAGTCAATTCTTCCTCGTATCCACCCGTAATCCGGTATTTCCTCACGTACTCCTTCACGAATTTTTTTGGATCTTTAGGACGGAAAATCCGAGTCATTTCCCTCAAACTTTCTTTGACCTCATTGTGACCTTTCGTTGCCATTGTAATTCCCTCCCAAAACGTTGAAAGTGAATGCTCCGTTTAGAGAATGCCGAATAAGTCTTAAATGCCATCCATGAAGTTGTGTGCGCGGCTCAAAGCAAGCTTTTAGGTCGGGAACCCTTGCTTAAGCAAGTACCTGACACTATAAATACCCGATATGATTCGGTGTGAATCATAATCTTATTGTAGCATATTCGGAAGTATCTGACGACTTGACGAATTTACCTAATATTTATAACGGTTTATATGCCCAAAAAGTTTAATTCCGAATCATATGTTACAAATACGATACTTCTATACGGAATTAATATATCCAGCATAACACTGAACTATTCGGGGGATATTATCACGGACAACCCATACAGTTAAAATACTGGGATCTAAGGAGGCGTTGTTTTATGGATCAGAAAGATAAAGAAATGCTGCCCCTTTCGCATGAAAAGGTGGAAGTGGACGGAATATATACCAACGAAGCCGGACAAGAAGAACATCTGCATCGCGGACAACAATTCCCGGCCGATCCCGTTCTCGGCAAGACGGAATGGGAACTGACGGAATTCGCTTTTGACAACCATCACGAAGGTCGTACCGACGAGCGTTTGGTTCCCAAAGAGAATGACACCGATAAGATTGGCAAGACCACACATCCACGCAGACATTTTCAGCGGGGTGACCGTTAAGTTCTAAACGCAATAAATCACTTTAAAACTAGGGAGCATCATACCAATCATTGGTTGGTGCTGCCCTGTTTTCTATACTAAATGCAATTGAGAATACAGAGGGTTAGCTTGCATCCCTTAGATCGTTAAGAAGAATTTTCTGGGAACGCTGTTCCAGCTGTCGAAACTCCTCATTGATTCTTCGTTCTTTAGCAGCATCCGGCCGATACGCAGGAATCATCGCCCAGTGCTCACGAATCAATTCAATGCGATTCTTCATTGGAGGATGGTAGCTACGGTTTTGAGTATCATTCATTTCCTGTATCCGCTGAATACGAAGAATTCCCTGAGTTGGAACGGCAGAAATCCGTTTTCTAAACTCCTCAGTACCCACGAATTTCATCCATAAGCTGTTCGTATGCTGTGCGAGCTTGGGCAATATACCTCACTTCTTTTTCTGCTCCCTGTGCTAGTTGCTACTTCTTTAACTCTTCTGCCCCTACCTGTTCACGTTTTGCCATTCGTTTCATCCTCCTTTGATTTTGGGCATGCAAAAAAAACTCATTCCTACTCATAGTTCAAGTGGGAAAGAGCTTTTGAAAGTTTATCAAGTGTTTGAATTATTTAGTGTTTGGTTTGTCGGTTGTATTTTACGGTCTTGTTGTTGGGATTGTAAAGAAGCTTATAAAAAATATTCACTCTATCACTCAATATTTTCATCATCGAGTGCATCCAGAACTTCATCCCTAATGTCTTGTGGGGGAAGTTCCCTAGTTATTGCCCCAGAATTACGCGGCCATCCATGCTTGCCACTTACTAACTCATTATGGTGATAACTGATTCTTCCACCTCTCTCAAACAACTTAATAATAGGGTCATATAGATCGTGAAACTTCAGAGCGATAGGCATTTGTTTGTCTACCACGTATGCCCATTCAAGATAAAAAGTGCAAAGATACTCTGTAACCCAATCAACGTTAGCGTTTACTAATCCATTACATTCTTCCTTTATATGAGCAGGTGTATCAAAATTAATTATTTCTGCTGCATTAAATACAGCACGTCTATTATCATCCATGGAGTTAAAATCTAAAAAAATATTCCCTCTTCTAATAAACTCTGTAACTAGGATCGCATATGAAGGTTTATCCATTCCATTATTTTCCCAGTTAATGTTATTTATTCTTTCACTGGCTTGTTCAAAGTTAGAATTCAATTTTCTCACCTCAAAATTTTGGTTTAAATCCTGGAAATCCGCCGGGTTGTGGTGGTGCTAACTCATGAGCACCTTTTGTACTTTCGTTCATTGTACCATCTTTGAAATAGTTTATATCACGATACGGCAACCCTTCTTGCATCATTTTACTTTCTGCCAATTCATGGTCGGCTAATTGTCTAAACCATGCTTTTTCCTCTGCTGATAATTCACCTTTTAGTGCTTTTTCCCATCCATAGGCCATATCAATATCGGGATCAAAATAACCTTTATAATAGTACTTGCCGTTAACAGTATCAACTAAGTTCATGTGTTCAGTCAGTATTACATGTGTTTTCAACTGACTTGCCTCTTCAAAACTAAGTCCTGTATTCCGTGAAAAGGTCTCTAACTCTCCAGCATCTAAACCAGTGGATCTTAACTTTTCATACGTCTGCAAAGCTATCTCTTCCTGTTTAAAATTAGGAACAAACTTAATAGGTTCTCCACGAGGGTCTATTGGTTTAGGTGTTCTAGCTTTTCCCGCCCCCTCAGTATCCCCATCCCTAACCTTAGTTCCATCTTTCGATGACGGAGCTTCTTTAGGTTTAGACGCATCCTTCGGCTTAGCTGACGTAACGCTCGAAGAAGTAGACGACTCTTTAGAAACGGTTCCTTTCGACGACATAATGTTCTCTTTCGAATCCACATGAGAAGTGTTCGGTGATCCCTTCGAATTTCCAGGACCACTGTCTTTCCCACGATTTCCACCTGGTTCCGAGAACATGTGACTGTCATTCTTCACAATCACAGGCACGGTCTGGCCGTTGCTCAGCCTCATGCGCTGAACTCGCCATGGAACGCTCGCTGCAGCGCCTGCGGTCATGTTGCCCAAGGCCTGGCTGATTCGTTCTCCCAGCTCTGCAAGAGATGAAGGCATTAATGCTGCATTGGTCTTAAGCTTGCCATCCTTCAGGGCACCGCCTGAGGTTCCATCTGGCCCATCTCCATGACCATGCGGAACGCCGCCCTTGGCTCCATCTCCATGGCCAGACTTCTTACCACCACCCTTGAGCACCTTGACTCCATTTTTGACCAATGATGCCCCGCCAAATATGGCCCCCGCCGTATCCACGACTCGCATCGTAGCACCAACATCGTTTAACCCAGCGTCGTGGCTCTCCTGTTCCGTCATAGTCAGCATGGTGCGGTTGTCTTCGCCTTTCAGATCCATGAACGGCTTGGCATACGCTTCTCCCGCACTGGATACATCCTGCCAGATCTCTTTCCCTGATTTCTGACCCGTGACCAGGTCTCCCGTATAATCGATAACGTTATTTACGCCCGTAATCGTTCCTTGTACCGTGGCATTCCGCTCCGTTAACGACCCTACTTCTTCTCCCTTTACCCAGCTGTATAATCCCTGGGCATTGTCACCCCCGACGATCCCTGTAAATGCAAGGTCAGCCACATCACCGACCATACTGAGCAGGCTTTTGCCCTCTTCGATCACACCGTCCAATTTGCCCTTTTCACGTGCTTCCCAGTTTCGTTTCAGCCGCGCTTCCTTCAGCGCGCTCTCTCCCATACTGGCCAGACTCTGATCGAATGCAGACTGAATCATGTCAAAGGAACGATGGATCTCGGCTTCCAGTACTACATTCTCACTCTTTCCATTAACCTCTTCCACAAGTTCCACATGATCTGTCATCGTCTGAATATACAGACCTTCTGTACCCTCAAGACTAATGCTGGCTCCGCTGATGTTCAGGTCACCCATGCATTGGATCTGCACGTGGGTTGTGCTATTCAAGGTAACCCCGTTACCCGCAGCCATCGAGATATACAAGGCGCCCTCTTGGGCGTTCATGACAAGTTCGCTGTCGCCAAGGGTGAACGATTTCCCTTGCGGGTTACCGAAAGACTTTACACCCGGGTCTTGCATCACTTTGCCGCTCTTCTCCACATGTCCCGCTTCCGTCGGTTCCTGACGAACCGACTGCATCACCATGGCTTCATCTTCTTCTGCACTTGGGAAATACAGTTTCACCTTCCCGCCGGGTTCGGGCATCATATACCATACTTGACTGCCTTCCGCAGCATACGGGAACCAGCGTGCCTCTCCGGCCTGCTGATCCTCATCCATATCCAGATGAACCTTCACCTGGTTACGTTTCACATCAATGATTTTCCCTTCGATAGCAGCACCAGTGATCATCGTTTGAAGCTGTCTGGGCAGTGGATGCGATGCTGGCAATGCACATGTATATTTCCACTGTAGCAAGCTCCGTTCCAGCATCGCCTGGCGAGAGGTTATGTTATAGATATGGCCATCAGAGGATACTTCATCCCCCAATTGAAGCTCCTGCCCCAGATCGAAGGTATACGTTGTATACTTCTCCTCGGTTACCGCATGTTTTCCCTGGGCTTTGGTATGTAAAAAACGCTCAATATTACGACTCTTCTCAAAAGGGATGGCTTTCAGCTCAAATGCCCCTCTGCCTTCGGGATAACCAATCCAAAACCTGGGCTTGTGTGCAGTCACATCCGGCACCAGATCTGCTCCCAGATGAGAAGCGAGCCGTTTCAGAAAGCTCCAGTCGGTCTCCTGATACTGCATAATAAAAGCGCCCGTCTTCGTCTCATCAAAGGCAAAATCAATAAAGTCTCCTTCAGGATAACCCTTCATAACACGATTAACAATGTCCAAATAACGTAGATTCTCGTTCTGATAGGATTTCGTTCTCTGTAAGGCATCCAGTTCATAGGTATGTGAGATGACTACAGCCATCACATATACGATCCCTCTGGTGGCTTCGACTTTGATCTCATGGAGTTGTCCCTTGAACAGGGGTAACTCCCTTCCGGATTCATCCATCCGGATGAATCCGACTCGATCGTGACTCCCAGCTTTCTGGATAATGGTTTCTTCCCATTCTTCATCTACCCATCCACTGAAGGATAACCGACCATGTGCCCCTGCTTGCTGGATCAATTCCAGCTTATCCAGGCGTATCTTGCCATACGGCCAGTGGACATGGATATCCCCATAGGTTAGCGTTGATTTTTCCAAGGTCTGCACAGTGTTCCCCCCTTTCTTATCCGTCTGCATCTTACAACTGACCATCGACCTCAATCTTGATAATCCCGCCTTTTCGGCATATCAGTTCAGATCGACTGAGCAGAGCGGCCTCACCTTCCACCAGCACGTCCTCCTTGCCCTGGCTCCATTTGTTGAAGAACGTATCTGGTTCACACAATGCTCCGTCCATTTTGCAAAACCCGCATCGTCCAACGTTAGCCAGTGGAATCACGTCCGCAACGTTTAATACAGGCTGTTCCTTAATATAGATGCCGTGGGAAAGCGGCAGGTTCAGTACACCCGGATCTGACCCCTGACTACAGAAAATCTCGGCACCTCTGACCACATAGGTAAATTCACCACCGAAACCTCCTGACATCAAAGCTTTGAACAGCATGGGTAGCAGCATTCTAGTCCCCCCTATGTTAATAATCGATTGGTCCATTTCCGTTTTCACTCATCTGGGCACATGTAAATATCGCCCTTGTTAGAAGTCGCCATAGATGAAGCTGTTCAACCGGAAAACGGACATTCCCTGTGACCGCTCTTCCTTTTACCGATGTAACGATCACAATATCGTAAGCCATTCCCAAGTTTGAGGGCTGAATGGATTCTCCATAGAAGACAATCAGGCTATCTCCTTGTACCGTCTCCTCATGTAACCATTGCGCATCCTTTTTGAGCGTTCGCATCTGATCTGTGATGATACTGCCCATTCCCTCAATCTGGCTGACGTGCAATGGATGAGATGATCTAGATAGGCTTAAGCTGATACCCTTTTGCTCATCGATCCACATGACCTCATCTCGTTCATGGCTGTTTCTGCCCTCCTGTAGTTTGCCACGGGGAACCTGGACCAGCTGATCCGGTAAAGGAAGAGTTAGTAGCCCATCCCAGATCCGGTAATTATTCAACGTGATGATTTCTGCTTCGGTCTCGATCAGACCCTGGCGTACTCCGTATGTAACCTCTTCCTGCGTCATCAGCTCACCACTTGCCGCTTCAGCTTCCTGGATGCGCTTCGCCAAACGGAAATCCCGATCCATTTTCAGCAGCATCTCATCACCATATCGGTTCATTCCAGATCCACCTTTCGTAAAACAAAGCCACTCAACCCTCTGCGAAGCATGCTCTCTGCTACATCAAGACGCACGATTACACCACTCCCTCTTACACCCTCCAATGTAAACATGCGTTGATCTTTAACCGCCTCACCCTGCAATACAAGCTGCTGTATTGAACCATTCCGATAAAACAGGCTATCGTCAGACAAAGCCTGCACAGCAGGGATATGACACGCCCAGTAGCTCAACTGCTCCCCGCTACCATGATCGATGAAGGTGACGGATTTGAATATCAGTGCTTCATCAACCATTTCCATCAGCCGCTTCATGCGATCACTAACAAAATATGAAGGCCTACTTATCCAATCGGTCGGCTCTTCATTCAGTCTGCGTTCAATCATCATGACAGTTGAAATGGGCAACTCATCAAAACTGGTTTGTAATATGGGAGGCCTGAACGGATTCAATATCCGATGATCTTCGGTCAGTTCATAAAATCGTGGGACCATAGCTCCTCCTCTTCCTCATGGGATACAACCCAGCGTATCGATTCAATCTGCTCTTCATTCAAAACATGTGTATACCTCTCACGGTCATGAATCCATATCTGTGCCTGACTCAGCCTAGCCCCCTGAAAATCAGCATGGAATAACTGTGCTCCCCTGAGGTCAGCGCCTTCCAGATTGGCTCCGGCAAAACAGATTCCCTGAAGACCAAGAACACTTTTCTCGAATTCCATACTCGCTCCGTCACTGACATCAGACAGGTTGGCTCCACGCAGACTGCATTCCCGGAACACAGCATCCATAAGTAGCGCCCCTCTGAGGTCAGCTCCACTCAGATCACTCTGTTCCCATTTGGTCCCAATCATCACAGCACCTCTTAAGTTACTCTTGTTCAGATCGGCATGACTGAAATCGGAATACCTGATATCAACGTGGTCATATAATCCCTCTGCCATGGATAGTGACGTATAGTCTCCATAAGCACATTCCAGCCCTTCCGCTACTGATAATTTCTTGCGAATGTTCTGCATGTCCCTATACCCATAGTCCCTGATATACACGGGTTCACTCCAGTCCTTATATTCACCTACCCTGATCTGAAACTGATCTGCACGGTTGATGTGTTCCATCTCTTTCAAATTCACAACATGGGGTACGGCCAGACGTGCAAGCGTAATGACGTAGGCATTGAATCTCCCCGCGGACTGCAACATCATCCGTTCAACATCAGAAGCATTCAGTACACCTCCATAACGTCTCATTTCGATATGAAGCAGCTGTTGTAACGAAGACAACGGCTGGAATGCCCACGTCGCATCATATGTGTGCATACACTCCACCTCATCCCAATACCATTGATCGGAGTAGGCTTCCATTAAGCAGGTGTAACTCCCCTCCAATATAGATGTTCTCAACATGGAACAATGAAGGATTGAGATTGGTTCTTTCCCGAGTTCCTGTTGGGCCCATTCTGCTTTTACACAGAGTTGCCGCATAGACTCTACGAACGATTGGATTAACGAGTTCTGATGTTGCATGATGTACACCCTAAGTGTCGAGAGATGTGCCTGAAGTGCGGGTTCCAATATTTCCTGCTGTAAATGTGCAATCGCTTCCGCTTTGTTCATTTCTCTTCCTTTCTACCACTCTTGGCTAATTCATCTTGATCTCCGCCCCGTGCATCTTCAACTCTTCTTCCAACGTGATGGTATTGCCCTTTCCGGTTAACTCAACTTTCTCGCCTGCGATCCGAATAGTTTGTCCGGACATGACGACATCCTGACCCGCTGTAATGCTGACATTCTGATCGCTTACAATCTCGATGCCATTCTCGTCACTGACCGTGATATACATTCCACCCGCCGAGATCACAATTTTGTCTGGAGCCAGCATGATCTCTTTCCCATACTTGGTTCGGAATGTCTTGATGTCTGGATTCCCCATTCGATCTTCGGGCACTGGGGGCGGGGCTACTCTGCTGGCCGGGCTAGATTTACTTCCACCTCCACCCGCGCCTGAACTATTACGATTACTCCCGCTTGGACTTCCCCCAGACTGTCCCGAAGCCCCACCCTTTCCAGCCGCAGATGATGCGGTTGAAGCCTGTTTCGGTGTAGCTGGCACAATCTCAGGATCTTGCCTTTTTAC
This sequence comes from Paenibacillus taichungensis, assembly GCF_047302525.1. Lineage (GTDB taxonomy): Bacteria > Bacillota > Bacilli > Paenibacillales > Paenibacillaceae > Paenibacillus > Paenibacillus taichungensis_B. The sequence continues at coordinate 332,795 of NZ_CP168020.1, read as the reverse complement.
AGAGCTTATGGCAATGCCGTCTTCCTCTTTTTTGCTCGGAAAATAAATACGAATGCTATCATTCACTTCAGGCATGCAATACCAGCCTGTATTGTTCTCGGAAGCATAAATCGTTGAATAGGGAAAGAAATAGGCTGTGCTCTCATCCTGCTGCTCATCCATATCGAGCTTCGCACGAACTTTGTCCCCCTTGACTTGGAGAACCGAAGCCTGAATGGAAGCGCCAATAATGGAAGTATTGTAGCTCTTCTTATAACGAAGCCCCTCCGCTGGAAATAAGGAATATGTATGATTTAGCAAACTATCGATGAATCGGGTCTTCGCCTCACCTACAATCCACTTTTTGGATTTAAACTCTACTTCATTCCCTACTTCGAACCATTGCCTGCTGTCCGCTTCGTATACGATATAATCCGGATCTTTGACACCCGGTACTTTGTTTTCCTTGGCAGATCGATAGTCGGCAATTCGTTTAGTTGCTGTGTAATGGGATGCTTGCAATTCACCCTTATACTGGCCTTCCGGTAAGCCAAAATAAAACTTAGGTTTGCCTGACGCTGTATCCGGTACAACTCCAGTGTAGAAATGGGAAGCCATCCTTTTGATAAATTGCCAATCTGTTTCCTCATACTGCATCACAAAATCTCCGATTTTACGGCCATCTGTAGCAAAGTCAATGACATCTGAACCTTCATAGGGAGAAATAATCTTGCGCACCAAATTCTTGTAGGACAGATTAGGGTTTTGGAAGGAACGCTTATGCAGCTTTACATCCAACAAATAGGTATGGGATACTGCGTCAACCATTAGTGTATGTACATCATTAATGACGTTCACTTTCACATGCAGCACCACACCGGAGAAGAACACCTTCTCATGTCCTTCGTCATCGGTAATTTTCACTTTAATATCTGTTTGGGATGTTGTTGCTTGCACATAGCTGTCTTTTCGAGCTTCCGGTATCACTGCCGTCATTCTCATTCGTGCATGTCCGTTCATCGTTTTATTCACTTCAAGGGTTTGAAGACGAACGATTTCGTAAGGTGTTACCCGAACCTGACCGTATGTTGTTGCGGATATATTCATGAATAAGCCTCCTTGTATCTCAAATTAATTAATGGTGCCCCTTTATAATTGTATTTATATAATTCGGAATTTTATGGAATATTTTAAATATGTAGAAAGTCTCAAATTGGATGTGTATATACGCACTTCTATTTTCAAATGAATCTATAGTCTCACGTGGTGTTTACCTATATTGAGTGTTACATTTTCTTTGTCCATCTGGAACATTCCTTGATCAAACCGGTTCAGTTCTGTCCACCTCCTTCATAACCTAGTTAAAAAGGATAAAGGAGGCTGGACCGAATGTCCCCCATGAAATCATCAAGCGGTCTGGATGAAAATATTGCCGGCATGCTCTGTTATCTGTTCACTTTTGTAGGCGGAATCGTCTTTCTGGCTGTAGAAAAACGCAGCCGATTCGTTCTGTTTCATGCACTTCAATCCGTCACGGTATTTGGCCTCATTATGGTCGGTCATGTGTTGTGTGCATTTCTCCCACTTTTTGGGCCACTGCTGGCATCGCTGTTGTCCCTGCTTGGTGTGGTGGTCTGGCTTCTCATGGTAGTCACCAGTCTGCAAGGCAAATGGCTGAAGCTGCCGTGGGTCGGAGACTTTGCAGAGAAACAGATGCGGCATCTGTAATATGTAACGTGTCTATCGGCTTCATCCCAAAGTAATTCATCTCGTGAGTCTACATAATAATCCATCTTGTTTTCGGCAAAAAAAAGAAAAAACACCGGATCTCCTGCTCTCTAATGAGCAAGATCTCCGGTGTTTCGTTTATTATGCCTTCAATAACGATTCACAGGATAGATGATTCATCCCCTGAATAGTTCAGGCCGTTTAACTTTTTTATTCACAACATTTATTATTCAATCCATGAGGAATTTAAAGTTAACATAATATGCATGATGAAGGCGTCGGGTAATGGCAACGACGATTTCAACTCTTTACTTTTTACGCCGACTTGCCGTTATCTCCAAGGATCACATCCGCTTGACGTTCAGCCATTTTGGCAGCCGTTGCTTGAGTACCCAGACCATTAAAGAGCAAATTCATGAAAATGGCAGTAAAACTACCGGCAATGATTCCGTTACCGAGCATAATCTGTGCCCAGTCCGGCGCACCTGCGAACAATTGAGGCACAACCGTTACACCCAGCCCCATGCCTACAGAGCAGGCGATGATGAACAGGTTCTCATGACGGTTCAGATCGACCTGGCTGCCCAGAATACGAATACCAGACGATACTACCATACCGAACAATGCAACCATGGCCCCGCCAAGAACAGAACCTGGTACCAGCTGTGCCAATGCAGCAATCTTCGGCACAAAGCCGATGACCACAAGCAATCCACCCGCTACAACGATAACATCTCGCGTTTTGACACGAGTCATCTGTACAAGCCCTACGTTTTGTGAATAGGTCGTGTACGGGAATGAGTTGAAAATACCACCCAGCACAATCGCCAAGCCTTCTGCACGGTAGCCACGGGCCAGATCCTTGGAAGACAGGTCTTTATCTAAAATTTTGCCAAGAGCCATAAATACACCAGTGGATTCAGCCACGCTGACAATCGCTACCAGAATCATGGTTAGAATTGGCACAATTTCAAACGTCGGTGTACCAAAGTAGAACGGCTGCACGACGTGGAACCAGCTCGCTTCGCGAATTGGCGCAAAGTTAACTTCACCCATAAGCCCTGCTGCCACTGTGCCCACAAGAAGTCCGATCAACACCGAGATGGAACGAACGAATCCTGTCGTGAACCGTGTCATCAGAATGATGAACACCAATACGCCGAATCCGAGCAGAAGATGAACACCACTGCCAAAATCTTCTGCACCCTGACCGCCGCCGAGATCGTTGAACGCAACCGGAATCAGAGTCAGACCAATAATGGTTACTACTGATCCGGTGACGACTGGCGGAAAGAGCCGAATCAATTTGCCAAAAATGCCCGAGAACAATACAACGAATATCCCTGACGCAATGATCGCACCATAAATGGCAGACACGCCGCTCTTCATCCCAATTAAAATCATCGGTGATACAGCCTGGAATGCACAGCCAAGCATGACGGGCAGCCCCACTCCGAAGAAACGATTGCCCCATACCTGAAGCAGTGTTGCCACACCACAGGCGAGCAGGTCAATCGCAATCAGATAGGTTAACTGCTCCGTTGTAAAACCAAGGGCCTTGCTGACAATAATCGGTACAACGACAGCTCCTGCATACATCGCCAGCACGTGCTGGAGACCCAAAGAAAAGGTTTTGATCGGATGCCGATGCCGCTGAAAAATACGTTCGCGTGCCATATTAGATCGTGACCTCCTCGTCCGCAAACGTAACTTTTCCGTCTGACAACGCCCCAATACGAACCAGTGATTCCACACGATATCCTGCTTCTTTCAGCAAGCGGCCTCCTGGTTGGAACGCCTTTTCAATCACGATGCCAATACCAACTACTTCAGCGCCTACTTGCTCCACAATGCGGGCCAGACCAAATGCTGCCTCGCCATTGGCTAGAAAGTCATCAATGATCAGTACACGGTCACCAGGCTGCATGAACTTCTTCGCAACTGTAATTTCATTGGTCTCCTGCTTCGTAAAGGAGTACACCTTCTCAACCAGAATGTCTTCCGTGAGTGTAAGTGACTTCTGCTTCCGTGCAAAAATAAGCGGAACGTTGAGTTCCAGCGCAGTCATGATGCCTGGTGCGATCCCTGAGGATTCAATCGTCAGTACACGCGTAATGTTCTCCCCTTCAAAACGGCGGATGAACTCCTTGCCCACTTCCTTCATCAGAACCGGGTCCATCTGGTGGTTCAGGAATGAATCCACTTTGAGTACCTGCTCGGACAGAACAATGCCTTCCTGTATTACCTTGTCTTTTAACAATTGCATCGTAATTCTTCCCCCTGTGCGCCCTCCCGTACAGAAGCCTGCATGACCTCGATCCCCTCTGTAAAAAAACAAAAAGCCCGCCTTTTTACACGCTGCGGAAGAACCGGAGACGGGAAAAGACGGACTTGTACGTATGTGGACAAGCCGCATGGATACTGCAGTGTAGTGTAATGTAATGGAAGAGCATGATAACAGGATAACTCAGAGCGAGCCTCAAATCTCCCTATCCAAGAAGGGATATGAAGCTGCCTGAACATCCTTTTTCAGACACACGGCCCGAGAATCATCTCTCTCCATACCTTAAAAACGTTGCAGGATCTTTCCCGTAGTCCGATCATTCCGGTGATCGGGTAGAAACATGCAGGCCTATTCCTGCACATATACGAGTCGGCATATTTAATTTTTAAGCTCCATGATTCGGTACAATGTATGATCGCGAACCTGAATGTAAAAGTGTGAACGGAACTGATAATGTTAGAAGTATACCGAATCGGCGGCGTGAAATAAAGAAGTATTTTCATGGAAGTTGCGGAAACTTGTCTTAATTTGCATTAAAGGGATGATTGCTGCGGTTTTTTTATGTACAATATGAGAACGGAAGCGCGTGTCCGAACGGAGAATCGATGGAAACGCCGCCTGTATTATGAATTTATTTGGTAAAGGAGATTTGCAGACATGAAAGGCGTACTGAAGGAATTTAAAGAATTTGCTGTACGTGGCAACGTCATCGATCTGGCGGTCGGTGTCATTATCGGGGCTGCTTTTGGTAAAATTGTCACGTCCCTCGTGAATGACATTATCATGCCACCTGTAGGTAAACTGCTTGGAGGTATTGATTTCAGTCAGAAAATCATTAATCTGGATCGGGATATGAAAACAGCCAGTGGACAGGAGATCACAACACTCGCTCAAGCCAATGAGGCTGGCGCTACGGTGATTGCATATGGGCAGTTTATCAACGTTATGATTGATTTTCTCATCGTCGCTTTCTGTATTTTCATGCTGGTGAAGGGTATCAATTACATCAAAAGCAAAGAACACAAAAAGCCCGAGCCGCAAAAAACGACCAAGGCTTGCAAATACTGTCTGTCCGAAATTCCGGCTGCGGCTACTCGCTGTTCGCACTGTACTTCAGAGCTGGAAGCAGAAGGTAACGGCGCAACGGCTTAATTGTTTCCATGCTTGAAGCGCATCAGAATTCAAAGTGTAGCCCTAACTCTATATAGAGGACAGTAGAGGAACATTTTTATTATAATAAAGCTTTATGTAAAAAAACTCCTGCTTGATCTGTCTGTCATGCTTCTTCATCCGTGTTGTTGCCATCCCGCACGTGGCGGGTGGAATCAAATCGGCTCCCACATGAAAGGTCTCACCGTAAAGGTGGGGCCTTTCTTTATCTCACAAGCAGGGTATGTTGCTCTACTGTCATTATTATCCTTACACTCACCATGCTTACAAACTAGAATCGACGCGGCAACAAGTGTTCCAAAATCGACTTCAAATCCCGATCTTCCTTATAAACCTCTTCCCCGGTATCGAGCTCTGTTACCCGGATATAATCAAAATTCATCGACGCATCCACAGGTTTAAACAACAATTGGCTCTCGTCTTCCAGACGTACGTTGAATCCCATATCTTTGAACATCGTTGTTAGCTGGCTATTCGCCGGTTCCTGACCTTGACCTACCATAATCAATCCTCTAAGACTTTTACGTTCCTGAGGTTGCGGATAAATGACCTGAAAGTGTACAATGCATTCCATAAGATGGTTCCCCTTTCGTTTAAAACATACTTTGTGAAATTTTGAACTTTAAAACTTGCTATATAAGGAGATACGTATCATGACCCCAGAACGTTTCGATATTTACGACGATCAGCAAAATTGGATAGGTACAGAGCTGCGCAGCGTGGTCCATGCCAAAGGATTCTGGCACCGTTCATTCCACTGCTGGATCGTGCGGGACGAAGGTTCACAGCGGTTGGTTCTATTTCAGCGAAGACGGGATATCAAGGATACCTTCCCCGGATGTTACGACATTACAGCAGCAGGGCATCTCACAGCCGGCGAACAGCTGCATGAAGCCAGTCGTGAGCTTGAGGAAGAATTGGGCGTGCAAGCGCCTTTTGAAACGCTGACCTACCTGTTGACTGCAAGACAGCAACTTGAAGGGCAGGTTCGCGGTGTACCTTTTATCGATCGGGAATTCAGCTCTGTCTTTGGACTGTGCTTGAACCAGCATCTCGAAGCCTATACCTTGCAGGCAAGCGAAGTCGACAGCCTATACGAAGTGCCTTTGGATGACTTGATTGCCTTGTTCCGTGGTGAAACCCATGTGATTCAAGCCGCAGGAGTACAAGCCGTACAGTCAGCGTCCGACCAGACGGATCAGGCCAATAGTAACTCTGTTCCTCTTCACGTTCAAACACGTCACATGCGTGAAATTAGAGCAGCCGAGTTCGTGCCACACGGTACGGAATATTATATCGATGTACTTGAAGCGTTATATCACTTGCCCAAAAACTAACCAATTTTGCCTATGGTGAAGTTACGTTCATAGCTTCATTTTCTCAAAAATAGCATGAATTCATACCCTATTACATTAGCTCAACAGGGAACATTTGCTGTGATGAACATCACTGCTTCTGTTAACTAGCATGAAGAGGCGTCTGCCTCATGGCAACGCCTGCTTCCTCTAAGCACGTATTTTGGTGTTCATAAGATGTCTGCTCTATTCAAATTGAAACCGTAATTGCGGAAGCTGCCGACTCTTAATCAGGGTTAATTCCCTCTGAAGGTACTGACCAATAACGTGCTGAGAGGTTTTGGTATCGAGGGCCGTATCGTGACTCCAGTTCCTCCCCCATGTCCTGCTCCAGTTCATACAACACCAATTCCTGAGCAAAATGATTCAGCAGCAGTCCGGTCATGACCGGATGTTCTGTCACCATCGCTTGAGTGGCGCAAGATTCTCCGCGCATCCCTAACATGCACCAACGACGATCTACCACTAAAGAGAACTTCCGGCCATTCCCTGTTCCGTATGAAGGCAAGCCTGGCCAAGGAGCGGGCTGATCCATAATACCCTCTCCACCATCACATGACCATAACAGGCGCACACCTCGGTCTTCGGCACGCTTCAAGTCGGCACGCAACAACTCCGCTTCCTCACGCCACACGTCCACCACAATCTCATGTTTGGCCTCAGCAAGTTCACGGCTTAGATTCTCAAATACATTTTTGTCGCCTTCAATGTTGTAAAAGACCGGCTTCTCCGGCTCATGCTGCGGCATACTGCTCTGCACATATTCAAGGGATGCACGCATCTGACCAGAGATCATGCTTGTCATCTCCTCAGGCTTCAAGACACTGTATTTCGCAGGTTCTCCTGCGCTGCAACGCAGGAATCCCCGCTGTTCCAGCCGTTGCAGGGTGGCATATACATTGGAACGGGACACACCTAGCCTTTTTGCAACCTCATATCCCGAGGCCGAGCCTTGGCGAGCGAGTTCCACCATAATTTTAGATTCCATCTCGGTAAACCCCAGATGACGCAAATGATGCAGCAGTTGGTCCATATTCCCGTCCCCCCATGCTGTAAGCAACCAGCGCTGCCTCACAATGATTCGGCAGCGCTTCTACTGCATCAGATCTGTTCTGCTCCGCAGCGTGGGCACCATTTCGAACCTTTGGGCAGCTCTGCTGCACAAATCTGACAATTCACCATTTCGCGTGGCACTTCGGTCTGTACGTCCACCGTGTTCACGATCGGATTATTTTCTTTCCAGTACCGAATGCGCTCATCCAGCTCCTGCTGGCGCTCGCGCTCCCGTTGCATTTCTTCATCCCGACGGCGTTCCCACTCGGCATCGAACGCTTCCTTTTCCTCTTGGGTAAACTCCGTACTGTTATATTCGGATTCGGTCTCCAGGTCCGCAATGGATGGAATTACCGTGTGATACGGCTCAGCTTCCTCCAGTTCCTCTTCAGCTGGCGCATCATAGATTGGTCCCTCCGGGCTTTGGGCCACAGCTGCTTCCTGTCTCGCAGGGTTTGTCGCCCCTACAGATGCTGCTGCGGGTTTGAATTCACCCAACTTGCGTCCGCATTTCGGACAGAAGTTGGCATCCAGTGAAGCGACGTGTCCACACTCGCATAAGCGCTCATTTTTGAGTTGTGCAATCTTGTTGCGCAGACCATCGATCTCATCCTGCAATTCATCGCACAGCCCCGATAGATCCACCATCTCTTTTTCGGCATGCGTCATGTCCTGTGCGCGATAACCTTCATAGAAGATACGACCCATATCTGTAAAATGGACTTCCTGTTCCTGTTGCAAGCCCACAATCTGATTATTTATTTTTCCGATTTCAACGGCGTGCTGGGCACGCTCTGTAGCTTTGTTTGCTCCGTTCTTAATTCGCTGAAGCAGTTTCATGACTTCTCCTCCTCTGTCCCGTCAGAGTTGAACCTTTTGATTCAACATCATTTGTTCCAAAACCCATTTTCATTTGATTTTTATAGTATATAACTTATACGATATCATGCCAAAAAGTTGCAAAATCTCGCGCGAATGCCCGTTTTCTGCCGATGCTGGATGAATTCGGGGGCTTTCGTCAGGACCATACGTTCGGGTATAATGAAGCTTTGGCCCTGCTGATCCGCCTACTTGGGCGGTTATCCCTATCATACCAATTTACAATGTGATTGTGAAAAGGGCAAATGAATTACTTTTAAGCCGGGATAGTCCTATCCCTGAATGCATATAGAGGTGGATGAATGATGTTAAGTCCGAACTCAACGTTTTACCCCCGTCCGCTCGGGGTTACCCCGGCGGCATCCCTGCCACAATCTCCCTCGGCTCCGCTCGAGACCAGTAGGCAACTCGTGAGCAGTGATGAACGGGATGCACCTTACTTCCGCTCTCTGGAGGAGGTAGGCATCCGACTGAACGGACCCCAAATCTCTGCGGTTCGCCATGGTAAGGGACCCTTGCTAACACTCGCTGGAGCTGGCTGCGGCAAAACAACCGTGCTGGCTGCACGAGCCGGCTACCTGATGGAGATCAGTGGTGCTCACGCTGGGAGTATCCTGCTGGTAACGTTCACGAACAAAGCGGCCACTGAGATGAAAGACCGCATCGCATCGCTGCCTGGCATTCGTCCCGCAGCCGCACGAGCGGTGCAGGCCCGTACATTTCACTCGTTCGCGTTGACACTGCTGCGTCATTACGGCGTTCAGGAGGAGATTTTTGGCGAGTCCCGTGCGCAGCATACCGTGCTCAAGATGCTTCTGCGCCAGAATGGCATGAGTGAGGCTTTTCAGCCTGAGAGTCTGCTGGCTATGCTTTCCGCTTGGAAAATGCAAGGCTCAGAAACGAGCGATCTTCCCGAAAAATCACAGGAGGAACGGGATGCCAAACGTGTTCTCCTTGGTTATGAAGCCTGGAAGCAGGATCGCAACAAAATGGATTTTGATGATATTTTGCTGCGAGCTGCCGCTCTGCTTCGTGATCCTGCTGTACTGGGGCCGCTTCAGCAACGTTTTCAGTACATCATGGTCGATGAGTTCCAGGATACCAACAGTCTGCAATATGAAATTGTACAAAAACTGGCTGACGCCCACCGCAACCTGATGGTTGTGGGGGACGATGACCAGACAATTTATACGTTTAATGGGGCACGGCAGGAATCCATTTTAGAATTCGATAAAGTTTACCCCGGTGCACGCATCGTGACGCTGGATATCAATTATCGCAGCGATGCACGTATTCTGGGACTGGGCAGCGAATTGGTCGCCCGAAACAAACGAAGACGTGACAAGCGGCTACGCGCAGCCGGACATCGTGGAGATGCGCCTCGGTTCGCCACCCCCTCCAATACCGAGGAAGAAGCAGCCTGGGTTGTTAACCAGTTGTGTCAACAAGTCGAGGAAGGTCTGCATACGTATCGGGATATCGCGATACTTCACCGGACAGCCAGCAGCAGTCGGGCTATATTTGAGCAGCTTGTGTTAAAAGATGTGCCGTTTGTACAACATGGTGCTTCCCCGGTCTTCTATGACCAGTCATTGATTCGACCGTTAATGGATCATATGCGCTTGTCCCTGAATCCACGTGCTGTAGATGCTCTGCCGAGTGCGCTGGGGCCTCTCTATGTTTCCCGTGATGCAGGATTGGAGTGGATTCAGCGCAGTGAAGAGCAGCAGGCGAAGAAATATCCGCTCATCCATCTGGCCAAATGGGACAAGCTGAAGCCTTTTCAGCAGGAACAGGTCAAGGAACGCATCAAGCTGATCAAATCACTGACGAAGCTGAAACCGGTGATCGCGATCCAAGAGATGCGCCGCCAGTTTTACGACAAGTATATGGAAAGCGGTGATCCAAGCATCTTTACCCATTACAAGGAAACGATGCTGGAGACACTAGACGAATTCGAAGCTGCGGCAAAAAAATTCGAAACCGTTGAAGAGTTCATCCAATTCGCCGATGAACTCACCCGCAGACACCGTGAGATGGAATCACTGCGCCGTTCACAGGACAGCGATGCAGTCCAACTGATGACGATTCACCGGGCCAAGGGACTTGAATTCCCATGTGTATACTGGATCGGCGCCAGCGAAGGAATCGTGCCTCACAGCACGGCACTGCGGCAGGATATCCCTGAAGACCAGAAGGCTGCTCTTACCGTACAGCAGACAGATGCCGAACTGGACATGGCTCTGGAAGAGGAGCGACGACTCGCCTATGTCGCAATCACACGGGCCAAAAAGTATTTATATGTTACTTCTCCCGCCAGTCATCACGGAAAACCGGCGGACGTTTCCCGCTTTCTGCTGGAAGCCTTCGGCATGGAGGTACCGGACAAACGCAAAAAACGCGAGGATGGACCGACTAGCAATCACGCGTCATATGGCAATAGTAGCAGCAACTGGAAGGGTAACGGGAACACGAATGGTAAAGCTAACGGCAATGAGAGTAGAACTAGAAATGGAAATGCAGCATACGCCCACTCAGGTTCGCGGCCGCAGGGACGGGATGCAGTGAGTCCAGTTCAGCGTGGTTCAGATCTACGAAGTACAGATCAGCGCAGCGCGATCCGTCAAAGTGATCGGCGTGATTTTGAAGTACTCGATGAACGAGACGAGGATCGTCTCAGTGAGCGGCGCGGCAGCGGGGTGATTCGAAATCACACGGCGTTCAGTACCACGGGTGTGAATCAGGCAGCTTCGTCTTCCTCAAACAGTTCTGGGTCGCATTCCTCAGGAAATACAGAACGCACGGAGACCGTGGCAATCTGGAAGTGCAGCTCGTCCACCTGCAAAGCATGGCTGCGCCAGAAACCGGATGGTGCTTCTGCCAAGTCATCCAAAAAGGCGACCTCTGGTCCTCCGCCCTGTCCGCTATGTTCAGGCACTATGGAGGCCAGTACGCGTAAGGTTCCCGTGACTGGACGGTTCGGAAGATGAACAATTGCCATTCGTTTCAGGACGCTTCCTGCTGTTTATTAACAGTAGAAGCGTCTTTTTTCCATTTTAGAATGGAGGTTGGATTATGCAGGACGGCAAAAAGCATTACTATGTATCGGTAACCCATAATCATATTGAACAGACCAAGAACGAATCAACACCGTTTGAAATCATGGTGGACGATGAACAGCTAAACCGGCTGAAAGACCTGATGAAAGTGCTGGAGGATGAAGATGCCTATACATTGCAGCGAGCTCCGGTACCCTACAAATCGGCGGATCATGACGAGGCCACAGAACAATTCTCAGATGGCATGACGTTGCTGTACACGTTTCTTTACGACCATGGCACTTCGGATACCCGGCAGGCGATTGAGAGCATGAATGTACTTTCACGGCTGCAAGATACGGATTATGATGATCCGGGGTATGAGAACTCACCACTGAATAAATGAACTCTTATCACAAAGACTTCCTCTCCGATGAATTCAGGTCAATGACCTGCTTCAGGAGTAACGGGAGTCTTTATTTTTTAAAATTCGGCCCCAATAGTATCATTATTGATACTATAAACCAAAAATGATACTACTGTTCATTTCGGATATTATACTATATATTTATATATAACTTATTTCTGCGAGGAGGATAACTATAGCGATGGGAAATCCAATCATGATGAAAGCGTTCGGATATTACGAGCCTGGGCTAGAGACCGACATACCACCATTTCAGGAGGTAGAAGTTGAGAAACCAAAACCTACAGGAAAGGATTTACTCGTTGAGGTGAAGGCGGTATCTGTCAATCCGACGGATTGGAGATCGCATCTTTCCAAACATCCGGACAATTTATCCCTGACTGTGCCTGGTCGTGATGTAGCTGGCGTGGTAGTGGACATCGGCTCCGATTGCAATTTGTTCAACGTTGGTGACGAAGTGTATTATGCGGGGAGCAATACTCGTCCAGGCGGACACAGTGAGTTTCATTTAGTAGATGAACGAATTGTCGGCAGAAAGCCGAAAAATCTGGATTTCGCCCAGGCGGCAGCTTTACCTCTGACAAGCCTTACGGCAGGAGAAGCTTTTTTTGAGCGCTTGGGTATTTCCAGGAATGCATCGGATAACGAAGGTAACAGTATGCTTATTATCGGGGCAGCGGGAGGCGTCGGATCGATCGCTACTCAATTAGCCAAGTTGGCTGGCCTTAGAGTCATAGCAACTGCCTCTCGTCCCGAATCGGTCTCTTGGGCAAAATCAAACGGAGCAGACCACGTGATCAACCATCATCAACCATTTGGACCACAACTTAAAGATCTCGGACTCACTGGTGTACAATATATTTTCGTGCTAAATCATATAGATGAGCATATGGATGAGATGGCAGAAGTTATTTTGCCGCAAGGGAAAATTTGTTCCATTCTGCCATTCGAAAAACCAGCCGAACTTCAAAAGTTATTCTCAAAAAGCGTAACGCTCGTTTGGGAAATGATGTTCACCCGCCCAATGTTCCAGACAGATGATATGATTGAACAACATCTTCTACTTAATGAAATCGCAGATCTGGTGGATGCGGGCAAGATTCATACAACGATGGCAGAGCGGATTGAACCAATTAATGCGGCTAACCTGCTGGAAGCCTACCGAAAGAGCAAATCGGGCACTACAATTGGTAAAATCGTGTTGGAAGGGTTTGAAAAGTAACATACATCCGTTTTGTCTGATCACGATCAATGAATCAACCAAAGGGTGTTGTCTCTCCATTGATAAGATGGAGAAACAACACCCTTTAATACCACGTTATATTCAATCTCTATATCAGTCCAGACGAATCTCCTGACCTTTTTCGGCTGACTCGTAGATTCCGCACAGCATCCTTGTCGAAGCCACACCATCCGCAATGGGACTGATGGGTTCGGTACCATTCAGACAACAATCCACAAAGTGATCAATCTGATTCTGGAAGGCACCGTGAATATCGAGACCTTTATAGTCTGTCTGGGGTTCAATGTTCAGGATCGTATTGTGTTTCTCGGTGACGATTAGCGTCTCCGGCTCCAGCTCAATTCCACCACGCTCACCGTACAATCGGACTGAAGACTCTTCCCCACGTGCATGCAGGGTAAAGCTCACATCTACCGCCAAAGAAGCCCCGTTCTCGAAGCGAATCAGCGCATTCGCCATATCCTCCACATTGTTGACAGCAGAACTGTAATCTGCGGCTTTGTAAAAAGAAAGATGCTCAATATGGGCACGATTGCCCAGTTTTCGATACGTATTGCCACTCACCGAAACAGGTTTCGGTTTGCCCATCAGATACCAGCATTGGTCGATAATATGTACGCCAAGATCAATGAGCGGGCCACCGCCGGAACGGTTTTTGTCCGCAAACCATCCTCCGGGATTTCCCAAGCGACGCAGGATAGAAGCTTTGGCATAGTACAATTCACCAAACTCACCCGCATCAATGAAACTGCGCATCATCTGCATATTGTTATCATAACGACGCACAAATCCCACGACAAAGGTACATCCGCTTTTCTTCACAGCCTCTTCAATCCGCAGTGCATCCTCCACATTGGTTGCTACCGGTTTTTCCAGCAGCACATGTTTACCTGCCTCCAGGGCAGCGATCGCAAATTCAGCATGCGTATTATTCCACGTACAGATACTAACGGCATCCACATGAGGATCCTTCAGCATCTCGCGATAATCGGTGTACACGGATTGTGCATCATACTTCTCTGCAGCCGCGGCTGCACGCTGTTCGTTCAAGTCACAGATGGCGTAAATGACTGCATCCTCGTTCTTGGCATAACACCTCATATGAAGATCCGAGATGGAGCCTGTGCCGATCATGCCGATATGCAGCATTTTGCTTGTGCTCATCTTCTTCCTCCCTTCCTTTTCCAGAACTTGAATATCGTCTAGTCTACCCGGAGCATGCCTTTGTAAATCCCTGGTGTTGAATTTTCGATCTTCACGGCCCCCAGGGTCTGAGCATAGAAATCCACGGGTCCTGCCGATCCTATAATTGCGTAAGCGTAACCATTTGTCTTCATGGCGTGCATACAGGCCAGCAGCAGCGCTGTACCGACACCTTTGCCCCGTGCCTCCTGACCAACACCTGTTGGACCAAAGAAATTACGACACGTTGCTTCATAACAAGCGAAACCGATCATTTTCCCATGCTCAAGCGCAATATAACAAGTCACGGGTTGACGTGCAAAAGCTACATCACATTCATCCACCCAGGGCTGGCTAAAATGGGATCTCACCCAATCCAGCACAACCTGCTTCTCTGGTGCGATGGCTCTTCGGATGACAATGGAGGACTCCTCCAACTTTTTCAGTCCACTCTCTTGCTCTGGCAAATGGTAAAGCGCAACCAACATATCACTCATATGATTGCCCCCCTCCTCATATTTGGACGCTCCACAACCCCATGTAATCCAATGTTAATTCAAAGTCTGAATCACACGTTTTCCACTCATTGATCCTTAACCGCATCCCGCTTCTTATAACCGGCAATATCGTCTGTTTTTCAAATAATAGACTAACATGCTGCTCACATTAATTACCTCAAAGTGCAACACTGGACGAAGTTGTCCCGTCTATAAGTATGGAACGTGGCCTTAATAGGAGTTTACCGCGTCATAACCAAGATGAGAAGGGATGAAATCAACAATGAACAACAACATGAAAAAAGTTAGCGCCCTGATGGTCCTGTCCTTGGCCCTGGGCGGGGGAGCCGCATACGCAGCAAACCTGGACAGCACTCAGCCCATCAATTCAACTTCCGTATCAGCCGACAGCAAAGGAACTGAAGCCGTAAAAGTATCTGTGAACGGTGCACCGATGGCTGACGGTTATTGGAACAAAGATGGTCAAGTACCTATGATCGCGCTGCGTGATCTCACAGAAGCACTTGGCATTGAACTGAAATGGAACAAGGAAAACAAATCTGCTGAGCTGACAAAAGGCACCCTCTGGACAATCGTCACCACAGGCAAAGACCAGTATTCAGTTAATAAAATGCTGCTTAAGCTGGGAACAGCGCCTGAAATCACAAATGGCACACTGTTTGTACCCGCTTCTTTTGCAGATAAAGTACTGCACGCACAAGTGAATACAACAGGTAACCAAGTAACCATCTCCAGTGAAGAGGAAGTGAAAACCGTTACTGAGCGTGGGGTCATTACGGGAATTAACAGTGAAGGCAAGTATCAATCCATCCATATCGGCGGTGCAGGTACAGATGGTATCGTACTTAATGTTGGTGAGGATACCACTTTCAAATCCGCGGATGGCAAGGATATCAAGCTTACTGATCTGACCCTTGGCATGAACGTGGAAGCTGAGCACTCAGAGATTGCAACCCTCAGTTTACCGCCGCAAACACCTACTTACAAAGTCACTGTACTGGATACTGCTACTTCGGAATCCGAAGCACAACCAAAAGAAGTTCTGGGTACAGCAGGCACGATTGAAAATGTAAAAACAACAGAAGATAATGGTACTCAGATCGAGATCTCCGGCTCCCGTCTGACAGAGACAGCACCTGATCATGTTATTCTTAACATTAGCAAAGATACAGAACTGGTGAATCATCAAGGGGAAACCATCAAACCAGAGGAACTGACCAAAGGTGCCAAAGTGATTGGTTTCTATAGCCCGGTCCTGACTCGCAGCCTGCCGCCAATCGGAACGGCTTGGAAAGTAGTAATCGAAACACCAGCCGATCAACCTGAAGCGAAATAAGCTGCCAGAAAAGAAGGCTAGCCTAATTTATGCGTAGAGCACAGTAGAGCTAGATCACACTATATCAATGCAGAAATAACCTTATCCCACACTTCCTCCTTCATGGAGGTTGGGGTAAGGTTATTTCTCTATACTACATTTTGTATATATGTATGTAATAGCTCTATTCCGTTATTTCGGCATCAACTTCAGCTTCTACTTCAACAATCGCTTCTGCCTCAATCTCCACCATCAGTAAAGGATCAATGAGTGCACTAACCTCCACCATCGTGGCGACAGGCTGGATCTGACCAAAAAATTCACCATGAGCCTTGCCCACTTCTTCCCACCGGGAAATGTCGGTTACAAACATGCGGGTTCTCACGACATGAGACATGTCTGCTCCCAATTCTTTCAGTGCATTTTCAATGGTCTGCAAAATAAATCTCGTCTGTGCATATGGATCACCTGCTCCAACCACAACACCGTCCTGCATGGCCGTAGTACCCGCAACCTCAATCCGGTTGCCAACACGAATGGCACGGCAATATCCCACAAGCGGCTCCCATGGAGAACCGGTAAACACCTGCTGTCTGTTCATTCTGCTTTCCCTCGCTTTAAATGTGATTTGAAATCCCGATTAAACATGAATTATATCAGTCTGCCGACCTGCTGAACAAGCAAATAAAATAGGATATAAGCTGAATTTAGCTCAAACCAAAAAGCCCCTGAGTGATCTCCCGTGCCTTGGGGAGAATCATTCAGGGGTCTATGAAATTGAGATCCTAGTCCTCAATCAAAAGATGAAGCACCAGGCTTACAGCTTGATATTAGCCTCATCAAAGTATTCTTCAAGTGTCAGTCCACTTTTCACAACATCAGGAGCCAGATCAGTGCCGACATAGCGAATATGCCATGGCTCGTACACATAGCCGGTTATCCCTTCCTCACCTTTTGGATAACGGATGATGAACCCATATTCTGCTGCATGCTCAGCCAACCACTGGCCTTCTTTCGATGTGCCAAACACCTCTTCTATGGCATTGCCTACACTTGGACTGGAAACGTCAATCGCTAGTCCGGTCTGATGTTCGCTGTGGCCTGGCACAGAGCTTACACGATCCGTGTATTCTTTACCTTTGGTTTTGACATTGTTGTTATAGATCGAAACCTGACGCTCATAAGAACGATATCCAGATACCGCACGAAGTTCAATGTCGTCCGCTTTGGCCCCTGCAAACAGCTTCTCCAACGCCTCGGCAGCTTCCTTGCGCATATGGCGCTTTTCATGCGGCCCGTCGAAGGAGAACGGCACGTTAGGCTCAACCAGATCATCCGGCTCGTATCCTTCTGGCAAGCTGCGCTGTTTGTTAACGATCACTGTCATCGCTTCTGAATTGGTCACTACCGCTTGTGCATCAATAGTCGTTTGCAGCGCGCTAATGCTGCGTTTCTCCATCAGGGGATCCTCTGCTGTGGCTCCATTGCCTGCGTCAGAAGAACCCTCTCCCCCAGTTGAAGCATCGCCGGAACCACTATCCGTACCTTCATTGTTATTGTCCGAAGATGAGCTGTCATCCCCACCTGTGTCATTGCCATCCTTGCCAGTATCCTCAGTCAAATGAACCGTGGTACCGTCCGACTCTTGCTGTGCGCTTCCTGCTGCGTTCAGATTCTGGTTCTCCTCCGAGCCCGAGCCGTCCTGGCAAGCGGATAACAAAGCTCCGCATATCATAAGTGAGGACAGCATAACCGCAACTTGGCGCTGTCGTCCTGTACGTAATTTCATGTAAAAACTCCTATCGCATATTGTAATAATGATTGCAGTATTCGTGCATGTGGGCTTGTATTCCCCTGCGACAGTATACCTTAAATTGCAGCGAAGCTCCACCGGTAAAGACCTCCCTGAGAGGAGGTCACCCTAAAAATATGCCGGGTGTACAGCTTGTACGGTCGTTTTTTGGACTTTTAGAGCCCTATCCCAAGGTTCAACGCCATAGAAGCGAATTAGAAATGTGTATATCCATTTTGGATAAAAAGGATTTCGCCGATGCACATCACAAACAAGCGGGGGATGATCTGAGATCTCCCCCGCTCCGAATGGTGCATCATTTGGTTGCTGGGCTGTCCTTCTTCTTCTTTTGGACAGCCTCCCACATCCGCGCAGCTACGCGCTCGCGGATCAATGCTAGCCCTGCGGTGGCAGGCACGCCTGGCAGCAACGCCGCCAGTTCCGGCGTTGCCGGGGGCTTCCCCGGCTGCGCCAGCCGCACCTTCACGGCGCCGAAGCCAGGCCCCGGCTGGTGCATGGCGCCGTCCGCGGCTGCCTCGGCGATCCACTCGCCGACGGCTGCGCCGCCTTCGCCGCCCCGCGCCTGCGGGCGGCCGGCCGTTTCGGCTGCGCGGCCGGGGCCGCTGGGATCATGGGCGAGTTCTTCCCCCCATGATCCCAGCACGCCGGCGAGCAGCGCTTCGCGCGGCAGGCCGGCGTGCGCCAGCTGCAGCAGCGGCTCGGCCGCGAAGCGCGCGGCAACGGCGCGCTCAGCGGCCGCGGCATGCGCGCAACCCGAGCGGCCGCAGGTGCACGCCGCTGTGCCGCCCGCGTTCAGCGAGCCGCCAGCAACGGCCGTGCCCGGCACAGCCTCGCTCGGAGCATGCCGCGGCAGCAGCCCGTCGAGCTCCCCCGGGGCAGGGCCGCCGCGCAGCAGCGCGTACAGCGCCAGCGGACGCTTACGCAGTTGTGCCAGCACAGCCTCGCGTTCAGCTTCACTGAGCTGATGCAGCGTGCCTGTTACTGTGAACAAGCCTTCGTCTGATTCGGTCTTGCCTGCGGCGGCTAATGCCTCTTTGCTTGCATCAACCGCCGCACTTACTTCTGCTGTCCATCCACCGGGGGACATATGCAGCTCTACATTCCATTTTTCGCTCACAACAATCCCCCTTCCTGTCACTATATTTTGCATGTAATATTTATCTCGCAACTTACAGCCATGCCTCGCCCTGAAGCGAGATCAGACCGCGCAACTCATCATCTGACATCTCGGTCAACCAGTTCTCACCGGAACCGACCACCTGCTCAGAAAGAGCCTTTTTACTCTCAATCAGCTCATCAATCCGTTCCTCCAGGGTACCCTGACAGATCAACTTATGCACCTGTACGTTTCGATTCTGCCCAATTCGGAATACCCGGTCTGTCGCCTGATTCTCCACCGCAGGATTCCACCAGCGATCGTAGTGAACGACATGACTGGCACGCGTCAGATTCAGGCCTACACCCCCGGCACGAAGAGACAGGACAAACAAGGATGGGCCCTCCCCTTTTTGGAAGGTTTCCACCATATCATCCCTTTGCGACTTCGAAACGCCGCCATGCAGGAAATACGGTTCTTCCTCATACCGCTGTGTAAGCCGGGATACGAGCAGTTCCCCCATCGCCACATACTGAGTGAAAATCAGCGCAGATTCCCCGTTGTCACGGATCGCATCCACCAATTCCAGAAGACGTTCCATTTTGCCGGATGCCTCAGCCTTGCCATGTTCCTTCCGGCTGCTGTCCGCCAGCACCGGATGATCACAGATTTGCTTTAGCTTGGTCAGGGATGACAACACAATTCCCTTACGGGCGATACCGTTTCGTCCATCCAATCCGCCCATCAGATCATCCACCACCCGCTGATACAGAACGGTCTGCTCTGGTGTCAGGGAACAATAGGATTTCAGTTCCAGCTTCTCCGGTAGATCTTTGCGGATATCCGGATCACTTTTCAGCCTGCGCAGCATAAAGGGCGATACAAGCCGATGAAGTTCACGCAAAGAAGCTGCATTTTCTTCGGATGGGCCCAGTCCAGTATAGCGCTGGCGGAATGAAGAAGCCGTACCCAGATACCCCGGATTGAGGAATTGAAAAATGGACCACAGTTCGCTTAGTCGATTCTCCACTGGCGTACCCGTCATCGCAATGCGATGCGGCGTAGACAGACGCATGACGCTTTGCGCTTGCTTTGTACGGTAATTTTTAATATATTGCGCCTCATCCAGCACAACGGTAGACCAGTGCAACGAAGCCAGATCCGGGCCATCCCGACCAGCCAGATGATAGGTCGTCAGCACAATATCATGGGACTGCGCTTCTGCCTGGAAGGCATTGCCGTGCAACCGTTGTCCGCCATGGTGAATATATAACGACAGATTCGGGGCAAACCGCTTCAGCTCACGCTGCCAGTTCCCAAGCAACGAGGTAGGGCACACAATAAGTGAAGGCAGATGCGCATCATGCACGTGCGGCTGTTCAACGTTCGCGGACTCTTTTTCCATCCCCATAAACGCTTCGTGCTCACGTGCTTCCTCAGCCGCGGCTTGCTGTTCCTCATGTTTCAAGTCCAGCAGGCAGGTAATAACCTGAATCGTTTTCCCCAGTCCCATATCATCGGCAAGACATACTCCGAACCCAAGCTCACGCATGGCGGATAACCATTGGTACCCGCGCTCTTGATAGGGTCTCAACTCGCCATGCAGCTCTGCCGGAACCTGCCGAGGCTCAATACTGCGGAGCACCTGTCCGTCGAGCAAAAAGGACAGCAGCCCCTCGGATTCCGCACCAAAGACGGAAAGCCCCTTCCATGCGGTATCTTCGCCTTCTTCCGCTGCCAGATGCAGCCATTCGGAGAGTGGCATATATTGTTCTTCTTCTTTTTTCATATAACGCAGAACCTGACGAATCTCTTTTGTATCCACTTCAATCCATTCGCCGCGGAACATCACATAAGGCACCGTTGCTTCCGCAAGGGCAGCCAGTTCCTCCGCCGTAACAGGTTTGCCGTCCAGCATCGGTTCTGCCTTGAAGGCAACCAGCTGCTCCATGCCCAGTGCTGACGGGGCCCCGAGCGGTCTTTCTATTCCACGATTGAGCATTTGCAGACGTAGTCCAGCGCGGCGTTTCCCTGCACGGCTCCAGCGGGAAGGCATTAACACGGTTACTCCCGCCTTCTGTAGACGAGGCACAGCATAGGTCAAAAATTCAAAAAAGGCTTGCTGTTCCAGCTTCATTCCTTCCGGTCGTGCATGAAGAAGCGCCGTTTCCAGCTCCGGTGCCAGTTCTGATGCATGCCCCAGCGCCATCAGGAGCTGTTCTGCAGCTGAAATATAACGTACTTTGCCACGGTCCAGATCTCGTTCGGGATGCGCCCAGATCGTGCGTGCAGGCAATCTCAGGCCAGATTCCTGCACACTGTCTGCCCAGAAGGTAATTCCCCACAATGATTCATGATCACCAAGGGGCGGTTCCAGCCGCAGTACCAGCTTCAGCTCACCTTCCGTGGGAGCCGTATCTTCACTGCCTACCACGGGTCTCGCTGTACCGCCAGCTTCTTGCAGCGTTCCAATGAGTTCTGCCATTTCCTCCGTAGGTCCCTGCACCGTCACCGGGCGGAACATCGAGATCAGACTATTCCACCACAGCTCTGCTACCGGTGAGGACCCACGCCGGAATGGCGTGCGGTAACGAGACAGTTCACTATCCATGCTTTCCATCTCACCCGTGACAACCGCATGAACCATTCCGCTCATAAATGAAAATAATACGGCCGCTCCCGCTTCCTCCCGTGATTCCGGTTCAGAAGATGCGTATGCTCCGGGAGCAGACAATCCGATCGGCGGCATAGATTCCGCCAACTCCCGGAATCGTTCTACATCCGCTTCCTGCAACAGACGTGGACGCCATACACCTGTCAACGTTTCCTGTCCGGTGCGACGACGCGCCCCCGTCTTGGCCGCAAACTCAGCGGACGGAGCAAATTCTCCGCGCAGCAGCAGTTCCTGTGTAAACTGTGCTGCTTTTACCCAGTAGCGAATCTCTTCTCCGGCCTGAATTCCTGCCGCATTCAATATACTGTCGTCCCAATGGAGCAGCAGCTTGAATGTATCTTTGGGCGAGATTGCGAGCCCTTCCAACGTCCGTCCGAGCAATTGACGTCGCTTCGTACCCTTCGCTTCCGCGGCATTACGCATCGGATTGGGCCAACGAAGCTCCGCAAGACGCAGAGCGGCAGGCTGAAACAGACGACCCCCGTCGCCAAAATTCAGCTTCCGTACCACGTGGCTCCACGCATCCACACGTGGTTCCGATGTTTCACCGGAAAAACAAAAAAATACGTCACCAAGCCATACTCCATACAGCGATTGCATCATTACAGTCTCCCGTCATCCCTTCGCATTGTTACTCTCCATCATATACGAAAATGCTCGGATTTAAAAACTTTTACGCATAAAAAGTGCTACATTACTTCCAAAAACCATCTTCAAACCACTTCATACTATATTATGTATGCCTGTTAAAAGGTGAAACACACCGCGTCATTGCATTCAAGGATAAGGTGATCACACTAAAAAATGCCCCTCATCCCCACAAAGGGGTAAGGAGCATTATTATAATCAAGCGGTTATGTGCTCTGTATATAACATTTCAGAGTGCGTTTACTGCGATTTGGTTAAATTACCGAGCAATACATCCAAATTAAGAATGCCGGCCTCATGATCGTCATTGTGTGCAATTTCCTTGAATATTCCCGTTGTGTAACGACGATATTCTTCCGTAGGCTCTTCAAACCGATCATACATCACCACGGAATCCACGGAATCAACGACGAGCGGTACATAATCGTCGTGGTAAGGCACGACAATGATACGAGTGGAAGGTGTAGTCTCCTCGTCAGGCATGCCAAGCAGGACGCGTACACTCACAACAGAGACCACTTTGCCGTACAAGGGCGTGAAACCCTTAATCTCAGGACTGCCAAAAGGAACGGTGGTTACAGGGAGCATTTTGATAATTTCATGAACTTCATCAATACGAAGCGCACAAATCTGATTTCCGACCGAGAAATTAATGTATTGAATTTGAACTTCCTCATCCATAGATGTTTTCATACCCTTCTTGTTTTCAGTTTCAAATAGAAGCTTTTTATAGTCATCTTGATCATGAATAATTACATTTCATGTTGCATTCTCTGTGTTTATATCGGTTGAAGCGAGAAAAATTTTTACCCATTTCTTAATATGTAGATCTATCGTCAGAAATAAAGGCAGCAGAGAAGATAAAAAAGAAAAATGCAAACTGAGCCCCGAGTAAACTGGAGTTTTGTTTGCATTTTCTGAACGTATTTTTCAACTCAAATGATCACTTCTAATACAAATGACACGCCACCTGGCGTCCCGGTGAAATCTCCCGTAGCTCCGGGATAACGGAGCGGCATTCGTCCTTCACATACGGACAACGGGTATGAAACGTGCAGCCGGACGGTGGATTTTCCGGATTGGGCACATCGCCGCCCAGGACGATCCGTTCCTTTTGCACATTCGGATCAGGAACCGGAACAGCGGACATCAATGCTTTGGTATATGGATGCAGTGCTTCGGTAAAGAGTTCGGATGTGGGCGCAAGCTCGACCACTTTGCCCAGATACATGACAGCCACACGATCACTGATGAACTTAACGACGGACAAGTCATGCGAGATGAACATATATGTCAATCCGAATTGTTCCTGCAGATCCTGCATCAGGTTCAGCACCTGTGCCTGAATGGACACATCCAGCGCTGACACGGGCTCGTCACAAACAATGAACTTGGGATTCAAAGCGAGAGCACGGGCAATCCCGATCCTTTGGCGTTGTCCACCCGAGAACTCGTGCGGAAAGCGGTGTGCCTGATAGGGGGATAATCCGACCACTTCCATCAGTTCTTCGATTCGGCTTTTCAACTCGTTTTTTTTTAGATTATGGTGGGTGAGCAGCGGCTCCTCCAGTGTGCGCTGTACCGTCCAGCGCGGATCCAGTGAAGCGTATGGGTCCTGGAACACCATCTGCATATCCGTTCGGAAACGGCGCAGCTCTTCTGGCGGAAGCTTCCGTACATCCTTGCCTTCGAAGAACACCTCGCCATCCGTCGGCTCAATCAGACGCAGGATGGCACGTCCCGTGGTGGATTTTCCGCAGCCAGACTCTCCAACCACGGCGAGCGTTTCCCCGCGCTCCACAGACAGCGTTACACCATCGACTGCCTTGACGGCACCGACCTGTTTGGAGAACAGGCCCTTGCGGATAGGATAATGCTTCTTGAGGTTTCTGACTTCCAATATCGCACTCATATAATCCCCTCCTGTTGCAGCAGACAGCGACAGCTATGACTTGGTGCTGTCTCCAGTAATTCGGGCTGTATCGTCTCGCACCGTGCTTCCTTAACCGGGCAACGAGGAGCAAAGCGACAGCCAGACGGCATATGGGCGGGATTCGGTACCTGACCCGGGATGGACTGGAGACGGTCCTGATCCCCAGCAAGCTGTGGCAGCGAAGCCAAAAGACCGCGAGTATATGGATGCTTGGGATCGGCAAAAAGGGTTTTGACATCCGTCTCTTCCACCACTTGTCCTGCATACATCACCATGACGCGATCACACATCTCAGCTACAACACCGAGATCATGAGTGATCATCATAATTGCCATATTCTCCGTCCGCTGGAGATCACGCATCAAGTCCAGAATCTGTGCCTGGATGGTCACATCCAGGGCTGTTGTTGGTTCATCCGCGATGAGCAGCTGTGGGCTGCATACCATCGCCATGGCGATCATCACCCGCTGGCGCATGCCACCTGAGAGCTGGTGCGGGTATTGTTCTGCAATTTTGTCAGGACGGGGAATACCGACTTTGCGAAGCATATCAACCGACCGTGCCCAAGCCTCTTTTTTGCCCAGCTTCAGATGGTATCGTGCCGCTTCCGAGATTTGTTTGCCGATTTTGAATACCGGATTGAGCGAGGTCATCGGCTCCTGAAAAATCATGGCCATTCGGTTACCCCGAATTCGGCGAATTTCTCGCCCGGACAACTTAAGCATGTCTTTCCCCTGGAAACGGACTTCCCCTGACGCCACGCGGCCGATCTTTTTGGGGAGCAGCTGCATGATCGATAACGATGTAATACTTTTCCCGCATCCCGATTCTCCGACAATACCCAGCGTCTCACCCTGCCGTATGGAAAGACTGATCCCGTCCACGGCACGGATTACGCCTGCATCCGTGATGAACTCTGTCCGCAAATCCGAAACTTCGAGCAGTTCAGTCATGTTGTTCCCCTCCCATGCCATTACGTTCTGAACCTTTAGCTTTGCTCCTTCTAAAAAGAATTAACGCTTGGACGTCGTGGCTTCTACGGAAGCCGCATCTTTCGGATTCTTCAATGACATCTCATCTTCCATACCTTCCACGCCCAAATATTTAAGCGCGCTCAGCGCATACACCTTGGCGCACTGGATAATCTGCCATACGGGTGCTTTTTCGTTAAAATTATGAATCGTGGACAGCTCTGCCGGACCATATTGCAATACCGGAATCTGATGATTACGGAAGTGGCGTGCATCGCTGGATGCCCATTGCAACACACCGTACGCCTCTTGGCCGCTGACTTCGCTGATACTCTCCACCAGTTGGCTAACGATTGGTTCATGCGCTGGTGTCCAGTTTGCGTTGCCCTGGAAGCCAAACGGCTTCAACTCCGATTCTATTCCTGCTTCAAGCAGAAGCGAGCGAGCACGGTCCAATACATCCCGGTAATCCACTCCAAATGGAACGCGAGAGTCTACCTGAACAGTGCAGCGATCCGCTACCACATTCACCTTGGTTCCACCCTGAATCGAACCAATATTCACCGTTACATGGTCGAACACCTGATAGGCCAGACCTGCCTTCTCCCGATCACGCGCATACTCCTGCGAGATGCGGATAATATCCTTTACCTCTTCTGGGATGTCCGGCTTGATGTCCCACAGCCGCTGCAATGCTTCAATGCCTTTAGCTGCCTTCACAATCGCATTATCGCCTACAATGGGTTGAAGACTGCCATGACCCGGTGTTCCTTCCACCGTAAACTCAAACCAGCAGCTCCCCTTTTGTCCAATGGTTGGATGCTGCGGGCTCGACGGCTCTGCAATTACCGCGGCAGTTCCTGTTGCAAGACCACGTTCCAGAACCCATGGTACCCCCAGGTCACCGCCTGTTTCTTCATCCGGAACAATCATCAGCGACAGATCTCCGCGCAAAGGCACACCCAGCTTCGCCAGAATAACCGTCGCAAAGATTAAGCCGGCAAGTCCGGCTTTCATGTCGGATGCCCCGCGTCCAAGCATATATCCGTCCTTGATTTCACCGCAGAACGGATCAAAATCCCAACGGGAAAGATCCCCGGCTGGCACAACGTCCGTATGACCACAGAAAATCAGATGTTTGTCTGACTTGTCCGCCCCTTCTCCGTTCAACGTCGAGATCAGGTTAAACATGGTTTCCGTTGCCGCGTGTACTTTGGTGTCAATTCCAGCCTGATGCAGATATTCGATAATAAAAGCGCTAATCTCACGCGAATCCCCTGGAGGGTTCTCCGTCGGAAAACGAATCAATTGTGAACAGAGCTCCAGTAATTCATCCTGGCCTTCCTCGATTGCATCAAGTACCTTCTTTTTCCAATCCATCCTGTTCAGGCTCCTTTCAATATCGGCTGTATTGTGGTCAGTACGAATCGTCAGAAGACAGGCATGATTGCCTGTCCCCCAAATCGACCGTTCGTTTACTGCTCTTTGCTAAGTGGGTAGAAACGCAGAACCTCATCCGGGTAATACACGTATCCGCTGACCTTGTTATTCATGCCGACAACCCGGTTGTATTCGTATAGATACGCCCATGGCGCTTCTGTCGTAATAATCTCCTGTGCCTTCATGTATAGCTCGTTGCGTTTCGCCTGATCCGGTTCGGCGCCTGCTTCTTCCCACAGTTTGTTAACTTCCGCATTGTTGTAATGAATGTAGTTAGAAGAGCCTTCACCATAGAGCAGGAAACCCAGATGGTATCCGGGATCGTTAACAAAAGAAGTCCATTTGGAAATATAAGAGACTAAATTCCCGTCTTTTTGCTGTTCCAGGAACTGTGCACGAGCAACTTTGTTAATATTCATTTTGACACCGATCTTGGCCAGTTCCGCTTGAATCAGAACCGCATCATACTCCCAATCGTCAAATCCGGAACCGAGTGTAAAGTCAAAGCTGAACCCTTCCGCATAACCTGCTTCTTTCAACAATTCCTTGGCTTTGTCCAGATTGTACTCGTACACATAGCCTGCATCCGTAAAACCTGGTGTGTTGCTCGCTACAGCACTCTTCATCTCTTTGGCCTGACCATACATGACATCGTTGATCAATTGATCATAAGGGATCGCATAGTTGATTGCCTGACGCACTTTTTCATTATCAAACGGTTTCACATTGTTGTTCATGGCGAAGAACAAAATGCGGTTACTCGCATTCGACTTGATGGTCAAATTACTGTTCTCCTGCAAAGCTGCAACATCTTTGGGAGGAATCTCGATCGCCATGTCCACGTCACTCTTGTTCAGCAGCAAAACACGGTTGGAGGCTTCCTTCGTGAATTTCAGCGTGACTTTGCTAAGCTTCGGTGCACCCTGCCAGTAATCTTTGTTGGCCTGGAAGACCGCTTCACTGGCAGGGTCCCATTTTTCAAGCGTGAACGGGCCTGATCCGGCAGCATTTGTTTTCAAATAATCATCACCTTTTTCCTCGACCAGCTTCTGGTCCACAATGGAGAAGGTATACATGGCAATAATCTGGGTGAACATGTGGTTTGCTTTATTCAGTACGATCTCAACGGTGGAGTCGTCCTTGGCGGTCACACTCTTGATGTCGGCCATTCCGTATAGAAAGCTGCCGGAGCTGGACTTCGCCACACGGTCAAAAGAGTACACAACCGCATCCGCATTGACCGGATTTCCACTTTGGAATTTCAGACCGCTTTTGATTTTGAATGTATACGTCGTATTGTCATCAGACACTTCCCAGCTCTCGGCGAGCATCGGCTGAATATCCTCCGTGTTGGCTACATCAGCACCATCCACCGTTTTGACACCATAGGTTACCAACTGGTCATAGGTTGCCAGTACCAATGTGTCCGAGGTCAGATCATTAGCCTCCGCCGGGTCCATCGTGGTTCCCCCCTCAGAATAAGCAACCGTCAGTGTTGGCGCGGGTTTTGTTTCCTCTCCTGAGCCGGATGCCGCAGGCTGCTGGTTGGCATTGCTGGCACAGCCACCAAGAACAACGGTAAGAGCAATCATTGCAGAAAACCATTTGAGCTTTTTCATTTTTAGTTTCCTCCCCTTTTTGAACCAGTCTTATGATGTGATACTGTATAACGTTGCAGCTTTTATTAGACAAAGCAAATGTGTGCACCAGTACCTTGGAAAGCAACTTACCCATTTCCTGATCCAAGCGCAGCAGCATTCGTTCATCCTTCTGCCAATGATGGAACCTTGCCTGTCGTTATCTCAGGCATTCCCCGCAAGTCGGTTCCACCATTCAGCGCTATCTATGAATCGGTTCTTTAGGGACCGGTGATCACCAACCCCTATTTTCCCGAACGCAACCTTGGGTCCAGTACATCACGGAAACCATCTCCGAGCAGGTTAAAGCCAAGAATGGATGTGGCTATAGCCAGTCCAGGGAATGTCACGAGCCACCATTGTCCGGAAATGATATACTCCCGACCTTCAGAGATCATGGCCCCCCATTCGGCTGTAGGCGGTTTGACGCCAAGACCGAGAAAACTCAAACTGGATGCCGTCAGAATGGCAAAGCCCATACCGAGCGTGGCCTGTACCAACAGCGGTGCCAAAGCATTCGGCAAGATGTGGCGAAACAGAATCACTCTGTCCCTCACACCAATGGCTCTGCTGGCCTCCACATATTCCTTTTCGCGCAGGGATACTGTCTGTCCATACATCAATCTGGCAAATTCGGGAATACCCACAATCCCTACAGCAATCATGGCACTCGTCAGTCCGTTGCCGATGGAAGCCGCGATTGCCATGGAGAGTACCAGCGAGGGAAATGCAAGCAAAACATCCATCACCCGCATGATGATATTGCCAGTACGTCCGCCGTAGTAAGCAGCAATTCCGCCCAGCGTAACTCCGATGACAAACGAGATGCTGACGGCAATCAAGCCTGTCCAGATGCTGATTCTAGCTCCATACAGAACACGACTCAGAATGTCACGACCATAGTTATCGGTACCAAACCAGTGACCACCTGATGGGGATTCCAGCTTCACAGCCGTATTTGTCACGTACGGATCATAAGGGGCAATCCAGGGGGCAATAGCTGCGATGACAGTCCACATAACGATAAAGGCTAGACCAATAGCAGCGAGCCGATTGCGGAGCAACAGTCTCAGAAAGGTTTTGGGTTTGGGAACAACCACTGGTGCAGGTTTGGTTCCCATGGAAGTCGGTGCGGCAGTACTCACAACGGTACTCCTCCTTTCGCGGCGACCCTATTCATAACGGATTCGTGGATCAATCAATCCATAGACCAGATCTACCGCCAGATTTATAAAGCTGAACAGAATGGCACTTACCAGTGTGAAGGCCTGAATTGGTGCATAATCGGCAGCCAGAATCGAATCTGTCACATAACCGCCGACGCCGGGCCAGGAAAAGATAGTTTCCGTGATTACCGCACCACCGAGTAATCCGCCAAACTGAAGGCCAAGAACGGTTAACGTGGGAATCAGAGCATTGATCAGGGAGTGTTTGCCGACGACCGCGGTTTCGCTCAAGCCCTTGGCTCGTGCGGTACGCACATAATCCTGTCCGATGACTTCCAGCATGCTGGACCTGGTCATACGCGCCACAATCGCCATTGTCCCTGTGCTCAGGCAGATGGCCGGAAGCAGCAAATGAGCAAGACTGCTTTTGAGTGCAACCATATCTCCGGTCATAAGACTGTCTACCACGTACAATCCGGTGATATGCGTTGGTGGATTGAGGTCTCCGCTGATGCGTCCCATTGGAGCCGGAGCCCAGCCGAGGATGGAATAGAAGATGTAAATAAACAGCAGTCCCAGCCAGAAAATCGGTACACATGCTCCAATCAGTGAGAACACCCTGGAGATGTGGTCGATAAAGGACTCTTTTCGAGTTGCAGCGATAATGCCTACCGGAATCGCAACACAGATGGCTATAATCACACTGGCTAATGTCAGCTCAATGGTTGCCGGAAAGCGGGTAGCGAAGTCACTCAGCACCGTATGACCGGTATGGTAGGCGAATCCCAGATTCCCTTGAAGCAACTGTCCCACGTAACTAAAAAACTGTACAAATAATGGCTTGTCCAATCCCATGTCCATTCGGATTTTGGCAATGACATCATCCGTGGCCTGTTCGCCAGCCATGACAATGGCTGGATCTCCCGGAAGAACACGGGACAGGATGAAGGTAATCACCACAATGCCGATCAGCGCCGGAATCATCTGCAGCAGCCTTCGGAGCGTGTAAGCAAACAATCGATCAACCCCTTTAACTCTGATGTCTCACTTGCTGTTTTACGGTTCTCTGTGGACGGCCCAGTCTTGAAAACTTGTCTGTTTATCCGTCTCTTCTTTGTAATTGTGCTTATTTTACCTAGAATCCGAGCGTCGAACTACGTCCCTTTTAGCTAAAAAAATGCACAACCGTTTGTCGATTGTGCACTAATGTCTCCTATTTATGTCATGTTAAATTACACCCTAAGACATGGTTCGCTATTTTTCGACCTATATCTACCATATCATCCATTGTTGATTTTGCTGTAGAAGCAAGTATTCGATTGGCAGGACCTACACCTCTTGTTTATCCTGTTTCATGTAGTAGTACACAAGACACAGATGACAGACAAATTGTTCACGCGGGTGATTCAGGTCGAAGCCTGTAATGTCCCGTATTCGCTCCAGTCGGTATTTCACGGAATTCCGGTGAATATAGAGGCGGTTCGCTGTCTCGATCAGGCTCCCCCGACTCTCCAGATAATAAAAAAACGTTCGCAGCAAATCACCGCTGTGTTCATCATCATAAGCACGCAATTTCCCCAGCTTCCGCTCAAACAATGCCGAAAAACCTGGATCATTCGCCGTTTCGCTCAACAAATGATATACCTCTACATCCTCAAACCGGGTTGTACGCCCACCCGACAAACGGGAGGATACCAGCAGTGCATTTCTGGCCTCGCCATAGCTTTGATGCATATTCCAAAGTGGAACCTGGGTGCCTACGCCTGTCCTGAATTGTCCAAGTTTGTTGGCCGGATCTTCGAGCCATAACCCAATGGTATCAGACCAGGATTGAACGTCATCCATCCATACCGCATCCCGGGACTCCGGTGTTGGCAAAAAGAGCACCGCCCTGTTGGTCCGAAACTCAATATGAGGCGCTACCCTCCGTTTTCTGGCCTCCTGACCAAGCAATTCGGTCAATAGGTCTTCATCTGGAGCAGTCTCACCTTCCATCACGGCTACTTCCCATAAATGCTCCGGATTCATGCCAAGCTTGCGACCTCTCGATTCGACTTCATGTGGCAAAAGAAGAGGCGGTGTCAGCAGCTCGTCAATGAAATTGCCCCGAAGACGCAATTCGGTATCTTCCGCCACCTTGTTTCTCATCAATTCCAGGGATAATACTAATCTGGCTTGCTCAATGCCGACTTGTTCCATTTCATCCAGGGAGTCCTTGTCCACCAGCAGTCGGGCAACCTTCCGCCGATCCAGATTTATCTCCCATACGAGTGGGTCCACAGCTTCTTTCCAGTCATAATCCGGCGGTGAAGACACAATCATCTGACCAGCATTGTCGATAACACCCACAGGTGCCTGAAGTAGCTCGGCCACATTGTCCCCCACCGCCTGAATTCCACTGTTTTCAAGTACCATTGTCATCAGTGTCCGATATACTTCCTCTGACCTGCGGAGAAGTGCGGCCTGTCGATCCAGCACTAATTCCATAACAGGCTGCGTAATATCCATGTAGGGTATTTCCGGAGGAATTTCAATGATGGGCAGACCACAGTCATTACTGGCTTCAACGGCTTCTTTAGGGATTTCTTTGAGAAAACGCGCAGGCTTGATAGCCAAAGCAGCCGCCCCCGCTTCATTAAGCGTATAGATTAGTTCTCCGAGCAAGCCGGGATTATCGCGAATCGAATAGGCTGTCGTCAGCATAAGCATGCCTTCTCGCAACCATCCTTGCAGATCGGGCACCTCCATAATATCCACGAACCGCACAACCCGATCCAATCCTTGGTGTCCACTAATGACTTTGGCCTTGCTGAGTATAGGAATATTCAACAGTTCTTTCAATGTTATACCTGTCGTTTTCAAGCCTATCGACCACCCTGAGCCAGATTTGAAAATCACTCTTGCATACTGTATCTAATTTTTTTGGATAGTTTACCAGACTATCTGATCAAAAAAAACGGGAATTTCTGTGATATCCGTATGTTATATATTGATTTCATAAATTATATTAATATTAATGCGTTGTTAGTTGTAGTTAAAAACACAGAAAATAAATTAATCACTTTATCGCTTCATATTAGAAAACAGGACAATTCACCCCCACACTCCTTGCACTCCTGCGCCATGCTATTCCAAGAGCCCCGATAACACCTTATCCAACACAAATAACGCCGATGCAGTTATACACATTGCATCGGCGTCAAAATCAAATTAACCCAAATATAAAATCATCCAATATCCACATCCGGAGTTCCATAGATCAGACATTCAACGCAGACACAGCTGCCCCTAATGAATAGATCGGGTCAAGCGCCCGGATATGCAGTTCTTTTTCCACTTCCAAGGCGAAACCCATCGTTGCAAAACCAGTACACGCAAGAACGATGGACTCGGCGCCCTCCGCCTTCAGTCTTCTGGCGGCTTTCATAGCCGCGATTCGCCCCTGTGCCGTGTTGAGATCCAACGTGGTTACCACACCTTCGGGACGCTCCATCCCGATATAGGCATCACCTAGTATTCCTCTGATCAGGAGAGGCACTTCCTCTAGGATGGTCAATACACCTACACGCGCCGCTGATGTGAGCGCAAGATGTGCAGCACATGATCCAGCGCCATAGACTGGGATGTGAACAGCGGCACGCATTTCCGCAAGAGCCGGATCGGCTGCACAACTGATACCGATAGAGGTACAGCCTTCCTGTTCCAGTTTTCGTGCCAGATCCACAATTTTGGGAATCGATTCAAGCTCTGTGGCCTGATCATATACCCCCAGCGGTTGATCGGGAATGCAGCGACTCCGAACCTGAATGCCATAACGTCCTTCAATCAATGCCCCGTGTCTGTGGATATCTTCTTCATGATGAAGCGTAATCACTCTGATAAGACCCAACATCGGCATTCCTCCCCAGGCTGTGGATATCTTGTGCATATGTTACCCACAAACTGTTGATAGTTACCCCCAGTTATGTGGATATCTCTTTATATATTGTGAATATGTTGTGTATTTGTCGCTAAAACTACCGCGTAATTTACGCATTGGTCCCCACTGTGGATATGTTGTGCATACGCTCTCATTCACTTTTTTTGATCCACAAGGTTATCCCTTGAATATTCTGCTCTATTATTGATCGAGCAGTTCTCCCTGACGCATAATCAACACATCATCAATGTACACATCCGGCTTCTGCACAACGGCATCAATATGAACACCTGCTGCAACTGTGCCACCAAAGGTATTATTACTTCCAAAAGCAACATGAATCGTACCGTAGACTTTCTCGTCCTCCAGGACAACACCTGTAATTCGAGCCTTGTCATTGGTGCCAATGCCGAATTCGCCAAGAATTCGACCATCACCTTCGCCCAGCATAGATAACAGCTTATCTCCTTCAGCGCCAGTTGCCGTAACAAGGCGGCCCTCTCTAACCGTCAATAGAACAGGCTCACTGATCGCACCTATTCCTGCAATTGAGCCATCCACCAGGATTTGCCCCTCTCCAATACCTTCAACGGGGGCGATGTAAGCTTCACCGGAAGGCAAATTGCCGGACTCACCCGGATTGAGGTACATCCCTGTGCTTGGCACACCATTGCGCCCCTGAATTGAGAACGACAGCTGGTGTCCATCTTTCTCGATGCGGACACTTCTCCCTGCACTCAGCATGGCTGTAACCTTATCTGTCAAAGCCTTCACTTTGGGATATTCTGCGGTAATGGCACCGTTCATGAACATATCATCCGTCATGCCCGGCATCGTGGCTACCCGGGTTCCAGCAGCTGCGGCCTGTTTACGAGCCTGCGTATGGGTTAGTGAATAACGGGTTACGCATACCGCGACATCTGCACGCTTCATCGCTTCGGAAATCGGTGCAGGCGGCTCTTCACCGGATTTGCTCCGTTCCTTCATCACCATAAGCACCGCATCTGCTCCCAATGCCTTGCCTGCCTCATATATGGATTCGGCCAGTTCTCTCTTGGCATCATCCGCTATGACAGCCAGTGTCTCACCACTGCGAAGTCCAAGGCATTCCACCAAAACATTTTTACTGACATCAATTCGTTGCTGATTCATTTGTTCGTCTCCTCCTGTGTCAGACCATTTCCGCTACTAGCTTACCCATTAGAGCATTCGACAAAATGACAGGGATTCCTGCGCTGGCATTGGCAACCCATTGACGGTGGCGCTCATCATACCCCATGCAATCCAGTAAAATGAGTTCAACACGCCCCTTTAATGATTCCGTCGCCTGCCGGAACTCAGCCTCGCCGGATGTATAGGGAGAAGCAGCGGCAAACGCGGGCTGAACCAGGGAGGAAAACTTCAAATCAAGCTGTCCCGCTTGCTCTGGCAATGGTCCGATAAGCCCCAGACGGCGGCCATCGGCCATCGCCTGTACGGCTGGAGGAATAATGCGATCAGGCTCAATGAGGTGCACCTTGGCTGAACGCAGACCCGGAAATGAACCTGTGCACAGCAGCAGAATATTAGGGACACCCATGGCTTCGAGTTCACGAATCTTTTGATTCAGCATCGGTCTGATTTTTTCACGGGATACGATAGCCGCACTGCCATCCTGCAGACGGGAAGTCAACACATATTCACCTGGTTCCGGGGCCAGCGCAGCGATCTGAGTTGCTGAAAGTCCGTCCAGCACCCCGACTTGAATGAGTTCCGCCCGCCCCTCCAGGTACCTTTCTATGACAGGCGCAACATCGGTTCGCGGAGCTTGTCCAATCGTAATCATGCCAAGCTGCTTGATCATCTTATAGCCTCCTACATATCAGATCGACTGTAGATGCCACGTATGTCCACAGCAGTGTTTCCACCTGCCGTTTCAACCGTGACCTTCTCGAATAAAACTATGCAGAAGGAGTTGCCTGCATCCCCGGGGTCTGAAGCACCTTCATTGATCCATACAGACGAGTAATCAGGTTATATTCCTCCACATTGTAGAAAGAACAAGTGCCATTCGTGAATTCCTTGGCTGTCTCCACGACCAAACGAACTGCGCTTGCAATATCAACCTCATGGCTCGCTCCTGTGCCGCATCCCGGAACTGCGGATTGAGCAGTTACAGCTACGCCTACAACAGGTGCATGTGTAGCCACAGCTGGCTGTAGAATGGAATTGATATGGTATAAGTCATTGCCATACGGCGTAATATCCTGCGTCGTAATCGGGAAAGTCACAGGCAGCTGCCCTGTGGTCATCTCCATGATTCGGAGCAAATCATCGCTCACCCGTAAAATATATCCCTCTTTCACCGTTGGCGAAATGGCGATGCCTTTATGGTTAATCACCCGATTTCCTTTGGTTGTATCGATGGACAAGATAGCTTCCATCTCAGGCAGAACCTCATGTTCGTTCATCTGCAAAATGTCGACCGGCGAGTCCATAAAATCAACCGGTTCATGCGGAAGAGTCGGGGCATCCGGACAGATATGCGTAGTCACAATGACATCACCTTTGAGCGAATCACCCTTGGTCTGCATATCGGCGAGTTTCAGTCCTGCTGCGACAGCAGCTACGGCGCCGTCGGCATCCGAGACGAGTCCGATGCGTGTTGGACGGGCACCAATTCCACCCAATCGTCCGACAATCCCCATGGTCGGGGCCTGTCCTCCCGACAACTTGCCGTCCGTACCAGGGATGATGATTTTAACAAAATCCGTACTTCCCTTTTCCCCTTGTACGGTCAGCACTTCAACGGAAACCTGTGGATATTGAACAAATAGTTGCTTTACACTTTCACCATTTACATAAGCGCTGTCCAGCGCGTCCAGTGCCAATAACGTTTTTTGAAGTGGCATCGTACACATCCTCCTCTTAGCTGTTGATCTTGAAATCAAGTCTATCGCAGTTCAGAAGAGCCTCACAATGTACTACCTTGCCAAAATGAGCATCGTTTTATTGTGCGACAAGTATAAATGGGAGTGAAAATAACGTTTTCATTCAGTTTATCTAACTGTATGTGTAATATAATTTAACATTTTATTATCGAGCGACCTTAGTATTCTGTAATTTTGGGAATGCACACTTCGTTTCTTCGCTTACCTTCTCTTCATTTGCCATTTCACAAGCAGTGAGGCTGTTTCCTCCGCCTGAAATAGGGGGAAATGGTGCCCATAGGGAAGTTCCACATGTTGAACGGATGAATGGATATTTTCGGGGCGCGAGTATCCCTTATCGTTTGTCCCCCAAACCATGAGTGTGCGCTGCGCATCTGCACTTGTCTGCGACACTTTATCGTTTGAATGAGACTGTATCCAGTGGAGCAAATCAGCATTCGCTCCTGCGATGCGGGGAGACTTCAAACCAGAAGAGGCTCTTCTTGTATAGCCTTCAAGCAGGGTTGGATTGATATCCGAAGCATCTGCTCTTTTTAACTGTCCAGCCACTTGCTGTGGAGTCATCCAAGATAACAGTCCTTGCAGCATTCTTCTCGGGAACCTTGATATCAGGCGCTGCATTCCGTCCGTCGAAGCCCTCCATACGGGTTGCAGCATGGCAAGCTGGATATTTTCACGTCCACTCTCCTGCATGACCACCGCGGCTATTGCTGCCCCAACGGAATGTCCTACCAGTTTGACCGGACCTTGTACCTCATCCAGTACACTGCGTACCGCCTCGACCTGCCCTTTGAAGGCCTCCCCTCTTGCCTTGTTCCGATGAACCGGAGAACGCCCAAATCCGGCAAGATCCACAAGCCATATCGGGTTTCCCGTCATACTCCATAACGCATCTCCCAGCGGGATCATATCGTCAGCACTGCTCATCAAACCATGAGCAATCACCCATGGCTCCCCCTGACCCTCATGGACCAGCACCGCAAGAGTGCCCTTACGTGTCCGAGTCCAACCTTGAGGCAAATCCTCCTGTGAAGGATTGCTGAAACGATAATCCAAATCGGCTGTCACGTAAGGCAATAGCTCGTTAACTTCAGGCAACTTTTGTCCCATTCGCTGAAATAACCGCTCCGTTTGCTGCACTTCAAACTCCTGTTTGGTAATAAACGCGATTGATTCGGGCGGTATTCCGCTGATCTTTGTGCCACCAGCCTTCATCGCTGCATGGATCATGGGCAGAGGCACTGACCATCGAGGTGCTGATACATCCAACTCTGCGGCCAGCAACAGAATCAGTTCCTTCATATCCGGACCGTCCGCTTTTCTGGACAACAAGGGATATGTGCCGCCAGACGGATTACTGTCCTGAGTCAGAAAAACGAGGGTCTTGGCAACTACATCATTGGATACGAGGGGCAGCCAGTGCTGTCGACCACCAGGAATCACCGGCATTCTGCGCCTTCTCATCGCCTGTATCATCATGCCAATTCCGCCCGTTTGTTCGGTCGCACCTGTGGGATATGGACCCACGATTGTACTCGGGTTTACAACAGATAAGACATACGAGTGCTGTTCAGCGTGCTGTCGAATATATCGGTCCGCTTCGAATTTCATATGTTCATAAGCACTTTCCGAATGGAACACTTTGCTAATTAATGACTTTTGCCTGCTCGACTTATCCCCAACATCTTCATTGGTTGAAGATACGGAGGGAGAATCTTCCCTTCCGTACGGACTCATAAAACCAACTACGTGGATAAAATGCCTCAACCCTTGTGTTCGTTGGATTTCTTCGGCCAATTCGGCAATGCCTCTTGCTCCATTCATAAAGATCTGTTCTGCCACCTTCGGTTGCAATGTGACATCCATCGTTCCACCTGCATGAATTATGATAGTGGCCTGAAGAGCACGTTCACGATCAGCTTTGGTTAGACCGAGGCCAGGAGCTGACAGATCCCCCTGAATACAGGTTATTCGGCTGAAATCCGTTACTCCGTATGCATTCAGAACCATCCTCACTTTGGATTTAGAGCGTACAAGCAGTAATAACTGCGCTTCACTGTCCCCAAGTTGTTTTACTGCCTCCTTGCCTATAAATCCTGTACTGCCCGTCATCAAAATAGTGGTTGATTCAGTCGCCATGTTGTTCTTAGCTGGATTGGGGTCAATCTTAAGTTCTGCGTTTAATAATGATGAAGTATGTACACTCATTTCTAATCTCCCTCCCTTTTTAGCGCCATTTATTTTAGTACTAAATAGTACTAATTATATTCAAAAAAAGAGCTTCGTTTACCGAAGCATCTGACAAAATGTACGTGCTGATTGTTCAATAATCCCTATATCACGCGCAGTCTCCGCGAGTACAAGTGAACCCTCGAATGCAGCGATAAATAATGCAGCCGCGGGTCCCGGCTCAATCCCTTTACGAAATTCGCCACGATCCACCCCTTGCTGCAACAGCTTTTCCATCATCGGCTGCAGCTCACGGAAGAAACGGGCTATGCTTTCTTTCACTTCGGGTGCGCTGGCAGGTGTCTGCATATACAATGTAATAAACGGACAACTTCCTTTATAATCGCGTCCTTCCATGCCTGCGGACAGTAACGCCATGAACGAATAGATTCGTTCTGTCACCTCTCGTTCACGCTGACTGAGCAGCAGGTAGAGCTCCGATTCATACTGGGCAATCCAGTACTGCACCACGGCCTGGAGCAATTCCTCCTTGTTTTTGAAATGGTAATAGATATTCGATTTGGATACCCCGCTTGCCCGCACGACCTCATCCATGCTGACATAGCTGTATCCCTGACGCAAAAATAACTGAGCAGCCACTTCGACTGCCTTGGTCCGATTAACCGGATTGGAACTTTTGGATTTCACAGAACCCGAGATCGATTTTTGATTTGTCATAAATAGAACTATACAGTACTAATTAAGCAAACACAAGTTATGTTGTTAACAAAAGATGATCTTTGCCCAAATATTTCTCGTACTTGTCCACATTTAGAACGTTATACACACAGGATATCCACATATAGTATTAACTCTGTGTTAAATAGGTTGTTGGGCCACTACATATGATGGAGTTATCCACATTTCAAGAGCAGGTTCGCATGCTATTCTTCCGATCTGCGCTAGCGGGGTCCCAAAACTAAAAAATAGATCAACCAGAATACAATTCTGGTTGACCTATTTGTGTTGACTACTCATTCATATCATTTGCGAATGGCTCCATTAGCCTGTGGATACTAGTATGTGGATAACCATTCAAGGTTGGGACAGCACTATTTTACTTATACGGATAGCTAATCCGAGTTGGTTATTTTTTCAGACTATCCCAGTTTTGCTGCAAGGCGTCAAGCAGGGCTTTTTTGTCCGATTTACCTGCCACATATGCCTGAATCGTGCTACCGAATTCCTGTGGAACACCCTCAGGGAAACGGTTAAAGTTCCAGCTTAACGTTTTGTTTTCTTGGCTGTACTTCATGATATCGGTTGCGAGGTCACCCAGATCCTCTTCAGATGCCTGAATGGAACTGAACGCCGGGATAAACTTGAATTCTTTGGTCATATACTGTTTCCCGATGTCGGATGTCACGAGCCATTCCAGAAACTCTTTCGCTTCCGGTTTCACTTGCGAATTCTTGTTCACAACCCAGTAGTTCGGTACGCCAACAAACAATTTGTCGTTCGGTTCATTCGTAATTGGCATCGGCAGAATGCCAAGATTCAGATTAGGATCGATGCCATCAATTTGTACCTGCGTCCAGTTTCCTTGCTGCATCATCGCTGCTTCACCAGTCGCAAACAGGGTTACCTGTGTGTTGTAGTCGGTTGTGAGCGGGTTTTTGTTGCTGTATTTCAGCGTCAAGTCGAGCAAGTTCATCCAGTCCGTGAACACCTGATTGCCAGGGATTTTCTCCGTACCTTCGTTAAGACCTTGAATAAATTTCACCGGATCTGCCTGATTCGCAAATGCCACGTTTACGTTATGATTGCCGAGTACCCACCATTCCTGATATCCATTGGAGAACGGGGTAATTCCTGCGGCTTGAAGCTTCTGTGCAGCCTGATCCAATTGTTCCAGTGTGGTTGGAATTTCAGTGATGCCTGCTTTTTGGAAGAGATCTTTGTTATAAATGAAGCCATAGCCTTCCAGTGCCAGCGGCTGTCCATACAGTTTGCCGTCTTTGGTCATCGGCTCTTTGGCAACATCAAGCACATCTTTTACCCATGCTTCACCTGACAGATCTTCCAGGTATTCGAGCCATGTATCCAGTTCACGATAACCACCAACGTTGAAAATATCCGGTTGTTCGCCAGCAGCGAACTTGGCTTTCAATGCAGCGCCGTAGTCACTTCCGCCACCAACGGTCTGAATGTCCAGCTTGATGCCTGGATGAGAGGACTCATATTCCGCTTTGAGACGGTTAAGCGCTTCCGCAATTTCGACTTTGAATTGAAATATTTTAATGGTTTTGTCTCCGGCAGCAGCGCCCCCGCCCTCTTGGGCGTCTGTTTTGACAGGACTTCCACTCTTATCTCCGTTGCCACAACCCGCAAGCATTACGGAAAAAGCAATTAGCATAAGCAACGTCAACTTGGTCATTCTTTTCATACATACACTCTCCCTTTAGTAGTTTCAGTATAACAGCTTCCTTGCATTCATCATTCAGGCCACCGAGGAGCAACAGCGACCGAAAGCGCACATGATCCCGGAACCGCACCACCCCTCGAACTTACCCTTTAACTGATCCAGCGGTAATCCCCTGAATGATGTATTTCTGCATCAGCAGGAAGAAGATGATAATGGGCATGATGCCAAGCACCAGTGCAGGCAGGGCAAGATCCCATTGCTTCGTATATTGTCCGAAGAGCGCAAAGGTCGCAATCGGAATTGTACGCAAATTGGAGCTTTGCAGAATCAGGGATGGCAACAGATAGTCATTCCAGATCCAGAGTGTATTCAGGATGATGACGGTAACATACATCGGCTTCATAAGTGGGAATACAATCCGGAAGAACACGCCGTAAGCGGAGCTTCCATCCACCCGAGCTGCCTCTTCAATTTCGAGCGGAACCGATTTGACAAATCCATGGAACAGGAAGATGGACATCGGTGCGCCAAAACCGAGATAACAGATGATGAGTCCAAAGAGACTGTCGATCAGTCCAAGATTACTGGTTACGGTAACGAGTGGAATCATGATAGACTGAAACGGAATCACCATGGCGGCAATAAACATGCCGAACAAAATCCGGTTGAAGCGGGTATCGCTGCGTACCATTCGGTAGGCGGCCATGGAGCTGATCAACACCAGCAGCAGATTGCTGACTACGGTGACGATGAGCGAGTTCATCAGCGCTGATGGGAAGTTGATTTTCTCCCAGGCGTTCGCATAGTTACCCCATTGGAACACCTCCGGCCATGCGGCCGAATTGGTAAGCAGGTCACCGAATGTTTTGACTGAATTGACAAACAGGAAGTAAAACGGAACCAGGAACAATAATCCAATGAGCACCATAACAATCTCGGTTACAATGGTACTGAAGCGGTAATTTTTTGACGTTTCCATCTATGCCTCCACCTCCTTGCTCTTCGTCACACGCACCTGAATCATGGTGATAATGGCAACGATTACGAAGAACACAAGTGCTTTGGCTGTACCGATGCCGTACCGATTATTCACAAAAGCTTCATTGTAAATATTCAGAGCTACCGATTCTGTTGATCCAAACGGTCCGCCTTTGGTCAGTGACAGATTGAGATCGAACATTTTGAATGACCAGGAGATTGCAAGGAACAGACAGATTGTGACTCCCGGCATAATGAGCGGGAAAATAATGCTGCGCAGTACCTGCCAGCGGCTGGCACCATCAATTTCGGCAGCTTCCAGCAGATCAGGTGATACGTTGGTCAAGGACGAGATGTAGATGACCATCAGATACCCTGCGGTCTGCCAGACAAATACAATAACGATACCCCAGAAGGCGGTCGGCTCGTCTCCCAACCATGGGAGGTTGAAGAAGGACCATCCGGTTACGTCGCCTACTGCTGAAAACCCTTTCACAAATATGAACTGCCAGATAAAGCCGAGCAACAATCCACCGATCACGTTAGGCATAAAAAAGATCGTGCGCAGAAAGTTTCTCGTCTTGAGCGGTTTGGTCAGGAAATACGCCAGGAAAAAACCGATCACATTGGTCAAAATTACACCAACCACGGTGAAGCGCACCGTAAACCAAAACGCAGATAGAAACTTGGGATCATTCGCAAAAATTTGCTTGAAATTGTCGAACCCTACCCAATGAATGTTCGCCGACACCCCGTTCCAGTCGGTAAAGGAATATACCATGCCAAGCAGGAAAGGGACCACGATAATGAGAATAAAAAAGACGATGGAGGGACCCACGAACACAAGCTGCTGTAACAGCTGTGAAGATTTGCGATGCTTCATATCGTTCTCCCCTTCTATAGATGGATGAAATTGGTCTCTTGTTCTATTAAACCCCAATCTCGCACTGGGAAACACCGACCCTGGTGAACAGTTGGGTGTAAAATATTGTCCTTTCTTAACCTGCAACCAGAAGGGGTGTCACGATGTCAAAATACTACAGTATTCGCACCAAGCTAATCGCTTTTATGCTTATTGCCACAACGATTCCGCTACTGGCATCCATCAGCATGACGTTTATCCAGACGAAGACCGCCCTGCGCGAACAGG
The DNA here is from genome assembly GCF_047302525.1 of Paenibacillus taichungensis. Classification (GTDB taxonomy): domain Bacteria; phylum Bacillota; class Bacilli; order Paenibacillales; family Paenibacillaceae; genus Paenibacillus; species Paenibacillus taichungensis_B. The sequence goes on along the minus strand of NZ_CP168020.1, from coordinate 289,675 downwards.
CCGTCGCAGAGAATAAACGCCTGATCTTTCAGGCGTCTACCAATCTCAACAATTACGTGGATAACGTGGCAAGAGCTTCGCTTGCTGTGTACAATGATCCGAATTTCCTGCGGAATCTGGCGAAAATCCCCGGCGACTATCGCGCAGTTGCTGAGGTATACACCACCCTGCAGACGATACGCTCGGCTGTGCCCGATGTATTCCAGCTGTATCTGCACTCCTTTGCTGCCAATCAATCGACATTAATTGCGAACCCTTTCCCGAAGCGGGAAGAGCGCAAACAGGCCTACTCCGACTCGCTTCATGGAAAATCGAACGCTAAAAGCCCGGATATCTGGGTCGAATCGGCGCACCTTAGCCATTCCTACGGCTTCAAGGCAGCGTCAGCGGATGATCCTCCAAGAACAGTGATTACCCTTCACCGTGTGATCAAGGATGTACCTTCGACAGAACGATTGGGCGTGCTCGCCATTGATTTGAATATGGATACCATTGCCGAAATATGCAGCAGACTGTATGATCCGGCAAAGGAACAGATCTATGTCATCGACAATCACAACCAGATCATTTTCGAAGGAAAGTCGGAAGTCAGCGGAACGGATGCATTAAGACAGGAAGCAGCGACTGAGCTGAATTCAGCACGTTCCGGTGCAGGGACAGTACAGACCGCTTCAGGGCATTTCGAACAAGATCATTCGATGTATGTGTACCAGCATTTAGGCAGCCAATTTGCAGACTGGACCATTGTTAAACAGATTCCGAATGAAACGCTGTACGCGAGTGCCACCACTTTAACATGGAATAATGCCATGATCGCTATTGCTGCGCTGTTATTAGTCATTGTGGCAACCCTGTTCATCTCGATCCGGATCACCGGACCGCTCAAGCAATTAATGCGTTATATGAACCAGATTCAGGCGGGACGCCTGCATGTGGATATCCGATTAACGAGTCGGGATGAGATCGGTGTGCTGGCCCGTCATTTCCGGGATATGATGGATACGGTGAACAATTTGATTTTGCGGGAATATCGCCTTGAAATTGCGAATAAAACGAATCAGCTTAAAGCGCTGCAAGCCCAGATTCATCCACATTTTCTGTATAATACATTGCAATCTATTGGTACACTGGCGCTTCAACAGCAAGGACAACGGGTGTATGTGCTGCTCTCTTCCCTATCCAAAATGCTGCGCTACAGTATGCGTGACCAGACCCGGGTCACTTTGCACGAAGAAGCCGAGCATGCACGGCTGTATCTGGAACTGCAAAAAGAGCGGTTCGGTGACCGCTTAGAGGTTGATCTGGATTTTGCGGAAGATACCTTGCGCGCCGAAATGCCGAGAATGACCTTGCAGCCTTTAATTGAGAATTACTTCAAGCATGGGGCCGATGTTCAGCCTGGCAAAGGCAGGATACGCATTTCCAGTCATCGAACGCCTGACGATTGGATTCAGATTCGGCTGGAAAATAACGGACCGTGCATTCCAGAAGACAAGTTGTCCGAAATTCAGCGTTGGTTAAGTCCGGCATCCATATCTTCCGATTCCTCTCAGGAACCGGACGAGACCGAGTCGATTGGATTGCGTAATGTGATGCGCAGGCTCCAACTGAACTCACCTCCGGGATACAATGCGACGCTTACGATCGGCAATCTGGAACCGAATGGCGTGCAGATCATAGTCAAAATATACGCGGGAGAGTGAACAACATGAAAGCCTTGATTGTCGATGATGAAAAACACGTCCGCGATGCGATTAAGCTGCTTGGTCAATGGGAAGCCGCAGGAATCGATACTTTGTATGAAGCGGCAGATGGTCACGAAGCGGTCGCTGCCATTACGGCTCATCAACCGCAAATTGTACTCAGCGATATGCGAATGCCTGGCAAGGATGGTATGGCTCTGCTTGAATGGGTATCTGTTCATGCCCCGCATAGCAAGGTACTGGTAATCAGCGGATATGATGATTTTGAACTGGTCAGACATGCGATTCGCTATGGAGGTACGGACTACCTGCTCAAACCAGTTGAAGCAGACGAACTGAATTCATCCTTATTTAGAGCAGTCGACGCCTGGAAAGAAGACGATGCTGTTCGTGTGCAGTCCACGAGACAATCCATGGTGGTGAATCAGATGCGTCCGCATTATCATGACAGACTGCTCACAGAGCTTGTCGTTGGACGCGGAAGTAACAATACCCAATTCCAGCGGCTGCGGGATGAATTAAATCTGCCCAAGCAGATCGACAGTTGCAGTGTGGCAGTCACCAGCCTTTCGCATCTGGATGCGCAATGTTTGGCAAAATATCGCAGTCAGCCTGACCTTCTCGTATTCTCCGTGTTGAATATCTGTGCGGAAATGTTATCCCCACCTGCCGAAGGTGTCGTGTTCCGCCAGCTTGATCAACCGGATGAAGTCGTTCTCCTGTACTGGGGTCAGTGCTCGACACTCCAAACCATTCTGGAAAAAGTGAACGATGGTCTGGAGCAGACCATCCAACGCCGTCTTCATTTTGGTATATCCAGCTGTGAGTTTTATCCTACCGGAACCTCGGGAGCATATCAGGAAGCTAGTTTGCGGTTGTGGCGACGTAATGCCTTGCAAACGAAGCAGTGTATTCACGATGCAATGGAGTCCTCCAACGGAAACAAGGGGCTGCGATTATCTACCTTTGAGGAGTCCTTACGACTCGCGTCTATGAGCGGGCGCGCTTCCAGCGTGTCCAATGCCGTTGCAGAATGGATTGATCCCATTACCCGGCTCGATGTCGTAACAGCGGAGCAGATACAGCAATGGATGGATGAAATGGAATGGATGATTGGTCGTTGGCTCGACGATGCCGCCGGCGCCCCACCGAAGGAGGAAGATGAAGCGATAGAGGAACAATCCATTCCATTCGCCGAATTACCTTTGGATTGTGACGGACTGTTATCGCTGCCCTTGCTCCGCTCCCTGCTGGAACAGCGGCTGCTCGCAGCCGGAAAGGCCCTCACCGCACATCATCATGCAACACCGGACCCAATGAGTGAGATTGCACGTTATATGGATGCTCATTATCAAGAAGACCTGTCTCTACAGCAGATTGCTGCACGGTTCTACCTGAGTCGCGAATATATATCTCGCAAATTCAAACAGCAGTTCGGATTGAACTGGTCGGAGTATTTGGGCAAACTGCGAATCAATAACGCCAAGCTGCTGTTACAGAACCCTTCACTACGAATTGCAAAAATCTCGGAAATGGTCGGCTATCAGGACGAGAAGTATTTCAGTAAAGTGTTCAAAAAAATGGAGGGCATCACACCGGGGGAGTACCGCAAAACGTTATCTGACGGAAATGCTTAATTGAGCCGCCGGATCTGTGGAAATTCGTCTACTAGAACGTGCTCGATTCGTTAAACGATAAAAGGGGCATCCCGTCATGTTCATGACTCTGGGAATTGCCCCTTTCCTTTTTACATATATGGATGCATCTTAATGGATACACCCTGATCTTCTTTTCTAAAGGAATCAGCGATCCCGCAGTATGACGGAAGGAACAATACGAATATAGATTAACTCTCCCGCCAGCTCGACGATCGTCTGGGTTACAATCACTGCGGCAGCAATTGTGGCCCACTCTTGCGGCAATGCAAGTGCCAATGGCAGAACGACAAGTGAATTTCGGGTCCCTGCACTGAAAATAACGGCCCTGCCTGCGCCAGTGTCCAATCGGAATAGAGCCACTAAGATTCGTGATATGAAGGGCATAACAATTAGAAAAATAATATAAATGGGCAGAACATCCACAATTACAGCAAAATCATTGTAGACCTTCCCGATCTGCGATGCGACAACCACAATCAAGGCCAGAGCCATCATGGGTACAGGCAGCCAAGCGGTTGCGTTCATCACCCGTTCTCCTCCGGCTTTGCCTTTGGTCACAACTTGCGTAAGAATAGCCAACAGCAACGGAATAACGATCAGGAACAGAAAAGCCTCCACGAAAGGCCCCACCTGCATGACCTGTGCCGCTTCCTTCCCTATGAACAGCCATAAATATACAGGTAATAAGACCATTTGTATAACAAACAGGATTGGCGTTGCAGCCAGCATAAGCTTCTCATTGCCCCGACCCAGCTGTGTAAAAACAATGACGTAATCAATGCAGGGCGTTAGCAGTACCAGATAAACGCCAATGAGTACGGCCGGAGGTTGCGGAAACGCCAGGGTTAACAACCACACGACCACAGGCACTACGATAAAATTAGCCACCAGCAATGCTCCAATAAATCGCAGGTTGGACAAGGATTCTTTTAGCTGTAGAAAAGGAATCTGTGCAAACATGCTATATAACAAAATGGCAAGCACAGGTGAAACCGTATAATGCAGCGCTGACCCCCATTCAGGGGTGCCCAGCCCAATCGCTGCTCCCACGAACAAGGCAACGACATAAAACCACGTTTGTTGCTTCTCCATCGTTTCTCTCGTAAACAACCTTCTTCCTCTCCCTCTGAGAATTAGCATTTTATCACAATATCAAAATGATAATTGTACGTTTGTAGTGAGTTGTAGTGAATTGAAGTATATGTTATTGTCATATTAGAAAGCAGTTCTGGGTAATATGAAAATATCCGCAATGCGCTAACATTGCGGATATCCAGACAAAAGACCGATGGGTGACCACGGCGCGAATTTCAAATGCATGAAAAACCACCGAATTAAGGGGCCAACCTATCGTCGGTGGTTTTTCTTGTTCTTACGTGTCTTCTTAACGCTGAATAAAGTTCTCAGGCCAGTACAAATACTGACGATCTTTAATAAAGCGTCCAGAATCTTCACGATCAAATCAAGGGACACGGCTCCACCTCCTTTCGGAGCAGCTTCGCCGTGTCTTCCCACCGATTACATTTGTCCTAAATTTGAGTATAGCAGAACGTTGTGAACGAATATAGATAAACTTACCACCCGAATTAATAAGAAGTAAGTCCATGGCATTAAACATATTTCCGCTTCAATCAGCGTACATTGAGACGTAGCACAGCGAATAAGAGAGCGGCAAACCGCAGGATAGCAGACAACGATCCTGTGAATTTTTTGCGGCTTCTTATTAGAATGCGAAAGAACTGGGTATATTCATTGTAGACTGACCCGTGGTTCATTCATTTTTGTAAAACCAAGGAGGAAACACAATGTCACGTAACAATCCGTACAAGTGGTTAAACGCGATTGGATTCATCGCTGTTATCGTAGTAAACTACCTTTCCAACGCACTGCCTATCGGAGGCAGGACCAACAAGGAAGTATCGGATATGTACCCTGTATTGCTCACACCTGCAGGCTATGCTTTCTCCATATGGGGACTGATCTATCTGCTGCTCGCTGGCTTTGTTATTTATCAATTCGTTCCCTCTTCGTGGAAAAGGGACTCCATTACCCGCCTCGGTTACTGGTTTCTAGCAAGCTGTGCCTTTAATGTAGCGTGGATCTTTGCTTTTCAAAATCTCAAAATCGGTCTCGCCTTAGTCGTCATCGTTCTGCTTCTGTTGTCCCTGATCATGTTATATGTAAAAACGCGTGCAATCACCCTTCCCACAACTGCCGAAATCTGGCTTGTGAAGCTGCCGTTCAGCATATATCTTGGATGGGTTAGCGTAGCAACCATAATCAATGCGGCTGTATTATTATATAAAATCGGATGGGATGGCTTTGGACTCAGTGAACCTACCTGGACCATCATCATGTTAATTGTAGGCCTGGTGCTGGCTATACTGGTGAGCTTCCCTTATCGGGATAGTGTATACCCACTTGTCTTTACATGGGCATACATTGCCATCGCACTCAAACAAAAAGACGTTACCTCCGTATATTATACGGCAATTATCATTGCGATCGTGCTAGCCATTTATGCGGTATGGCTGTTCTTCGCCCGTAATCAGGATCGGGATTAACCCGGCACTGTTCATATAAATTCAAAAAGCCGATTTAGGTCATCTGACCAGAAATCGGCTTTTTATGTAACTTTCCTTGCTTGGCAAATATCAGTCTCCCCTATTTGAGGGCAATGACCTCGATCTCCACAAGTGCATCCTTCGGCAGACGAGCGACTTCAACCGCGCTGCGTGCTGGATAAGGCTGTTCGAAGAACGTGCTATACACTTCATTCACCGGAACAAAATCATTCATGTCTTTCAGGAAAACAGTCGTTTTCACGATTTTGTCCATACTCGTGCCTGCTGCTTCAAGAATGGCCTTTACATTGCTCAGGGACAAACGAGTCTGCTCCTGTACATCAGCTCCGAACTCTCCTGTTTGCGGGTTTAGGCCAAGCTGACCGGAAGTATAGATGAAATCGCCTGCTTCAACAGCTTGGCTGTATGGACCAATGGCGCCTGGCGCCTGATCGGTAGAGATTGGTTTTTTCATGATGAGTTCTCCTTCATGTTCGCTGTCCTGCCGCCGCGAGGAGACAAGCCTCGAACTCATTTTTGAAGCTTATTATACCACGATCCCGCCCAGGCAAGAAACGTCTATCCTTAGCTCTCATTCCGATATGGGCAAACCATGGATATCTCAGGACTCATCCAATCCCAACACATGAATAACGTTATTGGAATACACGTGATTTCCCTTGGTTTGAACAAGTGCAATGTTCATCATGGCCCGAGCTATGGTTGAAGCCTGGATTGCCCGGTATTTATCCACTCTGCCTTTCATCCAGCGATCCAGAAACGTCATGACATGAGCTGCCAATTGCTCACCCAACCGTTTTTCTTTGCGATCTCCAAGGATTAACGACGGACGGAATATATGCAGTGAACGGAAACCGATAGCCGATAACGCCTCTTCCATCTCTCCCTTGGTCCGACTATAAAATACACGTGACCCGGCATCGGCTCCCATGGAAGAAATGACGAGCATCTGGGATACACCATGCTCCTTGGCAAGTATGGCGGCTTTTACGGGGTAGTGAAGGTCCACTTGGCGGAAATTTTCCTGACTGCCAGCTTTTTTAATTGTTGTACCCAAACAACAATATAAGTCATCAACATCGCGAAACAGATCTGTTTGCTCTTCAAGTTGTTCCCAGTCCACGACATGCTGCTCCAGCTTTGCATGTTCCAATTCGAGCGGTCGTCTAACCAATATACGAATCCGGCCATAAGCCGGATTCTGAAGCAAGCTCCTTACCAGCAGTTCACCCACAAGCCCGGTGGCTCCAATCACTAGGGCTTGCCGTTCGTGATTCTCCAAGTACATCCCTCCACATATCTCTATTTCAGAAGCACACGACGTCCAAGCGTAAACGTAAGAACCAGCATCGCTGCACCAACACCCACTTGGAAGCCATAGGCGGAAACCCAATTCATCGCGTCCGGCCAGGTTTCCATTCTCTCATACAACCAGCCACCAATCAGCGGTCCAAGAAACGAGGTCACTCCGGTCAGAGCCGAATACACGGCGACAAACATCGGTCTTTCGCTTTTTGGTGTATCTCCGATTGTGAAGTTAAAAGCAAGCTGGTTGAATCCACCCACACCAATACCGAGAAAAATATGGGATAAAAAAAGCGCTATCAAAACAGGCATAAACGACATCAATCCCCATGACAGACAGGAGAGTGCGATGATCGGTAATGTCCAAAATAATAAGGTTTTGTTGCTGAATCTCGCGTTCAGATTGCCCCAGATATAGAATCCGGCCATCATAACGAGCGTCTGCACCACGGTAATTATGGATACCGTCTGATAATTAATGTTAAGCAGGTCAAGCATCACGTAGGAAAATAGCGGAACGATCAACGTCTGGATCAGTAACCAGGCCGCGAGGAACAGTGCAGCCCTCAGAAAGGAAGGATCCTGAAACGGCTTCTTGAACATCCCCCAAAAAACCTTTTCAGTTGAACGTTCAAACGGTACATCCGGATAAAAGCAATAAATAATCGTATTAGCTATGGCGCAGATCCACACAGGAATAAACAGAATTAAGAAACCCATCTCCCCGGGGAAACGGTCCAGAACGATGCCTCCAGCAAATAAGCATACGCTTCCAAGTGCGTTCAGAATCGTATTACGAATTCCGAAATAACGCCCTCTCACCTTGGCAGGCACGATATCTCCAATCAACGAGGTCCAGATCATACCGCCAATCGTATTGGCTATGAATGCAACCGTATACACACCAATATAAATGCCTACCCACCACTCCTTGGGAAACAGGAACGGTATCAGTCCCGTCGAACTCCACAGGATGCGATGTATCCCCACAAACAATACAAGCATGCGTTTGCGGCTGCGAATGCGCTGCATCCAGTAAGCCGCTCCAATCTGGGCGATATTGACAAACGTCGTAATGGCGAGCACAAAGCCAATATGTCTTGACCCGGCCCCGAGGTACAGCAGAAATCCGGTTAAAAATGGGCCTCCCAGCAACGTCTGCAAAATAATTGCCGGTACACCCTCCCATGTTGCAATGGATAAATTCGTGCGTTGTGTCGAACCCTTGCGCCGTGTTTTGCCTGCAAACGGAGGAGGGTTAACGTTGACCGTCTTCTGTATGGGGATACACTCCTTAGACCGGGTTTCAAGTGCCGGTCGATGCTAGTTGTCACCCCAAATTCTACTCACAGCGTGATGGTTGTCAACTCATTTTTTCACGGTTCAACGGGAGATAGAGATAGAAGGTACTTCCCTTGCCCTCAGCGCTTTTAAGTTCGATCGATCCGTCCAGTAATCTTGCCAAATCCCGACTGATTGACAGGCCGAGTCCTGTTCCCCCAAATTTGCGGCTAATAGACCCGTCAGCCTGTTGAAATGCTTCAAAAATGGATTGATGTTTATCTTCAGCAATGCCAATTCCCGTATCTTGTACCGAGAAAACAATCCATTGACTTAGAATGCCTGACTTCTTCATTTGTTTGGTGCTCACGGTCAGTGTAACCTTCCCCTGATGCGTAAACTTGATGGCATTGGACATGAGATTCCGCAAAATCTGTTGGACTCGTTGGGGATCAGACCATAGGGTCTCTGGTAGCCCTGGCTTCTTGTCCAGCTTCAGTTCTACTCCCTTTTTCTCGGCAACCAGCTGGAAATGAGTCATGGCATCTTCCGTGAGTTGTGCAACACTGATATCCTCCAAGACGATATCCAGTCTGCCCGCTTCCACTTTGGACAGATCGAGAATGTCATTGATTAACGTTAGCAACTCCTGACCAGAATGCTCAATCATTGTGGCAAAATGTACGATATCCTCCTGCTCCATCGTATCTCCGTTCTCGCTGATCATCTGGGCAAAGTTAATGACACTGTTCAGCGGTGTTCGCAGTTCATGCGACATATTCGCCAGAAATTCCGATTTGTACTGTGAAGCAATCATCAGCTGCTTGGCACGATCCTCCAGCACAATCTGAGCCTTCTGCAATTCTTCTTTTTGCACAGACAATAAACGATTGGTACTCTGGATGAGCAAAATCCGATTCTGTTCATTCTGGAAATCTCGTAAAATAAAAGCAAAAATAAGACTAAGTACAATACCAACAGGAAGGGTATACGGCATAATATGCGAGAAAAAATATGTAGCCGGGATAACACCAAAAATAGCAATGTTTAAACTATTGACCACATTTACAATCAATATGACGATGATACCTTTAACAATTAGCCTGTAGTCACTGCGTCTCATCCATATATTCAACCCTGCACACACCACGCCCAGGATCGACATATTAATTAGTGCAGCCACCGTAGCCTCATGGATACCGAAAGTTAACCTGGTCATTCCAATTCCAACCCCCACGATAATAACGCTATAAGGTTGTCTATACGTCAAAACGGCAACAATTAAAGGAACAAAACGAAGATCGAAGACAACTTCATCATTAAGCTGGAATCCAAATACCGTGCTGAACCAGCCTGCAAAAATAAGTACAAACAATGAACAGATCTGTTTTACTCGTGATGAAGCTCGTATTACGATGTATTTATAGAACACACTAGCAAGGTAAGCAATGGTAATGAGCATCCCCATATTTAATACGAACATTTTTGAAAATTGCATTCACTCACTCCTGTTGTCGTGTATTCATTGACAGAAAACCTTTAGTCCGTATGCATCTCTATCATATCATGCCCGTTCAACCTTCGACATTTCTTCGTCGTCAAAAAAATGCACAAAAATACACAAATCAGGATTCAATTTGTGCGCTGAACGTAGTAGAATATATTGTTGTTCGATTTTAATTGCTGTGATCCAGTTCCTTGCGAACTTGGATGAAAGGAGAAACGGTGTTGTGCACGTGTTAAAAAGCAAATCCTACTGGCTGTCGTTAAGCTTGATGCTTTCCTTGGCTGTCATGGGGATGTTCTATGATATTCTGAATAGTCCGGAACGCGGTTTCTCTGTGCTTGATTCCCCGTTGGACCGGATCATCCCTTATGTACCATCCATGTCCATACCCTATCTGGGTTGGTATCCGTTTGTCTTCGGTGTGTTGGCTTATTTATGCGCCAAGGATCGGCTCACTTATTATCGCGTCCTGTTATCCATGAACATCTGTGTCTGGATCTGTTACCTGATCTATTTTAATTTTCAGACCATGGTGCCGCGTCCCGAGTTAACAGGTACAGGTCTCGGTGCTTCTCTTCTTGGATGGCTCTACGGCCAGGACCGCCCATATAATTGTTTTCCAAGTATTCATGCCCTTCATTCTTATCTGGTTATGCGTGCTGTTCTCTCCGTTCAGAGCATTCGCAAACAGGTTAAGGTGTTTGTTGCTGCCGGGGCAGCACTGATTATATTATCCACCTTAATGATCAAACAACATGTAATCTATGACGCCCTGGGTGCGGTCGTACTCGGTGAATGCGTTTTCACAATTATCACTGGGCTCTCACTGCACCGTCGTCGCAGAAAAGAATCGAAGTGGACAGAGGGAATCAGCTGACCCCTCGCTCCGACGATTTCTGGAGATGCTGTTGCCGTCTCCACTCATCAATAAACAAGCTTGCAAAATAGGGATCCCACTGGGTCCCTTTTCCTTCTTCCAAAATAGATAGCGCTTTCTCATGGCTCATCCCATTCCGGTATGGACGATCAGACGTCATGGCATCAAAGGCATCAGCCACGGCAATGATACGGCCAAACAGCGGAATCTCTTGGCCTGCTATGCCATCAGGATATCCTTTGCCATCATATCTTTCATGATGAGACCTTACACCTGGCAGGAAGTCTGCCATGGCATCAATCGGTTCAATCTGTAGCAAAATGCTCTCTCCAAGAACGGGATGTGTGCGAATGATGGCGAATTCCTCATCGGTGAGTTTTCCATCTTTCAATAACACTTCGTCGGGTATGCCGATTTTCCCAATATCATGTAGCAGCGCTGATTTGTATAACAGATCTGCTTGTTCTTCATTCATGCCACTCAGCTTGCCGATCATAATTGAATACTCTGCCACCCGCATGGAATGACCGGCCGTATATTTGTCCCGTGCGTCCAATGCAGCCGCCAGGGTGGAAAAATAACTTTGCAGCAACTGCCGATTGCGTTCCTGTCTCATCTCAAGCCGGTTGATCATCATATTGAATCCGGAGATGAGCGCAGAAAATTCATCCGCGTACAGATCAGGGGTTCTTCTGCCAAGGTCTCCCTCTTGAATTCGGTTCATCTCCTCAGTCAGCTCCGCAACCGGACCGCGAACATCCCGAATCAGCAGCCAGCTTCCCACAAGGGCGAAGCCCCCGCCCAGCACAACGATAAGAACTGCCCACAGAATATACTCTTTCGCAAACTCGCTATCCATATACTGAAGACGGATCGATGTAGCCAGGAAGAACAGAAATAATGGAAATAAACCGATCAGCGCCGTACTCAACTGAAATTTACGCTGAATGGACACCAGGACACGTCCTCCGAGAGATGGTTCCATACCATGCTGTTCTTTGCCTCTGCGGCGAACTTCCAGCAGCAACGGTCTCACGGTCCGAACCGTCAAAAAATATTCAATCAGGGCATGCATCACGGCGATCAATAAGGCACACGCCGCTGCAACTGCGACATATCCATACGGAAATTCCAGCCATCCTGTAGAAATCATCCATATCGTCAATCCGGCAGCAGGCAGGGAAAATCCAAGCATATGCGGACCCAAAATACGATAGATCGTTTGTCCCGGAAAACGGTGAATGCTCTCATACATCTTTGTCAATTCGGCCTTTTCATGATGCTCGGCGGCAAAGAACTGCCGGATGGGGCCAAGTTGTGCCCATAACGTAATCAGTTCAGCAACAAGCATGAACAATAGTGAAATCAACACAATGATAATGAGTCGTACAAATTGAATATTCGGTATTTGTAAGGTAGACACCATAACTACTGTACCTACCACAAAAACAGCTCCCATTGAACCGATAAGATAATTTCGCATCAGACGAAAGATAAATGAACGGTATACTTCCACCCTAACCCCTCACTCTCTAGCTGTAAACCAGTTCTCCCCATTGATGATGACAGAGGGAGATTAAGGGTACAGCCTCCTATTTGTTATCGGTTACTCGGACTGAAAAAATTAATTCATTTCACGGATGGGAAACCTCCATCCTGGAATTAACTATGAATCGTTCATCTAACTTATATGTACGCGTACAACCATACAAAAAAGACCGCTCCCCGTAGGAAACAGCCTGATATAGCAAGACATTTCTTATCCTTTAATTTTGGCAGCCAGAATCATTGTACCACGCGGCTCATCACCCATCGCATCCGGTTCAAGTGTGATCGCGACCGTGTCGTAGTCGTTGGCAGAGTCTAACGTATAGTATACCGCTCCCGTTCCATTATGACTTAGGAAGGTCCCCGCATTCTGAGGTGTATCGCCCTTGATCAGCCAAACCTGGAACGCCTCATTCCCTTCCAGCGTAGGCAAGTTCTCCGCCTGTACAACTAGGTGAGTTCCTTTGCTGTCAATGACGATGGTAGCTAGGCCTTGGGCCACAATGTCCTGTGTCGCAGGACTAAGCTTGACGGCTTCGCCTGTCTGCATTCCCTGTGCAGGCTGCAGGGATGAAGCAAGCTGCTCTTGCAGCTGAGCATTCTGTGCCTGCGTCTGAGCAAGCTGCTCTTGCACCGTCGATGAGCCCTCAGCTTGCTGCTTCAGCGAATCGACCTGGCCTTGCAGCTGCCCGGCATAGATGCCGAGCACAAGCGCCGCTGCCGCGAGGGCTGCGCTCGCTATGCGCCAGGAGCGGCTGCTGCGCGCACGCGCGCGCCCTTGAGGCTGCCACGGCTGTGCCTGTGCAGCCTCTTCTGCCCGGGCTGCAGGCACCGCCGTCTCCGGCGGCAAGCCTTGCCCGGGCTGCGCCGCTTGATGCTGCGGCGCAAGATCCTCCTGAAGCACCACGGGTGCTTCAGGCTCCGCAGGAGCAGCCGCCGGCTTCGTTCCGGCGCTCTCCTGCGCGTGTCCGAGCACGTTGCCCAGCACACGTGCTCGCATGCCAGGCGGCGGTGCAACAGGTTCCGCCGCGAGTGGCAGGAAGCCTGTTACTTCCTGCAATTCCCTCACCTCCTGGCGACAAGACTCGCAATTGGCTAAATGCGCTTCAAATGCTGCCACTTCCGCCGCTTCAAGTCCTCCCAGCACATACACCGGTGCCAGATCAGACCATTCCTCATGTCGTTCTATCATGGATGTATGCCCTCCCTTCCCGCATCCGGATGCATTTCAGCATCGGCAAGCAGCTTCTGAAGCTGTCGCATCGCAAGCCTGACACGGCTCTTTACCGTACCCAGCGGAATCCCGAATCTGCTGGATACCTCCTGTTGCGTTAAGCCTGCATAATAGATCGATTCAATGACCTGTTGCTGGTCACCATTCAACTGGGACAAGGCCTCCTTAATTCGGACACCTTCCCATTTGCGCTCTATTTCTTCTTCTGTATTTGTATGTTCATCGGCATATGCCGCCAGTGTTTCGTTTTCCATTGAGGTCGTAGCTGCGCTTTTGGATTTTCGCCTCAGCATGTCCACTGCAATGTTGCGCGTAATGGCGAACATCCACGTGGTCAGCTTCCCCTGTGAGGCCTCATATCGTTCAGCATTGTTCCAGACCCGCAGGAATAATTCCTGGACAGTCTCTTCTGCTGTCATTGGATCACCAACGATCCGATAAGCAAAAGAATACACCGCCCGCTCGTAGCGGTCATATAAAAGCTCCAGTGCGGAAGCATCTCGCTCTGCAATCTGCCGCATTAACCTGCTGTCCTCTATTGATTCAGTCATGCGAGGGCCCCTTTCCGTGTCATCCCTCTTATTATAACCTACGCATAATCATTTGAAGAGGATTACCTTATTGAAGAAAAAATCTGAAATGTTTTCAAAATTGTTTTCAAAAAAAGCTTCAACCTTCCTTTTTATTGCAAAAAATTACAGCCTGTGGTATACTATAAGAGTTGGTATTTAAACAACCTCATATGATTTTCTGTCTTCTTTAAACCCCGGAATATTTTCTTCATGCTGCGACCGCAGCTAATATGCACACTAACCTATGAAGATTGAAGAACCTGAATCACAATAACCCGGTAGTACAGAGTTTCACAAGATGTTCCCATTCACACTGGCGCGGTCATCGGAGCCGCAAGGACAAAAGAGAGGTAGGGCTTTTGTTGTTTTGGATGTCACTTATTCTTGAGAAGATTGAAAACATACACAAAGCACCCGGAATTGGGTTCCGGGTGCTTTTCCATGTCCACTTTTAATAAAAAATGTCCAGACAGCTAAAAGGCGCCGATACAATCTCGGCGCCTTTCATCGGAGTTGTATGGATCAACTCCTTTATACAGTTGCTGTTGCACGATTTAGATAAACATCGTTTTGGAGATAATAACCAGCAGGATGAACAGTACGAGAATCGTACCCATGGATCCCCAGCTTCCCCCGCCGTGTCCATAAGATGTTCCACAACCTTGATGATAACCATGCAGCATTGGAGCATGATTGGCATGATTGGCATGATGTGCGTATCCGTAGCCATACCCCGTTGGCATTGTACAACCATATCCGTACCCATGCATTTCATGACCTGTGTACTGGTATCCTTGCATATGCTCATACCCTCCCATATGTCCGTATACGTGTCCCTGTCCGTTCGGTGAATTCGGTTTTACTTCGCTCATTGTTCATTCCTCCTTAACATTTGCCTACACCCCTAAGCTATGTATTTTGCCTACCTCTGGACCGGGCTATGGCCCTACTTTGACAAAATAGGCGTTTTCACTATTCATATGGGCTTGTCCTCAACCTAAAAAAAACCCCACCGGTTAACCGGCGGAGTCCAACATATTATACCCAGAAAGATTTAGTGATGATAACGAGAAGAATGAACAGAACCAAGATGGCACCAGTTGATGTCCAGCCGCCGTATCCTGCGCCTCCAAGTACTTCGCTCATGGAGATTCCTCCTTTACCAATGGTTTAGGTGTTAAGGGTCTGTTAGATGAGGAATGCTTTAGAAATGATAACCAACAAAATGAAGAGAACCAAAATGGCACCAGTCGATGTCCATGCGCCGCCGTATCCACCTACAACTCCACTCATGCAAAACCCTCCTTTTATTTGAGGTACAGTTCACTATATGCAAAAATCACTCGCGAGACCGGGCTTCCGTTAAAAATGGGCAAGGTTACAGTTGAGGTATGACTATGAACCAAAATATACATCCAGTTTCCCTGTTGGCTGTGTTGTCGCCATCCATACGGCGGCCAGGTTATCAGGCGACTGCGTATAGGCTGTGATGTAGTCACCAATGAGTACTGTCGGTACAGGGGAATTACCATTCGGATTGAAAGATGTCGTTGTGAGCCGCCGATTTGTAAATGTTGCACCACCATCAAAAGACTCGGCTACATATACATCCAGTAAAAATCCATTAATCTGATTTGAATAATAGATGACTCGAATTGCACCCGTAAATGGTGATACGGTGATCGAAGGAAAGAAATTCTGTGAACCTGCAGGGGCTCCCGTGATGCTTACCGGTTCGCTCCAAAGCAACCCATCTGGAGACTGGCACATGAACACGTCTGTATATCCATTCCGGGCATCATTCCAGACTGCATAGACTGTACCACTGTAGATACTGTTGGAAATATCTGCAGCCAAGTTCAGATTTGTTTGAACACGAAACGCATAATCGATTACAGGTAAGGGCGAAGGTGCCGGGACTACCGAAGCAATCAGGGTAGACTGATTACTCACTGGAGGCTGAAATGTCGCACCACCGTCGTAGGATATCCTTAGTAATGCATAAGGGCTGTCCGGACCTGTGGTAATATACCCGGCATAGACCTCACCCGTAAATCCAATAGCGATTGTCGCACGATCATGAAACCCTCTAGGACTGGAAATTCGGCTTGGCGTTTGCCAGGTCGCAGCCTGATCCAGGGATCTTTGAAAAAAGATCGATGATGCCGCCGTTGCCAGTGGTGTGTATCCAACATAGGCATTGCCGCGATACGGGCTACCCGGTGTACGATCACACGCTATATAAGGTTCATCATTGTGAACAATGAGACCATATCCCTTGTTTACAAACACCGGGGGAGCCCATGTGAGACCGTCATCCATTGAAGTATAGCTAATAATTGTCCCGTCATTATCCCCATTAAAAATATGAACCGTTACAATAAACGTACTGGGGAATGTGTAATCAATGGTAGGGGCTTCCGCTCCGGCGTATCCCGCAGGTTGTAGTAATGTAGTCGTTGACCAAGTTTGTCCCCCATCAATGGAGCGGTAGAACCCAATCAGTGTCGGCCCAGTACTTGTATCGACTGCTACAACACACATAATGTTAGGCAATAATTCATTGACCGCAATTGACGGTTCGAATTGGTTGCCCCCCAATGCCCCTGTAATATTTACAACTGGCATTTCTCTCACCTCCGTCATATTTGGGTTATGGAATATTCGTAAAGCGGTCCACCCACACCATTTCCGATTGCAGCACACGCTGCATGACATTACCCACGGAATCTAGACTGTAAGCCTGAATAACCGCGCTTGTAGCACTAAAATAATCGCTCTGGACCTCAAAATAATCTGCTGTGTTCAGCGTATACAACAATGTTTTGGACGCCTGGGGAGGTAGCTGGAACAGATCGTGACCAATCGGAATTCTGGCAGTCTGGGAAGTATCCCAGCGAAATACCTGAAGCTCAATATTGGCTGGAATATTGAGAGAATCATTTAAACAGGTAACAATTAATTGTGTGGCACGATCACTCCCCGTTGGAGAGTTAAAGAGGAGACCTGTAGTATAGGGCATTGTAATCCCTCCCTTCCTCATACAACTGCCGACAAAGGTTGTCAGTTTAATATAAAATATGTGATTTCAAGTTAAAAGGCACGGCAAAACTCAGGAATGCTCTGAAGAATCCGCCCTTATTGAACCTAAGGAAATGCAAAAAAATGTAAGCCCCAGATACAGGGCTTACAGTAATATGTAGAACTATTTTCTATTCTCTGCTGACTGCCGTTAATTTGGCCGTGCCTGACGGGAACGGGATGCCAGTTTGTCCTGAACAGATTGCAGCTTCTGCACACTGGAGGCATCCGGTTTGTCACGACGATCGTCGATCTTGACGGAGGTGGAGACACGCTGAGCTCCTGATAGAAACGGTGCTTCATGTAGAGCCGCAATTGCTGTAAATACTTCATTGAGCGGACCTTCGATAATGGTACTCATGGAGGTCAACTGATATGTAATGCCCCGCTGGTTTTCCAATACCTTCTGCATGTCCGCCACATAACTGCTCAAGCTGGTCGTCCCGGTGCCAATTGGAATTACGGTCACCTCTGCTATTGCCATTTTGCTCCGCCTCCCTTGGGCCCCGCAAGTTACCGGTGCCGCTCATTTTTAGTCGATTTTTACCTGTTTTTATTCTACCAGTTGAAGGAGCCACAATTCAAACTGACGTGATGACGTCATCTGATTTGACCAAAAATTTTTTTTGATAAATCTTCAAATCTTCCAGCCCTTTTCCTTTGCGGATTTCTAGCTTAAATGGTATACTCGGAATTACGTTTTACTGTATTGGCCCACTTTACAAACACAATATGTTGGGTTAGAGTATGTTGACAGCTACAAAATGTAGTAACACTAGATTTCTCCGCTTCTATTAGTCACCTTCTGCATTCTCGCGAAAAACAGGATGAAATCACCTCCAAAGGCACGTCCCTGTAGGTGTAAATCGCTTTCTCGAAACAGAGTTGACACGGAGGTTAACGGGGCTGTTTGGACTGC
Organism: Paenibacillus taichungensis; assembly: GCF_047302525.1. Classification (GTDB taxonomy): domain Bacteria; phylum Bacillota; class Bacilli; order Paenibacillales; family Paenibacillaceae; genus Paenibacillus; species Paenibacillus taichungensis_B. Next base: position 271,405 of record NZ_CP168020.1, on the reverse strand, counting down.
ACCCGGTATCCTCAAACTACAGGCGCGTCTGCAATAGACAAAAGCTTACATAAGCACCCTTTTCTGTCGTTATTCCAAACCTTTAAGACAGGAAGGAAGCCAGAGCATCCATGGGCATTTTCAGCCGCGAGGCGGGGAGAATGCTTTTTATATGAGCATGTTCTGTGTTGTGCTGCTTTGTGCTCCTCCGTTGAGCGATTTAAGACGTGACCTGTACCGCCATTTCAGTCCGCAACCTATATCTTTTTTCTCACCGTTAGAAGACACTCAATTCTTTATATAAAGAATTTCTCCAATTTATCTCTTAAACATGCGAAAGCGAGGAATATTCATGCCACAAGTTGTGACCAAGCCGAACAACCGCCAGCTTGCCTTTGATGATATGCGCATCTCGGTATATGCCGACCGTACTCTGGCAGGACTGGACATGCTGGATAAGGAACGTCTGGTACGTGGAGTAAACAGCAAGCTCCGTCGTGATGAAGTTACCGGGGACGAAATCAGCAGTGCTTTTATGATGAGCGCACTGGAACTGGTAACCAAAGAGGAGCCTAACTGGAAATTTGCAGCGGCGCGCTCCCTGCTCACTTCCCTGTACAAAAAAGCGGCTACCAACCGCAGATACAAGTCTTACCCGGACGAACCTTATGGTGCATTCCATCCTCTTCTTGTAGACCTCATAAAAAAAGGCATCTATCGGGAAGAATTGCTGGAATGTTACACCAAAGAACAGATCGACGAACTTGCTGAGTGCATTGACTACCGCAACGATCTGCTCTTCGATTACATCGGCTTGCTTACACTGGCAGAACGTTACCTCGCTCACGATTTTGATGGAAAAGTAATGGAATTGCCACAAGAGCGTTATATGGTTATCGCAATGTTCTTAATGCATCAGGAGCCTGCTGAGAATCGTATGAATCTCGTCAAAGAAGCTTACTGGGCGATGAGCAACATGTACATGACGGCAGCTACACCTACGATGTCCAATGCAGGTAAAAAAGTAGCCGGACAACTCTCCAGCTGCTTCATTGATACCGTGGACGACTCACTCGAAGGCATCTTCGATTCCAACACGGATGTAGCGCGTCTGAGCAAAATGGGCGGTGGCATCGGCGTTTACCTGGGCAAAGTCAGAGCACGAGGTTCGGATATCCGTGGTCACCAAAATACAAGTTCCGGTGTAATCCCTTGGATTCGCCAGCTGAATAACACAGCGGTCAGCGTAGACCAGCTCGGTACACGTAAGGGTGCCATTGCGGTATACCTGGACGTCTTCCACAAAGACATTCTGGCCTTCCTCGACCTGAAGCTGAACAACGGCGACGAGCGGATGCGTGCGCATGACGTATTCCACGGCATCTGTCTGCCTGACCTGTTCATGGAACGGGTATCCAGCCGCGGCGAATGGAGTCTGTTCTGCCCACATGAAACAAAGAAAGTGATGGGCTGGAAAGACGAGAACGGTCGTGCACTCGGACTGGAAGATTTCTACGATGAGTCCTTTGGTGAAGGTGCATTTCGTGATAAATACGAAGAAGCAGTCAACCATCCGCTGTTGTCCCGCATCACGGTTCAGGCGATTGATATCATGAAGCGTGTACTGAAATCCCAACTGGAGACAGGTACGCCATACATGTTCTACCGGGATACGGTTAACCGCTCGAATCCGAATCGTGCACACGGTATGGTATACTCCTCCAACCTGTGTACCGAAATTATGCAGAACCAGTCTGCCACGGTTATCGAAAAGGAAGAACTTGTAACCAAGGATGGACAAACTCGCATCGTGATCTCCAAAGTGCCTGGCGACTTTGTTGTCTGCAACCTGAACTCCATTCACTTGGCACGTGCCGTGCCTCACAATGTACTGGAGCGTCTGGTACCGATTCAGGTGCGCATGCTGGACAACGTTATCGATATTAACAACATTGAAGTGCTGCAAGCCCAATATACCAACAGCCAATATCGCGCAGTCGGTCTGGGAACGTTTGGACTTCACCACCTGCTTGCCCTCGAAGGCATTCATTGGGAGTCCGATGAAGCGGTAACGTATAACGATAATCTGTACGAAAAAATTAACTACCTGCTCGTGAAAGCCAGCATGGAGCTGTCCAAGGAAAAAGGACATTATCCGAAATTCAAAGGTTCCGATTGGGAAAGTGGTCACTACTTCGACCAACGCGAGTACACGTCAGGTGAGCGCGCAGGCGAGTTCGTAACGACAGAACAGTGGAAAGAACTGCAAGCCGAAGTACAGCAAAACGGTGTACGTAATGCCTGGTTGTTCGCCATTGCGCCTAACGGTTCCACGTCGATCATTGCTGGCTCAACAGCTAGTATTGATCCGCTCTATGAGCTGTTATCTTATGAAGAGAAAACAACTTACAAAATTGCCAACCCGGCTCCGGATCTGTCCGAAAAAACAAGCCCTTATTACCAAACGGCGTTCATGGTAGATCAACATGCTTCCATTAATATGGCGGCTGCCCGTCAGCGCCACGTCGATCAGGGACAAAGCTTCAACTTTTACGTTCGACCGGATATCAAAGCAACAGAATTCCTGGAATTGCATCTGCACGCCTGGAGAGCCGGCATGAAATCAACCTATTATGTTCGTAGCCGGGCATTAACGATTGAAGAATCTTGATTTTTTTGCACAAGCTACGTTTTTATCATTGATCAAGATGATTAACTAGATCCACGATGACCACCAGGGCATCCTGTTTTGATTGCAAAATGGCGTTGCTCTGGTTCTTTTTTGCCTAAAATACGATCACAACATCATCAGATGTTGATATAGATGCCACATTACAGCCCCTAATATATATTTTGAAATAATATTACACGATAACGGAGAGGACAGAAAAAGCTGGAGAAGCGGAGCTAAAAGCTTTCTGAAAGAAAGCTGCATCGGAAGCATACGCTTCGCCTTTATCACCGGATTTCTCCCATTTAGAAAAGGAGTTAAAGAAATCTGGGGATAACAGCGATCGGAAGCTTGTTCTGTCATCGTAGTTATATAGTGTAAATTCATTCAAGGAGTGAACGGATTATGCAATTGCAGAAAATTTTCAATACCGAAGCACCCAACCAGTCTACCCGTATCATTGAAGGTGAATGCTCAGGCATTCTGAACTGGAACGATATTCGTATGCCTCATATGTACAAACTGTACAAAGTACTGCTGCTCAACCACTGGATCGCGGATGAAATCCCAATGTCCAAGGATGCTTCCCAATTTGCCCAATTGGACCCGGAAGAACAACGTACATTCAAAGTCAACATCTCCCTGCTCGCTGTATTGGACTCCATGCAAACGATGTTTGTAGGTGACGTGAAACGTTATTTCACGGATTCCTCACTGGAAGCGATCTCGGCAATCATCGGACAACAGGAAGTTGTACACAACCAATCGTACTCTTACGTCCTGTCCTCCATCGTATCCGATCGGGAGCAAAAGGAAATTTTTGAATACTGGAAACATGATCCGGTGCTGCTTGACCGTAACCGGTTCATCGCCGACATCTACCAAACTTTCCGGGATAACCCGTCTCCACAGACGTTCTTCCAGGCGATGGTAGCCGATCTGGTACTTGAAGGTATCTTCTTCTATAGTACATTTGCCTTCTTCTACAATCTGGCCCGTGACCAGAAGATGATGGCAACTAGCCAAATGATCTCTTATATTCAGCGCGACGAGAACCAACACTGCTACTTCTTCGCTGAAGTGTACAAACAGTTGCTGGTAGACTTCCCTGAACTGAACACACCAGAGAACATGGACTATGTGTACAAAACGATCAACCGTGCCGTTGAACTCGAAACCAACTGGGCACACTACACTCTTAGCAACGTACGCGGGATTGACCTGAACGAGTTGGAAGATTATATCAAGTACATCGCTAACAAACGTTTGCGCCTGATGGGTATGGAAAAAGCATACGAAGGCGTGGATGTGAACTGCATGCCTTGGATCAAACCTTTCTCCGACGAAGCACTGAATGCTACGAAAACAGACTTCTTCGAAGCCAAATCGCGTAACTACGGCAAAGTCGGCGACGATAACGGATTTGACGATCTGTAAGTTGATTGATCCAGTGACCGCAATCTAATCAAATACACAACACTCCCCTTGTTGGAATGTCTTGATGGCTTTCTGCTTGTGGGAGTGTTTTTTCTATACGACTGGATAGGATACAATACCCATCCATCCTGAGAGCTTGTAAGATATAATGGAAAAAGGTTCACATTCCCCTATTGAAATGAGGCATAGTGATGGAAAGAGAACTGCTGGAACAACTAAATAAATGGCATGAACAGGACCAGTTCGATCTCATTATTGAACGTATTCAACATATCCCTGAATCGGAGCGGGATTATGAGTTAATTGGACAACTTTCCAGAGCGTATAACAATGAAGGACATTACCGTGAGGCTGTCCAACAGTTACTATCCGTCAATGGGCAGGGAGTAAGTGACCCTCTCTGGCAGTACCGGTTGGGTTACGCTTATTATCATATGGCAATGTATGAGCAGGCACTCAAAGCTTTTGAGATGGCAAACGAGCTCTTGCCCCATGACGAATCGACCATCGAATTTCTCGAATGGACACGGCCCAAAGCTGAAAAAATGCAACAGGATCGACATCGTCATCAAGAGATATTGTTGGAATTGGAGCACAGCGGCAGGCTAAACCACCTCAGAGCCGCCTCCGGGTCCTACGATCCGGTTTCATTCTGGGAACAGAGTGAATATGCATTAGAAAGTTATGTATCTACACCTTTTGACGAAGAGTTGATCCAAACCATTGAACAGGAGCTAGGCTACAAATTACCGGCCTCCTATATCCAGTTAATGAACACACAGAACGGCGGAATCCCTGCACACACCGTTTTCCCAACCAAAGAAGCCACTTCATGGGCCGAAGACCATATCGCCATTACGGGGATTATGGGCATTGCGCGGGACAAGTCCAATACACTGGGTGGAGAATTTGGAAGTCGTTTCATGATCGAAGATTGGGGATACCCTGATCTCGGTGTTGTGATCTGTGATTGTCCATCTGCCGGACACGATGTGGTGATGCTGGATTATCGATTCTGTGGCCCTGAAGGCGAACCTGCTGTGGTTCATGTGGATCAGGAAAACGATTATGAGATTACATATCTGACGCCTAATTTTGAAGCTTTTATTCGCGGATTGGTTGATGCCGATACGTTTGATCTGTCTGACGAAGAGGATGAAGACTGAGATCGCAGGAGGGGCTTATGACAACCCGTATATATTTTGGCTCCAATAAACTTGGTGATATTGAGCAAGCATCCTTGCAAAAGGCGCTTCATGATTTCAATCTGGGAACACTTATGGATTATAAGCGAACCGATGAAGGTGTGATGGGTCAGACACTTCTTATTCGCTCTTCAGAGGGAGAATATATTCTGAAAGGCAACCCATTATATGCGGGACAACTTCAGGAAGAGCAGTTTTTCGTAGAACAGCTGAGAACTCACACCAACATTCCTGTACCTGATCCATATTTATTATATGAAGATACCGACATATTGGGCTGGAGCTATGCCATCATGCCCCGATTACCTGGAATGCACCTGCATGATCCGTCATTACAGGCTTCACTTTCACAGGAGGATCAGGAGAAGATCGCTACAATGCTTGCCCACTCCTTAGCAGAACTGCACCGTTGGAAGGTCCCTGACGCGGGAGAGTATGATCCTGTAGCAAAACAGATCGTTCCCTTTGCGGGCAAATATCTGGACTGGCTGTACGGGACAATCCATCACTGGCTGCAGGATGCTGCAAAGTACTCCGTGATAACAGACGAAGATATACAGTGGGTGGACGAGCAGTTAAAAAACGCTGAATCTGCATTTCACTCCATGCCTATTCCCGGATTTGTGATGGGAGATTTTAAGGTTGAGAACTTTGTGATTCAGAGGAATGGTGATAGCCTTGCTGCGGACTGGCAGATTACTGGTCTGTTTGATTTTACAACGGCCTATTTCGGAGATGGCACAGCAGACCTAACCAAAATGACAGCCATGTATATACGCGAAGGCCAACCTGAGCTTGCCAAACGATTCCTTCACGATTACCGAGATGTTGTCTGCGCAGCAGATACGGAGCGATACCAGCACTTTGCCACACGTCTTAGGGTGCATCTGCTCTATCAGCGCATTTTGTTATGGGGTGAATGCAAAGCAACAGGCCGAGTGACCTGGGCAGCGGATATGCCTTTTGCACATTGGGCGGAGCAGTACATGGATTCGGTTATTGCTTTGCTGGATTAACACACCAAAAAACCGCCAGAAAGATGAGCCACACTCACTCCTGGCGGTTTTCTCAAACCATCATATATTTAAAGCGGTGATACAACCATATGAATTACGGTTGTGCGACCGGCACTTCCTGATGTTTCTGCAAAAATTCCAGCATCCGCCGATAAACAAGAATCTCATTCGTTTTTCTGGAGAAGCCATGGCCTTCATCATCCAGAACGATATACTCCACGTCTACCCCTTTCCCCTGCAACGCGGCCACGATCTGATCGGATTCCGCCTTCACGACCCTTGGATCATTGGCCCCTTGAATGACCAGCATCGGGTTCACCATCTGGTCCAGATACGTAATAGGTGAATCCTTCGTTAAGCGTTCGCGGTCACGGACCGGATCACCCAGCCAGTTGTCCATCATCGGTTTCCAATCTTCCGGCACAGATTCCAGGAATGTGAACAGGTTACTTGGTCCAAAAATATCGACCGCAGCGCGGAATAATTCCGGGTGACGTCCTGCCAGCAGCAGGGTCATATACCCGCCGTAACTGCCCCCTACCACAAACAGGCGATCCGGTGATGAGATGCCCTCGTCAAACAGCCAGTTTATACCCGCAACACAGTCCAGCCTTGGGCCCTCGCCCCAATCCCTTTCGACCATTTTGCCAAACTCGGCGCCATATCCAGTGCTTCCCCGGAAGTTCGGAGCAAAAATATGATAACCCTGAGCCAGCATCATTTGGAACATCGGACGGAAGAATTTTGCTTCCGATGCCTGTGGCCCGCCATGCGGCCAAAATACCGTGTAACCATTAGCCTGTTCCGGCTTCGCTTTGAAAAAAAGCGCTTCGATCTCCAGTCCGTCGTAGGAGTTATATCGAATGACATCCGGGTAGACGAGATCGCTCGGATCAAGCCCTGTTACCCGATTGTCAGTCAGCGGTTCCCAGGACTCACTACCTGCCATCAACCGATAGATATTATGCGGCTGGATAGCTCCACGCCCCGAAATATACACGTTGCCAGCCTTGGTAACCGTCACATGTTCTACGGTGTCCAGTGGCATGGCCACACGCCGAGGCTGCTCGGAACCTTTGTCCAGCGCGTACATCCGATTCTCGGGACCCGTAAACGTCCAGAAGTATAACGTCTCTGAATCCTTATGCCAGCGGATGATATCCACGTCTTCTCCCTCCACTTTGCACAAAAGACGAAATTCCTGAGTATCCAGCCGGTATTCGGCCACATAGGTGTACGGTTCATTATCATTTGTAATCATCAGAAGCCGATTATTGTCTGCAAATAGGACATACGAGACCTGACTCTGCCGCTCTGAGACCGGAATAATGGATTCTGACTCACCGTTCCGGTACACGTATGCTGTCTGGTAGGTATTGGAGTATACATTCAGGATTACGTAGGATTGTTCATCCGAACTCACAGCAACCAGATTGCTTGTGACCTCTTCCCCCTGATGCAGAAGCTCATCCTCTCCCGTTTCCAGGTTAATCCGGCGTGAATTGAGATAGTTCGGGTTATCCCTACTTGTCATATAATAAAGACGCTGCCCATCGTCGGACAGATGGGAGAAATAACAACGATCATTGGGCTCTGCTGGAACAACAGGAAATGGGACCCCACCTTCCGGTTTAAGTGCATACAGATGATAATTCTCATCTCCGTCCCGATCAAACGCCGTGAGAATATGACGTCCTTCTGGGTCTGGTTTGATAAACTGGCTGCTCTGATTCAAATACGTCAAAGGATATGGGTAGCCACCCGGCAGATCCATCGCCCAGATATTGGGCTGTCCGTTCAGATTGCTGTCAAAAAACAAACGTTTCTCGTCGGCTGATACGGCAAAATGGGAAATCCGATACGTCTGGAAATACTGTTCTACATCCGGTTTGGGAAACTGAATCATGACAAACCTCCTTGAGTATGAACTAAGTATCAAACAGTGGTAAATTAAGGGTATATTTGTCCATATTATATGTACATCCATTGTTTGCACAATAGATATGTCATATTTTTTTCCATTTTAGCTCATTCGGTTACGTATAAAAGGTCATATGAGGTTTGTCTTCCCGGTAATAATCCAGCCTTTGCTTCATATTTCCGGTATGCAGTTCGAACAGATGACCATCGGGATCGGTAAAATAAACGGATAACGCATCCTTCGGGTCACGTGGTCTTCCGGGAAGAATGTCAGCCCCAGCTGCTCGCAGCTGCTGCACAGACTCGTCGAAGTCCTCTTCTTTTACGGTAAATGCAATATGTGTATACGTTCGTTCCGTATAGTTGCGAATGACGTCTTCCTGATTTAAAGCGATCCACAGACCGGCAAGTTCGAAATACGCCAGCTTCCGGCCTTTCACCTGAATACGGGCACCGAGAGCCTGCTCATAAAAGGTAATGGACCGTTCCAGATTAGATACGGAAAAGCACAGATGATTAATTCCCTGAATATTCATTTGGCTCCTGACACCTCCACATTTAATGAACTGTTGCAATAGCTACATCCTTATTATGGTATATTTTGCGTTAAAAACAAATGCCCTTCTTCCTCCTGCCGCACCTTCTTCTGGGCGAATGCATAGATTAGGCGTATGAACGAACGTGCGAGGAGGATGTAAACCGAATGAATCCTGTCTATCCTTTTTACGGTGAGAAAACGGTGTGCAAGCAACAAAAGCTGGCTTTCCCACCCCAGCATCAGGACCAACAGCCAGGTCTGGAAACCCTGATGGTACCTGAACCGATCAGCGAAGATCCTGCTTATATTGGCAGCTGCAAGCTGGAAGGCAAGGTTGCGATTATTACCGGTGGTGACAGTGGAATCGGCAGAGCGGCAGCTATTGCTTTTGCCAAGGAAGGTGCAGATATCACCATCGCTTATCTATATGAACGGACCGACGCCGAAAGGACACGTGAACGCATTGAAGAGCTGGGACAACGGTGTCTGTTAATCGAGATTGATCTGCGGTTAAAGAAAAACTGCGAGGCTGTCATCCGTACGACCATGGAAACCTTCGGAAAGATCGACGTCCTGGTCAACAATCATGGCGTGCAGTACGTACAGCCAAGCATTGTCGATATTACGGAAGAACAGCTGTACCATACGTTCCAGACGAATGTGTTTGCCTATTTCTTTCTTATTCAGGCGGCTCTCCCACATCTGTGCAAAGGAGCATCCATTATCAATACGGCTTCCATTACGGCCTATAAAGGGGAAGTGCAACTGATCGATTACTCATCCAGCAAAGGGGCTGTGGTCTCTCTGACTCGTGTACTCGCCAAATCACTCGCTGCTCAGGGCATTCGGGTCAACTGCGTCGCGCCCGGACCGATCTGGACACCGCTCATTCCTTCCAGCTTCTCCGCTGAAGACGTGCAGGTATTTGGAACCGAGACGCCGATGGGCCGGGCAGGCCAACCTTATGAACTTGCGGCTGCCTACGTCTATCTTGCTTCCCGCGACTCCTCCTATGTCACTGGTGAGTGCATTCATGTCAATGGCGGCGATATGGTAACGACCTAGTCATCTGGAGAACACCTCAAATCCTTTGAAAAAATACAATAGCACTGATATGAATGCAACTGTATCATCGCTATTCACGGGCTATGTCAGGTTGGATTTCGCGTTGGCAGCAGGAGATCACGTCACCTGTTCCGAAGAGGGTTAGGAGTAATTGATCCGGCGAGCCGGAACCTGACATCTTGCGACAAGGAGCTGAACAACCTGATGAACTACGATCCACTCTACCAACCGTATCCGTCTTATCGTGTGCCCGTTTATGCCAAACAAGGCATGGTCGCCACTTCACAGCCTTTGGCCGCACAAGCCGGTCTGGATGTGTTAAAAAAGGGCGGCAACGCCATTGATGCCGCTATCGCCACCGCTGCAGCGCTCACCGTGCTGGAGCCAACGTCCAATGGCATTGGGGGCGATGCCTTTGCCCTCGTCTGGACCGAGGGCAAACTGCATGGCCTGAATGCCAGCGGGCCTGCGCCTCAGAGTATATCGATTGAGGCGCTCAAAGCGGCAGGCCATTCGGAGATGCCGAAGCTGGGGGTCATCCCGGTGACGGTGCCTGGCGCACCGGCGGGTTGGGCTGAGCTGAGCCGCCGATTCGGACGGCTCACGCTGACGGAAGCGCTGGAACCGGCTGTCCGCTACGCGGAAGAAGGTTACCCGCTTGCGCCGGGGCTGGCCCGCCATTGGGCACGGGCAGCCGATATCTACGCACGCCAAGGCGATGCGGAAGCCGGGCGTGCGTGGTTTGAGACATTTGCCCCAGGCGGGCGTGTTCCAGCCGTGGGCGAGATGTGGCGTTCGCCGGATCATGCGGCAACACTGCGCCGGATTGGCGAGAGTGGTGCGCGAGACTTCTATGAAGGCGAACTTGCGGAGCGTATTCACTCTTTTATGGCAGAGCACGGAGGTTACCTGACCAAAGAAGATCTGGCTGCATTCCAGCCTGAATGGGTTGATCCAATCTCGGTCTCCTATCGCGGATATGATGTGTGGGAGATCCCACCGAACGGTCAGGGGCTGATTGCTCTGGCAGCGCTCAATCTGTTGAAGGGCTTTGATTTTGAAGAAAAGGAATCCGTCCTGGCATACCACAGGCAGTTGGAAGCCATGAAGCTGGCATTTGCCGATGGAGAAAAATACATTACCGAGGAACGCAAGATGGGCGTAACGGTGCAGGAATTATTATCCGAAGCGTATGCAGACGAACGGCGCAAGCTCATTGGTGATGTGGCACTTCCGCCTGAAGCGGGCGACCCAAGGGCAAGCGGAACGGTGTATCTTGCAACGGCAGATGGTGAGGGCAACATGGTTTCCTTCATACAGAGCAATTATATGGGCTTCGGCTCCGGGCTAGTTGTGCCAGGCACAGGCATTGCCCTGCAAAACCGGGGGCATAATTTCTCGCTTGATCCCGATCACGCCAACGCACTGGAGCCAGGCAAACGGACATTTCATACAATCATTCCGGGCTTCCTCACACACGGTGATGAAGCGGTCGGACCATTCGGGGTCATGGGCGGTTTCATGCAGCCCCAGGGTCATGTGCAGGTCGTCATGAATACGGTGGACTTCCACCTCAATCCACAGGCTGCGCTCGATTCTCCGCGCTGGCAGTGGACCAAAGGCAAAACGATTCTGGTTGAGCCTGGATTCCCTCAGCATATTGCACAGGCACTTGCTCGCAAAGGGCATGATATACAGGTCGCCCTCGATCCGTCGATGTTTGGACGCGGCCAGATCATCTGGCGCAACCCGGACAACGGCGTATTGTGCGGCGGCACGGAAAGCCGGGCCGATGGCTCGGTAGCAGCGTGGTAATGCACTGCAAGTGCAGCTGAATGAGAGCGGGAACGTAACGCTCAGGAGTATGGCATATGCTGTGCGAACCGGGAAAACCGTTCATATATATGAATTTTTTGATTCATGATATGTATTCATTCATCATTCGTTTGGTTTCAGGAAAAGGCAAAGAAGAGATCTAATCGGTCTCTTCTTTGCCCTTTTTTTGTCTTTTTTTCCCGTTGACCAGCAAGACGTATTACAGGTTCTGTATAGAATTCATGCCTCTCCAAATGTAAATCATATGTATAACTTATGGGTATAATCGGAATTTCATTGAGTTTTCGTAAATTTTCATCCTTACCCATTACGGAGACTCTGCTCCCATCCGATATACATAGAGAGGAATTGCTCACCTCACACGTCATCTCCATCTTACAGAAAAGAGGGCATACGCACATGAAAACACAATGGAAAATCAAATTCGGGTTCACCATGATGATGGTTCTGGTTGTTCTGGTCCTGGGAGCATGTTCGGCAACCGATAAGGTGTCCCCGGCAGACCAGCGAACCAAAGTCGGAATCGTTCTTACGGATGTCGGCCTGGGTGATCATTCTTTCAGTGACGCATCTTTTGAGGGTTTGGTACAGGCAAGAAACGAGAACAGTATTGTTTTTGATTACAAGGAACCGGGAAAGGATTTGACATCCGAGGCAGCCTTTGAGCAATTTGCGAAGGATAAGGTTGATCTGATTATTGGTCTAAGCGACACGATAAAAACCGATTTGGAGAAGATTGCTCAGAAGTATCCCGATCAGCACTTTCTCATCATTGACGGGCATTCCGATCTCCCCAATGTGACCTCCATGTCCTTCAAAGCAGAAGAAGGCAGCTATCTTGCAGGTATCATTGCTGGCTTTGCAACAACCGAAGACCATGTAGGCTTCTTGGGTGGAATGGATATTCCGGTACTTCACGATTTCCAGCAAGGTTTTGAGCAAGGTGTACAGGCCGCGAATCCGGATGCCACAGTCCATGTCGTGTACGCCGGGGATTTCGGCAATCCTGATCTTGGAGGTAAGCTCGCGGCACAGATGATTCAGGAACAACGAGTTGACGTCATTTACGTTGCTGCCGGACTTACAGGCATAGGCTCACTTTCAGAGATTCAGCGATTGGGTAAATACGCCATTGGCGTGGACCAAGATCAGTTCTTTTTAGCAGAAAAAGCAGTACTCACTTCCATGCTCAAAAATGTAGATGTCTCTCTTCATAACGCCATTAATACGTTCAATCAGAACCAACATTCATTTCCCGAAAAAGAAATGTTCTATGGGCTGGCAGAAAACGGCGTAGGATTAACCGCCCTACATAACATCATACTCACGGACGAACAACAGCAAACGTTCGAAGATTTGAAAGCACAGATCGCTTCCGGCAAAACCAAAATTACCCTAGATCAATAAACCAATTGCTAATATGGAGGCACGCTTATGAAATTGCAGGGAAAGCTGATAATGAATGCCATCGTATCGTTACTGTTATGCCTTTTGCTTGTAGCCTATATCATTATTCAATTGCTGAGCATGAATGCCAAAAATCAAAATCTGGTGCCTGCCATGCTGAAGGTCACTGAGCTGAACGCTAACCAGATACAGACCGAGCAGGCGCTCGATGTGTACTCGTTCTCCATGACAGCTGGCAATCAGGATAATGTAACCCGCTTGCTGAATGAAGGTAAAACCATGGTAAAGCAGCTCACAGAAGGCTTGCTGGAAACGGATGAACAGCTTCGCCTGATCCAATCGATCCAAACCAAATTAACGGCTCTGGACACGGGCGCCACCGAAGCCATCACAGCCATGAACAGTTCGGACGCCAAACGTTTCAGCTCACGGGTCAAAGGCATACAAAATGATATCTATATGCTGGATGAGGTGACCCGGGATCGATATGACCAATATACAGTAGACCTTGAACAAGACATTCAACGGACCTGGCAGATTGCTCTCGCCGGAGCCATCATCCTGCTTGTCGCTGTCCTGCTGTTTAACATGTACACTTCACGAAAATTGGCGAGACGCATACGCACATTGAAGGAAGCGGCAGGACAAATTGCGAACGGCGATCTTACACAGCAGCTTCCAGAGACACGAGGCAAAGATGAACTGGATGACTTAAACCGCTCCTTCCGCCTTATGACGGGAAACATACGCAGTATCATTCAATCCATTGGTGCCGCAGGAAACCGTGTTGATGGGATGGCGCAGGATATTGATCGCGGTAATGATACCGTGCAGGCCATTGTGCAGCAAGTATCCCGAACGACCGAAGAACTGTCGATTGGCAGTCAGAAAATTGCTGAGGATCTAAGTGGCACGGTCATGGTCGTGGACAAGATGCAGCATATGTTTGAAAGCAATCTTCAGGCGACTTCACAATCGGCCATTTATGGTAACGAAGTTTTGAGTTCCGTGCAAGAGGGACACATTGCCGTACAGGAACAGCTTCGACTGGCTGAAGTAAACCGGATTGCCATGTCTGAGGTAGAAAAGACTGTCCAGGAATTGGAGGAGAGCGCCTCCCGGATCGCAACCATGACTGCCTATGTATCAGGCATCGCTACGCAGACAACCCTTCTGTCTCTGAACGCCTCCATCGAAGCGGCACGTGCAGGTGAAGCTGGACGCGGCTTTGCTGTCGTCGCGGGGGAAGTGAAGAAACTGGCCGAGCAATCGGAGCAATCGGTACAGCATATCTTTGCCGCTGTCGGTGAAATCACAGCAGCTATGGGCAAAGTGAAAAACTCTGTGACACAGAGCATTCAGCTCTTTGCAGAGCAGGAGCAGGCCACTGGAAAAACCGGCGAATCCTTCTCCGGAATTCGTCACAGTGTAGAGCGAATCAGCACAAGCATTAACCAGCTTACGGAAGACATGCAGCAGTCCAGTGAACTTAGCGCACAGGTTCAGCAGGCGATTGAAAATATAAGTGCCATCACGGAACAATCGGCTGCAAGCAGTGAGGAAATTACAGCTTCAACGGCAGAGCAACAACGTTCGTTCGCCGAAGCAAGCACTAAGGTGAAAACCCTGCGGGATATCAGTGCAGAGATGCATCAGGAGCTTTTACGGTTCCGGTTGTAGTGGGGTCACAATAAAGAGAAGCTCTACCGCAAGTCGGAAGTGACTTCTTTCTCTGGGGTCAACACACTTGCGAATCTAACGAATTGATCATGCCTTAATAGGAGGATTCGTGACAAATGCAAAGTTTAACGAACTTCAGTCTTCAGTCACGTTATTCCGGTTATTCCGGTTAGTCCTGCCACAATTCAGGGGCAAGAGCTGCCGATCGAGGGAATAACGTCGCTGGGATTGGTTAAACCGCGAAACTGTGGAAATTGCAGCTAATAGCATGTGTTTGATTCGTTAAAAGTTAATACCACTAAAAAGGGATGTCCTCGTCATGTTTATGACTATGGGACATCCCCTTCTTTATATTATGAGTGGTTTATATCTTTGTGCTGTGTGCAGAGGCATTCAGCACATGAAGGACATGTACTCTCTAACTGCACCTATAACACGAGCTCAAAGCGGTGTAAATGCAAGCTTATGAAGTAACGAATGTACCAAGAGCGCGGCGCCAATCGTCCCCATGATTTATAGTGCATCAATGATATCCCCTGCGAGCAGGGATGCCGGATCACCGCGCAGCAACGCGGCTCTCTCTGCTGCCTGGCCGTGTAGAAACACACCAAAGGTGGCAGCCTGCTCCGCGCTAAGCCCTTGGGCGAGTAGACCGGCGATGATGCCGGTCAACACATCTCCCACACCGCCGGTCGCCATGCCGGCGTGCCCGGTTGTGTTTATATACGCCTCGCCGGATGGCGTTGCGATGACCGTTCGTGCTCCCTTGAGCACCAGGGTCACGCCCTGCTCGCGGGCGTACCGTGCAGCGTGTCCGATTCGGTCACGCTGCACTTCGGGGGTCGGCATGCCCAGCAGTCGGCCCATCTCTCCAGGGTGCGGCGTCAGGATAGTCGCCGCACTTCGTTTGCCCCAGTCGCGAGGCCCTGTTGGGCCAGCGTCTGCCAGCATGTTGAGGGCGTCCGCGTCGATGACGAGCGGGCGATCCGAATGTTGCCACAGACGGCGCAGCCAGTCAGTGTCGCCTTTGAAGCGGCCGAGGCCCGGGCCGGTCGCGAGCACGTCGCGGCTTTCCGCGAGACGCAGTACGGCGTCCGCGGAAGCCGCGTTCCACTCGCCGCTGTCGCCATCTGCGGCGGCAGCGAGCATGAGCTCGGGCACGGTGCCGATGACATGCGGCAGCAGTGACGCGGGCAGCGCCCATGTGGCGAGCCCGCAGCCAGCGCGCAGCGCGGCTTTGGCCGAGAGCAGGCCTGCGCCGCTCATCGGCAGACTGCCTGCGGCCAGCAGTACGTGGCCGTAAGTGCCCTTGTGGCCGTCCGGTGCCCGGAGTCGGCCCGTGTCCACGCGCAGCGCACTGCGCAGCACCTCTTCCGTCAGCAGACGGACCGAGGGGCCATGCTCCGGCGCAAGCCGCGCGGGAATACCGATGGAGCGCACCACGATGCGCCCCGCGGCAGATGCGCCCGGGTACTGCACCAGCCCGCGCTTAAGCAGCGCAAGACATACGGTCACCCGGGCCTGAATGCAGGGCTCATATACCTCCCCGGTGTCGGCATTCAGCCCGCTTGGCACATCGGCGGACACGACCGGCTTGCCGCTGCCGTTCGCCGCCTCAATCAGCGCCGCGTATGCTCCACACGGCGCCCCCCGCGAGCCGGTGCCCAGCAGCGCATCCACGATGCCTGTGCACCGGCCGAAGTCCACGGCTTCACGCCCGTGGACCAGAGCAGGGATGCCAAGCTGCGCGGCGGCATCCCGCTGCACTGCGGCTTCGCCCCGCAACGCATCAGGCGCATCGGCGTAAACCAAAGTCACGCCGAGCCCCGCTTCAACCAAATGGCGCGCCGCAACCAGCCCGTCGCCGCCATTATTACCCTTCCCGATCAGCATGTACCACTGCTGATCGCCGGGCTGCTCCATCACGAGCGCCGGATCGGCGATGATGTCGCCACCATGAGCAGGCAGATCCCCGGGCCCGGTGTGCGCCCGCTTCCCGTTTTTGTTCCAGCAGCCATGCTGCTCCGAACGGCGGTCAGTATCGTCTTCCCGGCACAGCCGGATAACTTCCTCGGCGATGGCTCTGCCTGCATTTTCCATCAAACTGGCAGCAGGAATGCCAAGCTTGTGAATCGTATACTCATCCACAGCTCTCATCTGTTCAGCGGTTACGATAAACAACGTTCATCCCTCCCCGGTGGCCTCTTCGGAAATTTACAGAAATATTGCTAGCTTACCTACAATTCTTAATAACCTACTGTAAACCGGGATTGAATAAATTGCGGATCATCCAGCTCATCCACCAATGCCGCTGCAAAATCACCAACGGAAATCGAACTTTCACCCAGATCATCTGTGATTACACGATTCATACCAACCCGGAATAGGCCTGTCCGTCTTCCTGTTGTGATCGTAGCCGCAGGACTCATGTAGGTCCAGTTAATATCCGATGCTTCAATCAGGTTATACGCATCGACATGAGCCTTCGCCAATGGTTTGACTTCCTCAGGGAATCCTGGTGTGTCCATCAGCATTTCTCCAGAATCCGTAAGCAAGCTTCCTGCTCCGCCAACAACAACCAAACGTTCTGCTTTTGCACGGCGAACACCCTCAATTAATGAACGTGTAACTTCCAGCATCTCTTCCTCCGCACCAAACTTCGGTCCATAGGCACTCACAACAGCTTCCTGTCCTGCTGTAAAATCGGCAACCTGGTCCGGGTTAAGCAAATCCCCCTGTACCACACGCAAACGCTCATGCTCCATCTCAACCTTCGAAGGATCACGAACAATCGCCGTTACCTCATGTCCACGGTCCATTAACTCCCACAGTATCGTCTTTCCAATCGCTCCGGTTGCTCCAAAAATGGCAACTTTCATATCAAATCCCTCTTTTCAGTAGATATCATCTTGTCAACTTACCGTTATTTTAATACTTAATCCCATTGTTATATACCTTAAACGGCTCACGCCATCTTAAACCGTCTTCACCTACTTGTAAACCATCGTGAAAAAATCTCTTCCAGCTCTTACTCCATACTAAAAAAGCCGCATATGCGGCTCAGCATCAATTACTTCATATTAGTTTGAGGTCATGCATACTTCCCTCATTTCAATTTTCAATAAACTGCGCTTTATTTCCGCTCTATTCCCCTTGTCTCCACCACATACCTTCCGATTTCGGACTGGTGTAGGTGAAGCCAAATTGAGCGTACAGACGATCAGCAGGAACATCTGCCAGCAGGCTGACCAAACCACGAGCAGGCACATGTTCACGCAAATAATTCATGATTTCGCTCATGATCAATTTTCCATATCCTCTGCCTTGCTGGTCCGGGCGCACGGCGATATCCACCACCTGAAAGAAGCAACCACCGTCCCCGATGACCCGGCCCATGCCTACGATTTCATTTTCTTCACGCAGACATACGGCAAAAAGACTATTGGGCAGCCCAATCTCCGCTCCCTCCTTGCTCATCGCACTAAGACCTGCGCTTTTCCGTAATGAAAGGTATTCTGCTGCTGAGGGCGGTGTACGTTCAATGTTGATCTGGTCCATAGATCATGCTCCTTTCATAAATACGGATATAATCAATTATAATTTATAAAAAATATCTATTCACCAATTACTTCATCTTTAATTCTTAGATCTGTAAGCTCGAAGTCTTATTCTTATCATCAAAAAAGTCTCCTGAGCTTGAACTAACTCAGGAGACTTGACTTAAAATTTATTATGGTGTCACCGGGGCACTAGCTGCTGAAATATTCCCCGCCTCATCGACTGCTTTGATTATAATATTGACCAGTCCTTCAGCTAATTCTTGTATTTGAACATTAGTATAAGATTGAGTCTTTAATATTAACTCTTCGTTCAAGTAAATCCAATACTCCTTAACACCTACATCGTCTGTTGACGGTGTCCAATCCAATACGAGTTTCCCACCATTGCGAATTACCCTCACGTCAGAAGGAGCAGTAGGAGCTATAAAATCGGTTAGAATTACTTTAGTAAGCAATTCCTGTTCCACAGATGTTTTATTCATTGATTCAGTTTTTGGTGCTGCCGCTGCCTTTGAGGCAACTGCTGCCTTAGCCGTAGACATTCCCGTAACATTAACTGGAACATATGAATTAGTAGTTAATCCATTACCCAACTGTCCATCTCGATTCAGTCCCCAAGCCAGCAAATTATTGTTTGAGAGAGCCATACCATGAGTTATTCCAGCAGCTATACTCTGTACAGAAGTTATGGAAGCAATCTTATCTGGTGAATTGGTTGCATAGTATCCACCCGTACCTAATTCTCCAGCACTATTTTGTCCCCAGCTATACACTGCATTGGAGGTTCTGGCTAAGCTATAGAAGTTACCTGATGCAATCTGACTAATACCAGATAAACTGTTTATTCTAACTGGAGTTAGCCGATCTGTATTGGTTCCGTCACCTAACTGACCATTATAATTGTATCCCCATGCCCAGACAGTACCGTCCTGCTTTAATGCAAGTCCATGGTAGAAGCCTAAGGAGATACTTTCCACTCCTGTTAGTCCTGCAATTCTCGTTGGAACATTCTTTTGAACTTTTGTCCCATCTCCGAGTTGGCCGAAACCATTAGCTCCCCATGCCCAGACTGTACCATCCGATTTAATCGCAAAACTGAAGAAAGCACCTGCACTAATTGATTTAACGCCTGATAATGTCGGAATTTTAGTCGGAGCATATTGACTATTATTATGTCCTAGTCCCAAATCACCATAGTAGTTACTTCCCCATGCCCAAACAGTTCCATCTTTTTTCAACGCCAAAGCATGACTTGTTCCAGCACTAATAGCTATAACAGAGTCTATACCTTCTATTTTCATAGGAACATTTTGCATGATCGCATTTGTGTTGGCCAACTGTCCTGATTGGTTACTTCCCCATGCCCAGACCGTACCATCACTTTTAAGTGCCAAATTGTATTCCGGTCCAGATGTAATTGAAGTAATAGAAGTAAGGGTCGGGATTTGAATCGGTGTTTTAGCAAGATAAGCGTCCTTAGTGCCTAACTGCCCCATTTGATTATATCCCCATGCCCACACAGATCCATCACTTTTAAGTGCGAGTGAGTGACTTTGTCCTCCCGACATCTGTCTAGTGAAAGACTGTTCCGTAGTCACAGTTACACTATTACTCGAATTAGAAATATTTCCTTGATAATCTTTAGCCTTAACGGTAAAGGTATATGTCTGACCAGAGGCTAAACCAGTCGCAGTATAATTAATAATCGATTCCAAAGATTTACCATCTACTGGCAATGTACTAAACAAAGTTGAACCTGAATATACCAGATACTCTTTTACTGCGTGATTGTCTTCTGATTCATCCCAGTACAACACTGCTGTAGAAGAAGTCTTACCTGTGATTCTAAGTTGTTCTGGTGCAGTCGGAGCAACCTTATCCACGGGATAACTGATTCCATTCACTAGTACACGTGTAGGTTGTGCGGTAGTTGCCCCATTCCCTAATTGTCCATACATATTAAATCCCCATGCCCATAAAGAACCATTCTTCTTGAGAGCGAAGCTGTACATTTCACCAGCCTCAATATCCGTAGCCCCTTTTAAGTGTGCTGCTTTTACAGGAGTTGGTCGCTTCTGAATAGTTGTTCCATCTCCGACCTCTCCATAGTAGTTATTACCCCATGTCCAAACTTCCCCATTATTCGTTAAGGCCATGCTATGTGAGTAACCTGCAGTGATTTTAATGACGTTATTCAGATTCGGTATCTGAGTAGGGGTTGGGTGATCAATATAATCTCCCAGACCTAATTGACCTGATTCATTCATTCCCCAGCTCCAGACAGTTCCATCATTTCTGAGAGCAAGTCCATGTAGGTATGTCATATCAATTTGAACAATATTTGATAGGCCCGCTATTTGAATTGGAGAATAGTGAATAGTACTGGTTGAAGTCTTATACCCAATCGCCCGACTTCCATCTCCCCAGATCCAAACTGTTCCGTCCTCTTTCAACGCCATACTGTTATAGTAGCTTCCATTGATCGCAACAACATCAGTTAGACCTACAACTTGGACTGGTTCAAGGCTATTATAAGGTATCTTACCACCCACTCCGAGTTGACCTAAGCCGTTATCTCCCCATGTCCACACAGTACCATCTTCCTTAAGTGCCATGTAATGTTGAAGACCTGCAGAAATGGAAACTATTTTCTCCAGCCCGGGAACTCTCGTAAGCGGAAGACGTTGATTGGTATAGTCATTAGCCCCCCAAGTCCACACAGTTCCATCTGGACGGAGTCCAATATTCTGTTTTAAACCAGTAGAGATCATAGAAAAACCGTCCAGATTCGTTATTCTGGTAGCACTTGTACGGTTGGCTGTAGTAGCTTCACCCAACTGATAGTTACTGTTGAGCCCCCAGCCCCAGACTTGACCTTGCTGATTCCAAGCAAAGGTATGGTCTCTATAAGCCGAGACAGCCAAATTATTAGTAAAGAAAATAAGAGGCCTGCTGTTTTCTGAATAATTCTCAGCTCTATCTATCGCTACGATTGAGATAGACTGCATTTCATTAAGTGTGAGATTGGTAATCGTGAACTTGGTATCTGTAGTCTCACCCAGAAGTGTATCGCCATTGTAAATTTCATATCCATATATACCAGACAATTCATCCTTAGCAGGAGACCAACGTATTACAGCAGTTGATCCCAATTGGCTAACTTTAAACAAATTCTCAGGTGGAGAAGGCGGAGTAAGATCAATCTTCACTTCTGCTTCCACTGTTGCACTTACATTACCTGCTCTATCTAAAGTTCGAGCATAAACTTTGGTGATCCCCTCTTGCTGTACAGGGAATGAATTAATGTATTCCTTCCACTCCAAACTGGAGCCTAATCTGTATTCGTACCCCTTTACCTTACTATCTTCGTCTGTACCTTCATCAATTTCCACATAGATTTCGTGACCTCTCCACTCTTCATATTCTAGATAAATTTTAGGTGCGGTAGGAGGCATTTTGTCGAATTGCAAAGTAAATTCCTCTACTTCACTAATATTACCGGCATTATCAAGAGTACGAACATAGACCGTTCTAAACTTTTCACCGCTTACATTAAACGGAACTGTATAGTCAGTCCAAGTCGCCCCCTGATCCAATCTGTACTGAGATTTCATAACTCCACTTTGTTCATCTGAACCATTATAGATGTTGACCAAATATGTAGAATTACTCCACTCTTCAGGTTCATAACTAAAATTAGGAGGGGTCGGCGCAGTTGTATCAATACTGATTTTACTTTTTTTAGTTTTCTCTAAATTACCGTCAAGATCGCGTGAACGATAATATATAGCACTCTGCTCCTCATTGGCCGTAATTGGAGTTGTATATCTCGCCCAAGTCAGCCCACCATCCAAGCTGTATTCAGTATAATCAACTGATGATTGAGTATCTGTACCTTGAAGACTTATCATAACAGGGCTTAGGTAGTATGAGTTCTGTCCTTGCGTTCCTGTAACTTGAATCGTAGTTTCAGGAGGGTTTGTATCTTTTTTAATTGTAAATCTCAATTCTTTGGGCGTCTCCACTCGGCTATTGTTACTAACCGATTGATAGATGATGTTATATACTTTCTTATCCGAAAAAAGAATTGGTTGAGTATAGGTAGACCATGTATCTCCATCATTTAAGCTGAATCTAGTTATAGATACGCCTGAACCAGTATCCTGAGCAATCAATTCCAATTCAACGGCACCATAGTAGATACCATTACTGCTTTTATTCCCTTTAATATTATGTGTAGTAATGGGGGCCCCCGGTATATCCGCTGCATATGAAATGCCTACTCCCCCAAAAAGGGGGGAGAGCAAGGATATAATCATGACCAATGCTATTGTAGCAGCAATATTATGTCTCAAGCCTCTCATGTTCATCCTCCAAAACAATTTAAATTTCTGATTTCTTAATCTTATGCCATGACTTTAACAGTAACACTGGTGGAATATAAGCTGGAATCATCCATTGATACGATAAATCTTTCAGCAACTCACCTTGCAAGAATTGTCCATGCTGATTCAATTGCATCTTCCACGGACCGCTAGCCATTGCTTCTCCCTGATCTACAAGTTCACGGGCAGCGTCATAGGTATACTCTTGGCCTTTGTTTCGTTCGATCTCTTCGAGCGCAGCATCATATAGTCGCTGCTGCTCTTCTTCCTTCTCTTGGGTAAATTCAGAGTCATAAACTACGGAGAAGTTTAAGCCCTTGAATTTATGTTCATCGACAACTTTTTTAAACAAATCCGTAACGAAAACCTTTACAGTAGCAGTTTCTTTTATTTTGAACATATACGTATCATCAGGTATTTTGGAGAAATCAAACACCAATTTATTAAAATCTGCCCACTCTCCGTCACTAAATGTTCTTACATCAGAACGAGTCCAATCCACACAATCAAGGACATTTGTAACATTAACAACATACAACTCTAATTCATCATGAATTAAAGGTAAAAATTCTGCCTCTCTGGAGATAAAGGCTTCAAATACTTCTTTTACAGTCTCTTTCATGATTGTTATTCCTATTAATAACCTAGGAAAATCATTATATTTCTTTTTGTACAAAGTTTTAACTTTTGTGGGGGTCCAAATTCCACCTTTAGTATCTCCATTAAAATCAGAAACCAGTTCATGTTCCCAATCAATAGTAGTAAGATCCATACTGCTATCGTTATTTCTTAATTCGTATACCTTCAAAGAATCACATCCTCTTCATTTGAATCATATTTTATAAACTCATCCTTTAACTTATGGTGCATAAGATTCCCCGTTTTTACCTAGGTTCCCTATTCTTAATCTTCTGGACATAAGTTCTCCACGTATCCATTCAAGTTGTTCTTCCACTTTCTTCTTGTTATTTTTTACTGGTTGAATTCTTTCGAGTACAAATTCATAATAGCTAGTTGCATGTCCTCCGTTGTGTGTCGCCATTGATGTTCCATCAATAACTGTAGTTGCTTTTCCTTTGTCTTTAGGCAAGTACACTCCATTGGCAGAAGAGTTAAGATCTATGTCTAAATCTTCGAATATCTTTTGCAACTTTACACAGGGAGCCTTTGTGCAACCTACCGGCACTATATGATGCGCATCCCATCCGTCCGGTCTCTTCATACCAGTGGATTTCTCAATCTCCTTAGCCAGCTTATCACCATTGCTACTTCCCTTTTCTCCAGTAGTTTTGGTCTTTAGGTTTATATAATTGCTGATATCACATTCCTTTTGAAGATTGTGTGTTAGAATTCCTGCTTCAGAAACATAGTAGGTGTGGAAGTCACTAACTGTAAAATTATAAACTTTTACAGACTCATAATTAATTTCAATAGAACTAATTTTTTCCAAGGAACCATCTTGGAGTTCAACATGATCACCGACAGCTAACTCATCAACTGGTACCCAACCCCGATTTTTTATCCAGAACGGGTGATCTCCTGTTGATCTAAGACTTGTTTTACCAATCTGCAGTGTGAAAATTTCCTCTGCCGTTGTATTAAACAACTGCTCTACAGGCTTGTAAGACTGTATGCCTTTATCAGTATCCTTAGCTAGAACAAGATCTCCTATTTTAATTTTCTCAATAGGAATTTCACCATTCTTAGTCTTGATTAAGGTCCCTTCTGGCATACAACCACAAGTATTGTTGTATACCCTCTTAACAGTCTTGAATCCTGTTAATCCATTCCCTGCAATTGGAATCATTGATCCTGCAGACCATAAAGCTTCAGCAACGTTACCTTCTATTAGGTAGATTACTCCATCAATACCGTCAAACGGTTCACCTAATATAGGGATCATACCTATATTTTGTATTGTACAGTGTACTAGTTTTGATCCTTTTAAATCTTGACATGTCGCGAGCTTCTCTGCCCCAGCCCAGAACTTTTGTATTCCAGTTTTCCCATATATATCCGAGAACCATGCATCATACTGAGTTTCGTAAGCTTTAGTGTTGGGAATGTATACATACCTAGAAAAGTAATCTCTACATTCCAAACATTTGGTCTCTCCTGCTTTAATAAGCTTATTACTATTTTTATACTTCTTTGGCGGAACCGGTATCCAGTTTAATTTAAGTTTACTATCATTATTGACGTATACTCTCACCACTTGTATATCTTTCTTACTCCTGTCTCTTTCATTATAACTAGAGATGGTGACAATGTATGTTGCACTTTTCGCCCAGTAAGTATCCTTGCCTGAGATAACAGCATGTCTGGAGAACTCTGCTTTATCTTTATTGAAAGTGCTTACCTGTCCTTTCCATACAACTGCAACATCCTGACCCTTTTTGAAATTACCTTCTACAAAATCATTATATACAAGCTGGTTCTTACCAATAGTTCGAACCTCAAAATACAATTTCTGAGTTGGATTTTTCACACGATAATTTATGGTTGCTGAGCTGTTGGATCCTGGGGTTGCATCTAAATAAAGGTCATCTTTAGCGCTTGCTTTAGCCATACGCATTGCTACTACTTCTTCACCGTCGACCCAGTTCAGATATTCAACTTTATTAATATCAACAGCCAGATCGTATAGATACGGGTTAAATGTATTTTTGAATTGTCCAGACTTTACCTTAAGGTAATACGTCCCTGGATAAAGTTCAACGACCTGCGTAGACTCTGAGTCAGACACACTTACAGTAAATCCACTATCATCCTCCAAAATCCCTTCGCCTTCAGACAATGCAATACTAAGCTCCTCAGGAGTACTCAACTCAAATTTGTAATAATCTACATCATAAAGCGAAGAAATTGACAAGGAATTTCCTGCTCGGTCCTGATTAACACTCTCTCCAAATGGAATGAGTTGCGCAGTCTCCCTTGTACTATGTGCCATACTCTCTACAGTCAGTTGTGCACGTAAACCTTGTGCAGAACCATAACTGCCTACAGCCATATAATACGTGGTACCGGCATTCAAAGTGACTTCTAACTTGGAGAATAAATCTCCATAAGGTCTATATCCTTTCACGTCATCGTTTGAATCCAAAAGTCGTTCCATTTCCGGATCACTATACAAGGCAATATCAGTATCATTCACTTCATTACTACCAGGGTAGTATGATGTGAAAAAACGATATTTACCCGTTGTGGACGGCGTAAACTGAAGGTATGCTTGCTCGCCACTTGGTTTAGATAGACTTACTGCTTCACCTAGTTTCAAAGAATCAAAACCTGTCTGACCTGCAGCAGTAATCTGAAGTCTGGCTAATACCTTTCTTTTATTCGCTTCATTTACACGAACATAATACGGTGTTCCCGCGCTTAGATTAACAATAACTTCTGAATAGACGGATTCTCCTTTATCATCATTGTATCCGTTGGTAATCGGCGTCAGCATATCTGCATCAGAGAACACATTTAATTCTGTATCATTAATTTTGGAACTGGCACTGCCATTATATCTGCTTGTAGCAATTCTAAATTTACCGTTACTCGCAGGGATAAATACATACACATTGCTATTACCTGCTTGTTCATTAATATCCTGAGGTTGGTTTAGATAGATATAAGGGATACTTGAACTAACAACATCAGCTGTTATTCTTGCCCGTAACGGTGTCGTATCAAAACCATTTACTTTCACATAATAGGTCTGTCCACCAACTAGACTGATAGTAATCTCTGAAAACACCGAATCATTGGCATCATCATTGGAAGCCATTTGCTTCGTAAGCTGAAGGCTTGAATAAATAGATAACTCAGTATCGACATCAGGACCTGATCCTTGATAAGCACTCGTACGGATACGATATACCCCTGTAGTAGCTGGTGTAAAACTATATACCTGATCTCTGCCCGCAGGCTGATCTATATCTTCCGGCTTTGCTACGAATAGTTCAGGAATAGTTGTTGATGACTGAATTGAAGCAAATGAGCTTTTGCCTCCAGCATATACTGCTGCCACTTCAAGTTTATATGCTTTTAAGGGCTCAAGACTGCTGAAAGTATATGAAGATGTTTTGACCGTTCCTACTTCTTTTCCATCCAGTCTTACTACATATGATGTGGCATCTGGCATTGTGTTCCAAGAGAGTTTAATACTTGTTGCATAAGGCACTGCCTCAAGCCCTGTCGGCGCTTTGAATGCCTGTGCTGTTATATTGCTTAGCGTAAGTGTGTATGGTGATGTACTGAACTGACCACTGAAACCAGTAATTTTAATGTAATATGATTTGGTAGCCGTTACTTCAAAATCAATATGTTCAGTGATGCCAGTTCCATTAGAAGATTCACCCACCTGAATTCCCGACTCATTATAGATATCCATTTCATAGTCTACAGAAGAAGGTATATCTAATGTTATTGAGATTTGTCCGTCCTTATCAGCTGTCAATTTGTAATAGTCAATATCACTACTTGAAGAAATATATGAAATATAGCTATTTCCTGGATTAACACTTTTTGCTGTAAGGATTGTATTGTTGGGTTCATACGTATCTTGCCCTGATCCTTGTTGTGCAACATTAATAATAAATGTGTCATCGAATTTGCCTGAAGTTACACCTGGATAGCGATACTTGATATAGTAAGTTCCAGTTGGAGTTGAAGCAGACGTACGCCAGGTGTAAGGAATGTCTACATTTAAGCTTGGATTGGATATCGTTTGTGAAGCAATAATGTTATTTGGATTAGACGCAGCAGAAACCTCAATAATAATTTTGCTATGAGGGTTATTCCCATTCTGATCACCCTCTAGCTTAAGCGAAACGGTAACCGTATCCCCGGGCTCAATTGTCGCGCCGTTATTTTTCAAATCATA
Organism: Paenibacillus taichungensis; assembly: GCF_047302525.1. Taxonomy (GTDB): domain Bacteria; phylum Bacillota; class Bacilli; order Paenibacillales; family Paenibacillaceae; genus Paenibacillus; species Paenibacillus taichungensis_B. The sequence continues at coordinate 243,830 of NZ_CP168020.1, read as the reverse complement.
TGAAGCTGTTGTAATCTCGCCTTCCGGTTCAACTGGGATCACCGTATTCAGTCCAGATAAGTTTTCTTCTGAGAGGGGTGCAATTGAACCTTCAATGACATTGGCCGCTTTAGCCACATTGACAAGCCCACGACCTGTTTCATGAGTATCTTCCAAAGGTGTAACTGTTTCATAAATTCTTTGAACTACTTCCTCACCAGTCCAAGAAGGATTATGACTCCATAATAAAGATGCTGCACCAGTCACATGTGCAGCGGCATTGGAGGTCCCCGAAGAAACTCCGTATGCACCGTCCATCGTGGTACTGATAATGCCAAAGCCGGGAGCAACCAAATCCAATTCACTACCCGTGCTAGAAAAATCAGCTCTGTGATAAGAATAATCAACAGCACCGACAGCAACAACTTCAGGATATTTAGCAGGATATTTAATTGTATCTTCTCCTAAACCGCTGTTACCTGCTGCAGCCACAATAATGATTCCGGCTTCCTTTGCTCTCACTATTTCCTCATGCAGAGCTTCGCTATATTGGGACGATACAAAACTCATGTTAATAATATTAATGTTGTTAGTGATCGCCCACTCTATACCCTGGATGACTGAACTCGTATAACCATTACCTGTACCATCAATCACTTTAACTGCATAAAGTTCTGTGGACGGAGAGATACCCACTACTCCAATCCCATTGTCAATAGCTGCGATCGTACCTGCTATATGTGTACCGTGTCCTTTGTCATCTGTATAGCTGGTCGATGATTCATCAAAACTTATCCCGCCAGCAATATTAAGATCTAGATGATCTACAACTCCTGTATCAAATACCGCTACCTTAACAACACGATCACCAGTACCCTTTTTGGACTGAAGCATGTACGCACCTGTTGAATGAATTCCCCAAGGGATGGTTTGCGCACTCTCTTTTACTGATTTATCTTCTACTTCTGTTACATTGTCAGCTGCAATCTCAATTGGTTTGTCCTCTTCTATTGACTCTATTTTAGGATCAGACAAAAGAAGATTAACTTCTTCAGTATTCAGCTCCATAGATAAAGAGTTTACACTTTCCAAACTTTTCACATTATATAGATCAAGTTTGTACTCGATGTCACTAATCGAGCTAGTCGGATCTTCTGACATTAAGCCTTGAATTTTCATGCTCTTCTGGTCTGCCGACCCTTTATAAACACTTTCAGTTACTGAAGGAAGCTGAACCGAGAATTCCTTTTTAAGCCGAACCAAAAATTTGGAACGAGGCTTATTATTATGTACATCTCCAATAACGCTAATATTGTTTAAAACATCGCTTACATCATTTTTTGGAGAATCTACTTGAACTGGTTCTTCAGGCAGTGGGACAGTTTCTTCAACAACTTCCTCTGCCTCCTTTTCTGGTGTTTCCACCTCATTGGTTATATCACTATCCACTTGGTCAATCGGTACAGAACCCACTTCGGGGTCAGTTGATGTTTTGTCTTGCGAGTTCTGCTTAGTTACTGGAATTGAAGCGTTTCCCTTGCCACCTTCCGAAGCAGCGAAACCTATTGCAACTTCAAAATTTCCAATCAGAATTGAAAGTGTTAAAAATAACAAAAATACTCGTTTTAGACTTCTCAAACAATATTCCTCCTAATTCGACTTTTCTACCACATTTATACAACTATCTAGCAACCCTATTAATAATAGTTATTGTAAGCAATTTAAGCAATCGCATATTTTGTCGAATTTTGTAATTAATCATCGGAAAAAGAAAATAAATAATGACAAATTAAAGTAGTTTGCGTGAATACTCAATATAACACTAATAAACTGTTAAAATTTAGATTTTCCTCTCCCTACTGTTCCTGCTTGAATTCACGCAATTCCTGTGTAATAGTGAGAGAAAGCTTATGTGAACCGTGTTTCATGCTACACTACAGTTTTTGCAAAGGAGGAACCATTGTGCTTCAACGCTGGATGCTTGCTCTATTCTCATATCCGGGCTTCGTGGCGGTACTACTCGGAATGATCGCTGTGCTGCTTGGACTCTACGTGTGGTCAGCCACTGAGGTCAGACGAAGCCGTGACAGGCGAATGCACGCGATACGAGATACATTATACATAAGTACAACCCTATTGGGACAACTCACAGCCAATGAACAACGAAATGTTGCTATAACGGAACATGAGCACCATGAATTATTAACGGCCATGCTGTCCTGCAGAGCCGCAGTGCATCTGTCTCCACAGCTTCAGGATCAGATCCGCAGCTGTATTATCGATGTTGATCCCGCTCGACTGGCATTGATGCACAGGGCTCTGGAACGAGAGAGTGCAGCATTGTCCGATGAATTGAATCGATCCGTACATCCTGACCATTGGGGAAGAGCGATCTGGAATGTCATCCGTCCAGCTGCCGAGCCCACCGCTGTCGCGGCTGTACTGTACCTAATCGCTGATTTTGTGTTTCGTCAACAAGGTCTGTTGTATCCTTTCTGGCATTCCTGGTTCAATGCTTTGCCATGGATACGCTTCGTTTCCTTGATCATCACGGTGTTCTATGGTTATCTGCTCTGGTCCAGCCCAAGACAGGGTTCATCGGGCACAGTAACCAAAGCACTTGTTACTCTAATTGCCATGTGCTCGCTGCTTCATCTGATCGGACTTGCTGCTGCTCCCTACGCATTGGGATTGCAACTCATCCTGTTCATCTCTGGCTTCAGCCTGACAGGAACGCCTTCTCGCAGTGATCGCCCGTACGCGGGACACACCGATTCGGATAAGGAATTGAATAGCAGTACAGAAGCACATGAGGATGAGAACCTGGATATGGAGCTAAACCTCTATAAACCACGCACATCTGGAGCCATTTCCGAAAAGTGAACCTCTCTGTTAACTTGGTTTGCCTGCATCATCAGACTCAGTTCATTCAAACCCAAAAAAGAGAAGCCCGGAAAATCGCGGCTTCTCTTTTTTGGGTTTCTACTATTTTTTGCATTATGCCTAATTCGATCCTGGATTACATGATGCCTATCCCTTCGCGCTTGCATTCGATGAGCGCAGTGAACGGGGTGAGCTGCTTCGTGCAGTGCTGCCGGATTTGGAGGCGCTGCCGGAGGGTGTATTTTCAAAACGCTTGCGTTCGGTCCGCTCCATCTGCACAATCTGGCCTTCATGTACAACGATGTGTAACGAGCCAAACTCCATGTCGTTCAGTTGTCCGGCAATTCGATCCATCCATACCTCATCCACTTTTAACGGCTTAGCCATAGAGCCGCCTCCTCTTCTCGGGCTACTGCCCGCTATAGTCCTCAAGTGCGCTGTCATCCAACCCGACTTATAATTCATTCTTATCCAACCTATATACTTGGTTTATACATTAGCAGGGCTTCCAGTAGCTGTCAATCCGAATTTTCATGAAGTTTAAACAAAATCCATTTTCATCGGAACCCTCTTCATAACCAAGATGATCGGCATGGATACAGGAGTGTTACATCACTTTTCGGGAATCGTTTTATGACCCAACCAGCTCTTGAGCAGCAACGTTGCCAGAGCCAAAATCAGCAACAAGGAGGCGACGGCAAACGAAGCGGAGAATTGATATTCGTTATACAGGATCTCGACATGCAGCGGCAAGGTGTTGGTCTCCCCGCGAATATGTCCCGATACAACAGACACGGCCCCAAACTCGCCCATCGCCCGCGCATTACACAGAATAATGCCATACAACAGCCCCCACTTGATGTTGGGAAGTGTCACGTTCCAGAAGATCCGCCACCCGGAGGCGCCAAGCGTAACCGCCGCTTCTTCTTCCCTCGTGCCTTGATCCTCCATCAGCGGAATCAGTTCTCTGGCAACGAAGGGAAACGTAATGAACAATGTTGCGATGACAATGCCGGGCAGGGCAAAAATAATTTTGATATCATGCTCGGCCAGCCACGGTCCAAACCATCCATTCGAACCAAAGATGAGAACAAAGATCAACCCGCCTACGACAGGCGAGATCGAAAAAGGAAGATCGATCAGGGTGATCATGAGTCCTTTGCCCCTGAATTGGAACTTGGTAATGACCCACGCAGCCGCCACACCGAATATCGTATTGAGCGGTACGGTAATCCCGGCAACCAGCAGCGTAAGTTTCAATGCCGACATCGCGTCCGGCTCGGTAAGCGCGGCGATGTAGACACCCCAGCCTTGCTTTAAAGCCTCCATCAGCACGATCACCAGCGGCAAGATGAGCAGCCAGAGCAGCACCAGACTTGCCAATCCGATCAACAACCATTTAACCCACGGAGCTTCCGTGGTTGCACGATTTGGCCCCGGCCCGGTTCGCACACGGGAAGCAGGCGTTAATGGAACGGTACCCGCCATATTCTGTACCTCCTTTTGGTTTAGGTTGGCTCACTGCTCACTAAGCTCTACCTGCCTTGCGGCTCCAGCGTTGAAGTGAATTAATGATCAGCAATAGGACAAAAGAGACCAGCAGCAGCAGCAAGGCTACCGCCGTAGCTCCCGCATAATCGAACTGCTCCAGCTTCGCCATGATCAGCAGGGGTGCAATCTCCGTTTTCATCGGCATATTGCCTGAGATAAACACCACTGAACCATATTCGCCAATACCTCGGGCAAAGGCTAACGCAAAACCGGTCAGCAGCGGCGGGATCAGATCCGGAAGCAGAATCTTACGAAATATCCGCCATCTTCCCGCTCCCAGCGTAGCCGCAGCTTCCTCCACTTCAGTCTCCAGTTCCTGCAAAACCGGCTGCACCGTACGCACCACAAACGGAATCCCGATAAACATCAGCGCGAGAGTAATGCCCGCCTGTGAATAGGCCAGCTTGATGCCCAAAGGTTCCACAAACTGCCCAATCCAGCCATTCCCGGCATACAGCGCCGTTAAGGCAACCCCCGCCACTGCTGTCGGCAAGGCAAAAGGCAGATCAATAACGGCATCAAACAGCCTCTTTCCAGGGAACTCATACCGGACAAGTACCCAAGCCAGGAGCAGCCCGAGAACCAGATCGATCAGGGCCGCTGCACCTGCAGTCAGAAAACTCACCTGGAAAGAAGCCAGTACCCGGGGATTGGTCGCCACCTCAATCAGTGTGGACCAGGTGAGCCCCGTGGAGTTAAACAAGAGCGCTGCTAGTGGAATAAGTACAACCAGGCTCAGGTAAAGCACACTGTAACCCATCGTTAATCCGAATCCCGGCAGTGTGCGACTCCGGGCCACCATCACCTTGCTCATGCACGTTCATCCTCTCTGCCTTCAGTCGGTCGGACTGGTTGGCCGCTTACATGGTCACTCAACATCATCGACGTCAGATGCATTAGCTGCCCGGAACATAGATCTGGTCAAAGATACCGCCGTCATTAAAGTGCTTGGCCTGGGTATCGCGCCATGTACCAAATACATCGTCCAATGTGAACAGCTCAAGCTGCGGGAATTGATCCTTGAACTTTTCCTTCACGCTGTCCAGGGTTGGACGGTAATAGTTCTCGGCAGCAATGGTTTGCCCTTCTTCGCTGTACAAATATTTCAGATAGGCGTCCGCCACTTCGCGGCTGCCCTTTTTGTCTGCATTTTTATCTACAATCGCTACAGGTGGTTCAGCCAAAATACTGACAGAAGGCACCACAATATCGAATTTGTCCGGACCCAGCTCTTTAACTGACAAGAAAGCCTCATTCTCCCATGCAAGCAGTACATCACCAATACCGCGCTCTACAAACGTAGTCGTCGCTCCACGTGCTCCAGAGTCAAGGACAGGTGCATGTTTGAACAGCTCTGCAACAAATGCTTTGGCCTTCTCTTCATCATTGTTGTTATGTTTGAGCGCATATCCCCATGCCGCCAGATAGTTCCAACGTGCCCCGCCGGACGTTTTTGGATTCGGGGTAATGACTTGGGTATCTCCCTTGATGAGATCATCCCAGTCCTTGATGCCTTTTGGATTGCCTTTGCGTACCAAAAACACGATCGTTGACGTATACGGGGAGCTGTTGTGCTCGTATTTGTCCTGCCACCCCGCATTGATCAGACCTTTATCTTCAATAGCATCGATATCGTATCCCAATGCCAGAGTAACCACATCCGCGTCCAGCCCATCAATAACAGAACGACTTTGTTTACCTGAACCGCCATGAGACTGCTTAACCGTTACTTCCTGACCTTTCTCTTTCAGCCAGTACGCCGCAAACGCCTTGTTATATTGCTCATAGAGTTCACGTGTCGGATCATAGGATACATTCAGCAGCTCGATCGCTTTTGCCCCTTCTTTGCCACCTTCCGTTCCCCCCGATGTTCCTGCCGCATTCGTGCCACCGCTATCCGATCCGCATGCCGCCAGTACCCCTGTTAACACCAATGCCAGACCAACCAGAATACCCTTATGAATTCTCTTTTTCATAGATAACACTCCCCCCGAATGGATCTGCAAGATTACCTCAACAGGCTGAACAGCATGGAACGCACCGAAAAAAACAAAAAACGGAGGAACCCCCGCGCACTTCTCCCTCATAAAGTCATGCCGACCCAAAGGCCGTGTATGCTTCATCCAGAAATGATGCGCTGCGGTGTTCCTCCGTTTTTACGGTGAGAACGTTATTCTGTTCACGTTACGATCTCTCATGTGACTGTAAATGACTGCTTCCGCAAATAGAGCATAGTCATTTTTATTATTCCTACCTGTTTAGTGAGTTATATACGTATCATAAGGGCAGTACATATGACTGTCAAACGTTTTTTCCGATTTCTACCGAATATCTGTGTAATTGGCAGAAAAAGAAGAACAACAGACCAAAGTCCGTTGTTCCCTTGTCAGCGTGTATGTTTTATTCGCTGAAACATCATCCCGGGGGTTGGCATGAGTTCATGCCTTTTCCCTCTTATTTGCCAGCGTACCGGATATTCGGTACGGGAGGTGTACTCATGCCATCTCCCAAATAAAAGCCCGTGTGTGGCGGTTGGTTATAGGCTACATTTTGCCAAGCTACGCCAAGACGGTATACCGGATCATGCATCAGGGTGTAGATCCTTTTGTCCGTAACGGCTGTTGTCGTGTAGATGCGCAGCGCAGAGCTATCATTGGTCCGCCATACCACTTCTTCTCTCCAGTCTCCGAACAGGTCAGCCTGCAGATTCGGTGTGGACTTCGTTCCATTATTGGAAGAAACACCGGATGCCGTCAACAGATTAACCGTTTTGCTATTGGCGTAGTCCCATTTATCAATCCGATTGCTGTCCAGCAATTCGCGGAGCAGATCACCGTCCCACCAGATACCAAAATTCGTGGAGGAAGGCAGGGTTGTCCCAATTTTCTGTCCTTTGGCTGTATACAAACCACCATCTGCCCACACTTCGGCACCCTTATAACGTGGATCAATATCGGCTGCCATGCCGCGTCCAATATCTTTTGTCGTAGGTATGCCCCAGATCAACTGACCTGTACGCGCATCGCGGAATTCCACTCCGGCATTGGACGCTGTCTCATGCACCTGGAATACTTCCAGTCCTGCACGATCCGGGTCCAGATCACTGAGATGCATTGCATCTCCATGATGAAGTCCTGTCGTATAGAGTCCTTTGCCGTTATCATCTACCGCCATCGCGCCATAGACGATCTCATCTTTGCCATCGCCATCCACGTCCGCCACGCTCAGATTATGATTACCTTGTCCAGCATAACCGGAATTACCTGATGTATTGGAATCAAAAGTCCATTGTTTCGTCAATTGTCCATCCCGCCAGTTGTACGCTACCAGCACGGTTCGGGTGTAGTATCCACGCGCCATGACCAGACTTGGCCGCTCTCCATCCAAATACGCAATCGCAGCAAGGAATCGATCGACCCGGTTGCCATAATTGTCTCCCCAATCGGACACATTACCGCGCGCCGGTTCGTAGTTCACCGTGGAAAGTGCTTTGCCTGTCTGTCCATTGAAGATCGTAAGGAACTCCGGTCCTGACAGAACGTATCCGCTGGAATTACGATAATCCTTGCTGGCATCCCCGATGACTACTCCCGTGCCGTCCTTGGTACCATCAGCCGTTTTCATCGCCACTTCAGCCTTGCCGTCTCCGTCCAGATCGTACACCATGAACTGGGTGTAATGAGCACCCGCACGGATATTTTTACCCAGACTAATTCGCCATAGGCGCGTTCCATTCAATTTGTAGGCATCGATAAATACTTCACCCGTGTAGCCGCTTTGGGAATTATCCTTGGAGTTGGACGGGTCCCACTTAACAATCAGTTCATACTCTCCGTCCCCGTCCACATCTCCTGCACTCGCATCATTGGCACTGTACGTGTAGGCTACACCATCCGGTGTTGTGCCTCCTGCGGGTACACTGAGAGGTACAGACAAATAATTATTGCCCCACACGCTCGCTGCCGCCGAAGCAGCCTGTTCGGTTCCACTGACTACGGCTCGAACCGTATATTTGGAACTGCTTGTCCCGCTTGCATCCTGGAGGTTGGTGCTGTTTGTTATGGGCGATGCGTTTACCTTGGTTCCATCCCGATAGACATTAAACGATACATTCGACCCTTCCGTACCCAGAAGCCGCCAACTGACAAACACACCTGTGCCTGTCTTCACTGCAACTACACCTCGGTCCAGAAACTCCATCTGACGGGCACCTGCAGCATGAGTGACTGGCGTGTATCCAAGACCGAGCGAAGTAACCAGTAACGCAGAACTCAGCAGGGATACCCCTGCGGTCCGCAATGTACGCTTCCATAACGATCGTTTTCCCATAAAGCCATTGCCTCCCCAATCGAATTGGTAAGCCCGATGCCCTTAGTAGCGCCATCTCATATCAATGTAAGCGCTTTAATATATTCATCTTAAATTAAACATATAATTCCATCTATAGGTCTAACTTAGTAATTTTATGTATGGAAAAAAGGAAAAAAGCCGAAAGATGAATCTTTCGACTTGGATGCTTCTTTCTCGCACGCTCGATCGGAGTCTGAACGTAACAAAGAATGTTGTGTCATCCCACCTTATACTACCGGGGCAATACACACTGGGCGGGGTATCTCCAATTTGAATCCGTTGTGTGTCAGACGTCCATCTTCACCATTGATCTGAAAAGCAACGAGGTTGTTGCTGTCCTGATTGGCCACCAGTAGAATACCACCTGGCAGCAGGTTGAAGTTACGCGGAGTCTGACCAATAGTGGTAGTCCACTCTATAGCCTCCAGCTCACCCGATTCCTGATCAATGTGATACAGCACAATGCTGTCGTCCCCACGGTTGGAAGCATACAGGAAGCGACCACACGGGGACACACGGATATCCGCTGCTGTACCTTCACCAGAATGTCCTTCAGGCAGTGTGGTGATGTGCTGCAACGTAGTGAACTCACCTCTGCGTTGATCATACATGAATGCCGTAACGGTGTTACTCAATTCATTAATCACATAGGCCCATTTCGAGCTTGGGTGGAAGACGAGATGTCTTGGTCCGGAGCCTGGAGGCTGATTCGTCTCACGATGCGTAACCAGGCGGCCTTCTTCCTGACGATACACGATAATCTGATCCAGACCCAGATCACAGACAACGGCATACTGACCCGAAGGGTCTGGTTGAATGGAATGGGCGTGCGGCCCTTCTTGACGGTCATCATTCTGCCCTCTTCCTGTATGCTCAATCAGCGCACTCATCTCTTCAAGCGTGCCTTGATCCCCTACCAGGAATACGTTCACACTGCCACTGCTGTAGTTCGAAGTCAGCACCCACTTGCCGTCCTCCGTGACAGACACATAACAAGGCGAAGCGCCCTTCGTTAACTTGCGATCCATCAAGTGCAACTCACCCGTTGCGGCATCCCTGCGATAGACCAGCACCTCTCCCTCATCTGTCTCACTTACCACGTACAGACCATTCCCATCCGCAGATAAAGCCAGATAGGATGGATTATCCACCCCATCCATATGATTTACAATCCGCAACTCGCCTGTATCCTTGTTCAACGCACATAGAAAAATTCCCGGCTGTTCTGCTGATGCATAAGTACCTGTATAGAAAAAAGCTTCATTCGTTGCTGTCGGTTCCATCGTCTCATTCTCTCCTTATTGATTCAAATGATTAACCTTACACTCTAATTACATGCAATTATAAGAAGTTGTAACCCGAATAGTTGATTCCACTGTTATGTACTTACCCAAATCACAGACTTTTGCTTCAGTGGTTATCTTTTCTCACCATAATACAAAGTATAAGGCCTTACAATAGTCCATTCACTTTGTACATATTCCAACGGAATTTCTTGTAGAAAAACAATGGAAAATCACAGCAACCTTTTGAGGAATAGGGTCGTCTATAGGGACAAATAACTTTTATACAAAGGGATACTTCCTGGAAAAGTGAGGCGAATCTGATATGAAAAAAAATATATTGGCTACATTAACAGCCGGAGCTTTACTTACCCTTTCTCTGAGCGCTGGTCCGATTCACGCCGCTCAAGCGGAATTCACTGATATTCAAGGTATTGCGGGGGCAGACAAGATTGAATCCCTACATCAGGATGGATTAATCAAAGGCGTGAGTGATAGCTTGTTCAAACCGGAACAGGAACTAAACACGGCTCAGGGTATCCAGCTCATTGCAGATGGTCTCCATCTGAATTTGGACACGATTCGTTTTATCAAACAACCCCTGCCAAGTGACTACTTCTCCAACGTAAAAGATGGCGTATGGTACAGTGATGCTTTTATCCGTGCCCAGTTCAATGGTATTAAGATGTCCAACGATATCGATCCTTCCAAGGCGTTGACACGTGAACAGTATACCCTTTTCTTGATGCAGGGCATTGAAGCCAAAGGCGGACTGCCTATGATTAACATCAAGCCTGTAGATATCATGGATGAAAAAGAGCTTACTCCTGAATTTCAAGGTGCGGTTCAACGCTCCCTTGTCTTGAAGATTAATACGCTCGATGCAGAAGGCAACTTCAATCCGAAGGAAACCATTACCCGCGCCGAAGCTGCGGTTATGATGTATAACGCAATTGAGTATCTGGAAGATTTCAATGCACCGAAAATCCCGGAAACACCAGAGAAATAATGCCCCTCTTCAATTAAATACCAAATAGCCGCATGTTCCCTCTAGAGGGGACATGCGGCTATTTACGTTACATCTATAGTGATAACTGATTCAAAATCAGTCTTAGAAAGAACCTTTAACAACAACTTCGGACAGCGGGAAACGACCTGCCGGACGAGCTGGAACTGCAGCTTTACCTACAGTGATCAACAACGTTGGCAAATAACGCGCAGGGATGTTGAATGTTTCGATCAATTGTTGCGGGTTGTAACCACCCATTGGGCAAGTATCATATCCCAGGGAACGTGCAGCAAGCATAATGTTCTGTGAAGCAAAAGATGCATTGCGGATCGCTTCATCGCGGGCGATTTGCGGATTTTTGTAAGCACCATTGATCTGCCCAACCAATGCGTCACGAACTTCAGCTGGGATTGCACCTGCTTCAACAGCCTGATCATAAATCACGGCGTTGCGGTTCGCTTCCAGATCCCCGAGTACAGCAATCGTAACAGAGCTGTCTGTGATTTGACTTTGGCCATAAGCGATTGGCAGCAACTTGGCTTTGTCTGCTTCGGATTCGATCACGAGGAATTTCCAGTGCTGCAGGTTCCATGAAGACGGTGCTTCGGAAGCGGCAGTCAGGATAGCGTTCAGATCTGCTTCAGGCATAACAAAACCATTTTCGTACTTTTTGACAGCGTGACGTTCGTTAATCACGCGAAGTGTTTCATTGTTTTCAATGCTGGACATGCGTTCCACTCCCCAAGTTCTTTTCTATTTTTTTACATTCGCAAGGCCAAACTCTACCGAGTACTCACCTTCCGAAAATAACATCAGCGCAGACGATCGCTTCCATCTGTGTTCACGTTATGCCCGGAATCGCCTGAAACATCAATGGATCCTTCCTACAACCGGAGCAAACGCCCTTATATAGCCTGTCCACCATGCCTGACAGCAGCAGTCCAAGGCAGATCATGAAGATCTATTAACGATCAAATCTGTCATGATCTATCCTTCATGGACAAGGGTTCCATAGACAAGGAACATTCTTCCCCATTACCGATACGATGCTTCACATCCTCAATGGATATACGGTCAAAATAAGCGCTTAATGCTTCTTCGCCTCCATCGTAGATGCTTCCCATCACATCCTGCATATTGGAAGAAACAACGCACGTTGAACCGGATTCTCCCGAACACCAGCTGGGACCAAGAGATCCACCTGCTACCAGTCTGTACAGTTCTCCAAGCTTGATTTCCTCACTCTTACGGCTGAGCAGATATCCACCGTGGGCACCTTCTTTGGTTGTCAGGAATCCATGCTTCCGCAGTACACTAAGCACCTTGCGTACTCTGGCTGGATGCGTACCAACACTTTGAGACAAGTCTTCACTATTAGCCATACACTCATCCTTCATCGACAGAAAGACCAGACAGTGCACAGCAATGGTAAATTCACTGTTCATTACTTACTCCCTTCCCGGCATATCGTTCACCGATGAAAATTCAATCCAAGGTAAGTATAACTGTTATTATAGGAATAACAGTTATGTTTGTCAACATTCTCAACTTGGGGGTTAGAAAACCTGATTCCCCTTGTCATACCAGTATATCCAGGCCCTCATAGGCTAAGTAAAAAGGTTGAGTTCCATCCGTGTTTTAAGGGAACAGAACAAAAAAAGTGAGCCAATCGCTTCGCGAAAGGCTCCAATAAGATAGACATATGAAAGGGCTTACGAGATTATTATAATCGGTTATTCCTATTTTGAAAACGCTTTTTTTGTAAAGTATTTTTGGAGCTTAAAATATCCTGTTTTTTAAGCATATCAACAGGGGGTATTGCAAAAACTAATGACATTAGTTATATTACTAATAACATTAGTTATAAGGAGGATTCAATGATGCGAATTACACGTGAGCATGATGTTGTCCAAGTTTCATTCCTTCCACGCCTCTTCCCCGTGAACGTATATCTTGTTGAAGAAGAAGATGGGTTTACTCTTATTGATGCCGGAATGCCATTCAGTCTCAAGGGGATTCTGGCTACCGCACAATCCCTAGGCAAACCGATTACCAAAATCATTCTGACTCACGCCCATGGCGACCATGTTGGTGCACTGGATGGTCTTAAGGACGCGTTGCCTAAAGCCGAAGTCTGCATCTCCAGACGGGATGCCCCGCTACTGGCCGGAGACGCTTCCCTGCTTCCCGGCGAGCCACAGACTCCGGTACGAGGCAGTGTACCCAAAGCGATCCGCACCCGGCCGGACCGCTTGCTCGATGACGGCGACCGGATCGGATCTCTGGTCGCCATTGCTACCCCAGGCCATACGCCGGGCCATATGGCCTTCATGGATACGCGTAGCCGCGTGCTCATCGCTGGCGACGCGTATCAGCTGCACGGCGGCCTCGCCGTATCCGGCCGCCTACGCCCGCTCTTTCCGTTCCCCGCGCTGGCGACGTGGAACCGTGAACTTGCTCTTGCCAGCGCCAAGCGCCTGGCTGAGCTGGAGCCGTCCGTGCTTGCTGTAGGGCACGGACGAATGCTGCGTCAGCCCGGCGCGGCCATGCGCGCAGCTACGGCAGACGCGGAGCAGCGGCTGCGCCCTGCCGGGGGGCATCTGTGAGCCCCCGCCAAGGGCTGGATCGCGGCGCTCTGTTAAGCGCCGCCACCCAGCTTGCCGACAGCGACGGATTCCATTCGCTAACACTGGCCGCTCTGGCCCAGCGGCTGGATGTGCGCTCCCCGTCGCTTTACAACCACATCAACGGTCTTCCCGGGCTTCGCCAGGAAATGGCGTTGATGTCCGCACAGCAGCTCAGGCGTGCATTAACTGAGGCTTCTGTCGGCCGTTCGGGCGACGAAGCCATTCAGGAGGTCGCTGCCGCATATATCGGCTTCGTCCGCAAGCACCCAGGGCTGTACGAAGCCTTCTTCCATGCCCCAGACCGTCAGGAACCGCAACTCGTTGTCGAGAGTACAGCTGCCCTGGATCTGCTGCTCCGCCTGTTGCAGCCTTATCCGCTAAGTGAAGCGGAAGCACTCCATGCCGTTCGCGGTTTACGCAGTCTTTGCCACGGCTTTGCCTCCATGGGTGAGAAGGGGGGCTTCGGCATGAACTTTGACCCGGATGAGAGCCTGCAACTGTCCGTGACCGCTTTCCTGAATGGGTTGCAACATCTTCATTCATAAAGCCTGATATATCTCGATGCAAAATGGAAGAGGGCTGCAGATCATCTGCAGCCCTCCTTATGTATCCTACCGTCCCGCTACCGAAGGAACGGTTTTTCTATTGCCAGGGTGCTTGCCCTGTCTGGACTTCCTGCAAAATCTTCTTCATCACGGGTACGTATACTTTCCAGTAAAACCGATCCGGAACGCCCTTTTGATCCGGTGTGAGCCTCGTTTTTACCACATCCCATCCCTTGATACGGCGCCAGAACGAATAATGCTCCAGCTCTCCGAAGGATCCTGCCATATAATACGTCCGATTGTAGCCCTCATGCCGGATAAGAGCAGCGAAGTCCGCCGGAATACCTGCGTTCATCAGTTTTTGCTGACCATTCTCCGTCAGGTCCGTCTTATACCAGGCCAGTACAGTAGCTTGTTGTTCGGGCACAATGATGTCGAACCATTCGCTGTAATGGATGTTCTCGGTAATTCCACTCCATTTCCCACCTTCCTGTGTAAAGGCGAGTTTTATGTCACCGGTCTTTACATCCCGGCCTTGCTTCAGTACAATCACCCGTCCATCCTCATGAACCAATACAATACCTGCTCCATGATAGGGCCACTCCTTTTTCTCCCTACGCTCATAGTTCATTCGCACCCTCTGTGGTACTTCATCCAAGCTCTGCAGATCCGATACCGACCTCCCCTGCCATCCGCTGCTTTTCATGCCCAAAATCGGATATAATTGCTCTCTTGTCATGTTCGAAACAGCATTCGACAAGGCGCTAAACTCAGTGACAATCGTTACGCCTTTGGTTGCCGCTTCACGAATTTTGTGCGCATCATATATCGTAAGACCCTCATAGGCTTTGCCTTGTATACGTTCATTCGGATCTGTAGATGATATATGATGATTCGCCGTCAGATAGATCAGGTCCGTGTCTGTCACCTCATCCGGCAATGTCCGCTCAATCCGGGAGATCCCGTTCTGTATATCATACCCGTAGTAGTCTTCTTCATACTTATAATGTTCCCCTGTCTGTTGGACAATCTTCTGCTGATTCAGAATCCATACCAGTCCCTTATGCCCCACATAGGACAAGTCCGGTTTACTTTTGTCGACAATCATGATGTTAAGCGGTGTCGGTGCCTGTGATTGCCACAAAATCCATGGGATAACCAGAATCACTGATACCACGGTCAGACAAGCCAATGTCCATACCGTGAGCGGCCTGTGATTTCTATTCATGAAGCGTATTCCTCCTTGCTCTGTTCCAAGGTATTACTATGATCGGTATATTACTCGAATAAACCGCCTCACACTGGGTACAATAATACAAATTTTTCAAATGGACCCTCTATATACAATCCGGGTAAATGATACACTAAGCATTCTATCGGCTTTCTTCGTTTGTGATATAATAGAAACAGAAAATTCCGGTAATTCGCATCATGTTCCGGATGTCCGGATAACATATTATTCCAGAAAGAGGGAGTTTTACGTGGCTCAAATCAGTCCGTCTTACCTTCAGATCGGTGCAACTCTGGGTATGCTCGTCATGGCCCTACTTGCCATTTTTATTCGAATGAAAGCCAGCCACCGTCCGGTAACCATTCGCAAAATACTTATTCCCCCGTTGGGAATGAGTACGGGTTTTCTCATGTTTGTAGTACCCGAGACACATGTTCCGCTTCTATGGGCACTTATCGCGCTGTTGGTGGGCTGGTTTATATTCTCGTATCCCCTCATTCGCAGTACCCGTTTTGAACGAGTTAACGAAGAAATTTTTGCCACACGTTCACGAAGCTTCGCTTTCATTCTGCTCGGACTGCTGGCTATACGTCTAATCCTGCATGAAGTCATTCAGCGTTATGTGAGTATTCCTCAAACGGGTGGATTGTTCTTCCTTCTGGCCTTCGGCATGATCGTACGCTGGCGGGTATATATGTACAAGCACTATAAGGAAGTTGTTGCTGCAGAATCTTAGCATCATCGCAACATCCTAACAACTAAAAAGACACGTTCTGTGCACTTCACCGTGCGGAACGTGTCTTTTCCTGTTCTGGCATATGTTCAAGGGATTCTATATCTATTCAGGGTCCGCAACCTTTACAAGCTGTTTGCCCAGGTTATCTCCAGAGAAAAGGCCCATAAATGCTTCCGGCGTCTGGTCAAAACCTTCCACAATGTTTTCTTCAAACTGTATGTGGCCTTCCTTGATCCATTTCGCCAATTTAGCTCGGCCTTCCTTAAAGGATTTGGCATAGTCACCCACCAGGAAACCTTTCATCAACGCTGTATTGGTTAACAGTAACGTCTGCGGGCGCATGCCGATATCCGGTTTCTCCAGATTATATGACGAAATCTGCCCACAGAGCGGAATACGTGCATTCCGATTAATATGACGCAGTACCGCATCGGAGATTTCACCGCCAACATTGTCGAAATAAACGTCTACGCCAGCCGGGCAAGCCCGTTCAATGGCAGCAGACATATCCTCTTCATGCTTATAGTTTAACACCACGTCGAATCCCAGTTTTTCTTTCAGATAAGCACATTTTTCGTCAGAACCTGCAATCCCGATTACACGCGCACCTACAATCTTGGCGATCTGCCCCGCAATCATGCCTACCGCTCCTGCTGCTCCCGACACCACTACCGTTTCGCCGTCCTTCGGCTTACCGATGTCTTCCATGCCAAAATAAGCGGTCAAACCGGTCATGCCAAGCGCACCCAGGTAAGCCGTAATTGGAGCCTCTTCTGTATCAATCAGGGAAATGTCTCCCGTATTTACGGCTGCATACTGCTGCCAGCCCCACATTCCGGATACTAAATCCCCTTTGCGCAGATTGGGTTCCGAAGAATCCACCACCTGCCCAATCGTTCCTCCCTTGATCACTTCATTCAACGCATAGGGGGGAGCATAGGATTTTGTATCTTTCATGCGGCCCCGCATGTATGGGTCTACAGACAAATATAGCGTACGTACCAGGACTTGTCCTGCTTCCGGTTCAGGAAGCGGTGCATCAATGAATTTAAAGTCTTCTCTGGATGGGGCACCTTCGGGACGAGACGCAAGTACGATCTGTTTATTTTCAGACACCAAAATGACCTCCTTCTTGCCAGTGGACCAGGGTTAACCCTCTGTCAGCTGATATCATTCACCACCGGCTCTATGTGTATCGCCTCTAAATAGTTTAAACCGAAACAGGCGGATCACAAACGTGGGCCGCCTTGAAATATGCAAATATCATCACATTGGAGACATCGGGAGCCATTATTGAGCAGTCAGAATGACAGGACCATCTGCTGTAATGGCAATCGTATGCTCATATTGGGCAGACAGACTTCCATCCTGAGTACGTGCTGTCCAACCATCTGAGTCCAGCTTGCTACGGTACGTACCAATGTTCAGCATCGGCTCAATCGTAATAACCATACCTTCTTTAAGACGTGGACCACGGTGTGGTGGGCCGTAGTGAGGAACCTGTGGTTCCTCATGCATCTTCTCGCCGATTCCATGACCGATAAATTCACGGACAACAGATAGACCTTCACCTTCCGCATACGTCTGAATCGCATTGGAGATATCACCGATCCGGTTCCCGATCACAGCTAGTTCAATCCCTTTATAGAGGGATGTTTTGGTGACTTCCAGCAGATGTTGTGCTTCTGGAGTCACCTGACCTACCGCATACGACCACGCGGAATCGGCCAGCCAGCCGTCCAGATTCACGACCATATCAATCGTAACGATGTCGCCATCCTGCAGTACATATTTCCCCGGAAATCCATGACAGATCACATCATTAACCGACGCACATGTCGCAAATTGGTACCCGTTGTACCCTTTTTGTTCCGGTGTAGCGCCATTTTTCTTCATAAAAGCTTCTGCGAACTGATCAATTTCCTGTGTCGTGATCCCTGGACGGATCATTCCGGCTATTTCTCTATGGCATGCGGCAAGAATTTCTCCGGCCTTCTTCATAAGTTCTATTTGTTCTTTAGTCTTCAACGTAATCATTACAACTACTCCTGTCCGTTAAAATCTCATCCTGTCTTCTATTGTAACGCGAAATGCTCAAAATAAAAAATTCCGTGTAATCCTCAACATCCTATTATACGCCTAGCCCCTGTCTAATGAATACAATCCCCCTTAAAAAAATCCGAAACCCGTCCAATCGAAGCCCCGTATATGCTTAAAACGGCTGAAGTCGAAAGGAGGAAAACCTCATGCTCAGGAAAATGTTAGGCAAACTTTTGGATTCCAAATCTTCTTCGCACCGTAAACGGTATAGCAGTTCCTCTGGCAAACGCAACTACAGACGATATTCATCTTCAGATGCAAAACACCGGGATAGCCGCCATGGCTCCGGTTACTATAAAAGCAGAAAATATAGCTCCAGCTAAGCTGGTACTACTATTTCCAAACAGAAATGTTCCTACCAGCTAGACTGACGCTAAATCATGATATATGTATTGAAAGGGGTGTTCTGCCAGCCGTCCTCACGGTTAGCAAAACACCCTTTTTTCTTCATCGCAATTTTATCAGCACACGGTCAATATCCGCCTGTAATTCCAGCCCATTGCCTTCATAGCCTGGACGAAGTCCAAGCAGCCGTTCCAACATGTGGCGAACTTCCGGCGTGAGCTTGAGTTCTTCCTGCCAACTGGCCGGTTTGCGGCCCTTCTCTGGCTCGTAAGCGGAATACAGCATGAACAAAAGAAAATGACCGATATCCTGCAAATCCTGGTCCGGTGCAGCCGGTTCATCTTCAGGCTCGGGCAATTCACGCATCCGCCGTTTTAGCTCAGGCAACAACGGCTCCCCCATGCGCCGCGCCAGGCCAAAATCAATCAAATGCACCTGCCCGTCACGTAAAATGACATTTGGAATACGGACATCCCCATGAATATATCCCTGCTCATGAACATGCACAATGGGAGCTAGCAGTTGTTTTACCAGCTCCAGACAATCCTGTTCCGTATATTTGCGGCCTTGCTCGAATATGGACTGTTCCAGTGTCTCCCCAAGGATATACTCGGTGACAATGTAACTGCGCGCCCGGTATGTGAACACATCCAGCAACTTAGGGATGGCCGGATGATCCATCCGATTCATCACATCCGCCTCCCTGTCCAGCAACTGTACAGCGAGTCTACCCTTGCTGGGTTTGGATTCTTTTAACGCTACATCCTTGCCAGTCTGTTCATCGTTACACAGGTATGTCAGTCCATAACTTCCCATACCAAGCAAGTCATATATCGTATAACGCCCGGCGATCTTCGTACCTTTCCTCCGGGGACGATCAGTCCATAGGCCGAGCAGTCTTTGCCAGCTTCGTCGCAGCTCCACAGGTCCTCCCACGCCAGCTATCTGATCTCTCCTGTTCTCCGTTTATGCAGGGCAGATTAGCAGCCAGTCTTGTTGTTGTATGGGCTCATTATATCAAGCTACCTGTGCAAAATCACGACGAGCATAGGCCGGGTTCTCAGGCTTCTTTGTGCTTTTTGGGCAGCAGCCCGAACAACATTCGAAGCGATGTTCCTTTGGGTTTGCGTTTTCTTCCCTGGAAGCTGCGCAGATTGGTGACCAGTTCACGGTCACGCTCCTCTTCCAGCTTCTCATTCATCCACAGGCGCTGCTTCTCCATCTGCTCCTGGAGAGCAAGATGGGTATCCGCCAGATGTTGCAGCGTTAACTCCAGTTCGTCCACCCGATGCTGCAGCAGTTGGACCTGATCATCCTGCTGGCCGACAGCACCGTATGTCACTTCACTCACCAGTTGTCCCAGACCTTCATAAGATCTCAATGCTCCAGTTGGTTCAGGTCCCTCAGGAAATATTGCGGGCATCACTGTTGCCGCACATTCCGTCTCTGAGGCATCCTCCATTACCATCTCAGGCACGTCTGGAGTCAGTACGGTCACCACAGCATCTGCAAGTGGCAGGTTATGTTCCCTAAGTTCTGTCATCAGACGTTCGATGCACTCGATATCGTCCGACTTGAACAATCTGGATTTGTTGGCGGAACGCTCGAATCGGTACCCCTGTTCCTCAAGCGCTGCCGCATATTTACGAAGAGTACTGGCACCAATGCCCAGGCTCTTGGCCGTTTCCGTCGTTGCTCCTGCTTCTTCAATCATTATTATTCCCTCCCGGAATGAAGTCTTTTTGAATACAAGGTAGTGGCTTCAGCGTTCCCTTCTGGAACTGTCATCGGATCGGGTCAACCTGTCTCATAGATCAAGTACGCATTTTTCATTTGCTTGTCCGTATGTATTCGTCAGTCTCTTTGCAGATCCCTTTGACGCTTTTCTTCTGTTTCTGCGGATTCATAAGAACTTTTGTCAGTTGCCTCATTCGTAAAAATAACCCTTCATCCGACAATGAGCATGAATGCTGTCATGTCGAAATTCGTTGGTGCAAACGCCGTCACTTTTTATGAAAATGAATTATTCATGTCAATTTTATTAACTCCGTCACTCCAATACGCTCCCGCGACAGAGGAAATCATTGCTGCACAGCTTTTCCATGTGTTATCTTATGTAACGTAGAAGCAGTTATTAGCATAAAATAAAGGACTATACTTAACATAAGTCTCATTATGAACGGATAAATCAAATGTAAATGGGGGCTGAACGGCAGTGTTAGGCAAATCAGGTAAAGTAGCGGTGATCGGGGCGGGACTTGTCGGTTCAAGTTGTGCGTATTCGATGATTAATCAATCGATATGCAGAGAAATTATGATGGTTGACCGGACGTATGATCGCGCGGTTGCACAGGCGCTGGATTTTTCCCATTGCATGGACTTCACACATAACCGCACGAAGGTATACGCTGGCACTTATGCAGATTGCAGCAGCATGGACGTCATTGTCCTGACTGCCGGAGCGAATCCGAAGCCAGGGCAGACTCGTCTGGATATTCTGGAAGAAGCGGAGTCCATCGCCAAAGATATCGTTGTTCCCATCATGAATAGCGGATTCCGGGGAATTTTTGTCGTCGCGGCCAATCCGGTTGACATAGTAACTTATATGGTATGGAAGCTGTCCGGCCTTCCACGTGAACGAGTCATCGGTACAGGTACGTCTATTGATTCCTCCCGGCTCAAAACGCTGTTGTCAGAGGTCTTCTCCATTGATCCACGCAGCGTGCACGGATATGCTCTCGGGGAGCATGGGGAATCCCAGTTCGTCGCATGGTCGCATGTCACCATCGGAGGCAAACCGATTATGCACATTATGGAGCAGCACAAGGAACGCTTCAAACATCTGGACCTGGAAGATATCGCCCGCAAAACGAAAGACGCCGGTTGGGAAATCTTCACTCGTAAAGGTTCCACCCAATTCGGAATCGGTAACGCACTCGCACATATAACCCGTTCGATTCTCAACGATGAACACAAGATCATTGCTGTCTCCGCGATCCTTGATGGTGAGTATGGACAGAGCAACGTCTGTGCAGGTGTTCCAGCCATTATTGGTGGGGATGGGATTCAGGAGATTATCGAATTAAATCTGGATGCATCTGAACGTGAGAAATTCGAGCGTTCCTGTGAAGTTTTGTCAGGCAACATCAATCGTCTTACCCTGGTTTGACCAGTTCAGCCACTCAAGGATGGTCCATAACAAAATAGGCAGAAACACAAAAACGCCAATAACCTCCTGATACAGAAGTGTCATTGGCGTTTTTGTGTTTGTTTGTTTGTTTTTATCCACCTTGGGAGTACGAGTCTTCAGCTTGGTGCAAGCTGCGGTTCATCTGCTGGCCCCCATTGCTGCAATACCCGCTTTAATTCACTCAGCATTATTGGTTTGCTGATGAAATCACGCATCCCAATCTCCAAACAAGCTTCCTTGTCTTCACGTTTGGCATTTCCGGTTACCGCGATAATAGCTGGAATACGCTCCTGCGGAATTAATCGGTGTACAAGGTCTGTCGCTTTGAGTCCATCCATAACAGGCATCTGAAGATCCATCAGGACAATATCATAGGCATTTTGCGAAATGGCTTCGATCGCTTCAACGCCATTGGTGCATACATCTGCTTGATAACCAAGCTTCTCGAGGTACTCCGATAAAATCTTCCGGTTTACCGGGTGATCCTCAGCAACGAGAATACGCATCGCCACCTTATCCCCCTGTCGTGTTCGATCATGGCTGAATTGACGTGCAGATTGCTCTGCAGTCGCATCTACACTTGTGGCAGGCACAGCGAAGCGGAAAGTTGATCCCTTTCCATCTTCACTCTCCACACTGATACTGCCACCCATAATCTCCACGAGTCGCTTCGAGATGACTAATCCAAGACCTGTCCCGCCATATTTGCGGTTAATCACAGGATGAAGTTGAGAGAACGACTGGAATAACTGATCCAGCTTATCCTCTGGAATGCCGATTCCCGTATCCTTCACCGCAAAGTCCAGCACACTCGATTCCGGTCTATTACCGCGAATAATATCCACCGTGACATCAATGCTCCCCTGATCCGTAAACTTCAAGGCATTGCTCACCAGATTGACGAGAATTTGCCGAATACGCATCGCATCACCCACCATAAACTCAGGAATGTCGGGATTGAGACGATATCGGATCTTCAATTGCTTCTCTTCCGCTTTAGGGGAGAAAAGCTCCGCAACCTGTTCCAACATGATGCGCAGCGAGAACGGTTCGTAGGCCAGAGCCATTTTTCCGGATTCCAATTTACTGAAATCAAGGATGTCATTCAGGATATTCAATAGTGCATCGCCGCTCTCACGGATGATCTCGGCATATTCTCGCTGTTCCTCCGATAAATCGGTGCCAATCAGCAATTCAGTCATGCCTACGATTCCATTCATTGGTGTGCGAATTTCATGACTGACCATCGACAGGAATTCCGACTTGGCCTGTGCCGCGAGTTCAGCGGTTTCCTTGGCGCGCACAATTTCGCGATCACCAGTCACATCATTGAACACGATAACGGCGCCACGAATCTGACCCTCATCGATAATCGGTGTAACCTGGTATTCCACCAGAAAGCTGGTTCCGTCTTTGCGCCAGAACACATCCTCCTTCACTGTACGACGCTGCCCGTCCATCACCGTCATATGAATGGGGCATTCTTTTTTTGGAAAATAGCTGCCATCTGCACGTGAATGATGAATGATGGGATGCGAGTTTTTGCCGACAAACTCTTCCGCTTCGTAGCCGAACATGGAAGCAGCAGCCGGATTCATAAACCTGGTGATGCCATCTGCGTCCAATCCATAGATGCCATCTGTAACAGAGTTAAGAATCAGGGCATGCTGTTTGCTGAGCTCCTGGATCTGCTCTGTATAATCCTTACGCTCCGTAATATCAGACAGGATCCCATACACACCCACGAGTTCCTGGTCCACAATGATTGGAACGTTAATGATAGACACATCAACCTTCCTGCCACCGGAATTCACGATCCGAGTTTCATAATGTTGGGGCTTCCCCTGCTTCACCAGTTCGAAGTATGCCTGCCCGCCGTGCACTTCACTTTTATCCAGATGCAAAAGAAAGGATTGCCCGATCAATTTGCTCCGAGGCACATCCAGCATTTTGACCAGATTGCGGTTCACTGCAGTATATTTACCTTCGAGATTCAGCGAATACACCGCTGCCGGATTATGTTCGAACAGAGACTTGTACCGTTGACGACTCTCTCTAAGACGTCTTTCTGCATTTTTATGCTGGGTTATATCCCGGCTGACGCTTACAATCTGAGTATTCTTGCCCTCTTCTCCGGCTACAGGCTTCGCCAGCGTTTCCATCCAGATGTAGTGCCCCTTCTTATGAAGAACTCGCATCTTGCAACCATCCCCACTCGACGACATCTCCAGAAGTTCAGGGTAATCCCCAGGATAACAGTAATCCTTCAGGAACTTCCCTGTCACCTCTTCCGGACGATATCCCAGCAACGAATAGACGGAAGGAGAAATATAAAGCAGCTTGCCGTCCATCGAACTTGTGGTGATTAGATCCTGGGCATGATCCGCCAACATCTGATATTTCTCCTGCGTTTCATGCAATTTACGTTCCACTTCTACGATCTCGGTTACATCCCTGGCAATTCCGTATATCCCCACGATCTCTTCTTGTTCCGTTATGGGTACATAGGTAATCTCAGCCTGTTTCAGAGAACCGTCTCTATGATAAAATGTGATCGACTTACTGACTGAATGTCCAGCCAGCACCTCACGAATGTATTCTTTACGTGACTCCTCGCTCTCGGGAGGGCAAATCCTATCTCGATTCAAACTACGGAGTTCTTCAAATGTATACCCTGAAATCCTCTCAATCGAGGGATTGGCATCAATATAATTTCCATGGATGTCCATCACATATATGGCATCTGGGTGATTAAAAAACAATGATTGGTAAGAACTTCCCTCAGAAATAATGCGCTTCAGGGTTTCCGTTTTATTAATATCCAAGGCTTACCCCTCTTTTCTTAGCCTATATCTTCATCTAACAACCAAAAAAATATAATTTTCAGAGAAATGGGCCTACCCTCGAATAACCATGTAAGCCTTCCTAGAAACAGCTTTTTTTATTTTACTAGATTCCAATCTCATTTTGCTTACAATCTCGTATTAAAATTGTAATATCGTTATATAAAAAAGTTAAATTTTAAACTATATAAATTAAACCATTAATGAAATTGTATACCGACCAATTCGATTTGAAATTCCATGGTTGGATGTTAATTACAATAAAATAGATACAATTTGTATCACATAAGCTATAATCGATACCAAAAGGACGTGGGTGTCTGTACAGGTGATAATGGACCTATCATATTCTGATTTCTCAACGGGACGTCGCTAATTATGGAGAGGATGGATATCATGCTACCTATCAGGGTTAAGTATGCTTATCACAAAGTACGGGGGCTTACTTTATTCGGAAAAATTCAATCTTCCTTTGGATTATTGCCTCGAATAAGAGGCAAAGTGTATCTGAATAAATTTGGTGATCTCCGAGTGGGAAAACGACTCAATATTATAGGCAAACCCTGGGGGACGCAACTAACGGTTGTAAAAGGGGCCAGATTGACCATTGGGGATGACGTCATGATTAACGCAGGTGTGGGGATAGCAGCCAACATCGAGATCACCATTGGTAATAATGTCATGATTGGACCAAGAACCAGTATATTCGATAGCGCCTATCACCGAATTGACTCGCTTGATGATGGAAGCAACATGACCAAAAAAATCACCATTCAAGATAATGTCTGGATCGGTACCGGAGTGTTAGTCCTCCCGGGAGTAACCATTGGAAAAAATTCAGTTGTCGCTGCGGGGAGCACTGTCACCAAAGATGTACCTGACAATACATTGGTTGCTGGAACACCTGCAAAAGTAATTCGGGAACTTACCATTCATGATGGCTGGGTGAGAAAATAAATAAATCCCGCTCGACCACCATACGTAAATCTCAGAGTATGGTGGTTGAACGAGATCTTTATTCAATGTTGATCAGCCTTGATAAAGATTGATTAAATTTCTTTTTTTCTAAAATATAAAACTCCGATTAAAATAAAGAGAACTGCACTGCCCCCGACTACTGCAAGCATCGTCCCAAGTGGAACATTATAAGCTCCGAATCCCCCACCTTCAAACGGGGTCATTAGAATCATCGGTTGCGCCCAAGGATAATACGGGCCAAATGTAGCCGAGTTCACGATCAGAATATTTGGTACGGTCAACGCAAAATTCAATGCCAGCGGTGCGGCAAAGCTGCTCCATACCAAGGAAACGAACATTTGGAGAGCAGCGAGCGGCACACAAGCGAATAGTCCCAACAGCAGCTTACCTGCAAGGAATCCCCATGGGATGGGATCCGTCATGCCCTGGATCATACCTGCCAGCAGGATGGACCCTAACAACAGTAATTGTGTGCCTGCCAGAAGCAGAATCACGATGGTCAGTTTGCCTGCATATACGCCGTTCCGAGTAAGCGGCAGCACCAGCATTTGCTTCCAGCCTCCCCCCGCATGCTCGAAACGACAGACGAAAGACGTAAATACGCCGGTCAGGATGGGCAGTAATAACAAACCGTGCAGAAAGACCATTGAACCCATAAGCACATTCCATTGACCTGATGGTGTGGATAGCAGCCCAATCAGCAGTGCGATTACCGGACTCAGCAGAATCAGAAGCCAGATAGGTGATTTGCCCATTTTGAGTCGCTCAGAGGACAGGATTCGGAAATAGGTTGTTGCAAAACTCATCTTAGGCCACATCCTTCCGGCTAAAGTGCACCATACCCAGCAACATGATTAGGAGCCCCGCCCCTACACCCAAACCAGCGTATACGAATGGTTTGGGGCTGATCCAAGCCATCTGTGCCCAAGCAAGCGGAAAGTATGGTGAGATACTGAGTGCGAACATCCCCATTACTGCGAGTACAATCCCAAGAGTGACGGGAAGAGCCTGATTTTTATTTACCATCGTAAGCCATAGCTCCAGCGATAACACCGGAAGTGCGCCAGCCAGTGGCAGTAAACCCAGCTTGATTGCATGCGTCCAGGGAATCTCACCAGCGTCGAACCCAAGCAGCAGTCCCAGACCAATAGTTCCCGCTGTTAATAACAAGCAGGAGATAATGAGCAGCAAACAAGCGAGCAGGAATTTAGACAGATACACCGCAGGTCTCGTGATCGGCATCGCCAGCAATTGCTTCCACGATCCCTGTTCATGTTCAACATTTGCGATCATCGAGCTGAGAATCGTCGCCCCCAGCATCAAGGCAAGTGGTACAAAAACAACCACATTGTCCAGCAAACCCTCCCACAGATGATTCCCATACTGTTCTTTCAGATAGCCCAAACGAAGTCCGAAGTTCAAAGCCTGCATCGCCGTCAGTCCAATGGGTGCCAGAAAAACGAGAAACCAGATACCTTTGCCACGAATTTTGAGCCAGTCGGACGATAACGCACGGCCCGTCATACCGTTGCCCCCTCACCGATGACCCGCATGAACAAGTCTTCCAGGGATTGACGGTGCTCTTCCACACGATAAACCGCATGGTCCTGCTCAACCAATCGACGGACCAGCAATGCAATCGCGCTATTATCCATATACGGGAATGTGAGCGCCGCTCCTTCACGTTGACCGAATTGTCCCTGCTCTCGTGCCAGCTTCATCGCCTCTTCCGGCTCGGAAACGGTCAATCGAATGGAGCTACCCGTCTGGCTATGCAGATTGGCGATCGTATCCTGAAGGACCATTTTCCCCTCGCGGATAATGCCAACCCGGCTCGCCATCTGTTCCACTTCACTCAGCAAATGGCTGGACACCAGCACGGTGATACCGTGTTCCAGCGGCATACGTTTAATTAGCTCCCGGATCTCCTGAATACCCGCTGGATCAAGACCGTTCGTCGGCTCGTCCAAAATCAGCAGCTCCGGCTGACCCAACAAGGCACTTGCAATCCCCAGACGCTGTTTCATACCAAGCGAGTAACCTTTTACGGAACGTTTGGCATCCCGGGTCAGATCCACGATGGAGAGCACTTCGGCAATTCTCGATTTTGGCACACCCAATATTCGGCGCAAGGTTTCCAGATTCTCCACCGCGTTCAGATGTCCGTAATAAGACGGATATTCAACCAACGAACCTACACGTCGCAGAATGTCCATGCGATCCTTGCGAATATCCTTATCGAATATACGGATGACACCTTTGGTTGGCTTGATTAAGCCAAGAAGCATACGAATGGTTGTTGTTTTGCCAGCCCCGTTGGGACCAAGGAAGCCATAAATGTCTCCCTTTTTAATATGCAGATCAAGTTCACGGACCGCCGCACGGTCGCGGTATGTTTTCCATAAGTTAGCGGTTTGAATAATGTTATCAGTCACTGTTTAATCACCTCGGATATCATCGTAACCTTCCAAGGTTAAAGCTGAAGTCGGCTGAAGTTTAAGTTTAGTTTAAAAAAAGGTTAGGGCCTTGGCTTCCCAGCTCCCCCGCCGCTATAGAGGCAGACCCGCAATCCGTTCTCAGAGCTGTCTACCCTCTTCCGCAGCCCCATCTCACGAATCAGCAGATCCACGATGGATAACCCCAGACCTGTTCCCTTGGTATCCGAATCTTCCTGGAATCCTGGGCCCCTATCCTGAATAACAAGAGCCTTCTCCCCATGGATCTGTTCTGTCGATATGCCAATATATTTTCCACTCGCTGCATGACGGATGACATTCTGAAACAGGTTATCGAGAACACGACGTAATCCCTGCTCATCCACCTGCCAGATCAACGGCTCTTCCGGCAGATCGATATCAATCTCAAACTGCTCTTTCTCCCAAACGGGATACCAGGCCGCTGCCGTTTCTCTGACGATTCGCAGGACGTCCTTCTGTTCCAGCTTCAATGTATATTTTCCGCTGGTGAGCAGGTTGTACGATAACATGTTATCGATCAATCCACTCAAATCATCCATCTTGGCTTCCATACGACGCAATGAAGTATCCGCAGCCGTGCTTAGTGGTTCTTTGTGAAGGGAATGCATATGTCCACGAATGACAGTCAGCGGTGTACGCAGATCATGCGACAATCCCGCGACAAGACGTTTGCGAAGCTGCTCTTCCTCCCGCTCCCGGTGACGGCTGTCTGTCAACTGATGCACCATTTCGTTGAACGATTCCTCCAGATGTCCAATCTCGTCCGATCTGCGAATCTCCACAGGAAGTGGAATGCCTTCCTTGCCCGTAGCGATCATCGCCGTCTGGAGACGGATGAGCCGCTTGCGAATTCGCGCAAAGAACAGGATCGACATGATAATAAATAACAGGAAGATGATCATCATCAATCCACCCAAATACAAAAGTTCCATAGGCCAGTTGTTCTGCGGCTTTTGCAAAAGATACCTTGGAACCTCAATCACCATAAAGCCTTGTCCCTTGTCTTCGCTATCTCCACCCACAAAAGAAACAACCGTTAGCGGATCACGATAGGAGGCTTCCTTCATAAATTCCAGGGTGGTGTTTGCATTCCATATCGAAGGAATCCGGGTCTCTGTATTCGGATGATCCAACGTCCACCTCAATGTCGTCATTGTTGTTCCATCCACGGTGGATTCCAATACATCAACGTCCTCCCCAGCGAGAATAAATGCCGTTTCACCATTCTGGTCTACGCGGTACATCGAAGATTTGGGATATTTGCGGTGCAGCTGTGCCATACGCTGATTGATTTTTTCAGAGGTCGCCCCATCCAGCTTCTCGGATTCCCGGGTCCACAGGTTGCTGATTTTCGTGCTATCGCCATAAGGTGCCGTATTGTCTTTATTTGTATTGTTCACCACCACCACATAGATGATGGATGTAATGGGGAGAACGACCGGCACAAACAAAACCGCTGCCAAGATCAGGAGAATATATTGGGACATCAAGGTCCGTCCAAAACGCATTTTCCGTTTGCCTGGAAGGCTACGTTTCACTCCTCTATCCCTATCGGATGGATCGCGCATCGTCGCTTTTTTGCTCATGGCTTCTTCACACGATACCCGACACCGCGAACGGTTTGAATGATGGTCGGATTCGCCGGATCACGCTCCAGCTTCTCGCGCAGATGCCGGATATGTACCATTAATGTCTTGTCCCCGTCCAGATAAGGTTCGTTCCAAACGGCTTCGTAGATCTGTTCCTTGGTTCGAATCATGCCCATATGCCTGAGCAAGTAGGCAAAGATATGAAACTGTTTGCCTGATAAAATAATTTCTTCCCCCGTCTCCTCATTCACGATTCGGTGATCCTTCTCGTAGATGGACAAGTGATCCAGTTTCACCACGGTATCGGCCGAGATTGCTGTTCCCGCCTTCCGAAGCTGGACTTCAATCCGTGCGGCGAGTTCATCGGGATGGAATGGCTTGGTTACATAATCATCGGCAAAATCAAGCCCATGTAGCTTGTCGTCAATGGACGTTCTGGCTGAGAGCATGACAATAGGCACTTCAGGATATTCCTTTTTGAGTCGCTGTCCTACCGTAAATCCATCCAGTCCCGGCAGCATGACATCCAGAATAACCAACGAGCAGCCCCCGGCAGCTTCAGCCGCACCTTCACCACTTCCGAGCCATACCACCTCATATCCACGCTCCTCCAAGTCGGCCCTAACCCATGTGGCAATTTCCGTATCGTCTTCAATGTATAACAGTTTCGTTTTCATGCGCGTATTCGTTTCCTTTCTGTACCCTTTGGGTTAATTATATATTTGAAACATAATGAAGTATCTTGTTTATATAAAATGTACGAATGATGATCACACGACCATTGATATCCTTTTATTTTAAATTATACCTTAATCATCCGCTTCGCATAATTCATGCAGGGATTGAGAGGTTGATTCAACAACATAAGCATGTGGCATTCATCCCGAGATTGATTTGCATCGAATGCGGCTACTTGCTCACATACTACGTGTGTATACGACGGGAGGAAATTCAACATGCTGCTGGAAGCCATCTATCATCAACCGAAACGGAACTGGGCCTATGCCTACGATAAGGATACCATTCGTCTGCGTCTGCGTGCCAAAAAGAATGATCTAACCGAGGTACATGCCCTGACTGGGGACAAATACGCCTGGGATCGCACCAAAGAGCTGGTTCCTTTAACCAAATATACATCCGATTCCATGTTCGATTATTATGAGGGGCAAGTAAAGCCTCCGTATCACCGTCTTAAATACTCCTTCCTGCTGAAAAGTGGCACAGAACAGATCTGGATGACCGAAACGGATTTCCAAACGCATGAACCCGACGATCCTGGTCACATGTTCCAGTTTCCGTATATCCACCCCGGAGCTGTATTTACACCGCCTGCGTGGGTGAAGGATGCGATCTTCTATCAGATCTTCCCTGAACGATTCGCAAATGGCAACCCGGACCTCGATCCAGAGAAAGTGGAACCCTGGGGTGGTGAGCCGACCCCGTTTAACTTCTTCGGCGGTGATCTCCAGGGCGTCATCGACCATCTGGATTACTTTGAAGAGTTGGGCATTAACGCCATTTATTTCACACCCATCTTCGAGGCAACGACCAATCACAAATACGATACCGAAGATTATCTACGAGTAGATCGGCATTTTGGTGATGCAGATACGGTCAAACGGCTTGTTGAACTGTGCCATGCACGCGGAATCCGGGTACTACTCGATGCGGTGTTCAATCATTCCGGGAAGACGTTTGCTCCATTTGTCGATGTGCAGAAGAACGGGGAGAAGTCCAAATACAAGGACTGGTTCCATGTACATGAATTCCCGCTGGACGTGAAGGATGGCATTCCTACGTATGAAACCTTTGGATTCGAAGCCCATATGCCGAAGCTGAACACGGAAAATCCTGAGGTGAAGGCGTATTTGCTGGAGGTGGCGGAATACTGGATTAAGGAAGTCGGCACCGACGGCTGGCGGCTGGATGTCGCGGATGAAGTGGATAATGCATTCTGGCGCGACTTCCGCCGAGTGGTCAAGGCTGCGAATCCGGATGCCTATATCTTGGGTGAGGTATGGAATGAGTCCTCCTCCTGGCTGCAAGGCGATCAGTTCGATGCCTCGATGAACTATCCATTTACGGAAGCCGTAAATCGCTTTTTTGTAAAAGATGTCATGCACGCCGCACAGTTCGCGAACTCGATCGGTCGACAGCTGTCCCGCTATCCGCTGCAAGCCAGCGAAGTGGCATTTAATCTGCTGGACAGCCACGATACACCACGGCTGCTCACCTTATGTGAGGGCGACCAGCGGAAGATGAAACTGGCCGCGCTGTTCCAATTCACTTATATGGGTACCCCGTGTATCTATTACGGGGACGAGATTGGGCTGGACGGCGATCATGATCCCGGTTGTCGGAAATGTATGGAGTGGGATGAGACGAAGCAGGATCGCGAGCTGTTCACCTTTTATCAGAAGCTGATAGCACTGCGCCATGCCCATCCTGCCCTGCGTGCAGAAGGCAGCATTCGATTCCTGCAGGCCCGTGAAGGCGGAAGCCAGCTTGTGATGGAACGACAGGATGAGGAGGAGCGTATTCTGGTCCTCTTTAATCGTTCGGAAGAAACAGCTATCGTCGAGTTGGAAGCAGGTGCCGGGGAGTGGACGGAGTTATTTGGGGAGAATTATCGTACAGCCAAGGAAGAGGGAATCCTGGCCGTTGAGCTGCCCGCATATGGATATGCTGTACTAAGTACAGATATCGCGTAGCATCTTAATATTGTTGTATCCTTGCAATTCCAACGCATTGAAAGCAACGCCGAATAAGCGCTCACAGATCTGTTATTGATCTGTAGAGCGCTTTTCTGCGTTATGGATGTATCTTCAATTGATCTTCAATTGATTTAGTGACACGGATACTTATAGAAAGCTACTGTGGCGCGGTCAGCTGTTCCTTGAGCAATCGGATGGTAGCTTCATATTGCACAAGCCCCACTTGCATACATAAACGCTGTGCAGGTGAGATCTGTTCGCCGAATTGCTTCATCTGGCGCTGCAGCTCGGCATACAGCAATTCTTTACGATTCAGCTCCGACTGGACCCACCCTGCGACAGTATCTTCATCCGCCAGCTCTCCGAAATACAGACGCATCAGGAAATCAGAACGGAACACCTCTGCTTCCAGGGGACTCATCAAATAGGTATTGAACTCCGCAGACCCTTCCGGGGTTAAGGTATACACATTTTTGTCAGGTTTCCCTTCTTGTCTAACGGATTCTTTGGTCAATAACCCTGACTTTTCCATCTTCGCAAGTGTGGGATAAATGGTGCCAAAGCTGGCATCGAAGAAAAATGAAAAATATTGTTCAAAGTACTGCTTGATCTCATATCCGGAACATGGCTGATTGTGCAGTATTCCGAGGATGACATGCTGCGTGTTCATCGGTGTACCGCTCCTTTCCAATTGCTCTTAACGTATCACATCCTCCCTTATACGTTCAACATCATCAGACGTCCACGGATCGGCTTATCCGGCAAAAGGGGGCTTATCGTTATCCATGTTATCCACGATCAGGTGAAGGCAGGTTTCCAGTCAGAGCGACAGGTGTCGCAGCAGACTTGGACTCCAAAGGTATGCCGGATTGTGCAGGACCTGAACGTTTGACCCACGTGCACACAGCTCCCAGAAGCAACGTCGCCGCTCCAATTACCACCAGAAGCAGAACATCATGACTAATCCCATCGCCGCCAAGCACCAGATTCATCATGCCTTCCACCGCGTAGGTTGCTGGCAGATAATGACCGATCTGTTGATAGAAGTCAGGCATGACATCGCGCGGAATGGTTGCGCCCGATGACAACATCAGCAGAGGCAACAATGCACTGTTTAACCATGCTCCAGCATTTCCAAGCAGCAACAAGCTCAATTGCGCCACGAATAGAAAAGATAGAGTAATCAACAACTGAAATAGCCATAACATCCACCATCCATCTGCTGATGATACTCCCATAACATGCATCATCCCCGCTCCAACAAGCGATACGATTAATGCAGCACCAACATTGATGATATTGCGTGCCCAAAAGCGTTCCCATTTCCCTGCCTTGTTACTTAGTTCACCAGAAACCTTTTGCAGATTCATGCCAAGCAGCATTGCACCTGTAAAGGTAGCGGTCACAATCAACATCGGTACCATGGAAAAGGCAAAGTTATGAACTGGATTCAGCCGTTCCACCTCTGCCTCCACACGGGAAGATAACCCCACTGCCAGCGCATTCGCCTGATCGGCAGCCATACCTGATTGATCCAATACTCCACGAATGCTGTTTTGCTGTACTTCACGGTTCAACGTCGCTGTAACTTGTGCGGATACGGTCTGCATCACACTTTTTACGGTAGCCACGTTGGATTCATTCATTACATACTTCACTGCCACCGGGCTCGACAAATCTCCCGCCTGCTGCATGAAACCGGATGGAATCTCGATAATCATATATACATCCCGGTCCGTTAACATCTGTCTGGCTTCTTCCATTGATTCAGATGGTTTGATCACGAAATTCAAACCCGTTGCAAGAGACTTTGCCACTGGCTCAGCCACAGCCCCATCTTCATTTACGATGGTCACAGCAAGCTGATTCATCCGTGCATTCACCTGATCATACCCACTAAGCCAGATGGTATTAAAAAAAACCTGGAACAGTACGGCTGTAATTAACCCGACCACTGTAGCTCCATTTTTCAAAAACAGAAGACTCGTTTGAAAAACACTTTTCATGATATCCATCTCCTTAAGTTGTATAACTTATTCTCGGTCTTATATATCGCACTGTTATATGACAATACATAATATATCTAATCGATATATAAACGTCAATACCTTTTTATTTTTTCTTTGATGGAACAACAAAAAAAGCC
Source organism: Paenibacillus taichungensis (assembly GCF_047302525.1). Classification (GTDB taxonomy): domain Bacteria; phylum Bacillota; class Bacilli; order Paenibacillales; family Paenibacillaceae; genus Paenibacillus; species Paenibacillus taichungensis_B. Next base: position 209,254 of record NZ_CP168020.1, on the reverse strand, counting down.
GATACACTTCTTCACCAGGAAGAATTCATATCAGCTTTCATATCATGAGGGGCGCAGATCATTACCGTTAATGATCCAGACTCCACGAGTTAAATTCAGTTCATATTCGTTTACGGATGTTATGCCTTGGCTTCTGGTTCATTTTCAGCAGGAGACTCAACTTCAGCCTCAGGTTCTGCACGTTTCGCCTTCGGTTTGGCAAGCTTCTCCATCATTTTCCGTCCTGTCGGTGTTTGGGCAAGCCCACCTTGGGCTGTTTCACGGTGCCTGCTCGGCATCGCACTGCCCACTTCCAACATGACATCAATGACTTCGTCAGACGGAATGGCGCTTCGTACCCCAGCCAGCGCCATGTCGGCCGCAGCCAACGCGGTTACGGCACCCAGTCCGTTACGCACGATGCAAGGGATTTCCACGAGGCCTGCGACAGGATCGCAGATAAGGCCCAATGTGTTTTTTAACGCGAGACCAACCGCATGAACCACTTGCTCCGGCGTTCCTCCACGCAGCTCCACCATAGCTCCAGCGGCCATGCCGATGGCAGAACCCACTTCAGCCTGACAGCCGCCCTCGGCACCGGAGATAAATGAATTGTTGGCAATGACATAACCGATCGCTCCCGCACAGAACAGACCGTTCACCAGGTGCTCGTCACTCCATCCAAAACGCTCCTGGGAGCTGATAAACACACCCGGAATGATGCCGCAAGATCCGGCTGTCGGTGTCGCTACGATCCGGCCCATGGAGGCATTCACTTCCGATACACATAGAGCATACGCCATAGCTAGTGCAGAGGCATCTCCAGAGCAAGTCTCGCCTTTACGAATGTACTCAGCCATTTTTTTGCCGTCTCCGCCAGTCAAGCCGCTACGTGAGGTCGTATCTTCTGTCAGCCCTTTGTGTACAGCTTCCTTCATCACCTGATAGTAATCCGACATCTGCCGTACAACATCCGCTTCCGGGATATTGGTCTCCTGAACCTGTTCTTCGATCATCAGCTCGGCAATGGTTTTGGATTCTGCTGTACAGATGGTATTCAGTTCATGTAGATGTTTAAACCGCATCAGGCTCGACCCCTCTCTTCAAATCAATCACGCGAATGTCCAGCATATGATCCAGTGACCGCAGACGGTTCAGCATCTCAGGATTCGGCACACCATCCATCTCCATCGCTGTCAATGCTTCACCATCCCGGGCTTTCCGATCCACTTGCATGTACCCGATGTTCACTCCGGACGAACTGATTGTGGAGGTTACCGAAGCGAGCACCCCTGCTTTGTCCGAATGGCGCAGTACAAGTGTGGGAAACTCTCCGCTGATCTGTACACGAAAATCATTCAATGCATGCACCGATACACTACCACCGCCGATGGATGCACCGATTAGTGAACATTGGCGGTCTCCGTGCCACAGTTCAATCTTGACCGTATTCGGATGAGGAGCAGGCAGGCCACTTGTAAAAAACTCTACCTCCATACCCGCTTCCTCTGCGTATTGTTCTGCATCCGGTATACGTGGATCATCAGTTACATAATCAAGCAGGCCGCCGATCAACGCAAGATCCGTACCATGCCCCTGATACGTATCGGCGAACGAGCCATACAGAGTTAATCGGGCGCGTTCAGGCGTGCATCCCAGCCACTGACGGGCAATTCGCCCCAGTCTTGCCGCTCCAGCCGTATGTGAACTTGATGGACCTGTCATTGACGGACCAATAATTGAAAAAACGTCTTTAAAACGCATCGCAAACCCTCCATTTATAATCGTCATTTTCATCCAGACGCACACCCATAATGTTCCTTTATTACTGAATGATGACATCAAAAAAGGACAGAAGAAGGCCCTAGGCCCTCTCTCTGTCCTCGATACCTGAGAGTTTCATGATAAGAAGCGCGGCGGATTGATGCATTCCCTGTATTCACGGGTGATGTCACCCCGCACACCGTGCTGCTTGACCATATACCCCTTGGGTGGCGCATATCGCGCACTCTCCAGAGTTGCGTCCAACGATGGTACATTTACCTGAGAGATTAACCGCTGCGCCGGGTGCGTAGCAGCTTGCTCCTTCGGTGCCTGACAGCTGCCATTTTACTCGGCATGCCCAGGTCTCTCCCGCTCGCTATCATTCGCTGTATGGAACCATTCCGATCTTGTACCAGAACGATAATTGAAGTTTTTAATACTTTCTCATTAAGATTAATCGACCGGAAGATCAGTGTCAACAAACTTAACGATTTCTTTGTAAATATTTGATTTTTTCCATTTTATACACAAGTTAAACTAACGAATTGTAAACTTTCATCACATGAATGTGTTAATGCGTTTCATCTCGAAAGCGTATACATTGTTCATTTTCTATTAGCCAATATCTGTGTTTAATACTATCTATGTTATGTTCCACAGAACGGTTCGGGTATTCAGGCAACCATTATTCTGTACTAGAATTGTTGTGTTTCTGCTTGTCACCCCACCATCGCCTTAGGCTTCGCCGGTTCATCGTAATACCTGCTTCGGGAAGGAAGCATGCTCGTCACCCACAATCCCAACGCAGCCAGCAGCATAACCCCAGATACAACTGTATATACCATACGAAGTGACAACTGCTCTGCCACTACCCCTGCAATCAAAATGGAGGCCACCTGCAGCACACTTAACACCAGTCCAAGTACACTGCTCATTCGCCCCATCAGATCGACAGGGATATTATTTTGATAAAAGGTAACCAGGCCCGTATTCGCCAGTGCCGAGCACAGTCCGAGCAGAATAAAGGCAACCGCCGCCAGCTCAAACGAGAATGAACGGGCGAACAGGAAATAACCCAGCGCAACCAGAAGTACACCGCCACCCATCATGTGACGGATCGGTAAACGTTTGGCGAACACCCAAACCAGCATGGAGCCTGCCAAATAACCGATTCCGGTGATACTCATTAATGCCCCGTACTGCGATTCAGGCAGGTTCATCACCTGACGGATAAACACCACTTCCTGAGCATCCAGCGACATGCCGACTACCAGAATAATCTGGAATAGGGTATATATACCGACCACGTAGCCCGACTTCCGGCTGAAGGTCAGCACAGCTCTCCAATCCTGGGCAATCATCCGAGGTGTCAATCTGCTTCCCGTCCCTATATTCTGTTCTCCAATGCCAAGTTTGGGAAGAAACACTAGAATCAACGCAGAAGCAGCAAAAGAAGCCGCATTGGCATAAATGGCTGCCTCCGGAGATAAATAAATCAGCATCACTCCTGCAACTGCCGGGCCGGTAATGAATGCCCCTGAGCTGATCAGGGCTTGTAAGGAATTGAAGCGCTTGCGCCGTTCAGCAGGTACCAGCCGGGTAATGTATACCTGAGAGGAAGGGGCAAATATGGATGAGGACATGCTGATCAGAAACATCACTGCGTACATCATCCATAGACTGGACATCAGTGGGAGAGTTGCTACCAACACTGCCCTTAGCATATCGGCACCAATCATCAACTGCCGCTGATCATAACGATCAATCAGGCTGCCTGACCAAAACTTAGTGCATACCGAAGCAATCGGCGAGATAATCCATAACCCTGCGACTGCCGCTGGGGACTGTGTCATATTCAATACCATCAGGTTAATCGCCACAATATATATGAAATCACCCAGATTGGATATGCCCACTCCGCTAAGCAGCAATCCGGCATGCTTCCAGCCACCAGACTGCCCCTTCGATGCAACTCTCTTTGCACGAATGTTCTTCATAGCGCTACCCACCCACTAGAAATCACAAATTATAACTCATAGAAAATACTCTCATTCTGTAGATATGGTTTGCAAAATTTGCTGCATATAAGAGGCATTCGCTCTTTCATCCATTCGTACCTGGATTCATTCTCCATCTGGAATGCGAAATAGCCGAACGTAAAAATCAGCATGAATCCTTCCATTAACCGAATATCACGCTTCGTCAGTGGTCCCATCTGCTCCGTATAACCCGATAGGAAGACATCCCGTTCCTCCCGATTGAAAATAAGAGCTGCACCTCCGGCATCAAAGAGATAGTAGCCATAACCGTATAAACAAAAATCAATCATAGATATGCCCTGATCCGTAACTAACAGATTACCGCGGGTAATATCGCCGTGAATCACTCCCCATGTCTCAGCATTATGCGGATACGTTTCGAGTTGCCTGTTAATGTTCTCAAACGTCTCGCGAATTAGATCGAAATCTTCAGGAGTAAAGATGCCACGTCTAACGCCTTCCTCCAATTGCTCCAACATGACCAGATTCTCTTTGATCGAGCCATAGGCTGGTCTTACTCCCGTTTGCTTTAAGGCAGGGCGATCGCTAACGGTATACATCTCTGAGTTGATCGCCCTTTCAGCATGCTGTTCACGGTCATTCACCTGCTGTCCGCTTTCAGGCTTCTGTGAACCCACCTGCGGCTTGGGAGCTTCCTTTGGTCTTCGTCCATATTGATGCAACGTCTGCAACTGTACACCCATATCATGAATCTGCGCTGTTGTCAGACGTTCTCCCTGCTTGATATCCCTGCCCTCAATCCATTCCAGAACGGTACAACAGATCTCTTCTCCAGTTTGGTTCAACCAGACGGTGACCCACTCATCCGATGTATTTCGCACAGGTGTCTGCACTCGCAATGGGCTGGTAGCCCGTAATTCATGAAGTAGATTCATCTCCGCTTCAAGTGCAGGTCGTGTATGCTGGATCCCCGTCATGCTTGCAAAAGCGGCTTTATGTATACGCAATAGGTACTTCTGTCCGGTTGATTTATCAACCACCTGATACGTTAGATTTTCATTATGTCGGATAAAGGAAACCGAAGGTTTTTCTATGGAATAATGCGAGATAATTTCAGTTGCCATGGTGTCATGGGAAATCTTATGGGTAGTTATGATCCACATCTCCTTCTCTTATCAAATTAAAGGTGGTGCTCACGAATATCGTAGCATGATTGTTTTTATTTTGGCAAACTATTCCATATACGTGATTATGTAAAAAAGCATAACCCCCGAACTGCTTCGCCCGAGTGTTATGCTTCCTTCTATCTCTATAAATCTATCTCTATCTCATACTCCATCCAATATAACAATTAACCGAAACGTCCCATAATATATTCTTGTGTCAGACGATTGTCCGGGTTGGTGAAAATATGTTCCGTATCCCCGTGCTCAATCATGCTTCCCAGATAAAAATAAGCTGTATAATCCGAGATGCGTGCCGCCTGCTGCATATTATGGGTAACAATCACGATCCGCAGCTCCTTCTTGAGCTCCGAGATCAACTCCTCCACCTTACCCGTTGATACCGGGTCAAGCGCAGATGCCGGCTCATCGAGCAGCAAAATCTGCGGATCAACCGACAACGCGCGGGCGATGCAGAGCCGCTGCTGTTGTCCACCCGAAAGGGCCAGGGCAGATTCATTCAGTCTGTCCTTCACTTCGTCCCAGAGCGCAGCACGGCGCAAGCTTTTTTCCACAATTTCATCCAGTGCCTTCTTGTTCTTGATACCGCGGTAGCGGGGACCAAACGCGATATTGTTGTAGATAGACTTGTGGAAAGGATTCGGCTTCTGCCACACCATGCCAATCTTCTGGCGAAGCTTGATCACGTCTGTGCCTGGCTCATTCAGATCATTGCCATCCATCCAGATATGTCCCTCCGTACGGGAACCGGCAATCTCGTCGTTCATTCGGTTGAGCGACCGCAGGAACGTGGATTTACCACAGCCGGATGGTCCAATGAGTGCCGTTACACTGGCTTCGGGAAAAGTCAGGCTGATCTGCTTAACTGCCTGAAAATGCCCATAATATATGCTTAACTGTTCCGTACCAAAAGGTATGGCCATGTTGGTTCCTCCTTATTTCGAAGCTGTCATGCGGCGGTAAACCACCCGACCGATCCAGCGTGCACTCAGATTGAACGCCAGTACGAGAAGTACAAGCACGGCTGAAGCGCCAGCTGCTACTTCTTTGGAATCCGGGCCAATGCCTTCACTGTTTACTTTCCAGATGTGCACGGCCAGCGTCTCTGCCGGACGCAATGGATTGATCGGCGACCTTGGACTCGTTGGATTCCAGTCCGTGAAGTCCAGTGGTGGACTACTCATACCCGCTGTGAACATCAGGGCTGCTGCTTCACCGAAGATCCGGCCAGATGCCAGGATCGTACCCGTGATTAAGCTTGGCAATGCCACAGGCAGCAGAATGGAGGTAATAATTTTCCATTTGGACAACCCGAGTGCAAGACCCGCTTCCTTCTGTTCTTTTGGAACGGCCCGGAACGCTTGCTCCGTTGTCCGCACCATAAGTGGAAGATTGAATATAGCCAAGGCCATAGCACCCGATAACAGGGAGAACCCGAGACCAAATGTATTAACAATTAACAAAAGTCCGAACAAACCAATAACGATAGATGGGAACGAGGATAACACTTCGACAACCAGTCGAATAAAACTTGTAATCCGGCCCGGCTTGGCGTACTCAGCCATATAAATACCGCCGCCCCACCCTAACGGAATGGTAATAATCAAGGTCAGAACAAGCAGGAATATCGAGTTGAATAATTGCGGTCCAATCCCGCCTCCACCTTTGAGCAACTGTGGTGCACTGGTCAGGAAGTGCCAGTTAATCTGCCCAATCCCACGTACCAGAATAAAGCCAAGCAAACCGAGCAAGAGAACAACAATGAACAGGGCCAGAACAACGATAATGGATGTAGCAACTTTATCTACCGTTTTAGCCTTCATTTTCATACCCGGTTCCTCCTTTCAAGCAGGCGAACCAGAATGACGAAGACAAAGGTCATCACCAGCAGGACAAGCGCCATACTCCACAGTGCATTATTATGAACAGATCCCATCGTGGTGTTACCCATACTCAGGGTGATTACACTCGTTAACGTTGAAGCCGATTCGAGCAATGATGTCGGTACATGCGGTGCATTCCCGATGACCATCTGTACGGCAAGAGCTTCACCAAATGCGCGAGCCATACCAAGTACAATCCCTGTCAGCAAAGCTGGAAGAACCGTCGGGATAATGACACGGTAGATCGTTTGCCAGCGGGTTGCCCCCAGTGCGTAGGACGATTCACGCAGACCTTTCGGCAGTGCAGACAGCGCATCTGCCATAATGCTGGTTACGGTAGGCAAAATCATAACAGACAGAACCAAACATCCGGCTGCAATCCCGACGCCGGCTCCGCCAAACATGCTGCGCAATAAAGGAACGATAACACTGAGACCAATAAACCCGTACACAACGGAAGGAATACCGGACAGCAGCTCAATCGCAGGTTGCAATATCTTTTTACCTTTACCTGGTACAATCTCGGTCATGAAGAGCGCTGCACACAAGCTAAGCGGACTTGCAATCAGAGCTGCAAGCAATGTTGTTATGAATGAACCGGTAATGAACGGCAACGCTCCGTAGGCAGCGGGTTCCCCCGTTGGGTTCCACGTTTTTCCGGATAAAAATTCGCGTAAACTTACGCCATTCTGGAAAAAGGTCGACAAGCCTTTGGACGCTACAAAATAAACGATGGAAAACATGACAACGATCAGGAAAACGACACAAATCGACGTATAGATCCGTCCCGTCCACTCTTCCCAATAATGCTTCTCTCTCAAGGGCCGGCGCGGTTTCAACTTGTTGTTCATTACCGTTCCCCCTTCGGTCTGTTCCATAACAACCATCCTTCTATAGTAGAATTCATGCAAAATATGGGATTAATCCAGAGCAAACCGCGCAAAGAGGCAGGACCTGGGTCCGCCTCTCTCGCTGTATGCGCAAGTTCAAAGATTATTGAGTCACCGTGCCTGCTGCGTCACGTTTTACTTTCATGCCGGATACTGGGATGTAACCAAGCTCCGTCACGTCGTTTTGTTGAATTTCGTCACTCAGGATGTAGTCGAGGAATGCTTTTGTTGCTGCATCCGGGTCACCTTTGGTGTACATGTGCTCGTAAGCCCATACCGGATAAGTTCCTGCTTCTACGTTCTCAACTGTTGCTTCTACACCTTCGTATTTCAAAACTTGCAGGCTGTCATCCAGGTAGGACAGAGCCAAGTAACCAATTGCGCCCGGCGTTTCAGCTACGAGCTTTTTAACTGTACCGGAGGAATCTTCCTGAATAGAACCTTGGATATCTTCCACTTTTGTTCCCAGTGCAAAGTTCTCGAATGTTGCACGAGTACCGGAACTGCTAGGACGGTTTACGATAACGATGGCTTGATCTTTACCGCCAACGTCTTTCCAGTTCGTGATTTTACCAGAGAAAATGTCGATCAGTTGTTGCTTCGTCAAATCTTGCACACCTGCATCTTTGTTGCTTACTGGAGCGATTGCTACAACAGCCACTTGGTGGTCTTTCAGTTCGCTTACTTTTGCTGCGTCATCGATTTTCTCTTCTGCAAACACGTCAGAGTTACCGATTGTAGCTTGTCCTTCGGATACTTGCGTCAGACCTGTACCACTACCTCCGCCTTGTACTTGTACCATCACGTTCTTATATTCATCAACTGCCATAAATTTTTGTCCAGCTTGCTCTACCAGAGGTTGCAGTGCTGTTGATCCAACAGCCAGAATGTTACCGCTAAGTTCAGTAGCAGTTTCTCCTGTGGAACCATTGCTTCCCTCTGTACCAGCGTCATTTTTCGATCCGCATGCTGCGAGCACCAGTACGAACGTTAAGGTCATCAAAATGAACGGCAACTTTTTAAACATGTTTTGTTTTCCTCCCCCAAATTAGTGACGGCGATTTGCTTTTATTTTTGTTCACCATCAACTCTATATTCATTGTAGTTTCGTTATGTCATCTCAAAATCAATGTTTTGTAAACGCAATGTTAAAAATATTTACTATGGATTGAAATACATCTGTGACAAATTGCGTTGAAGTGACGCTTCGGGCACGGACGTTGTTTCAATCCGTATTGTGTCCAGATTTTTATCACATAATGAATAAGTCGCTAATACTTTTGGTGGCCGTTCCGGTTACGGATCGTTCTTCCGATCGCTGTTGTCTCCAAACTTCCTTGATCAACAATTTTAAATGTTGAAGTTTGGAGACAGCTTATGCTTCCGAAGCAGCTTTCTTACAGAAAGCTTTCAGGCGAACGCTTCGCTTCTTCAGAATCGATTCCGTCCCCTCCACTACGTTACGTATTTTATCTACCCATCAAGAACAAATGATAATTTTGATCTTTTCTTATAGGTAAAATCCTTACACAGAATAAGCTTCGCGTTTACACAATCGTTCCGTTCCCTGCGCTGTGTCAGCGCTGGTGTGGTCACAGGCATTTTAATCCTCAGCCTGGGGGGATGGCAAAAAAAGAAGGCCAGCACTATAGAAGGCTGGCCTTTGTGTAAAAAGAGAATTTGTTTCTTCTATAGAAGAAACAAAAAAACTGCCTCATAGCTGGTTGGTAGCACCAGCGCATGAGAGCAGCTTTTTACAATAAGTTGGATCATATGATGATTGTTAATGTAAATTACGATTTTACTAACCCAGAATCCATAGCCATAACGCTAATCCGGCCAAGGTGATTAATAGTGTGGGAATGGTTAAGATGATGCCTGCCTTGAAATAATATCCCCATGTAATCTTTACTCCTTTGCGGGACAGCACATGCAGCCACAGTAATGTGGCAAGTGAACCGATCGGCGTCATTTTGGGACCCAGGTCGGAACCAATCACATTGGCATAGATCAGCGCCTCACGCACAATGCCTTCGGTATGTGCACCCTGAATCGCCAATGCGTTAATTAACACGGTGGGCAGATTGTTCATTACAGATGATAATACCGCTGCGATTACGCCCATCCCCAATGAAGCAACCAACAGACCATGGTCTGCTATGGCATCAAGCCAGCGGCTTAGGTGATCGGTTAATCCGGCATTACGCAGTCCATACACCACGATATACATGCCCACCGAGAACACGACAATGGACCATGGGGCTTCTTTGATCACGCGTTTCAGGTCCACAGCTTCGCTCTTTCTTGCCAATATGGCGAACAAAAGTGCTACGGCACCCACGATAACCGATACTGGAATCGGCAAAAACTCACTGGAAGCATAGGCTACGAGCAGCAGCACCAGCATGAACCAGGCGATGCGGAACATCCGCGGATCACGAATGGCTTCCCGTGGATCACGTGCTGCAGAGATATCGTAGTGAAGCGGGATGCTTTTGCGATAAAACAAGAACAACATCCCAGTACTCGCCACGATGGAAAAGAGATTGGGTACGATCATCCGCACCGCATATTCCACAAATGTAATACCAAAATAATCCGCGGATACGATATTCACCAGGTTGCTTACGACCAGCGGCAACGACGTTGTATCCGCGATAAATCCACTAGCCATAACAAAGGCAAGCACCATGCGCTCATCAAACTTCAATGCACGTACCATCGCGAGCACAATCGGGGTAAGAATGAGCGCTGCACCATCATTGGCGAAGAGAGCCGACACCGCCGCCCCGAGCAAAATGGAATAGATAAACAGCCTGCGCCCATTTCCTCCTGCCAACCTCGCCATATGAAGAGCTGCCCATTCGAAGAAACCTGTCTCATCGAGTATTAATGAAATCATAATAATGCCGACAAAAGCGAGCGTTGCATTCCATACAATGGATGCCACATCAGAGGCGTCGTTCAGACTAACGACACCACACATCAATGCTAGCAAAGCCCCACCCATGGCGGACCAACCAATACCCAGCCCCCGTGGTTGCCAGATAACCAATGTGATGGTCAGGACAAAAATCAGAATTGCTACATATGTCATAAAGCCTCCTGCGCCGCTATATTCATCATGTTTTGGAGCATGATATGTGAATGGCCTGCCAGATATGATTACACCGCAATTATTGCCGATAAACCAGACGCTATAGTTATACAGGGCTGCAGGAGAAATGTCTATCTTTATTTCCTTCTAACTTCTATAGAGACTTCGATAAAAGATATCGTCTAATGGTCAGGACTTGTCCCCATCCTTCTGTGTGTCCTCCACCATTTTGAACATACCCAACAATCCTTGTAATTGCTCCGCCATACTGTTCAGATGTGCTGAAGACGAAGCGATCTCCTCCACAGATGCCAGCTGTTCCTGAGAAGAGGCCGAGACAGATTCCGTGTTCGCAGCAGATTCTTGGGTCACGATCGAAATATCGTTCATTGCTTTGGCAACGTGGGAAGCACCACTCTCCAATTGCTTCGTGGTTTCGGACAAATCATCCAGCGTATGAACAGCATCCTCTACAGCCTCCCGAATCTGTGCAAAGGATTGTCCAGACGTATTCACGGCCTGAATTCCGTCTCCAACCCGAGTCTGAGCTGCATTCATAGTGTTCAGGGCAGCATCCATATCCTGACGGATATTATGAACGAGTTCACCGATCTGCGCAGCCGAGCTTCCCGATTCCTCTGCAAGCTTCCGCACCTCTCCCGCTACGACTGCGAAGCCACGACCAGCATCACCCGCTCTTGCCGCTTCAATGGAAGCATTCAGAGCCAGCAGATTAGTCTGTTTCGAGATGGTAGCAATCACATCTACCATACTGCCAATTTCAACGGACCGTGCATTCAGGGACTGAACCACTGTCGCCAGCTGTTCAACCGTTTCCTGAATACTGTTCATCTGCTCTACTGCTTGACCCGCAGCCTCATTACCTGAATAAGCCGCTCCAGATGTATGCCGCATATTCGTTGTAATGGATTGCACGCGTTCAGACATCATGCGAACATCTTCCGCCATTTGGCTCATTTGTCCTGATCCATCCGTTACACTCTTCACTTGCTGCTCGGCACCTTCGGCAAGTTCCTGAATTGCCATCGTCGAATGTTCAATAGCTTTGGTTGTTTGATCTGCACTGGCGGACAATTCCTGCGAGGAGGCAGATACCTGCTCTGCCGTTTCCTGCACACCCAGTATCATCATGCGCAGGTTGTCGACCATCCGTTCAAAATACTTCGCAAGGTCGCCGACTTCATCTTTTCGTCCTGTTTCCATTTTCACGGTTAGATCACCTTTACTCACTGCTCTAGCAGATTCCTGCAGACGTTTGATTGGACGTAGCATCGAACGTGTAAACCAGATAATAAATATCAGCGTTAAGAAGGTTGCCGTCAGAATGACCAACAGGGTTGCCATCCGAATGTCTTTACTTGCATTTAATACTTCACTTTTGAACATTGTACCCCCAATCTTCCACCCGGTTTCCTCATTAGTAGAGAAAATCATGTTCTTTGGATCATCATTATAGATATAGCTGAATTCGCCTTCCTTGCTCTCGAACATTGGATCCAGGGTAGTCGTCTGCTCCTGTGTACCAGCTTCCACGGTTGGGGATACGACATAATTTTTGTCTGCATCCAAGATGACGACATACCCTTCCTTGCCTACTTTAATGGAAGCCTGCTCACGCAGTTCGGTCAGATCCAGAGAAAGACCTACTACACCCGATTGATCATCAAGCGTTTTGGATACAAAGACAACTGCAATGCCATCCGTATTCTTCGACACAGGTGACACTACTGGAGTACCTGGTTTCTCCATCGCGAGCTTGTACCATTCTCGTTCCCGTGGATCATAAGCGGACCCTTGTGAACTTCCCGCAGATTCTTTACCGCGGACCATGACTCCCTCTTTGGTTCCCACAAAGATATTTAAAGCATCCGGATGCAGTCCAAGATACTGTTTCAATTTCGTCTCAAGCTCAGGGCTTTCATCTTGTCCTTTAATCATGTCAGTCACAATCAAACTGGCAAAATAATTGATATCATGGATCTTCGCATCCACATGTGTTCCAATAATTGAATTCGTTGTGTCTACACTTTGTTTGGCACTATCCATTAGTTGGTCTTCCACCGTATGATCAGCGATAATCAGCGTAACAATCCCAATGGTTAGACTCGGCAAGAGCAGAACCGCCAGGAAGGATACCAATAATTTGTTTCTTATGCTCCAGACGAAGCCTTTTTTCTTTTTGTTTTTCTTTTTCGGTTTATTATCTTTTGGCTTGGCTGGCTTGGTTGCTGCCTTTTCTTGCTCATTTCCCCGAATGTGACCCATCTTGCTTCTCCCCCTCCAAATATAAATCTGCCCTTTTTCTTTTTATGTAGGACCACTCCAACCTGATTAAATAAGGTTTCACATATAGACACCCATCTAATCTAAATCTAAAGGCCTATCCTATATATCGGCTGGAGGAGTGTATTTATTTGAATGAAAATATTTACACGGCATATCAAACAAGCCACTCCGATCATGCGAAGTGACTTGTTGGTACATCCATATTTTATTGCATTCACGCAGAGGTTTTTCCGTAGGGACCTTGTGGCGGATATGCGGTTGGCTTACCAAAATAATACCCTTGTGCCAAATCAATACCCACGGATCGACAGAATTCAAATTCCTCGATTCGTTCAATGCCTTCGGCAAGTACTCGCCCGCCAAATCGACGTGACATCTCAACAATCTCGATAATTTGCTGCTGTTTGTTCAAATCATGATCACAATGATCAATGAGACTTCGATCTATTTTGACAAAATCCGGTTCCAGCCAGTTCATGACTTCGATCGTCGAGAATCCGGCCCCCACATCATCCAAGGCAACCGACATTCCATGAGAACGATACACCTCAAAAATATGCTGCAAAATGGACATATGCTGAATTTGTTCCGTTTCTACCACTTCAAACACAAAATCCTTAGGGTCTAGCGAAAGGCGTTCAATCGTCTCAAATGTGTGCGTCAGGCAATATTCGGGGTTATAGATGGAGGAAGGCAGGAAATTCACGAAACGTTTGACACCATGCGGTAAAAGAACGGCACTCGTCTCAATGGCAGCAATACGTGCTGTCCGATCTAGAAAAGAATGCAATCCGGTATCCCGTGCAACTTCAAATAATTCATACGCACTGAAAGGTCTACCCTGTTCAGTAGGACGAAGTAAAAATTCAAATCCGATAATCTGCTCCGATGCATCTACGATCGGCTGCATATGACTGCTGAACTGATGCTCCAGGATAATAGAAACCAGATCAGCATGTTTGAGTCGAGCTTCCTGCATGGAGAGACTAATCCAGCTATCAGCATCTGCCTGGCCATACAGTGGAGTGACCTGGACCGTCAATTTATCCGGGAGGGTCGATTCAATCTTGAGAATATCCTCAATACAACGCTGTACAGATTCAAGATTCAAAAAATGCATCCAGATGAGCTCATCCGAATGTTCGACATGCCTTCCCTGCGTTTGCAGTGTTTCCAACAAAGCGGGGGAGATAGGACGCATATACAGGGTACCTTGATCCTCTATAGGATGAATTGGACTGCAGACACTGCAATTCATGTAGAACCCCCTTGCCAGTTTGTGATTCTATCTCATTAATGTTTACTGGTATATACCCAAAGTTTGTAAATATTATAACATGGGTCTTCAAATTTTTCTCTACTGTTTTGATGACTTCAACTATGACAGTTACTGATACATTAACGTATCAGCATAGCATGAAAAAGACCGACAGTCTGATGACTGTCGGTCTTCATTTACCGCTAATTAATCTTAAGAAGCGGGGATTACGATTTTCTGCCCAACTTTAAGATTGTGCACATTTGTAATTTTATTTACGGAAACCAGCTTGCGCCAGTCCACACCATATTTCAAGCCAATGCGGTAGAGGTTATCTCCTTTTTTCACTACATGTACCACTTTGCCGCCTGCTGGTTTCTCAGGTTGTGGCTTGGTTGTAGGTTTAGTTGGAGTTGGGTCTGGCTTCGTAGGCGTTGGAGCAGGCTCCGTACCTGTTTCTGGAGTCGTTGTTGCTTCTCCTGTCAATTTCAAACCATACTCAGCAAAACCATCATCGTTCGTACCGATGAAGGACATCGCCGGGTTCGCTTCAACCAATGCTTTGGCATCTGGGGAAGACGCGAACACCACTTCAAGATCGTTAAGTGCAGCTGCCGTTACACCTGCAGAAGGCTTAATTGGTGCAAGCGACCAGTTGCCATCTGCTGCCGGGTTAATCGTTTTGTTCTCACGGATGTAATCAATGATCACTTGACGGTTCTCATCCGGTGCAGCCAAGACGATACGTTTACCGTCCGGGTTAGCCAGTTTGGACGAAGAAGCACGATAGTTATTCGTTGCCACGATGAATTTTTGTGCTGGATCAACCGGTTTACCATTGAAGCTCAGGTCTTTAATCCGGTTAGCTGATGCATTTACAATCGTTGCTTTGCCATCGTATTTCGCTGGTTGAGTTACATCAATTTGGTACGTAACACCATCGATAACGTCGAAGTTATATGTTGGGAAGTCCATATTGACCAATTGTTGCTGTCCACCTTTTGCCGGATCGATCTGGTTAAATTGACCAGCAGACCATTCCAACCATTCTTTCAGCTCAGCGCCATTCACCAATACGGCATGTACCGTATTTGGATACACGTACAAGTCAGCTACGTTTTTAATCGCAATGGTGCCTTTAGGGATATTCGTGTAATACGAAGCACCTGAACGTCCGCCTGCTTTGAACGGAGCGCCTGCAGACAATACAGGAATATCTTCGTATTCTGTTCCTTGCATATGTTTTTCAACATACCATTTCTGTGCATTGGTAACGATCTGAATGGATGGATCATCCTGAACCAGTGCAAAGAAGCTGTTGATTGGAGCTGTCGTTTCGCCGACTGGGCCACGCACATACTCAAGCGTACCTTCATGTTCGTCATGAACAGCATCAACGATCTCTTGATCAGCATCTACCAGAGCCTTTTTGTTGGCTGTGTCATAGATTGGGCGTGCCTCCACTTTGGAGTCTGCCACTTTCCATTTGCCGTCTACCAGTTCCAGATCCAGATCGATAATTCCAAGGTGGTCACCCCAGAAGCCTGGCTCTACAGCAGGAACGCCATTGATTGTACCTTTTTCAAGGTCTACACCTTTTTTACCGGCAAAATCAGCGCTCGGGAATACTTTGTGGGCATGTCCGAACAGAATGGCATTAATGCCTTCAACCTGGCTCAGATACAATACCGAGTTTTCCATCAGATCCGTTTGCGGAATATCTTCAAAACCGGAGTGAGGAATAGCTACAATAATGTCGGCACCTTCAGCCTTCATTTTAGGAATGAATTTTTTCGCAGTAGCGATAATGTCTTTGGCAATGACTTTGCCTTCCAGATTAGCGCTGTCCCACTGCATGACTTGTGGTGGTACAAATCCGATGACACCCACCTTGATGGTGTGCTCTTTGCCACTCTCATCGGTAACTTTTTTGTCTAAAATTTTATACGGGGTAAAATAGTTCTTGTCATTCGTCTCATCGTCGTCACCGTCATCTACATATACGTTGGCATTGATGTAAGGGAAGTTCGCACCTTCCAGCGTCATGTCAAGGAAATCCAAACCATAGTTAAACTCATGGTTACCGATGTTTCCTGCATCATAATCGAGCAGGTTCATCGCTTTATATACAGGGTGAGTCTCACCCTTTTTGAGTGGATCAATCTTCGCTACATAATCCCCGAGCGGGTTACCCTGGATCAGGTCACCGTTGTCGAACAGCAAGCTGTTCTTCGCTTCGTCACGGGCTTTTTTGATCAGCGTAGCTGTCTTCGCCAGACCATACTGGTCTGTCTCTTTGTCGGAATAGTAGTCATAGTTAATCAGGTTGTCGTGAATGTCCGTTGTTTCCATGATTCGCAATTTAACCTTGGTAGCGTCCGCAGCCGATACAGGTACCGGAAATACCGCAAGCACGTTTAATGCAACCAAAGCGGCAGTCAGGCTTGATAATACTTTTTTACTCTTTCTCAAAATAACCCCTCCCGGTTATGTACATTGAATCATGTATTAGTGAGCAAACGAATAAGCGCAGAAATGCGAAAGATCTCATGGGTTGTTCGTACTGATTTTCTGATCGTATGGTTCAGAATTCCAGGTTAGTTTATCTCACATGAACATCTATTCATATCTGTGCGTACCGTTTACATTCCAAATCATAACGCAATGTTCAGTCATTGAAAAGCATTATTTTTTACGTTATCCGCACATACCTACCCCAGTTTACAATAACATGCGTGATTTCGACATCTTTTGCATGTTTTTGGATGAAAATAGTTTACTCACGCTGTTAAAAACGTATATTACATGTGGCTTACATCTATATCCATATTAGCTGAATCGACCCATATCAAAAAACCGTGAAGCCTTCTGGCGTTCACGGTTTGCTATATCTTTTCCAAATAGTCGGCACGGCCTTCCACTTAGAAAAGGTGATTTTCAATATCTAAAATTATTGCTCCCACACCTGATGCTCATGATCTTTGCCGATGTATTCAATCCGTTTTGGGGTAATGTCCAGAATGACATAATTGGGATCGTTCGGGCCGTCAAACCAAGCTTTTAGTTCATCATTCCATACCTGTTCGCGTAAACCTTCATTTTTCGTCACTTCGCATGTTCCTTCAATCTCAACCACTTCCTTGGAGCCGCCCGCTTCATAACCTAGCAAAAGGCTGACGTTCGGATTATTCTCCAGCTCCTCTACCTTGTGCGTACGGCGGTTTGTCGCCAGATGAATGTTCATTCCATCGTTGAAAAGCGCCATATAGCGGGATTTCGGTTTACCGTTCTCCACCGTGGAGAAGCTGCAAAAAGGGTTGTTTTCCAATGCTTTTACAATGTTTTGTTCCAATTCAGTCTGGTTCATGGGACATGCTCCTTTCGATTTGGGGGATATTTGAAGAGCCTTGTAGGCGGCCGTTACGGGTACGGATCGTTCTTTCGATCGCTGTTATCCCCAGATTTTTTTGAAATCCTATTTCATAGGATAAAATCCGGGGATAAAGGCGAACGCTTCGCTTCTACAGAATCGATTCCGTCTCCTTCACTACGTCTACTGTTCTTTCAAATTGAGGAGTGGATAAGCTAAAGTTCAAATCAAAACCTGTCGACGCCTCAACTTTGCAGGTTTTGTTTCCTTAGGTTTTTTATCCACTCCGCTGCCGTGTATAAGTACAGTCAGCTTACGTTAGGTGTAATAAGCCTGTACTTATAGTGTACCCACCTCATCTATGGTGAATCCATGAACCGGTTCGTAAACGTGACAGTTTTGGAAAAGTTATTTATAAAAATGTGTACATAAAGGAAGCATTTCGTGACCATATGGATTAATTTTTAATTCAAATCCCCAAGATAAATACGTGAAGACGCCTGATCCAGTAACAACTCACCAATTGTTTTCGGATATAGGCGAACCTTGGACAGCTCTTCAAGCGGAATCCATTCTACGGCTACCTGATGGTCGTCTGGGCTGGAGCCTTCAAAGATTGTAGCTTTCGCATCAATCAATCTGCATTCAAAATAAAATTCAACCTGGTGGACATCGGCATCCCACACGGCAAATTCATGGTTTTTTCCGATATACTCCCGGATATGCAGCAATTCTCCCACGTCCACCGCCTGTCCAATCTCCTCCAGACATTCACGGGCAACGGCATCCTTGAGTTCTTCGCCTTTCTCCTGTCCTCCGCCGGGGAAAACATAAGCGTCACCATATTGATCCTCCAACCGGATCACCAGCAAACGTCCATCCTGTACAATGACAGCCTTTGCCGAATTACGTATCGTTTTCATGCTCTAATCTCACTCCTTACAAACTCGTATAGTTCGACCTCTGGCCCTCGGTTACCTTAGCAATCATCTAGTAACTCCAGGTGCAGAAAGGTTAATTCCATCAGATTCAAGCAACGTACGTATCTCTTGAGCAAATGCAAGGGCATGAGCTCCGTCGCCGTGGATGCAAATTGTCTCTGCCTTTATGGATACAGGTGTACCTTCCGTCGACACAACGATTCCCTCTTTCACCATGCGCAGCACTTGAACAAGAGCTTGTTCGGTCTGCTGAATGACAGCCCCGGGCTGACTGCGTGGGGTTAGAGTCCCATCCGGTCCGTAGGTTCGATCCGCAAAAACTTCACTGACACTGCGCAGTCCAATGCGATCCGCTGCCTGTATCAGCGCACTTCCGGCCAGGCCATAGAGGTACAGTTCCGGTTGCACCTTATAAAGCGCCTCGGCGATTCCCTCAGCGAGTTGATTATCTTCAGCAGCCATGTTATACAAGGCTCCATGAGGCTTCACATGATGCATACGCCCCCCGTATGAACGGACAAAAGCATCCAGCGCACCAATCTGATACACAACCATGTCATAGGCTTCCCGTGGTGTAATATCCATACGTCTTCTGCCAAAACCCTGCAAATCCGGCAGACCGGGATGGGCGCCGATGGCAACCTGATGCTCTAATGCTTGCTGTACGGTTTGCCGCATCGTTGCCGGGTCACCCGCATGAAATCCACAAGCGATGTTGGCTGAAGTGATTAGCGGCAGAATCGACTCATCCGACGCCATCCGGTACACCCCGTAACTTTCGCCAAGGTCACAGTTGATATCCACCGTGTTCATTGATGGTCCCCCATTTCTGCCAATCTCCTGCGAATCAGCTGATCGGTTAGCCGCCACTCCAACTCCTGCTCTAGGAATAGTTGCTGTGCTTCTTCATATGTAATCCGTTCAAAAGCAACCGGTGCCCCCGGCCTAGCCTGTGCCAGTATCGGCAAATCTACTCGGGCCACCTGTGCGATCACAGGATAGCCCCCAATGGTCTGATGATCGGCCATCAATATGATGGGCTGACCATCCGCTGGCACCTGAACTGTGCCATAGATGACGGCTTCAGACAGCCGATCCATCGGTTGACCGAGTTCCAGCTTTGCACCTTCCAATCGATACCCCATCCGATCCGATTGGGGAGAGATCACATATCGTTCTTTATGGAATCGTACCAGGCTATTTTCATTAAACGCTGCACTGTCTTTGCCCGGCATGACACGAATAACAGGTTCAGCATGGTAGGCGGGCCATTCCCTGCTGGACAAATACCAGGCAGGTGCATGCATCCGCCCGTTGTTCTTTTCAGCTTCTACACTTAATCCACGCAACGCCGCTTGCGCTTCACGAGAAGCTTCCCCCGCAGACAACCTGTCGCCCACCTTCAAGGCACGTCCTTCAAACCCACCAAAACCTGTCTTAAGATCCGTGCTGCGACTGCCCATGATCTCAGGTACTGCGATTCCACCAGCAATCGCCATATAAGACCGCAAGCCGGAACGGCATCGCCCAAATCTCAGCACTTTTCCAGCAAGCAACACGACCGGACGCCATAGTGGAACAGGCAGACCATCCACAGTTGCTGTTAGATCCGCACCACATAAAGAGATCAGCAGAGTCTCATGGAAACGAAGTTCCGGTCCCGTCATCGTCATCTCCAGCACAGCCGCATCACGGGAATTCCCAACCAGTGCATTGGCTGCTCTGGCTGCAAAGGTATCCATAACCCCGCCCGGATGAATTCCATACCGGCGAAATCCTGTCCTTCCTTCGTCCTGAACGGTGGATAACAAACCTGGGCGAATGACTTCAATACTCATCGTTCGCCCTCCTTTTGTTTCAGATACTCCTGCAGTGATATCGATGCAAAACGAACTCGATCCCCTGCTGCCAGCAGGATTGGTGGATTTTCCATCGGACGAAATAGCGCCAGCGGTGTGCGGCCGATGCACTGCCATCCCCCGGGGGTCGTTACCGGGTAAACTCCCGTTTGTTTGCCACCAATACCCACCGTTCCCGCTTCAACCCGAAGCCGAGGTGTAGATCGTCTGGGCGTAGCGATCTTCTCCGTTAATCCGCCCAAATAAGGAAAACCCGGCGCGAATCCGATCATGTGAACCAGGTAATCTCCGGATGTGTGAATAGCTATGACCTCATCTGGCGTAAGCCCATGCTCAGTAGCGACGTAATCCAGGTCAGGACCCAGTTCACCACCATAACATACAGGAATAATGATCGTTCTGGGTTGATCCAGCGTTACCTCTTCCATCTTGTTCAACTCATGAAGCAGCATCCCGCATACCTCGTGGTACGGGGAGATCAATGGATCATAGAACAGTGTGACCGATGCAAACGAAGGTAACCACTCCATGATGCCCGGTAGTTGGCTCTTTTCCAGCAAAGCACATACCGACATCACCCTCCGGTGTACCGCTTCGGATATGGTGTCCCCACAACGGATCATAACCCCTGTTTCGCCCAGAGGAGACAGCACATCCTCAGTCCATAAATACGGCATTTCAGTCATGCTATCACCCTCCTTGTCCACAAGTTTATAATCCCTTGATCATTTTTTCTCCAAAGCCTGCAAAATAAGTGAACGAACAGCGGGAAAAGGCTCTGCGTCTTCTGTCCGTATGGCAAGATAAAGCGTCTGCAGAAAGACGCGCACATTCAATCTCATCTGGCTGATCTCCAGATGAGATTTCCCCTCCTTCTTATCGTTTGGATTCAGTGAATCGATCCAAGACGAAATATCGTTTTGCTCCAGCAGATTGCGACGAAGGATGGTGACCACTGCATGAGCAATCCTCTGATCCTCATCATGGATGTAGACTACACTTGATTCGGTAATTTTCACAGTGAGCGCATGCAAAAGCTCCCGCAAGGCTGCCCGCTCCATATAAGGCGACTGTGCAAGATCTTCAACCGCATCTGCCGCGTGTGCCGGGGCGTGCGCCCAGCCCTTATCATCGGTATAGCCACGAACATCTTTTTCACGCTCCAGATACGTAGTCAACCGATGATGAATAACCTCTATATCTTCCTTTTTCAGAAAAGGCCGCTGACGATCTACACTCAGAATTGGAGGCAGGAGCAGCACAGAGAAGGTTCGGGTAAACACACTGTCCGTACCTTGTTCTCCAATTCCATGAAAAAGGTGCTGATCATCCAGCGCCATCTGTAACAACTGACTAAGCTGTTCTTCCGTGAATACGCCCTGTCCAATCCAGGTCGCAAACGTAACGTAGATCAATTCATCCCGCAGAACCGGATCTGGACTGCCAATATGCTGCATCATATGCAGAGCCAGTTCGTAAGGATGTTCTACTTCATGGGTGGATAGATTAGCCGACTGAATATGCTGCAATTGCTGTTTTAATGCCAGAGCATCCATCTATCACAACTCCTTGGAGGAATCCAGATGTACGCTACAGTTGTATAGCTCACATTGCCAGAACTCCGTTTCCCAAGAAATCCGGGTAATCGACGTGTTGGACAGCTTTGCGCTCACATCAAGTTCAGGCACCAGACCTCGCAGTGTATTACGGAGAATAGCGCCATGGCTGACAACGATCACTCTTCCATTGGGATGCTGTCGTACAATATCTTCTATCGCGGCACTGCCCCGAATCGTACCTGCATCCGCAAGCTCCCGGCCCAAATCGAGATCACTCCAATCCGCTCCCCATTGAGCTACACGTTCAGCTTCGGTCGTACCCTCCACCTGCCCACCGCCCATTTCACGCAACCTAGGATCCAAATGAATCTCCTGTATTCCCAAACGATCTCCAATGATGCGAGCCGTCTCACTTGCACGCTCCAGGTCACTTGCATAGATGGCATCCCACGTTTCCTCACTCAGTCTTGCAGCAAGCAATAGCGCCTGTTCTCTTCCTTCCTGATCCAGCGGATTATCCGTCTGTCCCTGCGAACGTTTTTCCTTATTCCACGCCGTGCTTCCATGGCGAATCAATGCGATCTGTGTCATTGCTGTTCCTCACCTTTACCTTTTTCTATGCGCAATTCATCATCTGTAAAATGTTTTCGTGCCTTCGGCTTGGCAAATTTGCCACCATTATATTGGTCCGAACCATTTCTCGGAATGGAAAGACTGTTCCAAGAGGTTTCTTTGAGCATTTTGGCTGCATAGATAATCTGCCCCACATGATAGGGGTAATGCGCCAATTGCCGGATAATTGCTTCCATGACGGTATGTCCTTCATTGCGAATATATATAATATGAGACAGTTGCTCCGGTGTAAAAGAACGAATGGCTCCAAGTAGACAGTTCCAGCCTTCCTCCCATTTCGCGAGCAGCTCTTCCCGGGTCGAAATATCATTCACAAATTCCGCATCACGTTCACGCCATGGCTTTTCTCCATCGGTTGTCAGTACATCCGTCCAACGGGACAGCATATTGCCCCATAGATGCTTCACAATAACTGCAATGCTGTTGGCATCTTCATTCCAGGATTGAAATAGTTGCTCGGATTCCAGTTGCTCCATAGCCTTTTCCCCAAGCTGTTTGTAATATAAAAATTGCTTCTCGGCTGTATCCAGAAATACCTGATTCATATCCACACGTTCACAACCCTTCGCAAAATGTGTTTATTCAGGAAAAGAAAACGTCCCGTCCTCATTCGGTTCAAAGGAAATGACTTTCCGTACAGCATCCAAATTAAGTTCACCATAGATATGTGGAAATAGTTCATTCAACTCATACAGGTCCTCATACACCAGTTCCGGCTTTAAGGCCCTCTCATCAATGCCAATCAATAACAAATCCGTACGCCCTTGATAAAATTGAGCCGCTACCCATGGAATCTGTTCTTTAGTGGAACAATGAATGAAACCGTCCGTCTCCAGGCTATCCGGTGCATACACGCTCTGCTTGGATACCTGCTCCCATACCGCTTGGGAAATAATACTGTAGATCATTGTTCCGCCTCCTTCAATTTCTTCTATGTATCCTGTACGTCATTGGAAGTATTATAGATCATCCCGGATACGGGAGTACAATTTTTGATCTGTAAACACACCTTTGATCTTCAATTGTTTACGCAGCAAACCTTCATACGACATGCCCAGCTTCTCCATCACTCGTGCAGATCCGATGTTGCCTGCATTGCATTTCCCCTCCAGCCGATTGCAGTCCAGTTCCTGAAAACAGTATTCAACAATCGGCTGCATGGCTTCTGCTGCGAGGCCTTTGCCCCAACAACTGCTAGCAATCGCGTACCCCAGTTCAGCACTTTGCATGGATTCATTCAGATGAAAAATGCCACCTCGCCCGATCAGCTTCCCTGTTCCCTTCAGAATAAAGGCCCATATATAGACCGTCTTCTTCTCATAATTGTCCAACACTCTTTGAATATAATGAACAGAGTCGTCCAACGTCTCATGGCAGTTCCACAGGCTTTGCTGACTCACTTTCGGATCGGAGGCAAACACAAAATAATCATCGAGGTCGTTGAGCGTAAGACGTCTAAGTACCAACCGCTCTGTCTCAAACTCGGGTGATTCCGCAAAAAGCTTATCTACATTCACGTAAGCCCACTCCCCATCATCTAGCCTTCTTATTTCTCAGGAAATATCGATCAATCCCATACACACACAGAATGCCGACAGCATACCTCAGCAGATCCATTACCAGAAATCCACGTCCCAAAATAAGCGCACCCAGCACCGTTGAACGCACTTCGTTCAGCCAAGGGGTCTGAATCATTTGCGAACATTCAACGGCCCAGCTAAAAATCAGGCTCACGATCAGCGCCAACTCTTTGCTGCGATTAATCCAAACCATGCGTACCCCAAAATAAATCATCGCTGCCCACAAGGCATCACCGAAATGTTCACGTACAAAATCCGGTAAAAGTTCACCAAAGTGTCTGGACGACAGTCCTGCCGCCATGGTTATGATCACTGCGATGAAATAAATCAGCCTCTCTTTGAAAAATGCCTTCATCATGGATCAAATGCCGTCATCAAGCACTTGTAGAATAAATTCCGTTTTGGCAGCGGTATAAGCTTCTCTGTCGTCCTTATTCTCATCAGCAAGTTTAGCTTTCAAAGCCGCATAAACCTCTACCAGATCCGGCCGCTGTCTCAGCACATCCCGGAACTGGATTTGGCGATCCCAACGTTCCTCGCCTGGGCGCATCAGATGAAGATGTACAGCCCTCTTACCATCCTTCACTCTGACCCAGAAACGTCTATATTCCCGATCATCCAGTTCAGGCGGAACGTAGTTCCAGCCTACCGGATTCAGCTGATCGGCAATCAAGTCCATGTCCTCCCATGACTGCACCTCTCCCATCAAATCAATAATGGGCTTTGCGGGCAATCCCGGGATGGACGTGCTTCCGATATGTTCAAATTTATGAATATTGAGCTGCTGTAACAAGTCTCTAAGCTGGAGAATTTCATCCTGAGCCTGTAGGCCCCACATAGGGTTGGCTTCAACAACCTCTACCGATTCTGTCGCCCACGCAGGCCAATTTTCCGGTTGCAGATGATCTGTCATTCGGATGCTCCCTCCTTTGCAGGACTGAATTTCAATCGGTATTGTTCCAGGTACTTCGAATGGGCTCGTTTCTTCTTGTCCTCAACTGTGGCAATCATCCCGAGTGTCAGTATCGAAAGTAGGATGAGAAGAAGATACTTCACGTAAGCCAAACCATAGAAATTGTTATCTGAGCTTATAATTGAAGAATTCAGTTTCATCACATCCAATTTTTTATACCTAAAAGGGGCGTATGTCTACGCCCCATCTGTTTCTGTTCACGATGATGAAATTACCTCAATTGATATGCTTCATTCGTTGAAACTTTATTTTACCGTTACCGGTATGGTAACTTTTTTGTTGCCCCACTTAGCGGTAATGGATGTTTTGCCTTTCCCCACGGCCACAATCTTGCCGCCCGTCACTGTGGCTACACTTGGTTTAGTGCTGCTCCATACGGCACTGCTCGTTACAATCGTGGTTTTGCCTGTATCGTACTGCGCCATCACACTCAGTGTTGTACTTGCCTGTGGCGATAATACGAGTGTTTTTTGGCCAGTAATCAGCTTTTTGAGCAAAGGGACAACGGTAACCTCTGCCTTTATTGTCTGATTTTGATAAGTTCCTGTCAAGGTGGCTTTTCCTTCCGTCAGTGTTTTTACTGTGCCATTTTTGACGATGGCTACATTATTGTTGGAAGAGGTCCATGTCACCTGTTTCGAAAGATTAATCGTTTTCCCATTGGCATATGTACCGATTACCTTCAACGCTTTCGATTTCTTAATATTCAGCTGCATAACAGCAGGAGTTACTTCGACTTTGGTAATCTTGTCCGTAATCGCTACGGGAACTTTAACCGTCTCTGAGCCATATTTGCCTTGTAACAGCACTCTGCCAGGCGTGATTCCTTTAATTTTGCCACTCTCCAGCACTGCGGAAGCACTCGATACCGTCCATACGATCTCGGATGTGACGTCTTCTTCCTTGCCGTTTGCACGCACAATGCTTACTTTGGGCAGCGTACTTTCACTACCTTTGACAAAATTATAGGAACTTGGCGAAGCTTTGATGCTTTTAATTTTATCCTGAACCTTAACAACCAATTGCGCTTTGGCTCCCTCTACCTGTGCGTATATCGTCGCTTCTCCCGCTGCCACAGCCTTCACCTTGCCTTTTATAATGGTGGCAACAGCTTCGTTACTCGTGGACCATGTGACGCCTCCCGTAACATCCTGCTTGTTATCAAACCCTTCAATAACCGCCATCACTTGAAGCGTAGTTGTCTGGGATACACTCATCTGTTGCGGACTGCTGTTGGTAATCTCAATGGATGTCACGTCACCCGTGGCTGCTAGGGCAAGCGAAGGAGCCAGTACTGCTAATACTAAAATAAAGGCCAAGGTGCCTCGTATTGCTAATTTCATTCCATTCATTGCAATCTTCATCTCCTGTAATCCAATATTTTACTTCTATTATATTATATCGGAAACTCATTACATAAAAGTGAATCATGTTGGAGCAGAATCTCGGATAAGAGGAACATTCGACATTCGTTACTTGCAACAGCCCTAACCCTATATTCCGAAATAGGTAGAGGCATTCTTCAAGTCATTAGGAAGTGACTGAAGAATGCCTCTTTATTCAGAAGAAGAACGTAATTGTAACAGACTGCAATCCTAGTTAATACAATAAACGTTTAGAGATAATCAGGATAGATACGATGAGCAAAAAGAACATGACCAGTACGAGTTCGGGAAATCTTTTATTCATGTTCAGTTCTTTTCCAACGAAGAAACCGTTGTATGAATAAGCTGCAGAACCTTGTCAACGGCGTTGTCCGTTCCACTCGCCTTCATATGGTCTATCATATGCTCCCTTTCCTTATATACAAGGTCAATGTCTCGCAGGAATGTCTGAGGAGTCAGTTCCTCTTCCTGGAGAACCCTTGCATAACCTCGCTCCTGAAAATACTTTGCATTCAGCGTCTGTCCAACAAGAGATCCGCCGTTGGCATGAGGAATCAGGAGCATCGGCTTGCGGAGCAGCAGCCACTCATGTATCGCATTGGAGCCAGCACGTGACACGACCATATCCGCCATAGCCATTAAATCAGCAAGTTCTTCATGCACGTATTCAAATACCTTGTAGCCTGCAAACCGTGGGAAGGATGAATTCAATTTACCTGTGCCACATATATGAATGATTTGATAACGCTTTAGCAGCTCCGGCAGTGTTTCAATTACCATATGATTAAGCTTTTCCGAGCCCTGACTGCCACCCATAATTAACAGAATAGGTCTGTCGGAGACAAATCGGCAAAAATGAATCCCCCGTGCTCGGCTGCCAAGCTTCAACTCCTCCCTGATTACAGCTCCCACGTACACTGTCTTGTCTGACGCCTTAGAGGAAGCGAATGTCGCTGTATCCATAAACGTGGTACACATCATTTGAGCGTATCGCCGTGATAGCCTGTTGGCCAGACCCGGATGTAGATCCGGCTCCAGAATCAGCACCGGAACCCGGTTCCACCTGGCACCCACTACAGCAGGAACAGCTACGAATCCCCCTAACGAAAAGCATAGATGAGGTTTAATTCGTAAAATGAGCAGATAAGCTTGCAGCACTCCAAGTATAATTTTGAACACATCGGAAATATTCGCCCACGCCCAATACCTTCTCAACTTGCCTGTTGCAACTGCATGATAGTGAACAGCCGGGATTTTGCCGATTAATTGACGCTCGATGCCGTGCTTGGAACCAATATAATGAATTTCCCATTGCTCCTGAAGCAATCTGGAGATCAGAATGAGATTGGCTGTCACATGACCGGCGGAGCCGCCTCCTGTAAATATGATCCTCCGCTTGAACACAGAAATCCCCCTCTCCACAGCATATCGCGTACTTCCGCCTTGGTCATGATGACATCTTCCGAATGATATCCTCTACCAGCAAGAACAAATGTCCCACAACCCTCTTTATCCGCTAATTTGGCTGAAGGGGAGGCGATGACAACAAAGTAGGACTTCTTCTCTTCCACGTCACTAACGTTTTCCCAATCTGAAATCAGCGTTTCATAAAGCCGTTCACCCGGACGGGCACCGATAAAATGTATCGGGACATCCTTTTGTCCAGCATCCTCTGCCAAAACCCGTGCGATATCCGTTATTTTGCAGGATGGCATTCGGGGTACAATAATCTCGCCGCCCTCACATTGCTCCATGGCCGACAGGAGAATTTCCACGGCGTCTCCAAGGGGAAGAAAAAAACGTGTCATTCTGGAATCGGTAACGCTAAGTGGCTGCTTCAACTCAAGCTGGCGTTTGAATAACGGTACTACGCTGCCCGTGGATCCAAGAACATTCCCGCTTCGTACACAAGCAAAGCTTGTAGCGGAACGGCTGTCAGCTAATAAAATCAATTTTTCCCCGATGGCTTTGGTCATCCCGTACATGCTGGAAGGATTCGCTGCCTTGTCCGTAGAGACATATACCACCTTCCGCACGCCATTCTCGATTGCAGCATCAATGACGTTCTGCGTTCCGATAATATTTGTTTTGACTGCACAATCCGGTTGGTCCTCGCAGACCGGAACATGTTTAAGCGCCGCAAGATGAAAGACATAATCTACATCCTTGCAGGCACCTGCAAGCTCCCATCGATCTCTGATATCCCCCAGTACAAACTTCACTCTCGGGTCAGAGACGGCTTGTCTCATTTGAGCCTGAAGCGATTCATTTCGTGAAAAAATACGAACCTCTTTCGGCTCCTGAACGAGCAATTGTTTGACCAACTCTTCTCCCCATGAGCCTGTGCCTCCCGTTATTAAAAAGGTTTTATTGAACATCGGATATCCCTCCAAAAATTAAGTTCTGATTTGGTGATAGGCCTATCCTAAGGCAATTGTGTTACATCAGTATGACAGGGGGAACAATCGGCTTTTCGCAACGTGAGCATGCTTTAATTCGGGTTGCTTCTCACACAAAAAAACCACCATTTGCATGGCGGCTCCTTAATTAACGTTGTATTAACGGTAAAGAAAAATAAAACCTAACTTTTCCATCGGCTACGCTAAGGCCATAATCGGCATGGTGGTTCTCCAGAATCGTCCGGGCGATAGACAAGCCCAGTCCAGTCCCGCTAAACTTTTTGCTGCGCGAACTATCCATTACATAGAAGGGCTCCCAAACCTGATCCCACTGTTCATGCTCTTCCTTATCCGTTTCATTGGCGATACCGAAATATGCCGCTTCCCCTTTCAATTCAAGTGTAATGGTTATTCGGTCACCGCTTGTATATTTCACCGCGTTGGTCATCCAATTGTGAAGAACAGACTCCAGCTTTCGTCGATCAGCCCGCACCCAGGTCTCGGCAGTCCATCGATCCTCCACTTCCACATGCAAGCCATGCTGCTGAAATACGGTTTCATAGGTATGAAGGGTCTCCGAGAGCAATTGGCGAAGATCAACGGGTTCAAAATCGTATACTTCGGCCTGCAGACGGGATAACTCCAACAGACGGTCAATTAAACCAGCCAGCTCTTCGCTCTGTTGCTGGATTACTCCAGCGTAGGTTCTATCATCCAAACCATCCTGAATACCAGAGGCATAGACTCGAATCAGGGAGAGCGGTGTTTTTAATTCGTGTGAGATATCCGAGATGAACGTTCGCAGATTGGCGTTTTTTATTTCCAGAGAATGTTGCGCCTGCTGCAATTTGTCGCTCATCACATTGATGCTGCGCCCTAAAGACTCAATCTCATCACCTGTCTTTATATCAACCTTCGCAAACGATAAATTGGAAATGGCTTCAGCCGTTTCGCTTAGTTTTGCGAGCGGTTTAACGATCCGGGCGGTATACAGCACGGAAAGCAGGATAAGCAACAGCAGCATGCCGAGCCATATATACGCATTGAACTGATTAATAATTCGAATAGTCTCCGATGAATGGGAGATGGATTCGCCGACAGCAAACACTGAATCCCCCACCTTCACAAAGTTCACGAGAAAGCTTGATTTCAGCTTGGTCTGATCATAGAATTTATTAACCCGGGCACCCTCACGCAGCGCAGAGATACTCTCTTCTGTCAGCCAAAATTTACTGAGGGCAATCCCCTTGCGGTTATATTGAAATAACAATTGATCGTTAATATCATTCACACTATCCTTCAACGAAGCATAAGCGATAGCGACCTCGTATTGCGTTTCAAGGCTCTCAATCTGTGGTATTGGAACGCTATGTTCTGAAGCAGAGATTTCAGTCGTTAACTCGGCCAACTTCTGCTTTTTTTGATACAAAAAATAGGTAGGCAGGAAAAACGTATTGACGATAAAGGATAGGAAAAAGACAATACACAATGCACTGATAATGCGCACGAGCAGTTTACGGGTCAGTTTACTCATCTTGATCCTCTAGGCAATAACCCATTCCCCGGTACGTTTTGATCGAATCTTCTCCAATTTTCTCACGCAGTCTGCGGATATGAGTGTCCACGGTGCGTTCCTCGCCGAAGTAATCGAAACCCCACACCTGATCCAGCAAAATTTTACGGGTTACAATCTGCCCCTTATTCATTCCCAGAACTTTCATTAATTCAAATTCCTTATGGGTAGCCCCTACATCCACTCCACGACGATAGATCTTCTGGCCATCCAGATCGACAGTCAGTTCTCCCACCATGATTTTGGAGGAAAGTTGCAGCAGCTTCTTTACACGCAATAGCAGGATACGCGAATCAAACGGCTTGCGCAGATAATCATCCGCCCCGGCCTTCAAGGCAACAAACTCATCATCCGATTCCCCTTTGGCTGTCAGCAGCAGTACCTTCGCCCGACTCGTACGCTTGATTACCCGACATACCTCGACACCGCTGTGTCCTGGCATCATCCAATCCAAAACTGCCAAATCGATTTGATTATTATAAAAGAGATTCAGGGCTGATTCCCCATCCTCGGCTAAAAACACCTGAAAGCCCTCTTTAACGAAATAGGCTTTTAATATTTGCAGCATCAACGGCTCATCATCCGCGAGTAGCAGGTTCATATCTGCGCCTCCTTTCCAAACTGGATTCTACTATACAATCTGTACGTTACAGCTGTGTGACATACCCGTCTGGTTCGGCCATTTCCCACATCCTATACTGCTGCACCCGTAACATAAAAGCCCGGCCCACCTGCACTGGTCCCAAAATCACAGGCAAGACAAAAAGGAACCCCCACAAGGGTTCCCTTTTTACTTCTCAACGCAGCTTGTAGTCCTTTTAATTCTCTTCATCCTGGTGCGGCAAAACCAAATATTCAGCACCGCCCATATAGGGCTGAAGTGCGGCTGGAATACGAATGCTTCCATCCGCCTGCTGATGATTCTCCAGCAATGGAATCAGTATACGTGGCGAAGCCACAGCCGTATTGTTCAACGTATGGCAGTATGCAAGCTTACCTTGGGCATCGCGACAACGAATATTCGAACGCCGAGCCTGGAAATCATGCAGATTGGACGACGAATGTGTCTCCCCGTAAGCATTGCGGCTTGGCATCCAGGTCTCAATATCGTACTGTTTGTACGTTTTCTGCGACATATCCCCTGTACACACAGCCACCACTCGATAAGGCAGTTCCAGCAATTGCAGTAATTCCTCGGCGTGTCCCGTAATTTCCTGCAGCATTCGCTCCGATTCTTTCGCATCCGGTGCACAGATAATGACTTGTTCCACTTTGGCAAATTGATGAACCCGGTACAACCCGCGCACATCCCGCCCGCCTGAGCCAACCTCACTGCGGAAACATGTCGATACGGCAGCCAGCTTGATCGGCTCCTGCACATCCACAATCTCATCCGCATAATACGAAACCAGCGGCACTTCCGATGTTCCCACCAGCCACTTGTTCTCGCCTTGCATTTCATAGACCTGATCCCGTCCTGTGGGGAAGAACCCCGTGTTCAAAAGCGTATTCTCCCTCACCATCAGAGGAACTTCCATTGGCGTAAATCCATGCTTCAGCAGCAGATCAAGCGCAAGTTGCTGTACAGCCCGGTGCAGGAGAAGCCCTGCTCCTTTGAGCACATAGCTTCGTGTTCCGCCGATTTTCACTCCACGTGGGATGTCGATTAGATCATGCCGTTCACCAAGTTCCACGTGATCCTTGGCCTCATAATCGAACACCGGCAGCTCACCCACACGTCTCAGCTCCACATTATCCTCATCCGATGCGCCCATTGGCGTATCCGGCGATACAACATTGGGTACCAACCATTGCAGCCTTGTCACTTCCTCTTGCACAACAGCAAGCTTGGCTTCAACTTGCTCTAACTGACCATTCAGCTGTTTCACCTGTTCCCTTAAACCCTCGGCCTGTTCACGCTCACCAGCTTGCATCAGTCTGCCGATATCTGCAGATAACGAATTACGTACTCTACGCCCTTCTTCCGTCTCCAGTAAAAGTGCTCTGCGCTCTTCGTCCCGTTCCAACAATTCACGAATACTGATATTCATTCTCTTGCCAACTGCCGCAGCTTGCACCTCTTCTGCATGCTCCCGAATCCACTTCATTTCCAACATGGTCACCGTCTCCTTTGGCTGTAAAAATACAAAGAGCGCCCTCATCCCTTGGGACGAGGAGCGCTCTGCTCGCGGTGCCACCCAACTTGCCAAACCAGAATATTCTGGTTCAGCCTCTTGGTCCGCGATAACGGGCGGTTCCGGTTAACTTGGGGAATGGTTCGCTCCCCTGGCGAAAACGCCTCCGAGTTGGATGCTCTTCAACGGCATGGTCCGATCTGTAATTGTTGTTTTTCAGTATATACGAACTTTAGCCTCCATTGCAAGTTATCCGTGCACACCCTTACATGTCCTGTTATGATAGAGATTGTTTGTTTTTAGGAAATACTCCTGAATGGCAGACTTACTACATAACATAATATCAAGAAGGAGTTTTTCTTCATGAAAAAATTGCTTTGGATTGGATGCTTGTCCTATTTCCTCATCGGACTTGCCCACGTCGTTCTCGGCTCCATCCTGCCCGTTGCCCTTGAACATTATGGCAAGGATTATAGTCAGGGAGGCACACTGATATTTGCCCAATTTGCCGGGTTCCTGGGTGGTGTACTGTTATCTCCGTGGTTGAATAAACGCTTTGGTAAGCGAGGTGGCATATTAATTGCCGCAGCTCTTCTCTGCATTGCAGAGTTATCCTATATGCTGCTGCCTCCTTGGGGCTGGATGTTCGTCATTGCACCTGCAGCCGGATTCGGATTCGGCATGATCGAGGCTGTCATCGGTACAATCATCATTGCTGCAATTAAAGATAATACGGCGGTTGCCATGAGCCGACTCGAAGTGTTATTTGGTATCGGGGCCATGGTCATGCCACTCATTGCCAGCGGTCTGATTTCTGCCGGGTACTGGCGCATGTCGTTCCTCGTGGTTGCCGTCTGTGCAGCGATGACTTTTATCTTTTGGGCCAAAAGTTCATTCGGTGAGCTGGACAGCGAGCTGAGTCGACGTAACTCAGACCAGACTCCTGGACACACTCACGCTGCTGAATCGCCAATTGGAACGAACCCTGCAGACATTAAGCCAACCCGTTCAACCTATCGCGGCCGTAATTTGGCTCTTTTGTCTTTATTTGTTCTATTTTTCTTTCTCTATGTCGGCACCGAAATGAGCCTTGCCAACTTCATGCCAGCCATTCTGATTGAGAAAATGAACATGAAGGAAGCAGGTGCCGCGCTTAGTGTTACCTGCTTCTGGATCGCCATGTCTGTTGGACGACTGTTTGCCGGATATATTGCGGAGAAGTTCCAATATCGCGTCTACGTACTGTACAGTTGCCTTGCAGCAGTTGTGCTGCTGATGATCTTTCCTTTTACCAACCAGATCTGGTCGGCATTTCTGATCATTCTGTTACTCGGGCTTGCACTATCGGGCGTATTCTCCATTGCCCTCGTCTTCGCCAGCAAAATGCTTCCTGGAACAGAAGAATCGACGCCCAGCATCCTGATTGCATCAGGTGGGGTTGGCGGTGCCATTCTGCCTTTGGTTACAGGTTGGAGTCTGGATCATCTGGAGGTTAACCAGTCCGCATGGATGCTTGCCTTTTTTGCAGTCGGTCTGCTGATTATCAGCGTGATCGCCTATCAATGGCAGCTCAGGCATACTGTAAGCTCAGCATCGTAACATCTACCGAACAGAAGATAAATTAAATTCAATTAATCATAGCTGTAAAAAGATAGGCTTCGTAGCGGTGAATGCTATGAGGCCTTTTTTGATTTAAAATGAACCATTACTTCTTTATCTTAGAGCAGTAGTCGATTGCCCAGGAAATACTTTTAGGTGCTTTAAATCGGAACTAACGTTATTTAGGTTGAAGGAACTACACTCCCTTTATCCTTAATGAATTTACCGAATACATATCGAACGAGCGGTCCCAGAATAATAATTTGGTAAGGAAGCGCCAGGCTGAAATTACGAGCAATCGTATGAAGATACGTACTTAGTACGGATGCTCCAATTAACTGATTCGCAAGATAAGCGGAAATCATTCCGTACAAGGACATGATCAGAACCATTCCAATGACCATGAAAAATGACATAGCGAGCACGCCCAAAATTTTGTTAGACTTGTCAAAAGGTAAGGAAAATGCAATTTTTCTCGCTACAGGTCCGACAATGAAGGACTCCACCAGGAACGCAATGATAAAGCACAATATGAATTGAAGCAGTATTTCAAGCGCGGACATCTTGCTCAATAACCCATTGTGCCATAAATTGAAAGTCATCATGACGATGACCATTCCTGTGCACATCATCATTCCAAAAACAATCTGTTCTTTCTTCGTTGTTGGCAATTCTCTCATCCTCTCTGTTTACCTTCGTAATTATAGAGATAATGACCCCCTCCTCATAAGTGAACATTCTGTGAACAATTATAATTTCCCCAAATTAAAATCCTATTTGACAACCCCATAGCACAGCCCTATGATATCCCTTAAAATGGTAGAAAAGATTCACCGCATATAAGGAGGATTTGGATTATGAGTTTTCAAAAGCGCATTGACCACGTCGGCATTGCCGTTCGTGATCTAGAGACCACGCTGCGTTTCTATACGGAGATTGTTGGTCTTGAATTGAAAGACCGGGTAACCCACACCAACGGTGTCATTCAGCTCGCCTTTCTCGGCTTCAACGGAAGCGATGAGACCGAGATTGAGTTGATTCAGGGATACAGCGACAAGCTGCCTTCCGAAGGTACGGTGCACCATTTTGCTATCCATGTCGATGACCTTGAGGCCGAGTACAACCGCATTAAGGCAACTGAGGCCGAGTTTATTGATGGAGAGATTATTACACTGCCTAACGGTTACCGTTATTTCTTCATCTATGGACCCGAGAAGGAATGGATTGAGTTCTTCCAGCGCTAAGAATTGGAGCTGATTTATGAACATTTTAATTACCGGCGCAGCCGGAAAAATTGGACGTGACTTGTCCCAGCACTTGTCAGAAGCATTTCACCTGCGACTAACGGATTTGAATATCGACAGACTGCATACGTATCAAGGGACAAGCCATGAGATCATGACACTTGATGTGACAGATCCAGAAGCCTGTCAGCACGCTTGCGAAGGCATGGATGTGGTTGTACATCTGGCGGGAGATCCTTCCCCGCATGCCGGATTCTATGAATCGTTGTTGGACATCAATATCAAGGGTACGTTTAATGTATTCCGTGCAGCTAAAGACCAGGGTGTGCGGAGAGTCATTCTGGCAAGCAGTGCACAGACGATTGAGGGGTATCCCATTGATGCTCAAGTCTATCCGGATATGCCGACACGCCCACGGAATTTGTACGGGGTTAGCAAATGTTTTGGTGAATCGCTCGCTTCCTATTTTGCGTATACCGAAGGTTTACAAAGTGTAGCAATACGTATAGGTGCATATGATGATTTCCAACCGGATGGACCCGCGCTGGAGGCAAGGGATATGAGCGCGTATATTAGTCCGGCTGACTTGTGTGATTTGATGTTCAAAGCAATTACAACTACAGATCTGGAGCCCTTCACCATACTGCATGGGATCTCGAATAATCGGTTTAAACGATTGAATCTGGGAACCACTCAGAAACAGGTAGGCTATGACCCGAAATCCGATGCTTTTGCACTCAGTCAGATTTCCTTATATGATTCGCCACGATAATTGTTGAAAATAACACATCTAGAGAGGTCGTTATACGCATGTATAATGGCCTCTTTGATTCATTCATACGTGCCCCTATCCAGTTCCTGACTGGACATGCGTAGGCCTCTGGCCTATAATTACACCTAGTAATGCCCGTAACTTCATAGTTTCCCAGGGGAGTCGGAATAGGCCGGCTGAGAGTGTATCCCACCAAGATACTGACCCTTAGACCTGATCTGGATCATGCCAGCGTAGGAATCGGAGTATATCGAATTGGCCCAGCCTCTTTGCTGAGTGCCACATCTCTAACGCCTGCACGCGTCCCGGATTAACGGGGCGCTTTTTTAATGTTCTTTTATATAGCCAGAGAGCTAAAAAAAGTGACGTCATCCGGATCATAGCTGGTATAAATCTGTCGATTTATGCAAGAAGCTTGGATATGAAGCCAAGGAGTACCCCGCGCCACTGGCCGGACAACATGAAGGAGAGAAATGAAGATGAGATGGCGTAAAATGATGGGCCTAATGCTCTTGTGCGTACTACTCGTGGCTGTGGCCGCATGTGGCGGCAAAGAAGCAGCACCTTCAGGAGAAAATGGCAGCAGCAACACCGAAAACAGCAATGAAGGTGACAACGCAGCCCTCAAGGACATTAAAGTGGTGCTGGACTGGACACCAAATACGAATCATACCGGCCTGTATGCGGCCGTAGATCAAGGTTTTTACAAAGCCGAAGGCTTAAATGTAGAGATAGTACAGCCAGGTGCCGGAGGCGCCGATACAATGGTAGCTTCGAACGAAGTGCCTTTTGGCGTAAGTTATCAGGAGAGTGTAACCCAGGCCCGCACACAGGGCGTACCGCTCGTGTCCATCGCTGCAGTCATTCAGCATAACACGTCCGGATTTGCCGCTCCTGCGGATCGGAACATCAAATCTCCCAAAGATTTTGAAGGCAAAACCTATGGTGGCTGGGGCTCCCCGGTAGAAGAAGCTGTGATGCAGTCCATTATGGAAGGCGAAGGCGCCGATGTATCCAAAGTAAAAAATATTAGCATGGGCGATGCAGACTTCTTCACCGCTGTGAAACGCGATATCGACTTTGCCTGGATTTTCTACGCATGGACGGGCATTGAAGCCGAACTGCGCGGCGAACCGATCGACATGCTGTATGTGAAGGATTATTCCGAAGCACTGGACTACTACACACCTGTACTCGTTACCAATGAAAAGACGATTCAGAACGATCCCGAGCTGGTTAAAGCGTTCTTGAAAGCAACTTCCGAAGGATATCAATACGCGATTGAACATCCCGAAGACGCTGCTAACATTCTGATCAAGGCCGTACCGGATCTGGATAAGGATCTTGTACTCGCAAGCCAGAAGTGGCTGAGTCCAAAATATCAGGATGACGCACCACGCTGGGGTGAGCAGAAGCAGGAAGTATGGCAGAACTACACAGATTGGATGTTTAGCAAAAAACTGCTCGATGAGCAGGTCGATGTATCCAAAGCGTATACGAACGAGTTCTTACCCCAATAAAATTATCCATATAAAATGAACTTAGTATTTATACGAGGACGAAGAGGACAGAAATAACGTGAAAAAGCGAAGCGTTCGCCTTTATCACCGGATTTTCCCTTTGGAGAAGGGAATCAAAAAAATCTGGGGATAACAGCGATTGGAAGGTTATTCTGTCATCGAAGTGGCAAGTGTAACAGTCATTAGTTCATTTTATATATTTCGAAAGGAAAAGTGATCTCTCATGGCAAGCACACTACTTAGCATTCAAGTCATTCCCAAAACGCCAAA
Source organism: Paenibacillus taichungensis (assembly GCF_047302525.1). Taxonomy (GTDB): domain Bacteria; phylum Bacillota; class Bacilli; order Paenibacillales; family Paenibacillaceae; genus Paenibacillus; species Paenibacillus taichungensis_B. Next base: position 171,080 of record NZ_CP168020.1, on the reverse strand, counting down.
TGGCGAAAATTCCTATCCTTATGTTGATCGTGCGATTGAAGTTATTCAGCAGTCCGGCTTGAAATATCAGGTTAATCCTCTGGATACCACGATGGAGGGAGAACTGGAGGAACTGCTGGAGGTTGTCCGCAAAATGCACGAAGTTCTCGTGGAAGCCGGCAGTCCGAGCATCATCTCACAGATCAAGATCGCCCATAGCCCAAGCGGCTTCAGCATGGACACCCTAACGGAGAAATATCGCTAATGCATGCCTATTGGAAAAGCGTATGGCCGCCCTTTGTGGCGGTTATTCTCTTTATAGCGATATGGCAGGGAGCCGTCTCCCTGTTCCATATTGAGAAATGGATGCTGCCTGCGCCTTCGGACATCGCCCATGAAGCAGCGTCCCAGGCCGAGCGACTTGGCATGCATGCATGGGCAACAATCCAGCTGACATTGATAGGGTTTGCAGCAGGTACGCTCGTGGGATTACTGATTGCGATGGTGCTGCATTTGATTCCATTTTTAAAATCTGCACTCTATCCATTACTTATTCTTAGTCAAAATATACCGACCATTGCGCTTGCTCCACTCTTGCTGATCTGGTTCGGATTTGGGCTGCTGCCCAAACTGATTACCATCATCCTGGTCTGCTTCTTCCCGGTAGCTGTAGCTGCCATGGACGGATTGACCCGCACCGATGCGGCGATGATGAACTATATGCGCATGGCTGGTGCAAAACGCGGCCAAATTTTCTGGAAGCTCGAACTTCCACATGCATTGCCTTCGGTGTTCTCGGGGATTAAAATTGCCGCTACGTACAGCGTCATGGGTGCGATTATCGCCGAATGGATCGGTGCAGATAAGGGCATCGGCTATTATATGATGCTGCAAAAATCAGCCTATCGGACGGATCGTCTTTTCGTGGCAATCATGATTATTGTGGCACTGAGTTTGCTGCTCTTCCTGCTCATTGCGCTACTGGAGAAGCTGCTCGTACGCTGGCGTCCACAAAAGCGATAACTTTGAAATATGCACCATATAAAGGTTAGGAAGTGATGACAAGATGACACCCGAACACAACGAGCGGGTAGCTGCTGCGCCGGATGAAGGTGCAACCACTCCAACGAGTAGCGGAAGTCCTGAGTATGGAGCCGCGACCTTACCTGCACATCATTCATCGCCAGCGTTGGAAGTATTAAACGTGAATGCTTCGTTCCGAGAGCGACGCAGCACATTGCCCGTTCTGGATGGCCTGTCCCTGACCGTGGAACAAGGAGAATTCGTAGCCATCGTCGGTCCTTCCGGCTGTGGCAAAAGCACCCTGTTTCACATCATCGGCGGTCTGCTGAAACCTCAGGAGGGCCAAATCCTGATGAATGGTCAGGATGTCACCGGACAACGCGGCAAGATTAGCTATATGCCGCAGCAGCCTGCCCTCTTCCCATGGCGTACCATTGAGGACAATGTGCTGCTTGCAGGTGAAGTGTCTGCGGATGCACCACCCCGAGCAGAGGCGCTTGCAGATGCCCGGAAGTGGCTGAGCAGTGTCGGACTGGCTGGGTTCGAACAAGCCTATCCGCATATGTTATCGGGCGGCATGCAGCAGCGGGTTGCCTTTCTGCGCGCCCTGCTCAGTCCGCAGGAGCTGATGCTGCTAGACGAACCTTTTAGTGCGCTGGATGCACTGACCCGCAGCGACATGCAGCGCTGGCTGCTCGATATCTGGGAACAGAACCGCCGCTCGGTGCTGTTCATTACGCATAATATCGAGGAAGCATTATTACTTGCGGACCGTATCTATGTCCTATCAAATCGACCTGCAGCTGTACTTCACGAGGTGGATGTTCCCTTTGATCGTCCACGTCGCGAAGCGATCACGGAGGAATCTGCTTTTCTTGAACGGAAACGGCAGATTTCCCAGTGGATGAGAGAAGAACAGCAGAAAACCCGCCTATCTAAATAGTGCGGGTTTTTGAGTTATTTTTTCCCTAAAATGGGTGATCCAAGACAAACTACCCTGCGTATCATTGGTAAAAGACAAAAAGGAGGGGTCCATCCATGCAATCAACCGCTTTTGCACCCTTGGTCGATGCCCATCTTCACCTGGACAAATATACACCTGAAGAACAACGTGAGATGCTGCATTCCTTCCCATCCCAGCAGGTTGAGGCTGTCATCGCCGTTTCCATGAATCTAGCTTCTGCCCAGACCAACTTGGAACTAGCTTCACAATACCCTCGTACCGTATATCCGGCCTTTGGGTTCCATCCCGAGCAGCCCCTGCCGTCCCTGGCAGAGCAGGATCTATTTTTCAAATGGATCGAAAAGCATATGGGACAAGCCACAGCGATTGGGGAAGTTGGATTGCCCTATTACAACCGACAGGAAGCCGAACAGGCAGGACAACACTTTGATCAGAGCGGCTATATCGATCTGTTGGAGCGATTTATCCAGCTAGCGAAACGGCACGGTAAACCGATTGTACTGCACGCTGTATACGAGGATGCCGATATCGCCTGTGACCTGCTGGAGCAATATCATCATCGCCGGGCTCATTTCCACTGGTTCAAAGGCTCCAAGCGGACCGTCCAGCGAATGGCTGACAACGGATACTTCGTCTCATTTACACCTGATATCATATACGAAGAGGAAATTCGCGAATTAGCTCGCCAGTATCCTTCCGAGCAGGTTATGGCAGAGACCGATGGACCTTGGCCTTTCGAGGGACCTTTCCAGGGAAGAATGACGCATCCAGCCATGACGAGACAGGTTATTCAAGCGTGGAGTGAAGTGACCGGTATGGGAACGGAGCGGGCAGCGCGTCTCTTTTATCAGAATACGAAACGCTTCTACGATCTTCCTTAGGTCCGAATTGGCATCCATTCTTGTGCTGGTACCTCAACTAAATAGATATAACATGCAAAAAAAGAAGTCAGTTGGCATCTGCCAAACTGACTTCTTTTGTATTTACCTTAACGTTTCAAGAATCCTTTGCCTTCGAGGAATGGCTTCATCTGTAGACGTACCGGCTCTGTGAGACGTTTCGCCATCATTTCGGACCACGGTGTAGAGCGTTCCCCTTGGGTGCGCTCCTTCATGTATGCAGCAGTCGTTTCGTCATAGCTCTCGACGCATTTGAGGGTCTGCTCGGCGTTATAGCGGCCATGGTGTAAGACCGCATCCAGCGGTAGACGCGGACGAATACCCGTCTCCTGATCAGCAACACCAATGCACATACCATATACTGGATAGACGCCGTCAGGCAAGCCCAATACTTCGCTCACTTCCTCAATGCGGTTGCGCAGCCCGCCAATATATACAATTCCGAAACCCAGTGACTCTGCTGCAAGTGCAGCATTTTGCGATGCGAGTGCAACATCGATTGTCGCCACCATAAAGTTTTCAGTGGAGTCCTCATAGGATTCTTTTTCAGGCAAATGACGCTTGGCAGCATCACTCAGGCGATAAAGGTCAGCACACCATACGAGAAACACAGGGCATTCATTGACGTAAGACTGATTACCTGCCAATTCAGCCAATTTGGCCTTCTGCTCCTGTTCGGTAACAGCAATTATAGTATAGGCCTGCACACTACTTGAAGAGGAAGCCATCTGCCCGGCCGCCACGATTGCTGCCAGCTGCTCCTCACTTACCGGGTCTGGCTTGAATTTCCGCACAGAGCGGTGCTTCATCATCAATTCAATGGTTTCGTTCATTGCTATTCACTCCCAATCCTCGTAGTACAAATTCAATGGTCTGCTCGGCCAGCTCATCTGTGTTCATGTCCTGATAGTCAAAGCTGAATCGTGAGTTCTTGGCCCGTTTGTGCGCCAAAGCCACACCCATGACCTGAAGCATCGCATAAGATACGGACTCGATCTGAAACACGCCCTGCTCCTTGCCTTCTTGCAGCAGTTCCCTCACTTTGGTCCAGACGGGGTCCAGAAAACGAAACACGGTATCTGTGCGATGGGTACGCAGTGTAATTTCAAGCTGCACAATATCGCTCATCTCCCGGTCCGTCATCGTGAATTTTACGACTTCACCTATGATTCGTCGGATACCCTCCACAGGGGAGGACATGGACTCTTCAGCCAACTCGTTCATCATATGATCAGGAAAAAAGTGCTCAAATAATGCTTCGAACACCTTTTCTTTTCCGCCAAAATGATACGAGACCAGCGATACATTCGCACCCGCCTCATCACAGATTTGACGAACACTTGTCCCGTCATACCCCTGCTGTGCAAAAAGCTTCTTGGCTGCAAGCAAAATCCTCGTTTTTATATCCAATTCCGGTTCCGTCATTCCGTCCGCTCCTCTTGTCCGTTCTATTCATTTGCTCCAGCTCACCGGGCTGCAGCGAGACTACTCTATCGTTTCATTATGAAAGTTTGTGCATCAAAGCGCAAGGTGTGCCGCCTGTGGTCCTGCAAAGCTAGCTACCTCAACCTACTATTAAACCAAGCACCCCGGTGAAAATCACCGGGGTGCTTGATCATATCCTATGAAGAACAACCATTACGTCTGCAATATTAGCTGTTCATTTGAGCCGGGCTTGGTGCCCCAGCTGGCATGCGTTGTTTTTTCAACGACGTCACCACCAGGGAGAGGGCTACAGCAACCAGCAATACAATGGCAATTGAGCCAGCAGCGGATTGAACTCCAGGTCCACCCAGTTGAGCGCTCAGAACACCTTGAACGGCATATGTGGCAGGCAGATACTGACCAATACCACTGTAGAAGCTGTTCAGCAATTCACGTGGCACCATTGCACCGGAAGATACCAGTTGCAGCGACAGTGAAATGATGTTGAACAAGCTTCCCGCTGGTCCAAAGCAGATAAGGAAGAACTGGGAGAAGAACATGAACGTGCAGAGGAACAACGCCTGGAACAACCAGAATACGATAAATCCTTGCTCGATCTGTCCGCCCAGCGACACAATCAGTGATGATCCCAGCAGGGAAACCACAAGAGCAGACCCCAGATTAATGACTACTCTGGCACCGAACAATGTCCAGCGGGAGTGAGTAGCCGACAGCATTCCCATCGCTGTCTGCAGGTTCATACCCATAATCATGGCTCCCACATAAGAAGCGAGTACCATCATCATCGGCACCATCTGGTTGTTCATGCCGTTAACCGGATTAATAGAAGTAGTTGGACCTTCAACGCGGGTAGTCAGGTTGGCAGCAGCTTCAGCTGCCTGATCTGCAGGCGCTCCGGAAGCCGTCAACACAGCTTGCACACCTTGAGCGGTTGCTTGCTTGTTAATCGTGTTCGTCACGCTTTGCGATACGCCTTGCATCATGCTTTTGATCGTAACCGGGTTCGCCTCGTTAATAGTGTACTTGATTTCGGCAGTGGAACCGGCTGTCTGAATCAGCTCGTTAAACCCTGCAGGAATATTCAGTACCATATGAATCTTGCGATGGTTTAACTGGTCAAGTGCTTCAGCAGCACTCAGATTAGTTACGGTATGAAAAGGAAGCGTCTCAGCCATACGATCTGCGATCCCCTTGGACTGCTCTCCATCCTCATTGACAACGGCAACCGTCAATTCATTCATCCGGTCATTCACTCCGGAATATGCTGTCATCCAGATCACGCTGAAGATCACTTGGAACATAAGTGCCGTCACGATCCCCACGATTACTGGCGGTTTTTTCAACAATATACGTAAAGCCTGCAACATAAATGATGTCCTCCATTACTCATTAGTTCGAATTTGATGTAAACGATTGTTTAAATCAAACGATCGTTTTAAATTTTAAGTCTATATGTCTATATTGTCAATCTATTTCTGAAAGGTTCAGAAATATGAAGATGTGTTTCGCAAATAATGAATTTCATTTCATAAGAGGACATCACTTCACACGCTCACCTTCAATTAACAAGGAAGGGACCATTCCCTTAACATATTTCAAACACCTTTTCTCAACAAAAAAAGCACGGTCCGCCGTAGCGGACCGCACCCTATGCTTACTCTTGAGCATATTGCAAAGTTGAATCACGTCCCTCAAACGGACATCAGTCATTGCTTTTAAGTTTCATGCGTTGCAGACGCAGCGAATTCAGTACAACCGACACGGAGCTGAACGCCATGGCCGCACCTGCTAACCAAGGAGCCAGGAAGCCCACTGCTGCAATTGGAATACCAATCACGTTATAGCCAAGTGCCCAGAACAGGTTCTGCTTGATATTGCCCATCGTGCGCCGACTCATCTCGATCGCATCTGCAATACTGTTCAGATCGCCACGCATTAGCGTAATATCCGCCGCTTCCATCGCTACATCGGTTCCGGTTCCAATGGCCATACCAATATCAGCTGTAGCAAGGGCCGGAGCATCGTTGATACCATCTCCAACCATCGCTACCTTGAGGCCACTCTCCTGAAGTTTTTTCACTTCTGCCGCTTTACCCTCTGGCAATACCTCAGCCAGAACTTTATTGATTCCGGCTTGCTCCGCTACAGCACGAGCTGTCCGCTCATTGTCTCCCGTAATCATGATGACATCGATCCCCATAGCATGTAGCCGCTGAATGGCTTCCCGTGAAGTTTCCTTGATGGTGTCAGCCACGGCAACAACCCCAGCCCATTGTCCGTCTACCGCGACCAGCATCGCTGTGCGCCCTTGTTCTTCAAGGTTGTTCATCTGTTGCATGGTTTCCTCGGAGACATTCACCTTCGCATCCGTAAGCAGTCGGCGTGTCCCGACCAGGATCTCTTGTCCCTGAACCCGAGCTCGCACTCCATATCCCGGTATGTTCTCGAATTGCTCTGATTGGGTTAGCTCCAGACCTTTACCTCGGATTCCTTCTACAATGGCCTCAGCCAAAGGATGCTCCGAACTCTGCTCTGCTGCTCCCACCCGTTGCAGCAGCTCTGCTTCCGTCCATTCTGGAGCCGTCACCACATCCGTAAGCACGGGCTTGCCTTGGGTGACTGTACCTGTTTTGTCCAGTACAACGGTTTGGATCTGCTGTGCCGATTCCAGATGTTCGCCGCCTTTGAACAACACACCATACTCCGCCGCACGTCCTGATCCAGCCATAATGGACGTTGGGGTTGCGAGTCCAAGCGCACAAGGACAGGCAATGACAAGTACAGCAATCGCCTTCTCCAGCGAACCGGCAAAGTCACCGGGACTGGCGAAAAAATACCAGATCAGGAACGTGACTGCTGCGATGCCTACAACAATCGGAACAAAGATGCCTGAGATCACATCGGCAATCCGCTGAATAGGGGCCTTGGAACCCTGCGCTTGTTCAACCACTTTAATAATCTGCGATAACGCCGTGTCCGAACCCACGCGGGTCGCACGCAGTCTTAATACTCCATTTTTGTTCAGCGTAGCGCCTGTAACGGCGTCCCCCGGTTTTTTATCCACTGGCAAGCTCTCTCCGCTTAACATGGATTCGTCGACAGAAGATTGCCCCTCCTCCACGACGCCATCCACAGGAATGCTGTCTCCGGGTTTGACCAGAACGAGATCACCTACCGCGACATACGCAGACGGTACAATAACCTCCTGTCCATCACGAATCACTCTGGCTTCACGCGGAGCCAGTTCGATGAGGCTTTTGATTGCCTGAGACGAGCGCCCTTTGGCTACAGCTTCGAACCATTTTCCCAATAGGATCAACGTAATCAGGATTGCACTCGTCTCATAATAAAGCTCCACGGTTGGCATGGCTGCTGTAGCCATTCCCGTCCCACCATGATCCATCATGGTCGAAGCTGCATTGCCACTGGTCAGGGTCAGATACAGACTGTAGAAGAAAGCCGCACTTGTACCCAAAGCAACCAGTACATCCATATTGGCACTGCCATTACGGAGCGCTTTATAGGCACCTACATAGAATTGCCATCCAATCACAAACTGTACTGGCGTTGCCAACACCAGTTGGAACCACGGGTTCATGAACAGGTCCGGTACCCAGATCCACGAGGTGAATGAGAAGTGACCCACCATGGCCCAAAGGAGCGGCAAAGATAACAGGGCGGAGATCATCCACTTCCACTTTTTGCGCTGTAATTCACGCTCACGCACCGATTGGGTATCTTCCTGTGTCTGCTGCAATTCCGCACCATAACCGAGCTGCTTGATCTTCGCCGTAATATCGGTTGCCTTCAATACTCCTGCTGCAAATTCTACATGTCCCGTTTCCAGCGCCAGGTTCACGTTTGCACGGGATACACCCGGCAACCGGGAAAGACCCTTTTCGATTCGAGCAGAGCAAGCAGCACAGGTCATGCCTGTAATGTCCAGATCCACGGATTCCGTTACTGTACCATAGCCAAGCGCCTCAACCTTATCCCGCAAAGCATTGATGTTCGTTGTCTTCGGATCATAGGATACCGTTGCTTGTTCGATAGCGAGGTTAACATTCGCCTGATTGACCCCTTCCATTCGGGACAAACCCTTCTCAATCCGGGTAGAGCAGGCAGCACAGGTCATGCCTGTAATTTGCAGTGTTGTCTGCAATCCCGCTGCTTCCGGTGATGGTACGGGTTCTGATGTTGTTGCGTTGTCCGTTGTTGATGACTTATCCATGTTGTTAGCTCCTTTCTTTATAAAATATTCCTACACATTCAATACCCCCAAGGGGTATATAAAAGACAGAAAATCAGGCTTAAACAATGAACTCATTTAATGGAAAAGATCTGTTGAATTCCTTTCCATGCAAAGGGAAGTTCAGTTTAAGCCTGCGATGATTAGACTACGTCATATCCTTGATCTTCGATGGCTGCCTTGATCTGATCCACATTGACTTTTTGCTCGTCATATTCAACTGCGACAGTTCCTGCTGCCAGATCAACCTGACCATTCGCTCCCGCATTCTTCACAGCTTCTTCAACCGATTTCACACAGTGATTGCAAGACATTCCTGTAACGTTCAACGTAATATTAGACATGGGTAGTTCCTCCTTAGATATATAAATGATGAGTTCATTCAAAAATAATTACTTCATTAACTTTCTTACCGTTACCAACAATTCATCCACAACCTCATGCTCTCCGGCCTGAATGCGCTCAACGATACAGCTCTTCATATGACCTTCCAGCAACAGCTTGCCTACTGAATTAAGAGCAGACTGAGCCGCCGCGATCTGCGTCAGCACATCATCACAATAGGTGTCCTTCTCGATCAATCCCTTGATCCCGCGAATCTGTCCTTCAACACGGTTCAAGCGAGAAATCAGGTTGCCCTTCATCTGCTGGGAATGATGGCTCTTGCGCACATGCTTCCCGTCACTGCCTGCCGTATGACATGAATTGGCTTGCTGATCATCTGTCTGTGAGACTTCGTTCACCTCTGTTACGGATGACTCCAAAGGTTCCTTGGGATGGCTCTGATGTTCCATCGCGAACACCCCTTTTCTTTCGTTCTGTTATAAGAGTAACATACCCCATGGGGGTATGCAAGACCATTTTATTATTTTTCTCAACATGGATGTTTCCCATGCTTCCCACGACTGCGCTAACGTGCCAGACATCCCCATTAGTCTTCGTACAGGCGCACTATAGTATGTATTCCATTCTACTGCTGCGCACAGCCAAACCCAGTTGCTCATAGAAAGCTTGAGCACCGTTATTAAATATAGACACGGTCAGTTCAACGCTGTCGACTTGAATTTCTCTGCCAAGTTCGATTAACTCCTGCATCAATTGTTTGCCTGTCCCATGTCCACGATGCATGCTGCCAACGATGATCTCATTGATATATAACATCTTTCGATCCTTCAACAAATCCACATTTTGAATAACATTCAACTGTGCGCTCGTATATCCAACAATCTCACCCTGATCCAGCAATTCCGCAACATAGAGGTAACGATGATCCGTTTCCAGTAGTTGTTCATATTCCTTATGACTCATTCTCGTCTGCAACTCTCTGTATATGTCTGGCCTAGCCTCTACATGCAATTGATGAAGTTCATCCATTAATGCAGATACTCCCGTGTAATCTCCGATGACAGCCCGTCTAATGTTAATCTCACTCATCTTCACATTCTCCTCTCACAAACGTTTCCCATGATTATACAATAAGACATCAGGAAGATGATGCTTCGAAACATGCTTAACCATTCTGATATAAAAAAGCAGATACCTTAACGGTACCCGCTTCTTTTCAAGCTATACTTGGTTCCTTTTATTCTTTGGATGATTTACCTTCATCAAATGCTACAGGTGACGGCTTGGCAGACCATTCGTCCGCTTGCGGCTCAATATCCACACCGCTCAAAATTTTCTTTTTCTCCATCAAGGAATCCCCGTCTTCATCCAGTTTGTTGCGAATTGCCGCCTCATCCTGAGGTTGATTGTTCTGTGTCATGCTAGAGTCCTCCTCTTCGTAATCATGGTGATGTTCCTGTATATAACTTACCCATTTTTTGCATTGTCATTCTGAATGTATACAAGGTTCATCAACCACTTGAAGAAAGTTCGCCATAATAACTTTATATTTTCGCCACTTTACTGCCCTTCACTTTAACATTCACAAGCAGGATGCTGGCAATAATCATAACCAGACCTGCGATCAGATTGACCGTCACCGACTCTCCGAGGAACAGCACACTGCATAAAAGGGCAATCAGCGGAATCAGGAACGTGAACGATCCTACTTTGCTGGCTTCGCCGGAGCTGACCAGTTTGAAGAACGCGAGCCAGCCCATCGCAATGACAAACACCGAAATAAACAACGTATCCAGTATAAAAGGTAGCACCCACTGCACATCAGCCCAGCTCTCTGTGACCGTACCTGTCAACGTCAGAACAACTCCGCCGATCAAAATCGGAATGGCTGTCATCCAGATTCCATCGACCTTCATTGAAGTTCGCTTCATATATACGGTCCCGATTGCCCAGCTAATTGCGCTGAACAGCCCAAGCATAACCCCTTCAGGGGATACTTTGCCTGTCATGCCACCAATACTGATCGTAGCCACTCCTGCAAAACCGATCACCAATCCGGCAATCTTCAGTCCATACATGGACTCGCCCAGCCACAGCCATGCCCCAATTCCGAGCAGCACAGGCTGCAGGAACACGATGGATGAAAATAATCCTGCCGGCACTTCCGTCAGCCCCACGGTCTGAAAGCCGTAGAAGAAGATGATATTAAGCACCGCAGATATGGCATAAATATGCCAGGTTTGCTTCAGCCTCAGCGTTTTGTAGCGGGGAAAAGCATACAACCCCAGCACCAAGCCCCCAATTAACAGGCGCATGCCTGCGAATATAAGCGGCGGTGTAAAATTTAATGCGTATTTGGTCAGGGGCCAGTTTACTCCCCACATGAGTACCAGAAAAGCCAGGACCCAGCCTGCTTTTGCACGTGATAAAGCCATATGTTTATTCTCCTATCCGGCACACATCTACAGGCGCAGTTTAATCAATCATGTACATTATCCTGCGCTCTTTCTGTGCCTGCAAACCATTTGGAATTCGATCCAGACCCGTTTTACATCCATTCTTTGATCGTTCCGTGTCTCCATGATACAATAGTGATTGAAATAATTGAAATGCATGTTAATCATAAGGAGCATACCATATTTGTTATGAACAACTCACAGTTGCAGTTATTCGTGAAAATTGCAGAGACAGGAAGTTTCACCCGTGCAGGTCAGGAACTGAATATGACCCAGCCCGCAGTCAGTAGGGCCATCTCTTCGCTGGAGAATGAACTGGATGTCACTCTAATCATACGAGATCGTAGGAACGGCATCGTGCTTACGGATGTGGGACAGCGAATTTTGGTCATTTTCCGCCGAATTTTACAGCAATTTGATAAGGTACAGCAGGTCGTTGCCGCCGAAAAAGGGTTGGAGATTGGTACGATTCGTATTGGCTCTTTCCCCATGTCATCTGCCCATCTGTTGCCGAAAATCATCCGCTCCATTCGGGATCGCTACCCTCAGATTCAGTTTGAGCTGCACGAGGGGAATATCCTTGAAATTCAGGAGTGGCTAAGCTCACGGGCTATTGATGTGGCTCTCATTATTGCAACAGACAAAGCGCCAATAGATATGGCTTATGAGACACTTCCGCTCTATAGCGAGGAGATGCTCGCGGTGTTTCGGGACGATGAACCTTTTGCGAATCAGGAAATTCTGCCCGTACAAATGCTGGACAAACACCCCATGATTATCTGCAAAGGGGGCTATGAGGTACCGATTGTTGATCTGTTCAATCGAGCACATGCAGAATTACATTTCGGATTTGTCGTGTATAACGTAAACACTTGCCTTAGCATGATTGAGCAGGGACTCGGAACCGCCATGCTGCCTGCAATCTCTCTATCCTGGCTGCCTCCGGGTGTCAAAGCACTCCACACAGAGCCGAAAGCCTACCGCAATATTGAGATTGCCGTTCCTTCACTTGTCGATGCTTCTCCCGCATCCCGGTTATTTATTGAGACGGCGCAGCAATTGTTTGGACAACGCTAACGAATCGATTACACCTTCCAATGTAGCGCAGTCGCTCCTATCGCAAACTCAAAAGGGCGTCCCCAAGTCATGTTCATGACCTTATGGGACGCCCCTTTATATAGTCCACCTCAGATGGACATCATTCACCTGTTTTGCTTTTTATCCGCAGCACCATAAAATGCCCTGATGATCTCAGCTTTACGCCTGGTCCTGGCGAGCGAGTGCAGCCAGTGCGCGCAGTGCCGCTTCGATCTCACGCTCAACTGCATCAGCTACCGCATTTGTGTGCGGATCATACTCGGCAGCCAGGTCGCTGTCTGCGAAACCGTCGATAGCGACAATAGCTCCGGCACGAGCGCCGCGCAGTGTGCTGACGATGTAAAGCGCGGCAATTTCCATCTCAGCAGCAAGAGCACCCGCCTGCTTGTACTTGCGGTGAGGAATCTCTTCGACCCCTGTGAAGAAAGCATCCAGCGTAACGGTAATGCCTACGCCAACTTTACCCGCACTTGAAGCATCCGCTCCACTTGCATGCTCATCAGTCGCCTCGATTAACGCTTGCGTAACGCCAAGGTCCGCTACCGCAGGGAAACCATCCGGTACCAGCTGACGTGTCAGCCCGTCCGTACGAACAGCGGCCGTGCTGACGATTACACTGCCCGCTGGGTAATCCGCGGTATACGAGCCCGCTGTACCTACACGAATCAGGGTCGTTACCCCTGCCCGGATCAGTTCTTCGAAGCAGACGGCAGCTCCGGGTGAACCTACGCCATGGCTGACTACGGCCATTTGTACACCTTCATACAATCCTACAAACGTGCGATACTCCCGGCTGAACGCCAGTTCTCTCGCCTGCTCCAGCTTGCGGGAAATCTTCTCCGCACGTGCCGGATCACCACAGACAATGGCATATGCAGGCATATCTTCGGAATGAATCTGCAAAATAGGCATCAACATCTTAATCAAACTCCTTCTTCGTCCATTCGTCTTCCGGAATCGGAATATCTTCACCAGAGAAGCGTTGCTCCTTGAATGGATCGGCAAAATGATGGAAACCATTGACTTCCCAGAAGCCATTGCGATCTTCTTTCATGAATTCCAGACCTCGTATCCACTTCGCGCTCTTCCAGAAGTAAAGTTGTGGAACAACCAAGCGCAATGGATAACCGTGCTTCGGTGTGAGCGGCTCACCGTTAAATTTAAAAGCAAGCAATACATCGTCATGCATCAATTCTTCGAGCGGAACATTCGTCTCGTAATCATGATCCGCGTGGATCATGACGTATTTCGCTTCCGGTTTGACGCCCAGAAGCTTAATGAAATCCGAGAACCTGATACCTTCCCATGGTGTATCAAACTTCGACCAGCGAGTTACGCAATGAATGTCACTCACCGTGTTCACTTGAGGCATCGCCTGAAGCTCGGCGAAGGAGAACACCTTCTCCTCTTCAACCTCACCGAATACCTTCAAATCCCAGGTGGAAAGGTCGTATTCTGGCACTTCACCTTCATGCAGAATCGGGAATTTCTCGGTCAGTACCTGCCCCGGCGGCAGTCGGTCTCCGTGCTCAGCACCCGCTTTGGGTGCCGGGCTTTTCGTTTTTTTCAGACGTTCAGCCTTATTATGCAAGCGTGATTCCTCCTTCTTTATATGCTTCAAGCATAACATTCAGGATTTAACGCGAGCTCCCGCCCGCTTTTAGTGCGTCTTGTGCATAAGTACGGTCCTTGAAGAAGAACATCGCCACCAGTGTCACAATATACGGCAGCATCATGGTAAAGTGAGTTGGCAGCGCAAAGCCCTGCAATCGGATACTAAGTGCTTCCATGAACCCGAACAGCACACTGGACCCCATAACGCCAAGCGGATTCGCTTGACCCAACATGGTTGCTACCAATGCGATGAAGCCACGGCCTGCGGTCATGCCCTCGGTAAACATCGTAACCTGACCGAGCGATAGCTGTGCACCCGCCAGAGCGCATAATACGCCGCACATCAGAACTGCACCATATTGAATGCCGCGCACCTTGATGCCGATACTTTGTGCTGCAACTGGATTCTCGCCAACCGAACGAAGACGGAAACCGGAGACACTTTTGAACAGATAAAACTGCAAGGCAATTACGATAATAATCCCAAGATATACGAGCGGGCTATGCCCTGAGATGACATCGCCTACCCACGGAATGTCCTTAATAAGAGGGATGTCCCATTTGGGGAGTCCCACCATATCCTTGTCGTAGTAAGCACCTTTTACATCAAAAATCGCACGCAGCGCAAAAGTCGTCAGTCCTGTCGCCAGAAAATTAAGCGAGATCCCGACCACAATGGCGTTGGCCTTCAGATTAATACTGATAAAGGCAAATAGCGCAGAGAACAACATGACGATAACAATCGAGAATATCACGGCCAACAGTACATTGCCGAACAGATAGTTACCCACAATAGCGGAGAAAGCACCGATCAATACGAGTCCTTCCAGACCCACGTTGAACAGACCGACACGAGAGCATAAAGCCCCACCGAGCGCTGCAAGCAGGATCGGCGTCATAATCCGCAGAGTAGAGCCAAACATGGCTGCATCAAACAGTTGTTGCATTGGACTTCTTCTCCTTTCTCCGCTTCAGGAATGAATATCCGATCTGAGCCGATACAAATAACGTCAATACCGCTTGGATGACACTGCCGACTTCCAGCGGCACATCCGTATTCCGTTCCATCCCCATGGCACCTGTCTGCAACGCTGCAAGCAGGATTGCCGCCACAGCTGTTCCTAGCGGATGCGAGCGGGCGAGCAATGTCGCCATAATGCCGCTCCATGCATAACTTGCCGATGACAACGACCCATCAAGGAAACGGTACTGTGTGCCCAACACTTCCCCTGCACCTGCAAGGCCTGCAAGTCCACCACTGATGATCATGGAAAGCATCATCATGCGAATGCGGCGCACGCCACCATACGTTGCAAACGAAGGATTGCTACCCAACATGCGGATCTCATAACCGGTTACCGTCTTGTGTGTGAACCAATAGATGAGAATGGCCGCTACGATGGCAATGATGAATCCAGCATGCAAGCCCATGCCCTGGAACAGCTTCGGCAGCCAGACACTCTGATCAATCATTGGCGTCTGGGCCATCGCCGCCGATCCGGTGCGGTCTTTAAACGGATAGGATACCATGTATCCTCCAAAATAAATCGCAATATAGTTGAGCAACAGCGTCGTGATCAACAGATTCATGCCAAAGCGAGCATCCAGCCAACCTGCAAACAGCGACCAGACTCCACCGGCGATGATCCCCGCCACAATGGCTGCAATACAGACAAACCAGCCTGGACCCGGCAGGTAGAGCGCCGTCAGCGCTGCACTAAGTCCGCCCAGAACCATTTGTCCTTCTGCACCCATGTTAAAAAATCCGGCGCGGAACGCCAGTGCTACGCCCAGCCCCGCAAGAATAATTGGCGTCGAACGTGCCAGTGTGTTAGTGAAGAAGTAGAAGTTGCCGAAGGCCCCTTTCCACATCTCCGCATACGTATCCACCACGGACCCGCCAACGATCAGAATGGCTACAGCACCTGCCAGCAAACCGATGAATACGGCAAGCAGCGGCTGTATGAGTCCGCGAAGTGTTTCTTTTACCCGATTCATATCCGCTCTTTCCCTCCTGCCATCAACAAGCTGATCTGTTCTTCTGTTGCTTCATCTGCCTTCAGTTCCCCGGCAATTCCGCCTTCATACATGACAATGATCCGATCAGATAATTGCAAAATCTCGGACAATTCGGAGGAAACGAGTAGAATACCCGCACCCTCATTCCGTTTGCGCAGCAATTCAGCGTGGATGGTCTCCATCGCTCCGATGTCTACACCCCGCGTAGGTTCAGCCGCAATCAAAAATGGCGTATCCTGGGCAAATTCACGCGCTGCAATCAGCTTCTGCAAGTTTCCTCCGGAAAGGAACTGTGCCTTCGTTTCCGCAGAACCCGTTTTGATGCTGAACTGCTTGATCCAGTTCTCCACCATCGTCCGTGCTGCCTTCGCTTTAATGATACCGCGTGATTGAAGCCGGTGATGATGACCCATCAGTCCATTTTCACGAACGCTCGCATCCTTCGCCGCTCCCCACATATAGCGGTCTTCCGGGATATGGGCAAGTCCATGCTCCCGAATGCGCCGCACTGGCCAATTGGTTGTATCCTGCCCTGACAGCAGGACGCGGCCGCTATCTGCCTTGTGCAGACCCGCAATGATCTGGATCAGTTCAGATTGGCCGTTTCCGGAAATACCCGCGATTCCAACGACCTCGCCTTTCCGAACTTGCAAATGGATATTCTTGAGTGCAGAACGACCCTCTGCCCCTGTCAGATTTACCGCTTCCACCTGAAGCACAGCTTCTCCCGGAACGGATGGCTGCTTGTCCATGCGAACCAGCTCACGACCTACCATCAGGCGGGACAGTTCCTCTACATTCGTGTCTTTTGCTTCCAATGTACCTGTCACCTGACCATCACGAAGAACCGTGATCCGGTCTGCTACATCCATGACTTCCTGCAGCTTGTGCGTGATCAATACAAAGGTTTTGCCCAACTTGGCAAGGGATTTCATATTCGCGAGCAGTTCTTTCACTTCCAGCGGTGTCAGTACCGCTGATGGTTCATCCAATATAATGATATCTGCGCCCTGATGCAGCACCTTGAGAATTTCAACACGCTGCTGCATGCCCAAAGGGCATTCAAATACTTTTTTCCACGGATCAACTGGCATGCCATACGTTCTGCCCAACTCATTCACCTGGGCCGCTGCCTGTTTGCGGTCAAATACTCCTGCCGCAGACGGTTCACGCCCGATCACGATGTTCTCGGCAACCGTAAAGGAAGGAAACAGCATGAAATGCTGATGCACCATGCCGATACCGCTTGCCATGGCCTGAGACGGGGTAGCGAAGCTTACCTCGCGTCCACGAACTTTGATTGTGCCTGATGTCGGTTGCTCCATTCCATACAACATGCGCATCAGGGTTGTCTTACCAGCTCCGTTCTCACCCACGAGGGCATGAATCTCTCCTTCTCGCAAATTAAAACGGATGTCCCGATTAGCGGTGAAGCCGCCGTATTTCTTCGTAATCTGCTCCATCTCCAACAGCATATCTCGCGTTCTCTCCTTTCGGTCTCGGGCATTAAATAGCAGCAAAACCGGCTGCCTGATCGGGCAGCCGGCTGATCAACTCAATTACTCAATCCTATGGAACAAAGAATACTATTGTTGCAATGGATCTTTCACAACGATTTTGCCGGATACGATATCATCCTTGATTGCTTTAACCTTGTCGATAACCTCTTGTCCAACAAAAGCATTCAATGGAGTTTCGCTATCACGTGTTACGTAAGTCAGGCCTACACCATCTTCTTTCAAGCCATAGTTCACTGCGCCCGCCTTGAAGTTTCCTTCCACGAAATCCTTCACCGTCTGGTAAGAAACTGTGTCGGTCGACTTTAATTGAGACAATACGATATGTTCCGGATCCTCCACGGTACGGTCCGTATCCTGACCGGCGGTATAGAAGCCTTTTTCTTTCGCTGCTTCGAACACGCCCAGATCCCCTACAGCAGATGCTGCAGCAATGAAGTCAGCGCCTTTGCCGAATTGCACCAACGCAAGCTCTTTTGCTTTGGCCGGGTCGTTAAATCCACCAACGTAGTTCACGAGGAATTCCGCATTCGGGTTAACCGATTCCAGACCGGCTTTGAAGCCTTCTGTATATTTCTTGATCAATGGAACGTCCATCGCGGCAATCATACCGACTTTATCTGTTTTCGTAGACAGTCCGGCAGCTGCACCAAGCAGATACGCTCCTTCATATTCATGGAAACCAACGCTACGAACGTTAGGCAGATCAACCGTTGTGTCTACAATGGCAAAGGACTTGTCCGGATTTTCGGCAGCCACTTTTTTCAGTGCATCTTCTGCCTGGAAGGTTGCTGTAATAATCAGATCATAGTTCTCAGCAACTGCAGCACGCAGATTTTGCTCAAATGCAGCCGGGTCAGTCGATTCAATCGTTTTGGTATCTACCTTGAATTCCTCGCCTGCTTTTTTGAAACCTTCATCCATCTGTACGAAGAACGGGTTTACCCCGATTTTTTCAGGAAGTACAAGCGCCATGCGCAGTGATTTTTCACTGTCGCCACCTTGGGCCGATTGTTCGTCTTTGGAACCAGAATTTCCACAAGCCGCCAGCAATATAGCCAACATGATGATCGATAAGACGAACGATAAACCTCTTTTCATTTTGAAAATTCCCCTTTTCACTATTCTTTTTTTATAATCCTAGCGGATACTGTCGATCCTTGTCAATAAATCTTTGAGCGTATACACTAAATGGAATATAATAGTTGATTTACCTTCCACAGAGCCTCCGAAGCCCCTCTATACCAAGGTTTTTTCCGTTGACATCCAGAGCTGCTCCATGCTAAAGTCAATCCAATTATTATATTCAGATAGGATTTGTCAGAATTATAACGCAATCTTATTTATTTTCCAACCCTATTTTGAGGAGGCTATTCATTTGAAAAAAATCACCCAGATCACACTGGCCGCTCTGCTCGCCGCTCCGGTTACATTCGGCAGCCTCAGCTTGCCCGCTTCGGTATCCGCAGCATCCGCCACTCCCGCCGGACAAACGACCTCACAGGCTGTTAAAGGACCGGTAGCACAAGCTCCTTCAGTCTATACCGAGAGTGCAGCCGATTACGCCCAATTCCTGCAAGCCAAATACAATATCCAATTGCCGAAACAGTTAACGAAGGGTGACTTCATCAAGGCGATTGCTACCATTCTTGAAGCCGATCAAGCTGCTCCTGCTACAGATGACGCAAGTGACAGTGAAGTTAAGGCCCCAGCCTTTACTGATCTGAACTCGAATGATTCTGCGTATAAAGCTGCCGTTTCCTTATATAACAACGGTATCCTATCCGGTACGGAAGTGCGTGCCAATGACAAACTGAGCACTTATGCCGCTGTCTTCATCGCAGTCAAAGCAGCCGGATTCAAAGAGCTGGCCTATACATATCCTGAAGACAAAACAGCAAAGGCCCTTGCGAAACTGGGCATTAGCCCAAGCCTCGTTCAGGGACAAGCCGCACAGGAACTGGCCGCTGCCATCGATACAGGTCTGATCCCGCAAAGTCTGTATCCCGCTCTCCGTAAGGGTGGCGAAGCGAGTTCCGATTTTGCCAACATTTTGCTTGGACGGGTATTGACCAGTCTGGGTAAATATAAAAATGAAATTGGCCGTTCCGGCGACGCTGACATTTACTCCAAATTGTACGCTGCCTATCGCACTGCTGATTTAATAGAAGCACCGGAACTTCGGACCATTGTGGATCAAGCTCTACGGAATGATCTCGTCACAGGTTACAATCTTAAGGATAGTCGCTTTGATTCCAACTTCATCGATGAACTGACTTTAACTTACGGTCATGATGATATTAAACATGCGGTGCAGTTAATTGGACTGTTGCGCAGCGAAGGCATCGATGCCGACGTACAGTTCCAGCCGAAGACATCTGCCTTCATTTATTTGAAGGAATGGGGAGAGCCCAAAGAAACACCGGATTACAAAGTAACCCAGATCGAGAATGGCAACTACATCGCCTACGCCAAAGAATATGACATTCAGTTCGAGTTCAATAACACAGCGGACAAAGCCCGCTTCAACGACATTATATTGAAGTATGCCAAAAAGAATAGCGATGACACCTCTGCCTTGATCCATGCTTCCTGGTGGCAGCCGCTGTATTATTCGCCGACTGCTCTGGCGGAATATCCGGTCATTGCCAACAATAAAGTTTCACTTGGCAACTATTACGCACAATCCTTCTCCCTTAAGGAAAATTCCAAGGCGATTCAGGAAGGATTCCGCAAGCTGGCCCCTGATGCCGACATTTCCAGTTACACCTTCTGGGTTGACCACCCGTTCTTCAATTATCTCAATGGGGAATCGGAATAAACTGAACATATGCTATGTGCAATAAACCTCGCAATTTGACATAATATAAAGCCGTCTTTACCGAACTTTACAATGGATTCGACCCATTGGTTCGTAGAGACGGTTTTTTGTTTATCTTTTTACAAATTTCTTCTCAAAAAAATATATTCCATTGCAGGATTTACCAGTAAAAGGTCGAATAACATAGGTACACAAACACGCAATCACGTTTACACATATCTGTAAGACAGGAGTTAATCATGGTATACGACGGCATTCTGCTCGGCTTGATCGTTGGACTGTTCCGGGGAGGATTTCGGTATGGTCTCCACCAGTTTGCAGCACTCAAGCTGCGAGGCGGATGGATTTTTCCGCTATTGCTGCTGGCCCAGTTCTTCATCTTTTTCCTGCAGGAAAGGCTTGATTGGGTTGCATCCATCAATGGATACCTGTTTGCTGCCGTTTACGTCACAGGTCTAGCATTTTTGTGGCTTAATCGACATTACAAGGGTTTTACGCTGATCTGGATCGGTGTCTTTCTCAATTTCATCGTCATGGCAGTGAACGGTGGGCGTATGCCGGTTTCCGTGGATGCCTCTGCTGTTCTTGGGCCCTATTATGTGGACATGCTGCGCGAAGGCGGAGCGGTATCGAAACACTATATGATGGATGCTTCCACACATCTTTCATTCCTAGGTGATATCATTCCGCTGTCCAGCCCTTATCCACGGACTCAGGTGATCAGCATTGGCGATGTGGTCATGAACATTGGCATATTCCTGTTTATCCAGTACATGATGGTGAATCGAACCGGAGAAGCTTTGCAGCCAGTGAATTCCATCAGGCCTGAAGAGATTCGGACAGACTCCAAGGAAGGGAGGTCTTTTCCATGAAAAAATTCGAAGGCATTAAATATTCCCGTCTCGTCATCAACGCAATCATCGTAGCTTCTGTCGTTGTTGCATTGACTTCGGGATACAAGCTGGGCGGCTAGTACATAACTCGCCAACCAAGACAAACAGGCTGCCAGCGGCCTGTTTTTTCTTTCTGGATTTTTGGGAGGTAACTTGTTATGTTATACATCAATATAGTACAAGCCGATATATTCACATCAAGAGCAGACTAAACCAAGCAGGAGAATTTTTATGAACTTTATTCGTAACCTTATCCATAAAGCAGATCGGAGCAGCATGTATGTCATGTTGCTTAGCTGCACCGGCATCGGTATTTTTCTGTATATGAACAAGTGGTCTTATCTCCATCTATCCTCTGACGAATGGGTAATGGTATACACGATGCTCGGTGCGGCGCTGATTTTGGATTACTTCACGTTTCAAATTCCGCCCAAAGGCAATCAGCAATCCATGGACTCTTCCGTGTACCTCGCCTGTATCTTCATGTTTGGTGGTGCATTCAGTCTGTCTGTACTGCTGCCGGTTTCCCTCATTCTGTTAATCAAGGATCGCAAACTCACTTGGTGGAAACATATCGTCAATTTCAGCATTTACAGCCTTATGATTGCTGGAGCTGCTTATGTATTCACTTGGACTGGAGGAATTCCGGGAGCACTGGATGGATATAACTTGCTGCCCTATTTTGCGGCACTTGCAGCCTACTTCATCATCAATACAATCACGCTTGGCCTGTTTTTTCATTTCTCAACAAAGGATGCATTACAGCAGATGAAGCGTGTGTTCGTTACCGAATCGCTGCTCGTCTATTTATGTACATTAATTTTGGCGCTCGTGCTGACCATTCTCGTTGTGCATAACGGCGTTCTCGGCCTGCTGCTCTACCTCAGTCTTAGCATTCTGCTATCGCATGCGTTCAAACAGCTGTTTGTGATGTATCAGAGTATTGAGGAAAAGGCGAATACGGATCAACGCACAGGTTTGTTTAACCACAGTCATTTTGAAAGTATGCTGGAGAGCGAGCTTGGTAACGCCCGTTCCCAGGGAACCCCGCTTTCGTTGGGACTCATCGATATTGATGATTTCAAAAAGTATAACGACCGCTTCGGTCATCTCCAGGGTGACAGCCTGCTAGCTCTTCTCGGAGATTTCCTCAGTCGGAAGACGGAAGGCACTCAGGTCACCGCCTTTCGTTATGGCGGAGAAGAGTTCACCCTGCTCATGCCAGGCATGGATCTGGACGAGGCTTATGTGTTCATGAACAAGCTACGCAAGCAGCTGAATGACACACCTTTTGAAGGAGTTGAAGTGTTTCCGCACGGTTGTCTCTCATTCTCCGCAGGTGTTGCGCGTTATGAGGTCGATATGTACAACAAGTCACAACTTGTGGATCAGGCAGATAAAGCGCTGTATTATGCCAAAAAGCAGGGCAAAAACAATGTGCATCGCCACGGCAGCAATGACGGCATGGAGCAAGAGATTGATCTGGTGCAGGATGTGCGCGACATTGAGCAGCAGCTCAACTTGTTCAGATATAAGGATATGGATACATTCAAACATTCCAAACGTGTTTATAAGTATGCTCTCGATTTAAGTGAGTTGCTAGAACTCGATAATGTGGAGAAGCGGAATTTTGTACTGGGCGCACTGATTCATGATATCGGAAAGCTCGAAATTCCGTGGTCCATTCTGAATAAGAAAGAAAAGCTTACCTCTGAAGAATGGGAAACGATCAAGGGTCACGTTACCTGGGGCAAAAAGATGGCCATGACTAACGAGCGTTTTGCCGATCTCATTCCCTATATTGAATTGCATCATGAACGATATGACGGGGCAGGCTACCCTTATGGTCTGAAAGGCTGTGAGATTCCACGGTTGTGCCGGATGCTCACGGTGATCGATTCCTTTGACGCAATGACGACAGAGCGACCGTATCAGGAAACGAAAAATGTCGATGAAGCAATCAAGGAACTACAGATGTGCTCCGGTTCTCAGTTTGATCCCGAGCTAGCCGAGCTGTTCATCCGATATATTCAGAAACGAACGGTGCAGCAACAACTTGTGTAACACCCGCAGAATTCCCCCTTATAAAGCCAAAAGCGCTACCCCCGGCCTAATCGGGGATAGCGCCATTTTCATGTTCATCATGGAATGAATCATGCACGAGACTACTTCACTTCTTGTGCAGATTCTGCGTTATCGAGTGGTATTCATTTCGTATGAAGTCTGATGCAGCTCTTTAATCATCTGCTGCAAAAACATGTTATCCTGACGACTGATTCCGTGCTGATTGTCTTGAAGAAGCATTTGATGAATGTTCTTCTTGAGCAACTCGCTGCGACGTTCCAATACCTCTTGATTCATGTTGTTGCGTTCACTCCTTAACATCTTTTGTAATGAATTTCTGTTCTATATAAGTATAGAGGACCTTCTCCAATAGTGAAAATGGATACAGCCCCGCTCATCTGTACTCACCAAGGCTCACCCTGCGTGACATAATTTCACCCCATGTTGTTCTTAGATATCCTTCTAAATGCTCCCTTATCCACCAGAGGTTCCCCCGAAGAAAGCCAGACTAGGGTCTGAAGCAAGCATGCGTTATAATGGTGCCAGCCCTTGAAACGGATACATATAAATGGACCTTATCTCAAAGGAGTTCTGTATTCATGTCATACAAACAGATTAAATGGATGATTCTGCTGGTCCCCACATTCACCGTTGGTCTCTGGGAATACATCCGTCACCAATTCCTGATGCCCTACCTTTCAATGGATGCGGGCAACTGGCTTACCCCACTTATCCTGTACCTCATAAGTGTCACCTTGCTAAGTCGCTTATTTAATATGCTGGAAAGTGCCAGGGCCGCTCTGGAGCAGGAGCGTGCTTCCAAAGTGGCACTCGAAGCTCGGGATCAACTGGCCCGCGAGCTTCACGATGGCATCTCGCAGTCTCTTTTTCTCCTGTCGGTAAAAACAGACAAGGTCGAGCGCAGTTTGGCTGGAAGTGGGCACGAGCATGAAATTCAGGAAATACGCAAAACCGTACATGAGGTCAACGCTTACGTACGGCAGGCCATCGCCCAACTCCGCTACGTCCCTGGACAAGCGGCAGTACCGGAGGGAACTTCCCTGCTGTCACAGGTGGAATTACTTATAGAGGAGACGGTTCCTTCGGCGCGTCTGGAATGGGATCTGGACAGCACCTTCTTCTCCTCAAAGGAGCAGGTAGAGCTGCACGCCTGCATTCGGGAAGCACTGCTTAACGTACGCAAACATGCCCGGGCTACAGATATTCGGGTGATTGCAGAGGGGACTCCTTTTGTCTGGTCCATCTTCGTTCAGGATAACGGTGTTGGTGTGAGCGGGGATCCACTACACCTGAAGGATCGGTACGGCTTGCGAATTACGAAGGAACGTGCAGCTCAGATGGGCTGGTCTTTCGCCCTTGATTCAAGGCCAGGTTACACACGAATAACCATTGGAAAGGGGCATGCTTAATATGGAACTTGTACGAGTATTGGTCGTCGATGATCACGCGCATGCGCGTGAGGCGATCTGCAGTATTTTATCCGAGGACAGCCTGTTTGAAGTGATTGGTACCGCTTCTACTGGACTTGAGGCACTGGAGCTTACCGGGCAATGGATGCCCGATCTTATTCTGATGGACGTGCAGATGCCGGATATGGATGGGCTGGAAGCCACCCGCCTGATCAAACTGCGCTTTCCGTATGTCATTATCGTCATGGTCACTGTATCGGATGATGTCACGTACCTGTTTGAAGCGTTGAAGCAGGGGGCTCAAGGGTATTTGCTCAAAAATCTAGCTCCCTCCACCTGGCTTGAATACCTTCGCGCCATCGTCAGTGATGATGCACCCCTGAGCAAGGAACTTGCCTATCGAATCCTTCAGGAGTTCCCTGCACCTCGCACTGAAGATGTACCCGATAATCCGCTGACCACGCGGGAGCTTGAGATCCTGCAATGGGTATCTGCGGGATATACCAACCGTGAGATTGCCGACCAACTTGGCATTTCGGACCAAACGGTGAAAAATCATTTGAAGAATATTTTACAGAAACTGCATCTCGAAAATCGTGTGCAATTAACTCGCTATGCATTGGAAAGCGGACTGGCAGGCCGTAAGCTGCGTAAATAGCGGGGTATTCATGTATTTGTCACAATATTATGGATCATTTCGTTTTTTTATAGCCCAATGTAGTCATACGGTGTTATTTTGGACAAAGTTATAATGGTATAGATTGTGCTTGGATAACAAAGAATGACTTACAATTCTAGACCTAAGGGTGATGATTTTTTGATTTTGAGTAGGTTCACCATGAAATTGGGCAAACGGCACTGGGCATTGATGGGTGCCCTGATGTTATTATTTTGCCTTGTTATGCCACAATGGGCATCGGCCCATGCTTATATCGTGCAGGCCTCACCAGGTGAAAATGAACTGGTTGCGACTGCACCTGAACGCCTGACTCTCGAGTTCAACGAGTCTTTACAGACGGCCTTTTTTGATATTAAAATCACCGGACCTGACGGAACACAAGCAGATGACGGCAATGTGCATGTCGATGAGGACCGTCCTCATATTCTGGAGACCGGACTGCGGACCGGACTTGGAAATGGAACCTACGCCGTGAATTGGAAGGCTGTATCTGCTGATGGTCACCCCATTCAGGGAGCCTATGTGTTTCATATCGGGGAACCATCTGGCGCTCCTGCCGGTCTCGCGGATTTAACCTCAGGTTCAGGCCAGGTTGGCGGACCGTTAAAATGGATTTTGTCGCTGACCGACTGGATTCAATATCTGGGGTTGTCTGTGATTCTGGGCACACTTGCTTTCCTACTGTTCCGAATTGCGCCTGCTTCCATGGCGAGAGAACCACTGGAAGTGCCAAGAAGCTATAGGTTGTTATGGATCAGTTACGGCGCCGCTTCTGTTGCCGCTCTGATCAGCCTGCCCTTGAACACATTGTATGAATCAGGCGTTTCCATCGGAGAGTTCAGCTGGGCACTGATGGGCAGTGCACTCAAATTGACGTCATTTGGCCAGATCTGGATGGTACAGATACTCATTGTGATGCTGCTGGCGGTTACCATACTCTCTGGATATGACCGGGATCGCTCGCTGCGTATCCGTATCTGGTCATCATATGGATCACTGGTCCTCGTTCTTGGCTGGTTGTTCACCCATGCGATGACAGGACATCCGGCTGCGGCGGAACAACGCGCGCTCGCCATCGCGATGGACTTTGTTCATCTGATCGGAGCCGCTTTCTGGATCGGCGCTCTAACCGCGATGGCTGCGTGTCTGCCTCCGCTCGCGGATAAACTGCCTTCCACTGTGCGAGGAGAGGTCTACTGGACGGCGATCCGACGATTTACAGCTTGGGGTATTGGTGCTGTTGCTGCTCTCGTCGCTACGGGGATATACAGCAGCCTGATCATTTTGCCTGCACCTATACTTACGTCCCTGTTCACAACGGCGTATGGTCTCGTGCTTATCGCTAAAGTTGTCTTGCTTGTTATGATGCTCGCATTGGCCTGGCGTCATGCCAGAATGGCACGTGCAAGCAGCGGCAACCGACTTGCTAGCAGTCTGAAGGCCGAACTGATTGCTGGAGCCGTTGTGCTTGCACTGGCCGCCGTGCTGACACACCTGTCTCCCGGACAACCGGCAGTCGCAGGACCTTATAAAGAAGTGCAGACTACGGATGACGGGACTACGATTACGCTTCAGGTAAGTCCCAATCGTACCGGAGAGAACCAGTTTAAGGTCGACGTGAAGAAACCAGACGGCAGTACAGTCAACGATCTGGAACAGATCACATTGTCACTGACCCACCTGGATATGGATATGGGCATTTACGAGATTACGATTCCGAAAAATGATACTGGCGTATACGAGGCAGAAGAATATATCTCCATGCCAGGACGCTGGAACATCAAGGTGCATCTGCTAACCCGTTCCCTGGATTCGCTGGATACCGAATTTGAGATCGACACCGCTAATCCGTAGGTATAACTGATTCAAATTTGAAAACGCGACTCAATCTAAAATCAGTGTCTCAACAAGCTGCAATTGTAGTGAAGGGGACGAAATCGATTCTGGAGAAGTGCAACGTTCGCCTTTATTCCCGGATTTTCACTTATAAAGTGAATCAAAAAAATCTGGGAATAACAGCGATTGAAAGAACGATTCGTAACCGGAACGGTGACTTTGCAGCACAGCAGGCACTTATTTTAGAAAATGGGCCGAAACATAAATGATAAGAATTGAGAGGGGTAAATTATTTTGAAGAAAACATCATGGACTTCCAAACTGACATCCAGCCTCACTGCTGGAGCTGCTGCGCTGATGCTGTTCGCCGGATTCGCCAGTGCACATGTTACCGTTAACCCAACCGTGGCACAAACGGGGGCATGGCAGACATATAGCATCAAGATTCCATCCGAAAAAGAGCTGCCAACCACCAAAGTCACGCTGAAAGTACCGCAAGGCGTTGCATTCAAGCAATACCAACCACTGGCAGGCTGGAAAATCACTACCGAAAAAAATGACTCCAATGAAGTAACGTCAATCACTTGGGAAGTGGATGGAGATAACGAAGGAATTCTGGCTGGTCAATTCCAACAGTTCAACTTTGTAGCACAGAATCCGGATGCCGAAACGGAAGTAGCCTGGGATGCGTTCCAGTATTATAGCGATGGCAGCATTGTGGAATGGACAGGCGGACCAAGTGACAGCAACCCGCACAGTATTACGGCCATCAGCCAAGATCCTGCTGCTACAGGTAATGCTGCTGCAGGCGGAGGTCATGATAGTGCAGGCACCGCCGGGAATGCGGGTCATGATGATGAAGCAGCAACGGGTGATGATACGAAGGCAAACGACGATACCACATTGGGTGACGCGTTGAACGACACCGTTACTGGTGAGCCAAACAACACGGATTCAGACCCAGGCACATTGAAGCTGCAACAGGCAACACTGATCGTATCCATTCTGGCATTGATCCTCTCTTTCCTGGGTATTGCTCTGGCAACACGCCGCAAAAAACGTTAAGAGTTAAGATCCAGTCTTGTATGTAGACAAAAAAAGAAAGGAGCCTTTGGCGAACGGGATCTATCCCGATGTGCCGAGGCTCCTTTTTTTGTTATCTCTATGCTTACGCTAACTTTAATTTCAAAATCATGCTTACATTCACTGGTTAAGAGCAGCATCCCTTACGACTCTTTCCTACCGTCCCTGATCCGTCTGGATCATGATTTCAATATATTGCAGCAAGCTCTTCTTCTGTTGTTCAATCGACTGTATCCGTCCAGACAGACCCGCGAAAAACGCTTCGATCTGCTGCCTTGTATAATCGGCCGATTGTCCCTTCCAGTCGTCGAGACGGTTGTATAAGCTTCTTGCCTCCTGCTCATCTGCCTGGAGACGGGCAAGCAGCTGGGTCAATTCTTTTTCAGCAATCCGAAGATCATTTAGCTCTACCAGCAATTGTCCGCTCACTCGTGTTCCCTCCCTTATGTAAGTTCCAATCGCCAGGCCCTTCACGCAAAATTCTATTTAAAACTGACCTGACTCTCATCCGCTTGACGGAATGCTTCCGCCTTCTCTTCGATAAAGTTTAAGAATTGACTCGTATGCTTCATATGCCATGTGCTCAATTCGTTAATAGACGCATCCAGATGAGTGACGATAGGCTCAAGTCTGCGACTACGGCTGGAATGCAGGTAATGCGCCATTCGGCTCCGTACCGTATTCAACTCTGCATTACACTGTTGTGCATTTTGCTTCCACCGGGCAGCGACACTTTTGAGTTCTTCGGGCGTTACCTGAATCAGGCCAGATGCTCCTGCTGCTGCGGCCATACCTCTTGCAAGATTGCCTGCTTGCCCACCCAGGTTCCGCATGAATGCTGCGAGATCAGACAGGACATTGGACGGCTGACGTGGTGAATAACTGATTTGCTCGCCTGTAACCGGATCGTATAGATCGTTGGAAATATAGCCGTTCTCGAACTTGTACTGTTTCAGACCATGATACTCTTCCCCACCAAAGGTGTTACTGATTTTATCCATCATGCCCATGTCATCATTCATATCCTTGTAGTTGGAATTGATGTAATACATGGAACCTACATGACGATCATATCCACCAAAAAATCCGCTGGTTACAAAATCTCCGGGATGTCCGTAGTTAATGATCTGGCTATCAAACCCACCCTCTTCGGCCTTTCGTTTCGCCTCTGGCGTGAGACTGGAGATCACGGATGGCGCGCTGAACGTCACCGCGGAAAGTCCCGTGTATGCGGCCGCATACTGGGCATTTCCTCCTCCAAGCGAATGCCCTGTCAGCGAAAAATCCAAATCCTTGTATTTTTTCTGCATATCTTTGGCGTAGTCTTCCGCTTCATACATCTGGTTGGGGCCCAGTCCGAATGTCTTATCCAGCTTTTTATCCAGTTCTCCCACAGCATTCTCGACTTTAGTGACCCCGGTCACATCTCTTACCTTCTGGATTCCATTAGCCAACCAATCCGGCGTAAGGTCGGTACTTTGTTCGATCTTTCTGCCAAGCTCAGGCAAACCGATTTGAGCGTCCGCATAATAATCCGGTGCGCTGCGATCCAACGATGCGCTCCCCTCCGTGCCCCGATAAGCGATAACCGCCTGTTTGGTCTCAGGATTGTAGAAGGTCACCGCATCAAAACCGGATTTTTTGTTTCCATGAGTGTCCTCAAGAACTTGCCATCCGGGAAGATTCTCAAACTCTATACCTGATTTCAGATTCTCATATGCTAATTCAGACATCTTGTTGTATGTTTCATCATCAATTTGTGGTGATTTACTCACAACCGTTACACCTCCAAGAAAATCTATCCTGAATTTATGATTTATTTGTTAAACGGATCATACCCCTTAGCTATAATTGCTTCCTTAATTGCTGGACTCATGCCAAAGTTTTTGATTTTTTTATCCTCATAGTCATACGAGATCGTAAATTCTTGTGCTTCATGTTCAACCACATGTCCTTCCATAGCAATTGAATCAAGCGCCATCTCAGGTAATAACTCTTTATTCGTGATGACCACATCCAGTTCATATTTATTTTTCAGATATTTTACGGCTTCCGTTTCCGCTTCTTTAAAATAGGCCTGTTTTTCACTTTCCTTCATGTTCTGACACCCTCCCAAAATGAAAGTGGATAGTATGGTCAAAAATAATATACGTGCGCATTGTCGCTTCAACCTCATATCAATCACCTTTTCTTTTTCATTAATCATTAAAATATATTCGTGTATCCACTCTTTTCTTCTGTTAACTGCATCATAGTACAAAATCAACATGATCACATCGGCTGTTGGCATCGTTTTTATGTAACTTTGTTCCTAAATGATTCCAATAGGGCATTCGGGTGTACATTACCCAATTTTCTGGATTATGCATCAGTTCGCTACTCAGTTTTTCTATATATAACAAAAAGCTTTCTCTTCAACACATCCTGTGCAGAAAAGAAAGCCTTTTTTCTTCCGTTAACATCATAATCGCAAACTTCATCCATACTGTCTGACCCCGGTTTCAGCCAACTGCTCACATACGAGACTATTGTACCGTTCACACCGTCCAATCAATTCATCGTGTGTTCCTGCATCAACGAGTTCGCCCTGATCAAGTACATATATGGTGTCCGCGCTTCGTATGGTACTTAGCCTGTGGGCAATGATAATCTGGGTACATTTCAACATGTCCAGATTATGGGCAATGGTTGCTTCTGTAACGGTATCCAGAGCACTGGTTGCCTCATCCAACAGAAGAATCTTAGGTCTGCTCACCAATGCTCGCGCGAGAGCTACCCGCTGCTTCTGCCCTCCAGACAGATTCGAACCCGCCTCGGAGATCAGTGTGTTATACTTCATCGGCATCTTCTCAATATCAGCGTGAATATCCGCCAGCTTCGCTGCGATCATTACATCCTCCGTCGTCGACTCTTCTGCATGCAGCCTGATGTTGTCATACACCGTGTTGTTAAAGACAAAGTTATCCTGAAGCACGATACTGATCTGACTGCGAATTTCCTGTTGTTCCAGTTCTTCTGCATTCAATCCATCGAAATAGATATTTCCTTGTGTGGGAGTATACAGCCCTACCAGCAATTTCGCTAAGGTACTCTTTCCTGAACCTGATTTGCCAACGAGAGCTACCCTTTGCCCTGCTTTAATCGAAATATTGATGTTTTTCAGCACATCTTCACCATAGTCTGTATACCTGAAGTTGACCTGATCGATCGTGATGTCCCCATTTAGCTTCACAGCTTTAAGGGCCGGTGTTGATTTCTTCTTGAATTTATTACTTTCTTCAGCTTGAATGACATCATAGATTCGATCAAGCAGTGCATCCGCCATCACGAACTCGTTCAGCATCAAGGCAAGCGAGTTCAGTGGCCCCAGAAACAATGCGGCCAGAGACTGGAAGGAAACGAGCATGCCGAGGGTCATATTCCCCTGCATAATCTGATATATTCCCACCAACAGAATGAGCATCGGTGTCATAAAGTTCAGCGTGTTTGTCACGGTATTCACTCTCGTCTGAAAAATCGCTTTTTCCTTGACTGTTGCGAGCTGACGCTTGAATAGCGCTCTCCATTTCTCCCCGGTACGCTCTTCAATCCCAAGTGATTTGATGGTCGAGATGCCTTCCAATACCTCCGTCATGAATGATCCAGCCAGACTCTGGGCGACAATTTGGGTCTGTGTCAGCTTCTTGAATCTGCTGCGGGTGTATACAAAAATAAGAATTTGTACCAGTCCTATACTAAGAAGTGTGAAAGCAATCAAACGGGACTGGATCACAATATACGTGAATGTCACAACAATTAAAAATAGATTAATCAGCGTAGAGATCATCTTCTGTGACAAAATTTCCCGGATGGTCGTGTTACTATTAATCCGAAGCATCAGATCTCCACGGGAGCGAATTTCGAAATATTGATAAGGCAACCTGAGCATATGTGAGACAAAGCTTGTCGTCAGCTGAGAATCCAGTAATTCCTGAAGCCGTACGATGCACATATCCTTCAGATAACTGAAGCCAATCTGGAATACAGTTAGCAGCACAATACTTGTGATCAGGATAGGAAATAACGAGTATCCTTCACCGCTTGTGGCCGCATCGATTGAAACTTGCATCAGGAACGGGAAGGCCACAGAAACCATTTGCAGCCCCAGAGCTAGCAGAACGGTCCATACAAAATATTTTTTGTTACTTCGAATCAAATCCTTGAAATACGCCACTTTACTAATCTTTTTTTCGGACAAGGTTACAAAACCCTCATCCGGATATACGAGCAAAAAAATCCCTGAATATTTCTCCGTAAACTCATACTTACTGATTACCAGCCTTCCCAGAGCCGGATCAACAATGATGAAGTGGCCATTCGCCTTGATTCGCTCAAGCACGACAAAGTGCCTTTCCTCCCAGAAACAAATGACCGGCAGGAAATTATTGTTGAGCGATTCAACAGGAGCTTTTTTGGCTATCCCTTTTAAGTGATAGGTCTGGGCGACCTCTTTCATTTTAAGCATAGAACTGCCATCCCGACCGTTCCCCAACATCGCAAAACGTTCTTTCAGATCGGTGAAATCCGCTTCGTAGCCGTGATATGCGAGTAACATATGCAAGCAACTAGGACCACAATCATATTGATTCATTTGTAGTTTGACAGGGACTTTGCGTTGTCTCTTCCCGCGCAGACGGAATACAGGCCGTTCAGGCATAATGCTGCCCCAAGTGGGATGGCTGTTCCGCGTTGTTTATCTGCTGCTGGGCAGATGCTGTTTCCATAACGTATGTCTGCACTATCTCCCACATTTCCTTGCGTTCAGGCCCTTCCATCATCAGTACTGAAGGCAGTTTACGGTTATACAATCGCAGCAATTGATAGCCAATTCCAGCAAGTCCAAGCATCAATCCTGGAATTTGCTGACGACCAGGAATCCCGCATCTCCAATGATGGTTATCATTTCTCACCTGTTGCACAATATAGTCTGCCATCTGATACGAGTATTCCTCCAATGCTTCGTCCTGCAAATAATCGGCTGCCAGCAGCATCAGCTCCAGATTGCCCATATCCCCATGGCAGAGTGAATAGCTAACTTCAGTAAAACCGTCTTCCATTGTCTTAGCTACCGCTCTGCGGATGTCTGTCTCTACCGTAACCATAGCTCCCAATGAGCTCAAATGCTGCGCTATCCCTATGCGGGCGATTCCAAGACCCGGTGCACCATTACACCAATACATGACATAATGATCTTCTGGCATATTGCCGTCTGTAAACCGCAGATCTTTCCAATTGTTTACTTCAGGACTGTAGAGGCCGTCCTCATACTTCAGTCCTTCCATACAGGTTTCAAGATAGGCTTTATTGCCTGTAGCACTGTACAGACGAGCCAGACTCAGACAGATGCCGGCGTTCCCATGCGCAATGCCGCTAAGTGGTGTTTTATTAATGGCTGATGTCACCCAAGCAATACCCTGATCCATCGGCTGTGCAAGTTTCAGCAAGCGGTCTCCGCATCGCACAGCTACGTCCAGCGCTTTTTGCGACTGAAAGCTTGTAAACATGTCTACACATGCCATCAAAGTGCCTGCACAACCTGAGATCACATCCAATTGCTGATCATTATCAATCATCTCGTCCAGTATATCGAGCAATTCCAGCGTATCAGGATGGATACCCGGTTCCAAACACACTTTGGCTTTATGCACCAGCAGATAGAGAAGTGATCCGTAGCCAGTGAACAATGAGATGTTCTTGTCTATCTTTTTGCGAATCATTTCCCAGGCTGTCTGGATACATAGATCAACCATCTGCACATATTTATGGTCACCCGTCTCTTGACTTAGATAAAGGTAGAAATAAGCAATGCCTGTTACCCCGTTGTACAACCCCAACTCGGAAGATTTGTAGATTAACTTCTCATCTGCATCCATACCCATACTGATCCATGACACCGAGTGGCCTTCATCTCCCATAATAGCAATATCTTTTATGTACTCCCCTATCCTTACGGCTTCATGCAGATATTCTTCTTTAGTCATGGGTATTCGATGTTCATTCAATTTTTCCGGCCGCACGCTTGCGGTACTCTTCTCCATCGCGAATGAGCGTTCAAGCACATACTTGGTCTGCAGAGTACGTTCAGTAAACTCCCACTGCATATCCATGTCTTGCTGATTCATTGCCCGCACTTTATCCGCGGTTTGCGTTAAAATATCAGAGGAAAAAACGCCATCAATCGCTTTGTTGTCGTGGTGGTGAAACAGAATTTCCTCACCGATCAAGGTCTGGAACATAGGCACATCTCCGTGCAATAGATCATGGCATTCATATTTCACCAGTTTTTCACGATTACGATCCTGCCGGACAATTATCCACATCATGTCGAACAACAGACTTTTATCCAGCCCGTTTCTGAGATATTTCGGATGGGAGCTAGCTTCGATCAGCGTAAAATACGTAATGGTCGGGCGAGCAATAGTCCGTACAGCACAGCCATGGAAATGATTGCGAACTATCGAGATAAATAACTCCTTTTGCTCCATGATGGCACTGTATATGCGATAGAAACCTTCCTTTAAACTTTCGATATATCGCTCAGGTTTAATTGGTGTATGTTCATAAGAAGGCAGGTGACTGAACCGGCTCACACTTACCTTGCTTCTTTTTATTCTCATAGTATCTGTGTTTTTATCGTGAATCTCATAGGTATTGAGTATCTGATCCACATCTCCTGCGAGCCCGCTCAGATCACTGTGATACAAAGCGTTGGAGTCCAACGTGGGCAGCATGCTTGTTTTTAACACGGAGTCATTTAATATGGAAAGGGTCTTCTCCAGCGCCGTATAATGATCCTTCTCTTCCGTGTACTTGAAAGGTTGATTGTGCAGCAGCGATTCCAGATCAACGAAGAATGGATGCTCACCCTGGGCAACAATGTTCTCCATGTGCATGTCTGTTGCGTTAACTGCATACAGAATAGCCAGATACTGACCCTGCCGCTCAAAAAAACGTTCCACTCCCTCCAGATTGCTGACTTCCTCATACGGAATGAACTGCTGCCAGCCATATTGGGATCGATCCAGCGATTTGGCAATACGGAATGGCAATCCGATTTTCTGATCGTTAAACCATTGCAACAGTCCGGCAAAAGCGGTATCAATGGCCATGTCCCTTGGCTTATACATGACATTGACCTCTTCCGAAAACTTCAGCCGTAATACACTGGCTCCACCATTATGGGAATCCCCGAGAAATACGATATCCTCCAGCTTATCCAGCTTGAATTCAAAAAAGGACTCCAGTTCATGCCGATCTCGCGTTAAGCGCTCTAGAACACGCATCATATTCAGGCTGATACGCAGAGTGTGCTCAACAATACCACGAGCAAGAACAGGATATTCCAACAAAAAGGCTAAAATCTGTTCTCTGGACTTTATTTTCTGGCTTACAAAGTGCTGATATCGCTGCCGGGAATCCTCACCTCTCAACTCCCCTTGCAGTCTCGCTTTATTTAATTCATAGATTAGTGTTTTGGCAGACATGTGGAATACTTTATCCGAAACTGTCTTCAGAACAAGCCCTGTAACACGCCGTTTGTCCAGCCAGTCATATCCACCAATCAAACCTTCTGTCATGATCTGAATCGATCGTTGCAGAAAGGGTCTGGAAAACTCAAAAAACGGAATTTCTCCCGTATCACCCTCAATAAAATATTCAATCTCCAGATGCTCATTCTCAAGGAATGTTTTCCGGAGCTCCTGATGCCAGAGCGTCTGTGCAAACTCGTATCTAAAACCCGTATCGTTAAACAAAACCTGTACCGTATCAACATTCATGGATTCAGCTCTGAAGCGATCTGACAAATGCTCCTGATCCTGAAAAAACTTGTCGAGCCATAACTGCATCCTTCCAGAATCAGAAGTTTCCTCTACAGACTTGTCTACACTCTGATCACTAGCGACTATATTTTCTTCTTTTATATCAGTAACAGCCTCCCCGATATCGTCGGGAACTGAGGGTGTATATTGCTGCACAAACTGCTTATATTTCTCCGTTAAATAGAGTGCATCACTCCAGCGGGAGTTATTTAACTGCTCCTGTATGCTCATCGTTTTATCTCCCCTTCTATTTGATGGTTTGGTGCTCAAAACCTCATATAAAAAATTCAAGCACATAACTGAAATCAGCTATGTGCTTGAAGATGAGAGTAAAATTTAACAACAAGTCAGCCAGGAAGAAGGTGAAACCGAATTATAATGACATTCATGACTTACCGTACAGAATACACCGCCGCTAGCTTGAGCATCAACTACCGAAACCGCCCCTGTAATGACCATAAGCTCGTCATCACTGATGTCCTCGATTGCTCCCAATGCCTCGAAATTGAATTGTTTCATTGATAAAACCTCCCATTCAATTTTTTTATATGTATAGCTTAAAAAAAAGCTAAACACCAGGGTTGAATTTAAATACATTTAATTACATAATATTTAAATTATGTAATTATTTCTTGTCCTTACTCTAGCATACTTTACTATTTTTTGTAAATCTCTTTTTTAGATTTCCCCATCATTTTTACAAAAAAATAAATCCCTCTATGCTTATGATAGAATATCGTTGTTTGGTTGTTATCCGCATATGATTTTAAATACCTGTCCAAAGACAGGTATTTTCTAAGTAGTAGGCAATTTCAATACAGCTCTAAGCCCTTCTCCACTTTCGCTCTCCAGAATTAGTCTTCCCCGGTGAGCCAGCGCAATCCTAGCTACCATGGGAAGTCCCAGACCATGTCCCTGGCGGGAGGGCCGTATACGCCCAGCTGTATAGGGGAGAACCACCACATCGTTCAGGTATTCTTTAGGAATCCCTTTTCCATCATCGGACACCACAAATTCACAAAATAAATCCTCCGCTGCGCGTATTGTTTCCAGCACAATTTCACACCCATTCGGATTATGCCTAATACTGTTTTGTACCAGATTCGTTACCGCACGATACAGTAATCGCTCATCCCCCATAACATGCAGACTCTCGTCCTGAACATGGAGCGAGATTGGATAACGTTCATCCAGGTCATTGTTCAAAAAATCTGACACGATCTGTCTTGCCAGAACGGAGAGTCGAATCGACTTCAACTGTAGAGGCTGCATCTCATACTCCAACATGGATACCAAATTCAGATCACTGACCAGTGACCGCAGACGTTCACCTTGACGACGAATAATGGATGCCTGCTGCTTCTGCTCGCCTGGCAAATCTGGCTGTTCCTCCAACTCACTCGCGTAACCTAGAATCATTGACAATGGCGTCCGTATATCATGAGAAATGCCTGCAATCCAGTTGGATCGGGCTTCGTCCCTTGCTTTAAGAGCGTCATTCTTGTCCTGAAGCATACGGGATGTTGAATTGATACTTTGAGACAGATCATTAAATATACCCTTGGTCTCGACATGAACGGGTTCTTCCTTTGCAAGTGCATGAATGCCATGGATCAATGGCCGTATACTACGTATCACCCGCGTTCCAATTAACACGGATACCAAGAGAGCAAGAGCCACATTACACACCAATAATAGTACAATCCGAACAGGCAAAGACTTGAGCCACTCTGCCAGAAAGTCGAACTGGTATTTTCCATACGTGTTTTTGGGGTAGCCTACCACTAAGAGTCCGTCTTCACGTTCCCACACATACACTGGGTATTCCATAAGATAATATCGAGAGAACTTAGCAACATCCGTCACATTATAGGAACGTGGTATTTCGGCAGGAAGCCGTTCGCTCCACTGTACCTTTCCCTCCGGGTCCAGCAGCATCGCCCATGCCTGATATGTATCCAGCAGTTGCATCCCATCGCTTTTTAACGCATAGTCTCCCTGCTCGCCCTTACTCAGGACACTGGCAACCTGCTTCACAACCGCACCAGGGGAAGGACCCTCATGAATTTCCTTGAAGATTAGTGAACCTAGTAGAATCAGATTGAAAAGCAACAACACCACGGATACAAGAATGGTTGACCCGACAAATCTTCTTAGAATTCGAACAACGCCATCCATTACCGAGACTCCGGAACCATCAGTTTATAACCAAGCCCCCGAACGGTTAGCAAAAATATCGGTTTTGACGGGTCATCCTCGATCTTCTCCCTGATCCGCCTCACATGCACCATCAATGTATTTTCGTAACCATAACTCTCGTCTCCCCATACGGCTTGACACAATGCATCACTGGTTACAATTCGGCCCTGATTCTCATACAACTTGATCAGTATGGCGTGCTCCTTAGCTGTCAGTGGAAACTCCCTACCTGTCCCCTGCACAACAGCGCTCTCCAAATCAACAATTTGTCCACCCAAACGAAATACAGGCAATCTCTCTACCGTGTTAGAGGCATATACCCTTTTCAGAATTGCCATCAGCCGAAGAATCAACTCCCTTGGAAGAAAGGGTTTGACCATGTAATCATCTGCTCCCAGCCCCAAACCGAGCAGTCGATCCTCATCTTCACCACGTGCAGACAGGAACAGAACGGGCATATCTGAGAATGATCGAATTGAAGAGAGCAGAGAGAAACCATCTCCATCCGGAAGCATCACATCCAGGATGGCAGCATCCGGCTTTTCTAGTCTGCATACCGCCAGAGCATTCACGAAGTTATCAGCTGTATATACCCGAAAAAAACCTTCTTTACGTAAAAAACGCTCAATCATTTCCCGTATTTCGGGTTCATCATCAACGATCAGTATTTTCTTATTTTTCATTAATTCCATTTACATCACCCTTTTTATTATACATGATAAAGGTATTAACCCGATATTTTCCATTTTCATTTAAGGTAAATGTAAGGTTATCTTCAGCCACGAGCAAGAAGCCTGATCTATATTTAGAGCAAGAGAGAGACACTAGTGAAATGGAGTTGAGATCAATAATGAACACGTTCCCCATCGTGGAAACTCATAACCTGTCCAAATCTTATGGCGGTACTAACCGCGTACACCAGATTAATCTAGCTGTTGAAACAGGGCAAATATTTGGGTTCCTGGGCCCTAACGGAGCAGGCAAAACAACTACGTTAAAAATGCTGTTGGGTTTGATCAAACCCTCCGAAGGCACTGTAAAGGTGTTCGGCAAAGATCTGAATAAACATCGTCCGTCCATCCTGAACCAGACTGGGTCATTAATTGAATCCCCGTCCTATTACGGCCACTTGACTGGACTCGAGAATATGAAAGTCATGCAGCGACTGAGGAATGTGCCGAACAAAAATATTGACGAAGCTCTCAAAATTGTTCGACTTGAAAATCAAAAACACAAGCAGACTGATCAGTATTCTCTGGGCATGAAGCAACGACTCGGTATTGCCATGGCCCTGCTCGCGTTCCCCAGCTTGCTGATCCTGGATGAACCTACAAATGGACTTGATCCGGCTGGTATAGGTGAGATCCGAGAATTGATCAAGTCACTTCCAGGTCAATATGGCATAACAGTCCTGCTCTCCAGCCATCTGTTATCAGAAATCGAACAGATTGCCACATCTGTAGGTATTATCAGTGATGGCAAGTTGCTGTTTCAGGGAACAATGCAAAGTCTTCAGGCCAACAACAAGGCTACCATCCGTTTTCAGACCACAGACACGGCAAGGGCAGAGAAAATCCTTTTGACTCAAGGCTATATGCCCAAAGTCCAAGGAAAACAGCTGGTGTTCGACTATCTTCGCGACGAGGAAGTGTCGCGGATGAACAAAGTGCTGGTAGAACACGATATCCCCGTTATCCGTATTGAGGAACACAAAAAAAGTCTGGAGGATATTTTCCTCGACCTGACCGGAAAGGAGCGGAGCCTGTAATGAAAGCTCTATCCTTGGAGTATTTCAAAATCCGCCGCAAAAAGATCTGGGTCATGCTAACTCTGTTTCTTGCCGCAGAGATGATCTGGGCCTCCATGTCCATGAGCATCTCCATCTCCCGGAGTGCAGCCAATGCTAGCTGGGAAGCATTGATCTTCAGCATTGCTTCCATGAACGGCCTGTTTCTGCCGATTATATCGGCTATCGTTGTATCCCGCATCTGTGACATGGAGCATAAGGGAAACACGTGGAAGATGCTAATGACGACCAACACCGGACGCAATCACGTCTACACAGCCAAATACATATGTGCGAACAGCCTGATCCTGTACGGTATCATTGCGCAGGCTGTCTTCATTGTAGGTTTTGGTCTGTCTAAAAATATTCCCGGACCACTGCCACTGTCCCTGCTTGTGCAGTTCGCAGCAGGGACACTGTTAACTACGCTTGCAATAACAGCTCTCCAGCAATGGTTATCTCTTACGGTCCGCAATCAGGCTTTTGCACTATGTCTGGGCATGTTAGGCGGATTTATCGGGACAACTTCAGGATTGTTCCCTGCAGGTATTCGTCACCTTTTCATTTGGTCCTACTACATGGATCTGAATCCGGTCACTTACATTTACAGCGCATCTTCAGGTACCTATGTATCGGGTATGTTGCCCGTCGGTCTTTTCATAGCCGCCTTGTTGATGGCTGCCATCTTCTATTTTGCAGGGAATATTCATGCTTCAAGACAAGAGATTTGAGGAGGGAACCACATGCTGAGGAGTATTTCCGCCGAATGGCTTAAACTTCGGCATTCCCGGATCAGCCTGGTGCTAGCAATTCTGCCTATCATCAGCCTGCTCATCGGATGCTTTAACTTCTATTTCAATCAAGCTGCCTTGCAAAACGGGTGGTACAGCTTGTGGACACAGGTCAGTTTATTTTATGGAGAATTCTTTCTGCCCATCCTGATCGCCATCTGTTGTGCCTTTGTATGCCGCCTGGAACACAGCAATCGCAACTGGAACATGATTCTGGCTTCTCCGTTGTCAGTCACTAGCCTGTTTATGGCTAAATTGGTTATTGTCGGCATATTGATTTTCTCAGCCCAAGCCTTCTTTATGCTCATGTACTGGGCAGCAGGACAACTGTTTACCATTCCGGGTTCATTCCCTATGGAAACCCTAGTGTGGAGCCTGCGAGGATGGTTCGCCTCGATCTCCATTGCTGCACTTCAACTCGGGTTATCGATACGAATACGGAGCTTCGCGACGCCAATTGGCATCAGCCTTTGTGCGGTTTTTCTGGGACTTGGCATGTATGTACTAAAAATTGGCATGTTATTCCCCTATTCCCTGTTAACCATAGGTATGGGCGTACTGAGCCAAAAAGGACTGACCTCCTCGGAAAATATCGTCTTTCTGTTGATGAACTGTCTCTTTATCCTTCTGTTTGCTACCTGGTCCATCCGCCGTCTGAAATACAAAGACATCGCATCGTCCTAAATTTACAGAGATCAAAGGAGTACAAGATATGAAAAAAGCACTCACCATTCTCGCATTGGTAATCGTTATTCTGACTTGCCTGTGGCTCTTCTTCATGGACCCGGCTAAACTGACTCCCGATAACCCTGCTGGCAAAACAACCTACTATACCATTGTGAATCAATCTAAGGTCAACAAAGATGATAACGGCCGATACGCTTATGAACTAGTCAGCTATACAGACGAGGGGAAATCCAAAACACTGAGCTTCTCTACCAGTAAGCTACTTAAAAATGGCGCCTACTTAAAACTATATGTATCCACGCTGCGTGGTGTAACACACTGGGAAGAGGTTACAGCAGACGATTTGCCTGGGCATGCGAAAAAGTTAACCTCCAAATAGAAGGAACATAGGTAACTATAGTCCTCTATCTATCGATAATTGGCACAACACAAAGAGCCACCCAAAGGGGGTGGCTCTCTTTACACGTTACTCCAGTACCATCCGCAGGGCGGTCAGTGCAATCCCGATTATAAATCCGGTAACGGCCCCGTTAATACGAATCCACTGTAGATCCTGTCCTACCTTATCCTCAATCAAGGAGATCAGTGAGGCATTGTCCATTTTGTCGACATTTTCGCGCACGAGGTTGCCGATTTTGGAATGGTTTTTCTCCAGCAGCGTCGTTACGCCTTCCACAATCTTCGCATTCAATCCTGCCAATAAAGCATCGTCTGACCGCAAATCAGACAATACCCGCTCAATCGCAGGCAAAGCAAACGTCTCCACATACTGACCATCTTCCATTGCAGTGAGCGCCTTATCCCTCAATTCAATGAGTTTGTTCAGCACGGTTTCCTCTGCGTTCCATCCATCCAGCATGTTGTTTTTCCAGCCGTTGACTCCATCCTGCACACTTTCACTCCTTGCCAGGCGGATAGCCTGGGTTCGCAACAGATCGAGCACTTTGTAACGAAGAGCGCTGCCCTCCCGCTTCATGTCCTCCACCCGGTCAAACAGATACCCTTGCAAAATGCTGCCCAGACGCTCCTCGTTCAGATAACCCATGAACGCATTCATCGCAAATTGCATTAACCCGTTCATCTGGATGCCACTGATCGCCTTTAAGCCGCTTTCACCCAAAAACATGATCGTCTCCGGCTTCACCAGCCATTCCTCTGCCTGCTTCAGACCATAGTCCAGCGCTTTGGCATCATATCCACGCTCACTCATCTGGATCGAAGCCCGTTCCAGAATCGGACCCAGGTCGAAGGCTCCTGCCTGTGATTTGATCTCGCCCGCAACCAATGGAGCAATCTGCTCCAACGGCAGGCCTGCAAGGATCCGTTTGCAGAGCGTATCAATCATGGTCTTGACTCCATCGTTGTGAAGTTCCCGTGTCATGGTATCCAGAACGATTTCTGCCGCCTTGAAATCCGCAATTTTCTCGGTGATGCTATCCTTGTTCAGCAAGTTATTTTCCACCGCGGAAACAAGGCCTTCAGTCAATTTGTCCCGATTTTTAGGCAGCAATGCCGTATGGGGAATCGGAATACCCAGTGGATGACGGAACAACGCTGTTACGGCGAACCAGTCCGCAAGTCCACCTACCAACCCCGCTTCAAATGACCCTACCAGCAGTTTGCCTACAACACCGCCCTGAAACGGCAACGATGCGGCAAATCCCGCTCCCATAACCACGAGAGACCAGGCTGCTGCTTTTTTGGTTTGTTTAGGTTTAGCCATTGTATTCTTACTCCTTTATCGTTAATCACACGGGTTCAATGACACCCAACTTTCCCGTGCTCCTCTGTTCTTCATGTGATTCCTTCCATAGGAAAGCTTCTGTTTCCATATTTCGTATACTTCATCTTATCACCCGTACGCGTCAAAACCAAACCTCTGGCTGGCGAAAAAGGATAAAAGAGGGGTTTTTCCTATCGAAATGGTCGTATTCTTTTCCATTACCAAAAAGGTTTTAGTATAATCAATACAGACGGCCATCCATTTACGATTGGCCGGCGGTCAGCAGGGTAATTACATCATGGAATAATGAATGAATCAGAGGAGGAATTTCGGACCATGAAACACGTGCAGGACACAACGACACTTTATAACGGAGTCAAAATGCCTTGGTTGGGTTTTGGTGTATTCAAAGTTAAAGATGGAGAAGAAGTGGTTGATGCCGTCAAAACGGCCATTCAGGCAGGTTATCGCAGTATCGATACAGCGAAAGCGTATAACAACGAAACCGGTGTAGCTCAGGGTATTCGTGA
The DNA here is from genome assembly GCF_047302525.1 of Paenibacillus taichungensis. GTDB lineage: Bacteria > Bacillota > Bacilli > Paenibacillales > Paenibacillaceae > Paenibacillus > Paenibacillus taichungensis_B. Next base: position 127,090 of record NZ_CP168020.1, on the reverse strand, counting down.
ATCCGGAATCGCTCGTGAGGATCTGTTCATTACCACCAAAGTGTGGAACGGGGACCAAGGTTACGAATCCACACTGGCGGCTTTTGAAGCAAGTATGGAACGACTCGAACTGGAATATCTGGATCTCTATCTAATCCACTGGCCTGTTAAAGGCAAGTACAAGGATACATGGAGAGCGCTGGAGAAGCTGCATAAGGAAGGACGTATTCGCGCCATTGGGGTGAGTAACTTCCAAATCCACCATCTGGAGGACTTGATGACCGATGCCACCATTAAACCTGCTGTGAATCAGGTGGAACTGCACCCCCTGTTGATCCAAACGGAGCTTCGGGAGTATTGCAGCAAACATCAGATCCAGATTGAAGCCTGGTCTCCACTGGGTCAGGGACATCTGCTGGAGCATCCGCTTCTTAAGGACATCGCTGCCAAATACAGCAAGTCACCTGCACAGGTCATTCTGCGTTGGGATCTGCAAAATGGCATTGTGACCATACCTAAATCCGTTACACCACAGCGCATACGCGATAATGCGGACCTGTTTGATTTTGAGTTGACCACGGAAGAAATCGAGCGCATTAGTCAATTGAACGAGAATAAGCGCTTTGGTTCCGATCCGGACAACTTTAACTTTTAAACTCAACATACAATCAAGCTAGAAAACATTAAAAAAATCCCGATCCGGATGCATACGCACCTGGATCGGGATTTTGCTTGTTCATTTATGGTTATATTAGCCTTTGGACACCAGTTTGAAATCATCAAAATGGAAACCTGGCGCTACAACACACGTTACCAGTACAGGCTCATCACCCAGTGGACGTGCCGTTTGCCATACTCCGGCTGGAACGAGTACCTGCGGCGATTGCCCCGCAGCAATATCCATACCCAACACGAGTACTTCTTCATTTTCGGGGTTTTCCCCGTTGCCGCCCAATTTCAATTCAACTGGACTGCCGCTATGCCACAACCAGAGCTCATCGGACAAAACGGTATGCCATTCCGAGACTTCATGGGAGTGCAGCAGGAAGTACGTCGAACTTGCCGAGAATCGAGGGCCTGAGTATGTATCCGGCAGTACGGATTGTGGAATTTGATACGATGCCTTCCATTCTTCCTTATACCAACCGCCTTCAACGTGTGGCTGCATATCCAATGCAGCAACGAGTGGCGATAATTCATGTGTCGTCATATTCTGTTTCCTTCCTTCCAAATCGAATTGGAGACACCCCTATCCAGAGGTTAGCCTCACTCCCCCTACTGTAAAACATGAATAGACTTTTGTCACCTTTACAACATATATAAGCTTCCCGAAAATCATTCCATCCGCATTCTATTCATTTCGTCTGGTCGGACCCACATCCAAATGATAGCGTTTACAACAAACTGGATTTTCCGTTATGATATGGATATTAACCGTAAATCAGCTGGCGCAGAGGGGAGACGTGTTATGAGTGTTATAGAGGATCGGATTGGACCCAAATATCGAATTGGCGAGAGTTCATTCACCATTGAACACATGAGCAGACACGACGGGAACGCCATGCCACAGCCTCACGCGCACCCTTTTTACGAACTGTATTATCTGCTTGAAGGAGAACGCGTCTATTCCATGAATGGTCAGCTTCTTACCGCCCGCAAAGGTGATTTGATCCTGATCAATCCCCATGATGTACATACGACTTCCAAAGGAAGCATTCCCGGCTTTGAACGAATTCTGATCGGATTCTCGCCTTCCTTTGCCACCGGGATGGAGCTCGGAATATGTGGTCTGCTTCCCTTCGATCGTTCAAGGCTGCTGCACTTCCCTGATGCGGAACAACCCGAGATCGAACGAATGCTATGGCAGATGCTGCAAGAATGCAGGGAGCGCCGACCTCATTATGACATCGTGGTGAGAAGCCTGCTTGCCCAGATCCTGATTCAGATCCACCGGGTTGAAGAAGATACTCGGCAATCCTCTCCGGTCCCGCATCATCCCATGCAGGATAAGATCAGTGAGATCGTCACTTATGTGAACAATCATTATACCGATCCCCTTACGTTGGAAGAGGCCGCAGCGCGATTTTATATCAGTCCATCTTATTTGAGCCGGATGTTCAGCCGTTTTACCGGATTTCGCTTCAGCGAATATTTGCGTGTTACCCGGGTTCGGGAGGCACAGAGACGTTTACTGTCCACTCAGGAACGGGTGCAAATGATTGCGGAGAAGGTAGGATTTGAGCATACAGCCCATTTTAATAAAACGTTTAAACAGGTGACCGGGACCACGCCGCTTCGCTATCGCAAAGAACATCGATAGATCTTCAAAGCGACTGGCGAAGCCGGACGTCTGTCATGCGACAACCTATCAGGACACCGCGCGCCAGGAGATGCCCGCGGTGATATGCTAAACGTATAATAGGTTGAACCCTTCTTACCTGCGGATGATTACACCGCTTCTTACTTCAGGACCAACGGAGATTTGGCGTCCCTCTGTATCTGCATCACTTTCCCGGCATACGATTCCTGCCGATTCATGTCCTGTCACCATCAGAAGCCGACCGTCCGCGCCTACACCCTCAATCGCTTCCAGCTCCGCACCCTTACACTGATGCAAATGAATTAACGATCCTTCGGTAATATGTGCTTTCATTTCGGCGATTCGCAGGTGCTTCGCATGAGCGCATTGCACCCCGTTACGAGCCGTCACCGTATATCCCTGAATGACCAGACCATCCAGAGGCATTTCCGGCAGTCCACTCACCAATAACGCGGTTTCTGCCCCTGCGCAGACCACATCCGATATCCGAATATCCCGGAACACCGGAGTCTCCTCACTGACCTCCTGAGTCAAGTCGCTACCACGAGCGGAACCCTCCTGATTGGCATAGAAAAAGGAAAACGAGATAGCTTCCATTATGATATCTTTCATATAAATGTGCTCCACCTGAATATCCTCAACGACCCCGCCGCGCCCACGCGCGCTTTTGAAGCGAAGCCCAATATCCGTTCCAATAAACGTACAGTCCGAGACCCGGACATGCCGCACGCCACCGGACATTTCACTGCCAATGACAAAACCGCCATGACCGTGATACACGGTGCAATTACGGATCGTAATATATTCCGAGGACAGACCGAGTTCACGACCTTCTGCATCCTTGCCGGATTTCAGGCAGATCGCATCATCACCAACATCGAATACACTCTGCTCCACAACGACATGACGGCAGGATTCGATGTCCAGCCCATCACCATTCTGGGAAAACCATGGATTCCGTACACTCACGTTACGAATCGTGACATGCTCGGATGCCCATGGGTGCAGATTCCATGCAGGCGAGTTCTGGAACGTCGGGCCGTCCAAAAGCACTCGTTTACATTGACGCAAGCTGACCATGTTAGGACGCAAAAAGTCTCTGACTTCGTCATAAGCAGCCACATCACGCACTTGCTCCAGATGCAGACGATTCGCAATCGCACCGCCTTCAAGGGCAGAAGTCGAGGGCCACCAAATGGCTTCGTCTCCGCCAGCATGCTCCACCACACCGCCCGAAGAAACCAGTCGATTCCACTGCGAGGCGGTCATCTTGGATCGTTTCACCGGACGCCATGCCTCTCCACCGCCATCCCAAATCCCCTCACCCGTGATCGCAATATCCTCCAGCTGCTCACCATCAATGGGCGACTGACACCGCACTGCCTGCCAACCTTCAAAGCTGGACGCAATCAGAGGATATTGATCAAAATTACGGCTGAACGTAACCAGAGCACCCGCCTGAACATGAAGCTCAATTCGACTGCGGAGAACAATCGGCCCCGTTAACCAAACACCCGCTGGAATGACAATTCGGCCACCTCCCGCTTCTGCACAAGCTGCTATAGCCAGCCGGAACATCTCGGTATTATCCGTCAAGCCATCCCCTACCGCTCCATAATCCGTAAACTGAAAATCCCTTGCAGGGATGACAGGTAAACTCACTTCATAAGCCTTTATATCCGATTCAATACCTTCTCCTGTACCAAGTGGGGAGTAATATGTATTCATCGTTCATAACATCCTCTCTCTACCTATAATTGGATCGGACTGTCTTTAATATTGCATTACTTACTGGCAAGCGCATTCTTGCTCCATCATATCAATGCCATAGGGCGTAAGGTTGAGCTTTTTTGCCACATGCGATTAAGAATTTGATGTTATTTGTTTTTATGATCAGAGACATAAAGTAAACATCCCTTCCAGTATACTCTATACATCTATTCCAATGGTTGTAAAACAACTAGGAGAATCGATTCATTTTTCTGTCAGGATTCGTCACAAAGAGTCTAATAATGTGACAAATATATAACACAATTACTGGCTATAGCCCTATGGAACCCATTACTTATGTCATGTTTTATTACAAACCAATTGCCTTTAGCAGGATGAGTATGTATGATTAAATAACTAGTTTCAATTTATTCCTTAATATTCCTTTTCAAACAGACGTAGCAGAAAGGATGGGGTCTCTTGATTGAATTTAGGGGTGTCCAGAAACATTTTGGTCATTTTCATGTCCTCAAAGATATTCATCTTCACATTGAAGAAGGAGAGGTCGTTGTGATTATCGGCCCTTCCGGCTCAGGCAAAAGTACATTGCTCCGCTGCATCAACCGCTTGGAGTCGATTACCGAAGGTGAACTTGTCGTCAGTGGTGTCCCTTTACATCAGAAAAAGGTGGACATCAACCTCTTCCGTCGTGACATCGGCATGGTATTTCAACACTTCAATCTCTATCCTCACAAAAAAGTCATCGATAACATTACCCTTGCACCTATGAAGGTGCGTAAACAGCCCAAAGCACAGGCAGCTTCTACTGCGATGAAGTATCTGACTCGCGTAGGCATTGCCGACAAAGCAGACAGTTATCCTTCCCAGTTGTCCGGTGGACAACAGCAGCGTGTAGCCATTGCAAGAGGTCTTGCCATGGAGCCCAAAATCATGCTTTTTGACGAACCCACCTCTGCACTGGACCCCGAAATGATCGGGGAAGTTCTGGATGTTATGAGGTCTCTTGCCCACAACGGGATGACGATGGTCGTCGTTACACATGAGATGGGATTTGCCCGCGAGGTCGCAGACCGAGTCATCTTTATGGATGAAGGCCGAATTGTGGAAGAAGCCTCCGCCGCTGAATTTTTCGACAACCCGAGAGAAGAACGGGCCAAGCAATTCCTGAGTCGTCTGATACACCACTGAGAATAATCCATTTTGAAAGGGGTCTTTACCAAATGAAAAATGTATTGAAGTGGCCGTCGTTTATGCTCGTATTGATTCTATCCCTTGTATTGTCCGGTTGTAGCACCGGAGAGGAAAGTAGCAGCAGCGGTGGTTCTGGTGGGAGTACCGAAGCCAAAGGCACGATTGAACAGATTAAAGAGCGTGGCAAGCTCATTGCCGGCGTGAAATATGACACCAAATTGTTCGGTTTGAAAGACCCCGCAAGCGGCGAAGTCGAAGGATTCGATATTGATATCGCCAAAGCACTCGCCAAACAGATTCTTGGAGACGAAACAAAGGTAGAACTGAAGGAAGTAACGTCCAAAACGCGCATTCCGATGCTGCAAAACGGCGACATTGATATCATCATCGCCACGATGACGATTACAGATGAACGCAAGGAACAAGTGGATTTCAGTGATGTCTATTTTGAAGCCGGGCAGTCCCTGCTTGTGAAAAACGACAGCGCAATTACAGGTCTCGAAAGTCTCAGCGGTGTGAAGGTACTTGCCGTCAAAGGCTCGACTTCTGCGCAAAACATTCGCGAAAAAGCCCCGGACGCCGAGGTGCTGGAATTCGATAACTATCAGGATGCCTTCACAGCCCTCAAAGCGGGTAAAGGCGAAGCTCTGACGACCGATAACATCATCCTGATCGGCATGCAGCAGACGGATAACAACTACAAGCTGGTTGGTGGAAATTTCACGAGTGAACCTTACGGCATAGCAATTCGCAAAGGCGACACAGCCTTCGTCGAAGAAGTAAACAGCCTGCTCAAAAACCTGAAGGACAGCGGTGAATATGATACGTTGCATGAAAAATGGCTGGGCAGCAAGCCAGAGTAACCCCGATTAATGATGGTTAAGCGGCGACTTCGCCTGTGATATGCAATGCATGAGCAGACGCAATCGCCGCTTCTACATCTGGAGAACGGAGGCTTCGCCTACATGGGCAAATTGGACTTCAGCGTACTGATCAAACATTCGGATCGATTTCTGGAAGGGTTCCTCAATACCATTCAGGTGAGCATCATGGCCTTGATTGGCAGCTTTATTCTTGGTGCAATTATGGCTATCTTTCGGATATCCCCCATCAAACCGCTCAACTGGATCGGCACAGCCTTTGTGGAGTTTATCCGTAACATCCCGCTGCTGCTTGTCGTGTTTTTCTTCTATCTCGGATTGCCGGCACTCGGCATTTCACTGGATGGATTCATCTCGGGTACACTCGGTCTGACCATCTATACGGCTGCTTTCATTGCCGAAGCGATCCGGGCGGGTATTCAGACGGTCCCTCGCGGGCAGTTAGAGGCTGCGAGATCTTCCGGTCTATCCTACGTACAGGCCATGAACCTGATCATACTGCCACAGGCGATCAAGATTGTATTGCCGTCCATTGGCAACCAGTTTATTAATCTGGTCAAAAACTCATCCATCCTTGCGGTCGTGGCTGGCATGGATCTGATGTATTTTGCCGATCTGATCAACTCGGATACGTTCCTACCGCTGAGCGTTTACACCATTGTTGCGCTGTTCTATCTGGTGTTGACCTTGCCGCTCAGCTTTCTGGTTCACTATATGGAGCGCCGTTTCGGACAAAGTGATGCTGACGCCAGCCGTGTTAAAGGCAAACCAAAAAAGAACAAACCAACCGGTCAGGTCACCATGTAAAAAAGACATCCATTCTAAACCTTGTCTTACTCACAGAAGGAGGCCGATGATCCATGGACTTTAGCGGGGCCTACGCCTGGCCCAACCTTCGTTTCCTGCTGCACGGATTCCTGATCACTCTGCAAGTAGCAGGTTTGTCGATTGTATTCAGCTTTGTACTCGGTACGGTGCTTGGTACCGTTCGATACACCCGAATTCCGGTCCTGTCACAGATTGTGGCCGTCATCGTGGATACAATCCGGAACCTGCCGCTGCTGCTGATCATTTTCTTCATTCATATCGTACTTCCCCAGCTCGGAATCAAAATGTCCGTCTTCTGGTCCACGGTTGTTGGACTAAGTCTGTTCGAAGGCGCCATGATCGCAGAGATTGTCCGCAGCGGACTCAAATCGATCGAGCGCGGTCAGGTGGAAGCCGCCCGTTCCTCCGGCCTAAGCTACATGCAGACACTTGGCGGCATCATCATGCCCCAGGCTTTGCGGCGTATGTCGCCACCGATGGTGAGCCAGTTCATCTCTTTGCTGAAGGATACTTCACTGGCGATCATCATCTCCCTGCCGGAATTGATGCACAATGTGCAGATCCTCGGGGGTCAAAGCTTCGATTACGTCATCCCTGCCCTGCTGCTCGCAGCCGTATTGTACTTCGTCATCAACTACACGTTGTCCGTTGTGGCACGACGGCTTGAAGCACGAATGACTTGATGATCGGATGATTGATGCTTCCATTCCAGTCCAAAGACTCCAACTCCACTTCAACAGTGGTTTTGGAGTCTTCTTTGGATTTCATAATAGTCTGCTCGCACAGGATTCATTCCTCAAATCGCGGCTCCGTTACGGCGTAGTTCCTTTTGCAGCACCGCTACCGGTAGCTCCAACGGATCTAGCTTCATCTGAACAGCTAAAGCGGCTGCTGTTCCCGCCGCCTGCCCCGTAGCCATGCAGCTTGGAGTCAGCCTTGTCGTTGCGTGAGCCTCATGTGTGGTGGATATACATCGTCCTGCCGCCAGCAGATTGCGGATATTGCGGGAAATCAGAGAGCGGTATGGAATATCGTATGCTCCGTCTCCTTCTATAAAAGCCGCTACGACGCCTTGACCGGAGGGATCATGAATATCAATCGGATAGCCACTTCTGGCGATTACATCGTCAAACTTTCGCCCTGCAACCACATCCGCCTTGGTCAACGCATAGTGCCCAATGATTCGCCTGGATTCACGGATACCGATCTGCGGTGCTACCGCTGAGATTGAAGCCCGCTCGAATCCAGGCACGTCACGCTGCAGAAACTCAGCGATCATTAGTACCTGCCTCCTGCCTTCCTGTTCAGCAGAGGTCAGATCCTCTGCATCTGTAGCATCCAACCCCTGCACCCGGGTGCAATTAATCAATACTTCATCTTCAGCCGGTCCTGTAAAAAACAATACCTGATCGCGGTTAATCGGCACACCTGCTTTTTTCCATTGGGAATAGAAGCCGCTCACCCCGGTTAACGGAATACTGTCCAGCTCGGAGAAAGGCGTCTTGGCATAGAAATCCTCCGGGTGCTCCTGCATGTATTGCTTCACTCTTCCAAGGTCCACACCACGCATTCTGAATTTCATGGTCATCGGCTGTGACTGATGATCGCCATCTCGCCCCTTCGCAACAGAAGCGCCCGCAAGATAAGCCGCATCCGCATCACCGCTGGCATCCACGAATACGTTCGCTTGGAGCTCCATTCGGCCAGACTTGTTCGTCAAACGTACCGCCTCTACCCGATCATCCGCCACAACCACTTCATCCACGAAGCTGTGCAATAACAACCGGACACCTGCCTCCTGCAACATCTCCGCCGCAACCACCTGATAGATCGCCGGATGGTAGGGCGTAACAGTATGCACAAATCCAACCGTATCACGAAGATGTCCTGGAGAGCCGCCACGCGCCTGCAGTCGGTCAACGATCTCCTGGGCGATGCCCCGAATCACCTGTTCACCACTCTCCGTATGGAAGGTCATCCAAGGGTAGACCATGGCGGCAGTCGACATTCCACCAACGAACCCGTACCGCTCCACCAGTACTGCTCGAACACCCTGTCGTCCAGCAGCGATGGCTGCTGCTATGCCCGCCGGACCCCCTCCCACAACAACCACATCCGCTTCTTCCTTTTTCATACTCATACTTATCCGTTCACTCAAGTTATCACTCCTTCCGTTCTATTGCATGGACTACTCTTTCAGTCCGGTCATGGCAACTCCCTCAATGAAGCGCCGTTGTGCCAGGAAAAAGACAATCAGCAACGGCAGGGTCGCCATGACGGTGGCACTCATCAGATATTGCCAGGCTGTACCCACTTCATCCGTGAACAGGGATAATCCAAGCGGCAGCGTCATCAGTTCTCGCGAGTTAATGAAAATCAACGGATCGAAAAACTCATTCCAGATCGTCACAAAAGTAAAGATCGTCAGCGTAGCCATACCGGGCTTGGCAATCGGGAGCATAATTCGCGCATAGATCCGGAAGCGGTTGCAGCCGTCAATCATCGCCGCTTCCTCCAGCTCGGTGGGTACCGTAATGAAGAACTGCCGCATCACAAAGATGCCCAACACACCGCCCGCCCCAAAGATCGGCAATAAAATCAGCGGAAGATGTGTATCAATCCACCCCAGCTGCCGCATGAACAGAAACATCGGGATTGCCGTCACCTCATGGGGAATCATCATCGCACTCAACAGGATGAGAAATACCACATTACGTCCCTTGAACGGAATTTTGGCAAATGCATACCCGGCGAGAGATGCAAAGAACACCGTACCCAGCACAACCACAGCAGCAATATATACACTGTTAAAATAAAAACGATGAAACGGAATCAATCGAAAGACATCGATGTAGTTCTGAAATCGGAAGGTATCCGGTATCCACTGTGGTGGATAGGTGAATATGCTCTGAGGCTCCTTGAATGACGTCGATATCATCCAGATAAATGGAACAATCATAATCAGCGAGATCAGTGTCAGTAACAAATACGTCCCAAGGGCACTGCCTGTCTTGCGAATCGAAGGATTAGGCATCGCCTTCATTGAATACCCACCTCTTTCGAAGCTGCCATTGCAGCAGCGTCAGGATTAGCACGATAAAGAACAGCACATACGCAAGCGAAGAAGCGTAGCCGAACTGAAATAATTTGAATGCTTTTTCCCAGATATAATAGACCAATACCTTCGTGCTGTTGCTCGGCCCTCCCTGTGTCATGACGTAGATCTGTCCAAACACCTTGAGCGAGCCAATCACTGTCATTACCATGGTTAAAAACACCGTTGGTGTAATCATGGGTAACGTGACGTGAAAGAAAGTCCCCCTTCTGCCCGCGCCGTCCAGTGTTGCCGCTTCGTAAAGTGAACGCGGCACCTGCTGAATGGCTGCAATGAACAGCACCATATTCAGACCTACATTTTTCAGTACACTCGTCACAATAACCGCAGGCATCGCCAGATCCTGATTGTAGAGCCAGGCCGGACCCTTGATACCTATCATCAACAGAAGCTGATTGATCAGTCCCGACTCTGTCGCATACATCAGCTTCCACACGATGGACCATACAATCAACGAGGTCATGACCGGAACGAAGATGGCTGTTCGGAAGATCCCGATGCCGCGCAAACTTCTGGATAGCAGCAATGCGAGCAGCAGGGCAAGCACAATGTTAAGCGGCACAAGCCCCGCAGTGAAATAGACCGTGTTGGCAAGCACCTTCCAGAACATGGCGTCTGTCATCACATTCCGGTAATTCTCCAGTCCAATAAAATGATGATCCCCCAGCAGCGGCCAGTCGGTCAGGCTCATGTATAGCGCCAAACCCATGGGAAACAGCAGCAGCAGGGTAAACCCGAGCACCATCGGTGATACGAACAGCCAACCCGCGATCTGGGCCTCTCTGGCGAGCGGACCTCTTCCTGTACGCTTGCGTGAATGGGTCACAGTTAGGCCCCCTTTTTATCAAATTTCTTCCCTCTAGTCCGGACGGTTCAGATTGTCCACCGCATTACGGAAGCCGTTAACAGCCCTTCGCAGCTGCTCCTCCGCTCTGCCTGTTACGACCGCTCCAAGCATGATCGCCTTGACTCCGGTATCGTGCAGCACCCGAACATCTTCTGGCACCAGCTTTCGCTGGGAAGGAACCAATACCGGAATCTGCGCCTGCAAGACCAGACGGCGATACTTGAGCACATCCGCGAAGCTTAATGGTGTGCCATATTCATTCCCAGGCACAATGGATGCCTCCAGGGCGGTGAAGCCATAATGAGCCGCTGACGTTGCGAGGGAAGGTTCATATTCGTCATTGATTGCAAACGTGGGGTCCAACCCCAGGTCATCCAGCATGAAGGACGGCAAGTGATGTGCATAGATGGAATAGAAGTCAAAACCCAGCCCGGAGAGGCGCTCCACGTCTTCTCGCCTTGCTCCATCTATACTGCCGGACGGCACGACCCCAAGCGGGCCGCCAAACTCGCTACGGATCGCCTGAAAAACTTCGGCATAGTTGTCCAGTGGACCAAAATGATTCCCGCTGGCGCGATGGCCGACATTATAATGCACCTTCAGTGCATCAGCGCCCTCTTCAATTGCTGCCCGGGCCAAAGATAGATCGTTCTCGGGTAAGCTGACCACAAGCGACAGGGAATTCCGATCAAGCAATTCCTTGAATTTTCCCATCATGCTCACCTCCTGTTTTTATAAAATTATTTATTGTTGCAGCACGCCTTGGATCTCTTCCTGCATTTGCTTCAGATTATCTTCGGGTGTTGCTGAACGGGCGAACAGGCGGTCAAATCCCTGCAATACCGCATTATCGATATCCTGCCAACGGATATGACCGGGAATCAAGCGCGCTTTTGGCATTTCATTAATCACCGCCTGCACAATATGCTCCTTGCTCGGATTATTAGGTTGATTAATGAACGCATCGGAGTTCAGCACAGAGGTACGCGGAGGCACAAAGTAGGTGGCCGTCGCCTGAATGCCCTGCTCACTGGCAAAATACTCCAATAGCTTCTTGGTTTCCTCCGGATGTTTGCTGTCGTTGAACATGGCATATCCAGCCTGCCCCAGCATCGGTACGCTGCCCTGTGAACCGGAAGGCATGGGAGCGATACTCCACTCAAAATCTGTAATCTCTCTTGCTTTGGAAACATAGCTGTAGTTATCGAAAAACATGCCCACATTGCCAGCATCGAAGCTGACCTGCTCGCCCGCTTTCGGGTGCGATTCATCGGTGAACATCATACGCTCCAGCAGTTCAAAGGTTTGTACGCCATAGGCATCGTTCCAGGTGAACTTCGTCATGCCTTCGTCGAACGGACCGCTGCCATTGGACCAGGAATAGGAGGAAAGCACAGCCCAGTTCTTCCAGTCGCGGAAAAAGTTGGCGCCATAGACTCGGTTGGTAGCCTCCTTGCTGGTAATCGCCTTGGCGGACTTCTCGAACTGTTCCCATGTCCATTGCCCTTGACTGGCAAGTGTATTAGGGTCGGTCAGACCCGCTTTGTCGAACAGCGTTTTATTATAAAACATGACAACCGGAGGGGTGGAAAAAGGCAGCCCCAGCAGCTGATCACCATCACGGAACAGATCCAGCGTACTTGGAATATAATCATCCAGCTTGAACTGTGCATCATCCTTGAATTCGGATACATCGGCCAGGATGTGATTGGATTTGAACTGTGGCACCATTCGTTCCGATACCCAGGCGATATCCGGGAGAGAGCCGCCAGCGGCAAGCACCGAAATTTTTTGCTGGTATTCCGCGAAAGGTACGGATTCCATCGTCACCTTGATGCCTGGATTTTCCTGCGTGAAGCCCTCGATCAGCTTGTTGTACAGGTCCATATGTGCCTGATTGCCCCACATCATGAACTTAAGCTCAACCTCTCCATTCTCCCCGGCTGCATTCTCAGGATTACTGCCGGAATTGGAGCTTGTGCATCCGATTGAAGCAATCATCATAAGTAAGAGTATCAATATCAGTCCTGCTTTTTTCATGAAAATCCCCCTTATGGACTTAGTGGTATACATGTGCAACCAAAGTATAACGAAGGCATCGGCCGCTCATAAATCACGTCAATTACAGAAATGGTATGGTTTTTCAAGAAATACTGAATCGGTCACGATATTCCCCTGCTGTCCATCCCACCTGCTGCTTGAATACCAGCATGAAGTGTTTAGGACTCTGATGCCCAGATAACCTTGCAACATCATAGATTTTGAGCCCCGTGTTAATCAGCAGCCACTTGGCCCGTTCCATACGAGCCTCAGCGATGTATTCGGAGTAATTGGTTCCTGTTTCGTTCTTGAACAGCTGGCTTAGATAGGTGGGGTTCAGATTAACCAGAGCTGCTATGGTCTGAAGTCGCAGATCCCCATCGGGGTGCTGCTTGATGTGCTCCTTCACATTTCGGATAATCTTCCGCGTATCTCCGCCAAAGTGCTCTGCTTTCCCAGATGGCTCAGTGACTGGAAGGGTTGAAATGCCGTACCTGCGATCCAGCAGCAATTGAATTTTTTGGATGCATAATGCCAGTTCATGACGTTCAATCGGCTTCAGCAGATAGTTCAACACCCCGTACTCCATCGCCCTGCGTGCATATTCAAACTCCCCGTAGCCGCTAATGATGATCATCAGCAGTTCAGGGTACATATCTCTTGCTTTGGATACCAGTGTCAACCCGTCCATTTCACGCATGCGAATATCTGTGATTAACACATCCGGTACTTCACATCTCAGAAAGTCCAGAGCCTCGGCTCCGCTCGAAGCTTCACCTGTTACCTGGAACTGAGGGGCCGCCTGTACAATCAGCTCTCTCAGCCCCTGACGGATGACCGTCTCATCCTCCACAAGCAATACTTTATACATGCGCTTCATTCCCCTTTCTGTTGAAGTTGAATGGATATCGTGACCGCCAGACCCTGCCCGGGACTGCCATCGACGCTCAGGCTGCCGCCTTCTCCATACATGAGTCGGAGCCTTTGAGAGATATTGTTAAGTCCCAGCCTGTCCCCGGCATGACATCGCAATGCCTCACTGGAAGGCTGCCGAGCAATGGATTCATTTAATTCATCAATCTCCGCCTGAGCCATGCCTTTACCATTGTCACGCACAATAATCAGCAGCTCATCATCAAATTTCAATGCAGATACCCAGATCACTCCGCCATCGGCCTGCCCTTCAATGCCATGGTAGACAGCGTTCTCCACCAGCGGTTGCAATATCAGCTTGGGAATCAGACACTCTGTAATGGCTTCATCGATGTCATAGATTACCTCCAGCTTGCCGTCATAACGTACCTGTTGAATGCGTACATAGGATTGTACAAAAGCCAGTTCTTCCTGAAGCGGAACCCTCCGGTCCACCTTATCAATCGTATAACGCAGCAGCTTGCCAAGTGCCGTCACCATATCAGACACCTCAGCGTGCTTCTGGCGGACCGCCATCATGTTGATGGACTCCAATGTGTTGTATATAAAATGGGGATTGATCTGGCTCTGCAATGCTGACAACTCCGCCTCTCGCTCTTGAATGCCTAGCAGAAATACCTCGTTGAACAGTCGATTGATCTCTTCCATCATTCGGTTAAAGCCCCGGCTAATCTGTCCGAACTCATCATTGCTGAAGTGCGCTACCCGCTGGCTAAAGTCTCCCTGCTCCACCCGGATCATATTGTGCTTCAGTCGAATCAGCGGCCTCGTTATGCGATAGGATAAGAGAACTGCGAGAACTGCTACGGCTGCCATACATAACACAGCGAATCCAAACGTAAACGTGAGCATCTCGCCCGACTCCTTCTGAATAACGGCAATAGGCGTAAGGCTGATCACCGAAAGTCCTGAATAGCTGGAATGGTGCTGTACGTAGAGATAGGGCTTCCCATCAAGGACAACCTTCTGGTTGCCTGCGTAGCCTTGAAGCTGTCCATGTTTTAACAGTTGGTCGTATGCGGATAGACCTCCGGCAGAGGTCCGTTCGAACAAGAGATGCTGCTTGCTGTCGACAATCATCAGGCTCGCATTTTGCTCAAAATTCAGATTGGACAAGAGTTGACCAAAGGCTTCCAGCCGGATGTCGATCAGAATGTAGCCCAGTCGCTGGAGTGTACCCGGATCACGAATCTCACGGGCAACCGATATATACGGCTCTTCATGACTGCCCGTGTAATAGCTAGGTTCGTGCGGAGGAAGCAGACGCCATTCCCCTTCCGAGCCGTTAAGCTCTGCAAACCAGTCATCCTGCCTGCTGTCCCATACCGGATTCACTGCCAGCGAATCCAGATTGGAGAACAGGATGCCGCTGTTGCTGATCAGATGGATGCCACGAATTTCCGGTCGGTCGTATGCTTGACCAGACGTGTAGAGCTTCATTTTCAGATAATCATCGGATCTTGCCCATGTACCCGATCCCATCGGAGCATTGTATTTGCCCAGAATACCGAGCACCATCTGATCATAGAGCGGCAAGAGCGACAACCGCTCGAAGTCCTTGAGCAGCCGATTCAGGTTAGTATTAATCTGGCGAACAATATCAATGGTGAACTGCTCCGTCTTGCGATCAATCGTCTGCGAGAAATGCAGGTAATTCACTACTCCCTGCAAGCTTAGCGGCAGCAAGGTCAACGCCAGGAACAACAGGAGCAGCTTTGTGCGCAGATTCATATTTCTTCCGAAATAACCCTGTACCTTGTCCATCATTTCCGTTCATCCCTCCCTCTCCCGATCATTGTATGAGCCCCCTTCACAGATCAATCTGGATATAACTGGGGTTCATCATATCCAGTTTTAATGATCATTGGCTATCCTGCCAACCATGGGATTGGTACGGAATTTCAAGATTGAATTATGGGTTTCGGGGAAACGCAAAAAAGCCGACTATATCGCTACAGTCGACTACTCTTCTATTGCACAAAAAAAACCGATTGCATTATGCAATCGGCTGTCTTTTCATAAAGTGTTTTTTATATTTGAAGCGATTATATTCATTAATTAACTCGTCCAATACCATCGATTGTTGAAGGACTTTGTAGTCTTGCATGCCATGATATTCCGCCAAACGACTTAACTCATGCCTGTTCTGTTCGATTTGGTCTCTAATCTGCTTCGGTTCTCTCACAGCATGCACCCCCTCTTTTTAAAACATTTTAGGATACATTGCCAAAAAATTCATATTTTATTCCTTTGCAAAATAAAATGTTTGTTTACATAACAATACATTCATATTCAAGTAGTTTGCATTAATACGTGAAAATCCCCACAACCACAACATGCAGATATATATTTCAGATATTCATCTACATATCGAGTTCAAATGAAATTGAAGTTGTATTAGGTAGAATGAAGAAACAGAAGTACATTATAAATTATGTTCCAATCGTATGCTGAACTTTGCTCGCTCTGGAGCGGATTAGAATCCCTGCTACACGTACCAAAACCATAGCAGCGGTCATTAATATAAATGCTGGACCGATATTCTGAAGATCCAATTGATCCTCAATTGCATAATGATATGCTTGCTGCGGATGATGCGTGATCCATTCCACCGGCACAATGCGTAGCAGGAATGCCACCGCCCAGACGACCACACTACCTATCCCCACTCGGGTATACCACTTACCTGCCGTCGCATCGAATTCCATACGCGTTATTCCCAGCACAATCATTCCGAACACTGCCCCTACAATCACGGCCACCAACAAAAACAGCACATTATTGCCTGTAAAAATCATGTCTTTAAGGAATTTGGCTGCATAATAACCCATAATAACGAAAGGCAGCAATAAACGATAAAAACGTACTGGCTTTCGTCCAATTGAAGTGAATACTAATACCGCAAACATGATGATCATCTGAATCCACATGCTCGTCGTCATACGTTGTTCCCCCTGTATTTTGCTTGATTTGATGCTTTAAGCATAGCAGGGAGAACACCGCTCTAGCGTCCACAACAGGGTTGATAAAGAGGTCCACCTATAGGTGGATTACAGAGGAAGATAAGAGCGTTAACAAATTAGTGTTTCTCTATTAGTCGAATATATTTATTAATCAGTTCATCCAGCACCATAGACTGCTTGAGAACTTTATCATCATGCATGCCATGTTTCTCCACCAACCGACGCAAATGTTGCCGATTCTGCTCGATTTGATCTTTGATCTGCTTGATTTCTCTCACAGCATGCACCCCTTTTTCAACCTATTTTAGGGTACATTTATCTAAAAATTCATAATGGAATGCTTTGCAAAATTTTTGTATTAGATCTTTTAGTAAAGGTCGTTATATTGAGCAAGATTAGATCTCAGTAGTTATACACTTTTAATTCTACTCCCAAAATTTTGTGAACTCAGGCCCTCCATTAACCTAATGTATTGTTCTTCCTGTTGGTTCGTTACATGCCTTCTGAATTTACCATATAAATCAATAGATTTAATAGACATTAGGTCATCGTTACTTGATGATGAGAGTTCCAGGCTCGTGAGTAACGTGTCAATACCCGTTGCGTATCTTTGTTGGTTGAGCCTGTACTTCGCTAACTCATAATAAAAACATATATATCTATAATTCAACATTTGCATATTGTACGTCCCTTTTAAATGTATATCCGTGTTGAATTGTTTAATATAAGGATCGAATCTATCCAATGCAGAATCAATATCCAGTGAGTGCCGGTTAGCTGCTTGCACAATATTCACGAATGCTATTAAAATCTCATGTGGATTAGCATCAAGGTAATTCAGATAAGGTTCAATAACCTCATGGTTCCCATTCATCAAATGGTATAAATACCGATTTCCCTCCGCCCATCCTTTGAAACGTTCTATTAATTCTTGCTCTTCTTCTGTTGGATTAGAGATTTCAATAGCAGTCACGTAAACATCTGTATATTCCAGAGCTTTTTCATATTGCTTACGCGCTTCACAGACACTTGCCTTCAATAAATTCGCATATGCCTTATACGTAAATATGGGGTAAAAGGCGGTTCTTTTTCTATTTTTCCGTCTTCGAGATTGAAGTTCAAGTTGAAAATCAACTTTTCGTTCCAATTCTTCGGCCAATTCATAAACTTTATCCCAGAGATGTATTGTACTATAAACATTCGCCAAATCTTTAATAGCATCCAGTTGTATTTCTTCATCCAATTTCTCAATATAAGGTTCCAATTGGGCTGCTGCAGCCAGATTATCGAATTTACTCATTGTTTTATGAAGCAAAAAAATACGGTACTGGCATAACGCCAACCGTTCCGAGTGCTGATATTTCTCACCTGCGGCTACGCATCCATATAAAATAAGCGCCGCTTCATTCATTTCTTTGAAATATAGATTCTCTGCCATTTGAAACAGTTCTGAAATATAGGATCGATCATCTGTAACCTGATAGACTACCTTTTTAATACAGCCTAGCTTGTTAAGTTCAGCACAGCGATACAGGAACGGTTCCAAACGCCTCCAGTGAGGTGCGGCTTCCACAAAACATTCCACACTGTACATTTCGTAGAAGTATCCCTTTTCCAACCCCATACCAGATGTAATTTGATCCAACTGATTCATAGCTAGAGGTCTACTGCCCTTGAGGATGGCACTCAATGTACCAACGTTGACACCCGTGACATCTGAGAATTGCTGAAGTTTATATCCTCTTTCTCTTATGTGATTCTCTATATATGTGCGTATCGTAGGTGCAAGTTTCAATTCTCCCACCCCCATCAACCAAACTAACTTAAGGATTCATCAGCTCTTAATAAATGTAATTTTAATCCTGAATTTTACAATGGTCAATCTGCGCAAAATAAAAAGCAGTATAGTCCTAAGATAGGATCAATACCGCTTGCCTAGTTTGGAGATTGAAGTATAATGCAATTACAATCCTGCACCACCATGAGTGCTTGGACTATACATCATAGTATTACTGGGAATAGGTTGAGGATACAAACTAAATAATAAAACAGCACTAAACAAAACTACGATCAAAGCTGCTTTTTTTCTCATAATTACTGTAGACCTCCTCAATTAAAGTTTTATACTTAATTTCTAATTCTATTGAAGCTCTGGCTCTATGTCTTTCAAATAGAGCTACACACTGTATAATGATGGACTCGCTCTTCATACTTTTGGCTAGAGCCAAACAGTTTAACAAGTACTGAAATCCTGTTGTGTATCTTTCTCTCTGAAGTTGGTATATCGCTACCTCTTTAAGGAATTGCACGTATCTTCCACTCGTAATCTGTTCCGTATAACTCCCGATATCCCCATAAGTTTTGGCGTACATTGAAATGTATGACTCCAACCGATTGAGAACTGCATCAACATCTATATTATGATGGTTTGCTGCTTCCATTATTTTGACTAATGCAGGCAAAATCTCTGCCTCATTCTTTTCAATAAAGGCAATATAAGGCCGTATGACTTCAGAATCACCCATCATAAGTCTGTATAAGTAATGGTTTACCTCCGCCCATCCACTAAACTTATTAATGAATATGAGATCTTCTTCATTCGGTTGTTCAATTCTAATTAATTTAGAGTACGCCTCAGTATATCGGAGGGCTTCAGAGTATTCTTCCCTTCCATCACATGCGGCTGCCCGTAGCAAATTTGAATATGCGGAATATACAAAAATAGGATAAGATGCAATTCTTAGATTTTCCGACTTTCTCTTTTTATAAGAGTTCAAGAAGCTTGTTTTCTGTTCCAACTCTCCCCCAAGATCGGACACCTTGTCCCAATATCTCAAAGCCAAATATGTATTCGCCAGATCCTTGATCGCATCCAGTTGCCGCTCTTCATCCAGCCTATTAATATACGGCTCGAAGTGCACAGCTGCCCTGAGATTTTCATGCTGATCCTGACCCAGAGATAGTGTGAAAATACGATACTGACACAATGCGAGACGTTCCGAGTGTTGGTACTTCTCACACTCCGCAACGCATTCATATAACATGCGGGCCGCTTTCTTTTGTCCTCGCTCAAGCATGCCCTCTGCCATCTCGAACAATTCGGAAATATAGGATCGATCATCCGTCACTTGCTGGATTACCCTCTGAATACATTCGAGCTTGTCCAGCTCGGCGCAACGTTGCAAAAAAGGTTCCAGTCTTCTCCAATGTGGTGCAGACTCCACAAAACACTCAGCACCGTAAATTTCGTAGAAATGACCTTCTTCCAGCTTCATGCCTTTGGTAATCAGATCCAGTTGAGCCATGGCGATTGGCCGCGTCCCTTTGATGATCGCACTTAACGTTCCAGCGTTCACACCCGATATATCGGCAAAGTATTGCAGGGTATAGCCCTGTTTCCTGATGTAGTCCTCAATAAAGGAGCGTATCGTAGTTGTAGGTTCCATGTCTCCCACCTCCACAATGAAAATCCATAAATTTGAATTTATATGATATGCACAATTTTAATCCTAAATTTTACAGCGGTCAATAAAAATCGTGGCAATTTCCTGCCCATATGTCCAGGTTTGAGCGGCTTTAATCCGCCTTATAGAAAAAATCCATTAGAAGAATGCATGGCAACATGGTAAAGTTAGTTTTAGCTTGAATATCCTACTATTTCCATAGGATTAGATAACCCAGGTGCTTTTCCAATCCAATCCAAGGGGATGGTTAGATGAAATTTGCCCTATTTAGTCTCATGATGAATCTTCCAAATGCCGTAACTGGTGAATCACTAACGACACAACAGAAGTTCCACAATATTTTGGAACAAGCCAAACTGGCCGAACGGCTGGGATTCGATGCATACGGGATCGGTGAGCGGCATGGCGCACCTTTTCTGTCTTCCTCACCTCCCGTCGTGCTGACCGCCGTCGCTGCTGCGACTTCACGTATCCGGTTGCTAACAACGGTCACTGTTCTCAGTATACTTGATCCGGTACGGGTTGCCGAGGATTATGCAACGCTGGATCAATTATCGGGCGGACGGCTGGAGATGATCATCGGGAAAGGCAATGATCCTCGGCACTATCCCCTGTTTGGCATTAGCGAAGAGGAACAATGGGATTCACTCGGTGAACGCTACGAACTGCTGAAACGGCTATGGACTGAAGAGAATGTAACCTGGCAGGGAACGTATCGCCCTCCCCTTCAAGAGGTTACCACTCAGCCAAGACCGCTCCAGCAATCCATTCCGATCTGGCATGGCAGCGCATCGAGCACCCGCTCTACCGAGCTTGCAGCTAAGTATGGCGAACCGATATTTAGTTCAAATTCCTTCCACCCGCAGGCAAAATACAAAGCGTTAATTGACCATTACCGGGAGCGCCTCGATTATTATGGTCATGATGCGAACCGAGCGGTGGTTGGCTCCGGTGCAGGCAGCCTATACCTCGCGAATACACGTGAAGAAGCGATCCGGCGTTATACGCCTTATTATGAGGCATTTCATGCTACGGCCGCTGCGCAGCACAACCAGTCGCCTTTTAAGGACCTGGAGGATAACATTGCGCATGGCCCTGTACTGATTGGTAGTCCAGAGCAGGTCATTGAGAAGATCCTCAATTACCATGCCGCATATGGACATCAGGTACTGAGTATCAGCGTTGATGGACTCAGCCATGCGGAGCAGCTGGAGCAGGTAGAACGCTTTGCCCAGGATGTAGCGCCAGTGTTACGACGCGAAATACCTAGTTTCATATGGAACGAGCCCCCGCTCTTGAACCAGTCTCTTCCCTCTTCCACTTCGCATTCTCCCGATTCATGGCCCCCAGCCATCTCACCGATCTTCCAGATGTAGTTCTCAGTTCTCGACACATTCCCCATTCATCTACAAGCCTTTTGCACCCAGGGTGATTCTTGCGAATCGCCCTATCCCTCCCCCAAGATGTCTTTCTCTATGATCAAGATTTAATACCTTCAAACAAGGAAATCAACGAACGCTGCACGAATTCAGTATCTAACGGTTCGCCAGTCACCAACATGCGATAGAACATCGCTCCATAGACGAGGTCTATGCACAGTCCGATGTCACAATCCTTTTTCAACTCTCCCCGTTCTACACCTTTTTCAAAAATTCCCCACGCTTCGCGCCGACGAGGCTGAATGTATCTGGTTCGGTATTCTTCTGCAAGCCCTGGATCAGACTGTCCCTCTCCGACAATCTGTGTGATCACTTTTCCTTCCCGGCTGCTCAAAAAATCAACCAGATTGCTCGCATGAATGCGCACATCCTCAAATACCGATCCTGTATCCGGTACAGGCAATCTTGCCTTTGCCGCAGACATGTACCCATCCATAATGACAGCACCTTTATTAGGCCACCATTTATATATCGTTGCTTTGCTCACCTTAGCACGTTCAGCAATTTTTTCGATCGTAATCGCTCCGAAGCCGTGTTCCAGTAATAATTCATAGGAAGCTGCAAGAATCGCATTCTGGGTTTCCACATTGCGGGGACGCCCTCTTTTGGCTGTCATCATAAGCCCTCCTTGGTGTAACAAATGTATCTGTAATTCATAAAAACTGTACGTTCATTATACTAAAACACCGACACATTAAACAATTTCGTTCTTACCTTACTTCGACATACAAAAAATTCCCACGCCTATTTACAATACTAAACGTTTAGTTTATTATATGTTTGTGATTAGTAAACGTACCGTTTAGTAATTGACAATTTCAATACAAGTTTACATTAATAAAAAATAGTTTGTGAACATGTGGAGGGTGATACTCATGGATATGCAACCTGATGTGAAGTCAAATTCAGTTCCCAGTTGGTTGATTTTACTTTTGGCTGCGGCGTGCGGACTGATTGCGGCAAACCTGTATTATGCTCAGACAGTTATAGGACCAATCAGCGTTACAACAGGGCTTTCCTCTGCTGCTGCTGGACTGATTGTGACGTTAACACAGATCGGTTATGTTATTGGCCTGCTGTTTATCGTTCCGCTCAGTGACATTCTGGAGAATAAGCGGCTGGTAACTTTTTTCCTTATCATTCTAGTCGTTGCATTGATTGGCGCCGCCTTCTCTTCCCATGCCGTATTATTTCTGACTGCTTCCCTCGTCATCGGGATCAGTTCAGTCGTTGCGCAAATTCTGGTTCCTTATGCCACCTACCTCACTTCTGAGGAGCAACGCGGACGGGTTGTCGGCAATGTGATGAGTGGTCTGCTGCTGGGCATCATGCTAGCTCGGCCTGTCGCAAGTTTTATTACGAGCCTGCTCGGCTGGCAAGCGGTCTTTGTCTTCTCTGCAATCATAATCGTATTACTTACATTGCTCCTGTCACGCGCACTTCCTGCTCGTCGGCCACAACCAGCTATGAAGTATGGACAATTAATTGTCTCACTCGGTTCCCTGTTGAAAACATTCCCTCTGCTGCGTCGCCGTGCCCTCTATCAGGCCAGTCTGTTTGGAGCCTTTAGTCTGTTCTGGACCACAGTTCCCATGCAGCTCGCTAACGAATATGGCATGTCCCAGCAGGGGATTGCCTGGTTTGCACTGGCTGGTGTGGGCGGCGCCATCGCAGCACCTATTGCCGGAAGATGGGCGGATAAAGGTTTAACCCGCGTATTAACTGGTCTCGCCATGGTCATTGCGGCTGCATCTTTTGGGCTTGCCTATCTGTTCCAGGGTCACTCTACCGCTACCCTTATTTTGCTTGTGGTCGTTGCCATCACGCTGGATATGGCGGTCTCGGGCAATCTGGTGCTGGGACAACGCATTATCTATTCGTTGAGCGAAGCAAGAGGACGCGTAAACGGGATATTTATGTCGATCTTTTTTGTAGGGGGCGCGATTGGATCATCTCTTGGCAGCTGGTCCTATGCGCATGGGGGTTGGAGTCTCACCACATTGATTGGTCTGTTGATGCCGCTGCTGGCACTCGTATACTACTTAACGGAAAAGAAAGTCACCGTCGTCAGTAACCCGTAACCATCCTTCCATACGTAAACAAAGGGCAGAGTGATCTTTAGGATCAGCTTCTGCCCTTTTCTTTCTACATTCACACCAACACAGTCAGATGTGCATTGGCATCATACTCGATCAACTGCTGCCCCGTACGCAATTTTTGCACCAGATCAGGATTGGCGATAAACGGTCTGCCGAACGCTGCCAAATCAATGCTCCGATTTTGCACAGCCTGCTCTGCTATTTTTGCCTCAAGATCACCTACGCCAATGATGATACCTTCCCACTGCTGGCGAATCGCCTCATGGAAATTTTGTTCCCTAGTCCAGACTGTGGTGTATCGATCTGTTGAAGGATGTAAGATTGTAATGCCTGTCTCGCGGAACAGATTCAGATAGGCGTTCAGCACTCCGGCCTTGTCTGACCAGACATAGGAAGGGTCATCATCTTTTTTCTCAGAAAATCGTACCGATATGCGATCCACACTAATTTCTTTTTGAACTGCAATAATGATCTCCTTCAGAAAACGCAATCGCCCCTGGATATCGCCTCCGTATTCGTCTGTTCTGTGGTTCGTCTTCTCATTAACAAACTGGTCGATCAGATAACCATGTGCTGCATGAAGCTCAATTCCGTCGAATCCAGCCAGTACCGCATTGCGGGCAGCCGTTTGAAAATGTTGAATGGTATCCCGGATATCTAGCACACTCATAGCTTGAGGTATCTGATATGGCTTATGCAATTTGTGAACTTTTCCTTGAGCCGGAATCTCCGAAGGTGCCAGTGGCGGATTACCGATCAGATCGGAGTGAGACAGTCTGCCCACATGCCACAGCTGAGCGATGATGGTCCCTCCGTGTTTATGGACGGCATTCGTTACTTTCTTCCATGAGTCGGTCTGTTCAACCGTATATAATCCGGGGATACCATAGGTTCCTTTGCCTGCCAACGAGGGATTAATACCCTCTGTAATGATCAACCCTACGCCATCCCGGGCACGTCGCTCGTAATACGCCACCATCTCTTCCGTCGCAGTCCCATCCTGATCATTGGCAAACCCTCGGGTAAGAGGTGCCATCACCAACCTGTTTCTCAAATGCCACTCGTTGATCGTCACCGGGCTCAGTAATGTAGACATATTTTTCACCACAACTCCTTCTCTATTATCTGCGTTTTGCATGATTCCATTGCTCTGTAAACGCTGTTGATAACGATATTGTAAGCCGGCTTATATATATCGTAAAATGATTGAAATATATAGATATATCTCTCATAGAGATACCTAACACTTCATTTCATTACAACTCAGGAGGCCAGAGCCATGGAACTCTCGGATATCGATATTATTCTTGCGGTGGCACGGTCCGGCAAAATCTCACAGGCCGCCAAAGAATTGAATTACGCACAATCCAACGTCACCACACGCATCAAAAAGCTGGAACAGGAATATCAGGTGCAGTTGTTCAACCGTTTCCCCAAAGGGGTGGTTCTGACTTCCAAAGGAGAACAGTTTGTCCAATATGCGACACGCATCCGTGACCTGTTAAACGATCTGGAGCAGGATATGACTGATCCTGGGGAACCCTCAGGTACACTAAAAATCGGAATCGTGGAGACGGCAGCATCCAGCCGGTTCATGGAGATTCTTAATGAATACCAGGTGACATATCCCGAGGTCTCCATCTCACTTGTTAATGCCACTTCACCCAAATTGCTGCGCAAGAAAATACAGGAGTATGAGATTGATGGTGCCTTTATTAGTGGTGCGTGTGTGAAAGAGGGTCTGAAAGTGGAATATGAAATGCAGGACACGGTGCATATCATCTCCAAACGGATGGACGTAGCACCCGAAAGCCTGTGTCAGGTTTCGTGGGCCGTTTTCCCAAAAGGCTGTCCATACCGTGAAATTACAGAGGAATTTTTGCAGGAAGAAGGTTTGTCCGCTCGCAATATGATTGAAGTTAGCACGATGGATAACCTGCTCAGCTGTGTGGAGTCGGGGATTGCTTTTACCATTATGCCTTGCAGCGTTATTCACAAGAAGCCGGATGAGTTCTCTGTACATGATCTGGCCGAACGATTCACACATACCACAACAACCTTTGTCCGGGGTGAAGATCGATATGTCAGCAGCGCGCTGGATCGATTTGTGAAGCTGCTGAATCAGAAGTGTATTACATTTTGAAATAAATTTCGCTTTCCTATACCTGCTCATCGTTTATGTAGGGTTAAAACCAAAATATAAAGAAGGCGGGCATCCATACGGACGCCCACCTTTTATCTGTGCTTTTCTCGGAGCATTTGGGTAGGAGGGTTTAAGAGGCGTTAGCATGCTCTTTTTCAAACGTAAGGAACACCAGACGCGTTATTTCCTAAAATCTCCTTAAAAAAACGCTAAAAACGGCCTCAAATTCCGGTATAGCGTGTCTCAGGTTCCTTATCCTTATGCAGGCGCTTCAAACCCCTGAATAACAGGATTCCGGTTCGTTAGCTTCCACCCTCTACTCTAACCGCAAGCAAGAGAGACAACTCCGGATATCGCTAGAACGAAGGTCTCCGAGAAGATAACCCGCATTTGCGGTGTCTCTATCCCTTGCTCGAACATTCAGGCCGCGTTCTCGCCAACTCGGCACTTGCTCGCCCGTTCAGACTGCCTACTCGCCCGCTCCGGCCCCATTGAGGTCCACTTCAGCTTCCAGACAGAGGTTTCAGGACACACTCGTATCTGTTTCAATGAATCCTTATCATTTACCCGCGCAGTCTGCGGGAACTCAGCGCGTGATGACCATTTTGCAGAAATGTGCTGCGTGTATTTTTCATCAGTTCAATGCGACGTTCAGCCAAACGATCCGCAGCAATATACGTTGCGATACCTTCGGTCCGTGACGTGTCGAAGATTTTCTCCAGATTATTGTAGATCTCCCCAACCTTGCTCCACGCACGATCTGCGTTATAGCCGTTCAGCTCATCCGCAATATTAATTACGCCACCTGCATTGATCACGTAGTCTGGTGCGTATACGATTCCCATCTCATGCAGCTTGTCACCATGACGCGGCTCCAGCAGCTGGTTGTTGGCGCAGCCTGCCACAACCTTGGCCTTAAGCTGTTTCAACGTATCGTCATTAATTGTACCGCCCAATGCACATGGAGCATAAATATCACAATCCACTCCAGTAATGTCGGCAGGGTCCACCGCTTTTGCACCGAATTGATCCACAGCCTGCTTCACGGAATCCTTATGAATATCGGTAACGATGAGATGCGCACCTTCTTCGTACAAATATTTGCACAGACGCATCGCCACGTTGCCCACGCCCTGTACAGCCACGGTTTTGCCTTCCAGCAGATCCGTGCCGAATGCTTGCTTCGCCGCGGCCTTCATGCCCCGATATACACCCCAGGCTGTTGCCGGAGAAGGATTACCGGAGGAGCCGTAGCTTGGCGATATACCTGTGACATAGTCGGTTTCCTGATAGATCAGATTCATATCTTCTTCTGTTGTTCCCACATCCTCTGCGGTGACATAACGTCCGTTCAGTCCCTGAATGTATCGGCCAAAGGCCCGGAACATCGCTTCATTTTTGTCTCGGCGCGGATCTCCGATAATTACGGCTTTGCCTCCGCCCAGATTCAGTCCGGATACAGCATGTTTATATGTCATTCCACGCGCAAGGCGCAAGGCATCTTCAATGGCCGCTTCCTCAGAAGCATAGGTCCACATCCGTGTGCCTCCCAGCGCAGGACCGAGTGTTGTATCGTGAATAGCAATAATTGCTTTTAAACCAGAGGCTCTATCCTGGCACAGTACCAGTTCCTCATAATCGTGATGTTCCATTGCTTCAAACCAGCTCATGTGTTAACCGTCTCCTCCAACCATTTTTGCGATCAATTCGCCTTCTTCTGTTCGTCGTCCACCCTCTATTGTACCCATGATGATCAAGTTTGTGCAAAATCACATTACGATGTAACAAAAAGACCTTTCTCTCTTCACAGGGAAAAAGGTTCATTTATTCCAGCATGGAATCGGTAAAAAAATCTAGCGACGAGTGATCATGGCAAGGTTTCAACCACGTTGATGGGATGCAGATCCCCACCCACGGCGAATGAAGCTTGACCGGTCTCTTCCGAGACAACCAGCACAACCGCATCCGTCAGCTCACTCAATCCGAGAGCAGCCCTATGCCGTGTGCCAATCTTCCGTTCATGTACAATGGCCTGTGACAAAGGCAATACATTGCCCGCGGATACAATCTGATTGCCCCGAATCAGCACCGCCCCATCATGCAGAGGTGCACCCGGTATAAACAGCGATTCCAGCAACGCATGAGTGACCCTTGCATCGACTGCAACCCCTGAGTGGATAATCGGTTCAAGCGGCACTTCCCGTTCAATCACAATGAGCGCACCATATCTGCGATCAGACAAATGCTGTACACTGGCAGTCAGTTCGGCAAATTTCTCCGTGAAGGGAGACAGATAACAATCCAGATAAAAGGAGGACGCCAGCACCTCGATCTGCTTGATCTCGGCTCGAATCTCTGCAAATTGGCCCAGCAGACACACACTGTCATGATCAAAGGTGGATAACGTCTGGTTCATTCGATCTGCCACACGATGAAGGTCCCCTTTGAGTTTCTGCCTCATGGTCGAGCTGTCGCAGTCTGCTTGCCGATTCATCATCATTGTCTTCCTCCTCACCTTGGCATCTCGCTCATCATTCATAATTACCCATACGTTTCCCTCTACTCCGGGCATTTATACAAATAAAGCCTGTCCGCAATCGTGGCGGACAGGCCGATTATCCGTATATTTTCCTTACTGCTTATCTTACTGAGCTTTGCCGTACGAACCTGCCTTAAACGTTGTAGGATCATACCATTTGTAGCCTGCAGCCGGTGTAGCCCATGGCTCGGTTTGCGGCTCGTTGGAAGAAGCCGGCGCTTCAATAGCGAGCAGACTTGTCGGCGTATCCAATGTCAGTCCAGACACCTGAGAAAGACTTGTGTAGCTTTCTTTTACTGCAAGCCATTTCACTGTATTCACAAGGAATACACCGTCATTCACTTCTTTGAAGCCATCATACGTTGTTTTGGCAGCGCCTGTTTCTTCACGTAGATATTTTGGAGTAGCATCCTCAACAGGTGAGGAGTCACCGATAAATGCTGCTTTACCTGCCCCGATCTTGGCGATCGCTGCGTAGGCTCCTTCAGCTCGTCCGCCGCCATTGTATACGCCCTGATCTACCGCGTTGCCCCATTTGGATACCCCACTAGGCACATACACCAGACCTTTGGCTTTGTTCGGGTCAATAATGGCAAGCGTGGAACCAGCATGCATGGCTACTGCGCTCACTCCGGTTGTTATGCCGAACGACTGCGAAGGTGCGACGATATCCGTTGCATTAACATCTCCCAGTGCATTGTAGCGGAAACGAATACCGAAGTTGGATGCCAACCAGTCGGAACTGGTCACGCCTTGCATGGCTGGAGATTCGGCTTCTGCTGACGACATGCCTTTGGCTGGATTCAAGAATGCACCACGGCGATAGCCGTTGAATACTTCGGAGGAATCCCAGCGGTTTTTGTTTCGGTCTGCGTTATAGTGGTCGGCAATGAAGAAGACACTGCCACCATTCTGTACATATTGCAGCAGCGCAGCCTGCTCTGTCGCTTTGAAAGGCACGTTCGCTTCGCCGATAACGAAGACATCATAATCTTTCAATTTATTAAAGGTGATGGCTTGCTCATCGAAGGTATACGGGATGCTGCGATTCAGCTGATCCACGGTAAAGCCTGCGTTTCGCAAACCATTCGCAAAATCCGAAAATGCTCCATCAATAACCCAGTCCGCAGCCCCGGCTGTCTGAGCATGCGTGTTATCGAACAATACTTTCTTCCCTGTACCATCTGGCAGCGTTGTGCCTGGATCAGGATCAGGATTGGTTGTTCCAGAGGAGAGTGCGATAGAGGTAGGATTCTTAACTCCGGCATAACTGTTGTATGCGCCAAGCGTTCCGGTAACGATAACCTTCTGCCCCACAAGATTCGGGTTGGAAGCCAGTCCATATTGCGAGCGGTACGACGCTGGAATCTGCACGTCGAGCAGTTTCGCGTTAGTCTTCTCTGTCGCTGAATCTGCAATCAGGAAGTTAAAATCATTAGCGTAAGGAGATGTAAACTTGGCTGTAAGCGAGCCGGTGGCATGTCCAACAATATAACCTTCCACCGTTGCCGTTGCTCCGCCACTCTGGGCAGCGATGGCCTGCGATACCGTAAAGGGTGCTGCAGCGGCCTGTACCGGACCTTGTGAACCAGGTTGAAGCAATGCCGTCGCCATCATGATGAAGATCAGGAATCCCCCGATCCAATGCTGCCATATCGCTTTCTTCATACTTGCCTTCTCCTCCTCGTAATTACCTGATAATGGGTTATCCACCTTTAATTTAATCGTTCATATGCTGAATTCCTCTTTCTTTTTGTAAAATGTTTGCAAAAACTTTTGGAAATTCCAACAATTGCCCATACTGGTTAACAAAAGTATTCCAAAGGAGACCTGTATGATGAAGTTTCTATTTCTTCTGCTCCTGCTGATTGTTCCACTGATTATGGTTTTTGTTGCGCTTCGCTCCCGGATGGTGACCCGTGTTTTCCATGTACTTGCCCTGCTTTGTTTCTATAGTGCCGCCACTGTCATTGCAGGTGATGTGTACGCTACTAATGCCCATATGACGACATTCACCACAGAAATTCACCATTTCCTGTTGAATGGATGGTTCCTTTATCCGTCTGCATACCTGGGTGTGTACGTTCCCTATGTGCTGTGGATGAGCCTTTTTTCGAAAAAAAGTTAAGTACATTCGAGCTTGGCATTGCATTTTGCCATCGTTCATTGCATAATGATAATATAACTGTGATAATGATTATCATTCTTGAGCTTGTCTCAAGTCTTCTGCCTACTGTACATGACTTAACGATTTTATAGATAAAGGGGAACGAACATCGAATGAATACAACTCTGCAAAAGGCTGATCTGCAGCTCGACGATTACTTGGATCTTCTGAACCTGGCAACCAACCTGGGTGACACCAAATGGCAAAAGGAAATTATCCGCAAGCTGGCTTATACTTATCCCGCAGTTGAATGTAAACAACCACAATAGCATGGCTTTTATACTTACATAGCTCGTAACCCATTCTTTACATGAATCGGTTATTGGGCTATTTTTGTTTTACTATATAATTGAACTAAACATTTACACGATAAACGGAGAGGACAGAAATAACCTGAAGAAGCGGAGCTAAAAGCTTTCTGAAAGAAAGCTGCATCGGAAGCATACGCTTCGCCTTTATCCCCGGATTTGCCCCTTTAAAAGGAATTCAAAAAAATCTGGGGATAACAGCGATCGGAAGGTTGTTCTGTCATCGGAGTGGCAAGTGTAAATATTCTTTAGTTCAATTTATATAGGAGGGAATAGCTATGCAATTGGAAACCGAACGACTCATCATCCGGGATATTCTGGAGACAGACTGGGAAAGTATACATAGCTACACATCCATGACAGAAGTTACTCAGCATACGGCATGGGGACCGAATACGGAAGAAGATACGCGAGCTTATGTGGAATTTGTGCTGAATTCACAGCAAACACAACCACGAGAGGGCTTCGAACTGGCGATATGCTTGAAAAAGGAGGGCATCCTGATCGGCGGTGTTGGCCTTCACATAGAAAAGACGAATGCTGAGATCGGTTATGTGCTCAATCCCGTTTATCAGGGAAAAGGGTATGCTGCCGAAGCAGCCCGAGCCATGCTTGGCTTTGGCTTCAATACACTTGGTGTACACCGTATTTATGCGAAATGCCGCCCGAACAACAAGGCTTCAGAGAACGTTATGCAGAAGATTGGTATGCAGCGTGAAGGTCTGATGCGAGAGCATTGGTTTTACAAAGGGGAATATCATGATTCGTGTCTATATTCGATTCTTGCAAAGGAATTCATTAACCATAAGAAAACCACCTAATGATTAGGTGGCTAATACTGCTATCGTTTCCCGTTACTTTAATGACGTTTCTCTCCGCATGATTTCTTCTAATATTTTTTTACTTGTAGAGTCTATCATCGTTCCTTGAGAAGGCTCTTTTTTAGTAATCATTTTTATGAATTGAGCAAAATAATAATCCATACGAGAATTCGAGAAAAAAGAATAATTGGATAGCAATACAACTCCTACACGGAGTTCCTTATTAAAAGCTAGATAACTATTAAAACCAGCTGAACCCCCGTTATGCCAGAGGATACCTTTATCTAGAAGATTATCCTCACCCCACCCAAAATAACGGTTTGAATTTCCGATCCATATAGGGAGATGACTTTTTTGTAGTGTAGAGGCTATCGGATGATCATCATTTAGATTGGCTTGGACAAATAAACTCAAATCGCTAACAGATGACTTAATTCCCCCAGCTCCTTCATGTATAGAAAGATCCCAATGAGGGACTCTTTTCCCAGTTGAAGCATGTCCATTCAAAAACCTGCCATTCTGTTCTGAATCAAGCATAACGGCTGTCTCATTCATCTTTAATGGACTCGTTATATATTTTTTTAACAGTTCGTCATACGTACTTCCTGACACCTTACATAGTATGTATCCCAGTAAACCTACACCGATATTGGAATATCCAAACGAACCTATGCTATCCGTGTAATCAGCATTAGATAAAAAAGCAGTTAAATCTTGCTCGGTATACATTGAATAAGGATTCGATCTTTTTTTAGCCAAATTGTGGTTGGTTGCCAATATAGGTAATCCAGAGGTATGAGTAGCAAGGCTTCTCAAGGTAATCTTATTCAAATATTCGTTTTTAACGTTCTGCACGAACTTACCAACAATGTCATCCGAGGAAAGCAATTTTTATTTTTCCATTTCTAATAAAATTATAGATGTAAAAACTTTGGTTATGGAGCCGATTTCAAACAACATATTCTCAGGATGGATCATACTTTTCTTTTTATTATTATCAAATGAATAGTATTCAACATCTCCCTCCCTAACAATCCCGATAACAAGCTGTAAATGTTTCTTATCTTTTGTGTAATCTGAAACAAAACTTTGTAAATCCATCATGGTAGAATTTACTCCTTTTTTATGATTCTTTTATTACTCCAATGTTGAAATTACGTTGCTCAACCTACTATGGGCAAACCAATCTATGTATTCGTTTCCAATTCCTGATTTCCTGCCCCGTTAGCTTAACAAGATTACTTCATTAATATTGAAAATAGTCTCTCATAATACTGCATCATCGCTTCGCATAGCCAAAATAGGCTCAAGGCCTGTGGACTCTTGGTATCCTGCTAGATTACATCGTAGACACTTGGGACTAATTTCCTGCAACAGTTAGAGAAGGCGAGAAGAGGAACACCCCAGTCATATGGCGCTACTGATCCGGAATGAGACCTTTCCAAACAAGCTAATAGTATATTAATTACAGTATAGTATTTACATATATATACAAAACATTGAATCTAATGTTATTATATTCCTGCAAAAACCATATTATATGAAAAGAGGTCTTATTCTATGAAAAAAGTTAAGCAACTGGGTATCGCATCATTATCCGCACTCTTATTGTCCTCATTCACGCTCCCTGCTTTTGCAAGCGCTCAAGTTGCAAATGAAAGTTCGATTAATTCTGGTACACAAGTTGAACTACCAACAGGCCCTATTGTCAAAGACGCTAGAGTTGAACTAGAGTTAAGACAAGTTGATTACGATGCTCTTTTCAGAACTGTAGGCGCTGAACTTGGAATGACCACCGCTGCTGGTGAAGTTGGTACCCTTGGTTGGAAAACAAAACTTGCAAAAGAAGTTGCAAAAGATTTGAT
Organism: Paenibacillus taichungensis; assembly: GCF_047302525.1. GTDB lineage: Bacteria > Bacillota > Bacilli > Paenibacillales > Paenibacillaceae > Paenibacillus > Paenibacillus taichungensis_B. The sequence continues at coordinate 93,417 of NZ_CP168020.1, read as the reverse complement.
CTCAAAGCTTAAGAATGTAGGCTCCAGAGCCTGGAATGAACAAATTAAAGTATATGTAGATAAATTGCCATTGCTAACAGACGGTGCAAAAACTACTTTGAAGGGCTATCTCAGCTATCAAGTATTGATGCAAGCTTTGGACATCATGGTAGATTTCACTGGCACTGCAGAAGATGGTCTTTCTAATGCTTTACAATCCGTTGGAGTTCCAGGATGGTTAAGCGATGCAGCTGCAAGAGCTATTGTCTTTTTCCTGCTGTAAATTGAACCTAGGGAGGACTAAACGTGTACATACTCGCACTGTTTATACTTATAACTACAGGTTTGGTATCCATAATCGATATTCTATTTGGTATAAAAAATTCTGGTGAAGGAATCAGGCTACTGGTGACGATTTCACAAGCTCTATTTTTCTTATCTTTGTTGTTCTTTGTTATTAAAATGCCAACTAAAAAGAAGAAATAACAATCGCACACTGGGTAAACAATCTAGTAAACTATCCAAAGAAGCGATATTTTAATTTATGAGAAAAAGCAGGGTAGACTGGTTAACTCATCAGTCCTACTCTGCTTTTTTAATTCGAATCAACAAACGACTTCCTTTTCTCGTTCTTTTATGACTTCTAAGCCCAGTGTAGTTGCTAGTATGCTCAACGCTTCAAGCGTAATTCTTCGTACTTTTGCTTATTCCCATCTCTACGCAACTAATGTAGTCGAACTCCCCCTCATTATCCAGGTAACTACGCTGAATAACTTCACGTTGCGAGCTTGAGAGCATGGCCATTAAAAATTCAAGTGATCCATTCATCGAAATCAGATTAACCTCCTTGTCTACGTTATAAACAGCAATATTTTCTGTCCATTTGCTGATTGTATTCGTAGAATGGTGTTCTCTATGTACATAAGCTTGTATTACGGTCGCCTCGCGCCGGACAAATCCAAGCAGTTTGCTATGAAGGCCATACCACTGCTTCAAGCGGCTCATATCACGCCAAAAAGCTGACCCCGAGTAAATCGGACATCAGCTTTTTTGATTTCTCCGTAACGACCCCAATCGCCATCGAAGGTACAACCCTATTCAACTTGCTTTCATTACAATCGGCACAGCTCTACCGGGCAGCTTGGAAATGTAGGACATCCGCACATGCAGCGCAAGGCTGCCAGGTCACGAATCATCAGCTTTCCATCCAGGGTGTCCAGCGTCCCCTGTTCTTTCCAGGCTCCCAACATACGCGTTACACTCTCCCGCGTGGCACCAATCATTTCCGATAACTCGGTATGATTCAGCTTCATGTCGAGCACGATGCCATCCGGCGTAATTCTGCCATACGAGTTGCTGGCGCGAATGAGCGTCGATGCGAGTGCGCCTGCCTTGCCATAGAGCAAGAGGTCACGGAAACGCGACTGGGTGATACGCTGGGCGAGCGCCATCCATTGCAGGAATTTCAAGGCAAGGTCACCGTGTTTGCTGAGCACACTTTCCAAGTCGCTGAGCGAGATGATCCCCAGCTCCCCTTTTTCCGCCATCTCTGCACTGTAGCTATGGGATAACCCGCCGATGCCGCCAAACTCTCCAATCAGATCCCCGGTTTGCTGAATCGATAAAATGATTTCTTTCCCATCCTCAGTCGACTTGGTCAGCTTCACTCTTCCCGAGCGAATGTAGTACAGGTATCCGGCTTCATCGCCTTCCAGAAAGAGACTGTACCCCGACTTTACCCGTTTAGGCTGCATCTTCGCCTCGATCAAGCCCCATTGCTCAGCTGTCACGAACGAAAGGATTCCACCTGTCTCCCGTGTCATCTTGCTCGCCTCCGTCTGTTCTTGTTGTGTCGCCTGGGTTGTTCTTTCTTTAAATACCGTACCCATTACCATCGTCCCCCTCGGTGTTTCCTTATGTATCCATCATACCGCGAATATAGCGTGGGGGTTATCGGGGGATTACCTGAACCTCACGGGGAAACTCCCTGAATTTGCTGTGAGATAAATCACACTTATGAGGTACCTTTGCGACTCCGTAATCAAAAAAAGCCTTGCCGTTCCTGGCCTGAATGCCTGTCCATACACAGGATCAGCAAATTGCAGAACGGAAATAGGGGTTTTCCCTGAATTACAATACGGTAAAAAGGGGCTACAATAGAAGCAGCAGCGAAATACCCTTATTTTAAGATGTTCCCTGACCACAGGTTAACGATATTGAGATTGATTACACCGTAACGTACGGTATGATTCCAAAAAAGGAAGTGTCCTCTCATGCATGATGAACTGCCATCTGGCATTCAGGAGATGATCGACGGCCTGCGCCTGAGTACCTCCAGCGATTTTTGCGGACTGGCCTGTCTGTCCGGCACGATGCTACGCTGGAAGTATACATCTGGCGCCAGCAACGAACGTGTGAAGCGCATGGAGATGCGTCCCGGACAAGACCTGGTTGGCACAGCGCTTCGGACTGGACGCACCGCTCTATCTGATGCACAATCCACCGGGGAGCATACACCCGGTCGTTGTCCGTTAATGCTTGCGGAGCGGTTGGTATGTGCCATAGCAGTGCCTGTGTTCCAGCAAGGAAGTGTTCCTGGTGCCGTGTTGCTCCTTGGCAGCAGGTTACCCTGCACGTTCTCACCGGAGATGGTCCGTCAGACTGAACAGGTCGCTATACAGCTGCAGCCAAAAGTGTACGGATAAAGACAGCTGTCTGTAATACGCTAAGAAGTCTTGTTATTTCCTTATGGAAGTAACAAGACTTTTTTGATTATGGTTTATTTTTTAGTTGGACAAGCGTTAATTAGTCACCTTGCCATCACTCCTCTGTGTACATCGACGTCACTCTCACAGATTGATATAATCGAGTCCATACATCGATATGTTCAAGATAGAACATACGGCTAGGAGGCTACAGATATGCTTGTACTGACAAATGCCAGTGTGATTCCTTGGGAAGCTGCACAGCAAACCGGATTTATTTCCATAGAATCTCCTTCCCTGGTGACTTGTACGGCCACGGTGAACTTCCAATATGGGCAGGTACATGGCGTTTTACATAAAGGCCAGACCCTTTTCCTGTATCCCCCATGCTCCCTGGAGCTTATACATACTCCGGCTTCTGCCTTCACGGTATATCATATCGGCTTTCTGGAATACGGATTAACGAAAAAGTCCCATGAGAAGCGTGTGTATGAACTTACATCAGAGAACTTGCCTGCACATGGATCAAAGACTGGAGCAAGTTCACAAGGGCTACGGATTCTTGCCATTATTCAGGAACTTACCGACAAACGTTCAGGCAGCATCATGACCGAAGAAGCCCGATCCCATTTTCTGCTGAGTGAGCTGCTTGAGTTGTTCAGGCTGGCGGTTAAACCTGCCACAGAAATGGTGGACAGTGTAATTCGGGATGCTCTTTACTATATCAATCATCACTACGGCGATCATCTCACCCGGGAAGACATTGCCCGAATGACCGGATTTAACGCAAGCTATTTCTCTAGATTTTTTCAAAAACAGGTGGGGCGCAGCTTCCAGGCTCATCTGACCCGAGTTCGGATGGATAAGGCAAAGCAATACCTCCTATCCACACAGGCCACATTGAATGAAATTGCCTTGCTGGTAGGCTATGCTGACGGTTTATATTTAAGCCGCAAATTTAAGCAGTTCACCGGGATCAGCCCAAGTGAGTATCGATTGCAGCCACGTGCGAGACGGATTGCAACTGTTCAGTATACAGGAGACCTGCTTGCCCTCGGCGTTCAACCCGTTGCGGCCTCCTTTCTTCCCTGGGCCCTGTCTCCATTGATCCAGGATGAGCTGCATGACGTAATTGATCTGGATGAACATGGCGTGGAAGAATTACTGCGCGCTGAACCGATTGATTTGATCATCGCACCAGATTATCTGTACTACTTGCCGCACAAGCTTGAACAACTTGAACGTATATCCCAGGTCATTGTGCTCCCTTGGAATCAACTAGATCGACTGGAGACTGTTCGTCTGATTGGCCGAATTGTAGGGCGAGAACAGGCAGCCGAAGATTGGATCGAACATTACACAACACGGGCCAGGACCGAATCTGATCGACTAAAGGATTTTATTAAGCCTGGAGAAACGGTTGGTCTGTATGAGCTGTGGGAAGACGGCACCATTTGTATCTGGAATGCAACCGCCAGAGCAGCCTATAACGTATATTATGGACTTCATCTTACTCCCCACCCCAACATCCTCCGTGATGTTTTGGAACCTGACAATCATCAATACATTGAAGAAGACCAATTGGCAGAATATGCAGCAGATCATATGTTTCTTGTTCTTCCGGCACATGAAGGTGGCCTGTATCACGATTCACCAGATAAACTTAGAGAGCGCCCGGGCTGGCGCAAGGTTATGAATAACGGAAATCGTCGCATTTACCCTCTTCAGCTGGAACAATTCTGGTGTAATGATGCCTTATCTCTGGAGAAGCAACTTGAACTTATGGTAGACATCCTGATTCGGGAGAATAGCGTTAAGGCGAGGTAACATTTGTCCATACTCAATTGGTCACATTTTGAGATAGACGATACTTGTGCACAAAAGCTACGATACATAGGAGGTTTTATTGAGAAAGATAATCATTATTGATTGGGGAGAAGCAGAATGACAGGGGTTAGATCAAAATGGTGGGCCGGGCTCATAATCCTTTTACTTGTGATAGGAATTATTGGTTGCTCAGGTCAAGCGGAAGAAACGACAGAAAATAATGCCTCCGCACCTGCCGTAACAGAAGAACAACCAGCGACAAGCGAAGCAGAAACACAGGTTATATCGACGGTTAACGGAGACGTTGAAATTCCCGTGAATCCTCAGCGTATCGTTACGCAAGGTTACCTTGCTGATTTTCTGGCACTTGGCATCAAACCTGTAGGCGCGCCAGATTATGAGCTGGAAAGCCCATATGTGCTTGATCTCGTTGAGGGCGTGGCAGACATTGGCCGGATTGACGGCGGATCAGTGGAGAAAATTTTGGCACTTCAACCTGACCTGATCGTTACTGTAGGTGGAGATGAGAAGCTGAATGAGCAATATCGTAAAATCGCACCCACACTCATCATCCCTTATGGAACATACGACAATGTCCATGAGGAAATCACCGCTTTTGGTGAAATCATTAACAAACAGAAGGAAGCCAACGATTGGTTATCCCAATTCGAAGTAAAAGTGAAGGCCGCCAAAGAGTCCATTCAAGGACTGGTCAAGGAAGGCACAACCTTCTCCAACTTTAGTCTGTTCGGCAAAGAATGGTACATCAACGGGGATGGTGTCAATCGCGGTGGACAGGCCATCTATCAACAGCTCGGACTGAAAGCACCAGATATTGTACAGAAAGAGCTCATTGATCAGGATAAAGATACCGTAGCGATATCCGAGGAAAAGCTGGCAGATTACGCAGGTGACTATATCTTCCTGGATTTGTCCAACGGAGGTTCACTGGATGAGGGTTCAGCAGTTTGGTCATCCCTGGATGCCGTGAAGAACAATCGCGTGTTCAAACTTGATGGAGAACGCTTCTGGCCCTATGATCCACTTGCCGTGGAAGCACAGGTTCAGGAAATTGCAGACATGATTAAGGAGCGTTTCGGTAAAACAGAGAACTAAAATTTAATTCCTCTTGTCCGATATACAGAGAAAAGAAGCTATTCAGAGATTCCCCTCTGAATGGCTTTCTTTTTTGGTATGATAAAGAAAGAACTGTGGAACCGGACAGGAGGAAAATGATGTGATTCAATTATTAGTTGTCGACGACCATGTAGTCGTACGCTCCGGGCTGATCGCCCTGCTCGACGGAAAGAATGATATACATATTGTTGGAGACGCGGCCGATGGTGATGAAGCTATTGCCAAGGCACAAGAACTGAAGCCGGATGTGGTCTTAATGGATTTCAGCATGCCGCCAGGCAAAGACGGTCTGACAGCTACCGCTGAATTAAAGAAATTAATGCCGGATGTCTCCATTTTGATCCTGACCATGCATGACGATGAAGAATATCTGTTCCGCGCTATCCACGCGGGAGCATCCGGATATATTCTCAAGAGCGCGCCGCATGAAGAATTGCTTGCCGCTATTCGTTCCGTAGCAGAGGGTAGCGCCTATCTGTACCCAAGTGCGACCAAGCGGCTGATGAGTGAATACCTGGACAAAGCAAAGCAGGAGAACGCTGGACCGTATGACACGTTATCCGAGCGGGAGAAAGAGATTTTGTCCTGGATTGCCAAGGGTTACGCCAACAAGGAAATCGCTGAGCATCTGGTGATCAGTGTCAAAACGGTCGAATCCCACAAAAGCAATCTGATGGAGAAGCTCGGCCTTCGTACCAGACCGGAACTGGTGAAGTTTGCGATGAAAAAGGGGTTGCTGAACTTTGAGTAGCACACGCAAAAACAGACTTAGCGGATTTGCCGACCAACCTGTGCGTCAATTATTAGAGGAAATCGACAGTCACATTACAGATACTGAATTCCGCAGCAGACTGAAAGGTTCCCTGCATCAACTCAGTGATCTGAAATTTGCCTTGGATGAGTCGTCCATTGTAGCCCTCACGGACCGCAAAGGAAAAATCCAGTATGTAAACGATAAGTTCTGCGAAATTTCACAATATAATCGGGAAGAATTGATCGGCCAGGATCATCGAATCATTAATTCGGGTTATCACGGCAAGAACTTTATGAAAAACCTGTGGGAAACAATCTCTTCCGGGCGAGTGTGGAACGGAGAAATCCGTAACCGTGCCAGTGATGGCAGCCATTATTGGGTGAATACAACGATTGTGCCTTTTCTCGATAACGATGGTGAGCCCTATCAGTATTTGGCTGTTCGTAGTGAGGTAACCAAGTTGAAGCGGGTCGAAGCTGAGTTACAGACGATGATGACCCAGGTCATGAACATTCAAGAAGAGGAGCGGCGTCGCATCTCCCGTGAGCTGCATGACGGCATTGGACAGAGTCTCTTCTCCCTTGTCATTCAGATGGATCGACTGCTCGCTGATCAGCCCCAATCCGGCGTGGAAGCACTGCGAAAACAAGTTACGGGCATTATGGAGGATGTACGCGGCATGGCATGGGAACTGAGACCCTCCGTACTGGATGACCTTGGTGTCGTTCCGGCCATTCGCACTTATATCGAGAACTATACCCGCCACTACGGGATTGAAGTGGAGCTAGAATGTAATCTGCGAAAACGACTGGAGATGAACCGGGAGATCGCCATGTACCGCATTATTCAGGAGGCGTTAACCAATGTAGCCAAGTACGCCGATGTGTCAGAAGCTCATGTGACGGTGGTAGATTCGGAAGAGGCAACCGTTGTGAAAATCGAGGACCGAGGCGCGGGGTTCAACGGTACGACGGCTGGTAACGGCGTTGGTCTATTTAGCATGGAGGAGCGAGCCCGTGGAGCCGGAGGTACACTAGTAGTATCTTCGGAGCCTGGGGAAGGAACTGTAGTTACCCTTTGTCTACCCAAAACTGTTCATTAACTGGCTCCAACCTGTACTTTATATAGAAGGCTGTTTACGGATATGCTCCGTGAACAGTCTCTTTTCCGATTCATGCTTGCCTCTCGGTCTCTTCATCATCTCCAATTGGTAGAAATGACAAAATGAAAGCTCTTAATCAGATAAATTCAACATTTACAATAAATATATTGACTCCAATTACGATTCGTCATTAAAATATGAATGCTGCATACAAATTGTACGTAGATCCTATCATAATTTTTTATTCTATATAGTTAAAAAAAAGGATGGTCAATCATGTCAGAAAAACGCTCCTCCAAAGGGGGAGAAATCCCGCAAATGCACAATCTGGATGCAATCGATCGTAAAATCATTGCCGCCCTTCACCAAAATAGCCGGATATCCTACACCGATCTGGGTGCACAGATCGGTTTGTCCCGTGTGGCCGTTCAGGCCCGCATTAATGCTTTATCCGAAAAGGGAATCATTGAACGCTTCACCGTGGTTATCAATCCGGGCAAAGTTGGGCTCCAGGTCTCTGCCTTTTTCAATGTCGATGTAGAACCGTTATTTCTGGATGAAGTGGCCGCGAAACTGGACGAAGAACCCGCAGTAACCAGCCTCTATCATATGACAGGCCCGAGTACCCTGCACATGCATGGTATTTTTGCAGATATGGAAGAGATGGAGCAGTTCCTGCTGGAGAAGCTCTACAAGATGCCGGGCATCGTCAAGGTAGAATCACAGCTGTTGTTAAAACGATATAAAAGCCGAATGGGCATGAGACTCTAGGAGGAAATCAGCATGAGTTGGAAAGATTACAACGGTCTCGTCATTGGGATGGTACGAACCGGAATTTTGGGATATGGCGGCGGCCCCTCGGTTATTCCGCTGATCCGTTATGAAGCCGTTACCCGCTATAAGTGGGTGAGCGATGATGAGTTTGGCGAGATTTTGGCCATTGCCAACGCTCTGCCTGGTCCCATTGCGACCAAGATGGCCGCGTATCTCGGGTATAAAACGAAGGGCGTGCTGGGTGCTATTGTGTCCGTCCTGGCCCACATTTTGCCGACGAGCATCGCCATCATTGCGCTGCTTGGTTCCATGTACGCGCTGCGCGAATCGAAAATCGTAGCGGGCATGGTGGCAGCTGTTCGCCCGGTCATTTTTGTTATGCTCGGCATGATGGCATACGAATTCGCCAAGAAAGCATGGAAGGGACTCGGTACAACCTTTGCCGCCCTGTTCGGTGTCCTTGCATTTGTACTGTTGCAGCTGCTGGATATTCACCCCGGTATTGTGATTGCCGTCTTCCTCGGATATGGCGTCTTCCATCTGGATGTGGTCCAGCGTTTCAAATCCAAAGGCAATTCCGACAAGGGGGTGTTCTAAGCGATGCTTCAGACATGGTGGGAATTGTTTTGGGGATTTTTTGTAGCCAATATCTTGGGTTACGGGGGCGGCCCCGCCTCCATTCCGTTAATGCAGGAAGAAGTGGTCAACCACTACAAGTGGATGACCACGGAACAATTTGGGGATGTACTTGCCATCGGTAATGCACTTCCCGGTCCGATCGCGACCAAGATAGCCGCATTTGTCGGTTATCAGGTAGCTGGCTGGTTTGGGGCATTCATCGCCAGTTTTGCCACAGTTGTACCTTCGGCTGTCGCGTTAATTCTGCTGCTTCGTTTACTGAACAAACATCGTACTTCACCAAAGGTGAAAGGGATGACCTTGCTCGTACAACCGGTTATTGCTGTACTTATGATCTTACTTACATGGGAATTCGGTCAGGTATCCACCAATTCCATCGGCATTTGGCAGACACTGATCATTGCAGGTATCTCGCTTTGGGTCATGACTAAGACCAAGCTGCATCCAGCCATCCTCATCGTCATTGCTTTTGCATACGGTGCGCTGGTTCTGTCTCATACGATGTAATTCATTCATTATTCAGATTCGAGGAACGTTCTGGAACAACGTTGATGTACGTCCAATGTGGATGTATGCACAAGTGCCGGGGCGTTTCTTTTTTTGTATTGTTAGTTCTCTTGTATTTTTCCCATAAAAAAACGGTGATGCCAGCATTTAAGCTGTCATCACCGCACATAGAATTGCTTGTTTTACCTTCGTACTGAAGATATTATTTCGCTTCAACGACTATAGTTACTTTGGTTTTCACACCTGCATAAGTCACGGTAATGGTTGCTTTACCCTTGCCATTGGCCTGGATGATGCCATCCTTCACCGATGCTGTCGCAATACGGGAAGATTTCCAAAGTGCCGGCTTGGATACGTTCGCTTCGCTGCCATCGGCATACGTTGCTGTAGCAACCAGAGTTGCCTTGTCACCAGGCTTCATGGTCAGGGTTACTTTATCGGTTTGCAAATATTTCAGTGTATCTACATCGACTGCAATGGTTACCGTCTTGCTGCCGTACTTCGCTGTAATTTTTGCTTTACCTGAACCTGTCGCTTTTACTTTACCTTTGGTTACCTGAGCTACTTTGTAGCTGTTGGTTTTCCATTCCGCTTTGTCCGTGACATCACGCTCACTGCCATCGCTCAGATATGCAGTAACGGTAAGGTCAGCGGAATCACCTGTTTTCAGGGAAAGAGCCGGTTCGGATGCTTCAATGCGTGAGATAACGTCCACTTCAACCTGAATGGTCACTTTGTTGGAACCATATTCAGCCGTGATATTGGCTTTACCGCTGCTGTTGGCAGTGATAACCCCTTTTTTCACATCGGCTACGCGGGAGTTGCTTGATTTCCATGTTGCATCGGATGAAACATCCTTGGTCAAACCATCTTCATCCGTAGCTGTGAGTACGATTTGCTGTGTTTCCTTGGAGGACAACACCACAAAGTTTAAATCTGCTTCCAGCCCACTAGCCATGCCTACTTCAACAGGCAGAGTTAACGTTTTACCTTCAATTTTGGCTGTGATGGTTACTTTACCTGTTGCAATACCCGTCACGACACCTTTGCTGTCCACTTCAGCGAGTTTCTCACTGCTGCTGCTCCAATCCGCATCTTCGGACACGTCTTTGGATGTATCACCGTATACAGCCAATACTTTCACAGACAATGTACCACCAACGGCTACAGAAGCTTTTTTCTTGTCCATTTCATACTTGTCTGGAACGTCTACATTCACTGTGAATTTAACGGTTTTGCCGCCGTATGCCGCAGTGATGGTCGCTGTTCCTGATTTATAAGCAATCAGCTCGCCGCCAGATACATATACAACATCCGCATTGCTGGATGTCCAAGTTGCTTTGGAAGTTACGTTTTCTGTACTTGCATCAATATATTCTGCATTGGCTACCAGTTTCTTGGTTTTGTTATCACCTGTAACGCTCATAGCCAGTTTATCTTCGACACCAGCAATATCCAGATATCTTGCCGTATCAACGTCAACCGTGATTTCCACTGTTTTGCCGCTATACGTTGCTTTGATTGTCGTAGAACCCGCGCCAATCGCTGTAACTTGTCCCTTGAATACCGTCGCTACCTTCTCGTTGCTGGATGTCCATGTCGCTTGATCCGTTACATTCACATCAGCGCTATTCGGGTAAGAGGCAGTCAATACTACATTTGCCGTTTTATTGGACTCGCTCAAACGGAAGAAAATGCTCTGTTTCTCCACACTCAGTTTGCTTGTCAGATCAACATCCACATCTACCGATACGGATTTCGTTCCGTATTTGGCTGTGATCTTAGCAGAACCTGCCGAGTATCCTGTGATTTCACCTTTTAATACATCTGCTACTTTTTCATTACTTGACGTCCACTCTGCCAGATCCGTTACATCTTTGGTTGTGCCATCTGGATAGGTAGCTGTCAATTTTACAGTTTCACTTTTGTTCAACAGCAGATTGACCTGCTTTTTGTCCATATCCACACGTTTAACAACCTCAACGTTAACATCCACAGTCACACTTTGACTGCCGACTTTACCTGTGATGACAGCTGTACCGGCGCTTTGTCCAGTAACTTTACCATTCACAACCGTTGCCACTTTCTCGTCATCGGATGACCACTCAGCAACTTTGGATGCATCTGCATTCGTCGTATTATCACTGTAAGTTGCCGTCAAAATAATGTCTTTGCTATCCCCTGTGCGCAAGTCCAACGACTGCACGTTTTTGGAAAGGGCTTTGACCTTTTTGGTTACATTCACCTGAACCGTTTGACTTTGAGACAGATACGAAGTTGTAATGGTTGCCGTACCTTCCTTTTTGGCAGTAATGGCACCATTATATACAGTCGCTATCGAAGTATCACTGCTACTCCAGGAAGAACTGATTGTTACGTTAGCCGATGTATTATCGGTATATACTCCTGTCACCGTAACCGAACTGGAATCACCCACTTCGAGCGACAGCTCATTTTTGGAAACTACAATTTTGGACAGTTCTTTATCTGCCGCAGCGGCCAAGCCTACGTTGGAAATACTCAGCACCAATACCAGCATCATCACCATGCACTTGGTCAATCTTGGCTTTAACATCATTTCCCCCCGATTCTTATCATTTTGTTCCTTAGGTTTAATGTCGGCAAGTTCTTTCCAGATGTTTAGACTTTCAGGGAATTTTCAGGAAAATTAGTGGGAATTCATTCAGTGATTCCTCCAAAATTCAATGATTCATACCCTCAAATATTACGCATAACCTATGTATAGTCACTATTTTGAATTCATTTATATGATCGGGGGAGAAACATGAGTCAGCCTTTTGACTACAAAGGATACTGGGAACAAACGTATAGCTCAGGTGAGACATCCGGAAGGGGCTCGTATGGCGTATTGGCTGAATTCAAGGCAGAGGTGGTAAATGGACTGATTCAGCGTGAGGGTATTTCCAGTGTCATTGAATTTGGATGCGGGGATGGCAATCAACTGCAATATATGAACTATACTACGTATCTAGGTGTCGATGTAGCCGCCTCGTCGGTGCGTCTATGCGCCTCCAAGTTTGCTAACGATACCTCCAAGAGTTTCATGTTATATACACCCGGTCTATGGATTAATCGCGGTTTCCTGCAAGCTGATCTCACCGTCTGTCTGGATGTGCTCTATCATATTACGGATGAAACGGATTTTCGCAATACTCTCTACGACATTCTGCACTCTACGTCAGGGTGGGTTGTGTTGTACACTCGTTTGAAAGAAAACGGTAATCCAGGGGTTAGCACCATTCAGGACCGAAATATTTTTGATTATCTGTTCGACTATCCCGAATTCAAAGTACATGAAATTATTCCTCAGCGATATCCCGATCAGTCCTCGGCCGACTTTGTCATCTTAAGACGCACACCCGGCATCGAAAATAAAACGGACTGATACCGAGAGTGTGCTCCGCCTCCAAGACAGGAATACCCTTTCCCACTAGGAGGCAGGCACACTCGAACGGCTGTATGGTGGGTCTTATACTCATGCCCCTCACTCATACTCGCCGCTTGAAGTGTGACATTCCTAATTCTAGTTTCTCTAAAATAAACCCGGACGGCCACGTAGCTTGGCCAGCGCCTCCATATAGAAATAATCGCCGTATATAATCGGCACATTCAAGCCACGACCCTCTGGATAATGCACAGTGCCCTGCATGATCAGACCTTCTTCCGCTGCTGTCTCACCGGAGCTATAGTTCTCATGCAGTCCGCGGAGGATACGCTCTGCCGCGGCTGCATATTCCTCGCCGCGCGGCGACAGCTTCGCCAGCTCCAACAGGCCGCTTGCGGCAATCGCCGAAGCGGACGAGTCCCACGCCACCTGATGCTCGGCAGGTGCGCGGAAATCCCACACCGGCACGATCTCTTCGCCAAGCATGGCGAGGAAGAAATCGGCCGCCCGCTCCGCTGTCTCCAGATAGCGGGCTTCGCCCGTATACCGGAAAGACAGCGCAAACCCGTGCAAGGCCCAGGCGGCACCCCGCGCCCAGGCGGAACCTGGAGCATGGCCCTGCCCGCCATGCTCCTGCAGCTTCTGCCCCGTGAGTGGGTCGAACTCCACCACGTGGCAGATGGACCCGTCAGTGCGGACGAATTCGCGCGCCACGGTGTCCGCATGTGCTTCCGCCAGCCAGCGGAAGCGAGGGTCGCCGCTCTGCTCGGATGCCCAGTAGAGCAGCGGCAGGTTCATCATGCTGTCAATGATGGCTACGCCGCGCGTATCCATGGTTGACGAGCTGAAGTTCCAGGCGCGGATGAATTCACCGCGCACGTTGAAGCGGGCAGCGAGCAGATTGGCGGCCAGCATTCCCCGCCGCCGTCCGTCAGCGCTGCCTGTCTGGCGGTAGTTGGCTACGCCACTAAGCAGCCAGATGAACCCAAGATCGTGATCCACCGATTCAGGATCACGCAGACAACCTTCCAATTGCCGCTCACAACTTTCGGCAATGCGGGATAACGGAGCGACTGCTTCGTTTTCCGGCGACTCGCCATAGACAAGCCATAACAGCCCTGGCCAGAAGCCGGCGGTCCACCATTCGGGATCATTCCGGTCATACATTCCCTTCGGGGCGGTGTGCGGAAATGTATCCTTGATGCGATGCGCATTGCGAATGATTTTGGCCGCTCCCTGCCGCCATGCTTCTTCAACCCAAGTTACCGATGTTGATGTATTCACGAGCATTGCCTCCTCTTTTCAGATCCTTTTCGTATCCATTTCCTTGCGCTCACGTTACGTCTCTTCATATATTATTTAGTGGCCTCGCCTCATTTGCCCAGACGAACCGTAAACGTAATCTTTTGACTGCCGCTCACTATCATTCGAGCTTCCTTTAACACCCCATTGCGAGAAGCCACCATATGGTCTTGAAGGTGAATTTCTGCTCCTTCATCAAGCACGGTTGATTCCACGTAGGCTCCACAGAACTCACTGCGAACATGATCACCGGAGACTGTGATGACAGCCTGCTCCTCACCGTCGCTGAACATCAGCGGAATGACCGCTCCGGCCGCTTCAATCTCTCCCTCGAACTCATATGTGACCGTTAACAAACCCGGTTGCTGCGTATAGACCGTTCGAAGTGCCTGTAATCCGACCAGTGGGCCGACCCAGTCTACTGTGAATGTGTTGGTTTCCTGCGCCTGATCCTTTATTACGTTGAAAACGACGGCTCCCCCGCCATCGGAAGGGTTGATCCCTGCATCCCGATCATATTCGAAACCGGAAGGAATACCTGCGGACAAGCAATACCACTGTCCATCCGGTGTTCGCCAGGCTGGACAATAACTGATCGCCTTCGTTTCCCCCTCCGAAAATTCAGTGAATCCAGACTCGGCATGTCCAGCAGCAGCGGGACCAATGAGTCCCGGAAGCCCCTGCTGATGAATCCGCACCAATCCGGGCACCGTATATGGATCATTCAGAGCCGTATGTAATACGATTTGCTGGCCCGGTACTGAAGCCGTGATCGTCTCGAACCAGCCATCCATTTGAAGGACTCGACTACCAATCTCGGACGGAATAGGCAATTCAGCCACTTCATCCCCGGGATCGCACAGGTACGCATTGGCTAGTGCCGCAACCGTCCACAGGTTATAACACGTATGGTTGGTATATATCTCGTATCCGTGGCGAACTTCCGGAGCATAGCGATTCCGAACGATATTCAAGCGGCCGTCCTCCCTTTTCCACCGATCCACGGCTTCAAAACACAGATTGGCTGCACGCGCAAATACGCCTGCCATAATGGGATCACCGATCTGCTTCGCAGCTGAGGCATGACTGGAGAACACGTACGCAGCCGCAGCTTCATTCCATTGATGCTGTGAGCTGCGTCCTCGCGGAGGGATCTCGCCCAGCGGTGATAACGTCAGAAGCGAAGTGAACGCCCCGCGCCGGATGGACTCATCCAGTGAAGACGCACAGCTCTCGTCATATCCGGCATCCAGCATGACACCCAGGTGGTAGCGGGTAGCAATATCATACGCGAGTGGACTATTTGGCCGATCGAGCGGACCATCCTGATACAGGCCCAGCCCTGTGAAACGCGGCAGATGGTATCTCTTCAGGTACTGATCCATCCATTCGATCCCTTCACTCGCCAACTGCTCGCGGTAGCGAAGATATTCACCCGAGATCATGATGGCATTCCAGTTAATCATCCGGTTCGGATTATTCATTTTGGACATTGTAAATACATACGTTTCTTCCGGTTGAATCTGTTTCAGCCCCGCTGCCCATTGAGTCGCTTGTTCAGGCATCAGCGGCTGGAGCAGCACGTAGGCTCTTAGCATAAGTATGGGAAAGAAGTCGGCATGATTGTCCGGAACCTCGCCACGAACAACCAGTGAGATACTGTGGGTCAGAGCTGCCGAAGCTGAAGAGAGCAGATCAGTTCTCCCCTCTTTTACCAGGACCGCAGCTGCAAACGCATAAGCGGGGGTGGAATAATAGCGTTCGCGGCCAGAGAAG
Source organism: Paenibacillus taichungensis (assembly GCF_047302525.1). Taxonomy (GTDB): domain Bacteria; phylum Bacillota; class Bacilli; order Paenibacillales; family Paenibacillaceae; genus Paenibacillus; species Paenibacillus taichungensis_B. Next base: position 77,509 of record NZ_CP168020.1, on the reverse strand, counting down.
GGGTCCACAACGGCACCGTTCTCCTGCTGATATACTGAGTAGGCACGTACAATGTCTTCGATAAGTGCTATTTTACGCGATCGATCCCATCCGCTAGGTTCTGCAAGATTGGCCTGCTCTGCATCTGTTCGGAATCTTTCCAGTTCACTTTTCCATGGATATGCTGAATCCGATGTATACGCTAACAAAACAAATCACCCTCATTTCCGATCCCAACTTCCATCTGGGATTGAATTGGTTCGAGTCGTTTTCAGGTTCCCGGTACATTAATCCGTATTCGACTTTACTTCTGATTTTTGTCCTTACTTTGCATGTATGAAGAATTTCAATCTGCACCATGTCTCTTTTACGGAGTGGTTCCAGGGATCCTCCTCTTCATTTGCCGTTTGCCGCAAGGATAATGCCGCCCGATAAAATTTTAGGGGCAGGTGATCGTGATCCACTGTCTCTAGCTCTTCCACTTGTGCATCCCAGAGGTCAGCATCATAATGCATCGTCACTACAGCCTTGTTCCCTTCCCACTGGACCAATGCTTCTTGTATGACAGGATTAATTCGACTAATAAAATACTCAACGACTGGCGGCTTTTCAATCAGGTGCTCTTCTCTACACGTTTTAGAAGGTTGCTGCCACTGATAATAATCTTCAAGGAAAAGCTCCGCTTCGGAGGCTTCCGGCAGACAGTTCCAACTCAAATGCCTGGTATACCTCGCCAGTGTCGGAGCATCTGGGTAAGCCGACGTCAAATCAAATGCAGCCTCTATCCCCTGCGGAGATAATCGCTTGATGTGCAGTACTTTCGCCTCTACTTGCCGTCCGGAATGCTGACCCGCTCCTTCGATAACCGGAACGCTATGCCCCTGAGAGCCAATTTGAAAAATGCTTTCCCGCCCAGGTGCGAAATAGGCCTGAGTATACTCGCCTGAACCTGGGTCACAGAGAATGTTTTCGCCTCCGCCATGAAGAATAAAGTGTCCCAGATCATTATGATTATGGGGCTCTGCGTTATGACCGCCCTTTACTGCAAAGGCTGCAGTCATTTCCTTTTGTTCTCCCGTTGCCAGTACTCCTCTGGCTATCCCCCACGACAGGTTCTCCAGATACACTGGGGCTGCCGGCAACTCTGCTTCACTTTCCCTTCTATACACAGCCGGATTACTCCAAAGTATATTACGCAAAGCATGAGCCCATCGGCGGCAGGGGTCCTCTGTCAGAAGCGGAATACGAAGCTCCAAGTTTACTTGAACCTGCTGTCGCTCGGATAAAAGAGAAAGCAGGCCAGGCGGAATGGTCTCCCGCTCGCGACTATCCGAAAAATTGACAAACACCCCGCCTGACAAGTGAACATTTCCGGGGAAAGCAGCGATCGCTCTCGTTTCGGGATTGGACAGCATATCTAGTTTTCCGGCACTGAATATTCTCAGCATCTCTGCAAAATACGTATAAAAACCGAACCCGTAAACCCAGTAACCTATACCTTCAGCACATCCCCCATCCATCCCATACCCCCTTAAAAAAGCATTCATGGAATGAATCGTCTGCTGCACTGCCTTTGCTCTAAGATGCTCATCTTCTAACAGAAGGAGAGCCGCAATCCCACAGCCGCCGCTGCAAACCGCTGACCAGTTGTGGTCAGCGTTCTCCCAACCGTATGTCTGCTGCTCTCGATACAACGGGGTGAAGATCCTGCACTCTATCTCAGCCCGCATCATTCGCAACACACGTGGGTCTAGAACGTCATCTAACATGACGATCATCTCCGAGAGCGTTTGCGCTGTTTCTGCAGCGAACAGATCGATGTGTTGTCTTGCGCCCGCTTCTTTCCCTTCAGGTACATGAGCGGACAGACACCAGGTTTGTTCGTTACAGACACTCCAGATCAGGTCCTCCAGCAATTGTAGACGCTCGGCTGATGGCGATGCCGCGGCAAGTAATCCCAGTGCAGCGAGCCTCCCGCGCCGTTCGAAATATGCCAGCTCATATGCTTGGCGTTCACCTGTCTCCCTGAATTGACGATATAGGGAAAAGGATAGTTCAGGCAGGTTCTCCGTATTCGCTTTCTGCTCATATACTCTTAGATCTGACCAGAAGGAAGCATAGTCGGGATCATTCAACATGTCCGCCAGTCTGTCTTTCCAACGACAGATGTACTCCTTACCACTACTTGTTCCATGCCTCATGGCCGCAATAATATGATCAGCCGTCCACTTTAATCCAGGGTGAATCGTCATGAGAATTCCTCCCTAATTTTGTAACCGATTTCATTTTAGCCCATAGTCTAGTAAAAATGAAGGGAGTTCGGATTAATGTTGTATAAAAAAATAAATTATGAAAATAAATGAAACTTTTCAGAGGTTTTTCTCGTAAAAGGGTTGTCGGTACTCAACTCATGGCATATGTATTTCATTCCATTATGAGGACAGGTGAACCATACTGAATAATGAATTATTTAATCAGGCTGTAATCGAGTTGCTGCATCGCTCGAACAGCCGCGCGCTTGTCGAAATTGAATCCCATTTTCCGGACAATCGCCTCGTCGGCGGCAAATATCACATGGGGAGTCATACCGTGTATTTATACAAGAAAGAGATTATGGAGCAATGTCGAATGTTATTTGGCTCGCTGGCTCCGCTACAGGCCTATATTTATGTCATTCTGGCTCATGAATTGGGTCACGCCGAGGATGTAGAATTGATGGATCTGTCCAACCTTCTCGATAGTCCACTTACGGCTTCTGAGCAAGCTGGAATTCGGCTGCGTATTGAGGAAAATGCCTGGCGTTATGCAGAGTCCCTGCTATTTGATATGGATCCCGTTTTCTTGCGTACCATCATTGATGAATCCCTGTTCAGTTATCGTCAAGCGATTGAACCACATATTGCCTAACCTGTTTAGTGCACAGCTTTAACAAAACAACAAGGCCAGACTCACCCTTTTCCACAGGTGAGATCTGGCCTTGTTTGCTTGAACTATATTATGCTTCTATATCAATCGATTAGTTTTTCCGATTACGGGACCGCGCTTGTCCGCCCTTGCGTCCTGCTTCTTCACGGCTCATTTTTCCATCTTGATCATCGTTTCCATCATTGTTGCCACGGGCGCTTCCGCCCTCCCGGCCAATCTCTTGATAGAATTCGCGGTCATGGGATTTCGAGGTTGCCTCTCCGCCCTTGCTACCAATCTCTTGGTAGAACTCCTGATCATGATTCTTGGAGGTTGCTTCTCCACCCTTACGTCCTGCTTCTTCACGGCTCATTTTTCCGTTTTGGTTATTTTGTGCCATTTTGAATTCACTCCTTATCGGGTATTGAGTATAGTGTGCTACGCTTCTTAATTACCCTCTCATTTGGGATTAAAACATATAAATTCTAAATATGTCATTTTCACTTATGTTAATCCTTCGTTATTTTGTTATGTAAAAAAGAGCACAGGATCTGTACAAGACCCTCTGCTCCATTATTATTGAATTTTAAGTGGACTGCCCTGTACAACAGACAACCACTGACGCGCGATAAGCTCATGACCCGCTGCGGTTGGATGCACACCATCCCACAACCAGTAAGCAGCGTCAGCCTGTTCGAGAGCATCGTTGAACGTTTCCTGCAAAGGTACCCAGATCGCTCCAAACTCACTGGCGAGTTCACGAACCAGATTTTGATAATGCCCAATCCGTTCCTGCCATACATCCCATTGCTCCACTGTAGCTCCCGTTTTAAGAATGAATGGCTCCATTAAAACCAGCCCAGTATTCGGCATCACTTCGCGTGTCTCCTCCAGCAAATGACGATATGCACGGCCAAGGCGATCCGTCACTCCACTGGGTTCGCCATTCATGGTGCGCCAGGCATCATTAACACCGATTAGAATACTGATCAGATCCGGCTTCAGACTAAAGGTATCCTCGTTCCAGCGTGCATACAGATCGGAAGCGCGGTCCCCGCTAATTCCTCTGTTATAGAACGTTGGCTGTTTGGCTGCCAGTTCCACACCCAGTTTGCTTGAGATCAGATACGCGTAGCTATGTCCGAGAAAATGATTCGGATCATCATTGCGCGATCTTCCCCCGTCTGTAATGGAGTCTCCCTGAAAAAGTATAACGGATGAATGTGTACTCATAATCAAAACCGTTCCTTCCTGTATGTAAAATGAAAACCTCAACCTTCAGTCTTCATTTTATCCCTTTCGGGCGCAATAGAAAATAGCGTTTTCAGGACGAAACGCTTTAAGTTAACTCTCCGCGTTGTACTTCCTACAAGGTCACCCGCAGTTCTCCAAGGTCTGTGAGACGTTTCAGGTCTTTAAGATTTCAGGATTTCGGGCTCTTCGCGACATATCCTCCGCCCTGGTATTCCGTCTCATCCTGCTTATCCGGCGCCCCTTTACGTTTCGCTTCGTCCCATAACTCTGCCGCATCGTCCTTCGGACGGTACCCAATCTTCTGTTCCAGATATCCAATATCATAATAATTGTCCGTATTCGCTGAAGTTCCATATAGATTAACGTATTTCATGCTCGAATCCGCCTCAATGCAGCACTCGGCAAGCTGTACCATATCTCTTGGTGATATCCAAATATGTGCGGAACGCTCAGAATGCGGATGTGCATCGCCCGAGAAGTTGCCAATTCGAATATTGAATGACGACAAATCATATTTATCCACGTAATATCGCCCAAGCAGCTCTATATAACATTTGCTGAGCCCATAGAAACTGTCTGGCCGATATGGATCATCCACTTCGATATCCTCTCCTGTTGGATAAAACCCTGTCGCATGATTTGAACTAGCAAAAATAACCCGCTGTACACCGTTCAACCGTGCAGCTTCATACACATGGTAGGCCCCTGTTATGTTGATCGGCAGGACTTTGCCCAGAAAATCTTCTTCATCCTTGGCCCATGCAATATGCAGCACCGTCTGAACACCCTGCATCAGCTCTTTAAGTCGTTCTCCGTCCGTTACATCCATCGCTACAATGCCTGCTTGAGGATCATCATGAAGATCTGCAGCCACGATGTCATACTTGCCCTTTTCCCTCAGCCCCTCCAGCAGACTGCGACCAATGACTCCCGCTGCTCCCGTAATCAATATTCTGTGCTTCGAGTTACTCATGGATTTAGCTCCCTTCGCTCTATTACGATCCTATAGGACATTATTAACCGTTAGAGCGAAGGATTTACCTAATCCAATAAAGAACCCGTATATTAACCCATCAAGTACCGCAAAATCATCATCGCAACAATACCGACAAGTACGGTTCCGAGCAGACTTCGTGTCCAGATTGCTACTGCAATCGTAGGCAGTGCTGCCCACAGGGCCGCATTATGAATAATCGGCACCAACTGGTTGTCCGACATAAACAGTTCCTGACCAATCAGTGCCGCCATGACAGCCACGGGTACATATTCAAGCCAGCGTAACAACCACATCGGAATCTGTATTTTACTGAACAGCATGAGCGGCAATACGCGCGGGATGAACGTTAACAAAGCCGAGCCCATAATAATCCAGAATACATCCCACCTTACTTCCATCGTTCCATCACTACTCCCATCGTTGCCGCAATGACCGCAGCCACAATGACACTCATGCTGCCAAGCGAAGCCATGCTGGCGAAGATTACACAGACAACGGCGATGATCGCCACATTGATGTGTAATTTTTTATTTTTGCGCTGCATCAGTTGAAGCACTACCAGACCAATAAACATTGCTGGCAGGGCAAAATCAAGTCCAAGCCGCTCGGGATTGGTTATCCAGCGTCCAAAGTAAGCTCCCGCCATATTCGCCACAAACCAATTCAGATATGCTGTAATGTTCAGACCGTGCATCCAGCGCTCACTCAACGTTTTCCGGCCAATCGCTCGCGTCATCGCTACTCCAAATGACTCGTCGGTAAGCAGCGAGCCGATCCACATATTTTTAAGCGGCGTCAGATGACGAAAGTACGGTGATACAGCTGCACTCAGCAACAGATGGCGAAGATTCACGAAGAATATGGTGAAAATGATAGCAGTCGCTGAACCACTCGAGGCAAGCATGCCTGCGGCAATAAACTGGGCCGATCCAGCGTATACAATCAGACTGAGCAGAGCCGTTTCCGCCAAACTTAAGCCTGCCGTCATTTCAATGACACCCGCTGCAAACCCAATACTTAAATATCCAAGCAGTGTTGGGATACAGTCCTTAACCCCTTGCATAAATGAAGCATCATCCAGCACCTCTTCGGTATTTGCAGGCCCGGATGTCAGTGGTATGGATTTATCCAAATCCGGTTCATCCCCTTTCCATGTCATCCACATCTTGCGGAATACTTTTAATTTAGAAATATACCACAGGATGAGACATTCAGGGAGAGACAGATTCACTTTTACAGAACAGATGAGTTTCGAGTCTTCATAAACCGTTGATTAACGAATAACACCAACGAGAAAAAGACTGAAGGGTCACAACCCCACAGTCTCCTTCGAGAAATGCTATTGAACTATAACTTGAATTTCTCAATCATGCTTTGCAGATCTTCAGCCATACGGGACAATGCCGCAGAAGAAGCTGCAACCTCTTCCATTGTAGCGAGCTGCTCCTGAGCAGCAGCTGAACCATCCTCGGTTCCTGAAGCAATCTGATTGGATAATTCAATGGTGTCGTTCACTTCCTTGGACACATGACTCATGCCTCCATCAATCTGACGGGAAGCTGCCGACACTTCTCCAGCTTGTGCAGCAACCAACTGCACGGCACTACGGATATTTTGGAAGGCCTCTCCCGCCTCCGTAATCATTTGCGTACCTTTAATCATGCCTTCTCCTGTAAGGGCAAAGGTAGACTGTACCGCATTTGTTTTCTCTTGCATCTCACGCATAAGTTCATTAATACGTTCGGCAGCACTGCCCGAATTGTTGGCTAGCGATTTTACTTCATTGGCTACGACAGCAAAGCCTCGACCTTGTTCACCTGCTCTTGAAGCTTCAATGGATGCGTTCAAGGCAAGGATATTGGTCTGTTTGGCGATGTTGGTAATCTCGGCCACAATCTCAACAATCTCTTCATTTTTCGCTCGAAGATCCTGAATGACAGCAGCCATGGCCTCACTCTCATTATTCACCTTCTGAATATGAGCAACCGCCTCTTCCACCGTAACCATACCCGCTTCGGACTTGGAAGATGCTTCTACAGCTATGCGAGCAGTGTCTTCAGCACTCGATGAGATTTCTTTGACCCCTATAGACATTTCACTGACGAGTTGACCCGTTGCAGCAAGACTGGCGTTTTGTTTGTTCGTTCCTGACGCTGCATCCTGCATCAATTCAGCAACCTGTTCAGTTGCTCTGGATGTCTGTTCAGAACTCGCCATAAGCTCCTCAGAAGATGCTGCTAGCTGGCTCGATGTATCATGTACTTCGCCCAGAACGTTACGTAGCGAAGAGGTCATGGTATCGAAGCTTGCCCCGAGTTGTCCAAACTCGTCACGGCGCTGTAAACCTACACGAACTGTCAGATCACCCGCGCTTACTTTGGATGCTGCTTGCGTTAGTTGCAACAATGGACGGTGAATACTGCGAATAATGAACACAAGCAGAATAATACCAATGATCAACGAGGTTCCTACCAGAGTGTAGGCACGGATCAGGATCGGTCTTACCGCATCTGCCGCTTCAGAAGGAACCATCTCACCGACAATTTTCCAGCCCGTTTCGGGATTCGTATAGAATACGGCTTCCAACTCTTGTCCATCATACGTGTACTTTACAGTTCCTTGGTCTTTTGTATACATCTCATTAATGTAGCTCTCATTGGACTGCACACCGGATTCGATATTGTAATGGAATAGAAACTTTCCGCCGTTATCCAGCATATACAGTTTTCCCTTTTCACCAATATGTATCTTATCAACGGATTCTTTCAAATGATTGAGACTTACATTGGCTCCAATTACCCCTTTACCATCGGCCAGCTTGGCAGCGGCGGTGACAACCCATTCACCCGTGGTTACCGACTGGAACGTGTCCGAGATAATTGGTTCATCCTGTGACATGCCCATCGTATACCAGCTGCGTTCCCGTGGATCATAGATCTGCTGTCCGGGATCAGGGGATTTCATCCAGCTGCCATCTTCAGCGCCTGCTGTTATTACACCCAATTCTTTGTGAGCCTTGGACATACGATCCATTTGTCTCTGAACAGCTGGCGATTTATTGATAATATCTGTTGAAGTAATACCCGCTGCAAATTGTGCTGCGTTATCCTTCTCCATATCCAGCATTTGAGTAATCTGCAGACTGAGCATTTCCGTTTTAGCCTGTGCAGAATGAATGATTTCTTCCTTGACCTGGTCTGCTGCTTTTAAATAAGACAACCATCCCACGCTAATGCTCGGTACAATCAGGAACAAGAGCAACGAAGCGATCAGACGTTTCTTAACCGTTAATGTAAACCAATTGCGAATCCTTTTCTTCATTTAAATATCCCCCATCATCATCTTCACCCCTTTTTTATCGGACAAACGTAGTAAAAATATTATGTATGGATACTAAAATGAATCGAAATTACATTATTTTTGTTAGGATAATAGAAAATGATGCTCATTCCCCGTTTTGACCCCCTCTTCGAGATCGTTTACAATATCTCATAAGCTGGTTATCCATGAAACGATTGGAAGGAGAGGATTCGAATCTTACGCAAGTCACATGTGCAACAACCTGTTACCAGATTATATTCATCTATGTTCCGTATTCTGTTAGCTCTCATCCTTTGTGCAGGCCCTATCATGGGACAAGCCAGTTTCAAGGCATCCGCAGCACAAGAGACGCAAACAGTTCACATTGAAGTGAATGGTCAAGAGCAATCGTGGAAAAGTGCCCCCCTTGTATTCAAAGGTACAACGTATGTTCCATTGCGAGATGTTGTTACCTCTGTAAATGGCACCTTGAAGTGGGAAGCTCGTACCAAAACGGCTACGATTACCGTTGGTCGAGACAAGCTCGTTCACCAGGCTGGCAGTGACTTCATTCAAGTTAATCACGTTCGCCTGTCCTCCGGTGTGCAATCCCGCACCATTAACGGCACCCTGATGTTACCTGTCCGCGCGCTTGCCAATGCACTCAAGGCAGATATTAAAGTGCAACGTACAGCCTCAGGGCAGATGAGTGTTAATATCCAGACGGACAAAGTAAGCCTATTAAATAGTCAAGTCGCTAGTGTAGACAGCTATTTGCGCGAAATTGATTTTCCAGGCATGGCTCTGATTGCCCGCAATGGAGAAGTCCTTCTTCGCCAAGGCTACGGACTAGCGGATGAACAGACGCTGAATCGTCCAGATCAGAAGACCAGAATCGCCTCTCTGAGCAAATCCTTCACCGCAGCCTCCATTCTCAGCTTGGTGGAAAAAGGGAAGCTCGATGTGCAAGATCCAATATCCAAGTACATCTCCGGTATACCAAAGGGAGATCAGATCACGCTCCATATGCTGTTATCCCAAACTTCAGGTATTCCATCCGCCTTTGGCAGGGGTGAAGGCACTTCATTGGAAGAAACGGTAGAGGAAATCCGGCACAAAACATTAAAATTCGAACCGGGTAGTGCCTATTTGTACAGTAACAGTGGTTATGTTCTGCTGGCCTATGTTATTGAACAAGTGTCTGGCATGAGTTATGCCGATTATGTACAACAGACCATTCTGAAGCCACTCGGCATGAAGAACTCCGGAGAAGCTTCACGCAAGGTCCATACGACCAGCGGATTTGTTTCGGAGAATAAGCAGTGGGTACCTGCCCCTTATTATGTTTCACAATCAGGTTCAGGGACGATCTACTCCACTGTGGATGATTTGCTGAAGTGGGATCGGGCACTGTACACGGACAAAATTCTGAGCCAGGGTACGATTGAGCAGATGTATGAACCGTATTCGGATAAAAATTATGGCTATGCCTGGATTCTTAAGGAAAGCGATCAGAATCGTACCGTGTTCCATAACGGTAGCGGCGGTGGTTTTGCCACAGCGTTCTCACGTAATTTAACAGATGATGTTACCATTATTCTGCTCGGCAATCATGCGGGCATGGATATGACTTCGCTCATGGATGAAGTCGAGGCTAAGACAGCTCAGGCACTGAATCTGCAATAATTCTGTAATTATTCATTAGATATAGCAGAAGGGACGGTCCAATTAGGATCGTCCCTTCTGCTATATTGGTCTTCATAATCCGGATCATACTTTCGCTCGTTCGTCATTTAATGCCTGTCTACTTAATGGATACAGGAAGTTTCCCGGCAAAAGGAATATCCCCCATCAGCGCCCGAGCGGCGCTATCCATGGCAAGCGGCCTACTCTCGTACGCTGCCACATACACCTGTACCTCCGGGATCGCAAGCAGATCATAGGGACTGCGGAGCGCCACAACAGCGATCGGCTTGCCCAATTGCTGTAGCCAGCCGATCAACCTGCACTGCGGATCACCAGAGGCACTGCCTGCATTATACGTCCCCACCACAATCTGGCGAATGTCATCCTCTTCCGCAGCTTGAAGCAGACGGGCAGAACGAATGGCAACTTCCTCTGGTGTGACTGTTATATCGACCACATCCAGACCGCAGTGCGACAAAGCCGAGCCTAGGGTAACCACCTGAGTCAGCTGTTCGTCGGCAATCGTTGTCACAGATGTAGCAACCGTTATGACCAGTGTACGTTCCGGCTTCAAAGGCAGCATGTTCAGTTGGTCACGCACCAGCGTGATACTGTTCTCACTGATTCGTCGAGCCACCTCTTGGTGTAACGGTTGGTTGCGCTCTTGGCGCTTCGATGAAGCTGGATCAGTTGATGCCTCAGCGGAGAGTGAAGTCGACACCGAACCGTGCACTTCATCATTACCTGTGCCCATTCCCTTCTCCAGCAGGCCTCGTTTGGCCTTGTACTTCAGCAACCGGGTTACAGATTCGTCAATGCGGGCCTCGCTAATTCGCCCGCTCTGCACGGCTGCCAGCAGCGCTTCAAACGCTCCTGCCTGAAGATGAACTGTGTGGCTGATCAACACCAGATCTGCGCCGGCCTCTACCGCCATCACAGCTGCATCGACAGTGCCATAGTTGGCGGCAATCGCGTCCATCTCCATACAATCCGTTACAATCATGCCGTCATAACCCAGTTCCTGGCGAAGCAGTCCGCTTAACACGGCTCGCGATAGTGTTACAGGCAGACGCTCCGGTTCCAGAGCCGGAAAATAAATATGTGCCGACATCATCGCATCGACATCTGCCGCTATGGCAGCCCGGAACGGAATCAGTTCCACACGCTCTACCCGTTCCCGATCATGGGTGATGACCGGGAGATCCAGATGTGAATCGGTATCCGTATCCCCGTGTCCCGGGAAATGTTTGGCTGTCGCTGAAATGCCAGCATCTTGTACTCCCACAATGCTCCTGGCCCCATACGCTGCCACGGACTGCGGTGATTCCCCAAATGAACGCACACCGATTACCGGATTGGCGGCGTTGTTATTTACATCCAGGACCGGAGCAAAGTTCATGTTAATTCCCATGGATCTCAGCTCCACCCCACTGATATAGGCTGCCTGGTATGCATCCTCGATGGAACCTGCTGCGGCAATCGCCATCTGTCCCGGCATCAGGGCGATCCCTTCGGTAATCCGGGCCACCATGCCACCCTCCTGATCAATGGATATCCAGAGCGGCATATTACCGCTATCGACAGCAATCCGTTGCAGCCCCGACGATAGCCGCTCTACCTGCTCCGGCGACTCGACGTTGCGTGCAAAATAGATTACGCCGCCAATGGGATACTTTCGCAGAAAAGCATGCACATCACCGGCAGCCTCGGTGCCATGAAAGCCGCAAAGCAGCATTTGTCCAATTTTCTCACGCAGGGTCATCTGTTTCAGCTTCAACGGGTATATCTCTTTTGGCCCACTCATTCCACGCCTCCTCCCCATGACAAACATCATCCGTACATTACACGACATTCTATTGATGAATTTCACTCTTTATGGATATAGCAAAAACGGCTTACGCCGTTCCTTCCATTCCTCTGCCTCTGCATTCCAATCTTCCATCAAGCGTACTAATTCTTCACGGTCATGAATGATATCCCTGACTTTCCTGCCTCCGGTCAACAGATCAATAAAATAACGGGAACCCGGCTGTGGCGGCTCCAACCAGCGAAATTGCTCCGGATAGAGCGATGCCAGTTCATGCAAAAGCACCAGACCTGTATCTACCGCCCGGAATGCCCTGCTGTCTATCACGAAAATCCTCACACCTCCGCACAGCTCACCTGCATGTTTGGAGAAGGTTGGCGACATGTACACCGGATGCACATGCACACCCTCCATTTTGTGTTCCCGAAAGCGTTCCGCCAGTCGTTCACCCTCAATCCAGGGTGCTCCAATCCACTCAAATGGGCGGGTCGTGCCCCTGCCCTCCGATACATTGGTGCCTTCGAACAGGCAAGTACCCGCATACACCCGCACACTGTCCATCGTGGGCATATTGGGAGAGGGCAGCATCCAGGGAAGCTCACAATCCGTAAACTCCATGGAGCGCTGCCATCCTTCCATTGCAATTACATCCAGTTCGCAGGGTACGTCCATCTCACTGTTCACCAACAGGGCCAGTTCACCAACCGTCAGTCCGGTGCGGACAGGTACACGCCAAGCGCCAACGAGTGATTCATACCCCGTGCTTAGCAGGCCCCCTTCCACCGAATCCCCGCCCAGCGGATTGGGGCGGTCCAGCACCAGCAGGCGTTTGCCTGCTTCGGCACAGGCCTCCATCATGTGGAACAAAGTGGATGCATACGTGTAATAACGAACGCCCACATCCTGGATGTCAAACAGCACCGTATCCACCTCAGCCAGCATCGCAGGCGTAGGCTTCTTGTGTTCCCCATAAAGGCTGAACACAGGGATGCCCAGACGTGGGTGCACCGTATCCCCGAATCGGACACCAGCCTGGAGCTCACCATCCAGACCGTGCTCACAAGCATAAAGCGCAGTAAGCTGGGCATCTGCCAATCCGGCACAAACATCCACCGTAGAAACAAAGTCGGCCGTAATACCAGTGGGGTTCGTCATCAGGCCAATACGCGCATCCGTTAACCATGGGTGGGAGAATCCTCCCGACAGAAGATCAACTCCAGTTCTTACGCCCATCACACATTCCCCTGGCTTATCCACCTCGTATGTTGGTGGTCATTGCCGCCAGATGTGACAGGTTCCTCTTCCGGTTCCAGCACATTAAGGGCGACCTTATGCTGATAGATGGCAAACATGCCCGCGAACAGCGCTCCGAAGCCAACAACCGTCAGCATCAATAGAGCCGTCAGACACAGCGCCTGAAAACAGGCTCCCATCGTGTACCCCGGATGACGGAAGAATAGCTTCACACTTTCCCCCATCGCCTGAATGATGCCCATGTTCTTTTGCAGAACAAGCTGCCAGGTATAGAACTGCGACATCAGCGCCATGAGGACGAAGAACGTTTGGAACATACTCACCGCTGTGCCTGTAATCCCGCCCTGTCCGCCGTAATACCACCAGGTTGACCACAGAATGAAGCCAAGCACGGCGAAAAGCACACCTACTGCCCCTCCCGGGATGAATCCCCTCATCGTTCCGTTCCAGATATCCTTAAGCCCATTGCGGCGTTCCTTGCGTTCCAGCCTGTGATGTACGGCATAACTGACACCGAACAGGATTGGCATATAAATCACGGCCAAAAGCAGCACCGCGATTGGCAGCGGGGCAAACATCAGAATGGGTACCAGCACGATGGAGCTGACAACACTGTATAGGGCCACCGGAATAATATCCCGATATATTTCCGCCCCCGACTTGACCAACACTTCACTCAGCTTACGCATCTCCACACTCCCTTTCTTGCAGTTCCTTCCTCATCCAGCTCGCTTCTTATTCCCGTCCAATCGCCAGTTCCGTCTCTGGGTCAAAAAAGTGCGCCTTACGCAGATCCAGCACAAAATTTTTGTCCATTCCTACATAAGCATGTGTTTCCGGGTGAACCTTGGACGTAACGGTACGGGCACCCGAATGGAAATACACCAGATTCTCGGAGCCCAAATGCTCTACAACCTGAACCCGCGCCTGCAGCATATGGTCTGTCGGAATATTCGGAGCGACGTCGTCACCAAAAATATGCTCTGGACGCAGACCCATAATCACCGGTTTACCTTGATAGCTCTGAAGACGAGCGAGTACATCCTCTGGCAGGGTGAATGATGCCCCCTCCACAACAACCTGCGTGCCTTCAATCCGGGCATCAATGAAATTCATCGCTGGGGAACCGATAAATCCGGCAACAAACATATTACGTGGACTCGCATATAATTCTTTCGGTGAAGCCACCTGCTGAATATCTCCATGATTCATGACCACGATGCGCTCCCCAAGTGTCATGGCCTCCACCTGATCATGCGTGACGTATACAATTGTGGCACCGAGCCGCTTATGCAGCTCACCCAATTCCACCCGCATCTGCACCCGCAGCTTTGCATCCAGATTGGAGAGTGGCTCATCGAACAGAAATACCTGCGGATCACGGACGATCGCACGCCCTACCGCCACACGCTGGCGCTGACCGCCAGACAGCTCGCGCGGTTTGCGCTCCAGCATCGCCTCCAGCCCCAGAATGGAGGCAGCATTCTGTACCTGTTCATCAATATAGGATTTTGGCTTCTTGAGATTTTTCAGGCCAAAGGACAGATTTTCACGGATGGTCATGTGCGGATAAAGCGCATAATCCTGAAATACCATCGCGATATCGCGGTCCTTCGGATGCAGATCGTTCACGACCCGTTCCCCGATGACAATGTCGCCACTCGTCTGTTTTTCCAGTCCCGCAATCATCCGCAGTGACGTCGTCTTGCCACAGCCCGAAGGACCCACAAAAACCACGAATTCCTTATCTTCTATAACAAAGTCCGAGCCGGCGACAGCCGTGAACGTTCCTTTATGATCGTCTTTGAATTCTTTGCGCACTTGGCGAAACTCCACGCGTGCCATAGGTAGATCCCCCTTTACGTTGTCGCTTGTCCTGAACTATATAAGTTCAACTAACGAATATTTACACTGGCACTCCGATGACAGAACAACCTTCCGATCGCTGTTATCCCCAGATTTCTTTGATTCCTTTATGAAAAGGGGAAATCCGGTGATAGCATATGCTTCCGATGTAGCTTTCTTTTAGAAAGCTTTTAGGCGAACGCCTTCGCTTCTTCAGGTTATTTCTGTCCTCTCCGTTATCGTGTAAATGTTTAGTTGAACATATATAGGAGTTAACCTTTTACCGCACCGATCGTAATGCCCTGTAGGAAATAACGTTGCAGCGAGAAAAATAGAATGATCATCGGCAGCGCACCAATCGTTGCCCCTGCCATCATTGCGCCGAAGTCCGTTGATTCGGCAAATACGAACGAAGCCAGCCCCACCTGAACGGTGCGCATCTCGTTGGAATTAGTGATCAGGAATGGCCAGAAAAATTCATTCCATGAAGCTACAAACGTGAAGATCGCCAGCACCGCGATCCCTGGCTTCGCCATCGGCAGGATCACTTTCCAGAAGATGCCGAACTCACTGCATGCATCAATACGTGCCGCATGAATCAGTGATGTGGGCAGCGTTGACATGAACTGTTTCATCAAGAAAATATTGCCCACACTGACGGCAGCAGGCAGAATAATGGCCGTGTACGTATCCCCCAGATCAAACACATTGACCATCAGAATGTACAAGGGAATGAGCGTCACCTGTGCCGGGATCATCATCGTCCCCAGCAAGGTCCAGAATACGGCCTGACTTCCCGGAAATTTCAGTTTGGCGAACGCATATCCCGCCAGGGAGGCGAAGAACACATTCGTCACGGTCAGAATGACCGAAATGAGCAGCGAGTTGTACAGCCAGCGCCAGGCATCAGTTTTGGCAAAAAAGCGCTCATATGGTGATAACGACAGCTGCTCCGGGATCATCTGCGGTTTGAAGGAAGCCGACATCGCACTATCCTGCACCGAACCGACCAGCATCCAGTACATCGGAATGACCGTCACCAGTGCCCAGACCACCAGCAGAATGGATGCAACGACAAGCAGTGTCTTTTTCTGTGTTGATTTCATGGATTTCATTCACCCCCGGATGCTTAATACTCAATATCGCTGGAGAAATATTTGAACTGTATGACGGAGATGACAATGATGATAATCGCCAATACAAACGACTGTGCAGAAGCCAATCCGAACTCATAGAACTTGAATGCCGTCTCATAGATCAGATAGGCAATCGTTGTTGTCGCAAAGTTCGGTCCACCCTGTGTCATCAGATATACCGAGATGAACACCTGGAAAGACGTGATCACACCTGTAACGAGCAGATACAACGTCGTTGGTTTGAGGAGCGGCCATGTAATCTTGCTGAACTGGGTCCAGCCGCTGGCATGATCAATATCCGCCGCTTCGTACAGCGATTTCGGAATACCGCCCATGGCTGCCAGATACAGAATAATGCCCGCGCCGTGCGATCCAAGCCAGTTCATCAGAATGAGTGAAAAGAGTGCCGTTCCCGACTGGCCCAGCCAGATCACCGGATCAAGGCCGAACAGGCCGAGGAAGCGGTTCAGCAATCCCGAATCCGTCGGGTCAAAGATCGCCAGCCATACGATGGAGATGGTTACCCCTGATGCTACCGCAGGCAGGTACAATGTTGCTTTGAAGAACGTCTGCCACTTGCTTTTCATCTGAAAGATGAAGTAGGACAGTACAAATGTAATGAGAATATTGACCGGTACCGTACCCACAGTAAAGATGAGTGTATTTTTAATCGACTTCCAGAACGTCTCATCTTTCACCAAACGCTCGTAGTTATCCAATCCAACCCACGTCGAGTTCATAATGTTGTATTTCTGGAAGCTCATCACGAGAGCAGTCAGAACGGGATACAGTGTGAAAATGAGAAACAGCAGGACAGGCGCCAAAATGAACAAATACGCCCACCCGTAGTCTCGCCAAAACCGGGCAACCCGGGAAGTCCGGGGCACAGACGGTTTTGGCGCAAGGGCGGTCTGCATGGCGAATCCTCCTCTCCTAATCAGTGTGGTTTTGCGTTATGTTTTATTGTCCGAGTTATTGTCCAAACATCTGCTGGCCTTTGTTCTTGAAGTCTTCTGCGATCTGCTCCGGTGACTTCTCACCCGAGAACAGCGCCTGAATGTTAGGCTTCACAACTTGTTCCTTGAATTGTTTTTGCTGTGATGCTTTGTCGATATCCAGTTCCAGTACAACCGGCATAGCGATATTCTCTGCCATTACTTTCGCAGCATCCAGATTATCCGGTTGACCAAGTTCTTTTCCTTTAAACAGATCCACCTGGGATTGTCTTACGAATGGAAGCGCCAGTTCATTGGCCGAGTTCCCTGCTTTGGCACCACTGAGCGCCTCCATGACCAGGAACGTATTTTTGGCATGCTGTTCGCCTTTGTCCTTCTTCTGTTTGAAGGCTACATACCCTTCCCCGCCCATCGTTGTTGCCGCAGATTGATCGTCATTATGCGGTACAGGCAGCAGGACAAAATCAATTTTCTCCCCTTGTACCTTGCCATCATCAATATCCTTGTTGCGGTTCTGAATCATCACATCATAATAAGGAATCGCTTTGGAGATGATCGCCGTTTCACCCGCGTAGAACATATCCGTCCGTTTTGCTGGAGCAAGAGCAGCCGTTTCCTTCGGCATATAACCTTGATCCATCAGATTTTTGATAAAAGAGAGAGTATCCAGAATGCGGCCATCATTCCATTGGAACGTGCCAGCTTTGTCGAGAACGTCAATCATGCCGTTGTTTCGGGACAGCATTTCAATGAAATCAAGCGAGGTTCCATCGGTAACCAGTGCATATTGTTTAGCCCCGCCATCCAGCGTTTTGGTCAGCTTGGCTGCGGCAGCGTTGAATTCGGACCAGGTCCAGCCATTTTGCTGAATGGATTTCCAGTCAATGCCCGCTTCCTCCAGAATGCGTTTGTTGCCACCCCATGCCCATTGGAATTGATACAACGGCAGTCCGTACTGTTTCCCTTGGATCTGGCCTAATTCAAGCGTACCTGGCAGATAGTCATCCTTGATCTCAGGTGTCAGGTAGCTGTCCAGCTCAAGTGCCAATCCTGTATTCACATACGTGCCGTCTACACTATGAAAGTAAAGATCCGGCGGGTTGCCCGCGTTCAGAGCGACATCGAATTTTTTGGGCCCTTCCGCCCAGGAGAGCATTTCCGTCTTCACGGTAATGTTCGGGTTTTCTTTATTGAAATCAACGATCAGATCCTTCAGTTCATCTTCATATGTCCCATGTACTGGATAAGTCCATACGGTCACCGTATCTTCCGCATTGGGATCATCTGAAGCAGCGCCCCCGCTATTCCCGCAGGCAGTAACCCAGACCATCATCAACAACATTGCCCATACCAGACCCTTCTTTTTCATCCCTTCATCTCCTTCGCGTGTCGTCTCCCGATAATTGCATTGCCTAACCATGCTACCCCTTTTGAAATCATCCATCCTTAAACGGCTTAACAGACTATTGAGCGTGGCAGTAAGGAAAATGCACCTCCCTTATGGATTAGACCTGAACGTACGCAGGATTAATCTCTTAAATGCAATATTAACGTCAACTTAGTTAACATTAACAGTATTAATTCCTTCCAAAATTGTAGATTGAGTTCATTATATGAGCTATGAAATAAAAATTCAATATTATTTTTTATTATAAAATTTAATTTTACTTTTTCATTTCATGCCTCTATACTATGTAAAAAGAAAACTCAAGCAATCGAGGTGAGCCACTTTGCGAGTATATGTAGGCGTAGATGGAGGCGGTACCAATACTGATGCAGCAATCATTTCTGAGTCTGGCGAAATTCTCGCCCGGTTCAGCGGCGGTCCCACGAATCCTCACAGCGTATCAACTGAACAGGCCCTTTCCGAACTGCAACGAGTGCTGGAACAGCTATTTAATCTAAAAAGTGATTTATCGACAAATTGTGAAGGTATATGCCTCGGCATGTCAGGTGTAGATACGATCCAAGAACGGCAACTTATAGCCGACGCAGTAAATAACTATATGAAGAGTAGTAATCGACAGCGATCAGAAGGCTGTCCGGTCTGGGTTGTATCCGAAGGAGAGATAGCCCTGATGGCCTCTCTCGGACATACTCACGGTGTATTGTGCATCTCTGGAACAGGGTCCATCGTGTATGGATTTACGCTGGAAGGAGAGCGATACCGTGCAGGAGGCTGGGGTCATCTGCTCGGAGATGAGGGGAGCGGCTATCGTATTGGGCAGCGTGCACTCCAAGTGGTTATGCAGAGCTATGACGGTGCTCTTCCTCCAACCCGTTTAACCCCGCTTCTTTTAAAACAACTGAACCTTCGGGATATATCGGAGTTAAAGGCACGGGTGTACCAGACAGATTGGGGCAAAACCGAGACAGCATCCATCGCCCGTCTTGCTATAGAAGCTGCTGAATCTGGGGATGAGGCCGCTCGGGCACTGATTATCGATGAAGCTGCACAATTAGCAGATACCGCCAAGGCGCTGATTGCTCGTCATCCCGAATTTGCATCTACTCAGGTTGTCCTGTCCGGATCACTGTTTCGATACGCTGCACTATTCCGAAATACATTTATCCAGAAGTTATCGGGATATTATGGAGAGTTGGACTTTGTATATCGTGAAGATGCCCCCGCTTCAGCGATTGGTGCAGCACAACTGGCAAGAAAACGCTGTTCCCTGAATGAATCATTTTAAAAGAGAGAAGGAGGCCATACGGATGAATCACATGCTGAACTCACTACTAACGGAACAACCCAATCCACTAACGGATCATATAGATGAATTGCCTTCGGCAGAAATTATGGAGTTAATTAATAAGGAAGATCAACGGATTGCGGAGCTCATTCAGCCCCTGATTCCGGTCATTGCCCAAGCGGCGGACCTGATCTTGGAGGCCTTTCAGTCTGGCGGCAGGCTGTTTTATGTAGGCGCAGGTACCAGTGGACGATTGGGAATACTTGACGCTTCGGAATGCCCGCCTACTTACGGAACCCCTCCCTCCATGGTGCAGGGTATTATTGCAGGGGGATTCCGGGCAGTGAAGGACCCGGTTGAAGGTGCTGAAGATAGCGAGGAATTGGGAGCTACGGACCTTGATGAACATGGATTAGACGAAAACGATGTCGTGGTCGGCATTGCAGCCAGTGGGCGAACCCCATATGTGCTGGGTGCGATGAGACACGCCAAGGAGATCGGAGCTACTGTAATCAGCCTGAGTAACAACGCAGGTACGCCGATGACCCTTTTGGCTGATGTGAGCATCGAAGCTGTTGTCGGCCCGGAGGTTGTCATGGGTTCAACACGTATGAAGGCCGGCAGCGCCCAGAAAATGATTCTGAACATGCTCACCACTACCGCCATGATTCGTCTGGGCAAGGTTTACCGTAATTTCATGGTCGATCTGAACCCTTCGAACGAGAAGCTTGTCCATCGGGCCAAACGCATGATCCATCTGGCAACCGGAGCGAACGAAGCGGATATTGAACAGGCTTTTGCCGGTGCAGACGGTCATGTAAAAACGGCAATCGTCATACTGATGGCAGGCGTGGACGCCGTGGAAGCTCAGCGAAGACTTGATCTGGCTGACGGATTTGTCCGCAGCGCCATTGCAGGGCCTTCCTGAACTGTACAGAGGTATTTCTAGAGGTTGAAAGAGCCCAACATTAGTCTGGGCTCTTTTTTTGGCTTTTTTATACTAAAAGCGGATATAGTCCGTCAAAAAATCCCCTCCTGTATAAACAGAAAGGGATTCATATGGTTCCACTTCACTTATGCTCCAGAATAGCCTGCCGGCTCTTCTCCAAATATTCCACCGACTGGTTGTAGTCGCGGCTGGCAATCGCCAGATACAAAATGTCGATCACGTTCAGCTGTGCAATCCGTGACGAAGTTGCTCCGCTCCGGATATCGCTTTCGGTGGAAGTAATCATCAGGGGCACATCCGCCAAACTGCTGAGCGTATTGCTCCCCCACTTGGTAATGCTAATCGTTGCAGCGCCGCCTTCACGAGCATGTTTCAGACAGGAGATCACGTTCGAAGTCTCCCCTGAATACGAGATACATACCACCGCATCATCTTCGCGAAGCGTCGTTGCGGACGAAACCTGCATATGCGGATCGGCGAACGAAAAGCTTGTGCGATTGATTCGCATGAACTTGTAGTGTGCATCCAGCGCAATCAGGTTGGAGGCCCCCACCCCGTAGAAAAAGATCCGGTTCGCCCGATCGAGCACGTCCACTGCCTGTTCCACCAGACGCGGGTCCAAAATATGAACGGTATCCTTCACCGACTGAATATTGTTTGCGGACACATGCTGAATAATGCTCTCCATGGAGTCCTGGGGACGAATCTCTGTATATTGGTATTGCTCACCTGTCTGCAAATCCCCGGCAATCTTCAGCTTCAGCTCCTGAAAACCCGTTACACCCAGTGATTTGCAGAGACGGATAATGGCAGCCGGGCTGCCACCGCTCCGTTCAGACAGCTGTGCCACCGAGGACTGAACCGTCTCTTGGGGATGATCGAGAATGTAAGCTCCGATCTTCCGTTCCGACGGAGTCAAGTCATCCATTAATGCGCGTAAACGTACAAGTCCACCTTTCATGCCTTCCATCCGCTCCTCCTTTCCGTACTGCCTTCATGTACAAGCATTTTATCCTATAATTCCAATAGAGTCTAATTGATTAAACGCCCTTGCATAGCCCAACTCATTCAAAAGCCTTGCTGCACTACAGTGTCAGGTTGCCCGATATTACGGCGTGTTTCGCACCGGTTACTGCCGGGAGCGTGTTGGTTCTGCCCATAAGTGCCTCATGGCCAAGGAGGGCAAATCCAATCGCTTCGCGAGCATCATCTGGTATACCATAGTCCGCTGTTCGCTCCAAACGGATGCCTTCCGGGAGTCTCTGACGGATCATCTCCATTAACGTGGCATTGGAAGTGCCACCACCGCAGGCGAGCATGGCCGATATTTGCATCTTGGGCAGGATAAAATCCTTCACTGCCCGTACGATCGTCTCCGCGGTCAGACAAGTTGCGGTAGCTAGCGTATCCTCCAGGGATAAGGAACGCGCAGTAGCCATCTCCATAAGGCGTGCTGCATATGCCGCACCGTACACTTCACGTCCGGTGCTCTTGGGAGGGAGCCTTTTGAAATAGTTATCGTCCAAACACAGATCCACCAGATCCTGATCGAACTTTCCCTGTGCGGCGATGCTTCCATTCGGATCATAGTGCTGCCGCCCAGCTGTCGCCTGGCGTACGATCGCGTCCATCACCATATTGCCAGGTCCCGTATCAAAAGCCGAAATGCCTTCATTAGAAGACTCTGATGGAAGCACCGTAACGTTGCCAATACCGCCGATATTTTGCACCAGTCGTCCTTCCTCTGGACTGCGGAACATCAACGCATCGGCATAAGGAGTAAGGGGCGCCCCTTCCCCACCAGCCGCCATATCCCGTGCCCGCAAATTGCCGATCACTGGCAGGCCCGTTCGTTCACGTACAACGGCGCATTCGCCAATCTGCAACGTGGACACCACTGGAAGACTCTCTCCTGCTGGCCCTGGAAAAGCCGAGGCTACAGGTGCGTGCCATACGGTCTGTCCGTGCATGCTGATCGCATCCACCTGACCGGACGAGATTCCTGAGGATCGAATAAGCTCTCTGACACTGTGAGCATACCACTCTGATACGCCAAAATGTGCAGCCGTCAGCTCATCCACGCGTGCCGTCTCCGGTGAACATAGTCGAATCAGTACTTCTCTCAATTCATTGGAGTAAGGTACGCAGACGAAGTCAACCAGATCGATCTTTTGCAATGCCCCGCTGTCATCTGTCAGAATACGCACCAATGCCGCATCCGTCCCGTCGAGGGACGTGCCTGACATCAGTCCAATGATGTAATGCTCCCGTTTCAAGCGATATTGCTCCCACATCGGATAGCTGCCTGTATCCATCCATTCACAACCTCCCGCCAGACCCGATGAACACGTCATCCTGCCATAATTTCACCCAGTATATGATATAAAATTTCACAAGTCAAATATTTTATGAAATTTAATTACACTCTTTCAACCATAGTGACTCTTTGTCCGAACTGGAATGCTCACAAGATGCTTCTATAAATAAAAATAGATAAATAACGATCAAAAAAGAAACATTTTTACAATTTTACCGTTTATATAATGAAGGTATATTTTGGAATCGACATGTTGAGGGTTTATAAACTGTCACCAGCGGAAGGGGATACCAAGGTGAACAACGCTGTTATTTGGTTTTCAACTGTGCTATTACTGGGGGGATTGACGACTACATCGTCATCCGTTGTTGGTGCCAAACCAGCCGCATCAGAACTAATTTCACATTCTTCCATTAATGCGATTTCTGTAACTCCTTCCATCTATTCAAGCGTCAAACCGTTTAAAAGGAACAACAGTACCAACAAAATCATCTGGAAAGGAGGAAATATTACTTTAACCGCTACTACAGTGAAGTTGGAAGGTAAGCCTACTTTTGAACAAAACGTAATTCAATCCATTGTCGTCACCAAGGGGAGCCAGAAACATACGATTGAAACGCGTGATTTGGAAGACAATTGGCTCGATATCACAAGTGTTGTTGCCTCTAACTCCAATACATGGCTTGCTATACACGCAGAACGTAGCTCAGGAAGCACTCTGATGCTGCTTAACCTTCAAACGGGTGAAGTGACGGAATTAAATGACCGATTGAAAAAAGCAGGCAAGAAAAACATAGAAACGATTGCCGACTATAACTGGGCACCCAACGAAGATCAGATAGCCTTCTCTTACGGAGATCCCTCCAAAAGCTCAATAGCTATCTACAATGTTCAGAAAGAGAGCTTTGTATACCTACCAAGGGCAACCAATTATATTAGTACCATTCTGATTTTGTGGCAAAAAAACGGAAAAATACTAGATTACATCAGTGAGTACCCGTCTGATCAAATGATACTTTATAGGTATAGCATAGAGAGTAACAAGGTGAAGCCTCTTAAGAAAATCAGCCGTAACGAGTTTGCCGAATGGTTCAAGCTGGATAAGTATTCCATACAGTAACGATCTAAATAGTAGAGGTGCATAATGAAAAAATCGATTTTACTAATGTTTCTAAGTCTGTTCTTGCTGGTTGTACTCCCTCATCAGGGAAATGCGGCTGCAAGCACGTCGAAAATCTTCTTGGACGGTGAGGAATTAATCCTCCCAAGTGACGTTCAGGTGACCATCGTGAATAAGAATGTTATGATTCCGATTCGTGTCGTTGCCGAAAATTTGAAATTCAAAGTTGATTGGAATCAAAATACACGTAATGTAAAGATCCAGCAAAATGACAAGACGATTTCTTTAACCGTTGATCAAAAGCAAGCCATGGTTGCTGACACGCAAGTTACCCTGAACACAGCCCCACTTATTTTAAATAACACCATGGTGGTACCCATTCGATTTGTCAGTGAACAAATGGGACTCAACGTGAAATGGAACAACAAGGAGAAGATCGTATACTTAATCAACACCGACACCAGTAAAGTGCCCAATGTTGAGCCGAGCAACGGTTCAGGAAACGGTAGCCCAACATCACTTACACATGTTACCGATATCCAATTTGCCAACAATCAGCTCGTCGTGTCTATGGATGGTGAATCCAAACCAGTGATGACGACTTTGAAGAATCCCGATCGTCTGGTCGTGGATCTGCCCGGAGCAGTGTTTGGTGATCTATCGCAACCTTTGAATCAAAACATGAATGGCAAATTGGATGTGGACGCATACCCCAATGTAACGGAAGTTAGATATTCTCTTTTTAAACAAGACCCTGGTCAAGTTCGAATTGTCGTTGAATTGAATCAGGTGAAGGATGTACAGTACAGCCAGAACATCATTGCCGATAAACTAATTATCGATCTAAATGTTTCGGGAGATAACGTCACACCCGTTCCTGTAACTCCTGTAGGCGACTCAGGACGCAAGGTTGTTGTCATCGACCCAGGCCATGGGGGTAAAGATCCAGGTTCAACCAGCATCACCAACAAACCCGAGAAAGAATATAATCTGGCATTGGCTCTCAAAGTACAAGCACTGCTTCTCAATGAGCCGGATATCGAATTAGTGATGACTCGTGACGGTGATACTTATCCCACTCGCCCGGAGCGTGTTCGGCTCGCCAATCAATTAAACGCGGATGTATTTGTATCTATCCATGGCAATAATGTGGAGTCCTCACCTCAGGCAACAGGAACAGAAACGTTCTACTATCAACGCAGCAGCAGCAAGGAATTAGCCAATATTATTCATCAACGTTTGGTTAAAGCCATGGGGCTCAAAGACCGTGGTGTGAAAAATGGCAACTTGGAAGTGATCAGAGATACGACCATGGCTGCAGTACTTTTGGAAGTGGGATTCCTGAGTAATGTTATGGATGAAGAACTGATGTCGTCCGATGTTGTTCAGATGAAAGCCGCTCAAGCGATAGCAGATGGGATTAAGGAATATCTGGGTATAAATTAAATGATAAAACATAATGTAAATATGCTGGAGGATGTGATCCATTGAAAACGAAATTGGGATGTGCTCTCGTCTTATGCTTTTTAATGATAGTTGGCATTGGTTGTGCTCAGAAGCCAGTCAGTGAATCCGGATCGGCCGAACCTGCTGTTCAGGGGGGACAGTCACCAAACCCATCCGAAACAAAGGTGGATCTGGGCACAATGAACACACAAGCGGTTGATGTGTATTTTGCAGACGCCCAGGTACTGGAACTTGAGAAAAAAGAGCAGGAAATTGAATACAAGGACAATTCCGAGAAATACAAAAAAACATTTGAAGCTTTACAAAACAATACCGATTCGGAGCTCGTATCCCTCTGGGAAAAAGTCGAATTGCTCTCCCAACAGTACGGTGAGGGCAAAGTCACTTTGGATGTTCATATTCCGGATGAGGCCAAATTGGGAACCAGTGGCGAGCTGCTTGCATTGGATGCACTGACCCAGACGATGTTTCAATACGATGAAGTAGAAAGTATCGATATTCTGGTGGACGGTGAAGCCCTCGATAGCTTGATGGGCCATTCAGAGCTGGAGCATCCTATTCAGCGCGAGCCCTAATCTAATTTTAAAAGACATCGGATGATATCCGGATGATTCTCTCCTTGAATCATCTCCTGTGCATGATGAGAAGCATAACTTCTCATCATGCTTTTTTTTATTTAAAAATCCACATTCAAAAAGACGTCCCCAGGGACGCCCTACATAGATCCAATCTTTATCAAATTCAACTTACAGATACAGCTCATCTCCAGGAGATAGTGAATGCAGTATTCCTTTCCCCGAGACCCATTTTTCTCTGAGCAAGCCTTCTCTCAGTTTATCCGTCTCTGCCCGGTCCGCATGCACAAGCACCGTATGCCTTGCAGGAACCTGATGCAGCATTTTCTCGACATCCTTCCATCCCTGATGCACCTTATAACGAATTTTCCGTACCTCGCACGCCCCGTGTTTTGCAGGATTCTGCAACAGCCTGTAAGCATAGGTGCCAGCAGAGACATGCCCAGTGAGCAGTACAAGATTATTTTCATCGTCCGCAAACTGGTTATAGTACCAGCGGGCAAGAGAGGACTGCATCATCCCGTCCGGAATGAACCACAAAGAGGCAGCATGTTGATGCAGTAGCCGCTCTCGCTCTTCCTTTGTCACAGGCATCTCCCATCCATGACCCTCCAGAAAACGCCCAATCGCTTCCTTCACAGAACCCGGTATGTGTTCTTCCTCTTCCTTAAGCCAATATGGAGCATGTAAAAGCTGCTTCAGTCCGTCCACCAGCCCTTGTTCCACTACAATCGGAACGTCAGGGAACTGCTGCTGTGACCACAACATGATTTCCTGACCACGCCCCACCGAGGGCATAGGCATTAACACCTTTCCACCCCGGGCAATCGTCTCATGGATGGCCTGTTCCAGCTGTTCCAGTTTGTTGGTCTGCGTATCGCGGTCAGTACCATATGCGGCATCCATAATCACTAAATCCAGCAGGCCGGAGGAAGATGCTTTGTTCACTTCTACTCCCTTGGATACGGCATAGGCATCCCCTTGCTCCACAGTTCTACCTGCTGATACATGGGATCGTAACATCCCCTCGGATGCAGCAAAGGGAAGAGTCTGCGACGCGGATGGCTCCCCTGCCAAGACATGCCTACCATTCACTACGGTTCGTATATCCGTTTTCCAACGTTGACTAACTGGAGCATCGAATCCACGCCTGTTACGTGGTACCCTTGCCTGCCAGAATACATCCGCTGGGCAATCCTCCTGCAATAGCATGGATTCGGAGGTGTAATCACCGGAATAAAGTATCCGCTTATCCTCCATTTCCAGCCCGAACCATACCGATCCCGCAAGGTGTCCACTGCGCCCCCACACCACCGAGACGCCAGGGACCATTTCAAACCAGGTTCCACCCTCGGCTTCGTCCTCCAAAAATCGGTAGCGAATCAGCTGTTCATCACCTTCTTCGTATGGGAGGGCGTGTCCTGCCCTCTCCATATTTCTTCGCCAAGCTCTGAAGTAGGTGTCTAATTGCTCCCTGGTTTCCCGCGTCGTCCATACTTCACCCTGATACCCCATCCTATAGAGCAATGGAATAGCGACAGAATGATCCTCATGGGCGTGAGACAATAAAACCACATCCAGCTCTTTAACGATTTCCGGTTCAATCAACGGATACTCGCCGGCTCCTTCTTTTTTCACGCCACAATCCAGCAAAAGTTGTACCCGGCTCCCTCTCAGGAGATAGGCAGAGCGCCCGTGTTCCCCGGCGCCGCCCCATACCTTCAGTTTGATCATGATGCATTCCACTTTCTCTTCGAATTCAGAACTTCAATGCCGAGCAACATCAGTACCGTCATACCGACAGTCACCACGGCCATCGCCATTCCCAATGAAACCTGACCTTGTTCAAATTGAGCAAAAATATACGTTGCCGATGTCTGCATCGATGGAGGCAAAATCAACAGTGATCCCACCAGCTCCCGGGTGGCAATGGTGAATGTCATCATCCATCCGGCCAGCATGCCGGGGATGATCAGTGGTAGAAGAATACGCCGCAGAATGTATAACGGTCTTCCGCCAAAGACCTGACCCGCCTGGAACAACGTTCCATCTATCTGGGTGAAGCTTGATTTGACATACTGCACCGTGTACGGCAAGAAGAGAACCACATACGTCAGAACAACCATTCCGTACGAGTTGTACAGGGTGAATGGCATCCATGGTGAATTCCAGAACAGGATGAGACCCACCACCATGACAATGCCAGGCACCGTATTCGGCAGCAGACTGAACAGGTCAATGACACGCTGCATAAAGGAAGACGATTTACCAATCGTCAGTGCAAAACCTGTACCGATAATAACTGCAACCGTCGAAGCTGCTAGTGACAGCCCCAGACTGTTTCCGATTGCTTTCATACTGACTGATCCCCAGGACAGCAATTCCCGGTAATGATCCAGCGTCAGATTGTCGAAGGACAATCCCGCGCCGCGCAGTTTCATAGTCGACGCAGCAATAATAGAGAAATACGGAATACCCACCGACAGAATCAGCAGCAACGCGAGATACAACCCGCACAACCAACCCGCCCCGCCGCGTAGGGAATATCGTTTAGATCGCTGCCCCTTGCCCCCTACCAGACGGTACGTGAACTTTCGACTCATGGCAGACTGCATGTACCACATCACCAGACAGACCGACAGCAGCACCGATGCAAGCGAGGTTGCTTTACCAAAATCAATCGGCCAACTGGAGATATACTTGTGGATCTCAGAGGTCATGACATAATAACCGATACGGCGCCCGAAGGTGGCCGGTGTTCCGAATTCCGCAATCGTTTTGACAAAGACGAGCATGATCCCCATGCCATAGGAAGACAACAGTAGTGGCAAAATAATACGTCTGAATCGGTATCCCGCACGTCCCCCGTGCACCGCTCCCGCTTCTTCCAGATTGCCTCCGATGCGAATGATTGCATCCCGAAGCAACAGATACAGGAAAGGGAACAGATGTAGGCTCATAATGAGCACCATGCCCCAGAAGCTGAAGAATAATTCACTCCAGCTCGCAGCGGAGGGCACCCATTGTTGCAGGTATCCCCCTTTTTGCATAAACAAAATCCATCCCATGGAGCCGATATACGGCGGGGTCATGAACGGAATCATCAGGATCACGTCCACCCAGCGATGCTGACCCATGCGGGTCTTCGCCATCATCCAGGCCAGTGGCAATGCCAGCAGAGTTGTTACAGCTACCACGCAGATCCCCAGCCAGACAGAATTCAGCAGCACCCCGGATAAATGCTGTCCGGTAATGGTGCGAATCGGAGCCATCCAATCCCATTGCCCATCCGGATACACACTTTGCCAGAAAATCAGCAAGAGCGGTACACCAATGCTTATCGTTAGCAGAAAGAGGGCCAGAATCACGCCCACTCTCCGAAAAATACGGTTGTTGTCTACTACAACAGGTTTCACTACGATTTCACCTCACATGACTTCCACAAGACAATCGTCTCTTCACTCTAGTTGTTCTAGTTACTCACGGCAGGTCATAACACTATTCTTATTTAAAAGTCTCGGAGAAACGTGCCGCTGTCTCATCTCCGTGTTCACTCATCCAGTTCCAATCCACTTTAAGCTGCGGGATATCCTTCAGATTAGCCCGGTTAGTCGCCTCGATGTCTTCACGTCCCGGGATCAGATAAGCATCTGCAACGAGCTTCTGTGCCTCATCGGACAACAGGTAGTCGATAAACGCCTTGGCATTCTCCACATTCTGACTCGATTTCAGAATCGCTGCCGGTCTTGGACTGATTACAGTCCCTTCCTCTGGATATACGATGTCCAGCGGTTCACCTTTGGCTTTGGAGGAATACGCCATGTAGTCCACACCAGCTGCTACGATGCTTTTCGCTCCGGTAATGACCGGGTCAAGTGCTTCCTGATTCGCTCCTGCCATCGCTACACCATTCGCTTTGTAGCTGTCCAGCAAGTCCCAGCCTTTATCTCCATTCACACTCAGGTATCCCGTAATGAAGTCCAGCGCGGAACCGGACAGTGTAGGATCAGGAATGTTCACAACATCTTTCCAGGCAGGTGTTGCCAGCTCAGCCCAACTGGTTGGTGGCGTGGACACCAGCTTCGTATTGTAGACAATTCCGAGTGCCGATGCACTGGAGCTAAAATAGTTGCCATCGGCATCTGACCAATCCTTGTTCAGCTTGTCTGCATTCTCCGCATCAGGATATGGGAGTGTCAGACCGTCCGCTTTCAGTGCTTGTGCCGAAGGCAGGGAAGCCAGGATAACCACGTCCGCTACCGGATTGGATTTTTCAGCTTCCATGCGAGCCAGAATTTTACCTGTCGTACCCTGGAACATCTCCACTTCAATGCCCGTCTTGGCTGTAAATCCGCTGATGATGTTATCCGCCAGCTTCTGAGGTCCTGCACTGTACAATACCAGCTTACCTCCTGCTGGCTTTGTCGTTTCCGCCGATGCAGTAGCCGTACTGCCTTCCCCAGCAGCTTGACCCGCATTCCCAGTAGTTGAATTACCTGTGCTACATCCGAACAAACTGATACTCATTACCGCTGATAATAACAGCATTGCGCTTCTTTTCCGTGTTTTCATACCCAACATTTTCATTCCATCTCCCTTGGTTTCTGATTATATTCGTATTCAAGTTTCTGCAAACTCACGCTGTTTACGCCGTTACCACTATGGTCGCTATTGCCGCCAACACATGCCTCTATTCATGAGACTTACCGATAATATGCTCTCAGGAAGGTACGTTTCCTTGATCATTCACTTTCTAGAAGTTACACTTCCTTGATAATCCGTTTCATTACTTAATGATTCTGTTCATGGCCTATTTCCTGATCTGAGGCCCTTTATGCTCATCATGATCAGTTGGCTGCTGCGATGAACTCTCTAGGCTTCACATTCGGAGTGTCTTGTCCGTTCATTCGGCAAATCCGCTCCGGGGCTACATAGAGCTGAACCTTCTCCCCTACGCGTACTCTTCGATCCAGATAGGCTGTCCATACACTCAGTCCCTCCATCTGCACCCGAATTTCATAACGCTCTCCTACATAACTGACGCTGAGCACTACCGCCTGATAACACAGATCGTCATGACCTGTTTTGCTCCAGGAGACATGTTCCGGTCTCACCATGGACTGATTAGGCGTAAGCCAGTTGGACTTTCCGATAAACGAAGCAACAAAAGGATCGCTTGGCGATGCGTAGATCGTTTCCGGGGTTCCCTTTTGCAATATGCGCCCCTTCTCCATCACCACAATCTCATCTGACATCGACATCGCCTCAACTTGATCATGGGTGACGTACAGCGCTGTCAGTCCCATATCCCGTACCAATGACATCATCTCAATTCGCATCTCTTCCCGCAGCACAGCATCCAGTGCACTTAGTGGCTCATCGAACAGGATAATCCCCGGCCTTACTGCTACCGCTCTGGCAAAAGCAACCCGTTGCTGCTGTCCTCCCGACAGCTGATGAGGATAACGATCCTCCATGCCTTGCAGGCGTACCATGCCAAGTGCTTCGGTCACCTTCTGGCGCAGATCCGATTTCTGCTTTCCGGCTTTCAGGCCGAACGCCACATTTTCGTATACTGTCATATGCGGCCATAATGCAAAATCCTGAAACACCATGCCCAGATTACGCTTATGTGTCGGTACATCTATTCGCTTCGTCGCCGAGTAGAAACTCTTGCCATCCGCAACGATTTCTCCCGCATCTGGTTGCTCGAGCCCCGCCAGCATGCGCAGCAACGTCGTTTTGCCGCAGCCGGATGGGCCGAGCAGCGTCGTAAACTGTCCATGCTGAAGTGTTAAATCCGTGGGCAGCAGCGCGGGAGTGCGATTGAATGATTTTTGAATTCCCCTAATTTCCATTTTCATAAGCATCCCTGCCTGTCTTCTTGTACTGTTCTCAGTCTAACGTCCGCTTTCGCGAGTTGTATGTTAGAAATGTAAAATTGGAATTAACTTTTTAGATGAATTCTGTTGATCTTCATAGATTAAATCTATATAAGGTGATTCAAATTACCCGAGAGGAGTGTTGGATTCGTTGAACCTGATTAAACTGCAAATTGTTGAACTCATTGATAAGCATCATCATATGACCAGTGTGGCCGAGCTTCTCGGCATCAAGCAGCCTACCGTTACCTTTCATATGAAGTCTCTGGAGGAAGAGATGGGGGTTCGATTATTTGAATCGCGTAGTGGAAAGACGTTTCTCACCGAGGCTGGACAAGCCCTTTTACACTATTCGGTGAAAATCAATGCCCTGACCCAGGAGGCACGCCGAGTAGTACAGGAATATGACAGCCTCTATCGGGGCACCCTGCACATTGGAGCGAGCTATGTACCTGCAACGTATCTGCTGCCGCCTATTTTGAATACATTTTCTCAGGAATTCCCCGGTATTCGAATTATGTTATCGGTCAAACCTTCACCCGTTATCCGCGAAATGTTGATCCGTCACCAGATTGATTTGGGTGTGATCTCCTCAGAGCCTTTTGTGGGTCCGGTACTTCAGGCAGAAACACTATGTGAGGATGATCTGGTATTAATCTGCTCTCCACAGCATGCCTTGGCTCAGAGGGATGTGCTGAAACCTGAGCATATGGCACAGGTTCCTTTTGCACTGCATGGGGATGAATCCAGCACTCGACGTTTAACTAACCAATGGCTGGAGCAACATGATATTCGTTTGCGAAGCACCGTTGAGATGGACTCTCTGGAGGCGATTAAGCAGTTGGTTCTACTCGGTGGTCATATCTCGTTCATGTCACGAATGGCCGTACAGTGGGAAGAGCAGCATGGACTGATCAAGGTCCTCCCCATTCCAGGGGAGCAGGCTCCGCGGCATATTTATACCGTCCACAACAAGGATCGTCATCCTTCCGTCCAGGTCAACCGCTTCAAGGAAGTACTGCGGGACATGAGCCACAGCCTCTCTCTTTTTAATTCATGATTCCGCCATCCCATATAAACTATCGTTTGGCATTCATCAAATCTATGCAGGGTTAACGCAACGAGCCCTTCCATTTAATCGCTTTCATATACTCGGACGATAAAGTGGGTTAGTACGTTAATCCAGCCTAGGGAGTGATTGGTTTTGAAAAAATGGAAAAAGGTAACCGCCTCATTCATGCTGAGCATCGTGACATTGGGAAGTGGACTGACGTTTCTGGAAGCACCACAGGCTTCAGCAGCAGCCAACGCCGTTCCTGCTTATGAAGTGAAGTTCCTGGCTAAGCCGGAGCTGGTATTGAACACAGATGGGACACCACGCAGTGAAGTCATTCAGACGCTTGGGTTGAGCTCCACAGCAAGAAACATTAGTGCAGAGTATTTCGACACCAACGCGCTCAATCTGGATCAACAGGGATGGAACGTCCGTTTTCGGAAGAAGGATGACAAGAATAACTATGAACTGACTTATAAGAAGCGCTACCCTGTCATTAATGGTGATGTTAATGCGGCGTTGACTCTGGCTAACCAAGAGGGATTTGATGCGTCAGATGATAACTACGAGGCTGAAATTGACTGGGGATATGGCAAACAAACATTAAGCTTCTCCAACACTAAAAAGGTGGATACCAAAGCTACAGGCGTACAACTTCCATCACAGCAGGAAGCCTTGAGCATGTTATTGGACAAGCTGCCTGGCAAATTAAAAAACTGGTCCTCCTCCAACTGGGGTAAACAACAACTCACGGCATCCCGTGCTTACGGCCCGGTAACATTCCAACGTTATGAAGGCACATGGAATGGACAGGAACTCACCCTTGAAGTATGGCCAATTCGCAACGCAGCAGGCACAGGTGTAGAGAATATCGTTGAGATCTCGTTCAAAACAGCTGATTCTACAGCTGTTTCCGGACTGCGTACCCAACTGATGCAAGTGCTGGAGAACAAAAACTGGCTCATTCCTGCGGATGGCCTGAAAACTCAACTGATCTTGGAAAGATACTAATTGGTTGTTGCTGTCTATATCGTATGAGTCTAAGTAATGGTATCTAGCGGCTTATGGGGCAACGGAGAAAATTTTAAAGCCGAACTTCCATTTCAACCAAAACAAAAGGAGATCAGCAGGAACATTCTGCTGATCTCCTTTATACTTACTATTTCTTACAGTTAGTATATTTTAAAGGTCTGGGCTGTTTCGATCCCAAGTGCACTCTGGATAAACGTATTGGCGACTCGCTCCACAGGCACCGGATTAAATCCGATAAACACACCTTTATATTTCTCTGCGGATTCAACAAACAGGTTAGGACTAACCGAATTCAGACGTATACCTCGGGGCAACTCATAAGCTGCTGCTTTGGCAAACGAATCAATTGCACCGTTGACCATAGCACTGGATGCGCCTTTGAGAATGGGATGGTCCTGTATAATGCCACTGACCAGCGTAAAACTTCCCATATCGTTGATGTAGTGCTGTCCAATCAAGACGATGTTCACTTGACCAAGTAATTTCCCCTGCACACTAATCATATTGTTCTCAGGGGTCAGCTCCTCCAACTTCGCATAATGGGTCTGGCCGGCTGCAACAATGACATAATCAATATTAGTCACCGTTTCAAAGAGGGATGTAATACTCTCTGTGGATGTCATATCCACCTGGTAATCTCCGGATTGCCTGCCGGCTGTAATGACCTCAACGGAATATTCCTGAAGCTTCGCAACAACAGCCTTACCTAATGTTCCATGTCCTCCAATAACCAGAGCCCTTTTCATAATCCGCCTCCTTTTTATCAGTGAAAGCATGATGTTGTACATTCATTGATCTCTTCATTTAAACAAAGATCACTCGCATAATCAAACTCACTTCACAATTAAGCCTAATAATCCAACAAAAGAGGCGGCCTGAGCATCTGAGATGATACATCCGTTCAGATCCTCAATATCTACATGTAACCTTTCAAAGCTACAGTCACTAAGGTCCACTCCCTTAAGCTTAACACCCGACAAAAGAGCTTGGTCTATATTGCATTCAGAAAACTCCAATTTTTGGGCAGTAGCTTGAAAGAAATCGCCACTCACCAGAGAACATTCCGTGTACTTCACCTGTTTAAACTTGGAGAATCGAAATAAAGAAAGGTCAGCTACACAGCCCTGAAAGCTTACATTTTGGAGCCTGCTATTTGCAAAATTGGTACCAAGCAATTTACAGTTTCTAAACTCTGTTCGGTGGAGGAAAGAACCGTTAAAGTCCATATTGGATAAATCGCATTTATCAAAAATTACATCAGTAAGCTCGACTTCGGGGAGAGAGGACTGGCTGAAGATCACGTTCTCAAAGACCACTTTATCGAATGAAACTCTGCTGGCGCTCTGATTCTCAATAGAGATATTGGTAAATCGCCCATGTTTGATTTCTTCTTTACTCTCCCATGCTTCTAAAGTTAACGATAAGTCTTCGAGTTCCAGGGGAATCTTTGGCGCTTCTATTTTATTTTTCATAAGTCCTCCCACTATTTTCTTACTTAAGATTACTATATCAAAAAGAGCCCTTGCAATAAGCAAGAGCTCTCTTTGTTGTTACCATGAAGCGGGTGATGGGAATCGAACCCACGCTATTAGCTTGGAAGGCTAAAGTTCTACCATTGAACTACACCCGCATATAAAAATCGGGATGACACGATTTGAACATGCGACCCCCTGGTCCCAAACCAGGTGCTCTACCAAGCTGAGCTACATCCCGATACTTATGAAAATAATGGCGCGCCCTGAGAGATTCGAACTCCCG
Organism: Paenibacillus taichungensis; assembly: GCF_047302525.1. Taxonomy (GTDB): domain Bacteria; phylum Bacillota; class Bacilli; order Paenibacillales; family Paenibacillaceae; genus Paenibacillus; species Paenibacillus taichungensis_B. The sequence continues at coordinate 41,544 of NZ_CP168020.1, read as the reverse complement.
GCCTTTTGATTCGTAGTCAAACGCTCTATCCAGCTGAGCTAAGGGCGCAAATATTGGAGCGGAAGACGGGAATCGAACCCGCGACCCTCGCCTTGGCAAGGCGATGCTCTACCGCTGAGCCACTTCCGCAAAATATATGGTGCGGTCGAGAGGACTCGAACCTCCACGGGGGTTAGCCCACACGGACCTGAACCGTGCGCGTCTGCCAATTCCGCCACGACCGCAAAATATAATGGTGAGTCATGAAGGGCTCGAACCTTCGACACCCTGATTAAAAGTCAGGTGCTCTACCAACTGAGCTAATGACTCAAACTAAAAACTAAAATGGCTGGGGATATAGGATTTGAACCTATGCATGACGGAGTCAAAGTCCGTTGCCTTACCGCTTGGCTAATCCCCATTAAGAAAACATGGGGCGATCGAGGGGAATTGAACCCCCGAATGCCGGATCCACAAACCGGTGCGTTAACCACTTCGCCACGATCGCCATAAGCTATCCCTTACATTCGCTGAGAGTATCTCAGTATTCCCATCTGAAACTACAATATACATTCTATTATAAATTCAGAGGTAAATGCAATAAATGGTGCCGGCGAGAGGACTTGAACCCCCAACCTACTGATTACAAGTCAGTTGCTCTACCAGTTGAGCTACACCGGCACGGTATAAAATGTTACTTGAGTAAAAATGGCGGAACCGACGGGATTCGAACCCGCGATCTCCTGCGTGACAGGCAGGCATGTTAGGCCAACTACACCACGGTTCCAGATCACTTTCTTCAGAGAAAGTATAATTGCGGGGGCAGGATTTGAACCTGCGGCCTTCGGGTTATGAGCCCGACGAGCTACCGGGCTGCTCCACCCCGCGTCGTTATTTAAAAACTATATGGTGGAGGCTGAGGGGATCGAACCCCCGACCCTCTGCTTGTAAGGCAGATGCTCTCCCAGCTGAGCTAAGCCTCCATATATATGACCCGTAGGGGATTCGAACCCCTGTTACCTCCGTGAAAGGGAGGTGTCTTAACCCCTTGACCAACGGGCCACAGTAACAAAATTCTATCTGGCGGAGAGAGAGGGATTCGAACCCTCGAGACGCTTTTGGCGCCTACACGATTTCCAATCGTGCTCCTTCGACCAACTCGGACACCTCTCCTGAATGGCTCCCCGAACAGGGCTCGAACCTGTGACAACTCGATTAACAGTCGAGTGCTCTACCAACTGAGCTATCAGGGAATGGTGGAGCCAAGCGGGATCGAACCGCTGACCTCCTGCTTGCAAGGCAGGCGCTCTCCCAGCTGAGCTATGGCCCCATGTTTCACTGTGGTTTAAAACTATATGGTGGGCCCTGGTGGACTCGAACCACCGGCCTCACCCTTATCAGAGGTGCGCTCTAACCAACTGAGCTAAGGGCCCCAATATATTTCCCTTTTCCTTACGAGGGGGGCAAAAAAAATACCCCAAAGGGAATTCGCTTGGCGGCGTCCTACTCTCCCAGGACCCTGCGGTCCAAGTACCATCGGCGCTAGAGGGCTTAACGGTCGTGTTCGGGATGGGTACGTGTGGAACCCCTCCGCCATCGCCACCAAACGCATAGCTTAGCTTACATCTCAGAGTTTATTCTCTGAAAACTAGATCCGAAACGAAATCTGCGATTTACAACCTGCATATTGGATAAGCCCTCGACCGATTAGTACTGGTCAGCTCCATGCATTGCTGCACTTCCACCCCCAGCCTATCTACCTCGTCGTCTTCAAGGGGTCTTACATACTGGGAAATCTCATCTTGAGGGGGGCTTCACGCTTAGATGCTTTCAGCGCTTATCCCTTCCGTACATAGCTACCCAGCGGTGCTCCTGGCGGAACAACTGGTACACCAGCGGTACGTCCATCCCGGTCCTCTCGTACTAAGGACAGCTCCTCTCAAATTTCCTACGCCCACGACAGATAGGGACCGAACTGTCTCACGACGTTCTGAACCCAGCTCGCGTACCGCTTTAATGGGCGAACAGCCCAACCCTTGGGACCTACTTCAGCCCCAGGATGCGATGAGCCGACATCGAGGTGCCAAACCTCCCCGTCGATGTGGACTCTTGGGGGAGATAAGCCTGTTATCCCCAGGGTAGCTTTTATCCGTTGAGCGATGGCCCTTCCATGCGGTACCACCGGATCACTAAGCCCGACTTTCGTCCCTGCTCGACTTGTAGGTCTCGCAGTCAAGCTCCCTTATGCCTTTGCACTCTTCGAATGATTTCCAACCATTCTGAGGGAACCTTTGGGCGCCTCCGTTACTCTTTAGGAGGCGACCGCCCCAGTCAAACTGCCCACCTGACACTGTCCCCGCACCGGATTACGGTACCAGGTTAGAACCTAGATACGATCAGGGTGGTATCCCAACGGTGCCTCCACGCAAGCTGGCGCTCACGTTTCAAAGGCTCCCACCTATCCTGTACAGATCGTACCCAAATTCAATATCAAGCTGCAGTAAAGCTCCATGGGGTCTTTCCGTCTTGTCGCGGGTAACCTGCATCTTCACAGGTATTAAAATTTCACCGGATCTCTCGTTGAGACAGCGCCCAAGTCGTTACGCCATTCGTGCGGGTCAGAATTTACCTGACAAGGAATTTCGCTACCTTAGGACCGTTATAGTTACGGCCGCCGTTTACTGGGGCTTCGGTTCACAGCTTCGGATTGCTCCTAACCGCTCCCCTTAACCTTCCAGCACCGGGCAGGCGTCAGCCCGTATACTTCGCCTTACGGCTTCGCACAGACCTGTGTTTTTGCTAAACAGTCGCTTGGGCCTTTTCACTGCGGCCCCCTCGTGCTATTCACACTACCGGGGCACCCCTTCTCCCGAAGTTACGGGGTCATTTTGCCGAGTTCCTTAACGAGAGTTCTTCCGCGCGCCTTAGAATTCTCTTCTCGCCTACCTGTGTCGGTTTGCGGTACGGGCACCATCACCTGGCTAGAGGCTTTTCTTGGCAGTGTGAGATCATGACCTTCGCTACTATAATTTTCGCTCCCCATCACAGCCCAGCCTTACGATGTGCGGATTTGCCTACACATCAGCCTCACTGCTTAGACGGACATCCATCAGTCCGCGTCACTACCCTGCTGCGTCCCCCCATTGCTCATAACGGCTTACGGTGGTACAGGAATTTCGACCTGTTGTCCTTCGACTACGCCTTTCGGCCTCGCCTTAGGTCCCGACTTACCCTGAGCGGACGAGCCTTCCTCAGGAACCCTTAGGCTTTCGGCGGATCAGATTCTCACTGATCTTTTCGTTACTCATACCGGCATTCTCACTTGTATAATGTCCAGCGCTCCTTACGGTACACCTTCAACCCTTATACAACGCTCCCCTACCCCTGATGCAAAGCATCAAGCCATAGCTTCGGTGGTGTGTTTAGCCCCGTTACATTTTCGGCGCAGAGTCACTCGACCAGTGAGCTATTACGCACTCTTTCAATGGTGGCTGCTTCTAAGCCAACATCCTGGTTGTCTGTGCAACTCCACATCCTTTCCCACTTAACACACACTTGGGGACCTTAGCTGATGGTCTGGGCTGTTTCCCTTTTGACAATGGATCTTAGCACTCACTGTCTGACTCCCGGAAGTAAGTCTATGGCATTCGGAGTTTGACTGAGCTTGGTAACCCTTGCGGGCCCCGCACCCAATCAGTGCTCTACCTCCACGACTCTGTTTTCCGAGGCTAGCCCTAAAGCTATTTCGGGGAGAACCAGCTATCTCCGAGTTCGATTGGAATTTCTCCGCTACCCCCACCTCATCCCCGCATTTTTCAACATGCGTGGGTTCGGGCCTCCAGTGCGTGTTACCGCACCTTCACCCTGGACAGGGGTAGATCACCCGGTTTCGGGTCTACGTCCACGTACTAAGTCGCCCTATTCAGACTCGCTTTCGCTGCGGCTCCGGCTCTTCACCTTAACCTTGCACGGGAACGTAACTCGCCGGTTCATTCTACAAAAGGCACGCCATCACCCCTAAAACGGGCTCTGACTTTTTGTAAGCACACGGTTTCAGGTTCTATTTCACTCCCCTTCCGGGGTGCTTTTCACCTTTCCCTCACGGTACTGCTTCACTATCGGTCGCTAGGAAGTATTTAGCCTTGGCAGATGGTCCTGCCGGATTCATACGGGGTTTCACGTGCCCCGCACTACTCGGGATACATCTCGGAGGGAACAGACTTTCAAGTACAGGGCTTTTACCTTCTTTGGCGGGCCTTTCCAGACCTCTTCGCTTAACCGGTTCCTTTGTAACTCCATGTGAGATGTCCCACAACCCCAAAGAGCAAGCTCTCTGGTTTGGGCTTCTCCGCGTTCGCTCGCCGCTACTGACGGAATCACTATTGTTTTCTCTTCCTCAAGGTACTTAGATGTTTCAGTTCCCTTGGTATGCCTCTACATAACCTATGTATTCAGTTATGAGTAACTGGAAATTACCCCAGCTGGGTTTCCCCATTCGGACACCCCCGGATCAAAGCTTGCTTACAGCTCCCCGAGGCAGTTTCGTTGTTCGCCACGTCCTTCATCGGCTCCTAGCGCCTAGGCATCCTCCGTGTGCTCTTAGTAGCTTAACCATATTTGCTCCGGTTTCGACTGCTCGCTTCCCTTGTTTTGCTTGCGCAAATCCAAAAGTCGCTCTCACTCTATACCATCGCAATGCAGTTTTCACTATTTATTGAAACTTGTTTAACACAAGTTCAGCTTAAAAAGGAATGTTCTAAATCGCAAAATTTCGTTTCGATATCTAGTTTTCAAAGAACAAGCTCCATGCAAAAGCAAGCTGTTTGAGAGTTTGAGCTCTCAAAACTGAGCAACGAGTGAGTAGTTTTGCAGATCAAGTCTGCGTATTTGAATGTTTCCACGCGGGAAACGATTCTCCATAGAAAGGAGGTGATCCAGCCGCACCTTCCGATACGGCTACCTTGTTACGACTTCACCCCAATCATCTATCCCACCTTCGGCGGCTGGCTCCTTGCGGTTACCCCACCGACTTCGGGTGTTATAAACTCTCGTGGTGTGACGGGCGGTGTGTACAAGACCCGGGAACGTATTCACCGCGGCATGCTGATCCGCGATTACTAGCAATTCCGACTTCATGCAGGCGAGTTGCAGCCTGCAATCCGAACTGAGACCGGCTTTTTAGGATTCGTTCCACCTCGCGGCTTCACAGCCCGTTGTACCGGCCATTGTAGTACGTGTGTAGCCCAGGTCATAAGGGGCATGATGATTTGACGTCATCCCCACCTTCCTCCGGTTTGTCACCGGCAGTCACCTTAGAGTGCCCACCCGAAGTGCTGGCAACTAAGATCAAGGGTTGCGCTCGTTGCGGGACTTAACCCAACATCTCACGACACGAGCTGACGACAACCATGCACCACCTGTCTCCTCTGTCCCGAAGGAAAGGTACATCTCTGTACCGATCAGAGGGATGTCAAGACCTGGTAAGGTTCTTCGCGTTGCTTCGAATTAAACCACATACTCCACTGCTTGTGCGGGTCCCCGTCAATTCCTTTGAGTTTCAGTCTTGCGACCGTACTCCCCAGGCGGAGTGCTTAATGTGTTAACTTCGGCACCAAGGGTATCGAAACCCCTAACACCTAGCACTCATCGTTTACGGCGTGGACTACCAGGGTATCTAATCCTGTTTGCTCCCCACGCTTTCGCGCCTCAGCGTCAGTTACAGCCCAGAGAGTCGCCTTCGCCACTGGTGTTCCTCCACATATCTACGCATTTCACCGCTACACGTGGAATTCCACTCTCCTCTTCTGCACTCAAGTCACCCAGTTTCCAGTGCGATCCGGGGTTGAGCCCCGGGATTAAACACCAGACTTAAATGACCGCCTGCGCGCGCTTTACGCCCAATAATTCCGGACAACGCTTGCCCCCTACGTATTACCGCGGCTGCTGGCACGTAGTTAGCCGGGGCTTTCTTCTCAGGTACCGTCACCTTGAGAGCAGTTACTCTCCCAAGCGTTCTTCCCTGGCAACAGAGCTTTACGATCCGAAAACCTTCATCACTCACGCGGCATTGCTCCGTCAGGCTTTCGCCCATTGCGGAAGATTCCCTACTGCTGCCTCCCGTAGGAGTCTGGGCCGTGTCTCAGTCCCAGTGTGGCCGATCACCCTCTCAGGTCGGCTACGCATCGTCGCCTTGGTGAGCCGTTACCCCACCAACTAGCTAATGCGCCGCAGGCCCATCCCCAAGTGACAGATTGCTCCGTCTTTCCAGTTCTCTTCAGGAGAAGAAAACAACTATTCGGTATTAGCTACCGTTTCCGGTAGTTGTCCCAAACTTGAGGGCAGGTTGCCTACGTGTTACTCACCCGTCCGCCGCTAACTATCAGAGAAGCAAGCTTCTCTGATAGTCCGCTCGACTTGCATGTATTAGGCATGCCGCCAGCGTTCGTCCTGAGCCAGGATCAAACTCTCCAATAAAGTATTGAAAAGAGCGATAAGCTCATTTTGAAACTGACGAGATTAAAAATCTCATTTGTGCTCCAGTCGATTCAAGCCAAGGCTTGTTTCAAACTTTCGCGTTCATTCTGCAAGCAGAATGTTTACTCACTCGTTGTTCAGTTTTCAAAGATCAAACTTGTTTCATTGCCGGGTGTTGTTCACCTCAGCAACTTTTATATCTTATCACATCCGAACCAACTTTGCAAGCTCTTTTTTCAAGTTTCTTTCGAAGCTTATTTCATTCGCTTGCCGCACCGTGTTTCTCGTGTTTTCTTGGCCGGAATTAGAATATACCATGTAGAGATTATGAACGCAAGCTTTATTTTTAAAAAACTTTAGAACCACTTTCTCATCAGATAATCTCAATCTCTTTCTTCTATAGTAGAGCCCTCGTATATCTACCCAACGCTCTACCCAACGCTCCTTAAAGAAACAGAAAGCCCCGCTTAGCCAAACATTACTCTATAAGGCCAACTTCACGCTTCCCCTTTTCAGGAATCAAGAAGTGCACCCAACAACCATAGCCAGGGAAGTACTCATACCTATCTTCACTCAGTTGAAGATCGTATGGATGAGTCTGACCCTGGCTCTTATATAACCTTACATTATATGATTCGACCTTACCTTCTATATAAGCATGAATTCATCCGCACAAGAAATAGCTATACAATTGTTATAAGATCCGTTTACCCAGCAATGAAGCAATCAGTTCTACTCCAAGGCGGGCCGTATGCCTGTTCTGATCAAACAGCGGGTTAACTTCCACCAGATCCATGGACGTGACTCGGTTGGTGGAAGCGAGCAGCTCCAGTGCGAAATGAGCTTCACGGTAATTCAATCCCCCTGGTACTGGCGTACCCACACCCGGAGCCTCACGCGGATCAAGACAATCCATATCAAAGCTAATATGAATACCATCTGTTCCTTCCCCGACTACAGCCAGCGCCTGTTCAACAACCTGTTGTATACCTATCCGATCAATATCATGCATTGTAAAGCTCTTAATGCCAAGCGCTCGGATCTGTTCCTTTTCATACACATCCAGATCACGTAAGCCAATGTAGACCAGATTGGAAGGATTAACGAACGACCCTGCACCCGGAATATGAGACAAGTTAAATGCAGAATGCCCCAAAGCTGCAGCAACACTCATCCCATGCATATTTCCAGACAGACTACGCTCTTCTGTGTTCAAATCCGCATGGGCATCAAACCAGATCACACCTAGATTGGAATAATGCGCAGACACCCCAGCAAGAGAACCTATAGCTACACTGTGATCGCCACCCAGAACAAGTGGAAAAGCACCTCCAGATATCGCCCCAGACACTTCATTGCACACTCGCTCACTCACCTGTCTAACCTCGGATAAATATTTCACACGGTTGCATTCAATTGGAGCAACAGACTCTGAGGGACAATCTACACGGATCTCTTTTGATACATTCAACCCAAGGCTTGCAATTTCACGTTTCAATCCTGCTGTAATTAGTTCATCCGGACCTAGCTCAGCACCACCTCGCGCCCCGCCTAGTCCAAAAGGAACCTTAATGATGGCAACGTCATGATGACGCAAAAGCAATTGGCTCGTTTCATTAGAAGCATTCAGCGTTCCTGCAGATTCAATATCATTGTTTCCCACGTAGGTCAGCTCCTTCGCTGCTTATATGAAGTAATCAAAGAATGAAAGGTTTATTCAGTCACCCAGCACCTGAGCAATTCGTTCCAACGCCCAGTCGATCTCAGCCTCCGTAATAGTCAGTGGCGGCGCAAAACGGATCGTTGTCTCATGGGTTTCTTTACAGAGCAGTCCAACAGACATTAATTTCTCACAATATGAACGTGCAGGTACATGCAGATCAACACCGATGAACAATCCTCTACCTCGAATCTCACGCACAGCTGAACTGCGAATTCCCTGAAGCTGTTTCATAAAATAATTTCCCAGACGCTCCGAGCGCTCTGCAAGCTTCTCATCTTCCAGAACTTTCAGTGCCGCGACAGCCACGGCACAAGCGAGTGGGTTACCCCCGAATGTGGAGCCATGAGAACCCGGTTCAAACAAATCCAGTATTTCTGCATTTGCAGCAATAGCCGAGATAGGCATCACTCCCCCGCCTAGCGCTTTACCCATAATCCAGATATCCGGCTCAATCCCCTCCCAGTCAGAGGCAAAACGGCGTCCCGTTCGTCCGAATCCGGTCTGAATCTCATCCGCCACGGTCAACACCCGGTGCTGTTTGCACAGCGTAAAGGCTTCAGCAAGATATCCTTCTGGCGGAATGACAATACCGGCTTCCCCCTGAATGGGTTCCACAAGGAAAGCGGCCGTGTTCGGTGTGATCGCAAGCTTAAGCGCTTCAATGTCACCATAAGGAATGATTTTGAATCCGGGTGTAAACGGTCCAAAGTCTTTTTTGTACTCTTCTGAAGATGAGAAAGACGTGACGGTCAGTGTTCTTCCATGAAAATTTCCTGAGCATACGATGATTTCAGCTTGATTTTCCGATACATCCTTGCAGCGATATGCCCATCTTCGTACTGCTTTCACGGCCGTTTCAACCGCTTCAGCTCCCGTGTTCATGGCAAGAATTTTGGGTTTGCCCGTAAATTGCGAGAGCTTCTGATAGAAAAGTGATGCCGCACTGCTGTGAAATGCCCGTGATGTTAATGTTACCCGATCTGCCTGATCCTTCAGCGCCTGAATAATTGCTGGATGTCTGTGCCCATGATTTAATGCCGAATATGCACTTAACATATCCATATAACGGCGACCTTCCGGATCTTCGACCCATACTCCCTCCGCCTGCTCAATGACGATCGGGAGCGGATGATAATTAGGTGCAGCATAACGTTCCGACCAATCCATTAACACTTTCGAATCTGACATATACTCCCAGCACCCCTCTTTGATTATATTGTATACAAAATACAATATCAATGTATGCTTCGCCACGACCATTTACGACTCCTGCTCACTTTTTCCGCTATCACCTAATTCCACTCATTCGCAGAGTCCGTATCCACGTTATCGGGATATAGAAAGTCTGTGTTCCAGCCAGGTGAGCAGGTTGGCCAACGTAAATGTAATTACAAAATAGAGGGCAGCAGCAACAAGTAGCGGGGCAAGCGGTTGGAAGGTAATCCCCTGAACAGCTCTGGCTGTATAGATAATCTCAGCAATCCCGATCATGGGAACAAGCGAGGAATCTTTAATGATAATAATGAATTCATTGCCGATAGCTGGAAGCATGTTACGAAAGGCCTGCGGCAGTATAATTTATCTCTATACAATATACATCAGACAATATGTGGGCTTTAATGTAAGTAATACTAATAAGAAATTAGCTGCATAGCAATGAATTCAACACATTTATACGCTTAAATTCCACAAAACGTCATTTATGTAACCCGAAACTAACATCTCTTTAGATCATTAAGATTGCTTGCCCAACTCCCCCCTCGGTGTTAAGATGATAAAAACTTGAAACTCCCGAACGGCGCACCATTACAGGGCTTACACCCTCACACATCCAATCATCACTATATACAGAAGGGGGGATTCGGTATGGAGGCACCAAAATACCGGTCCTTGAAAGATCATGTTTACGATTATATCGCACAGAAAATTCAAGACGGGACACTGCTCCCCAATCAGAAGATTAATGAAGCGGAGATTTGCAAAAAGCTCGACATCAGCCGCACACCTACTCGGGAAGCCTTATTTCAACTCACTTCTGACAACCTCCTGCAATATATCCCACGCAGGGGATTTATCGTCGCTCCTTTTGATGCTGGCAAAAAACTCGAATTCTCGCAGGCCATCGGTGCACTTGAGGCACTTGCTGCTACACTTGCAGCGGACCACCTCAAACCGTCTGAGCTCATGGAGATGGAGGCCCTTGTTGCACGGATGGATGAAGATATTACCCAGCTCGATCTGGCTGCTTACAGCAAGAATCAATATCAATTTCATAACCTGTACATCCAGCGCTGCGGTAACGCCACTGTCATCGAGATGTTAAACACGTTAAAAAACAGCTTTATTCGCCAGTCGTATGTCAGCGACAATAAGCCGAAGCTATCCAGTGTACTTAATGAAGTAAATGAAGAACATCGCCAAATCCTAAGCGCTTTTCGAGCCAAAGATAAACCGCAACTGGAAGCTCTGCTGAAGCACCACTGGCGCATTATCGACAACGATATGCTGTAACGGTTTCAGTCCAAGCCTTTGAGTTGACGTTTCTTCATAACTTACTTATATTGGATTTAGAGTCCGAAAAAAAGAAGGCAAAGGCAACCTACCTTAGAGTGGGTTGCCTTTTTATATGCCAAGTACGGCATCAACCAAATATTTTTCCACATTCATTTATTGATGAAATACAACGACCTCCGCGCGAGCAGATGCTTCCTACTCTTTCTGGGTATTACCATTCTCCATTGGTACCCTCGCTTCAAAAACCGCATACCCCAGTCTTTTTCCGTATCTCGCAAGCAAACGATCATTGGTGCGACCCATACGCTGCACTTGCTCATCCTCAAACAAGCTCATATCCATCTCCCGATGAGGATCATGATCCACGCCCCACTTTCCCATGGAACGAGATTGTTCCTTGACCAGGACTTCAGTAAATCCACTCTGTCTGAGACGTTTCTTCCATGTAGTCATGGTCGCCAGTGTCCTTATTCCGTAAAATTGTTTCAGCCTACGGCTCATCACCTCTGTCTTCCTTCCGGATAACACCATCTCCCGATCAATGAAGAGACCACCTGGCTTCAACACTCGCTTATATTCCGCAAGGGTACTTCGCCACTGGGTGAAGATAGTGACAGACTCTACAAATACCACATCAAAATAATGATCCGGAAAAGGCAAGGATCTCACGTCTGCCTGAATAAAACGAATATCCAAGCGCTCCCGTCTTGCGCGTCGCACCGCTTTCTCCAACATCTGCCGATTAAGATCCACCGCAGTTACCCGGTAACCGTTTCGAGCCAGATAACAAGCCGTCCTCCCTGTACCACATCCCACCTCAAGCACCTTACTATGCGCAGGCAGAGACAGCGTATCCAACAGTTGCATCGTTGCTGTAAACCCTCCCGGATGGGCACTCCCTTCTCCAAGCCGGGCCAGCAAATCATGATAATCCATGAGATTCCCTCCCTTTTACTCCCTCCAGTGTATGGAACAGATACAAAAACGGCTCCTCCCCATCTAATTTCCGGGTACTCGTCCATACCAATCGGTCTTCTTTTTACTATGATATACAAACCGTTGATTTCAAGCGGCAACCGCAATAATGAGGAGGATTTACATGTACAGAATTAATCCGGTATGTGAAGAGACGGTTTCTCCGCACGTTGGACGTTCCGTTTGTCTCGTTATGAACGACGGTAAGCATATGTACGGTACGCTTAGTCAATGTCGTGATGGTAAAGTTTATTTGAACGGGTGTTTCGAAGGACCACGGCTGTGTTCAGTCAAATCCAAACAGCAGCTTGTAAAAAGCAGTAAGAAAAATGCTGTTGCAACAAAGAAAGTTAAATCCTCGGCTTACGGATATGGAGGATACGGTGGAGGATACGGAAGAGGTTACGGGGGTTACGGCTCTGGAGCAGGGATTGAGCTGGCTCTGGTAGCAACGCTGTTCCTGCTTCCATTCCTGTTCATCTAAACTATCCAAACAAACGAAGAACCTTCTCGCATAAAGCGAGAAGGTTCTTTGTTTTTCATTTATCATACTTAAAGTTTCTCCTTCAGCCACTGTAACACTACGGATGCTTTACCCCGGCTTACACCCAACACTGTTGTAAATTGGATATATTACCGTTTTATTATCCGATATATTGGAAAAAAGATATAAAAAAGGCATTCGCCAAAAACGAATGCCGGGAACTTCATATTTAATACCCTTACCTTTGTACAAGATGTCAGGTTCAACTTAAAAAAAAACACCTCGTTAGAGGCGGGTAAGCTATGTTAAATCCGATTTCCTTTAGGCATCGTTTTCAGATTACTATTCGAATTTTCAAGCAATGGCAGCATCCTGGTCGTGCTAACCATCTCAGAAGCACATATCGGACAAGTAGGCACGCTATCAAACGCAAAATTGTCCCGCATCCATCCTTTGCACGTATCGCTCGTACATTCCCAGATTGCCGCATCCGCTTGTGGAATCTCTTCCAACGGTTTTTTGCGATTATACATGACTTCTACCCCCTTTGTTATGGAAAAACATCTAATCCGACGTTATTTCACAGAAGCCACTACTTAGCGGAAGTTTCGTCCCGTCCGGACTTCTGTCTCGACAACTATTGGGCCGACTTTCATTATAACTGCTCAAAAAAAAGAAGCTGCCTTTACCATTATAACATGTTAAAGGCAGCTATGCTTTAATTACAGTTTTACAACTTCTTCTGCTTGAGGACCACGGTTTCCTTGTACAATTTTAAATTGCACGCGTTGACCTTCGTCCAGCGTTTTGAAGCCTTCGCCTGTAATAGCGCTGAAGTGTACGAATACATCTTCTCCGCCTTCAACTTCGATGAAACCGAAGCCTTTATCAGCGTTGAACCATTTTACTGTTCCGTTTTGCATGTGAATTACACCTCCAAATAAAGATTAACATGTTCCTTTGTTCTTTGCAGCAAGCAAATAAAAATTCACACATTGAAAAAGGTACCAGTCATAACCTATAAGTGATCGCCCTTTACAATATGTGAATTAGGTTTTCCACTCTCTACAACTTGTTTTTATTATAACTCCGTTTCCTCCAAAAAGCAAATCTTTGTATTTTCTTTTCAAACAGCTTTGGAAATACATGTTATTCGCACGCGCTGGAACAGGGTTTGTCGCTTACCTGCCGCTCATTGCGGTCTTATGAAAGGATATGCAGATCCGAACCAACTTATACATTTTCTATAAAATATTTTGACATGCATATCCAATACATCCATGAAAGCTTAACCCATTACAAGATAACACACTATGTCCATGCCCACATAAAGGCATCACGATCCCATGCAATCTGCCCACGATGTAACTTGCGGAACGCTTTCTTCACTTCTTTTGATAACGAAGTATTTCCATTCTCATTTACAAATACAAATTCTTCTCCAAAATTGGACTTTACATATTCAATTGCAGCTTCCTGATGAAGCGTACCGGTGAATTTAATCTCCTGTACCATCCATTCCGCTACTGTCTGTGCTGTCTTTTCCACAATATCACCTATTTATCTACCCATTGTACGGATGGACGGACTTCCGATTGATTACGAACAAGCCTGTCATACCGCCAGATTGAAGTATACCACGATCCCATGGCTGGCGGTAAACAGAGTTATGCAGCAACTGATCCAGACCCGTTTAATGAACTACTGAACTACCCGGTGTACTACTCTCTGAAGAAGATAACTTCGTTCGAACGCTAAACGTCAACCATACGCAATAAGCAACCAACACAACCAATATGAAGATATCGTAGGGAAGTGTTCCGGTATCTTGCCGGTCGTCCCCAAGAAATTGAATCAAATTATGTATGAAATGAAACAAGATCAGCGGCACGATATTTCCGTTTTTCAACATTAACAGCGCGAGGGCCGCTCCAAGCAGCAGTGCATAGATCAGTTGCAGAATCGTATCTGCCATACTCTGGCCGGATAATGCATTCATGATATGAGTGACGGAAAATAAAACACTTGAAGTGACAACTGCCGCAACCGCACTCTTACGAAGCAAAGTTTTGAAAATAAGTCCACGATAAATGGTTTCCTCCACAAAGGCGACAAGCAAGGTGAAGAAGATAAAAAAAGTCACCTTGGACAGGGTTAATTCTGTAAATCCTTTAAGCGCGATAGTACCCAGTACAAGGAGTAGCGGAATATAATACTTTGCATGACTTGCTGGGATGGTTCTTAAGGAACGGAATCCGGTTTCTCCCCACTTGCGGCGCATAGTCAGATAGATGATGAGTACAAGAGCAATTGGAGTAAACGACATAAGCACAGGTGATGTGTAATCCAGTTGCTTCACGGTTGCAACCGCTCCTGCCGCGAATACCGCCAGCAAAAGGAGCAGTTCAATAATGACTACCGTCAGCACGGGCCTACGCGTGGAAAAGGATTGGTTTTGCCTGGATTGCGGGGTTTTCATAGATTGTACCAGCCTCATTTCATCTTTAGTGGTTGTCACATGAACTAATATGACAATTTAGTTGTATCATATCTACTGGATATTCGGGTATCCTTTTCTGGATAAAACTATAAAAGTAACAAAAAAGAGAATTCCTCTTACAGCTTTTACCTTACAATCAGGTATGGCTCAAGTACTAATCTGTCCATTATAGTAGTAATAGAATGAATCGCTGCAGGGGTACGACACTTTTGCAACGTCATATATATGGAGAGTTAAAATGAAGAAGAACGAAATCAGGGGGATACTATGAAAGCATTATTTTTGCGCTGGGGACATTTGCTGGCAATCTTATGTATACCGCTTCAAGGTTCCATTTATGTTTTGTTGGGTAGTAACACCGGAAGTGATGTCTTCTACAATTATGCCTGGATTGATACACAGATTCCTTTTATCAAAGAATTTATTTATCCTTATGTCAGTTGGATGCCGATTCTGTATCTTGGATTTCTTTATTTGGGTCTAACGAACAAATCACTATTCTGGCGTATGATAATTACCTATAACGTAGGAGTAATCGCAGCCAATATCGTTTTTGCGGTCTTCCCTACTTACGTGCCGCGGCCGGAAGCTATCGGAACAGGCCTAAGCAGCGCGCTCGTACAATTTATCTACACCAATGATGCTCCATTTAACTGTTTTCCAAGCATCCACTGTCTCACAAGTTATCTGCTCTTCATTATCATCAATCGCCATTTAAACTTTAAACCACTGGCGCGGATCTCCTGGTCGATATGGCTGTGGCTGATCATTGCTTCGACGGTGTTTGTGAAGCAGCATTCGTTGCTGGATGTAGCAGGCGGCATTCTATTCGCGGAAGCAGCGTATTGGGCTGTGCATGTATTTGCGGTTCGCGCAGGTCTGGCAAACAAAAAAACAAAGCAGCCAATCACGGCTACAAATACAAGCAGCAACGCTTAGTATATGATTTATATTGCAAAGGCAGGATTAATTCGACTGTCATGAGACCAAAAAGAGGGCCGAGGCCCTCTTTTTTTTTTTGCGTGATTTATGTTGATACTTAAATGTAAGAACTTTTCAAGACGAGACCATGACAACCTTGTCTTTCATACAATAGGTGGACGTTCATGGAGCAAATCAGATGGAGGAGTTCCCATTAAACGCTTGAATATCCGGTAAAAATAAGACAGATCACGGTAACCGAGAAATTCTGCAATTTCCTGAATGGAGAGCTGTGACTCGGTAAGCAAATACACCGCCCTTTTCATCCGTTGATCATGAACATATTGGCTGATCGTCTGATTCGTCATGCTTTTAAATAACGCGGCGGCGTAATTCGGGGTTTTACCGATCTCGTCCCCGAGCTCTTCTTTCGTAACTTTCTCCCGGTAATGCCGCGCAATGTATCGCTTCATCCGCTCCGCATGAACATGTCTCTCCGGCGGAATAACACCACGGTCCAGTTCCCTATTTATATAAATAAGCACTTCCATCAATAAGGCTTGGCTCATCATGACATAATAAGACGGACGTTCCTGCCATTGTTGTTGGATGGCTTTCATGCGTTCATGAATCAGTTCATAACATCCGGGCTTATGTCGCAAGGCCTCACTCCGTTCCAGCGCGGGCAAACCTTGCCCATGATCCCCCTGTAATTGAACAACAATTTGCGTGTGGGTTACGGTAGGAATGCTTTTGCCGTAATACGGAATGCCAGCGGGGATTAACAGGAGCTCCCCCTTTTCCATGATCTGCTTCTCTCCGTTCACCCAATATACACATTTTCCATAAGTAACCAAGCTTAACCGCCAAGTTGCCTTTGACTGCACCGCTTCTTCGTACCAACCGACACCATTAATGTGTCGTACTTCTAATGGAGTGACCATAACACACCTCATTATTGGACTATATTCTAATCATTGTACTATAGTTCATACCTTGATTCGACAGAAAACGCTACAATACACATATAAGCAAACATATGAGGAGGAAAATAGCATGTTGAAAACAAAAATTATTTGTACTATGGGACCTGCTTGTGACTCAATCGAATTGTTAAAAGTAATGATTCAGGAAGGGATGACTGTTGCCCGTCTGAACATGGCTCACGGAGAGCTGGAAGATCACGTGGCACGGATTAACAATATCCGCAAAGCGGCTTCCGAATTGAATACGTACGTACCGATTATGATGGATATCAAGGGACCGGAAGTTCGTATTGGCAAACTGAAAGAAGCATCCTGCCATCTGCAAGCGGGTAAGGAGCTTATCCTGACTACCGAAGAAATTCTTGGTGACGCTGAGCGTATCTCAGTAAACTATCCAGAATTGAACCTCGTTGTAAAACCTGGAGATCGCATTCTCATCGATGATGGTTTGGTGGATCTGACTGTACTGTCCGTGGAAGGTTCAGATATTCACTGTAAAATCATCAGCGGCGGCATTCTGAAACCACGTAAAGGGGTTAACTTGCCAGGAATCAAAACGACTTTGCCAGGTGTTACGGAACGTGACGTTATGCACATCGGATTCGGGATCGAAAACGGTATCGAAATCATCGCTGCTTCCTTTGTTCGTAAAGGCGACGACATTCGTGAAATTCGCAGCATCCTGAAAGAACGCGGTGTAGATCATGTACAAATTATCTCCAAAATCGAAAACCAGGAAGGTATGACCAACCTGGACGATATCATTGAAGCATCTGACGGTATCATGGTAGCTCGTGGAGATCTCGGGGTTGAAGTACCGATTGAAGACGTACCTATGATGCAAAAAGAAATGATCGATAAATGTAACCGTGCGGGTAAACCGGTTATCGTAGCAACACACATGCTGGAATCCATGCAAGTGAATCCGCGCCCAACTCGTTCCGAAGTTAGTGACGTAGCTAACGCTGTTCTTCAAGGCGCAGACGTTGTTATGTTGTCTGGTGAATCGGCAGCAGGTAAATATCCGGTACAATCCGTTCGCACTATGGCTGCTGTTGCTCGCCGTGCTGAAACGATGATTGATTACAAAGAACAATTCAACCAAAAATCCGCTCAACAAGTAGCTGATATTACCGAAGTTATCAGTCAGGGAGCAGTTAGTTCTTCCCTCGTCCTGAATGCCAAAGCGATCATCACTTCTACCGAGAGTGGATTTACGGCGCGTATGATCTCCAAATATCGTCCGAAAGCACCGATCATCGCGGTTACACAGCATGAAGAAGTACTTGCGAAAATCTGCCTGCTCTCCGGTGTCATTCCGGTTATGGGCGACAAAGTAACAACAACCGATGAAATGTTCGAGTCAGCTACTCGCAATGCAATCAAAACCGGTTATATCGAAAAAGGGGACATCATCGTATTGTCTGCTGGCGTACCTATCGGTCAATCCGGTAACACCAACTTGATCAAAGTTCAACAAGTATAATTCAACAGATAGAATTGCATATATCGTTGAAAATACAAAAATCCACCGAGAGCAGAAATGCGTCTCGGTGGATTTTCTTATGCAATTCATTTTATCATTCAACAATCGATTAAGAAAAAACGCTTTATCAGCGCTTTTTTCATATTGCTATGATGTTATATTTATATATTCTCTCGGTTCGTTATCGGAACCTTTACCAGCCAAAATTCAGCGTTTTGCCCGTCTCTACCCATGTCTTGATACTGCTCAATATCATCCACCAGTTACTCTGTGCGTTCGCAAAGGATGGATGGTTGTCCGTAAATTGGTCATTGATCAATGTTAACTTCGTACATTCCCCTACCGTCTCCAGTTGGAACACTACTCTGGATTGAAGCTCAGCGTGATTGGCGTGATAGGAAGGTCCGGGATGTTCAAGGTAACTTAATAGGGATAAAGGTTCGAATTCCAGAATATCGCCGTACACATGAACCGTCTCTGCACCATCATTCCCAGGTCCTACATAGGCGAACGGCTGACCCGGTTGGAAATTGGAACGAAGTTCACTGCCAAAAAAGCTGCTCCGTGTACCGTCCGGCGAGATCAGGGCATTCCACACATCTTCCTGTCCAGCATTAATATAGAACTCATATTTCAATTCCATGAACTCACTCCCTTTATGTGTTGTATTGAAGGAACTGACACTTGCTTGCAACACTATCCTACCGTTATACCCCAAACGGCGTATTGTAAAAACGCGACAACAGCGAAAATAAACGATTTAAGATACCATGAAACTTGATAATCCGCACTTTTCGTCCGGTATATTTTTATGTTTTCATGCTAAAATGGAATGAAATAACAGGAATTATACGTTGGAGAAGGATAGTTAGCATCCAGAAAGGAACCGAAATATGAACCAAACAACAAAAATTATGGGAATCCCTTTTCCCAATATAACTATGGATCAGACGGTTACAATTCTTGGTGATGTAATCTATCAGAGACAATCTGAACTGTTCCATGTCATTACAGGCAATCCGGAAATCGTCATGTCCTGCCAGAAGGATCAGACACTTCGTTCGGTGGTGGATCAGGCAGGCATTGTGACCGCTGATGGCGCGGGCATAGTTATGGTATCCCGCTTTCGGGGTGGACAATTGACTGAACGGGTAACAGGTTGTGACCTGCTTTTTCGTTTGTTGGAGGAAGCCAACCGGAAGAATTGGTCCTTTTATATGCTCGGGGCAGAAGAAACTGTCAGTAAGCGGGCTGTGGAGGTTATTGCGCAAAACTATCCGGGAGTCATTGTTCGTGGCAGACAACATGGATTTTTCACAACGGACGAGGAGCAAAGCATTGTAGAAGAGATTCACGAGGCACAACCTGATTTTCTTATCGTGGCCTTAGGAGCACCTAATGCTGAACACTGGATCAATAAATATCGCCACCAACTCAATGCTCGTGTAGCCATCGGAGTCGGGGGTAGCCTGGATATTCTGGCCGGCAAAACCAAACGAGCACCTGCGATATGGCAGAAGCTTAATTTGGAATGGCTTTATCGACTGCTCAGCCAGCCTTCCAGATGGCGCAGACAACTTATTTTGCCACGTTTCGCTGTCCGTGCATTGCTGTTCAGGGAGCAAAGGTAAATAACAAAGGGGACTGGTTACGGAATGGTCGGTGAAGAATCCAAGATCAAATTCAGGCCAAACAAAATACATATTATCGGCTCAGTCGGCAGCGGCAAGTCTACACTGGCCCGCCATTTATCCACGAGGCTAGACCTTCCTTATTATGAGCTCGACAACATTGTGTGGCACCGTGTACCTCAAGGACAGGATATTCGCAATAGCCCAGAGACGCGGGACACACTCCTGCAAAAAGCTGTGCATTCCAATCAGTGGATTATTGAAGGTGTACACTATGAATGGGTGGCAAGAAGTTTCGAGCAGGCTGATCTTATCGTCTATTTGAATACCCCCGTGTGGAAAAGGAATGTGCGCATTCTCAAACGTTTCACAGTACAGAAGCTCGGGCTGGAACAAGGAAATTATAGACAGACTTTTACCATGCTTTGGCGGATGTATAAATGGAGCTATCAACATGACCGTAAGGAAAAAGCGCTAATCATGGCGTTTTTGCAGCCTCACCAACATAAATTGTGCATTGTTCGAAACGTAGCAGAATTGACGAGATACTTGGAGGAATCGGCAAAATGAAACATGCAGATCATGCTGTCAGACCCAGTATGGGTCTTCTGAATCTGGATGAGGGCGACAACAGATATTGCCTGACACGGTATGCCCCTTCCGAAGCATTGAGTTCTTTGGTCAAGCATTTCTGGATCGTCTCCTGGGATCTTACCGGGCATGATCCTTATCCTCAGCATGTGGTTCCGAATCCCTGTGTCAATCTGGTGGTAGAGCGTGGAAACACCTTTTTCTTCGGTCCATCTGGACAGAAGTTCTCCTATCTCGTCCGTGGAAAAGGAAGCGTGTTTGGGGTGAAGTTTAAGCCTGGCGGCTTCTATCCATTCATTCGCACTCCCGTTTCCACATTGTATGGGAACCCCTTGAATGTCTCTGGTGTGCTTGATGTTGATGCTCCACTGCTCGAAGAACGGTTGCTCGGGGACGGAAGTGATGCGGACAAAGTCAGTTATATGGATCAGCTTCTCTGTAAACACCTCCCTCCTCCTGATGATCAAGCCATTCTGGTTAGCCAGATTGTGCTGTATATTGAGCAACATCGGGATATGTTGAGAGTCGATGATTTATCTGCCTCCTGGAATATGCACACAAGAAAGCTCCAGCGCCTTTTCAATCAGTATGTGGGCATCAGCCCCAAAATGGTGATCTAACTCTACCGCCTGCAAAATGCTGCTGAGCTGATGGAGCGGGGTATGGATTGCGATCTGGTTAGGCTGTCCCAGGACCTTGGATATCACGATCAGTCTCATTTTATCAAAGACTTCAAGTCCATTATCGGAAGCACACCTGAAGATTACGTCCATTCCAGAAGATAAACTGAGATTAACTACAGTCGAAACAAAAGGACTAGACTGCAATGTAAGAACCTGTCCTGAAGCCTCAGGACAGGTGAATAATTTCGATGGCATCTCCGGTACGGATTACGCCTTCACTCTCGACTGAGCAGACGATTCCGCGTTTTTTGCGGGCGGCTGGCACGAACTTTTTGCGCAAACCATCCTGTTCGTAGACTTGCTCAATGATTTTCCCGGGGTGTACACAAGGCAGATTCTCCCCTTCGCAGATAAGCCCGGTTCCATCCGGGAACAGAAGTCGTGTCCCGAAAGGAAGCTCTGTCAACTTTTCAACTCCACGGACCAACAGGTTGGCACCGAGCCACTCCAAACGTTGATGGATCATCCGCCAGCAGGAAGAATTGAACGGTTCCCACACCCACGCTAATCCCTCTTCTCCATGAGTAAGTTCTCTTCTTTATTGTTCATTATTACCCAATGAATGGATTTTCGACAATCAGCGTATGTTTATCTATATGTTTAATCCGCGGTGTCATTATAAACGAGAATCATTGATCTATTAATATTTCACACAATTATTTTGTGTAAAATTAATTTTATACTTTCAGTTCGGATTGCAAACATTTATACTGAGTAGGACAAGTAAATAAATGACATATAAGAAAGTCGGGTGTTTCTTTTGATTAGTATCATTTTCGTGGCTATTGTAGCCATTGAGCACTTCTACATCATGGTGATGGAGATGTTCCTGTGGACCCGTCCACGCACGATGAAAACGTTCGGTCTTACCCCTGAACTAGCCGAATCTACCAAGTCCTTGGCAGCCAATCAAGGTCTGTACAATGGATTTTTGGCCGCAGGTTTGATCTGGGGACTCGTTTATCCGGATGCATCCGTCGGACAGCACATTCAGATCTTCTTCCTGGCATGTGTCATTATCGCCGCAATCTACGGAGGCGTAACCGCTACTCGGTCCATCATCATCAAACAAGGGTTGCCTGCGATCATTGCATTACTTCTGGTTCTTTTCCTCTGATCGCCTGTTGACCATTACCATGCCGAGATTCATTAAAAGCTCCAATGTGGTAAGGTATGGTTATAAAGGCATCGGATTATGCCTGATCACTGTGATTGGTCTGGAAAGGAGAACGTTTCATGGGACTGTTTGACAAGCTGCGACGCCGCAAAAAGGAAAACGCGACCGCAAGTGGAGCCGTACATACTGCTCCATATAGCGAAACTATCGTTGGATTTGTTTTGCTGGAGCACGAAGATTGTAATTTTGATCACTTCATTAACACTATGAAAAACGAGTGGAATATTGAGATTGAGGAACGTCCGGAGGAAGGCAATCTTTTTTTCGAAGTGGATGGAATGCAAGTGGTGTGTGCACATATTAATGCTCCTATTCCTGACCACGAAGTAGAGGAAAATGCCAAATTAAATGTGCTGTGGCAGGACGCGGTGCAAGTCACTTCAAGACATCAATCTCAGATTATTGTTTCTGTACTTAATGCAACTGACGCCATTCAGGCACATATTCTGTTCACCCAAACAGCGAGTGCTTTGCTCCAGCTTGACCATGCGCTGGCTATATATATGGCGCCACTTGTGGTGGAAGCAGGCCAGTACGTGGACATCAGTCGTTCAATCAAGGATGATGAGCTGCCCGTCTCCCTCTGGATTTTCATCGGACTATTTCAAAGTCCTGAAGGCGCATCGGCCTACACTTATGGGTTACGCAACTTCGGGAAAGAGGAGATGGAAATCACTCAATCCGCTAAGCCGTTAAGTGAAGTATTTGAAATGATGTATATGACTGCGACTTATGTTGTCGAAAACGATGTAACGTTGCATGACGGCGAGACGCTTGGCTTCTCTGCAGAACAAAAGCTGCCCATCAACCGTCCGGAAGGAATAGCTACGGAAGGTAACAGCTTGAAGATTGATTTTTAAACATCGTTAAAGCATAAAGGAAATACGGTGCGAGGAGCTTGCAGTCATATCTTAAGGCGCTTCCCAGAATATGAGGGAACGCCTTTTTGTATTATCAAACTCTTCATATGAATACGTTCATCATGTTGCGATAAGGTCAAGGGTTAATCACACACACCATCGTTACAGATGTGCCACACATGCCTTGTTCGACGAATCCGAAACGCCGATAAAGCCGAATTGCTTCGTTATCCGGGTCAACACTGAGTGAAACGGCGTCAATACCCCGCTTTCGAGCCTCTTCTAACGCCTCCTGAATGAGACGGGTGCCTATTCCTTTGCCACGCGCTGTCTCAACCACAGCCATTCCCATCTCGGGTGTATCCGCATTTACATAACCATATCCCGCATTCTGATCATTAAAAAACCGCAACGTCAACGAGCCCATACGCTTTCCCTGAGAATCCACGGCGATAAATCCGAAATCTCCCTCTCTCCCCCAGCCTTCAACGTACTTGGACATGCCGGGGCTATGGATGATCTCAGGTTCAAAAGGCTCTTCGCCCTCCCGCTTAAATAGGGATGCATACAACATCTCCCAAAGAAAAGGGATATCCCGCTCCTCAATCGGACGCAATTGATACTCCGTCATTCCTTCTCCTCCTTCAAATTTGTAAAGAGCTGTTCCATTTCATTTAGATTAAAATCATTGGTTATTTCATAATTTTCAAGCTTGTCTCTCGTTTTGTATCCGCTATAGATAGAGACGGCATGTTGGTTATAAAACGTAATTCCAAAGCCTTCTGTAAATCGATCTTCTTTCTTTGTCCTAAGCTGCCAGTCATAGTAATATGGGTTCCCCTCGAATCGCTCGGAGATA
This sequence comes from Paenibacillus taichungensis, assembly GCF_047302525.1. Taxonomy (GTDB): domain Bacteria; phylum Bacillota; class Bacilli; order Paenibacillales; family Paenibacillaceae; genus Paenibacillus; species Paenibacillus taichungensis_B. The sequence goes on along the minus strand of NZ_CP168020.1, from coordinate 17,701 downwards.
TCTGTATGCTTTAGCCTTCTTAATTCGATATCCTTCGCTAACTTCAACATATTTCTAATCTCTTGGGGACCTTTAATAATCACTTCTTCTTCATCATATGGATCGGTGGTCGTTATTTTTCTGATAACTAGAATATCCAGTGTGTCCAGCATACTCATATGATCCGTGACTTCGGCTCGAAAGGTGGTGTGTTGTCTCGAAATGTACATTGGTATCGCAATAGCTGCAATCACGATTACAACAACCACACCAAGAATCGTTTTGGTTCTTTTTTTCATTGAGATCTCCTCTCGTGATTGGGTGAATCAGGAAATTACAGATTCCATTATAAGTATACCACCTCATCCAATCATGAAGCTGGGGAGTAACAAAGAGAGTCTATCAGATCTTTACTTTGGTTCAGAACAAGACGGTCATTTCATGAATGGTTCGGGCTCACCCTGACGAGAAACAGGTGAATACCTCGGCCTCTGAAAATGCGGAATTAAAACTACTGCTGGCCGATATGCAGGCAAACCCGTCAGAAGAGAAAAATTTTAACTACAATGGTGAGAATTATCTGCTGTTCTACAATCCAATCCCCAGCACGGGCTGAGTGGTAGGTTCAGTTATATCCTTAGCCTATTCAGAATACTATGAACTACGAAATAACTACATTCTGATTATCGCTGTTACGCTAATCTTTGTTATGGCAGCAGCATACTGGATTGCAACACTATTCATCAAACCACTGAAAAGCTTGGGCGCAACTTCCAGACTGATGTCGAGTGATGACTTTACCGGTCGGGTGCAGATCAAAGGTAAAGATGAGTTCGCAGAGTTAGGTGCGGCATTCAATCAGATGTCCGCTCAACTCAGTCTGCTGCTGAAACGAGTCGCCTCCTCCGCTAACCGGGTGCAAAGCATCTCGGTGAGATGGAAGAGCATACCGACAATACCAAACGTATTACCGATCAGATCTCCATCGCAAGAGATGAGTAATAGTGTTGGCGGCATTAACCGCAATGTTGAACAATCGGTAACGATGATCGAGAAGCAGGGGAAGCCATGCTTGCCGGATTGCAAGCCGTGGATCATCAGGTGAAACTTCGGACCCGGCACAGGATATCATTGTCCTGCTGGATGAGATTCAGGCGGCAAGTCGTCAAAGAGTGAGTGAAGTTACTTCGGCTGAGCAAGGTATTGGCAGCAGGTAGCTGCTGTGCATGAGATGCGCAAGTCGTTTACCTGAATCAAACAATCCATTGACGGCATCGACAGCCAGCTTCAGTTGGTTTCCTCTGCTACGACCGAGTTAGATGACAGCTCTGGTAAGATTGTGGAAGTGATCTCCAGTGTTGCAGCCATGTCGGAGCAGAGCGCAGCTTCCACAGAAGAAGTTGCTTCTTCCACGCAGGAACAGTTCAATTACATTACAAGCATCTCGGAACGTTCCAATGAGCTGGCGCAGCATGCCCCAATACGCTGTACGAGGAAGTGAAGAAGTTCAAGATTTAACTCTAATAAGCCGCGTTTACCCTTAGGGGCACGCGGCTTGTTTTGTATGACGACGTATATGTTTGTGGACAGGGCTGTGTTCTCAAGATTGATTTGATACATTCCCTGTTGAGTCTCTAATGACCAATTCAGGCTTCAGGACAATTTTCCGCGGTGAATTTCCTTCATCTTTTAGCTCATCAATTAATAAATCAACGGCACGACGCCCCAGATCCTCAATAGGTTGGGCAACCGTCGTTAGAGGAGGGTTGGTTACCGAAGCTAGAATCGTATTATCGAATCCGATGATTGATACATCTTCAGGCACACGCAGGCCTAGTTCTTTGGCAGCTTGAAGCGCACCAATTGCCTGCATGTCGTTGCAGCAGAAGATGCCTGTGGCTCGATTTTTTTTAGTGAGCAGCACGAGCGCCTCTTTTTTGGCTGAACCCAGATCGGCAGATGACTCTCTCACCTGATCGGCTTCAAGAGAAAAACCCTCCTTCTCCAATGCTTCACGAAATCCGCGTACGCGTTCCTGACTGCTGCTGACTTTGAACGATTCGGACAGCACCGCTACGTGAGTATGACCCAATTCAAGCAGATGCTGTGCTGCCAAGGCGCCGCCAAGCCTGTCATCGATCGCAACGGTATGTACCGACAACGACGGCATATGACGGGCAATCAGAGCAACAGGTATCGACTGTTGCAGGAGTGGAGACAGAATCTCGGCATTATCGATACCTGTTCCGATCATCATGCCGTCGACCCTTTTTTGCTGAAGCAGATTCAAATACCGCTCTACCCGCTCGTCCTTATTGTCTGTGCTGCAAATCACGACGCTATAACCCAACTGCCGACTGCGATCCTCTACCGCTCTGGCCAGCTCGGCAAAATACGGATTGGAGATATCGGGCACGAGCAGCCCGAGCGTGTATGTCTGCTTACCCGTAAGTGCGGCAGCAATAGCGCTCGGCTGGTAGTGAAGACGCTCCATGATCTCCATAATCTCGGCACGCCGCTTCTCGCTAATTTTACCTTTGCCGTTAATGACCTGTGAGACGGTTGCAATGGATACCCCCGCCTCGCGTGCTATATCATATATGGTTGCTTTCATTGTTTTTTCCCCATTTGTGCTATATATAAATTCCCTTATATATAGGTAATCGTATCTTCTCATTATGCAGGGGGAAGTCCGCATACGCAACTTGAAGCCGATACTACTTTTTATTCATCAGCCAATCATGGTCTGGGTCGTTATGAAACTTCCAGGTCCGGGTTGGTCCTGCCATCACATTCAGATAGTAGACCTCGTATCCCGGAGGAGCACCTACCGGATGGTATCCACACGGAACAAGCACGACTTCACCGTTGTTCACTGCAAGCGTCTCATCCACAGCGCGATCATCTGTGTAGATACGTTGAATGGCAAACCCCTGCTCTGGCTGTACTCGGAAATAATACGTCTCTTCCAGCAAGGATTCGTCAGGTAGGGCGTCCCGATCATGTTTATGCGGAGGATAGCTCGACCAATGTCCATCTGGCGTGAACACCTCAACGACGAGCAGACTGTCTGCTTCTTTTTGTTCGGGCAAAATGTTGTGAATCTGTCGTTCCAGGTTGCCGTAACCACGCGTCTCAACACCTACATCTTCCGGGGCAATCAGACGAGCAGGATACGTACCTTTACCTGGTGCCGCACATATGGCAATCTCCAATGCGGTAAGAGCCGTGAACTCCACTCGATCTGAACTGGATACGTAAATCGAATACGGAGGAATCTTCTCGAAGACGCTCATTCTTTTCCCGATATTCTCCCACGTGTATTCACGAGTACTTACATTCGCCAAGCCGCTGAGAAGCACAATACAGAGCTCCTGATCCCCGCTCTCACGAGTTAGAGTCTGTCCCTCCGCAAGCTGTACCACCTGAAACCCAACATATTCCCATCCCGCAGACTCTGGTGTGACCGTCAACAACGTTCCGTCTGCTTTCGGATTCAACACAGGTTTTACTACGCGTTCTGACATGCTTCCTTCCACTCCTTCCGGTATTTATCCTTAATCCTGATGGCTGTCTATTAGATGAAATGAACTTGTTATGAAAATGGCTCTACGGGGCAACCGTCTGCGATTCCACCGATATCCCCGGGACTTCACGCAGCTTCACAGGTCTGCCTTGTTCCATGGACATGCGCGCGGCGAGTGCGATGCGTTCTGCCTGGACTGCATCATTCCCGTTCACGATGACAGATGTATCGTTCCGAATCGCGTCGATGAAAAGAGCTGTCTCCTGCACGTACGCTTCGTTGTATCGCTCCAGGAAAAAGTGCAGCGGCTTGTCGCGCATCAATCCGTTTGCTGTACTAATTTCTGCCGTATTCGGATGATCGTTCGCAGCTGCGGCGCTGCCTAATGAGCCAAACACTTCAACTCGCTGATCGTATCCATATACCGCTTGGCGGCTGTTATCAATGACACCAATTGCTCCATTTTCAAAACTCATCGTCACAATGGCCGTATCCACATCGCCGTGTTCCGCAAAAACAGGATGAATCAGCACATTGCCCTGGGCATAGACTTCCTCCACCTCACTCCCGGACAGATACCGGGCCATGTCGAAATCATGGATCATCATATCCATGAAGATCCCTCCAGACACCCGGATATACTCCGCTGGCGGCGGACTCGGGTCACGAGAAGTGATTTTGATAATATGCGGATCACCAATCGTTCCCTCCTGCACATGTGCACGTACCCGTTTGAAGTTATGGTCGAAGCGACGATTGAATCCGATTTGCAGCTTTACCCCAGCCTTCTGCACGGCTGCAACAGCTGCCTGAGTCTGATGAAGATCCATACTGACCGGTTTCTCGCAAAAAATGTGTTTGCCCGCCTGGGCTGCCTGTTCAATCAGTGGTACATGCGTATCTGTTGAGGAACAGATCAGCACTGCATCCACATTTGGCATGGCGATCAGCTGGCTGCTATCTGTCGTTACCACCGGAATGCCGCGGCTGGAAGCCCACTCCTCCAGCTCGGGTCCTGCAAACAAATCACTGATGCCAACAATCTCGGCATGCGGGTTGCGCAGGAGATTGTCCGCATGAATTTTACCAATACGACCAGCGCCGATGATGCCAATTCTTACTTTATCCTTGCCCATTCCGTTATCCTCCCTGTATGTGTCCATGTGGACTCAACGTTCTTCCATTGGCTGGTATGCCCTGAGTGACTACCAGCGGGCAGTAACCATCTTTTTGCGAGTATAAAATTCAACGCCGTCTGTACCGTTGGCATGCAAATCACCGTAGAACGATTTCTTCCAGCCGGAAAAAGGGAAAAATGCCATTGGCGCAGGTACGCCCAAGTTAATGCCCAGCATGCCTGCATCAATCGTTTCACGGAATTGGCGCATGCTTGCTCCACTGCGGGTGAACAGGCAAGCTCCGTTAGCAAAGTCGGAACGGTTGGCCAATTCCACTGCTTCCTCCAGCGTAGCCACCCTCGCTACCGAGAGCACCGGTGCAAAAATCTCGTCCTTCCAGATCTTCATGGTGCTCTGCACCTCATCAAATACCGTCGGACCAACGAAATAACCGGACTTGCCTGTCGCTTCATCTTTGCGACCATCCCGGATCAGAGCAGCGCCTTCCTGTTCTCCGGATTCAATGTAGCTAAGTGTACGTTCCTTATGCGGACCACGAATGACAGGACCCAGGAATACCCCTTCATCCATGCCGTTACCAATCGTGATGCGATCTGCCGCTTCCACCAGCTTTTGTACCAGCGTGTCAGCAACATCGCCCACGGCGACAACAACTGAGCAGGACATACAGCGTTCTCCGGCTGAGCCGAAAGCCGCACTGGTGATTTCTTTCACCGTCAGGTCGAGATCGGCGTCCGGCATGACGATCGAGTGATTTTTGGCACCAGCAAGCGCCTGTACCCGTTTGCCATGTGCGGATGCGGTAGTGTAAACATATTCAGCCACAGGCTGTGATCCGACAAAAGAGATCGCTTGAACATCCTTGTGTTCAAGCAGTCCGTTCACGACATCATGAGCACCGTGAACGATATTGAGCACGCCGTCCGGAAGCCCTGCTTCCTTGAACAGCTCAGCCAGACGACCTGCCAGCAGCGGTGTGCGCTCGGACGGCTTCAGGACAAAGGTGTTGCCGCACGCAATCGCCAGCGGGAACATCCAGCACGGTACCATCATCGGAAAATTGAAGGGGGTTATTCCCCCTATGACACCGATCGGGTACCGGTACATGCCCGACTCCAGCCCGGTGGCAATGTCGGGCAGCTGTTTGCCCATCATCAGGTTCGGGGCGCCTGCCGCGAATTCGACGCATTCAATGCCACGCTGCACTTCGCCGTAGGCTTCCGCGTAGCTTTTACCGTTCTCCAGCGTAACCAGCCGCGCGAGTTCTTCCCAGTGCTCAACCAGTAGCTGCTGGTAGCGGAACAGAATCCGTGCACGGCGGGGAACCGGTGTGCCACTCCATGACGGGAACGCCTCCCGTGCCGTCTGGACGGCCAAATCCACATCCGCCTGTTCAGATAGCGGTACGTGTGCAATGACCTCTTCCGTAGCCGGATTTACAACCTGCTCCGTACGGGTTGCCGCCGGGGTCACCCAGGCACCCCCGATCCAGTTTTGAACCATTGTCGCTGTTACTGACGCTTCCGAAATCCCTTTTCCCATAGCCCTGTCTCCCTTCGCTTATATGTGCTTTGCGTCAAATCACTCACATGTACTCCAAGTACTTCAACACGTTTCAAGACACCGTAATTTCGCCCCGATTGCAGCGTTCGATATAGTCATTCACTTGTTCCACCGTTGGCATCGCATCCGAGCAGCTGTGGCTGGAGATAACGATGCTTGCTGCCGCACTGCCAAACGCCATGCTGCGTTTAATCGTCCACCCCTGCATCAACCCATACAGGAATCCCGCCGCATAGGAATCACCTGCCCCAAACGTCTTCACCACACGCGCAGGGTAGCTGTCCGCTTGATGAGATAGCCCTTCACCTGTATAAGCAATGGAGCCTTCCTTGCCATGTTTGATGACGACAATTTTAGCTGAAAAGTCGAACCATTTTTGCGCGGTCACCTGATCGTTATGGTCTTGATTATGGTCAAATGTCTCCATCATATCGAACTCTTCACGTGTGCCCAGGATGATATCGCATTTCTCGGCTGCGAGGTTATAATAGACCGCCGTCTCTTCCGCTGATGTCCATGTGTAAGGACGATAGTCCAGATCAAACACAATGATTGTGCCATGCTTTTTCGCATACGCCAGCGCCTGGAATACCGCTTCACGCGACGGGCTCTGGGCGAGGGCTGTGCCTGAGATCAGCAGCACTTTGGATTCGGCAATCAGCTGTTCCTTCACTTCTCTCGACTGCAATAACAGATCAGCCACATGGTCACGATACATTAGAATACTGCAATCGGTTGGACTTTTGATCTCGGTAAAAGCAAGTCCTGTCACCGCTCCGGTATCGTCCGTTACCACATTTGACGTATCGATCCCGTTCCGCTCCAGATAACTGTTGATGAACCTGCCCATCTGGTCATTCGCGATTTTGCCGATAAATGCCGTTTCCATACCGAGCCTGGACATGCCAATCGTGATATTAGCCGGAGATCCGCCCACATATTTCGTAAAGGTCATCGTCTCTTCCATCGGGCGATTGATCTCATTGGCATTCAAGTCGATGCACAGACGGCCAATCGCGGTGAAATCCATCTTCCTAGAATCAGGAAAGGATACGTAAGTCATTGTATTTGAACCCCTTTCTGTGATGGGATTTTGAATGATACATTCATCAAACTCACACTCATAATCTGGTTTACCTCATGGTATGGCTCTCTCCCGATTGCCATGACTTTATCAGCTGTGCTGGTATAAGGACTCCATATATTGCAACGATCGCCGCGCATACTCATACGGATTATGAATCGCAGGGTCCTGTTCCCCTTCAAGCATCGCCCAGCCATCATACCCCCGTGTGACTAACTCCTGCAGAATCGGTGCAAAATCAATACATCCATCTCCGGGAACCGTAAAAACCCCTTTACGAATACAGCCCACAAAATCAGACTGTTCCGCCCGTGCTTCTTCCAGCACTTGAGGACGGATATCCTTCAGATGAATATAGGCAATCCGGTCATAATGCTTGCGTAGGAGAGCTAACGGGTCGGCTCCGCCGTAGTAAGCATGACCTGTGTCATAGAGCAAATAAACAAGAGATGGGTCAGTCAGTTCCATCAATTTATCGATCTCATCCGGCTGCTCAACAACGGTGCCGCCATGATGATGGTACGTCAGCTTCAACCCGTGCTCACGGGCGATGGCACCTGCTTCGTTCAGCCCCTTAGCAAGGATGTGCCATTCCGATTCACTGAGTCTCAGCACTTCTTTTTCATGTGGTGTCCGCCTTGGATCGAAATGCAGGGAGCCACCTACTTCCGCCGTGCTAATCACCTTGCTGCCCATTGATTGCAGAAACTCCGCGTGTCTGCAATAGCTGTCTAGCTCAGACTGACGATATGCCGGGTCGGAGAACAATACCGATTTCCACTGGGAAACGAGGCGTATGTTGCGTTTGCCTAATTCCTCTCTCAATGTGTCTGGATCCGTGGGATATTTGCGTCCCATCTCCGTACCTGTCAGGCCAAGTCGCTGAATGTCATCCAGAATCTGTTCACACGTTGTTGCATCACCATGCTCCCTTACATCCTCTCCGACCCAGTTGATCGGATGAATCCCGAGCTGAAATGGCAGCTTGTTCATAGCTCCACGTCTCCTTTTATGGTTCAACATTTTTGCATCATTCGATTTAACGCGCGCATTGCCATCTATATCATGCTGATTGAAAGTCACTCTTTGGATTGATGATATGCTCAATTAAATGAGTCTAGCTTTGGCACGGTTTGCCTGCATCGCGTGATGAGCCGTTACCACCTTTTCCTCGTTGGATACTTCTGGAACGCCTACATTCCACCAGGACTCATATCCGCCTGCATTGGTTCCGGGCACGACTGGAATTTCGATTAGTGTAGTCACGGTCTCATTCCGTGCATCTCTGATCGCCTGCTCCAATTGTTCTGTCGTCTCTGCCTTATAGGCTTTGGCTCCAAGGCTGCGGGCATGGGCTGCAAAATCCATAGGCATGTAATTCCCGGTCAGTCGTCCGCTCTCCGATTCCCGATAACGGAACTCGTTGCCGAAACCGTCACTTCCGTGCTCCCGTTGCAAATTATGAATACACTGAAATCCGTTGTTGTTGAATAGTAAAATGGTCATCTTCTTCTGTTCCTGCAAGCTCGTCACCAGTTCAGAATGCAGCATTAGGTAACTACCGTCACCCACCATGGCATACACTTCACGATCCGGTTCGGCAAGAGCTGCCCCGAATGCCCCGCTCACCTCATAGCCCATACAGGAGAAGCCGTACTCCATGTGGTATGTTTTCGGTGCAGACGCGCGCCACAGACGGTGCAAGTCTCCAGGCAAACTTCCCGCCGCGCACACAATGACGGAAGAAGGGTCAATGCTCCGATTAATAATACCGACCGCGGTCGTCTGTGCCAGTCCTGCCTCATGTTGCAGTCCATAGAGTCGATTCACCTCAGCGTTCCATTCATCCCGCAGATCGGCGATCTCGGATGTTCCGTATCCACTGTGGTACTGCCGTCCCTGTAAAGCCGTTTGCAAAGCTTGCAGACCTTCCCGTGCATCAGCCAAAATCGCTTCCCCACCCAATTTGGCGGCATCCATGCCGTTCAGGTTTATATTGATGAAAGTCGCTTCGGGATGCTGAAAAGCAGACCGGGACGCCGTCGTAAAATCCGAGAACCGGGTGCCGACGCCGATTACCACATCTGCTTCCCTGGCAAGCCTGTTGGCAGCCAGCGAGCCGGTAACACCGATGGCTCCCACATTAAGTGGGTGATCCCACGCCAAGGCACTCTTGCCAGCCTGCGTCTCGGCAACCGGAATGCCAAATGCCTCGGCGAATTCAGCCAGCTGTGTGGATGCCTCGGCATACAACACGCCGCCGCCTGCTACGATCAGCGGCTTCCTGCCACGGGCAATCTGCTGCGTTGCCCGTTCAATTGCCGCCTGGACCGGGGGACGACGGTCCAGGTAATGCACCTTGCGGGCGAAGAACGATTCAGGGTAATCGTACGCCTCTGCCTGCACATCCTGCGGCAGCGCCAGCGTTACCGCGCCCGTCTCCGCCGGGTCTATCAGCACGCGCATCGCCTGCGTGGCAGCAATCATCAGCTGTTCGGGACGTACGATGCGATCCCAGTATTTACTGACCGCTTTGAACGGATCAGTGGCTGAAATGGTATAATCGCCGCTTACCTCCAGTTGTTGCAGCACGGGATCGGGCTCACGTGTGGCAAAGTTATCACCCGGAAGCAGTAAAACAGGAATCCGATTGACCGTCGCGGTTGCCGCTGCGGTAATCATGTTCAGTGCACCTGGTCCGATGGATGTCGTGCAGGCATAAATCTGTCTACGGTTCTTCTGCTTGGCATAGGCCGCTGCCGTATGTACCATGCCTTGTTCATTTTTACCCTGCATATACGTTAGACTTCCAGAACTACGCTCCAGTGCCTCTCCAATACCAGTTACGTTGCCGTGACCAAAAATGCCGATAACACCTTTCACAAACTTGGTTTCCACCCCATCAACGGAAATATATTGCTGATCCAGATATCGGAGCAGTGCCTGAGCCATCGTCAGTCTAATGGTTGTCATGGAATGATCATCTCCCTTCCCTTTACGGGTTAAGCGCTTAATCTACGTTAAGTTTAAGCGCCTTACCCCTAAAGGTTAAGCGCTTAATTGATATAGTATTACAGGCTGAAGGATTAGGCAAGATATTTTTGTAAGCGTTTTACAAAATGGCAAATAAACATAGCTTTATCACTGTGGTATTGTGTATTATCCCACCGTTGATAAAGCTATGATCCTATAAGTTACTAACATTGGAGTGAGTGTCCGGATGCCGATGGAAACGTTAAAAAATACAAAAAAAGAGATGGCAGAAACCATCTCTTTTTTTTATTTCTATAAAGCGGGTGATGGGAATCGAACCCACGCTATTAGCTTGGAAGGCTAAAGTTCTACCATTGAACTACACCCGCATGTAAAAATCGGGATGACACGATTTGAACATGCGACCCCCTGGTCCCAAACCAGGTGCTCTACCAAGCTGAGCTACATCCCGTTATCTATACCGGCGAGAGGACTCGAACCTCCACGGTTTCCCACTCGATTTTGAGTCGAGCGCGTCTGCCATTCCGCCACGCCGGCATATGAAGTTATAATGGCGCGCCCTGAGAGATTCGAACTCCCGGCCTTTTGATTCGTAGTCAAACGCTCTATCCAGCTGAGCTAAGGGCGCAAAATATTGGAGCGGACGACGGGAATCGAACCCGCGACCCTCGCCTTGGCAAGGCGATGCTCTACCGCTGAGCCACGTCCGCTTATAAAGGATGCGCGTGGAGGGACTTGAACCCCCACGTCAAAGACGCTAGATCCTAAGTCTAGTGCGTCTGCCAATTCCGCCACACGCGCATATAATGGTGAGTCATGAAGGGCTCGAACCTTCGACACCCTGATTAAAAGTCAGGTGCTCTACCAACTGAGCTAATGACTCAAAAAACTGGTGGAGGATGATGGATTCGAACCACCGAACCCGTACGGGAGCAGATTTACAGTCTGATGCGTTTGGCCGCTTCGCTAATCCTCCAGGATTACATGGTGCCGGCGAGAGGACTTGAACCCCCAACCTACTGATTACAAGTCAGTTGCTCTACCAGTTGAGCTACACCGGCATATTAAGTTGTGATAAATGGTGGCTCGGGACGGAATCGAACCGCCGACACGAGGATTTTCAGTCCTCTGCTCTACCGACTGAGCTACCGAGCCACAATAAAGTTTAATCTTGATACGTTGCACTTTATCTAAGGCGTTCGGTGCCATATAGCAGATTAAGTGAACAACTTCCTCATGTAAAGATTAAAATGGCGGAACCGACGGGATACTCTCACTTCGTTCGAGACTGCGAAGCTGATGCTCTCGAAGTGAATGCTCCGACGAACCCAAAAACGGATTCTCATCCCTGAAGCAAAATCAAGATGGCGGAACCGACGGGATTCGAACCCGCGATCTCCTGCGTGACAGGCAGGCATGTTAGGCCAACTACACCACGGTTCCAGATCACTTTCTTGAAAGAAAGTATAATTGCGGGGGCAGGATTTGAACCTGCGGCCTTCGGGTTATGAGCCCGACGAGCTACCGGGCTGCTCCACCCCGCGTCGTTATTCAGAAAATGATATGGTGGAGGCTGAGGGGTTCGAACCCCCGACCCTCTGCTTGTAAGGCAGATGCTCTCCCAGCTGAGCTAAGCCTCCATATATATGACCCGTAGGGGATACTCTCACTTCGTTCGAGACTGCGAAGCCATTGCTAACGAAGTTTATCCTCCGACGAACCTTTGGGATTCTCATCCCTTTTTTAAGCTAATAAATATAGCTATGACCCGTAGGGGATTCGAACCCCTGTTACCTCCGTGAAAGGGAGGTGTCTTAACCCCTTGACCAACGGGCCTTAATGGCTCCCCGAACAGGACTCGAACCTGTGACAACTCGATTAACAGTCGAGTGCTCTACCAACTGAGCTATCAGGGAATGGTGGAGCCAAGCGGGATCGAACCGCTGACCTCCTGCTTGCAAGGCAGGCGCTCTCCCAGCTGAGCTATGGCCCCATACACTTTAGTATATCTGGTATTACTATGGGCCCTGGTGGACTCGAACCACCGGCCTCACCCTTATCAGAGGTGCGCTCTAACCAACTGAGCTAAGGGCCCCTATGAAAAATCGAAAAAAAATACCCCAAAGGGGTTTCGCTTGGCGGCGTCCTACTCTCCCAGGACCCTGCGGTCCAAGTACCATCGGCGCTAGAGGGCTTAACGGTCGTGTTCGGGATGGGTACGTGTGGAACCCCTCCGCCATCGCCACCAAACGCATAGCTTAGCTTACATTCAGAGTTTATTCTCTGAAAACTAGATCCGAAACGAAATTTGCGATTTACAACTTGCATATCTTGGATAAGCCCTCGACCGATTAGTACTGGTCAGCTCCATGCATTGCTGCACTTCCACCCCCAGCCTATCTACCTCGTCGTCTTCAAGGGGTCTTACATACTGGGAAATCTCATCTTGAGGGGGGCTTCACGCTTAGATGCTTTCAGCGCTTATCCCTTCCGTACATAGCTACCCAGCGGTGCTCCTGGCGGAACAACTGGTACACCAGCGGTACGTCCATCCCGGTCCTCTCGTACTAAGGACAGCTCCTCTCAAATTTCCTACGCCCACGACAGATAGGGACCGAACTGTCTCACGACGTTCTGAACCCAGCTCGCGTACCGCTTTAATGGGCGAACAGCCCAACCCTTGGGACCTACTTCAGCCCCAGGATGCGATGAGCCGACATCGAGGTGCCAAACCTCCCCGTCGATGTGGACTCTTGGGGGAGATAAGCCTGTTATCCCCAGGGTAGCTTTTATCCGTTGAGCGATGGCCCTTCCATGCGGTACCACCGGATCACTAAGCCCGACTTTCGTCCCTGCTCGACTTGTAGGTCTCGCAGTCAAGCTCCCTTATGCCTTTGCACTCTTCGAATGATTTCCAACCATTCTGAGGGAACCTTTGGGCGCCTCCGTTACTCTTTAGGAGGCGACCGCCCCAGTCAAACTGCCCACCTGACACTGTCCCCGCACCGGATTACGGTACCAGGTTAGAACCTAGATACGATCAGGGTGGTATCCCAACGGTGCCTCCACGCAAGCTGGCGCTCACGTTTCAAAGGCTCCCACCTATCCTGTACAGATCGTACCCAAATTCAATATCAAGCTGCAGTAAAGCTCCATGGGGTCTTTCCGTCTTGTCGCGGGTAACCTGCATCTTCACAGGTATTAAAATTTCACCGGATCTCTCGTTGAGACAGCGCCCAAGTCGTTACGCCATTCGTGCGGGTCAGAATTTACCTGACAAGGAATTTCGCTACCTTAGGACCGTTATAGTTACGGCCGCCGTTTACTGGGGCTTCGGTTCACAGCTTCGGATTGCTCCTAACCGCTCCCCTTAACCTTCCAGCACCGGGCAGGCGTCAGCCCGTATACTTCGCCTTACGGCTTCGCACAGACCTGTGTTTTTGCTAAACAGTCGCTTGGGCCTTTTCACTGCGGCCCCCTCGTGCTATTCACACTACCGGGGCACCCCTTCTCCCGAAGTTACGGGGTCATTTTGCCGAGTTCCTTAACGAGAGTTCTTCCGCGCGCCTTAGAATTCTCTTCTCGCCTACCTGTGTCGGTTTGCGGTACGGGCACCATCACCTGGCTAGAGGCTTTTCTTGGCAGTGTGAGATCATGACCTTCGCTACTATAATTTTCGCTCCCCATCACAGCCCAGCCTTAATGATGTGCGGATTTGCCTACACATCAGCCTCACTGCTTAGACGGACATCCATCAGTCCGCGTCACTACCCTGCTGCGTCCCCCCATTGCTCATAACGGCTTACGGTGGTACAGGAATTTCGACCTGTTGTCCTTCGACTACGCCTTTCGGCCTCGCCTTAGGTCCCGACTTACCCTGAGCGGACGAGCCTTCCTCAGGAACCCTTAGGCTTTCGGCGGATCAGATTCTCACTGATCTTTTCGTTACTCATACCGGCATTCTCACTTGTATAATGTCCAGCGCTCCTTACGGTACACCTTCAACCCTTATACAACGCTCCCCTACCCCTGATGCAAAGCATCAAGCCATAGCTTCGGTGGTGTGTTTAGCCCCGTTACATTTTCGGCGCAGAGTCACTCGACCAGTGAGCTATTACGCACTCTTTCAATGGTGGCTGCTTCTAAGCCAACATCCTGGTTGTCTGTGCAACTCCACATCCTTTCCCACTTAACACACACTTGGGGACCTTAGCTGATGGTCTGGGCTGTTTCCCTTTTGACAATGGATCTTAGCACTCACTGTCTGACTCCCGGAAGTAAGTCTATGGCATTCGGAGTTTGACTGAGCTTGGTAACCCTTGCGGGCCCCGCACCCAATCAGTGCTCTACCTCCACGACTCTGTTTTCCGAGGCTAGCCCTAAAGCTATTTCGGGGAGAACCAGCTATCTCCGAGTTCGATTGGAATTTCTCCGCTACCCCCACCTCATCCCCGCATTTTTCAACATGCGTGGGTTCGGGCCTCCAGTGCGTGTTACCGCACCTTCACCCTGGACAGGGGTAGATCACCCGGTTTCGGGTCTACGTCCACGTACTAAGTCGCCCTATTCAGACTCGCTTTCGCTGCGGCTCCGGCTCTTCACCTTAACCTTGCACGGGAACGTAACTCGCCGGTTCATTCTACAAAAGGCACGCCATCACCCCTAAAACGGGCTCTGACTTTTTGTAAGCACACGGTTTCAGGTTCTATTTCACTCCCCTTCCGGGGTGCTTTTCACCTTTCCCTCACGGTACTGCTTCACTATCGGTCGCTAGGAAGTATTTAGCCTTGGCAGATGGTCCTGCCGGATTCATACGGGGTTTCACGTGCCCCGCACTACTCGGGATACATCTCGGAGAGAACCAACTTTCAAGTACAGGGCTTTTACCTTCTTTGGCGGGCCTTTCCAGACCTCTTCGCTTAACCGGTTCCTTTGTAACTCCATGTGAGATGTCCCACAACCCCAAAGAGCAAGCTCTCTGGTTTGGGCTTCTCCGCGTTCGCTCGCCGCTACTGACGGAATCACTATTGTTTTCTCTTCCTCAAGGTACTTAGATGTTTCAGTTCCCCTGGTATGCCTCTACATAACCTATGTATTCAGTTATGAGTAACTGGAAATTACCCCAGCTGGGTTTCCCCATTCGGACACCCCCGGATCAAAGCTTGCTTACAGCTCCCCGAGGCAGTTTCGTTGTTCGCCACGTCCTTCATCGGCTCCTAGCGCCTAGGCATCCTCCGTGTGCTCTTAGTAGCTTAACCATATCGCTCGTGTTCGAGCTGTCTCTTCCCTTGTTTTGCTTGCGCAAAGCCAAAAGTCGTTCCATTTCGATCACTCGCTCATGCAATCTACCGTTTTTATTGAAACTTGTTTAACACAAGTTCAGCTTAAAAAGGAATGTTCTAAATCGCAAAATTTCGTTTCGATATCTAGTTTTCAAAGAACAAGCTCCATGCAAAAGCAAGCTGTTTGAGAGTTTGAGCTCTCAAAACTGAGCAACGAGTGAGTAGTTTTGCAGCTAAGCTGCGTATTTGAATGTTTCCACTCGGGAAACGATTCTCCATAGAAAGGAGGTGATCCAGCCGCACCTTCCGATACGGCTACCTTGTTACGACTTCACCCCAATCATCTATCCCACCTTCGGCGGCTGGCTCCTTGCGGTTACCCCACCGACTTCGGGTGTTATAAACTCTCGTGGTGTGACGGGCGGTGTGTACAAGACCCGGGAACGTATTCACCGCGGCATGCTGATCCGCGATTACTAGCAATTCCGACTTCATGCAGGCGAGTTGCAGCCTGCAATCCGAACTGAGACCGGCTTTTTAGGATTCGTTCCACCTCGCGGCTTCACAGCCCGTTGTACCGGCCATTGTAGTACGTGTGTAGCCCAGGTCATAAGGGGCATGATGATTTGACGTCATCCCCACCTTCCTCCGGTTTGTCACCGGCAGTCACCTTAGAGTGCCCACCCGAAGTGCTGGCAACTAAGATCAAGGGTTGCGCTCGTTGCGGGACTTAACCCAACATCTCACGACACGAGCTGACGACAACCATGCACCACCTGTCTCCTCTGTCCCGAAGGAAAGATACATCTCTGTACCGATCAGAGGGATGTCAAGACCTGGTAAGGTTCTTCGCGTTGCTTCGAATTAAACCACATACTCCACTGCTTGTGCGGGTCCCCGTCAATTCCTTTGAGTTTCAGTCTTGCGACCGTACTCCCCAGGCGGAGTGCTTAATGTGTTAACTTCGGCACCAAGGGTATCGAAACCCCTAACACCTAGCACTCATCGTTTACGGCGTGGACTACCAGGGTATCTAATCCTGTTTGCTCCCCACGCTTTCGCGCCTCAGCGTCAGTTACAGCCCAGAGAGTCGCCTTCGCCACTGGTGTTCCTCCACATATCTACGCATTTCACCGCTACACGTGGAATTCCACTCTCCTCTTCTGCACTCAAGTCACCCAGTTTCCAGTGCGATCCGGGGTTGAGCCCCGGGATTAAACACCAGACTTAAATGACCGCCTGCGCGCGCTTTACGCCCAATAATTCCGGACAACGCTTGCCCCCTACGTATTACCGCGGCTGCTGGCACGTAGTTAGCCGGGGCTTTCTTCTCAGGTACCGTCACCTTGAGAGCAGTTACTCTCCCAAGCGTTCTTCCCTGGCAACAGAGCTTTACGATCCGAAAACCTTCATCACTCACGCGGCATTGCTCCGTCAGGCTTTCGCCCATTGCGGAAGATTCCCTACTGCTGCCTCCCGTAGGAGTCTGGGCCGTGTCTCAGTCCCAGTGTGGCCGATCACCCTCTCAGGTCGGCTACGCATCGTCGCCTTGGTGAGCCGTTACCCCACCAACTAGCTAATGCGCCGCAGGCCCATCCCCAAGTGACAGATTGCTCCGTCTTTCCAGTTCTCTTCAGGTGAAGAAAACAACTATTCGGTATTAGCTACCGTTTCCGGTAGTTGTCCCAAACTTGAGGGCAGGTTGCCTACGTGTTACTCACCCGTCCGCCGCTAACTATCAGAGAAGCAAGCTTCTCTGATAGTCCGCTCGACTTGCATGTATTAGGCATGCCGCCAGCGTTCGTCCTGAGCCAGGATCAAACTCTCCAATAAAGTATTGAAAAGAGCGATATGCTCATTTTGAAACTGACGAGATTAAAAATCTCATTTATGCTCCAGTCAATTCAAGCCAAGGCTTGTCTCGAACTTTCGCGTTCATTCTGCAAGCAGAATGTTTACTCACTCGTTGTTCAGTTTTCAAAGATCAAACTTGTTTCATTGCCTGTGTTGTTCACCTCAGCAACTTTTATATCTTATCACATCCGAACCAACTTTGCAAGCTCTTTTTTCAAGTTTCTTTCGAAGCTTATCTCATTCGCTTGCCGCACCGTGTTTCTCGTGTTTTCTTGGCCGG